>CAVZMF010000012.1:0-47244 GCA_963776375.1 uncultured Actinomycetes bacterium | reverse complement strand
AAGTGGCCGGCGGGTTGACCCCGATCAGCACCGACCGGTGGATGCTCTGCGGGTAGCGCCAGGAGTAGATCAGCGCCAGGCGCGTGCCGGCGCTCTCGCTCAGCGAGGTCGATGCGGCCGTAGCCGAGCGCCTTGCGCGCCGCCTCGAGGTCGTCGACCTGCTGCGGCATCCTGTAGCCGGCGAGATCGACGCCGTCCTGCTGCAGCCGAGCTGCGCAGGCCCGGAACGCCGTCGGCGTACGCGCGCGAAGGACTTCTCGCCGAGGACGTCGGTCGAGTGCTTCGAGCGCCGACTCGACCTCCGGGCAGTCGAGCCGGACGGAGCCGTCGATGCCGCGGTAGCCGACGAGGACGACGTCGTGGTTGTCGGCGAACCGGCTCGCCTTCGGGAACTCCATGTTCGTGATGCCGGGGCCGCCCTCGAGGCGGAAGATCGGCTCCGCGGGGTGCGCCGAGCGCGCCCGGATCCGGGTCACCGGCACGCGCGATCAGCCGCGACTGCGGGTCGGCCCGGTTCTCGGGGACGACGAGCGTGCCGCAGTCGGCGGCGTAGCTGCCCTTCTCCGTGTCGTAGCTGGCACGGATGCAGGGTCAGGTCGCCGGCCTTCGCCCCGGCCGGCACGGAGACCGCGTTGCTCGCCGGACGCGAGCGGAGGTAGCGCGAGCCCGAGCGCCGAGCGACGCCGATCAGCACGAGGCCGATGATGCGGGCCGGGGTGAAGGCGCGCTTCCGCTCGACGCGCCGGGCCGCGGCGCCGGCTCGGGCTCCGGCTCCGGACGGGCTCGGGCTCGTCGCGCTCCAGCCGCGGCAGCCACTCGAGCCACCTGCGGCAGGTACCAGTTCCAGTCGCCGAGCAGCTTCATCGTCGCCGGCAGGAGCACGGCGCGGACGATGGTGGCGTCGATCAGGATCGCCGCCGCGAGCCCGACGCCGAACTGCTTGAAGAACGAGCATCGAGAGCGTGGCGAAGATCGAGAACACGCAGACCATGACGATCGCGGCGCTGGTGACGACGCCGGCGGTGGACTTGATCCCGTGCGCGATCGCCTCGTCCATGCTCGCGCCGCGGTCGAACGTCTCGCGGATCCGGCTGATGATGAAGACGTGGTAGTCCATCGAGAGGCCGAACAGGATCACGAACAGGAGCAGCGGCACGACGGGCTCGATCCCGGCCGTCGGAGCTGAACGCCGATCAGGCCCTTGCCGACGCCGTGCTGGAAGACGAGCACGAGCACGCCGTAGGCGGCGGCGACCGAGAGCAGGTTGAGCACGATCGCCTTGACCGCGATCACGATCGAGCGGAACGCGAACAGCATCAGCGCGAACGCGAGCAGGAGCACGAAGGCGACCACGAGCGGGCAGCTTCGACTTCAGCTGGTCGGCGATGTCCTGCCACTCGGCGGTCAGCCCGGTGACGCCGGCCTCCGTGTTCGGGAGCGCGCCGACCGTCTGCGGGACGATCGTCGTCGCGCAGCAGGTGGAGCGCGGCGTTCGAGGCGGCGTCGGTTCCGTTCCCGGCGATCGGGATCGGTGATGTTCGCGACCGTGCCGTCCTTGTTCACGTCGACCGTGATCGGCTCGTGCATGCGACCGCTCGCGAGCGCCCGCCGCTCGAGCTGCGCGATCGCCGTCGCGCACGGCGGGCGCGTTCACGTTCGGCGCCTTGACGACGACGTTCGCCGGCAGCGCCGTGCCGGGGAACGCCTGCTGCATCCGCTTGTAGGTCTTGATGACCGGCGAGCGACTGCGGGAACGAGTCCGGCCCCTGCGTGCGCCAGCCGCAGCTGCAGCGCCGGCGCGGCGAGCGCCAGCAGCAGGCCGGCGGCGAGCACCGCCGACAGCACCGGCCGGCGCAGGACGCGGTCGACGATCGCGCCCCAGATCGCGGCCTTCGCCGTCGTCGCGGCGGACGCCGGCCGACGAACGGGACGCGCAGCCGGTCGACCTTGTCGCCGAGCCTCGAGAGCAGCGCCGGCAGGACGGTCAGCGAGCCGAGCACCGCGACCGCGACGACGAGCATCGTCGCGAACGCCGAGCGAGGCGAAGGTCTGGTCGCCGGTCAGGAACATCCCGGCCATCGCGACCATCACCGTCAGGCCGGAGATGAGCACCGAGCGGCCCGAGGTCGCCGCGGCGGCCGCGAGCGCCGCTCGCTTGCTGCGGCCGGCGGCGCGTTCCTGCCGCTCGCGCTTCAAGTAGAACATCGAGTAGTCGACGCCGACCGCGAGCCCGATCAGCAGCACCATCGCGGAGGCCTCCTGCGCGACCGGCAGGAGGTGGCTCGGCAGCGCGATCAGGCCGAAGGTCGCGAACACGGCGGTCAGGCCCGAGCAGCAGCGGGATGCCGGCCGCGACGAGCGCGCCGAAGGTGAGCAGCGAGGATGATCAGCGTGATCGGGAGCGAGAGCAGCCCGGCCTTGCCAGATCGTTGCCGAACGCCGTGTCGACGCCCTTCGGCGCGCTCGCGTCGCCGAACTCGCCGATGAAGAAGCCCGGGTGGGCCCGCTGCGCAGCGGCGACGCTGTCGAGGACGGGGCCGATCTTGTCGGCCGCCTTGTCCTTGTCGCCGCGGATGTCGAACTCGACCAGCGCGGAGTGCCCGTCCTTCGAGATCTGGCCCGTGCCGGGCTCGAGCGGACGTTCTGCACGGCCGCGACCTTCGAGACGCGGGCGACGACGTCGCGCGATCGCGGCGTTGAAGGCGGGCTCGCCGACGCAGGCGAGCGGCTCTGGATCAGGACGCTCTCGCCGGCGGGCTGCTTGAAGCCGGCGTCGAGGATCTTGTCCATGCGGCCCGACTGGCCCGGGCCCGGCGGTGTTCGGATCGATGTTCTTCGTCCCGACCATGCCGCCGAGGGCGAAGGCGACGACGACGAAGGCGAGCCAGCCGAACGTCGCGGTCTTCCAGTGGGCGGCGCTCCAGCGGCCCATGCGGGCGGCCAGGTTGCGCGGTGCTCTTGTCGGTGTTGCGGGACATGGCGTTCTCCTTTCAGGCGCGCGTAGGCGAAGGGGTGGTAGAAGGCGTCGAGGGCGTGGTCGGGAGCGACCGCGAGCTCGAAGCGACTCGCCGGCGTGGCGTCCTCGACGGAGACGGTCACGGCGTTCTCGTGCGGGTGCCAGAGCAGCAGCACGTGAGACGCCGTTGCTCTCGCGAGCAGCGAGCTCGCGGGTCGTCGGATGTCGTGGGGCTCATAGCTGCGCGTGCCTGCCGGTCATGGGATCTGCACCTCGCTGACGCGCGCTGACGGTCGTGCGCTCGGCGACGTAGGAGGGCAGCAGCGCGAGCGCGTCCGTCTCGGCTCGCCGCCTCGACCGTCCACCAGATCGCGTGCCCGCCGGAGCGGCACGAGGCGAGCGTCGGGCGGTGGCGAAGCGGGCTCTCGTGCCCCTTGAAGGAGGCGAACACGACGCCGCACTCGTGCGGCTCGTGGCGGTGGTGGAGCAGGTAACGGGTCATGCGGTCGAGCTTGCCGCTCGCCGGCCGCGCCGACATCAGGGCGGTCACCCTGATCTCCGCACCCTGATTTGCGATCCGGCGACCCTGATTTATCCTCGCCGGAAGGAAGTGGCCCTGCACACCGAGCACCTCGTCGGGCGCGCCGACGAGCTCGAGCCTGCTCGAGCAGCGCTCCTCGACGAGCTCGATCGGGGCCGCTCGGCGGCGATCGAGCTGGTCGGGCGAGCCGGGCATCGGCAAGACGCGGCTGCTGGCCGAGCTCGCCGCTCGCGCGGACGCCCGCGGGCAGCTCGTCCTCTCGGGCTCGGCGTCGGAGCTCGAGCGCGACCTGCCGTTCTCGGTCTTCGTCGACGCGCTCGACGAGTACGTGCGAGGGCTTCGACCCGGAGCCGCCTCGACGCGCTCGACGACGACGTCCGGACCGAGCTCGCGCACGTCCTCCCGTCGCTGACGGCGCTCGCGGCCGGCCGTGAGGTGGCGCTCCAGCACGAGCGCTACCGCAGCCACCGCGCCGTGCGCGCGCTGCTCGAGCGGCTCGCCGTCGGCGCAGCCGCTCGTGCTCGTGCTCGACGACCTCCACTGGGCCGACCCGGCGTCGGTCGAGCTGCTCGGCGCGCTCCTGCGCCGGCCGCCGGCCGCGCCGGTGCTCATGGCGCTGGCCGTCCGCCCGCGCCAGGTGCCCGAGCGGCTCTCCGCCGCGCTCGAGCGGGCGCACCGCGCGGGGCGCTGACCCGCATCGAGCTCGGCGCGCTCAGCGCCGAGGAGGCTCGAGAGCTGCTCGGCGACTCGGTCGACCGCGCCGACGCGACGGTCCTCTACGAGGAGAGCGGCGGCAACCCCTTCTACCTCGAGCAGCTCGCGCGGTCGCTCGACCGCGCCGGCGGCGTCGGCCGCGCACGACGAGACGTCGCTGGCCGGCGATCGGGGTTCCGTCCGCCGTCGCCGCCGCGCTGACCGAGGAGCTCGCGCTGCTGTCCGACCCGGCACGCCGCGTGCTGGAAGGAGCGGCGGTGGCGGGCGACCCGTTCGAGCCCGAGCTGGCGGCGGCCGCGGCCGCGACTGCCCGAGGCCAGCGTGATGGACGCAGTCGACGAGCTGCTGCAGCTCGATCTCGTCCGCACCACCGACGTGCCCCGGCGCTTCCGCTTCCGGCACCCGCTCGTGCGCCGCGCGGTCTACGAGGCCACGGCCGGCGGCTGGCGCCTCGGCGCGCACGAGCGCTGCGCCGAGGCGCTCGCGGCGCGCGGGGCGACGTCGGCCGCGGCGCGGCCCACCACGTCGAGCGCTCGGCGCGCGAGGGCGACCTCGACGCGGTCGCCGTCCTGCGCGAGGCCGGCGAGGAAGCCGCTCCGGCTCGCGCCGGCGAGCGCCGCGCACTGGTTCGCAGAGGCCCTGCGCCTGCTGCCCGCAGACCGCGCCGGCGGAGGAGCGAGTCGAGCTTCTCTTCGCCCGCGCCGGCGCGCTGACGGCGGCCGGCCGCTTCGCCGACAGCCACGCGCGCTGCTGGAGGCGCTCGCGCTCGTGCCCGACGACGCCCACGCGCTGCGTGCCAGGCTCGCCCGCGCCTGCGCCGGAGTGGAGAGCCTTCTCGGGCAGCACGAGCAAGCCGAATGCGCGCCTCGCGAGCGCGCTCGAGAGCCTTCCCGACCAGGGCTCGCCCGAGGCCGTGGCGCTCATGATCGAGCTCGCCCTGAACGCGCTCTGGCGCGCGAGATACGAGGCGATGCACGAGTGGGCCGAGCGCGCGGTGAGCGCCGCGCGAGCGCTCGGAGACGCGCCGCTGACCGCGGCGGCTCTCGCCGAGCTCGCGCTCGCGGACTCGATGACGGGCGAGCCCGACCGAGCCGAGGCCGCACCGTTCGGAGGCCGACGGCGCTCGTCGATTCCCTGTCGGACGACGAGCTCGCGCGCCACCTCGAGGCCGCGGCCTGGCTCGCCGGCGTGGAGCTCTACCTCGACCGCTACGCCGAGGGCGACGCGCACGCCAACCGCGCACTGGCCGTTGCGCGCGCCACCGGCCAGGGAGAGCTCTTCCTCGTCCTGGTCCAGACGCTGGGCGGGCTCTGGCGCCAGCGCGGCAAGCTGGCCGAGGCCGCCGAGCTGCTCGACGGCGGCATCGAGGCGGCGCGGCTGCTGGGCAACACGCACGCGCTCGTCGTGGAGCCTCTCCAGCCGCTCCTCCGCGGCGCTGCGGGCGGGGACGTGGAGCTCGCGCTCGCCACCGCGCAGGAGAGCGTCGACCTCAGCCAGGACGCCGGCGAGAGCTTCCACTCGGCCGAGGCGGCCGCCGACCTCGCCGCCGCCCTGCTCGAGACAGGACAGCCGGAACGTGCGGTCGAGCTGCTCCTCGACGCCGCCGGCGGCGAGGAGCTGGTGCTCATCGCCGGCAGCCCGAGAGCGCGGTACCTCGAGGTGCTGACCGCGGGCTGGCTCGCGCTCGGCGACGGCGACGGAGGCCGAGCGTGCAGCCGCTGCGCGGAGGCCTGGGCCTCGGCCGTGCAGCTACCGATGGCCGCCGCCTGGGCCGACCGAGCGGCGGCGGCCGTCGAGCTCGCACGCCGGCGACGCCGCCCGTGCCGCCGAGCAGGCGCTCGCGTCGGCCGCCGCTCGCCGACGAGGCCGGAGCGCCGGTCGAGGCGGCGCTGTCGCGCATCGCTCGCGGGCCGCGCTCTCGCCCAGGCCGGCGACCGTGACCGCGCCGCCGCGGAGCTGCAGCACGCGGCCGCGCGACTTCGAGACACGCGGCGCGCTCCGCTACCGCGACGAGGCCGAACGGGAGCTGCGAAAGCTCGGCCATCGCATCCACCGGCGCACGCGGCCGGGCAAGCACGACGGCACGGGCATCGAGTCGCTGACCGAGCGCGAGCTCCAGCTCGCACGGCTCGTCGTCGACCGCAAGACCAACCCGGAGATCGCCGCCGAGCTGTTCCTCAGCCAGAAGACGGTCGAGACGCACCTGCGCAACATCTTCCGCAAGATCGGCGTCTCCTCGCGCGTCGAGCTCGCCCGCGCCGTCGAGCGCGCCGACCGCGAGGGCGCCTAGCACCGCGCAGCGGCACGCGCGCGCGAGGACGTCTCGCACCGTCAGCCGCAAGGCGCGCCGTGCGGGAAGATCGGTCGCGGCGACCGCGAGTGCGAGCTCCAGCCGAGCCAGAGCATCAGCCCCGGGCTCGAGGAGTATATGAGCGGCGCGCCGGGGGAAGAGGTCGCCGGCGGCGTCGCCGAGAGGCTCCATAGATCATTGGCAGCGCTCGCGCACGACGCAGGGCTGAGCGACCGTTAGCAGTCGGGGTATCGCCTCCTCCGGTAGTCGCCGCTCCTTGTCGTGGAAGTCGTCGACCAGTTCGGCCCCGTCTGCGTAGTGCGTGCGCACGTCGTGATCATCGACTGCGTGCTCGATCAACCGCCCGCGGTGGACAAGGGCGTCGATAGCACCGACGGCAGCGTCAGCCCGGCGAAACAACGGCTCGCCGTCGACCTCGCAGAAGAGCTGGTCCGCGACCTCGACGCGGGGGTTGGGTCTGATCACCTGCAAGTCGAGTAGCGTGCCGCCCGAGCGAACCGCCGTCACCATGTTGCGCAGGACGTGCACGACGTCCTCGGGTTTGACTCATCAGAGTGACCAGGAGAACAGCGCGAGATCGAACGAACCGGGCTCGAACTCGATCTCCTTGCCGGAGGCGACCTGGTAGCTGACCCGTTGCTCGAGTTCAGCCGGTAACAACTGGCGTGCTCGCTCGACCGACTCGGCGTCAGGATCAAAGGCGAGCACGCTCTCGGCGTCGGCTGCAGCGCCGACCGTGAGCCGCCCGTCGCCGCAGCCCAGCTCGAGGACGCGCTGACCGCGGAAGTCGCCGAGGGGGTGGAGGGCGGCGAGGTGAGCACCTTCAGGGTCGATCACGCGGCTCATCAGCCGACCTCCGGCTTGTATGCCTCGAGGGTGGTGCCGCGGGCGCCGAACTTCTGCGCCTTCCGTCGGGTGTCCTCGAACTTCGAGCGAGCGTAGGTGTCGACGAGCTGCCCGGTCTCGATTCGTTCGAATCCGTGGCGCTCGAGGAACCTGGCGTACGCTGCTTCCAGCAGCGCTCCGGCAATTCAGCCGGTCCAGAGGTCGATGTTGCGCCGGCCTTCCGCGCTGACCGGGTGCTGGATCGTCACATCGGCGATCTGCATTCGCCCGCCGGGCACGAGCACGCGGAACAACTGCTCAAAGACGGCCTCCTTGTCGGGGATCAGGTCAATCACCCCGTTGGAGATGACGACATCGAAGGAAGCATCCGGGAACGGCAGCTGCTCGGCCTCGCTCTCGACGAACTCGACGTTCGTGGCCCCCATCTCCGCCGCTGCCGCTCGCGCCTTCTCCAGCATCTGGGCTGTCATGTCGATGCCGATCACGCGGCCGTGCTCACCGACCATCTGCGCTGCGACCAGGGAGTCGGTGCCGGCGCCGGAGCCGAGGTCGAGCACATGCTCGCCGGCTCCGAGCCGCCCGAGCGAGAACGGATTGGCGACACCGGCGAACGACTCCACGGCCGACTCGGGCACGTTCGCGAGTTCCGGCGGGTAGCCGAGATCCTCGGCCCAGGCGCGCCCGGTCGGGAAGATGAACTCGTCGCGCGGCTGCTCGGACACGCGGGCATAGGTCTTCTTGATCTCGCTCTTCAGCAGCTCGACATCGACGTCGACGTCAACAGCCATCTCGCCTCCTCTCGTCTTCCACCCTTCGGTTACTTTGGTTTCCAGCCCTTGGTTTCCAGCTTCTAACGGGCTGGGGTGGGTTGAAGTGCCGGGCGCGGCCGCCAGGAGGTGCCCAGAGCGAGCAGTCCGCCGGCGCCGGTGAGTGCGGCGACGATCAGGATCGTCGCCCGTGGCGAGGCAGCGTCGACGCGGACACCGGCGATCAGGGCGCCGAGTCGCTGGCCTCGCTGCCGGCTCGATCGCGCTGATCGGCTTCGGCGCCGACAGCCTGATCGAGGCGCTCGCCGGCGGCGTCGTACTTTGGCTCTTCACCGGCAACCGCCGAGGCTCACACGATGCCGAGCGGCGCGCCCAGGAACTGATCGCCGCCAGCTTCTTCTTGCTCGCGGCCTACGTTGCCGTCGAGGCAATCCGCACGTTGATTGCTCAGGACCACCCCCAACCAAGCTGGGTCGGGATCGGTCTCGCGGCCTTCACAGCCTTGACGATGCCGCTGCTCGCCCGCGCCAAGCGACGGATCGGCAACCAGCTCCACTCGCCGCCGCCGTGAAGGAATCCTCACAGACGCAGCTATGCGCGTACCTCTCGATCGCGCTTCTGCTCGGGCTCGGCGCCAACGCCCTCGCTGGCTGGTGGTGGGCTGACCCCGCCGCCGCCCTCGTCATCGCCGCCGTCGCGCTCAAGGAAGGGCGTGCGAGCTGGCGAGGCCAGGGCTGCTGCGACGCCTGCTGAGTAGAACCGAGTGCGCAAGTCCGATTCCTGCCGGCGGCATCCCCGCCTGGCTCCCAGAGCCAGGCGAAGCGGCGCCGTCAGCCGGAGGTCGTGACGAGCACCTCGCCCTCGGTGATGTGGGGCGGCGACGAGGGCACGTCGGCGGCGTGCTCGGCCAGCCACTCCGCCGCGATCTCGTTCGACCGGTCGACGCCGGCCTGCTCCTGCGCGACGGTGATGGACACCGTGTCGCTGCCGTCGTGGATCAGGTAGTAGGAGACGAATCCCGGCACCGGGGAGATCAGGGCCTTGATCTCCTCGCCGCGTGCGGCCAGAAGCTCCGCAAGCTCGGGGTTGTTCTCGTACCGGCGAACGCTAGCCCACATGGTGCGGACCTCCTCGTAGGGAACGGCGCATCTTAGGCCATCCCACTGCGCTCGGTCGTCTCGACGATCGACACGAGCGCCGGCTAGATCAGGGCTGCCGGGTCGGTGCTTCTTCCCGGGCGGATCCGGTCGTGACGCGGCGCGTGTCGCTTCCGTCGGCGTCCATCAGATAGACGTGCTGGTCGAGGGGGTCGCGCGGACGGGACGGCCTTGCCGACGCCCAGAAGCTCGTCCAGCCGGTGCAGGCGCAGCACCGCCGCGAGGCGTTCGTGGCACCTGAGCTGGAAGTGCCGACGTTCCTGTCGAGCCCGCTGCGCGGCATGGACGAGGACGCCGATCCCGGACGAGTCCACGAACGCGTCGCGCGCGTCGACGAGCAACGCTAGCGGCTCGTGTTCGAGCACATCGCACAGCAACTTCCGAGCCTCGCGGGCGGAGTAGAAGTCCAGCGCTCCCTCCACCGTGACGAACGCGATCTCGCCGTGCCACTCGACTGCGGCATCGAAGTGGGCTGTGGGGGCACGTGTCGGAAGAGATGCAGTCATCTTGGCTCTCCTCGCCTCGATGCCGACCCAGTACCCAGCAGAGTCGGCCCCAAACCTCCGGCGGAGCGACGTGTGACGGATGTCATGCCCAAGTGGTGACGGCCGCCCCTACCCGAGCAACCCGCCGGTCCGGAAGATGGACGGCATGGAGTTTCGTTCGTCGAACAAAGGGGGGTCTCGTGACGATCACGCTGATCATCGTCGCCTCGCTCGTCGCAGTCCGCGTGGGCTGGCGGCTATACCGGACGTGGCAGGGAAACAACGGGAGAACGGAGCACCGATGACGATGACCCTGGAGCACGACACGGAGAGGGCATCCGCGCCCTCGATCGACCTGCGCGGCCTGCGCAAGTCGTTCCGGACGTCGGGCGTGACCGTGGAGGCCGTCCGCGGCGTCGACGTGGCCGTCGCGTCCGGGGAGACCGTCGCGCTGCTCGGCCCGAACGGCGCCGGCAAGTCGACGACGATCGACATCCTGCTCGGCTTGCAGCGCGCCGACGCCGGCTCCGCGGCGCTTTTCGGCGGCACGCCGGAGGAGGCGGTCGCCCGCGGCCGCGTCGGCGTGATGCTGCAGTCGGGCGGGCTGCTCCGCGACCTCACGGTGCGCGAACTGGCGACGATGATGGCGGCGCTCTACCCTGCGCCGCTCGCCGTGGACGAGGCCCTCGAACTCGCGGGGGCCGTCGAGATCGCCGATCGCCGCACCGAGAAGCTGAGCGGCGGCGAGCGGCAGCGCACCCGCTTCGCCGTCGCGCTCGTCAGCGATCCCGAGTTGCTCGTGCTCGACGAGCCGACGGCGGGCATGGACGTCGAGGCCCGGCACCGCTTCTGGACGGCCGCGCGCGACCTGGCCGCGCAGGGGCGCACGATCCTGTTCGCGACCCACTACCTCGAGGAGGCCGACAGCTACGCCGACCGGGCCGTGCTGATCTCACGCGGCCAGGTGGTCGCGGACGGGCCTCCGACGGAGATCAAGTCGATGGTCGGCACAAGGACGATCAGGGCGACGCTGCCCGGCGTTCCGCTCGAGTCGCTCGAGCGCATCCCCGGCGTGACGCGGGTCGAGCGGCGCGGCGAGTCGATCGTGCTCGTGTGCACCGACTCGGACGGCGCCATCCGGGCGCTCCTCGCCGAGCACCCGGAAGCGCGCGACATCGAGATCCAGGGCGCCGGCCTCGAGGACGCCTTCCTGCAGCTGACCGCGGACAACGGAGAGGAGGAGCGATGAAGCAGACGACCTATGCTCGGTACGAGCTCGTACGCACGTTCCGCAACCGTCGGTTCGTGATCTTCTCGTTCGGGTTCCCGCTCGTTCTCTACTTCCTGATCGCCGCGCCCAACCGGCACGAGACCGACCTCGGCGGCACCGGCATCTCGGCGCCCGTGTACTTCATGGCCAGCCTGGCCGCCTTCGGGGCGATGAACTCGGTGCTGGCGATCGGCGGCCGCATCGCGACCGAGCGGTCGGCGGGCTGGAACCGGCAGCTGCGGCTGACGCCTCTCTCCACTCGTAGCTACTTCCGGATCAAGCTGCTGACCGCGTACTCGACCGCCGTCGGGACGATCGCCCTGCTCTACATCGCCGGGGCCATGCTCGGCGTGCGGCTCGCGGCCGCCCACTGGGTGGCGATGACGGCGCTCCTGCTGCTCGGCCTCGTGCCGTTCGCCGCACTCGGAATCCTGCTCGGGCTCCTGCTCTCGGCGGACTCGATCGGGCCGGCGATCGGCGGCACCACCGCGCTGCTCGGGCTGCTGGGCGGCGTGTGGTTCCCGATTACCGGCGGCGCGCTGCACGTGATCGCCCAGGCCCTGCCGTCGTACTGGCTCGTCCAGGCCGCGCACGTCGGGCTGGGCGGAGACGGATGGGGCTGGACCGGGTGGCTGGTCGTCGCGGCCTGGAGCGTCGGTGCCGGCTGCTGGCGGCGCGGGCGTACCGGCGCGACCAGGAGCGGCCGTCGATGTGACGAGCGTGCCATCCGGCACGATGACGGCATGAGAACCGCCTTCGAGCCGTGGGGCCGAACGGCGAGCCCCGTCGCCCGCCGCCTCGGGCAGATCCTCGGCCTGCTATTCCTGGCCGGACCGATCTCCGACCTCGCCGACGCCGACCTCGCGGCGGCCAACGTGGCCGCAATCGTCCTCGTCCTGGCGGTGTTCGTGGCTCTCTGGCTCGCGTTGCTGCCGCCCGTGGCGGCCATTGCCCGCCGGGGCCCGCGTGCCGTTGTCGCCGGGCTCGGTCTCCTCGCGATCCTGGCGGGAGTCACGCTGGCCCTCGGAGCGCCAAACTCGTTCGCCGGGCTCTTCGTCTACTTCGTCGCCGCGGCCGGGCTGCTCCTCCCCGTGCGGCCGGCTCTGGTCGTCGTCGGCGTGACCGCCGGCGCCGTCGGCATCGGTCTCTGGCAGACGGGGGCGAGCGGGTCGGTGATCGCCACGCACACGCTGACGATCCTCTCGATCGGGGTGCTGCTGACGTCGTTCGGCAGCCATGCCCGGACGATTCGCGAACTGCGGGCGGCGCGCGAGGAGCTGGCTGACATGGCCGTCAGCGAGGAGCGCCTGCGGATCGCCCGCGACCTGCACGACCTCCTCGGACAGAGTCTGTCGGTGGTCGCGCTGAAGAGCGATCTCGCCGACCGGCTCGTGGACACCGATCCTGACGCCGCCCACGCCGAACTCGCCGACGTCCGGCGCGTCTCGCGGCAGGCGCTGACGGAGATGCGCGCCGCGGTGCACGGCTACCGGCGCCTCGCCTTCTCCGAGGCGCTCGACAGCGCGGGCGCCGCCCTCTCGGCCGCCGGAATCGACCTCCGTGTGGACGGCACGGCCGAGCACCTGCCGGAAGAGGTCGAGAGCGTCCTCGCCTGGGCGCTCCGCGAGGCGACGACGAACGTCGTCCGCCACAGCGGCGCGCAGGCGTGCGAAGTCAAGGTCGAGACGGGCAACGAGTCGGTCGCACTGCAGGTCGACGACGACGGCGCGGCCGTTCCATCCGCCTCCGTCGCCGGGACGGGCCTCGCCGGTCTCGCCGAGCGGGCGCGCCGCCTGGACGGCACGCTCGAGGCCGGCGCGCGCCCCGGTGGCGGCTATCGCCTGCGGCTCAAGGTGCCTCTGACCGCATGATCCGCGTGCTGATCGCCGAGGACCAGGCGATGGTCCGCGGCGCCCTCGCCAGCCTGCTCTCGCTCGAGCGGGACATCGAGGTCGTCGCCGAGGTCGAGCGAGGCGACCTCGTGCTCGAGGCCGCCCGCGCGACGGAGGCAGACGTCGCGCTGCTCGACATCGAGATGCCGGGGCTGGACGGCATTTCCGCCGCGGCGCAGCTCAGCGCGGAGCTGCCGCGCACGCGCACGCTGATCCTCACGACCTTCGGCCGCCCCGGCTACCTGCGGCGCGCGCTCGACAACGGCGCCTCGGGCTTCCTGCTCAAGGACGCGCCCGCCGAGCAGCTCGGCGGTGCGATCCGCGAGATCCACGCCGGCCGGCGCGTCATCGACCCGGGGTTGGCGGCGGCGGCGATCGCGGAGGGAGTTAGCCCGCTCACGGAGCGGGAGCACGACGTCCTCTCCGCCGCCAGACGCACGGAACCGCCGCCGAGATCGCGGGCAGCCTCTATCTCTCCGAGGGCACGGTGCGGAACTACCTGAGCGCCGCGATCCAGAAGCTCGGCGCCCACAACCGCGCCGATGCCGTCAGGATCGCCGAGGAGAAGGGCTGGCTCTAGCGGCGAGGAGCGCGTGCGGCGCCTGTGCCTGCCGCAGCGCGGTCATCAGGTCGCGCTCGATCGCGTTGAAGTAGGCGTACGAGCTGATCGTGCCGCCGTTGAAGAGGGTCTCGAAGCGGCCCGCCGGCACGACCAGCAGGAGCGAGCGCTCGCGCGTGACGACCGAGAGCGACGATGCCTCCCCGTCGATCAGCCCCACGTACCCGAACGCCTGTCCCGGACCGCAGAGGCGGACGCGCACCGACTCCTCGCGGCGGCGGATCACCTCCTCGACGGCACCGTTCAGCGTCACGTAGCACGCATTTGCGTGCGCGCCCTCGTTCAGGATGGCCTGGCCTGCGGAGACGACCGCGAGGCGGCTCGATTCGACCAGCTCCGCGAACTCCGTCTAGCCGTACGAGCGGAAGAAGGGCAGTCGGCGCACGCGGAACGGGTGCAGGTTCGTCTGCGTCAGCACCTCGTGCTCGCTGTAGGTGACGCCACGGACGTGTGCATGCCGAAACCAGCCAGGTTGAGGACGTCGCCATCATCCGCGGGCTGTAGGTCTGCCGCGCCAGCGAGCTGTCGGTGGCGAAGAGCACGGAGTCGAGCAGCAGGGGGCGGCCGAGGTATCCGACGACGCGGCACATGCAGGGGATTGTCCGGTGCCCGGCGCGCCGCGGTCAAGCCGCCTGGCCGAAATCAGCGCGCCGGGCCCGTGTCGACGAGCCGATCCGGGTCGTGCGGCGTGCCGGGCACCGGCCCCACAGTCCGAGGTGGTGGGCCGGGCGCGCGCGGGCGGGACACGGATGCGCCCGGCGCAACCACCACCGGAGCGGCTACTAGCCCGCGGCGCCGTTCCCGGAGTACGTAGGCCGGGTCCGGCAACCGGCCCTCGGGCAGGTCCTCGGGGCCTGCGTCCCGAAGACCCTCGCCGGCTCCGGCCGGCGGAGCGTTGCCGCCGAGAAGCTCGGCCAGCCCCGCGTGAGCGATCCGCAGGCGCCCGCATGCATGCCTGAGGATCTGCCGTTTGATGGCGAAGGCCGTCGGGTGCAGCCGCGAGACGAGTGCCGTGAAGTCCGCGCGGGCGAGGAAGAACGCCGTCGTCGGCTCGAGCGCCCGCACCGTGCCCGAGCGCAGGCCTCCGTCCAGGAGCGGGATCTCGCCGAGGACGTCGCCCGGCCCGAGCCGGGCGTACTCCAGCTCGCCCCCGCCGGGCAGCCGGCGGCACGCCTGCACGAGGCCGCTCTCGAGAACGTGCAGCCCGTCCGCCTCCTCGCCCTGGCGGAAGAGGACGTCGCCGGGCTCGAGCTCGACCGTCGCCAGGACACGTGCGATCTCCTCCAGCTCGTTCGCCGGGGATGCCGGCGAACAGCGGAACCCCGGTGAGGAACGAGGCCGGTCGTCGACGCAGCGCCTCAGAGATCGAGGTCGGCGATCTGGGCGTCCACGCCGCCGTTCCGGAGCGACGCGGTCAGGATCGAGTACTCGGGCGCCTCCAGCCACCTCGACGTGTCCGTCGTCAGCGGCTCCGACGCGATCAGCAGCGACTCGGGATGGTCGCTGGCGCCCATCTGCCACTCGCCGTCGCGCTCGCGGTACTCCTCGCCGAGCGTGTACCAGAGGCTCACGTACGGCAGGTCGGTCTCGAGCATCGCGTCGCTCTCGGGATACCAGCCGTAGTCGAAGCTGAAGCGCGTCGCGACGAGGCAGGTGCCGGTGCTGACGAAGAGGTTGACGGGCGACGAGGTCGCGATCCCGTGCCGGTCACGGATCTCGCGGACGATCGCGCAGCGTGCTACGATCGCGTCGGCGATCTCGTCGGCGTCCGGGGTTCCGAACGGGTCGTCGAGTTGGGAGAGCAGCGAGCGCGTAGATCCACTCGGAGTCGGTCGTGCCCTCGATGTGCTTGACGAACGTCGGGTGCACGTGGCCGACGAGGTCGAAGCGCATGCGAGCGAACTCGCGCAGGTGGCCGTTGTGCGCGAGCGTCACCGTCGACGCCCGGGAAGCGGAACGGGTGCAGGTTCGTCTGGCGTCAGCACCTCGTGCTCGCTGTAGGTGACGCCGCGGACGTGGGCGATCACGCACCTCGCGCTGACCTTCTCGCGCCAGGCACTTGAGGTTGCGGTCGAAGACCGGGAGCGACGTGACCCTGTAGAGGAACGGCTCCTCGGGGCGCTCGGAGTTGTCGTCCCAGGCGGCCATGCCGAAGCCCGCCAGGTTGAGGAACGTCGCCATCATCCGCGGGCGTACGTCTGGCGCGCGAGCGAGCTGTCGGTAGCGAAGAGGACCGACTCGAGCAGGCAGCGGGCGACCGAGATATCCGACGACACGGCACATGCAGGTGATTGTCCGGTGCCCGGCGCGCGGAGTCATGCCGCCTGGCGGGGTCAGCGCGCCGGGCCAGTGTCGACGAGCCGAGCTGGGTCGCACGGCGTGCGGGCAGCGGCCCCAGAGGCGGCGATGGATCGCCCGGGCGAGGCGGGCGAGCGTCTCGAGCTGCTGCGCGTTGCGGCTTCGGGTGCCGCGCTAGATCTACGGGGCGGCGGCGCCGACGGCGACGAGGCGGACGTTCACGTCGAGGCCGTCTTCGCCCGCACGACGAGCGGAGCAGGCGCCCGTAGCTGTCCACAAGGCCCGGTTGCGGACTCGGGGACGAGCCTGACCGCGGTGCCGGGCGGGGAGCAGCGATCGGCCGGCTTCCTCGAGGCCTCGCGACCCAGCACTTGCGGACCTGGAAGTACACCTCCGGAGTGTCGATCTCGGACGAGGCGGACGTGCACGCCGTTGCGAAGCGCGTTCGTGTCGCCGTCGATCACGCGCTCGACCCGGCAGGTCGGGCATACGCGAGCGCGGCAGGCGCGAGAGCGAAGCGCGAGCAACGAAGAGGAGAACGGCGCACATGGCGCTTCACTGTCCGGACTGGACAGTCTAGTCGACGAGGAGCGTCAGGAGCTGCTCGCGGTCTGGCCCCGGGAAGGGCAGCGCCTCCACGGCCGCCAGGCTCTCGATCTTCTCTTGCACGCCCGGCCGCTGCAGGACCTCCTGCGGAAGCGCGACGCACACGACGGTCTCGATCAGGCCCCGAAAGAGGTCGGGATCGTACGGTGCTGCGGCAACGAGGCGGGCCATGGGCGAGTCGTTCTGTGGCGGTTCGACGCCGTCCCTGCAGGCCCGCATCTCGGCGATGCGGAAGCGGTCGGCGGCGATCTGGTTGCGGTAGAACGGGCTGACCAGCTGCTCGGTGCGCTCGTCCCACAACTCGGCGAACTCGGCCGGATCGTCGAGGGCGTCGCGGACGGTCCACCGGAGCTGCTGCGCGTGGACGGCGCCCACGCTCAGCCCGCGGCCGGCGGACGGATTCGTGCAGGCCCACGCGTCGCCGACGGCCGCGAAGCCCGTCACGACCGGCTCGCCGTCGACGACGAAGCGGCGATAGCGGTCGAGCACGCCCGCCATGGCCAGGACCTCCGTGATGGGCTCGCCGTCGAGCCAGTGCGCGTGCTGCGGACAGGCCCGGATCACACGGTCGAAGCGATCGCCGAAGCGGAGCTGCTTGAGCGGCGTGTCGCCCATCATCCCGAACACCGTCACGGACCACGTGTCGTTGTCGCCGTCGAGCGTGAGGAGGGAGATCGAGCCGAGCGGCTTGAGCCCGCGGCCCATCCTCTCCGGGCGAACCGGGCCCGTGAAGTAGCGCGTGTAGTAGGCGAACCCGGAGTCCTCGGCTTCCTCCTGCGGCTCGCGGGCGCCGAGCTCGGCCAGCCACTTCGGAGAGATGCTGCGCCGTCCCATCGCGTCGACGACGAGATCCGCACGGATCTCCTCGCCGTCGTCCGTGCGCACGCCGGCAACGTGCGGGATCCCGTCCTTCGCCGACGCGCCCGGGACGAGCCCACCGACGCGCACACCGCGGCGCACGGTCAGCCCGGGCTCCTCGTCGGCAGCGACGGCGATCGCCGCCTCCAGCACGGCCCGCCGGCCGGTCACGAACCGCAGCCCGTCGTCCTCCGGGCGGCGCTGCTGGTCGGCCAGCGTCGGCGGCAGCACGTCCAGTAAGTCGACCCAGACGCAGCCGGCGGCGAGCATCCGATCGGCCAGGCCAGGAAGCTCCTCCTCGCAGATCCGGTGGAAGCGGGTGAACAGGTTGTGAGGCTGCACGAACTGCGCAACGCCCTTGCGCGTCCACGCGCCAAATGCCTCGGCCGGCACGGCGGGCCGCAGATCGGGATCGCCCTCGAGCAGGATCACGTCGTGCCCGTCCCGCGCGAGCATCATCGCCGAGCACAACCCGATGACCCCTCCGCCGCAGACGACGATCCTGCCCACAATCGGCCCCCAGGGTAGCCGCCGCCGGTCGCTCGGAACCTAACAGCAACGGGTTGGGCCGAACGCTAAGATCGCCGCCGTGCCGGGCGCTCCCGTCGAAGTCCTCCAGCGCGTGCGGTTGTTCGCGGACCTCGATCGGCACGAGGTCGAGGAGATCGCCCGCGAGTTCAAGCCGCGGAGCTTCCCCCAGGGCGAGACGATCATCCGCGAGGGCACCGGCGGCGCCGCGTTCTACGTGATCGAGTCCGGCGAGGTGACCGTCACGATCGGCGGCGACTTCCGCGCGACCCTCAAGCCCGGCGACTACTTCGGGGAGATCGCACTGCTCGACGAAGGGGCGCGCATCGCGACGGTCACGGCCGCCACGGACGTCGACTGCTACGGGCTGACGCTGTGGGAGTTCCGCCCGCTCGTCGAGGAGAACGGCGTGATCGGCTGGAAGCTCCTGCAAACACTGGCCCGGGAGTTGCGCGACGCCGAGCACTTGCTCGGCAGCCGCTGACGGAGCGGTTTAAGCTCCTCCTGACCAAGAAGGGAAGGGGGAAGTTCTCTTGACGACTGCCGCAACGGACACCGAGCTTCGCTTCGATCCGCCCGGGCCGGGGTCCTGGAAGCTCGACCCGGTCCACTTTCCACGACCGGCCACCCGCTACTGGACGGAGATGCACCCGGAACCGTTTCGGCGCGGCACCAGCGAGTTCGCGCGCTACTACGGAATGCTGATCGGCGGGCTCAGCTACGGCTACGTCAACGGCCTCGCGTACATGCAGATCGTGCCGGTTCCCGAGGCCGAGATGCCCGAGCGGTTCAAGCGGGCCGAGGAGGTCTTCCAGAACAAGCTCTGGCGCGACCAGCTCCGCGACTGGGACGAGACGTACAAGCCGGCTTCGATCGCGACCCACCGCGAGCTGCAGTCGGTCGACCCCGAAGCGCTCTCCGACGAGGATCTGGCCGCGTACCTGCAGCGGTGCCACGACCACCACGCCGACATGATCTACCAGCACATGCGCCACACGGGCGCGGCGATGGTCGCGATGGGCGATTTCCTCGCGCACGTCGGCGACTGGACCAGCCTGCCGCCTGCGGATCTGCTCGAGCTCATGCGCGGCGCGGCTCCCGTGTCCGCCGGTGCTTCCGCCGAATTGGAGCGGCTGCAGGCCGCGGTCACCGCAGATCCGGCCGCGCAGGAGCTCCTGGACTCGGAAGGCGATCCAGGCGAGGTGCTGGAGAAGCTGCGGTCGCTCGAAGGGGAGACCGGCGCCGCCGTCTCGGCGTTCCTCGACCTCGTCGGCTATCGGCTCGTCAGCGGCTTCGACATCTCGTACCCCTACGCCCTCGAGCTGCCTGACTCGCTGCTGCAGGCGATCCGCACCACCGTCGCCGGTTCAGGCATCGAGGAGGCGGACGTGGAGCAGAAGGTCGCGGACGTCCGCGCCAAGGTGCCCGAGGAGCATCGCGCGGAGTTCGACGAACTGCTCGACGAGGCGCGCCTGATGTACCGGATCCGCGACGAGCGCGGCGTCTTCAGCGACATCTGGGCCTCGGGGATCATGCGGCGCGCAGCCCTCGCCGCCGGCCGCCGGCTCGCCGCCGAGAGCCGGATCCACGAAGCGGATCACATCGTCGACGCGGACATCGGGGAGATGCGCGCCCTGGTCGCCGGGACCGGCAGCCCGTCGGCCGACGAGCTTGCGGAGCGGTATGCAGCACGCTCGTCGCGGTCGGCAAAGGAGGCGCCGCCCTTCCTCGGCGATCCTCCGCAGCCTCCGCCGGACCCCTCCGGCCTGCCGCCTGCGGCGGCGCGCGTCATGCGCGCGAGCGGGATCGTGATCGACTCGATGTTCGGGAGCTCCGAGGAGGAGCACACCGGGGACACGCTGCGCGGGCTCGCGGCAAGCCGCGGGGTCTACGAGGGGTCGGCGCGAAGGGCCTCCGACCCGTCCGAGTTCGCCCGGATCGCCCAGGGCGACGTCCTCGTCACCGAGTCGACGACGGAGGCGTTCAACATCCTCCTGCCGCTGCTCGGCGCGATCGTGACGGACAGCGGCGGCTTGCTCTCGCACGCGGCCATCGTCGCGCGCGAGTACGGCATCCCCGGCGTGGTCGGGACGCGCGAGGCGACCGAGCGCATCGCCGACGGGACTCGCGTGCGCGTCGACGGCGACAAGGGCGAGGTGACGGTGCTCGGATGAGCGCCGTCGTTCCGCTCGAAGAGGCCCGCGAGGTCGCTCTCTTCGGCTCAAAGGCGGTCGGACTGGGCGAGGCGGCCCGGGCCGGGCTTCCACTGCCGCCCGGCGTCGCCCTCGCCGGCCCGGTCGTCGAAGCCGTCGCCAGCGGGGAGGAGAGCGCGATCGAGGCCGTCGGGAAGCTCGTCCGGCCGCTGGGCGGCCCACTGGCCGTCCGCTCCTCCGCCGTGGACGAGGACGGCGCCGAGGCGAGCTTCGCCGGCCAGCACCTGACGCTGCTCGGCGTGCCCGACTTCGACGCCGTCACCGACGCCGTGCGCGAGGTGTGGTGGTCGGCGAACTCGGACTCCGCGATCACCTACCGGCAGCGGACGAACACGTTCACGCGGCCGAGCGTCGGCGTCGTCGTGCAGGCGCTCCTCGACCCGGAGACCGCCGGGGTGATGTTCACCCAGAACCCGGTCACCGGCGACGATGAGCGCGTGATCGAGGCGAGCTGGGGGCTCGGCGAGGCGGTCGTCGCCGGCCTCGTCATCCCCGACAACTTCCGCGTCGCCCGCTCGGGCGAGGTGCTCGAGCGGACGCCGGGGCTGAAGAAGATCGCCGTCCGGACGCGGCCCGAGGGCGGGACGTTCGAGGAGCAGCTCTCGACCGAGCTCGCCGAGCAGCCCTGCCTGGACGACGCTGATCTGGCCGAGCTCAACGGCCTGGCGGGCCTCTGCGAGAAGGTCTACGGCCCGGGCCGGGACATCGAGTGGGCGATCGCCGACAAGCAGCTCTACCTGCTGCAGTGCCGCGCGATCACGCGCGCGGGAGCCTGACGCACGACCCGCGGGCTAGCCGCCGCGGCGCGAGGGGTCGTCGAGGTAGATCAGCAGCAACGCGACGCCGATGAAGACGCCGAGCAGGATGAGGACCAGCGTCCCGATGAAGAAGGACGCGATCGCCGCGAGGATGATCAGCCCCTGCGACAGAGCGAGGACCCACAGGGCGTCGCGGCTGAAGCCGGGCTTCATCTCCCGGCCCCGCCACAGGTAGTAGCCCATGCAGGGAATCGCGATCACGAGCACGACCCACTTCGAGATGTTGCCGAGCAGGAGCAGCAGCCCCTCGAACGCGGCGATCGCAAGAGCGATCTTCGTCCGCTTGTCGAGCCAGGTCCGCTCCGACTGAGCGCGAGCAGCCGCAGGCGGTGGCGCTGCGGGCTGCACGGGAGCGGGTTCCGCGGGCGCGGGCTCCGCGGGCGCGGCCTGGCTGGGGGCGGGATCGGCCGGAGTGGGATCGGTCATTTCGTCCGCATAATGACGGGTCCTGCCGCATCGTGCCGCCTCCCGCACCGACGGCCCGTACCCTTGTGCGCGTGGGGTCGAGTCGCGCCGCCTTCGCCGTCGCGGGCGCCGTCGTGCTCGCCGCTTGTTTCGCCGGCCGGATCGCGCCGTCGAGCGCGGCGCCGACGCGCACGGGGTCGAGTCACACCCTGCCGCGGCCGCACATCGTCTGGAAGCCGATCCCCTTCGGTGCGAAGCGCCGCGCCGAGACGGCCGCCTACGCCCGGCGGCACTACGGCATCGACACCTGGCACCTGAACGGCCCGAAGGTCATCGTCGAGCACTACACGGCGAGCGAGACGTTCTCGTCGACCTACTACTACTTCGCCGGCGACACGCCCGACGTCGAGCTCGGCGAGCTTCCCGGCGTCTGCTCGCACTTCGTGATCGACAGGGACGGGACGATCTACCAGCTCGTGCCGCTGACAACCATGTGCCGGCACACGGTCGGGCTCAACTACACGGCGATCGGTATCGAGCACGTCGGCACGAGCGACGGCGAGATCCTCGCCGATCCCCGCCAGCTACAGGCATCGCTCGCGCTCACGCTCTGGCTGATGCAGCGCAAGAGGATCCAGCTCCGGAACGTGATCGGGCACAGCGAGAGCCTGACCAGCCCGTACCACAAGGAGCGCTACGCACCGTGGCGGTGCCAGACGCACGGCGACTGGCAGCGGGCCGACATGGACGTCTACCGCGCCCGGCTCGCGCGCCTGGCGAGGCAGTACGGCGTTCCGCTGGGCCCGGCGGCGGTCCGCGTCACGCCCAGGTGCTGAGGAGTACGGCGATCCGCCGGTCGAGTTCGCCCAACTCGGGATCAACGTCACCGTCCTGGAGCCGGGACAGACGGGCCTCTCTACCACGCCGAGTCGAACCAGGAGGCGTTCCTCGTCCTTTCAGGGGAATGCGCGCTGCTCGTCGAGGACGGGGAGCGACGCCTGCGGCCCTGGGACTTCTTCCACTCTCCTCCGTGGACCGAGCACGCCTTCGTGGGCGCGGGCGAGGGGCCGTGTGTGATCCTGATGGTCGGTTCGCGCTCGGGACCGGGACGGCACTACCCGGTGTCGGAACTCGCGGCGCGCTACGGCGCGAGCGTGGCGGAGGAGACCTCCGACTGGAGGCAGGCGTACGCGACGGTCGAGCGGTTCCGGCGAGAGCGGCCGCCGAACTGGGCCCGCCTGCCCTGGACGTAGATTCCTTCAGGCGTCATTCGCGAACACTCGCACAGGCGACGGTCCACACGCCCGCTTTCAGCTCCGCACGAGTACGTCCGGCTGGGACGGGTCGTCGTTCTCGAGTACGACGTCGGCGAGTTCGCCCGGCCGGACCGCGCGACGGTAGTGCCGCTGGGCGGGCAGGTAGCGGGCGCGATACCGCCGCTCAGCCTCATCAGGCGATCCGTACAACTCAGCGTCGCGGATGCGCCCGCGGCGGATGACCTCTTGGGAGGCGACGGCGATAAAGACGCGGAAATCCCACGCGTCGACCAGCTCGGGCCGCAGCAGAAACACCCCATCGAAGAGGAGGATCGCATCGGCGCTCGCCTCCACCTGCTCGGAGTGGACGAGCAGGTCAGTGCGGCGGTCGTAGACCCGCGTACGGTAGAGCCGGCTGCCGGACTCTCCGAGCGGACGAAGCAGCTCGACCAGAAGTCCCTCGAAGTCGAACGAGTCCTCGTAACAACCCCGCGACGACTCAGGCCCCCGCCGGTAGCGCTCGATCCGCGGCCGGAGGAACCCCTCGATCGAGGCACGGATCACATCTCGTCCACGGCCACGAAGCGCAACCGCCAGCTCGTCGGCAAGCGTGGTCTTACCTGCGGCGGCAGACCCGTCGATCGCCACCCGCACCGGATGCGAGCAGGAAACGGCATCGATCGCGTCGACGATGGCGGCTACGGCCTCGCCTCGCCCAAATTTAGCCTCCACGCTCATCGCTTGAGCCTACGCACTAACCGCGCTCAGGGGGTCACTCCGAACGCTGGCCCAGTCGAGGGAGGGCATAAGCACTGCTTTATTGGACGGGCTACGAAGGCAAGATCCGTGTGCCCTACGGGCCACTGATCGGACGAGCCAGCGCTCAAGCCGATTGCGCACATGTTCGTCGGCTAGTCACTACAGACGGCCGAGGGTCTCGTAGCCGATGCTCGGGGACTTCGTCAGGCACGTTGCGACCCGCCGAGTGCGCCGCTCTTCTCAGACCGATCGCTAGTAGCCGAGAGCGTCGAACGCGGCCGGATAGACGATCCGACCGGCGAGGTCGGGGCTGTATCCCGGGAGCCGCTTGACCATGAGCGCCTCGTCGAGCATCGGATACGGGGCGATGAATCCAAGCGCACTCGCCCGCTCGAAGCCGAAGCGAGGGTAGTACTCGGGATGGCCCTGGACCATGACGGCAGGCTCGCCTGCTTTTTCGGCGCGGCCGAGCGCATCCCGGATCAGCCGTGTCCCCACACCGATGCGCTGGCGGTCAGGCCGAACCGACATCGGCGTGAGATTGAGGATCCTTGTACGGGATCCGCCTTCAACGCTGACCCAGCTCAGCATCACGTGAGCAATCACCCCGGAGGAGTCCTCGGCGACCAACGCCAGCTCCGGAATGAACTGTTCCGACGCCCGAATGCGCTCGACGAACGACGCGACCTCGTCGGGGTGCCCGACGAATGCCGCGCGGACCACCTCTGCGATCACGCGATGGTCCTCGTCGCGCTCGGGACGGATGACGACGCCCTCGGCCACGGGTGGCGATGGTAATCGGGGCACGCCGTTCGCGCCTCAGGCCACGCGCCCGCACCGGAACGCTAGGAACGGTGCTGGATCGCGGTGATGTGCCCGGCATGACCATCGCAGCGCGATCACGGGTCATCCCTGAACACTGGCCTAGGCGGGGGATCCTGCGCCCGACTACAGAGTTGTCTTTACCCCTGATCTACTGGCCCAGGTCGCAGCGCTTACCGTGATGTTGTGCTGTCCGGTTGAGGCGCCCAGTTCAGGGTGCGGGAGCGCTTGCGGGTTCTACGGATGAGCCAAAGGCGGCGCCGGCGCGGCCGAGGCAACACGGCTTCGGCATCACGCAGCTGCCGCCACAGTTCCTGTTTTTGCAACGCTACCGAGACACGCTCGGCGTGATCGATCGCTCAGCTGTGATAGGTGGGGATAGAGAGGCTCGGCATAGCCGCAAGCGTACGCATGCCGCCGAAGCTATGCAGGGAGAGCGAGCGCCCAGCAGGAAACACGGCGGCGTACGCGACGATCGAGCGCCCTTGATCCGAGCATCTGACAGGTCTGTCGTCAGCCGTTAAGCGTCGGGGGTCATCCCCGGAACACTGGCGCAAGCGAGGGTTCTCTCCCTAACTACAGAGTCGTCTTTATCCCCGATTGGCTCTAGTGACAGGACGCTCGCACACCCGGGTGCCACGTCCCTCTATCGTCTGTTGGCGAGAGCGCGGAGAATCGAACGGTGCCCATGGATACAGCCGCTGTCGCCGACGTCTCGCTCGAGTACGTGGACTCGGGCACGGGTGACCCTGTGGTCTGCATCCACGGTGCTTTCGTTGCCGACGTGTTCGAGCCGCTCGCGTCGGACCACACGCTCACCGACCGCTATCGATTGATCCGCTACCACCGTCGCGGCTACGGCGGCAGCAGCCCGTCAGGCGCGCATGTGGGCCTGCCGGAGCTTGCGCGCGACTGTCAGGCGCTGTTGTCGTACCTTGGCGTCGCGCGCGCCCACCTCGTCGGGCACTCTCTCGGTGGCGCAATCGCTCTTCAACTGGCGCTGGACGCCCCGGAGCGAGTACACACAGTCAGCCTGCTCGAGGCTGCGCTGATGATCGGCGAGAGCGCGAAGTCGTATCGGCAGGCGCTTGCGCAAAGCATGCGGCGGTATCGCGACGTGGGCGCACACGCTGCTCTCGACGAGTCCCTGACCATGCGCTGGCCGGCATACCGGGAGCCCCTGGAACGCGCACTGCCGGGCGCATTCCAGCAGGCAGTCAACGACGCTCCGACATCCTTCGAGGCGGATATCCCAGCGCTCATGGATTGGCGGTTCGACGCGGCGCAAGCGCGACGGATTCGCCAGCCGGTTCTCGTCGTGCTCGGCGAAATGAGCGCCACGCTTCATCCACGCTTCGAAGAGACATACCGGCTACTGCTGAACTGGCTCCCGGATGCCGAGGGCTTCATTCTCCCCGACGCCAAACACTTCCTGCAGGTCGAGGATCCAGCGAGCGCGGCGACGGTACTCAACGATTTCTGGGGAGGTCACCCACTCCACGTCTAGCGACGCTGCCGCCTGAGAGGCGGTAACAGGATCGTGAACCGAGCCAGGCGTTGCGCCAGCGACTACAGAGTTGCCTTTACCCCTGACTACTCGCCCGGGGCGCTTGCTGCGAGAATGTGGTTCGTGGACGAAGCGCGGCTTGAGGACTCCGGCTCCGGCCTTGCACCAGTCACGGAGGGCTGGTTCGTCGTCAACGTGCGCGATGCCGAGTGGTTCTCTTCGGAGACGAGAGGCGCGGCGTGCTGGTTCGCGAACGAGTACGGCGAACCCCCGATCGAGTTCGCGCAGCTCGGGATCAACATCACTGTTCTCGAGCCGGACCAGAGCAGCACCTATCACGCCGAGTCGAACCAGGAGGCGTTCCTCGTTCTGGCAGGCGAGTGCAGGCTGCTCGTCGAGGGTGAGGAGCGACGCCTCCGACCCTGGGACTTCTTCCACTCGCCACCCTGGACGGAGCACGCCTTCGCGGGGGCCGGCGACGGGCCATGCGTGATCCTGATGGTCGGCGCACACTTGAGCCCGGACGTGCGCTACCCGGTGTCGGAGCTCGCGGCGCGCTACGGCGCGAGCGTCGAGAAAGAGACATCAGATCCTGAGCAGGCATATGCGACGGCCGAGCGGTTCCGGCGAGAACGGCCGCCGTACTGGTCACGCCTGCCCTGGGGCTAGGTTCTTCAAGGGACATCCCCGCACAGTCCGGGAGGCGTGGGTTCTCTCCCTAACTACAGAGTTGCGATTACCCCCGACTGCGCTCGAGCTGGTGTTTGGGGGTAAACAGTTTCCAGTGCCCCTCGGTGACGACTTCGACGGTGTCGTCGACCACTTTGATGGCGGTCTCGTCGTCGATCGCGTACGCCGGACCCGACAAGCCGGCGGCCCACTGTTCTGCACCGGCCATCGTGTTCTGCGGTAGATCCTCGTTATCCAGGTGCGGGAAGATCGAGAAGTCGACGAGTCCGAGCGTGCTGTCGCCGCCGGTGGGCGGCTTCCAGCCGACGAAGCTCCCCCCGATCCTGGGGGTCATGACCATGCTCCCGGCGCTCAGTCCCACCCAGACCGTTTCGTCCAGCGATGGCAAGAGGTCCGCCAGTCCGGACTGCCGCATCCAGTGGCACAGATACAAGGCATCGCCACCTGAGCCCAGCAGGACATCGGTCTCCTGAACCAAGGGAACCCAACGCTCTTCGTCGATGCTGGGCAGCGCGGTCAGCTCCAGCACTCCCAAGGACTTCCACCGCAACTCGCACATGGGGCAGCGGGGCTCTCGTCCGCTGATGAACTCCCATGCCTTCACGCCTGGCCCGACCCATGGGTGCCCGTACATCGCGGTGGGAATGCAGAGGGCGCTGGCCTCGCTGATCGGCTTGCCCAGAAGGTCGACCAGTGCGCTCTCGATGCTCGGGTTCTTGATGCCAGCGGACGTGAGCAGAAGCTTCATGAGGCCTCCTAGGGTCGTTGCTGCAGGGCGAGAACTTCTGGGCGGTGCCGGATCCGCACGGCAGTAGAGACTGGCAGGCCAGCAAAAACTCATCGGTTCCGGCCAGATCCAGCGTCACTTCTTCAGGGAACATTCCTGAACGCTGGCCCAGACGTGAGTCCTCGGCGTGACTACAGAGTTGTCTTTACCCCTTTGCCTTCGAGCGACAGCACGCTCGCCCAAGCGAGCGCCACGCGGCTGGCAGCTACTAGCGGTCCCCGTGGAAGACCGCTTCGACGTTGTTCCCGTCCGGGTCAATGACGAACGCTGCGTAATACCTGGCGTGGTATTGCGGGCGAAGACCCGGCGCGCCGTTGTCGCGGCCGCCGGCTTCGACAGCGGCGCGGTGGAACTTGTCAACAGTGGCTCGGTCGGCTGCGGCGAAGGCCACATGAACGGGAGAGGCCGGAGGTTCCCCTTCCCCGATCCAGAAATCTCCACCGCCCTCGATAGCGAACCCAGGCCCCTGCGAGCTCTCCACTACCTTCACGCCGAACGGCTCGAGGGCCTGCTCGTAGAACGTGCGGCTGCGTCTTAGGTCACGTACTCGCAGGGCCAAGTGGTCGATGAGGGGAAGCGTCACGGGCAGCGACACGTCCTCAATCTTAGAGCGCGATCTCGGGGAACATTCCTGAACGCTGGCCCAGACGTGAGTCCTCGGCGTGACCACAGAGTTGTGTTTGAACCCTGACTACGCGGACAGCATCCCTCATGCACGGCGAGCGCCTAGTAGAGCTGTCCGTCGGATTGCGCCGTGCGGCAGATGAGGCGTTAGTACCGTCCCCAAGGTGTTGCCCGTCGACTTCGGGCAGGATGATGGGATCGCTCACTCGACCGACCTGCCTGCCAGTCTTGAGGAGTTCGTCTCGCGCGTCGGCTGGCGGTTCGCGTCGACGATGCCGGAGATTCCGCACGAGTACACCGTTGCGGGCAAGGCGACTGTCGGCGTCGCGCCGGTGCCGGACGCCTGGTACGTGTGGTTCGTCGCGCAGATCCGCGAGCATGGTTACCAGGCGACGTTCGGCGGCAGGACGTATACGTACTTACACGTGGAGGGCTGGAAATACTGGTCGTTGTCCGGCTGCGACGGAGTGACGATCATCAACCGCGCACGGCTGCCCGACCAGGCGTCATGAGCCCTCTGGCTTGCCGCCGCGCCGACCTCGCAAGGGTCCAGACCCATCCCCTACTGCGTCGCGCGTGCTCGGTCTCGCGTCGATGGCAGCGTTCGGGTACCTGCGAGCGTCGAGCTGATGCTCGGTTTATCGACCTCAACGCGCTACAGGTAACGGGCGACCTCGTTCGTCGACGTGATCGACATCACCTTCGACTTCAGATCTGACACGCCGGGATATGGGAGGCCCCGAGCAGATCCGGACGCTTCCAGTCCAACACTCAGGAGGTATCACCAGCTCCTGTGGAGCAAGCCGTTGCCGAGTGGCGCGCCATTCGAGCTCGACATCGCCACCCCGCCGTATCTGCACCACCTCTCCGAGCTCGGCGAGTTCTGGTTGACGAGCGATGCGGTGATCCCGACCTGGTCGAAGTGGCGGAAGATGGCACACATCATCGATCAGATCCCAGAAGTAGAGCGCGAAGCGTTCAATCGCATCGGTTACACGATCGGCGGGATGATGGTCTTTCCCGGCAATCAGATCGATCGCAAGCCGACGATCAACGGTGCGCGTGGATTGGACGCGAGGATCGCAGACCGGTTCGATCTGACGATGGAGTGCATCCGCCGGCACTACCTTGACGAGCCCAGCCCGTGCCTGCTCAGTGACACGCTTGCCCGGTACGCAGACTTCTTCGGTCTGTTCGGCGACTTCGCGGGCTATGTGGACTTCTTCCACCTGCAAGACCTCGTGGACGAGGTCACTTCCACGGTCAAGTTCTTCACACCGTTCGAGGACTTCACCGCGTCGCCGCTGCCGGGAACCCTCGATGAGTACCTCGGTACCGCCAACGCGCGATTGAGTTCATCGAATCGCGCAACCGGCGGATCGCCGCTTACGTCCGCCCGGGCCGCTGATCGACCCGCGCGGTCTAGGGGTAGTGACAATGGCGTTGATCCTCGTCGAGGAAACGATGGTGAACGACGCCGCGGCGTTTCCGAGCTTGACCGTTGGTCGCGCCGCTGAAGTTCGACCCGTTGATTCTTCTCCTCACGTTTCCCCCCTCGTTTCCAAGGATCGGCGACGTGTGCAGACGCTCGCCTCGTACGGACACGTCCCCTGGTGGCGGGGTCAGAGATCGGGCGGCCGCATGTCAGTAGGTGCCGCGGAAAGCAGCCGAGGCGCGGGGCCGACTGCCCCGCGCCTCGGCTGTGTGTGGGAATGGCCTAGCGGCCGAAGACGACGCCGGCCCGGGACCGCGTGATCTGTCCGCGGACCTCGCCGCCCGGGTGGGCGGCGGTGGCGACGTCGACGTAGGCGGCGTTACTCGTCAGCGAGCTCGCCTGGCCGTCACTCAACGCCATCTGGCCGTGCGACACCTTCAGGCACGGCCCGCACATCGTGAACGCCGGGGCGGCGGCGTTTCCGGCGGCTGCGAGATGGATCGCGGCAGCCGTCGCGGGACCGCTCAGCCCGGAAACCGACAGCCTCCACACGAGGCGCCACTGGCCCGCCACGGTCGGCATTGTCCCGACGGCGCCGCCGCCGCAGTTGATCCGCATCGGCAGGCCGCTCCGCCGCGGCGGAACGAAGACCTTGCAGCCGGCAAGCGAGGCGGCCTTGATCGCACCGGGGCCCGACCGGAGCAGGACTCCGTGGAAGTGCCCGACGGCGCCCGCCGGCGCCTGGACCGTCGGGACGACCTGATTCGGCGTCAGCGTCGCCGTCAGCCGGTACGCCACTGCGTGCGCGGACGTGCTCGCGACTGCCGTTCCCGCGGCCAGCGCGATCCCCGCCGTGACGACGGCGAGAGCACCGGCCAGGGAGGCGAGGGAACCGACGCCTTTGCGTGCATTCCTCATCTCCGACTCCTTTGTCGCCGACACGTGACTGGGCACGTGCCGTGTCGTACGACGTCTCCTCTACCCCCGCGGGGTCAGAGTTCTGGCTGAAACACGTAAAGAGGAGGAAAAGCGGCCGGGAGCCTAGTGGACGGCGGCCCGGCCGAGGACCGTGCCCTCCGCGTCCCGCGCCACCACGACGAGCGTCTGCGCGGACGTCCGCACGGGGATTGCCGTCTCGAAGCCGTTCTTCGGCGCCGAGGCGACCGGCGCCAGATGCCGCGCGTCGGGGCCGCCGAGCACCTCCCAGCCGGCGACCTGCGTCGCGCCGTTCCAGCTCACGTACACGGTCCGCACGCCGCCTGGCCGCTTCGCCACCGCGGCCGGCTTCGTCGTCGGCGTGCCCACCCACGGAACGCGGAAGGCCCGGTATGAGTCGATGTTGGGCGCGGCGCCGCCGAAGCTGCCGTCGAGGAGCACGCGGCCGGCGGCGGAGTACTCCGTGAAGTACGCGTTCTGGCCCCAGCCGACGAAGACGTGGCCGTTGGGGAGGAACTGCGCGTTGCCCTGGCTCGGCGACAGGAGCGAGGGCCGGTGGAGGTAGGCGCGGACGAGCGTGGCGCGGTGCGTGCGCACGTCGACCCGCAGCCGGAGCGCCCTGGATTGCACGCCCTTCGTGGGCGCCTGCGCGGCGTTGTCGAAGAGCGTGATCGTGCCGTCCGGACGGCGGCGGGCGTCGTGCTGCCAGGCGAAGCGCGCCCCGGGGCCGAAGGTGAAGTCGCTCGTCTTCCCGCCGAGCCGCCACATGATCTTCCGCGTCCGGCGGTTGATCTTGTAGATCGTCGATGTGTGCCGCCCGGAGACGAGCAGGTTGCCGTCGCTGTCGATCTCGGCCGAGTTGACGTGGAAGTAGTCATACGGGTCCTTCTTCGTCCCCTCGTTCTCCGGCACGGGGAGGTTCGACTCGCTCAGCGGCACGTCGGGCAGACTGTGCCACTCGAAGAGCACGCGTCCGGTCGCGACCGAGAGCTCCTGGACGATCCCCTCGAGGACGTAGCCGTCGCTGTAGCCGTTGAGCTCGCTCAGGTCGGCGGGCACCTTCCGGTAGATCGTCATCAGCGCGATGCCGCCCGGGAGGAGCTTGAACTCGTGGATGTCTCCGGTGAGCCCATTGCCGGCGCGCACGATCTTGATCAGCCGGTACGAGCTGTCCACGATGTGGTAGCCGCCCTCGACGCCGACGCCCTTCTCCGCCGTCCCCTGCCACCACGTCAGCACGGGCTTGCCCCGGTAGCGCTGCACCTTGAAATCCGTGACGCCCGACGTCGGAAGCGGGTTGAACCAGACGACCTGGCCCTTGTCGTCGATGATCATCGGCCCCGGCTGCACTGCCTCCCGCTTGGGCGCAAGGAACACGTAGCCCCTGGACGTGCCCTGCGCGGGACGCAGGATGGTCACGGTCGGCGGCTGCAGATCGGGGCGGCTCTTGAAGTGCTGCACAGGCGGCGGTGGCGGCGGGGGCGGCGCGGCTCGACTGGTCCCGCTCGTGTCGAGGCCGAGCCAGACGCCGAGCGCAGCCAGGAGGACGGCAAAGGACGCCGCCGCCACGCAGATACGCCTTCGCCTGCCCACGAGTGGGTCACATCTTCACACAACCGGCGGAAGATGGATGCGGGCTAGCCGGACTCGCTCGCCTCGGCCTGCTCGTAGGCCAGGTGGAGGCGTTTGACGCTCGGCAGCAGGGCCAGCGCGGGCACGATCGGGAGCCAGAAGTTGAACAGGCGGTAGACGAGGACGCTCGCGAGCGCGGGCGCGAGCGGTAGGCCGACCCAGACGAGCGCGAAGGTCATCAGAACCTCGACGATCCCGGCGCCGCCGGCCGGGAGCGAGCGGCGGCTCGCCACGTAGCCGGTGGCGTACGCAACCACGAGCGCCGGCCAGGAGACGTGCACGGCGAAGGCCCGCAGCGCCGCCCACAGGCAGACGATGTCGCCGAACCAGTAGAAGACGACGCCGAGCAGGCCGGGCAGGTGATGGCCTGGCCGGCGGCAGAGGGCGCGCAACATGACCAGGCCCGAGACCGCGTGCGCGATCGAGCCGCGGATGCGGCCGCCCTGGATCGGGTCGGTCAGCCGGGAGCGCTGCTTGGGCGACGAGGCCCAGAGCGCCACTGCGAAGCCCGGAATGACCAGGAGCCAGGGCAGCGTCATCGTCTCCTGCACCTGGTTGTCCGGCTCGAAGAGCAGCACGAGCGCGCACACCAGCGCGACCGGAGCCAGCACTGCGTACTCGAGCACGCCCAGCGCCGCGACGCGCGCGATCGCGCGGTCGCGCCGGAGGCCGGCGCGGCGGAGCGCCATGAAGTCGACGGCGAAGCCGCCGGCGGCATGCGCCGCCGCGTACACGCCGAAGCCGGAGACGACAGTGCGCGCGGTCAGCCCGAACGAGAGTTTCGGCCCCCCGTCGGCGCGGGCGACGTTCCTCAGCGCGAGCACGTAGCCGACGTAGCCCATCAACTCGGCGGCCAGGCAGACGACGAGCCAGCGGGCGTCGAAGTGCGCGGTCACGCGTCCGACTTGCTGGAGGCCGGCGGCTTCCGCGACGAACGCCGTCGCGAGCATGGCGACCGCGGCAGCGACGACGAACAGGATCAGGTGCGGATGGCGCGGCCGCTCACGCGCCCGGTCTGTTGCCCTTCGTTCGTGGCGGGTCTGCGACAGGTTCGTCCTCAGTCTCGTCCATGGTGATGGGCAGGCCCGTGGCCACGACCCGGCGGCCGTCGACGTCGTAGACGACATCGACACTATCGTTCTGCCGGTAGGTGCCCGCGATACCGAGAAAGAGGGAGATCCAGCGCCAGAACCCGAGCTTTCCCTCCTTCGCGAGCGATCGCCGGAAGACGAGCTCGCGGCCCTCGACGACGTAGTCGGCGCCTTCCTGCTGGCGGACGCCGTTGACGTAGACCTCGAACGAGGAACTGACGCCACCCGGCAGGGTCACGCGCGACACTCGCGGCATCCGCATAGCATGCCCAACCCTCTCCCCTGCGCTCCGCGTCCCCCACTCCGTAGAATCCGCGACCGATGCGCCTGACGCTGCGAGCAGCCCTCCTCGCCGTGCCGATCGGGCTCATCGCCGCCGGGACGGCACTGGCCGGGAACGGAGGCGTCGCGCCACAGACGCCGCAGTCGCCGAACACGTCCGCGATCAGCGACTCGTACTGGCTGATCCTGATCATCACCGGCGTGATCTTCGTGCTCGTCGAGGGCGCGCTGATTCTGTTCATCGTCAGGTACCGGCGCGGGCGGCGGGCGCGGACGGCCGACGGCGCCCAGGTACACGGCAACACCAGGCTCGAGGTCATCTGGACGGTGATCCCGGTGCTGATCGTCGCCGTGATCGTCGGCTACGTCTTCTCGACGCTGCCGGACGTCACCGACGTCCCCAAGGCGAGCGCTGCGAACACGGTCGACGTCCGCATCGAAGGCCACCAGTACTACTGGCTGTTCGAGTACCCGGGCGGCCAGATCTCGATCGACCGGCTGGTCGTGCCCGTCGACGCCGTCGTCAACCAGACGGTGATCGGCGTCGACGTCATCCACGGCTGGTGGGTCCCGCAGCTGAGCCCGCAGATCGATGCGATCCCGGGACGTGTCAACCGCATGTGGTTCAAGGCCGACAAGGTCGGTTCGTACGACGCGAAGTGCACCCAGCTCTGCGGGATCCGGCACGCGCAGATGAAAGCCACGGTCGAGGTGGTCAGGCGGCCCCAGTACGAGGCCTTCCTGGCCAGGCACGAGCCGGGCAGCCCCGCGGTCGCCGCCGAGGCGTTCGTCGGCGTCTGCTCGAAGTGCCACGGCATGAACGGCCAGGGTGACTACGGCCCGCCGCTGCAGAACCGGGATTTCGACACCGCCGACATCACGAACTTGCTGCGCAACGGGCGCAACCGGATGCCGGCCGTGGGCGCCACCTGGACCAAGGCCCAGATCGCGGCGATGATCCACTACCTACGGCAGACGAAGGGAGGCGCGACGCTTGGCCATTAGGGTCGAAGCACCGCAGGCGGCGGTCGACTGGAGGCGCGGGCGCGTCACCTCCTGGCTGACGACGACCGACCACAAGCGGATCGGGATCCTCTACATGGTCACGAGCATCCTCTTCTTCGGGGCCGGCGGGATCATGGCGCTGCTAATGCGGGCGCAGCTCGCGACGCCGAACGAGCACGTCGTCTCGGCCGACACCTACGACCAGCTGTTCACCATCCACGGGACGACGATGGTGTTCCTCTTCGTCGTGCCGATCCTGGCCGGCTTCGGGAACTACTTCGTGCCGCTGATGATCGGCGCCCGCGACATGGCCTTCCCGAAGCTGAACGCGCTCTCGTACTGGCTGTTCCTGTTCGGCGGCGTCGTCCTCCTCTGCAGCTTCCTGGCCAAGGGCGGCGCGGCGTCGGCGAGCTGGACGATGTACCCGCCGCTGTCGGAGAAGGAGTTCAGCCCCGGCCACGGCGTCGACCTCTGGATCCTCTCGCTCCACCTGCTGACGATCGCGTCGCTGATCGGGGCGATCAACTTCATCGTCACGATCGTCAACATGCGCGCGGCCGGCATGTCCTGGATGCGCATGCCGCTCTTCATCTGGACGATCATCACGTACGCGATCCTGCTCATCCTCGTACTGCCCGTCCTCTCGGGCGGGCTGACGCTGCTGCTGCTCGACCGCAACTTCGACGGCTCGCACTTCTTCAAGCCGGACGAGGGCGGGAGCCTGCTGCTCTACCAGAACGTGTTCTGGTTCTTCGGACACCCCGAGGTCTACATCATGGTCCTGCCCGCGTTCGGGATGATCTCCGAGATCATCCCCGTCTTCTCGCGCAAGCCGATCTTCGGCTACAAGGCGGTCGCGTTCTCGACGCTCGGCATCGCCTTCTTCTCGATGCTCGTCTGGGCCCACCACCTGTTCACGGTCGGCTACGGGAACGGCCTGAACGGCTACTTCATGGTCGCGTCGGTGATCATCGCCATCCCCACGGGGGTGAAGATCCTCAACTGGCTCGCCACCACCTGGCGCGGGAACATCAGCTTCGACACGCCGATGCTGTTCGCGCTCGGCTTCATCGCCCTGTTCGTCATCGGCGGCCTGACGGGGATGTTCGTGGCCGCCTTCCCCGTCGACTGGCAGGTGCACAACACCTATTTCGTCGTCGCGCACTTCCACTACACGCTCGTCGGCGGATCGGTGTTCGCGATCTTCGCCGGCCTCTACTACTGGTGGCCGAAGATGTTCGGCCGGAAACTCGACGAGAAGCTCGGCAAGCTCAACTTCTGGCTGCTCTTCATCGGCTTCAACGTGACCTTCTTCCCGCAGCACCTCGTCGGCCTCTTGGGGATGCCGCGCCGGATCGCGACCTACACCCAGGGCGGATTGTGGGAGTGGTACAACCTCGTCTCGACGATCGGCTCGGGGATCATGGCGCTGGGCATACTGGTCTTCGTGTGGAACGTGTTCCACTCGCGCAATGCTGCGCGCGTCGGCAACGACCCGTGGGTCGGGGACACGCTCGAGTGGTATGCGACCTCGCCGCCGCCCGAGCACAACTTCGACAGTGTCCCGTACGTGACGAGCGCGCGGCCGCTCCGCGATTTGCGCATGAAGCTGGGGATCAACCGGTGACCACCGACACGGCGCCCGGGCCCTGGCTGCGGCTGACCGCGCTCGCCGCCGCCGCGGCGACGCTGCTCGCGGTCGTCTCCGGCGCCGCTGCGCTCGGCACGGCGCACCGCATCCTCGCCGCGCTCGCGCTGCCGCCGTTCGCCGCACTGCTCGTCGGCACGTGGACGGCGCACCGAAGGCTCTTCCCGGCGGTCGTCGTGGCCACCGGGCTGTTCGGCGTCGCCGCACTGGTCACCGCCCGCGGCGCGCACCTCGCGCTGGCCGCGGTCGCATTCGCGGCCGCGCTCGTCGTCACGGCGCTCGTGCATCGGCCGGCGCGCGTGCCGTTCGGTCCGTGGCGCGATTACGTGACGCTGACAAAGCCGCGGATCATGACGCTCCTGCTCCTGACGGGCTTCTGCGGGATGGTCGCGGGCGCCCACGGGTTGCCGCGCTGGAGCGTGGCGGTCGGCGCCATGGTCGGCCTCGCCCTGGCGTGCGGCGGCGCGAGCGCGATCAACCATGTGCTCGACCGCGACATCGACAGGCTGATGGGCGAGCGGACGCGACGCCGGCCCGTCGCCGCCGAGCGCGTGCCGCCGGCCTACGCGCTCGAGTTCGGCCTGGCGCTCTCGGCGTTCTCGTTCGCGCTGCTCGCGAGCACGGTCAACCTGCTCACAGCGACGCTGGCGCTCGTCGGCAACCTCTTCTACGTGGTCGTGTACACGCGCTGGCTCAAGCGCACGACGCCACAGAACATCGTCATCGGCGGCGCGGCGGGCGCAGTGCCGCCGCTCGTCGGCTGGGCAGCTGCCACCGGTTCGCTCGCCTGGCCCGCCCTGGCGCTGTTCCTGATCGTCTTCCTGTGGACGCCGCCGCACTTCTGGGCGCTCGCCCTCCTGATCAAGCGCGACTACGCGGCCGCGCGGATCCCGATGCTGCCGGTCGTGCGCGGCGACCGCGAGACGACGCGGCAGATCGTGCTCTACTCGCTCGTCCTCGTCGCCTTCAGCGTCGTCCCCTTCGCGGCCGGCTGGTTCAGCGCCGTGTACCTCGCCGCGGCGCTCGCGCTCGGCGGCGCCTTCCTGTGGCTCGCGGTCGCGCTACGCCGGGAGCCGACGCCGCGCCGCTCGGCGACGCTCTTCCACTACTCGCTCCTCTACCTGGCGCTGCTCTTCGTGGCGGCCGCCGTGGGATCCGTCGTCTAAGTGCCCCTCCGGGCAATGTCATACGGCTTCTGGAACACGATCACGCGGCGCGCTGCGGCGTCCTCAGTCGCGTCCGTATTTGCCAATACGAACGCTCCCTGCGTCCTTGCACCGCTTGGTGCTCATGCCCCAGAAGCTCGTCAACATCACCAGGAGGGGCACTAGTGGTCGACCCGCACGACCCGCGGATCGAGCGCAAGAACCTCGTACTCGGGTGGTGGTTGTTCGCGATCGCGCTGATGATCCTCGGAGCCACCGTCGCGATCGCCTTCATCTACCTCGCCGCCGACTAGCGCGGCCGTCAGCGACCGGAGGGTTCTTCCGCCGAGTCGCGCTCGTGCAAGAGAGGCTTCGTCAATCTCCTGTCGTTTCCATTGGCCGTGGAGCCCGGGCTTTGCTCGGGCGTAGCTCGAGCCGCCCGAGACGCGACCGCAAGGGGAAGGGGGCTCACGGGGGAAACCGGCCGTTTCCCCCGTGCTACAGGACGCGCTTCGAAAACGAGCGCGTGATCTTCTTGCCCTTGTAGGTCGCGGTGATCGAGACCTTGATCTGCTTGCCCTTCGACTTCTTCGGGAGCTTCCAGGTGCAGGACGCCTTGCCGCCCTGCACGCTGCCCTTCTTCGACGCCTTGAGCGTCTTGCCGGCGAGCTTGGCGGAGCACGACACCGCGCTCTTCACCCCGATGCCGGTGCTCTTGACGACCATCGAGACAGTGAAAGCTTGGCCGCTGCGGGGCTTCCCGACCGTGACCTTGGAGACGGTGAGCTTGCCGCCGGCCGGCGGTGGAGGCGGAGGTGGCGGGGGCGGCGGGGGCTGAGGCCCGGCCTGGCCCGGATGCGTCCACACGCCGGTGTTCGGGCCCCGGTCGGACGTGGAGTCGCCGTTGTCCCCGGTCGTCGTGACGACCAGGTTGAACTCGATCGAGTTGCCGAAGTCGGCCTTGTCGACGCTGAACGTGGCCTGGCCGTCCTTGTAGGCGGCGGAGAAGCTCTTCGCGTCCGCGTCGACGAACTGCGCGCCGTCCCAGCGCATGAACAGCTGGTGGCCCTCGATCCAGGCGACCTCGTACTCGAAGCCGCCGACGCCGCCCGTGCCGCCGTTCTTGTCGGTGTCGAAGAACGCCTGGACGGCGTCGACGTCCGACAGGCTCGGCCGATTCGCGATCGCGGCGGTGAAGCTGATCTTGCCCGCGCTGTCGTCCGTGATCTGGACGGTGCCGATGTCCGGGCCGCCGCCCGAGGCGTCGCCGGTCGCGTCGACCAGCGTGCTCGAGGCGAGGATCGCGGCCGCATGGCCGGAAGAGGCGAGGGCGACGAGCGGCCAGACGACGCCAACCGCCGCCGCAGCAGCCAGCGCGGCGATCGCCGCCTGGACTCTCCGTCTCGTCAGCATGACCCCGCGACGATGGTACAGGCGGGGGGCGCGGGCTCGCGTCAGCGGGCCAGCAGCTCCTCCTCCCGTCGGCGGTGGAACGACCGGCGTGCCGCCCACACGAGCGCCGCGAGGACGACGAACGGCGCGCCGATCAGGAGCACGTAGATCAGGATCTCCGCCTCGGTCACGAGCACGCGGCCGATGTTGTGCAGCGCCTCGCCGATGCGGCTCGGCTTCGAGGGCGCGACAACGGCGGCCTTCTTCGTCTGCAGCTCGAGCGCGACGGTCGCGAAGCTCGCGCGCGTCTTCTGCGCGGTTTGCTCGTCGATCAGCCTGACGAGGGACGCCTGGCGCTGCGCGATCGCGGCCTGGAGAGCGGCGCGCCGGCTCTCGGTCAGGCTCGTGTCGGTGAGCCTGGCGCGCAGCTTGGCGATCTGCGCGCGCAGGTCGGCCATCTGGCCGTAGCGCCTGTTCAGCTGCCCCTGGATGTCCTGGATGGACACGTGGTTCTCGAGGATCGTCCCGAGCGCGGTGAGCCTCGCGAGCGCCGTTTGCACCTTCCCGATCGGGACGCGGAGAGTCAGGTAGGCGTCGCCCGCGCGCCGGTCGGCGCCCGAGTCGACGCGGAGGACGTACCCGCCCCAGCCTGCGCGTGAGCTGGATCGCGCGCTTCGTCGTCGCCGAGAGGTCGGAGACGCGCAGGTGCAGGTCGACCGAGTAGAGCTGGTGGCGGGAGCCGCTGGGCGGCAGGGCGGCCGAGTCGGCCGCCTTCGGCACAAGCCCCGTCCCAAACAGGCCCGGGTCGACTGAGCTGGTCACCGGGGCTCTCGGCGCGGGCGCAGCCTCACCCTGCACCGCCCGCCTCTGGCCGCCACCCGCCGTGAAGACGCCGACGCCGACGGCCGCCGCGACGAGCGCGCAAACGGGCACGAGCACGAGCGCCACCCGGCGGCGCGGGAGCCGTTTCCGGAAGCGTGCTCCGGGCGGCTCCGGCTCCCGCATCGCGATCGCGCGAACCCGTTCGCGAAGCTCCGGGCTCGCCGCCGCCTCCCCCGAGCGCAGCTCGCCCACCAGGGTGCCGAAGCGCTCGTCGATCCCGTCAGGCACGGACATCGTCCCTCACTTTCTCCTCGAGCTTCTGCAGCGCGCGGTGGAGCCGCGTCGAGCACGCCGTCGGGCTGATCCCGAGCAGGCGGGCGGCCGTCTCCCCGTCGAGGTCGAGGAGCACGCGGAGCGCGACCACCTCGCGCTCGCCGGCGGACAGGCTGTGGAGCGCCGCCTCGAGCGCGGGCGAGTAGCCGTGGGCGAACACGTCGCCCTCGACCGCTCCCGCGTCCAGCAGCGCGAACGTCCCCTCACGCTTTCGCCGCCGCTGCTCGGAGCGGAAGTGGTCGAGGGCGGTCGAGCGCGCCAGGGTGAGCAGCCAGGCCTTCGCCGTTCCGCGGCGGGGGTCGAACCGCCGGAGGCGGCGGAGCGCCCGCTCGAAGGTCTCGGCGGTGAGGTCCTCGGCGACCGTCCGGTTCCCGGTCAGGTAGAGCAGGTAACCGAAGACGCCGTCGAGGTTCTCCTCGCAGATCGCGGCGAAGTCCAGGTCGGCCCGGCGGCTCACGGCGGTGCGCACGCCCCTTAGTACGGCACGGGGCTGCCGCGCGTCACATCACTTGCCGTGCTCACTTGCCGTGCTCACTTGCCGTGCTGGACGACCTCGACCGGCGAGCCCTTCGAATTCTTGTCGAAGTGGACGAGGAACGCGCCGCCGTCCGTGATGCCGATCCCGTACGAGTTCGCCCGCGGCTTCTTCTTCGGGTTGACCTTGAAACACGCGACCGTCTCGGTCGCCTTGCCGCCGAACTTCTGCTTGTTGACGGCGCAGGTGATCGCCGTGCCCTTCACCAGCAGCGCCGAGCCGACGCCGACCTGACGGAGCCGGCCCTTGCGCTCCGGGCCCTGCTTGCGGGGGCCGGTGGGAGTCCCGCCGCGGGTCGCGACCACCTTCAGCTTTCCGTCGGTTCCGACCCGTCCGATCGCGGCCTCGCCGTTGACGGCCAGCCCGACGGTGTACGTCTTCGGAACAGGCCCGTTCGGGCCCCAGAAGTAGCAGGCGACGAGCTTCTGCCCGGGGACGAGCGTCTTCGAGAGTTGGACGGCGCAGAGAATGTGGCTCTGCTTGACGGCGAAGCCGTCCCCCAGCCGTAGCGTGAACGTGTCGCCCGCCCCGGCCCCGGCCGGCAGCGCGAGCGCAGCGGCCAGCAGCGCAACGACGATGACAGTACGGCGCATCAGGTCTCGTCCTCCGTTCGTTTGACGGCATGCCCGCCGAATTGATTGCGGAGAGCCGCGTTCACCTTAGCCGCGAACGACTCGTCCTGGCGCGAGGCAAAGCGCGCAAACAGCGAGAGCGTGATCACCGGCGCGGGCACGTCCTCGTCGATCGCGGCCTGCACCGTCCAGCGCCCCTCGCCCGAGTCCTGGACGTAGCCGCGGATCCCTTCCAGCTTCGGGTCGTCGGCGAGCGCGCGCTCGAGCAGTTCGAGCAGCCAGCTGCGGACGACCGAGCCGTGCTGCCAGAGGGCCGCGAGCTGCCGGAGGTCGAGCTCGAACTCGGAGGCGTTCATGATCTCGAACCCCTCGGCGAACGACTGCATCATCCCGTACTCGATCCCGTTGTGGACCATCTTCGTGAAGTGCCCGGCGCCGCTCGCGCCCACGTGCGCGTAGCCGCCGGGGTCGGCCAGGTCGCGGCAGAGCGGCTCGATGACCGCGAACGCGTCGGCCTCGCCGCCGACCATGACGCAGTAGCCGCCCTCGAGCCCCCAGATCCCGCCCGACACCCCGGCGTCGAGGTAGCGGATTTCCTTCTCCTCCGCCGCGGCGGCCCGGCGCTGCGAGTCGCGGAAGTTCGAGTTGCCGCCGTCGACGAGCACGTCGCCCGGCTCGAGCAGGCCGAGCAGGGCCTGGCAGCTCCCCTCGGTCGCGTCGCCCGCGGGCACCATCATCCAGACGACACGCGGCGCGTCGAGCTTCGAGACGAGCTCCTCGAGCGAGGTCACGGTCCGCGCCGGGTCGGTGCGCGCGTAGGTCTCGACCTCGTGCCCGTGCCTGCTGCAGGCGCTCGGCCATATTGGCGCCCATGCGCCCCAGCCCAACGAGGCCTATGTGCATCAGGCCGAGACCAGCTCGCCGCGCTTGGCGCGGATGCCGTCGAGGAGCTCCTGGAAGGAGTCGTCGAACTTCTGCACGCCCTCCTCCTCGAGCGTCTCGGTGACGTCGTCGACGTCGACGCCCAGTCGGCCGAGCTCGCGCATGAGTGACTCCGCCTCGTCGAGGCCCTCCTCGACCGTGAGCGCGACCGTGCCGTGGTCCTGGAACGCGTCGACTGTCTCGAGCGGCATCGTGTTCACCGTCTCGGGCCCGATCAGGGTGTCCACGTACAGCGTGTCCGGATAGTCCGGGTTCTTCGTGGAGGTCGACGCCCACAGGCACCACTGCTTCGACGCGCCCTTCGAGGCCAGGAACTTCCAGCGCTCGCCGGAGAAGAGCTCCTGCCAGTTCTGGTAGGCGAGGCGTGCGTTCGCGATCGCGAGCTTGCCGCGGAGCGCCAGCGCGGCGTCGGTGCCGATCGCCTCGAGCCGCATGTCGCCCTCGGTATCGACGCGGGAGACGAAGAAGCTGGCGACCGACGAGACCTTGCGCGGGTCGCCGCCGGCCGCGACGAGCCGCTCGAGCCCGCGGATGTAAGCCTCCATGACCTCGATGTGCCGCTGCTGCGAGAAGAGCAAGGTGACGTTGATCGACTTCCCGGCGGCGATCATGTCCTCGATCGCGGGCAGGCCGGGCTTCGTGCCGGGGATCTTCACGTACAGGTTGGGCTTGTCGATCAGCTGCGTGGAGCCGCTTGGCCTGGTCGTACGTGGCCTCGGTGTCGTAGGCGAGCGTGGGGTCGACCTCGATCGACACGTAGCCGCGCAGGCCGGCGCCGTCGTCCCAGACGTCCATCATCAGGTCGCACGCCTCGGAGACGTCGTGCGCGGCGAGCTGGATGAAGATCTCCTTCGGATCGTCCTCGGACCCGAGCAACTCCTTCATCTGCTTGTCGTAGCGCGTGCCCCCGGCGAGCGCCTTCTGGAAGATCGTCGGGTTGGAGGTGACGCCGGTGACCGCGTCGTCGGCCATCAGCGCCGCGAGCTGGCCCGACTCGAGCATCTCGCGCGAGAGCGAGTCGATCCAGACGGACTGGCCGAGGCCGGAGAGCTTGTGCAGGTTGGATTCAAGGGTCATTTCAGGATGCTCCTCCTCGTCCAAGAGAGACTGAGACGCAGTGGGTCAGCGCGGCCCGACGGCCTCAAGGTGCTTGCTGAAAGGGCCCGACTAGACATGCTGTTTCGCCCTTTCCAGAACCGCGGTCGCGCGGGCGACCACGTTGTCGACGGTGTAGCCGAGCTCGGCCATGACTGTGGCGCCCGGCGCGGAGGCGCCGAAACGGTCGAGCGCGAGCGAGTCGCCCTGGTCGCCGACCCAGCGCTCCCAGCCCTGCGCCACGCCGGCCTCGACGGAGAGCCGCGCCGGCACGTCTTGCGGCAGCACCTCCTCGCGGTACGACTCGGGCTGCTGCTCGAAGACCTCCCAGCAGGGCATCGAGACCACGCGCACGCCGTTGCCGTTGTCGGCGGCGAGCTTGCGCCCGGCCTCGAGCGCGAGCGCGACCTCGGAGCCGGTCGCGATCAGGATCAGATCGGGATCGCCGGACTCCCAGAGCACGTAGGCGCCCTGCTCGACCCCTGACGCGGCCCCGAGGTCGGAGCGGTCGAGCGTCGGCACCTTCTGGCGCGTCAGCGACAGCGCCACGGGGCCGTCCTCACGGCGGAGCGCGAGCTTCCAGGCGTAGACGGTCTCGTTCGCGTCGGCGGGGCGGATGAACCAGAGGTTCGGGATCGCGCGCAGGGCCGCGTAGTGCTCGACCGGCTGGTGCGTGGGACCGTCCTCGCCGAGGCCGATCGAATCGTGCGTCCAGGCCCACACGACGGGCAGGTGCGTGAGCGCCGAGAGCCGCACGGCCGGGCGCATGTAGTCGGAGAAGACGAGGAAGGTCGAGCCATACGGCTTGACGATGCCGCCGTGCAGCGCGAGCCCGTTGACGATCGAGCCCATGCCGTGCTCGCGGACCCCGAAGGCGATGTTGCGGCCGGCGTGCGTGGCCGAGAAGACGCCGCCGCCCTCGAACTCGGTCTTCGTGGACTCGACGAGATCGGCCGCGCCGCCGAGCATCGTCGGAACGTAGGGCTTGAACGCCTGCATGACCTTCTTGCCCGCATCGCGCGTGGCCATGTCCTCGCCGGGCTCGAACTCGGGCAGCGCCTGCTCGTAGCCCGCGCGCGGCCGGCCCGTCTGCACCTGGTCCCAGTCCTGGCGCGGGTCCGGGAAAGCCTCGCTCCAGGCGTCGAAGCGCTTCCGCCACTCGCCCTGGAGCTCGGCGCCGCGCTGCTTCTGGCTCATGTGCTCGTAGACGCCGTCGGGGACGACGAAGTGCTCGTCCGGGTCCCAGCCGAGCACCTCCTTCGTCGCGCGCACCTCGTCCTCGCCGAGCGGGCTGCCGTGCGCCTTGGCCGTGTCGATCGCGTGCGGGGCCGGATAGGCGATGTGCGTGTGGGCGACGATCAGGCTCGGCCGCTCGGTCTCGTCCTGCGCGGCCTGGTACGCGGCGCGCAGCCCGTCGAGGTCGTTCACGTCGTGGACGTGCTGGACGTGCCAGCCGTAGGCCTCGAAGCGCTTGCCCTTGTCCTCGACGGAGAACGAGAGCGCGGTCGTGCCGTCGATCGTGATCCGGTTGTCGTCGTAGAGGTAGATCAGCTTGCCGAGCGCGAGCTGGCCGGCGATCGAGGCGGCCTCCGAGGCGACGCCCTCCATCAGGTCGCCGTCGGAGCAGATCGCGTAGACGCGGTGGTCGACGATCTCGTGGTGCGGCCGGTTGTACCGCTGCGCGAGGAAGCGCTCCGCGACGCCGAAGCCGACGCCGTTCGCGACGCCCTGCCCGAGCGGGCCTGTGGTCGTCTCGACGCCGGGCGTGAGGTCGTGCTCGGGATGTCCCGGCGTGCGCGACCCCCACTGGCGGAACTGCTTCAGATCGTCGAGGGACAGGTCGTAGCCGGCCAGGTGCAGCGTCGCGTACTGGAGGATGCAGGCGTGGCCGGCGGAGAGGACGAACCGGTCGCGGTCGGGCCAGGCCGGATCGGCCGGGTTGTGCCGCATCAGCTCGGTGTAGAGCAGGTAGGCGACCGGCGCCAGCGCCATCGCGGTGCCCGGATGACCGGCGTTCGCCTTCTGCACCGAGTCCATCGCGAGCACGCGGATCGTGTCGATCGAGCGCCGCTCGAGATCGTTCTGCGCCATCTGTCGAACGATACGCGCTGGCGAACGCCGCGCGGTGACGGGCCGGATACCTGACGATTTCGCTCGCCCGGCCGCTTCGACACTACGCTTGAGGCCATGGCCGTCGTGATCGCCTCCAACCTGCGCAAGGAGCTGGCCGGCTCGCTGCTCTTCGACGGCGTCTCGTTCAAGGTCGAGCGCGGCGAGCGCCTCGCGCTCTCCGGCCCGAACGGCGCCGGCAAGACCACCCTGCTCCGCATCCTCGCCGGCCAGACCGAGCTGCACGGCGGCGAGCTCGCGTTCTCGAAGGGCACGCGGATCGCGCTGCACGACCAGCGGCCGCCGCTGCACCTCGACCTGACGCTCCGCGACTACGTTCTCGGCGGCGCCGCCGACCTGGTCGCACTCGAGCAGGAGCTGCGGCGCCTCGAGGAGGCGATGGCCGGGGGCGCGCACGACGACGCGACGATGCGCCGCTACTCCGAGGCCGTGGCGCGGCTCGAGCACGCCGGCGGCTGGGACTGGCGCACGCGCACGGCGGCCGTCGTCCGCGGGCTCGGCTTCTCGGACGACGACCTCGACCGAGCGCTGACGACGTTCTCGGGCGGCGAGCTGACACGCGCCTCGCTCGGTCGCGCGCTGGCCGGCGACCCCGACCTGCTGCTCCTCGACGAGCCCACGAACCACCTCGACGTGGCCAACCTCGAGTGGCTCGAGACGACGCTGACCACGCTCGACGCAGGGGTCATCCTCGTCGCGCACGACCGCTGGTTCCTCGAGGCGGTGACGACGGCCGTTCTCGAGCTCGAGCGCGGCCGGGCGCTGTACTTCGCCGGCCCCTGGCACGAATGGCGGCGGGAGAAGGCGTCGCGGGCGCTGGCGGCGGGCAAGGCCGTGCAGCGCTACGACGCCGACATCGCCCGGCTCGAGCGCTTCGTCGAGCGGTTCCGCTACAAGAAGTCGAAGGCCAAGCAGGCCCAGGCCAAGCTGACGCAGATCGGCCGCCTCTCGAAGCAGCGCGCCAAGACCTCTGCCGAGCTCGACGCCTTGACGCTGCGCGGCCGCTCGCTCGGCTTCGAGTTCCTCGACCCGCCGCGCAGCGGCAAGACCGTCGTCGACGTGAGCGGGCTGGACGTGTCCGCCGGGACCAAGCGGCTGCTCACCGACGCCACGGTCGCGATCGACCGGGCGGAGCACGTCGCGCTCGTCGGGCCGAACGGCTCCGGCAAGACGACGCTGCTCGAGACGCTGCTCGGCCGGCAGCTCGGGTACGGGGTCGTCCCCGCGTACTTCTCGCAGCAGGAGACGGAGCTGGACGAGCGCGGAACCGTGCTCGACTGCGTCCAGTCGATGACCGGGCTCACGCGTCCGAACGCGCAGAACCTGCTCGGCCGCTTCCTGTTCTCGGGCTGGGAGGAGCACCAGAAAGCCGTGTCGGTACTGTCCGGCGGCGAGCGGCGTCGCCTCGCGCTCGCGGCCGTCGTCGCCTCGGGCGCGAACTTCCTCGTCCTCGACGAGCCGACGAACCACCTCGACCTGGAGAGCCGCGAGGCGCTCGAGGACGCGCTGCGCGCCTTCCCCGGGACCGTCCTGCTCGTCTCGCACGACCGCGCGCTCCTCGACGCGGTCGCCGAGCGGACCCTGGCGATCGAGGACCGGCGCCTGGAGAGCTACGAGGGCGGCTGGGCAGACTACGTGCGCCGCCGCGACGAGCGGGCCGCGGCCGAACAGGCCGTGTCGGGGGGTCAGACCCCGGGACCTGTCCGGAAGGAACCGCGGCCGAGAAGGACAGCACCAGCGAAGCAGAAGCCGCGGCGGCCCCGCGAGCTCCAGCAGCTCGAGGCCGAGATCGAGGCGAAGGAGCGGGCCGTCGCCGACCTCGAGCGGCGCCTCGCCGACGACTGGGCGGACGTCGACGCGGTCGCCGCCTACCGCCGGGCACGCGAGGAGCTGGAGGCGCTCTTCGCGCGCTGGGAGACCCTCGTCGAGTCGGCTCAGGCGTAGCTCAGCGCACGGTCGAGCTTCGCACGCGCCTTGGCGGCGGTGACGCCGTCGCCCTTCTGCTCGGAGAAGCGAATCGCATCCTCGAGCAGAGGGACCGCCTCCTGCGGGCGGCCCGCAGCGCACAGCACGTCGGCGAGCATGACGGCGCCCTTTGCCTTGCTGCCAAGCGAATCGGTCGGCTCGAGCAAGGCAACGGCCTCGCGCCCCAGCCGCTCTGCCTCGGTGAGCTCGCCGCGGTCGGCGAAGATGCGCGCGCGGACGGCTCGCCAGACCGCCTGCGACTCGAAGTCGTCGCGCGCTGCCGTTCGCTCGCTCACCTCGGTCAGGTCGAACGCCTCGGCAATGCGCCCCTGTACGTACACGGCCTCGGCGAAATACGCGGCCACGGTCGACAGAAAGGCGGTCTCGCCGATCGCCGTGAGCGTCTCGTATCCCGAGCGGAGCTCGCGCTCGGCCGCGGCCGGATCTCCGGCCAGGCGCTCGACCTCGCCCGTGACCATCGAGAGCCCCGCCCATGTCAGCTCGTGCCCGAGCTCGTGGAGCATCGCCCGCCCCTGCGCCGCTTCAGCGCGGGCG
>CAVZMF010000011.1:0-151054 GCA_963776375.1 uncultured Actinomycetes bacterium | reverse complement strand
GATCCGTGGTTGGGGAGCAGCCCATCGATAGCGAGTCGGAGACGGCCCTGACACACGGGGCAAATGCCCGCCTGGGGGCCGACTTGGTCCGTCTGTTCGATTCCCTCAACGGGGCGTGTGGCGGTGCCAGGGCAGCTTCCTTGCGGAACTCCCAAGAGAGCGGTTAGTCGGCCTTCGGGCGGCGGCCGCGCCGCGCCTGCTTGCGACCCTTCGAACGGAGTTCTTCCGCTTCTTGCTCGGTCACGTCAAGCACGTACATCCCTTTGCGGGCGTCCGTGAACCGGATCGTGATCGTTGCCGCCTTGCCGTCTGCGATCGCCTCGCCAGACAGATCACTCACCACCACCGTCTTGCGTGCCATTCAAACGTCCTCTCTCGAGCTGGGCTGGAACCGAGCAGCCTAGTCGGCACCGATCGGTCAACGCTGCACCCTGGCGGCAAGAACAGTCCGCAGCGCGGTTGTCGATGGAACCACGCTGCGGGGGCGGTGGCCGACCGCCACTCGCGCAGCCGTTGGCGCGGATTCCCGCCGGCTGGCGATGGAACCGTTCGCGGGGGTGGGGGACGGGAGGTATTTGCGGCAGCGGCGGCGACTCGCGCTCGACCGACCCGCGGTTCCTAGAACCGAGTCCATCAGGATCCGTCTGCAACCCGTTGCTCGGGCTCTCCGCTTCTTCTTCTGCGAATTCGATGTCTCGATCCGCGGTAGCGACGTGAAGGGCGCCGTTGTGTTGGACGACACCAGAGTGCCTCAGCTGATCCTGATAGAGAAGGCGGATCCGACAGGCTCGGCCTTATCTGGGCCGTAGCCCTCATCTCGTTCGGTGACCTTGCGTGCCCGCCAGAAGAGAAGTCCCGCTTGAGCGCGCATCGAGGTGCGGTCGATGCGATTGGCCTCCCGTGGCGCTAGCGCTTCGAGCAGGCGTGTGCCTCGCGGCGGCACTCGTCTTTTTGACTCCGTCGTCGGGCACGCACACGCCGCGCAATTCGTGGCGGGCCATCGCAGAAGGCTGGACGATGGGCGACAACCGTCAGACGAAGCGATCGACCGCGCCTTCGCATTCGGCATCCGCCTCGGCCCTCAAGAGACGTGGGTGCGCCCGCATGCCCGCGGACTTGACGCCGAAGCAGAGATCGAGTTCGCATGGGAAGCCCCGGCAGTGCTTGAGCTGGTCGCGAGCAAGGGCAATCTCCGGCTCGACGATTGGGATCGCTGCACGCTTTCGGGACTGTTAGTCCCTTGAGGCTCTGGTCGCTTTCATTTGGCGCTCGGGGTCGATTCAGCGGTCCGTCGCGCGTCTGGCATGTGTAAGGAACTGTTGCCCGAGGATGCCGAAGGCGTCCCGGTGTTGGGCGGCCTCCATTTAGCGTGGTGGGCGCGCGTCCAGTCTGTTCGGACGGTGCCGAGTGTGATGCCGCGGAGGGCGTGGCGCGTGGTCGGGTGAATGAGCGATAGGTAGAGGTGGCCGGCGACGATCACGAGCGAGATCTACATGATGGTGTCGTGGAGGAAGGCGGTTCCGCCGAGCCTGAACCGGGGAGGGTGACCGAGCATGAGGGTGGTTGTTGTAGGCGGTGGGGCAGTTGGCCTTGCGACTGCGTATTTCATCTCCAAGAAGGGTGTAGAGGTGATCGTTGTCGAGCGGGGCCGGCTCGGCGTAGCGACCTCGGAGGCGAGTGCCGGCTGGCTTACGCCGGGTCTCTCGTCTGTGCCGGTGGCTGCTCCCGGAGTCGTGTCGCAGGCGCGCAGGTGGATGACGGATCCGGAGAGCCCGTTCTACGTGCACCCGCGCCTGTCGCCGTCGCTGGTGAGCTTTCTGTTCGGTTTCTGGCGAAGTTCGAGCGAGGTCAGGTTCCGTGCCGCGCTTCGGGGGCTTGTGGCCCTGAACCGGAATGCCCTCGACTTGCTCGACGAGATGCGGGACGCCGGGGTCGAGTTCGAGATGCACGAGAGAGGGCTGTTGTTCGCCTGTCTGTCTACGGATGCCGCGAAGAAGGACGCGAGCGTGTACCAGCTAGTCCGGGAAGCGGGTTTTCCGGGCGAGTTCGCGTTGCTGGACGCCGGTGAGATCCACGATCTGGAGCCCGGGCTGTCGGACGCGGTGGAGGCGGGTCTGCACTCGAAGCTCGAGCGTCACGCGAGACCCGAGACACTCGTCACTGGGCTCGCCGCCCATCTCCGCGTCCGCGGCTTCGACGTCCGGGAGAATTCGACCGTCGGAGCGATCACGCGTAGACCCGGCGGGTGGGATGTCGCATTCGGCGACGAGGTCGTGTCGGCTGACAAGGTCGTTGTCGCGGCGGGCGTCTGGAGCGGCGAAGCTGCTTCGACGGCTGGGCGTGCGGCTCAACTTCCTCTCCGGGAAGGGTTATGGGTTGACCTTCGAGAACCCGCCAGCCGCCATTCGACATCCGATGTACCTGTCCGAGGCCAAAGTTGCGGTCAGCCCCTTCACGGGTGCGCTCCGCTTAGGGGCGCGTCCAAAAAGCATCGCTTTGCGGTCCGGCGGGGGTCCTAAGCTCGGCTCAGTCGAGTCGAGCGAGGGGGTGTCGGCGTGGCGATGGGTGCCGTGAAGGGCCAGGAGGCGACGCTGCAGGTGGCGATGGTGTGTCTGGACGAGTTGGTGCCGGAGGACTGCCGGTATCGCAAGCTTGATCGGCTGATCGATTGGTCGTTTGTGCGTGAGGCGGCCAGCCCGTACTACGCCGATGAGGTCGGGCGGCCCTCGATCGACCCGGTCGTGCTGGTCAAGCTGTTGGTCGCTGCGGCGCTGGAGGGGATCGGTTCGGCGCGCGAGCTGTGCCGGGTCGCGAGCCTGCGCCTCGATCTGCGCCGTTTCCTCGGCTACGGCTTCTACGAGCGCCTGCCCGTCCACCAGACGCTCTCGCACGCGCAGACGCGCCGCTTCGTCGACGGGGCGTTGTTCGAGCGCCTGTTTGTGCGCTCGCTCGATCTGTGCAAGCAGCACGGTCTGGTCGAGGGCTCGCATCTGTCGGTCGACGGCTTCCACGCCGAGGCGAACGCGGCGCTCGCCAGTCTGCGGGCGAGCCTCGCCCTCGTCGCTGTCGATGAGCCGGGCAAGGAGGAGCCGGCCGAGGCAGAGCCGCCGCCGCCGCTCTCGGGGCCGCCCCAGCTGGCGCTCGCCGAGCCGCGCTCGGGCCGGACGCCGAAGCGTAGGAGCTCGAACCAGACGTCGGTGTCGCGCACCGATCCGGACGCGAAGCTGCGCGGCAAACCGGGCCAGCGTCCGCATCTCGTCTACCGCGGCCAGGTGGCGGTCGACCCGAAGGCGCGCTGCGTCGTCGCGTGTGTCGGTGAGCAGGCGGACGGCTACGAGGGCGACGGGCTCGACCCGATCCTCGACCGCGCCCGTTTCGCCTGCCCCGAGCTCGCTTCGGTCGGCGCCGACTCCGGCTTCGCTGCCGAGCGGGTCTGGCGGGGTGTGGAGCGGCGTGGCCTGGTCGCCTACATCCCGCCGCAGCCAACGATGCTGCCCGAGAACGGCGAGCCGACCAGCGACGCCCAGCACCAGGCGATGGCAGCCCGCGCGCGCTGCAAGAGCGAGCAAGGCGTCCGGGCGCACAAGCGGCGGATGGCCGACGCCGAAGGTGTGATCGGCGAGCTGAAAAACCACCATGCGCTCGACCGTGTCCGCTCGCGCGGAACGCCGCTCTTCCACGTCCAGCTCCTATTGGGCTGTACCGCTCTCAACTGCAAGCGCCTCGCCGACCACGTCCCCGAAGCGGCCAGCGGCGTCGCCAGCGCACCAACAACCACCGCCCGCGACCTCCAGCCCGCGATGACGGCAGGCGGCCGCGCCAATCACCCGCTGGACGGCCACACCACCGACGCGGCCAACAGCGCCTCCACCACTCCACCGACCAACTGGAACCACACCGTCTGCCTCAACTGACTCCAGAGCGGCCGCCGGAAGCCGTTCTTGGACGCGCCCTTAGGGGGCACGCTCGAGCTCATGCGTCCTGACACGGCGCTCTCAGCCCATCGGATCGGGGCGATCCGCGCCGCCGCAAAGCGATATCTACAGGGCTGGGCGGACTTCGAGCCGACCATGGTCCGAACGGGGCAGCGGCCGATGCTTCCCGACTCGCTGCCAGCAATCGGCGGGCTCGACGGCCTCGACGGGCTCCACCTCGCTGCCGGCCACGGGATGGTTGGAATCACGATGGCGGCACCGACCGGGGCTGCGCTCGCTCGGCTGGTCGTCGACGGCGAGTCGGTCGCGGAGCTCGCGCCGTTTAGCCCGGCCCGGTTCCGTCGCCGGTGACGAAGACGTGACACCGGCTGATACGTGTCGTACGAGAGGGTAAAACGAAGCTGGCCACAGACTCGTTCGGCCGCGGATGTTCAATCCCTTGCTAGGGCGGCCGGCACGCCAGGGATCAACGCTGGCGGTCGACGGCGGCCATTCGGTCCGCCTGGAGAGTCTCCCGAGCCGCGTCGACGCTCGTGAACTTGATCAAGAACGACGGTCCTGAGCTGCTTCAGGTCGAGCCAGCGCTTGACCATCTGGCTGCGTAGCTCGATCCTGACAACCATGGAGGGACCCGACGCCGCTGCGATCGCCACAGTTCTCGCTGGCCGACCGATCGCGCTCGAGGCGGCGATCCGTGCCGCGAGCGACGGCGGCCTGCCGTCCGCAGCCGGCTTCTATGCCTGGTGGGTCGACGGGGGCGCGATCCCGGGGGTGCCGCACGAACCGCATCCGGCGGAGCCTGGCCTGGGCTTGCTCTACGTCGGGATTAGTCCGAGCCGGGCGAGTTCCGCCCGCTTGATTCGCTCTCGTGTCGTCGGTCAGCACGTGGGCGGGAACACGTCATCGTCGACCTTCCGTTTCGCGCTCGCATCTCTTCTGCGCGAGGAGCTTGAGTTGAAGCCGCGTGCGGCTGCGAAAGAAGTTCGTGCTGGACGCCGCTCAAAACGCCCGGTTGCGCGACTGGCAGTTCCAGCACTTGAGCCTGACCTGGGCAGAGCGCCCGGAGCCGTGGAAGATCGAAGAGTCCGTGATCGCGATCATGCAGCCGCCGTTGAACTGCGCGACGAACCAGACTCATCCCTTCTACCCGCGCGTGCGCGCGGCCCGAGCCGCCTTCCAGCAGCGGCGCTGCAACCAACCGGCGGTTGACTCAGCCCATGCCGCGCAGGCGCTCGTGGAGCTGATCGAGTTGAAGCGTGCCGTGCCCCTCGCATGGCACTCGACGTTCGCGGGCGGCTGCGATCGGATCAGGGAGAGCGGGCTCGGCCTCGCGAGCACCGCCGCTCTGCTCGGTCGCTACGGCATTTCTGCTCTGTGGTGTTGTCAATATAGACAACATTCTGGGTGTCCTCTGCGCCTGATCGAACCGATGGGTGGCCCTCTGTATCCGGGGGCTGAGACCCCTGACCGTACCGAGAGTGAAGAGGGAGAACTGACGCCTGTCTGAAGGCGTTCGGCCAAGACACCTCGACGACGGAGCTCTTCTCTTGCAGGTGCCTCGTGATGGGCCGGGCTGGACTCGAACCAGCGACCTTGGGATTCTCACTCCCTAGCGCACGCGGATGCCCGGCTGGCCGCGCCGCCTTGCCTCTCTGGACGCTGGGGTATCTTGGGAGCGTGGCCGAGACGCTTCGCCTCACCATTGCCTACGACGAGCCGGACGAGCTTGGCTGGATCGTGGCCCGTGTCATCGAGGTCCCCGGTGCGATTAGCCAGGGGAAGACCCAGGAAGAGGCGCGCGAGAACGTGATCGACGCGCTCCGCCTCATGCTCGCCCCCGATGACGACGACCCGAACGTGGCAGCGGGACGAAGCGAGGCGCTCGAGCTGATTCTCACCGGATGAAGCTTCGCGACCTCGAGCGGCACCTGCTCGCGCATGGTGCCCGAAAGGTCGGGGAAGGCGGTCGACACACGAAGTGGCGAAGTGCGGATGGACTACGCGCGACGGCTGTTCCGCGTCACCGTGAGATCGGGCCCGGCCTCGTCCGCGCTATCTGTCGGCAACTGGAGATCCCGACACCCTGAGCGGCAAGGGATAACTTCTCCCACGGCAGTGCCCTGATCAGGATGGTGCGGAACCCCTGCGTTTGCAGGGAAAGTACGAACCGGGCCGGACTCGAAAAGGGACCACGGACTCCTCAGTCCCATGCAACAGCCTCGTGCCGGCTCCTCGCGGAAACCAGCCATTTGCAGCCAGAAGAGTGGGCCGGGCTGGACTCGAACCAGCGACCTTGGGATTAAAAGTCCCCTGCTCTGCCAGCTGAGCTACCGGCCCCTCGCGGCGAGTATAGGGGCGCCCGGCGGCTCACTCGTCGCGGTGAGCTTGCGGGCGGGCGATCTTCTCGAGGAACGTCGTCACGGTCGCGGTCCAGCCCGTCTGGTGGCTGGCGCCGAGGCCCCGGCCCGTGTCTCCGTGGAAGTACTCGCTGAAGAGGACGAGGTCCCTGAAGGCGGGATCGTGTGTGTAGCGCGGGTCGCCCCCGTGACACGGTCGGGCGCCGTCAAGCCCGGGAAGGAAGATCGACGCGAGGCGGGTCGAGAGGTCGTTGGCGACGTCGCCGAGCGGCAGCCGTCGACCTGAGCCGGTGGGGTACTCGACTGTGAGCGAGTCACCGAAGAAGTAGTCGTAGCGTTCGAGCGCTTCGACGAACAGGTAGTTGATCGGAAACCAAATCGGGCCGCGCCAGTTGGAGTTACCGCCGAACAGCCCCGCCGACGACTCGGCCGGATCGTAGGCGACGCGGTGCTCCTCGTCGCCGATCCGGAGGACGTACGGCTCGCGTTCGTAGTGCCTGGAGAGCGAGCGGATCCCGTACGGCGAGAGGAACTCCTGCTCGTCGAAGACACAGCGGAGTGCTCTGACGAGGCGCTCGCGGGTCGGGACGGCGAGAAGCCGCCGTTCGCCGCCCGTCACCATGCTGGAGACGTAGACGGCGAGGTCGGGCCGGTGGTCGAGGTACCACTGCATGCGTCTCTTGAAGGCGGGCAGCCCGTCGATGACGTCCCCATCCAGGACCTTGACGGCGATCAGGGGCAGGACGCCGACGAGGGAGCGGAGCTTCAGCGGCACGGCGCTGCCGTCAATGTTGAGCCGGTCGTAGTAGAAGCCGTCCGCGTCGTCCCAGAGACCCGTTCCGCCGAAGGTGTTCATCGCGTCGACGATCCAGATGAAGTGCTCGAAGAACTTCGAGGCCAGATCCTCGGTGCCGGGGACGCCGTGCGCGGCGAGCTCGAGCGCGATCGAGAGCATCGTCGCGGAGTAGAAGGCCATCCAGGCAGTGCCGTCGGCCTGCTCCAGCGTCGCGTCGTTCGGCAGCGGGCCGGAGCGGTCGAAAACACCGACGTTGTCGAGGCCGAGGAAGCCTCCCGCAAACAGATGGCGTCCCGCGGCGTCCTTGCGGTTGACCCACCAGGTGAAGTTGATCAGGAGCTTGTCGAAGACCCGGGCCAGGAACTCGAGGTCGCGCTCGCCGCGGGGCGCGGTGATCTTGTAGACGCGCCAGGCCGCCCAGGCATGGACCGGGGGATTGACGTCGGAGAACGCCCATTCGTAGGCCGGGATCTGGCCGTTCGGGTGCATGTACCACTCGCGCAGCAGGAGTACGAGCTGCTGTTTCGCGAACTCCGGGTCGATACGCGCGAACGGGAGCATGTGAAAGGCGAGATCCCAGGCCGCGTACCACGGGTACTCCCACGCGTCCGGCATCGAGATCACGTCCCGGTTGAAGAGGTGGGGCCAGTCGGCGTTGCGCGTCCGTTGGGGGGGCGAGGGCTGGGCAGGATCGCCGTGCAGCCAGTCGCGGACCGCGTAGTAGTAGAACTGCTTCGACCAGATCAGACCGGCGTCTGCCTGCCGGATCACTGCCCGCGCGTCCGGGTCGACCGCGCCGCGCCGGCCGGTAGCGTAGAAGGAGTCGGCCTCTGCGATGCGGGCGGCGAAGACCCGGTCGAACTCGCGACCAAAGGACAGGTAGGCGCTGCCCTCGTCACGGCGAAGACGGACGCGAATGATCGCCGACTCGCCGCCGGGGAGTTCGAGCACGTAGTGGGCGGCCGCCTTCGTCCCACGCCGGTCCGGGTTGACGGCGTCGGAGCGACCCCCGACGAGGTAGCGGTCGAAGGCGTCCTTCGTGTACGGCGACGCGCTCGGGAACCCGAACAGCCGCTCGGCGTTGGTCTCGTTGTCTGTGAACAGGAGCATCGGCCGGCCCGACGGGCCGTCGTCGACGTCGACCCGATAGCGACCGAGTGAGGGATGGTCGACGATGAACCCCCAGTCGCCGTCGGCCTTGATCTCGGGCTTCGCCCAGTCGGCCTCGTAGCCGCCGCCCCAGCTCCAGGTGTTGCGGCACCACACCGTCGGCAGGATGTGGATCCGCGCCCGGCCTGCGCCTCGATTCGTCACCGTCACCCGGAGCAGGACGTCCTCGGGAGCGGCCTTCGCGTACTCCGCCGTGATGTCGAAGTAGCGCCCGTCGTCGAACACGCCGGTGTCGAGGAGCTCGAACTCGGGATCGGCTTTCGTCCGCCGCCCGTTCTCGTCGACGAGCCAGGAGTAGGGATACGCGGACTGCGGATACTTGTACAGCGCCTTCAGATACGACGCCGTCGGGGTCGCGTCGAGGTAGTAGTAGAGCTCCTTGACGTCCTCGCCGTGGTTGCCTTCGTGCCCGGTCAGCCCGAACAGGCGCTCCTTGATGATGGGATCGCGCTCGTTCCAGAGCGCGATCGCGAGGGCAACCCGACACTGCCGATCACAGATCCCGAGCAAGCCGTCCTCTCCCCACCGGTACGCGCGGCTCCGCGCGTGATCGTGCGGGAACGCATCCCAGGCGTTGCCGTGCGGCGAGTAGTCCTCGCGGACGGTGCCCCACTGCCGCTCGGACAGGTACGGTCCCCAGCGGCTCCAGTTCTCCTCGCGGCGCGCCTCCGCCTCGAGTCGGGCGTGCTCGGCCCCGACGTGCTCCTCGGCGAGATAGCCCAGGTTCCAGCTCGTGGTCCGGGCCGAGACGTGCGGTTCGATCCCCATGCTCGGGTACGAAGTCTGACCGAAAATCGCAGAGGCGATAGGCTGCGGCTCTCCGTCGTCCCGAGCGAGGTCACATGGTGGAGTTGCTGACGTCCGAGGTGAATCCCCTGCTCGAGGGCCTGCGGCTGCGGCGGCGGCCGGATCCCTGCATCATCGTCATCTACGGTGCCTCCGGCGACCTCGCCAGCCGGAAGCTGATGCCGGCGCTCTACGCGCTCGGCCTGCGCCACCTCCTACCCGAGCACTTCGCGATCCTCGGCGTCGCCCGGTCGGACGGCTCGGACGAGTCCTTCCGGGCGGAGATGAAGGAAGCGGTCGGCCGGTTCGCCCGGGACGGTGCGGACGAGGAGGCCTGGGCCCGCATGGCCTCCAACCTCTACTACGTCTCGACCGACTTCGGCGACTCCGGGATGGGGCAGCGCGTGGAGGAGCGCCTCCGCGAGATCGCCGCCGAGCACGGCACCGAGGGCAACTGCGTGCACTACTTCTCCGTGCCGCCGGGCGTCATTCCCGTGCTCGTCGAGCAGATCGGCAGCCGGCGGGATCCCCTGGCGAGCGGATGGACGCGGCTGATCGTCGAGAAGCCTTTCGGTCACGACCGCGAGAGCGCACGCGCCCTCAACGCCCAGCTGTCCCAGTACTTCGTCGAGGAGGAGATCTTCCGCATCGACCACTACCTGGGCAAAGAGACGGTGCAGAACATGCTCGCCCTGCGGTTCGCGAACGGCATCTTCGAGCCGATCTGGAACCGCCAGTTCGTCGACCACGTGCAGATCACCGTCGCCGAGTCGATCGGGATCGAGGGCCGGGCCGCGTTCTACGAGGGCGTCGGAGCGATGCGCGACGTCTTCCAGAACCACCTCCTGCAGCTCGTCGCGCTGACGGCGATGGAGCCGCCTGCCGACTTCACCGCCGACTCGGTGCGAAACGAGAAGGTCAAGGTCCTGCAGGGCATCCGGACGCCGGGCCCGTCCAGCGTCGTCCGTGGCCAGTACGGGCGCGGCTACGTCGAGGGCGTCGAGGTCCCCGGGTACCCCGAGGAGCAGGGAGTCCCGACGGGATCGATGACCGAGACCTTCGTCGCCGCGAAGCTCATGGTCGAGAACTGGCGCTGGGCGGACACGCCGTTCTACGTCCGGGCCGGCAAGCGCCTGCCCAAGCGCGAGACGACGATCGCGATCCAGTTCACGCGGCCGCCGCACCCTCCGTTCGAGGAACAGGCGAGCGAGGGCCTCCGCCCGAACGTCCTCGTCGTCCACGTCCAGCCGGACGAGGGAGTCTCGCTCGCGATCGGGGCCAAGGTCCCGGGCCAGGGGCTCACGCTGCGTACCGTGACGATGGACTTCCTCTACGGCGGCTCCTTCCGCAGCGACGTACCCGAGGCGTACGAGCGGCTGATCCTCGACTGCCTGCTGGGCGACGCGACGCTGTTCACGCGCGCCGACGAGGTCGACGAGCAGTGGGCCCTGACCGACGCGGTCAAGTCCGCCTGGGCTCGTGAGCGAACCGCGTTCCCGAACTACCAGGCCGGCACTTGGGGGCCGCCCTCTGCCGACGAGCTGCTCGAGCGCGACGGCCGCGCCTGGCGTCGCCACTGATGTCGATCACTCTCGGCATCGAGAAGGCGCTGGCCGAGCTTCGGGAGGGGGACGGCGAGTCGGCCCTGGTCCGCACGAGCACGATGACGCACATCGTCTGGGCTCCGGAGGAATGGATGGAGGCCGCCATGGCGACGCTCTCGGGGCTGAGCGAGCGGCACCCCTCGCGGACGATCGTGCTCGTGCCGGAGCCCTCCGCGCCGGACGGCGTCGAGTCCGATGTACGCCTGGAGAGCTTCGTGCTGGGCAGCCTCGGACGGGAGGTCTGCTCGGAGGTGATCGTCCTGCGGCTCGGCGGCGACCGGATCAAGGCGGCGGCGAGTCTCGTGCTGCCGCTCCTGCGCCCGAACCTGCCAGTCTTCATCCGCTGGCGCGGCCGGCCGCCGTTCGGGTCGGACGAGTTCGAGAGCCTCGCGGAGGTCGTCGACCGGCTCGTGGTCGACTCGTGCGAGTGGCCCGACCTGCCGGACGCGTACCGCGAGCTCGCCCGCTACTTCGATCGGACCAGCGTCTCCGACATCGCCTGGGGCCGAACGGAGCGCTGGCGTCTCGCGCTCGCCGACGCCTGGCCGGGCATCGCCGATCTGACCGAGCTGTCCGTTCGCGGTCCGCAGGCGGATGCGCTCCTGCTTGCGGGCTGGCTGCGGTCGCGGCTCGGCCGGCCGGTGCGCCTCCGGCACGAGGAAGCGCCGGCCACCGAGGCCGTGGCCGCCGACGACGCCGAGGTCTCGCCACCCGAGTCGGCCGAGCTGGAGACGCCGAGCGAGCTCCTGTCCCGAGAGCTCGATCGCCTCGCACGCGACCGGCTGTACGAGCAGGCGACGCAGGCCTGCCTGGAGGGCTAGGTGGCGGCCCGCAATCTCTACGTCACGGCGATGGAGCCGCAGAGCGGCAAGTCGCTCGTCGCGCTCGGCGTCATGGAGTTGCTCTCGGGTCGGGTCGAGCGGCTGGGCTTCTTCCGTCCCATCGTGCCCTCGGCCGACGAAGCCGACGCGCAGATCGAGCTCGTCCGCCGGCGCTACAAGCTCGGTGCGGACGCGCGGGACATGTACGCGCTCACGCAGGACGAGGCGAGCGCCATGGGCGACTACGAGGGGCTGCGGACCCGGGTGGTCGAGGCGTACAAGGCGCTCGAGCGTGACTGCGACTTCGTCGTCTGCGAGGGGACCGACTTCACGGGGGCCGCGCCGGCGCTCGATTTCGGGCTGAACGCCGACCTCGCGAACGAGCTCGGCGCGCCGGTTCTCGTCGTCGTCAAGGCTGGCTCGCCGGCGAACACGGCTGCCTCCGTCCGCGTCGCCCGCGACTCGCTCCACCACAAGGGCTGCACGGTCTTCGGTGTGCTCGTCAACCGGGTCGCCTCCGACGACATGGACGAGGTCGGCGCGATGCTCGCGTCGCAGGAGGGCGCCGAGCCCGTCTACCTGATCCCCGAAGATGCCGCCCTCGCCTGCGCCACCGTCGCCGAGGCGGCGGACGCGCTCGGAGCCACCACGCTGTCCGGGACGCCGGACGCCTTGCAGCGCGAGGTGAGGGACGTCAGGGTCGGGGCGATGAGCGTGGAGCACTTCGTCGAGAACCTCGTCGACGGCGCGCTCGTCATCGTTCCCGGCGACCGGCCCGACATCCTCGTGGCCACGCTCGCCTCGACGGTCTCGCCGACGATCCCCACCGTCTCCGGAGTCGTCCTCACGGGCGGGTACGAGCTCGGCGAAAACGTCCGGCGGCTGCTGGACAGCGCGCCGTTCGCGGTGCTCGAGGTTCCGCAGCTCACGCACGAGGCCGCGGCGGCCGTCCAGACCGTCAGGCCGCTGCTGCGCGCGGAGGACGAGCGCAGGATCGCGCGGGCGCTCGGGCTGTTCGAAGCCAACGTCGACACGGGCGAGCTCGAACGGCGGCTCGCGGTCGAGCGGCCGCCGCGCGTGACGCCGATCATGTTCGAGTACGAGCTGATCGAGCGGGCGCGGGCGGCGAAGAGCCACATCGTCCTGCCCGAGGGCGACGACGACCGGATCCTGACCGCTGCCGACATCCTGATCCGCCGCGGCGTCGCCCGCCTCACGATCCTCGGCGAGCCGGACCGGGTGCAGGCGCAGGCCGCCGCGCTCGGAGCCGACCTCGAGGGCGTCGAGATCGTCGACCCGCTCCGCTCGCCGGCCCGCGACGAGTACGCGGCCGGCTTCTTCGAGCTGCGCAAGCACAAGGGCATGACCGAGGAGCTGGCTGCGGATGCCATGGCCGACCCGAGCTACTTCGCGACGATGATGGTGCACTCGGGCACGGCCGACGGGATGGTCTCGGGCGCGGCGCACACGACGGCCGACACGATCCGGCCCGCCTTCCAGATCATCGGCGCGCGCGAGGGCGTGTCCGTCGTCTCGAGCGTCTTCCTCATGTGCCTCTCCGACCGCGTGCTCGTCTACGGCGACTGCGCCGTGAACCCGAACCCGGACCCGGAGCAGCTCGCCGACATCGCCATCAGCTCCTCGCAGACGGCCGCCGAGTTCGGAATCGAGCCGAGGATCGCGATGCTCTCCTACTCGACGGGCGAGTCCGGAAAGGGCGAGGACGTCGATGCCGTTCGCCGGGCGACCGCGACCGTGCGAGAGCGCCGTCCCGACCTGAAGGTGGAAGGCCCGATCCAGTACGACGCCGCCGTCGACGCCGCCGTGGCGAAGCTCAAGCTGCCGGAAAGCGACGTCGCCGGTAACGCGACCGTGTTCGTCTTCCCCGACCTCGAGACCGGGAACGTCGCCTACAAGGCCGTCCAGCGGTCGGCGAACGCCGTGGCGATCGGCCCGGTGCTCCAGGGGCTCAAGAAGCCCGTGAACGATCTGAGCCGCGGGTGCACCGTGACGGACATCGTGAACACCGTTGCGATCACCGCCATCCAGGCACGGGGAGCTGAGTGAGGCTGATGGGAGCCGATCCGGAGCTCGTCGACGGGATGGCACGGTTGGCGCTGTTCTCGGACCTCGACCGCGACGATCTCGAGGCGCTGGCGGCGATGACGAGCGAGGCCGCGTTCGACGAAGGCGACTGGATCGTCCGGCGGGGGCAGGACGAGTTGGGCCTGTACATGATCGTCGACGGCGAGATCGGCGTCATCTTCGACGGCGAGGAGCTTGCAGTCCTGTCGCACGGAAGCTTCTTCGGCGAGATCTCGGCCCTGCTCAGCGAACCGGCTGTCGCCGACATCCTCGCGCGCGCGCCGACCCGCTGTCTCGTCGTTCCGGCGGCCGACGTGAAGCACTTCCTGCTCAAGTTCCCGAGCGTGATGCTGTACATGCTCCAGACCGAAGCCCGGCGACTGAAGACCGCGGATGAGTCCCGCGCATAGCGAGCGCAGCGCCACGGCCGTCATGCGGACGGTTCGCGGCCTGGCGGATTACCTGCCCATCGCAGAGCACGGCATCATCGGCGACCTCCACACGGTCGCTCTCGTCGACACCGACGGGACGATCGACTGGTACTGCTGCCCCCGCTTCGACTCCCCGAGCGTGTTCGGCGCGATCCTGGACAAGAAGCGAGGCGGCTACTGCCGCATCGCCCCGGCCACGGGCCAGTGGACGCCGAAACAGCTCTACCTTCCCGACACGAACGTCCTGATCACGCGCTTCCTGACCGCCACGGGTGTGGCCGAGGTCCAGGACTTCATGCCGATCCACAGCGGGCAGGCCGCCCATCGGCACCGCCTCGTTCGGCGGATTCTGGGCGTCCGCGGGGAGATGCGCTTCCTGCTCGAGGTGGAGCCGCGCTTCAATTACGCCAGGGACGAGCACGAGGTCGTCTTCCACGAGAAGGGCGCCGTCTTCAAGTCGTCGAGCCTGTGCCTGGCCCTGCAAGACGGCGTGGCCGCTCGAGTTCACCGGAACCGGGGTCGCATGCGAGTTCACGCTCAGGCCGGGCGAGAGCGCAACGTTCGTGCTCGAGCAGGTTCCGGAGACCTACATCCCGCGTGCCTACTCGGAGGTCGAGACCCGCGAGGCTTTCGAGCGCACGGTCGAGTACTGGCGGCGCTGGCTCTCGCAGTGCCGCTACCAGGGACGCTGGCGCGAGATGCTGCACCGGTCGGCGCTCACGCTGAAGCTGATGACGTACAAGCCGACCGGGGCGATCGTCGCAGCGCCGACGACGAGCCTCCCGGAGCAGATCGGCGGCGGGCGCAACTGGGACTACCGCTACACGTGGATCCGAGACTCGGCGTTCTCGCTCTACGCGCTTCTGCTGCTCGGCTTCACCGAAGAGGCCGCGGGCTTCATGGACTGGCTGACCGAGCGGTTCCGCGAGCAGAGGGCCACGCAGCAAGGCCCGCTTCAGATCATGTACGGGATCGACGGCCGCGCCGATCTCGAGGAGGAGCTCCTCGAACACCTGGAGGGCTACCGCGGCTCTGCCCCGGTGCGGATCGGCAACGGAGCCGCCGACCAGCTGCAGCTCGACATCTACGGCGAGCTGATCGACTCCGTGTATCTCTACAACCGCCACGGCGAGCTCATCCACTACGACGCCTGGGTCGACCTCGCCCGGATCGTCGACTGGGTGTGCGAGAACTGGGACCAGGCCGACGAGGGCATCTGGGAGGTCCGCGGCGGCCGCCAGCGCTTCACGTACTCGAGGCTCATGTCCTGGGTCGCGCTCGAGCGGGCGATCAGGATCGCCGATGCTCGCGCGCTGCCGGCCGATCGCGGCCGTTGGCAATCCTCGCGCGACCGGATCTTCGGCGAGATCATGACCCGGGGCTGGAGCGACCAGAAGCAGGCGTTCGTCCAGGCGTACGACAGCGACGTCCTCGACGCCAGCGTGCTCCTGATGCCGCTCGTCCACTTCATCGCGCCAACCGACCCCCGCTGGCTCTCGACACTCGACGCGATGTCCCGGGAGCTCGTCTCCGACAGCCTCGTCTACCGCTACAACGTCGAGGCCTCGCCGGACGGGCTCGAGGGAGACGAGGGCACGTTCTCGATCTGCACCTTCTGGTACGTCGAGGCGCTCGCGCGCGCCGGGCGGGTCGACGAGGCGCGGCTGGCATTCGAGAAGATGCTCACCTACGCGAACCACCTCGGTCTCTACGCGGAGCAGATCGGTCTCACCGGCGAGGCGCTCGGCAACTTCCCGCAGGCGTTCACGCACCTCGCTCTGATCAGCGCCGGCCACTACCTCGACAGACAGCTGGGGTAGACCGACCCCGGATCCGTTGTCTACCGACCGGAAAGGCCGGTGGTAGGTTCCCGGGATCACGACCGATCCCAAGGAGTGTGACCATGGCCAGCGAGACGCCCACAAGCGATCTGCCACCGGAGGTCCTCGAGTACCTACGCGATCAGAAGACGTTGACGCTCGCGACCGCGTCGCCCGTGGCCGTGCCCCATGCCGCAACGCTCGTGTACGTCGACGACGGAACGGCGCTGTTCGTCTGGACACGACCGGACAGCACGACGGCGCAACAGATGGAAGCGAACCCGGTCGTCTCCTTCGCGATCGACGAGTACACCCCCGACTGGCGCGAGACGAAAGGAATCCAGGGCACGGGTAACTGCCAGGTGGTGCTCGACTCGGACGAGATCGCTCGTGTGACCGCGGCGTTCGAGGAGAAGTTCCCCTCGCTCGCGGGCTCACTGTCACCGGAGCTGACGTACTTCCGGATCACGCCGACGCAACTCCAGTTCATCGACAACAGCGCGCCCGCGGCCGCAGGCGCCACCGCCGTCTCGTTCCACCGCGATCTCGTCTACAGCATCTTCCACGACCTCCCCGCGCAGGAGGTCGAGACCCTGGAGGCGCAACTCCGGACGATCGAGGTCCCGGAAGGCGACGTGATCGTTCGCCAGGGAGCGCCCGCAGACAAGTTCTTCATCATCGTCGAGGGCGAGGTCGAGGTCGTCCGCGAATCGGAAGGAAAGACCAGGCTGCTCGCGACGCTCGGCCGCGGCCAAGTCTTCGGGGAGATCGCAATCCTCCGCGACACGCCCCGTATCGCCACCGTGCGTGCGGTCAAGCCCACGACCGTTTTTGCGATGGAGCGTGACATCTTCCGCTCGCTTGTCGCGCAGTCCATGGGCACGACGGCCGACTTCGACCGCCTCGTCCAGCAGCGTCTCGAGGAGCGCGGCCACACGATCGTCGGCTGAGAGGGGAAGCGAGAATGGCAGCAGCCGAGGTCGACACAGCCTCCGGACGGCAGGAGTTCGGGGGAAGCGAGTTCAGGAACACGGTCGGCTCGTTCGCGACCGGCGTGACGGTGGTCACGACCAGGGGCCGGGACGACGTCGACGACGACGTCTACGGTATGACGGCGAACGCCTTCTCGTCGGTCTCACTCGACCCGCCGCTCGTACTCATCTGCGTCATCAGCGGCACGACAGGTGCCGAGACGATCGAACGCAACGGCGTGTTCGCGGTCAACGTGCTCGGCTCTCATCAGGAGCCGATCTCCCGCTTCTTCGCCTCACGGGACCGGCCGATCGGGCAGGCTGCGTTCGCAGAGTTGCCGCACTTCCACGCGGTTACCGGATCGCCGATTCTCGAACGATCGGCTGCGTATCTCGACTGTCGCGTCACCGCCCGACACGAAGCGGGCGATCATCTGATCTTCATCGGCGAGGTCGTCGCCATCGGTGTCGATTCGGACGTCCGTCCGCTCGTCTTCCACGGCGGCCAGTTCAGGGAACTCCACCACGATGAGTAGCGGCGGCAGCGGATCGAGCCGGAGCGGGAGACGCCTGTTGGTACGCACGTGGGGACGAGGCGGATTCTGGACTGGGGTGCGGCGAGCACCTATGCTCGCGGGCTAGATGGCAACGGCGAGCGATCCTGTCCTCGACGAGGCTCGTGCGAGTTACGAGGCCGGCGATTTCGAGGATGCGCGGCGGAAAGCCGTCGCCGCCCTCGCCGAGCGGTCCGACGACGCCGAGCTCCTGCGGCTCGCAGGCCTCTCGGCCCTGGAGCTGGAGGATCCCGAGGCGGTCGACTACCTACGGAAGGTGACGGAGGTCACCCCTGACGATGCGGACGCCTGGCGTGAGCTCGGCGGTGCGCTGACATACTTGGGGCGCCTCGACGAGGCCGGAGCGGCCTTCCGCCGCGCAACCGATCTTCGGCCGAGCGACACCCGGGTGCTCGTCGACCTCGGCCATGTCGTCCTCGGCTCCGGGCAGGCCGACGAGGCGGTGTCCTACTTCGAGCAGGCACGGACCTACGAGCCCGGCAATACGGAGGCTCTGCCTGCGCTCGTGGAGGTTTACCGGAGGGCGGGACGGCTCGAGGACGGCCTCGTCGTCGCGTCGGAGCTGAGCGACGTCCGTCCGGAGGACGTCGTCGCCGCGCTGGACGTGGCCGACCTCGCCCTCGACCTGGACCGGCTCGAGGAAGCGGAGGCTGCTGCCCTCCGCGCGCGGGCGGCCGACGACGACCCCGAGCACGAGGTCTATCTGCTGCACACCTTGATCGAGATCGAGATGCGTCGCGGAGCACTGGCGCCGCGCGCTCGATCTCGCCGTCGAGGCAACCCGGGTCGACCGTCTCGGCCGTACGACCGACGTCCTCGCGTTCGTCGTCGCGCAGGTCTTCGGAGAGGCCGATCGCGAGGCGCCGCCGCGCGAAGACGTCGAACGGGCGCTGGCCGCGTCCCGTGCCGAGCATCGCAGGCTGCACCTGGAGGCCCTTGGCGTCTGAAGCCGTCGCCCCGCCGGCCGCCGGCACCGAGGTCCAGTGGACGAAGTGTCCGAACTGCGACGCGTTCGTCTACCACAAGCGCCTCAGGCGCAACCTGGGCGTCTGCCCCGAGTGCAACCACCACTTCCGCCTGCCGGTCGGCCACGCGCCTCGAGCAGCTGCTCGACGCGGGGAGCTTCGAAGACCTGAGCGGCGACCTCGAGCCGCTCGACGTGCTCGGGTTCGCCGACTCCAAGCCCTACTCGCAACGGATCGAAGAGGCGCAGCGGAAGACCGGTAGCCGCGAAGGGGTCGATCTACGGCACCGCGACTGTCGACGGACAGCCGCTCGTCGTCGCGGCCATGGACTTCGCCTTCATCGGCGGCAGCATGGGGAGCGGCGTCGGCGAGGCGATCACGCGCGCCGCCGAGCTGGCGCTCGAGCGGAACGCAGCCCCTGCTCGTCATCTGCACCTCGGGCGGTGCGCGCATGCAGGAAGGCTGCGTCTCGCTCATGCAGATGGCCAAGACGAGCCAGGCGTTCGCGCGACTGCACGAGGAAGGCGTGCTGTACGATCTGCCTGCTCACCGACCCGACGTACGGCGGGCGTCAGCGCCTCGTTCGCGACGCTCGGAGACGTGCTGATCGCCGAGCCGCGCGCCTACGTCGGCTTCGCCGGGCCGAAGGTGATCGAGCAGACGATCCGCCAGCAGCTTCCCGACGGGCTTCCAGACGGCGGAGTTCCTGCTCGAGCACGGCATGCTCGACGTCGTCGAGCCGCGGGAGAACCTGCGCGGACGCTCGTGGCGAAGCTGCTCGAGCTGCACAGCGCTCGCCGGGACAGCGCCGCGCTCCCCGAGCTCCGACGGGGGCGCCGCGCCGATCACCGATCCGGATGCACTCGAACGGCGTCCGGCCTGGGATGTCGTCCAGCTCGCCCGTCACCAGGATCGGCCGAACACGCTCGAGTACGTCGGCTTCGTCTTCGACGACTTCCAGGAGCTCGCACGGCGACCGGCTGTTCCGACGAGGACGCCGTCGATCGTCGGCGGCGTCGCCCGCCTCGGTGACCTGGCCGTGATCGTGATCGGGCACCAGAAGGGGCACACGACCAGCGAGATGATGGAGCGCAACTTCGGCATGCCGAACCCCGAGGGCTACCGCAAGGGCATGCGGCTGATGCGCTACGCGGCGCGGTTCGGGATGCCGATCGTCACCTTCGTCGACACGCCGGGCGCCTATCCCGGGCATCGGCGCCGAGGAGCGCGGGCAGTCGATCGCGATCGCCGAGAGCATCATGGAGATGTCGCGGCTGCCCGGTCCCGATCGTCACGCTCGTGACCGGCGAGGGCGGAAGCGGCGGCGCGCTGGCGCTTGCTGTCGGCGACCGCGTGCTGATGATGGAGAACTCCTACTACTCGGTGATCAGCCCCGAAGGCTGCTCGACGATCCTGTTCAAGGACGCCGCCCAGGCACCGCGCGCCGCCGAGGCGCTGCGCCTGACCGCACCCGACCTCCTGCGCCTCGGGATCATGGACGCGATCGTGCCGGAGCCGGAGGGCGGAGCGCACACCGATCCCGCCGCCGCCGCGGCCAACGTCAAGGCCGCCATCGTCGCGGCCCTCGACGAGCTGCTCGGCGTGCCCGCCCGACGAGCTGCTCGAGGGCCGCTACGACCGCTTCCGAAAGTTCGGCACCCCGGGCCGCCAGCCCACCCTGTCCGCCGATCGAGGAGAGCACATGAGCGAACCCGAGACGAGCGGCGGCTCCCCAGACCAGGAGTTCGTCAGAGTCGTCTGGGAGGAGGCCCGCGACCTGATCAAGCGGCTCGAGGGCAGCACCGTCCAGCGGTTCTGCCGTCGAGGCGGCCGGAACGAGAATCGAGATCGAGCGCGGCGCCCGCCGGCACGGTCGATGCGCCCGCCGCGGCTCGCGCCGGCCGCCGCGGCGATCGCAGCCGGCGGCGCCGACGGCGGCGCGGACGCCGCTGCGGCGGACGGCCGGCACGCGGTCATCGCGCCGCTCGTCGGCACCTTCTACCGTCGCCCTCAGCCGGGCGCAAAGCCGTTCGTCGAGGAGGGCGACGTCGTCGACGCCGGCCAGACGGTGGCGATCGTCGAGGCGATGAAGCTGATGAACCAGGTGCAGGCCGACGAGGGCGGCAAGGTGGCCGAGATCCTCGTCGAGGACGGCGACTGGGTCGAGTTCGAGCAGGTGCTGATGTACCTCGAGCCCGGCGGAGCGAGGTAGCGCGCACGTGTTCGACAAGGTCCTGATCGCGAACCGCGGCGAGATCGCGCTGCGCGTCGCGCGCGCCTGCCGCGAGCTCGGCATCGGGTCGCGTCGCCGTCTACTCGACGGCCGACGCCGAGTCCGCGGTCGTCCGCTTCGCGGACGAAGCGGTCCACATCGGACCGCCCGCGACCGGTCGCAGCTACCTGCACATCCCGAGCATCATCGGCGCGGCGCAGAAGACCGGCGCCGACGCGATCCACCCCGGGTACGGCTTCCTCTCCGAGGACCCGTACTTCGCCGAGATCTGCTGCGAACGAGGGGATCACCTTCATCGGGCCGAGGCCCGAGGTGATGGAGACGGGTCGGCGACAAGGCGACCGCACGCGACCTGATGCAGAAGGCCGGCCTGCCGCTTGCTGCCCGGGCACGGTCGATCCGGTGAACACGGTCGACGAGGCGCGGGAGATCGCCGACGGCATCGGCTATCCCGTGATCATCAAGGCGGTCGCCGGCGGCGGCGGGCGCGGGATGAACGTCGTCTACAGCCGCGAGGAGCTGCCGGCGCTCTACCAGACCGACCCGGGCGACCGCCCAGGCGGTGTTCAAGGACAGCGCCGTCTACATCGAGCGCTACCTGCGAGGCGCCCTCGCCACACCGAGGTCCAGCTCGTCTGCGACTCGCACGGCAACGGCGTCTACTTCGGCGAGCGCGACTGCTCGGTGCAGCGGCGCCACCAGAAGCTGATCGAGGAGGCGCCGTCGATCCATCTGACGCCGGAGATGCGCAAGGACATCGGCGAGAAGGCCGTCGCGGGAGCGCTCGTCGGTCGGCTACACCGGCGCCGGAACGATGGAGTTCCTGCTCGACCACGAGGGCAACCTCGCCTTCATGGAGATGAACGCGCGCATCCAGGTCGAGCACCCGGTCAGCGAGATGATCACGAGCTGCCGACCTGATCCAGGAGCAGATCCGCGTGGCCGCCGGCGAGAAGCTCTCCGTCACGCAGGACGACGTCGAGCTTCAGGGGGCACGCGATCGAGTGCCGGATCAACGCCGAGGATCCCGACAACGAACTTCGCGCCCACGGCCGGGCCGGCTCGAGACCTACGTGCCGCCCGGCGGGCCCGTGGACGCGGGTCGACTCCCACTGCTACCCGGGCTGGACGGTCAGTCCCGTTCTACGACTCGCTGATCGCGAAGCTGATCGTCTGGGCGCCCGACCGCGAGCGCGCGCCATCGACCGGATGCAGCGCGCGCTCGCCGAGTTCGAGATCTCGGGGCGCGGCGTCAAGACGACGATCCCGTTCCACCAGCGATCCTGGCCAACGAGCAGTTCCGGTCGGGCGACGTGACCACCGACTTCGTCGAGGAGTTCATGGCCCAGGAGACGCGAGCTGGCCGCGGCGTCGCGGCGACCTAGGAGAGGAGACGAAGATGGCGAAGAACAGAGACGTCGAGACGCTCGAGCGGCTACTGGAGATCTCCTCGCTCCTGAACTCGACGCTGAAGCTCGACGAGCTGCTCGCCGCGATCATGTCGTCCGCGACCGAGCTGACGGACGCGGAGACGAGCTCGCTCATGCTGCTCGACGGCGAGGGCGACGAGCTGACCGTTCAGGTCGCCACCGGGGCTGCCGGGCGAGGCTGTCGTGCGCGAGCACGTCCCGGCGGGCCGCGGGATCGCCGGCTGGGTCGTCGAGCACGGCGAGTCGGTCGTCGTCGACGACCCCAAGTCCGACCCGCGCTTCTACGGCGGCATGGACGAGAAGACGGGCTTCGAGACACGATCGATTCTCGCCGTCCCCATGCACACCCACGACCGGACGATCGGCGTCCTCGAGGTGATCAACAAGCGCGAGGGAAGCTTCGACGACGGCGATCTCAAGCTGGCGACGGCGCTTGCGAACCACGCGGCGATCGCGATCGACAACGCGCAGCTCTACGCCCGGCTCGCGGACGCCGTGGTCACCTCGCGAATGTCGTACCGGCTGTAGGCTCGATCACGGCCACGGTCCAGATCGGCGACGCCAGGCCGTCAGCCGGGGGCTGGCTGCTTTGCGGGAAGGGCCATATCCCTGACCTGCATCCGCCAGGCGACGGGCGTCGTCGTCCGGAGGAAAGCGTTCCTGAGTGCCGACGCGAGAGGATTCGTCGACACCCCGGCGCGGGCCATGCGCCAGGCCAGATTCTGGAAGTGCGCCGAGCGCGGCATCCGAGCCCGCTCATAGGCACGAAGAGCGCTCTCGACGTCGCCGCGTTGCCGGCGAGCAGCCGGCCCCAAGCAATCGCCATCGACAGCCCGCAGAGCCCTGCGCCGGCGACGAGCGCCCGCGTCACGCCGCGATTCTGTATGCGTTTCCGCACGGAGCCCGACCGCCTTGTACGATCGCTGCCTCAGGTCCTAGGGAGGGTTGCTCGTGTCGATGACGCTGGTCGACATCCTGCGCTTCGTCAACATCCTCGGCTGCGCCATCGTGCAGGGCACGTACACGTTCGAGATGGTCGTCGTCGTCAGTGCCCTGAACGAGGCGCCGACGACGCTGTCGGCCCAGATCCACCGCGCCCTCTTCAGCCACCTCCCGAACCGCCACATGCCGCCGAGCGGCATCCTGGGCGCGCTCGCGGCAATCGCGCTCCTCGCGTTCGGCGGCGACTCGATCTCGACGCAGGCGAAGGTGCTCTACGCGGTCGGGATTCCGTTCTGGGCCGTGACCTTCGGGATCCTCGTCTTCGCGTCACGGCCGCTCGACAAGAAGATCACGCGCATGGTCGAGAGCGGCACGGTCCCCGAAGCCGAGTACAAGGTCGCGCGCAGGCAATGGGACCGGCTGATGTTCATACGCGGCCCGCTCGGGTTCGTCGGCTTCGGCCTCTTCATCGCCGCAGCGCTCTCCTAGTCGGCGCCGTGCCGGGCGCCGGCAAGTCCGCCTGCTGCGGACTTCAGGGCAGCTTCGCGGCACGCTCGGCCGCGTACGCGTCCAGCCGCTCGGGCGAGTCGGCCGAGAAGACGTCCGTCCCGGGCTCGATCTGACGCACGAGCCCCGCCAGCACGCGCCCGGGTCCGAGCTCGAGGAACGCGTCGCAGCCTGCCCCCACGAGCGAACGTACGCAGTCGACCCAGCGCACCGGGCTCGCGATCTCGGCGGCGAGCGCGTCGCGTAGCTCGCCGGCGGAGCGGACGATCCGGCCGTGAGCGTTCACGGCGATCGGGACGAGCGGCTCGCTCCACTGCACGCCGGCCATGGCCTCGCTCATCCGTTCCTGGACGGACCGCATCAGCTCGCCGTGGAAGGCGGCTCCGGCGGCGATCGAGACGACCCGCTCGGCTCCTGCCTGCCGGGCCAGATCGCCGACCTTCGCCACCGCCGCCCGCTCGCCGGAGAGGACGGTCTGGCCGGGCGCGTTGATGTTCGCGAGCGCGATCGATCCCTCTGCAGAGGCCGCCGCGCAGAGCGGCTCGAGCTCCTGCTCGGACAGGCCGATCACCGCGACCATGGCGCCCGGGTGCTCCGCCTGTACCTCGGCCATCAGCCGGCCGCGCAGGCAGACGAGGTCCATGCCGTCCTCGATCGAGAGGGCACCCGCTGCCACGGCAGCCGTGTACTCGCCGAGGCTGTGCCCGGCCGCGAAGTCGGGCTGCAGGTTCCTCGCCCTCGCCGCGTCGGTCAGCGCCAGCGAGACGGCGAAGAGCGCAGGCTGGGCCGCCTCGGTGCGCGTGAGCTCGATCATCGGGCCCTCCAGGCAGAGGCGGCGAATCGGCAGACCGGAGGCCGCCTGTGCCTGTGCGAGGTAGTGGTCGAAGTGCGGCTCGGTGCGGAGAAGTTCGGCGCCCATGCCGACCTGCTGTGATCCTTGTCCCGGGTACAGGAAGGCGAGGCTCACGGCAGCGCGCTTCCGCTAGGCATGCGCCGAGACGAAGCTCTCGAGCTTCTCGGGCGAGTCGGCAGAGGCAGCGTCGGTCTCCATGCCGAGCGTCTGCCGCGTGAGCCCGCCGAGCACACGGCCGGGGCCGAGCTCGAGGTAGCGGTCGGCGCCCGCCTCGCTGAGCGCGTGCGCGCAGTCGACCCAGCGCACGGGACTGGCGATCTGTGCGACGAGCGCCTGCCGCACCTCGTCCGCGGTCGTGACGAGTCCGCCGGATGCGTTCGACGCCATCGGCACGCTCGGGTTGCTCCACGACACGCTCTCCATCGCCTCGGCCATCTTCGCCTGCGTCGGCTTCATCAGCTGGCTGTGGAAGGCGGCTCCGACCTGCAGCGGAACGACCTTCTCGGCGCCGGCTTCCTTGGCCAGCTCCATGAGGCGTTCGACCCCCGCCACCTCGCCCGAGACGACGACCTGCGCGGGCGTGTTCAGGTTCGCGGGGGCGACGAGCCCGGCCGGGGAGGCCTCTTCGCAGAGCTCGGCGAGACGGTCCGCCTCGAGACCGATCACGGCCGCCATCGTCCCCGGAGTCTCGGTCTGCGCCTCGTTCATCAGCTTCCCGCGCAGTGCGACGAGCCGCATGCCATCCTCGAGCGAGACCGCCCCCGACGCGGCCGCTGCCGTGTACTCGCCGAGACTGTGGCCGGCGACGAAATCGGGTTTGATGCCGAGCTCGTCCGCCGCTTCCGCCAGCGCGAGCGACAGCGAGAAGAGCGCCGGCTGTGCGACGTCGGTCCGCGTAAGCGACTCGATCGGACCTTCGAGCGCGTACTGACGGACTGTCAGGCCGGATGCCGCGTCCGCGAGCTCGAAATACCGATCGAAGAGATCGGGCCTCGCCTCGAGCAGGTCCGCACCCATCCCCACCTTCTGCGAACCCTGGCCCGGAAACAGGAACACGAGCTTCGCCACTGTCGACCTCCCTCGAAATTCGGCTCTCCGCCGTCGTTCTCGCGGGAGTATTTCAAACCGCGACGCAAAGCCGGATCTCGCCGGACGACGACTTGTCAGGTGGGCGCCGCCCCCATAGGGTGTTCGCGCATGGCCACCTTCTGGGTCGAAGCCCCGTGACCGGCGGCGCAGGCGAGCTCCACCTCGAGGCGGTCGCGGGCAACGCCGCCGGATTCACGATTCTCGTCGACGAGCGGCTCGTCGTCGGCCGCGAGTCCGAGGGGCCGGGCAAGCTCGCCGACGACCCGGAGCTCTCGCGCCACCACGCCGAGATCGCCCGGGGCGACGACGGGCTGTTCACGATCACCGACCTCGCGTCGACGAACGGCACGTTCGTCAACGGCCAGCGCCTCGAGCACCCGGCGCAGCTCGAGCTCGGCGACGAGATCGAGCTCGGTGGGACGAAGCTCGTCGTCCGCGCGGCCCCGGCTACGCCTTTCGCGTCGCCGGCGGCGGTCGACGTGCGGGCGGCGACGGTCATCGTCGACGCCCCACCTCCGGAGCCCGAGCCGACACCGCTCCTTGTTCGCCTCACCGTCGACTTCGAGGCAGAGGTTGCCGAGCTTGCCGCCGAGTCGGGCGCCGATCCGATCCGCCTCGAGCTGGCCGACGGTCAGTGGCGGCTCGCCGCCGGAGACGAGTGATGTCCGAGGGCAGCGAGACGGTTCCGGCGCGCAGCCGACGCTCGATCGGCGAACTGCACGTTTTGAGCGGCGCCGACGCCGGCCTGAAGGTCGCCCTTGGCGACGACGTCGTCCTGGGTCGCGACAGCCAGGCCGACATCGTGTTGAAGGATCCGAGCGGCAAGCTCTCGCGGCGCCACGCGCGGATCCGCCTGCACGACGGCAGGCCTGTCCTCGAGGACCTCGGCTCCACCAACGGCACGTTCCTCAACGGCAAGCGAATCGCGGAGCCGCGTCCGCTGTCCGCGGCCGATCGGATCCAGATCGGGGAGAGCACGCTCGAGTTCGTCCCCGCCCCCGAGCTTGCGCCGGCTCCTCAGCCGCATGCGACCCGCGTCCGAGGGATCGACCAGACCACGTTCGCCCCGGCCGGCGCCGACGGCGAGCTGCGGATCCTCAGCGGCCCGGGGGCCGACACGACTGTCCCGGTTCGCGCCGGCAGCGCCACGATCGGCCGCGAGCCCGAGTGCGACCTGCAGGTGCTCGACAGCGAGGTCTCGCGCCGGCACGCCAAGGTGACCATCCGCGGCGGCGTCGCGACGATCGAGGATCTCCATTCGGGCAACGGCACCTACGTCAACGGCGATCGCATCCTCGGGAGCTACACGCTCGCGCCCGGCGACAGGATCGAAATCGGATCGGCGACGATCGAGCTCACGTCGCCCGTCTTCGAGGGGACCGCGGCTCGCCCGCACCCGATCGAGGTCACCGCCGTCCGCGACGTCCTCAGGAAGTCCCCGGAGCTGCTGGCGTCGGGCAGCCGCAAGTGGTGGACGCTCGGGGTGGTACTGACGACGACGTTCATGCTGCTGCTCGACGTGACGATCGTGGGCGTCGCGATCCCGTCGATCTCCGACTCCCTCAAGCCCAGCTTCTCCGAGCTGCAATGGGTCGTCGACGCCTACACGATCGCGTTGACGACCGCGCTCCTGACCGCCGGGTCGATGGCGGACATCTTCGGAAGGAAGCGGGTGCTGACGATCGGGCTGATCGTCTTCACGCTCTCCTCGGTTCTGTGCGGCCTGTCGACGACCATCATCCAGCTCGACCTCGCACGCGTCGTCCAGGGACTCGGCGGCGCGATGATGTTCGCGTGCTCGCTGGCGCTGATCATCCAGGAGTTTCCGGCCGAGCAGCGGGCGATCGCGTTCGGCGCGTACGGCGCCGTGAACGGCCTTTCGGTTGCCGTCGGGCCGATCGTCGGCGGGATCCTGGTCGAGGCGTTCGGCTGGCAGTCGATCTTCTTCCTCAACGTCCCGATCGGCATCGCCGCCTTCGTCGTCCTGCGGCTCAAGGTCGTCAACCTCCCGGGCCCGGAAACGCGGATCGACTGGCCCGGGGCGGCGACGTTCACCGGCTTCATGTTCCTCGCCGTCTTCGCGACGATTCGCGGCAACGCCGAGGGCTGGACGAGCGCGGAGATCGTGGGCTGCTACGTCGGCGCCGTCGTCCTCCTCCTCGCGTTCATCCTGATCGAGCTCCGGCGCAAGTACCCGATGTTCGACCTCGGACTGTTCAGGAACCCGACCTTCGTCGGCTCATCGGTGTCGGCGTTCACGATCTCCTTCGCCTGCCTGGGACTGATCTTCTTCCTGACCGTGTGGTTCCAGTCGATCCTCGGCTACTCCGCGATCGGCACGGGAACCCGCATGCTCGTCTTCACCGGCGTTGCGCTCGCGATGGGCCCGGTCGCCGGCAAGGCGACCGAGACGATCAGCCCGCGGCTCGTACTCGGTGTCGCCCTCGGGCTCGTGAGCGTCGGCTGCGCGACGATGACGTTCGTCACCCCGAGCGACTCCTGGACGGCGATCATCCCCGGGCTCGTCCTCACGGGCGCCGGGCTCGGCCTTGCCGGGCCGACGCTCGCCTCGACGGCCGTAGGCGTCGTCCCGTCCTGGCGTGGGGGGATGGCGTCGGGCATGAACGCCACGATGCGTGAAGCCGGAACGACCGTGGGGATCGCCGTGCTCGGCGTGGTGCTCCAACACCAGATCACGACCCACGTCCAGAGCGCGCTCTCCGCCGGCCCTCTGGCGAAGGCCGTGGCGCCGATCGCGAGTGCGATCTCTGCCGGCGGCACGGCCAAGCTGCTGGCGGAGCAGCCGGCAGACGTGCGCCCGGGTCTCCAGCACGTCGCTCGCGTCGCTTACACCGAGGGCCTGCAAAGCGTCTTCCTGGTTGCTGCTATCGTCGCCGCCGTCGGCTGCGTCACAGCCGTCGCGGTTGTGCGCAGGAAGCACATGCGCGCAGGTGCCGTCGCCGGCCACTAGGGACCTTCGTCTGTGCCCATTGCGACGCTTCACGTAGAGACCGGCCCGGCGTCAGGATCGATCATCGAGGTCGAGAACGACCCGCTCCTGATCGGGCGGGGTACCGGCACGGATCATCTCGGTCCATTCGGCGCAGATCCCGAGTTGTCGCGCGAGCACGCGCGGATCTCCCTCGCGGACGGCAGGCTGATCATCGAGGACCTGGGCTCGACCAACGGGACGTTCGTCAACGAGAGGCGACTCGAAGCCCCGACGGAGCTTCGGCCGGGCGACCGAATCAAGGTCGGCACCACGATCATGAGGTTCGAGCAGCCCGATGCCCAGCAGGCGACGGTCGTGTCGGCCAGACGCGCGAACCCGGATGCGACGGCGGTCAGGAGCGTGAAGCCCGCCGACCGACCGCCACCAGCCGTGCCTCCGGAGGCCGCAACGAAGGGCCGCAGACGAGTGATATCGAGGATCGTGAACCTCTCGGCCCGGCGGCCCGGGCTCCTGCTGGGTGCGATCGTCGCGTTCGCCGCGGTCGCCGGGTTCTTCGGCGCTCCCGTCGCGGGGAAGATGCACGCCAACGATCCGTTCAACGACGCGAGCTCGCAGACCGTCGAGGTCAAGAACCTGATCGGTCGCGCCACGGGTGAGCTCCCCGGCGCGGCGGTCATCGCCCTCGTAACGCCGCCCGGCGGCGTCGACGCGCCCGGCGCGGCCGCGACCGTGCAGAGGGTCGCGCGGGAGATCAAGCGTGAGCCGACGGTCATGAGGACGCTCACCTACTACGGCACTCACTCGCGCAGCTTCGTCTCCAGCGACCGCCGCTCGACGATCGTCGTCGCGTTCTTCAGGAACGTCTCGGACGCGGAGAGCGACAACGCCGCCAGCCGCATCATCGACAGAGTCAACAGGCCGCCGGAAGTGCTCGTCGGCGGCCCTGCCGTGGCCGGTCAGCAGATCGGCAAGCAGGTCGGCATGGACCTCGGGAAGGCCGAGGGGCTCGCATTCCCCATCCTGTTCATCCTGTCGCTCTTCGTGTTCCGAGGCGTCGTCGCAGCCCTGATGCCGCTCTTCGTCGGCGGCATCACCGTCCTCGGCACCTTTCTCGTGCTGCGGATCGTCAACTCGTTCCTCTCCCTGTCGGTGTTCGCCCTCAACATCGTGATCGGGCTCGGGCTCGGGCTCGCGATCGACTACAGCCTGTTCATCGTCTCGCGCTACCGCGAGGAGCTCGCCGTGACCCCCACGGAGGAGCGGACCAAGGACGTGTACCGCGCCGCCCTGCGCCGTGCGATGCTCACGGCCGGCCGGACGATCTCGTACAGCGCCCTCACGGTCGCGGTCGCGCTCGCGAGTCTCTGCGTCATGCCGCTGCCCTTCGTCTACTCGATGGGCCTCGGCGGCGCGATCTGCGCGCTGATGGCCGTCGGCACCGCGCTGGTCGCTCTCCCGGCGCTGCTCGCGGTGCTCGGGCCGCGGATCAACGCGCTGGCCCCGGCACGCTGGCAACGCTCCGCCGAGCGGAACGCGCGCGGGGTCGAGGACGGTTCGTGGTACAGGCTGACGCAGTTCGTGACGAAGCGCGCGGTGGTGGTCGCCGTCGTCAGCGCGGCGTTCATGATCACGCTCGGCCTTCCGGCCCTCGGCATCACGCTCGGCGGCGTGGACGCGAGCGCGGTGCCGCCCTCGCTGAGCTCCCGCAAGGTCGACGACGCGCTGCAGGCGCGGTTCGCGTCGAATGCGTCGTCGGCGATCACGGCGGTCGTCAAGGCCCCTCGCTCAACGGAGCCGCAGGTCGCCGCGCTCGCGCGCAGGCTCCGTCGGCTCCCCGACGCCCTGCCCGCCGGGGGCCCGCCGGTCGCGATCGGGAGCGGATACTTCGCCTTCGACGTGCTCCCCAGGGCACGGCCGCTTGACCCGGCCACGATCGAGCTCGTCAGGACGATCCGCGACCAGCGCAACCCGCGTGTGCTCGCCACCGGCACGACCGCGGCGTTCCTCGACCAGAAGTCGAGCATCTCGTCCAGGCTCTGGCTGATGGCGCTGATCCTGGTCGGCCTGACCGCGATCGTCCTCTTCCTCATGACCGCCTCGGTCGTGCTCCCGATCAAGACGATGATCATGAACCTGCTCTCGCTGAGCGCCGCGTTCGGGATCCTTGTCATCATCTTCCAGGACGGGAACCTGGAAGGCGTGCTCGGCTTCCAGAGCCTCCATGCGGTCGATCTCTCACAGTTGGTGCTGATCTTCGCGATCGGCTGGGGCCTGGCAAGCGACTACGCCGTACTCGTGCTGACGCGGATCAAGGAGGCACATGACGGCGGCCATTCGAACACGGAGTCGGTCGCGATCGGCCTGGAGCGCACGGGCCGGATCGTGACGCAGGCGGCCATTCTGTTTTGCGTCGCGATCGGTGCCTTCTCGACATCCGCGGTCATCTTCATCAAGGAGGTCGGGATCGGCACGGCGGTGGCCGTGATCATCGACGCGAGCATCGTTCGCGCTCTGCTCGTTCCGTCCCTGATGGTTCTGCTGGGAGAGTGGAACTGGTGGGCGCCCCCGTGGCTGCGGAGGCTGCATTCGCGGATCGGACTCAGCGAGGGATAGCTCTCGGGGCCCTCACCGGCTAGGTAGCCACGATTGCGCCTCGCGACTCGAGCCAGAACTCGTCGATGCCCGGCAGCAGTGCGCTCGCCTCCGCGAGCGTCATCCCGTCCTCGGAGTACAGCCCTTCCTCCTCCCATCGCTCGGGGTGCAGGCTGATCGCCAGCGCGTCGACACGGCGCTCGGGGTCGGGCTGCGTCGGCAAGGACGCGGCCGCCTTGTGGAACAGCCAGATCGCGAGCGCCTTCAGCAGCGCGATGTTCTCGATTGCCTGCTGCTTGAACGCCTCGTCCTCGAACGGCTCCGACAGGGCGCGCTGGCGCTCGATCATCGGCGTGAACTCCTTGGACAGGATCGACACGCCCTCCCAGCGCTCGTCGTAGATCTGCGACCAGTCGCGGAACAGCTCCTGCATGCGGCCGAGCAGCGGGATCACGGTCTGGAACTGGTCGACGACGTCGGCGAGCACGTCGAGGTCGGTCATCTTCTCGTGCAGGAACATGAACGCGAGGGTCGAGAAGTAGGCGGTGTTGTCGTACAGGTTCTTCGCCAGCATCACCTGCGGGTTGCCGAAGAACTGGTACTGGTCCTTGTAGAGCGAGATCGTCGGGTCGAAGAGCTGGTAGAAGAAGAAGTTGTAGAACTCGGTCCGCTCCTCGATGTCCTCGCCGTCGAGATCGCGGCAGATCAGGTCCTTGCTGAAGTTGTTCGTGTAGCCGATGAAGTCCGAGCCGGGCGAGTAGAACGCGTCGATGAACCCGCCCGCTTCGCCGACGAGCGTCCAGCGGTCGTTGGAGAAGGTCTCCTTCGAGGCGTAGGAGAAGTCCTCGATCACGAGGAAGTCCATCACGTCCGCGCGACGTGGCTCCACGGCAGCCGCGAGCTGGGGCTCGTGCTCCCTGAACCACTCGAGCAGGTTGTCGAACTCGTTGATCTGCTCGAACGGATGGAACCGAGGATCGGCGCAGACGCCGATGCTGTGCGGCCCGGAGGCGAGGGGGATCAGCCAAACCCAGTAGCCCTGATCGAGGAGGTGGACGGTGGCGAGCTTGCGGAAGCCGCGCTGGTCGACACGATCGACCCACTCCTGGTTGTGCGCGCCGAACTCCTCGACGTCGAGCCCGCCGGCGAGCCTGAACCACGCGGCGTTGACGTGATGGCCGGTCTCCGTCTGCAGCCCGAGCTTGCGCCGCAGGATGTTGGCGCGGCCCGAGGCGTCGACGACCCACCGGGCCGCGACGTCGATCGCCCCGCCGCCCTCCCGCTGCAGGACGACCTTGTGCTGCGACGAGGGATCGAGCTCGACGTCCATCACCCGGTAGCCCCGGAAGGCGTCGGCGCCCAGTTGCACCGCGCGGTCGAACGCCTCGTTCTCGAACCGTCCGCGGTCGATCTGGTGGTTCCAGTACTGGTCGGGGGTGACGAACTCGACCCTTCGCGTAATGTCCTCGTTTCCGCCCGCCGGGAAGAAGAACCTGAGCCCGGCCTTGCGCAGATGGCGCTGCTCGAGGTGGTCCGCCATGCCGCACAGCTCGCGGTAGTAGTAGGCGCCGACCTCGACGGTCGACTCGCCGACCTTGAACGCTGCCTCGGGCGGCGGCAGCTCGCGCTTCTCGGCGACCAGCACGCTCGTCTCGGGTCGCGCGCGCTTCAGGTGAAGCGCCAACGTCAGCCCGGCAAGGCCTCCGCCCAGGATCGCGACGTCGTACTCGCTCCTCGGCGACCGGATCGGCTTGATCTCGAACTCTGAGGCTCCACGGTCGGTCATTCGCTCTCCTCGATCGGCTGACTAGGTGGTAACCGGCACGTCTTCCACGAGCCGCGCGCCGCGCGTCTCCAGGTTGAACTCCTCGATCCCGGGAATCAGCTCGAGGGCATCCGCCAACGTCATCCCGCTGCCGTCGTCGGGGAAGAGCCCCTCCTCGTCCCACTTTGCCGTGTCGAGGCTGATTACCTGCGGATTGATCGGGCGGGCGGGGTCGGGAGGCTCGGGCAGGTGCTTGGCGGCTATGTGGAAGTACCACACCGCGAGCGCCTGGAGCACCTCGACCTTCTGCTTCGCACGCTCGACCATCGTGTCGATGTCGAAGTCCTCGCCCAGGTCGTGGTAGGCGTCGAGGAACGGCTGGAATTTCGTCGACTGCACCCCGCCGAAGCCGTCGGACTCGAACTTGCGATAGTCGATCGCGTTCCAGTCCCTGAACAGCTGTTGCACGCGTTGGAGCAGGGGCACGAAGGTGTCGAATACCTCCACGACGTCGCCGAGGTCCTCGAGCTGCGTCATCTTGTCGTGCAGGAAGAGGAACGCGAGCGTCGAGAAGTAGGCGATGTTGTCGTTGAGGAACTTGCACATCATCACCTGGGGATTGCGGAAGCACGCGTACTGATCGGTGTAGAGCCACAGTCCCGGTTCGAACAGCTGGCCGAAGAAGAACTCGTAGAAGTCCAGCCGCTCCTCGATGTCCTCGCCGTCGAGGTCGCGGCAGATCAGGTCGCCGGCGAAGCTGTTCAGGTACGCGATGAAGTCCGACCCCGGCGAGTAGAGCGGGTCGATGAAACAGGCGGCCTCACCCGCCAGCGTCCACCGGTCGGTCGAGAAGTACTTCGTGGACGCGTACGAGAAGTTCTCGACGACGAGGAAGTCCTGCACCTCGTCGAGGCGGTTCTCGAGCGCCTTGTACATCTGCGGCTCGTGCTGCTTGAACCACTCGAGCAGCTTCGGGAACTCGTTGATGTCGTCGAACGGGTGGAAGCGCGGGTCCGCTACCAGGCCGATGCTGATCGGGCCGGGCTTGAGGCGGATCATCCACACCCAGTAGCCCTCTCCGACCAGGTGCGAGGTCGCGTCTTTGCGCACGCCCGGCTCCCAGCCCTGAGCCTTCCACTCCTCGTCGTCGGTCCAGTCTTCGTAGTCCATCCCGCCCTTGAGCCGGAACCAGACCGCGTTGACGTTGTGGGGCGTCTCCTTCTGCAGGCCGAGCTTGCGCCGCAGCAGGTTGAAGCGGCCGGTCGCGTCCACGACCCAGTGGGCCGTCACCGTCCTCGTCGCACCGCCCTCGTTGCTGAGCATCACCTTGTGGGCCTCGGCCGGGAGGAGCTCGACGTCCTCGACACGCCAGCCGCGATGGGCATCGGCGCCACGCGCGATGGCGCGGTCGTACAGCTCGTTCTCGAACACGCCCCGGTCGATCTGGTGCGTGAAGACTCGTTGCCGAACACGGGATTGCGAGGGCGTGGGGGGCGTCGAGAACTCGACCCGACGGGTGATGTCGCTGTTGTCGCCGCCGGAGAGGAAGAACCGGAGCCCGAGCTTGCGGATGTGCTTCTCGTCGAGGTGGTCGGCCATCCCGACCTTGTTGCGGTAGTAGTAGGCGCCCACCTCGACGCTCGACTCTCCGACCTTGAACGCCGACTCCGGCGCCGGCTCGGGCCGCTTGTCCGTCACGAGCACCCTGGTCTGCGGACGCGCCAGCATCAATTGGTTTGCGAGCGACAGGCCCGCGAGTCCGCCGCCCAGGATCGCGACGTCGTAATGACCCGTAGGCACCCGCACCGACTTGATCTCGAGCATTGATGCCGCGCGTTCTGACATGACTGCCCTCCTCCTGACCCGGTCTCCCGCCTCTGCTACGAGGCGGCCAAGACCGCGAGAATCTCCGGGCCGAGCTGATCGCCGGTCCCTGACCCGATCACCTTCCCGTCTCCGTCCACGGCGACCGCGGCTGCTTCCTTGTCGGCGCCGGTGATGCCGAACGAATCCGTCACCTCGCCCGACCAGTCGAGGAGCATGATCACGTCCTGCGAGGGATCTTCCCGCGGCGGCTTGCCTGCCGCCGCGAGGTCTTCGGCCTGCCTCTTGACCGCGCCCTCGTACGCCTTCTTGATCTGGCTCTTGACGAGGATTCGCGCCGGACGCGGCGCCGCCCGCAAATCGGACACGCCCACGATCGTGATCTGGTCGGGGTCGTACTGCTTCCGGATCGCACCGATACCCTGCTGGATCTGCGGAACGCTGTCCCGGCCGCCGAAGGTGACAACGACCGTCCGACCCTTGAAGTCGCTGAGCGAGACCTTGTGGCCGAGGATGTGGTCGAGCGTGAAGTTCGGGGCCACCTCGGGAAGCTGCTGAATGGGCATCTGGCCTACCTCCACTCGCTGTCGAGAATCAGAACTTGTACTCCATGTCCTTCGCCTGCGCCTTCTTGCCGACGACCATCATTGTCGAAATGAGCCGATCGCGCACGCGAATTGCCGCCGGATTGCGCCAGCGGCTGAACGACGTCAGGCGCCAGGCGAGCTTCACGATTCGCGTCGTGCGCGCGATTCGCTCCTGTTCGTAGGCGCGCAGTCCCGCGACTGGGTCTGCGGTCTGTCCCAGGCGCGTGCCCAGCACCACTGCGTCTTCGATGGTCGTGTTGGCGCCTTGCCCGGCGGCGTTGGTCATGGGGTGGGCGGCGTCACCCATCAGCGTCACGCGGCCCTCGCCCCAGCTCTTGACCGGAGGGCGATCGTAGATGTCGCTGCGGCTGATCGCAGCCTCGTCGGTTGCGCCGACGATCGCCTCGACGGGGTGTGTCCAGCCGGCGAACCGCTCCAGGACCGCCTGCCTGCGGCCGCCGGGAGGATCGCTGCCGCCGGCGTCGGTCGCGAAGATCCCTTCCCAGTAGAGCCTCTCCGGTCCCGACTCTGTAAAACAGGAAGCGCGCTCCTGGTCCCCAGACGATCCAGAACAGCCCAGGCGGCGTGGCGTCGTCGCGGAAGTCGCAGAGCGCCTGCCACGAGGCGTAACGGGCGAAGCGCAGCTGCTCGTCGCCGCGGAGCGTGTGCCGGACGGTCGAGTGGAGCCCATCCGCTCCGATCAGGATGTCGCCGCGCTCCGAGCTACCGTCGGCGAAGCGCGCCACCACACCGTCGCCGTTCTGGTCGAAGCCGGTGAGCTCGCGTCCGAGCTGCAGCACGCTGTCGGCGACGCCGTCGACGAGCGCGCGGTGCAGCTCTGGCCGGATGACGCCGACGGTCGGCGCGCCGACCTTCTGCGCCACGTCCTTCGGCGACCACGAGGTCAGCAGCTTCCCGTGCCAGTTCCGCATCTCCGCCCTCTCGACGACCGCAGCAGCGCCGCCGAGAGCGGCGACCTTGTCACCGAGCTCGAGCAGCTGCAACCCTCGCATGCCGTTATGCCATACGTGGATCGCGCCGCCGACCTGGATCTCCTCGAGGGTCTGGGCGCGCTCGAACACGCTGACGTCAATGCCCGCGCGTCCGAGGGCGCGAGCAGCGGTGAGGCCGCCGATGCCGCCGCCGATGACGAGCGCGCGCGTCACAGCGGCTCGGCCATCGCCTTCCGCAGGTTCGAGAGTCCCTTGCGGGGCACGGCGAACGAGAACATTTGGTCGCGGAAAGCGACCCTGAGCGGGTTCGTCCAGGCGTTCATGTCGGAGATCCAGCGCGAGTTCTTCACGAGCGGCGTGGTGCGGGCGATCCGCCGCTGCTCGTAGGACCGCAACGCGGCATCCGTGTCCTCCGCGTTCGCGAGCGCCTGCGCAAGCACGACGCCGTCCTCGATCGCGAGATTCCCGCCCTGGCTCGTGTTGGTGGTCATCGGATGAGCCGCGTCGCCGAGCAGCGTCGCCCTGCCGCGCCCCCAATGGCTGACAGGCTGGCGGTCGTGGACCGGCAACCCGACGATCTGCTCCTCGGGCGTCGCCTCGATCGCCTCGGGGATGGGCGACGGCCACTCTCCGAACGAGTCGAGCAGCCTCTGCTTGCGTCCGGGCGCTTTGCCGGCGGAGTCGGCGGGACCGTAGAGCACGCACGCCCAGAAGAGCTGCTTGTCGGCGACATGGTGCATGACCGTTCGTGCGCCGGGGCCGAAGGTTATCCGCTCGACTCCCGGAGGGAACAGGTCGCCGATGCCGTCGACCAGCGTCTGCCACTGCACGTAACCGGCGTAGTCGGGCTCGTGGGCACCGAGGAGCTTGCTGCGGACGGTCGAGCGCAGCCCGTCGGCGCCGACGAGCACGTCGGCACGCTCCTCGCGCCCGTCGTCGAAGCGGGCGGTGACGCTGTCCGCGTCGTGGTCGAAGTCGACGAGTTTGGCACCGGCGGTCAGCTGCGATCCGTTGACCGCTCCGCGCAGCACGTCGAGCAGGTCGGCGCGTCCGATGCCGACGTCGAACAGGTCGAGCTCGCCCGCGATCTTCGCTCAGCGGCCATTCGGCGAGCTTGCGTCCCCGCCAGGAGCAGAACTCGGTCACCTCGAGCGGGGCGCCGCGGTCGCGGGCGGTCTCGGCGAGGCCCAGCTCGCGCAGCGCCCGGATCGCGTTCGGCCAGAGGTGGAAGCCGCCGCCGACGAGCGTCGCTCCGATGTGGTCGAGCTGCTCGAAGACCGCCGCTTCGATGCCGGCCGAGCGCAAACCGGCTGCAGCCGAGAGGCCGCCGATACCGCCGCCGGCGATGATCACGCGCACTCCTGAACCCCCATCACGGTGGCGGGACGATGACGCGGATCATCGGGCAGTTATAAGTGCGCCGGGCCTCGGCGCAAACGCTTCCTACCGCTCGACGATCGGCAGGCGAAGGTGCGAAGCGCGGGACTCGTCGTGGAAGATCGTCTGGCGAGCCTCGCGCAGATCGCCCGGCCCGTCGACGCCGACCGGATTGCCCGTGTTGGTGTTGCGGTCGAAGCGCGGGAACGAGCTCGACGTGACGAGCAGGCGAATGCGGTGACCGGGCAGGAAGACGTTGCTGGTCGCCACGAGGTCGATCGTGTACTCGTACGGCCGGTCGGGCTCGCGCAGCCGCGGCCGGTCGTAGCCTTCGGCGAAACGCGTTCGCAGGACGCCTTCGGCGAGGATGCGAGAGACGCCGTCGGGCGCGACGTCGCAGAGCTTCGCGACGAAGTCGGTGTCCGGCGCGCTGCTCGCGGCGTGGAGCACGAGCGAGAGCGGGCCGGTCACCTCGAGCGGCTCGACGAGCGGCTCCGAGCTGTAGACGAGCACGTCCGGCCGCTCCTCGAGCGGTCGCTGATCGAGCGGGCCGGAGTTCGTGCGCAGGAACCGCGCGGGCAGCGAGGTCGGCCCGCCGATCGTCGGCGCCGGGTCGTTCGGGTCGTAGAGGTAGGCGTCGGGCGGTTCGGCACCCGGCGGATCGGTCGAGAGTCCTCCGTCGCCCCGGAGAAACCAGCGCTGCTCGCGGGCACGACCGAGAGGCCAGTCGGGCTCGTCGCGCCAGCGGTTCTCGCCCATGACGAAGATCCGCACAGGCATCGCCGGCTCTTCGGTCGGCCCGAACAGCTGCTCATGGTAGAACGCCGTCTGCAGCTGCGCCAGATCGATGCTCGCCTCCTCCCCGAACACGGGGAAGGCGTGCTCGGGGTAGGCGCCGTAGGTGCTGCCGTGGGCCCAGGGGCCGACCAGCAGCCGTGTGTGCGAACGCGCGCGCTCTGTCGCCGCCTCGCTGCGCATGCGGCAGTAGTTCTCGAGCGTGCCGGAGAGAAACAGGTCGTACCAGCCGCCGACGATGTACGCCGGCACCTCGATCCGGTCGTAGCGACGGTTGATGGCGAGGGCCTGCCAGTACCCGTCGTCGTCGGGGTGCGCCAGCCAGTCGCGGTAGAAGCGCCCCGCGGGGCCGGCTTCGAGCAGCGGCGGATCGGTGAGGGGCAGGTGACGATACTGCTCGGTCAGCGAGCCCCGCTCCTTCGGCGCCGTCATCAGCTGGACCCAGAAGAGGTTGAAGCCGAGCTGGAATGCGCCTCCCTGGTAGATCCAGCCGTTGTAGTAGTCGCTACCGGCGACGACGGGGAAGATCGCCTCGAGGTGCGGAGGGCGGGCGGCGGCCGCGAGCCATTGGGTGGCGCCGCTGTAGGAGCGGCCGGCCATCGCCACCTTTCCGTTGCACCAGCGCTGCGCCGCGACCCACTCGACACTGTCGAAGCCGTCCGCCTCCTCGCTTCGAAACGGGTAGAACTCTCCCTCGGAGGAGTACTGGCCGCGGACGTCCTGGCACACGAGCGCGAGCCCGGCGGCGACTGCGGACTCGGGGTCGAGGGCCGCGGGCGGGGTCAGGCTCAGGCTGCGGTCGTAGGGCGTGCGGTTCAGGACCGCCGGGTGCGGTTCGTCGCGCGGCGGACGGTAGACGTCCGCGCGGAGCACGGCGCCGTCGCGCATCGTAATCGGCACGTCGCGATCGACGATCACGGCCGCAGTATTTGCCGTGGAGCGGATGTAAGATCACGCGCGATGTCGCCGGGGACGCTGGTGCTCGAGGTGGTCGCCGGAAACGCGCCGGGGACGCTGATCGAGGTCGAGGAGGAGCTCCTGATCGGCCGCCAGGCGTCCGACGCGGGCACGCTCGCCGACGACGTGGAGATCTCCCGGCGGCACGCGCACATCTCGCGTGGGGCCGACGGCGAGTTCGTGATCGAGGATCTCGGGTCGACGAACGGCACGTTCGTCAACGGCGCACGGATCGACGCCCCGCGGCGCCTGGCTGACGGTGACCGCGTCGAAGTCGGCGCGACGACCCTGACGGTCGTGCTTCCCCCCGCAGAGTCGCCCGCGGCGCCCCAGGCCACGGCCGAGCGCGAGGTGCCGCCTTCGTCGGTCGGCATACCTCCGCTCTCGCTGCGGATCGACGTCGACCTCGCCGGGCGCGAGGCGATGGTTGCCCTCGACGACGGCTCGGACGCCGTGCGATTGGAGTACACCGGCGACGGCTGGCGTATCGACCGCGGTCCGGCCCAGGCGAGTCCCGAGCGCGGGTAGGCCGGCACCCCGCCGCTTCAGGCCACGGTTTCCGAGACGGCCGCACGCTCGGGTGCAGGGTCGGCCGTCCACGGGAAGACGATGCCGCCGTACTTCCACTTGCTCGTCTCGATCGCGAGCAGCATCACGAGCTCTCCCTTCCGGATCATCCCGGTCTTCCACCCGTAGTCGAGCGCGAGCGGGACGGCCGCGGATCCGGTTGCGCCCACGAGCGCGAGGTTCTCGAAGATCTTCGGCTCGAGCGTGAGCCACTCCGGCGTGAGCAGGCCCGCTTCCCGGAGCTCGTCCGTCATGTAGGCGGCGTTGCCCTCGGGGATGACGCAGTGGTCGATCTCGTCGGCGGTGGCGCCCGAACGGCCGAGCGTCTCCTTCAACCCTTCGGTCAGCACGAACGGCGTGAAGCGCCCGCTCTCGATCACGTCGACCTTCAGCTCGATCAGGCGCTTTGCCTGGAGCTGCTCGCTGATCGGGGCATGCGTCGCGCCGCCCACCACCTGCATCCCCGGCTTCTTCTCTCCGCCCACGCAGGCGAGCGCCGACGCACCGAGGAAGCCGCCGTCCGCGTCCCCGTCGGCGCGGAGCAGCATCGCTCCGGCCCCGTCGCCGAAGCTGTAGATCCCGAGGAGGTCCCGCATCCGGACGCTACCCGGCTCCTGGCCGATGAAGAGCGGGACGATCAGCGGCGAGATCGCCTCGCTCCCGATCACGAGCGCCGTGTCGTAGTCGCCGCGCTCGAGGTGCAGCCGGGCCAGGTCGAGTGCCTCGACGGCGCCGGCGCATCCGGAGCGGATGTCCACGGCCGCACACGAGCGCAGGCCGAGCTTCTCCTGGACGAACGTGGCGGTCGCGGGCAGGTGGTACTCGGGGCTTGCGGTCGAGACGACGATCAGGTCGACGTCCTCGGGCGTGAGGCCGGCGAGTTCGAGCGCCTCGCGGGCGGCCTCCGTCGCCATGCCGGAGTTGCTCGCGCGGTGCTCGCCCGTCTCGGGGTCGGCGACCCAGTATCGCGTCTTCACCTGCAGTCCCTCGAGGATGTCGTCCGGAAGGGGACCTGCGAGACGGGCGACGGTCTCGTTGTCGATCGGATCTCCGGGCAAGCACGAGCCCGTACTGACGACACGCACCTGCTTCAACGGCCGGTCCTTCCGTCGCTTGGCGCGATCCTACAACAGCCTGCGCGTTCTCTAGGCCGCCGCTCCGGCCAGCCGTCCGAGGAGCTCTCTCGGGTCGAGCAGACCGTCGATCGCGGCGGCCGTCTGCGCCCCCGACAGGAGGCAGCGGACCGAGCCCGTTCCGGGATGCGTCCAATGGCCCGTGAGCCAGAGGCCCTCGATCGGCGTGTGGAAATCGAGCCGCTTCGGGACGGTCTGGTTCGGCACGTTCTCCCAGCCGTAGATCGCTCCCTCATGGGCAAGCGTGTAGCTCTCGAACGTCTTCGGCGTTCCGGTGCCGACGTGCGTGATCGAATCCCGGTAGCCCGGCATCAGCGCCTCGACCTGGTCGAGCATCTCCTCGGTGATCCGCTCGGAAGCCTCCTCCCACGGCTCGCCGATGTCGTAAGGCATGAGCGACGTGTAGATGACGACGTGCTCACCGTCGGGGGCGAGCGCCGGGTCGTGCATGGTCGGGATCGAGAGCCAGGTGCCTCCGGGACGGCCCGCGAGCACGTCGTCCCACGTCTCGTCGTGGTCCCAGTGCCGGTAGACCATCGTCTCGTGGTCGATCCCGTGCGCGGCCGGGTCGGCCCTGGTCGCCGAGTAGACCAGGAAGGCCGAGATCGACGGCGTCATCCGGCGCAGGCGGGTCATGTACCGCTCCGGGAGGTTCTCCTCGCCGACCAGCCGGTCGAACGTGAGCCGCGCGTCGGCGTTCGACACCACGATCGGCGCGCGCACGACCTCGCCCCCGGCGAGCTCGACCCCGGCGACCCTGCCGTCCTCGACGAGGATCCGGGTCGCCTCGGTCCCGGTCGAGATCGATCCGCCCGAGTCGGTGATCGCGCCGGCGATCGTGTCGGCGAGATGCTGGAAGCTGCCCCGCACGTACTGCGGGCCCGGATCGCAGGAGGCCATCAGGGCTCCCGCGTAGGCCATGAACGAGAGCCGGCTCGGAGGGAGGCCCATGTACGGCCATTGTCCCGCGCACACGGTCTTCGCACGTTCGTCGGTGACGTACTCGTCGAGCACGTCGCGAACGGTCGCCGTGCGGTACTTGAAGAGCGTCGGAAGCGCTTTCATCGCCTCGTCGAGATCGCGCAGGGCGACGCGCGGCGGCGGCTGCTGCGACTCGGTCGTCGCCGCCGCCGCCACGCGGACGAACTCGCCGGCGCCCGCGCCCGGGAAGTACTCCTCGAGCGCGTCCACGAGAGCCTCCGTCCCGATCGGGAGCTGGAAGCGCTCGCCGCAGATGTCCATGCTGAACAGCGTCTTTGCCGGGATCAGCTCGATCTTCTCCCGGACGCCGAGGGCTGCGAAGTAGAAGTCGAAGAACTCGATGTTGTAGCCGTGCGCGGTCACGTGGATCGCCGGGTCGAAGGTGTAAGGGCCCCGCGTGAACGCGTGCGCGTTGCCGCCGACCCCGTCCTGGCGCTCGACGAGCAGGACGTTCCGGCCGCCGCGGGCGAGGCACGCACCGGCCGAGAGCCCGCCGAGCCCGGCGCCGATGACGATCGCATCGTGGTCCACGCCTGGACCCGTCATCCGCTCAGCCCTCGAACGGGGCGAGGACGATCGAGATGTTCGTCCCGCCGAGCGAGAGGCTGTTGACCAGGACGGGGCCGCGGGGGCTGTGCGCCTCGTCTCCCCGTGCCCAGCCCTCGAGCGCGAGCGCCGTGGCGAGCGCAGCCCCGGCGCCCATCGGCTCGCCGAGCAGGAGCTTCGGGGCGAGGACCGGCGTGTCCGGGCCGAGCACACGGTCGATCGCCTTCGCCTCCGCCTCGTCGGCGGCCTCGAGGCCGTTGCGGTTCGCCCAGACTGCGACGACGTCGTCCGCCGGGACTCCCGCCCGCTCGAGCGCGAGGCGCATGGCGCGCTCGATGCCGTTGCCCTCGGTATCGATCTTGCCCACGCCGACGGCGTCGCACGTGATCGCGAAGCCGCGGATCTCGCCGAGCGGCGCGGCGCCGCGGGCGCGCGCCGCGTCGAGGCGCTCGACCACGATCGCGAAGCCGCCTTCGGCCAGGCCGAATCCGCCGTCGCCGTCCGTCGAGCCCGCGACGACGCCGAGCTGCCGGTACGCGTCGACGACGGTGTCCGTGAGCGTGTCGACGCCGAGCGCGACGATCGCGTCGGCATGGTCCATCGTCGTCAGGTCGAAGCCGTAGCAGAGGGCGGAAGCGCCGGCGGCGTGGCCCGCCGTCACGGTCGACGCCGAGCCGAGGATCCCGTTCTTGATCGCGACCTGCCCGCCCGCCGCGTTGTACACGGTGTTGGGGAAGACGGCAGGGTTCGCTCCGCCGGATCCCTCCTCGATCACGGGCGCAGCGAACGCCTCCATGCTCTCCATCGGCCCGACGCCGGTGCCGACGACGGCGCCGACTCGCGTTCGGTTGTCGTCCGTCAGTTCGAGCCCCGCGTTCGCGAGCGCGAGCCGCGAGGCGATGATCGAGAACAGGCCGAGTCGGTCGACGCGCTTCCGTTCCTTCACGTCGAGATAGGCGGCTGCGTCGAGGTCGACGCGTGCGAGCTCGACACCGTTCTCCGTGCTCGTGCACGCGCCGCCCCGCCGCGTATGCGTCGTACAGCGCTGCCGGATCCGTGCCGGCCGTAGCTCAGGGCGGCCAGCCCGGTGATCACCGCGCGGTCTACGTTCCGGTCCGGAGGGCCGCTCGAGCGCGCAGCCCGGTCGGGCGAAAAGGACGGACGCGTTGGCCCCGCCGAAGGCGAAGTTGTTCGACAGGGCGATGTCGATCTGCATCTCGCGCGCCTCGTTCGGGACGTAGTCGAGGTCGCACTCGGGATCCGGCTCCGTGAAGTTCGCGGTCGGCGGAGCGACCTGGTCGTCGATCGCCTTCACGGTCACGATCGCCTCGGCCGCTCCCGCGCCGCCGAGGAGGTGGCCGATCATCGACTTCGTGCTCGACACCGCGACCTTGTAGGCGGCGTCGCCGAGACCGACCTTCGTCGCCGCCGTCTCCGCCGTGTCGTTCTTGGCCGTGCCCGTGCCGTGGCTGTTGACGTAGTCGACCTCGTCCGGGTCGACTCCCGCCTGGCGGAGCGCCGTCTGGATCGCGCGCGACGCGCCCCGCCCCTCGGGGTGCGGCGCCGTCGGGTGGTACCCGTCCGCGGACAGGCCGTAGCCGATGATCTCCGCCAGCACAGGCGCTCCATGCTCGGCCGCCACCTCCGAGTCCATGAGCACGAGCATGCCCGCGCCCTCACCGAGCGACAGGCCCTTGCGGTCGAACGAGTAGGGGGCGGCCGGCTCGGGAGAGAGCGACTCGAGCGAGTTGAAGCCGGCGATGAGGATGTCCGAGAAGGCGTCGGCGCCACCCGTCAGCATCGCGTCGGCATGGCCCTCGCGGATCAGCTCCGCCGCGTAGCCGATCGCGTTCGCGCTCGCGGCGCATGCGGTGTCCACCGACAGGACGGGCCCCTTGAGCTGGAACGCGCTCGCAAGGGCCTCGGAGAACGCCTGCGGCTCGACGAGCAGCAGGAGGCGCGGGTCGGGCTGCTCGCCCCGCTTGCGCCGCGCATACCACTCCTCACCCGCGAGCAGGCCGGCGTTGCACGTGCCGATCACGACGCCCCAACGTTCGGCGGGCACCGGTCCGACGCCGACACCGCAGCGCGACATGGCCTCCTCGGCGGCGCGCAGGGTGAAGTCGATTGCGCGGTCGTGGAAGCCGTCGGGATTGAGGTACTCGTGCTCGGGGGTGAAGTCCTCCTTCACCTCGCCGCCGAGCTCGGTGCGATAGCCGTCCATCGGCAGGTGCTCGACCTTCCCGATCGCGACGACGCCTCCGCGTATGCCGGCCCAGTACGCGTCGAGGCCGACTCCTTCCGGCGTGACCGCGCCGAGACCGGTCACGACCACTCGCCTGCTCTCCCCTTGCTCACCCACGACGTCCCCTTTCCCTCATGCTGCGCGCAGCGCGAGCGCCACGTTCTGTCCTTCGAGACCGCGGGCGAGGGCGAGCGCGACCTCGACCTTCGTCTCCCGGGCCTCCTTCGCGATCCAGTCGATCCCCCCGCACTCGGGGTCCAGGTGCTCGAGATTGAGCGTGGGCGGCACCGTCTGGCGGGAGAGCGCGAGCGCAGCCACGGCGGCACCGAGCGCCCCGGCGGCGCCGACGAGGTTCCCGGTCGCCGGCTTGACGCTGCTCGCCTGCAGGCGGTCGCTCCCGAACGCCTGTCGGAGCCCGGCCGCCTCGCTCGCGTCGCCCTCTCTCGTCCCGTCCCCGTGCGCGGCGACGTAGTCGACGTCGCGCGCCGCGACGCCCCCCGCCGCGAGCGCCCGCTCCGAAGCGGCGGCGACGGCGCGGCCCGAGGCATCCGGAGTGAACGTCGGGTCGACCGCCGATCCGACGCCGACGATCTCGGCGTAGATCGAGGCGCCCCGGCCCTGCGCCGCCTCGAGGTCCTCCAGGAGCAGGAAGGCGCCGCCTTCGCCCATCACCGTCCCGTCTCGCCCCACGTCGTAAGGCGCACAGGCGGCGGCGCCGAGCTCGTTCCGGGTCGTGAGCACGCCGAAGGAGTCCCAGGCTGCCATGTGCCACCAGAAGATCGGCGAGTCGGAGGCGCCGCAGAGCGCCACCTCGGCCTCCCCGCGACGAACGGCGCGGTAGCCGCGTGCAACTGCGAGCAGACCCGCCTCGGCCGTCCCCGAGAAGTACGTGTTCGGGCCTCTCAGCCCCCACTGCTCGGAGATGTAGAAAAGCGACGCACCCTGAATCCCCTCGAGGTAGAAGAGCGGATGAACGGAGCTGTACGCAAGCTCGCCGAACTGCCGGATGTCGGCCTTGCCGTTCCCGTCCCTCGCGGCGACCGACGATTCGGCGAAGTAGTCCGGGTCGGAGACCTGCTTGTCGCCCGCGGTGAAGAGCGCGTTCTTGCCCTCGGGATCGTCACCCAGGTCGATGCCGCTGTCCTCGATCGCCCCCTTGGCCGCGGCCATCGCGTAGAGGTCGTGCCGCGTCATCGTCCGGAGTGAGCGGCGGTTCGCGACGATGTCGCGCGGCTCGAGCCCGTCGACCTCGGCGCCGATCCGGGTCTGCAGTGACGTCGCGTCGTAGCCGCGAATCGGGCCGACGGCGCTTCGTCCCTCGACGAGCGCGGACCAGGTCGACTCGGTGTCGCCGCCGAGCGGGGTGCAGAGACCGATTCCGGTGATCGCGACTCGACGCACCGCGGTCACTGTCTCTCTGCCGCCACGACCGGGACGGCGCGGAGGAGACGGGCGCGCGTGACCACCTTGCCGTCGACGGCGACCTCGCCGGCGAACGCCGCCTCTGTATCGGACAGGTCGGTCAGCTTGACCGTGAAGACGAGCTGGTCTCCCGGCTGCACGAAGTGCCTGAAGGCGACCCGCTCGGCGCCCGCAAGCCGCCAGGCCCGGCCGGTGCGGCGCTCGAGGAGTTCTCCGCAGAGCGAGCCGAGGCTACCGAGGATGAGGACGCCCGGGAGCACGGGGAAGCGTGGGAAGTGGCTGTCGAAGATGGCGAGCGTGTTCGGAACGTTGCGGATCGCCTCCGCCTCGTCGTCCGTCACGCGGACGATCCGGTCGAGCGTCGTCCAGGCGCCGCCGCTCATGACTCGTACCGCTTGACGGCGAGCGCGCCGTTCGTGCCGCCGAAGGCAAAGCCGTTCACGAGCACCACGTCGACGTCGAGCTCTCGCGCCTCGTTGGGGACGCAGTCGAGATCGCACTCGGGATCCTGGTTGTCGACGTTGATCGTCGGCGACACGACGCCGTCGCGCATCGCGAAGACGCCTGCGAGGAGGTTCAGGGCGCTCGCGGCACACGTCGTGTGCCCGGTCATGCTCTTCGGGGACGTGACCACGATGCGGCTCGAGTCGTCGCCGAACACGCGCTTGATCGCAACCGTCTCCGACACGTCGCCCACCGGCGTGGAGGTCGCGTGGGCGACGACGTAGTCGACGTCTCCCGGCCCCAGGCCGGCCTCGCGCAGGGCGGCGTTCATTGCGATCACACCGCCGCCGCCGTCGGGCGGGGGATCGGTCATGCGGTAGCGATTCAGGCTCGACCCGTAGCCGACGAGCTCCGCCAGGATCGGGGCTCCACGGGCTTCGGCCGATTCCTGCTCCTCGAGGATGACGACGACGCCCCCTTCGCCGAGCACGAACCCGGAGCGATCTCGATCGAAGGGTCGCGACGCGCGCTCGGGGTCGTCGTTGTACTCGGTCGTCAGCGCCCCGAGCAGCGAGAACCCGAGCAGGTCGCACCATGTCGTCAGCGCGTCGAAGCCGCCCGCGACCATCATGTCGACCTCGTCGTCCTGGATCAGGCGGAGGGCTTCGCCGATCGAATGGGCCGAGGCCGTGCACGCGGTCGAGATACCGATCACCGGGCCGTCGGCTCCGGCGACGCGGGCGATCTCGGCGCCGGCCGTGTTCTGGCTGTTGAGCAGCGTCTGGATCGGGGGAAAGCGGTGCAGCTCGCGCCCTTCCGAGGACGCGCGCACGGCGAACGCGTCCGAGAACTCCTGGAGCTCGGGCCGGTCGACGGAGCCTCCCATCGCGACCCCGACGCGTTCGGGAGCGTACGCGCCGGCCTGGATCCCCGCGTTGCGGAGCGCCTCGACGGCCGCGGCGACCCCGAAGCGCTCCCCGCGATGGAGATAGCGGGCGGCGTCCTGGTCCGGGAGCTGCGACAGGTCGAAGTCCTCGCAGATGCCCGCGATCTGCACGGGGAACGTGCTGACGTCGTAGTAGTCGATGCGCCTGACGCCCGAGCGTCCGGCTTTGAGCGATTCCCAGCTCGACTCGGCGTCTCGCCCGACCGGCGTGACGGCGCCGATGCCGGTGATCACGACGCGCCTCACGAGGCGGCCTCCGCCCGCGTCAGCATCAGCTGGAGCCGTTCGGTCTCGTCGAGATCCGCGAGGCGGTCGGCATCCATCAGGGCGCACATGATCTCACGCGCCTCGAGGACGACCCTGTCGTCCACGGTCACGCGACCCGAGATCACCGCCACCTCGTCGTTCATCGAGTCGACGGTGCCCTCGAGTTCGAGGACGTCGCCCGGGACGATGGGGCCGAGGAACTCGACCGACGCGATCGAGAGCAGAGCGGCCCGCTTGCGCCGCTCGGTCGTGATCATGATCAGCCAGGTCCCTGCCTGGCACAGCGCCTCGAGCGCGAGCGGCGGCGGCATCTGCAGGCCGTGCTCCGTCTGTTCCCAGTACTCCTCGGCGAGCGACGTGAGCTTCCGACCGTGAACCGACGCACCGGGCTCACAGGAGACGACGCGGTCGATCAGGTGGAACCGCACGAGGCTCCTTCGTCGGCGTCGCACACGGCTGCGGCCTGCGCCACGGCCAGGCCCCCCGCGTGCGAGAGGGAGACGTCGATGTCCCTGATTCCCCGCGCCCCGGCGAAGGCCGCCGCCCTGTCCGTGCAGCTCGACCCGGGGCCGGCCGGCGCGGTCACGGAGGATCTCGACGTCGGTCCAGCGCAGTCCCCGCGCGGCCCCTGTTCCGATCGCCTTCAACACGGCCTCCTTCGCGGCGAAGCGCGCGGCGAGATGCTCGTCCGGCCTCGCGCGCCGTGCGCAGTACGCGATCTCGCGCGCAGTGAAGACCTCGTCCTCGATCCCGGCGTTCTCGCGCAGGAGCCGTGAGACTCGTTCCACCGCCAGGATGTCGATGCCGACCCGGATGCGGGGATTAGGCCGCACCAGCGGCTCGACGCGTGACCATGTCCCCCAGATTCGAGACCGTGAACAGCTTGATCACGTCGTTGGCGTTGAGATTCCCCGCCAGAGCGGCCGTGTCGATCTGCGGCATGATCTGCTTCAGGTGCTCGAGGCCCTGATCCGTGATCGTCTCGTTCTCGTCGCTGAACTGGTCGTCCGGGATACCACCCTGGATGTAGTCGCCGAGATCGGAGGCCTGGATCTTCACGCCCGTGCTCCGCTCGATGCGGAAGAGGATGTCAAGGAGGTCGATCGACTCGGCGCCCAGGTCGTCCATGAGCGTCGCGTCGGGGCTCGCCTCGTCCTCGCTCACCCCGAGTGCGCCCACGACCGCCTGCTGCACGGCCTCCTGAACCTCGGACTCGGTCATCGCCATCTTGCACCTCCGCTTTCGTTGTGCTCTCGGTTGACTACGCCAGCGGAGCGCCGACCCCCACGGTCGTGCTCGCCCCGCCGTCCACGACCAGCAGAGATCCTGTCATATAGCTCGACCCGGGGCCGGCCAGGAAGACGATCGTCGCCGCGACCTGCTCGAGCGTGGGGAACTCCCGGAGCGGGATCTGGCGCAAGATCGGCTTGCCGCCGTCCTTCTCCACGATCCCGGACACCATCTCCGTCGGCGCGAACCCCGGGAGAACGGCGTTGACACGAATCCCGAACCGGGCCAGCTCGAGCGCCGCACAGCGTGTGAACGCGTTGATAGCGCCCTTGGAAGCGGCGTAGTTGGACTCTCCTGTCCAGCCGCGCTCGCCCATGACCGACGAGACGTTCACGATAGCTCCCTCGCGCTGGCTCATGAAGTGCCCCATCGCAGCCTTGGTGCAGTTGAAGACGCCGCCGAAGTTGACCCGCATCACGTCGAGCCAGTCGCCGGGCTCCATGTTGAAGATCAGCGCGTCGCGCGCGATGCCCGCGTTGTTGACGAGCACGTGCAGGCCGCCGAGCCGGTCGATCGTCTCCTGGACGATCGCCTGCGCCTGCTCGTAGTCCGAGACGTCGCCGGCGACGGCGACCGCGCGCCCTCCCGCAGACTCGATCTCCGAGACGACCTCCTCCGCCTGCTCCTTCCCGGAGCGGTAGTTGACGGCCACGGCGAGACCGTCGGCGGCGAGCGCGACGCAGACGGCCCGGCCGATTCCTCGGGAGCCTCCTGTGACGAGCGCTACGCGATCCTCGCTTCCCACCCCGTGCTTTATGAGGGTCGCCTGTTCGCTTGTCAAGCCGGTGGCCGAGGGTGAGGCACGCGGTTCCTGGCAGGATGACTGTCCGACATGGCCGTGTACGTCGACGACGCGAACATCCGCTGGCGCGGCCGCCGATGGTCGCACATGGTTGCAGACGATGCCGAAGACCTGCACCGGGCCGCCGAGGCCCTCGGTCTCCGACGTGAATGGGCGCACGACCGGGGACGTACGCTGCACTACGACCTTCCCGCGGACATGCGGCGGCGGGCGATCGAGCTCGGTGTGGCCGTTCCGATCTCGTGGCGCGAGCTCGCGCGGAAGCGGGCCGAGAGCGAGCTCTAGCGCCGTGCAGGTCGGCGCAGGGGGCGGCAGTAAAATTCGCGTGCTGCCGATCGACAACCGGGGGATGTCCACGTGTTCGTGCTTGTGATCAAGAGCGGCCCGCTCGCCGGGCGCAGGGTCGAGCCCGGCTCCCAGCTGACCATCGGGCGCGCCCCCAACGACCTGACGGTCGACGACCCGTCGATCTCGCGCCGCCATGCCGTCTTCAGGCTCGTCGGCGATGCGCTCGAGGTCGAAGATCTCGGCTCGCGCAACGGCACCCTCGTCAACGGGAACGCATCGGCTCGGTCACGCCGCTCGGAGGGGGCGACACGGTCGAGGTCGGCGGCACCGTCATCGAGGTCGAGATCGCATCGCCCGAGCCCGAGCAGGTCGTGGAGCCGGAGCTCGACCGGTCTGTGGCACCCACACAGGTTGCACGTGCCGTCCCAGAGCTGGCCGCTCCGCCGAAGCCGGATCTGCTCGAGGACGCGGACGAGCTTCGGCCCGTGACGGCGCTGTTCGCCGACGTGGTCGGCTCGACTTCGATCGGCGAGAGACTGACTCCCGAGGAGGTGAAGGCGCTGATCGGCGAGTGCGTGAGCCGCATGAGTCGAGCCGTCGAGCAGTTCGGCGGCGTCGTCGACGCCTTCATGGGCGACGGGATCGCGGCCTTCTTCGGCGTCCCCGTGGCCCACGAGGACGATCCCGAGCGCGCCGCCCGAGCGGCGCTGCACATCGTTCACGTCGTCGGCGAGTACGCCCGCGACATCGAGGCGGCCTGGGGGATCTCGGACTTCAACGTCCGGGTCGGCCTGAACAGCGGGCCGGTGGCGGTGGGCCTTGTCGGCGGCGCGAAGCGACAGTCCGTCGCACTCGGCGACACGGCGAACGTCGCCGCCCGTCTCCAGGGCGTCGCCGAGCCCGGTTCGATCGTGGCCGGGGAGGCCACGGTGCGGCGCCTCGTCGATCGGTTCGTGTTCGAGCAGCTGGACGCGGTCTCCGTCAAGGGACGCGAGGAGCCCGTGTCCGTCTGGCGTCTCCGCCGTCCGATGCAAGGGCTCGAGGCGGTCGCGCCGACGCCGCTCGTCGGCCGCGACGACGAGCTCCGGACCCTCGCGGTCGCTCGTGACGACCTCCTCTCGGGTCGGGGCCAGGTGCTCCTCGTGCTCGGCGACGCCGGCCTCGGGAAGACACGCATGCTGAGCGAGCTTCGCGACCTGGTGGCGGATTCCGTCGTCTGGCTGGAGGGAAACTGTGTCTCCTACGGCGCCGAGTTCCGACTCCTGCCCGTGGTCGAGGCGTTGCGGGACTGGCTCGGGCTCGAGGAGGACGCCGCGACGCTCGCAGTGCGCACCCGACTCCGGATCAAGCTGGAGCCGCTCCTCGGCGACCGCGCCGAGGCGATCCAGCCGCATCTGGAATCGCTGCTCTCGGGTCTCGGCGACGAAGCTGGGACGCTCGCCGAGAGCCGTGCCGAGGACGTTCGCCGCGCCTGCTGCGAGTGGGTCGAGGCGCTCGCGGCGACGATGCCCGTCGCGTTCGTCTTCGAGGACTTCCAGTGGGCAGACCCGTGGACGTGCGAGCTGGCCCACGACCTGCTGCATGTCGTCGAGCGTGCTCCCCTGCTTGTGGCGGCCAGCTTCCGGATTGCGCCGCAGTCGGACGGTTGGCGCTTCCGCGTCAGTGTCCTCGGCGAGCACCCGCACCGGTCGGTCGAGCTCGCGCTTCGCTCCGCTCTCGGACGACGAGTCGGTCCGGCTCTTGTCCATGCTCGCCCCGGGGCTCGGCGACGCGTCACGGGACGAGATCGTCCTCCGCGCAGAGGGGAACCCGCTCTACCTGGAACAGCTCCTGCAGACGGTGCTGGAGCGGGGTGGGCTCGAGCAGCAGCGGCAGTGGACGCTGAGCCCGAGCGCGACGCGCGTCGTGCCGGATGCGCTCGAGAGCCTGCTCCTTGCCCGGATCGACAACCTGTCCGGGTCGGCACGCCGTGTCGCCCAGGCGGCGGCGATCATCGGCCGTAGCTTCCTCTACTCGGTCCTGAAGCGCGTCTGCCCGGGCGACTCGCTCGAGGGCGACGTCAACGTGCTCTTCCGGGCAGGAGTGATCCGGGAGCGGCGGCGCTACCCCGAGCTCGAGTACACGTTCACACACGGTCTGCTGCGTGAAGCCGCGCTCTCGACGCTCACCCGGGCGAGCCGACGAGAGCAGTACCGGCGCGTTGCGGCGGCACTCGAGGAGCTGTACGAGGACTCGATCGACGAGCACCTCGAGCTGCTCGCCCACTACTACGGCCGCAGTGACGACCTCGCGAAGGCGTTGGAGTACCTCGAGCGCGCCGCGGACGACGCCGTCAGATTGAACGCCGACTTCCAGGCGTCGGAGCTCTGGCGCCGCGCCGGTCGCGTTGCGAACGAGCTCGGCGACGCCGAGGCCGAGGCTCGGATCGCCGCTCGGCTCGGCGAGCGCGGTAGCTAGGGGAGACGAGATCCGTGAGCCGCGGTTGCGCGCTGGCCCGAACAGCCACTCGGAAAGCTCCCTACTTGGGGCTCGCCGTGCATCCTTCCTGGAGGCATTTGCCCATCAGGTGGATCCAGAAGTTCCACCAGCTGTAGAGCCGGGCGTGGTCGCTCCCGCCCTCGCGTGCGATCCCGAGGAAGTCGACGTGCGACGGCTGGCCCAGCTTTTCGTGTGCCCACACCATCACGGCGAAGTTTCCGTCGAAGTAGCAGAAGCGGCGTCCGCCGGGCTTGGGCGGCGAGCCTGGATGGACCCATTTCCCTTCACCGCCCCAGGACGTCCGATCGCACCTGCCGAAGTTGGTGCCGACTCCGGCCTCCTCCCGCTGCGCGTCGTAGGCCTTGAGAAGTGCCGCCGTGCTTGCGTAGGTCGAGAGCTGGAGCCGGTCGGGATAGAAGCTCCGGGCGCTGCTCGGCGGCACGCAGTTCGCGGTTTGGGCGGCGCCCGCTGCCGGCGTTGGCCTGGACCGTGCAGTTGTTGAAGATCCCGGCCGGGACGATGCCCTTCAGCCCCACGGCGTGCAGTGACGTCGACCCGGTCGGGCCCGCCGTCGTTCCGCTGCTCACGAGCTGTCCTCTGACCGCGCCGTCGGGGTACTTCTCCGAGTGAACGTTCACGTAGTACGTCGCAGGCGAGGCGAGAATCGCCCCCGTGACGCTCGTCGGCGCCGTCGTGCAGCCGGTCGGAGCGAACTTCCCTCCGAGGGGGACGACGACCGGGCCAGAAACGGTCGGCCCGCCGTTGTGGATGTGGGCGGCGTTCGGATGATCGACGCCATGAAGCGTGAACGCCCAGCACACCTTCGTTCCGTCGATCGTCACGTTGGCCGTGCCCGAGCTCGTCGTCGAGATGGAGGTCGGCACCTCGGCCGAGCTCGAAAGCGGGGCGTTGAAGGTCGTGCCCTTCGCGTTTCCGCCGGAGTTCGAGCTGTCGCCTCCGCGCGTGGCGAGGACGGCTGCGAGGACCGCGACGAGCGCGATCACCGCGGCCACGAGGAGACCGACGAGCAGCCGTCCGTGCTTCCGGCTCCAAGGGCGTCCGTTCGACGGCGGCTCCGCAGCGGCAGGCGCCGGCGGTGCCGCCTCGGTGGGTTGCTCGGGCGGGACACCGTCGGCGATCGTCGAGGGAGATTGCTCCGGGCCTGGAGCCAGGGTCGGCGTCGACTCGGTCGCCGCGACCGTCCCCGCCGCAGCCGCGGCTGCGGTCGCTCCGGCTCCCGCAGCGCCCGGAGTGTCCGAGGCCAGGACCGTCTCGGCCGGATCGGCGGGCTCGTCCGCCAGCGAGGCATCGACGGCGAGGGCTGCTCCTTCAACGGCAGGTCGCGTCGACCGTTCGTGCGCGGCCGCCTCGGCGGCCTCCATCAGTTCGCCGCAGCTCGCGTAGCGGTCCTCCTTGGACTTGGCCATCGCGGTTGCGATGACCCGGTCGAGGCCGCGCGGCAGGTCGGGCCGCTGCTCCTTGAGCTTCGGCGGCGGCTCGAGCAGGTGCGCCTGGAGGACTGCGACCTCCGTGTCCCTCGCGTACGGCGCGAACCCGGTGAGGCACGTGTACAGCATGGCCCCGAGCGCGTAGATGTCCGTCCGGGCGTCCACGTCCCGTCCCTCGATCTGCTCGGGAGCCGAGTAGTCGGGCGTGCCGATGAAGAAGCCCGTCCTCGTGAGGCCCGCAGACGTGGTGGGCTTCGCCACCCCGAAGTCGGTCAGGTAGACGCGGTCCGTGTTGCCGACCAGGAGGACGTTGGCGGGCTTCACGTCGCGGTGGACGAGCTCGTGCTCGTGAGCGGCGTCGAGGGCGCTTGCCACCTGGTCGAGGATGAACAGCGTGCGGCCGAGGCCGAGCGCGCCTTCCTCGCGAATGATCTCCGCGAGGTCGCGGCCCTCGACGTAGCGCATGGCGATGTAGAGGCAGCCGTTGTCCTCGCCCGCGTCGTAGATGGGAATGATGTGCGGGTGGTCGAGGCTGGCCGCGAGGTGCGACTCCTGCAGGAAGCGGTTGCGGAAGTGGTCGTCCCGCTCGATCAGGCCTGAGGCCAGCACCTTGAGCGCGACCTTGCGCCCGAGCCGCGTCTGCTCGGCGAGATAGACGACGCTCATGCCGCCGCGTCCGAGCACGGACTCGATCCGGAAGCCGGCGATCTCCGTGCCGATGCGCGTGCCCGAGGACTCCATTGCCGCCGACTAAGGTTCGCAGTGATCGAGGCCGGCCGCAAGAGGACCTGACAGGATCGGGCTCCGTTCAATCCATGGACGCCCGACCGTACCTGGTTTACGATCGCCGGGTTTTCTCGCTCCTGCCAGGCGTCGCGAGGGAGGCAGATTGTCGATCAGTCAGCCGGTGCAAGCCGCCGAGCCGTCCGCCTCCTTCAGCGCGCGTCGCGTCACGATCGGGTACGTCGTCGTCGGCACGTTGATTGCCGTGGCGGCCGTGGTCTCGATCCTGGTCGGGCGCGACGAGCACCCGGCGCCGGGCATCGCCGGCTTCTACACGTCGACGTCTACGTGCCTGGGAACGGACTTCAAGCTCAGCCAGTCCGGCCAGTTCGTCGACTTCGGCGGCGGCCCCAGTGCGAAGTTCCGCCTCCAGGACAGGCGGCTGAAGGGCGACGTGTCGTGCGTGAAGGGGGGATCCGAAGCGGCCGATCTCGCGGTCCAGGGCTCGGGCACCTCGGCGAAGCTCGTCGGGACGATCGGATCGGAGCACGTGACCGCGAAGTTCGGTGAGCCGCTGCCGGCCCCCGGCACGTCGGCGAAGCCGCCGCCGAAGCGGTCGAGCGAGGAGACCTTCGGCCGGCTCATGCTCGCCATCGCCGCGGTCATCCTCGCCGCGCGTCTCGTCGGGACCGTGATCACCCGTGTACACCAGCCGAGGGTGATGGGCGAGGTCCTCGCAGGCATCCTGCTCGGCCCGACCCTGCTCGGCGCGGTCTGGCCCGCAGCGAAGGACTATCTGTTCCCTCCGGACATCGTGCCGCTGTTGAGCGCGGCGGCCTCGATCGGGCTCGCCTTCTACCTGTTCCTGGTCGGGATGGAGCTCGATCCACGGATCCTGCGCGAGCGATACAGGGAGGCCGCGTTCATCTCGAACACGAGCGTCGCCTTCCCGATGGCGCTCGGCTTCGTCGCCGCCCTGCCGCTCTACCGGGTCCTCGCACCGGACGTGCGCTACGTGCCTTTCGCCCTGTTCATGGCGGTCGCGATGTCGATCACCGCCTTTCCGGTGCTCGCCCGCATCCTCACCGAGCGCCGGATGCTCAAACGCCCGGTGGGGGCGCTGACGATGGCCGGAGCGGCGATCGACGACGTCACGGCCTGGGGATTGCTCGCGCTCGCGACCGCGGCGGCGGCCTCGGCCTCCGGTCTGCACGCCCTCTGGGTCATCCTCCTGGCTGCGGCCTTCACCGCGGCGATGATCCTGATCGGACGCCCCCTGCTCGGCCGGGTCTCCCGCTCGTACGACGAGGTGGGCCGGGTTCCGACGCTCTGGCTCGGGATCATCTTCGTCGCCGTCCTGCTCTCCGCCTACGTCTCCCAGTCGATCGGCATCGCCGCGATCTTCGGGGCGTTCCTCGTGGGGCTGATCATGCCCCGCAACGCCGGCCTGACGGAGGACGTCCGCGGCCGGTTCGAGGACTTCGTGGTCGCCGTGCTCCTGCCGCTCTTCTTCGTCGTCACCGGCCTGAAGACGGACATCGGCTCGCTCAACCGGCCCGTCATGTGGCTGATCACGTTGCTCCTGATCGTGATCGCGATCGTCGGCAAGTGGGTCGGGGCGATGGCCGCCGCCCGCTACGGCGGCTTCGGCCTCCGCGACTCGGCCGCGATCGGCGCGCTGATGAACACGCGAGGCCTCACCGAGCTGATCGTCCTCAACATCGGCCTGAGCCTCGGGATGATCTCGCCGGCGCTGTTCACCATGCTCGTCGTGATGGCGCTCGTGACCACGTTCATGACAGGCCCGGCGCTGCGGCTCATCGACCCGCGCCGCGAGCTGTCCGAGCCGCCCGAGGAGGAGCTCCGCCGGGCCCCCAGGGCGACCGAGGTCGAGCTCGCGGCGCCGGCGCCGCTCCGCTCGATCCTCGTCGCCCCTCAGGACAGGGCGAATCTCGAGGCCCTGCTTGCGCTCGCCGTGCCGCTCGCGAAGTCGATGCCGCCCCGCGAGCTCATCCTCGCGGAGGTCGTCGTTCCCGATCGCTACGTGACCGGCGTGCTGTACGACCAGCGGGACGCGCACGCCGTGAGCGATCGGCTGAACCGGCGGCGCGAAGAACTGATCGCGCAGGGTGTCGCCACACGGGCGGTCGCGTTCACCTCGGTCCGTCCGGGGCGTGACTACGTCCGGATGGCCTCCGAGGAGGAGGTCGACCTGATCCTGATGGACGGTCGGCAGCGGTTGCTCGGAGACGGCGTGCCGCGGCGGTTCGGTCGGGCAGGTCCTGCAGGAGGCGCCGAGCGACGTCGCCGTGCTGGTCGAGCGCGAGGGTGTTCCGGAGATCGGCCCGGAGCGGCCCGTCTACGTGCCGTTCGGCGGCGCCGCCCACGACTGGGCGGCGGTGGAGCTCGCGGCGTGGATCGCGAGTGTTCGCGGTGCTCCGCTGCGCCTGGTCGGCGCCGCCGACGGCGAGGGCGAGGCCGGGCGCCGGCTCGCGCAGGTCGCGCTCGTCGTGCAGCAACTCGCCGAGATCCAGGTCGAGCCGCTGGCGGTCGTCGTCTCGAACGAGAGCATCGTTCGCGCTACGGCCGACGCCGGGTTGCTCGTGATCGGGCTGTCCGAGCGGTGGCGGACGGAAGGGCTCGGCGACGTGCGCTCGGCGATCGCCAGGAAGGCGGCGGCGCCGATCCTCTTCGTGCGCCGCGGAACGCGCCCCGGCGCTCTCAGCTCGGAAGAGGCAGGAGTCACCCGGTTCGCCTGGTCGCGCGTCGGAGCCGCTACACCGGCCTGACAGCATCCGGCTCGTTGCGCGCTCCGTATCCTTTGGGGCGATGGAGTCCGCGCGAGTCCCCGGCGAAGAGCTCCAGGTCGGTGGACGGCTTGGCCCGTACCGCCTGGAAGAGATCCTGGGCGAGGGGGGCATGGGGATCGTGTTCCGCGCCGTCCGCGAGCATGACGGAGAGCAGGTCGCGCTCAAGGTCCTGAAGAAGATGTTCGTCGAGGACGACACCTTCAGGCAGCGGTTCGTGCACGAGGGGCGGGCGGCGCGCGGAGGTCCAGCACAGGCACCTGGTTCCCATTCTCGACGCAGGCGAGATCGAAGGACGCCAGTACCTCGCGGTCGTCCACATCCGAGGCCGATCGCTCGCGGAGCGGATCAGGGACGGCGGTCCGCTCGCGGTCGAGGCGACGCTCGGCGTTGCCGCCGGCGTCGGCTCGGGGCTCGACGCTCTCCACGAGCACGGCATGGTCCACCGGGACGTCAAGGCCGCCAACGTCTTGCTGGACGAGAACGGGACGGCACTGCTGACGGATTTCGGACTGGCGAAGGGGCGTGCGTACACGGTCCTGACAAAGGCCGGCCAGGTGATGGGGACCCTCGACTACCTGGCCCCTGAGCTGATCAGAGGCGAGCCCGCGACGACCGCGACAGACCTCTACGCGCTCGGCTGCGTCGTCTTCGAATGCCTCATCGGCAGCCCGCCGTTCGCCGGCAAGCCGATCTACGAGGTCGGCATCGCGCATCTCGAGGAGCCACCGCCGGATCCGTCCGAGCTCCGGCCGGAGCTGCCGGAGTCTCTCGGGTGGGCGGTCGTCCAGGCCCTCAACAAGGATCCCGCTCGCCGGCCGACCTCGGCGACTGCGCTACGCGACGATGCTCCGAGTAGCGACGCAGAGCTCGCGTCGGGATGCAAGCGCTCGAGACTCGGCTTGACGCTCTCGGGCCTGTCGCCGTCGGCGAACCCGGCTCGTCCTTGATAATGCTTCCCGACTGGTGAGGAGACACGGGCTCGGAAACCGCGACACGGCCGGCTCCAACCCGCGGCGTGGACGACGTGGATCCCGAGAGAACGGAGAGAGCTGATGGCGACTGCCGCCCCTGAGCTTGACGATCGCGCTCTACCGGAAGAGGAACTCAAGCGGATGGACCGCTACTGGCGGGCGGCGAACTATCTGTCCGTCGGCCAGATCTACCTCCTCGACAATCCGCTTCTCCGCGAGCCGCTGACGCTCGAGCACATCAAGCCCAGGCTGCTCGGCCACTGGGGCACGACGCCCGGCCTGAACTTCATCTACGTCCACATGAACCGGATCATCCGGACCTACGACCTGAACACGATCTACGTCTGCGGGCCGGGGCACGGCGGGCCGGGCATGGTCGCGAACGCGTATCTCGAGGGCACCTACAGCGAGCTCTACTCGGAGATCTCCGACGACGCCGAGGGGATGAGGCGGCTGTTCAAGCAGTTCTCGTTCCCGGGCGGAATCCCGAGCCACGTCGCGCCCGAGGTCCCGGGCTCGATCCACGAGGGCGGAGAGCTCGGATACGCCATCTCCCACGCGTTCGGCGCCGCGTTCGACAACCCCGACCTGCTCGTCGCCTGCATCGTCGGCGACGGCGAGGCCGAGACGGGTCCACTGGCGGCGTCGTGGCACTCGAACAAGTTCCTCAATCCGGCGCGCGACGGCGCAGTGCTGCCGATCCTCCACCTCAACGGCTACAAGATCGCGAACCCGACGGTGCTCGCGCGGATCGATCGCAAGGAGCTCGAGAGCCTCATCGTCGGGTACGGCTAGCGCGCCGTACTTCGTCGAGGGCGACGACCCTCAGACCATGCACCGCCTGATGGCGTCGACGCTCGACACCGTCGTCGACGAGATCAAGGCGATCCAGCGCGACGCGCGGGAGAACGGCAACCTCCGTCGGCCGCAGTGGCCGATGATCGTCCTCACGACGCCGAAGGGCTGGACCGGGCCGAAGGAGGTCGACGGCAAGAAGACGGAGGGTCACTGGCGCTCGCATCAGGTGCCGATGGCCGAGATGGCGGCCAACCCGGAGCCACGTCGCGATGCTCGAGCAGTGGATGCGGAGCTACGGGCCCGAGGAGCTCTTCGACGAGAAGGGCGAGTTCCTCCCGAGCTCAGGGAGCTCGCGCCGAAGGGCACGCGCCGGATGTCGGCCAACCCCCACGCGAACGGTGGTCTCCTCCTGCAGGACCTGCGCCTGCCCGACTTCCGGGACTACGCGGTCGACGTTCAAGCGCCCGGAGCGGTCATCGCCGAAGCGACGCGCGTTCTCGGAGCGTTCCTCCGCGACACGATGAAGATGAACCTCGAGAGCGCCAATTTCCGCGTCTTCGCCCCGGACGAGCTCGAGTCGAACCGCCTCGGCGCCGTGCTCGAGGTGACGGGCAGGACGCTGGGTGGCCGACACGGTCCCGGAGGACGACGACACCTCGCGCCCGACGGACGGGCGATGGAGATCCTGAGCGAGCACACCTGTCAGGGCTGGCTCGAGGGGTATCTGATGACGGGGCGCCACGGCTTCTTCACGACGTACGAGGCGTTCGTCCACGTCGTCGACTCGATGTTCAACCAGCACGCGAAGTGGCTGAAGGTGACGCCGCACATCCCGTGGCGGCGCCCGATCGCGTCGCTCAACTACCTGCTCACCTCGCACGTCTGGCGGCAGGACCACAACGGCTTCTCCCACCAGGACCCCGGGTTCATCGACCACGTCGTCAACAAGAAGGCCGAGGTGATCCGCGTCTACTTCCCGCCGGACGCCAACTGCCTGCTCTCGATCGCCGACCACTGCCTTCGGAGCCGCCACTACGTGAACGTGATCGTCGCCGGCAAGCAGCCGTCGCGCCAGTACCTGGACATGGACGCGGCGATCAAGCACTGCACGGCCGGGATCGGCATCTGGGAATGGGCATCGAACGACCGCGACTCGGAGCCGGATGTCGTCATGGCCTGCTGCGGCGACATCCCGACGCTGGAGACGCTCGCCGCCGTCGATCTGCTTCGCCGCGCACTTCCCGGAGCTGAAGATCCGGGTGATCAACGTCGTCGACCTGATGCGGCTGCAGCCCGAGAGCGAGCATCCGCACGGCCTGTCGGACAAGGAGTTCGACAGCCTGTTCACGACCGACAAGCCGATCGTGTTCGCCTTCCACGGCTACCCGTGGCTCATCCACCGCCTCACCTACCGCCGTGCCGGACACGAGAACCTGCACGTGCGCGGGTACAAGGAGGAGGGGACGACGACGACGCCGTTCGACATGGTCGTTCGCAACGACCTCGACCGCTTCCACCTCGCCGAGGACGTGATCGACCGCGTACCGGCGCTCGGCGCGTCCGCGGCCTACGCCAAGCAGGAGCTTCGCGACAAGCTCGTCGATCACCACCAGTACGTCCGCCAGCACGGCGACGACATGCCCGAGATCAAGGACTGGATGTGGTCCGCGAGCTAGGGAGCTGACTCGCGATGCCGCTCGCGACCTACGAGCAGTACGTGCAGATGATCGATGCGGCGAAGGCAGGCGGCTTCGCCTTCCCGGGTGTGAACGTCAGCTCTTCGGAGACGCTGAACGCGGCCGTCCGGGGCTTCGCGGAGGCGGGCTCCGACGGCATCGTCCAGGTCTCGACCGGGGGCGGCGAGTTCGCGTCCGGGCGCGTCAAGGATATGGCTCTCGGTGCAAAGGCGCTCGCCGTCTTCGCGGCCGTCGTGGCCGAGCGCTCCCCGGTGCTGATCGGCCTGCACACCGATCACTGCACCGCGGACAAGCTCGACACCTATCTGAGGCCGCTGCTCTCGGAGTCGCTCGAGCGCAAGCGTCGCGGCGAGAGTCCGCTGTTCAACTCGCACATGTTCGACGGCTCCACGTTGCCGCTCGAGGAGAACCTCGAGATCGCATCGGCACTGCTCGACCAGTGCGTGGAGGCGGACATCATCCTGGAGGTCGAGTGCGGTGTCGTCGGCGGCGAGGAAGACGGAGTCTCGGGCGAGGATGCGCCGTCCGAGAAGCTCTACACGACGCCGGAGGACCTGCTCCGCGTCGCCGAGGTGCTCGGCACGGGCGAACGCGGCCGCTACCTGCTCGCGGCGACGTTCGGGAACGTGCACGGCGTCTACGCGCCCGGAAGCGTCAAGCTCCGCCCGAAGGTGCTGCTCGAGGGCCAGAAGGCGCTCGCGGAGCGATACGGAGAGGGCGTTTCCTTCGACTTCGTCTTCCACGGCGGCTCGGGCTCCGAGCCGGAGATGATCGCCGAGGCGGTGTCGTACGGCGTCGTGAAGATGAACGTCGACACGGATATGCAATACGCGTACACGCGTCCGATCGCGGGCCACATGATGGCCTCCTACGACGGCGTGCTGAAGCTCGACGGCGGCGTGGGCGACAAGAAGGCCTACGACCCCCGCGCCTGGGGACGGAAGGGCGAGGCGTCGATGGCGGCGCGCGTCGTCCAGGCCTGCGAGGAGCTCGGGTCGGCGGGCAAGTCGATCTCCGGCGGATGAGCGAGATCCCTCACCTGCTGGCCGCCAACCGGGAGTACGCGTCGGTCTTCCCGAACGCCGGCCTCGCCGCCCGGCCGGCCCGTGCCGTGGCCGTCGTCACGTGCATGGACGCGCGCCTCGACCCGGCGAAGTTCCTCGGCCTCGCCGACGGGGACGCGCACGTGATCCGCAACGCCGGCGGCCTCGTCACCGACGACGTGCTGCGCTCGCTGATCATCTCGTACTGGGGCCTCGGTACGCGAGAGGTCGTCGTCGTGGCGCATGAAAATTGCGGGCTGCTGACGTTCTCCAACCGCGAGATCCACGAGCGGCTCGCGGAGGAGACCGGGCACGACGCGACCGGGATCGACTTTCTCCCCTTCGACGACCTCGACGGCGCGGTGCGCGCGAGCATGAGACGCATCCGGGAGAGCCCGTTCCTGCCCGATTCCTACGGCCTTACCGGCTTCGTCTACGACGTGGGCACCGGCGCGATGCGGGCAGTGCCGGAGGGCGGCGATGACTGAGCGGCAGGCGGTCGACTGGGCCGATCTTGCGAACAAGGCGCTCGCGGGAGACCGGCTCTCGCAGGACGAGGCGCTCTCGGTCCTGCAGGCCCCCGACGAGGAGCTGCTGCGTCTCCTCGACGCGGCCTTTCTCGTGCGACGGTCGTACTTCGGGTTGGCGGTCAAGCTGAACATGATCGTCAACGCGAAGAGCGGGATCTGCCCCGAGGACTGCGGCTATTGCTCGCAGTCGGTCGTGTCGACGGCGCCCGTCCCGAAGTACTCGATGCTGGCGGCCGACGTGCTCGTGGACGGCGCGCGGGAGGCGTGGTCGCGGAAGGCGCGGACGTACTGCATCGTCGCGAGCGGGCGGGGGCCGAGCGCACGCGAGTTGCGCGAGGTGACCGCCGCCGTCCGGCTGATCAAGGCCGAGATGCCGATGAAGGTCTGCGCCTGTCTCGGTCTCTTGACAGAGGCCCAGGCGCGCGAGCTGAAGTCGGCCGGCGTCGACCGCTACAACCACAACCTGAACACGGCGGCGACGCACCACGCGCGGATCACGACGACCCACACGTACGACGACCGCGTGGCGACGATCGAGGCTGTGAAGGACGCCGGGATCTCACCGTGCGCCGGCTTCATCGCCGGGATGGGGGAGACGGACGACCAGATCGTCGAGGTGGCGTTCGCGCTGCGTGACATCGACGCGGACTCGATCCCGGTCAACTTCCTGACCGCGATCCCGGGGACGCCGCTCGAAGGGCGGAAGGAGCTCGACCCCCGGCGCTGCCTGAGGATCCTGGCGCTGCTGCGGCTCGTCTGCCCCTCGAAGGAGATCCGCGTCGCCGGAGGGCGTGAGGTCAATCTCCGCTCGCTTCAGCCGCTCGCCATGTATGTCGCCAACTCGATCTTCGTCGGCGACTACCTGACCACCGAGGGCCAGGCCGCCCAGGCCGACTGGGCCATGCTCGACGATCTCGGCTTCGAGATCGAAGAGTGCGCCCTCTGAGCGGCAGGGGCATCCGGCCGGGATTCGGCGGGCTCGGGTCGGCCGTGGTAGGTTCTGCCGACTTCGTGAAAGAGATCACATGATGGGCGGGTGCGCGTGACGCTGGCGGAACCGCGTCTCGATCGCCGCGCACCGACGTTCGACGAGGCGACCGGCCTCGACTGGGACGACCGCCCGCCGCTCGTGATCGTGGCCAACCGCCTGCCTGTGATGAAGACGAGCGCCGGCTGGCGGCCGGCCCCCGGAGGGCTCGTGGCGGCCCTCCGGCCCGCCTTCGAGTCCAGGGAGGGGTCCTGGGTGGGGTGGGCGGGTCAGTCCTCGGGCATACCCGTCAAGCTTCCCGGTCTGGGCGCGAAGCTGGTACCGGTCTCGCTGACGCGGCGAGAGGTAGAGGGCTACTACCACGGATTCTCCAACAGCACGCTGTGGCCGCTGTTTCACGGTCTCCCCGACCGGGTCACGATCGACGGGCGCTGGTGGCGCAGCTACCAGGACGTCAATCAGCGCTTTGCGGAGCGCGCGCTGGCCGTCGCGCCGCCCGGAGCCTTCTTCTGGGTCCACGACTACCAGCTTGCCTGCGTTCCGCTGCAGCTCCGGAGGCTCGGCGCCACGCAGCCAATCGGCTTCTTCCTGCACATCCCGTTCCCGTCCCACGAGCTCTTCGCGCGTCTGCCCTGGCGCAGCATGCTGCTGGACGGCCTCCTCGGCGCCGACGTCGTCGCGTTCCAGACCGAGGAATACCGGGAGAACTTCTTCCGCGCCTGCATGCGGCTGCGGCCCGACGCGGTCGCGGACGGCCCGATCCTGCGCCTCGGCGATGGACGGTCGGTGATGACCGCGACGCACCCGATCTCGGTCGACGCGCACGGGCTGCGCATGCAGGCCAGATCGGAAGGCGTGGCGCGGGCACTCGCAAGGCTCCGCGCCCAGTTCGCGGGGAGGCGCGTGCTCGTCGGCGTCGACCGGCTGGACTATACGAAGGGGATCGTGGAGCGCCTGCGTGCGATCGAGGTCTTGCTCGAGCAGCGGCGCGACCTGCGCGGCAAGATCGCCTTCGTCCAGATCGCAGTGCCGAGTCGCGGCGACATCCGCGAGTACCGCGAGTTGCGCTCCCAGGTGGAGGAGCTGGTGGGCCGGATCAACGGGCGGTTCACGCGTCCGGGTCAGGACGTGCCCGTCCACTATCTCTACCGCGGCGTCTCGCACACCCGGCTGCTCGCGTACTACCGGCTGGCCGACGTCTGCGTCGTCACGGCGCTGCGGGACGGCATGAATCTCGTCGCGAAGGAGTTCGTCGTCTGCCAGGGAGCGGGAGAGAGTTCGGGGGTGCTGGTGCTCAGCGAGTTCGCGGGGGCCGCGGAGGAACTCCTCGAGGCGCTCCCGTGCAACCCCTTCGACATCGAGGGCCTGGCGGCGTCCTCGGCAGGGCCCTCGGTCTCGGTGAGGACGAGCGCCGCCGCCGTATTCAGCGTCTCGACCGAGCGTGTGGCCGAGCACGACGTCTTCGCCTGGCTCGGCAAGGAGATGGATGCGCTGGAGCGCAGCCGCACGGGCGGGGCCGCCCGGCGCCTGGATGTAGACCGGGGCCCGCCCACTCGCGGATCGGCGACGCTGCTGGCAGACTAGCCGCGATGACGGGGGTCACGTCCGGGCTCGAGGTCGGGAGTGTTTTCCGCGGCTACCGCATCGACTCCGTGATCGGTCACGGCGGCATGGGCGCCGTGTATCTGGCGACGCACCTCCGTCTCGAGCGCAGAGTCGCGATCAAGGCGCTTCTGCCCGAACTGGCCGACGACGAGAGCTTCCGGGAGCGGTTCATCCGCGAGTCGCAGCTCGCTGCGTCGCTCGAGCACCCGAACATCGTCCCCGTCTACGACGCGGACGAGGAGGACGGCGTTCTCTACATCGCCATGCGCTTCATCGAAGGCGAGGACCTGGGGTCGATGCTCCGTCGCAGCGGCGCGCTCGACCCGGAGCTGGCCGTCTCCCTGGTCGGCCAGGCGGGGTCGGCGCTCGACGCAGCGCATGCCTCGGGCCTCGTCCACCGCGACGTGAAGCCCGCCAACATCCTGATCAGCGGCGACGGCAAGCACGTGTACCTGACCGACTTCGGTGTGGCCAAGCGGCTTGCGGCGCCCGGCCTCACGCGCACGGGCTTCTTCGTCGGGACCGTCGACTACTGCTCTCCCGAGCAGATCGAGGGAAAGACCGTCGACGCGCGCTCGGACATCTACGCCCTCGGCTGCGTCCTCTTCCACTGCCTGGCGGGGCGGCCCTCCCTACGAGAAGGACTCCGACGTCGCCGTGATCACGGCGCATCTGCTCGAGCCTCCGCCCGCAATCTCCACTGTGCGCGGGAACCTCCCCGCGGCCGTGGACGCCGTGATCGGCAAGGCGATGGCCAAGCGGCCGGACGACCGGTACCAGACGGCGGGCGAGATGGTGGCGGCCGCCCATGAGGCGATCACGGCCCTCCACCGGCGTGGCGGCGCCCACCGATCCCGCCCGGACGCCCGACGGGACGGAGACCGTCGAGGCGCCCGCGGTCGAAACGGTCGCGGCATCCGTGTCCGAGACCGCGGCCGCCCCCGAGGCGGCTCCGCCGACGGAGCCGTCGACGGTGCCGGGAGCCGAGCAGACGGTTGCGGACAGGACCGCTCGTCGGCTCCCGGGGTCGCGGAAGCTGTGGCTCGTCGTCGGCCTCCTCGTACTCGCGGCAGCGGCGGCCGTCGTCGCCGTGCTCGCCACGCGGGGAGGCTCGAAGTCGACGACGCCGCCGCCTCCTCCTCCGGTTCCGCCCGCCGGGTCGATTGTCCCGACGACGGCGCGGCCCTGGTTGGCAAGCGCGAGCGGCTCGTTGTACGCCACGAATCCGAACGGGGCGATCGCGCAGCTCGATCCCGCCACGCTCCGGCAGATCGACGCGATCGCGGATCCTGCCCACCCGCGGGCGATGGTGGCGAGCGGCAGCCGGATCGTCAGTGCCAACGACCAGACGGTCACCGCATACCGGACGCCGAGGTTCACGCCGGTCGGCGCGGCCGCGTTCGGGGCTCGACCGATCCTCGCCGCGGGCGCCGCGAACGCCCCGATCGCGATCGCCCGGGCGACCGGACCGGCGGGCGGCCGCATCTGCATCGTCCACGCGACCGCGACCGATCCGGCGAAGATGCTCGCACCCTGCGTGGACACGGCCGGCTTCGCCCCGGGCGGTCTCGGCGTCGCGTCCGGCGGGCGCGTCTTCGTCGCCGACCGGGACGGCGGCAAGGTCGAGCTGCTGACCGTCAAGGGCGGTCAGCTCGTGGGCGGGCCCGAGCACGATGCCGGCTCCCAGCCCTCGGGACGACTCCTGGCGTTCCGCCAGAACCTGTTCGTGCCGGTCGCGAACGGGGTCGCGGTGCTCGACCTCGCGAGCGGGAGCCACCTCCGGACGATCAAGCTGCCCGCGCGGCCGAGCGACATCTGGGTCGCCTCGACCGGGCGCCTGTTCGCCGCCCTTCCGAGCCTCGGCAAGGTCGCCGTCGCCGACGTCACCGCCCCGTCGCTCCCGCCCCGGCTGGTTGCGGTCGGGAAGGGCGCCGCGTCGCTCGGCGGGGGCCGGCTCGCGTCCGGCGACGAGGCTGTCTACCTCGCCAACCAGGCCAACGGGCGGGTCGCGCGGCTCGACCCGCTGACGGGCAGGGTCGTCACCTCGAGAGTGGCCGGGGCGCTGAAGGAGCCGACGCCGCCTTCGCTGAAGGTCAGCGACGTCACGTTCACGAACGCCGGCGGGAAGGTGACGGCCGTCGTCCACCTGGACGGGGGCACCCTCGCCTCCCAGGGTCTCGTCGCCAAGGACGACCGGATCAACCTCGGCAGCGCGCAGGTCGCGATGTGGCAGGGCGGCATCGTGACGAAGGTCGGCCCCAGGCAGGGATCCGGGCTGAAGATCGCCTTCAAGCCGCAGCCGGGCCGGATGATCGTGACCGCAGCGGCGAAGAAGGGCGCCTTCACCCACCTGGCGGTGAAACTCGGCGCGGACCACCGCTCCGTCGTGCTCGCGTTCACGAAGGCGACTCCGAAGCAGGTCACGCCGCCTCCCGCGCCGCCGCCGCCCGTGTCGCCGCCTCCGCCCCCGCCGCCCGTGTCGCCGCCTCCGCCGCCGCCGCCCGTGTCGCCGCCTCCGCCCGCCGCCGCCCGTGTCGCCGCCTCCGCCGCCGCCGCCCCCAACGACGCCGACGATCGGGTAGATTGCGGCGCTCAGGGTCGATGACGCGCTTCGAGTTCAGCTCGAAAGGCTGCGGCGGGTGAGAGGGAGCCCCTCACGGTTGCGCCTGCTTGGACTCGCGCTCGTGGCCGGCCTCGTGGCGTGCGCGTCGTTCCTGTCGCCCGCGTCGGCGCGCCCGTCGCAGGGCCGTCGGCGGGCGGGCCGCAGCGTGCCCACAGCAGTGGAACGTGCCAGCAACGGGGCACGTGCGATCGTGACCGTGATCGGTGACCGGTTCGGGAACGGTGACCGGGACCAGGGCATCAACTGCCCGTGCACGTCCTGCACGACATCGTACCGGAACCGGCGATCGTCGTCGACGTCACAGCGACACCCGACTGCGGGCTACTCGTTCGTCGGCTGGGGCGGCGCCTGCACGGGCACCGGCCGATCGTGCACGTTCAGATCAAGATCAGATACGACGAGAGCGTCACCGCGACGTTCGCGCACCACCGTGCGACCTGACGGTCAGCGTCACCGGCGACGGGACGGTCGCCGGCCCGGGCGATCAGCTGCCCCGGCAGCGTGTCGGCGAGCTATCAGCCCGGCGGAGCGCGTCGACGCTCAACGAGATCCCGGACCAGGGCTCGAGCTTCACCGGCTGGGGCGGCGACTGCGCGTCTCCGGCACGGGCTCGCAGCTGCACGCTGGCGATGGACTCCGACAAGATCGTCTACGGCGAGTTTCTCGACCTCAGGGTCGCCGCCTCCGCCTCCGCCTCCGCCGCCGCCGCCCCCGCCGCCGCCTCCCGGCCCGCCGCCGCCTCCGCCGCCTCCGCCGCCTCCGCCGCCCCCGCCGGGATCGAGCCGGCTGACCGTCCACACGACCGGCGCGCGGCAAGGGATCGGTCTCGAGCAGCCCGGCCGGGATCTCTTGCGGCGGCACGTGCACGGCCGTCGTTCAAGAACGGCCAGACGGTCGTGCTGACGGCGACGCCCGAGCTCGAAGGCGTCCTTCTTCGCGGGCTGGAAGGGCGACTGCTCGGGAACGAAGACGACGTGCAGCCGTGACGATGAACGGCGAGCAAGGACGTGACGGCCGACTTCGAGCCCGCGCCGACGATCGGCGACGCGCAGACGCCGCCGCTGCCGCCGAAGCATCCCGCCGCCGAGTTGGGCGCTGTCGGTGAACGTCTCCGGTGACGGCTCGGTGGTCAGCGTCGGTCAGCGCAATCTCTCGGTCGCCGGCCGGGCGTCGGCGGGCCCGGCACCGGTCAAGTGCGGCCTCGCCGGTTTCCAGTGCTACACGACCGTGACGTCCCAGGCGGTCCTGATCCTGCTGGCGAAGCCGGGAGCCGGGTACAAGTTCACGGGCTGGAACGGCCCCTGCACGGTGGTGAACGGTGCCTGCCGGGTCAGCCTGGCCGGTGCGCGGACGGTGTCGGCGCGCTTCGCCCCCAAGGTCGCGTCGAGCACCTTCTCGGCCGGTCTCGCCCCGACCCCGAAGTTCCGGGTCGCGTGGAGGGCGAGCATCGGCCGCGGCGTGCTCCGGGTCTCAGGGGCGGTCGGAAAGCCGGCGCTCGCGAAGGTCCAGCTCCGCCGCCCGCACGGCGGGGCGCTGCTGACGGAGACGCAGACACTCGACGCGGGGAAATTCGTGCTCCTGCCCAAGCTGCTGCCCGGCCTGCTCGCCAACGGCGCCCATCTGTTCCCGGGCGGGTTCATGGTCTCGCTGACGGGCACGAGCGGCAAGCTGAAGATGCCCCTGCAGGTCCAGACCGTGACGCTGCCCGCGCCGCCCGAAGGCGTCGTGCGAAACGCCTTCTTGAGCGCGGCGCAGGCGACCCGACCGGTACGGTCGGTTCCGGCAAGCGGGCATCAGGCGTACGCGAACTTCGTCTTCCAGAACCAGCCGGTGCGGGGCAAGATCCTGACGGTGCGCTGGTACTGGCCGAACGGCAAGCTCCTCGGGCTCGATCAAGAAGTCGAACCGCCCGACGATCGTCAGCTTCATCCGCGTGCCGGCCGCCGACTCGATTCCCAAGGGCAACTGGGTGGCCGAGCTACGGGCCGGGAGCAAGATCGTCCAGCGGCTCCTCGTCCGCGTTCGCTAGACCGGCGCCTGCGTCGCCCGGCCGAGCTCCTCGATCCTGTCCGCGGCCCGCGCGAGCGACACCGCGTCGAACAGGAACGGCGTCGCGTTCGGGATCGCGTGCGCGGGACCGTCGAGCTCGTCCGAGCCCGCCGCCGCGTTGAGGGCATAGCGGATCGGGATCTCGTGGCAGACCACGAGCACCGAGCGCCGGTCGCCCGCGAGCAGCCTGCGCAAGCCTTCGGCGTAACGGCGGGCCGCGTCGTCGAGGCTCTCGCCTCCGGGGAACGGATCCGCGCGAGTGTGCCTGCTCTTCCAGTCGCGGAACTCGTCGACCGACACGCCCTCGAGATCGCCGACGGCGATGTCGTCGAACAGCGGCTCGACCTCGAACGGGACGTCCCTGCCGGCGAGCACGATCTCGGCCGTCTCCCGCGTCCGTCCGAATCGTGTGTGCACGCAGAGGTCGAAGGGGACGTTCGCGAGCTGGAGCCCGAGGAGGCGCGCCTGCTCCTTGCCCTCGTCCGTGATCGGGACCGGCAGCGACGGGTCGCCGTTGATCCGGTGCTCGGCGTTGAGGAGCGAGTGCGCGTGCCGCGAGAACGCCACCAGCACGGGCCGGGTCGAATCTTCGCCGGAGCTCGAGTTCACGATCGCCGCCGTCCTCTCGTAACGTGTCGGGCCTGTGGCCCGCAAACCTTACGGGCCGCGAACGACGAACAGGAGGCCTTGGGATGCAGCTAGGGATGATCGGACTGGGTCGGATGGGCGCCAACATGGTTCGGCGTCTGATGAAGGACGGGCACGAGTGCGTCGTCTTCGACGTCGACCCGGCCAGCGTCTCGCAGCTCGAATCGGAGGGCGCCACGGGAGCCTCGTCGCTCGAGGATCTCGTCTCGAAGCTCGAAGCGCCTCGCTCGGTGTGGATCATGGTGCCGGCGGCGCTCGTCCAGCGGGTCGCCGACGAGCTGATGGAGCACCTCGAGCCGGGCGACACGATCGTCGACGGCGGCAACAGCTATTACCGCGACGACGTCGACCGCGCCGCCGTGTACTCCGAGAAGGGAGTGCACTTCGTCGACGTCGGTACGTCCGGCGGCGTGCACGGGCTCGAGCGCGGCTACTGCCTGATGATCGGCGGAGACGACGAGGCCGTGCAGCGGCTCGACCCGATCTTCGCCTCGCTCGCGCCGGGTGTCGAAGCCGCTCCACGGACGGACGGCGTGACCGGCGAGCCTTCCCCCGCCGAGCAGGGCTACCTCCACTGCGGGCCGAGCGGCGCGGGGCACTTCGTGAAGATGGTCCACAACGGGATCGAGTACGGGATCATGGCCGCGTACGCCGAGGGCCTGAACGTGCTGCAGAAGGCCGACGTCGGCAAGGGGGACGCGGGCGACGCGAGCGCGGAGGTGACCCCGCTCCGCGAGCCCGAGTACTACCGGTACGACCTACCGGTTGCCGACGTGGCGGAGGTCTGGCGGCGGGGCTCGGTCGTCGCCTCGTGGCTGCTCGACCTGACGGCACACGCGCTCTCGGTCTCGCCGGATCTGGAGGACTTCGGCGGGTTCGTGTCCGATTCGGGCGAGGGGCGCTGGACGATCCTGGCCGCCATCGAGGAAGGCGTGCCCGTGCCCGTCCTCTCGAGTGCGCTCTACGAGCGGTTCTCCTCGCGCGGGGAGGCGCAGTACGCGGACAAGCTGCTCTCGGCGATGCGCAAGGAGTTCGGCGGCCACGACGAGCTCGTCATCGACTCCTGACCGTCCGGAACACCGGCCGGAGTATCGAGTTGTCAATGCGCTGTCTCGCACGCTAGAACACCGGGGGTGAGCGCCGCTTCCGCCCGGCTCGACGCCCCAACCCCCGGGCAGCAGATGCTGTCGAGGCTCGGCAGGGTGGCAATCCCCGTCCTTTCAGTGCTCGTCGCGCTCGGGCTGTGGGAGCTGGTCTCCCAGACCGAGACGATCTCGCAACGCGACCTGCCGGCGATGAGCACGACCATGCAGGCGCTCTGGTCGCTTGTTCAGACGTCGGAGTTCTGGACGGCGCTCGGTGAGACCGTGCGCGGGTGGGCGATCGGGCTCGGACTGGCCTGCGCGCTCGCGATCCCGATCGGGATCGCGCTCGGCTCGAGCGAGTTCGCCGCGTCTGCCTTTCGCGTCCCGATCGAGTTCCTGCGGCCGATCCCCTCGGCGGCGCTGATCCCGCTCCTCTTCCTCACGCTCGGAACGACGCTGAATAGCGAGGTGTTCCTCGCGACGTTCGGCGCTTTCTGGCCGCTCCTCGTGCAGACGATGTACGGCGTTCGCGACGTCGACCCGATCGCGATCGACACCGCGCGGTCGTTCAGGCTCGGCCGGTACGAGCGCCTCTACCGAATCACCCTGCCGAGCGCGCTGCCGTACATCATGACCGGCGTCCGCATCGCGTCGACCGTCGCGCTGATCCTGGCTTTCACCGCCGAGCTCTTCATGGGCACGCCCGGCCTCGGCCAGTCGCTGAACTACGCGGAGACGTTCGGATTGAACGACCAGATCTACGCGCTCGCGCTCGCCACCGGCTTTCTCGGCGTGGCCATCCACTTTGCGGTCACGGCGCTGGAGAAGCGCATCCTGCGCTGGCACCCGTCGCAGAGGAAGGGCACCGCGTGAGCCCGCGCGCCTCTCGCACGGCGAAGATCGCCGCCGAGATCGCCGTGCCGATCCTCCTCCTCGTCGCGTGGCAGCTCTACACCATCGCCAGGGACGACCCCAAGTTCCCGCGGCCGACGACGATCCTGCACGAGACGCAGAAGCTCTTCTTCTTCTCGGAGTTCGGCACGCACGTCGTCCCGAGCCTGGAGCGCATAGCCCTCGGCTTCTCGATCGCGGTCATCCTCGGCGTCGCGATCGGCATTCCCCTCGGGCTCTCGCGGATCGGGCGCAGTGCCGCGATGCCGCACATCGAGTACTGGCGTGCGATCCCGCCGCCGGCGCTGCTGCCGATCTCGATCATCCTCCTGCACTCGATCGGGAATGTGCAGAAGGTTTCGTTCATCGCGTTCTTCTGCATCTTCCCGGTGCTCCTGAACACCATCGACGGGGTGCGCGGGATCGAGCCGACCCTGATCGACACCGCGCGCTCGTTCCGCGTCCCCTCGCACGAGCGCATCCGGCGGATCGTGTTCCCCGCGGCGCTGCCCCAGATCTTTGCCGGCATGCGCACGAGTCTCGCCCTCGCGGTGATCATGATGGTGCTGAGTGAGTACTTCGCCTCGACGAGCGGCGTCGGCTACGTGCTGCTGATCTCGAAGAACACATTCCAGTTCCTGCCGATGTGGGCGGCAATCCTCCTGATCGGCGTGCTTGGCTACCTGCTCAATCTCCTCTTCCTCCTCGTGGAGCGGCACGTGCTCGCCTGGCACCGCGGCTGGCGTGCCGCGACCCCACAGTAGATGCCCCTGCTCGAGATCAGGGGGCTCGGCAAGACGTACGGGACCGGGCCGACCGCGACGCACGCCGTCGGCGACGTGACGTTCTCGATCGAGGAGGGCGAGTTCGTCTGCGTGGTCGGACCGTCCGGCTGTGGGAAGACGACCCTGCTCAAGTGCGTCGCCGGCCTGTTGCGCCCATCGGCCGGCGAAGTCGTCCTGCGCGGCGCTCCGGTGGCCGGGCCTCCTGAACGGATGGCGCTCGTGTTCCAGGAGTACAGCCGCTCGCTGATGCCCTGGATGTCGGTGCGGAACAACGTGCTGCTCCCACTGCGGCACAAGAAGCTGAGTCGGCGCGAGCGCGACTCGCTGGTCGAGGACGCGCTCGGCGCCGTTGGACTGGTCCGGTTCATGGACCGTTACCCGTGGCAGCTCTCGGGCGGCATGCAACAGCGGGTCGCGATCGCACGCGCCCTCGCCTACCAGCCGACGATCCTGCTGATGGACGAGCCGTTCGCGTCGGTCGATGCGCAGACTCGCGGAGACCTCGAAGATCTCGTCCTCCAGGTCCGGGAGGAGTTCGGGATCACGATCCTCTTCATCACCCACGACATCGACGAGTCGGTCTACCTCGCGGACCGAGTCGTCGCCCTCACCCACTCACCGACCGAGGTGAAGGAGGTGATCCCGGTCGACCTCCCGAAGCCTCGCGACCAGATCGCGACCAAGGAGCTGGCCGAGTTCGCGCACCTCCGCGCCCACGTCTACCGCCTGATCAAGCGCGAGCAGGACGAGCAAGATCCACTGACGACTGTTCCAATAGATGGGACACCGGTCTAGTAATTCGACACCGGAGGCTTCATAATCGCGCACACACGGCCCGGACTCCACGTGTTCGAGCGACCGCACAGGTCGAGGAGGGAGCTTGTATGACACGCACCGCGATTCGCCGGCTTGCGCTGGCCCTTGCGCTCGTCGGCGCAGTCGTCTTGCTGCTCGGGCTGGTCGGGCCGGCGTCAGGCTCGCCCACGAAGCAGCACCGCACGCTGACGACGATCACCCTCGACACCCTGCCGATCGCCAACGGCTTCCCGCTCGACATCGGCATCGCGCAAGGGTTCTTCGCGAAGCGCGGCATCGAGATCAAGAAGACCACATTCCAGAGCGGGAACGACATCGTCCTCGCGATGGCCAACCACAACGGCGACGTCGGGTACATCGGCTGGGTGCCCGCGATCATCGCCCGTTCGCAAGGCATCCCGGTGGTGACCGTCTCCGCGAGCGACGACGAGGCGACGTCGGCGGCCGACAACTGGCAGAACGTCCTCGTCAAGGGGAACAGTTCGATCAGGGCGCCGAAGGACTTCGAAGGGAAGACGATTGCCGGGAATGCGCTCAAGGGCGTCTGCGAGGTGGTGATTCGGGCGGCGCTCAGCAAGTACAACGTCAACCAGGACTCCGTCAAGTTCGTCGCGATCCCGTTCCCGACGATGAGGGCCGCATTGAACTCTGGCCAGGTCGACGGGATCTGCGCTCCGGAGCCGTTCATGACCCAGGGTCTGACCCTGGACGGCGACCGGATCGCCCTCGCGCCGGGGCCGACGCTCGGCAAGTTCTGGCCGAACGGCACCTATGTCACGCTCCAGGACTGGGCGCAGAAGAACCCGGCCCTCTACAAGGGGTTCCACGACGCCATGGCCGAATCGCTCGCCTATGCCCAGGCTCACCCGGAGGCCGTCCGGGCGATGCTGCCCGCGGCGAGCCAGAACATCCGTTTGCCGGTCTGGAGCTCGCTGATCGACCGCCGTCAGCTGGTGCAGCTCGCGAAGTACTGCAAGCAGTTCGGCGCGATCACGGCGCTGCCGAATATCGCGGCGCTCGTCCCCGCGTCGATCTCGACCGGACTTCTGCTCCAGGGCGTCGTCGGCCTCAAGACGATCTACCTCAGGCTGGACGGCAAGCGAGCGAAGACGCTCCTCGCCGGCGCCTACACGTTCGTCATCACCGATCGCTCGGCCAAGCAGAACTTCCACCTGAAGGGTCCCGGGCTGAACAAGTCGACCGGGGCGAGACAGGTCGGTCGGCTGAGCTTCACGACGAAACTGGCCAAGGGCAGGTACACGTATTCCAGTGACGCGAATCCATCCCTGAAAGGGACGTTCACCGTCAACTGATGCTCGACTGCTGCGGGCGCGGGGTCTTCGGGCCCCGTGCCCGCCGAGGTCTCTGCGAGGGCGGGTTGCGGTACCGAGTCGCGCGGAGAGTTCGCCGGCGCAGCGCAAGAGCGTAGGTCCGAGGCGGACGATCAGGTCGTCGAGGGAGACCATGGTCCGGTAGACGGCGAAGTTGATCGCCGCCGCCACTTCGCCGGACCCGCCCCGACGGACAAGGCCGACTACCTGGCGGCGTTCCCGTGGCTCGGCTACCAGGGCCGGTGGGGCGAGCGGCAGCCGGGGTTCTAGCCCGTAACCTTGCGCTGATGGACCAGGCGCGCGTCAGCCTGCTGCGGTGGCTCCGCCGGCAGTTGCGCGTGCCGGGAGCGATGCGCGAGCATCTCGAGGCCGCCGTCGAGAACGACGACCCGGCCGAGGCGAGACGCGTCCTTGCGCGGGCGGAGTTCTCGGACGCGCAGCGCCGCTACGTCGAGGACGTCCTCTCCGCCTGGGAGCGCCGGAAGGCCGAGGCTACGTCGCAGCGGTGACGCGCACGGCCAGGCCCCACGCCCGGCCCGACGCGAACAGCTCCTCCGGGTCCACGTCCTCGAGCCAGCCGATGAAGTGCTGCTCGGGCTCGTCCGCCGTCGAGCCGTAGACGGCCCGCCGCTCCGCTGAGCGGTGCTCGTTCCAGGTGGTCGCCGCGCTCGAGCGCCGCTTCGCGCTCCTCGCTGGCCGGCCCCTCCAGATATCCACGCGGCACGGGCCCATCCTAGTCCGGCGGTGCGTTGACAGAATGGCCGCGAGAGAGGAGAGTCAGACCGATTGCGTGTCCGTGTCTGCCGGTGGAGGAGCCGTCGTTCAGGCGGCTTCTTCGCGTTTCAGTACGAGGCGCGGCCGGTCGGTCTCAGGCGGGCGTCGCGCGCCTCACGCACGAGGCTGGCGACGTCGCGCTCGTAGCGATCCTCCTCGGGAAGGGGATCGTCGTCGGGAGGTACGGCGAGTAGCTCGCCCTCGTCGAAGCCGGTGATGCCGTGGGTCGGGCGCAGGGGTGTGGCCGTCGTGGCCGCGACCCCCGTCGCCAGCAGGACCTCGAGCCCGGCCATCGCGAGCAGTACCGGCAGCGACGCGCGGAGGCCGAAGATCCCGGTCGTCGAGACCGCCACGACGGCGGGCAGTGCGCGGGCCGCGAGGGCGGCGCGGAACGGCATCGTCCACCCGAACCACGTGAGGCACCAGTGCAGCAGCACGACGCCTGCGCTCACGAGCACGAGGCAGAAGAGCGTCACGCCGAAGGCCGTCGCCGGCATCATCAGCAGCAGGAGAAACCACGGCGCACGGAGCAGCGACGACGCGATCACCGCGACGAAGGCCGTGGACACTGCGATCTGACGGGGCTCGGGCGAGTCCATCTCAGCCCGGTATCGACCGCGATCCCCGTTGGCGCTACCCCCAAGCAGGGATGTCTCCTGTCCCTACACTGGCCGGGTGGCTGCCGCCCTCGCCGCCCAGGCTCTGGCCAAGCGCTACGGGCGGGTGCAGGCGCTCGGCGGCGTCGACCTCGAGGTGGGGGAGGGCGAGCTCGTCGGCCTGCTCGGGCCGAACGGCGCCGGCAAGTCGACTCTGGTGAAGATCGCCTGCGGGCTCGTCCGGCCCACGGCAGGTACCGCCCGCGTGTGCGGTGCCCGGGCCGGCTCGTCGAAGGCGCGGGCGTCGATGGGCTACCTCGCAGAGCTCTTCCGCTTCCCCGGCTGGATGTCGGCCGACGAGCTGCTGAAGCTCCACCAGGAGCTCGCGGGCTCGCGCGGCGGGAGGGAGGAGCGGTACGCGGCTGCTCGAGCTGGTCGCGCTCGACGAGGCGCGCGACCGCCGGGTCGAGGGGATGTCGAAGGGCATGCAGCAGCGCCTCGGGATCGCGCAGGCGCTCGTCGGCAGCCCGAAGATCCTCCTGCTCGACGAGCCCACGAGCGCGCTCGACCCGGTCGGCCGCCGGACCGTCCGGACGCTGCTCGAGGAACTGCGCTCGAACGGCGTCTCCGTCCTGCTCAACTCGCATCTGCTCAGCGAGGTCGAGCTCGTCTGCGACCGCGTCGTGATCCTGCTCGGCGGCAAGGTCGTCGAGGAGGGGACGACGCACGAGCTCGCGCACCCGCGCGGCGTCGAGATCGAGACCGACCAGGGAATGCAGGTGTTCCCGGGCGCGAAGCGTGACGACACCCCGCGACTCGTCGCGGAGCAGGTCGCGTCCGGTCGGCAGGTGTACGGCGTCCGGGTCCTCTCGTCGACGCTCGAAGAGGTCTACCTCGAGGCCGTCCAGGGAGAGACGTCATGACGTCGCTCGCCCTTGGCTCGCTCCCATGGGACCCCTCCACCGCTCATGCGCCGGAAGGCGGCGCATGACCACCATCATCCGCTACGCGATCGGCGAGGCCGTGCGGCGCAAGGTCTTCCTGGTCGTGATCATCCTGACCGCGATCTTCCTCGGGCTGGAGGCGCTCGCGAACCACTACATCTTCACCGACCTGAACAACATCGGCGTGCCGGAGGACGTGCACGTCGACACGCGGACGTTCGCGGCCACGTTCGTGATCGGCATGTCCATGTTCGCCACGCTGTTCCTGGGCATCGTCCTGGCCGTGTTCCTGACGCTGGGCGCGGTCTCCGGGGATGCCGAGCGCGGGCTGCTCCAGCCGCTCGTCGTGCGGCCCATCGGTCGGCGGAGCATGCTCCTCGCGCGCTTCCTCGCGGCCGCAGGCGTGTGCGCCGTCTACGTCTTCCTCGTCTACATCGTCTCCGTCGTCATCACCGGCACCGAGGGATCGTGGTGGCCGCAGGACATCGTCACGCCCGGGTTGCTGCTCGCGGGCGCAGTCGTCGTGATGACGGCGCTGTCGCTGCTCGGCTCGGTCTTCCTCGGCGCGACGGCGAACGGGATCGCGATCTTCATGCTCTTCATCGGCGGCCTCGTGGCCGGCCTCCTGGGGACGATCGCGCATGCGCTCGGCTCGCAGACGATCTCGCACTGGGCCACGATCGCCGCGTACGCGCTGCCCTTCGAGGCCCTGTACCAGGACGCCCTGAAGCAGGTCACGCTCGGCACACACGGCTTCACGAGCTTCCTGCTCCGGCTGGGCCCGTTCGGAGGGTCGTACAACAGCGGCTGGGGCGTGCGCCTATGGGCGGCTGGCGTATCTCGTCGTTGTCGGCGCAGCGGCGATGACCGCCTTTGCGCGCCGCGACCTCTAGCGCAGAGGGATCGGCTCGCGGCCGATCCTCCTCGCTCAGGGCCATGGTGAGTAGGGTTGCGGGGTAGCTGATGAGCACCTCGGAAGAACGCCTCGGCCTGAACGAAGCCCTGTTCCGGGAGACGAACGAGCGGGTCGAGGAGCGCGTGCGGCTGTTCGTCGGCGAGGAGGAGCTGTTCGGGATCATCTGCGAGTGCGCGAACCTCGATTGCAACGATCGCATCACCCTGACCACGGACGAGTACGCCGCCGTGCGCTCCGATCCAGCGCAGTTCGCGGTCGCGCCGGGCCACACGATCGAGGAGATCGAGGAGGTCGTGGCGCGGACCGACCGCTACGAGATCGTCCGCAAGCAGGGCGTCGCCGCCGAGGTCGCGGAGCTCCTCGATGAGGACAGCCCCGCGGAGCCTTCCTCTTCCGTCTGACCGGGCCCCGCTCGCCTGGAGAAAGAGAAGCAGGAGCCGGGCTCTCCCCTCGGGCGGCCCGAGGCCGCTCGAGGCCGGCTCCCACATATGTCCTGTTCCCGTTGTCCGCTGTTTTACCCCCCTGTCTGCGGGCCGTGGCAAAATGCCCTTCTCGTGAGGCGGCGCGCCCACCGCCTGCTGTTCGCAGGTCTCGTTCTTGCTGCTACAGGGGTCGTCGTCCCCCTGCTGACGACGTCTGCCGGCGCCGGCACGCAGGCGCCTGCGACCGCGCAGGACCAGGCCTATCCGACCGATCCGTCGGAGGGCAGCTCGGCCGACATCAAGGACGTCTCCGTATCCGACAGCTCCGACGGGACGGTGACCTGGAACGTCACCTTCTACAACATCTCCTGCATCAGCGGGCAGGACGCCCTGGCGATCGCCATCGACAGCGTCGCGGGCGGAGGGCCTGCCGGCGCCGACTACGCGGTGCAGATCGGCGGCGGCTCCGGAACGGCCCTGTTCAGGTGGAACGGGGGCGGCTGGTCGAAGATCGGGTCGGGAGTGTCGTCGTCGTGCGGCTCCGGCGAGACAGTCTCGCTCCCGGAATACCAGGCCGAGATCGGAAACTCGTTCAACTTCCTGGTCACGACCGACAACACGTCGGACGTCGACCCGGACAGCGGGACCTTCGGCTACACGCTCGCGAACCCGCCGACGGGAGGGCCCCCGCCTCCTCCCGGGCCGCCGCCCCCGCCGGGACCGCCCCCGCCGCCGGGGCCGCCGCCCCCGCCCGGCCCGCCGCCCCCGCCCGGCCCGCCTCCGCCACCCGGCTCGCCGCCTCCGCCCGGTTCGCCCCCGCCCCAGGAGGCGCCCCCGCCGACCACCGGAACCGCCGGCTTCGGTGTCAGCGCCCCGCCGTACTACCCGCGCTGGCGGGTGCGCTTCGACGGCGTCACCTTCGGCGCCGCGTCGTACACGTGGCAGTTCGGCGACGGGACGACGGAGCAGACGACCGCCCCGCTCGCCTTCCACAAGTACCTGCGCGCGGGCACCTTCGACGTGACGCTCACGGTCAGGGACGGGGACGGGTCGCAGTCGTCGTCCACCCTTCAGCTTGGCATCGCTCCGCTGCCGGCGGGCGAGCGCCTGAAGTCGATCGCCGGCCCGAGCCCCCGGAGCAGGAAGGATCCGCGCTACTCGCGGGCGGCCGCGAGAGAGGCCGGCTCGGCCCGATCGGTCTTCTGCTGGAACGCGGCCGACTGGGCCATCCTCGCCAAGGCGTTCGACCAGAGCTCCGTCGGAGGCTACGTCGATCCGGCGAAGCCGCGACAGATCAGCCTGTCGCCCGGCGTGTGCTCGCGGCTCGACCTGGTCGCCTACCGCAAGCCGATCCGCCCGACGACGAAGACGGCGGCCTCCGTCCTCGTGCTCGCGCGTGAGATCGAGCAGAGCCGTGGCTACGTGAACGCCGCCCAGACGACCTGCTACGCGCTGCAGATGGTGCCCGCGACGAGCGAGCTCCTCGGGGCCGGCCGGGGCACTGCGGACAAGCTCGGCCGCCTGGCCGCGACGTGGTACCGGCGTCCCAATCTTCCGTACGGCTCCTGGTCGGCCCAGTGCCGCGACGGCGGCAAGCTCGACCTCGACCCGCGAAACAAGCACTGGCCGTGAGGCCCGGCGCTTCGCGGCGCCTTTGACCCCGCCCGTGCGATGACGGACGACGTCGACCGCTTGCGTTCGGAGGTCGAGGAGCTGCAGGCGTCACGGAGGCGTCTCGTGCTCTCCGCCGATGCCGACCGCCGCCGGATCGAGCGCGAGCTGCACGACGGACCTCAGCAGCACCTGGTCGCCCTGGCAGTCAACCTGCAGCTCGCCCGCCGGCTCGTCGACGACGACCCCGAGGCGGCGAAGGCGCTCATCGAGGAGCTGGGGCGAGACGTGCACGAGGCGATCGACGAAGCCCGGGCGCTGGCGCACCGGATCTACCCGGCGCTGCTCGAGACCGGGGGCCTGGCCGCGGCCCTGCGGCTTGCCGCGACGGCGCTCGGCGCCCGTGCGAGCGTCCAGGTCACGGCGGGGACGCGTTGGCCGCCCGAGCTCGTCGGAGCGGTGTACCTCGTGGTCGCAGAGGCGCTCGAGTCCCTCGCCGCCGGTGCGACGTCGACGGTCACCGTCCGCGAGGAGGACGGAGCTGTCGTGTTCGAGATCGCCGCCGACGGCTTCGGCGAGGCCTCGATCGCTCCCGCCCTCGTCAGGATCCGCGACCGGGTGGAGGCGCTCGACGGCCGGCTGGCGATCGAGACCTGCTCGGACGGCCGCGTCCGCCTCTCCGGCTCGCTCCCGCTGCCGCGATGACACTAGATGATTGATCGATAAAGCTGACCAATCATCTAGCGGAAATCGTAAGCCGAGCCTTTGATACCCAGAACGCCCTTGCTAATGCGTACGCTTGCCAGCCGGCAACCGCTAGACGAGTGATCGACGAATTTTCGATCAATCGTCTAGCCGCTTTCCGCCAGGTAGAGGACGACGGCCTTGACCCGCCGGTGCACCGACGTCTCCCAGGTCAGGCCGAGCTTCTGGAAGATCGAGTGGATCACCTTCTCGACCGACCGCTCGGTGAGGAAGAGCGCGGCGGCGATGGCGGCGTTGTTCTTGCCCTCGGCCATCTCCCGGAGCACGTCGCGCTCGCGCGGCGTCAACTGGTTGAGCGGCGAGTCCTCACTGCGGCCGTCGGCCGCCACCAGCGCGTCGACGACCTTCGGGTCGATCACCGAGCCGCCCTCGGCCACGGCGCGGATCGCAGCGACGAGCTGCTCGACGTCCTCGACGCGCTCCTTCAGGAGATAGGCGCGGCCCTCGCTGCCGCCCTCGAGGAGCGCGAGCGCGTAGCTCGGGTTCGTGTACTGGCTGAGCACGACCACGCCGACTGCCGGGTGCGTCTCTCGCAACCGAGCGGCGGCCTGGATCCCCTCGTCGGTGTTCCCGGGCGGCATGCGGATGTCGGTGACGACCACGTCGGGATGCTCCGCGTCGACCGCAGCGAGCAAGGACTCGAGGTCGCTGCAGACGGCGGCAACCTCGAGCTCGGGCTCCGTCTCGAGCAGCCGCCGCACCCCCTCGCGGACGAGGTAGTGGTCGTCGGCCAGCACCAGCCGGATGGGCACGCGTGAACAATACGACGGCTCCCCTCGTCCTGATCGTGGACGACAACGCGCGCAACCTGAAACTCGCGCGGGACGTGCTGCGACGCCGCCGGGTTCCGGACGCTGGAGGCCGCGACCGGCGCCGAGGGAGTCGCGCTCGCCGATGAGCACCTTCCGGACGTGATCCTGATGGACCTCCGGCTCCCGGACATGGACGGTACGGACGCCGCCCGGACGCTCGCCGCAACAGCGCGCGGACGGCTGCGATCCCGGTCGTGGCGTTCAGCTCGCTGGCCCTCGAGGAAGACGCGGCCTGGCTCCTGGACCGCAGGTTTCGCCGGCTACCTCGAGAAGCCGATCGACGTCGAGCGCTTTCCAGACCAGGTGCGCGGCTACTGCCGCTGAAGCGGCGGACACCGTGCTGGCACCCGCGCGAAATCGGGGGCTGGCACCGCAGACGCAGATCGGCTCAGATGCCACGCTCGTCGCTCAACGTCACTGCGTCGCAACCACGAAGGAGGAACAGCATGAAGCGCATGATCGGAGTGATCCTGGCCATCGCGGTGGCCGCGGGCTGCGCAGTCGTCGCGCAGGCACGTCCCACGGCCGGAGGGTCGCTCGCTGGCGACCGGAACCACCGCAGCGCCGACGTCACGTTCACGAAATGGGTGACGAGTCTCCCTGCCGACCCGTCGACACAGGCCGGGGTTTCCATGGCCGGCGTGGTCGGGGGAGATGTCGGCCCAGGCGTGTACGCCGGGAAGGTCATCAGGGACGACACCACGTCGAAGCCCGGCTTCTGGCTGGGACAGGCCCTCTACGGGTTCAACGGCAGCAAGCACTCGTTCGTCGCGTACAACTTCATCACCGAGAACGACACGACGACCCCGATCACCGCCACGATCCGCGGCGTGGTCATCCAGGGATGGATGAGGGGCGCCCGAGTGACCGGGGAGTACACGCAATTTGACACGTGCCCCATTCCGACACCGGGGAACGTTCTCGGTGACGTTTGCTTCCAGGGGACGCTCCATCTTCAGGGCTGACAAGGCGCTGAAACCCTCGGTAGCGATCCACCACAGCCCGACGGCCAGAGCCCCGTCCCTCTCACGGGCCGGGACTCTGGCTGTTCCGTGCAGTCCGAGGCTTCATAACAGCTCCACACCTGGCGCACGCTGACGGTTCTGCAAATTGATGCGACCAAGAGGCCCTGTCTTACAGTGACTTTGCAGAGCCCTCTGACGGACTCGAACCGTCGACCCCCTTCTTACCATGCGCTCCGATCGGCAATTGGATCGGCGAGCTTGGTCTCGCCGCGCAGGAGCGGGAGCTCGCCAGCCGGATGCGCGAGGCGGTTGCCGGCGAGTACCGAGCCGTGATCGCCGAGGCCGAGTCGCTCATCGAAGCGCCGGGGGTACACCCTTCGGATCGGGATGCTGGCACCCTTGCCATCGGTTCCCCGGACCACGATCATTCGACGGATGACGCGAGGCAACCAATAAGGAGGGCAGGGGAGATGTGGAAGCCGCTCATCACGAAGAGATCCGGCGCGGCGGCGAACAAGCTACGCGCCGCACAAACGTCTGTTACGCTCGCTCCCCGAGCAAAGGAGGCCTCGATGGCCGGCCGTACAGGGTTGCCGAAGAGGCGTTCTCGTGCTTGCGACCGGAGCTCGTCTTGCTGGCCGCTCTCGGGCTCTCCGTATCGGCTGCCTCCTCCCAGAACCAGGCGCCCCGAGAGACGAAGGCATTCCACGCGACGAAGGATTGCTCGGGGTACACCGGGCTCATCGGCGCGTATTGCACGATCAGGTCCTCGAACGTCAAGGCGCTCAAGGTGGGCTCGAAGATCTTCTACTTCCAGCAGGACAGCAAGACCGCGCTGGACAGCGACATCGTCATCTACGTGGGGCGCGGCACCGTCGCAACCGGCCATTGCTTCCTTCATTTCGCGACCGGGATCGGACTGTGCACGATCTCGGACGGCACGGGAACGCTCGCCGGGTTCCATCTCCGTGTCCGTGTCACGGCCGATACGTCGATCCCCAAGCTGTGGCACTGGGACGGGACGTACAGCTTCAGTAACGGCTAGATCCGGTGGGGAATCGGCCGGTGAGTGAGCGGGTCGCCCGGTGGCTTTCATCGCTCTCGGCCAAGTACATCGCCGTGTTCGCGCTGCTGGTCGCCGTTCCGGTGATCTGCACGAGCGTGTACCTGCTCTACTCGTCCTACCAGGACAACAAGCGCGCGTTGACCCGGCTGCAGCAGGAGAAGGCGAAGTCGGTCGCGGTCACGATCGACCAGTACTTCAGGGACCTGACCAAGAGAATGAAGGCGATCGACGGGCCGCTACTTGTCGCTTCACCGCACTGGGCTCGGTGCTTCAACCCCTGCTCGACGATCACGCGACCGATGCGTTCTACGTCGACCGTGCCGGGCACAAGACGCTCGCAAGCGCGGGCGGCGGGCTCACCCCGGTCAAGGGTAACTTCTTGCACGATCGTTCGGTCGAGCAGGCGAGGGCGGCGGGGGTCTACTTCGGTCCCGTGTACGCGCCACGGCTCCTGTCCAACCCCGGAGCACGATCGATGGAGGTCATGGTTGCGGAATCTCGCCGCAGTCGGGGGACCAGCGTCGACAGGAACCGGAGTCGTCGGCGAGACGCTCGATCTCGGAGTCATTCAGGACCTCGTCAGGCAGACGCGTCTCGGGACGTCCGGATACGTCTACGCGATCGACGCCAGAGGCGTGCCCATCGCGCACCCGAACCCCGCCGCTTTCACGCATCGCTCCTTGGCTCTTCCTCAGGTGACCAGGGCGCTGGCTTCGTCGAACACCGGATCGACGGTCGGCCGCAACTTCCGCGGGCAAAAGGTGCTGAGCACCTGGGCGACCGTCGGGCCGGTCGGCTGGAAGGTGTTCGTCGAGCAGCCCGAGAGCGCGGCGTTCGCGCCGGTCCGCGGGAAGATCTGGCGGACGGCGCTGCTGCTCGCGGCGTTCCTCGCCGCCGGGATCGGCCTGAGCGTCTTGCTCGCCCGCCGTCTCGTCCGCCCGATCAAGCAGATGCGGACGGCCGCAGCCCGCATCGGCGCGGGCGCCTACGACGAGCGGATCGAGCTCCGCCGCCGCGACGAGCTGGGCGGCCTCGCAGACGAGCTGAACGGGATGGCGGCGAGCCTGCAGGCATCTGTCAGAGGGCTGGAGCAGAAGGTCGAGGAACGCACCCGGGAGTTGCAGCAGGCGCTGGCAGAGCTCTCGCAGAAGGGCCGCCAGCTCGAGGTCGCGAGCCGAGCACAAGAGCGAGTTCCTGGCCAACATGTCGCACGAGCTGCGGACGCCGCTGAACGCGATCATCGGCTTCTCGCAGGTGCTGCGGCAGCGGCTGTTCGGCGAGATCAACGAGAAGCAGGAGGAGTACCTCGACGACATCCTCTCGTCCGGCAACCACCTGCTCGTCGCTGATCAACGACGTGCTCGACCTGTCCAAGGTCGAGGCCGGCCAGGTCGAGCTCGAGGTCGCCACGTTCTCGCTGCGCGAGGCGCTCGAGCGCGGCGTCGTGATGGTGCGCGAGCGCGGCGATCGAAGAACGGCGTCCAGCTCTCGCTCGAGCTCGCCCCCGACGTCGACCTCGTCGACGGCGACGAGCGGCGCGTCCGCCAGGTGGTCTTCAACCTGCTCTCGAACGCGGTCAAGTTCACGCCGGAGGGCGGGAGCGTCGTCGTCGCGTCGGCCCGGGTCGACGGCGAGGTGCAGGTGTCGGTCACCGACACCGGGCCCGGGCATCGCGCCCGAGGACCAGGAGCGGATCTTCGAGGAGTTCCAGCAGACCGACGTCGGCGTGCGAGCAGCGCGAGGGCACCGGCCTCGGGCTCGCGCTCTCGAAGCGCCTCGTCGAGCTGCACGGCGGCCGGATCTGGGTCGAGAGCGAGCCCGGGCACGGCAGCCGCTTCGTCTTCACGCTGCCGATCGAGGAGGAGAGCCGCAATGGCCGGTGAGCGGTCCTCGTCGTCGAGGACAACGAGAAGAACATGAAGCTCTTCCGCGACGTGCTGCAGGCGACGGGATACAGCGACGCTCGAGGCGACCACGGGCGAGGACGCGGTCGAGCTCGCCCGCGACGCACGAGCCCGGCGCTCGTGCTGATGGACGTGCAGCTGCCCGGCATCGACGGCGTCGAGGCGCTCGCGCGACTCCGGCAGGACGAGCGAACCGCGGTCGATCCCCGTAGTCGCGCTGACCGCGCAGGCGATGAGCGGCGACCGCGAGCGCTTCCTCGAGGCCGGCTTCGACGGCTACCTCTCCAAGCCGGTCGACGTCGCCGAGCTGATCCAGGCCGTTCGGGAGCACTGCGACCGTGGCTGAGCGGCCGGCCAAGATCCTCGTCGTCGACGACGTCCCCGAGAACGTGCGCCTGCTCGAGGCGGTGCTCGTCCCGCGCGGCTACGAGGTCGTGACCGCGCACGACGGCGTCGCGGCGCTCGAGGTCGTCGAGGCGGAGGAGCCCGACCTGATCCTGCTCGACGTGATGATGCCCGGCCTCGACGGCTACGCGGTCTGCACGCGTCTGCGCGCGAACGACGACACCGCGGTGCTGCCGGTGATCATGGTCACCTCGAGCATCGGCCAGGAGAAGACGAAGGCGATCGAGGCCGGCGCGGACGACTTCATCCCCAAGCCGTTCAACCACGACGAGCTGCTCACGCGGGTGCGGTCGCTGCTCCGGATCAAGCGCTACCACGACACGATCAAGGCGCAGGCCGCCGAGCTCGCGGAGCTCAACCGAACGCTCGAGGAGCGGGTGGACGCCCAGGTCAGCGAGCTCGAGCGGCTGCGGCGGCTGCGACGCTTCCTCTCGCCCCAGCTCGCGGACGCGGTCGTCACCTCGGGAGACGAGACGATCCTCGCGAGCCACCGCCGGCAGGTGGCGATGTTCTTCGCCGACCTGCGCGGCTGGTCGAGCTTCGTCGACGCCGTCGAGCCCGAGGAGCTGATGCGCGTGCTCGGCGAGTTCCACGGCGTGATCGGCGCGGCTCGTGAAGCGCTTCGAGGCGACCGTCGGCTTCCTCGAGGGCGACGGCGTCCAGCTCTTCTTCAACGACCCGATCGAGGTCCCCGACGCCGCGCTCCGCGCCGTGCGCATGGGCTGCGCGCTGCGCGAGGAGATGGCCGAGCTCACGCCGCAGTGGTCGAAGCGCGGGCACGACCTCGACTTCGGCGTCGGTATCGCCCTCGGCTACGCGACGTGCGGCGAGGTCGGCTTCGAGGGCCGCTCCGACTACGCCGCGATCGGGGCGGTGACGAACCTCGCTTCGCGGCTGGCCGACGAGGCGACAGGCGGCCAGATCCTGATCGCCCAGCGCCTCTACGCCGAGGTCGAAGACGACGTCGACGTCGAGCCCGCCGGCGAGTTCGTCCTGAAGGGCTTTCAGCGGCCGGTCACGGCGTTCAACGTCGTCGCCGTCCGCGAATCGGCAGCAGAGCTTTCCCAGGTCTAGATGATTGATCGATAAAGCTGACCAATCATCTAGCGGAAATCGTAAGGCACGTCTCGGTGTGGGAGAGGTCGGCGGTGTAGCGCGGAGCGTCGAGCGGTGTCAGCTGCCTGCCGGGGTCCCGACAACGTCGGCGGAGAAGCGCTCGTGGACGAAACGCACGACCATCGCCCCCTCGCCGACAGCGGTGGCGCAACGCTTGACCGACCCCGAGCGAACATCGCCCACCGCGAAGACGCCGGGCACGTTCGTCTCCAGGATGCTCTCGGCACCGGCCCTCTGGCCCGTGAGGACGAAGCCGTCGTCGTCGAGCGCGACCGTGCCACCGAGCCAGTCGGTGTTCGGTGCGGCTCCGAGGAAGAGGAAGAGGTTGGAGAGCGGAATCCGCTCGCCGTCGCGGAGCGTCGCCGCCTCGAGTTGGCCGTCGGCGCCGTGCAGCGCGGCGATCTCGCTGTGCCCCCGGACGAAGACGCCGGCGCGCTCGAGGTCGTGGATCAGGTAGTCCGACATCGTCTCGCTGAGGTCGGCCCGGCGGTGGAAGAGCGTCACGAGCGCGCCGCCGCGGGCGAGCCAGATCGCCGCCTGGGCCGCCGAGTTCCCGCCGCCGACGACACCGACCCGCGTGGCGCCGCAGCGCCGGGCCTCCTGTGGCCCCGCGGCATAGAAGATGCTGACGCCTTCGTACGAGTCGATCTCCGGGATCGGAAGCCGGCGGTACTCGGCGCCGGTCGCCAGAACGACGGCGCGCGCCCTCATCTCCTGGCCGCTCTCGAGCCGGACGAGGTGAAGCTCGGCGCCGGGCTCGAGCGCGACGGCGCGGTACGGCGTGGCCGTGCGGGCGCCGAACTTCCGCGCCTGGCCGACGGCGCGAACCGTCAGCTCCGAGCCGCTGATGCCCGCCGGGAAGCCGAGGTAGTTCTCGATCCTCCGCGACGTTCCCGCCTGCCCGCCGAGAGCGGTGCCCTCGACCACGAGCGTGTTCAGCCCCTCCGACGCGGCGTAGACGGCGGCGCCGAGCCCGGCCGGGCCGCCGCCGACGACGAGCAGGTCGACCGTCTCCGCCCGGTCGAGATCGAGCCCGATGCCCAGCGCCCGGGACACCTCGCCGGCCGAGGGATTCCGAAGCTCAGGCCCTCCCGGTAGACGCACGAGCGGGATCTCGTTGTCCGCGAGTCCGGAGATCTGTGCGAGCCCCTCCGCATGCTCGGGGCGGTCGGTGTCCAGCCACGTGAACGGCAGGCGGTTGCGCCGCGCGAACTCGACGAGCTGTCGCGTCGCCTCGGACGAATGCGGCCCGACGATCTCGGCACCGACACCGTCCCGCGCCTGAAGCCCCTCCCGGCGAGCCATAAAAGTCCAGAGCAACAGGTCACTGAGCGCGCTGTCCTCGAACAGGAGCGTTCGCAGCTCCTCACGCTCGACGGCGATGTAGAGCGTCGGCTCGGTCACGGCGGCCGTGAAGAAGACAGTCTGTCCCGAGAGCAGGCCCGACTCGCCGAGGAAGCCGCCCGGGCCGTGGCGGTTGATCTCCGCACCGGTCTGGTCGAGGACGGCCACCTCGCCTTCGATGATCGCGATCAGCGGATAGCGTCGGTCACCGACCCGAAAGAGCACGTCGCCGATCTCCGCGCGCCGCTCCTCGCCGTGCTCGGCAAGCAGGGCGAGCTGTCCCTCGGAGAGCACCGCCGTCCGGGCTGCCACACCCGCAGACTATTCTGCCGTGCGGATCGACGGAGAGCTCCCCGGCAGTAGCCGGACCGCATGGCGGCTTCGGCTTCGAAGCGCCGGCCTGAACGCGCTCGCAGAGGCGGTACGCGTTCTCAAGCCGGGTGGCTACCTCGTCTACCCAGATCTGGTGACGCCGGAGGCTTCATGGGCACCGACTCGCTCGGCGATGTACTCGGCGTCCTCCTTGACCCAGCCGAGCAGCGCCGACCCGCGGGTGTGCTGCCACGGCAGACCGAGGAAGTAGAGGCCCGCGAAGTCCGTCACGCCGCGGTCGTGGCGGAGGTGCCCTTCCGGGTCGGTGATCGGCAGGTCGATCCAGGAGTTGTCGGGGCGGTAGCCGGTTGCCCAGATGACCGCGTCGACTTCGAGGCTGCTTCCATCGGCGAACGTCACCGTTCGCGCTGAGGCCGCGGTCGCCCGAGGTCGCATCTCCACTCCGTGCCGCCTGGCGGTGCGCGGGCTCGAGCCGATCAGCGTCTCGCGATCACGGAATCGCCGTCCGAGCCGCGAGTCGACCGTCTTGTGGAGCAGGCCCAGCTTCTCGAGCCACCAGAAGAGATCGCGGCCGAGGATCGTCTGTGGAAGCGGCGTCTGGCGTGACCCGACCGCGAGGTGGACGGCGTGTGTCGCGGCCAGTTCCTCGGCGATCTGGAAGCCGGTGTTGCCTCCGCCCACGATGAGTACGGTGCCTTCGGGTACGCCGGCGGGATCGCGATATCCCGTGCTGTGCGTCTGGAACACCTCGGCCGACAGCCCGCCCGCGAACGGCGGTACGAGCGGTTTCTGGAAGGGACCGGTGGCGACGACGACCTGGTCGGCCTCGATCGACTCGCCGCCGAGAGCGAGCAGGAAGCCTCCGTCCTTCGCGGTCAGCGAGCGCACCTGGCTGTTCAGTCGCACTGGCAGCTCGAACTGCGCTGCGTATTGCTCGAGGTAGGCGATCACCTCGTCGCGGATCGGGTAACCGTCGGGCTCGCCGGGGAAGGCGAGTTCGGGGAGGCTGTCGTAGCGCCGCGGCGTGAACAGGGTGAGCGAGTCCCAGCGGCTGTGCCAGGCGGAGCCGATCGCGTCGGCGCCGTCGAGGATCACGAAGCGTCGGCCCTGGCGCGCGAGGAAGTAGCCGATCGCCAGCCCGGCCTGGCCGGCGCCGACCACGGCGACATCGAAGCGGTTCGGCGAGCCATTCTCGGTCATGTCGGTGTCCCCCTTCGAGCTAGTGGAAGTCGACGCCGGCGACGATCTCGACGGCGATGATCGTCGCTGCCACCCAGTCGATGGCCTGCGACGCCGCTCTCGACCGCGACGACTCTCCAGCGTCCGTCGGCGACCGCGAAGCCGACGTAGACCGACGCGATCAGCACCAACCCGAGCGCGTACACGGTGGCTGCGTCCAGCCACCAGAAGGCGAGCGGCGACGCCGCCTGGACAGCGCCGAACACCAGTCCCCACATGACAGCCGCAGATGGCCGCCGCCATGCGCGCAAGGGCAGGCAGGAGGCCGGAGTCGGCCGGCCGGCCGGAATCACGAGCTTCGGTCGGGATTCGGGTCGACGTGGAAGCTGAACATCATGCCGCTCTCGTGGTGCTCGGCAATGTGGCAGTGCGCCATCCAGACGCCGGGATTGGTGACGTCGAGCAGGATCTCCACCGTCTCCCCGGTGCGTACCAACACCGTGTCCTTCCAGACCAGGTTCGGCTCCTCGACTCCGTCTCGGGTGAGGACGAGGAACCGGCCGGCCCCGTGTATGTGGAAGGGGTGGTGCATCGGGTGGTCGGAGTCCATCTCGTTGACCAGACGGATCTTCACCTGGTCGCCAACCAGAAACCGCCAGTCGATCGCATGGTTCTCAGCGCCGCTCGTCCGGTCGACGAGCTTCCAGCGCATGTTGGCCGGGGTGGTCATCCGATTGACCTCGACCATGTCGTCCTCCCACTCGACGCCGCCCGCTGCTTCGTGCGCGTGGCTGTCGCCATGGTCGTGGGTCGGGCCGCCGTGCTCTGTCGCCTCGGTCACGAGTTGGGCGGGGACGAGCTTCATCCCGCACTTCGGACAACGGTCGGGTCGCTCGCTGACGACCTCCGGGTGCATCGGACAGGCGTAGCTGGTCACCGGCGCCGCAACAGCCAGGAGCTTCATCCCGCACTTCGGGCAGCTCCCCTCCTCGGCCTGGACGACCTCCGGGTGCATCGGGCACGCGTAGACGACCGGCCCCTCGGGGACATCCATGTCCATCTCGGCGACGAAGGCAAGCGTCTTGTCGGGGTCGGCGGGTATGAACGGGGCTATTCGCTCCCGTTCGGCCACCATCTCCGCATTCGTGCGCGTGACTTCGAACTCCCGCCCCAGCGCCGGCTCCGCCTGTTCCTCGCTGACGGTGATCGCGGCGAGCGAATACGTCTTGTCCGGCGTCCGGTGCTCCAGCGTCGCCTGGCCCGGCTTCTCGAACAGCACGTCGACGATGACCCGCTCGGACGGCGCCAGAATCACTTCCTCTACGAATTGCTCCCGCTCGCAGCGGCCGCTGTCACCGCCGACCAGCTTCATCCGACCTCCCTCGAGCCCGACGTTGAAGACGCGGGTGTTTGCAGTGTTGGTCAGGTAGAAGCGCACGACCTCGCCGAGCTTCGCATTCAGCGAGAGGTCGGGCTCGCCGGCGATGAGCAGGACGTTGCCGAACCGGCCCATCGCCACGTAGTTCGTCTCCGAGCGGCTGAACGGGGCGACGTGACCGTCCTCGAGGAGGACATCGTCCAGGGTGAGCAGGATCTCCCTGTTGGCCGGCGGCCAGTACTCGGGATCCACGGGGACGACCAGGATGTTGCCGTACAGACCCATCTCCTGGCCGTAGTCCTCGCGGATGTGCGGGTGGTACCAGTAGACGCCCGGATCGGGGAATTGAATCCGGTACGTGAACCGTCCGCCGACCGGCATCGGTGCCTGCGTCTCGTGTGTCCCGTCGTAGCGGTTGTCCAGACGTAGCCCGTGCCAGTGAACCGTCGCTTCCAGATCACCCTCGTTGACGACATCGACGACCACTTCAGACCCTTCTTGCACCTTCAGACTCGGACCGGGGATCGACCCGTTGTAGGCGAGCATCCGCACGGTGGTGTCACCGAGCCGCTTCGCCACCGGGGCAATCTTCAGCTCGACCCGGCCGCGGTCGGGAACCTCGATCACCTTACTGACCTTGTTCTCGGGCAAACCTGATGGGTCGGTGGGGAACTGGTCCGCTGACACCGGCGTAGAACCCGTCATGTGATACCTCCTTCGGATGCCCCCAGCGGGATTCGAACCCGCGCTACGGCCTTGAAAGGGCCGTGACCTGGGCCGCTAGTCGATGGGGGCCCCGCGGCCAGCATACTGGCGCGATGCGCTCGAGGATCCTCGCTGCGGCCTCGCTCCTTCTCGTGGCCTTGTGTGTCGTGCTCGCATCGCGCGGGGCGGCGGCCCCGAGCACATTCGTGACCCGCGCCGGGAAGGAGCTGCGCCTGGCCGGGAAGCTGTTCCGGTTCGGCGGAGCGAACATCGAATGGCTTGGCCTCGCCGGGTACGGCCCCGCCGATCCGGCCGGGCCGCACTACCCGAGCCACTTCGAGATCGACGACGCTCTCGCGACGGCGAAGGAGATGGGCGTCCGTGTCGTACGCAGCCAGACGATGGGCGACTCGGTCGGCTGCGACGTGTGCCTCGAGCCCGAGCCCGGGAAGTTCAACCAGGCGGCGTTCGAGCGCATCGACTACGCGCTTCGCGCCGCCCGGAGCCGCGGAATCAAGGTCATCCCGACGATCGTCGGCGACGACGCGCGTGCAGGCGGCACGGGTTGCGTCTACCTCCGCTGGCGTGGGATCTCGGTGCCCGATTGCTCGCTCGTGAATATGGAGCCCTTCTGGACCGATCCGGGCGTGCTCGCCGACGTCGAGGCGCACGTCAAGGCCCTACTCGAGCATGTCAACGTCTACACGGGCGTGGCCTACAAGGACGACCCGACCATCCTGGGCTGGGACCTCCTGAACGGCGGCGGCAGCCCGACGCCCTGGACGAGGCAGATCGCGCAGTACGTCCGCTCGCTGGACGGCCGCCATCTGATCCTCTCGGGCGCCAACAACGCCGGGCTCGCGGCCGTCGACGCCTGCGTCTCGTTCGTGTATCCGCACTGGTCGCTGCCGCCGTCGTTCGTCAAAGGCTGGATCGACACGTGCCGCGCTGCCGGGAAGCCGTACATCGTCTACGAGTACGGCTGGGACCTGACCAACTTCCCGACCAGGCCCTCGCTGAGCGGCTTTCTGGCCGGGCTCCTGGCCAACCGAGAGATCGCCGGCGACGCCTTCTGGGCCCTCGAGGCGCACGCAGACGGGCACGGATGGCTGCCGATCCCGGCCGACACCTCGGACCCGTCTGTGGCGCGGACAGGCGAGAGCGGTCAGTGGTGGGCGATGTACTACACGGGGATCAAGACGCTCGTCATGTCCGCCGGCGACATGGCGGCACGTGCCCAGATCATCCGCAGCCACGACTACGCGATGGCCGGCGTGCGGCGGCCGCGACACGCCCTCCCGCCGGCGCCGACGATCACCTCGATCCGGGCCGGCCGCGTCTACTGGAGGGGATCCGCCGGGGCGCGGAACTACAGCATCCAGCGCGCTCCGGAACGTACCGGTCCCTGGTCGACGGTCTGCCGCCGCTGCGTCACCGATCTCGACGACGGGTGGGAAGACCCGACCGCGAGCGCGATTCGAGGCTGGTACCGGGTGATTCCCTTCAACCTGGACGGCCGCGCCGGGCGAGCCTCGAACGCTGCCCGCACGAGTACCAGCTAGCGTTTCGGGCCGAGGGCGGTTAGCTCAGCTGGGAGAGCGCCTGCCTTACAAGCAGGAGGTCGGCGGTTCGACCCCGTCACCGCCCACTGGTATCTGCCGCGTGGGCCGGGCGTGCGTCACCCGGCCCACGCTGAGTTCGGCGATCGCTCTAGGAGGGGCGGAAGTTCCGGTCCAGCCCGTAGCGAGCGACCTTCTCGCCGACCTTGAGGCCTTCCTTTACAGAGTCGCGGAAGTGGAGACCCGCCCAGACTCGCGCGTTCTCGACGTCGTCCCGCATCTCCTGCACCGTGTTGAAGTGGCGGCTCGTGGTCAGGCTCACGGCGCCGCCCTCCGCACCCTTGATGGTGAGGTCGATGTGGTCACTCCCGAGCGCCTGCTTGAGAGCTTCCGTGAATGCGCCGGTGGCACATCCGTGCGCCGACGGGTATTCCGGATGATTGGGCGTAGTGATGAGCGGCGTCCAGCTCGGGTCGGCTTCTGTCTTGCTGTTGCCGTCGATGTCGGCGTGCTGGATGGCCGTGATCGGTCGCCAGAACAGGTAGTGGTACTTCCCGTCGAAGCACGCCATCGCCGCATCCACGACGCTCGTGTCGCCCATCGCCAGCAGCCGCGCCGCATCGACGAGGTCCATGTCGTGCTGCGTGGCCACGCCGCGAAGCGCGTCGTCGAACTGGTTGATGGCGTTCGCGTTCCAGAAATAGGCCGTCTTCGTCTGGTCGCCGGACCGCGCGGTGCTGGCCGCCGACGATCCGTAGGCCTTGACCTCGTTGAGGTCCTTCGCATACGTGCCACTGCCCAGCGCCGGGGGCGGACCCGCCCGGAACTGGGAGGTGCTCTTGAGCATGAAGGGATGCATGGTCGTCGCCATCCACGGCGTTTGAGCGAACGTGAACGGCCCGGGGGTGAGCACCCACTCCCCGGGCACGATCGGCCCCGTGCCGAACGTTCCCTCAGGGCCGTCGCGCCCGTCGTTCGTGCGAATGGCGATGACGCCCTGCGCAGCTGCGTGGCCGACGGAGATCCCGTCCGCCTTCGACTGGCCGTCCGGGATTGCCGCCAGCGAATCGGTGAGCCAGGTGTCGAGCTGCGTCACCTGCGCCGGCGTCAGCCAGGGCGCGAGGTAGTACGACAGCACGTCGTGCGCAGCCTGCGCGACAGCCGCGTCCGGTGATGCGCCCTCGGGCGCGAACAGCGAGAACCCGTACGGCTCGTAGCGGCCCTCGATCGCGACGACCGCGTCGTAGACCGCCGCCTGGGTGTAGGTCATGTAGATGAAGCCTTCGCCCTGGAACAGGTTTCTCGTCGCGGGCGGTGTGACCTCCCGCGGATGCTGCGCCTGAGACACGACCGTCCATGCGTGCGAATTCCAGTCGAGCACGGTCTGTGGTGACAGAGCGGCAGCGGTCGATCGATGGCCTGCCCAGGAAGCGCTGGCGAGTACCCCGAACGCGAGGGCCAGCACTGCAGAAAGAACGAGCCGGAGTCTCATGGCTCTCCACCTCCCTATGTGGCGATCTCGGATCGCTCCGTCGCGATCCGAACCAGGGAGGACACTAGGAACCGACGGCGCGGCCGCCTACAGTGGTAACAGGCCGGTTCCAGGGGTGCTGGCAGGTCAGCAGCGACACATGGCTACGTCCGGACCGGCGGCTCCTCGCCAGGTGCTTCGAACGCGAAGGCGAAGGCGGCCAGCTAGCCGGTACGGCGGCGGCCGGCGACGAAGCGGAGCAGATATGCGCCTACGAGCACGACCGCGAGGACGCCGAGCGCGATCAACACCGGTGAGAAGGGAATGAGCTCGTGTACGGCGCCGTCCGAGTCCTTGTCGCCCGCGCCGCCCCGCGACGACGAGGGAGGGTACGCCAGCCGGTGCACGACCCAGACGACCGCGGTGACCGCCACGATCATCGAGGCGGCGATCGCGACGTTTCGGAGGACGAGTGCCCAACGCTCGCGGCTCGAGCGCCCGCGTACGGTTCGCTGGATCTCGACCACGAGCATGAAGAAGGCCGAGAGGACGAAGAACAGCCCGCCGATACCGGCACCTGGAAGCCCTGCGGTCATCAGTGTCCTTTCTCGTAGACGAGCAGCGGCCGCCGCATCGCGCCTTCCAGCCAGATCGCCTTCAGCATCATCGCGGCGTTGAGCACGCGGAGCACGTAGAAGCAGGGAAAGCTGGCGAGCGCTCGTCGCAGCTCACGCCGGTGTGCCGCCGCGATTCCCACCGGGATGATCACGGCGGGCGCGTCGAGGACGTAGCCGAGCAAGAAGAGCGGGCTGAGAACGATCGCGAGCACCGGCAGGACTACGAGGAATGCCAGAGAGGCGACGAGCGCGTCGTAGCAGGCCACTGCCACGAGCGAGCGTAGGTAGCCGAGGTGGAGCAGGTCGCGCCAGTGCAGGCGGACGTTCTGCACGAACCCGTGTGACCAGCGCCACAGCTGCTTGCGCATGAACTAGCGTTTCGAGCGCGTCCTGAGCGAGCGCCGTGTCGGCGTCGACGGCCATGACCAGTTCGGTCGAGACGGCCGATACCGCAAACGTCTGCGCGCCTGCCTTCGAGCCGGTGTTGGACGGCGGCCGCAGGACGGTGACGCCGAGGCTCCGGGCGATCTCACCTGTCCCGTCGCCCGAGCAGTCGTCGACGACGATGACCTCGGCCGGCGCGAGCGTCTGGCGCTGGAGCGACTCGATCGTCTCGGCGATCGACGCCGCCTCGTTGTACGCGGGCACGATCACGGTCACGGCGCCGCGCGCACAGCCGCACGCATCCACCGCCCCCGAGTCGGTTGCCGGCCCCTCACATTCTCAGAACGCCTCTCTGCAACCCTGCAGCGTGCGCGTCGCCCGGCTCGCCGTCTGTGGGCTCGTCCTCGGCCTTGCCGCCTGCGGCGGCTCGAGCGGCCACCAGACGCCGCGTCGACGCAGCCGCCACCGCCTCCTCCGACGACCACTGCACCGGCTCCGCAGCCTCCCCCACCGCCGCCGGCGCCCGTGCCGCCTTCCGTGCCCATGTCCTGGCGTGACGCGGGCGCGTTCGTCTGGCACCCGACCGCGATCGACCCGGCCGTGCTCGGAGAGGAGCTGCGGGTGAACGGCTTCGGCTGGGCCGCCGTGTTCGTACAGGACGGGACGACCGCGGCCCCCCTCGACCCGGTCTGGATCGACCGGTTCCGCCAGGCGAGCGGGCTACCGCTCGGCGGCTGGGGCGTGCTCCGGACCGACCCGGTCGGCGAGGCCGATCTCGTGCATCGGCTGCTCGCCCGGTACGGGCTGACCTTCTACGTCGCCGACGCCGAGGCCGAGTACGGCTACACCGGCCCGACCGGGAAGAGCGGCGCCCGCTTCCACCGCTCGGCGGCGTTCGCAGGCGAGTTCCGCAGGCTCGAGCCGGGCCTCCCGGCCGCGGTCGCCTCCTACTGCCGGCCGGACGAGCACGACCTCGACTGGGAGGCCTGGAGTACCGCGGGCTTCGACTTCCTCCCCGAGGCCTACGTCAACGAGTTGGGCGCGGCCGCCGCCCCGGCCGCGTGCGTGACGGGCGCGGCCCCCTATTTCCCGGCCGATCGTGTGCATCCGATCGTCGGCATGTACGCGGGCAAGCTCGGCCTCGGCAACGTCGCGACGTACGCGAGGCTGCTCCGGCAGGCGGGCACGACCGGCTTTTCCGTCTACGTCGCGGAGCAGGGCATGACGGACGCGAAGTGGGCGGCGTTCGGGAAGGCGATCCAGGGGCTGGGGATCGCGCAGCCGCCGGGCTAGGCGAAAAAAGTGACGGGCCCGGAGGCCCGCCACTCGTTGTCGGCGATGCGACAGCCTGTCTACTTCTTGGCGGCTTGCTTCACCTGGGTGATCGGGCCGCTGATCTCGCCGCCCGGGTTGCTCGTCGTCCGCACGACGACCGAGGCCCGGCCGTTGAGAATGGCGTTCGCCTGGTCGGCCGTGAGGATCGTGCGGCCGAACTTGCCCGACGTGCACGTGGTGCACAGGTTCATCGGCGTGACCGCGGCGGCTCCCGCTGCGGCCGTGGCGAGGATGTCGGCGGCGCTGACCGCGCTCGACAGCTTGTCGTAGGTCAGCTTCCAGCCGAGGATCCAGTGGTTGCCGCTGCCGGGCACGGCGAACGGCGGTACCGCGCCCGCTGCGCCGCCGCACTTGATCCTGTGCGGAATCCCGCTCTGGCGTGGCGGCGACTGGCCCGGGCCGCCGGCCTTCGGCGAGGTCACCGAGCACCCGGCGATCGACGGCATCACGCCGTTCTGCACGACGCCGACCGTGTGCACGAGGACGCCGTCCCAGTGGCCCGAGGCCGCGGACGTGCTGCTCGCCGGCGCGAGCTTGGCGCTCAGCCGGTAGCCGATGGCATGAACCGATCCGGCTGCGGCCGGCGCGGGAGCGGTCTGCCCGATCCTCGTCACCTTGCCCGGCTTCGCCGGCCCGACCGGAGGCGGCGGCGATGCCGCGCTCGCGAGGCCGGCCGCGGTCAGGGCGAGAAGCGCGAGCAGCGAGAGTGCTCCCCCCAGAAGTCTTGCTCTCGTGCTCATGGACCCTCCTCCGAACGACGGCTTGACTCCGTCTTTATAGCGCCGTGATCCCCGGGATCCTCGTCGCCGGAGGACGATTTACCCAGGCGTTACGTTGACTCGCCCGTGGTCGCCTCGACCGCTCGGCGGGCCTCGACCTCGTACGGATTCCACGAATAGCCGTGCCGCAGGTACGACAGCGGCATCGTCAGAGGATGATGCTGGAGCTGCCAGACGTGGCAGAGCTCGTGCGTGACCAGATCGTCGCCCGCCTCCGAGACGGGTCGGCGCAGGAGGATGAGATTCCAGGCGGCGTACCCGTCGAAGCGGCGGAGCCAGGGCAGACGGAAGAACGTCGGCGCAACCACGACGCGCACCCGGTCGACGCATACCGGTCGCGGGTACCACTCGAGCCGATCGAGCCGCTCCTTTGCCTGCTCGAGGGCCGAGCAGCTAGCCGATCGGGACGAGGCGGAGGTAGGCATTCCCCTCGGGGCCCTGGACGGCGTCGAACGTGTACAACGATCCGGCGCTGACGGTGTCGATGCGCTGTGCCTCCGCGGCGGGGACCTGTCCCGGTTTCAGCGTCCCGGGCGTGGACAGCAGGCTCGACAGCGGCCGGTGTACCCACGCGTTGAGATCGCTGCGCCTGAAGATCATCGCGAGGTTGCCCTGCTGCAGCGGAGGCAGGAGCGTCGTGACCGTGTCGACGGCGGAATCCGACTTGAACGTGTTCATGGTCAGTTCGAGCGCCTCCCGCTTGAGCAGCAACGCGTCCTGCGCGGTATCCGTCGTCGTGCCGCAGTTCTTCCCGAACCCGCACATGGCGTACATGATCCCGTTGCCCACCGGGAAGATGGCGATGTCCTTGTCGGGGTCCTGCGCGTCGGGGGGGCGGATCAGATAGAAGGACAGCGGCTGCCCCTGGAAGTTCGGCCGCTCGCCGATCACCGCCGTCAGCGGCGCGCCGTCCGACTGCCGGTACTTCAGGCCCACATGGCGCGCGATCTGCTTCGCGCCGAGCTCGCCCGACTGCGTGGGCTTGAAGGTCTGCGCGCCGGTTGCCGCCTTGTGGTCGCTCCCGCGCCCGATCAGGACGATGCCGAGCCCGACGGCGACGCCGACGCCGATCGCGAGGACCAGGTACGCGAGGCCGAAACGCCGCTGGTTGACGATCAGGTCGCCCTTCGTCTTCCGGAAGAACGGCTCCTCGGCGGGAGGCGCGGGCTGCGCGGCGGTGTCTTCGCTCACAACTTCGGCCACGTCTCCTCCTTCGCCAGGTCGATCTCCGGCTTCTGCAGCTTGACAGAGTCGAGGAGACGGATGAGCTCGTCGCCGAACAGCTCCTGCTTCTCGATCACGGCGTCGGCGACCTTCTCGACGGCCTCGCGGTTGTGCTCGATGAAGTTGTGCGCGGTGACGAACGCCTGGCCCATCATCTGCGCCGCCTGCGCGCGCTTGAACGGGTCGCCGAGGATCGACGCCACCGGGTCGGCGTGGAAGTCGGCCGAGCCGCGGGTCCGGTTCATGAGCGTGAGCCCGATCTTCTCGAAGCGGCGCATGATGCGCTCGCGCGCCTGCGACTCGCTCTCGTCGTCCATGCGCGCGCCTTCCGGGACCTCGATGTGGTGCGGCCCCATGCCGGCCGAGCCGACCATCATCGCCGCGGCCTGCGTGGCGTAGCCGAGATCGCCGCCGACGCCGCTCGAGTTCTCGCCGTAGAAGGCGTGTTCTGCGGCCATCGCGCCCAGAGTGTGCACGAGATTGCCCATGCCCTCCGACTGCCACTGGCTGAAGCGCTCCTCCTTCTCGAACGCCTGGTGGTGGCCGAGCGAGCTGCCGCGCATGCGGATCGAGAGCCGGCTGGACTCGAGGTTCGGGCGGAACACGTGCGCCGCGGTCGCGTGGCCGGCCTCGTGGATCGCGACGGCACGGGTCTCGGACTCCACGTAGCGGACGCCGACGGCGGTGCCGGCCTCGATCGTCGTCATGGCGTCGACGAGGTCCTGCCACTCGAACGAGTGCTTGCCCTCGTGGTGGGCGTTCGTGAGCGCCATCGAGGTGATCTGCTCGATCATCGCCGGCGAGTAGCCGTTCGTGATCCGGGCGATCTCGTCACGCCGCTGCGGGTGGTCGAGCTCCGGGTCGTGGGAGACGCGGTCGAGGTAGAGGTCGAAGATGTCCTTGCGGTCTTCCTTCGTCGGCGTCCGGAACTGGACGTGGCGGCCCATGCGGCCCGGCCGCGTCAGCGCCGGGTCGAGCACCTCGAGCGGGACGTTCGTGGCTCCGATGAAGTAGATCTGGTTGCCGGTCGGGCGGACGTTGGGAAGCCGGAGCGAGAACCTCCCCAGCTGCCGCGGGACGATGTAGCTGGCGTCGAGGATCGTGTTCGTCTTGTTGGTCAGCCAGCGGCGCAGGAAGGGCGGGTTGTCGATCCCGTCCATCGTCACGAGCAGCTGGTTGAGCGCGAGCTGTCCCATGCCTCCCATTCCGCCCATCATCCCGCCCGGGAACTGGTTGAGGATGTTCCCGACCTTTCGCATCCAGGGCGGGTACGCCACGCGCGACTCGTCGGCCCGCTGGGTGTAGAGGTAGTCGCGCCAGGCCGGGCTCTCGACCACCAGGTCGCCGCTCGAGTTCAGCGCGCCCCAGCTGCCGAAGTAGGCCGGGCTCTCCACCGGCGTCATCGACTGCCCCTGGAGCTGGGATCGGCGCGTCCCGACGGCGTCGATCTCGTCGATGAAGACGATGCACTGACCGCCCCACTTGGAGGCCAGGCGCTTCGCCTTGCGTGCCAGGTAGCGCACCATCAGGGCGTCGATCCCGATGAACGTCTGCGCGAAGCCCGAACCCGGGATGGTCACGATCGGCGAGTTGAAGCCCGTCGCGATCGCCTTGGCCAGCATTGTCTTGCCGGTGCCCGGCGCGCCCAGGAAGAGCAGTCCGCGCTCGCGCTGGCCTCCGGCCTCCTCGAAGAACTCGCCGGACTGCCAGAGGTCGACGATGCGCCGGACCTCCTCCTTCGCCTCGGCCTGCCCGCGGACGTCGTCGAGCTTCACGCCCCAGGTCGCGTCGCCCGGCTCGTAGCCGTGGATCTGGGAGATCCCCATCCACATCATCGGGCCGAGCAGGATGACGAAGTTGAGGATGAAGTAGAACGGCAGGATGAGGAGGAGCGGGAGGATCTGGGTCAGGGAGCCCCAGGCGTCCAGCCACCACATGATCGCCGCAATCCCGCCGAGGATGATCGCCCACTTGAAGAAGGAGGTCCAGAACCATGCGCGACGGCGGTTGAGGACGTCCTCCTCGGCGAGGCGCGCGTCCTGCGCGCCGAACAGGCTCGGCCAGGGGATGAAGCGGCGGAAGACGAGGTCCATCGCGCCGCGCATGACGATGACGAGGCCGAGTGCGCCCACGATCGACCACCAGGTCGACCAGCCGACATGCTCGTGGAGCCAGAAGTAGACGGCCGGCGAGGCGACGATCGCGACGAGCGTCGCCGCCCGGCGTAGCGCCCGCCACTGGTTTCCCAGTGCCGCGTGGGTCTCGGTCGACGCTAGAGCCTGGGCCGTACCTTCGGCCGCGTTCATCGGTTGAGTCTACTCACGTCTCTGTAGACGTTGATTCGCGGCGTCGGATAGCTCGGTTTTCCCGCGCTAGCCTTCGTCGACCCGATGGGCGCGCATCACGGGCACGAGCACGCGCGGTTCGACGCCGACAGGCGGGCGCTCTCGATCGCTCTCGCGCTCATCGCCTGCCTGATGGTGGGCGAGCTCGTCGCCGGGATCGTGGCCCAGTCGCTGGCATTGCTCGCCGACGCGGGGCACCTGCTCTCGGACGTGGCCGCGCTCGGCTTCGCACTCTTCGCAGCCTCGATGGCGGTGCGCCCGGCGCGCGGCCGGTGGACGTTCGGCTTCGGCTTCCCGGCGGTGTCCGCGCACGTGCTCGTCGAGCCCGGCGCCGACTGCCACGGCGTCCGCAGGACGATCGAGGACGTGCTCCGCGAGCGCTTCGACCTCGAGCATACGACGCTTCAGGTCGATCACGCCCGGTCGTCCGTGGTGCAGCTCTCGACCGTCGAGCGGCGGGCGGCGGATTGACCGGCGAGCCCACCGGCCACGTCCTCTCCGTAGGCGAGTACCACGCCGTCGTCGACGCCGTGCAGCGGTGGCGCGCCTTCGCACTGGAGATGGTCGAGGCGCTCGAGCAGCAGTACGGTCGCTCGGACCCGGCCTACCAGGGCGCGCTCCGAATGGTCGTGCTTGCAGATCAGGTGCTCAGGATTCTGGGCAAGGCAGCCTGAGAGAATGACGCCGTGCGCGTCTCCGCCAAGGCCGACTACGCGCTGAGAGCCGCGGCCGAGCTGGCCGCCGCCGAGGGCGAGGGGCCTGTGAAGGGCGAGCAGCTCGCGCGCACGCAGTCGATTCCGCTCAAGTTCCTCGAGAACATCCTGCTCGAGCTGCGCCACGCCGGCCTCGTGCAGAGCCAGCGCGGGGTGGAGGGCGGCTACTGGCTCGCGCGCCCCGCCGCAGAGATCACGCTCGCCGAGGTGATCCGCGCGGTCGAGGGCCCGCTCGCGAACGTTCGGGGGACGCGGCCGGAGTCGCTCGAGTACCACGGCACCGCCGAGCCGTTGCGGAACGTCTGGATCGCCGTCCGGGCCAGCCTGCGAGGCGTGCTCGAGTCGGTCACGCTCGCCCACGTCGCGAGCGGCGAGCTCCCGGCGTCACTGGACGACCTCGTCGCCGACCCGGAGGCCTGGCGCCCCCACTGAGCCCGCCCCGTTGCGGGTGGAGACGAAGACGATCTGGCCGCTCTCGAGCTCCAGCTCCGCCTCCTCGTCGCGGGTCAGCTGGGCCGACAGCGCGCGCCCCTCGGCGTCGATCAGGTCGGCGCGCACCTCGAAGCCAAGATGGACGACCCGGCAGACCATGGCCTCGAACGACCCGGGAGTGCCGTCGAGCGAGAGGACGAGGTCGTGCGGCCGGACCGAGCCGTGCGGCGTCTCGACGACCGGCCCGAAGAACGCCCTGACGACGTCGTTCGCCGGCGCGTCGTAGAGCTCGCGCGGCCCTCCGACCTGCTCGATCCGGCCCGCGTGCATGAGCGCGATCTCGTCGGCCACGTCCATCGCCTCTTCCTGGTCGTGCGTGACGATCACGGTCGTCACGTGCTGCTCGTCGTGCAGCCGACGCAGCCAGCGGCGGAGCTCCCTGCGCACGCGCGCGTCGAGGGCGCCGAAGGGCTCGTCGAGGAGCAGCACGCCCGGCTCGACTGCGAGCGCCCGCGCGAGTGCCATGCGCTGTCGCTGCCCGCCGGAGAGCTGCGCGGGGTAGCGATCGGCGAGGCCGCGGAGCTGCACGAGCTCGAGCAGTTCATCGACGCGCGCCGCGATCTCGGCCTTCGGGCGACGCCGGATCTCGAGGCCGAAGGCCACGTTTCTGCGCACGGTCATGTGCTTGAACGCGGCATAGTGCTGGAAGACGAAGCCGACGCCGCGGGCCTGGGGCGGCACGCCCGTGACGTCCTCGCCGTCGAGCGACACGGTTCCCGCGTCGGGCTGCTCGAGGCCGGCCACGATCCGCAGCAGGGTCGACTTGCCGCTTCCGCTCGGGCCGAGCAGCGCCGTCAGCGAGCCCGTCTCGACCGAGAGCGTCACGTCCTCGAGCGCCACGAAGTCGCCGAAGCGCTTGCCGACGCCTCGAACCTCGATGCTCACAGCGCAGCCTCCTCCTTCGGTTTCAGGAGCGTCATGGCCACGAGGACGACGATGGCCATGATCGCCAGGACGATCGCGATCGAGTACGCGCCCGCCAGGTCGAAGTTCTGGTACCGGTCCTCCACGCGCAGCGTGGCCGTCTCCGTCTGTCCTTCGAGGCGCCCGGAGACGATCGCGACCGCCCCGTACTCGCCGAGACAGCGGGCGGTCGTGAGCACGATGCCGTAGATCACGGCCCAGCGGATCGCCGGCAGGGTGATCCGTCGGAACGTCTGCCAGGCCGACGCGCCCAGCGTCCGGGCGGCCTGCTCCTGCTCGTCGCCGATCTCGCGAAGCGTGGGGATGACCTCCCGCGCCACGAACGGCAGCGAGACGAAGATCGTCGCCAGCACCATCGCGGGCAGCGCAAAGAGGATGTCGATCCCGTGCGCCGTGAACCAGTCGCCGAACCAGCCTCCTCGCCCGTAGAGCAGGAAGAGCGAGAGCCCGACGACGACCGGGGAGAGTGCGAGCGGCAGGTCGATGAACGCGTTCAGGAGCCCCTTGAGCGGGAAGTCGCGGCGCACGATCGCGAGCCCGACGACGATCCCGAAGACCGTGTTGATCGGCACCGCGATCGCGGTCACGAGCAGCGTGATCTCGAACGCGTGGATCGTTGCGCTGTTCGTGAGCGTGTCCCAGACGTGGCCTGCGCCCTGGTCGAACGTCCGCCAGCACACGACCACGACCGGTCCGATCAGGATCGCGAGCAGGTAGAAGAGCGCGACGCCGCGCAGGGTCAGCCTCCCGACCGCGCTAGACACGCTCGTGCCTCGTGGCCAGGCGGCGGACGCCGCCGATGACGAGCAGCACGCCGAACGAGATCGCCAGCAGCACGACGGCGACCGCCGACGCGCCGGCGCGGTCGCCGCTCTCGATGTGCAGGAAGATGAAGACCGAGGCGACCTGGAGGTTGCCGGCGATCAGGACGACGGCGCCGATCTCGCCGACTGCGCGCGCGAACGCGAGCGCGACGCCCGAGAGGATGCCGGGGAGGATGTTCGGGAGGACGATCCGGCGGAAGACGGTCGTTTCGCGGGCACCGAGCGACCGGGCTGCCTCCTCCATCTCCGTGTCCAGTTCGAGCAGCACGGGTTGGACCGTCCGGACGACGAACGGCAGCGTCACGAACAGCAGCGCCAGCCCGATCGCCGCGCGTGTCCCGAAGACGTCGATGCCGACCGGTGACCGGGGCCCGTAGAGGGCGATCAGCGTCAGTCCGGCCACGATCGTCGGCAGCGCGAACGGGAGGTCGATGATCGAGTTGACGAGGCGCTGGCCGGGGAAGCGGTCGCGGACGAGCACCCAGGCGGTGATCGTCCCGAGGACGGCGTTGATCAGGGCGACGATCGCGGCCGCGCCGAGGCTCAGTTTGAGCGCGTCGATCGCGCCCGGGCTCGTGACCACGTCCCAGAAGCTCGCGGCTCCCTCCGCCCGCGACTCCCAGACGAGGGCGGCGATCGGGAGGATGACGACGACCGACAGGAACGCCGTCACGAAACCGAGCGAGAGGGCGGTCTGCGCCCTCTCGCTCGCCAGGCTCGCCCGTGGCGAGGCGACCGAGGCCGTGCTAGCCAGTGGGGCCTCCCACGGCCTTCTCGATACCGACCATCAGTCCGGTCTCGGGGTCGAACCAGCGTTTGTCGACCTTGCGCCAGCCCCCGAAGAGCGGGCCGTCGATCCTGACGAGGGCGCGGGTCGGGAACTTCGAGCGGTACTTCTTCATCACGGACTTGAGCAGCGGCCGGTAGCCGGCCTGCGCGAGCAGGTCCTGCGCCGGCGCCGTCTTCGTGAAGGCGATGAACTTCTTGACCAGGGCGAGGTTGGAGCTCGTCTTGACGGGCGCGATCGGGAGCTCGATCAGCATCGTCTCCGAGGGCACGAGGTAGGAGATGTTCTGGCCGGCCTGCTGGGCCGCGATCGCCTCGCTCTCGTAGGTCAGCAGCACGTCGCCCTTGCCGGCCAGGAACGTGTTGGTCGCGTTGCGGCCCGAGCTGTCCTGGGAGACGACGTGCGAGAAGAGCTTCTGGACGAATGCGCGCGCCTGCTTGTCGGTCTTGCCCTGGTGGCGCGCGGCAGCGTAGGCGGCGAGCACGTTCCACTTCGCCGAGCCGGAGCTGAACGGGTTCGGCGTCACGATCTCCACGCCCGGCTTGGCCAGGTCGTTCCACGTCCTGATGTGCTTGGGATTGCCGCCGCGGAAGGCGAAGACGACGACCGAGTAGGCCTCGTTGCCGCCGTACGACTGGCCCTGCCAGCCCCTGTCCACGAGACCGGCGTTGACGAGCGTGTTCACGTCGAGACCGGTGGAGAGGAAGACGAGGTCGGCCTTGAGGCCGGCTGCGACCGCCCGGGCCTGGTCACCGGAGGGGCCGTAGGAGGTGGTGAAGGAGACGTCCTTGCCGGCGGGCGTCTGCTGCCAGAGCTGAATGATCTTGCCCATGACCGTCTTCGGGGTCGAGTAGCCGACGAGCGAGAGGGTCGTTCCCTTCGTGCTCGCGCCCGCAACGGCGGCCACGATTCCGGCGGCGACGATCGCTACGGCAATTAGACTTATTTGTCGCATTGTCACCCCTTATTTATCAGCTTTGTCTACAGAGTGAGTGGGAATACCACCAGATACGGCTCCGGCTCGTCAAATCCTTTCGATGAGCAGGCGATTTCGCTTCCGCTAGGCTTGGGCCATGGAGCGGCTCGAATCGCTGCTGCGCGAGGCCTTCCCGGACGCGAGTGACCTCCGGGTCGTCGACCGGACGGGCACGGGCGACCACTTCCACGTGCTCGTCACGGACTCGAGCTTCGACGGGCTCTCGCTCGTCGAGCAGCACAAGCTCGTCTACGCAGCGCTGGACGGGCCCCTCCAGGACGGCACCATCCACGAGGTGCGGATCACCACGAAAGGGACCGAGAAAGGACACTGATGAGCGAGATGCGAGACAGGATCCAGGGCGTCATCGACAACGAGCCGGTCGCCCTGTTCATGAAGGGCACGCCCGACCTGGCCATGTGCGGCAACTCCCAGCGCGCGATCGACGCGCTCCGGGGTGCGGGCGCGCCGTTCACCGCGGTCGACGTCCTTCCCGACCCGCAGATCCGACAGGAGTTGTCTGCGATCTCGGGCTGGCCGACGATCCCGCAGGTGTTCATCAAGGGCGAGCTGATCGGCGGTGCCGACATCGCCGAGGAGCTGGCAGCCTCGGGCGAGCTCGAGGAGAAGCTCTCGGACGCGCTCGGCCAGGACTACCGCGGGCGGGCGGTGCAGAAGGTCGAATTCGTCTAGCACGGGGGAAACGGCCGGTTTCCCCCGTCCCCTTTCCCTGCGTGGTCCCTTTCGGGCGGCCTGAGCTACGCCACGGCAAAGCCACGGTTCCGCGGATACGGATGCCGCATGGCAAATGTCCGAAGCCGGCCGCTCGGCGAACGCTCCGGTGGTCGAAGACCGTCTTGCCGATCGGTGCTGCACGCGCAGCCATTGCTCCGTGAAGCCCGGGCTGTGCTCGGGCTTAGCTCGGGCGGCTGGGAGACGCGCTACCGCAGGGAAGGGGGTTCATGGGGGAAGCCGGCCGTTTCCCCCATGCGCTTTTCCCAATACCGCTTCAGGCCGAGGTAGGTCTGCCAGAGCGGGCCGGCGCGCTCGTAGTAGGCCACTCCGGCTTCGTCGGCCGCTGTCACGTCCGCGCGCGTCGCGGCCTCGAACTCCTCCTGGCTCATCCCCGATCGCACGCGCTCGGCGGCGCGCGCCAGCTCCTCGCGCATCCGCGTCATGTGCTCCTCGGTGTCCTCGACGACGCCGAAGTGCGTGAGCGCGAACCGCGCCGGCCGGTGGCTCTCGATGGCCTCGAACGTCCGCTTCCAGCCCTCGAGATCGACGTCCGGCGGCGGCGCAGCGGGGAAGACGTAGGTGCCCGGGACGATGCGCACGCCGACGGCGTCGCCCGCGTGCAGCGTGCCGTCGCGCGTCAGGTAGGAGACGTGATGGGCCGCGTGGCCGGGGGTGGGGAAGACCTCGAGGCCGGCCGCGCTGCCCTCGACCGCGTGGAGGTTCGCCTCCGGTACCGGCTCGAGCGCACCCCAGACCGCGTCGAAACTGTCGCCCCACAGCCGGCGGGCGCTGCGCTCGAGCCGTGTGGGGTCGACGACGTGCGGCGCTCCGATCGGCGAGACGTGCACCTGGAGGCGCGGGTGCTCGCGGACGAGCGTGCCTGCTGCGCCGGCATGGTCGAAGTGGACATGCGAGAGGAGCAGGTGCCGGATGTCCTGCAGCTCGAGGCCGCGCCGGGCGAGGCCGGTCTTGAGCGCGTCGACCGTGGACGAGGGGCCGCAGTCGAAGAGCGCGAGCCCGTCGTCGGTCTCGACCACGTAGACGCCGATGATGCGCTCGAGGCCCATGTGCACCAGGTCGATGGGCTCGAGCGTCACCGCGGCTCCTTGTCGATCACGGCCGCGTAGAGGTCGTCCTCGTCGTTCGCGATGAAGCGGCGGACCTGCCAGCCGGTGCCGCGCAGGAGTCGCTCCAGCTCGCGGGGGGTGACGAAGAGGTAGTCGAACCACGGCGTGGCGAGCTTCCGGTAGCGGAGCCGGAAGCGGATCTGGCCGGGCATGCGGCCGCGCTCCCGGTTGCGCCGGCGGTAGGCGAGGTGAGCCGGGTTCGTCGTCTTCGTGTGGTCGCTCGAGCTCGCGACGATGCGGCCTTTCTCGGTGGTGAGTGTGTGCAGACGCCGCAGCAGCCGGCGCGCCTTGGCCTCGCTCCCGAAGAGGCCGAAGTTGTTCATGAACATGACCACGGTGTCGAAGCGGCCGAGACCGTCGTCCACGTCCTCGAGCGCAAGCACCTTCGCGTTCCTGACGCCGCGGCGCCGCGCGACGGCGACGACGAGCGGGGAGACGTCGATCGCGACCACGGTGTGTCCGCGCCGCTCCAGCTCGAGCGCGACCCTGCCGGCGCCCACGCCCACGTCGAGGACGCGACCGCGCACGTGGCGGAGCGCCTGCCGCTCGACGGCGAACCAGCGTCGGAAGGGGCTGAAGTAGGCGCCCGGCGGCTCCGACTCGATGTAGCCGTCGTCGCGCTCGACGATCGTCTCGGCGCGGTCGTTTCCCTCGAGGTGCTCGAGCAGCACACGGCCGAAGGCGTCTTGCTCCCGGCGGAGCCGCTTCAAGCCCGGGCCGCGGGCGCGCGGACGAGTGCCTGCTGCAGGTCCTCGATCAGGTCTTCCGCGGATTCGATGCCGACGGACAGGCGAACGAGGTTCCGCGGGGCGGCGAAGGGCGCGTTCGCGGTCGAGGCGTGCGTCATCCTCGCCGGCACCTCGATCAGGCTCTCGACGCCGCCGAGGCTCTCGGCGAGCAGCCAGAGCTTCGTGCGCGCGACGAGCTCGACGGCCTCCTCCTCGGTCTCGGCGAGGAAGGAGACCATGCCGCCGAAGTCGCGCATCTGGCGGGCGGCGATCTCGTGCCCCGGATGCTCGGGCAGGCCCGGATAGAGCACTTTCTCGACGCGCGGATGCGAGGCGAGGAAGCCGGCGACGGCTCGGGCGTTCTCGCAGTGCCGGCGCATGCGCACGGCGAGCGTCTTCAGGCCGCGGAGCACGAGCCAGCAGTCGAACGGACCGGGAACGGCTCCGAGCGACTTCTGCAGGAAGAGCAGGCGCTCGGCCACGGTGGGGTCGTTCGTCGCCGCGAAGCCGCCGATCAGGTCGGAGTGCCCGCCGAGGTACTTGGTCAGCGAGTGGACGACGACGTCTGCGCCGAGCTCGAGCGGCTGCTGGAGGTACGGCGTCGCGAAGGTGTTGTCGACGACGACCAGCGCGCCCGCCGCGTGGGCTGCGTCGGCGGCGGCGCGGATGTCGACGATGTTCAACGTCGGGTTTGTCGGGGTCTCGATCCAGACGAGGCGGGTGCGCTCGTCGAGGTGGTCGGAGAGGCTCGTGCTCACCTCGGGCGCCGGAAGGTAGGCGAACTCGTAGCCCTTCGGTTCGTACACCTGCGAGAACATGCGGTAGACCCCGCCGTAGACGTCGTTCACGCAGACGACGCGCTCGCCGGGGTTGACGAGGTGCATGAGCGTCGTCGTCGCGCCGAGTCCGGAGGAAAAGGCGATGCCGTGGTCGGCGTTTTCGAGCGAGGCCAGGCACCGCTGGAGCGCGGTTCTCGTCGGGTTGGCGACGCGCGAGTAGTCGTAGCCCTTGTGGATGCCCACCTCGTCCTGGACGTAGGTCGACGTCTGGTAGATCGGCACCGTGACGGCGCCCGTGGCGGGATCCGGCTCCTGCCCCTCGTGGATCGCGCGCGTCTCGAAGTCCATCGGACGGATCGTACCCCGCGTCACCTGCAGCCTCAGAGAGGTCTCAGAGGATGTACCAGAGACTGGCTCAGAGACACCCTCTGAGCCCGTTAGCGCCAGGGCCGCGGGAGGCGGGGGAGCGCGACTTCCCGGGCGCCGATCCATCGAGCCAGGTCGTCGAGGGCTGCGCGGACCGCCGGCCAGGCGTCGGGCGGAGCGTCCGGCTCGGCGTAGACGGCGTTCACGCGCAGCACGCCTGCCTTGCGGTCGTGGACCGGGTCGAGGCGGCCGATCAGCCGGTCACCGTGGAGGATCGGCAGCACGTAGTACCCGTACTCGCGCTTCGCGGCCGGCACGTAGATCTCGATCCGGTACCGGAAGTCCCAGAGCGCCTCGGCGCGGTCGCGGTCGTGGATCAGCCGGTCGAACGGCCCGACTAGCGTCGTCCGCGCGGCCACGGCCCGGTCGTCGGCCTCCGGGTGGACGTGCAGACGCCCCTGCTCCAGCCAGACGCCGAGCGCGCGCCGGCGGCGCTCGAGCAGGAGTCGCTTGGCCGTCGGCAGCCGCACGGTCTCGGTCACCGGGTACCAGCGCTCGGCGAGGTCCCAGATCCGCTGCCTGCCGTTCCGCCCGACGACGGCGACCTCGCCGCGCATGTTCAGCACGCCGAGCATCAGCCCCATCTTGCGCTCGCCGTACCAGCGGTGCGCCTCGCGCTTCGTGCGCGCGTGGTCCTCGATCTCGCGCGAGAGCAGGGGGCCCCGGCGCTCGAGCTCCTTCAGCACGTAGCGGCGGAACGACCCGTTTCCTCTCAGCCACGCAATCAGCCTGCGGTCGAGCGGCCGGTCGCGTCGGCGCATGAGCGCCTTCAGCAGCGGCAGGTCTTCGGCCGGCCAGAGGAACGCGTTCCACTCGACGAGCCTCCGCTCCTTCCAGAGCAGACGGTCGAGCTGGGCGGGGTCGTACGAGCTTCCGAACCGGCCCCAGAGGACGAGATCGGCTGCCGGCGCGACGACGGAGATGGGGTCGAGCTGCAGGAAGCCGAGCCGGCGCACGGTCTCCTCGACGCCGGGCGCGCTGCCGTCGAGGAGTTGGGCACGCACCGCAATACGGCGCGCCTGCTCGAGTGTCGGCTCCGTCAGCGCTCGATCCTCTCGATGCCGATGCCGCGTGCGAGGCGGAGCAGCGACCGATCGAGCGCGTCGGCGAGCGCGCGCGAGCGCCGAACGCCCGGCTCGAGGTGGAACGCCTTCACCCGCAGGATGCCTTCCTTGCGGTCGGCCTTGAGATCGGCGCGCCCGACGAGGCGGTCGCCGTACAGGAACGGGAGCACGTAGTAACCGTAGACCCGCTCGTGCTCGCGCTTGTAGACCTCGATCACGTGCCGGAAGCCGAAGATCCTCCCCACGAATGCACGGTCCCAGAGCATGTTGTCGAACGGCGAGAGCAGAACGCCCGCCCGGGGCACGCTGCCGTCCGGCTCAGCCCCCGCGGGCACCACGACCGGCGGCCCGCCGTCCTCGACGGCCACCCGCCGCACCAGCCCCTCCGCCTCGAGGTCGTCGACGACCGGACGCATGCCTCCTGCGCCGCCGGGCAGGCGGCAGTGCTCGGCGATGCCGCCCTCGGTCAATGCCCCGCGGGCCCGCACCGCCCGCAGCGCGTACCCGCGCCGGAAGGCAGACTCGGACGGCGCCGGGGCGTCGAGGTACTGCCTCGGGATCACGCGCTCGGGCAGGTCGTACAGGCGCTGGAAGCCGTCCCGTCCCGCGACGACGACCTCGCCGGCCGCGAACAGGTGCTCGAGCGCGCGCTTGGCCGGCTTCCAGTTCCACATCTCGCCGGGTCGCGCGCCCTGGCCCTCGAAGGCGCGCGAAGGCAGGGCACCGCGCTCGCGGATCGCCTCGAGGACGAGCGCCTCGGACTTGCGGTCCTCGCGCTTGCGTCCCCACCAGTGACGGTCGCTCAGCTCGACCATCCGCCGCTTGAACAGGGGGAAGTCCTCGATCGGCACCAGGCAGGCCTCGTGGGCCCAGTACTCGAAGATCTGCCCCCTCGCGAGCAGTTGCGACACGGTGCCCGGCGGGTAGCGGCCGAGCCGCGAGGTGAGCGTCAGGCGGTGCGCACGGTCGACCGCCGAGATCGAGTCCAGCTGCACGCAGCCGATCCTGGCGATCGTCGCGGCGACGTCGGCGGCGCGTGATCTGCGGGGCCGCGTTGCGAACCCCTGATGGGAAACGACGTAGCGACGAAGCTGCGCGAGCGAGACCGTTTCCACGCAGGTCTCAACGTCGCTCGCGCAGCTCCGCTTCCTCCCTGGGCCGCCTACGCGGCCGCGCGGAAGGGGTCCTCGACCTCCTCCTCGGCAAGCGCCTCGATCCTGTGCAGGATGCGCTGGGCGTGCACCTCGGCGACCGGGCCGATCACCGGCCAGGCCTCGAACAGGCGCTCGCGGCTGGCCGCGTCCGTTGCCGTCGCCTGCAGGCAGATCTGCACGAGCGACGCGTCCTCGGTCTCCGGGACGACCGAGATCTCCCAGTCGATTCGGACCTGGCCCGACCCGCCGCGCCCGAAGCGCCAGACGATGCCGTTCGCGTGCGGCGTGACGATGTGCTCGTGGACGCCGACCGCGATCAGGCCCTCGACGAGGGGGCCGACGAGCTCGAGCCTGCCGGCGGCGGCCCTGGCCGCATCCTCGGGAGCCTCGACCGTCCTGCCGTAGCACTCGCTCACGTCGGGCTCCGTCTGGCGGAACTCGGCCGGGATCGAAATGTCGTTGGCGGTGATCATGTCTCGCTCCTTCCTCCAGCTCATAAGTGGACGTACAGTCGCAGCGACCACGCCGCCGCGCCGTGCGGCCATCTCGTTTCTTGCGGTGCGGCTGGCCACACCTCGTTAACCTCCGGCGATGCTCCGCCTGTACCGGATACCGCACTCGACCAACGTCGAACGGGTTGCGCTCGCCCTGGCCCACAAGGGGCTGGAGATTGAATCGGTCTGGATCGACCCGGGCGACCGCTCCGAGATCAAGGCGGTCAGCGGCCAGACGCTCGTGCCGGTGCTCGTCGACGGGGACGAGGTGGTCGCCGACTCGACGCGCATCCTCGAGCACCTCGAGGAGCGCTACCCCCAGCGGCCGCTGTACCCGGAGGACACGGCTCCGCGCGCCGAGATGCAAGTGTTCGTCGACTGGTTCAACCGCGTCTGGAAGGTGCCGCCGAACGCGATCGCCGCCGAGCTCGGGAAGGCGAGGCGGAGCGAGAGGAAGATCGGCGAATGGAGCGGACAGCTACGCGGCTGGCTCGACCTGTTCGAGCGGTTGCTCGAGGACCGCGGACACCTGCTCGGCGAGGACTTCTCGGCCGCGGACTGCGTCGCCTTCCCGTTTCTCAAGTACGCGGCGCTGCCGCTGCCGGACGGCGACGACGAGGTCTTCCACCAGGTCCTCCGCGACCACCAGCCGCTCGGCGCCACCCACCCGCGCCTGAAGGCGTGGATCCACCGCGTCGACGCGCGGCCACGGGCCTAGGCCCGCCAGCCTTCGACGCGGCGCTTGTCCGGCAGGCCACTCGCCTCGATCGCCTCGGCGACGCGCTCGGGGTCGAAGGGAGCGCGCCGGAACTCGAAGGACAGCCGACCGTCCACGAGCTCGACCACTGCGTAGGCCGCCCAGGGGTCGAAGCGCATTGCGTCCTCCTCGATCAGCGCAAAGTCGTACGAGAGCCCCACGCTGCCGGGGTTGAGGAAGAGCGAGCCGCCGCGCCGGCGCACGAACTGCTGGTGCGTGTGGCCGCCGGCGAGGATCGGCGCGTCGGGCTCGCCGAGCAGGCGGCGGAACTCGTCCTCCGGCGTCGAGGGCAGGATCACGTCCTCGAACGACGTCGGCGACGCGTGGAAGGCAAGCACCGGCGGCTCGTCCACCGTCGGCGTGAAGCTGCGGACGTACTCCCGGCCGGCGTCAGAGAGCTGTTCGAATGTCCACTCGCGAACCGCACGCTGGCTGTCCGTCTCGGGCTCGACGCCGGGGTCGCCGGTCAGCACGTACCAGTCGGCGTTGCCCATCACCACCGGGCAGTCGAGCGAGCGCAGGCGCTCCAGGCACTCGACCGGCTGCGGCCCGCCCTGGATCACGTCGCCGAGGCAGACGAGCCGGTCGACCGGGTGCCGCTCCAGGTCGGCGAGCAGCGCGTCGAACGCGACCGCGTTCCCGTGAACATCGGAGAAGAGCCCGATCTTCACGCGGCTAGCCGGGCTCGCTACGACCGTGCGCCAGGTACTCGAGCAGGTCGGACCGGGTCAGCACGGCGAGAGGCATACCCGCGCGGACGACGACGACCGCCGCACCGCCTCCGCTGAGGTCGGCGAACACGTCGTCGACCGAGTCGGAGGCGTCGACGGCCGGAAGCGGCGGCCCCATCGCCTGGGCCACGTCCTCGCCGAGCGAGTCCGGGTGCCGGAACACTCGGTCGAGCAGCCCGCGCTCGTTGAGCGAGCCGATCACGTCCGCGAGCGACTCCACGGGATCGTGGCGCACGACCGGGAGCTGGGAGATGCCGTAGCGCTGCATCAGCTCGATGGCGGCGCCGATCTTCTCGTGCGCCGCGCAGACGACGAGGTCGGGCAGGCCGCCGTCGGCTCCGCTCTTGTACGCGAGCACCTCCTCGATGCGCGGCGCCGGGCCGCGCCGCTCGAGGAAGCCATGCTCGAGCATCCAGTTGTCGTCGAAGATCTTCGAGAGATAGCCGCGCCCGCCGTCGGGGATCGTGGTCAGGATCGTCTTCCCCGGCCCGTGCCTCCTGGCCGTCTCGAGCATGGCCTGGACGGACGTGCCGCCGGAGCCGCCGGCGAGAATGCCCTCCTCCCGTGCGAGCCGTCGCGTGACGAGGAACGAGTCCCGGTCCGAGACGCGCACGTACTCGTCGACGATCGACGGGTCGAACGTGTCCGGGAAGGTGTCCTTGCCGATCCCCTCGACGAGGTACGGGTGGACGTCGGCGCCCGAGTAGATCGAGCCCTCCGGATCGGCGCCGACGAGGACCAGCTCCGGCTTCTGCTCCTTCAGGTAGCGCCCGGTGCCGGTGATCGAGCCGCCGGTGCCGACCGAGATCACGACCGCGTCCAGCTCGCCGCCGGTCTGCTCCCAGATCTCGGGGCCCGTGGTGGCGTAGTGGGCGGCCGGGTTCTCCGCGTTCGAGTACTGGTCGGGCTTGTACGCGCCGGGGATCTCCTCGGCCAGCCGGTCGGAGACCGAGTAGTAGCTCTCGGGGCTGTCCGGCTCGACGGCGGTCGGGCAGATCACGACCTCGGCGCCGAACGCGCGCAGGAGCGAGATCTTCTCGGGGGCGACCTTGTCGGGCAACACCATGATCATCCGGTAGCCCTTGATCGCCGCCGCGAGCGCAAGCCCGACGCCGGTGTTGCCTGAGGTCGGCTCGACGATCGTGCCTCCGGGCCGGAGCTTGCCCTCGGCCTCGGCGGCCTCGACCATCCGCAGGCCGATCCGGTCCTTGTTCGATCCGCCCGGGCTCATGTACTCGAGCTTGGCAAGCAGCGTGCAGCCGAGCTCGGCGCCGATCTTCTGCAACCGGACGACCGGCGTCCGGCCGATCAGGTCGAGGAGAGTCGGATACTCGCGCGGCACGGAGCGAAAGGATAGGGGCGGTTCCTCAAGTTCGGGAATGGCGGTGACGATAGTGCAAAGGTGGAAGCCGCACACGTCACCTGGCGCCCCCTCGGCGAGCTGTTCGTCGCGCGTGGGCTGATCACCGAGACGGAGCTCGACTTCGCGCTCGAGCAGCAGACGGCGACCGGAAGGCGGCTCGGCGAGATCCTCGTCGAGCATGGGCTCGTGTCCGGGCCGGACCTGACGAGCGTGCTCATGGACCAGCTCGGCGTCGAGGTGGCGAAGGAGGAAGGATTCGGCTCGGGCCTCTGGGCGGAGATCAAGCGCCGCCACAAGCGCGTCCGCCAGAACGGCGAGGACGAGCCCGAGGACGAGAGCGGCGTCGACGGGCAGCCCGAGGTGGCGCTCGTTGCGCCGATCCACGAGAACGTGTACGAGGTCGGGCCCGTGCCGGAGGCCGAGCCTGCGCCGGACGCCGAGTCCGAGGTCGAGGCCGGGCTCGCGGCCGAGGCGGAGCCGGAGCAGGAAGCGGCCGACGAGGAGCTCGACCAGGAGCTCGACGAGATCTGGGCCGAGTACGAGGCGCCCGCGCCGGTCGAGCCGCTCGAGCCGCTCGAGCCGCTCGAGCCGGAGGCCGAGCTCGGGGACGACCCGGAGCCCGGGCACTTCGCAGAGCCGGCGCTCGAGCTCGTCGCGGAGCCGTGGGCAGCGCCCGAGCCCGAGGACGCCGAGCACGAAGCGGAGGCCGAGCCGGAGGTAGAGGAGCTCGACGAGATGTGGGCCGAGTACGCCGCGCCCGTGCCGCTCGAGCTGCCCGAGCCGGAGCCCGTGACCGACCCCGAGCCAGAACCAGAGTTCGAGCTGCCCGAGCTCGAGCCCGCGGCGGAGGGGGAACCCGAGTTCGAGCCGGAGTCCGGGGACGAGCCGGAGGCCATCGAGGCCACCGTGCCCGTGCTCGAGCTCGTCACACAGCCCTGGTTTCCGGCGGAGCCCGAGGCCGGCGAGGCCGAGCCCGAGCCTGTCGCCGCCGAGAGCGACGAGACCGCCGCGCTGCGGGCCGAGCTCGAGGAGGCGCGAGAGGACGTCGCGCGGCTCCAGGGCATGCTGGCCGATGCGATGACCGCGCTCACTGCGCTCAGCGCTCAGACCGGCGGCGCGCCCTACGCCGAGTAGCGCCGGCCGCGCCTAGTGCCGGAAATGCCGGCGGCCGGTGAAGACCATCGCCGCCCCGGCCTCGCGTACGGCCTCGATCACCTCGTCGTCGCGCTTCGAGCCTCCCGGCTGGACGATCGTGCCGATGCCGGCTTCGAGCGCCAGCCGCGGCCCGTCGCCGAACGGGAAGAAGGCGTCGGAGGCGAGCACGGCGCCGGCGAGGTCGTGTCCGTGCTCGCGTGCCTTCTCGACGGCGATCCGCACGGCGTCGACGCGGCTCATCTGCCCTGCGCCGATCCCGATCGTCCGCCGGCCCCTCGCGAGCACGATGGCGTTCGAGGTCACGTGCTTGCACACCGTCCAGGCGAAGAGCAGATCGGCCCAGTCGGCCTCCGCCGGCGCTCCGCAGACGATCCGCATCGCCCCGCGCTCGTCGATGCCGGCGTCCCGCTCCTGGACGAGAAGGCCCCCGAGCGCGCTCCTCACATCCAGGCCGGCCGCTGCTCCCGGATCCGCGCGCAGGATCCGCAGGCTCGGCTTCGCGGTGAGGACGTCGAGCGCGTCCTGCTCGTACGCAGGTGCGGACAGCACCTCGACGAATTGCCCGGCCAGCCGCTCGGCGAGCGCGACGGTCACAGGCTGGTCGAGGGCAACGACGCCGCCGTAGGCCGAGACCGGATCGCACGTCAGCGCGCCCTCGTACGCGGTTTCGATCGAGGCGCCCAGGGCTGCTCCACACGGGTTCGCGTGTTTTACGATCACGCAGGCCGGCCCGTCGAGCTCGTCCAGGAGCGCCCGTGCCGCCGCGAGGTCGTTGAGGTTGTTGTACGAGAGCGGCTTGCCGTGCAGCTGCTCGCCGAGCTCGGCCGCGCTCCCGTAGAACGCGGCCCGCTGGTGCGGGTTCTCGCCGTACGCGAGATCGGCGACCTTCTCGAGCGAGAAGGTCGCGCGCCGCGGGAAGGGCTCGCCGCCCTGGAACCAGGCCGCGATCGAGGCCTCGTAGGCTGCGGTCGTCGCGAACGCCGCGGCTGCCAGTCCGCGCCGCGTCTCCAGCGACAGCGTCCCTTCGCGCAGGAGCTCGTCGAGCACGGCCGGGTACTGATCGGGGCGCGAGACCGCGGCCACGTGCTCGTAGTTCTTGGCCGCTCCGCGCAGGAGCGACGGGCCGCCGATGTCGATCATCTCGACGGTCTCGTGCTCGGCGAACGGGTAGAGGTTCACGCAAACGAGGTCGAAGGGCTCGATCCCGTGCGCCTCGAGGTCGGCGAGGTCGCTCGGGAGGTCGCGGCGCGCCAGGATGCCGCCGTGCACTGCGGGATGGAGTGTGACGACGCGATGGCCGAGCAGCTCGCCGAACCCGGTCAGGCTCTCGACGCTCGTCACTCGGACGCCGTGCTCCTCGAGGTGCGCCGCCGTGCCTCCGCTCGCGACGATCTCCCAGCCCTGCTCGGCGAGCCCGCGCGCGAACTCGGCCACCCCGTCCTTGTCGTAGACCGAGATCAGCGCGCGCAGAGCTCGCTCACCACCGTCGGCAGCAGCCTGTGCTCGACCGCGTGGATCCGCTCCTCCAGCGTCTCGCGCGGCTCGACCGGCACCGGCTCCTGGCGGATCACCGGCCCCGTGTCCATGCCCTCGTCGACGTAGTGGACGGTGACTCCGGTCGTCTCGACGCCGGCCGCGAGCGCCTCCTCGATCGCCCGCGTGCCGGGGAAGGCCGGCAGCAGCGAGGGATGGACGTTGACGATCCGGGCGGGAAAGTGTTTGAGAAAAGCAGGCGTGAGCAGCTGCATGTAGCCGGCGAGGACCACGAGCTCCACGCCGTGCTCCTCGAGCCACGTGGCCATGACCAGGTCGCGCTCCTCGCGGCTCGCATGGCAGTCGAGGCTGAAGGTCGCCGAGGGCACCCCGGCGGCGCGGGCCCGGTCAAGCGCATAGGCGTCCTTCCGGCTCGATGCGACGGCGACGACGGGCAGTCCCGCCTCGATCAACGCTTGCAGGTTCGTGCCGTTCCCGGAGACGAGGACGCCGATCACTCGATCCGCCCGATCACGAGCTCGTTCCCCGGATCCGCGACCACGGCGCAGTAGCCGATCCCGAGGTTGAAGACGCGGCGCAGCTCCTCCTCGTCGACGTGCCGTGCGAGCCAGTCGAAGACCGGCGGCCGCTCCCAGGCGTCCCAGTCGATGCTCGCATGCACGCCGTCCGGGAGCACGCGCTCGAGGTTGGCGAAGATGCCTCCGCCGGTCACATGGGCGAGCGCGCGGACGTCGTGCGAGGCGCGCAGCCGGCGGACGTCGGCGAGATAGAGCCGCGTGGGGGCGAGCAGGTCGGGCCCGTCGTAGTCCTCCTCGGCGAGCACGCTGCGGATGAGCGTGAAGCCGTTCGCATGGACACCGGCCGAGGGGAGGCCGACGACCGCGTCGCCGGCTGCGACGCGCGAGCCGTCGATCAGCTCGTCACGACCGACGATCCCCACGCAGGTCGCGGCGAAGTCGAGCTCGCCCGGCCGGTAGACGCCGGGCAGCTCAGCGGTCTCACCGCCGATCAGCGCGCAGCCGGCCTCACGGCAGACCTCGGCGGCGCCGTCGACGAGATCGGCGACGTGGCCGAGGTCGAGCTCGGCGGCGGCCACGTAGTCGAGCAGGAACAGCGGCTCGGCGCCGGTCGTGATCACGTCGTTGATGCAGTGCGCGGCCATGTCGGCGCCGCAGTTGCGCAGCGCGCCGCGGTCGCGCGCAACGATCGGCTTCGTCCCGATCGAGTCCATCGACGCGGCCAGAAGGCGGTGCTCGTCGAGCGGGTAGAGCCCGGCGAACGCGCCGAAGCCCTCCGCGCCGGTCGACTCGACCGCGGCGCGCAGGCGCTCGACGACGTCGACGGCCTTCGCCAGCGAGACGCCGGCGGCGTCGTACGAGTGCTCGCCGCTCACACGGCGAGTCTAGATCCGCGGTCGGGCCTACACTGGCACGGTGGCTGCCGCGGTCTCGCCGCTGACCAGCTGGACGTTCGACCCGCTCCAGCTCGCGAGCCTGGTGGTGCTCGGGTTCCTCTACTTCCGCCGCGTCCGCACGCTCGGAGAACGAGGCACCCCGGTCGACCGCTGGCGTGTGTGGTGCTTCTTGGGCGGACTGGCGCTGCTGTTCTTCGTGCTCGTCTCGCCGGTCGACGCGCTCGGCGAGCAGCAGTTCCTGTTCATGCACATGATCCAGCACATCGTCATCGGCGACCTGGCGCCGCTCCTGATCGTGGCGGGGCTGACCGGGCCGATCCTGCGGCCAGTGCTGGCGCTGCCCTACGTCGGCCGGCTGCGCGTCCTCGGACATCCGCTGATCGCGCTGCCGCTCTGGGCGTTCAACCTCTACATCTGGCACCTGCCGTACCTCTACGAGGCGGCGCTGCACCACGACGTCGTTCACGCGCTCCAGCACACGCTCTTCTTCGCCTGCGGCGTGCTCTTCTGGGCGGCCGTGCTCGAGCCCCTGCCGGGCCCCGCGTGGTTCGGCACGGGGGCGAAGCTGCTCTACATCGTCGCTGCGAGGCTGATCGGCATGGTGCTGGCGAACGTGATGCTCTGGTCGTCGAGCGTCTTCTACTCCACGTACGACCACGCGGCGCGCTGGGGGATCACGCCGCAGTCCGACCAGGGCATCGCCGGCTCGACGATGATGATCGTCGACTCCCTGGTCACGATCGGGGCGATCGCCTGGCTGTTCCTCAAGCTGGCGAGCGAGAGCGAGCTGCGTCAGCGCCTGATCGAGGAGGGCCACGACCCGGCTCTCGCCTCGCGTGCCGTGCGCTACGGCCGCGGCGAGGAGCTGGCGAGCCGCTAGGCCGTCAGCCCAGCGGCGGCATCTCGCCGCCCGTGTGGGCGAAGCTCTTGTTCACCATCTTCCAGGCGCCGTCGATCTTCTGGAGCGTGAAGAAGTCGGTGAAGGCGACGTCGCCCCAGCAGCCCTCTTCTTCGACCTTCGCCGTCGCGGCGTCGCCAACCTGCTCGATTGCCGTGATCCTCGCCTTGTAGGCGCCGTCGCTGTCCAGCGGGTGCTCGCCGACGATCGCGATCATCTGGGTGATCGGCATGTCGAAGCGCTGGTCGCCGACTGCGCCGAACATCCAAGCGGACTCGTGGAAGCCCTCCCTCAGCTTGTCCCCGTCGCCTCTCGACGCGCCGTCGATGTAGAGCTGTACGGCGGCGGCGATCGCCTCTCGATCGGTTGCTGTGGTCTGGGAAACGGCCATGAGATGCCTCCTCTGCTCGGGGGCTCGTATCATCGCGCGAATTCGCCTCAGGCGGAAGCGGCGAGCAGCGCCTCACCCTCCCGGACGTAGCGCGTCGCTCCTACCGAGCGGTAGAAGGCGAGAGCCCTGCGCAGCTGCCCGTCGGCTTCGGCGCGGCGTCCCTCCTCGGCGAACATGCGGGCGGCCGCGAGCCTCGCGTAGGCCTCCTCGGTCACCGCGCCCATGTCGGCGCAGAGATCGGCTGCGTCGGCGGGCCTGCCCCCCGCGAGGGCGATGCCGGCGCGGGCCCACGGGCTCTCGGCGTACGGGGCGAGGCACTCCGCGAGCTCCGGGCCGCGCCCAATCTCCGCAACGGTCCAGGAGAGGACGTGCACCCACACGACCGAGAAGCCGAGCCCACCGGGGGAGCCGATCGCCACCACGAACTCGTCTGCCAGGCGGGCGGCGGTCTCGAGGTCGCCCAGCTCGCGATGGACGTGCGCAGCGCCGGCTAGCGCCAGATTGAGGATCTGGGGATCCTTGGCCCGGCGCGCGAGCGTGAGCGCCTTCTCCGCATCGGCGAGCACGGTCTCGTCCTCGCCGCGTCCGAGGTGGACGAACGCTCGGGCAAGGTAGGCCTGGGGAGCGAGGTAGTGCGGGGATCCGGCCTCGACCTCCGCGATGAACGAGTTCGCGGTCGCGAGCGCCCCGTCCCAGTTGCCGAGCGCATAGGACTTGTCGATCTGGATCCCCACGAACCAGCGGGCGAAGCCCATCTGGCCGTACTGCCGCGCGACGTCGTACGCCTCGTCCCAGAGCCGGTCGGCGTCGGACAGAGAGCCTTCCTGCCACAGCTGAGAGGCAAGGTTTCCGATCGCCCGGCTCAGCTCGAAGGCCGCCCCCGCCTCCCTGGCAACCTCCACAGCCAGTCGCATATCAGCGATGCCCTCCGCATCGCCGCTCATCTTCCTGGCGGCCCCGGTGTTGTTCAGCACCGCCGCGCGCAGCTCGTCCAGGCCCAGGGTCTCCGCCATCTCGAGGGCCTGAGTGCCCCAGCGGATCGCGTCGTCGTAGTCCCCGGCGAGCATGCGGAAGCGCGATGCGTCGCCGATGACGTGGGCCTTCACCTCAGAGGGTGGGAGGTCGGCGATGAGAGCGAGTGCCCGATCGAGATGCTCGAAGGCCGGATCACGCTCGCCCGCGAGCCAGAGCTGCTCCGTCAGCGTCCTTTCGGCCTGTGCCGCTCCCTCGACGTCGCCGGCGGCGATCAGCTCCTCGACGGCGCGCTCGAGCAGCGAGGGATCGGTGTCCCCGACCAGGAAGCGGGACTTGCCGAGCCGGAACAGGAGCTGCCCACGACGAGGATCCTCCTCGGGCAGCAGGTCGAGTGCCGCGTGGTAGTGCCGGGCCGCCGTCTCGTACGCGTTGAGGCCGGCCGCGCGGTGGCCGGCCTCGGTCAGGGCAACCTGTGCGGCCCGGGCGAACGAGGCGGTGTCCAGGCCCGCCGCGCCGCCGAGTTCGATGGCCTGCAGGTAGTGGTAGGCGACCATCTCGGAGTGGTCTTCCGGCCGGCCGAGGCCCCCGATCCACTCCGCGGCGAGGCGGTGCCGCTCGGCGCGCTCCGCCCGCGGGATCCCGCCGTAGGCGACGTCCCTGACGAGCAGATGACGGAACGAGTACTGCGGCTCGTGGGCGATCGACGACGAGCGCTCGCGGCGGACGAACTCGCCCCGCTCGAGCGAGTGCAGCAGCTGCTCCATCGAGGCGCGGTCACGACCGGTCAGACGCTCGAGGGCACCGAGCCAGAACGTCTTGCCGATGACTGCCGCGTCCTGCACCAGCGACTTCTGCTCCGGATCGAGCAGGTCGAGCCGCGCCGCGATCATCCCCTGGACCGATTCGGGCAGGTCATCGATCCGTCCTCGTTCCCGCAGCATCCGGGCGTACTCCTCGGCGTAGAGCGGGTTGCCGCCGGCGCGTGCGAGCAGCTCGGCCTGGGTCTCGGCGGGGAGTACGGAGCGCTCGAGCAGCTCGCCGAGCAGGCGGGCCGTGTCCTCGTCCGACAAGGCCGTCAGCGAGATGGTGAGCGCGTTCGGCTTGCCGCCGCCCCAGCTCGGGCGGCGGGTGAGGAGCTCGGGACGGGCGGTGCAGACCACGAGCAGGGGAACGCCGCTCGTCCAGTCGACCAGGTGGTCGAGGAAGTCGAGCAGGTTCTCGTCGGCCCAGTGGACGTCCTCGAACACGAGCACGAGCGGCCCGCGGTCGGCGAGGTTCTCGAAGAAGTGCCGCCACGCCGTGAAGGCCTCGTCGCGCCGCTCGGTGCCGCCCTCAGCCGCCGAGGCGAGCCCGACGAGCGGCCGCAGGTGCAACTCGACCCAGGGATCGTCGACGGCAGCGTGGAGCTTCCGGCCGGCCTCCTCCTCGTCGTCGCCCTCGAGGATCCCGGCCTGCGCCTTGACCATCTCGCCGAGTGCCCAGAAGGTCACACCGTCGCCGTAGGGCAGGCAGCGTCCGTGCCTCCAGGAGATCAGGTCAGGCTGCTCCTCGACCCATTCGAACAGCTCGACGACGAGTCGGCTCTTGCCGATGCCGGGCACGCCGATCAGCGTCACGAGCTCGGGCGAGCGTTCCTGTCGCGCCCGCTCGAGGGCGCCCACGAGCAGCTCGAGCTCGCGTCGGCGCCCGACCAGCGGCACGCCCTGCACCGGCTCCAGGCTGACGCGTGAGCGGGCCGCGACGGCCGTCCAGGCGGGAACCGGACTGGACTTGCCCTTCGCCTCGACCGGCTCGGCTTCGTCGTACTCGATCGCCCGCTCGGTCGACCGGAAGGTCTGCTCGCCGACCAGCACGCCGCCGAGCGGCGCCGCGGACTGCAGCCGGGCCGCCGTGTTCACGACGTCGCCGGCCGCCATCGTCTGCCCCGCCTCCGGGCGCGCGCCCAGCGTCACCAGCGCCTCGCCGGTGTTGATCCCGACCCTGAGCTCGATCGACTCCTCCTCGGCCCAGTCGCGGATCGCGAGGGACGCCCGCACGGCCCGCTCGGCGTCGTCCTCGTGAGCGGCCGGTGCGCCGAAGATCGCCATCACGGCGTCGCCGATGAACTTCTCCACCGTTCCGCCGAACCGCTCGAGCTCGCTCTTGAGCCGGGCGTGGTATGGATCGAGCAGCGCCGCCACGTCCTCGGGATCCATCGACTCGGCACGCGACGTGAAGCCGGCCAGGTCGGCGAAGAGGACGGTGACGACCTTGCGCTCACGGCGCACGGACATGCGGGCGAGTCTAGAGCGCGCGCCCGTTCGAAACGCAGCTTGGCCAGCGCCCGGTCCTCCGGGATGCGCGTCGGGTACTCGCGCGTGAGGCAGGCGCGGCAGAGCTCCGACCCCGGGCGGCCGGTCGCCTCCGTCAGGCCCTCGAGCGACAGGTACGCGAGCGAGGTCGCGCCGATGAAGTCGCGCACCTCGTCGACCGACCGGGCGGCCGCGATCAGCTGACCCTCGTCGGGCAGGTCGATCCCGTAGAAGCACGGCCCCACGACGGGCGGCGACGAGATCCGCACGTGCACCTTGGCCGCTCCGGCGTCGAACAGCATCGCCACGATCTGCCGTGTCGTGTTCCCGCGGACGATGGAGTCGTCGACGACGACCACGCGCTTGCCGGCGACCTCGTCGAGCGGGTTGAACTTGAGCCGGATGCCTTGCTCGCGCATGGCCTGGTCGGGCTGGATGAACGTGCGGCCGACATAGCGGTTCTTGATCAATCCCTCGCTGAACGGGACGCCGCTCGCGCGGGCGAAGCCGACGGCGGCGGGGGTGCCGGAGTCGGGCACGGGCAGGACGAGGTCGGCCTCGACGGGCGCTTCGCGCGCGAGCTGCTCGCCCATGCGCACCCGGGCGCCGTGCGTCTCGACGCCTGCCAGGTACGAGTCGGGGCGTGAGAAGTAGAAGGACTCGAAGATGCAGAGCGCACCGCCGTCGGCCGGCTCGACGGCCTGGGTCGAGCGCGGCCCGCTCTCGTCGACGATGACGAGCTCGCCCCGGCCGACCTCGCGCTCGAACGATGCGCCGAGGAGGTCGAGCGCGCACGTCTCGGAGGAGACGACCCATGCTTCTGCCGACGCCATCGGGCTTTGCCGGACGGCGCTCGCGACCGACCCGGTCGTCGCCGAGACGGCCGAGGACGAGCGGTCGGAAGCCGTGCGGGTCGCGGAAGGCGAGCAGCTTGCCCTCGGAGAGCGCGGTGATCGAGTACGCGCCCTCGAGCCGGCGCATCGCCGCGGCGACCGCCTCCTCGAGCGGCCGCTCGTCGTTCGCGATCAGCGCCGCGATCAGCTCCGAGTCCGACGTGGACGAGAGCCGCAGGCCCTCCGCAGCCAGCTGGTCGCGGAGCTCGGAGGCATTGACGAGGTTGCCGTTGTGCCCGAGCGCGATCGTGCGGGCCCGGCCGTGCTGGACGAGCGGCTGGGCGTTCTCCCAGGCGTTGGAGCCGGTCGTCGAGTAGCGCGTGTGCGCGATCGCGAGCTCCCCGGGCAGCCCGTGCAGCTTCTCCTCGTTGAAGACCTGCGCCACGAGGCCGAGGTCTCGGAGGACGGTGAGCCGGCCCTTTTCGGACACGGCGATGCCGGCCGATTCCTGACCGCGATGCTGCAGCGCCATTAGCCCGAAATAGGCGAGCCGCGCGACGTCGCGCTCGGGGGCCTGGATCCCGAAGACGCCGCACATCAGTGCCCCTTCCAGTGATGCCGTCGAGCTTGTGGGTCGGGAGCACCAAGCGCTGTTTCCGGCAGCGTCGCCGGGCGAAGCCCGACGACGCGCCCCGAACCATGGGCAAGGACGCAGGGAGCGGCTAGAAACCGAATGGGGGACAGACTTAGTCTGTCCCCCATGCCGTAGTCGATACGGGCGCGACTGAGGACGTAGCCGGCGTAGGCTCGACGGAGCCGGCCAGGAGCGGAGGTCGCGGCTTTGCCGCGGCCGGAGCGGGAGCAGCGCGCCGCGTGATCGCGGGCCAGAAGCCGACATGTATCGCTGGGCGGGGCACTTAAACGGTGCCGAGCTCCAAGACGTCGTCCCAGGCGGGCGGCTCGCCGGCATAGGCGACGACCACGCCGGGGCCCTCGCCTTCGACGACGTCGAGGTCGGTGGCCTCGGATCCCCGACCAGGCTGCGGCCTCGTGGAGCGCCTTGGCGAGACCGCCCCAGGAGATGTCGTGGGCCAGCGAGAACAGGTGCGCGTTCTCCCACACGAAGCGCACGAGCCCGGCGCCCTCGCCGCGCAGGAGCGCGACGCGGTCGCCGCGGCGCCAGCGCGTGGGGATCTGCGTGACGTCGCGGACGAGCCCGACGCAGCCGACGACGGGCGTCGGCGGGATCGCCCGGCCGCCGGTCTCGTTGTAGAGCGAGACGTTGCCGGAGACGACGGGAACGCCGAGCTCCTCGGCCGCCTCCGCGATCGCATCGATCGCCTGCGCCAGCTCCCAGCCGATCTCGGGCTTCTCGGGATTGCCGAAGTTGAGGCAGTCGGTGAGCCCGATCGGCTCGCCGCCCGCGCAGGCGACGTTCAGCGCCGCGCCGTAGACGGCGAGGCGCCCGGCCCGGAAGGGGTCGCGCTCGCCCGGCGGAGGGCCGTCCAGCGAGACCGCAAGCCCGCGCATCCCGGAGAGCCGCAGCACGGCGGCATCGAGCCCGGGCCGGCGCACCGTGCGAGAGCCGACCAGATGGTCGTAGCGCTCGAAGATCGGCGTCTTCGGTGCCAGGTTCGCGGGATCCGGGGACGCGCTCCTCCGCGGCCCCGGCTTCCGCCCGACCTCGTAACGGGGGCACTCGTCCGTGAGCAAACGGGCCGGGATCGCCCCGACGACCTCGTCTCCGACCAGCGCGCGCAGCTCGCCGCTCGCCGTGACCACGCCGATCTCCGCGAACGGCAGCTCCCAGCGCTCGAGCACCTCGGCCACCTCGCGCAGCCGCTCAGGCGCGACGGCGGCGACCATCCGTTCCTGGCTCTCGGAGATCATGATCTCCCAGGCCTCGAGGTCCGGCTCACGCAGCGGGACACGGTCGAGGTGGACGTCGACGCCGGCCCCGTCGCGCGCCATCTCGGCCAGCGCCGAGGCGAGACCGGCGGCGCCGCAGTCCTGCAGCGAGTCGACCAGCCCGCGCTCGACGAGCTCGAGCGAGACCTCGATCAGGCGGTTGCCCGTGAAGGGGTCGCCGATCTGCACCGACGGCCGCTTCTCCGCCGAGCCCTCGCCGAGCTCCTGGCTCGCCAGCACACTGGCGCCGCCGATGCCGTCCCTGCCCGTCGTCGCGCCGTAGAGGACGAGCACGGTGCCCGCGGTCGTCGCGCCCGCGCGCGTGACTCGCTCGGACGGCAGCAGCCCGACACACATCGCGTTGACGAGGCAGTTGTCGGCGTAGTCCGGGTCGAACACGGCCTCGCCGCCGACCGTCGGGACGCCGACCGAGTTGCCGTAGGCGCCGATGCCCGCGACGGCGCGGTCGAAGTGGTCGTCGGGCGCGCCGAAGCGGAGCAGGTCGAGCAGCGCGATCGGCCGCGCTCCCATCGCCGAGACGTCCCGCAGGATCCCGCCGACGCCCGTGGCAGCGCCCTGGAGGGGCTCGACGGCCGAAGGATGGTTGTGGCTCTCGACCTTGAACGCGACCGCCTCGCCGTCGCCCAGGTCGAGCACGCCGGCGTTCTCGCCGGGCCCCTGGAGCACGCGATCGCCAGTCGACGGCAGCCGCCTCAGCAGCAGCGCGGAGTGCTTGTACCCGCAGTGCTCCGACCAGAGCAGCGAGAAAACGGCGAGCTCGAAATGGTTCGGCTCGCGCCCGAGCAGGCCGCAGATGCGCTCCAGCTCCCCGTCGGTGAGTCCGAGGGCCCTGTGTAGAGCATCGTCGCGGAGGGGCTGCTGCTGGAGCGTCGCCAGAAGACGTTTCAGTCTAGTCGGGGAACCCGACGGGGCGCGGGTACGTTTTGAGTCGACGTGAGCCGGCGCCATCTCGTCATGCTGCTCGGACTCTCGGCGATCTGGGGATCGTCGTTCATGTTCATCAAGGTGGCGGTCGAGGAGCTCGAGCCTTCCGCGCTCGTCGCGGGCCGCCTGCTGCTCGCCGCGCTCACGCTCCTCGTCATCGTCGCGACGCGGATGCCGGTGCGGTCGGCGGTGGGGCACGTTCGCGGCCATCTCGTCGCCTTCCTCTTCGTCGCGCTCTTCAACTCGGTCGTGCCGTTCTGGCTGCTGGCCTGGGGCGAGACGCGGATCGACTCCGGCCTCGCCGCGCTCCTCCAGGCATGCGCGCCGCTCTTCACCGCGCTGCTCGCCGTCTGCTTCGTGCGCTCCGAGCGCGTGTCCGGCGACCGGCTGCTCGGCGTGCTCGTCGGCTTCGGCGGGGTAGCGCTGCTCGTCGGCGCGGTGCCGAGCGGCAGCGTGCTCGGTGCCCTCGCGGTCGTCCTGACCGGCTTCTGCTACGCGGCGTCCTCGCTGGCCGGCGGCCGTTACCTGCGCGACATGCCCGCAGCGACGATCGCGTTCGGCACGACCACGCTGGCGGCGTTGATCTCGCTCCCCTTCGGCCTGGCCCAGCTGCCTTCGAGCGTGCCCGGGTGGAAGGTGATCGGCTCCGTCGTCTTCCTCGGCGTGATCGGTCTCGGCTTCGCCTACGTCCTCTACTTCGCGCTCATCACCGGCGCCGGCGCCTCGCGCGCGATCCTCGTCACCTATCTCGTGCCGCCGATGGCGCTCTTCTACGGCGCGACGATCCTCGACGAATCCCTCAGCTTCACCGACCTGGCCGGGTTAGCGCTGATCCTGGCCGGCGTCTCCCTCGGCACGGGCGTTGCCCAGGGACGACTCCGCCGCCGCGCGGCCGCGGGAGCCCGCGCGTGAGACAGCGGTATCTCCCTGCCGTGTTGCTGCTCGCGGCCATCTGGGGAGCCTCCTACATGTTCATCAAGGTCGCGGACCGCGACTTCGAGCCGCCGACGCTGATGATGCTACGGCTCGTGATCGCCTTCGTGCCGCTGTTCGTGTTCCTGGCCGTGACGCGCGGCGGCGCGGTGCGGGCCACGAGAGAGGTCGCGTCCGTGTGGCGCGAGGGGATCGTCCTCGGGCTGATCAGCGCGGCGGTGCCGTTCACGTTGATCGCCTGGGGCGAGAAGCACATCGACTCGGGCGTCGCCGGCGTCGCCCAGGCCAGCGTGCCCGTGTTCACGGCGCTGCTCGCGATCCGCTTCCTGCCCAGCGAGCGGCCGACCCGGGAGCGGACCATCGGGATCGCGCTCGGTCTCGTCGGGGTCGGCGTGCTCACGGGCGTCGATCCGGGCAACGGCTGGTGGGCCGTGGCCGGCACGCTCGCGGTCGTGCTCTCGTCCGTCTCCTACGCCGCCGGCGGGCTCTACGGCCAGACGCGGACGAGGACCGTGGCGGGGCCGGTACTGGCCACTGCGACGGTGTTCTACGGCGCGCTCGTGCTCCTGCCCTGGGGCATCGTCGAGTGGCCGTCGCACGCACCGGGCTGGAAGTCGGTCGCCTCCTTGCTCGCGCTCGCGCTGGCGGGAACGGCCTTCGCGCAGCTGCTCCTCTTCCACGTGCTCAGCCTGCACGGCGCTGCCAGGCTGTCGCTCGTCACCTACCTGATGCCGCCGTTCGCGGTCTTCTACGGCGCCACGATCCTGGGCGAGCCGCTGCGCTGGTCGGCGCTCGCAGGCCTGGCGCTGATCCTGCTCGGCGTCGCGCTCGGGTCGGGTGCGCTCGCGCTGCGCCGGCGGGCCGAGCTGAGGACGGCGCCGTGATCGAGGGCGACGGCGTCAGGCTGCGCCGCGCGGAGTGGGAGGACGTCGACTTCCTCGTCGAGCTGCTGTCGCACGAGGAGGTGCAGCCGTTCCTCGCCGCCGTCGGCGCGCGGGACCGATCCGACCTCCTCGACGAGATCGACCGCTCGCTCGGCAGAGCCGGGCGAGTTCGGCCGCTTCGTGATCGAGGCGCGGGACGACGGGGAGTGGTGTCGCGCCGGCGCGCTCGGCTTCGAGGTGCGCAACCGCCGCAGCCGGATCGCCTTCCTGCAGCGCCTCGCCGTCCACCCGGACTTCCGCGGCCGCCGGCTCGGGGACGGCGCTGCCCGCCTGCTGCAGCGGCATCTGATCTTCGACCTCGACTACCACCGGCTCGAGCTCGAGGTCTACGGGTTCAACGAGCGCGCGATCGCGCATGCCGAGAGGGCCGGCTTCGTCCGTGAAGGCGTGAAGCGTCGTGCCTACCTTCGTGGGGGTGAGTGGGTCGACGGCGTCCTCTTCGGGCTCACGCGAGAGGACCTCGAGGCCATGTCCGGGGGACAGTCCCCGGGACACGGCTCGGCGGGACATGTGGAAGCCTGAGCACGGCTCGCGGAGAGCGCTCCCGCCCACGGCGTCGCCGCGCGGACACGCCCTTTCGGTCCCGATGCCCGGGTCCCCGGCCGACAGGCCCGTCCGGGACAAGCAGAGTGTGCGCCGGAGCGGCTCGTAGACTCGAAGTCGATGCCCGGGCAGCCGTTCGACGAGGCGCGCGACGCCACCCGGCGAACACGGCTCGCGAACGAGCGCACCTACCTCGCCTGGTGGCGCACAGGGCTGACGTCGCTCGCCGTCAGCTTCGCCGCCGGCAAGCTGCTGCCGGAGCTGGCGAAGGGCACGAAATGGCCGTACGAGGCGATCGGCGTTGCGTTCGGCATCGTCGGCGTCGCCTTCATCGTCCAGGGCTATCGACGGCAGCGGATCGTCGACGCCGCGCTGGAACGCGGCGAGTGGGCGCCGTTCGAGACGCGGGACGCCCTCGCGTTCGCGCTCGCCGGCGCCGTTCTCGGCGTGGCCACGATCGCGCTCGTGATCTGGAATCCGTAGCGCCGCTGCGGGCGAGGGTTTAGCGTTCGCCGCGAATCGAGTGAGGAGGGACCGTGATGCCAGCACACGAAATCAAGCTCCTGCCCCTGATCGAGATCGAGCTCGAGTCGAGTTTCCTCGTGCTCGCCCGCAACATGGGGATCCGCACGCGCGTTCCGACCTGGGGCGTGCTCGTCCTCGGCAACCCGGTCGGGCCGATCCTGGTCGACACGGGCGCGAGCGGACCCGAGATCATGGAGCGCCTGCACATGACGGGCTACATCGGCGAGGGCCAGGGCCTCGATGCCACGCTCGCCGGGCACGGGCTCGAACGCGCCGACATTTGCGCGATCCTCCACACGCACACGCACATCGACCACGCCGGACAGGACGCGGGCTTCCCGATGTCGACGCCGGTGATCATGAGCCGGCGCGAGCTCGAGTACTCCGCCTCCGGGCTGATGGGCGAGCAGTACCCGGCCGAGTACGTGAAGCACCACATCGACCGGCTGCACACGCCGGGCGCGCTGCGCCTGCTCGACCTCGACCTGTCCGGCCCGGACGAGATCTTCCCCGGCATCGTCTGCGAGGCTGCCGGCGGCCATACCGAGGGGTCGATGAACATCGTCGTCGACCTCGCCGACGGCGAGAAGGCCTGCATCTGCGGCGACGTGATCTACGACGTCCACAACCAGATCGTCGATCCGACCTGGCAGGTGCTCGACTTCGAGCCGGCGACGACCGGGAACCACGGGACGACCAAGCGGCAGGAGAAGGCGGCGATCAAGAAGGCGCTCAACTCCGGGGACTACGTGATCCCGATCCACGACTTCCCGGCGCGCGTCGAGAGCGGCCGCGTGCTCTCGCGGCTCGAGCACGCCGTCCCCGGCCACGAGCACTCGGTCGAGCACCGCACATGCTCGGAGACGGGCGAGATGGGCCTCGGCCAGGGCGAGCCGGTGCTGCCGCTGGCCGCGGCTACCTAGGATCCGCGGCATGCGCGAGGTCGCGGCGGGCGTCTGGCACTGGAAGGCAGCGCATCCGGAGTGGAAGCCGGGCCAGACGTGGGACCAGATGGTCTCGTCCTACGCCGTCGACACCGGCGACGTCGTCTTGCTCTTCGACCCGGTCGACGTTCCCGGGGACCTCCTCGAGCGCGCGGACGCAGTCGTGCTCACGTGTCCGTGGCACCGTCGCGACGCGCCGCAGTTCGGCCTGCCGATCTACGTGCCGCCGCCGGACGCGCACGATCCCGATCCGGTGCAGGGAGAGGTGTTCCGCGCCGGCGACCTGTTGCGGTTCGGCGTCCGCGCGTTCGAAGCCTTCGAGCCGATCGACCTCGTCCTCTACGTGGAGAGCCGTCGCGCGGTGGTTGCCGGGGACACGCTGATCGACCGCGGCAACGGGCTCCAGGTACACCCCGACTGGCCCGGGCCGGGCATCGCCGCCGAGGAAGTGGTCGAGCGCTTGCGCCCGTTGCTCGACCTGCCCGTCGACGTCGTGCTCCCGACGCACGCCGACCCCGCAGATCGCACGGCGCTCGAGCGCGCGCTGTCCCTCTAGCGCGTAACGAAGACGTACTCGCGGCTCTCGGGGGTGAGCGGGTTCCGGTCGAAGTCGCCGTAGAGCGCCTCGACCTCGAGTCCGGCGACGTCGACGAGGCCGAGCCATTCGTTCTTCGTCGTCCACCACAGTGAGCTCGCTCCGCCTGCGTCGAGCAGGATGTCGATCCGGTTGTCCGCCACGTCGTAGCGGAGGGAGTGCGGGACGGGCGCGTCCTGATGCTGCCCGTCGAGGCGCGCTGCGATCTGGTGGTCGAAGGCGAAGGCGTTCCAGGCGAACCGGCCGTCCGGCCCGAGCGAGGCCGCGACGCGTTCGAAGGTGCGGCGCCGGTCGGCCCAGGTCGGTAGGTGCAGGAGCGCGCGGAACGGGCAGTAGATCAGCCCCGCCGGCTCACCGAGCTCGAGGTCGCGCATGTCGCCCTCCCGCAGATCGAGCTCCACGCCTGCGGCGTCGGCGTTTCGGCTCGCCTGCTCGAGCATCGCCGGCGACGAGTCGATCCCGACGACCGTCCGGCCGGTCGCCCGCGCGACCGGGATCGCGACGCGTCCGCTCCCGACGGCGAGTTCGACGAGGGGCCCCTCCGACTCCTCCGCCAGCCCGACGTAGAAGGGCACGTCCTCGGTCATGTGGGCCGACCATGCGTCGTACCCGACCGAGAACTCCTCGTCCCAGCTCATGCCGCGATGCTACGCGGGGCCGGGCGCTCCGTGCAGGCGCCCGGCCCCGAATGTCCGTGCTACGCGGGAGGGATGTTCTGGTTGACCCGGAAGGTGTTGTCCGGGTCGTACTTGGCCTTGATCTTCGCGAGTCGATCGTAGTGCTCGCCGTAGGTCGCCTTCACGCGATCGTGGCCCTCGTCCATCATGAAGTTGCTGTACGGGCCTCCCGCGGAGTAGGGACGGATCGCCTCCTCGTAGCCAACGCACCAGTCGCGGAGCGCGCCCGCGTTGGCCGGATCGGCGTCGACGCCGACGATCACCTGCGACCACGTGGCGTCGCGGAAGCTCCAGGGGGTCTCGTCCTTGCCGACGTCGTGCGCGGCGCCGTCGATCGGGTACATGTGCGTGCCCGACTTCCAGGTCGGCATCTTGTTGCCCCACTCCGCGTTCTGCTCGATCGACTCGTCCGGGATCTCGTTCAGGAAGTCTGCACGCCAGTACCACTGGTCGCCCGGCCCGTAGAGACCGTCGAAGGCGCTGTTCAGCGCCGGCAGGGGCATCTCCTGGACGCCGTGCATGAGCGGCGTCCCAACCGCCAGCATCGGCGCCATCTCCTTCGCGGCGCCCTCGTCGTTCCCGTCAAAGCACCAGACGACACCGCACACCTTGCGCATGTGCAGCTCCTCGGGGAAGGGCGGCGCGGGCGGCACGAAGTGGTAACAGAAGAAGCCGGAGAGGTTCCGCGGCGCGGCCGGGAGGAACTCGCGGTACGTGCGCAAGACGTCCTCGGACTCCTCGATGGCCCAGAACGTCGGCCCGCCGACCACGGTCGAGACGGGATGCGCTCGGAAGACGAACGTGGTGACGACGCCGAAGTTCCCGCCGCCGCCGCGGAGCGCCCAGAACAGGTCGGCGTTCTCGTCCTCGCTCGCCGTCACGAACTGGCCGTCGGCGAGGACGACCTCTGCTGAGAGCAGATTGTCGATCGTCAGGCCGTAGCCCCTGGTCAGGTGGCCGCTGCCGCCGCCGAGCGTGAGCCCGCCGACACCGGTCGTCGAGATGATCCCGGTCGGCACGGCGAGTCCGTGCGGATGGGTGACTTTGTCGACTTCGCCCCACGTGCAGCCGCCTCCGACCCGCACCGTGCGAGTCTCGGGATCGACCGTGACCTCCTTGAGCAGCGAGAGGTTGGCGACGACGCCCTCGTCGACGCTGCCCAGGCCGCCTCCGTTGTGGGTGCCGCCCGAGACCGCGAGCGGGAGGTCGTGCTTGCGCGCGAAGCCGATCACGGCCGCGACGTCCTCTGGATTTGCGCACCGGGCGACGAGTGCCGGGCGCTTGTCGATCATCGCGTTGAACAGGACGCGCGCTTCGTCGTACTCCGCGTCGCTGGGGCCGATCAGCTGGCCCGCGAAGGACGCGCCGAGCTCGTTCCGAGCCTCGTCGGCGGCGCTGACGACTGTGCTCATGAAGCCTCCTTGGGAGAGTGGCGGAAGACTAGATGCGGTCCGTGCCGATGTCGATTCGCTACGTCGTCCCGGCAGGGTCTGTGAACGTTACGGCGGCGGATCAGGAAAGGTTTCGCCGCCAGAGCAGGAGCCCGAGCGGGAAGAAGGCTGCGAGCACGAGGTACGGCGCCACCTCGGTCGAGTCGGACTCGTTCCCGAGGAGGAGGCGCCTGCCGCTGCCTGCGTCGGCCCGCAGCGCCGCAGCCGCTGCTCCGAGCCCGCTCTCGTCGAACGCCCGCGCGCCGGTCGCCTCCTCGAAGCGCCGGATCTTCGGCGCCGTCGCTTCCGGCCGGTAGTCCGCCTCGGGCAGCCCCTCGCGCCCGTAGACGTGCTCGCGCGATGATCCGATCCGGACGAGCACCGTGTGGATGTCCCTCGCCCGCCCCAGGGTCGTGCGCAGCGCGGCCGCGTCGAAGTCCTTGCTCTCCGCGTCCGTGAGGACGACGAGCAGGAGCCGCCGGCGGCCCGGCGTGAAGTACGCGTCCTTCGTCACCGCCGAAAGCGCGTCGAACGTGGTCACGGTCAGTGCGCTTCCGCCCGGCGGCGGCCGCTCGATTCCGACTGCCCGCTGCACGGTGGCGGCGAACACGGCGGGGTCGGGGGTCGGGAAGAGGTTCGGCAGCAGCCGGTCGGTGAAGGACGCGACGCCCGCGGGCACATCGGGGATCGCCGCGCGCAGCCTCTCGGCTGCCTCCTTGGCCCGGTCGAGCCGGTCTTGCCCGGTCGGCGAGCGTGCCGCCAGCATGGAGCGGGACGTGTCGATGGCGAAGAACGCCTCGGCGTCGGTGCGCTGGTAGCGGGCGTGCGTGTCGCTCGTCACCGGCCGCGCCGCGGCGAGCGTGAGCAGGCCGGCGGCGAGGCTGGCGGCTACCAGGGTGGCGATCGTCCAGCCGCATCGAGGCGCGGCGGTCGGCCACCATGACCACGCGCGGCGCCTCGTCGACGAAGTGCTCGCGTACGAGGAATTCGGGCTCCGCGCGGACCGACGACAACCGGGCCGAGGACTTCCAGTCGATCGAGGCCAGGCTGTCGCCGGGCCGGTAGGGCCGCGAACCGGCGACGCTGGAGCCGAGCCCGCGCCGCGAGGCGCGCAGCCGGCCGAACGGCGAGCCGGCCGGCCGCCAGCGCGGCACGAGCGGGAAGGTCAGCTCGCTCGAGACGGCTCCTCGTGGGCGAGCGGGAGCTGCGGGAGCGGCGCGAGCTCGAGGCAGCGGGCGGTGATGCAGTCGAGCAGCTCCTCGCGCGGCGCGCCGCGCGCCTCCGCGAGGAACGCGGGCGCGAGCACGACGCGGTGGCCGAGAACAGGCGTGAACAGCGCGAGCACGTCCTCGGGGACGACGAAGGCGCGATCGTGGAGCAGCGCCCACGCCCGCGAGGCGCGCTCGAGCGCGAGGCTCCCGCGCACGGAGGAGCCGATCGTCACCTCCGGGATCCCGCGTGTCGCGCGTACGAGATCGACGATCCAGCGCTCGACGAGCGGGTCGACGTAGACGTCGTCGACAGCCGCCTGGAGCACGCCGAGATCGGCCATCGTCAGGGCGGGCTCGAGCCGCTCGAGCGGATGACCGGCGCGCTGGTCGCGGATGACGAGCAGTTCGTCGTCGGCCGAGGGGTAGCCGAGCCGCGCCTGGAGGAAGAAGCGGTCGAGCTAGGCCTCGGGCAGCGGGAAGACCCCTTCGAACTCGATCGGGTTCTCGGTCGCGAGCACGAGGAACGGCGCGGGCAGCGGGTAGGTCGTCCCGTCGACGGTGATCTGGCGCTCGGCCATCGCCTCGAGCAGCGCCGACTGCGTCTTGGGCATCGCGCGGTTGATCTCGTCGACGAGCACGACGTTCGCGAACACGGGGCCGGGCCGGAACTCGAAATCACGCGACCTCTGGTTGTAGACCGCGAGCCCGGTGACGTCGCTCGGCTGCAGGTCGGGCGTGCACTGCACGCGCGAGAAGGCGGCGTCCTCGATGCAACGGGCGATCGCGCGTGCGAGCACAGTCTTGCCGGTGCCGGGCACGTCCTCGAACAGGACGTGGCCGCCGCAGGCGAGTGCGGTGAGGACGAGCTTCAGCTCCTCGCGCTTGCCACGGAGCACCGTCTCGATCCCGGCCGTCAGCCGCCCGGCGACCTCGAGGGCTTCGCTCGCAGCCTTGCCGTTTACGTTCTCTTTGCGCCTTGCAGTGTGCCGTCCGGCTCTGGGATCCGTCCACCGTGAGGCGCGACCTGTCGTCGGGCACGGTCACGCGTCTCTTCACCGACATCGAAGGGTCGACGAGGCTGCTCGACGCACTCGGCGACCGGTACGGCGAGACGCTCGAGGCGCACCGGCGGCTGCTCCGCCAGGCGTTCGATGAGTGTGGCGGCTCGTCCGGTGCACGCGCCGGGTCTACGCCGACGACGATGAGCGCGTGGTCGTGGCGTTCCGCAAGCGCTGCCTGTGGGCGGTTGTCAACGCGACGACCGCGGTGTAGGGTGGCCCGTCCAATGAGCCAGGACGCGCAGACGTACAAGGGCCAGTGCTACTGCGGCGCCGTCACGATCGAGGTGACGGGCGAGCCGGTGGGCGCGGGGTACTGCCACTGCGCTGCCTGCAGGAGCTGGTCGGCCGGCCCCGTCAACGCGTTCACGCTCTGGCCGCCCGAGGCGGTCAAGGTGACGCAGGGGGAAGAGCAGATCGGCGAGTACCACAAGAACGAGCGGAGCTACCGACAGTGGTGCAATGTCTGTGGCGGTCATCTGCTGACGCGGCACCCGGAGTGGGGGATCGTGGACGTCTACGCCGCGACGATCCCGGACTTCCCGTTCAGCCCCGGAGTGCACGTCAACTACGAGTCGACCGTCCTGCCCATGAAGGACGGGCTTCCCAAGCTCAAGGATTTCCCGACGGAGCTGGGCGGCTCCGGCGAGACGATGGCCGAGTAGCGAAGCGTTCGGCCGGCATGCGCGCGGTCGATCGCCTCCCGCGTACGATCGCGGCAGGGCCACCTTCCTGCACACCATGGTCCCGAGGGAGGCTCGTGGCTGTACTTCGTGCGCGACCCGCATACAAAGCTAACGATTTCGAACTGATTTTTGCGACCTCGATGGCGTCGAGGTCAGAGCCCGGTGCGGATCACCGCGGGTCGAAAACGCTGGGTGCCGGCCGGTCCCCGGCGAGGATCCGGGCGAGGGTGTGCCCGCCGTGGATCGACGGGAGGAAGCCAACGCCGTTGCAGCCGAGGTTGTAGAGGAGACGTGGATGGCGGGGATGAGGGCCGATCACGCGTATCAGGCTCTCGTTGTAGGCCATCAGCCCGTGCCAATGAAAGTCGTACGGTTGGCCGGAGAGTCGGCCGGGCTGCGCGAACGGCCGCACTTCATCGTCCATCGCCTGCAACACGTCACCCGGAACAGGCGCGTCACGTCGGTAGACAGGGCCGTTAAGGTCCGAATCCGGGCCGCCCATGCACGTCAGGGTCACGGTGTGGGCTGCGTGGTCGTAGGCGCGTCGCGTGATGTACAGGTACGGCGTGTCGCCGGCGATGCTGTCGCCGCCGATCGTGACGTTGCGGACGTAGCTCACGGCTGCGGGAGCTCGCCACGCTTCCTCGATGAACGCCGTCATGTAGCCGACTCGGCCCGTGACCTGCTGATCCGGGGCGAGGGAGACCGGTGAGCCGGCAGTGTCCTCGATGCGATGGTCGACGAAGCCGTTCGTGCAGAGAGCCAGGTGGTTTGCCGTGACCCGATGGCCACCCGCGTGCACAACCACTCCTTCTTCGTCCACGACTACCCGGTCGACGTTCGTGCGGTCGGCGTAGAGGAAGCGCTCACCGTGCGTCCGTATGAGGTGGGCCAGGACCTGCTGGCAGAGCAGCCCGCTGTTCGCGGCGCCTGCCCGGGCGGTCAGCACCGCGCTGTACCTGTCGTCGTCGACCTCGAGCAGTTCGCGCACACGGGATTGGGGGACGACCGAGTACAGGCTCGCGAAGTCGGCGGGTAGGTCGGCGAGGTAGTCGGCGTCCTCTGACACGACGCATGTCTGCTGCCGCAATCCGGCGCGCTCGCGGATCGACATGCAGCGCAGGTGCACCTCCAGGTGGTTCCTATTGAACATCCCCATGTGGCCTGGGAAGCGCTCCACTCGTACCTGGGCGGCGGTCTCGGTGACCATCAGGTCGAGCAGGTCGTTGGCGTCCTCGACGTCGCGCTGGGCAGCAGCGGCCTGCTCCCAGCCGAACTCGTCGGCGATGGCGCACAGCGGACGCTCGAAGTAGGTCGTGAGCTGCCCGGCGTTCCGTCCGCTCGCGCCCCGGGCCACGCGATCCCGCTCGACGAGCATCACGCTGCCGGCGGTTGCGCGCAGAGCGAAGAACGCCGTAGCGATGCCTGCGATCCCTGCGCCGACGACCACGACGTCAACGGTCGTGTTGCACGCGAGCGGCTGTGCTGGCCCGTCCTCTGCGAGTTGCGCGATCCACGGTGACAGATTCGCCTGGTCTGCATACGTCGGCTTTCTTCGCACCTGAGGAGAGCCGCCCGCCTTCATCGTGCAGGTGCAGTATCGGACCGCGACCAACACGTCAACCACAACGGTCGAAAGAAACGCCGCCACCGGTGGAGATGTTGTCCAGAGACCGTCCATTCCTTGTCGCTTTCGCCTTTGGCGCTCGCTGGAGGTCGAGTTGCCGGCCGATCTGACGGTGACTGGCCACGTTGCGTGACATGTGCCACGCTCTGCTCTTGGACCGACTGCGATCGCTACGGGTTGTCCACGTCTTCGCGGTGATAGCGAGGAACCCCGACCTGCTGCGCCTCCAGCTCGCGCTGTTCGGGTTCAACTTGTCCGAGTGGGCGGTCTGGGTGGCAGTTGCGGTCTACGCCTACGACAACGGCGGCGCGACCGAGGCTGGCATCGTGGCCGTGATCCAGCTCGTCCCCGCGGGACTTTGCGGGCCTCTGATCTCGGTGCTGGCCGACCGGGAGCCGCCCGCGCGGCTCCTTCGGCGCGGCTATTTCGTGCAGTCGGCGCTGATGACGCTGGTCGCCGTCGTCCTGATCGAAGGCGGACCCCGGTATCTCGTCTACTTTCTCGCCGCACTCGTCGCGACTGCGATGACGACGACTCGACCCGCCCAGACGGCGCTCGTGCCGTACCTTGCCCGGCGCCCGGAGGAGCTGACCGCGACAAACGTGGTCTCCGGCTGGAACGAGAGCGTGGCCATGTTGACCGCACCCGCGCTTGCCGGCGCACTGCTCGCGACCGTCGGCCCGGGCTGGGTCTTCGCGATCATGGCCGCGGTAACGCTGGTATCGGTCGTGCTCGTCGCTCCGCTCGACCGGCCGAGGCACCGCGTCGAGCCTGACCTTGCGGATGACGAGCCGTCGTCCGGCATCTTCACGGACCTCGTCGAAGGGATCCGGGTCGTGGCCCGCGAGCGCTCGGCGCGCATGCTCGTGCTGCTGCTCGGCACCCAGTTTGTCGCCCTCGGCGCGCTCGATCTGCTCACGGTCGTCGTCGCGCTGTCCGTGCTCGATCTCGGGCAGGGCGGATCGGGCTTCCTGGGCGCGGCATTCGGGCTCGGCGCCGTGCTGGCGACGTTGCTCACGGCGAGATTCGTCGGCAGCCGGCGGCTGATCCCCTGGCTGATCGCAGCTGCCCTCGCGTGGGGAGGCGCCCTCCTCGTCCTCGGCCTGCGGCCGACCACGCTCGGCGCCGTCGTCCTGCTGATCGTGGCCGGTGTGAGCTACATGCTCTTCCAGGTGGCAGGCCGCACGCTGCTGCAGCGCGCCGTGCCCGCGGACATCGTCTCGCGAGTGTTCGGCCTCGTCGAAGGCATCTACATGTTCGGGCTCGCGGCGGGCGCCCTGGTCGTGCCACTGCTCGTGTCTGCGCTGGGCGTCAAGGCGGCTGTGATCGGCACCGGCGCGGTGCTCCCGATCTCGTTGCTGCTGTGCGGGCGGGCGCTCCTCGAGGTCGACGCCGACGCCACCGTGCCGATCGTCGAGATCGCGCTGCTCCGCTCGGTGCCGTTCCTCGAGCCGTTACCCGCGCCCGAGCTCGAGTCGCTCGCGAGAAGCCTCGTCGAGGTCGATGCGGAGCCCGGCGAAGTCCTGATCGCCGAGGGCGACGTGGGCGACCGCTTCTACGTCGTCGCGGAGGGCGAGGTCGACGCGTCGAGAGGCGGCGAGGTCGTCGACCGGTTCGGCCGGGGCGACGGCTTCGGGGAGATCGCGCTGCTTCAGGACGTCCCGCGGACGGCGACGTGCACGGCCGTGGGGCCGGCCACGCTGTACGCCCTCGACCGCGAGCCGTTCGTGCTGGCCGTGTGCGGGCACCGCCGGAGCCTCGACGCGGCGAGCCGAATCGTCGACGAGCGCCTGGCGAGCATCGCCGCGGCCGCGGCGGCGACGGAGGGCTAGAGCGAGAACTCGCCGCGCGCGACGACACTGCGCTGCCGCCGACCTCGACGCTTGCGATCTCGTCCGTCGTTCCCTCGTGCCCGACGCCGCGGGATGTGCACCCACGCACCTCCCCGCGAGCTAGCGGAGTGGATGCTCCCGTGCCAGGCGTTGCGGATCTCGGTGCCTCTCCGGGGGTTGGGCGGGTTACGATCCTGCTGATGGCGACTTTCCTGCACACCATGGTCCGGGTCACCGACCCGGCGGAGAGCCGGGCGTTCTACGAGGCGCTCGGGTTCCGGTTCTCGAGCGAGATGGACATCGTCCGCAATGGCGAGCGCGAGGCGACGAACTACTTCTTCTCGATCGGCGACTCCGAGAACGTGCTCGACTGACCTTCAACCACGACGGGCGCACCTACGAGCTGGGCACCGCCTACGGCCACATCGCGATCGGCGTCGAGGATCTTGACGCGACGCTGGCCGCGCTCGCTGATCAGGGCATCGAGCCGGAGCGACCGCCGTACTCGGTGCGGGAGGGTGGGAGTGTGCTGACGTTCGTCCGCGATCCGGTGAACGGATATCGGATCGAGCTGATCGGAGCCCGCTCGGAGTAGGTGCTTCGCCCGAGTGGCGGTTTCGACTACCTGCGCCCATCGGGCGTGTCAGCCATCGCGTGCTCTGGCCGGAGTCGTGCTCCCATGATATCTTGGTATCAAGGTGCGAGGCAATGGCTGATCGGAAGAGCATGACGCTGAGGTTGTCGGCCGAGCAGGCGGACGAACTCGAAGCGGTTGCGCGCGCGGAGGGGATTAGCGTCTCGGACGCGGTGCGCGTGGCGATCGGGGAGCACATCGAGCGGAAGCGGAAGGACAAGGCGTTCCGGGACCGGCTGCGCGCCGTGATGGAGCGCGACCGGGAGATTCTCGAGCGGCTCGCCCGCTGAGGGTTGGCCGAGTATCTCGATCTCGCCGACTATCTGCTGATCGCGGAGGCGGTTCTCGGGGTTCCGGCGGAGAAGATCGGCTGCTGGCCGGGGATCGGGCTTGCGGAGTCGGCGTTGCATGCGCCGGCGGCCTGCTTCGCGGGTGTCGAGTTCTACCCGGACGTGATGGACAAGGCCGCTGTACTCTGCGTTCGCTTGGCGCGGAACCACCCGCTGCCGGACGGCAATAAGCGGGTGGCGTACTTGGCGCTGGTGGTGTTCCTGGCGCGGAACGGCATCGAGTGGGTGCCGCCGTCGATCGACGACACGGTCGCGACGATCGAAGGCGTCGCGGCGGGAGCGATCTCGGAGCGTGAGTTGGCGGACTGGTTGCGACGCACGGGGCGGTAGCTCTGCCCGAGATCGCGAGCGGCTTCGTCGCGAGTCGCCTGAACACCGAGAACGTGCGCGACAATCGAGCGGTGGCGCAGTCGAAGGCTCCACCGGTGAAGATCATTGTCGACACTCACGAGCGCCAGAGCGGGATCGCTGAGACGCTCGCGGAGCTGGGAGCGGAGATCGAGGTTGCAGCGCTGCCGGCCGGCGACTACGCGGTTGGAGTCGACACATTGGTCGAGCGCAAACGCGTCCTCGACCTGCACGCCGCGGTGGTCAAGGGGCGGTTGTGGCCTCAGCTCGGCAAGCTTCGCGGTGCTTGCGCTTTCCCATACTTGCTCGTGGAAGGGACGGATCTTGATCGCGGCCCGCTCCACCACAACGCCATCCGAGGTGTCTGCCTCGCGGTCATCGACCAGGGAATTGCTCTTCTGCGCAGCGGCTACCAACGCGACTCGGCGTTGTGGATCCACCGTCTCGCCGTCCGTTGCCAACAGCTCGAGCCCGCCGCCGAACGACCAGCCTACGCGCAACGGCCCCGACGGAAGCCGGGTGCCGAGACAGCCGAAGCGCTTCTGGCTGCGGTTCCCGGGATCTCGACCTCGTCTGCTCGTGCCCTCCTCGAGCGCTTCGGCAGCGTAGCCGCCGTCGTCGCTGCCGACCCCAGCGAGTGGTTGAAGGTCCCTGGAATCGGTCCGGAACGATCACGCGCCTTGGAGGAGACGTTCAACCTCCGCCGCGAATAATCCGGAGCTGAGAACCGGACTCAGCGTCGCTCAGTTGCCGGTTGTTAACCTCGTTTCGATCGCAGACAGATATAGAACGATCGCGAACTGATCTTGCCGAGTGAAGTTCGCGCGGCGGCGCCCGAGCGCATTAGATCGACGTGGGCTGGGCATGTGTGTGCCGGCCGGCTCAGAGCACGAGCACGTTCGCGAAGACCTGCCATGCGAGCAGGCTCTTCGCGACGAGGCTCAGCCAGAGATACCAGCGCTCGCCGTAGCGGTAGTCGCGCCAGCGCCCGACCCGCTTGTACTGCAGGGCCTGGTTCACGGCGAAGCTGTTGAACAGAACGAAGAGCGAGACGAAGATCGCATAGACGAACGTCGGCGGTGCATGTCCACGCTCCGCCGAGACGCCGATCTGCACCGCGATGGCGATCCACGCTACGGCGCCGACGATGCAGCCGAGCACGAACGGCAGCCAGCGCGTCCGCGCACGGTCCGGCGGGTTGAGCAGCTCCATCAGCCAGCCGAGGAAGATCATCGCCGCGTTCACCGCGAAGAGGGCGAACAACGCGACGTAGTCGGCGATGCCGGTCAGCATCGCGATCAGGACGACCATCAGCGACGCCGACAGCGAATACTCGAGCCAACGGAAAGGATTGACGCCCGCTGCGAGACCTCGCTCGTAGCGTGCGCGGCACGGCGGGAGCGCGACGAGAGCGTGGTCGAGCGCTGCGAGCAACAGGAATGCGCCGACGAGCGGGCCGATTCGGAGGTCGAAGAGCAGACTCCTGCTTCGGCAGTCCGCTTCCCGGCTGGCCCTCCATGAAGGCGCCCGTGACGGGAAGCGAGAAGTCGGTCGAGAGCGCGAGGATCACCACCGCCTGCGCCGCGTGGACCAACGCAAGTAACGCATTGCCGCGCCGAAGCGCCCTGTTGTCCATGCCTTGAGCCTCCTGCCGTGTCTTGGACGCGCACTTGGGGAGAGCGGCATCGGGTCTCGCGCCACACCCCGGTTTGGGTGTGGACGCGAGACCCGATGCCGTCTTGGACGGGGAGTGTGTCCCCGGCCGGCGAGCTAGGCCGACAGGCTGGGCGGGACGATCACGGTGTCGATTACGTGGATCACACCGTTCGTCGCCAGGATGTCGGCGGTGACGACGGTGGCGCTGCCGTTGAGGGTCAGCTTTCCGTCCTTCAGCGAGAGCGAGATCGGCTCGCCCTCGAGGGCCTTGACGGTGCCGTTCTGCTGTGCGACTGCGATCGCCTGAGCGCTCTTGATGTCGCCGGCGACGACGTGGTAGGTGAGCACCTTCGCGAGCAGCGCGGGGTCGGCGAGGACGGCCGCGTAGGTTGCAGGCGCCGCCTTCGCGAGCTTCGCGAACGCCTCGTTGGTCGGCGCGAAGACGGTGAACGGGCCGGGGGCTGAGATCGCCTCGACGAGGCCGGCCTTCTGGACGAGCGAGACGAGCGTCGAGAAGTCCGGGTTGCCGGACGCGATCTGGACGATCGACTGCGTCGGCGCCGGCGGCTGCGACAGCGACGGCGGCACGAGGACCGCGTCGATGGCGTGGATGACTCCGTTCGAGGCCTTCACGTCGGGGATCACCACACGTGCTGTGCCGTTGAGGACGATCTTGCCGCCCTTGAAGGAGAGCGCGATCGACTCACCCTGGACGGTCTTGACCTTCAGCCCCTTCTTGGCCGCAGCGATCGCGGCGGCGGCGGGGATGCGCTTGCCGACGACGTGATAGGTGAGCACGGACTGGAGGAGCTTCTTGTTGGTGGCGACCTTGTTGTAGAGGGCGGGGTCGCTCTTCTTCAGGTTCGCGAAGGCCTGGTCGGTCGGTGCGAAGACGGTCAGGTTGCCCGGGGCGGAGAGCGTGCCTGCGAGGCCCGCCTTCTTCACGAGCGCGACGAGCGTCTTGAACTTGCCCGCGGCGACCGCGGTCTGGACGATGTTCTTCTGGCCCATGGCCGTCGTCTTCGCGGGTGAGGCCGCCGAGATCGAGGTGGCGGCTGCGAGCGCCGCAGCACCGATCACGATTGCTGTTCCTATCTTCTTCATGTCAGGTTCCTTTCGGTCTGCGGCCGCCTACGCGGCGGGGATCAGGACTCGGTCGATGACGTGGATGACGCCGTTTTCGGCTTCGACGTCCGCCTGGATCACGGTGGCGTCGTTGACGGTCACGCTGCCGTTGACGGCGATCTTGAGCACGCCGCCCTCGACCGTCTTCTGCTCGCTGTCGTGCGTGATCTGGGCCGACGTGATCCGGCCCGGGACGACGTGATAGGTCAGCACCCGGACGAGCGCGGGCGGGTCTGCGAGGAGACCTTGCACGGTCTCCTGCGGGAGCGCTGCGAACGCGTCGTCGGTCGGGGCGAAGACGGTGAACGGTCCTCCGTCGGCGAGGGTCTCGCCGAGGCCGGCGGCATCGACGGCGGTGAGCAGGGTCTGGAACGTCCCTGCCTCTCGTGCGGTTTCCAACGATGTTGTGCGGCATGTTGCTTCGTTCCTTTCTGGTCGACGTTCAGGCTGCCGACCGATCACTTCTTGTATAGGTTCTGTCATGATTCTGTACAAAGATAGCCGCATTGAGTCGCCGCCGTCAAGTGTTTGTTGAATGTTTGTATGATGATGTCCATGGCGACGGACTCCGGGCAGCTTCGGATCGGCGAGTTCGCGCGCCGGGTGGGCGTCACGCCCGAGCTGCTGCGCGCGTGGGAGTCGCGGTACGGGCTCACGCGGCCGGTTCGCTCGCCGGGCGGCTTCCGGCTCTACACGGCAGCCGACGCCGCTCGCGTGGAGCGCATGCGGCGCGGGCTCGACCGAGGGTCTCTCAGCCGCGGAGGCCGCGCGTGCCGCACTCGAAGACGAGCGGCCGTCCGAGGGTATGCTCGAGGACGCTCGCCGCTCGCCTGCTTGCGGCGATCGGCCGCTACGACGAGGCCGCCGCTCACTCGGTGCTCGACGAGAGCCTTGCTGCGTTCGGCCTGGAGGAGACGCTGCGCCACGTGGTGCTGCCCACCTTGAAGGAGGTCGGCGACGGCTGGAAGCGGGGCGAGATCGAGATCAGCCAGGAGCACTTCGCGAGCAACCTCATCCGCGGCAGGCTGCTTGCGCTTGCCCGGTTCTGGGGCCGCGGAACGGGCCCTCTTGCTCTTCTCGCCTGTGCACCCGGTGAGATGCACGACATCACCCTGCTCGCGTTCGCGCTCGTCCTGCGCTCTCACTCCTGGCGGATCCTCTTTCTCGGCGCGGACACGCCGATCGCAACGCTCGCCCGCGCGGCCGAGACGACGCGGCCGGCGCTCGTCGTCGTCTCGAGCTTCGACCCCGCCCTGCTCGAGGCGCAGGCCGCCGGCCTCCGCCGGCTGGCCCGGGCGGTGCCGCTCGCGCTCGCAGGCCCCGGCGCAACGGACGAGCTGAGCGCCCGCCTCGGCGCCCGCCGCCTGGACGGAGATCTCGTAGCGGCAGCCGACGAAGTTGCGCGGACGTGACGTGTCCGTGTCCGGCCCGCAGCGTCCGCCGATCCTGCTCACGGGCGCCACCGGCTACGTCGGCGGCCGGCTCCTCCGAGTGCTCGAGGAGCGGGGGGAGCGCGTGCGCTGCCTCACCCGCCGCCCGGAGGCCGTCGCCCCTCACCGCGACACGACGACGATCGTCGCGGGCGATGTCCTCGAGCTCGAGTCCCTGCGCCCGGCGATGCGCGGGGTCGAGACCGCCTACTACCTCGTCCATTCGATGACCTCGGCGACGAGCTTCGAGGAGCAGGATCGTCGTGGCGCCGCCAACTTCGCGGCCGCGGCGCGCGAGGCGGGCGTGCGTCGGATCGTCTACCTGGGTGGGCTCGGCGCCGGCGGCGATCTCTCGAGCCACCTCTCGAGTCGCCAGGAAGTCGGCCGCATTCTCGCCGACTCGGGCGTGCAGACGATCGAGTTCCGGGCCTCGATCGTGATCGGCTCGGGAAGCCTCTCCTTCGAGATGCTTCGCAAGCTGGTCGAGCGCCTGCCGGTGATGATCACGCCGCGCTGGGTGCGCACCAAGGCGCAGCCGATCGCGATCGAGGACGTGCTCGACTACCTCGTAGCAGCCCTCGACGTCGAGCTCGAAGGCAGCGCGGTGTTCGAGATCGGTGGCGCCGACCAGGTCTCCTACGAGGAGCTGATGCGCGAGTACGCGCGGCAGCTCGGCATCCGCCGGTGGATCATCCCGGTGCCGTTCCTCACGGCCCGGCTCTCGAGCCTCTGGCTCGGGCTCGTGACGCCCGTGTACGCCCGTGTCGGTCGCAAGCTGATCGACAGCCTTCCCCACGAGACCGTCGTCCGAAGCGCGAGCGCCGCTCGCGCCTTCGCGATCAAGCCTCGCGGCTACCGGGAAGCGATCGCCCGCGCCCTCGCGAACGAGGACCGCGAGTTCTCGGAGACCCGCTGGTCTGACTCCGTCGCCTCCGCGGGCCTGCAGCCGGAGCGCTACGGCGGCGTGCACCACGGCAAGCGTCTGGTCGACTCCCGCTCGATCCAGGTGCGGGTCTCCCCGGCGCAGGCGTTTCGTCCGATCCGACGGATCGGCGGCGAGACGGGCTGGTACTTCGGCGACCGCCTCTGGCGGCTGCGCGGCTTCGTCGACTTGCTCGTGGGCGGCGTCGGCGTGCGCCGCGGCCGGCGCGATCCCGAGACGCCGACCGTGGGCTCGGCACTCGACTTCTGGCGCGTCGAGGCCTACGAGCCGGACCGTCTGCTCCGGCTCCACGCCGAGATGAAGCTCCCGGGGCGGGCGTGGCTCCAGTTCGAGGTCGACGGGGACGACTCTGGCAGCACGATCCGCCAGACGGCGATCTTCCACCCGGCCGGCCTGCTCGGGACGGTCTACTGGTACGGCCTCTTCCCCGTCCACTCGTGGATCTTCAAGGGCATGCTGACCAAGATCGCGGGCGCTGCGCAGGCGCCTGAAGGAAGCCGGCGACCTCTTCCGGGCGTTAGCACCGGTCTCGACCATGTCTGAGCCGCCGCGCAGCATCGAACGCTCTCAGCTCGTCGCGTTGTCGGTCGAGGACTCCTTCGCGTTCTTCGCCGACGCCTACAACCTCGAAGCGCTCACGCCGCCGTGGCTCGGCTTCCGGATCCTCACCCCGCGACCGATCCCGATGCGAAGGGGAACGACGATCGAGTACGTGCTCACCACGCACCGGCTGCCCGTCCGCTGGCGCACCGAGATCGTCGAGTGGGAACCGGGACGGCGTTTCGTGGACAGGCAAGTGAAGGGCCCGTTCCGCCTCTGGGAGCACACCCATGCCTTCGAGGAGCGGCCGGACGGCACCCTGATTCGCGACACCGTTCTCTATCGGATGCCGTACGGGCCGCTCGGAGAGATCGCGCACCGCGTCCTCGTCGCCCGTGATCTCGAGCGGATCTTCGACTACCGGCGTGACGCGGTCGCGCGGCTGCTCGGTGGGCGGCGCAGCACGCTCGCGGCTGCCGGGTCAGGCGGCTGATCCGCCGGGTTCGGCCGCGAACGGAGCCGTGCGCTCCGTGCAGAGCCGCCAGAGTCGCGCCGCCTCGCGGGCCTCGTCGGGACGGCGCGTGCGGCGCAGGCGGTGCTTCGCCCGCGCTCGCCGGTCGAGGAAGAACAGGCCGCTGAGGTCCGCGGCGTCCGGGGCGGCGGCCAGCCAGACGATCGTGTCGGCTCCTTCCTCCGGCGTCCGGAGCAGCGGCCCGACGACGCGGGTGAAGCCGGGAAGCGCGGTCCTGAGGCCCGGGGGTGTCGGCCCAGCCGGGATGCATGGCGTTGACGGTGATGCCGGTGTCGAGCAGCTCTCGCGTCCACTCCTCGGCCAGCACGACCTGTGCTCGCTTGCAGCGCGCGTATGTCTTCGTCCCGTCGTAGGTGGCGGGTTCCGGGTCGAGGGCATCGACGTCGAGCGGCTCGGTGTACATGCCGCCGGATGCCACCACGATCACGCGCGACGGTGCCGACGCCTCGAGCAGAGGCCGCAGCGCACGGGTCAGCAGGAACGGCGACAAGACGTGTGTCGCGAGCGTCGCTCGTTCCCCTCGCCCGTGACCGTGTATTCGTGGGTCAGCGCACCGGCGTTCAGGACGAGCACGTCGAGGCGGTCGTGCCTCGCGGCGAAGCGGGCCGCGAAGGCGGCGGTCTCCGCGAGGGACGAGAGATCTGCGAGGTCGGCCTCGACCGCGGAGCCTGCCGCGGCGGAGATCTCGCTGCGGGCGCGTTCGGTCCGCTCCGGGTCGCGCCCGACGATGCAAACGTGCCCGCCCAGCTCCGCGATCGACTCGGCGGCCGCTCGTCCGAGGCCCGAGGTCGCCCCGGTCACGATTGCCACCTTGCCGTCGAGACGGAGCGACTGCAGCGGCGTCCAGTCGAAGAGGCGCCGCCGGGTGTGGTAGCCGATCCGGGTGAAGCTGCCGACGACGCTCGCCTCCAGTGTCCAGTCGACGAGGTTCGCCCCGGGCGAGGGCGTCACGAGTTCAGCGCCGTCTGCATCCCGAGCGTCGCGCGAGCCCCGACCCGATTGAAGATGCGTTGCATGATCGGGTCGAACAGCCGCCCGAGCCCCCCGAACGCAAGCGTCGCGTCGTAGTGTCACGACCGACCCCTCACCGGCGGGCTCGACCGTGATCGTGTCCCTCGAGACGAATCCCGGACGCTGCGCCTCGAGCACGACGCGTCGCGGTGAGTCGTATTCGACGATCTCGTAGCGGAGCGGCACGTCGCGCCCGCCGAAGCGCGCGACGAGGTCGAACGCGGAGCCGATCCCGATCGGCGCCTCGCCGACCCGGCGGGCCTCGCTCACGCTTGGGTCCCAGAGGCGGGCATTGGCGAAGTCGGCCATGTAGGCGAACGCCTCGGCCTGCGGAAGCGCGGACTCGATCCTCGTGAGGTAGCGGGCCATGTGTCCGAAGCATAGCAAAGGTTTGTTTAGGTATTGTCTAAGGTATGAAGATGAAGATCGCGGTGATCGGCACGGGAATCTCGGGCCTGGGAGCGGCCTACGCGCTCTCGAAGGGCCACGAGGTCGAGCTGTTCGAGCGCGACGACCGCGCCGGCGGCCACTCGAACACGGTCGAGCACATGGTCGCAGGCCGGACGCTCCGGCTCGACACCGGCTTCATCGTCCACAACGAGGACACCTACCCGAACCTCGTCCGCCTCTTCCGCGAGCTCGGCGTGCGCACGCAGCCCTCGGAGATGAGCTTCTCGGTCGCCTGCGACCGGCACGACCTCGAGTACTCGGGCAGCCGCCCGCCGCTGAC
>CAVZMF010000010.1:0-134598 GCA_963776375.1 uncultured Actinomycetes bacterium | reverse complement strand
GTCGTCGAATCGCCCCTGCTTCGCGCGCATGAGCGCGCTCGAGAGCAGGGCGCGCGCCTGCACATCTCCCGATGCATCCGGATCACGCCTGATCTCGTCGTTGCGCCGGATCACCTCATCGACGGGCAGAGGGCCCCACATCCCCGTCAGCGGCAACCACCCCAGAACGACCCTTCGCTGTCGACGATCCCGAGCGCGGTCCGCCAGTGCCAGGCTCCTCGCAAAAGCGGCCTCGCCGTCCGCTGCGCTGCCGAGCCAGAACCTGAACTTGCCGAGCTCGCACCAGGCCCAGGCGAGCAGCTCGTCGTCCCCGTACAGCTCCGCGGCATCGATCAGTCGCTCCACCTCTGCCCGCAGCTCGACCTGGTCGATCGTCGGATCGCTCTGATTTCGAGCGAGCAGCAACGCGAGCGACGCGTGGGCGTGGGCCTGATCGTCGCCTGTCTTCAGAGCGACGCCGATGGCAGCCTGCAGCACATCTTCCGCGCGGCCGATCTGGCCGACGTCCATCAGCGCGGCGGCGAGGACCGGCTGGGCGGCAAGGCGGAGCGGGTCGTCCTCCGGGAGCAGCGAACTCATCCGGTCGAGGAGGTTCACGGTCGCCGTTACATCCGCCCGCAACCGGCTCGCCCGCTCCGCCGCCGCGAGCAGATGCCGCGCGGCGCGCCCGGCCAGCTCCCGCCCGTGCGCGTCGACCGGACCGAGCTCGGACAGGTAGAGAAACGCCTGCTCGAGGTGGTAGCCGGCGATCTCGTCGAGTTCGACGAGATCGCGGGCGCGATCCTCGAGCCAGTCCGCGAAACGCTCGTGCAGCATTGCGCGAACGGCTTTCGGCAGTCCGTCGTATGCGGCGTCACGGATCAGCAGATGGCGGAACCGGAAGGCCTCCTCGCCCTCGAGCTGCGGCGCGTCCGGCCGCACGAGCTCCTTGCGCACGAGCGCCGTCAACCGCGCGGGAAGCTGCGGTTCCTCCGGCAAGAGGGCCTGAACGGCACCCCGGTGGAATACCCTGCCCTCGACCGCAGCTCGCTCCAGAACGGCACGCTCGGCCGGGTCGAGCTGGTCGAGTCGCGCCGCCAGCACCGCGTGGATCGTCGGCGGAACCGCGATCTCTCCTTCGCCCGATCCTTCGACGAGCGCGAGCATCTCCTCGACGAAGAAGGGGTTCCCCTCGGCCGAGCCGCGGATCTGCGCCCGGAGCTCGGATGGCAGCGGTCGCTCGCCGAGCAGCTCCTCGATCAAGACGTCCGTCTCGTGCTCGTCGAGCGGCTCGAGCAACACCGACGTCGCGTTCAGCTTGCCCCCTGCCCAGGAGGCGCGTCGGTCGAGCAACTCGGGCCGCGCCATGCAGAGGAGCAGGATCGGCGCGTTCCGGGAAAGGTCCGCGACGTGCTCGACCAGGTCGAGGAAGGTGCTCTCCCCCCAGTGCAGGTCGTCGAAGACGCAGACGACGGGCCGCTCCGAGGCGGCGCCTTCGAGCAGCTTGCGGAAGCCCCACGCCACCTCCTCGGGTGACGTGACGGTCGTTTCCCGCCCGAGCAGCCCCGCGACGGCTGCAGCGGCGAGCGGGTCGGGGACCAGGTCGGCGAGCCGGTCCTGCTCACCTGCAGTGAGCTGGAGCACCACCTCGACGACGGGCCAGTAGGTGATGCCCTCCCCGTAGGGGAGACAGCGTCCCCGCACGACCATTGCCTGGTCGACGCCGCCGAGGAACTCCTCGGCGAGCCTGGACTTGCCCACACCGGCCTGGCCGAGGATCGTGAACAGCTGGCACGATCCGTCGTCGACGGACTGCGAATGGGCCTCCCGCAGACGGCGCAACTCGCGCGCGCGCCCGACCATAGGAGCATCGAGGCGCCTGCGCACCGCGGGCGCGTCCGCCTCGACCGACACCAGTCGGTACGGGCGAACAGGCTCCGACTTTCCCCTCAGCGCCAACACGTCGACGGGCTCGACTTCGACGGCATCCCTCGTCACCGCAAGCGTGTCCTCGCCGATCAGGATCTCGCCGGGAACGGCTGCCTGCTCGAGACGTGCCGCGACGTTGACGGCGTCCCCGGTCGCGAGCCGCTCCTCCGTGCCCGTCACGACCTCGCCCGTATTGACGCCGATCCGCACCTGCAGGACTGTGCCGTAGTCGCGGGCGAGCTCCACGTTCAGATCGGCGAGCGCGGAGCGCATGTCCGAGGCGGCCCGCACCGCCCGCAGCGCGTCGTCCTCGTGGAGAACGGGCACGCCGAAGACGGCCATCACGGCATCGCCGATGAACTTCTCGACGGTGCCGCCGTGGCTCTCGATCGCCGCCCGCATTACCTCGAAGTAGCGGGCCATCACCTGGCGCAGCGACTCCGGGTCGAGGCGCTCTCCCAGGTGCGTCGACCCGGTCACATCGCAGAAGACGACCGTCACGGTCTTGCGCTGCTCCCGGCTCGGCGGCGCCTCGGCGAGCGCCGCCCCGCACGAGTCGCAGAAGCGCGCACCGGCCCTGTTCTCGCGACCGCATTCTGGGCAGCGGGACACGGTCCGAGTTTAGGGTCTGCACGCAACGCGCCCCGGGAGCCGATAGAACAGGGCGGTGCGCACGGATTCTGCGATCTCCCTGCTCCGCGATCTGGTCGAGATCGAGTCGCCGACGTACTCGCCCGGAGTGCGCAGCGTCGCCGCGCGCATGGCCGAGGAGCTCGACGAGCTCGGCGGAAGCGCCCGCATCCTCGACGGCGACCACGTCGCCGCGGACTTCGACGGCGCGGGCCAACCGCTGCTCCTGCTCGGGCACACGGACACGGTCTGGCAGGAGGGGACGCTGGAGACGATGCCGTTCCGCGTCGAGGACGGTCTCGCCTTCGGCCCAGGCGTCTACGACATGAAGGGCGCTCTCGTACTGATGCTGGAGGCGATCCGCGAGGCGGCCGCACACCGCCGCCGGGCGCTTCGCGTGTTCCTGACCGCGGACGAGGAGCAGGGGAGCCGCACCGCCCGCAAGGCCATGGCCGAGGCAGCCGAGGGCGTGGCCGCGGCGCTCGTCGTCGAGCCGCCCACGGCCCAGGGCCATCTGAAGACGGCGCGCAAGGGCCTCGGCCGCTTCCACGTCGCCATCACCGGCCGGCCGGCCCACGCCGGGACGAGCCTGGCCGACGGTGCCAGCGCCGTGGAGGAGCTCGCGCACCAGATCATCCGCCTGCACACCCTCACCGACCACGAGCGCGGCGTCTCCGTCAACGTCGGGGTCGTCCACGGCGGCACGGTCGAGAACGTGGTCGCGGCTTTCGCCGACGCGCGGCTCGACGTCCGCATCTCCCAGCGCGACGACCTCGAACGGCTCGAGCACACCCTGCGCAGCCTGCAGCCGGTCGTCGAGGGCACGTCGATCGAGGTCGAGGGCGACTGGACGCGGCCCCCGCTGGAGCGCACGCCGGCAGGCGCCCGTATGTTCGAGCGCGCGCGTGAGATCGGGGGCGGGCTCGGGCTCGACCTGAAGGAAGCCAGCTCCGGCGGCGGCTCCGACGCCAACCTCGTCGGCGCGCTCGGCATCCCGGTGCTCGACGGCCTCGGAGCCGAAGGACGCGGCGCGCACGCGCACGACGAGCAGATCCGCCTCGACACGCTCCCCGTCCGCACGAGCCTGCTCGCGGGACTGCTGGAGGATCCGGGCCTCTAGTGCTGTGCCGCGACCCGCGACGTCCTGCGCTCGATGGGCCTCCCCGGCGGGGACCTCAACGACCTTCCCGACTCCCCGAAGCGCTTCCCCGACGGGGCGCAGTATCGCGTCGAGATCCCGAGCACGGAGGGGCCGCGCTGCCTCGACGCCGTGCTCGAGGAGGCGGAGCGCCTCGAGGTCCGGGTGCACCGCGTGTCGCAGGGAAGCGGCGTCTTCCTGCACACGGACGGGGAGCTCGACGAGATGGCGCGCACCGCCGCCCGGGCGCGCGTGGAGGTGTCGCTCTTCACTCGACCGAACGCCGCGTGGGGCACGTCGGCGACCGCCCGCTCCGCGGCCGGTGCCGTTCTCGCCCCTACGGCGCACGGGCAGGAGCAGGTCGTCGCCTGCCTCGACGACGCCCGGCGTGCCGCCGAGCACGGCTTCCGCAGCGTGCTGATCGCCGACCTCGGCGTGCTCTCGGCGTTCACGGCGCTGAAGGCGGCCGGCGGACTGCCCGAGGAAATGCAGGCGAAGATCTCGGTCATGTTGCCCGCGGCCAACCCCGCCGCGGCGCAGGTGCTCGAACGGCTGGGCGCGAGCACGATCAACCTCCCCACCGATCTCTCGCTGGCGCAGATCGCCGCGATCCGCGCCGCCGTCGACTGCCCGCTCGACGTGTATGTGGAGGCGCCCGACAATCTCGGCGGCTTCGTGCGGCACCACGAGCTCCCCGAGCTGATCCGCGTGGCCTCGCCGGTCTATGTCAAGTTCGGTCTGCGCAACGCGCCGGACGTCTACCCGGCCGGAACGCACCTGGAGGTGACAACCGTAGCCCTGTCGCGCGAGCGCGTGCGACGAGCCCGGCTCGGTCTCGACATGCTGGCGCGCTCGTCGTACGCTCCCGTCATGTCGGAGCTCGGCGCCGAAGGGCTGGCGGTGCCGGCGGCGCGATGATCCGCCGGGGGGCGCTGCTGCTCTCCCTCCTCGCCGCGCTCGCAGCCGGCACGGCGAACGCTCGTCCTGCTCTCTACCCGAAGACTCGCGCCGCCCTCGCCGATCTCGTGAAGGCCGGCGCGCCGGGTGCGGTCGTCCTGATCCGGAAGGGTGGCTCGACGACGATCCTCGCCGCTGGCGTCGCCGACCGCAGAACGCATCGGCCGATGCAGCCTGACGATCGCTTCCGCATCGCCAGCATCACGAAGTCGTTCGTCGCCACGATCGTGCTCCAGCTCGTCGGCGAGAAGAAGCTGTCGCTCTCCGACACCGTCGCGCGCTTGCTCCCGGGCTCCTTGCCGAACGGGAAGGCGATCACGGTCAAGGAGCTGCTCCAGCACACGAGCGGCCTCTACGACTACGAAAACGGATCCTCGCCTGTCCTGCGCCGTACCTGAAGGGAAACCTCGGCTACACGTGGACGCCGAGGCAGCTCGTCGCGCTCGCCGTCTCGCACGGGCAGCTGTTCCACCCGGGCGCCCGCTGGTCGTACTCGAACACGAACTACGTCGTCCTCGGGCTGATCGTCGAAGCGGTGACCGAAGCACACGCTCGCCCATCCGAGCTGACGCAGCGGATCCTCGAGCCCGCTCGGGACTGCACGCGACGCGGCTCGGCGCCGACGCAGCACATGGGCTCACCGGCGGCGCACGGCTACTACAAGGGACAGGACGTGACGCGCGCTGAGCTTCTCGTTCGCGTGGGGCGCGGGCTCGATGGTGTCCACGGCAGCCGACGTCGCCCGCTTCTACCAGGCGCTGCTTCGGCGGCAAGCTACTCCGCCCGCAGCAGCTGAAGCAGATGGAGATCACCGTGACCGGCGCCGCCGGCGACTACGGCCTCGGGCTCTGGGAGCGGCCCCTGCTTGCGGCGACGCGTGGGGACACCTCGGGGACGCGGTCGGCTATCAGGACTTCGCATGGTCGAGCCGGGACGGCCGGCACCAGGCGGTCGTGCTCGTCGACCACCACCTCGACGCCGGCTGCGCCCGAAGTCGATCTCGCGCTCGATGCGCTCGCCGACGACGGCGTTCTGCGCCTCCTAGCCGCCGCCTGCCGAGCGTCGAGACGACCGCCTCGGCGATCACACGCAGCGGCCGCCCGGAGACCTGGCTTGCGCGGCGCAGGCGGTCGAAGGCCTGCTCCTCGGTCAGGCCCTCCTTCGCCATCAGCAGCCCCTTGGCCCGCTCGATCACCTTGCGCGCGGCGAGCGCTTCGGAGAGCGACTCCGCCTCCTCGCGCAGCTCGACCAGCTCCTCGTGCCGGGCGCGGGCGGTCGCGATCGCGGGAAGCAGGTCCGACTCGCGGAACGGCTTCACGAGGTAACCGAAGACGCCCGCCTCGATCGCGCGCGAAACGAGCTCGTCCTGCCCGTAGGCGGTCAGCATCACGATCGGGATCGGACGCTCGTCGAGAATCCGGCGGGCGGCCTCGATCCCGTCCAGCCGGGGCATCTTCACGTCCATGATCGCGAGGTCGGGCTGCTCCGAGCGGGCGAGCTCGACCGCCTCGGCACCGTCGCGCGCCTCCGCGCAGACCTCGAGCCCCGCCTTCTCGAGCAGCGTGCGCAGGTCGAGGCGGATGATCGTCTCGTCCTCGGCGATCAGGATCCTCATGCGCTCATCCTCGCGTTCCGCAGCCGGATGCCGCTGAGCTCGATCCCGGCTGCCTCGTGACGGGCGACGAGGTCACCCAACTCCACGAGCTCGAGAGACTCGACCCCCCGCTCACGTGCCAGAGCGCGGGCGGGCCGTCGCCGCGATACGGGGGCGCAGCTTCCCTCATGTGAGCGAGCGCAGGACCTCGCGGGGCTCGGGCCAGAAGAGGAGCGTCGTTGCCTCGTCGACCCGGCACCAGCGGTATTCGTCGTGCTCCCAGTCGAGCTTCGGCTCCCAGCCCGTGGGCGCCTCGGCGAGGAAGCATTCGACGTGGATCGAGTCGGCCCCGCGCTGGTAGCGGGCCTCCCACTCCTCGAGCTCGTAGTCGTACGGCCGTCGGAGATCGACGAGATCGGCGTCGAGCCCCGTCTCCTCGCGCAACTCGCGAACGGCGGCTTCCGCATACGTCTCGCCCGCCTCGACTCCGCCGGCGACGCAGTGCCAGTAGCCTCCCTGCCGCTCCGATCGGCGCAGGACCAGAAACTCGTCCTCGCGGCGGACGAAGACGAACACCTCGTACGGGAGCCTCACGGCTCGAACGCTACCGGGCAGGTCCGGACCGGAAGGCGTCGATTCCCTGCTTCCAGGCGGCGTCGAGATCGGCGCCGGGCGGGAAGCGGCGGTCGAGCTCGAGGATCGTCATGCCGTGGGCGAACGCCCAGACGGCACGAGCGCGGTCCCTGCCGCCGCCGACCGCCTCGACGACCGGACCGGCGGCGCGATCCTCGACGCCCGGCTCGAGCAGCCCGCGGTCGAGCTCGCGCTCGGTCATCAGGCGGTAGAGATGAGGTCGCTCGAGGGCGAAGGCGCGATAGCGGCGGGCGAGGGCGTCCAGGGGATCGTCGACCCCGGCGACGGCGGCTTCAAAGGCCGCCGCCTGCTGTTCGAAGCCGATCGAGATGATCGCGGCCTCGAGCGACCGCTTGTCCGGGAAGTGCTAACGCTGTTAGCCGATGTCAAGCGAACGAAAGGAGCCACACCATGCGCGTCATCGAGCGCCAGATCGAGATCGAGGCGCCGCCCGCGGCCGTCTGGGCCGTCCTGGCCGACACGAAGACCTATCCGGAATGGAACCCGTTCATCACGAGCCTGGAAGGGCCGCTCGAGCGCGACGCGCGGCTCTCCGTGCGCATCGCACCCCCGGGCGGCCGGCCGATGAGCTTCAGGCCGACGGTCCTCGAAGCCGCCCCCGAGCGCGAGCTGCGCTGGCTCGGGCGCGTCGTCGCCCCCGGCCTCTTCGACGGCGAGCACAGCTTCCGCCTCGAGCCGCTCGACGGCGGCCGCACCCGCTTCGTCCAGTCCGAGCGGTTCACCGGGGCCCTCGTCGGAGTGTTCGGCGGCTCGCTCGACAAGACCGAGCGCGGCTTCGAGCAGATGAACGAGGCCCTGAAGGCGCGGGTGGAATCGAGGAGCTAGGCCGGGAAGACGACCTCGGCGCGCAGGCCGCCCTGCGACTCGAGGCGCAGGGTCCCGCGCAGCTCGTCGCGGACGAGTGCCCGCACGATCGAGAGGCCGGTGCCCAGGGCAGGGTCGTCGTCGAGCCCCTGCCCATCGTCGGCGATCGCGAGCACCACGTCGCCGTTCCGCCTCGCGAGCTCGACGCGCACCGATGTCCCGCCGTGCTCGAGCGCGTTCTGCAGCAGCTCCGAGAACACGAGCGCGAGCGCGGTCGCGCGGGCGCCGGCGAGTGAGACGGGCTCGATCGACGCCTCGACGTGCTTCCCCGCCGCGAGCCCCTGCACGAGCATGGCCCGGAGTCGCTCGAGTAGCTCGCCGAGGTCGACGTCGTCGTCGTGACGCTCCGTCAGCACCTCGTGGACGGCGGCGATGGCGAGGATCCGGTTCACCGAGTCCTGCAGCGCACGGTGGGGGTCGACGCCGTCCGCCTGCGCCTGCAGCCGCAGCAGCGAGGCCACGGTCTGGAGATTGTTCTTGACCCGGTGGTGGATCTCCTGGGCGAGGACGCCGCGCATCACGGTCCGGCCGTGTTCCAACGCTACGGCGGCGTGGTGCGCGATCGAGGCCAGCAGCTGCCGGTCGTCCTCGCTGAAGGGCGCGTCGCGGTCGCAGACGAGCTCGCCGATCTGCCGCCGCTTCCAGCGCAGCGGCATCCGTACGGCGTGCGTGCCCGCGCGCCCTTCCGGCCAGGCGATGGCGCCGTCCTCGAGCACGATCGCCGCCCCCGTCGCCGAGAGCGCACCCATCGTCGTCTTCACGATCGCCTCGAGCGACTCCTCGACGTACAGCGACTCGGAGACCGCCTCGGAGATCGTCGCCAGCGCCTCCAGCTCGTGGACGCGCCGCCGCGCCTGCGAGTAGAGCTTCGCGTGCTCGATCGAGAACGCGACCTGCGCCGCGATGGCGAGCAGCAGGTCGATCTCGGCCCCGCTGAACTCACGCGCCGCTCTCGTCCTCACGTTGAGCGCGCCCTCGAGCTTCTCGCGCGCCAGGATCGGCACGGCGAGGATCGACTGGTATTCGTCCTCACGCAGGTTCGGGAAAGCCTTGAAGCGGGGGTCGAGGTGGGCCTGCGACGGCAGCATGATCGGCTCTCTCGCCGCCGCCGCCGAGCCCGTGATCCCCTCGCCCGGCCGCAGCCGCGGCCGCCGCGTCATCTCCTCCACGCCGGTGCCGTGCGTCGCGCGCAGCACGAGCTCGTCCGAGCGGTCGTCGTAGAGGTAGACGAAGCACGCGTCCGCCTCGAGCGCCTCCGCCACCGACCGTGCGACGAGCGCCAGCACCTCCTCGAGGTCGAGCGTCGAGTTGACCGCGGCGATCGTCTCGGTCAGCAGCCGCAGGTGCCGGGCGCTTTCCTCCATGCGGCGATTGTAGGAGCGGCCGGGAGTAGGCTCCCGCCCGTGACCACGGTGCAGTGGCTGGTCGGCTTCCACGTCGTGGGCGCGTTCCTGTTCGTCTCCGGCGCCGTGGCCGTCGGAGCGCTGCACACGTTGGCGACGCGTCGCGAGAAGCCGAGCGAGGTCGCCTTCCTGCTCTCCCTGACGCGGCCCGCCGTCGCGTTCGTCGGCGCCGGCGCGCTGCTGACGCTCGGCCTCGGCGCCTGGCTCGTCCACGAGGAGGCCTGGAGCTGGGGCGACGGCTGGATCGCGGCGGCGCTCGTGCTCTGGATCGCGAGCGTCGTCCTCGGTGGGATAGGCGGCCGGTCCGCCCGGCATACGCGCTACCTGGCGGAGCGGCTCGCGGCCGGGGGCGACCGACCGAGCGACGAGCTGCGCCGCGCCCTCTCCGACCCGGTCGCCCGGGCGCTCAACTACGGCAGCTTCCTCGCCGTCGTCGCCGTTCTCGCGCTGATGATCTGGAAGCCCGGCGCATGAGCTGGCTCGTGTTTCTCCACGTGCTCGTGGCCATGCTCGTCGTCGGAGGGTTGATCACGGCCGCGGTGACCGCGCGGTTCGAGCACTGGGACGTCGCGCGTTCCTCGGCCGCGCTGGCCGTCGCCGGCACGATCGTCGCGATCGGCCTCGGCGAATGGCTCGCCGCGAACGACGACACCGAGGCCGACTGGCTCGACGCGTCGCGGTTGCTCGACGGTGTTCGGGCTCCTCCTCGGAGGCTGCGCTCTGGCGGTGATCGCCGGCGTCGCCCGCACGCGACCGTGGGCGCAGCGCTTCGTGGCGCCGGTCGCGGCCGTGCTCGTGCTGATCGGCCTCGCGACCGCGTTCGTGATGGCCGCGAAGCCGTCTTGACGCCCGCAGGTCCCTTACAAAAGGCTTACTGCCAGGAAGGTTTTTTCCTCATGGAGGGGGAATACCTTCTCTCGAGATGGGCGCCTTCGCAATCGACCTTGCTTCCACGTCGGGCTTTCTCGTGGCCGACCGGAACGGCGAGGTCGTGGGGCGGGTCGAGTGCCCGATGTACGGCACGGCGCCCGACGAGCCCGACGCACTCGCGGTCAAGGCCGGCCTCTTCTCGCGCCGCCTCGTCACCGCCGACACGATCGACTCGATCGACGGCGCCAACGGCGTGATCGGCCTCCGCGTCGAGCGCGAGTCCATCCCCACCTTCCTCTAGCCCGCAAGGACGAGAGAGCCAGTTCCGAAAGAAACCGGGAGGGGCCGGTTCTCTTTCGGTGCAGGCAGGGGGGAAACCATGTTCCCCCCATGAGCCCCCTTCTTCACCGCGTCGTATCGTGCTGCCTCGAGGCGAACCCGGGCCGAGCCCGAAGGTGCATGCCGGCTTCGCCGGCGTGCGCCACATCTACAGCCCGACGCCGAGCCTCCGGGCAAAAGTCGTGAGACTTTTGTCCGCACAACGACCACGAGCTGCCCAGAGAAGCAGCTCGTAGTCGGCCGTCAGTCTGCTCCGCAGGCCGCAGCGAGCGGAGCGTGCACTGATTCTAAACGGGCTGCCGCCGCACGGCAACTCGATCTTGTCGCTAGAGCGTCGACAGGTAGCGCTCCATCTCCCAGTTGGTCAGCTGCACGCGGTAGTCGTCCCACTCCTTGCGCTTGATCTCGATGTAGCGATCGAAGATGTGCGGGCCGAGCGCCTTGCGCGCGAGCTCGGACTGCGAGAGCTCGCCGATCGCCTCGCCGAGCGTCTCCGGCAGGGACACGATCCCGCGCTCGCGCAGCTGCTCCGCCGTCAGGTGGTAGAGGTTCGTCTCCATCGGGTCGGGCAGTTCGTAGCCCTTCTCGATCCCCTCGAGCCCCGCGTGCAGCAGGGTCGCGAAGGTCAGGTACGGGTTGCACGCGGGATCCGGGCAGCGGATCTCGGCACGCGTCGCCTGCTCGGCGCCCGGCTTGTACAGCGGGATGCGCACGAGCGCGGAGCGGTTCCGCTGCGACCACGCGACGTAGACCGGCGCTTCGTAGCCGGGCACGAGCCGCTTGTACGAGTTCACCCACTGCGCGAACACCGCCGAGATCTCGCGGGCATGGCGCAGCTGGCCGGCGATGAACGCCTTGCCGACGTCGGAGAGGTGCCACTTGTCCTCCGGGTCGAAGAAGGCGTTGCGGCCGTCCGTGAAGAGCGACTGGTGCGTGTGCATCCCCGAGCCGTTCTCGCCGAAGATCGGCTTCGGCATGAAGGTCGCGTAGACGCCGTTCTTGGCCGCGACCTCCTTGACGATCAGCCGGTACGTGAGCACGTAGTCGGCCATGTCCAGGGCGGGCGCGTAGCGCATGTCGATCTCGTGCTGCGACGGGCCGACCTCGTGGTGGTGGTACTCGATCGGGATGCCCATCGACTCGAGCGCGCGGATGGTGTCGTTGCGGAGCTCCGTCGCGGCGTCCATCGTCGTCATGGCGAAGTAGCCGCCCTCGTCGAGCGTCTCCGTGCCTTCGTTCGACCTGAACAGGAAGTACTCGAGCTCCGGGCCGATGTTGAACGTGTCGAAGCCCATCGACTCCATGCGCTCGAGCGCGCGGCGGAGCACGTAGCGCGGGTCGCCCTCGTAGGGCTCGCCGTCGGGCGTGACCACGTCGCAGATCATCCGCGCGACCTTGGTCTCGCCCTCCTTCCAGGGCATGAGCTGGAACGTCTCCGGGTCCGGGATCGCGACCATGTCCGACTCCTCGATCGCGTTGAAGCCCGTGATCGACGAGCCGTCGAAGCCCATCCCGTCGTCGAGGGCGTCCTCGAGCTCGGCGGGGGTGATCGCGAAGCTCTTCAGGTGACCTTCGAGATCCGTGAACCAGAGCAGGACGAACTCGACGCCGTCCGACTTCATGCGCTCCAGCACCTCGGCCCTCTTGCCGGGATCGCTCGTGGCCCTCGATGCCGACTCGACTGCTGCCATCAGATCCTCCTTCCAGAAAAAACGAAAGCCCCGGGCGGAAGCCGCCCGAGGCCACGTCGCCTCAAACATCTACCCGTAGTCTACACGGCGAGCCGGTGGGAAGGGCTACGTCCCGGCGCCGAACGACACCGCCGACCTGGCCATCCAGGTGAAGGCGACCGGCTCCAGCCGCCCCGCCCGGACCGAGGGATCGTTCGATGCGATACGGCGAGCCTGTCGGTGTCGCCGAGCGGCCCGGAGGCGAGCGGCAGGCCGCGGTCGTAGAGCGACTGCAGGAACGCGCAGGAGGACGACGGTGTGCGGCTCGAGTTCGATCACTTCAGCTGCTGCGCCAGCATGAGCGCGTTGCCGTCCGGGTCGTAGAAGGTCGCGAGCCGCACCATGTCCTCGACCTGGTGCGTGTCTCCGTCGAATCTCACGCCCTGCTCCTCGAGGTAGCCGCGGGCCGCGTCGATGTCGGAGACGGTGAACGTGAGCGTCGCGCCGCCGCCCTCCTTCACCTGCTCCGACTGGCCGATGCCGACCAGCAGGCCCTTGACGGGGGACTGGAGCTGTGCCCACTTCCACTCCGCCAGCTCGAAGACGACCTTCCAGCCGAGCACATCCCGGTACCACGCGAGCGAGCGGTCGTAGTCGCTGACCTCGAGCGCCGCCGTCGATTCCCCCGCCCAGTCGATCGCTCCCATCACGCCTCCTTCCGTCGTCAGATGCACGTTTTTATACTACGTACATATCCATGTCAAGTCTCGTCGATCTCTGCCACCATCGCTGGACGCTCCCTGTCCTGGCCGAGATCGAGCGGACGCGCGGGAGCCGGTTCGCGACGCTGAGCGGAGGGCTCGGCGTCAGCGGCGAGTCGCTCCGCCGGACGCTGCGCGCGCTCGAGGCCGACGGCCTCGTCGCCCGGAACCCCGGCTACGGCCACCCCCTTCGCCCCGAGTACGTGTTCACCGAGCGCGCCCGGGGGCTCGGGCCGTCCGCGCAGCGGCTGCTCGAGGCGCTGCGCGGCCACGAGGAGGTCGGGCTCAAGAAGTGGTCGCTGCCGGTGCTGGCCGCGCTCGACGAGCCGCGGCGCTTCTCGGGGCTCCGTGCAGCGCTGCCCGAGGCGAGCCCGCGCGCCCTGACCCTTGCGCTCAAGGACCTGCGGTCGGCAGGGCTCGTGCGGCGGACGGTGACGGACGACTACCCGCCGGCCGTCGTCTACGAGCTCACACCGGCCGCCCGGTCGATCGCGACCGCCGCCCGGCGGCTCTAGAGCGGGCGGGTGACGTCGAGCAGCGCAGGCAGCTCCCGGTACCCGAGCTTCTCGTTCAGCCGGCGCATCGGCTCGTTGGCCTCGTGGCTGCCGGTGGTGACCCGGCGGAAGCCGTTGGCTGCGGCCCATGCGATCTGCGTGCGCTTGAGCGCCTCGGCGATGCCACGGCGCCGGTGGCTGCGCCGCACGCTGGTCAGGTTGTTCTCGAGCAAGCGCTCCTCCGCGTTGCGCAGCTCGAGATCGGCGTAGCCGACGACGCGGCCGGCGTCGAGAGCGACGAGCGTAAGCGGATGCGTGCGGAGCTGGAGCACCCACTCGTCGAACGGACTCACCTCACCGGTCTCGTCGCTCGACGGAATATCCTCGGCGCCCTCACGAAAGACCTCGTACGCCTCGCGGAGCAGGCCCTCGTCGAGCTCGACGATGTCGATGCCATCCGGGGGCCGCGGCGACCTAACTCCGGGTTGGAGCGCGAGCTCGACCAGGACGACGCGGTCGGTGACGGCGTATCCGCGCCGCTCGAGAAATCGAAGCGATTCGGTGTCGTCCTCGCGGACGCTGCCGATCGCCGCGACAGCGTGCAACGACTCTGCGTGGCCGAGGCAACGTGCGAGCAGCTCGCTGCCGACGCCGCGCCGCCGCCACTCGGGACGGACGGCGACCATGGCCGGGCGGTGGTAGCGGCGGGACGACCGGCCGACGACGCCGGTGCCGACGACGCGCCCCCCGTCCTCGGCGAGCAGGTACAGCCGTTCCGGTTCGCGGCTCACGCGCTCGAGCACGAACTCGACCGAGATCGGCTCGAGCTGCCAGATCTCGTTCCACGTCGCCGCGTGCGCGGCGAAGTCGGCCCGGGTCTCGGCCCGGCGGATCATCCGGAGCGCTTGAGCATGCCGTGGCGCTTGGCGTAGATCTCGCCGCGGTTGAAGACGAGGAACCCGAGCGGGATCGAGACGGCGCCGATCACGAGCAGCGGCCAGATGTCGCCCCACAGGTCGCCGACGCCCGCGCCGTCGAGGATCGCGCTCCGGATCCCGCGCAGCGCGTACGTGGCCGGCGAGATCTTCGCGAGCACCTGCATCCAGTCCGGCAGGACGCTCACGCTGTAGTAGACGCCCGAGACGACGAGCAGCATGCCCTGGGCGATGAAGCCGAGCTGCGTGCCCTTCTCCGGCGAGATCAGCGGAAAGACCGCGGTCATGACACCCACGCCGAGGAACGAGATCGACGCGATCACGAGCACGACGAACGCGGCCCAGTAGTCGGCCTGGCCGAGGTCGAGCGTGAAGAACGACGCCACGACGATGAACAGGAGCGCCGTGCGCAAGAGGCCGTAGATCACGGCGAACATGCCCATCCCGAGCAGGTGCACGGCGCGCGAGAGCGGCGCCATGAACGTGTACTCGATCGTCCCCTCCCAGCGCTCCCACCCGACCGTCTGCGTCAGGATCTCGAAGAGGATCCCGAGGTACGACCAGATGACCGCGCCGATCAGCAACACGGTCGTCTCACGCTCGACGTCGAGCGTGCCCCCGGAGGCCTCGATGCCTTTGGCGATGAAGACGATCGTCAACGTGTTCGCGACCGTCCAGACGAACCAGGTCAGCTCCCAGACGGCGTAGCGCTTGACCAGGTACCAGTTGCGCTCGACCACGCCGAGCAGGCCGATCAGCTCGTGTCGGAGCGCCAGCGTCGCTCGCGTCACTTCGTCACCTCCTGTCGCTCGGACGCGTCCCACTCGTCCTCGAACGAAACCCCGGTCGCGGCGAGGAACACGTCCTCGACCGACTCGGAATCGAACCTCGCCAGCAGCTCGCCCACGGGCGCGAGGTGCAGGAGCCGCCCGCGCTCGAGGATGCCGATGCGGTCCGAGAGGATCTCGGCTTCGCGCATGTCGTGGGTGCAGAGCAGGATCGTCGTGTCGTGGGCCTCGCGGATGTCGCGGACGAAGCCCTGCACCTCGAGCTTCGAGCGCGGGTCGAGCCCCGTCGTCGGCTCGTCGAGGAGCAGGATCACGGGAGAGGTCAAGAGCGCGCGCGCCAGCGCCACCTTCTGCTGGGTACCGCGCGAGAGCTGCTCCATGCGCGCGTCGCGACGCGAGCTGGGGAAGCCGACCCGGTCGAGGATCTCGGGGATGCGCACGCGCGTCTCGTGCAGGCCGAGCCCGTAGAAGCGCGCGGCGTAGGAGAGGTTCTCGACCGGGGACATCTTCTTGAAGAAGGAGGCCTCGACCGAGACACGGTTGACGAAGCGGCGCACGGCCGCGCCCTCGGCGACCACGTCGTGGCCGAACAGGCGCGCTTCGCCGCCGTCCGGGAGGATCAGCGTCGAGAGGATCCGGACCAGTGTCGACTTGCCGGAGCCGTTGCGGCCGAGGATCGAGACGCACTCGCCGCGGCCGATCTCGAAACTGACGCCGTCCAGCGCGGTCGTGCGCCGGCCCTTACGGCCCATGCCGCCGCGGCGGAACTCCTTGCGCAGGTTGTGTACTTCGACGGCTGACATGCGATGCTCCTCTGAATCGACCGGTGGACACGAGCGGCACGCCCGGGAACCCGGGCGGCGCGCGGGATCTCAGGTGTCAACCGCGTCGCGACATCGCCTGGGCACCTTAGCAGGTGCAGAACGCCACCATCCGTGCCGATACCTGGGGCATGTCCGACTGGGACGATCGCTCTTCCGCGTCACCTGGACTCAAGCTGGCGATGGTCGGCGTGCTGGTCGTAGGCGTCGGCGCGCTCGCCTTCACCTGGTACACGTTCCAGCACCAGCGGACACTCGTACAGGCCGAGCGCGATGCCCGCGTCGCCCAGGTTGCGACGCTGCAGCACCAGCTGAACGCGCTCGAGGGCAAGGACAGCTCGACGGCAGCACGCGTCCAGGCGTTGCAGACGAAGCAGGGCAACCTCGCGCCTCTCGCCAAGCGGGTGCTGAAGAGCGTGTTCACCGTCCTCTCCGACCGAGAGCTGGGCACGGGCTTCGTGGGCTGGCAGGACGACAGCTCGAGCTTCGTGATCACCGCGCGCCACGTCGTCAAGGACAACCTCGGTGGGTTCGTGACCCTGCAGCGGGCAGGCGGTGGGTCGTGGCAGGGCGACATCGTGGCCGAGGACGCGAAGAACGACCTGGCCGTGATCCGACTCGACGGACACCCCGCAGGCGCGGCGCCGCTCTGGCAGAAGCCGCTGCGGACACCCCCCGCCACCGGTGACGCTGTCCTGCTCGTCGGCAGCCCTTACGGCCTCTCCGGAACGGTCACGACCGGAATCGTCAGCCGCGTCACCAAGAAGCTCATCCAGACGGACGCGGCCGCGAATCCGGGCAACTCGGGCGGCCCCGCACTGGACGGCAAGGGACACGTGATCGGCGTGCTCGTCTCGGGCATCCTCGGCAGCGGGCTCAGTTTCGCCGTACCGATCGCCCGAGTCTGCGAGCAGCTCAGAAGCTGCTGAGCACGGGGGAAACAGCCGGTTTCCCCCGTGAGCCCCCTTCCCCTCCGAAGCGCGTCTCCGGCCGCCCGAACTGCGCCGTGGCCAAGCCACGGCTCCGCGGCGGCCCCGTCCGCCTGGGCTGCTCGAAGACTACGGGGCGGCCGCCGCGGCCTCGCCCTCCGGCTGCGCGTGCTTGCCGCCCGGCAGCGTGCCCTCGTGCTCGTCCTCGACCGCGGCCACGTCGGTCTTCGGGACGACGTGGCGGAACTCGCGAACAGCCGTGTCCCAGCGGGCCAGCAGGGTCTGACCCCGGTCTGACCCCGTGTGGCGGACGTGGCGCTCGAGTAGCCGCCGGAGCTCCTCGCCGGCCGTGACCGGCCTGGGAGACGACGAGGTCGGCATTCATGCGCAGGTCGAGGACGCCCTCCGGGTCGTGGACGTAGATCTGGCCGCCGCTCATTCCGGCTCCGACGTTGCGGCCGAAGGCGCCGAGCACGACGACGGTGCCGTTCGTCATGTACTCGCAGGCGTGCTCGCCGACGCCCTCGACGACCGCGGTCGCGCCCGAGTTGCGCACGGCGAAGCGCTCCCCGGCGCGGCCGGCGCAGAAGAGCTCGCCGCCGGTGGCGCCGTAGAGGACGGTGTTGCCGAGCAGCACAGGATCGCCCGCGTCGCCGGCGGGCGGGCGCACGACGATGCGGCCGCCGCCCATGCCCTTGCCGACGTAGTCGTTCGCCTCGCCGACGAGCTCGAGCTGTACGCCGGCGGCGAGGAAGGCGCCGAAGCTCTGCCCAGCGGAGCCCTCGAACCGCGCCCGCACGCGGCCCGGCGGCGTGGCAGAGCCGAACCGCCGTCCGACGAGGCCGCCGAGGCGTGCGCCGACGGCGCGGTCGTCCGTGCAGATCGGGTACGCGGGCTCGATGATGCTCGTCCCCTCGAGGGCGGGTGTCGCCTCGGCCGCGAGCCGCTCGCCGAGCTCGCCGCCGCCGGCGCGTAGCTGAGGCTCGCCGGCGTAGCGCACAGGCCCGGCACCGGGAGAGGCCAGCAGCGGTGCGAGGTCGAGCAGCGCCGCGCGCTCGTCGCCGCGCGACCCGCGGGCGAGGCAGTCGACGCCGCCGACCGCCTCGTCGAAGGAGCGGAAGCCGAGCGTCGCCAGGAGCCGCCGTACTTCCTCGGCGACGAAGAGCAGATAGGCCATGACCTGCTCGGGCGTGGCCTCGAACTTCGCACGCAGGTCGGGCCGCTGCGTCGCGATGCCGACCGGGCACGTGTCCAGGTGGCACGACCGCACCATCAGGCAGCCCTGCGCGATCAGGACAGCGGTGCCGAACGACACCTCGTCGGCTCCGAGCAGCGCCGCGACGACCACGTCCCGGCCGGTCTTGAAACCGCCGTCGGCCCGCAGGCGCACGCGTCCGCGGAGGCCGTTCGCGACGAGCGTCTGCTGCGTCTCGGCCAGCCCGAGCTCCCAGGGCAGGCCCGCGTACTTGATCGACGACAACGGGCTGGCACCGGTGCCGCCGTCGGCGCCTGCGATGTGGACGACGTCCGCGAGCGCTTTCACGCAGCCGGCCGCGACGAGCCCGACGCCCGCCTCGGAGACGAGCTTGACCGACACGGCCGCGTCGGGGTTCACCTGGCGCAGGTCGAAGACGAGCTGGGCGAGGTCCTCGATCGAGTAGATGTCGTGGTGCGGCGGAGGCGAGATCAGCGCGACGCCGGGCTGCGTATGGCGCAGCCGGGCGATCTCGCCGGTCACCTTGTGGCCCGGAAGCTGGCCGCCCTCACCGGGCTTCGAGCCCTGCGCGATCTTGATCTGCAGCTCGTCGGCGTACGCGGCGTACTCGGGCGTGACCCCGAAGCGGCCCGACGCGACCTGCTTGATCCGGCAGCTGCGCTCGTCGCGGAAGCGGGCCGGGTCCTCGCCGCCCTCGCCGGAGTTCGCCCGTCCTCCCAGCCGGTTGAACGCGATCGCCACCGTCTCGTGCGCCTCTGCAGACAGGGAGCCGTGGGACATGGCCCCGCTGGAAAAGCGCCGCGCGATCGACTCCGCGGGCTCGACCTCGTCGAGCGGCACGGCCTCGCCGGTCGGCACGAGCTCGAGCAGGTCCCGCAGCTCGAGCGGCTCGCGGCCGTTGACGAGCGCGGCGAAGCGCTCGTAGCGCTCGGTGTCCTCGTCGCGAACGGCCTTGCGCAGCGCGTGCGCGGCGGCCGTCTCGTGGAGCGCCTCGACGACCTCGGGGTCGGTCGCGTGGCGCTCGCCGCCCTTGCGGAACTTGACGAAGCCGGGGTTTTCGAGGCGCGCGCCGTCCGACCATGCACGGGCGTGCCGCTCGAGGAGATCCTGCTCCAGCTCGGCGAAGCCGAGGCCGCCGACGGACGAGCTCGTGCCCTCGAAGCAGCGCTCGACGACCTCGGGCGCAAGGCCGACGATGTCGAACAGCTGCGCGCCGCAGTAGCTGGCGACGTCGGAGATGCCCATCTTGGACATGACCTTGAGGACACCGTCCTCGGCCGCCCGGCGGAAGCGGGCCTGCGCCTCGTCCGGCGAGGGCCGGTCCGAGCCGAGCTTGTCCGCGTCGGCCAGGGCTGCCACCGTCTGAAGCGCGAGCCGCGGGCAGATCGCCTCGGCGCCGTAGCCCAGCAGGCATGCGAGGTGGTGCACCTCGCGCGGCTCGTCGCTCTCGACCACGAGGGTCGCGAACGTCCGCAGCTCCTCGGCGACGAGCCGGTCGTGGACGGCACCGACGGCGAGCAGCATCGGAATCGGCACGCGCCCGGGTCCGGCGGCCACGTCCGAGAGCAGCAGCATGCCGCGGCCGGCAAGCACGGACGCCTCCGTCTCGGCGACGACGCGGTCGAGGGCCGCCACGAGCCCCTCGCCGGGCGCGAAGGTGATGTCGATCCGCTCGGCATCGAGCCCTGGGAACGCGTCCGGGTAGAGGAAGAAGCTCTCCAGCTCGATGCCGCGGGCCGCCTCCGGGCCCTCGACGAGCAGGGGCGAGCGGCCGCCGAGCAGCGTGCGCAGCGAGAACACGAAGCGCTCGCGGAGGTGGTCGATCGGCGGGTTGGTGACCTGCGCGAAGCGCTGGCGGAAGAACGCATACAGCGATCGCGCGCGGCCGGCGAGAGGAGTGAGCGCCGCGTCGTCCCCCATCGACGACGTCGGCTCGTGCCCGTGCGCCGCCGTCGGGCGCATGATCGCGCGAAGGTCCTCCTGCGTGTACCCAAAGGCGGCCTGGCGCGCGGTGAGGTCGTCGTCCGGCACGGCGACGGGCGACCCGCAGGACCCGCGCTCGAGCCCCCGCTCGAGCCACTCGCCGTACGGCGCGCGGGAGGCGAGCCGGCGCTTGAGCGCTGCGTCCTCCTCGAGCCCCCGCTCGGGATCGACGGCCAGCATCTCGCCGGGGCCGAGCTTGCCGCGGCGCACCTGCCCCTCCGGGAGGTCCATGACGCCCGCCTCGGACGCGCAGACGACGAGGTCGCCGCCGACCGCGTAGCGGAGCGGCCGCAGGCCGTTGCGGTCGAGCGTCGCGCCGACGACGCGCCCGTCCGTGAACACGAGCGCCGCCGGTCCGTCCCAGGGCTCGCAGAGACCGGAGTGGTAGCGGTAGAAGTCGCGCACGGCCGGGTCGAGCTCGACGTTGCCCTCCCACGCCTCCGGGACGAGCATCGTCAGCGCATGCCGTACGTCCCGGCCGCCGCGGACGAGCAGCTCGAGGACGTTGTCCAGCATCGCGGAATCGGAGCCGGCCGGGTCGACGACGGGTGAGTACAGGGAGTCGTCGTCCGACCCGAGCCGGCCCTCGCGGGCACGCATCCAGTTCACGTTGCCCTGAATCGCGTTGATCTCGCCGTTGTGGCAGAGCGCGCGGAAGGGCTGCGCGCGCTCCCAGGACGGCGTCGTGTTCGTGGAGAAGCGCTGGTGGAAGATGCCGAAGGGGATCTCGACCGCCGGGTCGCGCAGGTCGGCGTAGAAGCCCGCGAGCTGGTCGGCCGCGCAGAGTGCCTTGTAGGTGACGGTGCGGAAAGAAAGCGACGCGATGTAGGACTCGATCTCCCGCTCGGCCCGCTTCCGGGCGCGGAAGGCACGGCGCTCGGCCTCGTCCGGATCGAGCCCCGGCGCGGCCAGCAGCAGCTGCTCGATCCCCGGCATGCTCGCCCGCGCCTCCGCCCCGAGCGCGTCGGGATCGACCGGCACCTCCCGCCACCCGAGCACCTCCAGACCCTCCTTGCAACACTGCGTTGCAAGAACTGACCGATCCGCTTCGTTGCGGAGGAAGACCATGCCCAGGCCCCGGACGCCGGTGGGGAGCAGTGCCGGCGGAAGCGGAAGCAGGAGGCCCGCGCCGTCGCCCGTCTTGCCGTCGGCGGCCACCGCGCCGCGGTGCTTCACGCGGCGGAGACCCTCGAGCAGCGCGTCGAGGATCTCGCGCGAGGCCCGGCCGCGAACGTCCGCGACGAAGCCGATGCCGCAGGCATCGAGCTCGGCGGTCGGGTCGTACAGCGATGGTGCGGTCGCCACGAGGCTCCTCTCGGAGAGGTCAGGACGGGTGGTGCGAGGCCTCCGCCCTGTGGTCTAGCTAGCTCGGCGGGGGCGGAGAGGGGGCCGGCTAGCGCGTTGGAATGCGCGCGACGAGAAAGGTCGCCTTGAGCGAAAAGTCGACGAAGTGCGCGCGCGGAGCCACGAGTCCGGTCACCTTAGGCTGCATACGCGGATGCCGCAAATACAGCCGCCGGTCGCTGGCGGCTCGACCCGATCGTTACTAGCCTCTCGGCGTGGGGGTTGGCGCCGTCGTCGGACGGGAACGCGAGCTTGCCGCCGTCGAGTCGTTCTTCGCCGATTCGGGCGAGGGCGGACGGGGATTGCTCGTCGAGGGCCCGGCCGGGATCGGCAAGACCTCCGTGTGGCGGGCCGGGCTCGACGAGGCGGCACGCCGCGGTCCTCGCCTGCTCACCTGCGTGGCCGACCGGGCCGAGTCCGACCTCTCGTTCGTCGGTCTAGGCGACCTCCTCGCCGACCACGCGGACGAGGGCCTGGCCGCTCTCCCCGCCCCGCAGCGCAGCGCGCTCGAGGTCGCCCTCCTCCGCGTCGAGCCCGGCGACGCCCCACCCGGACCGCGCGCGATCGCGCTCGGCCTCCTGAACGTCCTGCGCAGGCTGACGGCCCGGAAGCCGCTCGTCGTCGCAGTCGACGACGTCCAATGGCTCGACCGGCCCTCCGCCGAGGCCCTGGCGTTCGCCGCCCGGAGGCTCAGGGACGAGCAGGTTGCCTTCTTCCTCGCCAGGCGAACCGGGACGACTTCCCCTCTCGACCGCGTGGTCGAGCCGCTCGGCTGGGACACGCTCGAGATCGGCCCGCTCAGCCGCGGCGCGGCCGGGCGGATCCTGACCGAGCGACTCGGCCTCGACCTCCCGCGCAGGGTCGTGCGCCAGGTCTTCGACGCGACGGAGGGCAACCCGCTGTTCCTGCTCGAGGTCGGCCGGACGCTGGTCGGCCGGGACCCGCCGCGGATCGGCGAGGAGATCTCGATCCCGGAGCGGGTCGAGGACCTGCTCGGCACGCGCGTTACGGAGCTCCCCGACCCCGAGCGGCGGCTCCTGCTCACGCTCGCCCTCTCCGGGGAGATGCCTCGTCCTCGGCTGCAAGAGGTCGTTGGGACGTCGGCGGTCCGAAGCAGCATTCGTGCAGGGCTCGTCTCGCTCGACGGCGACCGTGTCCGGCCCGCGCACCCGCTTCTGGCGAGCGCCGCGCTCTCGGGCTCGTCCGACGACGAGCAGCGGGCGGTGCACAGCGCGCTCGCGGGCGTCGTCTCCGACCCGGCGCTGCGGACTCTCCACCTCGCCCTGGCCACGGACGAGCCCGACGACGCGCTCGCAGCGGAAGTAGCGTCGGCGGCCGCCGGCGCTTCCCGGCGAGGTGCGACGCACGAGGCCGTGGTCTTCGCCGAGCACGCCGTGCGACTCACGCCGGACACGTCGAGCCAGCGCAGCGACAGGGTGCTCGCTCTCGGGAATGCGCTGCTCGTGGCCGGCGAGTTGCAGCGCATGAGAGAGCTGCTGTCGTCCGGGCTGGAAGCACTGGCACCGGGTCGAGCCCGCGCCATCGCCTGCCTCCTGCTTTCGGAGTCGACGACGAGCGTCGACGAGTGCAGGCCGTTGTTCGAACGGGCACTCGCCGAAAGCGAGGACGACCCGGCCGTGCACGCGCTCGTGCTGACGGAGATGTCGAATGCAATCGGCGTGATCGCGGTCGAGCGCGTGGCCGACACGGAGGCATGGGCGCTCCGAGCGCTGCCTCTAGCCCGTCTTGCCGGGCCAGATGCCGAGCCCGACGTGCTGAACGTGCTCGCGTGGGCGCGGGCGCTTCGTGGGCAACCGGTCGCCGATCTCGCGAGCCGTTACCACTCCCTCTCGGGCTCGGCCGCCCCGATCTCGATGTCGCCCGAGCGGGTCGCCGGGCGGCGGCTCTGCTGGCGGGGTGAAGTCGACCGGGCTCGAGGCGTCCTCACTCGCCTCCTGGCAGACGCGGACGAGCGGGGGGAATCGGTGGCGTACGCCCAGCTGCTCATGCACGTGTGCGAGCTCGAACTGCGGGCCGGCGAGCTCGACGCGGTGTCGGACCGTCTCGACGACTGGTCCGAATCCGAGGACGGAGAGCTGGTGCTCGGCCCGATGTACGAGCGCACGAAGGCATTGCTGGCGGCAAGCCGAGGTGACCACGAGGAGGCGGAGCGCTGGGCTGTCGAGGCGATTGCGCGGGCGGAGGCCACCGGCACCGCCTGGAGCAGGCTGGAGGCGCTGCGTGCCCGTGGGATCGCCGGTCTCCTTGCACGCGATCCGCAACGCGCTGCCGAAAGCCTTCGGACCGTCTGGCGCCACACCGAGCGCGAGGGCGTGGAGGAGCCGGGCGTGTTTCCCGTGGCACCCGACCTGGTCGAGGCGCTCGCCGAGCTCGGTGAGCTGGACGAGGCCCGCACCGTCACCGACCGCTTGCGAGAGCTCGCAGAGCAGCAGGAGCATCCCTGGGGGCTTGCGACGACGAGACACTGCGAAGGGGTCGTACGACTGTCGTCGAGCCGTTATGACCAGGGCGGCGCCGCCGAGCTCGAGGGGGCGGCGTCCGACTACGGGCGGCTCGGACTCCGTTTCGACCGGGCGAGATCGCTGCTCGCGCTCGGCCGTGCGCAGCGCCGCCACCGTAAGTGGCGCGCCGCCCGCGAATCGCTCGAGCGGGCGGCGACGGCCTTCGACGAGCTCGGGTCGCCGGGCTGGGCCGGGCAGGCGCGCTCGGACCTCGCCCGCGTGCCGGGGCGCCAGCCCGGGCCTCGCGGGGCGTTGACCGAATCCGAGCGGCGCGTGGTCGAACTCGCCGCCGCAGGGCTCTCCAACAAGGAGATCGCCCGCACGCTGTTCGTGACCGTGAACACCGTCGAGGTGCACCTCTCGCACGCCTACGCGAAGCTCGGGGTCCGCTCGCGGACGCAGCTCGCCGGGCGCTTGTCGGCCTAGTGGGCCGCGCCTGAAAGTTTCAGGGTTTCCGGGATTTCGTACGCGACGGAGCGTGCCTACCGTCGCTGCATGGCCGAGTTCCTGGTCGAGCTCTATGTCTCCCGCGAGGACGGCGCCGGCGTCGGTAGCCGCTCCGAGATCGCCCGCCTCGCGGCGGACGAGCTGACAGGCGAGGGAATCCCGGTCCGGTACCTGCACTCGATCTTCGTCCCCGAGGAAGAGACCTGCTTCTTCCTCTACGAGGCCGTCTCGGCCGACGCCGTCCGCGAGGCCGCGCAGCGTGCTGCGCTGCCGTTCGAGCGGATCTCGGAGGCGGTCGCACAGTCGAAAGGAGGAGAGTGATGCGAGCGCATCTTCCGCGCGCCGTCGGTGGAAGCCGCCGCGCGCAGCTGCTCGTCGCGTTGGTCGTGGAAGGAGCCCTTTTCGGGATCGCGAGCGCTGTCCAGGCCAGCATCCCGGACACGAAGGGCGTCATCCACGGCTGCTACTCGAAGTCGGGCGGTCAGTCCGGGAGCCTCGGCGGCGTCAACCGAGGAGGAGGGTCATGAGTCTGTTCATGCACTGGCGAGGATCAGGCACCGATCAGGGTCTGTACGAGTCTGAGTTCGTCGGACCGACCAACGATCCGCCGTTCGCCGTCGCGAGCCAGCTCAGCGGGCGTGGCTCCTTGACCGGACCGGGCCTGGCGACGTTTCAGGGTTCCCGCTTCATGGCGTGGCGCGGGATCGACGGCGACGACGATCTGTACTACGCGACCAACGACGGTTCCGGGTGGTCGGATCAGATTCACCTCGGCGACCGGGGCTCGGGGAATAGCCCGGCGCTCGCGATCTTCAACGGCAGGCTGTTCATGGCCTGGCGCGGTGCCGGCGACGATCAACGCCTCTACTGGGCGTCCTTTCCCGACGAGAATCGGACACCTCCGTGGTCCGATCAGCAGGTCCTGCCGGATCGGGGGTCGTTCCGCGGCCCGTCACTGGCCGTGTTCTCGGATCAGCTGTTCATGGCCTGGCGCGGCGTGGTCGGCGACCAGCATCTCTACTGGTCGACCTTCGACGGCTCCGGCTGGTCGGATCAGCAGTCGCTGACCGATCGAGGCTCGGTCGACTGCCCGATGCTGGTGCCGTTCGGACCCCGGCTGTTCATGGTCTGGCGGGGCGGCAGCTCGATCGACGAGAGCGATCTCGGGCTGTACGTCTCCGAGTACGTGGACGGTGTGTGGTCTCCGCAACAGCTACTCATAAACACCGCCGGACACGAGATCGGCAGCGACTCCCGGCCCGGCATCGCCGTCTACAACAGCCAAGTCTGGCTGGCGAGCGTGGGTAGCGTTACCTTCATTCCCGTCGGAAACCCGGAGAGCGGAGGAGCCGGCGGCAGCGACGGCGGCGGAGGCGTGGAGTCGGCGCCTGAGGATGCGCGGATCTTCGTCGAGACGTTCGACGGTGGCGACGTCATCGGGCACGTCCTGACGCCGCAGAAGACGGACTACCAGCCGGGACTGTGCCGCTTCCGGGACGATCACTACGCGGGCCTGTGGGAGCTGACCGACGGACCGCCCTGGCAGGCGCGGCACAATCTGACTGCCGACGAGTACCAGCAGACCTTCGACGACCTCGGTGCACAGGGCTACCGCCTGGTTCACGTCAACGGGCACGCGGTGGACGGTGAAGACCGTTACGCCGCCATCTGGTTTCAGGGAGGCGGTCCCGCCTGGCAGGCCCGGCACCGACTCACCGCCGACGAGTACCAGCAGACCTTCGACGACCTCGGCAGCCAGGGGTACCGGCTCATCCACGTCAGCGGCTACAGCATCGACGGAGAGGACCGCTACGCCGCGATCTGGATCCAGGAAGACGGGCCCGCCTGGCAAGCCCGGCACCGACTCACCGCCGACGAGTACCAGCAGACCTTCGACGACCTCGGCAGCCAGGGTTACCGGCTGGCCAAGGTCAGCGGCTACTGCGCCAACGGCCAGGATCGATACGCCGCGATCTGGATCCAGGAAGACGGGCCTGCCTGGCAAGCCCGGCACCGACTCACCGCCGACGAGTACCAGCAGACCTTCGACGACCTCGGCGCACAGGGCTACCGCCTCGATCACGTGAGCGGCTACAACGTCAACGGCGAGGACCGGTACGCAGCGATCTGGATCCATCAGGACGGGCCCGCCTGGCAGGGTCGACACCGGCTCACTGTCGACGAATACCAGCAGGCCTTCGACGACCTCGGCGCACAGGGCTATCGCCTCGTCGACGTCAGCGGCTTCTGACAGTCACCCAACTCGAGCCAGAACAACGAGGGGCAGGCGCTGCTCCAACCGCAGCGCCTGCCCCTCGGATTTGACAAGCACAGGGTCGCTCCCGCACACTGGCTGTTCCGATGAAGTCGAGAACGCGCACCGCGACCAGAACTCTCATGCCCGTCTGGGCGATCGCGGTTGCGCTCACGATTATCTCCCTTCTCGTCATCGTCCCCCGTTAAGGGGGACATGTCGCTCACGCGGCCCTGGACGCCGCACACGCCGAACAGAACCACACCACCGGTACGTCCTCGTACCGGCCGATTCGGACAGGAGGAGCGACGTGGATCGACGACCAAACGGCAGTACCAGACGGGTGCACAGGGTCGCGTGCCTGGCAGGCGACGGCCCCGGCCCCGAATTGATGGCGGAAGCCAGCCGGGCGCTGCGCAAGGTCGCGCGCATGCACGGATTCGCGGTCGAGGACGTCCACGCACCGATCGGAAGCGAGGCGCTGACGAGGTCCGGGCACCCGTTTCCGCCGGCGACGCGCTCGGCAGTGCTGGGCGCCGAGGCCGTGCTCGTGGCCGATGCCGCCGAGCCCGCGCTGGACGGCGTCTCGGCGCAACTCGACCTGCGGGGACGGCTCGCGCACGTCCTCTGCCGGCGAAGCGACTTCGTGCTCCTGAGCCCGCTGGACGCCGACGCCGAGAGCTGGACAGTCGAGCAGGCGTTCGGGTTTGCCCGTCGACGGCGCGGGCGGCTGATCTCGGTCGACCACGACGCCCACTGGGCGTCCGTCGTCGACGAGGAGGGCACGCGGCACGACACGGTCGCCGTCGAGCACCTCAGCCTCGCCGACACGGTGCGCGCGCTGACGTTCGAGCCGGATCGGCTGGACGTCGTCGTGACGGCCGGTGTCGTCGCGGCGGCATTCGAGGAGCTGGCGGCAGGCGAGGCGGGCGACGACCGGCTCGTGGCCGTGGCGCAGCTGGCCGAGAACGGCCCGTCCGTCTTCGCGCCGGCACAGCCCGAGTCGGCCGACGATGCCGGGCACGGCGTCGCGGACCCGAGCTCGATGCTGCTCGCCGCGTCGCTGCTGCTGCGCGAAGGGCTCGGCGAGGAGCATGCGGCGGACACGCTCTCGGCCGCCCTCCGCAACGCACGGCGCCGCACCCCGGTCCGCAGGACGCTCCAGGCGACGACACGCGACTTCGGCGACGCCGTCGTCTCGCTGCTGCCCGCCTCGCACCGCAATGCCGAGTTCGTGCCCGAGTACGTCCCGGAGACGGCGGCATGAACGGCGCCGACGCCGTGCTCAGGTCGCTGGAGGCGGAAGGGGTCGAGGTCGTGTTCGGCCTGCCGGGGGGCGCGGTGCTCCCGCTCTACGACGCGCTGGCCCGCGGCACGACCATTCGGCACGTCCTCGCGCGGCACGAGCAGGGCGCCGGCCACATGGCGGAGGGCTACGCGCGTGCGTCCGGCCGGGTCGGCGTGGCGGTGGCCACGTCCGGGCCGGGCGCCACGAACCTCGTCACGCCGATCGCGGACGCGTGGATGGACTCGACGCCGCTCGTCTGCATCACCGGCCAGGTGCGGACACACCTGATCGGCACCGACGCGTTCCAGGAGTGCGACATCGTCGGCGTGACGATCCCGATCGTGAAGCACTCCTGGCTCGTGCAGGACGTCGCGGACATCCCGCAGGTGCTGAAGGACGCCTTCCACGTCGCGCGCACCGGCCGCTGCGGCCCCGTGCTCGTCGACATTCCGCGCGACGTCCAGGAGGCGGAGACCGAGTTCGAGTACCCGGACGAGCCCGACCTCCCCGGCTGGCGGCCGCCGCGCCGCGTCCACGCGCGCCAGGTCGACGCCGCCGCGGCGGCGCTCGCCCGCGCCGAGAAGCCGGTGCTCTACGTCGGCGGCGGCGTACTCAACGCCGATGCCTGCGCTGAGCTGCTCGAGTTGGCCGAGGCCGCCCGGGCCCCGGTCGTGACGACGCTGATGGCGAAGGGAGCGTTCCCGGAGACGCACGAGCTCTTCTTCGGCTGGCCCGGCATGCACGGGCCGAAGTGGTCGAACTGGGCGATGAACAAGTGCGACCTCCTGGTCGCCGTCGGCGCGCGCTTCGACGACCGGGTCACCGGGCGGCTCTCGGCCTTCGCCCCCTCCGCCACCGTCGTCCACCTCGACATCGACCCGGCCGAGATCGGGAAGCTGCGCTCCGCAGACATTCCCGTCGTCGGGCCGCTCACCGACGTCCTCGCCGGGATGGCCGAGCGGGTGCGGGCCGTCGGCGCCGCCCCGCGCACGGACGCGTGGCTCCGCCTGCTCGACGAGTGGCGCGACGAGTTCCCGCTGCGCTACTCCCGGAACGGCGGCGACATGCTGAAGCCGCAAGCCGTCCTCGAGACGCTGCGCGACCTGACCGCCGGCCGCGACGACATCGTCTGGACGACCGGCGTCGGCCAGCACCAGATGTGGGCGATGCAGTACCTCGTCTGCAACCGGCCGCGCACGTTCATCACCTCGGGCGGCCTCGGGACGATGGGCTACGGCCTGCCGGCCGCCGTCGGCGCCAAGGCCGCCCGCCCCGACGCGACCGTCGTGTGCGTCGACGGCGACGGCTGCTTCCAGATGACCTGCCAGGAGCTGGCCACGGCCGTCCTCGAGGACCTGCCGATCGTGGTCGTGATCGTCAACAACGGCTACCTGGGCATGGTGCAGCAGTGGCAGACGATGTTCTTCGACGAGCGGCTCTCGCACGTGCACCTGACGCACCAGGTGCCCGAGTACGCCACGCTCGCCGAGGCGTACGGCGCCGCCGGCTTCACGGTCTCGTCCGAGGACGAGCTGGAGCCGGTGCTGGCCGAGGCGCTCGCACTCGGCCGCACGGCAGTCGTCGACTGCCGCGTCGACCCACGCGAGCAGTGCTTCCCGATGATCCCCGCCGGTGCCGCCGCACTCGACCTGATCGAGTACGCCGAGCCCGAGGAGGTCGTGGGATGAAGCACACGCTGGCAGTGCTGGTGGAGAACAAGCCCGGCGCACTGATGCGGATCGCGAGCATGTTCGCCCGCCGCGGGTACAACATCGACTCGCTCGCCGTCGGTCCCACCGAGCGCCACGACGTCTCCCGGGTCACGATCCGGGTCGACTGCGAGCAGCACCCGCTCGAGCAGATCGAGAAGCAGATGCACAAGCTGGTCAACGTCCTGCGTGTCGGCGAGCTCGCGCCCGGCGAGTCGGTCGAGCGCGAGCTGGCGCTGATCAAGGTGACGGCGCCGCCCGAGCGGCGGGCCGAGCTGCTCGCGCTCGCCGAGGTCTTCCACGCCCGGGTCGCCGACCTCGGGCCCGAGGCGCTCGTGTTCGAGGTCGTCGGCGCCCCGGAGGAGATCGACTCGTTCGAGGAGCTCGTCCGCCCGCACGGCGTCAAGGAGCTCGTCCGGACCGGCAGGATCGGGCTCACGCGCGCGTCCGACCGGCAAGGCATCAAGCGGCGCCAACACGTCCTGCGATAAGGGAGGATCCAACCATGGCGACAGTTCTCCGCGAAGGCGACCTCGGGCTGCTCACCGGCAAGGTGGCCGTGCTCGGCTACGGCAGCCAGGGCCACGCCCACGCGCTCAACCTCCACGACTCGGGTGTCGACGTCGTCGTCGGGCTCCGCGAGGGCAGCGCCTCCCGCGCCGCCGCCGAGGAGGCCGGCCTCCAGGTCACCTCGCCGGCGGACGCGGTGAAGGGAGCGCAGCTCGTCGCGTTCCTGCTCCCGGACCAGGTGCAGCCGGCCGTGTACGAGGAGGTTGCCCCGCACCTCGAGCCGGACGCGGTGCTGCTCTTCGCACACGGCTTCAACGTCCACTACGGCCGCATCTCGCCGCCTCCGGGGCACGACGTGATCATGGTCGCGCCGAAGGGCCCCGGGCACATCGTCCGGCGGATCTTCACGGAGGGCTACGGGACGCCCGCGCTCGCCGCTGTCGCCCAGGACTCGAGCGGCAACGCCCGCGAGATCGCGCTCGCCTATGCGAAGGGGATCGGGGCCACGCGCGCCGGCGTGATCGAGACCACGTTCCTGGAGGAGACCGAAACGGACCTGTTCGGCGAGCAGGCTGTGCTCTGCGGCGGCGTCACGGAGCTCGTACGCCTCGGGTTCGAGACGCTCGTGGACGCCGGCTACCAGCCGGAGATCGCCTACTACGAGTGCCTGCACGAGCTCAAGCTGATCGTCGACCTGATGTACGAAGGCGGCCTGGCCGGGATGCGCTACTCGATCTCGGACACGGCCGAGTACGGCGACCTGACGCGCGGGCCGCGGGTGATCGACGAGCACGTGCGCGAGAACATGCGCCGGCTGCTCGCGGACATCCGCGAGGGCGGGTTCGCGCGCGAGTGGATCGAGGAGATGGACGCCGGCGAGCCGCATCTCGCCGAGCTGCGGGAGCAGGCCGCGGCCGAGCGGATCGAGGAGGTCGGCGCCGAGCTGCGGGCGCTCATGCAGCGGGAGGCTCCTGCCGGGGAGCCTGCTTGAGCGTCGCTCGCCCCAGCTGTGGCGCGGTGCCGGGCTTCGTCCGGCACCGCTTCGGCATGATTCGCCTCGCCCCGCGGGGGAAACCAGGTTTCCCCCGCGAACCCCCTTCTTCCAGAGGCCAACGTGGCCGGGGAACCTCCCGGTTCCCCTGGGACCCCTCCCCGCTCATAGGCCGGTCGGCCTATGAGCTCGGTCGACGTTCCCGTCGCGCTGCTCGGCTACGGGACCGTCGGCTCCGCCGTCAACAGGCTGCTCGTCCAGAACGCGGACGAGATCGAGCGCGCAACGGGTCACCGGCTGCGCGTCGTGCGCGCGCTCGTGCGCGACCCGGCGGTGGAGCGCGAGTTCCTCCCGGACGCGTCCATCCTGACCACGGACGTCCGCTCGATCGTCGACGACAGCGAGATCCGGCTCGTCGCCGAGGTGATGGGCGGCGTCGAGCCGACGGGCGACTACGTGCTCGAGCTGCTCCGCTCCGGCCGCTCGGTCGTGTCCGCGAACAAGCAGCTCGTCGCGCGACGCGGCGCAGAGCTCTTCGCGACCGCGTCGGCGGCGGGCGTGCAGCTCCGCTTCGAGGCGAGCGTCTGCGCGGCGATCCCGGTGATCAAGGTGCTGCGCGAGTCGCTGTCCTTCTCGCGCGTCCACCGCGTGCTCGGGATCGTGAACGGGACGACGAACTTCATCCTCACGCGCATGGAGGCCGGCGCCGACTACGGCGCGGCGCTGGCCGAGGCGCAGCAGCTCGGCTACGCCGAGGCGGACCCGACCGAGGACGTGTCCGGCGGAGACGCGGCCGCGAAGATGGCGATCCTGGCCACGGTCGCCTTCGGCACCCGGGTCACGCTGGACGACGTCTGGCACACGGGCATCGAGGAGATCGAACCGTTGCACATGCGTGCCGCGCACGAGCTGGAGATGGCTGTGCGCCTCGTCGGCGCCGCCACGCTCGTGGACGGCCGCTACGACGTGCGCGTCCAGCCCGCGTTCGTCGACAGGCACCACCCGCTGGCGGCCGTCGAGGGGCCCTTCAACGCGGTGATGCTGCAGGGCGACGCGATCCGCGAGATCACCCTCGCCGGCCCGGGCGCGGGCGGCCTGGAGACGGCCTCGGCGGTCGTGTCCGACATGATCAGCGTCATCGGCACGACCGGCACCGGCTTCCTCCAGAACGACGCCTGCTGGCGCGAGCTCGAGCAGCTTCCGCACGGCGACGTCGTCTCCCCGTTCTACGTGCACCTCGAGGTGGACGACCGGCCGGGCGTGCTCGCGGACGTCGCCCGGCGGCTGGCGGCGCACGAGGTCTCCGTGGCGCGGCTCGTGCAGCACGAGACCGGCGAGGGCACGGCCGCGCTGCACATCGTTCTGCACGAGTGCCGGTGGGGTGCGCTGTCGGACGCGCTCGTCGAGATCTCGCAGCTCTCCGGAATGCGCCGGCGGCCCACGGCGCTGCCGGTGATCTCCGACCGCGGCGTCCCCGGGCTCGGCTGGGCATGATCGCACGGGGGAAACGGCCGGTTTCCCCCGTGGGCCCCCTTCCCCTCGGGGTCGCGTTTCCAGCGGCTCCAGCTACGCCGCGGCCAAGCCACGGCTCCGCGGCAACTTCGAGCGCGTTGCGATTGTCTGACGGCCGCCGGCAGATCGAGAGTGCGTTGAGTTTTCACAAAGTCGTGCGCAACCGGCACGAACGCGTCACTGACACGGCACCACTTCGGCGATATCGTCCTCGGCGAGGGCGGAGGGACGACGCCCCGCCCTGGGTGGGGGACCGAAAGGGCCACGGCCGTTTCGGACTGGCGGCGCCATGACCGTCGCGCTGATCGAGCGCTACCGCGACCGGCTGCCGGTCACCGACCGCACTCCGGTCGTCTCGCTCGGGGAGGGGTCGACCCCGCTCTTGCGCGCGCCGCGGCTCTCCAGGCTGCTCGGACTCGACCTGTGGCTCAAATGGGAGGCGTCGAACCCGACCGGGAGCTACAAGGACCGCGGCATGACGGTCGCCGTCTCCAAGGCGGTCGAGGACGGCGCCGCCGCGGTCGTTTGCGCCTCCACCGGGAACACGTCCGCATCGGCCGCGGCCTATGCGGCCCGTGCCGGGATCGGGGCCGTCGTCCTGGTCGCCGAGGGCGCGGCGGGCGGCAAGCTCGTCCAGGCCCGGGCACTCGGCGCCCGCGTGCTCGCCGTGCGCGGGAGCTTCGACCAGGCGCTCGACCTCGCACGCGAGCTCGGGGAGCGCGACGACTACACGCTCGTCAACTCGCTCAACCCGCACCGTGTGGAGGGGCAGAAGACGGCCGTGTTCGAGATCGTCGAGGAGCTCGGCAGCGCGCCCGACGCGTTCGTGGTGCCGTACGGCGGCGGCGGCAACACGACCGCGTACGGAAAGGCGCTGACGGAGCTCGGGCTCGACACGCCGGTCTATTCGATCGAAGCGGCCGACCGCCCGCGAACGCTCGCGAGCGCCATCCGGATCGAGACGCCCGCCCACGGCGAGCGGGTGGCGACGAGCGGCGCCCAGGTCCACGCGGTGAGCGACGAGGAGATCACTGCCGCCTGGCTCGAGCTGGCCCGCGAGGAAGGGCTCTTCTGCGAGCCGGCCTCCGCGGCCGGGCTCGCCTTCCTGCACGGGAGCGACGAGCTTCGCGGTGCCCGGGTCGTCGTCACGATCACCGGCCACGGCCTGAAGGATCCGGCCGTCGCCGACACGCATGCGCCCGCGCCCGTGGTCGTCGACCCCGGCCCGGCCGCGATCGCCGAGGCGACCGGATGACCGACTCGATTCGCGTCCGCGCGCCGGCGACGACGGCCAACGTCGGCTCGGGGTTCGACTGCGCCGGTGTCGCGCTCGAGCTCTGGAACGAGCTCGAGGTCGTGCGGGAAGAATCCGTGGCGCAGGCGGACACGCATCATCTCGGCATCGGCGCCTTCGCGCGCATGGCGCCCGTCGACGGCCGGCGCTTCGACTTCACGTACGGGATCCCGCGCTCGAGCGGCCTCGGCTCCTCGGCCTCGCTGATCGCGCTCGGACTCGTCGCGGGAGCGATCGCCGCCGGCGTCGAACCCGACGCCGAGGTGCTGCTCGCCGAGGGACTGCCGCTCGAAGGTCATCCCGACAACCTCGCCGCCGCGCTCGTCGGCGGCGCCTGCCTGACCTGGGACGGCCGGATCGAGCGGCTCGCGGACTCGGTGCCCGCCGAGCCGATCGCACTCCGTCCGGACGAACAGGTGGCGACGGAGCACTCGCGGTCGCTGCTGCCGATCAGCGTCCCGCACGAGGACGCGGCCTTCAGCGCCGGGCGAGCCGCTCTCCTCGGGGCCGCACTCGCCGCCGGCTCCGCCGAGCTCTTCGCGGCCGCGCTCGACGACCGCCTGCACGAGCCCTATCGCTCGGCGTTCCTCGCCGACGTGCGCGCGGAACTGCCGGCGTCTGCGCTCGGGGCGACGCTCTCCGGCTCGGGGCCGACCGTGATCGTCTGGGCGCGCATCGGCGCCGCGGACGAGTGCCTCGCCCAGCTGCGCGGCCGCTGGCCGCAGGTCGAGGCGACGGCCCTCCGCGTAAGCTCGGCCGGAGCGATCCCGTGAACGTCCGCTTCGCCGACTGCCGTTACGACCTGGTCGATCCGGCCGCAGCCCGGGAGCGCTTTCTCGAGGCGCACATCCCCGGAGCCGCCTTCGTCGACCTCGACAGCGACCTCTCGGACCTGTCCATCCCGGCCGAGGTCGCCGGCCGGCATCCGCTCCCGGGCCCCGAGCAGTTCGCGGGGGCGATGAGCCGGGCCGGGATCGGCGACGACACGCTCGTCGTCGCCTACGACGAGGGCATGAGCGGCGGCGCAGCCCGGCTCTGGTGGCTGCTGCGGCACTTCGGCCACAACTCGGCGGCCGTCCTCGACGGCGGCCTGCAGGCCTGGCTCGGCCCGCTGGAGAGCAGAGACGAGGAGATCGAGCCCGCCGACTTCACGTCCCGTATGCGACAGCACGACACGGCCGCGACCGACGAGCTCCTCGAGCGCCTCGGCGACCCGGGCCTCGTGCTCCTCGACGCGCGCCAGCCGGAGCGCTTCAGCGGCGAGGCAGCCGGGCTCGACCCCGTCGCCGGACGCATTCCCGGCGCGCTGAACACGCCGAGCACGAGCGGTCGGCTGATCGATCTCCCGCCGGAAGCGCTCGCGGCCGACGACGTCGTCGCCTACTGCGGCTCCGGCGTCCTCGCCTGCGTCCCGCTGCTCGCGCTGCACCGCGCCGGCCGCACCGACGCCCGCCTCTATCCCGGCTCCTGGAGCGAGTGGTCGCGCAAGGGCCTCCCCGTCGAGAAAGGATGAGATGACGACGCCGTACGACCGCCCAACTGATCCCGCCAAGCGGCACAGCCACGCGATCACCGACGGCCCCGACCGCGCCGGCGCGCGCTCGATGCTGAAGGCCGTCGGCTTCACCGACGACGACCTCGCGAAGCCGCTGATCGGCGTCGCCACGACCTGGATCGAGACGATGCCCTGCAACCTGAACCAGCGCGAGCTCGCGCAGGACGTGAAACGGGGCGTCCGCGAGGCCGGCGGCACGCCGCTCGAGTTCAACACGATCGCGATCTCGGACGGGGTGTCCATGGGGACGGAGGGCATGCGCGCGTCGCTCGTCTCGCGCGAGGTGATCGCGGACTCGATCGAGCTCGTTGCACGCGGCCATCTCCTGGACGGCCTCGTCTGCCTGGTCGCCTGCGACAAGACGAACCCGGCGGCGATCATGGCCCTCGGTCGGCTCGACCTCCCCGCGCTCGTGCTCTACACCGGCTCGATCGCGCCCGGCAAGTTCCGCGGCCGGGACGTGACCGTCGCGGACGTGTACGAGGGCATCGGCGCCTACGCGGCCGGCCACATGACGGCCGAGGAGCTGCATGAGCTGGAGTCGGTCGCCTGCCCGGGCGCCGGCGCGTGCGGCGGCCAGTTCACGGCGAACACGATGTCGACCATCCTCGAGTTCATCGGCCTGTCCCCGGCGGGGGCGAACGGCATCCCGGCGCTGTCCAAGCGCAAAGCCAGGGCGGCCGAAGAAGCCGGCCGGCTCGCCGTCGACCTCGTCCGCCGCGACGTGCGGCCGCGCCAGATCGTCACGCGCGAGGCGCATCGAGAACGCGGCTGCCTCGGTCGTCGCCACCGGGGGGTCGACGAACGGCGTCCTGCATCTCCTCGCCATCGCGCGCGAGTTCGGCATCCCGTTCACGATCGACGACTTCGACCGCATCGCCGCGCGGACGCCGGTGCTCGCGGACATGAAGCCGTGGGGCCGGTTCCACGCCGTCGACGTCGACCGGGCCGGCGGCGTCGCGCTCGTCGCGCGCGAGCTGGCCAAGCAGGGGCTCGTGCACGGGGACGCGCCGACCGTCGACGGGCGGACCGTCGGCGACGTCGCCACGGCGGTCGAGGAACGGCCGGGCCAGGAGGTCGTGCGACCGATCGAGGACCCGATCAAGCCGAGCGGCTCGCTGCGCATCCTGCGCGGCAACCTCGCCCCCGACGGCTGCGTCGTCAAGCTCACGGTCGACCGCAAGCAGCACCGCGGGCCGGCGCGCGTGTTCGACGGCGAGCCGGCGGCGTTCGAGGCGGTCAAGACCGGGCAGATCGCCGCCGGAGACGTCGTCGTGATCCGCTACGAGGGGCCCGCCGGGGCTCCGGGGATGCCCGAGATGCTGCAGGTGACCGGCGCGATCATCGGCGAGGGCCTCGGCAACGACGTCGCCCTGATCACCGACGGCCGCTTCTCGGGCGCGACGCACGGGTTCATGGTCGGCCACGTGGCCCCGGAGGCCTTCCGCGGCGGGCCGATCGCCGCCCTGCGGGAAGGCGACACCGTCGTGATCGACGTCGAGGCAGGCTCGCTGCACGTGGAGCTGTCCGACGACGAGATCGCCGCGCGTCTCGCGGACTGGCGCCCGCCCGAGCCGCACTACGAGAGCGGCGTGCTGGCGAAGTACGCGGCGCTCGTCTCGTCCGCGAGCGAAGGTGCCGTCACGCGACCCTGAAGCACCGCTCCGCCGGGACATCCGGCTCCTCGGGGAGATCCTCGGCCGGGTGCTCGTCGAGCAGGAAGGCGAGGAGCTGCTCGCCGACGAGGAGCGGATCCGCGGCCTGTCGCGCAAGGCGCGGCGGGCCGGGCGGCCGGGGCCGCGCTCCGAGCTCGCCGCGGCCGTGCGCGACCTGCCGCTCGAGCGCCAGGGAGACGTGCTCCGCGCCTTCGGCCTCTACTTCCAGCTCGCCAACCTCGCCGAGCAGCACCACCGGCTACGCCGCCGGCGCGAGTACGAACACGAGGGCAAGCCCTCGCGCGAGTCGCTCGACGCCGCGTTCGCGGAGCTGGCGGCGGCCGGGGTCGACGACGAGAGCCTGGCCCGTGCCGCCGCCGGCATCTCGCTCGAGCTCGTGCTCACCGCGCACCCGACCGAGGCGACGCGCCGAACGATCCTCACCGCCCATCTTCGGCTGAGTCGCCTGCTCCGCGAGCTCGACGACCCGAATCTGTCGGCGGCCGGGCGCGACCGGCTCGGGGACGCGATCGCCGAGGAGGTGACGGCGCTCTGGGAGACCGACGAGGTTCGCTCGCTCCGCCCGCGCGTCGTCGACGAGATCCGCCACGGCCTCTGGTTCTTCGAGCAGAGCCTGCTCGAGGAGGCGACCGAGCTCACGCGCGAACTGCGCCGCCGGCTGCCCGGGGTGGGCACGCCGCTCCGCTTCGGGTCGTGGATCGGCGGCGACCAGGACGGCAACCCGGCGGCCGGGCCGGAGACGATCGCCGCGGCGCTCGACCGGGCCCGCGCGCTGGCGCTCCAGCGCTACCGCGCGGAGGTGCGACAGCTCGCGGAGTTCATCGGGGTCGCGAGCTCGCTCGTCCCCGTCCTCCCGGAGCTGGCCGAGCTCGATCGCCCGCGACGAGCGGGAGCTCGCCGACTACGCGGCCGGGATCGGCGCGCAGAACGAGGGCGAGCCCTACCGCCGCAAGCTCTCCTTCGTGTGGCAGCGGCTGGGCGAGACGCTCGGCCGACGGCCCGGCTGGCTACCGCTCGGCGGCCGACCTGCTCGCCGACCTCGACCTGATCGACCGCAGCCTGCGGGCGAACCGCGGCGGCGGATCGCGGACGGCCGGCTCGCCGACCTCCGCACCCGCGTCGAGATCTTCGGCTTCCACCTGGCCAAGCTCGACGTGCGGCTGCACGCGAGCGACCTGGCCGATCCGCCGACAAGCGCGTGCGCGAACCTTCGCTGCCGTCCGCGCCGCCCGTGACCGGCACGGGCCCAGGCGCTCGACACGGTGATCGTCTCCGGGACCGAGAGCGCCGACGACGTGCGCGCAGCACTCGACCTCTGTCCCGAGCTCTCGGTGGTACCGCTGTTCGAGACGGTCGCCGACCTCGCGGCCGCGCCGCGCATCGTCGGCGAACTGCTCGACGATCCCCGCGTCGCGCACGGTGGCCGAATGGAGGTGATGGTCGGCTACTCGGACTCCGGCAAGGACGGCGGCTACCTCGCGGCGCAGTGGGCGATCTTCGAGGCGCAGGAGGCGCTCGCCGCGCTCGCCGCCGAGCGCGGCGTCGAGCTGACGATCTTCCACGGGCGCGGCGGCAGCGCCGGGCGCGGCGGCGGGCCGACGTACGCGGCCATCCTGGCGCAGCCCTCCGGGTTCCCCGCCGGACGGCTGAAGCTGACCGAGCAGGGCGAGACGATCTCGTTCAAGTACGGGCTGCCCGGCCTCGCCTACCGGAACCTCGAGGCGGCGCTCGCGGCGACGATCGTCTCGGCGTTTCCGGCCGTGTCCCAGTCGGCCCCGCCGGACGGGCGCCCGAGAGACGCTTGACGACTCTCGCGGCCGCGGCGCACGCGTCCTACCGCGCGCTCGTCTGGGACGACCCGCGATTCGTCGGGTTCTTCCGCGACGTTCACGCCCGTCGACGAGCTGGCGCTGTTCGAGATCGGCTCCCGGCCGGCGCGCAGGCCCAGCCCAGACAAGCAGGGCGCGGAGGACTACCTGCCGCGGCTGCGCGCGATCCCGTGGGTGTTCGCGTGGACGCAGAACCGCTGCCTCCTGCCCGCGTGGTACGGGTGCGGAACCGCGCTGGCCCGCTCGCCGGAACGCGCGACGGGCTGCGCGAGCTGCGCCGGCTGTACCGCTCGTTCGCGTTCTTCCGCTCGCTGGTCGAGAACCTGGAGATGACGCTGGCCAAGTCGAGCCTCGAGATCGCGCGCGGCTATCTCGAGCTCGTGCCCGCCGAGCTCGAGCCCGAGCGGCGCTTCGCGGCGATCGCGGCCGAGCACGCGCGCACGGTCGAGGCGGTGAAGGCGATCGTCGGCGCGAAGGCGCTGCTCGACCGCCAACCCGTGCTCCAGCGGTCGATCCGGCTCCGCAACCCCTACGTCGACCCGATGAACGCGATCCAGGTCGAGCTGCTGCGCCGCCACCGCGACCCGGACGCGACGGACGAGGAGCGCGAGGCGGTGCGCCGGCCGCTGCTCCGCTCGATCGCCGGCATCGCCGCCGGCGCTCCGCAACACCGGCTAGCCGGCGACCGCGTAGAGCCGCCACTCGTCCGGCAGACCCTTCAGCGTCGCGACGCCCCGGTCTTCGAACTCGATGCCGGACCCTGCGACGAGGTCCTTGACCGTGCTCGAGACGAGGATCTCGCCCGCGTCGGCCTGCGCAGCCACACGCGCACCGACGATCACGGCCACGCCGCCGAGCTTCTCGCCGATCACCTCGCACTCGCCGGCGTGCAAGCCCGCCCTCACGACCAGGCCCAGATCGCCCACCGCGCTCTCGGATCGCGGCTGCACAACGGATGGCGCGGATCGGGCCGTCGAACGCCGCGAAGAAGCCGTCGCCCGCGGTGTCCAGCTCGCGGCCGTGGAAGCGGTCGAGCTGCGCCCGGACGGCCGCGTGGTGACGCTGGACGAGATCCGCCCAGGCTCTGTCGCCGAGCTCCACCGCCCGGACGCGTCGAGTCGACGATGTCCGGTGAACAGGATCGTCGCAAGCACGGTGTCCGGCACCGGCTCCTCCGTGACGCCTCTGAAAAACCCGACGATCTCGTCCACGAGCCCCTCGGCCAGCCAGAACATCGTGTCGGGACCGCCGATCTCGACGGCGCGGGCGCCCGGAACACGCTCGGCCACGAACGCGGCTTCGCCGCGCGCGAAGTCGCGATAGAGCACCAGCGTCGGAACGCGGATCGAGGGCAGCACCTCCCGGACGTCGACGGTCATCGCCATGCGCAGGACCACCTCGGCGGCGCCCGGGCTCGCGCCGAGCCGGTGCACGCGCGCCATCCACTCCACCATCGCAGGGTCGTCCGCGGCGCTGGGCGCCACCGCCCGCAGGCTCTCGGCTGCGTATTCGAGGGTTCCCCAGTTGGTGTGGATCTGGCCCAGCCACTCTTCCCACTCCTCCGATGAGTTGGCCCAGGGGTAGTCGGGCGACCGCACTCCCTTCGCCACCGGGTTGTAGAGGGCGAGAGCGGCGACGCGCTCGGGGTACGTCGCCGCGTAGACCATCGCCAACGAGGCTGCCTCGAAGTCGCGACCACGGCGGCACGACGCGACGAAGCTGCGTCCATCACAGCGCGGAGGTCGTCTATCCGGGCCTCGAGCGTCGGGACCTCACGAACCCGGTCGGACAGCCCTGTGCCACGGCGGTCGAACCGGATCACGCGGCCTGACGAGGCCAGGCGCTCGAACCACGCCTCGTGACCCGGCTGTTCCGCCTGGACCTCCATGTTGCCGACGAAGCCGTGGACGAAGACGACGTCGAGCGGCCCGTCGCCGTCGATCACCTGGTAGGCGATGTTCACATCACCCGAGCGCGCGTAGCGGGTCACCGGCGGGGCCACGTGGAGAAGTGTCAGAGACCTGTCGCGAGGGCGCAAGCGAACCGTTCTCGTTTGACGAGCGTCCGCCTCTATGACTATCTTCTTTGAAGCGGGTCGCCGGCGCAGGCGGCCGCAGAGGCATCGAGGCCTCAGGAGCTCATGGCTCCTGGGGCTTTTTTGTTGGTCCGAGCCGGAGGCAGGGGGGTGAGCGGGATGGTCAAGGTGGAGGCGGTCGTGATCCGGGAGCGGGTCGAGACGGTGATCGACGCCGTCGAGGAGGTGACCGGCCACGTCGGCGTGACGGTGGTCGAGGCGGTCGGGCACGGGCGCCAGCGCGGGATCACGCACGAGTACCGCGGCCGCGTGTTCGAGTCGCGGTTCCTGCCCAAGGCGCTGCTCGATCTTCGTCGTCGCCGACGAGCAGGCCGAGCGGGTCGTCGGCGACGATCGCCGACGCGGCGCGGAGCGGCAACGAGTCGGGCGACGGGATCGTCTGGACGACGCCCGCGCGGCAACGTGACTCACAACCGGACGGCCCTGCGCCTCGAGGAGGTGGAGCTCGATGCCTAAGAACCAGCGACCTCCTCATCGCCGCCAGCACGATCTGGGTCGTCGTCACGGCCGTCCTCGTCATGTTCATGCAGGCCGGGTTCGCCTTCCTCGAAGCAGGCCTGACCCGGATGAAGAACGCCGCGCACATCGCCGGCAAGAACGTCCTCATCTTCGGGATCTGCTCGCTCGTCTACTGGGCGGTCGGCTTCGGCCTCGCCTTCGGCGGCGGCGGCTCGCTGATCGGAACGGCGGGCTTCTTCCCCTCCGTCGACGAGCTGACGGCCGGTCGGGCAGGCGCCGTTCGACTGGTTCAGCGAGATCCCGGGCGCCGCCGGCTACCTGTTCGAGGTCGTGTTCGCCGGCGTGTCGCTCGCGATCGTCTGGGGGGCGATGGCCGAGCGGGCGAAGCTGTGGGTCTACTTCGTCTTCGGCGTCTACTTCACGATCGTCTACTCGGTCGTCTCGCACTGGATCTGGAGCCCGCACGGCTGGCTGTTCGGGCTCGGCATGCAGGACTTCGCCGGCTCGACCGTCGTGCACTACCAGGGCGCGCTCGCGGCGCTCGCCGGAGCGATCCTGCTCGGGCCGCGGATCGGCAAGTTCGGCACCGACGGCCGGGCAAACCCGATCCCGGGCACAACATGCCCGTACGCCGTCCTGGGGACGCTCATCCTCTGGTTCGGCTGGTTCGGGTTCAACCCGGGCTCGACGCTCTCGGTCGACTACGGCGGCTTCGGCTACTTCGGCTACGTCGCGCTGACGACGAACCTCGCGGCCGCGGCCGGGGCGCTGGGCGGCATCGTCGACCGCCTGGCTCGTCCTGAAGAAGCCGGACATCTCGATGATGCTGAACGGCGTGCTCGCGGCGCTCGTCGCGATCACGGCCGCGTCCGGCTTCGTCGCGCCGTGGGCGGCGATCGTGATCGGGCTCGTCTCCGGTTTCATCGCCGTCGTCGGCGTGATCTTCGTCGAGCGCATCGGCATCGACGACCCGATCGGCGCCGTGTCCGTGCACGGCATGTCGGGCGTCTGGGGCACGCTCGCGACCGGACTGTTCGCGGTGCCGGTGCTCGTCCAAGAACCTCGCCACGGGCACGCCGGGCCTCGTCTACAGCGGCTCCTTCCACCAGCTCGGCGTACAGGCGCTCGGCCTGGTCGCCGTCGGCGCCTTCACGTTCACGGCGTCGTTCGGCGCGCTGTGGGTGATGAAGCGCTGTGGGGGATCCGCGTCGAGCCCGAGGTCGAGACGGCCGGTCTCGACGTGTCCGAGCACGGCATGTGGGGCTATCCCGAGTTCTACATCCCGGTTCCCGGCGGCTACGACAACTGGGTCACCCCGCCGTGGGATCGGCCGGCTGACAGCCCACACCACCCGAGCAAACGGCCGACGCCGGCGCCGACGCTGGACCCGGCCCCGGAGCCCGGTTAGCAGCGAAGAACGGCATGAGGGACAGACTTCGGTCTGTCCCTCATGCCTCGGTGGCGGCCGGCGCCGCGCCCATCGTCTCGATACGGGCGCGGTGTCGATCGAGGAACTCGAGGCCGGTCTGCAGGAACTCGAGCATCCACTCGAGCTGGTCCTGGGTGTACCCCGCGAACATCTGCTCGGCCTCGATCGCGATCGGTCCCCAGATCTCACCGGCCCTGCGCCGCGCCTCGTCGGTGAGCTCGACCAGCACGCGCCGCCGGTCGTCCGGGTCGCGCACTCGCCGGACGAACCCCACCCGCTCCAGGCGATCGAGCACGGTCGTGACCGCGCCCGTCGAGAGCCCGGCCGCGGCCGCGAGCCGACCCGCCGTCACCTGCCCGTTCAGGTCGATGATGTCCATGCAGCGCTGATCCGTCCGGTTGATGCCGAGGACGCGACTCGCCGCGTCGTCGAAGGCGTCCTGGCCGTTCTGGTACATGCGGATCGCGCGGTTGAGCCGCTGAACCAGCTCGACTCGAGATTCTCTTGACACTCGAACCTTTCGATAGTTAAACTATTTGAGCGTCAAGATAATTCTACCACGGAGAGCGGATGAATACAGCGATCCACACCGATGATCTCGTCAAGACCTACCCCGGCGACGTGCGTGCGCTCGACGGACTCGGGTTCGACGTCGACGCCGGGACGATCTTCGGCCTGCTCGGACCGAACGGCGCGGGCAAGTCGACCACCGTCAAGATCCTGACCACGCTCACCCGGCCGGATGCCGGCGCGGCCGCCGTGGCCGGAATCGACGTCCTGGCGCATCCGGATCGGGTTCGGAAGGCGATCGGCGCCGTCGGGCAGAAGCCGGGCTTCGACCCGGCCGCGACCGGCCGCGAGAACCTCGTGCTCCAGGGCGAGCTCTACGACGTCACGGGACGCGAGCTGAAGCGCCGCGTCGCCGACCTGCTCGAGCGCTTCGGCCTCGCCGACGCCTCAGACCGGGCCGCCGGCACCTACTCCGGCGGCATGCAGCGGCGGCTCGACGTCGCACTCGGGCTCGTCCACTCGCCGCAGGTGCTCTTCCTCGACGAGCCGACGACCGGCCTCGACCCGGAGGTGCGGGCCGAGATGTGGGCGGAGATCCGCCGGCTGAACGAGCAGGGGATGACCATCCTGCTGACCACGCACTACCTGGAGGAGGCGGACGAACTCGCCGACCGGCTGGCGATCGTCGACCGCGGCACGATCGTCGCGGAAGGCACCTCCGACGAGCTCAAGAGCGCCCTGCAGGGCGACTCGATCGAGATCGAACTGGCCGCCGCCCCCGACTGGCGACGTTCGGGCGGCCGTCGAGCGCGTCACCGGCGTGACGGAGGTCGCCGTCGACGCCCGCCTGCTCCGCGCCCGCGCGCGCGACGGCGCGACGTCGATGCCGAACGTGCTCGCCGCGCTGCACGAAGGCGGCCATGCCGTCGCGCGCGTGTCGATGTCCCGTCCCTCGCTCGACGAGGTCTATCTCCGCCACGCCGGCCGGGCGTTCGACCAGGCCGACACCGAAGTCCTGAAAGGAGTCGCAGCATGACGAGAGCCGTCCGCCACAGCTGGCACATCACCCTCCGCTACCTGCGGGCCTTCGTCCGCCAGCCCGCCTGGGTCGTGATCTCGCTCGTCCAGCCGGTCATCTGGCTACTGATCTTCGGCGGCCTGTTCAAGAAGGTCGTCGAGATCCCCGGCTTCGACGCAAGCGGGAGCTACATCGTCTTCCTGACACCGGGAGTGATCGTGATGACCGCGATCTCCTCCGCCGGGTGGAACGGCATGGCGTTCATCGACGATATGCACCGCGGCGTGATGGATCGGTTCCTCGTCTCGCCGGTCTGGAGAGGCGCGCTGAACGTCGGCAGCATGGCGTACGGCGTCGTGACGATCGTCGTCCAGGCGCTCGTGATCGTCGGGCTCGCGTACGCGACCGGCGCGCACTTCCGCAACGGCGCCGCCGGGATCGCCGTGCTCGTGATCGTGGCTGCCCTGCTCGGCGCCTCGTTCGCCGCGCTCTCCAACGCGCTCGCGCTGGTCGTGCGCAAGCGCGAGTCGCTGATCGGCGCCGTCACCCTGGTCATGCTCCCGCTCACGTTCATGTCGGCGGCGTTCATGCAGCTGAGCCTGGCGCCGACGTGGATCCAGGACGTCGCCAAGGGCAACCCGGTCAACTGGGGCGTGCAGGCGTCGCGGTCCGCCGCGACGCAGACGACGGACTGGAGCCTGGTCGGCTCGCGCATCGGGTTCCTCGTGGCCCTGCTCGTCGTGTCGACGATGCTGGCGACCCGGGCGTTCCGCGCCTACCAGCGCTCGGTCTAGGGCCTCGCTGAAGCACCCGGCTACGTCGTGAGCAGCTCGACAGCTGCCGCCCGCGAGACGGGGCGAAGCGCGTAGACCAGCGTGAAGAGGGCTTCCCGCGCCAGCCGCTGCGCGTGATCGTCGAGCAGCAGCGAGCGGCTGCCCGTCTGCGCCGCCAGCGCAGCGGCGGCACGAAGCGCCAGCTCGCCGGCCTCGGCCCGGGCCTGCTCGATCGTGTTCGGGTCGAGTCGGTCGAGCTCGGCGCGGCAGCGAACGAGCTGCTCGTCGAGCCCCGACTGCCCGAGCAGCCGGCAGCAGCGGGACGCGACGCCGAGCGCGAGCGCGGCGTGGATGCGGATCACCTCGGGCGGCGTCGGCCCCTCGGCGTAGGGCGACACAGACGTAACGCGCTCCGCCGGAACGAGGTGCGCCCGGAAGGACGCCGTCACGGTCGCCGTCGCGTTCAGCGCCACGAGCTGCAGGCGCCGGACGGCCAGAGTCTCGCTCCCGCGCGCGTCGAGCAGGCTCGTCACCAGGCGGCCGTCCTCGGTGCGCGCGAGCGTCAGCACGACGTCGATGCGCCCCCAGCCGGACACGAACGGCGACGTACCGTCGAGCAGCCAGCCGCCGTCGATCTCTCTTGGCCACCAGCCTGGGCTCACCGGGAATGGCGCCGCCGAGCGCCAGCCCGGCGCGCCACCCGCCGCGGCAGAGCGTCGGGAGCCAGGCGCGCACGGCCTAGCTTGCGCCGATCGACGCCCGCGCGTACCCTGGCGGATCATGGCGCTCCGCCGCGACAGCCTCTCGTACTTCGTCGCGCGCGTCTTTACGCGCTAGCCGGCGCGCCGTCTCTTCCGCAGACGCCGGCTAGCCCTCTACTCGCGGAGCCCTTCGATTCCCTGGAGCGTCATGTCCATCACCGACGACAAGCCCATCGCAGTCGCCTATCCCGGCCGGGACGGCGCGCACAGCGCCGCCGCGTGCCGGCGCCTGTTCCCGCGGGGCGCGGAGCTCCGCCCGCTGCCGAGCTTCCTCGCCGTCGCCGAGGCGACGGTCGGCGGCGAGGTCGACTTCGGCGTGCTGCCGATCGAGAGCTCGCTGGCCGGCTCGGTCGCCGAGACGCACGACCTCCTGCACGAGCACCCGCTGTCGATCGTCGCCGAGACCGCGCTGCGCATCCGGCACTGCCTCGTCGCCCTCGGCGACGTGCCGCTCGAGGAGCTCCGGCTCATCCGCTCGCACCCCGTCGCCCTCGACCAGTGCCGCGCGCTCGTGGCCGGAATGCCGTGGGCGACCGCGATCGCCGCAGCGACGACCGCCGACGCCGCCCGCCTGGTCGCCGAGAGCGGCGACTCGTCGCAGGCGGCGATCTCGAGCGAACGCGCCGCGCAGCTGCACGGGCTGACCGTGATCGCCGGCGACGTCGGCGACCACCCCGAGGCGTACACGCGGTTCGTCTCCGTCTCGACCTACACGCGCATCGACCGCGAGGCGGAGGACTGGCGCACCGCCTTCACGTTCGTCACCGACCACTCGCCGGGCGCGCTCTACCGCGCGATCGAGCCGTTTGGCCGCCTGCGCATCGATCTGCACCAGCTCGTCTCGCGGCCGATCCCGAAGACGCCTTGGCGCTACCGCTTCGATGCCGTGCTCGCGGGCCATCCGCTCGACCCGATCGTCAACGAGGCGCTGCGCGAGATGCGGGACCGGACGCGGAGGCTGCAGGTCTTCGGGTCGTACCCCGCCCGCCGCGACGTGGAGGACGAGTGAGCGTAGGCTCGACGGAGCGCTCGAGGAGCCTCAGGGAGCGCAGGCGCCGGCTTCGCCGGCACCGAAGCGGGAACAGGCGCGGAGGCGCCGGCCCGGCCGGCGCCGGGAGCGGGAATGACCGAGCTCGAGCGGCTGCGCGAGGAGGTCGCGGGCGTGGATCGCGAGACGCTCGAGCTCGTGAACCGACGGCTCGAGCTCGTCCGCGAGATCCGCGCACGGAAGGAGGCCGACGGCGTCCCGTTCATCGACCCGAGCCAGGAGGAGCGGCTCCTCGCCCGCCTGCGCGAGCTGAACGGCGGGCCGCTGTCGGCCGAGGGCGTCGACCGGCTCTTCCGCGAGATCCTCGACCTCGTCAAGCAGGAGCTCGACCGCTAGCGGACCCGGCGGCGGAGCTCCGCCTCGACGTCGTCCGGATCGAGCCCGCGCGCGGCGAGGAGCACATAGGAGTGGAACCAGAGGTCGGCGAGCTCCTCGACCAGGCGCTGGTCGCTCTCGCCCGCCCCGGCGAGCGCCGCCTCGACACCCTCCTCGCCGACCTTCCGCGCCGCGGCGGCGGGGCCTGCGTCCAGGAGCTTCACGACGTACGACCGGTCCGGCCGCTCCTTCGCCCGCTCGGCGACCCGGCGCCACAGCCAGGGCGCAAAGCACGAGCGCGAGCCGGTGTGGCAGGCAGGGCCCGCAGGACGGACGCGCAGGAGGATGGCGTCGCCGTCGCAGTCCTCGTGGATCGCCTCGACGGCGAGCGTGTTCCCGGAGGTCTCGCCCTTGTGCCAGAGCTCGCGCCGGCTGCGGCTCCAGAACCACGCCTCGCCGGTCTCGCGCGTCCGTCGGAGCGCCTCGTCGTCCATCCAGGCCAGCATCAGCACGCGCCCGTCGCCCGCATCCTGGACGATCGCCGCCCTCAGGTCCGGATCGGCCATCCGCCCTCCTGAAGCTCGCGTTTCAGCTCGGGCAGCCGCTCCGGGCGCTCGTGGACGATCGACGCCACGAGCGCCGCCTCGGCGCCCGCCTCGAACGCCTCGGCGAGATGCCGCGCGCAACCTGCGCCGCCCGAGGCGATCACGGGCACCGGGACCGCGGCGGCGATCGAGCCCGTCAGCTCGAGGTCGTAGCCGTCGCGTGTCCCGTCGGCGTCGATCGACGTCACGAGCAGCTCGCCGGCGCCGCGCTCGACGGCTTCCTGCGCCCACCCGACGGCGTCGCGCCCGCGTGGATTGCGCCCGGCGTGCGTGACGACGTCGCCCGCGCGGGCGTCGATCGCGCACACGACCGCCTGGGAGCCGAAGGCGTCGGCGAGCCGCTCGAGCAAGCCGGGCTCGTCGAGCGCCGCGCGGTTCACGGCCACCTTGTCGGCACCCGCGCGCAGGAGAGCCAGCCCGTCCTCGACCGAGCGCACGCCGCCGCCGACGGTGAACGGGATCGAGAGCTCCTCGGCGGCGCGGTCGACGAGCCCGAGCAGCGGCCCGCGATCCTCGAGCGTCGCGGTGATGTCGAGGAACACGAGCTCGTCTGCGCCCAGCTCCGAGTAGCGGGTCGCGAGCTCCACCGGGTCGCCGATGTCGCTGAGGTCCTCGAAGCGGACGCCCTTGACGACGCGGCCGCCGGCGACGTCGAGGCAGGGGATTACGCGTTTCTTGACCATGCCAGCGCGTTGGCGAGGAAACGGGCGCCGGCCGGCCCGCTCCGCTCGGGGTGGAACTGGACGCCGGCGACGGGGCCTGCCTCGACGGCGGCTACCACGGGCCCGCCGTGCTCGACTTCGGCCATGACGACGCCGGGATCGGTCGGCCGCGCGGCGTAGGAGTGGGCGAAGTAGACGTCCTCGCCGTCGAGGCCGTCGAGCAGGCGGCTCGGCGCGCGAAGCGCGAGCGAGTTCCAGCCCATGTGCGGGACCCTCTCGGCCCGCAGGCGCGTGACCGGACCGGCAAGGAGGCCGAGCCCCGAGCCGCCTTCGTCGCTGGCCTCGAAGAGCAGCTGCATGCCGACGCAGATGCCGAGCGTCGGCGCCCCCGCCGAGGCGCGCCCGCGGAGCGCCTCGTCGACGCCGGTGCGCGCGAGCCCCGCGGCTGCGCTCGCGACGTGCCCGACCCCGGCGACGACGGCGAGCGGCGCCGCGAGCACGTCGGCCGCATCGGTCGTGACGACCGGCTCGCCACCGGCCCGCGCCAGCGCCGCGCAGAGGCTGCGCAGGTTCCCGGCACCGTAGTCCGCAACCGCAACCCTCATGTCCGCCCCGGCTCCTGTGGAAGAAAAGTTCCAAAGAAGCCACAGTCGTGGCACGGTTTCGTGCGCCTTTCGACGGTACGCTCACCGCGGGTGGCGGGTGGTTTTCCTTCCCCACCCAGGGTGGGGAGGCGCGTGGGCTCCGCCCCGCGAGGCATGGCCGGAGCCGTCACAGGGCGCCTTTCGTCGAACCGGGGCCCGAGCCGTCGCGGGAGCACGCGTCGCGCAACGCGCGGCCCAGAGCCTTGAACGCCGCCTCGGCCACGTGGTGGTCGTCGGCTCCTGCTGCCTCGACGTGCACCGTGCAGGCCGCCTCGATCGCGAACCGCTCGAGCGCATGCGGGAGCAGGGTCAGCGCCAGCCCGCCGACGCGGTCGCCGGCGAAGTCGAGCGCGATCTCCGCGTGGGGGCGCCGGACGAGATCGACGACGGCAGTCGCCCGGGCCTCGTCCATCGGTACCGTCGCCGCCCCGTACCGCGTCAGCCCCTCGCGCGACCCGAGCGCGTCCCGAAGCGCGGTGCCCAGAGCCGCCATCACGTCCTCGACCGTGTGGTGCTCGTCGACGGTCGTGTCCCCGCCGGCCACTGCATCCAGGTCGAGCCCGCCGTGAAACGCGAGCAGCGTCAGCAGGTGATCGAGAAAACCGACGCCGGTTCTGACCCGCGACCGGCGCCGTCCGTCGAGGACGAGCGAGATCCGGAGCGCGGTCTCCGCGCTCGTCCGCACCACGACGGCCGATCGCGCGTCGGTCGGCACGGCCTCGGCGCCGAGGGCCGCGAGCAGCCGGTCGTTCTCCGCTGGCAGCCGCGGGGTGATCCGGATCGCGTCTGCGTAGCGCCGGACGACGAGCCCGTGCGCATCGAGCCGCTCGCCCAGCGCAAAGCCGTCCTCGACCGGCACGTAGACGAAGTTCGCGTGTGACGGGGGACACTCGAGCCCGGCCGCGACGAGCGCTTCGCGCATCCGCTCGCGCTCGGCAACCTCGGACTCGACGTCCAGCACGGGCTCTCGGAGCGCCGCTGCCGCGATGCGTGCCGCGACGGTCGACACCGGGGCCGGTGCACGTCGGCGGTCGAGTTCGGCCGCGACCTCCTTCGCCGCGACCGCGTACCCGACCCGGAGCGCCGCGAAGCCGAACGCCTTCGACAGGCTGCGGATCGCGATCAGGTTCGGCCGCCCGCGCACGAACGGCACGACCGTCGCCCCCGCGTACTCGAAGTACGCCTCGTCGACCGCCACGATCGCGTCCGGCAGCGCGGCGGCCAGCGCGGAGATCACCTCGGGCTCGACGAGGGCACCGGTCGGGTTGGCCGGGTTGCAGACCCAGACGAGGTCGACCCCCGCGAGCGCCCCGGCTTCCAGCGGCGCCGCGACGACCTCGGCTCCCTCGACCCCGCTCGCGATCGCGTACAGCGGGTACGTGGGCGGCTGCACCGCCGCCTTCCGGCCTGGCCCGAGGAACGTCCGCGCGACCAGGGCGATCAGGTCGTCCGCGCCGGCGCCGACCACGATCTCCTCCGGCTCGGCGCCCGCGTACCCTGCCGCGGCCTTCCGCAGATCGCGATACGTGCCCTCCGGATACTCGTTGAGCGCGGCGAAGCTGTCGCCGATCGGAACACGCGGCACGCCGGGAAGCGGCGGGACGTTCGCGTCGAAGCGCAGCACCTCGGCCGCCGACAAGCCGTGGGCGGCGGCGACCTCGTCCGCCTGACGGGCCCAGACGTAGGGCTCGAAGCCTTCCGGAAGAGCCCTGGCGCTCATCGGAACCGGGCCTCCACGGCGGCGGCGTGCAGGGGAAGGTTCTCGGCAGCGGCGAGGGCGGCCACGGTCTCGCGCATGCCGTCGAGGCCCTCGCGCGTCGCGGCGACGATCTGCACCGGCTTGAGGAACGCCTCCAGCCCGAGCCCACCCGCGGCGCGCGCGAGGCCGCCCGTCGGAAGCACGTGGTTGGCGCCGGCCGCGTAGTCGCCGACGACAGCCGGGGTCGTGGCGCCGAGGAAGATCGAGCCGGCGTTCGTGACCCGGCCGGCGAGCGCGTCCGGATCGGCGACGTGCAGCTCCAGATGCTCCGGCGCGTAGTCGTCGACCAGCGCCAGCGCCTCGTCCACCGATGCGACCACCTCGACGCGCACCTGCTCCCATCCGGCGGTGAGCCTCGCCACCTCCTGCGCGAGCGGCGCGCTCGTCGTCACCAGCAGGCACTCGGAGTCGGGCCCGTGCTCGGCCTGGGCGAGCAGGTCGGCGGCGCACAGCTCGGCATCGGCGGTGTCGTCGGCGACGACGACCACCTCGCTCGGCCCGGCGGGCAGATCGATGCCCACCCGACCGGACACGAGCAGCTTCGCGGCCGTCACCCAGCGGTTTCCCGGGCCGACGATCTTGTCGACAGCCGACACGGTCTCCGTCCCGTACGCGAGCGCGGCGATCGCCTGCGCGCCGCCGACCGCGTACACCTCGTCGATTCCGAGCTCGTGCGCCGTCGCCAGGAGCGGCTGCCGACGCGCCGGGGCGAGGCGACGGCGATCCGCGTCACGCCGGCGAGCTGCGCCGGCACGGCCGCCATGACCAGCGAGGACGGATAGGCGGCGCGCCCGCCCGGCGCGTAGATCCCGACCGAGCCGACGGGCAGGAACCGTCGTTCGGCCCGGACGCCGGGCACGGGAGAGGCGGACGTGTCGGGCGGGCGCTGCGGCTCGTGGAACGCGCGCACGGCGTCGGCCAGCCGGCGCACCGCCGCCAGGAAGGCCGGATCGACCTCGGATGCCGCGATCTCCTCCGCCGGCACCCGCAGTGCCGCGGGCCGCGCCGCCGTCGAGACGCTCGGTCCATTCGAGGACGGCCTCGTCTCCCCGGGCCCGCACGTCGGCGACGATCTCCGCAACCCGCGGCAGCGCCTCGGCGATCTCCACGCGGCTCACGGGACGAGCCTCTCGAGCGGCACGACCAGGATCGACGTGGCGCCCGCGGCCTTGAGCGGCGCGAGCAGGTCCCAGACCTGGTCGGCGTCGATCGCCGCATGGATCGCGATCTGCCCCGGATCGGCGAGCTCGAGCACGGACGGCGCGCCCATGCTCGGGAGCACGGCGCGGATCTCGTCCAGCGCCGCAGCGGGCGCGTTCATCATCACGTAGCGCCGCTGCCGGGCGGCGACGACCGCCTCCAGCATCAGCGCCAGCCGCTCGACGAGCTCGTCCTTGTCGCCGTCGCCGCCGGGGCCCCGCAGGAGCACGGCCTGTGACTCGAGCAGCCGGCCGATGCGCCGCAGGCCGTTGGCGCTCGCCGTCGAGCCCGTGGAGACGAGGTCGACGATCGCGTCCGCGAGGCCGAGGCGCGGCGCTGCCTCGACGGAGCCCGAGATCGTGACCAGCTCGACCGTGACGCCGAGCCCATCGAGGCAGCGGCGCGTCGAGACCGGGTAGGCCGTCGCGACCCGGAGCCCCTCGAGATCCGGGAGCCCGGCCGGTGCGGCGTCGACCGGGACCGCCGCCTCGAGCGTGCAGCGGGCGAAGCCGAGCTCGGCCACCGTGACGACGTCGGCCTCGCTCTCGACGACGAGGTTCGCGCCGGTGATGCCCGCGTCGACGACCCCGTCCTGGACGTACTCGGGGATGTCGTGCGGCCGCACGAGCAGCAGGTCGACGGGCGCGTTCGAGCACGGGACGAGCAGCGCGCGCTCGGTCGCCTCGAAACTCAGTCCCGCGGCTGCGCAGAGGTCGAGCGTCGGCTGCAGCATCCGGCCCTTCGACGGAACGGCGACGGTCAGCCGGCCGTTCTCGCCGGCCCGCTCGAACCGCCCGGGGGTCATCTAGCCCTCCCTGCGTCTGGCCGTGCGCTCGAGGGCGAGCGTATACCCGCCCGCGCCGTGGCGCAGCCAGTGGGCCACACGCGTGACCGTGGCCGTGCTCGTGTGCACGGTTTCGGCGATGTCCAGGTACGAGCGACCGGCGTCGACGAGCAGGGCGATCTGCCAGCGGTGCGCCAGCGCCTCGAGCTCTCCGAGCGTGCAGAGATCGCGCAGGAAGCGCCTGGCCTCGTCCCGGGTGCGCAGGACGAGGACGGCATCGGCGAGGTCGTCCAGCCCGGAGACGTCCTCGACGGCATGCTCGGGCTCCGTCTTTGTCTCGTCTGTCATCCGCGTCATGTTAGCATGCTAACACAATGCGGGAGGGGAAGGGAGCCGGAGCCCGAGCCGACACATTTGTCGTGCTGCCGGCGATCGACGTGCTCGAGGGGCGCTGCGTCCGGCTTGCAGGCGGCGACCGAACACGCGTGACGATCGAGGGAGGAGACCCGGCCGAGGCAGCCGCGCGGTTCACCGCCGACGGCGCTCCCTTCCTCCACCTCGTCGACCTCGACGGCGCGTTCTCCGGCGTTCCGACCCGGGGGCTCGTCGAACGCGTGCTCGCCGCCGCGGACGGCACGCCCGTCCAGGTCGGCGGCGGCTACCGGACGGCCGCCGACGTCGATGGGGCGCTGGCCGCCGGCGCGGCCCGCGTCATGGTCGGCACGGCGGCGCTCTCGCCGGGGTTCGCCCGCGAGGCAGCAGCGCGGCACGGCGAACGGCTCGTCGTCGCCGTCGACACCCGTGACGGGCTCGTCGTGGCCGAGGGCTGGACGTCCACGTCGACGCTTACCGCGCCGGAGCTCGCCGCGGCATGTGCGGATGCGGGGGTGCGTCGCCTGCTCGTGACGAGCGCCACGCGGGACGGCTCGCTCTCGGGACCCGACCTCGACCTGCTCGCGAGCGTCCTGACAGCCTCCGGGTTGCCGGTGCTCGCCGCCGGGGGGATTGCGTCGCTCGACGACCTCGCCCGCCTCCGCGAGATCGGATGCGAAGGAGCCGTCCTCGGCAGCGCGCTCTGGAGCGGCCGGATCCGGCTTGCGGACGCGCTCGGCGACGCCGCGAATCCGAACCTCCGGAAGTGAGGTAGTAGCCCCAGATATCGCGTAGCAAGTCCGACTGCGGTATCGCCCAGTCCCTTTCCAGGAGGTCCTCCCATGCGTCGATCGCGCTTGCCCGCCCGGCTGCTGACTGCCGCCGCCGTGGCACTCGTCGTCGCCGCCGTCTCCGTCTCCGGAGCTCTGGCGGACACCAACACCAGCACCAGCGACGGCGGTCTGACCGTCACCGCCTCCCTGTCGCCCGACACCGCCTCCAGGGGCCAGGAGGTGACCCAGACCGCGACGGTGACGAACGACGGCCGCTCGACCGTGAACGTCTCGGTGCGGATCTTCGGCCCGAGGCGGACGGTCGCTCCGCCGCAGGCCGTCTTCGTCACCCTCGCCCCCGGCGACTCGTACTCGCAGTCGGCGGGCTTCCCCGCCTCCGCCCTCTCTCCGGGGACGCACACGCTGACCGTCATCGCGATCGACCGCGCGACCAGAGATTCGGCGCTCGCCAGTGCGTCGATCACCGTGAACTGAGGCGGCCGCAGGCCTCGGTGCACGCGCGGCCGCCCGGGAGCGCCGGCCCGGGCGGCCGCGGCTTGACGGGCCGAACGGCTGCGCTTACCCTGGACGCGATGACCTTCCCGACCACGTTCTGGGCCTGGTGGCGCAGCGAGCGTGGCGGGAGCGTCGCCTGAGCCGACCCTCGATCCCGCTTCGCTCGCCAGACCTTCCGACCGGAAGGTCTTTTCGTTTGGAGGACATGAACGCGACCATTCCCACCGACCTCGTCACTCCGCTGGGGGCGTATCTCCGCCTGCGGCGTCTGGGCGCCGCGAGCTTCCTGCTCGAGTCCGTGGAGCAGGGCCGGCTGGGCCGCTACTCGTTCGTCGGGTGCGGCTCGAGGCTCGTCTCGTTCGAGGAGGCAGAGCCCGAAGCAGCGCCGGTGGTCGGCTATCTCGGCTACGACTACGTGGCGCGGCTCGAGCCGACCGTGCCGCTGCCCGCAGAGCGGCCCGACCTGCCGGAGAGCCGTTTCGTCGTCGCCGACGTGCTCGTCCGCATCGACCATGTCTCGAGCGTCGCCGAGGTGCTCGCCGGCGATCCGGCGGAGATCGCCGTGGCGCTCGCGGACCACGTCGACGAGCCGGCCGGAACGCCGCTCGAGAGCAGCCCGACCGAGCGCACCCCGGATCGACAGGAGCACGAGCGCCGAGTGCGCCGCGCGAAGGAGTACATCGTCGCGGGCGACGCGTTCCAGATCGTCCTCTCGCAGCGGGCCATGCGCCGGACGGACGCGTCGGCCGTCTCGCTCTATCGGGCGCTTCGCCGTGTGAACCCCTCGCCCTACCTCTTCCTGCTCGAACTCGGGGACGTGAGCCTCGTCGGCTCGTCGCCGGAGACGCACGTCAAGCTCGTCGGCGGCCGCGCCAGCCTCAACCCGATCGCGGGCACGATCGCGGCGGGCGCGGGCGCCGAGGAGACGCTGCTCGCGTCGGAGAAGGACCGTGCGGAGCACGTCATGCTCGTCGACCTGGGCCGCAACGACCTCTCGCGCGTCTGCCTGCCGGGCACGGTGCGCGTGGCGCGGTTCCTCGAGCCGGAGCACTACTCGCACGTCGTCCACCTCGTCTCGGAGGTGGTGGGCGAGATCCAGCCCGGACGAACCGCGTTCGATCTCCTGCGCGCGACGTTCCCGGCCGGCACGGTCTCCGGTGCGCCTAAGGTGCGGGCGATGCAGATCATCTCGGAGCTGGAGCAGTACGGCCGCGGCACGTATGCCGGTGTCGTCGGCTATTCGCTTCCGAGCGGCGAACTGGACACGTGCATCGCCATCCGGACGCTCGTGCTGCGCGACGGCGTGGCGTACCTGCAGGCGGGCGGGGGCGTCGTGGCCGACTCCGACCCGGCCGCGGAGCACCAGGAGTGCCTGGACAAGCTCGCGGCGCTCGAGGCGGCGATCGACCTCGCGGAGGCCGGCTCGTGATTCTGCTCGTCGACAACTACGACTCGTTCACGTACAACCTCGTGCACCTCCTGGAGGAGCTGGGGGCGGAGGTCGTCGTGCGGCGGAACGACGCTGTCGACGCGGACGAGGCGGAGTCGCTTGCGCCGTCGCACCTCGTCGTCTCGCCGGGCCCGGGCCGGCCGGAGCAGTCGGGCGCGACGCTGGACGTGATCCGCCGCCTGGCGCCGACGACGCCGACGCTCGGTGTCTGCCTCGGGCACCAGGCGATCGTCGAGGCCTTCGGCGGCGAGATCGGCCCGGCGGCACGGCTCCTCCACGGCAAGACGAGCCTCGTCCACCACGACGGCGAGGGCATCTTCGCGGGGCTGCCGCAGGACTTCTCGGCCGGCCGGTACCACTCGCTCGCCGCAGCCCGCGTGCCCGGGTGCCTCGCGGTCTCGGCGACGAGCGACGACGGCGAGGTGATGGGAGTCCGCCACCGGGAGCTGCCGGTGGACGGCGTGCAGTTCCACCCGGAGTCTGTGCTCACCCTCCCGGTCGGACGCGACCTGCTGCAGAACTTTCTGGCGGCGAAGCGATGATCCAGGCGGGCCTCAACCGCGTCCTCGACGGCCATGACCTGAGCCGCGCCGAGGCCTGCGAGGCAATGAGCACGATCATGCGCGGCGAGGCCACTCCCGCGCAGATCGCGGGATTGCTCGTGGCGCTGCGAGCGAAAGGCGAGACGGCGGACGAGATCGCCGGCTGTGCCGACGCGATGCGCGCGCACGTGCTGGCGGTGCGGCCGCAGCGCGACGACCTCGTCGACACGGCAGGGACGGGAGGCGACGGCGCACGGACGCTGAACATCTCCACAGCGGCGGCGCTCGTGGCGGCCGCGGCCGGCTCGGGCGTGGCCAAGCACGGCAACCGGGCGGTCTCGTCGGCCTCGGGCTCGGCGGACGTTCTGGAGGCGCTCGGGTTCGAGCTCGAGCAGCCGCCGGAGCGGATCGCCCGGTCGATCGACGAGCTCGGCTTCGGCTTTCTCTTCGCGCCGGCCCACCACCCGGCCATGCGTCACGCTGCCGCGGTGCGCAAGGAGCTGGCGACGCGGACGGTCTTCAACGTGCTCGGACCGCTGACGAACCCCGCCGGCGCGCGAGCACAGATCGTCGGCGTCTACTCGCCCGAGCTCGTGCGAACGATCGCCGAGGTGCTCGCGCAACTCGGCACACGGCGCGCGTTCGTCGTCCACGGCGCGGGCGGCATCGACGAGCTGTCGCCGTGCGGGCCGAACCAGCTGTGCGAGGTCGTGGACGGAGGCATTCGCGAGCGCACGATCGATCCGCAGGCGCTCGGCATCGAGCCCGGCGCGCCCGAGGAGCTGCGCGGCGGCTCACCGGAAGAGAACGCGGAGGCGATCCGCAACGTGCTCGCAGGCGCGCCGGGCGCGCACCGCGATGCGATCCTGCTCAACGCCGCGGGCGCGATCGCTGCCGCCGGGCACGCCGACGACCTCCGGGAGGGGCTGGAGCTGGCCCGGGCCGCAGTGGACTCGGGTGCTGCAAGCGAGCGCCTCGACCGGCTCGTCGCCTTCTCACGCGCGGGGGAGGTGCCGGCGTGACCCGCCGCAGAATCGTCACCGTTTCGCGCGCCAAAGTCACGAACGCGTCACTGACATGGCACAACTTCGGCGGTACCGTCCTCGGCGAGGGCGGTGGGACAGCGCCCCGCCCTTGTTGGGTGGGGGACCGAAGGGACCTGGTCTGATGGGACGGTTTCGCGATGCCCTGGCGGCGCCCGGCCTGGCGGCCATCGCCGAGGTCAAGCGCCGGTCGCCCTCCGCCGGCGACCTCCGGCCCGATGCCAACCCGGCAGCGCTCGCCGTCGCGTTCGAGCAGGCGGGCGCGGCAGCGGTGTCGATCCTCGTCGACGAGCGCTTCGCGGGCTCGGTTGACGACCTCCACGCCGCCCGCGACGCCGCCTCGCTGCCGCTGCTCGCGAAGGGGTTCTTCACCCACGAGGCCCAGCTCGACGAGTTGAAGGCAGCCGGCGCCGACGCGGCGCTCCTGATCCTGCGCGATCTCGACGACCGCCGGGCCGCGGCGCTCATGGCCCACGCCGACGCGCTCGGCCTGGACACGCTCGTCGAGGCCCACGATTCGGACGAGCTCGAGCGCGCCACGAAGCTCGGCGCCGACCCGATCGGCATCAACGCACGCGATCTCTCGACCTTTGCGATCGACCGCAGCGTCCAGCTCGAGCTCGTCGCGCAGGCGCCGCGCGACCGCGTCGTCATCGCCGAGAGCGCCGTCCACTCGCGCGCCCACGGCGCTGAGGCGGAGCTCGCCGGCGCCGACGCTGTGCTGGTCGGAACCGCACTCATGCGCGCGCCCGACCCCCCCGCCCGCTTGCGGGAGCTCGTTTCCCGGCCGCTCGTCAAGGTCTGCGGCCTCACGCTGGAGGAGGACGTGGCCGCCTCGGTCGACGCCGGTGCCGATCTGTGCGGCTTCATCCTCGTCGACGCGAGCCCGCGCCGCGCCGCGCACGTGCTGCCGGTGCCGGACGGCGTGCTGCCCGTGACGGTGCTCGTCGGCCGCGAGGCCGAGGCCGAGACCGACCTCGTCCAGCTCTACTCCGAGGAGGAAGGCAAGGTGAGGGGCCGGGATGCCGCGCTGCTCCGCCTCGGGGAACGGGTCGCGACCGTCGTCGACCTCCCGTGGCAGTCGCGGGACGACACGCACTTCGACCGCGCGCGGGCGACGAAGGGCCGCGTTGTCCTCGCCGGCGGGCTCGGGCCGGAGAACGTGCGCGAGGCGATCGACGCGGTGCAGCCGTGGGCGGTCGACGCGAGCTCGAGCCTCGAGGTCGAGCCGGGGATCAAGGATCACGAGCGGGTACGCGCGTTCGTGGAGGCGGCACGGTGACGAGCGGCGTCTACGCCGGGTATGGGGGCCGCTACGTCCCGGAGACGCTCATTCCCGCGCTCGACGAGCTCGAGGCGGGCTGGGCGGAGGCCCGGCAGGATCCAGCGTTCGCCGCGGAGCTCGACCGCCTCGGCCGGGAGTACGCGGGGCGGCCGACACCGCTCACGCTTGCGGAACGGTTCGCCCCCGGCAAGCGGATCTACCTCAAGCGCGAGGACCTGCTGCACACGGGGGCGCACAAGCTCAACAACGCTCTCGGCCAGGCCGTCCTGGCTCAGCGCCTCGGGAAGCAGCGGATCGTGGCCGAGACGGGCGCCGGCCAGCACGGCGTTGCCACGGCCACGGTGTGCGCTCGCTTCGGGCTCGAGTGCGTCGTGTACATGGGCGCCGAGGACATGCGCCGCCAGCGGCCGAACGTCGAGCGGATGGGGCTGCTCGGCGCGGAGGTCCGCCCGGTCGAGTTCGGGACGAAAACGCTCAAGGAGGCGACCAGCGAGGCGATCCGCGACTGGATCACCAACGTCGAGACGACCCACTACCTGATCGGCTCCTGCGTCGGGCCACACCCGTACCCCGAGCTCGTGCGCGAGCTGCAATCGGTGATCGGCCACGAGGCGCGAGAGCAGATCCTGAAGGCGGAGGAGCGGCTGCCGGAGGTGGTCATCGCCTGCGTCGGCGGCGGCTCGAACGCGATCGGCATGTTCGCGGGCTTCCTCGACGATGCGGACGTGCGGATCGTCGGCGTGGAGGCAGCCGGCGCCGCGAGCCTCGGTGCCGGTCGGGCGGGGGTCCTGCACGGCGCCCGCTCGTCGATCCTGGCGGACGAGGACGGTCAGATCCTCGACACGCACTCGATTTCCGCGGGGCTGGACTACCCCGGCGTCGGTCCGGAGCATGCGGCGCTGAGGGATTCCGGCCGCGTCGAATACATAGGCGCGAGCGACGACGAGGCGCTCGCGGCGTTCAGGAGGCTCGCGGAGACCGAGGGGATCATCCCCGCGCTCGAACCGGCACACGCGCTCGCCCGAGCCGCGGAGCTCGACGCCGAGCTCGTCCTCGTCTGCCTCTCCGGCCGGGGCGACAAGGACCTCGACCAGGCCCTGGCACACCTGTGAGCGGTAAGACTCTCGTCGTCTACCTGATGGCCGGGCCGGACACGCCCGGGCTCGCCGAGGCCGCGACGGCCGGTGGCGCCGATCTCGTCGAGATCGGCTTTCCGTTCTCGGATCCCCTCGCGGACGGGCCGGTCATCCGCCGCGCCGCGGAGAAGGCGCTGGCGCAGGGGATGCGCACCGAGGCCTGCCTGGAGTGCCTGCGCGAGACACGCGCGGGCGTCGACGTGCCGCTCGTGCCGATGACGTATGCGTCGATCCTCGAGGCTTACGGCTGGGACGCCTTTCCCGAGGCCGCACGGGAAGCCGGTGCGACGAGCCTGATCGTCGCCGACCTGCCCGCGGGCGACCGGCCGGAGCTACGGCGCGTGCAGCTCGTCGCGCCCACGTCCACCGACGACAGGCTCCGCGTGGCGGCCGAGCAGACGGACGGCTGGCTCTACCTCGTCACCCTCACGGGCACGACGGGCGCGCGCAACGCCGTCTCCGGCCAGCTCCCGGCGCTCGTCGAGCGCGTGCGCCGCGTTACAGACGTGCCGCTTTACGCCGGATTCGGCATCTCCACACCCGAGCACGCCCGGCAGACGGCCGAGCTCGTCGACGGCATCGTCGTCGGCTCACGCGCCGTCGAGGTCGCGGAGGACGGAGCCGACGCCCTGCGCGAGTACGTCGGCTCCCTCCGGGAGGCGCTCGGCTAGTGCCCCGTCCAGTAATGCCGTCGAGGTTCTGGGTCGCGAGCACCAAGCGCTGTCTCCGGCAGCGTCGCCGGGCGAAGCCCGACGAGGCGCCCCGAACCATGGGCAAGGACGCAGGGAGCGCTCGTAGTGGTAACTACGGGCGCGACTGAGGACGCAGCCGGCGTAGGCTCGACGGAGCCGGCCCAGGAGCGGAGGTGCTGGCTTTGCCAGCGCCGGAGCGGAAGGGCAGCGCGCAGCGTGATCGCGGGCCAGAAGCCGGCATGTATTGCTGGACGGGGCACTAGCTCGCCTCGAAGACGACCGTCACCGACGCCGTGATCTCCTGTGTTCCGGGCTCGATCGGGGTCGCCGGCACCGGGGCGGCCCTGGCCGCGTCGTAGTTGACGGGCATGACTCCGCCGCTCTCCTCGACGGACGCGACCGCGCCGACGTGGAGGCCGGACGCGTCCGCCAGCACCTTGGCCTTCGCGCGCGCGTCGGCGACCGCGGCCTTCAGCGCCGTGTCGTAGAGCGAGGACTGGTCGGCGACGGTCAGGTTCGGCCCGCCGACCTGGTTCGCGCCCGCGGCCACGGCGGCGTCCACGATCTCGCCGGCGCGGCCCAGGCTCGAGATCGTGACCGAGACGGAGTTCGACGCGGTGTAGCCGACGATCGCCTGCCCGTTCTCGGCCATGACCGGCGAGAGAGACACGTACGCGGTCTGGAGCGAGTCGGAAGGGATGCCGGCGGCCTCGAGCGCATCGATCAGCTTCCGCATCGCCGTCGAGTTGGCCGCGAGCGCCTGCGCGGCCGTCTTGGCGTTCGAGGACACGCCGAAGGTGAAGCCGGCCTGGTTCGGGGTCACCTTCACCGCACCGGTCCCGGACACGGTGATCGAGTGCGCGGGCGCCGAAGGCGTCGAATCGCTCCGGGCGGACGCGGGCAGCCCGACTCCGACGAACGCGACGACTCCGGCGATGCCGGCACAGATTGCGGCGATGCGAAGCAGCTTCATGGGAGCCTCCTTGAGTTGACGCCCTCAGTACGCCGCAGAGCGACGCAGCGTCACAACGGCGTTACGCCGCGGCGCCGTACGGCTCGAGGTAGGCGCGCCAGCGGCTCGGGATCGTCGGCGCCGCGAGGCGAATGAAGAGCGCGGGCGCCGGGGGCCGAGGCGGCTTGCGGAGCGCCATCGAGAGCTCGTCCAGGAGCCGGTTCCCCTTGCGCAGGTTGCACGGAGCGCAGGAGGTGACGACGTTTTCCCAGACGGAGTCGCCGCCGCGGCTCCGCGGGACGACGTGGTCGAGTGTCAGCCGCACGTCCTTGGCGCCGCAGTAGACGCACGTCCAGGCGTCACGGGCGAAGAGCGCGCGCCGCGAGATCTTCCGCTGCGCAGCCCGCGGAACGCGAACGTACGAGCTCAGCCGGATCACGCAGGGCCAGACGAAGCTGGCCGTGGCCGATCGCAACGGCTTCTCCAGCCCTTCGACGACCTCGGCCTTCCCCTTGTAGACGAGCACGTGGGCACGCCGCACGGAACACACGTTGAGCGGCTCGAAACTCGCGTTCAGAACGAGAACCTGCTGCACCCCGCGGGAAAAGTAGCAACGGCACCCGTCAAGACCGTCACGGTCCGCCTTCCCTTCGGGTACCGCTGCGAGCCGGCGCGAAGCCCGAGCCGCGCTCGGGCGTAGCTCGGGCGGCTGTGGGCGCGATGACAGTGGGAAGAGGGAAACGGCTGTCATGCTTATCCGGTTAGCTCCGTCCGGGACGGTTCGTAGCTTCGTGGCGTGCTGCGTCCGGACTTTCCGCGTTCGGTGATTGAGTTCCAGCGTCGGTTTCCGGACGAAGCAGCATGCCGGGCGTATCTGTTTGCGTCGCGTTGGCCGGAGGGGTTCCGCTGCCCGGTCTGTGGCGGTGGCGACATCGGTGTCGAGCATCGCCGGCACCTATGGCAGTGCCGGGGTTGCGGCCGGCAGACGTCGGTGACGGCGGGAACGGTGATGCATAAGACGCGGCTGCCGTTGACGCTGTGGTTCTGGGCCGCCTACTTGGTCGCGACGCACGGGCCTGGGGTCTCAGCCTTGCAGCTGCAACGCCAGCTCGGCATCTCGCGCTACGAGACCGCGTGGACGCTCCTGCACAAGCTGCGACGTGCGATGGTCGCACCGGAGCGAGAGCCGCTCACCCAGGAGGTCGAGGTCGACGAGGGCTACCTGGGCGGCCGCGACACCGATCTCCGCGGCCGCCGCCAGCGCGACGGCAAGCCGCTCGTCGGGGTCGCGGTCGAGGTGCGCGGCAACGGCTCGGGGCGTCTGCGGCTGCAGTTGCTGCCCGATCCCTCCGCGCACTCGCTCACCTCCTTCGTCCGCTCGAACGCGGCCGCCGGCACGATCGTGCACACCGACGGCTGGGCCGGCTACACCGGCTTGCGCGCCGCCGGCTTCGACCACCGGCCACACATCCAGCACGAGCGCTTTCCCGACCGCCAATGGGTGCTGCCGCGCGCACACCGCGCGCTCTCCAACCTCAAGACCTGGCTGCAGGGCACCCACCACGGCGTCTCGCCCAAGCACCTCCACGTCTACCTAAACGAGTTCGTCTTCCGCCACAATCGCCGCCGCACGCCTCTCGCCGGCTTCCAAACGCTCCTGGGACTCGGCACCGTCCACCAGCCCACCCCATACCGCCAGATCACCCGCCGCCAGCCGCCAAACGGCCTCGCGGAGCAGAGCGGATAAGCATGAACGGCCGTTTCCCCCATGCTCATCTGGCCATCGCGCGCTCGACCGCCTGCTGCTCCTCGGGCGACAGCGCCACCGACGCCTTGCCCTGGTCGAGCTCCTTCACGTACACGCGGGCATAGTCGCGGCCCTGGATCGCGCTCACGACGACGCCGGAGCGGTTCGCGTCGAGCAGCGCGACCGACGCCGACTGGCGGCCGCCGGCCGACTCGTACGCGTCGTAGCGAACGATCGCCGTGCGGGCGATCGTCGCGTCCATCCGCCGGTCGACGCGCGCCACCGCCGCGGCGATCTCGTCGACGGCTCGGTGCAGGTCGTCGACCCGCCCCTGCAGCGTGATCGCGAAGTCGACGAGATCGCGCCTTCCGCTCGAGTCGCCGAGGACGCTCTGTCGCTCCGCCCGGCCCTTCCGCAGGTCGAGCCACACGAGGACGACGAGCACGGCCAGCACCACGACCGCGACCACGGCTCCGATCGCGATCCACCCCGCAGTCGTGCTGGACAGATCCACGCTCGACTATCCGAGCGAGAAGATCACCGGGTACGAGGCCGAGTTCAGCATGGGGGAAACCATGTTTCCCCCATGAGCCCCCTTCTTCAAGAGCACCAGCCTCATCCGAGCGAGAAGATCACCGGGTACGAGGCCGAGTTGTTCCGCGGGTTCGTCTCGTCCGGGACCGGCTGGACATCGACCTCGAGCGTCGTCTTGGTGACGAACTCCGGCTGCGGGAGGTTCTTGAAGGTGACGATCGTGCTCGAGCCCGGGTTGATGAGCGAGATCGTCTGGCTGGCGGTGATCGGCTTCGACTGCTTGATCGTGATCGTCACCTGGACGCTCGCCACCTGGACGTCGCCCGAGTTCTCGACCGTGACCTGGAAGCCGAGGTTCGTGCTGTCCACGACCGTGTTCAGCTGCGTCTCCCTCAGCACCTGGCCCTTCGGCAGCGCTTTCGTGCTGACGAGCCTCGTGCCGACGGCCTTGCCCGACGTGTTGCCGCCCGAGGTCGTATTCCCGTTCAGCCGGTCGACCACCGGCGCCCAGAACGCGGAACTGTCCACTCCCTGCTCCCGGAGGAAGCGGGAGACGGGCACCGTGAGACCGGTGATGCCGTCCTGCTGGATCGCCAGGCGGGTGGGCTCGCGGAAGCGGACGTCCCAGAGCACGTCGGAGGCGACCAGGTACTGGGTCAGGGCGGCGAGGTTCGCGGCGGTCTCCGCCACCTTGGTCGAGCCCGCGCCGGCGCGGAGCTCGCGCGCGAGCCCGACGAGGCCGTCGGTGCGGAGCTGCAGGGCGGAGACGAGGTTCCGGTGCGCCGATTCGAGGTTCGACGGGGGCTTGATCTTGGTCGCGGTCTGCTCGTCGACCTGCTGCTGCTGGGCGAGCTGGTCCATCTTGTTCGCGAGCACGCCGGCCTTGATCCCCGGCGTGGCGATCGCCGTGGCGAGGGCCGTCCCGCCCCGGTTCGAGTCCTGCGCGAGCGGCGCGACCTTGTCCAGGTAGTGCTGGTACGAGGACTTCTTGCTCGTCCCGGAGCAGCTCTGCACCCAGAGCACGAGCAGGACGACGATCAGGATCCCGAACGCGATCAGCGCCGCCAGGCGCGCCGTGGGCGGAATGCCGCCGCGCCCCGGGCGCTTCGGCTGTTCGCCCGGAGGCTGCGAGCGGGACCGCCCGGACGTAGCCGGGCTCTCGCCCGTCTCCGGCTCGTCGAAGAAGTCGAACTCGATGTCTGAGTCGTGCTCGCTCATGCTGGCCGCCCGGCGAGACCCGGTTTTTCACTCTAGCTATCCGTTTTCGACGGGAGCGCAACAAGTTCGCCGTGCGCAGGACTTTCTCCTGTCGAAGCCAACTGCGGAGTGGATGTCTCGGCCCGCCGCCCGTGCCGCACCCGGCAGCCTGATCCTGAACCGCTATCTGCCCGTGCGACCGCTCGGCAGCGGCGGCTCGGGCTCGGTCTGGCTCGCCCGGGAGGTCGAGACGGGCCGGGACGTGGCGCTCAAGGTCGTCACTCGCGAGGGAACCGCCGGCTCACGGGCCGAGCGCGAGGCGGCGACGGCGGCGCGGCTGCGTCATCCGCGCTGCCTGCGGGCGCACGCGCTCGCCCGCGATGCCGGACACGTCTACATCGTCTACGAATACGTCCAGGGCCGCACCCTGCGCGAGGCGATCCGCGCGGGCGAGGTAAGCGATCCGGCGGCGCTCGAGGTTGCTGCCCAGGTGCTCGAGGGCCTGGCTCACGCCCACGCCCACGGCGTCGTCCACCGCGACGTCAAACCGGCGAACGTGTTGCTGGCCGAGGGCCACGGAATCTCCGTGAAGCTCTTCGATTTCGGCCTCGCGCTGATGCACGAGGAGGAGAGCCTGACCGCGGTCGGAGACATCCCCGGCACGCTCGCCTACATCTCTCCCGAGCGGCTGCGCGGCGAGGCCGCCGGCCCGGCCGCCGATGTGTGGGCGGTCGGCGTCCTGCTCTGGGAGACGCTGGCCGGCTTCCACCCGTTCTGGGTCGGCACGCTCGTCGACACGGCGAAGGCGATCGAGAAAGGCGCGCCCACGCTCCAGGAGCAGCGCCCCGACCTCCCGCGCCCGATCGTCTCGTGCGTGGATCGCGCGCTGTCGGTCGCCCCCGGTCGCAGGCCGACGGCTGCAGGCCTCGCAGGCTCGCTGCGGGCGGCGACAGGCGAGCTGCGGCGCCGCCCGGTTGCCCGGCCGTCGAGACATCTGCGCCCGGCGACAACGTCGCTGCGCGGTCCGTCCCTGCGCGCCCGCGTCGCAACGGAAGGCAAGGCCGTCGAGCACGGGCAGCGGGCCGCCACCGCCGTCGGTGCGGCCGCGGCCGCGGGGCTCACGGCGCACGTCGTGCCCTTCTTCCCGTCCGGATGGCCCCTCGGCCTCGCGGCCGTTGCCGCCGTGACGACCCTGCTCTCCGAGCGCGCAGGCGTCGCGTTCTGCCTTGCCGTCCCGCTGCTGCCGCTCGGCAACTACTCGTTCGGCCTCGCCGCCCTCTACGGCGTGGCCGCGCTGGCAGCTCTGGCCGCGTTCTGGCGCGCTCCCCGCGCCGGGCTGCTCGCTGCGCTCGGAGCCGGGCTCGGCGCGATCGGCGCACTGGCGCTGCTGCCCCTGCTCGGGCTTGCCGTCCGCCGGCCGGCGTGGCGCGCGGCGGGCGCCGCCCTGGCCGTCCTCGTCGCGGCGGCCGTCGCCGGCGCGGCGCGGATCGGCGCGCTCGGGATTCCCGCCACCGACAGCCTGCTCTCGGCCGGCCGGGCAGTCGCCGGCGAGCTGGCCGGCGATCCACAGGTGCTCGCGCTCGCAGCCGCGCTCGCGCTCGCGGCGGCCGCGCTGCCGTTCGTCCGCGGCCGCGGCCCGCTGGCTGCGGCCGCCTACGGCTTCGTCGTCTGCGGGGTCACCGTCGCCCCGCCGCCGCACGAGGCGAACGTGCCCGTCCTGGCGGTGACCGCTGCGACGGCCGTCGCGCTCGCGCTGGAGCCGTATGCGGCCAGACCCCGCGCGCGCCGCCCGGAGCGGCCCGTGGAGGAGACGACGGCGGCCGTCGAGACGCCGCCACAGGCCCGGGCTGCCGGGGGGCACGGCTAAACTCGGGAAGCCGCAAAGGCCCCGGAATTTGAGCGTTCTCCGCGCGATCGAGCAGAAGATCGAAGCACTCGTCGAGGGTGTGTTCGGCCGTGCGTTCAGGACGAACGTGCAGCCCGTGGAACTGGCCCGCAAGCTCGTCAAGGAGATGGACGACCACCGCACCGTCTCGGTGTCGCGGATCTACGTGCCCAACGAGTACACGGTCTATCTCTCGTCGCACGACCGCGCCCAGTTCCAGGCCTACGAGGACTCGCTCAAGCTCGAGCTGCAGGAGTACCTGGCCGAGCATGCGCGGCGCGAGGGCTACGTGATGCTCTCGCCGCCGAGCGTTCTCTTCAACACGGACGCCGATCTCGGCCTGGGCGTGTTCGGCATCGCCACGCGCATGGTGCAGCGCGGCCGCAAGTCGGCGGATGCTCCCGTGCCGGCGCCGCCGGTCGCCGCCACGATGGTGTACCGGCCGGCGACGGACGCGGCCGCTGCGGCCCCCGTGGCCGACGGGGCACCTGTCGAGCGCGAAGCCGTGTGGCTGACGGTGGACGGAGAGCGGCATCCGGTCGACAAGCGTCTCCTCGTGCTCGGGCGCGGCCAGGACTGCGACGTGCGGCTCGCCGATCCCAACGTCTCGCGGAAGCATGCGGAGCTGCGCCAGGAGGAGACCTCGTACTGGATCGTCGACCTCGGCTCGACCAACGGAATGGAAGTGAACGGACGGAGACTCCGGCAGGCGAAGCTCGAAGGCGGCGACCGGATCACGCTGGGCTCGACCGACGTCGTGTTCGAGCGCGAGCTTCCATGACGACTGCGTCGATCGCGGTCGGCGAGGCCCTGCTGCTGCTCAAGATCGGCTTCCTCGTGCTGCTCTACCTGTTCATCTGGCGCGTGGTCAGGACGGCCAGCAGGGACCTGCGCGGCGCGTCGCAGGAGAGCATGATCCTCGCGCCCCAGACCGCGCAGGAGCAGAAGCGCCGGCAGCGGGACAGGGAGAAAGGGCGGGTCAAGCCGGCCGGGAAGCTCGTCGTCGTCTCCAGCCCGGCGCTGAGCGCAGGCGAGGAGCGTCCGATCGACTCCGGGCCGCTGCTCGTCGGCCGCGAGGGCGAGAACGACCTCGCGCTCGTCCGCGACGAGTTCTCCTCCGGCCGCCACGCTCGCATCGAGCCGCGACGCGACGGCGTCTGGGTCGAGGACGTCGGCTCGACGAACGGCACCTACGTCAACGGCATCCGGCTGACCTCCCCCCGCAAACTCTCCCCCGGCGACGTGATCCGCGTCGGCGAGACCGATCTCCGCTTCGAGCGATGACGCCGATGCGATCCATCGCGCTCACCGACACCGGCCGGCGCCGGCGTCACAACGAGGACGCGTACGTCTGCGAGCCCCCGCTGTTCGCGATCGCAGACGGCATGGGGGGCGCGCAGGCCGGCGAGATCGCGTCGCACCTCGCAGCGACGTCGGTGCAGCACGCCGAGTGGAACGAGTCGTCGAACGGGGAACGCGTGGCGCAGCTGATCCAGGACGCGAACCGCAGGGTCTACGAGCGCGCACGCACGGACGAGTCCACGTCGGGCATGGGGACGACGATGACCGTCGCGCTCGTCGACGACGACCTCGTCCACTTCGGCCACGTCGGCGACTCCCGGGCCTACCTCGTCCGCGACCACGCGCTCGAGCAGCTGACCGAGGACCACTCGCTCGTCGGCGAGCTCGTCCGCTCCGGCCGCCTGTCACCGGAGGAGGCCGAGGTCCACCCGCACCGGTCCGTGATCACCCGCGTCCTCGGCACCGATCCCGAGGTCGACGTCGACACGTTCTCGGTCGGCGCCAAGCCCGGCGACCTGTTCATGCTCTGCTCGGACGGGCTCTCGAGCATGGTCGACGACACCCGCATCCTCGCGCTGATCGAGGAGCACGCGGGCGACGTCGCCTCGTCGGCGCGGGCGCTGATCGACGAGGCGAACAGGAACGGCGGCGAGGACAACATCACCGTCGTCCTCTTCCAGCTCGCTGCGCTCGACGACACGATCGAGCTGCCCGGCACGGTCGTCGCGGCCGCGCCCGCGGCCGCCGACGACGAGGACACGCTCGACGGGCTCGACGCGGTCCCGGTCGTGGCCGCCTCCGACGGCGCGGCGGCACCGGCGCCGGCCGCTCCGCCTCGTGCCGCGAAGAGGCGCTTCCTCTCCTGGAAGGTCGGGCTGCCGCTCGCGCTCGTCTTCATCGCCCTCGTGGCCGGCGCCGGCGTCTACGCGGCCTCGCGCGCCAACTTCGTCGGCGTGAACGGCAAGGGCTACGTCGCCGTGTACCAGGGCGTCCCCTGGAACCTGCCCTTCGGGATCCACCTCTACCGCGAGGTGTTCACGAGCCCGCTGCTCGCCGTCCAGCTCTCGCAGGCCGACCGGAGCACGCTCTTCGACCACACCCTGCGCGGCCGCACCGACGCCGAGCGCGAGATCAAGGCCTACAGCCGCTACGTGGTGGGGGCACAGTGAGCGTAGGCTCGACGGAGCTCACCAACGAGCGGCGGCGCCGGCTCTGCCGGCGCCGGGAGCGGGCACAGTGATGCCCGGCTGGCGCCCATCCGGCGCTGCGCCTCTGGGGGTTCCCCCCAGACCCCCCGAGACGATGCCCAGACCGCAACCCGCCGCGCCCGTCGTGCCGGTCGCGGCGGCGAAGGTTCGCGCTCGAGCTACGGATGGTGGGGCGTGAGCTATCGCAACCGCGAGCTGATGAGCCTGATCGTCGTCGGCGTGATGACCGGCTTCGGCTTCGCCAGCGTCTACATCGCGCGGCAGGACGTCATCTCGGCCTCGTCGCTCTCGTACGGGATCTTCTTCCTCTGCCTGTACCTCGTCGCGCATGTGATGACGCGCATCACGGTCCCGAACGCCGACCCGTACGTGCTGCCCCTCGGCGGCCTGCTGACGGCGATCGGCGTCACCGAGATCTACCGAATCAACCCCGACGACGCGCTGCGCCAGTCGGTCTGGATCGTCATCGGCCTCGGCGCCTTCGCGGCCACGCTGGTCGTGCTGCGGCGCGACTACCGCAAGCTCGAGAGCTACAAGTACCTCTGCGGGATCGGCGCGGTCGTCCTGCTGATCCTCCCTGCACTGCCGGGCTTCGGCCAGCGGGTGAACGGCGCGCGGCTGTGGATCCACGTCGGCAGCCTCCAGATCCAGCCCGGCGAGTTCGCGAAGCTCCTGCTGATCGTCTTCCTGGCCGGCTACCTGCGCGAGAAGCGCGAGATGCTGGCGCAGGGTCGCCTGAAGGACCTCGGGCCGCTGCTCTTGATCTGGGGCGCGGCCATGCTCGTGCTGCTGGAGACGAGCGACCTCGGGAGCGCGCTCCTCTACTTCGGGATCTTCCTGGCCATGACCTACGTCGGCACGGGCCGCGGCCTCTACGTCGTCTCGGGCTTGGCGCTGTTCGCGGCCGGCGCGACCGCGGTCTACAAGTGGGGGCCCGAGCGCGTGCACCAGCGGGTCGACGCCTGGCTCGACCCCTTCCACTACGTGCACACGATCGCCTACCAGACCGTGCAGGGCCTGTACTCGATCGCCAACGGGCAGTTCGGCGGCACGGGCTTCGGCAAGGGCACCTTCGCCGGCACCTCGGGCGACATCCTCATCCCCGACCTGAAGACGGACATGATCTACGCCGCGCTCGGGCAGGAACTGGGGCTGATCGGCATCTCTGCCTTCCTGCTCGTGTACATGGTCTTCGCGCTGCGGGGCTTCCGGATCGCGATGATGGCCGAGGACGGCTTCTCCAAGTTGCTCGCCCTCGGGCTGACGTTCGGCTTCGCCTTCCAGACGTTCATCATCGTCGGCGGCGTCGTGCGCATCATCCCGCTGACCGGGATCACGCTGCCCTTCGTCAGCTACGGCGGGTCGAGCATCGTCTCCAACTTCGTCATGCTCGCCCTGCTGCTGCTCGTCTCGAACCGCGCCCAGTCGAGGACGGCGTGAACGACCGCATCCGCAGGGTCGCCGTCGTCGGCATCGTGCTGCTCGCGGCGCTCGTGCTCGGGACCACGTACTGGCAGACGTGGGCGCAGGGCGAGCTCGCGGCGCAGAAGGACAACGCGATCCAGCTCGTCGCCCAGTTCAAGATCGACCGCGGCGTCATCCGCGCCTCGAACGGCGAGGTGCTCGCGCTCAACCACGTCCTGAAGAAGAACGGCAACACCTTCTACCTGCGCCACTATCCGACCGGGAAGCTGGCCGCCGACGTCGTCGGCTACTCGACCCAGGGCCGCTCGCGCGCAGGGCTCGAGCGCTCGCTGAACGACTACCTGACCTCGTCCAACACGGACCTGCACACCGTCCTCGACCGGACGCTGAACTCGCTCGAGGGCAAGACGGTGAAGGGCAACTCCGCCGCGCTGACGCTGCGGCTCGGCCCGCAGTTCCTGGCGCAGAAGGCGCTCGGCTCTCTGTGCGGCGCGGCCGTCGCGCTCGACGTCAAGACCGGGAAGGTGCTGGTGATGGCGACCTCGCCGACCTACAACCCGAACCTGGTCGAGAACCACTTCGACCAGATCGACAAGACGCGCGCGCAGTGCGCGGGCCCGGCGCCGCTCCTCAACCGCGCCACGTCGGGCCTCTACCAGCCGGGCTCGTCCTTCAAGCTCGTGACCGCCGCGGCTGCGCTCGACTCGGGCCGGTTCACGCCCTACTCGACGTTCGACGACCCGGGCTACTGCATCGAGTACGGCAAGAAGGTCAGCAACTTCGCCGACCAGAACGGCCCCGAGGTCTTCGGGCTCGTGAACCTGACCCAGGGGCTGCAGCACTCGATCAACTCGGTGTTCTGCAACGTCGGGAAGCAGCTCGGCGCGCTGAAGATCCTCCAGTACGCGAAGCGGTTCGGCTTCTACTCGACGCCGCCGCTGGAGACACCGACCGACGAGCGCAACGCCAGCGGCCTCTACGACCACGGGAAGCTGTTCAACCCGAAGCACAACTACCAGGTCGACCCCGGCCGGCTCGCCTTCGGTCAGGAGCGCCTGGGGGTGACGCCGCTGCAGATGGCGATGGTCGCCCAGGGGATCGCCAACGGCGGCGTCGTCATGCGCCCCTACGTCGTCGATCGGATCGTCAAGCCCGGAGGCGGCACGCTCACGACCACGAAGCCGAAGGCGCTCGGCCGCGCGATCACGCCGAAGACGGCGAGCGAGTTGAACACGATGATGCAGGCGGTCGTCACCGGCGGCACCGGCACGAACGCGCAGATCCCGGGCGTGCGGGTCGCCGGCAAGACGGGCACAGCGGAGACGGGCAAGCCCGGCGTGAACACGACCTGGTTCGTCGCCTTCGCTCCTGCCGACCACCCGCGCTATGCCGTCGCGGTCGCCGTCGAGAACCAGCTGCACAAGACGGGCGGCGAGGTCGCCGCCCCGATCGCGAAGACCGTCCTCGAAGCCCTGCTCGACCAGAAGACTCCCTAACCTGTCCCGGAGACCGACTTGGCCACGTTCGACACCCTGATCGACACTCTCCTCGACGGGCGTTACCGGGTGATCCGCAAGCTCGGGACGGGCGGCATGGCCAACGTCTACCTGGCCGAGGACCAGGAGCTCGGGCGCCGCGTCGCGATCAAGCTCCTCGACGAGCGCCACGCCCAGGACGAGCAGTTCGTCGAGCGCTTCCGGCGCGAGGCCGAGAGCGCGGCGGGCCTCTCGCATCCGAACGTCGTCTCGATCTACGACCGCGGCGAAGCCGAAGGCACGTACTACATCGCCATGGAGTACCTGGAGGGGAAGACCCTCAAGGAGCTCCTCGTCTCGCGGGGGCCGACGCCGGTACGCGTGGCGATCGACTACACGCGCCAGATCCTGTCCGCGCTCGAGTTCGCGCACCGCGCACGGCATCGTCCACCGCGACATCAAGCCGCACAACGTCGTCGTCGCGCCGGACGGGCGGCTGAAGGTGACGGACTTCGGCATCGCCCGCTCCGGGTCGAGCCAGATGACCGAGGCGGGATCGATCATCGGCACCGCGCAGTACCTGTCGCCCGAGCAGGCGCAGGGCGCGGCCGGTGCACCCGTCCTCGGACCTCTACTCGGTCGGCATCGTGCTCTACGAGATGCTCACCGGCACCGTCCCCTTCACGGGCGAGACGGCGCTCGAGATCGCGATGAAGCACCTGAACACGGTCCCCGCGCCGCCGTCGACGAAGCGTCCGCCCGGGATCGGCGAGGTGCCGCACGAGCTCGACCTCGTCATCCTGCGCGCGCTCGCGAAGGACCCGGACGACCGCTACCAGACCGCGCGGGAGATGGACGCCGACCTCGCGCGGGTCGCGCAGGGCCTCCCGGTCGCGCACGTGACCGAGGAGGCGGCGACGGCCGTGCTCGCCGGCATCGGGCTCGAGGAAGGGACACGCGTCATCCCGAGGGCCGGAACGAAACGCAGCGGCGGCACGACGACGGCGAGGGTGCCTCCGCGCCACCTGCGCTCCTGGGAGTTCGCGGAGGGAGCATCGCCGCGCCGGCCGATCTGGCCCTGGCTGCTGGCGACGCTGCTGCTCGTAGCCGCGGGCTACGCCGGCTATTTCGTCTACACGAAGATCGACAGCCGCCTGTCCTCGGAAGGCACGGTCTCGGTCGACAACTACAAGGGCATTCTCGAGTCGCTGGCCGTGCAGAAGATCACCGAGGCGGGTCTCAAGCCCGAGGTCGACCGCGAGTACAACGGCAAGGTCGCGATCGGCATCGTCTACGACCAGAACCCGCAGGCCGGCGACCACGTCAAGAAGGGCGACAGCGTGTTGATCGTCGTCTCCAAGGGCAAGGTCAAGGTCGAGGTGCCGGAGGTGCGCGGGGAGACGGCCGAGGACGCCATCCGCAAGCTCGTCCAATCCGGCCTCGACGCCAAGACCTACGAGGTCACGTCCAGCAAGCCCACCGGAACGGTCACCGGGCAGTCGCCCCCGCCGGGAACGATGGTCGTCAAGGGCACGACGGTCCGGATCAACGTCTCCAAGGGGCTGCCGCCGGTGATCGTGCCCTCCGACGTGATCGGCAGGAGCGAGGCCGACGCGTCCTCGGAGCTCCAGGGCCTCGGCTTCAACGTGAGCAGGCAGGAGGCGGACTCGACCAAGCCCGCGGGCACGGTCATCGACACGAGCCCGAGGCCGGGCACGGCCCTTCCGCGCGGCTCGCAGGTGATCGCTCGACCGTCTCGCGCGGCCCGCAGACCGCTCCCATCCCCGACGTGCGCGACTTCACCGTCGCCGTCGCCGTCGAGACGGTCAAAGCAGCCGGCTTCAAGCCGATCATCAAGCGGCAGGACACGAGCGTCAAGGGCGAGGACGGGGTCGTCACCGCCGAGAGCCCCGAGCAGAACACGCAGGCCCCGCTCGGGACGACCGTGACTCTGACCGTGGGCCGCTACGTGAACCCGGGCCCGACCGGGCCCACCGGCCCCACCGGCACCACCGGCACCGACCGGCACCCTCGGCACCGGCCCCACCGGCAGCACCGGCGGCGCCACCGGCCCCACGGGGCCGACCGGGATCCCGTGAGCCCGGCGCGCCGGAAGATCGCCGTCCTCACCGGCGGCCGCTCCAGCGAGCACGAAATCGCGCTCGCCTCGGCGAGGTCGGTGAAGGAGGCGCTCGACCCGGCGGTCTACGACGTCGTCACGGTCGAGATCGCCCGCGACGGCACCTGGCAGCTCCAATCCGGCTCGACGAGCCACGCCCTCGTCTCAGAGACATCCTCAGAGACAGTCTCAGAGGACCGGACGGGCCCGGCGGAGACGCTGCCTGTCCCGGCCGCGTCCGACGGGGTCCTGGCCACGTTGTCCGGGGTGGACGTGGTCATTCCCGTCCTGCACGGGCCGTTCGGAGAGGACGGGACGGTGCAGGGGCTGCTCGAGCTGGCGAGTGTCCCCTACGTCGGCGCGGGCGTGCTCGGCTCGGCGCTGGCCATGGACAAAGACCGCTTCAAGGTGCTCATGCGAGGCGCCGGCGTCCCGGTCACGCGCAGCGTCACGATCCACGGCGGCGAGGCCCTCGAGCACCCGTACGACTACCCCGTCTTCGTCAAGCCCGCCCGGCTGGGATCGTCCGTCGGGATCACGAAGGTGCGCGCCGCGGAGGAGCTGCAGGCGGCAGCGGAACTCGCCCTCCGACACGACGAGAAGATCCTGATCGAGGAGTTCGTGAACGGGATCGAGGTCGAGGTCGGAGTGCTCGGCAACCGCACGCCGCCGCCGCAGGCGTCGCTCCCCGGCGAGATCGTCGCGCACGGCTTCTCGGGCACCGACTGGTACGACTGGTCGTCGAAGTACGACGAGGACGGTATGGACCTGATCGTCCCGCCCCGGATCGCCGAAGAGGTCTCGCGCCGCGTCCAGGACGTCGCCGTCGCCGCCTTCCTCGCGGCCGAGTGCGAGGGCATGGCCCGCGTGGACTGCTTCGTCTCCGGCGAGGGCAACGTGCTCGTCAACGAGCTGAACACGATCCCCGGCTTCACGGCGACGAGCGTCTATGCCAAGCTGTTCGAGGCCTCCGGCATCTCGTACCCCGAGTTGCTTGCGAGGCTCGTCGACCTCGCCATCGAGCGGCACGAGCGCCGCAGCCGGCTCGCCTACTGAGTCACGACTCCGGCGCGAGCTCGCGCTCGACCGCCTCCACGAGCTCGAGATGGAGGTCGAGGAGCTGACGCAGGAAGTCGATCACGAGCAACAGATACTTGCGTCCTCGTCTCGGTCGCCGGCCGCTAGAGATCTTCCGCAGGGACGCGGTCGGCAACCGCGCGCATCACCTTGAGCGCGATCAGCGGGTTGTGCTCGAGCAGCGAGCGAAAGCTGCGTGCGGTGAGGATGAGCACGTCGACGTTGGACGTCGTCGTCACCGTGGCGTTGCGCGGCTGTTCGGTGAGCAGCGCCATCTCGCCGAAGAAGTCGCCCGGCCCCGCGGTGTCGATCTTGCGCCCTCCGCGGCTGACCTCGACGTTGCCGTCGATGAGGACAAAGAACTCGCGGCCCGGCGCCCCTTCCTTGATCAGCGTCTTGCCCGGGTGGAAGTCCAGCTCGTCGGCGACCATGGCGATCTGCTCGAGCTCCTTCTTCGAGCAGCCGGCGAACAGCGGCGCCTTCTTCAGCAGCTCGACCTTGTGATTTCGGTGGAGCATTGCCGGGCGAGTCTAAACGCTCGCACGGCGCGCCGAACCTCTCAGTCCTGCTCGCCCGAGCCCAGGTGCGCCTGGGCCGGGACGCCGGCGAGAGCGGCTTCCAGCGCCTCTTCCCACACGTCGAGCGCCTCGTCGAGCTCGCCGTCCTCGATCACGAGCGGGAGCAGGACCCGGATCACGTTCGAGTGGACTCCGGCCTTGAGGAGCAGCAAGCCCCGTTCGGCGGCCTCGTCGACGACGGCGGTCGCAAGATCGGGTGCAGGCTCATTCGTCACGCGGTCCCGAACGAGCTCGATCGCCAGCATGGCCCCGACACCGCGGACGTCCCCGATCGGCTCGAAGCGGTCCTGCCAGTCGGTCATCCGGGCGCGGATCCTCTCGCCGATGGACGCGGCGCGTTCGCACAGGCCCTCCTCCTCGACCACGTCGAGGACGGCGAGCGCGGCGGCCTGCGCGACCGGGTTGCCGACGTAGGTCCCACCGATGGCCGATTCCGGCGGAGCATCCATGATCTCGGCCCGCCCGACGACGCCGGAGAGCGGGAGGCCGGCCGCGATCGACTTGGCCACGGTGATCAGGTCTGCCTCGACCGCGTGATGCTCCATCGCGAAAAACCGCCCCGTGCGCGCGACGCCGGTCTGCACCTCGTCCGCGACGAGGACGATGCCGTGCCGATCGCAGAGCGCCCGGAGGCCGTTCATGTATTCCCGCGGGCAGACGAGGAAGCCACCCTCCCCCTGGATGGGCTCGACGACGATCGCGGCCACGTTCTCGGCCGACACCAGCGTGTCGAATGCCCGCTCGAGAGCCTCGAGGGCCGTGCGCGCATCAGGCCCGCGGTAGTCGTTCGGGAACGGCACCCGGTAGACCTCGGGGGCGAACGGGCCGAGCCCGGCCTTGTACGGGTGAACCTTCGAGGTGAGCGAGAGCGAGAGCAGCGTCCGGCCGTGGAAGCCACCTTCGAAGGCGATGACCGCGGGCCGACCGGTGTAGGAGCGGGCGAACTTGATCGCGTTCTCGACGGCTTCGGTCCCCGCATTGAAGAACGCCGCCTTCGTCTCGCCCGTGATCGGCGTGAGCGCCAGCAGCCGCTCGGACAGGGTCACGTACAGCTCGTAAGGGAGAACCGAGAAGTCGGTGTGCAGGAAACGCTCGGCCTGCTCCTGGACGGCGGCCGTGACGCGGGGATGGGCATGCCCGACGTTCAGGCAGCCGACGCCGCCCATGAAGTCGATGAACGTGTTGCCGTCGATGTCGGTGACCGTCGCGCCGCGCCCGCTGTCGACGATGACCGGCACGTAGATCGAGAGCGGGTCGGCGACGACCTGCTGCTTGCGCAGGAGGACCGCGGCCGATCGTGGCCCGGGAACGGCGGTCTTGATGTCGATCGTCCTCATCGTGGCCACACCTGCAGCTTAGCCCAGCTCCCGGTCAGCGTGCATAGCCGTATACGCCGTATTCAGAGGCGCTCGTCGCATGGAAGCGGGCTCGTAGAATCGCCGCATGGTTCTGTCCGACCGGACGATTCGCGCCCTGATCGACGAGGGGCGGATCGAGATCGATCCGTACGACCCGGCGCTGCTGCAGCCGTCCAGCGTGGACGTGCGCGTCGACCGGTACTTCCGGGTCTTCCGCAACTCCCGCTATCCGTTCATCGACGTCAAGCAGGAGCAGGAGGACCTGACCGAGATGGTCGAGGTCGGCGACGAGCCCTTCATCCTCCACCCCGGCGAGTTCGTGCTCGGCTCGACACTCGAGCGCGTGAAGCTGCCCGACGACCTAGTCGCGCGGCTCGAGGGCAAGAGCTCGCTGGGCAGGCTCGGCCTCTTGATCCACTCGACTGCGGGCTTCATCGACCCGGGCTGGGACGGGCACGTCACGCTCGAGCTCTCGAACGTCGCCAACCTGCCGATCACGATCTACCGCGGCATGAAGATCGGGCAGCTCTCGTTCGTGCGCATGACCGAGTCGGCCGAGCACCCGTACGGGTCGGCCGAGCTGGGGTCGAAGTACCAGGGCCAGCGCGGCCCGACGCCGAGCCGCTACTGGCGCAATTTCGAGCGGGACGCTTCGTGAAGGTCCTGCTCACCGGCGGCACGGGCTTCGTCGGCGCGAAGGTCGCGTACGCGCTCCGGGCGCGCGATCACGACGTGCGCGCGCTCGTCCGCAGGCCGGAACGGGCCAAGACGCTCCGGACGTGGGGCTGCGAGCTGGCCGAGGGGGACGTCACTGACGCGGACAGCCTGCGCCGGGCCGCCGAGGGGTGCGAGGCCGTCGTCCACCTCGTCGCGATCATCAAGGGCTCCCGCGAGGATTACGACCGCGTGATGGTCGGCGGCACGGAGAACCTGATCGCGGCGGCGAAGGAGGCCGGCGCGCGCCGCTTCGTCCTGATGAGCGCGCTCGGGACGAACGAGCAGAACCGCGAGCTCGTGCCGTACTTCCGGGCCAAGTGGGCGATGGAGCAGGCCGTCGGCGGCGCCGGCCTCGAGCACGTCGCCTTCCGGCCCAGCTTCGTCTTCGGCAAGGATGGCGGGGTGCTACCGACGTTCGTCCGCCAGGTGAAGCTCAGCCCGCTGACTCCGGTCCTCGGCGACGGGACGATCCGGCTGCAGCCCATCTGGATCGACGACGTGGCGTCGTTCTTCGCCCAGGCGGTCGATGCCTCCGGCGCCGCCGGCCGCACGTTCGAGATCGGTGGGCCGGACGCGGTCACCTGGAACGAGCTGTACGACCGCCTGAAGAGGGTGCTCGGCGTTCGGCGCGGCACGATCCATCTGCCCTTCGGGCTCGTCCGCCCCGTTGCCCTCCTCGCGGAGCGGGTTCCCGGCGCGCCCGTGACCCGCGACCAGCTGACGATGCTCGCCGAGGGCGGGGACAACGTCTGCGACAACGGACCGGCCCTCGAGACCTTCGACGTCGACCTCGTCCCGCTGGACGAGCAGATCCGGCGGGCGGCCTGATGCCGATCGAGCACGACTCGATCGGCGAGACGGCGTCCGGCGGCCCATGCGTTCGGATGACGACGTTCGAGGGCCCGCCGGCCAGCGTCCAGCGAGTGCTGACCCTGTTGGCCGATCACGTCCTCCCCATCCAGCGGCGACAACCGGGCTGGCGGGGGTTGATCGGGCTGGCGAGCCCCGACGGGCACCGCGGCGTCGCGATCAGCTTCTGGGACAGCGAGTCCGACCTCCTGGAGAGCGGATCGAGCGCCGGCGACTTCCGCTCCCGGGCCAGGGCCGCCGGCATCTCCGTCTCCGAGCTCGAACGGCTCGAGATTGTCTTCCACGAGACGCCGGAGACGCCGTAGAGTACGACCACCTCGGTCGCCCAGGAGGACGAAATCGACTCGAAGCAGTACACGCCGATCCCGCGCAGCCAGACGTCTCCGGTCTCGACGGTCCGCGCTGCCGGCGAGCCCACGCGCGACCCTGAGGTCCAGCGCCTGTACGAGAAGGCCAAGCAGCTGGGCACGTGGGATCCCGCGGGGATCGACTTCACCGAGGACGTCGAGCAGTGGCCCCGCCTCGCTGCCGACGAGCGTGACCTCCTCGCGCACGTGGCGTGGCTCTTCTTCGCCGGCGAAGAGGCGGTGACGCGGGATCTCCTTCCGGTCGCCTTCCTGGCGGCGAGCCAGCGGCGGTACGACGACGAGCTGTTCGCCACGGCGTGGCTCTGGGAGGAGGGGAAGCACACCGACTTCTTCCGCCGCTACCTCGAGCAGGTGATCCGGGAGGACAGCCTCGTGACGCCGCCCGAGGCAGGACGGCGTCTTTACGACGTCGAGCTTCCGGAGGCGATGGGCCGTCTCATGACCGACTCGAGCCCCGTCGCGCATGCGCGTGCACTGACGACCTACTGCCTGATCGTCGAGGGCATGCTCGCCGACACCGGACAACAGGTGCTCGAGGAGGCGCTCGAGCCGCGGGAGATCCTGCCCGGCCTGCGCGCGGGACTGCTCCTCGTCAACAGAGACGAGTCGCGGCACGTCGCGTACGGACTCCACGTCCTGAAGCGGCTGATCGAAGCGGATGCCAGGGTCGCGCCGGCGGTCAAGGCCCGCGTGCAGGAACTGGCGCCGCTCGTCACCGCGCTCGCGGACTCCGTGATCATGCGCTACGAGTCGAGGCCGTTCGGCCTCTCGTATGCGCTCGGTCGGCCGGTCCAGCGGTTGCTCTCGCTGCTGGAGCGGCTGGGACAGGCCCAGCCCGCCTAGCAAAGAGAAAGGGCCCCTTGCGGAGCCCTTTCATCCGGCTACAGCGTTGGATTAGTAGGGGCGCTTCCAGCTCGGCATGCAGTTAAGACAACACTGCGGAAGCCGGCGGCGCTTGCAGCGAGTCCCCCACGCTGGCTAGGCGGTTCCCGTCAGGTCCCGGGGACACGCCCCTACCCGCTGGTACCTCCACTGCCCGAACAGTCTTCACTCAACTCGGACCACCTCCTTTCCGCGGTAGTCGAACTATACGGGTCCAGTCAAGACGGCTTCGTGTCGGAAATCACAGTGCTGAGCTCGAGACCCCGGTCGAGAGGCACCGTCACGCTGACGAGCGTCGGGTCCTCCTGGCGCGCGCGAGAGAAGGCGCCGAGGGTGTCTTCGTGCGAGAGCACGTTGTCGGCGACGAAGACCGCGCCCGGCTCGACCTTCTCGCGGGCGAGCTGGAACAGCCGCTCGTAGTCCTCCTTCTCCGCGTCGATGAAGACGACGTCGAACGCCTCGGCGAGGGTCGGGACGAGCTCCAGGGCGTCGCCGTCGACGAGTTCGACCCACTCGTCGAGGCCCGCCTCGGCGATGTTGCGCCGCCGTGCCTCGCACTTGGCCGGGTCGCTCTCGAGCGACACGACGCGGCCGCCCAGATAGCGCACGCCGGCGCCGAACCAGAGCGTCGAATATCCGCGCGAGCCGCCGAGCTCGAGCACGTCGCAGCCCGGATGGTGGGCGACGAGACCGAACAGGAAGCGGCCCGTCGTGGCCGGCACCGCCCGCGCCCGCATCGCGCTCGGCAGCCCTTGCTCACGCTCGACCCGGTCCTCCTCCTCGAGGCGCTGCATGACGGAACGAACGCGGTCGTCGAGCACGCCCGCAAGCTACCTGCGTTCAGAGCTCGAAGAGCAGTCTCGCGCAGTCGACGTGCCCGTTGACGCGTCCGGCGTCGAGGGCCCAGGAGACCATGCGCGCGATCCCCCAGCCGCGTATTCGCTCCCGGTCGAGCTCCAGCTCGGCGGACAGGAGGTCGAGCCTGCGGCGCAGCCGACGGCCCGGATGGGCCTCCGCGGCGGCCGAGGCCCGGCGGTCGCGGAGAAGCCACGCGGTGTCGAACTCGCGCTCGCCGACGAGCGGCTTCGGGTCGATTGCCAGCCAGCGCTCGCGGGTGGACCGCAGGACGTTGCCGCCGTGGAAGTCCTGATGGCAGACGACGGCCTCTCGCTGGTCCGATCCGAGCTCTCGGTACGCAGCCACGGCGGCGTCCAGGAGCTCCCGCTCGAACGGACGCCCGCGCGCCTTCCACAGCCCCGGCATCCTCTCCGCCCAGCAGGCGGCCTCGTCTTCGAGCAGGCGAAACGGGTGCGGGTCGGGCGCCAGCCGCCAGATCCGCGCCAGGATCGCCGCGGCGGCTGTCTGCGCCTCGTCTTCGTCACGGATTTTGGAAAGCTGGCCACCGGGCTCGCAGCGCTCGAGTAGCAGTGCGGAGCGGTCGTCATCCCGCTCGAAGAGGTGCACCGCACCGGCCCCGCGCCAATGCGCGAGAGCGGTCGCCTCGTGCGCCGACTCCCTGCCGGGAAAGTTGACCTTGAGCACGGCCGGTGAGCCGTCCGCTCGCTCGACCCTGAGCGCGATCCCTACCTTGCCGCCGTTGTAAGGCTCCCCCAGCTGCAGCTGCCACGTCTCGGCGCACTCTCGGACGATCGCCGGCAGCCGCTTCAGCCATTCGCGGCCGCCGGGCACCCGCCCCCAGTGGTGGAGCGACTGGGGAATCCACGGGTCATCGGGCACGCTTCGCGGACGCGCCCATACGCGTGCCTGCGCCAGCAGAGTGGGGCCGCCTGCCACCTTGCGATTCTCCGCGCTCAGCCGGACGGCGTCAAGCCGCAGTGGGGCGTCCCTGCTACCGGGCCGGCACAGAGATCCAGACCTCCGCTCCGACAGGCGTGCGGTTCCGCGCCTCGGCCCTGCCGGCATGCGCTGCAGCGATCACGCCGACGATCGAGAGCCCCAGGCCCGCCCCGTTTCCGCTTCGTCCTTCGGCGGCACCGGCAGGCGCTCTCCCCGTCGGTCGGCCGACACGGCGGCTGCCCGCCTGCGCATCGTCTCGACCACCCGTAGGCCGGAGCCGGCCAGGAAGTACCCGAGCACGGTGGCCAGCACGAGGGCGATCGGCCCGGCGATGAGGAGATCGGTCTTCAGGCTTCGCAGCGCCTCGGCCCGGTTCTCGCGCGTCGCGCCGACGACGAGCACGGAACTCCTGCCGCCGCGGTCGACCGGCGTCGCCAGGAGCCTCGCCGGCTCGTCCAGGCCGGGCACCGACGGAACGACGACGAAGACGCCCCGATGCGCGACGGCGCCCACTCGACTCGTGGCGAGCAGCGGCTCTCCACGCAGCGAGTCGTCGGCGCCGCTGCCATCCAGAGCGCATCCTCGCCGCTGCCGGCCACGTCCACGGCCGTCCCCTCGCGGGTCAGGACACGTCGGATCACGTTCGCCATCCCCGGCTCGTCCTCGACGAGGAGCACGCGCATGGGCTGAGTGTGGCGCAACCCGGATGACCGGGGCATGAACGAGCGGTCATCGCCCGTTCATGTGTCCGCTCTACGGTCGGCGGGAATCGAGGTGAAAGGAGCTCGTGATGAAGAGATCGCTACTACTGCTCGTACCGGCCGTGCTCGTCGCTTCGATCGTGGTCGGCGCTGTCCCCGCGGCCCAGAGCCGTCGAGGTAGAGCCGATCGTGGATCACCGCAAGCGGACGCGTTCGATCGTCGTGACGCCCCGCCCGACCGTGACGACGTCGCGCGCCCGCTTGCCGTCCTTGACGCCGTTGTAGACGTACGTCGAGCCCGGCTTCAGGGGCAACCAGGCATTCGTCACGTGGAAGGACGTGGGCGCGAACCGCGGAGGACCACTTCCGCGTCCTCGGACTGCACGCGTCGGCGCGGACGCCGGCTGCCCGTTCGAACGACGCGCTGCTCACCGAGGAGTGGACGCCGCTCGAGCCGGGCGTGCTCGACCACAAGCTCTACGTCCGCGGAATCGGCACCGTGCGCGAGCAGAGCATCAAAGGCCCTGTCGAGCGGCTGGTGCTCGTCCAGTTCAGGGCAGCTCGAGCCTGACCATGCCCTCGAAGACGCGCACCGGGTAGGTCGACACGGGCTGGAAGGCCGGGAGCGTCAGCGCGTCCCCGGTGCGGAGGTCGAAGTTGGAGCCGTGCCGCGGGCAGATGACGACGCCCTCGTCGGGGTCCCAGTCGCCTTCGCAGAGCGGGCCGTCGTCGTGCGAACAGCGGTCCTCGATCGCGTACAGCTCGCCGCCGACGTTGTAGACGCCGACCGCCAGCTCGCCCGCGCGCACGATCTTCATCCGCCCCGGCGGCAGCTCCTCCACCGGGCACACGTCGATGTGGGCCACGAGGGCTCGGCCGGTTCCCTTATCGGATGCCTGGCGAGCGAACAGCGAGCCAGGCAAGGACGCAGGGAGCGCCTGTATCAGCAGATACAGGCGCGACTGAGGACGCCGCACGGTGCCGCTTTGCAGACGTCCAGGCGCCGGTGGAGGGAGCCGGTTGGGCCACTTATTTCAGTTCCAGCTCGTCGAAGCCGGACAGGCCCTCGGGCAGCGGCGTGCCCTTGGCCTTGTGCAGTGCGACCTTGAGCGTCGTCAGGCCGAGCAGGGCGCACTTGAGCCGCGTCGGGTTGTTCTGGAGCGGCACACCGATCTCCTCGAGCAGCTCGTCCTTGGGCAAGGTCGCGACCTCGGTCGCCGTGCGACCCTTGGCCATCTCCATCAGCATCGACGTCGCCGCCTGGCTGATCGCGCAGCCGCGGCCGGAGAACTTGACGTCGTCGATCGTCTCGCCGTCCTCGGCGAAGGCGACGTAGATCGACACCTCGTCGCCGCAGAGCGGGTTCATGCCCTCGGCCTCGGCATCCGCGTCCTCGATCACCCCGTGCCCGCGCGGGTTCTTGTAGTGGTCGAGGATGATCTCCCTGTAGAGCTGGTCGTCCATCAGGCGAACACCTTTCGCACCCTGTGGAGACCGGCGACGAGGCGGTCGATCTCCTCGGGGATCGAGTACAGGTAGAAGCTCGCACGTGCCGTCGCCGTGACCCCGAGCCGGCGCATGAGCGGCTGCGTGCAGTGGTGGCTCGCGCGGACGCAGACGCCGTGGGAGTCGAGGATCTGCGCCACGTCGTGCGGGTGGACGCCCTCGACGTTGAAGGACACGATCCCGGCTCGGCGGTTCGGCGGCGGGCCGTAGACCGTGATCCAGTCGAGCTCCGACAGGCGCTCGATCGCGCGGCAGACGAGGTCGTGCTCGTGCTCCTCGATCGCGTCGAGACCGACCTCGGTGATGTAGTCGATCGCGACGCCCATCCCGTAGGCCTCGACGAACGCCGGCGTCCCGGCCTCGAACTTGTAGGGCAGGTCGTTCCAGGTCGTCTCCTCGATCGTGACCTTGCGGATCATCTCGCCGCCCATCTCGAACGGAGACATGCGCTCGAGCAACTCGCGGCGGCCGTAGAGCGCACCGGCGCCGGTCGGCCCGCACAGCTTGTGCGAGGTGAAGCCGAGGAAGTCGACGCCGAGCGCCTGCACGTCGACGCGTCGGTGCGGGACGGCCTGCGCGGCGTCGACGACCATGATCGCACCCTGCTCGTGCGCCCAGGCCGTCAGCCGGTCGATCGGGTTGATCGTGCCGAGCGTGTTGGAGACGAGGTTCGCGGCCACGACCTTGACCCGGCCCGCCTTTGCGATCTCGTCGAGGCCGTCGAGGCGCAGCTCGCCCGCGTCGTCGATGCCGATCACGCGGAACCCGGCGCCGGCCCGCTTCGCGATCTGCTGCCAGGGGACGAAGTTCGCGTGGTGCTCGAGCTCGGTGACGACCGCGACGTCACCCGGGCCGAGGTTGTCGAGACCCCAGGCGTACGCGACGAGGTTCAGCCCCTCGGTGACGTTGCGCGTGAAGATCACCTCGGACGTCGAGGGCGCGTTGATCAGCGCGCGGGTCTTCTCGCGGGCCGCCTCGTAGCCGGCCGTGGCCCGCTCGGCGAGGTCGTACACCCCTCGGTGCACGTTCGCGTAGGACGTCTCGTAGAACTCGCGCATCGCGTCCAGCACCTGCCGCGGCTTCTGCGAGCTCGAGGCCGAGTCGAGATAGGACAGCGGCTGCCCGTGGATCGGGTGCTCGAAGATCGGAAAATCCCCGCGCAGAATGTGCGCATCGAGCTTCGGTCCTGCCGTCACGGCCATGTGGCTATCGTACCCAGGCGCCCTGTGACGAAGCTTCGCTGGACCTTTCTGGTGCTCGTGGTGACGAGCATCCCGCTCCTGGCGAGCGCGTGCGGGGGCGGCTCGAGCGTCTCCGACTCGGCCGGGGCCAAGGTGTTCACGGAGCACGGCTGCAACCAGTGCCACACGCTCTCCGCCGTGAAGGCGACCGGCCAGGTCGGCCCCAATCTCGACCTGCTCAAGCCTGACGAGATCACCGTCGCGCACCAGGTGCGGGTCGGTGGGAACGGCATGCCCTCGTTCGCGACGCAGCTCACGGGCAAGCAGATCCAGCAGGTGGCCGGGTTCGTGGCCGCCGCGTCACGGCAGTCGGGCAAGATCCAGGCCTTCGAGCCGAACTCGACGACGATCGCGAGCTGCGCGAAGAAGTCGGGGTTCGGCTGCTACCGCCAGGCGTTCGGGAACCTCGTCTTCCGCGAGGGGCCGACGAAGACTCTCGCCACGGTGCAGACGGACAGCACGACGATCCCGGGCGTGCGCGCCGACTGCCACCAGATCGTCCACGCGGTAGGACATGCGGCGCTCGCCTATTACCACAACAACGCGGGTGAGGCGCTGGCGCACGGCGCGATGACGTGCAACTCGGGCTACTACCACGGCGTGATCGAGCTCTCGATCGCGGGCCTGCCGAGAAGCAAGATCGTCCCGATCGTGCGGAAGCTCTGCACGAACCCGTCGGTCGCGAACAACACGTTCCTTCTCTACCAGTGCGTCCACGGGCTCGGGCACGGGCTGATGATCTACAGCGGCGACGACCTCCCGTACTCGCTGAAGGTCTGCGACCGGCTGACCACCAAGTTCAACCAGGTGGCGTGCACCGGCGGGGTGTTCATGCAGAACCTCGACACCGGGATGATCAGCTCGCGCTACGTGAAGCCGCATGACCCGATCTATCCCTGCACGATCGTCTCGCAGAAGCACAAGTACTACTGCTACCTCCAGGTGACGGAACGGATCGTCCAGGTCGTGGGCTACAACTGGACGAAGGTCGCCGACTGGTGCCGGCGGAGCGAACGCGGCTGGGTGGCCACGTGCTTCCAGTCGATGGGGCGGGACGCTTCCGGCTTCACGGTGTACCGGCCCGAGAAGACGCTGTCGATCTGCGCGCGCGCGGGTGACATGGCCGGCGAGTGCATCTACGGCGCGGCGCGCGACTACGGCAACAACTACGCCGGCGGGAAGGAAGCGGCCGCGCTCTGTCGGCAGTCGGAGACACGCTTCCAGGCACGGTGCTACGAGGGGATCGGGACGATCCTCGGTGCGCTGCACACCTATGAGCAAGGACGGCGGGCCGCATGCGCTGCCGTGACCCCCAAACGCTACGAGCGCGCCTGCTTGCGCGGCGCCGCCGTCCTCTAGACCGCGAACCGCCGGGAGCCGCTCGGCGGAGCGACTCCCGACAGTTCGCAGCACTCCACGAAGGGAGCGGAGATACCAGCTTCCCGCGTCGCGGCGGCGCCCGCATCCGGCGTTCCACGGACGACCTTGCGGGAAAGTACCGAGGGCTCGCGCCTAAGACGCCCAGTCGAAGAGCAGGATCCCCGGCCAGATGCCGCGGCCGACGCCGGCGAGATGTCCTGCGGGAGAGCCTACGCGTGCGGGATGCGTGCTTCCAGGGCCTCGGCGAGGGCTTCCCGAACCGGCGGGAGCTCGATGCGGTCGAGGATGTCCTGGAAGAATCCGCGCACGATCAGGCGCTCCGCGTCGGCGCGGTTGAGGCCGCGGGCCATGGCGTAGAAGAGCTGGTCCCGGTCGACCTGGGACAGCGTCGCGCCGTGCGTGCAGCGGACGTCGTTGGCCAGGATCTCGAGGCCCGGGATCGAGTCCGCGTGCGCCTGCTCGGACAGGAGCAGGTTGCGGTTCTCCTGGTAGGCGTTCGTCTTCTGCGCGTCCTTCTCCACGCGAATCATCCCGCGCCAGACGACCGAGGCCTCGTCGCGCAGCGCGCCCTTGAAGGCGAAGTCGGAGGTCGTGTGGGGTGCGATGTGCTCCTGGAAGGTGTCGTAGTCGAGGTGCTGGGTGCCGTCGGCGAAGTAGGCGCCGGTGACGCGCGAGGTCGCTCCCGGGCCGGCGAGGTCGTTCTGGATCCGCACCTTGCCCTTGCGAGAGCCGAAGCCGCCGGCGACCCAGTCCAGCTCGGCATCGCGGTCGACGCGCGCGTGGTGCGTCGCGAAGTGCCACGTCTGTGCCGAGTAGTTCTGGACGGACACGTACTCGAGCTTGGCTCCCTGCTCGACGAAGAGCTCGACGGCCGCGTTCGAGTAGGCGGCGAGGTCGGGCGAGCCGGAGACGTACTCCTCGACGAGGCTGAAGCGGCTGCCCTCCTCGGCGACGACGAGCAGACGCCAGAAGACCGACGCGTCGGCGGCGGTACTGGCGATGCGCACGTACAGGGGCTTCTCGAGCTCGACCCCCTTCGCAACTCGGACGAGCAGGCCGTGCTTCCAGAGCGCGGCGTTGTGGGCGGTGAACTTGTCCTCGCCCTCGATCAGCGTGCCGAGCCGTTCGGCGTCGTCCGTCAACGGCTCGAACGTCACGCCGTCGGGCACCTCGCCGACGAGGACGCCGCCCTCGCCGACCGTGGCAATGGCGGCCGCGTCGATGTCCAGCATTGTCCGCTCCGGACCGGTCCGGTCCTCTGAGGATGCCTCTGAGACCAGAGGGTGGCCGTTCGGGACGGTGAAGGCGTCAGGATCGAAGCCGGACAGATCCGTGAAGCGCCAGGCCTCCATGGACGTGTCCGGGAGGGGAAGTGCGCGGTAGCGCTCGAGGAGTGCGGTGCGGTCAGCCACGGGGCGCGTACCTCCTGTGCAGGATCACGGTGTTGCCGTCCGGGTCCTTGCAGAACCCCATGTGGCAGACGCCGGTGTCTTGGATGCCAATGACCTCGCCTCCCGCGGCCTGCAGCTCGCGACACGCGGTCTCGACGTCGGCGACGCGGAGGCCGATGCCGGCGACGTTCGGGGCGAACGGCTCCGAGTCCGCCTCGGGGTTCCAGAAGCCGAGCGTCACGTTCGGCGCCTCCACCTCGCCCTCGCTGTAGCGGCTCTCGGGCAGCCCGAGCACGTCGCGGTACCACGCGACCGCCCGTACGACGTCGCGGGTCGGAATCGACACGAAATCGACCTGCTCGACTTCCATCACTCGTGCGGCGCGTAGCGGCGGTGCAGCATCAGCTCGTTGCCGTCCGGGTCGGTGAAGAAAGCCATGTGGCAGACGCCGGTGTCGAAGGTGTCGCCGCGGAACTCGATGCCCTTCGCCTCGAGCTCCCTCCGCGCCTCCTCGACGTCGGGCACGCGGAGCGCGATCGAGGACGTGTGCGGGCCCCTGAACTCCTGGCCGATGTTCGTCGGGTCGAGCAGGTAGAGGCTGACGTTCTCGCCCAGCTGGAACTCCGGCCAGTTGCCGTGTCCGACCTGCGGTAGCCCGAGCGTCTCTCCGTAGAAGCGGGTGGAGCGCTCGAGGTCAGTGACCGGAACGGAGATGAAGTCCGTCCGCTCGACGATCAACCCACAGAACCTTCCATCTGCAGCTGGATCAGCCGGTTCATCTCGACGGCGTACTCGAGCGGGAGCTCCTTCGTGATCGGCTCGACGAAGCCGGAGACGATCATCGCAGAGGCCTCGGCCTCGGACAGGCCGCGCGACATGAGGTAGAAGAGCTGCTCCTCGCCGATCTTCGAGACCGTCGCCTCGTGGCCGATGTCGACGTTGTTCTCGTCGATGCGGATGTACGGGTACGTGTCCGAGCGAGAGGCCTCGTCGAGGATCAGCGCGTCGCAGACGACCTTCGACTTCGAGCGGGTCGCGCCCTTCGCGACCTCGAGCAGCCCGCGGTAGCCGGCGCGGCCGCCGTCCTTGGAGATCGACTTCGACGTGATCACGGAGGTCGTGTTGGGGGCGACGTGGACACATTTGCCGCCCGCGTCCTGGTGTTGGCCCTTGCCGGCGAAGGCGATCGAGAGCACCTCGCCGTGGGCGCCCTCGCCCATGAGCCAGATCGCCGGGTACTTCATCGTCAGCTTGGAGCCGAGGTTGCCGTCGACCCACTCCATCGTTGCGTCCTCGTAGGCGACCGCCCGCTTCGTGACCAGGTTGTAGACGTTCGTCGACCAGTTCTGGATCGTCGTGTACCGGCAGCGGCCGCCCTTGTTGACGATGATCTCGACCACCGCCGAATGGAGAGAGTCGGTGGAGTAGATCGGAGCCGTGCAGCCTTCGACATAGTGCACGTAGGCGCCCTCGTCGACGATGATCAGCGTGCGCTCGAACTGGCCCATGTTCTCCGCGTTGATGCGGAAGTAGGCCTGGAGCGGCATCTCGATCTTCACGCCCGGCGGCACATAGATGAACGAGCCGCCCGACCACACGGCCGAGTTCAGCGCCGCGAACTTGTTGTCGTTCTGCGGGATGACCTTGCCGAAGTACTTCTTGACGACGTCCTCGTGCTCGCGGAGGCCCGAGTCCATGTCCAGGAAGAGCACGCCCTGCTTCTCCAGGTCCTCGCGGAGCTTGTGGTAGACGACCTCGGACTCGTACTGGGCGCCGACGCCCGCGAGGTACTTCTTCTCCGCCTCGGGGATGCCGAGCTTGTCCCATGTGTCCTTGATGTCCGCGGGCAGGTCCTCCCACGACTTGGCCTGCTTCTCCGTGGGCCGGATGTAGTAGTAGATGTTGTCGAAGTCGATCTCTGCGACGTTGCCGCCCCAGCGCGGCAGCGGCCGGGCCAGGAAGTAGTCGAGCGAGCGGTGGCGGAACTTCCGCATCCAGTCGGGCTCGTCCTTGTGGCTCGAGATCGCGTCGATCAGCTCGTGCGAGAGGCCGCGCCCCGACTTGAAGAAGTAGTCCTCGGGAACGTGGAAGCCGTACTTGATCGCGTAGTCCGAGCCGATGCCTCGGACGACTTCGGTCTCCGTCTGGCTCATGACTCACCTCCCGTTTCGACGAGCTCGGGCGCGAACGCCTTGTACCCCTCGGCTTCGAGCTTGTGCGCGAGCTCCGGGCCGCCCTCCTCGACGATCTGGCCGTCGACGAAGACGTGCACGAAGTCGGGCTCGATGTAGTTGAGGATCCGCTGGTAATGGGTGATCACGAGCGCCCCCATGTCCGGCCCGACGAGCTTCTTGACGCCGTTCGCGACGATCTTGAGGGCGTCGATGTCGAGCCCGGAGTCGGTCTCGTCCAGGACGGCGATCCGCGGCTTCAGCATCGACATCTGCAGGATCTCGACGCGCTTCTTCTCGCCTCCGGAAAAGCCCTCGTTCAGATACCTGGAGGCGAGCTCACGAGGGACCTCGAGCTGCTCCATCGCCGCCATCAGGTCCTTGCGGAACTCGGGGATCTTGACCGGATCGTCGACACCGTCGTTCCGCGCCTTGCGCAGCGCGTTGATGGCCGCGCGCATGAAGCTCGTGACGGTGACGCCGGGGATGGCGTGCGGATACTGGAAGGCGAGGAAGAGGCCGCGGGCCGCGCGCGCGTCGGCGCCCATCTCGGTCACGTCCTCACCGCCGAAGAAGATCTGCCCTTCGGTGATCTCGTAGCCGGGGTGGCCCATCAGGGCGTAGGCGAGGGTGGACTTGCCGGAGCCGTTCGGCCCCATGACGGCGTGCACCTCGTCCGGTGACACGGCCAGGTCGACGCCCTTGACGATCTCGGTGCCGTCCTCGGCCAGCGCAACATGCAGATTCTTCAGTTCGAGTAGTGCCAAATCCGTGTGTCCTCTCTTTCCTCGACAGGCCTCAGGATACGCGGAGAACGCGAGCCTGCCAGCCCTCTGATCGTACCTGTCCCCGGCCGGCCGGGAACGGCACCCGGGGCACGGTGCTAGGCTTGGCTGCGTGAAGCTGCTGAATCCCTGGGAGCTCCTGATCATCGTCTTCGTGCTGGTGCTCATCTTCGGCTCGAAGCGGCTGCCGCAGATGGGGCGCTCGATGGGCGGCGCAATCCGAGGCTTCAAGGACTCGGTCACGAACCGGGTCGATCAGCAGGACGCCGAGCACGAGCAGGAGCAGGCGGCCAAGCAGCAGGCGCAGCTCCCACCGGCACCGCCTCCTGTCGCGGCGCAGCCGCAGCTCGACCCGCGCGAGCGCGACACAGTCGTTTAGTCGACCAAGGAGCGGGTGACAGACTGAAGTCAGTCACTCCGCGCTCTCGTTGATCCTGTCGGCGGACTGGGTGCTGCCCGTCGTGGCACCGCCGATTCGCGACGGGGCCGTGGCGATCGAGGACGGGCGCATCGCCGCCGTCGGGACGCGCGCCGAGCTCGGGCCGGGCCTCGACTATCCCGACGCGGCGATCCTCCCCGGTTTCGTCAACGCGCACTCGCATCTCGAGTACGCGGTCTACGCCGGCTTCGGGGACGGACTGGCGTTCACGCCCTGGATCCTGATCCACGTTGAACGGAAAGCTCGCATCGGCGTGCCGGAGATGGAGGCGATCGCCCGCCTAGGCGCGGCCGAGTGCCTGTCATCGGGGATCACCACCGTCGGGGACTGCAGCTTCAGCGGCGCGTCGGCGACCGCCTGCGACGAGCTCGGTCTGCGCGCGATCGTCTACATCGAGGTCTTCAGCCAGGGCGGCCCGACGATCCAGATGGACACGCGCTACCGGGCCAACCGCGAGCGGATCGAGGGCGCGCTCTCCGAGCGCGTGCAGATCGGCATCTCGCCGCACTCGCTCTACACGGCGTCGGTCGAGCTCTGGGAAGAGGCGGCGGCGCTCGGCCTGCCGATGGCAACGCACCTCGAGGAGAGCGAGGCCGAGCGGGAGTGGCTGCACGAGGGATCGGGACCGTTCGCGGAGGACTACCCGATCGTTCGCACGTCGCTGGCGGAACTCGCCGAGCGCGGATTCCTGACCAACCGGCTGACCGCGGCGCATTGCGTGTACGTCGACGAGGAAGAGACCGCGCTCCTGGCCGAGCACGGCGTGGCGGCAATCCACTGCCCGCGGTCGAACGCGCTCCTCGGCTGCGGGATCGCACCGCTAAGGGAACTGCTCGACGCGGGCGTAACCGTCGGCCTCGGCACGGACAGCCCTGCGTCGGCGCCGTCGTTCGACATGTTCGAGGAGCTGCGGACGGCCCTCTTCTTCGCCCGTGCCCGCGAGCGGCGGCCCGAGGCGCTCACCGCCGCGGAGGCGCTCGAGCTCGCCACCCTCGGCTCGGCGCGCGCGCTCCGCCTCGACACCGAGATCGGATCGCTCGAGCCGGGCAAGCGCGCCGACCTCGTCGTCGTCTCGCTCGAGGGCTCGCCGTTCCTGCCCTGGGAGGACCCGGCGGCGGCCGTCGTGCTCGGCGGCTCTCCCGAGCGCGTCACGGCTACCCTGGTAGACGGCGAGATACGCTACGAGCGAGGAGCATTCGATTGGCACGAGCTGCGGCAAAAGGGGGCGGAAGCAAGAGACAGGCTGCTAAGCCTGCCGCCAGGTCGCAGCACGTAGGCGGCGCCAAGGCCGCTCCGGCTCGACGCCCCGACTACGAGACCGAGCTCTTCTTCGGCCGCCTGCGCCGGAACGCGAAGTGGGTCTTCGCCTTCCTCGCGGTCGTGTTCGCCGGCAGCTTCGTGTTCCTCGGCGTCGGCTCGGGCGGCAGCGCGCTCACCGACTTCCTGAACGGGAACATCCACCTGTTCGGCGGCGGGGGCGGGCCCACGGCGGAGAGCGTCCAGAAGAAGGTCGACAAGGATCCGACGAACCCGGCCCTCCGCCTCCAGCTCGCGCAGCTGCTGGCGAAGGACAGCCGCTACGACGAGTCGATCGCGCAGTACGACAAGTACCTGACCATGAAGCCGCGCGACGACACGGCGCTCAACGAGCTCGGCAACGCGTACGCGGGCCGGGTCGCGCAGCTCCAGGGCCAGATCCAGTCGCCGCCGACGCCGCCGCTCGCGGCGCTCGGCAACGTCAAGGCGTTCCCGTCCGACACGGTCCTGGGCACGGCGCTGGACTCGCTGCTTCCGACCGAGCTGAACATCACCTCGCTGCAGCAGGGCGAGTCCGCGCAGCTGCAGAAGCAGCTCGCGCAAGGTGATCAAGCAGCACGTCGGCGTCTACGAGCGGCTGGCGGCGCTGACGCCGGGCGACTCGACGGCCTTCCTCACCGCGGCGGACGCCGCCGGGAAGGACGGCGACGTCCCGCTGCAGATCAGCCTCTACAGGCAGTTCCTGAAGAAATACCCGAGCGACCCGCTCACGCCGGACATCAAGAACCAGATCACGAAGCTGCAGAAGCAGCTCGCGTCGCCGCAGACCTCGGGCTCGACCGCTCCGACCGGCTAGTCCGGCCGGACTGGCTAGACTCGCGCGCGTGCGCGGCGTCTTCCCGCTCCGGCTCCGGCGAAGCCGCACGCTCCTGGCCGGAGCGGTGGCGGTCGCGGTCGGCATCGTCGCGGCGGGGTGCGGCACCGGCGGCCGCGTGAGCGGCGGCGACCCGGCTCACGGCAAGCAGGTGTTCACGCAGCCGGCGAGCTCGGGGTTCTCCTGCGCGAGCTGCCACACGCTCGCCGCGGCGGGCGCGAGCGGGACGATCGGCCCGAACCTCGACAACGCCTTCTCCGCCGTTCGCGAGCAGGGCTTCAAGTCGAGCACGATCGAGCAGGTCGTCGCCGACCAGATCCGGGTGCCCCTGCAGGGCATCTCCTGCCCGGCTCCACAGTTCCAGCCGCTCACCCCGAAGTGCGCCGAAGGCTCGCTGGTGACGCCGACGGGCACGACGGTCATGCCTGCAAACCTCGTCAAGGGGAAGGACCTGGACGACGTCTCCGCGTTCGTCGCCCTCTGCGCCGGCAACTCGCAGGCGGCGGCCTGCTCCGGCGGCGGCAAGGTGACCTCGAACGACGGGAAGACGATCTTCCAGACGGCCGGCTGCTCGGGCTGCCACACGCTCGCCGACGCCGGCGCGCACGGCACCGTCGGCCCGAACCTCGACCAGGCGAAGCCGCCCGAGAGCCTCGTCGTCGACCGCGTGACGAACGGCAAGGGCGTCATGCCGTCCTTCAAGGACAAGCTCACGCCCGAGCAGATCCAGGCCGTCGCCAAGTACGTCTCCTCGGTCGCCGGAAAGTAACTCGGCGCAAAGTCCAAGGACTTTGCGCCGCCGAGTTCTCACAGAGCGACCGTGAGCCGGCACGGGCAAAGCCCGTACCGGCGGCGAGCGTCCAGAATCCAACCGTGTTCGACTACCGTCGTTTCTGGTCGATCTCCTGCGCGTACAGGCACGGCGGCCTCGTCGTACATGTCCTCGGCGACATGCTCACCCGGACACGAGCTCGTCCGGGGAGAGACGCTGCCGAAGGAACCGCTTCGCTTCCACCACGAGCGAATCACGGAAGCCGAGAGGCTTGCCGGCCCGTGGGAATACCCGAGCGGTCAGAACGCCGAGGGGTTCGCCGTCGCGGCTTCCGGGCTCTCTGCACGCTCGGCCTGCAAGTCGACGACCACGTGCGTGACCGGGACCGTGAAGCGCCGCTTCGCGCCCGAGACGACGCCCTTCTCCAGCCAGTTCGAGCGGCCCTCGGGGTGCGTCGAGATGATGATCTCGTCGGCGCCGAAGGTGCGGAGCGAATCATCGATCGCCTGCAGCGGGTCCGCGTCGCCGACCTCGCCGCGGGCGTCGATACCCGCGGTCGCGAGCGCCTCCAGGCTGCGGTCTAGCCGCTCCTGGGCCTCTCGGCGCGCGTTGCCCTCGTCGGAGACGAAGTGGCGGAGCGGCGAGTTGAGCGCCGGCGAGACGACGAGCACCTGGGCCGGGCCGGCCGACGACGGCGCGCCTGACAGCCTCGTGGAGCTTCCGTCCCGCCACCGTCTCGTTCGCGACGACGAGCACCCGGTGCTCGTCCGGCCGGAGTCGCACGCGAGCCGACGGGATCGCGCGGGTCGAGGTGGCGGTTCCGGTTCAGGAACCAGGCCAGGCCGCCGAACGTGAGCACGAGGAAGACGGCCAGCCCTGCCCAGAGGCCCCCGAGCGCGGAGGCGAGCGCGATGGCGCCGAAGTAGGCGATCGCGCCGATGACGAACTGGAACGCCTCCTGCTCGCTCCTGAACGGGTTCCAGGTTCCTCTTCGCTCGGCCATTGCGACACCTCCCGGCCTGCTCTATTCCCCGCCGCAGCGGGGCCAGAAACCGATCTCAGATGATGTAGACCGTCGTATAGACGACGATCCACATTACGTCGACGAAGTGCCAGTAGATTCCCGGAAGCTCGACGCCGAGATGGTGCTCCGGCGTGAAGTGGCCGCGGAAGGCGCGCGTCGTGGCGACCAGGAGCAGCATCAGCCCGACGAAGACGTGCATCCCGTGCAGGCCGGTGAGCGAGAAGAAGATCGTCGCGAAGGCGTTGTCGCTCGGGGGAGAAGCCGATGCGCGAGTACTCGGCGATCTGCGTGAGCAGGAACGTCAGGCCCATGAAGAATGTCAGCACGAGGCCGGCCCGGAGCCCCGCGCGGTTGCCGCGCTTGATCGACGTCAGCGCCCAGTGCATCGTGAAGCTCGACGTGACCAGGATGCAGGTGTTGACCCCGGCCACGAACACCGGGAGGTGCTCGCCGGGCGGCGGCCACGGATACTTGTTCACGACCCGGACGAAGAAGTAGGCCGTGAAGAACGACCCGAAGAGCATGATCTCCGAGCCGATGAAGAGCAGCATCCCGAGCACGCGCGCGTCGATCCGCGAGGAGACGTGGGCCGGGGGCGGGCCGTGATGGTGGGGCTCGGCGGCGTGCGCTTCCACTAGGCCGGTGACCTCCTCGGCCCGAGCGGGCGTCGGCTCGACCTCGACGTGCTCGACCGGAAGCTTCGTGTCCTTCCGCAGGCGCTCGACGAGGTGGCCGCGCAGCCAGCTGGACAGCTTCTCGCCCGGGAAGGTGGAGACGATGATCTCGTCGACGCGCTCCTCGCGCACGGCGTGCGTGGCCGCCGTGTACGGGTCGGGGTGCGCGACCTCGCCGTGGACGTCGATGCCCTCGCTGCGCAGCACGCCGACGGCGTAGCGAAGGCGCCGCTCGGCCTCCGGATGGGCCGACGCGCTCGGGTCGCTCTGCGGGGAGAGGATCAGGAAGCCGGACGGCGACTTCCTCGCCCGCTCGCGGATCTTGTCCAGGAGCGGGGCGCCGACGACGGTCTCGTTCGCGATCACGAGCACGTTGGCCGGGCCGCCCTCGCGTGGCCAGGTCGACGACCACGTGCTCGACGGGCACGTCGCCGACGGCGCTGCGGATCCGGTCGACCACGTGCCGCCGCAGCCACCCGGACTGCTCCTGCGGATGAGTCGAGACGACGATCTCGTCAGGAGGCGGCTCGAGCTGGCCGAAGGCGTCGCGCACGGCCTGGACGGGATCGGCCTCGACGACGTACCCGTCGGCCGGAATGCCCTCGGAGCGCAGGAGCTCGAGCGTCTTGTCGAGCCGGCGCCGGGCCGCAGTGCGCCGTGTCGTCTCGTAGACGACGTAGCCCTCGCTCGGATGGTGGACCGGGCAGACGACGGTGACGCGCAGCGGCCGTTCCTCGGCGCGGCGCTCGAGCGCGTCCGTGAGGCTCTTGCCGGCCACGGTCTCGTTCGCGACCACGAGGACGTGTCTGCGCTGGACGTCGGGCTCGACCGTGCTCAGTGCCGCACCTCCTCGGTCTCGGCGTGGACGGAGTCCGCGGTCGCCTTCTCCTCGGCCATGATCGCGTGCCGGGCGCCCTCGACGCCGTACTCGTACGGGCCGGCGACGACGGTCGGGATCTCGTCGAAGTTGAACACCGGCGGCGGCGAGCTGACCTGCCACTCGAGCGAGTGGGCGCGCCACGGGTTGGCGGGCGCGCGCGGCCCGCGCACCCAGCTCGTGATCATGTTGTAGAGGAAGAGCAGCGGCCGAGGCGCCGAGGACGAGCGAGCAGATCGAGATGAACATGTTGATCCCCGCGAAGCGGGGCGCGTAGTCGGCGACGCGGCGCGGCATCCCCTGCAGCCCGATGTAGTGCATGGGGAAGAACGTCAAGTTGAAGAAGACGAACGTCAGCCAGAAGTGGATCCTCCCGAGGCGCTCGTCGTACATCCGGCCGGTCATCTTCGGGAACCAGTAGTAGAGCCCGGCGAAGATCGTGAACAGCGAGCCGCCGAAGAGCACGTAGTGGATGTGGGCGACGATGAAGTACGTGTCCGAGGCGTGGATGTCGATCGGCACCGAGCCGAGGTAGATCCCGGACAGGCCGCCGATCAGGAACATGGCCAGGAAGCCGAGCGCGAACAACATCGGCGTCGTGAACCTGAGCCGGCCCTCCCATAAGGTCGCGAGCCAGCTGAAGACCTTGATCCCGGTCGGCACGGCGATCAGCAGCGTCGTCACCATCATCGGCACGCGCAGCCACGGCGCCATCCCGGCCACGAACATGTGGTGCGCCCAGACCGAGAAGCCGAGGATCAGGATCGCGACCAGCGAGAACGCCATCAGCCGGTAGCCGAAGACCGGCTTCCTGCGCGAAGGTCGAGATCACCTCCGAGACGATCCCGAAGCCGGGCAGCATCATGATGTACACGGCCGGGTGCGAGTAGAACCAGAAGATGTGCTGGTATCCGATCGCGTAGCCGCCGCCGACCGGGTCGAAGAAGTGCGTGTGCATGACCCGGTCGAACATCGCGAAGAACTGCGAGCCGGCGATGAACGGCGTCGCGAGGACGACGAGCAGCGAGGTCGTGAAGTTCGCCCAGACGAGCAGCGGCATGCGCCAGAACGTCATCCCCGGCGCGCGCATGGTGATGATCGTCACGAGGAAGTTGAGCGCCGTCATGATCGACGACGCCCCCGCCCACTGGACGCCCATGTTGAAGAAGATCTGCCCGATCGGCTGGTGGCTCGCGAGCGGCGCGTAGCCCGTCCAGCCGGTCGCGAACGGCCCTCCCGGCGCGAACATCGAGGCCGCGAACATCACGCCCGCGATCGGCAGCAGCCAGTAGGAGAGCGCGTTCAGGCGCGGGAAGGCCATGTCCGGCGCGCCCAGCATGAGCGGGATCACGTAGTTCCCGATCCCGGCGAAGACCGGGATGATGAACAGGAAGATCATCAGCGTCGCGTGCACGGACACGAGCCCGTTGAAGGTCTGCGTGTCCACGTACTGCATGCCCGGCTCGGCCAGTTCGGCCCGGAACATCAGCGCCATCACGCCGCCGATGATGAAGAACGCGAAGGTCGTGCAGATGTACTGGATCCCGATCACCTTGTGATCGGTGTTGACCCGGAAGTAGTCCTTCCAGCTCTTGGCGCCGTGCCCGGAGTGGTCCTCCGGCCTCGTCGGCTGGCCGATCGCGTAGCGGAACCAGTAGTCGAAGCCGCCGATGCCGCCCAGGAAGCCGAGCGGGATCGTGACCAGGCTGACCGTCGTGATCACGGTGCCGTCCCAGATCGGGTGCCAGCCCTCGAGCCAGCGCACCACCACGACGATCCCGGCGCCGAAGCCGAACATCAGCGGGATCGTCCACAGGCAGCGCAGGAAGCCCGGGGCGAGGAAGCGCCGCCAGCCGCGCGGCGGCGGGGGCGCCTCGTGCTCGACGGTGCCGTGGTCGTGCTGAGCGGCGATCGAGGTCACTGCCCTCCTCCCTGGGACGACTGGATCAGGTACTGCACGAGCGTATCCAGATCCGACTTCGAGAGCACCTGGCCGAAGTTCGGCGGCATGACGTCCTTCGGGAAGCCCGGCGCGACATAGGCGTTCGGGTCGACGATCGACGTCCTCACGAAGTCCTCGAGCGGCTGGCCGGCCTTCTTGGCCGAAGCCGGCAGGTCGTCGAGGTCAGGTCCGACTTTCCCGCTCGCGCCGGCGGCCGTGAGCGTGTGGCAGTTCTGGCACCCGTTCGCGGTGAAGATCGCCTTGCCGGCGGCGGACCCGCCCGCGCCGGTCGCTCCCGTGGCGCCTGTGGCCCCGGTCGCGCCGGTCGGCCCGCTCGGCGGCGGAGGAGCCGGGGGCGGCGACGCGGGCGGCGGCGCGGCGTTGCCCGCGGCCGCCCAGCGCTTGGACGCGAACTCCTTGGCCGTGAGCACGATCGCGTTCCGCCGCATCAGCGAGTGGCCGAGGCCGCAGAGCTCGGTGCAGATCACGGGATACGTGCCCAGCCTCGTCGGCGTGACCTTGAGCGGGTTCGACCCGCCCGGGCACGGCGTCCTGCTTCTGCCCGAACTCCGGCACCCAGAACGAGTGCAGCACGTCCCTGGACTCGATGTTCAGCTTCGCCGTCCTGTCCACGGGCAGGTAGAGATTCGGCGAGACGACGCCCTTCGCCGGGCCGTTCTCGTAGGTGAAGACCCAGGTGAACTGCTCGGCGGTGACCTTCACGACGAGCGGATTCTTCCCGAACGTCCCGTTGTCGTGCAGGACGATGGCGCTGACGATGGCGATCGCCGTCACGAGCGCCGTCGGGATCGCCGTCCACACGATCTCGAGGCCGGTGTGCCCGTGGATCGGCGGGCCGTCGCGGTCGTCGTCCGGATGGACGCGGAAGCGCCAGACGGAGTAGAGGATCGCGGCCGCGACGACGGCGAAGATCATGATCGCGATCGCGGTCGCGAGCCAGTACGTGAGGTCGATCCCCTCGCGCTCCTTCGAGGCCGACACGGGCAACCACGGAATGGCGACCGCGACGGCGGTGGCGGCGGCCGCGATCACGGCGGCGAGCAGCGCGAGATGGACGAACGATCTCCTGCGCACAGGCGGTGCGCAGCGTACTAGAACCGGGCGGAGGGTTCCTTCCCCTCGAACGTGTGACGAGGCTGTCGTCGCGACTGCCGATAGGCGGTGCATGCTGGATCAACCCCTCAGCCGGCGCCTGCGCGCGATCAAAGAGGCGGACGGCGCCGACCCCGGCCCGGCGGTGAAGCCGGAGCCCGAGCCGCAGTCGCTCGCAGCGCCCGCGCCGCACGCCGCTCGGCCGGCTGCTCGTGGAGAAGGGCATGATCACCGAGGCCGACCTCGAGCTGGCCCTCGAGCGCCAGCGCAATGAGGCCAGGCCGTTGGGACAGATCCTCCTCGACATGGGCGCCGTCACGCCGCAGAACCTCGCCCGCACCCTGACCGAGCAGACCGGCTTCGACTTCTCCGGGTCGCTCCGCCGGCGACTCGCCTCGGACGTGGGCCCCGAGGCCCCGGACGACGTCGCGGCGGAGGAGCGATTCCTCGTGCGGGAGCCGGACTCCGGCGAGCCGCTGCACGTCGCCGGCAGCCTCCTCGACGCCGCGGACGCGGCGCTTCGAGCTGATCGAGGAGCGCGACCCCGAGCGGCTCGAGATCGTCCGCGTCCGCGGCGGCGAGCTCGAGCACGTGTGGTCGTACGAGCGCGACGATGCCACGGACGGCCGCAGCCCGGCGCCCGACGCCGCGGCGTAGCCCTCGCCCGGTTGGACGCTACTCGGGCGGGCCGACGGGCCGCTCGCCGCAGGTTCCGGACCGGTGCAGCTCGAGACGGTTCGGCGGCAGGATCCAGGCCCAGCGCGTCCCGGCCGCCACGGCGTGCACGGTGTGCGTGACCACGACCGAGTCGTGCAGCGCCGGCTCGGCGATCTTGATGCGGAACGTGGCCGCCTGTGCGTCCACGAGCCCGGATCCGGTGCCGGCCACGGCCACGGGTTCGTCGAAGACACCCACGACCTTGATCCAGGCGAGTCGCCCGGGAATCGGGCTCAGCGACTCGCAGTGCACGTACTCGCTCTTCGGGACGAGTCGCTGCTGGTCGGGCGCGAGGGTCTGCCAGGCGTCGGCGTAGTCGTTCGCCGCGATCTGCCGAACCACGCCTTTCAGGAAGAGGACGGGGTCGCCCGTCGGGCGGCTCTGCTGGGACAGAGCGGCGATGCCCACGGTGGCGAACGCCGTGCCGGTCGCGACCGTGGCCAGGAACACGAAGAACAGGGAGCGTTGGGTGAAGCTGAGCTGGGTGAAGCTGACACGCATGGGACCTCCATCGGCGGTATCGGCGCCGATGGTGCTGAGCGGGCCTTCGGGCCAGATGAAAGCCGGCTTAATGCCTGCTTATGCCCGTTGCCCGGCCGCCGGATCGGGAAACCCGGCCGGCTCCACGCCGATCTCGCCCAGTCTCTGCACGTAGCGGCGATACGCCCGGCGGGCTTCCCCGTGCCGCCCCGTGGCGGCCAGCCTCGCGACCAGGTCGAGATGCGTGTCCTCGTCGTAGGGGTCGAGCGCGAGGATGCGCAGGTGGTAGCGCGTCGTGTCGGAGCCGACGAGCGCGAGCGCCCTCGCGACCTCGAGGTACGTCGAGCGGACTTCGTCGCGGAGCGGGGTCGCCCACTCCTCGTAGCGGTCCTCTTCGAGGAACTCTCCGCGGTACGCGGCCTCGGCGGCCTCGAGCTGCGGTTGTGCCGCGCCGCTTCCTGCGGCCGAGAGCTCGCGCAGTCCCGCCTCCGCGTGTTGCAGGAACGCCTCGACGTCGACGGCGACGTTTGCGAGCTCGAGCCGCACGCCGTCACGGTCGGCGGCGACGAACCGGTCTGCGTCCCAGCGGCCTAGCGGATCGAGCACGCCGCGGGCGACATTGAGCGCCACCGACAACCGGTTCGACGTCTTCTTGGGATCCTCTTCGGGCCACAAGGCCTCGATCAGAAAGTCGCGCGGGGCCGTCTTGCCGCGCCTGGCGACCAGGAGCTTGAGGAGGTCTCGCGCCTTCTTCGACTGCCACTCGGCCAACGGAACCGGCAGGCCGTCGCGGAGGACGGCGAAGCGCCCCAGGGTCTGGATCTGGAGCGGCGGCGGCCGGTCGAGCACGAGCATCGCCCCGATGCCCGCCCCGATGCCCGGCACACGGACGCCCGCGTCCTGCAGCACCCGTCGCGCCTCCTCGACCTCCCCCTCCGGGACGTCGGCGTCGAGCGAGGCCAGCCCGAGCACGGCGCGCGCGGCGGCCAGCGACGCTCCGATCCGCCGCCAGATGGCGAGCGCCTCCTCGAGCGTGGCGGTCGCGAGCCTCGGCTCGGCGGCGGCGAAGCACTGCAACTCGAGCGTCTCGGCCATCGCCGCTGGAGCGGCGCGGCGGATCGCCTCGTCACGCGCCGCGTCCGCCATCCTGCCGGCGCGCTCGCGATCGCCGAGCGCCAGGGCGACCCACCCTTCGGCGAGCGCGAGTAGCAGCACGTGCCGCGACGTCACCTTCGAGCGCACACGCCGAAGAAGCGCTTCCGCCTCCTCGGGCTCGTCGTCGACCAGCACACGCGCCAGTCCAGCGGCCGCCGCGGCCTCGTGGTCGACCGCCCCGGACCGCGCGTATGCGACCAGCGCTCGCTCGTAGGCGCCTCGGGCCTGAGCCGGCTCGCCTCGTTCCCGGTGCACGTCGCCGATCCCGACCAGCGGATGGGCAACCCAGGCGGATCCGAGGCGCTCGTACAGCTCTACCGCCGAGCCGAAGTCCGCAGAGGCCTCGTCCAGACAACCCAGTGCGGAGTAGACCTGGCCGCGCACGACACGAGTCGACGCCTGGAACTCGAACACGCCGAGCCGATCTGCCTGCTCGAGCATCGCGGACGCCTCGGCGAGCGCGGCTTCGAGATGCCCGCGGTGGGCCTGGACGACCGCAAGCCAGCGACGAGCGCTGCAGGCCGCGAGCACGTTGCCGATCCGCTCGGCGATTTCGGCGGCGAGTCGATAGCGCTCTTCGGCCGCCGGGTAGTCGCCCCGAACCCTGTCGATCGCGGCGCTCGCCATCAGCGCTTCGGCGTAGGGAGTCGATGACCGGTCGACCTCCGCATGCTCGATCGCCCGCGCGGCCATGCGAGCAGCCTCTTCCTCGCGTCCCAGGGTGAGCAGCTGGTAGGCCATGAACGCTTCGATGAACGCGCCCGGCTCCGGCTCGCGGGCCTCGAGCGCCGCGAGCGCACCGGCGGGATCGCCTCGGTTGATGTGGATCAACGATCGCTGCACGGCGATCTCGAACGCGATCGACGGCGCCTCTCCGACGCGGAGCTCGAACAGCGAAAGCCATTCCTCGGCGTGCGCCAGATCGCCCTGCAGGATGAACGCATGCGACACGGCCCCGGTCGCGGTTTTCAGGCGAAGCTCGACCGGCACGACGGCCGAGGCTCGGATCACGAGATCGGTCAGCCCGAGCTCGTTCAGCTCCGGCGCGTGGAGCTTGAGCAGCCGTGCCACGGCCGGGCCGTCGCCCGCGGCGACCGCGGCCTGAAGAGCCTCGGCCGGCGCGCCCTGCGCCTGGAACCATTCGGCCGCACTGCGGTGGAGATCACGAATGCGAGAGAGGCTCGCGCCCCAGCTCGTCTGGACGAACTCGCGCACCAGCGCGTGCAGGGAGTAGCCGGCGACCGAGCCCGGCGGCGGGGCGACCACGAGTCCGCGCCGGGCCAGCGCTGCGAGCATGTCGGCGGCTCCGTCGTATCCCAGCGCTTCGAGCAGCTCCGGTGTCGCGCTGCCCAGCTCCGCGAGGACGGACAGCAGATCCTGCACTTCTGCCGGCTCGCTTCCGAAGACCTCGTCCGCGAGGTACGAGAACAGCGGGCCTCGCCGGGCAGCGAGCGACTCGAGAACGTGCGCGCGGGACTCGGCGTCGGCGGAGCGCAGGACCTCGGCCGCCAGCTGGACCGCCGCCGGCCACCCGCCCGAGATCATGTGCAGCGGGCCGGCGATCTCGTCGGCGCCCGTGTCGACGCGAGAGGCGACAAACGCCCGTACCTCGTCCCCGCTGAAGGCGAGGTCGGGGGCGCCGAGGTCGAGGACCTGGCCGCGCCCGCGCAGACGCGACACGAGGAACGGCGGCTCGTCGCGTGAGCAGAGCACGAGATGGAAGCCGGGCGGCGCGTAGCGGACGAGGCCTTCGAGCACGGCTCCGGCGCTCGAGTCGCGGCCGAGCTCGTGCACGTCGTCCACGACGAGCACGAGATCCTCGACGACGACGTCGTCGAGCGCGGTCGAGATCCCGGCGGCCTGCGAGTCGGCGAGCGCCGACTCGTCGCCTGCCGCCCCGCCGATCGGGACGACCAGCTCGCCGACCTTCGCCGACAGCGCCGACGTCAGCCCGCGGGCCAGCACCGTCGGCGCGCGGTCGGCGGCGTCGACCGTGTACCACGCCCAGCCGTGCTCGACCGCCTTGACCGCGACGTGCGTGGACTTCCCGTACCCCGCGCCGGCAACAACGGAGGTCAGGCGGTATGCAGCTGCCTCGTCCAGCCTGCGCTCGAGCGCAGGCCGCGGGACGTACCACGCCGGAACTCTGGGCGGCGTGAGCTTGACGGACGCGGGCGCCACGCCCGGGTCCTATCGAACTCTCAGCCTGAGCGATAGTTCGAAGGCAGGCTCGGCATCTCCTGCTCGGCACGCGCCCGCTTGCGTCGCCTCGAGCGCACGGGCCGATCGGCCACGAGAAGGTCTGCAAGCTCGAGGACAAGCCGGTTCCCGAGGCGAGATCGTCAAGGCGTTCGAGGTGAGCAAGGGCAAGCTCGTGCACCTCGAGGACGTGGACTTCGAGGCCGCCCAGATCGAAGGCGGCGCGCGGACGATCGAGCTCGAGGACTTCGTCCCCTACGACCAGATCGACCCTACGTTCTTCGCGCACACGTACCTGGTCGGCCCGCAGGACGGCGCAGAGCACGCCTACGCGCTGCTCGTGAAGGCGATGGAGGAGTCCGGCCTGGCCGGCATCGGCAAGTTCGTCATGCGCAGCCGCCAGTACCTGGGCTGCCTGCGCGTGCGTGACCGGGTGCTGACACTCGAGCAGATGCACTTCGCAGACGAGATCGATCCGCCCAAGGGGATCGTCCCGTCACGCCTTCCAGCCGTCTCCCGCCGCGAGCTCGAACTCGCCACCGGGCTGATCGAGAACCTCGCCGGCGACTGGAAGCCGTCCAGCTACAAGGACACGTACACGGACGCCCTGCTGTCCGTGATCAAGCGCAAGCAAAAGGGCGAGGAGGTGCACGCAGCGCCTGAGCCCGAGCAGGAAGAGCAGCCCGATCTGATGGAAGCGCTCCGCGCGAGCATGGAGGCGGTGAAGAAGACGAGAAGCGAATCCGGCCGGTCCTCCGCACGGAAGCCACAACGCCGAGGCTCGGCCACGTCGCGTCGGCGGTCGAAAACGCGCTCGCGATAAGCGACTCCATCTGCCGCGGAGTCCGGGCTTGGCCCGGACGTAGCTCAGGCGGCCGTGCAGGCGAGCACGACGGGAAGCGGCCTGGGGTCACAGCCGTGAGCCACAGGGCCGGATTGGCCCCAGGCTTTCACGGCTGCGGCTCAGAAGTCGGGGAGCCAGCCGTCGCGGTAGCTCGTCCGCGTCGGGTGCGGGTAGCTCGCGTAAGCCTCGTCGGGCTTCGTCGTCTCGGTCTCGACGCTGACTCCGAGCTCGCGCGCCGCCGGGTCGACGAGATACCTCAGGCCCGACCGGCCGCCGCGGCCGCCGACGGCCAGCACCACGGCGGGCTCGTCGCCGTCTCCGACGATCATGTGCGCCGTCCCGGCGGGACAGTGCACGAAGTCCCATGCCTCCAGCCGCCGCGTCTCTCCCTCCACCACCAGCACGCACTCGCCCGCGAGGACGAGGAAGTCCTCCTGGTGGCTCTCCAGGTGGTAGAGGCCCAGAGACGCACCGCGCGGGAGGACGTTCAGGTTGATGCCGAGCTGTGGGAATCGCTGCTTGCCTTCGAAGTTCGCACTGAACCCCATCGGCCCGTAGTCACGCCAACGCACCTCGCGGGCGTTGTGGACGAACCAGCCCTCGCCGTCGGGGCAGAGTCCGAACTTGGTCTTCCGGAGCGGGGCTTCTCCGACCGCCACGAGCGCCAACGCTAGCCGAGCCCGTTTCGATTCCGCCCCCGAAGGGGTAATCTCACTCCCGCCGAGAGCACGGATGGCCGCCGTCGACTTCGAACAGGTGAGCAAGGTCTATCCCGACGGGACGACCGCCGTGGCTCAGCTCGACCTGAACGTCGACCGACGGCGAGTTCATGGTCCTCGTCGGCCCCTCGGGGTGCGGGAAGACGACAGCGCTCCGGATGCTGGCCGGCCTCGAGGAGATCACCCGAGGCGTGATCAAGATCGGCGAGCGCGTCGTCAACTACGTCCCCTCGCGTGACCGCGACATCGCCATGGTGTTCCAGAGCTACGCGCTCTACCCGCACCTCTCGGTGTACGAGAACATCGCCTTCGGCCTCCGGGTCAAGAAGGTGCCCAAGGCCGAGATCGACCGGCGCGTCAAGGAGGCGGCGCGCATCCTCGATCTCGAGCCGTTCCTGAAGCGCAAGCCCCGGGCCCTGTCGGGCGGCCAGCGGCAGCGGGTGGCGATGGGCCGCGCGATCGTCCGCCAGCCGCAGGCGTTCCTGATGGACGAGCCGCTCTCCAACCTCGACGCGAAGCTGCGCGTGCAGATGCGGGCCGAGATCAGCGGCCTGCAACGGGAGCTCGGCGTGACGACGATCTACGTCACCCACGACCAGGTCGAGGCGATGACGATGGGCGACCGCGTCGCCGTCATGCGCAAGGGGGAGCTGCAGCAGGTCGCACCGCCCCAGGAGCTGTACGACCGCCCGGTCAACCTGTTCGTCGGCGGCTTCATCGGCAGCCCGGCGATGAACATGCTCGAGGCGACGCTCGAAGCTCAGAACGGCACCTTCGTGGCGAAGGTCGGCTCGCAGCACGTGGCCCTCGGCGAGGAGGCCCGCGCCAACCATCCCGGGCTCCAGGAGTACGTGGGCAAGCCCGTGGTGCTCGGGATCCGCCCGGAGGATCTCGAGGACGCGGCGCTCGCCTCGGACACGACCTCGCACAGCCGGCTGCGGGGGACGGTGAAGCTGCGCGAGGCTCTCGGCTCGGAGCTGATGGTGCACTTCGACGTCGACGCGCCGCCGGCCCTGACCGACGACGTCCGCGAGCTCGCGGAGGACACCGACACGACCGCCGTGCGGGGTCTCGAAGAGCCCGCGGCCGAGACGACGATGATCGGTCGCTTCGGCGCCCGTTCGCGCGTCCAGGAGGGGGAGACGGTCGAGGTCGCGGTCGACACCCGCGCCCTCCACTTCTTCGACCCGGAGACAGGCGCCGGGATCTACGACGGAACCGCAGACAGCGGAACCAGGGAGAAAGGAGACTCATGAGTCGCAAAAGGATCGCCATCAGCGTGGTGGCCGGGATCGCCGTGTCCGCGGCGCTCGTCGCTGCCGGGCTGGCCGGGGCGGGCACCAGAGCGGGATCGCACATGTCCGCCGTGTCGGGCTCGGTCTCGTTCGACGGGATCTGGACCTCCTCGACCGGGCAGAAGCAGTTCGCCGACGTGATCAAGGCGTTCAACAAGGTCTTCCCGAAGGTGAAGATCAACTACAAGCCCGTCGGGAACAACATCCCGACTGTCCTCACGACCTCGGTAGCCGGCGGCCACCCCCCGGACATGGCCGACGTCGCGCAGCCGGGTCTGGTCGACCAGTTCGCGAAGCAGGGCAAGCTCAAGCCGATCACGTACGCCAAGCCGGTGCTGGCGAGGAACTTCGCTCCGACCTGGACCCAGCTCGGGACGTTCCAGGGCAAGCTCTACGCGATCGTCTTCAAGGCGGCGAACAAATCGACCGTCTGGTACAACGTGCCCGCCTTCGCGTCGGCGGGCGTCACCAAACCGAAGACGTGGACGCAGCTCCTGGCCGGCGCCAAGACGCTGCAGGCTTCCGGCGTGCCCGCTTACTCGATCGGCGGCGCAGAGGGCTGGACGCTCACCGACCTGTTCGAGAACATCTATCTGCGCACGTTCGGGCCGGCGAAGTACAACCTCCTGAGCGCACACAAGATCAAGTGGACGGACTCGTCGGTGATCAAGGCGCTGACGACGATGGGGCTGATCCTCGGCGACACGTCGAACATCGCCGGTGGGACGTCGGGCGCCATCCAGACCAACTTCAACGACTCGGTCACGCAGGCGTTCTCGACCCCGCCGAAGGCAGCGATGGTGTTCGAGGGTGACTTCGTCGGCAGCGTGATCACGACGACGACGAAAGCGAAGGCCGGGTCCGGCTTCAACGTCTTCAGCTTCCCGACGATCGGAAACGGCCCCGGTGCGAATGCAGTCGAGATCGGGGGTGATCTGATCATCACCTTCCGCGACACCCCGGCGATCAGGGCGTTCGAGTCCTTCCTGGCCACGCCGGCGGCCGCAGCAGCCTGGGCCAAGTCGGGCGGCTTCTCGACCGGCAACAAGAACATGAGCCCGAGCGTCTACCCGGACCCGATCACCCGCGCGACGGCTGTCCCCGTCCAGAAGGCCAAGTCGATCGTGTTCGACTTGTCCGACAACCAGCCGGCCTCGTTCGGCGCGACCGCCGGCCAGGGCGAATGGGGGCTCTTCCAGCAGTTCCTCCAGAACCCGAAGGACGTGAAGGGCATCGCCGCGAAGCTGGAGGCGGCCGCCGCCAAGGCCTACAAGAAGGCGAAGTAGCGCTTGACCGCGGGCGGGATCACCGCGGAGCCGCCTCCCGTGGCGGCTCCGCGCGCCCCCGGCGGGCTGCGCCGGTACAGCCGCTACCTCACGGCCCTGCTCTTCATGCTGCCGGCGCTCGTCGTGCTCGGCGTCTGGGTGATCTACCCCGCCGTGTACACGATCGTCCGCAGCTTCTACGGGCAGCAGGGCTACATCGGGAACTGGGTCGGGCTCGACAACTACCGGGCTCTGTTCTCCACCTCGGCGCTGACGACGGCGATCAAGAACAACGCCCTCTGGGTCGCCGTCGTGCCGGCGCTCGTGACGGCGGTCGGACTGATCTTCGCCACGATGACCGAGCGTGTCGGCTGGTCGGTCGCGTTCAAGACGGTGATCTTCCTGCCGATGGCGATCTCGGCGTTCGCGACCGGTGTGACCTGGCGGCTCATGTACCAGCAGGACCCGAGCCTGGGTGCGATCGACGCGCTCGGGAAGGTCTTCTCCGACGCCGTCAGCCCGGCAGGCGTCCTCTCGAGCGCCAGCCCTTCGATTCCCGCCCTCCAGGCGACCGGCTCCGGCACGCTCGTGCTGAAAACCCCGCTGCACCCGGGCGGCGTCGCCAGGCTGGGGCTGACCGCGATCCCGCCCCAGCAGGTGCCCAAGGGGGCCGAGCAGGCCGTCTCTCCGCCCGCGAAAGAGGGCGACATCGTCGGCGTCGTCTGGCGCGACTTCAAGCCGGGTGGCGGGACACCCGGCAAGGTCGAGAAAGGCGAGCTGGGCCTCCCCGGCGTGACCGTGCAGCTGCGCGACGCGAAGGGGCACACCGTCCAGTCGGCGACGAGCGCGTCGGACGGCACCTTCGACTTCTCGAACGTCCCGGCCGGAACCTACGACGCCGCAATCGGCGCGCAGACGTTCGCCAAGCCGTGGAACGGGATCTCCTGGCTCGGTCCGAAGCTGATCACTCCGGCCCTCTTCATCGCGTACCTCTGGATCTGGGCGGGCTTCTCGATGGTCGTGATCGCGGCCGGCCTGTCGGCGATGCCCCGGGACGTGCTCGAGGCTGCACGGACGGACGGCGCCACCGAGTGGCAGGTGTTCCGCCGCGTGACGGTGCCGCTGCTCGCGCCGGTGCTCACGGTCGTCTTCATCACCATGATCATCAACGTCCTCAAGGTCTTCGACTTGATCATCGCCCTCGCGCCGGAGTCGACCCAGGCGGACGCGAACGTGATCGCCCTGGCGATGTGGCGCACGGCCTTCACGGCCGGGGACTTCGGCCTCGGCTCGGCGATTGCCGTCTTCCTGTTCGTACTCGTGGTTCCGGTGCTGCTCCTCAACGTCCGCCGCTTCCGGAGGGAGGCCTGATGGCTGCGACAGCGCCCGCGGTCGAGGTCCCCAGGCCGCACGACAGCGTCGCCGCGCGCGTCGTCCGCTTCACCGCGAAGGGCCCGCTGAACCTGTTCCTGGTCGCGCTCGGCGCGCTCTGGCTCGTGCCGACGATCGGCCTCTTCCTGACCTCGATCCTGCCGGCGTCGTCGCTCGCGTCGGAGGGCTGGTGGCAGATCTTCGCGCACCCGAGCCGCGCCACCTGGGCGAACTACGACGCACTCCTCTCGGACAGCGGCCTGATCGACGCGCTCAAGACGACGGCCTACATCGCGGTCGGGAACACGCTGATCGTGATCGTCGTCGGCGCGCTCGCCGGCTACGCGTTCGCCTGGCTCGACTTCCCGGGCCGCGACTGGATCTTCATCTTCGTCATCGCGCTGCTCGTCGTGCCGATCCAGATGGCCCTGATCCCGATGTTCAGGCTCTACGACACGTTCGGCCTGTTCGACACCGTGCTCGGGATCATCCTCTTCCACGTCGCCTTCGGGCTGCCCTTCGCGATCTTCCTGCTACGGAACTTCTTCGTCGGGATCCCGAAGGACATCCTCGAGTCCGCGCGGATCGACGGTGCCAGCGAACTGCGGATCTTCCTGCGGCTGATCATGCCGCTCGGGCTGCCCGCCATCGCCTCGCTGGCGATCTTCCAGTTCCTGTGGACGTGGAACGACCTGCTCGTGGCGCTCGTGTTCGGCCAGAACACGCAGCCGATCACGGTCTGGATCTTCGGCCAGCTGCGCGAGTTCGGGTCGAGCATCGACATCATCGCGCCCGCCGCGTTCATCTCGCTGATGATCCCGCTGCTCGTCTTCTTGGCCTTCCAGCGCTACTTCGTCCAGGGCCTGCTGGCGGGGTCGGTGAAGTGAGCGTTGCCGTCGTCGGAGGCGGGCTCGCCGGCTTCACGGCGTACCTGACGTTGCGCCGCGGCGGGATCCCGTCCGAGGAGGTGACGGTCTTCTCGCCGGAGCTCGACCCGGCCGCCGCCTGGCGCCGGCGGGCCGCGGCGATCCGGCAGACGCACATGCGCTCGGAGAGCGACGGGCACTGCCTGCCGACGTCGTTCCCGGGCCTGGCCGTCCGCGACGCGACGCGGGGGCGCTCGCTGCGGCCGCTCGTGCAGAGCGTCTGCGACCGCTACCACCCGACCGTCGGCGACTTCCTCGAGCACGTCGAGTCGCTGCGCGCCGCGAGCGGCTGGAACGAGCGGGTCGTGCAGGCGCACGTGGAGCGGGTCCACCCCGTACCGGACGGCTTCGAGCTCGACGCTGCTGGCTTGAATGGGCGCGGCCCGTTCAGACACGTCCTGCTGGCCACCGGCCACCCGGGGCACGCGTTCCCCGAGGAGCTCCGCGACGACCCGCGCTGCGTGCACTCGTACGAGCCGCACGGCTACGGCGAGAGCGTCTGCGTCGTCGGCGCCGGCCTGGCGGCGGCGACCGAGTGGCTGAACGCGCTCGCCGCCGGAGCGACCGTGACGTCCGTCCGCCGCCGCGAGCCCGTGCGGCGGCCGCTCAACGTGCCCCGGCCGTACCTGAGCAAGCGCGGCCTCCGGTCGTTCCGCCACCTGAGCCCCCCGGCGCGGGCGGCCCTGCTCCGCGAGCTGCTGGCGCCCTCGTACCCGCCGGGCGCCGCGTGGGACGGCCCCCTCGAGCGTGCCCGCGCCGAAGGGCGGTTCCGCGTCGAGACGGCGGTCAACGGCGCCGACCAGGTGATCTGCGCGACGGGCTTCCTGCGCGGCTACCGCCACGACCCGCTGCTCGCCGGCCTCGTCGCCGAGCACGGGCTCGCCACCGTCGACGGCTGGATCGTCCTCGCTCCCGACTCCACGGTTCCCGCTCTCACCGACCGCTCGCGCACGCTCGCCGTCTGCGGCGTCGCCGGCCAGTACGCCTACCCGGCCGCCGACACGCTCGCCGGCGCCCGCTTCGCCGCCCACGCCTTCCTGCGCAGATGTCGTACACGCTGAGAGGCCGGCTCGAGTCGCGGCTCGCGGCGCTCCTGCCGCCGCTGCTGGCCGCCGTCGTGCTGGCGACCGCCCTGCGAAGCTGGTGGCCGGTGGAGCTCGCGGGCGCGATGGTCGCGACCCTGCTCGCGCTCGACCTCGCCTACCACCCGCTGCTCCCCTACCAGCCCGGCTGGACTGCTGTGCCGCTCGGGCTGCTCGAGCTCGGCGCGGTCATGGCGGCCGTCCTCGCTCTCGGCGTGCGGGCCCCGATCGCCGTCGCGCTCGCCCTGTTCGCCGCAGGCTGGATCTCGGCGCAGGTTCTCGGCCACGGGCTGCTGCCGCTCTGGCGGCTGTCGTACGCAGAGGATGGAGGCGAGCTCGGCCGGGCAGGGCTCGCCGTCGGCGCCGCGATCGCCGTGCCCTTCGCGGCCGCCGGAGCGATCTGGTGGTCGAACCTCCCGCCCGTCGTCCACCTCCCGGCCGGCATCACGCGCGGCCCGCTGGTCGTCGATCGGCGCGAGCACCTCGTCGGGAGCGACGCGTCGGTGGTCGTCGGGGGGATCGTCGTGCGGCACTCGGACGTGACGATCAGCAACGTGCGCGTCGTCGGGGGCCAGAACGGGATCGCCGTGGACGGCTATCGGAACGTCACGCTCGACCGCGTCTCCGTGAAAGGTGCGACGCTCGACGGCATCCACGTCCGCGACACCGCGATCACGATCAGGGACTGCTCGGTCGACATGGGCGACTCCCTCTTCGGCCAGGGCATCGACATCTCCTTCGGCGCCGGCTACGGCGAGAGCCTGGTCGAGGGCTGCCGGATCGTCGGCGGCCAGCAGGGGATCCTCTTCGACGCGTCCACCGGCATGCTGCGCGACAACCACGTCGAGCAGACGAGCCTGCGGGCGATCTCGATGGACGAGATGTCGATGGGCGGGATCGAGGGCAACACCGTCAGCGGCGCGAACGGCGTCGGCATCTACTGCAACGACCACTCCATGTGCATGGTGAGCGGGAACAGCGTCACGCGGACACGCTCCGACACGGCGACCGGCAACCACACGCGCGCCGGCTTCGGCCTCGTCGTCGACTACGAGGCCGAGGCAGAGCTGGGCCCGAACGACTTCATCCACAACCCCGCCCCCGTCGGGGTCTTCCTGGGCGCGCAGCTGTCGCGCGCGGAGGAGTAGCGCTAGATCCAACCTCTGCGGCGGAAGAAGACGAGCATCGTCACGATCACGGCGAGCTCTACGCCGACGCCGAAGACGAGGAACGCCTCGAGGCTGCCGATGTTCCTGACCAGCCACCCGAAGTTCTGGCCGAAGACGCCGGTGATCCAGGCCAGCGGCAGGAAGATCGTCGCGATCACCGTCAGCTTCTTCATCACGTCGTTCAGCCGGTTCGAGACCGTCGACAGGTAGACGTCCATCGCGCCCGTGAGCAGGTCGCGGTAGCTGTCGATCAGGTCGCTGATCCGGATCAGGTGGTCGTAGACGTCGCGGAAGTAGCGCTCGTCGTCGTCCACGAACCCCGGCAGCTGGGCAATGCCTCCCGACACGCGGGCGAACGTGTCGCGCTGAGGCGACACCGCCTTGCGCAGCCCGACGAGCAGGCGCTTCATGCCGAAGAGCTCCTGGAGCTGCTCCTCGTCCGCGCGCCGGAAGATCCCGTCCTCCAGCTGGTCGATGCGGTCGTCGAACTCGGCCAGGATGGGGAAGAAGCTGTCCACGAGCCCGTCGATCAGCCGGTAGAGCAGGAGCGAAGGCCGCTCGGGATCGCTCTGCCGCTTCTCGTAGCGCCCGCGGAGCTCGCTGAAGGCCGGGCAGTCGTCGCGGTGCACCGTGACGAGGCACCGCTCCGAGTAGAAGCAGTGCACCTCGACGAGCCTGTCCTCGTCGGGCGACCGCGCCGTAGACGACGATGAAGACGAAGTCGTCGTACTCGTCGAGCTTCGCCCGCTGGCCGAAGTGCTCCGAGTCCTCGACGGCCAGCGGGTGGAAACCGAACGAGTCCCGGAGCAGGTCGAAATCGCCTGCGTCCGGCCGGTCGAGGTCGAGCCAGAAGAACTCGCCCGAGACGAGCAGCTCCTGGATCGTCTCGTGGCTGAAGTCCACCTCGTTCGAGCCGTGGTGCTGGAAGACGCGGCACGCGCGCGTGGGCCTCGCCACGCGCGGGATCGTACTTCGCGTCTTCCGCGCGTCGCCGCTAGGAGGCACGGCGGACGTGGCGGGCGCGCTTCACCGTGTACATCTCGCGGTCGGCCGCGGCGAGCACCTCGGCGGCCGAGCGGTCGCCCGGCTCGAGCGCGACGAGGCCGACACTCGCCCCTCCACGCAGGGCGACCGGCCAGACCGCTGCGACGGCGGCAGTGATCTTCTCGGCAACCTGCGCGGCCTGCGCGGGGGTCGCGCCCGGGAAGCAGCACGGCGAACTCGTCGCCGCCGATCCGCGCGACCGTGTCCGAGTAGCGGACGCGTCCTTCGATCGCCTGCGCCACCGCGCGAAGGAGCTCGTCTCCAGCAGGGTGCCCCTGCGAGTCGTTGACCGCCTTGAACCCGTCCAGGTCGACGAAGAGCAGCGACCCGCCGCCGTCGTTGCGCCGCCGGCGCTCGTGCAGGAAGCGGTCGATCTCCTCCAGGAGCCGGTCGCGGTTCCAGAGGCCGGTCAGGCCGTCGCGGCTCGCCCATTGCCTGAGCCTGTGCTCGCGGGTCTTCCGGTCGGTGATGTCCTGTGCGACCAGCATGCCGGCCACGACCGAGCCCGCGCGGTTGCGCACCGGCACGACGCGATGCAGGTGGTCGCGGTCGCCGTACGGCAGCTCGAAGGCCGACTCCCGTCCTTCGAGCGCGGCGCGGTACGCGGGCTCGAGCACGGTCCAGGTCTCCTCCGGAAAGGCTTCCCGTACGGTCCGGCCCTCGATGTCGCGGTTGCCGGGGCCGATCGCGCGCAACCCTCTCCCGGCCGCAAACGTGTGCCTCAGCCGCCGGTCGAAGATCAGCAGCGCACCGTTCGGGAACGCCTCCGCGGCCATCCGCGACTGGAGATCGCGCCGCGACGCAGGCCTCCGTGCCCGCATCCGGCCGAGCAGGAGCCCGGCCGTCAGCGCGACGACGGCGACGAGGACGAGAACGAGCACGTTGCACCTTGTAGCGATCGCGACGGATGGGGGCTCAAGTTTTGGCTCGAAATGACGATGAGTGACCCGGCTGTGGATAACTCAGGGGAACACGAGCTCGCCGCCATCGCGTCCGAGCTCGAGCGTTACTGGTCCGAGCAATGGCGTCGCGCCAAGGAGATCTGCGATCTCCTCGAGCAGCGGCTCGCCAACAAGACCTCTGTCGCACCGCGACTGCAGCTCGTCGCCCCTGCCGACCCCGTCCCGACCGACGCGGGCGACGACAGCGCGCGGCCGCCCCTGAAGCTCGTCGACGCCTGACGAGAAAAGCTCGCAAAGAGCGACCCGGCCTCTTGGAGCGTCCGACCCCGGACGTTATGGTGGACGCGATGTCCGCGACTCGTCGTGCTGGGGCGACCAACAGGGGCAGCGAGCGGCTGCTCTGGGATTGCGAGACGGTCGGGCGCTCGACCGAGAGCGACCACGAGCCCGCCCGCGAGCGCCTCGGGAGCGAGTTGGGAGAGCCCGTGACGCGGCTCCTGCTGGCCACGCTCCGCGAGGCGGAGCCGTCGACCGAGCACGAAGAGCACCTCTGGCGCGCAGCGCGCGACTCGGCCGCCTGACGAACGTCGAGGCCCGCCGGAGCGGGCCTCGATCGGACACGAAGGTTCGCCGTGCGTGTTACTTGACGACGAGCTTCAGCGTGTTGTCGTGCTTGAACTGGCCCACCATCGTGATGCGGTAGATGCCCTTGGCCTTCAGCGTGATCGTGGCGCCGACCTTGGCCAGCTTCGTGCCGGTCGGGCCGGCGAACTTCAGAGCCGCCTCGTCGAGGTTCCTGACCGAGACGGGTCCGTTGGACACGTACTTGACGGCGTACTTGCCGTTGACCATGAACCAGTGGCAGCCCGGATCCTTCATCACGATCGGGACGACCGGCGAGGCCGAGGCGGGGATGACGAAGACCAGGGCGAGGAAACCGATGAGAAGGAGCTTGCGCACGACGAACCTCCGTGTCTGTCGATTGTTTCTCGGCATTGAACGGCGTACAGAGCCGCGTGGCGCCCGTAAAAACACGTTCCTCGCGATCGGTGCGGACGCTGAACCAGAATCCGTACATTCCCACAGCCCACGTGCCGCGGCGGCTACTGTCACCACCGCGACATTCGCTGTGTCATTGCGATGCGCCCGCGGCAAGACCGCCGGCCCCAGGCCGGTCTGGAGGGCATGTACCTCGGGGTGGGGGCCTCCACGTTGTTTCCGACCGACGGCTCCGTCGCAAACGGACGCAGGGCCGCGCTGCCCGGCGGCACGGTCACGTTCGCCTTCACGGACATCGAGGCGTCCACGCACCTGCTGCGGCGGCTCGGCGAGCGGTACGCGGACGTGCTCGCACGGCATCGCACCATCGTCCGCCGTGCCTTCGGCGCCGAGGGCGGTGTCGAAATCGACAGACAGGGTGACGCGTTCTTCTTCGCGTTCCCGCGCGCGCGCAACGCGGTCTTCGCCGCAATCGAGGTCCAGCGGGCGCACAGCCTGACTACGTGGCCCGAGAGCATGCCCGTCCGGGTGCGGATCGGCCTGCACACCGGCGAGCCGACCGTGGGAACCGAGGGCTACCTCGGGCTCGACGTCGTCAAGGCCGCCAGGCTCTGCAAGCTCGCACAGGGCGGGCACACGGTGCTCTCGGAGACGACCGGCGCCCTCGTCCGCTCGACGCTGCCGCGGGGAGTCTCCATGTTTCCCACCGGCGAGCGGCACCTGAAGGACATCGACGCTCCCGAGACCGTGTACGAGCTCGCGATCGAGAGCACGGAGCCGCAGACGGCGATTCCGGCGCGGTGGGAGCACGCGATCGAGGAGCGCTTCGGCAGCGTCGGGCTCAGCATCGCCGCGCGGATCGGCGGGCATGTCGCAGGCTCGCTGCCGGCGAACGACGAAAACCTCGAGAACCTCGCCGGCCGGGCGGTCTCCTCGCTCGAGGACCGGCTCCGCAACGGCGCCTCGGCCGCGCTCAGGGCCGCGCACCTCTCCCGCGACACCTAGAGCTCGATCGTCATCCCTTCGCGAGCGAGGGACGGAGGCAGGTCCCCCCGCGTCCAGAGCTCGCGGGCGCGTTCCTGGAGGGCGTCGAGCTTCTCGTCGTCGTGGAGAGGGTCGTGGTGGAAGAGAAGCAGCTGCCCGACCGTCGCCCGACTCGCGTAGACGACGGCATCCGCGACGCTCGAGTGGCCCCAGCCGACCTTGCTCGGGTACTCCTCCTCGCTGTACTGGGCGTCGTGGACCAGCGCGGTCGCGCCGGCGGCGATCGCGAATCCCGACATCCAGTCCGGAGACAGCGTCTCCAGCGGCACGCCGATCGCAGGCTCGTGGTCGGGGAGGTAGGCGAAGACGGAGCCGTTCTCCGATAGGCGGTACCCGACGGTCGTGCCCGGATGGGAGACCTCGGTCGCGAACAGATCGGCGTCGCCGATCTGCCACGGCTCCTCGGGCACGTCGTGGAAGCGGAGCTGCGCCGGAATGTCGTCGAGCGAGAGCGGGAACACCGGCGGGGAGAGATAGAGGCCGATTCGCTCCTCGAGGCTCCGCTCCGTTGACGGCGGGCCCCAGATGTGCAGCTCCGTGCGCGGGTCGAAGAGCGGGGCGAAGAAGCCGATTCCCTCGACGTGGTCGAGGTGGAAGTGTGTGAGGCAGAGGTGGATCTCGCGAGGACCGCGCGAAGCCATCTCGAGGCCGAGGTTGCGAATCCCCGTGCCCGCGTCGAACACGATCAGCGTGCCGTCGTCGAGTTCAGCGGCCACGCAGGACGTGTTGCCGCCGAACTTGAGGGTCGCGCGGCCCGGAGTTGCCAGCGAGCCGCGACAGCCCCAGATCGTCACGCGCACGCTGCGCTACTCCCAGAAGAGGACGACGATCCCGACAAAGTCGCGTCCCCGCTTGAAGAGCGGAAAGGCCGTCGTGACGAGCTCGCGCTTCGTGCCGTCGAGGCTCGTGATCCGAAGGGGGCCGGTCGCGGCGCGCTTCTCGAGGAAGGCGATCCCCGACGGCATCTCCTCGAGCGGCATCGGCTTCCCGTCCAGCGTCTCGACCTCGAATATCGACTCCCACTCGGAGGCGACGATCTCGCCGGCTGCGGCGAACGGGCGGCCGAGGATCCGCTCCGCCGGCTCGTTGTAGAAGACCAGCGTCCCCTCGTCGTCGGTGATGAACATCGGCGTCGAGGCATTCGTCGCCAGCTCTCTGGCCAGGATCAGCATCAGGTCCTTGGCGGGCTTGGCTTCCTGCACGGCCTCACTATGACTGCTGGCTGCCCAGCTCGCCGGGCGCCGACCCGCAACGCCCGCCCAGCTGTAGAGTCGCCGCGTGGACCTGTTCGAGGCTGTCCGTAGCCGCCAGGAGGAGCTGCGGGTGCCGGGCGTCGCCGTCGGCGTGCTGCAGGATGGCGAGGAGCGGCACGAGGGCTTCGGCATCACGAGCGTCGAGAACCCTCTCGACGTCACGCCGGAGACGCGCTTCCAGATCGGCTCGATCAGCAAGACGTTCACGGGGAGCGTCGTCATGTACCTGGTCGCCCAGGGCTCGCTCGACCTCGACCGGCCGGTGCGGGCCTATCTGCCCGACCTCGAGCTCGCCGATGGCGACGCGGCGGAGCGCGTGACCCTGCGCAATCTGCTCGCACACACGGGCGGCTGGCAGGGCGACTACTTCGACGACACGGGCTGGGGCGACGACGCCGTCGCACGCTACGTCGAGCGCATGCGGACGCTGCCCCAGCTGACGCCCGTCGGCGAGCTGTGGTCGTACAACAACGCGGGCTTCGCGGTCGCCGGACGGGTCGTCGAGGTCGTGACGGGCGAGCGGTTCGAAGAGGTGGTCAAGAGGCTCGTCTTCGACGAGCTCGGAATGGCGTCGAGCACGTACTGGCCGTGGGAGGTGATGACAGAGCGTTTCGCGGTCGGCCACAACGAAAGGGACGGCGAGGTTCGCGTCGCCCGGCCCTGGCCCGTCGGGCGCTCTTCGCACCCCGCGGGCGGCATCACGTCGACCACTCCCGATCTGCTGCGCTACGCCCGCCTGCATCTGAACCCGCCCCCGGAGCTGGCGCCGATGCACGAGCCCCAGGCGGCTGCCGCCGAGGAGGGAGAGTGGGTCGGCCTCACGTGGTACGGCGAGGACCGCTTCGGGACGATCCGGCACGGGGGCGGGACGATGGGGCAGCTGTCGATGCTCGTCCTGCAGCCCCGCACCGGCTTCGCGCTCGCCGTCCTGACCAACCACTCGCCCAACGGGCTGCAGGTGACCGAGGCGGCGCTCGCAGCCGCCGGCCTGAAGAGCCCACCGCCGGAGGCAGTGCAGGACGCGCCCGTCGACGAGTACGCCGGGGTCTACGCGACGCCGATGGGCCGCGTCACGATCACGCCGAACGGCGACCGGGTCAGGGTCGACTTCGAGCCGTTAGGCGGCTTCCCCACGGCGGACACGCCGCCGCCGCCCGCGCCGCCGCCGATGGACGCCTGGTTCTACACGCGCGAACGCTGGATCGTGGACGGCGGCCCGCACGACGGGACCCGCGGCCACTTCCTGCGGACGGACGCGGGGGATCTCGCCTGGCTTCGCCTGGGCGGGCGGCTCTACCGGCGAGTGCCCGGCGTCGCGAGGACAACGCAGGCTCTTTGAGTTCGGCCTCCTTCTCGCCGTCGCGGGTGTCCACCCGTGGAAGGGTCGAGTGTGCTTCCGGTGACTAACGCCGGGCTAACGCTGCTCGCTGCTCCAGTCTGTACTCGCTCACGTGAGTTCCGCAACATTTGCCCACGCTGACCCAAGCACTCGCCGGCGGGCCCGTAACCCACCGAGGTGTCGCCATCGGACGGCGCGATCATTAGTCTCCAGACATGTCCGTAGAGGTCTCCGCTCTCAAGAACGTTCCGCTCTTCTCGTCGCTGTCGGAGAAGCACCTGAAGAAACTGATACCGCTCTTCGACGAGCACTCGTTCGACGCCGGTCACGTCATCGCCGAGGAGGGCAAGCAAGGTTTTGGCTTCTTCATGATCGAGTCTGGTACTGCGACGGTCACAGCGCACGGCAAGCCGAGAACCACCCTCGGCCCGGGTTCGCACTTCGGCGAGATCGCAGCTCTCGACCCGGGCCCTCGCGTTGCCACCGTCACGGCCGAGACGGACCTGGCGGTCTACAGGCTGGATGCCTGGGACCTCCGGCGGCTCGTCACCGAGGACGCGGCTCTTGCGGCAGGGATCATCGATGGTCTCGTCCAGATCGTGCGCAGGCTGGAGGGCTACGAGGATGCGACCGGCGCGGACGCAGGCGCAACGGGTTCGTAGCCGACCTCGTACAGCGAGACCCTGCGCGGCCTGTCGTATGTGCGGTTGTCGGTCTCCCCGTACAGCCACGCCAGTGGCGTTCTCCAAATCAGCTCAGGACGGGCCATCGCCTGCACCACGTCGGCGAGGATCGGGCCTGAGCACAACGCGACCAGCGCACCGCCATCCGGGAGCACTTCCACCGCGAAGTCAGCCAGCTCGCGACAGAGCGCGATGTTGTTGTAGGGCGGGTCGGTGATGATCGTTGCGACGCCGCTCGGTCTCCACTCCTTCACGTCTGCGACATGAAGGTCGGGGGCGAAACCGTTACGTAACAGTTCCGCCCGCGCAGCGGCCTCGGCCTCGCCCCGCTGAGCCCGCAGAAGCGTCTCTCGCTGTCGCCGTTGTGCCTGCTTGCTGGCGGCAGGCGTTCGAGCAGAAGCGAGCATGGCTGCGGCTGGCGGTGAACGTCGAGCGGCAGGTTTGACATCTCACATCATGAGCGTAGGACACGGGACGGTCGTCGTCCACCTCATTAGCGGTCTAGATGTTTCTGTGACAGATGGGCTGTCGATCCCCTTGGAAGGTGTTGAACGTCACAGATAGAAAGGAGAGAGAAATGACGGCATAGGAAGGCTATACGAGAGGATGCGCGTGTTCTTCTCACGACCAGACGTGAGGCGAGTAACGTTGCTCGCGTCGGCGCTTGTCGCAGCTGCTGTGTTCGCCGCCTGCCCCCATGGCTCGTCGGGCTGGACGCCGACCGAGACCGTCTCCTACGGCTTGGATCCGGCGCAGACAGCCGATGTGTACCGAGCGGCGCAGCCGAATAGTCCTGTGGTGATCGCGCTGCACGCTGGCGGCTGGAGCTCGGGCAGCAAGAGCGAAATGGGCCGCACTTGTACGACCCTCGTCGTATCTGGGTTCGCATGCATCGCCGTCGAGTACCGGATGGTGCCGCAATCAGTATGGCCTGCACAGATGGACGATCTCCGCGCGGCGCTGGCGTGGGAGCAAAGCCACCTAACAGACCTGAATGGATCGAACTGGCTTGGCTGGTGGGGAACGAGCGCTGGGGGGCAGCTCGCGCTGATGGGCGCGTACACGCTCGGTGGCAACGCGGTTGTCGCTTGGTCTGCGCCAACCAATCTGACGACGATGACCACGCTGACGGACACGGTCGCGGCGTTCCTCGGGTGCTATCCGGCGTCGTGCCCGCAGCAGGCTGCCTCTGCCAGCCCCGCGCTGCAGGTGACCAACGTGCCGACGTTCCTGGTGCAGGCCCAGAACGACGCGGTAGTGGAGTACTCGCAGGCGACCGAACTGGCGACGCCAGCCGACGGTATCGAGGATGTTGCTCTCATCGGGTTGAGTTTCTGCGCCGAGTCGATCATGCGCGTGACTTCCTCGTCGTTCTGGCCGTTCTCCAGCAGCATGTAGCCCAGGTTGTTGAGCATCATCGCATCGTCCGGCCGCAATTTGAGGACTTCGCGCATGAGCGTTTCCGAGCCGGCCTCAGCTCGACGAGCGTGTACAGGACGCTCGCCTCGTAGATGCCGCCCGCAAGATCGATGCGCTCGGGCGTGTCGAGATGCGCTGCAGGATTGTTGCGCTTGTCCAGATCGTGCAGCAACGCCATGCTCAATTCGGCCTGTGTGCGACCGGCGTCGGGGTTGTTCGGTCCGGCTTCGAAAGCGGTCTCGGCGTCAAGAATCACGGTGATGCGGGCCATCGCGCCCTGCATCGCGCCGGATTCGAATTCGGGCTTCTCCGTCAGTCGCACGCGCAGCGCTCGGGCCGCCGCGGCGGGCAAGTCGTCCGCCACCATCGCCTGCGCGAATTCCAGCCACACCCGCGCGTGCCGCGATAGGACGCGTCCGCCGCGCCGGTCGATTTCGCCGCCGCCGCTCGTACCAGCGATTCAACCTGCGCGCCGGGTGGTCGAGACCCTTGCGCGCCAGGGCCCGCAAGGCGAATCCATACACTTGCAGCGGCGCGGCGCGTCGGGATGCCGCTCGATGGCCATGTTCGCCAGGTCGAGCGTTATCGCTTGGCGCCGCGCCTGCTGGTCTTGATGCGGCCGGCGATGGTCATCGCGGCGGAAAGATCATCCAGCGACGCGTCGGCCGCGAGATCACGCACGCCGGTTCCAGATGCGCGAACGCCTTGTCGGCCAGTTCCGCACCGGCGTACAGAGCCGCCAGTTCGATTTCGCGGCGCACGCCTTCCGGCCGCGCGAGCAGTCGCGCCTCGCCCAGTTGCAGCGCCGCGTCGGCCTGCCCGGTCACGCGATATGCGTTCCAGCAGCCGACGGGCTGTCCAGTCCTCGGGATCGGCCTCGACCTGCTTCTGCAGTTCGCTGATCGCCTGTTCGGTCTTGTTTCGCAGCGCCACACACGCAGCAACTGTTCGCGCAACAGCGCATCGCCCGGCCGCTGTGTCAACGCGGCGCAGCCATGTTTCAGCGGCGTCGAGTTCGCCGGACTTCTCCCACACCGTCACCGCGAGCGTGAGAGCCGACGCGTCGGTGGGATCGCCGTCGTAGGCGTTGATCAGCCGCTCCAGCGCTGATCGTAACGATGCTGTTGCAGCGAATCCTGCGCGGCGAAGCGGTTGTACAGTGGGCTTTGCGGATTGCCCTGTCGCAGACGCACGAGCGTCTCGCGGAACAACTGGCTGTCAGCCAGCACTCCGCCCGGCCCGTAGATCAGCGCGAGTGTTTCGTAGCAGGCATCGCGCTGGGTTCGAGATCGATGGCGAGATTCGACGCGGCGACGGCGGCTCGACCTCGGCTTGCGCATCGGCCGCGGTGGCTTTCGCGACCGCCAGCGCTTCGGCGTGTTGCGATGGCGCGGGCCAGTTCGATCTGCGCCTCGACATTGTTCGGATCGCGATCAATAGCTCGCCGCGCCAGTTCCAGCGCTTGTTCCGTCTGGTTGATTGAAAGGCGCGACTCCGCGAGTATGACCAAGCCGGCCACGTCTCGATGTCGTTGCATGCAAGGATCGCGTGATCGACCAGCGCGGGCTCCTGCATCGCCGCGGCGAGTTGCACGCTGCGCAGAGCAGTTCGCGATCCTTCGGCCAGCGTTCGAGCGCCCTTTGACAGACCGTCCATGCTTCACCCAGTGATCCTGCCCGCGCCAGCAATGCGAAAGCACGGCTGCCTGCGTGGGCGAGTCGGCCGGCTGCGGAGGAATCGCTTTCACCGCCGCTGCGAAACCGGGCGATGCCTGCCCGAAGGCGTCCGCGTAATCGTCCAGTTGCGCCGGATGGGCCGCGGCGAGCGCGATCGTCAGCCCGGCCGCGCCCCTGCCGCGTCATCGGCTGCAGCCAATCATCAACTGTGCCAGCGTTTGCGTGTCATCGGGCTGCGTTCGACGAACCCGCGAAGTACAGCGCCATCGCACGATCGGGCAGGCAGGAACATCGCCGCGGCCCGCACGCAACCGCCATCATCCGGTTGCGCCTGCTGCAGCGCGAGCACTTCGTCCGCCAGATGATCGACCGGCCGCGCATGCTCAGCGACGTACGCGCACAGCCGCACTTCGCGATCGTTCACCGCGCCTGATGCGACCGAAAGCAGCAGCGCCTCACGCAGACGCGCGCTGCGCACCGTAGATTCGACCCTGCCGCAGATTGGCGTAGATCACGCGCGGCTCGAGCGCGGAAGGATCGGCTGAGGGCAGCGCGGCGGCGGCGGTCCATGCTTCGACTGCGGCATCAAGGTCGCCCAGGCGGGCATAGGCATCGCCCGCGCCGCGCCACAGGTCGCCGCGCTGGCGATACACCGAGGCGAAGCGCGAAGAAGGCGCCGCCGCCGCGAGTCGCGCGGGCATGTCCACCACTGCGGTCGCCAATTCGATGAACGCGCGGTCGTAACCCAGTTCGCGCAGCGAGGTGGCGAGCGTGAAGTCGGCCAGCACATCCACGCCGGGATCGTGATCGGCGGCATCGGCGTCGCGGCGGAAACGCGCGAGATAGTCGATCGACTTGTTGAAGTCGCGACGCGCCGCCGCCGCCAGCCCGAGCGCGAAGAGGGCCTCAGCGTCGTCGGGCTTCACCTGCACCAGATGATCGAGCAGTTCCATCGCCTTCTGCTGATTGCCGACGGCGTCGTAGGAGCGGGCCGCCTCGCGCAGCACCTGCGGCGAATCGGGATCGATCGCCAGCGCCTTCTGGAATTCGGTGACGGCCTGCAGATGCCGATTGTCAAGCGCGGCGTTGCGACCCTTGACGTACGCCTTGAGCGCGACTTCGGCTTGATCAGACGTGACGGCGGGTCGCGTGCTGGGCGCAGGCGCGACTGGCGCTGAGGGCGAGAGCGTTGCGAGAGCCTCCGTCACGGTCTTGAAGGCGCGGGTCATCCTTGGCGCGGCGTCAGCGCGGCCGGCTCAATCCCCGGCGGAAGCGGAACTTCCTTCGGGTGCGCCGGGCGGAGCACTCAGCGGCGGCCAGCGAATCGAGTGAGCGACCGTCGCTGGAGACATGCGCGGCAGGCGTCGGTTTGCCGGTCTCGTGCGATTGAGCGGCCGGCGCAGCGGATTGTCTTCGGGTGCGCTCGAACACGACGCGAGCGTTACGACGGCAAGCGTCATCAACAGCAGCGCGGCGGATAAGAGGATTCGTTTCATGACAGTGTTTCCATCCGGCCGAGGGCCTGTCAACGGCGTGTCACATCATCGTTCAGCGGCGCGGGGATTTGCGCGAAGACTTCTTCGCCGGCTTTCCGCTCGCGTTCCCGCCCGACTTGACGTCCATCCACGACTGCAGCGCGGCGTGCACCGACGCCGAGTCGCCCGCCGCACCTGCGACGCCAGCCAGGAGGCGAGTTCCGGCACTTCGACCGAAGCATCCGCCACCTCGGCGTGATCGGCGCAGTGCGCAACTGTTATCCACCGGCACGCCATGCGTGTCGAAGCACAGCAGCAGCACGCGGTTGGCGACGTAGGGCACCATGCCTTCGAGCGAGTCGATGTACTTCTTGAGATCGCGCTTTGCCGGCCGCCGCGGGTTTGTCGAGACTCACCGGCGTGCTCGCGCATGTAGATGTTGCGCAGCGAGGGCCGCATGCGCGCGCCGGTTCAGCGCCAGCGGATACGCGGGCCGATCATCTCCACCGTCTCGTGCGGCATGCTCACGCGAAGTCGCTGAAATCGACGACGCTTTCCAGGATTCGGTCGTACGCCGCCTGGGCTTTGTCGGCCGTCGATTCCCAGAGCAGGAACGACATCACCAGCGTGGCGATTGGGTCGTGCCGCGCGGAGGCCTCCGGCAGGTGCTTCGGACCTCGACATCCATTCCCGGCGGCGTGGCCGGCGACGGCTGCATCGACCGAGCCGATCTTCTTGAGCAGGGCGGACAGTTTCTTGGCTCCAACGGCTGCGTTCTTCACGTGTGCGATCCCTCACTGGTTTTCCGGCTGGACTTCGACGCTTCCGAAACATCCTCCACCGCCGAGATTGGCTCGACATCGTCGGGGCGACCCGCGCCAGGGCCGCATCGAGCAGCACTGCTTCTTCAGCGAATCGTCCTTCACGAAGCGAAGTTTCGGTAACCGCCGCACCGTCACCGACGGGCCGATCGCATGCTGAATGTGCCCCGCCGCGTCGTGCAGGCCGTGCATGGTCAGTTCCTCGTGCTTCTGCGGCAACACCGAAACGTACACCCGGGCTTCCGCAAGATCATCACTGACCTCCACGCGCATGACGGAGATCAAACCGCGAATGCGCGGATCGCCCAAGCCGCGCGATGACATCGTTCACCGCGTGGCGAATGACGGAAGCGCCTTTTCGAGTGCGGGTGGACATGGGTTCAAAGCTCAAGGCGTCGAAGCGTCGAAACGCCAAAGGGAACTCGCCATACACAGCTCTTTATGTCTCGATCCTTGATCCTCGTGCCTTCTGATCACAGTTTCCTCGCCACTTCGCTGCGTCTTGTAGCACTCCAGCACGTCGCCGACCTTGATGTCGTCGTAGCCGGCGATCTTCATGCCGCACTCGAAGCCGGCGCGGACTTCGTTGGCGTCGTCCTTGAAGCGCTTGAGCGCTTCGAGCGTGCGGTCGTTCTCGACGACGACGCCGTCGCGGATGAGGCGGATCTTCGCCGTTGCGCTCGATGACGCCGTGGGTGACGTAGCAGCCGGCGATGGTGCCGACCTGGCTGATCTTGAACGCCTGCGCGGACCTCGGCGTGGCCGAGTGATCTTCTCGCGCAGTTCCGGCTCGAGCATGCCTTCGAGCGGCCTTGCGCATGTCGTCGGTGAGCTCGTAGATGATGTCGTACGTGCGGATCTCGACGCCGCGTCTGCCTCGGCCAGCCTGCGGGCGCGTTGTCGGGCACGACGTTGAAGCCGATGATGATCGTGCTTCGGACGCGTCGGCCAGCTGCACGTCGCTCTCGGTGATGCCGCCGACGGCCGCGTGCAGCACGCGGACGCTTGACCTCGGTCGTGCTGAGACCTTCTCGAGCTCGCTCTTGATGCGCCTCGACCGAGCCCTGCACGTCGGCCTTGAGGATCAGCTTCAGCTCCTTCTTGCCGGTCGGCCTCGAGCTGCTCGAAGAGGTTGTCGAGCGTGATCTTGCGGCTGGGCCAGCGACGGCTCGCGTCTCGCTGCTGCGGTCGCTCTCGGCGGCGTCCTCGGCCTCCTGTCAGCGCGTCGACGACGTAGAACTGGTCGCCGGCGTCGGGCACCTCGTCGAGGCCGGGACTGCCACCGGCATCGACGGCGCCGGCCTCCTCGATCGGCTGGCCCGCGATCGTCGATGCATGTCGCGGACGCGGCCGTAGCGCGTGCCGACAGACGACGACGTCGCCGCCTTGCAGCGTGCCCTCCTGCACGAGCAGCGTCGCCACCGCGCCGCGGCCTTCGTCCATCTTGGCCTCGAGCACGGTGCCCGCGGCCGGGCGCCGCCGGAGTCGGCCTTGAGCTCGAGCAGCTCGCGCCTGGTAGTCGAGGATCTTCGAGCAGTTCGTTGATGCCCTTGCCCGTTGGTGGCGCTGGTGCTGGACGACTTCGGTCGTCGCCGCCCCACTCGACGGGGTTCAGTCCATGCTCGGCCAGCTGGCCGAGCGTCTGCTGGATGTCGGGTCGGTCGCTTCGGGCAGGTCGATCTTGTTGAGCGCCACGACGATCGGCACGCCGGCGGCCTTGGCGTGGTTGATGGACTCGACCGTCTGCGGCATGACGCCGTCGTCGGCGGCGACGACCAGCACGACCACGTCCGTCATGTTGGCGCCGCGGGCACGCATCTCGGTGAACGCCTCGTGGCCGGGCGTGTCGAGGAACGTGACCATGTGCTTGTCGTCGCCGACGTGCACCGGCATCTGGAAGGCGCCGGTCTCCTGCGTGATGCCGCCGGCCTCGCCCGCGGCGACGTTGGCGTTGCGGATCTTGTCCAGCAGCTGCGTCTTGCCGTGGTCGACGTGGCCCAGGATCGTCACCACCGGGCTGCGGCAGCGCTCATCGTCACGGTGCGCGTCCGCGAACTGCTCGGCGATCTTCTGCCTCGGCGGTGCGATTGTTCGACGATCTCGAGTTCGATGCCGTAGTCGAGCATGAGCTTCGACGGCCGTGTCGGCGTCGAGGATGGTGTTGATGGTCGCGGGCTTCCTGCCATCAGGAACAGCTTCTTGAGGATGTCGCTGCACCTTGACGCCGGTGGCCGCGGACAAATCCTTGATGCTCATCGGGCGCCTGCACTTTGACCTTGCCGCCGGCCTCGGCGGGACAGCTGGCGCGATGGCCGCCGCCCGTGGCTCGCTTGATGTTGTCGCGACGGGCGGCCTGTGAAGAAGCCCGTGGCGCGCTTGAGACGGTTCTCGCGCTCGAGAGATCCTGCTGCCGCCAGTCGAAGTGGCGTATCGCCGCGCGGCTGCAACGCGGCCGCTGTGCGGCCGCGCGGCGGCTGTGCTTCTTCGCCGGCGGTGCGGCGTGCGACGCTTCGTTGCGCGCGATCGCGGTCGCCGCCGCGCTCGCCGGCATCGCTGGCGCCGCGCCACGCCGCTGCCGCGCGCGGGCCGCCGCGGCGACATCGGGCCGGCGGGTCGGGGCTTGGGCGCGGGCAATCACATCCGGCTTCTCAACGCGGATCAATTCGCGGACCGATCATCTTGCGTCTTCGCGGGCTTCGGACAGCATCGGCCCGGCGGGCGCGACGTCGGTCGGCCGCTTGCGGCACGTTCATCACGCGGCGGCGGGCCGGCGGCGCGACGGGCTGACGGCCTCGGGCGGCGGCCTTGCCTGCGGCGCGGGCAGCGCGGCGCTTGTGCGCCGCGCGTCGCGCGGCCGCCATTGTCCGTGGCGCATCGCGGGTGCGGGCCTCGTGCTTGATGGCCGGTGCGATGCCTCGGCTTCGTCGGCCGGCGAGTCATCGTGGCGCCGTTGTCTGCGTTCCGTCGCTTGCTCGTGGATCGGCCGCGCCGACGGCTGCCGTGTCGGCCGTGCCAGCTTCCGTCGACGCTGGGTGCTTCGGTGTTCGGGCTCGGCCACGGCTGTTGCGACTGCCGACGTCGTCATCCGTGAGTCGTCGTGCCCTCGCCGGCCTTCTCGGCGGCGCGCTTGCGCGCCTTGGCCTGCGCGGCGACGACATCCACGGTCGCGGCGGTCTCGACCGCTGTGTGTGCCGGCCGCCGTCGCTGAACCACTCGCGGATGGTGGCCGCCAGGCCGGCTGACACCGGCGAGAGGTGATCCTCGATGTCGGGGATGTCTTCGGCCTTGCACTTGGCGATGATGCACCTTGGAATCGACGCCAAGTTCCTTGGCCAGTTGGTGAACTCGTAATGTTGCTGCCTTCTTGGCCACAAATTGTCTCCAGTATCGCGCGGTCGTCGGCCCGCATCGTGGCGCTCGTCGGACAACATCACGTCACGTCTCACTTCACGACACGGTCAGACACTTCCGGAGTCAACTCCGCTTCATTTACGATCTCGCTCTGAGCACGCCGTTGCCGGCGGTGGCGTCGCACGGCGGGCCGCCGCCACCGAGGATCGCCGCCGCGGCCGACTCGGACTGCGCATCGGTTTCGACCGCGCTGCGCATCGACGCCAGGCCGTAGCCGCCGCCGATCCGTCGCCTCGGCCCAGCCGCGCGGCCTGCGATCCTGCTCGATCGCGCGGGCGTCTCAGCCTCCTCCGCGTCCTTCTGCTGCTGCTCGGCGACGTCCTTGGCCTGTCGCTCGCTGCATGCTCGACGATCGCTCGGCCATCTGCTCTGGTCATGCCCAGTTCGCCGACCTCCTCCATCAGCACGCTCGGTCGCCGACTTCCTCGATGTCGAACACGCTGATCATGCCCAGGGCGCCGATGCGGTCGAGCATCTCCTCGGTGACGCCTTCGACGCTCTTGACGGTCTGCTCGAGGATCTCCAGGCCCTTGTCGAACTCGGCGGGCGTGAGGATGTCGATGTCCCAGCCGGTCAGCCGGGCCGCGAGGCGGACGTTCTGCCCGCGCTTGCCGATCGCCAGCGAGAGCTGGTCCTCGTGCACGACGACCGTCGCCCGGCCCAGCTCGAAGCACAGCGATGACTTCCTCGACTTCGGCCGGCTTGAGGGCGTTGGCGATCAGGATCTGGATGGACTCGTTCCAGCGGACGATGTCGATCTTCTCGCCGCCGAGCTCGTCGACGATGTTCTTGATGCGGCTGCCGCGCACGCCGACGCACGCGCCGACGGCATCGACCTTGCGTGTCGATGCTGACGACACGGCGATCTTGGTGCGGTAGCCCGGCCTCGCGGGCCAGGGCCTTGATCTCGATGATCCGCTCGGCGACTTCGGGCACTTCGAGCTCGAACAGCCGGCGGATGAAGTCCGGGTGGCGCGCGGCTGAGGATGATCTTCACCTGGCTGCCCGACCTCGCGGACGTCGAGGATCAGGCAGCGGACGCGCTCGCCGGGGTGGACTGCTCGCCGGGAATCTGCTCGCTGCGCGGGCAGGATGCCTTCGGCGCGGCCGATGCGTGCACGACCAGCGGCGCCGCCTTCGAAGCGCTGCGACGGTGCCGGTGACGATCTCGCCGCTGCGCTCGCTGAACTCGTCGAAATGCTGCTCGCGCTCGGCCTCGCGGATCTTCTGGATCATGACCTGCTTGGCGGTCTGGGCGGCGATGCGGCCGAGCGTTCCGGCGGAGATGTCTTCAGCGGCTCGCCATCGGCGGAAGATGCGCCAGATGGAATCTTGCCGGTGAGGCGATCCATCGTGCAGCCGAACTCTTCGGTATCGAGCGAGTTGAAGTGCTTGCGTGCCGCGGACACCATCGCCTGCTCAAGGTCGCGTGATGAGCAGTCGCGATCGATGTTGCGGTCGCGGGCGATGGAGTCCAGGAGGCGGAGGGTTTCAGTGTTCATAGGTCGTGCCCTTGCGTGTGTCAGGATGTTGAGATGTAGGAACCGGGAGACAGAAGATCAGAAGTCAGAAGTCAGAGATCAGGAACCAGCGTCCGACGATCCTGCTTGCCTCGTCGCATCAAGACCCAAAAACGAACAGGTCACGACGTCAGGAGCGACGTTTCGTGACCGGCGATTCCCGGGCTCGCTGCGGCGGCTGATCTCTCAGTCGCTGCAAGCCGGGATGACGCAAGACCTGAGTTTGAATTCAGGCGATAACGTCACCCCTTTGGGAAGCCGACCGCAAACGCTGGCGGAAATTCCGCCAACGATCCGGTTCGGGCGGTACCCGCCCCGCTCAACCAGGAGCGAAGCAAGGCCAGGGCCACGTGCTGGCCAGCAGACGACATGAGCGCGATTAGCGTTCATGGCGTGGAACTGGTTGGAAAGCAATGGTGGTCACGGAACGAAACTCCAGCCCCTCACGAAAAACTACGTCACCGCCGCCGAACGCCGGCAAACGGAACGAATCAGGATAGCCGACCCCCCCGCTTAGGGCAATTCAGGGCGGTTTTTGAGCCTTGACCGGCCGACCCGCTTCAGCGAGTCGGACCGAACCCACCGCACGCAACTTACGGCAACCCAATCCCGCACTCCTGCAGCGTGAGCAGGCCGAGCTACCCGCGCCGTAGCAGCGGGTGGTAGCCGTATAGCGGGAAATCGGTCCACGAGCCGCCGGGGTCCTGGATCGTCACCATGTTGTCGATCAGCCATTTGCGCATACTGTCGCGATCGGTGGTCGTCAACTGGTTGATGATGGCGATACGTAGTAGTGCCCGAAGAGATAGTAGTAACCGGCGGCTGAATACCATGCCTCGTGCGGCAATCGGGTGGCCGCGGCCGATCTCGATGAAGTGATGCTCATCGCGAATCACTTCCTTGCTGCCCTCGAGCATGTCCTCGACGGTGATCGGCTGCTCGATCTGATCCTTGTACAGCCACAGCGCGAGGTTGCACGACTGCGAGTGGCCGAGCGAACCCTTGACCTTGTTGTAGCCGGCGGCGGGATTGTTGGCGCGTACTGCCAGACACGTAGTGCCGCTGGCAGCCGCATTCGCTGCACTCGCCGGCCGAGCGCGCTGGCGACCATCTTGGCGGGAACTTCTAACCCCGCTTTCTTCGCTTAAGACACCGCGACGAGCGCTGGCGGAAGTATTGAACGATGTGCTCTCATCGCCCGAAGGCGACTTAAGGGTGTAGTTGAAATCGTAGTAGCCGAAGCCGCCTTCGAGCATTTGCCGCTCGCCCAGCAGCGTGATCTCTTCGCTGGCCGATCTCGGCGATCTTCTCTTTCTGGTCGGCGATGCTCGTCGGTCAGGTACCGCGCCATCGCCTGCGTCATGTACGTGTGCGTCCAGACGTCGTAGAACGTGCCGCCCGAAGCGCGGCCGGCAGGCGTGCTCTGCAGCATGTAATCAAGGCCGTCGGCCCACTTGAATGCCGCTTCATCGTGCTTGCTGGGTTCCTGCAGTGCCATCAGGCACCGTGGTCGTCGCATCGTGGAACGCGCGACGCCAGGGGAGATTGTCGAGAGAGATTTCGCCCGTGTGCGCAGCGAAACGAACGAACCCCACGAGCCGTCTTCGTTCTCATTGTCGATGAGGAACTTCACGCCCTTGGCGTAACACGCTTGCGGCGATAGGCGCGGGCTCGAGCGGCTGCACGACGACCGGCCGCGTGGCAGGGCCGGTGGGCGCGGACGGTGCGGCTTGATGACCAGCGGTGGCTTGCGGTGCCGATGGGTCTTTGCTCGCTGATGCGACTTGGGGCTTGGAGTCGGTGGCGCATCGCGAAGATTGCGCCGGGAGAGAACTCGCCAGCGCAATGGATGCGGAAATCATGCGGTGCGTTGCCGCGCGGTTCCGGCTGTGCCGGTGTCACGGCACCCGAAGTCGCATCGCAATCGCCATTGCAGCACGGCGAAAGCACGCAGCCGCACCGGCGGCACTGGTCGTGGCCGTGCACGCGCACGCTTGTTGCCGCTTCGCCGCAATTCGGGCAGGGAACACTCATCGAAAAACTCCTTGCGCCGTTGCGCCCGATCACCCAATCACTTCTTTTCTTCGATCACCACGAGATCGCCGGCTTTCAGTCCATCCACCACCATCGTCATCTTGTCGTTGGATGGCCCGACCAGACCGTTTTCTCGCTCGACAACCTTGCCATCGATTCGCTCAGCACCTTGCATTTGGCGTCGGTGCCTTCCCACTTCACGCACTCCTTGGGCACAGCCAGCACGCCCTTCATCGTGTGCTCGGCCTGCACCTTGCACTTGAGGCCCAGGCGCACGAGCGGTTTCTTGTTGCGCCTTTGATCTTCACCGTGACAGGAATCGTGTTCGCCTCGCCGCCACTAGCAGCGATCATCTCGCCCATTTCGGTGATCGTGCCGGTGAGTTTCACTTCAGGGAAGTCGGCAACTAGTGCAAACCTGCCGCACCGCACGCCTCCAGCGGGGGCCAGCACGCGCAAATCCTCAGGTTGGGCGGAGAACTTCACCACAAGCGTCGTCGGGTCGAGCACTTCGCACACCGTCTGCCGCTCGATGTTGTCCTTGGGATCGAGATCGATGGTGGTCATGATGCCGTCGGCCTGGGTGATCACTTCCCGCAGTTTGTGATCAGCTTGCAGATCGGTCAGGCGTTTCTCGGCGCCCTTCACCCCGCTCAGCGTTCTCGATATCCATCGCCTTGCGATCTTCGGCCGTTGCGACGCCCACCTTGGCGTGCGATTCGTCTTCCTTCGACCATACGCACGCTCTGTCTCGCGCACCTGCTCATCGCGCTGTGGGTGGCGGTATTGCCGGGTGATCAGGTCATCGTTCTTGGTGAGTTTCATGTACTCATCGCCCATCTGCACGCCTCGACGGGTCCGATCGAGCACGATGTCCTTGGTCTCCTGCGACAGGTGCGTGCCGGAGTACATTTCCTCGAGTTGCGAAAGTTCCTGCTTCTGATCAGCGAGGCTGAACTTGCGCGACTGCATGCCCAGGTCGGCTTGCTTGATCATGTCGGGGCTGTCGGACTTTTCCCAGATTTCCAGTTCCTTCTCGGCCTTGACGGTACCCGCCTTCTCCGATCGCTGAAGCGCGTGGCGTTCTCTTCCTTCGATCACCTGCTGCTCGGATTACGCGATCTTCAGGCGACGTCCGGCGTGATCGGCTTCGACCTTGGCGTCGTCGATCGCCTTATCGATGCTCTCGGGATCGAGACGCAGAATCACATCGCCCTTCTTCACCTTGCCGCCGCGCTCTAGCACTTCCGTGACCTTCGAGCCACCCGGATAGGCCTCGGGCAAACAGGCGGACCTTGATGCGCTTGGCCGAGTCGACGCGGCCATAGCAAACACCAACTGAACCAGTAGAGGGCACATAACA
>CAVZMF010000009.1:0-332007 GCA_963776375.1 uncultured Actinomycetes bacterium | reverse complement strand
GCTTGGCGGCCGTGTCGCGCGCATAGGCCTGCACGTCCTCGTTCTGGATCCGCTCGACGAGCGGGTGCTCGGGCGCGAGGACGAAGAACGTCGCGCCGAAGACCGTGTCGGGGCGAGTGGTGAAGACGGGCATGTCCTCGCCGAACTCGTCGACGCGGAACAAGAGCTCGGCGCCCACGGAGCGGCCGATCCAGTTGCGCTGGATCGTCTTCGTACGCTCGGGCCAGTTGCCGCCGGGCGGCAGGTCGTACTCGAGCAGCTCGTCCGCGTAGTCGGTGATCTTGAAGAACCACTGCTCGAGGTTCCGCGCCTCGACCTTCGCGCCGCAGCGCTCGCAGTGCCCGTCGATGACGTACTCGTTTGCGACCACGGTCTGGTCGTTCGGGCACCAGTTGACCGGCGCCGCCTTCCGGTACGCGAGACCGCGCTCGAAGAAGCGGAGGAAGAGCCACTGGGTCCACCTGTAGAAGCGGACCTCGTGCGCCGAGACCTCCCGGTCCCAGTCGATCGCCCAGCCGAGCCGCTTCATCTGCCTGCGGATGACCCCGATGTACGTCTCGGTGATCTCTCGCGGGTGACCGCCTTCGCGGATGGCGGCATTCTCGGCCGGGAGGCCGAACGAGTCGAAGCCCATCGGCCGCAGGACGCGCCAGCCGCTGCGGCGCCGCAGATGCGTGAGGACGTCGCCCATCGTGTAGTTGAGGACGTGTCCCATGTGGAGCGTCCCCGAGGGGTACGGGAGCATCTCGAGCTGGTACCAGTGGTTCTCGTCCGCGCCCTCGCCGGGGGCGGGGTTCGGCGTCGAGAAGGCCTTCTCGTCCTCCCAGACCCGCTGCCACTTCGCCTCGATTGCCGCTGCGTCGTACCGATCCATCGCCGTCCTATCGGGGCCGGAAACAAAAAAGCCTCTCGATCGAGAGGCCGTGGGAAGCTGCCGCGGCGGGGCCGCGCCCGCTTCCTGCGCTATGCGAGCAGGTGCTGCACAGTCCGCGCAGTCTAGCGGGTGGTAGCGTCGAAGTCATGGGTGTCCTCGACCTCTTTCCCGACTCTGCGGCGGTCGCAGACGGCGAGCTCGTCGTGGGCGGCCGACGCGCATCGGAGCTCGCCGAGGAGTTCGGGACGCCGCTCGTCGTCTACTGCGAGCAGACGATCCGAGCCCGGGCACGGGCATACCGCGAGGCGGCTCCGCGATGCGGTCACGCTCTACGGATCGAAGGCGTTTCCGAACGTCGCCGTCCTCTCTCTGCTCGCCGAGGAAGGTGTCGGAGCGGACGTGTCCACGCTGGGCGAGCTCGAGCTGGCGCTCCGAGGCGGTATCTCTCCGGAGCGGATCGTCGTGCACGGAAACAACAAGTCGGACGAGGAACTCCGGCGCGCCGCGGCGGCGAACACCTGGCTGGTCGTGCTCGACTCGGCCGACGAGGCCGAACGCGCGGCGGCTGCGGGCATTCGCGACGTGCTCGTTCGGATCACGCCCGGGATCGACCCGGACACGCACGACGCGATCAAGACGGGTCACCGCGGCTCGAAGTTCGGCCTGCCGCCCGAGCAGGCACTGCCGCTGATCGCGCGGGCCGGGACGCTCGGCCTGGGCGTCGCCGGGCTCCACGTCCACCTGGGCTCTCAGCTCCTCGACGTCTCGCCGGCGCGCTTCTCGGTCGACTGGCTCGCCGGGTTCGCGGCCGAATGCCGATCGGAGCTGGGCTGGACACCGGCGGTCGTCGACGTCGGCGGCGGACTGGGCATTCGCTACGTCGAGACGGACACCGCCCCGTCGATCCATGACTTCGCCCGGACGATCGTCGAGCGGGTGGAGCGCGCGTGGACGTTGCACGATCTGCCGCAGCCGCAGCTCGTCTTCGAGCCCGGCCGGTCGCTGGTCGGAGAGGCCGGGATCACGCTCTACCGCGTCGGCGTCGTCAAGAGGTCGAGCGAGACCGTCACCTACGTCGCAGTCGACGGCGGCATGTCCGACAACCCGCGGCCGCAGCTCTACGAGGCGCGGTTCACGTGCCTGCTCGCGAACCGCGCCGGCGAAGCGGCGGGCGGCGTGTACACGGTCTGCGGCAAGCACTGCGAGTCGGGCGACGTGCTCGTCGAGCGCGTGCCGCTGCCCGAGCCGCGCCGGGACGATCTCCTCGCGGTACCCGCCTCCGGCGCGTACACCCTGGCGATGGCGTCGAACTACAACGCGCTGCCGCGCCCTGCGGCGGTGCTCGTCGCCGACGGCCAGGCGCGGCTCATTCGCCGCCGCGAGACGATCGACGACCTGCTGGCGCTCGAGGCCGGCGGGGGCCGCTGAGCCAGACGCCGGGGATCAGGCAAGAGCAGCGAACAGACGCCACGTGCTCGACACGCCGTCGAGCTCGTGCTCGCCGCGCTCCTCGAAGGCGATGCCCGAACCGGCGACGATGTCCTTGACCGTGCTCGACACGATCACCTCGCCCGGGTAGGCAGCCGCGGAGATCCGTGTTGTGACGTCGACCGCGATGCCGTGCACGCTGCCGTTCGCCTGCTCGATCTCGCCCGTGTGGACGCCCGCCCGGACGTCGAGCCCGAGCGTCCTGAGCCCGTCCGCGATCGCCGCGGCGCACCGGACCGCGCGCGCCGGGCCGTCGAACATCGCCAGGACCTCTCCGCCCTCGATGTCGATCTCGTGACCGCGGAAGCGGGCGAGCTGCGCGCGCACGAGGCCATCGTGCTTGGCCAGCAGGTCGTCCCAGGCGGGCCCGCCGAGGTCAGCCGCCTTCGCAGCGGCTCCGACGACGTCGGTGGCAACGAGCGTGGCGAGCACGCGGTCCGGCTCCGCGTCCAGCCGAATGCCCGACAGGAAGCGCTCGATCTCGTCGAGCAGCGCGTCTCGATCTCCCTCCCACGGGAGATGGTCGTTTCCCGGCAGCTCGACCATGCGCGCACCCGGAATGTGCTCGCCCATGAAACGAGACCCTTCGCGCCAGCTTTCTCGAGCGCGGTAGAGGACGAGCGTAGGGACGCTGATCGTCGGCAGCACGTGGCGGATGTCGATCTCGGCGTTCATGAGCCGAATCGCCCTGACCGCACCGGGGCTCGCGCCGCGTCGCATGTACGACATATACCAACGCATCGCCTCCGGCATCGCGAAGGATGTCCGGACCGACCCGTCCGAGCCAGTCCCGCGCCGCCGCCGACGCCCAGTCGTCCTCGTCAAGGAGGGCGAGGCGTCGGCTGAGCTCCTCCTTGCTCACGCCGGCCGGGTAGTCGGGCGCCTGCATCTCACGTGGGAACGTGCCCACGAGGACCAGCGCCAGCGTCCGCTGCGGGTGGGTTGCGGCGAACAGCGCCGACATCGGACCTCCTCCGAGATCCCCAGCACGATCGCCCGCTCCGAGCCGACGGCGTCGAGGACGGCTCGAACGTCGTCCATGCGGGTCTCCAGATCGGGGAGACGCTCGGGGGAGACTCGATCCGAGAGGCCGGTGCCGCGCTTGTCGAAGAGAATGAGGCGCCCCATCGCGGCGAGCCGCCGGTAGAAGGCCGACAGACCCGGGTGTTCCCACCCCGGCTGGAACGTGCAGACATAGCCGTGGACGAGAACGAGGTCGATCGGGCCGTCGCCGACGACCTGATAGGCGATCCTGATGTCGCCGCTCCGCGCGTAGCAGACGTCGCCCTCTGCCGCGCTCGTGATCTCCCGTGCAGGCGAGAGTGCGGCGACACGAGTCTCCGCCTCCAGAGACAGCTCGAGGGACGGGTCCTGCTTCAGCATCAGCCGCTCGAGCTCGCGCAACGACGTGGACGGCTCGATCCCGAGCTCCTCGGAGAGCGTCCGCCGGAAGGCCTGGTAGCTGGCGAGCGCCTCGGCGTGCCGGCCCGACCGGTAGAGGGCGAGCATGTGCTGGGAGCGAAGACGTTCGCGGAGCGGATGCTCGGCGATCAGCGTCTCGAGCTCGCCGACCAGGTCGCGGTGGTGCCCGAGCGCGAGCTCGGTCTCGATCCGCAGCTCGACCGCGGCGAGGCGAAGCTCCTCGAGTCGCGCGCTCTCGTGCTGTGCGAACGGCTCCGCGAACTCGGCCAGCGCCGGACCGCGCCAGAGAGCGAGCGCGCTGCCCAACAGCTTGCTTGCCTGCCCGGGATCGCCCCGGGACAGCGCCTGCCGGGCGGAAGCGACGGAGCGTTCGAAGCGGGAGAGGTCGAGCTCGTCGTCTGCCACCTCGAGCAGGTAACCCGGTGCGCGCGTGTGCAGCCGCCGCTCCGGAAGCGCCTTCCGCAGCTGCGACACGTGGATCTGCACCATCTTCTGCGCCGAGCCGGGCACGTTCTCGCCCCAGAGCGCGTCGACGAGGCGCTCGCGGGAGACCGTGTGGTTCGCGTTCAGGAGCAGCATCGCGAGGAGCGCCCGCTGCTTGCCCGCCGCGATCTGTACCGGCACGTGATGGCAGAGAACCTCTAGCGGGCCGAGGATGTGAAAGTCCATCGCGAGACGGAGCTGACGCTACCACCCTCCCCGCTATCGCACCGTGACGGAGTACGCGACCGCGCCTCTCGCCGCGCCGTTGGACACGACGAGCGTGGGGTAGGTGAAGCGCGGGCTTCGGCGCACGAGCCGTGGAATCGTGAACGTCGCCGTCCGCCCTGCGTCCGAGACCCGGGGAACGAGACGGCGCGGCATCGGCGGCTCGCCCGGGCGTTCGTCCTCGAGCTCGTATGCCAGCGCGACGCGCACACCCGCGCTTCCGGGCGGCAGCTCGACTGTCAGCAGGTAGCCGGCCTCCCTCGGGACACGAAGTCGGAGGTAGTGGATCGAGAACCGGTCCACCACACTGCGATAGCGAGCGTGCGGCATCAGGATCGCCCGGGGGGTGAGCTCGCCTGGATGCTGCCCCGCGATCGCGAGAGCGAACGCGCCGAAGACCGATGCGAACGGCTGGCCCGTCACACGTGAGTACTCGGACACGAGCGCCGCCGCGTCGTCCTGCCGTCGCCCCGCCGCGAGTCGGGCGAGATAGCTTCCGACGAGGCGCGGGCTCCGGACGTCCAGGTACCGCCACAGGAGCTGCGCTGCGTAGCTCTCGCCGAGGAACGAGCGGCCGGAGGCCGCGAGCCAGCCGCGAAGCTGGATCGCCGTGGCGAGATCGTCCAGGTCCGGGTACACGCGAGACTCCATCGCTGCCGCGCTGCCCTCGAGCACCCAGTCCGCGAGGGGCGGTGCGGCGCCTGCTGCGAAATACGAGAACTGAACGAGATGGAAGATCTCGTGTGCGACGGTGGCGTAGAGGCTGGCAAAGCTCCGCCCGGCGCTCGGGTCGAGGTTGTTGGCAATCGCGACGAAGGCGCCGCCCTCCGCGTCGCAGGCCGGAAGGGCGACCCCGAGGTAACCGGGAGCAAAGCGCGAGACGTAGAGGTCGGGCCTCGCGTCCGGGCCCCCGTCGTCCGGCCGGATCGCCGTGAACCCTCGTCGCTCGAAGTAGGCGATCGACTCGTCCGCGGCTGCCCCGACGCGCTCGACGTAGTCGGGTACGTCGTCGCCGTCGTCGTCGTTGAGTGGCGGCGCGTCGATCCCGACGACGACGTAATGGACGACTGCGCGCGCCGACTCGAACTTCCGCTCCGGCGTCGCGTAGTCGTTGAAGACGCTGAGGCCGTTCGGAGCCTGCTCGGTGACGACCTGGGAGCGGGGAACGTCCGACGGGCGCGGGCGCTTCTGCTGCGCCGATGACATCGCGCCCACGGGCGCCGCGCCGGCGAGTGCGGCGATGCCGGCCGCGAGGAGGAGCCTCGCGCTCATTTCGCACTCGCGCCCTGTAGCCGACCGGTAGCAGCGGGCGCGCTCCGCGAAGCCGGGCGGCGGGCGAGCATCGCCGCGGCGCCCAGAAACAACCCCGCCATCGTGCCGCCGAAAGCGCCATAGCCACCGAGAGCAAGCGCGACACCGCCGGCGATCGAGCCGACGAAGTACCCGAACTGCATCGTCGCGGCCCGAAGGGCGGTCACGGTCGGACGGATCTCGGGAGCCGTCGCGAGTGCGAACGCGCTCGCCACGAGCGTGCGTCCACCGGCGACGAACGCCGCGGCCGCGAAGAGCGCCGTGCTCGTCGGGATGCCGGTTCGCGCCGTGCCGAAGAGACCGTCGCCGACGGCAAGAAGGACCGCGAGCAGGGTGAGCACTCGCTGCGGGTCACGGCCCACCAGGCGACGGCTCGTGAAGTTCCCGACCACGTAGCTGACCGCCCCGACGGCGAGCAGGCCCCCGGTCAACCTCGTCGAGGTGCCGTACGACTCGGCGAAGAGCGCTCCCGCGTACACGAGCGTCCCCGCCCAGGCGGCGTTCGCGAGCAGCTCGTACGCCAGCCAGCGAGCCAGCCCGCGATCGCGGAGAACCCCACGCACATCCGTCGGCCGCGAGCCGACCGGTGTCCGCCGTGCCCGTCCGGCCACGAGGATCCCCGCGACGACGGCGGCGGAAAGCGGCAGCGCCAGCCATCCGTAGCGCCAGCTGCGCTCGCCCAGAACGCCGATCAGCGGCATGCCCACGATCCAGGCGGCCGGTTGACCGACGAGCGCCCAGGACAGCGTGCGAGTCCGGTGCTCGGGCGATACCCACTCCGCCGCCGCCAGCGTTCCGGCGGTCGTGAGCACCGCGACGGCGACCCCGACGGGCACCTGGGCGAGGGCCAGGAACGGAAACGAGGGAGCCGCCGCGCTCGCGATCGCGGCCGCGGCCAGGAGTGCAGAGGCAGCCACAAGCTGCCGCCCGGGCCCGACGCGCCGGGCTACCGCGCCGAGCATCAACGCTGTGACGCCTGCCGCGAGCCCGGTGATCGTCCGCACCTGACCGGCCTCGGCTGTCGACACATGAAGGTCGCTTGCGGCGTCGGCGAGGACCGGTGACATCGCGATCACCGCGGCCTGAGCCGCGAACAGACAGGCGAACAGGGTGATGCTGACGGCGCGGTAGCCGCCGCTCGTGCGGTTCGCCGTCGTGTCCGCCGTGGTCGCCTTCGCGCTCGTCATGGCTCCCAGGAGACAGGTCGCTGGTCAACGGCGGGTTGCCGTCGACGCAGGTCCGCGGTAAAGCGGAAGCGCTCGGCGCGCCGCCGTCTGTTACCGGCTCTTTACCGGCGTCTCGACCCGCGAGCAACCGCGCCCGTGTCTCCTGCTCACGACCGATCCGGCACCGAGCCGGACGACAACGAAGGAGGACACAGAATGAGCACGACCACGGAGACGGTTCGCAACGGCGTCGACACCGAGCAGCTGTTCGGGACGCTGGACGCGGTCAAGGCGGACCCGTCACTCGCGAAGTTCCAGTTCAGGGCGCGCAACCGCTGGATCCACGGCGCCCACAACCGCACGACGATCCGCGACTTCTACGCCGCCAACCAGGAGGACACGTCGCGGGCGAAGGAGTTCGTCATCGACGCCGGCGAGCCGGCGATCCTGCTCGGCTCGGACACGGGGCCGAATCCCGCCGAGTTCCTGCTGCACGCGCTCGCCGCCTGTCTGACCACCTCGCTGGTCTACGTCGCCGCCGCGCGCGGCGTCCACCTGACCGAGGTGGAGTCGTTCGTCGAGGGCGACATGGACGTCCAGGGGGCGCTCGGCCTCTCGGACGACTACCGCAACGGCTTCGAGCGCATCCGCGTCTCGTTCCGGGTCGAGGGCGACGCGCCGGAGGAAACGCTGCGCAAGATCGTCGCACGCGCGCAGCAGCGCTCCGCCGTCTTCGACATGGTCACGAACGGCGCCCCCGTGACGGTGGACGTGGCCACTGCGTGAGCAGGCGGCAGTGGTCGGCGGCCGGAGCACTGCGGCCGCCGACCACGAGCTGCAGGAGCAGACCCGTGACTCCAGGCCCGAGACTCATCGATCCCACTTCCCGGTCCGCGTCGACCGCCGAGTTCGCGGACGCGATGAGCGCGGTCGCAGGCGGAGTCGTGCTCGTCACCTGCCGGGTGGAAGCGAGGCCCTGGGGGATGACGGTCACAGCCTTCGCATCGGTCTCCGCCGACCCGCCGATCGTGCTGGCCTCGCTCGGGTCGCAGACGAGGACCGTGAGGGCGATCGCGGCGACGCGAAGCTTCGGCGTCAGCATCCTCGCGGAGGAGCAGCTCGACGTCGCCCGGTTCGGCTCGACGCCGGGTGCGGCCAAGTTCCTCGAGCCGTTCGTCGACCCGGGCGACGCGAGCACCGCGAGCCCGGCCGTCGCCGACGCGCTCGCGCACCTCGACTGCGAGCTCCTCGAAACCGTCAGCGTCGCCGACCACACGATCGTCTTCGGCCGCGTTCGCGCTGCACGGGCAGCGCACGGCGGGACGCCGCTCCTCTACCACCGCCGCGACTACCGGACGCTCGGCGCCCGGGCCGCGGGCGGCCCAACGACTGAAAGGAACGTCAGATGGCTCTCGAGTTGACAGCAAGGACCGAACCCGGCGCACGCCTCGTCGCGCTGGCCGAAACGCTGGCAGTCGAGCTCGGAAAGCACGCGGCCGACCACGACCGCGACGCGAGCTTCCCGTTCGACAGCTTCGTCACCGTCAAGCAGAGCGGGTATCTCTCCGCTCCCGTTCCCGAGCACCTCGGCGGCTTCGGTGTCACCTCCGTTCACGACGTGCTCGTCGCGTCGAGCCGGCTCGCCCGCGGCGACGCGGCCTTGACCCTGGGCGTGAACATGCATCTCGTCTTCGTGCTCAGCGTCGTCCGCCGCCACGAGATCGCGGCCGCAGCGGGCGACGAGCGACACGCTCGGGCGTTCGGCGCGACGCTCGAGGAGATCGCGCGAGACGGCATCGTCTTCGCCTCCGCCGGCAGCGAGCGAGGGCAGGACCTCACGCGTCCGGCGACGACGGCGACGCGCACCGAGACAGGCTGGATCGTCTCCGGACGCAAGGTGTTCTGCACGATGGCGCCTGCCGCCGACGTGCTCTACACCGCCGTGACCTACGTCGACGACCACGGTCGGGAGCGGTACGGCTACGCGATGATCCCGCGCCGAACGCCCGGCGTCGTCGTCCACGACGACTGGGACGCGCTCGGCATGCGGGCGTCGAGGAGCGACTCGGTCTCGTTCGAGGACGTGCGGCTTCCGCTGTCGGCGCTGCGCGGCGGATTCCCCGTCGGTGACGCGACCGAGTACATGGAGAGGAACCTCGCCGCCGGGCTCTTCCATGCAGCCGCCGCACTCGGCGTTGCAGAGGGCGCGCATGTGAGCATCGCCTCCGGACTCGCCCGTCGAGACGAGGTCGACCCGCACACGCAGATGCTCGCTGCCGAGAGCTTCGTCGATCTCTCCGCCTGCCGAGCAGTGTTCTCGCGCGCCGCGGTGCTGATCGACGAGCACCACGAGCGCAACCCGACCTCGAGGGGGACCGCCGAGGAGCTGACCCAGCTGTTCGGGGAAGCCCAGGGAGCCAAGCTGTTCATCGGCGAGGCGGCGTTCCGCATCGTCGACCGCGCGCTCGCGCTGTCCGGCGGCGCCGGCTACCTGAACGGCAGCCCGCTCGCGCGCGCCTACCGCGACGTGCGCGCGCTGCCCTTCATGCATCCACTCGGCGCCAACCGCGCGTACGCCTTCCTCGGGCAGCTCGCCGCGGGCCGCGAACCGAGTCTCCACTGACACCGACGTGCCGAAAGGAGGTCCGAGATGACCGCAAGCCACGCACTCGTCCTGCGCCTGGAGCGCAGTCTTCCCGCGCCGCGCGCAGCGGTCTACCGGGCGCTCACCGACCCGCGGGAGCTCCGCAGGTGGTGGGGCCCGCACGGCTTCACCGCCCCGAGCGTCGAGTTCGATGCCCGGGTCGGCAATGCCTACCGAATCGCGATGCAGCCCCCGGACGGGGACCTGTTCCATCTGTCGGGCGAATTCCGGGACGTGGAGCCGCCGGCACGACTGGCGTACACGTTCAACTGGACGCCGGCCCATCCCGACGATCGAGAGACGACGGTTACGCTCTTGCTCGAGGATCGAGGAGAGGAGACGGTGATTCGCCTCACCCAGGGCGAGTTCGCGACGCGGGAGCGCTACGAGCTCCACAGGGCGGGATGGACGGAGAGCCTCGAACGGCTGGGGCAGGTGCTGGCGAAGGCGCCGGCGCGCCGGGCCGTCGCGATCGGGACGGCGGTCTAGTGCCGGCCGACGTCCTCGTCTGGTCGGACTACATCTGACCGTTCTGCCGGCTCGGCCAGCCCACGGCCGAGTGGCTCGCGCGCCGGTTCGGCGCCGAGGTCATGTGGCTTCCGTTCGATCTCCATCCCGAGTATCCGCCGGAGGGAATCCCGCGCGAGCAGCTCCACGCGCGCTACGGATCGTCCTTCCACGACAGCCTGCGCGCGCGCTTCGCCGAGGAGGGCCTCGCGTACAGCCCGCCGCCCGAGGTCGTGCCGAACACGATGCGCGCGCTCCGCGTGACCGAGCTGGCGCGGGAACGCGGGCTGCATGCGGCGGTGCACGACCGGCTCATGGACGCCTACTGGGCCGAGGGGCGGAACATCGGCGACCCGGGAGAGCTGCGCTCGCTCGCGGTCGAGGCCGGGTTGGACACGGCCGAGGTGGACGCGGTGCTCGACGGCGACGTCTATCGCGACCGCGTGCAGGCTCTGACCGCGCAGGCCGTGTCCATCGGGATCACAGGCGTGCCGGGCTTCCTGCTCGAGCGGCGCCTGCTCGTGCTCGGCGCCCAGCCGCGGGACGTGTTCGAGCGGGCGTTCGAGCAGCTCAGCGGAGCAGAGCCGGATCCGTGATCGGCGCCCGGCACGCGAAGCGCTCGCACACGTAGACCGTCGGCTTGCCGTCGACCTGCGCCTTGCCCTCGAGCAGGGGCACGTCCTCCGAGGGGCCGAACGCGACGACGGTGTTCGGCTCGAAGCCGGCGAGCGCCGCGCGCGCGACCTCGTCGTTCGGGGCGCCCACGATTGCGACCTCGCGCGGCGGCGAGAAGTGGAGATCGAGCGCGCACAGGGCCCAGGCGAAGAAGGACGGGTTGCGCGCCAGCGAGGGCCGCAGCAGCCTGAACACCGACACCGCGCGGCGCCCGAGCTCGTCGTCGCCGTAGATCCGCGCGAGGCGCAGGAGCACGTAGGCGAGCATCGAGTTACCGGACGGGACCGGGCTGTCATCCAGATCCTTCGTCCGCGCGACGAGCTGCTCCCCGTCCGCCGGCGCCATGAAGAAGCCGCCGCGCTCCTCGTCCGCGAAGAGCTCGACGGCGAGCGCCGCCAGCCGCCGCGCCTCCTCGAGCCAGCGCAGCTCGCCGGTGGCGACGTGCAGCTCGTACAGCCCGTGCGCGACGTTGGCGTAGTCGTCGAGGTAGCCCGTGCCGCTCGCCCGTCCGGCGCGGTAGCTCCGGTGGAGCCGTCCGTGCGAGGACAGCGGCCCGAGCAGGAATTCGGCGAGAAGTCGGGCCGCGGCGATCCAGTCGGCGCGCTCGAGCCGCCGTCCCGCCTCGGCCAGCGCCGCCAGAGCAAGCCCGTTCCAGGACGCGATCGCCTTGTCGTCGCGGCCGGGCTGGGGCCGCTCCGAACGGATCGCGAGCAGCCGCGCGCGTGCCTCCGCGGACAGCTCGCCGCGGACGATCGAACGGCCGTGCTCGAAAGACTCGAGCAGCGGCGCGACCTCCGGCCCCACCTCGTCCGCGGTCCACGTGTAGGTCAGACCCTCGACGCCGTCCGTGTCCGCGTCCTGCGACGAGGCGAACGCGCCCTCCGGCAGCGCCAGGTCGCGGAGCATGTACTCGACCGTCTCCTCGACGATCTCCCGGTAGCGATCGCGTCCGGCCACGAGCCAGCCGTGGAGGTACGCCGTGACGAGCAGGGCGTTGTCGTAGAGCATCTTCTCGAAGTGCGGGACGAGCCAGCGCTCGTCGACCGAATAGCGGTGAAAGCCGCCGCCGACCAGGTCGTACATGCCGCCGGCGGCCATGGCGTCGAGCGTGGCCGTGACCATGTCCAGCTCGCCGCGCCGCATCAAGCAGCTCGAGCGCCGAGGCGGGCGGAAACTTCGGGGCGCCGCCGAAGCCGCCCCAGGTCTGGTCGAAGATCCGCGCCAGGGCTCGTATCGCCTCGCCGAGGATCGACTCCGTGAGCGGGTCGGTCGACGGCCGCACCTCCGAGCCGCGCCTGATCGCGTCGACGAGCTCGCGCGCGGTCCGCGCCACGTCGGCCGGCCGCTCTCGGTAGGCCTCGGCGACCGCGTCCAGGATCTGGCGGAAGCTCGGCAGCCCGTGCCGCGGCTCGGGTGGGAAGTACGTGCCCCCGTAGAAGGGCTCGCCCTCGGGCGTCAGGAACACGGTCATCGGCCAGCCGCCCTGGCCGGTCAGCGTGACCACCGCGTCCATGTACAGCGCGTCGAGGTCGGGCCGCTCCTCGCGGTCGACCTTGACGTTCACGAAGAGCTCGTTCATCCGTGCCGCCGTGGCCTCGTCCTCGAAGGACTCGTGCTCCATGACGTGGCACCAGTGGCACGCGGCGTAGCCGATCGAGAGCAGGATCGGCCTGTTCTCGCCGCGGGCGCGGGTCAGCGCCTCCTCGCCCCACGGGTACCAGTCGACGGGGTTGTCGGCGTGCTGGAGGAGGTACGGGCTGGTTTCCTCAGCCAGGCGGTTCACCTTGCGAGCTTAGTCTGCGGCGCTTGCGCAGCCAGCGGACGAGCTCGATGCCGCCGGTGATCGCGGCGGCGATGCCGAAGGCGAGCACGAGCGCCTTCCAGGTGCTGTGCTCGAAGGTGGACCCGCCGAAATAGCCGAGCAGTGACGCGTACGTGGCCCAGATCGTCCCCGCGATGACGTCGAAGACGATGAACCGCCGCCAGGGAAAGCCGAGCCCACCGGCCGAGAAGGTCACGACCAACCGGCCGCCGGGGATGAACCTCGCCGTGATGATCAGCTCTCCGCCGCGCTCGTCGAGCTGCCGCTCGGCCCAGGCGATGCGCTCCTTCGCCTTCTCGCCCTTGAAGAAGCGCCGATGGATCGGCTCGCGGAAGTGCCGGCCGAGCAGGTAGGCGAGGTTGTCCCCGAGCACGGCCCCGACCGCGCCGAGGAGGATGACGAGTGCGAGGCTGATCTTGCCCTCCGCCGCGAGCACGCCGCCCGTGATCACCGCCGTCTCGCTCGGGAACAGCGGGATGACCGCGTCCAGGAAGGCGAGCGCGAAGATGATCAGGTACGCCCACGGGGCGCCCGAGATCAGGTCGACGAGCTGGTCGAACACGCGGTTGTTCTACCCGGACAGCGGGAACGTGAGAGACGTGAAGTCGCTGAGCGCGTTGCGGAAGGCCGCGGCCGACTGCCGCGCCTGCCCGCTCGTCGTCGCGATCTTCCACCCGTCGGCCGTGCTGCGCCCCAGGATCGCCGCGACGAGATGCAGGCGGCGCTGACGGACGACCTGCGCATCATCGCAGCGCACCTGCACTAGCATCGCCTCAGTGAGCTTCATTCCCCTGCGCGGCATTCGCGTCGTCGACGTGACCACGTCCCTGGCCGGCCCGTACTGCACGGAGGTGCTGGCCGCGCTGGGCGCGGACGTGGTCAAGATCGAGCCGCCGCTCGGGGGCGACGAGGCGCGGACCTGGGGGCCGCCGTTCTGGGACGGGGAGAGCACGCTGTTCCTGACCGTCAACGCGGGCAAGCGGTCGGTGTGCGTCGACCTGCGGCGCGGGCTGGACGTGGTGTTGCGGCTCGTGGACGGCGCGGACGTCTTCGTCCAGAGCCTGCGGCCGGGGCTGGCGGACGAGCGCGGCCTCGGCGCCGACGCGCTTCGGGGGCGCAATCCGCGGCTCGTCTACTGCTCGATCCGCTCCTTCGGCCGGACCGGCCCCTGGCGCGACCGGCCGGGCTACGACCCGCTCGCGCAGGCCGCGGGCGGGATCATCAGCGTCACGGGCGAGGCCGGGCGGGACGGCGTCCGCGCAGGCGTGTCCGTCGCCGACCAGGGCACGGGCATGTGGGCGGCGCTCGGAATCGTCGCGGCCCTGCACGAGCGTGAGCGGACCGGCGCGGGCCGCGAGGTGGACGTGTCCCTGTACGAGACCGCGCTCGGGTTCATGGCCTACCACCTGACCGGCTTCCTCGGGGCCGGGGCGGTGCCGGCCGGCCGCGGCACGGAGTTCCCGTCGATCGCGCCTTACCAGGCGTTCCACGCGCGGGACGGCAGGGTGATGGTCGCCGCCGGGAACGACCGGCTGTTCGCAGCGCTCGTCGAGGCGGCGGGTGCTCCGGAGCTGGCAGCCGATCCTCGCTTCGCGAGCAATGCCGACCGGGTCACGAACCGGAGTGAGCTCACACCGCTGCTCGAGGCGCGGTTCGCGACCGAGGATCGCGCCACCTGGCTGTCGCGGCTCGGCGAGGCAGGCGTCCCGGCCGCGCCCGTGCAGGACGTGTCCGAGGTGGTCGCGGCCGAACAGACGGAGGCGCTCCGCATCCTCCAGGAACTGCCGCACGCGACCGTGCAGGACCTGCGGTTGCCCGCCTTTCCCATCTCGCTCGACGGCGAGCGGCTCGTGCACCGGTCGGCCCCGCCGGAGCTGGGCGCCCACACACGCGAGATCTTGGCCGAAGCCGGCTACTCGGAGACGGAGATCGACCGCCTCGTGATGGAAGGCGCCGTCGCGTCCGGCAACCCCGCACCCCACGAGGCAGATCGCAGCGGCCGCTAGCGGCCGCGTGCTACTCCGACGTACGGCCGTGAGCCGCAGGGCCGGATTGGCCCGAGGCTTTCACGGCCGCGGCCGAGCGAGCACGGTAGGCGCGGGTCTTCGTGCGGTTGCCGCAGAGCTGCATCGAGCACCAGCTCGCCGAGCGGTTCTTCGAACGGTCGTAGAACGACCAGCGGCAGTGGTGGTTGCGGCAGCACTTGAGCCGGGGCCAGGTGCCGTCGAGCATGGCCAGGAAGGCCACCGTGAGAACGCGGCCCACGGCGCCGTCGACGCCGGGGGTGCGGACGGCGAGCGCCGGGCCGGAGAAGTCGATCGTGACCGCCGCCGCGTCGGCTGCCGAGGTCAGCACCGCCCGAGCAGTGTCGTCCGACCCCTGCCGGTTGTTCGCGTAGAGCAGCTCGCGGATCGCCTCCCGGACGACGCGGGCCCGCTCGAGGTCACCGGCCGTCGTGGCCACGCCCTCGTCCTCGAACCACGTCGCGAGCCAGTCTTCCCCGCTCTCGAGGTTTACCGTGTTCACGAATCGCTGCACGAACCGGAGCGGCTCGGGCGCCGCATTCGGCACGTCGTACCGTGGGGGTTTCCTTGGCATCGCCTGCGACACCAGTCTAAACTCTTTGCCGGTTATGCGCCGACTCCTGTATCCGCTGCGGCTGGCGTCGGCGCGCCTGCGGCACCGCTCCGGCCTGGCGCTGCTGATCGGGCTCGGCGTCGCCGTCGGCGCCGGCGCGCTGGCCGCCGTGCTCGGCGGCAGCCTCGTGGCCCAGGATCGCGCCCTCGGCCGCAACCTGCAGCAGCTCGACCCGGCACAGCGCGTCCTGCGCGTCACGTGGGGAGGCGTCCCCGGCCAGTCGTCCGACCGCTTCGCCTCCCTGGACGCGGCCGCCAAGAGCTCCCTGGTGCCGCTCGCCCACCGGCCCGCGTTCGCGACCGCCGTGTACCGCGAGAGCACGATCGGAGGCGCGATCACCGACCTGACCGCGATCGAGGGCGTTCGCCGCTGGGTGCGGCTGCGCTCGGGCCGCTACCCCCGGGAGTGCCGGCCCGAGCGCTGCGAGCTGATCCAGGTCGCCGGCCGCGGCCCCGTGCCCTCCGACCCGTCGCTCCATCTCGTCGTGGTCGGCAAGGGCACGCTTTCCTCCGACGTCCCGCTCGGCAAGGACGTCGGCGTCAAGCTCAACGCGGCCGTCGAGCAGGCCGCCTCGTACCACGCGGCCAAGGCCGTGCCGATCCTCGTCGCGGAGGGCCTCGGCACCCTGGCGTCGGCTCCCTTTACTTCAGACCTGTACCGGTCGTACAGCTGGATCGTCCCGCTGCAGCGCGGCGACGTGCATGCGTGGAGCGTCGACAGCTTCCAGTCGCGGGTGACGCGCGCGCAGACCGAGCTCGAGTCGGCGTCGGAGTACTTCAGCCTGGAGGCGCCCACCGACGCCGTTCAGGCCGCCGGTGACTCGAGCACCGTCGCCGGCCGTCGGCTGCTCCTGATCGGGGGCGAGGCCGCGGCGCTGCTGCTCGCCTTCGCGCTGCTGGCCGCGGCCAGCGGCAGCCGCCGGAACCAGGCGACGATGCGGCGGCTGACCTGGCTCGGCGCGAGCCCCGGCCAGCGTGGCCTCGTCTTCGCGGCCGAGGCGGTCGCGATCGCAGTCGTCGGCGCGCTGGTCGGCTGGGCGGCGGGCGCGGCGATCGCCGCGGGCATCGCGGAGGCGGCCGGTTCGCCCGCAGGGGCGGTGCTCGCCCATTCCGTGCTCTCGTGGAGCGGTCTCGCGGCCGCTGCGGGGCTCGCCGTCGCCGCAGCCCTCGTCCTGCTCCTCTCCCTCTGGCGGCCGCGGCGCCGAGTCGGGCCGCTGACGCTGACGGCCCTCGACGTGGCCGCCGTCGGCGCCCTGGTCGCCGTCGTACTCGCCCTCGTCCGCGGCAGCGCCGACTCGGCCGCGATCGCGCAGGAGCAGGGAACGGGCGTCGTGCTCCTGCTCCTCCCCGGTCTCGTCGCCTTCATCGCCGCGGTGCTCTGCGTGCGCCTGCTCCCGCCCCTCCTGCGCGGGCTCGAGCGGCTGTCCCGGCGCTCGGTCGTGCCGCTCCGGCTCGCGGCGGTCTCGCTCGCCCGGAACCCCGGAAGGAGCGCGATCGCCGTCGCGTTCCTGGTCGTCTCGATCGGGCTCGCCGTGTTCGCGGGCGCGTACCGCTCGACCCTGACGCGCAACCAGTCGGACGAGGCCGCCTATGCCGTACCGCTGGCGGCGACGCTCCAGGAGGACTTCACCAAGGGCGTCTATCCGCTCGAGGCTGCGCCGTTGTCGGCGTATTCGAAGCTCGGCCCCGGCGCGCGCGGCTATCCGGTCACGCGCATCCTGGGCGACGCCTCCGGCGGCGGCCAGTTCGGGACGACGATCCTCGGTCTGCCGTCGGCGGCGCTCGGGAAGCTGCGCTGGCGCGACGACTTCTCGGCAACCGGCCGCGACCGGCTCGCGCGCAGGCTGCAGCCGCGCTCGTCCGTGTCGCTGCACGGGCTGCGCCTGCCGGAGGGCGCGCGCCGCCTGCTGCTCCCGGTGACGCTCGAGGGCGACGCCGTCGCGATCTCGGCGAGCATCGAGACGGACGACGGAGACTTCGAGGAGGTCCCGTTCGGACGGACGCAGGTCGGGTTCTTCGGCCCGTCCGGCCACTCGAAGCGCGAGGAGATCGCCGCCCGGGTCCCGGCGGAGGCACGCGGCGGGCTGCTGACGAGCTTCGCCTTCGACCTACCCACGACGGGGACGCGCGTGTTCGTGCCCCAGCTCTCGGGCACGCTCCTGCTCGGGCGCCTGCGCGCGGTCGGACCGGGCGTGGACGAGACGCTCCCGCCCTACTCGGGCTGGATCGGCGTGCAGGGGGTGCACCCGCGCGGCACGACCGGCGGCATGACCGCGATCCGCTACGTCGTCACGCCCGCGGTCAAGACCCGCTTCCGGCCGCGTCAGCCCAACGACGGCCGCCCGATCCCGGTCGTCGTCTCCCCCAATCTGGCCGCCTCGGCCGGGCCGGGCGGGATCCTTCCTGTGGAGATCGTCGACCAGCAGTTCGTGGCCAGGGTGGTCGGCGTCGCCAGGCGCTTCCCCACGCTGACCGGCAGCTTCGTCGTCGCGGACGAGTCGTGGCTGCGCGGTGTGCTCAACGGCGAGGTGCCCGGTTCGGGCCAGGTCGTGGAGGTCTGGGTGGACGGCGGACGCGATCCCGGCCGTGTCACGCAGGCTCTGACGGGCCCGCCGTTCTCCAAGCTCGCGCTGGAGACGTACAGCGGCACGGCCGCCGACCTGCGCGCCGATCCGCTCGGCCACGGGACGCTGCTGACGCTGGCCGCGGCCGCGCTCGTCGCGCTCGGCCTCGCGCTCGGCGGGCTGCTGCTGGCCGTGATCAGCGACCTGCGCGACGAGCGGGGTGAGCTCCACGAGCTCGAGGCGCAGGGCGCCTCGCCGGCAGACCTACGGCGGCTGCTGCGACTCCGCGCAGCGGTCGTGGCGACGGTAGGGATCGTGGGCGGCCTGGCCACGGGCGCCGTGCTGAGCACGCTGGTCGTCGGCGTCGTCCGGCTCACCGCGGGCGCCGCAACGCCTGTGCCGCCTCTCCGTCTCGACATCGACTGGATGCTGTTCGCAGCCGCCCTGGCCGTCTTCGCCGTCGCGGCAGCTGCGCTCGTCGGGCTGATCACCTGGGCGGCGTTCCGCTCACCGGTCGCCTCCACCGCCGAGGCCGCAGCATGAGCGGCACGCAGGCGATCGAGGCCCGCGACCTCTTCCGCATCTACGAGTCGGCGGGCGGAAACGCTGCGGCGCTGCAGGGTCTGACGCTCTCCGTTCGAGAGGGCGAGATCCTCGTGGTGCTCGGGCCGAGCGGGTCGGGCAAGACGACGCTGCTGCGCATCCTCGCCGGGCTCGACCGGCCCTCGGCCGGGCGCGCGATCGTGTTCGGCACGGACCTCGCCGGCCTGTCCAACCGGGGGCTCGCTCGCTACCGGTCGGAGCAGACGGGCTATGCGGACCAGCACTACTCCCGCGCGCTCGCGCCCGAGCTGACGGCGCGCGAGCTCGTCGGGCTCCGCCTCGGGCTCGAGGGCGCGACCCGGGCCGAGCGCGCCCGGCGGGCCGACGAGCTGCTCGAGCGGGTCGGGCTCGCCGACAGGGGCGACTCGCGGCCGCACGAGCTCTCGGGGGGCGAGCAGCAGCGCGTGGCCGTCTGCGCGGCGCGTCGCACACCGGCCCCGACTGCTCTTCGCCGACGAGCCGACCGGCGAGCTCGACCACGCGAGCGCCGCGCTGCTCTACGACGTACTCGGCGACCTCGCGCGTGCCGAGGGCTGCACGACGGTGATCGTCAGCCACGATCCAGAGTCCGCCTCGATCGCCGACCGGATCGTCCACGTCCGCGACGGCCGGCTGTCGTCCGAGTGGGCGCGGCACGAGGGAGAGGACGAGTCGATCGTGGTCGGGCGCGGCGGCTGGCTGCAGCTGCCCGAGGAGCTGCTGCGCCGGGCGGGGGTGGGTCGCCGCGCGGCGGCACGGTTCGAGAGCGGCGGCATCGTCATCGCGCCGGTCGAGCGGGCCGCGGCCGGGCCCGGCGACCGGCCGGAAGGGCTGCCGCCGGCGTCGACCGGCGACAGGGTCGCCGAGCTCCGCGGCGTGCGGAAGGCGTTCGCGTCCGGGCCGCCCGTGCTCGACGGGTTCGACGCGTCGTTCGCCTCGGGAGGGCTGACGGCGCTGACCGGCCGCTCGGGCTCGGGCAAGACGACCTTGCTGCGCCTGCTGGCCGGGCTCGACCTCCCGGACGCCGGTGCGGCCGTCGTCCTCGGGACGCAGATCTCGTCGCTCGACCGTGGGGCCCGCGCCGCGTTCCGCCGCGACCACGTCGGCGTCGTCGGCCAGGACGCGCAGCTGGTCGAGTTCCTGACGGCGGAGGAGAACGTCGCGCTCGGTCTGTCATTGCGCGGCGTTGCCGCCGACGAGACGGACGCACCGGCCCGCACCGCGCTCGAGGCCGTCGGCCTGGCCGACCTCGCCGACCGGCGCGCGAACGAGCTGTCGGCGGGCGAGCGCGAGCGGGTCGCGATCGCGCGCGCCATCGCCGTCCGCCCGGCGGTGCTGCTCGCCGACGAGCCGACCGCCCGCCTCGACGAGTCGAATGCACGGGCGATCGCCGAGCTCCTCGGACGGCTCGCACGCGAGTCCGGCACGGCGGTCGTCTGCGCCACCCACGACGTGGCCGTGATCGACCAGGCCGACTCCGAGCTCGCCCTCGGCGCCCCGGTGGCGCTGCCCGTCGCCATCGGCTGAGATACGACCCGTGATCGAGGCCAGGCCGCTCACCGGGGACGACCGTCTCTGGGCGCTCGAGGTCGAAACCGACAGCTGGGGCGTGCCCGTCGTCGCGCGTCTCGGCGAGCTCGTCGACCCGACCGGCCTGTCCGGCTTCGTCGCGTCCGTCGACGGCGAGCGGGCCGGGCTCGTCACCTACGCCGTGCGGGGAGACGCCTGCGAGGTCGTCACGATCCGAAGCTCCGCGAGGGCCGCGGCGTGGGCCGAGCACTCCTGGACGCGGTGCGCGAGGCTGCGATCGAGGCCGGCTGCGGGCGGCTCTGGCTGGTCACGACGAACAACAACGTGAGGGCGCTCGCCGTCTAGGTGATCGCGACCATGCGCTCGATCGCGCCGCGGGCGCGGTCGGCGATCTCGGGCTCCACGGTGACCACGTGCTTCCAGTCGCGGAGCGCGTCGCGCAGCTTCTCGAGCGTGATCATCTTCATGTAACGGCAGATCGCGCGCTCCGAGACCGCCTCGAAGCGCTTGCCGGGAACCTCCTTGTTCAGGCGGTGGAGGATGCCGGTCTCGGTCGCGACCAGGAAGCGCTCCTTCGGCGATTGCTTGGCGAACTTGACCATGCCCTCGGTGGAGAGGATGTGCGTGCGGCCGTTCGCGAACGCCATGCACTGGCTGGCGCAGCCGCACTCGGGATGAACGAGCAGCTCGGCGTCGGGCGCGTCGCGCTGCCAGCGCTCGATGTCTGCCGGCCGGATGCCCGCATGGACATGGCACTCGCCGAGCCAGACGTTCAGCTTGCGCCCGGTGACACGCTCGAGCCACATGCCGAGGAACATGTCCGGGACAGAAGAGGATCTCCCTGTCGGCCGGAATCGCCTCGATCACGGCCTTCGCGTTCCCGGACGTGCAGCAGTAGTCGGTCTCGGCCTTGACCTCGGCGGTCGTGTTCACGTAGGAGACGACGACCGCGTCCGGGTGCTCGGCCTTCCAGGCCCGGAGCTGGTCGGCGGTGATCGACGCGGCCAGCGAGCAGCCGGCGTCCGGGTCGGGGATCAGCACCGTCTTCTCCGGCGAGAGGATCGCCGCCGTCTCGGCCATGAAGTGGACGCCGCAGAAGACGATCGCCTCGGCGTCCGTGGCCGCGGCCTCGCGGGACAGGCCGAGCGAGTCGCCGACGTAGTCGGCCACGTCCTGCACCTCGGGCACCTGGTAGTTGTGCGCGAGGATCACCGCGCCGCGCTCGCGCGCCAGCGCCTTGACCTCGTCCTGCATGCGGGTGATCTCGAGCGTGGTCACAGAACCTCCAGGGAGACGTCGAGGGCGCGCGCCGAGTGGGTGAGCGCGCCCACGGAGACGAAGTCGACGCCGGTCTCGGCGATCGCGCGGACTGCGTCGAGCGTGACGCCGCCCGACGCCTCGAGCTCGGCGCGGCCGTTCGTGAGCGCGACGGCGTCGCGGAGCTCGGCGGTCGTCATGTTGTCGAGCAGGATCCGGTCGGCGCCCGCGACGAGCGCCTCACCGACCTGCGCGAGGGTGTCGCACTCGACCTCGACCGCAAGGCCCGTCGAGCGCGCACGGGTGACGGCATCGGCGATGGCGCCCGTGAGGCGAAGGTGGTTGTCCTTGATCAGCACGCCGTCGTCGAGCCGGAAGCGGTGGTTCGTCCCGCCGCCGCAACCGACGGCCTGCTTCTCGAGCTCGCGCAGGCCGGGCGTCGTCTTGCGGGTGTCGAGGATCGTCGCTCCGGTTCCCTCGACGGCATCGACGTAGCGCCGCGTGAGCGTGGCGATGCCGGAGAGGCGGCCGAGCAGGTTGAGGGCGAGCCGCTCGCCGGTCAGCACTGCGCGTGCCGGGCCGGAGACGTTCGCGATCGGGCCGGGCTCGACGAGGTCGCCGTCGACGGCGAGCGGCTCGAGCTGTGCTCCGAGCTCCGCGAACACCGCGGCCGCGACAGCGAGGCCGCAGACGACGCCGGGCTCCTTGAGCAGGATCCGCGCCTCGCAGGTCGCGTCCTCGTCGATTACGGACAGTGTCGTCACGTCGCCGGCGCCGACGTCCTCGTCGAGCCAGGCCCTGACGTCCGTCGTCGTCAGCTCCATCGCTCGAGCTCCACCCGCTCGCCGGAGCCGGTACCGATGACCGTGTGCGCCGCGAACGCGTCGTCTTCGAACGGGAAATCGGTGCGGAAGTGCCCGCCGCGGCTCTCGCACCGGGAGAGCGCGCTCTTCGCGATCAGTCGCGCGAGCGTGTGCGGCGCGCGGGCGAGCCGCTCGAGCCCCGCCGCGTCGCGGATCAGACCGGCGTCGCGCCACATCTCCGCGCGGAGCTCGGGCGAGACGACCATGTCTGTCGCGGACATGGCAGGGGTCAGACCCCTGTCATGTCCGGAGGAGTCGTGGTCGGCAAGAGCGGCGAGAGCTGCACGGCGGCCGAAGACCAGGCACTCGAGCAGCGAGTTGGAGGCCAGCCGGTTCGCGCCGTGGACTCCGGTGCAGGCGCACTCGCCGGCGGCGTAGAGACCCGGTACCGAGGTGCGGCCGTCGAGGTCGGTGACGATCCCGCCCATCGAGTAGTGCGCGGCCGGCGAGACGGGGATCGGGTCGTGCTCCGGGTCGAAGCCGTGGGAGGCGAGCGCGCTCATCAGCGTCGGGAAGCGGTCGCGGTCGATCTCGCGGAGGTCGAGGAGCGCCGTGCCGTGCGCGGCGATCGCGCGGGCGACGACGTCGCGCGGCGCCAGCTCGTCGGTGAAGCGCTCGCCGCGCTCGTCGACGAGCAGCGCGCCCTCGCCGCGCAGCGCCTCCGACAGCAGCAGCCCGTTGCCGGCCACGACCGTCGGGTGGAACTGGACGAACTCGAGATCCGCGACGGCGGCGCCGACACGGTGTGCGAGCACGATTCCGTCGCCGACGGAGCCGGACGGGTTCGTCGTCCGCTCCCACAGCGCCGCGTAGCCGCCGGTCGCGAGCACCGTCGAGGGCGCGCGCAGCACCTGCCTTTCGGTGCGGACGCCTCCCGGCACGAGTTCGAGCACGCGCTCGCTCTCGTGCACGTGGATGCGGGGATGGTCGAGCACACGCTCGGCGAGGACCCGGGCGATGACGGCGCCGGTCGCCGCGCCTTCCGCGTGGACGACGCGGCGCCGCGAGTGTCCGCCCTCGAGGCCGAGATCGTCGTCGAAGGGTACGCCGAAGTCGACGAGGTCGGCCACACGCGCAGGCGCTTCGCGGGTGAGCACGGCAACGGCGCTCGGCCGCGACAGCCCCCGCCCTGCCCGCAACGTGTCCTCCGCGTGCAGGTCCGGCGAGTCGTCGTCGCCGACCGCCGCGGCCACGCCGCCCTGCGCGAGGTAGCTCGCCGACGTCAGCAACGGGCCCTTCGTGAGCAGCAGGACATCCGCCTCCGCGGCCGCGCACAGAGCGCCGTACATGCCGGCGACTCCGCCGCCGACCACGATCAACCCTGTTCGCGAGTCCGTCATCGTGCTAGTTTTCGACCGTGAGTCTAAAACCTGGGCGACAGTCTACCAGTGTTTCTGCCCCTCAGGCGAAAACATCCTGGCCGGCGCACGTTGCGCTCGGGGTCGTGCTCCAGGTCCGCGACGGCGTCCTCCAGGTGCTGCTCTGGCAGCGGGCGAAGGACCCGTACGCCGGCTGCTGGTCCCTCCCGGGCGGCTACCTGGCGTCCGGCGAGCGGCTCGAGGAGTCGATCCGCCGGCACCTGGCCGCGAAGGTCGACGTGCGCGACCTCTCCCACCTCGAGCAGCTGGAGACGCTCAGCGATCCCGACCGGCATCCGCGCGAGTGGCAGCTCGCCACCGCCTACCTCGGCCTCGTCCCCACCGACGTCGACCCCGCCGTCCCCGGGGACACGGTCTGGCACGCGCTGGAGTCGCTGCCGCCGATGGCCTTCGATCACGAAAGAATCGCGTTGGCCGGGCGCGACCGGCTGCGGGCCAAGCTCTCCTACACGAACCTCGGCTTTGCCCTCGCGCCCCCGACGTTCACGATGGCCGAGCTGCGCGACCTCTACGCGGCCGCGCTCGGGCACGAGGTCTCGGCGACGAACCTGAAGCGCGTGCTGCTCCGCCGCGGCGTCCTCGAGCCGACCGGGGAGCGCCGCCCGCCCGGTCCGTCCGGCGGCCGCCCCGCCGAGGTCTACCGTTTCCGCACGCGCACCCTCGAGATCACCGACCAGTTCGCCGTCCTGCGACCGCCGGCTTGACGCATCGGTTCCTGTTCGCGATCTGGCAGGGGGGCGGAAACGTGCCGCCCGAGCTCGCGCTCGCGAAGCGCCTCGCCCGCCGCGGGCACGACGTCCGGGTGACCGGCCCCGACTCGTTGGCTGCTCGGACGCCCGACGGGGGCGCGTTCGTCGGCGGCGTCTCGGAGTGGGAGCCGCGACGGGGCCTCCTGATCGAGGAGCAGCTCGACGAGATCACCGCCTATCTCTGCAGTCCCCAGTGGCGGGACGTCGTGACCGCCGAGCTGACCCGGGCTCCGGCGGACGTGCTCGTCTGCGACCTCCAGCTCGCGAGTGCGAGCGCGGCCGCAGCTGCCCTGGGCACGCCGACGGCGCTGATCTCCATCTTCCTCTTCCAGCCCTGGTACCGCGAATGGGGCGGCTTCGCCCTCGACGGCGAGACGACCGCCGACGTCCAGGCGCGCGCCGCGCTGACGCTCGTCGTGACGCCGGCCGAGCTCGACTATCCGGCCGACGGGGTCCCACCGGGCGTGCGGTACGTCGGGCCGGTGTCCGATCCCGACCCGGTGGCGCCGTTCCAGTCGCCGTGGGCCGCCCGCAACGACGATCCACTCGTCGTCGTCAGCTTCAGCACCATCTACCAGCGGCAGGAGACAGCCCTCCGCGAGGTCGTCGAGGCGGTCGCCGACCTGCCCGTCCGCGCACTCCTCCTCGCCGGCGAAGGGCTCGCCGTCGAGGCGCCGGCGCACGTCCACCTCCGCCGGTGGGTTCCGCATGCGGCCGTGATGCCGACGGCCGCGCTGTGCATCACGCACGGCGGGTGCGGGACGACGATGAGCGCGCTGGCGCACGGCGTGCCGCTCCTTGTCATGCCCCACATGTACGAGCAGGCGCTCAACGGTCATCGGGTCTCGGAGCTGGGAGCGGGAAAGCTCGTCCCCGCGGAAGCGCCCGCGGCCGAGATCCGCGAAGCGGTCATCGAGCTGCTCGAGGATCCATCCTTCCGCGCGGGCGCCGAGAAGTTGTCGAGCTGGTTCGACGACGGCAGCATGCGCGCCGTCGAGGCACTCGAGTCACTCGCTCGCGGATCGTGATCGTGCAGAGACGGGTATCGTCGAACGCAGCAGGAAAGCCCAGGATGGGGAGGAGCCTGATGAAGAAGCGTTTGGTGGGGGTCGCCGCTGTCGTCGCTTCGGCGCTCGCGGCGGTGTCGCTCGCGTTTGCGGGCAGCACGAGTCTGAAGCTCACTGCCGACAAGACGAAGCTCGCCTACAACAAGAAGACGCTCAAGGCCAAGGCCGGCAAGGTCACGATCACGATGGTCAACACCTCGTCGATCTTCCAGCACGACGTGGCGGTCAAGGGCAAGGGGATCAAGACGAAGAAGGGCAAGACCGTCGGCAAGAACGGCATCTCCAAGGTGACGTACAAGAGCCTGCCGGCCGGCGTGTACACGTTCTACTGCACGGTCCCCGGCCACGAGGCCGCGGGCATGAAGGGCAAGCTCGTCGTCACGAAGTAGCCACTCGACGCGGATCCACGGACGTCGGGGCGTCGACTTCCGTGGATTCGCGGGAGCGGCGCTCGCCGGGGAAGAACCGCCTGGCCCAGAGCGCGACGTAGACGAGCGCGACGAGCACCGGCACCTCGATCAGCGGTCCTACGACGCCCGCGAGCGCCTGCCCCGACGTCGCGCCGAAGACGCCGACCGCGACGGCGATCGCCAGCTCGAAATCATTGGAGGCGACCGTGAACGACAAGCTCGCGGTCTGTGGGTAGGGGAACCGCATCAGCTTGCCCGCTGCAAAGCCCGCCGCCCACATGATGAGGAAGTACACGAGTAGCGGAAGGGCGATCATGGCCACGTCCTGCGGCCGTGAGGTGATCTCGTCGCCCTGGATCGCGAAGAGGACTACGATCGTGAACAGGAGCCCGTAGAGGGTGATCGGCGCGATCCTGGGAACGAACTGTTGCTCGTACCAGTCGCGCCCACGGCGGTTGATGCCGACGCGGCGGGTCAGGTAGCCGGCGGCCAGTGGAATGCCGAGGAAGATCAACACAGTACGCGCGACCTCCCAGATGCCGACCTCGAATCCCTCGGTGTCGAGGCCGAGCCAGCCCGGCAGGACGGTCAAGTAGAAGTAGCCGAGGAACGAATACGCGACGACCTGGAAGAGTGCGTTGAAGACGACGAGGACAGCGGCCCGCTCGCGGTCGCCCTTGGCGATCTCGTTCCAGATCAGGACCATGGCGATACAGCGGGCGAGCCCCACGATGATGACGCCGGTGCGGTACGCCGGCTGGTCGGGCAGGAGCAGCCAGGCGAGCGCGAACATGAGCGCGGGGCCGACCATCCAGGAGAGGAACAACGAGACGCCGAAGAAGCGCCGGTTGTCGACGCCGTCGTGGCGCGTCCGGCCGAGGTCCTCGTAGCGCACCTTTGCGAGGACCGGATACATCATCAGGAGCAGTCCGGCGGCGATCGGCAGGCTGACGGTGCCGATGCGCAACCGGTCGAGCCCGTCGTTCAGGCTGGGCACGAGCGCGCCGAGGCCGAGGCCGAGGATCATCGCGAGACCGATCCAGAGCGGGAGGAAGCGGTCGAGCGTCGACAGCTTCGCGAGGACTCCGGCCTGGCCGTTGCTCGCGCGCGGGGTTGCCCTCGCAGCGGCCGCGCGTTTCTCAGTCGCAGCCACGTCGCGTGTCCGGGGAGAGCTCCGCAGCCTCTTCGAGCAGGCCGGCGAGGAGCAGGGCCAGCTCGTGAAGCCGCTCGCGGCTGACGCAGTAGCAGACCCGCGGCCCGTCGATGTCGCCCGTCACCAGTCCCGAGTCCTTCAGCACCTTCAGGTGCTGCGAGACTGTGGCCTGCGCGAGCGGGAGCTCGTCGACGATCTGCCCGCAGTAGCACGAGTCGCGTGCAAGCAGTAGCCGAAGGATGCGCACGCGCACCGGATGGCCGAGGGCTTTCGCGAGCCCGGCGAGTTCGTTCCCCGCACGCTCTTCGAGGACCGGGGAAGACAGCGCGACGCTCATCATGCGCCGGCCCGCTCTCGCACCGTGGGCGACGCCACCTGCAAGACCGTCAGCGGCGCGACCCGAGGCATCGTGTGCGCGCAGCCGTAGCGCGTGCCGCCCACGCGATGGTCGCGGGCCTGGACGAGATGATCCAGGCAGAGCCCGACGCCACAGTGCTGGCAGATACCGACTGCCGGGACGGGGTCGTTCACCTTTGCGCACTCGAAGCAGTTCATCGGGGCACCTCCGTCTTTTGATCGTTCATCGCCGATACACGATGACTCGCCCTCCCAGCGGCAGCATCCGGCTCCATGCGTACGGCGGCTTCGGCTTTCCCACACGCTGCCGGGCGGAAGATCGGTGTCTTCCCGGATGAGCCGGCGGCAGGTTCGTCGCATGCTTCGAGGCGCGAAGGGAGGTGTGATCACATGAGGAAGGCCCTGATCGTCGTCGGGGTCGTCGTGGGCGCTGCGTTGCTCGCGAAGCGCGCCGCCCGCATGTGCGGCGGCTGCAACTTCGCGGAGATGATCGAGCGCATGCCCGACGACGCTCCGCCGAAGTGGATGTTCCGCAACGTCAGCGCGATCCGCGACAACACCGAGCGGATTCTCGAGAAACTCGAGACCGAGCCGGTGCCCGAGCCCGCTCGGACACCGACTGCGGACTACGCAGCTTCAACCAACTGAGCTCTTAGCAACAGCCGGCGCGGGTAGCGGGCTGGATCACGGGAAGCCCTTCCCGTGCGGGCTCACGCGTCTTCGTCGCCTTGACGATGGCGCCATGCATCCCGTCCGCGACCTCGTGCGTGAACTCGACGCTGACGTTTTCGAAGCCGGCCGCCTCGAGCCCGGCCTCGTATTCAGCCTTCGACAGCGCGCCGGCGATGCAGCCGACATAGCTGCCCCGTGCCGCCCGCTCGTCGGACGAGAGATGGTCCTCGGCGACGATGTCACTGACGCCGACGCGTCCACCGGGCTTGAGCACGCGGGCGATCTCGGTCAGCACCGCCGGCTTGTCCACGGACAGGTTGATCACGCAGTTCGAGATGACGACGTCGACGGAGTCGGCCGGCAACGGGATCTCCTCGATCACGCCCTTGAGGAAGATCGCGTTCCGGATCCCGGCGTCCTGGGCGTTCTGGCGGGCCAGCGCGAGCATCTCGTCGGTCATGTCGAGGCCGTAGGCGATCCCGGTCTCGCCGACGCGCTTCGCGGACAGGATCACGTCGATACCGCCACCGGAGCCGAGATCGAGAACCGTCTCGCCCTCGTGGAGCTCGGCGACGGCGACCGGGTTCCCGCAGCCGAGCGATGCCAGCACGGCCGCTTCGGGCAACTCGCCGCGCTGCTCCGCTTCGTAGAGCGCCTCGCCGAGGCTCGCTGCGTCGGCCTGATCGTCGGCGCAACAGCTCCCGCTGCCGCAGCACGAAGCCTGGCTTCCCTCTGTGACCGAGCGGGCGGACTCGGCGTAGCGACGCCGGACCTCCTCGCGAAGCTCTTCAGCGGTGGTGGTCATGAGCAGCACGCTCCTTTCAGATCTGCGACGGCGGCGAGCTTGTCGACCGCGTCGCGCTCGATCGAGAAGTAGGCCCACTTTCCTCGCTGCTCGCGCTCGATGAGCCCCGCCTCGGTCAGCTTCTTCAGGTGATGGCTCACCGTCGGCTGGGAGAGCCCGAGCGCGGGCTCGAACTCGCATGCGCAGACCGGAGAGCGCGTCTGTGCGAGCAGGTTCAGGATCTTCACGCGCGCGGGGTCGCCGAGCGCCTTGAACAGCGCCGCCGTCGACTCGACCTCCTCGTCCGTCAGGGACGGAGCCGCGAGCGGCTGGCAGCAAGCGATTGATGTGAGCGTTTTGGTCATATCGTCGTTCATCAATATATCGAAGAATGTCGATCCGTGTCAAGTCGGTTCGGATCGGGCCGCTCAGGCGCTCGCGTGCAAAGCCTCGCCGCGCACGAACACATACGTGAGCGCGGCAAGGCCGGCGCCGACGACCGGCGCGAGCAGATACACCCAGATCGAGTGCAAATCGCCGGCGACGATGCCCGGCCCGAGCGAGCGCGCAGGGTTCATGGACGCTCCCGTGACCGGCCCGCCGAACATCGCGTCCAGGCCGACCGTGCCGCCGATCGCGATCGCGGCCGCCTCCCCCACGGCCCGGGTGTCGGTCGCCACGGCCATGATCACGAACATGAGGAAGAAGGAGAGGACCGCCTCCCACAGGAAGGCCTGGCCGTCCGAGCCGCTCGGATAGGTCGCCCCGATGTGGGCGACGTTCCCGAGCGATCCGCGCAGGATCGCGGCGGCGACCAGGGCGCCCGTCAACTGCGCCGCCCAGTAGAGCGGCACCTGGCGATGCGGAAAGTGCCGCACGAGCGCGAACGACAAGGTGACGGCCGGGTTGAAATGTGCGCCGGAAACGTGGCCGACGGCGTAGATCATCGCCATGATCACGAGCCCGAACGTGATCGCGATCCCGACGTGGCCGAGGCCGCCGTGCTTCGCGTCGACCATGATCGCCCCGCAGCCGGCGAAGACGAGCGCGAAGGTGCCGACCGCCTCCGCGACCAGGCTCCGCAGTAGCGGCGGCGCCGTCAACTCAGTCTTCGAGAAGGTCGGCGACCAGCTTCTGCACGCGGGCGTCGATCTCGTCCCGAATGCCTCGGACCGTCTCGAGATCCTGGCCGGCCGGGTCCTGCAGCTCCCAGTCCTCGTAGCGCTTGCCCGGATAGATCGGGCAGGCGTCGCCGCAGCCCATCGTGATCACGACGTCCGCCGCCTTCACGACCTCGTCTGTCAGCGGCTTCGGAAACTCCTCGGCCATGTCGACGCCGAGCTCGTCCATCGCCTCGAGCACCGCCGGATTGATGCGGTCGGCCGGGTCGCTGCCCGCGGAGCGAACATGGACGCGCCCCTGCGAGCGAAGCTTCACGAGGCCCGCGGCCATCTGGCTACGGCCGGCGTTGTGCACGCAGACGAACAGCACCTCCGGCTGCTCCTTTGCGATCACGCCTTCAGATTGCCCGAGCGCCTTCAGCCGCTCACGGGCGAACCTGTGCACGAGCACGGGCACGAACACGTTCACGGTCGCGTGTCCGCTCAGCAGGTCCGTCGACTCGACGATGTAGCGAGCGATCGTCTCCTGCGAGTAGATGCCGGCGAACTCCCGCTGGAGCGCCTCGGCGGCCTTCTCGACGTGCTGACGAGTGACGGGGTCGAGAACCTGTGGCGGTCCCTGCGTCATGATCGGCTCCTCGAGATCGACGGTGATCGATGAGCATCTTTACGATGTCATCGACGGCTGTCAATATCGACTTGTGCCAATATGGTGCCCGTGACGACGGTCCCGAGGGTTGCCGCTGCGTGCCCCCCGCTCTCTGCCGGAGCCCTCGCGCCCGAGGACGCTCGGCAGCTCGCAGCAGCCCTGAAGATCGTCGCCGACCCCGCGCGGCTGCGGCTGCTCAGCCTGATTCAGGCGCAGCCCGGTGGCGAGGCTTGCGTCTGTCACCTGACCGAGCCGCTCGGCCTCAGCCAGCCGACCGTCAGCCACCACCTGAAGGTGCTCCTCGAGGCGGGCCTCGTCGAGCGTGAGCGACGTGGCAGCTGGGCCTACTACCGAGTGGTTCCCGAGCCGCTCACTGCTCTGCGGAACGTCCTGGCGTAGGCTCGCCCGCCCGCGCTAGGTCATCGGAATCTCGCGCAGCACGGTCGGCTCGATGCGATCGAGGATCTCCCCGAGGGTCGGGCCGGTGACCGTGATCCCATGGTTGCGCAGGCCGACGACGGCGTGGTCGGGATCGGGCGCCTGGCGAACGAGCTCCGCGACCGAGCGGGCCAGCTCCTCCGTTCCGCACGGGTAGTTCACGTCCGTGGCACTGATGCCTTCCATCCACGCGTGGACGTGGACGATCGCGCCGACGTTCGAGTGCTCCTGGTAGATCATCCAGTGCTCGATCGCGTCGACCGAGACCCGGCGGGGCTCCACGTTCGGCGGCACGCTCAGCACCATGCGGCCGTTCCCCGAGTCGTAGTCGGAGACGAGCAGGATGTCACGGCCCGGGATCTCGAGACGGGACTTGTCCACCCCGCTCGCGCTCATCCAAAACCGCCGCTCGTCCTTGCGCGCCGAGAGATTGCCGTACGAGAGGCCGCCGATCCCGTACAGCCGCTTCACGTGGCGCAGCTCGCGCTCGGTGAGCAGGTCCTCGATCGGGAACGGGTTCGGAAGCAGGTCGAGCTCCTGCAGGCGGACGCCGGCCGCGCGGATCGAGTCGGTGACCGCGTCGCCCGCCCAGAGCTCCTCCTCCAGGTCGGTGCGGAACTCGTTGTCGATCACGAGCCGCGAGCTGGCGAGGGGAAGCAGGCGCTCGACGACCTTCTGCGCGAGCTGCTGCTCGTCGTCGGCGGTGATCCCGTAGTGGCCGCGCTCCATCGTCGTGAACCACGCGCCCTGGCCGGGCACGTAGTCGACGACGAGGTTCGCAAGGCCGCGCAGGAGCTGCGGGTAATCGGCGCGGAGCGACTCCTCGATCGGCTCCGGGTGCGATTCGCGCTCGAACACGCCGACGACGTACGTCCCCTTGCCCCGCCGCCGGAACGGCTTCGGGTCGTCGAGGTCGAGGAGGCTGATAACGAGGTTCGCCTCCCCGGCGTCGCCGTTCGTGGACGTGAACCCGACACCTTCGAGGGCACCGCCGATCAGCTTCGCGAAGCGGTCGAGCGACTCCGAGGTGGCGGTGCCGTAGAACGCGTATTCCACGGGCACGAGCCTAACCGAGATGCGCCAACACGGTCCCGAGGACGGGGACGATCAGCGTCAGCGAGAAGTTGAGCCAGCCGACGGCGACGAGCGGCCCGCGCAGGGTCTGCGGACGGCCCTCGCGGATTTGCCTCGCGAGGCCGGGGCCGAGCACGAAGTCGTGCACGAGCGCGCCTGTGGCGAGCAGGGCGACGAGCGCGACCTTCACGCCGAACACCGCGTAGAAACTCGCCGACGCATCGCCGGAAAAGACGCCGGCCTCCCCGGCCAGCACGAGCCCCGAGCCGCCGAGGACGGCCAGCGCGCTCCAGCCCAGCGGCCGCCAGCCGCTGCCGAGCCGTCGCAGCGCGCGCGCCCGGTCCTGGCCCTCGAACATGCGGGCCATCGGGACGGCGATGAAGACGAGCGCGACGGTTCCGCCCACCCAGACGGCGGCGGCGAGCAGGTGCAGCGCGGCAATTGCGGTCTCCACGGCGACCGCTGACAATACGCCTCGAGCGACCGCTGAAGAGCCGGACTACTTGAGCTGCGGATCGAGCTTGTAGCCGACGCCGTACCGGGTCTGGATGAACGTGTGCCGCGGTGCGCGCTTGTCGATCTTGTCCCGCAAGCGGCGCACGAACACGTCCACGGTGCGGTCCCGGTGCGTCTGACGGCGGCCCCAGATCCGCTGCAGCAGCTCGTCGCGGGTGACGACGCGGCCCTGCTCGAGCGCCAAGGTGTACAGGAGCTTGAACTCGGTCGGGGTGAGGTCGGCGCTCGAACCGGCCACGAAGGCCTGCACCTCGCGGGGATCGATGCGGAGCTCCTCGATCTCGATCGCGTCCCCGCGCGGCGGGTCCTGCGCGCGGACGCCGCGGCGCACGGCCGCCTTCACGCGGGCGACGAGCTCCTTCATCGAGAACGGCTTGACGAGGTAGTCGTCGGCGCCGATCTCGAGCGCGTGCACGCGGTCGTGCTCGGTGCCGCGCGCGCTGACGACGAGGATGGGCGTGCCGATGCCTTCGCTGCGCGCCGTCTCGATCAGCCGCCAGCCGTCGACGCCGGGCAGCATCAGGTCGAGCACGCAGACGTCCGGGTTCTCGTAGCGCAGGCGCGCGAGGCCGACCTCACCCGCGCCGACGGCGATGGGGTCGAACCCGGCCGCGCGCAGGTGGTCGGCCATTCCGCGGGCGATGACCTCATCGTCCTCGACGATCAGGATCTTTGCCACGAGACCTACGATAGTCAGGGTGGCGGCTCGATCCGGTGAACGACGGGTGAACATCTCGTGACACGGCTCTTCGGCCGCCGCGAGCAGCCGCAGCCGACCGAGGAGCCCTCCGACCTGCGTCTGGCCGCCGAGCGCGCGGCCGTGCTGATCGAGGAGAGCCGGGAGATCGTCGTCGTGCTCGACGAGCACCGCCGCGTCGTGGCGGCGAGCAGGCGGGCGCGCGAGGCGCTCGAAGGGCTGCAGGAAGGCGCGGCGCTGCCCGAGAGCATCCTCCGCTCCGCGCGACGGCCGCGCACCGCTCGAGATCTCGTACGAGGTCGACGGCAGCCGGGAGACCCTGCTCTACGTGAGCAAGCCGGGCGACCTCGCGGCGTACGAGGAGCTGCGGGCCGGCTTCACCGCGGCCGTGTCGCACGAGCTGCGCACGCCGCTGACACGGCTGATGGTGCTGCTCGAGAGCCTGTCGCTGCCCGGGGCGAAGCCGGACGAGGTGATCGCCCAGGCGCGCCGGGAGGTGCAGCAGATCGGCGAGCTGATCGACGACGTGCTCTTCCTCAGCGAGCTGGACACGGGACGGACTGTCGTCTCCCTCGGCTCGACGCCGGCGCTGCCCATACTCGACGGGGTCTTCGCCGGCCTGCGAGAGCGCGCCGAGCTCGCGGACGTCCGGCTCGTCCTCGACTGCCCGGCGTCGATCGAGCTCCCGCTCCGCCAGCGCATGCTCGAGATCGTGGCGACGAACCTCGTCGAGAACGCGATCCGCTACGCAGGCACCGGCACGACCTTCACGCTCACGGTCCGCGCCCGGGACGGCGAGGTGGTGCTCTCCGGCGCGGACGACGGCGCGGGTGTTTCCGACGAGGACCTCACGCGACTCTTCGAGCGCTTCTACCGCTCCGACCGGGCAAGGGCCTCGCGCGGCACCGGGCTCGGCCTCGCGATCGTGAAGCACGTGATCGCGGCGGCGGGAGGGTCGGTGGACGCGGTCAACCGCCCCGGCGGAGGACTCGAAGTCCGCTGTACCTTGGCCACGTGAAGACGAGCATGGAGGGCTCATGAAGAAGACCATCGCCGGTCTGGTCGCGCTCGGGGCCGTCGCGACCGCGTCCGCCGCAACCACCAACTTCCTGCTGCTACCGCCGGCCGCGCCGGCCGGGCAGTTCGCGCAGTACGGGCACATCAAGAAGCTGACCCGCTCGGGGGGCAAGTACGTCATGCGCTTCGACCCGGCGATGTTCACGAGCGGCCTCACCGCCGGCGTCGCGGCCAAGGAGGACACCGGTTCCTCGGACGTGCCGAACGACGTCTACACGGTCGAGGAGAGCCACCGGCTGTACTCCTACTATCTGGCGCCGAACGCGAAGATCACGGTGCTCACGAACCACGGCACCTCGGGGATCTCCGCGACGCCGATCACGGCCGCCGAGCTGTACCGGATCGTGAACGGCGGCCCGCACCGGAAGCTGTTCGAGCCGCTCGAGTCGGGCGTGTGGATTCGCGTCCGGATCGACACGGTCAAGGAGCTCGACCAGCAGTACCGGCCCTAGAGACACGAGGAGCCGGGCACTCGGCCCGGCTCCTCGACCCCGCTGCGGCGAGTCCTACGTGTGGATCTTCTTCAGCGTCTTCTCGGACGCGACGAGCACGCTCTTCGGGATCGGCACGTAGCGAAGCTTGACGCCGAACTGCTGACCCTGCGTGAGCGCGTAAAAGATGAACTTCTTCAGCAGCGCCGCCTTGGACGTGACCTGGGGGACGATCACGTACGTGAAGGTGCAGATCGGGTAGGCGCCCGCCGCCGACTTGGGCGGGTTGGTGATGTGCATCTCGTTGTTCGGCGGCACCTTCGGGTACGACGCCGCGGCCGCCGAGATCGACTTGATGCCGGGCGTCGTGTACTTGCCGGCCGCGTTCTTGACGGCCATGACGGGGATGTGGTTCGTGATCGCGAAGGCGATGTCCGCGTAGCCGATCGCGCCGTCGGTCTTCGAGACGACGCCCGATACACCGGACGAGCCCCTGGCCCCCGTGCCGACCGGGAACGCGGGCTGGGTCGAGAAGCCGATCTTCGACTTCCATGTCTTGCTGACCGACGAGAGATAGTCGGTGAAGTTGTACGACGTCCCGGAGCCGTCCGAGCGGTAGACAGGGACGATCGGCTCGCTCGGGAAGTCGATGCCCGGGTTCAGCGCCTTGATCGCCGGCGCGTCCCAGCTCTTGATCTGACCGAGGTAGATCTGCGCGAGCACCGGACCCGTGATCTTGAGCGGCGCACGGGCGTTGGTCTTGACGTGCACCATGATCGCGGTGCCGCCGAGCGCCCAGGGGATCTGGAAGCAGCCCTTGCAGCCGGCGAACTGGTCGGGTGTCAACGGCGCGTCGGAGGCCCCGAAGTCGACCGTGCGCCCGGTGATGGCCGCGATCCCGGCGCCGGAGCCTGTGCCGGAGTAGACGATGTTGACGCCCGTCTTCGACGGGTAGTCCTTCTGCCACTGCGAGACGAGCGGCGGACGAACGTAGCTCCCCGTGCCGACGAGCTGGTCGCCCTTGCTGCTCGCTCCGGCCGTCGTTGCCGCGAGCGCGGAGACAGCCGCGAGCACCGCAAGACTCCCTGCAAACAAGCGCTTTTTCATTCTTCTTCTCTCCCTTGTGGTGGGTCGGTGCCAGCTTGACGAGGCGCTCGGTGTCGAGTGGGCTGAGTTCGGGTGACGGTCCGGTGACGAGCCGGTGAACGGCCGCCGCTAGCGGCCCCTGAGCCTGCGCTCGCTGCGGGAGAGCAGGAAGCGGGCGACCAGGCTGGTGACGAGCACGAAGGCCATGAGGATGAACGCGGCAGCCCACGCCTGGTCGTTCAGCGTCTTGTCCGGCGCCTCCGAGTAGGTGAAGATCGTGAACGGCAGCGTGGCCATCGCCTGGCGCGGGTCGTACACGACGGCGTTCAGGAAGATCGACGTCGTGAACAGCAGCGGCGCCGTTTCGCCCGGCGGCGCGCGCCACGGCCAGCGTCGAGCCGGTCAGGATCCCTCCGCGGACGGTCGGCAGGATCACGAACAGCACCGTGCGCCACTTCGCCACGCCGAGCGCGAAGCTGGCCTCCCGCAGCGAGCTCGGCACGAGGTTCAGCACCTCGATCGTCGCCCGCGAGACGAGCGGCAGCATGATCACGGCGAGCGCGAACGACGCCTTCCACGCGGCCTGGCCGGAGCCGACGACGAGCAGCGCGTAGACGAAGATCCCGATCACGATCGAGGGCACGCCGTTGAGGACGTCGAGCGCGAGCCGCACGTAGCGCTTGACCTGCTCGTGCGCGAACTCCGAGACGTAGATCGCGACCATCACACCGACCGGGACCGCGACCACCGTGGCAAGGGCGGTGATGATCAGCGAGCCGACGATCGCGTTCTTGATCCCGCCGCCGGACTCGCCGAAGGTCGCCTGCACCTGCGTGAACAGGTCGACGTTGAGCGCCGGGAGCGCCCGCTGGATCACGTTGAAGACGACGATCCCGAGCACGGCGACCGCTCCGAACGCGGCCAGCGTGGCGACCAGTTGGGCCAACCGGTTCCAGAGCAGGCGCCGGCGCGCGCGACCGTGGGCCTTCAGCGACGGGCCGATGTTCGCGGCTTCCATCTCAGTGCCTCTCGATCGCGTAGCGGCGAACGATGATCTGGGCCGCGAAATTCGTGATCAGCGACATCACGAGCAGGATCACGCCGAGGTAGAAGAGCGACCCGACCTGGAGGTTCGAGACCGCGCCCTGGTACTGCGACGCGATGCGGCTTGCGAGCGTGTCGCCGGTCTGGAAGAGGTCCAAGTTGATGCCGTGCGTCGTCACGCCGATCACCTGCGTGACGGCGATCGCCTCGCCGACCGCGCGGCCGCCGCCGAGCAGGACCGCGGCGACGAGGCCGCCGCGCGTGTACGGCAGCATGACCCCCTTCATCATCTCCCAGCGCGTCAGCCCGAGGCCGTACGCGCCTTCCTTGATGTCGGCCGGAACCTGGCCGAACAGGTCGCGGCTGATCGAGGCCGTGATCGGGATGATCATGATCGTGAGGACGAGCACGGCCGTGAACACCGTGCTCCCGGAGGCCGGCAGGGACGAGAAGAACGGCGTCCACCCGAAGACGTCGTTCAGCCACGGCCCGAGCGTGTCGTGGACGACCGGGCCGAGCACGAGGATGCCCCAGAGGCCGAGCACGACGCTCGGGATCGCCGCCAGCATCTCGACGAGGGATCCGACCACGCCGCGCACGCCCCGCGGCGCGAGCTCGCTCAGGTAGAGCCCGATGGCGATTGCGATCGGCCCGCCGAAGAGGAGCGCCCAGGCCGTCGTGTACAGCGTCCCGAAGATGAAGTCGAGCGCGCCGAACTGGTTCGTGACGGCGTCCCAGGTCTGGTGCCAGACGAACGAGATCCCGAACTCGCTGAACGCCGGGCGTGCGCCCTCGACGACCTTGTAGATGATCAGGCCGATCAGCGCGACCGACCCGAAGGCGGCGATCGCGGTGATCCACCGGAGCGCCGTATCGCCGAAGCGGTCGCGTTTCCTCCGCTCGTTCGAGCGCGCGGTCGGGTGCGGGAGCGGACGTGGCTTCCACCGTCGGCTAGCATCGCGAGCCGGCGGCTGCGTCGCCACCTCGGTAACCCCTTCGTCACCACATGTTCACAAGCTCTCGACCCTCCCGCGCACGCGCGACCGAGACACTCGAAGCATGACCGCCGTGATGCAGTCGGTCGAGGTCACGCGCCAGGACGAGCCGCGCCCGGTCGCGTCGCGCGAGATCGTCTTCGACATCGACGATCTCGCCGTCCACTACGGCAAGACGACCGCGTTCAGCGGCGTCAGCCTCGACATCTTCAAGAACCAGGTCACCGCCGTGATCGGCCCGTCCGGCTGCGGCAAGAGCACGTTCATCCGCTGTCTGAACCGCATGAACGACCTCGTGCCCGGCGCGACGGTGGACGGCACGATCCTCTACCACGGCGCGAACATCTACGGCGGCGACGTCGACGCGATCGAAGTCCGGCGGCGGATCGGAATGGTGTTCCAGCGACCGAATCCGTTCCCGAAGTCGATCTACGACAACGTGGCCTTCGCACCCAAGTCACTCGGAATGAAGAAGGGCCTCGACGAGCGGGTCGAGAAGGCGCTGCGCGAGGCGGCACTGTGGGACGAGGTCAAGGACCGGCTGAAGACGAGCGCGCTCGCGATGTCCGGCGGCCAGCAGCAGCGCCTCTGCATCGCGCGCGCCCTGGCCGTCGAGCCGGACGTGATCCTGCTCGACGAGCCCGCCTCCGCCCTCGACCCGATCTCCACCCAGTCGATCGAGGACCTGATGCACGAGCTCAAGCGCGAGTACACGCTCGTGATCGTCACGCACAACATGCAGCAGGCGGCGCGCGTGGCGGACATGACGGCCTTCTTCAGCCTCGACGTCTCCGACGGCAAGCGCACCGGCGACGCTCGTCGAGTACGCGGACACCCCGACGATCTTCACCCACCCGTCCGACAAGCGGACGGAGGATTACGTGACCGGGCGGTTCGGGTAATGCCGGCGATGCGCGTCACCTTCCACGAAGAGCTCGACGCGATGTGCGCGGAGATCCAGAAGGAGGGCGAGCTCGTTCTGCGCTCGCTGCGGGCCTCGCTGAACGCGCTCGAGCACGACGACGTCGAGCTGGCGAACGAGGTGATCAGCTTCGACGACGAGATCGACGAGACGTATTCGGCAATCGCACGCGGCATCGAGTCGCTGCTCGCGCGGCAGACGCCGGTGGCGGTCGACCTCAGGCTCGTCCTCGCGATGCTGCACATCAACCTGCACCTCGAGCGGATGGGGGACTACTGCGTCACGGTCGCCAAGCTGCTCAAGCTCGCCGAGGGCCTGCCAGGGCATCCGCGGCTGATGGAGCAACTCGAGGAGATGGGCGAGAGCTGCGAGGAGATGATCCGCGTCGCGCTGCTGTCGTTCGCCGAGCGGGACATGGAGGCGGCGAGCTCGCTCGTCGAGCTCGACGAGCTCATCGACCGCGTCAACCGGCGCGCGGTCAACCGCATCCTCGACCTCGCCGGCGACCCCTCGGCGCACGAGTGGGGCCTGCGCATGCTGCTCGTCTCGCGCTGCCTCGAGCGGATCGGCGACCACGCCGTCGACATCGGCGAGCAGACCGCGTACCTCGTCTCCGGCGAGTTCCGCGAGTTCACGGACGCCTCGCGCCCCCAGAGCGCGCTGAACTAGCCCTGGCCCGAACGGCCACCTCCCGCCGGGCCATGTCCGGGGGACAGTCCCTCGAACGAGTGCGCACAAGAGGGTGACCGAACACGCAATGTGCCTGCAAATCGCGTGATGTGCGGGGCCCGGCACCGAGTGTCCGGGCCCCGCACGGACCTGCCGAGCGCGGCGGCTCGACCCTACTTCTTGGTCACTTCGTACGTCGAGTTGTCGCCGTGCTGCTGCGTGTAGAAAACGCGCCAGTCGCCCTTGAAGGCGTTGGGATCCTTGGCGCCGAGGATCCCGTTCTTGTCCGGGTCCCCGTCGGAAACGTGAATGCCCGTGATCTCGTTGTCCTGGTCGTTCTTGCCGCCGGGCGAGGCAGGGTAGCCGCCGTTGTCGGCGTCGTCGGTCGCCGACGCATCGCGGCCCTCGGCGAGGAACCGGATCGGCTGCAGGCCGGTGGAGTAGTCCGCGTTGACGTCGAGCAGGAAGCCGGAGTCGAGCGCGTTCCGCTGCGTGTGCAGCGTGTCCCCTGCGTCCTCGACGAAGGCGATCTGGTCCTTCGTGAAGAAGGCGACGTTGTCGAAGCCGGCGTGCGCCTGATCGCCCTTGTAGAAGAGCGTCAGCTTGCCGGTATTCGCGGACGGGTCGGACTGCGTCAGCTTGAACACGCCGGCCCAGCCGCCGCAGCAGCTGTTCTCGGGGCTGGTCGCGTCCGTGTCGCCGGTCTCGTCGAAGAAGAACGTCTTGAACTTCGAGCCCGGCTGGAACAGGCCGTTCTCGGGCCGCTTGAACGGCGTGCCGACGCCGAACGAGAGCGTGTTCGCGTTGAACGGCGCCGTGCCGTCGACAGCCGTGTCGTGGATCGTCTTCCACTTCGTGTCGAAGCTCTTCCCGTACGTGTGGAGCGCGACCTGGTCGTCTGACATCAGCTTCGTCTGCGATGCCTCGGTGATCAGCTGGTTCGCAGGCGTTGAAGACCTGCAGCACCTGCAGCTTGCCGTTGGCCAGGTCACCGGGGTTCTTCGGGACGTAGCGGTAGACGTAGCTGTGCGGGATCTTCGCGGTCGTACACGACGGGGACACGCATCCTGCGGGCTTGAACGCGCCGCCGATGTCCTCGACGATCCAGAGGTTGCCGTCCGAGTCGTCCTGGATGCCCTCGTACCCGCCGCGGCCGAGCGCGCCGGAGACGTCGTGGACGACCGACGGATACCCGGGCGTGGCCGAGTAGGTCGGCTTGGTTGCGTTCTCGGTCGTGAACAGGAGCCGCTCCGCCCAGGGATCCCAGGTGCTGCCGTCGATCGTGGCGATGTCGTTCCCCTGGTCGTCTTTCGTCGCGAGGACGGTCACGCGGTGCTTCGCGTCGGCGTCGAGGTTGATCCGGGTGATGTAGCCCGGGGAGCCGCCCTCGTGGCCCTGGAACAGGAAGTGGGTGCCGTAGTCGTAGTTGAGATCGAAGCCCTGCAAGCCCTTCTTGAACACGAGGTAGGTGTTCTTGTCCGGCTCCGTCTTGTGCGCTTCCGTGTTTCCGGTCGCGCTCGAGCCGACCATGATCGGCTCGTTTGCCGCGTTGAGCGTGTCGTTGTCGTAGCCGTAGTAGGAGACGTTGCTGGGGCCGGGCACAGCGGCCGCGTTCTCGACGCGCGTCGAGCCCTGGGCGACGACGGTCTGCTGGAGCTCCGGCGACAGGATCGACGCCGGGGCGTACCCCTGCGACTTCGTATTCGCGTTCGGGACGTTCGTCAGCGAGACCGAGGCTGCGAGCGAGATCGCCGCGTAGGCCGCCGCCCCGATCGCCGCCAGCCCGCTCACGGCGAGCAGACGCCAGTTGCGTGTAGTCATTCCCTCTCCTTGGACACGCCGGCCGGATTGCCGGCGGCCCGGACCGTAGGAGATCGCCCGGCCGGGCGTGGGGATCGGTCCGGTGGCCGTCCCGTGGCGGCTCGGTTCCCACGCGGTGAACGACTCGTGACACGGCTAGCATCGACCCGTGACCCGTCTCGCCGCCCTGCTCACGCTCGTCCTTCTCGTCGTCGCCGCCGTCCTCGCGGGCGGCAGCGCCGGTGCCTCGCGGCGCTCCGTCTCCATCGCCTGGGTAGGCGACATCGCAATGGTCGCGACCTCTGACGGCGGCGCGGGCTTCTTCTCGTCGTCGATCCGGCGCGAGCTGCGCGGGGACGTCGTGATCGGGAACCTCGAGGGGACGCTGGCCACGGGCGGCGCATCGAAGTGCGGCCCCTCGAGCACGGACTGTTTCGCCTTCCGCGCGCCGACGTCGTACGCCCGGGTGCTGCGGCAGGCGGGCTTCACGCTCATGAACGTGGCCAACAACCACGCGTACGACTACGGCTCCGAGGGAGCGCGGGAGACGCTCGCCGCGCTGCGCTCGAACGGGCTGCGCTACACCGGGCAGCCGGGGCAGATCACCGTCGCCCGCGCCGCCGGCGTCCGCATCGCGGTGATCGGCTTCGCGCCCTACCCGTGGGCGCAGAGCCTGACCGACATCGCTGCCGCCCGGCGGATCGTGCAGCGCGCGAGGAAGCAGGCCGATCTCGTCGTCGTGCTCATGCACGCGGGCGCCGAGGGCTCCGACCGGCAGCACGTGGGCGCGGGCACGGAGTGGTTCCTGGGCGAGAACCGCGGCAACCCGAAGGCGTTCAGCCACGCCGTCGTCGACGCGGGCGCCGATCTCGTCCTGGGCTCGGGGCCGCACGTGCTGCGCGGCATGGAGTGGTACCACGGCCGGCTGATCGCCTACAGCCTCGGCAACTTCCTCGGCGACGGCACCCTCGGTATCGGCGGCGTGCTCGGCGCCAGCGGCATCCTCCACGCCACCCTGAACGCGGACGGCGGCTGGGTGCGCGGCGACCTCACGCCGGTGCGACTCGTCTCGCCGGGCCTGCCCTCGCTCGACCCGGCCGAGGAGGCGCACGGCATCGTCCGCACACTGTCGCGCGAGGACTTCGGGCGGGACGCAATGCGCGTGACGACGGTGGGGCAGCTGCTTCCGCCCGCCTGGCGGACCGGCTAGGCCGGCGGCGGGACGTACGTGCCGGCCGCGAAGCGGCCGTCTGCGAGCGTGAGCTCCCAGGTCGAGCCCTTCGTGAACCGGAGCGGTCGGGAGAGCGGAACACCTGCGGCGTCCAGGGACTCGACCACGCCTGCCTGGACGTCGCCGTGCGTACAGGCCACGACCGTTCCGAGCGTGCCCGCCGCCTCGAGCAGCGCAAGCGAATCCGCGAGCCTGACGCCCTCGAAGAGGGCGTGTGCCTGCTGCACGGGCAGGCGGCAGGCTGCACCGAGCGGCTCGAGCGTCTGAACGCATCGCGCGGCCGGGCTCGAGACGAGCACGGCCGGCGCATGGCCGGCAAGCGCGGGCACGACGGCCTCGGCCTGCGCCCGGCCCGGCGGGGTGAGCGGCCGCAGCTCATCCGGACCCTCCCACCTGTGCCGACGGCCCGCCTTCGCGTGCTGGACGAGGAGGATCGGGACCCGGACGGTCCCCGGGGAGGGCCGAGGCAGCGCGCGAAAGAACTTCGCGGTCGCGGTCGTAGCTGAGCTGGGGCGCCGCGTCCTCGAGCGGCACCCAGCGCGCCTCGTCGATCTCCTTCGTCGGTGCGAGCCCGTCGCTCGTAGTCACCATCGCCCAGTAGTGTGCGGTCTTGTCGCGGCCGCTCGCGTCCACGTACCCGACCGTCCCCAGCCGTGGCCCGAGCAGGCAGTCGAGCCCCGTCTCCTCGCGCACCTCGCGGACGGCCGCCTGCAGCAAACCCTCGCCAGGCTCGAGCTTCCCTTTCGGCAGCGTCCAGTCGTCGTAGGCGGGCCTGTGCACGAGCACGACGTCGCGCGCACCGGAGCTCGACCGCCTGACGACGACCCCGCCTGCCGCCTGGACGGTCGTCACCGAAGAGCCGCGGGGACCGCGCCCGACGCCGACTTCCAGGCCTTGCGCCAGCGCCTGCGCGCCGCCTCGGCGTCGGCGATCTCGAGGCCGGCCAGTTCGCCGGCCGCGAACACGGCAACGCCGCGGCGCGTCCGGCCCCACTCGCGCAACCAGCCCTCGGCGACCGCAGCGTCGTTCAGCTCGCCGAGCCGGTCCTGGAGCCGTGCCAGCTCGCGGGCGAACGACGTGCCGCGCTTGCCGAGCACGGGCTCCATCGCCTCCACGGCGTAGCGGCAGCGCTTCGTCCGGATCCGCACCGCGTGCAGATCGCGCACCGACGGGTTCCTCCCGAGCGCCTTCGCCGCCTTGGCCAGGCGGCGCCAGCGGTCGCGCGCCGCCTCCGGGAGCACGTCCTTCGCCGTTCCGGCCGCCGCCGCCGTCAGCGCAGGCTCCCGGACTGCGAGCACGAGGCGCTCGAGGAGCTGCACGTAGCGCTCGCCGCGCAGCGCGTCGAGGAGCTCGGCGAGCGCGAGGGCGCGCTCCTGCTCGAGCGCGGTGAGCACCGCGCCGGCCGACGCCGCGCTCGTCTCCGGCAGCGTTGCGACGCGCTTGCGCAGACGGGCGAGCAGCACGTCCGCGTCCCGCACGCGCCCGAGCAGGCCGGCGAGCCAGCCGAGCTCGGCGCGCAGCTCTGCCGACCAGTCGGCGCCGATGAACGGCGCGAACGTGCGCAGGTCGGAGCGCATCCGCCGCGTGGCGACCCGCATCTGGTGCACGCCCTCCGTGTCCGTGTCGAGCCGGACGACCGGGTCGTGCTCGACCAGCCGGACGACCGACGTGGCCAGCGCCTGCTTCAGGAGCGCGCCTGCCGTCTCGTCGTGCTCGTCGAACTGCGACGTCCCCTGCCTCCTCTGCCCGGCCGCCGAGCGCCCGGACGAGCTTCGGCGTCTGCTCGAGCGGCCCCGCTCCCGCTGCCTGGAGCGCGTCCGCCACGCGCCCGGCGAGCTCCTTCGACGCGGACTGGCGCAACTCGACCTCGAGCTCGCGGAAGCGCGCGGCCACCCGCCGCCCGTCGAGGACCGAGACCTCGTCGTCGCAGACCTCCGCGGCGAGCACGCCCTCCCCGTCACGCAGCTCGATCACGCGCCGCACCGTGCGCAGGCGTGCCTGCGGCGCGAGCGGCGCGGAGCGAGCGTAGGCGCGCACGAGCTCGAAGGCGGCCGGCAATGGCCGGCGAATGTCGCCGGGAAACGTGAGCTCCGAACGCACGAGCAAGCCTCCGTCCGAGTCGGCGGGCAGCTTCACCGTCCACCCCTCCCCGGTCCGGTGGCGCAGGGTCACTCCGGCCCGGATCAGGCGCAGGTCGTCCGTATCGAAATAGGTCGCGAGCATGCTCACCGGTTCGCGCGGTACGGCCGCGATCCCGTCGGCGATCCCGTCCAGATCGGGGAGCCGGAGCGAAGGCGGTGCCGAGAGCTTCAGCTCCCGCTCCCGGCCCGGGGTCACCGTCCCGCCCTCACGCGCTCCTCCGCCAGCTCCTCGAGCCGAGACTGGCTGTCGATCCCTGCAGTCGTCTGGACCTTGCTCCACCCCTCAGGGCCCAGCTCCCAGGCGAGGACGTCGTCGGCGAGCGCGACCGAGAGAATCTCCTCGAGCCTCGCGGTCAGGACGGGGTCGGTGACCGGCGCGACACATTCGACGCGGCGGTCGAGGTTCCGCTGCATCAGATCCGCGGAGCCGATGTAGTAGCGCGGCCCCCGCTCGTCGCTGCCGAAGCGGAAGATGCGCGAATGCTCGAGGTAGCGGCCGACGATCGAGCGCACACGGATGCTCTCCGACATCCCTGCCACGCCAGGCCGCAGGCAGCACATCGACCGCACGATCAGGTCGATCTGGGCGCCCGCCTGCGACGCCTCGTAGAGCGCGTCGACCGTCTCCGGATCGATCAGGTTGTTGACCTTGACGACGATGCGGCCGTCGGGCTGCGCCTCCTCGCGGATCAGCTCGATCAGGCGGACGCGCAGGCCGACCGGCGCGACGAGCGCCTTGCGGAAGGCGCGCTGGTTCGAGTAGCCGGTGAGGTAGTTGAACAGGTCGGCGACGTCGGCCGTGAGCTCGTCGTCGCCGGACAGGAGCCCGACGTCCTCGTAGATTCGGGCGGTGACCGGGTTGTAGTTCCCGGTGCCGACGTGGCAGTAGCGCCGGATGGTGCCGCTCTCGTCGCGGACGACGAGCACGGTCTTCGCGTGCGTCTTGAGCCCGACGACGCCGTAGACGACGTGCACGCCCGCCGTCTCCAGCCGCTGCGCCCAGCCGATGTTCGCCTCCTCGTCGCCTCGGGCGGTCAGCTCGACGAGGGCGACGACCTGCTTCCCGGACTCGGCGGCCCGCGCGAGCGACTGGACGATCGGGCTCTCCTCGTCTGAGGTGCGATAGAGCGTCTGCTTGATCGCGAGGACGTGGGGGTCGTCGGCGGCCTGGCGGACGAACTCCTCCACGGACGTGGAGAAGGCGTCGTACGGATGGTGGACGAGCACGTCGCCGTCGCGCAGCACGCTGAAGATGTCCAGCGGGCTCCCTGACGTCTTTCCGGCCAGGAGCCGTGGTTGCGTGACGCCGAAGAAGGGCTTGCGTTTGAGCGACGGCCGCCGGATCTCGGCCAGCGGCCAGAGGTCGCCGAGATCGAGGAGGCCCTCGACGACGTAGACGTCGGAGGACTTGAGCCGGAGCTCGCGCTGGAGGAGCGACCGGATATCTTTCGGCATGCTCGGATTGACCTCGAGCCGCACGACCTCGGGCGAGCGGCGGCGACGGAGCAGCTCGGTCGTCAGCGCCGAGAGCAGGTCCTCGGCCTCGTCGACCTCGATCTCGAAGTCGGCGTCGCGCGTGACCCGGAACACGTGGAAGGACTCGATCTTCATCCCCGGGAAGAGCAGGTCGAGGTGCGCCGCGATCACCTGCTCGATCGGGACGAAGCGCCGGCCTCCCGAGACCTTCAGGAACCGGGGCAGCAGCGGCGGCACCTTGACGCGCGCGAAGCGCGGCTCGCGCGTGAGCGGGTCGCGCGCGATCACGGCGAGATTCAGGGACAGGTCCGAGATGTACGGGAACGGGTGTGCCGGGTCGACGGCGAGCGGCGTCAGCACCGGGAAGATGCGCGACTCGAAGACGTCTCGCATCTCCTGGCGGTGCACCGCCTTCAGCTCGTTCCAGTCGACGATGCGGATCCCGGCCGACGCGAGCTTCGTGCGCAGGTCGCGCATGCTCGCGCTCGCGTCCGCGGTCAGGTCGTGCACGCGCGCGCGGATGGCGCTCAGCTGCTCGCGCGGCCCGAGCCCGTCAGGTGAGGTGGCGAGCAGATCGGCCGCCGCCTGCTCCTTCAGGCCGGCGACGCGGATCTGGAAGAACTCGTCGAGATTGAGCGTGAAGATCGCGAGGAACTTGACGCGCTCGAGGAGCGGCTGCGACCGGTCGTCCGCGAGCTCGAGGACGCGATGCATGAAGTCGAGCCTCGACAGCTCGCGGTTCAGATACCGCGTCGAGAGGTCGACCGTCGGCTCGGCTTCGGATTCGTGCTGGATCTCGGCTCGGGACACTCGGGTTCGGCCTACTACGATACGCCGGTCCGGGTCACGCAGGCCGCCGGATCGACGACGCTACTCGCCGCCGTGCGAGCGCAGGGGTGTCGATTCGCGTGACGGACCGGTGAACGACGGCTCTCTCACATTGTCACCACCTCGACTCCAGAACGCAACCAACCGTTCTTGCACGAACTCCCCGCATATGAGATGGTTCACGGCCGATGGAGGGGAGAGCCCATCGCATCGCCGGAGACGGCATTAATTGGCATGAGCAATTCGAGGGCTCGCACGAACCCGTGAGCGAGCTCAGCGACTGCGAGCTCGAGGCCGAGCTCACCGTCGCCGCCTACGCCCCCGGACGCGCCCGCTGGGACCGCTTCGAGCGCCTGCTGGCCGAGCGCCGGCGCCGGCTGATCGCCGCCTAGAAACGGAGGCGGTGCCAGACTGAAGTCTGGCACTCAGCCGCGACTCGGCTAGGCAGCCGTCTGCTGCGCCGCCTGGGCGAGCAGGGCGCCTTCGCGCACCCCGCCTCGGCTGACGACGAGCGGCACCATGAGTCGGCGCTGCATCTCGGCGAGGATCACGGCACCTGCCGCCAGTGTCCGCGCCCGCTCGGGAGCGAGCCCGTGCTCGGCGGCCAACTCGGCCGAGGGACGCTTGCGCAGCATCCTCAGCGCCGCCGCCAGCTCGTCCTCGCCCAGCGTCCGCGTCCCCACGAGGCGCTTCAGGCCGCGCGCGCTGCCGCCGACGGCGAGCGCCGTCCTGGGCAGCGGGAAGAGCAGGCCGTCGCAGTGCTCGCGGACGACGCTGCGGGCTTCCCGGATCGTGAGCTTGCCCGGGCGGGTCGTGGTCGAAGACCTGCTGCGTGAGGCGCAGCGAGCCGACGTCGAGCGAACGCAGCCAGACCGGGCCGAGATCGGCCGTGCCGACGGCGAGCTGCGTCGAGCCGCCACCGACGTCGCAGACCGCGACGGTGTGGCCGTCGACACCTGCGCACGAGACCGCGCCGTCGTAGGCAAGCCGTGCCTCCTCGTCGCGGCGAAGCAGCCGGACGGACGTCTGGGCGGCCACCTCGAGGCGGCGGAGAAGGTCGCCGCCGTTCTCGGCCTGGCGACCGGGCGAGGCGACCAGGGTCTCGATGTGCATGCAGCCGAGCTTCCTCGCCTCGGCGGCGAACTCGGACACGGCCCTGGCGGCGGCTTCGAGGCGCAGCGGCGAGATCGCGCCGGTCGCGGCCACGTCGGCGCCCAGACGGACCCAGGCCGTCCGCTGCTGGACGGTCTCGATCGCGCCTCCGCGGACGCAGGCGACGAGCAGCCGGATCGTGTTCGACCCGACGTCGATGACGGCGAGGTTCATCCCGGTTTCGATCATGTCAGCCGCTGCGGAGGACAGGTGGCTACGAAGTTGTGAACACCTGACGACCGCCCGCGAGTACCCGGGCGGCGCCGGCGCTAACCTCGGGCCAGCTTCCAGCCGCGCTCGAACAGCGCGAGCGTGCCTGCGCCGTACAGCGTGGCGACGATGCGGTGGCGACGGTCGAGAAAGTACGTCGTCGGCGTGCCGGGCGCTTTCAGCCTGTCCACGAGCACGTCGCCCGGGTCGAAGATGCTCGGGAAGTGCACGCGGTAGCGCTGCTGGAACCCGCGCGCGCCCGCCTTCGAGTCCTCGACGTCGATGCCGAGCACGCTGCCCGGGTGGCGCCCGAGGAAGGCCCGCAAATGCCTGGCCTCGTCCCGGCAGGGGAGGCACCACGAGCCCCACAGGTTCACGAGCGCCGGCCTGCCCTTCCACTGCGCCAGGCTCACCTTCTTGCCCGTCACAGGATCGATTCCGGCAAGGGCAGGCGCGGGCGTGTTCTTGCCGGGGACGAAGATGCCGGCCGCGGCCAGCGACGGGATCGTGAGCGCCAGCGCGACGACGATCACGATCCGCGTGGGCACGCAGAGAGGCTAGCTGCGCTGCTGACGGCACAGTGAGAGACTTGTCGCTTGGCGCTCACCCGCAAGGTCGTCACCGTCCTCTTCTGCGACGTGACCGGCTCGACCGCCCTCGGCGAGTCGGTCGATCCGGAGGCGCTCCGCTCGCTCCTGGCCCGCTACTTCGAGCGCATGAAAGAGATCGTCGAGTCGCACGGCGGCACGGTCGAGAAGTTCATCGGTGACGCGGTGATGGCCGTCTTCGGCGTGCCGGTCGCCCACGAGGACGACGCGCTGCGGGCGGTCCGGGCGGCGGCGGAGATGCGCGAGGTGCTGCCCGAGCTCGGCGTGCAGGCGCGGATCGGCGTGAACACCGGCGAGGTCGTGACCGGTACGGAAGAGCGGCTGGCGACGGGCGACGCGGTCAACGTCGCCGCCCGACTCGAGCAGGCGGCCGCTCCGGGAGAGGTGTTGCTCGGGGCCGAGACGCTGCGGCTCGTGGAGGACGCCGTCGAAGCGGAGCCCGTCGAGCCGCTCGAGCTGAAGGGCAAGCGCGAGCCGGTCCGGGCTTTCCGGCTCGTGCGCGTCGGGGAGGCGCCGGAGCGGAGCCATGGCGGGCTGTTCGTGGGCCGGCAGCGTGAGCTCGACCAGATCCTGGATGCCTGGACGCGTGCCTCTGCAGAACAGCGCTGCGAGCTGGTCACGATCGTCGCCGAGGCCGGTATCGGCAAGACGCGACTGGTCGCCGAGGCGCTGTCGGGCCTCGACGCGCAGGTCGTCCGCGCGCGTTGCCTCTCCTACGGCGAGGGGATCACCTACTGGCCCGTGGTCGAGGTCGTGAAGCAGCTCGGTGTCCGGCCGTCCGACTCGGCAGCGGCGGCGGCGATCGCGTCGCTCCTCGGCGAGACGGAAGGCGCGACCAACGCCGAACAGATCGCATGGGCCTTCCGGAAGCTGCTGGAGGAGCAGTCGCCTCTCGTCTGCGTCGTCGAGGACCTGCACTGGGCCGAGGAGACCTTCCTCGACCTGGTCGAGCACGTCGTGCTGCTCTCCTCCGGCGCTGCGATCCTGATCCTCGCCACGGCCAGGCCCGAGCTGCTCGACCAGCGGCCGGCATGGCCGGCGGCGCTCCGGCTGACGCCGCTCGAACGAACGGACGTCGATCGGCTCGTTCCGGCCTCGCTACCGGCAGAGTTTCGCGACAGGATCGCCCACGCCGCCGGCGGCAATCCGCTCTTCGTCGTCGAGATGGTGGCGATGGCGGGCGATGGTGGCGATGAGATCGCTGTGCCGCCGACTCTCCAGGCGCTGCTCACGGCTCGACTCGACCAGCTCGACGGACCCGAGCGGCGCGTGCTCGAGCGCGGCGCCGTGGAAGGCGAGATCTTCCACCGAGGGGCCGTGCAGACACTCGCGCCCGACGAGCCGCAGGTGACGGCGCGGCTCGCCTCGCTCGTCCGGCGCGAGCTCGTCCGTCCGGACAGGGCGCAGATTCCCGGGGAGGACGGCTTCCGCTTCCGTCACCTGCTGATCCGCGACGCGGCGTACGACGCGCTCCCCAAGTCGGCGCGCGCAGAGCTTCACGAGCGGTTCGCCGCGTGGCTGGAGCAGCACGGGCCGGGCCTCGTCGAGCTCGAAGAGATCCTCGGCCACCATCTCGAGCAGGCGGCCCGCTACCGGGCCGAGCTCGGGCAGCCCGATCCCGAGCTGGCGCAGCGTGCAGGGGAGCGGCTGGCCGTCGCCGGTCGCGCGGCGCTCTGGCGAGAAGACACGAGAGCCGCAGAAGGCCTCTTGCGCCGGTCACTGGAGCTGACACGGCCTTACCGCCTCGACGTCCCGCTCGAGCTCGATCTCGCCTCAGCCGTCTCTAACAACACTGGACAGAAAGAGGCGGCCGCGGTGGCAGACGCCGCCGCCGAGCGGGCGCGCGAGCTAGGCGACCGCCCACGTGAGGTTGTCGCACGAGCGGTGGCGGCCTTCCAGCGGTCGTGGCTGGGCGTCGATCCAGACATCGATGCGCTCGAGGAGCTCACGGACGAGGCACTCGAGAAACTCGACGACGAGCGTGATCACGGGGAGCTCGTCCACATCTGGTTCGTCCGCGGCTACGGCGTCGCCAACTTTCACGCACGGTTCGCAGACGTGGCGCACGCTGCCGAAGAGGCGCTTCGCCATGCGCGGCTCGCGGGCTACCACCAGTGGGGGGGGCCGTTCACGCTCGGACTGGCACTCGTGGTCGGCCCTGAGCCCGCCGACGACGCACTCCGGACACTCGATCTACTCATGCCGGACGATCCGAGCCCGAGTACCGACCTCATCCGGGGGGCGCTTTTCGCGATGCTCGGCCGCGTCGAGGAAGGGTGGCGCCTGGCGCTCGAGGGGCGCCGGAGGCTGTCCGAGCTCTCGGGCAAGCGTTTCGAGGACCCTTTGCTGGGAGAGATCGCCGCCCTGGCCGGCGATCTGCCGTCGGCGGTCGACGCGATGAGCGGCTTGTGCGCCGAGCTTGAACAGCGAGGGCAGCTCAGCATGCTCTCGTCCTACGCGCCGAGGCTGGGGCGGATGCTCTGCGCGCTCGGACGCTACGACGAGGCCGAGCCGCTCGCGCGACGCGGGCGCGAGCTCAGCTCTGTCAAGGACAGCGTGTCGGAGACGGGCTGGCGCCAGACGCAGGCGCTCGTCGACTCCCATCGAGGGAGTCATGCGGAAGCCGAGGCCCTGGCGCGAGAAGCCATCGCCTTCGCAGAGAAGACGGACTCGCTCGACCTCCAGGGCGACGCGCTCTCGGACCTGGCCGAGGTTCTGGCGAACGCGGGCAGGCCAGAGGAAGCGCGTGCGGCGTTGGAGCAGGCGCTCGACCGCTACGAGCGCAAGCGCAACCTGGTCATGGCGGCCCGCGTGCGGGAGCGGCTCGCGAGCTAGCCCGCGAGCGCCTGTTCCAGCGCCCGCCGCGTCAGCACGCGCGCGAGGTGGCGGCGGTAGTCCGAGCTGCCGGCCACGTCGCTCGCCGGCTCGGCGCCCTCGTCGGCCTTCTCGGCCGCAGCGGCCGGGTCCGCCCCGTCCGCGAGCGCCTGCTCGACGGCCGTCGCGCGCAGCGGCGTCCCGCCCATGCTGACGAGACCGACCCTCGCGCCGCCGTCCGCCGCGACCGCCGCCACGCCCACGGTGGCCCAGTCCTGCTTGCGGCGCGCGAACTTGAGGTACGCCCAGCCGCCCGAGAGCGTGGGGACGCGGATCTCCGTCAGCACGTCCTGCGGGCCGAGCGCGGTCTCGAAGACGCCGGTGAAGAACTCCGTCGCCGGGATCCTGCGCTCGCCGCCGGGCCCCGTGGCGACGAGCTCCGCGTCGAGGGCGAGCAGCACGCCGGGCATGTCCGACGCGGGGTCGCCGTGGGAGACGGAGCCGCCGATCGTCCCGCGGTGGCGGACCTGCGGGTCGCCGATCTCGGCCGCCGCGCCCGCCACGATCCCGCAGTTCTTGCGGAGAAGGTCGCTCGAGGCGACGTCGTGGTGGCGGGTGAGCGCGCCGATCGCGATCGCGTCGCCGTCCTCGCGCACGTAGCTCAGGTCGCCGATGCCGCCGATGTCGACCAGCATCGCCGGCCGGGCGATGCGCAGTTTCATCGCCGGGATCAGCGAGTGGCCGCCGGCGAGGAGCTTCGCGTCCTCGTGGGCGCCGAGCAGCTCGACCGCCTCCTGCACCGACCCTGCGACCTCGTACTCGAACTTCGCGGGAATCACGCCTCGCCTCCTCGATCGGCAGCGACTAACGGCCGGCGGAGCCAGCCTCCGCCGCCGCCTGGCGCCGCTGAGTGCACGGTGCTCTCCAGGTCCGTATTCCTCATACTGTCCCTTCCGGCCCCGCGCCCTCAGCGGCGCCTCGAGAAGCCGAAGCCTCCTCGATCGCCCGCCAGACGCGCTCCGGCGAGGTCGGCATGTCGATGTCGGTGACGCCGAACGGCTCGAGCGCGTCGAGCACGGCGTTGACCACGGCGGGCGTCGACGCGATCGTGCCCGTCTCCCCCACGCCCTTGACGCCGAGCGGGTTCGTCGGGCTCGGCGTCACCGTGCGGTCGAGCTCGAACGAGGGCAGCTCGGCCGCGCTCGGGACGAGGTAGTTGAGCAGCGAGCCCGTGAGCAGGTTGCCGTCGTCGTCGTAGACGGCCTCCTCCCAGAGCGCCTGCGCGACGCCCTGCACGATCCCGCCGTGCACCTGCCCGTCCACGATCATCGGGTTGATCACGTTGCCGACGTCGTCGACGGCCACGTAGCGGTCGAGCTTGACGTCGCCCGGTCTCCGTGTCGACCTCGACGACCGCGATGTGGCAGCCGGAGGGCCAGGAGAAGTTCGGCGGGTCGTAGACGAAGGTCGCCTCGAGCCCCGGCTCCATGCCGTCCGGGAGGTTGTGCGCGGCCCAGGCGAGGAAGGCGGTCTCCTTCACGTGCAGGCCTTGATCGGGGCTGCCCTTGACCGAGAAGCGGCCCGCCTCGTACTCGAGGTCGTCCTCGGCCACCTCGAGCTGGTGCGCGGCGATCCGGCGCGCCTTCTCGACGATCTTCTCGCTGGCGTGGTAGAGCGCGACGCCGCCGACGGGGAGGCTGCGGCTGCCGTACGTGTCCATCCCGGTCGGCACGACCGCCGTGTCGCCGGACAGGAACTCCACGTCCTCGACCTCGACGCCGAGCCGGTCGGCGACGATCTGGCTGAACGTCGTCGCGTGACCCTGCCCGTGCGGCGTCGTGCCGGACATGACCTGCACGGTGCCCGTCGGGAGCACGCGGACGGACAGCGACTCCCAGCCGCCGGCGCCGTAGCGGAGCGCGCCGAGGATCCGCGAGGGGGCGAGGCCGCACATCTCCACGTAGGTCGAGAAGCCGATGCCGAGCTGCTTCGAGTCCTTCGCCTTGCGGCGGCTCTCCTGCTCGGCGCGGAGCGACTCGTAGCCGACGAGCTCGAGGGCCCTTGTCGAGCGAGGCGTGGTAGTCGCCGGAGTCGATCTGGAGGCCGGAGGCGATGTCCGCCGGGAACGTGTCGATGAAGTTGAGCTTGCGGATCTCGACCGGGTCCTTGCCGAGCTTGCGCGCGAGCGCGTCGACCGCGCGCTCGATCGCGTACGTCGCCTCCGGCCGGCCCGCGCCGCGATAGGCGTCCGTCGGCGTCGTGTTCGTGAACACGCCCGTGCAGTGGAAGTCGTACGCCTCGACGTCGTAGCACCCCGCGTACAGCCAGGCGCCGAGGAGCGGCACGCCCGGGGTCACGGCCTGGAGGTAGGCGCCCATCGCGGCGTGGAGCCGCGTGCGGACGGCGGTGATCTTTCCCTCCGCCGTCGCGGCGAGCTCGATCTCCTGGATCACGTCGCGCCCGTGGATCGTGGCCAGGTTCGCCTCGGTGCGCTCCTCCGTCCACTTCACGGGACGGCCGAGCTTGCGGGCGAGCGCGATCACGATCACGTCCTCGGCGTACACGTCCAGCTTCGACCCGAACCCGCCGCCGACGTCGGGCGCGATCACGCGCACCTTCGCCTCGGGGATGCCGAGCACGAGCGTGTACGCCGTCCGCATGATGTGCGGCCCCTGCGTGGAGGTGATCATGGTGACGTCGCCGGCGGCGTTGACCTCGCAGAGCGCGCCGCGCGGCTCCATCGGCGTCGGGATCAGCCGCTGCTGGCGGTAGCGCTCCTTGACGGTGACCGCCGCCTCGGCGAAGACCTTGTCCGGCTCGCCCGTGACGAGCGACCAGTTGTAGGCGATGTTGCCGGGCGCGTCCACGTGCAGGAGCGGCGCGCCCCCGGCGGTCGCGGCCTCGAGGTCCGTCACGGCGGGCAGCGGCTCGTAGTCGACCTCGACCAGCTCGGCCGCGTCCTTGGCCGCCGCCCGGCTCTCGGCGACGACGACCGCGACGCCGTCGCCCGCGAAGCGCGCCTTGTCGGTCGCGAGCGGCTCGTGCTTGACGAGCTTGATGTCGTCCGAGACCGGCCAGAAGCAGGGAAGCCCTGCCGGCCAGGCGTCGGCGAGGTCGGCGCCCGTGAACGCGGCGACGACGCCCGGCGCCTCGAGCGCTGCGGAGACGTCGACGCTCGTTGATCACGGCGTGCGCAAACGGGCTGCGCACGATGTAGGCGTGCACCATCCCGTTGGCGGACAGGTTGTCGACGTAGCGGCCCTCGCCGCGCAGGAGCCGCGCGTCCTCCTTGCGGAGAACCGATTCGCCGACCGCGCTCAAACCTCCGCTCCCGAGGCGGCGAGCACGGCCTTGACGATGTTGTGGTACCCGGTGCAGCGGCAGAGGTTGCCCTCGAGCGCGAGGCGGACCTCCGCCTCGGTCGGCTTCGGGTTCTCCTTCAGGTAGGACACGGCGGCCAGCACCATGCCGGGCGTGCAGAAGCCGCACTGGAGCGCGTGCTGCTCGTGGAAGGCCTGCTGCATGGGGTGGAACGTGTCGCCGTCGGCCAGGCCTTCGATGGTCGTGACCTCGCGGCCGTCTGCCTGGACGGCGAGCAGCGTGCACGACTTCACCGACTCGCCGTCGAGCAGCACCGTGCAGGAGCCGCAGGACGACGTGTCGCAGCCGACGTTCGTCCCGGTCAGCCGTAGCTGGTCGCGCAAGAAGTAGACGAGAAGCTGCCTCGGCTCGACCTCCGCCTCGTGGCGCGCACCGTTGACGGTGACCGCGATCCGTCTCACGAAAGCTCTCCTCCCGTCGTGGAGGGTCGAGGATATCGCTATTTCTCGCGAAGCGGCCAAAGCAAACCACTACCCTGGCCCGGCTGTGCCGGTCCTGGCCCGCATCGCGATCCTGGCCGTTCTCATCGTCGGTACGCAGGCGATCCCGGTCGACGCCGCGCCGAGAGCAAAGGCGAATCCCGTGCAGATCGAGAACCGGAAGCCCGGGACGGCCGCATGGCTTCCGGCGGCGGCGAGCGGCAGAGCGATCGAGGGCTACGCATCCGTGGTGAGCGCTCGACCGGGCGAAAGCGTCTCCCTGCACGTGAGTACCTCGCCGGCCGCCCGCTACCGGATCGTCGTCTACCGGCTCGGCTGGTATCAGGGGCTCGGGGCACGCAGGATCACCTGCATCCCCGGCTGCAACGCCGACGAGGCGGGCACGTCGCGGCCCGTTCCTTCGCCGGATCAGACGACCGGAAAGCTCGACGCGGGCTGGCCCGTCACGGACACGCTGTCGCTGCCGAGGGACGTGGTCAGTGGCTACTTCCTCGTCGAGTTCGTCCTGACGACCGGAGCTCAGGTGGGAAGGGGGTCGTTCACGTACGTGATCGTCCGCGCGCCGCCGGGCGCCCGCCCGGCGAATGCTGTCGTCCAGGTTCCCGTCAACACCTGGCAGGCTTACGACGACTGGGGCGGCAAGAGCCTGTACGACAACCTGAGCACGAACGGCCGCCGCGCCAACCGCGTCTCGTTCGAACGGCCGTACGACTGGGCTCCGGTTCCGGGTGGCCAGCCGCTCGAGTGGGAGTATCCGCTCGTTCGCTGGCTCGAGCGATCGGGCTACGACGTTTCGTACCAGACGGACGCCGACACGGACGCCGACCCCTCGTCCCTCCTGCAGCACCGGCTCGTGATCAGCGCCGGCCACGGCGAGTACTGGACGAAGACCATTCGCGACGCCTTTCAGAACACGCGCGACCTCGGCGGCAACCTCGCCTTCATGGGCGCGAACACCGGCTACTGGCAGATTCGCTACGACGACGACCGGCACACGATCGTCGCGTACAAGTCCCGCTCGGACCCCGAGCCCGACCCGGCTTTGAAAACGACGATGTTCCGCGATCTCGAGCCTCCGCGCTACGAGTGCGAGCTGCTCGGCATCCAGTCGCAGGGCGTGACGCTCGATTGGCCGCCGTCCGACTACGCCGTCGTCGGCGACTCTCTCTCCGACTCGTGGATGAAGGGCACCGGCTTCCGGCCGGGCAACGCCCTGCGCGGGATCGTCAGCGTCGAGAGCGACACGATTCCGGGCAACCAGACGGCAGCGGACTCGTGCGGCCACCGCCTGACGGTGTTCTTCCACCACGAGACGGGGAGCGACAAGAGCGGGAACGCCGACGCCGTGCGCTACACCGCTTCCTCCGGTGCCCGCGTGTTCGCCTCGGGCTCGCACACGTTTTCCTGGGGACTCGACGACTTCGCGGGCAACCCGGACGAGACGCACGGGCTGGCGGACGCGCGACTGCAGCGGTTCGCACGGAACGCATTGGACGACCTGACGCGACCGGCACCGCCGACGGTCATCGACGCGCGGGCGACGGGTCGCGGCGTACTGGTCTCCGTCGATCGGCTGCCCGACGCACGAGTGACCCATCTCCTCGTGCTGCGTCGCTTGATCCGGGGACGCTCGTCCGGCCGCCGCGTCGTGACCGTCTGCTCGGTGCCGCGTCGAACCCACGTCTTCTGCCGCGACCGCGCCCGGCGCGGCACGTACCGCTACTCCGCGTTCGCCGTCGACCGCTGGCGCAGCTCGTTCCCGACCTCGACGGCTGCCGTGCTCGTGCGGTAGCGGCCTCAGCTTCGGGTCAACGGCGAGCTTCCCTGAGCAGGCGCTCCCTGCGCAGACCCCGGATCGACGCGTCCACGAGCTCGATCGGGTGGAGGGCGGGCAGCGGCGTGCCGGCACGGCGGAGGGCCGCGGAGACCTGGACGAGGCAGCCGGGATTGGCGCTCGAGTAGACGTGGGCGCGGGTCGCGGCGACGTTCGCGGCCTTGCGCTCGCCGAGCTCGGCGGCGGCCTCGGGCTGGACGAGGTTGTAGATCCCTGCGCTGCCGCAGCAGATCGCCTGCTCGGCGGGCTCGGCGAGCTCGAGGCCGGGGATCGAGCGCAGCAGCTCGCGCGGCTGAGCCTGCACGCGCTGGGCGTGGAGGAGGTGGCAGGAGTCCTGGAAGGCGACGCGGAGCCCGAGCGGCCGTGCGCTCCGCGCGCGGGCCGAGCTCTGCGAGCAGCTCGGACACGTCGACGACCGGGAGGTCGAGGCCGGCGTCCTTCAGGTGCGACGCCGCAGCCGGCCGCGTTGACGACGATGCGCTCGGCGCCTGCACTGCGGAAGCGGTCGGCGAGGCGACGCGCCCGCTCGTGCCCTTCCTCGCGCCGCCCGGCATGGAGGTGCAGCGCGCCGCAGCACTCCTGGTCGCGCGGGGCGAGCACCTCGCAGCCCTCGGCCGCGAGCACGCGCGCGGTCGCCGCGTTCACCTCGCCGAAGAGCACGCGCTGGACGCAGCCGAGCAGGAGGCCGACGCGGGCGCGGCGCTCGCCCTCGGCCGGCGTGAGCTCGGGCGGCGACGCGCTGCGAGTGCCAGGGCGGCGCGAGCGCGACGAGCGGCCGGAACGAGCGCGGGAGCGGCAGGACGCGCCCGAGCGGCGCCAGCCCGAGCGCGGCGCGCAGCCGCCGCGGGTGCGGGAAGACCGAGAAGACGACCGTGCGCAGCAGCCAGTCGTCGGGCGTGCGGTCGTAGCGGTCTTCGATCACCTCTCGCGTCTGCTCGATCAGCCGGTCGTACTGCACGCCGGACGGGCACGAGGTGACGCAGGCCATGCACCCGAGGCAGCGGTCGAAGTGCTCGACGACGGTGTCCGTCAGCTCGAGCAGTGCCTTCGGCAAGGCCCTTCATCAGCCAGATCCGCCCGCGCGGCGAGTCCATCTCCTGCTGCCAGAGCGGCCCGTAGGTCGGGCAGGTCGGCAGGCAGAAGCCGCAGTGGACGCAGTCGTCGATCAGGGTCGGTGTCGATGCTCATGGCCAGATGCGGTCGGGATCGGGCATGCGGGCCGGCGGCTCGACGGCCTCGACGAGGAAGCCGAGGTCGGCGACGGTGTCGAAGTAGGCGTAGGCGCCGTCACCGGCGGCGCCGAAGCCCGAGCCGGTCTGGACGGCCTCGTACCCGTCGGCGGTCATCCGTTCCACCGCAGCCCCGAGCGAGTCGACGATCACGCCCACGTGGTGGAAGCCTTCGCCGCGCTCGTCGAGCCAGTCCTGGTGGACCCCCGGCCCGCGCTGCGGCTCGATCAGCTCGTACTGCGGCGACCCGCCGTTCAGCGCCAGGCGCACCGAGAAGTCGGTCGGGCCGCCTCGGTAGACGGCCTCGCGGTGGATCGCCGCCGAGAACGTGAACACGCGCCAGGGCGCGCCGCCGAGGACGCGCGTGTAGCGGGCGAGCGCGGCATCGAGGTCGCGGACGACGAAGCCGATCTGGAACAGGTCGCCGTCGAGAAGATGCTCGACATTCACCGGGCGAAGGCCTCCTCGATGCGCTCGACGAGAGCGATCTCGGCCGGGTCGCGCGGGTCGGGGACCTCGTGCGGGACGTACGCGACCCCGGCGGCGACGCGCACGACGGCCTCGTCCTCGCCGGCGAGCACCGCGGCGAGCGAGCCGGGGACGAACGAGAGCCTTCCCTTCGCCTCGGCCTGCCGCCGTGCCGCCTGCTCCCAGACCTCGTCGCCGCGCGGGCTCGGCGCCGACGAGCTCTCGCGCTGCCTCGACCTGGGCGGCCACCGCGCGCTCCGAGCCTTCGAAGAGCAGGGCCAGCCGATCGGGCCAGTGGACGTCCACCGCGCTCGGCACGAGCGTCGACCGCAGCACGGCGAGCGCCTTCGCCGGCTCGGGCAGGGCGGTCACCGTTGCCGTCGCCTCGGGCAAGGGATGGAGCCGCAGCGAGAGCCGGACGATCCGGCCCAGCCGGCCCTCTGACCCGCAGAAGAGCTTGCCCAGGTCGTAGCCGGCGACGTTCTTGACGACCTTGCCGCCGGAGCTCGCCACCGTGCCGTCGCCGAGGACGACGGTGACGCCGATGACGAGGTCGCGCATCGTCCCGTAGCGGTGACGGCGCGGCCCGGAGAGATTCGCCGCCAGGCACGCACCGATCGTCGGGTCGCCCGGGCGGGTCGAGCGCGAGCATCTGCCCGTGCGCGGCGAGCGCCTGCTGGAGGGCGGACAGCCGGAGCTCGGCCTCGACGAGGCAGGTGAGGTCGCCGGCCTCGTGCTCGAGAATCCGGTCGAGTGCGCCCTCAGAGACGGTCGGCAAGGCCTGCCCTCTCGAGGGGATGCTGCCGGTAGGGCCCCGGCACCTCGCCGCAGAGGCGCGGGGTCGGGAACAGCTTGCCGGGGTTGGCGAGGGCCGCCGGGTCGAACGCGCGCCGCAGCCGCTGCATGACCTCGATGTCCTCGCGCCCGAACATGAGCGGCATCGCGCACGCCTTGTCGGTGCCGATGCCGTGCTCGCCCGTCAGCGAGCCGCCGGCGTCGATGCAGGCGACGAGGATCGCGTCCGCGAGCTCGCGCGCGCGCTCGGGCTCCCCCGCCACGTGCTCGTCGTAGAGGACGAGCGGGTGCAGGTTGCCGTCGCCGGCGTGGAAGACGTTGCCGACGCGCAGGCCGAACTCCTGCTCCAGCTCGGCGATCCGGCGCAGCACCTCGGGCAGCTTCGTCCGCGGGACGACGCCGTCTTGCACGTAGTAGCTCTGGCTGACGCGGCCCATCGCGCCGAAGGCCGACTTGCGACCCTTCCAGAGCAAGGCCCGCTCGGCGGCGTCGGCTGCCGTGCGGATCTCCCAGGACGCCGTGCTCACGGCAGATGCGGTCGAGGGCGGCGAGGTCCTCCTCCACCTGGGCGGCGACGCCGTCGAGCTCGACGATCAGGATCGCGCCCGCGTTCTCGGGGTAGCCGGCGTTGACGGCGGCCTCGGCGGCCTCGATCGTCAGCCGGTCCATGATCTCCATCGCGGACGGGAGGATCCGCGCCGCGACGATCGCCGACACGGCCGCTCCGGCCTCGTCCGTCGAGTCGAACGCGGCGAGCTGCGTGACCACCACCTCCGGGCGGAGGAGGAGCCGCAGCGTGATCTCGGCGGCGATCCCGAGCGTCCCCTCCGAGCCGACGAAGACACCGAGAACGTCGGGGCCCGGAGACTCGAGGCTCACGCCGCCGAGCCGCACGAGCTCGCCGTCGGGGAGCACGACCGTGAGGCCGGTGACGTGGTTGACGGTGAAGCCGTACTTGAGGCAGTGCGCGCCGCCGGAGTTCTCGGCGACGTTGCCGCCGATCGTGCACACCTGCTGGCTGGAGGGGTCGGGGGCGTAGTAGAGGTCGTGCGCCGCGACCGCCTCGGTGACCTGCAGGTTGGTCACGCCGGGCTGGACGACGATGCGCTGCGAGTCGAGGTCGACGTCGAGCACGCGGTTCATGCGCGCAAGCGAGATCACGACGCCCTCGGCGACCGGGAGTGCTCCGCCGGAGAGCCCGGTGCCGGCGCCGCGGGCGACGAAGGGGATGCGGTGCGCGGCACATGCCTGGACGACGGCCTGCACCTGCGCCGTCGTCCCGGGCAGGCAGACGGCTGCCGGAAGCACGCGCCTGCCGGTCAGCCCGTCGCACTCGTAGGTGCGGAGATCGGCCGCGTCCGTGAGCAGCCCGTCGGCGGGCAGCGCCGCCTCGAGCGCGCTCAGGAACCCGGCCGGGACGCTCATGGCCCGACTCTAACGGCGCCTGTCGAAGACGAACACGACTTGTGGACCCGATCGGGACATGCCCGAAACCGCCAAGGCCAAAGCGCGACCCGCATGAGCGCTCGGATTGCGAGCACCGCCTGTCCCTCCTGGCCATGTCCAGGGGACTGTCCCCCAGACATGTCCTACGGAGACGGCAGCGCGCGGCGGAGGAAGCGGATCAGGTTGCCGTGGAGGACCGCCGCGACGGTTTCGTCGTCGTGGCCGCGGCGGCCCAGGGCCTCCGCGAGCGCCGGATAGTCCTGCGGGCCCTCGAGACCGGTCACCGGAGTGCCCGGGTCGAGCAGCCCGGGGCCGAACTGCTTGCGCTCTCGCACGGTCAGGCCCACCGCGCCCGAACGCGTCAGCTGGGCCATGAAGTCGCCGCCGACGCAGACGTGGTCGACCCCGGCTATGGAGATCGCGTGGTCGACATGGTCGAGGTAGCGCTCGAGATCGTGCTGCTCGGGGTCGACGGCGGACGCGAGCGCCATGATCCCGATCAGACCGTTGCGCTCGGCGATCGCGCTCAGCTGGTCGTCGGACGTGTTGCGCGGGATCTCGCGGATCGCGCGGCAGCAGGTGTGGCTGACGACGAGCGCCGCACTCGTATCCGTGCGCTCGAGCACGTCCGCGAACGTCCGCTCGGACGCGTGCGCGAGATCGACGACGCAGCCGAGCGCGACCAACCGGTCGACGAGCTCTTCACCCAGTCTGCTGAGGCCGCCCGCGCTCGGCTCGCCCGAGCCGTCCGCGAACGCGTTCCGCCGCGACCACGTCAACCCGACCATCCGCACGCCGAGCGCGAAGAACGCGTCGATCAGCTCGGGTGACGAGCCCAGGGCCTCCGCGCCCTCGATCGCGAGCATCAGCCCGAGCCGGTCGCCCCGCTCGACGGCGTCCAGGTCGCCGACCGACGAGATCTGCACGACGTCCTCGTTCTCGCGCACGGCCGCGTGGAACGCGCCCGCCAGCGACAGCGCCGCGCGGAGCGCGCCGTCGGGCACGAGGTCGCCCTCGACGTAGATCGGGCAGACCTGCAGCCGCACCCCGCCCGCCCGCAGCTGCGGCAGCCAGTGCTCCCCGAACGGGTTCGCCTCTTCGCGCTCGCGCCGCCACGCGAGCTCGAGCAGCAGGTCGACGTGGGCGTCGGCAATCCAGGGCCCGGAGCTCAAGGAATACGATGCTCGCACATGGCGGTCAGCGAGGTCACCGGGCCTGCCGTTGCCGGCGCCGAGCGGGTGCTGACCGACGAGGCGCTCGAGTTCGTCACCGAGCTCCACCGGGAGTTCGACCCGGAGCGGCGGCGGCTCCTCCAGGCGCGAAAGGAGCGGATGGGGCGTCTTGCAGCCGGCGAGCTGCCGGACTTCCTCGCCGAGACGCAACACGTCCGGGACGACCCGGACTGGCGCGTCGCCGAGGCGCCGGCCGACCTCCAGGACCGGCGCGTCGAGATCACCGGGCCCGGTCGAGCGCAAGATGATGATCAACGCGCTCAACTCGGGCGCGAGCGTGTTCATGGCCGACTTCGAGGATGCGAACTCGCCCACGTGGGAGAACTGCGTGCAGGGGCAGGCGAACCTGATCGACGCCGTCGAGCGCACGATCTCGCTCGAGACGCCGGAGAAGTCCTACGCGCTGAACGACGAGATCGCCACGCTCCTCGTGCGCCCGCGCGGCTGGCACCTGCACGAGAAGCACGTGCTCGTCGACGGCGAGCCGATCTCGGCCAGCCTGTTCGACTTCGGGCTCTACCTGTTCCACTGCGCCGGGCCGCTCGCCGAGCACGGCTCCGGGCCGTACTTCTACCTCGCGAAGCTCGAGAGCCACCTGGAGGCGCGCCTGTGGAACGACGTCTTCGTCGCCGCGCAGGAGCGGCTCGGCCTGCCGCGCGGGACCGTCCGCGCCACCGTGCTGATCGAGACGATCCTGGCCGCGTTCGAGATGGAGGAGATCCTCTACGAGCTCCGCGAGCACTCGTCCGGATTGAACGCGGGCCGCTGGGACTACATGTTCAGCGTGATCAAGAAGTTCCGCGACCGCCCCGAGTTCGTGCTGCCCGACCGGCCGCTCGTGACCATGACCGTCCCGTTCATGCGCGCCTACACCGAGCTGCTCGTCGAGACGTGCCACCGACGCGGCGCGCACGCGATCGGCGGCATGGCCGCGTTCATCCCCTCCCGGCGCGACCCGGAGGTCAACGCCGTCGCGCTCGAGAAGGTGTCCGAGGACAAGACTCGCGAGGCCGGCGACGGCTTCGACGGCACCTGGGTGGCCCATCCCGACCTCGTGCCGACGGCCAGGGCCGAATTCGACCGCGTGCTGGGCAAGCGGCCCAACCAGGTCTCCAGGCGGCGCGAGGACGTGTCCGTCACGGCCTCGGAGCTGCTGGACGTGGCCGCCACCCCCGGCGACGTCACCGAGGACGGCGTCCGCCTGAACGTCTCCGTCGGAATCCAGTACATCGGCTCCTGGCTCGCCGGCACCGGCGCCGCCGCGATCAACAACCTGATGGAGGACGCCGCCACCGCCGAGATCTCCCGCTCGCAGATCTGGCAATGGGTCCGCCACGGCCGCGTCGAGAAAGGACACGTGGAAGAGGTCGTCGCCGACGAGCTCCGGCAGCTCGGCGACGCGTACGCGCCCGCGGCAGAGCTCTTCCTTCAAGTCGCGCTCGACCCCGACTTCGTCGAGTTCCTCACGCTGCCCGCGTACGAGCTGCTGCCCTGAGCGCAGGTCAGTCGCCGGTCGTGCTCGTGGACGCGCTGAACGTGCTGCGCTCGACGTGGCCGAACATCCCGGCGGCCGAGCTGGTCGAGCTGTGCGGGAAGTGGGCGGCGGCCGAGGAGGTGCGACCGGTGGTCGTGTTCGACGGCTCGGCTCCTCCCGCGGGCGACGCGCCCGTCGAGACGGTGTCGACGGGCGCCGAGAGCGCGGACGACTGGATCGCGCGCGAGGCCGTCGCCCTGCACGAGCGCGGCGCGACGTTCTGGCTCGTGACCTCCGACCGCGAGCTGCGCGAGCGGGCCGGCGCCGGCGCGGAACGGACGATCGGCGGCGGCACACTGGCCCGGACGCTGATGGCGCTGCGCTAGAAGGTCGGCTTGGCGGTCATGTCGAGCACGATCAAGACGAGCAGCGCCGTGTCGAAGCGGAAGACCGCGAACAGCCGCTTCACGCGCCGGCGCACGGCCTCCGAGTCCGGCCCGTGCTCCCGGGCGGCGCGGTCGATCCGCCCCAGCTCCGGGCCGACGAACGCCACCCCGACGATCGCGGCGATCGCCCAGCCGAGGAGGGCGAAGTCGACCCAGAAGACGTCCCACGGCCAGTCGCCCTTCTGCATCAGGGCGATGCCGAAGCCGAGCACGGCGAAGAGCGCCGGCGTGTAGACGTGCACGCCGATCCAGGCGCCGAGCTTGCCCAGCTGCGCGAGTGCCTCGCCGTCGCGCCGGCGCTCGAACACGAGGCCGAGCGTCGTCAGCGTGACGTCGCCGCCGACCCAGATCACGATCGAGACGACGTGCAGCGCCTTGTAGACGTCGTACGAGTTCGGCGCGTACGAGAGCAGCACCACCGAGCCCGCGACGAGGAGCGCCGCCGCGAGCAGCGTGGACACGGCCGTCGACTCGCGTGCCGGTGCTGCCTCCGCGGCGCCTGCCTGCTCGACGTCGTTCACGTGGTCGGGGACCTTAACGCCCTCGCCCGCCTGATTTCAGACCGAGTGGCGCATCCAGACGTTCGGCTCGACGTAGCGGCCGACGTCTGCGTCGCGGTCGATCTCGACCGGCACGAGGGCGCCCTCGACGACGTACTCGCCGCTGTCCGGAAAGGCCATGCTCGTCCACTCCTCCCACTCCGCGACGGTGCCGCTGACGAGGAGCGAGCCGGGGCAGACGCCGAGGATCTCGGCGCCGAGCCGCTCGTGGACGCGCAGCCAGGGGTCGAAGAGCTCGCCGTCGCCGCGACGCCAGGCCAGGTACCGCTCCATCGGCGTGAGCGGGTAGCGCGCCTTCAGCGTCGGCCGCACGGGCGCGACCAGGGCGTCGAGCCCGCCGCGGGCGGCGGCCGCCCGCATGCCCTCGATGACGAGGGCGCTGAGGCCGCGGCCCTGGTGGCGCGGGTCGACGACGGCTGCGACTGCCGACAGCGTGGTCGGCTCGCCGCCGCCCTCCTCGAAGACGCGGTCGAAGACGCCCTCGACGCCGTCGGGGAGGTCGTCCCAGCCGCCGTCCCAGGCAAAGGGGATGCTGTGCCCGCGCCCGGCGACCACGTCCGCCTCGTCGTCGTAGAGCACGAGTTGGAAGTCGAGGAAGTCCTCGCGCAGCCGGTGCCAGTGCCGGTTCAGACGCGCGTGGTGCACGAACTCCGGCCAGACGTCGCCGACCTCCTCGGTCCGCTGGGCGAGGTCCGGCCGGTCTGCGTACGAGGCTACGAGCACGCCCTCGACACTATGTCGGAGCGGCGGCCAGCGGCGGCGAAGCCGTGAACACGTCGGAGTAGCGCTGGATGAGCTGCCTCACCTCCACGTGCTCGGCGGGATCCCAGTCGGCGAGCAGCTCCCCCACCTGCTCGCGGCTCCTCACCCGCATCCGCTGGGCCGCGGCCGCGCCCGCCGCGGTCGGCCGCGGGCGTCCCGGCTCCATCAGCGACCTGCGGCGAAGATCCTCGATCGGCGCGGCGAGCTCGTCGCGGCGGAGCCCGATCTGGTCCGCGAGCTCGGCGTCCGTCGCGCAGTCGCGGCCGGCGGCGCGGAGGAGGAGCCAGGCCTCTGGGGCCGACAGGTCGAGGCCGGTCTCGGCTGCCAGCTGGTCGTAGACGACGTGCCGGTTCTGCTTGCGCGCGAGCGTGGAGAGCCGCGTCTCGAGCTCGGCGAGCGAGGTCACCTCCCGCGGCGCGGCGAAGCTGTCCTTGATCTGCTGGTCTGCGACCGTCCGGCGCAGCGGGCGCTCCTCGAGGAACCAGGCAAGCACGAAGGCTGCGATGGAGATCGCGCCCGCGATCAGGAACACGGGACGGAGCGCGGCGGCGTACGCCGCGACGTAGGGGTCGCGAATCGCCGGCGGCAGCGCGTCGATCTGCTCGGGACCGAGCCGCGAGGGGAGCGAGCCGGCCACGGCCGCCGGGAGCTTGTCGCCGAGGTTCGAGGCGAGCTTGTTGGCGAAGATGGCGCCGAAGATCGGCACCCCGACCGTGCCGCCGATCGACCGGAACAGGGTGGCCGTCGAGGTGGCGACGCCGAGGTTCGCGTAGTCGGCCGCGTTCTGCACCGCCAGCACGAGCACCTGCATCACGAAGCCGAGCCCGAATCCGACGACAAGCATGTACAGGTCGGCGAGGAGCAGGCTCGTGCCGACCTCGAGCCTGGAGAGCAGGAACATGCCCGCGACCACCAGGCCGGTCCCGACGATGGGGAAGACCTTGTAGCGGCCGTAGCGCGTGATCAGCTGCCCGCTGCCGATCGAGGCGATCAGGACACCGGCCATCAGCGGCAGCATCTGAAGCCCGGACTCGGTCGGGCTCGAGCCCTTGACGACCTGGAGGTAGAGCGGCAGGTACGTCACCGACCCGAAGAGCGCGACGCCGACGATGAAGCCGAGCGCGCTCGCCACGGAGAAGACCCGGTCGCGGAACAGGAACAGCGGGACGAGCGGCTCCTTCGCGAACCGCTCCGCGACCACAAACCCCACCGCCAAGACCGTGCTGAGCATGAGCAGCACGACCATCTCCGCCGACCACCAGGCGTACGTCGTCCCGCCCAGGCTGGTGTAGAGCACGATCGCGGTCAGGCCGCCGGCGAGCAGCCCCATCCCCAGGTAGTCGATCGCGTGCCGCACGCGCCGCGTCGGCGCGTGCAGCACCAACTGGAGCACGACGAATGCGGCGATCCCGATCGGAAGGTTGACGTAGAAGATCCACCGCCAGGAGAGGTGGTCGACGAGCAGCCCGCCGATCAGCGGGCCGGCAACGGTCGAGACGCCGAACACGCCGCCCATGAGGCCGACGTAGCGGCCGCGCTCGCGCGGAGAGACGATGTCGCCGATCACGGCCTGGGTTGTCACCATCAGCGCTCCGCCGCCGAGCCCCTGGATGCCGCGGAACGCGATCAGCTCGGTCATGTTCTGGGACAGGCCGCAGAGCGCGGAGCCGACGAGGAAGACTACGAGCGCGCCCTGGAGGACGACCTTGCGGCCGACCATGTCGCCGAGCTTCCCGGCCACCGGCGTCGTGATCGTCGACGCCAGCAGGTACGCCGTCACGACCCAGGACAGCTTCGCGATCCCGCCCAGGCTGCCGACGATCGTAGGCAGCGCCGTCGCGACGATCGTCGAGTCCAGCGACGCCAGCAGCATCACCAGCATCAGCGAGGCGAAGATCGGCCCGACGCGCACGGCCGCGCTCTCGGAGGAACCGGCGCCCGGGACGGTGCTTGCGTCACTCATTCGACCGCGTACGATCTGGCCGAGGTCGACGTCCTCGGCGTTTCACTACCAGTAGTCGATGGTCGGCATTGCCGCCGTCACGTTGACGCATTGGGAGGCGTAGACCGCGACGCCGACGTCTCCCGTCCACAGCGAGTAGCGTCCTCGCCCGTACGTGCTTCGTGAGCGCTCGACCTGGAGAAGGGCGTGAGCGGCGAACCTGCGGGCACGCGAAAGCCAGAGCTCGTCCTGCGTCAACTCGAACAACTTCAGGAACGCGACGCCGTTGCCCGCCGTCCCATGGCAAAGACCCGCTCCTTTCGCCAACGGCCCTGCTGTCCAGGTCAACTCCCCGGCTTCGAGCAGCAGCTCGACCAGTTCGGCATCGTCTTCCGCGAGGCCGGCGAGCGAGACCACAACGCCGGGTGCACCATGACACCACTGCGCACGGATCAGTCCGTCCCCCACACCCGCCAGCAATCCCCCCGGGGCAGCACGAGGCGCCCAGTTGGCCAGGCCGTTCTCACGGAACGCGAGAGTGGTAATGGTCGCCTTCGCCCGGTCGCGAAGGACTGAAGTCTCCGCGCCGAGGGCGCGGGCGACGCGTTCGAGGACACGGACGTTGCCCACGAAGCCGTGCGCGGGCCCGATGAACTGCCACTCTCGACCAGAGAACCGCTGCGTCCAGAGCCAGCAGCCGTCCGGCGTCGGAAGCCACCGCTCCCACAGATCAGCGGACGCACGCTCCAACACCACCCGCCAGCGCTCCTCGCCGGTTCGCTCCAGCATCGCCAACGCGGCCAGCATCGTGCCCGGACTTCCCCATACCAACTCGTTCGCCTCGTTGCCGATGTTCGCTTCGACACACTCTTCGAGACGGTCGGCAGCGGCCTGTGAGGTGCTCAGCAAGTAAGCGACGAGCAGCATCCCCGACTCCCCCTCCCACAGGCCCGGTCGCGGCCGGCCGAGTTCAGGGTCGCTCAGGTACTCCTCGTGCACCCGACGTGGAACCTCTGTCCAGTCTCGCGCCAGATCGATGAAGCCCTGGCGCTGGAGGCGATCGAGAGCCCAGATGACACCTGACGCTCCCCAGATGCCAAGCGTCTCGCACTGCTTCGACCCCTCGTAGTCATCGAGCGGATGCATCGGCCAGCAGACGTGCGGATCGAAACTGCTCTCTGCCTCCGCCGCTATCTGCCGAATCGCAGCTTCCGCAGCGCCCTCATCCCACCCGTCGTCGGTCACGGGCTCATGACCCTGGGGATCAAAGAGCATGACTGGCGAGAGGCTAACGCCGGACACCAGCGACAGCGGCTCCTGTGGCTGTTGCAGCGGGCGCATTGGCTGCAGGAGGCGGATCGGTCAGAAGTAGCGCACCGTTCGCACGTACCTGTAAGGGTGGGGTGTCGGTATCCAACAGAAGGAGTAGTCATGGCCGTACTCATCCGGCATCGTCTCGCGGGGATGACTCCGTCGCAGTACGACGAGGTCTCACCTCCGCTCATCGAAAAGCTGAAGACTGCGCCGGGCTTCATGTACCACGTCGCTTTCGCGGACAAGGATGGGACGTTCACCGTCTCCGAGATCTGGGAGAGCCAGGAGCAGCACGACCGCTGGTTCGACGAGAACGTGAAGCCCAACATCCCAGGCATCGAGCAAGAGGTCATCCAGGTCCACGCCGTTCACAAGCCCTGAGACAGCGAGAGGCTGCGGCGAAGTAGCGAGCCGCTAGCGTGGTCTCAGCTTCGCGAGGAGCCGCTCCGTCAACCGCACGGCCTGCACGCCGTGCAGGTCGTAGGTGCATGAAGCCAGGATCGGTGCGAAGCCGCGAAAGCGATAGATCGACTCGATTCCGTCGGAGGCTGTTGGGCAGGTTCCCCTGAACGGGTGCGCTCGCAGGTAGGGGCGGTTGAGGGCTGCCACGGCGCGACGCAAGGCCAGCCGCTCGCCTGGCGTGAGGGGACGAGGCCGATACCCGTCGCCGCTGATCGTCGTGTCACTAATCCGGAAGTGTCGATCCGCACTCTGCCCGCCTAATGCCGGGAGCCCGCCGTGACGAACGACGGTGACAATCGGCTGCAGCGCGCCTGACGCGGACTGTGAGCCTCCCGCCTGCGAAGCGGCTCCGGGCGCAGTGCCGATCCAGACGCCGAGTAGAACCAGGGCGACCGGGAAGGCTGTGATTGTTCGGGTCATGATCGTTGTACGCCGCCGCCGGCTCAGATGATCACAGAGATCGCCCTGCTCGGACGCGCGTGCTAAGCGTGACGGCCGGCGTCAGCGGCGTCGCGGCGTCACACATGTGCTCGCGTTCCTCGCCCTCGCCACGCCATTTCGCAGGGGTTGCCGCGCCGGCGGCCGGTCCGGGGTGCCGGGCGGTAGGATCGGTCGGTTCTCGACAACGGCAAGGTCGATTCCCGAGGTGCTTCAGTGACGACGATCGCGACGCCAGACGCGGACTCGGGGGCGAGGCAAGACCTGCTCGAACGCTACGCCCGGCTCGCGATCAGCGTTGGGATCAACCTGGAGCCGGGCCGCGAGGTGGCGATTCGGGCGACGATCGAGCATGCCCCGCTCGTCCGCGCCCTGGTCAGAGCAGGCTACGAGGCCGGCGCACGATGGGTCGAGGTGGACTACTACGACCTGGAAGTCCTGCGGAGCCAGATCGCGCTCGCCCCGGAGGAGGCTGTCGGGACGGCTCCCCGCTGGATGTTCGAGCGGTTGGACGACGTCAGGGAGCAGCGTCGGGCGCAGGTGTTCGTGATCGGTTTTCCCCCAGAAATGTTCGGCGGGCTCGACCCGGCTCGCGTGGCGCGATCCTTCCCCGTGCCGGCAGTGCTCCGCGGGGCGGTCGGCAAGCTGCAGGATTCGAAAGCACGCGCTTGGACCCTGATCGCCTGCGCGACACCCTCCTGGGCCGAGCAGGTGTACGGCGAGCCCGACCTGGAGCGACTCTGGCAGGCGCTCGCCCACGTCTGCCGACTCGACGAGCCGGATCCCGTTGCGGCCTGGCAGGCGCACATCGACAATCTCGAAGCTCGCTCTGCGCTGTTGAACGAGCGCCGCTTCGACGCCGTCCGGTTCCGGGGGCCGGGAACCGACCTGACCCTCGGACTGCTGCCGCAATCGCGCTGGTACGGCTGCGCCTCGAAGACCAACCAAGGCCTGCGCTACGTCCCCAATCTCCCGGCCGACGAGGTGTACACGTCCCCCGACCGGCGACGCGCGGACGGCGTCGTCCGCGCCACCCGGCCGCTCGCGCTGATCAACGGCACGATCGTGCGCGGCCTCGAACTCGTGTTTCGCGACGGCGCGATCGTCCAGGCCACCGCGGCCCACGGCGAGGCTGACGTCCACGCCGAGCTCGACGCGTACGAGGGGGCGCGGCACCTCGGCGAGATCGCGCTCGTCGACCAGCGGTCGCGGGTCGGCGAGCTCGACACGCTGTTCTACAACCTCCTTCTGGACGAGAACGCCGCCTGCCACATCGCCTACGGCGCCTCCATCCTCGGCGCCTTCGAGGACCTGCCGGAGGGTCTCTCGGACGACGAACTACGGGGCATGGGCGTCAACCGCGCCCACGTCCACACGGACCTCATGATCGGCAGCGACGAGGTCGAGGTCGACGGCCTCCACCCCGGAGGCGACGCTGTGCCACTCCTCAGGGGAGGTAATTGGCAACTGGCGTGACCACGTCCGGAGGAAGTCGGGCGGAACGTCCGAGGGACAGAAAGCCGTCGTTGTCGCCGTCGGAAATCGACTGGTGCTGGGGTCTTTCGGGCCGCGAATGCCGCAGGCGTGCCGATATGCGCGACGGCCGCAGGCGCCTAATGAGCTTGAGCAACCCTCCACAGTGTCGCCCTCTGCGGGAAAGACGACCGTCGAGCGATGAGGTGACCGCCTACGATTCGAGGTCATGGACACGTTCCTCGCCGTCGCCAGCAAACGGGACACTCGGCGCTATGCCGATCGTCCGATTCCCGAGAAGGTCGAGCGCCGCATCCTCGACGCCGGACGGCTCGCCGGAAGTGCCAGGAATAGACAGCCGTGGCGCTTCCTCGTCGTCGACTCGGACGAGCGCCGCGAGCAGCTCGCCGAAGCGGTCTACGCGCCCGCCAACGTACGCGGCGCGCGGCTGGTCGTCGCGATCGTCGGCAAGAACGGCCTCGACTGCGGCCGCTGCGTGCAGAACATGATGCTCGCGGCCTGGAACGACGGGGTCGCGTCCTGCCCGAACGGCATCGCGGACGCCGACCGCGCCCGGGCCGCGCTCGGCCTCGGCGAGGACGACGAGGTCGCGGTCGTGCTCACCTTCGGCTATCCCGCGAGCGGCCGGGCCGGCGACAGCCGCCCTCTCGACGAATGGCTCAGCCGCGCCGACCGCAAGCCGCTCGACGAGCTCGTCGAGCGGATCTAGAACCCACCCGGAGACCCGTCTGGCCCAGCCCTGCCTTGGCGACCCGAACCGGCCGTGGCCGGTTCGGACACACTCGACTCTCTGTGCAGGGCAAACGGCGTGCCGGGCCATGTCCGAGGGACTGTCCCTCGGACATGGACGGTCGGGACATGGCAGTCCGCTGGTCAGGCCACGGCGAGGACGACCTTGCCGTAGTGGTCGGCGGCCAGCCGCTCGTACCCCGCCTCGGCCTCCGCCAGCGGCCGCACGCTGTCGACGACCGGCTGCCACGAGCCCGCCGCGACGGTCTCGAGGAAGCGGCCGAACTCCCGCGGCGACGCCCCCGTGGTGCCGAGGATGGAGAGGTAGTTGAGGTAGACGAAGCGCACGTCGAGCTCGACCGTCGGCCCGCCGGTGCCGCCGAAGACCACGAGCCGCCCGCCCCTTCGCAACGAACGCAGGGCGTCCGGCCACGTCGCGCCGACCGAGTCGACGACCAGGTCGACCCCGTCGGGTACCTGCTCGCGCACGGCCGCCGCCCAGTCACCTTCCGTGTAGAGCACGCCGCCCTCGGCGCCGAGCTCGCGCGCGCGCTCGATCTTCTCCTCGCTGGACGACGTGACGAGCACGCGGGCGCCGGCCTGCGCGGCGAGGGCGACGGCGAACGTCGACACGCCGCTGCCGGCCCCGAGCACGAGAACCGTCTGCCCGGAGGCGACCTCGCCGATCGAGTGCAACGCGCGCCATGCGGTCATGCCCGCGACGGGCAGCGCGGCCGCCTCCTCCCAGGAGAGGCGCGCGGGCTTCGGGAAGACGTTCTCCTCCGGCACCGCGATCAGCTCGGCGAAGGTGCCGTCGAGCGGCCCGCCCAGCCAGCGCAGCGCTCCCGGCAGGTCGTCGCTCGGGCCCCAGTCGAGGCCCGGATAGAGCACGACCTCCTCACCCGTGTCGCGCCGCACGCCCGCGCCGTCGTGACCGGCGACGAACGGCTTGGGGAAGTCGTACGCGGGGCCGGGCGGATTGCGGACGAGGATGTCGCGCCGGTTCAGCGCCGCGGCCCGGAGCTCGACGAGCACCTCTCCCGGCCCCGCGACCGGGTCCGGCGCCTCCTCGAAGCGCAGCTCGCCGCCCTCGTGGATCCGCGCTGCCAGCACGCGCGGATCCTAGCTCGCGCTAGCGCCGCGATTTCACCAGCTTCGGCTTCGCGCTGCCTCGCTCGTGCTCGATTGCGGCCACCCGCTCGACCTCGACCGGCGGAGGGACGGCACCGGCCTCATCCAGTTCGGTACGCAATGCGGCGGCGACCGAGGCTGGAGCGTCGGCCGGCGCGTCGCCGCGGAGGACGACGCGGACGGCGAGCCGCTGCTCCTCGAGCACGATCTGGTACTGCAGCACTTCCGGGAACCGGGCGAAGGGCGCACGGAGCCGGTACGGCAGAACGGCGACTTCGCCGCCGGCGGCGCCCGGAAAGTGCAGGACGTCGTCGCTGCGACCGTCGACGCGCTCGATGCGACCAAAGGGACGGCCGCTCGGGTCCGGGCCGGGCGCGAGGGTAACCGTGTCCGACAGCTCGTAGCGGATCAGCGGCAGCGCTCGATTGACGAGGCTCGTGATCAGCACCTTGTGCCCGGGCACGCCACCCGGCACCTGCCGGCCCCGCTCGTCCACCACTTCGAGCACGACGAGGTCGTCGCTGACGTGCAAGCCGATGTGATCCGGCGATTCCGACGCGAGGACCAATGCCTCCGTTGACGCATAGACCTCGAGGGGCCGGATTCCCCAGGCGTCGCTCAGGCGGCGCCTCACGTCGTCGGTCAGCACCTCGCCGGCGAGGACGACGTGTCGCGGTGCAATCGCGAGCCGCCCCTGCAGCTGCTCCTCTGCGAGCAGGGAGACGACGCCCGGGTTCGTGAAGATCGTGCGCGGCCGGTCGCCGTTGAGGGCATCGACGAGCTCGGGCAGCGGCGTCGTCACGGGAAGATCGGGTCGGCCGTCTCCGCGTGCGCCGAGCGCAGAGAAGAGCTTCTGGGTGATGTGCAGCGGCGTGGGAGCGCCGATGCCGAGCGGGCAATCGGTCAAGTCGATCCCGGCGCGCCCCGTATGGCGAAGCACAGCCGCGACCCAGGTCTCGAACTCCTCGGCCGTCTGGACGAGCAGTCCCCGCAAGCCGGAGGAGCCAGAGGTGGAGAAGACGTGGTACCGGCCGAGGAGAAGAAAGGCGGGGTCGCAGCCGGCGGCGTGCGCCTCGACCGCAGCGAGGGTGAGCTGCGGATCGGTGACGATCCGGTCGAACTGCTCCATCAGCGTCGCCTTCGGCAGCGTCGGCAGCTCGGCGAGCTCGGGACGGCCGGTCGCGGCATCGGGTCCGAGGGCCTCGCGATAGTAGGGCGAGGAAGCGAGGGCGTGCGCGATCAGCTCCTGGAGTCGTTCGTGCTGGTACGCGAGCAGCTCGTCCCGCGACCACCGGTCGTGCACGAGTAGCTCGTCGGCGAGCGTCGACGTCCGGGCGGTGTCGACGGCAACGCTCGTCATCGCCTCGTCAGCCCCCGCATGTAGGCGACGTGCATCTCCTCGAAGAGCTCGCTCGGCAAATCCGGGTTCAGGAGTTGCTCCACCGCCATGCCGCGGTTGAGTGCTCCCGAACCACGAACGATGTCCTTGATCGGCAGCGTGAACGCGACGCCGTGCTTCGCGGCCAGCGCCTCGACGATCGCCGCGATCGCCTCGAGGCCCCGCTCCCGGATCTCCGCTGCGGCGCTCCGTAGCGGCTCGTGCCGCGAGGCGTGGGCCAGGAACTCCATGACGAGACGCGACCACTCCGGTTCGCGCTCGTTGGCGTCGCGCCAGAACCTGGCAACCGCCCGATAGCTGTCCTCGATGTCCTCCTGGTCGAGGACGAGGTCGACGTACGCCGCCGCACGCTCCTGGAAGTGGGCGTCGAGGACCGCGAGAAACAGCTCGTCCTTGCCGGCGAAGTTCGAGTAGACCGCGCCCTTCGTGTATCCGGCCTCGTCGGCGATCTCGTCGAGCGACGCGGCGTGGAAGCCGCGCCGCAGGAAGACGACCCTGGCCGCGCCAACCAGGTCGGCCCTCGTCCGGTCCTTCCGCTCCCTCCGTGTCAGCCGTTGCGTCGCCATTCGATACCGTCGGTATTCATATACCGTCGGTATCGCAACGTCAAGCGGATTCGTGCGCATCGCAGCCGCGCGCACTGCGTTAGTGTCGGGCGATGAGGCAGTTCGCGCGGAGCGAGATCGTCGCGCGGCTGGCAGCGGTGCGCGAGCGAGGCGAGCCGATCATCATGGGCGGGGCCGGGATCGGGCTCGTCGCCAAGGCCGCCGACCACGCCGGTATCGACATCCTGATGGCCTACAACACGGGGCCGTTCCGGATGGACGGGCACGGCTCGCTCGCCGGCTATCTCGCCTACGGCGACGCGAATGCGATCACGCTCGAGCTGGCGCGGACGATCCTCCCGGTCGTCGAGAACACCCCGGTGATCGGCGGGATCGGTGCGGCCGATCCCTACCGTGACACGGAGGCATTGATCGAGGAGTTTCTCCGCGTCGGCTTCTCCGGAATCACGAACGTCCCCACCGCCGGTCTCTACGACGGCTCCTTCCGGCGCCACATCGACGCGACCGGCCTCGGCTACCCGTGCGAGGTCGACCTGATCAGGGCCTGCCGTGAACGGGACGTGTTCACCGTCGCCTACGCGTTCACGCCCGACGAGGCTGCGGCGATGACCGAAGCCGGTGCCGACATCGTCGGCGCTCACGTCGGCCTCACGAGCGGCGGCCTGATCGGAGCCGAGGAGACGCTCTCGCTGGACGAGGCATGTGCCGCTGTTCAGCGGATGCACGACGCGGCCGTCGGAGCACGACCGGACGTCCTCGTCGTCGCACACGGAGGGCCGTTCGAGGATCTCGACAGCGTGCAAGCCGTCCTCGAGCGGACGGACGTCCACGGCTACCTGGGAGCCTCCTCGATCGAACGTCTGCCGGTGGAACGGGCGATCGATCAGATCGTGCGGAACCTCAAGGCACTGCCGCTCGCCGACGCCTCCCGATCGGGATAGAGCTTGGCCACGGTGGTCGTCGCCGGCACGCTCGACACGAAAGGCCGTGAGGTGGCATTCGTCGCGGACCGCATCCGTGCGGCCGGAGCCGATGCGCTCGTCGTCGACATCGGAGTGCTGGGGCCGGCAGAAGGCGCCGCCCTCGAGCCCGATGTCCCCGCAAGCGAGGTCGCGGAGCTCGGAGGCGCCCGCCTCGCCGACCTGCGCACCGGCGGGGAGGCGGAGGGAGCGCGGGCGGCGGCGCTGGACGCAATGCGCCGGGGTCTCGAGCGCGTCGTGCAGCGCCTCCATGCCGAGGGCCGGCTCGACGCGGTGATCGGCCTCGGCGGCTCGTCGGGAACGAACGTCGTGACGGCTGCCATGCGCACGCTCCCTGTCGGCGTACCGAAGGTGATGGTGTCGACGGTCGCGTCGGGCGACGTCCGCCCCTACGTGGGAACCAAGGACATCTGCCTCGCGTACTCGGTGACGGACATCGCCGGGCTCAACCGGATCTCGAGGCTCGTCCTCGGGAACGCTGCCGCAGCGGCGGCGGGCATGGCGCTCGGCTCGGCGCGGACCACGAGCGCCGAACAGCCACCGCTGGTCGCGATCACGATGTTCGGCGTCACGACGCCGTGCGTGCTCCGCGTACAGCGAGGGCTCGAGGAGCGGGGACTCGAGACGGCCGTGTTCCACGCGACCGGGGCCGGAGGTCGCTCCATGGAGGAGCTGATCGAGGACGGACACGTCCAGGCTGTCATCGACCTGACGACGAGCGAGCTGACGGACGAACTGCTCGGCGGCACCATGTCCGCAGGACCGGAGCGTTTGCAGGCGGCGGGGAAGCTGGGCATCCCGCAGGTGGTCGTCCCGGGTGGGCTCGAGCTGACGAACTGGGGGCCGATCGACACCGTCCCGGAACGATTCCGAGTGCCGGAGCGGCGCCTTCACGTCCACAACCCGACGGTCACGAACACGCGCGTGAACGTCGACGAGAGCCGGCAGCTCGGAGCGATCCTCGCGTCGAAGGTCAACCGCGCGACCGGCCCGACGATCGTCCTGCTCCCCCTGAGAGGCCTCTCCGCCGTCGATGCCCGGGGCCAGCCGTACTGGGACGAGGAGGCGGACGCGGCACTGTTCCAGGCCATCCATGCGAGCGTCCGTGGAGACATACCCGTCCGCGACGTCGACGCCAACATCAACGATCCGTGCTTCGCCGACGCCGTCCTCGATGCCTTCGACGAGGTCTGGGCAAACGGGTCGAGTATCCTGCCGCGACCCGCTGGACCGACACCGTGACGGCGTACCCGAACCTCTTCTCCGAATGGCAGATCCGCACGACGCGGATCAAGAACCGGGTCGTGTTCCCGCCCACGTGTCCGAGCTGGGTCTCGGATCCCTGGAACGGGCTCTTCACCGACCAGGCCGTCGCCTACTACGAGGAGCGGGCGCGCGGCGGAGTCGGCCTGATCATCATCGGCGCGACCCACGTCCACCCCAGCTCGATCATGGGGCCGCTGATGATGCCGCAGCTCTTCGACGACCGAAACGTCGAGCCGCTCGCGGAGGTCGCCGAAGCGGTCCACGCGCACGGCTGCAAGCTCGCGATCCAGCTCTGGCACTCGGGAGTTCGCGGCTCGCCGGTCTTCAAGCAGGAGTCGACCTACGACCTCGACGCGACCTGGTACACGCTCTCGCCCAGCCAGGTTCCGCTCGGCGAGTTTCCCGGCGCCTCGACGCCGAAGGAGATGTCCGAGGAGGAGATCGAGGAGATCCTCGAGTCGTACGCGTCGGCGACGAGGCGCGCGATCGAGGCCGGCCTCGACGGCGTCGAGTTCCACCTCAGCCACGGCTACCTGCCCTGGCAGTTCCTCTCACCGCTCTACAACAAGCGCACGGATCGCTGGGGCGGCTCGTACGACAACCGGCTCCGCTTTCCGCTCGAGGCGCTCGCCCGCATGCGCGCGGCGCTCGGCGACGGCCCCTTCCTCGGCTACCGGATCAACTCGACGTCGTTCTGGCCGGGGGACCTCGAGATCGACGACATCAAGCAGATCGTCCAGGACATCGAGCGGCGGGCCGACGTCGACTACGTCAACGTCTCCGCAGGCGTCCACCACGCCTTCATCCACACGCCGATGGAGTTCGAGCCGGGCTGGGAACGCGGCTACGCGCGGGCGATCCGCGACGTCTCCGCAAGGCCCGTATTGCTCGTCGGGCGAATCACCACGCCGGACGTGGCCGAGATGCTGCTCGAAGCCGGCGACGGGGACGCGATCTGCCTCGCGCGCCAGTTGTTCACCGATCCCGAGTGGGCGAACAAGGCCCAGGAAGGTCGCGAGGACGACATCAGGCGCTGCGTGGCGGCCAACTTCTGCTGGAAGAGCGTGAGCCGCGGCTCGCGGGTGCAGTGCGTCTACAACCCGGCCGTCGGGCGCGAACGCGCCTGGGGATCGGGCACGCTGATCCAGGCGGCGGAGCCGAAGACGGTGCTCGTCGTCGGAGCCGGGCCCTCGGGGCTCGAGTACGCGCGCGTCGCCGCGGCCCGCGGCCACCGGGTCGTCGTCTTCGAGCGCGAGGAAGAGGTCGGTGGACACGTCCGCCTGCAGTCGCTGCTGCCGAGCCGCTCCGAGTACGGCCTGATCGCGTCGTGGCTCTCGGCCCAGGCGGCGAAGAACGGCGCGGAGATCCGGACGTCGACGCCGGTGGCGGCCGAGACGCTCGACGACGTGCTCGCGGCCGAGAAGCCCGACCACGTCGTCGTCGCCACCGGCTCTCGCGTCTGCCGCGACGGGTTCCAGGGCTGGACGGCGGAGGCGCTGCCCGGGTGGGAGACCGGTCAGTGCGTCGGCTGGGACGAGGTCGCCACCGGCCGGGTCTCTCCGACGGGCGACGTGATCGTGCTCGACGATCTCTGCGACGTGGTCGCGCCTCTGACGGCAGTAGCCCTCGCCGACTCCGGCGCCGCGGTCAGGCTCGTCACGCGGTGGCCGATGGTCGGCATGGACACGATCCTCGACGTCTACCTGGACTGGATCCTTCCGAAGCTGTACAAGTCCGGCGTGGAGATGGTCACCGACCGGTTCGTCAGGCGGATCGACGGGTCCACGGTCACGCTCTACAACGTCCACTCAGAGGACGAGACCGACGCCCACGCCGACTGGATCGTGATGGCGACGGGCCGCCAGTCCGAGAACGACCTCCAGGCGCCGCTCGCCGAGCGCGGCGTGTCGGTCGAGGTGATCGGCGATGCCGTCGCCCCGCGCGGAACCTACGAGGCGGTCTACGAGGGCCACCGCGCGGCCCGCAGGCTGTGACCGTCAGGCAGCGACGACCGTGTTCTCGAGCGCGCCGATGCCGTCGATCTCCACCCTGACCACGTCGCCCGGCTGCAGGTAGCCGGCCCGGCTGACGTCGTCGCGCTCGTACGGACGGCCGCCGATCTCCGGGTCCGACGCCCAGGCAGTCCCGCCGGGCGTCCCCGTCTCGATCACCACGCCCGGCTGCAGCGTGTAGAAGACGGAGAAGAACGCCACCAGCGCGGCGACGTCCCAGATCATCCTCGCCGTCGTGTTGCTCTGGCGCAGCTCGCCGTTGACGTACGTGCGCAGCCCCAGCGACTGCGGATCGGGGATCTCGTCCGCCGTCACGATCCAGGGACCGAGGGGCGCGGCGGTGTCGAAGTTCTTCGCGGGGCCGAGGTGGTACTGCCAGCCGCCCGAGGGATGGGGCGACACCTGCCGGTCACGGGCGGTGACGTCGTTGGCCACCGTGTAGCCGAAGACGTGCTCGAGTGCGCGCTCGGCCGGAATATGGCGGCCGGCCTTGCCGATCACGACGGCGAGCTCCACCTCGTAGTCGAGCTTCTGCGTCACGGCCGGATCGAGGACGATCGCATCGCCGGGCCCGATCACCGCCAGCGGCGCCTTGAGGAAGAACTCGGGGTCCTTCGGGTCGACGGGCGGCTTCTCGTCGCGATGGTCCCAGTAGTTCTGGCCGGAGTTGAGGATGACGGACGGCCGAAGCGGCGCGAGCAGTCGCACGTCGCCGAGAGCGTGGACGCGTTCTGCCTTCTCGACCGCCTCGCGCGCCGCCCGCAGCGACTCCTCGCCGCCGGCGACGAGCCCGGTCATCTCGCCGGACCCGAGCTCGACGACGCGATCGCCCTCGACGGCTCCGATCGACCGGGCACCCGCACGCTCGAAGGTGACGAGCCTCATCTCACTGGCAGGCCGTGAGCCCGCCGTCCATCGTCAGCACCTGCCCGGTCACGAACGACGACGCGTCCGAGCAGAAGAAGAGCACCGCCCCGACGAGATCGTCCGGATCGGCCACACGGCCCAGCGGGATGCGGGAGACGAGACCCTCCCGGAACTTGTCGTCGGCGAGCAGGTCCTCGACCTGCGGCGTGCGGACGAACGTCGGCGAGATCGCGTTCACCGTGATCCCGTGCTTCGCCCACTCGGTCGCATGCTGCCGCGTGAGGCCGTTCATCGCCGCCTTGGCGGCGACGTACGGCGTGTAGCCGAGATGCACCCCGAGCTGGCCGCGGACCGAGGAGATGTTGAGGATGCGTCCGCCACGGCCGCCGTCGATCATCACCCGCGCGGCCGCCTTCGAGACGAGGAACTGGCTGCGGAGGTTCAGGTCCATGACCCAGTCCCAGTCCTCCGCCGGATAGTCCTCCGCGGGATGCATGGCCTTGACGATCCCGCCGCCGATGCCGTTGACGAGGACGTCGAGCCGACCCAGCTCGCGGGCGGTCTCGGCCACCACGCGATCCGCCTCGGCTTCCACCGTCATGTCGCCGGCGAGCACGAGCGCACGGCCGCCCGCCGCGTCGACGCCCGCGCGCGCCGCCTCGAGGCGCTCCTCGGATTGCCCGACGATCGCGACGCTCGCCCCCACCCCCGCGAAGGCCTCGCACAAACGCACGCCGATGCCCCCGGAGCCGCCGGCGACCATCGCGACGCGCCCGTCCAGCCTGTACCGATTCAGCTCGTCCATCCTTACCCTCCCTTTCCGTTGCTTCCGGAGGCCGCTGCCGCCGCGCTCCGCACCGCGTCGACGATCTTCACGTACGAGCCGCACCGGCAGAGATTGCCCGCCAGGGCCAGCCTGATCTCTTCCTCCGAGGGGTCGGGCGTCTCCTCCAGGAGCCGTGCGGCCGTGAGCATCATCGCCGGCGTGCACCAGCCGCACTGGTACGCGTGCGCGGCGGCGAACGCCCGTCGCACCGGATGGTCGTCGCCCAGCGCCTCGACGGTCGTGATCTCGCGGCCTTCGGCCAGAGGCGCGAGCACGATGCAGCTCGAGAACGGCTCTCCGTCGACGAGGACCGTGCACGTGCCGCAGACCCCGATGCCGCACGTCTCGCGGACGGTGCCGAGACCGAGCTCGCGACGCAGCACCTGGAGCAGCGACTCGTCCGTCCGCGCCTCGACCTCGTGGACCTCGTCGTTCACGCGGAGCGAGAGCGTCATACGCTCGCTCCGGCGAGCCGGTCGACCGCGTCGAGCACGCTCTCCGCGGTCATGGGCAGGTCGGTGAGCTGGATGCCGAGCGACGCGATCGCGTTGCCGACAGCGGGGGGAACGGGCGGGAGCGCCGTCTCGCCGAGACCGTGGATGTCCGCGCCCTGCCGCTCGATCAGGTCGTGGGTGAGGCTCGCCGGCAGGTCGGCGAAGCCCGGCACCGCATAGTCGGACATGTTCGCGTTGACGACGTGGCCCTCGCTGAAGACGATGCCCTCGAAGAGCGCGCTGCCGAGGCCCATGACCATCGAGCCCTCGTTCTGGAGCTCCGCCCCGGCCCGGTTGACCACGCGCCCCGCGTAGATCGACGCGTGCAGGCGCTCGACCTCGACCTTCCCCGTTTCCTCGTCGACCCGCACCTCCGCTGCGGCCGCGCCCTGGTGCCAGTGCACCGACGCGATTCCCTGGCCGGTGTCGGGATCGAGCCCGCCCTCGTCGGAGACCTCGGCGAAGCCGCGCTCGCCGTCCCCCGCCCGGAGGTCGCGAACCGCCTCCGCGATCGCCCGCCCCATCATGTAGGTCGAGCGGCTCGAGGTCGTCCGCGTGTCGTAGGGCACGACCGACGTGTCGGGATCGGGGAACCTGATCCGACTTGGGTCGACTCCGAGCTCCTCCGCCGCCAGCAGCGAGAGCGCCCGCCGCGCCCCCTGTCCCATCTCCGTCGTCGCGCAGCGGAGGATCCACTCGTCGCCGTCGGCCTCGATCGCAACCGACGCGCGGCTCGGCGTCTGCATGCCCTTCAGGATCAGCGAGAGGCCCTTGCCGCGCCGGTCGCTCGACCAGCCGATCGCGTCGGCCGCGGCCTGGAGGCACTCGGCGAAGTGGACGTCGTGCATGGTCTCGCCGGTGCAGTAGACGTCGCCTTCCCTGAGCACGTTGCGCAGCCGTAGCTCGAGCGGGTCGAGGCCGAGACGCTCGGCGAGCATGTCCATCGCCCGCTCGGACGCCCAGGCCGACTGCATCTGGCCGTAGCCGCGAAACGCCCCGTTCGGCGGCAGGTTCGTGTACACGCAGAGCGCGTCGATCGCGACGTTCGGGATCCTGTACGGGCCCGGTGCGGCGTAGCCCATCTTCTGCGCGACGCCGGGACCGGAGTCCGCGTAGGCGCCCGTGTCCGCATGGCAGGTCACGCGCTTGGCGACGAGCGTGCCGTCGCTACGTGCCCCGAGCGCGACCGTGATCGTCGCGGGATGTCGGTTGAGCGTGAGCCACGCCTCGTCGCGCGGCAGGACGAGCTTCACCGGGCGCGCCGCCTTGCGGGCCAGAGCCGCCGCCACCGCCTCGATCCGGAGGAAGGTCTTGGCGCCGAACGAGCCGCCCATCGGCGGGCAGACCACGCGAACCCGCTCGGGCTCGCACCCGAAGACGCGGGCGAGATCCTCCCGGACGTTGAACGGCGTCTGAGTCCCCGTCCAGACCGTGAGGGAATCCCCCTCCCAGACGGCGAGGCACGCGTGCGGCTCCATGTGACAGTGCTGGGCCCCGGCCGTGCGGAAGGTCTCCTCGACGATCACGTCGGCCTCGGCGAAGCCCGCGTCGACGTCCCCGTGGCGAAGCCGGAAGCGGTGGCAGACGTTGGTGCCCTCGATCGGGCGGATCCCGAAATAGGCAGCCCGGCTCTCCGAGACCGCGTGCGTCTCGTGCACGAGCGGCGCGTCCGGAGCAGCCGCCTCGACGGGATCGAAGACCGCCTCGAGCTCCTCGTAGTCGACGGCGACGAGCGCGGCCGCCTCCTCGGCTTCCCTCGGCGTCGGCGCCGCCACCGCGGCCACGGGTCGCCGACGTGACGCACGCGGTCGACGGCGACGACGGTCTGGTCGCGGAGCTGGCACCCGTATGCGCCCAGCTCGCGCGCGTCGTCGGGCGTCAGCACGACGCAGCCGGCCGGAACGTCGCTCGTCTCCACGCCTACGATCCGCGCGTGCGCGTACAGGGAGCGGACGAGCCGGGCGTGGAGCATCTCCGGCAGCTCGAGGTCGACCGCGTAGCCGGCTTTCGGCTCGGCCTTGCTCACGCCGCGAGCTCCTCGAGCGCGCGGCGCACCTCGACCGCGATCACGCGGCGACGGTATGCAGACGATCCGGAGACGTCCGAGATCGGGTCGATCGCGTCCGCGTAGGCCCGCGCCAGCTCGGCGGGGTCGGCGGTCGCCTCGCAGAGCTCGGGAAAGAGCTGCGGTCGGTCGGCGACCGCCCCGACGGCCACCCGTAGGCCGTCCGGCCGCCGGCAGGCGGCGACGCCGACGCACGGCCGGTCCTCGTGCGAGCGGGAGCGGAACTTGCGGTAGACGGCGCGATGCTCGCCGGCCGGGACGCGCACCTCGGTGATCAGCTCGTCGGGCGCGAGCGAGGTCTGGTAGTGGCCGACGATCAGCTCGTCGACCGGGATCTCGCGTTCGCCCCTCACGCTGGCGGCCACGACGCTCGCCCCCATCGCCGCCAGCATCGCGGGCGGGTCGGAGGCGTGGTCGGCGTCGGCCAGGACGCCGCCGACCGTGGCCTGGTTCCGGACCCGGGGGCTGGCCACGACGGCAAACGTGGCGGCGAGCGCGGGCCAGCTCTCCCGGACGGCGGCCGAGCGCTCGACCGTCCGGTGACGGGTCATCGCGCCCAGTCGCAGCACCTCTCCTCCCTCGACGAAGTCGAGGCCGGTCAGACGCTGCAGGCTCAGGAACGTCGCCGGCTGGAGCAGTCTCTGCCCGACCAGGATGCCGACGAACGTGCCGCCGGCGACGACGGTCGCCTCCTCCCCGCGTTCGGCCCGGAGCTCGAGCGCCTCCTCGAGTGAGTCCGGAGCGAGCCATTCAGGCCCGGTCGACAACGGCCAGGGCCTCCTCGTAGAGCGGCTCCCCGAGCGTCCGGGCCCGCTGCGGCACGATCCGCTCGAACATCCACGTGAGCTGCGCCCTGGCCCGCTCCCGGCTGCACCGGCCGCTCGTGTACCAGGACGCGGCCAGGTCGGCGTTCGTCTCGAAGAAGGACAGCGAGTCGGCAGCCTGGAGCACGTCCTCGTCGTGGGATCCGCCGACCTCGTGCGCGGCGATCAGGCGCCTCACCTCAGCGACGAGATCGTCGTCCGCGCCCTGCTCCCGTAGCCAGCCGGAGACGATCTCGGCCGAGCGCTCCGCATGCCACTGCCGGTACTCCGTCGCCTCCTCGGGGTCGTTCACGAGGTCGGTCTCGCGCGTGCCGGGAAAATGGCGCTCCATGTCGTGGGTCAACGCGGCCAGCCGGAGCTCCTCGGAGGCGTCCGGCTCGAGCTCCAGCACCCAGTCACGCGTGCGGACGAGGTGCTCGGTGTTCCAGTAGGGGGCGATCCACTCGAGCGCCCGCTCCTCGAGCGTCAAAGCGTGGTCACCGGCCGCGACTGCAGGAGGTAGAACTCGCCGTCCTCGATCGCCCACTCGACGTCCTGCGGCCCTCCGAACTGCTGCTCGAGCTCGCGGCCGAGCTCCGCTAGCCGGATCAGCTCCTCGGGGTCGAGCACCCCTCCGTTGACGAGCCGCTCGCGCTTGACCCGGCCCGAGCGGTCGACGATGTAGTGGTCGGGCGTCACGTGGCCGGAGACGACCTGCTCGCCGAGACCGAACACCGCTTCGACGAGCATGCGGTCGCGGCGCCTCTGAACAGGGTCGACCGTGAAGAGAACTCCCGACTTCGCCGGTTCGACCATCCGCTGCACGACGACGGCCATCGCCAGGTCGTCGAGCGAGCCCTTCTTGGCACGGTAGAAGAGCGCTCGCTCCGAGAAGAACGACGCCCAGCACTCCGCGACGCGCCGCGAGACCTCGGCCGCGCCGAACACGTTCAGGAAGGTCTCCTGCTGGCCGGCGAAGCTGGCCGTCTCCGAGTCCTCCGCGCACGCGGACGAGCGCACCGCGACGAGCCCTCCGCCGAGCTCGGCGTACGCGGACTCGATCTCGGTGCGGGGCACGTCGGCCTGCAGCACGAGCGCCTGGGCCTGCTCGTGGTCGCCTGCGCGAGCGAGGGCGCGCAGCCGGTCGGCGTCGATGGAGCGGGCGAGCTCGTCCGCGCGAACGACGAAGCCGCGAGGCACGTTCGCGCCGGCTGCGCTCATCGCCGCGAGGCTCGCTCCCTTCCCGCCTGCCTGGTCGACGTCGGCGCACGCAGCGTCGGTGAACAGCAGGATCGGGCTACTCATCGATGATGGCCACCGCCCGAACCGGCGCCGCCGTGGTGCCCATCCACTTGATCGGGAACACCGCGAGCTTGAAGCCGTGGGAGGGCAGCTGGTCGAGATTCATCAGATTCTCGAGATGCCAGTAGTCCTCCTCGTTCATCACGAGGTGCGCCTCCCAGAAGTGCTTCTGCTCGAACATGGCCCAGACCGGGGGGTCGAACGTGATCGCGTCGCAGCCCATCATGCGCACGCCCCTGGAAATCAGGTGCCGCGTCGCCTCCGCGGTCATGCCCGGGAAGTCGGTCTTGTACCGCTCCTCGGTGTTGAACGCCCCGGCGCCGGTGTGGATGAGGACGATGTCGCGCTCCTTCAGCTCGTAGCCGATCTTCTCCAGAGCCGCGTCGATCTCGTCCGGGAAAATCCTCATGCCTTTTTCCTTGTCCCGGAAGTCGAGCACGACGCCGTCCGAGAAGCAGTACTCGAGCGGGATGCCCTCCACCCCGGGCGCCTCCGGGCCGCGGATGTGCTTGACGGCGTCCACGTGCGTCCCGACGTGGTCGTTCTGGGTGATCAGGTAGCTCGCCGTCAGCGAGGTCGCGCCGTACTGGGCGGCGCCGATCCGCTCGGCGAACTCCTCCCAGCTCTCGTAGAGGAGCAGCGTCGGCGGCGGTACGCGCGGGAACGTGAGCATGTCCCGGTGGACAGGCATGGACAGGTCGACCAGTCTCGTCACTCGAGCACCTCCACGATCCCCGTGTTTCCGTTGACGCGAACGCGGTCGCCGGTCTTGATCACGTCCGTCGCGTTCGAGGTCCCCACGACCGCGGGCAGGCCGAACTCGCGCGCGACCACGGCCGGGTGCGCAGCCACGCCGCCGGCGTCCGTGACGAGCGCGGCGATCTTCGTGAACAGGACGACCCACGCGGGGTTGGTCATCCGGCAGACGAGGATCTCGCCGGTCTTGACCTGATCGGCTTCCTCGAGCGACATGATCGTGCGGGCCGTGCCCTCGACCACGCCGGGCGATCCGCCGAGCCCGCGAACCTCGCCGACCTTCGTCGGCGGCGGCCGGTGGAACTTCTCCGGGAACCCCCAGAGCGTCAGGTACGGGAAGGCGAGCGCGTCCTCGGTGGCGGTGCCGACCCAGTCCGGCGGGCGGACCGTCGAGGCGCGCTCCCGCTCGTCGCGCCGCTCCGACACGAGCTCCTCCGCGGCCAGCTTCGACCGATCGGCCATCAGCACGCGGAGCTCGTTGTAGCGGAGGAACATCACGTCCTCGGGATCGGCGAGCGCTCCGGACTCGGTCAGTCTGCGGCCGATCGCATGGAGGACGAGCCGGACGTACGCGTTCGTCGCCTGGTCGATGTAGAAGTGGTGGTCGGGCGTGAGCGGGTTCATCCGCAGCGACAGGTCGAGTGAACGCTGGAGCTCGTCGCGTTGCTCGCCTTCGGGGACGTCGCCCATCAGCTCGGCGACCGCGGCCTCGAGGTCGGCTTTCACGGCGGCCAGCGTTTGCGCGTAGTCGAAGTCGCTCTCGATGTAGCCGCGGACCGCCTCCACGATCGGCGCCGGCTGCTCGCGCCAGGTGGGGAAGACGAATTCGTGCGACCAGATCGCCTTGTTCCCGAACTCCCTCCGGTAGGGATCGAGACGCTCGGCGACGAAGGCGCGGCCCTCGTCCGACCCCTCGAGCGCGCGAAGGACGTCGGCCGCCGTGTCGCCCTCGAACGCCGCGCTCAGGGCATCGCTCGCCTTGACCTCCTCCTTCATGCGCCAGAGAGCCTCGATCGAGTCCCAGTTGCGGTCCTCCACCGAGCTCTGCAGCCGTCCGAGGAGCGTGGGATCGACCTCGCCCTTGACGGAGGCGATGGTCGCGTTCAGGCCCATCGTCGCCGAGAACTGCGCGAAGTTGAGCAGCCAGTGGATCTTCCAGTGCCGGTCATGGATGTCGAGCGCGTCCTCGAGCAGCACGGCGAGGGAGACGAGATCGGGGTCGGCGTCGAGCCGCTCGTCGAGGTAGCCGAGGTTGCGCTCGATCTCGGGCCGCAGACGGTCCCGCCACCAGGCGAGGAAGTTCTCCGCGTAGTGCGGCAGCACCCAGCCGAGGTACGCGCCGAGGCCGTCCGCGTACGCGGCGCTCCGCGGGACACGAGGCGCGTACCGGGCCTCGAACTCGCTCGCCTCGACCTGCAGGCCGGGCTGGGCCGGAACGGCGGCCGTGTACAGGTAGCCGTTGACGTTCTTGGCGATCCAGTCGGCCGCGAACGGCGTCCCGAAGCGGCGGAACATGTGGTCACAGGTGAGCCACCAGCCGCCGATGTCGAAGAACATCGGCGAGAGCGGGTTGGGGCAGTGCAAGTCGTCGAGCACCCAGAACAGCTCGCGCTCGCCGTCGTCCCAGTCGATGGGGAACGACTCGTCGCCGTGGAAGGTCGCGAGCGGCTCAGCTGTCGTCTCGGTCACCGTTCACTCCTCTCGACCACGAGCGGCGATCCTACTCCAAGCCACCGTGCTCTTCGACGAAGGCGGCCAGCTCGTCGACCGTGGGCATGAAGTTGGCGCAACCGTGCTTCGTGACGACGATCGCGCCGCAGGCGTTGCCGAGCCTGGCCGACTCGTACCAGCCTCGCCCGTCGATCAGGCCGGAGATGAAGCCGGCCGCGAAGGCGTCTCCGGCGCCGAGCACGTTCTGCACCTCGACGGGGAAGCCCGGCGCCTCGACAGACCCGCCGTCGCGCGGATGCACGGTGGCCCCGAGGTGGCCGCGCTTGACGACGACGGCCTCCGGACCGGCGGCGAGCAGGCTCTGGATCGCGCGCGCCTCATCCCCCTCCACGCGCGCTGCGGACACCTGGCTGTGGAGCACGCTGACCTTCCCGGTGTCGGCGAGGGTCGCCGCCTTGACCTCGTCCTCCGTCCCGAGCACGACGTCGACCAGGGGCATCACCGACCGGACGGCGACGCCGAAGCCCCGCGCGTCGAGCCACTGGTCGGGGCGGAAGTCGAGGTCGAGGACGATGCGGGCGCCGGAGGCACGGGCCCGTTCCGCGGCGAAGACGGTCGCGCTCCGGCTCGGGTCCCGGCTCAGGTTCGTGCCGGCGAACTGGAAGTTGCCGCAGTCGGTCACGGGCGCAGCGAGCACGTCGTCCACCGTCAGCTCGATGTCCGCGCAGTTGTCGCGGTAGAAGACGAGCGGGAAGCGGTCCGGCGGTTCGATCCCCAGCAGGACGGCGCTCGTCCGCCGGCCCGGCTTGCGGGGGCTGAAGCTCGCGTCGACGCCGTTCTCGCGCAGGAAGCGCTCGATGAAGTCCGCGACCGGATCGTCGCCGAACGCGGTCAGAAGCGCCGTCCTCGCCCCCAGCCGGCTGAGGCCGACGCTGATGTTCGTCGGCGAGCCGCCGACGTAGGCGGCGAAGCTCGTGATGCGCTCGAAAGGGACGCCGATGTCGTTCGAGTAGAGGTCGATCGAGCTCCTGCCCATGTGGAGCGTGTCGTACGCCGGCTGCGACGAGCTCATCTCGCGGAGGCGGCGATCGCCTTGAAGCGCTTCATGTTCTCCGTCATCGCCGTCTCGGTGGGCAGGCGCTCCATCGACGAGGCGCCGAAGAACCCGACCACGCCCGTCGTCCGCTCGAGCACGTAGGCGGCGTCCTCCGGCTCGGCGATCGGCCCGCCGTGGCAGAGGACGAGGATGCCGGGGTCGATCTCCCTGGCCGCGTCGTGCATCGCCTGGATCAGCTCGACGCACTCGTCGAGCGTCCTCGCCGTGTGCGCGCCGATCGAGCCCTTGGTCGTCAGCCCCATGTGCGGGACGAGCACGTCCGCACCGGCCTCGGCCATCGCGCGCGCCTCGTCGACGGTGAACACGTACGGGCACGTGAGCAGGTCGAGCCCGCGCGCCGAGCGGATCATCTCCACCTCGAGCGCGTAGCCCATCCCGGTCTCTTCGAGGTTGGCGCGGAACGTGCCGTCGACGAGACCGACCGTGGGGAAGTTCTGGACGCCGGAGAAGCCGATGCGCTTCAGCTCCTCCAGGAAGACCGGCATCAGCCGGAACGGGTCGGTGCCGCAGACGCCGGCGAGGACGGGCGTGTCCTCGCACGATCGGCAGCACCTCGCGGGCCATGTCGACGACGATCGCGTTCGCGTCGCCGTAGGGGAGCATGCCGGCGAGCGAGCCGCGGCCGGCCATCCGGTAGCGGCCCGAGTTGTAGATGATGATCAGGTCGCCGCCGCCCGCCTCGGCGCACTTCGCGGACAGGCCGGTGCCTGCGCCCGCGCCGATGATCGGCTTGCCGGCCTCGACCTGGGCGCGGAGCCGGGCGAGCGCCTCGTCGCGGGTCACTTGCCCTCCCGGATCATCTCGTCGAGCCGGTCGGCCATCTGGAGCGCGAACGTCTCGTCGTTCACGTCCGTGTCCAGCTCGTGCACCTCGACGTTCGCGCCGAGCGTCTCGCGGAGCCCCTCGAGCAGCGCCGCATCGGCCTCGGGATCGTGGAACGGCTGCCCTTCGACGGCGATCATCGAGACGCCCCGCAACGGCACGAAGAGCGCCGTCGGGCCTTTCGCGCCCGAGAGCTTGCGGCCGATTCGGCGGCCGAGCTCGCGGCACTCGTCGGGCGTCGTCCGCATCAGCGTGATCGTCGGGTTGTGGACGTAGAGGTTCCGCCCCTCGAACCGCTCCGGCACGGTCTCCCGCGGCCCGAAGTTGACCATGTCCAGTGCGCCGAGCGACACGACCTGGGGCAAGCCGAGCTCGCCCGCGGCCTCGAGCCGGCCCGGGTAGGCGGGCAGCACGCCGCCGACGAGCTCGTCGGCGAGCTCCGTCGTCGTCACGTCCAGCGAGCCCGCGATGAACCCGGCGCGCATCAGCTCCTCCATCGACTCGCCTCCGGTACCGGTCTGGTGGAAGACGAGCACCTCGTAGCCGAGCTCCTCGAGCCGCTCGCGCGCCCGCGTCACGCACGGCGTCGTGACGCCGAACATCGAGGCGGTAACGAGCGGCCGCTGCTCGGCGAGGGCCGGCGCCTCGGCCTTGACCATGCCCGCGATCGCCCCGGCCGCGTTGGTCAGGATCCGCGCCGAGATCTGGTTGATACCCGCGATGTCCACGACCGAGTAGGTCATGGTCACGTCGGACGCGCCCATGTACGGCCGCGTGTCGCCGGATGCGACGGTGGAGACGATCAGCTTGGGGACGCCGACCGGGAGGGCGCGCATCGCGGCGCCGCCGATCGAGGAGTTGCCCGAGCCCCCGATCGTGACGATCCCGTCCAGGCGCCCCTCCTCGTGCAGCCGCCCGACCAGCGTCGCCGCTCCGCGGGCCATGGCCTCGACCGCGGCCCCGCGGTCGCCGACCTCCGCGAGCGATTCGACGTCGGCCCCGGCGGCCGCTGCGACCTCTTGCCGGGCGACGTCCGGCTCGGTCTGCGGCTCGAACACGCCGGCGTCGACGAGCAGCGTGTCCACGCCCTGCTCGCGGACCCGGTCCCGGAGGTACGCGTACTCGTGGCCCTTCGTGTCGAGCGTTCCGATCAGGACGACCGTGGGCACAGGGACGATCCTAGATCGTTCAGTATCCGGCGGCCGTCTTCGTCACCGGCGACCAGGCCGGGTTCGAGTCGTTGTCGTTCCCGGTGAGCTGCTGCTCGTGTCCCTGGAGATCGGCCGTCACGATCGAGCCGTCGCGGGCGAATGCGATCGCCTGGCCCGAGGGCGACCACGAGGGGTCGAAGTCGTCGTCGGGGGAACGCGTCACACGGCGAAGGCCCGATCCCCCGACCCCGATGCTGTAGATGTCGTAGTTCCCGCCGCGATCGCTCGTGAATGCCACCCGCTTGCCGTCCGGCGACCACGTGGGCCAGTAGCTGATCGCCCCGAGGCGCGTGAGCTGATGCACACCGGAGCCGTCCGGGTGGAGGAGCCACAGCTCGCGCACCGGCGAGCCGGGCTCGCGCCGCGCGTAGGCGATCCAGCGCCCGTCGGGCGACCAGGCCGGATCGGTGAGCTCGGCCTGCCCGCCGACGATCGACCGGCGGCCGGTCCCGTCGGCGTTCATGATCTTGATCAGGCCCGGAAAACCGTGGACATACGCGATCCGTTTCGCGTCCGGCGACCAGGACGGGTGTCTGTCTGCCTCGCCCGTGGCCGTCAGCCGCTTCACGTCCTTGCCGTCGGCCGACATCACGAACAGGTGAGAGGTGACGTCGCGCGTGCTCGAAAACGCGATTGACCGCCCGTCCGGCGCCCAGGCGGGCTCGACCTCGAAGAAGACCTGCGCCGGGGTCGTCGACGTGCTCTTCTCGTTCGAGACACGCTGCTGGTGACCGCCGTCGGCGGCCATGCCATAGAGCCGGTAGACGCCGTCCTTGCTGCTGACGAAGACGAGATCGGGCCTGGATCGCCCTCCGCCTCCGCACCCGGCCAGAACGGCCACGCCGACGACGAGAAAGGCGCCCGCCCGGGCGAGCACGAGCCTACCGCGCAAGCGCTTCGACGCCGAGATAGCGGCGCTGCATCTCCGGATCGCCGGAGAGCTTCTCGGCGGTCGTCTCGGTCGCGATCTCGCCGCCGACCATGACCAGCTGCCGCGTCGCGAGCGAGGTCGCGACGCCGAGGTTCTGCTCGATCAGCAAGATGTGCAGCCCTTCCTGCTCCAGCCGCCGGAAGACGTCGATCATCATCTCGATGATCGCCGGCGCCAACCCTTCTGAGGGCTCGTCCATGATCAAGAGCTTCGGGTTCGTGAGCAGGGCGCGGCCGATCGCGAGCATCTGCTGCTCGCCCCCCGAGAGCTGGGCGCCGCTGTTCCGCCGCCGCTCGGCGAGCCGCGGGAAGAGCTCGTAGACCCGGTCGACCGTCCAGGCGCCGTCCCGGCCCCGTCCGAGCATGCGCAGGTGCTCCTCGACCGAGAGCGACGGGAAGAGCCGCCTGCCCTGCGGCACGTACCCGACCCCGAGGCTCGCGATCTTGTGCGGCTGCAATCCGACGAGCTCGGTACCCAGGAACCGGATCGAGCCCCGGGCCGACCCTCGAAACGAGTGCATGAGGCCCATGATCGAGGCACAGAGCGTCGTCTTCCCCATGCCGTTGCGCCCGACGACCGCAATCGACTCGTCGCCGACCGAGAGGCCGACGCCGCGAAGGATGTGCGCGGAGCCGTAGAAGGCGTCCAGGTTCTCGATCTGCAGGAAGGCGCCGGACTCAGCCATGCTCGCCGCCTTCGGATTCCGCGTGATGCGTCGAGCCCAGGTACAGGTCGTGGACGAGCTGGTTCGCCCGGATCTCGGCGGGCGTGCCCTCCACGATCACGCGGCCGTCGTGCATCATCGTCACCCGCTCGGCCACCCGCAGCGCGACGTCCATGTCGTGCTCGATCAAGAGCAGTGTGATCGACCGGTCGAGGTCGAGCAGGAGGTCGGCGAGAAGCTGCCGCTCGCCGCGGGAGAGGCCCGAGGCGGGCTCGTCGAGCATCATCATCCGGGGCTCGACCGCGAGTGCCATCGCCAGCGCGACCTGGCGATGCTCGCCGTGCGAGAGCGACGAGACAACGGCGTCGAACCTGTGGTCGATCGCGACGCGGCGCGCCGCGGCCCTGGCCCGCTCCCGCAGGGCCCGGTCGCGACCGGGAAGCATGATCGGGCGCAACCGCCCCGAGCCGGCCCCGACGAGCGCCAGGTAGATGTTGTCGCCGGCCGTCATCCCCGAGAGGAGCTTCGACTGCTGGTAGGTCCTCGCGAGGCCGAGCTTGGCGCGATGCCGCGTGGGTTGCAGCGTCACGTTCTGTCCGAAGAGCTCGATCTGTCCCGACGTGGCCGGGAAGTCGCCGGCGATGACGTTGAAGAGCGTCGTCTTCCCGGCGCCGTTCGGCCCCAGGATCGCCCGCCGCTCGCCGGGAGCGACCTCGAGGTCGACGTCCCGGACCGCGACGAGGCCCCCGAAGCGCCGGCCGACCCCCCGTAGGCGGAGGATCGGCTCGGCGCTCTGGGTGGCTTCCTGGGTTACTGCCACCGACATGCCTGGATCGGCATTCGCCTTGCTACTTCTTCGGCGGCCCTACCTTGTAGTGACCCACCCACGACGGCGGCTTCTTCTTGACGCACGGCGGAGAGGTCCGCGACGGCGTCGGAGTCGATGTCGTGAAGGACCCGTCGAATGACTGCGAGACGTTCGGGATCGTGCGGATGGTCTTGTACGTCCCCGGCAGCTTGACGAGCTTGATCAGGTAGTTGTTGCCGATTGCCTGGCGGTTCTTGTCGAGCTTCACGAAGCCCTCGGGCGTGTTCAGCCCGGCCTTGCCGATCGCGTTCAGGGCGTTGTGGAGCTTGGACTGGCCACCGGACAGGTCGCCGCCGATCTGCTTGAGAGCGAGCATGACCGGCCATGTGTTCATCCAGTAGTCCGCAGCGAAGAGGCTGCTCGCCGCGGCCGCCCCGAGCTTCGGGTAGTACTTCTGCGACTCGGCGAGGAACTTCTTCGTCAGCGGGTTGCCCGAATCACCCGCCATGTCGGTTCCGGTCACGCCGCCGACCACCCGGTCGCCGAGCTGCGCGACCACGATCGGGTCGAGGGCGACCGAGCCGAAGATGATCTTCTTCGACAGGTTGCCGGTCGACTGCTGCAGGTACTCCTTCACGAACGCGACCGTGCCCGTACCGCCCACGGTCAGGTAGAAGCCGTCGATGCCGCTCTTCGGGATCTGGGCGATGTAGGACGAGTAGTCCTTCGTGCCCAGCGGCGGCCAGATGCGCTTCGGGATCTTCCCGCCGAGCGAGCAGAACTCGGCCACGAAGCCGGCCGTCTGCGTGTACGGGAAGTCGTAGTCGTCGCCGATCGTGACCACGGTGTGCAGCTTGAGCGTGTTGTAGGCGTAGTCGCCCATCCCCGCCATCCACTGCGCACCGTCGGTGTGGAACCGGAAGAAGTTCGGCGACCGCACCTTGAGCGTCGTGTCCTGCGCGCCCGAGGTGCCGTTCAGGAACGTCTTCTTCGGCTGCGTCTTCGAGTAGCGCGCGATCGCGATCCCCTCGGATCCCGAAAGCGGTGCGATCAGGATGTCGACTCCGACCTGCTCGACGAGTCGCCGGGCCTCGGCCAGAGCGACGTCCGGGGTCGCGTCCGAGCAACCGAAGTACTGCTTGATCGGGTGCCCGCCGATGACGAGGCCCTTCACGCCCAGGCTCGGCTTGCCGCCCGCCGGCTTGCCGCCGGCGTCGATCATCGCGACCGTCGCGCCGAGCAGCGTCGCGTCGTAGAAGGGTGCGAACGGCCCCTTGCAGGTCGAGATGAACCCGATCTTGATCGTCGATGCCTTGGTCGCGCCGATGCTGGACGTCGCCGCGAACATGGCGACGGCCACGCACAGGGCCGTCACCACCGACAGCGGAAGCCAGAACCGCCGGCTGCGCTTCCTCACGTAACTCATGAACTGCCCTCCCTTTGCGAATCACGAAGTTTCGGATACCGCCCTAGCCTGCCTGCTGATCCCTCCTACCCGGCCTCCTTTCCGATGGTCACGTCTTCTCGGCGACGGCAGTCCCCGCCGCTGCCTCCCCTGGGAGCGTCCGCTCGAGCCGGTCGGTGAACGACGTCCACAGACCCATCAGCCCACCCGGGGAGAGCAAGATGATGACAAGAAAAATGATCCCGAACCAGGTCTCGAACCGTTGCACGCCGTTGAACGAGCCGCCGAAGATCTGGAGGTCGGGGAGCCAGCGCTTCACCGCGTAGTCGACGAGGGTGAACGCGAAGGCTCCGACCCACGCGCCCTCGAGCCTGAAGATCCCGCCGACGACGGCGATCGCGAGCACGTCGATCGTCCGCGTGAGGTCGATCGACCCGGGCGAGATCTGCGTGTTGTACCAGACGCTCAGAACACCGGCGATCCCCGCCACGAAGGCGCCGAAGCCGAACGCGAGCGCGCGATGGAGCACGACGTTGTACCCGAGCGACCGCATGCGGGCGGGGTCGTCGCGGATCCCCTGGAGCGCGAGCCCGAACGGCGTCCTGACGAGGTAGCGCATCAGCAGATAGACGAAGGCGGACGCGATCAGCGCCGTGTAGTAGAGAGGATCGGGTCGGGTGACAGGGTCGCCGAGCACGTGCGGGGGTCGCACGCTGTTGATGCCTCCGAATCCCGACAGTTGCTCGACCTGTCCGAAGAAGTAATAGGCGAGCACTCCGAGCGCGAGCGTGAGCATCAGGAAGTAGATGCCGTAGCTCCGGCTCGCGATCGCCCCGAACCCCAGGCCGACGATCGTCGCGATCAGGATGCCGCCGATCGCTCCCCACCACGCGCCCCAGTTGTCGCCGAGACCGATGCCGAACAGGTGGTTGTGCAAGGCGCCTCCGTCGGCGGCCACGAGGTTTCCCATCGCGAAGCCGGCAATGCCGTACAGGGCCGCCTGGGCGAGCGAGACCATCCCTCCGTAGCCGGAGAGGAAGATGAGGCTCGCCGCCGCGATGCCGAGCCAGAGCGACCTCACGCCGATCGTGCTCGTGAAGAAGTTCGACGAGATCAGCGGCAGAATCGCGAGGATCACGATCGCGATCCCCGCGGGAACCCACGTGACGAGACGAGCCCGGGTCACCCTGGTCGCCCGAAGAGCCCCTGCGGCCGCAGCGCGAGGATCGCGATCAAAAGGCCGAACGTGAGCACGATGGACAGATAGGTGTAGTCGTCGTTCCCGAAGACCAGGTAGGTCTGGGAGTACGCCTCGACGAGCCCCAGAAGCGCAGCCCCCACGGCGGCGCCGAGGAGGCTGCCCATGCCCCCGATGATGACGACGATCAGCGCCTTGAGCAGGAAGTCCTGGTCCTCGCCTGGCCCGAGCGCGACCATCGTCCCCCCGAACACGCCGCCGAGCCCGGCCAGTGCGGAACCGATGAAAAACGTGGCGGCGAAGACGACCTGGATGTTGATGCCCATCGCGGAGACCATCGCCGCGTCGTCGACACCCGCGCGGACGATCATCCCGAAGCGCGTCATGCGAAACACGAGGAACATGACGATCGCGAGACCCACGGCGACCAGGAGGACGATCAGCCGGAACAGCGGGTACGAGAGCCCGTAGAGGCCGATGTCGAAGCCGTGGTCGATCGACGTCGGCAGCTTGATGTCCTCGGCGATGCCGCCGAAGTGCGCCAGCATCTGGTCGGCGGCGATGATCGAGAGCGCGATCGTGATCAATGCCTGCCGGAGTTCCTGCCCCTGGTTCCAGCGCAGGAAGACCTGGTGGATGAAGAGGCCGGTCAGGCCCGTGCACAGGCACGCGAGCAGGAGCGGGAGGATCCACTCCCCGACGGTGACGGAGCCGCTGCCGAACCCGGACGTCGAGGCGCCTGCGGAGCCGGAGAAGTCCTCCTGGAGCGAGAAGGCGATGTAGCCGCCGAGCAGGTACAGCGAGCCGTACGCCATGTTCACGATGCGCATCAGCCCGAAGATGAGCGTGAAGCCGCTGGCGACGAGGAAGTAGAGGCCGGCGATCGTGAGGCCGTTCAGCGTCACCTGGACGAAGAGCGGCCCGCCGCCGGTCGACGAGAACCCGCTTCCGAAGGCCTTGTACACGACCCATCCGGCGATCAGGCCGACGAGCGCCACGCCGAGCACCGCGGCGGTGTGCCGGGAGACCCGGGCCTGGTAGCGCTTCAGCCGCACCGTCGTCGCGATCCCCTCCTGCGTGCTCACGGCCGCTTCCCGACGCTCACCGGCGAATACAGGGAGGCGACCGCCGCGTCGCCCGTCTGCTCGACCTCGTCGCCGAGCGCGCGGATGTCGGCGACGATCGACGGGTCGAGCGTGGTCACGTCCGGCCAGTCGACCTCGACCAGGTTGCCGGCCGGATCGCGCAGGTACATCTGCACCCAGCCCGCGGGATGCGCCCAGACGGAGCTGTAGTAGCCCTCCTCGTCGACGTGGCCGCCGTCCTTCGCCCTCCGGTAGACGGACTCGAAGTCGTCGACGTCGAGCCCGAAGTGATGGGCCCGGGGAGCCTCGCCCTGATGCTCGAACAGGTGGACCTGCTGGTCGCCGAGCCGGAGCCAGAGCACCCGGGTGTGCGGGAAGAGCGGCGTCGCGACGCGCTCCATCCCGAACAGCTCCTCGTAGAAGCCCGCGGACTCCTCGAGGTCGTTCGCATGAACGGACACGTGGTTGACGCGCTGAGCTCCCACCCGTGCCGTGATCTTAGGACCGGAGGTGGGAAAAACGCAACAGGCGTCCGGGCTCTCGGCGCTATAGGCTCAGCCTATGGATCTGCGCCGGCTCGGTTCGCTGCTCGCAGTCGTCGAGGAGGGCTCGTTCACGAAGGCGGCGCGGCGGCTCGGGATCACCCAACCGTCGCTGTCGCAGCAGATCCGGACGCTCGAAGCCGAGGTCGGAGGCCCCTTGCTCGAGCGGCTGCCGCGGGGAGTCCGGCTGACGCCGGCCGGTCGCGCCCTCCTCCCGGAAGCACGGGCTGCGGTCCGGGCCGCGGAGCGTGCCGAGACGGCCGCCCGGCGCGCGTTCGGCCTCGAGGCCGGCGAGCTCGAGGTCGCCACGCTGCTCTCGCTGGCCGTCGGGATCCTCCCGCGCGCGATCGCGCGCTGGACCGAGCGCCACCCCGACGTTGCGATTCGCATGCGCGAGTACACGCACAGAACGCTGCTCGAAGAGGAGGTCCGCGCAGGCGTCGGCGACATCGCCCTCGGCCCCGTGCCGGAAGGCTGGCAGGGCCCGGTGGTGCGGCTGGGCTTCGAGGAGCTCGTCGTCGTCCTGCCTCCGACCGACCCCCTGGCCGGCGAGAAGACCGCCCGCCTCGAGATGCTCGCCGACCGCAGCTGGATCCTGTTCCAGCCCGGCCACGGCCTGACGGACGTCGTCGACGCGGCGTGCCACCGGGCCGGCTTCCAGCCGCGCGTCGCCGTGCGCACCACGCAGGTGGAGGCGGCCACGCGGCTCGCCGCCGCCGGGCTCGGGCCGGCGATGGTGCCCGACAACGTCGTTTCGCCTGACCTCGAGACAGTCGTCCGCCTCGACCCGCCGGTACTGCGCGAGCTCGCCGCCTACACGCGCAGCGAGTGGTCGCCGCTCGCGAGCGCCTTCCTCGAGTCGCTTCAGGCGGGTGACTGGGTGCGCCGTCCGTCCTAGAATCGTCTCGAGCCGTTCCGTCCGAGACAGGGGGAGCCCGATGCCGAAGCTGACGATTCCGTTCGAGTCCCTCGACCCGCTGACGATCGGCGCCGCGGACGACGAGACCAAGGTCTCGCGCGAGTCGCTCGAGCTCGAGGTGCCGGACGCGAACCTGCTCGCGGCGATCTACCCCGACGAGCCCGATCCCGTCGGCGACGCGACCGAGGCCGCGCGGGCGGCGCTCGAGTCGCCCGTCTCCGGGCCGCGCTTCTCCGAACTGCTCGAGTCGGCAACGAAGGTCGCGATCGTGATCGACAACCAGTTCCGTCCCACCCCGTCCTCGAAGCTGCTGCCGGCGGTGCTCGATGCGGTCGAAGCAGCGGGCAAGCCGGCGGTGCTCGCCTGCGCGAACGGCAAGGTCTTCCCGATGTCCGAGTCGGACATCGACCAGAAGATCGGCACGGACAACCTCGCCCGGCTCGAGCGGCTGGGCATCCCCTTCCACCAGAACGAGCCGCGCAACGCCGAGGCGTACTCCTACGTCGGCGTATCCTCGCGCGGCACGCCCGTGTGGCTGCTGACGGCGGTGGCCGAGTGCGACCTGAAGATCACGATCGGCCACGCGCAGGCGAACCACTGGGGCGCGGGCGGCGGCGGCAAGCTGATCCTCCCCGGCGTCGTCTCCGACGAGACGGTCGAGTCGAACCACTGCGCCTTCGTGCCCTCGCCGCAGACGCACTACGGCGCCTACGCCGGCCCGATGCGCTCGGACATCGACGAGGTGGCGACGATGTGCGGCCTCCAGTGCACGATGAACGTGCTGCTCGACACCCGCGGCCGCGTGATCGACTGCATCTTCGGCGCTCATCCGCACGCCCACCGGACGGCGATCGAGCGCTTCAACGAGATCTACGCCTACGAGCACCCGGGCGAGCAGGCGGACATCGCGATCTGCGGTGTCTTCGCGCCCACGGACCACCTGTTCTTCCACACGGGATGGGGCTGCATGTCCGCGGACTTCGTGCTCCGCGACGGCGGCACGCTCATCTACACGTCGCCCTCGCCGGGCGTGTCCACGGCGGTCGGCGACTTCCCCGGCCTGGCCCTGATGGACCTGATGAAGCCGTACATGCCGCCGACGCCCGCGAACTACGAGCGCGTGCTGCGCGACATCCACGGCCGGGTGATCCAGATGTGGGCCGGCTGCATCTGGGTTCCGATCTACGAGGTGATGACGCGCAAGCACCTGAAGCTCGTCACGCTCGACGAGAACCTGGAGATGGCGGCCGACATCGGCATCGACGCGACGACGTCGCTCGACGAGGCGTTCGGCGAGGCCCTGGAGCGGCACGGGCCGGACGCGAAGGTGATCGTGCTGCCGTACGCGCGCTACCAGCTGCCGGCGAACATGGTGCGCATGGACGCCGAGGCGCTGCGCTTCCCGCACGAGACGCTCGCCTAGACTGGCCGGCATGACGCAGCAGCGCGTCCTCGGGCTGCGGGCACGCGGCGTGGAGGCCGAGGCGGCGCAGCACGAGATCAAGGGCTCGACCACGATCGTGGAGCTCCTGCGCATGTTCCCGGGCGGCGAGGCGGGTCGGTTGATGGCGACGCTCTCGCTCCCGTGCGCCCACTGCGGCGGCGCGTTCCACGAGCCGCTGACGATGGCGGCGAAGCGCCACCGCCGCGATCCTCGCGCCGTCCTCGAGGCGTTCCGAGCCCTGCCCTCGGGCGGGCCGACGGACGAGCAGGTTGCCGCCGCGAGCGAACGCGTCCAACCTGCGTAGACTCCGCGAGCGATGGCCCCGCTCCCGGACCGCCTGCGCACGCTGATCGAGTCCGGCCCGCTCGCGCACCTGGTGACGCTGAACGCCGACGGCAGCCCGCAGGTGACGATCGTCTGGATCGGCCTCGAGGGAGACGAGATCGTCTCGGGCCACCTGTTCGAGCACCGCAAGGTGCGGAACATCCGGCGCGACCCGACCGTCGCGCTCTCGCTCGAGGCTCCCGGGGCGAACGAGATCGGCATGCGGAACTACGCCGTCCTCTACGGCCGTGCGCGCATCACCGAGGGCGGCGCGCCGGAGCTGCTCCATCGGCTGGCCCAGGTGTACGTCGGCCCCGGCACGGTCTTCCCGCCCATGCCCGATCCGCCGCCCGGCTTCGTCACCAGGATCTCGGTCGACCGCATCGCCGGGCAGGGGCCCTGGTCGGACGGCGGCTGAGCACGGCGTGACAGCGGAGCACGTCCGTTTCGTCGCCGTCGGCGACCTGATGGTCGACGTCGTCGTCGCCGGCCGCGGACACGACGCCATCGCCCGCCTCGCGCCCGGCGGGACGGCTGCGAACACGGCCGCCTGGGCGGCGTCTCTCGGCGCGAAGGCGACCGCAATCGGGTCGGTCGGAGACGACGCGGGCGGCCGCCTGCTCCGCGCCGAGCTCGTCCTGCGCGGCGTCGAGCCGCTCTTCGTCGTCGACCCGACCAACCCGACCGGCACGTTCGTCGTCGCGGACGGCGAGCTCCTCGTCGACCGGGGCGCGAACGCCACGCTCGACCCCTCCATGCTCCCGCCGCTCCCGGCGGCCGACGCCGTGCTCGTCTCGGGCTACCTGCCGTCCACCACGCTCGACGCCGCCCTGGCGCAGGCCCGCGCAGACTGGGTGCTGCTGGACGCGGCGGCGCTGCCCGCGCTCCCCGAGGGCGGCAACGCCCTGGTCGCGAACGAGCGGCAGGCCCGAGCCCTGACCGGCACGGGGCCCGAGGAGGCGGTCCGGATCCTGGCCGCGCGCTACCGGCTCGCGTGCGTGACGCGAGGGCGCACGCGGAGCTGTCGCGATCCTCGACGGGCGGCTGGAGCGGGCGGAGCCGTCCGAGCGAGCGCTCCAGGAGGCGCCGGGCGCGGGTGACGCCTTCGCCGCCGCCCTGCTGGTCTCGCTCGCCGGCGGCGCGACGCTGGGCGACGGCCTCGCCGAGGGCTGCCGCGCCGGAGCCGAGGCCGCCCGCGCACCCGGCTGGCCGTCGGTGAGAGAATCAGCCGACGCAGACGAGCGGCGAAAGGAGGAGTCGTGAAGATCATCGTCGTCGGCGCCGGTCTCTCGGGGCTGGTCTCCGCCATGCGGCTGCAGGAGGCGGGCCACGAGGTCGTCGTCCTCGAGGCGCGCGACCGAGTGGGCGGCCGCGTCCTCACCGTCCGCGACGGGTTCCAGGACGGGCAATACGCGGACGTCGGGGCGATGATCCTCTACGAGGGCCAGGAGAACATCCTCGAGCTCTGCCGGCGCTTCGAGCTCGACCTGACCCCGGCGGTCACCTTCGGTGCGGAGCTGCCGGCGCTGCTCTTCGGCGGCGGCCTCCTCGATACGGACGAGGTCGGAGCGGCTTTCCAGGAGCTCGGCACCGCGCACGAGCAAGTCCCGCCGGTGCCGTTCGAGACCGTCGCCGCGTGGGCGCGGCGCGCGAAGCTGTCCGCGAACCCGTACGCCTTCCTCGAGGCGCTGATCCAGATCCAGCCCTCCATCCCGCTCCGCTACGTCGACGCCCACACGCTCCACCTCGGCCCGGAGACCTTCATGCAGATCGCCGGCGGCAACGACCAGCTTCCGCGCCGGATCGCCGAGGGGCTCGACGTCCGCCTCGGAGCAGCCCGTGCGCACGATCGGTTGGTCGGGCCCGGGCGTGACGGTCGAGACCGAGAGGGAGACGCTCGAGGGCGATGTGCTCGTCGTCGCCGTGCCAGGCCCGCTGACGACCGAGCTCGGCTGGGACCCGCCGCTGCCTCCCGACAAGGTCGGCGCCCTCGTCTCGCTGCGCTACGGCAACGGCGCCGCCGTCGGGATCCAGTACGCGGAGACGGACACGGTGCGCGACGCGATCAAGACCGGGTGTCTTCACCGACCGGCTCCCGAACTGGTTCCTGGACGTGTCGGCCGACCAGCCCGGGGAGCCGATCGTGGTCGTCAGCATCCTGAGCGGTGAGCGCCAGCCGCGCGGGCTCGACGACGCGGCCGTGCTGGTCGAGGCCGACAGGACGATGGAGCTCGTCACCGGAAGCCCCGTGACGCGCACGTTCGGCACGGTCGCCGACTGGACCGACGATCCGTGGTCGCGCTGCATCGCCCGGGCCCCGATCGGTGACCAGCGCGACACGCTGCTGCCGCTGATCCGCGCGCCGCTCGGCGGCACGGTCTTCTTCGCGGGCGAGCACACCGACGATCGGATGGGGCCGGGCGGGCAGGAGGGCGCGATCAAGTCCGGCCACCGCGTCGTGGGCGAGATCCTCGGGTCCGCGTAACCCGTGGGCGTCGCGACCGATCGCGAGACCTGGATCGGAAAGGCCGTCCCGCGCCTCGAGGACGAGCCGCTCCTTCGCGGCGAAGGCCGGTTCATGGACGACATCGATCCGGCCCGGAACGCCGGACACGCGGCGATCCTCCGCTCGCCGTTCGCGCACGCGCGCATCGTCTCGCCTCGACCCCTCCGCGGCGCTCGCGCACCCGGGCGTGATCGGCGTCCTCACCGGCGCGGACGTGGCGGCGATGTCCAACCCGTTTCCGGTCGGCGTCGAGAACCCGCCGCCGTACTACGCCGCGGCGCACGAGGTGGCGCGCTACGCAGGCGAGCCGCTCGCCGTCGTCGTCGCCCGCGACCGCTACACCGCCGAGGACGCGGCCGAGCTGATCGAGGTCGAGTACGAGCCGCTCGACCCGGTGCTCGACGCCGAGGCGGGCGAGGTCGTCTCCGACCGCTCGTTCTCGTACGGCGACCCCGACGCGGCCTTCGCCGCGGCGGACATCGTCGTCGCGGGCCGCTACGCCTTCCCGCGCTGGACGGCATGCCCGATCGAGTGCTACGGCGTCGTCGCGGACTGGAACGAGGCGACCGGCGTGCTGACCGCCTGGGCGAACTTCCAGGGCCCGTTCACGCTCCACTCGGTCGCCGCCGGCGCGCTCGGGCTCAAGGGCTCGAAGCTGCGGCTGATCACGCCGCCGAACTCGGGCGGCAGCTTCGGGATCAAGGCGACGACCTACGTCTACGTCGTCCTGATCGGCCTCGCCGCACGCAAGCTCGGCGTGCCCGTGCGCTGGACCGAGGATCGGCTCGAGCACCTCGCCGGCAGCTCGGCGTCGACCGCGCGGATCACCGACCTCGAGGCCGCGTTCACCGCGGACGGCGAGCTCCTGGCGCTCCGCTACGACGTGCTCGAGGACGTCGGCGCCTACATCCGCGCGCCCGAGCCGGCGAGCCTCTACCGCATGCACGGCGCGCTCACGGGCGCGTACCGCGCGCGGCACGTGGCCGTGCGCAACCGCGTCGTGCTCACGAACCGCTGCCCGACCGGGCTCAACCGCGGCTTCGGCGGTCCGCAGCTGTACATGGCCCTCGAGCGGACGATGGCGATCGCCGCCGGGAAGCTCGGGCTCGACCCCGCCGAGCTCGCGCGGCGGCAACCTGATCGGCGCCGACGAGTTCCCCTACCGCACGCCGTCGGGCGGGCTCTACGACTCGGGCGACTACGCGGGCTGCCTCGAGGACGCGCTCGAGCTCGTCGACTACGACGCGCGGCGGGAGGAGCAGCGCGCGGCGCGCGCGGACGGGCGCCTGTACGGGATCGGCGTCGCCTGCTGCGTCGAGCCGTCGATCTCGAACATGGGCTACGTCACGCTCGCGCTGACGGCCGAGGAGCGCGCGGCGGGCCTGCCCAAGTCGGGAAACGCGGAGGGCGCGACCGTGGCGATCTCGCCGCTCGGCGGCATCACGGTGCTGATCGGGACGACGCCGCAGGGGCAGGGGCACGCCACCGTCGCCGCGCAGGTCGCCGCGGATGCGCTCGGCGTCACGCCCGAGGAGATCGAGGTGCTGACGGCGGTCGACACGTCGACGAGCGCGTGGACGGTCTCGTCGGGCAACTACTCGTCGCGGTTCTCGGGCGTCGGCGCAGGGGCCGTCCACCTCGCCGCGCAGAAGCTCGCGGCGAAGATCGCAGCGATCCGCGAGCACGCGGGCGACGAATCGCTCTCGCTGCGCCGCGTCGCCGGCATCGCGCACTGGCACACCGAGGCGCTGCCGCCGGGGATGGAGCCCGGGCTGCACGAGACCGCGTTCTGCGCCGCGCCCAACCTGAACGCGCCGGACGAGGACGACCGCGTCGCCGCCTCGGCCGCCCACGGCTTCATCGCCGACGTCGCGGTCGTCGAGGTCGACCGCGCGACCGGCGAGGTGAACGTGCTCGACTACGCGACCGTCCACGACGCCGGCCGGCTGCTCAACCCGCTGATCGCCGACGGCCAGATGCGCGGCGACTTCGCGCACGGAGCGGGCGCCGCGCTGTTCGAGCGCGTCGTCTACGACGAGGACGGAAACCTGCTCACCGGCACGTTCATGGACTACCTGTGCCCGACCGCGCCCGACCTGCCGACGCTCAAGATCGGCCATCGCGAGACGCCGTCGCCGTTCACGCCGCTCGGCGCGAAGGGCCTCGGCGAGGGCGGCACGATGAGCGTCCCGTGCGCGATCGCGAACGCCGTCGCCGACGCGCTCGGCGTCGAGGAGGTCGAGGTGCCGCTGACGCCCGGGCGCGTCTGGGAGCTGATGCGGTGAAGCCGGTCGCGTTCCGGTACGAGCGGCCGGAGTCGGTCGAGGAGGCGGCCGCCGCTGCTGGCCGAGCACGGCGACGAGGCGAAGGTGCTCGCCGGCGGCCAGAGCCTCGTGCCGATGCTGAACATGCGGCTCGCGCGCCCGACCGTGATCGTCGACGTCAACCGGCTCCCGCTCGGCGACGTCGCGCGCGAGAACGGCTCCTGGCGCGTCGGCGCGACGGTGCGGCAGGCCGATCCGCGCCTGACGGAGATCCCGCTCCTCGCGCAGTGCCTCCCCTTCGTCGGCCACTTCGTGACGCGGAACCGCGGAACCGTCGGCGGCTCGGTCGCGCACGCCGACGCCGCCGCCGAGCTGCCGCTCGCGCTCACCGCGCTCGGCGGCTCGGTCGTGACGAGCGCCGGGCGGACGATCCCGGCGGAGGAGTTCTTCGTCACCCATTTCACGACCGCGCTCGAGCCGGGCGAGCTGCTCGTCGAGACGCGCTGGCCGGCAGCCCGGCCCGACACGCGCTACGCGTTCGAGGAGTTCGCCGCTGCGCCGCGGCGACTTCGCGCTGTGCATGGCGGCCGCGATCTCCGGGCCGGACGGGCTGCGCGTCGTCGTCGGCTCGGTCGTCGACCGGCCGACCGTGGTCGAGGTCGACCCGGCTCACCCGGGCGCCTCGGCCGCCGAGCAGATCGAGCCGTGGGGCACGCTGCACGCCTCCGCCGACTACCTGCGCCAGCTCGTGCGTCGTCCTGGTCGACCGGGCGGTGGGGCGCGTCACGTGATCGAGGTCGACGGTCAACGGCCGGCGCTACCGCGAGGAGGTCGAGCCGCGCCTCCTGCTCTCCGACTTCCTGCGCCACACGCTCGGGCTGACCGGGACGCACGTCGGCTGCGAGCACGGCGTCTGCGGCGCCTGCACCGTGCGCCTCGACGGCGTCGCGATCCGCTCGTGCCTCCTGCTCGCCGTGCAGGCCGACGGCGCGGAGATCCAGACCGTCGAGGGGCTCGAGTGGGGCCCGCTGCAGGAGGCGTTCCGGGCCAACCACGCGCTCCAGTGCGGCTTCTGCACCCCGGGGATCCTGCTCGCCGCCTCCGATCTGCTCGACCGCGGCGGCCCGCCCACCCGCGAGGAGATCGTCGACATGCTCTCCGGGCACCTCTGCCGCTGCACGGGCTACGAGCCCATCGTCGACGCGATCGCCGCAGGCGGCGGAGGCCCCGTGAACCTCGCGCTCTCCCTGCTCGCCGCCGCCGAGCGGAGCCCGGAGGCGGAGGCGCTCCCCGGCATCACGCTACGCGGAGCTCCGCGAGCGCGCGGCGCGGATCGCGGGCGGCGCTCGGTCTCGAGCGCGGCGAGCGGCTCGCCACCGTGCTCGACAACCGCGTCGAGACGGCGCTCCTCTACTGGGCCGCCCAGTGGTGCGGGCGCGGTGTTCGTCCCGCTCTCCTGGCGCGCCTCCCAGGCCGATCTCGACTACTGCGTCGAGGACTGCGGCGCGAGCGTCGTGCTCCGGGAGGGCGCGCCGCTCCCGGACGGCCCCGAGCACCCGGGCGCGCTCGACGTCGACGAGCGCGAGACGAGCCTGATGCTCTACACGTCCGGCACGACCGGCCGGCCCGAAGGGCGTGCCGCGGTCGCACAGGGCCGACTACTACGGCTCGCTCTTCCAGGTCGTCCAGCAGGGCTACGGCTACGGCGACCGGACGCTCGGGGTGATGCCGCTCTACCACACGATGGGCATCCACTCGCTGATCTCGATGCACCTGATCGGCGGCTGCTTCGTCTCGCAGGCCGCGCTGGGACGTCGAGGAGGCGCTGCGGCTGATCCAGGACGAGCGGATCACGTCGCTCTACCTCGCCCCCACGCTCTTCTACGACCTCGTCCACCATCCGCGGCTCGGCGAGTACGACCTCTCGTCGGTGGAGGCGCTCTGCTACGCCGGCGCCGCGATGACGAGCGCTCTCGTCGAGCGCTGCGTGGAGGTGTTCCGGCCGCGCGTGTTCGTGAACTACTACGGCTCGACGGAGATCTACACGTTCTCGATCCACCGCGACCAGGCGGCGAAGCCGGGCTGCGCGGGCCGCCCGTCGCTCGGGGTGCGGCTTCGGATCGACGAGAACGGCGAGGTCCTCTGCGCCATGGACGCGGACACGGCGTTCACGGGCTACTGGCAGCGGCCGGACGCCGACGCCAAGGCGATCGTCGACGGCTGGTACCACACGGGCGACGTCGGCCGGCTGGACGAGGACGGCGAGCTCTGGGTGCTCGGCCGCGTCGACGACATGATCATCTCCGGCGGCGAGAACGTGCATCCGCTCGAGGTCGAGGACGTGCTCGCGAGCCATCCGAAGGTGGCCGAGGTGGCAGTCGTCGCGGCACCCGACGAGCGGCTCGGCCAGCGCGTGGTCGCGGTCGTCGTCGCCGACGGCGAGCTCACCGCCGAGGATCTCGACGCGTACTGCCTCGCGTCCGACGACCTCGCCCGCTTCAAGCGGCCGCGCGAGTACCGCTTCGTCGAGTCGCTCCCGAAGAGCCCCTCTGGAAAGATCCTGCGACGGCTTCTACGCGAGGAGGCACCGGCGTGACCGAGTACGACGGCTTCAGGGTCGAGCGCGACGACGAGCGCGGCGTCGCAACGATCACGCTCGACGTGCCCGGCAAGCTCAACCGCGTGTCGCTCGCGGCCCGGGGCCAGCTTGCGGCGACCTTCGTCGAGCTCGGACGCGACGACGCCGTGCGCGCGGTGGTCATGACCGGAGCCGACGGGACGTTCACGGCCGGCGGCGACATCGCCTCGTTCCTCACCGCCTCGGTCGACGAGATGTCGTCGCTCGCGTTCAACGTCGCCGCGCCCGAGCGCTGCCCGAAGCCCGTGATCGCACGGATCGAGAGCCACTGCCTCGGCGTCGGCCTCGAACTCGCGCTCGCGTGCGACTTTCGGATCTGCTCGGAGGACGCGCAGCTCGGGCTGCCTGAGATCGGCCTCGGGATGATCCCCGGCTCGGGAGGCACGCAGCGGCTGACCCGGCTGGTCGGCCTCTCGCGGGCCAAGGACGTGATCATGCGCCGCAAGCGGCTCACGGCCGCGGACGCGCTCGAGTGGGGGCTCGTGTCCGAGGTCGTGCCGGCGGCGGAGCTCGACGACGCCGTGGCGCGCATGGTCGCCGAGCTGAGCGCGCTGTCGCCGGTCGCGCTGGCGATGGCCAAGCGCGTGCTCAACCAGGTCTACGACAGCCCCCTCCACGTCGGCCTCGAGCTCGAGGGCCTCGCCTACGGCGTGCTCAAGTCGACGGACGACTTCCGCGAGGGCGTCGAGTCCTTCGTCGAGAAGCGCCCGCCGACCTTCCACGGCCGCTAGGGCCACGTCCTGTGGACAGCCCGTTACAGGGACTGTCCCCCAGACATGGCTGGAGAGAACAGGTGGTCGGCGCAACGACTGCGCTCGCGCAAGTTGCTGATGCCACAGCCTGTGGACAGCCGGTTACAGGGACTGTCCCTCGGACATGGCTCGGACCGACGTGTCAGCCGCGGGACCACGCAAGGCCGGCGGCGAGGACCGTCTCGTCGTGCGGGGCGATCAGCTGCAGGTTGCCGATCGCGAGGCCGGCCCAGCCGATCAGGTTGACCCAGCGGAGGAACTCGGAGAAGCGCAGGCGCACCTCGAGTTCGTCCGCGTCCTCGGCGGGGAGGTCCTGCGTGTAACAGGGGGCCACGTAGAGATCGACCTCGGGCTCGTACCGACGCCACTCCTCGAGCGCGCGGTACGCCTCCTCGACCTCGTCGGCGGTCGTCCGCTGCGCGATCTCGAGCTTCGTCCGGCAGACATCCGAGTATTCGTCGGCGCGGGACGGGAAGGTCGTGCGGTGCGACTCGAGCGCCTCGTGGTTGAACATTGGCCAGGTGTTCGCCGACGGCTCCGGCACCCGCGCCTCGACGATGTGCGCGCCGAGTCGCTCGAGATCGGCTGCCCAGCCTTCGGCCTCGTCGCTCGGCTCGGTGGGGCGACCGTCGCCGACCATCGGCGGCTGCCTGAGCAGCCCGACTGTCAGGCCGTCGAGCCGTGGCTCGGGCGCAGGCGCGTCCTTGAGTACCGACCACACGAGCGCGACGTCCTCGACCGTGCGCGCCATCGGCCCGAGCGTGTCCAGCGAGGGGCAGAGCGGGAACACGCCGGTCATGTCGATGGAGCCCCACCGCGGCTTCAGGCCCGACGGTCTCGCAGCATGCCGAGGGAAGCCGGATCGAGCAGCCGGTGTCGGTCCCGAGCCCGATGTCGCACAAGTCCGCGGCCAGCGCCGCCGCGTTCCCGGCGCTCGAGCCGCCGGTCGTCTTCCCCGGCGCCACCGGGTTGTGCACCGTGCCGTAGAACGGGTTCTGGCCCATCACGGCCCACGCGAACTCGGGCAGGTTCGCCTTGCCGACGAGCACTGCTCCCGCCTCGATGAGCCGTGTGACCGCGGGCGCCGTCCGCTCAGGCACGTGGTCGCCGTAGATCTGCGAGCCGTACGTCGTCCGGATCCCCGCAGTGTCGATCAGGTCCTTGACGAGCAGCCGCTTCCCCGACAGCGGCCCGGGGCGCACCTCGGGATCGGGCTCGACTCGGGTGATGAGCGCGTTGTAGGGGTCGACGCTCACGAGGGGATGACGGCCACCGCCTCGACCTCGATCAGGAACTCCGGCAGCACGAGCGCGCTCACCTCGACGAGCGTGCTCGCCGGCCGCGCGTCGCCGAAGAACTCCTGCCGCACCGGGTTGATGAGCGCCCGGTCGGCCACGTCCGTCAGGAACGTCGTCACCTTGACCACGTCCGCGAACGACGCGCCCGCCGCCTCCAGGCAGAGCCCGATGTTCGAGAAGACCTGCCGCGCCTGCGCGGCGACGTCGCCCTCGCCCACGAGGTTGCCGTCGGCGTCCAGCGCGACGCAGCCGGAGACGAAGAGCAGGTTCCCGGCCCGCACGGCGTCGGTGTAGTGCGAGAAGGGCTCGGGCAGCCCCTCGACCCGGTACTCCTGCCGCTCGCTCACGTCGCCGAGAAGTGCGCCTTCAGCGCGTCCAGGCCCCCCTGGAAGACGTCGGTCGCGAAGAAGTTCTCCCAGTGGCCGATCTTGTCGGGGGCGCAGTCGAACGTCGTCCACCACTCGACGAAGCTCCTGTCCCCGTCGGTGACGGGCGTGACTCGCATCGTCGCGACGTAGTTCTCGACGCCTTCGAACGGGTGCTTCTGGAAGTTGTACGTGTACGACCGCTCGATGTCCGAGTGCGCGAGCAGCTGCTCTCGCAGGTGTGCGTCGTTCGTGAGCGTGAAACTCCGGACGCCGCCAACCTGGTCGCCCGCCTTGCCCTCCTCGATCTCGCTCGTCGCGACCATGCCGCCGTGCCAGACGGGAAGGTGGTCGAAATCGCGAACCCGCGCCCAGACCTCATCGGCCGGCGCATCGATCACCGTGGATGCGTATGACTTGGCCATGGCCGAAGCCTAAGCGGAAGCGCGCAGCTCCGCGATCGTGAAGCGCGGATGGATCGCCTCGGGATCGACGCGCAGATCGATGACGGCGGGCTTGCCCGAGGCGACGGCCCGGTCGAACGCCGCCTCGACGTCCTCCGTGCGCTCGACCGTCTCGCCGTGGCAGCCGAAGCTCCGCGCCAGCTCGGCGAAGTCCGGGTTGACGAGGTCGGTGCCGACCACGCGCTCGGGGTAGAGCCGCTCCTGGTGCATGCGGATCGTCCCGTACATGCCGTTGTCGACGACGAGCACGATCACGGCGAGCCCGTACTGCACGGCCGTGGCCAGCTCGGCCACGCTCATCATGAAATCGCCGTCGCCGGCCAGGCAGACCGCGGGCCGCCCAGGGTCGAGCACCTTCGCCGTCAGCGCCGCGGGCAGGCCGTAGCCCATCGCCCCTGCGCGCGGCGCGAGCTGGGTCGGGAAGCACGAGAACTCGAAGAAGCGGTGCACCCAGACTGTGAAGTTGCCCGCGCCGCAGGTGAAGACCGCGTCTTCGGGCAGGCGCGCGCGCAGGAAGACGAGCACCTCGCCGAGGTCGACCGCGCCGGGGAGCGCCCGTCGCTCGAGGCTCGCGAGGTAGTCGGCGCGGGCGGTCGCCGCCCACCGCTCCCAGCGCGAAGGGTCGAGGACGCCGAGCCGCTGGAGCGCCGCCGCAAGCTCGGGCAGTGCCGTGACGATCGGCAGCTCCGCCTCGTACACGCGGCCGAGCTCGTCCGGGTCGGGATGGGCGTGGACGAGCGTCTGGCGCGGGCGCGGCGCCTCGAGCAGCGTGTAGCCGCGGGTCGTCACCTCGCCGAGCCGGCCGCCGAGCGCGAGGATCAGGTCGGCGTCCTCGACTCGCTGCGCGAGCTTCGGGTCCATGCCCAGCGTCAGGTGGCCCGCGTAGGCCTCGGAGCGGTTGTCGACGAAGTCCTGGCAGCGAAAGGAGGCCGCGACCGGGATCCGGTTCTCCTCGCAGAAGGCGGTCACGCCTGCCGCGGTCGCCGCCGTCCAGCCGCCCTCGCCGACGATCGCGAGCGGCCGCTCGGCCTGCGCAAGGAGCCGGCCGAGCCGGGTCAGGACTTCCTCGCCCGGCGACGGGTGGGCCACCTGCGCCGGCGCCCCGTCGGAAACGTCGGTCTCCTCGAAGAGAACGTCCTCCGGCAGGGCCAGAACGACCGGCCCCGGCCTCCCGCCGAGCGCGACCGAGAACGCGCGGGCGACCAGCTCCGGCAGCCGCTCGGCCGACTCGGCCTCGGCCGCCCACTTGCCGAGCCCGAGCGCGCCGAAGGCGTGCGGATAGTCCAGCTCCTGGAAGGCGTCGCGGCCGAGGAACGGACGCGGCGCCTGTCCGACGAGCAGGATCATCGGCGTCGAGTCCTGCGAGGCGATGTGCACGCCGACGCTCGCGTGCGTCGCGCCCGGGCCGCGCGTGACGAGGCAGACGCCGGGCCGCCCCGTCAGTTTCCCGTACGCCTCGGCCATGTTCGCGGCCGCCGCCTCGTGCCGGCAGGAGACGAGCCGGATGTCGGCGTCGTGCAGCGCGTCGAGAACGGGCAGGTAGCTCTCGCCCGGCACGCAGAACGCATGCTCGACGCCGTGCAGCTCGAGCTGGTCGACGAGAACCTGGCCGCCGGTGCGGCTCACGCAGTGTTCTCCCGCGCCGCCGCGGCAAAGCCGCGACGCCGCGCACGGGGGAACCTCTCGGTTCCCCCGGCGCCCCCTCCCCGCGTGAGACGCCCTGTGGCCACAGGGCGTCTCACGCGAGCGGGTGCTCGAAGTAGATCCGGGCGCGCTGGAGCTTCGGCTTCTCGTCGTCCGCCGGGTCGACGTAGAGAATCGTGCGCTGACCTTCCAGCTCGCGCGGGACGAGCATCACGCGCACGAAGGCGGTCTCCTCGTCCTCGGCGGCTGCGGCGAACACCGGCTCGGGGCCGCTCTCGAACCACCACTCGCCCGGTCCGTATTCGTGGGACTCGCCCACCGAGTCGATGCGGAGGCGGCCCTTCAGGAGGACGCGGATCCCCGGGCCGGGGTGCGTGTGCAGGTACGCGACGCCGCCCGGCGGGAAGTCGACGCGGTCGCAGCGCACGAGCCAGTCGCCCTCGGGGCGGTCGTCGACCTCCCACACGACTGCCTCGCCGTCGACGCGCGCCGCGCCGAAGTGCGCCTCGTCGCGCCCGACGTCGTAGACGACGCGCGTGCCCGGCGGGGTCGCGACGCCGCTGCGATAGACCCTGACCTTCAATGGAAGTACTGCCCCCCGTCGATGACCATGGTCTCGACACGGGGGAAACCATGTTTCCCCCGTGAACCCCCTTCTTCGAGGACCCGTCTCAATGGAAGTACTGCCCCCCGTCGATGACCATCGTCTGGCCGGTGACGAAGTCCGCAGCCGGCGTGCACAGGAAGACGACCGCGCCGACCACGTCCTCCGGCAGCTGGTCGCGCTGGATCGTCCGCGCCGCGACCGAGGCGTCGCGGAGCTTCTCGATCACCTCTGGATTGGCCATGACCCCGTCCGTCATCGTGAACCCGGGGGCAACGCAGTTGACGTGGATCGAGTCCTTGCCCAGCTCCTTCGCCAGTGCGCGCGTGAAGGCCACGATCGCGCCCTTGCTCGTCACGTAGTGGAGCAGGAACGGCACCCCGCGGAACGGCGTCCCGGAGGAGATGTTGACGATCTTGCCGCCGCCGCGCTCCCGCATGACCGGCACGACCGCGCGGCACGTCAGGAACATCGATGCGACGTTCACGTCCATCACCTGACGCCACTCGCCGAGCGGGATCTGGTCGAACGGCCGCATCGGGAGCGTCGCGTAGAGCCCGGCGTTGTTGACGAGGATGTCGACGCCGCCGTGCCGCTCGACCGTCTCGCGCACCATCGCCTCGACGTCGTCCTCGACGGCCACGTCGGCCCGGATGCCGCCCTGGGGCGGGTCGAGGTCGGCGACGACGACCCTTGCGCCCTCGCGCTCGAGCCCCTCGGCGATCGCGCGTCCGATGCCCTGCGCGCCGCCGGTGACGATCGCGACCTTCCCCTCGAGGGCGCCGCTCACCGGATCGGGGAGAACGATGTCGGCACCATGATCCGGTTCCACTGCGTGTGCAGGAGCGGCTGGAGCCGGGCGAGGAAGTCCTTCCAGCGCTCGTCCGCCTGCAGCTCGGCGCGGCGGCGCTCCCGCTCGCCGTAGCTCTCGTAGCCCCAGAGGCTGACGACCGAGGAGAGCTCGCCGACGTCGACGGTGAACCAGCCGAGCAGCTTGCCCAGGTGCTCCTGCTGGACCGCGATCCCCTCCTGCTCGTACATCCTCACGACCTCGGACAGCTTCCCCGTGATCACGTGGTAGGTGCGCTCCTCGACGATCACGCGCCCGATTCTATGAACGGGCATACTCGGGCGCGTGGGTCTCGGCGACCACATCGCACCCTTCGTCACCGACTTCGTCGGCGATCGCTACGAGAAGAAGCCGTTCGCGATCGAGCACCGCCGGAAGCTGCTCGCGCCCGCGCAGGGGCGGGTGCTCGAGGTCGGCGTCGGCACCGGCTTCAACCTCCCTCACTACCCGTCGACCGTCTCCGAGCTGGTCGTCACCGACCGGCTCGACGGCATGCTCAGTCGCGCCCGGAAGCGCGCCTCGAACGTGGGGCGCGAGATCGTCGCGGAGCGTGTCGCCGGGGAGTCGCTTCCGTACGCGGACGGCTCGTTCGACACGGTCGTCGCCTCGTTCGTCCTCTGTTCGGTCGACGAGCAGGATCGGGTGCTGCGCGAGTTCCGGCGCGTGCTGAAGCCGGGCGGCAGGTACCTGTTCCTCGAGCACGTGCGCTCGGAGGACCCCGAGCTGGCGCGCAAGCAGGACCGCTACGAGGGGCTCTGGAAGACGGTCTGCTTCGGCTGCCACTGCAATCGCGACACGCTGACGCGCATCGAGGCGGCGTTCGAGGTCGAGGAGGTCGAGCGCGGGGAAACGCCCCCCGGCCCGCCGAAGATCGTGCGCCCCTACGTACTCGGCTGCGCCGTCGCCTCCTAGGCCCTCTCGGGTGAGCGAGGCCGAGCGCATCCAGGCCTACCTGCGCGAGACGGCCCGTGGCTTCTACGACGCCGTCACGGTCCCGCCGTTCACGTGCTTCTTCAACCCGCGCGACCCGCTGCGCTACTTCAACTATGCAATTCCAGGCGAGCCGGCCGGGGGCGACCTCGCAGAGTCCCTCGGGCAGCTGCGCGCAACCTTCCGGGAACGCGGGCGGCTGCCGCGCTTCCAGTACGTCGAGGCCTTCGCGCCCGATCTCGCGGCCTCGCTCGAGCAGGCCGGGTTCGAGCTCGAGCTGCGTGCGCCGCTGATGACGTGTCCCGCCGCGGCCGTCGAGCCGCGGGAGCTCGCGGATCTCGAGATCGTCCCCGCGTCCGTCGACCTGCGCGCGTACCTCACCGTCGGGCGCCGTGCGTTCGGGGACGGCGACGAGGCCGAGGCCTCCGACGAGGAGGTCGAGGCGCGCCGCGAACGGCGGGACGTCGGCACCGCCCTCCTCGGTCTGCTGGACGGCGAGCCCGTAGCCGTCGCCGCAGCCACGCCGCCGCTGGACGGGCTCTCCGAGGTCGCGGGCATCGGCGTGCTCGAGCGCGCGCGGCGGCGCGGGATCGGCGGAGCGATGACGGCCTCGGCCGCCCGGGACGCGGGTGCGAGGGGGGCAGAGCTCGTCTTCCTCGCGCCCGGCTCGGACGACGCACGGTCGGTCTACGAGCGCGTCGGCTTCCGCCCGGCCGAGATCTCGCTCTTCTACGCCGACCGGGAGTGATGTCGATTTCGCGGCCGCCGTTCGTCCTCTGGGCGTAACCGACCGAGAAGGAGGCTCCGATGCAGTACATGCTCTTGATCTACGGGGACGAAGCCCGCTGGAACGGGACGAGCGAGGACGAGCGGCAGGCGATGTACGCCGAGTACGGCGCCCTGTCGAAGGATCTCCGCGACAAAGGCCAGTACGTCGGCGGGGACGAACTCGCCGCGGTCACGACTGCCACCACCGTCCGCGTCCGCGACGGCGAGGCGCTCGTCACCGACGGCCCGTTCGCCGAGACGAAGGAGACGCTCGGCGGCTACTACCTCGTCGAGTGCGAGAGCCTCGACGAGGCGATCGAGATCGCCGGGAGGATCCCGTCCGCGCGCTACGGCTCGATCGAGGTGCGGCCGGTGGTGCAGCACTGATCGAGCGGGCGTTTCGCGAGCACTGGGGGCGCGCGGTCGCCGCGCTCGTGCGGGCGACGGGGGACGTCGATCTCGCCGAGGACGCCGTCCAGGAGGCGTTCGCGACCGCGGTCGCGCGCTGGCCCGTGGACGGCGTCCCCGCGAGCCCGCTCGGCTGGATCGTGACGACCGCCCGCAACCGCGCCGTCGACCGGATCCGCCGCGAGCAGACGCTGACGCGCAAGCTCCCGGAGCTCGAGCGGCTCGGCGAAGGCGATGACCCGGAGGAGGAGGACGACGTGGAGACCTCGATCCCCGACGAGCGGCTGGCGCTGATCTTCACCTGCTGCCACCCGGCGCTGGCCCGCGACGCGCAGGTCGCGCTCACGCTTCGGCTGCTCGGCGGCCTCACGACCGAGGAGATCGCCCGCGCCTTCTTGACGGGCGAGCAGACGATGGCGCAGCGGCTCGTGCGCGCGAAGCGGAAGATCCGCGCCGCCTGCATCCCCTTCCGCGTCCCGCCCGACCATCTGCTCCCCGACCGGACCTCGTCGGTGCTGGCGGTCGTCTACCTGATCTTCAACGAGGGCTACACGCGGGTGCGCCCAGAGCTGTGCGGGGAGGCGGTCCGGCTCGGGCGGATGCTCGCGGCGCTCATGCCGGACGAGCCGGAGGCCCTCGGCCTGCTCGCCCTGATGCTGCTGCACGACTCGAGGCGCGCGACGCGCGTCGATGCCGACGGCGTCCTCGTCTTGCTCGAGGACCAGGACCGCTCGCGCTGGGACACCGCGGCGATCGACGATGGCCGCGACCTCGTCGACCGGGCGCTGCGCATGCGGCGTGTCGGGCCGTACCAGCTCCAGGCGGCGATCGCAGCGCTGCACGCGGGTCCCGACGGAGCGACGGACTGGCCACAGATCGTCACGCTCTACGGCGAGCTGCTGCGCATCGTGCCGTCGCCGGTCGTCGAGCTGAACCTGGCGGCCGCGGTCGCGATGGTCGACGGCCCAGGTGACGGGCTCGAGCTGATCGACCGGATCGAGGGGCTGGACGGCTACGTGTCGTTCCACGCGGCGCGGGCCGACCTGCTGCGCCGCCTCGGCCGCGACGTGGAGGCCGCGGACGCGTACGAGCGCGCGCTCGCGCTCGCGCCCGAGGGGCCCGAGCACCGGTATCTCGCCCGCCGGGCCGCCGAGATCCGGCGATAATCCCCCGGTGAGCACCGCCGGGCCTGTCTTCGTCCGCTTCGACGACGTGAAGGCGTTCGAGCTCGCCCCCGGCGTGAGTGGGCGTCCGCTGTTCGGCGCCGGCGCCATGATCAACCTGATCGAGTTCGAGCCGGGCGCTGTCGTCCCGCTGCACAGCCACCCGCACGAGCAGCTCGGCATCGTCCTGCGCGGCATGCAGGCGCTCGTCGTGGGCGGCGAGCCGCACGAGCTCGGCCCGATGGCGGGCTACTGCCTTCCCGGGGGCGTCGAGCACTCGGCCTACTGCGGGCCGGAGGGCGCCACCGTGCTCGACATCTTCCAGCCGGTGCGCGAGGACTACCTCGAGCGCTGGAACGCCTTGCCCTGAGGCTGGCCGTGGCTGCGCTCGACGACCGGCTCGAGGCGGTCGTTCGCGCGGGCTTCCCCGGAGCCGTCGCCGTCGCCTCCAGGCCCGGCTTCCACGAGGAAGGAGCCGCCGGGCTCGCCGACGTCGAGACGGGCGAACGCCTGACGCCGAAGCACCGCTTCCGCATCGCCAGCGTGACGAAGATCTTCGTGGCGGCGGTCGTCCTCCAGCTCGTCGACGAAGGCGCGCTCGACCTCGACGGCGACGCCGCACCGATCGCCGAGGGCGTGACGATCCGGCAGCTCCTGAACCACACGAGCGGCTTGCAGGACTTCTTCGACGACATCGTCGAGTTCTTCGAGCCGTACCGGCAGGACCCGGCCTACCGCTGGCCGCTCACCCACCGCGAGGTTCTCGCACTGATCAAGGAGCGCCCTCTGCTCTTCCCGCCCGGGACGGGCTGGTCGTACACGGGGAGCAACTACCTCCCGCTGGGCCTGCTCGTCGAGGAGACGACCGGAACATCGCTCGCCGAGGAGCTCCGGCGCCGGATCACGGAGCCGCTCGGGCTCGACGCGACCCTGCTCCACCCGGGCGTGCCCGCGCCCGAGGGAACGGCCCGCGGTTACCTGCCGCCGGACAACCCGCTGGTGCCGGGACGCGGTTTTGTCGACGCGACCGACCTCGACATGTCGTTCTCGTGGGCGGGCGGCGGGATGGTCTCGACCGCCGCGGACGTCGCGCGTTTCCTCCAGGCGCTCCTCGGCGGCGAGGTGCTGCCCGACCGGCTGCGCGCCGAGATGTTGCGCACGGTGCCCTCGGACTGGCCCGAGACCGACGCGTACGGGCTCGGGATCGCCGAGATCTCGTCGTTGCAGCGGAAGGCGGACTCGCCCTGCGGCTCCGCGTGGGGCCATCTCGGGTTCTCCGCGAACGGGTACATGACGATCGCGCTCGCGAGCGAGGACGGCGACCGCCGGGTCGTGATCATGACCAACGGCCTCGCCGTCTCCGACGAGGCGTGGGACGCCCTCGGCAGCGTCGTCTGGCCTAGCTACTGCGGCTAGATGTAGGCCGAAGCGCTCGTACGCCTCGCTCGGCGACATCATCGAAGCGACCGCGGGTTGCCATCAGCTCGCCGAAGAGCGCGGCATCGATAGCGCGTCCCCCCGGGGATCACGACGACGGCGCCGGCCGGCACGTCGAGCGCACGGAAGCAGGCCGCCCGGCGTCGCGAGATGAGCCGCACGGGCCGCGCTCCCGCGGCCCGTGCGGCGTCGGTTCAGCCGACCGGTTGGAAGTAGTGCTTGTCGAGCCAGTGGGCGACCTTCTGGCCGAGCACGACTCCGTGGACGTCGGCCGTCCGGAAGTGGATGCCGACATAGATGCGCGCGTCGATCGTGTCCTTCCACGTGTCCGAGAAGCGCGTGTAGTCGCGGTCCGCGTTCGTGGCGTTGCTGTGCACGGTGAAGTCCATCTTGTTCGTCCCGAAGAAGTCCTGCGCCGTGTGCATGAACCCGCTCGTAACGCAGTTGAAGCCCGACGGTTCGTCCGGATACGGCGGTGTCGGGACGAGGGGGAGCCAGTTCGGGTCGGCCGTCGTCGCCGGGTTGCCGTCGCCGTCCAGTCGGATCGCTGTGATCGGCCGCCAGAAGCTCCAGTACTGCTTGCTGTCCCAGCAGCCGATCAGCGAGTCCGCGCCGGCCAGGTTCAGCATGCCGAACAGCCGCGCTTCGTCGCTCTCGCTCAGCCCCTGCTGCGCCGCGATGGCCCGGAACGTCCGGTTCCACATCGCCACGGCGTGATCGGTGTAGAACAGGCCTAGGGCCGTCTGCTCGGGCGTGCGCGTCGAGCCGTTCAGCGCGCCGAGCGACTTCACTTCGTTGAACTCGGTGGCGTAGGCGCCACTCTTGAGAGGCTGCGGCCCGTCAGTGCGGAACTGCGACTGGGTGTTCATCAGGAACGGCTGGACCTTGGCGACCCAGGCATTGGGGTCGCTGACGAACGCGGGCAGCTCCGGCCGCCACTCGCCGGGACCGAACCCGGCGGTGAATCTGAACGGCCCGTACCTCCCGTCCTGCGCCCGCAGCGCCAGCATCGCCGTCGCGGCCGCGGCCCCGTCCGCGATCCCGCCATTTTTCGCGGCACCATCCGGAATGCCGGCGAGCGAAGTCGTGTACGCCGCCTCCACCCAGGCGAGCACGGTGGGGAGCACGGGCGGCTGCGGCGCCGGGAGGGCGAGCAGCACGTTGACCAGAACGTTGTGCGCGGCCGTAGCCGCAGCAGCGTCGACGGAGTCGGACGCGGAGGCCGCGGGAAGCCCGGAGATGTAGGGCTGATGGCCGCTGCCGTTCGCGAGATCGATCGCGTTGACCGCGTCGTACACCGCCCCTTGGACCATCGCCAGGTGCACCGCGGTGACGGGCGGTGTCATGCCGACGCCCGGCGGATTGGCGGTCGGCAGATTGCTGAGCGCGTTGGCCGCGTTCAGGTTCCAGTCAAGGATCGTGTCGGTCGAGCTCGCCTGCGCTGGCACCGTCACTGCGAGGGCGACGAGCACGGCCATAGCAGCGAGCGCTCCGACGAGACGACGATCGTGGGTATACCGCTTGGACACGGCGACCTCCTCCCTCGAAAAGGGGAAGCCGTCGATTGAGGACCGCCGCAGACGTCCTGTCGACTCCCCCGGTTCGCAGACGACGACACATCATCTGAAGGCCCGCCGGAGGCGTCCATGTGACATTTGTCGTATCTTTCGAGGCAGGATGGAGCGGCTCGGGCCGGCCGATCTCGAGCAGGTGCTTCAGTTCCTCGGAGAGCTCGCGTCGATCGAGAGCGAGGAGCCGTTCCCGCGCGAGCTACTCGCGAGCCTCAGGCGTCTCGTTCCGTGCGACTGCCTCACATTCTGCGAGCTCGACCGCGTCCGGGAGGTGCACCTGGGCTCCGTCGACTTCCCGACGAGCGACTGGGGGCCGACGCCCTGCACCTACTGGGAGATCCGACGCGAGCACCCGGTCTGCCACCACCACGAGGTGAGCGGCGACTTCCGCGCTCTCAAGCTGTCCGACTTCATGAGCCGGAAAGAGTTCCACGAGAGCCGGATCTATGCCGACTGGTTTCGACCCTGCGGCACCGAGTACCTGATGACGGTCGGACTGGATTCGCCGCTCTCGCACACGAAGGTCTTTCTCTTCGACAGGACGGGCGGGCGCGACTTCACCGAGCGCGACCGCGCGGTCCTTGACCTCCTGCGGCCGCACCTCGCCCGTCGCTACGTCCTGAGCTGGGCGCAGCACAATGCGCGCAAAGCCCTCGCGCTGCTCGAGCGCGACGAGGTCGCGGTCGTGCTGCTGGAGCCTCCCGACCGGATTGCTTTTGCGACCGAGCACGGACACGAGCTGCTGACCCGGTACTTCGGAGCCAACGGCACCGGACTTCCAGACGTGATCCGGGCGTGGCTGCGGTCGACGACCACACCGGACGCCCCGCTCGAAGTTCGGCGGGAAGGGACTCTCGAGATTCGACTCGTCGGTGACGTGCTCTTGCTGGAGGAACGACCCCGGTTGCCGCGGTTGACGGCCCGCGAGCAGGAAATCGTCGATCAGGTCGCAGCCGGGCGGACCAACGCCGAGATCGCCGCGACGCTCTGCCTGGCCCGGGGGACGGTGCGCAGGCACCTCGAGAACATCTTCTCCAAGCTCGGCGTCCACAACCGCACGGCCGCGGTCGCGGCGCTGCGACGAGACACCGCAGCGTCCTAGAGAATCACGCCATGGAGTGGCGGGTCCCGGAGCGGTTCAACTTCGCCCGCGACGTCGTCGAGCCGCGGACGGGGCCTGCGCTGACCTTCCTCTCCGCCGCCGGCGACCGGCGTGACCTCGGCTTCGCCGAGGTCACCGCCCGCGCGGCGCAGTGGGCGAACCGCCTGGCCAAAAGAGGAGTAGCGCCAGGCGACCGCGTGCTCGTGCTCGTCGGCAAGACGCTCGAGTGGCACCCGATCATGCTCGCGCTGCTCAAGCTCGGCGCCGTCTCCATCCCCTGCTCCGAGATGCTGCGCCACAAGGATCTCGCCTTCCGGGTCGAGCACTCGGGCGCGCGGCTCGTCGTCGCCGACCGCCAGGCCGAGGGCGAAGTCGAAGGGCTCGGCGCGGAGCTGGTCTTCACAGACGCGGCCGGGTTGGACGACGAGGCCCAGAGCGCGCCCACGGTGGACACGGCCGCCGGTGACCTGGCCTTCATCCTGTACACGTCCGGGACGACCAAGGACCCGAAGGGCGTCGTCCACACCCACGCGTACTGCTATGCCAAGCGGATGCAGGCCGAGCGCTGGCTGGCGGCGCGGCCGGGCGACCACGTCTGGTGCACCGCGGCGACGGGCTGGGCGAAGTCGATCTGGAACGTGCTGCTCGGCCCCTGGAGCGCCGGCGCCTCGATCGTCCTCCACGAGGGCGCGTTCGAGCCCGAGGAGCGGTTCCGGCTGCTGTCCGAGCTCGGCGTGTCGGTCCTGTGCCAGGCGCCGACCGAGTACCGGCTGATGGCCAAGCTCGACGGCCTCGACCGCTTCGAGCTAGCGGGGCTGCGGCACATGGTCTCGGCAGGCGAGCCGCTCAACCCGGAGGTGATCAAGGCCTTCCGCGACGCGTTCGGACTGACGATCCACGACGGCTACGGGCAGACGGAGAACACGCTGCTCGTCGGCAACCTCCCGGGCGCGGAGATCCGGCCGGGCTCGATGGGGCTGCCCTCGCCCGGGCACGAGATCGCAGTGATCGACGAGGGCGGGCACGTGGTGGACGACGGCGCGGAGGGCGACATCGCGCTCGCGGGGCGGCCGCCGAGCCTGTTCCGCGAGTACTACCGCGCCCCCGAGGAGACGGCGGCCGTGTTCCGCGGCGAGTGGTACGTCACCGGCGACCGCGCCACGCGCGACGAGCGCGGTTACCTCTGGTTCACCGGCCGCGCCGACGACGTCATCAACTCCGCCGCGTACCGGATCGGCCCGTTCGAGGTCGAGAGCGCGCTGCTGGAGCATCCGGGCGTGGCCGAGAGCGCGGTCGTCGGCAAGCCCGATCCGGATCGCGGCCTGATCGTGAAGGCATTCGTCGTGCTCCGCCCGGGCGTGACAGGATCGAGCGAGCTCGTCACGGAGCTGCAGGAGCACTGCAAGCGCGTGACGGCGCCGTACAAGTACCCGCGGGAGATCGAATTCGTCGACGAGCTGCCGAAGACGCGGAGCGGAAAGATCCGCCGCGTCGAGCTGCGGCGGCTCGAGGAGCAGCGTGCCGCGCACGATTCCGTGCCGAGTTCGTGACGATTCTCCGCGGGACATTGCGGTGAGCGTCCCCCGCCGTCTACAAGCTCCGGGGTGCGGGACCCGCGCGCGATACCGACCTTCGTCCTCGTCGCACTGGCGGCCGTCGTCGCGGTCGTCCTGGTCGTGCACTTTGCGCGGCGCGGCGGTCCCGGCGGCCCGGTCTTCTACGCCGCGCGTCCGGCGCTGACGCCGGGCGCGCTGAACCCCGACGTCACGCAGGCAACGATCGGGCAGACGATCTGCGCGCACGGCTGGACCCGGACGGTCCGGCCGCCGAGCTCGTACACATCGGAGCTGAAGCTCGACCAGATACGGCAGTACGGGTTCACGGGCGGCCCCGGCGAGTACCAGGAGGACCACTTCATCTCGCTCGAGCTCGGCGGCGCGCCCCGCGACCCGAAGAACCTCTGGCCCGAGCACCGGCCGCGCGCGGACCACGTCGACACGATCGAGAACGACCTCAACGACAAGGTCTGCTCGGGCGAGATCAGCCTGGCCGAGGGCCAGCGCCGCGAGGCCGAGATGAAGTGGACTGACGGCTAGCGACGAAAGCTTCTCGCGCTCGTTCTCGGTCAGCGGCGCGGGGCGGCCATCGGCGTCGACGTGCACGACCACGAGGACGCCCTGCACGCAGACCTCGTCGTCCCGCATGATCTCGAATGCCCAGGTGATCGAGGTCCGCCCCAGCCGCTCGGGCCGGATCCGGACCTCGATCTCGTCCTCGAAGACGAGCACCTGCAGGAACTCGGCCTCGACCCGCCGGCGCGGGTAGCTCCCCCACTCCTCAATCAGCCCGAGCTTGCGGCGGATTCCGGTCTCGGCCATCTCCGCCCATCGAAACGCCGCCGTGAAGTGGATCCGCCCGCCGGCGTCCGTGTCGACCCATTGAACGCGCGTCCGCTCGACGTGCTCTACGGCCATGTCCTGATTGGCCGCCGCAATCTCAGTCCGACCGACTCATAGGGTCTGACCCCGCCCTGACCCCGCCCTGACCCCGCCCTGACCCCGCCCTGACCCGGGCCCGACCCGGGCCTGACCCGGCACCGCGCTCATGGTCGGACGAGGACACGGCCCGGGGAGCCGGAGAGCGCGGCGTCGATCGCGTGGTTGATCTCGTCCAGCGGATAGATCGGGCCGAGCTGGGAGGCGAGGTCGAGGTGACCGGCGCGGACGTGGTCGAGCAGGACCGGCAGCGCGACGGCCGGGTCCTCGGAGCCGTAGATCGTGCCGGTGAGGACGCGCTCGCGGCGGACGAAGTCGACCGGGTCGAGGTCGAGCCGCTTGCCCGCCGCCGGCAGGCCGACGATCACGCACGTGCCGCCGTTCCGCGTCCACCGGAACGCCGTTTGCGTCGTCTCCGGGTCGCCGACCGCGTCCAGTGCGTAGTCGGCACCGCCCGGCAACTCGGCCTTCATCAGCTCCTTCAGCTCGTCCGGCCCGCAGACACGCGTCGCGCCCAGCCGCTGCGCCTGCTCGCGCCGCGCCTCCAGCGGGTCGACGCAGACGATCTCGGCGGCACCGGCGATCCGGGCGCCCTGGACGACGAACAGCCCGACGCCGCCGGCACCGATCACGAGCACCGACGAGGCCGGCTCGACTTGGGCCGCGAACAGCGCCGCGCCGACGCCCGTCAGGGCCGCGCAGCCGAGGAGCGCTGCCTGCTCGAGCGGCACGCCCTCGCCGACCGGCAGCGCCACGTGCTCGGAGACCACGATCCGCTCGGCCAGCGCCCCCGTGGCCGTGCCGCGATACACCGTTTCGCCGCCGAGCGAGAGCCCCGTTGTCCCGTCCAGCAGCGTGCTCGCCGCGATCGCGCGGTTGAGCGCCAGGCACCGCGCCGGCCGCCCGCGGCCGCAATCCTCGCACTCGCCGCAGGACGGCGCCCACGAGAGCACGACCTCGTCGCCGGCGGACAGCGAGGAGACGCCATCGCCGACCGCCTCGACGACGCCTGCGCCCTCGTGCCCGAGGACGGTCGGCGTCGGGCGCGTCCACTCGCCCTTCACGGAGTGGAGGTCGGTGCCGCAGATGCCGACCGCGGCCATGCGGACGAGCACCTCGCCTGCCCGCGGCTCCTCGAGGTCGAGCTCGTGGACCTCGAACGGCCGCCCCGCCTCGAAGAAGACCGCCGCCCGGGTCTTCACCCGCCCAGCGCCTCGATCACCTCGTCGGACTTGGTCACGACGGACACGTTCTGGAGCGCGAAGTTGATGGACGCGTTGTGCCAGTCGGCGTTCATCGTCGAGCAGCAGTCCTCGGGGACGATCATCCGGTAGCCCATGTCCGCGCCCGTTCGGGCCGTGTGCTCGATCGACATGTTCGTCCAGGCGCCGGTGACGATCACGGTGTCGACGCCGAGCGCACGAAAGAGGTTGTCGAGCCGCGTTCCCTGCCACCCGCTCATGCGCGTCTTCTCGATCACGTGGTCGCCGTCCTTCGGCTCCAGCCCGTCGGCCGGCGCGGCTCCCCAGGTCCCGCGCACGAGCGCCTTTGCCTCCTTGACGCCCTCGAACAGCGGCGCGTTGAGCTGCAGCCCGGGCGCGCCCTCCTCGACGATGTAGTGCACGTGCACGACGGGCACGCCCTTCGCCCGGCAGGCGTCGGAGAGCTTCCGCGCGTTGGCGACGACGTTCTGCTCCTTCGCGTGCTCTGGCGACCCGGACTCCGCGAAGGCGCCGCCCTCGATGATCACGTCGTTCTGCATGTCCTGGACGATCAGCGCCGTACGCTTGGGGTCCAGCGTGAAATCGGCCATCTAGCTCTCCCTCCTACCCGCTCATGAACGGCTCGCGGCGCCCTGCGACCTTGGCCTGGAACCGGTAGAGCGAGGTCGAGGCAGGCACGAACATCCACTTCCAGTCCGGGCCGCCCCAGTGGATGTTCCCGACGCTCTCCGGGATCTCGACCACGCCGAGGTGTTCGCCGTCCGGCGCGAACACCCAGACGCCTTCGGGGCCCGTCACCCAGACGTTGCCGCGCTCGTCGCACTTCATCCCGTCGACGAGGCCACCCTTGGCAAGGTCGCCGTCGCCGATGTTCTCCGCGAACATCCGGCCGTTCGCGAGCGTGCCGTCCGACTCGACGTCGAAGACGCGGATGAGCGCGTTCGGCGTGTCGTTGATGTAGAGCACCGACTCGTCGGGCGAAAAGCAGAGCCCGTTCGGCTCGCCGAAGTCGTCAACGAGCAGCTGCGGGTCGCCGCCCCCCGGCGGCAGCCGGTACACGCCCTGGAAGTCCAGGTCCTGGTCGCGCTCGATCCCGAACCCGGGCCAGCGGCCGTAGTTCGGATCACTGAAGTAGATCGCGCCGCTCGAGTGCACGACGACGTCGTTGGGGCTGTTCAGCTCCTTGCCCTGGTAGTGCGTCACGAGCGTCTCGCGCGTACCGTCGGGCCGCTCGCGGACGACGGAGCTCGTCGAGTGCTCGCAGACGAGCAGGTTCAGGTCGGCGTCGTAGGTCATCCCGTTGCACTTGTTGCTCGGGTTCATGACCTCGACGACGGTGCCGTCGGGGGTCCACTTCCGCCGGATGTCGGCGGGCATGTCGCTGAACAGGAGGTACTCGTCCCGCGGGTGCCAGAGCGGCCCCTCGGTGAAGGTGAAGCCCGTGCCGAGCTGGTCGACCTCGACGTTCTCGTCGACCAGCTTCGTGAGCTTCTCGGACTTGACGTCTACGGGCACAGCTGCTCCTTTCTCGCTGCCGCAGAAACGCGCCCGAACCTAACAGACCTGCGCGTGGCCGGCTGTGGACAATCCGTCACAGGGACTGTCCCCGGGACACGGCTCGGCGGGGCAGGCGGGCGGCTCAACCACGCCGTTCGACAATGGTGCAGCCGGCACAGCCTGTGGATAGCTGGTCACAGGGACTGTCCCTCGGACATGGCCGGAGCGGGCTACTCGTCCGGGTCGAAGTCGAGCGCGAGCGAGTTGATGCAGTAGCGCTGGCCGGTCGGCGCGGGGCCGTCGGGGAAGACGTGGCCGAGGTGGGAGTCGCACGTGCCGCAGCGGACCTCGATCCGGCGCATGCCGTGCGACAGGTCCTCCTCCAGCTCGACCGCTCCCTCCGCGGCCGGTTCGTAGAAGCTCGGCCACCCGGAGCCGGAGTCGAACTTCGTGTCGGAACGGAACAGCTCGGCGCCGCAGGCGCCGCAGCGGTAGGCCCCGTCCTCGTGGTTCACGAGCAGCTCGCCCGACCAGGGCGGCTCGGTCGCCGCCTGGCGCAGGACCGCGTACCGGTCGGGATCCAGCTCCGCCTGCCACTCCTCCTCGGTCTTGCGCACCTTCTCGGTCATTCCGCCACCTCCACGTGGATGCGCTGTTTCGACTGCTGCAGCTTGCCGCCGTCGCGGCCGTTGCGGACGGCGATGATCTCGGCCAGGATCGAGACGGCCGTCTCGGGCTGCGACTCGGCGCCCAGGTCGAGGCCGCACGGCCCCGAGATGCGCTCGAGCTCGGACTCGTCGACGCCTGCCTCGAGCAGCCGCTCGCGCCGCCGCTCCTGGTTTCGCCGCGAGCCGAGCGCGCCGACGTAGAACGCCTCGGTCGCGAGCGCGGCCTTGAGAGCCGGCACGTCGAACTTGTCGTCGTGCGTGAGGACGACGACCGCGGTCGCGTGGTCGGGCGCGACCTGTTCGATCGTCTCCTCGGGCCAGGCGACGATGATCTCGCTCGCGCTCGGAATCCGTTCGGCCGTCGCGAACTTCGCCCGCGCGTCGGCGACGATCGCCTGCCACCCGAGCTGGCGCGCGAGCTTCGCGAGCGCCTCGGCCGTGTCGACGGCGCCGTAGACGAGCAGGCGCGGCGGCGGCGCGTAGACCTCCGCGAACACGCGCGTTTCGCCGAGCTCGACGATCTCGTTCCGGTGCGCGCGGATCAGCTCGCCGGCCTGCGCCGCCAGCTCGTCAGGCAGGTCGTCGCCGAGCCGCTCGCCGTCCTCGAGCACGAGCATGTGCGCGCCGAGCGGCTCGCCCTCGATGACCGTGAACAGGACGGCGCGCTCGTCGCGCTCGATCGCCTGCGTCAGCCGCCCGAAGACCGCGCTCATTCGTCGAGCTTCTCCACGAAGACGTCGATCTCGCCGCCGCACGGGAGGCCGACCGCCCAGCCCTCCTCGTCGGAGATGCCGTACGAGAGCAGCTGCGGCTCGCCGGTCTCCAGCACCTTGCGGGCGCACTCGTAGACGTCCGACTCGACGCAGCCGCCGGAGACGGACCCGGCCAGCTCGCCCGCGTCCGAGACGGCCAGCTTCGAGCCGACCGGGCGCGGAGCCGAGCGCCGCGTCGCGACCACGGTCGCGATCGCCACCTGCTTCCCCTCCGATCGCCAGCGCTCGACGTCGTCCAGGATCTCTTTCATGCCGCATGTCTCCTTTCGATGCCGCTCAGGATCTCGGCGAGCTCTTCGAGGCTCGCGAGGTTGTGCCCGGGAAGAAAACGATCGATCGACGGCAAAGCTGCCCGCATGCCGGCAGCGAGCGGCTGGTAGTCCGGGTGGCCCTTGAGCGGGTTTACCCAGACGACCGCGTAGGCCTGCCGCGAGAGCCGCGCCATCTCCGTGCCGACGAGCGACGCGTCCTCGCGCTCCCAGCCGTCCGAGACGACGAGCACGACCGCCCCGCGGGTGAGCGCCCGCCTGCCCCACTCGTCGTTGAAAGCCTTCAGCGACGCGCCGATGCGCGTGCCGCCCGACCAGTCCACGACCCGTTTCGCCGCCTCTGCCAGCGCCCGCTCGGGGTCGCGGCCGCGCAGATCGGGCGTAAGCCGTGTCAGCCGTGTCCCGAACGCAAACGCCTCCACGCCGCGGCCGGAGCCGACGAGCGCGTGCAGGAAGAGCACGAGCGCCCGAGAGTACGCCTCCATCGAGCCCGACACGTCGCAGATCACCACCAGCTTGCGCGGCACGTGGATGCGGTCCCGGGCCGAGCGCTCGACCGCGTCGCCGCCCGTCGCGAGCGAAGCCCGGACGAGGCGGCGCATGTCGAGCTGGCGTCCCCGGCTGTCGCGCCGGAGCCGCCGCGAGCGGCGGCGCGGACGCGAAGAGGCAAGCTCGGTCATCAGCTTCGAGACGAGCCCGAACTCGTCGGAGGAGAGCGTGGCGAAGTCCTTCTCTCGCAGCAGCTCCTCGGCGCTGTAGCCGAGCGACTGCTTGTCGCCCTCGCCCCCATGCTCGTCGGGGCGCTTGCCCTCGGCGGCCGCACGGCGAACGAGGCGCACGGTGTCGCCGCCCGACTCGCGCCGGAGCGGCGCGGTCGGCGCGCGGAGGAACCAGGCGCGGAAGGCCCGGTCGAAGGCCTCGAGGTCCTCGCTTCGCGCGACCAGCGTCTGCCGCAGCGTCCAGTAGACGTCGTCCTGACGGGTGAGGTCGACGTGGTCGAGGCCCGTCAGCGCGTCGGCGAGCCGTCCCGGGCCGACCTCGAGGCCGGCCTCGCGCAGGACGCGCCCGAAGGTGACGACGTGGCGGACGACGGCGTCGGCCATCAGTGCCCCTTCCAGTGATGCTGCCGAGCTTCTGGGTCGTCAGCACCAAGCGATGGAAGGACGCAGGGAGCGGCTAGAAACCGAATGGGGGACAGACTCGAGTCTGTCCCCCATGCCGTAGTCAAGACGGGCGCGACTGAGGACGCAGCCGGCGTAGGCTCGACGGAGCCGGCCCAGGAGCGGAGGTCGCGGCCCTGCTGCGGCCGGAGCGGAAAGGCAGCGCGCCGCCTGCTGGCGGGCCGGGAGTCGGCGTGCATCGCTGGACGGGGCACGACGGCTAGCGGGCCGCCCGCGCCTCGTCCACGAGCTCCTGCAGCGCCACGTCGCGAACGGCCAGGAGGTCCTCGTGGTACTTGAGCACCGAGCCGAGCGTCTGCTCGACGACCTCGGCGTCGAGCTCCTGCCGGCCGAGCGCCGTCAGCGCGCGCGCCCAGTCGATCGTCTCCGCGACCCCAGGCGGCTTGGCCAGGTCGAGGCGGCGCAGCCCGCGAACGAACGCAGCCGCCTGAGCGGCGAGCCGTGCCGGCACACCGGGGACGCGCACCTTGACGATGTCGATCTCGCGCTCGAGCGAGGGATGCCCGATCCAGTGGTAGAGGCAGCGGCGCTTGAGAGCGTCGTGCAGCTCCCGCGTCCGGTTCGACGTGAGCACGACGGCCGGCTTGTGCTCGGCGGCGCTGATCGTCCCGATCTCGGGGATCGTGATCTGGAAGTCGGAGAGCACCTCGAGCAGGAAGGCCTCGAACTCCTCGTCGGCGCGGTCGATCTCGTCGATCAGCAGCACGACCTGCTCCGGGCTCTCCACCGCCTCGAGCAGCGGTCGCCGGATCAGGAACTCGGGCCCGAACAGCTCCTCCTCGCGGACCGTCCCCTCCTGCGCCGCGCGGATGTGCAGCAGCTGGCGCGAGTAGTTCCACTCGTAGACGGCATGCGCGACGTCGAGGCCCTCGTAGCACTGGAGCCGGATCAGCCGAGAGCCGAGCACGCGGGCGAGCGCCTTGGCCGCCTCGGTCTTGCCCACGCCGGCCTCGCCCTCCAGCAGCACCGGCTTCTCGAGCCGCAGGGAGAGGAAGAGCGCGGTCGCAAGTCCGCGGTCCGGGAGGTAGTCGGCGCCGGCGAGCGCCGCTTCCAGCTCGTCGATCGAGGTGACCGTCACGCGCTCAGTCTACGCCGCCGGCCCGTTTCGGCCCGCCTCCCTTGGACGGGGGAAATGCACGGCCCTCACCCGTTCAGGGGATGGCAGACGTCCCCACTCCCGCAAATGCTGAACCTAAAGCGACCTCTGCCGCATCCCCATGTTCCCACCGAGAAGCGAGCCGACATGACGCCCCTGACCTCGCCGCTCCGTCGCGGAGTAGCCCTGCTCGCCCTCGCAGCCGTCGTCCTCGCGGGCACGGCCGCTTCCGCGGTCGGCTCGGCGTCCGCGCGCCCTGCCGCCACCACCGCCCGCGGCGCAGGCAACGTGGTCGTGCGCGCGCGACCCGGGCACGAAGCGGCGGCCGAGGCGCTCGTCGAGAAGCTCGGCGGCGCCGTCCGCCTGCCCCTCGCGATCATCGGCGGCTTCTCGGCGACGCTGCCGGCGGGTAGCGTCGCGGCGCTGCGCGCGAGCGGAGACGTGCTCTCCGTGACCGCGAACCGGCATCTGGAGCCGCAGAGCGCGTCCTTCAGCGGGTCGGCGTACGACCCCGCGTCCGACGGCTATTCGATGAGCGCGATCACGACGCTGACCGGCGCGCGCGACTGGTGGAGCGCCGGCTACACCGGCAAGGGCGTCGACGTGGCGATGATCGACTCCGGCGTCGCGCCCGTGCAGGGCCTGTCGGGCTCGGAGAAGGTCGTCAACGGCCCGGACCTCTCGCTCGAGTCGCAGGCGCCGAACCTCAGCTACCTCGACACCTACGGCCACGGCACGTTCATGGCCGGACTGATCGCCGGACGGGACGCCGCGCCGAGCAGCCAGGCGCCTCCCTCGACCTACCTGGGCATGGCGCCCGGCGCGCGGATCGTCTCGCTCAAGGTCGCCGACGCGGACGGAGGGACGGACGTGTCGCAGGTCATCGCGGCGATCGACTGGGTGGTACAGCACGCACACGACCCAGGGCTGAACATCCGCGTGCTCAACCTCTCCTACGGGACGAACAGCCTCCAGTCCTACACGCTCGACCCGCTCGCGTTTGCCGCGGAGCAGGCCTGGCTCCACGGGATCGTCGTCGTCGCGGCCGGAGGAAACGACGGCTATCAGAGGAAGCGCAAGGTCCCCGCGCTCGCGGACCCGGGCTTCGACCCGTACGTCCTCGCGCTCGGCACGGCGGACACGTCGGGAACGCCCGACCTCGGCGACGACCAGGTGCCCAGCTTCTCCCCCTACCCGAAGAAGGCGAGCACCCGGCAGGTCGACCTCGTCGCCCCCGGCGTGCACATCCAGGGCCTGCGGGTGCCGAACTCGTTCATCGACGCCGGGCATCCGGAGGGCTTCCTGTCCAGCCGGTACTTCCGCGGCAGCGGCACCTCCGAGTCGACGGCGATCACCTCCGGCGCCGCCGCGCTCGTCCTGGAGAAGTATCCGGACGCGACTCCCGACCAGGTCAAGAAGCTGCTGATGGACACCGCGTCGCCGATCAAGGGCAACAGGCGCGCGATCGGCGCCGGCGAGCTCCAGCTCGGGCCGGCGCTGTCCGCCTCGCTGCCCAGCTGGCGGCAGACGTGGCCGGCCTCGACGGGCACAGGCTCGCTCGAGGCCTCGCGCGGCACCGATCACCTCACCCGCGACGGCGTCGTCCTCCAGGGCGAGCAGGACATCTTCGGCAGGCCGGTCTCGACGCCGTCGCTCGCCGCGCTCGAGGCGGCCGGCAGCTCCTGGTCGGGCGGCGCCTGGAACGGCTCGAGCTGGAGCGGCAGCTCGTGGTCGGGGAGCTCGTGGTCGGGCAACACGCTGGTCGGGCAACACGTGGTCGGGAAGCTCCTGGTCGGCGGCCAACTGGACCGGCAACAGCTGGTCGGGGAGCTCCTGGTCGAGCACGGACTGGTCGGGCAACTCCTGGTCCGGGAGCTCGTGGTCCGGCGGCAGCTGGGCAGGCGAGTCCTGGGGCTAGATCGGAGGCGGTGCCGCTCGTGAAGCGAACCGCCGGCATCTGGCTGCTCGCCGCCGCGGCCGCCGGAACAGCCGTGGTCGTGCTGCTTTCGGCCCGGGACCTGCCCGGGCCGCTGCGCACGCTGGCCATCCCCTGGTGGGCGCTCGCGCTCGGCTTCTTCCTCGCCGAGTGCGCGGTCGTCCACCTGCACATCCGCCGCGAGACGCACACGCTGTCGCTGAGCGAGGTGCCGCTCGTCCTCGGCCTGTTCGCCGTCACGCCGCTCGGGCTCGTGACCGCGCAGCTCGCAGGCATGGGCGCGGCGCTCGTCCTCTACCGGCGCCAGCGGCCGCTCAAGGTCGTCTTCAACCTCGCCCAGAGTGCGCTCGCCACGGCGATCGCCGTGTTCATCTTCCGCTCGATCGTCGACGGCGGCGACGCGTTCCAGCCCGGCGGCTGGCTCGCCGGTCTCGCCGCCGCCTCGATCGCCGCCGCGACCGGGGTCGTCCTCGTCGCCGGCGCCGTGTCGCTGGCCGGCGAGCGCCCGACGGCCTCGGGGCTGACGACCACGACCGCGGTCTCGTTCATGGGGACGCTGACGGCCGGCAGCCTCGCCCTCGCCGGCGCCGTCATGGCCGACCTGCGCCCGTCCGCCGTGGCGCTGCTCCTGCTCCCCACCGCTGCCTGCGCCCTCGCCCTGCGCGCCTACGGCCTCGAGCGGCAGGGCCCCGACCACGTCCAATCGCTCTACGACTCGATGCCCCGCCGCGACGACGCGTCCGAGCTCGACTCGGGCGTCCACCAGCTCCTGCTCGCCGCGCGTCGGCTGCTCCGCGCCGAGTACGCCGAGATCCTCGTCCTGCCCGCCGACCCACGCGAGACGCCGCTCCGCAGCGTCCTGGCCGGGACGCACGAGCAGGCGCTCGGGCCCACCGAGGTCTCCGCGTCCGAGCGGGAGGTCCTCGAGGCCGTGGGCGACGCCGGCGGGCCGGTGACGATGGCGAGGGACCGGCGCCCGGAGGCGCTCGTCGCCCTACCTGGCCGAGCGCGGGCTCAAGGACGGCGTCGTCACGGCGCTCGAAGGCGAGAACAGGCTGCTGGGGATGCTGCTCGTCGGCGAGCGGACGGACGAGGTCTCCAACTTCGGGCAGGAGGACGAGAAGCTGTTCCGCACCTTCGCCGGCCACGCGGCGCTGCTGCTCGAGAACGAGCAGCTCGAGCAGTCGCTCGCCAGGCTCACCGACCTGGGCGCCAAGCTCCGTCATCAGGCGCTGCACGACGCGCTCACCGGGCTTCCGAACCGCCGCCTCTTCCACGCGCGCGTGGACGAGGCGCTGCAGCGCGCCGCCGTCGACGGAACGGAGCCGGTCGTCCTCTTCATCGACCTGGACGGGTTCAAGGCCATCAACGACGATCTCGGCCACGCCGCGGGGGACGAGCTGCTGGTCGCCTTCGCCGAGCGGCTTCGCGGGCACGTGCGGCCCGAGGAGCTGCCTGCCCGGCTCGGGGGCGACGAGTTCGCCGTCCTGCTCGAAGGCGGCGGGCCCGAGGTGGCCGAAGAGGTCGCGCAGCGGCTCGTCGGCGCCGTCGAGAACCCGTTCTCGATCCGTGGCCGGCACCTGTCCGTCCGGCTCAGCATCGGCGTCGCCCCGGCGGCCAGCGCCGCCGGCGTCGAGGAGCTGCTCGCGAACGCGGACGTCGCCATGTACGCGGCCAAGAGCGACGCGGCGTCGAGCTACGCGTTCTACTCCGAGCGCATGCGCGGCTCAGCGCAGGCCCGGCAGCTGCTCGGCGAGGCGCTCGAGGAAGCCCTGGAGCGCGACCAGATCGCCGTCCACTACCAGCCGATCGTCGACCTGCGCACCGGCGGGACGGTCGCCTTCGAGGCGCTGGCCCGCTGGCGGCGCGACCGGTCGGACACGATCGCCGCGTCCGAGTTCGTGCCGGCCGCGGAGGAAGACGGGCTGATCGAGCGCATCGGGCGGGTCGTCCTGCGCGCCGCCTGCATGCAGACACAGGAGTGGCGGACCGGCTCGGAGCAGCTGCGGGAACTGTCCGTCTGCGTGAACCTGTCCGCGGCCGAGTTCTCCAGCCCACGCCTGGGCGTGGACGTGGCCGGCGCGCTGCTCGAGAGCGGCCTCGACGCCGGGAGGCTGATCCTCGAGGTCACCGAGAGCGTGGCCGGCGCCAACACGGAGGTGACCCGAGCGACGATGACGGAGCTGCGCCGTCTCGGCGTGCGCTTCGCGCTCGACGGGTTCGGCACCGGCCGCTCGTCGCTGGCCGAGCTGTGCCGGCTTCCGTTCGACGTGGTCAAGATCGCGCGGCCACTGGTCGACCGCGTCGGCACCGGGTCGGCCGACGAGCGGGTGACGCAGGCGATCGTCGGCCTCGCCAGGTCGCTGGGCGTCGAGGTCGTCGCCGAGGGCATCGAGTCGCGCGCGCAGGCGGAGCGCCTCAGGGACATCGGCTGCCACTTCGGCCAGGGCTTCTACTTCGACCGCGCCCTCGCCGTCCCGCAGGCGACCCGCCGGCTGCGGACGCCGATGCGCGCGGTGCCGCTCCGGCTCGTCGAGAGCCGACACCGCGCAGCCGGCAGCCCTTCCGGTTGAATTGCTCTCCCGCGACAAGGAGGGAGACATATGACCGAGCTTCCGGACACCGTGCTCGAGGCATTCGAGGACACGAACTTCTGGCACATCGCGACCGTCAATCCAGACGGGTCTCCGCAGTCGACCCCGGTCTGGGTGAGCACGCGTGACGGGCAGATCCTCGTCAACACGGCACTCGGCCGCAAGAAGCCCCGGAACATCAGCCGCGACCCGCGAGTCGCGCTGTCCTGGCACGGCGAGACACCGGAGGGCGCCTACCGGAACATCCAGGTCCAGGGCCGCGTCGTCGACACGATCACGGGCGACCAGGCCGAAAAGGACATCGACGACCTCGCGCTCAAGTACCTCGGAAAGACGCCCTATCCGTGGCGCAAGGACGACGAGCAGCGCGTCACCTACCTGATCGAGCCGCTCCGGATCCTCGGCGGGTAGCTGGGTTAGACTCGGCGTCCCATGGCTGCGGTCACCGACGTCCTGCTCCCCACCTCTCCCGACGAGGCCGTGTCCGCGTTCGGGGACGGCGCCGGGGTGACTGTGGTGGGCGGCGGGACGATCGTGATGCCCGAGATCAGCGCCGGCCGCCTGCGACCGGCGAAGACGCTGCTGCTCGCGCGCGCCGGGCTCGCCGGCGTCTCGCGAGACGGCGGCAAGGTCACGCTCGGCGCCACGGCGCCGCTGCAGGCGCTCGTCGAGCTCCCGGCTCCGGTGGGCCCGTGCGCCGCGAACATCGGGGACATCGAGATCCGCACGCAGGCCACGCTCGGCGGCAACCTCTGCGCAGGCGAGGGCCACGACGCGCCGCGCGGCGACCTCCAGGGCGCTCTGCTCGCAGTCGGCGCCCAGGTCCGCTCCTCCGGCGCCCGAGGCGAGACGACCGAGGCGCTCGAGGACTTCCTCGCCCACCGCCGCGAACGGCTCGTGCTCGACGTGAGCTACGACGAGCCGGCGGCAGGAACGTTCGTGGCGCTCGACCGGCCGCACACGCACGAGTACACGGCCCTCGCGGTCTCGGCCGCCCGCCTGGCCGACGGCTCCGTCCGCCTCGCCGCCACCGGCGCCGGCTCCGGGGCGGTCCGGCTCCCGTCCGCAGAGGCGGCGTGGGGTGATCCGGAGGCAGCGGGCGCGGCGGCGCTCCAGGACGTGACGCCGCACGACGACGCTCTCGCCTCCGCGTGGTACCGCTCGCAGGTCCTGCCCGTGCTCGTCCGCCGGGCGCTCACCCAACTCGAGGAGATCGCATGAGCGTAGGCTTGACGGAGCTCACCAATGAGCGGACGCGCCGGCCCTGCCGGCGCCGGGAGCGGGCATGAAGCTCACCGTGAACGGGCGGGCGCACGAGATCGAGAGCGCTCCGCTCACGCCGCTCCTGCGCGTCCTGCGCGAGGAGCTGACGATCACGAGCCCGAAGGCCGGCTGCGAGCAGGGCGGCTGCGGCGCGTGCACCGTCCTCGTCGACGGCGAGCCCGTCCGCTCCTGCCTGCTGCCGGTTGCCGCCGTCGACGGCTCGGAGGTGACGACGCTCGAGGGCATCGGCACGCCCGAGCGGCTCGCACCCGTCCAGGCCGCGTTCTACGAGCAGTACGGGTCGCAGTGCGGCTTCTGCACTCCCGGCGTTCTCATGGCCACCCACGCGCTGCTCGAGCGCAACCCGCAGCCGTCGCGCGACCAGATCGAGGAGGCGCTCACCGGCCACGTCTGCCGCTGCACCGGCTACGTGAAGATCGTCGCCTCCGTCGAGGCGGCCGCCAACGGCACCGCCGCCGCCAACGGGAGCGGATCGTGAAGGCCGTCGGCGCGCGGCTCCCACGCTACGACGGCGTCGCCCACGTCACAGGCCGCACGACCTTCGTCGACGACGTGCGCGTGATGAACACGCTCTGGGCAAAGGCGCTCCGCTCGCCCCACCATCACGCCGGCATCACCGGCATCGACACGCGCAAGGCCGAGGAGCTCCGCGGCGTGCAAGCGGTCGTCACGTGCAAGGACGTGCCGCGGAACGTCTACGGGCACCTGGAGGCGCTCGGGATCCCCGGGGACGAGCCGTTGCTGGCCGAGGACGACGTGCGCTACAAGGGCCAGCCGATCGCCGTGGTCGCCGCCGAGGACGAGGAGACGGCGCTGGCCGCCGTCGAGGCGATCGAGATCGAGTTCGAGGAGCGCCCGCCGCTCTTCGACGTCCGCGTGGCGGCCGACCCGGACGCGCCGAAGATCCACCACTGGGGCAACTGGTACCCGCACTTCGAGGCCGACTTCGACCACCGGCAGATCCGCAAGGGAGACGTCGAGCGCGCGTTCGCGGAGGCGGACACGATCGTCTCGGGTGTCTACCGGCCGGGCGCGATCGAGCACATCCCGCTCGAGACGCAGACGGCGCTCGTCGTTCCCGAGCCGAGCGGGCGGCTGACGATCTACTCCTGCACGCAGGCGCTCTACTTCTCGATGGGCGTCGTCGCCGCCCACCTCGAGTGGCCGCTGAACAAGCTCAAGTTCGTCGGCGGCACAGTCGGCGGCGGCTTCGGCGGCAAGGTCGACACCGCCGCCGAGACGTTGACCGCGCTGCTCGCGCTCAAGTCCGGGCGCCCGGTGAAGTGGCGCTGGACGCGCGAGGAGGAGTTCCTCTGTTCCTCGACCCGCGCGCCGTGGCACATGGAGATCGCGGACGCGGTCACGAAGGACGGCTGGATCCTCGGCCGCAAGATGCTGACCCTGCACGACTCCGGCGCGTACGCCCGCTTCTCGCCGTACGGCGTGACGAAGCACAGCTTCCACCACACGGGCGCGTACACGATCCCGAACCTCCACTTCGACGGCTACTGCGTGTTCACGAACCGCCCGCCGACGTCGGCGATGCGCGGCTTCGGCGTCACGTCCGTCTCGTTCGCCACCGAACTGCACGTGAGCCGGATCGCGGACGTGCTCGGGCTCGACCCCTTCCAGGTGCGGCTCCGGAACGCGAACCGGATCGGGGACACGTCGCCGAACTGGATCTCCTACACCGATCCGTCGACCGTGTCGACGATCCTCGCGATCGCCGACGCAGTCGGCCACGAGCTCCCCGCCGACTACCGGACGATGACCCGCGACCCGCGCGAGGGCGACCTGCTCCCGGAGCACCTGGCCGCCCAGCAGAAGCTGAACGGAGGTCACTGATGGCGAAGCACACGGGCCGCGGCATCTCCGCGATCGAGTACCCGACGGGGATGAACCAGAACGGCGACCCGTCGCAGGCCTGGATCAAGATCAAGCCGGACGGGCGCGTGGACGTGTTCTCCGGGACGAGCGACATCGGCAACGGCTCGAAGACGATCCAGAGCCAGATCGTGGCCGAGGCGCTGGGCGTCCCCTACGAATGGATCACGTACGACAACTCGAACACGGACTCGTCGCCCGTCTGCACCGGCACGTTCGCGTCGCGCGCGACCTTCGTCGCCGGGAACGCCGTGCTCAAGGCGGCGCGGCAGGCGCGCGAGCGGCTGCTGGACATCGCCGCGAAGGAGCTCGAGATCGACCCCGCCGACCTCGACATCGTCGACGGCGAGGTCGTCGCGAAGGGCGCCCCGCAGAAGAAGATCTCCGTCCCGGACGTGGCCGCCGCAGCCACCTGGACGTACGGCGAGCTGATCACCGGCACGGGCGCGCAGCTGAACCCGTACGCCGCCATCGTCGAGCCCGACACGGGCAAGGTCGACCTTCCGCCGCACGCGGCCATCTCGTACGCGGCCTGCGCCGCCGAGGTCGAGGTCGACGACGAGACCGGAGAGGTGCGCGTCGAGAAGCTGTGGCAGTGCTTCGACGTCGGCCGGGCGATCAACCCGACGCTCGTCGAGGGGCAGATCGAGGGCGGGGCGATGATGGGCCTCGGCCTGGCCGTCCTCGAGGAGTGCTACCCGTACTACCCGAGCGTCGAGCACCGCGGCCGCGAGTTCGGCTCGTACCTGGCTCCGGGCATCCAGGGGCTGCCGGAGGTGAACACGATCATCATCGAGAACCCGTCCGTGGACGGCCCCTACGGCGCCAAGGGCATCTCGGAGATGGCGAACAACCCGCAGCCGCCCGCGATCGCCGCCGCCGTGTACGACGCGGTCGGCGTCTGGGTGACGGAGCTACCGATCACGCCGGAGCGGGTGCTGCGCGCGCTCCGCGAGCGGGAGGCCCGTGAGCCGCGACGCGAGGGCAAGGCCGTGATCTTCGACGAGCATCTGTCGGTGAACACGGTCGCCGCGGAGGGCTCCCGCTTCCGCTACGAGATCCCCGTCTAGGACGATGAGCGGGTCGTCGTTCGGCACGTGGAACGGCGTGCCGCTGCACGAGTTCGTGCCCGGCGTGAACATCCACGCCGTCGGAGGCGAGCAGGTGCTCGTCTGCCGTGTGAACTACGACCCCGGCTTCGGCGTCGGCACGCACGCGCACGAGCACACGGAGCAGGTCATGGTCGTGACCGAGGGTGAGCTCGAGCTGACGGTCGCCGGGCAAGGCACGCGGACACTCGGCGTCGGCGACTGGGCCGTGATCAACCGCGGCGTCGAGCACTCCGTGCGCACCGACGGCGGAGCGCAGTTCATCGAGGCGCTCGCGCCCGTGCCGCTCGACCACGTCCCGGACACAGAGCGCGACCTCGTCCTCGGCCCGGACGGCGGCTCCGGCCACGTCGAGCGCTAGCGAACAGGCGCCAGCCGACGGCCGGCCCGCCGGACAGGCCCTGCGGGGGACGCTCAGGAGACGATCAGCGTCAAGCTGTAAGCCCGGTCGCGCGGCGACCGGAACCGGAAGCGTGCGCCCGGGTCAGCGTCGACGGCAACCTGGAAGAAGCCGGCGGAGGTCGTGAGCCGCGTACCGCCGAGCGTCTTCCAGCGCCCGCCGACGAGCTGCTGCAGCACGTAGGACCGCCGTCCGCTGCCGGTCCGAACCTGGCCCCAGAGCGTCGTCCTCCCGCTCCTGTCGGAGACTTCCGCGAACGGCAGCCGGAAGGCGTCGAAGCTGGGCTTCTTCTTCCCGCTGCCGGTCTGAAGGCCGCTCTGCCACGCGCCCAGGTCCGGCTCGTCTCGATACAGGTAGTGGATCAGGACGGTGACCTGCGGGAGCTGGTAGGCGCGCAGCGCCGACTCGGACACGAAGAGCGCTTGCTTCGACCAGGACACGCCGAAGTTGGCGTCGGGCGGGTTCGTCTGGTAGCCGTACTCCGTCAGCCAGATCGGCTTCTTGCCGAAGTAGCCGTTCAGCCTCGCGATCAGGCGGGACAGCGTCGCCAGGGTGACGGTCGTGCAATACCCGCAGGCGCCGGAGGACGGGGTCTCCTGCGGCGAGAGCGGATAGGGGTTGTGCGCGTAGGCGTCGAAGCGGGCGTGGGCGGCGTGCAGACCGTCGAGCCAGGCGAGCGGGGAGATCCCGCCGGTGCCGGCGCGCGGCGCGGTCCCGCCTGCCCCGACCTGCACGCCCGGGATCTCCCGGTGCAGAGCCGTGTAGCCGGGGTTCAGCAGCCTAGTCACGTACAGCTTCGGCGAGCCGGGCCGCAGCCAGCGGGGCTGATTGGGCTCGTTCCAGATCGTCCACTTCTTCACCCACGGGTACTGCTTCGCCGCTGCCGTCACGAAGGCGGAGAAGGTGCTAGAGCTCGTCGGCGCGTACGACGGCGCCTGGCCGCCGTTCGCCCACGACGGCGAGCCGTTGACCGTCAGGAGGACGGGGATGTCGGCGTCGTGCAGCGCGTTCAGCACGGTGTCCGGGGCACCCCAGTCGTAGGCGGGATCGTCGGGGTTCGAGGCGATCTCGGGTCGCTCGGCCGCGATCGAGCTCCACTGGAGGTTGTAGCGGACGATCCCGACCCCGAGCTTTTTCATGAGCGCGATGCGGGCGGGCAGCGCATCCGGGTCCGGCCCGGCGAGCAGCCAGGCGTCGTCCTGCAGCCCGTACTGGATCCAGCGGCTCGCCCCGGCAGGCGACGTCCAGGCGGCCAGCACGAGCGACGCAGCCGCCAGCGGCACGAGCAGATAACGGAGCGACCGGGCGAGCATCTCCGGTGTCGACCCTACCCGGGAAGCCGTGAAGAACCACGGAAGACGACGTAAAGACCGCGTGAAACCGCCTAGGCTGCGCACATGATCGTGGCGATGCACGTGGCGACCGGCGCGCTCGCCGGGGCGATAGCCGGCGACCGCGCCACAGCCGCAGTGGTCGGCGTGGCGCTTCATGCCGCCGGGGACGCAGTTCCGCACGAGGACTTCGGGTCGCTGAAGGTCGAGACGGGCCTCGGACTCGCGCTGCTCGTGGCGCTCGCGGTCCGGCGCGGCTTCACGGATCCAGCCGTGATCGGCGCCGCGTTCTCGGCCGCACCCGACCTCGAGCACGTCATTCCGCACCCCGGTCACGAGCGGCCGAAGCTCTTCCCCTCCCATCGCTTCGAGGGCTGGCATCGCAGCGGCGGCGTGTCGGCTCCGCTGCAGCTTGCGGCCGCGCTCGTTATCGTCGGGGCTCTCGTCCTGCGGAAAAAGGAGTCCTGACATGCCCTGGATCGACGTGAAGCTGTACGACAGCCGGGTGACCGAGGAGTCTGTACCGAAGATCATCGAGAGCCTGACCAAGGCGCTGGCGGAGTCGAGCGGGGCCGCGCCCGAGCACATCCAGGTGGTCGTGCAGGGTGTCTCCCCCAAGCACTGGGGGATCGCCGGCAAGCCGGGCGCCTAGCCGCCGCCCCGCGCGTCTTCCGTCACAGATTCGTGCGTCCTCGTTCCAGGGACTGTCCCCCGGACATGGCCTCGGGGGACAGGGCCAGTTCGACTGCGGGCGCGTCCGGGACGATCGCCTCCGTCTCGCGGGCATGCAGGAGCGTCGTCTTGACGATCAGCTTCGCGCGGGCATAGTTGTCCATCTCCGTCGGCACCGGCCCGACCGGGCGGCCGAGCGCGTAGCCGGCTGCGTTGCGGCCCATGGCCCGGTAGGAGTCGAGCGAGTAGAGCGGCGACATGCCGAAGAGCTCGAGGTTGTCGAGCGGCTGCAGATCGGCTCGGTGGATGACCGCCGTGCCCTTGGACTGGAGCCCGAGCGCGATCCCCGAGCCGGAAAGCAGGGCGCCGTCGTGGCCGATGAAAGCCACGTCCGAGGACCGGCGGACGCGCACGAGCCTCGGATCGGCGCCCTCCTCCCGGATGCCGTCGCAGACCGCGGCCAGCACGTCCGCGTGGGCGAGGCCGTTGATCGTCGCCCGCAAACCGTCGCCGAAGGCCGGCCCGACGGCGACGATCACCTCGTCGGCCCGCTCCCCCGCGAGCGCGACGCCCGTTTCGACCAGCACCGGCGGGCCAGCTTCGTCCCCGTCCACGAGCTCGCGCGGGTCGACCACGTAGGGCAGTGACTGCAAGCGCTCCCAGCGTTCTCCATCCAGGCGATATCCCGTTCCCGGGCCGGAGTAGCGATTCGGGTCGTTGACCGCCGAATGCACGGTTCCGGCCGCGTCGATCACGGCAGAGGTCTGCAGGTAGTCGGCCGAGATCCGCTGGCGCTGCATGCCCACGATCGCCTCGGCGACGTCCGTGAAGCCGCACGCGTCGAGGGCGCGCACGACGTCGACGCCGCTCGTCCCCTCGGCGAGCAGCCGGTCGGCCGCCTCCGCGTCGGCGCCCCGGTCGCGGTCGGGGAGGTCGCGGCTCGTGAAGCAGTAGGTCGCGGCCCCGACCTCTGCGTCCGTGATCGGCGGCAGGCCGAACTCGTCGAAGACCGCCTGGACGGCGCGCGCAGCTCGCTCGCGGACTGCGACGAGCTCGTCCTCGGGAGCCGGCTCGATGCCCGCGTCGACCTGCCAGTCGCGCTGGACGGTCATCCACTCCTCGAGGTCGTCCGCGTCGTAGTTGCCGCCGCCGAACATGTTGTCGTAGCGGGGCATGACCGAATAGCCCGAGGTGACGAAGTCCGTCCCCGGGAGCAGCTGGCCCATCAGCTTCGCCGTCTTGCGGATCTCCGAGTGCGACGCGATCGCGTCGTTGCCGGAGGCGACCTCGAGGTCGAGCCAGGCGGCGATGAGATTCTCGGCCAGGATCTCGCGCGTGCCGCCCGGCACGGCCAGTGCCAGCGCGACGCACGAGATCGATCCGTTCTGGACTCCCTGCGAGCCCGCGGCGCGTACGGCTGCGAGGCAGCGTGCCTCCAGGTAGAGCATCGAATAGCCGAGCGAGCGGCCCATCAGCGCCTCCGAGCCTCCGCCGGACGTGAAGCGGATCTTGACGCCGCGTGACGCGTACGCCGAGCCGAGGAACGCCTTCGACCAGGGCGTGTCGTCGCCGTCCACGAAGACGGGCTCGGTGCCGTAGACGGACAGGGTCTCCGCGTAGGTGACGAGCCCGCGGATGGCGAGGTCGAGGTTGCGGCGCTCCTCGACGGCGCACTGCGTCATAACGCCGGGACGGCCGGTCTGCGAGCCGACGAGGACGGCGATCGCGTTCAGAGGCGCGTAGCGCGAGACGCCGACCGTCGTCTCGACCTCGGCGAAGCCGCGGGCGGCGGCCTCGGCTGCATCGGCGGCGAGCAGCGCGGGGTTGTCCTTGAGGTTGGTGACGTGCGCCTGGTTCGCCGGCGCACGGCGCGCGCGGAGCTTCTTCAGCGCGAACATCATCTCCACGGGATCGAGGCGCGCCGCGATGCGGGCGAGCCGCGCCGGGGTCAGGCCCCGGGAGATCCGGACGAGCTCGTCGCGCGGCGCGTCGACGTCGACGAGCCGGCGAGCGATCTCGTCGTCGGTCAGCGATTGCGCCTCTCGGGCTGCGTCGGGGTCGATCCCGTACCGGGCGAGGAAGTGGTCGATGACATCGAAGTCCGGCTCGAGACGGCCGTCGATCTCCACGACGCGGCCGCCCTCGAAGACCAGGCTCGGCTCGGGGTCGTTCGGGCCGTCCATGGCCACGAGGCCTAGCTCGGGACAGGGCGAGACGAGCAGCTCGCGGCGCAGGTCTCGCCGCTCCCGGGAGACGAACCGCTCAGACCTGCGCGTGTTCTCCGGCAAGGAGCCCCCGCTTCGCGTACACGTCCTTCGCCTCGCGGACGAACGCGGCCGTCAGCGGCGCGTCCCATTCCGATTCGAGCCGCGCGGCCCAGGCCTCGAGCTCCTCCGCGGACGAGCGGTGCGGCCGCAGCGCTGTGTAGACGTCGAGGATCGTGTCGGCCGGGACGCTCGCCAGCTCCGCCGCCCGCGCCAGGTTGTCGGCGAGCTGCGAGCGGCCTGCGACCAGCGCGATCGCCGACTGGCGGCGGAGTGTCTCCGGCGTCGCGCGGAGGTCGTCCGCACCGATGCGCCCCTCGCGGACGGCGGCGAGCGTGACCTCGTCGAGCCCGTGGCCGGCCGGAGTGGAGACGAGCTCGGGCCGTTGCCGCCCGAGTGGATAGTCGGCGCCCGGGTCGAACCCCATCGCTTCAGAGTTTAAAGTAGTGCGGTGGAAGCGACCTACGAATTCTCCGGCCGCCGCGCCCTTGTCACAGGCGGCGCGAGCGGCATCGGCAGGGCCGCGGCCGCGCGGCTGCGCGGGTCGGGCGCGCAGGTGGCAGTGTTCGACCGCGACACGGCCGGCGTCGAGGGCGTCGCGGTCTCGGGCGACATCGCCCGCTCGGCCGAAGTGAACGAGGCGGTGCGGCGTGTCGAGCAGGAGCTCGGGCCGCTCGACATCCTCGTCAACTCCGCGGGTGTGCCAGGCGACTCGGTACGGACGACCGACACGACGGACGAGGAGTGGCGGCGCGTCATGGGCATCAACGCCGACGGCACGTTCTACGCGTGCCGCGCCGTCGTCCCGCGGATGGTCGAGCGCGGCTACGGGCGGATCGTGCTCGTGTCGTCGATCGCGGGCAAGGAGGGCAACCCGATGGCGCCCGCCTACTCCGCGTCCAAGGCTGCCGTGATCGCCCTCACGAAGGTGCTGGGGAAGGACCTGGCGCAGACGGGCGTCCTCGTCAACTGCGTCGCCCCGGCGGTGATCGAGACGCCGATCCTCGATGGCCTGACTCCCGAGCACGTCGACTACATGGTCGAGCGCATCCCGGTCGGCCGCATGGGCGCGCCCGAGGAGGTCGCCGCCCTGATCTGCTGGCTGGCGAGCGACGAGTGCTCCTTCTCGACCGGCGCCACGTACGACATCTCCGGCGGCCGCGCGGTCTACTAACCTCTGCGCTGACTTGTCCCGCCTGGCCATGTACCGGGGACAGTCCCTGTAACGGACTGTCCACAGACGGCGCTGGAGGGTCCGCACCGAAGCCGCACGGTTGAGCCGGGCACCTGTCCGCAATCGACACGTCTGGGGGACAGTCCCTGTAACGCGTCGTCCACAGATGCGGCCGGGTGAGACATGACCGGCTCCGCCGTGTAGGCCTCCCGGAGCCGGCCAGCATACGATTGCCGCGTGACGAGACACGTTCGGTTTCGCGGCCCGGATGGCATCCATGCGACGACGGTCGAGGAGCTCCCGGTCGAGCCGCTCGACCCCGACACGCTCGAGCTGCCGGAGCCGTATGAGCTGCTCATGCCCGTCGAGCCCCCGGAGATCTGGTGCGCCGGCGTGACGTACGAGCGCAGCCGCGACGCCCGGATCGAGGAGAGCACGATCGACGTCTACAGCCTCGTCTACGACGCCGAGCGGCCCGAGCTGTTCCTCAAGGACGCCGCCTGCCGGCGGACGGTCGGCCCGGGCCGGCCGATCGGCGTCCGCGCCGACTCGAGCTGGGATGTTCCGGAGCCGGAGATCGCGCTCGTCCTCGGCGAGGAGGGCGAGATCGCCGGCTACACGATCGGTAATGACGTGTCGTCGCGCGCGATCGAGGGCGAGAACCCGCTCTACCTCCCGCAGGCGAAGCTGTTCGCGGGCGCCTGTTCGCTTGGCCCCGCGGTGCTCGCCGCCGACGACGCCGCGCCCGAGTTCGAGATCAGGATGCGCATCACCGGCGCGGACGGTGAGGAGCTGTTCGCCGGCGAGACGTCGACGGCCCGCATGCGGCGAGGCTTCGAGGAGCTCGTCTCCTGGCTTCGCCGCGACAATCCCGTGCCGCCGGGTAGCGTCCTGCTCACCGGCACCGGGCTCGTCCCGCCGGACGACTTCACCCTCGAGGCCGGCCAGCGGGTCGAGATCCACGTGCCCGGGATCGGGACGCTCGTGAGCCCCGTCGGCCGCGCGGCCGACCTGATGACGAAGGAGTGCTGAGAGCGATGACAGACGTCCTGGAAGCCCCGCCCCGGCCGGCGTTCGCGAACTTCGTCGGCGGCGAATGGCGCGCGAGCCGCTCCGGCCGCACCTACGAGAAGCACGGGCCGTGGCGGCCGTCGGAGACGATCGGCGGGTTTCCGCGCTCGGACGCCGACGACGTCGGCGACGCCGTCGAGGCAGCGGCGGAGGCGTTCCCAGCCTGGTCGCGGCTGGCGGCGGCCGCGCGCGGCGAGGTTCTGCGCAAGGCGGCCGACGCGGTCGACAGGCGGGTCGAGCAGATCGGCCAGGACATGACGCTGGAGATGGGCAAGCCGATCCGCGAGGCACGGATGGAGGCGGCACGGATGGCGCAGATCCTCCGCTTCTTCGCCGGCGAAGGGCTGCGCGAGAACGGCGAGCGCTACGAACAGGCCGCCACCGGCAGTGTCGTCTACACGATGCGCCGTCCGCTCGGCGTGGTCGGCCTGATCACGCCGTGGAACTTCCCGGCAGCGATCCCGGCGTGGAAGGCCGCGCCCGCGCTCGTCTACGGCAACACGGTGGTGATGAAGCTGGCGCAGGAGGCGCCGCTCACCGGCCTGCATCTCGCGGCATGCTTCGAGGAGGGCGGCGCCCCGGCAGGCGTCCTCAACATCGTCATCGGCCGCGGCTCGGAGGTCGGGACCCCGCTCGTCGACCACCCTGAGGTGCGGGCGATCTCGTTCACGGGGTCGGTCGCGGTCGGGGTGCAGGTGCGCGAGCAGGCGACGGCGCTCGGCAAGCGCGTCCAACTCGAGCTGGGCGGCCACAACCCGCTGATCGTGATGGCGGACGCCGATCTCGACCGCGCGGCCGAGGCGGCGTATGCAGGCGCGTTCTGGTCGGCCGGCCAGAAGTGCACGGCGACGCGCCGGATCCTCGTCGAAGACGCGGTCTACGATGACTTCCGCTCGCTGCTCCTCGCGCGAGTCGAGCGGGGGACGGTCGGCGACCCCAACGACGCCGAGACCGAGGTCGGCCCGATCGTGAACGAGTCGCAGCTCGAGGAGGTGCTGGCCGGGATCGAGAAGGGCCGCGCGGATGGCGGGACAGTGCTCGCGGGCGGCGGGCGCGTGGACGACGAGGCGTATCTCGTGGCGCCGACGCTGTTCGAGGGGCTGTCGGACGACGCCTTCCTGTCCTGCCGGGAGGTGTTCGGGCCGGTCACGTCGCTCTACCGTTTCTCGTCGCTCGACGAGGCGCTGAGACGGGCGAACGGTGTCGAGTACGGGTTGTCCGCGTCGATCTTCACGTCGAGCCTCGCGTCCGCGCGCAGGTTCGCGCAGGAGATCGAGGCCGGCATCGTCCGCATCAATGGCCAGACGGCGGGCGCCGACGTCCACGTCCCCTTCGGCGGCGTGAAGAGCTCCGGCTTCGGCCCGCACGAGCAGGGCCGCGCTGCGATGGAGTTCTACACCGAAGTCGTCACCGTCTACGAGGATGTGTGACCGTGTCAGCCACGTCTATTCGGGCCATGTCTTGGGGACAGTCCCTGTGACGGAAGTGTGACGTCGTGAGCGACGACCGGTTTCTCGTCACCGGCGCCCTCGGCTGCATCGGAGCCTGGGCGGCGACGCTCCTCGTGCGCGACGGTGCCTCCGTCGTCGGGTACGACCTCGGCGACGACCGCCACCGGCTCGAGCTCGTCGCGACGCGGGAGGAGATCGCCGACGTCGAGCTCGTCCAGGGCGACGTCACCGACCTCGAGCAGCTCGAGCGGACGCTCGCCGAGCACGAGATCACGCATGTGATCCACCTGGCCGCGCTGCAGGTTCCGTTCGTGAAGGCGAACCCGCCGCTCGGCGCGGCCGTCAACGTGACCGGAACCGTCAACGTCTTCGAGGCCGCGCGCCGCCACCGCCTGCGGACGCCGATCGCCTACGCGAGCACGGCGGCGGTCTACGACGACCGCGGCGACCGGGTGCCGCGCACGCTCTACGGCGTGTTCAAGATCGCCAACGAGGGCACGGCGAGCGTGTACTGGGCCGACGAGGGCGTGCGGAGCGTCGGCATCCGCCCGTTCGTCGTCTTCGGCCCCGGCCGCGATCAGGGGCTGACTTCGGGCCCGACGCTGGCCATGGAGGCGGCCTCCCGGGGCCGGCCGTACCGCATCGCCTTCGGCGGCCGCACCGAGCTCCACTACGCGCCGGACGTCGCGCGCGGGTTCATCGCCGCGACTCGCGCGGACGCGCCCGGAGCGCACACGTACGACTTCCCCGGAACGCCCGTCGCGATCGCCGACGTCGTGAAGACGATCGAGATGGAGGTGCCCGAAGCGGCCGGGACGATCACCTTCGACGACGTGCCGCTACCGTTCCCGGAGGAGCTGCCCGGGGAGCGGCTCGACGCGCAGGTGACGCCGCTCGACGTCGCCGTGCGGGAGACGATCGAGCACTTCCGCGCCGCTGTCCGCGCGGCCTGACGCCCCGCACCTCGGCCTCCGCGGCGTCCTCAAGCGCTGGGGCCGCCTCGGCATCCTCGGCGTCGGCGGCCCCCAGGTGCACACGGCACTGCTCCGCGAGATGATGGTCGAGCGCGAGGAGTGGCTGACGGCGCGCGAGTTCCAGGACGCCGTCGCCGCGACGAGCCTCCTCCCCGGTCCCGCATCGACCCAGCTCGCGATCTTCTGCGCCCGCGCGGTCGCCGGCGTCCGCGGCGCCATCGTGGGCGGCCTCGCGTTCATCGTCCCCGGCTTCGTGCTGATCGTGCTGCTCGCCGAGCTGTTCCTCGCGCACGGCCGGAACGACGCCGTCCGCGGCGCGTCGGCCGGCGTGGCGGCGGCGGTGGTCGTCGTGATCGTGGTCGCGGGGTTCGGGTTCGCCCGCAGCTACGCCGGCATCCACGGCGCGCTCCTCCTGCGCAGCGTCGCCTACGCCCTCGCCGGCGCGGCCGCGACCGTGTCCCTCGGCCCGTGGGTGCTGGCAGTGCTGCTCGGCAGCGGGATCGTGGAGGTGGCGCTGCGGCTGCGCAGGCCCGCCGCGATCGTCTGGCTCGGCTCGACGGCCAAGCTCGGGGCGCTGGCGTGGACGGCTTTCAAGGTCGGTGGCCTCAGCTTCGGAGGCGGCCTCGTGATCATCCCGCTGATGCAGCACGACGTCGTGCACTCGCACCACTGGCTGACCGAGCGGCAGTTCGCCGATGCCGTCGCCCTGGGACAGCTCACGCCCGGGCCGGTCGTGCTGACGGTCAGCGTTGTCGGCTACGCCGTCGCGGGCGTGGCCGGAGCGGCGCTCGCCGCCGCAGTCGCGTTCGCGCCGTCGTTCGCCTTCGTCCTCGTCGGAGCGCCGTATTTCGCACAGTTGCGCGAGCGGCCGGGCCCGCGGGCGTTCCTCGACGGCGCCGGGCCGGCGGCGGTGGGCGCGATCTTCGGCGCCGCCGCCCTGCTCGCGCCGCAGGCCTGGAAGGAGTGGTGGCAGCCGCTCGTGATCGTCGCCGCCGTGGTCGCCGCTCTGCTCGGCCGAAGCTCGTTCTTCGTCCTCGCCCTCGGCATCGGCCTCGGCCTGCTCGCCGCAGCCGCGGGGCTCCCGCTTCCGCACTAGGTGTGGTTTTTCCGTGCGACGGGAACTGACGCGACAGCTATCGAGGAGGGAATCCAGATGGGCAAGAGAGTTTCGGACGCGATGACGGCCGATCCCGTGACGATCAGCCGCTCGAACAGCGTCATCGAGGCGGCACGCCTGATGGAGACGGCCGACGTGGGCTCCGTGCCGGTCGTCGACGGCGGCACGCCCGTCGGGATCGTGACCGACCGCGACATCGCCATCCGCGTCGTCGCCCACGGCATGGACCCGAGCGGGACGCAGGTCGCCGAGATCGCGACCGCGCAGCCCTACTACGTGCACCCGGACCAGGATCTGGACGAGGCGCTCGAGCTCATGGCCTACCGCAAGGTGCGCCGGCTGCCGGTCGTCGACGACGGGCAGCTCGTGGGCATGCTCGCCCAGGCCGACGTCGTCCACGAGGTCAAGGAGAAGAAGGCGGCGCACGTGATCGAGGAGATCTCGCAGCCGTAACGCCCGCGCCGCGGATGTCCGCCTTATAGAGTTGTCACGCGGTCCGGCAGGGGCCGCGTGACGACTCGAAGGGGGCAATCCCGATGGCCGAAATCCGCGGCTGTGACCTCGTCGTCGAGTACCTGATCAAGGAGAAGGTGCCGTACCTGTTCGGCTACGCCGGACACGGCGCGGTCGGTCTCCTCGACGGCGTCTACAACCACCAGGACGAGATCAAGATCATCTTCCCGCGCATCGAGTCGGCCGCGGGGTACATGGCCGACGCGTACTTCCGCGCCTCGGGGCAGCTGATCCCGGTGTACACGTCCACCGGCCCTGGCCCGATGCTGCTGACGGTCGCGATGGGGAACGCGTTCTACGACTCGTCGGCATTCATCGCCATCACGGGCCAGGTGGCGACGAACCAGTACGACTCGGGCGCGCTGCAGGAGGAATACCGGCACTATCAGGCCGACTTCCCGTCGATGGCGAGGGTGATCTCGAAGCGCAGCTTCCAGGCCCAGTCCGTGGAGGACCTGGCCAAGTTCCTGCCCAAGGCGTTCAAGCTCGCCCGCACCGGCCGGCCCGGCCCCGTCCACATCGACGTGCCCTACGACCTCTGGATCCGTACCGGCGACACGGAGGTGCCGGAGCCTGAGGAGCGCTCGCTGCATCTGAACTGGCGCACGCCGGGCTCGCCCGAGGCGGTCGGCCAGGCGTTCGAGATGCTGATGAAGGCCCGGCGGCCGCTGATCCTGGCCGGCGGGGGCGTGATCGCCTCCGATGCCACGGCCGAGCTGCGCGCGTTCGCCGAGCACGTCAACGTGCCCGTCTACTCGACCTTCATGGGCAAGGGTGTCCTGTCCGCGAAGGACCCGCTCTACCTCGGCATCGCCGGCTGCTGGGGCGAGTACCCGGCGCAGGAGGCGGCGCGCAACGCCGACGTGATCCTCGCGATCGGCTGCCGCTTCTCCGACATCCACTGCTCCTCGTGGGTGCCGGGCTACACGTACAACATCCCGCCGACGAAGCTGATCCACGTCGACATCGACCCGACCGAGATCGGCCGCAACTACCCGACCGAGCTCGGCATCGTCGGCGACGCGCGCGAGGTGCTGAAGCAGCTCGGCGAGCTCGCGCAGAAGAATCCGAAGCGCGAGCGAACGGCGTGGCACGACGACGTCGACGCCTGGAAGCTCGAGTGGCAGAACTACATCGGCCCCGAGCTGGACTCCGACGCGACGCCGATCGACCCGCGCCGCGCGATCGGCGAGCTGCGCAAGGCGGCGCCGGACGACACGCTCATGATCACCGACACCGGCAACCACCAGACGTGGGTCGAGCAGTACTGGGAGGCCTACGAGCCCCGGTCGATCTTCACGCCCGGGGGCTTCGCCGGGATGGGCTTCGGCACCGCCGGTGTCCTCGGCGTGAAGCTGGCGCGGCCCGACCGGCCGGCCGTCTGCGTCACGAGCGACGGGTCGTTCATGATGTTCCCGGGCGCGATCGCAACCGCGGTCGAGCACGACATCCCCGCCGTCTGGGTCGTGCTCAACAACTACACCATCGGGGTCATCCGCGACCTGCAGCGGTTCTACATGGACAACCGCGAGATCGGGACGAGCTTCATGAAGCACTCGACCGGCGAGCTCTGGAACCCCGACTTCGCGGCGATGGCCGAGGCAATGGGGGCCGGCGCGATCTCGATCGACCAGCCCGGCGATCTCGCGGACGCGTTCGATGCAGCGTTCAAGTCGGGCAAGCCGTACCTCGTCGACGTCAAGGTCAACCGCGACACGGCCGTACCGCTGATCGGGACCTGGCAGTTTCCGCCGATCGTGCAGGCCGAGCCGACGTTCGGGAAGCGGCTCGTCATCACGTGAGCCTGCGGTTCTTTCCGTTTGCGGCGATCGTCGAGCAGGAGCGCCTCAAGCAGGCGCTCCTGCTCAACGCGGTCAACCCGGCCGTCGGCGGCGTGCTGATCGTCGGCCCGGCCGGGACGGGGAAGTCGACGGCTGTGCGCGGGCTCGCCGAGCTGTTGCCGGAGATCGACGTCGTCTCGGATTGCCACTTCTCCTGCTCGCCTTCCGACCCGTGCGCGTCCTGCCTCGCCCGCGAGGAGGAGCTGCCGGTGGCGCGCCGGCGGCGCCGGATCGTCGACCTGCCGCTGAACGCGACCGAGGATCGTGTCGCGGGCACGGTGGACATCGCGCGGGCGCTGCGGGAGGGCGAGCGGGCGCTCGAGCCCGGGCTGCTCGCGGAGGCGAACCGCGGCATCCTCTACGTCGACGAGATCAACCTCCTCGACGACCACCTGACGGACATCCTGCTCGACGCTGCAGCTCTGGGCGTGAACGTCGTCGAGCGCGAGGGGATCTCGATCTCGCACCCGGCGCGGTTCCTGCTCGTCGGGACGATGAACGAGGAGGAGGGCGAGCTGCGGCCGCAGATCGCCGACCGGATCGGGCTGCGGGTGGAGGTCGAGCCGGTCGTCGAGCCGGAGGCGCGCGGCGAGATCGTGCGGAGGCGGGAGGCGTTCACGGCGGACGCGGACGGCTTCGCGGCTTCGTGGGCCACGGCCGAGCAGGACCTGGCCGAGGAGGTGGCGGCGGCGGAGCGCTCGCTGCCGGCGGTGCGCGTGCCGGATCACCTCTACGCGGCCGTCGGACAGCTCACGGTCAAGGCGGGCGTGACGAGCCATCGCGCGGACGTGACGATCGTCGAGTGCGCGAAGGCAGGCGCGGCGCTCGCAGGCCGCGGAGAGGTGGGCGTGGAGGACGTCGTCGAAGCGGCGTCCCTGGCGCTCGGGCACCGCCTGCCCGTCGATCCGTTCGCGCCGCCGCCGAGCATGGAGCCGGCGATGGTGCGCAGGCTTCTCGAGGACGCGTTCGAGCTGGAGCGCTCAAAAAAAGTCGCGGTGAACCCGGTGCCCTAGGCCTCGAGATCGAGGCCGAGCCGAAGGGTGCGCCGGAAATCGAGCGGCTCGACGTGCGCGCGGACGCCGTGTTCGCGCCCCGGCTGCAGCGTGACCGCACCGAGCGTTCGCGGCCGGGTCGTCGGGCGCGCTCGCTGGCCTCCCATCGGAGGGGCAAGTACTCGCGTCACCGGCTCGCGCCGCGGCACGCGACGGACGTGGCAATCGACGCGACGCTGCGCGCGGCGGCGCTGCGCGGCGGGCGGGCGCCGCTCCGCGTGGAGGCGGCCGACCTGCGCCGGAAGATCCGCGAGCACCGGTCGCCGCTCGCCGTGTGCTTCGTCGTCGACAACTCGTGGTCGGTGCACGCGGAGCGGATGGTCGAGAAGGCAAAGGGCGTCGTCTTCGGGCTGCTCGAGGACGCGACCGGCCGCGGCGACAGGGTCGCGCTCGTCGCCTTCCGCGGCGGTCTTCCGGAGGCGACCGTGGCGCTGCCGTTCACGTCGTCGCTGGCCGCGGCGACGCGGCGGCTGCGGAAGATCCCGCTCGCGGGCCAGACGCCCCTCGCCGACGCCCTGCGCCGCGCGCGCATCCTGCTTCGCCAGGAGCTCTCGAAGCACCCGAACGCTGTCCCCCTCGTCGTCTGCGTGACCGACGGCGAGGCGACGATCCCGCTCCGTCCGGGCTCGGACGCGTGCCGAGATGCCGTGTCCGAGGGACAGTCCCTCGGACGTGGCCGGATCGGCCTCATCGTCGCGGACACGTCCGACGGAGCGCGCGGCTGCGCGGCCGATCTCGCCCGCGCCGCGGGCGGCATTCGCATTCCCGTCGCCGATCTCGCGCCCGAGCTGCTCCTCGAGCTGGCCGTTCGGACATGACCGAGTTGTGGACAAACTGCGCAGCTTTCGTCACAGGGACTGTCCCCCGTACATGGCCGGGAGTGCCGTGTCGATAACGGACCCGCGCGCCCGCCAGATCGAGTGGGCGGCCGATGAGCATCACGCAGGGCAAGGTGCTCGACGCCTTCGCGGCCTACTGCCGCGACACGCTCGAGGACGTCGAGGTCGTCGCCGAGGTCGGCGACGCGGCTCGAGCTCGCCTGGCGGCGCGAGCGCAGCAGCGTCGAGGTCGCCAACCAGCTGCCCGAGGGCGAGGAGCCTGCGCTCGTCCTGACCGAGCTCACGGAAGCGCTCGTCGCCCGTCTGCTAGACGACGCGACGCTCCGCGCCCGGATCGCCCTCTACGACCTCGCGCGCCTCGAGAAGGTGAATGCTGTCCGCTCCAGCGTGTTCGTGTACTTCGAGTGGTTCCTACGCGACGCGTACGGGGTCAAGGTCGTCGCCTCGGACGTGTTCACGCGCGGGCTCGTCGACCGCGGCATCATCTCGCTCGGATTCGGCTAGTTGACGCCGTCCGGAAGGCGTGCTTGAGTCGCCCGGGACCGGTCAGAGCCACGTTCGTACGCGGAGGTACAGATGAGCAACACCGGACCGTTGGGACAACGTCGAGGGGTCGCATTCGTGATCCTGATCTCGCTCGTCACGCTCGGCATCTATTTCCTCTATTGGACGTACAAAACGTTCGAGGAGATGAAGCAGCACACCGGGGAGGGGCTCGGCGGGGTCATCGGTCTCGTGATCGCCCTCGTCGTGGGCATTGTGAACTCCTTCGTGATCCCGTCCGAGGTTGGGAACATGTACAAAGGCGACGGTCGCGAGGCGCCTGTCTCAGGCATCACGGGTCTGTGGGTCCTGCTGCCGCTCGTCGGCTGGATCATCTGGGTCGTCAAGGTGCAGGGCGCACTCAACCGCTATTGGGACTCAAAGGGAGCCGGCGCAGCCGAACCGGCGCCCGCCGTTCCCGCGGCTTGAAACGACACGGGAGGCTGGCCGGCGGCGCTCATGTGACCGCCGGCTCGCCTTCCGCGAGCGCGTGCGCCTGCAGCCGTTCGTGGCTGAGCCCGAGCGAGGTCAGCAGCAGGACGCCCTCGATCACCACGATCAGCCAGAGCGACGCCGAGAACGAGCCCGTCGCATCCCGGACGAGCCCGAGGACGAGCGGCGCCAGGCCCGTGATCGAGTAGCCGATCCCGAGCATCATCCCCGTGACCGCACCGGCCTGGGCTGGGCCGCGCGAGAGGTCGAGCGGGAGCGTCATCGCCAGCGGGAAGAGCGTCCCGATCCCGAGACCGAGCACGACCGCCCACAACCACCCCGCGTCAGGGGCGAGCTGGACGCCGAGCAGTCCGGTCATCTGGACGGCGGCAGCCGTCGAGAGGTAGAAGCGGCGCGAGCCGTGCCGGTCGGCGAGAAACGGGATCGCGAGCCCGGCCGGAACGGTGACAGCCTGCACGACCGCGAGCAGCGCCCCGGCGCTCCCTTCCGACCATCCGTGCTCGACGTAGGCGTCCGCGAGCCAGGCGGACACCCCGTAGAAGCAGACCCCGATCATCGCGAAGACAAGCGAGACGACCCAGGCCGTCGGGCTGCGCAGCGGCATCCGCGGCGGACGCGCGCGTGTGCGCGGCCGCTCTTCCCGGTCAGTGAGCCCGAGCCAGGCAGCGGCAGAGAGGGCGGCCGCGACCGAGAAGACCGCGAGCGAGAACCGCCAGCCGCCGTGGAGGTCGGCGAGCGGAACCGCAAGCGCGGCGGACAGCGCGGAGCCGAGCTGGATGCCCGAGGCGTAGATCCCGGTGGCGGAGGCGGGCCGGTGCGCGAGCCGTCCCTTGACGACCGTCGGCATGAGCGTCCCGGCAACCGCGATGCCGATACCGACGGGAAGCGTGAGCGCGATGAGCACGGCCGCCTCCGGTGTCGCGATGCGCAGCAGCCCCCCGGCGGCGATCAGGCCCACGGAGAGCGCGATCGTGGCGCGAACGCCAACAGCGCCGGCCACGTATGCCGCCGCGGGCGCGAAGATCCCCATGCACAGAACGGGGATCGTGCCGAGCAGGCCGGCGACGGCATGCGAGATCCCCAGGTCGTCCTGGATCGATGGGATCAGCGGCCCGACGCCGATGATCTGCGGGCGCAGCGCGAGCGAGACGATGAAGAGCGCCGCGACGAAGCGGGCGTGCTGCCTCAAGCGACGGTCTCGAAGAACGTCCGGTCGCGGCTCTCGAGGAGCGGCACGGCTTCGTCGAGCACGAGCCGCTGGAAGTGCTCAGACTCGCTGTGCGCTCGGAGCGCATCGTCGTCGTCGTAGGTCTCGAAGATCAGGAACCGCCGTGGATCCTCCCGGTCACGGCACGGCTGGTAGTACCGGCAGCCCGGCTCCGCACGCGACGCGGGCGCGAGCTCCTCGAGGATCGCGAGCACGCGCTCCTCCCGTCCTTCCTTGGCGAGCCATCTCGCAACGAGCACGACGGCCATCTCTCTCCTCTCTGTTTGCGCAGCAGGACCGGGCAGGTGGTTTTTACCGCGTTCTTACCTCGTGTCCCCCGTCTGCGGTACGCGCTGCAGCCGGGCACCCCGATAGAGAACACATGAAGCGCACCTTTCTCGTGATCGCAAGCGCGCTCGCCGCCGCCGTGCCGGTGGCGGCCGCCGCCAGCGTCGATCCGCTCGCCCAGCCGAAGGCTGATCTCACCAAGCTGACCGCCGACGCGGGCGCGGCCGCATCGGCCGTTGCCGCCGACGCGAAGGCGGGGAGCCTCGCGCAGCTGAGGCACGACGCGAGAACGGGGCACGTAACACTGAGGGCCGACTGGAAGCTCCTGCTCATCGACGCCGCCGCTGCCCGCAAGGCCGGCGCCGACCGTCGGGGGCTGAGATCGCTCTTGAAGGCTGCGCGCACGCAGCTGAAAGGGTTCCGCTCCGCCGTCCGGACTGCCTTCGCCCAGGCGAGGCACGCCGAGAAGCAGAACACGGGGTCGGACGGCCCGAGGGGCTCCCGCGACGAGGGCAAGCCCGCGGGCCGGGGGTCGGACAAGGAAGGGTCCGGCGACTAGGCCGCAGACGTCGGACCCGAACGTCGGCGACGGGGCGGACGACGGCCGTCCCGTCGCCATTTCTTTCTCAGGTTGCGGCTGCGACGGGGTTCGTCAGCGCGCCCGAGCCCCTCGATCTCGATCGTGATCTCGTCGCCCGGCTTCAGCAGCACCTTGGGGTCGCGGAAGACGCCGACGCCGGCGGGCGTGCCGGTGAGGATGAGGTCGCCGGGCTCGAGCGTGATCGCCTGGCTCACGAACGAGACGATTTCGGCCACGCCGAAGACCATGTTCGCCGTGCTCGAGTCCTGCATCACCTCGCCGTTGAGGATGGCTCGGATGCGCAGCGCCTGGGGGTCTGCGACGTCGCTCGCGGGAACGAGCTCGGGCCCGACCGGGCAGAACGTATCGAATGACTTCCCGCGCACCCACTGCTTGTCGGCGAACTGGACGTCCCGTCCGGACACGTCGTTCGCGCACAGGTATCCGCGGACGGCCTCGAGGGCCGTGTCCGGCGAGGCCTGACGGACGCGGTCGCCGATGACCACGCCGAGCTCGGCCTCGTAGTCGACTTCGTGTGAGATGGAGGGCAGCCGGATCGGCTCGCCGGGGCCGATGAGCGTGTTCGGCCACTTGGCGAAGAGCAACGGCCGGTCGGGGAGCGCGACCCCCTGCTCCTCCGCGTGGTCGCGGTAGTTCAGCCCGACACAGACGATCTTCTCCGGCCGTTCGATCGGAAGCACCGCCTGACCCTAACGGACACGGCTTGGGGACAGTCCCTGTAACAAGACTGTGACTTCTCTCGCGGCGGCCCTGTCGGAGTCGTTCGAGCGCGGCTACCGTCGATGCCGTGTCGCGTAACCTCAGATCGCACCTGCCGGACTACGGCGTCTTTCACGTCACTGCCCGCGGCGTCGGCGGCGCGTACGTCTTCCTCGACGACTCCGACCGCGAGCGGTTCCGGCTTCTCCAAGCTCGCGTCGCGGAGATGTTCGGGTGGAAGGTCCATGCCTGGTGCTTGATGGGCACGCACTTCCATCTTCTGGTCGAGGCGCCGCGCGAGCGCCTGTCGGCAGGTATGCACCGCCTCGCTGGCCTGTACGCGCAGGGTTTCAACTGCCGCTGGTTTCGGAAGGGCCACCTCTACGAGGAGCGCTTCAGGAGCTGGGTCGTACGCGACGAGCGTCACTTCCAGGCGACGATCGCCTACATCCTCGACAACCCCGTCCGGGCCGGGCTATGCGCCGACCGGCGAGACTGGCGCTGGAGCGAGCCGAACTTCGAGCCGGCACCTCGGCCCACCGCGACATGGCCTCACGAGCCACGTCCGGGGGACTGTCCCTCGGACATGGCCGGGGCCGGCGCTGGTGTCAGGACGACGTGGACCTCGCCGGGGCCGTGGACGCCGACGACGAGATGTTGCTCGATATCGGCGCTGCGGCTCGGGCCGGTGACGATCGCGAGCGCGCTCGGCAGGTCGTCGCCGACCGCGTCGAACAGCTCGGCCAGCCCGGGGAGGATCCTGCTGTCGTCCAGCATGGACACGTGCACGTACGGCAGCAGCGACCGCGACCGTGGCTCGTCGGGAGACGCCGCCAGAACGACGCTGCCCGTGTCCGCGAGCCCGTACAACGCCTGCGAGACGCCGGCGCCGTCGATCGGCGGCGCCTCGCCGCGGTGCACCGTGAAGCCGGCCGTCTCGGCGTTGCGGACGAACTCCTCGACAAGGCTCACCGCCTCGCCTCCTGCACGACGCCGCCTGGCTGCTCCCCCGTCGCCCGCGCCCCCCGCCAGACCGCCCGGCCGGCAACCCAGACCGACACCACGCCGTCCGGGTACCGGCGAGGCTCCTCGTACGTCGCCGTGTCGCACAACGACTCCGGATCGACGAGAACGAGATCCGCCCGCAGCCCGGGCGCGATGCGCCCGCGGTCATGCAAGCCGAGCCGCTCGGCCGCCCGCGCGGTCAGCCGGGCGACCGCCTCGTGGGCCGGAAGGAGCCCCTCACGGATTGCGAACCGTCCCAGGAACCGCGCCGCCGTCCCGTACAGCCGCGGGTGGGGCTTGATCCCGAAGATCGCGTCCGAGCCGACCAGCTGGAGCCGGTGCGCGGCGATTCGCCGCACAGCCTCCTCGGACGCGTAGTGCTGGAGCATCGTCACGTCCAGCTCGGATTCGCTCAGGAGATCGAACACGAGCTCGACCGGCTCGACGCCGCGGTCCGCCGCCAGTTCGGCGAGCGTCCGCCCGGCAGTGCTCTCGTTCGGAGGAGCGGCGTTCGCAACAACGATGCGCTCCGGGCCTACCATCCCGAACCAGTTCTCCCACGCCGGTAGGCCATGCTCCATGTCCTGCGCGATCCGCCGCCGATCGTCCTCGCTCCGGAGACGCGCCAGCGTCGCCGACGCCCCGCCCTCTTGCGCCCAGGCCGGCAGCAGCGCGCTCAGCACCGTGCTGCCCGCCCCGTAGGGGTACTGGTCGAAGGAGAGATCGACGTCCGCGCTCGCCTCGTCCAGGAGTTGGAGCAGCGGCTCGATCAGAGCCTCGTCCGCGGCCGACTTCAGGTGCGAGACGTGGAGCGGCGCCCTCGACCGCCGCGCGACCTCGATGAACTCGCCCACGGCGCCGAGCACGTCACGCCCCTCGTTGCGGACGTGCGGAACGAGCGGCGCGCCGAACTCCGCTGCCACCTCGGCCAGCGCGACCAGCTCGTCCGTGTCCGCGTAGGCGCCGGGCAGATAGAGGAGGCCGAACGACAGGGTCCGCGCGCCCGCTTCGAGCCCGAGGCGCACCTCGTCCTGCATGCGGCGCAACTCGCAGGCGGTCGGCGCGCGGCGTTCCCCGCCCATGACCGCGTCGCGCACGGAGTTGTGCCCGATCGACGGGACGAGCGTCGTCGCCGGTCGCGAATCCGCGAGCGCGTCCAGGTACTCGGCGAAGGTCGACCAGGGCCACTCCTCCGGGCCGCTGCCCTCGAGCCCGCGCAGATAGGCCCGCCGCTCGCCGCGGCGATCGGGCGCGACCGGCGCAGGCGCGAGCCCGTCCGGGTTGATCAGCTCGGTCGTGAATCCCTGGGCGATCTTCGGCTCGAGCAGCGGCTCGTCGAACGACCGCAGCGCCGAGTGCGCGTGCATGTCGATGAAGCCCGGGGTGAGCATGAGCCCGCCGCCGTCCAGGACTTCGATGGCCTCGATCTCGCCGAGCGACGGTGCGACCGCCTCGATCCGCCCGTCTGCAACCGCGACGTCGGCGATCGAAGGCGGCCCCTCGCCGGGGTAGACAAGCGCACGGCGAATGACCAGGTCGATGCTCATCGGCCGTTCCGGAAGCGACGCACCAGCCGCGGGAGGTCCCTCTCGCGCGCCCAGGCGCGGCCCGGCCCGGCAACCCCGCCGAGGCCCTGCAGTGCACGCGCGGCGCGAGTCGAGACCCGGTAGCCAAGCGGCGACGACCACACGAGAGACCAGAGCGCGAACGCGAGGCGCTCCCAGCGCGGCGCAACGCCCGTCTCGACCAGGTCCTTGCGCAGCTCGAGCAGCAGCTCGTGGAGCGGGATCTTGACCGGGCAGGCGTCGGTGCAGGCTCCGCAGAGCGAGGACGCGTGCGGAAGTGAGGGAGCGTGGTCGAGCCCCACGAGGAGCGGCAGGAGCACGGCGCCCATCGGCCCCGAGTAGACAGGCCCGTAGGCGGCGCCGCCGGTCTTCCGGTAGACGGGGCAGACGTTCAGGCAGGCGCCGCAGCGGATGCACGCGAGCATCTCCTTGTAGTGCGTCCCGAGCAGGTTGGAGCGGCCGTTGTCGACGATCACGACGTGCAGCTCCTCGGGCCCGTCCTCTTCGCCGGGGCGTCGCGGACCCGTCAGCAGCGTCGTGTAGACGCTCAGCCGCTGACCCGTCCCGCTGCGCGCGAGCAGGCGCAGGAGGACGGAGAGGTCGGACAAGTCGGCGACGAGGCGTTCCATCCCCATGAGCGCGATGTGGACGCGCGGGAGCGAGGTGACCAGCCGCCCGTTGCCCTCGTTCGTGACCAGGCAGATCGAGCCCGTCTCGCTGACGCCGAAGTTGGCGCCGGTGATGCCGACGTCCGCGTCGAGAAAGACCTGCCGGAGCTGGCGGCGGGCGGCCTGCGTCAGTGCGTCGAGGTCCGGCGGCACCGGCGTGCCATCGACGGCCGAGAGGAGCTCGGCGACGTCGCCGGCAGTCTTCTCGACGGCAGGCGCCAAGATGTGCGCCGGATGCTCGCCGGCGAGCTGGATGATGTACTCGCCGAGATCGGTCTCGACGACGCGAACGCCGATCGCCTCGAGGGCGTGGTTCAGATCGAGCTCCTCGGACAGCATCGACTTCGACTTGGCGGCCAGCCTGGCGCCGCTGCGGCGGCAGACGTCAGTGACGTATGCCGTCGCGTCGTCGGCCGTTCGTGCGAAGTGCACCTGCCCGCCGCGGGCTTCGACCGCTTCCGCGAAGCGGGCGACATGCGCGTCCAGGTCGTCGATCACGCGCATACGGGCGTCGTGAGCACGTTGCCTGAGCTCCTGCACCTCGGGCAACGCCTGCCAGGCGGCGCTGCGGTTGCCGTAAAGGCGGGCGGTGGACGAGTCGAGCGCCCCCTGCGTGTGGGAGTCCGCGAGCTTGAGTCGCGCGATCTCGCGGAAGCGCTGCGGCGGCTGCGCAAGCTCGGTCACGGTGCCGCTTCCCTCTCCGCGCGAGCGATCGAGCGCGCATCCCCACCCAATCGAGGGTGGGGTACCACCCTCCACCCTCGTGCTCGACGATATCGGTCTCGGGCGCACGCAGGTGTGACGCGACCGTGACTCTGTGTGCCGCGGGCGTGACAATTCGGCAGGATCGGCGGAGCACCGGCGTTCATCAGGCGTCTCCGAGGCTCCCGGCAGCGACGGCGTCGCTCGGCACGGCATCCCCCACTCCGCGCGCCAGCGCGGTCGCCAGGTGCAGGACCGGCGGGACGCCGCCAACTCGCGCCGCACGGCCGCGCAGGTGCATCAGGCACCCCGGGTCCGCAGTCACGAGCGCCTCCGCCCCGGCACCGGCCGCTCCGGACAGCTTGTCGTCCGCCATCGCCACGGACACCTCCGGCTGGCGAACGGAGAACGTCCCACCGAAGCCGCAGCACAGGTCGGGCCGCGGCAGCGCCACGAGCTCCGCGCCGGAGCGCTCGAGCAGCCGGCGCGGAGGGTCGGCGATGCGCAGCTCGCGCAGCATGTGGCACGAGTCGTGGTAGGCGACGCGACGACCTTCGTTCCGGCGCGGCGGCTCGACTCCTTGCGCGTCGAGGAATGCCGACAGCTCCCAGACATCGAACGGCTCGCAGCCGACGAGCTCGGGCAGAAAGCGTGCCGCCATCGTCGCGCACGACCCGGAAGGGACAACGACGGGCGCTCCACGCGAGAACGCCCGCACGAACGTCCGCGCCACGCGGCGCGCGGCGCCACGGTGACCCGAGTTGAACGCCGGCTGTCCGCAGCAGACCTGTCCGTCCGGCACCTCGACCTCGAACCCCGCCTCGCGGAGCAAGGACTCCGCATCGCGCACAGCGTCCGGGAAAACGAGGTCTCCGAGACAGGTGACGAACAGCTGCACCGACGTCATGCCGGGCAGCATCGCACGCGAGGCCGACCCCGAGCCGTAGAGTCCGGCAGGTGGAGCCGCTGACCGGGAGCTGCCTCTGCGGCGGCGTGCGCTTCGAGCTGACCGCGCCGTTCCGGCGCGCGAACCACTGCCACTGCTCGCGCTGCCGAAAGCACTCCGGCACGTTCGGCCTCACCCAGGGCCGCGTGCCGCGCGCAGGCTTCCGGCTTCTCGGCGGCGAGGAGCTGATCCGCGTCTACCGCCCCGAGGGCGGGACGACGAAGGCGTTCTGCTCGGTCTGCGGATCGAGCCTGTTCGGCGGCACCTGGCCCGACGGCCCCGAGGTCTCCGTCCGCTTCGGCTCGCTCGACGGCGATCCCGGGATCCGGCCGCGGTACCACTCGCACACCGCGTCGGCAGCGTCCTGGGACGAGATCCCGGAGGACGGCTTGCCACGCCATCCCGGAGCGGCCCCCTCCGCGTGACGACGCCGCTCGAGCCGGCTCCGTCCTCGTTCACGGCCGGGCGTAACGTCTGGCTGAAACGCGAGGACGCCCATGAGCTCGGCGCCTTCAAGTGGCGCGCCGCTCTCCCTGTGGTCAGGCACTACCGCGAGCAGGGAGCGACGGGCGTCGTCACGGCCTCGACCGGCAACCACGGCGCAGCCGCCGCCTGGGCCGCCCGGCGGCTCGGGCTGGAGGCGGTGGTGTTCGCGCCGGCGGGATCGAGCGCCACCAAGCTCGCGCACCTGGAGCGCCTGGGCGCCGACGTCCGGCTCGGCGGAGCGGACGTCGACGAGGCCAAGGACGCTGGCAGGGCCTTCGCGCGCGACCACGTTCTTCCGTTCTTCGAGGACGGGGCCGAGCCTCTCCAGTACGAGGCCTATGGCGCGATCGCGGACGAGATCCTCGACGGGCTCGATGCCGAGCCGGCGGCGATCGTCGTTCCGGTCGGTAACGGCGCGCTCGTCGGCGGCATCGGCCGCGCGGTCGGTCGCCGCTCGCCGTCGACGCTGCGCGTCGGCGTCGCCGCGAAGGAAGCGCCCGTGATGGCCCTCTCGTGGGAAGCGCGCCGTCCCGTCGGCAGCGACCGCTGCGCGACGATCGCCGACGGGCTCGCCGTCCGGGTGGCCATTCCGTACGCAGTCGAGGCGCTGAACGAGACGGTCGACCGCATGCTGGTCGTCTCGGAGCGGGAGATCGCCCGCGCCGTCGCGGCGTTCGCCGAGGCCGGGATCCGCGCCGAGCCGGCCGCCGGAGCCGCCCTCGCCGCACTCGAGCAGCTGGACGACGTCGACGGGCCGATCGTGCTGATCGTGACCGGCGGGAACATCGACGAGACGCTCCTCACCCGCTGCCGCGACGACCCCGACTCGTTCCCCGGCTAAGGCTTCAGCAGGTTCCGGCCGAACCAGAGATCATGCTGCCCACGATGTATCCGAAGATCGAGCTCCACGTCCATCTCGAGGGCACCGTCCAGCCGCGAACGCTGCTCGAGATCGCGCAGCGCAACGGCGTGAAGCTCCCCGGCGAGACCGCAGAGGAGCTGCAGCAGCTCTACACGTTCACCGACCTCTCGCACTTCATCGACGTCTGGTTCCTCGTGACGGCCGCCCTGCAGACGTCCGACGACTTTCGCCGCATCACGTTCGACTACGCCGAGGAGGCGGCGCGGCACGGCGCCGTGTATATCGAGGCGATCTTCGCGCCGACGGTGCCGGCGCGGAACGGCGTCTTGCTCGAGACGATGTTCGAGGGGTACTGCGACGGCGTGCAGCAGGCGCGCGAGCAGCTCGGCGTCGAGATGCGCCTGACGCCGGACCTCAACCGCACCTCCCCGCCCGACGAGGCCGCCGCGATCGTGCAGCTCGCGATCGGCCACCGCGACCGCGGCGTCGTGGGCGTGGGGCTCGGCGGCGTCGAAGACCAGGCGCCGCCGGAGCAGTTCGCCGATGCCTTCCGGATGGCGCGGGAAGGCGGGCTCGGGTCGGTGCCGCACGCCGGCGAGGTCCTCGGCCCGCCGTCCGTCTGGGGCGCTATCCGGTCGCTGGACGCCGATCGCATCCGTCACGGCATCCGCTCGATGGAGGATCCGGCGCTCGTACGCGAGCTCATCGACCGCGGCACGGTGATGGACGTCTGCCCGACAGCGAACGTCTGCGTGGGTGCGGTGCGCTCGTACGCCGAGCATCCGCTGCCGGAAATGGTGGCCGCCGGGCTGCGCTGCTCGCTCTCGACGGACGATCCGGCCATGTTCGGGATCGACCTCTCGAGCGAGTACCGCGAGGCGGAGGCGCGCGGGCTCAGCCCGAAGGAGTTCTACGACGTCGGCGTAGGGGGCGCGCTCTGCGACGAGTCGACCCGAGCCGCGCTGCGAGCGATCGGCGACGACTTCGACTGGGCGTCGCTCGAGCCCGCGCCCCTTACGGGCTAGTCCGCGTCACACTTCTGCGCGGCTCCGGTCACAGCCAGGTTCAGGGACTGTCCCCCGGACATGGCCGGGGCAGAGAGGGCTAGCCCGCGCACTCCTCGTCCAGGACGGCCACGACGCGCTCGTACAGCTCGTCCGCACCGGCGGGGTCGTCGGCGACGGCGGTCAGGCCCGTGCGGCCATGCTCGCCGAGGGCGCTCATCATGTGGAAGACGACGCCGGTCTCGCGTGACTGGTCGAAGTGCAGCCCGCGGCGGACGACGATGTCGAAGAGGTCGTCGGGCGTGAGCTGGCGGTACGCGGGGCTCTCGACGTGGTCGGAGGCGACAAAGTGCTTCTCCTGCCCGCTGGGAGCGGTGAACACGGCCGTCTCCGGATCGTAAACCCCGTCCGTCAGGAACTGCAGCGTCAGGAACGGATGCGTCGTACCGCCCTTGCGGAGGTTGAGCTCGATCGCGTACGGGTCCCAGCCGTCGTTCGAGCGCACGGCGACGAAGTCGACGGCGAAGCGGCCGATGACGCCCTCCTCGGCCAGCCGCTCGCCGACCTTGACCGCCTCGCGCGTGATCGCGGCGGCGTAGGCGGGGTCGGCCGGGAAGCGACAGCCGAAGTACGCCTGGCCGCTGGGACCGCCGAGCAGCTGGTCGTGGGTCGAGAGCACCTCGAGCCCGCCGAGCGGCGTCACCCGCATCTGGACGCTCGGGCTGCGGACATCTCGGCCGGCGATGCGCTCCTCGACGATCCCGCCGCGCTCGGCGAGGTCCTCCACGTAGGCGTCGAAGCCGACCTCGGCCACCTCGAACGACATCGACCGCACCCGCTCCTCGAGCGCAGCCCCCTCCCCGTCCGTCCCCGGAGCCGGGAGGCCGCTCAGGTCGACGCTCGCGTTTCCCTCCCCGGACACGCCCTCGTTCAGCTTCACGATCGCGTGCTCCATCGTCGGCCGCTCCGCCCGGAGCGCGCGCAGCGCCGCGACCACGTCGCCGATCCCGCCCAGCTCCTCCGCGCCGAGCGGATGCTGCACGCCCAGCTCCGCGAACAGCCGCCGGCAGCCCGTCTTGGTGCCGTGGTGGAAGAACTTGGGGTCGGCGCCGTACATGGGGATGTCGAGCGCGAGCGCGAGGTCTCGCTCCAGCTCGGTCGTGTTGAAGGGGACGAGATGCGCGCGGTCGCGGTCGACGATCAGGTCGCGGATGCGCCCGAGGAGCCGGGGCCGCTCGAGCAGCTTCTCCGACAGGGGGCGCGACGAGCCGTCGAGCGGCGAGACCAGGAACAGCCGCCGCCGGGCGTGCGAAGGGATCACGCCGGGCAGCAGGTCGAGGTAGTAGTCGACGATGCTCGGGTTGATCGCCTGCGACGTGACGTACACGAGGCGCGCCCGCGGCTGGCGGAGGAGCAGGAACAGGAACAGGAATCGCTCCTCGTAGGCCTGGAGCACGGTGCTCGGCCAGCCCGGGTCCTCGAGCGTCAGCGAGGGGACGACCACGATCGTCTGCTCGTCCTGCGTCATCGTCTGGATCGACTGCCAGAGCGGCACGAGCCTGCGCTGGAGCTCGTCGAAGCGGCCGGCCTCGTGGCCGGACACGGTCAAGGAGCCCGCCATGGGTGCCGATGGTAACGCGGGAAGTTGCGAAAGCTTCACCCAGTCTTCACATCGAAACCGCTTCCCTGACGTCCTACCTTGTGATGAACACCCGTCGCAGATTCACCGAGACCGTCCGGCACGCGCTGCTGCAGCGAGGGCTGGTGGCCCTGTTGCTGCCGCTCGGACTGCTCTTCCTCGCCTTCGTCACGCACGGCTAGTCCGCGTTTCGAGGCCGTCCCCGCGCGGTGCGGCCGCGCGCGGCGGCGTCAGGGCATGCGGGGCGACCAGAGCGCGGAGAGGCCCAGCGCGCCGACGAGCAGGATCGCCCCGAGCAGCACGAGCTCGTTCGTGATCTCGCTCTTCCCCGGCTTGCGGCCGAGTCTCGAGCCGAGGTTCGCGTACGAGGAGTTGAGCGTCTTCGCGTTCCGCGCCGCGACGAACTTCCCGCCGGTCGTCGACGCGATCGCGCGCAGCGTGGCGGGGTCGGGAGGCACGGGGATGCTTCCGCCGAAGCCGCCGAAGCCGTTGTTCCCGGGCGGCCCGAACTGACCGCCGCCGAAGTTGTTGAAGTCGAGGACGCCGTTCGGCGTGCCGAGCGCGACCGTGTACACGGGGATCCCGGCCGCCTTCGCCATCGCCGCCCCCTCGAGCGGCTGGTAGGTCCCCCGGGTCTGGTGGCCGTCGGACAGGAGGAGGATCGAGACCGGCGACTGCGGGCCGTGGGGATGGAACGCGATCGTCGTCCCGCTCCCGGGCGACTTCGTGGGCCCGACCGCCTGCTGGCCCAGCTTCACGGCCGCTGCCAACGCGTCGCCGATCGCCGTGCCCCTGAAGTCGAGGAGCTGGCCCAGCGATTCGTCCGCCTGGCGGACGAGGTCGTGGTCCGTGGTGGGCGGCGCGGCCACGACGACCTCGCCGGCGAACGCGATCAGGGCGACGCGCAGCTTCTTCGGTGCGTGGTCGAGGAAGAGCTTGACCGCGTGCTGCGCGGCGCCGAGCCGCGTCGGCTTGACGTCTTTCGCCTGCATCGAGCCCGAGATGTCGACGACGAGGATCACCGTCGCCTGCTGGCTGGGCACGAGCTTCGTCACCTGCGGCCTCGCCATGCCCACGCAGAGTGCGGCCAGCGCCAGCAGGAAGACGGCCGCCGCCACCCAGCGCCGCCATGGACGCGAGCGCCCGACGACGCCCGCGAGCACGTCGATGTTCGTGAACGTGACCGCGTACTTCGCCCGGCGCCGCTGCATGAGCAGGTAGATCCCGACGACGAGCGGGATGACGAGCAGCGTCAAGAGCAGGAGCGGATGAGCCGAAGCTCATAGGCCGGCCTCCGGCCTATGAGCGGGGAGGGGTCCCAGGGGAACCGGGAGGTTCCCCGGACAGATCGGCCTCTGAAAGAAGGGGGCCCGTGGGGGAAACATGGTTTCCCCCACGGGAGCGAACCGAAGGTGAGCGACGCTCATGCGCCACCTGCGCAGGTCAGGTCGAGCTGGACGACCGCACGGACGCTCTGGACGGCGGCGCCGGCGCGGACGGAGACGGTCACGTTCCCACCGTGGACGACCCGCGTCGCTCGCACGCTCGAGATCAGCTGCGCGGTCGGAGGCGTCTTCCCGTAGAAGCCGACGGCGTGCGAGGCGGTCACGAGCGTCTCACCGCTCGCGCACGACCTGCGCACGACCTGCGCCCCCGGGTGCACCCGCACCGTCCACACGCGGCGCACAGCCGGGTGCCCGGGCGGAACGACGTGGGCGACGGTCGGGATCCGGCTGCCGCCGCCCGCGGCCGGCAGGCAGCCGATGTGCGGCCGGAAGCTCGCCGCGCGCGGCGGCCCGGCCACAGCCGTCCCGGTGAAAACCGCCGAGCGGCTCGTGGTGATGCCGGGGTTCACGGGGCTGCCGAGGAGCGCTTCGAAGTTGACGTCGATGCCGCGGTCGGTCAGCTCCGCGTCGAGGCCGCCGACGATGAATCCCTTCGGGCACGTGAGCTGGTACTGGACGCTCGGCCGCGGAGCGGCCGTGCCCGTCGGGACGACGACCCAGGGGCCGGCGACCGGTGCGCAGACCATGAAGCCGCGGCACTCGTTCGTCGCGCCCGCCGGGGCGGCGAACGAGACGAGCACGGCGGCAGCGGCCGCGAGCGTGAGCCCGACGAGCTTCACGGCAGCCTCCGGAACCAGAACATCGACATCCCGCCCCCGATAAGTAGCAGTACCGCGGCGCCGCCCGCGAACACATCGGTGATCTCGCGGTCCTCGCTCCTGTGCCCGAGCAGCGATCCGAGCCGCTTGTACACGTCGCGCAGCTCCCGAGTCGTCCACCGCCGTGAACGACCGGCCGCCGCTGATCTGGGCGATCTGCCGCAGCGTCTGCGGGCTCGGCGGCACCCTGATGTTGACCTGGTAGCCCCCCGTCAAGGTCTGGTGGACGACCCCGTTCGGCGTGCCGAGCACGACCGTGTACACGGGGATGTTCAGCGACTTCGCGTGGCGGGCCGCGGTCGCGGGCGCGACCCGTCCGCCGTCGCGGGCGCCGTCCGAGATCATCAGCACCGCGGTCGGCGGGATCTTCCCGTCCGACGTGCGCTGCCGCCGGGCCGTGCGCACGGCGAGCTCCACGGCGTCGCCGATGGCGGTGCCCTCCCCCGGCTGCAGGTCGGCGAGCGCCTCGTGGACGAGGTTCCGGTCGGAGGTCGGCGGCAGCCCGAGGCGGGCGCTGCTCGCGAAGGCGACGACGCCGATGCGGAACTTCTCCGGGATCTTGGCCACGAACTCGTCGGCCGCCTTGACGGCGGCGCCGATGCGGCTCGGCTTCACGTCCGTCGCCTGCATCGAGCGCGAGGTGTCGATCGCGAGCATCACGGTCGCCTCCTCGCGCGGCACCGTCACGGTCGCGTGCGGCCGGGCGACGCCGACGACCATCGCGGTCAGCCCGATGAGCAGCACGAGGAGCGGCAGGTGGCGCAGCCGGCCGGGCCCGCGGCGGACGACGTTCGGCAGCAGCGCGGGGTTGGCGAAGCGCGCGCCGAAGCGCCCGCGGCGCCGCTCGAAGAGGACGTAGAGCGCGATCAGCACCGGCAGCGACAGGAGCGCGAGCAGCCAGTAGGGGGACTGGAAGCTCAGCGCCGGCCTCGCTTCAGGAACAGGGCCAGGAGACGCAGCCAGTCCCCGGACGTGGACAGGACGACGTGGCGGACGCCGACCGAGGCGAGCGCCCGGCGCAGCGCGAACCGCTCCTCCTCGGCGGCGGCGGCGAAGCGCGCGCGGAGCTTCGCGCTGCGGGTGTCGACGCGAAGCTGTCGGCCCGTCTCGGGATCGACGAGCGTGAGCTCGCCGGCGTTCGGAAGCTCCTGCTCGCGCGGATCGCGGATCTCGACGGCGACGACGTCGTGACGGCCGGCCAGCTCGAGCAGCGGGCGGCGCCAGTCCTGGGGACCGCGGAAGTCGGAGACGACGACGATGAGCGCGCGCTGCCGCGCGACCGAGCTCGTCCGCTGCAGCGCCGCGCCGAGCGAAGTGGCGCCGACCTGCCCGTCGGCGGGCTCGGCCCTGAGCGCCTCGAGCAGCCCGAGCAGCCCCACGCGGCCCTGGCGAGGCGGGATCGCCTGCGGGTGCGAGTCGCCGAAGGTCACGACGCCGAGCCGGTTGCCGCGGCGGCTCGCGACGTGACCCACCGCGATCGCCACGCCTTCCACGACGTCGGCCTTGCGGCGGTCGGCGGTGCCGAACTGCATCGACGGCGACGTGTCGAGCACGAGCCAGGTGACCAGCACCCGCTCCGCGAGCTGGACGCGCACGTGGGTCTCGCCGGTGCGGGCGGTGACGTTCCACTCGATCTGGCGGACGTCGTCGCCGGCGATGTACGGGCGCACCTGCGCGAGCTCCGTGCCCTGGCCGAGCACGGCGGAGCGGTAGTCGCCCGCGAGCAGCCCTTCGACACGCCGGCCGATGCTGACGTCGAGCGCACGCAGCAGGCTGCCGGGGATCGGCCCCGGTCCGGGCCGGTCGGGGCGCGCCGGCGCGCGCGGGAGTGCCTGCAGCGAGCTCAAGCGGCGCTTGCCCGCGCGAGGTCGACTTTCGGCACCGCAACGGCGGCGAGCACCGCGTCGAGGACCTTCTCGGCGTCCACGTCCTCGGCGAGCGCCTGGTAGGTGAGGACGAGCCGGTGCCGGAACGCGTCCCGCGCCAGCGCCTGGACGTCCTCTGCGACCACGTAGTCGCGGCCACGGAGGAGCGCCATCGCCCGCGCCGCCTGCACGACGGCGATCGGCCCGCGCGGGCTGGCGCCGTAGGCGATGTAGTCCGAGAGCTCCTCGAGCCCGTAGCGGGCAGGCTCCCTCGTCGCGGTTGCGAGCTCGACGGCGTAGGTGATCAGTGCCGGGTCGACGTAAATGGCCGCGGTCGTCTGCTGCAGGTCGCGAAGGTCCTCGAGCGTGAGCACCTGGCGCAGCTCGGGGTGCGGGACGAGCTGGCGCTGGACGATGGTCAGCTCCTCGTCGTGCTCCGGGTACCCGATGACGATCTTGAGCAGGAAGCGGTCGACCTGCGCCTCGGGCAGCGGGTAGGTGCCCTCGGACTCGATCGGGTTCTGCGTGGCGAGCACGAGGAAGGGATCGGGGACCTTGTGGGTCTCGTGGCCGATCGTGACCTGGTGCTCCTGCATGACCTCGAGCAGCGCCGACTGCACCTTGGCGGGCGCGCGGTTGATCTCGTCGGCGAGCAGGAAGTTGCAGAAGACGGGGCCGAGCTCGGTGTCGAAGGTGCCTTCTCCGGCGCGGTAGATGCGGGTCCCGACGAGGTCGGAGGGCACGAGGTCCGGTGTGAACTGCACGCGGGCGAAGCTCCCGCCGAGGACGTTGGCGGTCGTCTTGACCGTCAGGGTCTTGGCCAGCCCGGGCACGCCCTCGATCAAGAGGTGGCCCTGGGCGAGGAGGCAGACGAGCACGCGCTCGAGCATCGCGTCCTGGCCCGCGATCACCCTCCTGATCTCGAACAGCGTCTGCTCCAGCCGCTCCTTCGCCTCCTCGGGGCTGGGAGGCGGAGCGTCGTTCGCCTGCGTCACCACGTCAGCGCTCCTTCCGTCGGGACCGAATGGCTATACGGAAGCAGATCCGGATAAGTTTGCGCTAAGAACCCCGGCGAATGCCGGCGAGCAGCGCGCCGGCGTGCGCCGCCGCCACCGCGTTGCCCTTCCGCTCGTAGAGGTCGATCGCAGCCTCGACCTCCGCCGCTGCTTCATCGGGCCGTCCCGCCAGAGTCAGCACCTCGGCGTAGTCCATGTGCGCGTGCCCCTGGGTGTTGAGGAAGTCGCTCTGGCCGCCGAACGCCAGCGCTTCGCGCGCAAGCGCTTCCGCAGCCGCCAACTCTCCGCGCCGGGCGAGCGTCTTCGCCCTGACCGAGCGCCAGGCGACCTGGCCGTGCACGTCGTTCTGTCGCGAAGCTTCCTCGGCCGCACGGGTGAGCTCCTCGGCTTCGTCGTACCTGCCGAGCGCGTACGTAGCCCGGGCGAGGACTGCCGCCGTCGAGGAGTAGTGGCTCTTCTCGCCGATCCGCTCGAGCAGCTCCTTCGCCCAGTACAGCTCGCGCTCGCCCGACACGGGCTCCGCCATCAGCGCCCAAAGCCAGTAGAGCCAGATGACCTCGCCGGCCTCCTCCATGGCACGTCGACCCCGGTCCAAGAACTCGCGCGCCTCCGGGAGACGACCCTCCATCACGGCGAGGAAGCCGAGAACGCCGAGCAAGCTCACCTCCATGCTCAGGTTGCCGACGCTCCCGGCAAGGAGCTCCTCGGCACGCTCTGCAGCCCGCGGAGCGGGCGTGGACCCGAGCGCGAGCGCCGCGGTCAGCCATGCGACGATCTCCGTCTCCTCGAAGCGATCCCCGGCCCGTCGAACGTGTTCGAGCGCGCGCTCCGAGGCCTCGGCGCTCCGGGCGCCGTGGCGGTCGAGATAGTGCGCCTGCGCGACGAGCCGCCAGGCGCGGGCGAGCCCGAGCTCGTCGCCCAACTCCTCGAACGCTGCGACGGCGCGCTCCGCCACGTCGAAGAGCTCGCGCGGCGTGATCCCGGACTCGGTGAACAGCCGAAGGAAGCCTCGCTGCACCAGCGCGTGTGCAGCCAGCCGCCGATCGCCCGTCGTCGCCGCCACCTCGACCGCTTCGGTGAGCACCCTTTCGGCCCAGTCCATGTCGCCGGCCATTCCCTGCATGGCCCGCACGTTCGGCACGAGCTCGACGCGGAGCGGATCGTCAGCGGGAAGCAGTGCCGCCGCCCTCGAGACGAGGTTGAGGCCGGCCGGCGTGTCGCTGCGAACGAACGCCCTTCGCCCCGCCTCGCCGAGCTTCTCGGCCGCTTCTCGAGCGAGCCCGCGGGCCGCGTCGTCGATCACTCCGACTTCGGCTCCGTAGCGGTACGCCCGCTCGAGGTGATAGCCGACGATCTCCTCGTACTCACTCGCTCGGGCACCGGCGGCGCGCTCGAGCCAGCGGCCGAACCGCTCGTGCATGGCCGCCCGCGACTCCTTCGGAATGGCGTCGTAGGCCGCGTCGCGGATGAGCAGATGGCGGAAGCGGTATCCCGGCCCACCGAGTCCGGCGCGGTCGGGACGGATCAGCTCCTTGCGCACGAGCGAGGCGAGCGCCGCGGGAACGGAGTCGACCAGCATCTCGGCGCCGAGCGCGGACAGCGCGGTGTCCCAGAACTCCTTTCCCTGTACGGCCGCGAGCTCGATCACCGCTCGCTCGTCCTCGTCGAGCAGGTCGAGCCGTGCGGCGAGCAACGCCTGGATCGTCGGCGGCACCGCGAGCTCATCGTGTGCCTGGCCGCCCTCGAGAACGAGGGCGAACATCTCCTCGGCGAACAGCGGGTTTCCCTCGGCGGCGGCGACGATCCTCTGCCGCGTCTCCTGCCCGAGACCGTCGGCCCGGACGAGGTTGTCGACGAGCTGGGCGCTCTCGGCGTCCGAGAGCGGCTCGAGCAGCACGGTGGTCGAATTGAGCTTCCCGCCCGACCAGTCCGGCCGGACGTCGAGGAGCTCGGGGCGCGCCATGCAGACGACGAGCAGCGGCGCGTCGCGCGTCCAGTCTCCGAGATGCTCGACGAGCTCGAGAAAGGTCGCCTGCCCCCAATGGATGTCGTCGAAGACGACGACGAGCGGCGTTCGACGCGCCATCGACTCGAACAGCGAGCGCACGGCGGAGAAGCTCTCGTGGGCACCGGCCCCGGGCTCGATCTCCGCCAGCCCGACCAGCTCGCCCACGCGGCGGGCGACGAGCTCGGCTCCGTCTCGGTCGTCGAGGAGCGTCACGATCTTCGCCACCCCCTGCTCCCGCGAGTCGACGTCTTCGAGACCTGCCGATTCCTTCACGGCCTCCAGCAGCGGGAAGTACGTGATTCCCTCACCGTATGGGAGACAGCGGCCGCGGACGACCGTGGCGCGGTCGCCGAGTTCGGCCAGGAACTCCTGAACGAGGCGTGACTTACCGACGCCTGCCACGCCGAGGATCGTGAACAGCTGGCACGAGGAGTCGACGACCGCCTGGTCGAAGACGTCACGGAGGCGTCGTCGCTCGCGGTCCCGGCCCACCATCGGCGTGTCGAAGCGGCTTCCCGGCGCGACGGGATCCTTCCGGACCGCCACCACCCGCAACCCGTCGCCCCCGGACTCGACCTGAACTGCGTCGTTCACGCGCCGCTGCGTGGCCTCGTCGATGAGCACCTCGCCGGGCCGTGTGGATTGCGCGAGCCGGGCCGCCGCTGTGATCGGCCTCCCGGTCGAAGGGAGCTCGCTCCCCCGTCCGCCCGTGATCACCTCGCCTGTGCTCACGCCGAGGCGGAGGGCGAGACGCTCGCCGAGCTCCGTCGCGGCCAGCACCGCACGGAGCGCGTCGTCCTCGTGCACGACCGGCACGCCGAACACCGCCGTCAACGAGTCCCCGGCGAGCGTCTCGACCGTACCTCCGTGCTGCTCGACGACGGCCCCGATCTCGGCGAACGCGCGGCTGGTCAGGCGTCGCTGCGCCTCCGGATCCAGCGACTCGGCGTCGCCGGCGGACTCGACCGCAGCAACGAGCACCGTAACCGTCTTGCGCACCTCCCGTGCCGTGCCGGGCTCGGCAGGACCCGCGGGAGCCGGAGCCGGCTCGGACTCCTGCGGCGGCGACGGCTCCGAAGGGAGATCGAGTGCAACGTCCTGCGCGAGGATCGCCTTCTGCATGCTCTTGAGCGCGTCACCGGGCTCGAGACCGAGCTCGTCCGCGAGCAGCCGGCGCCCCGCCTGGTAGACGTCGAGCGCCTCGGCCTGCCGGCCCGAGCGGTAGAGGGCGAGCATCAGCTGGGCGCGGAAGCGCTCCCGCAGCGGGTGCTCGGTGACGAGCGACTCGAGCTCGCCGACGACCGCAGCATGCCTCCCGGCGACGAGGTCGAGATCGAGCCGGTCCTCCAGGCACGCGAGGCGCAGCGCCTCGAGCCGCCCGATCTCGACCTGCGCGAACGGCTCGTACGCGAAGTCCGTCAGCGACGAGCCCCGCCAGAGCGAGAGCGCCTCGCCCGGCTTGCCTGCCTCGGCCAGCCGGCGGCAGCGCTCCAGGTCGAGCTCGTCCTCGCCGATCCGAAGCAGGTAGCCCGGCGTTCGCGTCTCCACACGCTTCTTGCCAAGCGTCTTGCGGAGCTGCGAGACGTAGACCTGCAATGCTTTCGCCGCCGTATCCGGCGGCCGCTCCGGCCAGAGCGCGTCGATGAGCCGATCGGCGGAGACGACCTCGTTCGCGTGCAGGAGCAGCACGGCGAGCAACGCACGCTGCTTCTGCCCGCCCAGGTCGAGCGCCTGCCCGTCCTCGATCACCTCGAGCGGGCCGAGGATTCGGAACTCCATCGGATCGCCTCGTGCAGACGCTACGGCAGTGCGTTTCGGAACTCAAGGGGCACCTTTGGCCGGTCCTTACCCGCGCCTAACCGAGGCTTAGGCGCCTCCCGGTGGACTGCGGGCACCCGATCGCACGGGGCGATCGGAGAAAAAGGAGGACGAAATGCCCCGCAAGACCCGCAAGATCAGGCACACGCTTCTGGGACTGGCGCTCGCAGCCGCGGTGGCAGCGTTCGCAGCGCCCGCGGCCACGGCCGGCGGGAGCCCGAGCGACACCTACAAGGACGGCTGGTACGGCTACGCCGTCCTTCTCACGCAGCAGCAGCACAGCAGCAGCAACCGCTGCTCGACGGCCGGTCTCCCGACACGCGTGACGCGGCCACGATCGCCTCGCTGAGCCGACTCACCCCCACCGACGGCCGCTCAGCGGACACGGTCGACGCGGCGGTCCAGGCCCATCTGCCGGTGGTCACCGTCGTCCGCTCGCCCGGATTCGACTGGGGAGACTTCGGCATCGGCGTCGCCGCGGCGTTCGGGCTGATGCTGCTCGTCGCAGGGTCGGTCAAGTTCCTCTCGGCCCGCCGGCCGAGTCAGGTCGCCACCAGCTGAGCCTTCCTCCTTTGGCGCAGGGCGGCCGGGAAGCAGAGAAGGGGCCTGGAGGACCGGGCCCCTTCTCGTGCGTCTCGTCGGGAGGCGCTAGCCGAGCAGGAGCTTGAGCTTCGACTCGACCTCGGCCTGGAGCCGCTCCGCTTCCCGCTCGCGCCGAAGCGCCTCCTCGCGCTGGCGGCGGAGCTCGGGCTCGATCTCGTCGGCGTAAATCCGGTTCGCGAGCGCGACGCGGTCCTTCACCGCGCGCACGTGCTCCTCGAGCGCGGCGGCCGGAAGCGGTCCGAGCTGGAGGCCGCGGCCCTCGTCGACCCGCGGCTCGACCAGGTGCGGCGGCCAGGACTCGTGCGCCTGTCGGAACGCCAGCAGCCAGTACTCGTTCGGCCACTGGTCTTGCAAGGGCACGAGGAACGCGACCTCGCCGGCGTCGATCTCGATCTGGGTGGCGGCACCGAGCCTCACATCCGGGCCGGAAGAGCGCTGCTGCTCCTGCTCGCGCTCCAGGCTCGGCGAGTAGCCGTCCTGGCCCGCGCGGAGCCGCTCGGAGAGCAGGCGCCCGCCTGGCAGCGGACTCACGCGATCGTCGGACTCGGCCGCGGACACAGATGGAGAATCGACGCCTACGGCGCCGCGCCTCTCACTCCTTCGAGTGACGATGTATCTACGAGGCCGCGAGAGCCAGGGCGTCGCGGCGCGCGGCCTCGATCCGGCCGGCCGTGGAAGAGTCCTGCGACCACTTCGGCCATGCCTGCGGCGCCGGCCCCTTCAGGTCGCAGCCGACCACGCAGGCGAGCTCGACGCCCTTCGCATCGGCACTGAACAGGCCGTGAGCGCCCAGGATCTGCCGCACCTTCGCCGCCCCGAATCGCCTGCGGACGACGGCGAAGATCTCCCAGTCCTCGATGCCGGAGCGGATCTGCTCGAGCCGCGCACTCGGGATCGGCGCGCCGTCGCCCGGGTAGATCAGGATCGACTCACCCCGTGCGTCGTTCGTCCTCGTCAGCGGGTCGCCCGGCGCGCCGTAGGTCGTCGTTCCCTGGCCGTAGAGGATGCCGTCGATACCTTCGAGCGCCGTCCAGAGCACGAACATCCGCGGGTTCGAAAGCGGCTCGACGACGCTGAAAGACGGAAAGCCGGGGACGCCGTAGTAGGTGTAGGCGAAGATCCGCTTGCCGCGGGCGCGCGCCTGGTCGATCGACTTCAGGTAGCGGTGGGCCCGGTTGCCGTCCTTCTCGTTCGCCGGCGACGTGAAGATGCCGTAGTAGCGCCAGTCGACGGCGGCCCAGATGTCTACGTCGTCCGCGCCCTTGCCGTCCCAGAGGCGCGCCGTGGACGTGCCCGGTGTCGCCGTCGTCAGCATCTCGGCGCCGCTCCAGCAGCGGTGGAGCGCGGTCGCCTGACGGGCGAGCAGGCTCGTGTGCGAGTCGCCCGGCTCGTCGTAGGGGTAGGCATACGGGATCGCGCCCGCCTGTAGCCAGCCGTGGAGGGTCCAGTACTCCTTGATGTTCTTGAGGTAGGTGCACCACTTCTCCGGCTGGAGCGGGCTGAGGCCGGCGATGTAGTTGCCCGGCGTCGCGCGGTTGGTCGAAAGCGGGATCCACAGCATCGGGAACTGGCCGACCTGCATCTGTCTGGCCATGTTCCCGGCCGAGTCCTTCCACCACGCGCTGCTCTGGACGTAGCCCGAGGGGCCCGGCGTCCCGTAGCCCCAGGAGTCGGGCGCGATGCGGTACGCGGACAGGAACGAGAACAGCGAGTCGTTCGCGGCGCGGATCTGGTCCGGGCTCGTGTAGTGGAAGAGCGAGATCGCCCGACCCACGTAGGACTGCGGCCCGACCGCAAAGGTCGTGAGCAGGCTGCCCGAGACCTGGCCGAGCTTCGGCAGGGCGACGCCGTAGACGGTGATCGTCATGGGCAAGACGACACGCTTCGCGTCGGCCGTCACCGCCACCGAGCCCTTGTAGGCGCCAGGCTTCGTCCCGTACGGCACGGACACGTCGATCGAGACCGGCTGGTTCTGCTGCTCGGCCCGGTGCGGGCTGCCGTCCCAGGGCACCAGCGCGTCCGGGACGAGCGCGGAGCCGAAGCGCACGAAGTGCGCAAAGCGAATGTGGACGCCGATCGGGCCGAGCCTGCGGGTGTCCACGGCGACGCCGACCTGCCGCGCGTTCGACACGACGACGAGCCCGGCCTCGTCACCGCCGACGGGCTCGTCCAGCGCCAGCGCGTGCCCGGCGCCGGCCGGCAGCCTGCCGCTCCGCGGGATCGTCTGCGCCGCAGGGAAGGTGACCACGGTCGGGCTCGTCGCGCCGATTCGGCCCGCAGCCGCGCCGGCAATCCCGAGCGCGACCAGGCCGACAGCGACGAGGACAAGTCTTCGAGACATCGGCCGTCGAGGGTAGCGGCCCGGCGGAGTTGAAACGAGTGCCTGCGCTCCCGTACGGTTCCCGGAGTCGACGAAGGGAGGAGCCATGGCCTGGTCGCTCGAGGGCGAGTACATGGAGAACTGCAGCTGCGACGTCCTCTGTCCCTGCATCACCTCCTCGATGGCGGGGCCGGCCGACACGGAGCGCTGCCTCACCTTCGACAACACCGGCAAGAACGGGCACTACCGCGACTTCGCCTGGCAGGGCTAGGGAGCCCCGCTGATGCTCTCGGCCGGCCGGGTCACAGTCTCGCGCAACAGCACGCTCGTCGTTGCGACGTTGCTCGCCGCCACGCTCGTGGCCTGGATCGTGACCGTCGAGCGCATGCGCGGCATGGACGCGGGGCCGGGCACCGACCTCGGGGGCCTCGGCTGGTTCCTCGGCATCTGGGTGACGATGATGGCGGCGATGATGCTTCCGTCGGTCTCGCCGATGGTGTTGCTCTTCGCGCGCGTCTCGCGGGAGCAGGCGCGACGAGGTCAGGGAGTGCTCGTGCCCGCCTGGCTGTTCGTCGCCGGCTACCTGGCCGTCTGGACGACGGCCGGGCTCGCGGCCTACGGGATCTACCGCGCCTTCGTCTCGGCCGGCACCGACTGGCTCGCGTGGGACCGCGCCGGGACGTACGTGGCCGGCGCGGCGCTGCTCGCCGCCGGGCTCTACCAGCTGACGCCGCTCAAGGACGTCTGCCTGCGGCACTGCCGCTCGCCGCTCCACTTCCTGCTCCACGGCCGGCGGCCGGGCCGCATCGGCGCCGTGCGCATGGGGATGGAGCACGGCGCCTACTGCCTCGGCTGCTGCTGGGGCCTGATGCTGGCGCTGTTCGCGCTCGGCGTGATGAGCCTGTTCTGGATGGCGGTGGTCGGCGCCGTGATCCTCGTCGAGAAGCTGGCCCCCCGCGGGCAGCAGCTGAGCCGGCTCGTCGCCGTCTCGCTGCTCGCGCTCGGCGTGTGGGTCACCGCCGCGCCCGCCAGCGTTCCCGGCCTCGTGCAGCCGAACTCCCCCGGCGCCGAGCTGGCGCGGATGAAGATGATGGGCATGGAGCCGCAGGCGCCCGGCATGAAGATGCAGCCCGCGCCGGCCATGCCCATGAAGCCGAAGCGGGTGCCGTCGATGCAGGTGGCACCGCCGCAGGCCATGCAGATGCAGAAGTGAGCTGGCATGTCCGCGGCAGCTACCTCGAGTCGTGCAACTGCGACGCCGTCTGCCCCTGCCGCCGGATCGACGGCATGGGCGGCGGCCGTTCGACGCACGGGATCTGCCTCGGCGTCCTCTCCTGGCTGATCGAGGACGGAGACGCGGACGGCGTCTCGCTCGATGGGCTCGGCGTGGTGCTCGCGCTCCGCTACTCGGACGACGAGCCGGGCTCGCCCTGGAGCGTCTTCCTCTACGTCGACGACCGCGCCGACGACGGGCAGCGCACCGCGCTCGAGGAGATCTTCCTGGGCGCGCGCGGCGGCGACATCCATGAGCACGCGCCCTGGATCTGGAAGGAACGGCATGTCCTCGGCGTCGCGCCGGCGGCGATCGAGATCGACCACACGCCGAGGCGCCAGTGGTTCCGGGTCCGGGACCGCGTCGAGGTACGCGTCGCGGCGCCCGTGCCCGATCAGGGCCGGGTCTCGTGCGTGATACCCGGCCACGACCGCACGGGCGAGGAACTGACCGTCGAGGTGCTGCACGTGGCCGAGCACGCGCCGCTCGAGTTCGACTACCGCGGCGTCTGCGCGTACGCATCGACCTTCGACTACTCGGGCTAACCATCCCTGAGCAGAACCTTTACGCGCGCTCAACAACCGGGCACGCGTACCGGGCGTCAGATCAAGTGATGTCCACAGAGACTCACCCCGGCAAGCGCCGCCCCCGCGACCCGAACGAGAACCGCTGCCCCCGCGGCCACCAGATGCACCTGCACCACGTCGAGATCCCTCCTCGCCGTGTGGTCCGCAGGGGCGGCATCGGCGGCTGGGAGCTCGGTGTCAGCTACCACCAGTGGATCTGCAACACCTGTGGCCATCGCGGCATCCCGCTCCCGGCCGCCGGCTGACCTTCCGCGCCTAGATCGCGACGACGACCTTGGCCCGGGCGTGCCGCCCGCCGAGGTAGGCCAGCGCGTCCGCGATCTCGGCCAGCTCGTAGCGCCGGTCGATCGCCGGCTTGATCTTCCCGGCCTCGAGCAGCTCCGCGAGCGCGTCCATGTCCTCCCGGTTCGGCCTGGCGAGGAAGGGCATCACCCGCTTGCTCGTCCCGATGGACGCGAGACGGGTCCTGATCAGCCGGCCGGCCGGCCCGAGCACGCGGCCGCCCTTCTGGCCCCCGACCGAGACGTAGACGCCGTCGTCGGCCAGCGCGCGCTTGAACTCGGACAGGGGCCGGGTCCCGGCATTGTCGAGCATCACGTCGTAGCGCTTGCCGTTCCGCGTGAAGTCCTCGCGCGTGTAGTCGACGACGTGGTCCGCTCCGAGGGAGCGCACGAGCTCGACGTTCCCGGTGCTGCAGACGCCGGTCACCTCCGCGCCGAAGACCTTGGCGACCTGGACGGCGAACGTCCCGACGCCGCCGGACGCGCCGTTGATCAGGACCTTCTGCCCCGCCTGGAGCCCGGCCTTGTCGCGGAGCCCCTGGAGCGCGGTGATCCCGGCCACGCCGACCGCCCCTGCCTGCTCGAAGGTCACGTTGGCCGGCTTGTGCGCTACGGCCCGGTCCTCCGCGATGCAGATGTACTCGGCAAAGGCGTCGCCCTTGGTGCCGAAGACGTCGTCGCCGGGCCGGAACCGCCGGACGTTCGCGCCGACCGCCTCGACCGTCCCCGCGAAGTCCGAGCCCAGGCGGATGTCTTTCGGCCGGCGCAGACCGGCGACGAGCCGGACGAGCAGCGGCGAGCCGGTCATCATGTGCCAGTCCACGGGGTTCACCGACGACGCCCGCACGCGCACGAGCACGCCGTCGTCGGGCACCTCCGGCATCTCGACCTCGCGGAGCTCGAGCACCTCCGGCGGGCCGTACCTCTCGTACACGATCGCCTTCAACTTACGGCGTAAGTTAAACGTACAGCGTAAGCTTGTCAAGTCGATGGAGCGCAGACCCCTGAACCGCGACCGCGTGCTGCAGGCGGCGATGCGGCTGACGGACACGAACGGCATCGAGTCGCTGTCCATGCGCAAGCTGGCCCGCGAGTTGGGCGTCGAGGCGATGTCCCTCTACAACCACGTGGCCAGCAAGGGCGACCTGGTCGACGCGATGGTCGACCTCGTGATCGAGGAGTTCGAGCTGCCCTCGGGGGAGGAGGACTGGCGGACGGCGATCAAGACGTGCGCGATCTCGGCCCACGAGGCCTACCTGCGCCATCCCTGGGCGTGCAGCCTGGCGATCGGGCCGACGTCCACCCGCGGAGTGCGCGCGACGCGGCTGCGGTACATGGAGTGGCTGCTCGGCCGCCTGAGCGACGCCGGCTTCTCGGCCGAGCTGACCTACCACGCCTATCACGTGCTGGACGGACACATTCTCGGCTTCACGATGTGGGAGCTCGGCCATGCCGCCGGCACGAGGGTGCTCTCCGACGACGAGGACTTCGACTTCACGGCTTTCGCCGCCACGCTGATCCCGGAGCTGCGCGAGAGCGGCTACCCGCATGTCGCCGAGCACGGCGAGCAGCATCTCGATCCGCCCACGGCCGTGATCGCGAGCGGTTTCGAGTTCGGGCTCGACATGATCCTCGACGGACTCGAGCGGGCCCGCGGCGCGGCCTGACGGGGCCATGAAGGGCAGGTGGGAGAGCGACCGCCCCGGCCGACGCGTGAGGCGGCGGGCCCCCCTCGGCCCACCGCCCCCGGTCGGTACGGCTAGGCGTTCTCGGTCGCCGGCTTCGGCGCGGGCTCCCGGATGAAGAGCGCGCTGCGCGTCCACTTCGGCATCCACCAGTTCCAGTCGCCGAGCAGCTTCATCAGCGCCGGCACGAGCAGTGCGCGGATCACGGTGGCGTCGAAGATGATCCCCGCGGCCAGCCCGATTGCGAACACCTTGATCTCGTAGCCCGGGCTCGAGGAGAGCACGAGGAACGCGAACATCAGGATCAGCGCCGCGCTCGTGACGAGCTTGCCCGTGCGGGCCAGGCCGAGCTCGATCGCCCTGTCGGTGTCGCCCGTCTCGTCGTACGCCTCTCGCATGCGACTGAGCATGAACACCTCGTAGTCCATGGACAGGCCGAACAGGAAGGCGAAGATCATCAGCGGAATCCAGGCCGTGATCGCCTGGGTGGCGCTGATCCCCCAGAGCGACGACCCGTGGCCGTCCTGGAAGATGAAGACGATGATCCCGAAGGCGGCGGCGAGCGAGATCAGGTTGAGCAGCACCGCCTTGACCGCCAGCACGATCGAGCGGAACGCCCGTGTCAGCAGGACGAGCGTCAGGACCATCACGAACGCGAGCACGTAGGGGAAGCTCCCGAACAGCGCGTGGAGGAAGTCGCGGTCGACGGCTGCGACGCCCGTGAGCGTGCCGTTCGTGCCCCTCAGGGCGTCGTTCGCGCGATCGATGATGCTCTGGATCCCCGGGGCCGAGCCGTCGATGGCCGGGAAGGCCTCGACCAGCGAGTTCGGGCCCTTTTGCCAGCCCTGCGGCACGGCGGCGCCGACGATGCCCGGCACCTCGCGCAGCTTGGCGGCCACGGCCTGCGGGTCACCGCCGTGCTCGACGAGCACGTCCAGCGGCTTCATCACGCCGGGGCTGATGCCGGCCGCGGCGAGCTGGGTCCGCCCGGCGATCGCCGTGCCGGTGCCCGGGAAGTTCTTCAGCTGGGCCTCGTTCGCGTTCATCTGCAGGCCGAGCCCGACGAGCACGCCGACGACGGTCAGGCCGGCGATCGCCACCGGCCACGGCCGGCGGAGCACGAACCGCGCCCACTTGCCCCACATGCCTTCCTCGGGATGGCCGCGGTCGACGAGCCGCTTCGGCAGCACGCGGACGCTGTTGATCTTCGCGCCCATCACCGCGAGCATCGCCGGCAGCAGCGTGATCGCCGCCAGCACGGACACCGCCGGGATCAGCATGCCGCCGAGCCCGATCGAGCGGATGAAGGGCAGCGGCAGGATGATCATCGACAGCAGGCCGACGGCCACCGTCGAGCCGGACACGATCACCGACCGGCCGGCGTGCGTCATCGTCTCGACGATCGCCGAGTCGACGTCGCTGCCCTCGCGGAGCTCGTCGCGGAAGCGGAAGATCATCAGCAGCGCGTAGTCGATCGCCACGCCGAGGCCGACGAGCGCGATCAGGAACTGGACGATGATCGACACGTTCGTGATGTAGGTCAGGCCCCAGACGAGCGTGAACGTGTTCAGGATCGCCGCCACGGCGACAACGATCGGCATCAAGACGGCCGGCAGGGTGCCGAACACGAAGAGCAGGATCACGAGCGCACCGAGACCACCGATCAGGGCCTCGAGCAGCACGCTCGAGCTCCCGCCGCCGCCGTTCGTCGACGCCTCCTCCAGCGGGTCGTGGCCGGTCACGTTCACCGTGGTCCCGGCCGGCAAGCCGGCGGCCGCGGCCGCGCGGATCTTCTTGGCCCCGCTCGTGCCGTCGAACTTCGGGTTCCCGGGCGGGTAGATCTCGAGGAAGGCCGTGTGCCTGTCCTTCGACACGTACATCGAGTTGTGAGTCGAGAAGTACGAGCTCGTCAACGCTCCTGGGACCACAGCCGCCGCCCGCTGCATCGCGGCGCGGACGGCCGGGCTCTTGGTCGCGTCTCCGTTCGTGTGGAACACGACGACGTCGGGCGGCTTCACGCCGACCCCGAACGCCTTCAGGTTCCGCTGGCTCGCCTCGTACGCCGACTTGCCGGGGATCGAGAAGCTCTGGTACCAGCGGCTCGACAGCTTGCCGGCGGCAATGCCGCCGATCAGCGTCAGCACGACCCAGGCGGCGATTACCGGCCAGCGGTGGCGCGAGGTGAAGCGCGCCAGGCGGGCGAGCGAGCTGCGATTGTCTGTGGTCATCGGGCGGGCTGTGGCTTCGACGTTCATTCAGCTGACCCCCTCTTGCTCGGCGTTACACGTGAGACCTGGACGGGTGCGAAAAATCATCGGCGGTCACGGCCTCGAGCTTGCCTGCCCCCTCCTGCGCTCGTCAGTGGTGTGACCCGGCGTCACGAGGTTCGGTTTCCCGTACCGGCTAGGTAGTAGAAAGAACAATTCATACCAGAACTGTTCTGATCGGAGTACTATTCCGGCGTGAGCGCCGGCAAGCCGTTCGGCGGCGTGGCCTTCAACCTCTCCTCGCTTGGCTACGCGGTGGCGCAGGGGTTCCAGAGGACACTCGCCCCCTTCGACCTTCACCCGCGGGAGTTCGCGGTGCTGCGGGCGGTCGGCTTGCAGGAGGGACAGTCGCAGCAGGCTCTCGGCGACAGCCTCCGGATCCCGCGCAGCCGCATGGTGGGGATCGTCGACGAGCTCGAGAGACGCGGGCTGCTGGAGCGGCAGCCGCATGCGACCGACCGGCGCGTCCGGCAGCTCCACCTCACCGACGAGGGACGGGACTTGCTCCAGCAGGCACTCGCGCAGGCGGTCGCGTTCGAGAAGGAGATCAGTGCTCCGCTCAGCCGGGAGGAGCGCGAACAGCTTCTCGACCTGCTCGATCGCATCGGGCGTGGCCTCGGCATCGGACCGGGCAGCCATGCGGCTCTCCGCGACTAGACCGGCGCCCAGAACGACCAAGGGCCGCTCGCGCGGCCCTCAGTCCTTGTACGGGTCGTACACGTCCCGGCCCGCCATGGCGACGCCGAGCGGGCGGAGCGTGTGCTTGACGCGGATCGTGTCGCCGTGTGCGGCGAGGACCTCCGGCAGGCGCTTGTACACCTCCGGCGCCTCGTCCGCCCCGCCGCCGAGCAGGACGATGCCCTGCTCGCGCAGGCGCGCCTGCACGGCGGGCCAGTCGACCAGGCCCGGCTTGACCTGCTCCTCGACCCACACCTTGCGCAGCTTCGAGCCGTGCTCGGGGCAGGTGCCCGGCTCCTCGGCGACGTACGGGCAGTCGCGGTGGCCGCAGCCCCAGCGCTTTCGCCGGCGAACGCGGCCCGCGGCCTGCGAGCGGCTCATCACGCGGCCGGCGCCGTGGACCGTCGAGTAGAGCGCCTGCTCGTTCCCGGCCGACTCGAGGCCCTCGAGGATGACCGACTCGTCGCCCATCGACCCGCCGACGAACCCCTCCTGGCCGGGACGGGCCGGCGTGCAGCCCTTCCGGACCACCCAGAACTGCCGCCCGAAGTGCTCCTCCCGCCACGCGAAGTTGTGGTGGTTGTGCACCTCGTGGACCGCCTCGGCGCCGAGGATCTCCAGCACCTTGGCGACGACCACGTCGCGGCCCGCGTAGGCGTAGTCGCCGGCGAGCTCCATTGCGGCCAGGTAGGCCTGGCCGAGCTCGGAGTCGATCTCGAACAGCACCGGCGGCGAGTCCATCTCGCCCTCGACCGCCCGCTCCCCGAACTCCTTGCCCTCGGCGAGCGCGAGAAAGCCCGAGGCGGTCTTGTGGCCGAAGCCGCGTGAGCCGAAGTGGACGCCGACCCACACGTTCCCGTCCTCGTCCTCCATCAGGTTCACGTAGTGGTTGCCCGAGCCGACGGTGCCGAGCTGCGACTCCGCAAGGGCGGCGAGCGCCCGCTGCGGCCCGAAGTCCGCGGCGCGAACCTTCTCGAGCACCGGGTGGTCGACGCGCTCCTGCGCGGCCACGCCCATGCCGAACGAGACGCGCCGCGTGATCTCGCGCATGATCTTCTCGACGCCCCCGAGCTCGTCGAGATCCGCCCGGGTCAGCTCGGTCCGGGCGGCCTTGTTGCCGCAGCCGATGTCGTAGCCGACGCCCGAGGGCGAGACATAGCCCTCGTACGCGATCGCACCGCCGATCGGCTGGCTGTAGCCCGGGTGGTGGTCGGCGCAGAGCACGCCGTGCTCGGCGTCACCCGCCTCCATGCACCGCTCGAGCTGCTTCAGGCTCCGCTCGTCGACGGGCCCGAACGTCTTGATCGTGGTCATTCGACCTCCTCGTCCATTGTGCGACAAAAACACCGGGCGGATTCGAACCGCCGTCGCGCGCGTTGCAGGCGCGTGCCTCGCCGCTCGGCCACGGTGTCGCGAGAGCCTCCGAGAGGACTCGAACCTCTGCGCCCGGGTTCGAAGCCCGGTGCTCTTTTCCAACTGAGCTACGGAGGCGGGAGCGCGGCCGGGAGGCCGCGATATACGGGCGGAGGGAGTCGAACCCCCATGGGCCGAGGCCCGCCGGCTTCTGAGGCCGGTGCGTCTTCCGAGTTCCGCCACGCCCGCATGTGGCGCCGCCGCTAGGCGCTCGACGGCGGCGCCTTCGGCTGCGAAGCAACCCGCGTCTAGCGCGGACCGCCGCCGCTGCCGCCTGGCATGGTCGCCTCGAGCGTCATGGCTGGTACCTCCTAGGCGGAGGCGGCCCGACGACGCACGGTCGTCCTGTGCGACCGCCTGCGCCATGTCCGTTGGAGCGTCCGTTCGGACGCCGATCAAGGGCCACCCTCGAAGCCGAGGGCCGTGACGTTGTTGAGGCATGAGCACACCTCCTTGTCGGGGACGGAAAATCGAGGCGCCGCCGCCTGGACCGCTCGGCGGCGGCGCTTCCGACGGGTAAGCACGGAGTCGCGGTGCGCTGGACGGCTCCGTCGTCATGCGGCCGGCCGCCCGTGCGTCAGCGTGGGCGGCAGCTTCGGCCGCAGCTCCTCCAGGCGCGCCTGGCGGCGGGCCTCGAGCTGGATGACCTTGGCCGGGCGCAGCTTCAGCTGGGGCTCCGGCCGGGCCACGACCAGGTGCAGATGCCGATGCATCTCTGCCTCCTCTCTGCGTGTCGAAGGGCGCCCGCCGGCGCCCGCCGAGTCAGAGAGCGCCGCGGGCGAAGTCGGAGATGAGCTGCGGCGTCGCCGTGTCGAAGCCGACGACGTCGAGCATCCCCGGATCGTGCCGGGTCGGCGATCGAGAAGCCGTTCGAGACCATCCCGACCACGACCAGCCGGGCGTCGATGCCCGACGCGTGGCGGTAGTCGCGGAGCGCCTGCGCCGGGTGGATGTCCCCCGCCCAGGTCTCGGAGTCGGTGTAGATCACGAACGTGTCGATCTCCCGCTTGCGCTGCCTGCGCGTACAGCATCGGCAGGGCGCAGTCGGTGCCGCCGAACGGCAGGTCCGACACCGCCTTGACGGCGTCGTCCAGCCGCTGCCGCGGCGAGATCGCCAGCGGCGTGAGGCCGTCGGCGCCCCAGCCCGGCCGGCGTCGTGCCCGTCTTCCAGCCGCCACGCCGGCGAAGAAGCCGAGCACCTCGTAACGCTCCTCGGTCGCCGCCGTCACCAGGGCGAGCGCCGCCGAAGCGTCGCGCGGGGTCAGGCCCGGCACGCCGGCGACCGAGCCGCCACGTCATCGAGCCGGAGACGTCGAGCGCGAGCAGCAGCCGCTTGCCCGCCGGCTCGACGTTGCCGAACGCCGTGTAGAACGCGGCGTCGAGGGCGTCGACGACCTCGCGGACCGGGTTCCACTCGCCGCGGCCGCGGGCGCCGCGGCCGGACGCGTACGTGCGCAGCGCCGCCAGCACGGCGATCGGGTGCACCCGCGCGCGGCGGATGCGCTCCGCGTCGCCGAGCTGCGCGACCGCCGTCGCGGTGCCGTCCGAGCCCGGCGCGAGCACGCCGACGCGCGTCATCGTCGCCAGGTTGCGGATCAGCGCCGTCATCGGCATGTCCTCCAGCAGCGCCTCCCAGACCTCGGGCGAGGTCAGGTGCTCCGGCTGGAGCGCCTCGCGCGGCAGGCGGTACTCGCGGACGAGCGCCGCCGTCTCGCGCGGCGTCGCCGCCTCCTGCGCGCGGACGAAGCCCTCGACCAGGCGCGGCAGGCCGTCGGTCTCGCCGCCGCGGACGATCCACTCGAACAGGCGAGCGTGCTCGTCCGAGACGTCGAGCGTCGGGTTGCCGGCGCCGACCCGCGCGGCCGGGTGGGCCAGGCGGAGCAGGTCGCGGTGCGTGACGCCCGCCCGCTGGCGGTACTTGACCGCCTGGTAGGCGAGCGCGTCCACCGGCTGCGCCGCGTACCAGCGGCCGACCGCGCGCCGGAGCGAGCGGCCCCAGCCGCGGAAGCCCTCGACGAACAGGCGCGAACTGGAACAGGTGCGTGCCGGTGCGTGCCACCTGCGGCAGCGCCTCGAGCGCCGCCTGGCGCGTCGTCGACGTCGCCGACGCCCGCCGCCATCGCGAGCGCGAAGAGCGCCGGGTCGTTCTTCGGCGCGCGGCCCTCGGCGAGACGCGGACGATCTCCGCGACCGCGCGCAGGCCGTCCTCGCGGACGCACGCCTCGACCGCCTGCGCGTTCTCGCGCGTCAGCGTCCACTCGGACGCGTAGTACGAGCCGCCCTCGGAGCCGAGGATCAGGAAGCGGCGCAGCCGCGTCCAGACGTCGACCGCCCAGGCGTGGCCGCCGGCCGAGTTCGGCACCTGGCCCGGCAGCGGCACCCACTGCGGCACGCGGCGCGTGCCGTGACGCTTCAGGTACGACATCTCGCACCTCCTTTCGATGTTTGAAGGAGCTGCTCGTGGCGCGCGCTCGCGCAGCAGACCGTACCGGCTCCGCCTCCGCAGCCGAGTGCCGTCTGCGGAAGCGCTCGAGCGCCGGACCGAGCGTGTCGATCTTGAAGAGCGAGTTCTCGCGCAGCTCGGCGAGGCGAACGAGAACTCGAGGTTGATCGTGTTCACGCAGTCGGCGATCTGCAGCTGCGGATCGCGGTTGCGGCGGCGACGATGCGCGCCGTGTCCTCGACGTAGACGCGCACGAACGCGTCGCCGTAAAGGCCTGGCCGGTTCAGGCGCGTGTACTCGTCGACGTCGCGGTCCTGCCGACGCGATCGAGTCGGGACGCCGCGCGTACTGCAGCAGGTAGGACATCGCGTCCCTCCTCGTCGACGGCTGGCAGGCGCTGCGGTCGTGGTGCGGCGCCGGGTGTCTGCTCGGAGCGATGCCCGGCGACTCGACGGCGCTCGCCGAGCCGGACGCTCGCCGTCCGTAGCCCGCGAGATCCGGACCGCGGTCTGGAAGCTGCTGCGGTCGTGGTGGCACGGCCCGGGAACTGCTCTGCCAACTGAGCTACCGGCGCACGTGGACGCTCCGGGCGGGACTCGAACCCGCGACCTGTCATTAGGAGTCGATAACCGGAACCGTTTCGGCCCGCAGCGAGGTGTCGTCGCGGTCGTGGCATGCGGTCGGGTGCGCGGAGTCGAACCGCACGGTCCGAAGACCGCTCTGCCGATAGATAACCGAGCCGCTCCGGCCCGCGACGATCTCTGGTTCAGCAGGCCCGCCAGGTCTCGAACCCGGACCAGCGAGGTTGGAGCTCGCCGTGCTTCCGTTTACACCACAGGCCTGTAAGAGCGGACGGCCCGGATCGAACGGGCCTCCCCGGGGTGGCGCCCCGGTGCTCTTCCCACTGAGCTACGTCCGCGAAGTGGAACGCCCGGCTGGAGTCGAACCAGCGTCCTCTGCCGTCGCAAGGCAGTGCTCTGTCCACTGAGCTACGGGCGTAAGGAGAGCCTTCGGCAGGAGTCGAACCCGCACCTCGGCCGTACAAAGGGCGCGTGCTTGCCGTTGACACTACGGAGGCCTGAGTGGAGACGGGGGAGTCGAACCCGTCTTCCTCGCTGCCAAGCGAGGTGCTCAGGGCAACTACCAGGAACCCCCGAGTGCAATCGGCGCATGCTGGGCCCCAAGCTGTGGAGCGGCGGGAGTCGAACCCGCTCCTCCTCGTTGCAAGCGAGGTGCTCTGCCACCAGAGCCTCATCCCCAGGAGGCGGCGCAGGACCGCCTCGATGCCGACGTGACCCGCGGCGAGCGCTGCGGCTACGCGGTGCCGGCCGTCCCGGACGACGAAGCCGTTGCCGTCGCGGGCGAGCCGCACCGGTGGAGCGTGACGGCCGTCCTCGAGCCACTGTCGATAGAGCCCCACCTTTCGGGCGCTCAGGCCCTGCCGGCGGCGCTCGCTGATCCGAACGTCGGCGAGGAGAACCCACGTCGACGCCGGGTGCTCGTGCTCACGCATGGATCCTCCTCTCCGTCTGTGGTCTGAAGTGCGGACGGGTGGAGTCGAACCACCACAGCACGAGGCGGCGGGGTTACAGCCCGCTGAGCTCACCGCTGCTCAGCGTCCGCAGAGAGGGGTGACCGGCCGGGCTCGAACCGGCGCCTCGGAGCTCACAACCCCGGGTGCTGCCTCTACACCACGGCCACCACGAAGCGGGGACGACCGGAATCGAACCGGCGACCTCTCGCCTGACAAGCGAGTGCTCTTCCAACTGAGCTACGTCCCCGCTGCGCCCCGCCTCGACAGCTCGGCGGGGCGCCGAAACGGCCCGCTCACCCCCTCGCGCGCGGGCCAGCTTCGACGGCGCGCCGCAGGCTCGTGCTGCAGAGCGGGCGGCCGCCGTCGAAATTCGATCCCACCCGAGAGGGGCCGGACGTGCTTGAACCGGCGCCTCTCGCCTGACAGGCGAGCGCTCCGATCATCCGAGCTACGCCCCCGAGGGGAAGAGAGGTGGAAGGCGGGATCGGCTCCCCGCAACCGGAGGCAGAGACGTTACCGCTCATGGGCTCCGGAGCCAGCTGTTGCCCATCGGCACTCCTGCCAGCGCGTGTCCGCGCCGCCACCTCCTCACCGGTTGGCCCTGGAGGCTTGTCGAAGCCAGCTGCACGTTAGGGCCCGCGCTCTGCACCAGCCCTTGTTCCGTCACTTCCTTGGCCCGCCCGTCGGCGAGCCAATCTTCAAGTAGCGCGGGTGGGATTCGAACCCACGGTCTCGAGCTCATGAGGCTCGCGGGGACAGCCGCTCCCCTACCGCGCAAGTCTGGCCGGCAGGAGTCGAACCAGCGATCTCCGGCGCCCGAAGCCGGTGGGATTGCCCTCTTCCCTACGACCAGTCTGAAACCCCCGGCGGGACTCGAACCCGCAGCCTCCGGGTTGAGGGCCCGGTGTCATCACGCAATTCGACCACGGGGGCACGAAGCTCCGGCGGCAGGGCTCGAACCTGCGCTCTCGCGAGTAACAGTCGCGCGTCTTACCGACTCGACCACGCCGGAACGAAAGAGGCGGAGGCAGCAGGACTCGAACCTGCGAACGGCTCGTGCCGTCTACGCGGTAGCAACGCGCTGCCTTCCCAGCTCGGCCATGCCTCCGCGAGCGGAAGGAGAGGGAGTCGAACCCCCAAGGCCCGCGGGCCCACCCGTTTTCGAGACGGGATACCGCACCGGTGGCAGTCCTTCCGAAGGTGGCCCCGGCAGGCGTCGAACCTGCAACTTTCCGCTTAAGAGGCGGGAGCTCTGCCGTTTGAGCTACGGAGCCACGATGTGACCGGCAGGGATCGAACCTGCGACGCCCCGCGTTTCAGACGGGCGCTCTACCGCGCTGAGCTACGGTCACGCGTGAGATGGGCGGAGCCGGAGTCGAACCGGCGCGTTCCTCCGTATCAGAGAGGTGCTCTCCACTGAGCTATCCGCCTTCGATGAAGTGGGCGAGGCTGGACTCGAACCAGCAGCCTCTTGTTTGTAAGACAAGCGCTCTCCGCAGTTGAGCTACTCGCCCGAGTGGACCGGGAGGGAGTCGAACCCTCGAACCACCGCCTCAATTTGCCGCAGCTACCACCACGGCGCGGCTGCTTTGCCGAGCTCTCAGCTATCCGGCCCATGGAATCCGGGACAAGGATTCGAACCTCGGTCTCCACGTTCAGAGCGTGGCGTCCTGCCGCTGGACGATCCCGGAACGAGCGGGCACCTCGTCGCCGAGGCGCCGCGTCAGTCGAGGAAGGCGACGTGCCGCATTGCACGCGCGCCCTGCTCGGTGTTCATCAGCACGCGGTGCCAGCAAGCGCAGGACGATCGTCGCGTGGTCCGGATGCCGGACGGCGCCCCTCGCATAGAGCTCGGGGTTCGCGGACGAGCTCGTACCAATCGCCCTTCCGCCGCGACCCGCGGCAGCGCCCAGAACTCCTCGGGCCTGATGCCGGTCGGATGCTCGTCGTCAACGAACACCCTCTCGCCTCCTCGACGGTAGGCGAACTCGAGCACATGCGGCTTCCCGTGTCCGCGGGTAAGCGGCTCGTCGTGAAGGACCTGCCGCTCGCCGACCTGGAGCGTCCACCGCGGCAAGAAGAACCACTCGCCCTGCCGGATGTACGCGACGTTCCTTCGTGCGAACCGGTCCTTCGGTCGCACGCGCTCGACCACCTCGCGGACGAGGTCCGGCTGGAGCGCGACCTTGGCCGCCTTCACGGAGCCGATGACCCGCCGCGGACTCCGGCACCGCTGCGACGAACCAGTGCCGTTCGTCAAAGCCGCACAGGAACTTGCTCTTCTCGCCACCTTCGCGAACGAGGAGGAGCAGGCAGCGATCGTCGCGGTCCGAGTCGACGACGTTCATCGAGATGCCGCGCCGACCGAGCATGCGGAGCTCGAAGTACTCGCCGCGTCTGTCCTTGGCGACGTCCAGGAGCCCGGTGTTCGACTGCCACCAGGCGCGCCGGGGCGGCGCCTTCATCATCTTGACCCGAGCCCCGATAGCGGCGAAGCGCCGCTCGAGCGTCTCGATACGCCATGGTCTTTCCCTTCTAGCTGCCGGGAAGTGTCTGTGGCGGAGTGCGTGCCCGGCAGAGCCACGCCTCTCCGTCCACGCCCGAAGACGGGCGTCGACGCAGTAGGCGCTTGCCTCCTGGGCATGCCACAGTGGTCGTATGTCTCGTGCGGCCGAGGCCGGACGATGTTTTTCAAGCCACTCGCCAACCCTTCGACCCTGGATCGCCGATCGCCGGTTGCGCGTGTCCGTTGCGATCGCCGTCCTACGTGGAGGAGCTTTGGAGCCCGCCGCTTGCACGCTCGCCGGAAAAAGCGCAGGCAAAAGCACACGCTATTGTCCGAGCGCTATTTCGCGCCGCGAGCGCTGAGCGACTTTCTCTCTCAGGCGGGGCCTCGATTCGATCTATGAATGTTTCAAGCTGGGCATCACCTTGGTTTCGACGATCGGTGGTCGCCCCTTGAAACGAGAACGGCGACCACTAGGGTCGCCCTCGTCTGGCTTGGTGTGCGGCTAGGGAACTAGCGCGCACGCCTCCCAACGAGGGCCGGTACGGGGCCGGGTCGGCGGTTCCTGCCGAAGTCGTGCCGGCACGGCAACGCCGCTACGGCTTTCGCGGACTCGGCGAGAAACGTCTGGCTGTCGATGGTCGTCCACATCATGGTCGACGGAGGATAGACGATACGGCAGAGTTTGGCAAGCGATCTGCACAAAGATCTAACGACTCGTCGTTCATCGGAAGAGAATAATCGCCGAAGAAATAACGGCTACAGCTTGCGAGGTGCTAGATCGCCACTGCAGCCCGCACGGGCGGAGAGCGAGCTCGGGAACATGCTCATGCTGCCGTCTCGACGACCCTGGTCACGACCCAGCGGTGCTTGCCGATCTTGCGGTCCCGGATGAACCCGAGCTTCTCGTAGGTCGAAAGAGCCCCGTTGTAGAGGAAACCGGCGGGCACCGAACCGGCGTCCTCCGGGTATCCCTCGACAGTCCCTCCGCCCAGGGCCGCGATGAGATCGAGCGCACCGGCGAGCGCCGCGGTCGCCACGCCCTGACGCCGGTGCCCCTTACCGACGTAGCAACACGCGATCCGCCAGTCCGGCGAGGTCGTCCGACCTTTTTCGTACGCCGCGCGGCTCTTGATCCGCGGCACCTCGTCGGGTGCTCCGAACTGGCACCAGCCCACGCAGTCGTCCCCGTCGAAGACAAGCGCCGCATGGGCCGCTCCCGCCCGAACACGATCGAGCTTCCGCTTGCGGTTCAGGGCCGGCGTCGTATCCCTGCCGACCCCCTCGGGGTGGAACCCCATGCACCAGCAGCCACCAAAGATGCCGTTGTTGCGCTCCACCAGGGCGGCAAACGCCGCCCACGTCGACTCGTCGAGAGCCTTGACGGTGTATCCCGGTTCGACCACGGAGCCCAGCCTAGCCTCGGCGGAGGCGGGCGCTCATGTGTTCCAGACCACCTCGATCCGCCGGTCGACGCCCGGAAGGGGCAGGGCGCCGGCCTCGGCCTCGACCGCGTCGCGCGTCGCACGCGACAGGCGTGCCCAGGCGTCGATCCGCACGACGTGCTGCGCCCGCCTCCAGGTTCCGCGGATCTCGCCGTCGACGAGGAGCGCGCCCGGCCACACCCGGGACGTCCAGAGCCGCTCCCGCTGATCCGCCCGCGGGACGAGAAGCTCCCGCTCCGCTCCGTCGAGCAGGAAGTAGGCATCGCCGCTCGGCAACAGGCGTGCGGGCGCGGCGGCCGTCTCGGCGGCGAGCATCGCCGACTCGTCGTCTGCGAGCAGCCACTCGTCGCCGAGCGGCGAGCGGACGGGCAGCAGCGATCCTTCGAGCGAGGCGAACGCATCGGCCCCCGCGCTCCGCGAGATCCCGGCCCAGCGGGCGAAGCTCTCAGCCGTGGTCGGCCCGAAGACGTGGAGGTACCGTCGAGCGAGCTCGCGGCATGCTTCGGCCGGTTCGATCTCGGGGGCGGGGACCGTCCAGACGATCGGCGCCCGCGCGCCCTCCCAGCGGATCGCGATCGTGCCCGTCGTCGTGGCGTACCTCATCGAATTGCCGACGCCGAGCGCGCGCCCCAGCTCACGGTCCGTCATTCGCCGGCCGTCGAGATGGGCATGCATCTGCTCGGGCCATGCGCTCGGCCCGCAGGCGGCCTTTGGCGCTGTCGGGAAGCCTCCCCAGCGAGAACAGCGCGAAGTCGCGCTTGGCGACGACGTAGGTGCTGTAGCGAGGCCCCCAGAGTTGGGCGAGCGAAGGATCCTCCCACGTCGACGCCTCGACCCCGTCGACCCGCGCGTGCAGTGAGAGCAACGCGGCTCTCGGCATGCTGTCCTGCAAGCCCGGCCCACGCCGCCCGCCGCAGCGACTCCGAGCCCGCCGGCAGCCGCTTCTCGAGCGCACCGACCCGTCGTCGGAACGCCAGGATCTGCCGCCGCGTGAGCCGGAGTCGCGATTGCACCGAAACCTGCCGCGAGCCTACAGACCCCGCGTAACGGGGCTTACCAGCGTGAGCGGCGTCCGCGGCGGCTCGTGTACACGAGCTTCGGCGGGGCCGGGCGGAGTCCGGCGCTCTCGAACTCGGCCCGGCGGCCGACGCGGGCCGCGACTCGGCTGACGTCTGCCTGCTGCTCCGGGAGGACGAGGGTCACGCCTGCGCCGCCGCGACCGGCGCGACCGGTACGGCCGACGCGGTGGACGTAGCTCGTGTCGTCTGCGGGCGGGTCGTAGTTGATCACACTGGTGATTTCGACCAGGTCGAGGCCGCGCGCGGCAAGCTCGGTTGCGACCAGAGTCGGTACGCGGCCGGAGCGGAAGCGCTCGAGCGTCCGCTCGCGTCGCGCCTGCGGCATGTCGCCGTGCATCGCCGCTGCGGAAACATCTCGCTGCGACAGCCTCTTCGCCAGCCGGTCGGCGCCTCGCTTCGTCCGCACGAAGACGAGGGCGAGCCCTTCGGCGCCTGCGAGATGCTCGACGAGGACGTCGAGCTTGTCGGCGGACGTGACCGGGACGAAGGCGTGGTCGACAACCTGCGCCTCGCCGTCGGGTTCCGGCGGCGCCAGCTCGAAGCGGCACGCGTTGTGCGTGTAGGCGCGGGCGAGATCGCCGACCTCGCCGTCGAGCGTGGCCGAGAAGAACATCGTCTGGCGGGCGCTCGGCAGGCGACGGACGATCGCGTCGACTTGCGGCCGGAAGCCCATGTCCAGCATCCGGTCGGCCTCGTCGAGGATGAGGATCTCGACCTGTCCGAGCGAGACGAATCGGCGCTCGACCAGGTCCTGCAGGCGCCCGGGCGTCGCGACCAGGATCTCGGCGCCCTTCGCCCGCTTCGCCTGGCTCCCAAGCGGTACGCCGCCGTACACCGCCTCGATCCTCAGGCCGGCCGCCTTCGCCGGCGCGCGGAGCTCTTCGGCTACCTGCGCCGCGAGCTCGCGGGTCGGCACCAGGACAAGAACCGCCGGTGCGGCGCGACCGCGGTGCGTACGCTCCACGACCGCCAACCCGAAGGCGAGCGTCTTGCCCGACCCGGTCGGGGACTTCACGAGTACGTCGGCCCCGGCGAGCGCATCGGGCAAGACGAGCCGCTGGATCGGAAACGGCGCGGTGATCCCGCGTGCGGCGAGCGCGTCCACGATTTGCGCGCGCACGCCGAGCGAGCGGAAGGATTCATTCGACATTCGGTTCGACTCCTTAGTTCGGGTTCGAGATCAGTCGACTCGAAGCACCCGAAGGAGGAACGAGAAGCTCAATCTCCCGGCGACAGTTGCCCGTCGCCGCACAGCCACCGTAGCAGGAAGTCCGGCCGCGGCTGCGCCGGCGCCGCGATCAGCCCTGCCGGGCGCTCATCCGCTCACAGTCCGCTCGTCGCACCGTTCCCCTCGGCGGCCCGCTGCGAATGCATCTGCCGAAGCACCTGCTCAGGCGCGACCGTCCAGTCCCCCTCCCGCCAGCGATCGAGCAACAGCTCCGACAACGCGCGCGGGTGGGCCTGGCCGCTCTCGTACTCCAGGCGACGGCGCGCGACTACCCGCGCGCTGATCGCCTCCTGCTCACGCAGCGCCGTCAGCGCCTGCCAGGCAACAAGGCAACGGCCCGGGCAGAGCGCAGCGTCGACCCCGCGAACCGCATTGGCCCGGATCTCAACTCGGGCTTGCCCGCACAGGGGGCAGTAGGCGTGCCGGGCCGGGGAGCCGACCGATGTCACAGACAAGCTTGCCGGCGCGCTCACACCGCTGCGCTCGGGTTCGGTCACCGGGCGTCCGGCGCCGATGTCGCTGCGCTCTCGTCCGACGGCTGTTCCGTGGCAGTCCCCGCTTTCAGCGCGGCCGCCGCCCGCTTCTTCTCCTGCTTACGCTCGCGGCGCTCACGCAGCGTCTGTTCCCGCGCCCGCTTCGCCTGGGTCATCTGTCGTTTCGTCTTCGCCACCGGCCTCGCTTTCACTCCGTCGTAGATGCCCGCACCCCGCCGATCCAAGCGGCGAGACAGGATGCGGCTGAGCGAGCTTCCCTCCGCCTAGCCGGCGTTCGCAGGGACGACGTTCGTCGCCTGCATCCCCTTCGGGCCCTGCTCGGGCGTGAACTCGACCTTCGCGCCCTCGCTCAGCGACTTGAAGCCGCTGCCGCCGATGCCGGTGTGATGCACGAACAGGTCCTCACCACCCTCGTCCGGAGTGATGAACCCGTAACCCTTGTCGTTGCTGAACCACTTGACGGTTCCGGTTGCCATCAAAAAAACACCTCCCCCTGCTACTCAGGAACGGGTAGAGGAGGCGGTCAACCGCAACCGGTACACGCTCTAGGTACCTCCCACGATAGCTGAACGTCAGCCACGTGTCGGCGACACTCTCTGAGTCCTCGGCCTCGTGCGGCCGCACCGCTGGACACTTTTCGGCCTCCGAAGCGTTCTGCGCGCGAGGTGGCGGTCGGGCGCGTCTGGCTTTGATCTTGCGGCAGGTATCGCAGCGTGCGCCTGCGCTGCCCCTTAAGCTCTGCCGCGAGCCCACTCGGCTTCTCGGCCAGTCTGGTCACGCGACCGCGAGGGCCCTGGCGGCCGCCTGGTGGCGAGCGACGACAGGCAGTTCCGCAGTGTCGAGCGAAAGCTGAGCGCGATGAAACGCGAGCGTCGACTCGGCGCCTTCGTTTCCGTTGATGTCGTCGGCGCCGAGGCCGTCGCCGCAGCCTCCGGTCGCGAAGTCGTAGAGCGGCCGATTGAGCCGGTTCCGTCCCAGGAACCAGTCGAACGCCGTTTGGGCTCTCGCTCCGTGCTCGGGATCGTGGGTGACGGCGAATGCAGCCAGCTCGGCCTCGACGAGAGCCGACGCATCGAGCGGCTGCTCGTCACCCTTTCCCGGAGACGGCTCGTTACGGTGCCGGCCGCAGTGGCCGATCAGCCGGAGCATTCCGTCGGCAAGCCCGCACTCGTCTCCGAGCCAGTTGAGGGACTCGAGCCCCGCCGCCACGGTGTCCTCCCTGCCGAGCGCTCCTCCTCCGACGATGAGCGCGTGGGGGAGTCGGGCGTTGTCGTAGCGGAGGTCGTCCTCGAACCAGCGCCAGGTATCGGACGCCACGCGCTCGTACTCGGCCTCGAGCTGATCGACGAGCCGCTCGAGCAAGAAGCGAGCATCGGACTCGAGCCGGTCGGCATCGAGCCGCGCGATGCCGAGAATTGCGTATGCAGCCGTGTGAAGTGATACGTCGCCATTCAGCTGGGCCACGAGCGAGGTGAGCAATCTGCCGGCGGGACCCACGACTCCTGGGATCCACGCGGTCGAGAGGATTTCTCCGAGTGCCCAGATCGAGCGGCCGACATGGTCTCCGATGTGCGGCTGGTCGAGCCAGCGTCGCTCGTAGCTCATGAAGTTGCGCATGCCGTCACCTTCGCCGTCCGCTGCAGAATGAAGGAAGGCGAGTGCGCGGTAGAGGATGGTCGTCCACCGCTCATCCCCATCGCGGCGCTCGAGCTCCAGAGCGACGATGGCGAGCCGTGCCACGTCGTCGACGCAGTAGCCGCTGCTCCAGTTCGGGATTACGCCGTGCGCGTGCTGCACGATTCCGACGTCATCCACCAGCGTATGCAGGTGATCCGTGCGGGCCTGGGAGAGCCGCAGGTCGACCGCCGGGATCGGCGTCCGCCTCGAGGCGGACGCAGCAGCTTCGCGGAGGACGTCGGCGGTGGCTTTGGCCACGGACGACCAGCGGAGGTCGGAGCCGAGCTGCTGCGCTTCTCGTCGTGCGGTGGCGAGCAGCTCCGGCTGCTCGATGTAGCTGCAGACTGCATCCGCGAGCGCCTGCGGGTCGGCGAACGGCACTGTGATGCCGGCGCCCGAGGCGAGGACATCCTCGGCGTACCAGTATGGAGTCGAGACGGCGGCGCAGCCCGCAGCCAAGGCGAAAGTGAGCGCGCCGGAGGCGATCTGCTCACGGCTCTTGTACGGCGTCACGAAGACGTCGGTCGCGGCGAGCAAGTCAGCGAGCTCGTCGATGGTCAGGAAGCGATCATCGAACGCAACATGACCCTCCAGGCCCAGGTCGATCACCTGACGCTCGAGCTGAAGGCGGTATTTCTCGCCCTCGCGCCGAGCGACCTGCGGATGGGTGCGCCCCGCGATCATGTACAGGACATCGGGGTGCCGCTCGACGATCGCGGGCAGCGCCTCCAGCGCGCTCTCCACCCCTTTGCCGGCCGAGAGGAGCCCGAACGTCGAAAGCACGAAGCGTGATCGAATCCCCTCGTAGCCTCCCTCGCGGGAAGTTACGTACACCGGCCGTCGCCCCGCCGCGTGCTCCGCACGCCGTTCCGCGAGGAGCGCAGGAGCGCCGTGCGGCACGATCCGGATCTTCTCCACGGGACAAGCCTGCAACTCGATCAGGAGACGGCGTGCGGTCTCCGTCATCACGATTACGCGCTCGGCCTCTTGGCAGAGGGCAACAAGGACCTCTGAGCTGGTGGGGCGCAGGCTTCGAGACCAGCGTGTGCAGCGTCACGACCAGCGGTTGCGAGAGCTCTCGCGCGAACGACAGGACGTATTCCCCGTCACGACCGCCGTAGATCCCGTACTCGTGCTGGAGCAGCACGACGTCGACGTCGAGACGGCCCAGCAGCCTCGCTGCGCGAACGTAGTCGCCGCGGACCGATTGCGAGACGGTGGCGAGCACGTCGGCCTGCTGCGGGCTGGACGGCTCGTCGACGACGACCAGCACACCGACGTCGTCGATGCCGGGCGCTTCGATCAGCGCGTCACGCAGGTCGGAAGAAAAGACGCCGATTCCGCATGGACGCGGGGGAAACGTGGAAAAGATCGCGCTACGCACCGACGCGCCCTTTCATCGAAGGATGAGAATCCGACGCGCCGGCATCAAGAGCGCCAGGATCTGTCGGCCGCAGTCAGTCTAGCGCTCGCGGTCAAGCCGACTGAGCGGGAGTCCGCCGTTGCGAACAACGTTACGTCTGCTCCACACTCGACAAGCCCCTCGCTGAGGAGCGAGTCGAGCTCCCACGGACCATACGCCCGCGGCGGAACTCGCCACGACACAGGCGCCAGCACAGGCAGCCGCAAGACACAAACCGGCGTCTTGGTACGGCTCTGACGCCTCGCGGGACAAAGGCCCGAAACGCCCCGCACTCCGTCGCGTCCTCGTACGGGGACCGAGGGAGCGCGGGGCGCCAGTTCTCCGCTAGGAGGCTGCTAGCGCGACGTTCGTCGCCTCGGGACCCTTTGCGCCCTCGGCAGGCTCGAAGCTGACCTTCGAACCTTCGGCGAGCGTCTTGAAGCCCTCACCACTGATGCTGCGGTGGTGGACGAAAACGTCCTTGCCGCCGTCGTCGGGAGTGATGAAGCCGTAGCCCTTCTCGTTGCTGAACCACTTGACGGTTCCAGTTGCCATATACACCTCCTCTGCCACTCGTGAACGCGTAGGGGAGGCAAATGATCTGCAACCGGTACTCGCTCTAGTTGAACAGGAGTCTAGCAACGGGCGCATCTCGGCTGCCCGGGCCGAACGGCCCGCTCCTAGGCTGCTGCACCAAGCTGCCGGTCGATCCAGGCGTCTGCCTCAACCGGCTCCAGCCCGTGCGCGAGGCCGATTTCGCCTGAGAGCAGCCTGCGTGCCTTCAGGTAGACCGCCCTCTCGCCCGCGGAGAGCTGCGACCCGTTGCCCTTCGCCTGCAGTCTCCGCTCACGGAGGGCGCCATCACGGACAACCTCCGCGAGTCCGAGCGGGTCACCGCCTGCCATCTTCACCTGTGTGTCTTTCCTTCGTTTGAGCCAGACGTCCTCAGAGAGCGCGTGATCCTCGCTCAACGTCTTCTGCACCAGGCGCAGATCCGCCTCGCTGAGCAGCGGCCGCAGCACCTTCCGCGCGAGCTCGACCGGCAACGTCACCGCAAGGCCGTCCGCGAGATCGAGCACGACGACTTCCCGCACAACGCCCAGAACCACACGCTTCTCCCGGGCAACGACCGGCCCTACGCCCTGCGACGGATACACAACCATGTCTCCCACCGCCAGTCTCATACTCTCAGAGTAGCCGCCCCTCCCCTCAGCGGCATTTTGCCGGCGGTCACCGCCGTCCTTCAGGAGTCATCGCCGGCTGGCGAGATACGCGGCGATAGAGGGCATGGCTTCGTGCTCCGGTGCGGCGTGATCGGAGCGCCAGGCACGCCACCGCCTCGGCGGATAGGGTCGGTAACTGATGCCGTGGTGCCAGATCCTGATCGATGACCCGGGCGATGACGAGCGCACCTTCAAGCGGCGGCTCCCGACCGTCCCAACTGCCGGCGATCTGATCGAGGTCGACGGGCAAAGAGTTCTCGTCACGAGTGTTTCGTTGATCCCTCCGCGGACGAAGGGCACCGAGAACGTCTCCGTGCTTGTTTACTGCCGGCAGCGCTAGACGCATGTCATCGCCGAGGCCTACGAGCTGCGCTTTCTTCTTGTTTGGGCGAGGATGGCTTCGGTTTTCATGGGGGCGGCTGCGATCGTTGCGGCGAAGTCGCGGAGGTTGGTTCCTCGGTCGCGTGCCGCGGTGCGGAGGAGGCTGAACGCCTGGTCGACGTTGACGTCGAGGGCGCGGGCGAGGATGCCTTTTGCCTGTTCGATCACGATGCGTGATTGGAGTGCTGTTTCGAGTTGCGCGACCCGTTCGAGCAGGAAGGCGTTCGACCCTCGGAGGCGGTCTTTGGAGGGGCGGAGCAGCGTGTACTGGCGTTCGTCGAAGTGGATCAGCAGCGAGGCAACGTGTTCGGTATCGAGCCATGCGCCAATCGTCTCGAACAGTGTGAGCAGGAACTGGTGTAGCTCGCCGACTTGAACTTCGACCTGCCAGGCACCGTCCTGCTGGACGAGGTTGGTCTCGTAGTCGGTGAGCAGGAGCCTGTGCAGCGATTCGGCATGAGCGCGGGAAGAGTTCTCGATGCGAAGCGTCGCGCCCGGCATGATCTTCTCCCTCGCTGGAGATCCAGACGAGTCCCAACGAGGAGGAGCGGGGCGGCTGACGGACGGATCTAGGTCTTCAGTCCGGGTCGGAGCGCCACTGCTCGCCAAGGCCCTTACCTTTAGCAGTGTCGCACACAATGGAGAACGCCTCCCGGCGGGTCCTGGTCAGGAGCCGTCCCAGCGGTTCGCGAAGGGAAGAACACTGCTGGAAACGGCATGTGTTTGACCCCCGGCTGAGCGCTGGGTCGGCGAACGACATCCTGTGGAGCCGAGCACCCCCTCCCCCCGGAACGTCCGTGCGCTCGTACTTTTCCGTAGGCGGCCTGGGGCCGACCGCCGATGCTAGATCGGCGTGGGGTCGGCAGACTTGGAGTTGTGAGCGAGTCCACAATCGTCCCCGTCGATCCGTTCGCGGTCGAACGACTGGGCGCGGAGTGGAGGTCGGCGCTCGACACCGCCGAGGACGCGCTGACGGCGGCGACCGGGATGCTCCCGCCGGACGAGCTCTCCCTGCGACGGGCACGGCTTGCAGAGGAACGCTCCTCAACGCTGGGATTACTGAGGGCGCTCGCTCACGACCAGGGCGTCAGCGGACAGTTCGTGCACCTGACTCCTCGCCACGCAGAGAAGAACCTCCTCGGGCTGCCTGCGCGCGTGACGGCTTGCGTGTTCGACCTCGAGGGTGTCCTCGTCGGGAGTGTCTCCCTGCATCGTGCAGCCTGGACAGAGACCTTCGACGAGTTTGCGCTCGCACACAGGAACGCAGTCGGCGACTTGATCGTCCCGTTCGACCCAGACCGGGAATACGTGCAGTACATCGACGGCAGGCCCCGGCTCGAAGGCGTCCAGACGTTCCTGATCAGCCGTGGGATCAGGCTGCCCGAGGGCGACACCACCGACGCGCCCGGCTATGAAACCGTGCACGCGCTCGCGAACCGCAAGAACGAGTTGCTCCGCCGGCGCATTGAACTCGTCGGGGTGCGAGCCTACGAAGGCTCGTGGCAATACCTGGAAATAGCGCGTGAGGCCGGCGTCCACACAGCCGTGGTATCGGCCAGCGCCAACACGCACACGATCCTGAAGCGGGCAGGCCTTGCCGATGTCGTCGAGGCCTGCATCGACGGAGACGAGATCGTTGCCGAGGGGCTCCGCGCCAGCCCCGCACCCGACCGACTGCTGGCAGCCTGTAAACAGGTCGGCGCCGAGTCCTCCGACGCGGCCGCGTTCGTGACCACCTCCGCCGGCATCGCCGCCGCGCACGCTGGTCAGTTCACGTTCGTCGTTGGCATCCGACGGACGCCAAGCACCGATGACCTGCGCCGGGACGGCGCAGACCTCGTCGTCCCCGACCTCGCAGACTTGGTCACCCAGCACCTGGGAACGCCCCGGACACGCTGAGTTCGCACCGGCTTCGGCTCTTCTCCTCGGATGGTCGCCGACCGGCCGCGTCTGCCCAACGTCGCCGCGCCGGGCGCAGTCGTATGTGGATCTTCAGCAACCGCCCATGGAGGCCGTCCGTGAAAACGCGAGAGGCCCGGCTTTCGGCGGGCCTCTCGTAGTCGTTCCTGAAGCTCGTGCTCAGGCGTGGCTGTAGAAGGTCGGCCCGGGAGGTGAAGAAGGTGAAGCTGTTGTGGTCACTGACGAACACGTCGGCCGTGGTGCTCGTCGCCGGTGCGGTGACGAGCGAAGCGCTTTCAGACCTTGCTGTGGGACCGGCTGTCTTCCTCCGGCGGAAGCGGCCATTGCGAAGACAGCCGCCGTTAGCTGCGCCCTTTCGTCTACAAGTCGAACACGGGCTCAAGACGTCGCTCGCTCGCGCCGGGCTCCGGTCGAGGCCATGGCGTACAAACCGACTCCGGGAAAGAGCCGGGCGAAGAGGAGGAGGGCGTGCAGCCTGAATGGGACGAACACGTCCCGGCGATCGCGCTCGGCCGCCCTCACGATGGCATCGCCCACGCGCTCCGGCGTCAGCTTGCCGGCGAGCAGCGCGAACCGCGGCACGCGCTCGAGGAAGCCTGGGTTGTGGTCGAAGTATGAGCTCTCGACCCGCGCCGGAACGACGTTCGTGCAGCGGACGCCGGTGCCGCGCAGCTCGGCGTGGAGGACCTCGCTCAGACCTCTCATCGCCCAGCGCCCGATCGCATAACCTGCCGCGCCCGGCCACGGCACGTATGCAGCCGGCGAGCCGACGTTCACGACGACTCCGCTGCGTCGCAAGAGCATCGCGGGGATGAAGGCACGCGTGACGTTCAGAGCGGCGAAGAACGGGGCGGCCATCGCCCGCTCCAACTCCTCGGGCGGGGTCTCCTCGAAGAACATCGCTCGTCCTGCTCCGGCCGCGTTGACGATGACGTCCGGCACTCCGAGCTCCGACTCGATTGCAGGCGCGACGAGCCCAACGGCCTCGCGATCCGCGCAATCGATAGCCCAGTGACGAGCGTTGCCTCCGGCCGCGACGATTTCAGCGGCGACACCGGCCAGGCGGTTACCGTCGCGCGCGACGAGCCCGACACGAGCGTCTCTCGCCCCAAACGCGCGTGCGGCCGCTGCGCCGATGCCGCTCGACGCCCCAGTGACCACAACGACGCGACCGGCGACGCTCATCGCGGGCGAGTCATCGTCGGCGAGGCTGGACGAGACGCACCCCGAGTCCGTCGCTGCGTGCGTGACGAAAGCCACCGGTCTCGTCAGCGCCGCGACGACCAGAGCGCGCACGCGACCATATCGCGCGCCGAGCCGTGGGGCGAGCTGTGTCGTGACCGCGGCGAGGCCGGGCAGCGGCCGGACGAAGAACGTCAACTCGACAACCTTCGCGCTGTCGCCGAGCCGTACGAGCCTCGCCCCTTCCATCGCTTCGTCGCCGACCGTGGCGCGGTAGAAGAGCGTTCGCGTCGTCGAGGTTGCGACGTCGTCGAAGTACTCGATGTCGTGGATAACCCTCGAAGATCGCGCGGACGACCGGCGCGACTTCGTCGATTCCCTCGAACTTCGCCTTGAAGCTGATCGGCGAGCGAAGCCTCACGTCGGAGGAAAGCAGTTCGAGGAACGCGGCATTTCTGCCTTCGGCGGCCGCGCGCAGGTTCCCGGTCGCTGCCTCCGCAGCGGCCAACGCGATCCTGTCCTCGGTCACGGATCGAGTCTGGCAGATCGCACCGCCCCCAGTCGGAGGCGTTCCGCGCGGTCGACCCGGTGAGGTCTTGGCGTGTCGCCACGTAGTACTCGGCATGCGCCCGGCCACCCTTGCCAAGCTCCTGGGCGGTTCAGAGGGGCTAGCTCCGAATCGCTGACGCTCGCCGGGTGCGGTTTACCAGGCGGGCGTCGCACTTCCACCGGAAAGCACATGCTGCTCGCCGCGTAGCGCGTTTACGCTCTGGCGCGTGGGAGACGTGCCGAGCGCGGCTGGGGACCGCTGGGACGGGGAGATCCGCCTGGCCGACCCCTACGAAGGCGACCGACTCCGAGCGCTTGCGATCGCAGCGAAAAGCACGTGGGGCTACGACATCGCCTGGCTCGCCGAGTACTTCGAGGACGTTCATTTTTCTCCGCAGGAGCTGCGCGGCAAAGAAATCTACGTCGCCGAGGCAGATGGCCATGCGATCGCGTGGAGCGCACTGTGGCCTACATCTGCTGCGGTGGTCCTTCTGACGAGCCTGTACGTGCTACCCGACTGGAGCCGTCGCGGAGTCGGTTCGCAAGTGTTCGTGCATGCCGTTGAGCGCGCAGCAGAACTTGGGGCCACGCGGCTGGAGTGGGAAACCGACCCCCACGCGGTGGGCTTCTACGAAAAGATGGGTGGACGGTATCTCCGAGACAGCGCGCCAGACGGGCACGGCTCTGTGAATCCCGTCATGTTCGTTCCTGCCTCCCGTGACGCCGCTCTCCCGTCAGAATCCGACCGTTTCGCCAATCCCTCCTACTAGCTTCGACAGGCACTTGTACGTGGCCTTCGCGTCGTAGAGACGGACGCTGTTGTTGCCCCATGCGAACGCAGCTGCCGTTAACCCGATCCCGGCGATCAGAACCAGGCAAGTTGCCTTCGCTCTCACCTCATGGCTATCGGCTGCGTCCTCGGTCTACTCGATCCCTGCCACCGCCCTGGCCAGATACCCGTCCAGGAGGCCTGCGCCTCCTCTCCGTGCCTGGCATCGCCCTCCCGACGAATCGTGAGAGATTGCTGGAGCGCTCGTTTCCAAACGGTTTCCAGAACCGAGCACCTGCAATAGCCTGCAAATGCCATCGGAAAGAGAAAACCCGCTCCGCTCTCTCCTCCACCTTTTTACTACTGCTGCTTTATCTTGCTTTATGTGTGTGCTAGTGACTGTGCCTAGTCCCAGTAGCTTTTGGAAGCCTGTGAGAGCTTGCTGCTGCTATTGTAGCTGAAAACTAACTCGTTTAGATAAACTTGGAGGTGCTTGAGCGAACACCGTGGTGGGTGCCCTGCAGCCATATCTTGAGGTTGGAGAGCGCGCTGTGTGCGCGCGCAGCACCCATTAGCTATCTTGAAAGCGCTCGTGCTAGATGTGTGGCCTGTGGTCGAAGCCGGCGGCGCGAAAGCCGGTGTAGCCGACCCAGCCGTCGCTGTGCACTATCGTGCTAGCTACCGCGTTCGAGCTAACGAAGGAGATGAGCGAGTGCGCGGAGATATCGGGCAGCAACTGCAGCCGCAGACGCCCCAAGCTGTTAACGCGCACCTCTAGCGCCACCTCGACAAGCGGTTTACCGTCGCGCTAGCTGCCACCGCGGAGATCTGTGTCGCTACCGCCCAGGTAGCCCTCGTCGACCTCGACCTCCTAAGTGAGCTGCTCTCGCTCCGGTGCTACCATCGCACGTCGCAGCTTGTGCAGAAGCGTCCACGCTGTCTCGTAGCGCGAGATACCGAGCTAGCGTTGCAGCTGCAAGGCTGAGACCCCAGACCCGTGCGTCGCGACCAAGTAGACGACCCAGAACCACAGCGTCAACAGCAGCCGCGTCTTATACATCACCGTTCCCGCCGTCACCGACATCTACCTACCGCAACCCCGGCACTGCCATAGATACCAGCGATGCTCGACACCGATATCGCCACCGCCACAGACCGATCAGCGAAACCCCTCCTACCAACGCGACGCAAACAGATACACCCCGCATGCTGCTTCGTCCTGAAACCGACGCTGTAACTCAATCACCTAACGCGGAAAGTCCTCACGCAGCACGCCACTAAGCTACAACCTTCCCACAGCTAACATAACGTTTCCAGCGAGTTTCCTTGGTGGAGCTAGGCGGGCTCGAACCGCCGACCTCCTGGGTGCGATCCAACTTCGGCCCTTCGTAGGCTTCATCCTCGTTCACGAACCTTCATCTGAGCAGGGAAAGTTGAGTATCCCGTCGCTCGGCTTCACGCCCGTGCGCGCTGCTTCTGTGTCAGATTCGTGTCATCGGCGGTCGTGTCCTCGCTGACTCGTTTCGCGGGCGACAGGTGCGGCGGGGGCGAGGTGTGCAAAGGTTCGGCCGTGCGGCTGGCGGTCTGGCAGATGCGTGGTGAAGGCCCGGTCAGGGTGGCTGCTGGGAGCGTCCTAATCGAGCATGGCCTCGAGGATTGGATTGCTCGTGACCCGTCGCTTGCGGTAGAGGGGCTGGAGGTCGTCGGACGGCAGATCGGCGTGGAAGGTGGGCGGCTCGACTTGCTCGGCGTCGACCCGCAGGGTTTCTGGACAGTCATCGAAATCAAGCGCGGTCGCCTGTACCGCGATACGGTCGCGCAAGCGCTGGACTACGCCTCTTCGGTCAGCACCATGCCGGTCGCGAGGCTGCGCGAGATCGTCCAGCGTTATGCCGGTGAAGAAGCCGTGAACCGCAGCCCCGTGGCGGAGGCTTTTCAAGGCGAGGAGAATGAGCGGCGTGACGTACGGGTAGTGGTGGTGGGCACCGGCCGCGATTCGAGTCTCGACCGGATCGTCCACTACCTCGGGGACAACTACGCCGTGCCCATTCAGGTTGTGACGTTCGAGGTCTTCCCGGTGGAGTCCGAAGGCCAAATTCTCGTCCGCGAGGTCACGGAAGCCGAGCCGTCCGTCACCGAAGCGAGTGCCCCGACGCGATACAGTGTCGAAGACGTTTTCGCCCTCGCTACGCAACACGGCACGGCCGATGCCTTCCAAGCGATCTACGACTTCGCTGAACGGGAGAACCTGTATGCCCGACCCTGGAAGTGGTCGATCATGTACACGCCGTCCGGCGCGCGTAACCGTGCTCTCATCACCGTCTGGACAAAACCGACCGGTGAACTGCGCATCTATACGGCTCCGCCGAGCACGTTCAGTGAGTTCTTCCCGATTTCAAAGGAACAAGCGCAGGCGGTACTTGGCTCGGACGAATGGCAGCTCGTTAAAGGTCGCGAAGCGGCGGAAGCGTTCACAGCCCGCCTCGCGCCACTCCTAACGACACCAGGCGAGGCGAGTTGAAGGCAACCCGCAGAAGGCGCTAAAGACTTGTCCCGTGGGCACACCCGCCCGAACCGATCTCGTGCCGAGTGGCAACTCTAGGCGTCTTCGTCAAAGTAGTCGCTGTCGATCCGCTTCACGACGTATGGCTCCTGGGCTGACACGCCTACGTTGTTGTCGATCATCAGTTCGGCAAGGTGTTCGCCGTCGATGAGTACGACCCGGGGCGTCACAGTGGTGGCGTATTGGTGAGCCTCATGCGAGAACGAAGAAGCCGTGAAGATGATCCCTTTTGATGCCTTCGCACCTTGGAGCGCTCCCACAAAAGCCTGAACATCAGGGCGACCAACTGTCCCCTGCCACCGCTTGGCTTGCACGTAGACGGAATCGAGGCCAAGTTGGTCTTCCCGAATGATCCCGTCGATGCCACGATCTCCGGACGCCGCCCCGGTTCGCAGACGTGAGCCCTCAGTTCCATCTCCATAACCCATCGCGTGGAGTACGTCGAGCACAAGATCTTCGAAGGAACTCGGGGAAAGCGTCTGGATGTGGTCGCGGAGTTCGGCAGCCAGAGCACGTCTGAGTTCCAGGTACGCCGACGCGATCCGCTCCTCAGGGGTCGCCGTATCGTCGCCGCCATCAACAGGCTCGACCGTTGCCTTCTTATGACCTGCTCCTTTCCGAAACTGCTCTAACTCCGGGAACGTCGCGAGAACTGACAGGTCCACTCGGTCTGGATGCTCGGCCAGTGGACCGCTCCCCGCTCGCGTGTTGACGGTTAGCTGACTTGGGCCGGGCAGGCTCGGAGGGGGCGTAGCCCCCGGAGAGGCTGTCCGGCATCGGGCTCAGCATGGGCCGCTCGACCGACAAGGAGACGAGGTTGAGCGAGCAACGCACACGTCGGAGTTGGACTGCGCAGCAGAAGCTGGAGATCGTGTTGGCGGGGATGCGCGGCGACCGGTCGGTCCGCGATGTCTGCCGCGAGCACGGGATCGCCGAGACGCTGTACTACGGGTGGCGAGACAAGATCTTCGAGGCCGGTCGTCAGGCGCTGGCCGGCAAGGAGGAGCGCTCGGGTGAGCGCGAGTTGCGTCGGAAGATCGGCGAGCTCGAGCGGGCGCTGGGCCGCAAGACCTATGAGTTGGAGATCGCGGGAAAAGCATTGCGAGCGTGGGAGTGAGTGTGCGCGTCGCCCAGGCTCGCGTGCTTGTCGCCGAGGGCGAGGCTCTGGCGGCGGTGGCGCGCGTGATGCAGATCAGCCGGCAGGCGGTCTACCGCCGGCCGCGTCCTAGGCGCTCGCCGCAGCAGCGGCCGGTCACAGATCCGGTCGATGTCGCGATCGTTGAGACGGCGAAGAGCTACCCGACCGACGGCTACCGGATGATCTGCTGCTTCGTCCGACGCTCACTCGGGATCGCGGTCAACCGCAAGCGGGTCTTGCGGGTGATGCGTGAGCAGAAGCTGATCCAACGCCGCCCCCTCGAGGCGCGTCGGCGCCGTCCGGGCGTCTTCAAGGTCGAACGGCCGGGACAGCTCTGGCACCTGGACATGACCTCGATCTGGGTCGCCGAGCACGGCTGGTGCTACCTGAACGCGATCATCGACTGCTGCACCCGCGAGATCGTCGGCTGGAGCCTCGAGCTGCGCTGCCGCGCCGCCGAGGCAACCGCCCTGATCAAGCAGGCCGTCGACGAGCAACGGATCCCGCCGGGAACGCTCACGATCGGCACCGACAATGGCTCCGCCTTCACCGCCCGCTCCACGCGGCTCGCAATCAGCGCGCTCGGCGTCAGCCACCGCCGCGGCGGCTACCGCGACCCCGAATCGCAGGCGTTCATCGAGAGCTGGTTTCGCTACCTGAAGGAGCGCTGCGTCTGGCGCCACGAGTTCGAGACTCTCGACCAGGCCAGGGAGGTGATCGCCGCCTACATCGACCACTACCACGACCGGCCCCACAGCCGACTCGACTACAAGACGCCGCGCGAGGTGCGCGCGACGTGGGACGATGCCCACGAAGCCCTACAAAAAACCGCGGCCTGAACCGTCAACGCCGAAAGGGAGAAGCTTGCCGCCCGCGCTCGGTGATCTGGTAGACAGACCGTCTCGGCCGTGCCAGAAGGCCGACTTGGTACAGGTAGGTGGTAGCCCATCCGACCCGGTTAACGAACGTCTTCGCTAGCCCGCTGGGGAGTCGTTCAGCCAGTTCGTCTTCGGTCAGGCCGAACCGGGCTGCGAGGTTTGACCGCACCTCGGCGATGGGGCGTTCAGCTCCTGACGAGTACTCCTCAAGCAGCGGCCGCATGAGCGCCTGAAAGTCAGGAATCGGCACGATGACTACGAACCTACCCCTGGGGTCTACGGATCTCAAGTCCAGGTGGCCGCCCGACCTCGCATACAGGCGCCTCCTCGATTCCTACCTCGGAGAAGGGATAGAGCCTCTACACGGAGCTGGCCGACGCGGCGTGAGCGTTTAGCTCAAGGGCTCCGAACCGGCCTAAATAATCACGTTCTTGCATGTCGGGGCCGTCAGGCCGCGATGCGAGCACGGGAAGAGACGAAAGCGTGACTCCTGGAGATCTTTGGTCTCTGGAAAAGCCTAAAATGCTCCCTGCCAGCCCGATGCAAGCCAATCTACTCCGGGCCGTACCAACCTGCTAGCTCATAGGCCCTCCGTGAGGCTGCGCTGAGCGGAGACTCGTCGTCAGCTGCTTCAAGAACAAGAGCCGAGGCGACGTGCTTTGCAGCAGTGAAGTGATAGACGACAAATGGATCGTCAGATGGAGGAGCAACAGCATTGATCAACGCATGAGGCTGGTGTTGGACGTCCACGCTGGCGCTAGCGGCCTGCTGCTCCGCCTCGGACAAGATGGTTGCCGCCAGCTCGTAAAGGTTCTTTTCTGGCATTGACTCGTTTGACCGCGATGTACGTCTCAATCTCCTGTCTGTCTCGTTCGATTCACGCTCCTCCCACCACTCGGCTTCGTAAATCGTTCGGCTGATCTTGCGGACGAGTGCCCGACTAAATTCCGCCTCCCGGCGAAAGCGCCTCTCCCACAGGCCATCATGTTGGCTGCCCTTACGCCACGGGTAGCGCTGAGTGAAGAAGAGTAGTCCTCGAAGTGCATCGAGGCTGTCTTGAAGGAAAGAGACGTTCTTCTGTCTGTTGAATTTCTCCTGCGAGAGTCGCCAGAAGACGTACAGGTCTTCGTAGGGAAGCCATCGAAAGCCTTGGAAGGTGAGCGCAAACCTCCAGATTGGCGGTAGGACTCCACCCAGGTCGGGAGTTCCCGTGGTGTCAAGTGGCCCTTCTGGGTCAGGGATATCCACGGAACGAAGGGCCCAGGAGCTGATCCAACACTTGGAGGTGAAGATCCACGGTTGCTCGTTGGCTCCGTCGATCCGTCCCTCGGCGTCAACCTCACCGCCCTCGGCCGGGACGTCTCTGCTCGGAGGACTGTTTTGGCCGCTCATCGGGCGCCTCCTTTCACAGTTTCTCACGCCGTGCGCGGTTCGAGCTGTTGGCGACGCGTCTGCCATCAATACGGCACATCGTGAGCTTAGACGAGGCAACTCACACCTCGAAGAGGGCGTAGGATCGACTGCTCACTACTAGGGAGGCACCAGCATGGCTAAGAAGACCGTCTTTGTAAGCGACCTATCCGGTAAAGAGATCCCGGACGGCAAAGGCGCCACCATCTCGATCAAGTTCAGTGATGCCAGGAAGGGCCAGTACGTCTTGGATGTCCTAGATGACGAAGCAGAAGAACTTGGGCGTAAGGGCCGGAAGCAGGGCTCGGAGAGGTCGGAAGCCGAAGATGGCGAGCGGCTAAGCGGCCAACGCGAGTTCGTCCGGCTCGGACTCGACCACGTTGGTCGTCAAGGAATAACGACCGTCGCCATAGGTCGCGGCCGTCGAACATGCGGCTACCCCATGAAGGAGGCGATTGATGGCGGAGGAATCGGAGACAGCGAAGCTTCATAGCAGGGTCGCGGAGCGAGCCGGGGGAAAGGTCAGCTGTCCCATCTGCGGAAACAGAGACTGGGTCGAGTGGGATGACAGCGTCGTGACCCTGACGGTGAGTTCACAGCTCTTCTGGCAACAGGCCCAGAACAACAGCGCCGATGACCCCGAGGTGCGCGAGGACGATTACGGGTCTGTGCCCGCGATCGGCGCATTCTGCGAACGCTGCGGGTTCATCCGGTTGCACGCCGTCAACGACGAAGATCTCGCGTGACGCCCCGGCCGAGCCGTCGCTGCATCGTGATCGAGGTTCCCTCTGGATGCTTCCGAACCTCGACTCCGCCCATCAGCTGGCGCATGAGCGGGATTCCGTAGCCGCCTTCCTCTCGCCGCCGTTTCTGGCCCCAGGATCCGTGGTCGCGAGTGGTGAGGGTGATCGTGCGGCCGGTGAGGCTGCCTTCCACTTCGATCACGTCGCCTGTTGGTTGGTGTGGGTGCTCGATAGCGTTCGCGAACGCTTCCGTGCTGGCGAGCGACACGTCGAAGATCTCGTCGTCGGTCGCACCCAATTCGTCCAGCCAGAGGCAGAGCCGCTGGCGCAGAAGGAGTGCTGAATCGGGTCTTGACTGCAGGCGAAGCTGGAGCGAAGGGACTGTTGTGGAAGGTGGATGCACGCCGCTCCTCTCTATCGAACCTCCAAGCAGCGGTTCCACCGAGTAAGAGGAGCGAGCGTCTCGTCGGAGAGCGGATTCTGGGCCGTCCGCACAACTCGCTCGATGCAGCCGTCACACGTTCTGTTCCCTATCCACCGTAAGGCAAACGGCGATATCTGCCGTGCCTATGAACCTGTCCCTGCCAGGGTCGCTTCTGCGGTCATTGGTGAGGCGGCGATGGCCGCCGCGAGATCGTGGAGTTTCGCTCTCCTCTCGCGTGCGGCTTTGCGCAGCAGGCTGAACGCTTTGTCGGTGCTGACGCCGAGTGCGCGGGCGAGGATGCCCTTCGCCTGCTCGATCACGACCCGGGAGCTGAGCGCCGTCTCGAGCTGGGCGACGCGCTCGAGCAGAAACGCGTTCGAGTCACGCAGTCGCTCCTTCGAGGGTCGGAGCAGCGTGTACTGGCGCTCACCAAGACTCAGCAGGAGCGAATCGGCCTGTTCGGCGTCGAACCACGACCCGACTGACTCGAACAGTTCGAGCAGCACCTCAGTCAGCTCGCCGAGTTCCACCTCGACTCGCCAGGAGCCGTTGTCTTGAACGAGATCCGTCTTGTAGTCGGCAAGCACGCGATTGAGCGACTCGGCGTGCGCACGGGACGAGTTCTCGATACCGAGCGTCGTGCCCTCCATGATCTTCTCCCTACTGTTGAGAACCAGGCTGGTCTCAACGAGGAGGAGCGGGGCGGCTAACAGACTGAGAGCTAATCCCTGCGTCGGAGCGCCACTGCTCGCTGCGGCCCACCAACCACTCTACCTCGAAATCCGAGCAACGGCGGTTTCTGCCCTGGAACCAGGACGATCTGCCTTCACCTGAGCTGGGTAGGCGGTATCGCGGGCATCGAACATCCATCGTCCTCGCCGTTCGATCTACGGGGATGATTACTGGCTGCACCGCTGCGAAGGGTTCACCGTCTGGCAGGGTCGGCGTGAACTCGGCAAGGTGACCGGCCCTCGCTTCCACGCCTCGACCGAGCCGGAACTGCTCGAAGTGCGCAGCGGACGGTTCGGCAAACGACTGCTGATCCCGGTCGAGCAAGTGAAGCAGATCGACCCAGAGCAAGGGCGAGTCGTCCTCGGACTCAGCCCAGCCTGAAGCTGAGACTTCAGACAGCAGCGCTTAGGGAGTGAAGAGCCGCGTCGAGGTCGCGGTAGATCGGCACCAGCCGCTGCGCCTGGACGATTGCCAACAGCTTCGCCGACACGCTGCCGTCCGGACAGAACAACGCGGGTCTGCCGAACGTCCGCTCAAATAGAAGCGCCACGATCCCGGCCGAGGTCAGGAGCGTGACCTGGCTCAGATCAATGAGCACGGGCAGTCCTCCCAACAGTCGATCAAGCTCTTACGCCAGATCAGGCGCACTGTCGGCGTCCAAGTCACCGCGCACGGTGACAACCTGACAACCCTGGCGGATCTCGACCGACACCGAGAACTCATCCATCAGCCGCTCAACTCCGCGAACGACACGCTGCAGCCCTTAACGGATTGCGAACCGAGACGTTACGCGACTCCGACATGATCAACGGCTGAGGCTCGTTCTACAGGGTAGGAACGTGATCGAGAGACCGAAAGGAACGAGCATGACCACTTTCGCCGAGCAAGAGCAGCCCGATCTGGCAGTAGCCGAGGAAGAACTCGTCTCCCAGTGGCGCTTCGACCAGTTCCTCACGCTCGGCTTCAGCATCGAACACGCCTCCCTGCTTGCCGAGTCCGATGCCGATCTGAACCGAGCCCGCTCCCTCGTCGCAGTTGGATGCCCACTCCCGGTGGCCCTTCAGATCCTGATCTAAGAGGCGTGACGACGGTGGCCGTTGACTCACGGCCAAATTGGGTCTTGCCCGTACTCGTTGGAGGGACGACTCCGTCCGGCTCGAATCCGATAGTCCGAGAAGCTGTGAGCGTCCTGATCCTCCTCGCTGTGTTCGCTTGTTCGTTCCGCCTGTGCTGGCTAATCGCCACCTACGGCGATTGACTCAACCTCACCGGCGCGGTCGGGGGATAAGCGAACCCAGCAGCGCCTGGCGATCCGGCAACGGCTTACGACCCGGATAGCGGAAGCGCCGCTGGTCCCCGGCAGCAACGGCTCGATCCGCTCCCACAACGCATCCGAGACAACCCACGGAACGACAGCCATCGGCACCCCTCCCAGCTTGACGACAGATGCCGACAGCGTTCGTCGTCAGCGAGCGGGTCCCTTGTAACCGGCAGCACGCGCGTTTGGTACGGCCAGAAGAAGGGTCCGCTTTCGCGGACCCTTCCCTTGACCTTCGTTGAGTCGGTGTCGCTTTCGTCTTACCCGACCGGGAAGACGTTCGGAGGGATCGTCCTGCCGCCTTCTCGATCGGGGCTTCGTCCTACTCACGACCCGTGCTAAGCGCAACTGCATAATCACGCCGCATCGGCCCGGAAGGCATCAGTGGATCCCCTGATCTGACCGCGCCGGAACTTGAGCGAGACCGAGTGCACCTGCTGTGGCGGGCGCTCGAATACGAGTAGAGCGCTCAGGCGTCGTCGTCGTCGTTTGCCGGTACCAGGGTTTGCGGGTCATGTGCCTAGCCGAGAAGCTCTTGTCTCATCGGAGGTGAGTCCTGATCGCCGCGTGCCGCCCAGGCGGCGGGACGTTTCTGCCGGTCGTCGTTGCGGCGTCGACGATTCTCGTCGCGGCGGGCAGGAGTGCGTGAGTCGGGAGGCGAACAGGTCGGCAGCGTGCGGCGAACGGCGTGCTTCTGCCTTGGCCTGGTCGTGCTTGTCAGCGTGGCGTCTGAGCTTGCTGCGAGCGCGTCGGCGGCGCCCAAGACCTCGATCAGCGCGCGCTCGTTCGTTGCCATCGACGCAGACTCGGGCCGAATTCTTGTCGCCCGTGCGAGTACCGTTCGCCGCCCGATCGCCTCGCTGACCAAAGTGATGACAGCATTGATCGTGATCGACCGGGGACGGCTGTGGGCGCCCGTTCGGGTCACACAGGCCGCAACTCGGGTCGAACCCGAACTGGAGGGGCTTGTCCCCGGTCAGAGCTACTCCCGCATGACCCTCCTTTGGTCATCACTGCTCGTATCAAGCAACGACTCCGCAACGGCCCTGGCGATCGACGCCGGCGGCGGGTCACTCAACCGCTTTTATGCGCTGATGACCACCCAGGCACGCTCACTCGGGATGGTGCGCACAACGTATGCCAGCGCCTCGGGACTGAACGACACCAGCAACCTCTCCACGCTCGACCAGGCGATCCTGGCACGGGCTGCGCTCACCAACCCGATATTCGCCCGCATCGTCGCGACCCGGGTTCACCGCACAAGCTGGCCGCCACCGACATACGCCAAGCTGTGGGTGAACCACAACAAGATGCTGATGACGACCCCGGGCACCTACGGCGTCAAGACCGGCTGGACAACACAAGCCGGAGGCTGCCTGATCGTTGCCGAGCGACGCGGAGACCGCGCAGTCATCGGCGTCATCCTCGATTCACCCAGCATCTGGGTAGACGGCCCCGCCCTGATCGACAAAGCCTTCGCGCAGATCAGCCGCTCACACTCCTAAGCCGTCAGGAGCGTCTCCCCCCACATGATCAGCTCTCCGCTCAGAGCCTCGCGCTGACGAGCTTTCTCGACTTCCTGACCGCCGTTGTGATCGCGGCAGCCCTCGCGATGCTGATCTTCCGACACGCCGAACGCCTCGCCCTGGCAGCCGGGGCTGACATCTACTTCGTCAGCAAGGAACTCGGTCATCGGAACATCCAGCGATTCTGAATCACTACGCGAGGTTCCTGCCAGCCGTAGATCAACGGAACCTCAAGCTCCTCAACGAGTTCGCCGCGTAAGCGGTGGAGGGCATCCTCACGCCGATCCGCAGGCTCGTGAGGAGACGTGGACGGGCCATCAGGCCATGTGTCAGATCTGTGTCACTCCAATTCGCCAGGGAGCAGACCAAGGAATAAGAAAGGCCCTGTTTCCAGGGCCTTTGTCTCATGGAGCTAGGCGGGCTCGAACCGCCGACCTCCTGGGTGCGATCCAGGCGCTCTCCCAGCTGAGCTATAGCCCCGCGGACGTCCAGTGTAGCTAGCTCGGCGCCGGGGCCTGGGCGCCTCCGCCGCGCTTCTCGTCCAGTTTGCCCGCCTCGATCGTCGCGGCCATGTCCTTCGACTCCTCGCGGTAGACGGAGCCGTCCTCGAACTCGATCACCGGGCACTGGCGCTGACCGGAAAGCTTCTCCAGGTCGTCGCGCTTGCTCTTGAACAACGGGTCTTTCACGACCTCGTACTCGATCCCTGCATCGTCGAGCGCGCTCTGCACCTTCCAGCACGGATGCGCCTGCACCTTCACCCACATGATCGAGCAGCGATGGAGCTTGACAGCCATGACGTCCTCCCTGGTCTCGACTCGTGGGCGCCTACGATAACCGCGCGTGAGGGCGCTGCGACTGCACGGACCGGGGGATCTGCGCGTCGACGACGTCCCGGCGCCGGAGCCGCACGACGGCGACGTGGTCTTCGAGGTCGAGGTGGCGCTCACAGGCCACGCGGAGCTGCGCGCACTCGCCGGCGGGAGCGGCGCGCTCGACGGCTCGCCCGCCCCGTTCGGGCGCGAGCTGGCCGGCGTCGACACGCGCGACGGGCGGCGCGTGATCGCGGCCACCTCGGCCCCGTGCGGGCACTGTGCGCCGTGCCTCGCCGGGCGTGAGGCGCTCTGCCGTCGGCCGACCGTCCTCGAAGGGGCACTGGCCGAGCGCGTGCTCGTGCCCGCCCGCATCGCCGAGGTGAGCCTCCATCCGGTGCCGCGCGGGCTCGACCCGGCCGTCGCCGCGCTCGCCGACTCGCTCGCTTGCTGCCTGCACGCGATCGAGCGGGCGGACGTGGGCCCGAGCAGCCTCGTGGCCGTCCTCGGCTCGGGGCCGATCGGGCTGATGCTCTGCGCCTGCGCCACCGACGCCGGCGGCTACGTGGCCGCGGTGGGCGGACGCACCTCCAGGCATTCGCTGGCGGCCTCCTTCGGCGCGCGGCCGGCCGATCCGAGCGACGCGGACGTCGTCATCGAGGCCGCGGGCACGCCGCAGGCGCGCCGCGACGCGCTCGAGCTCGTCCAGCCGGGCGGGACGGTCGTCCTCGTCGGCACGCCCGAGCCGGCCGAGCCGATCGCCGCCGACGCCGAGCGCATCCACCGCGAGGAGCTCACGCTCCGCGGCGCGACCGGCCACGCCCCCAGGCACTTCCGGGCCGCGCTCGCGTTCCTCGCCAGCGGCGCCTACCCCTGGGAGCGGCTCGTCACACACGCAGTGCCGCTGGAGGGCGTGGCGTCGCTCCTGGCCGACCCGCCCGAGGACTACCTCAAGGCCGCCGTTCAGCCTTGAGCGTGAGCCTGCTCACGCGAAGGGGAGGGGGGCTCGGGGGAACCGAGAGGTTCCCCCTTGCAAGGGACGGTGGCTCTGCCACCTTCCCGCAGGAGAAACGCTGAACGAACGCGTGCTGACCGTGCGCGAGCTGAACCGCGCGCTGCTCGCACGCCAGCTCTTGCTCGAGCGGAAGCGGCTGAGCGTGCCGGCGGCGATCGAGCGCGTCGGCCCGCTGCACGCGCAGGGCGTCGAATCGACCCACGTCAACCTCTGGTCGCGCATCGAGGGGTTCCGCCGCGACCAGCTGACCCTGGCGCTCGGGCGGCGCGCCGTCGCCCGCGGCAACGTCCAGCGCAACACGCTCCACCTGCACAGCGCACGCGAGTACCCCCTCTACCAGGCGGCGTTGCGGACGCCGCGGCTCGACTGGCTGGCCGGGTCGTGGAAGCACCGGTATTCCGAGCAGCAGCTGCGGCGGGCCGAGCGGACGCTCGCGAAGGCGACGGCGGCGGGGCCGCGACCTGCGGCGGAGCTGATCGAGGCGCTCGGAGGCGACCGCTGGCTGCTGATGGCCGCGGGGATGCGCTTCGGGCTCGTGACGACGCCGCCCGCAGGCACCTGGGGCTTCCACGGCCCCTCGGCGCTGACGCTCGCGCACCCGTGGCTCGGCGCGCAGCCCGCTGACCCGGCGCAGGGGGTGCGGCATCTCGTCCGCCACTACCTTGCGGCCTTCGGCCCCGCCACCCTGGACGACCTCTGCTTCTGGGCGAGCCTGCGCAAGCGCGACGTGACGCCCTTCGTCGACGAACTCGAGCCGCGCCGGTTCCGCGACGAGCGGGGGCGGCTGCTGCTCGACCTGCCCCGGGCGCCGCTGCCGCCGGCCGAGACGCCGGCGCCGGCCCGGTTCCTGCTGCGCTGGGACAACCTCTACCTCGGGCACGCGTCAGGCGAGCGCGACCGCATCGTCCCGCCCGCGCTCCGCAAGCGCGTGTACACGGTCAACACCGTGATGCCGGCGACGTTCCTCGTCGACGGCTTCGTCGCCGGAACCTGGCGCTACGAGCGGGGTCGCGTGGTGCTCGAGCCCTGGCGCCGCCTGACGACGACCGAGCGAAAGTCGCTCGAGGACGAGTTGGAGGGCCTTGCCGACTTCCTCTCCGGCTAGGGTGATTGCGCACGAAGCGAGCGCACAAGCATGGACGAGAACGAGAGCGAGTTCGACTTCGAGTTCGACTTCCTTCCCGAGCAGTCGACGGCTACGGCCGTCGAGGACGAGGAGATGCTCTGGGAGGAATCGAGCCACGACCAGCCGCGGCGCCGGGCTCCGGCCACGTCGCCGCCGCCGCATGTCGTCATGCGCCGCCGCGTCGCCGCCGCGGCTGCGGTCGCGCTGCTGCTCCTGATCATCCTGGTCGTCGTCCTCACCTCGGGCGGCGGAGGCGGCGGCGGCTCCTACCGTAGCTACGTCGACGACGTCTCTCCGATCGCGTCGGATTCGCAGCAGACAGGCGCCTCGCTGGGCTCGCTGACGGCGAAGAACGCCGCCTCCAAGCTCGACTCGGCAATCCAGCAGACCGTTGACGACATCAACCGCCTCCAGGCGATCACGCCGCCCCAGGAGCTGGAGCAGCAGCAGGCGCAGGCCCTGGCCGCGCTCGACCTGCGGCTGCTCGGCCTCCAGCAGCTCCGCGACTCGGTCTCCGGGTCGTCGGCGGGGACGAGCATCTCCCCGGCCGCGGGCGTCGCGACCCTCGTCGCCAGCGACAGGCTCTGGAACGACGCCGTGCGCACGCCCGCGAACGCCGTCCTGCAAGCGCGCGGGATCGGCGGCGTCTTCCCCACGTCCACCTTCGTCTCTGATCGGAAGACGCTCGAAAAGGCGCTCGGCACGACCGCCGGATCGACGTCGTCGGGCGGCGGCAACGGCACGACCGGCGCGGTGCTCTCGCTCGACTCCAAGGGCCCGGACGTCGTGGCCTGGCAGAACGCGCTCAACCAGTGGATCCAGGCAACCGGCTCGACGCTGACACCGCTGACCGCGGACGGAACCTTCGGCGCGTCGACGCAGGCGGCGACCGTGGCGCTGCAGAACGCGGCCGGTCTCAGCCCGGACGGAATCGTGGGGCCGAGTACGCGGCAGGCGCTCCAGCAGCAGGTCCAGGCGGCCAAGTCCGGCTCGGGGTCGACGGCAGCCTCGCTCAAGCTGGGCGACACGGGGCAGGACGTCGTCCAGTGGCAGACGCAGCTCAACCGCTGGCTGCAGGCGACCTCGCCCACGCAGACGCAGCTGTCGACCGACGGCAGCTTCGGCCAGGCGACGCAGACGGCGACCGAGCAGCTCCAGTCGGCGGCGGGGCTGGCGCCCACCGGCGAGGTCGACGCCCGCACCCGCCAGGCGCTGGCGACCGCGCTCGCGAACGCGGGCCCGAACAGCGGTTAGAGACCGGTCAGCGCGACACGGCCTTCGCGGAGGCGGTCGACGTGCTCGTCCGGGCTCTCGTAGCCGGCGCCGCTCGTCACGAGCGTGATGTGCGTCGCGCCGCGGGCGATCCACTCCTCGGCCGTGGCGCGCCAGTCGTCCGGGCCGCCCTCGCCGATCGCAATGCGCTGGTCGATCCCGAACGTGCTCCAGTCGCGACCCGCCTCCTCGGCCCAGCCGCGCATACGCTCGAGCGTCGCGTCCCAGCCGTCCTCGAGGGGCCGCTGCGGGAAGAACCCGTCGGCCGTACGCACAGCGCGGCGGAGGGCGCGCTCGGCCGAGCCGCCGATCCAGATCGGGATCGGCCGCTGGACGGGCAGCGGGTTGATCCCGGCTGCCGTGACCGTGTGCCAGTGCCCCTGGTAGTCGAACACGGGCTCCGTCCAGAAGCGCCGCATCAGTTCGATCTGCTCCTCGAAGCGCCGGCCGCGGTTCGTGAAGTCCATCCCGAGCGCCTCGTACTCCACGTCGTTCCAGCCGATCCCGAGCCCGCAGCGGAAGCGCCCGCCGGTGAGGATGTCGATCTCGGCCGTCTGCTTGGCCAGGAGCGCCGTTTGCCGCTGCGGCGCGATGATCACGCCGGTGACGAGCTCGATGCCGGGCACGATCGCCGCCAGGTAGCCGAAGAGCACGAGGATCTCGTGGAACTGGTGCTCCGCACGGTAGGGGCCGACGAGGTGCTGGTGGCGCTCGCGGTCGGCGCCGAGCACGTGGTCGTACGCCATCAGGTGGTCGAAGTCGAGCTCGGCCACGCCCTCGGCGAACGCGCGAACGCGGGCCGGGTCGGCGCCGATCTCCGTCTGCGGGAAGACCGCGCCGAGCCTCACGTCACTGGCCGCCTTCGGCTCCCGCCAGAGACGCGAGGACGCTCATCCGCGTTCCACGCGCGAGCCGCCGACGATCGCGTCGCGCCCGTCGGCGAAGCGCACCCACGCCTTGCCCTTCCCGTCGTAGTCGGGTGACCAGACGACGAGCGTCGCCTCCTCGCCGCCGACGCGGCAGGGCTCGGTCCCTTCCGGCTCGATTCCGCGCCACACGCGCACGAACGGGTTCTGCTCCCACTCGCGGGCGAGCGTCGTCTCGTCCGTGTGCCCGGGGTACGCGCGCAATTCGTGCGGCAGCGCCATCAGCACGTCCATGACCGCGTGCTTGATCTGGGCGAAGTCGCCGCCGCCGACCGCGTCCTTGAAGAGCGTGTCGCCGGTGAACACGCCCTCGCCGTTCACGAGGAACGCGACCATGTCGTCGGAATGGCCGGGCGTCGGCAGCGCCTCGATCCGCAACCCTCCGGTCTCGACACGGCCGGTCACGATCGGGACCCCGTAGCGCCCCGTGACGTCGCCGTCGCCGGCGACGTGGTCGTGGTGCCCGTGCGTGGTCAGGAGGTGCGTGACCGTCAGGCCCTCGCGCTCGACCGTCTCGAAGAGCGGCTCGAGCGGCGCGCCGGAGTCGACGAACACGGCAGTCCCGCCCGGCTCGTCGTAGACGAGGTAGGCGTTCGAGAGCCACCCGGGGTCCATGCTGCGCTCGACGATCACCGTCGAGAGCCTACGTACTGACGCATCCCTCGCGCGGCGGAGGCATACTGGGTGCGGGCTCGGGTCCGCTGCTCGCGTCCTTTCCAGAGCGTGAGACCTCTCCGCCCCAGCCAGCAGTCCTTCGAGCGCGCGCTCGCGCTCGTCCGTTCGCGGCCATTCAAGATCGGCGCGACGGCGTGCCTCAGCTTCGTCGGCGTCGCCGCGGGCGCGCTCACCGTCAGGCACTTCGTGAGCAGCGGCTGGCCGCTCGCGCACGCCGACCCCTGGCTCGTCGTGGCCGCAGGCGCCCTCTTCGTCGCCGCCTACGCAGCCAAGGCGTTTGGCTGGAAGCGGCTGTTCGCTCGCGACGTACGGCCGAGTGCCCCCGCGCTCGCGGCCGCGACCGGAGCGGCGACCGTGACCGGCGTCGCGCTGCCCGGCCGCTTCGACGACCTCGTCCGGGTCACGGTCGTACGGCGGTTCCGGACATCGAAGGCCGGCCTCGGCGCCATTTGCCTGTCGATCGTGCTCGTCGGCTTCCTGGACAGCGCAGCGCTCACGCCGCTGGCGTCCGTCGCCGTCGGGCTGACCGACCTCTCCGCGTGGCCGCGTGCCGGCCTCGCGGTCGTCGTCGCCGCCGGCGTCGCCTCGACCATCATCGTCCTGCTGCTCCCACGGCTCAAGCGGAGCCGGCGCCTCGGGCGCTACCGCGTGATCCGGTGGCTCGGCGCCCACTCCGCCGACACGGTCGACGCGGCCAAGGCGTGGGTGCTGATCGCCGGTTCCTGGAGCCTCCGCGCCGTCGCGCTCTACGTCCTCTTCATGGCGCTCGGGCTCGAGGCGTCGTTCGTGCTCGCGCTCCTCTTCCTCTGCGCCTCGGCTGCGTCGGCCGCGCTGCCGATCGCTCCCGCAGGGCAGGCCACGCAGGCCGGCGCGGGTGCGGCGATACTCGTCGTCGCCGGCGTCGCACCGTCGAGCGCGGTCGCCTTCGCCGTCGCCGCGCAGGGCCTGATCGTGCTCACAGGCCTGATGGTGGCGGTGCTGGCCGGTGCCTGGGAGGCCCGCGGCCGAGTGATGGCCCTCGCCCGCTGAGCCTCCTACACTCAGACGGTGACGGCCCGCCTGGCGTGGTGGTGGTGGATGCTGCCCGCCGGCTCCGCGGTGGGCGCCGTCCTCGCCTGGACGGTCTGGGGAGCGACGGAGCGCGCGACGTGGATCGGCGCGCTGCTGATCGCTGCCACCGGCGTGCTCGTCTATGCGCTCGCGCTCGAGGCGCTGCCCCACGAGCGCCGCGGCGTGCTCCCGACCCTCGGGCGCGCGGCGTTCGCCGTCTTCCTCGGCCTCGCCGCCGGGGCGGCGACGTTCCTCGCCGCCGGCCTCGGCTACTACCTCGAGTACCGCCCGTTCGGCTAGCTTCGAGCCGCCTAAGCAAGCGCACAACCGTTAGGATCGCGGGCGGCGAGGAGAGCCAGTTCGTCGGGGTAATGCACTGAGTCTCGAGCGCGATCACGAGGTGCGGTGGGCCGTGGAGCCCGAGGTGGACGCGGGCGCCGTCGCCCTGCCGCAGCCCGGCGGAATCGCGCTTCCACCGCTCGTCCGCGAGCCCCAGCCCCTGACGCCGGAGGAGGTCGAGCGCCGCCGCCTGCGCGCGATCCGCTGGGGGCCGCCGCGGGCCGATCTCGACCGCCGCACGCTCGCCCTCACGCTGGTCGTGCTCGCCTGCTCGCTCGCGGCCGCGGTCGGCGTCTTCGGCATGGCGCTGACGACCGACCGCTACCTCCTCGCCCTGCTTCTCCCGGCGCTGGTCATGCGGCGCGGGAAGATCTACCTGCGCGACTTCGGCATCTTCGCCGCGCTCGTCTTCCTCTACTCCGAGATGCGCGGCGTGGCGCACTTCATCCGGCCCGAGCCGTTCTACACGCCACAGCTGAACCTCGACAAGTGGCTCTTCGCCGGCCACGTGCCGACGGTGGAGATGCAGAAGTGGTGGTGGACGGGGACGATGCAATGGTACGACCACCTGCTGATCGACGTCGCCAAGCTGCACTTCCTGATCCCGCCGCTGCTCGCGTTCAGCCTGTGGATGAGGCGGCGTGCGCTCTTCTTCCGCTTCGCCTCCAGCATGCTGGCTCTCTCCTTCGCGGCCGCGCTCACGTTCCTGCTCTTCCCGGCAGCGCCGCCCTGGGCGGCCGGCAGGTCGCTGCTCACGCCCACGGTGACCAAAATCGACGACAGCACCTGGACGAGCGTCTCGGCCAGCTTCTCCCTGTCGAAGATCATCGCGCCAAACCCCTACGCCGCGATCCCGTCGCTGCACGCCGGCTACGCAATGCTCTGCTTCCTGTTCGTCGCCGCGCTCGTCTGGCGGAGGCGCTGGCGCTGGTACGTGATCGTCCCGGCGGCGCTCTATCCGCTGGCGCTGTCGTTCGCGCGCGTGTACTCGGGCGACCACTACGTGATCGACCTGCTCGCCGGCTACGCCTACGCCGTCGGCGCCTTCATGGCCGTCAACTGGTACTGGCGGCGCAACCAGCTCCCCGAATAGGGCTCACTCCCGCCGGCCGGCCAGACGCTGCCGGAGCTTCTTGGCGCGGACGGCGACGACGACGAACCCGTACATGAACAGCTTCGGCTGCGCGGCGCGGCAGCACGGGCACTGGCAGCCGGCCGCGATCGAGCTGTTGTTCAGGTCCGAGGCGTGGAGCGCGTGCACCCAGTGCGGGCCTCCCCACTTCAGGTCGAGGCGGTACGAGTGGATCACGTGCGCCCAGAACGACCACGCGATCCAGCGGCAGATCCCGTAGAAGAACGCCGCGCGGTAGATGGCCAGGAGCAACGGCTCGGACAGCGTCTTCCCCGCCCAGCGGAAGAACGGGTCGCCGGCCAGCACCTCGCGGCGGTAGTACTCAGCCGTCAGCACCCGCCAGCTGAGGCACGCCCACACCACCCAGATGCCGTCCCAGACGAAGCCGAGCCCGCTGAAGTAGGCGCCGGCGTCGATCTGCCGCCCGAGCTGGCCCGCGTAGGCCCAGGCGCCGATCGAGAACAGGTGGGTCGTGAACGGGAAGAAGAGCATCGTCCCGACCGTGTCGCCCATGTCCGTCAGGGCGTGTGCCCACTGCCCGATCAGGAAGCTGTAGGCGATGATCGGCTTGCGCCAGATCGCGTAGATGAGCAGCGAGAGCAGGACGCCGAAGACGAGCGAGTGCGTGAAGCCGACGCCGGGCCAGCCGCGGTGGAACCTGGCCGGGTTCTCCGCCTTGACCTCGTAGCCGAAGAAGCCGACCCCGTACACGAACCACTTCGTGAGCATGTCCGGCGCGTACGAGCCGGCCAGCAAGGGCATGAACGCGATCTTGCGGCCGAGGTGCTTCTGGAAGACGTATGGCTCGAGGTCGTGTGCGGCCCAGCTCATTTCCAGAGCCGCTTGATCACCCAGGGGACGCCGACCACGAACCCGCACAGGAAGGCCAGGCCCTCGAAGAACGAGTAGAGGTAGTTCTGGTCGTAGATGCCGAGCACGGTGTAGGAGACCCCGGCGGCGAGGTACAGCGCGAGCGTGCGCATCGGTCGGGCGATCCTACTCGGCTGCGCCAGTTCCGCGCCCCTGGGAAGGCAGCGGAGCGATAGCGTCCAGGTCGTGACGCTCGAAGGCGTGTCCCTGCGCGCCTCCCCGCTGACCCGGGAGGCAATCGCGGCGAGCGGCGGCGCCGCGGTCGTGTCCGCGCTCCTCGTCTGGATGGTGCCGCCCGGTGCGGATTTCGCCGCCCACGTGTACCAGCGGGCGGTGTTCGTCCAGCACGGCTTCGCGCTCTGGAACAACTTCTGGTACGCGGGGCGCTACAGCTTCGTCACCTACAGCCTGCTCTACTACCCTCTCGCCGCGCTGCTCGGGATCAAGCTGCTCGCCGTGACGACGATCTCGGCGGCGGCGCTCGCGTTCGCCGTCGTCGTCATGCGCCAGTGGGGCGCCGACGCGCGCTGGTCGAGCCGGACGTTCGCGGTCGTCTGGGCCGGCATCGTTCTCACCGCCGCCTTCCCGTTCGCGCTCGGGGCGGCGCTGGCCCTGCTCGCGATCTGGGCGCTGCAAGGCGGAAGACTGTGGCGATTCTCGCTGTTCGCCGTGCTGACGCTGGCCGCAAGCCCGCTCGCGTTCCTGCTGCTCGCCCTCGTGCTCTTCGGCATCGCCATCGGGCGCCACACCGACCGGCGGATTGTGATCGGCGCCGGCCTCGCCGTCGGCGTCCTCGGGCTCGTCGAGGTCGCGCTCTGGCGCGTGTTCCCGGACGAGGGGCGCTACCCGTTCTCGATCTGGGAACTGCTCGGCGCCTTCGTCTTCTGCGGCTTCGGGATCGTGCTCACCTGGCGGGTCGAGCGGGTGCGGCTGCTCCACTTCGTCTTCCCGGTCTACGCGGCCGCCTGTACCGTCGCCTATATCGTCCCGTCGGCGCTCGGCGACAACGTGCTACGCGTGCGTTACGTCGCGTTTCCGATCGCGGTGCTGCTCGTCACGATGCGCCGGTGGCGGCCGCGGATCCTCGCCGTCTCGTCGCTCGTCCTCGCGCTGTCGTGGAACGTGACGCCGCTCGCCAACAGCATCGCCGCCACCTCTGGCGACCCGACCGCGAACGCGGCCTTCTGGCAGCCGGCGATCACGTTCCTTCACGGCAACCTGACGCCTTCCTACCGCGTCGAGGCCGTGGATACCGCCGGCCACTGGCCCGCCTACTACCTGCCGCAGGCCGGGATCCCGCTCGTGCGCGGCTGGTTCCGACAGGAGGACTTCCCCCAGAACGCGATCCTGTACGGGAAGTTCGGGCCGAGGGCGTACATGCAGTGGCTGCGCGTCGCTCGGCGTGCGCTACGTCGTGCTGGCGAACGCGCCGCCCGACTACAGCTCGGAGGCCGAGACCGACCTGCTGCAGAGCGGACGGCTGCCGTTCCCGGTCGTCTACCTCGATCGCGGGGTGACGATCTACGAGGTGCCGTCGCCGCGGCCGATCATCACCGGGCCCGGCCCGGCGAGCGTCGTGTCGATGCGCGAGACCGGGTTGACCGTGCGCGTCGGCGAGCCGGGCGTTTACCGGATCGCCGTGCGCTCGAGCTCGTACTGGCACGCGTCGGCGGGCTGCGTCTCGTCCGGGAAAGACGGGATGATCCGCCTGCACGCGGCCGCCCCGGGCTCGGTCAGGATCAGCTTCCGGGTCAGCGCCGGACGACTCCTGAGCGAGATTGCGGGAAGCGGAACGAAGGCGTGCGCCTGACCGCGGCAGAGGCCGCCGGGCAGGATAGACTCGCGCCGATGCGCCGCCGCCATGTCACGCTCGCGGTCTCGGTCACCGCGCTGCTTCTGGCCGGAGTGGCCGCAGGCTGTGGGTCGGAGGGCACGAAGACCGCGACGCCGCAGACGGTCATCGGAAAGCTACCGAAGCCGTCGCCGACGACCACGACGCCTGCCGCCACGGGCGACCCGGCCGCGGGCAAGGCGGTCTTCGCCTCCGCCGGGTGCACGGGCTGCCACACGCTCAAGGCGGCGAACGCGACCGGGACCGTTGGGCCGAATCTCGACGAGAAGAAGCCGCCGGAATCGCTGGTCGTCGACCGGGTGACGCACGGCAAGGGCGTCATGCCGTCGTTCAGCGGCCAGCTGACACCGACGCAGATCGCGGACGTTGCGGCGTTCGTCTTCCAGTCGACGCACAGCTGACCCCGCCGCTCGATCTCCCGGCGGCGTTCCCCCGCGACGTCCAGGCGCTGGCCTGCGACCTCGACCGCACGCTGATCGGCGAGGACGCCGCGCTCCGCCCGCGCACGGCGACGGCGATCACGGCGGCACGGGCGGCCGGCATCCACGTCCTGCTCGTCACCGGGCGGATGTTCCAGTCGGTGCGCCGCTACGCGCTCCAGGCAGGGATCACCGACCCGGTCGTCTGCTACCAGGGCGCCGTCGTCGCCGACCCGACGACCGGCGAGTTCCTGCGCCACGTGCCGATGCCCGAGCCCGAGGCGCGCGAGGTGATCCCCGCGGTCGAGGCGCTCGGATACACGATCCTCGTGTACGTCGACGACGAGCTCTACGTCTCCCGCGAGACGCCGGAGTCCGACGCCTACGCGGGCTTTCAGCACCTCGTCGTCCACCCGGTCGGCGACCTGCTCGCGTGGCTGCCGAAGGCGCCGACGAAGCTCGTCTGCGTCGGCGACCCGCGTGAGCTCGACGGCCTCGAGGTCGAGATGAAGGCGCGCTTCGGCGAGCGCCTGTTCATCTCGAAGTCCCTCCCCCACTTCCTCGAGTTCGCGAGCCCGTCCGTGCACAAGGGCACCGGGCTCGACTTCGCCGCCGAGCACGTCGGGTTCTCGAGCGAGCGGTCGGTCGCCTTCGGCGACGGCGAGAACGACATCGAGCTGCTCCGGTGGGCCGGCTACGCGCGTCGCGGTCGCGAACGCGCACGCAGAAGGTGCTGGCCGTCGCCGACTTCGTCTGCCCCTCGGTGGACGAGGAAGGCGTCGCACAGGTGATCGAGGCGTACTTAGACTCGACGGCGTGATCGACCTCAAGGCCGCGCGCGCCCATCCCGACGTCGTCCGGGCCGCCGTCGCGCGCAAGGGCGGCGAGGAGCTCTTCGACGAGCTCATTGCGCGCGGACGAGGAGTGGCGGCGGCGGCAGACGCAGGTCGACGAGCTGCGGGCGCGCACGAAGCTCAAGGGCAAGCCGACGCCCGAGCAGCTCGAGGAGCTGACGCGGATCAAGGGCGAGCTCAAAGCACTCGAGGACGCGCTCGAGCAGGCGAAGGCGACGATGCAGGACGTCTGGGACCGCGTGCCGAACCCGCCGGACGCGTCCGCGCCGGACGGCTGGGACGAGGAGGACGCCGAGGAGATCCGCCGCTTCGGCGAGCCGCGGGACTTCGGCTTCGAGCCGCGAGGACCACCTGGACATCGCGACGCGGCTCGGCTGGATCGACATGGAGCGCGCCGCGCGGCTCTCCGGGACGCGGTTCGTCTACCGGAAGGGCGACTTCGCGCTGATGGAGCTCGCGCTCTACCGCTTCGCGCTCGACCGGCTCGTCGCGAAGGGCTTCGTCCCGGTCCTCCCGCCGGTGCTCGTGCGCGAGCAGGCGATGTACGGCACGGGCTTCCTGCCGACCGACGAGGTCAACATCTACCGGGTCGAGCGCGACGACCTCTACCTCACGGGCACGTCCGAGGTGGCCCTGGCCGCGCTGCACATGGACGAGATCCTCGCCGCCGACGACCTGCCGCTCCGCTACGCGGGCTACTCGACCTGCTTCCGCCGCGAGGCGGGCGCCGCCGGCAAGGACACGCGCGGGATGTTCCGCGTGCACCAGTTCGACAAGGTCGAGATGTTCTCGTTCACGCGCCCGGAGGACTCGCACGACGAGCACGAGCACCTGCTCGCGGTCGAGGAGGAGCTCGTGCAGGAGCTCGGCATCCCCTACCGCGTGGTCAACGTCGCGGCCGGCGACCTCGGGCTGTCGGCGTCCAAGAAGTACGACATCGAGGCGTGGTTCCCCGGGCCAGCAGCGCTACCGCGAGATCACCTCGACGTCGAACACGACCGACTTCCAGGCGCGGCGGCTCGGCGATCCGCTACCGGCCCGGCGAGGGCGGCCCCAGGGAAGTGCACACGCTGAACGGGACGGCGGTCACCGCGCGCTCGCTGATCGCGATCGTCGAGAACTTCCAGCAGGAGGACGGCTCGGTCGCGGTGCCCCCGGTGCTCGAGCGCTACGGCGCTCCCTCGCGGGTCGAGGCCGCCGGCTGAACCGCCCGCTCCCGCGGCTCTCGACGCCGCAGGCAGTCGCCCTCGCCGCGGCGATCGTCGTCGTCGCGATCACCTACTGGCGCAGCTGGTACGGCGTCGACCTGACCGACGAGTCGTTCTACGTCGTCCTGCCGTACCGGTTCGCGCTCGGGGCGCGGCCGTTCGTCGACGAGACGACGGTGGCGCAGCAGGCCGGGCTGCTCGTCCTGCCGTTCGTCTGGGCATGGAACGGGCTCGTCGGCGTCGACGGCGTCGTGCTCTTCGTCCGCCATCTGCAGTTCCTGTTCTCACTGCTCGTCGCCGCGGCGGTCTTCGTGTCGCTGCGCGGTGTGCTGCGGAGCGGCTCGGCGGCGCTGCTGGCGGCGATCGCGGCCGTCGCCTTCGTCCCCTTCGACATCCACAGCCTGAGCTACAACACGCTCGGCAGCGGCCTGTTCACCGCCGGTTGCCTGCTCGGCTTCCGCTCGCTCGCGAGGGGCTCGGCGGCCGGCTGGCTCGTCGCCGCGGGTCTCTGCAGCGGCCTCGCCGTGTTCGCCTACCCGTCGCTCGTGGTCGCCGTCGTGGCCGCGTTCGCGATCCGGATCGGGCTCGAGCCGCGGCGCTGGCGGCGGGAGATCGTCGCCTTCGGCGTGCCGGCGCTGGCCGTGGCCGGCGTGGCGATGGGCGCCGTGCTCGGCAGCGCCGGCCTCCACGCCGTCGTCGACGGCTACCGGCGGTCGTCGAAGTACCTCGGCCACACCGGCAGCGTGAGCAAGATCGGCGACGTCTTCGACCACCAGTGGTCGACGCTGCACTTCTGGTACCTGGTCCTCCCCGCGCTCGCGCTGCTCCTGCTCGCCTGGCGCTACCGGCGCACGCTCGCGCCCCTGCTGCTCGTGGCCCTGCCGTTCCTCGTCCTGCCCGTCTCGGTCGGCCACGCGCTCGACTCGTACACGGCGACGCTCGAGTACGTCGCCCACTACGGCGCGCTGGCGCTGCCGCTGCTCCTGCTCGTCGGGCGGCGGGTCGAGGCGCGCCGGCTGTTCGCGGCCGTCTGGGTGCCCGCGCTCCTGGCCGGGCTGGCCACCGCCTGGTCGAGCAACAACGGCGGCGTGAACTTCGGCGTCGGCTTCCTCCCGGCGATCTTCGTGACGACCGCCTTCCTGACCTGGGCGCTCGAGGACGCCTCGGCAGAGCGGCTCGCGCTCTGGCCCGCGCTGGTGGTGCCGGCGCTGCTGCTCGTCCTCGGCTGGCAGGTCTACCGCGACGGCCCGGTCTCGACGCTCGACGCCACCGTCTCGAGCGGCCCGTATGCAGGGCTCCAGACGAGCCTGAACAAGAAGCTCTGGCTGGAGGAGATCGGCCGCGACCTCGACCGCGTCGGCCCGTCCTGCCGCATCGTCTTCTTCCGGGACTTCCCCGGCGGCTACCTGCTCTCCCATTCGGAGCCGGACACGAACAGCGCCTGGATCGCCACGGTCCCGAAGAACAGGACGGACGCCTACCAGCAGACGCTCGTGCGCTACTGGCAGCGGCACGGCTTCCCGGACGTCGTGGCGCTGATCAGGCGCATCCCCTACGAGTCGCGGAAGGTCGCCCGGCAGGAGCGCTACCGCCCCGAGACCCCTCTCGTGCGCGTGCTGGCGACCTCGTACCGGCGGCTCTCGACGCACTACAACTACGAGCTCTACGAGCACCGGGGCTCGACGTGCCCCATCGGAGCGCGGGTCAGGGCTACGCTTCCGTCAGGGTGACCCCGCCGGCTCCGAAGGCTCCTTCGAGCAGCTACTGCTGGCCGGTCAAGCCGTTCGACCGCCAGCACCCGATCCGGGGGAGCTTCGGTGACCCGCGCATGGTCTTCAAGGACCCGCCCACACGGGCGAACCTGATCAGCGGCGCGGGAGCGTTCTCGTTCCACTTCGGCGTGGACATCGCGGCCGAGGACGGGACGCCGGTCTACCCGGTCGTCTCGGGCACGGTCAGCAAGGTGACCACGGACTGGGTCGCCGTCGACACCGGCGGCGGACGCGGCTTCCAGTACTGGCACGTCAAGGCGTCCGTCAAGACGGGCGACGCCGTCGTGGCCCGCCAGACCGTGCTGGGCACGATCCTGCCGCACTCCGGGCACGTCCACCTCTCGGAGCTCCAGCAGGGAAACCCGATCAACCCGGCCATCGCGGGGCACCTCACTCCCTACGCGGATCGCACGGACCCCGAGGTCGAGGCGATCAGCTTCCGCACACCGGGCGGCGTCGAGGTGTTGCCGAACTTCATCCGCGGGCCGATCCAGCTGATCGCCGAGGCATACGACACCGCGGCCGTCGCCGTTCCCGGGGAGTGGGCAGGGATGCCCGTCGCGCCGGCCCTGCTCACCTGGCGGATCGAGAACCTCGGCGGCAAGGTGGTCGTGAAGGAGCAGATCGCCGTCGACTTCCGGGAGACGATCCCGCCGAACAAGCTGTTCTGGCGCTACTACGCGCGCGGCACCTACCAGAACTGCTGCGTGTTCGGGCCGCACTACTCCTTCCGGCAGCCCGGCTGCTTCCTGTTCAAGCTGACGCGAACGCCGTTCGACACGAAGACGATCCCGGACGGGGTCTACGACCTCGTCGTCACGGCCCTCGACATGCGCGGCAACGCCGGCTCGCGCCGCCGCCGGTTCACCGTTCACAACCGCCCCGGCTGGGTGGGCTCGTGACGCACACTGGAGCAAATGCTCTACGACGACGGCAAGATCGCCTGCGACGACACGGGCCTCGTCATCAGGCAAGCGCTTCTCGCTCAGCGTCGCCAGAAGATGGCGGCTCTGGGGCTCCGGCGACCTCGTGCACTGGTGGAACCTCGACCGCGCTCGACCCCAGAAGGAGGTCGCGCTGGACATCGACACCGGCCGCCGGATCCACCCCACCATCACTCCGGACGACCCGCAGACCGTCGAGCGCATCCTCGCCGAGCACCTCGCTCGATAACGCAGGTCGCCGCATAGACTCGAGTCTCGGCGGGGTGCCGGAGCGGTCGAACGGGGCGGTCTTGAAAACCGTTGGGCGTGCAAGCGCCTCCTGGGTTCGAATCCCAGCCCCGCCGCCTACGCGCTTGTAGGGACACAGGCCCTTTGTCAAGCTAGTCACGAGCTATGCAGTCTCATGTGGCCACTGGCACCGTGGTGGCCGGCTTTCGGGTCGAGTCGCTGATCGGCGAAGGTGCGATGGGCTCTGTCTACCTCGCCGAGGAGACGAGCAGCGGCCGCCGGATCGCGCTGAAGGTACTCGCCCCGCAGCTGGCGCGGGACGACCGCTTTCGGCAGCGCTTTCTCCGCGAATCCCAGCTCGCGGCAGGCCTCCACCACCCCAACGTCGTCGAAACAGTTGCGTCCGGCGAGGACGGAGGGACTCCTGTATCTCGCGATGGCCTACGTGGAGGGCTCGGACCTCCGCGAGCTCCTCAAGAGGGACGTCCGCCTGGAACCCGAGCGAACCTCGAACCTACTGGACCAGGTCGCCGAGGCCCTCGACGCGGCTCACGCCGCCGGCCTTGTGCACCGCGATGTGAAGCCCGGCAACATCCTCCTCGGTCGCGACGGCGAAGCAGAGCGCGCCTACGTCTGCGACTTCGGGCTCGCGCGCCACGTGACCTCCGTGTCGAGCCTCACCGGCGATCGCGGCTTCGTGGGCACGATCGACTACGTCCCGCCGGAGCAGATCGAGGGTGGTCAGATCGACGGCCGTGCCGACGTCTACTCGCTCGGTTGTGTGCTCTACGAGTGTCTTGCCGGGGAGCGTCCGTTCGAGCGCGAGAGCGAGCTTTCGGTCGTCTTCGCGCACCTGAACGAATCACCGCCGCGGCTGTCCGAATGTCCGGCCCGAGCTCCCTGAAGCCTTCGACGACGTCTTTGCGACCGCGCTCGCCAAGTCACCCGACGACCGCTACTCGACCTGCGGCGAGCTCGTCGAGGCGGCTCGCGCGGCTCTCCGCGGAAAGACCTTCGTGCGCCGCAGGCTCCGCCGCCGGCGGATGGCTCGCAGCTGCGGCTCGCGCTGATCGTGGCCGCGGGCACGACGGCGGCCGTCCTGCTCGCCTCGGAATCGTCGCATACGCCCGCTCGGAAGGCCCCAACGGTGCAGACCGTCGCGCTCGTGCCGGACGCGGTCAACCTGATCGACGCCGGGACGCATCGCGTCGTGGCACGGATCCGCTCTGCGAGACAGGCGCCGTTCGCGAGACGGCGTAGGGGGCATCGCCTTCTCCCCGGGGTCGGCCTGGGTGATGGTCGGCCCGAAGCAGAGCATCGTCAGAATCGACCTCACGACACGAAGAGTCACGGGTGTCATCGGGCTGCCCTGGGTTCCCGGTGGTATCGCGACCGGTGGCGGCTCCGTGTGGGTGCCGCAGGACTTCGGCTCGGAACTCGTCAGGATCGACGCCCGGACGGGCAAGATCTCGGGCCGGTTCGACCTAGGCAAGCGCGGCGGAGCAAACACAGGCGGAGTCGCTTACGGGGACGGCACGCTCTGGCTGGCGCAGGATCGAGGCGTCGCCCGCCTCGACCCGCGAACGGTGCGTGTCGTGCACCGTTTCCACGCGCCCGCGCGGTTGCTCGTGTTCGCCGACGGGGCGGTCTGGGCGGCGACACCCGGCGACGGCCGGGTGACGAAGATCGATCCGGTCGAGAACCGGATCGCCGCCCGGACGAAGCTGCACGGCTGGCTGAGCGACCTGGCGGTCGGAGGTGGCTCCGTCTGGACCTCGATCCTCCCTGACGGCGTCGTCTTCAGACTCAGCGAGGACGACCTCGGCGTGCAGAGCGTCCTCGCCGCAGGCACAGACCCGGAGCGGATCTCGTTCGGCGGCGGCCATCTCTGGATCGCGAATACGGCGGCGAGGAGCGTGTCGCTGCTCGACCAGGTGTCAGGAGCACGACAGCGACTCGTCGCGACGGCCGGACCGACGCTCGCGCAGTACCACGACGGCCTCGTCTGGACGTCGGCCGCACCGGCGCCCGCCGCCGCTCGCACCGATCGCCGGCGAGGAGATCCGCGTCTCGACACCGACCGACACGGCGGTCGACCCGGATCCGATGGGCGGCAAGGAGAGCGTCGAGCAGTTCATGTACGCGATCTGCTCGAACCTCCTCAACTACCCCGACTCCTCCGGGCTCCAAGGTGCCCGGCTCCGACCCGAGATCGCAGCTGCGATGCCCACGGTCTCTCCCGACGGACGCACCTACACCTTTCACATCCGTCCAGGCTTTCGCTTCTCGCCGCCCTCGAACGAGCCCGTGACCGCCGAAACGTTCCGGCACACGCTGGAGCGGTCTCTCGTCGCCCAAGAACCAGTATTCGGCCGGCCCGCGCCTCGCCTCGGACATCGCCGGCGTCGCTGCCTACCGCGCCGGCAAGGCCGCAGCACATCTCGGGCATCGCCGTCCGCGGCAACACGCTCTCGATCACCCTGGTCAAGCCTGCCGGGGACTTCCTTACCCGTCTCTCGATGTCCGCCTTCTGCCCGGTTCCGCTTTCGGTGCCGATCCACGTCAACGGCTTCACAGAGCACCCCATCCCTTCAGCCGGGCCTTACTACGTTGCGTCGCTGCAGGGCGATCGGACAGTGCTGCTGCGGAACCCGAACTACCACGGCGACCGGCCCCGGCGTCCCGAGCGGATCGTCTTCACGAACGACATCCCGACGCCGAAGGCGGTCACCCTGGCCGATGCGGGAGCCCTGGACCTCCTCCCGCAAGACTTCGACAACACAACGTCCCTGCTCTGGCCCGGCGGGGCGCTCGACCAGCGCTCCGGTGCGACGAGCCCGGCCGGCCGAGCCGGGAGGCAGCAGTACTTCCTCTATGCGGCTCCGCTCGTCGACTACATCGTCTTCAACACCCGGCGGCCACTGTTCCGCGACGTTCGCCTGCGGCGTGCAGCCAGCTATGCCCTCGACCGTCGCGCGCTGGCGGCGAGCTTCTCCGACGGTCCTGCCGACCAGATCGTCTCACCGGCGGTTCCCGGGTTTCCTGGCCGGGCGCGTCTATCCGCTCCAACCCGATCTCGCCACCGCCCACCGGCTCGCAGGCGGACGGAGTCGCAGCGGCGTCCTCTACTTCTGCGGCAACCCGCAGGAACGCAAGGTCGCACAGATCGTGAGGTCGAACCTCGCGCGGATCGGGATATCCGTCTCGATCACGGAGTCACAGGATTGCCCTGGGCGGTGGCAGGACGCCGACTTGCTGCTCCAGTCGGGCTTGCAGAGTGAGGAGCGCGATCCGATGCCGTTCCTCGACGAGGCGCTCTCGAGCGGCATCTTCGACTCGCCGCTCGGGCCGGGCCCGTGGAACGATCCGACGTTTCGGAAGCAACTCGAGGAGGCGCGTCCGCTTCGCGGAGCCGCCCGGATCGCCGCCTACGGGCGGCTCGTGGACGAGCTCATGCGCATGGCCCCGTTCGCAGGCTACGGAACCTACGTCTGGTCGCAGTACTTCTCGCCCAAGGTCGGCTGCAAAGTCTTTCTGGGCGAGTACGGGTTCGTCGACCTGGGCGCGCTCTGCAAGAAGGGCTGACGAGCCGGGCATCGATGTCGCGGACCGTGAGCGCTCGATAGCGCCTCGGTAGCGGTCGCCCCAACGGTCGCGCTCGTCAAGCCAGCAAGGAGGGAAGGATGCCCAGGAAGGCCCTCATCACTGCTTCGCCGCGCAAGCATCCGCAGCAGATGGGAGCAGTTGCGTCGCTCCGACGCACTCAAGGATCTCCTCGACGAACTCGCCCTCTGGACGGCGGTGTGGAATGGATTGCCGCTCTCCAGAGACGATCACCTAGGTCTCGATCGACCAGCTGAAGCGCGTGCGGCTCTCCTGCGGAGCCAGCCCGCCGGGTCGCGGGCCGCGATGCACGAGCAGCGTTGCCGGCCGGGCCTCGCGCACGAGCGCGCGGCGGGCGCCGCCGATGCCCTCCTGCCGCCAGCGTGGGGAGATGCCGACGACGACCAGCGCCGCCGGCTCGACCGCGGCGATCAGCGACTCGTCGCTCGGCTCCGCCAGGAGCGGTGCGGCGTCGACACCGACGACCCGCTGGACGGCGATCGAGGCGTCCGCGAGTAATCGACTCGCGTCGCGCCGGCCACGGCGGGGGTCCTTCGCGGTACCGAGCAGCCGGAGCAGGACGTTCGCCCCCGAGGCCAGCCAGGCGCCGAGCTCCAGCGCCGCCCAGTCGTGCTCATTGCCGCCGAACGGCACGAACACACCGCCACTCTGCTCGAGGCCGACCGCTGCCCGCGACAGGACTCCGACGTCCGCCGGCGAGTGCTCGAGGATCGACGCGAGCACGTCCGGGAGCCGGTCCCCGTCGAGCGTGGACGGTGAATCGACGAGGACGAGCTCGGCGTCGTAGGTCGTGGCGAGGCGAACGACGTCGCGGGCGGGCTCGCGGCTCGTGAACGCGGTGCTCCGCACGGCAGCGCCGAGCGAAGCCCGCCGGGCCTTCAGAGAAGCAGCCGCGTCCTCGAGCTGGGCCTCGTGCGTCAGCAGACGCGCAATGATCAGCTCCCGTGCGGGCAGCCTCGCGAGTCGCTCGGCCACCACCAGCAGCCCGTCCAGCGACCCCGTCGTCCGACGGGACGACGAGCACGATCCGCTTAGACTCGACGTGGGAACGCGGTGCGGCCGGCGCAGCCTCGTCCCGGTCGAGCGACGGGTCCTGCGTGAGGATGGCGCGCTCGAGCTCCTGGAGCGCTCGCCCCGGCTCGATGCCGAACTGCTCGACGAGCGCCTCGCGCGTCCGCCGGTAGACGTCGAGCGCCTCGGCCTGTCTACCGCAGCGGTAGAGCGCGAGCATGAGTTGCGCGCGGACGCCCTCGCGGAGCGGGTGATCCCACACGAGTGCCTCGAGCTCTCCCACCAGGTCCCTGTGGCGGCCGAGCGCGAGATCCGCCTCGATTCGTTGCTCGAGCGCTGCCAGCCTGATCTCTTCGAGTCGGTCGATCGAGGTGCGGGCGAAGGACTCGTACGCGAGGTCGGCAAGCGGGGCTCCTCGCCACAATCCGAGCGCCTGCGTCAGGAGGTCGGACGCGAGCTCTGGCTGACCGCCGGCGGCGGCCCGTCCCGCTTCCTCGGTCAGGCGCTCGAACCGGTGGAGGTCGAGCCCTTCAGGCGGGATCCGGATTGCATAGCCGGGCGGCCGAGTCTCGACCAGCGAGGCGGAGCCCAGCGCCTTGCGAAGCTCCGAGACCTGCCGCTGCACCTGCGTCACGGCCGTCACAGGCGGGGCGCCTGCATAGAGATCGTCGGCGAGCCGGTCGACCGAGACCACCCTGTTGGCGCTCAGGAGCAGGATCGCCAGCGTGGCCCGCTGCTTCGGCCCGCCCAGTCGCACCTGCCCGGCGTCGCCGACGACTTCCAGCGGGCCGAGGATGCGGAAATCGAGCACGCGCCGACGGTAGCCGTTCGGTAGCGCCCCGGTAGATGCCGCTCCGACGATCGCGCCGTCATCGAGCGAAGGAGGAGAAATGCTCAAGAAAGCTCTGGTGCCAGCGGCCGTCGCGACGGCACTCCTGGCCATCGCACTCCAGCCCGCGGCGGCAGACTCCGGGCCCGTTCAGTGCTCCGGCACGTTCAGCGGCACCGCGAAGGACCTGGTCGTGAGCGGCGCCAACGTCTTCTGCAACCTCGTTGGCGCGACCATCACCCATGACGTGGTCGTTGGGGAGAACGCCTTCCTGACAGCGGCGAACACGACGATCGGACACGACCTCGCTGCTTCCAAGCCAGGCGGGATTATCACCGGCTTCACGGAGGACGGCGGAGGACCCGTGACGGTTGGGCACGACGTCGTGATCAGCGGGCCGCTCACCGACCAGTACGGCAACCACAGCTGCTGTCCGAATATCAACGACGCGTCGATCGGGCACGACCTCCGGTTTACCGGGCTGCTCGTCGACTTCGAGCTCGGCGCCCACAACGACGACGTCGGCCACGACCTCGTGGCCACCGACAACTCGGCTGGGCTATGGATCGACGTCGGTGACAATCGCGTCGGCCACGACCTGGTCGTCACCGGCAACACCGGCGCGACTCTCGGGTTCGGCTGGATCAGCGCGTACGAGAACGTCGTCGGTCACGACGCCGTCTGTTCCGTCAACTTGCCGGCGGCCAGCAGGAACAGCCAGGACCAGTTCGACTTCCTGGGCCGACTGGTCGGGCCGAACCTGGTCGGACACGACGACAGCTGCGATTAGTGAAGGAGAAAGCGATGTACAAGCGACTCATCGTCTCGATCTTCGTCCTCATCACGGCCGGGGTCGTCACGGCCGGCTCGCTCGCGACCGCACCGGGGAAGAACGGCCGGATTGCATTCCGCCGCTACCTGGACACGAACCAGACCTGGGGCGCGATCTACACGATCAATCCCGACGGCACGGGTCTGCAGCAGGTGACGCATCCGCCGAAGGGAGTCGTCGACGATCAGCCTGACTGGTCGAAGGACGGATCCATGCTCGTCTTCAGCAGCAATAGGGACAAGATCGGCCGCCCGACGAACTCCATCTACAGCGCGATCTTCTCCATGCACGCCGACGGATCAGGCGTGACGAGGCTGAGCCCCGAATGCCCCTCGCCAGACAAGGTGAGCGGCTGCCCGTACGACTTCCTCCCGAGCTTCTCGCCTGACGGCAAGCACGTCATGTTCACCGCCGCTCCCGGTTCGATCACCGTCGCGGACAGCGACGGCCGCAATGGGCACGTGATCGTAAGGGCCACGACGCCCGATAGTGGGCACACGGGCTACACCGCGACCGATCCGCAGTTCTCGCCCGACGGAAGGCGCTTCTTGTTCGTCCGCGAGAATCGCGGCAACCTGGCACCGAAGAACGCGCAGGCCATCTTCGTTGCCAACGCCCAGGGGAAAAGCGCTCGCCGGGTCACGCCGTGGAGCCTGGCCGCAGGCGACAACCCCGACTGGTCGCCTGACGGGAAGTGGATCCTTTTCCACTCGAACGCCAATTCGGACAAGCAGGCGCAGATCTACGTCGTCCAGTCGAACGGCAGCGGCCTGAAGCAGTTGACGAACTTCAAGCCGGGCACGATCGTCACGTCCTCGTCTTTCGCTGCTGACGGCAAGTGGATCGTCTTCGCGTCGACAGGTGTGGCAGGCCAGGCGGACATCTTCGTCATGCGGGCCGACGGCACAGGCGTTCGGCAGGTGACGCGCACGAAACTCTGGGAGAGCGCACCCGACTGGGGCCCGGTGCGGTGAGACTCGCCATCCGCCGCATCGAAACGTGGTACCGGATTTGGTACCGGTCTGAGCGGACCCAACTGGATCTCAGCGGACGGAAGCGGGGCGAAAACCCCGCTTCCGCAGCCAACTGCACTGAGATCGAGCCGACTTGGAAACCGTTGGGCGCCCTGTGTAGATTCCCGCCACAAGCCACTGATTGCGTGTAGCGAACGCACCGACCCTGGTGATGCTGCCACTGTCATCGCGCAACGGCCCCTGATCGGTTTCGCCGCAACCCGCCACCAACCCGGCCATCGCCGCCACCATGATCAGGGTCCCCCATCCAACTCGGGAACGCGAAGCCGACACGACTCGCGATCATGCCAGCCCTACGAGCCACGGGAACCGCCCAGAGGGCACCGGAAGAAGTAACGCGGGTCAACCCCGCAAGAATCGCCCATGATGTGGGTGTGCGTCGTCTCTGGCTCCTGGCAACCCTTCTCGTCGCGGCCGGCTCCCTTTCCGCCTATGGCAGCACCGGCAGCAAGAGGCTCGTACTCGACCGCTCGATCGGCCCGGTCCGCCTGAAGGAATCGCGCAAGCGGATCGAGGAGGACATCGGAAAGGGACGCTTCTCGCATCCCACGTGGACCGCTCGGCTCGCCCGTCGCCCGTGCGTCAAGATCGGATCGCCTACGAGGGCGGAGCTCTCGTCGTCATCTATATCTCCGACAAGGATCACGCCCCGATCGCGTTCGTCATCGAGACGACGTCGCCCCGCTACCGAACAGTGAGCGGTATCGGGGTCGGTTCCTCCCTGGCCAAACTCAGAAAGGTCGGGGTCGAGTGCTTCGGCGAGACCCTCTGCCAGCATTTCCACGGGCACAACAAGCCCGGGACGCTCTTTCGCCTAACAGCGCCCAGGGGCAGGGTCGCCAAGATCGACGTCATTGCCTCAGTCGACTGACGCCACCGTTCGGCGCGGACTGGCGCACACGGCCGCCAAACGGTGTGGTTGAGCGGAAACACGATCGACTTGAAAGCCGTTGGGCGTGCAAGCGCCCCCGGGTTCGAATCCCAGCCCCGCCGTTGAACCGAGCCGCTCTGGGGCTTTCTTCGTTTGCTTGCCGGGCGACGAGCCGGCTTCTCGGTACCGACCAATAGGAGCCGGCGACTACCACGGGAGGCGGTATTCAGGTGGCTGGTGAGACGATCGAGCTCTGTCTCCTTCCTTCCGACTGGGGGACCTGCTTCCCCGGGCGCCCCGAGCAGCGGCGCTCGGCGCTGCCGGTCGGGCAGGGATCGCGCCGCCAAGGTCGGAGATGAGCCCGGCCGCGTCTCGCAGATCAGGCGTCTCGAAGCCCTCGGTGAACCAGCCGTAGATGCCGGAGATGAGCTCGAGCGCCTCGGGGGTGCGTCCCTGCTCGCGCCAAAGTCGCCCCAGGCTGACCGCCGCGCGCAGCTCGAGCATTCGCGCCTCCTGGGTCACGGCGACCTCGATCGCGCGTCGGAGAGCCTCCTCCGCCCCGGCCCGGTCGGCCGTCTCGAGCTCGAGCAGGAGCTCGCCGCGCACGCGGTGGATCTCGGCCTCGTAGTAGCGCTCGCCGTTCCGATCACAGAGGGCAAGAGCTTCTCCGAGGGCCTGCAGGCCCGCCTCCGGCCGACCGGCGCGCGCGTAGGCCTCCGCCAACAGCGTCAGGCAGTGAGGCAGGAACGCGACTGCGCCCGTCGCGCGAGCCGCTCGCAGCCCGGCGCGGGTCAAGGAGATCCCCTCCTCGACGGCGCCGGCGCCGCTTGCCGCCCAACCGGAGAGAATGGACGCCCATGCCTCCCAGAGCGCGATTCCGAACTCACCGGCGACCGCGCGCGCCGATTCGGCGTCCTCTCTGGCCGCAGAGGACTCGCGCCGCAGTTGGTGCAGGAGCGCGTGATTGAAGAGCGCGTAGGCCAGGCTCAGCGGGTGGTTCAGTGTCCGGGCCCGGGCAACCGCGTGGGCGCCGGCCTTCGACGCTTGGTCCGGGAATCCGAGGAGCCAGAGAGGCAGGGGCAGTGTCGCTTCTGCAGCGACTGCGGGATCCTCGCCGTAGAGGGACACGAGCGATTCGTGGCGTTCCGGGTCGAAGCGGAGGAGGATCTCCGCGAGATGCCCGCGCGCGGGTTCGGGCTGCCCGTCCAGGATGAGGCACCAGGCAACCGCCCGGTGGGCGACGACGACCGCGTCCTCGTCGCCTTCTTGCGCGAGCTGGAGGAATGCGTCGGCGAGCTCGCGTGCCGAATGGTGCCGAGCGGCGACGATCTCGTTGTTCCAGAGCCCGTAGAGGACCGGCAGGAAGTCGGGGGCGCTCTCGCCGAGCTCGGCGCAGAGCTCGCGGGCTCGTGCGTACGTCTCGCTCGTCTCGGGCGCCGCGTACCCGCGCCCGGCGATGAGTGCGTTTCCGAGCGTGATCTGAAGAGCCAGCTCCCGCTCGGAACGCTCGCGTGTGCTCGGAAGCTCGCCGAGGGCATCGAGCGCGGTCGTCAGATGCTCGATTGCTTCCCGGTGCCCGCCCCGCGCGAGCGCGTGCTTCGCGGCCGCATCCAGGTAGGTGATCGCCTTATCCGGCTCTCGTCCACGGAGAAGGTGGGTCGCGAGCTCGCCCGCGACTTCTCCCGCTCCGTCTCCAAACGCAGACTGGAGGCGTGCGCCGATCGCCCGGTGCAGCCGGGCGCGGCGGCCGGGAGAAAGGCGGGCGTACCCCACCTCGGCGTAGAGGTCGTGGACGAATGCGTAGCGCGTCGAGACTGTCCCGTCGGGCCACACGGCCTCTCCGAGCACCTCGACAAAGCGGCCCTGGCGCGCAAGCTCCGCCAGCCGCCTCTCGGTATCGTCGTCGGCCCGTTCGCAGGCGGCGGCGACCGCCGCAGCGACGAACTCGGCCCCGGCCACGCTCGCCGCCTCGAGGAGCTCCTCGTCGGCGCCGTCAAGCTCATCCAGTTGGTGCTCGATGAGCTGGCGCACCGTCCCAGGGACGCCGACCGACAGCTCCGGCAGGGTCGCCTTCAGGGCGAAGACCCCGTCGACCACAGCGATCGACCCGCCTTCGACCCACGAGTCGACCACCTTCTCGATGAAAAGCGGGTTGCCTTCCGTGCGATCGTGGAGCAGCCCGGAGAGGTCGAATGGGAGCTCGCTCTCGGGGAAGCGCAGCTCGAGGTAATCGGCGACTGCCCCTGAGGCGAGGGCCTGGAGGCGGATCTCGGAGGCGAGCCCGCGCTGCTCGAGCGCCTGCACCGCCTCCCAGACGGGATGCGAGCCTGCGCGCGCGTCCTGCGGCCGGTAGGTGCCGATCAGAAGCAGCCGCGCAGGATCGTCCCGGCGGGTGAGTGCGCTCAGCACGTCTACGGTAGAGGGATCGCTCCAGTGAAGATCCTCCAGCAGAAGCGCAAGCGGGCGGGTCCTCGTAATTGCCTCGAGGACCTCCACGAGCTCGCGCAACATCCGCTCGCGCGTCGCGCCGACCGCGAGCGCGCCGACGTTGGCGCCGACACTCTCCGCGAGCCCCGGTAACTGCGAGAGCCAGGTTGGAGCGCGCGCCGCCAGCAGGGGGATCAGTTCGTCCCCGTCACTGCCTCGGCAGAGACGCCCGACCGCCTCGAGCACCGGCATGAACGCCTCTCCATGCCCGTACTGCTCGAAGCACTGGCCGCGCCCGACGAGTAGCCCGCCCCTCGCCTGGGCTTCGTCGAGAAAGATGCGCACGAGCGCCGTCTTGCCGATCCCCGGCCGGCCTGACACGAACACGACCTGGCGGTGGCCGGCGAGGGCCTCGTCGAGCAGGCGGCGCAACCGACCGAGCTCGCCGTCTCGGCCGACGAACGCGGTCGCGAACGGCGACCTCGCCGGCTCGATCGCCTCGGCTCGAGCCGCTGAGCGAGAACGGCGCGTGGGCCGTGCCGACGCCGCTTTGCGCTCTTGCGGTATGGATGAGACGAGCTCCAGCGCCTGGTCCTGCTGCAGGATCCTTCGCTCCAGATCTCTCAGCGCCGGCGAGGGATCGATGCCGAGCTCCTCCTCGAGCAGTCGCCGCCCCTCGTGGTACGCGGCAAGCGCGTCCGCCTGGCGCCCGCCGCGGTAGAGAGCCAGCATCTGCTGGCCTCGGAGGCGCTCGCGGAGGGGATCGCGAGCCACGAGCGCCTCGAGCTCGCCGGCGAGGTCGGCGTGCCTACCGAGCGCGAGGTCGGCCTCGATCCGTTCCTCGAGCGCAGAGAGACGAAACTCCTCGAGCCGGGCACCCTCCGGCTGCGCGAACGGCTCGGACGCGAACTCCGCGAGCGCCGGCCCGCGCCACAGCCCGAGCGCCTCGCGAAAGCCCGCGGACGCCTGCTCGGCTCGGCCCGCGTCGAGACTTGCACGCGCCTCGGTAACGAGCCGCTCGAATCGGTGGAGATCGAGTTGCTCCCGCTCGAGCGCGAGCGCGTATCCGGGCGGGCGGGTGTGGAGCATTCCCGGCGGCAGCACCTTGCGCAGGCGAGAGACGTAGATCTGCACCATCTTCTGCGCCGTCTCGGGCACGTCCTCGCCCCAGAGTTCGTCGACGATCCGGTCGAGCCCGAGCGTGCGATTCGCGTTGACGAGCAGCAACGCCAGCAGCGCCCGCTGCTTCCCACCCCGCAGCCCGACCTCGCGGTTCCCCTCGCGCACCTCCAGCGGTCCGAGGATTCGAAAGTCCATGCGGTCGCCTCGCCGTGACCGTAGCACGGCGTCGAGTGTCCGTTTACCAGCCGATTACCCGGGAGCAGCCGGCCGTCAGCCGTCTCCGAGTCTCCTTGGTCGCACACCTCGTCCACCGAGCGAAAGGAGACAGAAATGACGAGGCCCGACACACACGAGAGCCACGGGGACAAGCCTGCCTCGTTTCACCGCTTCCCCGCGGACGCACAGAAGGCGCCCCCCGAGGAGCACCTCTACGTCGCGGCGATGCGGGTCGGCACCGGCGTCGACGCCCCCGACTTCCTGGCGGTCGTCGACACACGCCCGGAGTCGGACAGCTACGGGCAGATCGTGCACGAGACGCCGATGCCCTACGTCGGCGACGAACTGCATCACTTCGGGTGGAACCGCTGCTCGTCGGCCTGTCACGGCCCGGATCGCTCACACTTGATCATCCCCGGCTTCCGCTCCTCGCGGGTCTACGTCGTCAACGTCGCCGACGACCCGCTGCGGCCGCAGATCGAGAAGGTGATCGAGCCGGACGAGATCGTGCGCGCGACCGGCTACACGCGGCCGCACACGACTCACTGCATGCCAGGCGAGAACGTCGTCATCTCGATGCTCGGCGACGCCGAGGGTAACGCCGCCGGCGGCTTCGCAGTCATCGACGCGAAGACGTTCGAGGTCAAGGGTCGTTGGGAGAACGGCGGCCCGCGACCGCCGATGAACTACGACTTCTGGTACCAGCCACGCAAGAACACGCTCGTCTCGAGCGAGTTCGGGGCGCCGAACGCGTACGAGCCCGGCTTCGACCTGGCCGACGTCGAGGCCGGACGCTACGGGCAGCGGCTCCACTTCTGGAACCTCGAGCGCCGCGAGCTCGAGCAGACGATCGACCTCGGCGCGAACGGACTCGTCCCGCTCGAGATCCGCTGGAAGCACAACCCGGAGGCCGACGACGGCTTCGTCGGCGCCGCGCTGTCCTCCACCATCTGGCGCTTCCACCGCGAGAACGGCTCCTACGCAACCGAGCCGGTGATCGCGGTCGACCCGGTCGAGCTCGACAGCTGGCCGATCCCGGTGCCGGGGCTGATCACCGATCTCGTCCTCTCCATGGACGACAAGGCGCTGTACTTCTCGAACTGGCTGCACGGCGACCTGCGCCGCTATGACGTCTCCGACCCGGCCAACCCGCGCCTGACGGGACGCCTGTGGCTCGGCGGCGTCCTCGGCAAGAAGAGCGACGCGGGGCAAGCGCTCACGGGCGGGCCACAGATGCTGCAGCTCTCCTACGACGGTCGGCGGCTCTACGTCACCAACTCGCTGTTCTCGACATGGGACAACCAGTTCTACCCCGAGCTGCGCTCGTACCTGCTCAAGGTGGACATCGATGAAGACGGCTCGATGGCAGTCGACCCCGACTTCTACGTCGACTTCCATGACCGCCCCGACGGCCCCGCGCGAGCGCACGAGACGCGGCTGCAGGGCGGCGACTCGACCTCCGAGGTGTTCCCGTGATCGTCGGACACATCATGGGTCTCCCCATCGAGGAGAGCGTCCTACAGTTCGCGCCGGCAGGCGGTGCGATGGTGACGGCAATCGCGATCGTCGGTCGGACGGCCTTTCGCCGATTCGGCAAGCGGATCCGTCACCGGCCAGACGGCCGGCCCGAAGCGGAGACGTGACCCACCAGACCTCTGCCGCTGGAGAGGCGACGACCGATCGTCGCCTCTCCCGCTTCCCGCAACAGCCTCGTGCCCGCTTGCGGCGCCAATCGCGAACGTGGTACCGGAATTGGTACCCACCCGTCGCGACTCGAGCTGCGCGAGCAACCGTTCCCCGTGAGGACGATCGTGCTCGCCGTCCGGCGTCACCGGCAAGCCACGAACATGCCGAAGAATTGACCCAGTTGCGTCATTGTGGGCGAGAAGAGGGAAGCGCACGCTTACGAGGAGCGGTGGGCACCTATCCTGCCCACCGCTCTCAGAACTAGAGGTGACCCGGAGCAGGCCCGCAGAACCAGGGCACACACTTGAGCTGAGGCTTCGGGGCTGCCGAAGCACCACCAACCGCTACCGCTGAGAACAGAAGTGCAGACGCAATGAGCGTCAGGATCAAGCGCTTCATGTTCCGGCTCCTTTCTCCCCCCGGAACAGAGGTCGTGGGAAGCCCTGGGTCGCGGTGGATAGGCCACCCACTTTTTGAACACGTCGACCATCTCACATCGGACAACAGTTTGCAACTCTTGATGCGTGAGGCGAGGATGACCCGACCTCCGATCATGCGATCGTGCATGGTCTGCAGTCGCCCAATCCCGCAGGACAAACACGCTGCGAACGGCATCAGCGTGGAGGCGGGTGCATCAACGTTTGTGTGGCGTCGGAGTTTGCCGTTCGCGTGTGCGAGTCGACGTCTACTCCATTCGGCGTCCGGTTGGGCCGAGCATCGCGTCGCGTCATGGTGATCCGAACCAGGTAGTCAGCGCGTCGCGTAATCCGGTATCTGTGCCGTCCCCCACCCAGGCGACGTATCCATCGGGTCTGATCAACACGGCAACGGGGGCTGCTACTTGGCCCAGCGCCGGAAGCTCCCAATCGCCGGCATACTCGGCGTCGATCGCCGACACTCGGTGTGCCCATGGGGAGATGTCGGAACCCCAGGGCTTGCCGAGGTTCAGCAGGACCGGGTGGGCGTCGTGGAGGAGGGTGAATACTCGCACCGTCCCACCGGGGGTGACCAGGTCGAGATCGGGCATGCGGCGCCCGCGCAGCGGGTGTCCCTCGCCGAGGTCGTAGTGGATGTCCAGGCCGGACATCATCGCGGCGAACCGCTTGCGCGGCTCGTCCATGCCCAGCAGCTCGGACATGGTGTCGCGCAAGGCCTCGCTACGCTCGTCGGGGCGGCGGAGCGCGATTTGCGCCATGGTGTTGCGCAACACGCGGGCAGCCACCGGGTGCCGCTCGGCGTGGTAGGTATCCAGGAGGCTTTCCGGCGATGTCTGGTTGACCACCTGGGCCAGCTTCCATCCCAGATTCACCGCATCCTGCACACCGGTGTTGAGGCCCTGTCCACCCACCGGGGAATGCACGTGTGCGGCGTCGCCGGCCAGCAGCACCCGTCGCTCGCGGTAGGCCGCAGCCTGCCGAGTCATATCGGTGAACCTGGAGATCCAGGTGGGACTGTGGATCCCGTAATCGGTCCCGTAGACGGCGATGAGCGCCTCGCTGAGATCGCGCAGGGTGGGTTCGCTCGTGGATCCGACGTGCCGTTCGGTCACCATGACCCGTACCGGCCCCCCATCCATGTAGACCACCTCGCCGTCGCGGATCTCGTACTCCAACCTGCCGAAGGAATGGACGCCGAGGTCGTCGTGGCGGATGCCCAACTCCGGCTCCTCGGCCGTCTCGACCTCGGCGATCAGGCTGCTGGTCGTCGGATCCCACCCGGGGAACTCGATGCCGGCGGCCTTGCGGACCAGACTGCGTCCTCCGTCACACCCGACGAGGTACTCCGCCCGCAGCGACGTGCCGCTAGACAGCTCCACGTCGACGCCGGCGTCGTCTTGCGCGAAACCGGTCACTTCACGTTCGCGATGGATCGGCACCTCGAGCTCGCCGACCCAGCCGGCCAATATGCGCTCGATGTGGTTCTGCCACAGCCCGAGCCCGTAGGGGTGCCGTGTGGGAAAGTCGCTGATGTCCAAAGGGGTCCCGCCGAAGGACTGGACCTGCGCTACCTGCCCCTGCGACAGGAACCGATCAGCGATGCCACGCTGATCGAGCACCTCGATGGTGCGTGAATGCAACCCGCCTGCGCGCGAGCCGGGGAGGTCCTGGCCGGCGCGCCGCTCGACAATGGCAACGTCCACCCCCGCCAACGCCAACTCGCCCGCCAACATCAGCCCCGTCGGGCCGCCTCCGGCGACCACCACCGCATGCTCCTCGGCCATACGCCACCCTCCGTCCCCGTAGGTTCTGGTTTCGGCCGGAGATTCTGCAGCACGACCCGGGTCTTGACGCAAGCGCCCGCACGGAGGGGGGTGACTAGCGCAGCGGCCAGGCAGGGCTGGACGACGTCAAGTTCGCCCCAGGAAGCTACCGCGAGCAGACGCACGACCAGTTCGAGCGACGACCGGGGCACACCTTGAGCCGTGGCGCGGGGCTGGACATGTGTCGGCACAGGGCGTATCGTCCGCGGCGCTGCGGCTGCTGAACGGGGTGGGGCCGGTCCTGGTCAGATCCAGCAAAAGGGGAGGGAGGAAATGAGGGCGATCTCGAAGCGTTGGCTTGTGCTGCTGGCGTTGGTGGTGGTTGTGGTCGGGGGTGCGGGGGTGTTGAGTTCGCGCGCGGCGTCGGCGGCAGCGTCGTCGTCGGACATCCTCACCTTCGTCGCGCGTCTGGACGGTTCACAGCCGGTGATTCCCAGCAACGCGACGGCGACGGGGACGGCCACCTTGCAGATCGACACCGTGAACAAGACGATGACCACCGACCTGCAGTGGTCGGGCCTGACCGAGCCGGCCGACCGTTCCCACGTTCACAGCGGCGCCGCCGGCGAGCCCGCGAGTGATTGGATGTTCCACGAGCTGATCAACAACCCCGACTTCTCGCTCGTCAACCAAGTGCTGCCGAGCCTGGTTGATTGCGGCGACGGCGACGTGAGCTGTGCGGCCACCACCGGGTCGATCCACGACGTGCTCGATATCAGCAACGGCTACGACAATTGCGAGCCGTCGTTTCAGTGCGTCGTCGATCACGCAGTGCCGGACGGCTTCTACATCGACATGCACACGTTCAACTACGAAGCAGGTGAGATCCGAGGCCAGTTCAAGCTGGTGCCCTCGCAGGTCGTCGGCTTCTTCCCTCCCGCGTCGAAGCCGACCTGGAAGGCCGGCCGCACGGTGCCGATCAAGTTCGCGCTCACCGACCCAAGCGGCGCGGACATCTCCGACACACTGGCGGCAGGACTCCTCTCACCCACCTGCCGCGTGACGCTCTCCGCGAGCGGACCAACGCCACTGGCGTCGACCTGCGTCAACTACGACCCCGCCGCGAACCAGTTCTCCTACAACCTGAAACTCGGCAAGGCAGCCGGCACAGAGACGCTCACAGCCACCGTCAGCTACCCGAGCACGACCTACACCATCAGCAAATCCGGTTCAGCCACCATCATCGCGAAGTAACCCGGCCACAAGACCAGCACGAGCCACGGAAAGGCCCCGGCGGGGCTTCCCTGTCCTGCCGGGAACAACGCGCCCGCATCACGTACTGTCACAAATTGCCTGCCGGAGGGTGTCCGAGTTTCTGTGTAGTTCTTCTGGGCGCGAGCGCCCGCCCGCGGCGGGTGAAATGACGGAGGATCCGGGGGTCGGTCGCTGACGTCGTTTCCGCCGTGGTGCTTGTGAGCCCGTGTGTAGTTTGACGTGGAGCCTCGCCCCGGATCCCGGGACTGCCGCCGTGAGCGCGCTCCTCAGACTCGTCTGTTCTCGAGGTTCCTGGCGGCCGACGATCGTGTCGTCGTCGAGTTGGGAGGTCGAGATGGATGTGATCGTTGAGCGGCAGGGCGCGCTCGATGTGCACAAGGAGCAGGTGACCGCCTGCGTGCGGGTGCCCGACGAGCAGGGCGAGCGGGTCTCGCATGTGGCCGAGTTCAAGACGACGGTGCGCGGGTTGCTGGTGCTTCGCGACTGGCTGAAGGCTCACCGCGTCACGCAGGTCACGATGGAAGCAACCGGCGTGTACTGGAAGCCGGTCTGGCATGTGCTCGAGGACGAGTTCGAGCTGGTGCTGGTCAACGCCCGTCACGTCAAGCAGGTGCCCGGGCGCAAGACCGACGTCTCCGACGCGGTGTGGCTGTGCCAGCTCGCTGAAGCCGGGCTGCTGCGTGCGAGCTTCGTGCCGCCGAAGCCGATCCGCGCGTTGCGGCAGCTGACCCGCTATCGCAAGGCGCAATCTCAGAGCGTCAGCGGGAGACGAACAGGCTGCACAAGGCGCTCGAGGACACCGGCATCAAGCTCGACTGCGTCGCCACCGACATCCTTGGCAGGTCGGGCCGCGCGATGCTCGACGCGCTCGTCGCGGGGACGACCGACCCGGAGATCCTTGCCGATCTCGCCAAGGGCAGGATGCGGGCGAAGATCCCGGCGCTGCGCGAGGCGCTGGAGGGCCGATTCGAGCCGCTGCACGCGCTCTTGATCGACGCCATCCTGGCGCACATCGACTTCCTCGAGCGAGCAGATCGAGCGCATCTCCGACGCGATCGAGGAGCAGCTCGCCCCTTTCGCCGCAGCGATTGAGCTGCTGCGCACGAGCCCCGGCATCCAACGGCGCACCGCCGAAAACATCGTCGCCGAGATCGGCCTCGACATGAGCGTGTTCCCGACGGCGGGCCACCTGGCGTCCTGGGCCGGCCAGTGTCCCGGGCAACGACCAGTCGGCCGGCAAGCGTCGCTCCGGCCGGACCCGCAAAGGCAGCAAGTGGCTCGACGACGCGCTCAAGGACGCGGCGCTCGCCGCGATCCGCACCGACGGCAGCTACCTGCAAGCCCTCTACCGGCGCAAGAAGCCCCAGCTCGGTCACGGCCGCGCGATCGGCGCCGTCAAGCACTCGATCATCTGCGCCTGCTGGCACATGCTCACCACCGGCGAGATCTACAACGACCTCGGCGGCGACTACTTCTCCCGCCGCGACCCCGAACGGCAGACCCGACGGCTCGTCGCGCAACTCGAACGACTCGGACACCACGTCATTCTCGAAACCGCCGCCTAACTCCCCGCATTTCCCCTCAGGCGGTTCACTCGGGTAGCCGGTCGCCGAAGTGGATCTTGAACGCGAGCAGGGCTGTCGTCCAGTTGCGCGTTCGTGTCCACGCCGGCACGGCGTTGGTGATGGCGAGATAGATCAGCTTCTTGGCGGCCTCCTCGTTGGGGAAGTGTCCTTTCGTCTTGATCGCTTTCCGCAGCTGCCGGTTGAGCGCCTCGATCGCGTTCGTCGTATAAACCACGCGACGCACCTCGTGGCGGAAAGGCAAGAAACGGCGTCACGTACTCCCAGGCGTTCAGCCACGCCTGCGTGATCACCGGGAAGCGCGCGCCCCACTTGTCGTCGAAGGCCTCGAGCGCCGCCTGGGCGGCGTCGGCGTCGACGGCGGTGTAGATCGGCTTCAGGTCGCGGGCGACCTGCTCGCGCTCCCGCCGCGGCACGTACTTGAGGCTGTGCCGGATCAGGTGGACGATGCAGGTCTGCACGACCGTCTGCGGGTAGATCGCCTCGATCGCCTCCGGGAAGCCCTTCAGCCCGTCGACGCAGCAGATGAGGATGTCGTGGACGCCGCGCTGCTTGAGCTCGTTGAGGACCTGCATCCAGAACTTGGCGCCCTCGGTCTCCTGGAACCACATCCCGAGCACGTCGCGGTCACCCTCGACCGTGACGCCCAAGGCGAGGTAGCAGGCCTTGCGCTGCACCGTCCCGCCCTCGCGGATCTTGAGCACGAGCGCGTCGAGGAAGAGCACCGGGTAGACGTCATCGAGCGGCCGCTGCTGCCACTCGCGCACGTCCTCGATGACCGCGTCGGTGACGCGGCTGATCAGGTCGCGGCCGACGTTGACGCCGTAGATCTCGGCCAGGTGCGCCTCGATGTCCCGCGTCGACAGCCGCGCGAGTAGAGGGCGAGGATCTTGTCGTCGAAGCCCTCGAAGCGCCGCTGGCCCTTCCTGACGAGCTGCGGCTCGAAGCTGCCGTTGCGGTCGCGCGGCGTCTTGATCTCGCACCGGCCCTGCTCGGTCGCAAGCGTCTTCGCCGTCGAGCCGTTGCGGGTGTTGCCGACGCCGCCGGGCGGCTCCTGGTGCGGCTCGTAGCCGAGTGCTCGGTCAGCTCCGCCTGCAGCGCCCGCTCCACCAGCCGCTTCGTCAACTGCGCGAGCACCCCGCCCGGCCCGACGATCTCCTCCTCCGTGCGGGCGCCGGCGAGCAGCTCGTCGATCACCTCGTCCGACAGCCGGTCGCGAACCTCCGCGCGGGAGCTCGCCCGCATCGGCGCGCCGCCGGCAGGCTGCTCCGCTCGCCCTACGGGCTCGCTCCGCACCCCGCCGGCGCTATCGATCAGCAACGGTCTCGGTCTTGGCCTTCGTAGACATGACGCTCCTTTTCGGTCATGCCTACACAGCGGATCGGACACTCCCGCACTCCGTGCTGCGGCACGCCCGGTGCGGGAGTAGACCGTGTTCGACCGCGGTCGGGTTGAGCAGATCGGACGGCACCAGGTTCTGTGGCGACCCGCTCTGATTCATGGACCGGGCTCAGCGTGCGGCGGGTTTGACAAGGGTGGCTGCGGGTAACACTCTCGTGAGGCTCAGTGGAGGTGGTCGCTTTGGTAGGGGTCGACCATCTGCGGCGATATCGCGTTCTCGGGCTCGTTGTCGGGGCGGTTGTTCTTGCGGGGCTTGTGCTCGTCGTTCGAGCCGGTGCTGCGTCCGGTCGCGCGGCGGACACGCTGCACGTGTGTCCGACGAGCCCGACGTATAAGACGATCCAGTCTGCAGTCGACGCCGCCCAGTCCGGCGACGAGATCCAGGTATGCGCCGACACGTTCACCGAGCAGCTCGTGATCAAGAAGAGCGTGACTCTCGTCGGCGCCGGCGCGGGACAGACGACGATCGCCGCGCCCTCCCCGCTGACCGGCCTCCAGAACATCGTCGAGATCGGTGGCAAGGGCATCGACGTCGCGTTGAGCGGCTTCACGATCGCCGGACCGGGACCGGCTGGTGGCTGCAGCCCTGGCCTGCTCTCAGGGGTGTTCGTGCGCGATGGCGCCCACGCGTTGATTCAAGACAACGTCATCAAGGCGCTCCGAGACGACCCACTCGACGGCTGCCAGAAAGGCGCGGGCGTCCGGATCGGCCGAGCGGTCGATCCTCTGATCACGAACGGGACCGCAACGATCAAGGACAACACCATCACCGACTACCAGAAGGCCGGCATCTTCATCGACGGCGATGGTTCCAAGGCGACGATCACCGGCAACAAGGTCACCGGCAGCGGGTCAACCGCCTTGATCGCGCAGAACGGCATCGAGGTCGTCCGGGGCGCGAGTGCGACCGTGGAGAAGAACAAGGTCTCGGCGAGCGGGCCTTACACCGGTCCCACGGGCGATGAATCGACGGGGATCCTGCTCTACGGCGAGCTGGGCGACACAGCCGTCTCGAACAACGACTTGAGCGATGACCAGTTCGGGATCGAGGCCAGCGCGGCCCCGAAAGAAGGCACCAACGTCTCGATCAGCAAGAACTCGATCGATGGAGGCGATCGCGGAATCTCGCTCACCGCCACCAAGCACCTCCTGGTCGAACAGAACACGATCACAGGCGCGGTCAAGTTCGGCCTCTACGCCGACACTGACACGAGCGACAACACCTTTCACGCGAACGACGCCAACGCCGGGCAAAACGCCCTCGACTGCCGAGACGTGTCGAACGGCCAGGCGACCGCCGGCACCGCCAACACCTGGAGCGCGAACACCGGCGTCGCCTCCTCGCCGAAGCCCATCTGCACCGCGAAGGTCACGATCGACACGCCTCCCATCATCGTCCTGCCACCACCCGGTGGAACAGCACCACCCGGCGGCGCGCAGCCTCCCAGCCCTCCATCGCCGCCGAGCCCTCCCGCACCGCCGCCGCCCGCAGGCAAGCCGCAGCCGCCGGCCGAACATGAGGTGATCACGGTGGCGGACGAGATCATCGCCCGCATGAAGAACCGGATGCTGAAGTCGTGCGCGATCACGCTGTACGGTCGCGGGTCGCAGAAAGCGCTGCTCGCGCGCGGGATCGCGACCGCCCCACCGGGCGGGAAGGGCCAGCTGGTGGTGCAGGTCGGCCTGCTACCCAAGGGCGAGAAGATTCTGTCGAATCTGACCGGTGGTGCCATCGTCGACGTGCGCGCGGTCTGCCGAACGACCTCGAACAAGACGGGTCAGAAGATCAAGACCGCACGGGCCGTTCTGCAGATCGAACACACGACCACGCCGCCGGGATCGTGGGTCCCCGACAAGGCGATCCTCACGCCCGCAGGTCTGCGCTTCCTGAACTCGCTGACCAAACGGCTGGTCAGAGCCACCCGCCTTCGCTGCGACGGGCACGCGGCCGCCTGGGCGCCCAGCCCGGTCGACGCGACCGCGCTCTCCCGCGCCCGCGCGAGACTGGTGTGCAGCAAGCTGAGACGCAAGGGCATCGCGGTCGAGATCCGCGTCGTTCCACACGGCACCGCAGGCCCAATCGCAACCAACACCACGGAGGCGGGGCGAGCAATCAACCGACGGGTGGGGATCACCATCGTCCACCCGCTCCCGGTACGCACCACCCTCGGGAAACCCTAGACGACGCGCGCCGCTTCGCCCGCCGCGGCTGACAGCGCTCGCCGGCCGTTCATTCGAGATGGCATGTCACAGACGGGGCAGCTTCCTCGTCAAGGGCATTGATGGAAGCGACGACGTCGAACAGGTGGAAATAACGACAGACGGAGGTGTCTGATGCGCACACTCAGCGCGCTCATCGCGATCGGGTCGCTACTTGGAGCAATCGTCTTCGTACCGCTCATTGTCGGCGTCTTGCTCTCATTGATTCTGGTCGGCCTCTTCCTGCTCGCACTCGTAGGGGTCCTCAGTGGGCTCGAAGACCACACCGTGCGCCAACACGATCCGGCGATGGACCCCACGGGTTGGCGCAACGGCTCATGACTACCCTCGAGCCCTGAAGTCTCAACCTCGCGTCCTCGCCTGTCGATGAAGCTTGGGTTCGACCGGCACGTGAACCGACGACAGGAGCCACGATGGCAAAGCCTTCGAGCGACGCGATCACCAGGGTCGGAAAGCGACTGAGGCGCGAGCGCAAGCGTCAGGGCCTTTCACTCGACGAGGCCGCCAGGCTCGCGAACCTCCCCCCGGAGCATCTTCGCGAGGTCGAGAAGGGCTATCCCAAGCCGCAGGGAGTCCGCCGGCTCGGGCCCACGCTCTCGACCCTGGATCGCATCGCCAAGATCTACGGCCTCAGGGTCAGCCTGACGCGCTAGCCGGACAGCCCCGCCGGCGTGCATCATGCTTCGCGCTTGGCGGACTACGAGATTGCCGTGGCAGGAGGAGGGCTTGCCGGTCTCACGGCGGCTCTCTTCGCCGCGCGCCACGGCCGAAGCTGTGTCCTGCTCGACCCGCTCGGGATGGGCGGCGCCCTCCTGAACATCGAGCGGGTCGAGGACTTCCCCGGCTTCCCCGAGGGAGTGGCCGGCTTCGAGCTCGGCCCGCGCCTCCAGGAGCAGGTCGCGGAGGCAGGCGGCGCGTTCGAGACGGCCGAGGTGAAACGCATCGAGCCCCGCGGCGGCGACTGGGCCGTGATCACCGACTCCGGCGAGACGACTGCCGGTGCCGTGATCGTGGCCACCGGGTCGAGGCCCCGCAAGCTCGGCGTGCCGGGCGAGGACGCGCTCGAGGGCAAGGGCCTCAGCACCTGCGCGAGCTGCGACGGGCCGCTGTACCGGGAGCAGCTCGTCGCCGTGTGCGGCGGCGGCGACTCGGCGCTGATCGAGACGCTCGAGCTCGCACGGCTCGACGTCCGCGTGCTGCTCGTCCATCCCGATGAGGCGCTCGGCGGGCAGGAGACCTACAGCCGCCGGGTGGTCGAGAGCCCGCACGTCGAGATCAGGCACCGGACGCACGGTCGAAAAGATCCTCGGCGACGATCGGGTCGAGGGTGTTCGCCTCTGCGATCTCGCGACCGGGGAGTCGTCGACGGTGCCGGTCGCGGCGGTCTTCGCGAACGTCGGCCGGCTTCCGAACACCGCCATGCTCGCAGGCGTTCTCGCGCTCGACGAGGACGGCCGCATCCCGACCGACGTCTGGATGCGAACGGAGCTTCCAGGCCTGTTCGCCGCCGGCGACGTCAGAGCCGACTCGGCCGGCCAGGCGATCAGCGCCGCCGGCGACGGCGCGACCGCGGCGGTCGCCGCCCACCGCTACCTGGCGGGGCGCGCGCGATGAGAGCCTGGCGGCTTTCCGACGCGTTCGGCATCGACCGGCTCCGGCTCGAGAACCTGCCCGATCCCGAGCTCGGGCCGCAGGACGTGCGGGTTCGCGTGCGCGCCGCCTCGCTCAACTACCGCGACGTCCTGGCGGTCGACCGCGGCATCTCGCCGCGCGGCGTGCAGCTGCCGCTCGTGCCTTGCTCCGACGCCGCGTGCGACGTCGTCGAGGTCGGCCCGGCGGTCTCACGCGTGAACGTGGGAGAACGCGTGGCGCCGATCTTCTTCCGGCGCTGGCTCGACGGCGACGCGCTGCCGGCCGTCGCCTACGGCTCCGTGCTCGACGGCGCGCTCGCCGACCACATGGTCCTGCACGAGGACGGCCTCGTCCACCTGCCGCCGCATCTCGGCGACGAGGAGGCGTCGACCATCGGGTGCGCGGCGGTGACGGCCTGGCACGCGCTCGTCACCAAGGGCGCGCGTGCGCTCGGGAGAGACGATCCTCGTCCAGGGCACCGGCGGGGTCTCGATCTTCGCGCTCCAGTTCGGCCTCCTTGCCGGTGCGCGTGTGATCGCCACCTCGAGCAGCGACGAGAAGCTGGCGCGCGTACGGGCGCTCGGCGCCCGGGAGACGGTCAACTACGTGAGGACACCCGACTGGGCGGAGCGCGTGCTCGAGCTCACCGACGGCACGGGAGTCGACCACGTCGTCGAGGTGGGCGGCCTCGGGACGATGGAGCAGTCCTTCAAGGCGACCCGGCCCGGCGGGAGGGTCTCGCTGATCGGAGTGCTCACCGGCTTCGAGACGAAGGTCGACCCGCACCCGGCAATGGTCAAGGGGCTCTGCATCCAGGCGATCATGGTCGGCTCGCGGGCAATGTTCGAGGACATGAACCGCGCGATCGCCGTCAACGAGATGAGGCCCGTGGTCGACCGCGTCTTTCCGTTCGACCAGGCGCGCGAGGCGCTGCGCTATCTCCAGGCGGCCCGGCACGTCGGCAAGGTCGTGATCTCCGTTTAGCCCGGCCCGGGCTCTTCGATCGACGTCGAGTCGTCGCTGGTCCACAATGGATGCCGTGGCCGTTGAGCTGATCGGCCGCGGCGAGGAGCTGGCCTCGATTGCGGGTTTCGTCGACTCGGTCGAGGCAGGTCCAGCGGCGCTCGTGCTTTCGGGCGAGCCCGGGATCGGCAAGACGGTCCTCTGGGAGCTGGGAGTGGAGGAAGCGCGCGTGCGCTTCGGCCGGGTGCTGTCTTGCCGTGCTGCCGAGGCGGAGGCAGCGCTCTCGTTCTCGGGACTGTCCGAACTCCTGGTGGGCGTCTTCGACGAGGTCGCTCCGTCGCTCCCACTGCTCCGCCGCCGTGCACTCGAGGTTGCGCTCCTGCTCGCCCAGCCGGGTGCGCAGCCTCCGGATGCGCATGCGATCGGCCTGGCCCTGCTCGACGTCCTGCGCGTGCTCGGCGAGCGCGCTCCGCTCGTGGTGGCGCTCGACGACCTCCAGTGGCTCGACCCCCCATCCGCCACGGTGCTCCAGATCGCGCTGCGGCGCCTACGCCAAGAGCCGGTCCGGGTCCTGGCCACGGCCAGGGATGCGCCCGAGGCAGGGTTGGACCTGGCGCGTGCCTTCCCGGGGGAGCGGCTCACTCGGCTGATCCCGTCTCCGCTCGAGCCGACCGAGCTCCGAGCCCTCCTCAAGGCGCGGCTCTCGCTCGAGCTGCTCGCGTTCGGAGCTCGTTCGGGTGCTGGATGCGAGCGGGGGTAACCCGTTCTTCGCGCTCGAGCTCTCGCGAGAGCTTGCGCGGACAGGAGCGCGGCCCGCGGCCGGTGAGGCACTGCACCTGCCCGAGGGCCTGCGTGAGCTCTTGGGTGTGCGCTTGGCGCGGCTGCCCGCAGAGACGGCGGACGTGCTGTTGACGGCGGCCACGGCCGCGCGTCCGACGGTCGACCTGCTCGCGGCCGCGCACGGGGAGCGCCGCGAGGAAACGCTGGACGCGCTCGACCTCGCCGTGCGCGACGGTGTGATCTCCCTGGACGCGTCCCAGGTTCGTTTCGCGCACCCGTTGCTGGCGATGGTCTGCTACGAGCAGGCATCTCGCTCGGCGCGGCGCTCGACGCACCGGGCGCTTGCAACGGCGGTCTCGGATCGCGAGGAGCGCGCCCACCACCTCGCGCTCGCGGCGGACGGACCTGATGCGTCCGTTGCCTGCGAGCTCGACGACGCGAGCGAGCTCGCGGCGCGGCGCGGGGCAAGCGCTACGGCGGCCGAGCTGGTGGAGCTCGCGGCCGCGCTGACGCCACCGGACGACGCGTCTGCGGGCCGCCGTCGGAGGCTCGAAGCCGCTCAGCTGCGCCTCCTGTCCGGCGAGGGGGAGCGCGCCCGCACGATCCTGGAGGCGCTTCTCGCCGAAGTCCCGCACGGCGTCGAGCGCGCCGACGTGCTTTTCCTGCTCGCCGGGCATGGGCTGATGGTCACGCCAACCCTCCCGGAGGCGACGGAGCTCTTCCAGACCGCGCTCCGCGAGGCGGAGGGAGACGACGCCCGCGGCGCGCGCATCCTGGCACGTCTCGCCACCAACCGCTCCCTAGGGGGAGACGTCCTCGCCGGCCTGGTGGACGCGCGGGCCGCGCTCGAGAAGGCCGAACTGGTCGGCGACCCGGTCCTGCTGGCCTCGGCGATCGCGGGTGTGGCGCTCCTCGAGGAGGTTGCGCTCGACATCACGCCTGGGCTGCTCGAGCGCGGGGTTGCGATCGAAGAGAGTCTCGCGCAGCCGCTGCCGTTCTTCGACAGCCCCACCATATGGCTCGGGTGGCATCTGCTTTTTTGGGACGAGCCCGACCGCGCACGCGAAGTCCTCGAAGGAGCCGCGGCGAAAGCGCTCGAGCACGGCGACGAGCTTTCGTATGCGTTTGCGCAGAATCGCTTGACCATGGTCGACTGCCAGGCCGGACGCTGGCCGCAGGCGCTCGAGCGCGCTGCACTAGTGCGGGAGTTGTCTGAGCAGGGCCAGTGGGGGAGTGCCCGCGGCTGGGCCCTGCTCGGCGAGTCCCTGGTGTTGGCGTACCTCGGCCACGTGGAGCGTGCGCGCGCAGCAGCCGAGGAGGCGCTTCGGCTGTTCGAGTCGGCGAGGAGCGTGTTTCTCACGCTCCTCGAACAGGCAGTGCTCGGCCATCTCGAACTCGCGCTCGGAAACCTTGACTCGGCAGATGGGTACTTGCGCGAGCTCCCCCGGCGGCTGCTCGACGGCGGCTGGTGCGCACCACCTCCCTCGATCTGGCCCGATGCGATCGAAGCGCTGCTCGGCTTGGGCGAGACGGAGGAGGCGAGGATCTACGTCGAGGGTTACGAGGCGCTGGCCGAGCGGTCCTCCAGGCGCAACCGCGCCCAGGCCGCCCGCTGCCGCGGCCTACTCGCTGCCTCGGAGGGGGATCTCGAAGGAGCCTTCGCAGCTTTTGACCGGTCGTTGCGGGAGCAGGAAGGCCTCGCGTACCCGTTCGACCGCGCCCGCACGCTGCTCGCGCTCGGGCAGGTGCAGCGCAAGGCGAAGCAGAAACGGGCCTCGCGCGAGACGCTCGAGCAGGCACTCGCGGCCTTTGACGAGCTCGGCGCCAGGTTGTGGGCAGAGAAAGCGCGGGCGGAGCTCCGTCGCATCAGCGGCCGCAGACGGGCCTCTGCCGAGCTGACCGAGACCGAGCAGCGCGTCGCCTCGTTGGCGGCCGAGGGCCGCTCGAACAAGGCGATCGCCGCAGCGCTGTTCGTCAGCACTCACACCGTCGACAGGCACCTCACCCGTATCTACGCCAAGCTCGACGTCCATTCCCGTCGGGACCTCGCGCAGCGGCTCGCCATAACGCAGCAAGGCGAGGTCAAAGGCGCGGATCCCGCCGCCAAAGAGTAGGTCTTCACTCGATTTCTTTCGCGGGCGTCGGGGCCTAGCCTCGACGCAGAACGAAGACGCCGACGAAAGAGGATCTCGATGCGCATTCGACTGATCTCCAGCTGGCACCCCGCGGCAGCTCCCATGAGGCGGCGTCCGAGCCGTCCGCTGATGTGCCCTGGTCCGGCTCGGGTCGCGGGCGTGAGGACGACTACTTGCTGGCGACAGCGGAGTCGATGCTGCGCGCCGGCCACGGGCACAAGGAGATCGAACGCACCCTCAGACGGATGGCTCCAAGTGTGGGGAGAGATCCGGGTCTGCTCGCTGGCTTCCGGCCGCTTCGACGATTGCTCGCCTACCGCGGCCGGACCTTCTGGCGACGCTCGACGAAGCTTTTTCCCTTTGCACGCAGTGCTCGCCCCGCGCCAGATCAGCGTCGAACGGCCGCGTGACCGCGACTGTCAGCTCGCGAATCGTCAGCGCCAGTCGTCGATCGAGACGGTCGCGTTCTTGCCCTTGTTCGTCCGGAACTTCGCGCGCATCGGCGAGCCCTGGAAGATGCTGAAGTGCCCGTTCGTCTCGCCGCCGGCGACGACGATGTTGATCCGGTTCGTCTCGAACACCGGGATCAGCTCGTCCGGCGGCGCCTTCCAGTAGGTCGCCCACGGCTCGACCCCGGCCTCGACCTCCTCGTGGATCAGGTTGAGCATCACGTGGTCCCAGAACCGGCGCTGCGGAATCCGCGCGTTCTCGTGGATCCACTCGGCGAGCTTCTCCTTCGTGTCCAGGCCGCGTCTCGCAGAACTCGCGCGCCACGATCGGGTCGAGCACGAGCGTGCAGCCCATGCCCGGGCTCGAGGCCGCAGATCATCGCCTGGATCTTCTCCTCCCAGTAGGCGCGCAGGTACTCGGCCCAGACGTTGCCCCAGATGTACGAGACCGTGACGGCGCTCTGTTCCCTGTCGAGGCCGTACTGGACGTGGTACGGCTCCCAGGGGCTCGCCTCCTCGTTCTCCGCGAAGGTGATGCAGTTGTAGGAGAAGTTGCAGCCCTGCGAGCCGCTGTAGGTGTCGCCCGGCACCGACCCGCCCTGGAGGTTCTGCGAGAGCAGGCCGAACGCGCGGCCGATCGCGGAGTTCGCGTAGTTGTAGGGCCCGAGGGCGCCGATGCCGCAGTTCATGCCGATCTCGTGGCGGATCGGCCCGTTGACGAGGACCATGTTCCCCATCGAGGACATGCTGCTCTGGCGCCCGGTGTCGCCGCTCGAGGCGAGCGCGAGGATGACCGGGAAGTGCTCCGGCGCGGCGCCCGCCATGACGGCGTTCACCGCGACCTTCTCGACGTCGAAGTGCCAGTGCTCCATGCCGATCGTCGGGCGGAGCTTGCCGACCATCTCGTCGGGGGCGTGACTCGTCCCCGTCAGCATCCGCTCGACGCGCTCCTCGCTCGGCAGGACGATGGGCAGGAAGTCCGTGTACCGCCGCTCCCGGAAGAGCGCGTGCATCTCCTCCTCGCCGTCCGCCTCCACGTAGCGCGGCGTCGAGCGGTCCCAGTCCTCGCCGCGCAGCTCGTCTCCCGGCACGGCGCGCGTGAGCTGGTCGAAGACCTCGGCCATGAACGGGCGGCCGTGGATCGGGTCGTTGCCCTCGACGTACTCCCGCAGCCCGGTGGGCGAGGTGTTCATCAGCGGAGTGGGTACGAACGCCTGCCGCGCGCTCGGCATCCCGTTCGTCTTGACCGTGTTGCGCACGAGGTGCGCGAACACGTGCACGTGGACGCCCACGGTGGGGACGCCGTACTTCGACTCGAGATCGACGACGTGGCCGGAGACCTCCGGCGCGCAGCCCGGTCAGGTGCCGACGCCGATGATGGCCGCGTCGCCGTCGGCCTGGATGCGCTCGCACAGCTCCGGGTCGGGGATGTGCTGGTTGCGCCAGCGCACGACCTCGGTGCGGATCGCGGGCCGGTGCTCTTCGAACCAGCCGTGCAACTGCGCCATGAAGTTGTCCGAGTTCGCGAAGCCGACGTCGACGAGGAAGACCTTCTTTCCGTCGAGCGTGTCCAGGCTCGGCGCCATCCCCCGCGCGCTCACCTTCGGCGGGTACCCCTCGGGGTTCAGGACCTTGAACTTGGCCAATTCGCGCCTCCTCGCTCGAGCCGCCGATGCTATCTCATGACGCCCCGACCGCCGGTTCCAGCTCGGCGGCCGCGCTGCCGAGGTAGGCCTCGATCACGTGGGGGTCGCGGCGGACGTCCTCGGGCGTCCCGTGCGCGATCACCCTGCCGAACTCGAGCACGACCACGTAGTCCGAGATGCCGAGCACGAGCCCCATGTCGTGGTCGATCAGGAGCATCGGCGTGCCCGCGTCGACGACCGAGCGCAGGCGCCGTCCCAGCTCCTGTCCCTCGAGCGTGTCGAGGCCCGCCGCCGGCTCGTCGAGGCAGAGCAGCCGCGGCTCGGCCGCGAGCGCGCGCGCGATCCCGACCAGCTTGCGCTGGGCCTGGGAGAGGTCCTCCGGCATCGCAGTCGCCAGCGCCTCGAGGCCGAGCAGCTCGAGTGCCGCATCGGCGGTCTTCGTGCTCGTCACCGGCCTGGACAGCGACTCCTTCACGGTCGCCCAGGCCGAGGGGCGGTAGGAGGCGACCGTGAGGTTCTCGCGAACGTTCAGGTCGTCGAACAGCTCGATCGACTGCCAGGTCCTGGCCAGGCCGCGCCGGGCACGCGCGTGTGCTCCGAGCCCGTCCAGCCCTCGCCCGTCCAGGTCTACCTCCCCCCGGTAGGGGACGAACCCGGAGACGGCGTCGACGAACGTCGTCTTGCCCGCCCCGTTCGGCCCGATCAGGCCGACGAGCTGGCCCTCCCCGACCGTGAGGTCGACCCTGTCGACGGCCAGCAGGCCGCCGAACGAGACGGAGATGCCGCGTGCGGAGAGGACGGCGGCGCCCGCCAGCTTGCGCCGCTCACGGCGGACAGGCGCGGGGGCGACCGGCGCGCGAGGGGCGGGCCTCTCGGCAGCGGCGAGGCGCTTCTTCTTCTCCTTCTGCCGCTTCTTCACGTAGCCCGTCCCGGCGATCCCCTCCGGGTTGACGAGCAGCGTGACGATCAGCGCGAAGCCGCCGACGAGCAGCGCCCAGTTCCCGGAGAGGCCGAACCACTTGTCGAAGACGTGGGGGAAGAGGCCTTCCGTCGCTCCGATGCCGGCGATGATCGCCCCGGAGACCATGGTGATGCCGCCGAAGTAGGCGAACGCGATCAGGCCCAGCGCCGCCAGGGCGCCGAAGCGGCTGTAGCTGACCGAGCCGAAGTTGTAGGCGTAGAGCGCGCCCGCCATCCCGGCGACGAATGCGGCGATGCCGAAGCCCGCGAGCTTGGTGTTGCGGACGTCGATCCCCGCGGCCGCCGCCGCGCGCTCGTTCGAGCGCACGGCCAGCATGCGCTGGCCGAGGCTGCCGCGCCGCACGTTGGCGACGAGCAGTCCGAGCAGGATCGTCGCGGCGAGGACGAGGAAGCCGAAGACCGGGCTCGGGATGTTGCCGTCCAGCCCCCTGAAGTGCGGCGCCGGGAGAGAGGTCGAACCCCCCGAGCTCGGGCTGCTCGACCGGCGAGCCCTGGTCGCCCCCGCCCCAGCGGGCGTTGAGGAAGCCGAACTGCTCGAGCGCGACCGCAGCGGCGAGGGTCACGACCGCGAGGCTCACCCCCGGACGCGCAGCGCGGAGACCGCGATCAGGAGCCCGACGATCGTGGCCACGGCGGCCCCGATCAGGAGCGAGATCGGGAACTTGGCCCAGACGCCGCCGACGTCCGTCGTCAGGTGCGACATCGTGAAGCCCGCGACGCCCGCGAGCGCGAGCTGAACGACGGAGATCTGGCCGACGAAGCCGACGATGACGACGAGCGAGAGGCAGATGACGACGCCGAGCAGCGAGTTGATCAGGGACTGCCGGAAGTCGTAGGGGAAGACGATCAGGCAGACGACGCCGACGACCAGGGCGAGCGCGCTCGGCCTGCAGCAGCCGCTCCGGCCGGGGCACGACCGGCAGCCGCTTCTCGACCAGCTCGCCGCGGCCGGGCAGGCTCGCCCCGCGCAGGAAGAGGGCGACGACGATGACGAGGAAGACGAAGAGCTCGGGCAGGCCCCTGAGCGGCGCGCCCCCGGAGTCGGTCGGGAACCAGCTCTGCGTGCCCCAGTAGATGAGGAGCGACTGCATCATCCCGATCGCGAGGCCGGCGAAGCAGGCGATGAAGAAGCGACGTGAACCCGGCCAGCAGCGCGGCGCCGAGGGCCGGCACGACCTGGAACGCGAGCGTCTGTGCGTCGAGCGAGATCAGCGGCGCGACCAGCACGCCAGCCCGCCCGCGACGACGCAGGCGAGGACGGTGTTCATGACCGCCAGCCGGCTCGGAGAGAGGCCGATGAGCATCGCCGAGACCTCGTTCTCGGACGCGGCCCGCGTCGACAGGCCGAAGGGCGTCCAGCGGTACAGGGCCGCCAGCAGCGCCGCCACGACGATCACGATCCCCGCGAGCAGGAAGCGGTCGATCGGCACGACGCGGTCGAAGATCGTGACCGTGTCGGTCGGGAGCACCGACGGCGCCGACTTCAGGCTGTTGCCGAAGATCACGATCATGCCGCTCTCCAGGACGAGCAGGAGGCCGAGCGACGCCGCCAGCTTGGCGAGCGGCGCCGTGTTCCGGAGGGGACGGAAGATGGCCAGCTCGATCAGCACGCCGAACGCGGCCATGCAGACGAGCGTCACGACCATGGCCGGCGCGGTCGAGAGCTGAAAGCCGAAGTAGTCGGTCCTCAGCGCCCAGAAGATGTACGCCGCGAGCATCGCGATCGCGCCCGTGGCGACGTTGATGATCCCGGAGCCGCGGTAGATCAGGACGACGCCGAGCGCGATGCTCGCGATCAGCGCCCCGGCGCCGAGCCCCAGCGCGGCGAAGAGGAGGACGTCCTGCATCCGAGCTCAGTCTCTCAGTAGGACACCAGGTCGCTGGGCCCGGCGGCTGCCGGGCCCAGCATGTGTTCGGTCGTTGCGTCTACTTCACCCCGGGCGGCTTCAGCCAGGTCGTGACGACCTTCCACTTGCCCTTGCCGACGTAGTTGTAGAACTGCGTCTCGTTGCCGCACGCGGCCGGCTCTGCCTTGGAAACCTTGCCGCAGGCGATGTCCGGCGGCCCCAGGACGGTCGGGCCCTCGGAAGGCCTTGAACCCGGCGCGTGATCGCCGCCGGTGTGAGCTTGTTGAAGGGGATCGCGTTCATGATCTTCACCGTCGCGAGCAGTCTCCTCCCACGCGCCCTCCGCGAAGACCCAGAGCATATCGTGCACGGTCGCCCCGTACTGGAGGCCCTTCTTCAGGTAGAGCTTCGACTGCGGTCCCGGCAGGTTCACCAGCGTCTGGGCGATGCCGTACGTCCACTTCGGGATGTCGCCGCTCGCGTACGCGGCCCGCGGGAATGAACGTGCAGATCGGGGTCGAGAGGATCGGCTTCGAGTAGTGGATCTGGTCGATCGCCCTCGCGAACGGAACGCAGGTCGGTGAACCCGAGAGCGGCGACGATCATGTCGGCCGAGCTCGCCTGCGTCGCCGCGCCCGAGCAGGTCGGTCGACGAGCGGCGGAACGCCGATCACGGTCACCTTCACCCCGACCTGCTGGAGACCCTGTCTTGACCCCGAGCGCCGCCGTGTCGGCGCCCGGGTCGGTCGGATAGACGATGGCCGCGGTCTTCACCTTCGGCAGGAACCGCTTGGTGTACGTGCCGAAGGGACCGAGCACGGTCGTCTGGCTGCCGTTCAGGAAGAACGCGTTCTTCGCCGTCGGGTCGGCCGGGTTGGCGGTGACGACGCCGACGATCGGCTTCGTGCCTTTGACCGTCGCGTAGATCGACTGGTTGCCGATGGTGACGAACCCGAAGATGATCGCCTTCGTACCCTTGTCGTTGACCATCTGCTGGCCGCACCGCACGCCTTCCTCCTCGGCCTGGCGCCAGAAGCACTCGTTGAGCTTGAGCGGGTGCCCGTGGACGCCGCCGAGCTCGGCGTTCACCATCTTCACCTCCGCCTCGATCGACGTGCGTCGCCTGCGGGAAGTTCGAGGTTGGGCGGGCCGCCCTGGCCGTTGATGTAGCCGAGGGTGACGGGCGCGAGCTTGGGGTTCGCCTTGCCCTTGCCGCCGACGTAGAGCCTGGTAGTTGAGGACCTGCGGCGGCGGCAGCGCGCTCGTTGCCGCGACGGCGGTGGCAGTCGCCGCGAGCGCCGCCGCGACGGCGAGTCCGACGATCGCAGGTCGCCGCCGGAAGAGGTCGACGATGGTACCGGGACGCATTCCTACCTCCTTCGCGTAGCTACGGCATGCCCGTCGAAGTGCCCCGTACGTGTGCCGGCGTACGATCGAGCGAGAGTAACCGGCTCGTGAGAAAGCTGTCAATCCTCCGTTCCGCCCTGCGGAACACTCACGCCGGATCGCCGGTCGAGCACCTCCCCGAAGATCGGGTTGGAGAGCAGGAAGTCGATCGCCTCCGCCCGGTCCTCGTTCCGCGGCTCGTCCGGGAACGAGGCGAGCATCGCCCGGAAGCGCTCGTCGGCGCCCTCGCGGAACTCGCGGTGCGTGAAGATGTACAGGTCGTCGTTCCGGATGCCCGCGAGCACGCGCTCGCCGCACTCGAGCGGGTCCATCCACAGCGGGTCGTTCGGTCGCTCCTCGAGTTCCCGCTCCAGCTCGACGTAGCCCGAGTCGCCGTAGCGCTCCGGCCGCATCCTGCCGCCCTCGCGGATGTTCGTCTGCACGGGCCCGGGGCAGAACGCCGAGACGCCGATCCCCTCGCCGGCGAGCTCGCTGCGCAGGGCCTCGGAGAGACCGATCACGGCGGCCTTGGCCGTGATGTAGATCGGCGGCGCCGGGAATCGGAAGGACGCCGGCCATCGACGAGGTGTTGACGATGTGCCCGCCCTCGCCGTGCTCGAGCATGCGCGGCAGGAAGGTCTGGATCCCGTTGACGACGCCGCCGAGCAGGACGCCCAGGCCCCAATCCCAGTCGTCGTAGCGCGCGACCGTGACCGGCCCGAGGATGCCCATGCCGGCGTTCAAGCAGAGCGACGTGCACGTGACCGAAGACGCGCTCCGCCTCGTCGGCCGCGCGCGCGAACCCCTCGCGGTCGGTGACGTCCAGCTCGATCGCGTGCACGGGCTCACCGGCGAACGACTCCACGGCCCGGTCGATGTGGTCGCGCCGGAGGTCCGCGATGACGACGTTCATGCCGGCGCCGACGAACGCCTGCGCCATCCCGAGGCCGATCCCGCTCGCGCCGCCGGTGACGAACGCGGTCCTGCCCTCGACCTCCACTAGTCGCCGGGCCAGGAGGCGAGCGCACGGCCTTCGCCGCCCGCCTGCCCTCCTCGACGGCGAGCCTGTCCTCGGGCACGGGCTCGTCGGGGAACGCGGCGAGCGTCTCGTCGAAGATCTCCCGCAGCTCGTCCCGATGGTCGGGGTGCGTGAAGACGTAGAAGTCGTTCCGCCTGATCGCGCGCAGGACCTTCTCGCCGATCTCGTCCGGCTCCATGCCGGCGTCGTGCAGGCCCGGGAGGATGCGCATGAACTCGGCGTCGGCCGGCGTCACGTCGGTCGAGAGCTCCGGCGGCCGGATCAGGTCGCTCTCGTAGATCTTGCTCTTGACCAGGCCCGGGCAGACCATCGAGACGCCGATCCCGTGAGGTAGCAGGCTCCAGCGCAGCGCGTCCGACAGCCCGTGCACCCCGAACTTCGCCGTCGTGTAGATGCCCGCGCCGGGGCCGGCGACGAACGCGGCCATCGACGCCGTGTTGACGACGTGGCCGCCCTCGCCGTGCGCCTTGATCCTGGGCACGAAGGTGACGACGCCGTTGACGACTCCGCCCAGGTTGACGCCGAGCACCCAGTCCCAGTCCTGGTAGGTCGCGTCCGCGATGTCGTTGAAGAGGTTGACGCCGGCGTTGTTGCACAGGACGTTGACGTTCCCGAGCACGCGCTCCGTCTCGTCCGCGGCGCGCGCGAACGCCTCGCGGTCGGTGACGTCCAGCCGGATCGTGTGCACGTCGCCGCCGAGCTCGGCGGTCGCCTCCTCGAGATGGTCCTCGCGGACGTCGGCGATTGCCACACGCATTCCCGCCGCGACGAACGCCCTCGCCATGCCGAGCCCGACCCCGCTTCCGCCTCCGGTGATGAAGGCGACCTTGCCTTCGACCTCGCGCACGCCCGGGACCTTATAGTCGCGCCCGTGACGGCGACCATCCGCGCCGACGTGGTCGGCAGCTTGCTGCGGCCCGAGTACCTGCGGGAGGCGAGGGACGCCGCGGGCGCCGGGACGATCGGCGCCGACGACCTGCGCGCCGCAGAGGACCGCGCCGTGCTCGAGGCGATCGCCCTGCAGGAGAGCGCCGGGATCGAGGCGGTCACGGACGGCGAGTACCGGCGGCACGGATGGATCGCGCTGATCCCGATCGTCGACGACCCGCTCTTCCGTGCTCCCGTGAGCGGCTTCGAGTTCCTCGACGCGGCGTCCGGCTGGCGCGGCCTCTGGAAGACGGGAGACGGGGATCCCGCCGACACATCGGGCCTGCCGCCGCAGGAGCCCTTCGTCACGCGGCGTCTCGAGGTCGACCGCGACATCGTCGGGGAGGAGTTCTCGTTCCTGAAGGCCAACGCCCGAGCGCGCGCGAAGTACACGATCCCGGCGCCGAGCTGGCACCGGATCTACTGGCATCCCGAGCACTCGACCGACGCCTATCCCGACGTCCGACGACTTCATCCGCGACGTGGTCCGCATCACCCGCGAGCACGTCGTCGACCGCCTCGTCGAGCTGGGCTGCGACTACATCCAGATCGACGCGCCCAACTACGCGCAGTGGCACATCGACCCCGCCAACCGCGCCGCCTTCGAGGAGCACGGCCACGACATGGCGCACGAGCTCGTCGCCGACGCCGAGTTCGACAGCATGGTCTTCGAGGGGGTGACCGGCGTCACCCGCGCGATGCACATGTGCCGGGGCAACGCGCCCGGCGGCATGTGGGCGGCGAGCGGCGGCTACGAGGCGATCTCGAAGGAGGTCTTCCCGCGCCTCGAGAACCTCGACCGGCTGCTCCTCGAGTACGACAGCGACCGCGCGGGCACCTTCGCCCCGCTCGCGGACGTCCTGCCCCACCACGAGGTCGTGCTCGGGCTCGTGACCACGAAGGACGGGCAGCTCGAGGATCCCGACGACGTCGTCGCGCGGGTCGAGGAGGCCACGCAGCACGTGCCGCTCGACCGGCTGGCCGTCAGCCCGCAGTGCGGCTTCGCATCCGGCGTGATCGGCGCGATGACCGCGGCGGAGCAGGACGCCAAGCTGCGGCTGGTCGGCGACGTGGCGCGGCGGATCTGGGACTAGCGCGGCCCCGTCAGGGGCTGAAGCGCTTTCCGCGTCGCCTTGCGCGCCGAGTGCGCGAGCGGGGGCGCGATCACCGCGCCGGCGCGCACGACGACGCTGAGCGCGGCCAGCAGCAGGCGAACGACCACGCGCGAGACGCTGAAGACGGCAACGCTATAGAGCCAGCCGGCGACCGCGACCGCGAGGGCCGTCCGCGCGCCGAGCCAGAGGGCGAACCGCCGGGCAGGCGGAAGGACACGACGAGCCGCGACTGCCGCACCCGCGGACGCAGCGCCCGCACGCGCCGCACCGGCCCAGGCGGCCTGCCCGCCGCGCGCCGCACCCGTCCAGGCGGCTTGCCCGCCGCGCGCCGCGCCAGTCCAGGCGGCCTGCCCGCTGCGCGCCGCGGTCTCCGATGCGGCTCGAGCGGCGCGCGCCGCCTTCGGATCGCGCGCGGGCAGCGTGACGACGACCAGTCGCTGCCACGGATACACGGCCGCGATCGACGCCCGGCCGAGCTCGAGCGGGGCACGGCCGCGCCGGTGGACGACGACCGACATCGCGCGACCCGCCGAATCCAGCTCGACGCCCTCGACGACGCCGGACAACCGCCCGTCCACGGAGCAGACCTCGAAGCCGTCGCAACGCGCCAACCAGTAACGCCCAACAGCGCCCGAGGCCGCAAACCCCCCTTGACCGGCACCGGTCACTGCCTCACGCATCCCCTGAAAACGGAACGGCCAAACCCGCAGCGCGACCCCTTCGCAAACGGCTCCTTTCCGACGTGGAACTCGCTCACTTCGACCCGCGCCCGCACGCTCCTTCCGCGACCGCGCTCAACCCCGCAGATAGGCGAGGACGGCGAGCACGCGCCGGTGGTAGTCCGGCGTGTCGCCGATGCCGAGCTTGAGCAGGATATGGCGCACGTGCGTCTCGACGGTCTTCGGGCTGAGGAAGAGCTGCCTGCAGATGCCATCGTTGGAATGGCCTTCGGCCATCAGCCCGAGGACCTCGCGCTCGCGCGCCGTCAACTCGTCGAGAGGGCTTCCCCCGCGCGCGCGTCCGACCAGTCGCGAGACGATCGTCGGGTCGAGAACGCACTCGCCGTCGTCGATGCGCTCGAGGGCGTCGACGAGCACGGCCACGTCCTTGACGCGCTCCTTGAGCAGGTAGCCCGACCGCTCGGGATGGTCCTCCAGCAGGCGCATGGCGTAGTGAGACTCGAGGTAATGGGAGAGCACGAGCACGCCCACGGCCGGCTGCGAAGCGCGGATCTCCTGCGCAGCAACGAGTCCTTCGTCGGTGTGAGTAGGCGGCATCCGGATGTCGACGATCGCGACATCCGGCCGGGTGAGCCCCACGACCCGGACGAGCTCGTCCGCCGTCGCGGCCGAGCCGACCACGTCGACGCCGGCGTCGGCGAGCAGTCTCGCGAGACCCTCGCGAAGCAGCGCCTCGTCGTCTGCGATCACGACCCGCATGGAACCCGGGCGCGAATCGTGACTCGGCCGTTTCCGTCCCGTCGGACGTCGAGCCGCCCGTCGAGCGCTTCGAGACGATCGCGGAGCGCGCGGACGTCGAGCTCTCCGAGATCTTCCGTCTGGACCTCGACGGCGAGCGTGCCTGCACGACGTTCGCCGGAGACGAAGAGGCCGCCGCGCCGCCGCCGCTCCTGGCCGTCTCGCTGACGACGCTGTAGGCCGCCGTCTCGACCGACTCCGGGAAGCGGCCCTCCGGCAGGGGGCCGACGTGCACGGGCACACGGCTGTCCTCGGCGAGTGCATGGACGGCGACGCTGAGACCTCCGTCGGCGAGGACGGCCGGGAAGATCCCGTGCGCGAGCTCGCGCAGCTCCGACGTCGCCTTTGCGAGCAACGAGTCCGCGAGGTCGAGCCGCCCGACCGTCTCGAGGTCGACGCCCGGCTGGAGCTGCGAGCGGACGAGGCGGAGCGACAGCCCGAGCGCGACCAGCCGTTGCTGGGCACCGTCGTGAAGGTCGCGCTCGAGCCGTCTGCGCTCGGCGTCCCCGGCGGCCACGATGCGCGCCTGGGAGGCACGCAGCTCCTCGAGGCGCCCACAGGCCTCTGCCCGCAAGCGCTCGTTCTCGAGCGCGAGACGAGCCGCCGCCGTCACCTCGTCGACGAGCTGCTCGTCGTCGAGGATCCCCGGCGCATGCGCGAGCACGGCGACGGGCGTGTGATTGCGGACGAGTGCCGTCTGCTGCTGGCGCGGGCTGACGTCGACCGGGCGGCCGTCGGCGTCGACGAGGCGGTCTGAGCCGGCAAGCGGATACGCGAGGAGAAGGTCAGGATCGCCGACGATGCCCGCCAGGACGTCACGCAGCCCGCCGGGCGGTGGAGCCTGGCCGAGGTCGACGATCAGCCTGGCCACCCGGGAGCGGGCGCGGCGTCCTCGAGCGAGCGCCCAGACGACCCCGAGGGAGATCCCGACGAGGGCGATCGCCTGACCCAGCCAGAGTCCGCGCTCGAGGTCCCCATTCGTGACGAAGCCGCGGTCGAGCGACGCGGCGAACTCCGCCGCGACCAGGCCGAGATACGCGACCCCTGCTGCGAGCACGGGCCGCGCGGCACTCGTGACGCGGACGAGCCGCGAAACCGCAAGAGCCGCGAGCGCAAGCGCCCAGGCGAGCGCGAGGTAGATACCGACGCGTTCGAGGTCGTCGACGGCACCGGGCCGGCCGGTCACGAGCAGGAGGTTGCGTGGGCACTGGCCACAGCCCTGCGCACGAGGATCGAAGAACAGCGCCGGCAGCAAGCCGAGGACGACGAGGCTCCCGAGGTAGGCCACGGCCACGGCAACACGCTCGTGCAGGAAGCGGAGGCGACCCCCCGGATACGCGAGCGTCGCGTGGCCGACGACGGCTGCGCAGACGAGGCCATAGAAGACGAGACCGATCGTGAACGCGAGCGCCGAGCCGATTCCGGGGCCGCTCCACTCGGGCAGAAACCAGACGAATCCGGCGGCCACCAGCAACGGCCCGAACAGGTTGCGCGATCTCCGTTCCCAGTAGGCGAGGCCGCAGACGATCAGCGACCATCCCGCTGCGAGCAGCGCGATGTCACGCCCGACCGACGTCCCGGCGAACGAGAAGACCGGATCGTCGCGCGCGGCGACCAGCGAGTAGATGCCGACGGCGGTACCCGCTGCGAAGACTGCGAGGACGATCGCCCTCCGCGACATCGGGCAATGGTTACACGCCTCGAGCTCGATCCAGATCAGGGCTGGCCCTGAAACCGCGCGGGCGAAGTCCAGGCTCCGCCCTGAGGCGATCCGAGAACGGCCGTCCTACTGTCGCTTCGTCCAGCAAGCGAGAGGAGACCTCCGATGAGAAGGCTCATCCTGGCCACCCTGTCGACCACCGTCTGCTGCGGTGCCGCAAGCGTGGCCGCACACTCGATCACCCTCCCCTCGACGCTCTGCGTCGGCAAGAAGCCCGGCTGCTACGCCACGATCCAGGCAGCGGTGGACGCGGCTCACGACGGCGACACGATCAAGGTCGGCCCGGGGACGTACGCCGGTGGGATCTCGATCGGCAAGAGCGTGCGGCTCGCAGGCGCCGGGGCCGCGGCGACGATCATCAAAGGCGGCGGCCCCGTGATCACGATCGGCTCCGGCGGCTCTAACCCAACTGTCTCGATCAGGGGTGTGACTGTGACGGGCGGGGCGAACGACTCGAGTCCGGGACCTCCTTCGTAGCGGGAGGCGGCGTGCAAATCGCGCCGGGCGCCAGGGTGGCTATCGACGACAGCTCCATCAGCGGAAACGCGGCGGCGCCTCAGACGCCCTTTCCGGAGCCGGCTCAGGCGTGCGGGGACGTTCCTTACGATCAGTGTGCATTCGCAGACGGAGGGGGCATCGACAACTCGGGCACGCTCGTCGTCAGCGACTCCGTGGTCAGCGACAACGTGGCCGGCTCGATTCCGGGACTGGCCATGGTCGCGAGTAATGCCTCGGGTGGCGGCATCGAGAGCCATTCACCCGGGAGTCTGACGTTGAGAAACAGCACGGTCACGGACAACCAGGCGGTCGTCGGGCTGCCGAACGGCAGGTTCACCGACGGCGGCGGCATGACGATCGGCGGCGGGCTGAAGATCGTGGACAGCGTGGTCAGTGGTAACAGCTCGGACGTCACGGCGTCGTTGTCCAGCACCTTCCCGTTTGAAGTCGAGCAGGAGGCCAACGCCGGCGGGATCGATCTGACCGAAGGATCCAATGCGACGATCACCACCTCGACGATCGACGACAACACCGTCACGGCAAGCAACTCCGGCGGCGACGCGAATGCTCAGGCAGGCGGGATCGATGCAGACGGCTCGCTTCTGCTCGACCGAAGCAATGTCAGTCGAAACGAGGTCCGCGCCACGGTTCCGACTGACTCGGGAACCGCCGCGCTCGCGATCGACGGTGGGCTCCAAGTGATGGGCGACGTGACCATGCTCGACAGCCGAGTCGCTCACAACAAGGTGACCGCGGTCAGCCTCGGTGGGACGGCTCTGGCGGCCGGCGGAGGCTTCGAGAACCTGGGGCAGGCCACGCTCGAGCGAGTGCTCGTGGACGGCAACGCCGTTACTGCAATCGGCGCGGGCGGCGTCGCTGACGGAGGCGGCGTCTCCAACTTCACGCTCGACTTCGACCATCCGCCCTTGTTGGCCATCCGTGACAGCGTCATCACTCACAACACGATCACGGCCAGCCCGGGCATCACTCCCCAAGGTGGTGGGCTCTGGACAGACCAGTCGGTCAAACCGGTCCACACCGTGATCGCCGGCAACAAGCCCGATCAGTGCTTCGGATGCTGACGGCCACGCGATTCTCGCTTCGCCCTGCGAGCCGGTCCCGGCGCCGGCTCGCAGGGCCGTGGCGGCCGGTCGCGACCCGCGTGGAGCTTTGCCACAATCGCTGCATGTGTCGCAGGCGCGCGTGGGCCGCAGGGGTGGTGGCCGCCGCGCTCCCGTTCCTCGCTTCCGCCTGCGGCGGCTCGACGTCGGACAAGGCCGGCGCGTCCCACCACGCGAAGCCGCTCACTCTGACACTGGCCGCTCATGACGACGACTACGCCTACGGAACCTTCGCCGCGACTGTCGACCGGCTCTCCGGCGGATCGCTCCGGATCAGGATTGCGGGCAACTGGCGAGCAAGCGGCGATCGCCGCGAGATCGACTACGAGCGGGGGATCGTCGAGGACGTCCGTTCCGGGAAGGTCCCGCTCGGGATCGTCGGCGTCCGCGTGTGGGACACGCTGGGCGTAACGAGCTTCCAGGCGCTGGTGGCCCCGTTCCTGATCGACAGCCTCGCGCTCGAACGACGCGCGATCGACACGCCGTTCGCCCGCCGCGCCCTCGCCGCTGTCCGAAAGACGGGAGTCGTCGGCATCGCGGTTCTGCCGGGGCGTTTGCGCCGCCCGCTCGGGCTGACTCGTCCGCTCCTTCGCCCCGACGACTACCGCGGCGCGAGGGTCGCCATCCGACTCGGGCGCGTCGCCGAGCAGACGCTCCATGCCCTGGGCGCGCGAACGGCCGGCTACATCCCCGGCGACCTCACGGCCTTCGACGGTGCGGAACTCGATCCGTTGACGATCACACAGAACAACTACGACCTGGGCGCACGCGCGCTGACCGGGAACGTCGTCCTCTGGCCCAAGCCGCAGACGATCGTCATGAACCGCAAGCAGTACGACCGGCTCACGTCGGACCAGCGACAGATCCTTACGACAGCGGGTCGCGATGCGCTCGCGCCGGAGCTGAAGCGGATCTCGCGAGACCAGCAGGTCGGCCTGTCCGCGCTCTGCGAGGCGGGCCTCGCCGTCTCGACCGCGACCCCGTCCGATCTCGCGGCCTTGCGGCGCGCCGTCGGTCCTGTCTACTCCCGTCTCGCACGCGACCCGTTGACCAGGCGCTGGATCGCGCGGATCACACGATTCCGCGGCGCGGAGCCGGCCGGCCCGGCCGCGCTTCGCTGTCCAGGCAACGGAGGCAAGGAGAAGAGCCCATGAAGCACGTCTTTCACATCGCAATGCTCGCCGTCGCGGCGGGGGTGGTCACCGCTCCGGCAGCGGATGCGCACATCGTCGCTGCCGCCAATCTCGACGGCCGCTGGCAGTGGGTATGGACAAGGGCCGGGCTGATCCACGCCGGAGTTCCCCCCGGTGCCGCGAAGCTGCTCGCGGGGCCCGGGATGATCGAGTTCAAAGCCGGGCGTGTGTACAAGCTCGACCCGCGAACCGGTCGCGTCCAATTCCTCGCCGGGAGCTTCACCGTTGCCCGGGATGTGGCCACGTTCGTCTTCCGTCGAGTCCGTGGCCATGGACCTCCCCCGCCCGGCATCGTGCCCGGACTCCGCTATCAGCTCCGGTGGAGCATCTACCGCGACCGGTTGACCTGGTCGGAGTTCCCGGGCCGCTCGTACCTCCTGGCTTTCACGGCCGTTCCGTGGACGCGCGTCCGTTGACGACGATGAGACGAGCACTGTGTCTTCCTCTTCTTGCGACGTTTGTCGCAGCCGCGGCGGCAGCCCCGGCGCCGAGTCCACTCGACGGCAACTGGACAGGATCGCTGACACGAACACAGATTCTTCGCAACACGAGATCGAAGGCGCTCGCGGAGAAGCTGCACGGGTCGTGGACAGGTCGGCTCGGGAACGGGCGCTTCGAGTTTCGTGACCGCGATACGCGAGCCGACACCCGCGGGACGTTCGTCGTGCACGGCAACCGCGTCGAGTTCGTCTTCGCGACCGGCGTCGGGCTCAAAGGCAAGGCCGCCGAGTTCACCTGGAACATCTACCGCGATCGGCTCAGGTTCAAGACGATCCCGGGACGATTTGGCCTTTTGCTCGACCTGTTCGTCTGGGAACGGGCGACGTGACGGAGTAGGCGGATCTCGGCCGTGAGGCGCGTGCCGGCTCCGGGCGGACTCTCGATCCGGAGCCGCGAAGACGATCGCCCTCCGCGACATCGGGCAATGGTTACACGCCTGGAGCTCGATCCAGATCAGGGCTGGCCCTGAAACCGCGCGGGCGAAGTCCAGGCTCCGCCCTGAGGCGATCCGAGAACGGCCGTCCTACTGTCGCTTCGTCCAACAAGCGAGAGGAGACCTCCGATGAGAAGGCTCATCCTGGCCACCTTGTCGACCACCGTCTGCTGCGGTGCCGCAAGCGTGGCCGCGCACTCGATCACCCTCCCCTCGACGCTCTGCGTCGGCAAGAAGCCCGGTTGCTACGCGACGATCCAGGCCGCGGTGGACGCCGCGCACGACGGCGACAAGATCCGGATCGGGCTGGGGACGTTCTCGGGTGGGATCACGATCGCCAAGAGCGTGCGGCTCGTCGGCTCCGGCGCCGCGGCGACGATCATCCGAGGCGGCGGCCCGGTGATCACGATCGGCGTCACCAGCGGCTCTACCGAGCCGACCGTCTCGATCAGCGGTGTGACGATCACGGGCGGCGTCACGACGTCAATCTCAACAACGGCGACCGACTGTTCGCGGCGGCCGGGGGCGGCGTCGACGTGCTCCCACTCCGTGTCGGCCAGGACTTTCTCACCGGCGCGACGGTCGCGATCGCCGACAGCGTCATCACCGGCAACCGCGCCGAGCCGGTCGAGACCAAGGACTCCTGCAACCCGGGGAGCTGCTTCGCCTACGCAGAGGGCGGCGGCATCTCGAACTTCGGGCGGCTGACGCTGACCAACACTCAGGTCACCCACAACGACGCCGGCGCGCCTGCGGGAAGACCCTCGGTGACGGTGGAAGCCGACGGCGGCGGAATCTACAACCACGTGCAGGGCACGCTCACGATCCGCCGTAGCTCCGTGACCGGCAATCGGGCGGCGGTGAGTGTCCCCAACGGGCAGTTCACGGAAGGCGGCGGGATCGTCGACGCGGGCTTGCTCACGATCGAGGACAGCACCGTCGACGCCAACAGCTCGGTCGTGGAGAGCTCGGTGCCGAGCTCGTTCCCGGCCGACGTCGAGCAGGAGGCGGACGCGGGCGGCATCCGGGTCACCGAGGCCCCCGGCTCGTCGGCGACGATCACGAACTCGTCCGTCAGCTGGAACATGGTCAGCTCGACGAATTCGGCCGGCGACGTCCAGGCCACGAACGGCGGTATCGACGATGACGGCTCGCTCGTGCTCGTCGGCAGCCGCGTCGATCACAACCAGGTCACTGGCCGCGTGCCGGCCTCCTCCGGCTTCCTCGCCGGCGCCGTCGACGGCGGTCTCCAGGTCCAGGGGGTTGCCACGATTTACGAGAGCAGCATCAGCCACAACACGCTCACCGCCCACAGCGCGACAGGAGCGACGAACGCTGCAGGAGGAGGGATAGGAAGCCTCAGCGGCAAGCTGACGGCGGACCGAATCCGGGTCGTGGGGAATCGCGCGACTGCCGACGGGGTCGCCGGACTCGTCCTCGGCGGCGGAGTCCTCAACGTCGCCTTCTTCGGCGGGCCTCCGCAGCTCACCATGACGGACAGCGTCGTGACCGCGAACAGGCTGACGGCGAGCCCGTCGATCACGCCGCAGGGCGGCGGGATCTACACGGCCGACATCTTCGGCGGGGGCAACTTTCCCGTGACGCTGACGGGGACGGTGATCGCCGGCAACCAGCCGGATCAGTGCTTCGGTTGCTGACAGCCGTCTTGCTCTCTGCCCTGCTCCGCGGGCCGGCTCGGCGCCGGCTCGCGGGGCGGGCGCGGACCACCTCCCCCAGCATGATCAATGTCACAATCGTTGCGTGCGGTGGGTCCGAGCATGGCCTGCGGTCGCAGGGATCTCGGCGGTCCTCCTCGGCGCAGCGTGTGGTGGCGCCGGTGCAGACAGGTCCGGCGCCGGGCAGTCGGCGCGCACTGTCGACTTGACCCTGGCGAACCTCGACTCGGACCCGACCAACTACGACAGTCCTGACTTCGTCGCCGCCGTCGACCGTCTCTCGCGCGGGTCGATCCAGATCAGCACGATCTTCGGTTGGCGCTCGAACGATGTGCTCGGACACCCCGAGATGGGCACGATCGAGGACGTCAGCCGGGGGCGGGTCGACCTGGCCGTCGTCGCCGCGCGTGCCTGGGACCTCGCCGGGGTGAAGAGCTTCCATGCGCTGCTCGCGCCGTTCCTCGTCGACAGCCTCGAGCTCGAGCGGCGCGTGATCGAGAGCCCGCTCGCCGCGCGCATGCTCGAGGGCGTCCGCCCGCTCGGCCTCGTCCCCCTCGCCCTGGTGCCGGGTGCGCTGCGGTACCCGCTCGGCGTCACGAGAGCGCTCGTGCGACCGGGCGACTACGCGGGCGCGACCATCGGCATCCGTCCCTCGGGCATCGAGCGTGAGACCTTCGAGGCGCTGGGCGCTCGGGCGCAGCCGTATCCGGCCGGGTCACTCGCGGGCCTCGACGGGGCCGACCTCGACGTGTCGACGATCGCGGGCAACCACTACGAAAAGCAGGCCCGCGAGCTCACAACCAACGTCGTCTTGTGGCCGAGAGCGCTCGTGATCGTCATGAACCGCGAGAAGTTCGACGCGCTGACTGGCGCGCAGCAGGCCGTCCTTCGGAGCGCGGGCCGTGCGGCCGTCGAGCCTCACCTGGCCTCTTTGCGAACCGATGCCCGGGGCTGGCTCGAGAACGCCTGCCCGCGAAGCGGGCTCCAACTGATCGCTGCGCCGGCCTCGGCCCGCGCAGCGCTGCGACGTGAGGTCGAGCAGGTATTCGACGAACTCGAGCGAGACCGCCTCACTCGGGACCTGATCGCCCAGATCCGCGTCCTCCGACTCGACGCGCCTCCCACCGACCAGGTGCGCTGCGCGAGGGCACGCGGGATCGCTTCCGGTCGGCGCGGCCCCTTCGACGGGCGCTGGACGCTCTCGCTGACGCGTGAGCAACTGATCGGGCAAGGAGCCCCGGCTGCGCTTGCCGACCGGCTTCACGGCTCGTGGCAGGTCGAGTTCGCGCACGGCCGATTCGAGTACAGGAACACGCGGGCCGGCGCCGACGCGCGGGGCACGTTCGCGGTCCACGGCAGCCGCGCCCGGTTCGTCTTCGCGAGCGGCCTCAGTCTTCCCGAAGGGATGGTCGCCGAGGTCAAGTGGAGCATCTATCGCGGTCGACTCAGGTTCATTGCCATTCCGAAACACCCGAGCGCGCTGCTCAGCGCCGGCGCTCTGGATCGGGCTCGCCCTTAGCCGACGGCACCTCGGCCACGAGGCGTGTCCCCGCTCCGCGGGGGCTCTGCACGACCAGGCGGCCCCCTAGTGCCTCGAGGCGGTCGGCGAGGCCCGCAAGCCCCGAGCCGGGGCGGGCAACGGCGCCGCCGCTCCCGTCGTCGGCCACCGTGACGGCGACGCGCCTTCGACCCGCCCGGACCTCGATGGTCGCGGCGGCTGCCGGGCCGGCGTGCTTCGCGACGTTGGCAAGTCCTTCCGAGCAGACGAAGAAGAGGGCGGCTTCAACCGGCTCGGCAAGCCGCCCGACCGTGCCGCGAAGCTGGACCGGGATCGTCGAACGCTCCACGAGCCGAGCCAGGGCGGGCATCAGGCCGCCGTCGGTCAGCGCTGCCGGGCGGACGCCGCGCGCAAAGTCTTCCAGCTCCGTTCGGGTCTCCGCGAGCTCGCCCTCGAGCGCCGCGATCGCCCGCGCGTCGTGGGGCGGCGCCGTCGCCTTCGCCCGAGCACCCGCGAGGAGAGCGGCGACTTCCTCCAGGTGCCGTTCCGCACCGAGACGGAGCTCCCGCTCGAGTCGGAGGCGCTGGGCGTCCGCGGCCTCGACGATCCGGCGCCGCGACGCCTCTAGCTCCGAGGCCTGGCCGCGCGCCTGCGCCTGCAGTGCTGCGTTGGCGACTGCGATTCGCGCCGCCGCGGCGACGGACTCGACGAGCCTGGGATCCGAGACGAGCGAATCGTCGTGCACGAGGACCGCCACCTGTTCGCCACGATCGACGAGCGGCGTGACCATGCTTCCGGATCCCGAACGCGGCAGCTCCACCGGCCGGCCGGAGTCGTCCACGTAACCGGCCCCGTCGGCGAGCCGGTAGCCGATGACGAGGGACGGATCGCCGAGCGCGTGCGCAAGCTTCGTTCTCAGCGTCCCGGCATCGGCAGGTGCGCCGAGGTCGACGACCAGGCTGGTGACGACTGCGTCCGCCCAGCGCCCTCGCAGCAGGTCCGCGGTGAGCACGATCGTGACGCTCGCGATGACGACGTCGTAGATCCAGAGGACGGCGTGCTCGGGAGGCGAGCCGGTCAGCCGGTTCACGGCGCCGAGGGCGAGCACGGCGGCGAAGGAGAGCGCCGCCGCGAGCGCCGGCGCAGCCGCTCTGCGCGCCGGGCCCGAGGTGCCGAGGAAGACCTGGACGGCTGTGAGCGCGACGAGAGCGCTGAGCACGAGGGTCAGCACGCCGTTCGAGGCAAGCGGCTCGACGAGGGCGTCGACGTAGGCCGCGACGACGACCGCACCCACGAGCCGGGTGCGCAGCCGTCCGGTCGGATAGGACAGGTGGAGGTGGACGAGCGGTCCGCGGTGCAGGAAGAGCGCGAACTCGGCGACCGTGCCCAGGAACCAGGTGAAGCCGGCCAGGTTCATCAGCGCGCCGACGCGGCTCTCCGGCCGCCGGATCCAGGCGATCGCGCCGCACCCGATCAGCACGGTGCCCACTGCGAGGTCGGCAGCGGTCAAGGCAGGGCCGAGCGACGAGTCGTACGACGCCCATTCGCCGACCACGCCGAAGCCGATCCCCACCGCCGCGAGGACGATCGTCGGCGATCGTGCGCCCATCATCGGGACACGGCGGCGGCCACTGCCTCCCCGGAGAGCTCGCTCTTCGGGATGAAGCTGAGAGCCGCGTTCTCCGAGAGCCGCCGGCGAAAAGCGGCGACGCTCCGGGTCGACGTGAGCACGATCGCGGGGGGCGGTTCGATCTCGGCGAGACGCTCCGCGACGGCAAAACCGTCGATATCCGGAAGCTGAACGTCCAGGAGCACGATCGCAGGACCCAGCGACCGCGCCGCGGCGACGGCCGAGTGCCCGTCGGCGGCGTCGCCTACGACCTCGAATCCGTCGGCTTCGAGCAGCGCCCGCGCCGCCGACCGGAATGCAGCGTGGTCGTCGACGATCAGCACCGTGCGCCGCATGACCGGCAATCTGGCAGAGGCCGGCGCAAGGTGCATCGGGGCAGCCCCTGAACGACGTCTGGCACAGTGACCGATGCGCTACCGGCAGCTGGGATCGAGCGACCTCCGGGTGTCGGCGATCGGCCTCGGCACCTGGAAGACCTACGGCGGAGGCGGCGTGCCGGACGACCGGGCGCGCGAGTGCATCGACACGGCCTTCGCCTGCGGCATCAACTTCGTCGACACCGCCAACGTGTACTCGGCCGGGGCATCCGAGAGCTTCCTCGGCGAGGTCCTCCCGTCACGTCCGCGCGACTCGTACATCCTCGCCACGAAGCTGCGCTTCTCCCCGGACGGCAGCCCCGACAACGAGGGGCTCTCGGCGGCGCAGGTGCACAAGCAGATCGACGCGTCCCTGGGCCGTCTGCGACAGGACCACGTCGACCTCTACCAGTGCCACCGCCCCGACGCGGAGACGCCGCTCGAGGAGACGATGGAGGCGCTGTCGGAGATCGTCCGGGCAGGCAAGGCGCGCTACATCGGCTTCAGCGAGTTCCCGCCGGCGCAGATCCTGGCCTCGCTCGACCTCGCGCGCGAGCGCGGCTTCGAGCCGTTCGTCTCCTCCCAGCCGCAGTACTCCATGCTCCACCGGGATCCCGAGGCGGAGGTGATCCCGCTCTGCCGGGCGCACGGGATCTCGCAGGTCGTGTGGTCGCCGCTCGCCGAGGGCGTGCTCAGCGGCAAGTACCGCCCCGGGGCGCCGCCGCCCGAGGACACGAGAGCGACGAGCGAGCGAATGGGCGAGACGATCGGCCGACGGCTGGACGACGCGACGCTGAAGCGCGTCCAGCAACTCGGTGAGGTCGCGGACGGCCTCGGCATCACCGTCGCCCAGCTCGCGCTGGCCTGGATCCTGCGCGAGGACAACGTCGCCTCGGCCATCGTCGGCGCGTCACGGCCCGAGCAGGTGCAGGAGAACGCGGCTGCCGGAGACATCGAGCTCGACGCACCGACGATCGCCGAGATCGATCGCATCCTCGCCTGACGCCGGGCGCGCCCTCCTGTCAACCTTCGCCGGGAGAGAATGAGCACGGTCGTCGTTCCCGGAACCGTCGTGGCCGGCTTTCGTGTCGTCTCGCCGGTCGGCGAGGGCGCGATGGGCTCGGTCTACCTGGCCGAGAAGGTCGAGGACGGCCGACGCGTGGCCCTGAAGGTGCTCTCACCGCAGCTCGCCCAGGACGAGCGCTTTCGCCGGCGGTTCCTCCGCGAGTCTCAGCTCGCTGCGAGCCTCGACCACCCGCACATCGTCCCGACGCTCACCTCGGGCGAGCAGGACGGCCTCCTCTATCTGGTCATGGCGTACGTCGAGGGCTCGGACCTCCGGCGGCTCCTGCACCAGGAAGGCAGGCTCGACCCTGCTCGCGCGCTCGACCTGATCGGCCAGGTCGCCGACGCGCTCGACGCAGCGCACGCGGCCGGCCTCGTCCACCGCGACGTGAAGCCCGGGAACATCCTCGTCGCGGGCGGTGAGGGCGAGGAGCACGCGTACGTCTGCGACTTCGGGCTCGCCCGGCACGTCTCCTCCGTCAGCAGCCTGACCTCGGATCGCGGCTTCGTCGGCACGATCGACTACGTCCCGCCCGAGCAGATCGAGGGCGGCACGATCGACGGCCGGGCCGACGTCTACTCGCTCGCCTGCGTCCTCTACGAGTGCCTCGCCGGCGAGCGGCCGTTCGACCGTGAGACCGAGCTGTCGGTGCTCTTCGCCCACCTGAACGAGCCGCCGCCGCCGGTCACGAACTTCAGGCCCGAGCTTTCCGAGGCGCTCGACGGCGTGTTCGCAACCGCGCTGGCGAAGTCTCCCGACGACCGGTTCGCGACCTGCGGCGAGCTCGTCGAAGCCGCGCGCGCCGCGCTTCAGGGACAGCCCTTCGTGCGGCGTCCACGGCGCCGGCGGCGCGCTCTCGTCGCCCTTGCTGCCCTCGTCGTCGCCGCCGGGGCGGCGGCCCTCGGACTGCTCCTCTCGGGCGGGGGAGGATCGAAGCGGCAGCCGGCGTCGACGGAAGCCACGCTGCCCGTCAAGGCCAACTCGGTCGCCTTGCTCAGCGCGCGCACGAGCGGCGTCGGCGGCAGGTCTTCCTTCAAGAGCGCCCCGTCGGACGTCGCGTTCGGTCGGGGATCCGCCTGGGTGCTGCTTCCCGACCAGCAGCTCGTCGACCGCCTCGATCCCGTTACGGGACGGTCACGGGCAAGGTCACGCTGCCGTTCGTTCCCAGCCGGATCGTGGGCGACGGGACGTCGGCCTGGGTGACGGAGGACGGCGGACCGCACGTCGCCCGCATCGGTGGGCGCGACAAGCTCGGCATGACCAGGCAGCTGTCCGTCGCCCACGCGGGGCCCGAGGCTCAGCAGCCCCGCGGGGATCGCGGTCGGCGCCGGCTCGCTGTGGATCGCCCGCGGCCCGAACGTCGCACGCGTCGACCCGCAGACGGGCCGGGTACTCCGCCTGTACTCGACCCCGGTCATCTCGAACCTCGTCGTCTTCGCAGCCGGGAGCGTCTGGGCCGCGAGCAGCGACAGCGGGAACGTCTACAAGATCGACCCGGTCTCGGGCGCGGTCTTGCACGCGCGTCTGCACGCGTGGATCACCGACCTCGCGGTCGGAAACGGGTTCGTCTGGGTGCCCGTGGTGCCGGCGAACGTCGTCTACAAGCTGAGCCTCGACGACCTGAGCCTGCAGGGACAGGTCACCGGCGTCCCCGATCCGGAGTCCGTCTCGCTCGGCGAGGGCGCTCTCTGGGTCGCGAACCCGACGGCAGGCACCCTCGTGCGGATCGATCTCGGCAGCCGCGCACGACGAGTGCTGCGGATGGCCGCGGAGCCCAGGTCCGCGCGCTACTACGCCGGTCGCGTCTGGACGGCAGCCGCCCCGGCCGCTCCGCGCCCGCCGCCGCTGTCGAGCGGTCAGGAGATCCGCATCCCGCTCTCGTCGGACGACGTCAGCCTCGACCCCGCCGTCCCCGCCAACGCGGACAGGTGGCAGCGGGACTACGCCACCTGCGCCACGTTGCTCAACTACCCGGACTCGGCCGGCGACGCCGGTCGAGAGCTTCGACCGGAGATCGCGGCGGCGATGCCGGTCGTCTCACCGGACGGCCGCATCTACACGTTCCGTATTCGCCCCGGCTTCCGCTTCTCGCCGCCGTCGGGGCAGACGGTCACCGCCGAGACGTTCCGCTACACGCTCGAGCGGGCGTTCTCTCCGGCGTACGACCCGTACTCGCCGGCCATGCTGCTGCTGTCGAACATCGTCGGTGCCACGGCGTACCACGAAGGCAAGGCGCGGCATGTCAGCGGGATCGCCGTTCGAGGGAAGACGCTCTCGATCAGGCTGCGGGCGCCCGAAGGGAGCTTGTCGAGCCGCCTGTCGGAGGCGTTCTTCTGCCCGGTCCCGATCGGGACGCCGGCAGGGGCGAACCGCATCCATCGGCCGATTCCGTCCGCCGGCCCGTACTACATCGCCTCGCACACGCCCGGCCAGACCGTCCTGCTCAGAAACCCGAACTACCACGGCTCCAGGCCGAGGCGAATCGAGCGCATCGTCTACACGGTCGGCGCGCCGACCGCGAAGGCGATCGCCCTCGTCGACGGAGGAGCTGCCGAGTACATGGACGGATACACCAGCGACTCGGACCCGACGGCGCTGGCGACCAGCTCGGCCACCGCAGGCAACGTCGGCCCCGCAAGCACAGCCGCCCGACGTGGACGCCAGCGCTACTTCGTCATCCCAGTCCCGCGCTTCGACGCGATCGCGTTCAACACGCGCCGGCCCCTGTTTCGCGACCCGCGCATACGCCGTGCGGCCAGCCTCGCCCTCGACCGCCGCGCGCTCGCAGCCGTCTTCGACGAGCCCCCGATCGACCATCTCATCCCGCCGGGCGTCGTGGGGTCACGGTCGACCCACGTCTACCCGCTCGGCCCGAGCCTCGCCGAGGCGAAGAGGCTTGCCGGCCCGGGTCGTCGTCACGCGGTGCTGTACAGCTGCGGACCGCCGGAGCCCGTCACGCCCGGCATCGAGGAGATCGTCAGGTCGAACCTGGCGCGGATCGGAATCGACGTCCGGATCGAGAGGTCGCTCGGTTGCCTCAACGGCCTCGAGACGAGCAAGCTCGCGGCGGCCGACATGGCGTTGGTCGCGGCCGGCGACGAGTGGGGTGATCCTTCGGGAACGATCGTCGCGACGCTGGGCGCGACTGACGGCACCCCCGGGTACTGGAACGACCCGACGCTACGGCGGAGGATCGAGAACGCGGGCAAGCTCCGCGGCGCGGCGCGGATCGCCGAGTACCACAGGCTCGACGAGACGCTCGTGCGCGACGCGGTGCCGTTCGCGGTCTACGGCGGGCAGACCGTGGCCGAGTACTTCTCGCCGCGGGTCGGCTGCAAACTGTTCCAGGCCACGTACCACTTCGTCGACCTCGGAGCGCTCTGCGTCCACAAGAGCTAGCGCTGCAGCGACCACGTGAAGCGCGTGCGGTCCGCGCGCGGCGTGAGCCCGCCCGGTCTCGGGCCGCGGTGCACGAGCAGCGTCGGCATTCCCGCCCGCACGAGCGCCCCGCGCGTCGCGCCGATCCCTTCGCGCCGCCAGCGGGGAGAGATGCCCACGACGACGAGCGACCCGCCTGCGACGGCGCCGGCGAGAGCGCCCTCTGTCGGCTCTGCGAGAACCGGCTCGGCGTCGACGTCGACGAGACGCTGAACGGCGAGCGACGCATCCGCGAGCAGCCGGCTGGCATCGGGCTGCCCCGGCCGCGCGCGCGTGCCGACGAGCCTGACGGGAACGCCTGCGGCCGATGCCAGCCACGCGGCGAGTTCGACCGCAGCCCAGTCGTGCTCGCCGCCGCCGAAAGGCACGAAGATTCCTCGCCGCAGCCCCGGCTCCACGGCGGAGCCCATGAGAACCGCGACGTCGGCCGGCGACCGCTCGAAGAGCTCGGCCAGCGTGCCGGGCAGCCGGTCGCCGTCGAGGAGCCCCGCTGCGTCCACCAGCACGAGATCGACGTCGTGCGAGGCCGCCAGGCGGACGATGTCGAACGCCGGCCCGGCGGAGACGAAGGCGGCTGCGCGCGCGGGCACGCCTAGCTCCCGGCGGCGGGCGTTCAGGGCGGCGGAATGCCGGACCGAGCTCGTCCTCGTCGGCGACCGGCCGGACGAGGATCAGCTCGCGTCCCGGCAGCGCGGCCAGGGGCTCCGCAACCCTCAGCAAGGCGTCGAGCCCCTCGCCCGACGCATCGACGACGAGAGCGCTTCGGACAGGCTCCACCCCGGCCGACGCCGGTCGCTCGAGTCCGAGCGACGTGTCCTGCGTCAGGATCGCCCGCTCGAGCTCCTGGAGCGCCGAGCCCGGCTCGATGCCGAGCTCCTCGACCATGGTGTCGCGCGTACGGCGGTAGACCGCGAGCGCCTCGGCCTGACGCCCGGACCGGTAGAGCGCGAGCATCAGCTGCCCGCGGAGGCGCTCACGAAGGGGATGCTCGGCCACGAGCGCCTCGAGCTCGCCCACGAGCTCGGCGTGGCGGCCGCGGGCGAGATCGGCGTCGATCCGGTCCTCGAGCGCGCCGATCCGCATGTCCTCGAGCCGAGCGATCGCGGGCCGCGCGAACGACTCCGAGGCGAAGTCGGCCAGCGCGGGGCCGCGCCAGAGCTCGAGCGCGGCGCAGAGCCGGCCGGCCGCATCCTCGTGGTGTCCGCGGGCGGCCGCCTCGGCTGCTTCCGCGGCCCCGCGCTCGAACCGGCGCAGGTCGAGCTGGTCAGGCGCGAGCCGAACGAGATAGCCGGGGGCACGAGTCTCGACGACTGAGCCCGCCGCACCGGCGGGACGATCCGGGTCGAGCAGCTTGCGGAGCTGCGAGATGTGGCCCTGGATCTGCGTGAGCGCGCTCGCGGGCGGCGCGTCTCCGTACAGGTCGTCGGCGAGGCGGTCCACGGGAACGACGCGGTTCGCGTTCAAGAGCAGGATCGCGAGGACCGCCCGTTGCTTGGGTCCGCCCAGCCGCAGCGGGCCGTCGTCGCCGACGACCTCGAGCGGGCCGAGGATCCGGAACTCGATCAAGCGCGGACCGTAGCCGCTTCGTAGTCACCCCGTAGCGGCCTCCCGGACGATCGCGGCCGTCGATCCGAGAGGAGGAGCAATGTCCACGCTGACGTCACCCACTGTGCGCCGCCGCGCCGCGTTCGCGCTCGCGGCGGCTCTGCCCGCGATCGTGATCGTGGTCTTCCTCGGCGGCACCGGGTCGCACGCTTCCGCGCAGCCTGTCGCCCGGCCCTCGTTCCCGACGGCGACCAATTTCGCTGTCGTGCTCGACGGCTCGACCGAGCAGTACGCACGGGAGCACGGAGACGTCGCGCGAATCGCCCACGCCAACTGCGTCCAGGGCGACCCGGGCGACTACATGTGCTCGTACACCGTCGAGAAGCCCGGCGCGGCCCCCGAGTGTCACCTCATGCAGGCGCGCTGGGCGCCGGGGAGCGTGTCGAGCTTCACCGTCACGCTCGCCGGCCGCACGCACAAGTGCGGATCTGTGCGCGAGGCGATCAGGACGCTCGACTGACGAAAGGAGAGACGATGCGAACGCACAGGATCATCGCGACGATCGTCGTCGGGCTCGCGCTCGCGGGCTCGATCGCGGCGGCCGCGTCAGCGCTCACGGATGCGCGCCTCGCCGCCGTGAACTGCGGGCAGACGCTCACGACGAGCATCAAGCTCACGAGCGACCTCGTCGGCTGCCCCGGCACGGGGCTCGTCGTCGGCGCCGCCGGCATCACCGTCGACCTGAACGGACACACCGTCAGCGGCACCAACGCGGCCAAGAGCGAGGGGATCGCGGACGACGGTCACGCGAACGTCAAGATCGTGAACGGCACGGTGCGCGGCTTTCGCCTCTACGGCATCGCGCTCCGCCATGCGCCCCGCAGTACCGTCAGCAAGCTCACCATCAGCGGGATCGGCGCAGGCACGAAGGAAGGCGAGGCAGCCGCCGGCGTCCTCGTCGACCACTCGCCCGGGATCACCGTGGCTCAGAGCGTCGTCACGAACCACGTTCACGCCTTCCAGTCGGACGGCGTCGACGTCCTCGCCTCGAGTGACGTGCGGATTCAGCAGAACCGTCTGGCCCAGAACGCCTGGAACGGTCTCGTCGTGATCCAGTCGCCGAGGAGCAGCGTCGTCGGAAACCGGCTCGACGACAACGGGAACAACGGCATGGAGGCGAACGGCGCCAGCGACTCCGTCCTCGTCTCGGCCAACCACGCCGGCGGAAACCACAACTGGGGGCTGGTCGTGGGCGCGATCCGCAATGCGCGGGTCGTCGGCAACACCGTCTCGGCGAACGGGCGAGATGGCCTCTTGCTCTTCGATCTCACCAGGGGCGTGATCCAGGCCAACGTGGCGACCGGCAATACGACGGGCATCTCACTCGCAGGCGGTCAGCACGGCTCGAAGCTCAACCGGCTCCTGGGCAACCGAGCGACGAAGAACAGGCAAGCCGGCATCTCGGTGACAGGCGACAGCAGCAAGAGCGCCGCCGCGGGCAACCTCCTGTCCGGAAACACGGCGAGCGGCAACGGCAACTCCGGCGGCATCGTGGTCGACGGTTCAGCTCCCGGGAACAGGCTGCGCGGAAACACCGCGAACACGAACGCAGGCCACGGCATCACCGCGGTCGGCGGAACGATCGACGCGGGCGGCAACCACGCGCGCGGGAACCGCCGCGCGCCGCAATGCGTCGGCATCGTGTGCGCATGACGTGAGACGGCGATCCGGGGCTGCTTCCCCTACGCTGGCCGGGTGGAGCAAGAGCTGCAGCCCCGGACGCTCGTCTTCATCCCGGCCTGGAACGAGGAGGAGAACCTCCCCGTCGTGCTCGAGGAGCTCCACCAGGAGCTCTCGGACGCGGACGTGCTCGTCGTCGACGACGGCTCGACCGACCTGACGGCGGCGGTGGCGCGCGAGGCCGGTGCGCAGGTCCTCTCGTTCGGCGAGAACCGCGGCCTGCGGGCAGGTATCGCCGCCGGCTACCAGTACGCGGCGGAGCACGGCTACGACTATTGCGGGCGCGTCGACGCGGACGGACAGCATCCGCCCGCCGAGCTCCGCCGGCTGCTCGAGCTGGTCGCCACGGGCGAATGCGACGTCGCCGTCGGATCCCGCTTCGTCTCGGGTGACGGGTACGAGGAGTTCCGCTACAAGACGTCTCCCGCGCGACGGCTCGGCACCGGGCTGCTGCGGCGCTCGATGGCCGTCGCCCTCGGCCGGCCGTTCCAGGACGCGACGAGCGGCATGTATGCGGCGAACGCGAAGGCGCTGCCCGTGCTGGCTCGGCCGTACACGAGCGGCGCGCCCGAGGTCGAGGCGATTCTCCGGCTCTAGGACGAGGGCCTCCGCGTCGAAGAGGTTCCGGTCGAGATGCGGGAGCGGGCCGGCGGGGAGTCGAAGCTCCAGGGGAAGAAGGCGGCCGTGCTCGTGCTGACCGTCATTGGCACGCTGTTGACGGCCGGGTATCTCCGGCATCGGAGGTCCGGAGGTGGCTGAGCGCCTGGTCGCCGTCCTCGGCTACTCCGGGCGAGACACCTCACGGCTCCACCCGATCTGCGCGAGCCGCCTCGCCCGCGCGCAGGAGCTCTCGGCCGACGGGCAGACGGTGATCCTGTCCGGCTGGGCGAGGCGCCCCGAGGGGACGTCCGAGGCGGAGCTGATGCGCGAGGCGTGGGGAACGAGCGGCGCCGTGCTCCACAGCGACCGCACCGCCCGCTCGACCGCCGGCAACGCCGCAAACGTGGTCGCCGCCGCCGACGCCCTGGGCGCGCGCGAGCTCGTCGTCGTCACGTCCCGCTGGCACCGGCCGCGCGTCCGGCTCCTGTTCCGCGCCGCCCTCCGCGGGCGAAAGGTGCGCCTGTCGGTCGAAGGCGCTCCAGGCCCGCGCCCTCCGACCGTCATCGCCCGGGAGCTCGTGTGCCTTGCGTTCGTCCCGCTGCAACTCGCGCGCGTTCGTCGCGCGACAGCACGCACCCGCTAGAACACGCGGTACGACTCGCGCGACACGAACAGCCCGTGGCCGTTGCGGTTATGGCACGTCACCCCGGTCGTCCGCGAAGCGCAAGTGAAGACGGAGCGCCGCCACGTCTTGCCGTAGGGAAGGGTCACGTAGCCGGGGTGCTGCGTCTGCGGGTCGAAGAGGACGCCCCCGGCGCACTCGACGGCGCCCTTGCGCCGCGGGCCGAGCGTGAAGCCCGCCCAGTCGACGCCGATCCTCGGCTGCGCGCAGTACGCGATCAGCTTCTTCGCGTAGCTCGCCCGACCGATCGTGCAGTACATGAAGGCCGGCGAGCCCGGGACGTACAGGCACTTGATGTTCCCCGACGGCGAGCGGAAGCCCGGCAGCACCGCGGACGAGCCCGCGAGACTCGACGGGGCGGCGGCAAGAGCGCAGAGCGCAAGGAACGGAGGCAGAAATCGGCGCACTGCGGGCCAGCATCTCAGGCAGCGACCCGGTAGGCAAGCGGCCGTCCAGATGGGAGAATTGCGCCGTGCTCCGTGGCACCAGTCTCGTTCTCGCGGCCGCGTCCGCGGCTGCGCTGCTGCTCGCCGGCTGCGGGGGCAACGGTACCGAGCTCCGTTCGGAGGGCTCGCACCAGCGGGCGCGGTCCGCCGGGCTGGGCATCCAGCGACCGCACGTCGTCGCCAAGCCGGCGTCCCCGACGAAGTCACGACGGTGCGTGACGGCCGCCTTCGAGCCGTCGGACACACAGGCGTACGCCGCGGTCGTTCGGCGGCGGGTCGCGGTCGTCCACGCGTGGCCGAGTACAGACTCGCCTGTGCGCCGGCAGTTCGCGCGCATCGACCAGAACGGGTTCCCGACCGTTCTCGGCGTGCTCGGCTCGCACCTGCGCGGCTGTCGTCCGATCTGGTTCAAGGCACAGCTGCCGTCCCGGCCCAACGGCAGCGAGGGGTGGGTCCGCGCTGCCGACGTGTCCGTCTACCCGGTGACGAACAGCGTCGTCGTCGATCTCTCCAGCCGCCGCCTGTTCGTGTATGCGCGGGGGCGCCTGGCCCTGCAGACCCGGGTCGCGATCGGCACGGCGGAGACACCGACGCCGGTCGGGCACTTCTACGTCAACGAGCGTTTCCGGCTGGACAGCCCCGACGGACCGTTCGGGGTCGCCGCGCTCGGCATCTCGGCGCACTCGAACGTGCTGCAGGATTGGGTCCAGGGCGGCCCCATCGCCCTCCACGGAACGAACGATCCGGCTTCGATCGGCAGCGCGGCCTCCCACGGCTGTGTCCGGCTCACGAACGCCGACATGCGCCGCCTGTTCCAGCTGGCGCCGGCGGGCACTCCCGTGCTGATCCGGCGCTAGCCGCTAGCCCGCAGGCTTGCGGAACAGGAACAGGTCCTGATGCGGGTTGCCTTTCGCGCCCTCCGGGGCCTCCAGGACGAGCTCGAGGCCCGCGCCGAGCCGTTCGCGGACGTACGCCGGCGGATGGAACACCGTGCACAGATTCGTGCCGGCCACCTCCTCGTAGCGGACGACGACCTCGCCGCACTCGAACGACTCGCGCTCGGCGGGACTCAGGCGCTCGAGGTAGCGCCTGCCGTGCGTGGACACGAGCAGGAGCCCGCCCGGCCGGAGGATGCGAGTGAGCTCGTCGACCCAGGCGTGCTGGACCGGCACGGGGAGGTGCGTGAGCACCGAGAACGCGTAGACGAAGTCGACGTCCCCCGACGGGAAGGGCAGCGGCGGCTCGAGCTCGTTCTCCGTGAAGCTCGCAAAGGTCAGGTTCCGGCGGCACCACTCGACGGCAGGTCCGTCGAAGTCCGAGCCGCGCACCTCGCCCGGTAGGCTCGCGAGCCGCCTCGTCACGCGCCCACACCCGCAGCCGAAGTCGAGGATGCGTGCCTGGTCCTCGAGCCGTGTGCCGGCCTGCATCAGGCTCTCCCGCAGCGACTCCTCGGCAAGGCGGCCGCCCTCGAGGAACCAGTCCAGCTCCCCTGTCCCGGCGACGCGGATCCGGAGCTTCGCCGGCGGCACGGCGAACGCTTCCGCGCCCGGAGCCGTGCCGTTCCGTCCCACCGCCCGCAGGCGCTCGTACGACCGATAGGTCGGCCGCAGCAGCCCGAGACGGGCCAGAGATCGCAGAGTGAAGGTCCTCATCCGAGCCCTGGCCCATCCTACGAGCGGGGATGCCGGAGCGTCCTATGCAGCCTCGGCTTCCGGCTCCGCCTCGAGCTCCTGCTCCCCCGCGATCGCCACCAGCGTGACTTGAGCTGGTGCGCGCCTGACGAGCCCCACAGCGATGGCGGTGACGCCCAGCACCGCAGCGATCACGGAGACGACGATCGCCGGGTGGAAGCCGTCGAGCAGTGCCTGACCGGTCCCGCCGGCTCCAACGTAGGCGTTGTCGACCGCCGTCACGACCGCGAGGACGAGCGCGCCCCCGAACTGAAACGACGTGTTCAACAGCCCGCCGGCAAGCCCCTGCTCGGCCGGAGCGATCCCGGTCGTCGCGGCGACGTTCAGCGGACCGTAGGCAAGCGCGAAGCCCAACCCTGCGAGCAGGATCGTCGGCAGCACTGCCGCCGCATAGCTCGAGTCGAGCCCGATCGGCAGGAACAGTGAGTACGCCGCTGCGGTCGACGCCATGCCGACGATGATGAGTCGCGTCACCCCGAAGCGCGCGATCATGGGGGCGATCCGTGGCGCGACGAGCGCGACCAACGCCCCGCCGGGAAAGATCGCCAGCCCCGTCTCGAGCGGAGACCAGCCCCGCAACTGCTGCATGTAGAGCGTGGCGATGAACTGGAATCCGACCCAGCCGCCGAACAGCGACATGGCGGCGAGGTTGGCCCGGACGAGCGATCCCGAGCGCAGGATGCCGAGCCGGACGAGCGGCGACTCGGCCCGCTGCTCCCGGGCCACGAAGGCGGCCAGAATCGCCGCCACGCCGACGAACGACCCGAGCGTCCGCGCCGATCCCCAGCCGACCGTCGGCGCTTCGACGACGGTGAAGACGAGCAGGAGCATCGCCGCCGTCATCAGTGCAGCGCCCGCCAGATCGAAGGCGCGGGCGGCCCGCGCCGGTCTGGCGTCGGCCGGAACGAACCTTGTCGCCGCGATGAGCGTCACGAGGGCGACCGGCACCGGCAGGAAGAAGACCCATCGCCAGCCGATCTCGGTCAGGAGGCCGCCGAACACGAGGCCGAGCGAGAACCCCGTCGCTCCGGTCGCGGTGTAGACGGACAGCGCCCTGTTGCGCGCCGGGCCCTCGGCGAAGTTGGTCGTGATGATCGAGAGGCCGGCGGGCGCGGTGAATGCCGCGCTGACGCCCTTGATGAAGCGAGTGGCGATCAGGAGTGCGCCGCCCGTCGCCAGGCCCCCGAGCGCCGAGGCGACGACGAAGACTGCGAGCGAGACGAGGAACATGCGCCGGCGCCCGAGCAGGTCTGCCGCCCTCCCGCCGAGGAGCAGGAACCCGCCGTAGCCGAGCACGTATGCGCTCACCACCCATTGAAGTGAGCTCGTCGACATGTTCAGGTCGGTGCGGATCGACGGCAGCGCCACGCCGATCATCGACACGTCGAGCGCGTCGAGGAAGAGCGCGCCGCAGAGGACCAGCAGCCCGGCCCAGGCGCGTCTGCTCATCTGAACGCCGCCGTCGAAGGACGGCTGTGTGGTGTGCGTGGACAAGAGGCTCCTTCCAGTCGGTCGGCTTTCGCAAGGAGCGTTGGCGGCCGCCACGCTGTTCCAGCTATTGTTCGATGGAGATCGTACACTATTTGTTCGACGCTCGTCAAACTATGAGCGCGACTGCCGATACCCACAAACCTCCGGACCTCGAAGACGTCGACGTCCTCACGGTGCTCCAGGCGCTGTCCGATCCCGTCCGGCTGGAGATGGTCCGGCAGCTGGCGAACTGCCCGGCACAGGACGGATTGCAGTGCGGTCAGATGAAGCTGCCGGTCAAGAAGGCGGCGGCGAGCCACCACCTCAAGGTGCTGTACGAGGCCGGGCTCGTCGACGGCGAAAGGCAGGGCGTCTACAAGATCATCACGCTGCGCCGCAAGGAGCTCGACCAGCGCTTCCCGGGACTGCTCGACTCGGTTCTCCAGGCCGTCCAGGCGGACTGACCGGCGGTACCTGCCGACGGAGGGTCGGGGCCTCCGCCGCCGAATGACGTCCTCCGGACCCGCGTGGGGCGGATCCGTGTACCGCCACTGGAGGACTCGTGTCGCCGCAGGGCCGCAGAGAGGGACTTCCCGCCCGGACAGTCCTGATCCCGGTCGAGCACAGGGCTCCCAGGCGGCGGTCCTGGCGCCGCCGGTTCGTGGCGTTCCTGGCGCTGCTCGTGCTCGCGGTCGGGGCGGCGACCGTCGTCGCCGTCGTCCGCTACTCGCCCACCGGGCCGACGAAGACCGTCACGGTGGCACGAACGCCGCCGCCTCCGCGCCGTCCGGCCCGGCCGGCGCGCCCGGCGCCCGCCGTCACGCTCGCAGAGGCCCAGCGGCGTGCGATCACCCGGCTCACCGGCCTCGGCGTGCCGGTGTTCTGCGGCGCCGCGAGCGGACGCGACGTCGCGCTGACCTTCGACGACGGCCCGGGGCCGTACACCGCAAAGGTGCTCGCGATCCTGCGCCGCTACGACGCCCAGGCGACGTTCTTCGTCGTCGGGAACCGGATCCGCTTCTGGCCGCGGCTGCCCGCAGCCGAGGCGACGCTCGGCGCGGTCGGCGACCACACGTGGAGCCACGCGGACCTCACGCGCCTGTCCCGACAGGCCGCCGGCCGGGAGATCGAACGGGCGGAGACCGCGATCGCGACGTCGGCCTCGACACGCGTGCGCCTCTTCCGGACGCCCTACGAGCGCTCACCCCGCTGGCTGGGCCGCTACCTCGCTGCGCACGGACTGCTCGAGATCCGCTGGAGCGTGGACAGCGACGACTACCTGCCGAAGGCGACCGGAGATTCGATCGTCCGCCGGGTCGGCCCCGCACTACGGCCGGGCGCGATCGTGCTCCTGCACGAGATCCACCCGGCGACGGTGCGGGCGCTGCCGCGGTTGCTCCGGCTGATCCGCGCGCGTCGCCTGCACGCGGTCAGCGTCCCCGAATTGCTGCGGCGGGACCCGCCGAGCTATGCGCAGCTGATGGCGGACAACCGCGGCCGCGGCTGCGTCGACCTCGCGACCGCGCGGCGCGAGTAGAGAGCGAATCCGACGGTCCCGCTCAACTCCGGCGCAGAACGGCCGATAAGGAACTCGTGGACGAGACCAAGGACGCCTGGGTCCCCCTCGGAACGCTCCTGCTGCGCGTCGGCGCGATCGACGCCGAGCAGCTCGAGATCGCGCTCGCGGAGAAGGAGCGCTCGCCCCGCCGGCTCGGCGAGATCCTCGTCGAGTGGGGGTGGGTTCCGAGCGTCGCCATCGCCCGCGCCCTGGCCGAGCAGTACGACATTCCGTTCCTCGACCTCAGCCAGACCGAGGTCGACGAGGACGCGGCTCTGCTCCTGCCCGAGGCTGCCGCCCGCCGGCTCCAGGCGCTCCCGATCAAGCGGCTGCCCGACCACCTGCTGCTCGTCGGGCTGGCCGACCCGACCGACGTGCTCGCGGCCGAGGAGCTGCGCTCGCTGCTCGGCAGCACCGGCATCTGCCTGAACGTCGTCGATCTCGACGCGCTCGAGGCCGCCTTCTCGCGGGTCTACGGCAGCCACGTCTACGCCGAGTAGTTCTTCTCAGGCTTCGAGATCGGCAAGGAGCGCCCAGAAGGGCGACTCCCGCGGCGGGAGCATGGGCGGGCGCCGGCGGTGCTGGCGCAGCTCGGCCCAGGTCACGTAGGAGCGGAGCCGCTTGCCGATGCGCCGGCGGGACGCGTCCGTCGGCTCCACGCGCGCCTCGCGGAGCGCGAACCGCCATGCGGCGGCTTCTTTCTCGAGGCGGGTGCCCGAGCGGCCCGGCCCGATCAGGTGCCCGATCTCGTGCAGTGCCACGAAGTAGGTCACCTGGCCGCGAACGGGCGGGATCCGGATCGCGACCGTTCGCCTGCCGTTCCGGCGATGCACCTCGGCGCGGCCACGCGAGCCGCTCAGCCGCACGATGCCGTGCAGCTCGCAGAGCTCGTCGACGTGCCGGTCGAGGTCGGGGGACACGCAGCCATCCTGACCGGGACGGCGGCTAGAGCTCGCGCAGCGCCGGCGCCAGCTGCCTGAGATCGCCGAGCGGGTCCTCGCCCACGGCCTGGACGCAGACGTGGTCCGCGCCGGCGTCGAGATGCGTCTTGACCCGGTCGCGGACGGCGTCGACGTCGCCCCAGGCCACGATCGCGTCCGCAAGTCGGTCGCTGCCGCCGCCGTCGAGATCGTCGTCGGCGAAGCCGAGCCGGTGGAGGTTGCGGCGGTAGTTGTCGAGGCGCAGGTAGTAGGCCATGTGCTCGCGGGCCGTCGCCCTGGCCGCGGCCGGGTCGGTCTCGAGGACGAAGGCCTGCTCGGGAGCGAGCAGCGGCCCCTCCCCCATGACCTCCCGGGCCATGGCCGTGTGCTCGGGCGGCGTGAAGTACGGATGGGCACCGCGTGTCCGCTCGGCGGCGAGCGCGAGCATCTTCGGCCCCAGCGCGGCGAGCACGACGGGTGCCGGCTCCGCCGGCTCGACCCCGCGGAAGAGCGCGCTCTCCATCGCGTCGAGGTAGGCGCCCATCGTCCCGAGCGGCCGGGCGTATTCGTGCCCGCGCTCGGCCACACTCGGGGCGTGGCTGACGCCGACGCCGAGCAGGAACCGATCCGGATAGGCGTCGGCCAGCGTTCGAGCGCCGTTCGCCGTCGCCATCGGGTCTCGCGCGTAGATGTTGGCGATGCCGCTGGCGACGACGACGCGCCGCGTCCATCCGAGCAGCGTCGCCGCCTGCGCGAAGCACTCCTTCGTGCCCACGCCCTCACCGAACCAGATGGCGCCGTAGCCGAGCTCCTCGAGCTCGGGCGCGATCTCCCGCGTCTCCGCGGCGGGCCGCAGGCTCAGCGGTCCCAGCCAGACACCGACGCGCGAGAGCTCCATCAGCTCGTCTCCTCAACGAAGCAAATGCCGGTCTTCGTCCCGTCCACCGTCGTTGCGCCCTCCCAGAAGGTGGGAACGACCATACCGCGGAACAGCTGATCCGGCGCCAGGGCGTGCAGCCGCAGTGAGAGGTGCTCTGCGGGCACGCGCAGCGTCCAGTCGAGCGGCCAGTGGCGTCCGGCGGCGCGGAAGACGCGAGTGCCCGGAACGGCGTCGAAGCTTCCGACGGGACGTCCCCGGCCGGAGCGGTCGACGAACGTACCGTTCGCGTGCCCGTCGCGGAAGCGGTAGAGCATCAGCTCCGTACGATCGTCGAACCGGCACGAGAACCAGTCCCAGTGCTGCGCGCTCGGCGTGGTCGCGAAGTCGCCCCACTGGTGGTCGAACCACGCCGTGCCCGTGAAGCGCGTCGTCCCGAAGCTGCCCCGGCTCGCCATCCTCGTCGCCGAGTAGTAATGGCTTTGCCCGGCGCCCTGGGAGATGAGACCGGTGCCGCCGCCGTGGAGGACGTACGGTTTCTCCGGACGGGCGGAGAAGCGAAGCGCGTACCCCGGCGCGGAGACGCGGGCGATCCAGGTGCTCCGAGCGGCGTCGTAGCTCAGGGCGGCGACCCTCGACGAGAACGGCAGCCCCGCTGCACGCACCAGGGTCTCCGAGTGCCCGACCTTCCTGCCCGTGTCGAGGTTCACGACCTGGCTCACGGGCAGCACGAAACCGGCGCGCTTGAACAGGGTGAAGAAGACCGAGTACCGGTGACCGTCGCTGCCCTGGACGTAGGCCGTGAAGTACCACCACTCGACGCCCGCTCGGTGGCCGAGGTGGTCGCGCGGGAAGTGGAGCTGCGGCGAGGCGAGCGTCGCGACGGTCAGCACTCCGGCGAGCAGGCGCACTTCTCGATACTACGAGCCCGTGGACCACGAGCCATTCGCCCGGCCGCTGCGTCGGAACGACCTCGACCCCGACCCGTTGCGGCAGTTCCAGGCGTGGTACGAGGCGGCGGTGGCCGCCGACGTGTCCCGCCCGGACGCGGTCGCGCTCGCCACGACGACACCGGACGGGCGGCCGTCCGTGCGCATCGTGCTCCTGAAGTCGGCCGACGAGAGCGGCTTTGTCTTCTACTCCGGCTACGAGAGCCGCAAGGGGCGGGAGCTGGAGGCGAATCCGCGCGCGGCGCTCTGCTTCTACTGGCACGAGCTCGGCCGCCAGGCACGGGTCGAAGGGACCGTCGAGCGCGTACCGACCGAGGATTCCGACGCGTACTTCGCTACCCGCCCGTCCGGCTCTCAGCTCTCCGCGAGCGTGTCGCGGCAGAGCGAGGTGGTCGCGGGAAGACGCGAGCTCGAGGAGGCGGTGGAGGCGCTCAGGCCGCGCTCCGGCGAGGGCGCCGTGCCGCGGCCGGAGACCTGGGGCGGCTACGCGGTGCTCCCCGAGACGTACGAGTTCTGGCAGCACCGGGAGGACCGCCTCCACGACCGCTTCCGCTACCGGCGCGACGGCGACGCCTGGGTGATCGAGCGCCTCTCGCCGTGACGATCGGCGAGGATCTGCGCGTGGTCCTGCGCCGCGCTCCGGCCGGCGTCGCCGTGCTGACGGTCGACACCGGGCGCGAGCGGCTGGGACTGACCGTTTCCTCGCTCGTGTCGCTGTCGCTCGATCCTCCGCTCGTCGGCGTCTCCATCAGCCGGGACGCGGCGATGCACGAGCTGCTGCGCGAGGCCGGCGGGTTCACGGCCAGCATGCTCGCGGGCGGGCAGGAATGGCTCGCCCAGCACTTCGCGCGCGGCGTCCCGCCGATCGGCATGTGGCACGGCGTCGAGACCGAGGAAAGCGAACGCGGGGCGCCGCTGCTTGCCGGCGCGCTCGGCTGGATCGAGTGCAGCCTCGCCGCCGAGCACGCGACCGGCGACCACACGCTCTTCGTCGGCGAGGTCGAGTCCGTGCGCCTGGGAGCGCCGGCGCCGCCGCTCGTCTACCACGAGGGGATGTACCGGACGCTGTGATCGAGGCCGTCGTCTTCGACCTCGACGGGGTGATCCTCGAGACCGAGGAGGTCTGGGACGAGGTGCGCGGCAGGTACGTCGTCGAGCGCGGCGGGCGCTACGACGAGGCGGCGCAGCGGGCGATGATGGGGATGAGCTCGCCGGAGTGGTCGCGGTACCTGGCGGAGGAACTCGGCGTCCCGCGGACGCCCGAGGAGATCAGCGGCGACATCGTGCGCCTGATGGAGGCGCGCTACCGGGAGGAGCTGCCGCTGATCGCCGGCGCTCGAGAGGCTGTCGAGCGGCTGGCTGCGCGCTGGCCGCTCGGGCTGGCTTCGTCTTCGAACCGGCCGCTGATCGACGCAGCGCTGGAGCTGTCCGGCCTGGACAGGCTGTTCGCGGCCACGGTGTCGTCCGAGGAGGTGCCGCGCGGCAAGCCCGCCCCGGACGTCTATCTCGAGGCCGCGCGACGGCTCGAGGTCGAGCCCCGGCGCTGCGCGGCGGTCGAGGACTCGCACAGCGGCATCGGCTCCGCGAAGGCTGCCGGGATGCGGGTGGTCGCGATCCCGAACCCGAGCTTCCGACCTGACGCGGAAGCCCTCGCCCTCGCCGACCTGGTGCTGGACTCGATCGACAGGCTCGACGTGGCCGCGGTCGAGTCGGTCGACCCGGGCTCTTGAGCCTCAGTCGACGCGGCCGACGAGGACGCAGGCGTTGTGGCCGCCGAGGCCCATGGCGTTCGACAGCGCGACGTCGACGCGCGCCTCACGCGCCTTGTTCGGCACGTAGTCGAGGTCGCACTCGGGGTCGGGCTGCTCGTAGTTGATCGTCGGCGGCAGCACGCCCTCGGAGATCGCCAGCACGCACATCATCGCCTCGATCGCGCCCGCGGCGCCGAAGCAGTGGCCCATGACCGACTTCGTCGAGGACACGGCCAGCTCGTACGCGTGCCCGCCGAACACGTCCTTGATCGCCTTCGTCTCGGCTGCGTCGCCGAGCGGGGTCGAGGTACCGTGCGCGTTGATGTAGCCCACCCGTTCGGGCTCGATCCCGGCGCGGTCGAGCGCGGCGCGCATCATCTTCGTGACACCCGTCGCCTCGGGCTCGGGCTGGGCGATGTGATGTGCGTCGTTGGAGGCGCCGTAGCCGAGCACCTCTGCGTAGATCTTCGCGCCGCGACGGCGGGCCGCCTCCAGCTCCTCGATCACGAGCACGCAGGCGCCCTCACCAATGACGAAGCCGGCGCGGGTCGCGTCGAACGGCCGCGAGGCGCGCGGCGGATACTCGTCCTCCACGGCCAGGCCGCGCATGGCGCAGAAGCCGCCGAGGATCATTGGATGCATGCACGCCTCGGCACCGCCGGCGAGGATCGCATCGGCGTCGCCGCGCTTGACGATCTCGGCCGCCTCCCCCACCGCAGTCGAGCCGGTGGCGCAGGCGGACACGGGGGCGTAGTTCGGGCCGCGGTAGCCCAGCGAGATCGCGAGCTGCCCGGAGGCCGTATCGACGAGCACGCTGGGCAGGAAGTTCGGGACGATGCGGTCCGGGCCGCGCTCGCGGTACACGTCGTGCTGCTCCATGATCCCCAGGAAGCCGCCGATCGCCGTCCCGAAGAGGATCCCCACGCGCTCCGACTCGTAGACGTCGTCCAGGCCCGCGTCCCCGACCGCCTCCCGCCCCGCGGCGAGGGCGAGCAGCACGTTCCGCTCCAGCTTCCGCACCTCCTTCGACGAGGCAACGCCGCTCGGGTCGAAGTCCTTGACCTCGGCCGCGACCCGGACGGGGAAGTCCGAGGGATCGAACGCCTGGATGAAGTCGATCCCGCTCCGTCCGTGCACCGCGGATTCCCACGTCGTGCGCGCGTCGTTGCCGACAGGCGTCACCGCCCCCAGCCCGGTCACGACGGCTCGCCTCATCCCCTGAGATTACGCGGTCAGGCCAGGTCCGACGGCACGAGTTGCTCGGTGAGCAGGCGCTGAAAGCGCGCGGGGTCACCGGCGACGAAGCGGCGCGCCAGCTTGATCCCCTCCGTGTAGCAGTAGATGTACGCCCGCCAGGTCGGATCGGCGACGAACTCGATGCCTTGCTCGACCCGTTCATCGGTCGCCAGCGACCAGCGGCGGGCGTACTCGCGGGCTTCGTCCAGGGTCGCTCCGCGTTCGTGGAGCATGTACGCGACGTTGCCGCGCTCGGCCGCGTAGCTGAGCGTCAAGCGGTGCATCCGGACCGCCGCGGCGACCTCGGGCTGGTACGGCACGCCCAGGGGGCGGAGAAGCCGCGCCGCCAGCTCGTCGACGTCCTCGCCGGCGACCATCTCCGGGGCCACCATCGCGATCGCCTCGGCGACGAGCGACTGCGGCGTCCCGACGAGCAGCGCCGATTCCTCGAGCCACCCTCGTTCCCGCACGAGGAGAGACTCCTTCAGCGCCCGCTCGGTGTGGTGACCGGGGTAGAGCTCATGCGCGACGGTGGCGAGCAGGTCGATCGACAGCCAGGGGAGATCCGTGTTGAAGACGACACGGCTGCGGAGCCCACCGAGGTAGTAGTTGAACGCAAGCCACGGTTCCTTCTGCACGAAGCCGAGCTCCGCGTCCTCGCCCTCGGGAAGCCTGAACAGGTCCTGCGTTCGGCGGCGCAGCTCTTTCGTCAGGAGCTCCAGAGCGGGCATGAGCGTCTCCTCCGGCACGACCTGCAATTCCTCCCACCGCTGGTAGCGCTCCTTCACCGGGCCGTGGCCAGGAAGCACGGCGTCCAGCGCCTCGTGCGCGCCCGCGAGCTCTTCCTCCGGGACAAGGGCCGGCCGAACGCCGTAGCAACGCTCGACTTCGTACTCGAAGGACACCTCTTTCCCTGCGGCCCGCGTCGCGACTGTCTCCAGCCCGACGAGCTGGGCCTGCAGCCAGCGCGCGCGTGCTGCTTCCTCGACGGCACCGTCGAGCTCGCCGAGCAGCGCTGCCGCCTCTTCTGCGAGTCTCGCCGCCTCGGGCGACGGCTCGCCTTCGACCCGGGAGGCCAGCTCCGCCGGCCCGTAGTACGCGTCGACGAGGCCCGGGAGCAGCTTGTCGAGACGCAGGCCGAGCAGCAGGTACCGCTCGACGAACGAGTCCGCGGCGGCCACTTTCCGTCAGCTCAGCTGCCAGACGTTCTCGCGCAGGAGCGGCACGGCGGCGCCTCTCCCCTCGATCCCGTCCACCTCGACCTCCGGCCCGCCGACCATGAAATCGGTGTGCATCGCCGAGCGGCTCACGCCCAGCTCCTGCAGCTCGTCGTCGGTCCGGCCCTCGAGCCCGGTCGTGGCGTCGAGGTAGGCCGCGCCGAAGGCGAGGTGCGAGAGCGCGTTCTCGTCGAAGAGGAGGTTGAAGAACGTCCGGTCGTGCTGCCCCACCCGCGAGGACGCGTCGACGAGCGCGACCTCGCCGAGCATGGCGGCGCCGTGGTCGAACTCGATCTGTGCCCTGATCTCGTCCTCGCCGGACGTGGCGCGGACGGTCGTCACGCGCCCCGCGGAGAACTCGAGCTCGAGGCCCTCGACGACCGTGCCTGTCCTGAGCACGACCGGCCGCGTCGCCCGCACCGTTCCCTCGGTCCGGCGGCAGTCGGGCGTCGTGTACACCTCCTCGGTGGGCATGTTCGAGACGAACCGCCGTCCCCAGGCGGTCTCCGACTCGCCCCCGCGCCAGACCGACTGCGGGAGCAGGCCGACGAGCAGGTCCGTTCCAGGCCCGCGGTAGTGGAGAGCGTCGAAGCGCCGCTCGTCGAGCTCCTCCCTCCGCGCGCGCAAGCGCTCGATCTGCTGCTGCCAGGCGGCAACCGGGTCGGGCTCGTCCAGCCTGACCCCGGCCCGGATCAGCTCCCAGAGCGCGAGGATGTCCGGCTCGCCGAGGACCCGCCGGGCCCAGCTCTCGGTCGGGTAGCTGACGACGGTCCAGGCGACCATGTTGGCGTCCGTGCTCCGGCTGACCGCCCGGCGGAACTCCCGTCTCTCCGCCCGGGTGACGCGCTCGCCCGGAAGTCCCTCGGTCGCCTCGAAGTCCGGCGAGAAGACGTTGACGAGCGCGACGCGGCGTTCGTCCAGGTCCTCGACGTGGGCGACGAGCCACGGCGGCGTGAACCCGAGGAACTCGTCGTCGGAATGGAGCACCTGCGCGCGCAGCAGCTGATCGTCGGAGTAGAGCGTCTCGACGCTGCGCGCGCCCTCCTGGTACGCCACGCGGGCGAGCGCCCGGACGAACGGGACGTGGTCGACCGAGACCCACAGGACGAGGTCCTGGCCCCGCTCGAAACCCGATCCCACGCGCAGCACCAGCCGCGCGTACTCCTCGAGCGCCTCGTCGCTCACGCGACCGTCTACCGATTCCGACATGCCCGCGGCATGCTACGGATTCATCACGGGGGAACCCGTGGTTCCCCCGTGTGCCCCCTCCTTCACCGCTTCTCCCGGTCGACCACCGGAGTGGGCTCCCGCCGGGCAAAGCCCGGCTCCGCCCTCGAGCATGCCGAATAGCATCCGTCAGGGAAGTCTTGATGCCGGGGCCTAACGTTCCATTCCCTCCGATGGAGGCGCAGCTCGTCAACGAGTTGCCGCTCGGCGACGGCTGGCAGTACGACGCGCACGGGGGAACCCATGGTTCCCCCGTGGGCCCCCTCCTTCACCGCTTCTCCCGGTCGACCACCGGAGTGGGCTCCCGCCGGGCCAAGCCCGGCTTCGCCCAGGGGCTGCAGCATTGCCTCGAACAAGGAAGTCGCAGTGCCCGGCCCTAACGTGCCCTTTCCACCGATGGAGGCGCAGCTCGTCAACGAGTTGCCGCTCGGCGACGGCTGGCAGTACGAGCCCAAGTGGGACGGCTTTCGCGGCGTGCTCGAGAACGACGGCGGGGAGCTCGCGCTTTGGAGCCGGAACGGCCGGCCGCTGCTCCGCTACTTTCCCGAGCTCCGGCCGCTCGGCGAGCGGCTTCCGCCCCACTCCGCCCTCGACGGCGAGATCGTGATCGAGCACGACGGTCGGCTCGAGTTCGACCTGCTGCAGATGCGCCTTCATCCCGCCGAGAGCCGCGTCAACAGGCTGGCGGCGGAGACGCCCGCGCGCTTCGTCTGCTTCGACGTCCTGCTCTGGAAGGGCGATCCCGTCTGGAAGCAGCCGCTCGCGAAGCGGCGGAAGCGCCTCGAGAAGCTCGGGCTCGAGATCTCCCCCGCGTCGACCGACCCCGACCAGGCCCGTGAATGGCAGGCCCGGCTGGACGCGATCGGCCTCGACGGCGTCGTCGCCAAGCGGCTCGACTCGCCCTACCTGCCCGGCTCGCGGGACGCCGTGCGCAAGGTGAAGGAGCACCGGACAGCCGACTGCGTCGTCGTCGGCGTCCGCTGGAAGGCGAAGCCGAGCGCGCTCGCGACGCTGCTCCTCGGCCTGTACGAGAAGGACGGCACGCTCGACTACGTCGGCTCGTGCGCCGTCGCCGCCGGGCGGCAGGCCGAGATCCTGAAGCTGGTCGAGCCCCTGTTCGAGGACGCGCCCGAACGCGGCTTCGCCGAGCCGAACCGCTGGGGCACGGGCGGCCTCGAGGAGTCCGCCGTTCGCCCGGAGCTCGTCGTCGAGGTGCGCTACGACAAGGTGCAGGGTCACCGCTTCCGGCACGGCACGCGGTTGCTCCGCTTCCGGCCCGACAAGGACGCGAGCGAGTGCACGTGGGTCCAGGTGCGGCCGGCGCGTCGCAAGGACGACCCCACCGTCGACGCGCTGCTCGGGACCGTTTGACGGAACGCCGCTGATCGCCTAGCGTCCAGGGTGATGGGAACGGGACCGGGCGCGCTGCCGTCGCTGCCCTGCCCCTCGCGGCCGGAGGCTGGGTAGCCATGCGCTTCTCGACGGGAGGCGTCTCGACGTACGTGCCCAAGTGCGGTGGTCCCGACCTGCCGTTCTGCATCGGGTCGACACGTGGGTTCGCTGCGTTCTACTTCCTCGGGGGCCACACGGCGATCAGCCGCTGGGAGAACGGCGACGTCTGGGGCGCCGACTTCCGCGACGACGGCGGCGACGTGGATCCCTCCGGGGGCAGCGACCTTCCCGATGTGTACTTCTACAACGGCCACGGGATCTGCCAGAACCCGCCCAAGGCAACCGACCCGGACTTCATCACCGTCTGCGGAAACTTCGGCACGCCGAACACCGTCAACATCGGCAGCAAGTCCAAATGGGGGAACTCGCCGGGGAAGCTGAAGTTCCTGTTCGTGGACGCCTCGTGCCCGATGGACCTCGTCTCGCTGGCGAACAACTGGTTCCCGGTCTTCTCCGGGCTGCACATGGCGGTCGGTCATTCCGGAACGGCGAGCGCCGACACGCTGAACAGCCCCGATCGCGGGCCGCAGTTCGGCGCGCGAACGGCCGGGCTGCCCGGGTTCCTGTCCTGGCTGTTCCCGCAGGAAAGCGTCGGCGATGCGTGGATGGACACCGGCACGATCGACATCCAGTCGGGCTGCTCGGCCGTCGCTCTCGCCGCGGGCCGGAACCGCGACGACGCGATCGACCGCCGCGAGAACGAGCGGATCACGGACGGGCGCTCGAACCCGACGCCGAACTGGTTTGCCTGGAAGTGGCGGACCGCGTAGTGGCCGATCCGTCGCCCACCCAGTCCGCCCTCTCGAAGCTGGAGAGGCCCGACCTGATCAAGGCCGCCGGCCGCATCGCCGGGTTCGACCTCGGCGCGAGGCCGACCTTCGGCAGCGCGGCGAACGTCTCGGGCGTGCGCACGAAGACGCTCGTGTTCAGCCAGCGCCGCGACAGCCTCACGATCTTCGCTCGGGACGAGACCTACGGATACGCGCGCAAGGCGGGAGCCTGGACGGGGCCGGACAAGGACCTCGTCGCCCGCACGCGCAAGGTCTTGCGCGCGGCCAAGATCCCCGCCGCCGAGATCCGGCGGATCAGGGTCGTCTCGGAGCGCGGAACCGTCGCCGAACGCCTGAAGTCGGGCGAGTTCCGGGTCGAGAGACCCGAGCTGCTGCGGAAGCTGGCGCGCGCCGAGCGGCGCGTGGCGGGAGTGCCGGTCTGGTCGTCGCACGCGGTCGTCGGGCTGACGCAGAAGGGCGCGATCGGCTACCTGGAGATCCACTGGCCGGAACTCGGGCCGGCCGTCCTCGCCGAGGCGAAGGTCCTCGCGTCGGTCGTCAAGGCCGGCTTCGAGCACGAGGAGCTGCGCGGCGCCGAGATCGAGAGCGTCGAGGCGGGCGTGATCCATTCGCCGGCCATCGGCTTCTTCATGGACGTCGTGCCCGTGATCCGGTGCGTCTACCGCGCGAACGAGACCAGGCTGGGAACGAAGCCGCTGGTCTATCTCGACCGCCACGGCCAGCGCGTCTCGCTCCCGCGGGGCATCGAGCCCGCGGCGGCGGTCGAGGGCGGCAGGGCGCGCTAGCCGGCGAGAACCAGCGCGCGCGGCGGCCGCCACGACCCAACGGCTGCCCGACCTGCGGCGCCTTTAAAGCCAGCCTGCCCGACCTCGCGCGGTCTCAACCATGTTCCAGTCACTCTGGGCCGGTTGGCGCGGGCGGGTAGCGTCCGACCTCGTGCCTGACCCAGCCATCGAGATCGACGCAGCTGGACGAACGGTCCGCGTCTCCAATCCGGAGCGCGTGCTCTTCCCGCCGACGAAACGTACTGCTCCGGTTACGAAGCTCCAGGTGGTCGAGTATTACCTCGCGGTCGCGCCGGGGATCATGCGCGCACTCCGTGAGCGGCCTACGACCCTCGAGCGCTGGCCCAAGGGTGTGCACCCCGGCATCGTCCCGTCTACGCGTGAGCAGGGGGGCGGCGACGCGTTCTTCCAGAAGCGCATCCCGCGCGGCGCGCCGGCTTATGTCGAGACCGCGCGCATCCAGTTCCCGTCCGGGCGCTTTGCCGACGAGATTTGCCCGACGGAGATCGCCGTCGTGGCGTGGGCGGCACAAATGGGCACGATCACCTTCCACCCGTGGCCGGTGCGACGCGCCGATGTCGATCACCCCGACGAACTGCGGATCGACCTCGATCCTCAGCCGGGCACCGACTTCGCCGACGCAGTCCGCGTGGCCGCGACGGCCCGCGAGCTGCTGGACGAGCTCGGCTACGTCGGTTTCCCGAAGTCCTCCGGTGGGCGCGGCGTCCACATCTACGTCCGGATCCAACCTCGCTGGACGTTCACCGACGTCCGGCACGCAGCGATCGCGTTTGGACGCGAACTGGAGCGGCGCCGTCCGGGGGAGGTGACAACCAAGTGGTGGAAGGAGGAGCGCGGCGCCCGCGTGTTTGTCGACTACAACCAGAATGCCCGCGACCGCACGATTGCCTCGGCCTACAGCGTCCGGCCGAAGCCGGGTGCCACGGTGTCGGCGCCGGTGACCTGGGACGAGCTCGCCGAGGTCGAGCCCGAGGACTTCACGGTCGCGTCGATGCCGGCCCGCTTCGCCCAGGTCGGCGATCCGCATCAGGCGATCGATGACGCCGCGCATTCGCTCGAGCCGCTCCTCGAGCTCTTCGGAGCGCAGGGCCGCGACGAAATGCCCTACCCACCCGACTACCCGAAGATGCCGGGTGAGCCAAAGCGCGTCCAGCCGAGCCGGGATCGCGATCGCCGGAGGCGCGCTACGCCCTGACGGTCGAGTGGCCCCGCGAGCGCCGCGAGCTGACGGGCTCGAGCGAGCCGACCACGCCCGTCGACTGCTTGCACAAGCGCGTCCCCGCCAGCCGGGCAGCTCGTGGTGGCCCCACCACTGGTACGGCTTCGTCTGCGGGCGGCCCTCCGGTGTGTCCTCCCACTCCTCCTGGCGGCCGAGCGGCGTCACGCCCAGAAGCGTCCAGACGGTGCCGAGGGTCTCGATGCCTCGGCCCTTCGTGAAGTACGTGCGGAAGACGCGGTCGACGTCGCGTAGGAAGACGCTGAGCCCGAAGGTCTCGCCGTCCTGGTACTCCCCCACGCACGGGGTCTCGGGTGAGACGCCCAGGTCGACGGACAAGTCGCTGTCGAAGGACGAGTACCAGGGAACTGTCCAGCCCATGCGCCCCCTGAACGACTCGATCTAGTCCTCGTCGATCTCCACCATCGGCAACCGTCGACGCTCGGCGGCAAGCGCGTCCTGCGTGCGGGTGGCTTCCTTCTCCTTGACGAGCAGCTCGTCGCGGGCGGCCTGCCACTCCTGCTCCGACACGATCGGGGGAAGGTTCACGGCGCTCTCCCTTCGGATGGGGACGGTCCGGGCTATAGACCGCGGCCGCGAAAAGAAGTCATCGGCGTCCGGGGAAGCTGACGCCCGAGCGCCGTTCGTATGCGACAATGCAGGCTCGTCCAGCCGTCAGCCGCGTCGCGCGCGGCGAGAAAGAGGGGAGACGGTCATGACCGTCGACGACAGAGACGTGTTCGGCCTCACGACGATGACGCTCGGGCCGTGCCGGGTCCTGTCGCTTCGAGGCGAGCTCGACGAGATGGCGGCGCCGATCGTCGGTGAGGCGATCGAGGAGGAGCACGGCGCGCCGCTGATCGTCGACCTCACGGGCTTGGAGTTCATCTGCTCGGCGGGGCTCCACGTGCTGCTGCGGGGCAAGGCTCCGGCGGCGATCGTGTGCCCGCCCGGGAACGTCGCCCGCGTGCTCGGCATCGTGCGCGCCGAGAAGGCGACGCGGCTCTACGACGATCTCGCCGCGGCGCACGAGGCGCTCAGCGCGAACCTCGCCGGCGTCGCCTGATCGGCGCCTGTTAGGCTCGCGAACCGTGCGCAGGCTCGCATTCCTCGCTCTCCCCGTTGCAGCACTCGCGCTGCTCGCCGCCGGGCTCGCCCAGGGGCGCCCGACGGCGTCGGCGCTGAGCGGTCCGTGCGCGAAAGGGAAGCTGAAGCTCGTGCACGACGGCGAGCTCACGATCGGCACGGACAACCCCGCCTTCCCGCCCTGGTTCGACGGGGTCGAGAAGAAGGGCTCGACGTTCAAGACGAGCAACCCCTACTCCGGGAAGGGCTACGAGTCGGCCGTGGCGTACGCGGTCGCGTCGCAGCTCGGCTTCAAGCACTCCGACGTGACGTGGACGCCTGTGCCCTTCCTCCGCTCGTTCGCGCCAGGCAACAAGCCGTTCGACTTCTACCTGGCGCAGGTGTCCTTCAAGCCGATCCGCGCCAAAGCCGTCAGCTTCAGCAGCTCCTACTATTTCGTCAACCAGGCCGTCGTCGGCCTCCAGGGGACCAAGATCACGAAGGTGAAGAGCGTCGCCGGCCTGAAGCCGTTCACGTTCGGCGTCCCGCTCGGCACGACGAGCTACGACTACGTCGTCCGGTACATCAAGCCGAACAGCAAGCCGAAGGTGTACGACACGCTCAACGACGCGGTCACGGCGCTCAAGAACAAGCAGATCGACGGGCTCGTCGTCGACTTCCCGAGCACCGGCTACATTACCGCCGTCCAGGTTCCGAACAGCACCGTCGTCGGTCGCCTCCCGTCGAAGACCAACGAGCACTTCGGCATGGTCTTCCAGAAGGGCAATCCGCTCGTCGCGTGCGTGAACAGAGCGCTCTCCGTCCTGACGAAGAACGGAACCATCAAGAAGTACGAGCGCCAGTACCTGGCCGGTAGCGGCCCGCTCCTGAAGTAGAGCCGGTCCTGGACGGCAACCGGGGCTCTCGGATCCTCGGCAGCCTCGTCCGCGGAGGCGGCGGAGGGCGCAGCGTCGCGGTCGCCGTCACGAGCACGGTCGCGTTCGTCGCAATCGTCGTCACGCTGGTCGTGACCTCTGCAGGCTGGCCCGAGGTCAAACAGGCGTTTTTCAACGGGGAGATCTTCCGTAGCTCGTTCGGGGAGATCGCCTCCGCCTTCCTGATCAACGTCAAGATCTTCTGCATCGCAGAGGCGATCGTGCTCGTGACCGCGCTCGGCGTGGCCGTTCTGCGCGGCCTCACCGGCCCGGTGTTCTTCCCGCTGCGGCTGCTGGCCGTCGTCTACGTCGACTTCTTCCGGGGCATCCCGACCGTCCTGCTCATCTACCTGCTCGGCTTCGGCGTCCCGGCCCTCCAACTCTCGGGCGTGCCGACGTCCGAGCTCTTCTGGGGCACCGCCGCGCTCGTGCTCGTCTACACGGCGTACGTGTCGGAGGTCTACCGCGCCGGGATCGACTCCGTGCACCCGAGCCAGAACGCAGCCGCGAGATCGCTCGGCCTCACACACACGCAGGCGCTCCAGCACGTCGTCGTCCCGCAGGCCGTGCGCCGCGTGATACCGCCGCTGCTGAACGACTTCATCGGCCTCCAGAAGGACACCGCGCTCGTCGGCGTCCTCGGCGTCGTGGAGGCGTTCAAGCAGACGCAGATCGACCAGGCCTCGACGTTCAACTTCACGCCCGGGGTCGTCGCCGCGGTGCTCTTCCTGCTGATCACGATCCCGCTCACGCGGCTCACGGACTACCTGATCGCACGCGAGCGAAGGCGCCGGCAGGCCGCGGGGGTGATCGTGTGAGCGAGGCGCTCGTCGTCGAAGGGCTGCACAAGTCGTTCGGGCAGACGGAGGTGCTCCGCGGGATCGACCTGGCCGTGGCCGAGCACGAGGTCGTCTGCCTGATCGGCGCCTCCGGGTCGGGGAAGTCGACGCTGCTCCGCTGCATCAACCTGCTGGAGCCGATCGACGCCGGGCGGATCGTCGTCAGAGGCGAGGAGGTGACCACGAACGGCGTGGACGTCAACCGCGTCCGGCGCGGCATCGGCATCGTCTTCCAGTCCTTCAACCTCTTCCCGCACATGACGGTGCTCCGGAACGTGACGCTCGGGCCGCGGAAGGCGCTGGGGGTGCCGGGCGGGCGGGCCGAAGCGGAGGCGATCGAGCTGCTCGACCGCTTCGGCCTCGCCGACAAGCGCGACGAGTACCCCGACCGGCTCTCCGGCGGCCAGCAGCAGCGGGCTGCGATCGTGCGCGCGCTCGCGATGAGGCCCGGCCTCATGCTGCTGGACGAGGTCACGAGCGCACTCGACCCGGAGCTCGTCGCGGAGGTGCTGGAGGTGATCAGCGAGCTGGCCGAGGGCGGCATGACGATGGTGATCGCGACGCACGAGATGAGCTTCGCGCGCGACATCGCCAACCGGGTCTACTTCCTCGACGGCGGCGTCATCCTGGAGCACGGCGACCCGCAGCAGATCTTCAGCGCGCCGCGGGAAGAGCGCACGCGTCGGTTTCTCCAGCGGATCATCGACGCCGGACGACTCTGAGCCGGGCGGCGCGGTACCCTTTCACCAATGCTCGACCAGCCACACCAGAGCGTCGACCTGAGCCTCGAGCCGCTCGACGACTTCGTGGTCGTCCAGCCCTCCGAGGGCGAGGCCGAAACGCGCGGCGGCCTGATCATCCCCGCCAGCGCGGAGACGCCGTGCCGCTCGGGAATCGTCACCGCGGTCGGCCCGGACGTGAACGGCGTCGAGCCGGGCGACAAGGTGCTCTACGCCCGCGAGGCGGGCTACGAGGTGCGCATGGCCGGCACAGCGGTGCGCGTCCTCAAGCGCGAGGACCTGATCGCGCGAGTGCACGACTGACGGCCGGCCCCTCCAGCCGTTCCGGCCCGAACCCGACGACGTGGCTCAGATCCTCATAACCGCGGTGCAGATCGACAACATCGCGGTCGAATAGCTCGTCGCGGCCGGGGCGCGCGACCGCTCGTCCCGCCCGCATCCCTCAGCGGAGAAGGAGGGATTCGAACCCTCGAGGCAGGGATTTCCCCACCTAACGCCTTAGCAGGGCGCCGCCTTCAGCCACTCGGCCACTTCTCCCAGCAGGCCTCAGGATACCCGCGACCCCAGCCCGCTACCCTTGGACGACCGCGGAGGGGTGGCAGAGCGGTCGAATGCGGCGGTCTCGAAAACCGTTTCGGGCGGTTCCGTCCGACGGCCACTGATCTAGCCAGCCCCGACCAGCACCCTGCCCTGTGACCTGAATTATAGCTACCCTAAAGCTGGTCAAACCGGTGCGGGTATTGATTGCCACATAAAACAACTTGTACTCAAGGCAATTTTGACGTGAGCGATAATTGATAAACCTCGTTCGGATCAAATAACTACTGGTCTTGTGGGCTAAGATATTCGCAAGGGCCTGACGAACTCCATGCTGGCAAACACTCCTGTTGCGGACCAGGCATCGCCACCGGCGATCGACACCGCGCGAGTCGCCATATTGATGTGCACTAGAAACGGCGCAGAGTTTCTTGATGAGCAACTAAAATCGATTGCGGATCAACTCTAGAACGCTGGACCCTGTTCGCATCGGATGATGGTTCGACCGACGAGACGAGAGACATTCTCGTACGCTTTGGCCCAAGACCGTCTGCAAAGAGTTGTTGTCAGAAACGGGCCAGAAAAAGGCGTTTGCGTGAATTTTCTCTCACTGGCCGTCGATCCAACGATTGACGCCGATTATTTCGCTTTCAGCGATCAGGATGATGTTTGGTACCCTGACAAGCTTCGCCGCGCCTTAACCTGGCTAACATCCGTTCCTGATGGCATTCCAGGCCTATACTGTGGTCGAACCGAATTGATGTCAGCCGATGGACAATCCTACGGCCTTTCTCCGCTGTTCACCCGCCGTGGTAGTGCAATTACCAGCTGGATATAGCCACCAATCATGCAGAACGGAGTACCTCTGCCTACGCGCCTCCACTATCTTTTTTGTATGGTCGAATATACCATCGCATCGCCTCCACCCAAACTTTGCACGAGCGCGTTCCCGAATGCCGGCGGGCGGGTGAACAGCGGAGAAAGGCTGTAGGATCGTCCATTGGCTGACATCAATTCGGTTCGACCACAGTATAGGCCTGGAATGCCATCAGGAACGGATGTTAGCCAGGTTAAGCCGCGGCGAAGCTTGTCAGGGTACCAAACATCATCCTGATCGCTGAAAGCGAAATAATCGGCGTCAATCGTTGGATCGACGGCCAGTGAGAGAAAATTCAGCGCAAACGCCTTTTTCCGGCCCGTTTCTGCGACAACAACTCTTTGCAGACGGTCTTGGCCAAAGCGTACGAGAATGTCTCGTCTCGTCGGTCGAACCATCACTCCCACGCGAACAGGCTCCAGTTGGTCTGAGTTTGATCCGCAATCGATTTTAGTTGCTCATCAAGAAACTCTGCGCCGTTTTCTAGTGCACATCAATATGGCGACTCGCGCGGTGTCGGTTGCCGGTGGCGATGCCTGGTCCGCAACAGGGTCCCGCGAGCACGAGCCTCCGTCAGGCCCTTGCGAATATCTTAGCCCACAAGACCAGTAGTTATTTCATCTGAACGAGGTTTATCGAATTTATCGCTCGCGTCAAAATTGCCTTGAGTACAAGTTGTTTTATGTGGCAATCAATACCCGACCGGGTCTCGACGAGCTTTAGGGTGACTATAATTCAGGTCACAGGGAGGGCGCCATAGGGGCTGGCTTAAGGGTTCGGTATGGACACCCAACATGGGTATTAGCCCCAGGGTGTTGCGCGCAGAGAGCACCAACTATTTTGTTCCGAGAACTCGTTCTGTCATTTTAGCTTGTTGAATTTCAAAGCAGCGTCGTGTCGCAGTATGATAATCGGTGGTCCCAGGGTGGGGCTGGAGGTTGCGCGTGAAGCTCCTGTAGGGATGCATTTTATTGTCATATCGATACCTTGTAAAACACGTTCTGGGGTTGACCGCTTGAGAATCTGAACTGCTCACTGCTGGTCATTTGGTCCGCGCCACCACACACCTGGGTATGCTGTCGTTTCCTAGTTTCAGTTGATGTCGTAAACTCGTTCCCAATTTCGTGAATGTTGCTGACTGGAAACAAATCAGGCCAGGGAAGCAGGGGTAGAACGTTTGTTTTTGTTTCAGCGATCCGCGCGCAGGTTGCTGCTGGACCCTTTCATGAATAGGACGAAGCTCATCCAACCAACGACTGGCCGCAGAATCGTGAAGGCACACCGACCGACCTGCCGCTTCAGCTGCAAGTTTAGAGCGCCCGTAGTCGTTGGTTGGATGAGCTTCGTCCTATTCATGAAAGGGCTCCAGCAGCAACCTGCGCGCGGATCGCTGAAACAAAAACAAACGTTCTACCCCTGCTTCCCTGGCCTGATTTGTTTCCAGTCAGCGACATTGGCGAAATTGGGAACGATTACGACATCAACTGAAACTAGGAAACGACGGCGTATCCCCGTGTGGTGGCGCGGACCAAATGACCAGCAGTGAGCAGTTCGTCTACAAGCGGTCGACCCAGAACGTGTTTTACAAGGTATCGATATGACAATAAAATGCATCCTCGTTACAGGAGCTTCACGCGCAACCTAGTTCCACCTGGGACCACCGATTATCATACTGCGACACGACGCTGCTTTGAAATTCAACAAGCTAAAATGACAAGCATTCTCGGAACGAATCCGCTAGGTGTGTCTCCGCGCAACACCCTGGGGCTAATACCCATGTTGGGTGTCCATACCGATCTAGCCAGCCCCTACTAGCACCCTGCCCTGTGACCTGAATTATAGTCACCCTAAAGCTGGTCAAACCGGTGCGGGTATTGATTGCCACATAAAACAACTTGTACTCAAGGCAATTTTGACGCGAGCGATAAATTCGATAAACCTCGTTCGGATCAAATAACTACTGGTCTTGTGGGCTAAGATATTCGCAAGGGCCTGACGAACTCCATGCTGGCAAACACTCCTGTTGCGGACCAGGCATCGCCACCGGCGATCGACACCGCGCGAGTTGCCATATTGATGTGCACTAGAAACGGCGCAGAGTTTCTTGATGAGCAACTAAAATCGATTGCGGATCAAACTCAGACCAACTGGACCCTGTTCGCATCGGATGATGGTTCGACCGACGAGACGAGAGACATTCTCGTACGCTTTGGCCAAGACCGTCTGCAAAGAGTTGTTGTCAGAAACGGGCCAGAAAAAGGCGTTTGCGTGAATTTTCTCTCACTGGCCGTCGATCCAACGATTGACGCCGATTATTTCGCTTTCAGCGATCAGGATGATGTTTGGTACCCTGACAAGCTTCGCCGCGCCTTAACCTGGCTAACATCCGTTCCTGATGGCATTCCAGGCCTATACTGTGGTCGAACCGAATTGATGTCAGCCGATGGACAATCCTACGGCCTTTCTCCGCTGTTCACCCGCCCGCCGGCATTCGAGAACGCGCTCGTGCAAAGTTTGGGTGGAGGCAATACGATGGTATTCAACCATGCAACAAAAAAGCTATTGGAGCGCGTGGGCAGACTTGACGTCGTTCTGCATGATTGGTGGCTATATCAGCTGGTATCAGCTGCCGGCGGTATGATTCACTACGATCCTCAACCGATGCTCAAATATCGCCAACACCGGCACAATCTCATTGGATCCAATCTAGGCTGGCACGCTCGGTTCATTCGAATCCATATGATGCTAGGTGGGCGCTTTCATGACTGGAATGCTACGAATATTGCCGCGCTCAACCGGGTGCCCAAACATTTGATCGAACCGCAGAACCGCATCGTCCTGATGCTCTTCGCCAAAGCAACAACCGCATCTTTGGTGAAGCGTCTTATATATCTGAAACGATCGGGCGTTTATCGACAAACGTTACTTGGCAATTTCGGGCTGGTTGCGTCGGCAATCATCAATAGGATCTGACCGAACAAATTGATATCGTCGTACCCACTCACAACGAAGGCCCTTCGATTGGGAGCAGTCTTCGCAGGTTGCGGTGGATTCTAATATCCCCGGCCATCGATTACGGCGCGAGAATAACCTTTCCGTCTGGGGTCAGAGATAAGTTTGAGGGGGATCTCCTTAGAAGGCCCCTTGAAGCAACAGGTTTGAAAAGAAAAGCCCGGCGCGGGGCCGGGCTCTTGCAGGAATTCGGGCGCCGTTCTACCGATGAGCCGTCGCCCAAGCCAAACGCCGCCGAATTACGACAGCGACACGGCGATCGCGCCGTCGACCAGGCGCTCGCCAACTGGCAGCAGCAACGCGATCAGGTCGCCATCGCACCGAAGAAGCAGCAGGAGCGCGGGCCCGCAGTTTCAATATCGATAGGCGCGGGCCGTGGGCGCGTTATTTCATGCGGCAGGGTGCAATTGCGTGTGCGATAGTCGCGAAAACCTGGAAAAGTCCCGGGGCGCACCGTCGCAAGTCTGAAGAGGGCCGGCCTCATGCGAGATTTCACGAAGGATTACGATTACACCCGCTTGATCAAGGAAGAAAAGGCACACTTCGCCGATATCGAGGTCACCGAGGAATTGACGGAGGGCGGCATCCACGCGAGCTCGGCTTGGAGTTTTTATTGGCAGCACGTTAGGAAAATTCTAGGGAACAGCGGCTTTGTGAATCTGCCAGACTATGTGTGCGGGAAATTTCCGACCGACGATCGACCCGTTGAGGTGCTCAGCTTGGCCAGCGGATATTGCGGCAATGAACTCAATCTCGCGCGCGGGATGACCCGTCCCTACAAGATAACCTGTACCGATCTGAACGAAGCCGCATTCGAAAAAGCAAAGAGCGTCGCGAAGGCGGAAAGCCTTGCGATGGAGTTCCAACCAGCAGACCTCAACTTCCTCACGATCACGCCAGGACGCTACGATCTGATCTTCGCGCATGCTGCGATCCATCACGTGATTAATCTGGAACATCTGTTCGAGCAGATCGCGAACGGGTTATCCCCGACCGGAATCCTCCACATTACCGAGGTGGTGGGAAAGAACCGCAAACTCATCTGGGATCGAAACGAACGCTATGCCAATGCCCTGCTAGACCTGATGCCGGAGGAGCTCACGCAAGGCATCCATCTCGCCGTCCACGAGGATCCCGACGGCATGGAAGGAATCCGCCAGGAAGACATCTTTCCTCTGCTGCGCGAGCACTTCGTTGCACTTTTTGAGCATTGTCATGGCGCGTTCATGCGGTTCATCTGCACGCACCCGGAGTTGGGCGCCGCGTTCAGCGTCAACAATCCGGCGGCGCGGCGCTGTCTTGAATTTCTGATCGCCAGTGATGATTGCGCTGTTCGATACGGGATTCTGGCTCCGCTTGAGATTTGGGGCGTGTACAGGCCTTGGTCGATATCAGATCGGCGTGCCGATCAAGAACGCTCTACCGCAACCTCAAGGCGTCACAAGAAAGGTGGTGGTGCAGAGATCACTGAAACCGTTGTCGACGATATCTTTGCTTATGAACGCAGTGTCGCCCGCGCCAGCCGGGTCGCCAAACCCTTAGAGAGTCAAGATCGCCGAACCTTCCAGAATTCGCCATGAGCTAGAGAGTCAAATCGCGACCCTAGAAGCTCGCCTGTCTGAGTGTAATGGCAACCTAGATGACGCGTTAACGAAACTAACTGTCTTGAGAAGATCGCGACTTTTGAAGATAGGGCGAGTATTGCGACGTCTTACAGGGCAAGCAATCCCATACTGAGCCAATTTTTCCACTTTTGTTCTTTAGCCGCAGGTTAGAGTGCGATTCCCAAAGGGTGGCACCGGCATTGCCGAGGGCGGCAGGCGTTGAGGGCGAGGTTGCCTTCGTTTGATCGACTAGGGTTAGCCTAGGTTTTTTGCTCATAAGAATTTTACCCAATTTTAGCAAAATTGCACTCCGTCGACCGGGCGAGGGTACACAGACGTCGTGGTTTGCTACCGTCCCTGCTGCTAATTGTGGCATTGTTTGCAGTCGGTAATGCGACCGTAGCGGTAAGGGTAGAAGTTCGCAGGGGGATCGTTTTGGCCGTTACTGATGTGCCAAGCGTTATCCCGAAACCTAGCTGTGCAAGGGCTTCGAGGTGTGGCTGCGCTCGCCGTTGCGCTCTTCCATGCGCGCGGATGGCTCCCTGGGGCTGGCGCTTGGCCGATCGATGAACGCTTCAGCATGCTCGGGGTAGCGGTGTTCTTCGCAATATCCGGGATGCTCATGGCAGAGATCGTGCCCCGCACCGACCCGTGGCGCTTCCTGTCACATCGAGTCGTCCGCATTTACCCACTCTACTTGTTCCTCGTAGCCACCTGGGCCGTGATCGCGCCGGTTCTTGGAGCCCAGCGGGTTGGTTTCCATCTTCTGTCGTTGACGCTCGCGCCGGTGGGGGGCGCTTTTACTATCTCGGGCCTGAATGGATTCTTGTTTATGAGTGCTCGTATTACGTGGCCCTCTTCGCGTTGGCGCGGGCCGGACTGCAACGGCATCTGGTCCCGATAGCGTGTGCGTGGCTCGTGGTGATCGCGCTCGCGCCGCTCTTGCCGGGATGGGATGCGACCGCCATGCTGGTGGGGCCGGGCATCTTGTTCAAGGCGCCAAGCGTAGCATTTGCCGGTGGATTGCTCGTGCCGACACTGGCGCGGCGTGCCCCGATGGGGCTCTCGGTCCTCGCAGTCGCGCTGTGCTTCCTGTTCTGGCCCGAGAGCTTAACTGCGCAATATTGGGTGGCGAGCGGGGCGGCTATCTTCGTATCGCTAGACGTTTCGCGGCTCCGCGTGTCGGCGCCGGGCTTGGCCAAACTTGGGGATTGGAGTTACGCTTTGTATCTCTGTCATCTTCCGGCGTTTTTGCTCGCCCTCAAACTCGCACCGGGCGCCGAGTTGCTTGCCGGCTTACTGGGAGCTTTCGGGGCCGCCGCCGCCTTCGGAAGTCTCGATGTGTGGCTCTATGCCCGCTTAAAGAGCGGCGTGGACCGTTCTGCAGACGAAGCGCGCCGGCGGTGGCTGCTCTGGTACTTGGCGACGTTCTGCGCTGCTATCCCGGCTGCGCTCATTTTCCCTTAAAGAGCCCGACGCTGGAGCACGGCTGCGACACGTTCCAAATATGTGTTGCGCTTTTCGAGCGGCAGATCACGCACCGCGTTCATCACGATATCGATCTGGGCGTCGGTTAAGGTCACGTCACCAGTGCAGCGCGTAATGTCAAAGTGGGAAGCAGCCACGATCTTTCGAGCGTGTACCACTGGCCTTAATGAAAAATTAACCATGCTGGGATAGTAAACTACATAGCTTCAACACACGTATGTGCGTTTGGGGGCGCTTATGATTTCCGACGAATACGAACTGCTGCTCGGACAGCGTATCGTTGCGGCGTTCATTATCGCGGCCATGTTTTCGCATTCGGTAGTGGTGTTCAATGGATCATTCTGGAAAGCGGCCATCGTCTTCGCAGTCGCTATGCCCATTTGCTGCATGGGCACCATGCGACGCTGGTTTCAGCCACTCGCCATTGGCGCTTTCACACTCGCAATGGGCGTTTGGCTGCAGTTCCTACCGCCGGCCCTAGAGTGGCGGCAAACGTTACTGGCGTCTCTCAGGTTCTAAGATTGCCGCCTTCACCTTCGCGGCCAGCGTAGCGTCGAAGGCTACCAGCGGCCACGGCAGCTTTCCACTTCTCATGTCTTGGTCTTGGCCTTCGCCTTCTTGGTATCGAACTGCTTGGCTGCCCACGGCTGCGGCGGCCAAAACGCGACCAGCCCTTAATCTCGATGTTTATGTCGGCATCTCACCTTCATTCTGCTTTTGGCATTGCGACGACCCTGTGTCTTCTCTTTTCCAATACCTTGTTCAAACGATAACGGCATTGGTTTCCCCTCCCGCAACGGCGCAATCATCTTCGCTGATCTGATCGGCAAGCTCGATGTGCTGCGCGTGCCAAACCGGCAAATATGAGAAAATTCGCGTCGCCTCATTGCTGCCCCGAGGCTTCCGAGGGCCCCAGTTGAGCGGACAAGTGTTGCAAAATTAGCCGCGCCGCCAGTTCATTACCCGCGATGTTCCAATGGGAGTTGTTTGGACGGTAAAGCCTATCGTTGAGCGAGTGGCTGGAGAATTCAGTGGTCAAATCTGTATAGTCTATCTTGAGCTCCTCGAAACTTGCGTGCAGCAATCTGTTGGGTAGGGTGAAGTCGAAAGATGCCGGAGCAAGCCCGGACGCTACGACGACCCGTGTCTGAAGCGGCTTACTGACCTGCATCTCATCCGGAATCAGTACGATCGTCAAACTAATATTCCGACTGTCGCACAATCGCTTTATCTCCGAAATGTACGACATAGCTTCCGCGAAGCGCTCTTCGAATGGCCGAAACCCCAATCTAGTAACCTTGTTGCGCACAAAAATGATGCCCCTTTTGAGCTCAAGCGCCAAATAGGCATCGTCGGTGAATGTAGGCGCATTATCGTCATATGTCCCAACACTGATTGGTCCTTCTGTCCCACCACTGATTGGTCCTTCGAATTTTCTCCAACGTTCCAGAACATATGTGATCAAGGATGCCACATACGAATAGTCGAGGAATTTTCTTCGTCGGCTCTCCGAAAATGCACTGCCGATGGAAAAAGAAAGGACAACTCTGTCGGGTTCGAGCGCAAATCCCTCATTGACTAACAAGGATAGATACTCTTTTGGCCCTATGCTCGGAATACCCATGTTGATCAATTCGATATTATGCCCGCTTTGCTTCAGATACTGTTCCACCAAGGTCAGGTAATTGTATTCGTATGGTACGACGCCAAAGGCGAAGCTATCTCCGATGCCGAGGATACGAATTGTTCCTGGGGTTTTATGCGTGCTGAACTCGACGTCGTTGAAGCCTCTGGAATTGAGGTGAAAATTCCAAAACGGCGCAAACGGTTTGCCCCGGAATCGATCGGGGTTACCACTATAAAAGATGGGCAATGGATCGATAGAATTATAAATCCTAAGGCCCAGCTCTCCCAACGCGACCGTAATCAGTACAATGATCAGAACGTCTCGACCGACTCTCAAGATGCCTCTCAGCGCCGGCATATAACGATCTCCATATTATTGAACTCCCGCGTCTCTAACTCAGTATCAATGTCAGCGAGTGCGCCGGATGATGCCGCTCGAGCGTCTCTATCTCCCCGCCGGTTGGTGTGCCAGACCAGTCAATGCAAGCTGCGCAACCTCCGCGACATCCGTATCAGTGAAACGACCGCGACCACGCAGTGCGAGCATGGCACGCTGCAAAAATGTGTCGCGCTTCTCGACCGGAACCAAGCGAGCCGCGTTCATGACGATCTTAAGCTGGGTATCGGTCAGGCCAATCATACCGGCATAATGCAGCGCCGGCCACGCAAAACCGCAAGCTGCGAAACAAGGCGTTGGCATCAATAAGCTCGCCCGCAAACTTGGTATCGGCGTTTCAGGTGTGCAGCGGGTCGTTGCCGGCGGCTAGTTTGGCTAGCGCATTATTCTGTTCAGTTCGCCGCCGACGATCTTCGACACGAGGCCATGCCCCTTTTCACTCAGATGCATCGGGTCGCCATAAAGGTACAGATCTTCCGCAGTGAAGCCTGAGTTCATAAATTTTTCGGTCGCATCGTTGTAGTCGATCTTATTCCGGCGCAGGAAGTCATCGACTATTCTCTGCGGCAACAGGTCCGCCTGCAGCATGGTCTGCACTTGAGCCTTGTAGGGCATCACGAAGACCTTGAAGGTGATTCCCCTAGCGGCGAGCTTCTTACCGATCTCCTTGAGCGGACGCAGCGATGTGGCGACGTGGTCGTTTCCCTTTTGATACTCGGCCAGGTCTTGCTTGAAATATCTCGTGGATGGATCCGTGAGCACATTCTTCACGAAAAGATAGAGTTTCGAGCGCTCGCGTAGATAGGCATTGATTGAGTAGACGACGGATTGCAGGCTCGGCGTTGTAGTGATGGTGCCCGCCTGGACAGATTTAAGTATCTGTTGGGCACTGACGTCGTAGACGTCGTTCAGGCAGTAGAACAGAAACACGTACTTGATCTCGGGTTTTAGCGGGACGAATTGGTCAACGACATTTGCGTAGTCATGCAGGCTGTATCCGATCACGGAAGAGTTGTAGAACCTGACGTTTTGCATCGAGCGCCGCAAGAGACCAACGAAGGTCTTCGGTTCTTCAACACCCGGGCCGAAGGCGACCGAATCGCCGAGGATCAAGACCGCCGTGTTGCTCGTCGGATCGCGAAAAGTCGGATCGATACGGAAGCCGTTCCGGTCGGTTCGGAACTTAGTGCCGAAAGAAATGCCCTCGTAATCGGACGCGTTGCCATAGCTGCCGCCGAACTTGCGGTCGATGAACATATCAGCGCTGCTGCCCCCGAAATTGATGCGCGTGAACCAGCGGCAGTAAAGTTCGCCGGTGCCCAAGAGGACAAGCATCAGCAGGCTCGAACCGAGCACCAGCAGTACTTTCTGGGTCAGCGTGGTTTCTACTGCAGGTTTGGACATTGTGGTTGCAATGGTCGACTGCTCACTTGGACCTGCCGCATGGTCGCCAGAGCGACACACATAAGCACATTCGGGCTTGCCACGAATCGGCAAATCACGGCTGTTTGCAGTTTGTCGGAAATAGCATACAGCGAAACGCACGGAACTGTAACACGCGGCTTTCGGCGTTGGCATATCACACCACGACCAAGCGCTAACCGTCGCGCTCATTCAATGCAGCGTTTCGTTTTTCGGGGCGAGCCTTAAAGCCCGGCGGATTTCTTCTTCACGCTCAAGCTCACGCTTCAGCTTGGCCATTCGGCTGGCGTCATTTGCCGAAACGGGCACTCACCTAGCTTCAACGGCGTTTGTTCGAATGGATTTTTCAGCATGCTTGTCGCCTCATCATGTGTACGGGCACACGTTCAGGAAAGCGTGTGCAGCAAGCCGCAAAGGCGGCAGAGATCAAACGCCGGCCGAACTTTAGAAGATTGCCACCAAACAGGCGACCGTCGCCTGCAAGGCCGGGGCTAAAGGCAAAAGTGGCCAGCGAGCCGTAATTACGTCAGTAATTGCATTACAACAGCTCTCAAAGAGCATCCCTCTATGAATGTCAGCGAATTGCGTAAGTGGACATTGCGTCTGTGCGGGCCTCCTGCTACTCCGACGCTGTGGCCGTTGGCGCTGCCTCGCTGGCGTGACTACCGGCGCGGATAACATCATCGCGTCGCTTGCGAACAAGCGCGGCTGTTCCACCGATGGTCTTGTGATAGAGCGAAAGACGCTCAAACTCATCCTGTTGTGCAGGCGCAGTGGCGACGCGGTCGGGTGCGGTCAGCGCTTCATTCAGCGTCGCGCGGAGCTGTCTGTAGACCTGCCAACACCTCCAAGCCTTCTTGGCGGTCTCCCACGCGTAGCATGGATAGAAAACTAGCGGGCTTTCGATCTTCATCCCGGAACGCCGGTCACAACAAAACTTCAAGCGAAACCCGCCACCTTCGAGCGGGTGCACCCCTTCGAACATGCGGCACCATCTTTTGTGCACATCAAAATGGCGACCTGCGCGATGGCTATGTTTCCATGCGGCATGATGGCAACGACCTCATTCTTGCGCCTTATAAAGTTATTAAATGAATTTCTAGGGCTACTTAAGCATATCGTCGGATACCTTGATAAGGCGCGCGATCGTACTGGGGGGTTGGTCGAACTTGGCAGTTAGAGAACAGGACCAAGTGCACCCGACCAATAATTGCGGCTACTCAAGGTTTACCGCTGAATTGGTCGTGCAGGCGGCGGGGTGTGCCGTTCACGATATTGCAGCCAGTTGTCGACTATGGTTGTAGTCTGAAATCAAACATCAAATCGTTGCGTCTTTGCCGCTGCCACCGGTCAAAATTTTTAAAAGCCGACGATCGCTCCAGGGACCAAAATCTCTTCTTTTGGTATGCTAAATAATCCGGCGACAATCGGCGAACATATCTCGTGGCCGACCTCGAACTGTTCACGATTTGCAAACTCTTCGCAACGCTGGATGAGGGGCAAGGAAGTCGGACTTGACCGCCCCCTATTTGAATTGCGTGCGTAGAAACACGGCCTATCAGGGCTGCTTCACCTCTTGCGATTGATGTCACGTCATCGCGCGCTTCATTCGAGCGCATTCTTTCCCCATCCCCCGCAGCAAGATGTGTTTTGCAACTGTGTCTTGAATTTATTGATTTCTTACCCTCAAGATGTCCAGCAGATTGGCAAAGGGGATCGCTTTCGGAACGGCGCGTTGCCGTTTACTTTCTTTGGTTTTTGCTCACAATCTCAAATACGAACGTCTGTTTGGCCTGCCCCCGGTTTCGGATCTCGTTTTGAGGCGCATTCATGAACTTCAAGATGATTGTTGTTGTTTTGGGAATCGCCGTCGTGCCGGTGTGTGTGCAGGCTCAAGCGCCTAACCCGCCGAAAGCTGCGAAAGCTGCGAAACCCGCGAAAGCTGCGCCGGCGGCGCCAGTGACCACAGTGGCGGCCGCTGTCAAAACGATCAGCGGCGACATGGCTAAGACTTAGACCTATTGCGACATTGGCAAGCTTGGTAGCCAAATCGAGGACGCCGAACAGAAAAAAGATATGAATAAGATTGACGAGCTGAATAAAAAAATGGACGAAATGACAACAAAACTGGGCCCGGAGTATGTGGCACTACTGACCAGACTTGAGGAGATCGACCCAGATTTACAAGAGGCTCTCGAGATTGGTTCAGCGCTCGAGACACTCGACAAGTTGTGTGCGAAATAACGCACGGCTCGTACGCACACCAACATGACTCCTCGCCCAGCGCAAATCTTATCGCATACTTTTCCAGGGGTCGGACTTTTCGCTCGATGGGGGTATGCTTTTTAAAGCGTCTTCGTATGCCTTCTCATCCACTTTCTTTTTTTTTGCTTGATCTTCTGTCTTTTGAGTGTCCCGATGTTTTTTACCCTTCTCACTGCCAACCATCTGCGCACTAGCAGCTACAGTGAGCAACGCCATAGCGATTGCCGCTAGCAATCCACTCCATTTTGAAACCGCTCGATACCTAGAGAAAAGATTGCCGAACCTCATCAATAGAACCTCTCCCTGCAAATTCATGATTTGCGATTGAAGCTGCTGGATCCACTCGCCTTAGTGATGTCGATTGCCCGCCGCTTTCCAAATTGCCCATATTTTTTCGAAAAGGTAAGGAAGCCCCACAACGAAGCCCATTAACAAGAACAGCATCGTTAGTTTTAGGTACATTCTTCTCTCGGCATTTCGGCTCGAATGTCCAATTATCGCAGATATGTCGCTAATGCTGTGGAAACGAAGCTGTGCATTCGAACCTGCGTTAACAACGCATAATTTTTTTCAAAACGCCCATTCGTCAAAGGTGCGCGAGATGCCGACCGGAACTTGGGCCGAACTCATCGTCTTCCGAAGCAAAGCGCAACGGCTTGGGTATCAGTCATTGGCGACGGTGGATCTTGTGGCCTGGGAATGGCTGCAACGATAGGAACACTATTTGGCGCTTTTGACGTCGCTCACTATCGGCCGAAGGAGCGACCCGACAGCGTTTGGATTGTCCATCCCAAAACTGGTGAGGAAGCGTGGTGGCCGCTCTTCGGCAATACCGGTCGGCCAATATATCCAGATCTGACGGCCGAGCTCGACGCGATGAAGGCTGACACGGTGGGCGGGCCCAAATGCTGCGTCGGGACGTCCCCACCGTCGCAATCCAGTTCCCCAACCCTGGATCACGCCATTCAAGCAAATTCATCATTCATCGGCGCGCTAACACCACTTCAATAATAACATGGATCGGTCCTTTCTCCGCAAACAGAACCTCAGGGCTGCTATTTAGTTCCAAAGTCTGTAGGAGCAGCATCCATATCGAGTCTTCTTCACCCGCAATGCAAGTGCTTGCTAAGCGTCAAAAGCAGTGGACTCAATCGACGCAATAAAACACCGCCACTCGATCACCTGTCGCCGCGGCGCGAGCAAACTCAGTGTCCCGACCCCTTCAGTGATCAATCAAACTTATTGGGTTGATCGTCAGCCCATTGCTTTGTTCTTGATTGCGCCGATGACCGCCGTGAGTATGGCCCCGCCAGCGCCGCCTGCGATCGCCTGTGAGACAATGCCGCTGATACTCAGATTGCCCGATTGCGCTGCGGCCACGACCGCTGGCAGAGCTAACGTAGCGATCTGTCCGAGCACCCCGCCTCCGACCAAGCCGGAAATAATGTTACCAGCCGTACCGAGATCAAAGGTCGGAGATGCCTTACCTGCGCCAACTCCGCCAAGCGCTCCTGCGATGAGGTTGATCAAAATCTGTTCCATGTCGATCCCCTATGACCCGTGGTAAACAGGATTAATCACGCGTGAGTTTAGCGCCGCTCATACGGTCGATCCATCCGGATAAACGTTCTTCGCACAGCATTATGAAGATATGGAGTTTTGCATCGCACCTAAATCGACGCTGCTGATGTCCGCTTTGGGCGAAAGGCGGACATGCCAATCAGTCGATTACGTGGTCCGCGCGTGCAAGAAACGCTGGCGGGAATGTAAGGCCCAGTGCCTTCGACGTTTTTGTGTTGATCACTAGCTCGTACTTGGTCGGTGATGACAAGGTCCGGGCCCCACAGTGTTGGCCATCACAAATATCCCGCCAGCGTGTGATGGCCATCACAAAAAAACGGTTTTTTAAAACTTCCATCAATAGCGCGGGTAGCTGCGGTGCCTTTGGTGTTTTTGCATCCGCTGCTCGGGCGCATTGTGACGGCTGTCACAGCCAACGGCTCCAAAATCAGTGAAGCTCTTTTTGTGAAGATCGTTCTACGAACCTTCATGTCCCTTACTCCCCAGCCAGCACATGGCGCTCACCATTGCCGGGGGGTTTTTAACCATGGGTCAATCGGGAACGTGGATATCGGAGGCTCATTTGGATCACGATAACGCCAGCCGCTTGTCGAAAAGACGGTCCAACAAATCATTGGCAACAACAATGACCCAACACTCAGTGGAGGTGCTCAGTCAGCGGTATGCCCTGCACGTTTATCAATACGCAGACAACCTTTGGATAGCTGAGGGCGCATTTCTTGGCCAGCAACTCAGAACGATAGAAAGAACTGTGCAAAAAGCGGTGCACGCTTGGCAGAAGGCAGCCATAGAAAAGCGATTGTTTGGCGACGACTGGCTCACAGGGATGAATGAAGGTAGCAGGCGCGCTTAGCGGCCTGCCGCGAGAGTTACGCCACAACAGGGCGCGATATAGCGCGTGCAACACCAGAGAAAAAGGGCCGGCATCGTCCAAGGTCTGCAGCTCTCGAAGTTTGATTCTAACAAACCTGCCAGCATCGGTACGCGTTGCAAACTCAACGGCAGGCGGGCACTGCGCGCTGTTACCGCCACACCTGGGTTACCGCAACGCCTGCGCTACGGCGCCGCCGTAGTAGCCGTTGCAGCGGCATAGTGTTGCAGACAGCCCACACCTGACAAAGAATTCACTGTAATTGGTTCGAGTGGATGACTGTGTTGCGGCCGACCCGGCTAAACTCGGGTTATGGTGATCCGTCTTACAGTAGTGATCCTTTTGTGGGCGCGTTACTCGTTGCCGCTAACTACAAATCGTTTGTCGCTGCTCAGCCGCATTCACCAAATCTATTCTTCGTAAGATAGTGCCGCGGTTCTCGATGCCGAAGGCGTGCTGACCGGACGAGGCGGCTAACGCAATTTTCGTTATCCCCATCGGTCCACTATTGGACAATAGCAGAGATTCGAGTATCACAGCCGGAATGAGCAATTTCGGGAATAAAGAAATGAAATCATCGCCCGCGTGGCTCGAAACGACGAAATTCGGGGCCCAATACACCGTGCGTACCCACTGCCCACAATGCGGGCGTAAGCACATCACTGTCTTCCGGCTGCGACACGTCTCCGATAATTTGTTCGTGCAATTGGGGCAATTTTTCCGCTACGCAAGGCACTTCGACTTCCTGCGCCTGCGCTGGTGCACGTCCTCGGGACAACATCCGAACTGGACTCGCTCTGAAGGAGCTTTGCGTGGCAATCAATGTGTGTGATTACTGGCAGAACGCTGCGAAAGCACTGGACCTCGAGATCCTAAATTATTTGTCACGGCCGATGAGATGACCGAATAAATGGTGAGCGCGATTGGCTTTTAGCGTCGCACCGCGCTTGCCGGCCGCAAGGCCCGGCGCGATGCGGGGGTTCGTGGCTGCGGTTTGAAGTAGCCAGGCACCAGCACTAAGGAAATTCGATACGGGCAGCAGCCTGCTAATCATGGCGATGCTCTTTTGGGTCTTACTTCCAACACCCCAAAAGGAGTGACGTGATTGAGGTTGATTTGCAGTTGCCATTTGCCTTATCATCGCAGGTGATCAAGCATTTTAGACCTTTGGTGTCGCAGTTTTTCGTACACACACTTTGACTACATTGCGCGTCTTTCAAAGGCGCTGGGGAAGTAACGGGCTTGGCCCATGCTGTGAAAGAAAAACAACCTAGGATCACGACTCCTAGGAACAGCCTGATAAACCTGATCATTTTTCCCTCGATGAAATTCACCCCATAGTCGATAGGCAGATTTGGGGGCGTGGGTCATGTGATTTCGGTCACAAAAAACACGATTTCCGGAATTTTGTTTCGCGTAATCCACGCAAATTCGAATGTGGAAAAGTTCCCAACCGCGTGGACCGAAATAGACCCAAAGAGCAGTATTATGGGTTGGACAATCGACTGACCAATCTGTTCGAGCTTAGTTAATTGGGGGTAATGTGATGGGTAAAGTGTTTGGCATGATCGCTTTGGCTTGTTTGCTCGCTTTTTCGTTTTCAGCGTACGCCAAAGAGCAAAATTGCGAGCAGGAGTGCGCTCAAGCGTGTGGCGGCAAAGGCAACGTGTACATTACCAATTGTATGCCGCCATGTGCCCAAACTGGCTCAGGAAGGCGCATTGAGGTGCCGGCGTCTTTCGTCGATCCTCGGGGCATCAATTTATAGATTGCTGGGGTAGCGATGGTAGGCCGCTGCGTCCGCCTAACGTTTTGTTCGTTGGTGCTGTGTTTCGGAGGCGCTGCGGGGGCGCAGGACCCGGGCAAGACACTTTACACAGCTCAGTGTGAGAGGTGTCATAAATCGCCACAAGGCGTAACCACGTTTCACGGTGGGGTGGATCTAAAAACTTTTCTCGGCGAGCTACATCATGCAGACACTCCTGAATCAGCTGCCAGTATCGCGACCTATTTGAAAGGACTGGAACAGGCGACACAAAGCCGTGCCGATGAAACGGCAAAGAAGCGGCGACGGACCAAGCAAAGGGGCGGAGCCAACTTTCCACCACCGCCAACGCAATTAATTCCAACCAACGCCGAGCCCAGTGAGGACGATCCGGTGAAGCGAACGATAAAGAGGCTGTTCCAGTGGCGGAATCCGTAAAAGTGTGGTTTTGGAAGTATTTTCCGAAACATGGTGGTTCGGCGCGGCCGTGGAACAACTTATAAAAGCATCCGCTTGTCGCGAATTGTCGTTACAGTGCGCTGTAACCCATCTTCAACGACTATCGGACCCAGCCGGTGCGCCGCCCTGGGGGGTCGCTTGCCTCTTGCTGGTCTCGCTCGTCTGACTCTGCATGATCGACAGTTCTACGTTAGCCTGTTCTAGGGTGATTTGATGACGCTCTAAGCGACTGGCGATTTCGGCCCTGCGGGCCTGTCTTAGGCTCAACAGGTCGCAATTCGAGATAGATCCCCACCCCCAATGTAGATTTTCAGCTTCCGTCTGGCACTGCGCCCATAGCATAGGATTGCTTTCCATCCGCCCGCAGCCGCTCACGGCTGCATTGTATCTGTTTTCCCGGTCCGGATCTGTTGCTTCCAACAGAGCACCGCAACCGACAAGACAAAGTGAAATCAATATTGCAGAATAACGCATCCTCGCCCCGCTGCGCCTTCACTCAAGCAGCCTTACTTGTTTGAAAACGGTTGGCTGTGACAGCCATCACTAACGCGTAGGCTTTTTTTCTACGCTGCGTGTAGGCCGAGCGGTTCTTGGTTCAAACAGACGGATGTCGCGCAAACGCAATGATGCGCGGCCTGCCGTGGCCATTGCACCGTGGGATTTCTCGTTGGGCCCGTTGCC
>CAVZMF010000008.1:0-69021 GCA_963776375.1 uncultured Actinomycetes bacterium | reverse complement strand
GGAAGAAAGCGGACTCGAACCGCCGCAAAACGCTCGCACCGGGTGCTGACTATCACGAGCGCGTCGAGTGATCGTGCTCGATGTGCGTCGCAGAAGCACTCCCGGTTGGTTCTCAGCCGGCCGGTCTGAGCTTGCGCCCAGTGGGGTAAAACATGTCTGAAGTTGGGGTAAGCGACTTGAAACAAGGCGCGGGATGCGGCATGAACAGGCGGCTACAGCGTTTCGCTAGACCCTCCTAGGTCTTCTCGGGCTGAGGCGAGACGAACAGCACGCGCTGGACCGACTTCGGGAACCACCAGTTCCAGTCGCCGGCCAGCCGCATGATCGACGGGACGAGCAGCGCGCGGATCACGGTCGCATCAAAGATGATCCCCGCCGCCAGGCCGATGCCGAACTGCTTGATGTCCACGCCCGGGCCGGTCGAGAGCACGAAGAACGCGAACATGAGCACGAGCGCCGCGCTGGTCACGAGCTTGCCCGTGCGCGCGAGGCCGAGCGCGACCGACCTCCGCGTATCGCCGGTCTCGTCGTACGCCTCACGCATGCGCGTGACCATGAACACCTCGTAGTCCATCGACAGGCCGTAGAGGAACGCGAAGATCATCAGCGGGATCCAGGAGATGATCGACTGCGTTGCGTGCACGCCCCAGATCGTCTCCGAGCCGTGCCCCTGCTGGAAGATGAAGACGATGATCCCGAACGCGGCGCCCAGCGAGACCAGGTTCAACAGGACCGCCTTGATCGGGAGCAGGATCGAGCGGAACGCCCGCATCAGCAGGACGAAGGTCAGCAGGATCACGAACGCAAGCACGTAGGGGAACTTCCCGTAGACGGCATGGACGAAGTCCCGGTCCTCGGGCGCGACGCCGCCCAGGCCGAGCTTCAGGCCCGTCTCGCCCGCGAGTTCGGGCAGCACGTCGTCGTGGAGCCGGCCGATCGTCCCGTTGGAGATCGCCGCGTCCTTCGACGAGAACGCCTCGACGATCCCGTACGGCCCGTTGCGCCACTCGGGCGGCGCGGCCGCGCCGGCGATGCCCGGCGTCTCCTCGATTCCGCGCGCGATCTTCCGGTAGTCGGCCGGCGTCGCCTTCCCCTGCACGAGCACGTCGAAGGGCTTGAGCACACCTGCCGAGATCCCGGCCCGGTCGAGCGCCTTGAGCCCGACGAAGGCGTCGCCCTTGCCGGGCAGGTCCTTCGCCTGAGCCTCGGCGGCGTTCAACTGCACGCCGTAGGCGATCAGGAAGCCGGTGATCAGCAAGCCGATCCCGCCGATCACGATCGGTCGGCGCATGACGAGGTGCGCCCAGCGCCACCAGAAGCCCGCCTCGGTGTCGGAGCCCTCGACGATCCGCTTCGGCATGACGCGAATCGAGTTGATCCGCGGGCCGAGCAGCGACAGCGCTGCCGGCAGCAGCGTGATCGCCGCCAGCACCGAGACTGCCGGGATCAGCATGCCCGCCAGGCCGATCGAGCGGATCACCGGGATCGGGATGATCACCATCGAAAGAAGCCCGATCGCGACCGTCGAGCCCGACACGACGACCGACCGGCCAGCGTGCTTCATCGTCTCGACCGTCGCGGTCTCGGTGTCCTCGCCGTGCCGTAACTCCTCGCGGAAGCGGAAGATCATCAGCAGCGCATAGTCGATCGCCACGCCCAGGCCGACGAGCGCGACGAGGAACTGGACGATCAGCGACACGTTGGTGACGTAGGTGAGGGCCCAGATCAACGTGAAGGTGTTGAGAATCGACGCGATCGCGACGATGAGCGGCATCAGCACCGCGGGCAGCGTCCCGAAGACGAAGAGCAGGATCACGAGCGCGCCGGCGCCGCCGATCAGCGCCTCGGTGATCACGCTCGGGCCGGAGCCGCTCGACGCGTCGTTCAGCGCGTCGCGGCCGGTCAACTCGACTGTGCCGCCGCTGAAGTTCTCCTTCAGAGTCTGCCGGACGTCGCCGGTATGCGAATTCGCGTTGAAGCCCTGCTGTCCGGTCGAATAGATCTCGGCGAAGGTCGTGTGGCGGTCCTTCGACACGTACGACGGGTCGTGCGTGTCGAAGTACGAGCTGTACCGGAACTCCGGGAACTCGTCCTTCACGGCCTGGAGGGCGGCCGGGATCGCCGTGCTCCTCGTGACGTCGCCCGGGACGGTGAACACGGCCACGTGCGGCGCGTTCTCTCCGTTGCCGAACACGCGCAACGTCGTCTGGTTCGTCTCGTAGGCGGAGAAGCCGGGGATCGAGAACTGCTCGAGCCACCGCGTCGAGACCTGCTTGGCGGCGAAGACCCCGAAGAGCGTGAGCGCGATCCAGGCCGCAACAACCGGTTTGCGATGGTGGATGATGACGCGGGCCAGGCGTTCCAGCATCTCGCTCGACGGTATCAGTCGGCCCTTTCGTGCCGCGGGAGCCTTTGCGTAGACTGCGCTCGTGGTCTGGGAGACCATCTTCCTGCTCGTGATCCTGAAGATCCCGGTCGTCTACCTCGGCTTCGTGGTCTGGTGGGCGGTCAGGTCCGAGCCCGCACCGCCGGAGCCGCTCGAGCCCGCGCTCGTGACCGCGCCGCGCGAACCTGATCCCAAGCCCGGCTGGCGCTTCCTCCGCCGCCGCGCCCCGACGCCGGGCCGCGGTGGGCCACACGGCTCGCCGCAGCGCGCTCCCCGCCGGGCGCCACTGCCCGCGAGTTGGCTCGCAGCCGACTGGAAGCCCGAGAAATGACGTCGATCGGGAACGGTTACGAGGCGCCACGCGATCCCGTCGCGGAGGCGCAGCGGAACACCGTCGAGTCGGTCGCCGGGTTCCTGGCCGCGGCCTCGCTGTTCGCGTCGCTCGTCGCGCTCGCGTACCACCCCGTGCCGCTGTCCATTGCGGCCTGCCTGCTCGCGCTGATCGCGAGCGGGATGAGCTCCCGCCACCGGGCGCTCTGCCTCGCCGCGGTGATCGTCTCGGCGACCTGCTTCGTCGGTGGCATCGTGATCGCGATCATCACGGGCCACCAGCTCTGGTAGAGCCCCCGGGCCGTTCGACGCCCGGTCCGGCCGTGTCCTCTTCGGCTGCCGCGATCTCAGTCGCACCGACTCATAGGGTCTGACCCCGCCCTGACCCCGCCCTGACCCCGCCCTGACCCCGCCCTGACCCGCGCCTGGCCCTGTGCAGGCCCGGGTCTGGCCGTGGCACGGCGTCGGCCATGGCCGGGTCGGACGGGCGACAGGAGCCTGGGGGAGGTTGCTAGAAAGAGTCAGAGCCATGCACGACGTCGACGATCTCAACGCGGGGTACGCGAAGGCGCTGCTCGAGGAGTACCTCGAGAACCCGACCGCTGTGCCCGAGGAGTGGCGGCGGCTGTTCGAGAGCGGCGAAAGCGAGATCGTCTCCACGCACCCCGGTCTCGCGCGCCTGCTCGAGACGCTGAAGGAGGAAGGCAACGGCCACCGCGCCGCAGCGGCCGCGGCGCCGGTCGCCCCCGCACCCCCCGTGGCGCCGGTCGCCCCTGCGGCCCCCGCGGCCCCCGCACCGGAGCCGCCGCCGGCCGTGAGGCCGGCTCCGCCCGACGACGAGCTGATCCGGGCGGTCGCCGCCGCCACCAGGCTCGTCGGCGCCTACCGCCGGCGCGGGCACCTGGCGGCCCGGCTCGATCCGCTCGGCACCGAGCCGGTCGGAGACCCGTCGCTCGAGCCCGAGCGCGCGGAGCCCCCGTTGACCCCGGAGCTCCAGGCGCGCATCCCCGCCTCGGCGCTCGGCCTCTACGTGCCGGGCGAGACGCTCGCCGACGCGCTGCCCGAGCTCGTCGAGACCTACTGCGGCACGATCGCGTACGAGATCGAGCACATCTCCGAGCACGAGGAGCGGCGCTGGCTCCGCCGCGTGATCGAGTCCGGCCATTTCCGCAAGCCGCTGAGCGTCGACGAGAAGCGGCTCCTGCTCGAGCGCCTGTCGAGGACGGAGGCGTTCGAGACCTACCTGCGCCGCGCGTTCCTCGGGCAGAAGCTGTTCTCCGCCGAGGGCCTCGACGTGATGATGCCGATGCTCGACGAGACGCTCGAGCTCGCCGCCGAGGGCGGCGCCCACGAGGTCGTGATCGGCATGGCCCACCGCGGGCGGCTGAGCGTGCTCGCGCACACGGTGGGCCAGGCGTACGAGGAGATCCTGCGCGAGTTCGAAGGCGAGCGGACGATCCACGCCGTCGTCGGCACCCCTGAGGGCGGCACTGGCGACGTCAAGTACCACCTCGGCGCCGAGGGGATGCACGCGACCGCGTCCGGCGAGATCGCCGTCACGCTCGTCTCCAATCCGAGCCACCTCGAGGCGGTCGACCCGGTCGTCGAGGGATGGAGTCGCGCGGAACAGACCGACCGCTCCACGGCCGGAGGCGTCCACGACCCGGCGGTCGCGGTGCCCGTGCTCATCCACGGGGACGCGTCCTTCGCCGGCCAGGGGGTCGTCGCGGAGACGTTCAACCTCGAGGGCCTGCCGGGCTACTCGACGGGCGGCACGCTGCACCTGATCGCGAACAACCAGGTCGGCTTCACCACCGATCCGGGCGAGGGCCGCTCCACGCGCTACTCGTCCGACCTCGCCAAGGGCTTCGACGCGCCGATCGTCCACGTCAACGCCGACGACCCCGAGGCCGCGATCGCCGCGATCCGTCTCGCGCTCGCCTACCGCCAGCGCTTCGGACACGACGCCGTCGTCGACCTCGTGGGCTACCGCCGCTTCGGCCACAACGAGCAGGACGAGCCCGCGTACACGCAGCCGTTGCAGGCGGCGATGATCGCCGAGCAGCCGACGGCCAGGGAGCAGTACGCCGCCCGCCTCCGCGAGGAGGGCGTCGTCACCGCCGAGGAGGCCCAGGCGATGGTGGACGGCCCGCTCGAGGAGCTGCGCGCCGCCCACGAGCGGCTGAAGCAGGAGCTGGCCGAGCCGCCCGCGCGCGAGTCGGCCCCGCCGCCCGGCCGGCCGGCCGAGGTCGTCACCGCCGTCTCCGCCGAGCGGCTGCGCGCGCTCGACGCCGAGCTCGTGTCCGTCCCGGACGGTTTCACGGTCAACCCGAAGCTCGCGCGCCAGCTCGAGCGGCGCGCGCGGGCGCTCGAGGAAGGGGGCATCGACTGGGGGCACGCCGAGTCGCTCGCCTTCGGGAGCCTGCTCGTCGACGGCATCCCCGTCCGCCTCACGGGCCAGGACTCCGAGCGCGGCACCTTCTCACAGCGGCACCTCGTCTTCCACGACCCGGAGACGGGCGAGCGCTACGCGCCGATCCAGCACCTCCGGGACGCGAACAGCGCCTTCGAGTTGCACAACTCGCCGCTCTCGGAGTTCGCCGCGCTCGGCTTCGAGTACGGCTACTCGGTCGCGGCGCCGGAGGCGCTCGTCCTCTGGGAGGCCCAGTTCGGCGACTTCGTCAACAACGCGCAGGTGATCGTCGACCAGTTCCTCGTTTCGGGCCTCTCCAAGTGGCGCCAGACCTCGCGCCTGACGCTGTTGCTGCCGCACGGGTACGAGGGCAACGGCCCCGAGCACTCGAGCGCGCGGCTCGAGCGCTTCCTGCAGTCGGCGGCGCAGGACAACATCCGCGTCGCCAACGTCAGCACCTCCGGCCAGTACTTCCACCTCCTGCGCCGGCAGGCGCTCGACGCCACACCGCGGCCGCTCGTGCTGATGACGCCGAAGGGGCTGCTGCGGCTCAAGGACGCCTCCTCGACGCTGGAGGACCTCGCGGGCGGCTCGTTCGCGCCGGTGCTGGACGACCCCGGCGCCGACCGGGAGCGCGTGCGCCGGCTCGTGCTCTGCTCCGGAAAGATCTACTACGACCTCGCCGGCCACGAGGAGCGGGCGGGTGCGGCGACCGTCGCGCTCGCGCGGATCGAGCAGCTCTACCCGTTCCCGACGAAGCAGGTGGCGGAGCTGATCGCCTCCTACCCGGAGGTCGGCGAGCTGGTCTGGGCGCAGGAGGAGCCGCTGAACATGGGCGCGTACCGCTCGATCCGCCACCGGCTCGAGGACGCGCTCGCCGAGGGAGCCTCGCGGCGCGTGCACCTCCGCTACGTCGGTCGCCCCTGGCGCGCGAGCCCGAGCGAGGGCTATCCGACCGCGCACCTGGTCGAGCAGGACCGGATCGTCCGCGACACGCTCGGCGTCGCGGCCGCGCAGGCCGATCGAGCGCCGTCCGCGACGGCCTGAAATACGACCTGGTCGGTTCCTGCGGCGAGGGAAGGAGCATCTGCTCCCGAAACGAAGCCTTTATCTCTCCGTTACAATCGGCGGGCCTTCAAACCGCCCTAGGAGGTACGGATGCCGGTGGAGACACCCTCGATCTTCTCCAAGATCATCGAAGAGCACCTGGAGCTCAAGCGGCGAAATGCCGAGCTCGAGCGAGATCTTCCGATCTCCCGCTACGCCAACGACGATCCCTTCCAGAACCACCCGCTCTTCAAGACCGAAGAGCAGGCCCGTCTCGAAGAGACGATGGACGGCACGGAGCCCGCGGTCGACGCGATCGTGGCCGAGGCCGTCGAGCCCGAAGTTGCGCTGCAGGCCTGGACGGAGCAGTCATCCGCCCAGCAGCCCGCTCCTCCGGCGGAGGACGAGGACGGCCTCTGGGGCCGCTCGCGCGACTTCGACTGGGGCGACTGACCTCACTGGACCTCGGAGAACTCACTGCGGCGCCGGAAGGCGCCGCAGCTGTATTTGAGGACAGCGGCTCCAGCGTCGATACTGCAGGCATGGACGCGGCGCAGGTCAGGGAGCTGCGCAGCTGGGCGACCCGGCTGGAGGAGCGCGCCTCGAGCGAGGAGCTGCGCGCGGCCGCGAAGGCGATCCACCTGCTCGCCGACGAGGTCGAGAGCCTGCAGGCGAAGCTCGCTCGGGCCGAGCCGGCAGCTCCGCGACCGGTGGCCGCTCCGAAGGCGGAGGAGCCCGAGCCCGCCGCCGAGGACGCCGATCCGCCCTGGGCGGAAGCCGACGACCGCCTGAAGGGCAGCTTCTTCTCCCGCGTGAAGCGCTCGTTCGGCGTCGACTAGGCTTTCGGCCGGTGGGGACGCTCGACCGCCGGCAGTTCCTCGCCGGTGCCGGGTTGCTCGTCCTTTCGGCGCGCGGTCGTGTGACCGCTGGGCTGCCGGCGCCGCTCCGCGAGCTGCAGCGGGAGATCGCAGGCACGGTCGTCGGCCGCTCGAGCGCCGGCTACGACGCGGCGCGCCGGCTCTACAACACGCGCTTCGACGCGTACCGGCCGCTCGCCGTCGTGTACTGCCAGACCGCCGCCGACGTCTCGAAGACCCTGGCCTGGTCGCGTCGGCACGGGATCCGCATAGCGGCCCGCGGTGGCGGCCACAGCTACGGCGGCTACTCCTCGGTGCCCGGCGGGGTCGTGGTGGACGTGTCCCGGATGGCCCAGGTGTCCGCCAGGGCCGGGCACCAGGCGGTCGTCGGGGCGGGCGCAAAGCTGATCGACGTCAACGTCGGGCTCTGGCAGCACCAGGTCGCGATTCCGGCCGGGTCGTGCGCGACGGTCGGGATCGGCGGCCAGGCGCTCGGCGGCGGCGTCGGCTTCCTGTCCCGTAAGCTCGGCACGACGAGCGACAACCTCATCTCGCTCACGCTCGTGACCGCCGACGGCCGGGTGCGGACCTGCTCGCGGCACGAGAACGCCGACCTGTACTGGGCCAGTCGCGGCGGAGGCGGTGGCAACTTCGGGATCGCCACGCAGTACCGCTTCCGGACGGCGCCGATCTCGACGGTCACGACTTTCAGCGTCGGATGGCCGTGGGCGCAGGCGCCGGCCGCGATCGCCGCGTGGCTCGACTGGGCGCCGCACGCGCCCGACGCGCTGTTCTCCGTCTGCAACCTCGGCTCGGGCGGCGGCTCCCCGACGATCCACGTCTCCGGGCAGTTCGTCGGCAGCCCGCAGCGCCTGCGCGCGCTGCTCGCCCCGCTCCTCTCGACGGGCTCGCCCACGCTCCTGAGTCTCAAGCAGCGCAGCTACATCGAGGCCGTCCAGTACTGGGCGGGCTGCGGACCTGCCTCGAAGTGCCGCCTCGAGCCCTTCGGCAGCCTCATGCGCGCGACGTTCGCGGCCAAATCCGACTACGTGCGGCGCCCCCTCTCGGCGGCTGCGCGGCAGACGATCGTGCGGGCGATCGAGCGCGCGCCGGGGAGTGGCTCGTTGCTCCTCGACTCCTACGGCGGCGCGATCAACCGGGTGCCGAAGGCCGCCACCGCGTTCGCCCACCGCGACTCGCTCTGCTCGCTCCAGTACCTCGCCTACTGGAACGCGCCGGGGCAGGCCGCGGCGAACATCGCCTGGCTGCGCTCCTTCTACGCGGCCATGCGCCCGTACGTGTCCGGCGAGGCGTACGTCAACTACATCGACCCCGACCTGGCCGGGCGGCCGACGGCGTACTACGGGCAGAACTTCCGTCGGCTGGTCTCGATCAAGCGCCGTTACGACCCGGCGAACGTCTTCCGCTTCCGCCAGTCGATCCCGCTACAGGTGCCGTCGTGATCGGCGCGGTCTCGCAGGACACGGCGGAGGCGGTGATCGCCGCCTCCGTCATCGTGCTCGGGTTCGTCGCGCTGGCGATCGTCGGCTGGATCTTCTGGCGCGCGGCCCAGCGCGATCGGAAGGCGGAGCGCGACCGCGAAGCCGGGAGGTAGACGCGGAAACGGAGGCGGTGCCAGACTGAAGTCTGGCACTCAGCCCCGGTAAGCTGGCGTCGGTTCACATCGCCCGGCAGGTCTCGAACGAAAGGAACCTCTTGAGAACGACGACCAGGTCCCTGGCCGTCATCGCTTCACTGCTGCTCGTCCTCACGCTGAGCAGCGTCGCGGCAGGCGCGACCCGGAACGCGAGCCCGAAGAAGTGGGTCAACGTGTTCTGCGTCTCCGTCGTCGCGTGGGAGAAGGCGGCGAAGACGGACAGGGCCAATCTCGACAAGACGCTCGCCGGCCTCCATTCGGCCGGCCACGCGCAGATCCCCGCCCTGAAGAAGAAGCTGGTCGGCTTCCTCGGGGGCGTCGTCCACTCGACGGACACGATGATCGCCAGGATCAGGGCCGTCGGGGCCCCGGACGTCACCAACGGGGAGAAGATCCAGAGCGGCGTGCTCGGCGCGTTCACGCAGCTCCGGAAGGCGTTCCAGGACGCGAAGGTCAGCGCCGGGAAGCTGCCGACCGGGAATGCGAAGGTCTTCTCCAGCAAGGCCGCGGCGCTCGCGCTGACGGTCCAGTCGAGCACCAACCGCATCGGCTCCGCCTTCCGCGCGCTGGACAAGTACGCGACGGCGCCGCTGAACGACGCGGCCCGGAAGGACGCCGCCTGCGCGAAGCTGAGCTGAGCGGCTGAGAACGGTTGCGGAGAGCCGGCTCGCGCCGGCTCTCCGGCCATCCGGGAGCGGCACCATCGGAGTACCTTCGAGAGGTGACGCCTCGAGCCCGGCCGCGCAGTCTGGACCGATCCCGCGACTGGACTCGTGCTCTCCACACAGCGAGTGCGCGCAGGCCGCCGCACGCTTGGAGTGCCGCAGTTCACGACCGACGTGGCGCTGAAGATCGCCCCCGGGTGATCGAGCCCGGTTTGGCTAGGCTCCAGCTCGTAGCCCCCGACCAAGGAGGAACAATGTCCGAGTGGGTCCGCGTGGCAACGTTCGAAGGCGACGAAGCAGCCGCACGCGCGATCGTGGACGAGATCAGCAAGGCGGAGGGCCCGCCGCCCGACGTCCCCGCGAAGTCGATCATGGTTGGCCTCGACCGCGAGAACAACCACGTCCGCGTCGTCGTCCGCTTCGACTCCGAGGAGAACCTGAAGACCGGAAGCGCCACCCTCGACGCCATGGAGCCCCCGCCCGACGCGGCGATGAAGCGCATCTCGGTGGAGAAGCTCGAGGTCCTGCTCGAGCGCATGGCCTAGGTCGAGCGCGCGCTCGAGAGGACCGCGCCCGAAAGTCGCAGACTTTCGGGCGAGCCAGGTAGCGCGGCGCGGGGCGCCGTGCTTACCTATCCCCGTGGAGAACGGGGATAGCGCGCTGCGCCTGCGCGAGCTGGAGTCGACCATCGCCGTCATGCGCGAGTCGCTCGAGCACGCGGAAGCGACGGGCAACGAGCGCGTGCAGGCGGCCAACGCCGCCGCGGCCGCCGAGGCCTCCGAGCTGAAGGCGACGATCCGGGCGCTCCGCGACGAGCTCGAGCGCGCCTACGCAGACCACGCCGCCGCGCTGCAGGAGGCGGAGCGGCGTCACCGCGACGAGGTGCGCGAGCTCCAGGCATCGGTGCAGGCGCTGCGCGAGCGGCTCGAGCTCGCGCACGCGGAGAGCGCGGGCGCATGACCCAGGCATTCGACGAGCGCGTCGAGCAGGTCGAGCAGCTCCAGATGCTGCTGCGGCTGTCGCGCGAGGTCGCCGCACTCGACTCCCTCGACGCCGTCCTCGACATGCTCGTCGAGGCGGCCAAGCGCGAGCTCGGCGCTCAGGCGGGCTCGCTGTTCCTCCATGACGACGACTCGGGCGAGCTGTACACGGTCAAGACGACCGACCTCGGCTCGAGGCAGATCCGCGTCCTCGACAACCTCGGCATCGTCGGCGCCGTCTACCAGAGCGGCACCGGCGAGGTCGTCCACGACGCCTACGCGGATCCGCGCTTCAACCAGGAGGTCGACCGGGAGACGGGCTTCGGCACCGACTCGATCCTCTGCGCGCCGGTGAAGAACGCGAAGGGCGAGACGATCGGCGCCGCCGAGATGCTCAACAAGGTCGACGGCGCCTTCACGACCGGCGATCTGGCGCTGCTCGAGGGCATCACGGCGCAGTGCGCGATGACGCTCGAGACGATGCAGCTGCTCGAGCGCACCGCGCGCTCGCGCCGACGGGAGATCGACTTCCTCAACGTCGTCTCCGACCTGACCTCGGAGCTCGACCTCGGTCGGCTGCTCGGCCGGGTCATGTCCGAGGCGACGCGGATGCTGGACGCAGACCGCTCGACGCTGTTCCTCAACGACGACAAGACCGGCGAGCTGTTCAGCTACATCGGCGACCGGCTCGAGACCGAGATCCGCTTCCCGAGCCACGTCGGCATCGCGGGCGCCGTCTTCACGACCGAGGAGTCGATCCGCATCCCGCACGCCTACGCCGATCTGCGCTTCAACCCGGCCTTCGACAGGCAGACGGGGTACTTCACGCGCTCGATCCTGTGCGTCCCGATCTTCAACAAGGCCGGCACGGCGATCGGCGTCACGCAGGTGCTGAACAAGCGCGGCGGGCCTTTCACCGTCGAGGACGAGAGCCGCCTGCGCGCCTTCACGGCGCAGATCGCGACGGGGCTCGAGAACGCGAAGCTGTTCGCCGACGTCCAGGCGATGCGGAACTACAACGAGGCGATGCTCCAGAGCATGTCGAACGGGGTGGTCACGTTCGACGAGGAGAGCGTCGTGCAGACGTGCAACGCGGCCGGCGCGCGCATCCTCCGCCGCGACGCCGAGGGCGTCGTCGGGCTCGTCCGCGGACGATCTGTTCGGCGACGAGAACCCCTGGCTGCGCGAGCGGATGCATCGCGTGGCCGAGCAGCTCGAGCCCGAGCTCGTGATGGACGCGGAGCTGCGGGTCGAGCGACGAGACCGCGTCCGTGAACGCGACCGTGCTGCCGCTGCTCGGCGGACGAAGGCGAGCACCTCGGGACGCTGGTGATGATCGAGGACATCTCCAACGAGAAGCGGGTGCGGTCGACCCTCGCCCGCTACATGGACCCCGATCTCGCCGACCGGCTGCTCGCAGCCGGCTCGGAGGAGCTCCTCGGCGGCACCGAGTCGATCGCGACCGTGCTCTTCTCCGACGTCCGCGGCTTCACGACGCTGTCCGAGCAGCTGGGGCCGCACCGGACGGTCGAGATGCTCAACGAGTACTTCGAGCTGATGGTCGACTGCATCTCCGAGCAGGGCGGCATGCTCGACAAGTTCATCGGCGACGCGATCATGGCCGTGTTCGGGCTCCCGGTGGCCGGCGAGGACGACGAGGACCGCGCGCTGCGCGCCTCGATCGCGATGATCCGCAGCCTGCGCGAGTGGAACGGCGACGCGCGAGCGGCGCGGCGACCCGGCCGTCGACATGGGCATCGGCCTGAACACGGACGCAGTGGTTGCGGGGAACATCGGCAGCCCGAAGCGGATGGACTACACGATGATCGGCGACGGCGTGAACCTCGCCTCGCGCCTCGAGGGCGCGTGCAAGCAGTACTCGGCGCGGATCCTGCTCTCCGAGCTGACCCGCGAGCGGCTCAAGGGCGTCTACCGGCTCCGCGAGGTCGACCGCGTGATCGTGAAGGGCAAGACGCGGCCGGTGTCGGTCTACGAGTGCCTCGACTACCACGACGAGCGCTCGTTCCCGAACCTGATGGAGACGCTGGGCGCCTTCGGCGAGGGCCTCGCGCGCTACCGCGACCGCGACTTCGAGAAGGCGGTGCACTGGTTCGAGGAGGCGCTGAAGGCGAACAAGGGCGACCGGCTCTCCGACCTCTACGTCGACCGCTGCCTGCAGCTGATCGCGTCGCCGCCCTCGGAGGACTGGGACGGCGTCTGGGTGATGTCGGAGAAGTAGAGTTGGCGGTCGTGAGCATCTTCGACGTCTCGGTCGACTCGCTGGACGGCACGCCGCTCGACCTGGCCGCGCTCCGGGGGCGGGCCGTGCTCGTCGTCAACGTGGCCTCCGCGTGCGGGCTGACGCCGCAGTACGAGGCGCTCGAGCAGGTGTCCAGGCAGTACCGCGATCGCGGCCTGACGGTCCTCGGCGTGCCGTGCAACCAGTTCGGCGAGCAGGAGCCCGGCACGCCCGAGGAGATCGCGACCTTCTGCTCGAGCTCGTACGACATCACCTTTCCGCTGACGGAGAAAGTCGACGTCAACGGCCCACGCCGGCACCCGCTCTACCGGCAGCTGACGCCGAAGGAGGACTCGGCCGGCGAGGCCGGGGACGTCGAATGGAACTTCGAGAAGTTCCTGGTCGCGCCGGACGGCGAGGTCGTCGCCCGCTTCCGCCCGACGACGCTGCCCGACTCCAACGAGGTCGTCGGCGCGATCGAAGCCGTCCTTCCGTCCCGATGACGGACGACGGCTGGGTGAGCGCGACCGCGGCCGACGTGCAGGCCGGCGACCGTCTGCGCCTCGGGACGGGCAAGGAGCTGACCGTCACGCGCGTGAAGCCGTCGTTCCTCGACGTCGACGACCTGGTCTGCTTCGTCGAGGACACCGACGACCGGTGGCTGGCGCAGGCGCTGTGGGTGACGACCGAGGTCGAGATCAGGCGCTGAGCGGGCTCAGAGCCGCTCGACGACGGCGGCGATCGCCTGGCCCATCCCGATGCACATCGACGCGATGCCGTAGCGTCCCTCGCGGCGCTCGAGCTCGGAGAGGAGGGTCGCCGTGATCCTCGCCCCCGTCGCTCCCAGTGGATGCCCGAGCGAGATCCCGCCGCCGTTCGGGTTGACGTCGCCCGACTCCCAGCGCTCGTGGAGCCGGGTGTCGGCCAGCGTCTGCAGGACGACGGAGGCGAAGGCCTCGTTGACCTCGATCACGGCCATGTCGTCGAAGGTCAGGTTGGCCTTGTCCAGCGCACGCGCCATCGCGGTCGGGTTCCCGTGCAGCATCCGGTAGGGGTCGACGCCGGCGAGGCCGAAGGAGACGAAGCGCCCGCGCGGGGCGAGGCCGAGCCGCTCGGCCGACCGCTCGCTCGCGAGCAGCATGGCGGCGGCGCCGTCGCAGATCTGGCTGGAGCTCCCTGCGGTCACCCGCCCGTCTTCCCTGAAGGAAGGCTCGAGTGCCGCGAGCTTCTCGAGCGAGGTGTCACGGCGCGGCGTCTCGTCGACCGCGAACAGCAGGCCGACGTGCGGGTTCGAGACCTCGACGGGGACGACCTCGTTCTCGAACCGGCCCTCGTCGATGGCGGCGATCGCGCGCCGGTGCGACTCGTACGAGTAGGTGTCCAGGTCCTCCCGCGACAGATTCCACTCGTCGGCGAGCACCTCGGCCGAGATCCCCTGGGGCACGATCTCGAAGCGCTCGTAGAGCTTCGGCGAGAAGCCCTCCCAGCCGCCCGCGCTCATGTTCGAGCCCATGGGGACCCGCGACATCGACTCGACGCCGGCTGCGATCACGACGTCGAGATGCCCGGCCTGGATCGTCGAGGCAGCGACGAACGCCGCCTGCATCGACGACCCGCACTGGCGGTCCGTCGTCGCCCCGCAGACCGTCTCCGGCCAGCCCGCCGTCAGCGCCGCGGTCCGGGCGACGTTCACGGCCTGCTCGCCGACCTGGGAGACGCAGCCCATCTCGACGTCCTCGACCGCACCGGGATCGAGGTCGACGCGCCGGACGAGCGCGTCCAGCACCTGTCCTGCCAGCTCGTCGGCGCGCAGCGAGGCCAGGGTGCCGTTCCGCTTGCCGATCGGCGAGCGGACGGCGTCGACGATCAGCACTTCGCCGGCCACGGAGGGAGCTTAACGGGAGCGGGTTTATGATCGGGTCGTGACTCACCTGCACCCGAAGTCCGCGACCGATCTCTTCCTTGCTCCGGTCGCGGTCGAGATCGATCGCAATCTCCAGCGCTTCCGCGATCTCGAGCCCGCCCAGATCGCCGCCGAGCTCGACCTCGAGCTCGACCGGCCCGAGAGCCCGACTGCAGACCGGAACGAGCGGGGGGCGCGGATCCTCCAGGCGGCGCTTCGCAACGTCAACCTGCACGATTGGAACGCGGCCGTCAGCGACGACGGCGCACGCGTTCACCTGGACGGCGGCTCGGTCACGCTGGATCTCGGTTTGAGCGCCTCGATCATGCGCTACGTCGACGGCGACCGCTGAACGCGGTCAGCGCCGCAGCTCCACCGTCACGTTCCCCCTGGTCGCGCTGAGCGTCTGCGGGCCGCGACGCGCGATCACGTCCCCGATCCAGCCCAGCCCGCCGGGCGCCGTGGCCGGGAAGACCGGCTCGATCGGCGCCGCGGCGGCGTACATCGCGTCCACGTCCGGCTCCGGGATCAGGTAGCGCAGCAGCAGCTCCTCGTCCGACAGCCGCCGGCCGAGCTTGCCGCGGATCTCCGCGAGCGACGGCTGCGGCGGCGCCCAGCCGGCCATCCGCTTCCCCCGCTCGGTCGACCACGCGCGGTCGAGCACGTCCTGGTCGAGCGGCCCGGGCGGCGTGCCGTAGTGCCCGGCGAGGTACATGAGGTTCTCGTCCGGGATCGTCAGGTAGCGCTCGCCCTGCACGACGTTGAGCAGCGCCTGGATGCCGACGAGCTGCGAGAACGGGGTGGCCATGATCGGGTAGCCCATCTCGGCCCGGACCTGGATCGCCTCCTCGAGAACGGCCGGCAGCCGCTCGTCCATGCCGTACGTGTGCAGCTGGGCCTGGAGCGTGCCCATCATCCCGCCCGGGAACTGCTGCTGGACGTTCGCGACCGCGTACTCGACCGGCGCGCCGCGCTCGTACCCGAGCTCGTCGGCGAGCGCGCCCAGGTGCGCGGCGACCTCGGGCAGCCTGCTGTCGTCGATCGCGATCTCGTGGCCGAGCCGCCGCAGGTTGTCGATCGTCACCTCGGTCGAGGGCATCGAGGGGCCGTTCGCCATCGGCGAGATCGCGGTGTGGACGATGCTCAGGCCTTCCTCGATGCCGATGATGTGGTTGAGCGTGGCCATGCCGTCCGGTTGTGGAAGTGCATCTCCAGCTCGGTGCCGCCCGCGCGCTCGCGCATGAGGCGGATCCAGCTGCGCGCCCGCTCGGGCCCGAGCACGCCGGCCTCGTCGCCGAGGATGACGGTGTGGGGGACGTCGCTCTCGGCGAAGCGGTCCATGAGCGCCGCGTAGTACTCGTCCGTGTGCACGGGCGAGAGCGAGAAGTTCAGCTGCGGCGACGGCGCCACCCCGGCGTCGAGGGCGATCTCGGCGACCTGGAGCATCTTGTCCACGTTGTGGAGGCAGTCGAAGATCCAGAGGCTGCCGATGCCGTGCTTGCCCAGCGTCCGCATCCAGAGCTCGACGATCGAGTCCGGCGTGACGCCCATGCCGACCACGCCGTTCGAGCTCGTCCCGGCCCGCAGCACCGAGTTGCGGAACGCGGCGCGGACGGCGTCGAGCCCCTTCCAGGGGTCCTCGAGGTTGTACCGGACCTGCACCTCGAAGGGCGAGCTGCCGGTGAGGTCGACGACGCGGTAGCCGGCGCTGTCGATCGCGTCCGCGATCGGCAGCACGTGCCCGGCGCGCATGCGGATCCCCCACAGGCTCTGCTGGCCGTCCCGTAGCGACTGGTCGATGAACTCGATCCGGGCCATCAGGCGGCGCTCCGGGCGGTCCAGCCCGGGCAGGAACTCGTCCTCGATCCAGCGCGTGTGGGTGCGCGCGGCCACGACGTCGGGGTGCGCGAGGAGGTCGCGGGCGAACCGCGCCGTCGTCTCGACGCCCTCGACCCGCAGCCGCCGGAGGGCGTCACGCCGCATGCGCCAGCGCACGCTCGCGATCGGCCCCGCGCGTGATGACCTTGGCCAGCAGCGAGTCGTAGTACGGGGTGATCGTCCAGCCCGGGAAGCACGCGGTGTCGACGCGGACGTCGGTGCCGATCGGCGCAGCCCAGGTCTCGATGCGCCCCGGCGTGGGCATGAAGTCGCTGCTCCGGGCTCTCGGCGTTCACGCGCACCTCGACGGCGTGGCCGCGCACCTCGACCTCGTCCTGCCGGAGCGAGACCGGTGCGCCCCCGGCGATGCGCAGCTGCTCGCGCACGACGTCGACACCGGTGACCATCTCGCTCACAGGATGCTCGACCTGGAGGCGCGCGTTGATCTCCAGGAAGCCGAAGCGACGCCCGCTCCTGGTCGACGAGGAACTCGCACGTGGCCGCGCCCTCGTACTCGAGCGCGCCGACGAGGCGCACGGCGGCGCCGAGGATCTCGTCCGAGAGCGACTCCGGGCAGGTCCGGCGCGGGCGCCTCCTCGACCAGCTTCTGGTAGCGGCGCTGGAGCGTGCAGTCGCGGTGGCCGAGGTGGATCGACGGCGCCGTGGCGGTCGGCGAGCACCTGCACCTCGACGTGGCGCGCGCGCCGGACGAAGCGCTCGACGAACAGCCGGCCGTCGCCGAACGCCTGCTGCGCCTCTGCCGAGGCCGCCGTCCAGGCGCCCCGCAGCTCCTCCGGCCGGTCGACCCGCCGCATGCCGCGCCCGCCGCCGCCGCCCGCGGCCTTGAGCAGGATCGGGAAGCCGACCTCCTCCGCGACCGCGCCGCCTCGGCCTCCGAGCCGACCACGTCGGAGCCGTCGACCGATCGGGATCCCGAGGCTCGCGGGCCGTGGCGCGCGCGGCGGCCTTGTCGCCGCTGCGCTGCGCATCGCCTCGGGGCCCGGCCCGACGAACGCGATCCCCGCCTCGACGCACGCCTCCGACAGCTCGGGGCGCTCGGAGACGAAGCCGTAGCCGGGATGGAGCGCGTCGCAGCCGGTGCCCCGCGCGGCCGTCAGCAGGCGGTCCGACGTCGAGGTAGCTCTCCGCCGCGCTCGGCGGGCCGATGCAGACGACGCGGTCGGCGAGCTGGGCGCCCAGGCTGCCCCGGTCGGCGTCGGACACGGCGAGCACCGTCTCGATGCCCCTCGTCGAAGCAGGCGCGGAGGATGCGCACGGCGATCTCGCCGCGGTTCGCGATCAGGACGCGCGCGATGCCGCCGCATCGGTCGGCTCAGCCCTCCGGGTCGATCGACGACGAGCGGCTGGCCGTACTCCACGCGACGCGCCGTTCTCGGCCAGGATCGCCCGGACCAGTGCCGGCCACGGGCGCGACGACGTGGTTCATCAGCTTCATCACCTCGACGATGGCCAGCGTGTCCTCGGCGGCCACGCGCGCGTCCCGACCTCGACGAACGGCGGAGCGCCGGGCGACGGGGCGACCGCCAGAACAGGCCAACCGACGGTGACTCGATCAGCATCCCGGTCAGGGGCTCGGGGGTCGCATGCGTCGGCTCGGCGTGGACGGACTCGGGCGATGCAGCCTCCTCCGAGGCCGGCGCCGTCGTCGGGCTCGCCCGTCTCCGCGCCGCCGCCGTCCGTCGCCCGGCGCGAGACGTGCAGGCGGTCCCGCCCGACGGTCACGGTCATCTCCAGCCAGTCGCTCCGGTCGAACGCGGCGAGCAGGGCGTGGACGACGGCCTGGTCCAACTCGATCGGTGCCGGCCCGTCGGGCGTCAATCGCGGGAGAGTATGTGGACGGACATGGCGGCGGAGTCCCCTTCGAGCCAGCCGCCGCCGTTCTGGGTGAGAGCGATGCGCGCGCCGTCGACCTGCCGCGCGCCCGCCTCGCCGCGCAGCTGCCAGGTCGCCTCGCACATCTGGGCGATGCCGGTCGCGCCGATGGGGTGGCCCTTCGCCAGGAGGCCGCCGCTCGTGTTCACCGGCAGCCGCCCGCCGAGCCCGGTCTCGCCCGACTCGATCAGCTCCGGGCCCTGCCCGGGCGGCGCCAGGCCCAGCTGCTCGTAGGCGATCAGCTCGGCAGGCGCCGTCGCGTCGTGGAGCTCGACGCAGTCGAGGTCGTCGGGCCCGAGGCCCGCCGCCTCGTAGGCGAGCGCGGCCGCCCGGCCGGCGGAGCCCGCGGCCGGGTCGTCGTGGTCGTGCCGGTTCCCGGAGACGACGACGGATGCGCGCACGCGCGGGCCGCGGCGCCCGTCGAGCCCCCGGCTCGCGAGCACCACGGCCGCCGCCCCGTCCGAGACCGGCGAGCACATGAGCAGGGTCAGCGGCCAGACGATCTCCCGCGACCCGAGGACGTCCTCGACGCTGATCTCGCCGCCGTACTGGGCGCGGGGGTTGAGCGCGCCGTTGTGCTGGTTCTTCACCGAGACCTTCGCGAACTGCTCCGTGGTCGCGCCCGAGCGGCTCATGTACTCCTTCGTCATCTCGGCGTAGACGTCCATGAAGAACGAGCGCGTCGCGGCGCCGGCGTCCGGCTCGTCGGCTTCCGCGGCGGCGGCCCGGGCCTCCACGTCGACGGCGGTGCCGATCGCCGCCAGGCCCACCGACTTGTCCTCGTGCGTGAGCTTCTCCGCCCCGACGCAGAGGACGACGTCCTGCGCGCCGTATGCCACCGCCTGCCAGCCGAGGTGGAAGGCCGTGGCCGCCGAGGCGCACGCGTTCTCGACGTTGAAGATCGGAATCGCCTCGATACCGACCGGACGCAGGAGCACCTGGCCGCGAATCATCTCCTGGCCGGTGACGAGGCCGGCGACGGCGTTCCCGACGTACGCGGCCTGCATGTCGCCCACGGTCGCCGACGCGTCGGCCAGCGCCTGCGTGACCGCCTCCGCCACGAGCTCCTTCAGGGTGCGGCTCGACTTCTCGAACCGAGTCATCCCCACACCGGCGACGTAGACGCTGCGCATGCTCGCCGGGCGCTACGAGCCGAGCAGCTCGAGCGTCGCGTGCGCGTAGATGCGGGCCGCCTCGGCCACCTCGCGGACGGAGATCGCCTCGTCGACCGCGTGCGCGCGCTCGAAGTCGCCCGGCCCGAAGACGAGGCAGGCGGGCGTCCCGTCCGGCCCCATGAGCTCCGCGCCGTCGACCCAGCCGCCGTTGAACGGGCCCACCTTCGCCTCGCGACCGGTGACCGCGTGGACGGCCTCCTTCAGCGCGAGCACCCCGGGGTGCTCGGGGTCGGCCTCGGCGGGGCGCAGCCAGAGCCGGCCGCCGCCCATCGGGATCAGCTTCCGCTCGAAGCGCACCTCGCCGTCCTCGGCTTCGAGGGCGCGAAGGAAGACGTCGATGTCGTCTCTCACGTCGTTCAGGCTGACGCCGTTCGGCGAGAGGATCGAGAGCACGGCGTCGCAGGTCGCCGGAATCGACCAGCCGCCGCCCGGCCGCGTGCGGATGGCGTTCGTCGTCACGCGCGGCTCGAACCACGGCGACGTGCCCTGCCTGAGCTCGAGCCGGCCCGCCTCCACGGCCTGGACGAGCTTGGCCATCTTCGCCACTGCGTTGATGCCGCGCTCGGGCTCGGTGGGATGCGCCGCCTTGCCGATGGCGGTGATCTTCCAGGTCGAGATGCCCGGGTAGGCGATCTCGATGCGCTCGTTCGAGGTCGCCTCGGCGGAGAAGATCGTGCCGACGCGCGCGGCCACGTTCAGGTCGGCCATCAGCGCCGCCCCGCGGAACGCGCGCTCGCCGTCGGAGTCGGACATGAAGAACACGGGGCCGTCGAGCTCGACGCCGCCCGCGGCGATGGCCTCGACGGCGGCGAGCATGGCCGCCACCGAGCCCTTGCTGTCGACGGCGCCCCGCCCGTAGACGAGATCTCCGTCGCGCTCCCCCGCCCACGGCCCGCGGGTCCAGTCGTCCGGCACGGCGAAGACCGTGTCGAAGTGGCCGTCGAAGAGCACCCCGGGACGGTCGCCGCCGCCGAGCTCGCCGAGCACGAGCGGAGCGGCCGTGTTCTCGACCGAGTACTCCTCGACCCGCATGCCGGCGGCGCGGAGCCGCTCGGCCATCCAGCGGTGCGCGGTGGTCTCCTCGCCGACGACGCTGCGCTGGCGGATCAGCGTCACGAGCAGCTCGGCACAGCGCTCTTCGCTGATGCGTTCGATCACGGATGTGGTTGCGGTTGCGCTCATGGGACGGGTGTCGTCACCTCCTCGGCGGCCCGCGGAGCAACCCCGGCGAGCTGCCGGACGAACTCGAGTGCGGGGTGGGGGTCATAGGAGCGGTAGAGCATCAGCTTCTCTGCTTCGAGGGAGCCCTCGGCATGCACGGCGAGGACGTTCTGGTAGCCCGCGTAGTCTCGCGCGGTCAGCTCGCTCGCCAGGTTGAGCAGGGCGAGCCGCTCGGCGGCCGGCACGGCGCCGACGAAATACTTCTCCAGGTAGGGACGGAGCTCCGGGGACTCCCAGTCCGCGTCGCCGGGGCCGGTGGCGAGCAGGCCGCCGGCGATGTCGATCACGTGCTCGAGAGCCCGTGAGTACTCGCGGGCGAATGTCCACTTGGCCAGGTTGGTCGTGAGGGGGTCGGGGTAGGCGATGCCGGTGGCCTCGTCGATCCGCGCCCGGACCGCGGCCAGGTGCGTGAGGCCGCGGACCGTCTCGGCGTAGCCGATCAGCCAGGTGAGCTTGTCGCGGACGTGCCCGGCCCGGCTGATCCCGTTCGCCTCGGCGAGCGCGACGGCGAGGCCGACGAGGGCGTCGAGAAGCGGGAGCTTGTACGAGACGGCGGTGAAGCGGTGGTACTCGACGAAGGTCAGCGCGAGCTCGCCTGCCAGCTCCGGCCGGCCGTCGAGGAACACGCGCTCCCAGGGAACGAAGACGTCGTCGAAGACCGTCAGCGTCTCGATCATCTTGTGGTCGGTCGAGATCGGCCGCGTCCAGGGCGTGTCCTCGGTGTGGAGGTAGTCGGAGGCCAGCAGCCGGAGGCCCGGCGTCGCGACCGGCACGGCGAAGGCCACCGCCCATTCCTGCTCGTCCTCGGCGAGGGCGCGCGTGGGGATGACGATCAGCTCGTCGACGTACGGCGAGCAGGACGTGTGCGCCTTCGCGCCGCGGACGACGATCCCGTCCGGCCGCCGGTCGACGACGTGCAGGTAGAGGTCGGGATCCTCCTGCCGGCCGGGCCGCAGCGAGCGGTCGCCCTTCACATCCGTCTGCGCGACCGCGACGGCGAGATCGTCGTCGCGGCAGCGCTCGTAGAAGGCCACGATCCGCTCCGCCTCCGGATCGCGGCCGGCCATCACCCGCTGGAGGGCGAAGGCGGCATCCGAGCCGATCTCGCGCACCAGCGCGACGAGCGTCGCGCCGTGCGCGGTCGAGGCCTCGATCAGCCGGCTGCGCCGGGCGAGGTCGTCGCCGCTTCGCGGGAGGTGCCAGAAGGTCGAGTACGTCCGTCCTTCGCCGTCGGTCGTGACCGCGAGGTCGGCGTGCTCGGCGGCGAGGTCGAAGTCGGCCGCGGCGTGGCGGGCCGCGGTCCCGATCACGTCGTGCTCGACGACGTCGTCGACGCGCTCGCCGCGGTACCACACCTCGCGTTCGTCCTTGAGTCCGTCCAGGAATGTCTGTGCGTCGCGCATGGTCCTCCTATCCCACCGGCTCGAGTTGCGCGTGCTCCCGCAGGCTCATTCCGCCGTCGGCGACGAGCGTGTGACCGGTGACGTAGCGCGCGTCGTCGGAGAGCAGGAACACCACCGCGGCTGCGATCTCCACGGGGTCGGCGATCCGTCCGAGCGGGATGTGCTCGAGGAAGTCGTCCCGGACGTCGGACTGCTCGAGCACCGGATCCATCAGCGGCGTCGCCACGACCCCGGGAGCGACCGCGTTCACGCGGACGCCCGCCGGGCCGAGCTCGAGCGCGGCCACGCGCACGAGCGACTCCAGCCCGGCCTTCGAGGCGCAGTAGTGCGCGAGACCGGCGACGGGCCGGACGCCGTCGATCGACGAGACCGCGACGAACGCGCCGCCGCCGGCGGCCTTGAACCTCCTGGCGACGGCGGTGAGCACGTTCCAGGCGCCCGTCAGGTTGACGTCCAGCACGAGCTTCCACTCCTTCGGCTCGATCTCGAGGAGCGGCGTCACCCTGGCCGTGCCCGCGGCGTGCACGGCGCCGGTGAGGGGGCCGACCTGCGCCTCGGCCTCCTCGAGCGCCGCCTCCACGGCATCGGCGTCCCGCACGTCGACCTCGAGCACTGCCGCGACCCGGGAGGGCGGGGTCTCGGGCACGCGCAGGTCGAGCACGGCGACGTCCCACCCGCGCTCCGCCAGGAGCTCGGCGCACGCGCGGCCGATGCCGGACCCGCCGCCGACGACGACGGCCGCCGTCACGAGCCCGCCATCGTCCTGCGCACGCCGGCGGCGACCGCGTCGGCATCGGGGATGCTCGCGGCCTCGAGCGGCGGGCTGAACGGCATCGGAGCGAACGGGGCGCCGATCCGGGCGACCGGGGCCCGGAGGCTGCCGAACGTCTCCTCGGTGATCCTGGCCGCGACCTCCGCGCCGGCGCCGAAGGGCACGACGGCCTCGTGCACGACGACGGCGCGTCCCGTGCGCGCGACGGAGCCGACCACGGTCTCGACGTCCATGGGCACGAGCGAGCGCAGGTCGATCACCTCCGCCTCGACTCCCTCGGCGGCGAGCGTCTCCGCCGCCTCGATCGAGACCTCGACCATGCGCGACCAGGCGACGACGGTGACGTCGCTCCCGCTGCGCACGACCCGGGCGCGCCCGATCGGCAGCGGCTCGTCGCCCGAGTCCGGAAGGTCGCCGCGGCGCCCGTACAGTCGCCGGTTCTCGATGTACACGACCGGGTTGTCGTCCCGGATCGACGGCGCGCATGAGGCTGTAGGCGTCGTCGACCGTCGCCGGCATCACGACCTTCAGGCCGGGGATGTGCGCGACGATCGCCTCCAGGCTCTGCGAGTGCTGGGCGCCCGAGCTTCGTCCCGCGCCCGTCTGCGTGCGGACGACGAGCGGGAACTCGAGCAGCCCGCCGGTCATGTAGCGGAGCTTCGAGGCCTGGTTGAGGATCGCGTCGAAGCAGACGCCGAGGAAGTCCATGAACATCATCTCGACGATCGGCCTGCAGGCCCGTCACCGCCGCGCCGACCGCGGCGCCGACGAACCCGATCTCGCAGATCGGCGTGTCGAGGATGCGGTCGGGCCCGAACCGCTCGTAGAGCCCGCGCGTGACCGCGAAGATGCCGCCCGAAGGGCCGACGTCGATCCCGATCAGGAAGACCGCGTCGTCCTGCCGCATCTCGTCCGCGATCCCTTCCTTGATCGCGTCCATGTAGCGCACAGCCTGCCGCTCAGTCAGCGAAGACATCGGTCAGGATCTCCGACTCGGCGTGGGAAGGGCGAGCTCCGGGCGAACTCCTCTGCGCGCACGATGCGCTCCTCGGCGTCGCGGACGATCCCGTCGAGCTCCTCGGCGGACGCGAGGCCCTGTGACTCGATGCGCGTGCGCGCGATGACGAGCGGATCGCGGTCGAGCCAGGCGTCGGCCTCCTCCTCGGGCTTGTACGGCTGCGGATCGCCTTCGTAGTGGCCTTGCCAGCGGTAGGTCTCGGCCTCGATCAGGACAGGGCCCGTCGCCCCGCGGCAGGCGTCGACGGCGTCCTGCGCCGCCTCGTGAACGACCTCGACGTCGTTGCCGTCGACGTGGCCGACCGGACTCCGTAGGCCGGGCCGAGCGCGCTCGACGCACTCCCGGCACGCGCGTCATCCTGCGGCTGTCGGTGAACTCGGCGTAGACGTTGTTCTCGCACAGGAAGAGCACCGGCAGCTCCCAGATCGGCGGCGAGGTTCACCGACTCGTGGAACGCGCCCTGGTTGACCGCGCCCTCGCCGAAGAAGGCGACGGCGACGCGGCCGCTGGCCGAGCAGCTTGCTCGACGAGCCCGGCGCCGACCGCGAGCGGCAGGCTCGCGCCGACGATCGCGTTCGCGCCCAGGATCCCGCTGCGCGGATCGGCGATGTGCATCGAGCCGCCCTTGCCGCGGCACAGTCCGGTCGCCTTGCCGAACAGCTCGGCCATCATGCCGTCGACGTCCGCGCCCTTGGCCAGGCAGTGCCCGTGGCCGCGGTGGGTGGTGGCGATCTAGTCGTCGTCGCGCAGCGCCGCGCAGACGCCGACCGCGACCGCCTCCTGACCGAGCGAGGTGTGGACGAAGCCCGGGATCTCGCCGTCGCGGTAGAGCTCGAGACCCGCGTCTCGAAGGCCCGAACGAGGCACATACCGGCGAACAACTCGACCAGTCGAGTCATCTTGTGCGCCTGCAGCGCCACCACTCTCACCTCGTTTCGGACTAGCTTGGCGGCCGAGCTTACCAACCGACCCGTCGGTCGGACGCCCGACGCTATGACCTGTAGCCCGGTGTTGTCAAGGCCCGGGACGGCGTCCGAATCGCGCTTTACACATGGATGTTGACTTGTCGACCGAGAGCGTTGTAGGCTCCGGCCTTCCCGACCGACCAGTCGGGAAACATCAAGGGTCCGAGGGTATCCCAAGGTGATCGCACACGTCCCGTCCACCCAACCGGCCTTCGCGGCGAAGATCGATCGCGACTGACGGGACGTGCGCACGGAGGAAAGGAGACAGGGCATGGCAGTTCACCGGCGCGGCGGTCGGCTTCGTAGCCGCCGTTGGCTCTGGGGCGCGACTCTCGTGGTCGCCGTCGGGGCGCTGGCAGGAAGCGTCGGCCTCTGGTCGGCGTCGGCGGCCCCGAAGCAGTCCAAGGCGTCCAAGGGCACGCTCACCGTCTACACGTTCACCGACGTCGACACGCAGGGGCCGCAGTACAAGAACATCGCAGAGACGGCCCGCGTCTACGGCCGCTGGGCCAACGCACACGGCGGTGTCGCTGGCTACAAGCTCAACGTCAAGTTCTGCGACGCGCATGGGACACCGACCGGCGCAACGGCATGTGCGCGGAAGGCGGTGGCCGACAAGGCGGTCGCAGTCATCGGTTCGTTCACGTTCACGGGTGACGCGATCGTCCCGGTGCTGCAGAAGGCGAGGACCTCGTACTTCGGTCTCTGCTGCGCACTGTCCCCGACCGAGTTCCACAGCCCTGTCTCGTTCCCGACCGGGAACCAGCCCCTGTACGCAGTGGGCCTGGTCTCCCGGGCCGTGAAGGACGGCTGCAAGAAGATGGTCGGCGTGATCATCCAGGGCGCCGAGATCTTCGAGCCCTTCATGACCAACGCGGCCAAGAACCTCGGCAAGAGCATCAGCTACGTCAGCTTGCCGCCGACGGCGCAGGACTACAGTCCACAGGTGGCGCAGGCGACGAGCGGAGGCACCGACTGCCTGCTGATGATCGTCTCCGAGACACCGTACATCGCGTGGATGGGGCCGTTCTCGCAGCTCGGCCACTACGTGCGCATGTACGGCCCGCAGGGCAACCTCGACGAGAAGGTGATCGCGGCCGCTCCGCATTCCGTGACCAACGGCGACGTGATCTCCGCCATGTTCACGTCCCTCGACCTGCCGGCGTGGAAGGACTATCGGGCGGCGCTCAAGCAGTACAAGGCCGCCACGAGCGAGTTCTACGACACGTTCGGCGGGCAGGGAACCTGGGCCGCGTACCTGGAGTTCGCGCAGATCATCGGCAAGATGAAGGCCCGGGTTACCAACAAGACCTTCCTCGCTGCCGCGAGCAAGGCGAAGATCCATCTGCCCGGCATCGTGCCGGACATGGATCTGTCCAAGCCGTGGGGCAAGGTTGGCGGCCCGGACGGTCTCTACCGCCTGTTCAACCGCTCCGTCGTCTTCAACCAGGTCAAGAACGGAAAGATCGTCCCGCTGACCGTGAAGTTCCAGGACGTGGGGAACCTGGCGAAGTAGGACATCGGACATACGCTCTCGCTGCGGTGTGCCCTCCCCGCAGCGAGAGCGTCCGACGAGGCTTCTGCCGAGGTGACCTCCCGTTGCTCGACACCAGCACAGTCCGTCCGCGTGATGCCTCCGGCGGCTAGCTCGGCCGGAGCCGTCTCCGTGGCCCGTGCAGAGGGCGGAGCGGGATGGAAGAGGTAATCCGCTTCGCCCTCCTCGGGTTCGGGGTCGGGTCGCTGTACGCCCTCTCGTCCCTCGGGCTGATCGTGATCTACCGCGGCTCGGGCGTGCTGAACTTCGCGCTCGGCGCGATCGGGATGGCCGGCGCGTACCTCTGGTACGAGCTCGAGGTCAAGCACGGGTGGCCGTTCGGAGCCGCGGCGGCGGTCGCCGTCCTGTTCTCGGCGGCCATCGGCGTCCTCACCCACATCGTGCTCATGCGCCCGCTGCGGCGGGCCTCGCCGATGGTGCGCGTGATCGCGACGCTCGGGCTGATGACGACGCTCCAGGCGATCGCCGTGCTGCGCTACCAGGCCACGCCGCGCTTCGTGCTCAGCGACCTTCGGACCGACGTCTGGCAACTCTGGGGATCGGCGCCGAACGGCGTCTTCATCTCCGCCGACCGCGTCATCCTGCTCGCGATCGCAGCCGCCTTCACGGCCGCGCTCTGGTGGCTGTACCGGTACACGCGCTTCGGCCTCGGCACGACGGCGGTGGCGGAGAACCAGCGGGCCGCGGCCTCGCTGGGCTGGTCGCCGGACACGATCGCCGCGCTCAACTGGGGGCTCGGCTGCGGGCTCGCGGGCCTGGCCGCGATCCTGATCGCCCCGATCGCGACGCTCCAGCCCACGGTGATGACGAACCTCGTGCTCGCGGCGACGGCAGCGGCGCTCGTCGCGAGCTTCCAGTCCTTCCCGATCGCGCTCGCCGCAGGCGTGGCCATGGGTATCGCCGAGACCGAGGTCAACCGCTACATCACTGAATTGGACTACCCGGGCTGGGGCTTCACCACGGCGAACTGGGGACGCGCGGTCCCGTTCCTCGTCATCGTCGTCTGGATGGTCATCCGCGGGCAGGCGCTGCCGCTCCGCGACTACCTGCTCCAGCGCCTTCCCACAGTCGGCTCGGGGCGCTTCAACTGGCCCGGGATCGTGTTCGGCGCCGCGCTCACGGTCGTGCTCATGATCGTGACGCCGCCGATCTGGGTGGACGCCTTCACCGTCACGCTCTGCGTCGCCCTCATCCTGCTCTCGATCGTCGTGCTCACGGGCTACACCGGCCAGCTGTCACTCGCCCAGTTCGCGCTCGCCGGCTTCGGTGCGTGGGTCGCAGGACGTCTGATCGCGACGCAGGGCATTCCGTTCTGGCTCGGCCTCCTGATCGGCCTCGCCGCGACGGTTCCGCTGGGAATGGCGTTCGCGCTCCCTGCTGTCCGCACGCGCGGGATCAACCTTGCCATCCTCACTCTCGGGCTCGGCACGGCGATCGAGCTGCTCCTGTTCGACAACACCGACTACACGGGTGGCATCTACGGCACGCAGGTGGGCGACCCCAAGCTCTTCGGCTGGAACATCAACTCCGCGTCGCATCCCGGGCGATACGGCATCTTCGCCCTCGGCTGTCTGCTCGTGGCGACGCTGGTCGTCGGCAACGTCCGCCGCGGCCGGGTCGGCAGGCGGATGATCGCCGTGCGCACGAACGAACGAGCGGCCGCGGCGCTCGGCATCAGCGTGCCGGGCGTGAAGCTGTACGCATTCGGGCTCTCGGCGGGAATCGCGGCGCTCGGCGGCATCCTGCTCGCCTTCCGCAGCACGTCGATCACCTACACGGACTTCACCAACCTCAGCTCGATCACCTTCGTCGGCCTGGCCGTCGTCGGCGGCGTCGGCTACCTCTTCGGCCCGATCGCGGGCGGCGCGCTCGCCCCGGGGGCGTTGTGGGGAGAGGTCTTCGACTCGATCAGCGACGGCACCGGCAAGTACATCGTGCTGATCGGCGGCATCTCCGTGATGGTGCTCGTCGTCCTGAACCAGAACGGCCTCGTCAGGGAGTGGATCGCCCAGGTCGGCTGGGCGCGCTCGAAGCTCGCGGGCAGGTTCCCGTTCCTCGCGCCGCGGCCGCCGAAGCCGATGGCGTTGCCCGCGGAGTCGACGACGAAACAGGTTCCCGAGCGCGTGCTGGAGATTCGCGGCATGACGGTGAAGTACGGCGGAACGGTCGCGGTGGAGCAGTTCTCCGCCACGCTCCGCCCCGGCCGGGTGCTGGGGCTGATCGGCCCGAACGGCGCCGGCAAGACGACCCTGATCGACGCGGTCACGGGCTTCAAGCGGGCCGAGGAAGGAACCCTGCTGCTCGACGGCGAGAACATCTCCCGGCTCTCGCCGACCAAGCGGGCGCGGGCGGGGGTCGGGCGCTCGTTCCAGTCGCTGGAGCTGTTCGAGGACTCGACGGTGCTCGCGAACCTCCGCTCGGCGAGCGACCCGCACGACTTCGGCTCCTACTTCGGCGACCTGGTCTATCCGAAGGACCCGCCGCTGACGGGCGAGGTCGTCAGCGTGATCAAGGAGTTCCGCCTCGAGGACGACCTCGACCGCATCGTCGAGAACCTCCCCTACGGCCAGCGGCGGCTGCTCGCGATCGCCCGCGCCGTCGTCTCGCGACCGAGCATCCTGCTCCTCGACGAGCCTGCGGCCGGCCTCGACGAGGTCGAGACCAAGGAGCTGGCCCACCTCGTTCGCCGGCTGGCCGACGAGTGGGGGATCGGCGTCCTGCTCGTCGAGCACGACGTCGACTTCGTCATGTCGGTCTGCGACGAGGTGGTCGTGCTCGACTTCGGACGCACGATCGCGGAGGGCGTCCCCGAGCAGGTGCGCAGCGACCCGATCGTGATCGCCGCCTATCTCGGCGAGCACGACGACGCCGCCACGTCGGACCGGGCCGTCGTCGCCGCGGCCACGGAGACCGGAGGCACGACGTGACGGCGGTGATCGAGGCCCGCAGCGTCAGCTCCGGCTACTCGGGCCAGCCGGTCATCCGCGACGTCGACCTCGAGGTCGAGGCGGGCGAGGTCGTCTGCCTGCTGGGCTCGAACGGCGCCGGCAAGACGACCACGCTCCTGGCGATGAGCGGCGAGCTGCCGCTCCTCTCCGGCGAGGTGCTCCTCGACGGCAAGCCGACGAAGGCGCCGCTCTTTCGCCGCGCGCGGGCCGGGATGGCCTACGTCACCGAGGAGCGGTCGGTCTTCAAGGGCCTGAGCGCCCGCGACAACCTGCGCTGCGGACGCGTGTCGGCATCCGAGGTGCTCGCCTTCTTCCCCGAGCTGGAGCGCTGCCTGGACACGCGCGGCGGCCTGCTCTCGGGCGGCGAGCAGCAGATGCTGAGCGTCGGGCGGGCACTCGCGCGCAAGCCGCGCCTGCTGCTCGCGGACGAGCTCTCGCTCGGCCTGGCGCCGATCATCGTCGACCGTCTCCTGCAGGCGGTGCGGACCGCGGCCACCGACCGGGGGATGGCCGTACTGCTCGTCGAACAGCACGCGCGCAAGGCGCTGCGCTTCGCCGATCGCGTCTACGTGATGCGGAGAGGCCGGATCGAGATGGCCCTCGGGGCCCAGGACGCGTCTCGCCGCATCTCCGAGATCGAGGCCGTCTACCTCGCCATGGCCGTGACCAACGGCCGAGGCGCCGGCATCCACCAACAACCGTTCGTCCTGAGGAGGAGCAATGGGACTCGTCAGAACCCCCGAAGAGATCGCGGCGATCCAGGCCACGCTGAGCGCACCGCGCTTCACGAGCGCGGAGATGCTCTCCGTCGAGTTCCTCACGCGGCCCGAGACGATCCGCCGCATCCTGCCCCCGCCGCTCGAGCCGGCCGAGGAGCCGCTGGTCAGCGCGATGGTCGGCCGCTGGCAGAGCAACTGCGTCGCCGACTACGACGGAGGCGCGATCTACGTCGCGTCGACCTACGACGGGATCGAGGCCACGTACGTGCTGGCCATGTACATGAGCACCGACCAGGCGATCGTCTTCGGCCGCGACATCTTCGGCGAGCCCAAGAAGCAGTCGACGAGCGGCCTCAACCGGGCCGGCTCGCGGATGTCCGGCTGGATCCAGCGCGGCGTCCGCCTGATCGAGCTCGAGGCCGACCTGACGACGGACAACGGCCCGACCGAGGTGTCGGGCGCGAACTTCAACTTCAAGGCGCAGCCGGCCTCGGACGGCATCGGCCTCGAGGACGACGCGGTTCTGACGCTGGCGGAGTTCGACATGTCGTTGACGACGAACCTGTCCGGCACGGGCACGGTGCGTCTCGGGAACACCGTCCACGACCCGCTGGACGAGATCGAGGTCGTCGAGGTGCGGCAGGCCACGTATATCGAGGGGACGCTCGCCGCGCGGTGCAGGTCGATCGCGCGCGTGCCCGCCGACGAGTTCCTCCCCTTCGCGTACGGCCGCCTCGACTACTGGCCGTCGCTCGACACCTCGAGCGACCGGGCCACGGCGGCGGTGACATGAGCAGCAGCGCCCGCGAAGGCACGATCGTCGCCGCCCGGGCGCGGCGCGAGCCCGGCACCGCCGCGACCGCGAAGCGCAACGAGGTCGTGACCAAGGCGGCGGAGCTCTTCGACGCCGACGGCTATCACAACACCGGTGTCGCCGACATCGCAGCCGCCGCCGGCCTCAGCAAGCCCACGCTCTATCACTACTTCGCGAGCAAGGACGAGATCCTCTTCTGGATCCACGAGGAGTACATGGACGAGCTCATCGCCCGGCAGGAAAAGCGTGCGGCGATCTCGATCTCGCCGAGCGCCTGCCTGCTCGAGCTGATGGCGGACATGCTCGAGATGACCGAGACACGGCCCGGCGTGCGGGTATTCCACGAGCACCTGCGCGAGCTGCGGGAGGACCAGCAGCAGCTCGTGCGGGAGAAGCGGGAGCGCTACCAGAACATGGTCGAGGAGGTGATCTCAGACGGCGCCGCCTCGGGCGAGTTCCGCGAGCTCGACCCCCGGCTCACGACCCTGGCCCTGTTCGGGATGGTCAACTGGGCCTACCAGTGGTTCAGCCCGGCCGGCCCGCTCCGGAGCCGCGAGATCGCCTACTTCTTCTGGGACGTCCTGCTCCACGGGCTCGCCGAGGCCGCACCGCAGCCATGACCGCGGAAACGACGGACAGGAAGGAGGGCCTCCAGTGAGAGCAGCGGTCTTCAAGGGAGTGGAGGACATCCAGGTCGAGGACGTCCCGGCCCCGGCGGTGGAAGCCGACGCCGTCGTCGTCAAGGTGAGCACGTGCGGGATCTGCGGATCCGACCTGCACTCGTACCTGCACGGGGCGTTCGTCGAGCCCGGCCAGGTGATGGGCCACGAGTTCGTCGGCGAGGTCGTCGAGGTGGGCGGGGACGTGACCGGGCTCGCGGTCGGCGACCGCGTGACCGCCTCGCCGATCGTGCCCTGCATGGAGTGCGCGCGCTGCAAGGAGGGCCGGTACAACCTCTGCGCCGTGTGCTGGTCGACCGCGATCGCATACGGCCGCCCCGGCGGCTTCGCGGAGCTCGTCCAGATCCCGACCGCGGTCGTGGGAGCGAACGTCTTCCCCCTCGGCGCCGAGGTGAGCGACGAGGCGGGCGCGCTCGTCGAGCCGCTCGCCGTCGCCGTGCACGCCGTCCGGCACGTCGAGCCCGTCGAGGGCAAGACGTGTCCTCGTGCTCGGGCTGGGGACGATCGGGCTGCAGGTCGTCCAGGTCCTGCGCGCGCGGGGCGCGGGCCGGGTGATCGGAATCGACCTCTCGGCCACTCGGGTCGAAGCCGCCTCGGCCCTCGGCGCCGAGGCGCTGAACGGGTCCGAGGGCACGGCCTCCGTGCTCGCCGGCGCGCTCGGCGAAGACGGCGAGATCGACCTCGTCTTCGAGTGCTCGGGCGCGTCCGCCGCGGCCGAGGCCGCCCTCGAGCACGTCCGTGCCGGCGGCACGATCGTCGTCCTGGCGCTCTACGACGACCCGATCACGCTCGACCCGACCGCACTCGTGCAGCGCGAGATCCGGCTGCAGGGGAGCATCGCGTACACGAGCGACGACTTCGGCGAAGCCGTCCGCCTGCTGAGCACGGGGGAGGCCCAGGCCGGGCCGCTGATCACGCACCGGAAGCCGCTCGACAGCATCGGCGAGGCCTTCACCGTCCAGCTGCAGAAGGACGAGTCGATCAAGGTGCTGGTGGAGCCCTGAGCAGCGCCCGCGCAGCGGCGGTGCACGGCGCGCACGAGCAGCGGCCGTTCAGCCTGCCCGAGGGCGCGACCGAGGTGATCGTCGTTCGCCACGGGGCATCCGAGGTCGCGCTGCCGGGTGCCCGCTTCCCGCTCGTGGACGGCCGCGGCGACCCGAATCTGTCCGAGGACGGCCACGAGCAGGCACGGGCGATCGCAGAGAGCCTCGCGCCCGAGGGGATCGCTCGACTGTTCGTGACCCCGCTGCGGCGCACGCACCAGACCGCCGCGCCGCTCGCGGAGGCGACCGGACTCGAGCCGATCGTCGTCGACGACCTCGCAGAGGTGCGCCTGGGCGAGTGGGAGGGCGGTGAGTACCGTGTCCGCGTCGCACAGAACGATCCGATCATTCGGCAGATGTTCCAGCAGGAGCGCTGGGACGTGATCCCCGGCGGCGAGTCGTTCGAATCACTTGGCCGGCGCGTGCGCGCGGGCATCGAGCGGATCGTCGAAGAGACCGGGCCCGACGCCGTCGCCGTGGCCTTCCTGCACGGCGGCGTGATCGGGGAGGTCTGCCGGCAGGCGACCGAGAGCCGGCCGTTCGCCTTCGTGCACAGCGACAACGGCTCGGTGTCGCGGCTCGTCGTCCGCGCGAGCGGCCGCTGGCAGCTGCGCTCGTTCAACGAGGTCTCGCACCTCTCGGTGCTGACCGGGCCGTCGGGATGAGCCGCGCGGTCGTCTGCGACTGGGACGGCACGCTCCTCGACTCGCGCGCGGCGCTGCTCGGCGCCTGGCACGAGGCGACCGAGCAGGTGCTCGGGCGCCGCTTCCCGGCCACGGCGGACGAGGAGCGAGAGGTCTTCACCCTGCCGGGCTCGTCGATCTGGCCGCGGCTCGCCGCGGACGACCGGCAGCTGCAGGCGCTTGCCGAGCGGTTCCAGGAGGCCTACGACAGCACGGGCGAGCTCGTTCGCGCCTTCCCGGGCGTGCCGGATGCGCTGGCCGAGCTGCACGCGGCCGGCGTGGCGGTCGCCGTCGTCACCTCGAAGGCGCGCCGGCGGTTCTCACTGGACTCGCAGCGTGCGGGGCTCGACGGGCTGATCGACGTGAGCGTCTGCGACGGCGACGCGCCGGCGCCGAAGCCCGACCCGCGACCCGTGCTCGTCGCCCTCGACCGGCTCGGGGTGCCCGCGGACGAGCGCGCTCATGGTCGGCGACACGCCCGTCGACGTCGCCGCCGGGCTGCGCGCGGGCGTGGCGGTCGCCGGCGTGCTCTGGGGCGCGGCCACGGAGGACGAGCTCCGTGACGCGGGAGCGACGACGGTCGTGGCCGAACCGGGCGAGCTGACCGCGCTCGTCCTCGGCGGAAGGGTGGCGTCGTGAGCGCCGGCGGCGACCTCGAGTTCCTCGCCCTGCACGGCCTGGCGGTGAAGAAGGCCGGCACCGCGGCGACCGTCGCCGAGGTGCTGGGCGCGGACCCGAACGCCGTGGCGGAGGCGCTGCAGGCGTCGGTCGCCGCGGGCCGGGCGATCGAGGCGAAGGAGACGTTCATGGCCACGCCCGCGGGCCGCGACTGGCTCGACCGAGCACTACCCCGAGGTGTTCGCCGACTTCCGCGCCGCCCCCGAGGCGACGGCAGGGCTACGAGCGCTTCGAGCGGATCAACCGCGAGCTGCTGGCGCCTCTTCACCGAGTGGCAGATGATGCCCGCCGGCAACGAGCGCGTCCCCAACGACCACTCCGACCCCGACTACGACCATCGGATCGTCGACCGCCTCGGCGCCCAGCACGAGCGGGCGCAGCGCCCGCTGGAGCAGTTCGCGGAGCTCGAGCCGCGGCTCGGCGAGTACCCGCGCCGGCTCGACGCCGCCTACGACAAGGTGCTCGCAGGCGAGCACGACTTCGTCAGCGGCGCGAAGGTCGACAGCTACCACACGGTCTGGTTCGAGCTGCACGAGGACCTGCTGCGGATGCTGGGCCGCGAGCGGGAGGAGCAGCCGTGACCCGCGTCGCCGACCGCGTCGTCGTCCTCGACGGCTGCCGCTCCGTTCGACCGCGAGGTCGTCGGCGGCAAGGGCGCGCAGCATCGCGCGCATGCGCTCGCTCGGCCTGCCGGTGCCGCCCGCGTTCGTGCTCCGCCGATCGAGGAGTGCCGGCGCTACCACGCCGGCGGTCGGCCGCCTCGACGAGGAGCTCTGGGAGCGTGCTCGAGGGCATCGCCGGGCTCGAGCGCGAGCACCGGCCGCCGCTTCGGCGACCCCGAGGCGCCGCTGCTCGTCTCGGTCCGCTCGGGCGCCGCCGGTGAGCATGCCGGGGATGATGGACACGATCCTCGAACCTCGGCATCACCGACGAGGTCGAGGACGGCCTTGCCGAGCTGTCCGGCGACGCCGCCTTCGCGCGCGACACCCACGTGCGCTTCATCCACGAGTTCGGCCAGACCGTGCTCGGCGCCGACCTCGACGCGCCCGGCCGAGGACGCCACCGCCGGAGCAGATCCGCGCCGCGGTCGCCGAGGACACCGGACGACGAGGTGCCCGGCCGATCCGTACGAGCAGCTGGCGGCCGCGATCCGCGCCGTGTTCGGCTCCTGGTCCTCGCGGCGCGCCGTGGCCTACCGCAAGCACTGGGGCATCCCCGAGGACGGCGGCACCGCCGTGGTCGTGCAGGCGATGGTCTTCGGCAACCTCGGCCGAGCGCTCCGGCACCGGGCGTCCTGTTCAGCCGCGACCCGCTCACGCGGCGACCCCGAGCCGTACGGCGAGTGGCTGCCCGGCGGGCAGGGCGAGGACGTCGTCAGCGGCACCCACGACCCGCTGCCGCTGGCGGCCCTGGCCGGGCAGACTGCCCGAGGCACACGACGCAGCTGCTCGAGGCCGCGCGCCTGCTCGAGCGCGAGAACGGCGACGTGCAGGACATCGAGTTCACGGTCGAGGCGGCCGGCTCTACCTGCTCCAGGCCCGCTCGGCCAAGCGCTCCGCCGCTGGCCGCCGTGCGCACCGCCGTGGACCTCGCCTCCGAGGGCGCGATCGACCGCGCTCAGCGGCGCTCTGGCCGGGTCAGCGCCGAGCAGCTCACCTACCGTGCTCGCGCCGCGCTCTGCCGAGTCGGTGAGCGCTCGCGCGCCGAGGTGCTCGCGCGCGGCATCCCCGCCTGCCCGGGCGTGGCCGCCGGCCGGGTCGTGCCGACTCCGACGCGGCCGAGGCGGCCGAGGGCGACGCGGTCCTGGCCCGCCCGACGACGAGCCCCGAGGACGTGCCGCGGCGATGATCGCCGCCCGCGCGCGTGGTCACCGAGCGCGGCGGCTCCACCTCGCACGCCGCCGTGGTCACCCGCGCGCTCGGACGGCCCGAGCGTGGTCGGCGTGGGCGAGGGCGTGACCGCGGAGCTGGGCCGGAGCGCGAGGTGACGGTCGACGGCAGCGCGGGCGTGGTCTACGCCGGCGTCCTGCACACCGACCGAGGTGCGCCCCGAGGAGGTGCCGGCGCTGGAGACGCTCGATCGACTGGGCGAGCGAGCTGAGCCCGGTCGACGTGGTCGACGAGGCGCCGGACGCGCTCGACCTCGACGCGGCTCGGAGTGGAGCTTCGACGCACAGGGCGGGCTCGACGCCGACGAGCTCGCCGGCGCGCATGCGCGGCGCCGACCGCGGTGACGGGCTCGGTGCTCAGAGCGCCGAGGCCGGCGCCGCGCGCCGTGCTGCAGAGCCGGCGTGCCCACCGTCGTGCGGCTGCCCGGCCAGCACGCAGCCGTGCTGCTGCTGCGGCTCGCCCAGGCACAAGGACAAGCGACAACGAGGAGGAGAGATGACGTGAGCGGATCGACGCGGCCGCGACCGCGCCGTATCCCGACAAGTGGGCGCGCGAGTCGGAGACGCCCATCGTCGAGCGCTACCACAGCGCCGTCCGCGAAGCTCGTCGCCGAGCGCTTCGCGGCCAGCGGCAAGGCGTGGGAGGAGGTCGTGAACGACCCGGCCTTCGAGCTCACGCGCGAGGACTTCGAGAAGATCGAGGCCGACCTCCTCGCCGACGGGCTACCTGTTCGAGGTCTCGGCGGTCGTCTCGTCTCCAGGAGGAGCCGGACAAGTACAAGCCGCTTCGCAGGGCCCGCGGACTCCGGCGAGCACGACTACGACGAGGAGGGCCGCCCGATCGTCGGCACCGGCGACAACGTCTTCCCGCGACCGGCGACGTGACCGGCACCGCCCGCTTCATCTCCAACGTCGAGACGGTGATGGAGATGCTCACCGAGGGCGTGCCCGAGGGCACGATCGCGATCATCGACGACTCGGGCGGCACGCTGACCGCGCCGATCCTCGGCGACTTCACCGGCGTGGTCTGCATGGGCGGCACCGTCCGCTCCCACCTCGGGATCCTCACCCGCGAGTACGCCGTGCCCTGCCTGATGGCCGCCGACGCTCGACGGCTTGAGCGACGGCGACGAGATCACTGGTCGAGTACTCGAAGACCGCCGCCGACGCCTACGCGGACGCCGAGGCCGCGGCCGCGCAGCGCGCCCGGATCATCAAGATCTCCTAGAGGAGCCGCCACATGCCTGCCAAGCACACGCTACCCAGCAGCTGCTCGACGCCAACGTCTTCGCCCGCAAGGCGGCGGACTCCTTCTACTTCCAGTGCACGACGCGCACGGTGCAGGAGTCGAAGCTGTTCCCGGTCAACCCGTACATCGCGCTCTCGTACCTGAACGCGTGGTACCGCTGGCCCGAGCTGCTGCGCAAGATCGATGCGGCGATGCCGGCCGAGGAGATCGGCGACCGCGCCCGCAGCGTCGGCAGCTACGCCAGCACGATCACGCATGCGGGCTGATCCCGCAGTTCTACCTCGGCGGCCGCCAGATCCTGATCGACATGGGCATGCTCAAGCCGACCGACGCGCTCGACGACGTGCTCTTCGTCCTCGACTTCGGCGCGCCGCGTGAACCTCGGCTACCACCGCGCGCACGCGCACACGTGCTGGCCAGCGACGCGAGCCAGAGCGCCCAGATCCTCACCGAGCGGCAGGCGCAGGTCTTCGAGGCAGACGCGATCGGGGTCAACGCCCGGGCGACAAGCTGCACACCGCGCTTCGGCCACTTCATGGCGACGGTGTCCGCGTACGGCTTCCTCAGCCACTGCGAGTGCCGGCTGAGCTTCAACAACCACGGCCCGTACAAGACGAGCGGCCGGCGAGATGCTGGTCCGCGACCTGGTCGACCTCGCCGAGTGCGACTACCCCTGGATGGACGGGGTGGCGGCGCGAGATCGAGCACAACAACCTGACCGTGCCGGTGATCATGAAGGACACCCACTTCCACATCGTCGACGACTGGGGCAGCTTCGAGGCCGACGCCGGCCTACGACGCCGCCAACATCGTCGCGCGTCGGCCTCTACACGTCCGACTACCTCTCCGACGGCTACATCCCGGTGCACATGGACTCGGCCTCCGAGCTGGCCGACTACCTCGACCACCTGCGCGACCAGATGACCGAGGCCACGACCGGAGATGTGGAAGATGATGGCCGGCTGGACGCCGCGAGCAGATGATCGACGCCGGACTGCTCGTCTACTACGGCGTCCTCAAGGACCTCGCGCACTTCGCGGGCGTCTACGACCAGGACGACTGGTTCATGGTCGACGAGCGCGTCCAGCGCTTCAAGCCGCTGTTCAACGACGAGTACGGCAACCGGCCCTGATCGCCGAGATCGTCGGGTTCGTCTCGCTCTCCTCGCAGAACTGGAGCGAGTACCACATGGAGAAGTTCTCGAACGCCCGCGGCGAGATGTGGACGCCGATCCCCTACTCGGTGCTCGTCGACGACGAGTGGACCTCCACGGTCGGGCTCGATCCGGCCCGGCATCACGTCGCTGCCGGCGAAGACCGCGCCCTACACCACGACGCGCGGCAAGCTGAGCCAGGACGAGTGCAACAGGCTGGCGAAGGAGTTCCGCCCGAGCGGCCTGGGACCTGCGCCACTACGACGACGACACCTGGATCAAGAACCACGCCGGCGATCCGCGGCGGACGAGCTCTACAGGCGGCCCAGGCCGGGTCGGCCGTGCTCGCGTGACCGCGGCGCCGGGGTCAGCCAGGCGGAGCTCGAGGAGCTGCGAGACGCGGCCGGCCGCTCCGACGAGGTGTCGGCGGCCCGCTAGTGCCCCATCCAGCAATACAGGCCGGCTTCTGGCCTGCGATCACACGGCGCGCTGCCGTGTCCTCAGTCGCGCCCATATCTACTGATATGGGCGCTCCCTGCGTCCTGGCATCGCTTGGTGCTCGCAACCCAGAACCTCGGCGGCATTGCTGGACGGGGCACTGGTCAGGCGGGCCGGATGCTCAGGAGGGCTTGACCGTACTCGGCCATCTCCCCCTCCTCGACGTGCAGCTCCCGGACGGTGCCGGCGGCTCCGGCCTGGACCTGGAGCGTCGAGTTCCAGACCTCGAGGCGGCAGACCACGTCCTCCGGGCCGACCTCGCTGTCAACGGCTGCGAGCTGCCGAGAATGCCCACGCTGGGCGCGAGCACCTCGTGGAGCCTGCCGGTTGGCCGGCCCGCGGACGGACCCGCGACGAGCGGCGGCTTGCCGCTGCTCGTCAGCTCGACCCACGTCCCGTCCACGCTCAGCACGAGCTCGTCGAGGCCGAGCTGCTCGAACCTGTCCGGATCAGCGCCATCAGGCTCCTCGTGGCTGAGCCCCTATTGCGCGTCATTCTCGCGAACCGGAGCGTGGCCCGGTGCTGAGCGCGCCTGCTCGACGGGCCCGCGCGCTGGGCGGCCGACGAGCCGGCGATCGTGCTCGGCGAGCGCCCCGTGCGCACCTGGAGCAGCGCTCGCGCGAGGCCGTCGCGCGGCGGAGGCGGGCTGCGCACGTCGCTCGGCGTCGGCCCGGCGACCGCGGTCGCGCTGTTCGCCGTCGAACTGCCCCGAGTACCTCGAGGTCCTCTTCTCGATCTGGCACGCGGGGGCGGTCGCAGTGCCGATCAGCAGCCGCGCTGCATCCGCGCGAGGCCGCGGAGCTCGTCGAGGCGAGCGCGCGCGCGAAGCGTCTGCTTCGCGAGGCCCCGACATCGCGGACGGACTAGCCCGGAGCACCTGCCCGGGCAGGTGCCGCGTGATCGTCCTCGGCGAGCGCGGACGACCTCGCGCTGCTGCGAGCCGAGCCGGCTGCGCCCGTGCGCGCGCGCCCTCGACGACGACGCCTGGATCTTCTTCACCTCCGGCACCACCGGGCGCGCCAAGGGCGCGCGGCTGACGCACGGGAACCTCCTCGCGATGACGGCCGCCTACTACGCCGACGTCAGACGACGGTCGCGCCCGCGCGACTCGATCCTGCACATCGCGTCGCTGAGCCACGCCTCGGGCCTGTTCAGCCTCGCCCTTCCTCGGCCGCGGGCGCGACGCAGGTGCTGCCGCCGTCCGGCCGCTTCGACGCCGGCCGAGCTGCTCGAGCTGGTCGCCGCGCGGCGAGCGCTCGCACCTTCTTCGTCCCGCCGACGCTGCTGCGCCGCCTGTGCGAGCACGCCGCACGGGGCTCGGCGCAGGTCGGAGCGGATCGGCACCGTGATCGTGCGGCGCCGCGCCGGTGCTGCCCGAGCGATCTGCGCGCGGGCGTCGCCGCGCTCGGGCCGTGGCTCTGGAACGGCTACGGCCAGGGCGAGACGCCGTGCACGATCACCGCGATGGGCGCCGGCGCGATCGCCGACGCGCTGGAGGCCGGGCGACGAGGAGCGGCTGCGCCTCCGTGGGCGTGGCGCGCTTCGCGCATGCGCGTGCGGGTCGTCGACGACGACGACGGCGAGCTGCCGCCCGGCGAGGTCGGCGAGGTCGTGGTGGACGGGCCGACCGTGATGTCCGGCTACCTCGACATGCCCGAGGAGACCGCGCGAGACGCTGCGCGGCGGCTGGCTGCACACCGGCGACCTCGGGCGCTTCGACGAGCGCGGCCACCTCACGCTGGTCGACCGGGCCAAGGACGTGGTGATCACCGGCGGCTACAACGTCTACCCGCGCGAGGTCGAGGACGTCCTGCTCGCCGATCCGGCGGTCGGCGAGGCGGCCGTCGTCGGCGTCGCCGGACCCCGAGTGGGGCGAGCGCGTCGTCGCCTACGTCGTCGCCGCGCCCGGCGGCGGAGGATCGACACCGATGCGCTCGACCGCCGCTGCCTCGAGGCGATCGCCCGCCACAAGCGACCGAAGGAGTACCGCGTGGTCGAGGAGCTGCCGCGCAACACCGCCGGCAAGGTGCTCAAGAACGAGCTGCGGTCGAGCAGGCGAGAGAGGAGCCGCATGGCGCACGTTGACCTCCTCGACTCGACCCTGCGCGACGGCCAGCAGAGCCTCTGGGGCATGCGCATGCAGGCGGGGATGGCCCTGCCGGTCGCCGACGTGCTCGACCGCACCGGCTTCCGCGTGATCGACGGCGCCGGCAGCTCGTTCATGGAGGTGCTCGTCAAGTACTGCCGCGAGGACCCCTGGGAGGGCCTCGACCTGCTCCGCGGCCGCGATCCACCGCACGCCCATGCGCGGCGGGCATGCGCGGCAACGCGTGCGTGTCCTTCGGCGTCACGCCCGACGCCCTGATGGACCTCTGGATGCGGCGCCTGAACGAGCACGGCGTACGCTCGTTCTGGATCTACGACGTCCTCTACGGGATCGACAACTTCGCCCGCCTGGCGCGGATCGCCAAGGAGTACGGCTCCGAGGTCGTCGGCACGCGTCTTCTTCAGCCATCTCGCCCGTCCACACCGACGAGTACCTCGGCCGGCGAGGCGGCCGAGATCGCAGCGGTGCCGGAGCTCGACGGCGTCCTCTTCTACGACACCGCCGGCGTGCTCGACGTCGAGCGGCTGCGCGGGCTGCTGCCGAAGATCGTCGCCGCCGCGGCGCCGGCAAGCCGGTCGAGTTCCACTCCAACAACCTGATGGGCACCTCGGGGCTGGCGTACGTGGAGGCCGTCAAGCCAGGGGGTCGCGATCCTGCACACCGCCAGCCGGCTCGATGGCCAACGGCCCCTCGGTCCCCTCGACCGAGAGCGTCGTCCGCAACCTCGAGCTGATGGGCCACACGCACGGCATCGACACGAGCCTGCTGGCGCCGGTCGCGGAGCACTTCCGGCAGGGTCGGCACGCGCCGCCGGGCTACCTGGTCGACCAGGTCAGCGAGTACGACCTCTTCAACGTCACCCACCAGGTGCCGGGCGGGATGGTCGGGACGCTCAAGGCCCAGCTCGAGCAGCACGGCATGACCGACCGCATCGACGAGGTGCTCGCCGAGACCGGCGCGGTGCGCCGCGAGCTCGGCTGGCCCGTCATGGCGACGCCGCTGAGCCAGCTGGTCGGGACCCAGGCCGTGCTGAACGTCGTCACCGGCGAGCGCTACACGCATCGTCTCCGGACGAGGTGGTCGCCTACGCCGCGGGCCACTACGGCGAGCCGCCGGCGCCGATCGACGCCGGACGTGCTCGACCGGATCATGTGCCGCGCCGCGGGCGCCGGCGATCGCGGCCAGCCCGCCCGAGCAGCCGACGCTCGAGGAGCTGCGGAAGCGCTACGGGACGGACCGACGACGACCTGCTGATCCTCAAGGCGCTGATCCCGGAGTCCGGCGATCGAGGCGATGCAGGCGGCGGGCCCGGTGGAGCGCGACTTCCCGCTCGACCCGCTCGCGTCCCCGGAGATCGACGAGGTGAGCGCGCTGATCGCGGCGGCACGCACGCCCTACGTGCGCGTGGCCACGGAGGCATGGGAGGTCGAGCTGCGACGCGGGTGAATGTCCCACGGTCGTTTCGAACACGGAAGGAGGACACAGTATGGCCACAGTTGAGGATCACCCCACGACGGCGCGGGGCGGGCGCCTGCACGAGAAGGTCGCCGTCATCACGGGCGCCAGCAGCGGTATCGGCCGCGCGACGATGGAGCTGTTCGGGCGTGAAGGGCGCGAAGGTGGTCGGGACGGCACGCCGGGAGCCTGCGCTGCAGGAGGCGCTCGACAGGGTCAAGGCGCACGGCGGCGACGGGATCGTCGTCCCGGCCGATCTCGAGGACGTCCCATCGGCCGCGGAGATCACGAAGGCGGCGTTCGACACCTACGGCCGCATCGACGTGCTCGTCAACAACGCCGGCGTCGGCTGGCAGTACGGGCTCGACCACCCGGGGACGATGGCGGGCATCCACGAGGCGTCGCTCGACAACTGGCGCGCCATCCTCGGCGGCGTCGACCTGGAGGGCTACTACCTCATGATCAACGCCTGCCTCCCGCACATGATCAAGGCCGGGCGCGGCTCGGTCGTGAACGTGGCCAGCATGGGCGGGATCACGGGCCTCTACGACGCGCACGCGTACACGGCCGCCAAGGGAGCGATCGTCAACCTGACCCGCTCGATGGCGATCACGTACATCAAGCAGGGGATCCGCACGAACAGCATCTCGCCCGGCTTCGTCGACACGCCGATGATCGCCCCGGTCATCAACGTCTTCGACGACCCGGCCGTGGCCGCGTCGCTGACCCCGATCGCGCGGCCCTCGCAGCCCGAGGAGATCGCCGCGCCCATCGCGTTCCTGGCGTCGGACGAGGCGAGCTACGTCAACGGGACGAACCTGGTCGTCGACGGCGGCTGCACGGCCCGGTCGTTCCCCGGATGACGATGGACCGGGCGGCCTCCTCGAGTCGTTCTCGCAGCCGATCGGCCCCGGGCGGGCCTACCCGCCGCCGCCCTACACCTACCGGGGCGTGGAGGACATCTTCGTCGCCTACGAGGCCGACCCCGCGGGCGTCGACGTGCTCCTGCCGCCGGGCGTGACGGCGGCCGACGACCCGCCGGTCTGCATCGCGTGGGCCCGCTGGGTCCCGTTCTCGACCTTCGGCCCCTACCACGAGGCCTACGTGATGGTCCGCGCCTCGTTCGGCGGCGAGACCTACCTGTACCAGCCGTTCATCTTCACGGACAACGAGATCCCGCTCGTCGCGGGCCGCGAGATCTGGGGCTACGCGAAGAAGCTCGCCGTGATGAAGCGGACATCGGGCGGGGCGGGGTCCCCGTACGGCGAGCAGATGCTGTTCACGGTCGACCGCCCGCCGGGGCAGCGGATCATGACCGTGTCGCTGGCGTGCGACCGGCTCTGCGACCCGGCGAGCCTCGACGACCTGCCGGTGCTCTCGACCCGGCTGATCCCGCACGCCGAGCCCGGCCGGCCGCCGTCCGTCGCGGAGCTCGTCCGGCTCGACGTCACCGCGCCGATTCACAGGAGCGCGGACGGGACGCCGAAGCTCTGGGCCGGCCGGGGCTCCGTGACGATGGACGCCCGCTCCGAGGTCGACCCCTGGTATCTGCTCGCGCCGACGCGGATGCTGCAAGGCTACTTCGGGATCTTCGACTTCGACCTCTACCACGGCCGCGTCGTCCACGACTACCTCGCGGACGAGCAGGCCGACCCCGACGAGTCAGGAGGAAACGAGTGACAGGCGGAACGATCGAGCTCGCCCCCGGAAAGCTGCGCGGACTGCCCTTCCGGCAGCCGCTCTACGGCCCGGGGCCGTACCTGTACACGGACGGGATGGTCCTCGTCGTCGGCTACACGTGCTCCGAGGAGGCGATCCGCGCGTGTATGCCGAAAGAGCTGGAGCCGCTCGAGGACCTCACGGTCTTCATGACCTTCTTCCAGTGGCCGAAGGTCACGGGGATCGGGCCGCACGGCTTCGCGATGCCGCTCGTGCCGTGCACGTACGGCGACTACGTCGGCCAGTGGGTTCCGTACCTCTATACGAGCACCGACGCGAGCCTCGCCTGCTACCGCGAGTGCCAGGGCTGGCCGGCCGTGCTCGCCGACATCGAGCTGACGGAGGGACGGGGCAAGGTCAACGCGCGCGTCCTCCGCGGCGGGCGCGAGATCGTCAGCGCGACCGCCGAGGTCGGCGGCGACGCGATCACCGAGATGGACTTCCTCCCGATCATCCTCTACAAGGAGATCCCGAGCATCGACGGCACAGGCACCGACGTCGCCTCGTACCTGACGTCGACCTCGCTGTTCACGAACCTCGACTTCCGCGCCGGCACCGGGACCGTCTCCTTCCCCGACCCCGGCACCGACCCGGTCGCCGAGCTCGTGCCGGAGGAGGTCACCGCCGTGATCTACGGGTCGATGGACGACGAGTACCCGGAGACGATCCGCCTCCTGGAGCCGCCGTCGTGAGCGCCCCGCGCGTCCTCTCCTGCGGCGCCGAGGGCGTCGACGAGAAGCGGGCGGACTGGGCTCCGCTCGACCCGGGCGACGAGCCGAGCCGGGGCGCGCGGCTGGCGATCCTCGGCGGCGGCGAGGGCGTGACGGTCCTCCTGGTCGAGCTCGAGCCGGACGCGCTGCTCGCCGAGCACACGACCCCCGAGGCGGCTATCTGCCACGTGATCGAGGGCAGCGGGACGGTGTTCCTCCCCGGCGGCGAAGAGCTGCCGTTCGAACGCGGCGACACGATCGAGTTCGCGGGCGGCGTCCCGCACGGCTGGCGCGCCGGGAGCGACCGCACGCTGGTCGCGGTCACGACCTACGCAGGCGGAACGGAGGAGTGATGGCCGAGCGCAACCCCCGCGTCCTCGCGATCGACGCCGGCGGGACGATGACCGACACGTTCATCGTCGACCGCGCCGGCGCAGTTCGTCGTCGGCAAGGCCCAGACGACGCCCGAGGACGAGTCGCGTCGGCTTCATGCGCTCGACCCGAGGACGCGCTGCGCTACTGGGGCCTCGAGCCGAGCTCCGCCTTCCCGCAGATGGTCTCCGGGATCTACTCGGGCACGGCGATGCTCAACCGCCTGCTCGAGCGCAAGGGCCGCAAGGTCGGCTGCATCGTCTCCGGCGGGATCGAGGACACCTTCAAGCTCGAGCGCGGGATCCAGACCTACCTCGGCTACCCGTACTCGGACCGCCTGCATGTCGCCACCCACTACCACAACGAACCGCTCGTCCCGCGCGAAGCTGATGCGAGGGCGTGCGCGAGCGGATCGACCTGCTTCGGCGATGTCGCGATCCCGCTGTACGAGGACGAGGTGCGCGCGGCCGCGAGCGGCGCTGCATCGACGCGGGCGTCGACTGCGATCGTCGTCTACTTGCTGCTACTCGCTACCGCAACTCCGGGCACGAGGACGCGTCCGCGAGCTGATCGAGGAAGTGTGCGTCCGAGCTGGCGCCTGAACGGCAGCGGGCCTAGCGTGTTCCTCTCCACCGAGCTGTACCCGATGCGGCGCGACTTCCCGCGGCTCAACTCCACCCTGATCGAGGCGTATGCGGCCGAGCCTTCGCGCGAGCAGCTCGAGCGCGTACGCGCCGTCACCCGCGAGGCCGGGGCCGGCGTTCGATCTGCGCGATCATGGCCGCGCACGGCGGCACGATCTCGGTGGAGGCGCGTGAGCTGGCGCGGACGCTGATCTCCGGCCCGATCGGCGGTGTCATCGGTGCGCGGTATCTGGCCGAGAAGCTCGGCCTCCCGAACGTCGTCTGCACGGATATCGGCGGTACTTCCTTCGACATCGCGCTGATCACCGACGGCGAGTTCCAGATCACGCCGACGCCGGACTTCGGACGTTTCATCCTCAACCTGCCGCTGGTCCAGGTGGACTCGATCGGCGCCGGGACGGGCTCGTTCGTCCGCATCGACCCCAACTCCGGCCGGCCCGAGCTCGGGCCGGACTCCGCCGGCGCGAGGATCGGCGTCTGCTGGCCCGAGGGCGGGCTCGAGACGCCGAGCGTCATCGATCTCAACCTCGTCCTCGGCCGCGTCAACCCCGACTACTTCCTCGGCGGCGACGTGAAGCTGGACGCCGAGCGCGCCGCGCGGCCGCGATCGAGGAGCAGATCGCTCGGCCGCTGGGGCTGTCGGTGGAGGAGGCGGCCGCCGGCATCATCGAGCTGTTCGACGAGACGCTCCGCTACCAGGCGGCCGGCGCAGGTCCTCGGCAAGGGCTACTCGCCGGTCGACTACACGCTGCTTCTGCTACGGCGGCGGCGGGCCGTTGCACGTCGCCGGCTACAGCGAGCCGGCGTGCCCTACCGCGACGTGCTCGTGCCGGCGTGGGCGGCCGGCTTCTCCGCCTTCGGCTGCGCCTGCGGCGACTACGCCTACCGCTACGACCTCACGATCGACCTGCCCATCCCGCCCGGGCGCGCCCGCGGAGGCGAAGCTGGGCAGCGGCCGCGGCGATCGACAGCAGGCGTGGCGATGCCCTGCGCGAGCAGGTGGCGGACGAGTTCGCGAAGTCCGGCAAGGCCGAGGACGAGGTCACGTTCCGCCGCTTCGTGCGGATGCAGTACTTCGGGCAGCTCAACGACATCGAGATCTACTCGCCGCACCAGTCGCCTCGAGGACCGCGAGCCGACGTCGACGCGCTGATCGAGGCCTTCGAGGACGCCTACGGCAAGCTCTACGCGCGCTCGCGCCAGCTCGCCCGAGCTCGGCTACCTGGTCACGTACGCCATCGTGACCGGCTCCGTGGAGGTCGAGAAGCCGTCGCTCCCGGTCGAGCCGCTGGGCGACCGCCGAGCCGCCCGCCGCGAAGGCGACGCGGCCGGTCTGGTGGCAGGCGGACTTGGCGACACGCCGATCTACGAGCAGGACGACCTGCGCGCCGGCCACGTGATCGCCGGGCCGGCGATCGTCGAGTCGCCGGCGGACACGTTCGCGATCCCGCCCGGGCGCAGAGCCCGGCTCGACCAGCACCTGATCTTCCATCTCGAGACCGAGGAGCTGACGGCCATGACGATCACTGATGCAAGCCGCGCACTCGAGCCGTCGGCCGCGCGGCCGCTCGGCTGGGACGGCAGACGCTCCAGCAGATGCTGGACGAGTCCGGAGCGCCTGTTCGGCGAGACCGGTCCTACTGGGGCCTGGAGGCCCTCGACCTCAAGCGCGGCGCGACCCGATCCGCTACGAGAAGCTCTTCTCCCGCCTGCGCGGCGGCCTCGTCTCCGCCCGCGAGACCGCGCTGAACATCTCCGCCAGCCCGATCGTCAAGGAGATCGGCGAGCTGTGCTTCGTGCTCTACACGCCCGAGGGCGACTCGGTCGCGCTCTCGCGCGGGATCATCGTCCACGTCCACACCATGTCGGACGCGATCAAGTACATGATCCGCGCAGGGCTACGAGGAGAACCCGGGCATCGCGCCGGGCGACATCTTCTGCAACAACGACGCGATGATCGGCGACGTCCACAACGCCGACGTCCAGACGATCGTGCCGATCTTCTGGGAGGAGCGAGCTCGTCGGCTGGGCGGCGGGGTCACGCACGAGATCGACATCGGCGCCAAGACGCCGGGCGGCGTGCCGGTCGGCCCGATCACCCGCTACGAGGACGGCATCGACCTCCCCGCACGCAAGATCGGCGCCGACGACCGGCTGTTCAGCGCGACCACATGCTCGCCGGCCTGAAGGGCACGCGCACGCCGATGTACTGGACGCTCGACGAGCGCACGCGCGCTGGCCGGGCTGCCACATGATCCGCGAGGCGGTCGAGCGGGTGATCCTCGAGGAGGGCATCGACACCTACAAGCAGTTCGTCCGCGAGGTGCATCGAGGACGGGCGGCGCTCGTTCCAGAGCCGGCTGAGGGAGATGACTGATCCCCGGCCGCTACCGCGCGCCCGCGTTCAACGAGCGTGCCGTTCGCCGCCGAGCAGCAGCTCCCGTCCTACGCACGGCGCGACACGCTGATGCACGCGCCGGTCGAGCTGCGGATCACCGCGCGACGGCATGCTCGAGCTCGACTACGACGGCGCCTCGGCCTGGGGCTACCACTCGTGCAACTGCACGCCCTCGGCGATGCAGGGCGCGATCTGGGTGCAGCTGACGCAGACGCTGATCTGAACGACAAGGTCAACGACGGCGCCTACATCGGCCTGCGCACGAACTTCCCGCCCGGCACGTGGACGAACCACTACAACCCGGCGGCCTCGACCGGCATCGCCTGGTGGCTTCCTGATCCCGTCCTTCACCGGGTTCATCAAGCTCCTGTCGCGCGGGCTGCAGGCGCGCGGTTTCGTCGAGGAGGTGCTGGCGCCCTACGGCGTTCACCGCCGAACGTGTTCCAGGGCGGCGGCATCGACCACTTCGGCACAGCAGTCGGCGACGACGAACTTCGGCCTGTCCTGCGTGCGGCGGCGGCGCGAAGATGGTCGCTGGACGGGCTCGACTACGGCGCGGCGATGTGGAACCCCGAGGGCGACATGGGCGACCTGGAGATGTGGGAGCTGCATCGAGCCCTTCCTCTACCTGGGCCAGCGGGTCAAGCCCAACGACCGCCGGGCCGGGCGCCACCGCGGCGGCTCGGGCTACGAGTGCCTGCGCCTCGCCTGGAAGACGCCCGTTCTTCGAGATGCAGAACATCGGCAACGGCCCGTGCTCCACTGCATTCCGGGCTGTGGGGCGGCTATCCGGCGCCGGCCGGCTATCGGCACAACATCCGCGACACGAACTTCTTCGAGCTGTCGCCGCGCAGCGAGCCGTACCCGACGCACGAGCCCGACCCCGAGGAATCGAACGTCGAGCGGCTCGATCACCGGCCGCCGGGACTTCGACCAGCAGACGCTCGACGCTCCCGGAGCTGATGCAGCAGGGCGACCTGTACCTCTGCGTCTTCCGCGGCGGCGACGGGCTGGGCGATCCGCTCGACCGCAAGCCCGAGCACGTCGATGGAGGACCTCGACGACGGCTACCTGCTCCCGCGCTTCGCCGAGTCGGTCTACGGCGTGGTCGCCGCGCGGGAGACGACGGCCGCTGGTCGATCGACCGGAGGCGCCGCAAGGCGTCGCGCCGAGGCGCGCGAGCAGCGCCGCGCCAAGGCCGTGCCGGTGCGCGAGTGGATGGCCGGCCAGCGCGAGCGGATCCTCGCCCATGCAACGGCGAGCGACTTCGACCCGCACATCACAGCGCATGTACGCGGAGTCGATGCGGCTCTCCGAGCGCTGGGCCGCGGAGTTCCGCGAGTTCTGGGACCTCCCCGCGGACTTCGACTTCCCGGTGCCGACGCCCGAGGTCGACATCGTCCAAGGCGATGCTCGCGCGGGCGAGCCTGGAGGGCTGAGCCATGAAGGTCGACAAGCAGATGCTGGCGGACCTCGTCGACGAGCGCCTCGACCGGCACCGGTCAAGGCGATCCAGTCGGGCTACAAGGACCCGGCCCGCTTCGACACGTACGTCGAGCTGCTCCAGGCGCGCGCTCCCTGGGACGACCCGATCGTGCTGCCGTTCGGCGAGCACCTGTACATCGTCTCCAAGGGCGGCGGCCGCTACGTGGTCAAGTGCTCCACTGCGGGCACGAGTTCTGCGAGCACACGGAGAACTGGAAGCTCGAAGCCCTGATCGCACGTGCGCGACACCGAGGAGAAGCTGCTCGAGATCTACCCGGAGATGATGCACGGCGACCCTGCCTGGGACCACCTGCGCGAGTACTTCTGCCCCGGCTGCTACACCCAGCTCGAGGTCGAGGCCGTGCCGCCCGGCTACCCGCCGATCCACGACTTCCTGCCCGACCTGGAGGGCTTCTACCGGGACTGGCTGGGAAGGGAGCTGCCGGTCTGACGATGGAGCTCGTGCACGAGTTCGACTTCACGGCGGAGCTCGAGGAGGCGGTGCCGGTCGGCGCGGGGCCGTTCGGCACGCGCCGGATCCGCGAGGTGCTCGCCGGCGAGGTGAAGGGCGAGCGCATCCGGGGCACCGTCGGCACGGGCGGTGCCGACTGGGTGCTCGTCGGCCCCGACGGCTGGGGCCGTCTCGACGTGCGCCTCACGCTGAACACGCACGACGGCGCGCACATCTACGTCCAGTACTTCGGCCTGATCGAGTACACGGAAGCCGCGAAGGCGGCGAACGCGGGCGAGAAGTCGAGCGACTGGGAAGACCACTACTTCCGCACGTGCCCGCGCCTCGAGACGGGCGACCCGCGCTACGAGTGGGTCAACCGGACCGTCTTCGTCGCCCAGGGCAGGCTTCACCCCGGGCCGATCGTCGAGTACCGGGTGTTCCGGGTCACGTAAACGCGAGCTTGGGAGGAGACATGAGCACGACCGCCCTGACAAACCGCGCCTACCGCCTGCGCAGGCGCCCGGTCGGCGCGCCGACCGAGGGTGACCTCGAGCTGGTCAGCGAGCCCGTCCCCGAGGTCACCGACGGGGAGATCCTCGTCCGCACGCTCTACCTCTCGCTCGACCCGACGAATCGGCTGTGGATGAGCGACATGCGGCAGTACTCGCCTCCAGTCGAGCTCGGCGAGGTGATGCGCGGGATCGGCATCGGCCAGGTGGTCGAGTCGCGCCGCGAGGGGTTCGAGCCGGGAGCGCTCGTCTCCGGCTACACGCAGTGGCAGGAGTACTGCGTCGCCGGGCCCGAGGCAGGCTTCTTTCCGCTTCCCGATCCGCTCCAGGCGCCGGTCACCGCGTACCTGGGCGCCCTCGGCCACACGGGCCTGACGGCATTCGTCGGCATCGAGATGGCGGAGGTGAAGGAAGGCGACACCGTCGTCGTCTCCGCCGCCTCGGGCGCCGTCGGCTCGATCGCCGGCCAGATCGCGAAGGACCGCGGCGCCTACGTCGTCGGCATCGCCGGCGGTGCCGAGAACTGCCGCCACGTGGTCGAGGACCTCGGCTTCGACGCCTGGGTCGACCGCACCGCCGCCGACTGGCGCGAGCAGCTCGTCGCGGCCACGCCGAAGGGCGTGGACGTCGACTTCGAGAACGTCGGCGGCGAGGTGATGGACCACGTGCTGTTGCGGCTCAACTTCCGCGCCCGCATCATCCTCTGCGGGATGATCTCCCAGTACGACGCCGCGGGGAGCGACTGGCAGGGGCAGATCCACATCGGCCAGATCCTCATGCAGCGGGCGACGATGCGGGGTTCATCATCACCGACCACGCCGATCGCTTCCTCGACGCGATGGCCTACCTGGGCGACATGTACGGGCGGGGCAAGCTCCGGTACGAGGAGACGATCATCCAGGGATTCGAGCAGGCCCCGGGCGCGCTGCGCCGGCTGTTCACCGGCGAGAAGACCGGAAAGCTACTCGTGCACGTCGCCGACCAGACGTAACGGCTACGTCGGATTCAGGCTCGTGCAGGAGTCGGTGCTCTTGAAGGCCTTGCCGAGCGAGCCTCCGGCGTCCTTCAGGGTGCCGATGGCGGACGTCGCCTCGCTGACGAGGCTCTGCACCTGCGGTGCAAGCGCTGCGACCGCCGCGGTGATGGTGGCGAGCGAGGCGTTGTCCTGGACCTGCGCCAGCGAGCTCTTGGCGGCGTTGACGGTTGTCTTGACGTCGCCCGTCAGCTGATTCGAGCTGCTGCTTGGCCGCCTTCCCCTCATCGGTGTTCGGCGGCGGCACGGCCTTGATCTCGCTCACGAGCTTGTTCGTGGCCGTTTGCGCCTGGTCGAGCTTCTTCTGCAGCGACGCCTTCGAGATGCCGCCGCTGAAGTCGGTCGCGATGTCCTTGATGGACTGCTCCCACGAGGCCACGGCGGTGCAGACGCCGTCCGCATAGGCCTCGTTCGCCTTGGTATCGGAGCTCGACCCGCCGCACCCGGCAAGAACGACGCCGAAGAGCGCAACAGCGAGTACCCCGGAGAGAGTCAGCGACCGCACTCGAGCTGAGTCTAGTTCAGACTTCACCGCTCATGACGGCAGCCGAGTTGCTGGCCGAAGCCATCGAGGAGGTTCGCCTCTCGCTCGAGCGCGGTCAAGTGCCGTCGCACGTGCTCGACGATGCGCGCCCGCCGCTCGCGCTCGCGGGAGAGCTCGTCCGGATGTCCTCGTGCCGGGTCACGAACCACCGGCGGAGCTGATCGCGAAAACCTAGCCTTTCCCCCGGGGCCAGGGCGATCTATGGCGATCTATGATCGGCCTCGATGCGGGAGAGGGTCGAGGGCGGTTCGTGGCGCTAGGCGGCGGCCGCGGGCGAGCGCGGCGGGGCGGGTAGGTGACGATGTCGCGCGTGGCTGGCCACGGGCGGAGGTATTCGAGTTGGGTTCTGCTCGTTGCCCTCTCGCTCCTGTTCGTAGGCTTCTTGCAGTCGGCGAGGGTTGCCCGCGGCGCGCCGGCCGGCCTGGTCGCGGCATACGCGTTCGACGAGGGTTCGGGCGCGACGGTCGGCGACGCCTCGGGGAGTGGCAACTCGGGCACGACCGGGACGGCGGCGTGGACGACGTCCGGGGAGTTTGGCGGTGCGCTGGTCTTCGACGGGTCGGGTGCACGCGTGACCGTTCCCGACTCGGCGTCGTTGGATCTGACCTCGGCGATGACACTCGAGGCGTGGGTGTATCCGACGGCGTCCGGCGACTGGCGCGACGTGATCTACAAGGGAACCAACGACATCTACTACCTGGAGGGCTCGTCTCCGGGAGGCCCCCCCGTAGTGGGTGGCACGTTTAGCCCGAGCCCGTTGATCGGAGCGTCGCCGCTGCCGCTGAACGCCTGGTCGCATCTTGCCGCGACCTACGACGGGTCGACGATGCGGCTGTTCGTGAACGGCACGCAGGTTGCCAGCAAAGCGCAGACGGGATCGATCGCGACCTCGACGGGAGCGTTGACGATCGGCGGCGACGCACTGTACGGCCAGTACTTCCAGGGTCGAATCGACGAGGTCCGCATCTACAGCGTTGCCCTGACGCAGGGCCAGATCCAGTCGGACATGACGACCCCGATCGGAGTCCAGCAGCCCGATCCAACACCACCGTCGGTCTCGATCACGTCGCCGGCCCTTAACGCCCAGGTCGGCGACATCGTCAACGTCATGGCCGATGCGAGCGACAACGTCGGTGTCGTTGGCGTGCAGTTCTTCGTGGACGGCGTCGCCAGTGGTGCGGAGGATTTCGATGCCCCGTACGGGCTCGCCTGGGACACGCGCACGGTCTCGAACGGCGCGCACACGCTGACAGCGCGCGCGCGCGACGCGGCTGGCAACCTGACGACGTCGGCGCCGGTAACCGTCAACGTCGCGAACACGAACCATTTCCAGAACGAGGTGCTGGCGACCGGTTTCAATCTGCCGACGAGCATCGAGTTCCTTCCGGACGGACGCATGCTTGTCGTGGAGCTCGCGGGGACGATCAAGGTTCTGCCGCCTCCGTATACACAGCCGGATCCCGACGCCCTTCCTGCAGCTGACGAATATCGGCTCGGCGGGTGTGCAGCAGGGGATTTACGACATCGCCCTCGATCCCAATTTCACCACCAACCGCTTCTACTACGTTTTCTACACGCTCGGGAGCCCGAACCGGGATCGCCTGTCGCGCTTCACCGCGAACGCGTCCCTGACAGGGACAGTTGCCGGCAGCGAGCTGGTCCTGTACCAGGATCCGCAGGACGCGAATGCCGAGCATCACGGCGGCGCGATCAACTTCGGAAACGACGGCAAGCTCTACTTCACGACCGGTGAACACTTCACCGCCAGCAATTCCCAGTTGCTGAACAACCCGCGCGGCAAGATCCACCGGATCAACAAGGACGGAACGATTCCGACCGACAACCCGTTCTACGACGGATCGGGACCGAACGTCGACTCGATCTGGGCGCTCGGGCTTCGCAACCCGTATCGCGCCTACTACGACGCGCCGACCGGCAGGTTCTTTGTCGGCGACGTCGGTGGCAACGACAACTCGACCGCGAAGGAGGAGGTGGACCTCGGCGTCGCCGGTGCCAACTACGGCTGGCCGAACTGCGAGGGGGCCTGCGGCGCGCCGTACACCGATCCCATCTACGCGTATCCGCACAACGGCCGGGACGCGTGTGTCACCGGTGGGTTCGTCTATCACGGCACGCAGTTTCCGAGCGCGTACCAGGGGAGCCTACTTCTTCGCCGACTACACGCAGAACTGGATCAAGTTCCTGACGCTGGACGCGAGCGGGAAGGTCAATGGCGTGTTCAACTTCGAGCCGGCTGACGGGAGCGTCGACGGGCCGTACGGCGACATCGTCTACCTGACCGAAGGCCCGGACGGCGCGCTCTACTACGTCGACCTCGGCTACTCGGACGTCGGCGGCACCTTCGGCGTCAGCAAGATCCGCAGGATCCGCTATTTCCAGTCGAACCAGGCGCCGATAGCGGTCGTCTCGGCGGACAATCCGACCTCGGGGCCCGCGCCGCTGACCGTGAATTTCTCGAGCGCCGGCTCGTCGGATCCCGAGGGGCAACCGCTCACGTACTCGTGGACGTTCGGCGACGGCGGCACGTCTACGGCCGCGAACCCGAGTCATACCTACACGCAGGCCGGCAAGTACACGGCCAGGCTCACTCGTCTCCGACGGCACGAACACGACGCTCTCGACACCGATCGTGATCAGTGTCGGCGCTCCGCCGACAGCGACGATCCTCACCCCGCACGACGGCGCCACGTTCCGAGCCGGCGACGTGATCTCGTTCAGCGGCGACGCAACGGACGCCGAGGACGGCTCGCTGCCGGCAAGCGCCTACACCTGGAACATCGACTTCCTGCACGAGGGGCACGTCCATCCGGGCATTCCGGTGACCGGCGTGAAGAGCGGGACGTTCACGATTCCGACGACCGGCCACGACTTCAGCGGCAACACGCGCTGGAGGGTCGCGCTCACCGTGACCGACTCGGACGGCCTGACCTCGACCACGTCGGTGATCATCTGGCCGGAGAAAGTCAATCTGACGTTCAACACGGCCCCGCCCGGGCTGACGCTCTACCTCGACGGCATCGCCAAGGTCACGCCGTTCGTCTACGACACCCTGATCGGCTTCAACCATACGATCGAGGCCCGTGACCAGAGCTCGGGCGGAACTCCCTACACGTTCGCGTCCTGGTCGGACGGCGGCGCGCGAAGCCATCTGATCGTCGTCCCGGACGCAAACGCGAGCTATCTCGCGACGTTCCAGCAGGCGGCTGGCCCGGCGCCGGTTGCCGCCTACGGCCTCGACGAGGTCTCGGGAACGACCTTCGCGGACCGGTCGGGCTTCGGGAACAACGGGACGCTGTCGAACACGACGTGGACAACGTCCGGCAAGTTCGGCGGTGCGGCGGTCTTCAACGGAACGAGCTCGCGCGGAACCGTCAACGACTCGGCCTCCCTCGACTTGACCTCGGCGATGACGTTGGAGGCGTGGGTCTATCCGACTGCGTCGGGTGGCTGGCGCGATGTCATCTACAAGGGGCAGGACGACATCTACTACCTGGAGGGCTCTTCGGATACGGGGGCGCCCGCGATGGGAGGCACCTTCAGTCCGAGTTCGTTGCGCGGGGTGTCAGCCTTGCCGCTGAACGCCTGGTCTCATCTCGCGGCCACCTACGACGGCTCGACGATGCGCATCTTCGTCAACGGAGCCCAGGTGGCGACCAGGGCTCAGACCGGACCGATCGCAACGTCGACCGGCGCCTTGACGATCGGGAGCGACCTCCTGTACGGGCAGTACTTCAGCGGCAGAATCGACGAGGTCCGCATCTACAACGTCGCGCTGACCGCCGGTCAGATCGTGAGCGACATGAACACTCCGATCAACAGCCAGGGTCCAGACACGCAGCCGCCGACGGCGCCGACGAATCTGGTGGCGTCGGCGGTGAGCTCGTCGCAGATCAATTTGAGTTGGACAGCATCGACGGACGATGTGGGGGTGACGGGGTACCGGGTGGAGCGCTGTCAGGGCGCGGGTTGCTCGAACTTTGCCGAGGTCGGACAGCCGTCGGCGACGTCGTTCAACGACGCGAATCTCGCGGCGAACACGAGCTATAGCTATCGGGTGCGGGCCGTCGACGCGGCGACGCAATCTGAGCGGGTACTCGAACATCGCGAGCGCGAAGACCCTGGCGGCCGGCTCCGGACTCGTGGCGGCGTATTCGTTCAACGAGGGGACGGGAACGACGGTTGCGGACTCCTCCGCTACCGGCAACAACGGGACAATCGGGACGGCGACGTGGACGACGGCCGGAAAGTACGGGAATGCGCTCGTCTTCAACGGGACGAGCGCGCGGGTGACGATCCCCGACTCCCCATCGTTGCGTCTGACCGCCGGGATGACACTGGAGGCGTGGGTGTATCCGCAGGCGGTCTCGAACGCCTGGCGCGACGTGGTCTACAAGGTCAACGACAACTACTACCTGGAGGCGACGTCGAAGACGTCGAGTCGGCCGGCTGGCGGTGGGACGTTCGCCGGCTCCGGGACGACCACGGTATACGGAACCGCGGCGCTCGCGGTCAACACCTGGACTCACCTCGCCGTCACCTACAACGGTGCGACCTTGACCCTGTATGTCAACGGGGTGCTCGCGTCGAGCCAAGCGCGAACCGGGAACATCGCCACCTCGACGAACCCGCTGTCGATCGGCGGCGACTCGATCTACCGGCGGTACTTCCAGGGCCGGATCGACGACGTGCGCCTCTACAACGTCGCGCGCACCCAGGCGCAGATCCAAACCGACATGAACACGCCGCTCTGAGGGCCGCGCACCGGCTGCGCCTGGTGCGGCTCTTCCGGCTCAGCGTCGTCCTCGCCCCTGCAGCCCGAACACTTCGCCGTCACCTCCTCCCGCGCCACCTGACTGGCGCACAACTGGCGCACGGGCTGACCCCGGTCAATCAGTGGATCGAGACCAGTTCCTAAGCCGTCCGTCGCATGCGGATCGGAGGGTGCAAGTTGACTCTATTCCGCCCCGACCTCCGACTCGCGGCCTAACGATCAAAACTTCCGGACAGCTCTACTAGCCAGCCCACCAGTCACTAGTCAGCCCACCAGTCGCGCTGGCCATCGACGTCTTCGCGCGGATCCTCGCCGAGATTGGGCGCGCCGATGACGAGGATCTCGAGGCCCTCTGGCCCGGCCTCGTAGCCTCGCCACGTACGGGGCGGGACGCGCACCGCGTCCCATTCCTTGAGCTCGACGATCTCGTCGTCGACTTTCATCCGCCCGCTCCCGCGCAGGACCACGTACACCTCCTCTTGCTTCTCGTGCGTGTGGCCGTACGGAAAGCGATAGCCGGGCGGGACGCGCTGGTAGCTCAGGGCGGATTTCTCGAGGTCGAGCGCCTTGGTCGCCGCACGGAACTCGAGGTCCGGCGCGCCGTCGAACCTAGGGCCGAGGTCCTCCAGATCCTCCTTGATGTTCCTGAGCGTGAACGGCAGGGCGCAATCCTAGGGCACCGCGCAGGACGTGCCATGCGCTACATAACGTCGCCACCGGCCGCGCGGCTCCTTCAACCCAGAGCGACAGTACGCTCGCCCAGGCGCGGGCAGTTGGGTTCATGCATCGAGTCGGAGGACGACCTCGTCCGTCTCCTCGTTGCGCCCATGAGCGAACCCGCGCCCCTCGCCCACAATAAGAAAACCGCACTTCGCCAACACACGAATCGACGCGGCGTTGTCGCTTGCAGCGCGGGCGTAAAGAGGACGGCTTGCCTCCATCTGCAAGAACTCTTGTAGAGCACGTGTGGCAATGCCGCGGCCCCAATCTTCACGGCCTATCCAGTAGGTGACTTCGCGGTGACCGTCCAAGTCGAAGCTCGCAATGTGACCCACGACTCGACCGTCGATCTCGACGACCCTGTTCGTCGTAGAGCCGTCGCTTCTCAGCCGCGCCCACCGTCGCTCGAAGGTGGTTCGATCATCGGGATCCGGCGACGTGAACGCAGCCATCCGTATCGCGTCGCGATCTCTCGAGTACTCGAACAGCACCCTGAGATCACGATCTTCGATGTCGCGAAGGACAATCTGTCCCGAGGCCTCCCGCACGACCGTCGATGCTAACGGCAGGGCGAGGTGCCGTCGAAGGTCGCTGGGTGGACCGTACGCAGGCCGCACCCTGTCGCCAGATCAAGCGAGCCGTTTGACGGCGGTTACGATCGACGATTCCCAATGACCCGCAGGACTCGGAGGTGAACGGATGAACGGCAACCCGACGTGGCAGGTCGCGCACCTCGATGACATCGAGCGGCGCGGTAGAGATATTCCGGTGCGCGAGCACCTCGGGATCCACGCATTTGGAATCAACGCCTACACGCCCGACGAGGACGGCACGCTCATCAATGAGCACGACGAGGCCGGGTCGGGCCAGGAGGAGCTGTACATCGTGCTCGACGGGAAGGCGACCTTCGAGGTCGACGGCGAGGCGGTCGACGCGCCGCCAGGAACACTCGTGTTCGTCAGGCCGGAGTCGCGGCGGAAGGCGACCGGGGACGGAACCGTCCTCGCTGTCGGCGCCACGCCAGGCGAGGCGTACCAGGGGGTCGACTGGGGTGAGGCGTGGCCGTTCCACAGAGAGTCGATGGCCGCGTACGGCGAACGGCGGTACGCCGACGCGCTCGAAGCTGTCCGCGGTGCCCTCGAGCACATGCCGGACCACGCGGGCTTGCATTACAACTACGCGTGCTTCGCAACGCTCGCGGGCGACACCGGCGACGACACGTTCGCCCACCTCCGGCGGTCCGTCGAGCTGCTCCCGCGGTTCCGCGAGGACGCGCGCAGAGACGACGACTTCGCCGCCGTACGCAACGACCCGCGGTTCGAGGAGGCTCTTCGTTGACGGGGAGGTCTCGACCTTCCGAGCTGAGCCTAGTCGATTGATCGGAAATTCGTCGATCAATCGTCTAGCGGTTGCCGGCCGGCAAGGGTACGCATTAGCCACGCAGCGTAGTGGGAATTCAAACGGCCCGGATTACGATTCCTGCTAGATGATTGGTCGTTTTATCGATCAATCATCTAGGGGGTAAACAGTTTCCAGTGACCCTCGGAGACGACTTCGACGGTGCCGTCGACCACTTTGATGGCGGTCTGATCGTCGATCGCGTACGCCGGCACTGATAGCCCGGCGGCCCATGCTTCTATCTCGGCCAGAGGGCTAGCCGGAATGCCATCCTCGCGATCAAGGTGTGGAAAGACCGAGAAATCGACTAGCCCGAGCGCTCTGTCGCTGCCGGTGAGCGGCTCACTCTCGTCGTAGGTGTCTCCTCCGAAGTCGGGAGTGGCCACCATTGCTCCGCCGCTCACGCCGACATAGACCGTCTCGGGCCGCAGGGACGGCAAGAGGTCGGCCAGTCCGGATTGCCGCATCCAGTAGCACAGGTACAAGGGACTGCCGCCCCAAACCAGCAGAGCGTCAGCCTCCTGGACCGCGGGGACCCAATGCTCTTCTCTGATGCTGGGCAGCGCGGTGAGCTCGAGCACTCCCAACGACTTCCATCCCAATCCGCACATGGGGCTGTGAGTTGATCCGCTGATGAACTGGTAGACGTGTGAAGGTCCGCCGGGGAAGGGCTGCACCCCAGTGGGAATGCAGAGGGCGCTGGACTCGGCAATCGGCTTGCCCAGCAGGTCGACCAGCGTGTCGTGGATGCTCGTGTTGCTGATGCCACTGGAAGTGAGAAGAAGCCTCATGCTGCCTCCTGGAGTCATTACTGCAGGCGGAAGTTTCTCGCTTACGGATTCGTACGCGGTAGAGACTGGCAGACCAGCGGAAACTCATCGGTTCCGGCCAAATCCAGCCTCACGGCTTCAGGGGACTGCCCGAACACTCGCCATGAGGTGTTCCCGGCCCTGGAAGAGCGCGCGTTTGTGGCGACGATCTGGTTGGAAAGGGAGAGAGAATGGATTCGTGCCTACATGTGATCACGCTTGCCGTCGACGACCTGGAACGCTCGCTTTCGTTCTATCGCGACGGCCTCGGCTTGGAGTCAAGCGGCGTCATCGGCGAGAAGTGGACCGACGAGGTGACGGGCGCGAATGGCGCGATCGCGCTGTTCGAGCTCGACGGTGGTCTGATTCTCAGCCTGTATCCCCGCGCAGACCTGGCCAAGGACGCAGAGATCGACCTTGACTCTGGGCGGAGCGGCGAGTTCAGCCTCGCCCAGTTATTACGGAGCCGCGACGAGGTTGACAGGCTGCTCGAGCAGGCCGAAGTTGCGGGCGCGCCCATCACCCCAGCCCGCGATCGACCCTGGGGCATCTACTCCGGTTACTTCCGCGATCCTGACGGTCACCTCTGGGAGATCATCTGGAATCCAGGCCGAATCCCCGCTCCGGCGAGCACGAATCTCGACTGCCCCGAGCGTCATTCCGGAACGCTCGCCCAGCCCGACGATCAGCGCACTTAACTTCTCATAACACGTTGTCAGGACGACAATGCCATATGGGCGGTACTGGGCTCGAACCAGTGACCCCCGGCTTGTCGATTCGGTGCAGCCGTTCGCGTCAGTTCGCTCGGGTTCGCTCAGACAGCATGGTTGATGTCCTCCCGGATCGACTCGAGCGAACCCGGGACGACGACCTCATTCAGGCTGATTCTGGGGACAGGTCTTGGGGACAGGGTCGGGGTCCCTCGGGGCATCTCAGGGATCGTCAAGGCAACGATCGAACAGGGGGCCAAACCGGCTTAGCAGCAGGGAAACCCAGGCGGTGAGCGGACTCTCCTGACGCTGCGGGCCACACTCCAATCCTCCACGGTAAGGAGGCGGCCCCGGTTCGAGTCCGGGAGAGAGCTCTAAAACCCCAGCAAATCTGGGGGTTTTTGTTTTGCCAGTTCTGATCCTAGACGGCACCTCCCGTACAAGGGAGGGGCTCGCCAATTCTCCGGGCCGCCGCGCCGCCTCGGGAACCGTGACGCGGTGCGACGGACCGTGCAGAGGCCAGAAGCCGGCACGCCGTGTATACGGTTGGCTGGCCGATGGAACCCGAGCCTGCCAATCGGGGCGCTAGTAGCACGGCGCATACCGGTCTCGTTGGCACGCTCGTGGCCGCCCATGCAGTCTTCGACGACAGGCAGCAGGTCTGCGAGCGCCTTCGGGGCATATATATGGACAACTCTTCCACGGTCAAGCTCGACCACAGCGACACTGCCCGGGCGATGCCGAAGCGACCCTGCCTGAAGGTGCGGAACCCTCATCGCGCGAGGAACCTACTGCGCGAACCACGACCCCAACAGGCACGCGTGGACAACCCGGCCCTCGGCAAGATCGTGTGATCGTCCGTCACTGCGACGCGCTCGACGCGTTCGAGGCCGCATCGGAGGATCAGAGTGGACGCAGCGAGGACGCACGGGCGAGTGGCTGACCTCGCCCTAGTAACGAGAAACCGCCTGTTTACGGGCAGTTCTCCGATGGAAGACAACGGGGCACGTTCGAACCCTCAAGCCAAGGTTGAGCTCTCCCGGATCGCGGAGCTGCGAGGCCGGCTGGTGGCCAAAGCTGCTGAGAATCCGATCTTTCCTCGCTCCGCTCCACCCAGGCTGAGTCCGGTGCTCGAGACGGTCACGCGGGTACTCGAGGAGGCCGGTCGGCCGCTGCGAGCGTGCGAGATCCACGCAGCAGCCGAGCGCCTCACGGGCGGACCGCTGCTGTGGTCATCCGTGAAGGGGACACTGGCCGGGTACTCCGGCGGTGATGCCCCTCGCTTCCGGCGGATCAGCCGAGGCGTCTACGAGTTGACCAACTAAACAGAGCCTGGTTGGCGGCGATCAGGCGAGAGCACGCTTGTGCATCACACGGTCGGTTCGGTACCAGAGACTAGGGCCCGGTCAGGGTGGTCCCTTGAACCGTCGAGGCATGAGGGGGCTCCGGATGCATGCGGGATCACTGGCAGCCGGGGGTGAATCGACTGCGATCTGCGCTCGCAGTGGAGACGGGGCCTGTTGATCGTGGATATGGCAACGGCGCCCGGGCTAAGGTCACCGCACGTGTCGATCCGCGCCCAGACCGCGCCGACGGTCGTGCACTTGACGCGGAACCTATCGCCGCCGATCGGCGCTCAGCGCCTTCGAGGCCCGGGCGCCGTCCTTCGCGAGCTGTCGGCAACTCGGTTCCGCTCCCTGGAAATCCGAGCGAACGTGACCCGCCCCGGATACCGGGCCACCTGCGCTTCGACCTCCTCCTTGAGCCGGATCAGGTGCTCGGCCCACGCACGCGATGCCCCAGAGAGGTGGCCGAAGACCACCGGCGAGTCCATCCGCACGTGAGCCGACGTCGCGCCCGCGTCGGCCGCCGCCCGCAGCGCGTTCCGAACCGCCGTGTACTCGGCTACTGCTCGCAGATCCGGCGCGGTGAGCGGGTGCCACACTCCCGGCATTGGGATGGGTTGCGGTTAAGCGGTGACTCTGCGTGCGATCCGAACACCTGACGACGGTAAGCGGGGGTGTTGCCTCGCAGGCGCGAGAGCGGCTTTCGTGCGGCGGCGAGGTCGGTCAGCGTCGGTCTCCCGGCGGAGCCCGAGGCTCGAGCAGGATCTGTTAGAGGTCCTGCGTCGGTGCAATGAGCCAATTCACCGGTCGAGGTCGGACTCGCCTTCATTTCGTCGCGAGAGACCCGATGCTCAGGGTGGCCGATCGGGCAGGAGCGGTGGCGCATGCGGTGAAAGGTTCGCTGTGGGCGACCGCTGGAGCACGGGCCGGACGGAGGCGTTCAGTGACGGCGTGTTCGCGATCGCGATCACGCTGCTCATTCTCGAAGTAGCTGTCCCCGAGGCAGCGTTCGACAACTTGTGGCGCGGCATCGCTCATCAGTGGCCCTCCTATCTGGCGTATGCGACGAGCTTCATCACGATCGGCGGGATCTGGATGGCCCACCACGCCATCTTCCGGCGCCTGCAGTACGCGAACCAGCAGGTCATGGTCATCAACCTGGTGCTGCTGATGGCGGTCGCGTTCCTGCCCTTCCCGACCAGGCTCGATGGCCGAGGCGATCCACGACAACAGCGCCCAGCGCGCCGCAGCCATCTTCTACGGAGCCTCGCTGCTCGTTATCCAGCTTCTGCTCGGCGCTCTCTGGGGCTCGATCGCACGCGACCGCGGCCTGCTCAAGCCAGAGGTGAGCGAGAAAGAGATCAACGCGATCATGCTCGCGACGACGCCGAACCTCGGCTTCTACATCGGCGTGATCGTGCTCGCGATCTTCGCGCCCAAAGTGGCCGCGTTCGGCTACCTGCTGATCGCGATCGTCGCCCTGCTGAGAACGCGTGGCGACCAGACACCACCACCCACGACATCGTCTGCGTAATACACGGGTCGCCAAGTCCGGATAGCTCGGCTCAGCTCTTGCCGAGCGCGCGGAGCATCGACTCGAGACGGTCGAGGCGCTGGACGAGATCGTCGAAGCGGGCATCGACCCGTGCCTCCTCCGTCTCCTCGTCTGCTTGCTCAGCGGCGGCACGCTCGCTCTGGGCGCGGGCGATGAAGGTCGAGGTGATCGCGGCGGTGACGATCGCCAGGAAGGCGATTCCCTCGAGCATCACGAACGCGCCCACCAGCCGGCCGGCGACGTCTTTCGGCGTCACGTCGCCGTAGCCGACCGTCGTCACCGTCTGCAGCGACCACCACATTCCGACCCAGACGTTCGAGTACTCGTGGTGGTCGAGCACCCTGATCAGGATCCCGCCGCCGACGACGACGAGCGTCGTGGCCACCACGATCACGCCCGCGGCGAGGCGAACCGAAGGCGGCTCACGCAGGAACCTCGACAGGCGCCGCTCGATCAGATTCGGCCGCGGCACGGCACGAACCTTCCGGCCGGCATCGGCGACCCGATGGCGCCGCGGGGCCGTCACCGGACCATCATCTCCCCGGCACTGCTCCTTCGCGTTTGTGCGCGCACTGGCTTGCCGCGTTTCAGCGTCAGGCGGCGTTGTCGACTGCGGTCAGATCGAGCAATGTGAGTCCGAGATCGGTGATGCGCTGGAGGACGCCCTGGAGCTCGGCCTGGTCGCGGATGGTTCCGGTCAGGGTCGTGGTGCCGTCGCCGCGCGTGAGGTTCATGCCCTCGAAGGCGAGCTGCATGCGGTCGCTCAGCTCGCCTTCGACCACGAGCCGGTACTCGCGACTGCCCATTCGACACAGCCTGACACGCCTCCCCGGTGTCTACGTGGTGAGGTACGCCGTTCACTTGGGTGAACGCGCTTGCTCGAGGAGGCCGAGCACGATCGCGCGTGCGACTGCGTCCGGGCGGGAGTGGACGCCGAGCTTCCGGTAGATCGTGCGGGTGTGCGACCGGATCGTGTTGGGCGAGAGGAAGAGCTGCTCGCCGATCTCCCGTGCCGACAGGTCGGAGGCCAGAAGCCGGAGCACGGCGAGCTCGGCCGCGGTTGGCGCCTCGAGCAGCTCTCCGCCGGCTGCCCGGTCTCTTGCCGTCCGGAGCTCTCGTTCCACCTCCTCGCAAAGCGGCCGCACGATCCCGCTGTCTGGTGAGCTCGTCGAGGGCCTCCCGGGCCGAGCGCAGCACCGTCTGCGCCTCGTCGAGGCGGCCGCGGCGCAGACGGGTACGGGCGAGGAGCACGAGGAGCCAGGCGTGGTGCACCGTCGCCACCTCGTCCGCGAAGAAGCGCTCGGCGGTAACGAGCTCGTGCTCTGCCTCGACGAGCTTCCCTTCGGCGGCCAGCACCGTTCCCAGAGCGGCGGCCGCGTTCGCACCGAGCCAGCTACGGCTGCTCCCGATCCGGCCCACGGCGGCCTTCGCCGCGTCGGCATGGCGTCGGGCCGCGACGAGCTGCCCGCGCTCGGCGGCGACGAGGGCGAGCGTCGAGTGTGCGAGGATCAGGCTCGGCGGGCGATGCCCGATGTCCGGATGCTCCAGCACCTGCGAGGCGGCAGCCGACGCCTCCTGGAGGTCGCCCGCGAAGAAGAGAGCGCGCGCGTACGTAGCGCGAGCGCCCGTGAGGATCTCGTCGGAGCTTGCCCGCGCGAGCTCGACGGCGCGGCGGCCGTCGAGCACCGCCCGGCCGACGCCACCGTCGACCGTCCCCGCACGAACCAATCTCACCCAGATTTCGACATATGCGTCGGACTGTCCGTGTTGCTGACTCTGCGCCCGATCGGCGAGCTGCATGAACCGGCGCTGCTCGATCGCGCCCTCTCCCGCGAGCACCGCGGCCGCCGCGGCGGTCGCCGCCAGCTCCGGGTGCTCGAGGACGCAGTCATCCGGCAGCGTGCGAACCCAGCGAAGAAGCGTCCCGCCGTCGCCGCTCCTGATCAGGGACAGGTAGTAGTCGACGAGCACCTCGGCGACGAACTCGTGGTCGTCGGCAGCCGCCGCGTGTCGGAGCGCTTCCATGGGCAGTCCGTGCGATCTGAGCCATCGGCGGCTCGGCGCTGGATCGTCGTCGCGGCGGCCGGCTCGGATGACGCGAGCGCGGTCTGGGCGTACGCGGCAAACAGCGAGTGGATGCGGAACCAGCCTCCACGTTCGAGCCGCGAGACAAGGAGGTTGGAGCGCTCGAGCTCGGCCAGCACGGCGGCGGAGCCGGTGCGGTCGAGCGCGGCGTCGCAGAGCTCGGCGGTGAACTCGCCCAGGACCGCGACACCGTGGAGAAACGACCGCTGGTCCTCGTCGAGTGCCGCGAGGACCTCGCTGCTCAGGTACTCGGCCACGAAGTGGTGATCGCCTCCGAACGCCCGCACGGCCGCGGCCGGGTCGTCGACCGTCCGCAGCCAGAGGCCGGCCAGGACGAGCGTCGCAGGCCAGCCCTCGGTCTGCTCGTCGAGCAGTTCGATCTCGTCCGCCCCGAGCTCGATCTTCCCACGGGTGACCAGCAGGTCATGCGTCTCGGCGCGCGTGAACGCGAGCTCCCTCGCGCGCAGCTCGGCGAGCACACCGGCGGCGCGGTATCGCGCGAGGCTCAGCGCAGGATCGACCCGCGTGACGAGAATCACGCGTGCGTTGAGTGGGAGGTGCGACAGGGCACGGTCGATCGACGCGATGCAGCCCTCGCCGGTCACCGCGTGAAGATCGTCGAGCACCAGGAGCAGCCGCTCCCCGAACGCGGCGATGCCGTTCATGAGCTCGTCGACCGCGTCCTCGATCGCACCGCCCGGTATCCCGAGCCGCTGCAGCGCAGCCTCGCCCGAGCCCCGGTCGCACGCGATCGACCGCCGTCGCGACATACCGCCACAATCGAGTCGGATCGTTGTCGCCGGTATCGAGGGTGACCCAGGCCAGCGCCGCGTCCTGGCTCGCACACCACGCCCGCACCGCAGTCGTCTTCCCGTAGCCGGCCGGTGCCGCGACGAGCGTCAGCACCGCATCGACACCGGCAGCCGGCCCCGTCCAGAGACGCGGACGGTCGACCATGCCTCCACGCAGACCCGGAGCCGCCAGCTTGGCCTCGATCAGCGGCGGAAGCGCAGCCGCGCCCATCCTCTCCGCCGTCCCTGCCCCCCGCTGCCCCGATCCGAGCGCCATTCTGCGACACATCGTCGCATGACTCCGCCGGCAGGGCCAAGTTCGGGCACGGGTTCGGGCTCACCCGGGTGAAACACGAGCGCCGTCGCTGGGCGACGACATCTGTTGCGTAGGGTTGCGTCGCAATGGACTACAAGAGCACGGTCTCCGACATCGTTCGCGTCGTGGAGGCGCTTGGGGCGGGGATCATTCTCGTCGGCGGATTCTGGGCGTTTCTGATCTTCCTCGTGCGGGTGTCCCACCCCGAGCGTCGGCCCGGCTCCTACGAGGAGCTGCGCCGCAACCTCGGTCGCTCGATCCTGCTCGGCCTGGAAGTGCTGATCGTGGCCGACCTCGTGCGGACGATCATCGTCGACCCGACCTACGAGAGCGTTGTCGTACTGGGCGTGATCGTCGTCATCCGGATTCTGCTGAGCTTCTCGCTCGAGGTGGAGATGGACGGCATGTGGCCCTGGAACCGCTGGCGGCGCCAGGCGCCCAACCCGTAGGCCAGTTCGAGGCGCCCCGGTTCACCTGGGTGAACGGCGCTCGAACGGTCCCACGGGGCGGCGATGCGTGCGAGGCTCGGCGAAAGACCCTAGAGAGGAGGAGCGATGGACGGTGACAATCTCGCGCTTGTGGTCGGAACATACTCGGAGGCTGGTGCGGCCGCCGAGGACTTCAAGGCGCTGAAGGCCGGGCAGGACGGCGGCGAGTACAAGGTCGTCGGTCGCCGCCTTGCGGCTTCTCCGAAATGGAGTCCAGCGAATCCAACGATGTGTCAGCACGGCACCGGGTTCACGATCGCTGTTGCGAGGCGGGGTTGCTGGACCTTCCGGCCGTCTGACCCAGGCCTGAAAAGGAGGTACAACGATGACCGAGATATTGGCCGAGCAGCTCGAGACCGAGCAGTCGATGTTCGTGCAGACCGCGCAGGGCATCGAGAGCGATGGTGGCAAGCTGACGCTGCGGGGGATCACGCCCTCGACGCTCTACTTCTCAGACCGGCCGCAGCGGGTCGTCGGGCACATGAAGACCGCCGATTTCGTCGACCTGTGGGCCGTCGGCGACAACAGCTTCGAGACCGACCCGCCGAACGCGGTGCTCTCGTTCCTCGAGCCCGGCGCCGACGTCCCCGACGATGCGGTGGTCGTGCTCACGGCGCCGAACCTCACCGGCGACGGCGATCTCTCCTACTCCATCGATGTCCTCGAGGGAGCAGTCCCGGCGCGCACGGGACCCGCCACGTTGTTCATCGACCCGTTCGGGCGGCCGCTGTCGCCCGTCTCCGTGTGCGGCGTGCGTAGGCGCGAGCGACGACGGGATCGGCGCGGGATCTGAACACAAACACGCTGGGCCGCGGCGTCCGCCGTGCCCCGAACCTCCTTGAAAGGAGAATCCGATGGCAGACACACCGGTGCTCGATCTGCTCGCGAGCATGACCGCTGATTCGATCGCGGCGTCGAGCCTCGATCCGGAGACGTTGATGCTCGTCCGCATCGCCGCGCTCGTGGCGGTTGACGCGGCGCCGATCTCGTACGTCGCCAACCTCGAGGTCGTCGGTGACCTCGAGATCGACCCGGATCAGGTTCGCGGCGTGCTCGCCGCAGTCGCTCCGATCGTGGGGACGGCACGCACCGTCTCCGCGCTCAGCAAGATTGCTAAAGGGCTCGAGCTCGAACTCGAGGCCGCAGAGATCGCGGCGGAAGCCGAGTAGGAAGCATGAGCCAGAGGCCAGAGGGGCTGGGCTTGCGCCTTTCGGTCCGCCAACAAGCAGACGTCGAACCGAGACAAAGGAGGAACCATGGACAGTGACAATCTCGCGCTCGTGGTCGGACATACTCGGAGGCCGGTGCGGCCGCCGAGGACTTCAAGGCGCTGAAGGCCGGGCAGGACGGCGGCGAGTACAAGGTCGTCGCTGCGGTCGTGATGAATCGCGACGCGAGCGGCAACGTGGACGTGAAGGAGCACGGTGACGCGCACGTCGCCGGTGGTGCGGTGCTTGGTGGGACTGCCGGGCTGGTGGTCGGGTTGTTCGCGCCGCCGCTGCTTGCCGCGACCGCGATCGGTGCCGGGATCGGCGCCGGCGTGGGCGCGCTGCGCAAGCGGCATGAGGAGAAGAAGATGGGCGTCGATGTCGAGGAGTACCTGCCGCCGGGATCCTCGGCGGTGGTGGCGGTCGTCGACGACCAGTATGCGGACAAGGTCGAGGCCGCTCTCGTCAACTCGGACAAGCGGATCAACAAGGCGATCGACTCGGGCGACTACGAGGAGCTGCAGAAGGCGATCGCGAAGTCCCAGGACGAGGTGTCGGGCGCAATCGGCTCGTAGGTCGCGGGAGGAGGGCCGGCAGACACGCCGGCCCTCCCGATCCGCCGAAAGGGCATGACGATGAAATCCATTCGCAAACCGAGCCTCA
>CAVZMF010000007.1:0-70333 GCA_963776375.1 uncultured Actinomycetes bacterium | reverse complement strand
AGAGCGGGCTGCAGACGGCGGCCGGAGATGCGAAGTCGGCGACGGAGACGCTCGCTTCCGACCTGAAAGGGCTGGGCAAACCCGACACCCCGGCCGGACAGCAGGCGAAGGACTCCCTCGACCAGCTCTCGACGAGCTTGCAGCAGGATGTGACCACGATCGAGAACGCGGTCAAAGGGGTCTCCGGCGTGAGCGGCGTGGTCGGTGCCGTCTCGACGGTGACGACCACACTCGCGACGATGCGAACGCAGGTCAAGACGACGGTCACGGACCTCCAGGGGCTCGGCGCAAAGGGCGAGCTGAAGAACGCGTTCGCGAGCTCGAGCGCCTGCAACTCCCTGGTCAGCCAGGCTGGTAAGTAAGCGCGTCGGCCGCCGGCACGGCTGGCGATGCCGCCCGATCGTGTTCACCCAAGTGAAATCCGGCGCGCGTCCTCGTCGAGCCGGCTCCGGGGCGTAGGTTGGCGACGTTGGAGACATGGCGCCAATTCCGGTACCGAGCGAAGGGAGTGCAGGTGCTTGCTTACACGAACAACCCGAGCTTCTGGGACGTGGTCTGGTGGATGATCATCTTCTTCGCCTGGGTGATCTGGATCTTCGTCGTCATCAACGTGTTCATCGACAACTTCCGCCGGCAGGATCACAGCGGTTGGGCGAAGGCGATGTGGACGGTCTTGATCATCTTCTTGCCGGTGCTCGGCGTGCTCTTCTACCTGATCGCACGCCCGAAGGAAGTCGCGGTCACGACCTTGTAGCCGATGTTCGACATTGACCTGCTGCGCGCCGGACGCCCTCGACGCAGCCCGGCAAAGCCGCCACGAAGTGGCGCGGGAAGGAGTACAGATGACAGACGACGGCGAGAGCAACGAGTGGCGCGATCCGGGTTCACTCGCTACCGATTCCCTGGCCGAGCGCGAGCAGTTCAGCGAAGGTCGTCCCGACGAGGAACCGGCGGAGGCGCCGGTCGCTGCCGGCGCTGTCGAGTCCGGCCAGGTTGGAGAGGAGTCTTCGCCGACTGACGGTAAGCCGCCGTCGAAGCCGAAGGTGGTGCCGCACTTCACGCTGGGCGAGCGGGCCGCGAGGGGTAAGGCGGCGAGGGCGGAGATCCCGCGCTCGACGCAGGGTGATATCGCGTTTCCCAAGCGCCGCGACCCTGTCGCGTTGTTGGAGGAGCAGGCCGTGTCGCGGGTTCCGGAGCTGGTGCCGATCCGCTACGGCCGGATGCTGGTGTCGCCGTTTGCGTTCTACCGTGGCGGGGCGCTGATCATGGCTGCGGATCTGGCGAACACGCAGAACTCGGGGCTCCGGGTACAGCTGTGCGGGGACGCGCATCTGTCGAACTTCGGGATGTTCGGCTCGCCGGAGCGAGATTTGGTCTTCGACGTCAACGACTTCGACGAGACGGCGCCAGGCCCGTGGGAGTGGGACGTGAAGCGTCTGGCGGCGAGCTTCGCGATCGGCGGCCGCGAGAACGGCTTCTCCGACAAGGAACGGCGCACGATCGTGCTCGCCACCGTGCGCGCCTACCGCGAGGCGATGACGGCCTTCGCCGGCATGCGCAACCTCGAGGTCTGGTACACGGCTCTGCCGGTCGAGCAGGCGCTTCGGGAGTTCACCGCCGGCATCGACCCGAAGCGGTTGAAGAAGCAGGAAGCCGACATAGCGAAGGTTCGGACGAAGGACAGCATGGACGCCTTCGAGAAGCTGACCCACGTCGTCGACGGCGAGCCCCGGATCATCAGCGACCCGCCGCTGATCGTCCCGATCGATGAGCTCATCCCCACCGAGACAGAGCGGGACGCGTTCGAGACCGAGATCCGTGGCCTGATCCGCGGCTACCGGCGCACGCTCGAGACCGACCGCCGTCACCTGATCGAAGAGTTCCGATACGCCGACACGGCCCGCAAAGTGGTCGGGGTCGGGAGCGTCGGCACCCGCGCCTGGATCCTGCTCTTCCTTGGCAAGGACGATCAGGACCCGCTCTTCCTGCAGGTCAAGGAAGCCCAGCAGTCGGTGCTGGAGCAGTTCGCCGGCAAGAGCGCGTACAACAACTGCGGCCAGCGGGTCGTGGCCGGCCAGCGGCTGATGCAGGCGACCAGCGACATCTTCCTCGGCTGGCAACACGTCGCCGCCGGCCTGGACGGTCAACCGCGCGACTACTACGTGCGCCAACTCAAAGACTGGAAAGGATCGTTCGCCTTCGAAGCAGCCATCCCACCGGGCGCAGCCGCATACGGGAGAGCGTGCGGCTGGACGCTCGCGCGCGCCCACGCCCGCTCCGGCGACCGGATCGCGATCTCCAGCTACCTCGGCAAATCCGACGTCTTCGACCAGGCGATCGCCACCTTCGCCGAAACCTACGCCGACCAGAACGAACGCGACTACAAGGCACTCCAGGACGCCGTCGCCTCAGGCCGTGTCAAAGCCCAAACAGGCCTCTAACAGATCCTGCTCGAGCTCCACTGGGCGTCGGGCATAGGGCTTTTGTTGTGACGACGGCGCCGACCGCGTCTTCTGTTGCTGCCAAGGCTTCGGGTTTGGTGCTGCTGACGTTGGCGGCGGCGCAGTTCGTCATGGCCCTGGATATGACGGTGATGAACACGGCGATCGCGACGGTCGCCAGGGATGTCGGGACCGACGTGACCGGGATCCAGACGGCGATCACGCTGTACACGCTGGTGATGGCGTCTTTCATGATCACCGGCGGGAGGGTCGGGGAGATCATCGGCCGGAAGCGTGCGTTCACGATCGGGTGCGTCGTCTATGCGTGCGGGTCGCTGACGACGGCGCTGTCTCACAGCCTGACGGTGTTGATCCTCGGCTGGTCGTTCCTGGAGGGATTCGGCGCGGTGTTGATCATGCCGGCGATCGTCGCGCTCGTCGCCTCGAACTTCGGAAAATCGGACCGGCCGCGTGCGTACGGGCTGGTGGCGGCTGCCGGCGCGATGGCGGCCGCGGTCGGGCCGGTGATCGGCGGCTTGTTCACGACCTATGCCTCGTGGCGGTGGGTGTTCGTCAGCGAGGTGCTGATCGTGATCGTGATCCTCTTCCTGGCGCGGCGGGTGAACGACACACCGCCCGAGAAGGGCGCCAGGCTCGACCTGGTCGGCACCGCGCTGTCGGCGGCCGGCCTCGGTCTGGTCGTGATCGGCATCCTGCGCTCGGGCGCGTGGGGGTTCGTGCAGCCGAAGTCGGGTGCTCCGGAGTGGCTCGGGCTCTCGCCGGTGATCTGGCTCGTGCTCGCGGGCGGTGTAGTGCTGGGCCTGTTCCTAGTGTGGGAGAACCGGCGTATCGCACACGGCCAGGCCGCGCTGATCGACCCGAAGATGCTGCGGAACATCCAGCTGCGCGACGGTGTCATCTCCTTCCTGTTCCTGTTTCTCGTGCAGGCCGGGATCTTCTTCGTCGTTCCGCTGTTCCTGTCGGTCGCGCTCGGTCTGTCGGCGGTCGCGACGGGCGTGCATCTGCTGCCGCTGTCGCTGATGTTGCTGCTCTTCGCCGCCGGAGTCCCCAAGCTGTTCCCGAACGCGAACCCGCGGCGGGTCATCCGCCTCGGCTTCATGGCCATGTTCGCCGGGCTCGTGCTCCTGGTCGCTCTGCTCGACTACGGCGCCGGAGCGGAGATCGTCACCTGGCCCTTGCTGCTCGCCGGTGCCGGGATCGGCTCGATCGCCTCCCAACTCGGGAGCGTGACCGTGTCGGCGGTGCCCGACGAGCAGAGCGGCGAGGTGGGCGGAATCCAGAACACCGGGTCCCAGCTCGGCGCGTCGATCGGCACCGCGCTGGCGGGCGCCGTGCTCATCTCCGCGCTGACCGCCTCGTTCCTCACCGGCATCGAGAACAACCCGGCCGTCCCCGACCGCGTCGCCGCCAAGGCGCAGACGAACCTCGCCGGCGGCGTCCCGTTCATCTCCGACACCGACCTCAAGGCCGCGCTCGCGGACGCGCACGTCCCCCCGCGGGCGAGCAACGCGATCGTGGACGAGAACGAGAAGAGCCGGATCGACGGACTGCGCATCGCCGTGTCGATCCTCGCACTCTTCGCGCTCGCCGCTCTGCTGTTCACCCGCGGCATCCCGACGGTGCAACCCGGCGCCCAAACCAAGCCCAGCCCACCACCTACATAGCCTGCCGGGTGGGTGGGGGTGTCCGCTGGGTGGAGCGGGAGTGGCGTTCGTAGAGGGTGGCGTTGAGGACGGCGGCTCCTACGATCACGCGTCCGTACAGGAAGAAGCCGAGCAGGAACGTGGCTGCGGTCCCCAGGGCGCCGTAGGTGCTGGTCTTCTCCTGGATCAGACGGCCGAGGATGAGGACGTTGAAGAGCAGCAAGCCGATGAGGCCGACCGCGTAGAGGAGCGATCCGGGGATCAGGTCGGTCCAGCGGGCGTCGGAGTGAGGCAGCTGGAGTGAGACGATCAGCCAGAGTCCTGCGAGGGCGAAGACCAAGAGAGCGAGTGTGACGATTCCGCCGATCACGGTCTGGTGGTTGACGGCGCCGACGCCGGCGACGAGGAAGAGTTGGCCGGCGAGCGCTGCGCCGAAGACTGCGAGTGAGCGGCGATGCACCTTGACCGACGCGGCTTAGCGCTCCCAGGCCAGAGAGTGGACGATCGCGATCTGCCCGGAGCAGGACTCTCGTTACGTAGACGAGCAGGAAGAACGAGCCGAGGGCGACCCACCAGTTCGAGTTGCCCTTGGTCGGTGCTCGCGACCTGCTTGGTGACGACCCCGGCCAGGCCGACCGAGTTCGTGATCAGCTTCGGCTCGAACCCGATCGCGCTTGCCAGCAGCCCGAGGCCGGAGACGACGAAGAGCGCGAGCGGCAAGGCGAACAGGAACAATCGGTAGGCGAGCGCGCCGGCGAGCATGCCGCCGCCGATGTGGGAGTCCCGTTCGATCGTCTCGAAGGTGGCGTCGAGCGCCGCCGAGCGACCGCGGGCCTCCTTGACCCAGCCCTTGAGTGCCTGCGCGTGCTGAACCCAGAGCGCCAGGCGCTGGAGCAGCGTCGGCCTGGGAGGCGGCAGCTCGATCTGCTCGGGCTCGTCAGTCTCGATCCTGGAGAGGACATCGCTGCTGTCCGAGGCCGGAGAGGATTCGTCAGGGCGCTGGGTGGAGCCCTTGCCGCGGTGTTGTGTCTCCGTCTGCCGCCAGTTCGCCCAGACGGGAGAGAAGACGGCGCAGACGACCGAGATCGTGATCAGGACGAAGCCCCAACCGAGCAGGGCGACCGTGACGCCGAAGGAGCCGAAGTACTTCCCGTCGCTGTTCAGCCAGCCGCCGAGGAAGAGCGGCGCGCACGCGCATGCCCCGCCGATGACGACCGAGGCGAGCAGCGCGCCCGGCAGCAGCGCGCGCAGCCCGATCTGACGGTGCAGCAGAAAGCGGGGCGTCCAGAGCCAGAACACCGTCGAGGCCACGAGCCAGACCGGCACGAGCACGTACCAGCCCGTATCACGGAGTTGCGCCACGGAGACGACGGCGACAGCGACGGCTCCGCTGAGGACGAAGAAGAAGATGGCGAACAGCCCCTGGTCGGCCGCCGATGCGCTTCTCTTGATTCCCCAGGCGCGGGCGTAGACGTCCTGGTAGATCTGCCCCAGGCCGAGGCCCCAGATCAGAAAGCCGACAGCACCGGCGAGCGTGGCGGCGAGGGCGTTCGAGGAGGCGGCCCCGAACGTCTCCTTGACGAGGCCGGCGGTCGGGTCGGTGAGCTTCAGATGGTCGATCAGCCGCGCGGCGAAGCTATTGGTGTCGCCCCCCGCCGCGTGCGTGAGGCCGATCACGGCGAGGACGAACGGCATCACCGAAAGGAAGGCATACAGCGTCGCCGCCGACCCGGAGTTGCGACTCGCCTCGAAATAGCGGCGAAACCACAAGATCGCCAACCGGCCAACACGCGAGTCACCGCGGCCGCTGAGCCAAGCCTGTACCGCCCCGACCCGACCGCGAGACGCCGCTGCCCCGGCCCTACTCATGCGAGCACGAAAGAGCCCGGGAAGACCAACAACATCCGTGCTACTCCGCACCGCGAATGAGGGCGGCACCTCACCGCGCAACAGAACACCGAGACGCCGAGCAGCGCCAACGTTGTCGCCCATCAGCAAATCTCCTCTCCGATCGACGTTTCCAACGTCACCAAGCTACGACCCAGAACGTGCTCCCGGTGAAGGAGCGTCGAATGTCACTTGGGTGAATGCGAATGGGGGCCGTCGCCTCTCCAACCTGCGCATGCTGCGTGCCCCCCGGTGACGGTCGCGAGCCTCCTGTCGATCACGGTTGGGCTCGCGTCGCCCTGCTGCTTGTTGGAATCCAGCCAGCCTGTTCCTCATGATCACTGGGTGCCTGCTGTGCCTGACCGTTGTCGGGCTCACGGCGGCTCGACCGCGTAGGTGGCCGCCGTGCGCGGGTGCGCGTTTCATCCCCACAGGACGAGGCGTTGCCTTCAAGCCCGGGGGACGATTACCGCTGATCTGTCAGGCCCGATTCGCCGCCATCGGTGGCTGCCGGGCCGTCGCTACCCGTCGGAAAGGAGTTTGTATGGCAGAGGCAACCGAGACGCCGGTGCTCGATCTGCTCGCGCGCATGAACGCGGACGCGATCGAGGTGTCGAGCCTCGATCCCCAGACGCTCGCGCTCGTACGCATCGCCGCACTCGTGGCGGTCGATGCACCAGCGGTCTCGTACGCCCTCAACCTCGCCCTCGCGGGCGAGCTGGAGGTCGAGCCGGAGCAGATTCAGGGTGTCCTCGCGGCTGTGGCTCCGATCGTCGGGACGGCGCGTGTGGTCTCGGCGTCGGCCAAGATCGTCGAGGGGCTCGTAATCGACCTCGAAGTCGCCGAACTCGAAGCTAAAGCCGAGTCCGACGAGCAGGCCTAAGACCCTGGCGGAGCCGTCTTTCCCCGGCAATGGCGGGAGAGGCGGCTCCGACTCAACCCCATCGGTCACTGGAGCAGGCGGCCGGCGGCGAAGCAGCCATTTGACGCTATCGCCGACTATCTCCGACTATCTCCGCCATATCGCGATAAATCGGCGTGTTCGCGTTTGGTCGACTCCTAGAACCCCAGAGAGGTTTGACCGTTGGAGCGCCGAGTGTCCTATACAGGCCGGCCCCTAGCGAACCACCGCTCGCGCATGTCGGGGTTCGTACGAGTCCGCTGTGGTCGTAGACAGCGGGGCACGTTCGAACCTGATGGAGCGTACCGGGATCGAACCGGTGACCTCCGGCTTGCAAAGCCGGCGCTCTCCCAGCTGAGCTAACGCCCCGAGCCACCAACACCCCGAGAAGATCCACACCCCGTGGCCACCCCATCTTAGAGAGACGGGGTGGCCGGGACGGGGCGTCGGAGGAGGGAGTGTTACGCGGCGCGCTCCAGCCGCTCTTCGTGGCGGGCGCGCTGGATGATCTCGTCACGCTCGCCGAAGCGGATGCGTGCACGCTCGATTCGGTGCTCTTCCCAGAGACGCGCGATCTCGTCTTCGAGGCTCGCGTGCTCCGCTGCAAGATCCGCATCGTGCTGCTCGCTCAGGACGCGTAGGAGCTGCGCCCGCCGCTCGGTCAGCGCTTCGATCTCGGCTCGGATGTCGTTTAGTGATCGCACGTTGTCTTCAACGTGCTCGCGCCAGGCTGTATTCCGGTTCTCAGGCCGCCAGAGAAGCGCTTTCGTGCTGCTTGCAGAGCGCCAGCGTGGCTTCGACGAACGCGGCGGCCGCCGTCGTCCTGAGCCGGTCTCGGTGCCAGGCGACGCCGATCAGCCGGCCGGGGACGCGGTCGCCCAGGTGGACGACGGCGATGCGGTCGTCGCTCGGGTCGACCGTCAGGAGCGGCACGAGGGCGACCCCGATCCCGGCGGCGACCATTCCCTGCACGGTGTAGTTGTCGTCGGACCGGAAGACCACGTTGGGCTCGCGGCCCGTGAGGCGGAGCCGCTCCTCTACCTGCTGGGTCGTGCGGCAGGAGCGGTAGCCGATCAGCGGCAGGTCGACGATCTCGCGCAGCGTGGGCGCGCGGTCGCGCCTGTCCAGCGGCGAGCCCTTCTCGACGAGCAGGACGTAGGGATCGCGCATGAGCTCGGCGGCCTCGAACGGGCCCGGTTGCAGCGGATAGACGATGAAGCTGAGGTCGACCTCGCCGTGCTCGACGAGCGCAAGGAGCTCGCGGTCGTCGGCGGACTCGACCAGCGTGACGTCGATCTTCGGCCAGTCGGCGTTGAAGCCCCGCAGCAGCGTGGGGAGCAGCCGCGCCCCGACGCTCTGGTACGTGCCGATTCGAAGCGGCCCGGCATCGCCCGCGCTGAGCGCGCTGAGGTCCGCCTGCGCCGCCCGCAGGCGCGCGGCGATGCCGTCCGCGTGAGTGAGCAGGAGTTCGCCCGCCTCGGTGATCGAGATCGGCCGCGGGCCGCCGGGGCGCTCGACGAGGCGCTGCCCGACGATGCGCTCGAGCACTGCGATCTGCTGGCTGATCGCCGATTGCGTGTACCCGAGCCGCTTCGCGGCGCGCCCGAACGACCCCTCCTCCGCGACCGCCTTGAGCGCGATCAGATGCCGCAGCTCGAGCCCCAGCCAATCATCAGCGTGCATGATCGACATGAACACTAACACGACTTGTGCTAATCGAACATACGCAGGCATCGTACGGGTCGTTATGACCGCCCTATGGCTTCTCGTGCCTCTTGCCCTGATCCTCGTCGCCCCGCTGGTCGGGTCTCGCGACCTGCCCTACCGGGACAAGCGCGGCTCCTGGCGCAACTACCAGTAGGGCGCTCGTGAGGGCTCAGCCGAGCCCGGCCCGCGTCTGGGCCGCGCTGGAGCGGGCCGAGCCACATCGACGTCGCGGGGGCGATCGCACTGATCGTGTCGGGCGCGGCCTGGGCGGCCGGCTCGCTCTAGTCGCGCCGCGCGCCGCTGCCCCGGCGGCCGTTCGTGAGCGCCGGGATGCAGATGCGGGCCGGCGGGGTCTTGCTCGCGATCGTCGCCGCCGCCACCGGGGAACGGACGAGCATCCACGACGTCTCCACGGGCTCGATCCTCGCGCTCGTCTATCTGATCGCGATCGGGTCCTGGCTTGCGTTCACCGCCTACGCATGGCTGCTGCGCACGACGCGGGCGTCGCTCGTTTCCACCTACGCCTACGTGAACCCGCTCGTCGCGGTCTTCCTCGGCTGGGCGGTGGAGCGCGAGCCGCTCAGCGTGCGGACGGTCGTCGCGGGCCTCGTGATCCTCGGCGCCGTGGCGCTGATCGTGACGCCGCCGAAGGGCGAGCGGGCGACCGAGCCGGCCCCGGTCCCTGCACGCGGTCGCTAGCTAGTCTGGCTCTTGTGACGATGCTGGATCTGAGGAAGTTCCGGCTGCGGTCCGGGGAGTCCCTTCGCGACGAGGTCGAGGTCGAGATCGCGCCGATCGAGCTGGGCGGCCAGCGCTACCTGGTCGTGCCCGAGAAGGTTCCCGCCGAGCTGGCGATCACCCGCGCTTCCACGGGCACGGTGTACGAGCTGCGCTTCCACGTCCGCCTCCACGGGCCCTGCTTTCGCTGCCTCGGCGACGCCGTCCTCGACGACGATCTCGCCCTGCGCGAATACCAGGCTGAGAGCCCGAACGGCGTCGAGGAGCTGACGACGCCGTACGTGACCGAAAACCGGCTCGATCTCTCCTCCTGGGCCAGGGACGGCCTCATCCTCGCGCTGCCGGACAAGATCCTCTGCCGCCCCGACTGCGCCGGGCTCTGCCCCGTCTGCGGGCTCGACCTGAACCGCGAGCCGCACGAGCACGAGGGCGAGGAGTCGGACCCGCGCTGGGCGGCGCTGGCCGAGCTCCGCGACCGGCTGTAACATCGGAAACGGCGCAGCTGCGCCTCCTATGACGGACTGACCGGGCCATCCACGTTTTCTCGCGCGCCCTTGCAGGCGCGCCGGCTCTCCGGAGGTCTGTCTTGCGTATCTCACTCGACGGCGTCTCGAAGCACTACGGCGCCACCACGGTTCTCGACAAGGTCACGCTCTCGGTCACGCTCGAGCGGCGGCTGGGCGTCGTCGGCCCGAACGGCGTCGGCAAGTCGACGCTTCTCCGGCTCATCGCCGGGATCGACGTCCCCGACCAGGGGACGATCACGCGCGCGCCGGCGGCTCTGACCGCCGGCTACCTCCCGCAGGAGCCCGACCGCACGACGGGCGAGACGCTGCTCGCTCACCTCGCGCGGCGCACGGGCGTCGCCGCCGCGCAGCAGGAGCTGGAAGCGGCGGCCGCCGCTCTGGCCGCGGGTGAGGCGGCCGACGACCGGTACGCCGTGGCGCTCGACCGTTTCGTCGCCCTCGGCGGCGGAGACCTGGACGCGCGGGCGGGACAGGCGGCCGCGGAGCTGGGGCTGCCCGTTTCGCTCGGTCGCGAGCTGGGCTCGCTTTCCGGCGGCGAGGCGGCGCGGGTTGCGCTGGCGGCGATCCTGCTCTCGCGCTTCGAGCTGCTCCTCCTCGACGAGCCCACGAACGACCTCGATTTCGACGGCCTCGAGCGGCTCGAGCGCTTTCTCGCAGGCCGGGAAGGCGGCCTCGTCGTCGTCTCGCACGACCGCGAGTTCCTCGACCGAACGGTGACGCGCATTGTCGAGATCGAGCCGTGGACGCGGCGGGTCCGCGAGTGGGCAGGTGGCTTCAGCGAGTACGAGGCGGTCCGCGACGCGGCGCGAGAGGCGGCGTTCGAGCGCTTCGAGCACGCGGAGGAGCGTCGCCGCGAGATCGAGGCGCTGCTGGCGCGGCGACGGCAGGAGGCGCGCGCGGGGTTCGGCCTGGGGGAGAAGACCGGAGGCTCGGACCGCCGGGGCACGAACGCGCTGCGCAGCAAGGTTCGCCTGGCCGAGCGCGCGCTCGAGCGCGCCGACCGGCCGGAGAAGCCCTACGAGCCCTGGGAGCTCGAGCTCCGCCTCGAGACCGGCGAGCGAGCGAACGACCGTGTGGCAGCGCTGGACGGCGCCACGGCGGTTCGTGGTGAGTTCAGCCTCGGTCCGGTGAACCTCCTCCTCGGGCGCGGCGAGCGCGTGCTCGTCACGGGGCGAAACGGCAGCGGCAAATCGACGCTTCTCGGGATGCTGCTCGGCGACGTGCCGCTCGTGGCGGGCACGCGCTTCGTCGGCCGGCGGACCGTGATCGGGACGCTCGAGCAAGGCCGAGGCGCGTACGACGGTGCGGAGCCCCTGCTCGAGCGATTCCGTGGCCGCGCCGGACTGCGTGCCGAAGACGCGCGGACGCTGCTCGCGAAGTTCGGCCTGGGCGCCGATCACGTCGGTCGGCCCTGCTCGTCGCTCTCGCCGGGCGAGCGGACGCGCGCCCACCTCGCCGAGTTGCAGGCGCGCCGCGTCAACCTGCTCGTCCTCGACGAGCCGACGAACCATCTCGACCTGGAAGCCGTCGAACAGCTCGAATTGGCCCTTCGCGACTACGAAGGCACGGTCGTGCTCGTCACGCACGACCGCCGCTTCATCGACCGCTTCGGCGCCACGCGGACGATCGCGTTGTGACTAGAAGGGTCCGCGGGCCTCGTAGCTGCCGCGCGTCGAGCCGACCGAGACGAACGTCATTCCATCGGGGCCGGCGACGGGGCAGCGCGTCGTCTCCGGATCGAAGCGGATGAACGACCCCTCGCGCACCGGAACGTCCTCGCCGTCGACGCGCCAATGGCCGGAGCCGCGCACGACGACGCTGACCTCTTCCTGGCCCGTGCTGCCCTCGTCGTGCTCGAGGCCCTCGGCGCCCGGCGGGAGCTCGAACCAGTTGATCCCGAACGCCTCGCAGCCGAGCTCGCGGCGCACGAACCGGACGCCGCCGCCCGGCCCCGCGCCCTCGATCTCGTCGACGTTTACGACGCTGTAGCCCATACGGACGGAGCCTATCGCGCCGCTATACTGCTCCGCCGCATGGCTGTCCCGAAGCGAAAGACATCCAAGGCCCGCCGCGACAAGCGTCGCGCGCAGCACCGCATCGACGCTCCGCGCCTGAGCGTGTGCCCGCAGTGCCACCAGCCGAAGCGCTCGCACGAGATGTGCCCGAACTGCAAGACGTACCGCGGGCGCGAGATAGAGCCGCTGCGCACGCCCGCTCCGTAGATCCCTAGACTCTCGGCCATGGCGGGCCCGGTCCGGGTGGCGGTCGATGCGCTCGGGGGCGACCGGGGGCCGGAGGCGATCGTGGCCGGGGCGCTCGAGGCCCGGTCGGAGGGGATCGAGCCCATCCTGTTCGGGCCGGCCGGCCTCGAGACGCACGGGCTCGAGCTCGTCGCGACGACGCAGGAGATCGCGATGGACGAGAAGCCGGCCGACGCCGTGCGCGGCAAGCCGGACAGCTCGCTCGTTGCCGCGTGCCGCGCCGTGCACGAGGGCCGGGCCGAAGCGGCCGTGTCCGCCGGGAACACCGGGGCGATGCTCGCTGCCGGCCTCGTTTACATCAGGCGCCAGGCCGGCGTGCTCAGGCCGGCGATCGCCGTGGTCGTCCCGACGCCGAAGGGCCCCTCGGTGCTGATCGACGCCGGCGCCACCGCCGACTGCCGGGCGGAACACCTGCTCCAGTTCGCCGTAATGGGCTCGGTCTTCGCCCAGGAGATCCTCGAGATCGCGCGGCCCACGGTCGGGCTCATGTCCATCGGGGAAGAGCCCGAAAAGGGCAACCAGCTCACGCTCGAGGCCCATCGGCTGCTAGCCGCAAGCGATCTCGTCGACTTCCGCGGCAACGTCGAGAGCCGCTGGCTGCTCGCCCACGCCGCCGACGTCGTCGTCTGCGACGGGTTCACGGGCAACGTGGCGCTGAAGCTCCTCGAGGGCACGATCCGAACGACGCTCGACTGGCTGCGGAGCGAGATCACCGCCACGGCGCGAGGGAAGGCGGGAGGCGCGCTGATCAAGCCCGCCGCAGCCCGCTTGCGCTCCCATCTCGACCCGGACGCCTACGGCGGCGCGTACCTGCTCGGGCTGCGCGGGCTGGCGGTGATCGCCCACGGCAACTCGTCACGCACGGCGATCGCCAACGCGATCCGCCTCGCGGCGCGCGGAATAGACCACGACGTCGTTGCAAGGCTCGGCGAGCGGATGGTCGAGGAAGCCCGGGAGGCAGGCGAGGAGCGTGTTAGAGTCCGCGCGCTTTCCGAATCCAACCCCCAAGAGAGGTGACATGGCAGCTTCGCGCGAGGAAGTCTTCGAGCGAGTCAAGGAGGTCTTGGTCGAGCAACTGGGCGTCGAGGAGAACGACATCACGGAAGAGGCGTCGTTCCAGGAGGATCTCGACGCCGACTCGCTCGACCTCGTCGAGCTGATCATGGAGCTCGAGGACCAGTTCGGGATCAAGATCTCCGACGAGGACGCGCAGAAGATCACGACTGTCGGGCAGGCCGTCGACTACGTCTCGACGCACCAGTAGCGGCGACACTCGGGCAGGCGACGTTCGGCAGCTCGCCGAGCTGATCCGCTTGCTGCCGCCGGAGCGGGCGGAGCATGTCTTCACCCACTCGTCGTGGGCGCCCGACCGGGCGTCCTCCTACGAGCGGCTGGAGTTCCTCGGCGACAGCGTCCTCGAGCTGGCCGTGGCGCGACACCTGTACGACCGGTTCCCCGAGCTGACCGAAGGACGGCTGGCGAAGATCCGCTCCCACGTGGTCTCGAGGCGCGCCTGCGCGGTCATCGCGCAGGAGCTCGAGCTCGGGCGCGAGCTGCAGTCGCGCGGGGCCGCCGCGCAGCCCGAGGAGCTCAGCCGGCTCGCGGAGAACCGTAACGTCCTCGCCGCATTGCTCGAGGCCGCGCTCGCGGCGATCTTCCTCGAGCGCGGCTTCGAGCATGTCGAGAAGCCGATTGTCGCCGCCTTCCGCGGCCAGATCGAGTACGCCGCTACGCACTCGGTGGACTACAAGACCGAGCTGCAGGAGGAGCTGGCGCGAATGCGCAAACAGGTCGTCTACGCTGTGCTCGAGACCGAGGGCCCCGCGCACGACCGGCGCTTCACCTGCGCGGCGCTGATCGACGGCGACCAGCGCGGCGTCGGCACCGGGTCGACGAAGAAGGAAGCCGAGCAGGAGGCAGCGCAGCAGGCGCTCGAGTCGCTCGCCGGAGAGGTGCCGCCGGACTATTAGCGGCGCGCGACACTCTGTGAGGGCCTGCTTCGGCGGGTCTTCACGTCCCCCCGGGCCCTTCGGGCCATCCGCGCTGATCGTTAGCGTTGCGCCCGCGTGTACCTGAAGGCCGTTCGCATGCGGGGGTTCAAGTCGTTCCCCGACCAGGTGGAGGTTCGGCTCGAGCCGGGCGTGGCCGTCGTCGTGGGCCCGAACGGGTCGGGGAAGTCGAACATCGCCGATGCCCTGGTGTGGGCATCTGGATCGCTGGCGCCGAGCGAGCTCCGTGCGGAAAAACCCGACGACGTGCTCTTCGCGGGGTCGGCCGGGCGGTCGGCAGCCGAGTTCTGCGAGGTCGAGCTCGTCTTCGACAACGCCGACCAGGCGCTGCCGGGACTCGACTTCTCCGAGGTGTCGATCGTCCGGCGGCTGCACCGCGGCGGCGAGGGCCAGTACCTCGTCAACGGCGCGCAGGTCCGCCGCCTGGACGTGGTCGAGCTGCTCGCCGACGTCGGCCTCGGCGCCGGCGCTGGGTCGATCGTCAGCCAGGGCAAGGTCGAGGCGATCCTGACCTCGAGCGCAGCCGAGCGCCGCGCTCTCGTCGAGGACGCGGCGGGGCTCGGTCGCTTCAAACGCCGGCGCCATCGTGCGGAGCTGAAGCTGGCCCGCGTGGGGCAGCAGGTCGAGCGCGCGCGCGACCTCGAGGCGGAGGTGGCGAAACGGCTGCGGCCGCTGGCGCTGCAGGCGACGGCCGCCGAGCGCGCCGAGAAGCTGGGCCGGGAGATCGCCGGGCTGCGTGCCGGCATCGCGACCATCGACCTCGCGCGAGCTCGGGAAGCGGACGGATGACGCACGGCGGCGTGGCCGAACTGTCGTCGAGGAACGGCGGAAGCTCGAAGAGATGCTCGAGGCGCTCCTGCGGGAGCGCGAGCGGGCCGAAGAGGAGCTCGCGGCGGTTGCGGGGGGTCGCGAAGGCGCCGCCGCGACGCTCTACCGGCTGCGGAGCGGCAGGGAGCGGCTCGAGCTGCGTCGCGAGGCGGCCGGAGAACTCCTTGCGCGGCTCCGGGAGCCGGTGATCGAACGGGTCGGAGAGCAGCTCGCCGAACAGGCGCGGATCGCCGAGGCGCGCGCGGCCGCGCTGCGGCGCGCGCTGGACGAACGCGAGGGGCTGCCGCCGGCGGCCCGGGCGCTGTCCGAGCGCGGCGAGCGGCTGGCGCTGAGCGCGCTCGAGGTCGAGCCGGGCGCCGAGCGGGCGGTGGCGGCGGCGCTGGGTCATCGCGCAGCCGCGGTGCTTGCGGAGACCACCGAACACGGGCTCGGCCTCGTCGAGCACGCGCGCGCGTCGGGTCTCGGCAGCCTCGTCGTCCTCGTCGGCCGCGACCCGAATGAGCTCGTCCGCGAGCTGCCGGTCGTCCCGCTCGAGGAGCTCCTGGCCTCTTCCGGCCCGGCCGTGACCCGCGAGGGAGTCGGCTACGACCCGGGACGGGGCGAGCTGTGGTTCGCGGGCGAAGCGGCGGAGGCGATCCAGCTCGAGCTCGAGGCGCAGTGTCGGCTCGTGGAGACGCAGGCGCGCGAGCTCGCTGCGCGGGCGACCCGGGCGGAGCCGCGCGTGCGCCACGCCAATCCGCGACTCGTCGGGTTGGGGGAGCGGCTGGAGGCGGAGGTCGGCCTCGCAATCGCGGCGACACGGCGGCACGAGGCGCCGCTCGAAGCCGCGACGAGGACGGAATCGGGGCGCGCGGCAGAGCTCGCCGCCGAGTTGCGGCGGCTCGGCGCGGCAGAGGCCGACCTGCGCCACGAGTCGTCCGGCGCGGGCGAGCGTGCTACGGCGGTCGGGGTCGAGCTGGCACGGCTGGAGGCCGAGGCCGGCGAGGCGCGGCGCCGGCTGGCCGACGCCGGCGCGGAGCCGGCCGAGGGCCCGAGGGAGGAGCTGGAGACGAAGCTCGTCCGAGTCGAGCGCCGCCGCGAGACGCTCGGCGGCGTCAACCCGTTCGCCAAGGAGGAGTACGAGCGGGAGAAGGAGCACCTCCAGGAGTTGCGTACCCAGCGCGCCGACCTCGAGCAGTCGCTGGCCGAGCTCGAGAAGCTGCGTCGCGAGCTGACCGAGACGGTCGAGCGCCGGTTCTCGGAGACGTTCGCCGCCGTCGAGCGGAACTTCGCCGAGGTCGCCGGGACGCTGTTTCCGGGCGGCGAGGGCCGGCTGCGGCTGACGGAGGCGGAAGGCGAGGGCGAGGGCGAGGACGGCGAGGCCGAGCAGGGCATCGAGGTCGAGCTGCGTCCGGCCGGAAAGCGGATCACGCGCCTGTCGCTGCTCTCGGGCGGGGAGAAGGCGATCGGGGCGATCTCGTTCCTGTTTGCGCTCTTCCTCGCGCGCCCGTGCCCCTTCTACCTCCTGGACGAGGTCGAGGCGGCGCTGGACGACACGAACATTGGCCGCTTCGTCGCGCTGCTGCGCGAGTTCGCCGATCGGGCGCAGTTCATCGTCGTCACGCACCAGAAGCGGACGATGGGGGCCGCAGACATCCTCTACGGTGTGACGATGGGCGGCGACGGCGTCTCGCAGGTGCTGTCGCGGCGCCTCCCGCGTGAGGAAGCCGCCGAAGCCGCGGCGTGAGCCGCGGACATCCGTTAGTTGGTTTCCCCCGGGGCCTTCGGCCCTGACCCCCGATGTGAGCGTAGCGGCGAAATCGTCACGCGGGTGAGACGTGACTGTGACGATTTGCCCACAGCGCGCGGCGACCGCCGCGGCGTCCGGCACCGGCTCGGCGCCCGGCACCGCCGCCGCGCGACTGACTATCCTGCGCGCCCGGATGGCGCGGAGCTGGTCAGAGCTGCTCGGCGACGAGCACGAGGTCGCCGAGCCGGAGGCCGAGCGCCGGCGCTTCTTCGGGCGGTTGCGAAGCTCGCTCGGCCGCACGCGGACCGTCATCCGCCTTCCGCTCGGGCGCTTCGACCCGCGTGACGACGAGTCGTGGGAGGCGCTCGAAGAGGCGCTCATCTCGGCCGACGTGGGCATGGCAGCGACGGACGAGCTGGTGGAACGGTTGCGCAAGCGCCGCGACGTCGACGATCTCGCCGGGGCGCTCGTCGAGGAGATCGGAGCGTTGCTCGGCGAGCCGGCCACGCTGGCTGTCAACGAGCACCCGAGCGTCGTGCTCGTCGTCGGCGTGAACGGCACCGGGAAGACGACGACGATCGGCAAGCTCGCCCACCGTCTCTCCGCGCACGGGCGGTCTGTGCTCGTGGCCGCAGCAGACACGTTCCGCGCCGCCGCCGACGAGCAGCTCGAGATCTGGTCGCAGCGCGCCGGGGCGGACTTCGTCGGCTCGACGAAGGGCGCCGATCCCGCGGCCGTCGCCTTCGACGCGGTCTCCGCTGCGCGGAGCCGCGGTCGCGACGTCGTCCTCGTCGACACGGCCGGGCGGCTGCACACGCAGACGAACCTGATGGACGAGCTGCGGAAGGTCCGCCGTGTGATCGCCGATCGCCTCGAAGGCGCGCCGCACGAGACGCTGCTCGTCCTCGACGCGACCACGGGCCAGAACGGCCTCCAGCAGGCGCGCCTGTTCGGCGAGGCCGTCGACGTCACCGGCGTCGCGCTGACGAAGCTCGACGGCACCGCGAAGGGCGGCATCGTGCTGCCGATCGCCGTCGAGCTCGAGATGCCGGTCAAGCTGATCGGCGTGGGGGAGGCCCTCGAGGACCTCCAGCCCTTCGACCCGGCCGACTTCGCGCGCGCTCTCGTCGGCTCGGACGACGGCTAACCCTTTTCGCCAAGTCGCGGGCGTCGCCGGTCCTCGGGGAGACGAGACACCTTCCGCGCGCGGAGGCGAGACCGCGCTCTCGCCGGAGCGCAAGATCGCGATCGGCGACACGCTGCGAAGAAGGAGGGGGCTCGTGGGGGAACCACGGGTTCCCCCACGTCTACCTCCGTACACTGTCCGACGATGTTCGACGCCCTCGGCGACAAGCTGCAAGCGGTCCTCGGCGGCCTCCGCTCGCGCGGAAGGCTGGACGAGGAGACGATCTCGAAGGTCATGCGCGAGATCCGCCTCGCGCTGCTCGAAGCCGACGTCAACCTCGGCGTCGTCAAGGAGTTCACCGCCGCCGTCAAGGAGCGGGCCCTCGGCCAGGAGGTGACGAAGAGCCTCACACCCGGCCAGGAGGTCGTAAAGATCGTCCACGAGGAGCTGACCGAGATCATGGGCTCGGCCGACTCGCGGCTCGCCTTCTCCGGACGCCCCCCGACCGTGATCCTGCTCGCCGGCCTGCAGGGCTCGGGGAAGACGACGGCCGCGGCCAAGCTCGCACTGATGCTGCGGAAGGACGGCAAGAGCCCCGCGCTCGTCGCCGCAGACCTGCAGCGGCCGGCTGCGATCTCCCAGCTCGAGCAGCTCGGCAAGCAGATCCAGATCCCGGTCTACAGCTCCGAGCGCAGCGACGCGGTCGAGGCTGCGAAGCTGGGTCTCGAGCAGGCACGGTCGCAGGGTCGCGACGTCGCGATCGTCGACACCGCCGGCCGGCTGCAGATCGACGAGGAGCTGATGGACGAGCTCGAGCGCGTGCACCAGGCCGTGAAGCCGCACAACGTCCTGCTCGTCCTCGACTCGATGACAGGCCAGCAGGCCGTCGACGTCGCGCTCGCCTTCCAGGAGCGGATCGCTTTCGACGGCGTCCTGCTCACGAAGCTGGACGGCGACGCCCGCGGCGGCGCCGCGCTCTCCGTGCGCGCCGTCACCGGCAAGCCGATCAAGCTCGCCTCCGTCGGCGAGAAGCTCGACCAGCTCGAGGTCTTCCACCCCGACCGCATGGCCTCGCGGATCCTCGGCATGGGCGACGTGCTCACGCTGATCGAGAAGGCAGAGGCCGTCGCCACCGAGGACGAGCAGAAGGAGATGGAGGCCCGGATGATGGCCGGCGAGATGAACTTCGACGACTTCCTCGCCAGCTACCGGATGATGCGCAAGATGGGCTCGATGAAGAGCCTGATCTCGATGCTCCCCGGCATGGGACAGCAGCTCAAGGACGTGGACGTCGACGAGCGGGAGATGGCTCGGGTCGAGGCGATCATCCTGTCCATGACGCCGAGGGAGCGGAAGCTCCCGCACGTCATCGACGGCTCGCGGCGGCAGCGGATCGCAAAGGGCAGCGGGACGACGGTGCAGCAGGTCAACCAGTTGCTGAACGCCCGCAAGCAGATGCAGAAGATGATGAAACAGCTGAGCAAGGGCAAGATGCCCGCGCTGCCCGGGATGGCCGGGAAGCGCTGACGAGCAGAAAGGGAGAGGTATGGCAGTCCGCATGAGTTTGACGCGGGTCGGCTCGAAGAAGAACCCGATCTACCGCGTCGTGGTCGCCGACTCGCGCTCGCCGCGGGACGGCAAGTTCATCGACATCGTGGGGCGCTACAACCCCCAGCACGAGCCGTCGCTGATCGAGTTCGACGAGGCCAAGGTCAAGGACTGGCTGTCGAAGGGCGTCCAGCCCTCGCAGCCGGTCGCGCGCCTGCTCAAGGCCAAGAACATCACCTGAGCACATGTCCGCCCCGGCCGATCTCGTCCTCTACCTGGCGAAGAAGATCGTCGAGGACTCGGAGGCCGTGCGGGTCGAGGAGATCGAGTCGGACGGCGACCTGCTCCTGCGCCTCCACGTCGCCGAGGCCGACCGCGGCAAGGTAATCGGCCGGCGGGGGCGGATGGTGCAAGCGCTGCGGACGCTCGCGCGGGCGTCCGGTGCCCGCTCCGACCGCCGGGTGTTGCTCGAGATTGCCGAGTAGCTCCTCGAGCGGAGACGACCTCGTCACCGTCGGTCGTGTCGGGAAGCCGCACGGGCTGGACGGGTCGTTCGTCGTGGAGGACGCCAGCGTGGAGGTGGCGCGTTTCGCAGTCGATGCGGAGCTCTGGGTCGGCGGCGAGCCCGCGCGTGTCGTCGCGGTCAGGCGAGCCCGCGGACGGCCCGTGGTCCGGCTCGACCGGCCGGTCGAGCGCGGGGCGCTGCTGGCAGTGCCTGAGTCCGCGCTTCCGCCTCCGGAGCGGAACTCGTACTACGTCTTCAAGCTCGTCGGGCTCCAGGTCGAGGAGGAAGGCGGTCGCGCGCTCGGGCGCGTCGCCGACGTCGCGCCGGGCGTCGCGAACGACGTGCTCGAGCTCGATTCGGGCCTGGCGCTGCCGATGCACGAGGACTGCATCAGCGAGGTCGACCTCGCGGCAGGCAGAATCGTGATAGCGCGCGGCTTCGCCGGCGACCACGAGTACCTTCCCTGAGTGCAGCTCGACGTCTTCACCCTGGTTCCACACGCCTTCGCATGGCTCACTGAGCAGCGTCCTCTCGCCTCCGTGCTCGGCGGAGAGCTCGAGCTGCGGCTGTTCAACTACCGGGACTTCACACCGCTTCGCGCCGGTCAGGTCGACGACGAGCCGTACGGCGGCGGCGCGGGGATGGTGCTGCGGGTGGACGTGGCCGCCGCGGCGCTCGACGCCGTCTACGGCGGCGCAGCCCGACCACCGGGTCGTCGTGTTGACGCCGCAGGGGCGGCCGCTCGACCAGCAGGTCGTCCAGGACCTCGCCGGCGAGGAGCGCCTGACGCTGCTCTCGGCCCGCTACGAAGGCTTCGACGAGCGGATCCTCGTGCACCTGTGCTCGGACGCGGTCTCGATCGGCCCCTACGTCCTCTCCGGCGGCGAGCTGCCGGCGATGGTCGTCGTCGACGCCGTCTCGCGCCTGCTTCCGGGCGCAACCGGGAGCGAGGAGTCCCCACGTGTCGAGAGCTTCTCGGCAGAGCTGGACGGCGGCCTCGAGTATCCGCACTACACGCGGCCGGCCGAGTTCCGCGGCTGGCACGTGCCCGAGGTGCTCCTGTCCGGGCACCACGCCCGGATCGAGGAATGGCGCCGCGACCAGAGTCGTCTCCGGAGCTCAGGGTGACCGACTACGAGCCGCCCAGGACGGGCGCGGGCACGCCCGAAACACCGGAGCCCCCTCAGGACGTGCCGCGCCCGCGAGCCGACGGCGCCAGGACGCGGACACTGGACCCGTACGAGATCCTCGGGGTATCGCGGGACGCGAGCCAGACGGAGATCGAGAGCGCCTACCAACGCTTCGCCCGCTACCCCGAGCTGTGGGTCGGCAGCGGCCCGGAGCGCGAGCAGCAACTCGTGAACATCCAGGCCGCGCACGAGCTCCTCTCCGATCCCGCGCGCCGCGCCGCCTACGACGAGCGGATCGCCCAGGACGCCCGCGTCGCCCCCCGCCAGGCCGAGCAGCAACACACCTGGAACCCGGTCGACCGGATGACGCGCAACCTGCCGCGCCCGTGGAGGATCGCCATCGACTGGGCGGTGACGATCATCGGCGCGATCCTGATCGTGCTCGCGCTGAAGGAATGGGTCGTCAACCCGTACCGCATCCCGTCCTCGTCGATGGAGCCCACACTCCACTGCGCGACGCCGGGCCCGGGCTGCCAGGCGCACTTCTCCGACCGCGTGCTCGCGTGCCGCATCTGCCTGGACTTCTCCGACCCGTCGCGCGGCGACATCATCGTCTTCCAGACGCCGCCGAAGGCCGAGCAGAAGTGCGGCGAGGGCGGGACGTTCGTGAAGCGCCTGGTCGGCCTTCCAGGCGAGACCGTCACCGAGCGCACCGGCAAGGTGTTCATCGACGGCAGGCCGCTGAAGGAGTCCTACATCAAGTACCCGGACTCGCAGAGCGGGACCTGGCACGTCCCGAAGGGCCAGTACTTCTTCATGGGCGACAACCGCGCCCAGTCGTGCGACTCGAGGCAGTGGGGCTCGGTCCCGCGGGGGAACCTGATCGGAACCGTCTTCTTCGTCTACTGGCCTCCCAACAGAATTGGCTTTCGCTAGCGCCAATCCGGCGCTGCGCTCTGGGGGACACCCCCAGACCCCCGGCGCCAAGACAGCCGTGGAGAGCCGCGCCCGTCATGCCGGTCGCGGCTGCGTGGGCGGCGGAGCAGACGTGGCGTTCCGCTAGGATTGTCGGTCGGCCCCGTCGGGGCTTCTCTTTCGTGACGAACGCCATCGAGACGATCGAGCAGCGTCAGCTGCGCAAGGGCCGCCCGAGGTTCAAGGCCGGCGACAGCGTTCGCGTGCACTTCCGCGTGATCGAGGGCACCAGGTCGCGGCTCCAGGTCTTCGAGGGCATCGTGATCAAGCGCCAGGGCGCCGGCGTGCGCGAGACGTTCACCGTCCGCAAGCAGTCGTTCGGCGTCGGCGTCGAGCGGTCGTTCCCGCTGCACTCGCCGAAGGTCGAGCGGATCGAGGTCGTCCAGATCGGTGACGTGAGTCGTGCCAAGCTCTACTACCTGCGCGAGAAAGTGGGGAAAAAGGCGCGCGTGAGGGCCAAACAGCATGGGGGCAAGCTAATCTCCGCCGATGTCGACGAGCCCCTCGAGGAAGCTTCCGAAGAAGCTCCCGAGGCAGAAGCCGAGGTCGCCGAGGAGCCGGTCGCAGACGAGCCGGTGGCCTCTGCAGACCAGCCCGAGTCCGAGCCCGCAGCAGGAGAGCCCGAACCTGCAGAGCCCGCCGAGGCCGAAGACGCCGAGGCGGACCGGCCGGAAGCTTCTTAGCTTCGACCGGCGCATCGGCGCCCGCTACGTGGTCGGCGCCGACGAGGCCGGCCGCGGATCGCTCGCCGGGCCCCTGCTCGTGGCCGGCGTCCTGCTCGACTACGGCGCCCTGCGCGGTGCGAAGGTGCGCCCGCTCGCGCTGCTCAACGACTCGAAGCAACTGACGCACGAGCAGCGTGAAGCGCTCTTCCACGCCGTCGTCGCCTGCGCCGAGCGGATCAGCGTGCACGCGTTCTCGCCGGCCCGGATCGACCGCGACGGGCTCCACGTCTGCAACCTGAACGGCCTGCGCGCCGCGCTTCGTGCACTGACGCCGCCGGGCGAGGTCTGCCTCGTCGACGGCTTTCGCCTCGGGCCGTCGGCCCCGGAGCACACCGCCGTCGTGGACGGGGACGAGCGCAGCGCCGCGATCGCGGCAGCGTCGATCGTGGCCAAGGTCGTCCGCGACCGGCTGATGCGCCGCCTCGACAGCCTCTTCCCGGCCTACGGCTTCGCTTCGCACGTCGGCTACATCACGCCCGAGCATTCGGCGCGTGTTCGCGCGCATGGGCCCTCCGGCGTGCACCGCCGTTCGTTCCAGGCGCTCTGCTACGCCGACGCCGTGTGAGGAACGACGCCGAGCGCGCCGCCGTCTGGCATTACCGGCTGCGCGGGTACCGGATCCTGGGCACGAACGTCTGGGCGGGCGGGAACGAACTGGACGTGATCGCCCGCCGTGGCCGGCGGCTCGTGTTCTGTGAGGTCAAGTCGAAGGGCGGCGCCGGCCGCGGCGATCCGCTGGAGATGGTCGGCCCGGAGAAGCAGCGCCGCCTGCGGCGCGCCGCCGAGGCGTGGCTCGCGCGTCGGCCCGAGCTGGCCGGGCTCCAGGCGACCTTCGACGTCGTCGCCGTCAGGGAGGGCAAGCTCGAGCGGGTACGTGACGCCTTTTTCTAGCCGGGCGGCGCTGGTATCCTTTCGAGTGCCGAGGGGCACTATCCCCGAACGGGCGCATTCGTCAGAACGGCAGGCCCTTTTCTGCCCGGGTGCGTCGGCCTTTGAGGCGGGAGAAACCTTCGGCTGTTCGTTGAGACAAACGTTCAGTCGAAAGGAGTCCCCAGACCATGAGCATCACCCACGCGAGATTCACGACGCAGCTGCGTACGTGGGTCCTGATCGCTGCTCTGACAGCGCTGCTGATCGGGATCGGCGCCGTCCTCGGCGGCGGCTTCCTCTACATCTTCGTCATCCTCGCGGTCCTGATGAACGTCTTCGGCTACTGGTTCTCTGACCGGATCGCGCTCGCGGCGAGCCGGGCGAAGCCGATCTCGGAGCAAGAGGCGCCGGGGCTCTACCGCATCCTCCGCGAGCTCACCGAGCGCGCGGGGCTGCCGATGCCGCGCGTCTACACGATCCCGTCCGAGCAGCCGAACGCGTTCGCGACCGGCCGGAATGCGAAACATGCCGCCGTAGCCGTGACCGAGGGACTGATGAAATACCTGCCCGAGGACCAGATCCGTGGCGTGCTGGCGCATGAGCTCGGCCACGTCAAGAACCGCGACATCCTCGTAACGTCGATCGCAGCCATGGTCGCCGGTGCGATCGCTGCCATCGCCAACATCCTCCAGTTCTCGTTCCTGTTCGGCGGCTTCGGAGACGACGACGAGAATCCACTCGGCTTCATCGGGGCGCTCGCGACGATCATCCTGGCTCCGATCGCGGCAGCGCTGATCCAGTTCGCCGTCTCTCGCCAGCGCGAGTTCCTCGCCGACGCGACCGCCGCCGAGCTGCTCGGCACCGGCAAGCCGCTGGCCGATGCACTCGGGACGCTGGAGAAGGGCGTGCAGGCGGTGCCGATGAACGTCAATCCGGCGACGGCGTCGCTCTACATCGTCCATCCGTTCAGTGGGCAGGGCATCCAGAACATGTTCTCGACGCACCCGCCGCTCGCGGAGCGCATCCGGCGCCTGCACGAGTACGACGCCGCCCGCGGCATTCACTACGCCGCATAGCCGGGACTCACGTCGGCGCCGCCGAACTCCTGCTCGGTGGCGCCGACGCAGAACGCGCTCTACGCGACGTTGGACCTCGATCTGTCCTGGTCCGGGCGCTGCTCTCGCGCTACGCCGCGACGCGACCGGCGGCGACCTGGCGGCGTTCAACTGCCTGCTGATGCGCGTGAAGACGGCTCGCTACAACGAGTTCGTCCTCGAGAAGGAGCTCCGCGACGCGGTGGGCCGCCTCCGGGTCGGGCCGGGGTCAGGCCGGGGTCAGGCCGGGGTCAGGCCCCGGACGTGACTACGTCGGACAGTGGTTCGCGCCGCAGGCGGCGGCCGAGCTGCTCGCCTGGCGCGACGTTGCCGGCGAGTACGAGCACGCCGACGTCATGCGGGTCGTGCTCGCCCGGGCTGCCCGGTCGCCCGGCTGACGGCGCACTTCGACCTCGACTTCCCGCGGACACCGCAGCGCGGACCGTACTGGCGTCACAAGCATCGGCGGGAGTGCCGGCCGATCGACCGCGCCGAGCACTTCCTGCGCCGCTACGCGCTCGACACGCTCGCCCGGATCAAGCATTCGCCCGCGTCCGCGCCCGCGGCCACGAGGCGCGTCCTCCACGGCGATTCGCGGGACCTGGAGTGGGGCGGGCCGTTCGACGCCGTTGTCACCTCGCCGCCTTATCCGGGGCTGATCGACTACCACGAGCAGCATCGCTACGCCTATGAGCTGCTCGGCCTCGACGACCGGCGGGAGAACGAGCTCGGGGCCGCAGCGGCCGGGACGAGCAAGGCTGCGCTCGCGGCCTATTCGGAGGGGATCGTCGGAGTGCTGCGCCACGAGGACGTGCTCGTCACCGTGCCCGAATAGCGGAGCCGCTGGAAAGGCAGAGCCCACCGTTTGGCCCCGAACGGGCGTAACATTCCCCGGCAATGAGGAAGGCGTCGCTGTCCGTCTTCGCACTCGTCGTGGCGCTCGCTTTGCTGGCCGTCGCCGCTTTCGCAGGAGCGCAGGCTAAGAAGGGCGGTACGCTCCGGCTCGGGACGGGCGGCATCGATTCCGTCGACCCGGCACTCGCCTACTCGGCGCCGTCGTGGATGATCGAGTGGGCGACCTGCGCCAAGCTCTTCAACTACCCGGATGCGGCAGGCGCCGCCGGGACGAGGCTGGTCCCGGAGGTGGTCGACCGCTACGCGGTCTCCGGCCACGGCAAGGTCTACACGTTCGTGCTGAAGCGGGCGTTCCGTTTCCAGACCGGGGCAGCGGTGACGGCGCAGAGCTTCGCCGACGCGTTCAATCGGGATGCCAGTCCCAAGCTGGACTCACCGGCGACGAACTACATGCACGAGATCGCCGGCGTGGACGCTGTCCTCGCGGGCAAGGCGAAGGCGATCTCCGGCGTTCGTGTCCTCGCCCCCTACCGTCTGCGAATCCAGCTGACGAGACCGCTCGGAGATCTGCTCGCGCGGCTCACGATTCCATTTTTCTGCCCGGTCGCGCGCGACACGCCGATCGACCCGGCCGGCATAGACAACCCGGCGGGCTCCGGCCCGTACTACGTCGCCAGCCTGATCCCCAACCGACAGCTCGTGCTCAAGCGGAACCCCTTCTACCGGGGACGCCGTCCGGCGGTCGTAGACCAGATCGTGTGGACGGAAGGGGAAACGCGCGACTCCTGCCTCAGCGACGTCGAACAGGATCGGATCGATTACTGTCCACCGCCCGGCTTTCCGCCGAGCGCGGCGCGGGATATCGCCTCGAGGTACGGGATCAACAAGAAGAACGGACAGTTCTTCGTCAGCCCGTCTCTGAGCACGACGTTCTTCGTCTTCAACCACGACCGTCCGGCGTTCAGAGGTGCCGGGCAGATCCCGCTCGCCAAGGCGATCAACTACGCCCTCGACCGACCGGCGCTCGCCCGGCCGTACGGCTACCTGGCAGGCCAGCGTGCAGACCGGATGCTGCCCTCCCCGCTTGTCGAGGGCCAGTCGATCTACTCGGTCAGGGGGGCTGATCCGAAGACCGCCAGGAAGTGGCTCGCCAGGGCGAAGCTCAAACCCACTCGGCTCGTCCTCTACGCGAGCAGCTCGTCGTCGGGGGTCGCGGCCGCGGGAGTCTTCGCCTTCGACCTGAAGCAGATCGGGATCGACGTGGACGTCAAGTACTTCGATATCGGGACCCTGTTCACCAAGGCGGGCATGCGAGGCGAGCCGTTCGACGTGGCCTTCGCGAGCTGGGCGGTCGACTACGCCGATCCCTCGGCGTTCTTCGTCCCGCTGCTCGACGGGAACACGATCGGCGCGGCCGGCAACACGGACCAATCGTACGTCGACGATCCCGCCGTGAATGCGAGAATCGAAAGCGCAGACAGGCAGACCGGTGCGGCGCGCCGCCAGGCCTGGGCAGACCTCGATTCCGACCTGATGCGTAACGATCCCCCCTGGGCTCCGTTCCTGTACTTCAACACCCGCGATCTCGTGTCATCGAGCTTCGGCTGCTTTGTCGCCAACCCCGTGTACGGCGTCGACCTCGCCGCCGCCTGCAAGAAGTAGCCTCTGGCTCTCGAAAGGGGAGTCGAATGGCGAGCCTCCCTCGCGGCACCGTCACGTTCCTGTTCAGCGATGTCGAAGGTTCGACACAGCTCCAGCACAGCCTCGGCGATCACTATCAGGACGTCGTCGAGACGCACCGCCGCCTGCTCGAGAGCGCTTTCGCCTCTCACGGCGGCACGGTAGTCGACCGGCAGACGGAGGCCTTCTTCTGCGTCTTCCCCCGTGCCCAGGACGCCGTGCGGGCGGCGGCGTCTGCCCAGCGGGCACTAGCTGGACGCGAGTGGCCGGGCGACATCCCTGTGCGCGTGCGGATGGGAATCCACGCCGGCGAGCCGGAGGTGGCCGGGGACCGGTATGTCGGGCTCGCAGTCTCCAGGGCGGCCCGGATCTGCGCGGCGGGACACGGAGGCCAAGTGCTGCTGTCTTCGTCCGCGCGTGCGCTTCTCGCCGACGATCGGCGAACTGCGCTCCGCAACCTCGGCTCTTACCGGCTCAAGGACTTCCCGGAGCCCGAGCCGATCTTCCAGCTCGTTCTCGACGGGCTGCCGTCGCAGTTCCCGCCTCTTCGGGCGGACGTACCGCGGCGCCGCAGACGGCTGGTCTTCGCGGCGCTCGCGCTGGCGCTGATCGGGGCCATCGTCGGTGCCGGTCTTGCCGCGACGAGTGGCGGTTCTGGCGGCCCGTCGCACATCGGTCCGGAGTCCGTCGGCGTCATCGACGCGAAGGGGAGCCGGCTCCTCGGTGAGATCCCGCTCGGCTTCGGCTCCGGCCTCGCCGCAGCCGGTGAAGGCTACGTCTGGGTCGTCGACCCGAGAGGGAGCACCCTGACGAAGATCGACCCGAAGACGATGAGCAAGGTGGCCACGACCGGCCTCGGTGGGCTCGGCACGCTCCCGACCGGGATCGCGGTCGGTGGAGGCGCGGTCTGGGTAGGCGCGATCGCAGACGGCGGCCGGCAGCTGTCCGTTCTCGAGCTCGAGCCCGACTTCGGCACCCTGAAGCGCGAGATCGTTCTCGAACGGAGTCGGGCGCCGGCCCCCACCGCCAGTCTCGCCTTCGGCTCCGGCCGCGTCTGGGTTCTCGAGCAGGGCCTGGGGAAGGTGAGGTACATAGACGCACGGTCGGGCAAGCCGTCGTCGACCGGCATCGAGGGCGTCGATGCGCTGTCGATCGCCGTCGGATCGGGTGGCGTGTGGTTGGGGGGCCGAAGCGTCGTCACGCGAATCGACCCGGACACGGGCGACGTGCTCGCGTCCATCCCGGTGGCCGGCGTCGTCCAGTCGCAGTCGACCTCGATCGCGACGGGAGCCAACGGCGTCTGGTTCGTGGGCAGCTCCCAGCCGAGGCTGTACCGCATCTCGCCGAGCGACGACGCGGTCACGAGCACGGCTCCCGTCGGAAACGGCCCGAGCGGCGTCGCTGTGGCCGACGGCGCAGTCTGGGTCGCGAACAGTCGCGACGGCACGGTCTCCCGGGTCGACGTCGCCGACGCTTCGGGTCGAACCATTCGGCTGGGCGCCGCGCCCGCGGGCATCGTCCCGTACCGCGGCCGCGTCTGGACGGCGCCGGGACTCCCACGCTCCTGAACACCGACTGGGCGGAGTGGCTGGCCGTGCGTGAATCGGCACGATTGCGTGCCGGACACGTCACGAGTTGCGGGTTACCGTCGGGCCATGCTCGCGCGAACCGTCACGCATGCGCTCGTCGGGCTCGAAGCGCGGCGCGTCGAGGTCGAGGCCAACGTCCAGAGCGGGCTTCCGGGCTTCACGATCGTCGGCCTCGCCGACCGCGCTTGCCAGGAAGCCAAGGAACGGGTCCGCAGCGGGATCGACGCAGCCGAGCTGGAATGGCCGATCGGGCGCCGGATCACGGTCAACCTCGCGCCGGCCGGACTGCGCAAGGAAGGTTCCGGGTTCGACCTGCCGATCGCGCTCGCGATCCTGGCCGCGACTCGCCAGATCGAGCCGGACGTCCTGACGCGCCACGCAGCGGTCGGCGAGCTCGCCCTCGACGGGCGCGTCCGTCCCGTGGGCGGCGTCATGGCCGCCGCCGAGGGCGCCCGGCGGGCAGGGCTGACGCGGCTGCTCTGCCCCGCGCCGGCTGCGCCGGAAGCGGAGCTGGCCGGAGTCGAGCCGGTTCCGTTGCGCCATCTGGCCGAGGCGGTCGCATATCTGCGCGGCGAGGGCGAGCCGCCGCCGTACGAGCCGCCTGTCAACGGGCGTGCAGCACCGCCCACACACCCCGACCTCGCCGACGTCCGCGGCCAGGAGCGGGCCCGCCGGGCGCTCGAGATCGCGGCCGCCGGCGGGCACAACCTGCTGCTGGGCGGGCCTCCCGGCACGGGGAAGACGATGCTCGCGCGCCGCCTGCCCGGCATCCTGCCGCCCCTGGCGCCGGACGAGGCGCTCGAGGTCACGCGCATCCACTCAGTCGCCGGCCTGCTCGTGCCGGGCAACCCGCTGATCACCGCGCCGCCCTTCCGCGCCCCGCACCATTCGGCGTCGACGGCGGCGATCGTCGGCGGCGGCACCGGCCCGCGACCGGGCGAGGCGAGCCTCGCGCACCGCGGCGTCCTGCTCCTCGACGAGCTGCCCGAGTTCATGCGGCCGGCGCTCGAGTCGCTGCGGCAGCCGCTCGAGGACGGGGTCGTCAGCGTCGCCCGCGTGGCCGGCCAGGCGCTGTTCCCGGCGCGCTTCCAGCTCGTGGCGACGATGAACCTCTGCCCCTGCGGCGCGCGCGGCGATCCCGGCGCCGAGTGCTCGTGCTCGCCGCAGCGGCTCGCGGCCTTCCGGGACAAGCTCTCCCGCGCGCTGCTCGACCGCTTCGACCTCGTCGTCACCGTTCCCCGCACGCGCGGCGTCGAGCTGGCCGCCGGCCCGTCCGAGGCCTCGGCGCCGGTCAGGGAGCGCGTCTGCCGCGCCCGCGAACGGCTGCGGGCTGCCGTGCCGCGCCGATCCGCGAGCGCGGACGAGCTGCTGACACGAGCCGTCGAGCGGCTGCCGCTCTCCGGCCGCGGGCGGGCACGCGTCGCGCGAGCGGCCCGCACGATCGCCGCCCTGGCCGAAGCGGACGAGGTCTTGCCCGAGCACCTCTCGGAAGCGCTCTCGTACCGCACGCCCTCGGAGCTGCATCCGCGATGAGCGAGCTCGCGCTCGCGGCCTTCGCGGCTCACACCGACACCCACCTCGTCGCCGAGCCGCGCGGCGAGCGCTTTGCCCGCTTCCGGCGAGAGTTCGATGCGAGCGCCTACCTCGCCGACCTGGAGCGGCGAGGCCTGCGCTGGGTCGCGCGCTCGGCGCCGGGCTTCCCGCGCTCGCTCGCGGCGATCTTCGATGCTCCGGTCGGCCTGTTCGTGCGCGGCGGCGGCGAGCTCGAGCTGCTCGACCAAAAGGCGGTTGCCGTCGTCGGCGCCCGCTCCTGCTCGGCGTACGGCGCCGACGTCGCGACGCTGCTCGGCCGCGAGCTCGCCGCCGCCGGGCTCGTGGTCGTGAGCGGCCTGGCTCGCGGCGTCGACGGCCATGCCCATCGCGGAGCGTTGGAGGCAAGCGGGCTCACCGTCGGCGTGCTCGGCTGCGGGATCGACCGCGACTACCCGGCCGCTCACGCGGCGCTCGCCGCGCGCATCGGCGAGCAAGGGCTCGTGGTCTCCGAGTACGCGCCGGGGGTCGAGCCCGCGCCCTGGCGATTTCCTGCACGCAACCGGATCATCGCCGGGCTGACCCAGGCCACCGTTGTGGTCGAGGCGCGGGAGCGGAGCGGCGCGCTGATCACGGCCGACCTCGCGCTCGAGGAAGGGCGCGAGGTGTTCGCGGTTCCCGGCGAGATCACGAGCTCGCTGTCTACGGGGTCGAACCGGCTGCTTCGGAACGGGGCGACGCCCCTGACTGCAGTCGCCGACGTGCTGGAGGCGTTCGGAATCGAGCCGACGCCGCCGGCGCCGCCGCCTGAGCTGGGCGAGACCGCGTCGCGCGTCGTGGCCCGGCTCGAGCTCGAGCCGTCCGGCGCCGACGGGCTCGCACGTGCGCTCGGGCTGGACGCGGGCGAGGTTGCGGCCGTCCTCACCGAGCTCGAGCTCTCCGGAGCCGTGTCCGAAAGAGACGGTTTCTTCCGGCTCGCGCGGCGCCTAGGATGACGGCGTGCGAGCGGTCAGCGAGCAACGCGCCCCGAGGACGACGCAGATCGGCCCGCAGCTGTACCACTGGTGGTTCGCCGACGAGCGCATCGGCGGCGCCCAGAGCGACTCGTACGCGCTCTACACGCGCGCGGGATTCATCTTCGTCGACCCGCTCCCGATGATGTACGTCGCAGCCGAGGCCTTCCCCGCAGTCGGCGTCGCGTTCCTGACCCGGGGCTGCCACCAGCGCGCGTGCTGGCGGTACCGGTTCGAGCACGGCGCCCGGGTCCTCTCGCCGCGCGGCTCGCCGGGCCTGCGCACCGAGCCCGACCAGCACTACGTCGAGGGCACGCGGCTGTCGGCCGACTTCAAGGCGATCCACACACCCGGCCCGGAGTACCACCACTATGCGCTCCACCGCCCCGGCGAGTTCTCCGTCCTGTTCGCGGGCGAGCTCGTCCGGCGGTTCGACTCCGAGAGCCCGCTGGAGCTGAGCCCGGTCGATCCTGCCCTCGACCCCGAGATCGGCCGGCGCAGCGTCGAGAAGCTGCTCGAGCTCGACTTCGACATGCTCTGCCTCTCGCACGGTGGCTACATCGACTTCGAGCCGAAGATCGAGCTCGCCAGGCTCCTCGAGGACGAATGAGCACGCCCTACTGGCTCGAGGATCCGTTCGAGGAGCGAGCGGATCGGCGGCTCGATGGGCCGGTGGACGTCGCCGTCGTCGGGGGTGGAGTCACGGGCTGCGCCTGCGCGCGCGTCCTCGCCGAGGCGGGACTCTCGGTCCGGCTGCACGAGGCGCGGCAGATCGCGGAAGGGGCGAGCGGGCGCAACGGCGGGTTCGCGCTGCGCGGAGGCGCGGCGCCGTACGACGTCGCCGCGGAGGCGATCGGCCGCGGGCGCGCCGCCGCCTACTGGCGCTCGACCGAGCAGGCGCTCGACCGGATCGAGGCGCTTGCCGGCGATGCTCTCACCCGCACGGGCAGCCTCCGGCTTGCGGGCGACGTGGAGGAGGCGGAGCAGCTCCGCCGCGAGTACGAGTTGCTGCGGGAGGACGGCTTCGTCGTCGAGTGGCGCGACGAGCTCGCCGAGCCCGTCCGCCGACTCTTCGCTGCGGCGATGTTCCATCCGCCCGATGCGGCGCTGCAGCCTGCCCGCTGGACGCGCCGCCTCGCGGCGCTGGCGGCGGAGGCAGGCGCCGACATCCGAGAGGAGAGCCGCGTCGAGTCCCTCGACGAGCTCGACGCCGAGCACGTGGTCGTCGCGACCGACGGGTATCCGAGCGGCCTCCTCGGCCCGCTCGAGGGTCTGATCATCCCCACGCGCGGGCAGATGATCGCGACCGAACCGCTACCCGAGAGGCTGTTCGGATGCCCGCACTACAGCCGCCACGGGTTCGACTACTGGCAGCAGCGCGAGGATGGCCGCATCCTCGCCGGCGGCTTCCGCGACACCGCGCTCGACGACGAGTTCACGACCAGCGAGGAGACGACGCCGGCCATCCAGAGCTCGCTCGAGAGCCTCGTGGCCGACCTGGTCGGCTGGCCGGTCGTGCCGACCCATCGCTGGGCAGGGCTGTTCGGCTTCGTGCCGGACTTCATGCCCGTCGTCGGTTGCGTCCCCGGTGAGGACCGGCTCTGGGTGAGCGGCGGATACTCGGGTCACGGGATGGTCCTCGGGTTCATGTGCGGCGAGCTGGTCGCGGGCGCGATCCTCGGCCGCGAGACGCCCGATCTCGACCTGTTCGACCCCGCCCGGCTGCTCTGAGGCGCCACTTGCCGCGCCGAACGTGCGGCGCGCGTGCCAGAGGCCCCAGAAGACGAGAGCGACCAGGATCGGCGTGCCGGTGAGGGTTGACACGACGAGGAAGCCGCCGACGCCGCTGGACAGGAGGATCCAGAGCCGCAGGCCGGCGCGCAGAAGACAGTAGACGCCCCAGACGATCGACTGCAGCCCGAACTCACGCTTGTAGACCCGGCTCGCCCTGAACTCGGGCGGGAATGGATACCAGGCTCTGGCGAAGGCGCCGATCAGCGGCTTGCCGATCGCGACCGAGACGAGATACGCGACACCCCAGAGCGCGCTCAGCACGACAGGCTGGGCGAGATAAACGGTCGCGCTGTGGGCGGCCAGGGCAACGACCGCCTGGATGACGAGGAAGACGCAGGTAACGCCGGCGAGCGCGACGTCATAGCCGCGCCGGACCTGCCAGACCACGATCGCGCCGCCGACGATGCTGGTCACGACGACCGCGGGGCCGAGCCCGGCCGCCCGCCAGACGCCGTAGAAGATCGCGACGGGGAGTGCGGCCTCGACGGCGAACATCGGCAGGCCACGGCCCAGCAGCATCCGCCAGGTCGGGTCTGGGAGGTCGGTCACGCCGCCTCCGCCTGGCGCAGTCGGAGCTCCTGACGATCGCACCATTCGATTCCCCATTCGCAGTAGTCGAGGCCCCAGCGGTAGACGAGGTCGACGAACGGCGGGTCGGGCCCTGTGCCGTCGTCGAGGCTCTTCAGGTACTCGAGCATCTGGCGGTAGCCCTCGCGACGTCCGGCGAGGAGGCCGAGCGCGTAGTCGCGCGGGAGCGCGTCCGCGAAGAACAGCCGCAGCAGGGACTCGTCACGCATCTCGATCCGGGTCTCGCGGCCTGCGAACCATCCGCGGAGCGCCTGCGTTCCGGCGTCCGTGATGCGGTAGACGCGCCGGGCCCGGCCGCCCCGCGGGGCGTCGTCGCCGACAATCCAGCCGGCTTCCTCGAGCCGCTTCAGCTCGGGGTAGATCTGGCCGTAGCTCGCGGCCCAGAAGTGCCGGATCGACCGGTCGACCGCACGCTTGATGTCGTAACCGCTGCGGGGCCCGAGCGCGATCAATCCCAGCACTGCCCAGGTCACTGCGTTCGCCTCGTACATACCGCTAGAGGATATATCACAAAGATATATCTGTCAAGCGTAAGATTGCCAACCGTGGCGGAGGCGCGGCTCGAGAACACACCGGCGCCGCGTCCCCGATGCGCTCCGCCGTGGAGTTCCATAGAGTGGGTTGCTCAATCGGCCTTATGCCGCACCGCGACCCGTTCGCGGAGTCACCGCCGGGTAGCGTCCTTCGATGGCTTCGAGCTCGTATCTCGGCGCCTCACCTGGCCGAGCCATCGGGCGCGACACGCTGTTCGCGCTCGCCACGGAAAGGACTGCCATGCCCCCCGAAACCGTCACCGTCGCCAAGCCCTACCGCGTCGCGTCCGGCAAGGGCCTCGCCGACGTCTGGTGGAAGAGCGGGCGCATCACCGTCAAGACGGCCGGCGCCGAGACCGGCAACGCGTTTTCGCAGATCGAGACCGACGACCCGCACGGCACCGGGCCTCCTCTACACCTGCATCACAACGAGGACGAGACGTTCTACGTCCTCGAGGGCGAGGTCACGATCCAGGTCGGCGACGAGCGAATCGACCTCGCGGCAGGCGACTACCTCTTCGGCCCCCGCGAGATCCCTCACGCCTACGTGGTCCGCTCCGAGCGTGCACGCATGCTCGTCACCGCCAGCCCCGCAGGGGTCGAGCAGTTCTTCGTCAGCCACGGCGTTCCCGTCACCGGCCCCGAACCCCCGACCGATGCGGTCATGCCGCCGATGGACGAGCTGGTGCGCCTGTTCGCAGGCTACGGCTGCGAGATCCTCGGCCCCCCGCTCTCGCTCGGCGCCGTCTCCTAGACACCCTCGATGGCCACTCGGAAGCTGTAGGGCGCAACATCGACGCGACAAAGGGGCGCGGCGCGGTTCTGGCCGCGCACTTTCGCGCGCCAGGGCGTAGGTTCAGAGATCGACCTGCGGCAGGGCGAGTTCCCCGGCCCGCTCGTACGCCGCGAGCGCGATCGCCAGGTCCTGGATCGCGAGCCCGGTGGAGTCGAAGATCGTGATGTCGTGCGGGTTGCGGCGACCTTCACCCTCGCCGGCCAGGACAGCTCCGATCTCCGTCACGCGCTCGCGCGTGATGAGCCCGGCCTCCACCGCGTGTGCCAGGTCCCCGGCGTGGGACGCTTGCTCCCAGTCATCACAGTAGACGCGGATTCGTGCTTCGAGATTGCGTGTTCTCTCTGGTTCACCCTTCCTCCAGTCGTCGCAGAACACGCTCACCCGTGCCATCTCGGCGGGGGCGATCTCGCACTTGTCAGGCCCGTCCGCGCCCATCAGGCTGACGTGCTGCCCGGCGCGCAACGAGCCTTCGCGGAAAAGGACGTGCTTGCCGGGCGTGACCGTGGCGACGACGTCCGCGGCCAGCGCCTCCTCCTCCGAGGCGGCTGCCTCGGCGCCGAGCTCGTCGGCCACCGCTTTCGTGCGCTCGGCGTCGAGGTCGAACAGGGAGACGCGGCGGCCGCGCGCGAGAAACGTGCGAGCCACGGCTCTGCCGTTCACGCCCGCCCCGACGACCGAGACCGTCTCCGCGTCCGGGCGCGCGAGCGTCTCCGCAGCCAGCACGGCGGCCGCACCGGTTCGCAGCGCCGTCAGCGAGGCGGCATCGAGTATCGCCAGGAGCCGTCCGGAGGAGGCGTCTGAGAGCAGCACGGTGCCCATGACCGTCGGCAGGCCCTGTGACGGGTTGCCCGGGAAGGAGCTGATCCACTTCAGGAGCGCGAAGCCTCCGCCCTGCGCTGGCATCGCCCGGAAGTCCCCGGCCGGATACGCCGGCACGTAGACCTTCGGCGGCATCGACCATTCGCCGCGCGCGTACGCAACGAACGCTTCCCGCACCGCCCCCAGTGCCCGATCCGGCGAGACGGCTTCGTAGACGTCCGCGGCCCGGAACAGCGGAACGGCCACTAGACCCGCTTGACGGCCGCGACCAGCTTCTCGACCGAGTCCTTCGCGTCGCCGAAGAGCATGACCGTCTTCGGGTCGACGAAGAGCGGGTTGTCGATGCCCGCAAAGCCCGGGTTCATGCTGCGCTTCAGGACGACGACGTTGTGCGCGTGGTCGACGTTCAGGATCGGCATCCCGTAGATCGGGCTGGACGTGTCGCTGCGGGCCGCCGGGTTGGTGACGTCGTTGGCGCCGATCACGAGCGCAACGTCCGTCTGGTCGAAGGCCGGGTTGATCTCGTCCATCTCCTTGAGCTGGTCGTAGGGCACGTTGGCCTCGGCCAGGAGAACGTTCATGTGGCCGGGCATGCGGCCGGCGACGGGATGGATGGCGTACTTGACGTCGACGCCGCGCTTCTCCAGTTCCGTCGCCAGCTCGCGGACGGCGTGCTGCGCCTGCGCGACCGCGAGGCCGTAGCCGGGGACGATGACGACGCGCTGCCCGTAAGCGAGCATCACGGCCACGTCCTCGGGCGTCGTCGGCCGGACGGCGCCGCCCGCGGCCTCGACCTCGGCCGCCGTCACCTGCAGCGTCCCGAAGGCGCCGAAGAGGACGTTGGCGACGGAACGGCCCATCGCACGGGCCATCATCAGCGTCAGCAGCGTTCCCGACGCGCCGACGAGCATGCCGCTCACGATCAGGACGTTCTGGTGCAGCACGAAGCCGGTCAGCGCGGTGGCGACGCCGGTGAACGCGTTCAGGAGCGCGATCACGACGGGCATGTCGGCGCCGCCGATGGGAAGGACGAACAGGGCGCCGAAGGCGAGTGACAGGACGATGATCACGGCCAGCACCCACTCGTGCTCGTAGCCGGCGACGATCGCGATCCCGAGCCCGGCGATCACGCCGATCAGGGCGAAATTGCCGTACTGCTGGCCCGGATACTGGATCGGGCGCCCGCCGATCAGCTCCTGCAGCTTCGCGAACGCGACCATGCTGCCCATGAACGAGATCGAGCCGATCAGCGCCGAGAGCACGACCGCGATCGACGTGCTCAGCGACAGCCGGTCCGGCGCCGGCGCGCTCTCGTGGAAGTCCGCAAGTGAGATCAGGGCCGCCGCACCGCCGCCGACGCCGTTGAACAGCGCCACCATCTGCGGCATCGCAGTCATCTTCACCGCGCGTGCCGCATACGCCCCGATGGGCGCTGCGATGGCCATCACGACGAGAGTCGGCCAGTACTCCTTGACCTGGGGGAGGAAGAACGTGGCGACGATCGCGACGGCCATGCCGAAGGCGCCGATCTGGTTGCCCCTGCGCGCGCGCGCCGGGTCGGACAGGAAGCGGAGCGCGAGGATGAAGCAGACGATCGTGACGATGTAGGCGAGCGAGATCCAGTCGGTGCGGCTGATGCTCGCGAGCGGCAGTGCGGTCACTCGGGCTTCTCCGCTTCCTCAGCGGGCGCGGGCTTCCGCCGCTTGAACATCTCCAGCATCCGGTCGGTGACGACGAAGCCGCCGACGACGTTGCCGGTCGCGAGCGCGACGGCTGCGAGCGAGACGATGCGGAGCCAGACGGGCTGCCCCGGGATCCCGGCGACGATGATCGCGCCGACGATGACGATGCCGTGGATGGCGTTCGTGCCCGACATCAGCGGCGTGTGCAGTAGCGTCGGCACCTTCGAGATCACCTCGACACCGAGGAACGCGGCCAGGATCAGCACGGTCAGCTCGATCAGGAAGCTCACGCTCACGCGGCTCCCTCCTTTCTGGTCACGCAGGCGCCTGCGGTGATCTCGTCGTCGAAGTCGAGCTTGAGCTCGCCCTCGGGGGCGAGGTGGGTGAGCAAAGCCATGACGTTGCGCGCGTAGAGCTGGCTCGCATGGGCCGGCATCGTGCTCGGAAGGTTCGTGAAGCCGACGATCCTCACGCCGCCCTCGTCCGTCTCCTCGCCCGGCCTCGTCAGCTCGCAGTTTCCGCCGGTCTCCGAGGCGAGGTCGACGATCACCGATCCGGGACGCATCGCGTGAACAGCCGACGCGGGGATCAGCTTGGGAGCCGGCCGCCCGGGGATCGCCGCCGTCGTGATCACGACGTCGTAGTCGGGCAGGCGCTTCTCGAGCTCCGCCTGCTGCTGCGCCTGCTGCTCCGGCGTCAGCTCGGTCGCGTAGCCGCCGGCCGTTTCTTCTCCGCGTACGCCGAGGTCGAGGAAGCTCGCGCCGAGCGACTCGACCTGCTCCTTCACCGCGGGTCGCACGTCGAAGCCGGCCACGACCGCGCCCAGCCGGCGCGCGGTGGCGATCGCCTGCAGGCCGGCGACGCCCGCGCCGAGCACGAGCACCTTCGCGGGCGGGACGGTGCCTGCCGCCGTCGTCAGCATGGGGAAGAACTTCGGCAGCCGCTCGGCCGCGAGGAGCACGCCCTTGTAGCCGGAGACCGTCGCCTGGGAAGAGAGCGCGTCCATCGGCTGGGCGCGCGTGATCCGCGGGATCGATTCCATCGCGAAGGCGACGACGCCGGCCGCGGCCAGCCGGTCGATGCCCTCCCGGTCGGTGAGCGGCTCCAGGAAGCCGATCAGCAGGTCGCCCTGCCGCAGCTTTGCCGCCTCGTCGGCGGACGGCTTCTGCACCTTGACGATGCCCTCCGCCTGGCCGAGCACGCCGGCGACGAGGCTCGCGCCCGCCTCAGAGTAGGCGGCGTCCGTGAACGAGGCCGCCTCGCCCGCACCCTTCTCGACCAGCACGTCGAATCCGGATCCGGTCAAACGGGAGACGACGTCCGGGACGAGTGCGACCCTGCGCTCGCCGGGCGCAGTCTCCTTCGCGACGCCGATGCGCATGCCGACGGCAACTCTACGCCAGGGCATCGGACGCCCGGCGAGGGAAGGAGCGCGCGTCGGCGGCGAGAACTGAAGCGGGCCATGACCACGCTCGTCGCGCTCTCGCAGGCCATCGAGGCCAGAGATCCGCACTCGTCCGGCCACGCTGTCCGCGTGGGCGTGATGGCGGAGGTCGTCGCCTCGCGCCTGGGCTGGGACGAGGCCGACGTCGAGATCCTGCGGCTGGGCGCGGCGCTGCACGACGTCGGCAAGCTCGTCGTCCCGGAGCGCATCCTGCGCAAGCCGGGGCCGCTGGACGCGGACGAGCTCGCGGAGCTGCGTCGACATCCCGAGGAGGGCGCGCGCATAGTCGCGCGGCATTCTGCGCTCCAGCTCGTCGTCCCGGTCGTGCTCTACCACCACGAGCGCTGGGACGGAACCGGCTACCCGGTCGGCCTCGAGGGCGAGGCGATACCCGCCGAGGCGCGTGTGCTCGCCGTCGTGGACTCGTTCGACGCCCTGACCACGGATCGCTCGTACCGCCGTGCCACGACCGAGGAGGTGGCCGTGACCGAGCTCGAGCGCTGCGCGGGCACACAGTTCGACCCGGAGATCGTCCGCGTCTTCGTCGAGGCCTGGCGCGACGGCCTGCTCGCGGACGCGGCGCACGGTCTCGTGCGCGCGGTGGTCTAGCTCAGAAGCTGCCGGTCAGTGCGGGCAGGCAGTTGCCGCCGCCGGTGTTCGTGTCGCAGACGTGGAACGAACCCGTCGACGAGAGCAGCTTCGTCGTGGTCGTGACCGGGTTGAACGCCCATGCTCCGGTCGTCGTCACGTTCGTCGTTCCCTGGACGCGCGTGCTGAGCGTGATCGTGAGCGCCGTGTTGCCGGCGCTCCAGACCCAGGTCGCGTTCCAGCGCCCGTTGGCCGACAAGGTGCCGCTGGTCACCGTGCCGAGGTTGTTCGTCTCGTTGGCGGCGCAGGTCCCGGTCGTCGTGACGACACCGAGCGTGATCGTGTCGTTCCCGGTGCGGGCGCAGACGGTGTTGGTCCCGCTCGGCCCGGTGGACGTGGTCACGGCCTGGTCGAAGGTGAGGACGATCTTGTCGCCGGCGTCGAGGCGACCCGCCGTTCCGCCGTTCGTGGCGGCGATGGACGCGGCGAAGAAGCCGAGCCGCGCGGCGACGGTCGGGTTGCCGTTCACGCTCGTCCACGACGCGTAGCTCGTCTGCACCTGGTAGCAGTAGTACGTGCCCTGCGGCGCGAACCGGGCAGAGTCCGTGTAGCTCGTGCCGGCCGAGCTGCCGAGCGCGGCGAACGTGACGCTGCTGCAGTTCGAGCTCGATCCGTTGGCGACGCCGAGGATGCTGTAGTCGCTGCCGTTCGTGCCGGCGCCCCAGCTCAGGCCGACGTCGTGGCCGGTCGTCGAGGCGGTGAGCGCCGAGGGAGCGTAGAGCGCGGTCATCGCGTAGGCGTTGCCGGGGTTCTGCGTCTGCGCGGTGAACGCCGCCTCCGAGCCGCGCCCGAGCGTGGCTGTCAGGACGGTCAGCACGGCCGCGGAGACGACGAGGAGGGTGTGGGGTCGCATCGGCTTTCTCTACGCCGGCGCGTCGCGCGGAGCGGCCCAGATCCGCCGGATAGCGAAGGCGCCGAGGATCCCGCCCACCAGTGCCAGCAGGGTGAGCCGGACGGACAGCAGGCGCAGCGCCGAGACGACATAGCCGACGTACGGAATGACGTACACCTCGCGCCAGCCCGTGCCGCGCATCCGCAGCCGCCATGGGTCGGGGGCTCCGTTCGCGTCGCCCTTCGTCTCGAAGAAGGTCCCGCGGCTCGTGTGCAGCACCCTCCTGATCCGGTGCGTCACGAGCTCGCCGTGTCCGGGGCGGTGGAAGGCGACGACGTCGCCGACCTTCAGCCGGTTGGCTGCGACGGGGCGCAGGACGATCTGCGAGCCGATCGGCAGCGTTGGCCGCATGCTCCCGGTCTCGATCGTGTACGTGCGGTAGGGCAGGAACCTCGGGCCGACCGCAAGGGCGGCGACCAGGACGGCGGCGGCCACGACGAGCGCGACGACGAGCACGCGGGCGACCCGGAAGAGAACGTGTGCCCCGCCGACAGCGGTGGGGATTGCACCGCTGTCGGCCGGGCTGACTTGTAGCTCTGTGCTCTGCACGATCGCTCCCCCGCGATTCGGCCGCTACTGCGAGATGTACCAGTCGAAGTCCTGCGTCGCCTTGCGGCCCTGCAGGCTGTTGCCGGCGGTCGACGGGGACTTCACGCCGATCGTGAAGTACGCCGACGAACCGGCCGTCAGGGCGCCGATCGAGAGGCCGTTCGTGGAGTTCGAGTAGTTGGTCGCGAAGTCACCGAGCGTCTTCGTCGTGTCGGAGAAGTTGCACGTGCTGCCGGTCGCGCCGCCGTAGAGGCAGGCGAGCGGCGTCGAGAAAGCCGCGTCCGACCACTGCTGGACGTAGAGCTGGACCACGCTGCAGGGGCTCCCCGTGCCGTGGTACGTCTCTCCGGTCGCGTCCGCGGCCGTGCAGAGCGGAGAGAAGACCTTGAATGTGGAGGCGTCGGTCGAGCCGGCGTTCCTGAGCGTCAGGTTCGCCGTACCCGAGTCTCCCGGCTTCTTGGCCGTGAGGTTGTAGAGCTGGTCGCAGCCCGTGTTGACGTTGGTGTCCGTGGAGCCGCCGCCGGTCGAGAGGCAGACGGATCCGCCCTGCTTCTGGTTCGAGAGCACCAGCGTCCCGTGGGCGAAGACGTTGCCCGGGTTGTCGGTCTCGGCCGTGAACGTCGCGAACGTGCCGAAACCGACACCGGCCGCGAGCACGATGACCACGGCCGCGCTGAGGAGGATCTTCCGATAGACGGTCATCAAAATCCTTTCGACTCGGGGGAGCGCGGACCGCCGTGAACGCCGCTGCCGCAGGGCGTCCGTGCTCATTTGCAGCGATCATCGGCAGTCGAATGCCTGCATTCCTCCCCCGTCCGGGGGACGCTGGTGCAGTTCGTTACAGCGCGGACCAGATCTCGAACTTCTGGCCAGAGCGGCTCAACCGAGCGGTTGGGCCGCTCTTTCTACCCCAATAGTTCTACCCTGCTCGATCTCCTGCACTGATGCCGTCCGACAAGGAAGTACCCCAGGCGGCCGTGCATCCAAAGCGAGCGGGTACCCGCCCAACCGGCCTCGCCGAACTCGCGCTCCCAGCACTCCAGGCAGCAGACGATCGGCTCATCGTCGTAGGTCCGCTGCAGCCGTAGCTCCGGGCTGTCTGAGGCTAGCTCGACGCCGCACTCCCGGCAGCACCGTGACCGGATCGACCCAATCCGGTCGGTAGTCAGTCGCGTAGACCAGCCTTGACCAGAGACGAATCGCTTCGCTCAGAAAAGGGGGAAGGCATGAAACCTCAATTCGTCCGCCGGGGGTGGGCTGCACTCGGCATCGTCGTGGGAGCGTTGGTCCTTGGCGGCGTCGCATAAGCGTCGATCCCCGACTCGGGTGGGATCATTCACGGCTGCTACCAGAAGAACAGCGGCGATCTACGCGTGGTCGACCCATCGACCGATGCCTGCCGCTCGAGCGAGGTCGGGCTGGACTGGAACCAGACCGGGCCGACCGGGCCAAAGGGGACAACTGGTGCATCCGGGCCGATCGGAACGACCGGGCCGACGGGCGCCACCGGGCCGACGGGTGCGACAGGACCGACCGGGCCGGCCGGCATCGTCGGATTGCAGATGGTGCTGGGGACGCCGACGATCGTCGCGGCCCGCACGAATTCTGAAAGCACTGTCGCTTGTCCAGCCGGCGACATCGCCATCACAGGCGACGTCATCGTCAATCCCGCGGTTGCCACCGGGGAGCTGACGATCGTCACCATCGACTCGTTCAACAACGGTTTCTTCACCGGCACCACGCCAACGGATAAGTGGACTGTCGATGTCAGGAACGAAGGTGCAGCCGGCCAGTCGTACCAGGCGGAGGCCACGTGCGCTCCCGGGAGTTCGCTCGCGGCCGCTTCGCAGAAGGCCCCAGTAGCGGCGCCGGCGAGCAGGGAGTAATCGCGGGCCCCGTCGACCACGATCGACTTCTTCAGCTTCGCGTTGAAGGCGCCCTTCACGACGGCCCGCGAGGAGGAGGCTGTCCCTCCTCCGGGGGCCGTGGTTGAAGCGACGAGCTCGCTCAGCAGGATCGTCGTCAGCAGCGTGATCAACGTCGCGTCGACATCGGGCCGCGATCCGAAGATCGCACCGCCGGCCGAGCCACACGGAGGACAGGGACGGCACGCAGCCTCACCGCGTCAACCGGGTCGCGGCCGGCAGGCTCGCGGCCGGGCGGCTCGAAAGCGGAGCGGGCGGCTCATGGTCGAACCGCCCGCTCCTGGGTCGGTCGTATTACGTGGCTAGTGCGGGTTTTGCGTGCCTTTGACCGGAGCCTGTCCGGCGGGTGGCGCCGCCCCGTTGGCTGCGATTGCGCTGCCCTGGAAGACGCACACGCTGCCGACCGTCTCCGCATACACGGTTCCCGAGAGGAACGTCGACGTGGTGAACGTGCCGAGGGAGCTGAATTCAGCGCGGTCCGCGAAGCCGCCTGCTGTCTGGTCGGCGATCACGTCGGAGTTGCCGTTCGTCGGCTGACCCGCTTTGTGGCCGAGCGAGTTGCTGTCCGACGAGTACGAGACGAAGCCGCCCGCTCCGCCGTCGGAGCCGATCGTCACTTGGGCGTTCCCGCCTGCCGTGCAGATGCCCCGAACGACGGTGCCGTCGATGTCGAAGAGCGTGACGGCGGGATCGCCGGCCGACGGAAGGAACTCGCCCGCCGTCAGCACTCTCCCCGAAGGCGTGAAGGCCACGCAGTTCACGCTCCCGTCGGGGTTCACGCTCTGGATCGCGTGGTTCGTAGTGCAACTGCCACCGATACCCAAGCCCGTCGGGCCCTTCGGCCCCGACGGCCCGGTCGCCCCGGTGGCCCCCTTCGGGCCTGTCGCGCCCTTCGGGCCTGTCGCGCCCTTCGGACCTGTCGCGCCCTTGGGACCGGTTGGCCCTCGAGCCCCGGTGGGACCAGTCTGATTCCAGGACAGTCCCTTCTCGCTTGTGTTGCAGGTTCCGCCCTTGCTCGTGTCGATCACGCGCAGCTGACCGTTCACCTTTTTGTAGCAGCTGTGGATCACTCCGCCATCCGGGATGTCCGCCTGCACGGCAGACGCGATCCCGAAGACGGCCCCGGCGACGACGAGTGCGAACGCCAGGCGTCCGCCTCGGCTGAGGCGACGAAGACGGTGCATGCGACCTCCTCTCGACGCTGCTCCGCAACGGGCGGACGCCACATCGGGCGAGCCGGCCGCAGGACCGTTGCCCGAACCGGCAGCCTGCTACAGCCTCGTCATCGCGTCAAGCCGCCAACCCTTGTCCAGCCCGCGCAGGGAACACACGTTCGCCCCTAAGCTGCTGCATGACCTCGGACGGGAGGCCGTATGCCCGGTTCCGCCGTGCGCTCGACGGTCGCAGCGTTATGCAGGCGGAGACCGCAGCTCGGGAACTCGGCCGGCTGGGACTGAATGACGCGCTCGACTACCTGACGCTTCTCGCGGCGGAGGCGCCTGATCGGTACGACCGTGCGGCGCGTAAGTGGCTGGCACGGTTGCTCGCGGAGTCGCCGGCGCTGACGTTGGGCGAGGCGGGCATGGCGCTCGGATGCCTGCGCGGGCTGGTGGCGGGTTACGAGGAGCAGTCGCGGGAGGTGCTGCGGGCGCTTGTCAAGCGGAGACACGAGCTGCGCGGGCAGTAGACCTTCGCTTACCCTCCTGACCTGCTCGGTGTAGTGCGGCTTGCAGATGACGGGGAGTGTGGCGTCGGTGTAGATCGCTCCGGGTGAGCAGCGCCGGTCTGGGAGCGGCCTGACGTGATCTCAACCCGATCCCGCAGCATCTGAGCCCGCTGATCATGCGGCAGACGCGGGCTAGCTACAGCGCGGACCAGATCTCGAGCTTCTGGCGGGTGCGGCGGATGACCTCGTCGGCGAACTCGGTGGTCGCGGCGTTGCCGCCGAGGTCGGCCGTGCGGCAACCGCCCGCCACGGCCTCGAGCGCCGCCTCGCGGATCGCCCGCGATGCCGGCTCGCCGTCCGGGACGTACGAGAGTAGGGCCGCGCCGGCGAGGATCATCGCCATCGGGTTCGCGACGTTCTTGCCCCTGAGCGCGGGCGCCGTGCCGTGGGCCGCCTCCGCGAGTACGACGGTGGGGACGTAGTCCTCTCCGAAGGCGACGATCAGCGACTCGGACCCGGCGATCGAGCCGAACAGCGGGAGAACCAGATCGGAGAGGATGTCACCGTCACGGTTGAGCGTGGGAATCACGAGCGGATCGCCGCTCGACGACAGGAGGAGCGCAAAGGTCGCGTCGATCAGCTGAGGCTGGTATGTGACGTCGGGATGGCGCGCAGCGGCCGCGTCCATCTCCTCCTTCAGCATCCCTTCGTAGACCGGGCTGACCGTGTACTTCGGGCCGCCGAACACGCGCGCGCCGGTCCGCTCGGCCAGCCGGAACGAGAACTCCGCGACCGAGCGGCAGATTCGCCGCTCGATGCGCTCCGTGCGGAACGCCGCCTCGTCCTCGCCGTCGCCCTCCCGCCATTCCTTCGCGCCGTAGGCGTCCCCGACGGCCATGCGCACGACGGAGATCGGCGCGTGGACGCCTCCGAGCGGCGCGATGCCGGGGATGCGCCGGCCGGTGCGGACGATCACCCGGCCGCCGATCTCTTCCCGCAGGATGCGGTTCGGGCTGCCGACGTCGCCCAGCTCCTCGGGTGTGATCGTCGCGGCCTTCAGGCCGAGGCCGTGCTCGCGGACCGCAGCGGCGGCCTCGTGGACGACCTGGTTCTGCGTCTCGCGACGGCGCTCGAGCGACAGGTCGAAGCGCGGAAAATCGAGCGCGAGTCCGGTGACGTCGGCGGCCAGCACGCGCAGCGCCTCCTCCAGCAGCTCCTGGCCGGTCTCGTCACCCTCCAGAACGACGATCGTCTTCCCGTCCACCGGGGGCCGATTCTACGCAGGGCAGACCGAAAGGAAGGGCGCGTGGAAATCACCATGAAATAGATCCGGCGCGTTACACGTGTGCTTTCTCTACTCTATGGGGCTACGGCGAACCAACCCAAGGGAGGTAGAGCGTGGCCCGAAAGACGATCCTCGTATGCGACAGCTGTGGCACCGAGGTCGGTGAAGGAAAGGGCGCGATGATGCGCCTGAATTACACGGACGCGCGTCGTGGGTCAAAGCAGGCGGACCTTTGCGACTCGTGCGCAGGGGGGCTTCCGGGCTCGGCCGTCGCCCGCCGGGGTCGCCGGCCCAAATCCGTGCCGGCGTAACGACAAGCGCGGAGAATTGCCTGTTTCGGGCGGCTCACGGCCGCCCGAAGCGTTTTTCGCTCTTTGCTCGCTTCCTTCGAGCGCGGCTTCGGAGCCGTCCCGCGACAGTCGTAGACTGGCGGCGATGCCGCTGACGCTGCTCGCGGGACCCGCGAACGCGGGAAAAGTCGCCCTGCTCCTGGATCGCTATCTGGCCGACATCGGCCGCGAGCCTGTGCTGATCGTGCCGAACCGAGCGGACATCGACCGGGTCGAGCGCGACCTGCTCGGCCGCGCCGGCGCGCTGCTCGGCGGCCGGATCGGAACGTTCGACGACATCTTCGGCGAGATCGCCCGCGGCGCTCCCGATGCCCGGCCGGTTGCGTCCGACGCCCAGCGCGTCCTCGTGATCAGGCGGGCGCTCGCCTCCGTATCGCTGAACGGGCTTGGCGCTTCGGCGAAGCGGGCCGGATTCGCTCCCGTGCTGCTGGCGGCGCTCGGAGAGCTCCAGTCCGGGCTGCTCGAGCCCGGGAAGGTCGACGGAGACCTGGGGCGGCTCTTCGCGGCCTACCGGGCGGAGCTCGATCGGGCGGGGCTCTGGGACCGCGACCTGCTGCGGGCGCGCGCGGCTGAGCGGATCGGCGGCGACCTCGCCGCCTGGCAGGGTCGCCCCGTCTACGCGTACGGCTTCGAGGACCTGACCGGCGCCGAGTGGCGGCTGCTGGAGTCGCTCGCCGGCCGCGCCGACGTGACGGTCTCGGTTCCCTATGAGCCGGGCCGACCGGCGTTCGCGGCCGTCCAGGGGACGGTCGAGGACCTCGCACGGCTCGCGGACGGCCGGATCGAGGAACTGCCGCCGCGCTTCGACGAAATCGCCCACCCGGCGCTCGCCCATCTCGAGCGCGCGCTCTTCGCCGACGCGCCTCCTCCGGCGGTCGATATCGGCGGCGCGATCCGCTTCCTCGAGGGCGCGGGCACGCGCGGAGCGCTCGAGCTGGCGGCGGACGAGATCCTCGACCTGCTGCGCAGCGGCCTCGCGGCCGAGACGATCGCCGTCGTCTGCCCGAGCGTCGACCGCTTCGCCGGCCCGCTGGAGACGGCGTTCGGCTCCGCCGGCATCCCCTACGCGCTCGAGGGCCGGACACGACTGCCGCGCACCGTTTACGGCGCCGCGCTCTGCTCCCTGCTCCGCTTCGCCTGGCTCGGCGCCGACCGCGCTGCGCTGTTCGCCTTCCTGCGCTCGCCGTTCTCCGGGCTGCCCCGCCACCAGGTCGACTTCGCGGAGGGCCGGCTGCGCGGCCGCGCGATCAGCCAGCCCGAGCGCGTGGCCGAGGAGATCGAGAAGCTCCGGCCCGGCGCGCTCAGGGTCGTGGAGGCTTTGCGCTCCGATCCGGACCCGGTCGCCGCCGTCCGCGAGCGGGCGCGCCGGATGACCGCCGCCGCGCACCCGCCCGGCGAGCCGGCCGCGACCGAGGAGACGCGACGCGATCTTCGTGCCTTCGAGACGGTCCATCGCCTGCTCGACGAGCTCGACGGGTGGCGGCGGCTCGGCGGCGAGGTGGCCCGCGAGGAGGTGGTCACGGCGCTCGAGGACGCCTTCGTGCCCGGTGCGCGCGCCGGCGAGGCCGGCCGCGTGGCTGTACTCGACCTGGCGCGGGCGCGGACGAGGCGCTTCGAGGTCGTCTTCGTGCTCGGGCTCGAGGAGGCTTCGCTCCCGCGGCGCGAGCGCGAGTCGCCGTTCCTCGACGACGCGGCGCGCCGGAGCCTGGGCGGGCGCCTGCTGCGCGCGGGGGCTGTCGACCGCGACCGCTACCTCTTCTACACGGCGTGCGCCCGTGCGACCCGCCGGCTGTATCTCGTCCGCGAGGCGGCGACCGACGAGGGCGCTCCGCGCGAGCCGAGCCCGTTCTGGGACGACGTCCGGGGCGTCTTCGATCCCGACGACGTCGCCCGCTGGACCATCCGGCGCCCGCTCTCCGCGCTGACGCGGCCGCTGGAAGAGGCGAGGACCGAGCGGGAGCGGCTGCGGGCGGTTGCCCGGCTCGATGCGGTCGAGCGTGCGGAGGCGTCGGCGCTCGCGAGGGCAAACGGCTGGGAGCGACGGCTGGGACGCGCCCGCGGAGCATTCGCGCGGCGCACGAAGCTGACCCACCCGCTCGTGCTCGAATCGCTCGGCGCGCGCGACGCTTTCGGCGTCACCGAGCTCGAGCGCTTCGCCGACTGCTCGTCTGCCTGGTTCGTCGAGCGCTATCTCGACCCGAAGTCGATCGACGCCGAGGTCGACGCCAAGCTCAAGGGCAGCGTCGCCCACACGGCGCTGAGCCGGTTCTTCTCCGGGTTGCCGAAGGAGCTGGGGTCTGGACCGCGTCGAGGCCGATCGCGTCGAGGACGCCGTGCGCTTCATGCGCGCCTGTCTCGACGACGCACTCGGCGGCGTGCGGATGGACATGACCGATCTGCAGCGGCGCGAACTCGACCAGACGCTCTGGCGGGACCTCGAGGCGCTCGTCCGCGCGGAGGCGGAGGCCCCGCTGCCGCTCGTCCCGAGGCGGTTCGAGGTCTCGTTCGGGTCGGAGCGCTCGCCGCAGGAGCTACAGCGCGGCATCGATCTCGACGGCATCACGCTCTCGGGCAAGATCGACCGGATCGACGTCGACCCCTTCAGCGCACGCGGGATCGTCATCGACTACAAGTCCGGCAAGGCGGCGCACTCGGCGGCCGAGATCGAGAAGGAGCTGCGGCTCCAGATCCCGCTGTACATGCTCGTGCTGCGCGATCTCGTCGGCATCGAGCCGCTCGGCGGCCTGTACCGTCCGCTGTCCGGCGCGCGGAAGATGCGCGGGCTGCTGCGAGAGGGGGCCCGCGAGGACGGGCTCCCCGGGCTCGCGGACAACGACTACGTCGACGACGACACCTTCTGGACACGCGTGGAGGCGGCGCGGGAGAAGGCGCGGGAGTTTGCGGTCCGGATCCAGGAGGGTGACGTGCGGCACGACCCGAAGGGCGACGAATGCCCGGCGTGGTGCGATCTCTGGACCGTATGTCGGGTGCGCAGGGCATGAGCTGGCCGCCGAATCCAGAGCAGCAGGCGGCGATCGAGGCGCGCGGCGAAGTGTTCGTCTCGGCGGGCGCCGGCACGGGCAAGACGGCCGTGCTGGTCGAGCGGTTCGCGCGCGCCGTCTGCGACGACGGCCTGGACGTCGACTCGATGCTCGTCATCACCTACACGCGGAAGGCCGCCGGCGAGCTGCGCTCGCGGATCCGCGAGGCGCTGCTCGCGCGCGGCCGGCCGGACGCCGCCCGCGCGCTCGACGGCGCCTGGATCTCCACCATCCACGGCTTCTGCAACCGGCTATTGCGCGCGCACCCGTTCGCGGCCGGGCTCGACCCGCGCTTCCGGGAACTGGACGAGGCGCAGGCCGCCGTCCTGCGCGGCGAGGCGTTCGACGAGGCGCTGGCCTCGTTCTGCGCGGGCGGCGAGCCCGACCGGCTGCGGCTGCTCGTCGCTTACGGCGGCGCGCGGCTGCGCGGGATGCTGATCGGCATCTACGGCACGCTGCGCGCGGCCGGCCGGCCGCTCGTGCTCGAGCTCGGCGAGGCAGCACCGCTCGACGAGCGTGTGGACGAGCTACGCGAGTCCGCGCGCTGCCTCGCCGGTGACGCCGGTGCGACGGCGACGCAGCGAGACAACTCGGCCGCGCTGCTCGCGCTGCTCGAGGGGCGGCCGCTGCCCGACCGGCTGCTCGATCTCGCTGCGTTCCGAGCCCGCGGCGAGCGCGCCGCGAGCTACGAGGAGGCGCGGAAGCGGGTCGAGCAGGCTGCCCTCGACTCGATCGCCGCCGGCGACCGGGAGCTGCTGCAGGAGCTGCTCGACCGCTTCCACGACGCCTACTCCGGCGCGAAGGAGCGGGAGTCGGCGCTCGACTTCGAGGATCTCCAGCTCGCGGCGCGCGACCTGCTCCGCGACAACGAGGACATCCGCGAGCGCGAGCAGCTGCGCTTCCGCTCGCTGATGGTCGACGAGTTCCAGGACACGAATCGCCTGCAGTGCGAGCTGATCGACCTGCTCGTGGACGGTCCCGGCGACAGGGAGGTGTTCTTCGTCGGCGACGAGTTCCAGTCCATCTACGGGTTCCGGCACGCGGACGTGGCCGTCTTCCGCGGGCGGCGCGAACGGGCGGGCGGCGGTCTCGCGCTGACGCGCAACTACCGCTCCCGGCCGGAGGTGCTCGCGGCCGTCAACTTCCTCTTCGGCGAGGAGTTCGGGGACGAGTTCCAGCCGCTCGCGGCCTCCGGCGACTTCCCCGATCCCGTGTTCGGTCACCCCGTGGAGCTGCTCGTCACCGACAAGGCGAGCTACGCGGACACGGGCGAGCACTGGCGGCGGGGGGAGGCGCGGCACATCGCGCGGCGCGTGCGGGAACTCGTCGACGCGGGCGCGGCCGAGCCGGGCGAGATCGTGCTCCTGTTCGCCGCGGGCACGGACGCGGAGTGGTACGAGGAGGAGCTCCGTCGCGCGGGGCTGCCGACGTACCGCGCCACCGGCCGCGGCTACTTCGGCCAGCAGCAGGTGGTCGACCTGCTCGCGTACCTGCGCCTGCTCCACAACCGCTACGACGACCAGTCGCTGCTGACCGTGCTCGCGTCGCCGCTCGTGGGCGTGTCCAACGACGCACTCGTTCTCATCCGCCGCGCGGCGCCGAAGCGACCGCTGTTCACGGGGGTCGAGCTGAAGCTGCCCGCCGCGCTCGCCACGGAGGACGAACGGCTGCTGCGCGCATTCCGCCAGCGCTACGACCGGCTCCTCGCGGCGTCGACCCGCCTCTCGCTGGAGCACCTTTGCGAGCGGATCGTCGCAGAGCACGACTACGACCTGGCGGTGCTCGCACAGTGGGACGGGAAGCGGCGCTACGCCAATCTGCGCAAGCTCGCGCGGCTCGCGCGCTCGTACGAGGAGCTGCGCGGTCGCGACATCGAGGGCTTCGTGCGGTTCGTGCGCCAGCAGGAGGCGGTCGGCGCGCGCGAGCTGGAGGCGGTCGCGGAGGAGGAGGGTACCGGGGCGGTCCGGCTGCTGACGATCCACGCCGCGAAGGGCCTCGAGTTCAAGGTCGTGATCGTCGCCGACGCAGGGCGCGACCGGCCGGCGCCGGCCGCCGACGAGATCCTCGCGCTCTCGGACGGCCGCTTCGGCTTCAAGGTCGCCGACCCGTACACGAGCAGGCGGCGCGGCGCATTCGCCTACGACGAAGTGCGGGCAGCGCGCGAGGCCGAGGACCGCGCCGAGCGGCTGCGTCTCTACTACGTCGCCATGACCCGGGCGATCGACCGGCTGATCGTCTCCGGGGCGCTCGACCCCGAGAAGGCGGACGAGACGCCGATCGGATGGGTGCTCCGGCGCGTGCAGCCCGGGGACGACCTCGCGCGGGCCGCGGAGGTGCCCGTCGAGCTCGAGCGCGGCGACGCCCGGCTGCTGCTCAGGATCGAGCGCTTCGCGCCCGAAGCGGAGGCGGAGGAGCCTGCGGCCTCCGTCGAGCCTCCCGCGGAGCCGGCCCAGCTCACGCTCTTCGACACCGTCGACGACGGGACGGTGGCGCTCGCGCCGGTGCTCCCGGCGCTGGAGCCCGTCCCGGCCCCGCCGCTCTACGAGGTGCGCAGCCTCTCGTACAGCGCGATCTCGCTCTTCGAGCGCTGCTCGTACCGCTTCTTCGCCGAGCGCGTGGCGGGCATGCGCGAGCGGCGTCCCGTCGGGGCGGCCGGGGACGGAGGCCTGCTCGCCACCGAGCTCGGCGACGCCGTGCACCGGCTGCTGGAGCAGGTCGACCTCGCGGCGCCGGCCGTGCCGGATCTCGAGCAGGTGCGGGCCTGGTACCCGGTCGCGTCCGACGAGGAGGTCGAGCGCATCGGTGCGCTCGCCGCCGCGTACTGCGAGTCGGAGCTGGCGGGGCGGGTCGCTGCGCTCGACGACGCGCGCGCCGAGCGGCCGTTCACGTTCGAGCACGACGGCGTGCTGTTCCACGGCTTCCTGGACGTGCTCCGCGTCGGCGACGGGCGGGCGCTCGTCGTCGACTACAAGACGAACCTGCTCGGCGAGCTGAGCCCGGCCGAAGTGGTCGAGGAGGAGTACCGCGTCCAGCGGCTCGTCTACGCCCTGGCGTGCTTCCGGGCCGGCGCGGACGAGGTCGAGATCGTCTACCAGTTCCTGGAGCGGCCGGACGAGGCGGTGTCGGCCGGCTTCTCGCGCGCGGACGTCCCGGAGCTCGAGGAGGAGCTGTCGGCCGCGGTCGCGCGCATCCGCTCGGGCGTCTTCGTGCCGACGCCGAGCGAGTTCACGTGCGCGGGCTGCCCGGCGCTCGACGTCGTGTGCGCCGGGCCGCGGCTGCCGGGTCGCGGGCCGCGGCCGGTGCCCGAGCTCGCCGCAGCGCCCAGTGGCGCGTAGCTACCTCGGGGAGGCGCGTCGGCGCGTCGGGCCGAAGCGGACGCGCATCGGCCCGATCATCGAGCGGCTGAAGCGCGCTCACCCGGATGCGGAGATTGCGCTGCGCTCGCGCTCGGAGCTCGAGCTGCTCGTGGCCGTGATGCTCTCCGCCCAGACGACCGACGTGAACGTCAACAAGGTCACGGAGCGGCTCTTCGCCAAGTACCGCCGGCCGGAGGACTACCTGGCCGTGCCGACCGAGGAGCTGGAGCGCGACATCTACCAGACCGGCTTCTTCCGCCAGAAGACGAAGGCGATCCGCGGGACGATGCGGATGCTGATCGAGGAGTTCGACGGCCGCGTGCCGAGACGGATCGAGGAGCTCGTCCGGCTCCCGGGCGTCGCGCGCAAGACCGCGAACGTCGTCGCGGCCGAGCTCGGCGACCCCCAGGGCGTCGTCGTCGACACGCACGTGCGCCGGCTCTCGCAGCGGCTCGGCCTGACGCGTCACGACGACCCCGTGAAAATCGAGCGCGACCTGATCCGCCTCGTCCCGCGGTCGGAGTGGGGTATCTTCCCGCACCTCTTGATCTGGCACGGCCGCCGCGTCTGCATCGCCCGGGCCCCGCGCTGCGAGGACTGCGTGCTGGCGGACCTCTGCCCGTCGAGTCGCGTCTAGCGCGGCGTGAGCGCGACGAGCAAGCCGCCGTCGTCGTCGTAGGCCGGGAAGATGTCGGCCGTGACGGGCTTCTTGCGGCCGCCGGCTGCGGTCAGCTCGCACTCCTCGCCGAGGCGGCGCACGCCCCACTCGAGAGCGAGCGCCACGGGGTTCTTCCCTTCCTCGAACCCGTCGAGGTGCAGCGCGTCGACGACCGGCCGGCCCATGAGCTCGTTCTCCTGGTAGCCGGTGAGCTCGAAGATGCCGCGCCCGCTGGCGAGGATTCGGCCCTCGGCGTCGCAGACGACCATGCCGGTGGCCGGCGCCGCGTAGTAGTCGTCCATCAGCTCGAACAGGAACCCGAAGCCGCACTTGTGGCAGCCGACCGCAGTCGAGTCGGTAAGGCTCTCGCGCCGGTCGTGGTCGACTGACCGGTTCTTGCAGTTCGGGCAGATGAAGAACGGCACTGGGCTCGTCGATCGTAGCCTCGCCCCGCGGGCCGCGGAGCGAGAACGCCTACTGGCTCTGCGCCGCCAGCGACTGCTCGCGGTGGTGCTCGGCGGCCAGGAACCGCTCGGCGTCCAGGGCGGCCATACACCCGGAGCCTGCGGCCGTAACCGCCTGCCGGTAGACGTGGTCCTGCACGTCGCCGGCCGCGAACACGCCCTCGACGTTCGTCTTCGTCGAGCCCGGCATCGCCACGAGATAGCCGCCGTTGTCGTGGTCGAGCCAGTCCAAGAACAGCTTCGTGTTCGGATCGTGGCCGACCGCGACGAAGAGGCCGTCCGCCTCGAGCTCCCGCGTCTCGCCGGTGTGCACGTCGCGTAGGACGACGGCGGTCACCTTCCCGACCTCCTCGCCGACGACGCTGTCGACGATCGCGTTCAGGGCCCAGTCGATCTTCTCGTTGTGCTGCGCCCGCTCGACCATGATCGGCGAGGCGCGGAACTCCTCGCGGCGGTGGACGACGGTCACCTTCGTGGCAAACTTGGCCAGGAACGTCGCCTCCTCCATCGCGGAGTCGCCGCCGCCGACGACGACGACGGACTTGTCCCGGAAGAACGCGGCGTCGCAGACGGCGCAGTACGAGACACCTCTGCCCTGCAGCGCGATCTCCGTGTCGAGACCGAGCTGGCGCGCGTTCGCGCCGGTGGCGACGATCACCGTCCACGCGCGGTGCTCCTCGTCGCCGACGAAGATGCGGAAGGGGCGCTCGGAGAAGTCGACGCGAGTGACGTCGTCGGTCAGGAACTCGGCACCGAAGCGCTCGGCCTGGGTGCGGAACTCCTGCATCATCACCGGGCCGAGAACGCCTTCCGGGTAGCCCGGATAGTTCTCGACGTCGCTCGTGATCATCAGCTGGCCGCCCCACTGGACGCCCTCGATCACGAGCGGATTCAGGTTCGCGCGGGCTGCGTACAGGGCGGCGGTGTACCCGGCCGGGCCGCCGCCGATGATGATCAGCTCGCGTGTGTCGTTGGTGGTCACGTCTCCTCCGTAGTCCTTTCGCTTCCGCCTGAGCGGGAATAGTTGCTATCTCAATAAACGACCGGGCGGGGCCGAGGCTTCCTGGCTGCGAGAGCCTCCTCGCCTGCGTTCGTGAGCATGACGCGTCCGTTCGCAACCCGCACGAGGCCCGCCAGGAGCGCATCCTCCCAGACCAGCAGCCGCGGGCAGTGGCTCCGCCAGGCCTCCATCGTCTCCGCGTAGGTGCGAGGCCGGCTGGAAAGCCAGTCGAGCAGCTCGAGCGTGGGTGCGTCGGTCACTTTCCCATGGTACGCGCCGGTCAGGGCGACGTTAGCCCTCTGTGCGACTGGCTGCCGAGCCTTCGATGGTCCGTGCGGAGGGAGCGATGTGACATCCAGGTCCGACGGGGGATCGGCAGCGAGCTGGCCGGCTACCGGGTGGGGCGCTGCTCGGCCGCAGGCCTGGAGCCGTTCAGGCCGCCTCGATCGCGAGAGGTGCCTGGGCCTGCTCGATCGTGGCGGGCTGTCCTTCGTGCTCGGCCGCCCGCTCGAGCTTGCCGTCGAAGCGGTCGAGCCGCTTCTCCGCGTCGGCGTACTTCGTGTGTGCATTCCCCAGGTGCTTGCCGACGAGGTCGAAGTCGTCCCGGAAACGGCCGAAGTCCTTGCGCAGGTCGGCGAGGTACGCCATCACCTCGTGCGCGTTCTGCTCGAACTCCATGCCCTTGAGCCCGAACGCGATCACCTGCAGGTAGGCGGTGAAGGTCGTCGGCGAGACCGGGAAGACGACTCCGGTCGTGCGCGTACTTGAGCAGCGCACCCGTCTTTCCGGACACGAGCTCGTAGTAGATGCCCTCGACGGGCAGGTACATGAAGGCGAAGTCGTAGGTGCCCTCGGACGGCTTGACGTACTTCTGCGCGATCGCGTCGATGTGCCCCTTCACGTCGCGCGCGAACGCCTTGGCATGGAGCTCGCGCTCGGCGTCGTGCTCGGCCTCGACCATCCGCTCGAAGTTGTCCAGCGGGAACTTGGCGTCGATTGGGACGAGCTTCTCGACGCGGATCACGGCGTCCACGCGCTCCCCGCTCTTGAAGCCGTACTGCGTCTGGTACGCGGACGGAGGCAGGCGGTCGCGGAGCAGGTTCTCGAGCAGCAGCTCGCCGAAGCCGCCGCGCGCCTTGGGGGGGCGCAGAACCTGCTCCAGGCGGGCGAGGTCGCCGACCCGCGCCAGCATCTGCGCCGTCGCTCCCTCGACCCGGCCGAGCTTCTCCGCGATGTCGACCGCGGTCTTGCCGGCGCTCTCCTGGCTCGAGAGGAGCCGTCCGTCGAGGCCCGCGAGCCGGCCGTCGACCCGCGAGTCGAGATCCGTCAGCCGCCGGTCGAGGCGGGCCTCGATGCCGCCCAGGCGCTGCTCGAGCAGCCCGCGGCCGCTGCGCGCAGCCCAGACGACGGCGGCGACGACCGCAGCCGCGGCGACAAGCCCGATGAGGATGGCAACCATCAGCCGACGAACGGTACGGGGACCGTCGGACGGCGCCTCGGACCACAAAAAACGCCAGATCCGGCTGGCCCGAAAGCCGACCGGATCTGACAGGCGGCACAATACGACGGTAACGACCCGGTCGTCAAGTGGTGACGGAGCGGAAAAAGTCGCTCCGAGCGGGTTTTCGTCGTTCGGCCGTCTCGATCCTTAAGCTCGAGTCGATGGGCCACGTCTTCGGCAGCGACGGAACGCTCGCGCAGGTGCTCGACGAGTACGAGCCGCGGGAGGAGCAGGCCGACCTCGCGGCGGCCGTCGAGAAGGCGCTCGCGGACGGCACGCACCTGCTCGCAGAGGCGGGGACAGGCACCGGCAAGAGCCTCGCGTACCTCGTGCCCGCGCTCGCCGCGGGGCGTCGCGTCGTCGTTGCGACCGCGACGAAGGCGCTCCAGGAGCAGTTGCTGACGAAGGACGTGCCGCTGGCGGCCGCGGCGCTCGGCCGGGACGTGCACGTGGCCGTCCTGAAAGGACGCCAGAACTATCTGTGCCGGAACCGCCTGCAGGGGCTCGCGCTCCTCGGCGGCTCGCTGTTCGCCCGACCCGAGGACGGCCGCGCTTTCGACGCGATGCGGCCGTGGATCGACACCACCGAGACCGGCGACCGGGCCGAGCTCGCCATCGAGCCGTCGCACGGGTTGTGGAGCGAGCTCGCCGTGGGCTCCGACCGCTGTCTCGGCCGGACCTGCGCTCACGTCGGCACCTGCTTCTCCGAGGCGGCCCGCGAGCGGGCGTCGCACGCCGACCTCGTGATCGTCAACCACGCGCTGTACTTCGCCGACCTAGGCGTGCGCGAGCGACGCGAAGGCGTCGGCGTCCTCCCCGAGCACGACGCGGTCGTCTTCGACGAGGCGCAGCGGCTGGAGGAGACGGCGGCGACCTGGCTCGGCGGCCGGGTGTCGGGGGCCGGGCTGCACCGGCTCGCCCGCGACGTCGAACGCGCCTGCCGGGAGGCGAACGTGCCGGCGCCCGCGCGGGCGCTCGATCGGGTCGAGCGCGCAGGCGCGGACCTCTTCGACGACGTTTGCCCGGCCTCGGGCCGCGCTCGCCTCCGACGGCCGCCCGTGGCGTTGTGCCGCGCGCTCGCCGAGCGGCTGGCCGAGCTCTCGTCTGCCCTGGCGGGCGAGAACGACGAGCTCGACGCGCTTGCGGCTCGCGCGCTCCAGGCCGTCGCTGACGTCGAAGCCTGCGCCGACCCGGGCGAGCACGAGCGTGTCGTCTGGGCGGAGCCCGACGCGGTTGTCTGGGCCCCGATCGACGTCTCCCGGCCGCTGCGCGAGCGGCTGTGGGACGCCGGGCCGACCGCAGTGCTGGTCTCGGCCACGCTCGGCACCGGGGACGACTTCGCCTTCGTCCGCGACCGCCTCGGCCTGCGGGGCGCGGACGAGCTGCGCGTCGGCTCGCCGTTCCGGTTCGACGAGCAGGCCCTCCTCTATCTCCCCGACGGCATGCCCGACCCGCGCGCGGAGGGAGCGCTCGAGCGCGTCGCGGAGGAGGCGGCGGCTCTCTGTGCGCTCTCGTCCGGTCGCGCGCTCGTCCTGACCAGCTCCTACCGCGCCCTGGACGCGATCGCGTCCCGGCTGCGCGGCCGGCTGCCGTACGACGTGCTCGTCCAGGGCGACGCGCCGCGCGAGCGCCTGCTCGAGCGCTTCGGGCGCGAGGTCGACTCCGTGCTCGTCGCCACGGCTACGTTCTGGCAGGGCGTCGACGTGCCCGGCGAGGCCCTGTCGCTGCTCGTGATCGACAAGCTTCCGTTTCCCGCCCCGGGAGACCCGCTCGTCGAGGCGCGATGTGAGCGCGTCACGGCCGAGGGCGGAGACTGGTTCGCGGACTACTCGCTGCCTGCGGCCGTGCTCCAGCTCCGACAGGGCTTCGGCCGGCTGATCCGCACCCATCGCGACCGCGGCGTCGTCGCGATCCTCGATCCGCGGGTCAGGACACGTCCGTACGGCCGCACGTTTCTGGAGGCGCTCCCGGCCTGCCGGGTGGTGTCCGACAGGGACGCGTTGACGAACTTCCTCTCCGGTGAGGTGCCCGCGGCAGCCTGCTAACGTGAGCCGCCGGTTGGCCAAGAAAGCCCGCACGCCCAAGCCTCCCCGCCCGTCCGGCGGGCCCCGTCCCGTTCAGGCGCCGAAGCGGCGTACCGGCCCGTCCCGGACGGCGAGCGCGCCCTCGGGGCCGGGCACCTCGTTCCGCTGGTTCTGGCCGCTCGCCGCGGTCGCCGTCGCGCTGATCATCGTCGGCGTCGCCCTCGGCATCGTGCTCACGCGGAGCAGTTCCGAGCCGAAGAATCTCGCGATCGACAAGCCGATCTCGTGGAAGGACCTGCCCGGGCTCCAGACCGGCCCTCCGCCGTGGAGCGCCAACGGTCAGCTGCTCTCCGCGAGGCTCGGCGCGCTGAACCTGAGCGCGCTCAGCCAGGAGGCGCTGCAGTTCCACAACCACCAGCACCTCGACGTCTTCGTCGACGGCAAGCACGTGAACGTCCCGCCCTTCATCGGCTACGGCGGCAACGCGTCGACGCTCAAGTTCAACTTCATCACGGAGCTCCACACGCACCAGGGGGAGAACGGCTACATCCACGTCGAGTCCGGCCGGAACCTCCAGTACGTGCTCGGCCAGTTCTTCGGCGCGTGGGGCGTGCGGCTGACGCGCACCTGCCTCGGCGACTTCGAGGGGGGCTGCCGGAACCTGAAGGTGTGGGTGAACGGCAAGCCGTACCGCGGCAACCCCGAGTTGCTCCCGCTCAAGAAGCACGACGAGATCGTCGTCTCGGTCGGGAAGCCGCCGGCGAAGGTCCCGTCGAGCGCCGACTTCTCCCGCACCGGGTAGCGCCGTCCGCGGCACTAGCATGGTCGGGCGCCGGGGTGGCGAAAATGGTCAAACGCGCCTGACTTAAAATCAGGTGCCCCCTTCGTGGGGCATGAGGGTTCGACTCCCTCCCCCGGCACTGTAGTCAAGCCAAAATCGGCAATTCTGCGACTCGCGCGAGGGGGCAGGCACGGGCCGGGTGGCAAGCGAAGTTGTAATCCCGGCCGACGCGCGGCTTGATGACGCAGACGGACCGACATCTGGGAAGTTCGCTCGCCTGATGGGACGGCAGCCCCCGAGGCGCACTGTCGCGGATTGGGAAGACGCCCTAGCAAGTCCGCAGGGCAGAGATCGAACGCTCGTCGAGATCGGTAGAAGGTCGGGTAGAAACGGGAACTGTCACGTCGCGGATGGGGAGTGGGCGTCTCGCCAACGACGTGGTGGCTGACGGAGTTGCCATGCAGAACGTCGAGGCTGCTCACGAGGTGCTCCTATGTAGTTGTCGTTCGGGACATCGCTAGACCCCGTGTCTTCAGACGTCTAGCCCTTCCTTGTTCTTGCCTGTCTGGGCAAGTACGGTCAGGAGGATGACCAGACTCGATACCGCTGACCCGCGCGAGTCGGCCTACGGCCACGAATACTGGTTACATCGCTGCGAGGGGTTCCGGGTCGCCTCGGCCGGGCGAGGGATCGGCACCGTCTACGGTTTGCGCTTTCACGGTTCGCTCGAACCGGAGCTTCTTGAAGTCCGTAGCGGCTTGCTGGGGCGTCGGCGTCTGCTCGTCCCCGTCGAGCGGGTCGAGAAGATCGTGCCGGAGCGGAAGCTGGTCATCCTGGGGCCACCGCCCGTCTAGGAGCGCCCGCCACACCGACCGGTCTCCAACTGCTGGGACGAGGAACGGTCAGGCCCGATCCACGGCCCGTACTTCACGGGATTCGGGCTGGCGTGCAAGCCGTGCCGCACGACCGGCTTCTCGCCCCGCCGATCCTCAGGCATGAGGCGGCGGATAGCGCCGGTTCAGCGAGAGACACGTTCCGAGCGCCTTCGGATCCGGTCACGAACGTTGTCGGCGTTCGTGCCGAGGTAGAGGTGATCAGGTCGGAAGCAGGACGGGTTGTGACAGCGGTGCAGGACGTGTAAGTCCTTCCGATCGTGCTCTTGCTGCCGCTCGGCCAGCTGTCTTGGAGAGACACGCTCCTCACGGTCTCTGATCTGTGGCTTGCTGGGCGTGCAATCGATGGATCGCCTCAATCACACGCTCCATTCTCGGGGCCGCGCTGGCGTTCGCGGAGTGGACGCGGATGAGCAGGGGCGGCACGAAGCCTTCGAGAGCGACCTTTTTCTCGATCCAGAGGAGCACGGTCATAGCGGTGTCTTCCGTCGTCGGTGAAGAGTCCAAAGTCGTGATCGAGGCTGAGCACGGTCACGCGCCGAGTTGCTGTGCGATGCGGTGAAGGTGATCGTGAATCGCTGGCCACCGACCCCGGGTCACGTGGCTCGGGTCGGCAGTAGCGACAGGCCGGTACGCCAGGCGACGGCGAAGAGGAAGACGGCGCCCCCGGAGAGGACGCCGAGGGCGCCGATGGAGACGGCGACGGCGAGCGCTTGCGAGGCCCCGACGCCGGTGGCGATCAAGGCCGCGGCGCTGGCGCCGACCTGCGTCGCTGTGCCCGCCAGGCCGATCGGCAACGCTGCCGCTGCGGCACCGGCGCAGAGAAACAGCAGCGCGAGCGGGAACGAGAAGCCGACCCCGAGCGTGCCCAAGAGCAGAAACAGCGCGACTGCTCGGACGAGCCAGCAGGCGGAGACGAGCGCCCACGCCTCCGATGCACCGCGCAACGAGGTCGTGCGCGGGCTCAGCCAGCGGCCCAGCCGGAAGCGCAAGGCGTGCTTGCTCGCGGCCAGGCGTGGCAGGGCGACGATCAAGGCGGCGGCTGCGACCCCGGCGACAGCCACCACCGCGAGCCCGGCGCGTACACCGAGCCCGGCACCTGGAAAGGCAGCACCGACGAAGGCGAGCGGCGCCAGGGCGGCGCTGTCGATCAGACCGAGCATGACCAGCGAGAGGCAGAGCGCGCGCACGCCGGCAGGACAGCTCGGGTAGCGACGGACGACGGCGACCCGCATCGCATCGTCGAAGCGGCCGGGAAGGACAACGCCGATCAGGGCGGCGCCGCCGTTGCCAGCCGCGAGCGCAAGCGGCTTGGGCCGCTCGTGCGGCGTGAACAGCCGTGCCCACCCGAACGCCTTGAGGAACTGAGCAAGGAGAAGCAGCAACCCAGCCGCCACCAGCAACCCGGGGTGACCGCTCGAGAGCGGCCACGAGGTCGTCGCAAAATGGCGAGCAGCCAACAAGGCCAGGACGACCACCACGGCTCCCGAGCCAGCAGCGAGCACCCACCGGCTCCTTGGCGAACGACGCAGTTGCCACAGCGCCCCCAGCAGCAGCCGATACCTGCCTTCAAGCACGACCGGCACAGCCGAAACGGCGACCGCTGCCAACGGATCCTGCCCGAGCCGAACGGCAGGCGGCCGGGGAGCCGGGGCCGCAGTCATCGCACCTCTCTTCGGAATCAAGCGCACGTCACGCGCGTAGCAGGATCCGCCATCGATACTCCCGACCGATCAGGGCTGCGGGATTGGTAACACCACTGCGCAAGCCACAAGCGACCCAATCGGCGCATCGCGCACCTCTTTCTTGGTGCGAGGCTACCGCCGACAGCACCCGCACCACATCAGGGCGAACACCGACCCGAGGTCAGGCTGGCGCGGGAACGCGCACGTCCAGCAAAGGTCGTCGTTGACGAGCGTCGGCGTCTGATTGTGGCATCGGCGGCACTTCATGGTGTTTCACCTTCTTTTCGAGAAAACGATTAGTGGAACAGGAGCAACGTCATCGCCCCAGTCGAGGGTCGGCGCGATCCGGCACGAGTCGAAGGCTCGAGCCGGTGCCAAGCAAGGAGGCGGGCCTGTTGAGGCCCGCCTCCCGTTGGCGGTCAGCTATTAGGCGTGAACGGCTGCGCCGGGCGCCACGTACTCGACGTCCTGCGCCTTCTCAAGCGCCTTGAGCAACTCGTCCTGTGTCAGCAGAACGGTCGTCTCGAACTTGCTGAACGCTCCGCTGGCGCTGATCGCGATCGCGATGCTGGCGCCGGTCACGTTGTTTGGCGCCTCGATCAGGGCGAAGCCGTCGCTCTGACCGAACGCGTACCAGAGGCCCTTCAGCTTGCAGCCTGCGCTCTCAAGCAGACGGCCGACGGTCTCGGTGCGGTTCTCCGGGTGGCTCATCAACTCCGACCAGACCTCGGGCTTGTACTCGAAGGTCGACATATACAGGGACATAACGCTCCTTCTCCGACCCCGCCCCGCTCCATCCCCACACGCTAGATCGAGTTAGGGAACAAAACCGGCCGGCGGTCTACTGAGCGCACAGCAGACAAGAGTGTCTGACTCGCGCGCCTCGTACAAGTACTATCGCACACGAGCGCCAACTCCGCATCGGGGAACACGCTGAGCTTCCCCAAAGGAACGGCTCCGGCAAGAGCTAGGCGGTGCGGAAGCAGCCGAGGATGATCAAGCGAAGTCGTTTCTTCGGTCCCCTGGCGGACGTCCTCGTCGCGTGGTAACCGGGTGGCAAGAAGACGCCCTGAGACAGCGGGAGATCGACTGCCTCTCCGAGTGGCCCCAAGCCGTGCTCTAGCCAGGTTTTCGGCGGTGGCCGGAGACAGCAGGAGATCGCTCGGGACGACTTAAAATCAGGTGCCCCCTTCGTGGGGCATGAGGGTTCGACTCCCTCCCCCGGCACTGGAAAGCCCTGCAAACGGGACACTTGGAGGAAAGCCCGGTTGTAGTTTCCCTCTTCTTCCGGGTTCCGGGGCCACAAGCGATTTCTCACCGTGGTGGCCGGTGCGTTGTCGCGGGGTTAAGCTGTTGCGATTCCCGGTTGCTTGTCTCCGGGGCAGGCTGTCGCCGCTTTGGATGTTGAGCGACGCGACCGCCTTTGGCGTTTCGCGCCGCTGGGAGTCGGGTTGTTTGCGTTTGGGCTCGGGCTAGTCAGCCTGACAGGTCAGCCGCGCTCCTACGACGAGCGGATCACGATCGACACCGCGGTCCGCTCGATAAGCGGAATCTGGCACGCAGCGCGAACGACCGAGGCTCCCCACCTCGTCTACTACCTAGTGATGAAGCCCTGGCTTGCTGCCTTCGGGTCAAGCGACTGGGTCGCACGCCTGCCCTCCGTCGTGTTCGGGGCACTGGCGGCGATGCTGGTGACGGCACTCGGGATCCGTCTGTTCGGAGGCTTCGCCGGTCTGGTGGCCGGGGTGGCGCTGGCAACGGCCCCGTTCGTTCTGCACTTCTCGCAGTGGGCGCGCGGCTATTCGCTGGCGCTCTTCCTGACCGTGCTCGCCAGCTACGCCTTCGCCCGCGCCCACGACGAGCCTCAAGGGCGGTGGGTGGCGTTATGGGCGATCGCGCTCGTCGCCGCCTGCTGGGTCAACCTGTTCGCGATCTCAATCCTCGCCACGCAGGTGGCCGCCTACCTGGTCATGCGGCCACGCCCACGGCCGCGTCTGGCCGCCGCCGCCCTCCTCGCCGTCAGTGCGGCCGTGACGCCGATCATCGTCCTCGTCGCGACCGCCGACAACGGCGAGCTCAACTGGATTCCCTCACCCACCATCCACCGCGTCGCCACACAAAGTTGGGACTGGTCAAGCCGGAACCCGTTCGCGCTTCTGGCCGCAGCCGTCGGCGTCGTCGCGCTGCTGATCGGAACCCGGCACCCGCCGCGCTGGAAAGCACTTCTCGTCATCGGCTGGACGATCGCGCCATTCCTGCTCACGCTCGCCCTGTCGATCGTGCAGCCCGCCTTCGACTCCCACTACCTCCTCACCGCAGCCGCCGGACTCGCACTCCTCATCGGAGCAGGCATCACCGCCCTCCCGCGCGCGGCGCAGCTCACCCTGCTCTTGCTCGTCCTGGCGATCGGCGCGCTCCAACTCGCCCACTACTACGTCGCCCCCGGCAAACCACTCACATCTCTCCTTTAGAAGCGGGCGCGCTCCCCGTCGCGATCTGGGTCAGATCCCGAGGATCTGCTTCTTCTTTGCCTCGAAGTCTTCCTCGGTGATCACGCCCTGCTCCTTCATCGCCGCGAACTTCTGGATCTCTGCGGCCTCGTCGATCTCGGCCGGCGCGGCCGGGGCTGCCGCAGCGGGCGGCGCGCAGCGCGGCGCAGCCGCCGCTGCCTGCTGAGCCTGGATCTCCGCGATCTGCGCGTTCTGGTCGGCTTCCTGCTGCGCGGCCGCCTGACTCTTCTGGGCACTCTTCGCACCCATGTGAGCCGCCCCGCCAACCACAAGCGCCGTCCCTAGCAGTCCGGGACCTCTGCGTCGTCTTGGCATTTGAGTCCTCCTGTGTCTGTGTTAGGCCTTGGCCTCTTCCAGCGCCGCCTCGCGCGCTGCCTGGACGACGTCGTGCGGGACACGCTCGAACGCGACCAGAACTCCACCCGCGTCGCGTATCGCCTGCGCGACCTCACGGGCCCACACGTTCTCCCAGACCAGGACTGCCGCCGATGAATCCAGCTCGAGCTCCTCGCCGACGGCCTGAAGCTCCTCGTCGTTGAAAAGCCCTTGCACTTCGATGTTCAGCGCGTCGAGCGCCTCCTGCACGTCCGGAGCAAGCTCTGTTAGCTCGAACGCGAGCACGTCGCCGTTCTCGTCTTTGCTGACGAAGGCCGCGTCGATGAGGCGAATCGTGCCCGCCTCAACGAGGTCGGCAAGCGCGGGCGCGATCTCACCCTTGAACTGGTTACCCGGGAACGCGAGCACCGCGTAATCGACAGGTCCGATCTCGTCCATTGGTTCTCCCCTCATACTGATCGGATTGCGCTCTACGACGCGATGCGCCGTTCCCTTGAGACAACCGTGGCCGAGCACGAGCCGCATCGTCCCGATTGGATGAACGCTCGACCCGGGCTCAGAATCCAGGCTCAGAACCACGTGGGGAAACGCCACAATGGGCCACATGACCCCCCGAGACAGCCCGAGACGCCGACTCGGCCGTGAGCGGCGAAACGCGCCGCTGAGACGAGATCAGCGGGGCGGCCGGCTCGTCCCACGCACGACGAGGTCGACCGGCAACGTCTCGACGCGTGAGGGAGCCGGCTCGCCGGCGAGCGCCTGGAGGAGCAGTTCGGCGCCCCGGCGGCCGCTCTCGAAGAGCCGCTGGCGGACGGTAGTCAGCCCGACGTACGAGGCGATCTCGATGTCGTCGAACCCGATCACCGACAGCTGCCCGGGCACGTCGATTCCGAGGCCACGCGCCGCTTCGAGCACGCCGAGCGCCTGGACGTCCGAGGCGGCGAACACCGCAGTCGGGGGCTTCGGGAGCCGGAGCAGCTCGTCCGCGATGCTCCGCGCGACGTGGCGGCTCTGCGTCCCCTCGCGGACGTACTCGGGCCGGATCGGGACCCCGGCAGACTCGAGGGCGCGCTCGTACCCGATCGTCCGGTCGCGGCTCGACTGGAAGCGGAAGGGATCGGCCGGCTTGTCGCCGATGAACGCGATGCGGCGATGCCCGAGCTCCAGCAGATGTCGGGTCGCGAGCTCGCCTCCGGCGATGTCGTCGATCACGACGCTCGGCAGCCCGTCATGCCGCGCATCGATGAGCACGCACGGGATCGATTCGGCGCGCAGCCGTCGCACCTCCTCGTCCGGTGGGATCAGGGAGACGACGAGCAGGCCGTCCGTCCGATGGGCGTCGGCGAGCAGGCGGAACGCGCGTTGCTGGCGATCCGCAGACTCGACGTCGTAGAGCGCGAGGTCGTACGGCGAGGACGCGAGCGCCGTCACGACGCCCCGGACTCGCTCGATCGGGGAGGCCTCTGTCAGGAACGGCAGCACGACGCCGATCACGAGGGTTCGCTTGAGCGAGAGGTTCTGGGCGACCGAGCTCGGCCGGTACTCGAGCGCGTGAATCGCCTCGAGCACCCGCTCCCGCGTCGCCGCCGCGACGTTCCCGCGGTCGTTGACGACGCGCGAGACGGTGGCGATCCCGACCCTCGCCCGCGCGGCGACGTCGGCGATGCGGGCCGGTGGTTTCGGAACCGCTTCCATGTCTGTCTAACCTTTGCCCGCGCGGAACGTCGAAGTCAAGAGTGGTGCCCGTCGAATTCAAGAGTGGTGCCCTTGATTTCCCCAGGTTGAGCGGCGTAATCTCGCCCTATTCCTGAAAGCGGTTCCAACCAGGAGGACGCATGTGACCGCCGCGGGAGCCGATCGGCCGAGCACACGACCGACTCCCAGTCGTTCTCGATAGCTCGAAGGAGGAACTCTGTAGTGAACGCGCATCGGATTCCCCACATCGCCCGCTGGCGGACCTCGCTGGCGTTCGTCATGGTCGCCGCGCTCGCCCTCACGGCCGGCGCGGCCCTCGGCTCGCGTCAGAGTGGGAAGGCAACGACGATCACGGCTCTGATCGGGAGCTCCGGCCCCGCGGAGACGTTCGCCGTCAACGCCGCCGCCAAGGCGTTTACCAAGCAGACCGGTATCCAGCTGAACGTCGTCGTGGCCTCCGACCTCGGACAGCAGTTGGCCCAGGGCTTCGCCTCGGGCAACCCGCCGGACATCTTCTACCTCGGCAACGACCAGGTTGCGACGTACGCCAAGGCAGGCGACCTCGCGTCGCTCGACAACCTGAAGAACGTCAAGTCCTTCTATCCGAGCCTGCGCGCGGCCTACACGTACAAGGGCCACCTGTACGCAGCGCCGAAGGACTTCTCGACGCTCGCGCTCGTGCTCAACACCGCATCCTGGAAGAGGGCCAAGCTGACGAGCAAGGACTACCCGAAGACCTGGAAGCAGCTGGCCGCGGTGGCGAAGAAGCTCACGCGATCGGGCCAGGTCGGCCTCTGCACCAACCCTGAGTTCCACCGGCTCGGCGTCTTCATGATCCAGGCCGGCGGCTGGCTCGTCTCGAAGGACGGGAAGACGGCCACCGTCAACAGCAAGGCCAACATCGCCGCCTTCAACTTCGTGAAGTCGATGATCAAGGCCGGCTCGATGAAGCTCACGAACCAGATCGGTGCCGGCTGGGGCGGCGAGGGGTTCGGGAAGCAGCAGTGCGCCATGACGATCGAGGGCAACTGGATCGCCGGCGCGATGACGCACGACTACCCGACCGTCTCCTACAAGGTGGTCCAGCTCCCGGCCGGCCCGGCGGGGAAGGGGACACTCCAGTACGACGGCGGGTGGGGCCTCGCCGCCGCGTCGAAGAACAAGGCCGACGCGATGGCGGCGATCTCGTACCTCACTACGGCCAGGGTCCAGTTGGGGAACGCGAAGGCCTTCGGCGTGATGCCGTCGGTCAGGGCGGCCTCAGCGAGGTGGAAGCAGCTCTACCCGAAGTTCGCGGCGTTCCTCGCCGGTGCCGACTACTCGAAGAGCATCCCGACGGTTCCCGACATCGCGACCGTGCTCGGCGACTTCAACCAGCAACTGCAGGGGCTTCCGCAGTCCCCTGCCAAGCCGATCCTGGACAGGGTCAACGGCGAGCTGCAGTCGATCCTGAAGTAAGAAGGTCCCGACCGACGAACCGGTGAAGCCCGCCGGCGGCGAATCGCCGCCGGCGGGCGACGGCCCGACGTCCAACGGACCAGGAAGGGAGGCGAGAGGTGGCGACGCGCGTCGCGGGAGGCCGTTGGTGGCGGTGGCGGGAGCCCGGGATCCGCGGTCATCAGGCGGCGGCGGGCTGGCTGTTCCTCACGCCGGTGGTCGTCATCCTCGGCGTGTTCCTCTTCGTGCCGATCGCCATGGCGGCCTGGGTGAGCGTCTCCGACTGGAACGGCAACGGCAGCCCGTTCGGTGCGAACGCGCACTTCGTCGGCCTCGAGAACTACCGCCACCTGCTGACGACGCCCGGACTCGATCAGAACAACTTCGGCACGTCGCTGCGCAACAACCTCTACTACGTCATCTTCGTCGTTCCGATCCAGACTGCGATATCGCTCTTCCTGGCCGTCCTCGTCAACAGGCGCCTGAAGGGGGTCGGGTTCTTCCGGACGGCGTTCTACTTCCCGTCGGTCACGAGCTCGGTGGCGATCACGGTCCTCTTCCTCTTCCTCTTCTCGCCGACCGGTGCGATCAACAAGCTCCTGTCGTTCTTCGGTGCGACCGGGCCGGCGTGGCTGTACGACCCGCGCGGCCTCTTTCACGTCATCCTCGACCAGCTCGGCGTCCAGCAGTCGAGCTCGCTCTCGACCCAGTACTTCCTCGGCGTGAGCTACTGGGACTGGCTGTCCGGCCCCAGCATTGCGATGTGCGTCTTCATCGTCATGGCCGTGTTCACGACGTCGGGGACGTTCATGCTCATCTTCCTCGCGGGCCTCCAGGGCATCGACGAGTCGGTCAACGAGGCGGCGGCACTCGACGGCGCGAGCGAGTGGCGCAAGTTCCGCCACATCACGGTGCCGATGATCCGCCCGACGCTGTTCACGGTCGTGACGCTCGGCCTGATCGGAACCTGGCAGATCTTCGACCAGATCTACGTCGGCACGAAAGGGAGCCCGCTGAACACGACCTTGACGCCGGCATTCCTGTCGTTCAGCACCTCGTTCAACAGCAACAACTGGGGCGTGGGGGCGGCGATCGCCTTCATCCTCTTCGCGATCATCGTCTTCTTCACGCTCGTGACGCGGCTCCTGACCCGCAACCCGGACCGCGTTCCTCGACGGCGCCGCTTCGGCCCGACGCAGGGCGTCGGCAACCCGGACGCGTCGCGCGTCGCCTCGGCCGCGCCCGGTAGGCCGCGGTGAGCAGCTCCTACGCAACGAGCGACGCGAAGGCGGTGCGGCGGCGCAGTGTGGGACGCGTGATGACATACAGCTTCCTGCTTTCGCTCGCGGTCGTCTACATCTTTCCCTTCGTGATCGCGATCGTCACGTCGTTCAAGACGGAGCCGAATGCGACCGCCAACCCGCTCGCCCTCGTCCCGCGCCCGCCGACCACGGACGCATTCCACGAGCTCTTCAAGGACCAGGACTTTTTCCTGTGGGTGAAGAACTCCGTGATCGTCACTCTCAGCGTCACGTTCCTCCGCGTGTTCCTCGACAGCCTTGCGGGCTATGCGCTCGCGCGTCTCCGATTCCGCGGGCGCGCTGCGGTCTTCACGACGATCGTCCTGGTGTTGGCGGTGCCGGGCGTCGTGCTCCTGATCCCGAAGTTCCTGATCATCCGGCAGCTCGGGATCTACGACACCTACTACGGAATGATCATCCCGCTGCTCGTCGACGCGGCCGGCGTGTTCATCATGAAGAACTTCTTCGAGTCGATTCCCATCAGCGTCGAGGAGTCGGCGCGGATCGACGGGGCGAACCTCTTCCGCATCTACTGGTCGATCGTGTTGCCGATGGCCCGTCCCGCCCTCGTCACGCTCTTCATCCTGTCGTTCCAGGGATCGTGGAACGAACTCGCGCACTTCATCATCTCGGCGCAGAGCGCGAGCCTCGACACGCTGACGAAGGGAGTCGCGCTGCTCGCCTCCGGCCAGCTCGGCTCCGGAAACCGCTACCCCCTGAAGCTTGCCGCTTCGACGCTGATGACGATCCCCGTCGCGATCCTCTTCTTCGTCTTCCAGCGCCAGGTCATGAACGCGTCTTCGGGCGCGGTGAAGGAATAAGGAACTCGCCGTGGCTCGAATCACCTTCGACGACGTGACCAAGATCTACGGCGACGGCCACCGTGCCGTCTCCGACCTCAGCCTCGATGTCAAGGACGGCGAGTTCGTGGTGCTCGTCGGCCCGTCCGGCTGCGGCAAGACGACCGCGCTGCGGATGATCGCGGGTCTCGAGGAGATCTCGGACGGCCAGATCCGGATCGGCGAGCGTGTCGTGAACAACCTGCCGCCGGGGGCGCGCGACATTGCGATGGTCTTCCAGAACTACGCGCTCTACCCGCACATGACGGTTGCGGAGAACATCGGCTTCGCGCTAAAGATGCGGAAGGTGCCGAAGGCCGAGGCCCGGCGGAGGATCGAGGAGACGGCGCGCATCATCGGCCTCGTCGACCACCTCGACCGGAAGCCCCGTCAGCTGTCCGGCGGCCAGCGCCAGCGCGTGGCGATGGGGCGCGCGATCGTCCGCGAGCCGCAGGTCTTTCTGATGGACGAGCCGCTCTTGAACCTCGACGCGAAGCTTCGCGTGCAGA
>CAVZMF010000006.1:0-237474 GCA_963776375.1 uncultured Actinomycetes bacterium | reverse complement strand
ACGCGACGCCGGAGTACTTCTCGGAATTCGCGGCGCAGGCGATCGCTCTCGGCGCCCGACTCGTCGGCGGCTGCTGCGGCACGACGCCCACGGGTCGCCGCGATGCAGAGCGCGCTGGACAAGGGAGGAAACCGCGCCGACCGTTTCACGCGGCCGAGCGCGAGCTCACCATCGCCGATGTCTCGGTAGAGCCCGAGACACGCCTCGCGCGCGACCTGCGCGAGGGGCGCTGGGTCGTCTCCATCCAGCTCGACCCGCCCCTCGGCGGCAGCCCGCGGGGATGCTCGAGGTCGCCGCCGCCGTCGAGGACTCCGGCCTGGCCGGCTTCGTGGACATCAACGACAACGCGACGGCCCGCGCCGCGATGAGCGGACTGATGATGGCCGCCGCGATCGAGCGCTCGGTCGGGATCGAGACGATCCGCACCTGACACCGCGCGACGCGACGATCATGGGACTCGAGTCGCTCCTGCTCGGTGTGCACGCGGAGGGCGTCCGCAACATCCTCGCCGTCACCGGCGATCCGCCCGAGGTCGGGGATTACCCCGGCTCCGAGGGAGTCTACGAGCTCGACTCGATCGGGCTCACGCGGCTCATCTCCCGCCTCAACGCCGGCGAGGACTACAACGGCAAGTCGATCGACGCGCCGACGGGCTTCTTCCCCGGCGTCGCCGTCAACCCCACCGCCGACGACCTCGACCTGGAGATCCAGCGGTTCCGGGCGAAGGTGGACGCGGGGGCGCAGTTCGCGATGACGCAGATCCTCTTCGACCTCGCCCACCTCGACCGCTTTCTCGACGAGCTGGGCGAGAGCTCGCCGGTCCCCCTCCTCGTCGGGCTGTTCCCGGTCTGGAGCTACCGGCTGGCGCAGCGGCTGCACAACGAGGTGCCAGGGATCGTCGTCCCTGACGAGCTGCAGCAGGCGCTCCTCGACGCGGGCGCCGGCGCCCCCAAGATCGGCCTCGAGCACACGCGCCGCCTGTACGCCGAGTCGCGGGAGAAGGCGGCGGGCGTCTACGTCGTCGCGCCGTTCAGGAAGCCCCTCGCCGCCCTCGACGTGCTGCACTAGACTGGAATGGCTCGGGGGCGTAGTTCAGCTGGTTAGAACGCCGGCCTGTCACGCCGGAGGTCGCGGGTTCGAGTCCCGTCGCTCCCGTCTCTCTATGTGCCTCCAAATCGGCACTCTACGTTTGCTGATCAGACGAATCGCGCGGGACTCCGGGCAGCAAACGGGCAGCACTCACGCCGAAGAAAATACGCGAGCCCTTCGCACAAAATCCCTGCAAATGGGCATATGTCGTGAGCTGACCAAGCGCGGGATGCACGAGCGCGTTTGACGCCCTGGGCCATAGCGCCCGTGTAGGCAACGAGTGACCTCCGGTCAGTTGCCGCCATTCGCGAAACGTCCCTGACCGCGGGCGAGGCCGGGAGCGACGAGCATCAGCACTTCCGCCGCGTGGCGTCAGCCCGAGCTGGTCTTCGAAGATTCCTTCGCGCGCCGCGGCCCGGCACCCAGCGACACGACGTCGAGTTGTGCGCGCTCCGCGAGCAGTTCGAGCTCCCGCAGCAGGGGTCGCGCCCGGATCCGCGCCGCGACGGCATGCGCGTCCCTCAGTGGGACGGCGGCGTCGGCGTGCGCCACGCCGGCGGCGACGAGCGCCTCGGCCTGTCGCCACCGGCAGTAGGCCGCGAGCGGCGGCCGCTCGAGCTCATCCCAGGCGGCGGCAGCCTCTGACCACGCCTCGGGTCTCGCCCGGTTTCGAGCACGCTCGTACTCGGCCTCGGCCAGCGCGCGCCAGCCGGCGGCGTTCGGCGTGACAGGCGCGGCCTCCGCGGCGGCTCGGCGAGCGGCCGCGAGGATGCTACGCGCCAAGCGGAGGTGGCCGCGAACCGCATCGTCGCCGCCGCTGCCTCGCGCGACCGCCGCGAGCTCCGCCTGCGCACGCAGCCCGTGGGCGCAGAGCTGGACTCGGTAGAAGGCATCGTCGGGGCGCCTCCGCTCCAGACCGTCGCGCACCGCCTCTGCAGCGTCGTTCCAGCGGTGCTCCCACAGAGCGAGCTCGACTGCGATCGGTTCGATTTCCAGCCTGCTGCGCACGTCCTCGCGCACGCTTGCGAGCGCGGCTTCCAGATGCGCCCGCGCCAGAGTCGAAATCGCCGCGGCCGATCTCGAAGTGGGCGCGGCTGCCGAGTGTGATATGCGGCCAGTTGGCGGTGTTTGCACGCAGCGCCGCCGCGCTGACGCTGTCGGCATCGTCCCAGTTGCCGGTCGCGAGCAGGGCCTCGACCTGGTTTGACAGGAGCGGGGCAAGCTCGATGCCGTAGCGCCGGACGACCTCGACGGCCTCCGCCGCCAACCGAGCTGACTCCCGTGGCCGTCCGAGCATCGTCAGCACGTCGGTGAGGCATGTGTACGCCCGCAGCACCTCATAGGGCGGGCCGTGCCGCTCGGCCAGTTGCAGCGCGCGCCGGAGAGCTGCGAGCCCGTCGTCGCCATGGCCGAGGTAGGCGAGGGAGACGCCGAGGCTGATCAGCGCCCGCGACTCGGCCGCATATGCGCCGACCGCGCGGGCGAGCGCGAGCGCCTGCTCGCAGATCGCCCGCGACTCCTCATGCCGCCAGGTCAGCATCAGCGCATTCGCAAACGAGGCCAGCACCTCCGCACGCTCCACCGACAATGGCTCAGGCGGCACGAGCTCGACGGCGCGCTCGAACACAGCGACTGCGGCGTTTCGGCGGCCGGCCACCAACAGGGAGCGGCCGAGGCGCGCGTGCAGCAGCCCGGCGCGCACCGGATCTCTGTCGCCGACGAGAGCGACGGCCTGCCGCCCGAGCGCGACGGCGCGCGGCGCGCCGCCCGTCTGGAGGGCCAGCTCGGCCGCCCACGAGCAGAGCTCTGCGAGGTCGAGCCCGGCGAGCTGCACGGCGTCCGGCACATCGGCCCACAGCGCGACCGCGCGCTCGAGGTGTGCGAGGGCCTCGGCGAGACCGAAGACGGCCTCCGCCTCGCGTGCCGCCTCGATCGACGCGACGAGCGCCTCCCTGGTGCGACTCGCCGCCGCCCAGTGCGGCGCGAGCTCGGCCGCGGCCGCGTCGCCGCGCGCGAGCTCCTCGGCAAGCCGTGTGTGCAGGTCCTCGCGCTCGCCGGGCAGCAGCGTCGTGTAGATCGCCTCCGCCAGCAGCGCGTGGCGGAAGCGGTACGTGCCCGTCGCCTGGTCGGCGACGAGCACGCCGTGCTCGACGGCCCGGCGCAGCGACTCGCGCACGTCACGCTCTGGGAGCGCCGCCGCAGCGCAGAGCAGCGGGTAGTCGACGTCGCGTCCGGCCGCCGCTGCCAGACGCAGCAAGCCCTGTGTCGTGCGGTCGAGCTGCGCGATCCGCCGCAGCAGCAGGTCGCGCAGGCCGTGTGGGAGCTCGGCGGTCTCATCGCCGGCGGCGGCGAGCAGCTCCTCGGCGAAGAACGGGTTGCCCTCTGAGCGGGCGACGATCGCGTCCGTCACCCGAGCCGGAGGCGGTGCGCCGGCGCGAGCGGTGAGCAGCGCCGCCAGCTCCTCGCGCCCGAACGCCACGAGCTCGACGAAAAGCGTCGAGCCCGAGCGGCGGACGCCGTCGGCAAGCCGCTGCACGCGCTGCGCCGACGACGGCTCGTCCGCGCGGTAGGTCCCGAGCAGCAGTACTCGCCGCTCGTCGACGTTGTGCGCGAGGAAGACGACGAGATCGAGCGTGGTCGGATCGGCCCAGTGCAGATCCTCCAGAACGAGCAGGACGGGCGCGTCTGCCGCGACGCCGGAGAGCACCGCGAGCGTCTCCTCGAACACGTGCAGCTGCGATCGCCCGTCGACCCAAGGAAGCTCCGGCACGAGCGGCCGAAGCGCGTCGGCAAAGGGCTGATACGCCAGCTCGGTGCCGACGAGATCGAGGCAACGGCCGATGAGAACTGAAAAGCCCCGTGCGCGGGCGCGCGTCGCGAGCTCGGACGCGAGCCGTGTCTTGCCGATCCCCGCGTCACCGCGGACGAGCACGGCCGCACCCGTTCCTGACGCTGTCGCGTGCAGCGCCTCCTCGAGGCGCGCGAGCTCGCGTACGCGTCCGACGAACGCCTCCCGGGCACGAGTCTCCGTCCGGTCGTCGATGACGGCCAGCAGGCGCCACTCGCCGGGGACGCCTTCGAACGCCCGGCTGCCGCGGTCGGTGAACTCGAGTCCGGAGCCGGCAACGATGTCCTTGACGGTTTGCGAAACGAGCACTTCGCCCGGCGCGGACTCGGCGGCGACGCGGGCCGCGATCTCAACCGCGACGCCGCGGACGCGATCCGCTTCCACTTCGACCTCTCCGGTGTGTACCCCGGCCCGAACGCTGAGTCCGAGCGGCAGGAGCGCGCGCACGATGGCCGTCGCGCAGCGGACCGCGCGCGCGGGGCCGTCGAAGGTGGCGAGTGTCCCCTCCCCCGACACCTGGACCTCGTGACCCCGGAACCTGGCCAGCTCGGCACGGACGACCTCGTGGTGTCGCTCGATGAGGTTGCGCTGGTCAAGCTCGGAGGTCTGCGTCGAGCGGGCTATCTCGGTGGCGAGCAGCGTCACCAGAGCCCGATCCTTGTCCGCTGGACGGTCCGCCGCACCGCATTCGATCAGGAACGGCTCGACGACGTCGAGGATCTGATCCGAGTCGATCGCGACGAAGTGATCTGCTCCGGGCAGCTCGACGAAGTGCGCGCCGGGGATCCGCTCGGCGATGTAACGGCCCTCCTCGACCTTGACGTCGTAGTCGGTACCCCGGTGGACGACGAGGGTTGGAACGTGCACGGTCGGCAGCAACGCGCGCACGTCGATCAGCGAGTTCATCTCGTTGAGCGCCTTGATCGCGCCCGGGCTGGCGGCCGCGCGGCAACGCTCGCCCCACCAGCGCGCCATCGCCTCGTCGGCGGACGGGCACATGAGCTTCATGTCGGACTCGAAGCCCCAGTCGCGCTCCAGAGCCGCGATGTAGGCGGCGCGCGCCTCCCTGGTCGGCGCCCAGGGGTAGTCGTCGTCGGGATCGAGCCGTTTCGCATACGCCCCGTAGAGGACCAGGGCACGTACCCGCTCCGGGTACGTGGCGGCGAAGAGGATCGCCATCGGCGCGCTTTCGGAGTACCCGAAGAGCACGGCGCGCTCGCTACCCACGGCATCCATGACCGCGCGCACGTCGTCCATCCTCGATTCGAGATCGGGCACCCCCTGCGGCCGGTCGGAGAGGCCCGTGCCGCGCTTGTCGAAACGGATCAGGCGGGCGATTGAGCCGAGCCGGTCGAGGAAGCGCGCGTGCCGTGGCTCCTCCCAGTCCTTCTCGAGATGGGAAACGAAGCCGGAGATGAGCACCAGGTCGATCGGCCCGTCGCCGGTCACTTGGTAGGCGATGTTGAGGTCGCCGCTTCTCGCATAGCGCACTAGCGGTTGCGACCGTTCCGGCGTGCGAACTGCCGGCGTGTGCTGCGCAGCCGGGTTCGCACCCCCGGCCGGCAACCCCAAGCTCGAGTCTTGGCGGAGGATGCGCAGCTCGAGCTCCCGGAGCGCGGGCCCCGGGTCGATGCCGAGCTCTTCGACGAGCGCCCTGCGTCCGTCCTGGAACACATGGAGGGCGTGGGCTTGCCGGCCGCAGCGGTACAGCGCGAGCATCAACTGGCCGCGCATGCGCTCGCGAAACGGGTGCTCCGCGACGAGCGGTTCGAGCTCGTGCACCAGTTCGTGGTGGCGTCCGAGCGCGAGGTCGGCGTCGACACGGTCCTCGATCGCCGCGAGACGGAGCTCCTCCAGCCGGGCGATCTCGCGCTCCGCGAACGCCTGGTCTCGAAGCTCGGCCAACGGCTCCCCGCGCCAGAGCGCCAGCGCCTCGCGCAGGCAGGCCGACCGCTCCTCCGGATCGTCGCGCTCTCGCGCCTGCGCGACCAGCGACTCGAACCGAGCCAGGTCGAGCTCGTCCAGCGAGACCTGCAACAGATAACCGGGCGGTCGCGTCCTGATCCGATCGGCGCCGATCAGCTTGCGCAGGGCGGAAACGTGCCCGTGCAGCGCGGTCTGCGCGCTTTCCGGCGGCTGCTCGCCCCACAGCGCCTCGATCAGCTGAGCGCCTGGCACGACCTTCTCGCGGTGCAGGAGCAGCATCGCGAGCAACGCCCGCTGCTTTGGGCGCGCCGGGGTCAGATCACGGCCACCCTCGATAACCCTCAACGGACCAAGCAGACCGAACTCCACGCCTTCGGATTGTCGCACGCGTTAGCCCGGCGTTAGTCGCGCGTCACAGGCACGTAAGCCGGCTGCGCGACCGTGTTCGCGACGCGCCCGCCTCGGAGCGCCGGTTGTCCGCCACACGCTCCTCGCCGCTCGAGGACACACGTGAAAGGAGTTCCCGTGCAGAACCAACACGTCAAGCCCGCTTCCTTCCACAGTTCCCCGCAGGAGGCGATGCATGCCCCAGCGGAGGAGTTCCTCTACCTCGCCTGCCTGCACGAAGGCACCGGCGTCGAGAAGCCCGACTTCCTCGCCGTCGTCGACGCCGAGGAGGGACGGATCGTGCACGAGACGCCGATGCCGAACGTCGGCGACGAGCTGCACCATTTCGGCTGGAACCGCTGCTCGTCGGCCTGTCACGGGCCCGATCGCTCGCACCTGATCGTGCCCGGGTTCCGCTCCTCGCGGATCCACGTCGTGAACGTCGCCGACGACCCGCGCCGGCCGCGGATCGAGAAGGTGATCGAGCCCGACGAGGTGGTTGCGAAGACCGGCTACACGCGGCCCCACACAGTCCACTGCATGCCCGGCGACAACATCGTCATCTCGATGCTCGGCGACGCCGACGGAAACGGCGCCGGCGGCTTCGCCGTCCTCGACGCGAAGACGTTCGAGGTCAAGGGCCGCTGGGAGAACGGCGGGGAGGCACCACGGCTCAACTACGACTTCTGGTACCAGCCGCGGAAGAACGTGCTCATCTCTTCCGAGTTCGGCGAGCCGAACGCCTACGAGAAGGGCTTCGACCTCGACGACGTCAGCGCCGGCCGCTACGGCAGCCGACTCCACTTCTGGAACCTCGAGCAGCGCCAGCTGGAACAGACGGTCTCCCTCGGGGAGACAGGGCTGGTCCCGCTCGAGGCGCGCTTTCTCCACGACCCCGAGGCCGAGCAGGGCTTCGTGGGCGCAGCGCTCTCGAGCACGATGTGGCGCTTCCGCCGGGACAACGGCGGCTGGGACGCCGACCAGGTGATCGCCGTCGAGAGCGTCGAGCTCGAGGGCTGGCCGTTCCCAGTCCCCGCCTTGATCACCGACCTGCTCCTCTCGATGGACGACCGCTTCCTCTACTTCTCGAACTGGTTGCACGGCGACCTGCGCCAGTACGACGTCTCCGACCCCGCGAATCCGAAGCTGACCGGGCAGCTCTGGCTCGGCGGCCTGCTCGGCAAGCCGAGCGACGCCGGGCGCGAGCTGAACGGCGGGCCGCAGATGCTCCAGCTCTCCTACGACGGCCGCCGCCTCTACGTCACCAACTCGCTCTACTCGACCTGGGACAACCAGTTCTACCCGGAGATGCGTTCCTGGCTCCTGCGCATCGACTGCGATCCGAACGGCGGCATGGAAGTCGACCGCGACTTCTTCGTCGACCTGCACGACCGACCCGGGGGCCCGGCACGGGCGCACGAAGTCCGCCTGCAGAACGGCGACTGCACCACGGAGATCTTCCAATGATCGTCGCGCACATCGGGGGGATCCCCATCGAGGAAAGCGTCCTGCAGTTCGCGCCGGTAGGCGCGGCGATGGTGACAGCGGTCGCGATCGCCGGTCGGGGGAGCCTCGGCCGGCTCCGACGCCGGCTTCGACAGCGGTCGCCCGGAGAAGATCACTAGCCGGTCGGTCGCGTTCGGGCGAGCGGCTCGACCTTGCCGCTCGTCCGGAGCGCCACAAGGTCAGTCAGAGGAGGGGACCATCTACCGTAGGCGACGCAGCGGCAAGCCCCACCCCGCTGTCTCCTCCGATCGCCGGTCGTGTCGTATGCTGCCTGCGCTGAAGGAGGTGGCGTCGATTGCGACCATGGTCGGTCTCGGCTGAGGGGAGAAGAGTGAGGCTGTTGTGTGGGCTGCTGGTGGCGCTCGCGACGGCCGTTCTCGTGCTGCTGCCGGCGGCGGCCGCGACGCCGAACCCGACCTCGGTCACGATCGCGGGCTCGCTCCAGTCCGAGGCAGGCTGCGCCGGCGACTGGGATCCTGCTTGCGCAGCGACGCACCTGACGTATGACGCGAATGACGACGTCTGGCAGGGCACGTTCAACCTGCCGGCGGACAGCTACGAGTACAAGGCCGCTCTGAACGACTCGTGGGACGAGAACTACGGCCTCCACGCACAGCTGAACGGCCCCAACATCCCTCTCAACCTCGCCTCGGGCGGGAGCGTCAAGTTCTACTACGACCACAAGAGCCACTGGGTCACGGACAACAAGGGCTCGACGATCGCCGTTGCGCCCGGCAGCTTCCAGTCCGAGCTCGGCTGCTCGGGCGACTGGGATCCCGGCTGCCTCCGCTCGTGGCTCGAGGACCCGGACGGCGACGGGATCTACACGTTCGTGACGACGGCGCTGCCGGCGGGCTCGTACGAGACCAAGGTCGCGATCAACGAGAGCTGGGACGAGAACTACGGCCAGGGCGGCGTCCCGAACGGCCCGAACATCCCGTTCGCCGTGCCGTTCACGGGCGCGCCGGTCGCGTTCAGCTACGTCGCCGCGACGCACGTGCTGACCGTCACCGTCACCCTCCGGCGAGCCACGGCGACGAGTCGCACTTCGACCTGGCGCGCAAGGACTGCCTCGGCACCGCGCGCAACGCGACCTCGAAGGTCTGGTACACCGTCGCGAACGGTGTCCTGAGCGACGTCTACTACCCGACGGTCGACAACACCAACGTCGAGACACTGCAGTACGTCGTCACCGACGGCTCGACCTTCACCGACCTGCAGACGCGAGACATGACCTACACCGTCGAGCCGGTCGACGACGCGGGCGGTATGGCCTGCGAGGTGAAGGCGACCGCCAAGAGTGGCAAGTACGAGATCGACACCGAATACATCGCCGACCCGAACCGCAACAGCGTGCTCATGCGCGTGCAGTTCAAGCCGCACCAGGGCGGCTACCAGCTGTACCTCCGCTTCGACCCGACCGTCAACGGCAACGGCGGCGGCGGTCCGGGCAACGGCGGCGCCGATTCGGCCACGGTGGACAACTCGCCCGGGCATCCGGTGCTCGTGGCTTTCGATCCAGTCACGGCGACGAACGCCGTCAACCGCGACTACGCGCAGCCGGTGTACGAGGCGCTTGACGGCCCGCTGGCGGACGCGTCGAGCGGCCTTGCGGGGACGGCGAGCGACACCAGATCGACGCCGCCGGCACCGGACGCGACGAACGGCAACGTCGTCCAGCACGCGAAGGTCGCGCTGAACGGCGACGGCGGGGCAATGCTCGCGCTCGGCTTCGGCGCTTCGCAGGGGGATGCGGTCGCCGCCGCCGAGGGCTCGCTGGGGACGAGCTTCGACAAGTCACTCGACGCCTACAGCAAGGGTTGGAAGAAGTACGACAACTCGCTGACGAAGCCGCACACGGAGAAGCTGAAGACGCTCAGCAACGCGCAGCGCAAGCAGCTCGAGGACGAGTACTACCTGAGCGCGAACGTGCTCAAGGCGTCCGAGGACAAGACCTTCCCGGGCGCGATCGTCGCGAGCCTCGCCTCGCCGTGGGGCCAGGCGATCTCGGCCGGCGACCCGAACAACACGTACTTCGGCTCGTACCGCGAGGTGTTCGCGCGCGACCTCTACGAGGCGTGGACGGGACTGCTCGCCGACGGCGACCTCGACACGGCGCGGGCGGCGACGCTGTTCCTCTTCAACCGGCAGCAGCTCGCGGACGGGTCGATGCCGCGGAACAGCCTCGTCAACGGCAAGACCGCGCCGGACTCGTTCGGGACGCAGCTCGACGAGGCCTCGTACCCGATCCTGATGGCGTACCAGCTCGGGATGACCGATGCGCCGCTGTATCACGAACCACATCAAGCCGGCGGCGAACTTCGTCGCCGCGCACGGGCCGTCGTTCGGCGTCGAGCGATGGGAGGAGCAGGGCGGATACTCGCCCTCTACGATCGCGGCCGAGATCGCCGGCCTCGTCGCCGCGGCCGAGATCGCGAAGGCGAACGGCGACCTGACCTCGGCGGCGGTCTGGCTCGGCATCGCCGACGACTGGCAGCGCTCCGTCAAGGGCTGGACCGTCACGACCAACGGCCCGCTGGCTCCGCGGTACTTCATCCGCCTGTCGAAGACGGGCGATCCGAACGCGGCGATCTCGTACGGGGTCGGAAACGGCGGCCCGACGCTCGACCAGCGTCGGGTGATCGACGCCGGCTTCCTCGAACTCGTGCGCCTCGGCGAGCTCCCGGCCACCGACCCGGACGTCACCGCGTCGCTGCCGGTCGTCGACGCGACGATCAGGTCGACTACCTCGAGCGGCCCGGGCTGGCACCGGTACAACGGCGACGGCTACGGCGACCGGGGCAGCGACGGGCGGCCGTGGGCGCCGACCGGCCAGGGCACGGGACACCTGTGGCCGGTGCTGTCGGCCGAGCGCGGCGAGCAGTCGCTCGCGACCGGCGACCCCGCCGGTGCCGCGTCGCTGCTCCAGGGCATGAACGCGTTCGCGTCGGGCGTCGGCCTGATCCCCGAGCAGGACTGGGAGACGGGCGATCTCGCCGCTTCGCCGTACGGCACCGACCCGGAGGTCGCCTCGATCGGTTTCCAGAACGGGAAGGCGGCGGGCTCGGCGTCGCCGCTCACCTGGTCGGCCGCCTCGTTCGTGCGGCTCGCCGCCGACCTCGCACGCCGGACACAACGTGGCGCTCCCAGCCGCGACGACCGCGCGGTACGTCAGGAGCACGCAGGGAACGACGACGCTCACGGTGACGGCGCCTCTCGACAACTCGTCCGTGACCGGGTCGCCCGTGACCGTGACGGGCACGACTGCCCCGGGGAACACGGTCTACGTCTCGGCCACGAACACCGACGCGAACTCGGCGACGACGACCGTCTCGACTGTCGTCGGCGCGGGCGGCTCGTTCAGCATCGCCGTCCCGGTGACGGGCGGCACGACCGTCCTCAACGTCGTCGCCGTCAGCCCGACCGGCGGCACCGCCCACGTGCAGCGGACGATCGTCTTCGACTTCGTGCCCGGGAACCTCATCCTCGACGTCACCGATCCGAACGGCGACGACAACGGCCCGGGCAACTACGCGTATCCGACCGACCCCGCCTTCCACGCGGGCGCGTTCGACATCCAGGAGTTCCAGGTCTACGACGCCGGCTCCGACGTGATCTTCCGCCTCAAAACCCGCGACCTGAGCCCGACGTTCGGCAGCCCGCTCGGCGCGCAGCTCGTCGACGTGTACGTCCACGTTCCCGGCGCCACCACGACCTCGACCGCGGCGGCGAACGGGACGACGGTGAACCGCAACTTCACGATCGCGCCGGCCTTCGCGTGGAGCCGGCTGATCCAGGTGCAGGGCTTCGGCCAGCGCTACGAGGACGCGAGCCACGCCACCCTCGGCACGGTGGCGATCTCGGCCAACGCGGTCTCGCGCTTCATCACCTTCCGGGTCTCCAAGTCCTCGCTCGGCCCGGTCGGCCCGGGCTGGGGCTTCACGGTCGTCCTCACGGGCCAGGACGGCTTCTCGGACGACCAGGCGCGCAGCTTCGCGCCGACGCCGCAGCCGTTCCAGTTCGGCGTCTGCGCGACGACGAGCTCGGACCAGCACTGCACGTTCAACCCGGGCCTGGTCCCGAAGGCGATGGACGTGATCACGCCGTCCGACGTGAGCCAGGCGACCGAGCTCGACTACACCCTCGGTCCCGTCATGCTGCACGGCGTCTCGATGCCCTAAAGAGACTGCTGTGGGCCTCGAACATCAATCGCAGCGGAGCCCCGACCCGGCGCTCAGGGAACAGTCCCGAACACTGGCCCAGGCGACGGGCCTGGGCTCGAGATCACTCCGCCACGGCCTGTTCTAGCTCCGCTTCGCAAGCTCGCCATCGCGAAGAAGTAAGCCTCGGGCGACGCTGCGCGTTGACCAGGACCGCGCGGCCGAAAGGTCTCGCAATCGCTATCCAAGCGCTATCAGAGCGGCGGCGCCCAGGGGGTCAGTTTCTCCGATCCCTCGAGTCGGTAGCCGGCGAGGCCACGCGCGATGTCCAGCGTCGAGACGATCCCGATCGGCCTGTCCGATCGCCGCTCCACGACAACGAGGTGCGTCGTCGCCTCCTCCGCCACCAATTCCGCCGCCCGGTCGAGCGACTCGACCGTCGTGATCGTCAATGCCGGCCTCCGCGCCAGCGCGCCGGCGGTTTCCGAGTCGATGTCCTTCGTCCGCGAGGCGCTGATGAGGTCGACATCGGAGATCACACCCCAGAGGCCCTGATCTGAGCCATGGTCCCGCTGGTGCGCGATCACGGCAATGGCGTGGACACGGTACGTCGCCATCATTCGCGCCACTGTTCGCAGCGGCGTCTCGAGCGGACATGCGATCACGCCGGGATGCATCACGTCGACGACGCGGAGCTCCTGGAGCGGTGAGCACTTCGTCCCAATCTCCATTTCTGACGCCTCCCTTCTGGTCGTAGACAGGCCCCGTCAACCCGACCCGTGTCGCGGACCACAGGCGGTGTCTCCTCTCGGTTGCCATCGGAACCCTGACGCTGTAGGCCGTTCGCGGCATCGGGGCTCCTGCCGAGCCGTGCTGCCGACTTTTACGGACGGCCGAGGTGGAAAGAGTGAGCACGGTGTGGCGAGTATTCGCAGCCGTCGCGCTCGGGCTGGGCGGCATCCTGGCCTAAGCGCCCGTTGCTGAGGCTTGGCGTGTGCTGATGCCCCTTCGGACGGGAAGCACGATGCTGACGGCTGTACCTTCGCGGGGCTGACTTTCAATGATCAGCGTGCCTTGCGCGAGAGCGACGCGCTCGCGCATGCCGAGCAGTCCGAAGCCGGTGAACTGATCGCCGGGGTCGAACCCGTTCCCGTTGTCGGCGATCGTCGCTTCGACCGCCTCGTTGCCCAGGCGTACGACAACGTCAGCGTGAGTAGCGCCCGCGTGTTTGAGGGTGTTGGTTAGCGCTTCTTGGATCAGCCGGTACAGTGCGACTTCGATCTCTGCTGGTAGCCGACACGCTTCAGTGTCGGTACCGTCGGCGAACCGGACGTCAAGGTCGACGTGCACCTGCGTGCCCCGCGTCATGCGCTCGGCCAGAGCCTCGAGCGCCGGCTCCAGCCCGAGCTCGTCGAGTGAGGCAGGGCGCAGGTCGGTGATCAGGTCGCGCAAGCTTCGGATGGCGACATCGATCCGTCCGGCCGCCTGCTGGAGTCGCTGCTCGCGTTCGTGTTCGTCGTTGGCGATTCTGACCGTGGCGAGCAGCAGCTTGAGCGCGGCGAGCTCTTGCAGCGTCTCGTCGTGCAACTCGCGAGCCCAGCGTCTGCGCTCCTGCTCGGCGGCGGCGATGCTGCGTTGCAGCGACTGCGCGCGGACATCTTGCGCGGTGGCGACGGCCGCGGCGGCTGGGATCAGGACGTCTGTTGACAAAGGAGTGCTCGTAGATGCCGTTCGGGTCGGGTTCGTACCCGTCGCGCACGCCAGATTGGCACAGGCCGGGACGAGGGCACGAAGGAGTCGCTTGCCACGAGGCGCATGTTCGTGTTCGCGCTCATCACAGTGCTGGCCGTATTGGCCGGCGCAGGAGCGGGGCGAGCCGGAAAGATTCCCGGGCCGCCGGTCCTGGTCGAGCTCGGCGCCTGGGCGACGGCGGGTCCCCGGATCGGGTTCGTCGGCACGATCAACCACAGGCAAGGCCTGTGGGTAGAGACTTTCGGCTCCAACCAGCCTCGATTGCTTGCACCCCAGGGGTGCGGTGAAGGGTCCGAGCCGAACGAGGTGGCGGCCGGGCCGAACGGCAGCTGGGCCTACCTGACAGCGATCGTTTCCAACTCGGAAGCGTTCTACGGCGTCGACCTCGTGCTCGCCGCTGGCAAGGTCCGCCACGTCGCCACCGCGGGCGGTACGACGACAGGCATCAGCACGACGCAGCCCGTCGACTCAATCCCGTCCCTCCTCGGTGACGGCACCTTCCTCGGCTACCTGCACGTGACAGTGGCCGGCGTCGTCCAGCTGATGCGGGTCACCCCGACCGGCAAGCCCGTGTACGTGGCCGACCTCACCGACCTGAGCCTGCCATCGCTGCGCGCCCCGCTTTCAGTCGGGGTCGACTCCGGTCACCTCGTCGTTCTCGACGGGTTCGGCAGCGTGCACGTGTACACGACCGCCGGCACACGCCTCGCCACCTTCTTGGCGAAGGGGGCCGTGTCGGCCGCGATCTGGAGGAGCACGATCGCTGTCCGCACCACCAATCGACAGCTACTCGCTTACACCCTGCAGGGGCGGCTCGTACACAGCTACCCGCTCCGTGGCGTGAGCTCCGCCGGCGGCCCGTGGATCTACGGCGGCTACGCCGTCTACCTGCGCGCGACCAAGGCTGTCCATGCGATCAACCTCGCGACCGGGAAGGATCGGATCGTCGCCCGCTCGGGCACCGGCTGGTTCTGGAACAACGCCAGCCTCGAGACGGTCGGAGCCGTCGCACCCTTGACCAGCCAGCGCAGCCGGCATGCGTTCCCGGTAACCCTGTACTTCATCCCGATGGCAGTGCTCCTCGAGGCCGTCGGCTGAGCGGCGAGGCGAACCACGCCAAGACTCGTATGACGCTGCGCGGACGTACGATGCCGCCTGGACGTACGAGCCGGAGGACTGAGCACGATGAGCGATACAGCAGCATTCCTCAGGAACGAGCGTGAAGAAATCCTCGAGACGGCCAGCGCCTCCCTCGAGCGGATGCATGCACGCCATTACGAGTCCGCGGACGCCGAGGAGGTACGGCAGCGCCTGGGCAATCTGTTCGACCAGCTCGCAAACGGCCTGGCCACGCGCGACCTCGGCTCGATCATCGCCTACTCGCAGCAGGTCGCCGAGCAACGCTACGCCGCGGGCTACGACCTGTCCGAAGTCCAGACAGCGTTCAACGCATTGGAAGAGGCCACCTGGGCCTGCGTCCTCGACAAGCTCGACCCGCCACAGTACGCGGAAGCGCTCGGTCTAGTCAGCACCGTCCTCGGCGCCGGCAAAGACGCGCTCGCCCGCCGCTACGTCTCCTTAGCCGCACAGACACACGCCCCTTCGCTCGACCTTCGCGCACTCTTCGCCGGCACGAGCTGAATGCGTGAGCACACACCGTAAGGCCGGTCCATCATCAGGTCGGCGATTCTCGGAGAACACGATCCGGGTCTTCCCGGATGCGTCGGCACCCTGCGTGCGCAAAGGTTGCTGGGAAAGGAGGTTCTGGTCATGCAAGAACATCCTCGGCATGGCGTGGCGGTTGGCGACATCGTCGTGATCGAAGGCCATCGCGTCGGCAGCGGCCGGCGAAAGGGCGAAATCATCGAGGTGCTCGGGGAGGGCGAGCACGAGCATTACCGCGTCCACTGGGAGGACGAGCGCGAGACGATCTTCTACCCGGCCGCGGGCGATGCAACGGTCGAGCGGCGGCCACGGCGTGCCAAGCAGCCGTCCGCCGATACGTCCAAGGCCACCGAACCGAATTACGAAGGGTCCGTCCTGACGCACGAGCCGTAGCGCAGGCGTCCTACGGTCAATCGACTCGTTCTGCCCCCGACGCGATTGCGCCCCGTTCGGAGGGAGGCTGATCGTGCATGGCTCTCTCGCTGGCGATCGTGTTCAGCCTCGCGTTTTCGCTCACGAACGGATTCCATGACGCTTCGAACGCGATCGCGACGCTGGTCGCCACACGCGGGGCGCGCCCGCGTGACGCGGTCGTGCTCTCGGCCGTGTTCAACATGGCGGGCGCGCTGCTCTTGGGCACGGCGGTGGCGAGCACGATCGCCGGCATCGTCACCGTCTCGGCCGCCGACGCCGTCACGGTGATCGGCGGCGGTGCGCTGGGTGCGACGCTATGGAATCTGCTCACCTGGTGGCGCGGGCTGCCCTCGAGCTCGGGGCACGCGCTCGTCGGCGGCCTGGTCGGCGCCGCTCTTGCAGCCGACGGCGTCGACGCCGTCAACTGGGGCGGGATGGACGACTGGCGCCCGGTCGGCGTCTTCGGCGTCCTGATCGCGCTCGCGGTCTCGCCGGTGCTCGGGCTCGCCTTCGGGTACGGGATCGCCCGCCTACTCGCGCTCCTGCTCCGACGGGCGACGCGGCGCGTCGGCGGACCGATCCGATCGGGGGAGTGGGGCATGTCGGCCGCGCTCTCGCTCAGCCACGGCGCCAACGCCGGGCAGCAGTCGATGGGGATCGTCGCGGCGCTGCTCGTCGCCGGCGGGGAGCTGCACACGTTCAGCGTGCCTCTGTGGGTGAAGGCCGCCTGCGGCGCGATGCTGACGATCGGCACCGCCCTCGGCGGCTGGCGCATCATGCGCACGATCGGACAGCGGATCTTTCGTCTCACGCCCGCCGGCGCCTTCTCGAGTCAGAGCGCCTCGACCGTCGTCATCCTCGGCGCCTCTCTGATCGGCGCGCCCGTGTCGTCAACGCAGGTCGTGTCCAGTTCGGTCGTCGGCGTCGGCGGCGGGAGGGGGCGCTGGCATCACGTCCGCTGGCTCGTCGTTCGCTCGATCGCGTTCGCCTGGGTGCTGACCCTGCCCGCTTCCGCGCTGCTCGGCGGTCTAGCCTTCGCCCTCTGGAGCCTGATCTGAGCAGACGGCGCCACACCTGGTTCCTCCCGGAGACGCCCGACGTGCTCAGGATGCTGCGCGACCAGACCGAGATCACCGTCGAGGGCATGGACGCGCTCGTCGCCTGGGCCAACGGTGACGAGGCAGCCGTCGACCGCGTTCGCGAGCTCGAGCACGCCGCGGACGACCGCAAACGCGAGCTCTGGGTCGCGCTCGGCACGGCATTCACGACGCCACTCGACCCCGAGGACATCTTCGAGCTCTCACGCGGGCTGGACAGCGTCCTCAACAACGCCAAGAACACCGTGCGCGAGGCCGAGGTGATGCGTATGGCTCCCGACGCGGCGACCGCGGAAATGGCGTCCGAGATCGCAGCCGGCATGCAGAAGCTGGCCGAAGCCGTCGCTGAGCTCGGCGACGGCGGCCGGGTGACAGCCACCGAGGTGGCGACCGCGGCCGCCAAGAGCCAGAGTCGCGTCGAGCACGTCTACCGCCGCGCCATGTCCGAGCTCGTCACGCGGGACGACATCCGCGAGGTCGCTGCCCGCCGCGAGCTTTACCGCCGACTCGCACGCACCAGCGACGACCTGCGCACGGTCGCCGAGCGCGTCTGGTACTCCGTGCTGAAAGAACGCTAATGCGGATCAGCCACCGACGCGGCCTCAACACGGCGCGCTCTGGAAACATCCGGCTCGCGTGCGTTTTCAGGCCTGGCTTTCTCGGCTCTACGTGAAGGTGCCGACGCGGCCCAGAAGGGGGTTCTTCGCGTGGGCGTCGGAATAGTGGGTTACGGCCGGTTCGGCCGGTTCCTGCACCGGGCCTGGGGTCAACGGGTGGTCGCAGTGTGCGATCGCGTCCCGATCGATGTCCCGGAGCTACGCGCCCGGGTATACACCGATCTGGCATCGCTCGTCCGGGATTCGGAGGTGACGATCGTGTCGGTGGCCGCGGAGCCCGCCGCGCACGCTGCTCTGACGGTCGAGGCGCTCGAGGCGGGCAAGCACGTGATCGTGGAGAAGCCGCTGGCGCTGACGCTGGAGGATGCGCGACGGGTGGCCGCTGCCGGCGAGCGCACGGGCCGCCTGGTCACGGTCGATCACGTGCTGCGGCACAACCCACTGGTCAAGGCGGCGGAGACGATCGCAGCAGAGGAGCTGCTTGGCCCGCTGCGGACCTTCGCGGTGAGCAACCACGCGGTCGTCGGCGTCATTCCCCCCGAGCACTGGTTCTGGAAGGAGGAGCGATCCGGCGGGATCCTGCTCGAGCACGGCGTCCACTTCTTCGACCTGGCTGCCCAGCTGACGCGCAGCCCTGCGCAGGACATCGCAGCGTTTCGCCAGGTACGGCCCGACGGCCGGACGGACGGCATGGCCGCCACCATCCAGCACCGAAGCGGGGTGGTCTCGCATCATGCCCACGTGTTCTGCCGCAGCGTCGACGGCGAGCGAACGTCGATCGACCTGGGCTTCGAGCACGGGAACGTGACGCTCACGGGCTGGATCCCTTTAGAAGGCGACGTGTGGGCCGATCCGAGTCTGGAGACCGTCGACCGGGTCGCCGCACTGCTTCCGGGATACCGCCTCGTCGGCGACACATCGTTTGCTTCCCTGCGGGCGACGTTTTCGTTGCACCAGTCGAAGCATGAGGTGTACGAGGCATCTCTTCGCGCGCTGCTCGAGAACGTCGAAGCCGCCGCGGATGGTCGGGAGCCGCTGGTAGTGACGTTGGCGGACGCGGTGGGCGCAGTGGAGGTGGCTCTGCTCGCCACAGCCGCGGCACGTGCGACCTGAGCATCCGTAGAAACCCGGAGCACGCTACGCGCCTGCGCCGATGCGCCGGCTGCTGGTCGCGGTGATCGTTACGAGATGGTGGGGACGGCGAGAGTCGCGGGGGTGCGTGCCAAGTGGCGCTAGTCGTGCACCGTCTCAGCTACGACGCGGCCGGCGAACTCGGGGTCGGTTTTGTGGGCACCTACCCGCCGACGAAGTGCGGGATAGCGACCTTCACCGAGTCGCTGCGTTCGGTGATGGCATCCCGGGGCGGCGGACAACGACTCGGGGTCGTCAGCTGCGTGGACGAGGCGGGCGCTCTCGACCACCCGCCGCCTGTGGTGGCGGAGCTCGTTCGAGGGTCGGCCGCATCGCTCGATTCGGCCGTTGAGGCGCTCGAAGACTTCGACGTCGTCATCCTCCAGCACGAGTTCGGGATCTACGGAGGCGAGGAAGGCGCGCACGTGATCGAGCTCGCGGAGCGACTGACGGCACCGCTGATCGTCGTCTTTCACACCGTGCTCGAGCGCCCGTCGCCGGCTCGCCGCGCGATCGTCGAGCGGCTTTCCGAGACGGCCGAGTTCGTGGTCGTGCAGAGCAACGCGGCGCGGACACGCTTGCAGGGTGCGCACGCCCTCGACCCAGAACGGGTGCGGGTGATCCCGCACGGCGCGCGCGCGAACCTCGGCCCGACGACGTCCGCCTCGATCGGCGGTCGACCGTCGATCCTGACCTGGGGACTGATCGGGCCGGGCAAGGGAATCGAGTTCGTGATCGAGGCACTCGCTCGGCTGCGCGATCTCGACCCGCCGCCTCGCTACCTGGTGCTCGGGCAGACACACCCGCGCATCCGCGCCACCGAAGGTGAGAGCTACCGCGAGTCGCTGCTCGCCCAGGCGCGCACGCTGGGCGTGGACGATCTGGTCGAGTTCGACGACGCCTACCGGCCGACGGAGGAGGTGCTTGCAGAGGTCCGGGCTGCCGACGTTGTGGTGCTCCCCTATCGCTCGCGCGATCAGGTCGTCTCGGGTGTGCTCGTCGAGGCGATCGCGTCGGGGAAACCGGTCGTGGCGACACGCTTCCCACATGCTGTCGAGCTGGTCGGGAAGGGTTCCGGTCTCCTCGTTCCCCACGAGGATCCGGAAGCGATCGCAGCAGCGCTGCGGTCCCTTCTCACCGACAAGGGTCTCGCCGCCCGCGCTGCAGCGGTTGCCCGCCGGCAGGCACAGGCACATCACTGGCAGAACGTCGGCCGAGCGTACTGGCAGCTCGCCCGCGAGGCCGCGGGCGTCCGCCTCAGGGTGGCGAGCTGAGGCTGCCGCCACCCCCGCTCGCGCACCTGTTGCGGCTGAGCGACGAGGCAGGGGTTTTCGAGCACGCGTGGCACTCCGCTCCTCGCGTCGAGCACGGCTACTGCACCGACGACGTCGCCCGCGCGCTGGTCGTGGTGCTGCACGAACCGCAGCGCTCGTCTGCGCTTCGACGGCTCGAGGTGACGTGTTTGACCTTCCTCGAGAACGCGCAGCTCGACGACGGCCGCTTCCACAACCGCCTCTCTCCCCCACCCGAACGTCGCTGGCTGGACGAGGTCGGGTCCGACGACTCCAACGGCCGTGCTCTCTGGGCCCTGGGAGCAACCGCTGCACGTGGGTCGTCCGTGACGCTGCGCCGGCGCGCCCTCGCCCGTTTCGCGGCGGGTGCGGCCGCCCTCCGCTCGCCCTCACCTCGGACGAACGCCTACGCCGGGCTTGGCGCGGTCGAGGTGCTGAGGGCGCAGTCGGGCGAGACAGCGGCGAAGTCGCTCCTCGAGGGCGCCTCCTCTCGCCTTGGAAAGCTTCGGCGCGGCCCCGGTTGGCCGTGGCCCGAGGCACGCTTGGCCTACGACAACGCCCGCCTGGCGCAGGCACGTGTCGCGGCCGGCGTGGCGCTCGGCGACCGGCTGCTCCTCGACGAGGGTCTGCGCCTGCTCCGCTGGCTGGTCGAGATCGAGACCCTCGGCGATCACTTCAGCTTCGCACCGCAGACGGGTTGGGCGCGAGGAGAGCCGCGACCCGGCTTCGACCAGCAGCCGATCGAGGCCGGTGCCATGGCGGATGCCTGCGCAACAGCCTTCGACGCCACCGGCGATGACGCTTGGGTCCGGGCCTGTCTGCAGGCGGCAGCGTGGTTCCTCGGTGCGAACGACACCGGCGTGCCGCTACTCGACCCTGTCACAGGCGGTTGCAGTGACGGCCTCGAGGCGCACGGCTGCAACCGCAATCAGGGAGCCGAGTCGACGCTGGCGATGATCTCCGCGCTCCAGCAAGCGCGCCGGCTTCAAGCAGCGGCACGCAGGGCGGCCAGGAGCTCCGCCGTCTCGACGCTCGCCGCACCGACGCATCGGTCGGCCGCGCCGTAGGTGAGGTAGATCGTGCCATCCCCCCTGGCCACTGCGCCCTGCACGAAGACGACGTTGTCGACATCGCCGACGCGCTCCCACGTGGCTTCAGGCCGCATGATCGGCTCCGGCAGCGTCGACTTGACCCGGCCGGTCTCGTCGTCGAGCAGAGCGACCCTCGTCGTGTACTCACCGGCGCCGTCACGCTCGTGGTAGAAGAGCAGGAGTCCCTCGTCTGTCTCCACGGGGGGCGCGCCCGCCCCGACGCCGAGTGCTCCCGGGGACGGTCTGATGATCGTCTGCTCCTCGAGCCGGCGCATGTGGTCGTCCCAGTACCCGGGGCTCGGGTCCCACACGTCGTCGAGTGAGTCGAAGAGAGCGAGTTGCATGTTCGGGTGGATCCGATGGATCAGTCCTACACGCCGGTCGCGAAGGTTGAACAGCACGGCGTCCTTGTCCGGGTGGTCGTCGGGCCCGATCACGCGCTCTGAGGTGCGATTGAGGAAGAACCGTCCGTTCGCATAGGCGAGCCGGTGCACGCCGATGCGCCACGGTTGGCCCGACTCCGGCGCCGGCAGGTTCGTGTACGACATCACGACCCTTTCGTCGTCACCGCTGCGCACACGCTGGACGCGGGGGTCCTCGTAGCAGTAGACGCCTTCGGGTGTGCCGCGTGCCAGCACGTGCTGAAACTCGTACGATCTGCCGTCGCTCGACGTGAAGACGAGCACGTCCGAGACGTAGTCGAGGAAGCGAGGCCCGGGCCCGTCGTTTCGCCGGTAGCCGGTCCGCACACCCCGTGCGAACAGGTGGAAGCGACCCTCCGCGAGCATCACCCCGGCGTTGAAGATCGGCCCGTATCCCGGCACCGATCCCGCCTCGACGATCGGCGCGTCGCCCAGGCGCCGTGCCGTCACGCGTACGCCGTTGGAGCCCGCAGCCGGGCCAGGGTCTGGTCGAGGATTGGTCACGTGTCGAGGGATACTTGTGGGAAGCGATCGTATCCTTATCGGCCTGATCGGATGGAGACTGGTTGCACTTGAGCGCTGAGCTACGACAGGAGATCTTCCGCCGCTACGAAGGCAACCCGATCCTGAACGCGGCCCAGTGGCCGCATACGGTGAACGCGGTCTTCAATCCGGGAGTCGCGGAATTCGAAGGCGAGACGCTCTTGCTGGCGCGGATCGAGACGCGCACGGGTATCTCGCATCTCAGCGTTGCGCGAAGCGCCGACGGCCTCACCAACTGGGTGATGGACCACGGCCGAGACATGCTGCCCGACCTCGCCTCACACGCGGAGGAGTTCGGAATCGAGGATGCGCGGATCACGCCGGTCGGCGACGAGTACATGATCGTCTACACCGGCTACTCGACCCACGGCGCACTCGTCTGCCTGGCCACGACGCGTGACTTCCGCTCGTATGAACGGCGCGGTGTGATCATGCCCCCCGAAGACAAAGACGCCGCGCTCTTTCCCCGCCAGTTCGACGGACGCTGGGCGCTGATCCACCGTCCGGTGTCCGCGACACCGAGACACGAGGCCCACATCTGGCTCTCCTGGAGCCCAGATCTCCGCCACTGGGGCGACCATACAATCCTGCTTCGCGCCCGCGAGGGCGCCTGGTGGGACGCGCACAAGGTCGGGCTCTGCGCGCCACCGCTCGAAACCCCGGAAGGCTGGCTGCTCCTCTACCACGGTGTCCACACGACCGCGGCCGGATCGATCTACCGGCTCGGCCTGGCCCTCCTCGACCGCGACCGCCCCGACCACGTGCTCGCCCGCTCGACGCGAATGGCTGTTCGGGCCAGATGCCCCGTACGAGCGCATCGGCGACGTCGACCAAGTCGTGTTCTCCTGCGGCTGGCGGCTGCTCGAGGACGGCGACACGCTCCGCATGTACTACGGCGCCGCCGACACCTCCGTCTGCGTCGCGAGCGCCAGCCTCAGAGGGCTCCTCGGCTGGCTCTCACGCCACTCGACGTGATCAACCGAAAAGGCGTACCGCCATGGAGGGTTCACAGCTTGTAGCCGATCCGTCGCAGCAGCTCGCGGCGTGAGGCTACATCGTCCTCGCTCTCGACACCCAACGGTGACGAACCGTCGACGACGCCGAGAATCGCACGGCCTTGCGGCGTGGCACCGATGACGACTTCGACGGCATTCGCAGTCGCGCAGAAGACACGACAGACCTCCGGAACCTGCTTGATCTGGTTCAGGACGTTCACCGGATAGCCCTCTCGCAGGAAGACGATGAACGAGTGCCCGGCGCCAATCGCAAGCGCGTTTCGAACGGCGAGCTCGATCAGCTCCTCGTCGTTGCCTACCCGGCGCACCAGCCTCGGCCCGGACGACTCGCAGAAGGCGATGCCGAAGCGCAGATGCGGCGAGCTGCCGGCCAACGCCTCGTAGAGGTCCTCCACCGTCTTGATGAAGTGGGCCTGCCCGAGGATGACGTTCAACTCCTCGGGCTTGTCGATCCTCACGGTTTCGATGTCTATCCCACTCATGACTCTGCTTCGTTTCGCGACCGGCCGGCGGCCGGTCTGATGTAGCGATCATCGAGAGCGAGGGCCGATCGATCATCGGTGGGAGCACTGAAGCGGATTCAGGGCAAGCACCGATGGGAGCACGAGCGCCACCTGCCAAGCTTGAGCAGGGACAAAGGTCGAAGAAGAGGCGCCAGGTGCGCCGCTCGCCTGCGCCAGCATCGAGAGGAAAGGAGGGATTCAGAAGTTGTCGCCCGGGTCTCAGCTGGCATCACCACTCCAGAAGCTCCGCGTCATCGACGTGATGCATCCCGGCGTCATCGCCTGTCCGATGAACACGCCACTGCGAGCCGTCGCCCGCATGATGACCAGCTACCGCGTCCACGCGATCATGGTGATGGCGCACGAAGCGGACGAGCTCCCGCACGGGACGCTCTGGGGCGTCATCTCGGATACGGATGTGATGCGGGCAGCACGCACGGCTGACATGGATGCACAGACAGCTCGCTCGCTTGCCGCCACTCCCGCGCTCACCGTCGCGACCGTCGACTCGCTCGAGCGGGCCATCGACCTGATGCTCGAGAACGCCTCATCACATCTGATCGTCGTCGAGCGCCACTCGACGAGACCGATCGGCGTCGTCTCCAGCCTCGACGTTCTCCGGGCGCTGGCGGGAATCGACATCCCATGACGAAGCTGGCCTGGCTCATGCGAACGCCCTTTTCGTTCCTGCTCGTGCAAACGCGCGCCGAGGACAGGGCAGCAACCTATGTCATTCGCGAGCATCGTCGGGGTCGATGTCTCGAAGACATCCTGGACGACCCGTACCTGCGGAATCGGCTGTCCGTCGGACAAATCGCCCGGCTCCTCGAGCAGCCAGATCTGGTGCACGTACTCGGCGACGACGTCTCTCGAGAGCTGCACGCTCTCGCGGATCAGTTCTCTGCAGAAGGTCACTTCCAGGGCTCTTCCACTCGGATGCCTGGAGCACTGCGGACAATCCGCACACCGTTTCCGCAGGCTCTCGGATGGGGTCGTCGCGGCCTAGCGAAAGACTGCGACTTGTGACTGGACAATGCCTCCACCCGATCCGCGTGGCGGTGATCGGTACGGGCCGGATGGGCACCGCACTCGCGCTTCAGCTCGCGGCTGCCGGCCATGAAGTTCGCGTCGGATCTCGCGATCGCGAGCGAGGCATTCGGACAGCGACGGAGGTGGGCGCCGCCTTCGGAGGGACGTACCGGACGGCGGCAGCGAACGCAGAAGCTGTCATCCTCGCCGTTCCCTGGACGGCGGTAATCGATGCGCTGGCACAGGCCGGCGACCTCGACGGGGTGGTGCTCGTGGACGTGACGAATCCGTTCAGGGAAGGCCGCTCGAGCGAGCAGTACGACCTTCCCTCGTCGTCCGGAGCCGAGCAGATCCAGGCGCTCGCGCCCGGGGCACGGGTCGTCAAGGCGTGGAACCACATCTATTCGGCTGTGATCCGACGCTCCCCCGACTTCGAGGGCGTCGCGGCGACTGCCTTCATCGCCGGAGACGATGCTGAAGCAAAGGCGCTCGTCGGCGAGCTCGTGCGAGACATCGGCTTCGACGCGGCCGACGCCGGGCCTCTCTCCTCGGCGCGGTACCTCGAGCCGCTGGCGGCATTGATGACGACACTCGACCGTCTCGCCTGCGGCCGAGCGCAGCACGCGTTGAAGCTGTTGCGGCGAGAACGCTCGCGACCTGCAGGGACGAGCGAACCGTGCGCGATCGCCCCGGTTCGGGAGAAGAGCTACGGCGTCCCCGGCGTGAAGACGGCTCCGTCGGTGTAGTCGAGGCCGCGCGCAGCCGCGCCGCTAGGGATACGCGCTCGACACACCAGACGAGTCGGCGATCAGCGCTCAGCGCCGGGTCGACGCCAGTCGTACACGGTGGTCGCGAGCTGAGGCTCGCCGGACATGCAGTGCTCCCAGGATGCGATGGCGTCCCACAGCTCTGGCTCGGCGAGGATGCGCTCGAAGGCCGACAGGCCTTCTTCCGTCTCGAACACGAAGATGGCTTCGCGTTCGGTGAGGAAGACCTTGTGACTCACGAGCCCGATCTTGCTGGGCTCGAACGGGGGGCCCTCCTCGATGAATTCGCGCACGACGTCGCAGCGGCCCTCGGTGAGTGGGACGACGATCGCGATGCTGCTGTGAGCCTTGTCCGAGCGGTGAGCCTCGTTCGCATGCAGCGCAGCGAGCTTCTCGGACACCTCGGAGATGTCGATCTTGACCGTCATGGACCGACTATGCCGAAGCCGCGGGGCTGGTGCGTCGGGGTCGGGCCGGATGGCATCTTCGGAGAACCCGCACAGCCGGACGAGGCGCCTGCCGTCAGCCGACCGCCTTGCGGATCACCGTCATCGAGAGGAAACGCAACCCGACCGAGAAGTTCTTGCCGACAGCGGAAAACCACTGACGGCGTCTACGGCCAAGCCCCGAAGCCAGTTCCGGAGCCGGTTTCTACGATCGCTCCAACGCGAGAAGGGGGGTGGTCGTTGGCCACCGACAGCATTGGTCTGGAGCATGAGGTCGTCGAACCTGACGTCCTCGAGCGCAGCCTCGAGCGCTTCCGCGAGGCGCGCATCGCCCTTCCCACCTTCGCGCAACTCGCCAACCCGTCGCTGATCCCGGCGCGGGTAATCGAGGCCCTGCAGGCTGTCGGCCCGGACGAGCCGCATCCGCTCAACCTCTTCCGGGTGAACTGGCACAACGGCGCCGACCGTCGCCGACTCGTCGACGTGCCCGAGCACGTCGAGCTGCCTCGGGAGCTGACGGGCGTCGAGGCGCGGATCGTGGTCGCGCTCGGCGACCGCTTCCCGATGATCGGCGCGCACAAGGTGCTGGCGGCGTACGCCTGCCTGACGCCGGCCCTGACCACGGGCGGCTTCGACCCCACGCGGGACCGCGCGATCTGGCCCTCGACCGGCAACTACTGCCGCGGCGGCGTCGCCATCTCGCGCCTGATGGGCTGCCGCGGGGTGGCCGTGCTGCCGGAGGGAATGAGCCGCGAGCGGTTCGCCTGGCTCGAGCGCTGGGTGGCAGACCCGGCCGACATCGTCCGCACCCCCGGCACCGAGAGCAACGTCAAGGAGATCTACGACAAGTGCCGCGAGCTCGGCGCCGACCCGCGCAACGACGTCTTCAACCAGTTCGCCGAGTTCGCGAACCACGTCGTTCACTACTTCGTGACCGGCGCCGCGCTCGAGCGCCTCTTCGCCTCGCTTCTCGACGAGGAGCCGGACCTGCGTCTGCGCGCCTTCGTCTCCGCAACCGGCTCGGCCGGGACGATCGGCGCCGGTGACTACCTCAAGGAGCGCTTCGGCGTCGCTGACGGTCGCCGTGCGAGGCGCTCGAGTGCCCGACGATGCTCCGCAACGGCTTCGGCGAGCACAACATCCAGGGGATCGGCGACAAGCACATCCCGCTGATCCACAACGTCATGGCGACAGACGTGGCGCTCGCCGTCTCCGACCGGGCCACCGACCGCCTCGGCATCCTCTTCGGAACCGAGGCCGGCCGCGCCTACCTGCGCGAACGGCAGGCGGTCGACGAGCGCGTGCTGGAGCGGCTGCCGTCGCTCGGCCTCTCCAGCATCTGCAACGTCCTCGGCGCGATCAAGGTCGCGAAGCACTACGGCCTCGGACCGGACGACGTCGTCGTCACCGTGGCCACGGACGGCGCCGCGATGTACGACAGCGAGCGCGAGCTGGCGACCGCGCGGCACTTCCCCGGCGGCTTCGACGACGTGGCCGCCGCCGAGGTCTTCGGCGAGCACCTGCTCGGCGCCGCGACCGACAACCTGCGCGAGCTCACGCACGAGGAACGCGAGCGGATCTTCAACCTCGGCTACTTCACCTGGGTCGAGCAGCAGGGCGTGCCGCTCGAGGAGTTCGAGGCGCGCCGCGATCCCGCGTTCTGGACGCGAAAGCACGAAGCCGTCGCGGCCTGGGACGAGCTGATCGACGATTTCAACGCGCGCACCGGCGTCCTGGAGACGCTGTGACCTACCCGGTCGCCGAGCTCGTCTGCGAGGGCTGCGGCGCCCGGCCGGGCCCTGTCGACCCGTATCCGTTTCGCTGCCCGAACGCCGGGTGGGACGACGACGTCGACCACGTCCTCCGCCGCACGCTCGACCTGACGGCCATCGCCTTCCCGGTCGGCGATCGCGAGCCGAACCCGTTCCTCCGCTACCGGCGGCTCCTGCGCGCCTTCCACCTCGGGCTCTCCGGCCACGACTACTGCGAGCTCGTCCGGGAGCTGGACGACCGCGTCGCGGAGGTCGACGGCAACGGCTTCGCGGTGACGCCGTTCGAGCGCTGCGACGAGCTCAGCGACCGCCTGGGCTTCTCGGCCGCCGGCGGCGTCTGGGTCAAGAACGAGACCGGCAACGTCTCCGGCTCGCACAAGGCCCGGCACCTGTTCAACGTCCTCGTCCACCTCGAGGCGATCGAGCGACTCGGGCTCGCCGACGCGAGCCGGCGCCCGGACCTCGCGATCGCCAGCTGCGGCAACGCGGCGCTCGCCGCCGCCGTGGTCGCGGCCGCCGGAGGACGGGTGCTGCGCGTCTTCGTGCCGCCGGACGCCGACCCCGTGGTGATGGGCCGTCTGGAGGAGCTCGGCGCCCGGATCGCCGTCTGCCCGCGCGACGGCTCGCCGGGCGATCCCACCTACCGCGCGCTGCTCCGCGCGCTCGACGAGGGAGCACTGCCGTTCACGTGCCAGGGCAACCTCAACGGGCTCGCGGTCGAAGGCGGCGTCACGCTGGGCTACGAGCTCGCGGCAGCCGGAGTGGAGCTCGACCGGCTGCTCGTCCAGGTCGGCGGGGGCGCGCTCGCGAGCGGCTGTCTGCAAGGACTCCAGGAGGCAGTCGCTCTCGGCGCGCTCCCCGCTACTCCCCGCGTCGACACCGTGCAGACCACGGGCGCCTGGCCGCTCAAGCGCGCGTACGACGCCGTCACCGCCTACGGCCCCGGCGGGTTCGCGTACGCCGCGCAGCACCGCTCGGAGTTCATGTGGCCGTGGGAGACCGAGCCGCACTCGATCGCCCACGGGATCCTCGACGACGAGACCTACGACTGGCTGGCCGTCGTCGAAGGCATGGCCGTCACGGGTGGGCGCGCCCTCGTCGTCGGCGACGACACGCTCGCGACGGCGAACGCGCTGGCGCGGGCGACGACCGGCATCGACGTCGACGCCACCGGCTCGGCCGGCCTCGCCGGGCTGCTCGCGCTGCGCGAGTCCGGCTCGGTGGGCGACGACGAGCGGGTTGCAGTCCTGTTCACCGGAGTCGTGCGAACGCACGAGCCACGAAGGAGGAAAGGCGATGAGAAGCTTTCTCGGCCGCGACATCCTGTCGCTGCGTGACTTCGAGCGCGCCGATTTCGAGCGCGTCTTCGAGGTCTGCGACGAGCTCGCCCCGATCGCACGGAACCGGCGCAACGCCGACCTGCTGACCGGGAAGACGCTGCTGACGGCCTTCTACCAGCCGAGCACCCGCACGCGGCTGGCGACGGAGGCGGCGATGCACCGGCTCGGAGGACACGTGCTCGGGTTCTCCGACGCCAAGATGACCCGGGCCGGCGACTTCTACCAGGAGTCGATCAAGGACACGGTCCACATGCTCGAGTACTACGGCGACGTCATCGCCATGCGCCACTTCCAGCAGGGCGCGCCGGCGGAGGCGGCCAGGTGGGCGTCGATCCCGATCATCAACTGCGGCGACGGCTGGGGCGAGCACCCGACACAGGTGCTCACCGACCTGTACACGACCCGGAAGGAGCTCGGCCGGATCGACGGGCTGACCTTCCTGCTCGTCGGCGACATGCGCATGCGGACGATGCACTCGATCCTGTACGCGCTGTCCCAGTTCGACGCGAAGGCCTACGTCGTCGGGCCGCCGGAGATGTCGCTCCTGCCCGAGTTCATGCTCGAGCTGGACGAGCGCAACGTCCGCTACGAGGAGGCCGAGTCGGTCGAGGACGTGATCGACGAGGCGGACGTGATCTACATGGAGCCGGTCGTCCAGGCCGACTACTCCGTGTCACGCGAGGAGCGCGACGGAGGCGGCGGCGGTGTGGCGACGACGCCGAAGACCTACCGCGTCACGCGCGACCTGCTGCGCGAGAAGGCGAAGACCGGCGCGATCATCCTCCACAGCCTGCCGCGGATGGACGAGCTGCCCGCCGACGTCGACCAGACGCGCCACGCCCGCTACTGGCAGGAGGCGTTCAACGGCGTCGTGCTGCGGATGGCGCTGCTCTCGCTCGTTCTCGGAGCAGCGGAGTGAGGTAAGGCGATGGAGTTGACGCTCAACGGCGAGCGGGTCTCGGTCGAGCCCCGGCCCGACGAGACCCTGCTCGAGGTCCTGCGGGAGCGCTTCGGGCTGCGATCCGTCAAGGACGGGTGCGCACCGGAGGGCTCCTGCGGGGCCTGCACCGTGATCGTCGACGGGCACGCCGTCGTCTCCTGCGCGCAGAAGGCGAGCCGGGTCGAGGGCAAGGAGGTCGTCACCCAGGAGGGCCTCGACGACGACGAGCGGAAGCTGTGGGCGGACTGCTTCGTCGCCGCCGGGGCCTCCCAGTGCGGCTTCTGCTCACCCGGGATCGTTATGAAGGCAAAAGCGCTGCTGGCCAGGAAGCCCGACGCGACTCGCGAGGAGATCGCCCGCGCGCTCCTCGGCAATCTCTGTCGCTGCACGGGCTACGTGAAGATTCTCGACGCCATCGAGCTCGCGGCCGCCGCGGGTCGGGGCACGGCTCCCCCCGTGCCCGACCGGAGCGGCCGCGTGGGTTCCCGGACGGCGCGCTATCTCGGGAACGAGCTCGCGCTCGGCGACCAGGCGTTCGTCGGCGATCTGACGGCGCCGGGGATGCTGCACGGGGCGCTACGCTTCTCCGACCATCCTCGGGCGCGCGTCCTGCGCATCGACACGTCGAAAGCCGAAGCACATCCCGGCGTCGTCGCCGTCGCGACGGCCGCCGACGTGCCCGGCCGGCGCGCACAGGGCACGCTGACGAAGGACTGGCGCCAGCTCGTCGCGGTCGGCGAGGAGACGGCCTACGTCGGCGACGTGCTCGCCGCGGTCGCTGCCGTGAGCCGGCACGCCGCACGCGAGGCGGCTGCGCTCGTCGAGGTGGACTACGAGGTGCTCGACCCGGTCACCTCGCCGTTCGAGTACCGGGCGCGCGTCCTCTCGACGTCGGTGGTGAAGCGCGGCGACGTCGACGCGGCGCTCGCCGACGCGGCGCACGTCGTCAACCGGATCTTCAGGACGCAGTGCATCGAGCACGCGTTCCTGGAGCCGGAGTCGTCGCTGGCCGTGCCCGAGGACGACGGGACGATGCACGTCTACTCCCAGGGCCAGGGTGTCTGGGAGGACCGCCGCCAGATCGCGTCGTTCCTCGGCGTGCCGGAGGAGCGGGTGCGCGTCACGCAGGTGTCCGCCGGCGGCGCCTTCGGCGCCAAGGAGGACCTGAACGTCCAGGGGCACGCGGCCCTCCTGGCCGTTGCGAGCGACCGGCCCGTGCTCGTGACGCTGAGCCGCAAGGAGAGCCTGAGCTTCCACGCGAAGCGCCACCCGATGTGGCTCGACTACACCGTCGGCGCCGACGAGGACGGGCGGCTGACGGCGGTCCGCGCGCGCATTGTCGGCGACACCGGGGCATACGCGAGCGTCGGCGACAAGGTGCTGGAGCGCGCCGCCGGCCATGCCTGCGGCCCGTACCGGGCGCCCAATGTCGACGTCGAGGCCCGGGCCGTCTACACGAACAACCCGCCCTGCGGCGCGATGCGCGGCTTCGGCGTCAACCAGGCCAACTTCGCCCTCGAGGGCGTGCTCGACGCGCTCGCGGAGGAACTCGGCATCGACGGCTGGGAGATCCGCTGGCGGAACGCCGTCGAGGTGGGCGACCGCTTCGGCACGGGCCAGAAGCTCGGCCCCGGCGTCGGCATCAAGCAGACGCTGCTCGCGGTCCGCGATGCCTACCGTGGCGCGCGCTACGCCGGGATCGCCTGCGGCGTCAAGAACACCGGCATCGGCAACGGCGTCCCCGAGCACGGTCGCGTCCTGCTGCGGGCCGGCAGCGACGGGACCGTCACGCTCTTCCATTCCTGGACGGAGATGGGCCAGGGCGTGAACACGATCCTGCAGCAGATCGCCTGCGAGGAGCTCGGCCTGCCGCCCGAACGCGTGCGCATCGTGGTCGACACCGAGCGCGAGCTGGACACCGGCCAGACGACCGCCTCGCGCGCGACTGTCCTCGGCGGCAACGCCGTCATCGACGCCGCCCGGAAGCTGAAGGCGGCCGGGCCGCTCGAAGACCTGGCCGGGCAGGAGTTCCCGGGTGAGTTCGACGTCGACTGGACGACGGCGAACGATGCCGAGGAGCCGGTCACGCACCTCGCGTATGCCTGGGCGACCCAGGTCGCGATCCTCGACGACGAGGGACGTCTGAGGAAGGTGATCGCCGCCCACGACGTCGGCAAGGCGATCAACCCGACACTCGTCGAGGGCCAAATCGAGGGCGCAGTGCACATGGGCCTCGGGCAGGCGCTGTCCGAGGAGTTCGTCGTCGACGGCTGCGTGCCGCAGACGACCACGCTCAAGTCGCTGCACATCGTCCCGCCGACCGGGATGCCCGAGGTCGAGGTCGTCCTCGTCGAGGAGCCGCAGCCGGAGGGCCCGTACGGCGCGAAGGGCGTCGGCGAGGCCGCGCTCGTCCCCACCGCGGCTGCAGTCGCCGGCGCGCTGCACGCGTTCGACGGCGCCTGGCACACGACGCTGCCGATGAAGGACTCCCCGGCCGCTCTCGCCGCGGTGCCTCATCTCGCCCGGCACAACGGGAAGGCCCCGTGATCGTCCTCTCGCTCGACCCGGTTCGCGTCGTCGGCGGCGACCTCTGGGTCGCCGACGGGCGGATCGCGCGCGCCGGAACGGGCACGCGGATCCCGTCGGACGGCCTGCTCGTCGTGCCCGGGAACGTCTGCGCCCACACGCACCTCTACTCGGCGCTCGCCCGCGGCATGCCGTACTCCCTCGCGCCGCCGGAGAACTTCCTGGAGATCCTGCAGCGGATCTGGTGGCGGCTCGACCGCGCGCTCGACGAGGAGACGGTCCGCGCCTCGGCGCTCGTCGGCGGGATGGAGGCCTTGCTCTCGGGGACGACGACCCTCGTCGACCACCACGCCTCGCCGAACGCGATCGACGGCTCGCTCGACGTGATCGCGGCGGCGCTCGAGTCGCTCGGCCTGCGCTCCGTGCTCTGCTACGAGACCTCTGACCGCGACGGCTCCGGGCGCGCCGCCGCCGGGATCGCCGAGAACGCGCGCTTCCTCGAGCGCGTCCGGCGCGAGCAGCCGCCGCTCACGCGGGCGCTCGTCGGCGCGCACGCCTCGTTCACGCTGACCGACGAGACGCTGCTCGCCTGCGCCGAGATCGGGCCGCTGCACATCCACGCGGGCGAGGACGGGATCGACCTGGGCGCCGTGCAACGGATTGCAGCGCTCGGCATCCTCGACGAGCACACGCTGCTCGCCCACGGGATCCACGTCGGCGAGCACGAGCTCGCGCTCGTCCGCAGGGCGGGCGCGACCGTCGCGCACAACGCCCGCTCGAACATGAACAACGCGGTCGGCCGCGCACCGGTGCAGGAGCTCGGCGCCCATGTGGCGCTGGGCACGGACGGCATCGGCTCGGACATGTTCGAGGAGTCGCGCACGGCCTACTTCCGCCTGCGCGAGGACGACCCGGGCGTCGGCGCGGACTGGCCGCTCGCCTGCCTCGCGGAGAGCGCCCGCCTCGCCGGCCGCCTGTTCGGCGAGCCGCTGTTGGGCACGCTCGAGCCCGGCGCGCCCGCCGACCTCGTCGTCCTCGACTACCCCGCCCCCGCGCCGCTGCGCGACGCGAGCCTGGCCGGCCACTGGGTCTTCGGCCTCTCGTCGCGGGCCGTGCGCGACGTGATGGTCGGAGGCCGCTGGGTCGTCCGCAACCACCGCCTGCTCGGGGTCGACCAGTCCGAGCTGGCCGCCGCCGCGCTCGAGCAGGCCGAGCGCCTCTGGCGGCGCCTCGAGGAGGTCCCCGAGCACGAGTTCGAGCCGAAGGAAGGACAGCCATGGCCGTCGCAGCTGACCACCGTGTAGCCCTCTACCTCCAGGACAAGCATCCGATCCGGGACGGCATGCACTACGCGCAGCTCGCCGAGCAAGCTGGCTTCGAGGCCGTCTGGCAGGCGGAGAGCCGGCTCGTCCGCGAGGCGACCGTGCCGATGGCCGCCTACGCGGCCGTCACCGAGCGGATCGGCATCGGCTCAGGCGTCGTCAACACCTGGACGCGGAACGTCGGGCTGCTCGCCGCCACCTTCTCGACTCTCGACGACCTTGCGCCCGGCCGCATCCGGCTTGGAGTCGGCGCCTGGTGGGAGCCTCTCGCCTCCAAGGTCGGCGTCCACCGCCGCCACGTGCTGCAGGCGATGCGCGAGACGGTCGAGGCGACACGACGCCTGCTCGCCATGGAGCGCGTCACCTTCCACGGCGAGTTCGTGCACCTGGACGACGTCGAGATCGACATCGTCCACGGCGACCGCTCGCCGAAGCACGTGCCGATCTACGTCGGCGCCACGGGCATGAAGATGATGGAGCTCGCCGGCGAGATCGGCGACGGCGTCGTCCTCAACTACCTCGTCGGCCCGGCCTACAACCAGGCGGCGATGGAAGCACTCGCCGCGGGTGCCCAGCGCGCCGGCCGCACCGTCGACGACCTCGACCGTCCGCAGCTCGTCGTCTGCTCGCTCGACGCAGACCGCTCGCTCGCGCTCGACCGGGCGCGCGAGCTCGTCGTCCAGTACCTGGGGCAGCAACCGCACATCATGAAGGCGAGCGGCGTCGACGAGTCACTGCTCGAGGAAATCGGCCGAGTGCTGACCTGGCCGGCGACAGCCGATCAGATCGAGCGGGCAATGCCGCTCGTGCCCGACGAGGTCGTCCAGCTGATCACCGCCTCCGGCACGGCCGACGACTGCCGTGCCAAGGTGCAGGAGTACGTCGAGGCCGGCTGTACCTGCCCCGTGCTCTACCCCCTCGGCGATGACGTCGAGGCGATGATCGACGCCTTCACCGCCGTGGGAACCGCCGCGTGACGACCGTGTATGCACCCCGCTCGCTTGACGAGGCGCTCGCGATCAAGTGCGAGCACCCGGACGTTGTCCCGGTGGCCGGCGGCACCGACCTCATGGTCGAGGTCAACGCCCGCCGGGTGCGACCAGACTCTCTCCTCGATCTGTCGCGGGTCGAGGAGCTCAAGCACTGGTCGTGCCGAGCAGGCACCGTCTTCCTCGGCGCCGGCGTGACCTTCGCCCGGATCGCCCGCGAGCTCACCGATTTCCGCCCGCTGGTCGAGGCTGCCCGTTCGGTCGGATCGCCGCAGATTCGCAACCGGGCGACCATCGGCGGCAATCTCGCCACCGCCTCGCCCGCGGGCGACAGCATCGCTGTCCTGGCCGCCTACGACGCTTCGATCGTCGCGGCTCGAGAAGGCGTCCTCCGCCGGGTCCGCTGGGGCGATTTCCTGCTCGGCCCCAAGCGGAACAGCCTCTCCGCCGACGAGCTGATCCTCGGCGTCGAATGGCGGCGCGCCGACGGCCCCGGTGCCTTCGCCAAGGTCGGCATCCGCAACGCGATGACGATCGCGATCGCCAGCGTCTGTGTCCAGCTCGACGAGTCCGGCCACGAGCTGAGGCTTGCGCTCGGATCCGTCGGGCCGACGGTGCTACGGGCCAGCCAGGCCGAGCTGTTCGCGGCGACGGCACTCGACTGGGACGATCCCGGGGAAGCGTTGCTCGAATTCGCCCGGCACGCCGCTGCCGAGGCGCAGCCGATCGACGACCTGCGAGGCTCCGCGGCCTACCGGCGTTGCGTCGTCGAGGTGTTGGCACGGCGAACGCTGTCCTGGGCGATGGAGGATCGATGCTGATCCGACCCACGGTCAACGGTGCGAAGCACGCGCTCGAGGTCCGACCCGAAGCGAGCCTGCTGACGGCACTACGCGAGCAGCTCGATCTCGTGGGCGCCAAAAACGCCTGCGAGCAGGGCGAATGCGGAGCCTGCTCGGTGTGGCTCGACGGGGAGTTGGTCTGCTCATGCCTCGTTCCTGCCGTGCAGGCCGACGGCCGCGACGTGCGCACGGTCGAGTCGCTTGCCGACGGCGCCCTCCACCCGGTTCAGGAGGCGTTTCTCGAGGTCGGCGCCGTGCAATGCGGCTTCTGCACGCCGGGGATGGTCGTGGCGGCCGTCGACCTGCTCGATCGTGACCCGCACCCCAGCGGGCCCGCGATCCGGGAAGCGCTGGCAGGCAACCTCTGCCGCTGCACCGGCTACCAGAAGATCGTCGACGCCCTGCGGCTCGCAGCGGAGAGGGCGTCGTGAGCACCGCCGTCGTCCACGGCGGGATCGGAGAGAGCGCGCAGCGGGTCGACGCCGCACCGAAGCTCACCGGCACCTACGCCTACGGCAGCGATCTCCGGGTCAAGGGGATGCTGTTCGGAGCAACGCTTCGCAGCCCGTTTCCATCGGCGGGGATCCGCTCGATCGACACAACGGCGGCCAGGCGGCTACCCGGCGTGCTCGCCGTGCTGACTGCACGGGACGTTCCCGGCCGGAGGACGTTCGGCCTTCGATTACTGCGACCAGCCCGTGCTGGCCGACGACGTCGTGCGCCACGAGGGCGAGCCCGTAGCGATCGTGGCCGCCCAGACGGAGGAGCTGGCGCAGGATGCGCCGCAGCTGATCGACGTCCGCTACGAGGCGCTGCCTTCCGTCACCGACATGGAGGACGCGCTGCGCGCCGAGGCGCCGCAGGTCCATCCCTACGGCAACGTGCTCCGCCACGTTCACATCGTCCACGGCGACACTGATCACGCCGAGGCCGACACGTGGGTGGACGGCTACTACGAGACGGCGATGCAGGACGCAGCCCCGCTCGGCCCGGAAGGTGGCCTCGCCCTCCCCGCCGCCGACGGCAGCGTCGACCTCTACGTGGCGACGCAGTGGCTGCATGTCGACCGGCAGCAGATCGCCGCCTGCCTCGACCTGCCCGAGGACCGGGTGCGGATCACACTCGCCGGCGTCGGCGGGGCCTTCGGCTCGCGCGAGGACATCCACGTGCAGATCCACGCCTGCCTGCTCGCGCTCGCCACGGGCCAGCCGGTAAAGATGACCTACGGCCGGGACGAGTCGTTCCACAGCCACATCCACCGGCACCCATCGAGGATCTGGATCCGCTACGGCGCCACCCGCGACGGCAGGCTCGTCGACTGCGACGTGCGCTTGCTGCTCGACGGCGGCGCCTACGCCTCCTCGTCGCCCGCCGTCATCGCCAACGCGGCGACCTTCGCCGCCGGCCCGTACGAGGTACCGAACGTGCGCATCGAGGCGACGGTCGTGTACACGAACAACCCGCCCTGCGGAGCGATGCGCGGCTTCGGAGCACCCCAGGTCTGCTTCGCCTACGAGTCGGGGCTCGACGAGCTGGGGGCCAAGCTTGGCATCGATCCGGTCGAGCTACGGCTCCAAAACGCGGTCCGCACCGGCTCGGTGCTGCCCACCGGACAGGTGCTGGCCGGCAGCGCGCCCGTGCGCGAGGTGATCGAGCGCTGCCGTGCGATCCCGCTTCCGGCGCCCGAGCCGCCACATCACCGCGAGCCACTGCTGTATCCCGGTGGCGCCGGCAACGTCAGCCGCGGAGAGACGCTGAGGCGTGGCGTCGGCTTCGCGGTCGGCTTCAAGAACATCGCCTACAGCGAGGGATTCGACGACGCCGCGGAAGCAACAGTGACGCTGAGCAACGGCCCCGACGGCCCGGTCGCAGCCGTGCACACCGCAGCCGTCGACTACGGGCAGGGCCTGTACACCGTCCTCACCCAGATCGTCCGCAGCGAACTCCGCGTCGAGCACGTCGTCGTCCAGCCGGCCGACACCACCGTCGGCTCGGCCGGCTCGACCTCTGCATCACGGCAGACGACGATGGCCGGCGGCGCCGTCCAGGCCGCCTGCCGCGAGATCCGCGCCGAGCTGGAGCAGCGCGGTCTCGATGAGCCGATCACCCGCACCGCCACGTTCCACCACCGTCCCACGACCGGGTTCGACGCCGACGGCCACGGCGAGATCCACGCCGGCTTCTCCTTCATCGCAGCGCGAGCGGTGGTCGAGGTCGACGAGGAGCTCGGCCTCGTCCGCATCGTCCAGGTCGCCGCCGTCCAGGACGCGGGCAAGGTCATCAACCCACAAGGTGCGGAGGGCCAGATCGAGGGCGGCGCGGCGATGGGGCTCGGTCTCGCACTGATGGAGGAGCTGCACGTCGAGGATGGTCGGGTCAGGAACGCGTCCTTCACCGATTACCTCATCCCGACCGCGCTCGACATGCCGCCGGTGGTCAGCGAGTTCGTCGAGGAGCCCGAGCCCGGTGCCCCGTACGGTGTCAAGGGGATCGGCGAGCTGGCCACCATCGTCGCGACACCGGCGATCGTCGCTGCTCTGCGCGACGCCACCGGCAGGCGGCTGAACCGTGTGCCCGTGATCCCGGAAGACCTCGTCGGTATTCGCCCGCCGGCAACGAGCACTGCTCCTGCTCCCGTGCCGGATGTGCCCGGCCAGCAAGCCATTCCCGAGTACCACGGGCTCGGCCCCGGACAGCACGAGCTGATGAAAGGAGACTGACCATGCAACGGTTGGCTATTGACCGCCGCTCGCTCACCGGCCGCGACTTCATCGAGACGATCGACTGGTCGGTGGAGGAGATCGAGGAGACGCTGGCGGTGGCGGGGGAGCTGAAGGAGGCGCGGAGGCAGGGTAAGCCGCACCGTTTGCTGCCCGACAAGACGCTCTACATGCTCTTCCTGGACAAGTCCACGCGGACTCGCAACGCCTTCGAGACCGGCATGACGCAGCTCGGCGGCCATGCGATCTTCCTCGACGCCGACAAGACTCAGGTCGCCCACGGCGAGAGCCCGAAGGACACCGGGATCATCCTCTCCCGGTACGGCGAGGGGATCGCCATCCGCCACGACCTCGCGCCGTACGAGGGCAACGCCTGGATGCGCGAGATCGCGCGCTGGGCCGACATCCCGGTGATCAACCTCCAGTGCGACGTCGACCACCCGACGCAGACGATCGCCGACCTGATGACGCTCCGCGAGCAGCGTGGCGACGACCTCCGCGGCCTCAAGGTGGCGATGACCTGGGCGTACGCCCCCTCCTACGCGCGGCCGCTCTCGGTACCACAGGGCGTGGCCACGCTCTTCCCCCGTTTCGGAATGGACGTCGTGCTCGCCCACCCGCCCGGGTTCGACCTCATGCCCGAGGTGCTCGAGAAGGCGGAGGCGGCAGCCGCGCAGGCCGGCACGTCGCTGACCGTCATGGACAGCATGGAGGAGGCGTTCGAGGGGGCGGACGTCGTCTACCCGAAGTCGTGGGGCAGGCTCGACGCCTTCACGAACGAGTCGAAGGCGCTCGCCGAGTCCGGCGCGTACAGCGACTGGATCTGCGACGCCGGGAAGATCGCGCTCGCGAGCCCGGACGTGCTGTACATGCACTGCCTCCCCGCAGACCGCGGCCGCGAGGTCACGGACGAGGTCATCGACGGACCGCACTCGGTCGTCTTCGACGAGGCCGAGAACCGCATGCACACCGCCAAGGCGCTCATGGCCCTGACGATGGGCGGGTACTAGCGTGGAGGAACCCATGGTTCCCCCACGAGCCCCCTCCTTTCGCTCGCTCGCTGCGCTCGCATTGCCTGCTGCCGACGAGCGGCTGGGTGCCGCGCCCGCCGTGTCGGTCGCGGCGGCGAAGGCCACGAGTGACGAAGCGGCATCGCCCCGGGGCTCGCCAATGTCGTGGTGGAAGCGAGGTGCCGGTTGAAGCGGAAAAGCGCAGTCGTCGCCATCGGCGGGAACTCCCTGATCAAGGACAAGGAGCACCAGACGGTCCGCGACCAGTACATCGCCGCCGGCGAGACCTGCTGGCACATCGCCTCGATGATCAGGGACGGCTGGGACGTGGCGATCGGCCACGGCAACGGCCCCCAGGTCGGTTTCATCCTGCGCCGGTCGGAGCTGGCCGCACACGAGCTGCACGAGGTGCCGCTCGACGTCTGCGGCGCCGACAGCCAGGGAGCGATCGGGTACGCGCTCGTCCAGAACCTCGAGAACGACTTCCGCCGCCTCGGCATCGACCGCCACGCCGTCGCGGTCGTCACGCAGGTCGAGGTGGCCGCCGACGATCCGGCCTTCCAGTCCCCCTCGAAGCCGATCGGGTCGTTCATGGACCAGGCCTCGGCGCTGCAGCGCCGCGACGAGGACGGCTGGGCCGTCCGCGAGGATGCGGGGCGAGGGTGGCGACGGGTCGTCGCCTCGCCCCAGCCGCTCCGGATCGTCGAGGTCGACGCAGTTCGCGACCTGATCGCGGCCGGCTTCGTCGTCGTCACGGTCGGCGGCGGCGGCATCCCGGTCGTCGCCGACGGGAACGGCGACCTGACCGGCGTGGCCGCAGTGATCGACAAGGACCACGCCTGCTCGCTGCTCGCGACGTGCATCGGCGCCGAGCTGTTCCTGATCACGACGGCCGTCGAGAAGGTGGCGCTCGACTTCGGCACCCCCGAGCAGCGCTGGATCGACCGGATGTCGCTGTCGGAGGCGAGGGAGCGGCTGGCCGAGGGCCGGCACTTCGCCTCCGGGAGCATGGAGCCGAAGATCCGAGCGATCGTCGCCTTCCTCGAGTCCGGCGGCCGGGAGGCGATCGTCACCGATCCCGAGAACGTCGAGCGCGCGCTCGCGGGCGAGACGGGGACCCACTTCACGGCCGACTGAGAGGCGTCCGCGCGGCATCAGTGTGCACACGGATCCGGGAGGCCTGTTTGCGGAAGATCGCCTGCCCGTTCTCCCGATGACGCCCGGATGCGCCTGTGCCAGGCTGCGTCCGAGGCCCGAGAAGAGCCTCTGACAAAGAAGGAGGTCGCCGTGCGAACTCGATGCGCGGTTCTCCTCGCCTGGCTCGCGACGGCCCTGGCCGCCGTCGTGCTCGCCCCGGCGGCAGCGGGAGCCGCTTCGACGCCCGCGTCGGGGTCGGCATACAGCTGGGCGCAGCCCTGGGCGGCGCACGTCGTCGCCGTGGGGCACTGGACGCAGCCGCCTGCAAACGTGCCGATCGGTGGGCCCGCAACGGCGTTCGTTCCGGCCTCGTCCTACGCGTGGGTGCAGCCGTGGGAGATCAACGGCGCCGCCCCGTCGGACGTCGGCCGCTGGACGCAACTGCCGCCCTCGATCCCGGCCGGATGATCCGCTGAGCCCAATCCACCTGACCCGAGGGGCTGCCGTCGGCGGCCCCTCGCCGCTCAGGCCGAGCCACCCGCCATCTCGAGGCCGATCGCCTCGACGTCGGTGCGGTCGCGCGACCTCGGTCAGCCCGCCCTCGTACATGACGAGGATTCGGTCGTTGAGCACGAGGATCTCGTCCAGGTCCTCGCTGATGAGCAGGACGCCGATCCCCCGCGCCGCTGCCCCAATCAGGTAGGTGTGGACGGTCTCGATGGCGGCGACGTCGAGGCCGTGGGTTGGCGACGCCGCGACGAGTAGCTTCGGCTCGCCAGAAAACTCCCGTGCGAGCACGAGCTTCTGGAGGTTTCCCCCCGACAGCGTCCGCGTCTCGACAGTCGCGCTCGCGGCCTTGATGCTGTACCGGTCGATCAGCTCCTCGGCACGGGCCCGCATTCGGCGCAGATGGAGCAATGGGCCAACGCCGTCATGCCTGTAAGTCCTGAGGGAGAGGTTCATCTCAACGGGAAGGCCTGGTGCCACCGCCGTGCCCAGCCGATCTGCAGGGACGTAGGCGATACGTGCCTCGATGGAGGCGCGAGGATCGCCGTTCCTGATCCTCCGGCCCTCCATCCGTAGAGAGCCCTTCGTGAGCGGGCGGAGACCAGCGATTGCCTCCGCCAGCTCCTGCTGCCCATTGCCGGAGACGCCGGCAATGGCAACGATCTCGCCCGCGCGGACTGTGAGGGTCACGTCTTTGACCGCCGCCACACCGCGATCGCCTTCAACCCACACGCCCCTCATTTCCAGAACGACGGGGGCTTCGCGCTCACGGTGCTCCGAGCGGCTCGCTCTCTCGATCTCGTGCCCGACCATCAGCGAGGCGAGTGAGCGCTGCGTGGTCCCGGCAGTTGCGACGGTGGCGACGTTGCGCCCCGAGCGGAGCACTGTCACACGGTCGGACACCTTCTTGACTTCGTGCAACTTGTGCGAGATGAAGATGACGGTGCGCCCCTCGGCCGCGATCTGGCGCAGCGTCACGAAGAGCATTTCGGCCTCCTGTGGGGTAAGCACCGAGGTCGGCTCGTCGAGGATCAGGATTCGCGCCTCCTGATAGAGGGCGTTCAGGATCTCGACTCGCTGCTGTTCGCCGACAGAGAGTTGCCAGATGCGGGCATGCGGGTCGACAGAGACCGAATAGCGGACGCCGAGATCGCGTACCTGGTGCTCGACGGCGCGCGGCCTGATCATGAATCTGCGACCGGCGCCGCGCCTGTCGCCGAGAACGAGGTTCTCGGCGACGCTGAACCGATCGACCAGCCGGAACTGCTGGTGCACCATGCCGATGCCGGCGTCGAGCGCATCCCGAGGCGACGAGAAGCTGACCGGCTCGCCGTCGAGCTCGATCTGCCCTTCGTCGGGGCGGTAGAGACCGGTGAGGATGTGCATCAGCGTCGTCTTTCCAGCGCCGTTTTCTCCGAGCAGGGCGTGCACCTCGCCTGGGGCCGCCTCGAAGTCGACATGGTCGTTGGCGAGCACGCCTGGAAAGTGCTTCGTGATTCCGCGCATCACCAACGCCGGAGGAGCGCCGACCTCGCCGGCGGCCCTCGGCACTCGGACCGATTCAGTCGCGACCTGAAGCGTCGCTGCCATCTTCACCTCGACTCTGCGCGAATGGTCGAGCGGACGATGGCAGCCGCGGTCGTGCGCTACATCCGGGCGCTTGCTTAGCTCTGATCGGGGAAAACCCCGTTCCGGACGTCGCCTCGAAGCGCCCACAATCGCTTGGAGACGGCTAGGCTCGCCTGTCGGTACTTCTCCACGCGGGCCGCACGGAGTTCCCTGATGCGCCGAAGCGGCTCGAAACCAATCGTTGCGGCATGGCTTCGCTGCCGGAAGCTCCGCCCACGGTCGGCGATCCGCGGGAGCCGTCCGGCCTTCTTCTGCAGCAGCTTCGATCCCGCCCGGAGGGTCTGTCGAGCCGCGAGGCGGAGCGACGGCTGGCGGCGTACGGGCGCAACGAGCTGGTTCGCCGCGGCGGCACCCGCTGGCCGCGGCAGCTCGCGAAACAGCTGACGCATCCGCTCGCGCTCCTGCTCTGGCTCGCCGCCGTCCTCGCCTTCGCCGCCGGCACGCCCGCGCTCGGCGCGGCGATCATCGCCGTGATCCTGCTCAACGCCGTATTCGCGTTCGCACAGGAGCGGCAGGCAGAGAAGGCGGTCGAAGCCCTGCGCCGGTACCTTCCGCAGCAGGCGCTCGTCCTCCGCGACGGCTCCCGCCAGACGATCGACGCGGCGACGCTCGTGCCGGGCGACGTTCTTCTGGTCGCCGAGGGCGACCGGATCTCGGCAGACGGCCGCCTGCTCGAGGGGGCGCTCGACGTCGACCTCTCGACGCTGACCGGCGAGTCGCAGCCCGTGTACCGCTCGGCGGAGTTCACGGACTCGGCCGGCCCGGTGATCGAGGCGCGCAACCTCGTCTTCAGCGGTTCGGCCTGCGTCGGCGGCGAGGGAAGGGTGCTCGTCGTCAGCACCGGGATGCAGACGGAGCTCGGCCGGATCGCGGCGCTCACGGAGCGGGTCGAGACAGAGCTGAGCCCGCTCGAGCTGCAGGTCCGCCGCGTGGCCTGGCTGATCGCCCTCTTCGCTGTGGTGGCCGGCCTTGCCTTCCTCCCGGTCGGCCGCTTCGGCGCCGACCTGCCGCTTCACGACGCCGTCAACTTCGCCATCGGCCTGATCGTCGCCAACGTGCCCGAGGGGCTGCTGCCGACGATCACGCTCGCACTCGCGGTCGGGGTGGCGATGCTCGCGCGGCGGGGTGCGCTCGTGAAGCGGCTGAGCGCGGTCGAGACACTCGGGTCGGCCGACGTCGTCTGCACCGACAAGACGGGGACGCTGACGGAGAACCGGATGCGGGCGGTCAGGATCTGGACGCCGCTCGGCGAGCTCGATCTCGAGCGGAGCGGGGATCTCGAGACTGCGGTCTCCGCGGACCCGGTGCTCGCGCTGCTCGGACGGGCCACGGCCTCGTGCAGTACCGCCGAGGTGGATCCGAGCCGCCGCACCAAGTCGCGCGGCGAGGCCACGGAAGTCGGCATGCTCGAGGCCGCGCGCGATGTCGGCATCGACGTCGCGATGCGCCGGCGGGAGCGCCGCCGCCGCAAGCTGTACCGGTTCGACCCGAGGCTTCGCATCATGTCCACCGTCGACGAGCGCGAGGACGGCACGCTCACCGTCCATGCGAAGGGCGCCCCCGAGGAGGTGCTCAGGCGGGTGACGCGGATCGGCGGCCGGGACAACCACCGGCCGCTGGAGCCGGCCGACAGGGAAGAGGTGCTGGCGGTCCTGGAGCGCTACGCCGCGCAGGGGCTGCGAGTGCTCGCGGTCGCGCGCCGACGGCTCCCGGACGGCACTGCCCCACCGGACCGGCGGGAGGACGCGGAGCGCGAGCTCTGCCTGCTCGGCCTCGTCGCCCTCTTCGACCCACCTCGTCCGGAGGTGGCGCAGGCGGTCGCTGAATGTCATGCCGCGGGCATCCGGATCATGGTCGTCACCGGCGACTACGGACCGACCGCGCTCGAGATCGCGCAGGCGCGTCGGAATCGCTCGCGACAGCAGCCACGTCGTGACCGGCGCCGAGCTCGACGAGCTGAACGAGCGGGAACTTGACGAGCTCCTGCGCGGAGGCCGGGAGCTGATCTTCTCGCGCAGCTCCCCGGAGACGAAGCTCCGCATCGCCGACGCGCTTCGCGCCGAGGGGCACGTCGTCGCGATGACCGGGGACGGTGTCAACGACGCCCCGGCGCTCAGACGGGCGGACATCGGCGTCGCCATGGGGATCACGGGCACAGACGTCGCCCGCGAGGCGGCGACGATGGTACTCACGGACGACAACTTCGCGACGATCGTCGCGGCGGTCGAAGCGGGCCGTCAGGTCTTCGACAACGTCCGCAAGTTCATCCTCTACATCTTCGCCCACGCGACGCCGGAGGTCGTGCCGTTCCTCGTGTTCGCGCTCTCCGGCGGGGCCGTCCCGCTGCCGCTGACCGTCCTGCAGATCCTTGCCATCGACCTCGGCACCGAGATCCTCCCGGCGCTCGCCCTCGGCCGGGAGCCCGCCGAGCCCGGCGCGATGGCGCGGCCGCCACGCCCGCGCAGCCACGGAGTCATCGACCGCGCGCTGCTCGTCCGCGCGTGGGTGTTCCTCGGGCTGGTCGAAGCGGGGCTCGTGCTCGGCGGGTTCTTCTTCGTCCTCCTCCGTGCCGGCTGGAGCCCGGGGGCGGACGTATCGAGCGGCCAGCCGCTCCACGATGCGTACCTGCAGGCGACGACGATGACGTTCGCCGGGATCGTCGCCTGTCAGATCGGCACCGCGGTCGCAGCCCGCACCGAGCGGGCCTCGCTTCGCTCCGTCGGACTGTTCACGAACCGGTTGCTCGTGTGGGGCATCGCCTCCGAGCTCGTCTTCGCCGCACTGCTCGTCTACGCGCCGCCCTTGCAGGGCTTGTTCGGAACGGCCGGTCTCGGCCTCGCAGAGATCGCCTTCCTGCTGCCGTTCCCGCTGATCGTCTGGGGAACCGACGAGTTTCGCCGCCTGCTCGTCCGGCGCCGCACCCGGTAGGAGCAGAGGCGTCGAGTACGCGCCGCCGAAGACGAGCGCCTTGGTGCGCTGGATCCCGCTTTCGGGCGAGAGAACCCGGGAGCCGGCCGGCCCACGATGCCCGGCCGCCTTGGCGGCGGCTGCGAATCCGCGGCGAGTTGTCGGTAGTTCCTGGTAGGGCGAATCCGAGGTCATGCCGATGTCGAACCACGAGGTCAGGCGCACAATGAGAAGAGGAAGACAGGGCAATCGACCGCCGGCGTGCACCCTTGCGAAAGGGGGTTGTCATGACTGTTTGTGCTGTTCGATGCACGGTGTTCGATCGAATCGTTTGCGCATTCGACGGGTCCGAGCCGTCACTCGAGGCCGCGCGCCAGGCACATCGGCTTCGTTCGGATCTCGGAAGCCTTGAGATCGACTCGGTGTTCGAGCCCCCCGCTGTCGCCTACTCGCCCTACGGCGGACCAATGATCGTCAGCGAAGCCGAAAGGAGCGCCGCGGAAGAGCTCGCCGCAGCAAAATCCGTCTTCCCGGATGCGGCGACCCACCTCTTACACGGAACAACCGTCAGGCGGCTGCTCGAGCGTTTGACCGAGTACGAGGCCACCCTCGTCGCGGTCGGCGCGACCAGCCGGAATCGCGGCGTCGGGATCGTCCGCGGAAGCGTCATGACCGGCATGCTGCACCGGGCGCGGGCGTCGGTGCTCGTCGCCAGGGCGCCCACCGCCGAAGGCTTCCCCCAGGCGATCGCCGTCGGCTACGACGGGTCTCCGGCCGCCAACCGGGCACTCACCGCCGGCCTGGACGTCGCACATCGGTTCGACGCCGGTCTACGCATCATCGTCGCCGGAGCCGATGCCACAGACGACCTGGAGGCACTCGCCGGGCTGGCGGTCGAGCGGGACGAGCGCAGCCCCGTCGAAGCGCTCCGCGCCGTCTCGCACGAAGCCGACCTCCTGATCGTAGGAAGTCGCGGGCTCCACGGCGTGCACGCCCTCGGGAGCGTCAGCGAGCGAATCGGCCATCACGCAGCCTGCTCGGTCCTCGTGATCCGCTAGATCCGCTTGACCTCCGGTCGATGCGTAGCCCAGTGCGCAGTTGGGGCTGAAGCAGAACGCCGGCCACACGCCTCTCTGCCAGGCCAGGTCAGCATCGAGGCCGATCGGCGTCGTCTCCAGGCTCACGTCGCCCGCGCCGTCGCCGGGTTCTAACCCGCGACGAGCGACCCTCACTCGTCGCGTCGGGCCGCGATCTGGGAGGCCGCGACCAGCCGACCGACGTCGGTCATCGACAGAAGACCGCTGAACTCGCCTTCGTCGAGCACGATCGCGCGATCGACGCCGCCGCGATGCAGATGGCCGAGCGCGTCCAGCAGGGGCTCGCCCTCGTCCACGACCGGAACCTCGTCGAGCGGGAGCATGCAATCGGCCACGCGGCGCTCCCGCCACTGTCCGCGCGGCACCCCCGCCACGCAGCTGAAGGGAAGGAGCCCGAGCACGTGACCGTCGTCGACGACCGGGTAGGTCGTGTAGCGGTGGGTATGCGCGACCACGTCCATGAACTCCGCCAGCGACGAATCGACACGCACCACGACCGGGCGACGGACCATCAGGTCGCGAACCCGAAGGCCGGCAAGCGCCTCACGCAGAATGCCCATCCTGCCCTCCGCGGTCGCCGCCAGGACGAGGAACCAGCCGAGGAATGCGAACCACGCGCCGCTCCAGGCACCAGCGACCACGAAGAGGATGAGTCCAAGGCCGATCAGGCCGTACCCGAACAGACGGCCGATACCAGCGGCGATCCGGGTGGCAAAGCGGAAGTCGTCCCGCGCCCGCCAGAGCAGCGACCGCAGGACGCGGCCGCCGTCGAGCGGCAGCGCCGGCAGCATGTTGAAGGCAAGCAGGATCAGGTTGATGTAGCCGAGCCAGGCGAGCACACCCTGCACCTCGGTCGGCGAAGACACGAGTACCGCGAGGCCGACAAACAGCCCACCCAGGAACAGCGAGACGGCCGGCCCGGCCAGCGCGATCCTCAACTCCGCGCCGGCGGAGGGGAAGTCGCCACGGAACCGGGCGACGCCGCCGAACAGCCACAGCGTGATCCCGTCGATCTCCATCCCCTCCCGCCGTGCCTGCAAGGCGTGACCGAGTTCGTGCAGGAGCAGCGACAGGAAGAAGACGAGCACGGCGACAATCGCCATGCCCACATAGGCGCCTCTCGACAGGTGCGGGTTCTGCGACGGGAACACGGAGCTCTCGAGCGTCCACACGATCAGAGCGAATGCGACCAACCAGCTCCAGTTGACCCCTATACGGACACCTGCGACACGACCGAGCGTCAGGCTGGGATTCATCGGCAGTCAAAGGGTGCCGGGCCATTGCGCGGTGTTCATCCGTGCCTCGCCGGAGCCTGTCTCCGTAAGAAACCTCATGGAGACTTGCCGGGTCGGCATCTCGGGCGCGTTTCCGTAATTCGGAGCAGAGGACAACGGCCACTCCCGGATGGCACGACGTGCAATCCAAGCAACGATGGTCGAGAGCTCGATGGAAAGGAGGCGCCATGGCGCTGATCGTTGTCGGACTTGACGGGTCCGAGGGAAGTAAGGCTGCTCTCCGCTTCGCCGCCGGCGAGGCGGCGCTCCGGAACGCCAAGCTGCGGGTCGTGTGCGCCTGGGAGATCCCGGCCGCCGTTTACGCGTCCACTTGGGGCCTCGGCGCCGAAGCCGAATCCGGATTCGGAGAGCGGGCGCGAGACATCGCCGCCGAGGCGATGTCCGAGGCATCACGCCTCCAGCCGGGCATCGATCGCGACTACCACGCCGTTCACGGTCAACCGGCCGAAGTTCTGGTCCAGGAGTCGCGAGACGCCGACCTCCTCGTCGTCGGCTCACGCGGGCTCGGCGGCTTCAGGAGCCTGCTGCTCGGCTCGGTCGGGCAACAAGTCGCCCACCACGCCACCTGCCCGGTCGTGATCGTGCCGCCCGAGGAACGAGGAAAGCTCGGTGGCGGCAATCAGTAGCGGGGAACCGAGCTCGATCTTCCCCTCCGACGACGCGCCTCCGACCGAGGTCTTCCTCGTGCAAACGCTCGAGCCGTCGGGACCGTTCGGCGCCAAGGCGGCGGGTGAGATCCCACTCGACGGCGTCGCGCCCGCCATCCGTAACACCGTCCTCAATGGGACCGGAAGCCCAATTGAAAGGAGACCGCCATGACTGGTCTCGATCTCTCGAGCACTGGTCTCGATTACGAGCGGCGGAGGCAGATTTCGTATCCGCCTATTGCTGATGGCGCACCACCGCAATATTTCAAAGGCCGCTCCCCCGGGTGGCCTCTGAACTTGGAGTTAGGGGTTGAGCCGGAATGGCGGGTACTCGTCGGTAACCAGGATGAGCGCGTACCCGACCACTCGGTTCGTCCAACGGAACACACCGAGGACAAAGCCGAAGAGGCCGCGCGGGTAGCGACCCGTGAAGAGGATCGCGAACCAGGCGATGACCACCGAGACGACGGCCGCGATCCAGAGAAAGACGAGCAGGATGTAGTGAGGGATAGCGAGCAGCCACTTGACAAGCGGGAGCCAGCGATTGAGCTCCTGCTTCGCATCCGGGTAGGGGAAGTCGAGCGCGACCGCCTGGTGCTCATCGGTGGAGGGGTAGCGGTCATCCATCAGCGCCAGATAGACGCCTATTCGGTTCGAGAACCTGAGCAGTTCGAGATTCCAGTCGAACCACCAACGCGGGTACTTCTGTCGGAACAGGATCAGCAGTAAGGGGGCCAGAAAGAGCAGCGCGCCCGTGCCGCCGGCGATCCTCCAGCCGTGCTCGCCCGCCGCATAGGTGCCCTCGTGGCCACCGATGGTGGTCGCCACGACAAGGATCGGGATCGCGGCAAACAGCCGGAACGCAGTTGCCAATCGGTTCAGCACGCGATCGGGATACTCGACCGAGAACTGCACCGGGTATGCCGGCCCGCCCGTCGCCTGGGTGCTTGACGCCATGAGTACGCCACCTCCAGTCGCTCGAAGCATCGGACCTCACGACGAAGACCGATGCTCATGCGGTTGAACGTTAAGCACAAAAGGAGCACATGTCAGCTTGCGCACCGCCCCCAGCCGAGCCGCCTCGTAGCGCTCTGGTGCTATCCGCTTGCCCACGAGCACACGCTCCTCCCAGCGCTCGGGCTGAAGCCGCACGAAGACGGCTTCCTCGAAGAGCAAAAGCGGCACCTCGCGGATCTAGTCCGGGCAACTACGCGCGCCCAGGGGCAGGAGCAAGCCCCAGGCATAGCGGAAGGCAACCAACCAACGCGAGCGCACACGCTCCTCGTCCCCCGCACACTCCCGCACGCGTGCGCGAGGACCGGCCGGTGGCCGCCGCCGAAAGGCGGGTAGCCCTCCCCCCTGAACTCCGTCCGAGGCGCGGGACTCCGCCCCGGGCCCCTGGGGCGGGACCCGGCCCTCGGGACCCGGAGCTGATCGGGCCGCGAGGGTCGCGCCCGTCACCGCCCGCGATGGCAGGCTAGCGCGACGCGGGGTTGTAGGGCTCCGTGTAGAGGGCGCGCTCGGCCACGTCGATCAGGAGATCGACCGTACGATCGATCGAGAGACCGCGGCCTATGAAGAGCAGGTCGAAGCTCTCGAAGCTCGTCAGCACCCAGAGGATGTGCTCGGCGGCCTCGGCGCCGAGGTCGTCGCGGAGCACGCCCTGGGCGGCGAGCCGTCCTGCCAGCCGGGCCATCCCGGCGGCCCGCTCCTCGTCCATCCGTGCCACCACGTCGCCGACGGCCTGCTCGTCGAGCTGCGCCATCGAGCGCAGCGCCCGGTAGATGTCGCGGTTCGCGGCCAGCATCTCGGTCGACGCACGCAAGCCGACACGGAGGTGGTCGCGCGCGTCCGGCTGATGCTTCGCATCGACAAGCCGCTCGTAGCCCGAGCGCGTCAGGAGCTCGCGACCGACGGCGTCGAAGAGCCCCGCACGCGAGCCGAAGATCGCGTAGACGGTCGACCGTGCGACCCCAGCCGCCTGGGCGATCCGGTCGATCGCGATCGGCTCGGCCGGCGCCGCGCTCAGGCGGACGAAGACCGCCTCGATGATCCGGATACGCGTGCGCTCGGCCTCCTCGGCCCGCGCGCGCTGCTCGTAGGACCGAACCGTCACGACGTCGCGAATCGTACCTTCGTCGGACATAGCGTCCGATCGAATGCTAGGCTTCACCGCACACATTGTCCGATGAAAGGTGGGGGAAAGATGGTTCGGGAGGAATTCGAGGTGGCGGTCGTGGGCGCCGGTCCTGGCGGTCTGGCGAGCGCCGTGACACTCGGTTCGTACGGAGTCGAGACGCTCGTCGTCGAGCGACGGCCGTCGAGCTCGATGCTGCCGCGAGCGACCGTGGCGAGCACGGGCACGATGGAGCTGCTGCGCCGCTGGGGCCTCGAGGCGAAGGCGTGGGAGCGTTCGATCGACGTCGAGTGGCAGGCGTGGGCGTGTCCGACACTCGTCGAGGCGGGCCAGGGGGCACCCGTGGAGGTTGGCCTGCCGACGCGCGAGCAGGCGGCTCTGGTCAGCCCGACGTCTCCCGCCTGCCTGCCGCAGGACGAGCTGGAGCCCTTGCTCGAGGAGCATCTCGGCTCCTTCGGAAGCGTGCGTCTCGAGCGGGGTGTCGAGCTCCTCTCGCTCGAGCGCGAAGCAGACGGAGGCCACGTGCTCACACTCGAGGGCCCGAGCGGGCGCCGCCGCATCTGCGCCAGGTACGTGGTCGGCGCCGACGGCGTGCGAAGCCGGGTGCGGGCGGCGCTCGGGATCGCGTCGGAGGGCGACGGGCGACTCGCCGAACGGCTCGCGGTGCTGTTCCACGCGCCGCTCTGGGAGCTCGTTCGCGACCACCGCTACGGCATCTACTTCCTCGGCGACGGAAGCAGCTTCATCCCTGCGGGCAAGCCCGACCGCTGGGTGTTCGCCATGGACCGGGAAGGCGAGGCCGGCGATGTCGAGGCGCTGTCGCACGACCAGCTCGCGCAGTGGATCCGCGACGCAGCCGGAGTCCCCGGTCTGCCGGTCGAGATCGAGCGCGCGATTCCGGTCGCGTTCGGGGTCGGGCTCGCCGAGCGATTCCGAGAAGGCGACGCGTTCCTGATCGGCGATGCCGCGCACCGTGTGACGCCGCGCGGCGGCACCGGCCTCAACACCGCGATCCGCGACGGGTTCGACATCGGCTGGAGACTGGCCTGGGTGCTCCGCGGCTGGGCGCAGGACGGGCTGCTCGAGCGCTACGAGCGTGAGCGCAGGCCGGTGGCGGAGTTCAACACACTGCGTTCTGCGCGTGCCGACGGCTCGATCCTCAGCACAGCCGCCGGCCTCAACGCGGACATCGGAGGCCGCGTCGCCCACGTCTGGCTGCCGCGCAACGGGCAGCTCGTGTCGACGCTCGACCTGCTCACCGAGGGCCTGACGCTGTTCGCCGGGCCCGACTGCGAGTGCCCGCCGAGCAACCACTCAGGCTCGCCACCGGTGACCGTGGAGCGGCTGGACGCGATGGCCGCGCGTGCGCTCGGCCTGTCGACGGCTGGATCGTTGCTCGCGGGGCCCGACGGCTCCCCGGTCGCGCTCTGGAACCACGAGGTCGCCAACCGGCGCGCGGCTGGCACGAGCGATCGTCGCCTTCGTCGCCGACACGGGGCTTCGTTCACTCGACAGAGCCGCATAGGGCGGCTCGGCGCTAGGAGCCGGCGGTGATCGAGACGAACGCGGCCAGCTGCGCGACCTGCCCGGCGTCAGCCGGTCGCGATACGACGGCATGACGCCCTGGCCGTTCTTCACGACGTTGACCACCTGGGCGGCCGGGGTGACCGTCGAGTTCAACGAGTTTCGTTCTTGGTGTCGCTTCCTCGCCCTTCCTCGCCCATCCACCACGCCCGGTTACTCGGGTTGGCCTCCCCCCTGCGACGGCCTTCCGATCCGGGACTCCCCGCCCCAGCCTCCCCTGAACCCGGTCTGACGCGCGGGACTCCTGACGGCCGGCGGCGGACCGGCGCGGGACTCCTGACGGACTGCCGCGGGACTCCCGGGGCGATCAGGGGGGCACCAAGGGGGACACCACCCCGCACTTCTCGCACCTATCGCACCCATCGCACGGCATGGTTGAGCGAAATCGGCTCGTCATGCGGGGTCGGAATGGGCGCGGCTGGGATCGAACCAGCGACCTCCCGCGTGGTAAACGGGCGCTTGACTGCCGCCGACAGCGCGCACTTCATCCGGGTCAGCTCTGAGGCTCCTGGCCTGCGGTTTCCTAAACCGCCTGCGCAAGTTCGATTCTTGCCCGGGGGCATTTCGCATGAGGGTGCTATCCGCACCCCAAGACCCCTGTCTGCCCCCGGGCGGCCACATGCGTGCTGGTGGGCCTTCTGCGCCCTCGCCGCGTGGCTGATCTCGGTCATCGCGCTGACCGCCCGCCGGTCGCTCCGGACATCCCACTAAAGAACATGGCTGGAGCGGAAGCCGGAGCGAGGTCAGTCATCGCGGGGTACACGTCAGCCCCGGGAACGTGCACTGGAGCGGGTCTCCGTTGTTTCTCGCGTGGTTGCCTCCCTCGTCGACCACGACCTCGGGCCCGGGCGGGCCGTGGTAGCCGAAGCCGAAACCGCCGTTGCGGTTCGTGGTGTTGTTGCCGATCCGGTAGCCGGGCAGAAACAGCGAGGCGACCTCGTCGATGAAGATCCCGTCGTGCGCGTTCCCGTTCGCCTCGTTCCCCCGGATGGTCGCGACCGACAGATTCACGTGGATCCCATCGCCGCCGTTGTTGTTGGCGCGGTTGCCCTGGAAAAGACTCACCCCGTTGTTGGACGCGACGCCGTTCCGCCGTTCGAGGAGACATCGTTGTTGATGAACTCGCCGCCCGCACCGGTCACGACTCCAGTGCCGCCGTTGTTCTTGACCACCGAGTTGCTGAGGATGAGATGACCTTGCACGCCCCAGATGCCATCGCCCCTGTTCTGGACGATGCGGCTGTTGTCGATCGTGAGATTCCCGGAGCTGAAACCAGTGACGATTCCAGTGTCGTTGTTGGCGATCGTCATGTTCGTGATCTGAGCAGCTCCTCCGAGGAGCGCCGTCTCGAAGTTCCCGATCGCCCCGTTCCGAAGCGTGAACATCGACGAGCCGCTGATCCCGACGCCTACCCCGCTACCGTTGATCGCGTAACCGGCCAGGTCGAGGGTGATGCCAGATGCCCCGATGATGAGTCCGTCACCCGAGCAAGTGAGATTGCGAGTGAGGGTGACGTCAGACGTGACGGTGTCCCCACAGGCAACCGGCGAGGGCGTCTTCGCCGCCATCGCGGAGGCCCCAAACCCGAGGGCCAGCATCGCGGCGAACAAACCGACGGTCGCCAAGAACCGCGCCGAACGCTGAATAGCCACAGTAATCCCTCCTTTTGCCGCAGTTGCAACGACCTTAATTCAGATTCCCAAGAGCCGGATCGTCAACCCCCTCCTGCTCAGGGCTCGAAAGCCTTCTCTTGCCGCCAGGACTGCTCGGTTCCACCGCTTAAGCGCTGACGGCATGCATTGGGGGTATGAGGGGTTAGCCGCAGGTGGTGTCGGCGTGGGCGCGGATGTACGCGGCGACGGCCGGTGGCAGGCTGGGTTGATGAACATGCAGGCTCCGGTCCACGAACGTGCGGAGCTGGTCGAGCTGGCCGTCGGGCCAGACGTGTGGACGCGCGTGTTCGCCGTCGCGCCGCTGGTGCTCGTGGGGACAAAGGAGGGCGACGGCTACGACTTCGCTCCCAAGCACATGGCGATGCCGCTCGGCTGGGAGGGCTTCTACTGCTTCGTCTGCAGCCCGCGGCACTCGACCTATCGGAACGTGGTCGAGCATCCTCAGTTCACGGTCAGCTTTCCCAGACCCGAGCAGATCGTGGAGTCGAGCTTCGCTGCCGGAGGTCGGTTCGAGGGAGGTGCGAAGCCGACGCTCGAGGCGGTGCCTTCCGTTCCGGCGCGGACGGTCGACGGCCGGCTCGTCGAGGGCTGCTTCCTGTACCTGGAGTGCGAGCTCGAGCGGATCGTGGACGGCTTCGGGCCGAACAGCCTGATCGTCGGTCGGGTGGTCGGCCGCGTGGGCGGCCCGGGACGCGCTGCGCGGGCCCGAGGTGGACGATGCCGACCTCGTGCACCGGCTCGGGTTGCTCGCGTATCTGGCTCCCGGGCGGTTCGCGGTCGTGCGCGACAGCCTGTCGTTCCCGTATCCCGCCGACTTCCGGCTGTAGCACGATGGCGACGGCTGCCTCGCAACCGATTCTCCGCTGGATGCGCGGGCACCACCTGGAGCTGGTCGAGTTGCTGGAGCGACTCGCAGGCGCCGAGTCGCCGTCGCTCGATCCCGAGAGCCAGCGCGGGCCGTTCGACGTCCTCGCCGGCGAGCTCGAGCGGATCGACTATCTGGTTCGGCCCGTCCGTGGCGTCCGGGTCGGAGATCATCTCTACGCGCGGCCGAAGCAACGGCCCCGCGGCTGTCCGCGTCAGCTCCTGATCGGTCACATGGACACGGTCTGGCCGATCGGGACGATTGCCGAGATGCCCCTTCACGCGGAGGGCGCGCTGTTGTTCGGCCCGGGCGTGGCCGACATGAAAGGCGGCCTGGTCGAGATCGTGTTCGCGCTCCGGGCGCTGCACGAACTCGAGCTGCGACCGGCGGTGACGCCGGTCGTGTTCGTGAACACGGACGAGGAGATCGGCAGCGTCGACTCGACCCGCCTCATTCGCCTCCTCGCCCAGGGAGCCGAGCGGGCGTTGGTCCTCGAGTCCGGCGAGGGCGCGGACGGAAAGCTCAAGATCGCCCGCAAGGGTCTGGGCCGCTTCACCGTCACGGTGCATGGCCGAAGCTCGCACGCCGGCGCCGACTTCGAGCACGGGATCAGCGCGATCCTCGAGCTCTCCCATCAGGTCCAGCGACTGTTCGCGCTCAACGACCCGGCGCAGGGAGTCACGGTCAACGTCGGCACGATCGACGGGGGACTCCGTCCCAACGTCGTCGCGCCCGCGGCGAGCGCGATCGTCGACGTGCGCGCACCCACCGCGGCCGCCGCTCACCGGCTGGAGCGGGCGATCAGAGACCTGCGGCCCGTCCTCGAGGGTGCCACGATCGAGGTCGAAGGAGGCTTCGGCCGGCCGCCGATGGAACCGCTTCCGCGGAACCGGACTCTGCTCGGGGCGGCCAAGCGGCTCGGCAGCCAGCTGGGCCTGTCCCTCGAAGACGCGGGTCTCGTCGGTGGCGGCTCGGACGCGAACACGACGAGCCTGTACACGGCCACACTCGACGGACTCGGCCCGATCGGCGAAGGCTCGCATGCCTCCGACGAGCGAGTCGACACGACCCGCCTTCCCGAGCGGTCAGCGCTCCTGGCCCTGCTGCTGCTGGAACCACCCAATCGGCCGCAACTAGCGCGCCGTCGATCACACAGAGCACACGCCAGGCTCATGGCTCCGGCGACCACGCGAGTTGCCGTTCGCGGCACCGCAGCGAGCAACACCAACGTCGAGATCCCTGCCGCCTGGCAGGCGCTCGGCATCGAGGCTGCGCTCGTCGCGAACGGCGAGATCGGCGACTGGCTCGAGCCGGGCGACGTCGTGCTCGGCCGGCTCGACATCCTCCCGACCGTCGACGGCGTCGAGCCCGGGCTCCTCGAGTTGCTCTGGCTCGAGCGGCGCGGGTTCCGTGTCCTCAACCCTGCCTCGGCACTCGCCGCCGCGCACGACAAGCTGCTCACTGCCCGCTTGCTCGCCCGGGCGGGGCTCCCGCATCCGCGCACCGAGCATCTCCGGCAGGGCGGTGAGTCTCACATCGAGCCACCGCTGGTGGTCAAGCCGCGCCACGGCAGTTGGGGCGTCGACATCCTCAAGTGCGACACGAAGGAAGAGCTCCACCACTGCCTGGAAGGAATCGACGTCAAGCCCTGGTTCCAGCGGCACGGCGCGCTCGTCCAGGAGCTGGTCCCACCCGTGGGGCACGACCTCCGGCTCGTCGTCGCCGCCGGCACGGTGATCGGCGCCACCTGCCGCATCGCCGCCCCCGGCGAATGGCGGACGAATGCCAGCCTCGGCGGTACCCGCCGCCCAGCTCGACCAGACACGGCCGCCTGCGCGCTCGCGGTCGCCGCCGCAGGCGCGATCGGCGCCGACCTGGTCGGAATCGACCTCCTCCCGACCGGCAGGGGCTACACGGTGATCGAGCTCAACGGCGCCGTCGATTTCGACGCCTCGTATGCGCTACCGGGCCGCGACATCTTCCGTGACGCAGCCGAGGCGCTGGGTCTCAGACCCGCCGCTTCCCGGCTCGCAGCCACCGCGTAACCGGGACGTGCTCGGCTCGGCGGAGGATCCCAGGATCGGCCATGAGGCTGAAGCACCGCGCGGTCTCGCGTTCGTGGGCGGGTGGCTCGGGCCTTCCTGCTCGTCCGGACGGGCCACAAGGGCGGTCAGAGGAGGTGCTGGAACACCTGCGCGTACTGTTCGAGGTGGCGGTCGCCGATGAACTCTTCGGTGACGCGGGCGCGTGCGTTGGCGCCGATCCGTGCAGCTTCCTCCGGCAAGCGCAGCAGGTGCTCGGTGGCGGCTGCAAGGGAGACGAGATCGTTAGGGTCGTCGAGCAGCACTCCGTAGTCGCCGTCCGGAATCTGGTCAACGATTCCCCCGACCGCCGAGGCGATCACGGGTCGCGCCTTCCACATGGCCTCTGCGACGGTGAGCCCGAATCCCTCCGCGAGGCTCTTCTGTACCACGATCGACGCGTGGCGCTGCAAGGCGTTGACGATCGCCGCGTTCTCGTCCGCGTCGGTCATCGGGACGCAGGCGAGATGGACGCGATTCTGGGCGGCGTGCGGAAGCGTGCGCCAGGCGTCGATGCATTCCTGCAGCACCTCGGCTCCCTCCGGATCGTCTGAGACGCCCGTCACCTCCGGCCCACAGAGGACGAGATGTGCACCGAGAGAGGGATCGACGTGCTCCGCGAAACCGCGCATCACGCCTTCCATGTCCTTCATCCGGTCCCAGCGGGAAACCTGCACGACAAGCGGCGCCTCCGAAGGAGCCGCCGGTCCCGTCTCGAGCAGATCGGCGCGGCTGTTGATTCGGCCGGTCGATCCGTTACGACGCGTGAACGGCACGGCTGGCGCCGCGCCGTCGCCGTCGAGCAAGCCCACGTAGCCGAGGACGACACGGGCGTTTCGACGCGACATCGGCTCGTTCTTCGCCGAGAAGGGGTCGATCGACGGGGCGATGGCAAAGGTTCGCTCCGGGTCGGCGAACGGGGGCGCAAACCCCGCCCGCGAGACGATGACGGCGTCTACCTGCTCGAGATAGGGACGGAGAAAGCCCCACGATCGCTCTGTCCACTGATTCGGTTTGTCCCGGCCGACATGGCAACGCCAGACCACCAGGGCTCCGGCGTCGCGCACAGCCGCCGTAAGACCGGCAGGCTGCGGATCGTGGATCATGACGATGTCGCCGGGCCGGACGAGCGCGAGCAACTCGGCGGCGTTCGCCCGCTGCACCTGCTCATAGACCCGCCGCTCTGCAGGCCCGAGCGGGCCGCCGTCGCCCGGTGAGCCGTAGAGGCCGTTGTGGATCCGCTTCGTGACGGCGAAGAACACCGGATCGCCCCGGATCACCATCCACCGCGCCGCGATCCCTGCACCGAGGACATAGGCGAGGAGCGTCTGGAGCATCTCGGCCACGCCGCCGCCGTTCGCGGTGGAGCTCACGTTGAACACCGTTCGCCCCTCGAGCGCCGAACGGGTCGACTCGGCCACCGCCTCGAAACGGGCCATGCGCGCCGGCCCGATCAGCGGCTCCAGCCGCGCTGCGTCGAGCGCCTGAACCTCGACCTCATGCAACCCGTCGCCGCCGGCCACCCCGCCCACGCCCGGAAGTCTTACACCGTCTCCGGAGTGCAGCCGAACGAGAGGGACGGCACACCTCCGCAGCCGCTTGCCGCTCGCCTCGTAGCGCTCATCAGGGGGTGATCGCGAAGCTGATCGGGTCGCCGTCGACAAGGTGCAGCTCATCGCGGAGACGGACCTCCGCGATCAGCTCGAGCTGGTCGGCTGGATAGCCGGGCTCGTCTGCCTGGAACGCGACCGCCGGGAAGCCGAGTAACTCCTGAAGGCGGACGAGTTGGGGGCCGACCATGCGGACTGCACCGAGTCCTCGTCCTCGTTCGATCGTGCCGATGATGGCCAATACGGGAGCTGTAGCAGTCATGTCGAATGCGTTGATCAGGGAACTCGCGTATACAAATGGGCGCGATCGGTGAGAGACTCGTCTTCGTGGGGCTCTACGCGATGCCCCCAATGTTGGAGGTGTGTATGTTCACCTATGTCGGGCTCTTCCGGTTGACGCCGGTCGCCCGGGAGCACCTCGAGAAGACCCCCGAGTACTTCGACAAGATCCACAAGATCGTCGAGGGCGAGGGCGGTAGTGTCGAGCGGTTCCTGGCGGTCATGGGTCCGTGGGAGTACCTCGCCATCTTCGAGTATCCCGATCTCGAGGCCGCGTTCCGCGTCCTCGGCAAGATCGCGAAACTCGAGGTGTTCGAGACCGAGACGTTCCCGGCAGAGGACATCAAGCTGTTCATGAAGGCGCTCGTCTAGCGCCGAGTCGCTCTTCCAGGGAATCGCGGAGGCCGCCCTCGTGGCGGCCTCCGCGTCTGCATGGAAGTCCTGGAAGTGCTCGAATGCGGTCGCGTGGCCGCCGTCGGCGTAGCTGTAGAGGCGCTTGATCGGCGCCTGGAGCTTGGTTGAACCAGGTGAAGCGCGGCTGGCGGGAACCCGATCTGGGCGCTCAGGACGCGGCCGCGAGCTCCGCTGCCTCGTCACCCCTGCCCCGGATCTCGAGGAACTGGGCGAGATGAGCCACGACGAGCTCGTGGATCCAGCTGGGAGCCTTGCCCGCGGCCTGGTCGGCCGCCGAGCGCAGGAGCGCCTCGGCCTCGTCGTCCCGGCGCTGCGCTGCCCTCACGAGCCCGAGTGCCATTCGGGTCGTGGGAAGCGATGTGGCATCGTTGGGCCCGACGGTCTCGACGGCGGCCAAGGCGTAGCGCTCGGCCTCCTCGAGCTTGCCCTGGTGGATGAGGATCTCGGCGAGGATGCGCTGGCTCTCGCACAGGTAGCCCCGGTCGCCGAGAGGCTCGAGCAGCCGGACGGCCTCGCGGGCGAGCTGCTCCGCACGGTCGTCGTCGCCACGCTGCATGACGAGCTCGGAGAGGTGGTTGAGGTTGCGGCCCTGCTCGAGCGCGGCACCGGACTCCTCGAACAGCGCCATCGCCTCCTCGTAGAGACGGACGGCCCGGTCGCGGTCGTCGCGAAGCTCCGCGATGTGCGCGAGTACGTGCAGCGCCTGGCCGCCCGCGACGATGCCGCCGCTCTCCTCGGCCAGTCGCCGCGCGTCGGTCGCGAGCTTCTCGGCAGGGTCGAGCTCGGCCGACCAGACCAGGGCGCTCGCCAGCGAATTCGCAGCCCAGCTCACCAGATCCTTGCGGCCGGTCGCGCGGGCGGCGACGAGCGCCTGCTCCGCGAACCGGCCCGAGCCTTCGTGATCGCCGACCCAGCGGGCGAGCGTGGACAGCTGCCTGAGGGCCTCGAAGCGCCCGATGAAGTCGTCGGGCTGGAGAAGCGCGAGCCCCTCCTCGAGCAGCCGCTGCGAGGCCGGCGTGTCCGAGTCGCGAAACGCGATGACCTCACCGAGCGCCATGAGCGCGCGACCCTCGATCCAACGGTTGCCCACCTCGTGGGCGTCGGCGCGGACCCGATCCATCTCCACGGCGACGGTCGGAATGTCGGTCAGCCGCCACGCCGCCCGCGCCGCCTGGTACCGCCGCTCGAGCGTCGGCTCGAGCTCGACCGCGCGCAAGAGCAGCTGCCGGCCGGAGCGGTTCGCCTCCCGGGCCAGCGCCCGCTTGCCGGCGGCCGCGAGCGCCGAGGCCGCCTCGCTCACGAGCTCCGCGGGTGCCGCGCCGTCGATCTCGACCAGCAGCGTCACGGCCTGGTCGAGGTGATACGCGCGAATCTCGACCAGGTCCTCGGCACCTGTCCCGTACAGCCAGGCCGCAAAGGCGCCGTGGAACTCGGCCCGGGCCGACTTCGCCAGCCCCGCGTAGGCGATCTCGCGGATCAGGATGTGCTTGAAGCGAAACGCCTCCTCCCCACTGATCGAGGAATGCGGCTCGCGCAGGACGAAGTCGCGCCTCAGGAGCTCCTCGAGCGCCGCGTCCACGTTGTCGCCCGAGGCGGAGAGCGAGGCCAGGGCACCGCGCCAGAAGACGCGGCCGACCACGCCGGCCCGCTGAAGGGCGAGCTTCGCCGGCCGGGGAAGCCCGTCGATGCGCGCCGCGATCAGCGCCTGGACCGTGTCGGGGATCGGGGCCAGGCCGTCCGCGCCCTCGGCGAGCATGCGGACGGTCTCCTCGACGAACAGCGGATTGCCCTCCGCCTTGTCGAGGACGTTCGCGCGCAGGTCGGATGAGAGCCCGAGATCGGCGAGCAGGACGTCGACGAGGGTCTCGGCGTCCTCCCGCGCGAGCCCACCGAGCTCGATCGTCCCCCCGCGTGTCCTCCCCGCACCCCATCCGGGATAGGCCTCGAGCAGCTCGGGGCGGGCCAGACAGAGAATGAGGAGAGGAGCGGCGCGCACCCAGCCCGCGAGGTGCTCGATCAGGCGGGCGAGCGGCTCCTCGGCCCAGTGGATGTCTTCGAAACGCAGGATGAGTGGCTGCGCCTCGGCCAGCTGCTCGGCCCATTCGCGCGCCGCCCAGGCGATCTCTTGCTGGCTACGGTCGGTCTCGACCACTTCGAGAAGGCCGGCTGCGAGCGCGAGAAGGTCGGCGACCGCCTCGTCCTCGCAGAACGCCACCAGCTTCTCCCTGGCGTTTTCCGCCGGATCGTCGTCCGAGATGCCCGCCGATGTCTTGACCATCTCGGCCAGCGGCCAGTACGTCACTCCCTGGCCGTACGGCAGGCAGCGGCCGGTGAGCACCGTCGCGCGCTCGAGCCCGGCGACGAAGTCGCGCACCAGGCGGCTCTTGCCTACGCCCGGCTCACCGTAGATCGTGACCAGATGCGCGCGGCGATCGCGCACGGTTCGCTCGAACGTGTTCCGAAGCAGCGCGAGTTCCGCGTCGCGTCCCACGAGCGGCACTGCGAGGGCACCGAGCGGGCGGCCGCGCCGCTCGGACGCGAAGAGCGCGCGCCAGATCGGGATGTGTCGGAACTCGAGGACGCTGCGCATGCCGGCCAACTCGAGCTCGACGGCCCGTGCGGCCAGGCGCTGGGCCCCTGCTCCGACAAGGATCTCGTTCGGTTCCGCGACCTCCTGGAGCCGCGCCGCCACGTTGACGGCCCGCCCGGTCGCGAACATCCACTCCGAGTCCTCTGACACGACCTCGCCCGCCTCGACGCCGATTCGACACTCGACCCCCAGCTCGGGGACCTGGTCACGGATCTCGAGCGCAGCCCGCAGCGCTCGCTCTGCGTCGTCTTCGTGCACTCGGGGGACGCCGAACACCGCCTTCACCCCGTCGCCGTCGGACTTCTCGACGGTGCCGCCGTGGATCGCGATCACGCTCGCGACGAGCTCGAAGAACCGCGTCACCCGGCGCCGGGCGACCTCGGGATCGGACGCAGCGACGAGCGCCGTCGAGCCCACCAGGTCGACGAAAAGCACGGTTGCGAGCTTCCGTTCGACGCCTCAAGTATGCGGGATCACGAACAGCCAGGGCCGACCTTCGATCTCGAGGCAACTCGCTTCAGGAGCTGCTCGAGACGATGTCCCGCCCGGCTAGGCCGCGGAGCTGCGGCCGAAGCCGTGCCGGGCGAGAGCCAGGCGCATCATCGTCTCGTGCGTGCCCTCGGCACCGGTCGGGTCACCGGGCTCCGGCCTCAGCTGGACGTAGCTCCCGTCCGGCTCCATCTGCCACGCGTTCCGGCGGTCGCGGAGGCACACGTCGAGAATCTCCCACAACCGCGCCTTCAGGCGCCGATCGAGGATTGGAACAGCCGCCTCGACCCGCCCTGACAGGTTGCGGTGCATCCAGTCCGCAGAGCCGATCAGGAAATCGCCGTCCAGCGGATCGTCCGAGCCTGCGGCGAAATGGAAGATTCTCGAGTGCTCGAGGAAACGGCCGACGATCGAGCGGATGCGGATGGTCTCGGTGACGCCGGGCACGCCGGGTGCGAGGCAGCAGAGCCCGCGGACGATCAGGTCGACCGGCAATCCGGCGTTCGACGCCCTCGAGAGCAGGGAGCAGATCTCCGCGTCCTCGAGCTGATTCAGCTTGCAGACGATCCGGGCCGGCCTGCCCGCCTCGTGGTTCTCGATCTCGCGCTCGATCAGCCGCTCGAACTCCGTTCGCATGTGCATCGGCGCGACGAGCAGTTGCCGGAACGCCGGCGTTCGCGAGCGGCCGGTCAGGAAGTGGAAGAGCGTGACCACGTCGGCAGTGATCACCGGGTCCGCGGTCAGGAGCCCGACGTCCTCGTACAGCCGCGCCGTGCGCATGTGGTAGTTGCCGGTCGCGATGTGCGCATAGCAGCGCATCCCGCTCTCCTCCTGACGAACGACGAGCGCGGTCTTGCTGTGCGTCTTCAGGCCGGTGACGCCGAAGACGACGTGCGCGCCGACCTTCTCGAGCTCGCGTGACCAGTGCAGGTTTCGCGCCTCGTCGAAGCGCGCGTTCAGCTCGATCACGCAGGCGACCTGTTTGCCGGCCTCGGCGGCGCGGATCAGCGACTGCACGAACGGCGTGTCGTCTCCGACGCGATAGACAGTCATCTTGATCGAGACGGTGAGCGGGTCGTCGGCTGCCTCGCGGATGAACCGCTCCACGCCGGCGAAGAAGCTGTCGTAGGGCTGGTGCAGCATGATGTCGCCCGAGCGGATGGCGGAGAAGATGTCGCCCTCCGCGGCCTCGAGGCCGGTCGGCGGGAGCGGCGTCCAGAGCGGGTCGCGCAGCGGCTCGATCTCGAGCCCGGCGATCTCGAACAGGGTCGTATAGTCGAGCAGGGCAGGCATCTCGTAGATGTCGTCCGCAGTGAGCGCGAACCGCGCCTGCAGCTCGGCCACCATGGCCGGATCGGCGTTCGGCTGGATCTCGAGCCGCACCACCGGCTCGAACCTCCGCTGTCTCAGCTCCTGTTCGACGAGTGCGCGCTTGCTTTCTCCGTCGTCGTCGATCTCCACTTCGGCGTCGCGACAGACCCTGAACAGGCTGGCGCTCTCGATCTCCATGCCCGGGAACAGCGTGCACGCGTTCGCCGCAATCACCTGTGCGAGGGTGACGTAGACCCGCTCGCCGCGCGACACGTCCGCTCGGACGCGCAGCCACTGGGGCACCTCCCTCGGTACCTTCACCCGCACGAGCACGGACTCGCCTGCGGGGTCGTGGAGCCGGAAGGCCCACGAGGTCGAAAGGTTCGAGACGTATGGGAATGGGTGAGCCGCGTCGAGGCTCAGCGGCGTGAGGACCGGCGAGATCTCCGTCTCGAAGACTCTCGATGCCTCGGCACGCTGCGGCTTCGTGAGATCCTCCCAGTCGACGAGGCGAACGCCGTGCGCAGCGAGCTGCGGGAGCAGCGTGTCCGTGTAGCAGGCGGCCTGCTGCGCCAGCATCGACACGATCAGCTCCCGCTTCGGAAGCAAACGGTCGCGCCGCTCCTGGGCGACGATGACGCTCTCGTCCGCCGACGGCCTTACCAGCGCCATCCGCTTCATGAAGAACTCATCCAGGTTGGACGAGAAGATGGCGAGGAACTTCACCCGTTCCAGAAGCCGGTTGCGGTCGTCGAGGGCCTCTTGCAGAACGCGCCGGTTGAACTCGAGCCAGCTCAGGTCACGGTCGAGCCAGGCGTTCTGAAGCTCTACCGGGCCTGCGCCCGGAGTCTGGGTCAACTCGACGACCATACGATCTCCTTCACGTTACTCGACAGTCGACTTCGATTCCTAGATCAGCCCGATGTGATCCGCTTCGGACTCATGCGAGCGACTAGCGCGGAGCCCAGTGGCGCGGCAGGGCGACGACCGACGGCCGTCCGGTGGTCAACATGGATCGATGTTGCGACCAAGCGCCCGGCACATGCCGAGGGAGTCCGGCCGGTCTCGATTGTTATCGTCGCCGGGCGTGCCAGTCGACGTCGACCGAATTCGCGCGGTGCCGCTCTTTGCAGACCTGACCGACACCGAGCTCGAACAGCTGTCGCAATCCGCCGAGCTCAGGGCCGCGAGCCCTGGAGACGTACTCGCGCGTGAGGGGGCGTCCGGCTACACGTTCTCGGTCATCCTCGAGGGTACGGTCGACGTGGACCGGGACGGGAAGTTCCTCGAGACGCTCGGCCCGGGCGATTTCTTCGGCGAGATGGCGATCCTCGGCCCGGGCCGGCGCAACGCGACCGTCACCGTGGCGTCACCGGTGGAACTGCTCGTCCTCTTCGGAACCGAGTTCCGAACTCTCGAGAGCCAGCATCCCCAGGTGGCGGAGCTGATCAGTCAGAAGGTGTCCGAGCGCGTCGAGCGCGCCCGCCGCTGACGACGCGTCGTCCGGAAACCAGCCGTCAGCTGTCAAGCACGCACGCTTGTCATCGAAAGGTCGGTGGTCCCTCCTCCACGGTTGCCGAAGAACCGGGCCAGGGCGATCGCGAGTGGGAGCGAGGCGTCTGGCAGCGACTCCGCGGCTGACGGCCCCCGGACTTCGACCGCGCTCATCGCCCGCGCGGTTCGAGCCGCAGGCGCAGGCTGCCGTTCTCGGCGGTCGTGACGTGCTCACCGCTCGCCTGAAGCTCGTTGATCCACTCAAGTGGGAAGTAGGCGACCTCGCCGAGCTCGTCCTCTGTGTGCCACTTCCTCGTCCGCGAGAAGCTCGAGTACTCGTGCGTAGGTTGACGTGCCCTCGGTGATCATGATTCCCCCCCGATCGGTTGGTCGGGCGCATTCAAACGTCCGCAGAGCGCTGATACATCCGGGATTCACCACAAAGACATCTCGGCTGCCCTGGTTGTCGACCTCCTTGCCTCCGTGGTCGCGTGCCGCCTCTCGCAGGATCGCCCGATGGGACGAGAGCGCGTCTCCATACCTCTCCCCCAGGTGCTCGAGCAGCTTTGTGGAGCCCTCGATGTCGGTGAACAGGAAGGTGACGGTTCCCGTGAGGAGCTCGGTCACGCCCGAACGATAAGCGTGTGTAGAGTCCGGCGCAGTGGCCGAGGTCGTGCTCTTTCACCATGCGCAGGGGCAGACACCGGGGTTCCTCGCGTTCGCCGACGACCTGCGCGCGGCGGGGCACACCGTTCACACCCCGGACCTCTACGACGGGAAGACGTTCGCCTCGCTCGACGAGGGCGTCGCCAACGCGCAACAGGTCGGTTTCGGGACGATCCTGGAGCGTGGCGTCGAGGCCGCCGAAGACCTGCCCTCCGAGCTCGTCTACGCAGGCTTCTCACTCGGCGTGATGCCTGCACAGAAGCTCGCCCAGACGCGTCCGGGCGCCAGAGGAGCGCTCCTGCTGTCAGCTGCACTCCCGGCGTCCGAGTTCGGCTCCTGGCCCGAGGGCGTTCCGCTCCAGATCCACATGATGGAGGGGGACGAGTGGGCGCAGGAAGACCTCCCCGCCGCGCGCGAGCTCGTCGAGACGGTGGACGGCGCGGAGCTGTTCCTGTACCCGGGCGATCGGCACCTGTTCGCAGACAGCAGCCTCGCGGACTACGACGAGCAGGCCGCGGCACAGCTCAGGGAGCGGGTGCTCGCCTTCCTGGAGAGCGTCGGCTAGAGATCGCGCATGCGGCCGAGCACGAGCAGATACTCGTAGGGATACTCGGCCGGCCCCTCGGGAGCGCCCTCGTCGGCCGCGTGAGCGAACTCACGGAAAGCCCGGTCGAAGGATGCGGCGCGCTCGGGATCGTCCGCGAGTGACCTCTCGATCGCGACGACGGGGCCGAACGTCTCTTTGAACAGCGCGACGTAGGCGTCAGGTGTGGCGGCCCGCTCGACGTACTCGTGACGAGTCAGCTCGAGCGACACGCGATCGCCGAAGAGCTGCCGCACGTGCTCCTCGCGCCCCCAGGCCGTCGGCGGCGGCGTGCCCGCGGGGGGCGGCGGGAGATAGCGGGCGAGGAGTGCGAAGAACGGGTCGGCGCGCGGGGTGAAATTGATCATCCCGATCGTCCCACCCCGCTTGCAGACCCGGACGAGCTCGTCGGCGACGGCCTGCTGATCAGGTGCGAAGATCGCTCCGAACGACGAGGTCACGACGTCGAACTCGCCGTCCGCGAACGGCAGCGCCTCCGCGTCCGCCTCGACCCACTCGAGCTCGACACCGCACGCTCCGGCCTCGCGGCGCCCGGCGTCGAAGTTCTCGGGCGTGAGGTCGGACGCGACGACGCTCGCGCCTCGTTCGGCCGCGCGGATGGCCGTGTTCCCGGTACCGGCCGCGACGTCGAGCACGCGCTCGCCTGCACGGATCCCACAGGCGTCGACGAGCACGAGGCCCAGCTCCCAGACGGTCGCCTTCGCGAAACGGTGGTAGTCGCCGAGCGCCCAGAGCGCGCGCGGGCCGACCTGCGTCTCCATGCGGCCACACTAGAGCCTCGGCCCTCACGCGACTTCGCCAGAGTCGGCGATCTTCGCGGGACCCGGGATTGGCCGGTTCTGGCTATGCGTCGTCGAGAGCGACCAGGCCCTCGCTCACCGCATAGGCCGCGGCCGCGGCCCGGGACTGGAGCGAGAGCTTCCGCAGGATGTTGGTCACGTGCCGGTGCACGGTGTGCTCGCTGACGACGAGCCGCTCCGCAATCTGCCGGTTCGTCAGCCCTTCGGCGAGCAAGCGGATCACGTCCTGCTCCCTCGGCGTCAGGTCGCCGGGTCTCTCTGCCACGCTGCTGCGAAACGAGTCCACGATGTTCCTTGCCCTGTCCGCCTCGTGCGCGGCACCGAGCGCGTCGAAGGCGGCGAGCTCGCGCGCAGCCTCCTCCTTTGCGTCCGTCACGCGGTCGAGCGCTGCGAGGCTGCGCGCGAGCTCGACCCGTGCGAGGGCTGCGTCGTAGAGCGCGCCGCTGCGGTCGAATCCGTCCACCGCATCCTCGAGCAGCGGACGCGCCCGCTCGTGGTCCGTGCGCGCCGCGGCCACCATTCCGGAGACGACGTCGACCGCGGCCCGAAACGACCGGCTGCCGACGATGTCCACGATCGCGCGGAGCGTCTCGAGCGCCGATTGCGCTTCCTCGACCTCTCCGCGTCCGATGCATGCCCGGGCGAGGAGTTCGAGCGCCGGCACGCGGTCGAGCGTTCGGTGCTCGGGCTGCTGGCGGAGCATGCGCTCGAGAAGCTCCGCGGCGCGCGCGTGCTCTCCGTCGTCGATGGCCATGCGTGCACGGCAGAGCTGCGCAGCGCTCGAGGGGCCGGCCTCCTCGAGCAGGCGCTCCGCCTCGAGGCGCCTTCCCTGACGCCGCCTGAGCTCGGCCAGGCCCGCGGTCGGCCCGCCGACAAAGGCCGGGCGGGAGTGAGCAAATTCCTCACGCGCGGACACGAACATCGCCTCCGCGTCCGCCCAGCGGCCACGCCAGAGGTCGACCGTGCCGTACTCCGCGCGACAGAAGCCTCGCATGTAGCGGCTCCCGTAGCGCTCCGCGAACGCTGCGATGCGGTCGCACCACTCCGAAGCACGCTCGTAGTCGCCCGTCGCCGTGCAGGCGCCCACGAGAAAGCAGCACGTCCATGCGCTCGAGATCGGGATCCTCGCCCCGCCCTCGAGTGCGGTCGTCGTGGCCTCGTCGAGGCAGCTCATGCCGTCCTCGACGTGGCCGCCTCCGACGAGCACGGCACCTTCGAGCGCGAGCCCGAGCATCGCGACGTCGGGAACTTCGAGCCGCCGTCCCAGCTCGCCGCGAAGCGCGCGCGCTCGCCGGCCGTGTCGTCGTCGCCGGTGAGATGCGCGAGGTAGCCCTCGTGGAAGGCAAGCCAGCCGTGGTCCGGCCCCGGCTCGAGCATCGAGGAGCCGGTGTGCCGACGGATCAGCCGTTGGAGACGGCGGTTGCCGTAGTGGAAGTCGAGCTCGTCGGCGGCGAGCCAGGTCGCCATCCGCGCCGCGCTCGCCTGTTCTCGGGCGCTCAGGTAGAGCCGGTACGCGCGCTCGCGCGCTTCGAAGACGGCGTCCGCGTCGTCGCGCCACCAGGCGGCCCAGCTCAGCCCCTCGAACGCCTCCGCCGTCTCTTCGGTCGCGAGCGCCGCCGAGAACGCCGTGTAGGCATCGTCCCACCGCGCCTCGGCGAGCGCCGCCCAGCCGTCCGCGACGTCGACACGGCCTGCCCCCGTCACGCACTCATTGTCCTGTAACTCGACCTCGCTCGCCCGCCGGCTCTTGCGGGCCTCGATCAGCGGGCGGGCGGTGGGAAGCGGACGTGCATGTGGTTGTCGTGGTTCGGGTACGGGATGACGACCCCGCCGGGGCCGTTGAGCCCGGCCGAATAGCCGACGAAGACCATCTGCGCGCCGGCGGCCACGAAGCGGTTGAGCAGGTCCTGCGCGAGGTAGTGGTCGATCTGGCGGACCGCGACCGGCGCGCGCAGACGGTGGTCGCGCCGCGGGTAGTACACGTCGACGTCGAGCCCGTTCTGATGGGAGACGTGGTCGTCCATCGTGCCCCCGTCGCGCCGGCTGATGTCGCCGACGACCACGCGCGGCGCTTTCGGGTGCGCGGCGCGGTAGGCGGCGATGACCGAGATGACCGTCCGGATCGTCCGCTCGTTGCCGTAGAGCCGGGTGGGCAGATTCGGACGCCGGTCCGTGACCGGGTCCCACGTGACCCAGTCGGGCCCCTCGACGGGAAGCTGCGTGCCGTGGATCAGCCGGCCCGAGTACGGGAGGCCGACCGATGTCGCTCGGCGCCACTCGACGCCTGCCAGGTCCGCCACACGCCCGTGCGCCGGCGCCGCGGCGCTTCGGACGGGCGCTCTCAGGATGGAGCCGGCCCCACGCCGGACCTCCGCTTCGACGGCCGTGACGTCCGTGAACAGGTCGTCGAGCCGTAGGGTCAGGCTCGGCGGGTCCTCCTGCAACGGAGCCACCCCGGCGGCCTCGCCGTGCCGCAGCCAGGCGATCGGCAGCATCGTGGCGGAGCCGACGACGAGCGCGACCGCAGGCACCGTGCGGGTGGCAAGCCGCCGCCGGCGCGCCGCCCGCGCCGTCAGTCGCCGTTGGCGCGATGCCTCGAGCCCCGTCGCGACCGGCCGGAGCAGTACGTCGAGCGCATCGGCGGCAAGCGCCGGGGCGGGCAGCGCCTCGCGGAACCAGAGCACGTCCGTTTCCAGCCAGAGCTCGTTCTGCCTCCAGGTCATGGACCGGTGTCCTTCGCCCGGCGGCCGGCATGTCCTTCGGCCGCGAGCTCGCGCCCTATGACGGCTCCACGCCGCCGAGCTCGAGCCATGCGGACAGGTCGTCCAGCTCCGCCTCCACGGCCTTTCTCATCGCGCGCGTGAACTTCACGTCCTCGTGGACCGCGTTCACCCGCAGCACGGAGGCGTTGCGGTCGGCGATCGCGTCGACCTTGCCCACCAGCCGGTCGTCGCCGAGCAGCTGCGCGCGCACGGCGATGCGCCGGGCCTGCTCCCTGGTCAGCCGGTGCACTGGAAGCAGGCTACGTGAGGGATGGCAGCATGCTCGGCGACCCTACCATCACCCCGCCTGGGGCGAATGCCCCCAAGAACGGCGCTTGCGTGGGCGCCCGCTCCTGCCGATAGGTCCGGGAATGGCCTCCCAGCCCAGCTCGACGGAGCGTGCCGGCGGTGCCGCGCGCACCGGCGCGATCGGCACGCTGGTCGCGGGCTTCGCGTTCTTCGACGGCGCGCTGATCGGGGCGCCGATCGCGGCGCTCGCGGCCACGCTCCGGCCGCCGCTCGTGTTCGCCGTCGCGGCCGTCGCAGTCAGTTTCCTCAGCATCGCCTGCTGTCGGTGGGTCGACCGGCGCTGGGACGACTGGTTCTCGCGCAACGCGGGACGGGTCGAGAAGCGACTGGAGAGAATGCGGGAGAGCCGCCTCATGCGTCGTCCCGTGGCGTGGATCCAGGGCAGCTCGGACCGCCGGTACGCCGTGGCCGCGGCGGTCGTAAATCCGATCCTCGTCGTCGCCCTCGCCCGGTCGATCGGCGGGCAGCCGATCGGCGAGCGCCGGATCGTCCTCGGATCCGTCGCCTACGCGATCCCCTACGTGGCGATGTGGTCGCTCGTCGGGGTCGCGTTGGGCGGCGCCGTCTGACGCGACCCGAGCGAGCCGTTCAGAACTCCGGGTAGATGCGCTCCACGTAGTCGTCGACCATCCGGGTCGCGGTGAAACGCGGTGCGCAGGTCACCAACGCGTGCTTGATCCGCTCGCACCACCTCAACGGAACGCCGCGCTCGTCCTGCTCGTGGAAGAGCGGGATCACGTCCTGCTCGAGGAGGTCGTAGAACATCCCGGCGTCGCGGGCGTCGGCGGCCGCAGGGTCGGGGTCCTCGTCGCCCGGGATGGCCCAGCCGTTCAGCCCGTCGTAGGCCTCGGCCCACCAGCCGTCGAGCACGCTGAGCTGGAGGGCGCCGTTGAAGGTCGCCTTCATGCCGCTCGTTCCGCTCGCCTCCATCGGCCGGCGGGGCAGGTTGACCCAGACGTCGCAGCCGGCGACGAGCCGTTGCGCCACATCGAGGTCGTAGTCCTCGACGAAGACGACGCGCTGCGCCAGCCCGCGCTCGCGCTTCAGCCTGAACAGGTCCTGCAGCGTGTCCTTGCCGTCCTCGTCGCTCGGGTGCGCCTTCCCGGCGATCAGGAACTGGACAGGGCGGTCCCCGCCGAGCAGCACCCGAAGACGGTCGGCGTCGTGCGCGAGGAGGTAGAGCCGCTTGTACGTGGCGAGCCGCCTGGCAAAGCCGAGCGTGAGCACGTCGGGGTCGATCGAGTCGGCGGCCTCCCGGACGTAGTCGGCCTGCTCGCCACGGAGCAGCCCGTCCCGTTGCTGCTTCACGCGGATGTACTCGACCAGCTCGGCGCGCGCATCGCAGCGCGCCGCCCAGAGCTCCTCGTCGGGGATCGACCGAACGGCCTCCCACGTTCGCGAGTCGGCCGCGCGGCTAATCCAGCCCTCGCCGAGATGGCGGTCGAGGAGGTCGCGGAACGTCGCGCCGAGGAACGTCGGGAGGTGCGCGCCGTTCGTGACGTGGGTGATCGGCACGTCAGGTCCCGCGAACATGTGACGCCACATGTCTCGGGCGACACTGCCGTGGAGCTCGCTGACGGCGTTCCGGCGGCGGCTGACGCGGAGCGCGAGCTGCGTCATGCCCGGGTGCTCGTCCGCGTCGGCCGGGTCGGCCCGGAACAGACCCACGAAGCCGGGCTCGTCGAGCCCGAGGCGTCCGGCCAGCCCGCCGTAGGCCGCCATCAGCTCGTCAGGCGAATACGTCTCGTTCCCGGCCGGCACCGGCGTGTGCGTCGTGAAGACGACGCGCGAGCGCACGGCATCGAGCGCGTCTTCGAGGATCGTGCCCGCGGCGACGTCCTGCGCTGCGAGCTCGAGCGCGGCGAGCCCCGGATGGCCTTCGTTCAGGTGCAGGACCGCCGGCTCGATGCCGAGCGCGCGCAGCGCGCGCACGCCGCCCATCCCCAGCAGGCCGTACTGCGCGAGTCGGACCGAGCGGCTCGCGTCGTACAGCCGGCCCGTCGTCCAGCACTGGACGGGGTCGTTCTCCGGCACGTCCGCGTCGAGCAGGAGCAGCGGGACGCGGCCGACGTTCACGCGCCAGACCTGGAACGCGAGGTCGGCGCCGAACAGCTCCACGGTCATCCGGAGCGGAGCTCCCTCGGCGGTCGTCACCCTGGCGACGGGCAGGTTGTGCTGCTCGTTCGCGAGCCAGTACTCCTGCTGCCTCCCCGTCACGTCGAGCCGCTGCCGGAAGTAGCCGCGCGCGTAGAAGAGCCCGATGCCGACCATGGGCAGGGCCTGGTCGCTCGCCTCCTTGACGATGTCGCCCGCGAGCACGCCGAGGCCGCCCGAGTACAAGGGCAGCGACGTGTGCACGCCGAACTCGGAGCAGAGGAAGGCGACCGGGCCGGCGATCCCGGGCCGGGGCTGGTCCGGCCGGACGAGGTCCGCGGCCACGTCCGCGGCGAGCGCCTCCACCCGGGCCATCAGCGGCGCGTCGCGCTCGGCGGCGGCCTGCGTCGTCGGCCAGAGATCGTTCAGGAAGCGAACGGGGTTGTGCAGGGACCGCTCCCACCGGAACGCGTTGATGTCGCGGAAGACGGCCGCGCCGTCGGGGTGCCAGCTCCAGCGGTAGTTGTAGGCGACTGCGGCGAGCGGCTTCAACCCGTCGACCAGGCGGTCCGACAACGCCGCTGCGCGACGGGCCAGGTCGTCGGAGCCGATCTCGGACAGGGTCGCGCTCACATGCTCTCGTTTACCACACCGGCGCCGAGTCTCGTCCGACGGACTGCGCGCGATAATCCACACAGATGAAGATCGAGCCGGACGTTCTCAACCAGCCGTCGCCGCTCGAGGGCTACAACCCCTTCCTCGAGAACCGTCCGCTCGTCGAGGCGCTCGCGCGCGAGGGCGCGGGCTGGGCGCACGAACGGGCGGCCGCGTTCGGCGAGCTGCTGGGCGGCGATCCGGCCGAGTGGGGCCGGCTCGCGAACGACAACCCTCCGCGCCTGCGGACGCACGACCGCTTCGGCAACCGGATCGACGAGGTCGAGTTCCACCCGGCCTGGCACTCGCTGCTCGCGACGAGCGTCGGGCAAGGGCTGCACGCGCTCTCCTGGCGCGAGCCGCAGTCCGGCGCGCACGTCGCCCGGGCGGCGCTCTTCACCCTGATGGCACAGGTCGAGGCCGGCCATACCTGCCCCGTGTCGATGACGCACGCGGCAGTGCCGGCGCTGCGCGCGCAGCCCGAACTCGCCGCCGAGTGGGAGCCGCTTCTGACGTCGACCTCGTACGACCCCGGCCTGCGCCCGCCGCTGCACAAGAGCGGCGCTCTCTGCGGCATGGCGATGACCGAGCGGCAGGGCGGCTCGGACGTCCGCGCCAACGTCACGCGCGCCGAGCCGCTCGGCGACGGCGAGTACGAGCTCTCCGGGCACAAATGGTTCTGCTCGGCGCCGATGTGCGACGCGTTCCTCGTCCTCGCCCAGGCCGAGGGCGGCCTCTCCTGCTTCCTGCTCCCGCGCGTGCTGCCGGACGGCACGCGCAACGGCTTCCGCATCCAGCGGCTGAAGGACAAGCTCGGCGACCGTTCGAACGCGTCCAGCGAGATCGAGCTCGACCGCGCGTGGGCGCTGCTGGTCGGAGACGAGGGCCGCGGCGTTCCCACGATCATCGAGATGGTCAACCACACGCGCCTGGACTGCGTGCTCGGCAGCGCCGCCGGCATGCGCGCGGCCGTCGAGCAGGCGACGCACCACGCAGCGCACCGCTCAGCGTTCGGCCGCCTGCTCGCCGACCAGCCGCTGATGCAGAACGTTCTCGCCGACCTGTGCGTCGAGTCGGAGGCGGCGACGGCGACGGCGATGCGGCTCGCGGGCGCCTACGACCGCGGCGAGCACGCGTTCGCCCGGATCGCCACGGCAGTCGCCAAGTACTGGGTCTGCAAGCGGGGGCCGGGCCATGCCGCCGAGGCGCTCGAGTGCCTGGGCGGGAACGGCTACGTCGAGGAGTCGGTCATGCCGCGCCTCTACCGGCAGCAGCCGCTGCAATCGATCTGGGAGGGCTCGGGGAACGTCATCTGCCTCGACGTGCTGCGGGCTGTCGGGCGGAGCCCGGAGACGCTCGACGCGTTCCTGGACGAGTGCCGCCTGGCCGCAGGCGGCGATCCCCGCCTGGACGACTGGCTCGCCGCGCTGGAGCCGGACCTGCGCGAGCCCGACGAGGCGGGCGCGCGCCGGCTCGTCGAGCGCATGGCCCTCGGCCTGCAGGCGTCGCTCCTCGTTCGCCACGGCGATCCGGTGGTGGCCGACGCGTTCTGCGCCTCACGGCTCGGCCTCGACGGCGGCCTCGCCTACGGGACGCTGCCGCACGGCGTCGACGCGGCCGCGATCGTCGAGCGTCATCGGCCGCGCGCGGGAAGCGGCTAGAACCGCAGCCCCTGGCCGCGCACGACGACGCCCACCGTGCGGGCGAGGATGCCGAGGTCGTAGCGGACGAGCCGCGCGGCGCCCCAGGTCCGGCACGCCTCGACGTAGCCGAGATCGAGCTCGGCGTAGCTGACGGGGTCGGAGCCGCCCTTCGTCACCTGGGCGGGTCCTGTCCAGCCCGCCTGGACGTGGTTCCGGTAGCCCTGCCCGGCAGCAACCTGCTCGCGCACCATCGCGGGCGGCCAAGGTCGCGGACCGACCAGGCTCATGTCGCCGCGGAGGATGTTCACGAGCTGGGGAAGCTCGTCGAGGTAGAAGCGCTTCAGCGTCCTTCCGGCCCGCGTGAGGTTGTCCGGCTCGGCCTCCGCGAGGCGGATGTAGTCGTCGGGCCCGAGCGCGTCCAGGACGTCGGCGCGGAGAGTCCTGAGCTTGAGCAGGTCGAACTCGCGGCCGCGCGAGACGCGCCGCTCCCGATAGAGGAACGGGCCGCGGTCCTCCGGCACGAGCAGCATGTCGACGCCTAGCGCGGCGAACGAGGCCAGGAAGACCGGCGACGAGACGAGCAGCAGGAGAGCGGCGAGCGCCTTGTCGGTCGCGCTCTTGAGCGCCGGGTACGGGACCGGTTCGCTCAGGTTCCGGAGCGAACCGCGAGCGACAGTCCGGCCACGCGGCCGCTGCGGACGGTGGCGGTGAGCAGTGCGTGGCTGCCGGCGCGGTCGAGCTTTGCGAGCGGGTAGGAGCGTACCTGCGCTCTGGCGGCCGGGTAGAGCCGCTCCAGCTTCGACAGCGGATCGCCGACTGCGAGCCCTTTCGACGTCCGCCAACGAGGCCCCGTCGCCGTCAGGACCTGCAGCTGCGCGCCGCTCGAGTTCTGGCAGATTCCCCGCGCTGCGATGAACTGGATCGTGAGGCCGATCGACGACCATGTCGCCCGGCTCTTGTTCCCCGGCAGGACGCGGCAGCTCGTCGCGGAGCCGAAGGCGGTCGTTGCCTGCGCGTACGTCCCGCGCGCCGGAGGCTTCCAGGCGACAAAAGGCCCGATGCGAATCGCGCTCGCGGTCGCCGTGATCGCGTACGTCCGCGGCGTCGAGGGCGCGGGCGGCGGACGGCACGGGTCGCCGCAGGCGGCGAGGATCAGCGGTCGCAATAGCCGCGCGAGCCCCCAGGCGCCCGAGTCGTTCAGGTGGATCCCGTCGGAGTTGAACCAGCTCTGGCCTAGCGCGGCGGCGTTCCAGTCGGCGATCGTGACCTGAGGCCACTTCGCCGCCTCGGCCCGGATGGTCGCGTTGATCGAGCGGTAGTCCTGGCGCACCTCGTGAAGCGTCGTCCAGATGACGTGCTCGACGCCCTTCGCGGCCAGTGCCTTGATCACCGTCTCCATGTCGCTCTGGTACTGGTCGACGTAGTCGTTGTAGCCGACGTCGATCACGACGATCGAGCCGAGGCCACCGTTCGGGGCCGACTGGACGACGTCGAGAACGGTGGGCGGCCGGGCTCCCTGGTACGGACAGCTGAGCTGGACCAGCCGACGGCAGACCCTGAGCTCCCAGTTCACGTCGAGCCCCGAGCCGAGGTACTGCTTCGCATCCGAGACGTAGTCGAGGACCTCCGCGGCCGAGTCGCCGAAGATCGTGACCCGCGTCGTCTGGCGATTCGCGGACAACGCCGACGACGCCCCGAGGGCAGTCGCCACAACGACGGTCGCCGCGAGGACACGCGCGAGCATGCCGAAGGAAACGCGACCCACCACCCCGCAGGCCATGGTAGCCGGAGCCTATTCGGCTTTCGCCAGCATGCGCCGCTCCCACCAGCGCAGGCCGAGCACGACGGCGACCGTGACGACGACGATCCCGCCGGCCGCGTAGAGGCCGTAGGTCTGGATTGCGTCGGCCGCAGCCGCGCCTGCGAAGTAAGCGACCAGCCCGACCGCCGTAGCCCAGAGGATCCCTCCGGCGGCGTTGAAAAGCAGGAAGCGCCACCAGGGCATGTGCGAGATCCCGGCCATCCAGGCGGCCGTGATGCGGAGGATGGCGATGAAGCGCCCGAAGAAGACGGTCTTTCCGCCGTGCTTGGCGAAGATTCGCTCTGCCCGGGGCAGCACCTTCTGCGCATGCCTCGAGACGATCGACCAGCGTTCGAGTAGCTTGCGTCCGCCCTTTCTGCCGATCCAGTAGCCGGCGTTGTCGCCAAGGATCGCCGCCAGGGATGCGACCGCGATCACAGCCACGATGTTCAGCTTCCCCTGCGACGCCAGCACGCCTGAGGCGACGAGGGCAGTCTCGCCCGGTAGAGGCACCCCGGCGGACTCGATCCCGATCAGCAGGAAGAGCAGAACGAGCGCCCAGGACTGATGGTCCTCGATGAGGTGCGACACCGGGCCAGTCTAGGCCGACGGTCTCACGGGCAGAATGTGCGACGTGGCGCCCCACCGCCCGGTGCTCCTCTACGACGGCGGCTGACGCCTCTGCCGCTTCGCGGCGCGTGCCGTCGCCTCGCTCGATCGGCGCGGACGCGTCGCGCTCCTCCCGCTCGAGGATGAGGCGGCAGCTGCGCTCGCGTCCTCGTTGCCCGGGCACGAGCGACTCTCCTCCTGGCACACCGTCCAGGCCGACGGGCGCATCTCGTCCCGCGGAGCCGCGGGAATCGAGCTGCTCCGCGCGCTCGGGTACCCGCGTGCCGCACGCGCCGCGTCAGGTGCCGCAGGCTCGGTTGAGCGCCTGTACGGCCTGGTGGCCGAGCATCGCGACACGCTCGGCCGCTTTGTGCCGAACGGTCCCGCACCGAGGCGATATCCGTAGCTCAGCTCGCGATCGCAGCCACCACGTTTCGTCGGACGAGCAGCACCCCGTGTGCGTCGTACTGGGCCGTGTGGAAGACAGTGCCGCCAACGCCTTCGAGCCCGGCGATCGTCGAGACCCGTACCGGCAAATCTCCGGCAACCGGGTACACCTCACGGTATCCGGGCTGTTCGACGACGATCCATTTCGCGTGGCGTACGGGATTGATCCAGCCGAAAGCAGCCACTGTCCGTTTACCGCCCGGTCCGTAACAACGGTCGAGCCGGGGATCCGAGACGCGCCCCTCGCTGAAGTTCCAGCCGGAGGTACCGCACCATGGCCCGTAACTCGCATGTGCCCTCGGATTCCGATCGCAGCCTGCGATCAGGGTCCGGCTGACGAGGAAGGTCACGCTTCGCCCGCTGTAGCCCACGCGCTCGACGACGGGGCTTCTGCCACGCGCTTGCCGAGCCTCTGGGCAGCCGGTCAGCGAGGCCCGCATGGTCTGAACTGTCCCGACTCTAGCTCTCGTCATTCGGAGCTTCTTGCCGTAAGTCTGAAGGACCTGCGGCACCTGGGGCGGGCTCGAGCCGTCGACGAGTCGTGGTCGCGCATTCGAAGCACCGGCAAGCGGCGGAACTAGCAGCGCTGCCGCAAGCCCGCAGAGGGACGCGGTTCGCGCCCCTCTGCTGCCCGCCAGGTCGAGCCGGCTCATCCCCACGCCAGCCTGCGCACACCGCTGAACGCGCTCTGCGACCGGAAGCTCTCGACCCACTCGTTGGTGCCGTAGGCCTCGCCCAGCGCTTCCCAGACGAGATCGCTGCCGGCGTCGATACGAGTCTCCTCGAGCGCGATGTGCGAGTCGCTCACAAGCGCGTCCATCATGATCACGCCCGACTTCCCGTACTTGACGTGGGGCGCGCCGGAGCCGGAGGTTGCGTACTTGAAGCCCTTCGTGTCATACGGGCCATGGTCGTACGTCGACCGCTGCCAGAAGTAGAACGAGTTGTCGCCGGGTCTGTAGTAGTTGGACTCCCGCCAGGCTCGCCACACAAGTCCTGAGCAGTCCGGCCCTTCCCCGAGTGTCGACTTCGTCTCACGTGGAAAAACGTTTGGCTTCGCGTCCTTGTCGTTGTCGTCGTAGCAACCTCCGGCCCACTGGTAGCCCTCTCCGACCGCGATGTTGGCGATCTCGGCGCCGTTCGATCGCTTGAGCCCGAACGGCCCCGTGTGGCCTGGGTCGTACCCGACGTCGACCACGAGACAGCTCGTTCGACCCTGGTCAGCCGTATGCGAATAGACCCAGCACTTCGCGTTCGCGCCGTAGTAGCAACCCCCTGGGTTGCCCCAGTCCGGAACGCCTTGCACGTGCCGCTGGCCCGCCGTTGCCCCGGATGCAATCACAAGGCACGAGCCTACGAGCAGCGCTGCGAAAGCGAAATTCGCTCTTTTGGACATGTCACACCCCCAGGTCGTAGCGATCGACGAAGACGCCGTCTTCCGTCGAGCCCAGTTCGTACAGGGACGAACCGACGAGGCGGAAGCGGGACAGCGGCATCGACTGCGCCCAGTCCGTAGCGGGCAGCGCAAACTGGTCGACGAGGGCGCCCGAGGTGTTCACGACCGCAGCCTCGTACTCGTGTTGCGTGTCCGTGTAGACGGAGAAGACCACCAGCAGCCGTCCGCTCGGCAGCGTCTGGGCAAGCTGAATGTCGGCCACAGGCGTCGTGCTCGTGATCCGTGCGGTCGAGAACTGGTACGTGGTTCCGACCGGCGCGTAGGCTCCCACCCGGATCTCGTTTCCCATGCTCAGCACGACGACGTTCCGGCCGAGGCCCGGGGCGCCCGGCGCCGCCCGAACGAGTTGGGTGGAGCCGTCGACGGGCGTCCGACCGTTGTTCTGCAGGACAGGCGCCCACATGCTGGACGGGTACTCGGAGACGTAGGCGGTCGCGCCCGCGACCCGCACCTGCACCGCGACGGCATCGGCCACGACCGAGCTGCTGACGACGCCTCCTTGCAACGTGTACGCACGCAGCAGCGGCTTGGGGAGAGAAGCATTCGCCGTCTCCAGCACGTAGGCAGCTCCCGAGGCATCGTTCACGCGCAGATCGGCTCTAACGCCGGTCAGCCCGGGCAGCGCGATCGGCACCGGTGCTCCCGAGCCCGTGAACTCGAGCATCCGTGACTTCGCCTCGTCGAGGAGAAAGACGTCGCCGGACGAATCGACGTCGAACGATGCCGCGCCGACCGGCATGTCGACCCCGTCCTCGAGACCGACCTGGTCGTTGCCGCTTCCCCACTCAGCGCTTGCGACGCGCGCACTCGCCTGGCGGGTTGCGCCGAAGCTGTGCTCGCCCACGTCGATTGTCGAGCTGCCCATGGCGAAGCTGAACTGGGGTGCGCCGCTCCCGCCCTGCGGAAGAGTGATCGTGCGCCCCGTCGTGTTGTCGCGGATGACTGCGTAGTAGCTGAACCAGGGCGCGCTCCAGATGCTCGACGGCACGGCGGCGACGTACTGCCCCACCTGCGCATCGGGATCGAAGTGCAGCGGAACGCTCGCGGCGACGTTGCCGCCCGCACGGAAGTAGACGGTTCCGCCGCCGTCGCAGACGCCTGTGCCTTCGGCATTGCCGTCCGGAGGAAGGCAGGAGATGTCGTAGCGAATCTCTGGCGGGTCGCCCGGCGCACGCAGCTTGATTGGGAAGTACGTCGCCTTGAGGAACTGGTCGGCAGCGGCGACCCGATGCTTGCCAGCGCCTGCGCTCGCCGTCAGGGCGAGAAGGACAACAGTGGCCGCGAGGCCGAGTATGCCCGCGACTTCCCAGAGACGTGGCCGCCGCCGAGGGCTTCGAGTCGAGATGTTGACCATGCGCGCCTCCTTGTCTTGTTGTCTCTTCAGAAAACAGACGAGGCACGCCGGCGTCAAGAGCGCCAGGCATGAAGTTGCACATTCGTCACTGAGAAGTCACAGACAGGTCACGAATTCACGACTACCACTGAAAGCCCAACGCGAAAGGAGCGTCATGCAAAAGGCTTTCCGTGTTCCTGCTTCCCGCCTGCTCAGGGTGGCCCTTGCCGTTGCCGTCCTGACCGGCGCCGTGTCGTTCGCCGCGCTCGCGACCTCGCGCGGCGCCGTCGAGACCAACGTGATCCAGGCCTGCCGAGCGAAGATCACCGGTTTGCTGAGAGTCGTCTCAGATCCCTCGAAGTGCAGGAGAAGCGAGCTGCCGATCTCTTGGAACATCCAGGGCCCTGCCGGTGCGGCAGGACCTGCGGGGCCGGTCGGGCCTGCAGGGCCAACCGGAGCCGGCGGGCCGCAGGGGCCGAAAGGCGATCAGGGCCCCGGCGGACCGCAAGGGGAACGAGGTCTACCCGGGCCTCAGGGACCTGCAGGAACGCAGGGACCACAGGGCCCGGCCGGCGCTCCGGGCCCGGCCGGCGCACAGGGTACGGCCGGTCCACAGGGGCCGCCCGGCCCCAAGGGCGACCCCGGGGCGGGGCTCCAGACCTTCGACGACCTGGACGGCCTGCCGTGCGACGACGGCGCTCCGGGCACGATCTCCCTCAGCTATGACGCAGCGCATCACGCCGTGATCACCTGCGTCGCGTCGACCGGCGGTGGCGGGAATCAGGCCGTCGTCCGCATCAACGAGTTCTCGACCGGCGTAACCGGGGCCGGGACCAACGAGTTCGTCGAGATCGTCAACGGCGGCACCACCTCGGCCGACCTCTCCGGCTGGAAGCTCGTTTATCGGTCGGCCGCAGCTTCGAGCGACACCTTGCTGGCGACGATCCCGGACGGGACGACACTTGCGCCCGGATCGTTCTACCTGTTCGGTGGCAGCGGCTATGCGGGTTCGACGGTTGCGGACCAGTCGTTCTCCGCCGGCCTGGCCTCGACGGCAGGCGGCCTGGGCATCAGGGACGCCGACGGCACGATCGTCGACTCGGTCGGCTACGGCGCGACGGCCGCCAACGGCCTCGTCGAAGCGACACCAGCGCCGGCGCCGCCGACGACGGCCGCTCCCGGCTCGAGCGACGTCCGCCGTCCCGACGGGCACGACACGAACGACAACTCCGTCGACTTCGCGGTCGCGTCGCCGCCCACCCCTCGGGCGACGAACGGCTAGCTGTCGGCTAGATCTTCAGCTCCATGCCCTCGAACGCGAGCTCTGGCCGGGTCCCGTTGCCCTGCCAGAGCTCGTGGGCGCGCGCCTGGTGGGCGTCGAGGTCGTCGTCGGAGTGCAGCGGATCGTGGTGGAAGAGGACAAGCCGGTCCACCCCGGTCATCGTCCCGAACGACACGGCATGCGAGACGCTCGAGTGCCCCCAGCCGACGTGATCGAGGTACTCCGCATCGGTGTACTGCGCGTCGTGAATCAGCAGGTCGACGCCCTCGGCGAGCTCGAAGCCGGAGATCCAGTCGCTCGTCAAACGATCGAGCTCGACGCCGACGGCCGGTTCGTGATCGGGAAGGTAGGCGATCGAGCGCCCGTCGGCCTCGATCCGGTAGCCGACCGTCGCCCCCGGATGCGAGATCGCGGCCGCGACGAGGCGGGCGCCGCCGATCTCCCACGGCTCGTCTTCGACGTCGTGAAAGGAGAACGTGGCCGGCAGGTCGCCCAGCTCGACCGGGAAGAGAGGAGCGGAGAGGTATCGGGCCAGGCGCTGGTCGAGACTGCGGACGGAGGAACGAGGCCCCCAGAGGTGGACGCGGTTGTCCGGGTTGAAGATCGGCGCGAAGAATCCGATGCCCTCGATGTGGTCGAGATGGAGGTGCGTCAGGCAGAGGTGAATCGACCCTGAACCGTTCGCCGCCAGCTGCTGCCCGAGCACCCGGATACCGGTGCCGGCGTCGAGGATGATGCGAGTGCCGTCGTCGCACTCGACCTCGACGCACGACGTATTGCCGCCGTAACGCAGCGTCTCGCGCCCCGGCGTCGCGAGAGAGCCGCGACAACCCCAGATTCGAACGAGCACCGGGCCCCTACGAGAGCTCCCAGAAGATGGCCATGATCCCGTGGAACTCACCGTCGGGCCCGAACAATGGCAACGCCGTCGTCTCCATAATGTGCCGGGCACCGTCCAGGCCGGTGACTCGCACCGTGCCGTGTGCAGGCCGGCGCTCCGCGAAGGCGATGCCGCCGGGCATCTCCTCTCGCGCCAGCGGCTTGCCGTCGATGCTCTCGGGCGCAAGCGACCGCACCCAGTCGTTGATCGATGTCTCGCCGCGTTCGGCGAAGCGGCCCGCGGCGATCTGCTCGGCGGGCTCGTTGAAGTAGACGAGATCACCCACGGCGTCCGCGATGTAGATCGGGGTCGCGAGGTTCGTAGCCAGCTCCCGCGCGAGGATCAGGACAAGGCTCTTCTGCTTCCGCATGCTGCTCATGGTCGCGAGAAGCCTACGTCTTCGGCGCAGGCCGGGCGCGTTGTAAAACGCCGGCCCGGGAGGGCCGCTTTACAGCCGGCTGCGAAACGCCTTGCAGTTCCGGGACACGCGCTTGACGGTCGTCGAGCACACATGTGAGCGAACTGTTGTCGACCGGTGGAGGTGGCTCCATGCAAGGCAAGTACTGGCTCGTCCTGATCGTGGCGGCTTGCAGCCTCGCGGCGGCAGGCGCCGCGCTCGGTGCCGGCAAGGCCGTGTTCGTCGGGACATCCGGGCCTGATTCGCTCTACGGCACCTCGAGCGGGGACGTCATCTACGGCAAGGCGGGGGCGGACAGCCTGCACGGCCGTGCCGGCAACGACGTGATCTACGGTGGCCGAGGTGACGACGTCATCAGGGGCGGCGACGACAACGACGTCGAGTTCGGCGGAGAAGGGAACGACGCGATGTGGGTCGGTCGTGGCGGCGGACGCGGAGTACGGCGGCCCGGGCAACGACGTCCTGCACGCGCTCGCCGACGACAACCGGCTCGACATCGTCGACTGCGGGGCCGGTCACGACGTTGCCTGGCTGAACGTCGCGGAGAAGGGCAGGTACGTGATCCGGGGATGCGAGGCCCGGAACTGGATCGTCCCCACCGCTGAACAGGCGGCCGAGGAGACGGGCGAGTAGCCGCTCGATCGGCCGGCGAACGGGCCCGCGCGCTGCGGGCCCGTTCGCTACCGTGGCGCCGGTGCGCCTCCGGCTCGCCGTCGCGCTCACGGTGCTCCTCGTCGCGGCGCCCGCCGGCGCCCTGGCCGCACGCCTGACCGGCACGAGTCGCGCCGACGACCTCGTCGGCACGGCGCAGGCGGACACGATCGACGGCCGCGCCGGGAACGACACGATCGAGGGCCTGGGCGGGAACGACCTCCTGGTCGGCGGGCTGGGCCTCGACCGTCTCACAGGCGGGCCTGGCACCGACTCGATCACCGTCAACGGCGACGCCGCGCGGGACACGGTCTCGTGCGGCGCCGGTGTGGACATCGTCACCGCCGATCCCGGGGACTCGGTCGCGCGCGACTGCGAGGTGACCAGCCGCCAGCTGTCGACCGACACGACAGCCGGCGGCGACGGGCAGCACGCCACCGAGGTCGAGCCTGACAGCTTCGCGTTCGGCAACACGATCGTCGCCGCCTTCCAGGTGGGTCGCATCGAGAACGGCGGGGCGATGGCGATCGGGGTCGCGACGTCGAGCGACCGGGCACGGCACTGGCGCTCCGGTCTGCTGCCGGGTGTGACCTCGACGTCGCCGCAGCCGGGCGTCGATCCCCGCGCCAGCGATCCCTCGGTCGGCTTCGATGCCGCGCACGGCGTCTGGCTCGTGGCCTCGCTGGGCATCGCCACGGACCACTTCGAGCTCCTCGTCAGCCGATCTCCGAACGGCAACTCGTGGAGCGCCCCCGTCTCGGCCCGGCGCGCCGGCTCGGGATCGCTCGACAAGGAGTGGATCGCCTGCGACAACTGGCCGTCGAGCCCCAACCACGGCCACTGCTACCTGTCCTACCTGGACCTGTCTAGCGGCTTGATCGTCACGCAGACGAGCATCGACGGCGGGCTCACGTGGGGTCCGGCAGTGACGACGTCGATTGCCGCACCGCTGGGCGAGGAGCCGAACGGCGCGCAGCCGCTGCCCCGACCCGACGGGTCGCTGACGGTTGTTTACGCAGTCGGCGCCGCGGAGGACGACGACGACACTGGAGCAGAGGCATTCAGAGCGACCGAGTCGGCCGAGGTGCTCGCGGCCACGTCGACGGACGGTGGTTCGAGCTTCTCGCCCGCCGTCCAGGTCGCCGACCTGACGGCGGCGCCTGTTCCCGACCTGCGCGCACCACCGCTTCCCTCGGCGGATGTCGCCTCCGACGGACGGCTCTTCGTCGCCTGGCAGGACTGCCGGTTCGCGCAGGATTGCGTCCGCAATCGGATCGTGCTCTCGACATCGGCCGACGGAACGACCTGGTCGTCACCGTCTCCCGTTCCTTCGTCGGGCGCCACCTCGAGCCAGTTCGTCCCGGGCCTCGCCGCCGACCCGACGACACCGGGAGCCGGACAACGCCTGGCCGTCGTCTACTACTCCCTGGGCACGACGTGCGCGATCGGGACCGCCTGCCCGCGCATCGACGCGTGGCTCGCGACCTCGGCCAACGGCGGGACCGGCTGGGGCGCGCCCAGGCGGCTCGATGCGCAGCCCATGCAGCTCGGCTGGCTGCCGCGGGCAGGCGGGCGGCGGTTCCTCGGCGACTATCTCTCGACGTCGTTCGTCGGCGGGCGCCCGGTCCCCGTGTTCGCGCTCGCCGTCGCTCCCTGGGGCGGCAAGCTGCGCGAGGCGATCATGGCCCTCCAGCCGGGATAGGACACGCGCCGCGGGGCGTCAGCCGATCGTCCAGGTGTCGTTGCCGTGCAGGAGAGCCGTGAGGTCCCCCTGGCCGCGTTGCTCCACCGACGTCGCGATCTGCTCGGCCATGAGCTCGTCGTAGACCGGCTGCTCGACGTCCCGGAACACGCCGAGCGGGGCGACGCCGAATTCGTCGAGCATCAGGCGCGACAGCGCGAACGCAAGGCTCGGCTGGGCGTGGTGCTCGTCATGGACGAGGAGCGCGTCCTCGCCGACGTCGGCGACGTCGACGATCTCGACCGAGCCGTCACCGCGGGCGACGACGCCCCGCTCCCCCTCGGTGCCGAAGCACACCGGCTGCCCGTGCTCGAGGTAGATCCGGTTGGTCTCGTCGTCGCGCACCGCGTCGAAGGCGCCGTCGTTGTAGATGTTGCAGTTCTGGAGGATCTCGACGAACGCCGCGCCCTTGTGCGCCGCCGCCCGCCGCAGCACCTCGGTGACGCGCTTACGGTCGGTGTCGATCGCGCGCGCGACGAACGTCGCCTCGGCTCCGATGGCCACGCCGAGCGTGTTGAACGGCTCGTCGATCGAGCCCATCGGCGTCGAGCCGGACCGCTGTCCACGCGGCGAGGTCGGCGAGTACTGCCCCTTCGTCAGCCCGTAGACCTGGTTGTTGAATAGCAGCAGCTTGAGGTTGACGTTCCGCCGCAGCGCGTGAATCAGGTGGTTGCCGCCGATCGAAAGCATGTCGCCGTCGCCACCGACGACCCAGACGGACAGGTCCGGGCGGGACGTGGCCAGGCCGGTGGCGATCGCGGGCGCGCGGCCGTGGATCGAGTGCATCCCGTAGGTCTGCATGTAGTACGGGAAGCGGGCCGCGCAACCGATGCCGGAGATGAAGACGATCTTCTCGCGCGGGAAGCCGAGCTCGGGCATGAAGCTCTGGACGGCGGCGAGGATGGCGTAGTCGCCGCAGCCGGGGCACCAGCGCACCTCCTGGTCGGACTTGAAGTCCTTGGCCGTGAGGGTCAGCTTCCCGTTCGAACCGTTTTCGGTCACATCGCTCCGCGCTCCAGCGCCGGCCAACGCCGGCACCTCCGCTCATTGGTGACCTCCGTCGAGCCTACGGTCATAGCATCGTCTCGATCGCGTCCGCGAGCTCGCTGGGGCGGAAAGGCACGCCGCGCACACGGTTGTAGCCGACGGCGTCGACGAGGAACTCGGCCCGGATGAGCTTCAGCAGCTGCCCGAGGTTCATCTCCGGCACGATCACGCGGTCGTAGCGCGACAGCACCTCGCCGGTGTTGCGAGGGAAAGGGTTCAGGTAGTGCAGGTGCGCGTGGGCAACCGAGTAGCCCTTCTTGCGGAGGCGCCTTGCCGCCGCCTGGATCGGCCCGTACGTGCTGCCCCAGCCGAGAACGAGCAGCTTCGCGTTCCCGTCGGGATCGTCGACCTCGAGCTCGGGAATGTCGGCGGCGATGCCGGCGACCTTCTGCGCGCGCAGCCGGACCATGGCGTCGTGGTTGTCCGGGTCGTAGGAGACGTTTCCGGTCACGTCCTCCTTCTCGAGGCCGCCGATCCGGTGCTCGAGGCCGGGCGTCCCCGGAATCGCCCAGGGCCGCGCGAGCGTCTTCGAGTCGCGCAGGTAGGGCAGAAACTCGTCGCCGGAGTTCGGCGCCGTCGCGAACTCGACGGTCAGGTCGGGCAGCGCGCCCGCGTCCGGGATCAGCCACGGCTCGGAGCCGTTCGCCAGGTAGGCGTCGGAGAGCAGGTAGACGGGCGTCCGGTACTTGACCGCGATGCGCACGGCCTCGAGAGCCATGTCGAAGCAGCCGCCCGGCGTCGACGCGGCGAGCACCGGCACGGGCGACTCCGAGTTGCGGCCGAACAGCACCATGAGCAGGTCGGCCTGCTCCGGCTTCGTCGGCATGCCCGTCGAGGGGCCGGCCCGCTGGACGTCGATGACGAGAAGCGGCAGCTCGAGCATCACGCCGAGACCGACGGTCTCCGCCTTCAGCACCACTCCCGGGCCGGCAGAGGTGCAAACGCCGAGCGCGCCGCCGAACGCGGCGCCGAGTGCGGCGCCTGCGGCTGCGATCTCGTCCTCGGCCTGAAACGTCCGGACGCCGAACTGCTTGTACCGCGCAAGCTCCTCGAGGATCGCCGACGCGGGCGTGATCGGGTAGGCGCCCAGGTAGAGCGGCAGCTTGCTCTTGACGCTCGCGGCGACGAGCCCCAGCGAGAGCGCCTGGTTGCCCGTGATCTGCCGGTACAGGCCGGGCTCGAGCTTGGCCGGCCGGACCTCGTAGGAGACGACGAAGTCCTCGCTCGTCTCGCCGTAGTTGAAGCCCGCCTTGAAGGCGCGCGTGTTCGCTTCGGCCAACTCGGGGCGCGCGCCGAACTTCGTGTCGATGTACGCCAGCGTCGCCTCGATCGGCCGGCCGTACAGCCAGGACATGAGCCCGAGCGCGAAGAAGTTCTTCGACCGCTCCGCCTCGCGCGGGGTCACGCCCTCGATGCCCTTGAGCGCTTCGACCGTCATCGTCGTGAGCGGGAGCGCATGCACGTTGTAGTCGTCGAGCGAGCCGTCCTCGAGCGGGTTTGCCGGGTAAGCGGCCTTCTGCAGGTTTTTGTCGCTGAAGGCGTCGCGGTTGAGGACGAGCGTCCCACCACTGCGCAGGTCGTTGAGGTTCGTCTTCAGCGCGGCCGGGTTCATTGCCACGAGCACGTCCGGCTGGTCGCCAGGGGTGAGAATGTCGTGATCGGCGAAGTGGATCTGGAAGCCGGACACACCAGGCAGCGAGCCGGCCGGAGCGCGGATCTCGGCTGGGAAGTCGGGGAGCGTCGACAGGTCGTTTCCGAACGCGGCCGTCTCGCTCGTGAACCGCGACCCGGTCAGCTGCATTCCGTCGCCGGAGTCGCCCGCGAAGCGAATCGTGACCTGCTCGACCTGCTGGATGCTCTTCGCCATGCTGTCCCGTCTAGGTATAGCGCATGAGCCGACGAGGGAGGTAGGTAGCAGGATGGCCTTCGTTGCAGCCGTCCTGCTCGCGATCTTCGTCCTGCCTTCACCCTGGGGCCTCGTCGCGATCATCCTCTCCGGGATCTGGGAGATCGGCCAGACCGTCATGACGATCCGCTGGTCGCAGCGCCGCCGGGCGCGCGTCGGCGCGGAGGCGCTCGTCGGGAGGAAGGCGCGAGTGGTCGAGCGCTGCGATCCTGTCGGGAAGGTGGCGGTGGGCGGCGAGATCTGGAACGCGCGCTGCGAGGACGGCGCCGAGCACGGTGAGACCGTCTGCGTGCGCGGGCTTCAGGGCCTGACGCTCGTCGTCGAGCGCGACCACGAGACCGTCAGCGCGCCCGCGAGCCACCAGAGCACGTAGGCCAGCCAGGGAATGCCGAAGGCGTCGGTCTGGACGGCGATGAGCAGGATCGCAGCCAGAGCGGCGGCGATGCCGGCGGCGCCGTCGCGAAGCGCCCCGGGCGTCACGGTCCAGGCGCGGCGCACGAGTCCGGCGAGGAGCACGAGGTTCCACGCGACGAAGGCGATCATGCCGAGGAGGCCGGTCTCGACGCCGATCTCCGTGTAGTTCGACTCGCCGGCCTTGAGGTCGACGCCGAAGCGCTCCGCCGTCGCGCCGGCGTTGCCGAGGCCGAAACCCTGTGGGTGGTGCACGACCGTGCTCAGCCCGTGCCGCAGGCTGGACACGTGGCTCCGCCACGACGGCTCGTTGAAGTCGAAGAGCTTTGTCTTCGCGCCGGGGTGCAGTTTCGCGTTCTCCTCCTGCTCCTTCAGCTCGGCGGGCAGGAAGTGCGTCGTCGGCGCGACGTGCGTGTAGGCGCGGTCGAAGCCGATGCCCGCGCCGATCACGACCGCGACGGCGGCGAGCGGCCACCACTCGCGGCGCGCAAGCGCGAGGACGAGGAGCCCGGCGACGAGGCCTGTCAGCGCCGAGCGCGAGATCGTGAACAGGAGCCCGGCGAAGACAACCGCTGCGAAGGGCACGGCGAGCCGCCGAATCGGCGCGGCGAGCAGGGCGACCACGAACATGTACGCGGCTCCGAGCGGGCTGATGAACGTCGAGATCAGTCGCCGGAAGAGGTGGTTGTGCCCCGTGTTGAAGGCGAAGTTCTCCGGCATGCCCCCGGGGCCGTGGTAGTCGAAGCCGAGCTGGTGGCGGAAATAGCCGACGGCGCCGGAGCGGTGCCACCAGCCGACACTCGTCGTGTACTCCTCGACGAGGCCGAAGCTGGCGACGGCGGCCGCGGAGCCGAGTAGCGTCCACGCGACCGAGCGGATTTGCGCTGCGGTGATGCCGAGCGCCCGGCCGAGCAGGAACGCCACCACGGGGACGAGGTCGTGCCGGAGCGCGTGCAGAACGGCGCTCACGTCGGCGCTACCCTCGAGCGCGCTCTGCGGGATGACCGCGTAGAGGAGCACGAGGGCGGCAAAGAACAGGCCGAGGGCGTCGACGAGACCGGGCTCAACCGGGAGCCGGCGCGAGCGCAGCGCGTCGACCGCGACGCGGGCTGCGGCCACGGCGAGCAGGATCTCCTTCCAGGCCGAGATCAGCTCGAGCGACGATCCGCGCACGCCCGCCCCCCAGAGCAGCGCCATGACGATGTTGTGCGCGGCCAGGCCGACGATGAACAGGTAGAGCGCGACGACGGGCCGCCGCCAGACGAGCACGGCCGCCGCCGCGATCGCGACCGCGAAGACGGCGAGCGCCAGGCCCGTCGCCATCAGGCCCGCTCGAGCCGCAAGAACACTTCGCGCGCATACCGGTACGGCGACGTCGAGCTCTCGTCACCGGCGGCCACGCGCAGGCCGGCGGCCTCGAGCTCGCGGTCGAGCTCCGACTCGGTCAGGCGGTAGCCGCGGTAGGCCGGGCGCCGCGCGATCGCCCCGCCGGTCGCGAGCAGCGGCACCGCCAGTCCGCGGGCCAGCCGCCACGCCCGGGCCTGACCTCCCTCCACGAGCACGGGCAACTGGACGAACGCCTTACCGTCCAGGGCGAGCACGCGGGCAAACTCCTTCAGGTAGGCGGCGACGACGTCACGCCCGGGAAGGTGCTGGAGCACGAGGTAACAGACGAGGACGTCGGCCGCGCAGTCCTCGACCGGCTCGAGGCTGCTCCCGGAGACGAGCACGAAGTCGACGTTCGTCGCGGTCACCGCGGCACGGGCGAGATCGAGCATCTTCGGCGAGACGTCCAAGGCGAGCACCCGGTCGAACCGACCGGCGAGCACGCCCGACATCCGCCCGAACCCGCAGCCGACCTCGACGCACACGCCGCCGCGCGGGTCGTCGCCCAGCCGCGAGAAGAGGGACTCGAGCTCCGATCTCGCCGTCGCTGGGTCGCCGACATAGTGCTCGACGCGGTCGGAGGCCGCGGCAGCGTCCCAGGTCGTCCGCATCCCCTCGTCCACGCCGTACGGAGCGTAACCCGGTCGTCCGGAGGAAAGCTTTAGGTTTCTTTGATGGTCGAGGTCGTCACCCGGGCACGCGGCCCGTACTCCCTGGCCCTGACGGCGAGGCATGCCGGCGATGCGACGCGGCGATTCCGCGACGGCGTGCTGGACGCGCTGCTGCCAATTGGCGAGCGGGGGGAGCGCGTCGAGAGGGCGGCCGCGCAGCAGCTCCCCGACGGCTCCCTGCGGCTCGTGGCGGACAGCGGCGAGTCGCTGGCGGCGATGCGTTTCGCGCTCGGCATCGACGCCGACCACAGCGAATTCCTGCGTCGATTCCGCCACGACGAGATGCTCGGCCCCGCGACGCGCGCGCTCGCCGGCTTGCGCCCGATGCGCTTGTCGACGATCGCCCACGCCCTGCTCCGCGCGCTCTGCGGCCAGCTGATCGAGTCGAGCCGGGCGCGCTTCCTCGAGCGACGGATCGTCCGCGCGGTGATGCCGGCCCACGGCTCGCTGCACGCGCCGCCGACGGCCGCGGCCCTCGGCGCGCTCGCTCCGGCCGAGCTCCGCCGGCTCGGTCTCCACGCGCGCCGAGGCGCGACACTCGTCCGCGTCTGCACCTCCCTCGACCTCGACCGGCTCCGCAACTGCCCGGCCGAGACGGTCGCGCGCCGGCTCGGGCACGAGCGCGGCCTCGGACCCTGGTCGGTCGGCGTCGTTGCGCTCGAGGGCCTCGGCCGCTACGACCTCGGCCTCGTCGGCGATCTCGGGCTGATCAAGCTCGTCTCGTCACTCCGCGGCCGCCGGGCCGGGAGCTGGGAGACCGAGGAGCTGCTCGCCCCGTACGGCGAATGGGCCGGCCTGGCGAGCGTCTACCTGCTCAGCGCGTGGGGGCGCGGCCTGCTTCCCGTGAGCCCTGCGCAACGGTTCGCGGCCTAGACTCCGCGCATGAACGGCCGCGTTGCCATCCTCGGTTGCGGGAAGATCGGCGAGTCGCTGCTGGCCGGCCTGCTCAGCTCCGGCACGTCCGACCTCGTCGTGACAGCGCGCCGGCCCGAGCGGGTCGACGAGCTGCACGAGCGGCACGGCGTCGAGGCCACGCTCTCGAACTCGGACGCGGTCTCGGGCGCCGCCGTCGTCGTGCTGGCCGTGAAGCCGCAGGACTTCGAGGTCCTGCTCGAGAGCATCCGCGGCGAGGTGACGAAGGACCAGACGGTGCTCTCGGTCGCGGCCGCGATCCCAACGACGTTCATCGAGCGCCGGCTCTCGCCGGAGGTGCCGGTCGTGCGGGCGATGCCGAACGCGCCCGCAACGGTGCACGAGGGGATCACCGGCCTCTGCGCCGGGGCGCACGCCTCGGACGAGAACGTCGGGCTGGCCCAGGACGTGCTCGAACACCTCGGCCCGGTCGTGCGCGTGCCGGAGGCCTACATGGACGCGGTCACCGCAGTCTCCGGGTCGGGGCCGGCCTACTTCGCCCTGCTGGCGGAGGCGATGATCGAGGCGGGCATCCTGCTCGGCCTCTCACGCGAGATCTCGACCCAGCTCGTCGTCCAGACCATGCTGGGAACGGCCGTGCTGCTCCGGGACGCGAAGATGCATCCGGTCGAGCTGCGCGAGGCGGTCACCTCGCCGGGAGGTACAACGATCCGGGCGATCCACGAGCTCGAGCAGGCAGGCGTCCGCGCCGCGTTCCTGAACGCCATCCAGGCGGCGATGGAGCGCTCGCAGGAGCTCGCCTCCGGGCACGACTAGCGCCGGACCGGCCTGACGCCGGCTCGCCGGCGCGACGCTACCCGGTGAAGCGAGCTCCCGCCGTCGACCGTAGAGATCGAAACCGCTGCCCGTCAGAGCGCCGCGGGGAGGAGGGAAGACCTCAGCGGAACCGCCAGGCCGCGCCGCTCTGCGAGCGTCTGGAGCACCACGACCGTGTCGGCGACGGCCACGTCCTCGAGATGGGCGTCGCGGGTCTCGAACGACTCGAGCACGCCGGCGACCGCTGCCTTGTACGAGGGTTGGTCGGCCGCGGCGATCGCGCTCAACGCCGCGGCGACGTCCCGCGGGAAGTCGGCCCGGCCTTCGATCGACCGCGCGAGCTCGCGAGCCTCGTCGTCGCGTCCGACCACGAGCAGGGCGAGGCACGCCGCGTAGCGGCCGATCGGCGACTCGCTCTCCGCCGCGCCGGCCTCGAGCGTCCAGCGCGCGTCGCGCTCGGCACCCATCCTGTCTTCCGCCAGCAGACGCGCCTTCACGGCGCCGACCGGCCGGCCCCAGCTCCCGGGCGGAGCGTCGGCGAAGCTCTCGCGGTAGCGGTCTGCGGCGCGCCCGAACCACTTGGCGGCATCGGAGCGCGCGCCGCCCATGAGCAGCGCCAGGCCCGCCCCGGTGGCCGCGTTCCCCATCCGCGTGAGCTGCCGCTGCCGCTCGTCCGGATCGGAGATGCCGGGCAACCGCGCCTCGCCGTCCGCGTAGCGCCCCCGCTCCCGTTCGACGTCCGCCGCGAAGTCAGATGCCATGCTGGTTCCCCCCGGGGCCTTCGGCCCTGGCCCCCCGCTTTGAGCGTAGCGCGGAAATCGTGACGTGTGTGAAACACGACTGTGCCGATTATGTGACCGACTCTCCGCTGTGTGATACCCGCCACGCGTGTGACCACGGCTCCGCGCGCGCGGCGCGGGTAGCCTGATGGCCGCCATGGCGCGCGACGACTGGCGTATCCGGGTCGAGCTCGAGAGCGAGCACGCCGGCGGCTTCCTCGAGGGGCTCGGCTTGGACCTCGGCTCCAGGGCGAGGGAGCTCGCCAGGGAGCTCAAGGCCGAGCGCCTCGCCGTCTCGCGCGACGGGGACACGATCTTCGTCTACGCGTCCTCGCGCCTCCAGGCCGAGCAGGCGCGCAAGGTCATCGAGGCCGAACTGGAGGAAGCCGCCGTCGAGCCGCTCGTCGTCCGGGTCGAGCACTGGCTCGCCGACGAGGGACGCTGGGACGACGACCCGAAGGACGAGGGCTGGGAGGAGGAGGTGCTCGAGCGCGGGTACGCTCCCTGGGAGGTCCGCATCGAGTGCGCGACACACGAGGAGGCGGAAGCCCTCGCCGACCGGCTCGAGCAGGACGGCCGGGACGTCGTTCGGAGGTGGACGTACGTCCTCGTCGGCGCGAGCTCCCGCGAGGAGGCGCAACAGCTAGCGCAGCAGCTCCACGGCCAGGCTGAGCCGGGCGGCGAGGTCGTCTACGAGGCGATGCCGCGCAACCCGTTCGCCATCTTCGGCGGCATGGGCGGCTGATCGTCCTCGTGGAAACGGCCGTCGGCGCCGATCTATGCGTTATGCTCTAGAAGGCGCCTGAAAGTTTCGCGGGCGCACCTTCTCGAAGTTGCAGCACCAGGCGAGTGCTGCGCGCATGCAGAAGACCATCGACCAGCCGACGAAAGCCCCGCCCGGGGCGGACGGCCTGGAGGCCATGGCGCTCCGGGCCGCGGCCTGGGCCGGCGAGCCCTTCCTCCACGAGGACGAGGATCCCGACCTCGTGCTCGCGCCGGGGACGGCGCGGCGCGGGGCGCTCGACGAGGCGCTGGCCGAGATCGAGTCCGGCCGCAACGAGCCGACGTCCGAGTGGAAGGTCCGCTTCGCGCTCATGCTCGGGCTCGAGCGCGTGCTCAGCGGGAACCCGCCGCACCTCGCGTCCGGCACCGAGCTGCGCCGCCACCAGATCGACGCGCTCGCCGGGATGTTGACCGAGCTGATCGCCGCCAACCAGCGAGCCCAGGAAAACGGCAACGGCCAGACCAACGGCCACGCGGAGCCGGTCGCCGAGGAGGACGAGGACGACGACGAGGAGCTCGTAGTCGAGGGCGAGATCGATGAGCCCGAGGACTCGCAGCCCGATCCCGGCGCCGTCCGCCGCTACCGCTTCCGCCACCCAACCGCGTCCGGCAAGACGATCGCCGCAGCCGGCTTCGTCGAGGCGGCGCGCTCGATCGGCGTCCTGATCCTCACCCACCGCCGGCTGCTCGTGAACCAGTTCCGGCGCGAGCTCACGGACGAGGGCTACGGCGCACGCCTGACGCCCGAGATCGTCGACTCGAAGCCGCTGCCGTCGACGAGCCCGATCACGATCCAGACCTACGCCTGGTTCGCGCGGCACGTCGGCGACCTCCGCCGCGACGCCTACCAGCTCGTGATCTGCGACGAGGCCCACACCGCCCTCGGCGAGAAGACGAGCGCCGCGATCCGCAGCTTCCCCGAGCCGCTCTACGTCGGCATGACCGCGACCGAGCAGCTGATCGCCAAGCAGGTCGCGGACGTCTTCCCCGCCTCGGTCGACGACCTGCCGCTGCAGGACGCGGCACGACGCGGCCTGATCGCGTCGCTTCGGTGCCTGCGAGTCCCGCCGGTCGCGGCGATCAACTCCGTGCCGATCGTCGGCGGCGACTTCGACCAGCAGGAGCTGGCCAAGGTCCTCGACCACCAGGCGCTGAACCAGGCGGCGGCGAGCCTCTACCGCGACCGCTTCGGCGACACGCCGGGCATCGTCTACGCGGCCGGCGTCGACCACGCCTACAACCTCGCGCAGGAGTTCCGGTCCGTCGAGCTCAAGGCCGTCGCGGTCTCCGGCCGAACGCCGCCCGTGCAGCTCGCCGAGACGCTGGCCGCCTACGAGCGCGGCGAGATCAACGTACTGATCAACGCGATGCTGCTCGCCGAGGGTTGGAACTCGCCGCGCGCAACGGTGGTCATGCACCTCGCGCCGACCGCGAGCCGCCGCGTCTACCAGCAGCGCATCGGGCGGATCATGCGCATCCACCCGCGCAAGGAGGCCGGCATCGTCGTCGACTTCGTCAACAAGGGCGCGACGCACTCCGAGCGGGTCGTGACGCTGCACTCGCTGCTCGACGCCGACTTCTACCGCGAGGGCGCCCGCGTCATCCCCACGCCGCGCCGGCGCATGCAGCGGCGCGTGCGCCGGAAGCTGACGCCCGCGCCGTGGCTCGTCCCGGTGACGCCGGACGTCAAGCGGCGCTTCGGCGTGATCCAGCGCGAGTGGCAGCGCGTCGATCCGCGCTTCCTCGACGAGGAAGAGCAGCGCTACTGGGCGACGTTCGCCGGCCGCAACCTGCGCTTCGAGGAGCGCGAGGCGTTCGTCCAGAAGTTCACGGACGGCAAGGCGAGCAAGCCCGCCCTCGAGCAGTTCCTGTTCACTTGCGCGGCCGAGAACCCGAACCGCCGCCTGCGGATGATGGCGCTCGCTGACCGCGTCTCGATGCGTGTCGACCGCGCCAGCTTCGACGACCTCGTCACGCTCGTGACCCAGGCGCCGACCTGGGACAAGGACCGCCAGCCGGGCGTGCGCACGCTGCTGCAGGCGATAGGAGCCGAGAAGCCTGACGCGCCCGACCAGATCCTCGCCCGCTGGACCTGGCGGCTCGCGCGCGCGACCCGCAAGGCGCTCGACCGCAAAGCGAGCGGCGACTACCCCGAGGCCAAGCGCCTGCTAGGCGCGCTCGCCAACTCGCGCGGCCACCGGCACGAGGAGAACGCGGCCAAGCTCGTCGTCGCCGTACGCGGGCTGCCGCTGCCCGTGGCGGCCGCGCTGCTCGCCTCGGCCGACGGCTACACGCCGCGGGCGACGAAGCTGCTCGACCAGGCCCGGGAGGAGCTCGGGACGATCCAGGAGATCGCGGCCGCACTGGCCGAGGACCTGCCCGAGCCGAAGCCGCCGCGCCGGTCGCGCCGGCGCAGGCGGCGCAAGAAGAAGGGCGGCGCCGCGAACGCCGAGGTGCAGGCAAAGGCTCAGGGCCCAGAGGCCCAGGCGGAGCCTGCCGAGGGCGCCCCGGCGCAACCCGACGACAACGAGGCTGTAACAACCGAGCAGGCAAACTCGACCGAATAACGGTCGAATGGTCGTCGTCGCGATCCCGCTTGCCTTCGTCGCGGGGCTGATTACCGCGATCTCGCCGTGCGTCTTGCCGGTGCTGCCGATCGTGCTCGGCGGCGGCGTGGGCGAGAACCGCCGCCGGCCGTACGCGATCATCGCCGGCCTCGCGACCTGCTTCCTCGTCTCGATCCTGTTCGCGGCCTGGCTGCTCGACGCGCTCGGGCTGCCGGACGACCTGCTCCGCAACATCTCGATCGGCCTGCTCTTCCTGCTCGCGGCGACGCTGCTCTTCCCGCAGGTCGGCGTCTGGATCGAGCGGCCGCTCGCCCGGCTCTCGCGCCGCCCGTCCGGCGACCTCGGCGGCGGCTTCCTGCTCGGCTGCGCGCTCGGGTTCGTGTTCGTCCCCTGCGGCGGGCCCGCGATCGCATTCGTGACCAGTTCCGCCGCGGCCCACGACTTCGGCTTCAAGACGATCGGCATCGCCGTCGCCTACACCGCCGGCGCCTGCACGGTGTTGCTGGCGGTCGCCCTCAGCGGCCAACGCTTCGCACGCAGGCTCCGCACGCACGTCGAGCAGCTCCGCATCGCGTTCGGCGTCGTCCTCGCAGCCTCCGCCCTCGCACTCGTGTTCGACCTGGACCGGAAGCTCCAGACGTGGTTCCCCAACTACACGCAGGCGATCCAGGATCAGACAGAAGGCAGTGCCGCCGGCAAGCGGTCGTATGCGCGGACGAAGAACGTCACGGACAAGACGCCGATCGCGCACATGCGCACGCTGAGCGGCCTGAAGGACTACGGCTCGGCGCCGAACTTCACCGGCAACCAGACCTGGCTGAATACGCCCGGCGATCGCCCGCTGACCCTGCAGAAGCTCCGCGGCAAGGTCGTGCTCGTCGACTTCTGGACCTACTCCTGCATCAACTGCCTGCGCACGCTCCCCTACCTCGAGAGCTGGTACCGAACGTACGCGAAGGACGGCTTCGTCATCGTCGGAGTGCACACGCCGGAGTTCGCGTTCGAGCACGACATCTCCAACGTGCGCGAGGCGATCAAGGAGTACGGCGTCCGCTATCCGGTCGCGATCGACAACGAGTACGCGACCTGGAACGCCTACGGCAACCAGTACTGGCCGGCCGAGTACCTGATCGACGCGCGTGGGCACATCCGCGAGGCCAAGTTCGGCGAGGGCGACTATTCGAAGACGGAGAACGCGATCCGCTCGCTGCTGGCCGAGCGCGACGCGTCGCTGCCGAAGGCGCTGCACCTCGCCGACCACACACCCGACTATCCGCTCACGCCGGAGTCCTACCTCGGCACCGACCGCCTCGAGAGCTACGCGGGCTCACCGATCCGGAAGGGCATGTCGAAGTACACGCTGCCCTTCGTGCTCGACCAGAGCCAGCTGGCTTACGGCGGCTACTGGGACGTGCAGGGCCAGCGCATCGTCGCCGGGCGAGAGGCGAGGCTCGCTCTCCAGTTCTACGCCCGCAAGGTGCACCTCGTCCTCGGGGGCACCGGCTACGTCGATGTCTACCTGAACGGCCGGCGGCAGCGGCGCGTGCACGTGACACAGGACCGGCTGTACACGCTCGTCGACCAGGGCCACCGACCAGGACGGGCGCCTCGATCTCCGCTTCACGCCCGGGCTGTCCGCGTACGCCTTTACGTTCGGATAGCGCCGTCGTAGAGTCCCGGGCGTGGGCGACCGGAGCGAGCTCCTCGACCTGACCACGGCCACGAGGCGGAACGCGCTGACGCCGGAGGAGCGCGAGGAGTTCCTTTCCCGCAAGCTCGTCGCGCGCATGGCCACCCAGCGCGGCGACGGCTGGCCCCACGTGACGCCGATCTGGTACGTCTGGGAGGGCGGACGCTTCCTGCTCTCGCTCGGCAACAGCCGCCGCCACCTCGCCAACCTGCGCCGCGACCCGCACGTGACGATGTGCGTCGACGTCGACCCGCGCGTCGAGGACCCGACGAAGACGCCGCGCTCCGTGGTCTGCTTCGGGCTCGCCGAGCTGGTCGACGAAGGGCCGCTCGTTCGCGAGGTGACCGAGAAGATGGAGATGCGCTACCTCGGCGCCGTGCCGCCCGAGTTCGAGGAGGCGCTCTGGTTCGAGGGCCGCACAGTCGTGGTCATCGAACCGCAGCGCTGGCTCGCCTGGGATCAGAGCAAAGCGTCCTAGCGAGAGCCGCCCAGCTCGCGGTAGCGGAAGCAGCCCGCGACGTGGTCGTTGACCATTCCGGTCGCCTGCATGAACGCGTAGCAGATCGTGGGGCCGACGAAGCGAAAGCCGCGGCGCTTCATGTCCTTGCTCATGGCGCGCGACTCGTCGGTCTCGGCCGGAACTGCGCCGAGGGACTCGAACCGCCCGACGATCGGCTCGCCGCCGACGAAGTCCCAGAGGTAGTCGGCGAGGCTGCCATGCTCCTCGCGCACCGCGAGCACGCTGCGGGCGTTGTCGATCGCCGACGTGATCTTGAGCCGGTTGCGCACGATGCCTGGGTCGCCGAGCAGCCGCTCGACGTCCCGGTCGCGGAACCGCGCGACCTGCTCGGCGTCGAAGCCCGCGAACGCCCGCCGGTAGCCCTCGCGCTTGTGCAGGATCGTCGACCACGAGAGCCCGGCCTGCGCGCCCTCGAGCACGAGCAGCTCGAAGAGGTGGCGGTCGTCGCGCGACGGCACGCCCCACTCCTCGTCGTGGTAGGCGAGATAGAGCGGATCGCCGCCGATGCTCGACCCAGCTGCAGCGGGGTAGATCGTCGCTACTGGTCGCGGGCGACGTCGGGCGGCCCATCCTGCTCGTCGTGTTCGCGCAGGAAGCGGGTCAGCTCCGCGGCCAGCGAGTCGCCGCTCGGCAGGTCGTCCTCGTCGATCATCTCGACCCGTCGCTCGAGCTCCTGGACGTACTCGGCGGTCTCCTCGTCCGTCGCCACCGCCTCGGTGACCCGCTGCGTGTACGCCTCGACCGCCTGCTCGAGCTCGTCGGTGTCGATCCGGGTCTCGAGGAGGTCGCCGAGCCGCCGGCAGAGCGCCAGCGCGGCTCGCGGGCTCGGAGCGAGCGAGACGTAATGCGGCACGGCCGCCCACAGGCTCACCGACGGGAGCTCGGCGGCCCTGCAGGCGTCGTGGAGCACCCCGACGATCCCCGTCGGGCCCTCGTAGCGTGAGGCCTGTAGGCCGAGCCGGTCGACGAGCGCCTGATCGGTTGCCGTGCCGGTGACCGGCGAGGGCCGCGTGTGCGGCACGTCCGCGAGCAGCGCGCCGAGCGTCACGACCAGCTCGACCTCGTGCTCGCGCGCGAGGTCGACGATCAGGCTCGAGAAGCGGCGCCAGCGCAGGTTCGGCTCCACGCCGAGCAGCAGCAGCGCCCCGCGGCCTAGGCCGTCAGGCGTCGCACTGTAGAAGTCGTTCTCCGGCCAATCGATCCGCCGCGTGATCCCGTCGACGAGCGAGACCATCGGCCGCGTGGCCTGGAAGTCGTAGAAGCCCTCGGGGTCGATCGAGGCGAACTGCTGGGCGTTCCAGATCTTGGCGAGGTAGCCGCCGGCGAGCGACGCACCCTGCGCCCCGTCGTTCCAGCCGCGGAAGGCGGCGATCAACACCGGATGTTCGAGGTCTGCACGGCGCTCGATCTGGAGTTCTTCGCTCATTTGCCCAGTCTACGCCCCGGGGGCGAACCAGCCGAGCGGGCGGCGGAAGAGCCGTGCGAGCGCGACGATTCCGGTCCAGACGGCGCCGGCGACCGCGACGTGCACGAGCACGAGCCACCAGGGCAGGTGCGTGCGGTACTGCGTCTCGCCGATCGCCATCTGCACGAGCAGCAGCGAGAGCACCCCCAGCGACAGGAGGAACAGCTTCGGCGAGCGGTCGCGCCGCGAGGCGAGATAGCCGAGCACGAACACGAAGCAGACGCCGAACACTGCTGTTGCGCCGGCGTGGACGTAGATCGCCTCGTCGAGGTTCCAGAGCCTGTGCACCTTCGAGGAATCGCCCGGATGCGGCCCGCTCGCGGTCGCCATCGTGCCGCTGACGAGCAGGACGAGGGCGGCGACCGCGGCAACGGTCATTGCCTGCTGCAGCTCCTTCGGCACGAGCGGCGCGATCGCGCCGTAGCGGAGCCCGAGCGCCTGGAGCAAGACGACGACGGCGCCCGCGAGCACGATTGCCGAGAGCAGGAAGTGCGAGATGACGAGATACGGGTTCAGGTGGAAGCGGACGGTCAGGTACCCGAGCGGCGCCTGGGCCAGCGTGCCGAGGAAGACGGCCAGCGCCAGCCGGCGTGCCGACCGCTCGAGGCCGCGCGTGCGCCAGGCGGCGAGGGCCGCGATCAGCGTGAACGCGATCGTGATCCCGCCGACGAGCCGGTTGCCGAACTCGATGTACGAGTGGTAGCCCGTCTCCGGGAACGGCTGGCCCGCCTGGCAGCCGGGCCAGTTGTCACAACCGAGCCCGGAGGCGGTCAGCCGCACCGTCGCGCCCGTGATCAGGATCAGGTAGAGACTGAGCGCCGACGCAGCCGCGAGCCACACGAAGACCTGCGGGGTGACGGCGATCGCGCGCAGCCGCGCGGCCCGCCCGGACGCGACGCTGAGCTCAGGCGAGGACAACGCCGGCTCCTTCCTCGACGGCACCGATGCGGGTCAGGTGCAGGCCGCGGTCGTCGAACACCGCCTTCAGCACGGCAACCCGGTCCTTCGGCATGGCGACGAGCAGGCCGCCCGAGGTCTGGGGATCGAACGCAAGCGCCACGAGCTCGTCCGCGACGCCCTCCACCGACACGCGGTCGCCGACGAACTCGCGATTGCGTCGGTCGCCCCCGGTGCGCTCGCCCGCGCGGGCCACCTCGAGCGCGCCGGGAAGCGCAACCAGCCGCTCGGCGTCGAGCCGGATCCGCACGCCGCTCCGCGACGCCGTCTCGTGCACATGGCCGAGCAAGCCGAACCCGGTCACGTCCGTCACGGCGCTCGGCGAGAGCGTCTTCAGGATCTCGGCAGCGGCTCCGTTCAGCGTCCGCATCGAGCGAACGGCCTCGTCGCGCTCCGCGTCGCCGACCAGCCCGCGCTTGTGGCCGTGCAGCACGAGCCCGGTGCCGAGCGGCTTCGTGAGCAGAAGCGCATCGCCCGGGCCGGGCCGTGGACTTCTGCCAGACGGCGTCCGGCGCGACCGTGCCGACAACGGCGAGCCCGTACTTCGGCTCGTCGTCGCGGATCGTGTGCCCGCCGGCGAGAATCGCGCCCGCAGCGCGCACCGCCTCGTCCGCGCCGCCGCATGATCGCCGCCAGCAGCTCGGTCGGCAGCTCCTCGGGGAAGGCCGCGACGGAGAGCGCGAGCAGCGGCAGGCCGCCCATGGCATAGACGTCGTTGAGCGCGTTCGTCGCCGCGATCGCGCCGAAGTCCGCCGGATCGTCGACGACAGGCGGGAAGAAGTCGACGGTGAACACCAGCGCGCGCTCGTCGTCGAGCCGGTAGACGGCGGCGTCGTCGGCCGGATCGAGCCCGACGAGCAGGTTCTCCGCGTCGGCGGGGACGAGCCCGGCGAGCAGCTCCTCGAGCCGCCCCGCCGCGTACTTCGCCGCGCACCCGCCCGCGACCGCGAGGCTGGTCAGGCTGACGGGCTCGGCGCTCGCCTCCACGCCCGCAACGTTAGCGCGGCCCCTCAGCGGCTACTTCGCGAGCAGGTCCTGCCGCACGGCGGCGGCGAGCTCGCCAACCGAGACGGAGCCCTCGAAGCGCCCTTTGATCCGGCCGTCCCGGCCGACGAGGAACGTCCACGGCTCGCTCGGCAGATGCCACTGCTCGAACCACTGGTTGTAGCCGAGCCCGGGGTTGTTGTCCTTGTAGACCTCGACGTGGATGAAGCGGACGCTCTTGTCGCCGAGCTGCCTGCGAACGGCGTCGACCACGTCCACGACCGGGCCGCACGTCCTGCTCGCGCAGAACTTCGGTGTCGCGAAGACGAGGACGAACGGCTTGTGCGCGGCGAGGGAGCCGGCGACCGAGTACAGCAGCAGCTTCGTGTCGGGCGGCGTCCTCGTCGTCAGCGCGCGCAGGTCGCCGTGCGTGCTGGCGATCGTCGGCGTCTTCGAGGGGATCGCACGCGAGCCGACCGCGGGAGCGCGCGGGTGCTTTCGCACGTCGATCGTCCAGACGGCGCGGATCGGCTTGCCGCCGGTCGCGTCCGCCGAGAGCGTGTACGTCCCGGCGCGCGGCACGCGGAAGTGCACGACGTAGAGGCGGGTGATCTCCCCGGCGTCGCCGTCGGCGCCGGCCACACCGACCGGCTCGAGCGACGCGAGGGCCACGGCCAGCGGAGGCTTGCCCTTGCCGGCCGAGACGCGAACCCGAATGTCCTTGCGGTACACCGGGGCGCCCTGCGAGTCCAGCAGCAGGAAGGAGACGCGGACCGGCCCGGGCGCGTAGTCCTCGGTCCCGAGCACGGGCATGAGCTGGGCGACCCGGGGAGCCGAGACCGCGGCGCCGGTCCCGGCGACACCGGCGGCCAGTAGCGCTGCCGACGCGGCCAGCGCCGCCACGAGCCTTCGTGCGTGCATCGCTTCGAGTGTAGCCCCGGTCTTGATGACCCCGGGGAGGATGTCGTTCGGGCGAGAGCGGCGCCGGCTAGGGGCCAGGCCGCTCTCGCCCCGAGGTAACCGACGTCTGTCTACGGCCCGTCGAACATGCCGAACGGCCGCACGAATGCGAACTGCCCGGCGACGAGCACGACGGTGGTGAGAATGAAAAAGATCCTCGCCTTGCTCATCGCGACTCCTCTCCTTGTCGGCCCCAGGGGCGGGGTTAGAAACGAACGTCCTGCAGCGCTTCGGCTGCCTTCCGGTACAGCCGCGCGGCCTCGCGGTCGTCGTCCCGCCGGTGGGCGAGATCTCCGAGCGCGATCCAGGCGGAAGCACGGTGACTGACCGAAGCCATCTGCTCGAAGCTCGTATCGGCGGCCCGGAGGAAGCCTTGAGCCTCGTCCAAGCGATTCTGTCCCACGAGCGAGCGACCGAGCACCAGCTGGGCGGTGCCGATCTCGGAGAGATAGTCGACCCGGCCGTCGAGCAGTTCGAGCGCCTTGCGGGCCTCGCCCTCCGCTTCGTCGAAACGACCGGTCTCGAGATGGATCTCGGCAAGCGAGCAGACCACGTGTGCGGCCTCGACGTCGCTCCCTTCGTCGAGGAGGACACGGAGCGAGTCCTTGAGGTACCCGATCGCCTCCTCGGGCCTGCCGAGCATGTGCGTGAGACCGCCGATGTTGTTCAGGAGACGGCCGACGGTGACGCGGTCGGAGATCTCCTCGTACCGGGCCCTCGCCCGCTCGGCATACGAGCGCGCCAGGCCGAGGTGCCCCTCCCGCTCGGCGACCAGCGACGCCTGGAAGTAGACGTTCGCGATCGTGACGGGATGCTGGAGCGCGTCGGCGAGCTCGAGCGCACGCTGAACGCACTCCCGCGCGGCGAGGTAGTCGCGCTGGCGCCGGTAGCAGCGAGAGCGCCAGAGCAGTATCTCGACGCGCAGCCGGTCGCAGGGAAGCCCGGAGCGCTCGGCGAGCAGCAGCGCTTCGTCGAGCAGCGACGCCGCGGTGGAGATGCTGGCCAGCTTGTACCGGCAGACGCCGAGCCGGAAGAGGACGTCGGCCCGCTCGAGGTCGCTGAACCGCGGCCCCTCGGAGAGGTCGCGCGCCTCGAGCAGCAGGTCGACAGCGGCCTGCACCTCGCCCGAGCTCGTGCCGGCCCCAGGCCTGGCCGACCAGTCCGCGGAGGACGAGGTCGTGAGCGCCGAGGACACGGGCCTCGACGAGCGCCGTCTCGAACTCCCGGGTGGCCTCCTCGTAGCGGTGCTGCTCGACGAGCGCCTCGCCCCTGGCCAGCACCGCCTCCCAGCGGTACCGGTCGACGGCCGAGACGCCGCTGGCGAGGAAGTTGGGATCCGCGTCGAGCCGCTCTGCGAGCCACTCGAGCGTGTCCGAGGTCGGCCTGGTCTTGCCGCGCTCGATCTGGCTCACGTACTCCTTGGAGAACCGTCCGCCGGCGAGCTCGGTCTGGGAGAGGCCGGCCGCGACACGCAACCGCCGCACGCGCTCGCCGAGCGCGGACGCGTCTCTGGCCTGCTGTTCCGCCGCCTCCGGCGTCGTCTGCGCTGCGATCTCCATGTCCCCGAACCCTCTCCCTGTCCTGGTCGAAACGGTGTGAAGTGACTGTAGCGGATCGCCGCTTCACATTGCTACTTGACTTTTCCGGACATGGCAGCTACAGTCGGATCACCTTGCAGGGTCCATAGCCCAACGCGGGGGGCGCGCCGACAGAACGCGCGAATGGCTCAGAGACTCGACCGGGCCGCAGGGCCGAGTCTCCAGGGTATTCGCCGCGGGTCGGCGAGCAGGCAGTCCGAGCGAAACCCCCGGGTGGCCGCAGCCGGGGGTTTCGTTATTGCATGGGGGAAACAGCCGGTTTCCCCCATGAGCCCACTTCCCGTTCTCAGCGACGCGTGTCCGGCGGCCCGAGCTACGCCCGGGCAAAGCCCGGGCTTCGCGGCGGGCTCGTCGCGGATGGCATTGGCTCTACTCTCCGACACCTTGAGCCAGCTGCGCAGTCCCACAGGCGGAGTCTAGGCTGTCGACCGTGAGCGAGTTCGTCTGGACGCCAAGCGAGGACGTGCTCGAGCAGGCGAACGTCCTGCGGCTGATGCGGAGGCACGGGATCTCCGAGTACCGCGAGCTCGTGCAGCGGTCGATCGACGAGCCGGAGTGGTTCTTTCCGGCCGCGATCGAGGACATGGGGCTCGAGTTCTTCGAGCCCTGGGAGCAAGTCGTCGACCTCACGCGCGGGCCCGAGTGGGCGACGTGGTTCACCGGAGGGAAGCTGAACATCGCCTGGAACTGCGTCCACCGCTGGGCGGCCGGCCCCCGCGCCGACGCCGAGGCGGCGGTCGGGCTGGGCGAGAACGGCTCGCGCAGCTCGCTCTCCTTCTCTGCGCTCTCGCACGAGGTGACGAAGCTCGCCGAGGCGTTGCTGCGGCTCGGCGTCGAGCCCGGCGACCGAGTCGCGCTCTACCTGCCCATGTCTCCCGAGGTCGCGATCGCATCGCACGCCTGCGCGCACATCGGCGCCGTCCAGGTGCCGATCTTCTCGGGCTTCGCGGCGCCGGCGGTGGCGCAGCGGCTGCAGGACTCCGAGGCGAAGGTCGCGATCACGACGACGGTGTCGAGCCGGCGCGGGCGCGAGCAGCCGATGCTCGCAATCCTCGAGGAGGCGCGCCGCGAGGCGCCGTCCGTCGAGCACGTCGTCGTCGCGCCCTGGGACGAGCTGACCGCCGACTGCCCGGGCACGACCGAGGCATTCGCCCTCGACTCCGAGCATCCGTACCTGCTGGCGTACACGTCCGGCACCACCGGGACGCCGAAGGGCGTCGTCCACGTCCACGGCGGCTTCCTCGTCTCGGTCGCACGCGAGGCCGCCTACCAGGCCGACGCACGGCCCGGCGACGTGATCCACTTCGCCACCGACATGGGCTGGATCATGGGCCCGTGGACCGTCGCCGGCGGCGGCGCACTGGGGGCGACGATCGTCTTCGCGGAGGGCGCGCCGGACTGGCCGCACGACCGCCTCTGGCGGATCATCGAGCAGGAGCGCGTGACGATCCTCGGCTGCTCGCCGACGCTGATCCGCGCGCTGATCCCGCACGGCGACCCGCAGGCCGACCTGTCCAGCCTGCGCCTGATGGTGACGACCGGCGAGCCGTGGAACCCCGACCCGTACATGTGGCTCCACGAGCGCGTCGGCGGCGGCCGCTGCCCGATCATCAACATCTCCGGCGGCACCGAGGTCGGCGCCTGCTTCCTCTCCCCCTCCGTAGCCATGCCGATCAAGCCCTGCTCGCTCGGCTTCAGAGCCACAGGCATGGCGATGGACGTCGTCGACGAGGCGGGCCGCTCGCTCGTCGGCACGGGCGACGTGGGCGAGCTCGTCTGCAGGAAGCCGTTCCCGGGCATGACGCGCGGGTTCTGGCGCGACCCCGAGCGCTACCTCGACACCTACTGGCGGCGCTTCCCGGGGATCTGGACGCACGGCGACTGGGCCTCGGTGGACGAGGACGGCTACTGGTTCCTGCACGGGCGCTCGGACGACACACTCAACATCGCCGGCAAGCGAATCGGGCCGGCGGAGATCGAGTCGGCGGTCGTGGCCCATCCGGCCGTGTCCGAGGCGGCCGCGGTCGGCGTGCCGCACGAGGTCAAGGGCGAGGTGGTCTGGGTCTTCTGCGTGCCCTCGCCCGGAGCCGAGACACCGGACGCCGACGAGCTGCGGAGCCTCGTGGCCGCCGAGCTGGGCAAGGCGTTCGCGCCCGAGCGGATCGTGTTCGTGTCCGGGCTCCCGAAGACGCGTTCGGCGAAGATCGTGCGCCGCGCCGTCCGCGCGACGGCACTCGGCACGGACCCGGGCGACATGACCTCCGTGGAGAACCCGGAGGTACTCGAAGAGATCGCCGCGCGTGTCTGACCCGTGGCCGTGGGAAGTGGTCGAGCGCGACCACGAGATCCAGAACCCCACGAGCCCGGAAAAGATCAGGCTCCTCGGGGATTACCTGCGCCTGACGAGCGAGAGCCGCGTGCTCGACGTGGCGTGCGGCAAAGCCGGGCCCGCGCTGATCCTCGCCGCCGCCCACGACTGCCGGATCCTCGGCATCGAGGTGCGTCCCGCCTTCGCCGACGAGGCCCGGGCACGCGTCGCGGCCCACGGACTCACCGAGCGGATCGAGGTGCGCACGGCCGACGCCGCTCGGGTGGCGCTCGAGGCCGAGGCTTTCGACGCCGCGCTCTGCCTCGGCGCCTCGTTTGTCTGGGGGACGATCGCCGAGGCCGCCGCCGTCCTGTGCCCGACCGTGCGCGGCGGCGGGTTCGTCGCGATCGGCGAGCCGTTCTGGCGGCGGTGGCCGCTGCCGGAGGGGGTCGACGACATCGGCTACGTCGATCTGGCCGGCACAGTCGAGCGGTTCGAGGCGGCCGGCCTTGCCACGACCGGGGTGATCGCTTCCTCCGACGACGACTGGGACCGGTACGAGAGCCTCCATTGGCGCGCGGTCGAGGAGTGGCTCGCCGAGAACCCCGACGACGAGCGCGCCGGCGAGATCCGCGAACGCCACGCGCGCCGCCGGGACGACCACTTCCGGTACCGGCGCGAACTGCTCGGCTGGGCGATCTTCGTCGGGCGCAAGCCCGGGCAGGTTTTAGACTGATAGGCTAAAACCGTGCGACTCGCGCTCGCCCAGATCGACTCCGTCGTCGGAGACCTGGACGGAAACCGCGACCGGATCCTGACGCGGCTCGGGCAGGCACGCGACGCGGGCGCCGGGCTCGTCCTCTTCCCCGAGTTGGCCGTCACCGGCTATCCGCCCGAGGACCTGCTGCTCCGGCCGGGATTCGTGCGCGCGGCCGAGCGCACGCTGGCCGAGATCGCGCGGGAGACGACCGGGACCGTCGCGCTCGTCGGAACGCCGCACACCGACGATGACGACGTGTTCAACGCCTGCGCCGTCTGCTCGGACGGCGAGGTCAAGGCGATCTACCGCAAGCAGCTTCTCCCCAACTACGGCGTCTTCGACGAAAAACGGTACTTCGCACCGGGCCGCGACCTCCTGCTGCTCCGGCTCGGCGACATGCTCGTGGGCGTGACGATCTGCGAGGACATGTGGCAGCCCGGCCCGCCCGCAGCCGACCTGGCCCGCGCCGGCGCGCACGTGATCGTCAACCTCTCCGCCTCGCCGTTCCATGTCGGCAAGGATCGCGAGCGGGAGGACATGTTCGCCGACCGCGCCCGCGACAACTCGGTGTTCGTGGCGCTGTGCAACACGGTCGGCGCCCAGGACGAGCTCGTCTTCGACGGCCACTCGGTCGTGCTCGCCGACGACGGCTCGGTCGTGGCCCGCGCGCCGGGGTTCGAGGAGGCGCTGCTCGTCGTCGACGTCGATCCGGCTCGCGTCCGGACACGCGCAGGAGGCGCAGGACGGCAGCCATGATCGTGCCGCTGGACGTGCCGACGCCCGAAGGGCCTCCGAGCCCCGGCGGCGATCGCACCGCTCGTGGACGACCTGGAGCAGATGCGGCTCGCGCTCGAGCTCGGCCTGCGTCGCTTACGTCGACAAGAACGGCTTCCGCGACGTCGTGGTCGGGCTGTCGGGCGGCATCGACTCGGCGCTGACCGCGGCGCTCGCAGCCGAGGCGCTCGGGCCGGAGCGCGTCCACTGCGTGTCGATGCCGTCGCAGTTCTCGTCGGAGGCCACGCGGGGCGACGCGCGACGGGTGGCCGAGTCCCTGGGCGTCGACTTTCGCGAGATCCCGATCGACGACGTCGTCGGCGGGTTCGAGGCGGCGCTGGAACCGGCGTTCGCGGGCACGCCGGCGCGACCTGACGGAGGAGAACGTCCAGGCGCGCGCACGCGGCACGCTGCTGATGGCGCTGTCGAACAAGTTCGGCTGGCTCGTGCTCGCGACCGGCAACAAGTCCGAGCTCTCGGTCGGGTACGCCACGCTCTACGGCGACATGGCCGGCGGGTTCGCGCTCCTCAAGGACATGTACAAGACGGACGTGTGGCGGCTGTCGCGGCGACTGAACGAGCGCGCCGGCCGCGAGTTGATTCCCGCCTCGATCATCGACCGGGCACCGAGCGCGGAGCTGCGACCGGACCAGCGGGACGAGGACTCGCTGCCTCCCTACGCGATGCTCGATCCCGTGCTCGAGGCGTACGTGGAGCACGACCGCTCGCGCGAGGAGCTGCTTGCCGACGGCTTCGACCGGGACGCGGTCGAGCGCGCCATCGCCCTGATCGACCGCGCCGAGTACAAGCGCCGCCAGGCCCCGCCCGGCGTCAAGCTCCGTCCGAAGGCCTTCGGTCGCGACCGGCGGACGCCGATCACGAACCGCTGGCGCGACTAGCGCTCTGACGCCGTCCCGCCACGGCTTCACGGGAGGAGCGCGCGCAACTCGCGGAACCAGCGCAGCCGCTCGGCATAGGGCACGGCTGCGTTGGCCGGCGATGTGGAAGGCAGCACGAACAGCGACGTGCCCTCGAGCCGCCGCTCCTGCACGCCGGGCTCCGGCCGTTCGCCGAAGGTGCCGCGGTACGCCTCCTTGCCGACGAAGCCGATCCAGGCGGGACGGAGGTCGCGTGCGAGCCGCTCGAGCCGTTCGGCAGAGTCCCGGAAGTCGGCGCTGCGAAGGTCGCCCGACCCCTTCGTCGTCCGCGGGGCGGCGTTCGTCAGCCCGACGCCGTAGTCGAGGAGCTCGAACTGCTCCTCCGGGCGCAGCAGCCGCGGAGTGAAGCCTGCCGCGTGCAGGAGGCGCCAGAAGTCGTTTCGCGGATTGGCGAAGTGCGCGGCCGCCGCCGCCGAGACCCGGCCCGGGTTGATGCCGCAGAAGACGACGCGGAGGCCGGGCGCGAGCACGTCGGGGACGGCCGAGACGACCGGCTCAGCGTCCGGGGAGCGAGGCAGCGGAGACACACACCCACGCTACTCGCGCGCGAACGCGGCCGTTCCGGACCAGCACGGTGCAGCGCTTCCGCCGAGCGCAGACGCGTGCGGGGTCACTTACGCCGCTTCGGCCTCGAACGGGTTCAGGGGCTCGCGTGCGTTCAGCCGTTCGTCGAACGCGCTCCGCAGCTCCTCTCCGGTGACCGTCGGCCACGGCTGCGAGCGGGGGTGACCGCGCGATGATCGTCACGGTCGGGTCTCGCTGGCCGTAGAGGCGGGCGTAGCAATCGCTCTCGCTGAGCGGCCGGAGCCTGTCCATGTCGGCACGGTAGTCGCGGGACCGGATGACATAGGGTTGACCCGGGGATGAGCGAGGTGCGCGCCAAGGTCCTCGACTACTCGATCACGCTGGACCGCCGCTACCGGGTCGCGGCGGACGGCGGCGACCCACAGCAACTGCCGCGCGACTTCGCGCCCGAGCACCTGACACTCGCCGGGCTGGCGCGCTGCACGCTGGCCAGCCTCGCCTATCACGCCCAGCGCGCCGGGATGAAAGTGTCCTCGTCGTCCGCCGCCGCCTCCGGGCAGGTGACGAAGCGGCCGACCGACGGCCGCTACGCCTTCGTCGAGCTGGAGTGCAGCCTCGACGTCGAGCTCGCCCCGGCCGCCGGACGAGGAGACGCAGCGGGCAGTCCTGGCCAAGGCCGAGCGCGACTGCTTCGTCGGCGCGTCGTTCGTGACCCCGGTCCGCTACGCGTGGCGGGTCAACGGGAGCGAGGCGTGACGGCCGTCGGCGCCGCCGTTCGACCTCGACGCTGCCCGCGCGCGGTTCACGGCCCTCCAGCGCGACCTCGTCTTCTTCGACGGACCGGGCGGGACGCAGGTGCCCGATTCCGTGATCGACGCGATCGGCGCCTACCTGCGCGAGTCGAACGCGAACGTCAGCGGGCCCTACGAGACCAGCCGCCGCACAGAGGCCCTGGTCGACGAAGCTCGCGCCACGGCGGCGCGCTTCCTCGGCTGCTCGTCCGAGGAGATCGTCTTCGGGCCGAACATGACGACGCTCAACTTCGCGCTCTCGCGGACCGTCGGCCGCGGCTTCGAGCCCGGCGACGAGATCCTGGTCACGCGCCTCGACCACGACGGCAACGTCGCGCCCTGGCTCGAACTCGCGCACGACCGGGATCTGGTCGTGCGCTGCGTCGACATCCACGAGGACTGCAGTCTGGACATGGACGATCTCGAGCGGCAGCTCAGCGACCGGACGCGCGTCGTCGCGTTCCCGCTGGCCTCGAACGCGGTCGGCACCGTGACCGAGGCAAGCCGCATCGCGGCGCTCGCGCACGAGGCCGGCGCGCTCGCCTGGGCGGACGCGGTCCATTACGGGCCGCACGGCCAGATCGACGTCGAGGCGCTCGGGCTCGACGTGCTCGCCTGCTCGTCGTACAAGTTCTTCGGGCCCCACCTCGGCATCGCCTTCACGCGCCGCGCCAGGGCCGAGGAGTGGCGGCCCTACAAGGTGCGGCCTCAGTCGAGCGAGCCGTTCGGGCACCGCTTCGAGACCGGCACGCAGGCGTTCGAGCTCCTGGCCGGGATGATCGCGGCCGTCGAGTACGTCGGCTCGATCGGCTGGCCGGCGATCGTGGGCTGGGAGCGGACGCTCGGCGTGCGCTTCCTGGACGGGCTGCCCGACCGCTGCCGCCTCCACGGGCTGCCGACGATGGCCGGCCGCGTGCCGACGTTCGCGTTCACCGTCGACGGCCTCGAGTCCGGCGAGGTCGCGTCCCGGCTCGGCGAGCGCGGCTTCGCCGTCTGGCACGGCAACTACTACGCGCTCGAGATCATGAAGCGGCTCGGGCTCGGGGACGGCGGCGCCGTCCGAGTGGGCCTCGTGCACTACAACACGCTCGAAGAGGTCGACCGCCTCCTCGAGGAGCTGGCCCGGCTCGAGTAGTCGTGACGGGCAAGGACTCCTCGGCCACGACGACACCGCTCTCGCGGAAGCTGGGTGCGAGGACAGGCGCGACGGTGACGATGCTGTTCACGACGAGTCGCGACGACCTCGAGCGGCGCTTCCCGCCGCTGCGAGACACGCTCGAGCCTGCGGAGGGGCTCTGGATCGCCTGGCCGAAAAAGGCGGCGCCGATCGAGACCGACCTGAGCTTCGAGGCCGTGCAGGGGATCGGCCTCGCACACGGCCTCGTGGACAACAAGAGCTGCTCCGTCGACGTGGACTGGCAGGCGCTCCGGTTCGTCTACCGGCGCGCCGACCGCCCGCGCTGACGCGCCTCGAGTGATCCGTCACGAGCGGTTGTTACGCTCGCGCCGAGCCGAGCAACGACCCGGCGAACTCGACCGAGGGAGGGCGGTACGTGTCCACGATGGCTGCAGACGGGGAGATCTACGACGACAGCTTCGGGCCGAAGTGGTGGGTGTTCCTCGTCACCGGGACGTTCTGGCTGATCTTCTCGCTGATCATGTTCCGATTCGACATCACCTCGGCGAAGTCGATCGGCGTGCTCGCCGGCATCATCTTCCTGATCGCCGGCCTGTTCGAGTTCCTGATGATCTTCGTCGTCCAGAGCGGCTGGTGGAAGGCGGTCAACGCGCTCCTGGCCGTCCTGCTCGTGGTCGGCGGGATCATGTCGTTCATCCATCCCGAGAACACGTTCGTGGCGATCGCGTCCGTCACGGGCTTCATGTTCCTGTTCGTCGGGATCGTCGACATCATCGTCGCCCTCTCCAACCGGACCGGGGTCTGGTGGATCCGGCTGATCGTGGGCATCATCTGCGTCGGGCTCGCCTTCTGGGCCTCGGGTGACTTCGACCGCAAGGCGATCCTGCTCACGGCGTGGCTGGCCGCGTTCGCCCTGCTGCGGGGGATCACGCACTTCCTGATCGCGTTCGCCCTGCGCGGGGAGCAAAAGGAGGCCGCCCACGCGGGCTGATGTCGTTCCAGAACTGCCGTGACCGACGGGGCCACAAGGCCCCGTCGCCTTTTCGAACGCGGCCACGCGTGTGTCTGAATCGTCACAGTCGCGTCTCACACGCGTCACGGTTTCCGAGCTACCCTCGAAAACGGGGGCAGAGGGGCCGCAGGCCCCCGGGGGGAAGCAAGTACGGAATGTCGCGGCGGGGAGGCCGTTCGGGCGAACTCAGGCGCCGCCTGGCGTCAGGCCTGCGGCGCGGATCGCCGCCGTCGCCAGCGACTCGTCTTCCTCGCCGGGCAGGCCGCTGACGCCGACGGCGCCGACCCGGAGGCCGCCCTCGAACACGGCCACGCCGCCGGCGAAGAACGTGAACCGCGGGTCGAAGCTGGCCAGCTCGGCCGGGTCGCTGCGCACCTTCTCGGCCAGTGCCCGCGTCGTCTCGGCGTCGCTGCGCGCGGCCGTGTAGGCCTTCCGCTCGGCGTTCAGGCGCGTGTCCGGAGCGGCGCCGTCCATCGTCGCCGCGGCGACGAGCTCGCCGTGGTCGTCTGCAACATAGACCGAGACCGGGCCGGGCGCCGACTCGACGACCTGCCGGACGATCGCCATGCCCTGCTCGAGCGTCACGCGTGCACCTCTGCCCGCTCGGGCCGGGCTTCGATCGCGCGTCGGGTCATCTCGCCGGGGGCCACGAGCCTGTCTATACCATCGAAGCGGGTGGCGACGTTCGAACGACATACGCTCGAGAACGGCCTGCGCGTGCTCGCGGCGCCGATGCCGCAGGCCCAGTCGGTCTCCTGCTTCATCATGCTCGCGGCCGGTTCGCGCTACGAGACTCCCGAGGCCAACGGCATCGCGCACTTCTCGGAGCACATGTTCTTCAAGGGCACGGAGCGGCGGCCGCGCGCGCGCGACATCTCGGCCGAGATCGACGCGATTGGCGGCGAGTTCAACGCGTTCACCGGCAAGGAGTACACGGGCTACTACGTCCGCTGCGCGACCGAGTTCCGGGACGTCGCGCTCGACGTGCTCGTGGACATGCTCCGGCACGCGAAGTTCGACGCCGAGGAGATCGAGCGCGAGAAGGGCGTGATCCTCGAGGAGATGAACATGTACGTGGACACGCCGCGAGACTACATCTCGCGCGTCTACGACCAGCTCGTCTACGGCGACGAGCCGCTGGGCCGGAACATCCTCGGCACGAAGGAGACGATCCAGGCCGCGACCCGCGACACCTTCCGGGACTACGTCGGGCACTGGTACACGCCGGAGCGCATCGTCGTCGGCCTGGCCGGGAACCTCGGCGAGGGGCCGGTGGAGAAGATCGCCGAGCTGCTGGGCGACCTCCCTGCCTCGCCGACCGGGACGCCTCCCGGGTCGGGGTTCGCGCAGAACGGCCGCGTCAAGGTGCACGAGAAGGTGTCCGACCAGGCGCATCTCTGCCTCGGCGTGACCGGCTACGAGATCGCCCATCCAGACCGCTACGCCGTCGAGCTCCTGCGCACCGTGCTCGGCGGCGGCATGTCCTCGCGCCTGTTCACCGAGGTGCGCGAGCGGCGAGGCCTGGCCTACTACGTCTTCGCGCTCAACCAGGCCTATACCGACTCGGGCACGCTCTACTCGCAGGCGGGCGTCGATCTGAAGCGGGTCGACGAGGCCGTCACGACGATCCTGGCCGAGCTGCGCAAGATCGCCACGGAGCCCGTGCCGGGGGACGAGCTCGAGAAGGCCCGGTCGTATGCCAAGGGCCGCTTCGTCCTCTCGCTCGAGAGCCCCCAGGGGACGAACATGTTCGGGCTGCGGCGCGAGGTGCTCGAGGGTCGTGCGACCGAGCCGGCCGAGGTGCTGGCCGAACTGGACAAGGTGACCGCCGAGGACGTCCTACGGGTCGGCGGGAGCCTGATGCGCGAGGAGGCGTTGCGGCTCGCCCTGATCGGCCCGTTCGACGACGCCGACCGCTTCAAGAGCCTGCTCGACTAGGGGGCCGGATCGATCCGGTAGACCGCGCCGTCGACCGAGACGGCGTAGGCGCGCCCGAGCGCGTCCATCCCGAACGAGTCCAGGCCGGGCACGTTCAGACTCAGATCGTCGTTCTCGACCGCAACGCCCTCGTCGACCCGTAGCGCGCTGATCTCGCCGCTGCAGAGATCCCCGTAGAGGAAGAAGCCGTCGAGCGCCGGCAGGCGCGGATCGTGGAGGACAACCCCGCCGATGACGGCACAGAGATTCGTGTTGTGGTTGTAGTCGAAGAGCGGGGCGACCGCGCCGCGGCAGGTTGCGGCCGCGTCGTACGGAACCGTGCCCTCGAAGCACGGCCAGCCGAAGTTCAGCCCGCTCTTGCCCACCGGGATGTAGTCGATCTCCTCGCGGATCCCCTCGCCGACGTCACCGACGTAAGCGTCCCCTGTCTTCGAGTCGATCCAGAAACGCCACGGGTTCCGGAATCCGTACGCCCAGATCTCGGGGCGAGCGCCGGCGACGCCCACGAACGGATTCGAGCCCGGCACGGTGTACGGCTCGCCGCCGCTCTCGCGCGGGTCGATCCGCAGGATGTTCCCGAGGAGGTCGTCGAGCGTCTGCGCGAACGCACCGGGCGGGTTGAGCACACCGCTGTCGCCGTCGCCGACGGCCACGTACAGGTGGCCGTCGGGGCCGAACTGGAGCATGCCTGCGTTGTGGTTCTCCCACGGCTTCTCGATCCGCAGGACGACGCGGCCGCTGTACGGGTCGGCCTGGTCCGCATCGGCCGCCGAGCGGTGGAACTCCTCGAGATAGAGGTTGCCGTTCCCCTCGTGGCGGTTGAAGAAGACGTAGAAGAGGCCGCTCTCGGCGTAGTCGGGCGCGAAGGCGAGGCCGAGCAGGCCGGTCTCGTTCGCGTACGTGACCTGGTCGGAGATGTCCAGGAACGGCGCGGGCTCCAGGACGCCGTTGTCGACGACCCGGATCACCCCGCGCTGCTCGACGACGAACAGCCGGGACGGGTCGCCCGGGGGCGAGGTGACGTAGTCGGGCCGGTCGAAGGTGCCGATCGGCGTGAGCTGCGGGCCGGCGGACGACGGTGGCGGCGCGGTCGTGGTCGGAAGGGTCGTGGTCGGCGGCTTCGGCGTCGGCTTGGGAGTCCCGACGACGAGCGTGCCCTTCATCCCCAGCGCCGCATGGCCCGCGATCGTGCAGCGGTAGGCCGCCCGGGTCGCCTTCGTGAAGCGCGCGAGGATCGTCTGCTGCTTCCCCGGCTTGAGGAATCCCGTCCGGGCGTGGCCGATCGCGAAGTCGTGGACGGTCGCTCCGCGGTTGACGACGACGAAGCGCACGGTTCCCACCGGCACGCGCTGGCGCGAGAGCACGAAGCGGAAGTCCCTCATCGTCACGTGCACGACGACAGGCGCGGGCTTCGGCTTCGCGCCGCCTCGATCGGTGAGCGCGAACGCCGCCGCGGCGCCGGTCAGGAAGAGAGCCGCGGCGAGGACGACGACCCGGAGCACGGCACACGCCGGAACCCCGAAGGGCTCCGCCGTGAAGACTCTGTTCTCGTCCCTGGTCGGCGGGCCGTTGTCTAGCACCTTCCGGCTCCGCCCGTCAGGGTGCTTTCGACCCGGACGGGAAGCAGCGAGTCTCCCATCCTCATCGGATGGATGCAAGCGTGACTTGACCAGTTCGACGCTGGATGGGGTGCTCCTTCACTCCTCGGCGGATATACCGGTTGAACGCTCGCGGATCTCCTCGACGACGGCCGGGTCGGCCAGGGTGGTCGTGTCGCCGAGCGGACGGTTCTCTGCGACGTCGCGGAGCAGCCTGCGCATGATCTTGCCGCTGCGGGTCTTGGGCAGCTCGGGCGTGAAGAGGATGTTCGCCGGCTTTGCGATCGGCCCGATGACCGCGGCCACGTGGTCCCGCAGCGCCTCCAGCATCTCGACCGAACCCTCGTTCGTGCCCTTGAGCGTCACGAACGCGACGATCGCCTGGCCGGTGAGCGCGTCGTTCCGCCCGCACACGGCGGCCTCGGCCACGGCGTGGTGGTCGACGAGCGCGCTCTCGACCTCGATCGTCGAGATCCGGTGGCCGGAGACGTTCATGACGTCGTCGACCCGCCCGAGCAGCCAGAAGTCGCCGTCCTCGTCGATCCGCGCGCCGTCGCCGGCGAAGTAGACGCCCGGGTAGCGGGACCAGTACGTCTGCTGGAAGCGCTCGGGGTCGCCGAAGATCCCGCGCGTCATCGACGGCCAGGGCCGCCGCAGCACGAGGTAGCCCCCGCCGCCGGGCCCGACCTCGTTGCCGGCCTCGTCGTAGACGGCCGCGTCCACACCGGGGAACGGCTTCGTCGCGGAGCCGGGCTTGAGCGTGGTCGCCCCCGGGAGCGGTGTGATCATCACCATGCCCGTCTCGGTCTGCCACCAGGTGTCGACGACCGGGCAGCGCCCCCCGCCGATGTTCTCGTGGTACCAGACCCAGGCCTCGGGGTTGATCGGCTCGCCGACGGACCCCAACAGCCGCAGCCTGGAGAGGTCGTGCGCGGCGGCGTGCTCCGGTCCCCACTTCATGTGCGCCCGGATCGCGGTCGGCGCCGTGTACAGGATCGTGACGCCGTAGCGCTCCGCGATCGCCCACCAGCGCTCCCGGTCCGGGAAGTCGGGCGTGCCCTCGTAGATCACGCTCGTCGCCCCGTTGCAGAGCGGTCCGTAGACGATGTACGAGTGGCCGGTGATCCAGCCGATGTCGGCCGCGCACCAGTAGACGTCCCGGTCGGCCTTGAGGTCGAAGATGTAGTCGTGCGTCGTCGAGACGCCGACGAGGTAGCCGGCGGTCGTGTGGACGATGCCCTTCGGCTGTGCGGTCGTCCCGCTCGTGTACATGAGGAACAACAGGTCCTCGGCGTCCATGGCTTCACACGGACACGTCGAGGGATCGCTTCGCGACCCCTCGACGAGCTCGTCGAGCCAGAAGTCTCGTCCCGGTTTCATGGTGACGGCGGCGCCCGTTCGCTTCACCACTAGACACGCGCGGACGCCGGGCGCGGCGGCCATGGCCTCGTCGGCCGTCCGCTTGAGCGCCACCGGCTGGCCGCGCCGCCAGGCCTCGTCCTGCGTGACGAGCACCTCGCAGCCCATGTCGTTCATCCGGCTCGAGAGCGAGTCGGCCGAGAAGCCGCCGAAGACGACCGTGTGCGGCGCGCCAAGCCGTGCGCACGCGAGCATCGCGACGGGAAGCTCGGGGACCATCCCCAGGTAGATCGCAACCGCCGTACCCTTGCGCACACCGAGCTCTTTCAGCGCGTTCGCGAACCGCACGACGCGGCGCTGGAGGTCGGCGTAGGTGATCGTCTCCGCGTCGCCGGGCTCGCCCTCCCAGTGGTAGGCGACCCTGTCGCCGAGCCCGCCCTCGACGTGCCGGTCGACGCAGTTGAAGCACGCGTTCAGCTTCCCGCCGACGTACCACTTCGCGTACGGCGCCTCCCACTCGCAGAGCGTCTCCCAGGGCTCGAACCAGGTCAGCCGGCCGGCCTCGGCGCGCCAGAGCTCCTCGAAGTCGCGCTCGTAGACGTCCGCCTTCACGTTCGCCTGAGCGGCGAACTCCGGGGGCGGCGGGTAGCGGCGCTCCTCGTCGAGAAGCGTGTCGATCTGACTCAAGGGGCTAGGTCGTACGGGTAGTCCGTGAGGTTCTCGGCGCCGTTCTCGGTGACGAGGACGAGGTCCTCGAGCCGGCAGCCGCCGAAGCCGGGCCGGTACAGACCGGGCTCGACGGTGACGACGTCACCGGCGACGAGCGGGTCGGGGCTGGCGATGCCCATCTCCGGCTCCTCGTGCACCTCGAGGCCGACGCCGTGTCCGAGCCCGTGGATGAAGCCCTCCTCGAGCACCTTCCCCGGCTCTTTCGTGAGGGGCGTCTTGTAGCCGTGCGCCTGGAAGAGCTTGCAGGTGCCGACGAAGACGTCGCGCCCCCGCACGCCGGCCTTGATTGCGTCGAGGGCGTCCTCGAGCGCCTGACGGACGAGTCGCTGGTACTCGACGATCTCCTCGGCCGCATCGCCGACGACATACGTCCGGGTCATGTCCGCGAAGCACGCCGTCTCGCGGTCGCGCGGCCACAGGTCGATCACGATCGGCTCGCCGGACCTGACCTGGCCCGACCCCATCTCGTGTCCCACGGCGCTCTGCGGACCGTGCGCGACGACGAACTCGTCGGCGAGCATGACGTGCTCGGTGAACACCTCGCCGATGCGCCGCTTGAGCCACTCGGAGGTGAGCGGCCTGCCGTCGACCTCGAGGCCGGCGCCGTTCTGCTTCGCGGCGCGCAAGAGCTCGCGGACGGCGTCCATCGCGGCCTCGCAGGCCCGCTGGGCGCGGCGGATCCCTTCGAGCTCGGTCTCCGACTTGACGCGGCGGCGGCGGGCGAAAAACTCGCGCTCGGGCGTGAGCTCGATCCCCTCGGCGCGCAGGTGGTCGGCAAGCTCGAGCGGGAAGTAGCGTGGGACGACGGCGCTCGTGATCCCGAGCGCCCGGCACGCGTTGAGGACGATCGGCTTGTAGAGCTCCTCGCGATGCATTCCGGAGGCAATCAGCTCGTCGCGCCCGATCTCCTCGTACGCATGCGCGTGGATGCCCTCGAGCTCCCGCGCGCGCGCAATCTCGAGCGCAGAGATGTAGACGTGGCGCTCGCCGTCGCGCTCGGCGTACAGGAACGGGTCGGGAACGGTGATCGGGATCTCGTGGCGAAGCTCCGGTGAGCGAACGGTGTCGCCGTAGATGAGGATGTCGGTCATGGCCGGATCCTAGCCCCCGCAACCCGCTGCCCGCGGGAAGCGTTAGGCTCTCCGATGAACCGGGGGAGGAGGTGTGGAATGAAGAAATTCCTCGTGGTTCTGTTCGTGGCGGGGGCGCTCGCCGCGACGCTCTTCGCTCAAGGGGCGGCGGCGGATGCACCGCACTGCACCCTCGGCTACTGCCCTCCGTACAACACGGGCCGCTAGCCGGGAAGTGCGCGATGCCTGCGGCGGGGCGGCCCAAACGGCCGCCCTCGCCGATCTTCGGCTTGCTCAGCTCACCCCGCCGAGTGCATAAGCGATTGCCTCGTCCAGGCTCATCGCCGCACCCTCCGCTCTCGCCGCATGGACGTTGTCGGCGAGACGAGCTTGCACCGGCTCGAGGTACTGATCGACGATGAACTTCTCCGGGGCCGAGAGCGGCACCGAGGTCACCTCCTTCAACGAGTCGCCCGCCCCCCAGAGACGGGCGGACCGTTCGGCATCGCCGTCGATTGCCGCCACGGCGGCCATCCCATGCAGGCACTCGGCGATCAACACCTTCGCCTCAGATTCGCGGGCAAGGACAAGCGCCTGCCGAAGATGTTCCGCAGCCGCATCACGCTGATGCTCGTACAGCGCCACGAGCCCGAGATTGCACTCAGCGATCGCAGTGCCAATCGGGTGCTTGGCCGACGTCTCGGCCAGGTACTCCTCAAATGCCGACCTCGCACGCGCGAAGTCCTGCCGCTCTAGGGCCATGTAGCCTGCGTTCATCAGTTGCCAAGCCCAAACGCGGCGCGGCACGCCCAGGTTGCGCATGAGCTGGAGACCCTCCTCGAGCATCGCGTCTGCGCGTTCGAAGTGACCGGATCTGGTCTCGATCCCCGCCTCTGCGAACAGAAGACGCGCACGGTCGAAGTCGCTTCCGACCTCGTTCGCAAGTGCTCGAGCCGCAGGCAGGAGACGCTGTTGCTCGCGATCGTTTGTCACCGCCACCAGCTCGATCGCGTAGATCAGGGCCTCGAGAACACCAAGCTTGTCAGCGCAGCGCTCGGAGAGGTCGCGTGCTTGCTCGTAGCGTTGGGCGGCAGCGCGTACGTTGCCGAGCACCAACTCGCATTCGCCGAGGCTGACAAGGGCGCGTGCGTGCTCGGGCGTCTGCAGATCCCCGGCGTGGTCCAGCACGCGGATCATCCAGGCGCGTCCTTCGATCATTGCTCCGTTCATCCCCCAGGCCTGACCACCGCTGGCTGCCAGGCGAAGCGCAAGCTCGGGCTCGCCGGCGTCCAGTGAGAACTCGAGAGCTCCTCTGAGGTTCGGGAGCTCGTCAGGTGGTCGGTCATCCGCAGCGTCGTCCTCCCCTGCGAATTCTTGGCCGGTCCGAATCAGCACTCGCTCGAGCAGCGCGAGAAAGTACTCCGCGTGACGCCGCTGAACAGTGCGCAGCTCGCCTGCCTCCTGTAATCGGTCGATCGCGTAGCTGCGGATCGTTTCGAGCATCGAGTAGCACGATTGGCCTCCGACATCCAACTCCCGGCTGACGAGGCTCTTCTCGATCAAGGACACGACGCCCTCGACCAGCGCGCCGCAACCGTCGTCGAACTTGCACACAGCGGCAGCCCCCGCAAAGTCCCAGCTGCCAGCAAAGACGCCCAGCCGCTCAAACAGCCGCTGCTCCCCGGGCCGCAGCAGGTCGTAGCTCCAGTCGATCGTCGCCCGCAGCGTTTGCTGCCGAGCGGGCGCGTCGCGGGGACCCCGCTCAGGAACGACAACCGGTCGTCGAGACGGCTGAGGACTTGCTCGAGCGTGAAGGCTCGCGTGCGGGCGGCGGCGAGCTCCACCGCGAGCGGGAGACAGTCGACCCGCCGGCAGACGTCGGCCGTCGTTTCCCGAGAACCACCCTCGACGGCGCGTTCGTCGAAGAGCGCAACTGCATCCGCCTCGGTCATCGGGGGGACGCGGTATTCGCGCTCGGCGGCAACGTTCAGGGGTTCGCGGCTGGTGACGAGCAGCTGCACATTCGCGCAGTCGGCCAGGATTTCCGTCACGTCGCTCCTCGCGGCGAGCAGTTGTTCGAAGTTGTCGAGCACGAGCAGCATCCGCTTCGTGCCGATCGATTCCCCGATGTCTCCCTTCGCACCGATCGAGCCGGCGACAGTCGGCACTACCAACGTGGGATCGTGAGCGACTGCAGCGGCACCCACCGGACGCCGTCCGGGTAGTCGTCCTCGAGAGCGCGTGAGGCCTCGATCGCGAGCCGCGTCTTGCCTGATCCGCCGGCCCCGGTCAGAGTCACCAGCCGGCGGCTGCCGCCACGAACGAGCGCCACGAGCTCCGCAAGCTCTGCTCGCGACCGATGAACGGCGTCGGCTGCAACGGCAGGTTCGACTGTGGCTTGCCGCGCAGCGGCGGGAACTCGACCTGCAACCCTTCGGCCATGACTTGTGAGATCCGCTCGGGGCGATCGACGTCCTTCAGGCGATACTCGCCGAGCTCCTGCAGGTAGACGTCTGCGGGGAGTTCGTCCTCGACCAGCACACGCGTCGCGTCGGACAGCAGCACCTGACCACCGTGGCCGGCATCGCCGATGCGGGCGGCGCGATGCACGGAGAGGCCGATGTACCGCTCACCGGCCGCCGACGCCTCGCCCGAGTGGATGCCGATCCGGACGCGCGGCTCGACATCGTCGGGCCACTCGTGATCCGCAAGCGAGCGCTGGATCGCCACCGCCGCCGATACTGCGTCGGACGCACTTCGGAAGGTGACGAAGAACGAATCGCCCTGCGAGTCGATCTCCTCGCCCCGGTGCGTCGCGAACGCCTCGCGCAGCAACGCCTGATGGAGCGCCAACAGCTCTGCGTAATGCTCGCGGCCCAACCGTTTGAGCAGGCCGGTCGACCCTTCGATGTCCGTGAACATGAAGGTGACCGTTCCGCTCAGACGCTCTTTGCAGGCGCCGGTGGCGCTAAGGAAGCATCGTGCGCGAGGATCAATCGCTGTAGCTCCTGCAGCTCGGGGCTCGGCTCCAGGCCGAGCTCGTTGGACAACATGCGGCGGGCTTTCTGGTACGCGGCGAGCGCGTCGCCCTGCCGGCCTGGACCGTACAGCGCCAGGATCAACTGGCCGCGGAGGCGCTCGCGCAGCGGCTGCTCGAGGATGATTGCCTCCAGCTCTCCGACAAGCGCGGCATGCCGACCCAGCGCGAGCTCGGCTTCGATCCGCTCCTCGAGGCAGACAAGCCGCAACTCCTCGAGGCGACCCGCCTCCGCCTGCGCAAATGCGTCGTAGCGGAAGTCCGCAAAGGCAGGCCCACGCCAGAGGGCGAGCGCCTCGGCAAGCGTCTCCGCGGCAGCGGCAAGCTCGCCGGAGGCCAGCGCAGCGCTGCCCGAGCGGAGCAGGCGCTCGAAGCGCTCCGAGTCGAGCGAACCTGAATCAAGCGGCAGCCGATACCCGGTCGGCGTCGTCTCGATCGCCGCGCGGCCGAGTACGCGCCGCAAACTCGACACGTACACCTGCAGCGTGTTCCGCGCCCCCGGCGGCGTCCGCTCTCCCCACAAGGCGTCGATCAGGCGATCGCGGCTGACGCCGGATCTGTTCAGAAGCAACACGGCCAGCAGCGTTCGCTGCTTCGCCGCTCCTACCGCAATCGGCACGACTTCCCGCCGTACCTCGAGCGGGCCGAGAATCCCGAACGAAAGCCCTACGCCCAGCGCACTACCTCCCTGTTTGCACAACCTACGCCTACGTCGCAAATCCCACAAGCCATGCGGAATCGCCCGCCTCGCTGACTGAGACTTCAGCGTCGCGTCAGCGTCGCTACAGCGGCGCCGCGCACCCTCCTCGCCATCGGAGGGATCGGCCCTCCGGAAGACCGAGGAGGTCACGTTGAAGAAGCTTCTCATCACCCTCTTTGCGACCGCGCTGCTGGGCTCGGCGGTCGCCGCGGGCAGCGCGTCGGCGGCCCAGACGGGGCCCGACACTCAAGTGCACGCTCTCGGGCTGCCCCCACAACAACTAGTGGGGCGCCGAAACACGCAGGAGCTCCCTGGCAGGGCGGTCGGAGGCGGCCGCCCTGCTGCGTCTCCCTTGCTCGTCGAGGTGCTTCCGTTGCTTCCTGTCGCAACGGACCGCAATCGCCCGCTGCTCGCAATCGACCTCGGCTACCGAGACCGCCTTGACTCCCTCGACCTACTACACCTGGGGTGGACCGTGCTGGCGGTCACGGAGACTGCAAGGGCGAAGAAGCAGCTCCTGGCCGGGATACCGAACAAACACTTCGCCCGCCTCACGATCCAGGTCGGCGAGTTCCGTGCGCTCGCGCTTCCATCGGCCGACCTGATCTCCGCCGGCACCGACCCTGCCGCGCCGGCCACAGGAAGCTTTCGGGCCCGTGTGGAGCAGGATCGTGCCGGTGATCCAGCCCGGCGGGCTGGTTCGTCGGGCAGCTCCTCGGCGACCAGGACGGCAGAGCCGGCGATCCCGGCCTGACCTTCCTGACGCGCAAGCAGCTCGTCACGCTGCTGAACGGCTTCCGTATCGAGCTGCTGCGTGAGCGAGAGGCCGCCTGGACCGGCACGTCTTCGACGTGATCGCCCGCCGGCGTTCGATACCCGTCAGCAGCGGCAGGATCTTCTAGCGTCGGCGACCGCCAGTCCGAGCCGCTTCAGCGCGGCCTCAGCGTCGCTACAGGGACCCGGCGCACCTTCTCCGCGGTCGGAGGGATCGGCCCTCCGGACAACCGAGGAGGACTCCGTGAAGCAGGTGCTCGTCACCCTGTTGGCCGCCGCATTGCTCGGATCGGTCGCGGCCGCATCCACGCCGGCGGCGAAGTCGACGAACATCCATTGCACGACCGCAGGCTGCAGTTGATGGCAATGCCAGCAGCGCCGATGCGCGACGACGGCGGGGCGGTTCACGAGGAGCCGCCCCGCCCAGCGCATATGCAATCGCCTCGTCTATCGTCATCCCCGCGCCTTCTGCGCTCGCTCGTGCGTAGGCATCGTCGGAGAGCCCGCGCCGAGCCGGTTGGAGGTACTCGGCGACGATGAACTCCTCCGGCTCCGTGAGCGGCATCGCCATCGTCGCCTTCAAGGAGCTCGCCACACTCCACAGCCGTGCCGTTCGTTCGAGGTCACCGTCGATCGAAGCGACCGCCGCCATCCCGTGAAGCGACTCGGCGATCAGGTGTTTGATACCCGGCTCACGCGCGAGTTCCAGCGACCGCCGGAAATGGGAATCGGCCAGGTCGGGCTGATGCTCGTGGAGGGCGACCACCCCGAGGTTGCCGTGGGCGATCGCGATGCCGTTCGGATACTTCAGCGAGCTGTGCTCGATGTAATCCTCGAGCACCACCTTCGCGCGGGCGTAGTCACCCCGCTGCATCGCGAACCAACCCATGTTCACGAGCTGCCACGCCCAGAGCCGGCGCGGGACGCCGAGCTTGCGGACGAGCGCGAGCCCTTCCTCGAGCAGGGCATCTGCCCGGTCGTAGTCTCCTGCGGTGTTCTCGACATCCGCCGCCCAGAACAGGATCCGGGCGCGGTCGAAGTCGTGTTCGATCTCGTCCGCGATTGCGAGAGCTGATTCGATCATGCTCCGCCTCCGATCGAGATCCTTTGTCACCTCGCCGAGCTCGATAACGCCGATCAAGGCCTGAAGCACGCCCCGCCGATCGCCGTGACGTTCGAAGAGTCGACGCGCCTCCTCGCAGAGCTCCTCGGCTTCGCGGAAATTACCCATGAACTGCTCCACCGCGCCCAGCCGGAGGAGAACTTCTGCCCGTGCCGGCGTCTGGAGTTGCTCGGTCTCGTCGAGGACCCGACGGAGCCATGCCTGCCCCTCGACCGTCGCCCCGGTCTGCGTCCACGCCAGTCCTCCCCGGCCCGCCAGTCCGAGTGCGAGCTCCGGGTCACCTTCCTCGAGCGCGAACGAGAGCGCCTCGCGGAGGTTCGGCAGGTCGTCGGCGAGCCAATCGTCGCCTTCGTCCCCCGCCGGAACGTCCCCGTCGATCCGGGCCCGCGTCACTCGCCGGAAGACCTCGAGGAAATGCTCTGCATGCCGCCGACGTGCGGAAGGCCGCTCACCGCTCGCCTGCAGGACGGTGACGGCGTACTCACGGATCGTCTGGAGCATCGAATAGCGCGTCCGACCGCCGTCGACCGGCTGCCGAGCGACGATGCTCTTCTCGATCAGCGAGAACAGCCCGTCCTCGACGCCCGGGTCGGCCCCGTCGAAACGGCAGACCGCTTCCGCAGCCGCCAGATCCCAGCTGCCGGCGAGCGCACTGAGTTGTGCAAACAGCCGCTGCTCGACCGGTGTGAGCAAGTCGTAGCTCCACTCGATCGTCGCGCGCAGCGTCTGTTGCCTGACCGGCGCGTCGCGGGGGCCGCTGCCGAGAAACGACAGCCGCTCATCGAGCCCGAGGAGAATCTGCTCCGGCGTCAGCACGCTCGTCCCGGCGGCGGCGAGCTCGACAGCGAGTGGAAGGCAATCGAGACGATCGCAGATGTCCGCGAGGATCGCCTCCGGTGCAGACTGAACGGCGCGCTCGTCGAACAGCGCAACGGCGTCCCCCTCCGTCATGGGCAGGACACGGTATTCTCGCTCCGCCGCGACGTGCAGCGGCTCGCGGCTCGTCGTCAGCACGAAGAGCGCCGGACAGTGACTGAGCAGCCCTCCCACGTCCGGGCCGGCGTCGAGCAGGTGCTCGAAATTGTCGATCAGGACGAGCATGCTCTTGCCGCCGATGTGCTGGGCAAGATCGCCCTTCGCGTTCACGGCATCGGCAATCGTCGGGAGCACGAGCTGGGGATCCGTCGAGCGCCTGCAGCGGAACCCACCAGACGCCGTGCTCGAACGCGGGCAGGAGCCGGAGGCAGCTTCGATCGCCAGCCGCGTCTTGCCCGACCCACCCGCGCCGGTCAGCGTCACCAGCCGGCGGCTGCCGCCGCGGATCAGCTCGAGGAGCTCCGCCAGCTCGCTGTCGCGGCCGATGAACGGCGTCGGCTGGAACGGCAGGTTCGTTGTCGGCGCGGACGGCGCCGGCGGAGCCGCGAGTGCGGGGTCGTGAGAGAGGATCATCCGCTCCAGCTCCCGCAGCTCCGGACTCGGCTCGAGGCCCAGCTCGTCCGCCAGCATTCGCCGCGCGGCCTGGTATTGCGCCAGCGCCTCCGACTGTCGGTGTGACCGGTAAAGCGCAAGGATCAGCTGAGCGCGGAGCCGCTCCCGCAACGGGTGCTCGACGACCAACGCCTCCACCTCTCCCACGAGCTCCGCGTGGTGGCCCAGCTGCAGCTCCGCGTCGATCCGCTCCTCCACACAGGCGAGCCGGAGCTCGTCGAGACGACCGGCTTCCACCTGAGCGAACGCCTCGTAGCGCAGATCGGCGAACGCCGGCCCCCGCCACAGCCCGAGGCCCTCCGACAGCAGAGCCGAGGCTCGGCGGACTTCGCCGGCGGCGAGGAGGTCGCTGCCTTCGCGAAAGAGCGACTCGAACCGCCCCGCGTCCACGGCGCCCGGCTCGACATCCAGTCGATAGCCGCCCGACGTCGTCACGATCACCCCCCTGCCGAGGACGGATCGGCAGTCGGACACGTACACCTGAAGCGTGTTCCGCGCGCCCTTCGGGGGACGTTCGCCCCACAGTGCCTCCACCGAGCACGTCGCGAGGCACCTCGCCGCGCCGGATCAGCAACAGACCGAGCAGCGCGCGCTGCTTCGCGGCACCAGCCGACAGCGGCTCACCGTTCCGCCACACCTCCAGCCCGCCCAGGACACGAAACGAGAGCTCGCCGTCCAAAGCGCCGTCCTTTCGTCGCTGGCGAGCGTACTCCCGAAAGGAAGCGAAAGCTAGAGTGGCTCGGTGCACGCTGCGTACGAACGCGCGCTCGCGCTCAGTTCCTTCTGGGACGCGGAGCTGCGCAAGGAGCTTCCCGAGGGCGCCGAGGTCTTCGACGTGCACACCCACCTCGGCGACGACATCGACGGCATGAAGGGCCACTTCGACGAGCTGCTCGGGATCATGGACGCCTACGGCATGTCCCGGGCGAACATCTTCTGCATGGACGAGCCCGACCGCCACCCGAGCTTCAGCGCCGCGAACGACCGCACGCTCGAGGCGGCCGGGCGGTCGGAGGGGCGGTTGATCCCGTTCGTGCGGCTCGACCTCTCCGAGGAGCCGATCGAGGAGGCTCGGCGCTGCCTCGACCGCGGCGCGTGCGGGATCAAGCTGCATCCGCGGGCGCAGCGCTTCCTCCTGAACGACGAGCGGCTGACGCCCGTCTTCGCAGTCGCGGCCGAGTACCGGGTGCCGATCCTGATCCACGGCGGGCGCGGGCTGCCGCCGATCGCCGACGACCTCGCCCGGCTCCACGAGCGCTACCCCGACGCGCAGCTGATCATCGCGCACGCGGGCATCGCCGATCTTGCCGGGCTGGCGGCGAACTTCGCCGGGACGGCCGGCGTGTTCTTCGACACCTCGGTCTGGAGCCCGGTCGACCTGCTCGACTTCTACCGGCAGATCTCGCCCGAGCAGGTGCTGTACGCGTCCGACTACCCGTACGGGCAACAGCCGAGCTCGCTGCTGATCGCGGTGCGCACGGCGCGGGCCGCCGGGCTCTCCGAGCCGCAGCTGCGCGCGATGCTGGGCGGGTCGGCCGATCGGATCGCGGCCGGCGAGCCGCCGGTGCAGCCGACGGCGCCGCGCGGACCGGACGTGCTCATACAGCCCATGGTCTTCGCGCGCATCCACGGCTACCTGTCGATGGCCACGTCACTGCTCTGGCTGCGCAAGCCCGACACCTTCGGCGTCCTCGGGCTCGCCCTCAACGCCTGCGAGGAGCGGGGCGGGCAGGCCGTGGAGCTGCAACGGCTGCGGGAAATCCTCGTCGGCGCCCGAGACCTCTGGGAGGGCCTCGGCGACATCGAGGACGAGGCGGAGCAGCGGCGCGCGGGCAGGCTCACCTTCAAGCTCCTCCACCTGGCGGACATCCTCACGGTCACCGGCGGGCTCGGGATCGCGCTGGAGGAGAACGGGCGCGTCCCGGCTCCGATCCGCGCCGTGCGCTGACGCGTGAGGCGCCGCGCCGTCATCCTGCTCGCTCTCACCGCCGTGCTCGCGGGGCTCGGCGCGGCCTCGCTGTCGGCAGCCACGCATGCGAGCAGCTGCCCGAAGGTCAAGGCGCCCAAGCCTGCGAGCAAGTCGCGCAAGCCGCCGAAGAAGCCTCTCGACCCGAACAAGACCTGGTCGGCGACGTTCGAGACGAGCTGCGGCTCGTTCACGGTCCGCATCAACGTCAAGGTCTCGCCGCACCTCGCCGCGTCGTTCGTGTCGCTCGCCCGGAGCCGGTTCTACAACGACACGATCTTCCACCGGATCATCCCCGGGTTCGTGATCCAGGGCGGCGACCCGACCGCGTCCGGCATGGGCGGCCCCGGCTACAGCACCGTCGACCCGCCGCCGCAGAAGCTCAAGTACACACGCGGGATCGTCGGGATGGCCAAGACGTCGTCCGAGCCTGCAGGCACGTCCGGCAGCCAGTTCTTCGTCGTCAGCGGCGACGCGTCGTTCCTGCCTCCCGACTACGCCCTGCTCGGAAAGGTCGTCAAGGGCATCGACGTCGTGGCCAGGATCGGAAAGCTCGGCACGCACTCCGAGCAAGGCACGCCGACGCGGATCGTCGTCGTCCGCACGATCGCGATCTCGACCAAGTGATCGGCGCCGTCGTGCTCGCGGCCGGGGCCGCGACGCGGTTCGGAGCGCCCAAGCAGCGGCTGCTCGTCGAGGAGGTTCTCGCGCGCGTGCGTGCGGCCGGGATCGACGAGGTGGTGGTCGTGGCCGGTGCGTACGACCTGGAGGCGACCGCGCCGGTCGTGCTCTGCCCCGACTGGGAGCGCGGCCCCGGCGCATCGCTCCGCTGCGGCCTGGCTGCACTGTCCGACGGCGCGCAGGCGGCGATCGTCGTGCTCGCCGACGGGCCCGACCTGGCGCCGGAGTCGATCGGTCGCGTCGTCGAGGCCTGGCAGGCACACGGCGACGACGTGCTCGCGGCCAGCTACGGCGGCGAGCGCGGGCATCCCGTCCTGCTCGCCCGCGCGGCCTGGGACGGGGTCCCCGACGAGGGTGCGCGGGCGCTTGCGCCGCTGCTCGTGCCGTGCGACGACCTCGGCGCCCCGGGCGACGTCGACTATCCGGGGGACCTGCCCGAGCGGCTCAGAGGGGAGTTCTGAGCGACGCGAGCTTCTGCTTCAGCTCCGGCGACATCTGCTCGTCGCAGCACTTGCGAACGAAACGGCGCAGACTTTCTTCGAACCGGTAGCGGCGCGCGCAGTGCGGGCAGCCGGCGAGGTGCTCCTCGGCCTCGGCCAGCTCCGCGTCGCTGAGCACGCGATCGAGGTACGGCTGCATGGCCTCCTCGCACTTCACGCACGGATCGATCTCGTAGCCGGCCATCACGATCCTCCCGTCGCCTTATCAGCGAGCTCGCGCTTCAGGATACGCCTCCCACGATGAAGGCGGGACATGACGGTGCCGATCGGGATGTCGAGGATCTGCGCCGCATCCTGGTAGGTGAAGTCGCCGATATCGACGAGCACGACCACGTCGCGGAAGTCGTGCGGAACCGCCGAGAGCGCCCCGACGATGTCGTCCTGGGACAGCCGCTCGACGACGCGCTCCTCGTCGATGCCGTCGCGGCTGGACTGCTCGAGCCGGTTGTAGAGGAAGTAGTCACCTTCCTCGAGCGGCTGCTCGTCCGGCGCGCGCTGCTTGCGCCGTCCGCGGTCGATGTTCAGGTTGGTGAGGATCCGCAGCAGCCAGGCGCGAAGGTTCGTGCCCGGGGTGAACGAGCGCCAGCTGCGGAAGGCGCGCGCGTACGTCTCCTGGACGAGGTCCTCCGCCTCCTCGCGCGTCGAGACGAGCCGCCTCGCCACGCGGTACACCTGGTCGGAGAGCTCGAGCGCCTCCTCCTCGAAGCGAACGCGGTTCCGGGCCTCCGCTGCAACCTTCCGTGCGCCTTCTTCGTCCGTCACGCCCATCGCGGCGCCACCCTAGCAGCGTGCCTGTCACGGAGGCCTAAACGCCGCCGGATGCAGGGCTATTCCGGCCGGGCGCCGGTCTGGACGTGGAAACCGCCTCTGGCCATGGCCTCGAGCAGTGCCGCGCGGCTCGTCTGCTCCTCGTCCCAGGACAGCGTCACCTGGCCCACGAGGTTCGCGTTCGCGGACTCGAGGCCCTCGTGCCCGGAGAGCGTCGCCGCGAGCCGGTGGACGCAGCGCTCGCAGCGGATGCCGCTGACCTGAAGCGTCTCGGTCGTCACGCGGGGGATGGTAGCGAGCGGTCCGCGAGCTCCCGGACGACGGCGGGGAGGCCGAGCTCGAGCTGGCGCTCGGCCTCGGGCCGGGACGTCAGCAGGCCGCGGACGAGCTCCCAGGTGCCGAGCTCCCGCGCGGCCGGCTCGACGGCGGCGGCCAGCCCGCGCGTGTCGGGCGGGTCGACGGCCGCGCGCAGCCGCCGCTCGGTGTAGAGGTCGCGATCGTACGGCGCGGCCGGGCCGTCGCCACACGCGAGCACGAGCGCCTGGACCAGCCCGGCGAAGGCGGCCGACCGGCGCACGTCCGTCTGCTGGTCGGCGATGCGCACCTCGAGCGTCCCGTAGTCCGGATGCGGCCGCACGTCCCAGTGCAGTCGGCGGTAATCGAGGCCGGCGGTGCGGGCCTCCCAGTCGGCCCAGGTGCGGAAGATCGGCGGCGCGCCGCCGCTCGGCAGCTCGGCCAGCCGCTCCGCGCGCGCCGAGCGCAGCCCGGAGTCCACGCCGTCGGCGAACGGCGAGCTCGCGGACAGCGAGAGCACGACCGGGAGCCAGGGCAGTACGCCTTCCAGCGCCCCGAGACACGCGTCCTCGCCCGCGACGCCGACGTGGACGTGAAGGCCGCAGACGAGCTGCCGGGAGACGGCGGGCCCGAGCTCCGCCGCCACCTGCTCGTAGACCGGGCCCGGAGCGATCGGCTGCCCTTCGCCTCGCGCCTTCGGATGCGTGCCCGATGCGAGGACGGCGGCGCCGAGCGGGTCCGCGAGCGCCGCGACCTCGGCGCGCAGACGGCGGAGCTCGTCGAGCACCTCCTCGGGTCCCGAGCAGACCGGCGTCGTGATCTCGGCGATGCAGGCGAACAGCTCCGTCTTCAGCCGCGGGCCGCGGCCGGCGGCGATCTCCGGCCCGAGCGGCACGGGGTCGAGCGTCCGCGCATCCACCAGGAACAGCTCTTCCTCCACGCCGACAGACAGCGGCACGGAATCTGCGAAGGTCACTTCTTGCGGATGCCGTGCACCGGCCGGCCGGCGGCCTCCCACGCGTAGTACGAGGCGCTCGGCCCGAAGCCCGGGTCGTACTCGACCACGTGGGGGTTGCGACCGACCTTCTTCGCCCGTTCGGCGTGGCGCAACAGGTTCGGGTCGTCGCGCTCCTCCCACACGAGGATCATGTGCGCCGCCGTCATGAACTCGGCGACGAAGCCGCACCCGTTCGCAGGACAGGGGAAGGGGTCGGTCGAGACGCAGTGCCAACCGGCATGATCCTCGGCCGCGTCGTCCGTCCAGAGATCCTCTTCGGCGAGAAGCTCCGGGGTCTCGAAGACGATCCGTCCGCTCTCGGGCTCCAGCACCCTCTCAAGCCTAGCGACCAAGGCCATGCACGCCGTCGCCCGCGGAGGACGGCGTTTACCGTCACCCTATGGCCTTGGACGAGGCGCTGGCGCTCGCCGCGGAGATCGTCGCGATCTGCAGGCGAACGCTGCCGCCGCTCGCGGGCGCGATCCTGCACGGCTCGCTCGCGACCGGCGCCTTCGTTCCGGGCCGCAGCGACGTCGACGTGCTCGCGATCGTCGACGAGGAGCCGTCCGGCGACGCGCTGGCGGCGCTGACCTCGGCCGTCGAGGAGCTCCACCCGGGCGCCGCGGCAGCCGCCGACCTGAGCGTCGTGACCAGTCGGACGGCGGCCGAGCCGAGCCCCGCGCCGCGCGTCGAGATCTACGTCCGGCTCGACCCGGCGGGCGGACCCGGCCTCGAAGTCGAGACGCGACGACCCAGGCGCGATCTCGTCGTCGAGCTCTCGGTGTGTCGCGTGCACGGACGCAGCCTCGCCGGCCCGCCGCCCGCGGAGCTGATCGGCCGCGTCCCCGACGAGTGGGTGGTGGACGTCGGCGCGGAGGTGCTGGCAACGTGGCAGAGTCGGGAGTACGACCCGGAGATGGCCGCGTTCATGGTCTTCACGACGTGCCGGATCTGGCGCTTCGCCGAGGAGCGCCTCCACTGCTCGAAGCAGGAAGCGGCGCGCTGGGCGCTCGACCGCGACCCGTCCCTGAGCGTGGTCGAGACGGCCCTCACGAGTCAGGTGCTCGGAGAGAACGAGGTGCGCGCGCTCATGACTCTGGTCCGGGCCGCGACCCACGACGATCCGCGGCGAAGCCCCGGCTTTGCCGGGGCGTAGCTCAGGCCGCCCGAACGCGCAGCGAAGAAGAAGGGGGCACGTGGGGGAAACCTGGTTTCCCCCACGAGTGATCTAGGGGCCCCGGGCAGGCGGTCGGGGCCCCTAGTCTTGCCGCCGGCTGAGCTGGCGACTCAGCGGGCGGCGCGGCCCCGACGTGCGGGGCCGAAGTGGGCGGCTATCCGGAGGGAGTCGAAGGCTGCCGCCCAAGCTCGATGCGCAAGGTCTTCCGCTTCCAGCCGCCCGATCCGCTGCGGAAGATCGTGACGGTGATCGTGTCGCCCGGCTTCTTGGCCGAGACGAGGTCGCGCAGGCGGTCGAGCGAGGTCACGGGCACGCCGTCGATGCGCGCGATCACGTCGCCGCCGACCACGTAGGTCTCGCCCGCGACCGTCACCTGCCTTCGCCCGCCCTCGAGGCCGGCCCTCGCCGCGCCGCTCCCCGGCTCGACGCTCGCCACGAGCATGCCGCTCGCGCCCGGGAGCTGCAGGAGCTTCCGCAGCGCAGGCGTGACCGGCTGCGCCGCCACGCCGAGGAACGGGTGCTCCGCATGGCCCGTCTTCAGGATCTGGCTGACCACGTTCTTGACGGTGTTCGAGGGGATCGCGAAGCCGATGCCGACGTTGCCCTGCTCGCCCGTAGAGCCGGTGTCGATCTGGGCGTTGACGCCGATCACCTGGCCGTCCATGTTGATCAGGGGCCCGCCCGAGTTCCCGTGGTTGATGGCGGCGTCCGTCTGGATGACGTGGTCGATCGTGTACTGGTTGGGGGAGGTGATCTGCCGCTGGAGCGCGCTGACGATGCCGGCCGTCGCGGTGCGCGCCAGGCCGAACGGGTTGCCGATCGCGACGACCTGGTCACCGACCTCCACCGAGTCGGAGTTGCCGAGCATGAGCGGGGTCAGCGCGCGTGCGGTGGCGTTCACGCGCAGCACGGCGAGGTCGGTCGTGGGGTCGGAGCCGACGACGTTCGCCTTCACGCTCTCGTTGTTCGAGAAGCTGACCTGCACGGACTTCGCGCCGGCGATCACGTGGTAGTTGGTCACGATGTGCCCGGTCTTGTCCATGACGAAGCCCGAGCCGAGCGCCTTCTCGGTCTCGACCGTCGGGCCGAAGGGGTTGACGAAGGGATCTGCCGGCGTGACGGCCTTGCTCGTGGCGGTGATCTGGACGACGCCGGGGGCGACCACGCCGTAGATCTCCCCGATCGTCAGCTGGCCGACGCGTGGGCCGAACGTGTTGCTGACGGCGGTCGTGGCTGGGAGGCGCACGTCTCGGATCTCGGTCGTCTTCGTTTCGCCGAGGCCGACGCCGAGCGCGACGGCGAGCGCGATGCCGGCCCCGACCGCACCGGCGCCCACGAGTGCGCCCGCACGAGGAAGAAGCTCTCGCTGCGGCACACGAGAGGTATAACCCCGGGGCGTTTGGAGGCCGTTGCGTGGCGCTTAAGCGTCGTTGGGCGCGTGTTAAGCGGGCGACGAACGCTCACGGCTCGAACACAGTTGCATGACAAGCGCCCCCTAGAGTCGTCCCCCGTGGACGTGACGCTGCTGCACACGAACGATCTCCACGGGCGGATCGAGCAGCTCGCCCGCGTCGGAACGCTGGTCGACCGCATTCGAGCCGAGAGCCCGCGGCCGGTGATCTACGTCGACGCGGGCGATCTCGAGGAGACGACGAACCGCCTTTCCAACCTGACCAAGGGCGTCGCAATGCAGCCGGTGCTGGCCGCCGCCGGGTGCCAGGCGGCGTGCGTCGGCAACTCGGTCTGGCTGCGGTACGGGACGCACGTGCTTGCCGACCACGCCGCCGCCGCGAGCTTCCCGCTCCTGCTCGCGAACATCGTTCCGATCGCAGGGGTCCGGCCGACGGCGATGATCGGCGGTGTCGGGTTCGTCGGCGTCACGGATGCCTTTCGCGACTTCCTGGACACGGCCGACTACGGCGTGAAGCCGCTCGACGAGGTCGAGACGGTCAGGTGCCACGCGCGGGAGCTGCGCGCCGCCGGAGCGGAGCGCATCGTCGTCCTCTCGCATCTCGGCCTCGCGGCCATGCCCGACCGCCGTGGCCCGAGGGTCACAGACCGGGAGCTGGCGGACGCATTGACCGGGGAGATCGACCTGATCGTCGGTGGCCACAGCCACGACCTCCTACCGCACGGCGAGTGGCGAAGCGGCGTGCTGATCGCGCAGGCCGGCGTGTTCGGCGAGCACCTCGGCCGGGTCGATCTCGACGGCGGCGAGCTGCGCGCCTCCGTGATTCCGGTCACCCAGGACGTTCCGTGCGCCCCCGAGGTGCTCACGGCCGCCGAGCGCGGGCAGCGGCAGCTCGAGGCATCGCTCGGCGAGGTCATCGCCGAGCTCGACCGGCCGCTCGACGCCCGCTGGATCGCAGACGTCGTTCGACGCCGGATGGACGCCGACGTCGGTCTCGCGACGAGCGGAGCGGCGATCGATCACCCGCTGCCGCCCGGCCCGCTACGGCGGGGCGACCTGTGGGAGGCGTGCCACTCGACCGGCAACCCTGGAGCCGTGTCGATGACCGGCGCACAGCTCGCCCAGGTCATCCAGAGGGGCTCCGACCCGGAGTTCCAGCGGACGACCGCCGGCCCTCTCCGGGGGCGGGAGCGCGGCCCGCTCGAGGTCGTCGGCGCTGCCGATCTCGACCCGGCGCGCGACTACCTCGTCGCCGGCACCGACTGGGAGCTCGAGCCCTACGGGGGCATGGTCGACGCCGCCTGGCAGCTACAGGCGCGGTACGACTTTCCGATCATCCTCCGCGAGGCGATCGAGCAGCACCTCCGGTCCTGACCGGCGACCGTACAGACTGTCCCGAGCGATGATCGCGTTCGAAGTAGCCCGTCGAGCCCGTGCGCATGTCGAGGACGACCTCGAGCTGCTCCTCGCGGACCTGGCGGCGTGGGTCGACGCCGACACACCCGGCGGCGACGTCGAGGCACTCGACGCAATGGCGCGCCGGCTCGCCGGCACGGCCGAGCGCTACGGGCTCGAGCCGGAGCTCGTCCCGTCGCCGGGCGGCTTGTACCTCCATGCCGCTCTGCGCGGAACCGGGGGCGCACGGGTCGCGCTCCTCTGCCACCACGACACCGTCTATCCCCACGGAACCGCGGCCTCGCGTCCGTTCCGCCGCGACGGCGACCGGTGCCTCGGGCCCGGGGTCGCCGACATGAAGGGCGGTGTCGCGGTCGCGCTCCACGCCGCGCGGGCGCTCGCGGCCGGGCCGCGACCGTTCGCGCTCGTCGAGGTCGTGTCGGTTCCGGACGAGGAGTCGCGGCCCGGCCCGCCCGCGACGCTCGACCGGCTGGCGACGTTCGACGCCGTCCTCTGCCTCGAGTGCGGCCGCCCGGCCGGCGAGGTCGTGTCGGCGCGCAAGGGCGCGGCGTGGCTACGCGTACATGCGGAGGGCCGCGCCGCCCACGCCGGGGAGGCGCCGCGGGCGGGCCGCAACGTGGCCCTGGCGCTCGCGCGCGAGGCGCTCCGCCTGGCCGAACTGGATGCGGCCCGCGAGGGCACGACGCTGCAGATCACGGCGCTCGAGGCGGGCGAAGGCCTGAACACCGTGCCGAGCCGGGGCTTCCTGGCAGCGGACGTGCGGGCGGCGACGCAGGAGGACCTCGACTGGGCGACGGGCCGCATCGCCGACTTCCCGGGTTACGACGGGATCACGCTTCGCTACGAGGATCTGGGCGGCCCGCCGCCGTTCGAGCGCACGCCCGCGGTCGGCCGCCTCGCGGAGACGGCGATCGCGATCGGCGGAACGCTCGGCCACGAGTTCGGCGAGGCCGTCGCGGGCGGCGTGTCGGACGGCTCGTGGACGGCGAGCCACGGGATCCCGACGCTCGACGGCCTCGGACCGGTCGGCGGCGAAGACCACTCGCCCGCCGAGTACGTGGAAACGGCGAGCTTCGCCCCGCGCTGCGGCGTCGTCGCCGGCCTCGTGGCCTCGATCGACGCGGGCCTGCTCGCCGGCTGACCCGCGGCCGCGACCTCACACAACTGGTCCCCCCGGGGGCCTTCGGCCCCGCTTCCCCCGTCTTCGAGGGTAGCGGCGAAATCGTCACGCATGTGAAACGCGACTGTGACGACTCCGTGCCGGTGGGGCGGCGCGCCTACCCCTGGCAGTCCGGGCAGATGCCCTCGATCTCGATCGAGTGGTGGTTGACGAGGAACCCCGTCGCGGCACGGATCCTCTCCTCGCTGAAGCCGAGATCGGCGTCCTCGATGTCGACGCTCCGGCGGCAGATCCCGCAGACGATGTGGTGGTGGTGGGGCAGCTCTGCCCACTCGTAGCGGCTGCCCCGCTCCCGCCAGTCGACACGGTTGACCGTTCCCTCGGCCTCGAGGCGCGTGATTACGCGATAGACGGTGGAGTACGCCGTCCGCGGCAGGCGCTCACGCACGCGGACGTGGAGCTCCCGCAGCGACAGGGGCCTGGCGTAGGTCTGGAGCAGGTCGACGACGAGCTGGCCGGCAGGCGTTTTGCGCACTTATTGCAAGTTACTTGCAACAAGCGCCGGAACGCCGCATCCTGGGGGCAACGTGGCTCTCATTCTGGGGTTCGCCGCCCTGCTCGCGACGCTCGCGGGCGGAGGCTTCGCTCTCAAGTACCAGGACAAGCTCCATCTCATCCTCGGCTTCAGCGCGGGCGCCGTGCTCGGGGTCGCGCTCTTCGACCTGCTGCCGGAGGCGTTCGACCTCGCGGGCACGGACTACTCGACGCCGACCGTCACGCTCTTCGTCGCGGTCGGCTTCTTCACGTTCATGTTCCTGAACCGCGTGCTCCTGCTCCATCCCGAAGACGAGGCGCTGGCCGACCACGGCCACCACCGCCAGGGGACGCTCGGCGCGGCCAGCCTCTCGGTCCACAGCTTCCTCGACGGCGTCGCGATCGGGCTCGGGTTCCAGGTCTCGACGACCGTCGGCGCGGTCGTCGCCACCGCCGTCCTCGCCCACGACTTCTCCGACGGCATCAACACCGTCAGCGTGATCCTGAAGAACCGCGGCCAGGGGATCAGGGCGCTCAAGTGGCTGCTGCTGGACGCCGTCGCGCCGCTGCTCGGGGTCGCCTCCACGTACTTCTTCACGCTCTCGGACGCCCAGCTGGGGATCGTGCTGTCGCTCTTCTGCGGCTTCTTCCTCTACATCGGGGCGAGCGATCTGCTGCCCGAGAGCCACCACCGGCACCCGAAGGTCCTCACCGGCTTGATGAACATCATGGGGGCGGCCGTCATCTGGCTCGCCATTCACTTCGCGTCGCTCTAGCCGCCGGCGGCCTCCGCGTTACGCAGGCCGCGGTAGGCCCAGACGCTGAAGAGGACAGCGAGCCCCGCTGCCGAGCCGTAGGCCAGGGCCGCGTGCACCGTGTCGCCGGAGACGAAGCTCCGCCCGGCCTCGAGGAAGTACGTCACCGGGTTGGCCGTCGCAACAGCGTGCATCCAGCCGGAGAGCAGCGTCAGCGGCACGTAGACCGGCGCGAAGAAGAGCGCGAGGAAGACGGGCATCTGCATCGCCGGCCCGGCCTGGATCGTCCGCAGCCGCATCGCGATCCCGGCCGACCACAGGAGCGCCGTCATGTTCACGAGCACGGCCAGGCCGTAGAGGCCGGGCAGCTCCACGCCGCCGCCGCCGACGTCCATGCCCACGGCGAACGCGGCCACGGTCAGGAACGTGGCGACGACCGCCCAGCGCACGATCGCGGACAGTGCGTAGCCGATGACGAGGGCGCTGCGGTACGGCGCCGCGATCATCAGCCGCCGCGCGAAGCCGTACTCGAAGTCGCGCGCGATCCCGAAGCCGGTGAACACGCCGCCGAACGCGGCCGACTGCACCATCACGAACACGAACTGGAACGCCGTGTAGCCCTGCTTGAAGTCGAAGCCGGGGAGGTGCTGCAGCTGGGAGAGCCCGCCGGCGAAGGCGATGAAGAAGAAGAACGGGAATGCGAGTGTCGGGATGGCGATGTTCGGCGTCGTCAGGGCGTTGTGGACCGTGCGCCAGGCGATGCCGAGCGCCACCGACCGGTAGATGCGGAGCTCGGCGCGGGTCACGTCCGCGCCATCCTCTGGCCGAGGGCGCGCGACGCGAGCACGACCGACACCGCCCCGATCGCCAGAGCGACCGCGAATGCCCGCAGGAGCGCCGTTTCGTCCCACCCGATGATCACGAGGCTGCGCACGCCCTCGATCAGGTACGAGACGGGGTTGATCGTCGCCGCGACCTTGAACCAGTGCACGTCGATCAGATTGCGCGGCGTGTTCATCGACGAGATGAACAGGAAGACGAACAGGAACGGGAACGTCGCCTGGATCGACTCGCCCGAGCCGGTACGGAGCGCGAGGAAGGCGCCGAGCATCCCGAACGCTGCCGCGATCGTCGTCGCCAGCACGAGGATGACCAACGCGCCGCCGAAGCCCGCCTCGAACCGCACGCCGACGACGAGCGCGAAACAGATGTAGAAGAGCGACTGGATCAGCCCGAGGGTCATCACGCCGGCCATGTGGCCGACGAGCAGGGCGCTCCCGCGCATCGGAGTCAGCGCGAGGCGGTTCAGGAACCCGGTCTGGATGTCGCGCGCCAGGTCGGTGCCCGCGTTCATGGTCGAGAACAGCGCTCCCTGGATGAAGGGCACGGCGATGGCGAAGGCGAGGAACGAGTTCGTCGGGAAGCCCTGGAGCGCCGTCGACGGGCGCAGGCCGGCCGCGTTCACGGCCACGAGCAGCGTCGGGAAGACGAGCGGCGGGATGACGTACGACGGCTGGCGCAGCGTGCGCGTGATGCTGCGCCGCGCGAGGTTCGAGATCTGGGTGCGGGTGGTCGAGCTCACGAGACGAGCTCGGGCTGCTGCTCTTCCTCGGCGCCCTCCAGCGTCCGCCCGGTCTTGGCCAGGAACACGTCGTCGAGGCTCGGCGAATGCAGCTCCAGGTGCTCGACGTGCAGCTCCTCCGCGTCGAGCGCGCGGATCACGTCGGCGAGGCCGAACTCGTCGCCGGCCAGGCGCACGGCGACGCCGTGCGGCGAGGCCTGGGTGAGGTCGCCGAACTGGCGGAGGACGTCGGCGACACGGTCGCGCTGCTCGTGGTCGGCGGGGACGACGTCGACGGTCGGCCGCCCGATCGTGGCCTTGAGCTCGGAGGGCGTGCCCTCCGCGACGATCTCGCCCTGGTCGATGATCCCGACCCGGTCGCAGAGGACGTCGGCCTCCTCCAGGTACTGCGTCGTCAGGAAGACGGTGACGGCGTCCTCCTTCGCGAGCCTCGCGACCTCCTGCCAGAGCGCGCTGCGCGACTGCGGGTCGAGGCCGGTCGTCGGCTCGTCGAGGAAGAGGAGCCGCGGGTGGTGGACGAGGGCGAGCGCGAGGTCGAGGCGTCGCTTCATCCCGCCGGAGTACGTCTTCACCTTGCGGTCGGCCGCGCCCGTGAGGCCGACGCGCTCGAGCAGCTCCTCGCCGCGCGCCTTCCGTTCCTCGCGGGGCACGGCGTGCAGCGCCGTCTGGAGCCGCATGTGCTCGCGGCCCGTGAGCATCGGGTCGAGAGCGGCCTCCTGCAGCGCCGCGCCGATCGCCTTGCGGACGGCCGGGCCCTGCTTGACGACGTCGAACCCGGCGACCGTCGCCCGGCCCGCGGTCGGCGGCAGGAGCGTCGTGAGCATGTGCACCGTGGTCGACTTGCCCGCGCCGTTCGGACCGAGGAAGCCGTAGATCTCGCCCTCGGCGACGTGCAGGTCGATCCCCGCGACTGCGACGATGCCGCCCTTGAACTCACGGACGAGCCCGGCGGCCTCGATTCCCTTTGACGTGTCCGCCATTCACCGAGGGTATCGAGAGGCTAGGAGCCGCCGCGGTACCTCCGCGCCTGCTGCACGAGCTCCTCGAAGAGGCGCATGTCGTCGCCCTCCTCGGGGTGCCAGAGGACGCCGACCGTGAAGCGGCGGGCCGGGTCCTCGATGGCCTCGACCGTGTCGTCCTCGGCGCGGGCGGCCTCGCGGAGGCCGCGGCCGAGCCGGCCGTAGCCCTGGTGGTGATGCGACTTCACCGTCGTCCGCTCGCCGATCAGCGGTGCCAGGCACGTGCCTGGCACCGGCTCGACGAAGTGCTCGGAGAAGGTGCCCGGAACCTGCTTGTGACCGTCGTGGCCGACCCGGTCGGGGACGTGCTGCTCGAGGTCGCCGCCGAGGGCGACGTTCAGCACCTGCGAGCCGCGGCAGACCGCGAGCACGGGCATGTCCCGCTCGAGCGCCGCCGTGAGCAGCGCCAGCTCCGCGCGGTCGCGCTCGGGCCGGGTGCCGGTGGTCGCCGGATGCGCCTCGGCGCCGTAGGCATAGGGGTCGATGTCGGAGCCGCCGGAGAAGACGAGCCCGTCAAGCCGGTCGAGCGTCTCCTCGATCCCGTCCTCGGCCGGCGGGACGAGCAGCGCTCGTCCGCCCGCGCGCTCGACCGAGCGGACGTAGGAGAGCGGGATCAGCGCCGCCGGCTCCGTCCACGCACCCCACGTCGCCTCCTCGGCGTAGGCTGTGATGCCGATGATCGGCCGCATCCTCCGATTGTCGCCGATCGCCCTCGTGCTGGTCGCGGCCGCGTGCGGCGGCGGAGGCGGGACGAAGACCGTCACCGTCACCGTGACGACGACGGTGCCCACGACGACCACGCCGGGCACATCGACCTCGCTCCGGGTCTACTTCCTGCTCAACGACAAGGTGCAGCCCGTCCTGCGCACCGTGCCGCAGACGAAGGCCGTCGCGGGCGCTGCGCTGAACGCGCTTCTCGAAGGCCCGACGGCGTCGGAAGAGCAGATCGGCCTCGCCACGCAGCTCTCGTCCGAGTCGTCGTGGAGCGTCGAGCGGTCGGGCGGCGTGCTGATCGTGCACGGCGACGTCCCCCAGGGAGCGCCGCTCGCGCAGGTGGTCTACACGATGACGCAGTTCCCGAACGCGCCGAGAGTGCAGGTCGACGGCAAGACCTACACGCGCGCGGACTTCGAGGACTTCACGCCCGCCATCCTCGTCGAGCTGCCGCTTCCGTTCCAGGCCGTGTCGAGCCCGATGCGCCTCGCGGGGACGGCGAACACGTTCGAGGCCACCTTCCAGTACGAGCTGAAGGACGCGCAGGGGAAGATCCTGGCCAAGCATTTCGCGACGGCGACCTCGGGGAGCGGGACGCGCGGCACCTACGACCTGAAGGTGCCGTTCGAGGCGACCTCCGGCGGCCCGGGCACGCTGCGGGTCTGGGAGGACTCGGCGGCGAACGGCAAGCCGATCCACGTCGTCCAGCTCCCCGTCCAGATCCAGCACTGACGCCGCGTGAGCGCGGCGTGAGCCGCGTATGAGGGCGGGCGCCGAGAGTTGGGGCGTGCCCACCCCCCGATGTGAGGAGCACGCCATGCGCAGCATCGTCGCTCTGGCTCTGACCGCGGCCGCGATCGTCCTGCTCGACTCGATGACCGCCTCGCCGGCCGATGCAGGCGCCCGTCAGGGCATGACCTTTCTCGACAACGGCGTCGTCCGGGTCGGCATCGACCTGTCCGACGGCGCCAAGATCACCTTCGTGGGCGAGGCCAACGGCGCCGTCGACGAATCTCGTCCAGGACGTCCAGCCCTCGTACTCCTCCGGCCCCTACACCGAGGACGGCTTCCCCGGCTGGCACGCGTTCTCGAGCGGCGCCGCCACCGTGGTCGAGTCACGCAACGACGGCAAGACGATCTACACGAAGATCGCTCGCCGCCCAGGAGTTCGCCGGCCCTTGCGAGTGTCTCTTCGAGCAGTGGGTGAGCATCAAGGGGCGGGCGATCCTGGTCCGCAACCGGCTCACGGCCTGGCGATCCGACGCGACCCGCTACGCCGCGTCGCCCCAGGAACTGCCCGCGCTGTACACGACCGGCCGCACCTACCGCGTGTTCACGTACGACGGCCCGGCGCCGTTCACCCATGCGCGGCTCCGCGAGGTGACCGAGGATGCAGGCGGCTTCTTCCGGCCCGGCCCGAGCTGGCTCGCGACCGAGCACTGGGCCGCGGTCGTCGGCGACGGCGGATTCGGCATCGGCCTGTTCAAGCCCGACCTCGTGCGCTTCACCGGCATTCCCGGCACGTGGGGCGGCGGCTGGGTCAACGGCTACCTCGCAGCCTCGACGAACGAGGTGATCGACGCGAACCAGGTGTACGACTACGGGTACACGCTCGTCGTCGGCTCGCTACGCCAGATCCGTGCCTACGCCTACGCCCACCGGCCCGACGCGCGGCCGGACTACCACTTCCGCACGACCCGGCGGCACTGGTGGTACACGGGGACGACGGACATGGGGTCGCCGATCGCCGGCGCGCTGCGCGTGTTCGCGGACTCGTCCGCGGCGCACATGTACGGGCCCGAGGGCTGGTGGCGCGCCCGCGCCGTCCCCGTCGTCTACGTCCGCGCGCGCTGGACGTCGAGGGCGTCGCAGGTCGCCTGGCTCGGCTGGGCCAAGCGCGGGCTCGGGTTCTCGCCCGAGCGGCGCGCGCTCCTCGTACCTATCCTCGACGGCCGCTTCCACACCTACTCGGTCCGGCTCGCCGGATTTCCCGGGTACACCGAGTGGATCACGGGCCTCGAGCTCGAGCCAGTCTCGATCGACGCGCCGGGAGCCGAGGTGGACGTTGCGTGCATCTCGTGGCGGCCCTGCGTCGCCGACCGCGGGGCCGAAGCGGCGCTCGTCGCGAGCGGCCCGGTGCCGTACCTGGACAGCTTCGACGGCACGGTGATCGACGGGTCCTTCTGGCTCCCCAACGGCACCGGGCCGTCGGTCGACCAGAACGAACGGCCAGCTCGAGATCGACGTGCCGGCAACTGCGGAGCCGGATCCCGCCGGACATGCGATCGTGGCCGGCGTGATGAGCCGCTGCGTCCTGCACGGCGACTTCGATGCGCAGGTCGACTACCGGCTCCTCGACTGGCCGCCTGCGAACGGCGTCCACCTCAACTTCGGCACGAACTTCCCGCAGGCGGTGGGCCGCCAGAACATGGCCGGCGAGCTGATCTTCGCCTGGTTCCCGCCCAGCGTCGTCAACCTGCCGTTCGGGGACCTGAGCGGATCGCTGCGCCTCGTCAAACGCGGCCGGACGATCAGCGGCTACGTGCGCGCACCGGGCGGGTGGAGACGGCTCCTGACCGCGGCCGACCGGTACGACGACACGCAACTCCAACTCTCGATCAGCGCGCTCGACGGCGAATGGGCTCACAAGGAGGTCAAGGTCGCGTTCGACAACTTCCGCGTCAACGCGGGGCGAATGTCGTGCCCTGAGTGACTGCTCCCTCGCACCGGGAAGCGACGGCAGACTGGGGGGCGTGAATCTCGCGGCACGAGCGGGCCGATGGAGCGCGGCTCACTGGAAAACCGCCTTCGTCGCCTGGCTCTGCCTGGCGGCCCTCTTCTACGTCCTCGGCAACGCCGTGGGCACGAAGAAGCTCGCGGACGCGGACACGGGCTCGGGCGAGACTGCCAGGGCGCAGTCGATCCTCAAGCACGCCGGCTTCACCCAGAAGGCGCGGGAGGCGGTGCTCGTGCAGAGCCCGACGCTGACCGTGGGCGCGCCGGCCTTCGTCCGGACGATCCACGACGTCGAGGGAACGCTCGAGCGTTTCCCCGTCATCCGCACGATCAGCTCCCCCCTCGACCCGAACCTGCGCGGACTCGTCTCCCGCGACCGTCACTCGGCGCTCGTCCAGTTCGAGATGCGTGAGGTCGGTCAGATCGCACGCAACCACGTGCAGCCGATTCTCGACGCCGTGGCCGCGCAGCACGAGGCGCATCCAGGATTCCTGATCGAGGAGTTCGGGCTGGCCAGCTCCGCCCACGTGCTGAACAAGACCGTCGGCGACGACTTCCACAAGGCCGAGCAGTTGACCGTGCCGATCACGCTCGCCATCCTCCTGTTCGCGTTCGGCGCGCTCGTCGCTGCCCTGCTCCCGGTCGGGCTCGCGTTCACGGGGTTCCTCGGCGCGCTCGGCGTCAGCGCCGTGGTCAGCCACCTCCAGCCCTCGTCGGACGCGACCAGCTCCGTGATCCTGCTCATGGGCATGGCCGTCGGCGTCGACTACTCGCTCTTCTACCTGCGGCGCGAACGGGAGGAGCGGCGCCGCGGTCGGCCTCCGCGCGAGGCGCTGCGCGTGACCGCGGCCACGTCGGGGCAGGCGGTGCTCGTCTCGGGCCTGACCGTGCTGATCGCCATGGCCGGGATGCTCCTGGCCGGCAACCCCGTGTTCACGTCGATCGGGATCGGGACGATGATCATGATCTCGGTCGCGATCGTCGGCTCGCTGACGATCCTGCCCGCGCTGCTCTCGAAGCTCGAGGACCGCGTCGACCGCGGGCACATCCCGCTCGTCTCGCGCCTCCAGCGGCCGGACGGCGAATCGCGCTTCTGGGGCGCGGTCGTCTCCGCGGTCACGCGGCGGCCGCTCGTCTCGCTCCTGGCGGCGACGGCGGCGCTGCTCGCGCTGGCAACTCCGGCGCTCGGGATGCACACGCGGCTCCTCAGCTACACCGACCTCCCCCGCAGCCTGCCCGTGATCAAGGCCTACGACGACATCCAGAAGGCGTTCCCCGGGGCGCAGACACCTGCGGAGGTGATCGTGAGGGCGCCGAGCGTCCGCGACCCGAAGGTCGTCGCCGCCGGCACGGAGCTCGTGCGCCGCGCCCTCGCGACGCCCTACTTCGAGCTGCCGATCAGGTACTCGGCGAGCGCGGACGGGACAGTGGGCCGCATAGACCTGCCGCTCGTCGGCAACGGCACGGACGCCGCCTCGGACCGCGCGCTCCACGAGCTACGGGGGAAGCTGATCCCGCAAACGCTCGGGAAGCTGGCCGGGGTCGAGGTCGCGGTCACCGGCATCACCGCCGGCACGAAGGACTTCAACGACCAGATGAAGAGCCGGGCGCCGGTCATCTTCGCGTTCGTGCTCGGCCTCGCGTTCGTGCTGCTACTCCTGACCTTCCGCTCGATCGTGATCCCGATCAAGGCGATCCTGCTCAACCTGATCTCGGTCTTCGCAGCCTACGGCGCGCTCGTGCTCGTCTTTCAGCACCACTGGGCGGAGGGCTTCCTCGGCTTCAGGTCGAACGGCGCGATCGTGTCCTGGCTGCCGATGTTCCTCTTCGTCGTCCTCTTCGCGCTGTCGATGGATTACCACATCTTCATCCTCAGCCGGGTCAAGGAACTGGTGGACGGAGGCATGCCCACCGACCAGGCGGTGGAGCGAGCCGTGAAGGGCACGGCCGGGACGGTCACGAGCGCAGCCGTGGTGATGGTCGCGGTCTTCGCCGTGTTCGCGACCCTGCGGTCGCTCGACATCAAGCAGATGGGCGTCGGCCTCGCCGTGGCCGTGTTCCTGGACGCGACGATCGTCCGTGCAGTGCTGCTCCCGGCGGGGATGAAGCTGCTCGGCGACTGGAACTGGTACCTGCCGCGCTGGCTCGAGTGGCTGCCGTCGCTTTCCGCCGAGAGCCGGCGGGCGGCGGCGGTCCCGGCGAAGCGGCCGGCCGGCGAGCCCGTTTAGTCACCGGACGCTCACCGGACCGTCACCCATTCGAGGGAGGCGAGCCGCGACGCTCGGCCGCGTCCATCACGACTCGGGAGGGTGCATGTCAAGACGCAGGCTTCTCTTCGCCATGCTGGCGGTGCTGACGGCCGGTGCCGTGACGGCCGGAATCGCGATCGCCGGTGGCAACGACAAGAACAAGAAGAACTTCGAGTACGCGGTCGCCCTCTGGGGCGACCTGCCCTACTCGGACGTGCAGGCGCAGGTCGGGGTCCCGAACCTGATCGCGGACATGAACAACTCCGAGATCGAGTTCTCGGTTCACGACGGCGACCTGAAGGCGGGGAGCGCCACCGCCGGTTCCGTCACACCGACCACGTGCGCCACGGCGACGCCGCCGGCGCTCGACATCTACACGCAGGGGCTCGGCTACTTCAACTCGTTGAAGGAGCCGGCGATGTTCACGCCCGGCGACAACGACTGGACCGACTGCGACCGCGTGTCGAACGGGTCCTTCGATGCGACCGAGCGACTCCAGCACGAACGGCAGGTGCTCTTCTCCGGACCATACGCCAACCGTTCGTTCGGGCAGAAGCAGCTCGAGCAGGAGGTGCAGACCGCACCCCTGTGCGTGGGCTGGGACTACGGATCGAACTCCGAGGTCTCCGGCGTGCCGTGCGTCGAGAACCGCCGCTGGGTGTTCCACAAGGTCGTCTACGCCACGGTGAACATCCAGGGCACCTGCAACAACCTCTGCAAGAGCGGCTCAGCCTCTGATCCCTCCGTCGGCGACGCGAACGGCGATGCTGCGGAATTCCAGGCACGCGAAGCCGCCGACGAGCAGTGGCTGCAGCAGACGTTCGACGAGGCGAAGGCCGCGAAGGCCGCGGCCGTCATGATCATCGGACAGGCCGACCCCGGTTTCGACGACTCCGACGCCACGCGCGCGCCGACGCGCGACCCGAAGACGCTGGCCGAGGACGACGGCAAGGCCGACGGCTACGTGGCATTCCTGACCAAGCTCCGGAACCTGACGGTCGACTTCGGGAAGCCGGTCGTCTACGTCCACGGCGACTCACATTATTTCCGCGTGGACAAGCCGTTGCAGGACAGGAACGGCGTGCGGATCGAGAACTTCACGCGCGTCGAGACGTTCGGCGACAACGCACCGAGCGCGAACGACGTCCAGTGGGTAAAGGCGCTCGTCGACCCGGAGAGCCGCGACGTCTTCGCGTTCCAGCCGCAGATCGTGCCGGGCAACATCGGCACGTACACGCCCTAGTGGTCTAGCGCAGGAGCTCGACCTCGCCGGACTCGATCGGGCGGCCGTCCACCAGGAGACGGCCCGCCCGGTCGAGGCCGCCGGCGACACCTTCCGAGCCGTCGACCCTCACGCGGCGGCCGCGCAGGAAATCGCGGGAGCCGATGCCGTCGAAGACGGCGTCGAGCCCGCCCGCCGCCCACGCGTCGTAGTGGAGCTCGAGCCGCGCGAGCAGGTCGGCGAGAAGCGGCGCGCGGTCGCGCTCCTCGCCGTCCACGGTTCGGAGCGACGCGGCCGGGACGCGCGCGTCCGCGGGCAGCTCTCTGCGCGTCTGGTTCACGTTCAGGCCGATCCCGAGCACGACGATCCCGTCGCGCGCCTCGGCGAGGATCCCCGCCACCTTGCGGCGGTCAATCATCACGTCATTCGGCCACTTGAGCTGCGCCGAGAGCTGGAGCGCGTCCTCGACCGTCTCCGCCACGGCGAGCCCGGCGACGAGCGAGAGCTGCTGGATCGGCGCTCCGACGGCGGGGCGCAGGAGGACGGAGGCGGTGATCGCCGTCCCGGGCGGGGCCTCCCAGCGGCGGCCGAGCCGGCCGCGGCCCGCGGTCTGGTGGCCCGCGACGGCGACTGCGCCCTCCGGGTCGTCCGGCCCGAGCAGCGCCTGGGTCGACTCGGTTTCCTCGACGTACTGGCACGGTTGGCCGAAGCGCCCGCGCAGGAGCGGCTCGAGCTCGATCATCTGGCCGAGCCTAGTACTTCGAGCGAGCCTGAGTGGGCGTCCCGGCCAGAGACGTCCACTCGCTGGCCCAGTGCAAACTGCCTAGCTGCCGACGTGCTCGAGCAGGAGCTCGGCGTTGGCGCGGCCCTCCGCGCCGTCGCCGGCGGTGGCGTCGCACCTGACACTGACGACGTCTCCCGCGACGAGCGTGTGACGGTCGATGTTCGTCATCGACGCCGAATTGCCTGGAGTGACCACCACCCCGTTGTCGCTCACCGTGACGCTGTGGGAGACCCCGAGGTTGCCGTTGACGAGGAGCAAGCAGGCAACCGTCGTCGTGCCGCCGCCCAGTCCGTCTCTGTCGGACACCTCGAACGGCGAGGTCAGGATCGCCAGGCCCGCCTCCGCGGCCGTCACCGTATGCGTGATCAGGGTGACCCCCGGCGATACGGGGACGGAGTCCGCGAATCCGTCGGTGATCAGCGCCGTCGGACCGGCGGAAGGCCCGGTCGGCCCGGTCGCGCCCGTAGGGCCGGTCGGACCGGTAGCCCCGGTGGCCCCGGCAGCGCCGGTCGGCCCCGCCTGGCTCCAGTCGAGCTGGTTCTCGTAGTAGCGGCACTGCTCGCCCTGGTCGGCGTCGCGGACCCTCAGGTTGCCCTTGTAGGGCGTACCCGGCTTGCCGTAGCACCCGTGGATCACGCCGTTGTCCGGGATGTCGGCCTGCACCGCGCTCGCGATCCCGAACGCGGCTCCTGCTACCGCAAGCGCCCCCAGCAAGCGCCCACGCCTCGACGTCAAGACACTCATCGCACCCCCTCCTCTTCTCGGATTTCCGCCTGCCCGCGCCGCCCGAGTATGGCGTATCAGTTGAACTCGATCGACCGAGCGGATGCCTTCCTGGCGCTCCATCGCGTGGAAGGCGTCGTTCACGTCGTCGAGGGCGACCCGGTCGGTGACGAGCCGGTCGACGTCGATCTCGCCGGCGAGCCAACGGTCGACGAGGCCGGGTACCTGCGAGCGCCCCTTGACGCCGCCGAACGAGCTGCCCATCACGCGCCGGCCGGTGATCAGCAGGCGGGGGACGATGTCGAGCGTCTCCCCCTTGCCGGCGACGCCGCACATCGTCGCCACCCCCCAGGCTTCGCGGGCCGACTCGGCCGCCTGGCGCATCACGCTCACGTTCCCGGTGGCCTCGAACGTGTAGTCGGCGCCGAAGCCCCCTGTCTCCTCGCGGATCCAGTCGACCGTGTCCTCGCCGGCGACGCGAGTGTCGGTCGCGCCGTGGCGCCGGGCCTCCGCCAGCCGCTGCTCGGACAGGTCGATCGCGATGATCCGCTCGGCGCCGGCCAGGCGGCAGCCGATCACGCAGCCGAGCCCGACGAGGCCGCAGCCGAAGACGGCGCAGGTCGAGCCTGGCTCCACCTTGGCGGTGTAGAGCGCGGCGCCGATCCCCGTCGAGAGGCCGCAGGCAAAGGGCGCGCAGCCCGCGAGCGGCGCCTCCGGATCGACCTTCGCGAGCGCGATCTCGGGGATGACCGCGTACTCGGCGAAGGTCGACGTGCCCATGAAGTGCCGGAGCGGCTCGCCGTCGCGCTGCAGGCGCGTCGTGCCGTCCGGCAGGAAGCCGAGCCCCTGCATGTCGCGGATCGCCGTGCAGCGGTTCGTCCGCGGGCTCAGGCAGTGCACGCACTCGCCGCACTCCGGCGCGAACAGCGTGACGACGTGGTCGCCCGGCGCGACGAGACCGCGGCCGCCCTCGCCGACCTTCTCGACGACTCCGGCGCCCTCGTGCCCGAGCACGCAGGGCGCGTATCCGGTCGGATCTGCCCCGGAGGCCGTGTACAGGTCGGTGTGGCAGACGCCGCAGGCAGCGAGCCTGACGAGCGCCTCGCCTGCCTTCGGCTCGTCGAGCTCGACCTCCTGGACGGCGAGCGGCTGCCCGAACTCCTCGAGGACGGCGGCCCGAATCTTCACGCCGCGATCGTACTCGCGCTCCCTCGGCGCGGCGTTTCTTGCGCCGAGGGGCGTCCCGCGGAAGACTCCAGCTCGTCGTCCACTGAGGGAGGAACCATGCGACGGGCGAGCAGGGACCGGCGGGCCCCTTCCCGGACACGCTTCCGTCGGGAAAGACGGTCCGCGGCGCCTTCAACATCGGCGGGCAGGCCGCCGCCGCGGGCGCGCTACAACGCCGACGGTCAAGCTCGTCCTGCAGAACACTGCACCACCGGCGGAGTGCCCCGGCAACGCGACCACGCCGCAGGCCAACGCCGGCTTCCTGTGCATCTACGAACAGCAGCGCGCGAACAGCCTGGGCGTGCTGCTGAACGGCGTCACGCGCTCCGGCGCGACGATCTACACCAACTCGGTCGCCGCGGGCGGCTTCTTCAGCTTCGGCGCCTGGGCAGCAACCGCGCCATGAGTCTTCGCTCAGCGCCGTGCGGGCTCGACCCGCACGGCGCTGAGCCGGAAGGGCGGGAAGAATGTTCCCTGCACAGGCGTCAGGAGGGACATACACTCCAGGCTCGCAACAGGAGCGACGATCGCCAAAGGAGGGGGTTCGAGATGGGCGACAAGAAGGATTCGAGCCCGGCCCAGGAACGCGACGAGGCCGCAGAGGATCTGAAGCTCACCGACGAGAAGGCTGATGACGTTCGCGGCGGGTCCGCGGGCAAGAAGATCCACTGGCCCGATCTCGGCAAGAAGAAGTGACCTGAGTCACGCCGGCGGCTCGCGGCGCCGTAGAAAGCCGCGGGCGAAGAGGCCGCGCACGGACGGAAGCGTGCCGTCCGCCGAGTCGCCGAGCACCTCGCGCAGCGTGCTCCGGCCGTCGAGCCGCTCGACGCCCGGAACGGCTGCGACGGGGAAACGGCCGTCCAGCCCGATCCGGTCGTCCAGCGCCATCTGCGCGACCCGCGGGACGTATCCGCCCTCGTCGTAACGCGAGCTGCGCACGAGCCTCGCGTCCGGCGCGGGCTCCAACACCGCGTCGAGCAGGTCCCGCTCGTCCTCGAGGCTCGCCAGGAAGTCCTGGGCCTCGAAGACACGCAGGAGCTGCGCGCTCGCCGATCCCCTCGGAGCCGTCGACAGGACCTCGCGGCGCCGCCAGACGGCGCCCGTCCGCCGCCGGAGGACGATCACGCCCGCCGTGACCGCCTCCGCACCGAGCTGCCGTAGGTGGTCGCGATGGCGCTCGACGGCAGCGACGTATTCGCTCTGGCCCTCCCGCTGGAGCACGCCGGAGCTCCAGCCGGCCGCGTAGTCGAGGGCGTCGTCGCTCGAGAGCCGGAGCAGGAGCAGGTCGCATCCCGACTCGTCGAGCCAGCGCTCCGGCGTCTCGTGCCAGGGCTCGTCCCTGCGCGAGACCCAGTTGCAGACCACGGTGGCAAACCCGCCTTCTTCGAGCACCTGCGCTGATCCGACCGCGGCCGCGCGCGAGAATTCGTCAGCGTGAGCACGGCCGTCGCGATAGAGCGGCTCCCGTCCCGGCCCGATCACGAACGGTGGATTGCAGGTCACGACGCCGAACGACTCGCCCTCGACCGGCTCCAGCAGGTTCCCGAGGCGCCAGTCGATCCCGTCTTCCTCGTTGAGCTCGGCGTTGAACCGGGCGAAGCCGACGGCGCGCGGGCTGATCTCGGTTCCGATGACGCGGGCGGCATGCGCACGCAGCAGCAGCGCCTGGACGCCGTTGCCGCTGCAGAGGTCGAGCGCGCGGTCGACCTGCTTCCGCACGGTGAGCGCCGCGGCCTGCCGGGTCGACGGACCGACCTCGAGCACGTAGTCCTCGGCCGGGTGCGCGTCGTTGCGGTCGCTGGCGACGAGCAGACCCTCGTACTCCTCCACCCGGACGGTCGCCCGGACCCCCTCTGGCCCGCGGGCGGCGACCGTCGCGGCCTCGAGCTCGTCGAGGCCGAGTGGGGCGAGCGCCTCGGCGGCCGCTTCCTCGGGGACGGCCGCTCCCGCCAGGAAGAGCGCGCCGAGCGTCGCCAAGCGCCCGGAGCGCAGCCGCGCGAGGGCGAACGCCGCGGTGCGGCCCAGTCTCCCGTCGGCCCCGAGCGCCTCGAGAACGCTCCCCTCGGCGTAGCCCGCGCTCCGCAGCACCGTCCCGAGCGGCCTCCCGGCCTCGACCTTCGGGACCGGACGAGCGACGACGCTCACGGCCGCCGACTCTACAGAGCGCCGGGCCGCTCTCCGTCGTTCCCCGAGCTCGAGCCCGTCGCCTTTGCGCGGATGAACCGGCCCTACTGGATCCCGGCAATCCTGCTGTTCTGGCTCGTGCTCCCCCTGCCCGCGCCCTCGGTCGTCCGCGCCGCGTCGAACGAGTAACGACTCACCCGCTGGGCCAACGGCCCTGACCTTCACGCCGCGATCGTCCTTGGCACCGGGTCGGGGCGACATGGCCTTTCGGGCCGCGCCCGAGGGACAGTCCCTCGGACATGTCCGGACCCCTCGCGTAGCGGTATCCATGCGGCAAGCCGTGCTTGGGGACATGGCTCGAGGGCCACCGCGGCCACGGCCGCCGGAGCCACGTCATGCCGAAGGGCGACGGGAGTCGCCGTTGCTAGAGTCGCCGTTTCGTGGCCGTGCGCCGGCTCGAGACAGCGATGACGCTCTACCTGACCGGGCAGCCGGAACTCGAGGCCGCGCACTGGGAGCTCTACCCGGAGCGAATCGGTGAGAACATTCCGCTCTCGATCACGCTGCTCTATCCGTTCGCGCCTCCGGACGAGGTGGAAGGGCATGTCGATGCGCTGGCTGCGTTCTTCGCGGAGCGTCCGCCGCTCGAGTTCGACCTCGTGCGTCTCGCCGACTTCCCCGGCGCCGGCATCTACGCCGTCCCCGAGCCCGACGACGAGCTTCGCGCGACCATGCGCGGGCTCTGGGCAAGGTTCCCTCGATATCCGCCGTACGGCAAGCCCGGCAGCGATCCGCCGCCGCACGCCTCGCTCGGCCGGTTCGCCGCTGACCCTGACCCCGACACCCTCGTCGCCCGAGCGGAGCAGCGGGTCGGCCCGCTTCTGCCGGCGAGCTTCGTCGTGCGCGAGGCGACGCTGATGGAGATGGTCGAGCCGGATCGCTGGCAGGTCCGGGCGACGTTCCCGCTCGCCGGCTAGCGAACTGCCTCGACCCGGACGGCGCTGACCTTGTACTCCGGCGTGCCGATCAGCGGGTCGCCCACGTCGTGGGTCAGCCAGTTCACCTTGGCCTGCGCGAAGTGGAGGGCCATCCAGACGAGGCCCGGGTAGACGCGGTCCGAGATCCGCGCGCGCGCCTCGAGGTCGCCGCGGCGCGAGACGAGGCGCGCCCAGTCGCCTTCCGACAGGCCCAGGAGAGCCGCGTCCTCGGCGGAGATCTCGAAGAAGGGGTCTTCCTGCTTGTCGGTGATCCCCGCCTCGCGCATGGTCATCGTGGCCGAGTTGTAGTGGTAGAGCGTGCGGCCCGTCGACAGAGTCAGCGGGTACTCCGAGTCGGGCAGCTCGATCGGCGGCTGGTACTCGACGGGCCAGAACTTGCCGCCGCCCGACCGCGCCGGCGCGGGCGCGTGGAGGTACTGCGAGCCGGGATGGTCGCGGTCGGGACACGGCCACTGCAGCCCCTGCTCCTCGAGCCGGTCGTAGCGGATGCCGTACCAGTTCGGGCTCAGGTCGGCGAGTTCGTTCCACACCGACTCCGCGTCGGGATACTCGGGCCAGGACGCGCCCAGCGCCCGGGCCAGCGCGACGACGATGTCGCGGTCGACCCGAGCCTCCCCGGGCAGGGGCACGCCCGGCCGCACGCGGTTGACCCGCCGCTCGGTGTTCGTGAACGTCCCGTCCTTCTCGGCGAAGCTGGAGGCGGGGAAGACGACGTCCGCGTGCTTCTCGGTCAGCTCGTTGAGGAACAGGTCCTGCGCCACCACGAACTCGACGTGCTCGAACCCCTCCTCGACGTGCTTCGCGTTCGGCTCGGTGTGCGCGGGGTTCTCGCCGACGAGATAGAGCGCCTTCGTGCGGCCGTCGTGGAGCCCGGAGATGATCTGGTCGAGCCGGTAGCCAGGCGTCGCGGGCAGCTCGACGCCCCACGCGGCCTCGAACTTGGCGCGCACCTCCGCGTCGTCGGCGGACTGGTAGCCCGGGAAATAGGAGGGATTCGCGCCCGAGTCGTTCAGGCCCTGGACGTTGTTCTGGCCGCGCAGCGCGTTCAGGCCGGTGGACTCGTAGCCGAGATGGCCGGTCGCGAGCACCAGGTTCGACAGCGACCAGATGTTGTCGACGGCGCAGGCGTGCTCGGTGATGCCGAGCGTGTAGAAGATCCCCGCGTGCCGCTCGGCCGCGTACTCGCGGGCCGTGGCCCGGATGTCCTCGGCCGGAACGCCCGTGACTTCGGCGGCCGCCTCGGGCGTGTAGCCGGAGACGATCTCGCGCACGTCGTCGACGCCCACCGTGTGCTCCGCGATGTAGGCGTCGTCCTGGAGGCCCTCGGAGAAGATCACGTGCAGCATCGCGTTGATCAGCCAGACGTCGGTGCCCGGCCGAAGCTGCAGGTGTCGCTTCGCGATCTTCGTCAGCCAGATCTTGCGCGGGTCGGCGACGACCAGCGTCGCGCCGTTGCGGACCGCCTTCTTCATCCGCAGCGCCAGCACCGGGTGCGCCTCCGTCGTGTTCGAGCCGATCACGAACAGGAACCGGGTGTTCTCGATCTCCGGGATCGAGTTGGTGCTTGCTCCTCTGCCCAACGACCTGACCAGGCCGTAAAGAGTCGGCGCGTGTCAGGTGGCTTCGCAGGAGTGGATCGAGTTGGTGCCGATCACCCCCCGCGCGAACTTCTGCAGCAGGTAGTTCTCCTCGTTCGTGAGCCGCGCCGAGGCGAGGACGCCGATCGACTGTGGGCCGTGGCGCTCGCGGACGCGAGAGAGGCCGTCGGCTGCGGCCTCGAGGGCCGTGTCCCAGTCGGCCTCGTGCAGCTTCCCATCCTCGCCGCGGACGAGCGGCCTCGTCAACCGGTCCGGATGGTGGACGAAGTTGAAAGCGAAGCGGCCCTTGACGCAGAGGTTGCCCTCGTTCGAGACGTAGCTCGGCTCCGACGTGACCTTGACGATCCGCTGCGTCTCCGGGTCGACGTTGAGGTCGATCTGGCAGCCGACGCCGCAGAACGTGCAGGTCGTCTTCGTCTTCTGGAGCGCCCGCTCGTGGCCCGCCGGTGCGCCGGCCAGGAACTGCTCGTGGATGGCGCCGGTCGGGCAAACCGACAGGCAGCCGCCGCACAGCTCGCACTCGGTGTCGAGCCACGAGTGGCCGTGCGTCGGGACGACCCGGGCCTCGGCGCCGCGCCCCTCGAAGGTCAGCGCGGAGCACTGCATGACCTCCTGCGTGTAGCGCACGCACCGGTTGCAGAGGATGCACGCGTCGGGCTCGTAGCCCATCAGGCGGTTGCGGTCGTCGTAGGCCTCGCGGCCGGCGTCGGGAAGCACGAACGGCGCCTGCGCGCCCAACTCCTCGGCCAGGTCGGTGAGCTCGTTCGGCCGCCCGCCGGGGTTCGGCGCCAGGTGCTCGGCGAGCAGCATCTCGGTCAGCGTCTTCCGCAGCGCCCCGCTCTCGCCATTGGTCGAGATGACCATGCCCTCGCCGACCCGTTGCGCGCAGGCGGGCACCGGCCGGGGCGCCCCCTCGAGGTCGACCAGGCACATGCGGCAGCCGCCGTAGGGGTCGAGTTTGTCGTCGTGGCAGAGCGTGGGGATGAACGTGCCGTGGCGCGCGGCGGCGTGGACGAGCAATTCGCCCTCGGGCGCCGTCACCCGCTTACCGTCGAGAGTGAACTCGACCACGGCTCGATCGTATAGACGTGGGGGAATCCCTGGTTCCCCCACGGACCCCCTCCTTTACGGCGCTTGTGCGGTACCAACGCTGGTGGAGCCGGCGGCTCGTTCGGTGACGCGACCGTCGCCTCTCGTCCGTGAACCTCTCGCCGGGCAAAGCCCGGCTTCGGCGGCCTTTCGTCTCGACCCGATCGCGAACGCGCGTCAGGAGGGCGGCGAATCGAAGGTGACGACCAGGTGGGCGATCCGGTCGCCGTCGCGCTCGACGATCATGTCGCCCGCGGCCTGGCCCTCGTCGCGGAGCCAGGCGTATCGGGCACGGAGCTCCTCGCCGTCCTCTGTCGGCGAGCCGACCAGCTCGATTTGATCGTCGGGCGGCTGCTCGCGGTACGCGACGGCGATCGCTTCCCGGCCGTGGAACGGCCCCACCGGAACCCCCTGGAACTCGAGCACGGCGTCGTTCGCAAACAGCTCGAGCATCGGCCCGAAGTCGCCCGAGCGGACGCCCGCGTTGAAGCGCTCGACGTGCTCGTCCAGGAGCTCGAGGCCGGTCACGCGGGGATCCTACGCCGGTTTTGCTTGAATCGAGGTATGGCCGCCGCTGCCTCATCGCTCTCCGTCGGCGGCGTCGACTACGCGGTCTGGCGTGTCGGCGACGTCTCGCACCTGCCGTTCTCGCTGCGGATCCTGCTCGAGAACGTGCTGCGGACGTCGAGCGCCGAGGACGCCGAGGCCGTCCGCGCCTGGCAGCCCGCCGACGAGCCGTCGCGCGAGATCGGCTTCACCCCCGCGCGGGTGCTGCTGCAGGACTTCACCGGCGTCCCCGCGGTCGTCGACCTCGCCGCCATGCGCGACGCGATGCGCGACCTCGGCGGCGAGCCCGCTCGCATCAACCCGCAGCTCCCAGCCGAGCTCGTGATCGACCACTCGGTGCAGGTGGATGTCTACGCGAGCCCGCTGGCCGTCTTCCGCAACACCGAGCTCGAGTTCGAGCGCAACCGCGAGCGCTACGGGTTCCTGCGCTGGGGCCAGCAGGCGTTCGAGAACTTCTCCGTGGTGCCTCCGTCGACGGGCATCGTCCATCAGGTCAACCTCGAGTTCCTGGCGCGGGTCGTCGAAGCCCGCGAGGTCGACGGTCGGCTGCAGGCGTTCCCGGACACGCTCGTCGGCACCGACTCGCACACGACGATGGTCAACGGCCTCGGCGTGCTCGGCTGGGGCGTCGGCGGCATCGAGGCCGAGGCGGCGATGCTCGGCGAGGCGATCTCGATGCTCGTGCCGCAGGTCGTCGGCTTCAAGCTCACGGGCGCGCTGCCCGAGCGGGCGACGGCGACCGACCTCGTCCTCACCGTCACGCAGATCCTGCGGTCGGTCGGGGTCGTCGGGAAATTCGTCGAGTACTTCGGCGAGGGGCTGCGCGAGCTCCCGCTGGCCGACCGCGCGACGATCGGGAACATGTCCCCGGAGTACGGCGCGACCTGCGGCTTCTTCCCCGTCGACGAGCGCACGGTCGAGTACCTGCGGCTCACGGGCCGGTCCGACGATCGCGTCGCGCTCGTCGAGGCCTACTGCAAGGAGAACGGGCTCTGGCACGACCCCGCCGACGGCGAGCCGGCCTACTCGCAGGTGGTCGAGCTCGACCTCTCGACCGTCGAGCCAAGTCTCGCCGGCCCGCGCCGCCCGCAGGACCGCGTGCCGCTCGTCGATGCCAAGCAGTCCTTCCTCGAGCAGCTTCCGAGCTTCGGCGTCGACTACGGGAACGCGCACGACGCCGCTGTCGCGGACACGTTCCCGGCCAGCGACCCGATCTCGGACTCGGAGCCGGGGCACGCGCCGGACGAGAGCGACGCGCGGGTCGATGTCGCACCGGCCGTCGCCGTCGCCGAGCGTCCGGACGGGGTCGAGGTCGAGATGGACGGCGAGCAGTTCGAGCTCGAGCACGGCTCCGTCGTCATCGCAGCGATCACGAGCTGCACGAACACCTCGAATCCGTCCGTGATGATCGGCGCCGGGCTCCTGGCCAAGAACGCCGTCGAGCGCGGCCTCGAGCGCAAGCCCTGGGTGAAGTCGAGCCTCGCGCCCGGCTCGAAGGTCGTCACCGACTACTACGACGCCGCCGGCCTCACGCCCGCGCTCGAGCAGCTCGGCTTCAACCTCGTCGGCTACGGCTGCACGACCTGCATCGGGAACTCGGGCCCGCTCCCCGAGCCGATCTCGAAGGCGGTGGCGGACGGTGAGCTCGTCGTCTGCGCCGTCCTCAGCGGGAACCGCAATTTCGAGGCGCGCATCCATCCCGAGGTGAAGGCCAACTACCTCGCCTCGCCGCCGCTCGTCGTCGCCTACGCGCTCGCGGGGCGGATGGACCTCGACCTGGAGACGGAGCCGATCGGCCGTGACCGGGACGGAAACGATGTGTACCTCGCGGACATCTGGCCGACGCCCGAGCAGGTGCGGGACGTGATCGCCCGAACGATCCGCAGCGAGATGTTCTCGAAGAGCTACGCGAACGTCTACACCGGCGACGAGCACTGGCGGTCGCTGCCCGTGCCCGAGGGAGACCTGTTCGCCTGGGAGCCCGACTCGACGTACGTGCGGCAGCCGCCGTACTTCGAGGGCATGTCCCGCGAGGCCGGGACGGTCGAGGACGTCCACGGCGCGCGCTGCCTCGTCTGGGTCGGCGACTCGGTCACGACCGACCACATCTCGCCGGCCGGCTCGATCAAGCCCGACAGCCCGGCCGGGCAGTACCTGATCGAGCACGGCGTCGAGCGCAAGGATTTCAACTCCTACGGCTCGCGGCGCGGCAACCACGAGGTGCTCGTGCGCGGGACGTTCGCCAACGTCCGGCTACGGAACCTGCTCGTGCCGGGCTCGGAGGGCACGTGGACCGTGCACGTCCCGTCGGGCGAGGAGATGACGATCTACGACGCGTCGAAGCGCTACCTCGCGGAGGGCACGCCGTTGATCGTGATCGCCGGGAAGGAGTACGGCTCGGGCTCGTCACGCGACTGGGCGGCCAAGGGCCCGCTGCTCCTCGGCGTGAAGGCCGCGATCGCGGAGAGCTACGAGCGGATCCACCGGTCCAACCTGCTGATGATGGGCATCCTGCCGCTGCAGTTCATGGACGGCGAGAGCGCCGAGTCGCTCGGGCTCACGGGCCGCGAGGAGCTCGCGATCGAGGGCGTCGACAACGCCGGGGCGAGCGTCGTGACCGTGCGCGCCGACGACAAGTCGTTCCAGGCGCGGTTGCGCCTCGACACCCCGCGCGAGCGCGAGTACCTCCGCCACGGCGGCATCCTCCAGTTCGTCCTGCGCCGACTCCTCGGCCCCTGACCGCCGCCCTGCCTCAGAGACACCCTCAGAGAGGTCGCAGAGAGGTCTCAGAGGAAGCCTCGGAGACACCCTCAGAGACAGAATGACCGAGCGCGTCCTCAGCTGGGAGGGGTGCCTCAACGTCCGTGACCTCGGCGGGCATGCCGTCGAGGGCGGCGAGACGACACGCTTCGGCGCGGTCGTCCGGGCCGACAGCGTGCGCCACCTGACGCCGACGGGCTGGCACGCGCTGCTCGACTACGGCGTGCGCACGATCCTCGATCTCCGCCGGCACGACGAGCTCGAGCGCGACCCGCCGCTCGACGTGCCCGTCGAGGTCGTCCACGTGCCGATCGACGACGGGTACTACGACGAGCTGCAGGCGCTCTGGCGCCGGGAGGGCCACGACGAGCTGAGCATCTACGACACCTACGTGCGCATGCTCGAGCTGCTGGCGCCGAACTTCGCGCGCGCCGTCGAGACCGTGGCGGACGCACCAGAGGGCGCCGTCGTCGTCCACTGCTTCGCCGGGAAGGACCGCACCGGACTCGCGTGCGCGATGCTGCTGAGGCTCGTCGGCGTGTCCGTCGAGGACATCGCCGACGACTACGGGCTCTCCGCCGACAACATCCGTTCGATCATCGACCAGTGGGCCGACTCCGCGCCCGACGACACCGAGCGCAGGCTGCGGCTGCGCATCGGATCGTCGCCTCCGCAGGTGATGCGCGACGTGCTCGCCGAGCTCGAGCGCCGCCACGGCGGCGTCGATGGCTATCTCCTCGAAGCCGGAACGGCGCCGGATGCGCTCGACCGCATCCGCGCGCGGCTGCTCGGCTGAGACTCAGTCGTCGGCGAACACGCCGGCCCAGCGGTGGAGGGCCCAGCCGGGGATGAAGCGGTTGTCCGTGAGGATCAAGCCGCCGATCGCGAGAGAGGATCCGCCGATGATGGCGAGCCACGAGAGCGGGCCGGGAACCGAGAGCGCGTAGAAATGCCGGCCGAACGGCAGGATCAGGACGACCGCGTAGAGGCCTCCGAGCGCCGCACAGAGCGCCCCTACCCAGGCGCCGCGGCGGGCCGTCGTCGACTCGAGCGCGAGAATCAGGTACAGCCCGACGATCAGCAGGACAGTCGAGGCCACCGTCCGCGACTCCTTCAACCGCTCGTCGAGCACCTCGTGGACGAACAGGTAGCTCGAGAGGACGCCGAGGCCTGCGGCCGTGCCCGCTGGGATCGCAAACCGGGCGATGTCGCGGAGGAACCCCTTGATCCGGAAATCGCCGGCGCTCGGAGCCAGCGCGAGGAAGAAGCCCGGGATGCCGATCGCCAGCGACGCGACCAGCGACAGGTGCCGCGGCAGCAGCGGATAGGCGATCGGCGTCAGCCCGATCGAGACGACGAGGAAGACCGCGAACGCCGACTTGGTCACGAACAGCTTCGTGACCCGCGTGAGGTTGCGCAGCACCTTCCGCCCCTCGACGATCATGTCGGGGACGGAGCCGAAATCGTTCTGCACGAGCACGAGGTCGGCGACGCTTCGCGCCATTTGCGAGCCGGAGCCCTGCGCGATGCCGAGCTGGCAGGCCTTCAGCGCCGGCACGTCGTTGACGCCGTCGCCGATCATCGCCACGTACCTGCCCTGGGCGCGGAGCGCCTCGACCACTCGCTTCTTGCCCTCCGGCGAGATGCGGCCGATGACCGAGGTCCCGAGCACCGCCTCGGCGAGCGCGTCCTCGCCTGCCGGGAGGTCGCTCCCGTCGAGCGGCAGCCCCTTCTCCGGCACGCCAGCCTCGCGCGCGATCGCGGCGACGGTCTCTGGCCGGTCGCCCGAGAGCACGCGCAGCTCGACGTCCTGGGCCAGGAGGTACTCGACCGTCTCCCGCGCGCTCGGCCGCAGGCGCTCGCCGATCACGACGATGCCGATCGGGTGCAGATCCAGAGGCGGCCCGTCCTCGGGCTTCGCGTGTTCGAGATCGGCGCTCGTCGTGCCGATCGCGACCACCCGACGACCCTGCGCCGCCTCGGACTCGGCCCGCTCCTTGAGGCCGTCGAGCGGGAACAGCTCCGGCGCCCCGAGAACGTATTTGTCGTCGCCGACCGCGATCGCGCTCCAGCGGCGGCTCGACGAGAACGGCACCTCGGCGGACGGCCGCTCCGCCGTGGCCGAGAACGCCGTGTGGATCGCCTCCAGCGTCGAGGTGCGGCTCGCCGCGCTCGCCCCGTAGCTGCCCAGCGCCGCCTCCAGCTCCTCCTTCATGGTTCCCGGCGCCGGCACGGTCTCGAGCACCTTCGGCTCCGGCTCCGTGAGCGTCCCGGTCTTGTCCGTGCAGACGAGGTCGACCGAGGCGAGCGACTCGAGCGCGTTCAGCTGCTGGACGAGCGCCCCGCGCCGGGCCATGCGCAGCGCTGCGACGGCGAAGGTCAGGCTCGTGAGCAGGATCAGGCCCTCGGGCACGATCGTGACCGTGGCCGCCACCGCGGTCGGCACGGCGTCGTTCAGCTTGGTGTGCCGGTGGTAGAGCGCGTAGCCGAGGACGAGGCCGAGGGGGACGATCACGGCGACGAGGATGAGCAGCAGGTTGTTGAGCGCGTGCTCGAGCGGCGAGCGCGGATGCCGGAACGAGCGTGCCTCGCCGGCGATCTTCGACGCGTAGCTCTGCTCGCCGACGGCCGTGACCTCGAACTCTCCGATCCCTTCCGCCACGAACGAGCCGGAGCGCACCTCGTCGCCGGGCGCGCGCGCGACCGGACGGGACTCTCCCGTCAGGATCGACTCGTCGATCGTGAGGCCGGAGGCGGTCCCGACGCGGCCGTCCGCGACGATCTGGTCGCCGGCCTGGACGCGAAGCACGTCGCCGACGACGACGTTGTCGACGCTCACCACGCGCGCGGCGTTGTCCCTCAAGACCGTCGCCGTCGGAGCCACGAGCGCGGCGAGCCTGTCGAGCGCCCGCTTCGCACGAACCTCCTGCGTTATGCCGATCGCGGTGTTGAAGAAGAGGATCCCGAGGAAGAGCGCGTCCTGCCACTCGCCGAACGCGATCGTCACCGCCCCGGCGACGGCCAGGATCAGGTTGAAGATCGTGAAGACGTTGGCGCGGACGATGCTCGCGTACGAGCGGCTCGTCGCCGGCGGCCGCTGCGGCCCGCGCGCGGCCAGGCGGCGTGCGGCCTCGGCCTCCGTGAGCCCGTCGGCGGCGCGCGCGGCAATCGTCGCCGTGGCCATGCGGAGAACCTAACAGCCGCCCTTCTAAAATTTGCTACGGTGTTTTTAGTGGACGCGCTGACCGGCATCGCACAACCGGAACTTCGTGAGATCGTGCTCTTCGCGCGCGCCCAGGCGCGGCGCGGTCACCGCCGACGACGTGGCCGCCCACTTCGGCGTCCACCGCTCGGTGGCGCGGGGCCGGCTCGACCGGCTCGCGGCCGCAGGGCTGCTGGAGACGAGCTTCGAGCGGCGCACCGGCCGGTCGGGCCCCGGCGCCGGCCGGCCGGCGAAGGTCTACAGCTGTCCCGCCCGAGACCTCGCGCTGAGTTCCCGCAGCGCCACTACGAGCAGCTCGTCGGGCACCTCGTCGCGGCTCTCCCGGCTCACGAGCGCGAGCAGGCGCTCGCGCGCGTGGGAGGCGAGTTCGCAGAGGACCTCGCCGGGAGCGCAAATCTCGGTCGCGCCCGCGACGTCCGCACGGCCGCGGAGCGGGCGTGCGAGGCGCTCGGCAGGCTCGGCTTCCAGGCCTCTGTCACCGACGCCTCGGAGGAGCAGGTGACGATCACGACCGCAACCTGCCCGCTCCGGCCGCTGGTCGTCGCCGACCCGGCGGCCGCCGCGATCGACCGCGGCCTGTGGACGGGGCTCGTGGACGCCCACCTCCCGCAAGGCGCCGGCTGTGCGGTCAGCTGCGAGACGTGCGATTGCCTCGACCGCGACGCATCATGTCGTGTCGTCGTGGACTTCGAAACCAAAGAACACCCTGCCTAGGAAAAGGAGACGAGCGTGCGTTCCTATCGATACCTCATCGTCGGCGGTGGAATGACGGCCGACTCGGCGTGCCGCGGCATCCGCGAGCACGACTCCGACGGCTCCATCGGGCTCGTCGGGGCCGAGAGCCACCCGCCCTACATCCGTCCGCCCCTGACGAAGGCCCTGTGGCAGGGCAAGGACGAGGACTCGATCTGGCGCGGCACGGAAGATCTCGGCGTCGACGAGACGCTGGGCCGGCGCATCGTCGCGCTCGACTTCGACAAGCGCAGCGCGACCGACGACGCGGGCGAGGAGTACGCCTACGAGCGGCTCCTGCTCGCGACCGGCGGGACGCCGCGGCGGCTCGACGATGCGCCGGACGCGATCTTCTTCCGCACCCTCGACGACTACCGGCAGCTGCGCGGAGCGGTCGGCGAGGGCACGCGCGCCCTCGTCGTCGGCGGCGGCTTCATCGGCTCCGAGATCGCCGCCGCGTTGCAGATGAACGGCGCCTAGGTGACGATGGTCTTCCCGGACGACGGCATCTGCGCGCGGCTGTTCCCGGCCGGACCTCTCGCGCTTCGTCACCGATTACTACCGCGAGAAGGGCGTCGACGTCCGCACCGGCGAGCGCGCGAGCGCCGAGCTGCTCGACGGCGCGGACGTCGTCGTCGCCGGGCTCGGCATCGAGCCGAACACGGACCTGGCCGCGGCAGCCGGCCTGCGCGTCGACAACGGCATCGTCGTCGACGACCGCGGCCGGGCCGGCGGCCGCGACGACGTCTTCGCCGCCGGCGACGTCGCCCGCTTCCCCGCGTCCGCGCTCGGCACCGACATGCGCGTCGAGCACGAGGACCACGCCAACACCCACGGCAAGCTCGTCGGAGAGAACATGGCCGGCGCGGACACGCCCTACGACCACCTGCCCTTCTTCTACTCCGACCTGTTCGACCTCGGCTACGAGGCGGTCGGCGAGGTCAGCTCGAGCCATTCGACAGTCGAGTACTGGAAGGAGCCCGGGCGCGAGGGCGTTGTCGCCTACGTGGACGGCGAGAAGAAGCCGCGGGGATTTCTGCTCTGGAACGTCTGGGGCAAGGTCGACGACGCGCGCGAGCTGATCGAGCGCCGCGCAGCCGGTCGACGAGACACCGTCGAGGAGCTCGCCGGCTAGCCGCCGAAAAGACGATGAATCCGCAGGTGATTCGCAATCTCGACGTCGAGCCCGTGCTTGGCCTTGAAGCGCTCGAAGTACGCGAGCCGCTGCGGCGCATCGAAGTCGGACGAGACGTTGCTCTCGTGGATGGCGTAGCAGACGCCGGGCCCTGGAAGCCGTTCCGGCAGGACGCCTGCGGCGCACATGCGCAGCATGAAGTCCCAGTCGCAGTACCCGCCGAGCTCGCGGTCGAGCATCCCGAGCCGCGCGGTGCAGGGCGCGGGGGTAGGCGATGCTGCTCGTCAGGACGGTGTTGTTCTCGAGCAGCGAGTCGGCCGTGGCGTCGAGGTCGAACGGCTCGCGCGAGCCGTCGTCGAAGACGATCCAGCCGCCGCGGTAGTGGAAGCGGGTCTCGAGGCCGGCCGGCCTCGCGAAGGGCAGAGAGGTGCTCCGGGTCGTCCCACCAGTCGTCGTCGTCCAGCCAGCAGATCATCTGTCCACGCGCGCGGCCGACGGCGGCGTTGCGGGCGTCGACCTGCCCGGTGCCGGGGCTGTGCACGGCGGCGATCCGCGGATCGCCGAGGCTCCGCGTCAGCTCGATCCCGGTGCCGTCCCCGTCGTCGACGACGACCGCTTCCCAGTCTTCGAGCTTCTGCGCGCGGAGGCTCTCGAGCGCCCGCGCGAGCTCCGGCCGGCCGAGAGTCGGCGTGATCACGGAGGCGAACGGATCCATGACCTGACGATAGAGCGAGGAGGTAACGAGTGAGCGAGAACGTGGTCGACTTCCGGGAGGCGCTCGCCCACCGGGCCGAGCACGCGCCGCGAGAGATCGACGCGGACGACTGGCGGCGCTACGAGCGGTACATGAAGGAGATCTTCACCGCGCTCGGGATGGAGCCGGACACGCCCGGCACGCGCGAGACGCCGGCGCGGTTCCTGCGCGCGCTGTACGACGCGACCGCCGGCTACGACGGCGACCCGAAGCTGCTGACGGCGTTCCCCGCCGAGGGCGACGGCGGCCCGCGACAGCCTGGTCAGCCAGGTGGTCGAGGGGCCGATCTCGTTCCACTGCCTCTGCGAGCACCACGCGCTGCCCGTTCTTCGGCGCCGCGCACGTCGCCTACGTCCCGCGGGACGAGATCATCGGCATCTCCAAGCTGACGCGGCTCGTCCAGCTCTACGCGCGGCGCTTCACCGTGCAGGAGCGGCTCGGCGAGCAGATCGCCGACTCGCTCGTCGACCTGATCGACCCGCACGGCGTCGCGGTGCACCTCGAGGCGGCGCACCTGTGCACGCAGATGCGCGGCGTCCGCGAGGAGAACTCGCGGACGGTGACGACGTTCTGGCGCGGCGGCTACACGGACGACCCGGCGCTGCGCCAGGACTTCCTCGCGCTCGTCCGCTCGTGAACCCGCTCGAGCTCCTGTACGAGGCCGAGGGCCTGCCGGCCTTCGACCTTCCGGAGGAGCTCGAGTCGCTGTACGGCGGCTCCGTTCGGGGTCGAGCCGCCGCTCCTGTACGCGAACTTCGTCGAGACGCTCGACGGCATCGTCGCCATCCGCTCGGAGCCGCGTTCGAACCGGCTGATCAGCGGCGACAGCGAGACCGACCGGTTCGTCATGGGGCTGCTGCGGGCGGCCGCCGACTGCGTGCTCGTCGGCTCGGGGACGCTGCACGGCTCACCCAAGGCGCTCTGGACGCCGGAGAAGGCGCATCCGCCCGCGGCCGGGCTGTTCGCCGAGCTGCGCGGGCGACTCGGTCTCGCGCCGGAGCCGATGCTGGCCGTGATGACCGCGAGCGGCGCGCTCGACCCGCAGCACCCGGCGCTCGAGCACGGCGCCGTCGTGCTCACGACGCCCTCGGGCGCCGAGCGCTCCCGGAGGGAGCTTCCGGAGGCGGTGGAGATCGTGACGCTCGACGGCGAGACCGCGGTCGACCCGGGCGAGGCCGTCGCAGCGCTGCGCGAGCGCGGCTACCGGCTCGATCTGCTCCGAGGCCGGGCCGCACGTGTTCGGCTCGCTGGTCGCAGCCGGGCTCGTCGACGAGCTCTTCCTGACCGTCTCGCCGCTCCTCGCCGGCCGCTCGGAGCTCGGCCAGCGGCTCGGGCTCGTCGAGGCAACGGAGTTGCTCCCGGAGCGGAGCGAGCCGGCGCGGCTGCTGAGCCTGCGCCGCGACGGCGGCCACCTCTTCCTGCGCTACGGACTATCCTCGCCCGCGTGACGGCCGGGCTCGAGACGCTTCCGCGCGAACGGACCCGCCTGCTCGACAACCTCGGCTGGATCCGCCGCAACATCGGGCCCGGTGACGCCGGAGCTGTCTGACGCGCTCGCCGACCACATGAACATCCGCCGCGGCGAGGTGGCCGAGGTCGTCTCCTTCTACTCGTACCTGCGGCTCCCCGCCGACGTCGTCCGCGTCTGCACCGGGCCTGTCTGCGACTGCCTCGGCGGGCGCGCGCTGCTGGAGGCGAACCCGGGCTCGGTCGAGGTGCCGTGCCTCGGCCACTGCGACCTCGCGCCGGTCGCTGATGCGCGGCGACGAGGTCGTCCCGGCCGTGACCCACGCGGCCAACCACGGGCCTTCGATCGACCTGCTCGGCGACGGACAAGCTGCGCGAGCCGCCGGCGATGGAGCCCGAGCGCATCGTCGGCGGAGCTGGAGGCCGCCGGGCTCGTCGGCTACGGCGGCGCGGGCTTCCCGACCGGCACGGAAATGGGCGGCGGTGCGCGGCTTCCCGGGGCCGCGCGTCGTGATCGTGAACGCCGACGAGGGCGAGCCGGGGACGATCAAGGACCGCTACGTCATGGAGCTGCGGCCGAACCTGCTCGCGGAGGGCATCGAGATCGCGCTGCGCTTCGCCGAGGCCGCGGAGGGCTACGTGTACATGCGCGAGGAGTATGCGACCGCCCGCGAGCGCGTCGGCCAGGCGATCGCGGCGCGCGGGCTGCCGGTCACGATCGTCACCGGCGCCGGCTCCTACGTGTGCGGCGAGGAGACGGCGATGCTCGAGTCGATGGAGGGTCGGCGCGGCATGCCCCGCCTCCGCCCGCCGTTTCCCGGCCGAGGTCGGGGTTCCTCGGCCGGCCGACGCTGATCAACAACGTCGAGACGCTCGCCCACATCCCGGCGATCCTTCGCGGCGGCGGCGCCGCCTGGCCGCGGGTACGCCTCTGGTCCGTCTCCGGCGCGGTCGCGAAGCCGGGCTGCTACGAGGCGCCGGTCGACGTCACCGCGCGACAGCTGATCGACGACTACGCCGGCGGCGCGACCGAGGAGATCGGCGCGATCGTGCCGGGCGGCGCGGCCTCCGGGATGCTCCCGCCGGCCGCGCTCGACGCGCCGCTGACCCGCGAGGGGCTCGCACCCTGGGGCGCCGGCCCGGGCTCGGCGGGCCTCCAGGTCTTCCCGGCCTCCTACCCTGTGCTCCGCCTCCTGCGCGAGACGATGCGCTTCTTCGCCGAGGAGTCCTGCCAGAAGTGCACGCCGTGCCGCATCGGCACGCGCGCGCTCGAGCACGTCCTGCACGAGCTCGAGCACGACCGCCCGGCGATGCCCGGCTGGCAGCTCGAGGAATGGCTCGTGGCCATGGAGAAAGGCTCGATCTGCGGCCTCGGCCAGGGCGCGCCGGTCCCGCTCCGCGGCGCGATGCGCCACTGGCCGGAGCTCTTTCTTGGTCTCGCTGGCGCCAATCCGGCGCTGCGCTCTGGGGGAGGGCCCCCAGACCCCCCGCGGCCCTAGGTGCGCAGTGAGCCGCGCCCGTCATGCCGGTCGCGGCGGCGAGGGTACCTTCAGGCGCTTCGGCGGCGAAGGGTCAGCGCGCCGAGCGCAAGCGAGACGAGCGTGAAGCCGACGACGGCGAGGACGTACCCGGCGAGCTGGGGGCCGTAGACGCCGCGGGTGACCCGGTCGAGGGCGCCGTAGGCGTACGAGAGCGGCAGCCCCCACGACACGATCTCGAGCACACGCGCCATCTGGTCGCGAGGCTCGAGCAGGCCGCAGAGCAGGAGCTGCGGGAAGATCAGCGCCGGCATGAACTGCACGGCCTGGAACTCGGTGCGGGCGAACGCCGAGACGAAGAGGCCGAGGGCCATGCCGAGGACCGCGTTCGCGATCGCGAGCAGGGCGACGCCCCACTTCGCGCCCGCTACGTGGAGGTCGAGGGCGCCGAAGGCGACGGCCGAGACGACGGCGGCCTGGATCGCCGCCATCAGGGCGAACGCGCCGGCGTAGCCGAGCAGCAGATCGAGCTTCGCGAGGGGCATCGTCAGAAGGCGCTCGAGCGTCCCGCTCGTCCGCTCGCGCAGCATCGCGATCGAGGTGACGAGGAACATCGAGATCATCGGGAAGACGCCGAGCAGCGGCCCGCCGATCCGGTCGAAGACGAGGCCGCCCTCGAACACGTACTTGAGCAGCGCCACGAGGGCACAGGGGACGAGCAGGAGGAGCGCGATCGTGCGCGGGTCGTGGCGGAGCTGCAGGAGCACCCGGCGCGTCGTCGCGCCCGCGACCCGTAGGCTCATTGCTCCTCCTCTGCCAGCCGCAGGAACGCGTTCTCGAGGTCCTGCTCGCCGGTTCGAGTGCGGAGCTCCTCAGGCGTGCAGGCGGCGAGCAGCCGGCCGTCGCGGAGCAGGAGCAGGTCGTCGCACCGCGCCGCCTCGTCCATGACGTGGCTCGACACGAGGAGCGTCGTCCCCGCCTCCGCGAGGCTGTGGAACGTCTGCCAGAGATCGCGGCGGAGCACGGGGTCGAGCCCGACGGTCGGCTCGTCCAGCACGAGGACCGACGGCTCGTTGAGGAGCGCGGTCGCGAGCGAGACCCTGGCCCGCTGGCCGCCCGAGAGCGTCGCAGTCAGCCGGGCCGCCTCGCCGGGGAGGTCGACGGTCGCCAGGACCTCGTCGACCCGCGCCGCCGGCGCGTCGAGGACGTGCGCGAAGTAGCGGAGGTTCTCCCGGACGGTGAGGTCGCCGTACACGGACGGCGCCTGGGTCACGTACCCGACGCGCGACCGGAGCGACGCCGAACCCGCCGGCTCGCCGAGAACGGTGACCGTGCCCGCTTCGACGATCTGGACACCGACGATCGCCCGGATCAGCGTCGTCTTCCCGGAGCCGCTCGGCCCCAGCAGGCCCGTCACGCGTCCCGCATCGATCTGCAGCTTCAGCCCGTCGAGGACGACCTTGCCGCCGCGCCGCACGCGCAGGGAGTCGACGTCGATCGCAGCGGCCACGGCGGCAGGATGGCAGGATCGCCGGGTGTTCGAGCCCGAGTACCGGAACCGTGTCAACGAGCGCGTTCTGGAGCTGGCCGGAGTCGACGAGCGGATCGTCTCGGCCGCCGTCGTCGGCGGGCGCGCACTCGGCCGAGGCGACCGCTGGTCGACCTCGACCTGACGTTCGGCGTCGCCGACGACGTTCCGGTCGAGAACGTGCTCGCCGACTGGACGCAGGAGCTGGAGCGGGACTTCGATGCCGTACAGCTCTTCGACGTGTCCGCGCAGACGTCGATCTACCGGGTCTTCCTGCTCCCCGGTTGCCTGCAGGTCGATCTCTCCTTCACGCCGGCGCCCGACTTCGGCGCGCGCGGCCCGGAGTTCAGGCTGCTCTTCGGCGACGTGGTCGAGCACCCGGCGGCGCCCCGGCCGTCGCCGCGGGACCTGTTCGGGATCGCCGTCCACCACGCCGTACGGGCCCGCTACTGCATCGAGCGGGGCCGGGTCTGGCAGGCCGAATGGTGGATCAGCGCGCTTCGCGACCACGCGCTGGAGCGCGCCTGCCTCCACCGCGGGCTCCAGTACGCGCACGGGCGGGGCTTCGACCGCCTGCCCGCCGAGGTGCGCGATCGGTTCGAGCCTGCGCTCGCGAGATCTCTCAGCCAGGACGAGCTCCTGCGCGCGCTCTATGCCGCGGTCTCGGGGCTGCTGGCAGAGACCGACGACGTCGCCGACCTGGCCGCGAAGGTCGAGCCCGGCCTGCGCAGCCTGACCGCTTAGATGAGGCCGAGCTCGCGGCCGACGCGCTCGAACGCGTCGAGCGCGCGGTCGAGGTGCGCGTCCTCGAGCGCGGCCGACATCTGCAGGCGGATCCGCGCCGTGCCCTCGGGCACGACGGGGAAGCCGAAGCCCGTGACGAAGATGCCCTCGTCCAGGAGCCGCTGCGACATCCGGATCGCGAACGCCGTCTCGCCGACGATGATCGGGATGATCGCCGCTTCGCCGTCGAGCGGCGCGTAGCCGATCTCGCGCAGCTGCGAGCGGAAGCGCGCGGTGATCATGTGCAGCCGCTCGACGAGCTCGGGCTCACGCCGCAGCACGCGCACCGCCTCGAGCGCCGAGCAGGCCACGGTCGGCGGCAGCGCGTTCGAGAACAGGTGCGGCCGCGAGCGCTGGAAGAGCACATCGCAGACCTCCTCGCTCGCCGCAACGTAGCCCCCGGCTGCGCCGCCGAGCGCCTTCCCGAGCGTCGAGGTGATCACGTCGACCTCGCCGAGCACGCCGAAGTGCTCGGCCACGCCGCGGCCCGTGTCGCCCATCACGCCTGTGCCGTGCGAGTCGTCGACGAGCACGACCGCGTCGTGCGCCCGCGCCAGCTCGAGGATCTCCGGCAGCCTCGCGAGATCGCCCTCCATCGAGAAGACCCCGTCTGTGATCACGAGCTTGCGCTGCCCCGGCTCGCACGACTCGAGCCCGGCGCGCAGCTCGTTCATCGAGGAATGGCCGTAGATCACCTTGCGCGCCGGCCGCGACAGGCGGATCGCGTCGATGATCGACGCGTGGTTGAGCGCGTCCGAGAGGATCACCGTGTTCTCGTCCGTGAGCGAAGGGATGGCGGCCTCGTTCGCGTTCCAGCAGGAGACGTACGTGAGCGAGGCGTCGGTGCCGGAGAAGTCGGCGAGCTCGCGTTCGAGCTCGAGGTGCGGCTCGAAGGTGCCGCAGATGAAGCGGACCGACGCCGTACCGGCGCCGTAGCGGCGGAGACCCTCGATCCCGGCCTCGACCACCTCCGGCCGGTCGGCGAGCCCGAGGTAGTTGTTGGACGAGAGCACGAGCACCTCGCCGCGGCCCTCCATCTCCACCACCGGGCCCTGCGGCGAGCGCAGGACGTTCGGGTGCTTGTATGTCCCCGCCTCGCGGAGGCCGTCGAGCTCCGCGCCCAGCGCGCGGTCGAGCTCGGAGCCGGCCACGCTCACCTGTGCGTCCACCTTCCCGGCCCCGACGTCGCTTCGACCGGCTCGCGCGACGGGGCCTCCGCCGGCTGCGGGACGCCGGCCGGCCGCCGGGATGGACGACGATCTTGCACGCCTCCCCCGCCTCGAGCTTCTCGAACGCGTCCTCGAAGTCGTCGAGCGGGATCTCGTCCGTGATCAGCGGCCGCAGGTCGACGACCCCGCTCTCGAGCAGCCAGCGGGTCTTGTACCAGGTGGCGAAGATCCGGCGGCCGTTGACGGCGAGGACGTCGAGGTTCTTGAAGATCAGCGACTCGGCGACGTCGATCTCGACCGGCCGCGACGGGATGCCGAACAGGAGCACGCGGCCGCCGTTGCGGGCGATCCGGAACGCGTCGGCGATCGCGCGCGGCGAGCCGGACATCTCGAACACCACGTCGAAGCCGAAGCCGTCGTTCCCCTCGCGGAACCACTCGGCGGCGTCCGGCGTCTCTTCGACGTTCACCGTCGCGTGCGCCCCCATCGTCTCGGCCAGCGCCAGCCGGAACGGCGTCCGGTCGGAGGCGAAGACGACGGCCGCCCCCGACGCCCGGGCGATCGCGATCGTGAACAGGCCGATCGGCCCGCAGCCGAGCACGGCGACCGAGCGACCGGCGAGATCCTGCTCGCTGGTGGCGAAGACGGCGTTGCCGAACGGCTCCTGCAGGGTCGCGATCTCGGGCGGCAGCTTCGAGCGGTCGTTCTGCCAGATCACCGACTCCGGCACGGCCACGTAGCGCGCGAAGGCGCCCTCGCGGTCGACGCCGAGGATGCGCGTCCGCTCGCACATGTGCGCCTGGCCGGTGCGGCACTGGAAGCACATCCCGCAGGTGATGTGACTCTCGGCCGAGACGTAGTCGCCCACCCGCACGTGATCGACGTCGTCGCCGATCTCCACGACCGTGCCCGCGAACTCGTGGCCGAGCGTCAGCGGCGGCTGGATGCGCTGCTGCGACCACTCGTCCCACTTCTTGATGTGCAGGTCGGTGCCGCAGATCGACGCCGCCTCGACCTCGACGACGACCTCGCCGGTGACCGGCGACCGGGTCCGGGATCTCTGCGATCTCCAGACCCGGACCTGCCTCGACCTTGCGCAGGGCCTGCATGACGGCCCCACTCTAGTCCGCGGATCAGGGACGAAGGGCGCGCAGGGCGTTCAGGATCACGGCGACGTCGACGGCCTCCTGGTAGAGGGCGCCGAGCACCGGCGGGATGAAGCCGAAGGCCGCAAAGCCCATCGCCACCAGGCTGAGGCCGAGCCCGACGAGAACGCTCTGGACGGCGATGTGCAGGGAGCGGCGGCCGATCGCCACCGCCTCGGCGACGCGGTCGATCCGGTCGACGACGATCACCGCGTCCGCGGTCTCGGAGGCGATGGTCGCGCCGGCGACGCCCATCGCGATCCCGACGTCGGCGAGCGCGAGCGCCGGCGCGTCGTTGATGCCGTCGCCGACCATCATCACGGGCGCAAGCTCGGCGTTCGACTGCAGCGCCCGCACGACCTCGAGCTTCTGCTCGGGCGAGTGCTCGGCGTACACGCGGTCGATGCCGAGCGCGGCGCCGACCTGCTCGGCGACGGCGGCGCGGTCGCCGGTGACCATCGCCACGTGCCGGATTCCCGCCCGACGCAGCGAGGCGGCGAGATCGCCGGCATCCGCACGGGGCCGGTCGGCGAGGAGGATCGCGCCGGCGAGCCGGCCGTCGACGCCGACGAGGACACGCATGCGGCCGGCCGCCTCGGCATCGGCGACCTGGACGGCCGTCGCACCGTCGTAGCCCCGGCCCTGAAGCCAGCTCCCGCTCCCCACGGCGACCCGGTGCCCGTCGACGAGCCCCTCGATCCCGTTGCCCGCCCGTTCTTCGACCGCCTCGGGGAAGCTCAGCTCCTGCCCACGCCGCTCGGCACCATGCACGAGCGCCTCCGCGAGCGCGTGCACGGAGAGCTGGTCGAGCGAGGCGGCGAGGCGCAGGATCTCGTCACGATCGATGCCGTCGAACGCGACGACGCGGTCGATCTCCGCCGTCCCGAGCGTGAGCGTTCCAGTCTTGTCGAGCAGCACCGTGCGCACCCGGCCGAGCTTCTCGATCACGCCCCCGCCCTTGACGATCACCCCCGCGTGCGCGGCCCGCGAGACGCCGGCAACGAGTGCGATCGGGGCCGCGAGGATCAGCGGGCACGGGGTCGCGACGACGAACACCGACAGCGCGCGGACCGGGTCGCCCGAGAGCGCCCAGGCGAGGCCGGCGACGATCGCCGTGACGGGCAGGAACCAGAGCGCATAGCGGTCGGCCATGCGCACGAAGGGCGCGCGCTGGGTTTCCGCCTCGCGGACGAGCCTGACCAGAGCTGCGTACGCGCTGTCGGCCGCGGGTCGCGCGACCCGGAGCTCGAATGCGTCCCCGGCGTTGGCCGTGCCGCTGCGCACGAGCTCGCCGTGACCGTACGCCGTCGGCAACGGCTCGCCCGTGAGCGCGGACTCGTCGAGGACGGCGTCGGTCCCGAGCACCGAGCCGTCCGCCGGGAGCACCTCGCCCGCCCGGACGACGACGGTGTCGCCGACGGCCAGCTCCTCGACCGGCACCTCCTCCACGGCGTCGCCGCGTCGCCGGTGCGCGATCCGCGGCGCCCGCTGGACGAGCTTCGTCAGCTCCCGCCGTGCCCGCCTGCCCGCAACCTCCTCGAGCGCGTTCCCGCCCGCCAGCATCAGCGCGATCACGGCGCCGGCGGCGTACTGGCCGAGGACGAGCGCAAAGACCATCGAGACGAGCGCGATCGCATCCACGCCCACGTCGCGGCGCATGAGCGAGCGCAGCACCGACCAGGCGAGCGGCACGATCATCACCGCGAGCGAGGCGGCCCAGAGGATGTCGCCCGCTCTCGGCGCGCCCACGAGGTGCAGGAGGCCGCCGACGGAGACGGCGACCAGGGCCGCGAGAGCGAGGAGACGCTGCGTCATGGGACTCCCTGGAATGGTTTTCCCGGCGTCCGCAGCGAGCATCGGGGGATGCCCCGACAGGGCCTACGCGCATCCCACGATGGCGCTGCCCGTCCGACGGATCACGATGCACCGGAAGGAGGATTGCGATGACGCACATCCCGATCGCGGCCAAGTCTCGAGAGACGGCGGTGGTCTAGATGGCCGCCCTTCTCGAACACCAAGCACCCGTCACGCCGCTCGACCTCCCCGCTGCCGCCCCGGTCCTCGAGGCCGAGGCCGTGCGCAAGGTCTATCGCTCCGGCGCCGACGAGGTCGAGGCTCTCCGCGGCGTCGACCTCACCGTCGGCGCAGGCGAGTTCGTCGCCGTCATGGGCCCGTCCGGCTCGGGGAAGACGACGCTGCTCAACTGCTTCTCCGGACTCGACTCGATCGACGGCGGCCGCGTGCTCGTCGAAGGCAAATCGATCCACGAGCTCCCCGACGCCGAGCGCACGAAGCACCGCGCGGCGGCGATGGGCTTCGTCTTCCAGGCCTTCAACCTGATCCCCGTCTTCACGACCGTCGAGAACGTCGAGCTACCGCTGCTGCTCGCCGGCGCCAAGGAGGCCGAGGCCCGCCGGCGCGCCGAGGAGACGCTCGCCCGCGTCGGACTCGCACACCGCTTCCGGCACCGGCCCACCGAGCTCTCAGGCGGAGAGCAGCAGCGGGTTGCGATCGCCCGCGCCCTGGCCGGCCGGCCGCGCATCGTCTGGGCAGACGAGCCGACGGGCAACCTCGACTCGGAGATGGCGAGCTCGGTCATGGAGCTCCTGGCCGAACTGCACGCCGAGGGGCTGACGCTGATCCTCGTGACGCACGACAGCACGGTCGCCGCGCTGGGGAACCGCCTGATCACCGTTCGCGACGGCCGCATCGTCGAGGACGTCGCGCTGTCCGGCACGGGCTGAAGGCCATGGCCGCGTTCGCGCTGATCGCCGCTCTCGTCGTTTCCCTCCCGTTCCTGTTCGTGCTCGCGCGCAGGCCCGTCCTTCGGCGTCTCGCCATCCGCAACGCCGTGCGCAGGCCGCGCGAGGCCGCGCTCGTGATCGTCGGGTCGATGCTGGGGGCGGCGATCATCACCGGCTCCTTCGTCGTCGGGGACACGTTGAACCGCTCCACCCGCCAGCTCGCGTACTCCCATCTCGGGCCCGTCGACGAGGTCGTGACCGCGCGGAGCAACGGCGAGTGGCTGCAGCAGCGCGCGCGCCTCGCCAAGCTGCCGGCCTCGACGGTCGACGGCATCCTGCCGTTCGCCTCCATCGACGCAGCGGTCACGGCAGGCCCGGACGACGCGCGCCGCTCCGTCCCCAGGTCGCAGGTCGTCGCCTTCGACTTCCCCGCCGCCCGAGCGTTCGGCGGCAGGCCGGAGGCGACCGGTGTCTCCGGCCCGACCCCCGGCCTCTTCCATGCGGCCGTGACCGCAGACCTCGCGCGCTCGCTCGGCGTCGGGCCGGACGGCCGGGTCACGGTCTGGGCGTACGGGCTCCAGTCCAGCCTCCTGGTCGAGCGTGTGCTGCCGAGGCTTGGCGTGGCCGGGCTGACGCTCGGACAGTCGCACGCCGAGGCGAACAACGTCATCGTCAGTCCCGACACGTTCCTGTTCCTGGCCTCGCCCGTCAGCCACCCGGAGGCCTTTGCACCGCCCGCCTACTCGGTGGCGATCTCCAACCGCGGCGGCGTCGAGAGCGGCATGCGCCTGACGGACATTGTCTCGCGCCAGATCGCGCAGGCGGTGGGGCCGGTCGACGTCCTGAAGATCAAGCGCGTCGTGCTCGACCAGGCGAAGACGACAGGCGACGCGTTCACGCAACTCTTCACCGGCATGGGCAGCTTCGGGGTGCTCGCCGGCGTGCTCCTGCTCGTGAACCTGTTCGTGATGCTGGCGGCCGAGCGCAAGCCCGAGCTGGGCATGGCCCGCGCCGTCGGCATGCGTCGGAGCTGGCTCGTGGGCGCGTTCGCGACCGAGGGCTGGCTGTACGCGCTCGCGGCAGCGCTCCTCGGGACGCTCGCAGGCATCGGGCTCGGCCGGCTGATCATCGCCGCGTCGGCGAGGATGTTCAGCACGGAGCACAACCGCTTCGACCTCGTCTTCACCGTCCGCGGGCCGAGCATCGCCGAAGGGTTCGCGATCGGCTTCCTGATCGCGCTCGTCACGGTCGTCGCCACGAGCATCCGGATCAGCCGCCTGAACATCATCGCCGCGATCCGCGACCTCCCCGAGGCGAAGGTGAAGCGGCGCCGCCTCCGCTGGGTCGTGCTCGGCGCCGTCGGCGCGCTGCTCGGGGCCGTGTGGACGATGAACGCGCTGCCGAAGGACGAGCCGTTTGGCCTCCTTCTCGGCCCGACGCTGGTCGCGGCCGGGCTCTGCCCCCTCCTCGCGCGGCTGATCGGCCAGCGCAAGGCGATCACGCTGGCCTCGGCCTTCGTCGCCGTCTGGGGCGTCCTCCTCTTCGCGCTCTTCCCGAAGGTCGGCGAGAACGCCGACATGATGGTCTGGGTCGCCCAGGGCGTCACGCTCACGGGTGCCGCCGTCGTGCTGATCGCCGTGCAGCAGGAGCGCGTCGCGGGCGCGATCCGCAGGTTGGCGCCGGGCCGGGGCCTCGCGCTCCGGCTCGGGCTCGCCTACCCGCTCGCCCGCCGCTCGCGCACCGGGCTGACCGTCGCGATGTATGCGCTCGTCGTCTTCATCCTCACCTTCATCACGACGCTGTCGGCGATGATCGGCAGCCGCACCGACACGGCCACGCGGAAGGTCGCCGGCGGCTATGCCGTCGCCGTCTCGTCGAGCACGGCGAACCCGATCCCGATCGCCCGGCTCGCGTCACGCCCCGGCGTGCGGGCCGTCGCACCGCTGCGGACCGTGACGGCCTCGTTCACCCGGCCAGGCTCGCCGTCGACGCCGTGGCACCTGACCGCCTTCGACGAGAGCTTCTACCGCTTCGGCCGGCCGCTCGCCGACCGCGGCGCGTACCCGACGGACCGGGCCGCCTGGGACGCCGTGCTCCGCGATCCGCGCCTCGTCATCGTCGACGAGAACTTCCTCACGACCGGCGGCGGCCCGGGCACTCGGCTCCCGGAGATCGGCGATCGCCTCACCGTCGCCGACCCGCAGACGGGCAAGAAGCGTGCGCTCGTGATCGCCGCGATGGCCGAGAGCGATGTGCTGATCAACAACGGGGCCCTGTACGGCCTCCCCGGCGCGCGGTCGCTGTTCGGAGGCGAGCTCGTGCCTGCCCGCGCCTATGTGGCACTCCGGCCGGGCGTGAACGCCGACCACTTCGCGGCATCCCTGCAGGGCGACTACCTGCCGAACGGCGCCGAAGCCTCCTCGATCCGGTCGCTGATGCAGGAGGCGTTCTCGATCTGGGACGCGATGTTCCAGCTCTTCCAGGGCTACCTCGGCCTCGGCCTGATCGTCGGCATCGCCGGCCTCGCCGTGGTGATGGTGCGCGCGGTCCGCGAGCGGCGTCGGCAGATCGGGATGCTGCGCGCGATCGGCTTCGGCTGGCGCACGATCGGCCGGAGCTTCGCGATCGAGGCCGGGTTCATCGCGATCGAGGGGACGGTGATCGGAGCCGGGCTCGCGCTGCTGACGATCTCGAACATCGTCGCCAACACCGATGTCTTCGGCGACATGCGCTTCACGGTGCCCTGGGTCTCTCTGCTCGTCCTGCTCGGCGGCACCGTGGCGGCGTCGCTGCTCGCCACCGCATGGCCGGCGATCCAGGCGACGAGGATCAAGCCAGCGGTCGCGCTACGGACGACCGACTGACCCGCCTCGCGACAACGTGTCACACGGCAGGATTCGGCCTCGTCAGCCCCGGCTTCGGCGGCGCTTGCCGATCCTGAGCCCGCCCGCCTCGGCCGGGTGGTAGAGCTGGGGCTCGTCCTCCTTGAACATCGAGACGACGCCGTTCGTCTCCAGGATCGCCGTGTGCACCTCGCCGAGATCGGCGAAGCCCTGGCGGCGCGCGATGGCGCGAAGCTCCGGGAGCGAGATCCCCGCCTGGAACAGCGCCTTCGTGACCGGCTTGCCGTTCTCGATCAGCACGGTCGGCTCGCCTTCGAGCGCCCGTGACAGCCAGGGCAGCACATAGCTCGTCCGGTTCAGCGCCTCGTTGACGAAGAACAGCGTCGCGGCGCCGATGAAGGCGCCCGTGACGGAGATGTCGTTGCCGATGATCCCGTTCTGCACCGCGTTCGCGACGAGCAGGAGCACGATGAGATCGAGCGTGTTCGACTGCCCGAGCTCGCGCTTGCCCACGACGCGCAGCGCGACCACGAGGAACGCGTAGACCAGAATCGCGCGGAGGACCTTCTCGGCGACGGGCAGGTCGAGGTGGAAGATCGAGGACCACACGCAGGGACCGTGCGACGCGGGCGCGCCGAATCCTCCGCGGATCCCCGGAACGGGGGATAGCACAGAACCCGGTTTCGTCCCAGGCTGCGAACATGACGCGATCTCCGGACGGCATCGGCCCGGCAGGAGAGCACGGGACAGGATCGTCCACGACGAGCGCGCTCAACGTAACGCGGTTCGACCAGTGGGAGGGTGTGCGGACTGCGGCCCCGCGCACCTTCCCCATCGGCCTCTACATCGCGCGTGTCGAAGCGCCCGCCGGCTCTGACGTCGTGGACGCGGTCGAACGCGGGCACGTAGGGGACCGACGACAGAGAGGGCCGCTGGACGGAGGCGTCGGGGACGATCGTCGGCGTGGCGGCGGCAACGTGGTCGTTCGGCGACCGTGCGGACAGCGTGCCGGCTCTACGATTCCGCCTGTGCACGGGCACCTGGCTGCGGGGGACTGGGCTGTCCTCGCCGTCGTGGCCGAAGGGCCGACCCACGGCTTCGCCGTCGCCAAGACCCTCGCACCCGACGGCGAGATCGGCTGTGTCTGGTCGCTCTCACGGCCGCTCGTCTACCGGTCGCTCGACCAGCTCGTCGACGTCGGGCTCGTCGAGAAGGGAGCCGCCGAGCCCAGCGAGCGAGGCCCGCATCGCACCGCGGTCCAGGCGACGGCCCGTGGCAAGCGCATGGTCGGCGGCTGGTTGAAGGAGCCGGTCGAGCACGTGCGCGACGTGCGCTCGCTGCTGATGCTGAAGCTCCTCTTCATCGCCCGATCGCAGCTCGATCCGCTGCCGCTGCTCGACGCTCAGACGGAGCTGATGCTGCCCGTGGCCGCTGCGCTCGAGACGCGGGTGCGGTCGGCCGAGGGCTTCGACCGCACGCTCGTGCGCTGGCGGCTCGAGTCGACCCTCGCGGTCCTTCGCTTCCTGGACGCCACGCGCATCACCGCCGGGCGACAGTAGTCAGTCTGTTACTATCCCACGGCTTTATCCAGGCATTGCCTAGGCTGTGCAAAAGGGGACGAGTGTCGGGACTGACTCGGGCGGAGCTACTGGGACGGACCGCGAAGGGCGGAGCGGCGCTCGCGGTCGGCGGAGGCATCTTCACCGCGACCTCCGGGCCTGCGGCCGCCGCCGGGATCGGTCCTGCGGACATCCCGGTGGTCACGCTTGCGCTCGCAGCCGAGCTGCTCGGAGCCGAGTTCTACACCCAGGCGCTCGCCGCCAAGGTGTTCAGGACGAACGAGACCCAGTACCTGAGGCGCGCGCTCGTAGGCGACGGCCAGCACTACGACGCCCTGGCAAAGACGCTCACGGACGCCGGCCAGACCCCGGGCCAGGCCGGCGACTTCGACTTCACTTTCCCGGCGAAGGGGTTCGCGAGTAGAAGAGCGGCCGCCGCGCTCGGTGTCGAGCTCGAGACGGCCTTCCTGGGCATCTACCTGGGCGGGGCGAGCTCCCTGCAGGACGGTGCGACGCGAGGAGTGTTCGCGCGGATCGCGGCCAGCCAGGCGGAGCATCTCAGCCTCCTCTCCCACATCGCGCTGGACAGGCCGATCGGGATGTCGTTCCCGGTCGCCCTGACCATCGAGCAGGGCTCGGCCGCTCTCGACCCCTTCATCTCGTGACCGCGCCGACGGTCATGTTAGGGTCTATGCAGTGCCTAAGCAGGAGTTCACGATCGGCGAAGCCGCCCGCGCGCTCGGCGTCAGCATCGACACGATCCGGCGCTGGGACCGCGACGGTCGGATCCGGACCAGCCGCGACAACGGGAACCGCCGTGTCATCGCCGCGTCCGAGATCGAGCGCATCCGCGGAGCGAACGGCGACGGGACGCTCAGCGCCCGCAACCGCTTTCGCGGCATCGTCCGCGAGGTCAAGATCGACGGCCTGCTCGCACAGGTCGACATCGACGTCACCGAGCCTGCGCGCGTCGTCGCCATCATCACGCGCGAGTCGCTCGAGGAGCTCTCCCTCCGCCCGGGAATGGATGCGACCGCGGTCGTCAAGGCGACCTCGGTCATGGTTCAGCGCTAGCCGCCGAAGGAGGGGGTCGGAGTGACAGGTCCACGCCGGTGGCGGCTCCATGTCGCCGCTCTCGTTTCGATCGCGATCCTTGCCGCCGCCGCCGGAGCGGCGCAGGCGGGCTCGGCCCGCACCGGCAAGTCGGCCGCCGGGCTGACCGTGCTCGCGGCATCGTCGTTGACGGACGTGTTTCCGAAGATCGACTCGGCGAACAGGTACTCGTTCGGAGGCTCGGACGTCCTCGCCGCCCAGATCCAGCAGGGCGCGCCGGTCGACGTGTTCGCCGCCGCGAGCCCCAAGTACCCGGAGCAGCTGTACCAGAAGGGTCTCGCCCTCAAGCCGGTCGTGTTCGCGACCAACAAGCTCGTCGTGATCACTCCGGCGTCGAACCCAGCCGGCGTCACGAGGGTCTTCGACCTGTGCAAGTCGGGCACGAAGGTCGTGATCGGCGACAAGGCGGTGCCGGTCGGCTCCTACACGCGGCAGATGCTGACCAACCTCGGCCTCCAGTGCGTCCTCTCGAACGTCGTCTCCAACGAGCAGAACGTGCGCGACATCCTGACCAAGATCTCGCTCGGCGAGGCCGACGCAGGCTTCGTCTACATCACCGACGCGAAGACCGTGCCCGGCAAGGTGAAGACGTTCTTCCTCCCGGGCTGGGCGCAGCCGCACGTCAAGTACGAGATCGCGGTGCTCAAGAGCTCGTCCAGGCAGGCCGCGGCCGCGGCGTTCGTCAAGAAGGTGCTGGCGAAGCCGGCGCAGAAGCTCCTCGCGGCAGCCGGCTTCGGGGGGCCGAAGGGGACGGTCAAGAAGTAACTGTCACGCGCAACAGGCGGCTGTTCAGCTTCGGGCTCTACCTCGCGACGGGGATCGCCGCGCTCTTCCTGCTGCTGCCGCTGCTGGCGATCTTCCTGCGGGTCCCGCCCGACAAGCTGATCCGGCAGCTCGGCGACCCCGTCGTGACGGACGCCCTCCTCGTCACGCTGAAGACGAACGCGATCGCGATGGCGCTGATCCTGCTGATCGGGACGCCGACCGCCTACCTGATCGGCACTCGCCGCTTCCGGGGCCGCAGCCTCGCCGTGACGCTCGTCGAGCTGCCGCTCGTGCTGCCGCCCGCGGTCGCAGGCATCGGGCTGCTGGCCGCCTTCGGCCGCGTCGGGCTCCTGGGGACGCCGATCAGCTGGCTCGGGTTGCAGATCACCTTCTCGCAGATCGCCGTGGTGATGGCGATCACGTTCGTCGCCAGCCCGTTCTACCTCCGCCAGGGCATCGCCGCCTTCGAGGCGCTCGACCAGAACCTGGTCGACGCGGCCCGTACGCTGGGTGCCCCGCCGGCGCGCGTGTTCTTCCGCGTCGCCCTGCCGCTGGCCCTCGGCGGCCTCGGGGCCGGCGCGGCGCTCGCGTTCGCGCGCGGAATCGGCGAGTTCGGGGCGACGATCATGTTCGCGGGCAGCTTCCAGGGCCGAACCGAGACGCTTCCGCTGGCGATCTACGCGGAGTTCTCCGCCAGCTTCGACATCGCGCTGACGATTAGCGCCTTGCTCGTCGTCCTCAGCGCCATGATCCTGCTGGCAGTCAAGCTCCGGCCCGCATGGACACGCTCCGAGTCGACATCTCCCTCCCTCTTCGCTCGTTCACCCTCGACGTAGCGCTCGAGGTCGGGAAGGAGACGGTTGCGCTCGTCGGGCCCTCGGGGGCCGGGAAGACGACCGTCCTCCGGGCGATCGCCGGGCTGGCGCGGCCCGAACGCGGCCGGATCAGCTGCGGCGAGCAGACGTGGTTCGACGGCGACCGCGATCTGTTCCTGGCGCCCGAGGAGCGCTCGGTCGGCCTTGTCTTCCAGGAGTACGCGCTCTTCCCCCACCTCGATGTCCGGCGCAACGTCGCCTTCGGCGGCGACGCGGACGTCGACGAGCTGCTCGAGCGCTTCCGGATCGGCCACCTCGCCCGCGCTCGCCCTACGCGCCTCTCGGGCGGCGAGCGGCAGCGGGTCGCGGTTGCCCGCGCGCTCGCCCGCGATCCCGCCGTCCTGCTCCTCGACGAGCCGCTGTCGGCGCTCGACACCCACACGAAGGCGCGGGTGCGGGCGGAGCTCCACGAGCTCCTGGCCGAGTGCGGACTCCCCGCGCTGCTCGTCACGCACGACTTCGAGGACGCGTCCACGCTGGCCGACCGGGTCGGCGTGCTCGTCGACGGCCGCCTCGTCCAGCTCGCGCCGCCGGCCGAGCTCATGGCCTTCCCGGCCGACCAGTTCGTCGCCAGCCTCGGCGGCGCCAACCTGCTCCACGGCATCGCGCGGCGCGGCAGCAACGACCTCGCCGAGGTCACGCTCGCGGGCGGCGAGCGGATCTACTCCACCGACGAGGCCGAGGGCGAGGTGACGGCGGTCGTCTACCCGTGGGAGATCTCGATCGCGCTCGCGCCCACCTCGGAGTCGGCGCTCAACCACATAGCCGCCGAGATCACCTCGCTCGTCCCCGTCGCGAACCGCGTCCGGGTCGGCATCGGCCCGCTCGTCGCCGAGGTGACCGCGTCGTCCGCGGAGCGCCTCCAGCTGCACGTCGGCCAGCGCGCGATCGCGTCCTTCAAGGCAGCCGGGACACGGCTGATACCAGTTCGGTGAAGCGAAAGGAGGAACGTCATGCAGCTCAGCGCGAGGAACCAGCTCCAGGGGACGGTCACGGAGATCCAGCTCGGAGGCGTCATGGCCGAGGTCACAGTCGACGTCGGCGGCAAGGAGCTCGTCTCCGTGATCACCCGCAAGAGCGCCGAAGGCCTCGGCCTGAAGGAGGGCGACCCGATCGTCGTCGTGATCAAGGCGACGGAGGTCATGCTCGCGCGCGAGTGAGAGCTTCTAAGGGAATGACCACGCGCTGATTCGGCGCGATGGGCGAGCGCGATGCAAGGACGCAGGGAGCGCCCGTATTGGCGAAATACGGGCGCGACTGAGGACGCAGCCGGCGTAGGCTCGACGGAGCCGGCCAGGAGCGGAGGTCGCGGCTTTGCCGCGGCCGGAGCGGGAGCAGCGCGCCGCACAGCGCGGTGAAGCAGCCCGTGCTTCGTTGCGTTAGGAGCTCTACAGACGAATCCCTCGGGCGAGGGATGCCCGGATCGGCGCTTGCGCTCAGGCTGAGAAGGTGCCTGCGCAGCGCGCCTACGACTGGCAACTCGCCTACCACGTGCGGCCGGTGGTCGTCGACCTGGGCGACCGCCGGCACACGATCTCGGCGCACGAGGCGCAGCTCGTCCTGGTCGAGCTCGGCCGGCTGCCTCGCAACCGGCACCGCTGGGCCGAGGAGACGGCCGCGAGCTTCATGCACACCCTCGCGGGCGGCGGCGCGCTCGCGCTCGGCGACAACGAGCGCCGCTCCGTCCTGCGGGCGGTCGAGGGCATCCGCGCCCGCCACGGCCTGAGCGCCGGCCTCGCCGAGCTGCGCCGGCTGCTGCTCCACGCTCCCGAGCCCGTCGTCTAGATGATTCGTCGATCACTCGTCTCGCTACCGGGGTGCCCCGGCCGGTCCGGGGCTGAGATCACACCCGTCGAACCTGATCCGGCTCGTACCGGCGAAGGGAGGGAGCGTTGAACTCGGAGACACCAGCCTGGGGCATCGAGCCGGTACCCGAGCGGTTGCGCGTCCTCGGCCTCCTGGACACGACGCTGCTCTGGGGCAACCTCTCCATCAGCCTGCTCGTGATCGTGCTGGGGGCGTTCCTCGTCCCCTACCTCTCGCTGCGGGATGCGCTGCTCGCGATCCTCGCGGGCGCGCTCGTCGGCAACGTGCTGCTCGGCCTCGCGGGGATGATCGGCGCCGACGCGCGCGTCCCCGGGATGGTGCTGCTGCGGGCGCCGTTCGGCCACCGGGGCTCGTACGCGCCCACCGTCGTGAACGTCGTCCAGAACCTCGGTTGGTCGACGTTCGAGCTCCTGATCATCTCGACCGCGGCCGCAGCGCTCTCCGACCGGGTGTTCGGCTTCGAGGCCCGCTGGCTGTGGGCGCTGATCTTCGGCGCGATCTCGGTCGGCCTCGGCCTGCTCGGGCCGATCGGGTTCGTGCGGCGCTACGTGAAGAAGTTCGCTGCCTGGGCGGTGCTGATCTCGATCGGCTACCTGACCTGGTGGGTGATCGACAAGTCCAACCTGCACGCGTTCTGGTCGGCGCCGGCGCAGGGCGGGCTGACGTTCGGACAGGGCGTCGACCTCGTGATCGGGAGCGTGATCTCGTGGACGCCGCTCGCGGCCGACTACACGCGTTTCACACGCGACCGCCGCACCGCGTTCTGGGGCACGAGCATCGGTTACTTCGTGCCCGCGCTCTGGTGCTTCGGGATCGGCTGCCTGCTCGTCCTGGCGCGGAACATCTCGACGCCCGAGGAGATCCCCGCCGCCGTGCTGGCCGGGAGCGCGGGCATCCTCGCGCTGCTCGCGCTGACCGTGGACGAGAGCGACGAGGCGTTCGCGGACATCTACTCGACGGCGGTCTCGATCCAGAACGTCCTCCCGCGCGCCCCCCAGCGGCTGCTGATCGTGCTGGTCGGGGCCACGGCGACGATCGGGGCGATCGTGATCGACCTGCGGAACTACGAGACGTTCCTGTTCCTGCTCGGCTCGGTGTTCGTGCCGCTCTTCGGCGTCCTGCTCGCCGACTGGCTGGTCGCGGGCGCCCACTACTCGCGCGAGGAGATCTTCTCGGCCCCGGCCGTTCGGGTCGAGATGATCGTCGCCTGGGTAGCCGGATTCTGCCTCTACCAGTGGCTGTCTCCGCAAGGCCCGAACTGGTGGACGGACGCCGTCTCGCACCTGAGCCCGGGGCATTCCGCCTACACGGCGTCGCTCCCGAGCTTCGCCGCCGCATTTGCGCTCGGAGCCCTCGGCGCGCTCTGGCACCGGCGCGGCCGGACCGCACTCGCCAGGGCCTGAGCCGACTAGCTCGCCCTGCCGTCGTCTAACTTCTCGGCATGGCGAGCCGACGCAACCTCATCCTCGCGGGTGCGCTCGTCGGCCTGATCGCCCTCGTCGCCGTCGCCAGCCGCGGCCACGCCCCCGCCGGCAACGGGGGCACGCACGGGCTCAACTCGCAGCTGATCTGGGAGTTCGTGCTGCTGGCCGTGCTCGCCCTGTTCATCATCTCGTTCCCGGTCGCCGCCTGGGTGGTCCTGACCACACGGCTGGAGACGGTGGCGTCGCAGAAGAAGCGCAGGCAGCGCACGGTCAGAATGATCCTCGTCTTCCTCACGCTGCTGCTGATCGCGGTCGTCGTGGCGGTGCTGCGCGCCGACGGAAATCACTCGAAGCCGAAGCCCGTCACGGCTCCGACCGGAGGCGGCGGAGCGAATACCCACAACAAGCCCGGCGACAAGATCCCGTTCGACTGGCTGCCCGCGATCGTCATGCTCTCGGTCGCGCTCGTCGGCGCCGCCGTCGTCGCCTACCTCATGTTCCGCAAGCCGCCGAAGCGAGTGCCGACGCAGGCCGAGCTGGCCGCGCAGCTCTCGGCCGTGCTCGACGACTCGCTCGAGGACCTGCGCGCGGAGCGCGACCCGCGCAAGGCCGTGATCGCCACCTATGCCCGCATGGAGACGACGCTCGCGGGGGCGGGATTACCACGCGCGGCGGCCGAGACGCCGCTCGAGTACCTCGGCCGCGTCCTGCGGGAGCTCCTGCACACGAGCGCGGAGGCCGTGGCCAGGCTGACCTCTCTCTTCGAGCGGGCGAAGTTCTCGACGCACGAGATCGACGGGCGCATGAAGCACGACGCCATCAATGCGCTCGTGACGATGCGCGACGAGCTCCGGGCGGCCGCGCCGTGAGGGGACGCCGTCAGTCGTGGGTCAACGCACTCGCAGTCGCCGTCCTGGGCACGCTGGGGCTCGCCATCGCGCTCGTGATGCGACCCGGCGACTCGAACCTGGCGGCAGAGGCATACGTGCTCCTCGTCGGCGCACTCGGGATGGCGCTGCTCGCGCAGATCGTCGCCCGCCTGTTCCCGGTGACGCCGTCGAGGATCCAGGCGCTCTCGCGGCCGCGCCGAAAGGAGCGGCGGCTCGCGAGCCTCGAGCGGATCGAGCGCGAGCTCGAGATGGCGACGCAGAGCGCTTTCGACACGCACTACCGCCTGCGGCCGCTCCTGCGCGAGCTCGCGCAGACCCGGCTGGCCCGTCGCGGGGTCGACCTCGACGCCCCCGGCAGCCGGGCCGAGGAGCTCCTCGGCCCCGACACGTGGGCGATCGTGCGTCCCGACCTCGTGCGTCCGGCCGAGCACCACGCGGCCGGCGCGAGCCTCGCGACGGTGAACCGCGCCGTCGAGGCGCTGGAAGGGCTGGCATGAGCGCGGGCCCCGAGCTCTCGCTCGAGGACGTCGGCCAGATCTCGACGCGGATCCTGGACGAGGTGGAGCGCGCCGTCGTCGGCAAGCGCGAGGCGCTCGAGCTCGTTCTCCTCGGCCTCCTGGCGGACGGGCACATCCTGATCGAGGACTTTCCCGGTCTGGCGAAGACGTTGATGGCGCGGTCGTTCGCGCAGGTGGCGAGCATGGAGTTCCGCCGCATCCAGTTCACGCCCGACCTGATGCCGGCCGACGTGACCGGCTCGTCGATCTTCGACCAGCGCGTCGCCGAGTTCGAGTTCCGCGCCGGGCCGATCTTCACGAACCTCCTCCTCGCCGACGAGATCAACCGCGCCCCGCCGAAGACCCAGGCGGCGCTGCTCGAGGCCATGCAGGAGCGGCAGGTGACGATCGAGGGGATCACCCGCCCGCTGGCGCGGCCGTTCCTTGTGCTCGCGACGCAGAACCCGATCGAGTACGAAGGCACCTATCCGCTGCCCGAGGCCCAGCTCGACCGCTTCCTGCTGCGGATCGGTGTCGGCTACCCGAGCCGCGAGGACGAATGGGGCGTGCTCCAGGCAAGGATCGAGCGACGCGAGGACGAGGTCGAGCTCGACCCCGTCGTCGACGCGCCGACGCTGATCGCGATGCAGCAGGCGATCGAGAGCGTGCACGTGGCCGAGAGCATCGGCTACTACGTCGTCGACGTCGTCACGGCGACCCGAACGAGCCCCAGCGTCCAGGTGGGCGCGAGCCCGCGCGGCTCGCTCGCCGTGATGAAGCTCGCGCGCTGCAAGGCGGTGCTCGAAGGGCGCGACTTCGTCACGCCCGAGGACGTGAAGTCGGTCGCCGTGCCGGCCCTCGCGCACAGGCTCACGCTCCGCCCCGAGCTCTGGGTGCAGCGCGTCCGGGCCGAGGACATCGTCGCCGAGCGGCTGGAGACGGTGCCCACGCCGCGCGCCGAGGACGTGTCCCGGACCAGTTACTGAATGGGGGACAGACTTCAGTCTGTCCCCCATGCCGCTGTCAGCAGGTCGGCCAGCCCAAAGCTGGGCGCGTACGCCGGCCTCACCGCCTTCGGTCTGCTGACCGCCCTCGTCCTCGGGCAGCCGCTGATCGTCTGCCTGGCCGCGCCGTTCGCGGTCGTTCTCGCCCTCGGCCTGATCTTCGCCGACGACCCCGGCCTCGAGGGGACAGTCAGCATCGACCGCGACCGGGTGCTGGAGCAGGATGAGGTCACGCTCGAGCTCGAGCTCTGGGCCACGCGAGGCGCCTCGCGCTTGGACGTTCTCGTGCGGCTTCCCGAGGGGCTCGTCGTCGAGGACGGCCACAACCCGGTGTCGCTCCGGCTGCCGGCCCGCGAGACACGCACGATCACGCTCAGGCTCCGCGCCGCGCGATGGGGCGGCTACGTGATCGGCGACGTGGTGCTCCGCGGCCAGGACACGTTCGGCCTCTTCCGCTACGACCTCACGCTCCCGCGCGACGTGGAACTGCGGGTCTTCCCGCGGGAGGAGTACCTGCGCTCGCTGCTCCGGCCGCGCGAGACGCAGCCGTACGTGGGCGAGGAGGTGTCGCGCCGCCGCGGCGACGGGATCGAGTTCGCCGACATCCGGCAGTTCGCCTTCGGGGACATGGTCACGCGGATCAACTGGCGGGCGACCGCCCGGCGCGGGGAGCTGTGGGTGAACGACCGCCATCCGGAGCGGAACACGGACATCGTGCTCTTCCTCGACTCGTTCACGGAGGCGCGACGCGGCGAGGCGAGCACCCTCGACCTCGCGCTGCGCGCGGCCGCCACGCTCGCCCGTGGTTACATCGGCAAGCGCGACCGCGTCGGCCTGATCGGCTTCGGCGGCAGGCTCCGCTGGCTCCTCCCGGGCACCGGCGAGGCGCAGCTCTACCGCATCTGCGAGGCGCTGCTCGACACGCGGATCCTGCTCCACTACGCGTGGCGGGACATCGCGATCGTGCCGGCACGGGTGCTGCCGCCTCAGTCGCTCGTGGTCGCACTCTCCCCGCTCCTCGACGAGCGGAGCATCAATGCGCTCTTCGACCTGCGGGCGCGGGGATACGACCTCGTGGTGATCGAGACCTCACCGGCGCCCTACATCGAGCCCGGGAAGACGGACGTGCAGCGGCTCGCGTTCCGGCTCTGGGAGCTCCAGCGGGAGTCGCTGCGCGAGCGCCTCCGCCAGGGCGGCGTCGCGGTCACGGAGTGGCGCGAAGGGACGCCGCTCGCGGTCGGGATCGAGGAGGTGGGAGCATTCAGGCGCTACGCCCGCGCTGGCCGCGGCTGACCCGCATCCTCGGCGCACTCGTCTGCGCCGCGGTGCTCGCGGCCTATCCGGCCCTGGCCGCCTCGCGGCTGCCCTGGCTGCACGCGGGCATCGCCGTCGCAGCCCTCGTCACGCTCGCAATCGGTCTCGTGGTGCGCCGTGCTGCGTTGCTTCTCTGGGCGCTCGTCCTGCTGGGCGGGAGCTACGCGCTCTGGCTCGGGCTCGGGACGCACGCGCTCGACCAGCGCATGCCGATCGTCGGCGCCGGCCTCCTGCTCACGGCCGAGCTGGCCTTCGAGTCGCTCGAGCCCGAGGTCGGCCGGCCGGAGTCCACCGTGGTGCTCGCGCGGGCGATCGCGCTCGTCCTGCTGATGCTCGCGGCCGTCGCCGCCGGCGCCCTCGTCCTGGTCATGGCGTCGATCCCGCTGAGCGGCGGCGTGGTCATCACGGCACTCGGGGCGGTCGCGGCCGTCCTCGCCCTGGCGTTGATCGCGCGGCTGGCCGCGGAACGGCGCTGAGCACGATCGCCGTTATCGGAAACGTCGCGCGCGACCGCATCGGCGGGGAGACGCGCGTCGGCGGCGGGACGTTCTACGCGGCCCGCGCGCTCCGGGCGCTGGGCCGCCGCGGGACGATCCTGACCAAGTGCGCGGAGGCGGACCGCCGCGCCCTGCTCACCCCGCTCGTTTGCCTCGGCCTGCCGGTGCTGTGGCGCGAGGCGCCGTCGACGGCGGCGTTCGAGATCGCGTACGACGGCGAGGAGCGCGCGATGACGGTCGAGGCGCTGGGGCCGGAATGGACAGCGGCCGAGATGCGCGACTGGGTGGCGCGCGGCCTCGACGGAGCCGGCTGGGTCCAGGTGGCCGCGCTGCGCCGGGAGGAGTTCTCCGCCGGGGCACTGGGCGAGCTCGCCCGCGGGCGGCGGGTGATGCTCGATGGGCAGGGGCTCGTGCGCTCGCCGGCGACGGGCCCGCTCGTCGCGGACGCCGGGTACGACCCGGCGGTTCTGAAGCACGTCTCGATCCTCAAGCTGTCCGAGTTCGAGGCGAACCTCCTCGGCGGTCTCGAGGAGGACGCGCTGCGCCGGTTCGGCGTTGCCGAGATCGTGGTCACGCTCGGCTCGCGGGGCGCACTCGTGCTCGATCGCAACGGCCTCGAGCACGTGCCCGCCCGCCCGATCGACCCCGGCGTCGACCCGACCGGCGCCGGCGACGCGTTCGGCGCCGCCTATCTCGTCGCCCGCGCCGACGGCGGCGGGCCGGTCGGCGCCGCCCGCCGCGCCTGCGCGCTCGCAGCCGACATGCTCGCGGGCAGGGCCCGATGAGGGCGTCCGTCCTCACGGCCGACGGGGTGTACCTCGTGGACCTCGAGGACGGGTCGGTGCTCGGCCCGGCCGCGGACGCCGACTTCGACCCGCCACCCGAGCCCGTGTCGAAGCCGTTTCTCCCGCGCCTCGTGGCCGCCTCCGGCGCAGGCTCCACCGTCGTCGCGGTCGTGGCCACGCGGCCGCCGCTCGCCGTCTCGCACGACGCGGGGAGCACGTGGCGCGAGTCCGGCCGGGGTCTCCCGCCCGGGCGCGCGGTCGCCGTGTCGGCCGAGAACCCCGACCACGTGCTGTTCGCGAGCGAGGAGCGGCTCTACGTCTCCTTGGACGGCGGCCGCTTCTGGCGCTCGCTCGACGCCGAGCTGCCCGAGATCGAAGCCGTGGCCTGGGCCGACTAGCCGTCCGAATCGGAGTGTGAGACTCTTGGGCTCCGCAAACCGTGGGAACCGGGTCTACAGCCTGAACTCTCCCCGCGCCACGATCACCGCACTCCCTCCCACCTCGACGCGCTCGATCTTCTCCGGCGTCCCGTCGACCCGTGCGTACAGCTTCGACGGGCGGAGGATCTCGACGCCCTGTGTGATCTCGATCTCCTCACTCGGCGGCACGAGGCCGTGGCGAACGAGGTGGACGCACAGCGGCCCGGCTGCGGAGCCGGTCGCCGGATCCTCGGCCACGCCCGAAGCCGGGGCGAACATGCGCGTCTTCCACGCCGTGCCCGAGCCGGCGATGGTACTGACACACAGGGCGCCGCACTCGGCGAGCCGCTTGAAATCCGGCTTCAGCGCGGCGACGTCCGCAGTCGAGCGCAGGCAGATGTAGACGTGTCTGAGCCCGTTGTCGTAGAGCTCGATTGGGAGCTCGGAGCGCTCCACGCCGAGCGCCGCGAGCAAGGCGGCCTCGTCGCCGAACGGCTCGACCGACGGCAGCGGCTGGCTCATGCGTCCGAAGACGATCCGCGCGCCCTCCCGCTCGAGCGTGACCGGGACGACGCCCGCGCCGGTCTCCAGCCGGATCTCGCCGAGCTGCAGCGGGCCGCCGAGGACGAACGCCGTCCCCAGCGTCGGATGGCCCGCGAACGGGATCTCGCTCGCCGGCGTGAAGATGCGCATGCGCGCGTGGGCATCCGCGCCGGCCGGGTAGACGAAGACGGTCTCCGAGAACTTCAGCTCGCGCGCGAGCGGCTGCAGCACCTCCTCGGGGAGCTCGCGGGCGTCGGTGAACACGGCGAGCTGGTTGCCCTCCAGCGGCGTGTCGGTGAAGACGTCGCAGACGACGTAGCGGAACGGGGCCACGCAGGCAATCTACCGCCGGGCCCGGGAGCCGACCCGAACGCCTCCGCCTACGGCGCGGCGGACTGCTGGTACGACGGGATGACCGAGATCGACACCGATGAGGCCGTGTTGTACGGGATCGAGCCGAGGCCGCCCGTGAGCTTGAAGAACGCGCGCGAGCCTGGAAGGAGTTTGACGAACGCGCTCCCGTTCCCGCCGCCGAGGACGTTGCCGTTCGCGTCGAAGACCACGCAGGACATGGAGGCGTTGGACAGGGTCAGCGACGAGTGGACGTTCACGACCTCGCCCTCGATCGAGCCGAGCCAGGAGGGATCCGACATACCCGGAACGAGGTGGACATTGTCGAGCTCCGGCTGGAAGGTCTTCTCGGAACGCGCGCGGCCGCCAGGGCTGATCACGACCTCGAGCTTCGTGATCGTCGGATTCCCGCTGAAGCCCATGTCGCCGCCGAGGAAGTACGTCGAGCCGGCGTTGATGATCGAGATCGTCTTGGTCGCAGAGCCGATCAGGTGCCCGTCCGGAAGGACGAAGTTGACGAGCACGCCGACGTTGAGAGCGTTGGCGTTCGGCGACGTGTTCTGCAGCACGAGGCCGTAGCTGACGTTCTCGCGCGAGCCCTGGATGCGCGGCGAGTAGCCCTGCTTCACGAGGGCCACCTTCGGCGGGATCAGATCGCCGACGACGATGACGGCCTTCGTCGCCTTGGCGCCGCCGGAGCACGCCACGGTCAGCTTCGCCTGCCCTGCGGCGGCGAAGTCCGGCACGCGCCACTGCCACGTCGCGGTGCCTTTCGCGGTGCGAGTCGGGATCAGGTTCGTCTGCTTCTCCCCGTTCGCGAAGCGGACGCTCAGCGTGCAGCGGGTGTTCTGCGCCCGGATTCGACCGGCCAGGTCAGTTCGGCCCCGACGACTGCGGACGTGGTCGCGCGACCCTGCCTGCAGCTTGTCGATCTATCCTGGCCCGATGCGGCTCTATCTCGTCCGCCACGCGGATGCGGCTCCCGGCGAGCCGGATGCGCTGCGACCGCTGACCGCGCGAGGCCGGCAGCAGGCGCGCGACGTTGGCTCCCGGCTCGCCGCCGAAGGCGCCGCCGGAGCCGCGGTCGTCACGAGCCCGCTGCTCCGCGCCCGCGAGACCGCCGAGGAGATCGCGCGCGCTCTCGGCACGACCGCCGAGCCCGACGAGCGCCTCGCGCCGGGCGCAACGGCCGACGCCGTCCGCGACGCCGCCGCCGAGCGCGGCGAGACGGTCGTCGCCGTCGGCCACCAGCCCGACTGCGGCCGGGTCGCGGCGGCGCTGACCGGCGGTCCCGAGCCGCCCTTCCCCAAGGCCGGCGTCGTGGCGATCGACCTCCCCGGTTCCGCCTAGCGCGCCCGCGCTCGGCACGAGATGCCCGCCGCCGTCTCAGTCGACGACCTGCACAAGTCCTACGGGCAGGTCGAGGCCGTCCGCGGAATCAGCTTCGAGATCGAGCAGGGCGAGGTCTTCGGCCTGCTCGGTCCGAACGGGGCCGGCAAGACGACGACGGTCGAGGTGCTCGAGGGCTACCGCACGCGAGACGCCGGAACCGTCTCGGTCCTCGGCGTCGACCCGCAGCAGGGCGGCCCCGAGTGGCGCGACCGGATCGGCATCGTCCTCCAGTCATCCGCGATGTATCCGAACCTCACCGTCCTGGAGCACGTCGCGCTCTTCGCCGGCTACTTCAGCCGCCCGCGCGACGTCGGCGAGGTCGTCGACCTCGTCGGCCTCGCGGAGAAGCGGGACGCGCGCGTGAAGTCGCTCTCCGGCGGGCAGAAGCGCCGGCTCGACCTCGCGCTGGGGCTGATCGGCGACCCCGAGATCCTCTTCCTCGACGAGCCGACGACCGGCTTCGATCCGGCGGCCCGCCGCGCCGCGTGGGACATGATCCGCTCGCTCCGCGAGCTCGGCAAGACCGTCCTCCTGACGACGCACTATCTCGACGAGGCCGAGCAGCTCGCCGACCGCGTCGCCGTCCTCCGCGGCGGCCGAATCGTCGCGCTCGGGAAGCCGGCGGAGCTGACCGGCCGGCGGGTGGCGACAGAAATCCGCTACCGGGAGAACGGGCGCGAGGTGCTCGTCGAAACGCACGAGCCCACGAAGGCCCTCCACGAGCTGACCGCTGACGCGCTCGCGCGCGGGATCGAGCTCGACGGCTTGCAGGTGCGGCGGCCGACACTCGAGGAGATCTACCTCGAGCTGACCGAGAGCGTCGACGAATGAAGCTGTTGCTCCACCAGCTCCGCAACGAGCAGCGCCTCTACTGGCGCAGCCACGAGCTGGCCTTCTTCACCTTCCTGTTCCCGGTGCTGATCTTCGTCCTTCTCGGCTCGGTCTACGGGAACGACAAGATCAAGAGCGAGGGAGGCATCAAGGGATCGCACTACCTGCTGGCCGGAATGCTCGGCTACGGCGTCGCGTCGACGGCGTTCGCCGGGCTCGCGATCATCCTCGTCATCCGGCGCGAGTCCGCCGTGATGAAGCGGCTACGGGGGACGCCGCTGCCCGCCTGGGCGTACGTCGCCGCGATGCTCATCTCCGCGATCTTCGTGTTCGCAATCGAGGTCGTGATCCTGCTCGTGCTCGCGAACACGCTCTTCGACGTGCCGTTCCCGAGCCACATCTTCTCCCTCGTCCTGGCGCTGCTGCTCGGCGGGCTCGCCTTTGCTGCCATGGGCATCGGGCTGACGACGGTGATCCGCTCCGCCGAGGGCTCGTCCGCGGTCGTCAACGCCGTCTATCTGCCGATGGCGTTCATCGCCGGCTCGTTCTGGTCGCCGCACGCGTACCCGCGCTTCCTGGAGGTGATCGCCGACGTTCTCCCGCTCACCTACTTCATCCGGATGACGCGCGACATCCTCCTGCGCGACGCACAGATCTGGAACGAGGGCACGGCCGTCGCCGTGATCGCCGCCTGGGGAGCCCTCGGGCTCGTCTTCGCGGTGCGACGGTTCCGCTGGGAGCCGCGGGACGCATAGGAGCCGCGCGTGCGAACAGCCGCTCGAGGTTGCTACGCGTCGATCTTCTCACCGCGCCAGCGCTCTGTCTCCTCGGCGCGCCAGCGCAGGCCGATCGTCTCGAACCGTCTCGACGCCTCGTCAAGGAGTTCAGCATCGCCGCGAGCGACGCCCAGCGCCCGCATTGCGAACGGCTCCGCGTATGTTCCCGCCCTCAGCCACCGGGGCGCCACCATCTCGATGGCCTCGTGGTCGCGGAGGGCGACGAGGGTGTCCAGGACCGCCGGCGGCTGGTCGTATCGGTAGGGCCTGTCGGCCACGCTGTCGAGGTCGAACGAGCCGACGAGTCGCTCGAGCCCCGGCAGGTCGGCGCGGGCGAGCAAGAGCCGGAGCCGGTGCGCGTAGTAGTACGACGGCTGGCCCTCCAGCGTCTGCGCGGCAGCCTCGGCCTCGAGTCGATCAGACTCGATGTCGTCGTCGATGTGCAGGCTTGCGGCGGCACAGCAAAGGAGGGCGGCGGCGTTCCCCGTGCAGGGCGCCGCTGCGTTCGCCGTCACCGTCTGTTCCACCATCGGCGTGAGCTCACGGATGACGTTCCAGCGACCGTGGACCGTCTCGACGTAGAGCCGACAGTTGACCGCGTGCATGCGGTGATGCGGAGTCAGGCCCTGCACGAGCAGTTCCAGCTGCTCGCATGCCCGAGCTGCCTGCGCCAACCTCGCCAGGGCGAGGTTGGCGTGAACTGCCGTCATCAGAGCGAAGTGGCAGTCGTCGGGATCGGCCAGCTCGGGCAGAAGCTGGAGCCGTTCTTCCAACCAGCCGCGCGCGCTTTCCAAGTCGCCGGCGCCCCAGGCAACGTCCGTCAGCGCTGCGAGCGAATTCGAGCGAAGCTCGACGTCGCCGAGCCGCAGGGCGATCGCGTGCAATTCCCGGGCGGCGGTCTCGTCCCGTCGCCAGAGCGCCGCAGCGGCGAGCGCCTTCGCGTGGGTGGACGAGCCGGTGTCGGCCAGCTCGATCGCCTGGTCGATCCATCCGTCGACGAGCTCTCGGTCCGGGAGCTGATTCCACATTCCGGATCGTCGCGCGGTTTGCAACGCCAGCTCGGTGTAGAGCTCGCCGGAAGGCCCACCGAGCTCGATCGCCTTCTCCATCGCCGCGCGGAACGCGTCACCGTCGAAACGCAGCGCATTTGCGTGGCCGATCTCCTGCCAGAGGTCCGCCTGTCTGCCCGGCTGCGATTCGAGCGCGACAGCCTGGTGCAAGAGGGCCAGGCCGTCGTCGATCTCGTACCGTCCCACGGCGAGCTGGGCTGCCCGGCGTGACCACTCCACGGCATGCGCGCGGAGGAGCACGACCTGGTCGTCCTCTCCCGGCCAGGCAAGATCGACGTCCTCGGGGCTGACGGCCCGCCCGTAATGGTGCGCGAGGAGTCCGGCGTGCTCGTCTCGTCCCAGGCCCGTCCGTTCGAGCCAGGAGGCAAACGCGGCGTGACGGTGGGCGCGCGTGGCTTTCGGCTGGCTCGAGTACGCGACCTCCCGCGTGAGCGCATGCTTGATGACGTACTCGCGCTCACCCGGCAGTGACGAGCCGGAGCGGCGGCGCACGAATGCCCGCTCTTCGAGCAGGCCGAAGTCCGGCTGCATTCCCTCGACGAGCTCGTAGACGGGGCCCGACCAGAAGACGCGCCCGATCACCGACGCGGCCTGCAGAGCCGACTTCTCCGCGGGCGGAAGCAGGTCGATGCGCGCAGCGAGCACGGCGTGAACGGAGTCGGGAATGCGGAACCCTCTGGGAAGCTCGCCGAACGACCATCCGCCGTTGTCGCGTCGAAGAGCTCCCGTGTCGAGCAGCGTCGCAATCAGCTCCTCGACGAAGAACGGGTTCCCCTCGGCCCGCTCGACGACCACGGCGCGCAGCAAATCAGGCAGCTCGGCGCCGAGGAGTTCGTCGAGCAACCTCCCGGTGTCGTGCTCGGCGAGCACCTCGAGGCGAAGCACAGTCGCATCGGGCCCGCTACCCCAGCCGGGGTGCACGTCGTGAACATCGGGGCGTGCCGTCGTGAGCAGGAGCAGCGGTCCGCGCACGTGGTTCGCGAGGGTGGTGAGCAGGTCGAAGAGGTCGTCTTCGGCCCAGTGCACGTCCTCGATCAGCAGGACGGTCGGCCTGTCCCCGACGAGCTCGTCGAGCAGCTGGAGCCAGGAGTCGTGGAGCCGTTCCCGCGCGACGAGCGGGTGGAGGCCCTGCCCGACACCCAGCCCCAGCGTCAGCCCGAGGAACGGGTGTGCTCCCAGGCGGTCGGCTACGGCCTCCGTGGGATCGCCCTCGAGGATGCCGAAGTGCTCCCGAAGCACCTCCGCGAGCGGCCGGTAGGTGATGCCTTGCCCGTACGAGAGGCAGCGTCCCGTGCGCTGAAGCGGCTGCGGCTCCTGTTCGGCGAGCCAGCCCCAGAGCTCACGCACGAGGCGTGTCTTCCCGACGCCGGCGTCGCCGACGATCGACACCAGGTGCGGCCGGCGCTCGGACACAGTAGAGCGATACGCCTCCCGCAGCCGCTCGAGCTCGCTCTCGCGGCCCACGAAGGCCGGTCGTAGCCCGCCGACCCCGCGTGGCCGCATCAACGACAGAGCGCGCACGCAGCGCGGCGGCAGACGACACCGTCCGGCTTCCCCTTCGCCTCCACCGTTTCCGCCTCCCCGAGCTCGAAGGCACCTCGGACAGCGGTGGCCGTTCGCTCTCCGACGAGGATCTCGCCGGGTGTCGCTGCCTGCTCGAGCCGGGCTGCGACGTTGACCGCGTCGCCGGTAACGAACGAGCTGCCTTCGCGCGATCGGCCGATCACGACCTCGCCGGTGTTTACTCCGATCCGAAGCGCAAGCCCGTCGCCGAACAGTTCGCGGAGCCTGCGATGCATCGCCAGCGCTGCGTGAAGCGCGCGCTCGGCATGGTCCTCGAGCGCAGCCGGCGCGCCGAAGGCCGCCATCACAGCGTCGCCGACGAACTTCTCGACCGTGCCGCCGGCGTGCTCGATCTCGGCGGCCATGGCGTCGTAGAAGCGGTCGAGCAGCATGCGCGTGCGCTCGGGATCCTGCGAGTCGGCGAGCCCGGTCGAGCCGACGAGGTCCGCGAAGAGCACAGTCGCGAGCTTGCGCTCCTCGGCGGGCACAGGCCGCTGCTCGAGGGGCGCCGCACAGGCAGGGCAGAAACGGGCGTCAGCCGGTAGCGCCGTGCCGCATTGCGAGCATGCGGCCATCGCCGGATTGTTGCGTGCGCCGCGCGAGCACGCAATCAGTTCCGGGACCCTGGATCCCATTCAGCAAGCGAAGAGGCCGCTCTCGCGGCCTCTTCGTCGTGTCCAGCGACGGCCGACAAACGGCCGAACGATCTACTCGATCGGGATCTCGAAGCGAGCGATGATGCCCGGGTCGCCGCCTCTCGCGAGTAGCTCGGGGTCGGGATCGCGAGTCGCCACCCATGCATATCCGTGTTCGGGGTAGGCGACGACGTCCGGGAAGCTCCCGGCACTGATCGCGAGGATCTGAGCGGGTTCGTCGGTGGGGTTGCTGAACGTGTGGAGTCCGGCACGTCCCTCGGGGCAGAAGACGAAGTCGCCCGGAGCCATCGCCTCTTCGCCGTGTTGGTTCCGCAAGACGGGACGACCGCTCAGGACGAAGAACATCTCTTCGCCTCCGAAGTGCATGTGCATCCGCGCCTCGGGCGCGTCGGGGGCCAGCTCGTACAGCGTTGCGCCCATCCTGGCGTCGTCCGGGCGCCAGAAGATTCGATGCCGAGTCCCGTCTTCTTCGTTTTCTCCGTCCCATGCGTCGGAGAACAGGTTCTGACGAATCATTCCGTGTACCTCCAAGTCGTAGCGGTGGCACGCAGCGTCCGAGGCCGCCTCGAAAGCAGCCCGGCGCCTGCGCCAATCACGCGCGGCGGTCGCCGCGTCTGACCGCTATCTCGTCGCCGGATCCACGGCGGGATCGTAACGTTCGCCGCCCTCCCCAGGGGTCAGGGCCTGGCCGGCTCTTTCCTCGCGCGTCCGCGGCCGGCGCGGGCCGCGTTGAGCGCGAACCGGGTCATCGCCGTCGGCATACGCCGCGCGCGCGCGACCACGGCGTCGAGAGCCCCGGCGAACCAGTCCACGTCCTCCTCGGAGAGGACGAGCGGCGGCAGCGCGCGGACGACGTTCATGTTGTGGCCGGCGACCTGGATCAGAACCTGGTGGTCCGAGAACAGGGGGACGACGACGAGCTGCGAGAAGATGCCCGTCTGTAGCCGCTCGAGCATGCGCCAGGTGGCCGAGCGGCCCGGCTCCCCGAACTCGATCGCCCAGAACAGCCCCAGGCCGCGAACGTCCCGCACCACGCCGTACCGCTCGACGAGAGGCCGGGTCCGCTCGAGCAGCAGCTCTCCCATCCGCGCCGAGCGCTCGACCAGGCCCTCGGCTTCGAGCTCGTGGAGCATCGCCAGCCCGGCGACGACGCCGAGGTCGTTGGGCGCGAACGTCGAGCCGTGGCTGAGCGCGTGCTCCATCGAGTCGAAGACGGCGTCGAAGACGCGCGGCGCGAAGAGCGTGGCTCCGATCGGCACGTAGCCGCCGGACAGAGCCTTCGAGACCGTGAGCACGTCCGGCTCGAGCCCCCAGTGCTCGCACGCGAACATCCGCCCCGTGCGGCCAAAGCCGGTCGCGACCTCGTCCACGCAGAACAGCGTCCCGTAGCGGCGGCAGAGCGCCTGCGCGCCCTCGAGATAGCCCGCGTCCGGCAGCCGGACGCCGTGGCCGACGATCGGCTCGGTGATGAACATCGCCACGTCCTCCGTCCGCAGCTCGGCCTCGAGCGCGTCGAGGTCGTTGAACGGCACCGACGAGAAGCCGGGGAGAAGCGGCCCGAAGCGGGCGGTGAAGGCGGGGCCGCCGTTCGCCGACAGGGCCCCGAGGGTCAGCCCGTGGAAGCCGTGCTCGACCGAGACCACGCGGGGGCGCTTCGTCGCCGCTCGGCCGACCTTGATCGCCGCCTCCACCGACTCGGCGCCTGAGCTCGTGAACAGCACGCGGCCGAGGCCCGACGGCGTGCGGTCGAGCAGCGCCTCCGCCAGCAGGCCGGCGGGCTGGGTGATCCCGAGCGCGACGCGCCCCGGGAGCTCGAGGTCGAGCGCCTCGTGCAGCGCCGCGCGCACGCGCTCGTTGTTGCGGCCGACGTTGTACATCCCGAAGCCGCCGAGCATGTCCAGGAAGCGGGTGCCGTCCGCGTCGTAGAGGTACGCACCCTCGCCTCGCACCCAGTGACGGTCGAAGCCGATCGTCCGCAGCATGCGCAGGAACTGCGGGTTGATCGTGCGCCCGTGTAGCTCCAGCTCGCTCCCTGCCCCGGCCTCGACGAGGGCACGGATGTCGAAGTCGCCCACGCGCTGAGCCTACCGCCCGTCATACTGGTTCGCATGACGACGCCCGAGGGCTGGAGCGAGGTCGACGGCGCGCTGCAGCGCGAGTTCCGGTTTCCCGACTTCGCCGCGGCGCTCGCGTTCGTGAACCGGGTCGGCGAGCTGGCCGAGGCGGAGAACCATCATCCGGACATCGAGCTCGGCTGGGGACGCGTCGCCCTGCGCTGGAGGACCCACTCGGCCGACGCGATCACCGACCGCGACCGGGAAATGGCCGCGCGCTCGGGCGAGCTGTGAAACGGCGGCGGTGAACTATCGGTGTCTGACGGCGGCGGTGCCAGACTGAAGTCTGGCACTCAGCCCCTGCTTAGCTGGGTAGGCAGCAGCCGGCGAGGCAGATGTCGTGGCTCGGCCCGAAGCGGCCCAGTGCGCGGCGCGGCACATCCGGGTCGAGCCGCTCCTGGACCAGCTCGCGGACCATGGCCACGAAGGCCGGGTGCGTCCCGGCCGTCTGGGCACGCGCGAACCCGATCCCGGCGTCGGCCGCCGCCTCGCGCGCCTCGACGTCGAGGTCGAACAGGATCTCCATGTGGTCGGAGACGAAGCCGACCGGCGACACGACGACACCCTGCACGCCCCTCTCCGGCAACGAGCGGATGTGGTCGCAGACGTCGGGCTCGAGCCACGGCACCCGCGGCGACCCGCTGCGGCTCTGGTAGACGACTGCCTGGTCGCGGGCGCCGACGCGCTCGGCGACGAGCCGCGCCGTCTCGGCGAGCTGGGACTCGTACCGCGACCGCGAGGCCATGGCCGTCGGGATCGAGTGCGCCGTGAAGACCACGTGCGCGCCCGGCAGGCGGGCGAGCGCCGCCTGGACGTGCTCCGCGTTCGCCTCGACGAAGCCGGGGTGGTTGTAGAACGCGCGCAGGCGCAGCACCTCGGGTGCGTCGGGCCCGACCGCGATCTGCGCGTCGACGATGTTCTCGCGGTACTGGCGGCAGCTCGAGTAGGAGCTGTAGGCGCTGGTGAAGAACGCGAGTGCCCTCGTGACGCCGTCCGACCGCATCTCGCGGATGGTGTCCTCGAGGAACGGGTGCCAGTTGCGGTTGCCGAGGTAGATCGGCAGGTCGACGCCGTGTGCGTCGAGCTCGGGCCCGAGCGCCGCGATCAGGGCCCGGTTCTGGGCGTTGATCGGGCTCACGCCGCCGAAGCGCGCGTAGTGCTCGGCGACCTCCTCCAGCCGCTCGCGCGGCACGTTCCGGCCGCGCGTCACGCGCTCGAGGAACGGCATCACGTCGTCCATCCCCTCCGGGCCGCCGAACGCGACGACGAGCAGCGCGTCGAAGAACGTGTCCGGCAGCGACCCGCGGGCGCCGTCCGCCGGAGGTTTCGCCGTCGCTGTCCCGGACATGGCGTGAAGCTAGCGGAGCGCAGGCGGCCGGAGAGGCCGCAGCGGCGGCGAACCTGAGCGTGGTTCCTGCGGCCCCCTTCCTCTCCGGCCGTTCGGTCGGCGCCGAAGCGCCGTTTTCGATGGGCGGTGCGTTGCGCTCCCGGAGTGAAGACCCCTGTCAGGCCGAAAACTTGCACGGCTTAACAATCGGGGATCCCCGGGCGGGGGATAGACGGCTCGCGGTGTCGCGCCGACTGTCGGTAGTGCATGATCAACGAGCGGGCATTCCCACAGCCGAGGAGGCGGCATTCCCGAGCCCGCCATCCGGACGGCACGCCGGTCGTGCGGCTGGACATCTATGCGTCCGCCGAGGGCGCGGGCGAGCGTCAGCGCCCCCGACTCGTCCCGCCGCCGCCGGACACGACGGCGCCGGACGAGCGCGACGTGGCGCTCGAGAAGCGAGAGCAGGCGCTTGAAGCCCGCGAGTCGGGACTCGACCGGCGCGAGACCACGGTTGCGGCTCACGAGAGCGCGCTCGAACGGGCAGCGGCGGCACTCTCGTGCCGATCGGAGAAGCTAACCGAGTGCGAGCAGGCGCTTGCCGCCCGCGAGGCCGAGCTGGCCAGAGACGAGGCGTCGCTCGCCGAGCGCGAGGCGCAGCTCGCCCAGACGCACGCCGCCGAGGTCGACCTGGCCGACATCGCGCGCCAGCGCCGACGGCTGGCAGCTCAGGAGGAGGCGCTCACGGAGCGCACGCTCGAGCTGCAGCGGCTCGAGGAGCAGATCGAGGAGCGGGAGGGCACCCTGGTCGAGCACGAGGCCAGGACCCGCATCGAGCTCGACCTCAAGGAAGAGGAGCTCGAAGGCCGCGAGCAAGCGGTCGCCGACCAGGAGCACCGCCTCGTCCGCAAGGAACGCGAGCTGACGACGTATGTCGGCCAGCTCCAGGGCCGGCTGTCGCTGGCCCAGTAGCCAGGCAGCGTTTCTAGAGCTCGACGACGTCGTCGCCGACGGAGATCGTCCCGTCGGTGAGGATGTCCGCGTTGATGCCGGCGCGGTGGACGAGGTCGCGCATGATCCCCGGCCTCGTCATCCGCTCGAGGTGTGAGCACGGCTCGCAAAGCTCGACGCCGTAGCACTCGACCTCGCCGACGCGGAAGCGCTTGCCGACCAGGTCGTTGAGCCGCACGCCGCGGGTCGTCACCTGGCGCCGGGTCGCGCCCGGCGACAGGCCGACGTCCTCGACCGCCTCCTCCTCCACCAGCGTCAGCGCCCGCCCCGGCTCGGCACCGCCCTCGAAGAAGTATCGGTCGCCCTCGAGCCCCTGCCCGGCGACGGCGCGCACGGTGTCGACCGGCGAGAGCTCCGGCTTCCGCGCTTCGCCCAGGTGGATGGCGACGACGGTCACGGACGAGGAAGTGTAGAGGCGGTGCCAGACTGTGACGCCCGGCACCCTTTTCCCTAACGGCCGGCCCCCTGGACTGACTCAGGCGCCCCGTAACGCTAGACCCGGACGGGAAGGCCGCTGATCGAGCCGGTCACTCTCGACCCGCCCAGCCGCAGGCTGATCCGGAGCCGGAGCGCTCGGCTCGTCGAGACGTGGACGTCGCTCAGGATGTTCGTTCCCTCGAGCCCCGTGACGGTTCCCGACGACCACGTCCCGGCGCCGGTCGGAAGGAGGCCGACGACGCTGTCCGTCATCTGAACTCCACCCCCGTCGAGCGGGTATCCCCGGAGCGCAATGTGGAATCGACCACGAAAGCCGCCTCGGGCGACGCCGTCGATCGTCACCACGACGAGCCCTTGCTCGGTGGGCGCTTCGCCGATGCGGCCCGTGAGGAAGCCGGTGAAGCGCCTCGTCGGCAGCACCGCGGCGCGCGGCGTCGCCCGCGTGTGCGTCCGCCTCGGGGCGGTGATCGGTACGGCTCTCCGGATCGACGACCGGGCGAGAAGGCTCCGCGGCGTGCCGGCGCGCGCCGCCCAGCCGTGCTGGAGTGGGCCGTCGCCCGCCCAGACGACGAGCCCGACGAGCACACCCAGCGTCGCGAGCATCGCACCGGCGCGGACGATCGGATCCGCCTGGCGGGCGGCGAGGAGCCGCCACATGACCGCCGCCAGCACGCTCAGGCCGCAGGCGAGTCCCAGGAAGAGCATCCACCCCGTGCGCGCGTCGCTTCCGGTCCCGAAGGTGTGAAGGAGCGCGACCGGCCAGGAGGCGTACGCGAGCCAGTGGACTGCTCTCCATGCACGCGTCCCTATCCGCCGGCGGAGGAAGCTGGTGGCGATGAGCGCCAGCAGTAGGTCGAACGCGACTGTCCCCATCCCGAGCCAGAACGGCCTGTACGGAGACAGGAACGGGATGAATGCGTCGACGACGCCGATCGGCGCGAAGGAGTCGACGATCGTCGTCAGGACATGCACGACGGTGAACGTCAGCGCGAGCAGCGTGACGTTGCGATGCAGGCCGTAGACGATGAATCGCGGCCAGCGGTCGGTCTTCCAGCGCGTCGTGTTGGCGACGCCGAGCAGCACCGACGCGGTGAGCAGGAGCAGCGCCACGGCTCCGGAGCCGCGTGTCAGATACCAGAGCTCCTTGCCGTTGTTCGAGGCTGCGAGGACGAGGCTCACGCGGCAGCCTCCAGCGGCCACTCGCAGACCCGGGACACCGAGCCGCTCTCGGAGACGAGTCTTGCCGGCAGCCCGCGCTCGGCGAGCCAGGCGGGCGCTCCCTCTCCGAGAACGAGTGCGGCCGTGCTCGCCGCGTTGGCGTCGACGCACGTCGCCGCTGCGACGGTGACCGTTCGCCACGGCGTCACGGCCGGGCGGCCCGTGCGAGGGTCGAGAATGTGGTGAAGCTCCGCGCGGCCGGCGCGCCACCGACGCACCGCGGTGCCGGATGTAGCGAGTCCCCCCGATGAGATCGAGACCACGGGGCCTGACCCGTCGAGCGGCGCAGCATGGTCGTCGGAGACACGGATCGGCCAGCCGTCACGCGGGGCTGCGCCGGACACCGCAACGTCGCCTCCGAGCGAAACGAGCGTCCCACAACCGGTCGACCTCGCGATCGCCGACGCGCTCCGGTCGGCGGCCATTGCTTTCGCGCTCGCGCCCAGATCGAGCTCGCCTCCGGGCGGGAGCCGCACGGTTCGTGCTCCCGCGGCGATCTCGACGGTGTCCCAACCGGGCGCCGCCACGAAGGTCGGCCCTTCCCGGCGGCCCGTGCGAACGCGCTCGAAGCTGCGGTCGTACCCGGCGAGGCGCAGGGACCGGCCGATCGTTGGATCCACGAGCCCCTCGGTGGCGGCCGCCGCGCGAAGGGCGACCACGATCGCCTCGAAGAGCGTCTCACCGACCTGCACGGTCCTGCCGGCGTTGGCGTTCAACCACACGAGCTCGGAGTCCGGGCGAAAGCGGCTGCAGGCTACGTCGATCGCGAGGAGCTCGCGTTCGAGCGCGGCGCGCGCATCGGCGAGCGCGGCGGCATCGGTGACGCACACGACGGCAGTCGTGCCGAGCGCGGGAAACGAGCAGGACGGCAGGGTCATGAGCCTCCGGAGACGGCAACCGGCGGCGCCTGGGTCTCCACGGGAGGCTGTGCCGGCGGCGAGGCACTCGGCGCTCCAGACGGTTCCTCCCCTCCCAGCAGTGGCAGCGAGGGAGGAGGTGGGATGCGGTTCGATCTCACAGGGGGCGCCGCCCGTGCGTCGCGGCGGCAGAGCCGTCCGGGTCGGTCGCCGATGATGACCGGAGTTGGCCGCGGCGGCGAACCCGGTGAAGATCCCCGTGAGCACGGCGGTCGCGATCCCGAGGCGCTTCGTCAACGAGCGCAACCGCTGCAGGCCCGCGTTCCGGGAATGCATACGCGAACGCTTCTCCCGCGCTGTGGTCACGCCGGCAACTCCAGCAGCTCCACATGAAGAGCCGATGAGAAGGCGTTATGAGCCGGCGGGAACGGCGTCCGGAGACGGCTCATCAAGCTCGGAGCCGGCGTGCGCCTTGTGGAGCGCGATCCACACGTCCGCTCCACCACCGCTGCGCTCGGCGGTGCCGACGCTCCCGCCGTGTGCTCGAGCGATCACGTCGACGATCGCGAGCCCGAGCCCGGTGCCGGTCCGGCCACGAGCCTCGTCCGCACGGCTGAAGCGGTCGAATGCGCGCGCCGCGAAGTCCGGCGGAAACCCGTCTCCCTCGTCTGTGACATGAAGCTCGACGAGACCTTCCCGCTCGCACGCGAACAGGTCGATCGCACCTGCTCCGTGCGTCAGGGCGTTCTCGACCAGGTTTCCCAGTGCTTGTTCGACGCGTACGCTGTCCGCGAGTACCAGCATCGGTTCGCCCGCGGAAACCGAGATCTCCCGCCCGGCCGAGGCCGCCCGCGCCGAGAACCGATCGGCAGTCCCCTGGAGCAGTTCCTCGGCCTCGACAGACCGGGGACGGACGGGGAGGCCGCTCTGATCGGAAGACGCAATCAGCAGCAGATCCTCGGACAGCGAGGTCAGTCGCTCTGTCTCCTCGGCTGCCGACCGGAGCGCTGCCTCGAGCTCCGCTCGGCTCCGAGGACGCCGGAGCGCCAGCTCGAGCTCTGTTCTCAACAGCGCAAGCGGGGTCCTGAGCTCGTGGCTCGCGTCGGCGACGAACCGCCGTTCGTGCTCGATCGACGCCTCGAGCCTGCTGAGCATCGCGTTCAGCGTCTCGGCGAGGCGCGCGATCTCGTCCCGGCTCCGCGGCACCGGGAGCCGGAGCCCGGGCGTCTCTGCGGACACGGCTCCTGCCCTCCGCCGCATCGACTCGACGGGCCGCAGCGCCGCAGCCGCGAGTGCGTAGCCGGCCAGCGAAGCCAGCAGCAGCGCGATCGGGCCGGCCACCGCAAGCTCGAACAGCAGACGGTCGAGCGTGTCTTCGCGGGCCGCGAGGGAACTCGCCTCGACGAGGACGAGCCGCCGCCCCTGGAAACTTACGGGCAACCCGAGCACCCGCCACTCCGACGCTCGCCCGCGCAGACCCGTGGTCGTCAGGATCGGGCCGCGTTGGCGAACCTCGTCGATCAAGCGCCGCCCGACAAGCGGCGGGAGTCCCGACGGCGTCGAGCGAAGGACACGGCCGCGGGCGTCGAGCAGCTGCCCGAGCGTCTCCCCACGGGCGTTGTCGGGATCGACGAGCGAGAAGCCCAGTTCGTGGCTCAGGTCGGCGCGCGCGAGGTGTGCTGCCGTCTCCGACCCGCCTGCCCGAAGGCTCTGATCGACCGACGTGAGCAGTGCGCCGCCGACGCGGGAGTAGACGAAGAATCCGACCGCAGTCAGGACCGCAGCCATGACCACAGCGAAGGCGACCGCCAGCCGTAGGCGCAGCGAAAGCCTGCTCATCCCGCGTCCTCTCGCAACCGGTAGCCGACACCCCGGACCGTCTCGAGAGCATGACGTCCGAAGGGCCGGTCGATCTTCTCGCGCAGGTAGCGGACGTAGACGTCGATGAGGTTCGACCGACGCTCGTAGCCCATGTCCCACGCCGCATCGAGAACGCTCGAACGCGAAAGGATCTCACCCGGTCGGCGCATGAACGCCTCGAGCACGGCGAACTCCTTGACCGAAAGCGGCAGCTCGACGTCGCCGCGCCAGGCACGGCCGACCGCCGGGTCGAGGCGCAGGTCTCCCACGACGAGCTCGACAGGCCGTTCGACCGGGTGCCGCCGACGAAGAGCGCGCAGGCGTGCGAGGAGCTCGGAGAACGCAAAGGGCTTCAACAGGTAGTCGTCCGCGCCGGCGTCCAGGCCGGCGACTCGGTCGTCGACGGCATTCCGCGCGGTCAGGAGCAGGACCGGCGTCCACACCGCTTCCTTGCGCAGCCTCCTGCACACCGAGAATCCGTCCCCGCCGGGAAGCATCACGTCGAGGACGATCGCGTCGTACGCCGTCGCCCTCGCCATCCAGACGGCATCCTCACCACGGCCCGTGACGTCGACCGCATGGCCTTCCTCGCGCAGTCCGCGCGCCAGCAGCTCGGCCATCTTCTCCTCGTCCTCGACCACGAGCAGACGCATCGCGCTCATTGTTCCCTGCGCACATGAGCGGGCGATGAAGCGGCTCTCATCGCCGCTTCATCCAGACGTGCTCCAGTTGGTCGATGCCGCAACTCGGCGGGTGCGAGGGAAACGCCCGGCTGACGAGCATGACCGCCGTCGCGCTCCTCGTCCTGCTCGCGCTCGAAGGCGTCACGATCCTGTTCATCAGGCCGTTGCTCTCGGTCCACGTGTTCGTCGGCCTCCTGCTCGTGTGGCCCGTCGCGCTGAAGCTCGCCAGCACCGGCTGGCGTCTCGTCTCGTACTACGCGGGCCGCCCCGACTATGTCGCCAAGGGGCCGCCGCAGATCGTGCTGCGTGCGCTCGTGGCGCCGGTCGTCGTCGTGTCGACGATCGTGCTGTTCGGGACCGGCATCGCCATGCTCGCGGTCCATCCGCGCGCGGGACCCCTGCTCGGACTCCACAAAGCGAGCTTCGTCGTCTGGCTCGCGGCCACGAGCATCCACGTGCTCGCGTATCTGCCGCGCCTCTGGAGCCTGGTCTCGGGCGACCTCACCGCGGCGTCTCGTCTCCCCTCGGCCAGGCTTCGCCTTGGACTCGTTACCGCCGCGGTCGCGGTCGGCGCCCTGTTCGCCGCCGGATCGTTCCACCTCGCCTCGCCGTGGCTCGACTGGATCCAAAATCGCCGTTGAACCCGCAGCGGGCACGCCCACGGGCAGGAGCCTCCTAGACTGATTCAGGAGCCCCCGTAGCTCAGTGGATCGAGCAGCGCTTTCCTAAACCGCGTGCGCAAGTTCGATTCTTGCCGGGGGCATGCCGCTTGGCGAGCCGGATTCCGCCGAAAGTGCCTGGTACTGGGCGAAATTGGCCAAAAGACCGCTCCGAGCCGCAGCGGACCACTGCGTACCGTCCGAGACCCTATGGCCAGGGTCGCCAGGGTCGCCAGGGTCGCGGCAGGGTCGAGGACAGCTTGGGTTCAAGTCCGGTTTGGTCCCATCCGTTTCGAACGTGCTCCGTTGGCTACGACCCTGGGTGTCAGGTACGAACCCTCGCGTCTGGATGGACGTAGTGGTCGCGCTCCCGCGCGACGGTGGGGCAGCGCAGGGTACGTCGCGGCGCGCTAACACCAGGCTTGATCTGATGGAGGAGGGGCCGAGCGCGATCAGGGCTCGCGCTGACGCGGCGCCAGGGAGGATTGCGAAGGAGCAGTGGCGGTTGCCGCAGTTGGTCGAGGACCACCTACAACGCGGAGTCGCTGCTCGGAGACGCCGGAACGCGTGCGGTAGACCCAGACGAGTGAGATGTAGCGGAGCCGGGGCGGCCAGGCGATGTCGTTCACACCCTGGAGGAGTTCGGCGTGGAAGGAGGTGCGTTCTGGTGGCGGCCCCGGTCCCCGATGATGCCGCTCGCCCGGGGGCGGGCTCGGATCTGGCGTCAGCCGCCCAGCTCAGCGCATCCCCCGATGCGGGGCCGGTCCCTTTGTGCAACAGTGCTAGTACGAGGCGCGCGAGTCAGACACTCTTGTCTGCTGTGCGCTCAGTAGACCGCCGCACCAGCCTTTTCTTCCGCAATTTGAGTGTTCCTGCGGGGAGGAGCGGGACGGGGTCGGAGAAGGAGCGTTATGTCCCTGTATATGTCGACCTTCGAATACAAGCCCGAGGTCTGGTCCGAGCTGATCAGCCATCCGGAGAACCGCACCGAGACCGTCAGCCGTCTGCTCGAGAACGCTGGTTGCAAGCTGAAGGGGCTCTGGTATGCGTTCGGTCAGAGCGACGGTTTTGCTCTGATCGAGGCGCCGAACAACGTGACCGGCGCAAGCATCGCGATCGCGATCAGCGCCAGCGGAGCGTTCAGCAAGTTCGAGACGACCGTTCTGATGACTCAGGACGAGTTGCTCACGGCGCTCGAGAAGGCGCAGGACGTCGAGTACGTGGCGCCCGGCACCGCCGTTCACGCCTAGGTAGCTGACCGCCGACGGGAGCCGGGCCAACGCCGGCCGGCTCCCTCCGTGGCGGCGGCTCAGGGCCTTTTCACGTTTCTGAAGAGAGGTGAAGCACGATGCAGTGCAGCCGATGCCATGACGACACAGCGATCCTCGTCAACGGGGACTTCTGCTGGGAGTGCGCGTTCCCGCGCCCGCCCGATCTTGCCGCCCAACAGCACGCCCTCGCTGACGAGCGGGAGGCGTGCTTGGCCCCAGACAGCGTGACCTCCCAATGAGTTCATTGACCCACCAGCAACGTGCATGGCTGAAATCCAAGGTTGACCACGCCAGTCGCAACCGCCTCCGCAGCGGTCTGCGCGGCGACGTGAAGTTGTCGCACTTGAAGGGAGATCGACGCCGAACTGGCGTCGCTGCCGCTGACACGCACACTCATGCCTCCGCGCAGCGGAACGGGGTCGCGAGATCCACCAGGCCACGCTGAAGGAGTAGGGCGTGGGTAGCCAGACGCGAGCGCGACGGGTCGCCTGGAACAACCGTTTGTTCCACGAGGCGAACCGGCAACGCGAGCGAGGACTCGTTTTCGCCACGCAGATCGAGCTCAACTGCGAGTGCCTCGACGAAGCGTGCGGGGAACATCTGCTGCTGAGCGCCGAAGAGTACGAGTTCCTACGCAAGTTCCCCGACTACTTCGCGGTCATGCCTGATCACATCCGGGGAGATTCGGACCACGTCATCGTCTGTGAGCCTCACCGCTTCGCCGTCGTGCAGTAGGAGCAGAGAGGGTCAGCCGAACCTGGGCTGTGGCGTTGAGTGAGTGGAGGTTCGAGTCGCGAGCAGCGATTGGCCGATTCGCCAAGCAACGGCGAAGAGGAAGATCGCGCTGCCGGAGAGCACCCCGAGCGCCCCGACGGAGACGGCCACCGAGAGTGCCTGAGAGGCCGCGATACCGGTTGCGACCAGGGCTGCGCCGCTGGCGCCGGCCTGTGTCGCCGCTCCAGCCGGGCCGATCGGAAGCGCCGCCGCGGCGGCTCCGGCACAGAGGAAGAGCAGCGCGAGTGGAAACGAGAAGCCGATGCCCAGCGTGCCGAGCAGCAGGAAGAGCGCCACCGCGCGGACGAGCCAGCAGGCGGACACGAGCGCCCAAGCTTCCGTCGCGCCCCGAACCGAGGTCGTGCGCAGACTCAGCCAGCGCCCGAGCCGGAAGCGCACAGCACGCCTGCTCGCGGCCAGCCGGGGCAGAGCGACGATCAGCGCGGCGGCAGCGACGCCGGCGCCGGCCACGACCGCCAGCCCGGCCCGGACGCCGATCCCCGCGTCCGGAAAGGCTGCGCCTGCGAGCGCGAGCGGTGCCAGGGCGGCGCTGTCGATCAAGCCGAGCATGACCAGGGAGAGGCAGAGCACGCGAATGCCGGCGGGGCAGCCTGGAAAGCGGCGAACGACGGCGACCCGCATCGCGTCGTCGAAGCGGCCCGGAAGGACAACGCCGACGAGAGCCGCACCCCCGTTGCCCGCCAGCAGCGCGAGTGGCCGAGGCCGCTCGCGCGGTGCGAACAGCCTCCCCCATCCCAACGCCTTGAGGCCCTGAGCGAGGATCAGAAGCAGTCCCGCCGCCACCAGCACGCCGGCGTTCCCGTTCGAGAGCGGCCAGGAGCTCAGTCGCGAAGTGATGGGCAGCCAACACGGCGAACGCGGTCGCAATCGCGCCCAAACCGAATGCAACCACCCGACGGCCTCCGCGGGAATGCCGAACACGCAGAAGCGCTCCGACCAGCAGGCGATACCTTCCCTCGAGCACGATCGGCACTCCGGAAGGCGCAATCACCTGCAACGGATCTCGGTGGAGAAGAGTTCCGGTCGGTCGCACAATCGGGGAAGTTGTCATGGCTCTGCCTTCTTCGGAGATCTGTTTGGTCAGCGGCGGGCGAGGCGGCGTCCGCTCTCCGTGTCGGGCGGCGTGTAGTTGAGCCCGTAGTGGTGGTAGAGGGTCGATTCGTCCGTCTGTGAGAGCTCCTCGCCTTCGGTCTCGATGTCGGGGGCATCCTTCACCTGGTCCTTGGCCACCGTCACCTGCAGGTTGTCGGGGCCGATCGTGACCCCGACCAAGGGCACGAAGGTCAGATGACGCCCGATCCGACCCTCCTTGACGGTGCCGAACATCGGCTCGTCGGTCTCGACGTCGACGTAGACGTCCTCGAGCTTGCCGATCTTGTCGCCGTCACAGTCGACAAGTTGCTTGCCGTGCCATTCGGCGATGTTGCGATGCGTGATCATTTCGCTTCCTTTCTTTGTGAGCGGCGGAAGGCCGCTCGTCCTCGAGTTCCTGATTGGGTCGTAGAGCCGGAGCTCGGGAGAGGCAGTCCGCTCGGTCTACCTCTCCTTGAACCTCTTGTCAGCTCTGGGTGTTCATCTCGTAACTTGTCTCGTCGTGTCGACGCGTGCTTCCTAGAGGAAGGTCGGGATGGAGTTGCGCTCGCAGCTGAGGACGATCACGCCTGTCGCCTCGTCGATGGAGTCGATCGTGTCGGCCATGACCAGGGAGCGTTGGAAGAGCCCGGCTTTGACCGCGAGGGCGTCGGGCTCGTCGGGTGCTGTTCCGTACATGGGAGACTCGACGCGACCGACTGGTTTACCGCTGCGGTCGGTGACGAGGAAGCCGGCAGTCGCCGCGAGCTTGATCGCGGCTTGACCCGGACGTGCGGCTCCTCGTCTGGACGGGGGCGATGGTCCGCCCCCCGCGGCGCGTGGCCTGAAGCGTCCGGCGGCGACAGCGGAGGCACCGATGACGAGTCCGAGACTCCCGACGATGAACACGAGCAGCAGTTGCGATGGCGAGCCGCCTCCTCCGTCCAGGCTTGCCGCGGGGGCCGGGGCGACCGCCAGCCGCCGGGCTATTCGCGGTTTCAGCGTGAGGGCCTGCTGAAGGCTCTCGTCGAGGGTCGAGTAGATCCGGAGATCCGTCGGCTCGTTCTGCATCGCCTGGCGCAAGCAGGACGCTGGGTAGGTGCCGGCAATCGACCCGTGCTTCGACCAGTCCGCGATCACCCGCTGCCAGCAGGGAACGGACGCCGGGGAGGCCGGTGGGGGCAGCGCCACGGCAAGGCCGGTCGCGAAGACCGCAAGTCCAAGCACGCGCAGCGAGAAGCGGTGGCTGACCTCCCCTGCCGTGTGCCAGCGGGTCGCTCTCTTCCTGGACTGTTCGTTGAACAAATCTGGCCTTTCATGGTCGATCGTGTCGTCGTCAGGTCTCTTTCTCTCGGGGCCCCCGCCGCGGGTCAGGGGGTTGGCGACCCGCGGCGCAGGTAGTCGGTGCTGTTAGCCGTTCAGGCTGACCGGGATCGAGAACAGGCGGCGTGTGGAGATGCCGCCGAGCAGGTTCTCGCCTGACTTGCGTGCGCGGACGAACATCGCGAGCAGCTGCTGCTTCTCGCTGACCGGGAAGCCGGACAGCGTGTGGAAGCTGAGCTCGGCGAAGCCGTCCGCACCGGTTGTCTGCTCGTCCGGGGTCGACAGCTGGTTGTAGGGCGTGGCGGTTGTGTAGACGAGTGCGCCCTGAACCGAGCGGCCGCCGCAGGCCGAGACGTGGTAACGCACGATGATCTGCTGCGAGCCACGGTGAACCACGGACGGGCTCGACTGCTGAACATCGATCAGCAGTCGTGCCGGTGGCTTCACGTCGGCCACCTGGACAGTGCCGGAACCGGTCGGGCAACCGGTCGTCGGCGGCGGCGCGTGAATGGTCGCAGCCGCGATGACGGCGGTGGGCACGGACGATGCGAAGGTGCTGCCGTCGGCGTTCTTGGCCTGCACCTTGAACCGGATCGTGTTCCCGACGTCAACTGCCTTCAGCAGATAGCCAGCCCTGTCGTTGGCCCCGCTGATGTTCGAGCAGCTGCCGCCGGTCTCATCGCAACGCACCCAGAAGTCGTTGTAATCGGTTGGCTTCTCGCTCCAGTTGCCCCGGTTACCGACGAGCGTCTTGCCCTGTTGCGGCGTGCCTGTGATCGTCGGCGGCGACGTGTTCTTCGGCGCCGACGCGCTTGCCGCCCCTCCGACACCGACGAAGACACCGAAGCCCATCAGGAGAACGAGCGTCGTGCCTACACCCAGGGCGGCTCCAAAGAGCGCCCCGCGTTTCTTGACCGGACCAGACATCGTTACTCCTTTGTTCGAGTTGTCACTGAATGCGCGAGGAGCGAGTTCAGCTCCAGGCGCGCGTCACCGTCGACCCGGACGTCGACCTCATGCGAACCGGGCCACTGAGAGGCATGCACACTCGCGCCGGCCGGCACGACAACCCGCATCTCCATCCAGACCCCTCCCTCAGATCGCTTGGTCCCCGACCAGAGCGCTACGGCCGGCTAAGACGTCCGACCCAGTTGCTGAGGGTGGATCTCCTGCGAAACCACGTTTCGGGTTTCGCGAAGCTACTCCGCGACGCCGATGATTACGACTCCGCTCCAACAAGTATAGCGCGAGAGGGTCGGCGCTCCGAGACACGGAGCGAGGTTGGCCCCTGCTCGAGGGGGCTAGAATTGGATCGTTGCCTCCGCTCGAGAGCCTCCGATCGCACGAGGAGATCCCGCATCTGCGGGTGCTGATCGCGAACGAGCGGAGGGACCGGCTTGAGCTGCTCGCTCAGATCGTCGCCGGCCTCGGCCATGAGGTGATCGCCCGGGAGATCGAGGTCAGGGACGTCGGTGCGGTGACGGCGAGGGAGCGGCCCGACGTGGCGCTGGTCGGGCTGGGGCTGAGCTCCGAGCACGCTCTCGAGTTGATCGCGGAGATCGTCCACGAAGCGGCCTGCCCGGTGATCGCGCTGCTCTCGGCCAGAAACCCGGACTACATCCACGAGGCGGCGAGGCGCGGCATCTTCGCCTACATCGTCGATGCCGACGCCGAGGAGCTGCAGAGCGCGATCGACATCACACTTCAGCGATTTGCGGAGTATCAGAGCCTGCAAGGGGCGTTCGGGCGCCGGGCGGTGATCGAGCAAGCGAAAGGGATCCTGATGGCGCGCCACGCCGTCGATCAGGATCGAGCATTCCAGATGCTCCGCACCCACTCACAACACAACGGGCGCAAGCTCGTCGATGTTGCGCAGGCGATCGTTGACAGCCACCTCCTGCTCCTACCCCCGCTCGTGCAATCCCCGCTCGATGGCGGGGGGACTGCGCCGGCCGGCGCCGCAATCACCGGGTAGAACCACTGCTAGACTCTTTCTGCCGCGTCGTTGGTTGACGCTGCACACCATCTGCCGGGGTCTTAGCGATTGGCCCCCGCGGAAGGTCCGCCCTCAGCAGCGTAGGTCGGAGCGTTCTCGGCTGACCGAGTCCTTCGGTCGGCGACGAAGCTTCGCGTTGCTGGGAGGACGGACGATGGTGATCAACATCGGACTGGCAGAACTGGATCTGGCTGGCATTCGCAGTCTCGCGACTCGGCTCGCCGGTATCGTCGAGCCGGCGTCGATCTGGTTGGGAGGCAATCCGGACAGCGTCAGCGTGCACGCCGAGGTCGAGTCGGAACACGCGATCAACAGGGTCATCGACGCTGTCCAGGACTGGCTCGCGTCCCAGGGCGCCGAGTCCGCCTCGCTCTCGATCGGTGATCGCTCCTACACCCTCGTCGGCCAAGGGCTGACCCCCAGCGTTCTGTGATCGACACCGGAGAGCAGACGACGGGGCACAGAGCTAGGAGGTAGAGCATGACCACTACACAACAGGGCCGGGCTTCGGCGACGCCCGATCGAATCCCGCCCGGCCCAGCAACGCCAACCGCAGAGGCGCCCGGGCAGCGGGCGCGTCGACACGGCAAGCGGGCGGGTCTCTACGCGTGGGCATGCGTGCTCGTCGGGCTGCTCGTCGTCCTGATCGCACTGATCGCCGCCAACACGGACGCCGTCAAACTTGACTGGGTCGTCGGCTCGACCCACGCCTCGCTCGTCTGGATCATCCTCGCATCGGCTGTGCTCGGCTGGCTGCTCGGGCTCGTGACCGGCGTGGTCGTGCGCCACCGGACACGCAGGAAGGCCTGACATGGTCGAGATGGGAACACGCAAGCACGGCCCATTCGACCCCCGATACCCGCGGCCGAGCGCTCGTGCAGACAGCCCGCAGGTCGCCCCGTCAGAAGAATGCGACTCGCTCGACACCTGGGAGGGGGAGGGCGGACAGGTCGACCCTCATCCGCGCCGGGCCGGTCGCGGGAACGGTCTCCGCCCGTTCCAGGTCGGCCGCGCTTCCCGAAGGGCTGAACTGGGAAGGCTTCTGTGCGCTCGCCTATCCCACCATGAAGAGGCACTACTTTCCTGCGATCGCGACGTGGTACCTCTACCGAGACGGCGATCGCTCGAGGCCGCGAACAACCGCGCCTGCTGCGGCTGGTCGCGGCGTCATTGCATTGAGCACACCGCCGGTCGCGCGCGGTTCCGCTTAGACGCGCGGACCGGGCAATCGTCCAGGGGAGCGGGAGCATCAACCGGCGATCTCTCCGGATAGTCGCCCCGGGAACCCGAGCCGGTCGGCCTACTCGTGCGGGCCTAGCGCCCGCTCGCCTTCGGTCTGGGTCGAGCTGCCTCTCGTGAGCTCCCGTTCGGCGCGAGCCCAATTCTCGCTGTCGCTATCGCTGTCGGGTCGTTGTGAGATCTCATAGGCGCGTCGCCGGATCGCGTCGGTGCGCTCGTCGTCTACGCTGGTCATCGGGAAATCCTCTCTCGGAATGGCAGGGACGGGGTGCCCCCGCGGATGCTGGGAATCATCGTCGGGCGAGCCGGCGCCCACTCTCCGTGTCGGGCGCGGCGTAGTCGAATCCGTAGTGGTGGTAGAGACCTGATTCGTCGGCTTGGGAGAGCTCATAACCCTCGGTCCTGATGTCGAGAGCGTCCTTCACCTGATCCTCGGTTGTTCGTACCTGTAGATGGTCGGTGCCGACCGTGATCGCGCGGAGGGGTACGAAGGTCAGATGACGGCCCATTCGACCCTCTTTGACAGTGCCGAACATCGGCTCGTCGGTCTCGACGTCGACGTAGACGTCCTGGAGCTTGCCGAGCTTCTCGCCGTAGCGATCGAGGAGCTGCGTACCGTGCCAACTCGTGATGTCGCGAAGCGTGATCATTTTGTGCCTCTCTCCTGTTAGAAGGTTGGCGTGCCGTGGAGGCAGCCGAGGCGGCCTGCCTCCACGTGAATCTTCTTCAGCGGTCAGCGGGCTGAGCTTGTGATCGTGCCGCGGATCTCGCTGTTCGCCTTGCTGGCCGTGGTGTTGATGCCGGCGTAGTCCTTGCCGAGCAGCAGCGCCTTGGCCTGGGCACTCGTCACTGACACGTGCCCCCTGGCCGGAGTCAGTTTGGGACCGAGGGTTCCGAACAGCGTGACCTGCAACGCGCTGGGCGCGAGGCTTGTGTGGACGTCACCGCTCATCGCCGGCCCGCTGAGGTGCGAGAAGCTGACGATCCAGTACAGCGTCCAGCCTGGTGTCTTCGACGGCGTGATGACCAGCTTGCCGTGATCGCAGGTGATCCGGTTCGGCAGTCCGCTTCTGGGCCTCACGGTGTTGGTGCAACCGGTCGGCAGGGCACCGACGACCGGCCCGCCTTTGCTCCAGACGAGCACCGCGTCGAAGTGGCCCTGGGCCGCGGAGGCCGGACTGAGTTGGGTCGGCGTGAGGCTCGCCTTCAATGTGTAGATGTGCGATACGGGCGCTCTCGGGGCCGCGAGAGCGAGCCCCGTCACGACGAGCGCGAGAACGCCGGCGGCTGGGATCAGCACGCTGAAGCGCCGCGCTCTATTCCTGGTCTGCTTACGCATTCGATACTTCCTTTCGCGTTGAGTGGGGCTGCCGGAAGGTCTGACGGTCTCCCCCTGGATCGGGTCGAGCGGTTCTAAAGAAGTTCGGAGGTAGCGATTAGGGATCTACGGCCCGGAGCTTCGGACAACGAACGCCGTCCAGTTGGCTACGGGCGGATCTTCAGAAGAGCCAAGACTGCAGCTCCTACGATCGCGTGGGGCCAGGATGTGAGGCCCCTTCGATAGAGAGATTGTAGCACGGATCACGAGTGCTACACGTTGGCACTTCGGGCGATTCGTCCTCAGCCTTTGTCGCCGGAACAGGGTGAGGGTCGGCTCAGGGTCTGAAGCGTCGCGTCCTCGAGGAAAAGTGTCGATTAGCGGGCGAGTCGCGAAACGAGCGACGTGTTCCTAAACTGCGTGCGCTGTTCCTCGGGCGAGCCGTTGCAGCTGCGGCCGAGTCGTTGCAACGACTACTCGCCCTTCGTCACCGGCCGGAGATCCGCGTCGACGCCGGGCTCGGCCCCGGCTCCTCGCGGCACGCTCGAGGCGTGCGGATCGAGCGCGTGCGCCTCAACCTCCAGGTGGGGAAGCCACGAGAGCCACGAGGGGAGATACCAGTTGCGTGTGCCGAGCAGGCGCATGCTCGATGGGACGAGCACGGAGCGGACGAGCGTCGCGTCGAGCAGCAGCGCGACGCCGAGACCGAAGCCCAACTCCTGGAACATGGTCAGCTGCCCTGCGGCGAAGCCTGCGAACACCGACACCATGATCAGCGCTGCGCCGGTGATGATCCGTGCCGTCGAGCCGATCCCCCAGGCGACCGCGCCGGCGTTGTCGCCCGTCCGGTTGTAGTGCTCGCGGACCCGCGAGAGCAAGAAGACGTGGTAGTCCATGGAGAGTCCGAACAGGACCGCGAAGAGGAAGATCAGCACCCATGCCGGCACCGACTCCACCTGCTGGAAGCCGAAGAGGTCGGCTCCGACCCCTTTCTGGAAGACGAGCACGAGGAGGCCGTACGCCGCCCCGACGGACAGGAGGTTCATCAGGACCGCCTTGGCCGGCACGACGATGGAGCGAAACGCGACCATGAGCAGGACGAAGCTCAGACCGAGCACGAACACGAACACGAACGGAACGGCGTCGTTGTACTGCTGGACGTAGTCCAGGTTCTGGGCGGTCACCCCGGTCACCCGGACGCGGGCTCCCGAGCCGGAGAACGCGGCCGGAATCAGCGTCGTGCGAAGCTCCTTGACGGCGGCGCGCGCCTGGGGGCTGTCGGGCTCCGACGTCAAGGGGGCCGACACGAGCGCGAGATCTCCGGATTCGGCGACGTCGACGGATGAGGCTGCGAAGGCGCGCCGGGCGGCGATCGCCGAGCGCAGGCGCGTGATCGCAGCCTGCACCGGCGCCGAGGCAACGTCTCCGTCAACCACGATCTGCACCGGCGTCGCCAGGCCGCCGAAGGTCCGGTCGAGGAGCATCGCCCCCTGTTTCGTGATGTCTCCGTTCGGAAGCGCCGAGACCCCGACCGACCCCGCGGTCAGGTCGAGCGCCGGCACGGACGCGGCCACGAGGATGCCGACCGAGACGAGCAGGCTCACCACGGGTCGTCGCATCACGAGCCGTACAACTCGCACCCAGAAGCGGCTTTCGTTCTCACCGGTGGCTCGCCGTGCGAGCAGCGGGATCGCAAGCGCGTCCACCCGATCACCGAGGAGCCCGAGCACCGCCGGGAGCAACGTCAGCGTCACGGCGACGGAGACGAACGCGACGAGGATGGCACCGATACCGATACTGCGCAGGATCGTGTCCGGGACGATGAGCATCCCGAGCAGGGCCAGCAGGACGGTCATGCCGCTGAACAGGACGGCCCGGCTCGAGGTGGCACCGGAGGCGACGATCGCGTCGGTCGTGCTCTGTCCCGCCCGGCGCTCTTCCCTGTAGCGCGTGAGCACGAAGAGCGAATAGTCGATCCCGAGGGCAAACCCCATGCCGACGGTCATGTTCGTCAAGTAGAACGAGAGCTCCGTGGCTTGACTGAGAAGAGCGGCGAGTCCGAGCGCTACAGCGATGGACACGAGCGCGAGCAGAGAGGGCAGGAGGGACGCCACAAGGGTGCCGAACACGACGAGGAGCACGCAGGTGGCGACGGCGGCTCCATAGATCTCGCCCGTACGGAGGTCGTGCTCCGACACGTCCAGGAAGTCGTGCGGCACGCTCGCCTGGCCGGTGATGAGCGTCGCGACGGCCGGACTACGGTTCGCGTCCTTCACCGTCCGGATCAGCCCCCCGACGTGGCGGATCGCATGCTCGATGGAGCCCACGAGGACGACCTGAAGGAGTTGCGCGCGCCTGTCGGTCGACACGATGGCGCGGCCGCCTGCGCTCTCGGACACGTCCTGGACGACGTCGGGGCCGAGCGCCTTGATGTTCGCAGTGAGGCGCTGAATCGCGCTCTGCACGGCGGGCTGGTCCACGGTGCCGTGCCGCGCGCGGACGAGCACGATCTCCCTTACCCGCGCCGCGTCCGGTAGTCGCTGCTCGAGCAGCCGGTCGGCCTGCCGCGATTCCGGATTGCCCGCGAGCACGGCGCCTGCGGTCAACGCGCCGGGTAGCAGCGCGATTGCTGCCGCGGCCCCGGCTGCGAGCACCACGAGCCAGGCGCCGATCGCGACCCAGGGCCGTCCGGCGGTCAGCCGGGCGAGGCCCTCCGGTGACAGGCGGCGCTCGGCATGGATCCGGTCGCTCCTCGCGTCTGCGCGGCGCTTGATGACGGTCGCCGCCGCTCCGGCAGGCCTCTCCAGCTGCAGGACGTAGTCGGCGATCCGGATCCGTTCGCCACCCACGAGAACGGCCGGCGCAGCCAGGCGGCGCTCGTTGACGAAGGTCCCGTTGCGCGAGCCGAGATCGGTGACGACAACGCTGCCGTCGGGCAGGACCTCGAGCTCGGCGTGGCGGCGCGAGACCTCGTCTCCCTCGAGCACCAGATCGGCCGAGGAATCGCGCCCGACGACGATCCCGTCGGCGCCGAACTCCTTCTTCCGTCCGGCGCCGCTGCCGCCGTCGACGACGACGCGCCAGGTGCCCGCCGCCGATATGTCGACGAGGCCGGTCAGGAGCACGGTGTCGCCGGCGCGGATTCGCTCGCCGCCGTGGAGCTCGACCTGGCCGTGGACCTGCCGGCCCTCGACAAACGTGCCGTTGCGCGAGCCCAGGTCGATCAGCAGCGCCCCTCCGTCCGGTAACGGCCTGACGACGGCATGCCTTCGCGATACGAGCGCGTCGGGTAGCACGAGGTCCGACTCCGCGTCCCGCCCGATCACGAGCGGCGTCGAGGCGAGGGAGGTGATCCGGCCGCGCAGAGGTCCGGAGTCGATCCGGATCCAGAGCCCTCCCGAAGCCGCGGGGGCACCCGGGGGAGGTTCCCGCCGAACCACGGTCGGGGCGGGAGCCGAAGCGATGGTCGCCTGCGCGGCGTCGACGCGCACGGTGGTGTCACCGAGGCGGAACTCGTCTCCGCCGTGGAGCATGTGCGGCGCCTCGAGCCGCGCGCCGTCGACGAAGATCCCGTTCCTCGAGTCCAGGTCCGTGAGAACAGCCGCTCCGTCCGGCAGCGGCTCGACACGGGCGTGGCGCCGCGAAACCTCGTTGTCGTGGAGAACGAGGTCACAATCCTCGGCCCGGCCGATCACGATCGCGTCGGCATCCGCCTCGATGGTCGCGCCGCGGTCGGGCCCGGAGCGGATCGTGAGCTTCACGGCGAGGGCGGGATTCTACTCCGGACGTTGCCGTCGACGCTCAAAGGGCGCCGACGGCAGCGCCCCGAAGACGGCGAAGACATCGTGGCGCGGGTCGGCGAGTCGGCTCACAGAACGCCGGGCGTCCAATGTGCCAGACTCACCCATGTGGCGGATGACCGAGCGACCCTTGGGGCAGCGGAGGCGACGACGGCAGGGTTCCGCGCTGCGGGGGAACGCACCGACTTGGCCGCATTCCTCGAGACACTGGGCCCGAGCGTGCGGCTCCGTTCGCCGATCAGCTTCAGGGCGAGGTTCGAAGGGCTCGATACGGTCGCGGCGCTGATGCGGGTGGTGTTCGACGTGATCCACGACATCGAGTACTTCGAGGACGTCGGAACGTCGACGACGCGCGCCCTCTTCTACCGTGCTCGGATTGGCGGTCAGCCGGTGGAGGGTGCGATCCTCGTCCGTCTCGACGACCGTGCGAGGGTCACGGAGATGACCATGTTCTTCCGACCGCTGCCGGGACTGGCGGCACTCACGGCCCTGCTTACCCCACGGCTCGCCGCACAGCGCGGCCGCGCACGCTCCCTGGTCGTCGCGGCAATGACACGACCGGTGGCCTTCCTCACGCGCGCCGGCGACGCACTCGGGGTACGGCTTATCCAGCCGCGTCGAGGCTGACGCTCGAACGGCCGGTGACGCGGCTCGAGCCGCGAGTCGTCGAGCTGATCGGCTCGATAGCCCTTCCTGAGCGACGGTTCCTGCGTCGGCCGCGCCACGGCCGCTCCGGGCTCACGAACGGATCGGCCTGCGGGCGGTCCTTGCAGGTGGTGGCTGTGTTCGATAGAAGGTGAGCGACGAAAGGAGCTGCCATGGCCGATGGAGTGGCTGTCCTGTTCCCCGGGCAGGGCGCGTTCTCCGGCGCCGCACTCAAGGATGTCGCATCGGAGTACCCGCAGATCGCCGAGACACTGACGCGGCTGGACGCGGTTGCCGAAGATCGCCTCGGTGTCTCGCTGAACGAGACCCTGCTGGGCGAGTCGGCGCCGAACATCGATGAGCTGATGAAGCGTTCGCCCGACGTCCTGCAACTCGCGATCTACGCGACGTCGATCGGTCTGTACCGGATCCTCGAGGCCTACGGATTTCAACCGACGATGCTGATCGGACACAGTCTGGGGGAGATCTCGGCGATGGTCTGCGCGCGTGCCTTCTCGGACAGCGAGGGCGCCGAGATCGTCTGCCACCGCGTGGAGGCGCTGCGGGCCCTGGGCGAGGGGAGCGGCCACATGCTCGCGCTGGGCACCGACGCGAATCGAGCGCGCCAGATGCTGGAGCTGCTCGACGTCCGCAATTCGGCGATCGCAGTCGAGAACGAGGAGCGTCAGACGGTCGTCTCCGGAGACGAGAAGGAGATGGCCGCCGTCGCCGAGCTCGCGAAGGTGCTGCAGATCCCGGTCGTTCGACTCTACTCGCCCTATCCGTTCCACAGCCCGGTGGTAGCGCCGATCACGGCCGACTTCGCCGGGCGCCTGAGCACGCTCGGGCAACAGCCGATGACCGTGCCTGTCTACTCGCCGATCCTGGGGCGGTATTACAACGACTCGGATCGACTGACCGAACACCTTCCCGAGCATCTCACCCACCCGGTCCGGTTTGCCGAGGCGATCCGGACCGCACACGGTGAGGGAGTACGCACGTTCGTCGAGTGCGGGGCGCTCGATACGCTCAGCAAGATCGTCACCCGCGTCCTGGCCGGGGACGAGGTTCGAGTCGTCCCCTGCCTCATCCCGGGCCCCACTGCGCGGCAAACGCTCGAAACGGCCATCGAGACGCTCACCGGCAAGGTCGTCGGAGCGCGTCCGGTCTCCCACGACATGCGCGAGTTCCTGCCGGCCGGCACGGACGCAGCCACGATCGGCGCCTTCTTCGCCGAGCGCGGCGACCGTGTGCGGTCGTTCGTCCAGGGCGAGTTCGAAGCCTTCCGAGCGGAGGACGTGGTGCCGGCAGCGGCGCCGCCCGACGCGGCTCCGGTCGAGGCGGCGGAGGTCGTCGAAACACCTATCGCGGCGGCTGCTCCGGCGGCGGGCGGCGACGGGCGACCGGGGAGCCGCGACGAGCTCTTCGCCGAGCTCGTCACGCTCTACGCGACCGCGCTCGAGTACCCCGAGGAGGTCTTCACCGAGGACGTGGCGCTCGAGGCCGAGCTGGGAGTCGACTCGGTGAAGCAGGCCGAGCTGTTCGCGCGCGTTGCGGAGCGCTACGGCATCCCGCCGCCGCCCGAAGACTTCCGCCTCGGCGACTACGACACTCTGGGGAAGGTCGCGGACCTCGTGTTCAGCCAGATGGGGACAGTCGCGAGCCCAGCCTGAGCCGACGCATCGCCGAAGCCCCATGCTGAACTGCACTACCCACGGGAATGGGGGTCCGAGATGAAGGACCTCGAAGGGAAGCTCGCGCTCGTCACGGGGGGCGGCAAGGGTATCGGCAAGGTCGTCGCCGGCAGGCTGGCGGCCCGCGGTGCGCACATCCTCCTCAACTTCTTCCATTCGCTCGATCAGGCCAAGCAGACGAAAGCCGAGCTCGAGGCCGCCGGGGCGGCTGTCGACCTGGTGCGCGCCTCCGTCGCGCAGAAGGTGCAGGTTGCCCGGATGTTCGAGGAGATCGAAGAGAAGTACGGCTACCTCGACATCCTGATCAACAACGCAGCCGCGGGTCGCCTCGTACCGGTCTCCGGGGTCGACGAGGAGGCCTTCGCGCGCGCCCTCGACACGAACCTCAAGGGCAGCTTCTGGTGCGCGCGGGCAGCGGCCCCGCTCATGGCCCGGCGCGGCGGCGGCTGCATCGTGAACCTCTCCTCGATCGGTGCCGATCTGGTGCCGGCGAACTACGTCGTGGTCGGGACCTCCAAGGCCGGGCTCGAGGCGCTCACCCGGTATCTCGCCGTCGAGTTCGCGCCCCTGAACATCCGCGTCAACACGGCCTCGTGCACCCTGGTCGAGGGCGACGTCGCGCACCTCTTCCCGGACTCCGAAGAGGTGATCGGGATCACGATCGCCTCGACGCCGCTCGGTCGACTCGCGACGGCCGACGATCTCGCCGGCCTGATCGATTTCCTCACCTCGGACCTGTCGCGCTTCATGACCGGGCAGACGGTGCTCGCGGACGGCGGGCTCTCGCTCGGCAGCGTCATGATGTCGCCGCGCTCGAAGACACCCCCTGTCGCGCTCCCGGCGCAGCCCGACGGAGTGGCGACCGCACCGGACGGTGCAGCGGGCCCCGGGGAGGGGCTCGGGGAGTCCGACGACCTGGCGATCGTCGGGATGGGATTGGTCGTTCCCGGAGCGAACAGCCCGGAGGAGTTCTGGCAGATCCTGATCGAGGGCCCGGATCTCTTCCAGGACGCGCCGGCGGAGCGCTGGGATTCGCGGTCGTTCTTCTCCGATGACGTCACCGCCGAGGACAAGACCTACGCGGCGGGGTCGGCGTTCATCACCGACTTCAAGCCGATCGAGGGCCTCGCGGACGGTCTATCCGGTGGCACCGAGGGCGACGATTCGACAGCCCTCTGGCTGCGCCACGCCTTGCTCCAGGCACTTCGCGGGGTCCACCGCCGCGAAGGCGACCGCTACTCCTTCCTCGTCGGCTACACCGCCGACGGCAGTCAAAGCCTGGAAGAGTCGCAAGTGATCCTCGGCACGTCACACCGCCTCGCGGAGGCGATGGAGCAGACGTCGGTTCCGCCGGGTGAGAAGGAGGCGCTGCAGGTCGCCATCGACGCGGCGCTCCGCGCCCAGTACCCGCGCGGCGCCGAGGAGTCGATCCGCTACCTCCCGCACAACATCAGCCGTCGCGCGATGGAGGGCGTTCTGCCCGAGGACACCGAGCTGCTGACCGTCGACACGGCTTGCTCATCCTCGCTCTACACCGTGGACATCGGCGTCAAGGGTCTGCTGACGGGGCGGCACGACATCGCGGTCTGCGGCGGCTCGTTCAGCCTCGCACCGCGTGGGTCGGTCCTCTTCTCGAAGCTCCACGGCCTCTCGGCGAGCGGCCACGTCCGCCCGCTCGACCGGGAAGCTGACGGCGTGCTCTTCTCCGACGGTGCCGGCGTGGTGGTGATCAAGCGACTCGGGCGGGCGCTCGAGGACGGCGACCAGGTGCTGGCGGTGCTGAAGGCCTTCGGCTCCTCGTCCGACGGCAAAGGGAAGGCGATCTATGCGCCGAGTTCGGACGGCCAGCGGATCGCCGTCGAGCGGGCTCTCGCCGCGAGCAACGAAACCGACGGCCAGGCGACCGGCATCGACTGGATCATCGCCCACGCTACTGGCACACCCGCCGGCGACCTTGCGGAGTTCGGGTCTCTTCGAGAGTCCTACGCGGCGGACCGCCCGATCTGCGTCACCTCGAACAAGTCACTGATCGGGCACACCGGTTGGGCGGCCGGAGCCGTTTCGGTGATCGAAGGAATCCTCGGGCTGCGGAACGAGACGATCCCGCCGCAGCACCGGTTCAGCGAACCGCCCGCGGACTTCGACATCGAGACCACGAACCTGACGATCCCGATGGCGCCGGTGTCGTGGCCGGTCAGGCCGGACACGCCGCGCCGTGTCGCCATCTCGGGCTTCGGCTTCGGGGGCACGAACGCCCACATGATCCTGGAGGAATATCCATCGCCCGCAGCGGCAGAGCCGATCCCGACGCCGCGCCCGTACACGGGGCGCATCGCGGTGGTGGGCTGGTCAGCCTGCGTGCCGGGCCTGGACACGCCGGAAGAGGTCTCGGCCTGGCTCGCAGGGGATGGCCCGGCGCCTGAACGGTCGTTCGGGGAGTTCTACCCCATGCCCTCCTTCGACGAGGTGCGCATGCCGCCGGCGATGATCCGGACGATCGACCGCTGCCAGCTCATGGTCATCGACTGCGCCCACCAGCTCCGGCGCCAACTCGGTGAGTTCTGGGACGCCAACCGGGCGCGCACCGGTGTGATCCTCGGCCACATGGGCGGCACGCGCTCGTCGACGCTCTACGCGGGACGTACCTACCTGGACGACGTCGACCGCACGCTTCGAGAGGACCCGACGGTCGGCAGCTCGCTCCGCCTGGAGACACTCCTCGAAGCGCTGCGCACGGAGGTGCATCGGCTCGTCCCCGCCTCGAACGAGAACTCCTTCCCCGGCATGATGCCCAACGTCATCCCGGCCCGGATCGCGAACTACTTCGACCTGAACGGCCTGAACATGACGATCGACGCCGGTGCCTCCGCCGCGCTCGCGGCGATCCAGACCGGGATCGGTTACCTGCGAAGCGGGGAGCTGGACATGGTGCTCGTGGGGGGAGCCAACGGGAACACCACGCCCGAGATGCGTCGGCTGCTCGAAGGCGAGCTTGATTCCGGCGGCGTCGAACTCGCCGAGGGGACCTTCATCCTGGCGCTGACGACCGAGGAGCGAGCGCTCGCCGGCGGCCTGCCGATCTTCGGCCACCTGTCCGAAGAAACGGCCGCCCTCTCGTCGAACGGAAACCCGCCGGAGGTCGAGTGCAGCTCCGGTGGGACCGGGACCACCGGCTGCCATTACCTCGGCGCGGAAGGCGCGCTGGCCGTGCTGCGCGCCCTTCTGGTCCCGGGACCCGAGACGGTCGTCACCTGCCGGAATCCGCGACTCGGCGCCGCGACGAGCGTGCGGGTCACCCCGACCGCCGCCGCGAGCCCCGGTGAGAAACCGCCGACGGCCGGCACCGTGCCGGAGCAATTCCTCGACGTCGAGCAGTACGCGCCTGGTCGTCCGCTCGAGGTCGAACGCCAGGTTGCGGTGCTCGGGGCCTTCCCCCTGGAATCGGTCCGGCCGCCCCTGGATTTCGTTCCGCCCGACACGATCGTCCTGACGGACCGGCCCGAGCTGCTCGCGCCGCTTGCCGCGAGGTTGAGCGAGGCACTGGTGCTCTCGACAGCGCCGGCGCCGGAGGGATCCGCGGCGGTCTATCTGCCCGCGGTGACACCCGAGGCGGTCGCGGCCGCAATCGACGGATGGGGCCGTCCGTTCCGGCACATCCGCCTCGTCGCCGACCTGTGCGCCTCGGCCCCCCTGCCGGATTGCCTCTGGCAAGAGCCGGGTTCGCTGGTGGCCCTCCACGACCTCGCCTTGCTGGCGCTGAAGTCCGGTTTTCACCGCTTCTCCGAGGAGAGCTCATCGTGCATCGCACTGCTCCTCGACGCCGTGCCGGGCGGCAGCCCGCATCCGCTCGGCGGGCTCTTCTCCGGCTTGCTGAAGAGCACTGCCCTCGAGCTCCCGCAGTGTCTGGTCTACACGGTCTTCACGAGCGCTGATCTCATCGCCGGCGTCGCCCAGGCCGAGGACGAATCGTCGGCGAGGCACTTCCTGCCGATCGTCGTCTACGACGACGGCACGCGGAAGACAGTCTTCCTCGACGAGGATCCGGGCGAGCTCCCGCCGGACGCGCCGGCCCGGCTCGACCCCTCCTCGGTGGTCGTCGCCGTCGGCGGAGCCCGCGGCATCACCGCCGAGGTGATGAAGGCGCTCGCCGAGCACTTCCGCCCGCGGGTCGTATCTGATCGCGACGACGAAGATGGATGCCTACCCGCCGGAGGTGTTCGAGGGAACCGACGCGGAGTTCGCACACAAGCGGGCGGAGTTCATCCGCAGCGAGCACGCGGCGCATCCGGAGAAGAACCCGGGACAGCTGAACAAGGAGTTCGATCGCATGGTCGCCGCGCGGGACGCGCGCGCGAATCTCGACGAGATGGCACGTCACTGTGGCGCCGACCGTGTCACCTACATCGCCTCGGACGTCCTCGACCGCGATGCGGTCGACGCCGCGATCGGCGGCATCCTCGCGAGCGAAGGGAAGATCGACCTCCTGATCAACGCGCCCGGGATCAACCGGGCGGCGTCGATTCCCCAGAAGAGCTTCGACGACTTCCGGGCCGTCCGCGACCTGAAGCTCCGCGCCTACCAGAACCTCAAGTTCGCGCTGCGCGACAAGCCTCCGCGGATGTGGTGCAACTTCGGCTCCTTCATCGGGCTCACGGGTCAGCTCGGCGAGACCGACTACGCGTCGGGGAACGACATGTTGACGACCGCCGCCGGCTACACCAGCCGCGTTCTCGGCCGGGACGAGTTCACGATCGGCTGGACGCTCTGGCGCGAAGTCGGCATGGGGGCCAACCCGATCACGAAGGGGTTCCTGGAGAAGTCCGGGCTCTTCACGAGCATGGCCACCGCCGAGGGGGTCCACCACTTCGTGCGCGAGATCAACCTCCCCCGGCACGAGCCGTTCATCGTCCATCTGGGAGCCGCGGAGAAGCAGGCGATTGCGAACTACCGCCCGGGCTTTTTCGAGGCGAGGGTACCGGCACGCGCAGTAGGCCCGAGCCCCGGCTTCTACCTCGGGCGCGTCCTCGGCCAGGAACGAGACGAAGCGCTGTTCGAGCGCGTGTTCGACCTCGACACGGACGGCTATCTGGCCGCGCACGTGGTCAACGGCTATCCGACCTTGCCGGGGACGTTCGTGACCGAGGTCGGGGCCGAGGCGGGTGCCTACCTCTTCCCTGACCTGCAGGTGGTCGGCCTGGAGGACGCGCGATTCCACCACTTCCTCCGGGTGTACGACGCAGGCCGCCCGATCGCGAAACGAGTCGAGGCGAAGGTGATCGAACGCGGCGCGGACAGTGCGGCGGTACGGGTGCGGATCCTCACCGACGTCGTCGCTCCGGACGGCACGGTTCTCGCACGAGACCGCCTCCATCACGAGATCACGGCGTTGATGGCGCGGGAGTACCCGCCGGCGCCGGTGTGGGAACGGTGGCCCGACGAGGGCGAGGTCTCCATTCCGGACCCGTACCACCTCCCCGGTGCGCCGGTGCTGCTGACCGGCCCGCTCGTCTCGACCCGGGACACGCGCTCGAACCCGCTCGGCAAGCGGGCGACGTACAGCTCCCACATCTCCGCCGACGACCCGGCCTTCTCGCGGTTCCTGGTGCCGAGCGTCATGCTGGACGGACTGGCGCGGGTGGCGGTGCTCGAGTTCGTGGAGCGCGAGTACATTCCCCTGGCCGCGCCCTCGAGCATCCGTCGAATCGACTTCTACGAGGCCGGGAACGACATCGACCTGGCGCGTCGCTACGACCGTATCGACCTCTACGTCACGCCGAAGACGATGACGCTCGAGGATCCGGGCGCCCCCAACCGCTTCGTCGCCGTCCGGCCGGATGAGCACATGGTCCTCCAGATGAAGGGCATCGTCGGGATCATCCTGGGCTACGTGCACTACGAGACCGGGGAGTACGTGGCGCGCGAGAAGCTGGACCGCCGGAGCCTGACGACGTCGACTGCGATCCCGGTACTCGCTTGACCGACGTTGCGGCAGGCCCGGTTGCGACCCGGCGCCTCGCGCCCGGCCCGCGCGGGAACCTCGTCATGGGCAACCTCGCGGCGTTCGCGGACGACCCGATCCAGATGCTCCTCGACCTCCAGCGCGAGTACGGCGACGTCGTGCGGCAGCGTCTCGGCCCCTACCTCGTGCACTCCGTCACCCACCCTGACGGCGTGCGGCACGTCCTTCAGGGCAACTACAAGAACTACGCGAGGGGCAAGTTCTACGAGAACTTCAAGCTCTTCTTCGGCGAGGGCCTCCTGACGACGGACGGCGAATACTGGCTGCGCCACCGGCGCATGGCCCAACCCCTCTTCCACCGTGACGTGGTGGAAGGATGTACCGACACGGCGACCGGGGCGATCAACGCGATGCTCGACCGCTGGCGGGAGCCGGCGGCGCACGGCGAGTCGGTCGAGCTGGTCGCCGAGATGATGAGCGTGAGCCTGGGCATTCTCGGCCGCGTCGTCTTCAACATGGACTTCAGCGACTATTCGAAGGTCATCAGCCCGTCGGTGCTCGTGGGCCTGAAGACGATGATGCCGCAGGGGAACCTCAACGACTTCATTCCGCGCTGGGTGCCGACGCCGTACAACCGGCGGGTGACCAACGCACAGCACAACCTCCGCGACGTGATGCAGAAGGTGATCGCCGATCACGCCGTCGGCGGCGACGGGACGATCGACCTGATCACACTGCTGCAGTCGGCGAAGGACGAGGAAAGCGGTCTGCCGCTCACCGACCAGGAGATCCACGACGAGGTCATGACCATCTTCATGGCCGGCCACGAGACGACCGGCAACGGCATGGCCTGGACGCTCTACGCCGTCGCCATGCATCCCGAGGTGCGGAAGCGGCTGGAGGCCGAGGTGGACGAGGTGCTGGGCGATCGCACGCCGACGCTCGCGCGACCTGTCGCGGCTGACGTACTCGCGCATGGTCGTCGACGAGTCGCTGCGCCTGTATCCGCCGATCTGGGGCTACACGCGCGACCCTGTCGCAGACGACGAGATCGACGGCTATTACATCCCGGCCGGATCGACGATCTTCATGTCTCCGTATGTCACTCACCGCCACCCGGAGTTCTGGGACAACCCCGAGGCGTTCGACCCGGAGCGATTCGCGCCGGGCCGCGCGGACAGCTACCACCACTTCGCCTACTTCCCCTTCGGCGGCGGTTCGCGCAAGTGCATCGGCTTCCACCTGGCGCTGCTCCAGATGCAGTTGGCGACGGCGATGGTGGCGCAGCGGTTCCGCGTGGAGACGGTTCCCGGCCACCCGGTGGAGTACGGGCGGATGGTCGCTCTCCGACCGGCGCACGGGATCCGGGTCACGCTGCACCCCCGAGAAGGCTGAGCGTTCCAACCGCCGGCGAAGGGCCGCAGACGACTCGAGTGCTCCGAACGCCCGCTGCGCCGCGCATCGTCTATCCGGAGGACGGGTCGGTACGGCCCGTGACCAGGCTCGTCTGGCGGCCGGTGCCGGCCGCTCCCCCCGAAACGCGGCGGCTGGAGGAGTTGTCGGGCAGGCGCGTGCTCGTCCTCGGCGGCAGCAGTGCGGTCGAGGGTGTTGCCGCCGCCCTGCGCGCGCACGATGTCGACGTCCTCACCCAGCTGCCCGACGACACGTCGACCGACACGCTCGCATCCGCGCTCGGCCCGGTCGACGGCGTGATCGATCTCAATGTCGAGGAGTCCTGGGAGGCGGGCGGCCACGAGGCGTGGCGATCGCCGTTACAGCGGACCGTCGCCGTTCTCAAAGCCTGCTACGAGGACTGGATCCGTGAGACCGATTGCCGGCGGCGCTTCTACGTCGCGGTCACGTCGCTGGGAGGGACGCTCGGATACGGGGACGCGCCGATCCCTCAGCCGCTCGGCGGGATCTGGCTCGGCCTGGCAAAGACGGTGCCCCGCGAGCTGGCCAACTGCAACGTGAAGGTGCTCGACCTGGCGCCGCAGGACCGGCCGGCGCTCGAGGAGATCCTCCTGGACGAGCTCTGCAACTGGGGGCTCTTCGAGATCGGCTACCGCGACGGCCGGCGCTACATGGTCGTCGGGGGCGCGGAGAAGGTGCCGCGGCCGCGAATCGAGCTCGACGCCGACGACACCGTTCTCATCTCGGGCGGCTCGCGCGGAATCGGGTTCGCACTTGCACAAGGGCTTGCGACCGAGTTCGGCTGCCGCGTCGTCGTGACCGGAAGGAGCCCGCTGCCGAGCGTCGCCGAGCCGTGGTTCGGGCTCGACGAGGCCGAGTACAAGGAGTTCGAGATGGACGCCCTGCGCTCGCCCCCCGCGGGCCAGAGCGTGGCCGAGGCGCGGCGCGGGCTCGAACGGATCCGGCAGCTGCGCGAGCTCGTCGCGAACCTCGAGAGCGTTCGCACCGCTGGGCTTCCGATCGAATACGCTCCGTGCGACTTCACCGATCCGGCGCAGACGTCCGCGCTGGTCGAGACGATCGGGCCGAGCCTGAGCGGTGTGGTCCACAACGCCAGCGTCAGCGCCCCGACGCGACTGCCCGGCAAGACGATGGACTCGTTCTTCGCAACCGTGCAGACGAAGGTCGGCGGCTTCTTCTCCCTCTTCGAGGCCGTTTCCGACAGACCGCTGAAGTTCTTCTGCAACGTGGGGTCGCTCGTGGGACGCTGGGGCGGCATGATCGGCGAGATCGACTATGCGGCGGCGAACGCCGGCCTTTCGGTCCTCGGCGCCTGGGCGGCTCAGCGAGCACCGTTCCCGGTGATGACCGTCTGCTGGCCGACCTGGGAGAACCTGGGTGGGATGATCAAGAACTTCCAGGTCACGCTGCGCTACACGTCCGCGCTACACGTCGACGAGGGCGTCTACCGCTGGAAACGGGAGCTCCTCGGCGCGGCGTCCGGCGAGACGGTGTTCGTGGGCACTGTCGGGAAAGCCCTCTTTCCGGTGCACCTGAAGGGCTTTCCGCCGACGCCGGATCTGGTGAACATCGGCGAGCTCTACAGCCACCTGCATTACCTGGGCGAGGCGCGGCGCTTCGAACCCTTCCGCTCGATCGAGTCGGAGAGCACGGTGCGGGCCGACCTGGCCCCCTGCCTGTACGACGTACGCGTGGCCGGAAGGCCGGCCCTTCCGGTGAGCGTGCTGCTCGAGTACGCCCTCGCCGTCGGAGACTGGGTACAGCCGCAGCCGCCGGCCGAGCTCCACTGGAGCGGGTTGCGCGACCTCGAGGTCGACCTGGAGACGCTCGCCAGCCGGGACGAGGCGCTCACGTTCGTGAAACGAGGGAGCGGCAGCTGGCGCGACGACGCGTGGATCGTGGACGTCGAGTTCACCGTCGAGACGCCTTCTGGGCTCCGGGAGCTCGCTCGGCTGGAGCTCGTCTACTCACGTGAGGCCCCGTCGATCGGGGCGGAGCTTCCGATCGAGCCCACCGGTGAGAACTACGCGGTGGCGTCCTTTCCGCCGCTCGCCTGGAATGGCCTCGTGTACCCCGCGGCGCAGTGGCGGCAAACGCGTGACGGGACGCTGGTCGGGTTCGTGCGGAATGCTCAGCCGTCCGATCTCTGGGCGACGCCGTTCGTGCCGGAATCAGCGCTGCCCGGTGCCCAGCTCGAGAACATCTTCCGGGCTGCGCTGTCTCTGCAGCAGCCGGTGGAACCTGCACAGCGGCTGCGACTCGAGCGGCTCGACCGTTTTGCCGGCGATGAGGAGTGGGGTCCGGTGATGCGCCCTCCTCGCGGCGACGAATGGGTGATCCTCGACCCCGAGGCACACATCGCCCTGCGGCTGGAACGACTCGCCTACTCGTGACGCTCGACGTCGCCGATCATCCGAGCGTGAGCACGATCGAGGCAGCGAAACCGAGCTCGAGCGCTGCTGCGAGGAGTGGACGCGTCACGCGTTCAACGCAGCGGCCTCGTTCGTGACGATCAGCGAGAGCCGGCGGCTGGAGCCGAGCTGGCTCGGTGCAAGGGAGCTCGAGCGGCTGGCGTCGCTTCGCATGCCCAAGCGCCGGAGCGAGTGGCTCGCCGGTCGGCGGGCGGCGAAACTTGCCCTCGGGAAGCTGCTCGGCCCGCTCGATGCGGCGGTCCTCGAGGTTCTGCCTCGAGCAGACGGTATGCCGGTCGTCCACCGCGACGGAAGGTCGCTGCCCGAGGTCGGCGTCACGGTGGCGCACTCGGGCGATCTTGCCGGAGCGCTTGCCTGGCACGCCAACGGCGGCGCGCTGGGGCTCGATGTCGAGCGGGTGGTTCCGTTGCACGAGAATCTGCTCAGGTTCGCCTTCGACGAGCGAGAGCGACGCGCGGTGCTCTTGGCGCCGGATGGACGCCTCCGCAATCTCGCCGCACTGCGGATGTGGTGCGCGAAGGAGTCCGTGCTGAAGGCGCGCGGGGCCGGCCTACGCTGGCCGCTACGCAGCGTTCACATCGAGGTCGTTGCCGGGGAGACGTGGTCGGCCGAGGCCTGCGACCCCGAGACAGGGCACTCCGCTACGGACGTCGTCCGCACGTGCACCGTCGGTGACTACGTCGTCGCCGTAGCGCTCTCGTCCGAGTATTCGAACACGCGGACGCAGTAGCCGTCACGCATGCTCGGCAACAGCCGAAGGAGCCAGGTGGGGGAGCACTCTTCACGCCGAACTCGTTCGCGCTGAGCAGAATCGAAGCGCGGTCGGCGGTCCGGTTGCCCGCGTCGAGGAAGAGCAATTCCGGCGTGTCGGAGGACGAGGCGAACTCGGCACATGAATTGGAACATCTGTTGCTGGCCCGCTCTGCGCGCCGGCTAGACTGTTCTCCTGTCTCTTTGCATGAAATCCCTGCAAAGAGGCACAAAACGCCCCCGTAGCTCAGTGGAGAGAGCAGCGGTTTCCTAAACCGCGTGCGCAAGTTCGATTCTTGCCGGGGGCATCCCCTTTCGGTAGAGCCAAATCTGCGCAAAGCAGCCTGCTAAACGGCGGATTCGGCCACGAGCCGTTACGCACCGTAGCGAACCGTTGGAGACCGTTCGAGACCCTATTGCCAGGGTCTCGGGAGGGTCTGCAGGGTCTGGCCAGGGTCTGCAACGGCTGTGTCGCAGAGTGGGCGTGGTTCCTCCTCTTAGGTATCACGAAGAGTCGCTAGCCACCTTCCGCCTGAAGTGCTTCAGTGGTCGAGGGTCCGCGCATAAGTGCGTCTGACGCCGTGTAGCGCTGGCCTTGCGTCCAGGCCCCCTTCTTAGTGTTGGAAATCTCGTGTGCGAGGGTGAGCGTCGCTTTGTCCCGTGGGGCCGAGAGCAGAAAGACCTGGTGGGGCTCTCCGCCGCCTCGCCGGCCAGAGTCGAGGGTCCTCATGATGAGTTCTGCGATAGTTGCGTCGGTTTCGTTGTCGGAACTCCGCAGGGTGGCTACCTCGTCACGGCTAAACATGACGTTGTCGCGGCGGTGGAGAATGACCGGCACTTCTCGCTGGATCGCCTTGTCCTTATAGAAGCCCAGATACTTGATGTCATCCCGAAAGCGACGGCCCGGCTGGCAGACGTATGAGGCTGTCTCGAGATACCACTGATAGGCGTCTCGAGCAGCCACGACAACTGTGTCAGCGTCCGCAACCGCGGGCCTCCGAGCGCGCTCCTTGTGGGCGGCGACTTTCATCTCCATAGACGGCAGGGGAGAGCATTTCCACGTCCCCGTCGCGCAGGTATGCCAACTCCAGGGCGAGCACCGAGGAATCGAGGTGGTCATTGAGGTACATGACCGTCTGCTTTAGCGCATCGGTGATCCGGTCCACGACCACAACCATGCGGAAGCGACCCGCACCGAGGTTCTCCTCCACCTGCGCTTCGAACGACTCCGCGTCAAAGCCTTCTCCGGCGATTGCGGAGACCGCGGCGGCAAGTGGCGTACCGACGCGAGCTTCGAACCGTTCGGAGAAGTCTTCGAAGGTCATGCCCCGAAGCGAGCTTGCGTACTCGAGCAGTTGCCCCACCACTTCTCGTCTTGCTCCTGGGTTGCTAGCGAGTTTGCACTCGCAGAGGGTCAGTTCCCCTTCCACGTCAATGCCGGTGACGTCGATCTGTCCGGTGGCAACGCGGAGCTCGCGAGCAACTGCCATTGGCAACCCGGTTTCGCTGCCAGGGAGGAGGTCTGGCGAGGTGGCCAAGGAGTCTCCGTAGGTCGTCCTCGCTCTTGTGGCCAGTGATCTCTGGCTCTGCCCAGGAGCCAGCGCCGCGACGAATTAAGAGCTTCACGCCTTCTCCCTCAGAACATGGAGCATAAGCCAAAGACAGGGTCGCAAGGTTTCGCGCCCGCGTCCAGAGCCATGAGGGCTGGCCCAGCAGGCACGGAGCGATCAACCCTCTCGATGCGAGATTCGGAGTTACGCTTGGCCAACGGATGCCTGAGGAGCTCGTATTCACCGTTGCGGATAGCAGCGCTGAGGCGGCAACCCCGATCACGCTGTCCGAGGCAGGGTTGAGGGAACGGGCGCACCTGCAAGCGTGGGTGCTCGCTCACCCCGAGATCTTGGGCGCCGGTGTGAAGGTCATCACGAGCGAGTTTGACCGCTGGCATTCTCGTGGCGGGGCCGAGAATAGACCGCCTCGATGTGCTTGGGTTGGGCCGCGATGGGCGGCTCGTCGTCGCCGAGCTGAAGCGGGACATGGCGCCGGACACCGTTGAGATGCAGGCAATCAAGTACGCCGCGATGGCATCTAGGTTCGACGAGGACGTGCTGGCGGATGCCTATGTCGATTTCGTGCGTAAACACGAAGGCCGGACGTTGACAAACGAGGAGGCGGTCGAGGCCTTGGCGGCCCACTCCGATTTCGGACTGAGTGACGAGACACTGCGGGCGCCGCGGATTGTGTTGGTCGCAGGCGGCTTCCCAGCTGGAGTTACCACGACCGCGGTCTGGCCGTCCGAGATGGGTTTGGACATCACACTGACACGGATTCAGGCCTACCGCACCGCCCACGAAGTCGTAATCACCGTTTCACAGCACTACCCTCCGCCAGATGTAGAGGACTTCCTCGTCGCACCAACGTGGGCTCAGACGCCCCGAGGCATCTCTCGCGGCCCCTGCCCGGGAGTGGACGACCGAGGATCTTTTCCGACTCGCTCTCGAAGTCCCGAACGTAACTGTTCAGGCGACCTTGGACATCTGCTCGGCGCACCCGGGAGAGTGGATCCCTTCCGAAGCTGTACAGGCTGTAACCGGGCGCGAACCAATGAAGCACCGTGGTGATTACGGCGGGTTCGGGGGGACCTTGCGGGCGAGGTTCAAGCGGTCAAACGCTCCCTTCACGGTTGAGTGGGCAGCGGGCGGAACAAACCAGGCCTATTACAAGCTCGACCCTGAGCTCGCCGAAATGTGGAGGACCGTACGCAGCCAAACCCAATCGCAACAGGGCATTCACTCGGATGGCGACTCGTCAGACGAGAAGTTCGTGTCGAAGACGGACGGCACCGGAGAAGCAAGCAATACGTAATCCTACCAAGAACAAAAAA
>CAVZMF010000005.1:0-1007549 GCA_963776375.1 uncultured Actinomycetes bacterium | reverse complement strand
AGGCAGCGGCCCTGACCGAGAAGGGCATGGGCCTGCTCGATCACCTCCGTGAACTGCTCCCAGCGGTCCGCCGCGTCGGCGTAGAGGGCAGCAGCCTCGGCGTGCTCTCCGGCGCGTTCCGCCTGAATCGCCCGAACGGTAACGAGCGCGTGCTTCTGCCTCGGTGCGCCGTCGGGGAAGCCGGCCGCGAGGCGTGCGAGCAGGTCGTCGTCGTCCAGGGCATGGGCGGCGCGGGCAAGCCGGGGGAGATGATGCGCGTACTCCGAATGGTCGTGGCTGGACGAGCCGGCGACCTCATCGAGCAGTTCCTTCGCCTCGTCGATCCGCCCGGTTGAGATCAGGGCCGGTGCGACTCCCCACGTGGCGAAGGCGAGATAGGCCGGATCACCGACTCCGCGGGCGATCTCGAGCGCGCGCTGGGCGGGCGCTAAGGCGTTCTCGCCTCGCTCCTCGAGAGCCACCGCCTGTCCGGCGAGGACGTCGTGCTCGAAGAGCCGGTTCCCGCTCTCCCGCAGCTGCGGCAGGATCGCATCTGCCCACGCGGAGTCCCTCGTCGAGCCGGCCGTTGTCGACGAGGAAGACAGAGCTGCTCGCCGCGTGGATCTGTACCGAGTCGACCAGGCCGCGCGCAGACGAGAACGTCCGTGCCTTCTCGAGCGTGGTCACCGCAGCAGCCGGGCCCTCCAGAAACCAGCGCGTACACGCCAAGTTGTGCAGGATGGTCGCTGCGCCCCGGCCCTCTCCCGCTGCGATTCGAAGCTCGAGGGCACGCTCGGCATCGTCGAGCCCACCCTGGTCACCGACGTAACAGCGAGCAAAGCCGCGCACGCTTAGGGCTCCCCCTGGTGTGGCGAGCCCCAGCTGGTCGGCGAGTGCGAGCGCTCGGTCAGCCGTCTCGACAGCCGCCGCGTACATGCCCCTGAGGAAATGGGCGCTCGCGACGCCGGTCAGAGCGTCGACCAACTCGGGGCCCGGGTCGGTTCGAGCAAGCTGACCGCTCGTTCGACAAGCGGGATCGTGACCGAGTACGGCTCGCCGAGGCTCCAGCGGATGGCCGAAACGAGCCGCAACGCCTGCGCGGTGTGGACCAAGAATCCGAGAGCATCGAAGCGGAGGATGGCCTGCTCGAGCGCATCGACGGCCTCGCGCAGACGACCGGCCTCACGGGCTGCCTCGGCCCAGCGCAAAAGGACAAGCGGGAAGGCCGCATCCTCCTCGGGTGTGAGCGCCTTCGCCTGGTCGAGCAGGTCGAGGGCCTTGGCTGCATCGAGGCGAGCATGCGCTCACCGGCGTGCAGGGCATAGCGGGCGGTCCGGGGCGATATCTCGGCCACGACGGCGGCGTCTCCCGTCGCCTGGGCAAGAGCGAGCGCTTCGCCCGTGTGGTATGCGAGCTCCTCGACATGCTCGCCGGCCTTTGCCTCTAGCCAGTCCGCTGCTGCCAGATGCTTGGCGGCGCGAGCGGCGCGGGGGATCTGCTGGTAGGCGACGTCTCTGACGAGGAGGTGCCAGAACCCGAACTCGCCTCCCCTTCCATCGACGACTGCCGGGACGGCCGCACGAGTTCCTTGCGGGCCAGCACGTGCACGCCCGCTCGACTTCGTCCAGATCGCGATCATCCATCGCCGCAACCGCACCGGCCCAGAACACCTTCCCCATTACCGCCGCGTCCTGAAGCAGCGCCTTGCGTCCGGGCGGCAGCGTGTCGAGCCGGGCGGCGATCAGCGCCTGGAGCGATTCGGGACGGCACCTCGGCACGGGAGCATCGCGCGCCAGGAAGTCGCGGTCGCGAGCATCCGGACGAACTCCTCCGCGTACAGCGGGTTGCCGCCGGCCCGCTCGAGCAAGAGCTGCTGCGTCTCGGCCGGGAGCACGGCTCGCTCGAGCAGCGCGGAGACGAGCCTGGCGGTGTCGTCGTCGGACAGCGGGGAGAGGTTGATTGCCGTGTGGTTTCGGAGCCCGGTTCCCCAGGCGGCATGCGTTTCGTATAGCTCCGGCCGGGCGGTGCAGACGACGAGCAGCGGGACGCCCCGAGCCCAGTCGGCGAGGTGCTCGAGGAACGCGAGCAGCGGCGGAGCCGGCCCAATGGATGTCCTCGACCACCAGCACCAGCGGCGCCCGCTCCGCCACGGACTCCAGGAACCTGCGCCAGGCCGTGAACAGCTCTTCCTGCGCCGCTGCTTCGCCGGCGTCGATCCCGAGCAGAGGCAGCAACCGCGCCCGCAGCCAAGGGAGAGCGTCGGATTCGGGCAGAATCGCTTCCAGTTTTGTGGTCGCGACTTCGGGCGTGTCGGACTCGAAGATTCCGGCATGGGACTTCATGATCTCGCCCAGCGCCGACAACGTGATTCCCTCCCCGTAGGGCAGGCAACGGCCCTGCCGCCACGTGACCAGCTCGTCCAGGGCGTCGGTGTGGGCGAACAGCTCCGCCACGAGGCGCGACTTGCCCACGCCAGGCTCACCGGCGACCGTAACCAGCTGCGCCGACCGGTCCGCGGCTGCCTTGTCGAACGTCCCGCGCAGCAGCGTGAAGTCGAGCTCCCGCCCGACGAACGGCGTCGTCATCGAGCGGATCACGTCCGAGCCGAACCGGGCCGTCGGTCGCAACGCCCGCCAGACCGCGACCGGCTCGGCCTTGCCCTTCGCGTCGATCGGGTCGAGCGGCTCGTACTCGAACACCCGCCCGTCGCCCGGAAGGTGCTTTCTCCTACAGCGACCCCGTTCACCGGCGCCTGCGACTGGATCCGGGCGGCGGTGTTGACCACGTCCCCAGCCACCATTCCCTCGCCGAGCTCCGGCCGCGCGTCGAGCGTGACCACTGCCTCGCCGGTGTTCACGCCGATCCGCACCGACAGAGCGAGCGACCCGTCGGCCGCGTTCAACTCGTCGATCGCCTCCAACACCGCCAGCCCCGCGCGCACCGCGCGCTCCGGGTCGTCCTCGTGTGCCGTGGGAGCGCCGAATACCGCCATTACGGCGTCGCCGATGAACTTCTCGACCGTCCCGCCGAACGCCTCGATCCGCTCCCGGGTTCGCGCGTGGTACGGAGCGATGCGCGCCTGCACTTCCTCGGGGTCAGCGCGCTCCGACGCGGCTGTGAAGCCGACCAGATCGCAAAACAGCACCGACACCACCTTCCGCTCCTTCGCTCCGGTCGTCGCGCCAGGCGCTGAGAGCGGCGCCGTACAGAATCCGCAGAACTGGAACCCGTCCGGGTTCTCCTTCCCGCAGGAAGGACAGATCGCCATCGCGCGAGTCTACGACCCTCGTGTCCGGGCGAACAGCGTTATCGTCACCGCCGTGAGCGAGGGCTCGATCGCCGGCTGGTCGCGGTCATGTTCACCGACATGGTCGGCTACACAGCGCTGATACAGGCGGACGAACGTCTGGCCGTCGACACGCGACAGCGGTACGTGGCCGCGCTCGACCGCCAGCACGACGCCTTCGGCGGGACGATCGTCCAGCGGCTCGGGCGACGGGAGCATGAGCATGTTTCCGAGCTCGCTTGCCGCGGTCGGAGGCCGCGGTCGCGATGCAGCAGGAGCTCGCCGCGCAGGACGTCCCGGTTCGAATCGGCGTCCATGTCGGCGAGGTCGTCGTCGAGCCCGAGCGGCTCACGGGCGAGGCCGTCAACATCGCCGCCCGGATCGAATCGTTCGCCGTGCCCGGGGGCGTGATGCTGTCCGACGCCGCGTACGACCAGATCAGGAACCGCGAGCGACGTCGCCGTCGTCGCGCTCGGGCGATTCAGGCTGAAGCACGTCGGCCGGCCGTTCGAGCTCTACGCCGTCTCAGCAGACGGCATCGTCGTCCCGGATCCCGGCGCGCTGGAGGGAAAGGGCGAGCGGCTGGCGAGCTTGCCCAGCAACTCTCCCCGACCCGCCGACGCCGCTGGTCGGGCGGGCCGACGACCTGGCAGCGCTCCTCGAGCTTGCGCGCGAGCACCGGGTCGTGACGATCACCGGGCCGGGCGGGGTCGGGAAGACGCGCATCCTCTCCGAGCTCGGCCGGCGGCTCGCGCCCGAGTTCCTGGACGGTGTCGCGTTCGTGCCGATGGCCGACATCACCGAGGCAGAGGACTTCCTGCCGGCCCTCGCCGAGGCACTCGACGTGAAGGAGGCCGAGGAGCGGACGCTCGGCGAGGGGATCATCGCGCTGATCGGCGACAGAAAGGCGCTCCTGCTCCTGGACAACCTCGAGCAGATCGTCACCGCCGCACCCGAGGTCGCCCGGATCGTCGAGCGCTGCCCGGAGCTCCGGATCGTCACCACCAGCAGGACGCCGCTCAGAATCGACGCCGAGCGCGAGTACCCGCTTGCGCCGCTCGAGATCGACTCTGCGGTCGCGTTGTTCGTCGAGCGCGCGGGGCGGCCGCGGATCGCCCGACACGAGGAGGCCGTGGCGGCCATCTGCCGGCGTCTCGACGGCCTGCCGCTCGCGCTCGAGCTTGCCGCCGCCGCGCCTTCGGCTCCTTGTCGCCGGACGCCCTGCTCGAGCGGCTCGATCACGCGCTCGACGTGCTCACCTCCGGTCGTCGGGATGCGCACGAGCGGCAGCAGACGCTGCGCGCCACCATCGATTGGAGCCACTCGCTTCTGAGCGAGCAAGAGCAGCGCCTGTTCCGGCGCATGGCCGTCTTCGCCGGCGGGTGCACGCTGGCCGACGTCGAGGCGGTCTGTGCCGACCCCGGCTCAACCTGTCTCGACGAGTTGGAGTCGCTCGTCGACAAGGCGCTCGTTCAGGTGGACGGGCGGAGCGGTCGGCTTCGGATGCTGCAGACGATCGGCGAGTTCGCGCGCGGAACGGCTCGACCTTGCCGGCGAGTCGGGCGAGATCGCGGGGAGGCACGCACGCCGCTATGCGGAGGTCGCACGCGAGATTCGCGACGCGATCGAGGGGCCTGGCCAGATCGGATCCGTGGAGCGCGGCATCGCCGAGGAAGGCAACCTGCAGGCGGCGCTCGAGACGCTCCTCGCCGGAGCCCGGGGCGGTGACGCAGCCGCCTGCGAAGGGGGAATGCAGCTTTGCGGCGACCTGTGGATGTACTGGCACATCCGCGGCAAGAACGTCAGCGCACGCGAGTACGCCGAGGCATTTCTCGCAGCGAGTCAGGGTCTGCCTCCCAGCGTGGGCCGGTCCGGGGCGCTGATCAACGTCGGCCTTGCTTCCTGGATGACCGGCCAGATCGAGCGCGCGAACGAGGAATGGGGCGAGGCGTACCGGATCGCCGAGGAGGTGGGGGCCGGTCGTGAGCTGTGCCTTGCCGCGCTGTGCCAAGGGCTCGGGCTGCTCGGAGTGGACACCGAGGGCGCGCTCGAGTGGACGGCGCGCGGGATCGAGCAGAGCCGCGGTCGTGAGTTCGAGTGGGCGCTGGGCTTCGCCCTTAGCTTCAACGGCATCGCCCACGCGCTGAGCGGCGAGGTCGACGTGGCAGAGGCGCGGTACTTGGAGGCACTCCAGATTCAACAGCGGCTCGGCGACTGCGAAGGAATTGGCACGTCGTTCGGCGGTCTCGCCCAGCTGGCCGCCGGCCGCGGCGAATCGACGGCGGCCCTCGACCTCTACCGGCAGGCGCTTGCCGCGTTCGAGGCGGTCGGCGACCGGGGCGAGGTGGCGCGGATCCTGTCCGAGATGGCCTGGGCCTGCCTCGACAGCGGAGAGGTCGCGCTGGCCCGCCGCTACTTCTTCGACTCGGTGCAGGCGCACACCGATGTCGCCAGCGTGCGCGGCGTGGGGCTCTCGCTCCTGGGGCTTGCAGCCGCCGAGGCGGTCGAGCACCGTCCCGAGCGCGCCGTGCAGATCGCCGCTGCGGCCGAGGTGTACGCCCAGGAAGAAGGCATCGTCGTCGTCTACTCCGACGACACGCCGGGCCGGGAGCTCGTCGAACAGGCGCGAGCGGCGCTCCCCGCCGACGAGGTCGCCCGCGCCACCGAGACCGGCCGCAACCTCACGATCGAGGAAGCGCTCGACCTGGCCAGACCGACCAAAACGACGACGGCATAGGCCGGAACGACTGGTCAAGGGCCTCGGTGCCCAGCGGTGGCCGATGAGTTTTGGCTTGAAAGCTGTCTAGTTAGGTCCATTCCCTCGATTCACAGCGGAAGTCAGAACACCCAAGGTCTCAGGTAGGGATGCTGACCCTGTCGGCGAGACTTGAGCCCAGTTCTGCCCGCCGGTCGGGTCGGCGGTTAGGCGCGCTGCGGTACTCGTAAACGCCATAGGCCACTCGACGGAAGCGGAGGTCTGCTCCGCGAGCGTGCGTGGACAAGGCTTCGTTCACCGAAGACGCCGGGATTGGCGCACCGAGCGCTGCCTCGACGGCTGCGCGTACTTCACCTGCCCGCATTGGCTCTTCAGCAAGGCGCACGACATCGGTGACTGCCTGGAGGACTGCACCTTGCCGAGCACCGAGCGGGAGTCTGACTGCGGCTGCGGGTAGTTGCACGCCTGCGAGCTTCCCGCGTAGGGCGTCCAACGGCGGAAGCTCGACCTGGAGTCGAGGGTTCGAAGTGCTCCGTTTAGTTCCATCAGGTTCGAACGTGCCCCGCTGTCTACGACCACAGAGGATGCGTACGAACCCCTCTGCGCGCCCTAGACCGACGCTCGCACACGGCAATCCCTCGCCTGGGGACCATGATGCTCGAATACATCCACTCGATCGCCTTCCAGGAGCAACCTGGGATGGTTGGGAGAGGCCGTCTGGCGGCCTCTCCCAGGGCGTTCCCTCGTTAGTTGCCTGTTGCGCCCGGTGTGAGTGACTGCCAGGCGACGGAGAAGCCGGTTCCGGTGGGCGAGGACGGAATCGCGCTCGCTGAAGCTCCGCCAGCAACGAAGCGGCCAATTCCCTGGTTGTCGGAGCCGTCGAGGCTGATCGCGTTCGCCGTCCACGCCGGGTCTATGATCAGGCCCGAGTGACCGGACGCGGTGGCCGCTGCCTTCAGGAAGTTGACGGAGCCGAAGTTCGCGAGCGGCAACGTCGTGCAGCGACCGGACCGATCACACGAGGACGGCGCCTCCGCGATCCACTCTGCAGAAGTCGTGTCCGGCGCTGCCATCTTCAGCTTCTTGTTGACGACCGTGTGACGTGTGAGGTTTCGCAGCCGCATCGCGACCGTCTTCCCGCTGATCGTGACCGCGGCGGAGATCGTGTCGCCCGGCCTGACCAGCAGCTTCAGTGAGACCGGCGCCGCCGGCAGGATCTCGTACCACGCCGAGTAGACCGGCGTGCCCGACGCTGCGCAGTCTGCGCTCGTCCCGATCTGCTCCAGCGACGTGGAGTTCTGGGTCGAGCCGCCGAGACCGACCCAGAAAGCCGAGTAGGACGGCGTCCCTGCCGAGCAGTTGACAGCCGGCTGCACCCAGGTTCCAAATACGTTCGTGAACGAGGCGACCGCGCTCCCGCTCAAGGGGGTCACGGCGTAGCCGGCCCAGTTCGAGCTGGTCGCCGCGTCATGCGTCACGACCGCAGAACGAACCACGCCGTAGCGAAGCGGCGCGCGTGCGGCGCTTGCCGAGGCGGTCCCGGCCGACAGGCCGGCAATCGTGGCCAGGCCGGTCAACAGGACGGCCCCACGGACGAGAGACAAGAAGCGGCTTCTGTTCATACCCACGAGTCCTTTCAAATCGAAGCTAGCGAGCGAGACCGCCTGCCGGCGCGAGGGAGTTCACGATGCCCGACGCCCATCGAAGCGTCCGCACATGAGAAGAGCCATAGAGAAACGCAATCAGACCGTAAGACCCCCGAGCCGACCTCGAGCCGAGCCGTTCGGGTTGTCGTTCTTCGGCCGTCAACCGCCTGTGGGCGTTCCGAAACCCGAGGAGGTCGAGAGGCCCTTCTGCGTGGCGCGGACGACCGTTGCCGCTACGGTGGCGCCCTTCTTCGAGCCGAGCACGACGACCGAATCGCCTAGCTGGAGTCCTTTCGTGGTGCCCGCGGCCGTACGCGTCACGGTCGTGTTTTTGGCGATAGTCACCTTGACCAGTCCGCCAGTCGCGGTCGTGACCCAGACGACGCTGCCGCGAACGAGCGTCACCGTGCCGGTCGTCGCTGCCTGGCCCGTGTTCGCTCCGGAGCCTCCGGAGCCGGGGAACGTACCCCGGCCGAAGTTCGGGAAGCTGCCCGCGCCGCGGGTCGGGAACCCTCCGGCGCCTCCGAACGGCGACGCGGACGCCGCGCTGCTTCCCGATCCATAGCTCTTCTGCAGGGCTGACCCGGCCCAGACGCCGATCCCGGCGAGGAGCAGTGCGAGCAGGATTACAGTCGGCATGCGGAGGCGCAGGGAGCTCCGACGTGTGCGCGTCGGCCAGACGTCGCCTTCGACCTCGGGCACGAGGACGGCAGTGTCAGCCTGCTCGGTTGGTGTTTGGGTGGTCATTCGTACCTCAGCGCGTCGATCGGGCGCAGCGAGGCCGCGCGGTTGGCGGGGTAGAAGCCGAAGAAGACGCCGACGGCGACGGCGATCCCGAACGAGAGCACGATCGAGTACGGCGCGATCACGGGGTCAACTCCGGAGATGCGGAATCGGCTGCCGATGATCCCGGCGGCGATGCCCGCGATGGCGCCGATCAGCGAGAGCAGGATGGCCTCGAGCAGGAACTGGACGAGGATCGCCGACTTGGGCGCGCCGATCGCCTTGCGGATGCCGATCTCGCGCGTTCGCTCGGTGACCGTCACAAGCATGATGTTCATCACTCCGATCCCGCCCACGAGCAGCGAGATCGCGGCCACGGCAGCGAGCAGGACAGTAAGCGTCCGGGAGGTGCTCGTCGCCGTCTGCAGCAGCGCCTGCTGGTTGAGCACGCGGAACGGGAGGTCGGAGACGGTCGTGTCGTTGTTCGAGGCGAGCACGCTCTCCACCTCGCTCTGCGCGAGGTTGAGCGTCGACGCCGACTTCCCTTGCACGATGAGCTGCGAGAACGACTGCGCGTAGCCGGTGAGCACGTCCTGGACGGCGGTGTACGGTGCGATCACGACCGCGTCCTGGTCCTGGAAGCCGCTCGATCCCTTCGAGGCGAGGACGCCGATGACCTTGAAGTTCGCCGAGCCGAGCTGGATCGTCTGGCCGATCGGGTTCGTCCCCGACTGGAAGAGGTTGCTGACGACGGTCTGGCCGAGCAGCACGACTCGCTGGTGCCGTGCGACGTCCTGAGCGGTGATCGCAGAGCCGGCCTCGACCTGATAGTTCTCGGCGTCAAGGTACGACGGCGTCGAACCGGTCACGGTGGTGCTGTAGGTGGCGCCGTCGAAGGTCGCGGTCTGGGTCGTCGAGACGACAGGCGATACCGAGGCAACGTCCGGCGCCTTGTTCGGATCTTGCAGGGAGCGGACGTCGGCGATCGTCAGCGACGAGGAGCGCGTCTGCGTGCCGGTCGTCGACGTGCCGCCGCCGAAGCGGCCGGTGTTGAAGACGGTGAGCGTGTTCGTGCCGAGGCGGTTGATCTGCTGCTGCGACCGCGCGCGAGGAGCCGGTGCCGACGGCGACGAGGATCACGACCGCCGCGACGCCGATCGCCACGCCGAGCACGGTGAGCGCCGAGCGCAGCTTGTTCGAAGTGATGCCGAGCAGCGCGATGCGGAGCGTGTCGCGCCCGGCCATCAGGCGGCCCTGCGGTCCTCGACGACAGTGCCGTCACGCAGCCGCACGATCCGCTGCGCGCAGGCGGCGACCTCGGCCTCGTGGGTGATGACGACGATGGTGCGGCCCTCGCCGTGCACGGTCCGGAAGGTCTCCAGTACCTCCGCGGCGGAGGCCGAGTCGAGGTTGCCGGTCGGCTCGTCGGCGAGGATCAGAGCCGGGTTGGTCACGAGCGCCCGCGCCACGGCGGCGCGCTGCTGCTGGCCGCCCGACAGCTCGTTCGGCAGGTGGCGCATACGGTCGCCGAGTCCGACCCGCCCCAGCGCCTCGAGCGCGCGGGCGCGGCGCTCGCTGCCGCGGACGCCGGCGTAGAGCAGTGGGAGCTCGACGTTGGCGAGCGCGGTCGTACGGGGGATGAGGTTGAAGCTCTGGAAGACGAAGCCGATCTTCTTGCGGCGCACGCGGGAGAGATCGGCCTCGTCCAGGTCGCGGACGTCGACGCCGTCGAGCCAGAAGTGGCCGCGGGTCGGGACGTCCAGACAGCCGATGATGTTCACCAGCGTCGACTTCCCCGACCCGGAGGCGCCCATGATCGCCACGAACTCGCCCCGCTCCACGGTCAGCGAGACGCCGCGCAGCGCGTGCACGGCAAAGTCGCCGCCGCCGTAGGTCTTCACGATCCGGCGTAGGTCGATGACCGGATGCGCCGGGCGAAGGGAAGCGACCGTACTCATCCGCCCGGAGGGCCGCCGAAGCCGCCGGGGCCACCGAAGCCGCCGCCGAATGTCCGGTTCCCGGTCGGCGAAGTGGACGACGAAGACGCAGCGGTTACCGTCACGGTCGGCTCGACAACGACCTGGCCCTCGCGAAGACCGCTGACGATTTGTGTGGTGGAGGCGCCGACGAGCCCGGTCGTGACGTTCACGACGCGTTTCTTGCCGTTCTCCAGGACGGTGACGGTCGAAACCGGACCAGCTGTGGTGATGGCCGCGCTCGGTACGAGCAGCACGTTCGCGCGGCGGCTGACATAGACCGTCACCGTTGCGGTCATCCCGGTCTTCACAATGGTTGGCGGGTTCCGCAGGGAGATCGTGACGTCGTACGTAACGACGTTGGAGACGACCGTCGACGTCGGTGAGACGGCGGTCACTTTGCCCGTCATCTCGACGTTCGACAGGGCGGAGAGCGTGACCGAGGCGGTCTGGCCGACCTTGATCTTGACCGCGTCCGCCTCCGGGAACCCCGCGACGACCTGGAGCTTCTTCATGTTCTCGATCGTCACCAGCGAGGACGACGAAGCGCTCGTCGACGAGGACGATCCGTTGGTGCCATTCGAGTTGCCGCCGCCACCCGACGGCGCGTTCGAAGACGAGGACGAGGACGAAGACGAGGACGAGGACGAGCTCGAGTTCGATGTGGAGCTCGCGCCCACGGTGTCGCCGACGGCGCCGTTGACCGCGGTCACAGTGCCGTAGATCGGCGCGCGCAAGGTCGTCGCGCGCAGCGCCTTCAGAGCGTTCGCCACGGCGACCTTGTCCTGCTGCACCTGCACCCGGTTCTGCTGGACGGTGGCGGGGTCAACGGCCGACTCGATAGCCGACTGGGCCGAGGCGACGCTCTGCTGCTGCTGCTGCACTGTAAGCCTCTGGGCAGCGACGGCCCGCTTGGCTGCCGTAACCGAAGCCTGGTCGGCGCTGCACGCCGTGGCGGCGGTCGTAAAGGTCAGCGCGGACCCGTAGCGCGTTCCGTGGGAGTTCTGCGCCACGAGCCGGTACACGTAGGTCGTGTCCTCCTTGAGGCCGGTGGCGACGCGGCTTACGGTTACGGCGGTCGTGCCGCTGACAGTCCCTGTCGACGTGCGCTTGCCGTAGCTCGTGGAGGTTCCGTACTGGAACCAGTAACTCGTCTTCGCGCCTCCCGGCGTGACGGTGCCGGTCAGGGTCGCCTTGGTCGGCATCGTCGCGCTCGCCGAGCTCGTAACGACCTTCGGCGCGGTCGCCGCGAGCGCCTGCGTCGTGCGGGCCGAGCTCGAGCCGCCGCTCGGTGTGGAGCCCGTGGAGCCGCCGCTGGCGCCCGAGCTGGCGGAGGTGGCCGAGCTCGACGACGATCCGGACGACGGCGCGATGCAGTTGAGCCGCTCGTCGGCCGCGAGCTGCGCCTGCGCCGCGGTCAGGGCCGCCTGGTTATCGCTTAGCGTCTGCTGCGCCGAGCGAAGCTGGAGGCGGGCAGAGGCGAGTGACGACTGGTTCTGCGCGCGCTGTGAGGCAGTGCCGCCGGCCTCCGCGTTGGCGAGGTTCAGGCGGGCGATTGCAAGAGACGCGCGAGCAGAGGCAAGATTCGTCGCGGCATCGGTGGCGTCGATTGTGGCGATGACCTGGCCCTTCACGACGCGATCGCCGACCGCGACCCGTACGGAGGTCAGCGTGCCGCTCGTCGTGAACCCGACCGACGCCGTGTCGGCGGAGGAGATGTTCCCGGAGCCTGCGACGCTCGACTCGACCGTGCCTCGCGTCACCGTCGCCGTGCGCTGCGCACCGGACGCCGAGGAGCTTCCCGTGCCAACAATCGAGACGGCGGCAAAGCCGGCCACCACGAGCACCAGCACGACCAGGAAACCGTAGAAGAGCGCTGTCTTCCGCGGCACTTCGCGAAGCCGCGCGACCACGCTACGCGCCCGGAGTCGTTGTCGAAGGCGGAGCCTGGCCTCTGCCCGGGAATGACGGACGCAGTGCGGCGCACGCGCTCAACGCCTTCTGCACCTTGGCGCCCGGAGTTCCGGAACCCGAGGGGCGGAACCCCTGCGACAACGTGACGCCATGCAGCTTCAGGCAGTTTCGGTACGCAGCGAACGCCTGGCTGTTCTGACCGCCACCGCGTCCGAAGAAGCCGCCGTTCCGTGCCCCAGCCGGAAGATCCTTCGCGCAGGCCTGCTGCGCAGCCTGAAGCTTCTCGCGCTGCGCCGAAGACAGGCGGCCGCCGAAGCCGCCGGGCGGTCCGCCCTGTCCGGTCGGCCCCTGAGGCGGGGAGCCCTGCGGCGGCCCACCGTTGCCATTGCGAGGGAAACTCGGCAGGGTCACACCGTGCGCCTTCAGGCAAGACTGGTACTTCGAGAACGCGGCGTTCGGAGAGGACTGCCCCGTCGACGGAGTCGTGGAGGACTGCCCTGTCGAAGGATCGGTCGTGCCCGATGCACTCGACGATCCACCACCACACCCCGCCGCGAGCGCAACGAATGCGCCCACCACGGCGACCCCGCTCGCAACTCGGAGCACGTTCCTCTTCACAAGGTAGAGCTTTCGACTCGTGCTTATGAAAAGCGTGAGATGAACTTATGGATCGCTTAATACATTCCTAAGAAGAAGGACGAGGAGGGTCGGCGAACTCGTAGCGCCGTCGCGACCCAGCCTGGTCCTGCTCGCGGTCCCCGTCTGATCCGCGGGCGCTGATCGCCGCTGCGGCGAGTCTCCTACTCGACTCCTAGCCGCACTTCAGCGCGATCCCACGTTCGGCTGCGAGCTTCGGTGCAAGGCGAGTGGTTCACGTGCCCGCCGGCGGGTGTGGCGTTCGTAGAACTGAAGCTGGAACCCTCGAGAAGGGCGAGTTCCAACAAGTCGGCCCAGTTCCAAAAAACCTGCTCATCGGCACTTTCTGAAGAGCTCATGTCCCCGTTGGAGCCGCTCGTAGTTCGGCTGCTCAGCGGCGGCTGGGATCGAACCAGCGCCCTCCCGCGTGTGAAAAGCCCCGGGCAAGGAATCACAGGGAGTGGCGAGCAAGAAATAGCTGCAAAGCGGCCACTTCTCTGATGTCTCCCAGTCTCCGGTTTCCTGTTGTTTCCTGCCGGTACTTGCCAAGAGCTTGCCAAGAAAGTGAGGGGACCGCTTCTCTGCGAACCCGAGGTGCACGCGGGGACAGTCGCGCGCTCCCTGCCTTGCCTCCCGAAGCGTTGTTGACAGGCGCTGCCCGGCCGGTGAGTTCTTGGCGCCCCCGATTGACGATCGCGGTCGCATCCCGTACGTTCCGCGCGCGGTGAGGGAACTTGAAACGCTGCTTCGAGGCGAGCCGGGCTATGAGGAGGCTCGGCTGGCGGCGGTCTGGAACGGTCGCAAGCCGGACCGGTATCCGGAGCTGATCGTCTACCCCGAGAGCGACAAAGACGTCGTATCAGCAGTGCGGCTAGCGAAAAAGCAGGGCCTGAAGATCGGGGTTCGTTCCGGCGGCCACAGCTGGGTTGGCAACGGCGTGCGCGACGGCGGGCTGTTGATCGACCTGTCTCGGATGCGTGACATCGACGTCGACGCGGCGACCATGACGGCCGCGGTTCGCCCTGCAGTAAATGGCCGCGAGTTGATGCCGCGTTTGGAGCAGATCGGCGCTTGGTTTCCGACGGGTACGTGCCCGACGGTCGGACTCGGCGGCTACCTCCTCGGCGGTGGGTTCCACTGGGCGCCGCGATTGATCGGGCCTGCAGCAGCCAGCCTGGCGGCGATCGACGTCGTTCTCGCGGAAGGGGAACTCATCCGCGCTGATGACGACAGCCATCCGGAGATCATGTGGGCAGCGCGCGGCGCTGGGCCGGGGTTCTTCGGTGTCGTCACTCGATTCCACCTTCGCCTCCATCCGCTGCCGAAGGCCCTGCTCAGCTCCGTCTACGTGTTTCCGTCCAACGTCTATGAGGCGTTTGCCGCCTGGTATTTCGAGGCGATCGCCAGCCTGCCGCCAGAGGTGTCGGCGGTCGCGACTGTGGCGCACAGTCAGGTTTCCGGTGATGATTCGACGGTAATCGCGTTTGTCCCAATCTCGTTCACTGACTCGCCGGTCGAGTCCGCGGCTCTCCTTGCGCCGCTTGAAGAGTCGCCCGTCGCCGAGCTTGCGATCGTCCGGGAGGGTCCCCACCCGTGGACGATCGAGCAGGGTTACCAGTTCCTCGACCAGATGTACCCGAAGGGCCTTCGCTACAGAGCCGACGCGATCTGGATCAACCCGGGCGCGGACGGGTTCCTCGGTGCGTCTAAGAAGGTCGCGGAATCGCTTCCGACTCGCCACTCACATCTGCTGTTCGCTCCGATGCTCCCGAAAGAGCAGCCGAACGCCGCGTTCTCGGTTCAAACGCTCCTTTCTGTCCACGCTTACGGCATCTCCGAGAGCCCCGCCGACGACGACGCGATGCTCGAATGGGTGGGCTCATCGATGCGCAGCCTCGAGCCGTTCTCGAATGGGGGAGGAAAGATCAACGACGCAGATCTCGAAGCGCGACCGCAGGCCGTACTGTCGACGGAGAACGCGGCCCGCCTCGAGAAGCTGCGAGCAGTCTACGACCCTGGAGGTCTCTTCGACTCGTACCTCGGCGAGACGCGCCCGAACAGGTCGTAAGTCCCACACCACGGGTGACACGCTGTGCTTCCTACGTTGCTTGCTGAAGGGCGAGTTGGCCCTCGACCTCGGCGACTGCGGCGATGTCGCGCTCGAGTGAGCGGGCGACCCGAGCGAGACGCTCGACGAGCTGAGCGTTCGAGTCCGCCGGTACCCCGCGGCGGAGCATGAGCGTGTCTTCCATGCCTGTGCGCGCGTTGCCGCCCATGGCGAGACCGATCGCGGTCATCGGCAGGTTCCAGCGGCCGATCGCTATCGCCTGCCAGACGGCGCCAGGCGGCAGGCGGTCGACGAGCTGAACCAGCGCGGTCGGGGTCGCCGGCATCCCGCCGCGGATCCCCATCACGATCGAGAACTGCAGCGGCTCCGGGATCAGCCCCTCCTCGCAGAGCGCGAGTGCCACCTCGAGGTGGCCCGTGTCGTAGATCTCCAGCTCCGGCTTCACCCCCAGTTCCTGCATGCGTGCCGCGAGCCGCCGCACGCCGTCGGGCGGGTTCCGGAACTCGCCGTTCGCGAAGCTCATCGAGCACGGGTTGAGTGACGCCATCCGCGGCCGGGCCTCGACCAGCTTCTCGCGCTCCTCGAATGGCACGTCCAGTCCGACGCCGGTCGAGAGCTGGACAAGCGCCGGGCAAGCCTCCTCGATCAGGCTCACGGTGCGCCGCGCGATCTGGAGGTCCGCGGTCGGCCGCCCCTGCTCATCACGGACGTGGATATGGACGACCGCCGCGCCGGCCTCGTGCGCGCCGCGCGCCGACTCCGCGATCTCCTCGGGCGTCACCGGGAGGTTCGGGTTGTCGGCCTTCGTCGCGATAGGACCCGTGATCGCGCACGTGAGGACGGCGACGGTCATCCGGCGACCCGCCAGGCGTTCTCGAGCATCTCGACACCCTCTGCGTCCAACCACTCGTCGAACGTGTAGCCGGGGCGGCCGAGAAGACGCTGTTGCTGGTCTCCTACTCCCCACTCGCGGTCGAGCTGGAGGCTCTGGTAGAGCTCGGCGATCGCCTCGACGAGCGGCGCAGGAACACCGGCGGCAATGCGATATGCCTTCCAGGCTTCCGGCTCGACATCGATATAGCTGACTTCGCGTCCGAGTGCTCTGCCGAGCTTCTCGGCAATATCTCCGAACGTCAGCAGCTCGGGCCCGGTGAGCACGACGGGCCCGGTCGGCGGGTCGACAGCGGTCAGGGCGAGGGTCGCGACGTCGGCGACATCGCGTGGATCCACGAAGGGAATGCGAGCGTGACCCGCGGGCATCCGGATCTCACCGTTCCGGATCTCCGAGAGGTTGTTCATCACATTCGTCATGAAGCTGGAGGGGCGAAGGAGCGTCGACGTGAAGGCGCCGCGGCCGAGTGCGTCCTCGACGAGGACGTGCGGCTGGGAAAGGAGCGCCGGCTCGTTCCCTTGGACGCCGATCGACGAAAGCTTGACCACGTGCTCGAGGCGTCCTGCCCGCGCCGCGAGCTCGAGCGCCGCCAGCTCCATCTGCGCATGGCCGGGTGCGGGCGGGCTGATGAGGAGAAGGCGATCGACGTCGGGAAGCGCCTCGTCGAGCCCGGCAGGCTCGCGTAGGTCGCCGCAGACGACGTCCAGCCCGAGTCCCGCGAGGATTTGCGCTGATCTCTCGGAATGCGCCAGCGCCCGCACGTCTTCGCGGCCGCTGAAGGCGCGTGCCACGTGGAGCCCGACGTGCCCGGTTGCGCCGGTCAGGAAGATCATCTCGCACCTGCTTTCGTGTCGGCGGGATCTGTGTAAGTTCCGAAGCGGCGGTCGTAGTGGACGAGCGGCGCGAGATCGGACGGCTCGACGCCGACGGCGATGCCGAGCACAACGACGTGATCGCCGCGTGCGAGCAACCGGTCGACGTCGCACGCGATCCACGTAGCAGCCGAGGCCAGCCGTGGAAGTCCGTCCTCGACACGCCACTCGACGTCTTCGAACTTGTCGACGCCTTTGCGGGCGAACGCGAGCGCGAGGTCGCGCTGCGAGGCCGCGAGGACGTTGACGCCGAAGCGACGCGTGCGCCGCAGCAGCCCGAGCAGGTCGGAGCGGATGTCGAGAGCGGCGTAGATCATCGGTGGCTCGAGCGAGAGTGACCCGAAGGCGCTGACGGTCGTACCGTGCGGTGCGTTGCCGACGAGCGTGGTGACGACGGCGACCGGCATCGGCACGTACCGCATCGCGTCGCGGAAGGCGTCGACGTCCACAGGGCGTCGTTTGCGTTCGCCGCGCAATCGCCGTGGCCTTGCGGTGATCTCAGGCGGCATGCAGCTGCGGAAGTACTTCCCGGCCAAAGAGCTCGAGCGACTTGATCGCCTTCTCGTGCGGGAGCTTGTCGCCCGTGAAGATCAGGTCGGCGACGCCGTAGCCCACCTGCCGCCCGGCCTCGAGCAATTGCTTGGCGACGGTGTCCGGGCTGCCGTAGTACTCGGGCATCGAGCCCGGCCCAGGTGGATGGTGGCGGAAGCCCGACGGGCCGAACACGGCCGTCAGGATCTTCTGGTTGGCAGCCTGCTTCTCGGGTGGAGGGACGAGCGGGCCGAGCACGTTGCCGAGGTCGTACTCGCGCGCCTCGGCCTCCGCCTGTTCGTCGGTTTCGGCCACGTAGATGCGGGCGCGGTAGAGGATGTCCTCGGATGTCGGTTCCCAGCCCGCTACTGCGGCCTCGTTGCGGTACGTCTCGGCCAGCTGGGCGGCCTCTTCGTGCGAGTTAAGGAAGGACAGGCCAAGCATGGCGCGCTTCCGGGCAGCGAACTTCGCCGAGTCTGGGCTGGTGCCGGCGAGCAGGATGGGCGGCCGTGGTTGCTGGATGGGGCGGGGCCAGACGGCGACCGTGCGGTAGCGGTAGTACCGTCCTTCCCATCCGAACGGGTGCGGTTCCGACCAGATCGTGAACAGCAGGTCGAGGGCTTCTTCGTACATGGCGCGGCTCTCGCTGGGATTCGTGCCGTAGGTGAGGAACTCATTGGGAATCCCGCGGAAGAAGCCGATGACGGAGCGGCCGTCCGAGAGCGCGTCGAGCATGCCGATCTCCTCGGCGGTCCGGACGGGGTTCACGAGCGGGAGGACGACTCCGAGGACGGCGACCTTGACGTCGGGGTACCGCTGGCTGATGGCGGCCCCGGCGACCACGGGGCTCGGAGCGAGCTGCGCCTGGGAGTAGTGGTGCTCGGCGACGGTCAGCCAGTCGAAGCCGTGCTCGACGGCGACGTCGAACAGCTCGAACGCTCGCCGTATCGACTCGCGGCCGATGTCTGGCTTCCATGATCCGGGTGGGGACGGCCAGCCGTAGGGAACGTCTTTGCCCTGGTACCTGAGCGGGTTGAAGATAGACGCTTTCACTGGTTTTCCTCTCTGGTCTCTAGGGGACGCGGAGTCCGCTCTCGGTGGCCACGACAAACGCTTCCTGGCGCTCGATGAAATCGCCGACGAGGCCCGCGTACGCCTCGGGTCGGTCGAACTGGATCTCGTGGGCAGCGTCGTAGACGAAGACGAGGCTGCAATTCGGCATCAGCTCCTTGTAGACGCGGCCCATCTGCGGTGAGATGAGTCCGTCTTCGGTGCCGAACACGACGAGCGTGGACATCGGGAACCCGCGCAGCCGTTGTTCGAGCTCGGTGTCGTGGTTGGGCCCGAGGAGCCGCTGCAGAAGCCCTATCTGCTTCTGGAGAATCTCGGGCGGGGCGGGCGCGAAGGCGGTCTCCGGGTGGGCGAAGAGCGCCGCTCGGAGCTGCTCGGGCGTGAAAGCGGCGGGGCTCCAATCCGCGGGGCGGAAGGCGCTCGGCGACTCGAGGACGAGGGCGGCGATCCGGTCGGGGTGCCCGAGCGCAAGCCGGAGCGCGGCCCCTGCGCCGAGGGAGGTGCCGATGAGCGTCGGCTGCTCGAGACCGATGGCGTCGATCGCTTCCACGATCGTGCCGGCGAGCTCCTCGAGCGACCGGGTGCGTGTGTTCTCCGGCGACTGCCCGAAGCCGGGGAACTCGAATGCAGTGACCTGGAAACGCGCGGCCAGGAGCTCGAGCGCGCGGGAGATGTGGAGGCCGCCGCCGCCGTGGAGGTAGACGACGGGTGCGCCCGTGCCGGCCTGGAGGTAGCGAATGTCGAAACCGTCGGCCTCGACCTGGTTCTCGACGAAGGTGCCGGCGGCCTCGGAAGGTGGGTGCTCCTGGATCTCGGTCAAATCGTCCTCCTGGTCGGGGGGTCGAGTCTCATAGGGGCTGCTTCAAGACGTCCCAGGTCTCTCGGGTGAGGCGGACCGGGTCGGCTTCCGGGTCGCCCGGGTCCTGTTCCCAGGCGCCCAGCTGAATCGAGTTCTCGACGACGAGTCGGCAGCGTTCGTAGCGGCGGTCGGTGTACCGGCGCAGCGCTTCGTCCACCGGCAGATCCGATCCGGTGAGCTCACAGAGGACGATTGCATCCTCGATCGCGATACCCGCTCCGAAGGCGAGGTGTGGCGTTGTGGTGTGGGCTGCGTCTCCGATGAGCACGACCCGCCCCCGGTGCCAGGGCGGAGAGACGAGAAGCGCTTCGGTGGGGTTGTAGGTGACTTCGCGTGCGTCGAGGATTCGCTCGCGCGTGTACTCGATCAGGTCGCTGTCTGCGTCGAGGTTCTGTCGCATGAGCCGAGGGCGTTCCTCCCGCGGCGGCCGAGCGTCGTCAGGCACGTTCTGCACGGCGAAGACGTACAGCGACTCGTGGGAGACCGGCACGAGCCCCACCTTCGCCTTCCGTCCGTAAAACATCTGGTACACGTCGAGAGCCGGCGGGCGTGGGATCAGGGTGCGCCAGACGGCCTGGCCTGTGAAGCGGGGGGCCATGCCGCCGAAGACGAGGTCGCGCGTGCGCGAATGCAGCCCTTCGGCGGCGACGACCAGATCGAATTGTCTCCCTTCGCCATCGCTCAGAGCGGCGTGGATTCCCTCGTCCGTCTCCTCGAGCGAGGTGATGGTGACTCCGAGGCGGAGATCGACGGCGAGGTCGAGCGTGATGCCGGACATGGCTCGGTGGAATGCGGGCCGGGTGATGCAGACTGCCGGCGGGAGCCGCTCGTCTGCGATGGCCGGGAACGGGACGATGCCCGTTACTTCTCCCTTTGCGTTGTGGAAGTCCGCATGATCCTGGGCGAACCCGGCGGCGGCGCAGGCGTCGGCGGCGCCGATCGAGTCGAGCGCCCGAAGGGTCGGGCCGAGCAACGTCAGCCCCATGCCCAGCGCTTTCCACTCGGGATCAGCCTCGACCAGAGTCACTTCGACGCCCTGGCGGGCGAAGCCGATGGCGGCTGCCATGCCGGCGGGGCCGCCGCCCGAGACCAGCACCTTGTCGACGGCGCGGGTCATGCGGCGGACTCTCCGAGGTAGCTCGCAACGAGGATGTGGCGGTCGTGCCGAAGCTCTTCCGCCGGTCGTTCGAGGACGATCTTTCCGTGCGAGAGGACGCAGCCGCGGTCGGCGATGTCCAGCGCGAGTTGCACGTGCTGTTCGACGAGCAGCACGCCGGTTCCCCTGTCGTCCGCGAATCGGCGGATCACCGGAAGCAGCCGCTCGACGATCACCGGGGCCAGACCGAGAGAGAGCTCGTCGAGGAGCAGCAGCTTCGGACGGCGGGCAAGGGCGCGGGCTGCGGCGAGCATCTGCTGCTCCCCGCCCGAGAGCAGGCCGACCCGGCGGTTTCGGAGGTCGCGAAGCTTCGGGAAATACTCGTACGCTGCGTCGGTGTCGAGCTTCTGGCTCCGGCGGCCGAGACGGAAGTGTTCTTCGACGGTGAGCCCGAAGAAGATGCCGCGGTCCTCCGGGACGTGCACCATGCCTCGTCTCGCCAGCGACTGCGGCGCTGTCCGCTTCACGTCGATGTCGCCGAAGCGAACGGTTCCGCCGGACGGTCGGAGCAGACCGGAGATGACACGGAGTGTCGTCGTCTTGCCGGCTCCGTTGGCGCCGAGCAACGCGACGACCTCTCCGGCTTTGACGCGAAGGCTCACGTCGCGGACGACAGGCGGGCCTCCGTAGCCGGCGGTCATGCCTGTGATATCGAGCAACGGCTCGGTCATGTCGCCCCCGGTGTCGAGGGTCGAGGTTCGCTCGGTGAGCTGCCCATGACCTCGGCCGCGGCGCTGCCCAGATACGCCTCGACGACCTTCGGGTTCGATCGGACCTGGCCCGCTGTTCCCCGTGCGATTTCCTTGCCGAAGTCGAGGACGACGACCTCGTCGCAGACGGTGAGCACGAGTCCCATGTCATGGTCGACGAGCAAGAGCGAGGTTCCCTGGTCGACGATCTCTCGCAGCTTCCGGCCCAACTGTTCGCTTTCTTCGGTGTCGAGGCCTGCGGCCGGCTCGTCCAGGCAGATCACGAGCGGTCGTGCCGCGAGGGCCCGCGCAACGCCGACGAGCTTGCGCTGACCCTGGGAGAGCTGGTTGGGCATCCGGTCCGCAAACTGATCGAGCTCGAGCAGGTGCATTGCTTCGGTGACCGCCGGATCCGGCTCGAGGCGGCCCTTGACGATCTCGCGGAGAAGGCGGCCGAGCGGCGGTCGACCGGAGGTGACGGCGAGGTTCTCGACCACGCTGAGCTCGTCGAAGAGGTCGGTGGATTGCCAGGTCCGGGCGAGGCCCGCCCGCGCTCGCCTGTCCGGGGACAGTCCGGTGACGTCGCGTCCGTCGAGTGCGACCTTCCCCTGGGCAGACACGAAGCCGGTGACGGCGTCGATCAGCGTCGTCTTGCCGGCACCATTGGGCCCGATCAGCCCGACGAGCCGCCTCTCCGGCACCTCGAGCGACACGCCGTCGAGCGCGTGGATGCCGCCGTAGTCGACGGACAGCCGCTCGACAGCGAGGACGGCGCTCATGGTGTCCGCGCCGCCTTCTCGGCCGACACCTCGGCCTGGGATCGGGGAGCCCCGACACCGCGGAGCGCAGCCGCAGCCCGCGGGAGGTCGCGCCTGATCGCACCGGCGATCCCGTCTGGACTGACGACCACGGTGACCAGAAGAGCCATGCCGCCGAAGAAGAGCTCCCAATCACTGGGGAGACCGGTCCACGTCTCGATCGCATGGATCCCAAGGCCGTCTATTGCGATCAAGCCGCCGAAGAGGGCGCCGGTGACGGTCGTGATCCCGCCCAGATACGCGAAGGCCACGAAGCCGAGTGCGCTGATGATTCCGTACTGGGGCGCCGAGACCGAGCCGAAGTCGTAGGCGTACATCGCGCCGGCGAGGCCGGCCATGAACGACGAGATGCCAAACGCGGCCAGCTTCACGTTGCGGACGCTGATGCCCGCGGCGGCTGCCGCGCGCTCGTTGGAGCGCACGGCGAGCATCTGCTGACCGAGCCGGCTCTTGCGAAGACTGGCGACGAACAGCCCGAGCACGATCACGACCCCGAGGCAGAGGAACCCGAACACCGGGCTCGGAAGCTTCTCGTCGGTCCAGGTGTAGAGGGCGTCCGGTCCCAGATGGAGACCGAAGAGCGACGGTGACTTGGTCGGCGAGCCGTTGACCCCGCCACCCCATGACGTGTTGTTGAAGACGAAGTTCTCGAGCGCGACCGCAGCGGCCAGCGTGACGATCGCCAGGTTGACACCTCGCACGCGTAGCGCCGAGGCTGCAGCTACCAGGCCGAAAAGCGTCGCGACGCAGGCTCCGATGACGGGGCCGATCGGGAATGCGATCCCGGCGTCGGCCGCGAGCTTGGACACCGCGTAGCCGCCGACGCCCGCCAGCGCGAGCTGCACGAGAGAGATCTGCCCGACGAAGCCGGTGATCACGACGAGCGACATGCAGACGATTGCGCCGATCAGGCTGTTGATCAGCGCCTGTCTGAAGTCGTACGGGAAGGTCATGAACGCCGTCACCCCGAGCGCGAGCCCGAGCGCGGCGGGCAGCGCTCGCCGGCGCGCCGACGGTGCAGCCGGGAGGCCCCGCTCGAACAGTGTGCCTCGCTCGGGAAGCCTGCCTCCCAGCCAGACCATCACGATGACGATGACCAGGAAGTAGACGAGCTGCGTTACTCCGGGGAGCGTCACGCCGCCGGAGGTGGGAAACCAGGTCCTGGTCTGCAGGTAGAGGACGACAGAGTCGATCGAGCCCATTGCGATGCCGGCCACGGCCGCGACTCCGAAGGAGGTGAAACGTGCGAGCAGGGCGGCGCCCAGCGCGGGCACGACGGCGGTCGGGATGGTCACGGGATCGAGCTGGGACAGCGGTGCCACGAGCACGCCGAGCGCGCCGGCGAGCATGCTGGCGAGCGTCGTATTGGCGATCGAGATCATGCTCGGAGACAAGCCGCTCAGCAGGGCTGCCGACTCGTTTTCAGCGGACGCGCGCGTTGCGATCCCGAACCTCGTCCAGCGGTAGGTCGCGGAGAGCAGCGCCGCGACGACGAGGACGATGCCGGTGAGCTCGAAGCGGTTCCACGGGATGCTCACACCGAAGATCTCAACCGAGTCGCCGCCCGGAAGCACCTCGGGAGCGCCCTGGCCGTTTCCTCCGAACCGAAGCACGACCGCTGCCTGGATCGTCAGCAGCAATCCCACCGAGGCCACGAGCTTCGCCAGCGGGCCGGCGTGGCGAAGCTTTCGCAGCACGAAGAGGTCGAAGGCCAGGCCGACTGCGGCCATCACGACCATCGTCAGCAAGAAGGCCGAGACCGTTCCGAACGGGGCGCCGAGATCGAGTTGGCTGAGGAACAGGTAACCGCCGGTGCGCAAGCCGTAGAAGACGTACGCGCCGAGCAGGGCAAGAGCGCCCATGCCGATGTTGATGACGCCGGATCCCCGGTAGTTCAGGACGATCCCGAGCGCAATACCGGCGATCAGGGCTCCGGCGCCGAAGCCGAGCAGGATGAACAGGAGGATGTCGCTCGGGGTGATCTCCGCGAAGCCGAGAAGCGTCGCGAGGTGCACGCGCTACGTCCTCGACGCGCACCGGTGTGGAGGGCGGTCGTCCCGCCCCCCACACACAACGCGTCTTGGGCTCGCTAGCGGCCGCCGACCCACTTGCCGCCGGTCGCGTCTTCCCACTTGCCCTTTCCGAGGTACGTGTACAGCCGTACCGCGGTGGTGCCCAGCGCAGGCAGTCCTTGTACCGACCCCCACTTGAGATTCGGAGGGCCGAACATCGACGGCCCCTGGAACTTGCGGATCCAGGACCGGAACGAGACCGGGCTCAACTTGCCCGCACCGATCTGGTTGATCGCCTTCGCGGCAGTCATCGCCGTACCCCAGGCCAGCTGCGGGAAGGGGGCATAGACGGCCGGGTTCTTCTTGCCGAGTGAGCTGATCGCCGCCAGCCAGGCGGCCACGTACGGGTCCGCCCTGGGCAGGTTGGCGCTCACACCCGTGTTCACGTACGTCCACTTGGGATAGTCGCCGAGCGCCGCCTGGACGTGCGGGTCGAGACAGAGCGCGAGCGCGACCACGTGCTTGACGTGGAGCTGATCGACGGCCTTCGAACCCGCGGTGCAGACGGACGGGTTGACGAAGAAGACGGTGCTCGCGTCCGTCGACTGGGCGTTCGCGGCCGTCATCGGCGTCAATAGGTCGGTTGCCGTCGAGGAAAAGCCCACGGCCGTGACCTTCAGACCTGCCGCCCCGGCGATCTGCTGGAACAGCTTTGCCGCCGTCACACCGGCAGGGTCGTCCTGCGGGTAGAGCAGCGACACGGTCTTCGCATGCAGCACACCGACGAGGTAGCTGACCTCGCCCGGGTCGGTGCCGAACAGGCCTGCTGTCACTTCGTACGTGTTCTTCGCCGTCGCCGACGAGGTAGTAATCGGGTTGAACCCGATCACTGGCTTCTTGCCCTTGTTCGTCTGGTGGAAACCCGTCGCGCCAAACGGCAGGACACCCTCGATCACGAACTTGACGCTGGGATCGTTGTCCATCGCCTGGGCGCACTTCTGCCCCTGCGACTCGGCCTGCACGACGAAGCACGTCTTCAGCTTGAGGGGATGGCCCCCGACCCCTCTCAGGTACGTGTTGATGACGGCGACGGCCGCCTTGATCGAGGTCGTCGACTCGGGCGATTGCACGATCCCGCCCTGCGCGTTCACCCAGCCGACGGTCACCGGAGCCAGCTTCGCGTTCGCCGGTCCGAGCTTCTTCACTCCGACGTACTTGGCGAACACCTTCGCCCAGGCCGGCGTCGCCGCTTGCCGACCTGTGCTGGCGAGGCCCGTGCCCGAGAACACGACGGCGGCGACGCCGACCGCCGCGACGAGCAGCAGCGACCCGGCCCGCATACGGGCTCGGGGCGCGCGGTACCGCAACGTCTTCACGATCATCCTCCCCTTTCTGTCGTCTTGCCCGAGGTCGCCCGTCCGAGTGCGCTCATGGGCTCCCCGCTTGCCTCCCTGTCCACCGGCGCCCGATCTGCTCGGGCGTCGGGCATCCATCCATTGGACGATGGTGACGCCAGTCGGTTGCGCAACGTGCCCAACTGTTCGATCTCGAGCTCTACGACGTCGCCCGGCTTCAGCATCCGGTCGAGCTCGAAGCCGCAGCCGCCGCCAACCGTCCCGGAGCCGAGAAGCGTTCCCGCGACCAGCGGCTCGCCCGCCGACGCCCAAGCCACCAGCTCGCCGACCGACCACATCATCGACGCTGTCGTCCCCTGAGACCACACCTCCCCGTTCACCCGTGCCTCCATCGCCAAGCCCGTATTCGGCAGTGCGTCCAGTGAGACGATCCACGGCCCGACCGACGAGGCGAAATGCTTGCCCTTCGACGGCCCCAGGCCACCGGCCATCTCGCGCAGTTGAATGTCGCGGGCGCTGAAGTCGTTCAGGATCGTGAGTCCCAAGACGTGCGCGAGGGCCTCCTCCGGCAGCAAATCGCGCCCGCCGCGGCCGATCACGATCCCGAGCTCCAGCTCGTAGTCCATCGCCGACGTGTACGAGGGCCACGGCACGTCGTCTTCCGGTCCGACGAACGCCTGCGCGCTACCCATGTAGGACACGGGCAGCTCGTACAGGACCTCCGGAATGGCGCGTCCGCTCTTGCCGTGGGCGGTCACGAAATGCTGCTCGAACGCCATGAAATCCCGGTACGCCGGCGGATCGACGGGCGCGACGAAGTCCGGATCGGGGCAGACTCGGGCGACGTCGGTGCCATCCTCCACCGCCGCAGCAACCGCTTCGAAAAACATTTCTCCCCCTGCCAGGGCCTGGCTCAAACTGCCGGGCACGACTGCCGCCGCGATCCGGCGCGCTGCTTCGGGGGTTCCCCCGCGACTTTCCAGCCGTAGACGTTCCGCCAGCCGAACATCGACCCATTCCCCGTCTGCTCCGCGGGCGGCGACGATTCGCGGCTCGATGCCGTCGGCACTCTCGTGTCTAATCCTGGCCAGGCGCATACGGCGAGCCTCGGTCGCAATCGACGTGAGATGGTTCAGCACACAAGATCATCAACTGTATCCAGATAGCCGATAGGAATCAATCACGCTAGCCTGTCCACACCCATGACGCTGGAAGCGACAACGCGAGACGGCCAGAACGTGATGGTCGTCCACGACCGGCTGCGAGACGCGATCCTGCGTGGGGAGATCGCTCCCGGCGAAGCCACCTCGCAAGTGGCGTTGGCCAAGCAGCTCGGCGTCAGTCGAACGCCGCTACGGGAAGCGCTTCGTCTGCTCGAGCGAGAAGGCCTCGTGCTTTCCCAGCCCAACCGGCGGATCCGGATCGCCGACTTCTCGCTGGACGACCTGGAAGGCCTGTACGCCATGCGCATCGCGCTGGAGACGGTGGCGGTGCGGTTGACAGTGCCCAAGCTCGGCCCCGAGGACTTCGCAGAGCTCGAAGGCCTCATGGCGCAGATGGACCACTACATGCGCGCCGGCGACCAGGTACGCATGGACGTTCCCCATGCCGCCTTCCACGCGATCTTCGTGGCAGCGGCGGGCGCTCGGCTGGCCACGACGATCGCGCAGCTCTTCGACCATGCTGCGCGCTATCGGCTCGCGTACGGTGCCGCCACGATGCCCTCCGGATACGAAGAGCGACGTGCAGAGCACCGCGCGATCATCGACGCCACGGCGAGCGGCGAGCCGGATCTGACCGCCGAGCTCCTGGCTGCGCATTACGCGCACACGGCGATGACCGTCGTCGCCGAACTCGACCCTCAGCACGACCCCGCCTTGCTTCGGGCGGCGATTCAAACAGCCGCGCCGGCGGCGCTGACGCGCGTGCCGGGCCTTCAATCCCGGCCGGCTATGAAGTCGAAGCGGCGAGCCGCGGCACCAGCGCGGCAGCGTTGAGCGCATCGACGCGTTCTCGGGCCGGCGAGTCCAGGCCCAGATCGGGAGCCGGGTCCGACCCCTCCGGCAGCGCAGCGTAGGGCCAGTCGGTGCCGAACACGATCCGTTCGAGATCGACGGCCGCAAGCGTGGAGGCGAGAGCGATGCTGTTGTTCGACAGACCGGTGTCGTAGTACAGACGTGAGAGGTATGCCGTCGTCCCTGCAGGGGCGCTCTCTGCCAGAGACGGCTCGCGCTCGGCCAGCGACGCGATCCGCCGGGCGAGAAACGGCGCCGTCCCCCCGAGATGGGCCATCTGAAAGCGGATCCTCGGGTAGCGCTCGAGCGTTCCCGAGTAGATCAGGTTGACGATGGCCCTGGTCGTGTCGAACGGGAACTCGTGGAGCCAGATCGGCCACTGCGGAAGCGGCGGCGGATAGGGCCCGTGCACTGGATGGACGAAGGTATACGCGCTACGGCGATCGAGCTCGGCATAGAGCTCGTCGAAGCGTGGGTCGCCGAGGTAGATCCCGGCGACATTCGTGAATAGAGCGACGCCGTCGAGTGCGAGGATGTCCAGCGCGTGGCGCAGCTCTGTGATCGAAGCATCGAGGTCGGGCAACGGCAGCAGGGCCAGGCCGGCGAAGCGGGCGGAGTCGGAGCTGACGATGCCGGCGATCAACTCGTTCGCCGTACGCGCCATCGTCTGGGCGAGGCCTGGGTCGTCGACGGTGGCGCCCGGTGGCCCGGTCGAGATCACCGCACCCTCGATCTCGTATCTGCCCATCATCTCGACCAGGCCCTCGAGCGTACCCGGCGGAAGCGGAAAGGGTGACCCGTCCGGGAGCGGGGGCAGAAGCGAGCGGTACTCGTCCGGAATGACGTGCGCGTGGAGATCGAGGCGCGTCATTGGTCTTCAAAGATGGCGACGACGCGGGCCGGTGCGGCGCTGCCACCGATCAGCCGAAGCGGAAAGCAGGCGACGGTGAAGCCCGACAGCGGCAGCGCGCCGAGGTTGAACAGCCGCTCGATCTGAGAGTACGGCAGGTCGCACTGGTGGGCGGCCCAGAACACGCCCGGCTCGTCCCGCTCCAGCGCATCGCTTGCCTGCATGTGCAGCGGCCGGTCCCAGCCCCAGGCGTCGATGCCCATCACGCGGACGCCTCGCTCGAAGAGCCATCGGGTCGCCTCTGCCGTCACGCCCGGCCCGCGCAACATGTAGTCCGGCTCGTCGTAGAACGCGTCCCGGCCGGTTCGGACGAGAACGATGTCGCGCTCCTGTAACTCCCGCCCACTTTCGGCGACCGCAGCGGCCATCTCGTCGTCGGTGATCGCATCGCCGTCTGCCTTGACGGTGAAATCGACCACGACACCAGGGGCAAAGAACAGGTCGAGCGGCAACTCGTCGATCGTCTGTGCCCGCTCGCCGGCGACGACCGAGTTGTAGTGGTACGGGGCGTCGACATGGGTCGAGCTGTGCGTTCCGAAGCGGCTGAAGTTCTCTCTCGACCATCCTTCGCCGTTACGCAGCAAGCGAGCGGGCAAACCGAACATCTCCTCGATCTCGGTCGCGCCCGAGGCATGGTCGTAGTACTCGATCGTCGTCCGTACGAGCTCCGGCGCACCCTCGGGCGTCGGGGCGATCGGGGCCGAAAGGTCGACGATTCTCATGTTGCGCCGATCCTACTAGTTGCATACAGTTGCGGCTGCATGATCCAGTTCGGACGGATGCACGCATGAGTCCAGCCCCTTTCTCGCTCGGAACCTTCTCCACCGCTGACGAGCAGAGCTTCCTCGGGCTGGTGCTTCAAGACAGGGTGCTCGACCTGTCGCACGACCTCCCCCAGGCGAACCTGCTCGAACTCCTGGCCGACTGGGATACCAGCCTCGAACACCTCCAGGCCGTAGCCGACCGGGTCGCCGGCGAGCCGCTCGACTACGCGCTCGAAGACCTGCGTCCGCTCCCTCCCGTCACCCCGCCCGGACAGGTCTTCCAGGCGGGCGCGAACTACCGCCAGCACCTGGTCGAGCTGACGAACGCCGGTCCCGACCGAATGCACCGGCAGCTGACAGATGAAGAGCGACGGCGCGCGCTCGCCGCCATCGACGAACGTGCCCGCAGCGGCACGCCTTATGTCTTCCTGGGGCTGCCGCACTCGATCGTGGGTGCACACGACGACATCGTGTTGCCAACCGGCGTCAAGAGCGTCGACTGGGAACTGGAGCTCGCCGCCGTCATCGGACGCCCCGCGCGCCACGTTCCGCGCGAGCGAGCGCTCGACGTCGTCGCCGGCTACACGATCTGCAACGACATCACCGCGCGTGACCGCATCTTCCGAGACGACGTCGCCGGGATCGGCACCGACTGGTTCGCCGGCAAGAACTGGCCCACCTTCTTCCCGACAGGCCCACTGTTCGTCCCCGCCGTGCACGCCGGCGACCCGATGGACCTGCAGATCGTGCTGCGGCTCAACGGCGAAATCATGCAAGACTCGAGCACGGCAGACATGATGTTCGACATCGCCAGGCTGGTCGAACACGCCTCCTCGATCGCACAACTCCGCCCCGGCGACATGCTCCTGACCGGCTCACCATCCGGAAACGGCGTCTACCACGGCCGCTTCCTCCAGCCTGGCGACCTCATCGAAAGCGAGATCACCGGGCTCGGCATGCAGCAGAACCGATGCGTGGCAGAAGGGGACGCCCGTCCCGAGCCCGCCCAGAAGGAGGAGGAAGCGCATGTCTGAACGCCTGATCTCACAGCTAGCCCACGTCGAACTCCTAACCCCCAAGCTCGAGGAGTCGGCCCGCTTCTTCACTGACGTCCTCGGCCTCGCCGAAAGCGGCCGCGATGGGCAATCCGTGTACTTGCGCTGCTGGGGTGACTTCTTCTTCCACTCCGTACAGCTCACCGAGGCGGAGCAGCCGGGCGTCGGCCACATCGGCTGGCGAACGGACGGTCCGGCGCAGCTCGAGCGCGCCGCTGCGGCGCTCGAGGCGGCAGGCGTCGGCGAGGGCTGGAGCGAGACCCAGAAGGGCCACGGGCGTACCTACCGCTACCGCGGCCCCGGCGGCCACGTGCAGGAACTCTTCTGGGAGGTGGAGCGCTACGAGGCGCCGGCCCAACTCCGGTCGGCGTTCCCGGCGCGGCCGCAGCGGTTCGCCCCGCGCGGCGTCGCGCCGCGGCAGCTCGACCATGTGACCGTCGTGACGCGCGATCCGTATGGCGACAGCGAGTGGTACCGCGACACGCTGGGCTTCCGCTTCATGGAGTACACCGGCCTCGACGACAATCCAGACCTAATCGTGTTCTCGATGGTGACGACGAACGAGAAGTCGCACGACCTGGGGCTCGTCGTGGACTTCAGCGGAGTCCCCGGGCGCATCCACCACCTCGCGTTCTGGGTCGACGCGGTCGAGGACGTGCTGCGCGCGGCGGACGTGCTGATGGAGGCGGGCGTAGAGATCGAATTCGGCCCCGGCAAGCATGGCATGGGCGAGCAGACGTACCTCTACTTCCGCGAGCCGAGCGGACTGCGGCTCGAGGTCAACTCCGGCGGCTACCGGATCTATCAGCCGGACTGGCAGCCGGTGAAATGGCTGCCCTCCCAGGGCTCGAACACGATGTACAGGAATCTGTCGATGCCCGACTCGATGCTCGAAGCGTTCCCGCTGGCAGCGCCGGCTGAGCCGCTCGAGCCGGCCGTCGCCAACCCGTGGGCGCAGGGCGCCGCGCACTGACGTGGCCACGATCGGCGACGTCCTGATCGTTGGCGGCGGGCCCGCCGGCCTCTCGCTCGCCACCGTTCTTGGCAAGCGCGGACACGACGTCGAACTCGTCGAGATCAACGAGGAGCTCCGGCCACTGGGCTCCGGACTGACCATGATGGGCCCTACCCTGCGCGCACTCAAGGCCGTGGACGAGCAAGCACTCGAGCAATGCATTCGCCAAGGCGCCGGCCACGAGGCACTCGGCTTTGGAAACGTCGACGGCGAAGTCATGCAACGGGTCGAACTTCCTCAACCGGCGGGACCAGACTATCCCGGCGGCTTCGGCATCATGCGCCCCATCTTCTGGGGTCTGCTCGCCGACGCCGCTCAGCGCGCCGGTGCAGCGATCCACCTAGCGACCAGCCTCGCCGCTGTCAACGACAAGAACGGACGCGTCGAGGTCGAGCTCACAGACGGAAGCAGCCGATCCTTCGACCTGGTCGTCGCGGCCGACGGGATCCACTCCAAGGTGCGCGAGCTCGTGTTCCCCGACGCCCCCCAGCCATTCCTCACCGGCCAGACCGTCTGGCGAGCCGTCGTGCCACGCCCAGAAGGGCTCAGCGACGACATGTGCATGTACTACGGCCCCCGTCACAAGGCCGGCTGCAACCCCGTGTCCGACGACGAGATGTACATCTTCGTCGTCGAGAACACACCGGAGGTCAGCCGGCCGCCGCGCGAGCAGTGGCCGGAGCTGATCCAAGCACTGCTCGCCGAGTTCAAGGGCGTGATCGGCTGGGCGCGGGAACGGATGACTGACCCTGAGCGAATCGACCGTAGACCTCTCCAGGCAATCCTCCTGCCGCCGCCCTGGTATCGCGGGCGCGTCCTGCTCATCGGCGATGCCGCCCACTCGACGACGCCTCACCTCGCCATGGGAGCCGGGATCGCGATCGAGGACGCTGTCGTCCTCGGCGAGGAGCTCGCGGGGAACGACTCGACCGACGCCGCACTCGAGCGCTTCATGACCCGCCGCTTCGAGCGATGCCGCCTCGTCGTCGAGAACTCGCTGCAACTAGGCGAATGGGAGAAGCACCCCAACGATCCCGACGCTGACCCGGCCGGCCTCTCGAACGCAAGCTTCGGCGCCCTGGCAGCGCCCTACTAGCGACGCGACCCGGCGGGTCGATGCCACGCTCCCCTCGCGTCCTCATCGTCGGCGGCGGCATCGGAGGAGGCACGCTCGCCATCGCCCTCGCCCGCGGCGGACTGCAACCCCACATCGTCGAGATCCAGGCCGACTGGGAACCTGTGGGAGTCGGTCTGACACTGCTCGGCCCGGCCCTGCGCGCGCTCGCCACGATCGAACTCATCGACCAGGCTGTTGCCAGCGGGAATGGCATCTCGCGCTTTGCCATTGGCAACGCCGACAGCGAGATCACCCATATCTCGGACATGCCCAGGCTCAACGGTCCCGACTATCCGGCCGCAGTCCAGATCGCCCGTCCCGCCTTCCACGACATCCTCGCAGGTGAGATCACCAGCCTCGGAATCGCTGTCATGACCAACTGCACCGTCGGCGCGCTCACCCATCACCGAGATCGCGTCGCGGTCGAGTTCACCAACGGAACACGCGGTGACTACGACGTCGTCGTTGGCGCCGACGGTGTCCACTCCCGTGTCAGGGAGCTCATCCTCGGCCGCGAGCCGGAGCCTCGCTTCACCGGCCAGGCTGTGTGGCGCGCGATGGCTCCACGCCCGGACAACACCGGCCCCGAGTACGAGGCTGGAGTCCTATACATGTTCTACGGCCCGCGGAACAAGGCGGGCATGCTCGCGGTATCGGCCGACGAGATGTACGTCTTCCTCGTCCAGAACGTCCCAACCAAGGAGCGCCCGCCGCAAGCCCAACTTCCCACGCTCATGCGCCAGCAACTCTCGGACTACAAAGGGCTGCTCGCAGAACTCCGCGAGCGGATCCTCCAGCCGACGCAGGTCATCTATCGGCCGCTCGAAGTCCTGCTCGTCTCGCCGCCCTGGTACCGGGACCAGGTTGTCCTCATAGGTGACGCGGCACACACGACGACACCGCACCTCGCCCACGGCGGCGGGCTTGCAATCGAAGACGCAATCGTCCTCGCCGAACTCCTCACCGCCGAGGAATCCGTCCAGGCTGCGCTCGAGCAGTTCATGGACCGACGCTGGGAGCGATGCCGGATGGTCGTCGAGAACTCCGTCCAACTCGGAGAATGGGAGAAAAAACCCACACCGGACGCAGATCCGGCAGGACTCACAGCCGCGAGCTGGTCCAACCTGGCCAACCCCATCTAGCCGCCCGCTCCAGCACGGGTGCTTACGGCGTGCTCACAGAGCAATCGGCGATTTCGAGGACAACGAGGTGTCTCCGGTCTCAGGCGCCCGGCACGGCAAGCTGCGACGAGACATCTGTGCGATGAGAGCACCCGCGTGCCAGCGGCAAAGTGGGGGGCGCGCCTGTCCGCAGCCGACGTCTCTTGGGAAGATTGGCGCTATCAGACTTGTGCAACGTAAGCGGCCGCAAGATCGTGGTCCCCGACGGACGCGTTGATTCCGCGTCGCAACGGCTGGTTAACTGACACACGTGTCGCTCGTCGTCAACGCGCACACGCATTTCCAGCCGGAGTCGGTGTTGCCGCTCGTCGAGCCCTACGGGATCACAATGCGGCGCACCCCAGAAGGCGCCTGGTACTTCCGCTCCGGGAACGCCGAGTACAGCATTCCGGGGTCGAGCGAGAAGTTCTGGGGGCGCGGTCTCGGCGACCAACTGGCGGACATGGATGCCGCCGGTGTCGACGTCCACGTCCTCTCCGCCAGCCCGATGATCTTCAGCTACCACCTACTAGGCACCGGCTCGCCGAAGCCGCCTCCGCCCGGAGTCTCGACCCGGACGAGGTCGCCGGCGCGCAGCTGCCTCGTCGCCTTCGGCGGAAGCTCGTCGCCGTTCAGGAGCGTCCGTCCGGGAGCGCCAGGCTCGCCGCCCGCCGCGCCCGCCGGGCCGCGCGTGCGTCGCTCCGCGAGCAGCGAGAGCCGGCAGTCCTCGAGCACGCGCAGCTCGCGGATGACGCCGTCGCCGCCGCGGCGGCGGCCGGCGCCGCCCGAGCCCGTCCGCAGCGCGTAGCGCTCGACGCGCAGCGGGTAAGACAGCTCGAGCGCCTCGACGGGCGTGTTCAGCGTGTTCGACATGGCCACGTGGACGGCGCTCGGCCCATCCGACGCCGGGCAGGCGCCCTGGCCGCCCGCGATCGTCTCGTAGTAGGTGAACCCGCGGTTCCCGAACGTGACGTTGTTCATCGTCCCCTGCCCCTGCGCCGGCACCGGGAGCGCCTGCCCGAAGGCGGCGAAGACGACGTCGACGATGCGGCTCGAGGTCTCGGTGTTGCCGGCCACGACCGCCGCCGGCGACCGGGCGTTCACGAGCGAGCCTTCGGGCGCGTTGATCGTGACCGGCGCATAGGCACCGCCGGACGAGGGAAGGTCGGGCGACGTCAGGCAGCGGACGACGAAGTAGCATGCGGAGCGTGCCACCGCCGCCGGGCAGTTCAGGTTGCCCTCGTGCTGCGGCGACGTGCCCGCGAAGTCGATCCCGACCTCGTCTCCGGCGATCGTGACCGCGGCGCGGATCTCGAGCGTGCCTTCGAGCGGCTCGAGGATGTCGACCGCCTCGTAGCGGCCGTCCGGCAGACGGGCCAGCGCCGCCCGCACGACGCGCTCCGAATAGCGGAAGAGCTCGTCCATCGCGTCCGTGACCGTCTGCACGCCGCGGCGCTCCACCAGCTCCTCGAGGCGCCGCTCCGCGAGCCGGTGCGCCGCGATCTGCGCGCGCAGGTCGCCCCGGCGCTCGTCCGGGTTGCGCATGTTCGCGAGCAGGAGCGCGAGCACCTCTTCGTCGAGCCGGACGGGCGGCACGATCACCCCCTCCTGGTAGAGCTCGCGCGACTCGGCCGGCAGGCTGGCGGGCTCCATCCCGCCGACGTCCGCGTGGTGGGCGCGCGAGACGGCGAAGCCGCAGGGCACACGCGAGACGATCGTGATGTCAGGCAGGTGCGTGCCGCCCGTGTACGGGTCGTTGAGGACGTAGAGCTCCCCCGGCTGCGGATCCTTGGCGCGAACGGCCGCGACCGCCTCGGGCATGGCCCCGAGGTGCACCGGGATGTGCTCGGCCTGGACGATCATGCGTCCCTGCGCGTCGAAGAGCGCGGTCGAGCAGTCGCGCCGCTCCTTGATGTTGGCCGAGAAGGCCGACCGGACGAGCACGGCGCCCATCTCCTCCGCCGCGGCCCGCAAGCCGGCTCCGATCACCTGCAGCTGAATTTCCACGCTTTCGTCACACCCTCGTCAGTCGAAGCGTGCTACTTGGTCCTGGTCCGCCGGTCCCGTCCCGAGCCCCCGCCCACCCGGGGGCGATCCAGCAGGTGGCACCGTCCAGTTCGAGCAGGGCCGGCCCGAACAGGGCCGTCCCAGCCTGGCTGAGCCCGGACACCTCGAGCGGCTCCCCCGGCGAGAGCGAGAAGTCGGGGCCGGGCCGGGTCTCCGCCGTCCGCACGGCGACGAGTTCGACGGGTCGCTCGCGGTCTGCGTAGCCGTAGCGCTCCTCGTGCGCCCCGTGGAAGCGCTCCGCCAGCCCGTCTCCGAGCCCGATTGTCAGCTCGAACGACTGACCGCGGTAGCGGAGATCTGCCTCGCCCTCCGTCGGCAGCTCGCCTGCGTCGTCCAGCGGGCAGACGTAGGAGCGCACGCTGTCCCGGCGCTCCTCGCTCGCGACGAGCCCGAGCGCAGAGAGCACGCCCGCGGCCGCGGGGACGAGCACAGTCGGGATCCCGAGCTCGTCTGCGAGCGCGCAGGCGTGGAGCGGTCCCGCGCCACCGAAGGCCACGAGCGCGAAGTCGCGAGGATCGTGCCCGCGCTCGACCGAGACGACGCGGAGCGCCCGGAGCATCTCGGCGTTCACGACCTCGACCACGTCGGCCGGGTCGAATCCGGCCATGGCCCGCTCGGCCGTGTCGCGGTCGAGCTCGACGCCGCCCGCGAGCCGCGCGGGCAGCCGCCCGAGCAGCAGGTTGGCGTCGGTGACCGTCGGCCGCTGCCCGCCGCGCCCGTAGCAGGCCGGGCCTGGATTCGCGCCCGCGCTCTCGGGGCCGACGCGGACCGCGCCGCCGGCGTCGCGCCAGACGATCGACCCGCCTCCGGCGCCCACCGTGTGGATGTCGACCATCGGCAGCCGGATCGGCAGGCCGCCCACCGAGCGCTCGAACGTCCGCTCCGCGCGGCCGCCCGCGATCAGGCACACGTCCGTCGACGTGCCGCCCATGTCGAACGAGATCGCGTTCTCGATCCCCGCCTCCGCCGCCGCTCGGGCAGCCCCGACGACGCCGCCCGCCGGCCCGGACACGAGCACGAGCGCCGCGTGCCGGGCCGCCTCGTCGATCGTGGCCACGCCGCCGGAGGAGCGCATGACGAGCGGCTCGGGCAGACCTGCCGCACGGCAGCGCGAGGCGAGCGAGCGGAAGTAGCGGGCGCACACCGGCCCGAGGTACGCGTCGGCGGCCGTCGTCGAGGCGCGCTCGTACTCGCGGAACTCGGGCGCGAACTCGTGCGAGGCGACCACGTGCGCCCCGGGCAGCCGCCGCCGCAGCTCGTTGGCCACCGCCGCCTCGTGCGAGGGGTCGCGGAACGAGAACAGCAGGCAGACCGCGACCGCCTCGGCGCCGTCCAGATCGGGCAGCGAGCCGAGGTCGAGCGGCACGAGCACGCCGTCCGGCCCGATCCGCTCGCGGACGCCGTGGCAGCGCTCGATCGGGACGAGCGGGGCGGGCAGCTCGTCGCAGAGCCGGTACAGGTGCGCCCGTGTCTGGCGGCGCAGGTGCAGGAGATGCTCGAAGCCCTCCGTGGCGACGAAGGCAGTCACGGCGCCCTTCCGCTCGAGCAGCGCGTTCGTCGCGATCGTCGTGCCGTGCGAGAAGCGCTCGACGTGCGCAGCCCCGACCGCCTCCGCCGCCGCGACGACCGACTCCTCCTGCTCCGTCGCGGTCGGCACCTTCGCCGTCCGCAACCCGTCGTCGTCGAGCAGCACTGCGTCCGTGAACGTGCCGCCGACGTCGATTCCGAGGATCGCCACAGCGCGACTCTAGTGGCCGAACAACTGGGAGGCCGGGACCCCCGACCCGACCTCCCGCGAGCGCGTCCGTGGTGCGTACTAGGCGACGCGCACAGCCTTCGTACCCGGGATTCCCGGCGCGAGCAGGCGAGAACCGCCCGCGCGGCGATCTTCACGCGAAGCTTCCGTAGGTCTTACGCCCGACTTACGCAGCCTGCAGCGGAGGCCCGACCCGCCCGTGCCGCCGCGACCGGCCGGAGGCGCGCAAAACCCGCGCGTACGCCTCGGAGGCCGTGGCGCCGCCGGCCATCACCTCGCCGGTCGACCGCATCTCGGGCCCGCGGTCCCCCGCGCCGGCGAAGCGGTCGGACGGGAAGATCGCCTCCTTGGCCCAGGCCCGGGTCGGCGCGGCCCGCTCGGGCAGGTGGAGGTCGGCCAGGTCCGCGCCGAGCATGAGCCGGCAGGCGTGCTCGACCACAGGCACGCCGGTCGCCTTGGCCACGAACGGCACCGTCCGCGATGCCCGCGGGTTCGCCTCGATGACGAAGAGCTCGCCGCCCTTGACCGCGAGCTGGAGATTGAGGAGTCCTCGCGCGCCGAGCCGCCGGGCGAGGGCCCTCGCAAGAGTGCCGATCTCGTCCGCGAGCCCGTCGCCCACCGACGGCGCGGGGATGACGCAGGCCGAGTCGCCCGAGTGCACTCCCGCCGGCTCGATGTGCTCGAGAATTCCCGCAACCCACGCGCCTTCCCCGTCGCAGAGCGCGTCGACGTCGAGCTCGAGCGCGCCCTCGAGGAACCCGTCCACCAGGGACGGCTCGTGGAGCTCGAGGTCTTCCGGGCGGCGCACGATCCGCATGCGCCGGCCGCCGAGCACGTAGTGGGGCCGCACCAGCACCGGGTAGCCGATCCGCTCGGCGACCGAGAGTGCCTCCTCACGGGTCGACGCCGTGCCCCAGCGCGGTGCCCGCAGGCCGAGCTCGTCGAGGATCGCCGCAAAGCGGCCGCGATCCTCGGCGGCGTCGATCGCCGGCAGCGGGTCGCCGAGCAGCGGCACGCCCTCGGCCGCCAGCTCGTGCGCGAGCCGGAGCGGCGTCTGGCCGCCGAGGGTGACGACGACGCCGAGCGGCTGCTCCAACGCGCACACGTCGAGGACGCGCTCCGCCGTGACGGGCTCCAGGTAGAGCCGGTCGGACGTGTCGTAGTCGGTCGAGACCGTCTCCGGGTTCGAGTTCAGCAGCACCGACTCGAAGCCGAGCCGGCGGAAAGCCTCTGCCGCGTGGACGCAGCAGTAGTCGAACTCGATTCCCTGCCCGATCCGGTTCGGCCCCGAGCCGACGATCACGATCGCCTTCCCCGACGGCTCGGGCGGCTGGTCGCTCGGCTCGTACGAGAGGTAGTAGTACGGCGTCTGCGCCTCGAACTCGGCCGCGCAGGAGTCGACGGCGAGCCTCCCCGGGTGAGGTCGCCGAGCCCGCACCTCGCGCTCGGAGACGCCGAGCACCGCGGCGATCCGCGAGTCCGGCAGCCCGAAGCCCTTCGCCTCGGCGACGTCGCCCGTGGAGCCGAGCTGCTCCTCGGCCGCGCGGATCGACTCGAGCTCCGCGAGGAAGTACGGGTTCACGCCCACGAACGCCGGGAGCTCGGCACCGTCCTCGCGCCCCTCGAGCGCCTTCAGGAAGGCCTCGGGGAACGTGCGGCCGATCCCGAGCGCCTCGCCGGTCGCCCGCATCTCCGGCCCCAGCTCGGGCGACGCCGCCGGGAACTTGTCGAAGTCGAAGCGCGGCGCCTTCACCGCCACGTAGTCGAGCGCGGGCTCGAACGCGGCCGTCGTCTTGCCGGTGATGTCGTTCGGCAGCTCGTCGAGCGTGTACCCGACCGCGAGCAGCGCCGCGAGCTTCGCGATCGGGAAGCCGGTCGCCTTGGACGCCAGCGCCGACGAGCGCGACACGCGCGGGTTCATCTCGATGAGGACGAGCTCGCGTGTCCCGGGCTCGTACGCGAACTGCACGTTCGCGCCACCCGTCGCGACCCCGACCGCCCGCGCGCACGCGAAGGCGGCGTCCCGGAGGCGCTGGTACTCCCCGTCTGGCAACGTCTGCTGCGGCGCCACCGTCCACGAGTCCCCTGTGTGCACACCCATCGGATCGATGTTCTCGATCGAGCAGACGACAACGCAGTTGCCGGCCAAATCGGACATGACCTCGAGCTCGAACTCCTGCCGGCCGGCCAGCGAGCGCTCGACCAGGACCTGCCCGACCGGGCTTGCCTGCAGGCCGTGCACGACCTGCCGCCGCAACTCGGGGTCCGTGGCTGCCAACCCGCCGCCGGTGCCCCCGAGCGTGAACGCCGGCCGCACGACCGCAGGCGCCGCGAACCCGTCCAGCTCCTCGACCGAGGAGACGACGATGCTCTCGGCCACCGGCAGGCCGACCGCGCGCATCGTCTCGCGGAACTGCAGCCGGTCCTCGGCCCGCCGGATGGCGTCGACGTCCGCGCCGATCAACTCGACGCCGAAGCGGTCGAGCACCCCCGCCTCGTGCAGCTCGACGGCAAGGTTCAGCGCCGTCTGCCCGCCGAGCGTCGGCAGAAGCGCGTCCGGCCGCTCTCGCTCGACGATCTCGGAGACGGTCTCGGCGTCGAGCGGCTCGAGGTAGGTCGCGTCGGCCCATTCCGGGTCGGTCATGATCGTCGCCGGGTTCGAGTTCACGAGCACGACGCGGTAGCCCTCGCGGCGCAGCACTCGGCAGGCCTGTGCGCCCGAGTAGTCGAACTCGCAGCCCTGGCCGATGCGGATCGGCCCCGAGCCGACGATCAGGACAGAGCGAATGTCCTCGCGCTTCGGCACGTGTCGGCAACGCGGTCGAAGAAGGGCAGGGCGTCGAGTGGGCCGGGCGCGGCCTCGGGGTGGAACTGGACGCTCGCGAAGTCCTCGCCGGCGAGGCCCTCCACGGTGCCGTCGTTCAGCGAGAGGTGCGTGACCAGATCGGCGTCCGCGGCGGAGACGGCGTAGCCGTGGTTCTGGACGGTGACGAGCACCCGTCCCGAGCGCAGGTCGCGCACCGGGTGGTTGGCGCCGCGATGGCCGAAATGGAGCTTGAACGTCTCCAGGCCGAGCGCGAGACCGAGCAGTTGGTGACCGAGGCAGATGCCGAAGACGGGTACCCGACCGAGCAGGCCGCGGACGGCCTCGATCGGCCCCTCGAGAACGGACGGGTCGCCCGGGCCGTTCCCGAAGACAACGACGCGCGGCCTCGTCTCCAGGATCGCGTCCGCGCTCCAGTCTCCCGGCACGACGTGCACCTCCAACCCGGCCGCCGCGAGCCGCCCTGGGATCGAGCGCTTGCAGCCGAGGTCGACGAGCGTGACGCGGGGCCCGGCGCCCACGCTGAACGGCTCGAGCGTGCCGACGCGGCGGTCGAGCGGGCGGCCGTCGATCGGCGGCTCGGCCAGCGCCCTCGCCAGAAGCTCGTCGGGATCGGCCTCGCCGAGCGCGCAGCGCAGCACGCCGCCGTCGCGGATGCGGCGGACGAGGGCGCGCGTGTCCACGCTGGACAGCGCGACCGTTCCCTGTTCGGCCAGCCAGCCCGCGAAGGCGGGTCGAACCGTCCGGGCGACGACGCCTTCGCACTGCACGCGTCCGGACTCGTGCCGTGAACGGTCGATGCCGTAGTTCCCGGCCAGCGGATAGGCGAAGCAGAGCACTTGCGCGACGTAGCTCGGGTCGGTGACGGTCTCCTCGTAGCCCGCCATCGCCGTCGTGAAGCACGCTTCCCCGGCCGCGACGCCGGGCTCGCCGACGCTCACGCCGGCGAAGACCGTGCCGTCCTCGAGAACCAGATGCGCTCCTCGCTTCTGCATAAGTAGCTCTAGTTTGGCATAATACGCACCATGATCGCCACCGCCATCGTCGGCAGCAGCGGCTACACGGGCCAGGAGACGCTCGACCGCGTCCTCGCGCACCCTGCGCTTCAGGTCGTCGCCCTGGGGTCGGACACCCTCGCCGGGCGCGACGCCTCGGCCCTCGACGTGCGGCTGAACGGCTCGCTGCCCGCGTTCGTGACGAACGACGTTGCGCTCGCGGCCGGTGCGGAGCTCGTGCTTCTCTGCCTCGACCACTCGGATGCCGCCGCCGTCGAGCCGCCGCCCGGCGCCGTCGTCGTCGACCTCTCGGGTGCACACCGGCTCGTCGACTCAGGGCAGGCGGACGAGTGGTACGGCGTCGCGCCGGGCGCGTGGAGCTACGGGCTGCCGGAGCTCTTCCCGCCCGACGGGCCGCTGATCGCCAACCCCGGCTGCTACGCCACCGCGGCGCTCCTGGCGCTGGCGCCGCTCGCGGACGCGATCGCGCCGGCCGGGATCGTCGTCGACGCGAAGTCGGGCGTCTCCGGCGCCGGGCGCGCGCCGAAGGCGTCCTCGCACGCCGGCTTCGTGCTCGAGAACCTCGCGCCCTATGCCGTCGGCGCCCACCGGCACGCCCCCGAGATCGCGCAGCAGCTCGGCTTTCCTGTGTGCTTCGTCCCCCACCTGCTGCCGGTGCGGCGCGGACTGCTCGCGACCTGCTACGTCCGCTCGGACGAGAACCTGCGCGCGCTGCTCGAGGCGGCGTACGCGACGAGCCCCGTCGTGCGCGTGCTGCCGGACGGCTCGGCGCCCGAGCTCTCGCGCGTGCAGGGCACGGACGCAGCCGAGATCGGCGTGTTCGAGGATCGCGCGACCGGCACGGCGATCGTCATCTGCGCGCTCGACAACCTGGGAAAGGGCGCGGCCGGGCAGGCGGTGCAGAACGCGAACATCGCGCTCGGCCTCGACGAGACGGCCGGGCTCCGCCTCCACGGAGTGCTGGTCTGATGAGCGTCGCTCGCCTTCGGCTCGCTCCCGTGGGGGAAACCATGTTTCCCCCACGGCCCCCCTTCTTCCAGAGGCCGCCTTTGCTCGGGGAACCTCCCGGTTCCCCTGGGACCCCTCCCCACACTCATGTGCCGGAGGTCGGCGCATGAGCGTCATTGCCGCGAAGGGCTTCGTCGCCTCCGGCGTGCACGCCGGCATCAGGCAGTCGAAGCCGGATCTCGCGATCGTACGCTCGACAGTGCCGGCGGTCGGAGCGGCGATGTGGAGCCGCAACCGCGTGCAGGCCGCCTGCCTCACGGTCAACCGCGAGCACATGTCGCTCGCCGAGCCGCAGGCGGTCGTGATCAACTCCGGCGTGGCCAACTCGGCGACCGGCGAGCGCGGGAAGCTGGACGCGCTCGCGACTGCCGCCGAGGCCGGGCGGCTGCTCGACCTCGACGCCGAGCAGGTGCTCGTCCTCTCGACCGGGGTGATCGGCGTGCCCCTGCCGATGGGGAAGCTCCTCCCCGGCCTGCGCGTGGCCGCGGAAGGCCTGTCCGCGGAGGGCGGTGCCGACGCCGCGACGGCGATCATGACGACGGACACGAAGCCCGAAGCAGGCGGTCGCGTCCGGCGACGGCTTCGCGGTCGGCGGGATGGCCAAGGGCTCCGGGATGATCCATCCCGATCTGGCGACGATGCTCGCGGTCGTGACCACCGACTATCCGCTCGAGCGGGCGAGGCGATCGAGTTCCTCCGGCCCGCGGTCGACGAAAGCTTCAACTCCATCTCGGTCGACGGCGACTGCTCCACGAACGACGCCGTGATCCTGCTCGCGAACGGGGCCGCCGGCACGACCCGGACGCCCGCCACCGACCTCGCCTTCGCCGCCTGCCTGCGCAAGGTCTGCCGCGAGCTTTCGGAGCAGATCGTCGCCGACGGCGAGGGCGTGACGGTGCTGGCCGAGATCGCCGTCACCGGCGCCGCCGACGACCGGCAGGCGAAGGCGATCGCGAAGCGCATCGCTACCTCCGCCCTGGTCAAGACGGCGCTCTTCGGACGAGACGCCAACTGGGGCCGGGTGCTGATGGCGGCCGGGTCGGCGCCGTACAACGGCGGCTACGCCGAGGTGGACGTCGACCGGGTGACGCTGTCCTACAACGGCTCGGTCGTGCTGCGCCGCGGCGCGCCGCTCGGGGTCGAGCCGGACGTCTCCGGCGCGACCTGCACCATCGGGCTCGACCTCGGCATCGGCAGCGGCAGCGCCTCGTACCTGACCAGCGACCTGTCCTACGACTACGTCCGCATCAACGCGGACTACCGGTCGTGACCCGCGTCGTCGTCAAGGTCGGCGGCGCGGTCGCCGGCTCGACTCGCCAGGCAGATCACCGACCTGGTAACAGACGTGTTACGAGGTCGTGGTGGTGCACGGGGCGGGGCCGCAGATCTCCGCCGAGATGCGCCGGCGCGGGCTCCCGGTCGAGTTCGTCGGCGGCCGGCGGGTGACCACCGCGGCGGCGCTCGACGTCGTGCGGCGAGTCGTTCGCCGGCGTCAACGCGGCGCTCTGCGACGCGATCGGCCCGCGCGCCGTGCCGCTGTTCGGCGACGAGATCGGGCTCGTGGCGCGGCACGTGCCCGAGCTCGGGCTGGTCGGCGATCCCGTCCCCTGCCGGCCGGCGGCGATCGAGACGGCGCTCGCCGACGGGCCTGATCCCCGTCGTCGCTCCCGCTCGCGACCGGGCCGCTGAACGTGAACGCCGACGAGGCCGCCTCCGCGCTCGCGATCGGGCTCGCCGCCGAGAGGATCCTCTTCCTGACCGACGTGCCCGGTCTGCTGCTCGCGGGCTCTGTGGTGCCGGCGATCGAGGCGGGCGCCGCCGAAGGGCTGCTCGACGCGGGCGAGCTCGAGGGCGGGATCGTGCCCAAGTTGCGCGCCGCGGTCACCGCCGCCAGGCTCGGCGTGCAGGCGGAGATCGGCGAGACGGCGGTGCTCGCGTGAGCGTAGGCTTGACGGAGCAGCGGGTATGAGCACAACGCTCGAAGCGCCGGTCCTGCCCACCTACGCACGGCAGGACGTGACCTTCGTCTCCGGCGAAGGCTCCTGGCTCGTCGCCGACTCGGGCGAGCGCTACCTCGACCTCGTCGCCGGCATCGCCGTCGTCGGGCTCGGGCACTGCCATCCCGCGCCGCTCGCCGCCGCCCAGGACGCAGCTCGACCGGCTCTGGCACACGTCGAACCTGTACTGGACGGAGCCGATGGCCGCGCTGCCGAGCGGCTGTCCGACGCGCTTCGGCGGCGCGCAGGCGTTCTTCTGCAACTCGGGCGCCGAGGCCGTCGAGGCGGGCTCAAGTACGCGCGCAAGGCGACCGGACGCCCCGGCATCGTCGCGCTCGAGGGCTCGTTCCACGGCCGCACGATGGGCGCGCTGTCCGCGACCGGCCAACCCGCCAAGCGCGTCGCCTTCGGTCCCCTCGTCCCCGGCGTCACGTTCGCGACGCTGAACGACGTCGAGTCGCTCGTGGCGGCGGCACGCCCGGACACGGGCGCGATCCTGCTCGAGCCGGTGCAGGGCGAGGGCGGTGTCCATCCGGCGACGGCCGAGTTCCTCGCGGCCGCGCGCACGCTCGCCGACGAGCTGGGCGCGCTGCTCGTCCTCGACGAGGTGCAGACCGGGGTCGGCCGCACGGGCACGTTCTTCTGCTTCGAGCAGCTCGACGTCCGCCCCGACGCAGTCACGCTCGCCAAGGGGCTCGCGAACGGCCTGCCGATCGGCGCGCTGCTCGTCGCGGCCGAGGCCGCCGGCGCCTTCGTCCCCGGCGACCACGCGAGCACGTTCGGCGGCAACCCCGTCGCCTGTGCCGCCGCCTGCGCCGTCGTCGACGAGCTCACCGACGACCTGCTCGCCGGCGTGCGCGCGAAGGAGGCGCTGGTGCGCGAGGCGTTCCCGGGCGCGCGCGGTCGCGGCCTCCTGCTCGCGCTCGACGTCGACCGGCCCGCCGCAGATGTCGTCGCGGACGCGTTCGACCGGGGCGTTCTCGTCTGCACGGCGGGCGAGCGGACGATCCGGCTGACGCCGCCGCTGACCATCACGACCGACGAGCTCTCGCACGGGCTCGCCGTCCTCCGGGAGGTGCTGAACGCGTGAGTTGGGCCATCGAGGTATGCGGGTTCCTCGGGCGTCAGTCGTCGGCGGAGCCGTCGACGGCGAGGGGCGCGCATGAACAAGTTCGAGCGGCAGGGCGCGATCCTGCGCCTGGTGCAGGAGCGCTCGCTGGCGACGCAGGCCGAGGTCGCGGAGGCGCTCCGCGGCGAGGGAATCGACGCCGTGCAGACGACGGTCTCGCGCGACATCGCCCGCCTCGGGCTGGTCAAGGTGCGCGCCGCCGACGGCCGGCTCGTCTACGCGCTTCCAGGCGCAGCCGACCTCGACCGGCTCTCCGAGCTGACGGCCGCTCTGCGGCGCTGGACCACCTCGATCACCGCCGCGAACGACCTCGTCATCGTCCGCACGCAGCGCGGGTACGCGACACCGCTCGCGGACGCGATCGACGACGCGGCACTCGCCGACGTCGCCGGCACGATCGCCGGCGAGAACACGATCTTCGTCGCACCGCGCGACGGCCTCACCGGCGGCGAGCTGGAGGAGCTTCTCCGCCACCACCTGGAGACCGACGAATGAGCGGCGCGCACGCAGCGGTCGACGGCCACGTCATCCTCGACTCCGTGCCCGTCGGCGAGCGCGTCGGGCTCGCCTTCTCCGGCGGCCTGGACACGTGCTGCGCCGTCGCCTGGATGCGCGAGCAGGGCGCGGTGCCCTACGCGTTCACCGCCGACCTCGGCCAGTACGACGAGCCGGACGTCTCGGCGCTTCCGGACAAGGCCAGGCAGTACGGCGCCGAGGAGGCGTTCCTCGTCGACGGCAAGGACGCACTGGCGCGCGAAGGGCTGGCGGCGCTGCAGTGTGGCGCGTTCCACATCCAGACCGCCGGCAGGCGCTACTTCAACACCACCCCGCTCGGCCGGGCCGTGACGGGCACGCTGCTCGTGCGCGCGATGCGCGAGCACGGGGTCGAGATCTGGGGCGACGGCTCGACCTTCAAGGGCAACGACATCCAGCGCTTCTTCCGCTACGGGCTCCTCGCCAACCCTGACCTGCGGATCTACAAGCCCTGGCTCGACGAGGACTTCGTCTCGGAGCTGGGCGGGCGGCGCGAGATGAGCGAGTGGCTGGACGAGCGCGGGCTCGCGCACGGCACGTCGGCCGAGAAGGCCTACTCGACCGACGCCAACCTGCTCGGTTCCACTCACGAGGCGAAGGACCTCGAGCACCTGGGCACGAGCATGAAGATCGTGCAGCCGATCATGGGCGTCGCACACTGGGACCGGGCGGTGCCGATCGCGCCCGAGACGGTGTCCGTGCGCTTCGAGCATGGGACGCCTGTGGCGCTGAACGGCGCCGAGATCGCCGATCCGGTCGAGCTCGTCCGAGCAGGCGAACGCGATCGGCGGCGGCCACGGCCTGGGCATGTCCGACCAGATCGAGAACCGCGTCATCGAGGCGAAGAGCCGCGGCATCTACGAGGCCCCCGGCATGGCGCTCCTGCACGTCGCGTACGAGCGACTCCTGAGCGCGATCCACAACGAGGACACGCTCGACCGCTACGCGACCGAGGGCAGGCGCCTCGGCCGGCTTCTCTACGAGGGCCGCTGGTTCGAGCCGCAGGCGCTGATGCTCCGCGAGGCGCTCCAGCGCTGGGTCGCAGCTGTGGTCACAGGCGAGGTCACGATCGAGCTGCGCCGCGGCGACGACTACACGATCCTGGACACGAGCGGCGAGGCCGTGGCCTACGACCCCGAGCGGCTGTCGATGGAACGGAGCGCCTCGACGTTCTCCGCCGGCGACCGCATCGGCCAGCTGCAGGTGCAGGTGAACGACATTGCCGACACGCGGCGGATGCTCGCCGAGCAGCGGCGGCTGCGCCTGCTGCAGCTCGGGATGCCGCTCGATCCACTCGAGCTGGAGGCGGGCGAGTGACGCTCTGGTCGGGCCGGGTGGGCTCCGGGCTCGCGCCCGAGGTCTGGGCGTTCCTGCGGGCCGACGACTGGGAGCTCTTGCCCTACGACGTCGCCGCCACCCGCCAGCACGCGGGTCGGCTGCACGCAGCGGGCCTGCTCACCGACGACGAGCTCGCCGAGGCCTCCGAGCGGCTGGCGGCGATCACGCCGGACGACCTGGACGGCTCCGATGAGGACATTCATTCGGCGATCGAGCGGCTGCTCGGCCCGGTCGGGCGCAAGATCCACGCGGGCCGCTCGCGCAACGACCAGGTCGCCGCCGCGTTCCGCCTCTACGTCGAGGACGCGTGCCGGGAGGCGATCGAGGCTCGTCGTCGCGTTCGCCTCGATCGTGCTCGAGCGCGCGGAGGCCGAGGCGGAGACGCCGATGCCCGGTTACACGCACCTCCAGCGCGCCCAGCCGGTCACGGTCGGGCACCACCTGCTGGCCTGGGCCGAGATGCTGGAGCGGGACCGCATCCGCTTCCGCTTCGCCGCCGGGCAGGCCGCCCCGTCACCGCTCGGGGCAGGGGCGCTCGCGGGATCGACGCTTCCACTGCCGGCGCCGGCGGACCAGCTCCGCAACTCGCTCGATGCGGTCGCCGACCGCGACTTCGCGCTCGACTACCTGTACGCCTGCGCAGCCTGCCACTCGCACCTGTCGCGGGTCGGCGAGGAGCTCGTGCTCTGGACGACGAGCGAGTTCGGCTTCGTGCGACTGCCGGAGTCGGCGGCGACGGGGTCGTCGATGATGCCGCAGAAGCTGAACCCTGACGTGGCCGAACTCGCCCGCGGCAAGGCAGGCACGGCGCTCGGGCGGCTGACCGGCCTGCTCGCCGTGCTCAAGGGGCTGCCTCTGGCGTACGACCGGGACCTGCAGGAGGACAAGTCGCCGGTGTTCGCAGCGCGCCGCGACCTGGCCGCGACGCTCGCCGCGCTGACGGTGCTCGTCGGCGAGCTCGAACTCGACCGCGGCCGCCTCGCCGCCGCGACCGCCGACCCGCTGCTGCTCGCGACCGACGCGGCCGAGGCGCTCGTCCGCGAGGGCGTGCCGTTCCGCGACGCGCACGAGGAGGTCGCTGCCCAGGTCCGCGCCGGGACGTTCGAACCGCCGCCTGACGCACCACGCTCGGCTCCCGGCCCGGCCGGAGTACGCGACGCGGTCGCCGCGGCGCGCGAGCGCTGGTCTAGGTAACAGGCGCCGGCGAGCGCGCCTCGCTGAGCGCCTTCGGCAGCCGGACGACGAAGGTCGTCCCGCGCCCGACCTCGCTGTCCACGGAGACCGTCCCCTCCATCCGCTCGGTCAGCTCCTTCACGATCGCGAGCCCGAGCCCCGAGCCGATGCGGGCGCGGCCGTCCGGGTTACGGTCGTGGAGGTAGAAACGCTCGAACGTGTGCGGCAGGTCTTCCGGGGCAAGGCCGACGCCGGTGTCCTCGACGACCAGCATCGCCGCCTCGGCACGCACGCGTACGGTGCCGCCGGCGGGCGTCGAGCGGAGCGCGTTCTCGACCAGGTTGGACACGATCTGGAGCACGCGGTCCTGGTCGGCGATCGCCGGGGCGGGAGCGTCGGCGACGCACTCGAGCTCGACGCCGGAGGCGCGTGCGTCCGCCTCGTAGCGCCTCGCCACCTCGCGCGCCACGTCGCGGAGATCGACGCGCTCGTGATGGACGACGAACTCGGGGCGGTTCATGCGCGCCAGCTCGAGCAGATCGCGGACGAGCCGCTCCAGGCGCCGCGCCTCCTCGCGGATCGTCGCGGTCGCCTCGTCCGTCGTGAAGATGCCGTCCTCGAGGCCCTCGGCGTAGCCGCGGATCGCGGCCAGCGGCGTCTTCAGCTCGTGGCTGACCGAGAGCAGGAAGTTCCGTTCGGCCTCACGGGCCCGGTTGAGCTGTAGGGCCATGTCGTTGAACGTCTGCGCCAGCATCGCCAGCTCGGCCGAGCCGCCCAGGGGCACGGGCTCCGGCGAGACGCCTTCGGCGAGGCTGCGGCTCGCATCGGCCACGCGCCGCACCGGCCCGGCGATCCAGCGGGAGATGACGAGCGAGCCGAACGCCGCCAGCGCGGCGCCGATCGCACCGGCGATCAGCAGCGCGCGCAGGAACGGCCCCCAGCCGGCGGCCTTCAGGCTCGCCGGCCGCAGGAGCACGAAGCCCTTGCCCGGCCGCTTGTCGATCCTCGACGCCCCGGCGACGAGGTAGCGATCGCCCCCGACCGTGACCGTGCCCTTGACCCGGCCGGTCTTGATCAGCTCGAGCCGCAGCTGCTCGGTGAGATACGGCGTCGGCTGGTCGAGCGGAAAGACGTGGACCTGCTCCTCCTGCCCCGCGAGGAACCTGTTCAGCTGCTTCAGGTTCGCCGGGCTGAACGGGAAGATGCTCCCGTTCTCCTGGCTGTTCTTGATCAGCTGCGCCTGCCGGTTGAGACCGTCGAGGTTCGCGCTCTCGACCGATTGCCGGGTGAGGACGACGCCGACTGCGAAGGCGATCCCGATCGAGGCGATCACGATCAGGAAGGTGGCGAGGAACAGCCGCCGCCTGAGCGGCGGGAACGAGCGCAGCGGCTGGCCTGTCGTCACGGGGCGACGGCTTTGTACCCCGCCCCGCGGACGGTGCGGATCAGCTCCGGCCGGCCGAGCTTGCGCCGCAGCTGGCCGACGTGCACGTCGACGGTGCGGGTGCCGCCCGGGTAGCTCATCCCCCAGACGCGATCGAGGAGCCGGTCGCGCGAGTGCACGACGCCGGGGCTCTCGACGAAGTAGGTGAGGAGGTCGAACTCCTTCGCGGTCAGCTCGACCTGGTGCCCGTCGACCGTCACCTCGCGACCCTCGACGTCGATCATTACGTCGGCGAGCGAGAGCAGATTCTCCCGGGGTGCGGGCTCCGCGCGGCGGAGGATCGCCTTCACGCGGGCGAGCAGCTCCCGCGGCGAGAAGGGCTTGGGCACGTAGTCGTCGGCGCCGATCTCGAGCCCGGCGACGCGGTCGGCCTCCTCGTCGCGGGCCGTGAGCATGATGATCGGAATCGCCGAACGCGTCCGAAGGCGGCGGCAGACCTCGAAGCCGTCGATGCCGGGCAGGCCGATGTCGAGCACGACGAGGCGGATCGGGTGGCGCGTGAACTCCGCCAGCGCCTCCTCCCCGGTCCTCACCCAGCAGACCCGGAAGCCGTTGCGGTCGAGATACGTGCGGACGAGCGTCCCGACGGACTCCTCGTCCTCGACCAGCAGGATCATGCCTCCGGTGGCTCTGACCGGCGGGGTCATGCGGTCGCCCGCGAGCGCCTGTCCCTGGCTGCCGCCGAGGCTCACCGGCCCACCACGAGCGCGGACAGCATGATCTGCTCGGCGGGACCGTCCCCCTCCCGCACGGTGAGCGCGGTCAGGCCCTTCACCACTGCGCTCTGGTCGACCACCTGGCTGCCCACGAAGACGAGCGTGGAGGCGCTGACCTGGATCGTCTGCCGGCTGCCGTCGCGCTCGGCCAGCGTGATCGAGGCGGGCTTGACGCCCACGATCCGGCCCTCGTCGATGAGGTAGTCGTGCAAGGTCTTCGCCGCATAGTTCAGCACTTCGGCCCGGACGAGAGTGCCCCCGAACAGCGTCTTGCCGAGGACGCGCGCCCAGGACGCCGGGCGAACCTGCTGCGCCGGACCATTGCCGTCCCTGACCGTGACCACGCGCGTGCCGCGGCTGATCGTGCCCGGCGCGAACAGCCGTCCGACCCCGACGACCAGCGTCTGCGGGCCGATCGTGATCGTCTGCCGCGTGCCGTCCTTCTCCAGCAGATCGACCGCGTTCGTACGGGCGGCCACGACCCGGCCCACGTCGACGCGGTAGTCGTGCTCGACGCGGCCGACGAGCGAGACGACCTCGGCGCGGACGAGCCCGTTCGCGAAGTAGACCTGTGCGAGGTCGCGGGCGGTTGCCGGAGGCGCTCCTTTCGCCGCCAGGCCAGCCGAGGAGGCGACCAATGCCGCGCCGGCGACAGTAGCCGCTGCGAGCAGCATCCGAACGCGAGCGAGCGGTGGGCGGCGGGCGCTCATCTCCTCTCCATAGTCGGTACCACGAATCAACTCGGGATATTCCTTATGTAACTCGATTGTAAAATCGGCCCGAACGCAGCCGATTCCGGGTCCTCTCGGGGGGTGCGTCGACCCGCGGGCGGACACACTCGGCCGCCGCGAGCAGCTCCTCCACCACCTGCGCGGCGTCGAGCCGCGTCTCGATCGAGGTCAGCTTCTCCGGCGCGCCCCTCGTCTCCGCCAGCGGGCTCGAGAACAGCGTGCAGCAGTCCTCGGCCGGGAGCGACGAGACGGCGAAGGTGCCGATCTGCTCTGCCTCGCGGACGATCTCCGCCTTGTCCCAGGCCACGAGCGGGCGGAGCAACGGCAGGTCGGCCGCCTGCTCGACGACGCGCAGGTTGTGCAGCGTCTGCGAGGAGACCTGGCCGAGCGAGTCGCCGTTCACGAGCACCTCGGCCCCTTCACGCCGGGCGAGCGCCGAGGCGACCTTCAGCATCAGCCGCCGCTGCGACAGGACCTGCAGCCGTCCGGCGCCGGCGGCGGCGATCCGCCGCTGGACGAGCCCGAAGGGGACGACGTGCAGCTTCGAGCCGCCCTGGAAGCGGTCGAGCTGCGCCACGTGCGCGTAGGACTTGTAGATCGATTCCGGCCCTGTGTAGGGGCGGCCGCTGAAGTGGACGAAGTCGCAGCGCAGTCCGCGCTTCATGGCGCGGTAGGCGGCCACAGGCGAGTCGATCCCGCCGGAGAGCAGGACGAGCGCCCGCCCGGAGACGCCGACAGGGAGGCCGCCGCGGCCGGTCAGCTTCTCGGTGTAGGCGAAGATCTCGCGCTTGTCGACCTCGAGGAAGATTTCGGCGTCAGGGCTCGTGAGGTCGACGCCGAGCCCGAGCTCGTCCTGCACGGCCCGCCCGACCACCGTGGCCAGCTCGCGCGAGTCGAGCACGAACCCCTTGTCGCGGCGGCGGGCCCGGATCGCGAAGGTGGCCGCAGGCCGGTCGCGCAGAAGGTCGACCGCCGCGGCGCACGCGGCCTCGGGGCTCTTCTCCAGCACGAGCGCAGGATGGAGGAGGCTGACGCCGAGGACGTCGTGGGCGCGCTCGAGCAGCTCTCCGGCCGGAGCGGGTGAGAACACGGCGAGCGCCCCGCCGCGCTGGCGCAGCTCGAGCGGGCCCAGATCGCGGAGCAGCCGGGTGACGTTCCGCCGCAGCTGCCCGTAGAACAGCGCGCGATTCCGTCCCTTGAGCACGATCTCGCCGAACTTGAGCAGAACACACGACGGCATCGACTTAACTCTAGGCGCTCTAGCGGTTCGCTCAGCGCGAAATTCCGCTGCACGGGCGCGACTGAGGACGCCGCATCGCGCCGTCCAGCGCGTTCGGGCAGCACCAAGCTTCGCGCCGAACGGACCGCTGGACTAGGTTTGTCACGTGGCCGCGGGCGATCGCCTCCTTCCCGGCGCCGATCTCTCGGTGACGGAGCTCGCGCTCGTCGGGGCGGGCCCCGGCGAGACCTATGCCGCCGTCACCGACGCGGACGTGTCCGGCGACCGGCTGCTCGGCCTGCTGGGCGGGCTCACCGACCTCGACCGGCGCTTCGCCGGAGGCCGGGTGCCACCGCGGACGCTCGGTGAGCTGCTGGGGCCGGAGCTGGGCTTCGTCCAGCTCGCCGACGAGCCGGGCACCCTGCGGGCCGTCGGGCTCGCCGCCCGCTACAGCCCCTTCGACAGGGGTCTCGAGCAGCTCGACCCGGAAGGGTTCGCCACCTTCGACAAGGCCGGGCACCTGAAGACCGTGATCGACTTCTCGCTCCACCCGCAGGACGGCGGCCAGACGCTGCTCAGCGTCGACGTCCGCATCCGGGCGACCGACGACGAGTCGCGCTCGACGCTGCAGGCGACCGAGTTCATGGTCGCGCCGGCGCTGCGGCTCCTGTGCCGGAGGCTGCTCGAACTGGTCAAGCAGCGGGCCGAGGCCGGCTCAGGCGCGGAGGGCGCTCAGGGCGGCGACGGCGATCGCGATCAGCACGATGCCGACCGTCTGCCAGCGGGTTAGCCGCTCCCGGTAGAACACGACGGAGCCGATCACGGCCAGTGCCGCGAACTGGGACGCCAGCACCGCGGCGACCGCGATGTCGTGCCTGGCGCCGACCGCATACGACGCGAAACCCGCGACCTCCGCCAGCCCGGTGACGACGACGAGCCTGGTCGCCGGCGCGGGCGTACGCAGGCGCCGCAGCGCCAGCAAAGGGAGCGTGACGAACGCGACGCCGACCGCCCGCGCCGGGAGCATCGCCCAGGCGATCGACAGGTCCTGGCTCACGCGCCCCGTGGCGTAGATGCTGGCGCCGAAGGCAAGCGCGGCGCAGCACGCGAAGGCAACGGCGCCCGGCCGGGTCCTGCCCTCGGTGCCGCGGGCTGCCGCGGCCAGGACGACGCCGGCGACGGCAAGGGCGAGCGCCGCCCCCACGCCCGGCGAGACGCTCTCCCCGAGCGCGATCGCGATCGCGGCGGCCACCGCCCCCTCGGTGGAGGAGATCGGCGCTACGACGCCGACCTGGCCGCGGCGCATCGCGGCGTAGACGAGGCCCAGCCCGGCGACGTTGCCGAGACCGGAGAGGGAGAGCCAGCCGAGCTCGCTCCCGTGCGGGGCGTCTCCGCCCGCGACGAGCACCGCGACGACGGCCGGGACGAGCCCCACGAGCATGACCCAGGCCAGGGTCGGCAGTGCACCGATCGCACGGCTCGCACGCGCGGAGCAGAGCGTCGTCAGCGCCCAGGCGAACGCCGCGCCGAGGCCCCCGACGATCGCGATCACGCCGGGGCCTCAGACGCGGAGCGCGGCGAGCGACGCCTCGGCGGCCAGCGCCGCGCCGATCAGCGCGGTGCGGTCGTTCAGGATCACGCGCACCGGGATGCCCGCGAGCAGGTCGGCGAACCGTCCCTTGGCCGTGAAGGCGCGCATGAACGCGCCGTCCTCGAGCTTGGCGAGGATCCTGGGCGGGATGCCGCCGCCGAGGTACATGCCGCCGGTGGCCATGAGCTTGAGCGCGACGTTCCCGGACTCGGCGCCGTAGATGTCGACCATCAGGTCGAGCGCGGTGACGGCCGTCCCGTCCTCGCGGGCGAGCGCCAGCCGGGAGATCTCGGCGGCAGTCAGGTCGCAGGCGCCGGCGAGGTAGCGGTAGATGTTCACGAGCCCCATCCCCGAGCAGACTCGCTCGTAGCTCACGTGCTCGTACTGCGCCGCGAGGAAGTCGCGCAGGCCCTCCTGCTGCTCGCCGAGGGGTGCGAAGTCGGTGTGGCCGCCTTCGCAGGCAAACGGCCAGTGCCGCCCGCCGTCCCAGTAGAGCCCTGCCTCGCCGAGACCGGTGCCGGCCGAGCAGACAGCCGCGTTACCGGTCGCCCCGGGACGGCCCTCGTTGAGCACGCGGAAGTCACGCTCGTCGAGCGCGGAGAGGCCCCAGGCGTTCGCCTCGAGGTCGTTCAGCAGGAGCACGCGCTCGAGCCCGAGTGCGGCGCCGAGTGTCGCGGCGTCGACCGGCCAGGCGAGGTTCGTCACCTGCACGTGACCGTCCCGGACGGGGCCGGCGATGCCGAAAGCGGCGGCGGCCGGCGCCGCTGGATGAACGGCGAGGAACGCACGCACGATCTCCTCGAGCGACGAGTGCGCCCCGCTAGGGTAGATCTCGAGCGCGACCGGCGAGCGCGCGTCGTCGTCGACGAGCGCGAGGCGCGTGTTGGTGCCCCCGATGTCGCCGGCCAGGATCAACGGCGTCTGGTCATGTTCGCGCCCATCCGCCCCAGTCCGACCATTCCCAGCTGCATCGCGGCCTCCCGTCGTCGTTCGCCATTTCGTACCGTAGTCGGGCACCGGCTCCCAGGCGTTTCAGACCGTAGGATGCAGTGCAGTGAGCGGGAAGGACGTCGACCTCCACCGTGAGCTGGGAGCGGAGCTCTTCAACAAGGTCTGGGACCTGCTCGCGATCGAGCGGCGCACGCCGCAGCAGGAGGCCGAGATGATCCACGCCGCCCACGCCTCGGCGTATCACTGGAGCCGCGTGGGCGAGGGGCCGCGGCTGGCGCGGGCAGAGTGGCAGTGCTCGTGGGTGTACTCGGAGCTCGAGCGCCCGGAGCCGGCCCTCTACCACGCGCACCGCTGCGAGGCGGTCTGCAAGGAGCACGCCGACGAGCTCGAGGACTTCGACCTGCCGGCGATGCACGAGGCGTTCGCACGCGCCCAGCTCGTCGCGGGGAACCGGGAGGAGGCGCTCCACCGGCTCAAGCTCGCGAGCGACCTCTGTGCGGCGATCGCCGACCCCGAAGACCGCGAGATCATCCGGGCCCAGATCGACAGCATCGCCAGCGCGGCCGCGTGACCGCCCCGGTCTCGGGTCCTGCTCTCGCGGGTCTCTCGGGCGCCCCTGGCGGCGTGGGGCAGGAGGTCACAGTGTGAACAACACGGGGCCGGAGAGCACCGGGCTGCCAGCGGCGCCAGGCGGCGGCGCAGGCGGGCTTCGCCCGGCTGCAGACGACGCCGGCGAGGGGCCTGCGGAGCGGGGGGTCGGCGTGCTGGTGGTACGCGACGGCAAGGTGCTGCTCGGCCGGCGGACGTCTCAGCACGGGCACGGCACCTGGGCGCCGCCGGGCGGCAAGGCCGAGCCGGGCGAGACCGACGAGGAGACGGCAAGGCGCGAGCTGCTCGAGGAGACGGGTCTCGTGGGGGCGGTGCCGAGAGTGGTCGCCGAGACCGTGGACACCTTCCCGGGCGGCGAGCAGTGGCGGACGCGGTGGGTGCGGATGGAGTGGGTCAGCGGAGAGCCCGAGGAGCTCGAGCCCGACGAGGTCGAGAGCTGGGGCTGGTACACGTGGGACCGGCTGCCCGGCCCGCTCTTCCTGCCCATGGCCTCGCTCGTCGCGAACGGGTACGACCCGTTCGCGACGAGCTAGCCATGTCGGGCTCTACTGGGCCGGCGGGATCGGGTGGTTCGCCACGAAGAGGCCGCCCGCGTCGTAGGCTGTCTTGACCCGCCGGAGTCGCCGGTACGTCTCGGCCGGGTAGAGGCGGTCCGCGTCGACCTGCCGCTCGGCGAAGTTGAAGTAGTTCCGACCGGACTCCCAGCCGGAGAGCGCGGCCTTCGTACCGTCGACCGCCTGCTCGACGGCCTGGCCGATCTCCGGCGTCGGCGCGAAGCCGACGGCGTACAGCGCGAACCGCGCGTCGATCGAGCCGACAGCCCCGTGCTCACTCGAGGGGCGCGCGAGGGCGCCGCCCAGGTGACGGACCTCGAGCGACAGGAGTGGCGGCAGTGCCGTCTCGACCACCGCGTCCACGGCCTCGGCCGGCAGCTCGTCCAGGAACATCCCGTCGCCGATCCCGGGCACCGGCTTCGGCGGATCCATGTGCAGGTGCGGCAGCGCGGTCGGCGGCACGGCCGCGAAGGTGTCCATGGCCGGCCCGAGCGCGCGCAGCGGCGCGACGAGCGCGTCGCCCTCGGCCTCGGAGCCCGTGAAGACGGCCTCGACAACGACGAAGCTCTTGCCGCGAACGGACTCCGGGATGTCCGGGAGCGGCGGGAGATGGAGGATTCGCCCGAGCGAGGTGACCTCCTCCGGAACGGTCTCCACCCACTCGCGCCAGGCCTGGAGGACCTCGCTCGCGCGCTCGACCGGGAAGAAGAGGACGCCGGCGTACAGCTCGGGCGTCTCGTAGAGCTCCAGCTCGATCGCGGTCACGATCCCGAAGCTCCCTCCGCCGCCGCGGACGGCCCAGAACAGGTCGGGCTCGTTGTCGCGATCTGCGCGGACGAGGATGCCGTCCGCCGTGACGAGCTCGACGGCCGTGACGCTGTTCGCGGCGAGACCACGGCTGCGGGCGAGCCAGCCCATGCCGCCGCCGAGCGTGTAGCCGACGACGCCGACGTCGGGCGACGACCCGTGCAGCACGACGAAGCCCTGCTCGGCGGCAGGCTCGACGACGTCCGCCCAGACCGCCCCCGCCTCGACGCGGACGCGGCGAGACTCGGCGTCGATCGCCACTTTCCGCAGGCGCTCCGTCTTGACCAGAATCGTGTCGTCGAGTTCCTCGAGCGCCGAGGCGCCGTGGCCCGTTCCCTGAGGCGCGACCCGCAGGCCGTGGACGTGGGCGAACTGGACGACGGCCACGACGTCGGCAGCGGACTCGACGAGCGCGACCGCGAAGGGGCGCTGGTCGACGGCGAGGTTCCAGGCCTGCCGGGCGCTGTCCCAGTCGGGGTCGTCGGGAAGCACGAGATCGCCGTTCAGCCGCAGGCGAAGCGCGCGGATGTCGACGCTGCTCGGGGGCTGGATATCGAAGCTCAGGGCGGACATCGGATCTCCTCTCGGTCGTTCGCGATTACCTACACCTGTTGTAATCCGCGCCCGACGGCGCTTTCGTTCGGCTCTCAGGCGTCCGGCAGTGCGGGTAACCCCACACTTCGGTCACGGGGGAACCACTGTTTCCCCCGTGTGCGGCGGCCCGAGCTACGCCGTGGCCAAGCCACGGCTTCGCCGCTGCTCATGGCGCGTGGCTACACCGTCACCTCGGTAGAGCCACCGACGAAGTTCACGCCCGTCGCCGGGTTACGATCCTCCTGTGAGTGAGCCGAACGCCGTCGCCGAGGGTGCCGAGGAGGTCGTGCCGGGGATCTGGCACTGGCACCTCGCGGACGACCGGATCGGCGGTTACGTCAGCTCCGCCCACGCGGTTCGCGGGGACGACGGCGTCGTGCTGATCGACCCGCTGCCGCTGGCGGAGGAGCCGTTTGACGCGCTGGGCGACGTGACGGCGATCTGCCTGACGACGAGCAGCCATCAGCGCTCGGCGTGGCGGCTGCGCCGCGAGCTCGGCGTGCGCGTGTGGGCGCCGAGCGGATTGAAGGAGTCCGAGGAGGAAGCGGACGAGACCTACGAGGAGGGCGATTCGCTGCCCGGCGGCCTGCGGCCGGTCTTCAGCCCCGGGCCGGGGACCCGCCAGCACAGCCTGCTGCTCGAGCGCGACGGCGGCGTGCTCTTCACCTCGGACCTGTTCCTGAACGCCGGCGACGGGCTCGCGCTCGTCCCGGCCGAGTACATGCACGACCCCGAGCAGGCCCGCAGCACGGCCGAGCGGCTGCTCGACCTCGACTTCGCCGTCCTCTGCACCGGCCACGGCCTGCCCGTCACGGACGACCCCAAGGCGGCCATTCGCGCAGCGCTTGCAGCCGCCTCGTAGGCGCCGCCTCGGAGTCCGCGTCCGAGCCTGGCTCTGAGGCTGGCTATGGGCCAGTGTCTGACCCTGGTCCGAGCCAGGGTCAGAGCAGTGCCAGAGAGGTGCCAGGCACTGGAAAGCCTGTTGACGGGCCGTAGCCCGGGGCGCGCACCCTGCCCGGGTCAGCCGGTGCGGGCGCGGCGGTAGCGGCGGATGAGGGCGTTCGTCGACGAGTCGTGCTCGAGATCCGGCTCCGCGTCCGCCTCGAGCTCGTCCGTCACGCGCAACGCGAGCTGCTTCCCCAGCTCGACGCCCCACTGGTCGAACGAGTCGATCTGCCAGATCGTCCCCTGCGTGAAGACCGAGTGCTCGTAGAGCGCGACCAGTTGGCCCAGCGTGCGTGGCGTGAGCCGCTCGAGCACGAAGGTGTTCGTCGGCCGGTTGCCGTCGAACTGGCGGTACGGCTCGTCGGGCGCGGCGTCGCGGCCGAAGGCGAGCGCCTCCGTCTGCGCGATCACGTTCGCGACCAGCAGGTCGTGGTGGCGGCCGATCGGGTTCAGCGCCTGCTCGAAGACGACGAAGTCGCAGGGGATGAGAAGCGTCCCCTGGTGGACGAGCTGGTAGAAGGAGTGCTGCCCGTTCGTCCCCGGCTCGCCCCAGAACACCGGGCCGGTGGCGTAGTCGACGCGCTCCCCGGCGAGCGTCACCGACTTCCCGTTGGACTCCATCGTCAGCTGCTGCAGGTAGGCGGGGAAGCGCTTCAGGTACTGCTCGTACGGCAGCACCGCCTGCGTCTGGCAGCCGAAGAAGTCCGTGTACCAGATGGTCAGCAGGCCCATCAGCACCGGAAGGTTGCGCTCGAACGGGGCTGTCCGGAAGTGCTCGTCGATCGCGTGGAAGCCGGCGAGCATGTTCCGGAACGCCTCGGGCCCGATGGCGACCATGGTCGAGAGGCCGATCGCCGAGTCCATCGAGTAGCGGCCGCCGACCCAGTCCCAGAAACCGAACATGTTCGCCGTGTCGATGCCGAACTTCTCGACCTCCTCTGCGTTCGTGGAGACGGCGACGAAGTGCCGCGCAACCGCCGCCTCGTCCTTCAGCGCCGCGAGCAGCCACTCGCGGGCCGTGCCCGCGTTGGTCATCGTCTCGAGCGTCGTGAACGTCTTCGAGGAGACGACGAACAGCGTCTCGTCCGGTTCCAGGTCGCGCGTCGCCTCGGCGAAGTCGGCCGAGTCGACGTTGGACACGAACCGGAAGGTCAGGTCGCGCCGCGAGTACCAGCGCAGTGCCTCGTAGGCCATGACCGGGCCGAGGTCGGAGCCGCCGATGCCGATGTTGACGATGTTGCGGATCGGCTTGCCCGTGTAGCCCTTCCACCCGCCGCTCCGCACCTGCTCGGAGAACGCGGCCATGCGGTCGAGGACCTCGGCCACCTCCAGGCGCGCGTACGGCGAGCCGGCCGGAGCGCGCAGCGCGACGTGCAGCACCGCGCGGTCCTCGGTGACGTTGACGTGCTCGCCCGCGAACATCGCATCGATCCGCTCGCGAAGCCCGGACTCGTCAGCCAGCCGGACGAGCAGCTCGACGGTCGTGCCGTCGATCCGGTTCTTCGAGTAGTCGAGGAAGACGCCCTCCGCCTCGGCCGTCATCCGCTCCCCGCGCTCCGGGTCGGAGGCGAACAGATCGCGCAAGTGGCGGCCGGCGATCGCGGCATGGTGCTTCTCGAGCGCCTTCCAGGCGGGCCGGTCGCGGAGCGGCACAGTCACCGGCGCATCGTACGCTGCGCGGCATGAAAAACCCGCTGCTGCTCGTAGCCGACCGCTCCAGGCGCGCATGGTGGTTCGTGACGCGCCCGTTCTCGGTCGGGGTGCTCGCCCTGGTGGTCGATGACGAGGGCCGGATCCTGCTCGTCGAGCAGACCTACCGCAGCGGCTGGTATCTGCCCGGGGGCGGCGTACGCCGGAAGGAAGGGCTCGACGACGCGCTCAGGCGCGAGCTGCGCGAGGAGGTCGGAGTCGAGCCGACGTCCCCGCCGAGGCTGCAAGGCGTCTACTGGCGCTTCGGCGAGAGCAAGTCCGACTACATCGCCGTCTTCGTCGTCGAGAGCTGGCGGCGGCGGCCGGCCAAGAGCCTCGAGATCGCCCGCGACGCCTTCTTCGCGCCGGACGAGCTCCCGGAGGACACGTCCCCGGCGGCAAGGCAGCGCATCGCCGAGTACGCCGCGGGAGCCGCAGTCACGGTCGCCCGCTGGTGAGCTAGGCGGCCGACGCGGCCCGGCGCCGTGAGATCTGCTTCAGCGTCGGCAGACCGGCGAGCGCCGGGATCATCGGCAGCCACAGGTTCATGAACCGGTAGACGACGACCGCGACGACGGCCGGCGCGAACGCGATCCCGAGCCAGACGAGCGACAGCGGCAGCAGCGTGTCGACGACTCCGGCGCCGCCGAGCGGGAGCGTTCGCCTCGTGAGGGCGTACCCGGTCGCATACCCGAGCACGAGAACCGCCACCGGCGGAGGCTCCTGGAAGAACACGTGAAGCGCAGCCCAGAGGCAGGCGATGTCCCCGACCCAGTAGAGCGCGATGCCGACGAACGCGAGACCGTACGGGTAGGGCTTCAGCGCCATCGACCGCACGAGGTTGAGCGCCTCGAGCGCGTTCGCCACGTGCGTCCGCCAGCCCGCGCGGCGGGTCAGGCGATGGCGGTTCAGCATCAGCACCGCCGCGGCGGCGAAGCCGAGCGGAACGCCGACGATCCACGGGAAGGTCAGCGCCGGATCGATGTCGGGGCGCGCGTGGACGACCATGTACAGCGCCGCGCCCATCGCCGCGGGTGCGAGTACGACGTACTCGAGTGCGCCCAGGCCGAGCACGCGCGACCGCGCCTCGCGCGGCGGGACGCCCGCGCTCCGCAGCACGGCCTCGTCGAGGGCGAAGCCGCCGGAGGCGACGAAGACGCCGAAGCCGGTGGCGACTGCCGCCGCCGTGCTGGACAGGTCGAGCTCGGCGCCCTTCTCGGCCCGCGCCACCTCGCGGTAGGCGAGGATGTAGCCGAGGTAGGCCACGATCTCGGCGCCGAGGGCCACGGGCGCCCACCACCAGTGGACATGGATCAGGCGGTGGTAGACGGCCTCGAAGCCCGCCCACCAGGCGAGGCCGGTGAATGCGCCGAAGGCGAGGATGCCCGCGGCTACGACCACGAAAGCGAGCCGGTGCGCCTTGTAGAGATGCTCGACCGCCACCGGTACGACGATACCCGCCGGAAAACCCCTGCAATCCCCCATCGGTCGCGTCTTGGTCGAGGCTTAATCAGGCGCGCTCGCCGCTTGTCAGACGGCCGGGCGGTTTCACGGCCGCGATCGCCTCGAGGGCTCCGACCTCCTTGTCGAGCCAGTAGAACACGTCGTGCCGCCGGATGCGCTCGGCGAGCCGCTCGATGCGCCAGCGGCGGTCGTCCTCGTCGAGCTCGAGCGCGAGCTCGATGTTCCCGGACAGGCCCTCGATATCGAACGGGTTGCAGGGCAGGGCCTCACGCAGCTCCTCCGCAGCCCCCGCGAACTCGCTCAGCAGCAGCACGCCGGCGCTGTCGGCAGCGTCCTGGCAGACGACGAACTCCTTGGCGACGAGGTTCATCCCGTCGCGGAGCGGCGTGACCAGGCATACGTCGGCGATGCCGTAGTGGGCGAGCAGCTGTCCATAGGGGACGCTGCGGTACATGTAGTGGACGGGGACGTCCTCGCCGTGCGCCGTGAAGCGCCCGTTGATCCTGCCCACGACCTGCTCCACCTCGGCGCGCAACTCGCGGTACTCGCGGATGTCGCCGCGGCTCGGCACGGCGTTTTGAAGGACGGCGAGCCGGCTGCGGAACTCGGGTCGGCGCTCGAGCAGGAGCTCGATCGCGCGCAGCCGCTCGACGATGCCCTTCGTGTAGTCGAGCCGGTCGACACCGACGAGCACGCGGCGGCCTGCAAACTGGCGGCGCAGGCGCTCGAGCGCGTTCCGCACACCCTCGCTGCGCGTCTGCGCGCGGAGCCCCCGAGCGTCGACGGAGATCGGGTGCGTCGCGGTCAGCACGACGCGGCCGTCCCCCAGACGCAGCCGCGGCCCGTCGACGGTGATGTCGTCGTTCAGACGGAGGCAGGTGCGGACGAAGTTCTGTCGGAACTCCTCGGTCTGGAAGCCGACGACGTCGGCGCCGAGCAGCCCCTCGACGAGGTGGTCGCCGCCAGGGCAGGCGCGCGAACAGCTCGGCGGCCGGGAACGGGATGTGCAGGAAGTACCCGATCGGCTGCGTCGCGCCGAGACGCCGCAGGACGGCGGGCACGCAGGCGAGCTGGTAGTCGTGGACCCAGAGCAGAGAGCGCGGCGGCGCCACCTCGAGCGCCCGTTCCGCGAAGCGCTCGTTCGCCTCGGTGTAGTCGCGCCACCAGCGGCGGTCGATGACGACGCGGTCGGCGAGCCCGTGGAAGAGCGGCCAGAGCGTGCGGTTCGAGAACCCGTGGTAGTAGTTCTCGACCAGCGACTTGCGCAGCGAGATCGGCACGAGTCGCGCCTCCAGGCCGGGGAGCGTGTGCGGAAGGTCCTTGGAGCCTCCGTCCCAGCCCACCCACGACGTAGGTCGCGTCTCCAGCGTCGGGCGGAGCGCCGCGACGAGGCCGCCGTCGGCCGTTCGCCAACCCGTGCGGGTCTTGACGACCGGCAGGCGGTTGGCGAGCGTGACGAGGGGTGCCGGAGGCTGGTCGACGGGCGGGTCGCTCGCGTCGTCCCCGCCCACAGGCTGTAGTCGGCGCCCTGGACGAAGGCTGATCATCCGGGCCTCATCGTCCTCACCAGACGTTTACGTTCTCCGCCCGGCGCCGCCGCGAAACGCTGGGCCAGGGTTTCAGAAACACCGACACGTGTGACAACAGAGTATGTCTTCGATCTCCCCGGAGCTGGTCGCTCTCGCGAGCTCCACCTGCGTCCTGGCTGCGATGCTCGTCCTCGGCCTGTCCAAGGGGTTGCTGTCGCGCAGCCCGCTTCGGCATTGCCCGTCGTGCGGCCGCTACGTCCGCGCCGGCGGCCACTGCGGCTGCCACTAGCGCAGCGAGGCGGGCCACAGCTCTTCTGCTACCGCAACGGCTCCGGCTGGGCGCCGATTCGCTCGGACGACGTGAACGCCTACATCCGCGAGCACTCGGGCGGGCCGCACTCGGCCAAGGACTTCCGCACGTGGCACGCGACCGTCCTCGCCGCAGTGGCACTGGCGGTGCTCGGCGAACGGTCGCGCACCGAGACGGCCCGCCGCCGCGTCGCCTCGCACGCGACGCGCGAGGTCTCGCGCGGACACGATCGGTAAGGACCTCGGCGAGCCGGAACTGCTCAGCGCCGAGGAGGCCGTGCTGGACTTGCTCGGTAACGGCTCACGCTGAGGAGCATGCGCCACACGCTCAGACGGTCCGCGGAGCCGTGGCTTTGCCGCGGCGTAGCTCGGGCGGGTCGCCACGCGACCACGACGGGAAGGGGGCTCACGGGGGAAACCGGCCGTTTCCCCCGTGCTAACGGCCGTTGGTCGAGGTGTGCGACCCGATCCGCCGCCGGAGCCGTACCTCCGTGCCGGTGTCCTCGGTCGTGACCTGGACGTCGTCCATCAGCGCCTCCATGAGCTTCAGCCCGTAGCCCCCGCTGTCGCGCGCCGGGTCGGGCTCGCGCCAGTGACCGAAGTCCCGTACGACCAGCGAGATCTCGCCGTTCGCGCGCATGCCGGTGAGCTCGAAGTCGGGCTCGGACGGGTTCGTCGCGTGCACGATCGCGTTCGCGCAGGCCTCCGAGCAGGCGACGAGGATGTCGTTCGCCTCCTCGGCCTCGACGCCGCCGCGGTCGAGCCAGACCCGCAGCTCGCGCCGCACGGCCGCAAGCGATGTGGGGTCGGAGTGCAGGCGCAGCGCCAGGCTCGGCGCGGGCAACCAGCGAATCGCGACGAGCGCGACGTCGTCCTGGCGCGTGTCGACGGCCAGCTGCTCACCGATGTGGTCGAGCAGCTCGTCGAGTTCCTCGGGGCCGCTCTCGATCGCCTCCGCGAGCCGGTCCATCCCTTCGCTGAGCGTCAGCGTCCGGCTCTCGACGAGCCCGTCCGTGTACAGCAGCAGGAGGTCGCCCGGCTCCAGCTCGACCGAGGCCTGGCGGCTCCGGGTGTCGATCCCGATGCCGATCGGCGTCGAGCGGCCGCCCTCGAGGTAGACGGGCGGCCAGCCCTTGCGCACGTGCAGCGGCGGCGGATGGCCGGCGCTCGCGTAGCGGCAGACTCCGCGCTCGTGGTCGATGACCATGTAGGCGACGGTCGCGAACGGTGTGCCGACGGTGCGCGCGAGCTCGCCCAGGCGGCTGAGCACCGAGCTGGGCTTGAGGCCGTCGAGGGCGTAGACGCGCAGGGCGTTCCGGAGCTGCGCCATCGCCGCCGCCGCGATCACGCCCTTCCCGACCACGTCGCCGACGACCACGCCCACACGGCCGTGGCCGAGGTCGATGACGTCGTACCAGTCGCCGCCGACCTCGAGCTCGTTCCGTCCCGGCAAGTAGCGCACGGCCACGTCCAGGCGCTCGATCTCGGGCAGGCGGCCCGGCAGAACGCTCTGCTGGAGTGTCACGGCGATCTCGTGCTCGCGCTCGTAGATCATCATCCGCTCGAAAGCGAGCGCCGCGCGGTCGGCGGCGACCGTGAGCAGCTCGAGGTCGTCCTCGCTGAAGAAGTTCACGGTCAGGCTGCTGACGTGCATGACCCCGAGGACCCGTCCTCGCACCGTCAGAGGCACGCCGATCAGCGACCCGCCGGCGTCTCGGAGGTAGGCGCTGACGACGTCGGCCTGCTTCAGGTCGGGGACGAGGCGCGCCTCGCCGGTGGCCGCGATCCCTCCCGCAATGCCGTGCCCGAGCGGCACCTTGACCTCTTGCTCGACACCTGGGTCGAGCCCGACCGCGGAGGCGACCGTCAGCACCTGGTCGTCGTCGTCCAGCACGAGGATTGCGGCACGATCGGCGTGGAGGATGCTGCGGACGTTCGTGAGCAGCTCGTGGAGGAGCTCGTCCACCGACTGTGCGGTCAGGCTCGCCTCCAGGATCGTCTGCAGCTGGTCGAGCCGGCGCCCGGCGTCCTCGGCCCGGCGCCGGGCGTCCTGCTCGCGCTCGTACAGGCGCGCCCGCTCGAGTGCCTGCCCGCACTGCTGCAGCAGCACGTCGATGAGCGCCCTGTCCTCGCCGCTCAGCGCGCGCGGCTGCGTGAAGCTGACGCTGAGCAGGCCGAGCGGCTTGTCGTGGCCGACGAGCGGGATGAAGCCGACCGCCTCGAGGCCGGCGCGCACCTGCGCGTGGTCCGGGTAGCGGTCGGCCAGCGCCGCGGCCGACTCGTACCACATGACCCGGGCCGAGCGGACCGCCTCGACGGCGGGCACTTCCTGGTTTATGGAGACACGGCCGTAGCGGCCGATCAGCTCGGCGAGGTGGCCGGTCGCGCTCGCAAGCTCGAGCGCGGAGCCGTCGTCGGTGAGCAGCTGCGTTGCCGCGGCGTCGGCTCCGAACGCGGCCCCGGCCTCGACGGTGATCTCGCGCGCGACCTCCTCGGTCGTGACCGCCTGCGCCAGCGCGGCCGTGATCCGGTGCAGGTGCCCCATGCGCTCCGAGGCGCGCTCGGCCGCCGCGCGCGCCTGCCGCTCGCGCTCGAAGTCGTACGCGTTCGTGAGCGCGAGCGCGGCCCGCGCGGCGAACTCGCGTGCGAGGTCGAGGTCGCGCTCCGAGAACGCCCGGTCGCCGACCGTGGCCAGTGAGAGCACGCCGGTGGCCTCGCCGTGCGCGACGAGCGGCAGCGCATGCCAAGCCCGCATCCCGAGCGACTCGAGCGTCCGGAACTGGAACTCGTCCAGCGCGAGCGTGTCCAGGAGGGCGCGGTCGAGCCGGGGCAGCGCGAACGGCTCCTGCGTCCGCACGACGCGCGCGAGCGGGCCGTCCGGGTCGGCGTCGATGTCGATCCGCGCGCCGCGCAGCTCGCGCATGAGCTTCGTCTTCGCGGGATCGACGTGGATCGAGGCGGCCCGGCGCAGGTAGTGGCCCTCCTCGAGCAGGAAGAAGCTGACCGCATCGGCCAACCGCGGCACCGTCAGGCCGAGGAGGGCGTCGAGCAGCTCTTCGACCTCGAGCGTCCCGGCCAGCGTCTTCGACACGTCGCCGAGGAACTGGAGCTCGCCGCGGTGCACGTCGGCCTGTGCGCGTGCGTCCCGCTCCCGCTCGAACAGACGGGCGCGCTCGAGCGACTGGCTGCACTGCTCGACGAAGCTCGAGATCAGCGCGCGCTCCGCGGCGCCGAATGCCCGCGGGCCGTCGAATCGGAGCGCCAGGAAGCCGAAGGACTGGTCCGCGACCAGCAGGGGCATGTAGACGACAGACTCGCCTCCCGTGGCCCCCGCGCCCTCGGCCAGCTCCGGATGGCGGTCCCCTTCGGGCTCGGGCGACTCGACCCAGCTCGGCCTCCCGCTCCTGACCGCCTGTGCGACGACGAGATCGGAGCCGATCGGGATCCGCCGGTACTTCTGCACGAACTCCTCGCGGTAGCCGTTCGACGCGAGCAACCGCAGGTGGTCGTCGTCGACGACGCTGACCCAGGCGGCACGGGCGCCGAGCACGTCGTGGCTCTCGTCGACGATGATCTGCGCCACCTCGGGCGCCGCCACAGCCGCGGACAGCCGGGCCGTCAGCGCCTGCAGCCGCTCCATGCGCAGCGCCCCGGCCTCCGCCTCCTGGCGCGCATCCTGCTCGTCCGCGTGCAGCCGGGCGTTGTCGATCATCAGGCCGGCGAGCTGCGCGATCTCCTCGACGAAAGCGAGATCCTCCTCGTCGTAGCGGCGGGGCCCGCCCGCACTGATCAGCGTCAGCGCGCCGAGCATGCGTCCCCGCGCGCGGAGCGGCGCGACGATCGCCGAGCGCGGATCGAGGCGGCGGTAGAGGTCGAGCTCCTCCTCGGTCCGGGTGGCCTCCCGGAGCAGGTCGTCGGTGATCTCGTGGTAGAGCTGCGAGGTCCCTTCGGTCACCACGGCGGCCGCGCCGCGAGGGTCGCCGGGCTCGACCGGGTAGCGGCGGCGGAGCTCCCGCGCCAGCTCGGCCTTCACCGGGTCGCTGTGCTCCGTGACGACGTTGCGAACGATGCCGTCCTCCTCGACGACGTCGATCCAGCACCAGTCGCCGAGCTCGGGGACGGCCAGCCGCGCCAGCTCTGCGAGCAACCCGTCGTAGTCCAGCGCCACGGCGAGCGCGCGCGTCAGCCCGCCGAGGAAACGCTCGCGCTCCATGCTCCGGCGGACGGTCGTGACGTCGCGAACGAGCCCTGAGACGCGCTTCCCGCGCAGGCTGCGGCGGACGCCGCCCTCCAGCTGGATCCAGCACCAGCCGCCCGGCGCGAGAGACGTCCGCACCTCGACCTCGAAGTTCGCTCCGGAGATCGCGTCGCCGAACGCCGACTTCACCTGGTTGCGGTCGTCGGGGTTGACCGCCTCGAGCAGCTGCTCGAGGGTCTCCGGGCGCTGGGCGCGGGCGATGCCGAAGCTCTCGGGCAGGTCGTGCGACCAGCGCAGCCGGTCGCGCTCGGGATCCCACTCCCACATCGCCACGCCGGCGCGGCCGAGCGAGGCGTTCACCTCGCGCGCGCCGGCGGAGAGCTCCCGGGCCTTGCGTTCGCGCGCGACGATGTAGGAGACGAGCGCGCAGCCAATGGCGAGCACGACGAGCGACGTGATCCGCGAGGCCCCGACGTCGAACGCCCACGGCCGGTTCAGGAAGAAGTAGATGAACAGCGGGAACGAGATCGCCCCGGCGAAAAGCCCGGACCAGAGGCCCCCGACCGCGGCGGCCGCGGCCGCGAACACGACATAAAGGACCTGCGCGCCCGGCTTCGCGTCCAGGTCGAGCGCGATTCCGATCCCGGTCGCGATGCCGGCCGCGGCGAGCGCAGCGAGGCCCCCGAGCAGGAGGCGATTCGAATGCAGGCGGTCCACGATCGCAGTCATGTGCGCTTGGGCTCTGGCGGGGAGTGTAGTCATGTTTCCGCCGCGAATTCATTCCGCAAAATGGGTAATTCACCTGCGTGAGCAGGGAATCTAGGCCGCGCGGTCGGTCCGCTCGTCGCTCAGCAGCCGGCGCATCTCGAGCGTCGAGGCGCACTCCAGCGTCTCGACGGGCACGCCGTACGCGGCGAGGTCGGCCGCGAGCTGGTCGCCCGTCGCGACCTGCGACCGCCGCCCGTACGAGGGAGCGAGCACGTAGATCCGCGCCGGGTAGGCGAACGCCGCCCTCCAGCCGTGCGCGCACTCGACGACCTTCCCCCAGAGCGAGACCTCGCCGACCGCGGCGCCGAGGACGGCCCGGCCGAGGCAGTCGCGGAAGCGCGCCGTCGCGCAGTCGGCGATCTGCGTCGCGCGGTCGAGGTTCCAGGTGGCGTAGATCCCGCAGCTGCAGTCCATCGACGGAGCGCGATGGTCGATCCGGAGCGGCGGCCCCGCCCCGGTGTGGAACCCGCGGCCGCACTCCGCGCGTAGCCGCCGGCGTCGCGGCCAGAGCGCCGGGAAGGAGACGCTCGCGAGGCGCGCGGCGTCGTGGCCCTGCACGACGAGCCAGGTCCGCCAACCCTTGACCGGGTCGATGTAGTCCGGGGCCCGGCCCCCGCTCTCGCCGGCTCTCAACTCGGAACCGGCTCCAGCGCGGGCAGAACCGGCTCGCGCTCGCGCGGAGGCGCGGGGCGCTCGCTCGGCTCCTCCCGGGGCACGGGCTCCTCGAGGGGCTCGATCTCGTACTGACGCTCGGGACGTCCGATCTCCATGCAAGGCCGATTCCCATCTCGGCCAAAGCGAAACGCCGCCCGTCGGGGTTCGTCGCGGTCTAGGAGCCGCCGACCTGCGTGACCGCGGCCGCCAGGTCGTCGTAGAGCGGGAGAGACTTCTCCGCGTTCACGATCTCCAGCACCCGGCCGATGTTCGAGCCGGGCGCGCGCACGAGCGCAACAGGACGACCGACGTCTCGACCCCGGAGTAGGACGTGGAGGCCGGCGGAGTCGATGAAGGTGAGGCTGCTCAAGTCGACGACCACAGGGAGGCCGTCCGTGCAGGCGTCGATGGCTGCATCCAGCTCCGGCGCCTCCAGCCTGTCGAGCTCTCCTTCGAGCACGAGCACACGGCAGTGGTCGCGAACAACAGGCGTGACCGCGAACTGAACTCCGTCGTCTGAGACATCTCCACCCACCACGTGCTCCTCGCGTGGAATGACCGGGCCGGTCTTGGCGAGAAGTGGGCGGCGTCTGACCAAGTTACGGCGTCGAGCGCCTCTCGATTCAACCGCCTGAAGTGTCGCACAAACGCCCTGCAAACGCCGGACAGAAATGCGAGGAGGAGGCGGCCTACCTCCTCCTCGCGGAGAGACGACGGCCGGGACCTATGTCAGGGAGGGCATGTACTGACCGAATCGGAATCGCCGTTCCCGGCGATCCTTACCCTGGCTCGTGCGTCGTGGCGGGTTCGTACCCCGCCCCGGGGCCGACTAAACGCGCGTGGGCTCGCGCTCGCGGACGACCGGCCGAGCCCCGTCTCCATCGGCCGTCGCGGGCGTGCCCTCGACCGGCCGACCCGGGGCCGGCGCAGGGCGTTCGGCCACGGCCGGGCCGGCGGGCGCCGGTGCCGCCCTGCCGAAGGCGCCGGGCGCGGAGGCGAGCAACGCGCCGATGCCGAAGGCCATGACGTCCACATAGGTCGTCATGCGGTCGACGAAGCCGAGGATGCCGATGTCGTCCGACCAGGACGTGAAGTGATCGCGGAACCAGTTCGCGTGCGGCTGGCCGACGACGGCGATCCAGCCCGCACAGACGACGGCCACGACGAGTGCGAGCAGGAAGCCGAGCGGCGTAACCTCGCTCCAGGCGCCGTAGGCTGTCCTCTGCGTGAGCGCAAAGGCGAGCCCTGCGCCCGCGAGGATCCCGAGCGCGGCCCAGTAGCGCCAGGTCGTCGCGGTCCCGACGCGGGTGGCGACCCAGATGAGCGCCCCCGCGGCGCCGATACCGAGCAGCAGCGTGTACGTCCGACCGGCTCTGGCAGTCATGAGACACCTCCTCGACCCTTCTTGACCTCGCGCTCGAAGCGAGCCTCGGCGCGGACGCGGCTGAGGATGCGCTCGCGTGAGCCCGCGCGGATCGTCGCCCGCCGGGCCCGGGACTCAGCCCACAGCCGGTTGATCTTGTCGGACAGCACTTGCAGCTCGCCCGAGATGCGAGAATCGGGGTTGAGCGACTGCTCGTGCCAGAGCTCCGTCCGGCGGCTCATCGCCGACTCGAGCTCGGCCTCGACGGCAGCGAGGCGCTGCGCCGCCGCGACGCGTCGCGCCGCGTCACGCAGCTGCTCGGGCCTGACTGCAGCAGTCGCGCTCACGGGACCTTGCTACCCCGCCTTCGGCCGGTCCAAACGCAATTCGTCAACGCGCTGCGAGAACCAGTTCGCTGCGGGCGAAAGCGAGGAATCCGTCCTGGTCGGGGCCGACCTGGTGGACCCGCAAAGTAGACGGTGTGCTTCCCGCTGCGGCCGCTTCGAATGCGGCGACCAGGGCAGCCACGCGCGCGGCAATACCCGGGCGGAGGAGGCCCAAACCTCGTTTGTCGCCACCCGCGCGAGGGAACGTGCGATTCATGGACCCGCGCCAACAAGCGCTCGAGACGACGGCGGGGAGATAGCTCGTGCCGGCCCGAGACAGCCTCGCCCGCAAGACGTTCGTGATCACGGCCGTCGCCGTCTTGACGGTGGCGATGTTCCTGGCGCTCTGGAAGCTCAAGGTGCTCGTCGCCCTGCTCTTCCTCAGTTTCATGCTGGCCTCGGCGATGCGGCCGGGGGTGGAGCGGCTCGTCCGGTTCCGCGTGCCGCGAATCGGCGGCGTGCTCGCGCACTACGCCGTGTTCGCGGGCCTGCTGGCGCTCGTTCTCTGGTTCGTCGTCCCGAACATGCTCCACCAGGTCGAGCACGCGATCGGGAACGTCCCGCAGACGAGCCGGCAGCTCGGCAAGGCGGCGAAGCAGACGACGGGGATCAAGCACGACATCCTCGTCGGGCTCCAGAAGGAGCTGAAGAAGCTCCCCCGGACGGGCAACGTCGTCCACGCCGCCGTCGACGCCGGGCGCAAGGCCGTCGAGATCCTGGTCGGCATCTTCTTCGTGCTGGCCGCCGCCGCCTACTGGATCTACGAGCGCGAGCGGGCAGAGGAGCTGGTGGTATCGCTCTTACCCAGAGCGCGCCGCAAAACGGTCAAGGACACGTGGGACCTCGTGGAGCTGAAGCTTGGCGCGTACGTCCGCGCTTCGCTCGTCCTGATCGGGTTCGTCGGCACGGTGCTCTCATTGGCGTTCTGGGCGATCGGGCTGCCGTACTGGCTGTTGCTCGGACTGCTGGCCGCCGTCCTCGAGATCATCCCCGTCGTCGGGCCTCTGCTCGCGGGGATCGCCTCGGTCGGGGTGGCGCTTACCGTCTCCCTCGAGGCCGCGATCCTGACCGCCGTCGCCGTGTACGGGCTGCGGCTGCTCCAGGATTACCTGATCCAGCCGAAAGTCATGGGCAACACCGTCGGGATCGCGCCGCTCGCGATCCTCGTCGTCGTCACCGCGGTCGGGCTCCTCTTCGGCGCCGCGTTCGTGCCGCTGGCCGTGCCGTTCACGGCCGTGGCAGCGACGCTCGCCGACGTGCTGATCAGGGGAAAGCAGCCGGCGACGCAGGAGGTGCCGACGGTGCTCTTCGGCTCGGGGGACCTCAAGGAGTACCAGGAGGACACCGAGCGGAAAGCCCGCAAGCCGGCGCGCCGGCGACGCACCGGGTCGAACGCATGAAAATCGCGAAAACGCGGTACTGAAGTACCAGAGTCGTACGAGATCCGCCCAGCTCTCGTCGCGAGTCCGCAGCTTTGCTGTGCGCTGGGTCGTGCCGGAGGTGACACGAAACCGTGGAAGCGAGCAGAATGCCCCAGGAACGAGAGGATGACGGAGCAAGCCGCACGCGCCGGTTGAAGAAGCCGATCCTCCTCTTCTTCACGAGGAGGACATCGGGGCCGGCCCGGCGGATGGAGAGCCTGATCGCCCACGTCGCACGCAAGGAGCGGCGCAGGCTCACCGTCGTCAGCGTCGACGCCGACGAGAACGCGGCGCTCGCCGAGCGCCTGTCGGTCGACGAGATCCCGACGCTCGTCCTCGTCGAGGGCCGCTCCGCGGTCGGCCGGCTCGAAGGCAGGGTGACCGGGGGACAGATCGACGCCCTGATCAACGACGCGCTCGCCCGGACCTGAAAGGAGACGCGATGCCGCCTCGTGGAGTGAAGAAGGGAACGAAGCTCGCCCGCCAGTACGAACACATCAAGGCGAGCGAGCGCAAGCACGGCCGTTCGACGGCCCGTGCCGAGGAGATCGCGGCACGGACCGTGAACAAGGAACGTGCGCGCTCCGGCCAGTCGCGGACGAGCTCGCGCACGTCCACGCTGGACATCTCTTCCGGACGTCGCGGGGGCCTGCGCTCCGGCACCAGGCGTCCCAAGGGACGGACGAAGGCGCAGCTCTACAACGAGGCTCGCCGTTTGAACATCCCCGGGCGCTCGAAGATGAACAAGGCGCAGCTGCTGCGCGCCGTAAACGCCAAGAAGAGCCGCTAGGCGTTTGGGCCGAGCACCGTCCGGGGTATGGAGCGTGGCGCGATCCCTTCCGCGCCCCCCGTCTCCATGAACGCACTATCGTCCCGCCCGTGTCCGATTCTGCCCTGAACGCCTCCGAGACGGTCACGCTCGCGATCCCCGGCCAGCTGCGGTTCGTGGGTATCGCGCGCCTGTTCGTCGGCGGCCTGGCGGCGAGGCTCGACCTGGGATACGAGGCGATGGACGATCTTCAGCTCGCGCTCGAGAGCGTGCTCCGCAAGGCCGAACTCGGTGACGAGGTGACCCTCGAAGCTCAGGTCGAAGGCGACGGGCTCTCGATCCTCGTCGGCCCGCTCGAGCGCGATCCGCTCGATGCGGGGGCCTCCCACCCGGAGCGGCTCGAGCTGGAGCGGCTGCTGGCCGCGCTCGTCGCGGACGCCGAGTCGACGACCCGCGACGACGGGTACTGGCTGCGCCTCGACGTCCGCATCCCGGCAGGCAGCGGATCCGCGTGAGCTTGAGCCCGAACCAGCTGGAGGAGAACGAGCTCCTCCGGGCCTACCACGAGCGCGGGGACACGAGCGCCCGCGACAAGCTCGTCGAGGCCAACCTTCCTCTTGCGCGGGCGATCGCGCGCCGGTACGCGGGCCGCGGAGAGCAGCTCGACGACCTCGTCCAGGTCGCCTCGATCGGGCTGATCAAGGCGATCGACCGCTTCGACCTCGAGCGCGGCGTCTTCTTCCGGACGTACGCCGTCCCGACCATCGTCGGCGAGATCAAGCGGCACTTCCGCGACCGCGCGTGGGCCGTCCACGTGCCACGGCGGCTCAAGGAGCTGAACCAGATGCTCTCGAGCCTGATCCAGGACATGAGCGCACAGCTCGAGCGCTCGCCCACGATCGCGGAGCTGGCCGAGGCCGCGGGCGTCGAGGAGGAAGAAGTGGTGGAGGCGCTCGAGTCGAGCCGCGCCTACACGGCCGAGTCGCTGACCGCGCCTGCCGAGGAGGGCTCCGAGCTCGACCGGATGCAGACCCTGGGCATCGTCGAGGAGGCCTTCGAGCGCACCGAGGACCAGCAGTTGCTCGCGGTCGGCATCGAAGCCCTGGGACCGCGCGAGCGCAGGATCATCCAGCTCCGCTTCTACGACGGGCTGACGCAGACGCAGATCGCGAACGAGCTGGGGATCTCGCAGATGCACGTCTCACGCCTGATCCGGCGGGCGCTCGAGACGATGCGGGAGGAGCTGGAACGAGGAGGGGTCGATGCAGAGGAACGGTGACAGGCCGCAGATCGTCTCGTTGACGATCCCGGCGGAGGCGAGGTGGCTCGCGCTCTGCCGGCTGGTGCTCTCCGGCCTCTGCCGGCTGGGCCCGGTCGACGACGAGGTGCTCGCCGACCTGAAGCTCGCCGTCACCGAGGCGTGCTCGAACTCCGTGCGCCATGCCTACGGGGAGGACGGCGGCACAGGCGCCGTCAGCGTCCGCTACGAACTCTCGCCGCGCGCCGTCAGTGTCGAGGTCTCTGACGCCGGCCACGGCTTCCGCTTCGACCGGCCCGTCCCGGAGTTCCACCCCCAGCCGGACGAAGAGCTGCGGGAGGACGAGATGGGGCTGGCGATCATCCACGCGCTCGTGGACGAGATCGAGATCGGCGCCGGCGCCGAGGGCCGCGGCGCGAAGATCGCGTTCACGAAGTACCTCGGCGGCTGATCGGCGACCGGGTGAACAGGGAATCGGTGCCAGGCTGAAGCCTGGCACTCGATGCTGTTTCTTAGGCCGAAGCCGAGGACGCGAGCGCGTCGAACGCTTCCGGGCGCGTGTCGACGATCGTGAACACGCGGTCGAGGAGCGTGATCTCGAAGATGCGCTTCACGTTCCGGTCGGGGCAGACGAGCACGACCGCGCCGCCCTCGGGCCGCACGCGCTTGACGACGCTCAGCAGCACACCGAGCGTCGTGGAGTCGATGAATGTCGTCGCGGTCATGTCGATCACGATCTGCTTCGCGCCCTCGCCCACGAGGCGGTGCAGCTCCTGCTTGAGCTCGGGAGCGGTGTAGAGATCGACCTCCCCCTCGAGGGAGACGACGGCGTCCGCGCCCTCGGCGGGCGTCTCGCTCGACAGGCCGAAGTTCACTACGCGTCCACCCCCAGGTGCTCGAGCGCCGCCTCGCGCGAGTCGAAGATCGTGAACACCCGGTCGAGAAGCGTGATCTCGAAGATCTTGCGGATGTTGTGCTCGTGGCAGACGACGAGCAGCTCGCCGCCGCCGGGGCGCAGGCGCTTGCTGACGTTGAGGAGCACTCGCAGCATCGTCGAGTCGATGAAGGTCGCGTCCGTGAGGTCGACGACGATCGAATGCTTGCCTTGGTCGACGAGCCGGACCAGCTCCCGCTCGACGTTCGCGGCCGCGTACAGGTCGGCGTCGCCGCTGACGGTGACGACACAGCCCGGATGCTGCTCGACGTCCATGTGATGGACGCTCATTGGTTCCTCCTCAGACAGGGCGCGAAGGGTATATGGCCGTCACCTGCACGGTTCGCGCTGATCATTTCCGCGTTCGCGGTCGAGTAAACCTTTCCGCAGTCAGCTCTCCCGTCACCCACGGGTTCAGGCGGCCAGCGCCGACTGCAGGCGGCGGCGCAGGACGACGGTCGTTCCCTCCGGCCGGCGCTTGACGTCGACCGAGGTCATCAGCGAGTGCATCAGCGGCAGGCCGAGCCCGCCCTCCTCTCGCGACCGGTGCTCGCGCCAGCCGCCGTGGTCGCGCACGGCGATCGTCAGCACGCCGTTCGAGACGGCGCCGTCGACGTGGACGGAGGAGTCGGCCGCGCCCAGCGGATGCTCGATCGCATTCGCGAACGCCTCGGAGCAGGCCAGCGTCACGTCGAAGATCTCGTCCTCGGACGCCCCGGCCTGCACCAGCCAGTCGTGGAGCCGCGCGCGCATCTCTCCGGCATCCTCGGCGTCGCGACCGAGCTGCAGCTGCAGGCCGGGCTCGGGCAGGAAGCGAAACGTGACCATGGCGATGTCGTCGGCATGCTCCGCCCCGTCGTCGACGACTCCCTCGATCACCTCCTCGAGAAGCTGCTCTGGATCGTCTGCACTCTCTTCTATCACCGCTCTGAGCGTTGCTAACCCCTCCTCGAGCGACCTCGTGCGCCGCTCCACGAGCCCGTCCGTGTACATGAAGAGGAGCGTCCCGGGCTCGAGCTCGACGGTCGCAGACAGAAACTCCGAGCCCGTCTCGACGCCAATCGGGAAGGTCCGCGCGTCCTCGAGCCAGGCCGTCTCGCCGTCGGGCCGGCGCAGGAGCGGAGGCGGATGGCCGGCGTTCGTGTACTCGAGCACGCGCTGCTCGAGGTCGAGACGGCCGACGAAGAGCGTCGAGAACTCGCCGTCCGGGAAGCGGCTCACGAAGGCGTTCAGGCGCGAGACGATCTCGGCCGGCGACGAGGACTCGAGCGCGTAGGCTCGAGTGGCGTTTCGGAGCTGGCCCATCGTCGCCGCTGCATGCAGCCCGTGACCGACCACGTCGCCGATCGCGATCATCAGCTCGCGCGGCCCGAGGCGCATCACGTCGTACCAGTCTCCGCCGATCTCGAGCCCGGGGCTCGCGGGCAGGTAGCGCACGGCGACGGCGACCTCGTCCGACACCGCGACGTCCCGGGGCAGGAGCGAGCGCTGGACGGCGACCGCGATCGCGTGCTCATGCTCGTACAGGCGCGCGCGCTCGAGCGCCTGCGCGCACTGGCGCGCGATCGTCAGCAGGAGCTCCTGCTCCTCGGGGGAGAATGAGCGTTCGCCCCCGAAGCTCAGGGCGACCGCCCCGCGAACCGTGCCGCGCACTGCGAGCGGCAGCGCCACGAACGCGTTGCTCGCACCGACGCCCGCGAACGTCGGCCAGCGCGCGTCCCGCTCGGCCTGCGACTCGCAGAAGAACGCCCGGCCGGTGCGCACGACGTCGGAGAGCGGCAGCCGCCTGTTGACCGAGAACGACCGCCACGCGCGGATCGTGGGCTCCGGATAGCCGCGCGAGGCCACGATCTCGATCGTCTCGCCGTCCTCGGCGACGAGGCCGACCACGCCGGCCACAGCCTCGGAGGCGACGATCCCCTCGCCGAGTATCACGTTGAGCGCGTCCGGCACCGTGACCGCCTTGGCGAGCGCGGCCGCGACGCGGTGCAGGCGGTCAAGACGCTCGGCGACGACCTGCAGCGCCGCGCGGGCGTCCTGCTCGGCGCGGTGCAGGCGGCCGTTGTCGATCGCGAGCGCGGCGTGGCGCGCGAGCTCCTCGGCGAAGCGCAGGTCCTGCTCGCCGTACCGGCGCCCGGACTCGGCGAGGAAGAAGCTGATCGCGCCCAGGACGCGACCGCGCGCGGCCAGCGGGACGATCATCGCCGAGCGCAGCTCGAGATCGCGGACGATCGACCGCAGCTCCTCGTCGGGAACCGAGTCGATCACGGCCTCGTCGATCTCGGCGTACAGCTCGGAGACTCCGGTGCGCAGGACGTTCGGCACGCCGGTCGACGCCTCCGGATCGGGCGGGAAGAGCTCCTGCAGCGACCGGGCATGGGCGACACGCTCGGGATCGGGGTGCGCGACGGCGACGTTCTCGATGCACCCGTCGTCGTCGAGCAGGTCGATCGTGCACCAGTCCGCGAGCCGCGGCACGGCGAGCCGCGCGATCTCGCCGAGGGTCTCCTCGTAGTCGAGCGACTTGGCCAGCGACACCCCTGCCTGGGCGAGGAAGCGCTCCTGCTCGAGCCTCCGCTCGCGCTCGGCGTCGCGCGCGCGCCGGTCCTCCAGCAGCGCGTCGGCCCGTTCCTTCGCATGCCGCTCCCGCACGAGCAGGTACCCGACCGCGCCGGCGACGAACAGGAACAGCACGAGCCCGCTCACGTTTTCGGTCTGGAACTCGAGCGCGCGCGGCGCACCGACGAAGAAGTAGCTGAGCGCGAGGAAGGAGAGCAGCGCCGACGCGACACCGAACGCCACGCCGCCAAGGTACGTGGAGAGGGCGACCGCGAGCACGTAGGCCGCGCTCGCACCGGGCTTGTCCTGGAGGCCGAGGCCGTAGTCGAGGCCCGTCGCCAGGGCCGGCCAGAGCACGACGTTGACGAGCGCGAACAGCATCGTGCGTCGAGTCAGCGTCCGGGGAGCAGCCATCCGCGCAGCGAGTGTAGATCCCCGGTCATGTGCTCCCGCGGCAGTAGCTCGCTAGCATGGGCGGACGCGCCGCCCAGGGGCGCACGACACTCGATGAACACAGAAGCGGAAACCTTCTCCATCTCGCGGAGCACGCAGGGCGCGTCCGAGATCGTCGCGCTCTCAGGCGAGCTGGACATGGTCCACGCGCCGACCGTCGCGGAGACGCTCGACGCACTCTCGGACGGCGAACGCCCCCTGATCGTCGATCTCTCCGAGCTGACGTTCATCGACTCGAGCGGCATCCACGCGATCCTCCGGCCGCGGCCGCAGCAGGGAGTGGTGTTGCTCGTGTGCCCACCGGGGAACATCCAGCGCGTCCTCAGCGTGACGAAGATCGACCGCGTGCTCTCGGTCTACGAGACGCTCGGCGAGGCTCTGGCAGCCGCCGGGTGACGGACGCTCCGGCGCTGAAGATCGGCGTCCTCGCCTGGAACCAGTGCACCGACTGGCCGGCGCTCCGCGACGTTGGCGTGCTCGCCGACGAACTCGGGTTCGACTCGCTCTGGACCTGGGACCACCTGTACCCGATCGTCGGGGATCCCCACGGGCCGATGTTCGAGGGCTACATGACGCTGGCCGCCTGGGCCGCGCTGACGAAGCGCGTGACGATCGGACTGATGGTCGGCGCGAACACCTTCCGCAACCCGGCGCTCGTGGCCAAGATGGTCACGACGCTCGACCACATCTCCGGCGGCCGCGCCTATCTCGGCATCGGCGGCGCGTGGTTCGAGACGGAGCACACGGCCTTCGGTATCCCGTTCGGCCAGGGCTTCGGCGAGCGACTGGACTGGTTCGACGAGGCGGTCGAGCTGATGCGCGGGATGCTGGACGGCGACGAGACGAGCGCGCGCGGCCGCTTCTACCAGGCGCAGCGCGTCCACAACAACCCGGCGCCCGTCCAGGAGCGTCTGCCGATTCTGATCGGCGGGTCGGGCGAGCGGAAGACCCTCGCGACCGTCGCGCGGTACGCCGACGCCTGGAACACGGGCGGCGACCTCGAGCGGGTCCGGCACAAGGACGAGGTGCTGCGCCGCTGGTGCGAGCAGGTCGGGCGGGACGAGTCCGAGATCGAGCGGACGCTCCAGGGCGGCTCCGTGGTCATCCGGGACACCGTCGAGGAGGCGGAGCGCGCCGCCCAGACGATCGCGGAGCAGAACGGGCTGCCGGACTTCCGCGGCCCCGTCGGGACCGCCGAGATGGTCGCCGAGCGGCTGCTGCCGCAGATCGAGCTCGGGTTCCGCCACGTCTACTTCGACCTGCCCGCGCCGTACGACCGCGAGACGCTGGAGCGGTTGATCTCCGAGGTCAAGCCGCTGCTCGAGCGGGCCGTCTAAGCCGGCCGTCAGCAGGCCGAGCGCGACCAGCTCGCGGATCGAGGGCAGCGCATCCTGGGCGCCGGGGAGGTCGCGAAGGGGCACGCGGCCGTCGAGGCCCGGGAGCACGGCGACGGCGGCACGGCTCACCTTCGCGCGCACGGGCAACGAGCCTCGGAGCTGCGCGGCGACCAGCTCCAGGCCGTCCGTGCCGTACGACCGCGTCTCGTCGAGGCGGACGCCGGCGACGCCCGCGAGCCGTAGGTCGAGGAGCGCCGCGTCGCCCGGGAGCGACGTGACCAGCGTCTGCCCGGCGAAGAGCCTCTCGACGTGCTCGCCGGCGGGCTCCGTCGGCCAGCCGGCGCCCTCGTCCGCACGCACCCAGGCCGCGCCCGGCCGGCGCCGGAGGACGACGGCGCCGGTAACACGACCCTGTCGATCTCTTCTGCTCGAAGTGCGCGACGCCAGCGGTCGACGGTGCGCTCGAACTCCGGCGGATCGACCGCCTGCAGGAGGCGGTTCCAGTGGGCCGCATGGTCGAGCACGTCCTCCGCGGTCGGCAGGCGCAGGATCCAGGCGTCGCAGTCGCGGCCCTGCGACCCAGGCACGCGGCTGCTCGTCCCAGCCCTCGCCCGGCCGGAGCGGCCACTGGCAGAGCACGGTCGCGAACCCGCCGTCGAGCAGGAGCGCCTGGCACGCGCTCGACCACCGCCCGCGAGATCCCGCCGCCTGCATCCCGGAACAGCCAGCGCCGGTCGGGCGAGACGACGAACGGTGGGTTGGCGACGACGAGGTCGAAGCGCTCGCCGGCGCAGGCGTCGCGGACGTCGCCGTGCCGCAGCTCGACGTTTTCGACCCCGCTCAGGGCGAGCGTCCACCCGGCCAGCCGCAGGGCACGGGCGTTGAGATCGATGCCGACGACTCGCTCCGCGTGGCGCGACGCGAGCACGGCCTGCGCGCCAGACCCCGTGCACAGATCCAGCGCGCTCTCCACCGGCGGCGGACGGTGAGTCGGCCAGCGCGTCGGTCACGCCCGAGGCGCCGACGACGTGGTCGTCCGCCGGCGTGCCTTCGTTCCAGTCGTGCACGACGAACGCGCCCGCGCCAGGGCTGGACGGCGACGGACGACCGGATCGTGTCGCCGTCCGCGCTCCACGAACTCGACGTCCTCCGTGTCGACGGTGCGCGCGTCGACCGGCTCGTGGAGGAGGAACAGCCTGATCAGCGCGGAGAGCCGGTCGTCGCCGAGTCGCCGGCGCTCGACGGACGAATCGCGCAGGGCGATCAGCGTCGACGTCGGTCCCGCAGCCGCTCCGCGTACGGCCGGCCTCGTCGTAGCCCGCCGAGCGGAGCTGCGTCCCCCAGACGTGCGAGCGCCGCCGGCGCTGGACCCGCACCGGCGGCGCCTCAGTCACTCGGCCTAGATCTCGGCGGCCGCCTCCCCTTACTCCGACCACTTCGAGGGAGTCGCCTTGCCGCCCGTGACCTCCTCGGCGGTCTCGTCTGGCAGCTCGAGATCGTCGCGGTGCTCCTCGACCTCCTGGCTCTCGTCGCGGTCGCTCGTCTCCTCGCCCATGATCCCTCCTCCTTCTCTGGCAGGAAGCGCCGATGCTAGAGCCGACCGCTGCTGGTGTCAAACGCTACGAGGCCATCTGGCCGCCGTCGACGACGACCGTCGTGCCCGTGATGTAGCCGGACGCGGCCGAGGAGAGGAAGAGGACGGCGCCCTTGAGGTCGTCCGGGCCGCCGTAGCGGCCGAGCGGGATGCGCTGCAGGAGACGGTCGCCGGCGGCGTCGAGCGTGGTCCCGGACATCTCGGTCGGGAACCAGCCCGGCGCGATCGCGTTCACGTTGATGCCGTGCGGCGCCCACTTCACGGCCAGGTCGATCGTGAACGAGATCAGGCCGCCCTTGCTCGTGTTGTAGGGGATCGCGTTCATCGCCTGCTGCGGGGCGCCGCGGAAGGCCGCCACGGAGGCGACGTTGACGATCTTCCCGCCTACCCCCTGCTCGATCAGCGCGCGCCCGACGCTCTGCGCGAACAGGAAGGCGCCGGTCAGGTTGACGTCGATCACCTTCTGCCAGCCCTCGAGCGGCATGTCCTCGGGCGGCGCGCCCCATGCCGTGCCGGCGTTGTTGACGAGGATGTCGACTCGCCCGAGCTCGTCGACCGTGCGCCGGACGACGTGCTCGACCTGCGCGGGGTCGCGGATGTCGCAGCCCATCCCGAGTGCCCGGACGCCGAGGCGGCTCAGCTCGGCGGCGGCCTCTTCGCAGCGCTCGGCTTTGCGGGCACAGAGCACGAGGTCGGCTCCGGCCTCCGCGAGCGCCTCGGCCATCTGCCGGCCGAGACCGCTGCCGCCGCCGGTGACGATCGCGACCTTGCCGGTGAGGTCGAAAAGCTCCTGGATGCGCACGACGGGCATCGTATTTCCCCGCGAGTCGATCAGCGCAGCCACGGATTCCCGCGCAACCCACTTTCGGGATGCTGAGGGCGTCTGCGAAGGAGAGCCGGCGATGAAGGAGATGCTGTTGGTGGGCCGCGGCGGCGAAGGCGTCGTCCTTGCCTCGCAACTGCTTGCGGACACCCTCGCGCGCGCGGGCTTCTGGGTGCAGAGCTTCCCCGAGTTCAAGGCGGAGCGGCGCGGGGCACCGATCTCGGCGTTCCTGCGCTGGGACGATGCTGCGCCGATCCACCGGCGTTACAAGGTCGGAGCGTGCGACGTGCTCGTCGCCCTCTCGGCGTCGCCGCCGTCCGCGGAGCTGATCGCCCGGGTGCGGCCGGGCGGGCTGATGCTCCTCAACCGCGAGACGCGCTTTCCCGTATCCGGACCGATCGAGATCGCCCGGGTGCCGGCCTCGCTGATCGCGCGCCGCAACGACGTCCTCTCGGCGGAAGGCCGCCCCATGGGCAACGTGGCGATGCTCGGCGGCTGCGTCAAGCTCCTCGTCGCGGGCGGGCTCGAGTTCCTGGAGCAGGCCATCGCGTCGCGCCTCGGAGCTCGCGCGGAGCCGAACATCCGGGCGGCGCGGGAAGGCTACGAGCGTTGCCGCCGGCAGCGCCGGGTCGCGGGGGACGAGCAGATCGGCTCCGTGCCTGTTCCGCCGCTGCGCCGAGAGCGACTGCTCTTTCCGGTCAGCAGAACGGATTCGCTCGCCAACCACACGGGCTCCTGGTCGCTCGAGCGCCCCGTGCTCCGCGACGAGTGCACCGCCTGCGCCCTGTGTGCGCTCTTCTGCCCGGAGGGCGTGATCACGAGAGCCGACGGCTCGATGGAGATCGACTACGACTACTGCAAGGGCTGCGGCATCTGCGCGGTCGTCTGCCCGGTGAGGAACGCGATTGCGATGGAGGAGGTGAGAGCGTGAGGAACGTCCTTCCGCGCGGACGGGCCGTGATGACCGCCAACGAGGCGGCGGCCTACGCGGTCGTGCTCGCCCGCGCCCAGGCCATCGGCTGTTACCCGATCACGCCGCAGACGCTGATCGTCGAGCGGCTCGCTGAGCTCGTCGCGGGTCGCGACGACGTGGAGTACGCGAACCTCGAGAGCGAGCACTCGATGCTCGGCTACGTGATCGCGGCGTCGCGGGCCGGCGTTCGGACGTTCACCGCGACCTCTTCGCAGGGGCTGCTGTACGCGCACGAGCAGCTCCACCGCGCCTCGCGGGAACGCGTCCCGTTGGTCATGGTCAACGTCAACCGGTCGATCTTCGCACCGTGGAGCCTCGAACCCGACCTGTCGGACAGCATGAGCCAGCGCGACACAGGCTGGGTGCAGCTCTACTGCGCGTCGGCGCAGGAGGTGCTGGACAGCGTCCTGTGTGCGTATCGGATCGCCGAGACCGTGCTGCTGCCCGTGATGGTCTGCGCCGAGGGCTTCCTGCTCTCGCACACGTCCGAGATCGTCGAGATGCCCGAACAGGAGAGGGTGGACGCATTCCTCCCGTCGTTCCGTCCTCCGGACGGCTGGGCGCTCGATCCCGACGATCCGCACGCGTTCTCGCAGCTTCCCCAGCCGAGCCAGTACGCCGCCTTCCAGCGCAACGTCGCCGAGGCGATGGACAGGGCGCGAGGCGTCATCGCGGAGACGGCGTCGGAGTTCACCTGGCACTTCGGGCGCGACAAGGTCGGAGCCGTGGACGTCGCCGGCGATCCCGGCGCGGACACCGCGCTGATCACCGTGGGCACCATCGGCGACACGGCCCGCGAGCTGCTGGGCGACGGCGATGCCCCACTGCTCGTCCGCGTGCATGCGTACAGGCCGTTCCCCGTGGGCAAGCTGTCGTCGCTTCTTTCGGGAGTCCGGCATGTCTGCGTCGTCGATCGCGCGTCCGCCTTCGGGTCGTTCGGACCGCTGGGCAGCGACGTGAGAGCGCTCGACCTCGCCCACGCGCGGGCGGTCACGAACTTCATCTGCGGCATCGGCGGGACGGAGGTCACTCCCGACACGTTGCGGTGGGCTCTGCAGGCGACGCGCACCGGCAGCCGCGTCGACGAGCCCGTCCACGTCCCGGAGGGCGTCTGATGGCCGCCTGGATCGAGGAGATCGTCAGCGAGGAGAAGCTGCTCCTTCCCGGACACGCCGCGTGCGCGGGCTGCGCGCCGGCGATCAACGTCCGTCACGTGCTCGACGCCCTGGCCGCCGCGTCACCGGAGGTGAGGACCGTGCTCGTGATCCCGGCCTCGTGCTGGACGATCATCACCGGTATCTGGCCGGCCACGCCGTTCAAGGTCGCCGTCCATCTCACTCCGTTCGCCTCGGCGGCGGCCGAGGCATCCGCGATCAAGGCCGCGCTGCGGTTGCGCGGCCTCGGCGACACGCACGTCGTCGTCTGGGGCGGGGACGGGGCGACCTGCGACATCGGCTTTTCCGGGGTTTCCGCCGCGGCCGAGCGGAACGAGGACATCATCTACGTCCTCAACGACAACGAGGCGTACATGAACACCGGCGTGCAGAAGTCGGGCGCCACGCCGGAGGGCGCGTGGACGACGACGACGCCGGCGGGCGCTCCGAGAGCCGGTCAGAAGAAGGACATCGCACGGATCATGGCCGCGCACGGGATTCCGTACGTCGCGACGCTCGCACTCGGCTCGGTGCCGATGCTCCGGGACTTCCGGGCGAAGGTGGCGAGGGCCGCCGACATATCGGGCTTCCGGTTCCTGCACATCCTCGGCCCGTGCCCGCCCGGCTGGCGCTACCCCACCGACCAGTCGACCGAGATCGCCCGTCTCGCCGTCGATTCGCGGTACTTCCCGCTCCTCGCCTGCGACCACGGGGACTGGAAGATCACGTTCCGGCCGAAGCGCGACGTGCCTGTGCGCGAGTTCCTCGCGACACAGGGACGCTTCAGCCACCTCTCGGACGAGCAGATCGACGTCATCCAGGCTCACGTGGACGAGCGCTGGGACCTGCTGACCGGCCTGGCCGAGGCATAGCCGCAGAGGCTCAGCAGGACTAGGGTGCGATGACCCAGGTGTGTCCGTCGTCTGTGCTTCTGAGCAGGCGAGACCCCGCGGCGTAGATCGTTGCCGGGCGCGCAGGGTCGACCGCGAGCGCGTAGATCGCGACTCCGGAGAACGCTGAGCTCCAGGTGTGCCCTCCGTCTGTCGTCGCGTAGATGCCGCCCGTGCGGTTGCCCGTCTGCAGGGCGGCGTAGACGGTCCCGGAATGTTGCGGGTCGACTGCGAGCGCGGTGGCAACGCCTTGGGGCAGGCCGTCTGTGATCGGCTGCCAGCTCACGCCGGCGTCGGTGCTGGTGAACACCGCGCGGTCGATCGCGGCGTACAGTGTCGTCGGTTGCTGCGGGTCGACCGCGAGTGCGCTGCCGTAGCCGTCCGGGTTGGCGAATACCGAACCGTGGCCGCCGGTCGCGCGCCAGGTCTTGCCGGCGTCGGTCGACTTGTAGATCGAGGTGTGTGAGATGTCCGTTCGCGTAGTCGGCGCTCGCCATCGCGTAGATCGCCTCTGGGCGTGTCGGGGCGATCGCGAGGGCAGAAACGCTGCCGGCCACTCCAGCGGCCGGAACACGCTCTTCCAGCTGTGGCCGCCGTCGGTGCTCTTGCGGACGGCGTCGGCAGCGGAATAGACGATGTTCGTGTTGGCGGGGTCGACCGCGATGTCGGTTACCCATCCGTTGCCGTGGTTGAAGCTCGGAGTTCCCGGAGTTCCGAACGGAACCTTCACGATTCCGCCGTTCCGCGATAGCAGACCCGGGGCGGAACAGCCCCATTCAAGGCCTGCCAGCTGCGACCGCCGTCGACCGTCTTGTAGACGGCGACGTTGGTGCCGGCATACAGGGTCCCCGAATGCCGCGGATCGGCCGTCAGCGTCACGGTGTCTCCCGTCCAGCCGGCGCCTTTCGTTGCCGTCGGGTGCCATTCCCGTCCGCCGTCGGTGGTCTTGTAGACATGAGCTCTCGTGGTGTCGTGCGGATAGCTGACCGTCGCGACGTACACGATGTCCGGGTTGCGCTCGTCGAACGCGAAAGCCTGTGGGAAACCGGCGCCTCGCGGAAGCGCACCGAGCGGCGGCGAGGCCGCGTGCGTCCGAGCCTGCAGTGGCGCAGCGATAGAGACAAGGAACGCAGTTGTGCCCACCAGGACGAGCGAGCCAACGAGCCTGTTCATCACGACCTCCTTCGATTCCTTCTTAGCCTCGCTATTTCGAGTTGAGGAAGCCTTCGAACTGCGCCTTCGTATTGCCGTTGGCAAGCGCGACGCCGGCTACGCGTCCCCCTCCGGAGAGTCCGGCGTAGGCGCCTGTGCCGCGGATGACTTTCCAGGTGCCGGTGAAGACCGCCCATCCGTCCGGGAGGTCGACGAACCCGATCTGGCTTCGGCCCACGATCGTGCCCAGCTTCCCGGTGAGCGTCCACTGGGGGTTGTTGATGTCGATTGCCTGCCCGTCGCGCATGATCGGACCGCTCAGTCCAGCAACAGAAGGTTGCGGTGCCGGTGTCGGGCTTGATGGCTCCGGATGTCAGTGGGGTGAGGACAAACGGCGCTCCGTCCTTCACCTGGATTTCGACTCGCTGCTTCGCTGCGACCGGTCCGGCCGCCGCGACCGCTGCAAGCGTGGCGGCGATTGCCGCGAAAGCCGCGACTGCCGCGATCGCTGTCAGCTTCGTTCTCATTACTCCTCCTCGTGCTAGACGACAACTTCGAGGCAGCGTGGTCGTCGGGGCTGAGGGGAGGCTGAGGGTGGGCTGAGGCGGGCTGCGGCGCAGCCGGCGGTTCAGCAGTGAAAGTCGACGTTCGGGGCGAGTGTCACTCAGAAGGGCGGCCGGGCCTGGCCCTGGCCGCTACCGAACGCAGGGACCCCCGTTCGGTGTGCCTGCGGCCGCCGTCACCCAGAGACTTCCCGAGCCGACCGTGATCGAGGTGAGGCACGGCCCGCCAGCCGATAAGGTGGGGACTCCGTGACACGGATGGTGCGGATCGGCCCGTTCGCGAACTCCTGCCGGTTGACGGTGCCGGACGGCCAGTCGTACACACCAGAGCGCCCCCAGGTCTCCTCTGTATTCGCCCCAGTCGGGTGGGCCGTATGAACCCACGAGCTGGGATGTCAGCGTGGAAGGGTCGACGCTGACGTCCGTCCCGCCGCCTTGGGTCAGGCGGAGCCAGATGTCATGGCCGCGAGGCATGATCCATGGCCGGGTGGCACGTCCGCTGCCGACCACGACACTCCCCGTCCGGCGGGCCGAGCGAGGATCGATCCGGTAGAGCGTCGCGGTCGACGAGCTCATGACCCACACGGCGCCGTAGCCGAAGGCGATCGAGTCGACTCTCGAGCGGGCTGGGAACCTCGTCCTCGCGGTCACGCGGCCGGTGGCCGGATCGATCCGCAGCACCTGGTGGTCGCGCCCGCGGTAGCCGACGACCCAGACGGCGCCCCCGCCCACCGCAACCCCTGTCGGCGTGAGGTCGAGCGGGTACTCCCGCTTCCTGCCCCCACCGGCCAGCAGGTGCGTGAGCCGAGGCTTGTCGTATGCGCCTCCGTTGACGAACCACGCACCGGACGCATCCGCGGCAAGCACCGGCCCCGTGAACAGGCTGCAGCATTGGTCGGGTGTGAAGCCGGAGATCGTCGTTGTCTTCAGGACGCGGTTCGTCCTGGCGTCGACCTCGGAGATCGTTGCGCTGTCCTTGTTGTAGACCCAGACGCTGTGCCCGCCTGCCGCCGCCACGACGGGATGTGCCCCGACGTCGATGACGGCGCTGACCTTGTTCGTGGCGGGATCGATCCGGGCCAGGGAGTCTGCTCGGGCGAACAGCGGTGTGGCGGCCCTGGCGGCCTTGCCGTGACCGTTGATGGCGAGAACGGCTGCGACCGATGCGGCGGCAAGGACGATCAGCATGATCGCCGCACCGAGCAGCACCGACTTGCGACGATGGAGCGGCGTCGAACGCCCGAACCCGAACGCGTGCTCGGCCGCCGAGATCAGCGCGGTGCACGTCGGATAGCGGTCGTCCGGCTCCTTGGCCAGCGCCGTGCGCACCACGGGATCGATCGCCTCGGGGAGTTCGGGGACGAGTGCTCGCGCGCTCGGCGGCTCCTCTTCCAGATGCGCCCACGCGGTCTCCAGCCGGGAGGCACGGTTGTACGGCGGCGTGCCGGTGAGGCACTCGAAGAGCATGCAGCCGAGCGCGTAGACGTCGGCGCGGCCGTCGACCGGTGCTCCCTCGATCTGCTCCGGGGCGAGATATGCGGGCGTCCCGACCGAGCGATCGTCCGTCGCGGCCGCCCCAGGCTCGTCGAGCCGCCGGGTCAGCCCGAAGTCGGCGAGATAGACGTGCTCGTTCTCGTCCAGCAGCACGTTCGAGGGTTTCACGTCCCGGTGCACGAGGCCCTTGGCGTGGGCGGCGTCCAGCGCGCTTGCCACCTGGCGGCAGATCGCCAACGCTCGGGCCGGTTCGAGCGCTCGCTCGGAGTGCAGCAGCTTCCGGAGGTCGGTCCCGACGACGAGGCGCATCGCGAGGTAGAGGCGGCCGTCGACGTCGCCGGCGTCGTAGATCGGCACCACGTTCGGATGCTCGAGCGACATCGCGAGCTCGGTCTCTCTGGCGAACCGCTCGCGGAAACGCTCGTCGAGCGCGAGTTCGGGCGCAATCGAGCTTGAGCGCCACTGTTCGCTTGAGCCGGAGGTCGTAGGCACGGTAGACGACACCCATCCCGCCCCGGCCGATCACGTCCTCGATCCGGTAGCCGACGAAATCAGTGCCGACGCCGGTCGGCAGCTCGATCATCCCACCGTCCCTTCAGCGTGTCCGCGGATCCTACGCCTCGCCTGCACGATCGTGCAGCCCGCCGCTGAGGCCCTGCTGAGGCGGCACTGAGCCGGCAGCGGTGGTAGCGTCGCCGCCTGAGGACAGGCGTGGAGTTCCGGATCCTTGGGCCGATCGAGGTCGTCGATGGAGATCGATCCGCTCTCGCTCAAGGGATCAAGGCTGCGGGCGCTGCTCGCGCTGCTGCTCACCCGGGCGAACGAGGTCGTGTCCGCGGACCGGCTGATCGACGAGCTCTGGGGCGCACATCCCCCTCGAGAGGCAGCAAATGCGCTCCAGTACCACGTCTCGCGACTCCGGAAGCTGCTCGCGTCGGCGGACGTGATCGTGACGCGGGAGCCGGGCTACCTGATCCGCGTCGAGCCCGACCAGCTCGACCTGCTCCGCTTCGAGCGGCTCGTCGGCGAGGCGCAGGACGCCCCGGCCGAGACCGCCGCGCGGATCCTCCGCGAGGCGCTCGGTCTCTGGCGCGGACCGGCTCTTGCCGACCTGGCGGGCGAGGCGTTCGCGCAGGCCGAGATCCGACGGCTCGAGGAGCTTCGGCTCGTCGCGCTCGAGCGCCGCATCGACGCCGACCTCATCCTCGGCCGCCGTGCGGAGCTGGTGGGCGAGCTGGAGGCGCTCGTGGGCGAGCATCCCTTCCGCGAGACCCTCCGGGCGCAGCTGATGCTGGCGCTGTACGGCGCGGGCCGGCAGGCCGAGGCGCTCGATCTCTTTCGCGAGACGCGGGCGCTCCTCGTCGACGAGCTCGGCATCGAGCCCGGCCCGGCACTCCAGGAGCTCGAGCAGGCGATCCTCCGCCAGGATCCGTCGCTCGACTCACCGGCCCGGAACGCCCAGGACGCGTTCCCGCCGGCCGACCGGGCGATTGCCGTTGTCGTGGGCCGAGTCGACCGTATCGACAGGCTGCTCGCGATCGCCGAGCCGCTCGCGCGCAACCCGCCGCGTGAGCTCATCCTCGGCTGTCTGCTGAAAGGCGACGCCGATGTCGCGGCGGCGACCGCGGAGCTGGCTGCGATTCGGGAAGGACTCGCCGGCCGCGGGGTCTCGTCCCGGGTCGCCGCCTACACGACGGTCGAGCCCGGCCGTGAGGCCGCGCTGCTGGCGACGCACCACGACTGCGACCTGCTTCTTCTCTCCGAGGCAGGTGAGCTGCGCGAGACCGCCGGCCTCGACTCGGAGCTCCTGGCCGTCTTCGAGGATGCGCCCTGCGACGTCGCCGTCCTCTCGGGGAGCATCGACGCGGGATCGAGCGGACCGGTCGTGACGCCGTTCGGGGGCGTCGACAACGACTGGTCGGCCATCGAACTCGCCGCCTGGCTCGCCAGGTCGGTCGGGACGACGTTGCGGCTCGTCGGCACGCAGGCCGACGGCGGCCGACGCGACGCGAGCAGGCTGCTGGCGCGCGCGTCGATGCTCGTGCAGCAGGTGGTCGGGATCGTCACCGAGCCGGTGCTCGTCGCCGCCGGCCCAGACGGCGTGCTCGGGGCCACAGTCGACGCGCGCCTGATCGTGGTCGGCCTGTCCGAGCGCTGGAGGGCCGAAGGAATCGGCGCCGCGCGCGCCGACCTGGCGGCAGCAGCAGCTCCGGTGCCGACACTCTTCGTCCGTCGCGGTCTCCGTCCCGGAGGCGTGGCGCCGGGCGAGACCCTCACCCGCTTCACGTGGACGCTCGCGTCCGATCGGCCGTAAGGCCATAGCCGAGCCGACTCAGGGCGACGGCGATCTCGTCGAGGGTCACGGGATCGTCGATCGTGGCCGGGACGGTGTACTCCTCGCCGTCGGCGATGTGGCGCATCGTGCCGCGGAGGATCTTGCCCGAGCGCGTCTTCGGCAGGCGCTCGACGATCGCCGCGGTCTTGAACGCCGCGACGGGTCCGATTCGGTCGCGGACGAGCTGCACGGACTCCTTGACGATCTCCTCGTCCGGACGCTCGACACCCGCCTTCAGGACGAGGAAGCCGACGGGGAGTTGCCCTTTGAGCTGGTCTGCCACGCCGATCACGGCGCACTCGGCCACGTCCGGATGCGAAGCCAGCGCTTCTTCCATCGCGCCGGTCGAGAGCCGGTGCCCCGCGACGTTGATGATGTCGTCGGTGCGGGCCATGACGAAGACGTATCCGTCCTCGTCGACATACCCCGCGTCGGCCGTCTGGTAGTAGCCGGGGAACGTCGAGAGGTACGTCTCGCGGAAGCGCGCGTCCGCGTTCCAGAGGGTGGGCGAGGAGCCGGGCGGCATCGGCAGCTTGACGACGAGCGCGCCGATCTCGCCGGGCCGCGCCTCGGAGCCGTCTGCATGGAGCACGCGGAGATTCCAGCCCGGCGCCGGCCGGGTCGGTGAACCGGGCACGACCGGCAGCCGCTCGATCCCGAGGCAGTTGGCAGCGATCGCCCAGCCGGTCTCCGTCTGCCACCAGTGGTCGATGACCGGCACGCCCAGCTGCTCCTCCGCCCAGCGGAGAGTCTCCGGATCGCACCGCTCGCCCGCGAGGAACAGCGTCCGGAAGCCCTCGAGGTCGTGGCGCCTGATGTGGTCACCTTCGGGATCCTGCTGACGGATCGCCCGGAAGGCGGTCGGCGCGGTGAAGAGCGTGGAGACCCGATGCTGGGCGATCACCCGCCAGAACGCGCCGGCGTCGGGCGTCCCGACCGGCTTGCCCTCGTAGAGAACGGTCGTGCAGCCGTGCAACAGGGGTGCGTACACGATGTACGAGTGCCCGACCACCCAGCCCACGTCGGACGCCGTCCAGTACACCTCGCCGGGCTCGACGTCGTAGATGTGCTTCATCGTCCACGCGAGCGCGACGGCGTGGCCGCCGTTGTCGCGCACGATCCCCTTGGGCTGGCCGGTCGTCCCCGACGTGTAGAGGATGTACAGAGGGTCGGTCGCTTCGACCGTCACGCAGTCGACGGGCTGCGCGCCCGACACGGCCTGCTGCCAGTCGAGGTCGCGATCCGGGTGGAGCTCGGCCTCGAGCATCGAGCGTTGCAGGATGACGCAGCGCTCCGGCTTCCACGAAGCCTGCTCGATGGCGCCGTCCAGCAGTGGCTTGTAGGCGACGACGCGCCCGGGTTCGAGCCCGCACGACGCCGAGACGACCACCTTCGGCTTCGCGTCGTCGATCCGGGTCGCCAGCTCGTTGGCCGCGAAGCCGCCGAAGACGACGGAGTGCACTGCCCCGATCCGCGCGCAGCCGAGCATCGCGACCACCGTCTCCGGGACCATCGGCATGTACAGGACGACGCGGTCGCCGCGCTCGACGCCGAGCGCCGACAGCGCACCCGCGAACGTCGCCACTGCATCGCGCAGCTCCTGGTACGTGAGCGTTCGAGTGGTCGAGGTCAGCGGAGAGTCGTAGACGAGTGCCGGCTGGTCACCACGGCCGCGCTCCACATGACGATCGAGCGCGTTGTAGCAGGTGTTCAACCGGCCGCCGGTGAACCAGCGATAGAAGGGCGCTCTCGAATCATCGAGTACGCGCTGCCACGGCTCGACCCAGTCGATCCCGGCCGCGGCCTCGCCCCAGAATCCGTCCGGATCCTCCAGTGAGCGCCGATACACATCCTCGAACCGACCCATGGCCCCCCTCTGTCGGGGCGGAACTCCCGGCTAATGGCGTTCGGGCAGCCGGTCGGCGACCGACTTCATGACCTTGAACGAGATGAGCGGGTGCTGCGAGAGAACCTGCCGGAAGCGCTGCTTCGTGAGCACGACCGCCTGGACGTCCGAGGTCGTCTTCACGGTCGCGTTCCTGGGCTTGTCAGTGAGGAGCGACGCCTCGCCGAAGAAATCGCCGGGCCCGAGCGCGTCGATCTTCTTCCCGCCGCGCTCGATGTCGACGGTGCCGTCGATGATGACGAAGAACTCCCGGCCCCCGGCGCCTTCCTTGATCAGCACGCGCCCGGGCTTGAAGTCGATCTCGTCGGAGGCCCGCGCGATGAGCACGAGATCGCGCCGCGTGCAGCTGTTGAACAGCGGGACCCCCCTCAGCAGCTCGATCTTCCGCTCGTGGCGAAGCATCGGAGCCTGAGTCTAATTGCTGGTCCAGGTCGGGGCGCCTCCGAACTCCCGCAGCGCGATCTCCACCTCGAGGCTGGCATCGGCGAACGTCCGCTGTCCACGTGCGCAGGGTCTCACCGGGCGTCGTCGCCGTCCAGGGCCTTTGGGAGCTTCTCCCGGACCACGCGACCCAGCACCTGATCAAACTGCCGAACCGTCCAGTGTTCGAGGATCCTCGCCGCCGAGACGGTCGAGCTGGAGGAAGTTGACCATCTCGTAGGCAGCGCTTGCATCGAGCGTAAGATTGAGCTGGTCGGCAACGCGACGGTTGGCGATCCGTTTCGTCCAGGCCAGCGCGTACGAGGAGCGTCGCAGAAGCGCCTGCACGATCTCGTCGACTTTCGCGTCGAGCTCAGCCTCCGGAACCGCGTAGTTGACGATGCCGCGCTCGGCGAGCTCCTGCGCGGTGAAGCGCTTGCCCAGCATCAGGAACTCCTTCGCGAGTGTCGGGGGGAAGAAAAGCGAGGCCAACGCTCCGCCGCCGTCGCCCGGGACGATGCCGAATGCCGGGCCTCCTTCCTCGGTCTCGCCCATGCCGAGGTGGATGTCGACGATCAGCGCGTCGGCGACGGCGACGATGAGATCGCAGCCGAGGACGAGGCTCGAGCCGAATCCGAGCGCGGGCCCCGGAACACGGGCGACGATCGGCTTCTCGATCTCGCACATCTGCTGGTGGCAGCGCAGGATGCCGGTGAACGTCTTCCAGGCGGCTTCGGGATCGGAGACATAGCGCCGCAACTCGGGGTTGTCGTAGAACGCCGCCTCGCGCGGGCGGTAGAACTCGCCGTGCGATCCCGTGAGGACAATCACGCGAAGCGAGTTGTCGCCCCGCAGCTCGCTGAAGATCTCGCCGAGGTCCCAGTGCAGGTCGCTCGTTCCGCCTTCGAGCCGGTGCGGCGGCGTGATCGTCACCGTCGCGACCGGGCCGTCGACGCTCACGCTGCAGGTGCCGTAGTCCTCGCGTACAGCCATCTCTCCTCCTTCTCCTCTAGGGCCTTCGGCCGAGCGCCATCATCCGCGTGCGTGCCGGCTGGTCGACCAGGCGGACGTCTTCGAGTCCGGACTCGTTCATGCGCCCGAGCAGCTCCGTCGGCGTCAGCAGCTCGAATCCCAGCAGCGACACGTAGACGGTGACGCCCGTGAACAGGCGGCCGGCAGTCGAGCGGAGCTCGTCGAGCGCCTCCGCGTACGGCACGTCCGAGCAGAGCACGAAGCCGCCGGGCCGGGCCGCCGCTGCCAGGGCGGCGAAGACCTCGGCGTCCGCGCCCCACGTGTGCGACAGCGAGATGTTCGCCCACACGAGGTCGAACTCGTCGCGGAACCCTGCATCGAGGAGGTGGACCTGCTCGACGCCGGCTGTCTCCGACACTCGTTCGCGGGCCGCGGCGACGCTTGCGGGGTCGATCTCGATGCCGACCACGTCGGCCTTGGGGAACGCCTGTGTGAAGGCGGCAAGCCCGTAGCCGGCGCCACAGCCGGCGTCGAGGATGCGTCCGCCCGCCGCCAGCCGATCGACGAGCCCCGGCGCCGACGGGAGTACGTTGCGGATCGCGTTCGGCGCATCGGCTCGCGCAGCCCCCTGCATCGTCGTCACGAGCTCGGGCGGCCGCGCGGAGAACGGATAGAGCCCGCCGTCGACCAGGCGCTCCGGGTACATCTCGAAGTCGGCCGTCAGCATGGGAAAGAACTCCGCTCGGCCGCCCATGAACGAGGGATCCGACGGGTCGAGCAGGACCTCCTGCACGTGCGGCGCGAGCGCGTACCCCTTCCCGGGGTCGTGCGTGAGGAGCTCGAATGCATAGGCGCCTCGGCACCAGGTCCGCACATAGCGCAGCTCGTGCCCGAGCTTCGCCGCGAGCGCCTCGTCGGTCAGCGGCCCTTCCGCCCGAAGCGTCTCGAACAGCAGCGCGCGGCGTCCGACGTTCATGAGCCACGTGCCGAAGAAGCCCGCGTACTGCTCTGCGACGTGGGTGAAGAGAGCCTCCTTCGAGGCCGCCTCGTCGGAGGCTCGATCGCTCAAGACTCGGCGAACTCGGCGACTGCGCGCACGGGCGACCCGGTGCCGCCCTTCAGCTTGAGCGGGTACCCGGTGAACTGGAACTCGCCCTTCCCCACCAGCTGCTCGAGGTTGACGAGCCACTCGTAGTGGATCATTCCGCGGTCGCGGCAAACGCGGTGGTTCGGGAACTCCTTCGTTCCCGCCTTGTCCGTGGACGGGCCTTCGACGCCGTGCACGCGCGAGCCCCGATCGGCGAGCCAGTGGCTCGCGTCCCAGGTGATGCCGGGGTTCGAGACGACGACGCTGCGCTCCGGCCAGTGGCGGTTGTGGAACCCGCTGCACAGGAGGACGATGTGCCCGTCGATGCGGACTCCGGCCTGCTCCTCGGCACGCTCCAGGTCCTCGACGTCGATGTCCCCGAGGTCGCCGACGTGCCGTACGTCGAGGCAGATCGCTTTGCCGGTGAACCAGTCGAGCGGAACCTGGTCGACGGGATCGCCTCCATCCTTGATGTGCGCGGGTGCATCGACGTGCGTCCCCACGTGCTCGAGGGTGGCCAGATAGCTCACCGCGTAGGTCATCGGATCACCGGGCTCGCCGAGGCCTGCCGATGTCGACTCCGCATGGGTGACGTAGGGCAGCCACACCGGCGACGGGAAGAACGAGTGGGCGGGCATGCCGTTCGTGATCTCGAGCGAGAGATCGACGAGGGTGGTACCGCGCTGGGTACGGACAGCTTCCGGGGCGGCGGCCGTCATGACTACCTCCTTGTCTCGGGAATCGACCCGACCGGGAACGAATCCGACGCGACGGGTCGCCGGTCCTCGACACGTCGCGACTTGAACTCCGTCGTCGGCAGCGTCGCCGGCGGCAGCACCTCCACGACCGGCGTCACCCCCGTCGCCCGCTTGACGGCTTCGCGGACATGCCCGGCCGCCTTTGCGTCGGGCGCCTCGACCTGCAGCGTCAGCACGTCGAGCTCGCCCGGGCGCTCGAGCACGATCCGGTACTCCGAACCCACGCTCGGAACGCCCGCGAGTGCGTCCTCGATCGAGCTGGGATAGACATTGACGCCGCGCACCACCAGCATGTCGTCGACGCGTCCGTAGATGCCGCGCGGCAGGCGGCGGTAGGTGCGTCCACATGGGCACGGGTCGCTCGTCACGTAGGTCAGGTCGCCAGAGTAGAGCCGAATCATCGGCTGCGACGTGCGCTCCAGATGCGTGTAGACCGGCACGCCCTCGCCGTCGCCGTCCAACGGGCGCCCGTCGACCGTATCGACGATCTCCGTGTAGACGAGGTCGTCCCAGAGGTGCATGCCTGTGCGCTCGGCGCACTCCGCGTTCGTCATCCAGGGCGTCATCTCGGCCATCGAGCCGGTGTCGATGCAAGCAGCACCGTACAGGCGCTCGATCCGCCGTTTCGTCGCCGGAATGCCTGCGCCGGGCTCGCCCGAGAAGAACATCACGCGAAAGCCGAGCGCCGCCGGATCGCGTCCGGTGTTCGCTGCCATGCGCGCCATGTGCAGGGCGTAGGAAGGTGTGCCGTAGAAGGCAGTGGGCCGGACGGACTCGATCAGCTCGAGCGCACGCTCTGTCTGTCCCGGGACGCCCGCCCCGAACGGCAGGACGCTCGCCCTGAGCACCTCGGCACCGGCGAGCGCGCCCCAGCTGCCCATGTAGAGGCTGAAGTGGGAGCCGATGAAGATCGAGTCGGCGGGCCGCACGCCGAAGCTCCACATGATCCGTGCGTGAGCAGCGCCGATCCTGCTCCAGTCGTCTCCGGACAGCACGAACATCGTGGGCCGCCCGGTCGTGCCGGAGCTGCCGTGGATCCGCGCGATCTGCGACGGGTCGCAGCAGACGTTCGAGCCGAAGGGCGGGTTCGCCTCCTGGTCTGCGCGGAGGGCGTCCTTGGTCACGAACGGGAAGAGGGCGAGGTCCGAGAGTTCCTGAAGGTCGTCGGGCGAAACGTCGCCATCGCTCCACAGCTGCCGGTAGAACGGGCTGCGCTCCCACGCGTACTCGATCTGCGCGCGCAGCTTCGCGAAGACGATCAGGTCGCGCGCGCGTGGCTCCATCGTCTCTTCCTCGGCCCAGTAAGAGACATCGTCCGCTGGCGGCTCGCACCGCGGCGCCGGCGGCCAGGCGGATCGGCGTGTCACGGCACGCGGGCCCTCCGCCCGGGCACCGCCGCCCTGACGAACTCGACGACCTCGTCGAGCGGCGTGTCGATCCCGAACATCTTGTCGACGCCCATCGCCTCGAGGGCGTCGATGTCCTCGGGCAGGATCGTTCCGCCGCCGATCAGGATCACGTCGTCGGCCCCGACTTCGCGCAGCAGTTCGAGCAGGCGCGGGAAGATCGTCATGTGCGCTCCGGAGAGGATGCTGAGGCCGATCACGTCGACGTCCTCGTCGAGGGCGACCTGCACCACCTCCTGCGGGCGCCGGTGCAATCCGGTGTAGATGACCTCCATGCCGGCGTCCCGCAGCCGCCGTGCGATCACCTTGACGCCGCGGTCGTGTCCGTCCAGACCGACCTTGGCCAGGAGGACCCGGATCGGCGGGTCGGCCACGCTAGAAGACCGCCGTCTCGACGTACGTCCCGAGCAGCGTGCGGAGCGTCTCCACGATCTCGCCGCCCGTGACCCGGGCGCGGACCGCCTCGATGGTGGCGGGCATCAGATTCGCGTCCTCGTCGCCGGCGGCGTCTGCGAGCTCCTCGAGCGCTGAATCGACGGCCGCCTGGTCGCGACCGGCGCGGAAGGCCCGCAGTGCGTCGATCTTCCTTTGCTCGGTCTCGGGATCGACGCGGTGCAGCTCGAAGGGCACCTCGCCGGCCGGCTCGCGGTAGGCGTTGACGCCGACGACCACGCGCTCGCCGGCCTCCTTCGCGAGCTGGAAGTCGTAGGCGGAGTTCGCGATCTCCTGCTGCAGCCATCCGGACTCCACGCACGCGACCGTGCCGCCGCGCTCGTCGATCTCGCGGAGGTACGCCTCTGCCTCTGCCTCGATCTCGTCCGTCAGCGCCTCGATCGCATAGGAGCCGCCCAGAGGGTCGATCGTCGACGCGACGCCGCTCTCCTCGAGGATGATCTGCTGGGTCCGGAGCGCGATCTTCATGGCGAGCTCGGAAGGGATGGCCAGCGCCTCGTCCATGCCGCTGACGTGGAGCGACTGGGCGCCTCCGAAGACGGCCGCCAGCGCCTGCAGCGATCCGCGCACGATGTTGTTCAGCGGCTGCGGCGCCGTCAGCGACGAACCCGCCGTCTGGCAGTGGAAGCGCAACCGCATCGACTCGGTCCGCGTCGCCGAGAACCGCTCGCGCGCGAGTCGCGCCCAAAGCCGGCGCGCCGCGCGGAACTTCGCGACTTCCTCCAGGAAGTCGCTGTGCGAGATGAAGTAGAACGAGAAGCGCGGCGCGAAGACGTCGAACGGCATCCCGGTCGCCATGACCCGCTCGGCGTAGGCGATCCCGGCCGCCAGGGTGAACGCCACTTCCTGGGCGGCGGTCGCCCCGGCTTCCCGCGTGTGGTAGCCGCTGATGTTGACCGGGTTCCAGTGCGGCAACTGCCGGACCGAGAAGGTGATCATGTCGCGGACGATGCGCATCGACGGCTCGACCGGATAGATCCATTCCTTCTGCGCGATGAATTCCTTGACGATGTCCGCCTGAGTCGTCCCCGCTAGGCGCTCCCAGGGAACGTCCCGCTCCTCCGCGACGACGAGCAGCATCGCCAGAAGGATCCAGGCCGTCGGGTTGATCGTCATCGAGATCGAGATCGACCCGATGTCGATGCCGTCGAAGAGACGATGGAGGTCGTCGACGTGGTCGATGGCCACGCCCTCCCGGCCCACCTCGCCGAACGAGCGCTCGTCGTCCGAGTCGAAGCCCATCAGGGTCGGCATGTCGAAGTCGACGGAGATGCCGGTCTGGCCGTGCGCGATCAGGTAGCGAAGACGGTCGTTCGTGTCCTCAGGCTCGCCGTATCCCGCGATCTGGCGCATCGTCCACGGCCGCGCTCGGTACATCGTCGGGTACGGCCCGCGCAGGAACGGGTACTCGCCGGGGAAGCCGGCTGATTCCGGCCGGGACGACACGTGCTCGGGCGTGTAGACGCGCTGCAGCGGCTGACCTGAAAGCGTCTCGAAGCTCTCCTTTCGCTCTGCGAGCCGTTCCGCGAAGGGAGCCAGCGTCTCGCACTCCCAGCGTTCGCGCTCACTCCGCCACCGCTTGTCTGCCACGACGCGAGGATCGTATTGGTCTGACCAAATCGTCGTCAAGGCGCATCGCGGACCGCTCTGATTTGATCCGCGCATGCCGGTCGAGACGCTCGCGGGGCGCTGCGCCGCCGTGACTGGAGCCGGCCGGGGCTTCGGAGAGCAGACGGCGCTCGAGCTCGCCTGGCTCGGCGCGTCCGTCGCGATTCTCGACGTCGACGCGGACGCGGCTGAGCGCTGCGCCGCCCGCATCACCGCCGAGGGCGCGCAGGCGATCGCGGTCGCCTGCGACGTGGCCGACGACGATGCCGTGCAGCGTGCCTTTGCGACCGTCCGCGAGCAGCTCGGAGACGTCGACCTCCTGGTCAACAACGCCGGCATCGTCTCGATGACGCCCTTCCTGGAGACGACCGTCGACGAGTTCGACCGCGTGCTCGCCGTCGACTACACGAGCCTGTGGAGCTGCTGCCGCGCGGTCGTCCCGGGCATGGTCGGGCGGCGCTTCGGCCGCATCGTCAACATCTCGTCGATCGCCGGCAAGCGGGGCGGCGGCTTCCTCGGCCGGAGCTCGTACGCGACTGCGAAGGCCGCCGTGATCGGCTTCACGAAGGCACTGGCGCGCGAGCTCGCACCGCACGGCATCACCGTCAACGCCGTTGCGCCCGGGGCGATGGACACCGAGATGACGAAGGTGCTGCGAGAGGACGAAGAGCTGCTGGCGCGCGTGCTAGCGACGATCCCGCTTGCCCGGCGCGGCGTGATCCAGGACGTGGCCGACGCGGTGTGCTTTCTCTGCACAGACCTGGCCGGCTACGTCACCGGCGAGACGGTCAACCTCGACGGCGGGGTGATGATGGAGTGACGCTCTCGGACCGGCTGCGCCTCGACGGCCGTGTCGCGCTCGTCACCGGGGCCGCCGCAGGAATCGGCCGGGCCACCGCCCGTCTCCTCGGCGAGCGCGGTGCCCGGGCCGTCCACCTGCTCGACCTCGACGGCGACGGACTCGAGGTCGCGGCGTCGGAGGTCGAGGATGCCGGCGCGGCCGCATCAGTCCACGCTCTCGACGCAGCCGACTGGGAGGCGCTGAGCGCGCTCGTGCCCATTCTCGGCCCGGTATCGCTTCTCGTCAACGCTGCCGGGAACACGGCCGGCAGCTCGTTTCTCGAGCTCGGACGCGACGAGTGGGACGAGACGCTCCGGTCGCACGTCCGCAGCACGTTCATCACCTGTCGGCTGCTCGCACCCGGGATGGTCGAACGCGGCGACGGTCGGATCGTCAACGTCGCCTCGGTCGCCGGCAAGCGCGGCGGTGGCTTTCTCGGCAAGACGGCTTACGCGGGCGCCAAGGCAGGCGTGAACGGCCTCACGAAGGCGATCGCGCGGGAGCTGGCCCCGCTCGGCGTGCGCGTGAACTCGGTCAACCCCGGGCTCACCGACACGCGACGGCTGGAGTCGCTACGAAGCGATCCACAGGTATGGAGCCGCTGTCTCGCCGCCGTGCCGCTCGGCCGCGTCGCGACGACCGAGGAGGTCGCGGCCGCAATCCTCTACCTGCTCTCCGACGCCTCGGCGTACGTGACCGGCGAGACGCTGAACGTCGACGGCGGCGTCGCGATGGAGTAGCTCTGGGCCGCGCTAGCGCGCCAGCGCGGCCAGGACGGCATCGGCGAACTCGACCGTGGAGGCGTTGCCGCCGATGTCGGGCGTCGGCGTGCTCGCGATCGTCTCGTCGACCGCGTCCTCGAGCGCGCGTGCCGCGTCGTGGCGGTCGAAAGCGAGGTCGAGCATCATCGCCGCCGACCGCAGCAGTGCCGCAGGGTTGGCGCAGCCGCGCCCCGAGATGTCCGGCGCCGACCCGTGCACGGGCTCGAACAATCCACCCGCACCGTCGCTGACGCTGGCCGAGGGAGCGAGCCCGAGTCCGCCCGTCACCGCCGCTGCCAGGTCGGAGAGGATGTCGCCGAACATGTTGTCGGCTACGAGGACGTCGAACTGGTCAGGCGCGCGCGCGAGCTGCATCGCGGCATTGTCGACCAGCATGTCCTGCAGCTCGACGTCCGGATAGTCCGGGGCCAGATCGCGCACCACGCGCCGCCACATGCGCGAGGTCTCGAGCACGTTCGCCTTGTCGATCGACGTCAGCTTGCGGCGGCGCTGTCGCGCCAGCTCGAAGGAGCGGCGGGCGACCCGCTCGACCTGGTCGGGCCGGTACTCGCAGGTGTCGTACACGGTGCCGTCCTCCCGGACGCCGCGCGCGCCGTAGTAGATCCCGCCCAGGAGCTCGCGCACGATGAGCAGATCCGTGGCGCCGTTCCGCGAGGGCCGGAGGTTGGCGTAGACGCCGAGCTCCGAGCGCAGGAGGAACACGCCCTGCTCGGGGCGGACGTCGGCTGCGTCGAACTCGGGATCGCCGATCGGGCCTTTGAGGACAGCAGAAGCCTCCTTGCAGACGTCGAGCGTCTCGTCCGGGAGCGGTGTCCCGAAGCCGCGGATGGCGGCGGCGCCGAAGGGCGCCTCTACCAGCTCGAGGTCGGGCGCGAGCTCGGCAAGCGCACGTGTGGCGGCGGGCATGATCTCGGGACCGATCCCGTCGCCCGGAAGGATTGCGACCTTCATCGGTGGATCCTAATCCGCCGCTTGAAGACGTGGATATCGTTTGCCACGATGTCCGGCGCCACGCGCCTCTCGTACTCGCAGGGCCTCTCTGACACGCCGCTCCGCGACGAGACGATCGGAGCGATGTGGGACGCCGTCGTCGCCGAGCACGGCGACCGCGAGGCGATCGTCTCCTGCCGCCAGGGCATCCGCTGGACCTACGACGCGCTCGACGAGCAGGTAGAACGCTGCGCGCGCGGCCTGCTCGCGCTCGGCGTCGACCGCGGCGACCGGGTCGGGATCTGGTCCCCGAACAACGCGGAATGGGTCGTTGTCCAGCTCGCGACCGCGAAGATCGGCGCGATCCTCGTCAACATCAACCCGTCGTACGGGCAGCACGAGCTGGAGTACGCCCTGCGCCAGTCGGGCTGCTCCGTGCTCGTGCTCGCGCAGGGCTTCAAGGACGCCGACTACGTCGAGCTCCTGCAGAGCGTGGACGCGCCCACGTTGCGCGAGCGGATCCTGCTCGGCGAGGCGTGGGAAGAGCTGCTGGCCCACGGCGACAGCGTTCCGGTTGACGCGCTCCGCGCCCGCGAGGCCGAGCTCGACTTCGACCAGCCGATCAACATCCAGTACACGTCGGGCACGACCGGGTTTCCGAAGGGCGCGACGCTCTCGCATCACAACATCGTCAACAACGGCTTCTTCATCGGAGAGACCCTCGGCTACACGCCGGCCGACCGCGTCTGCCTGCCGGTGCCGTTCTACCACTGCTTCGGAATGGTGCTCGGCAACCTCGCGATCGTCACGCACGGCGCGTGCATCGTCGTCCCCGGCGAGGTGTTCGACCCGCTGGCCGTGCTGGAGGCGGTGGCGGGGGAACGATGCACGTCGCTCTACGGCGTGCCCACGATGTTCATCGCCGAGCTGAACGCGCCGGAGTTCGGCGACTTCGACCTCGGCAGCCTCAGGACGGGAATCATGGCCGGCTCGCCCTGCCCCGTCGAGGTGATGAAACGCGTGCAGAGCGAGATGCACATGACCGAGGTGACGATCTGCTACGGGATGACCGAGACGTCGCCGGTGTCGGCGCAGACGAAGCGCGGCACCCCGCTCGACAAGCAGGTGGGCACGGTCGGCCAGGTGCACCCGCACGTCGAGGTCAAGATCGTCGACCCGTCCGACGGGCGCACGCTCCCACGCGGCGAGACTGGGGAGCTGTGCACGCGCGGCTACTCGGTCATGCTCGGCTACTGGGGGGACGAGGAGGCGACGCGGGAGGTGATCGACGCCGCCCGCTGGATGCATACGGGCGACCTGGCGGTGATGGACGACGAGGGGTACGTGAACATCGTCGGCCGCAGCAAGGACATGATCATCCGAGGCGGCGAGAACATCTACCCGCGCGAGATCGAGGAGTTCCTGTACACCCACCCGGCGATCGCCGACGTGCAGGTCTTCGGCATCCCGGACGAGCGGTACGGAGAGGAGGTCTGCGCCTGGGTGATGGTCGTCGACGGCGCCGAGCTGGACGAGGAGGGGATCCGGCGCTACTGCGAGGGGCGGATCGCCCGCTACAAGGTGCCCCGCCACATCCGCTTCGTCGACGCGTTCCCGCTCACCGTCACGGGCAAGGTGCAGAAGTTCCGTATGCGCGAACAAGAGATCGCCGAGCGGGGACTCGTCGCGGTGGCAGCGACGAGGACGGCCTGAGGATGCCGGTCGGCGAAGTCGTCGACGCCACCGGCGAGCTCGTCGCCCGGTACCTGCACGAGCTGGCGCAGATCGGCGCGCACGGTGAGACCGGTGTCTGGCGCACGGCCTACTCGCCCGAATGGCGCGCGGCGCAGGATCTCATCGCCGGCTGGTACACCGAGGCCGGCCTCGAGCCGCGCGAGGACGCCGTCGGCAACGTCTGGGGGCGACTCGCGGGGACGGACGGCGGCGCTGTGATCGCCTCGGGCTCGCACATCGACTCGCAGACGCCGGGCGGCCGGTTCGACGGCGCGCTCGGCGTGGTCGCGGCGCTCGTCGCGCTCCGCACCCTCCGCGAGCGGCACGGTAGCCCGCGCCGGACGCTCGAGGCGGTCTCGCTGTGCGAGGAGGAGGCGAGCCGCTTCCACGCCGCCAACTTCTGGGGCTCCCGCGCGATCACGGGCGCGATCGCTCCCGGCGAGCCGGACAGCGTCCGCGACTTCGAGGGCATGCCCGTCGCGGATGCGATGCGGTCGGTCGGCCTCGACCCGGGCCGGATCGAGGACGCGAGGCGGGACGATCTCGACGCCTGGATCGAGCTTCACATCGAGCAAGGCCCAGTGCTCGAGGAGGCGGGCATTCCCATCGGCGTCGTCGATGCCATCACGGGCATCCGCCACTACGTCGTCACCCTCACCGGCCGTTCCGACCACGCGGGCGCCCGGCCCATGCCCGGACGCCTGGACGCGATGGCCGGCGCGGCGGAGATCGTGAGTGCGGTCATCGGGGTCGCGCAGGAGCTCGGTCCGCCGGCCGTCACCACCGTCGGGCGGATGCACGTCGAGCCCAACCTGCCCGCGGCCGTGCCGGAACGCGTCGTCTTCACCGTCGACTCCCGCCACCCGCACGGCGACGTGCTCGCCGAGCAGCACGGCCGTCAGGAGCAGCTGATGCGCGAGATCGCAGAGCGGCGAGGGCTGGGCGTCTCATGGACGACACCGCTCGACCTCCCACCCTGTCCGTGCGATCCCGAGATCGTCGGGGTCCTCGAGCGAGCCGCAGCGGACGAGGGCGTTCGCTTCCGGCGCATGCACAGCGGCGCCGGGCACGACACGCAGAACATGGCAAGGATCGCACGAGTGGCGATGCTGTTCGTCCCGAGCAAGGGCGGGCGGAGCCACACCCCTGCCGAGTTCACCGAGATCAGCGACGCGGTCACCGGCATCCGGGTCCTGACCGCGGCTCTCCACAGGCTGGCGTACGAGCCGTGAGCGGCCGGACGACTCGCTACACGCCCGGGCGCTGCGCCCGGGACCTCTACGCCGCGATCGAGGCGCACGAGGGCGACGTCGCGGCGGCGAGGGACGAGCTGATCGCGCTGCTCGCCCGGCTCGCGCAGGAGGACGACTTGCTCGAGATCGGGCTGCCGCGCGAGTCGAACCACGGCGACGCGGGCAGCTGGCTGTACTGGGACGGCGAGATCGGGATCTTCACGGCCGGCTTTCCGGCCGGCGTCCGCATCCCCGTGCACGACCACGGCACGTGGGAGATCGTGGGCACGTACACAGGCGAGCTCGACTACCAGGCATACCGGCGGGTCGACGACCGCTCCGTCGAAGGCTACGCCGAGCTGGAGGTCGTCGAGGACCGCGTCCTGCGCCCGGGGGACTTCAGTGTCGTGCCCCCGCCGCCCGACGACATCCACGGCTTCGAGCCGCGGGGCGGCGACATGTGGATGATGGGCGTGCTCCACGGGGCCTTCGCCCCGGAGCGGCGCTATTTCGACGTCGAAGGACGCTCGTACCGGGTGCGGCACCAGCAGGCATGGCGCCGGAGCCTCGATGCGGCCGCGGGCTAGCGGCGCAGAGCCGCAGTCACTCCACGTAGCTCTTGGCGATCTTGGCCACGAGCGAGTACTGCGGATCGACCATGTTGCCGACGCGCATTCGCCCGGCCTGCGTGAGCAGCTGGTACGCGTCCCAGCGGTCGATGCCGTAGTCCGCCACGAGCCAGCCGATCAGCTCCGTCCACGCGACCCGGGCGGCGTCCTCCATCGGCCGGGCGCTGCCGACCGTCATCAGCTCCGTCTCCGACTCGATGCGCGGCCAGGCGATCGTCTTCCCCTTCTCGAGCCCGAGCCGCAGGCGGACCCGCGCGGTCATCTCGCAGGCGACGCCGCAGAGCTCGCCGTCGCCCTGGGCGGCATGCGCGTCGCCTGTGAAGAAGTAGGCGCCCTCGACGCACACCGGCAGGTAGACGGTGTTGCCGGGGCACACGTCGGCGACGTCCATGTTTCCGCCGAAGGGGCCGGGAGTGAGCGTGCTGATTGCCTCCGCCTCGGGCGCGGTCGCGATCGTCCCGAGGAACGGCTCGTACGGGATGCGGACGCCGCGAGGCAGCTCGATCGTGCCGTCCTTCAGCGGGTAGATGAAGACACGCTCGGGCAGCGGATCGTGCAAGAGCGCGGTCGTCGGCGTCGCGGTCAGCCCTCCGAAGTAGGGGATGAAGGCGCTGGCGACGAAGTCGCGGGTCGGCTCGATCTCGAGGATCTCGACCGTGAGGGTGTCGCCGGGCTCCGCGCCCTCGACGTAGATCGGCCCGGTCTGCGGGTTGACGAAGGGGAAGTTCAGCACCTTCGTCGGCAGGTCGGCCTCCGACTGCACGCGCGAGCCGAAGGCGTCCTCGGTGAAGACGTCCAGCACCTCGCCCGGGCGAACGGTCGCGATCGGCTCGACGTAGCGTCCGAAGACGTAGCTGTAGTCGGTCGTCCGGATCTCTCTTGTCTCGACCGGCATTGCGACGCTGAATCTACACATAGAATCCGCGGCCGCCTTGTCCCAGAGAAGCGGCCACGCGCAACGAATCCGCTTCCTCGCCTTCGGCGGGACGATCGCGAGCGTGCGGCAGCCGGGCGCCGTCGAGGTCTCCCCGTCGCTCTCCGGCGCCGATCTGGTCGCGAGCGTGCCCGAACTGGCCGAGGTCGCCGAGATCGAGGTCCGGGAGTTTCCGCCTATCGCCAGCTTCGCCGTGACGCTGACCGAGATGCTCGAGCTGGCCCGAGCGATCTCCGAGGCACGCGACGACGGCTGCGACGGCGTCGTCATCACGCACGGCTCGGACACGATCGAGGAGACGGCGTACGCGCTGGCGCTGATGCAGCCGCGCGGGAGCTCGATCGTCCTCACGGGGGCGATGCGTAACCCGACATTGCCCGGGACGGACGGGCCGGCGAACCTGATCTCCGCCTTCCGGGCGGCGGCCAGCCCGCTCACGGCAGACCTCGGCCCGATCGTCGCCTTCAACGACGACCTCCACGCCGCCCGCTTCGTCACGAAGTCGCACACGAGTCGCGTGTCGACGATGGCGTCGCCGGGAGCCGGGCCGCTCGGCGGCGTCGTGGAGGGGCGAGTCGACGTCTGGTGGCGCCCTTCCTGGGAGGATCACGTGGGGATGCCGGAGTCGCTCGACGGGATCGACGTCGAGCTCGTCCGGGTCGCGGCGGGCGTCACGGAAACACTGCTACGCGCAGCGGTCGATCGGCACCCGGCGGGGATCGTGATCGAAGGCACCGGAGGCGGCCACGTGCCGCCCCCGCTGCTGGACGCGCTGGACGACGCGCTCGCGGACGGCATTCCGGTCGTCGTCGCCTCGCGCACCGCGGCCGGTCCCAACCTCGAGAGCACGTACCGGATGCCGGGCGGCGAGACGGACCTGATCGACCGCGGCGCCCTCCCGGCCGGCTGGCTCAGCGGCCACAAGGCCCGCCTCCGCCTGACGATCGGCCTGGGGGTCGGCCGCGACCCGCGCGAGCTCTTCCCCGTCCGCTGAGCGAGCAACGATCGCGTCCACGAGTCGGTAGCTGCCGTCGCGGCAAGGTCCTCTTCGGAGAAGCCCTGCCAGAGCAGGCTCTTGTAGTAGTTCTCGACGCCCAGGTACCAGGCCAGGTAGGCGCGCCCCGCGCGACGGGCCACCGCAGCGTCCTGAACCGTCCGGGGAAGCTCTCGAGCAGCGTCCGGGTCGCGGTCACTGCGGTCACCGGGTCGCGGCCCCAGATGCTGGCGATTCCCGCGCAGAACGCGATGCGGGACGTGCCCCCGAGGATCACGGCCGCGTTCGAGAACATCTCGCGCGTCCCGAGGCCCTCCCCCGTAGACAATGGTCACGGCGGGCTCGCCGATCATCTAGGCTCGCCGGTCGTGACCGACACACTGCCTCTGCATGCTCCGACCAGAAACAGGTTGCCTCTCCAGGACGTCAAGGTCGTCGACCTGGCGACGCTCGGCGCCGGCCGTGGCTGGCGACGCAGCTCTCGGACTTCGCGCCGAGGTGGTCAAGGTCGAGCGGCCCGGGGGCGATCCGCTGCTCCAGGTCGGACAGGCCGACGGCGACGTTCCCCTCTGGTGGAAAGCGGAAGGACGCAACAAGTGCAAAGTCGACGAGCTCCTCGGGCTCGAGACAACGTTCAGCGCGGCGCTGCGCGGAGGAACGAAGGAACACGTGCTCGAGCTGGGCCGGGTCTCGCCACGTGAAGGCTAAGACGGTGGCATGAGGCTCCTCGCCATCGGTAGCGCACTGCGCGCGATCTGCGGCGACCAGGCTGCCCTCGGCCTCACGTTCGTGGAGGAGGCCTGGACGGCGCCGAAGTACCGGCTGTACAGCGTCGACGGCACGCATGCAGCGCTCGTCGAGGACGAGGCCGCCGGCGTTTCGGTGCGCGGCGAGATCGTGGACGTCGACGACGGACGCTGGGGGGAGATCCTCGCCAGCGAGCCCCCGGGCATCACGCAGGCGCCGGTCGAGCTCGCGGATGGACGGGTGGTCAGTGGAGCGGTCGGCGATCTCGCGCAGCTCGCGGGACGGACGGAGGACATCAGCGCCTTCGGGGACTTCGCGGCCTACGTCGAGACGCAGCGCGGACGCGAGCGAAGCGGGTGACCCGGCGGCAGTCGCTGGCCGTGCTCGTCTTGAACCTGCAGCCGTTCCTCGGCGCCGTGTTCGCGGTTGCCGTCCTCTCGGAGATGCTCCACCCGCTCCAGATCGCCGGCGCGGTTGTCGTAGGCGCCGCGATCCTGCTGTGAGGGTGCGACCCACGCCGGCGCCGCCAAGCGAGTAACCGCCGGCGCTAGGCGACCGCGGCGAGCTCCGGACGGCGCTCGTGCCACGGCGTCGCCTGCTCGTAGTCGCGTGCGAGGCGGAGCAACGTCGCCTCCGCGTAGGGACGGCCGACGAGCTGCAGGCCGACCGGTCGGCCGGCGGCCGTGAAGCCGCAGGGAACGCTCAGGGCCGGCAGGCCGGTGAGGTTTCCCGGCAGGGTGTACGGGATGTACCGGGGCAGGTCGGTCTCGATCACCATGTCCTCGATCGCAATCGACGTGCGCGGGAGCGTCGGCGAGACGAGGGCGTCGATCCGCTCGTTCCGGAAGACGTCAGCGACCTCGCGGCAGAGCAGCGTGCGCGCGCGTTGTGCGGTCTCGACATAGGCGGCGGGCAGGATCGCGCCGAGCTCGAGCATGCGCCGCGTCTCGGGGACGTAGCCGTCCGGGGTCTCGCGGAGCCGCCGGTGATGCACGGCAGCCGCCTCGGCGACCAGGATCGTCATGCCGGCCGGCAGCGTCAGCTCGAGCGACGCGATGCTCACGGGAAGCAGAGCGGCGCCCAGCCGCTCGAGCTCGGCAAGCGCCTCGGAGACGACCGGACGCACGTCCGGCTCGAGCTCGTCACCGAAGAGCTCCCGGGCAACGCCCAGACGGGCGCCTTTCAATCGCCCAGGCTCCACGTCGACCGGACCCGCGAGCGCCGCGAGCACGAGCCGGCAGTCGTCGACGGTTCGCGTGACCGTCCCGACGTGGTCGAGCGACGGCGCGACGGCGAAGACACCGTCCATGCTCACGAGCCCGTAGGTCGGCTTGAGCCCGACGACACCGTTCAGCGACGCCGGCTTTCGGACCGAGCCGCCGGCGTCCGTGCCGAGTGCCGCGAGCGTGGAGCCGACCGCGACCGCGACGCCGGCGCCCGCACTCGAGCCTCCGGGATAGTCGGCCAGGTTCCACGCGTTCCTGGTGGCAGGTACGTCCTGGCCACAGCAGAACTCGTGCGTCGTGAGCTTGCCGACGAGGACAGCGCCGCTGCGGCGCAGGGCGTCCACCGCCCCGGCGTCCTGCGGGGCAACGTAGCCGCACAGGAGCCGCGAGCCCGCCTCGGTGGGTGCGTCGTGAGTGCAAAAGACGTCCTTCACCGCAAACGGGAGGCCGTGCAGCGGTCCCCGCGATTCGCCCCTGGCGCGCTCGTCGTCGGCCCGGACGGCAGCGGCCAGCGCCTGCTCGGCCATGACGTTCGCGTACGCGTGCACGAGCGGCTCGGTCTCGTCGATCCGCCGCAGGACCGCCTCGGTCAGCTCGCGCGAGCCGACTGCCCGCGAGGCGAGCAGCTCGCCCGCGCTTCCGAGCGTGAGCTCCGTGAGGTCAGGCATCGGCGTCCGGACGGAATCGCAGCGCCGCCTCGACGTCGGAAAGGTCGCGGCGGAGAAGCGGCGCCACCAGCTCGGCGTGGGCAGCGAGCGAGCGCGCCAGCGGCTCCACGTCCTCGGGCGGAAGACGCAGCCCGACGAGCGCCGCCAGGCGCTCGACCTCCGCTGCTGTCACGTCGTCGGACACAGGGCCCGAGTGTAGGAAGTCTGCGATAGTCGCGCCATGACGTTTCAGACGGCGATCGAGACCCTGCTGCAACGCACAGGCGCCAGCCGCACGACGCTCCGGCTCGACCGGCCGGAGGGATTCTTCCCGGTCGTCGCGGAAGCGCTCGCCCCGGGCATCCGCTCGATCGCAGGGGACACATCCATCGACCTTCGCGCGTCGGCGACCTTCCAGTCGCTGGAGCGGGATCAGCAGCTGTTGATCCAGTCGGACCTGCTCGCGGCGGACCCCGCGCCGCCGGCGGAGCTGATCGAGCTCTACGGCGCGAGGGCGCAGATGCTGGCGCCCGTCGTCCGCGACGACTCGCTCGTCGGAATCGTTTCGGTCCACTACTCACAGGGCTCGAGAACCTGGACGGACGACGACGTCGCCGCGCTCGAGGAAGCCGTGGAGCAAGTCCTCGCCGAGCTGGGCTGACCAAACTGGGCTGACCCGGCTACACCGGCGCCTGAAAGCGCGCCCGCCAGTGCTCGGCGATGTCGATCCCGCGCGCGAGCCAGACGTGGTCGTGGCTCTGCACGTGGTTCACAAAGCGCCTGAGAGCGGCAAATCGGCCCGGCCGGCCCACGAGCCGGCAGTGACGAACTGGAGCGCGATTCGTGCCTGTCCCGGCCAGCCTGGGTCGGGTGGTCGTTGCACGTAGCCGATCAGATCGCGCGGGTAATCGTCCGCCATCGCATAGTCCTACTCGTGAGGAGCCGTCTCGGTCTCGATAGCGACATGTTTCCAGCTGGCCGATCCGGTGCGCGAGAGGACGATCCCGGCCGCGATCGCCGCGCCCCCCAGCCACTCGAGAGCCGTCATCGTCTCGGAGAGGATGAGAACGGCGAAGACTGCGCCGATGAACGGCTGTAGGTTGGCGTAGACCGCGGCTCGCGCGGTCCCCACGCGCTTGACGGCGACGAACCACAGCAGGTTCGTGAGCGTGTAGGCGACGAGAGCGCTGTAGGCGAGGCAGAGCCATCCGAGCGGGGTGACCGCTCCCCAGTCCATCGAAGCGAGCTGCGGCGACGCGATCGCCAGGAGAGGCGGCAGCGCGAAGAGGGAGATGAGCAGGTTGACCGTGTACGTGCCGTATCTGTGAACGTACGGCGTGAGTCCGATCGAATAGAGCGAGAAGGTGGCGGGCGCGACAAGCGAGATCAGGATGCCGCCGACATGCCCCGACGGTGTGCCGTGAACTCCGATCGCGACCATACCGACACCCGAGAAGGAGATCGCCGCGGCGAGCCATCGCCGGGAGCTCAGGCGGTCGATTCCCGCGAGCTGAGAGTAGAAGCCCGCGAAGATCGGAAGCGTGCCGAATAGGAGAGCGATGGTGGACGCCGTGGCCAGGTGGAACGAATAGGCGAAACCGATCTGGTTCACGGCGACAGCGGCGGACCAGCCGGCCATCACCAGCAGGTCGCGTCGCGTCACGCGGAGACGCTCGCCGCGGGCGAGACTCACCCCGACGAAGGCGGCTGTCGCGATCGAGAACCGCGTGCTGCCGAACGCGAGCGGCTCGAAACCGTTTGCGAGCGCCTCCTTGATGACCGTGAAGTTGAGCCCCCAGATCACCACGCAGACGACCAGGAGCGCATCTGCGGAAGGACGGCGCACCTGCGGAGCATACGAGGAACGAGGCCAAGGTCAGACCAATGTGTGAGAGAATCCGCCGGTGTCCGTGACGGCCTGGGAGGTCGGTCAGCAGCCGGGTCCGCCGAGCCGGAAACGGGTCGAGGTCGACCCGATCACGCTGCGGGTGCTGGGCGGCGCCTTCCACTCGCTCGCGAAGGAGATGGCGGGGGTGCTGTTCCGGATGAGCTACTCGTCGATCATCCGCGAGTCGGAGGACCTCGGCGCAGGCATCTTCGACGCCGAGGGCCGCGAGCTGTGCGAGTCGGACACCACCCCTCTTCACATCGGCTCGCTGCCCTGGTACATCCGCGGCTTCTTGCACCGGCTGGGGGGCGAGATCGAGGACGGCGACGTGATCGTCCACAACCACCCCTACCTGGGGGCATCGCACTCGCCGGATGTGGCCGTGGCGGTGCCGATCTTCGCGGACGGCGAGTTGCTCGGCTTCGCCGCCGTGACGGCGCACCTGCTCGACGTGGGCGGTTCCTTTCCGGGCATCAACGCGGACGCGTTCGATGTCTATGCCGAGGCCAAGCTCTACAACGGGCTGCGCTGGTACCGGCGCGGTGAGTTGAACGAGGACGTCGATCGGATGATCTTCGACAACGTCCGCACGGAGACGATGAACCGCGGCGACATGAACGCGATGCTGGCCGCCTGCCAGCTCGGCCGCGACCGCTTCCTGCGCCTCGTCGACCGCTACGGCATCGACACGGTGATGAGCGCCGCCTACGAGTGGATGGACTACTCGGAGCGGATGCTGCGCGCCGAGATCGCCAAGATCCCGGACGGGACGTACGGGCCGGTGGTGGGCTGGCTCGACGACGACGCCCGCAACCGCGACGTGCGGCTCCGCGTCGAGACGCGCGTGGTCGTGAAGGGCGACGAGGTGACGATCGACCTGACCGGCTCGCACCCGGAGGTGCCGACGGCGTACAACGTGCCGTTCGAGGGCTCGCTCCTCGTCGCCGCCTATTTCGTCATCCGCACGATCCTGCTCGACGAAGCGACGTTCCCGGAGCACGTGCCGCAGAACGACGGCGTCTTCCGGCCGGTGAAGGTGATCGCACCGAAGGGGACGATCTTCAACCCGACCTTCCCCCGCGCCTGCTTCTCACGCTTCTGCCAGATCCAGCGCGTGATCGACAACACGATCCTCGCGCTCGCCGAGGCGCTGCCCGACAAGGTCACGGCCGGGAACTCGGCCGGCATCCACTTCTGCTCCTACTCCGGGTTCGACGCCGATCAGGGCGAGTACTGGCTGTATCTCGAGGTGAACGAGGGCTCGTACGGCGGCCGGCACGGCAAGGACGCGATGGACTCCGTCGACAACCTGATGGTCAACACGCGCAACAACCCGATCGAGGAACTCGACCAGCGCTTCCCGATGCGCTGCGAGCGCTACGAGTTGCGCTCGGAGCCTGCGGCGCCGGGGAAGTGGCGCGGCGGCATCGGGATCGTTCGCGACAACCGCTTCCTCGTCGACGGCACCTACTCGTCGGAAGGAGATCGTCACTTCGAGCCTCCAAGAGGGATCTTCGGCGGTGCGAACGGCCAGGTCGGCGGCGTCATCCGGAACCCGCAGACGCCCGGGGAGGAACCCTTCCCTGCGAAGGTGACCGGCATCCCCTGCGCCGCCGGCGACGTGATTCGGATCCAGGCCCCCAACGGCGCGGGCTACGGCGACCCGCTCGAGCGCGACCCGGTGCAGGTGCGCGAGGACGTGCTCGACGGTTTCACGACCATCGAGCTCGCCCACGACGGCTACGGTGTCGTCTTCGCGGACGAGCAGACCCTCGAGATCGACCTGGACGCGACCGACGCCGAGCGGAGACGCAGGCGCTCGACTCAGGCGTCGACGACGACCACGCCGTCCTCGACTGCGACCGGATAGGTCTTCACCCGCGCGCGAGAGCCCGGATCGAAGAGCTTCTCGCCGGTCTCCAGGTCGAACTCCCATCCGTGCCACGGACAGCGCAGCACCCGGCCTTCGAGGGCGTACTCGTAGGTGAGCGGCTGCGACGGGAGCATCGTGCCTCCCAGCGTCCCGGAACAGAGCGCGGCCCCCTGGTGCGGACAGCTGTTCCGGAGCGCGAACAGGCGTCCGTCGACGTTGAATACGCCGATGGACCGTCCGTCGATCTCCAGGACCACCCGTTGGCCCGGCGGGAGCTCCTCCTCGCCACAGATCACGCGGCGTGCCATGGCGCGCGATCGTAGCCGTGCTACGCTCGCCGCATGACCGAGACAGCCCCTCGGCGGTCTCCAGTTCCACCGGAGCAGCGGCTGTTGACGGTCGATTGTGACGTCCACCCTCACCTGCGGAACGGCCTCGGAGATCTCCTCCGCTACATGCCCGAGGCCTGGCAGCGAAGGATCGGGGGTGGCCACGCCTCGAGTGGCTGGGCGAAGGACGTGTATGCCTCGGAGTTCAGCGTGCCCAAGAACGTTCTCTACGTGAACCCTGTCGGCGTCATGCGTCGCGACACAATCCTCGAGGACGGTGCAGTGCCGGCGTCGAATCCCCGCGTCGTCGCCGAGCAGCTGCTCGATCCCTACGCCATCGACCGGGCGGTACTGATCGGGGGCAACATGCTCGGTCTCGGAGCGTTCCCGGATCCCGATCTCGCCGCCGTGGTCGCGTCCGCATACAACGACTGGATGACCGACGAGTGGCTCGAGGCGGACGACCGTTTCCGCGGCGCGCTCGTCGTCGCACCTCAGGATCCTCAGCTCGCGGTCGCAGAGATCGAACGCGCGGGTGACCGGCCCGGGATCGTCCAGATCTTCCTGCCGCTCACGAACATCCTCATGGGCGATCGACACTACTTCCCGATCTACGCCGCCGCCGCCGAGCGCGGGCTGCCGATCAGCGTGCACCCGAACTCCGCCGACGGCATCTTCGCCAAGGCGCCGCCGCTCGCGGGCGGGGTCTACACCTACTACATCGAGTGGCACACGGCCCTGGCTCAGGTGTTCCAGGCAAGCGTGATCAGCCTTGTCTGCCAGGGGGTGTTCGAGCGGTTCCCGAGCCTGAAGGTCGTGATCACCGAGGGCGGCTTCGCCTGGCTTCCGGACGTGATGTGGCGACTCGACAAGGACTGGCGCTCCGTGCGCGACGAGGTGCCGTGGGTGAAGCGACTCCCGAGCGAGTACGTCTTCGACCACATCCGCTTCACCACGCAGCCGTTTCCCGAGCCGGACGACTCCGAGCACCTGCGCGCTCTCTGCGAGATCGTCCAGGCGGACCGCACGCTCGTCTTCAGCTCGGACTACCCGCACTGGGACTTCGACAACCCGTTGCGGGCCTTGAAGGCGCTCCCGGACGAGTGGAGCGAGCGAATCAAGGGGGAGACCGCGCGTGAGCTCTACGGCGACCGGCTGAGGTAACGCCGGCGGGCTAGACGGCGAGGTAGCGGTGGACGAGGTCGCCTTCGCGGGCTACCGCAGCGTCTCCGGCCCACACGATTTGACCCTTTTCGATGAAGTACGCGCGATCCGCCGTGGCCAGGGCCATGCGGTGGTTCTGCTCGGTGAGCAGCACCGCCAGGCCCTTGCCCGCGAGTTCGCGCAGCATCTCTCCCACTATGGCCACGATCTTCGGGCCGAGACCCTCGCTCGGCTCGTCGAGCATCAGCACCTTCGGCCGTGCGAGCATCGCCCGCCCGATCGCCAGCATCTGCCGCTCGCCGCCGGAGAGCTGCCCGCCGGCTGACCCTTTCAGCTCGGCGAGTGCGGGGAAGAACTCGTAGACGTCCTTGACCGTCCATCCCTTGCCGTTCGACGAGCCGCGAACCATCGCCAGGTTCTCCTCGACCGTCAGGTTCGGAAAGGCACGCGAGCCAGAGGGGACCATCGAGACCCCGGCGCGGACCCGCTTGAAGGACGGCAGGTGGCTGAGGTCCTTCCCGTCGACGTTGATCGCCTTCGCCTCGGTCGCGTTGACGCCGGCGATCCCGAGCAGCGTGCTCGTCTTCCCCGCGCCGTTCCGGCCGAGCAGGGTCACGATCTCGCCGTCGCGGATCGCCAGGTCGAGGTCGAACACGACCTGGCTCTTCCCGTAGAAGACGTTGAGGCCGGAGACCTCGAGCAGGTTCCGCACCGTCGAGGCGCTCACGTCTCCTCCGCGTACTCGAGCTCCTCGCCGCCGAGATACGCCTCTCGGACCGCCTCGTTGTTCTTGATCTCGGTCGGCGTCCCCTCGGCGAGCACGGCTCCCTTGTGCATGACGGTGATGTAGTCGGCGATCCCGAACACGACCTCCATGTCGTGCTCGACGAACAGCACGGTCAGGCCCTCCTCGCGCGCGATCCTCCTGATCAGCTCGACCGCAGTCGTGGTCTCGTTCCCGGCGAGACCGGCGGTCGGCTCGTCGAGCAGCAGCAGGCGGGAGTTGACGGCGAGCGCCGTGGCGATCTCGAGCGACCGCTGGTCGCCGTGCGAGAGCTGGTTCGCCGGAAGCATGTCGAAGTCCCTGAGCCCGACGCGCTCGAGCAGTTGCTCGCCGCGCTCCCGGATCGATTTCGGATGCCTGCCGAACGGACGGAGCGTGGTGCCGCGGACCGCCGATCCGGCCACCGTCACGTTCTTGCCCGCCTCCAGCGTCCAGAACAGGTTCGTCTGCTGGAACGAGCGGCCCATCCCGCGTTTGACGAGCTGCCACGCGGGCTTCCCGGTGACGTCCTCGCCTTCGAGGACGACCTGGCCCGCGTCGGGCTTGTGCAGGCCGGTGACGAGGTTGAACAGCGTGGACTTCCCCGCGCCGTTCGGGCCGATGACGGCGTGGATCGTGCCTTCGTGGACGGTGAAGCTGACGTCGTTCACCGCCACGAGTCCGCCGAACTGTTTCTTCAGGTGCCTGAGCTCGAGGAGCGGCTGCCCGCCGTTCCGCCGCGCGGCCTCGGCAGCGGCAACCGCGGGCGACGCCGGTGCGAGGTCGGGGAGGTGCACGGACTCCGGGTCGACGACGACCACCGGCGCGGGTTCGAACGACTTGCCGCTGAGCTTCCGCCAGAACCCGACGAGATACGCGAGGGCGGCGTGGACCAGGCCGACGATCCCGCCCGGCGCTACGAGTGCAACGAAGACGACGATCGCGCCGAGGACGGTGTCCCAGAGCAGCCCGATCTGGCCGTTGAACTGGACGACCTGGTCGCGGAAGTAGATCCAGAAGATGGCGCCGACGAACGGGCCGAGGAAGTAGCGGGTGCCGCCGATCAGGGCGGCGATCAGTGCGATCGCGGACTTCCGCCAGTCGACCGTGTCTGACGTCAGGCCGGAGTCCGAGTAGACCCAGAGACCGCCGCCGATCGCGCCGTAGGTACCGGCGATCACGAACGCCGTCAGCTCGTACCGCCTGACCCACATGCCCGTGAACTCCGCACGGCGCGGGTTGTCCCTGATCGCGCGCAACGCGTCGCCGAAGGGCGACACCGTGATCACGTACATCACGACGGTGCAGAACAGCGTGACGGCGAAGATGAACCAGTAGAGGTTGTTCTGGTTCAGGATCGAGTTCAGCCAGCCGGGGATGAAGATGCCCGAGATGCCGTTCGTGCCGCCCGTGAAGCTCTGCCAGCCGTGCTCGACCGCCCAGAAGAGCTGCGCGATGCCGAGGGTCAGGAGCGAGAAGTAGAGCGCCCGGCTGCGGATGATGAGGAGGCCGACGAGCAGGGCCGCCAGGGCGCCCGCCACGGCGCTGGCCGGCAGCAGGTAGACCGGATTGATGCCGTGGTCGCGCCAGGGAATCGCGATCGCGTACGCGCCGATCCCCATGAACATCGCCTGGCCGAAGGACACCATGCCGGCTGAGCCGAGGAGCAGGTTGAGGCCGAGGACGACGAGCCCGAAGTAGAGACCTTGCTCGAGCCGCAGGATCCAGATCGTGGAGCCGAAGAGGGGGAACAGCGCCACGAACACGACGGCCGCGAGCCCCAGCCCCCGCAGGAGCCCCGCGCTCTCCGCGTAGAGCTCCGTGTCCGGCGCCAGCCGGCGCAGCCGGACGTGGAGGTCGTGGACTGCGCCCGTCGCCCGCTCGGCCGCCGCCGTGACCGACGCCGCCGTCACCCGGCCCCTCCCCGGAGGCCCTGCGGCCGGATGACCAGCACGATGACGAGCACCGCGTAAACGATGGCGATGTTGGCGGCCGGGACCCAGAGCGTCCCGAGCGCCTCGAAGACGCCCACGAGCATCGCGGCGATGAACGCGCCGAGGATCGAGCCGAGGCCGCCGATCACGACGACGATGAAGGCCCTGATGATGATGTCGCCGTCCGTCGGGCTGACGGAGCCCTCGAACGACCCGACGGCTCCCGCAAAGCCGGCGAGGAAGGCGGCCATGACGAAGACGCCCGTGAACAGCATCCGGACGTTCACGCCGGAGAGCGCGAGGAGCTCTGAATCGGAAACGGCGGCCCGGATCATGCGGCCGAGGTTGGTCTTGTACAGAAGCACGTAGAGCCCGAGCCCGACGACGATCGCCATCCCCATGTAGAAGAACTTGATGTACGTCACGCTCTGGACGCCGAAGTTGACGTGGCCGTTCAGAAACGGCGGTGGGCCCTTCGTCGTCGTGCCGCCGCCGCCGATCTCGTTGCGGATCAGGCCGGTGATGATGAACGCGAAGCCGAACGCGACGATCAGCTGGGTGAGGACGTTCCGCCTGTAGATGGGGCGGAAGAAGGCGACCTCGAGCCCCAGGCCGCACAGCGCGACGGCGAGTGACGCGAGCAGGACGACGACCCAGAACATCGCGTTCGAGAAGCCGAGCTCGTTCTGGATCGAGTATGCGAGATAGCCGCCGATCAGGAAGAGGCCGCCGTGCGCGAAGTTGATCACGCGCAGCGCGCCGAAAATCAGCGTCAGGCCCGAGGCGACGAGGAAGAGCACCGAGCCGGCGCCGAGGCCACCGATGATCTGCGCGATGTAGTCCTGGAACGTCGAAGCGATCATCACTGGTCGTCCGGGCCGGTCTCGGTGCTCCCCCCGTTCACCTTCCTTTCTTCGCGCTCGTGCCTAGTGGACCGCTTTCGCGTGCGCGTAGTAGTACGCGATCGCGGACGACGAGACACCGGGGTTGTTGGTGAGCTTCTTCGCCTCCGCTGCACCCAGAACGCTGTGCATGCAGCTCGTGATCCAGGTGTTGTTGTACGTGGCGTGGTACGGCACCGCCGGCTTCCAGACGATCTTCCCGATCGACGCGCAGCTGTCGGACATGTGGTTGATCGGGTTCACGTACGTGGGTCCGTTGTGGTACGGGCCCATGTAGGTGAACTTGCCCGACTCGACGAGCTTCTGCCACTTCTTGGCGTCCGCGCCCTTCGTCTTCTCGATCAGCGCCTTCGCCATCTGCAGCGAGGAGAAGATCTGGTAGGCGAACTCGCTCACCAGCGGGTGCTGCTTGCCGTAGCGAGCGAGGTACAGCTTCGACCACTTCTTCCCGGTGGCGGTCGTACCGAGCAGCTGGTACGGCGCCCGGTTGTAGCAGTACGTGTTGGCCGGGATGTCTTTTGCGCTCTTCGTCACCGTGAACGTGGCCAGGATGCCGAGTCCGCAGATGATCCTCGTCGACTTGTCGTTCCCGGTCGCCTTCCATTGCTGCCAGAACGGGACGATGAACGGCCCGAAGAACGCCGTGAACAGCCCGTCCGGCTTACCCGCGAGCATCGCGTTGATGTACTTCGAGAAGTCCTTCTCGTCGAACGGCGGCTCTTGCTGCGTCAGGATTTTCCCGCCGGGGACGATCTTCTCGAAGTACTGCGTGAATGCCTTGCCCGCGTCCTGGCCGTAGGCGTAGTTCGGCACCATCAGCGAGACCTTCTTCCAGCCGAACGCCTTCGCCGCCACGGCGGAGGCACGACCCTCGAGGAACGTCGAGACCGAGGCGTGGAAGCTCGTCGGCTTGAAGAGCTCCATGAACGGCTCGTGGTCGGCCGCGATGCCCGACATCAGCGGCTTGCCGCCGGCGTTGATGATCGCGCCGAGGTTGAGCATGCACGCCGAGTTGGTCGGCCCGACGAAGAAGTCGTACTTCCCCGAGGCCAGAGCGTTCTTGTAGTCGCGAATGCAGGTCGTGATGTCGTTGCCGAACGCCTCGTCCTCGACGGTGAACGCGAACTTGCAGCCGAGGATCCCGCCGTGCGAGTTCGTGTAGTCGCGCCAGACGTTGGCCGCACGAACGCCCGCAGGCCCGATCTCCTCACCGATCACGGCCTTGATGTCCTGGGCCATGTACATGTTGATCGTCCCGTTCTTGAACGGACACGCTGTCGCCTTGCGGGCGGCGCTCGGGCTGCTGCTGCCGCTCGCGACGGCGGTTGCGCCGAGGGCCAAGCCTGCGGCGACGGCGACCGCAGCGAGCCCGATCGTCAGCTTGCCGGGATGTCGCCTCTTCATACCCTCCTCCTCCTGGATGGAAGGGCCCGAGCCGATCGGGCCCCCGGTGTCGGCGAGCATGAATTGGTTAGACCTTAATGTCAAGCGCCAACGGTGTCGTCGCCGCGCCGACCTCGGCGAGCGCGAAGGCGAGGATCTCGCACGCGTGGTCGATCTGCTCCGGTGTCGACGAAAACGGCGGCACGAGCCTGATGACCGAGCCGCTCCGCCGGACGCTGAAGAGCAGGCCGGCCTCGCGACAGCGACGCTGGATCTCCGGGCCGGCCTCGGTCGCCGGCGATCCGTCCTCGCGGACGAGCTCGAGCCCTTGCAGGATCCCGCGCCCGCGCAGGTCGCCGACGATCGAATGCTCGGGGCGCAGCTCCTCCAGGCGGGCGCGCAGGTGCGCGCCGAGCTCGTTGGCGCGCTCGACCAACCCCTCCTCCTCGATCGCGTCGAGGACCGCGATCGCCGCCGCGCAGGCGAGCGGGTCGTTCGAGTGCGAGTGCGCGTATGAGAAGCCGCCGTCCAGCGCAGCGGCCTCGATCTCCTCGCTCGTGACGACGGCGCTGATCGCCAGCCCTCCGCCCAGGTGCTTCGACACGGTCAGCAGGTCGGGCACGACGCCCTCGCTCTCGAAGCCCCACATCGTGCCCAGCTTCGCGAGACCGGTCTGCTCCTCGTCGAGGATCAGCAGCCCGCCGCGCGCACGCACGGCGGCGGCGAGCGCCGCGAGCCAGCCGGGGGGAGGCTCGATCACCCCGCCCGCCGAGAAGAGCGGCTCGGTGATGATCGCGGCAAGGCCGTTCGAGGCCTCCGCGTCGAGCAGCTCCATGCTCCCGTCCAAGCAGGCAAGCTCGCACTCCGGGAAGGTGTGGCGGATCGGGCAACGCAGGCAGTACGGCGCCATCAGCGCATGACTTCCGGGCGGGCCCGGCGGCAGCCGCGTGTGACCGAAGGCGAACGTCACCTGGCGAGGCGTGTCGCTGAGGCCGTGGAAGGCGACGTGCGGGCTCGCCACCTCGTACCGGCGGGTCGCCGCCTTCGCCATCCCGAGCGCCGCCTCGTTGGCGTCCGAGCCGGAGAGCCCGAACATCACCTTCGTCAGCGGCGGTGGGAGCGTCCCGGCGAGACGCTCGGCCAGCTCGACCTCCCGCGTGTTGTGGAAGGTCGAGCTCGCGTGGACGAGCGTGCGGAGCTGCGCGGCGACGGCTTCGACGACGCGCGGGTGGCAGTGGCCGAGCGCCGAGCACATCTGCCCGGCGTTGAAGTCCAGGTACGCCTTGCCCTCGACGTCCCAGACGAGCGAGCCGGAGCCGCGCTCGAAGACGGGGCCGCCGACGTCGGCGCCCTCCAGCCGGCCGCGAAAGCAGTGGCGCCTCGCCCGCTCGAGCCACTCGCCGGTGCTCATGCGGTCACGGCCCCGCGCGGATAGCCCACGAACTCCTTCGGCTCGGGCTCCTTGTAGGCAGCCACCCGACTCGTGAAGAGGCCGTAGTCGACGATCCCCTCGATCAGCTTCACGGCGCAGGCGGTGCCGTCGAGGACGGGGATTCCGACCTGCTCCTGGACTGCCTTGTCGAGCGGCCCCATTCCGGCACAGCCGAGGCAGATCGCCTCGGCACCGTCCTCGGCGATCGCTGCCAGCGAGGCCTTGACGATCTCGCGCTCGGCCGCCGTCGGATCGCGCTCGCAGTCGAGCACGGAGAGCGGCGTCGTCCGGATCGACGCGCAGCGCGATTCGAGCCCGTGGTAGCGGACGACGTCCTCGAGGAACGGCTTGATCCGCGGGAGGACCGTGACGATCGAGAAGCTGTGCGCGACCGTGCAGGCGGTGAGCATCGCCGCCTCGGCGATGCCGACCACGGGTACCGGCGAGACCTCGCGCGCGGCCGGGAGCCCCGGGTCGCCGAAGCAGGCGATTACCACCCCGTCGAAGTCGGCCGCGCGCTCGCGGATGACCTCGAGCGTGGCGACTGCGGCGACGTAGTCCTCGTAGTGGCCCTCGATCGAGCGCGGCCCCCAGTCCGGACAGACCGTCTCGAGCACGGTATCGGCGCGGGCGTACCGGCGCGCCGCCTCGCCGATGTCGTTCGTCATCTCCTCGCTCGTGTTCGGGTTGACCACCAGGATCCGCATCTCAACTCCCTTCCAGAAGGAACGCGAGCACTGCCTTGTTGAACGCCTCGGGCCGGTCTGCGCACGACTTGTGGCCCGAGCCCTCGATGACCGAGAGAATCGCGTGCGGAAGCGCCGACGCGAGCCGCTCCGAGTACACGCGCGGGATCTCGATGTCCTCGCTCCCCCAGAGGACGAGCGCGGGAGCCTCGATCTCGCCCAGCCGGTCGTCGATCGACCAGTCGCGGATCGAGCGCAGCATCGCCGTGTACTTCGCGGCGTCGACTGTCCGCCACGCCTCCTTCTGGCGTTCCAGTGTCTCCTCGTTCTCGTCCAGGTAGCGCTCGGAGAACGCGAAGATCAGGTTCAGCTCGTACATCAGGTCGTGCCCCCCCTGCTCGATCGCGCCGATCAGGGCGTGGTCGATGAAACGACGGAACTTCTGCGTCCATACGCCGCTCATCGAGTCGGCGAGGACGAGGCGCTGCACGCGGTCCGGGTAGTCGAGCGCAAACTGGAGCGAGACCGCCCCGCCGAGCGAGAGCCCGACGAAGCTGGCCCGATCGATGCCAAGCTCGTCGAGCAGTGTCCGGACATGAAGCGCGCACCGGCCGGGATCGAGAACTCGGCGTCCCCACCCGCATCGTCGCCGTAGCCCGGGATACTGGGTCAGCACCAGGCGAAACCGCTGCGACAGCACGGGAATCTGGGGCGACCAGTAGCTCTCCGGGTCGCCCGTCCCGCCGTGCAGGAGCACGACCGGCTGCCCGTCGCCGATGACCCTGTGCCAGGCCACCTCAGTCGACCGGAACCGCCGCGACGAGGCGCACGGGCGACCCGGTTCCGGGAACGATCTTGAGCGGGAAGGCGAAGAGCGTGAAGCGCTTGCCTGCGACGGCAGCGAGCGGGCCGACGTTCTCGAGATGGGTCACCCCGAGCTCGCGACAGACCTGGTGGACCGGGAACGTGTACCGGTCGGGGACGTCGACGCTCATGGCCTGGTTGCCGAACAGCTTCACCCCCTGCTCGATCAGCCAGCGGGCCGTCTCCGGCTCGAGCCCCGGGAACTCCGTCAGATAGTCGGGCGAGCCGGCGGTCCGCTCGTAGTGGCCCGTGTAGAGGAGCACGATGTCGCCGTCGCGCAGGTCGAGACCGTCCTTCTCGAGGGCTCTCTCGAGGTCGGAGACGGTGATGCCGGCCCGCGGCGGCAGCTGGGAGAGATCGACGCAGACGGCCTCGCCGCAGAACAGGTCGAGCGGCATCTGGTCGATCGTGGCTGCCCCGGGATCGGGGTCGAAATGGGTGTACGCATCGACGTGGGTCGACGCGTGATCCGACAGGATCAACAGGTTCGAGCGGTAGGAGAAGCCCGTGCCGAGCGCCGCGAGCGAATTGGCGTGCGACTCGAACGGGTAGACCTCGACGCGGGGATGCAGCGGGTGCATCTGCGTGCGCTGCGAGATGTCCTGTGACAGATCGTGGAGTCTGACGCTGCGTCCGAGTAGGACGGTCTCGGTGCCGGTCGGCAGTGCGGTTGTCATCCCTACCTCCTGTTGGCGAAAGCTCAGAAGTGGAAGCGTGCAGCCCGCCGGTCACGGGATGCCGAAGCGCCGCTGCGCGGAGTCCCCTTCGTCGAACTGGACGAACACGGCGGCCTCGGGACCGACAGTCCACGCGTCATGGCCGGGTGAGATCGCCACGGGATCCCCGGCCTGGAGGACGTACGTCCGCCCGTCCGCCTCCTCGACCGCGAGCTCGCCGGCGGTCATCACACCGACGTGAACGGACTGGCAGCGGTCGAGACCCGGGTCCCCGGCGGAGTCTCGAGACCATCTCCAGCCCGCTGCATGGCTGATCCGCAGCACGGGCATCCCGGCCATCCTGACAACGTCGACTGCGACCCGGCCGCCCGCGAGCGTGCGGCGCTCCTCCGGGTCGTCGAAGCTGAGCCGCATCGACAGGACGTTAGAAGGTCGGACCAATCCGGTCAAGCTCGGCGGTGTTGATCCGAGCGCCCGACTGTTAGTGTCGCCGTGACGCACATGACCGAAAAGACCCTCCCGGCGTCGGTGCGGTCCAAGCCCAAGCGCGTCTCGACGCGGCGGGCGTTCGAAGACATCCTTCTGGAGCTCGAGCAGTCGCTGGCGTCGAACGCGCTGGCGGCAGGCGACAGGCTTCCTCCGGAGCGCGAGCTCGCGGCGAAATTCAACGTCTCCAGAGCGTCGGTCCGGGAGGCGCTGCGCGTCCTCGAAGCGCTCGGTCTCGTCCGAGTCCGGCGGGGCGCCGACAACGGCGCCGTCTTCCTGGAGCGCCCGAACAACGCGCTCGAGCCGCTCTTTCGCTTCCACCTCGCCCTGCAGCATGCCTCGGTCGAGAACCTGATCGAGTTCAGGACGGTGATCGAGACCTGGACGGTGCAGGCGGCCGCCGAGCTGCGGCAGCCGGGATCGCTCGCCGCGGCGGAGGCTGCGCTCAGGGGCATGGAGGAGGGCGCCCGGGAGCCCTCGACGTTCCTGCCTCTCGACCTCGAGTTCCACCTGGCGATCGCGCGCGCCGCCGCGAACCCGTTCGCAGAGCTGGTGCTCGAGGGCAGCAGAATGGCCATCGAGCGCACGATGTTCGAGGCGCTCGGCCGTGCATCTCGCTGGACGTCGGTGCGCCGCAGGCTGGTGCGGGAGCATCGTGCGATCCTCGAGGCGGTGAACGCCGGCGAGGGCATGAAGGCGGCCGACCTGATGCGCCGGCACATCGGCGGCTTCTACGACGACTTCCTGCCGAGCCGGGCTCTCAGACGAGAAAGTACGCGCGGTTGAGCGGGAGCTCGGCCGCCGGCTCGAGATCGACCGGCGTCCCGTCCACCACCACGCGCTGCGCGACCGGATCGACCACCACGCTCGGACGTGCGTCGTTCCGCACCATGTCCGACTTCCTGAGCGCGCGGCAGTCCCGGACCACCGCGACGCGGCCCGGCCAGCGCCCCCTGACGCGCTCCTCCCCGACCGAGCTCGTGAAGACAGTCGCGAGGGCCGCAGGCGCGCCGCCCACACCTCCGTACTGCGCGTTGTAGACGAGCGGCTCGCCGAGACGCGTCGAGCCGCTGCCCGAGCCGAGCGGCCCCCAGGCACTGAACCCGGCCTTGATCACCACCTGAGGCTTCGCGCCGAAGAACGCGGGACGCCAGAGGACGACGTCGGCGAGCTTGCCCGGTTCGAGCGAGCCGACGTCGTGTGCGATCCCGTGGGCCAGCGCCGGGTTAACGGTGAGCTTGGCGACATAACGGAGGATGCGCTCGTTGTCGTTCCGCTCGCCCCCTCCCGTCGCCGCCTTCATGACGTGCGCGAGTTGCCAGGTCCGCCGGAAGGTCTCTCCGATGCGGCCCATGCCGAGCGAGTCGGAGCTCATGATGCTGATCGCGCCGAGGTCCTGCAGTACCGACTCGGCGGCCATCGTCCAGGCCCGCACGCGGTCGCGGGCAGCCGCCATGTCGGTCGCGAAGCGCGGATGAAGCCGGTGGACGGTGCGGATCATCTCCTCGTGCTCCGCGGTGGCGGTCGCCCCGTACGGGATGGTGGGGTTCGTCGACGACGGGAGTACGTGCTCGAGGCTCGCTGCCTCCAGGAGATCGACGGGACCTCCGCCGCAGCCCTCGAGGTGGTAGAGGTGGACGGTCCGGCCGGCGATGGCCTGAAGGGATTCCTCCAGCGTCGCCGACTCGCCCAGGCCGTCGAGGTGGAGGGCGACCTGGATGTCGTGGCGGTCGGCGACCGCGAGAGCAGCGTCGAGGATCTGTGGAAACGCGCCGGTGTCTTCGTGAACCTTGAAGCCGCCCGCCCCCCAGGCAAGCGAGTCCTCCAGGAACTGCTCGTGCGACGCGCTCGCCCGTGCGAGCGGCACGAGGTTCAGCGGCACCGAGCGCCACGCATCGAGCAGCCGGTCGAAGTTGCCCGCGGGCCCGATGCCGACGTCCCAGGCACCGCCGTAGCCCATGGCAACGAGCGTCGTCACGCCGCCGGAGAGCGCGACAGGGACGAGCTGGGGCGAGATGAGATGGATGTGCGAGTCGACCACGCCTGGCGTCGCGATCAGGCCCTCGGCCGGGATGATCCCGGTCGCAGCGCTGATCGGGACGTCGATGGCTTCCATCGTGTCCGGATTGCCGGCCCGGCCGACGCACGCGATCCGCCCGTCCTTGAAGCCGAGCGACGTCTTCCGGATGCCGAGCATCGGGTCGACGACGACCGCGTTCGTGATCACCGCGTCGAGGGCGTCCTCGCCGCGCATGGAACTCGACGCCAGGAGGCCGTCGCGAATCGTCTTCCCGAACCCGATCAGCGGCTCGCTCCCGGGAGCCGTGTCGTCGGCCTCGACCTCCGCGAGCAGGTTCGTGTCGCCCAGCCGGATCCGGTCCCCTGTGGTCGGGCCGTAGATCGAGGCGTAGGCGGCGCGATCTAGCTCCACATCACCTCCACCTCCACCTCGGCGCCCGGCTCGATCCGCGTTGACGCGCCGGCCGGGAGGCGGAGCCGCGCACCAGAGAGCCCGTCGCGCGGGAACTCGAGAGTGGGGCTGACCCATTCGAGAGGCACGTGCGAGCTCAGCGAGGCGGGAAAGCGGCCGCGGTTCGCGATCCTGATCGTGGTCGTCCGGCTGGGCACCGCCGCAGGCACGGGCCCGTCGCCGGGGATGACCTCCCCCGGTCTCATTGCCGCACGAGCCTCTCGAGCGGGACGAGTCGCGTGCCGTCGCCGAACACCGCTTCGATCTGGGCCGGCGATTCGAGCAGCTCGGCGACGCCCGGGTAGAGCTGGTCGCGCGAGAAGAAGCCGTGGACGGACTCCCGCACGGCGTCGTAGCCGGCGCCCGACCGCGCCTTCTCCAGGACGGTGTCCGAGGCGAGCGCGATCGCGTCGGGGTGGCTGAGCGGGACACCCTCTGCCAGCCGCCGCCGCGCAAGCTCCGCCGCCGTGAAGATCAGGAGCCGTTCGACCTCTTTCGGGGTCAGCTGCATCAGGCGGGAACAGGCACGTGCGGGCTGAGGAAGTTCCCGTAGCCGGGCCGCCCGAGGACCTGGCCCTCGGCGGCGATCACCCGTCCCCGGAGGATCGTGTAGACGGGATAGACGCGAACCTCGCGCCCGTCGAAAGGAGACCAGGCTGGCTGGTCGTGATACTCGAGTTCGCGGGCGTCGAGGACGCGGCGGCCGGACGTCTCCACGACGGCGAAGTCGGCGTCCGATCCGATGCGAATCGTGCCCTTTCGGGGATACAGGCCGAAGAGGCGCGCCGGCGTGGTGGCGAGCACGTCGACCAGCGTGCCGAGGTCGACGTCGCGGTGGTGGAGCGCCTCGGTGCCGACGACCGACAGCATCGTCTCCAGGCCGTTGCCGGCGCCCGGCAGCTGCGTCCAGATGTCCGCGTCGGGGTTCTTCGGCAGCGGCGCGTGGTCGGACCCGACGGTGTGGACGTCGCCGCGGCGGAGCTGCCGCCACAGCTCGTCGACCGAGGCGCGGTCGCGGCTCGGAGGGTTCCACTTCAGGCGCAGGTCGCTGGCCATGTCCTCGAGCGTCAGGCACAGGTAGTGCGGGCAGGTCTCGACCCAGACGTCTGCGCCGCGGCTGCGAGCCTCCTTCACGGCTTCGACCGACCTCGGAGCGGTCACGTGGGCGATCACCGTCCGGCAGCCGGTGACCTCTGCGAGCAGCGACACGCGCTGGACGGCCTCGAGCTCGCTGAACCAGGGACGAGCCTCGTCCCACGCGGCGACATCCGAACGTCCTTCCGCCTGCAGCCGGGCGGTCTCGAAGTCGACGACCGGCGCATTCTCCGAGTGGACGACGACCGTCCTGCCCTCCCGTTCCACGCGGCGCATCGCGTCGAGGATCTGGCCCGCGGTCACGCCGGGATACATGCCCGGTGGAGCCACCCCGCCTGTGAACAGCTTGAACGCCACTGCGCCGGCAGCGGCCATCGCGGCGATCTCCCCCGGGTCGCTCTCCAGGTAGCCGCCGAAGGCCGCGTAGTCGACGCGGCACTCGTCGGCGATCGCGGTGAGCTTCTCGAGCAGCGCGTCCGCGGTCAGGGTCGGCGGCCGGTCGAGCGGCATGTCGACGACGCTCGTGATCCCGCCCTTCGCGGCCGCGCGCGTCGCGTTCTCGTAGGTCTCCCAGCCGTACCCGCGAAAGACGTGGAAGTGCTCGTCGACGAGCCCGGGCAGGACCGTCAGCCCCGTGACGTCGATCGTCTCGTCGGCCTCGAGCGGCGCGTCGCTGAGCGCCGCGATCGTCCCGTCGCGCACTCCGACGTTGACCTGCTCGATGACACCGCCGGGAAGCACGGCGCTGCCGTTGACGAGCGCGAGATCGTACCGATCGGGCACGGGAAGGATTGAACCGCAGCCGAGTCGTCTCAGGCAAGGTCTGACCTTTCTCCGGGAAATGTGCGATTCTCCCATCTGCCCAACTGCAAGCGAGTTCTGCGACCGAAGGAGGATCGATGTCCATCCATCTCGAGGCCGACGATCCGTGGGTGAAGCGCGGCTACGGGCAGGCGAGCATCGAGCCGGGAGAGCGGCCCGCCGTGCTCACGATCGACCTGCAGTATGCGTTCACCGACCCGGACTTCGTCTTCGGCGGCGCCGAGTTGATCGAGCGGGCCGTCGTGAACACGGTGCCCGTGCTCGAGGCGGCGCGCGAGGCAGGCGTTCCGGTCTTCCATACGATCGTCGCCTGGAAGCACGAGCAGGACATCGGCCTATGGACGATCAAGCTTCCTCCGTGCGCGGAGATCACGCCGGAGTCGCGCTGGGCGCAGGTGGACGCGCGCCTGTGGGACGACCGTGACACCCTCCTGCCCAAGAAGTGGCCGTCGATGTTCAACGGCACGCCGCTCAACTCACTGCTGACTGCGCTCCAGCGCGACACGGTCATCGTCACGGGCTGCACGACCTCCGGATGCGTGCGGGCGACGACCGTCGACTCGTTTTCCTACGGCTTGAGGACGATCGTCCCCGAGGACTGCGTCGGCGACCAGGGCCGGGACGCCCACGAGTCGAACCTGCGCGACGTCCACCGCCGGTACGCGGAGGTGACGAACTCGCAGGAAGTGATCGCGTACCTCGCCTCGCTGCGCCAGCCCAGCTACGCGTGAGCCGGCACGCATGAAGCGCATCGGCGTCGACGTCGGCGGCACCTTCACCGACCTGATCCTGGTCGACGAGGAGCGCGGGAGGATCGAGGTCGACAAGGTTCCCTCGACGCCGGACGACCCAGCGAGAGGCACGGTCGTCGGCGTCCGCCGCGTGTGCGACGCCGCCGGCGTTCGCGTCGCCGACCTGGATGCGATCCTCCACGGGACGACGGTCGCCACGAACATCGTCCTGCAGCGAAACGGCGCCCGCGTGGGGATGATCACCACCGAGGGCTTCCGAGACATCCTGCATATCGCCCGGCACAAGCGTCCGTACAACTTCTCGCTCTACTGCGACCTGCCCTGGCAGAGCTACCCGCTCGTGCCGCGCCGGCATCGCCTGACCGTCGGCGAGCGCGTGACCGCCCCGGCGGGAGAGGTGATCCGGGACCTCGACGAGGACGAGGTGCGCGAGCGGGTGCGCGCGCTGCGGGCTGCCGGCGTCGATGCGGTCGCCGTCTGCTTGCTCCACTCCTACCTCAACCCCGCGCACGAGCGCCGGATCAAGGCCATTCTCGAGCAGGAGTTCCCCGAGGCCTACCTATCGGTCTCCCATGAGGTGCTGCCGCTCTACCGGGAGTACGAGCGCTTCTCCACCGTCTGCCTGAACGCCTACATCGGCCCGCGCGTGGCGCTGTACGTCGGGCGCTTCGCCAAGGCCATGGAGGACGCCGGGTTCGACAGCGTCGTCCAGCTCATGCAGTCGAGCGGCGGAACCGTGGGGCCCGAGGCGGCGCTGGCGCGGCCGGTGTCGCTGCTCATGTCCGGCCCCGTGGCCGGGCTGATCGGTGGCATCTGGGCGGGGCGCATGGCCGGGCACGAGAACGTGATCACACTCGACATGGGCGGAACGTCCGCAGACATCGGCGTCGCGCCGGGCGGCGAGCTGAGGATGCGGCATCTCGTCGACACGACGGTCGCGGGCTACCAGGCGATGGTGCCGATGGTGGACGTCGACACGATCGGGGCCGGCGGCGGCTCGATCGCGTACGTCGACGGAGGCGGCGTCTTCCGCGTCGGCCCGCAATCGGCCGGCGCCGACCCGGGGCCCGCCTGCTACGGGCGCGGAGGCGACGAGCCGACCTCGACCGACGCGCAGCTCCTCCTCGGGCGCCTGCGGCCGGAAGGGCTCCTGGGCGGCCAGATGAGGCTCGACCCCGAGCTGGCCGAGAAGATGATGCGCAAGGTTGCGGACAGGCTCGGAGTCACGACCGCCGAGGCGGCACTCGGCGTGCTGCAGATCCAGAAGTTCGGCATGACGCAGGCGATGGAGCTGAACTCGGTCCGCCGAGGCTACGACCCGCGCGACTTCACCCTCGTCGCGGCCGGCGGCGCGGGCCCGCTGTTCGCCTGCGACATCGCGCTCGAGCTCGACATCCCGCGCGTGCTCGTCCCGCCGCACCCGGGGATCACGTCGGCGACCGGGCTGCTCGCGACCGACGTCGTCCACGAGTTCGTCGCCACGACGATGCAGCCCCTCCAGGCCCTCGACCGCGACCGGCTGGCGCAGACGTACGCCGAGCTCGAGGAACAGGCGGCTCGCAAGCTCGACGAGGACGGCTACACCGGCGACCAGGCCCTCGTCACCCGGTTCGCCGACTGCCGCTACGCGGGCCAGGGGTACGAGGTGCGTTTCGAGGCGCCCCCAGGCGCGATCGACGACGCCTGGATCGCCCGCGCCGCGGATGCCTTCCATCTCGCGCACGAGCGCGAGTACGGCCACCGCTTCGACGCCGAGATCGACATCGTCAACGTGAGGGTCGTCGGGGTCGGGCTGGTCCCAGCACTCGAATGGCCGGAGATCGAGGCCGCGGACGGCCCGGCGACGGCGACGTTCGAGCGCGAGGCCGTCTTCGAGGTCGGCGGCCGGCCCGAGTCCATTCTGACGCCGTTCTACGAGCGCACGTCGCTGCGCGCGGGGCAGTCGATCAGCGGCCCCGCGATCATCGAGCAGTACGACTCGACGACCGTGATCCCGCCAGGGCTCTCCGCCGAGATCGACCGTCACGGCAACATCGTCGTGGACTGCACGCGCCGGGAGACCGCCGTCGCCGCCGAGCAGGCGCTCGCGACGCCGGTCCTGATGCGGGTGATCGGGGGAGCGCTGCAGTCGATCGCCAAGGAGATGGGCGCGCTGCTCTTCCGAATCTCCTATTCGTCGATCATCAGGGAGTCCGAGGACCTCGGCGCCGGCCTCTTCGACGCCGAGGGCAACGAGCTCGCGGAGTCCGACTCGACGCCGATGTTCATGGGCGCGATGCCGAAGATCGTCAAAGGGGTCGTCCGCGAGCTGGACGGCGCCGTCCGGGAGGGCGACATCATCGCCCACAACCACCCCTACAAGGGCGCGACCCACTCGCCGGACATCGGCATCGTCCTTCCGATCTTCTGGGAAGGCGAGCTGATCGCCTTCTCGGGCGCGTCGGCGCACCTTCTCGACATCGGCGGCGCCTACCCGGGCATGGCCATCGACCTCGTCGACATGTGGGCCGAGGGCCAGATCTGGGACGCGGTGAAGCTCTCTGACCAGGGTGTCCGGAACGAGTCCGCCTGGCGCATGCTGCTCACGAACGTCCGCACGCCGAGCCACAACCGCGGCGACATCGAGGCAATGATCGCCGCCTGCGAGCTGGGCAGGCGGCGCCTGCTCGACCTCGTCGCGCGCTACGGCAAGGAGACCGTCCTCGGCGCTGCGTCCGACTGGCTGGACTACTCGGAGCGGATGTTGCGCAAGGAGATCGCCGCGGTGCCCGACGGGACATACGAGGCCGAGATCGGCTACCTGGACGACGACGGCAAGAACCGCGGTGTCCTCTTGCCGGTGAAGGTGAAGGTGTTGATCGAGGGCGACGAGCTCACGATCGACGTCACCGGGTCGAGCGGCGAAGTGGAGACGGCGTTCAACAGCCCCTACGAGGGCGCCGTGGTCAGCGCGGCCACGTACATCGTGCGGACGATCTTCCTCGACGAGGCGACCTACGACGTCTTCGTACCCCAGAACGAGGGGATGCTCCGGCCGGTCCGCGTGATCGCGCCCAAGGGCTCGATCTTCAACCCCACGTTCCCGCGCGCGACCAAGGCCCGCTTCTGCCAGGTACAGCGGATGGCCGACTTCACGCTCCAGGCTCTCGCACCTGTGATCCCGGAGAAGATCACCGCCGGCAACTCGGCGTCGACCACGTTCCTCTCCTACAGCGGCTTCCAGCCCGAGACGGACGAGTACTGGATCTACCTGGAGGTGAACGAGGGTTCGCACGGCGGGCGGTTCGGCAAGGACGGCTGGGATTCCGTGGATTCGCTGATTGCGAACACCCGCAACAACCCGATCGAGGAGCTCGAGTGGCGATTCCCGATGCGCACGGAGCGGTACGAGCTCCGGGACGTCTACGCCGCTCCCGGGAAGTGGCGGGGCGGCATCGGCATCGTCCGCGTCAACCGGTTCCTCGTGGACACGATCGTCGCGTGCGAGGGAGACCGCTTCTTCGGCGATCCGCCCTGGGGGATCTTCGGCGGTCATCCGGGCCAGACGGCGACGCTCCGCAAGAACCCGGACACGCCCGGCGAGGAGAGCTGGCCGTCGAAGTTCACGAACCAGCGCCTCCTCGCGGGAGAGGCGATCGAGATCACTGTGCCGAACTCGGGCGGTTACGGCGATCCGGTCGAGCGCGACCCGAAGCTCGTCCTCGACGACGTGCTCGACGGCTTCACGAGCGTGGAGCAGGCGCTCGAGGTCTACCGCGTCGCGATCGACCCTGACACGATGACGCTCGACCTCGAAGAGACGGAGGCGCTGCGCCGGGGCGTGATGCCGGCCGTCGTCGACGGCTAGCTCGCGCGGGCCGCGTCCTCACCCACGAACCCGTCCAGAACGTCCTCGCGCACGGCGTCCGGGTCGCGCTCCGCCGGGTCGCCGTAGCCGCCCCCACACGGGCCGATCAGGCACAAGCGCTCTCCGGCCGCCGACTTCCGGTACGGGAACTTTGACGGGAGCTCGACTTCGCGGTCGGTGCCGCGGTTCAGGATCACGGCTCCCCGGGTGCCCTCCCCACCACCGAAGAGGCCGGGCGGCGCGTACACGGAGCCGTCGCCCTCGACGGAGTAGCCCGTCGGCTCGATGAACACGAACTCGCGGATCGACCCGAGGCCGCCGCGCCAGCGGCCGGCACCGGCGCCGTCCTCCACCAGCTCGTAGCGCGTCAGCCGCAGCGGGTAATGCGATTCGATGTCCTCGATCGGGTTGTTGCGCGTGTTCGCGTAGAGCGTGTCGACCGCATCGAGCCCGTCCTTGCCGTAACGGCCGCCGTAGCTTCCCTCCATGATGTCCATGTAGACCCAGTGCCGGCCGTCACGGAGGAGGCCGGAGAACGCGGTGACCTTGAGGTTGCCCACGCCCGCGCCGACGCGCTCCGGCACGACTCCCGCGAGCGCCCGCATCAGGGCGTCCGCGACGATGTTCCCGCCGCAGAAGCGGGCGATCGTGGGCGCGGGGAAGGTCGGGTTGGCCATGCAGCCTTCCGGCGCGGTGATCGTCACCGGCCGAAACAGTCCGGAGTTGGTCGGCACGGGGTCGTGCGTCGCCGTGTCGAGAAGGATCGACCGCAGCGTGACCCAGACGGCGATGTCGACCGTGCCCTCGAACGGCATGTTGATCGGCAGGTCGACCTGGGCCGAGGTGCCGGTCAGGTCGACATTGATGTCCGATCCCTCGACCGTGACGGCCACCTTGATCACGAGCCCGCTGTACGCGGGGTCGGGATGGTCCGGATAGCCGTCGAGCCTTCCCTCGGCCTCGTACCGGCCGTCGGGGAGCTGCTCGATCTCCCGCCGCATCATCCGCTCCGAGTAGTCCATGAGGTCCTCGCTCGCGGCGCGAACCGTCTCCAGCCCGTGCCGGTCCAGCAGGTCGCAGTACCGCTCGGCGCCGATCTTCGCGGCCGCCACCTGCGCCTCCATGTCGCCGACGACCAGGTGCTCGGCGCGGACGTTGTCGCGGATGATGCGCCAGATCCACTCGTTGCGACGCCCCTCCTCCTCGATCTTGATCGCGTTGAACTGCAGTCCCTCTGCGTAGGCGTCGCCGGCGTCGACGATCCCGCAGCTTCCCGGCGAGAGCGCCCCGAGATCGAGGTGGTGGGCGGTCGTGGTCGAGAAGCCGACCAGCTCGCCGCGGTAGAAGATCGGGACGCAGAAGCCCACGTCGGGCTGGTGCGACGAGCCGTAGTACGCGTGGTTGTGGATCACGACGTCGCCAGGCCGCCACTCGTCGCCGAGCTCGGCGAAACGGCGGTTGATCCCTCGCACGTAGCCGGGGATCGGGCCGGACTGGAGCGGCGTCGACTGCGACGACTCGCACAGCTGCCTGCCCTGCTCGTCGCAGACGACGCAGCCGAAGTCCTCCGACTCGCGGATGATCGAGGAGTAGGACATGCGCGCGAGCTTGTGCCCCATCTCGACGGCGATCGAGTCGAGCGCCCCGGCGATCACCCAGGTCGTGGTCGGATCGGTGCGGGTTCCCGTGCTCATCGCGACAGCCGCAGGTTCCCGGAGGCTTCGGCCCGCGCCGTCCAGCCGGGGGGGACGATCGTGGTCGTGTCTCGCTGGAAGATCACCGCCGGCCCCTGGATGGGCTCGTCGATCGGGAGCTTGGCCCGCTCGAGATGGATCGCCCTGATGGGAGCCAGGCGGCCGTTCTGCCGGAACACGCCCTCGCCCTCGCCGAGGAGCGCCTCGTCGAGCGAGCCGCCGCCGACGGCGAGAGCCCCGCCCAGCGTCGGCCGCCTCCCGATCGCCGTGACGCGCAGGTTGACGATCTCGATGGGGTCGCGGAACGCGTGGCCGTACTCCTGCTCGTGGAGACGGTGGAACTCGTCGAGCGCCGAGTCCGCGTACCCGTCGGCACCGAGTGGAACCCGGAGCTCGTAACCCTGGCCCACGTAGCGGCAGTCGAGCGAGCGGCTGACGACGATCTCCTCCTTCGGGATCCCGTCTTCGAGGAGCTGCTTCCGCAGCTCGGCCTCGAGCTCCGCCAGGTCCCGGTTCAGTCGATCGACGTCGACGGCGCCCTCGACCATGAACACGGTGCGCATCTGATCGTACTTCAGGTCGCTCGCCAGCAGGCCGATCGCCGAGGTGATGCCGGGATAGGGTGGCACGAGAACCTCCGGGACCTCGAGCAGCTCCGCCAGCTCGGCGGCGTGCAGCGGGCCCGCCCCGCCGAAGGCGACGAGCGTGAACTCCCGGGGGTCGTGGCCCTTCTCGATCGTCCGCGAGCGGATCGCCCGCGCCATGCCGGCGTTGGCGATGAGCACGATGCCTTCCGCCGCCTCGAGCAGGTCGATGCCGAGGGCGTCGGCCAGGCGCTGCACGGCTGCGACCGCCAGCTCGCGGTCGAGCGGCATCTCGCCGCCGAGGAACCGGCTCGGGTCGATCCGCCCGAGCACGACGTGCGCGTCGGTGATCGTCGGCAGCTCGCCGCCGCGGCCGTAGCAGGCCGGGCCGGGGTCGGCGCCCGCGCTGCGCGGGCCGACGCGGAAGGCGCCGCCCTCGTCGACGTACGCGATCGAGCCCCCGCCGGCGCCGATGGCGTGGACGTCGACCATCGGCACGAGCAGCGGATACCCGGCCACCCAGGTGTCCCGGGCGGACGCCTCGCTGATCCCGCGCTCCGTCACCAGTCCGATGTCGGCGGACGTTCCGCCCATGTCGAACGTGATCAGGCGCTCGCGGCCGGACAGCCGCCCGGCCCACAAGCCGCCGAGAATGCCGGCGGCCGGGCCCGACAGGAGCAGGGCGACCGGCTTCTCCGCCGCCGCCTGGACGCTCGCGACGCCACCGTTGGACATCATCACGCGGAGCCCGCCGCGGACGCCTTGCTCCTCGACGGCCGCCGCGAGGCGCTCGAGGTAGCGGCCGGTCTTCGGCCCGACGAACGCGTTCATGCAGGCAGTCGTGAAGCGCTCGAACTCGCGGAACTGCGGGAAGATGTCCGCGCTCGCGGTCACAAACGCGTCGGGGATCTCCTCGGCGACGATCTGTGCGGCGCGTCGCTCGTGCTCGGGGTTGAGGTAGGAGAAGAGGAAGCAGACCGCCACCGCCTCGACGCCCTCCTCGCGCAGCTCGCGCGCCACGCGGCGCACACCCTCCTCGTCGAGCGGCTCGAGCACGTCCCCTGCCGGCGGCACGATCCGCTCGGCCACGACCTTCCGGTGTCGCCGCTTGACGAACGGCCGCGCCTGCCAGGGGATGTCCTGCATCACGGAGTAGTGCTGCGGCCGCTGGTGGCGGCCGATGTGGACGACGTCGCGGAAGCCGCTCGTCGTGACGAGCCCGGCCACCGCACCGTCGTGCTCGAGCACCGCGTTGGTGGCGATCGTCGTTCCATGGAAGACGGTGTCGACGTCTGACGAACGGAGACCCCCGCGCTCGCAGAGCTGCGTCAGGCCGGCCGCCGTCGCGCGTTCGGGCTCGTCGGGGGTGGAGCGCACCTTGTGCACCTGCACGGCTCCGGAGTCAGGGTCGTAGAGGACGAAGTCAGTGAAGGTGCCGCCGATGTCGACCCCGACCACGTGCATGGCATCGGATTCTAGGGGCGCGGCGGGAGCAGTTCCCGCAGGACGCGGACGGCGTTACCGCCGACGATCTTGGCGACGTCCTCCCCCGGGTAGCCGCGCTCGAGCAGCCCCGCGGTGAACACCGGCAGGGTCTCCACGCACTGGAGCCCTTCCGGGAACTGCCACGAGTCTCCGTAGTCGACGAGCGCGTCGCCCGTCGTCATGTCCGCGACCATCAGGTCGAGCACGTAGTCGACGTAGTCCGGCCCGACCGCGATGTGGTCGCAGCCGACGAGTTCCGCGAAATGGTCGACGTGGTCGAGCAGCCGTGCCAGCGTCGGCTCCGGGCCGATGAAGGCGGGGAAGAAGCAGATCCCCACGTAGCCGCCGCTGTCGGCGACGGCGCGGGCCTGCGCGTCGGTCAGGTTGCGCGGATGCGGCCACACGGCCGCCGAGTTGGCGTGGGAGGCGACGACAGGCCGTCGAGCGACCTCCATCAGGTCCCAGAAGCCCCGCTCGGCGAGATGGGAGACGTCAACGAGGATGCCGAGCCGCTCGAGCTCGGCCACGATCTCCCGGCCGGTGCCGGTCAGGCCGCCCGGCTCCTGCTCGGCGACACCGTCGGCGAGCTCGTTGCGGACATTCCAGGTGAGCTGCGCCGAGCGCACGCCGAGCTCGTGGAAGGTGCGCGCCGGCTCGACTCGGCCGTGCAGCGGCCGGCAGCCCTCGAAGTGGAGCACGATGCCAACCGCATCGCCGGCGAGCGTCTCTTCGAGGTCCTCGAGCGTGCGGACGACTCGGAGCTCGGGACAGCCGTCCGCTTCCGAGACGACGTCGTCGATCAGCTCGCACGCGCGCAGGTCGGGCCGACCGTCGCCGTCCATCGTCACCAGCATGTCGCCCCCGACCGTCATGAACTCCACGCGGACGCCGCCCGCACGCAAGCGCCGGAGGTGGTCGTCGCGAAGCGGCCGTTCCTCGCCGGCGAGCCTCCGTCGACGGAGGTCCATCGGGATGTCGCCGTGCGCCTCGACCACGGGGTGAGAGGCGTGGAGCTCGCGGGCGCGCTCGAGCCAGGCGTCGGAAGCGATGGTCATGAGCTTCTATCGCGACGGAGCTCGTCCGCGAGGCCGCTGTCCGACAGCGAGGACGTGTCGGAAGCGAAGGTCGCGTCCATGAAGCGGACCGCGAGTGGCGCCAGGACGGCTTGCTTCACGTCGGCGTCCTCGGGCAGCGACTCGACGACGAGATCCGCGTGCTCGACTTCCGCGAGGTCGGTTGTCACGCGGACGCGCGCTGCCGCCGCGGCGACATCTTCAGGCGCACCGAGCCCAGCCTCGAGTGCGGTCGCGCGCGCCGACCCGATGCCTCCGTCGCCTCGAGAGAGGAGACTTCGCCTGACGTGAGCTGCTCTCGCAGTCCCACGGGCGGGAGCGTCACGTTCATGCGCGGCAGCTTAGACTCGTTCGCCGTGGAGAGCAGGGGCCGGCCGGCGATCGACTGCCTGATGCTGCCGAAGATCGAGAGCGCGAGCACGCTGGTCGAGTCGACGCGCTGGTAGCCACGCTCGAGCGGGAGCGCGGGATCGAGGAGGGGCAGATCCGTCTCCTGCCGATCGTCGAGACGGCGGCCGGAATCGCCCGCTGCGAGGACATCGCCTTCTCAGCGCCGCGTCGAGTGGTGACGCTGATCTTCGGGCTCGGGGGACTTCTCGGTCGACGTACCTGGCCAGGAAAACACTCGTACGAGTCCCTCACCCGAAACTCGGCCATGCTGATGCAGAACGTGATGCCGCGCCTCTCCGAGACACCTGGCCGCATTCGCCACCCGGGGCCGGAACTCGGCAAGCACAACCATCAGTGTACGGCTCGGAGCTCGGCAAGTCAGACCAGGAACTCGACGACGTGCGTCGCGCAGGCGTGATTTGACACTCAAGGGCCGGAATTCGCCGGCGCTGACGCGAGCACCGGCTGCGTTGACTCGCGAAGCCCTGTCCAGAGCACGATCGCGGCGATCGCGACCAGGCCTCCGCACAACGCCCAAAGCAGACGCCAGGAGTCGACTGCGTCGACCAATGCTCCCAGGAGCGGTGGGAAGATGACCGAGCCCGCGAAGATCAGGACAAGCGCTCGTCCGGTTGCCTGACCGAGCCGCCCAGGCCCCGCTGTCTCGGCGACAAGGCCGTAGAACGCCCCGTTCCATCCAACAACACTCAACCCGGCCAGCCCGATCATCGGCCAGACAGCAGCTTGAACCGGCAGCACGGCGAGGAGCTCGAGCGCCACGATTTGCATGGCGGCCATCAGCAGCAGCACCTCGAGGCGTTTCCCCGATACGTCGCTGAGCCAGCCCCAGATCAGCCGGGCGCATACGCCAAGGCCCTGAGCAAGAGCGAGTGCAAGCCCTGCAAACGCAAGACCGAAGTGCAGCTCCTCGGTCAGGAAGAGCACGAGATAGGTCAGGAACGCCCACTGGCTGCCTGCCATCACAAAGCCGAACGTGCCGAGTGCCGTGATCTGCCGTCGCTCGATCCCTCGCCGGTGCGGTGCAGCCGGCTGCACCAGTGAACGCGCGTTTCGAATCAGAAGGACTCCGACCGCGGCCAGGCCGCAGAGCACCGACGCAAGACCGACGGAGACGCGCCAGCCATAGGCAAGCGCGACCGGGGGCAGGACGATGCCGGCAAGGAGTCCGCCCAGTGGTACTCCCGACTGCTTGAGACCGAGAAAGAAGCCGACGCGTCGCGCCAGACGACCGGCGACGATCACGTTCGTCGGCGGATTGATTCCGCCGAAAGCAATTCCGGCGAGAGTGACGGCTACCAGCAGCACAGGTCGATTCGGCGCGACCGCGAACAGCGCGACGGCGCCCGCGAACCCGCCCATCGCGAGGCCCAGTACGTGGGCTGGAGGGCTCCTGTCGGTGAGCTTCCCGGCCGGCCCCGATCCGATCGCCGCGCCGAGAAATATCAACGACGTCAAGAGTCCGACGCCGGCGCGGGAGAGGTCGAACGTCGAGGCGAGCTTCGGGGCGAGCACGCCGATCGCGGAGATGGCGAAGGTCGCAGCCGCCAGCACCGAGACGGAGACGCCTACGACCGCAAGGCCGCCCGGAGCTTTTGGCTTCTTGCCTGTCTGCGAGTGTTGCGGGTTCTCGGGCGGCGTCACGGGACGATCTCTTCGCCGAAGGCGGGCCCAGAGAACGAATCCTTCGTCGCGAAGCTCGAGACAGGGTTGCGAGCCAAGCGCGTCGGCAGGCGGGACCTTGGCCAACCGCAGAGGAGAAGCGCCGCGACCGCGTAGTGCTCGGGGATCCCGAACATCGCCTTCACCTCGGGCTCGGCGGCCACGACGAGCGTTGTGAGCGCCCCACCAAGACCCTCGTTGCGAAGCGCAAGAAGGATGTTTTGCACGAAAGGGTAGATCGACGCCCCGCCGACGATGCTCTGGCGTGGCAGCGACGCATCGAGAACGGCAAGCGCGCCGAGGTCGACCAGCACAAGCAGATGGACCGGGATCTCGTCGAGGTGCTCGTCGAACTCGGCGCCCCTGGCGAGCTGACGCTTCGCCCCCGGAGAGTGTCCGCCCGGGTCGATCGAGCGGACATAAGCATGGTGCTGTGCCAGGTGGAGGTCGCGCAGCGCGCGCCTGCGCTCACGGTCCGTGACGACAATGACCCGCCATCCCTGGCGGTTACCGCCGTTTGGCGCGAAGCGGGCATGCTCGAGCACTCGCGAGATCGTCGAATCCGGCACCGGGTCGGGACGGAAGGCACGTACCTGGCCGGCCACGCGCATTACGCCGTACAGAGCCACGAAGGGCATCTTGACAGCCGTGCGGGCGTCGGGACGTATACGCTCACGATCGCCGAAACGGAGGTCGAGAATGCGAATCAAGTACATCATCCCGTTTCCCTTCGACGACCAGGGAGTCGCCAACCGAGCCGCACAGATCCCACGCGAGATCCTCGGCGCGGACACCGCTGTCGAGTGCATCCCGGTGCGGAACAGCGCCACGCTCGTGGACTGCTACTACGAGGATCTGGTCTTCGACATGTACATCACCGAAGCCGGCCTCCGTGCGGAGGAAGAAGGGTATGACGCCGTGATCATGGACACGGTGTCCGACTCCGGTATGTACGCACTCCGCTCGCGTCTGACGATCCCAGTCGTCGGGCCGGGACTTGTCTCGTACGTCGTCGGCATCCTCCTCGGCAAGCGCTTTTCGATCGTGACCATGTGGGACAAGTGGACTCACCTGTACGAGAAGAACCTGGCTCTGTACGACCTGAAGCAGAAGTGTGCGTCGGTACGCGCGGTCAACATCCCGCCTGACGTGGAAGCGCTCTTCGCCGGCAAGGAAGAAGAGATGTTCGAGAAGCTGACCGCCGCGGGGCAGCGGGCCATCGACGAGGACGGAGCGGACGTGATCCTGCTCGGCTCGACGACGATGCACCAGGCAGCCGACTACATGGCGAAGCACCTTCTGGCGCCTGTCGTCAACCCGGGGCCGGTCGGGATCAAGATCGCAGAGATGCTCGTCCAGCTCGGCCTGTCGCACTCGAAGGTCGCCTTCCCGTCGCCGTCGACGATCATCGACGACCGGTTCTTCTCACTCGGCGGAGCCGGCGAAGCGGTCTCCACTTAGCAGTCACACGTGGCACCAAGACAACCCCGCCTCAGCGGCAGTGGGCGCGAAACGCGACCGCCGTCGCATCGACAGAACTACCGCGTATGAAGATCGCCGTCATCGGCGTCGGCGCCATGGGTTCGGTCTACGCGGCGTTGCTGGCCGGGGCGGGCCACGAAATCTGGGCGGTCGACACTGACCTGGCGCAAGTCGAGGCTATCCGCGCCCATGGTCTGCACGTCGAGGGGGCGAGCGGCGACCGGCTTGTGCGAGTCTCGGCGACCTCCGATCCGCTCGACGTCGGCGAGGTCGACCTCGTTGTCATCGCCACCAAGGCGATGCACGCGCAGGCAGCAGCCCAGTCAGCGCGTCCGCTGCTCGGGGCCGATACGACGGTGGTCACCATCCAGAACGGCCTGGGCGCTGCGGATGCCGTCGCCGAAACCGTCGGGAGCGAACGATTGATGATCGGAGTCGCCGGCGGCTTCGGCGCATCCATCGTCGCCCCCGGTCACGTCCATCACCACGGCATGGAGCTCCTGCGCCTTGGGGAACGACGAGGGACGATTCGCGAACGGACGGAGAGGATCGCGCAGACGTGGCGTCAGGCTGGCTTGGCGGTCAGAACATACGACGACATCGAGCAGCTGATCTGGGAAAAGCTGATCTGCAACGTCTGCTACAGCGGGGTTTGCGGCTTGCTCGAGCTCACGGTTGGACGAGTTCTCGCCGACCCTCACGCCTGGTCGGTGGCAGCAAGCTGCGCAGCTGAAGCGCTGGCCGTGGGGCGGGCCTCGGGCGTCGCGCTCGAAATCGACGATTGCGAGCGCTATGTACGCGACTTCGGTCAGGCGATCCCGGGCGCGAAGCCCTCGCTACTCCTCGACCTGCTCGCCGGCCGGCCCTGCGAGATCGAATGGATCAACGGCGCCGTCGTTCGTGAGGGCCGAGCCGTTGGGATCGCTGTTCCAACCAACGAGCTCATTACGTCGCTTGTACTCGCTAAGGAAGCCTCAGCGGGCGCTTAGGACCACAACATCGTCTTGTTGGCCCGTTTGTTGCCCCTCGCGGGACTCGTAGACGTGTCACGAGGCGGTCCGCTCCTGAATCACGCGAACCGTGCGCCGACGAGCAGGGTCACATAGAGGATGAGCAGGATGACGGCGAGCCCTCTGAGCAGCTTCGTCGCGTTTCGGTTCCTGGTCGCTTTCCGGTACCACGGGTCTCGAGTCATCGCAGACGCGCCTTGAGCGTTGCGAGCCACCCAGGCGGCGGCACGCCCCTCCCGGGAGCGGCTGCGGCTTCGACGATGCGCGCCGCAGCGCCTAGGACGAACGATGCTCCCGCCAACTCACGAAAGTCGCGGTTCTGGTTCGCTGTCGCGACGGTACGGATCAGGCTCTCGAACCGGCCGCGTAGCACCGGCTGCGAGACACCGAGCTCGGCGAGCAGCCGCTCGAGGCTGGTGAGGTCCACCCCCGCCGGCCAGGCACCAAGGCCGTAGGCAAACACTACAACGGGATCTCCCGTCGTCGGCACGCCGGCACCGCCGCCGGCCCGCTCTGCCTTCAGCGCCGCGACGGTCTCTTCCACGAGCTCCTTGCCGCGCGCGACCTCACCCGAAGACGAGATCGTCTCTGCGGCAACCTGATAGCCCTGCGCGTACATGGCTCGAAGCTGGGCTCGCCAGCGGCGCGCAGAGCGTCTCAACCGATCGGCGAGGAGCAAAGCGAGAAGCTGTTCGAGCCTTCGCGGAAACGGACTTCTGGCGCGGCCGTACCAGAGCACGAGAACCCAGACCTGGAACAGCACCATCCAGCCCAGCGTTGTGGCCGATAGCTCGGACGCGATCACGATGACCTTTCGCGAGCGGACGGTGCCCGTTGCCTTGCTCCTTGCGGCCAGGATCGATCTCCGTCGCGGTAACGAGACCAGGCGGTGATCGCGGGGAAAGAGTGTTTGCTCCGACCCGGGTAGAAGGTCTCAGAGAACATCACCCAGCTCAGACCATCCGCAACCGGTTCCTGCTCGTGTTCGGTGGAGCCGCCTTCCCCTTCCCACGCGGCCAGCGCGCCGTTCGGAGTCGGGACGGCCGACTCGCCAGACCAAGCAGGCCACCGTCGGTCATAGTTGTTGTGCTTGCGTGACCGCTCGCGCATGGTCAGACCCGCCGATGCCTGGCGGGTGTCAACTCCGAGGTACCCATGCTCCACCAGCTCTCTGCGGACGAATCCGCGACGGCCGGCGAAGGCGAGCTCTGAAGAACGCAGGCGCCAGTTTCCTGATCGACGACCGCTACGTCTTGCCGGGGACGCTTTTTGTAGCGTCAGTAACAATGGTATCACCGCGGGCGCCGTCAGTTAGGCGGGCGCTGTCAAGACAGCGTCGACCAACGTGTGGGTGAAGAGCCGAGAGGATCGAGGGGCGGGACGCTTCGGCCCGGTGGTCGCCAGACGGGGTTTCGATGATCTGTCTGGCCTGGTCGTAGAATTCACTGGCCGTGACGGCCGAAGAGGACATCGCGGCCGTTGCCGCCCAGTTGGCCGATCTCACTCGGACAGTGGAGGAGATGGCAGGCCAACTCCAGACGCTTCGCGAGCAAGCAACGAGCCAGCAGGAGCGCTCGAACACCCAGCAGGAGCGCATCGAACTCGCTGCGCGAGAACTGGCGGACGTCAGTGATCGACTGCAGGCTGCGGCGAACGCGCTCCGAGAGTCAATCTGATCGCTCCTTCGCTCGGTCTCATAGGGGAGCAAACAACGGAACGTCTTCGCCAAATCATCGCTGGCCGTACGTGGGCCGTGGTGGCGGTACCGGGGCCGTGGTGAGCATCACATCAGGGATCGTTGTTACCCGAGTCGTCCCGTTCTTGGCGTTACGCTTTCGGCCAAGCTCAAAGGAGAGTGGCAGACATGCCCGAGAGCGGGCTACCGATCCGGGTCTACAAGGAAGACGACATGTGGCACGTCGACTACGGCGAAGGCGTGATCGAAGACCACACCAGTGAGGAGGAGGCCACGTCGGCGGCCGATGCGGTTGCTGAGGCCGAAGAGCGTACTGTGGTCGTTGAGGAATAGCGACGTCGTCTGCGCGGGCGCGCCATGTGGAAATGCTGTTCCCCGATCAGGCGAGTGCTTGGAGAGTCCGGCCGCCGTTGACTCCTCGCTATTTTCTTTTCTTCCTCGGATCAGCCTTCTGGATCGTCGAGTCGCTGGAAGGATAGAAGACGCTCTCATGGTCGTCGTCCCAGCGGACGCGGTAGTGCTCGTGCCCTGGCTCGCCGAGCACCTCGAGGATTTCGCCGATCCGGCGGGCCTCGCCGACCCGGTGGCCCTCAACGATCACCAAGTCGCCGACGTTCGCTCGGGGCGAATCCTGTGCCTTCGCCATCACAGACCTCCCTTCTCGGTTTCCCCCAGAACCAGCCTACCCATGCTCACCAGCATCAGCCTTCATCGAGTCGGTGGCTGGATGCCCGAGAGCCGCCCTACCCCGGAAGCCCCGATAGCCTTGCGGGCGATGCCCACCTACGGGTACCGGTGCCCGAAAGGCCACGAGTTCGAGGTCATCCACGGCATGGGCGCCCCGCCTCCGACCGCCTGCCAGGTCTGCGGCGCAGAGCCGGTGAGCAGAGTCTTCTACCCGATCTCCACCTCGTTCACGGGCAAAGGCTTTTACTCGACCGACTATGGCCAAGGCGAGCAGAAGCCCGAGTCGGAAACCCCGGCCGACGACAGCGCGAAGGTGGGAGACAAGGGCGCCAAGAAGGCCGACGAGAGAACCACGAAGAAGCCCGAACCCGAGTAGACGCGACGGCGCCAACAGCGTGACGTCACGGATTCGTCTCTTGCCGTGACTGGATCCTGGCGTTCTCAGTTGCGCCAAAGCGTGACTATCCTTGCCAGCACGGTGATCGTGTTGAGAGTCACGCTCGTGGATGGCACCTCTCACGACATCGAGGTGCCGCTCGACTCTGCCGAGGACGCCATGGACGCCCTTCGGAACAGCCACATTCCTTTCGGCGACGAGTGGATCTCTACGGGGTATGGTGGCCTCGTCCGCCGGTCGGCGATCATCTCTGCGAGACCCGTAAAGCTGACTGCCCAAGGCGAACGCGAACGCCACGGCGGAAGCACCTAACCGGGCGCGGGGGCGGTGCGGAGCGCCGGCATCGCTCCAGTCGCTCGCCCAGGTCGCGACCGAGCCGTGTGATGGTCTCAGCGTGCGTGGTTTGAGCGGTCGCTCCCTCGCGCCGCAGATGGACGAGCCGCAGCAGCTTGATTTGGCTGTAGCTGCCGGGTTGCCTGTTGCTCAGGTGCTGAGCGAGCTTGGCTCGTCGGATGGGGGCCTCTCGAGCGTCGAGGGGGGCCGGCGTCTGGCTGTGTATGGGCCGAACGTGTTGCTCTCGCACGGCGTTAGCGCTCTTTCGGTGCTCGTCCGCCAGTTGCGGAGTTATCTGTTGCTGTTGTTGCTCTTCGCAGCGGTCGTCTCGGCTGTGGTTGGTGACCGGACAGAGGCGTTGATCATCGTCGGCATCATGGCGATGAGTGTCGGCCTGAGTTTCTTCAACGAGTATCGCTCGGAGAAGGCGGTCGAGGCGTTGCACTCCCAGATCCGGCACCTGGCCTTTGTCGATCGCGACGGGCAGCCGGTCGAGGTTGCGGTCACCGAGATCGTTCCTGGTGATGTTGTGCATCTGCGTGTTGGCGACGTCGTTCCGGCCGATCTGCGTCTGTTGGAGGTGCACGGCCTGGAGTGCGATGAGTCCGTGCTGACGGGCGAGTCTCAGCTCGCTGCCAAGACGGCGGACGCGAACCCGGCCGGCGAGTCGTCACTCGATTTGCGTTCGTGTGCGTTCATGGGCACGCTCGTGCGGGGTGGGGACGGGCGCGGGCTCGTGGTTCGCACGGGCCGGCATACCGCTTTCGGCGCGATCGCGTTGCGCTTGGGTGAGCGGCAAGGGCAGACCGCGTTCCAGCAAGGGCTGCAAGCGTTCTCGAAGCTGCTCGCGATCGTGACCGTGGTGTTGGCGGGCTCGATCTTTGTGATCAACGTCGCCCTTGGACGCTCGGTTCTCCAGTCGGCGTTGTTCGCGCTCGCGATCGCTGTCGGCCTGACGCCGCAGCTGTTGCCCGCGATCGTCACCGTCAGCTTGGCTACCGGCGCGCGGCGGCTGGCAAGGCGCCGGGTGATCGTCAAGCGCCTGGTCTGTATCGAAGACCTCGGCAACGTCCAGGTGCTGTTCACGGACAAGACCGGCACCCTGACCGAAGGCCACATCTCCTTCACCCAGCCGTTCGACTGCCGGGGCAACCCGGACGACCACGTGCACGCGCTCGGCCTGGCCTGCAGCGACAAGAGCGGCAACGAACTCGACCGCGCCCTCTGGGCTGCCGGGGAGAGCTCATCCAACAACGGGGGTTGGCGAACGCTCGACCATCTCCCTTTCGACCACGAACGGCAACTCGCCTCCGTGCTGGTCGATTCACCTCAGGGCCGACTGCTGGTTGCTAAGGGCGCCCCGGAAGCCGTCCTCGCACGCTCCATGAACCTGCCTGCCGACGCACAGGCGACCCTCGATGGGCTCTTCGCCTCGGGTGCGCGCGTCGTTGCCGTCGCCAGCCGCACGGTTACGAGCGATCACCTCGATCCAGATGACGAGCGCGACCTGTCCCTCGACGGTTTCCTCACGTTCTCCGACCCGGCCAAATCGGACGTGAAGGAGTCGCTCGCGCGTCTCGACCGTCTCGGTGTCACAGTCAAGATCGTCACCGGAGACAACGGCCAGGTCGCCGCTCACCTCTGCCACCAGGTTGGCCTCGAGGCCGGAAAGGTCGTGACCGGCCCAGAGCTCGTGACGATGGACGACGCCGCCCTGCTCGCGCTGCTGCCGAAGACGACCATCTTCGCCCGCGTCAGCCCCGAGCAGAAGTCGCGCATCATCCTCGCGCAGCGAACACTGGGCGCCGATGTCGGCTTCCTCGGTGACGGCGTCAACGACGCGATCGCCCTCCACGACGCCGACGTCGGCATCTCCGTCGACTCCGCCGCGGACGTCGCCAAGGACGCCGCCGACGTCGTGCTGCTCGACAAGGACCTCGGGATCATCGCCGACGGTGTCGTCGAGGGCCGCCGCATCTTCGCCAACACGATCAAGTACGTGCTGATGGGCACCTCATCCAACTTCGGCAACATGATCTCCGCCGCCGGCGCCTCCCTCTTCCTGTCCTTCCTGCCGATGCTGCCGACCCAGATCCTGCTCAACAACCTCCTCTACGACGTCAGCGAGATGACGATCCCCACCGACAACGTCGACGAGGAACTGCTTGCCCGCCCCGCCCAGTGGGACATCGGGCTGATCCGCCGCTTCATGGCCTTCTTCGGCCCGATCTCGAGCGTCTACGACTTCCTCACCTTCGCCGTCATGCTCCGCGTCTTCGACGCCGGCCCAAGCCTGTTCCAGTCCGGCTGGTTCGTCGAGTCCCTGACCACGCAGACGCTCGTCATCTTCGTCATCCGCACCCGCCGCGTCCCCTTCTTCAAGAGCCGCCCCAGCCAACCGCTCCTCATCGCCACCCTCGGCTGCGCCGCCCTCGGCGTCGCCATCCCCTACATCCCGCCCATCGCCCACCTGCTCGGCTTCGAGCCTCTGCCGGCGTCGTTCCTCGCCGTCCTGGCCGGCATGATCATCACCTACCTCGCCCTCGCCCAACTCGGCGTCGCCCTCTTCTTCAAACACCAAGGCGGCCGCCCCCTCGCCCTCCACGTCAGCCACCAACAGCGACGCATCACCCGCAGAGCCTCACGCTGGCACCTCTGGCCACGCAAGTCCACACCAACACCATCCGTGCCGGCACCCACCGGCTAACCGGCCAACCGGGTCGCTCAAGACGAAGACGATGGCACTCGGAGACGGCCCGCGCCCAAGGGACGGCAATCGACGCTTGACTTCGATCAAGCGATGATGAAAGAGTCGTCGTGCCCGACCGAGGCAGCGGTTCGCAGGGTCGCAAGACCAAGCGTGTCGCAGTCGAGGTCGGGCATTTTCCGTACCTGGACAGAGAAGCTCGGTTTGCGGAAAGGGCCGCGAGTTCACGGCCCTTTCCCTTTGGAGATGCCCGCGGAGGCGGAGCCTTCCGCGAGCCTCCCAAGACATGCTGGTGCGCTATCGACCGCTTACATCATGTCGCCCATGCCGCCCATGCCACCCATGCCGCCCATGCCGGCGCCGGCCGGGTGCTTCTCCGGAGCCTCGGCGACGATCGCCTCGGTCGTGAGGATGTTCTTCGCGATCGAGGCGGCGTTCTGCAGCGCCGAGCGCGTGACCATCGTCGGGTCGATGATGCCCGACTTGACCAGGTCCTCGATCTGGCCCGTGTCGACGTTCAGGCCGTGCCCCTTGGCGGCGGTGCGGACCTGGTTGACGACCACGGAGCCCTCGTGCCCCCCGTTGTAGGCGAGCTGGCGCAGCGGCTCCTGGAGCGAGCGCAGGATGATTGCTGCTCCCGTCCGCTCGTCCGGGATCTCGAACGTGTCGAGCTTGATCGAGCCCCCCGCATTTAGCAGTGCGACGCCGCCGCCCGGCACGATGCCCTCCTCGAGGGCCGCGCGGGTGGCCTGCAGCGCGTCCTCGACGCGGTGCTTCTTCTCCTTCATCTCGGTCTCGGTGGCAGCGCCGACCTTGACCACCGCGACGCCGCCGGCCAGCTTCGCCAGCCGCTCCTGCAGCTTCTCGCGGTCGAAGTCGGAGTCGGTGTTCTCGATCTCGCCCTTGAGCTGCGTGATCCGGGCCTTGATCGCATCCGGCTTACCGGCGCCGTCGATGATCGTGGTCGTGTCCTTGTCGATGACGACCTTGCGGGCGTGGCCGAGCTGCGTCAGCTTCGTGTTCTCGAGCTTGAGGCCCAGCTCCTCGGTGATCACCTCGCCGCCCGAGAGGATCGCGATGTCCTCGAGCATGCGCTTCCGGCGGTCGCCGAAGCCCGGCGCCTTGACCGCGACGGCCGTGAAGGTGCCGCGCAGCTTGTTGACGACGATCGTCGCCAGCGACTCGCCCTCGACGTCCTCGGCCACGATCAATAGCGGCCTGCCCGCCTGGATGACCTGCTCGAGCACCGGCAGAATGTCCTTGACCGCGCCGATCTTCTGGTTCGCGACCAGGATGTACGGATCCTCGAGCACGGCCTCCATGCGCTCGGCGTCCGTGATCATGTACGGCGACAGGTAGCCCTTGTCGAACTGCATGCCCTCGGTGAACTCGAGCTCGAGGCCGAACGTCTGGCCCTCCTCGACGTTCACGACGCCGTCCTTGCCGACCTTCTCGATCGCGTCGGCGATCACGTCGCCGATCTCGCGCTCGCGCGCCGAGATCGTCGCCACCCGGGCGATGTCCTCCTTGCCCGAGATCTGCTTCGACTGCTTCTTCAGGTCCTCGACGACGAGCTCGACCGACTGCTCGATGCCACGCTTCAGCGCCATCGGGTTCGCGCCGGCCGCGACGTTCTTCAGGCCCTCACGGACGATCGCCTGGGCGAGCACGGTCGCCGTCGTGGTGCCGTCGCCGGCCACGTCGTTCGTCGCCGTCGCGACCTCCTTCACGAGCTGCGCGCCCTGGTTCTCGAACACGTCCTCGAGCTCGATCTCACGCGCGATCGTGACGCCGTCGTTGGTGATCGTCGGCGCACCGAACTTCTTGTCCAGCACGACGTACCGACCCTTCGGGCCAAGCGTGACCTTGACCGCGTCGGCGAGGACGTTCACGCCGCGCTCGAGCGCCCGGCGCGCATCCTCGTTGAACTTCAGCTCCTTATGAGACATATCGCTCTGTCCTTCCTGGTCGTTGCTGCTGGTTGCGACTAAGCGGTGACGCCGGCCGGCTCGCGCTTGCCCTTGGACGTCGTCGTGACAGCCTTGGCCAGTACATCGGACTCGCGCAGGATCAGCAGATCCTCGAGCCCGACCTTGACCTCGGTACCGCCGTACTTCGAGAAGACGATCTCGTCACCGACGACAACTTCCATCGGCACAATCTCACCCTGATCGTTGCGCGAGCCCGGGCCGACCGCCAGCACCTTGCCGCGCTGCGGCTTCTCCCTGGCGGTGTCCGGCAACACGATGCCGCTGATAGTCATCTCCTCTTCCTCGAGGACCTCGACGATCAGGCGGTCACCCAAAGGTTGCAGATCCATAGAAACACTTCCCTTCTTTGTTGTGATGGCGAACGGCGGCACCCTTCAAAGCGGGCACCTCGCACCGGGTGCTCAGCCCACCTTGACGCGGCGACGCGGACGACTGCGCGGCGCCCGAGGCGCGGATGCTCGAACCGCCTCGCGCTGCCGGACTGTTTGTGGACGGGATCGATCGCCTTCCCGGTACCGATACCAGGCCGCGATCGCTGGAAAATAATGTCGCTTCATGCCGGGATAGGCGAGCGCAGAAAACGCCGCCCAACCTAAGCTCTCCGGTAGACATGCCGGCTGCTCTTGAACGCCGTTCCTGCGGCTACGACTCGCAGGCGGTAGCGAGCTAACAAGACCACCCTCTCCCTCCCAGGCGTCAAGCGTTGCGCGTTCAGCCTCCAACGGTAGGGTCGGGCCGTTGGCGCGTACGCGTGGGCGCGAGTAGCGGGGGTCGAACGGGCCGTGTCTACGGGTTCCGATGTCGATCATCGTCACTCCTCCCGTCGTGTGCGGTGGCGCACGACCGTGCCAGTCACGATCCCGAGCAACCAGCCGAGCACAGCCGAGGCGAGAATGATCCAGACAAGCGAAGCATGCGTCGAGCCCACCACCCAGTCGAGCTTGACCGCCTGCGTGTTCGCCGCGATCAGAGCGACCAGGACAATGAGCAAGACGACGAGCGCGGAGGCCCAGGTATAGAGGCGCGCCCGTTTGGCGTGCCGAATCGTCCGCTGTCTCGGCGTCTCGAAAGTTGGGGTCTTGCCACCGGACGGGATCCGGTTACGCGTCGCCGAACCTGGCGTGAATTCCGGGGTCGCCATGCTCCACCTCACTTCCGCGGGAATACCCACTCTGACCGGCGAAGGCGGGCTTCGAAAGTACACGGGCGCAACTCGATCACGCTCGCTGCGTCTAAACCGGAACACCAAACTTGTGGCGTTAATAACATTCTAGCAGCACCGGAAGACGCAACCCTGTTAAGGCGAGTCGAGAGGATGAACGGTCGCTGGACTTCGCTTGGCGCCTTTCGGTGAAGGCTCGACGTATCTGCGATCCGTGCTCGACGCAACGTGCCGAGTGTCGGGATCGGGTTTTCTGCGTCCCCGTGGGATCAAGTAGACTTCTGCTTGGAGACACCGAGCCAGTCGCGCTGACGGTCCAACTTTCAGTCCGTCGAGTCGCCAGCTCTTCTTCCTCGTTGCGACCACGTTCAGGCTTGAGCGGAGACGGTCATCCGGGGGCAACCGTCCCGGCGACCCGTTCGTGTCCACCGTCGGAGAAGGGAGCTGGAATGGGGGCAGTGATCACCGAGGCGATCCGCGCCGAGTCCGACGCCGTCCAAGCGATCGGCTCGGACTATGAGATCAAGTACGGCTTCCACGTCCCCGAGGACTACTTCTTCAAGTCCGGCCGCGGCCTCTCGCACGAGCTGGTCGACGCGATCTCGAGCCACAAGAACGAGCCGGACTGGATGCGCAAGTCGCGCCACCGCTCGCTCGACTATTTCTACGCCCGGCCGCTGCCGCGCTGGGGCGGCAACGTCGCCGAGATCGACTTCGACAACATCTACTACTACATCCGGCCGACGGAGAAGCAGGCGAACTCGTGGGAGGACCTGCCCGCCGACATCAAGGACACCTGGGATCGGCTGGGCATCCCGGAGGCGGAGAAGAAGTACCTGGCCGGCGTCGGCGCCCAGTACGAGTCCGAGGTCGTCTACCACAAGCTCCAGGAGAGCCTCCAAGCCCAGGGCGTGCTCTTCCTGGACATGGACTCAGGGTCTGCGCGAGCACGAAGAGATCGTGCGTCAGTACTTCGGCAAGATCATCCCCCTGAACGACAACAAGTTCGCGGCGCTCAACTCGGCCGTCTGGTCGGGCGGGTCGTTCATCTACGTGCCGCCGGGCGTCAAGATCGAGCTACCGCTGCAGGCCTACTTCCGGATCAACGCGGAGAACATGGGCCAGTTCGAACGGACGCTGATCATCGTCGACGAAGGCGCCTACGTCCACTATGTCGAGGGCTGCACGGCGCCGATCTACTCAAGCGACTCGCTCCATTCGGCGGTGGTCGAGATCATCGTCAAGAAGGGCGGCCGCTGCCGCTACACGACGATCCAGAACTGGTCGACGAACGTCTACAACCTGGTCACCAAGCGGGCCGTCGCCTACGAGGACGCGACCATGGAGTGGGTCGACGGCAACCTGGGATCGAAGCTGACGATGAAGTACCCGGCGATCTGGCTGATGGGCGAAGGCGCCCACGGCGAGGTGCTGTCAATCGCCTTCGCCGGCAAGGGCCAACACCTGGACGCGGGCGGCAAGTGCGTCCACGTCGCGCCGAACACAACCTCCCTGATCACGTCCAAGTCGATCTCCAAGGACAGCGGCCGCGCCAGCTACCGCGGCCTGCTCGAGGTCGCCAAGGGAGCGCACGGCTCGAAGTCGAAGGTCGTCTGCGACGCGCTGATCATCGACGAAGCCTCCCGCTCCGACACCTACCCCTACATCCGCATCGACGAGAGCAACGTCGACATCGGCCACGAGGCGACCGTGTCCAAGCTCGGCGAAGAACAGCTCTTCTACCTGATGAGCCGCGGCCTCTCCGAGTCCGAGGCAAGCGCGATGATCGTCTCCGGCTTCGTCGAGCCGATCGTCAAAGAGCTCCCGCTCGAGTACGCGGTCGAGCTGAACCGGCTCATCCAACTCCAGATGGAAGGATCAGTTGGATAGCCCACCTTCCGGCCCTCTGCACTCGTCGCTGTCGATCTCGACCACGACATGTACGACGCGCTGACGACCCGGTACACGTTCGCCTGCCCCGCCCAGGGCGAGACGAGCGTCAGGCTGTCCGCCTTCCGGCAGGTCGAACGGCTACCGGGCGCCGCCCACCCGGCCGTGTTCCGCGTCCGCTTCGCCTGCGGCTGCGGCGAGGAACACCTCGGCCTCGTCCCACACGACCAACTCGACTGGGCACCGCTCGGACTGGACGACGGCGCGACCTTCCTGAACCTGATGACAGCCAGGCTCGAGCCGCTCGACTCGGAGTTCGTCGACCTCGCGATCCGCCGGATCCAGGCCGGAGAGTGGCCCTGGAGCTTCTTCTGCTACCCGGAAGAGCGACCGCGGCCCGTGTTCCCGTCCTTCTTCCGCCTACTCGCACCCAGCGCGCCCGACGGCACGATCGGCCTCGCCGTCCTCTGCCCCGCCTGCTTCCGCATCTCGATCAACCTCGTCACACACGAGCACGTCGACCTCCCCTTCCACAACGACGCCGAGATCGGCGTCGTCCAGCACGTCTTCACCAGCGACACCACATCAAACGCTCGACGAGTTCCGCGCGCACCTCTACTCGTCCGACTTCGACGCACGCCGGCTACAGCTCGAATAGCGTGTCGCTTCCCTTCGCCTGGCACGCGGAGCAAACGCATTGATGAAGAGCGAGCCTTGCTCTTCGGCGGGGCGTAAATGACCCGGTCCGGCGATTAGGCGGCTAGTCCAACCGACTCGAGGCGCACCGATGCCTTGCCGACACTGTCGTTGACAATCGTCGCCCGTGCACGGACACCAGGGGGGAGCCTCGGGTCGATGACTCGACCGACCTCGTCGCACTGGAGCGACCATTTCCCATCTACCTCGACGCCGAAGGCACGGAGTGCCTTGCAGGCCAACCAAGGCAGTTGGTCGAGCAGCGGCATGGTCAAGTAGATCAGCTGCTTGTCGTGTTCGCCACCATCAACCGCCAGTGTCCAACAAACTCGCTTACCGATCGTGCCGCGCGTCGGATTGAAGCGCTCGACACGAACGTCCTTGAGGATGACCTCGTACTCGCCGGGGTCGGTGAGGCTGACCAACGCTTTTTGCTTCGGCATGAGACTCCGTTCCGGATCGTCGCTAGCCGACTCGTAACGCAAGAGTTACCTGGGATGCCAGACGTTTGGCGTCACCAGCGATGGGAGAGTCGGACACCCCCTGCTCACCCACTCTACTGATCCTGACGGCGACCCGGGCTCGTGACGTACGCGCAGCCGTCGAAGCTGTGCTTGGTACTCCAATCCCAGCGTCTACGGTAAATGAAGCCTTATCGACTCACGCTCGGGAAGCAGACCTGCGCTTTCGCCGAGTGGCGTATGGCGTCTATGAGTGCCGCGGCACGACTTTCCGCTGACTCGACTCGCGGGCGCGGCTGGGATTCGAGCTCTGGCGGAGCGTCCGCAGCTTCGGCACCGGTGAGCGCGCATCGCCCATGAGATGTTCATGGCAACAGGAATCGAGGCCTTCGCCGAGCGCGCACGCCGCGAGCTGCTGGCAACGGGAGAGCGCGCGCGCAAACGGATCGACGAAACCCGTGCAGACCTCACCCCGCAGGAGGCCCACATCGCTCGCCTCGCCCGCGACGGCCTCTCCAATCCCGAGAGCGGTACGCGGCTCTTCCTGAGTGCCCGCACTGTCGAATGGCATCTACGCAAGGTGTTCAACAAGCTCGGAATCAGCTCTCGCAAGCAGCTTCGGGTAGCCCTGCCCGAGGGCGACGTTCTCGTCGCGAGTGCGTAGCGAGGCCGCAGGGCCGGGCCTGCGGACGGCGCTGACGAGACTCGTGGCCGAGGCTACTCAGTTCGAGTGCCCTTTGGGTCGTTCTGCTTCTCTAGTCGGCGATGCATCGATCGCGGCAGCACCGCGCACGCGATGCACGGCGACGTCACCGGCAATGCCCCTGAGCTGCACTGCGTTCCATTCGATCTCGAGGTCGGCGACGAGCTCCGCGGCGTCTGGAAGCGACAAGACGTCGTCGGTGACCACGATCTCACCCGCGCCCGCGAGCGCCTGGACTCTGGCGGCGATGTTGACCGTCTGCCCGAAGTAGTCGAGCCGGTCGTTGAGCGTCACGGCCAGGCAGGCGCCTGCATGCAGGCCGATCTTCAGGCCGATCAGATCGCCTCCAGCGCCCGCGTTGAACCGTGCGATCTGGGTACGCATGTCCAGCGCCGCTCGCAACGCGTCGGTCGGATCGACGAAACTGGCCATCACGGCGTCGCCGATCGTCTTCACGAGTGCACCCGAGTTGCGCGCGATGCATTCCCGCAGGTAGCCGAAGTGCAGCCGCACGAGGTCAAATGCCTTCATGTCGCCGATTCGGTCGTAGAGCGCGGTCGACCCCTCCAGGTCGGTGAAGAGCAGGGCGAGACGCCTCACTGCCAGGCCCTCCCCGGTGATGATCGTCTCGCTGTCGAATAGGTCGAGGAAGGTCTGGTTCGAGAGCAACTCCGCGCCGGACAGGAACGGTTGCATCTTCACTTCGTAGTGATCGGGGAGGCTGAGGATCAGGAGTGCGTACCGCTCGTCGGTCGCGTTCGTGAACTCGACCTCGACCGGGCCCTCCGCGATCTCAGCTCGGAAGCCCTCGCTGCGTGTGCCGGTGTACTCGAAAGCGAAGGAGCGGCACTCGTGCGTCCGCGTGTCTCCGACGATCAGCCCCGGACCGTTGGTGAACCACAGATAGCCGGTCTTTGCCGTCACGGTGAACGTCTCGGTCGCGCCAGGCGCCACGTACGCGCACGCATCGGCACGGGTACGAAGGTAGTCGCGAAGCGATGATCCATCTTCTACGACGCCGCTCTCTGTGAAGCGATAGCGGAAGAAGTGCTCTTCGGGTGTAAGCGACCAGGGGTCGTGATAACGGGACCGACGGACCTCCGGGGAGATGCTGAACGTTACTTCGATGAAGTCGCTCAGATCGGCGTCGCGATTGGCGCTGCAGACCTGGCAGTAGTAGTGGGCCGTGGCGGAGGTGAGCGACGCCAGGCGCTCGACGATGTCACCGCAGCCGGGACAGACGTACTGCCATTCCATCGTGAGCAACCCAAGCTTTCGTGCGTGGAGGAACAGTTCGATGACGCCAGCGCTCGCAAACCCACGTTGATGCGCGAACCGGACGGGGTTGATGCGCACGATCGTGTCGTCACTCGCGGTTCGCACGAAGTCGTCGAACACACCGAGCAGGTCTCCGCCGCCGGGAATCACAGAGACGAGCCGGTCGAGGCTCTCCGTGAGGAACCGCTCATTCACGACCGACATCGAGGCAATCATCGCCCGGCTCTGCTATTGGCGCTCGCTTGTTGCTCAGACCGTGCGTTCCTAGACTCCTTGCGTGGCACCGCAGATCGTCTCTGCCTCCATCGAGTTACCGACAACGACGAGTCGCACCACGTTGATCTGCTTCCGTTCCTAGCCGAAAGTGAGCACGTATGCCTCGGCGCCGGGCTTGAGTAAGGTGATCTCGAGCGTCCGCTCGCGGACCTCGTCGTTCACGCGCACGAGTTGGTAGAGGCGGCCCTCGCGGAGCATGCCGTTTCCGGCCTCGTCGACGTCGACTCCGTGTGACAGGCCCGGCGCCTCACCGTCGAGGAGCACGCGGAATGGAATCGGCTCGCGCGCTGTGGAGGAGAGCACGAGGTGGGCGGCGCGCGCTTGGAAGCGGAAGGCGATGCTGCCGCCGGCCTGGTCGAGCACGACTTTCTCGGCCCCGCTCGTCCACTCGCCGGCGAGTGCCCACTGGTTGAGGCGAAGATGCTCGGGAAGCTGATAGTTGCCCCCTTCGTCGCGTGTAGCGCCTTCAGGTGAGGCGAACTGTTTGCTGCGGGCGTAGCCGAGATAGGTCTCGGGCGTCCGCAGCGTGTCCCAGTCGGCATCAGCCTCGACGCCGGCTCCCTCGACGGAGACGAGCTCACGCTCGATGCCGAGCAGCTGCTGGATCACGCGCTCGGACTGCTCGTAGCGCCCTTCGCCGAAGTGCTCGTCACGGATGATCCCGTCCCTACCGATGAAGTAGAGCGCCGGCCAGTACTGGTTGTCGAAGGCGCTCCAGATCGCGTAGTCGTTGTCGAGCGCGACCGGATACTCGATGCCACGCTCCTCGGCCGCTTGGCGAACCAACTCCGGCTCGTGCTCGAACGAGAACTCCGGCGTGTGCACGCCGATGACGACCAGCCCGTCGTCGCCGTAGGCCTGCGACCAAGCACGGACGTACGGCTCCTGGCGCAGCCAGTTGATGCAGGTCAGTGTCCAGAAGTTGACGAGGACGGCCCGGCCGCGGAGCCCGGCGGGGCCGAGTGGCTCGGAGTTGAGCCACCCGGTCGCCCCGCCGAGCGAGGGCATGTGCACAGTTCCGACCACCGTCACTTAGCGAACCGCGACTGCATCCTGCCTCGGCGCGAACGCCGCGGCCGATCCGTCGCGGTACGGGGCCAGGAACGCGGTCAGCGCCGATAGGAACTCCTCGGGAGCCTCCTCCGCGACCCAGTGGCCGGAGCCCGGAATGACAACGCTCTGCACGTCGTCCGCGATGACCTTCATCGTGTTTGCGGCGTCTTCACCGATGCTTTCCGATCCGCCGATCGTCAGGACGGGCATCGTCAGCCGCCTGCTGTTGCGCTGCTCGCTCTCCGCGAAGTCGATGTCGAGCGCCCGGTAGAACTCGAAGCTGCCGCGCAGGGCTTCGGGGTCGGAGGCGACGCGGTCGACGTAGTACTTGACGACGTCGGCGGGAAGCGGTGTCCCGGCCCACGCGGCGTACTCGCCGCCGATGAAGATGTCCTCCCGTCCCCTTACGAGCCGCTCGTTCGTCTTTCCGGCGAGTTGGTTGAAGGGGATGTGCCAGAGCCGGTCGTTGAGCAGACCGGACATGAACAGGGGCGGTGAGGGAGTCACGCCCGGGACGAGTCCTTCCCCGACGATCACTCGGTCGAGCCGGTCAGAGTGATCGGCGGCTGCGGCATGTGTGATCAGCATCCCGGTGTCGAAGCCGGCCATCGCGAACCGCTGATGGCCAAGCGCGTCCATCAGCGCGACCATGTCGTTGGCCTGAGTGCCGCTGTCGTATCCCTCGCGTGGCTTGTCGGACAGCCCGATCCCGCGCTGGTCGACTGCGATGACCTCGAAGTCCCGGGCCAGCGCCGGCATCACCAGGCGGTACTGGTACCAGGTCTGCGGCCAGCCGTGCACCAGCAGCAGCGGCGGGCCGTCGCCGCCGATCACCGCGTGGAGATGCAGTTCACCGGTGTCGATGTACCGGCTGGTGAACGTGTCGGTGAACCCTGCCGGGAGATTCGGCGCGCCGGAGACGGATCCGGGGCCTTCCGGCGTACGGGTCTTGCTCGAAGGTGAATTCATGATGCTCTCCTTTCGCTCTGATGGCCCTCGCTTGGTGACGCCATTGCCCCACCAAGCGAGGGCTGTGCAACGTTTGAACTCGGTGTGCTAGCGAAGCGTCCGGAAGCCCGCCCGAACCTCGTCTGAGAACAGTTGTGGCTGCTCCCAGGCCGCAAAGTGCCCGCCCTTGTCGAGGTTGTTGTAGTAGATGAGATTGGGATAAGCCTGCTCTGCCCAATTCCGGGGCACCTGATAGAGCTCATCAGGAAAGCCGCTCACGGCTACCGGGATGGTGACGCCCTTTGGGCTGAAGAAGGACAACTTGTTCTCCCAGTAGAGACGGCCCGCGGACACCCCCGTGTTCGTCAACCAGTAGTGGGTGACGTTGTCGATGATGTCGTCGCGCGTGAGACCCTCGGCCTGACCGTCGAAGACACGCTCGATCAGCGCCAAGCTAACCGAGTCGTGGTCGAGCAGCCAAGCAGCGAGACCGATGGGTGAATCGGCGATTCCATAGAGCGTCTGTGGGCGAGTCCCCTCCTCGATTGCGTAGCCCAGCTTCTTCGCCCCAAAGTCCTTGATCTTCTCGTAGACGCGGTTTTCCTCGTCTGACAGACCGGCTGGCGCCGGGGCGCCAAACAACCCAGCTGCAACGTCGTCAGGAACGGCACCAGGGAAGTTGGTGTGGATCCCGATCAATTCCGGCGGGGCCTGGACGCCCATCTGGTCAACGACCAGAGCGCCCCAATCGCCGCCTTGCGCCACATAGCGCGTGTAGCCAAGGCGCTTCATCAGCACTGTGCAGGCACGTGCCATATGTACGGCGTCCCAGCCGGTCGTGGTCGGCTTGCCCGAGAACCCGTAGCCCGGCATCGACGGGATCACCAGATCGAAGGCGTCCGCTGCGCTCGCGCCATGTGCCGTCGGGTTGGTCAGTGGATCGATGATTTTCAGCTGCTCGATGACCGATCCGGGCCATCCGTGCGCGACGAGAAGCGGCAACGCATCCTCGTGCTTGGAGCGGACGTGAATGAAGTGAATGTCCAGCCCGTCGATCTCGGTGATGAAGTGCGGCAAAGCGTTCAGCCTCGCCTCGCACTTGCGCCAGTCGTACTCTGTTGCCCAATAGCGCGCCAGTGCCTGCATCGTCGCGAGCGGCACGCCCTGCGACGAATCGTCGACGGTCTCCTTGTCGGGCCAGCGCGTCGCCGCGACACGCGCACGCAGGTCCTTGAGGTCCGCCTCGGAGGTCTCGATGGTGAACGGCCGGATCGCAGTGGCGCTCGCCGGCTTTTCGGTTACGACAGCCATATGAGTCTCCTCTTTCCTTCAGTTGGTGACGCATGAAGCCGAAGCCTGATCGGCTCGTCTGCAGAGATCACGAAGAGAGAGACATAGGCGGCTCCTTGGGTTTGCGTTGTCGCGTGGCAGCCTCGTCACGCGCTACGCCGGCCAAGTGTCGGAGCCGGAACAGACCGTCCGCCTAGGGTGAGGGCAGGACTACCACGACCGTAGCACCTGGACGAAGGGTCAGGCGGCCTTGAGTTGCCGGCGGTCGGCGTTAGGCTCGCCGTTGGACAGGGTAAGTGACCGTGAAGGTTGGGCAAGACGTGAAGGTTGGGCTAGATGAGTCAGCGTGAGACGGAGCATCTGCGCGTGCTGATCGCGAACGAGCGCGTGGATCACTTGGCGACCGTCACGCAGATCGTCGCTGCTCTCGGACACGAAGTGATCGCCCGCGAGATCGAGGTGGAGGACGTTGGGCCAGTGACGGCGCGGGAACGCCCGGACGTCGCCCTTGTCGGCCTCGGCGAGAGCTCCGGCCACGCGCTCCAGCTGATCGAGAAGATCGTGCACGAGGCCGCCTGCCCGGTGATCGCGCTCATCCACGCGTCCGATCCCGACTTCGTCAAGGAGGCCTCCAAGCGGGGTGTGTTTGCCTACATCACCGACGCCGCGGAGGACTGGCAGAGCCCGATCGACATCGTGCTGCGCCGCTTCACCGAGTATCACGATCTCCAAGGCGCCTTCGGCCGCCGCGCCGTCATCGAGCGTGCGAAAGGCATCCTCATGGAGCGCCACTCGCTTGACGAGCCTGCGGCCTTCGAGTTACTCCGCGAACACGCCCGCTCGACGAACCGGAAGCTCGTCGATGTGGCCGCTGCGGTCGTCGACGGCCACGGCCTGCTGCCGAAGCAGCCACTCTCGCGCTCCTCGACCCACGAGGCGGGGAACGAGACCACGCAGCCTCGCGCGCGCTCGCGGAGGGTTCAGAAAGACCACCAAACTCGCCCGGTTTGAATAACGATCGCTCTCTCCTCGAAGCGATCGGACACAAACAGATGCCGCTGAGCAGCGACATCGTTGTGTTTTCGACAGCGAATGGAGTTATTCGGAAGGAAACCCGACCAACAGAGGTGAGGGTTCGTTCCTGAGCGTTTTCCTACTCAGGTTCTCCCTGTAAATCAGGGGTATGGAGCCGAGGGGATTCGAACCCCTGACCCCTACGCTGCCAGCGTAGTGCTCTCCCAACTGAGCTACGGCCCCGAGGTCGTGCAGTCTAGCCGTCAGGCGCTGGCGGCTTCGACCGCGACCGACGGCACGTCGCCCCACAGCTCCTCGAGTCGGTAGTACCGGCGCGTGTCCGGCGTGAAGACGTGCAGCACGACGTCGAGGTAGTCGGCCACGATCCAGTTCGACTCGCGCTCGCCCTCGACCGACCGCGGAATCGCGCGCTCCTCGCGCTTGAGGCGCTCGCGCACCTCGTCGAAGATCGCCTTCGCCTGCCGGGGGTTCTGGCCCGTGCAGATCACGAAGTAGTCGGTGTACGTGCAGACCGGCCGCATGTCGAGGATCACGACCTCGCGCCCCAGCTTCTCCTGGGCAAGGCCGGCGATGCGGCGAGCTTGTTCGAGCGACGTCAGGCGGTTTCGTCTCCTGGATCGGACGAGGGCAGTCTATCCGTCGCGCCGGTAGAGGCCGAGTCGCCCGATCTCGGCCGCGACGGCGGGCAGGACGAGGCCGTCGATCGGCTCGCCGCGCGCGACGCGGGTGCGGATGTCGCTGGAGGAGACGTCCAGCGGCTCGATCTCGAAGAAGTCCACCCGGTCGGGGCGAGTCAGCTCGCGGAGCACGCCGTCGAGCCGCTCGCGCGCGTATCCGGGCCGCGTGGCCACGCCCAGCCGGGCCAGCTCGAGCACGCCGTCGGGATCCTTCCAGTGGAGGAAGTCGCAGAACTCGTCGGCGCCGACGAGGAAGATCGGATCGTCGAACCGGCGCTCGCGGAGCATGTCCACCGTGCGCGGGTGTGGGTCGAGCTCGACCTGCTCGTCAGGAAACGCCGCGCGCGCCAGCTCGAGCCGGAGTGCGGCGTCGGTGGCCACCTCTTTGTGGCCGGGATCGGCGACGACGAGGACGACGACGCGCTCCAGCGCGAACTGCTCGCGGGCGCGGCGTACGACCACCTCGTGCCCGACGTGCGGCGGGTCGAAGACGCTCCCGAACAGGCCTGTCACCGGTACTCGAACGTCTCCTCGCCGACGGCGACCTCGTCGCCCTCCCTCGCCCCTGCGAGCCTCAGCGCCTCCGCCAGCTCGTCCTCGCCGGGCGGCCGGCCGACGATGCGGTAGCCGCGGTCGGTGCGGAGGATCCGGAACGCGGCGCGGCGAGGCCTCGGCCGGTAGACGAGGAAGTCGGCCACCGGCTCCTCGTCGGGCACGATCTCGATGGGGGGCGGGATCAGCGAGAAGAGCGAGCGCCTGAACTGCTCGACGCCCACCCCGGTCGCGCAGGAGAGCGGGAACACGCCGAGGATCCGCTCGTCGTCGACGGCGAGCACAGGGTCGGGCGCGATGTCGATCTTGTTCAGGACGACGATCTGCGGGAAGTCGTCGAGGCCGTGGCCGTACGCGCCGAGCTCGCGGTCGACAGCGCGGAACTGGTCGGCCGGGTCGCCCTCAGCGGCGTCGATCACGTGCACGAGGGCGCGGGCGCGCTCGAGGTGCGCGAGGAACTCGTGGCCGAGGCCGAGCCCCTCGGCGGCGCCCTCGATCAACCCCGGCACGTCCGCGACGACGAGCTGACGCCCGTCGGGCGCGTCGACCGTGCCGAGCACCGGCGCAAGGGTCGTGAACGGGTAGTCGGCGACCTTCGGCTTCGCGTTCGAGATCCGCCGCAGGAGCGACGACTTGCCCGCGTTCGGCTGCCCGACGAGCGCCGCGTCGGCGAGCAGCTTGAGCTGCAGCTCGACGTCGACTTCATCGCCGGGCATCCCCACCTCGGCGAAGCGCGGCGTCTGGCGCGTCGGCGTCGCGAAGTGGCGGTTGCCGCGGCCGGGGCCGCCGCCGCGGGCGACGACGACGGTCGCACCGGGCCGCGCGAGGTCGGCGACGACCTCGCCGGCGTCATCGCGGACCTCCGTGCCCACGGGCACGCGCAGCTCGACGTCCCTGCCCGCCGCCCCGTGGCGCCCGGACCCGCCGCCGTGCCCGCCCTTCCCGGCCGCGATCCAGCGCCGCGTGCGGAAGGCGGAGAGGTCGCGGAGCGCGGGGTCGGCGACGAGGACGACGGAGCCGCCAGGGCCGCCGTCGCCGCCGTCGGGACCGCCTCTGGGGACGTGCTTCTCGCGCCGGAAACTGAGCGCGCCGTCGCCTCCGCGGCCGGCGACGACATGGATGCGGGCACGGTCGTTGAACATCGTTCACAGTGTGGCAGCGATGCCGCTGACCGACGACGCGATCGAGGCGCTGCGGCAGCGGGAGCTCCCGGCCACGCACGACCGGGCGTATTTCGACTACGCGACGTTCGGCCCGCTCCCCGCCGCGCACGTTCGTGCGGCGGGCGAGGCGCTCGCGAGCATGGCCCGCGAGGGCTCCCTCGGTCTCGGCGGAACGCCGCTCCTCGAGTCCGTCCGCGCGGAGGCGGCGACGCTGCTGCACTCCACGCCGCGACACGTCTGCCTGCTGACGAGCACGAGTGAGGGTCTCGGCCTACTGGCGGAAGGGCTGGACTGGCGGACGGGCGACGAGATCGTCGTCCTCGAGCGCGAGTTCGACGGCTGTCTAGCACCGTTCGCGAACCTCCATGCGCGGGGCGTCCGGCTCTGCGTGGCACGCGATCCGTTCGAGATCGAGGAGGCGCTGACGGAGCGGGCCCGGGCGGTCTGCGTCAGCGTGGTCGACCGCGTCACCGGCGTCCGCGCACCGGTCGAGGAGATCGCCGCGCTGTGCCGCGAACGCGAGCTCTGGCTGGCACTGGACGCAGCGCAGGCGATGGGCGTGCTGATCCTGGACGCGCCGGCGCTGGGCGCGGACATCGTCACGGCGCACGGGTACAAGTACCTCCTGTCCGGCTTCGGCCTCGCGCCGACGTACTGCTCGGACCGGGCGATCGCCGAGCTGCGCGTGCCGAGAGCGGGTTGGAAGAACGCCCGGCTGGACCGGAGGAAGCCGGGCTTCCCGGTCGCGTTCGACGATTCTGCCGCGCGCTTCGAGCCGACCATGAGCTCGATCGCCGCACTCGCCGGCATGGACGCCTCGCTGCGCTTCCTCAACGCAATCGAGGAGGCGGAGCGCGAGCGGCGCGCGCTCGCCGCCGCGCGCGCGATCGCGCGCGGCCTCGAGTCTCGCGGCTTCGAGGTCACGGGGTCGAGCTCGGCGATCGTCTCGGCCCGGCATCGATCGCGCCCCGCGGAGCAGATCGTCGCCGAGCTCCGTGACGCAGGCGTCGTCGCCTCGGCGGTCGACGGGCGCCTGCGGGTCTCCACCCATGTCTTCACGACAGCTCGCGACGTGCAGGCGCTGCTGGACGCGATCTAGGGAATCGCGACCGGCTCGCCGTCGACGGTCAGCTCCGGCCCGGAGAAGACGCAGTCGACGTGGATCGTGGCGAAGTTGTCGCCGAGGTACGGCCCCAGGTTGTTCCCGATCGCGACGTGGGCGGTGCCGGCGGCCTTCTCGTCGAAGAGGACGTGGCCCCGTGGGCGGATGGCCGGGTTGAGCCCGATCCCGAGCTCTGCGATCACGTCTGCCCCCTCGCCCGCCTCCTCGACCAGCCGCCGCAGCGCGTCGCCCGCCTCGCCGCCGGCGATCGAGCGCGCCCGGCCGCCTTCGAACTCGAGCACGACCGGCCCGGGCAATAGCTCCTGCTTCGGCCCCCAGGGGATCGTCAGGTCGACGACGAGGACGCCGTCGGCGCCGTGCGCGTGCGGCGCGATGCAGATCTCACCGCCGGGGAAGTTGGCGACGCCGCCGGGCTCGAGCGGCAGCGCATCGTCCACCCACTGCCGGCCGGTGACGTCGAGCACGATGTCCGTCCCGGCTGCGCCGCGCACGTGCAGCTCACGCGCGCCCTCGACCGCCGCCAGCAGTGTCCGCGCGCGGGCTTCGACGTCCGTGGTCGGCTGCGAGAGCTCCCCTGCCAGGAGCTCGTGGTCGATGTCGGGAGAGGCGAGCGCGCGTCCTCCGTGCGAGAGCAGCGCCTGGAGCGCGACGCGCATCGCCGGCACCTCCTCGGCGTACGAGCGGTGGAGGAGCGAGATGGACACGTCCGCCCACACCGCGCTGTCCAGGAGCTCGGGCGTCGCCTCGAGCATTGGCCGCTCGGCCGGAAACCGCGCGATCCGCACCTCGGCGCCGGCGGCGCGCCCGGCCTCGGCCAGCTCCTCGGCCTCGGCGGCAAAGGGCTCGTCGACGACGATCCGCAGCCGCTCCCCGGAACGGACTCCCGCAGCGGCGAGGTAGTTCTGACACCAACCGGACACGTCAGCCGCGATCATAGGCGGACGTGGACGCCCAATCGTCACGGGTCGAGCGGCTCGCCGAACTGCTCGTCGGCCGGTCGCTCGACGTGCAGCCCGGCTGGCAGGTGCTGATCTCGGGCACCGCGCTCGCGCGGCCACTCGTCGAGGAGCTCGTGCGCTCGATCGCCCGGCGTGGCGCCTACCCGCTGGTGCGTCTGTCCTTCACCGACCTCGAGCGGGTGCCGTTCGAGACGATCTGGGCCGAGGAGGCGCCCGAGGAGCTGCTCTCCGTCGCGGCGCCGAGCGACGTGCGCACGCGCAACGAGATCGACGCCCGCGTGATCGTGTTCTCGGCCGAGAACGTCTACGCGGGGTCGGAGCTCGGCACCGACAAGCGCCTCGCGCTGCGGGCCGCAGCCCGCGCGTCGTTCGACATGGAGAGGGAGATGACCATGCCGTGGGTGTCCTGCCCGTTTCCGACGCAGGCGCTCGCGCAGGAGGCGGGCATCAGCCTGCGCGCATACGAGGACATCCTCTACGAGGCCTGCCTGCGCGACTGGGACGCCGAAGGCGAGCGGATGAGGGGCTACCTCGAGCGGTTCGACGCCGCCGAGACGGTTCGGATCGTCGGCCCGGAGACGGACCTCACGCTCTCCCTGGCGGGCCGCGGCGCCGGGATCGACGACGGGCACAGAAACATGCCGGGCGGCGAGTTCTACTTCTGCCCCGTCGAGGACTCGGCCGAGGGGACGATCACGTTCGGCGAGTACGCGGCCACGTACCTCGGCCGGCGCTGCGAGGGGATCCGCTTGCGCTTCGAGGGCGGCCGCGTCGTCGACGCCTCGGCGCGCCGAGGCGAGGAGTACCTGCTCTCGGTGCTCGACACCGACGAGGGCTCACGGCTGCTGGGCGAGCTCGGAATCGGCTGCAACCGCGGCATCCCACGGGGTGTCCAGCACATGTGGTGGGACGAGAAGATCGACGGGACAATCCATCTCGCGCTCGGCCAGAGCTTCCCGGAGTTCGGCGGACTGAACGAGAGCGCGGTCCACTGGGACATCGTCAAGGACCTGTCGCGGGGACACATCGACCTGGACGGCGAGACCGTCCAGAAGGACGGCGAGTGGTTGATCTAGCTAGGCCTGCGCCTGCTCGGTGACTTCGACGAAGCGGCGCTCGCCGCTCTGCCGGAAGGCGACCGTGCCCGGGCGCGTCGCGAAGATCGTGTGGTCGCGGCCGAGGCCCGTGCCCGCGCCGGCGCGGAACTTCGTCCCGCGCTGGCGGACGAGGATCATGCCCGCCTTGACCTCCTGACCGGCGAAGATCTTCACGCCCAGCATCTTCGGCTTGGAGTCGCGGCCGTTCCGCGACGATCCGAGTCCTTTCTTGTGCGCCATTACTCCGTCCCCTCCTTCGGCTCGGCCTTCGGCTTCGCTGCCCTCGGCTTGGCCGCCGCCCGCGGCTTCGGAGCGGGCTTCGCGGCCGACTCGGCCGTCGGCTTCGGGGCTTCCGTGGACACCGTCTTCTCGGCGGGCTTCGGCTTCTCGGCGGGCTTCGGCTTCTCGGCGGCCTGCTTCTCGGCCGGCTCGTCCTTCGCGGCTCGCGCAGCGCCGATCGCGGTGATCTCGATCTGCGTGAGCTTGGCGCGATGGCCCGCGTGCCGCCGGTAGCCGGTGCGCTTCTTGTACTTGCCGATCCGGATCTTGTCGCCGAGTGCGCTGCCGACGACCTTGGCCGTCACCTGCGTGCCCTTCGGCGCGAAATCGGACTTCCCGTCGCCGCCCACGAACAGAACGGTCGGGTGGAAGGTCTTGCCCTCGTCCTGCGCGATGCGGTCGACGAGCAGCCGCTGTCCTTGCTGGACGCGGTACTGCTTGCCGCCGAGTGAGATGATCGCGTAGGTCATAGCGTGCAAATGCGGGCGTCGTGCCCGCGTGGCCAGTGTAGCTAAGACTCGGAGGGCGCTTCTGCGGCGGCGGTCGTGCTCTTTTTGCGGCGCCGGCCCCCGCGCGAGCCGCGGCGGCTCTTCTTGCGCTTCGGCGCCTCGCCCTCGTCCGCGCCCGGCGCGGTCGCCTCCGGCATCTCGGCCTGCGGCGCGGTCTCCTCCTCGGCCACCGCGGTGACCTCTGCCGCGCCGGTGGTGCCTGCCGGGCGCCGGCGCGACCTCGAGCGCCGCTTACGCGCAGGCTGTGCGCCGTTGTCCGACAGCTCCTCGGCCTCCGTGCCCAGCGACGGGTCCGGGAGATGGATGCGCGGCCCGGGCTCGTCGGCCTCCTCCGGCTGCTCCGCCTCGACGACTCCGTTCTCGGAGCCGTTCGCGGCGGCCGTGGCCGGCTTGCGGCGCCGTCGGCCGCCCCTCGACCCGCGGCGCGTGCGCTTGCGCGGCGCGCCAGGTGCCGGCTCCTCGCCGTCGGGCGGTGGCGGCGCGGCCTCTCCGACCTCGGCTTCCTCGCTTTCCTCTGCTCCCGTCTCCTCGGGTCTGGGCACAGGCGCCGCCGCCGGCTCGGCGCCCTTGCGGGCGCGGGTCGGCTTCTCGGCCAGGCCCTCCGCCGTGATCGGCGCCGGGTCGGTCGTCGGCGCAGCGCCGACGAGCGACGCGTACACCGTCCCGTCGAGGACGCGCTCGACGCGGATCTTGACCTTCTTGCCGACGAGCCGTGACGCCTTGCCGACGCACACGTCGTAGCCGTCGACCTTGCCCATCCCTGCATCCGGGTCGTGCAGCCCGACTTCGCCGAGCTTGACGTCCAGCTCCTGGCCCTCCGAGAAGGGAGACTCGGGGGCGAGCTTCTCGACGCTGCCCTTGTCCAGGACGGCGAAGTGGTCGAGCGGCGTGCCGTCCTTGGTCTCGAGCAGGTACACCCGCTTCGTGACGCGCTCGATCTCCTTGAGCCCTTCGGCGCCCGGGCCGATCAGCACCGACGCGACGTGCGGGTTGAGCTCGACCTTGAACGCCTTCGTCCGTGGGCTCTGGGCGGCCAGCGCGCGCAGCCGCCGCTCGGCGTCGACCGCGCTCGTCGTCTCCGAGACGACGATCCCGTCGCCGGCGCAGGTGGGACAGCGCTTGGTCAGGATCTCGCGCGGCCCGTCGGTGACGTTCTGCCTCGTCATCTCGACGAGGCCGAGCGGCGAGATCTCGACGACGTAGGTCTTCGTCCGGTCGCGCTCCAGCTCCTGCTTCAGCTCCTCCTCGACCAGTTCCCGGTTCTTGGGGTTGGCCATGTCGATGAAGTCGATGACGATGATCCCGCCGATGTCCCGCAGCCGCAGCTGGCGGACGACCTCCTTCACCGCCTCGAGGTTGTTCTTCGTGATCGTGTCCTCGAGACGGCCGCCCGAGCTCTTCGAACGCGAGCCGACGAAGCGGCCGGTGTTGACGTCGACGACGGTGAAGGCTTCGGCGTAGTCGAAGACGAGGTAGCCGCCCGAAGGCAGGTCCACCCGACGGCTGAGAGTCGAGCGGATCTCGCTCTCGACTCCATGGACCTCGAACAGCGGCTCCTTCTCGCGGTAGCGGACGACGCGCTCGGCCATGTGCGGCGAGGTCTTCTTCAGGTAGCCGACGATGCGCTTGTACGTCAGGTCGTCGTCGACGAGGGCCTTCTCGAAGTCGCCGGTGAACAGGTCGCGGACGACGCGGAGCGGCAGCTCGGCCTCGTGGTAGACGAGCGACGGGGCCGGCACTTTCTTCGCGCGGGCCTGGATCTCCTTCCAGATCTTCTCCAGGAAGCGGATGTCGCGCTCGATGTCCTCCTCGGACGCGCCCTCCGCCGCCGTGCGGACGATCACGCCGCCCTTGGGCGGATCGAGCTTCTTCAGGATCTCGCGCAGACGGATGCGCTCCTCGTCCTCGAGCCTGCGGGAGACGCCGATTCCCTCGCCCTGCGGGACGTAGACGACGAAGCGGCCCGGGAGCGAGATCTCGGTCGTGAGTCGCGCACCCTTCGTCTTCATCGGGTCCTTCACCGCCTGGACGAGGATCTCCTGGCCTCGGCTGAGCAGGTCCTGGATGCGCCTGCCGTGACGCTTGCCCTCGAGCTCGGGGCCGACGATCTCGTCGACGTACAGGAAGCCGTTCTTCTCGAGGCCGATCTCGACGAACGCGGCCTCCATGCCGGGGAGCACGTTGTCGACGACGCCCTTGTAGACGTTGCCGGCGATCGAGCGGCGGCCGGGTCGCTCGAGGTAGACCTCTGCGAGCCGGTCGTCCTCGAGGACGGCGACCCGCTGCTCGGTCACGTTCACGGAGACGAGCAATTCCCGCTTCGCCTGCGGGAGGGGCTGGCGGCGCTGCTGGCGGCGGCGCGGCTCGGAGCGCTTGGCGCGCTTGCCGGCCCGCGCGGGCTTGGCGGCGTCGTCTGGCTTCGGCTTCGGCTTCGTCGCCGTCTTCGCCGGGGCTTCGGCTCCGTTGGCGGCGGCCCGGGAGGTGGTGGCGGGCCGCTTGCGCCCCTTTCCGCCGCGGCTTCCTCGGTGACGGCGCCGCCGTGCGGCGTCCTGGCCGTCAGGGGCGGCGGAATGGGCTTCGGCTACTGCTGCTGCAGGCCCTGCGGTCTCTTTCTGCTCGGGAGGTGGTGTTTCACGGGTGGACTCCGTCTCGGAATGCCGAGAACGGCGTCGGAACCAGGGCAATGGCAAGTGGATTCTCCTTCATGGGAACGCGCGCGGCGCCTACATCCGTAGACCTGCCTGTCGATGCGCGCAGCGCGTTCCGTGTAGATAGCACTGACAAAACTCCTGCCAGGGTAGCAGCGCCAATCGACGCCGCAGCTCTAGCCCGAGCCGCGAAGGCCTTCGGGGCTCCAGCCGGCGCAGCCTCAGGCTGCGGTGGCCGGGCGAAGCTTCGCACGGCGGGCGCCGAGGGCGCGGAGGCGCTGGTTGAGGCGGGCCCAGGCCCACGGCTCGACCTCGCGGTAACGCGAAACAGACTGGTTCCGCGTCGCCTCCAGGTACTCGAACCAGGCGTCCGCCTCCTCGATCTCGAGCAGCTCCTCCGCTTCGCGAACCGACCGTGCGAGAGCGTCGTCGTGATGGTCCACGCCGCGAGAGTCAGGACCACCATCGGACGGCGGTGTAGGTGGCCAAGCCGGGCTGAGCGCCAGACTTCAGTCTGGCGCCGCCTCCATACTTGCGCAGTGGCGGACGAACGGTACGACCGGGGTTGGGAGCGGCTTCGCGAGCTCGCGGGCGAGCAGGGAGAACGCGTGATCGAGGGCGTCCGCGACGTGGCGCCCGATCTCGCGCGCTACGTGGTCGAGTTCGGGTACGGAGACGTGTACAGCCGTCCCGGCCTGGACGACCGGACGCGGCAGCTGGTCGCGATCGCCGCGCTCACCGCCCTCGGCGGCGCAGAGCCCCAGCTCGAGTACCACATCGGCATTGCACTCAACGTCGGCGTCGAGCCGCAGGAGATCGTCGAGACGATCGTGCACCTCGCGCCATTCCTCGGCTTCGCCCGGACGCTGAACGCGGCGCGCTCGGCCAAGCGCGTGTTCGCCGCGCGCGACGTCCTGCCCCGCTAGGGAGAGGACGGCGGAAAGACGACCCGGTCGCCGGCCACCCGCGTGACCGGAGCCTTGCGCTCGAAATAGCGGCGCGCGGCCTCGCCGAGCGCGCGCGTGCCGCCGTAGGCGATGCCGCCCTTCACCGCCCAGCCGGCGATGGGGACGATGCCGAGGAGCGAGCGGGCGGCGGCGCGGAGACCGAAGCCGGTGCCGACCACGCCGAGGATCTCGGGGATCCGCTCCCTGTCGAGCTCGAAGCCGTAGGCGTCGGCGATGCGCATGAGCATGCGCACCTGGTTGGCCGTCAGGATCGGGAAATCGGCCCCGGGGACGAACACGGCGACGCCGATGACGCCGTTCTGCCGCGAGAACTGGTGGATCAGCCTGTCGACGACGGCGTCGCGGAGGACCGGCAGGCGGGCCGCGAGCGGCGTCGCGCGCTCGCCCAGCGTGCGCGCGACCGCCCGGGCGATCCGGTCGAGCGGGAAGCCGGAGCCCGGAGAGACGCGGACGACGTTCTCCGCGAGCACGTACGGCGGGTCGGCCTGGCTCTCGGCCTGCGGGCCCGCGAGCACGGCCACGATCGGCACACGAACACGCTGTGCTCGCCTGAACACCTCGAGGTCTGTCTCGTCCGGCGGCCCTGCGAGCACGTAGACGAGCATCGCCGAGCCCTCGAGAGCCGTCCCGTCGCGCACCGCGCTCGCGACGCCGCCGCGCGTGAGATCGCGGCGCAGCACGCCCGCCAGCTCGCCGGCGCCGGCGACGGCGAGCGGCCTGTCCTCCTTCGCCGACGCGCGGAGCTCACGGACGAGCCCGAGAATCTGTCCTGTCGACAGCGGCAGCTTGGACGCCACACTCACGCACGCCCCTCGCCGGCAGCGGCTCCCGCCGGGCCCTGCTTTTCGCCATACGAGGACGTGCCGAGCACGTCCTCGGGCTCAGGCTTGAGCCCGGCTCCGCCGCCGCCCGAGGCCGCCGGCGGCCTCCGAGGAACGCGCGAACGCGAGCTGGTCATGGCCTGCGCAGCCGGCCGCGCGCGTGGATGGCCTGTAACAGGCCGATCATGGCCATGCTCGCGATCAGCGACGAGCCGCCGACGCTGACGAAAGGCAGCGTGATCCCGGTCACGGGCGCGAGGCCGATGGTCATGCCGACGTTGACGAAGATCTGGAACACGAAGGCGAACACGATCCCCGCCGCCACGATCGCCGAAAACCCGTCTCGTGCGACCGTCACGATCTTCAGGCCGCGCCAGACCACGAGCAGGTAGAGGAGCAGCAGCCCGGCTACGCCCAGGAAACCGCGCTGCTCGGCGAAGGCGGCGAAGGCGAAGTCGGTCTGCGACTCGGGCAGGTAGTCGAGGTTCGTCTGCGACGAGTTGCTCGGGCCGCGGCCGGTGGCGCCGCCGGCGCCGACCGCGATCATCGACTGGTTCACGTTGTAGGTCGCGCCCGCGGGGTCCTTGTCCGGGCTCAGGAACCCGGTGAGCCGGGAGCGCTGGTAGTCCTTCAGGACCGGCATGCCCGCGGCGGGTAACAGCCAGAGCACGGAGACCGCGAGGAAGAGCCCGGCACCGGCGAGCACGGCCAGGTGCGACCAGCGGATCCCCGCCACGAACAAGCAGGCGGCGACGGCGGCGACGTAGACGAGCGCGCTCCCGAGGTCGGGCTGCGCGAACACGAGCAGCGTCGGAGGCACGGCCAGCGCGACGGCCATCAGCGGCGTGCGCATCTCCTCGATCCGCTGCAGGCGGTCGGCCAGGAACGCCGCCACGACCAGGACGAGCAGCAACTTCCCGAACTCGGAGGGCTGGAAGCGGAAGAAGGAGACGTCGATCCAGCGCCGCGAGTGGCGGGACACGCTCCCGGCCAGGAGCACGATCGCGAGACCGCAGAGCAGCGCGAGGTACACGCCGCGCATGGAGCGGCGGTAGAACTCGGGGTCGATCGCGATCACGGCGATCATCGCGACCGCCCCGACCCCGACGAACACGAACTGCCGCGAGAGGTAGTAGTTCGGGTCGCCTGCGACGGCGTGCTTCGTGATCCCGCCGATCGCCCAGAGCCCGTAGGCGACGAGCGCCGCGGAGGTGAGCAGCAGCGTCCAGTCGAGCCGGGCGAGGAGCGAGGACTCCTGCGCCTGCCCGAGCGTCGACGGCCGCCGCCGGCGCCGCCTCGCAGTTGCCGCGGTGCCGATGTACTGGACCATCAGTCGCTCACCTTGCCGGTCTTCGGGGCCGGGACGTGGAAGTACTTCGCCAGCACCTCGGCCGCCGCGGGCGCGGCCGCCGAGCCGCCGTGGCCGCCGTTCTCGATCACGGCGCAGACGACGATGGTCGGCTTGTCGAAGGGGCCCCAGCCGCACCACAGCGACTGGTTCAGCACCTGCGGCGGGTAGCCGGGCAGCGTGATCACCTTCTCCGCCGTGCCGGTCTTTCCGGCGATGCGGATCGGGAAGTTCGCGAAGGTCGACGACGAGGTGCCGTTCGGGTCGTGGGTCGCGAGGTAGAGGCCCTCGCGGATGACCTGCAGATAGGCGGGATCGACGCCGGTCGCCTTCGGCAGCGGGGGCGCGAGGCTCTGCAGCACCGTGGGAGCGCCCTTGCCCGAACCCGGCGCCTCGACGTCCTGGACGAGATAGGGCGTGACCAGCCTGCCGCCGTTCGCGACCATCGCGTAGAAGCGCGCGAGCTGGATCGGCGTGACGGCGACGTCCTTCTGCCCGATCGCGAGCTGGATCGAGTCACCGGGCTTCCACGAGCGGTCGATGGCGGTCTTGAACGTCTTCCTGCGCCACCGGATCGTCGGCACGAGGCCGCTCGCCTCCGGGCCGACGTCGATGCCCGTCTTGGAGCCGAACCCGAAACGCTTGGCCCAGGCCTGGAGCGGTTGGCCCTGGTTCGCGGGCAGGTTGTAGAAGTCGTAGCCCAGTTGGTAGAAGTAGGTGTCGCAGGACTGCTCGAGCGCGGTCGGCATGTCCATCCAGCGGCTGACGAACGGGTTCCAGTTCTTGAACACCTGCGCGGGCCCGCCGAACGGGTTCGGAGGCGAATAGGTCGGCGAGCAGAGCAGCGTGTCGTAGGGCGAGATGATCCGCTGCTCGAGCGCGGCCAGCGCGGTCACCGGCTTCCAGGTCGAGCCGGGCGGATAGGCCACGTCGAGCGCGCGGTTGAGGACGGGGTAATTCGCCTTCTCCGCGGCTTTCTGGTTCTGCAGCGGCTTGAGGCCGTTCGCCGTCGGATAGACCCAGACCCTCGGCTTGTAGGTCGGGCTCGACGCGAGCGCCAGGACGGCCCCGGTGTTCGGGTCCATCGCCACGACCGCGCCGCCGTCGGCCGCCCAGCCGTCCTTCGCTGCGTGGGCGAGCTTGATGCCGTCGTCGAGCGCCTTCTCGGCTGCCCGCTGGAGGACGCTGTCGATCGTCAGCCGCACGGCCTTGCCCGGCGTGGCCGCGCGGGTCTGGACCGGCTGGCCGATCCGGCGTCCGGTGGAGTCGACGGTCACCTGCACCGCTCCCGGGTAGCCGTGGAGGTACTGGTCGTAGGCCGTCTCGATGCCGGCCTGTCCGATGCGGTCGTCCGGGAGGTAGCCGAGCCGCGAGTGCTTGAGCCGCTTCCACTGCTCAGGGTTGATACGCCCGACGTAGCCGAGCGTCTGGGCGAGCAGGCCCTCGGAGTTGTAGTAGCGCAGGTAGGTCTGCGCGACCTTGACCCCGTTGAACTGCGTCGAGTGCTCCTCGATGTACGCCTCCTGGTCGGGGCTGATCCCGACCTGCAGGGTCACGGGCGTCGTCGCGATCGGCCCGTCGTTGCGGTGCGCCTTGATCGTCGCCTCGATCTGCGACGGCCGCTTGTCGAGCACCTTGGCCAGCTGCCAGATCTCGCCGTTCCGCGCCTGCTTGTCCGCGGGCAGGTCGGCCGGCCAGACCTGGACCGCCTTGGAGACGGTGTTGACGACGAGGCGGCGGCCCCTGCTGTCGAGGATCGGGCCGCGCGGGGCGGCGAAGGCGACCGAGCGGATCTGATTGTTCTGCGCCTGGTTGCGGTACTTCGTCGCCGCCAGCACCTGCAGCGACCAGAGCCGGAGGAAGAGCACCCCGAAGGCGACGAGCGCGACGGCGCCGATGATCGCGACCCGCAGCGCCATCTTCGGCGTCAGCAGGTACGGCTGCGACACGCGCGGGTCCGGCGGCAGGAAGCGCGGGATGCGCGTGCGCGGGCCGTTGGGGCCGTTGCTAGCCAAGGGCCGGTGCTCCTTCCCGGGCCCGGGCCGGAGGCGGCGGCGGCAGCAGGCGCTTCGCGATCGCGTAGACCGGCAGCGTCAGCAGCAGGTTGAGCGCGATGTCCTGGAAGAGCGTCTCGAGCAGGACGTGGCGCGCGGGCGCGGGCTCGCCGAGCACGAAGCGCAGTGCCAGCCCCCCGAGCGCGTAGAGGAAGGTGACGACCGCGACGGATAGGAAGGGCGCGTGCGTGCGGTCGCGTCCCGTCGTCTCGCCGTAGCGGCCGACCCAGTAGCCGATCAGCGTCAAGAGCAGCGAGCTGAGCCCGAGCGTCTCGAGCGTCGCGGTGTCGACGATCAAGCCGCCGAAGAACCCTGCGCACGCCCCGACGATCGAGCCGCGCAGCAGTGCCACGGCGACGATCGTGACCAGCAGGAGGTCGGGGACACCGCCGAGGATCCTCACGTCGGCGAACACGGACACCTCGAGGATCGCCGCCAGGAAGACGAGCGCCGCTGCCTTCAGGCCGTCGGTCACTGGTGACCCGTCCGGTAATGCCGCCGAGCTTCTGGGTCGTGAGCACCAAGCGCTGTTTCCGGCAGCGTCGCCGGGCGAAGCCCGACGACGCGCCCCGAACCACGGGCAAGGACGCAGGGAGCGCTCGTATTGGCAAACACGGGCGCGACTGAGGACGCAGCCGGCGTAGGCTCGACGGAGCCGGCCCACAAGCGGAGGTCGCGGCTCTGCCGCGGCCGGAGCGGAAAAGCAGCGCGGAGGTCGCGGCCTTGCCGCGGCCGGAGCGGAAAGGCAGCGCGCCGCGTGATCACGGGCCAGAAGCCGGCATGTATTGCTGGATGGGTCACCGTACGCCCGGCTTCTTGACGAGGACGATCATCGAGCGCAGCGAGCCGAGGTCGGCGCGCAGCTTCACCTCGATCTGCTTGGAGGGGTAGATGTCTGTCTGGTTCACGCCCTTGACGGTGCCGACCGGGATGCCGCGCGGGAAGACGGAGGTGAGCGGACCGGACTTCCAGCCGGCGGTCACGAGCTTGTCGCCCTCGTTCACGACGTCCGATTTCGGGACGTTGTCGACGATGATCGCGCTGCCCGGGTCGTTGTGGCGGAGGATGCCCCAGGCGCCCGTCTTCGCGTCCGCGACGGAGACGGCGCTCGTCTCGTCGGTGATCAGCCGCACGTTCGCGGTGCTGGCGCCGACCGTCGTCGTCACGCCGACGAGGAAGCCGTTCGGCGAGACCACCGGGTCGTTCGGACGGACGCCGTTGTTCCGTCCGACGCCGACGACGACGCGCTGGTCGAACTGGCCCGGCGGCTGGGACAGGATCGCCGTGGGCAGCGCGGTGTAATCCCGAGGCAGGCTCGGGCCGCCCAGGTAGTGGGTGATGCTCCTCAGGTCGCGGTTCTCCTGCAGGACCGCGTCGAGGTGGGAGAGCTGGCCCGTCAGCTTCTCGTTCTCCTTCTGCAGCTTCTTGTTCTCGTCGCGCGTCGCGTTCAGGCCGCCGAGCCAGCCGGCCGCGTCGCGGAAGGGCTGCGCGACCCGGTTCGCCGCGACCTCGAAGGGGCGCAGGACGCTCGCCCCCGTGCTCTGGAGGCTGTGCAGCCCCCCGCCGGAGGACTCGCGGAAGTACACGGTCAGCAGCGCGAGCGACACGAGCACGAGCACGGCCACTACCAACCGCCGTCGTAGCACGCTCGCCGCTCTGGACGACGAGACCTGGGAGGAGGAAGCGATCGGCCGCCCGCGCGCAGCACCAAGCGCCGCGACCCGAACTGATCGGTTGCGAGGCACGAGCGCTCCAGTTTAGGCGACACCGCGGAACACTGATATGTTGACTCCGCGTTAAGCGCGGTAGTTGTTGCGGAACCTGCCCGCGGCCGCGGGCCTTCTGCGAGCGGTGGATGACCTCGAACTCCTCGAGGCTGCGTCCGGAGCCGACGGCGACGCAGGTCAGCGGCGACTCGGCGACGTGCACCGGCATGTGCGTCTCCTGCCGCAGCCGCTCGTCGAGGCCGCCGAGGAGCGACGCCGCCGCCGGCGAGCATCAGCCCGCGGTCCATGATGTCCGCGGCCAGCTCCGGCGGTGTCTTGTCGAGTGTCTGCTTGATCGCGTCGATGATCTGGCCGACCGGCTCGTCGAGCGCGTGCCGCACCTCGTCGGAGGAGAGGATCACCGTCTTCGGCAGGCCGGTGAGCAGGTCGCGGCCGCGCACCTCGGCCTGGATCTCCTCCTGCAGCGGGTGCGCGGAGCCGATCTCGAGCTTGATCTCCTCGGCGGTCTGCTGGCCGATCAGGAGCTTGTACTCCTTCTTCACGTGGTTGATGATCGCGTCGTCCATCTCGTCGCCGCCGACGCGAAGGCTCTGCGAGACGACGATGCCGCCGAGCGAGATCACCGCCACCTCGCTCGTGCCGCCGCCGATGTCGACGATCATGTTCCCGGCCGGCTCGGCGATGGGCAGGCCGGCGCCGATCGCGGCCGCCATCGGCTCCTCGATCAGGTAGGCCTGGCGCGCGCCGGCGCTCAGTGTCGCCTCCTCCACGGCACGGCGCTCGACGCCGGTCACGCCGGAGGGCACGCAGACGACGACGCGCGGGTGCGCGAAGCGGTGCTGGTGCACCTTCTGGATGAAGTGCCGCAGCATCTGCTCGGTGACGTCGAAGTCGGCGATGACGCCGTCCTTCAGCGGCCGGATCGCGGAGATCGAACCGGGCGTGCGGCCGAGCATGCGCTTGGCCTCGACGCCGACCGCATGCACCTCGCCCGTCCGTGTGTCGATGGCGACGACCGAGGGCTCGGAGAGCACGATGCCGCGACCGCGGACGTAGACGAGCGTGTTCGCCGTCCCCAGGTCCACGGCCATGTCGCGGCTGCCGAAGCCGGTGAGCGTGTCGAAAAGGGGCATGAGCGCCATCAAGCCTAGCGCCGTGCGGCGTTAGGGTCGCCGCATGCCGCTCGACGCCTTCGCCCTGGCGCTCGCCGCGGCGGCGCTGCACGCGCTCTGGAACCTGATCCTCGCCGGGTCGAAGGACCTCGAGGGTGCGACGGCGGCCGCACTGCCGTGCGGCGTGCTGCTGTTCGCGCCGGTCGCCGCGGCGACGTGGCGCGTCGAGCCGGAGGCCTTGCCGTTCGTCGCCGTCTCATCGGCGCTCGAGGTCGGGTACGTCGTCGTCCTCGTGCAGGCGTACAAGAGCGCGGATCTCTCGCTCGTCTACCCGGTCGCGCGCGGCCTGGCGCCGGTGCTCGTGTTGGCTGCGTCGGTCGCGTTCCTCGGCTTCGCGACGTCGGCCGGCGAGGTGGTCGGCGTTGCACTCGTCGGCGGCGGGATCGTGCTCGTCCGCGAGACCCGCGGACGGGCACAGGGCCGCGGCCTGCTCCTCGCAGTGCTCGTCGCCTGCTTCATCGCCACGTACACGCTGGTCGACCGCTACGGCGTGCGGCACGCGAACCCGCTCTCGTACCTCGAGCTGATCCTGATCGGCCCGGCGATCGTCTATCCCCTGCTCGTCGGCCTCTCGCGGACGCGGGCCGGGCTGCGCCCGCCGGCCGTCGTCGCCGGCGCCTCGATGCTCGGCGCCTACGGGCTGACGCTCGCGGCGCTGCGCCTGGCGTCAGCGGCGTCGGTCGCAGCGGTGCGCGAGTCGAGCGTCGTCATCGCCGTGCTGCTGGCCGCGCCGATGCTGAAGGAGCCCGTCGGCCCGCGCCGCCTGGCCGGCGCGGGCCTCGTGGCCACGGGCGTCGCCCTCATCGCCGTGTTCTAGGACGCGGGACGAGCAAGGTGGCTGCGACGAACATGCCCCGGGGTCAGACCCCGGCACATGTCGCGAAAGTGCGCCGGATGTGGAACAAATTCGCGCGCGGTGGGACGCGCCAAGCGTCGCCGCGTACTCTCGAAAGGCGTGCCGCGTCCGCTCCGATTCCAGCCTGCCCACGGCGTCTTCCACATCACTACACGTGGCAACCGCCGCCAGCTCGATCTTTCTCGACGATGCCGACCGCGAGCGATTCCTCCATCTGCTTGCAACGGCCACGGCTCGCTACGGCTGGGCATGCCATGCCTATTGCTTCATGGACAACCACGTCCATCTGCTGATCACAACCTCGACGGAGAATCTGTCCGAGGGCATTCGGTGGCTTCTTGGACACTACGCGCAGGGTTTCAACCGCCGGCATGGCCTTGAAGGACACCTCTTCCAGGGCCGGTTCCACTCGCGGCTGGTCGTGAGTCCCTGGCACCTGCTCGAGCTCTCTCGTTACATCGTTCTCAACCCTGTCCGGGCCGGGATCTGTGCCACTCCCGGAGAATGGCCGTGGAGCAGCTACCGGCCCACGGCAGGGAAGATCTCGCCACCGCGATGCCTCGCGCTCGACTGGCTGCTCGCCCAGTTCGGCCGCGATCGCACCACGTCCCTCGAGGCGTACATGCGCTTCATCTCCGAAGGAGCGCCTCGCGCGAGCCCATGACGGTCGTCGTCGCTTCCGGGCATGTCCCTGGGTCTGACCCCTGGACATGGCCGATTCGGGAGGAGCGCCGGCTCAGCCGAACCAGGAGCCGCCCGGGAAGCGCTTGGCGAGCAAGCGGACGAGCACCGCGGCCGGTAGGCCGACCACGTTCAGGTAGTCACCGGCGATCCGCTCGACGAGCGTCGCGCCGAGACCCTGGATCGCGTACGCGCCCGCGCGTCCCTCCCACTCGCCCGCCGCGACGTAGCGCTCGATTTCCTCCGCCGCGAGGGGCGAAACGAGACCTCGGTGACGACGCGGTGCAGCTCCTCCCACCCCGGTCCCCGCAGGCAAAGGCCGCTGACGACCTCGTGCGTCCGCCCGGCCAGTCGGCCGAGCATCTCCCGCGCGTCGTCCGCGCTCGCCGACTTCCCGAGCCGTTGCCCGTCCAGGAACACGTCCGTGTCCACCCCGAGCACGATCCGGTCGCCGCCCTCGACCGACCGCGCCTTGCCTGCCGCGTGCTCGACCGGGTCGTCCCCCTCCTCCTCGTAGTCGGGCGCGACCACGACGAAGGGAATGCCGAGCTGCTCGAGGATCGCGCGCCGCTGCGGCGACGTCGACGCCAGGACTAACGGTCCTTGCGTGCCTTCCAGATCTCCTCCGAGGGCCAGCGGTGCGCCCAGGCCCGGTTCATCCACTCGTACCGCGTCTCCGGACCCTCCGCCGGCGCCTGGAGCTCGATCAGGTCCTCGACCTCGAAGCCATTCTCGCGGAAGACGCGGATCCATTCCCCGTACCCGATGTGGAAGTCCACCCCTTCCTCGCCGGGCCATTCGAATCGGCGCATGCCGAAGTAGGCGCGGACGAGCTGATGCTCGTTCGGCGGGTCGTCGGTGAGCACGGACAGCACCCCGTTGCAGAGGAAGATCAGCTCGCCGCCCGGCCGCAGCAGCCGCGCCGCTTCGGGGATCCAGAGGTCCGGGTCGCACCAGATCGAGGCGCCGTACTCCGAGAAGGCGATGTCGAAGCTCGCGTCCGGAAGCGGCACGTCTTCGGCAGACGCCTGCACGAGCGGGAACTCCGGGCCGTACTCGGCCATGAACTTCCGCGCGTTGGCGAGCTGTGCGTCGGTGATGTCCACGCCGACGGGCCGGGCGCCCATGCGCGCGAGCCAGGCCGACCAGTACGCCGTCCCGCAGCCGAGCTCGACGACGTCCTTGCCGGACACGTCGGGGAGTACGAGGAGCTCCGCCTCCGGGATGTGCCAGATCCCCCAGCTCGGCGGCTCCTCACCGGCCCAGCCGCGCCGACCCGACTCCTCGTACTCGCCGGCGGCCTTCTCCCACTCGGCCTTGTTCCGCTGCGCGTGCTCGCTCAGCTCCATTTGCGCACCTTCCAGATCTCCTCCATCGGCCAGCGCCGCGCCCAGGCCGTCTCGGCCTCGGTCCGATACGTCGAAGCCGCGCCCTCAGGGGGTCGAATCTCGATCAGGGCCTCCACGGTGAATCCCGCGCGTCGGAAGAGCCGGATCCAGTCGCCGTAGGAGAGGTTGAACTGGACGGACCCGTCGGGATCGTCGAACCGGTGCAGGCCGAAGTAGTCGAGGCAGAGCCTGTCGACGACCTCGTCGACCTCGTAGTCGTGGCAGATCCAGCCGAACGGGGAAAAGTGCGAGAACGCGAACGACCCACCGGGCCGGAGGAGCCGGCTGACCTCGGGGACGACGAGCATGGGATCGGCGAAGGTCATCGCGCCGTGGTCACAGAAGACGACGTCGAAGCTCGCGTCCGGGAGGGGAATCGCCTCGGCGGCGGCGTGGACGAGCGGGAAGTGGACACCGGCCGCAGCCATCCGCTCGCGCGCATGCTCGAGCTGGCGCTCGGAGTTGTCCAGGCCGGTCACCCGCGCGCCCCGCTGCGCCAGGAGAACCGCCCACTGGGCGGCGCCGCAGCCGAGCTCGAGCACGTCCTTCCCGGCCAGGTCGCCGAGCGCCTGCAGCTCTGACTCCGGGACCTGCCACATGCCCCAGCGCAGTTCGGACCGGCCGATGAACTCGCGGTGCTTCTCCTGGTACTCGTCGGCGAGGCGGTCCCAGTACGCCCGGTTGAGGCCGGCAGAGCTGAGCTCAGACGAGCTCATCGTCCGAGAACCAGAGGCCGATCTCGCGGGCCGCGGACTCGGGCGAGTCCGAGCCGTGCACGAGGTTGTCCGGCATCGACAGTGCCAGGTCGCCGCGGATCGTGCCCGGCGCCGAGTCCCTGGGGTTCGTCGCGCCCATCGTCGTCCGGACGACCGAGATCGCGCTCTCGCCCTCGACGACGAGCGCGAGCGTCGGGGCCGAGGTGATGAAGTCGACGAGCTCGCCGAAGAACGGCTTCTCGCGATGCTCGGAGTAGTGGTCCTCGCCGAGCGTGCGGTCGGCGCGGACCAGCTTTGCGGCACGCAGGACGAGACCGCGCCGCTCCAGGCGGCCGACGATCTCGCCGGTGAGGCCGCGCCCCACGGCGTCCGGCTTGACGAGCACGAGTGTCCGCTCCGCGGCCACGGAGCGGGGAGTTTACTGCCGCCTCCGCGGACGGCGGCGGCTCGCCGTGTGCCGGGTGCGCTCGGGCGGAAGCTCGGAGGTGATCGTCGTGTCGAGCGCCTCGGCCAGGTCGATCGACGGCCTGCGCGTGACCGGCGTCTCGCAGTGCGGACACATCTGCCACAGCGGCTCGAGCGGCGCCTTGCAGGAGACGCAGGCCTCTTTCAGCCGCGTCGTGCAGACCGGGCAGACGAGAAAGTTCGGCTCGACCGCCGCCCGGCAGACGGGACACTCGGTGCGGCCGGCGGCGAGGCGCTCCTGGATCGCCCGGATCTCGAGCTCCCGCTCCCGCACCTCGTCCAGGTACTCGGGCGGGCGGAAGAGCATGTAGACGAGCGCGCCGACGAACGGCGGCACGAGCCCGATCAGCGTGCAGAGCGCGACCAGGAACGGATTGGAGATGCGGCGCCGCGCGTCCTTGAACACCCAGAAGCCGACGGCGAGCCAGAAGACGACGCCGACGGCGATGAGTCCGCCGCGCGTGTACGACCACGTGCGGGTGGCGAAGAAGTCGGCGATCGGCATGGGCGCCAGGGGTGCAGACGGCACTACAACAGCAGTTTGCCGATTAAGTACCCGGCCGTAAACGCGATTCCTACGAAGGCCGTGAGCGCGATCGCGACGAAGAGGAAGACGCTCAGGCGTGGACCGCGGTGGACCACAGGTCTGCGAGCAGATAGAGCGAGCCGGTGACGAGGACCGGTTCCCCCAACCGGTGGGCCAGGGCGAGGGCCGCTTCCGGGCTCTCCGCGACCTCGACGTGGGCGAAATGCGGGCGCGCGCACTCCGCAAGTTTCCCCGCTGGAAGGGCTCGAGGGTTCGACGAGCTGGTCGCGACGAGAATCGGGGCAATCCCGGACAGCTCGCGGAGCACACCCTCGACGTCCTTGTCGTCGAGCAAGGAGGCGACGATCGCGCCGATCGTGGGCAGCAGCGGCGCGACATGTCGCACGGCCTCGGGCGTGTGCGCGCCGTCCCAGATCTCGTCGCCGCGCCGGTCGAGCCGGCCGGGAACCTGCACGTGGACGGGCTGAACCGGCCGGCCGAGGAAAATGCTGGCCGCGGCTCCGGCAAGCGCCTCGTTCCCTCCCTGCTCGACCACGACGCGGGCCGCGCCGTTCCGGCGCGCGAGCCCCGCCCACTCGGGCTCGCCGAGGACAACCGTGGCGCCGAGCCGGACGACGGCGAGCTTCTCCGCTGCGATCGCCTCCCGCGTCGAGCCGAGCACTTCCGTGTGCTCGAGAGCGACGTTGGTCAGCACCTGCACGGGCGAGCGGAGAACGTTGGTCGCGTCGTGGCGGCCGCCGAGGCCCGCCTCGACCGCCGCCGCCTCGACTCCGGCGTCGGCGAACGCGAGTAGCGCCGCGGCGGTCAGGGTCTCGAACTGCGTCGCCCCGAGGCCGTCGGCCTGCGGCCGCACCCGCTCGATCACCCGCTCGACGTCGACCTCGCAGCCGCCGACGCGGATGCGCTCGGCCCAGCCGGACACGTGCGGGGACGTGTACGCAGCCGCGGCCACGCCCTCGTGGAGCAGCGTCTCTTCGATCGTCCGCGTCGTCGTCGACTTACCGTTCGTCCCGACGACGTGCATCGAGGGATACGCGAGCTGCGGGTCTCCGAGCTCGCCGAGGAGGGTGCGCATCCGGTCGAGCCCGAAGCCGTCCTTGGGCCACGGGCTCAGCGACTCGAGCCACTCGACCGCCGAGGACACTCAGCCGCCCAGCGCGTCGAGCTCGCGCCGGTAGCGCTCGAGCTTCTCGCGCTCGGCCTGCACGACGTCGGCCGGCGCCTTCTCGGTGAAGCCGGGGTTCCCGAGCATCCGCTGCGCCCGCTCGACCTCCTTCCGGAGCCGGTCGCGCTCGGCCTCGACGTTCCCGTTCGCCTTGTGCCGCTCGGGCTTGACGACCGCGTCGAAGATCCGCCTCTCCTCGCCTTCGAGCTGCGTGAGGACTCCGCTTCGGCGGAACCGCTCGCGCCGCCTCCTTGACGCGGTCGAGCGCGCCTCCCTCGTCCGCGGCCCGGACCTCGGGCCAGGGCGCGACGATCAGCCGCGACTCGCGACCCGGCAGGTTCGACCAGATCTCCTCCGTCACGTGCGGCATCACCGGGTGCAAGAGCTTGAGCAGCCGCTCGAGGGCGGCGCCCGCCGTCGCCAGCGCGTCGGCGTCCTCGCCGTAGATCCGTGGCTTGATCGCCTCCAGGTACCAGTCGCAGAAGTCGTCGAAGGTGAGGTGGTAGAGCTCGTCGACGAGGTGGGCGAAGTCGAAGCCCGCGAGATTCTCCTCGATCGCGCTCTGCGTCGCCGAGAGCCGGGCCAGGATCCAGCGCTCCTCGAGGGAGGCGGGCCGCTCGTCGAGCTCCGTCACACCGGCGAGGATCAGAAGCCGGCTCGCGTTCCAGAGCTTGTTCGCGAGCTTCCGGCCCTCTTCGATCGCGCCCTCCGTGAAGGTCACGTCCTGCGAGGACGCCATCTTCATCAGCCCGTACCGTGTCGCGTCGGCGCCGTGCGCCTCGATCAGCGCGAGCGGGTTCATGCCCGTCCCGAGGCTCTTCGACATCCGTCCGCCGGTGGGCGCGTGGACGAGCGAGTGGATGACGACGTCCTTGAACGGGACGTCGCCCATCATCTCCAGCCCGGAGAAGATCATCCGGTTCTCCCAGAGCCGGATGATGTCGCGGGCGGTCGTGTTCAGGTCGCCGGGATAGAAGGTGCGCAGGTCCGGCGTGTCCTCGGGCCAGCCGAGCGTCGCGAACGGCCAGAGCGCCGACGAGAACCACGTGTCGAGCACGTCCGTCTCGCGCGTCGAGCTCGGTGCTGCCGCACTCCGTGCACGCCGACGGCTCGTCCTCGACGACCGTCATGTGCCCGTCGGGGCAGTACCAGACCGGAAGCTGATGCCCCCACCAGATCTGCCGCGAGATGTTCCAGTCGGGCGCGTTCTCGAGCGAGTCGACGGCGAAGCGGTGCTGCGACTCGGGGTGGAACGTGACGCGGCCCGACCGCATCGCCTCGAGCGCCGGCTGCTTCAGCTCCTCCATCGAGCACCACCACTGGAGCGAGACGAGCGGCTCGATCCGTGACTTGCAGCGGTCGCAGAAGGCGACGGTGTGGCGATACGACTCGCGCTTCACGAGCTGTCCATGCTCGCGCAGCCAGTCGAGGATCAGCCTCTCGGCCTCGTCCTGTGTCAGCCCGTCGTAGAGGCCCGTCGCGCTTCCGTCCATCCGCCCGTCGGCCCGCACGACCATCAGGGCGGTCAGGCCGTGGTCACGGCCGATGTCGAAGTCGAGCGGATCGTGGCCGGGCGTCACCTTCAGCGCACCCGATCCGAACGTCGGGATCGACGCGCTCGTCGGCGATCACCGGCACGCGCCGCTCGACGACGGGCACGACGACCTCGCGCCCGATCGCGTCGCGATACCGCTCGTCGCCCGGGTGCACGGCGACCGCCACGTCGGCGAGGATCGTCGGCACCCGGGCCGTCGCGATCGTGACGCCGCCCTCGCCCTGCGCGAACGGGTAGAGCACATAGGTGAGCGCGTCGTCCGTCTCTCGATGCTCGAGCTCGAGGTCGGAAAGCGAGGTCAGATGGAACGGGCACCAGTTGATGATCCGGTCCGCCCGGTACAGCCAGCCGCGGTTCCAGAGGTGCACGAAGAAGCGCATGACCGCCCGCACATACGCGTCGTCCATCGTGAACCGCTCGCGCCGGTAGTCGAGCGAGGCGCCGATGCGGCGGAACTGGAACATGATCTTGCCGCCGTACTCCCGCAGCCAGTCCCAGACGAGTGCGACGAAGGCCTCGCGCCCGAGGTCCTGCCGCGTCCTCCCCTCCTTCGCCAGGTGCTTCTCGACCGCGCTCTGCGTCGAGATCCCCGCGTGGTCGTAGCCGGGCTGGAAGAGGACGTTGTAGCCCTGCATGCGGCGGGTGCGCACGATCGTGTCCGCGAGCGACAGCTGCAGGGCGTGCCCGAGGTGGAGGTCGCCCGTGACGTTGGGCGGCGGGTGCGCGATCGCGAAGCTCGGCCGTGGATCCGAAGCCTCGGCGTCGTACAGACCTTCCTCCTCCCAGGTCTGCTGCCAGCGGGTCTCGACGCCGTGAGGGCTGTAGAGCGGATCCATGGGTCAATTCTACGAACCGCCCGCGGCCGCTTCCGAGGGTTTATTGGATCCAAGATCTGGACATTTCGGATCCGAGATGCTACAAACAGACCATATGACCCCCGCAACCACCGCAACATGGATCCCAGATGAGGACGGCGACGTGCGCGACGAGGTCGTGCTCACGACAGCCGAACTCGCGGAGTGCACGTGTCCGGATCCATGCGAGTGCGACCACGACAACTAGGAGGCCTCCATGGGCATGAACGGCCGCGCACCGTACGGTGATCGCTGGCACGGAATCGAGCGTCCGTACTCGCAGGAAGACGTCGAGCGGCTGCGCGGCTCCGTCGTCGTAGAGCACACGCTCGCGCGGCTCGGCGCGGAGCGCCTTTGGTCGCTGCTGCAGACAGAGCCGTTCGTTCCCAGCCTCGGAGCCATGTCCGGCAACCAGGCCGTGCAGATGGTGAAGGCAGGCCTCCCCGCCATCTACGTGTCCGGCTGGCAGGTCGCCGCGGACGCGAACCTCTCGGGTCACACCTACCCCGACCAGAGCCTCTACCCCGCCAACTCGGCGCCGACGCTCGTCCGGCGGCTCAACAACGCGCTCCTGCGCGCCGACCAGATCCACTGGGCCGAGGGCGACCGCGACCGCCACTGGCTGGCGCCCATCGTCGCCGATGCGGAGGCCGGCTTCGGCGGCGCGCTGAACGCGTTCGAGCTGATGAAGGCGATGATCGAGGCCGGCGCAGCGGGCGTCCACTTCGAGGACCAGCTCGCATCGGAGAAGAAGTGCGGACACCTCGGCGGCAAGGTGCTCGTGCCCACGAGCCAGTTCATCCGCACCCTCGCTGCAGCGCGGCTCGCGGCCGACGTTCTCGATGTCCCAACGCTACTCGTGGCGCGTACGGATGCCCTCTCGGCCACGCTTCTGACGAGCGACGTCGACGAGCGCGACCAGCCCTTCTGCACCGGCGAGCGCACACCGGAGGGCTTCTTCCGCATCGAGGCCGGGCTCGAGTCGGCGATCGCCCGCTCGCTCGCCTACGCGCCCTACGCCGACCTGATCTGGTTCGAGACCTCGACGCCGGATCTCGGCGAAGCGCGCGAGTTCGCGCAGGCGCTCCACGAGCGCTTCCCCGGAAAGCTGATGGCGTACAACTGCTCGCCCTCGTTCAACTGGAAGCGGAACCTCGACGACGAGCAGATCGCGACCTTCCAGCAGGACCTCGGCGCCCTCGGCTACCGCTACCAGTTCGTGACCCTGGCCGGGTTCCACGCGCTGAACGCGGCCATGTTCGACCTCGCCCAGGGCTACGCCGCCGAGGGCATGGCCGCCTATGTGCGGCTGCAGGAGCACGAGTTCGCGCTCGAGCAGGACGGCTACTCGGCGTCGCGCCACCAGCGCGAGGTCGGCGCCGGCTACTTCGACCAGGTCGTCGAGGCGGTCTCGGGCGGCGAGTCGTCCACGCTCGCGCTGCGCGGCTCGACCGAGGAAGCGCAATTCCACGCCAAGGAGGAGGCGGCATGACCATCGCAGTCGAACTGACGAGAGCCGTCGACGGCCCCGACGTCCTCGCCGCGCTTCGGGCGGGCGGATTCAAGGGCAAGCTCAGCAAGGACGGGTGCGAGGTGATCGTGAGCGCGGACGACGCGGTCACGGTCGGGCACCTGCTCGAGGACTGGGTCGCCGGCCGCGCGCTTCCGTTCGTACCGGTGCAGGTCGACGGCTCGAGCTACGTGCTCGTCCCGCCCGCCGGATAAGGCGCATACTGAGCGCCGGGATGCCGTCGCTCTCCACGAAGGCAGACGAGATCGCCCTCGTCCTCGAGGACGAGATCGTCTCGGGCGCGATCGAGCCGGGCGTCGTGCTCCGGCAGGAGCAGCTCTCGGAGCGCTTCGGAGTCTCGCGGACGCCGATCCGCGAAGCGCTGCGCAGGCTGGCCGCGCTCGGGCTTGTCTCCTTCGTACCCAACCGCGGCGTGCGCGTGCGGACGCTGTCCCGCGAGGAATTGCGGGAGGCGTTCCTCGTTCGGGCCGAGCTGGAGAGCCTCGCCACCGAGCTGGCGACGCCGCGCATCACGGCCGACGACCTGCGCCGCCTGGACGAGGCCGAACTCCGCTTCAGCGTCCTCACGCTCGAGCTGCGCGCCAAGGCGCAGGCGGGGGTCGAGGACAACGCGCTCGCGATCGACTGGATGAAGGCCAACTACGCATTCCACGACGTGATCTACGACTGTGCCGGCTCGCCGTATGTCGAGCGGGTGGCCAAGGGGGCCCGGCGGACGTTCATCGGCCAGATCACCTGGGTGGCCCGCGCGGAGCTCGACGAGCTCTACGCACGGAACGACGAGCAGCACCGCGCCATCCGCGAGGCGATCGCGGCGGGCTCTGCGAGCGGCGCCCGCGTCCTCGCCCGCGAGCACGTGCTCTCCTCCTGGCGCCTGCTGGAGGCGATCCTCGAGTACGTCCGCGACCGGCCGCCGGTCACCCGCGCCCGCTCGGCGTAGCTCGGGAGCGCAGGAAGTCGCGGACGATCGGGGCGACGAGCTCCGCCTCTTCGTAGACGAGCAGGTGGCCGCGGCCGGGAACGACGTGCAGCTGTGCGCCGTGGATCCGGTCGACGAGAAGCTCGCCGTTCCGGCTGTCGATGACCGTGTCCGCTTCGCCGTGCAGCACGAGCGTCGGAGCCGCGATCTCCGGCAGGCGGTCGTAGGAATCGAACGCGATGGCTGCGGCGAGCTGCGCCTGCCATGCCTCGAGCGGCGGCGCGCGTTCGAGCCGGTAGGCGTACACCTCCTCGACGAGCTCCGGCCGCTCCCGCACGGCGTGCTCGCCGAGCGAGTTCTCGACCATGAGCCGCAGGCCGGCCTCGCGCTCGAGCGTCGGGAAGCGCCCGAAGGCCTCAACGCCGGCGGCCGGCATCGGATGCTGGTTCGGGCCGCCCGGAGAGGTCGAGCAGAGGACGAGCCTGTCGACACGACCCGGATAGGAGAGCGCGAGCTCCTGCGCGATGAACCCGCCCAGGCTGACCCCGAGCACGTGCGCGTGCTCGACGCAGGCGGCGTCGAGCGCGGCGACGGCATCGGCCGCCATCTCGGCCACGGTGTACGGACCGTCGGGGAAGTCGCTCTCCCCCACGCCGCGGTTGTCGATGAGGAGCACGCGGAAGTCCTCCATGAGCAGGCCGGGCAGCGGCCCCCAGCCGCGCCGGTCGTATCCGAGCCCGTGCACGAACAGCAGCGGCTTTCCCTGGCCGCGAACCTCGTACGCGATGCGGACCTCGCCGCTCCACGCCTTGCTCACAAACCGAGGCTATCCCCGACCGCTCGCCGCCATCGTGCACGGGGCATGGCGAGAACCCGTGGCAGCGGCGTCCCGATGAAACGATCGGTAGTCTCCCGGCCATGCTCGGCGCAAAGGCGCAGGCGAGAGCCGTGAATCGGCGCATGAGGTCGATCGCCCGGCTGAATCTGGAGCTGGCAAAGCTCGAGGCGAAGCAGAAGGCGACGGCGCTCGGGATCGCCGGGGGCCTGGCAGTCGTCGCCGTCGTTCTTGTCCTTTACGCGATCGGCTTCAGCTTCGCTGCACTCGCTGCCGGACTCAGTGAGACCCTCCCGCTCTGGGCGTCGCTGCTGATCGTCGCCGGGATGATCGTCCTCGTTGCGGCGATCCTCGCGCTGTTGGCAAGGCACTTCGCGCGCAAGGCATCGCCTCCCAAACCGCAGCAAGCGATCGAGGAGGCTGAGCGCACGGTGGAGATGTTGAGCACGCATGTCTGAGCGAGGCGCCGAGCAGATCCGCACCGAGATCGCCGGTGAGCGACGGCTCCTCGACGAGGACCTCGACAAGCTGCAGGCAGAGTTGCGGTCGCTCGTGCCGTATCTGATCGCCGGAGTCGTCGCGGTCGCGGTCCTTACAGGAGGCAGGGGCCTGAAGACCGGCACGAAGCTGATCTGGAAGCTCCTCTAGTCGGAGAGCAACCTGTCATGCCCGGGCGCACAACGGAGGAGATTCGCAAGGAGATCGCCGCCGAGCGACTGTCTCTCCACGACGACATCGACGCGCTGAAGGCCAGACTGCGCTCGCTCCTACCGTTCGTGCTCGGCGGCCTCGTCGGTGTCGCGCTCCTCGCGGTGGCCGTCTTCCTCGTCATCAGGAAGATCCGGCAGCGCCCCTAGTCGGACGAAGAGCGCGAAGGTCGGCGGGCTCGGGCCCCGCTCCGGGCCGTCAGGCGGACTCTTCGGCGATCTGGTCGTCGAAGTCGCCGGGAACCGTGCCGCCCATCGTCACGAGCGTCGGCTTGAGGCCCTTCGAGATCGTCTCCTTCGTGATCACGCACTTGGAGACGTCGCGGCGCGAGGGCAGCTCGAACATCACGTCGAGGAGCGCGCCCTCGATGATCGAGCGCAGGCCGCGGGCGCCGGTCTCGCGCTCGAGGGCGCGCTGGGCGATCTCCCAGAGGCCGTCGTCGGTGAAGACGAGCTCGATCGAGTCGTAGGCGAAGAAGCGGTGGTACTGCTTGACGAGCGCGTTCTTCGGCTCGGTGAGGATCTTGACCAGGTCGTCGCGCTGGAGCTGGTGGACGTGCGAGACGACCGGGAGTCGGCCGATGAACTCGGGGATCAGCCCGTAGGCGAGCAGGTCCTCCGGCATCACCTGCGACAGCATCTCCGTGCTCTCGACCGAGTGCTTGGAGTGGATCTTCGCGCCGAAGCCGACGGCGTTCTTGCCGATGCGGCGCGTGATGATCTTCTCCAGGCCGGCGAAGGCGCCGCCGCAGATGAAGAGGATGTTCGTCGTGTCGATCGAGAGGAACTCCTGGTGCGGGTGCTTGCGCCCGCCCTGCGGCGGCACCGAGGCGACCGTGCCCTCGAGGATCTTGAGCAGCGCCTGCTGGACGCCCTCGCCCGACACGTCGCGCGTGATCGACGGGTTGTCCGCTTTGCGCGCGATCTTGTCGACCTCGTCGATGTAGATGATCCCGGTCTCCGCCTTCTTGATGTCGAAGTCGGCGGCCTGGATCAGCTTGAGCAGGATGTTCTCGACGTCCTCGCCGACGTAGCCGGCCTCGGTCAGCGCCGTCGCGTCGGCGATCGCGAAGGGGACGTTGAGGATCCGCGCGAGCGTCTGCGCGAGATGCGTTTTGCCGCAGCCGGTCGGGCCGAGCAGGAGGATGTTCGACTTCTGCAGCTCGACGTCGTCCTCGGTCTGCCCCATCTGGACGCGCTTGTAGTGGTTGTAGACCGCGACCGACAGCGTGCGCTTCGCCTCTTCCTGGCTGACGACGTAGTCGTTGAGGAGCTCGTAGATCTCCTTCGGGCGGGGCAGCGTGTCGAGATCGAGGTGCGAGGGAGCGGTCAGCTCCTCGTCGATGATCTCGTTACAGAGGTCGATGCACTCGTCGCAGATGTAGACGCCGGGGCCGGCGATCAGCTTCTTGACCTGCCGCTGGCTCTTCCCGCAGAAGGAGCAGAGCAGCTGGTCGTTGGTGTCGCTCGCGCGCGCCATTCTCCCCTATCTCCCCAACCCCACGGTCAACTTGTACATCGAAATGGCCATTCTGGCTAGCGCTCGATCTAGCGATGCTCGATCACGGTGTCGATGATCCCGTAGTCCTGGGCTTCCTCCGAGGTCATGAAGTAGTCGCGCTCCATGTCCCGGGCGACCTTGTCCAGCTCCTGTCCGGTGTGCTTGGCCATGATCTCTTCCATCTTGCGCTTGAGGGCGATCGTCTCGCGGGCATGGATCTCGATGTCGGTCGCCTGCCCCTGGAAGCCGCCCCACACCTGGTGGATCAGGATCTTTGCGTTCGGCAGCGCCATGCGCTTTCCTTTCGCGCCGCCGGCGAGCAGGAGCGCGCCCATGCTCATCGCGATGCCGACGCAGATCGTCTGCACATCGGGTTTGATGAACTGCATCGTGTCGTAGATGGCCAGGCCCGAGTAGACGGAGCCGCCGGGCGAGTTGATGTAGATCGAGATGTCCTTGTCCGGGTCCTCCGACTCGAGGTGGAGGAGCTGCGCCACGAGCAGGTTCGCGATCTGGTCGTCCACCGGCGTCCCGAGGAAGATGATCCGCTCGTTCAGGAGCCGCGAGTAGATGTCGAAGGCGCGCTCGCCGCGGGAGGTCTGCTCGATCACCATCGGGATCAGCGGGCTCATCTGCGGCGCGGGCGCCCCGCCGGCGTGCAACGCCGGCGGTCCAGCTGAGCCAGGCCGGCTGAAGTCCCACCCTTGGCGGGGGTGCAGGTTGTCATGGGGGGTCATACGGTCTTCTCCTCCTGGCCGGGTGTCCACAATTTCGTAGCGCCCTCGGGCTTGTCCTGCCCGGGCGTCCAGAGCTTCTCACGCGCCCGCGCCAGGTCGGCGGGGATGCGCTTTACCTCCGAGGCGATGCGGTCGAGCGCCTGCCGCAGGCGGATGTCCTCGCGGAACTGCTCGGCGCGGCCGTCGGCCATGACCTGGTCGACCACGGCGTCGATGTTCGCCTCGCCCGCCTCGTCCTCGGACTCGGCCTGCTCACGGATGAACTCGCGGAGCTCGTCGTCGGTCACCTCGAGGCCGAGCTTGTCCGCCGCCGCCTCCAGCGCCAGCTCGCGCGCCAGCGACTGCCTCGCTTCGGCCGTCACGCGCTCCTGCACCTGTTCGGGCGTCTGGTTCGACACGGCGAGGTAGGCCTCGACCGAGACGCCGCGGCGCTCGAGCGACTGCACGAGGCTCGCGAGCAGGCCGTTCGCGCGCGCGGCGACGAGGCCCTCGGCGGGCTCGATGTGCGAGGCCTCGACGAGCGCGTCGACGGCCGCGGCGCGGAACTCGGTCTCGATCTCGGCGTCGAGCTGCTCGCGTAGGCGCGACTCGATGTCGGCGCGCAGCTCCGCCAGCGTGTCGAACTCGCTGGCGGTCCTGGCCAGCTCGTCGTCGAGCGGCGGCAGCACCTTCTCCTTGATCTCCTTGAGCGTCGCGGTCACGGTCTGCGTCGCGCCCTCCTCGCCGACCTCGAACGCGATCTCCTTCTCCTCGCCGGGCGACATGCCGAGCAGCTCGCGTTCGAGCTCTTCGACGAGGCGGCCCGCGCCCAGCTCGACGACGACGTCGCGGCGCGAATCGCCCGACTCGCTGATCAGGTCGACGACGACCACGTCGCCCTCCTGCGCCGGTCGGCCCTCGACGGGCGCGAGCTCGGCGACGGCGTCGCGGAGCAGGTCGAGCTCGCGGTCGACGACCTCGGCCGGGATCTCGGCGGTTGCTGCGCCGACCTCGAGCGTCGTCCAGTCGGCGACCTCGACCTTGGGCTGCACGGACACGGTCGCCGTGAAGCTGAATTCGCCGTCCGAGGAGCCGGGGAGGTCGTAGTCGTACTCGGGCGCCGACGCGGGGCGGATCCGCGACCCGGCGACCGCGGCGCGATACCAGCCTCCGATGTGGCTCTCGACCGCCTCCGAGTAGATGCGGTCCTTGCCGACGCGTGCGACGAGCACGGGCATCGGCACCTTGCCCTTGCGGAAGCCGGGGATCTTCAGGGACGCGGCCAGATCGGTCGCCGCATGTTCGACCGCGTGACGCATGTCCGCGCTCGGCACGTCGACGCTGAGACGGACCTTGTCGTCCTCGAGCTCCTCGACACGCGTCTCCACGAGCCCATTCAAGCAGACTCCTTTCGGCCCACCGTCGGGGACGGTCGTGGATGGAAAGGCACGAAATCGACACGATCGTGTTTCACACGCGTCACGATTTCGCGAGTACGATCGCGCGTGGGTGGTGGGCCGGGGTGCCCCATCGGCTCGCCGCTAGGAGCGGGATTTCGCGGTCAGGACTCGTTCGCGGCCGTCCGCCAGCCGAGCAGCCCGGCGAAGACGAGGATGGCCGCTCCGGACACGGCATCCACGCCGGCGACCAGCCGCGGGCCGACGCGCGGGCGGACGACCGCGATCGTGCCGGATAGGAACGTGAACCAGGTCAGCGTCCCGGTGCCGACGCCGACGACGAGGGCGACGGCCGTCGACCCGGAGCCCGCGAGCGCGGCGGTCGAGGCGGCCGAGAACGCCGCCGCCCACGAGGCGATCGTCAGCGGGTTGGACGCCGTGGCGCCGAGCGAGGTGAGAAAGGCGCGCCACGGCGAGGCGACCTCCTCGTTCGACTCGCCGCCCAGCCGGACGCGGAACGCGCTGTAGAGCGTCCGCAGCCCGATCGCCGCGAGCACGCAGGCGCCGGCGATTCCGAGCGCGAGGCGGACGGGATCGATCTGGAGGAGCGCGCTCGCGCCCGCCGCGCCGAGCGCGGCGTAGAGCGCGTCGATCGCGGCCGCTCCGGCGCCGATCGCGACCCCGACGGCGAAGCGCCCCCGCAGGACCGAGCGGATGCAGAGCAACGAGATCGGGCCAACCTGCGCGGCGACGACGAGCCCGAGAACGAATCCTGTTGCGAAGGCTGCCGGCACGCCGGGAGTCTACGATCGCGCCGCGGCCAGGTGGAACGAGCTCGACCGGTACGCGCGCCCTATGCCAAGGCGGCCGCGGCCGGCCTGTAGTCCTCGAACCGGGCCTGGAAGCGCTCGTCCCAGGATCCGGCCGCGCGGCCGTCGAGGAGATTCTCGGGCGCGTCGAGATAGGCGTGCCATCCGGCGCCGTAGCCCGCGGCCTCCCGGGGCTGCAGCTGACGGTGGTCGAGGACGAGCAGCGTGCCGTCGCCGCGGGGCGCGAGCTCGATGCGGAGCACGGACTCGTCCTCGCCCTCGTAACGCCATTCGACCTCGAGTAGCCGCGGCGGGTCGAAGGCGAGGACCGCTCCTCGGGGCGGTTTCCTCCTCGCCGGGCGTCATCCGCACCTCGAATCGGCCGCCGACCCGCGGCTCGAGCACGGCGCCGCCGATCGCCAGCCAGCCACGCAGCTGCTCCGGCTCCGTCACCGCCGCCCGGACCTCCTCGACGGAAGCCGCGTGCTCGCGCTCGAAGCGCACGGAGTTACGTAACTGTCAAGTTACGCACGGCGTGCCCGTGCGAGCATGACCCTCCCGAGGAAGATCACCGCCGCCAGGCCGATCAGCTGTCCGCCGAGGACGATCCGGTTGACGTCGGGCGACGGCTTCCACGTCGCGCCCTGGTCCGTGATCACCCAGGCGCCGACCGGCCGCGCCGCCAGGCCGAAGCCGCCGCCACCCCCCTCGCCCTCGGCGTTCGTGCCTCCGCCTCCGCCCGAGCCTCCCCGAACCGCCGCGGCGGGGATGATCGTCACGCCCTCGCGCTCGTACGGATCGCCGTAGACCCGCCGCGCGGTCATCGCGTCGCGTGCTTCCGCGATCAGCTGCTGGACGTCCATGGGTCTCCTTTCGATTGGGGCCGATGCGGGCGAGAGGACTCGAACCTCCACGGACCTCGCGGCCCACCGGGACCTAAACCCGGCGCGTATCCCAGTTTCGCCACGCCCGCTCTACGGGCAGGCTATAGCTCCCAGGGTCCGACCTCGTAGGGCTTTCCGGGGGTGCCGCCGATCACGATGAGCGTCGTCGGCGAGGCGGCCGCCTCGAACTTCCGTTTCGCCTCAGGCTCGCAGTGCACGAGCGACCCGGCCGGCACGTCGACCTCCTCGCCGTCCAGGGTCGCCTTGACCTCGCCGGCGTGGACGAAGTACAGCTCCTGCTGGCCGGAGGCGGTCTCGTCGTGCTCGGGGATGAGGACGTTGCCGGCGTCCTTCGTGACTGCGTTGATGCCGAAGCCGGTGATCCCGAAGCGGTGCCGGATCGACTTCCACGTGGCCGGCCAGTCCTCCTTGACCGGAGGGATCTCGTTCACGTCGGCGACCTGCCAGCTCGGCACGGCTTCTCCTCTCGCTCGGAATGGGTCGGGCCGGGAAAGTGTTGTAAGGCCTACTGTTCGTGTCAATCGTCGACGAGAGGAGCAAGCGATGCGCGACGATCTCGTTCCCGGCCGGACGTTCCCGGATCTGCTTCTGCCCGAGCACACGGGCGAGGAGCTGTCGCTCTCGGAGATCGCCGCTGGACAGCCGCTCGTCCTCTGCTTCGTCCGCGGCTGGTGGTGCCCCAAGGAGCAGATCCGCCTGCGCGCGCTCGTCACCATGCAGGAGGAGATCCAGCGCGAGTACGGGGCGATCGCCGTCGTCACGGTCGACGGTCCGTACGCGAACGGCGCCTTCCGCGCCGGGCTCGGGGCCGACTTCCCCTTCCTCTCGAACGAGGACCGGCGCGTCGGTGAGGAGCTCGACCTGCTCGAGCTGACCGATGCGAAGCACCGGCCGTTCCTGCCCTTCACCTTCGTGCTCGACTCTCAGCTGCGGATCCACGGTGTCTGGTGCGGCTTCTGGTACTGGGGCAATCCGACGCCCGAGGAGCTGCGGCAGGCCCTGCGCGAGATCACGCGGGCCGAGCAGCCGACCTTCGAGCCGCAGGGGACCTGGGCCGAGAACGGGGCGGCGCCGCCGGCGGCGGGGATCGACGCCGTGCGGATCTGGATCCGGGAGGACGCCGAGGGGCGCGAGATCCAGCGCGGCGTCCTCGACGGCGAGGTGCCCGAGGTCGGCGCGGAGGTGTCGCGCTCCCACGTGGACGGCCGCGCCTGGCTCGCTCACGAGATCGAGCGGGCCGACGGCCGCGTCGCGGTGCACCTGCGCAAGGGCGGGCAGCCCGACCGGAGCCCCCTGGCGAAGCACCACATCACGGCGCCGAGGTGACGCAGGAGCGGCGCAGGCGGCTGACGCTGGCCGCGACGGTGCTCGGCTCGTCGCTCGCGTTCGTGGACGCGAGTGTCGTCGTCGTCGCGCTGCCCACCATCCAGCACGACCTCCACTTCAGCCTCGCCGGCGAGCAGTGGGTGTTCCTCGCCTACTCGCTGCCGCTGGCCGCGCTCTATCTGCCCGCAGGGGCCGTCGGCGACCGCAGGGGCCGCCGCGAGACGTTCATGGCCGGCGTCGTCGGCTTCGCGTTCGCCTCGGCGCTGGCGGGCGCCGCCCCGACCGGCGGCGTGCTGATCGCAGCCCGAGCGCTGCAGGGCGCGGCGGCGGCGTTCCTGGCGACGAACAGCCTGGCGCTCCTGCGCGAGAGCTACGGCGAGAACGCCGGCCGCGCAGTCGGGCTGTGGACGGCGTTCACGAGCGTGGCCACACTCGGCGGCCCGCCGCTCGGCGGGGTGATCGTCGAGTGGGTGTCGTGGCGGTGGATTTTCTTCGTCAACCTGCCGCTGGCCGCGGCGGCGCTCGTGCTCGCGCAGCGAGGCCGCTGCGCGAGACTCGCGGAGCACCGGGTCGGGCGGCTCGACATCCCCGGTGCGGCGCTGGCCGCACTCGCGTTCGGGATGGCCACCTACGGGATGGTGGACGGCGCCGCAAACGGCTTCGACGGCGCCTGGTGGGCGTTCGTCGTCGCGGCCGGTGCGCTAACGGCCTTCGTCTTCGTGGAGCGGCACGTAGCCGAGCCGATGCTGCCCTTCTCGCTCTTCCGGCGGCGGAACTTCGCGTTTGCGAACCTCGAGACGTTCCTCGTCTACGGGGCCCTCGGCGGGATGTTCTTCTTCTTCACGATCTACCTGCAATTCCTGGGATTCTCGCCGTTCGAGGCCGGGCTCGCGAACGTGCCCGCGAGCGTCGTGATGATCGTGCTCTCGGCGCGCTTCGGGAAGCTCTCGGACGAGCACGGGCCGCGGCTCTTCCTCACCGTCGGGCCGGTGCTCGTCGCCGCGGGGATGGTCCTGTTCTCGCTCATGCAGAGCAAGACGGACTTCTGGCGCGAGGGCGTTCCGGGGATCCTCGTGTTCGCGCTCGGGCTGTCGATGGTCGTCGCGCCGATCACCTCGACGGCGCTTGGGTCCGCGCCGGGACGATTCTCGGGCGTGGCCTCGGGGCTGAACCAGACGTTCTCGCGGCTCGGCAACCTGCTCGCCGTCGCGGTGCTCGGGCTCGTCGTGCTGGTCGTCTACGAGTCGAGCGGCGGCGACCGGGGCGTCCCGATCGCCCGCGACCAGCGCGACCAGGTCCTGCGCGCGGCGTCGATGGACGCGTTCCGCGTGGCTATGCTCGCCTCGGCGGGCCTGGCCGTGGCGGGCGCGGTCGTGGCCGCCTTCGGGATCTCGAACGCGGAGGCGCGACGGCCGTCCGAGCCGGCGGAGGTCGAAGCCGCGGCCGCCTCGTGATCGACGCGCGCTCGGACGTCGTCGGCAGCCTGCTCCGGCCGCCGGAGCTGCTCGCGGCGCGCGAGCGCGGCGATCCCGAGGCGCTGCGTGCGGCCGAAGACGATGCCGTCGTAGAGGCGCTGCGCCGCCAGGCCAACGCCGGCCTGCAGGTGGTCACCGACGGCGAGATGCGCCGGCTGTCGTTCCAGAGCCAGATGGTCGAAGCCGTCGACGGGTTCGGAGACTGGGACCTCGACGCGTTCCTGTGGGGCGACTGGAAGAGCGACGTCGTCGGCGACCTCGAGCTGAAGCAGCCGCCGCTCGCCGTCCGCTCCCCGCTCCGCCGGCGGCGCTTCCTGTCGGTGGACGAGCTCGACTACGCGCTGCCCAGAACCGACCGGGTGCTGAAAGTGACGCTGCCGAGCCCCGGGCTCTTCTCGCAGTTCTGGGACGAGCGGAGCTCGACGGACGCGTACGCAACGCTCGAGGACTTCCTCTGGGCGGTGGCAGCGATCCTGCGCGAGGAGGTCGTGGAACTCGCGCGCCGCGGCGCGACGTACCTCCAGCTCGACGCGCCGCACTACCCGCTGCTCCTCGACGAGCGCTGGCGCGCGTTCTACGGGCAGCGCGGCTCCGTGGAGACGTGGCTCGATCTGGACAACCACGTGATCGATGCGGCGCCGGACGGCGTCACCTTCGGGTTCCACCTTTGCCGCGGCAACCAGGGGAGCCGCTGGCTCGTCGAGGGAAGCTACGAGTCGCTCGGGGAGAGGATCTTCCCGCGCGTCCGTGCCGGCCGGCTGCTGCTCGAGTACGACGACGAGCGCTCCGGCGGCTTCGAGCCGCTGCGGCACGTGCCCGAGGACAGGACCGTCGTGCTCGGGCTCGTGACGACGAAGACGCCGCGCCGCGAGTCGCCGGACGAGCTGGCGCGGCGGATCGAGGACGCATCGCGCTTCGTCCCGCTCGAGCGCCTCGCGCTCTCGCCGCAGTGCGGCTTCGGCACCTCGGTGGTCGGGAACGCCCTGAGCCGGGACGACCAGTGGGCGAAGCTGCGCACGATCGCCGAGACGGCGGCGCTCGTCTGGCACTGAGGAGCGCCGCCGTTCGACTTCGGACCTAGGCCAGGTGGTTTGCCTTCAGGAACGCCTTGGCGACCGCGGCCGGCTGCTTCTTGTCGATCGCGACCGCCTTGTTCATCGCGATCATCGCCGGCAGCGTTAGCTTGGCCGAGACGGCGTCCATCGTCTGGCGAAACTTCGAGCCGAGCGCCTTCGCGAGCTTCGTGCTCACGACGGGCACGACCGTCTGCGACCGCTCGCTGAAGATCTCCTTCGGGTCGGTCAGCACCGTGTACTTCGACGGCTTCGCGAGCTGCGGGTCGGTCGAGAACACGTCGCCGACGATGCACTTCTTGCCGTCCATCGCCTCGTAGACCGAGATGCCGGCCAGCGGAACGAACTTCGCCTTCGTGATCCCGTAGGCCTGCTTGAGCCCGAGGAGCCCCGCGTAGCGCGTCTGGAACTCGGGGAATCCGCAGATCGAGAGGCCCGGAATCTTCTTCATGTCGGCGATCGTCTTGAGGCCGTACTTCTTCGCCGTCGCGTTGAGGACGCCCATCGCGTCGGTGTCGTAGAACGGCGTCGGCGTGAACAGCGTGAACCCGCGCTTCCCGTCGAGCGCCTTCGCCTGGGCCAGCGCCGTGGCCGGGTTCTTCGGCACCGACGTCTTGTGGAAGGTGACGGAGAGCAGCGTTCCGAGGTACTCCGGATAGACGTTGAGCTGCCCGCTCGTCATCGCCTTGTCGGTCACCTCGGTCGAGCCGACGTTCTCGTGGTAGGCGACCTTGTAGCCCTTCGCCTCGAGCGCCTGCTTGTACAGCTGACCGAGGATGTACTCCTCGGTGAAGTTCTTCGTGCCGAGCTTGACGGTCGGTTGTGCGGCCGGCGCGGACATGGCGCCGGCGGCGAGTCCGCCTAACACGATCGCAACGCCGATCGAGACGCAGAAGGCGGCCTTGACGGCCCGCCGGGTGTGCTTGCGGATCACTTTCGCCCTCCTTCCCGGGGCCCTGGCTGGGCCCTGACGGCGCAACCCTACTTTGCGGAGACCTGGTGGCCGAGGGCGTGCGCCGTGGCCACCTCGGGCTCGACCACGGGCCGGCCCCGAAGGCCGCGCGGGCTGAGCAGACGCTGGATGCCCCCGATCGAGAAATCGGCGAGGAGCGCCAGCGCGGCGACGCAGTACGCGGCGCCGAGGACGCCCTCGAACCGGTAGCTGGCCTGGTTGACGATGATGTCGCCGAGCCCACCGCCGCCCGCGATCGCGGCGATCGTCGCCGTCGAGACGACGTACACCGCCGCGGTGCGGATGCCGGCGAAGATCAGCGGCATCGACAGCGGCAACTCGACGCGGAAGAGCACGTCGTGCCCGCGCATGCCCATCCCGCGCGCGGCCTGGACGACGTCTCGGTCGACCTCGTCCACGCCCACGTACGCGTTCGTCAGCATCGGCGGGACGGCCAGGACGACGAGCGCGAACATCACGTTCGTGAACGAGATGCCGAAGATCGAGATGCCGATGGCGATGATCGCCAGGCTGGGCAGAGCGCGGCCGATGTTGGACACGTTGATGGCGATGAAGGAGCCGCGGTGCCAGTGGCCGAGCAGAACGCCGATCGGGATCGCGATCGCGATCGCCACCCCCAGCGCAGCGCCCGACAGCGCCAGCTGCTCCACGGTCTTGTCCCAGATCAGCTGCCCGTTGTCGCCGATGAAGCGGAAGGCGTCCAGGAACGTGCCGGCGCTGACGTCGTCGAAGAGGATCACCGCGCCCTCGCTCTCAGGCTCTGCCTGCTCTCACCCATGGAGTCAGCAGCCGCTGGGCCAGTACGAGCAGTGCGTCGGCAGTCAGCGCGAGCAGGACGGCGAGGCCGCCCGCGGCGATGATCTCGGTCTTGAAGTAGTCGCGAAGCGCGATGAAGATCGGGCGGCCGAGCCCTTCGGGAATGACGAAGGCGGCCAGCGTGGCCAGGCTGACGATCGTCACGACCGCGATGCGCAGCCCGGCCATGATCGACGGGAGCGCGAGCGGCACCTCGATCCGCCACAGGATCTCGCGGCCGTGCAGTCCCATCCCGCGGGCTGCCTCGATCACGTCGTCGGGCACCGCGCGGAACCCTGCGAGCGTGTTGCGGAACAGGATCAGGAGCGTGTAGCCGACGAGCGCGATCTCGACCGTCGTCTCCGTCAGCCCGGTGAACGGCACGAGCACCTGGAAGAGCGCGATGCTCGGGATCGTGTAGAGCAGCGCGCTGAACAACGTGAACGGGTGCTCGAAGAAGCGGAATCGCCGCGCGAGCACCGCCGCCGCGAAGGCGATCGCGAACCCGATGACGACCGCGATCGCCGTCAGCTTCAGGTGGTCGAGCAGCGCGGGTTGCAGCGTCGACGACCAGTTGCTCTTCACCCAGTCGGTGCAGAAGAGGTCGTTGTTCGTGATGCAGCCTGCACTCCGCTCGGCACGCCGCCGAAGTTCGGGATCGACCGGCGCAGGCAGCGGCGCCGCTCACTGCTGGTCCGTCGGCTCCGCCAGCAGTCGGCTCGACGCTGGCCCACGGCAGACAGCACCCCGGTGACCTCGCCCGCGTCGTCGACGACCACGAGTTGCTCCGCGCCCTCCGTGAGCATGAGCGAGAGCGCGTCGCGGAGCGTCGTCTGCAGAGTCGTGCGCGGGGCGCCGGGCGGGATGCCGTTCGGCGAGTCGAGCTCGATCTCGGCGAGCCGCCGCAGCGCGAGCCGCTTCAGCCCGCGGTCCGCGCCCACGAACCTGGCCACGAAGTCGTCGGCCGGCGCGGCCAGGATCGCGTCCGGGGTGTCGTACTGGGCCAGTACGCCGCCCTCGCGGAGGATGGCGATGCGGTCGCCGAGCTTGATCGCCTCGTCGATGTCGTGCGTGACGAAGATGACCGTCTTGCGCTCGACCTCGTGCAGCCGCAGGAACTCGTTCTGGAGCCGGTCGCGCGTGATCGGGTCGAGGGCGCCGAACGGCTCGTCCATCAGCATCACCTTGGGCTCGGCGGCGAGCGCGCGCGCGAGGCCGACGCGCTGGCGCTGGCCGCCGGAGAGCTGCGACGGATAGCGCTTGGCAGTCCCCCGCCTCGAGCCCGACGAGATCGATCAGCTCCGCCGTCCGCTCGCGGATCCGCTGCTTCGGCCAGCCCAGGAGCCGGGGCACGACGCCAACGTTGTCCCCGACGGTCATGTGCGGGAAGAGCCCGATCTGCTGGATTACGTACCCGATCCCCCGCCGGAGCTCGACGGCGTCCAGGCTGCGGACGCTCTTCCCGTCGATCGTGATGTCGCCCTCGTCGAAGTCGATCAGCCGGTTGACGAGCTTCATCGCCGTCGTCTTGCCGGCCCCCGACGGCCCCACGAGCACGCAGATCTCCCCGGCCGGAACGACGAACGACAGGTCGTTGACGGCGGCGGCCCTGCGGCCCGGGTAGTACTTGGTGACGCCGCGGAAGACGATCTCCGCGGCCCCGCCCGAGCCTCCGCTTGTGCCCGCGCCCGCCGGATTCGGCTCAGCCATCACCGCGGGCCGCCGCGGGGAGAGGGGTCGCAGGCACGAGGTCGAAGGCCAGCGAGACGGCGCGAGCCCGGCAGCGCTCGAGCGCCTCCTCCCGCGTCTCGCCCCATTCGTGGAAGATGGCCAGCCGGTAGCTCTCGGCGTCGTTCGTCCCCTGCTCCGACAGGCGCGTGCCCGGCTCGACGAGGATCTCGACGCCGTCGGCCGGCGCGGGCACGCCCGCGACGAACGCGTCCTCGAAGACGCGCAGGCAGTAGCTGATCGCGGCGCCGCGCGCGCGGGCCTCGTGCCAGCTCGGGGTCGTCGCCGCACGCGAGCCGGAACAGCGCCTCGTAGGTCGAGCGGCCCTGGACGGCCCGGACGAGCGGCGCGAACTGCGACGCGATCCGGCCGTTGACCTCGATCAGCTTCGCCGGCCCCGACTCGGGCAGGAACAGCTCCATGTTGAAGAAGCCGCCGTCGAACCCGTGCGCCGGGAGGATGCGTCCCGCGAGCCGCGCGCAGCTCGTCCAGCCGCTCGGCAGGCAGCGCGGACGGGAACGCGAAGCACTCGAAGCTGTTCGTGCCGGGGTACTTGAGCGAGTCGGTGACCCCGATCGTCGTCACGCGGCCGCGGTGGACGTAGCCCTCGAGCGTCACCTCGGCGCCGGCGAGCAGCTCCTCGGCCAGGAACCCGTGGACGTCCGCCTCCGGCAGCCCGGCCAGGGCCGCGATGCGCGCATAGCGCGGCGGGTAGCCGTCCTCGGCGAGATCGTCGAGCATCGCGAGCGAGTCGACCCGACGTGCGTTCTCGGACAGCCGCCCGACCACCGGCTTGACGAAGAACGGCGTCGTGAGCGTCGAGGGGGGCACCGAGCCGTTGAGGAGCGCGAAGCGCGGGACGGACTCCGGCGCCGCGTCACGCTGCAGCACTCTCGACGTCGGCTTGTGCTGGCAGGCGAGCAGCGCCCGCGGCGTCGGGCCGCCGAGGCTGGCCCGCTCGGCGATCAGCGCGGCCAGCAGCGCCGAGCGGTCCTTGGTGCCGACCGCACCGTCGACGGCGCGGGCGCTGTGATCGGCGACGAACTGCTCCGCGTCGAAGGCGTCGTCGTGGACGTCGAGGTCGGATCCGGCCGTCAGGACCTCGAACTCGCCTCCGAGCCCTGCTAGGTCGATCTCGCGGAAGTCCCGCTCCTGCGGGCAAACGAGGAGAACCTGCCTCAAGGCCCGGAATCGTACGGGCTCTGCACGCGGCCAGGAGTGCCCGCGACCCTACACTTCGCGCTTCGTGCTGGAGGCTCTCGGGCTGAAGGAGCACATCGTGGCCGAGCTCGCGGAGGCCCGCGAGCGGACGCTGCGGCTGCTGGAGCCGCTGTCCGACGACGAGCTCGTCTGCCAACACTCCCCGCTCCAGTCGCCGCTCGTCTGGGACCTGGCGCACATCGGCCACTTCGAGGAGCTCTGGCTGCTGCGGCGACTGGACGGTGACGAGCCGATCTTCCCGGAGAACGACGACGTCTACGACGCGTTCGAGCACTCGCGCGCGGAGCGGCCCTCCCTCGAGCTGCTCGACCCTACGACGGCCCGCGCCTACCTGGCCGAGGTGCGCGAGCGTGTGGTCGCCGTGCTCGAGCGCACGGAGCTCGACCCGGCCGACCGGCTGCTGCGCGACGGCTTCGTCTTCGGGCTCGTCGTCCAGCACGAGCAGCAGCACGTCGAGACGATGCTGCAGACGCTCCAGCTCTCCGGCCTCCCGCACGAGGGCGGAGGCCCGGCGCCCGTCCCGCCCGGCGAGGAGGTGCTCGTCGAGGCGGGTTCGTTCACGATGGGCACGGACAGGGGCTGGGCCTACGACAACGAGCGGCCGGAGCACGACGTGGAGCTGCCGGCGTTCCTGATCGACTCGGCACCCGTCACGAACGCGCAGTACGCGGAGTTCCTGGCGGAGGGCAGGTGGGACGAGCCGCCGCTCGGCTGGGAGCGCGACGGGGACGGATGGACGTGCTGCCGGTACGGACGGACGGCTCCGCTCACGCCGGACGAGCCGGTGCAGCACGTCTCCTGGCACGAGGCGGACGCGTTCGCGCGCTGGGCCGGCAAGCGCCTGCCGAGCGAGGACGAGTGGGAGAAGGCGGCGTCGCTCGGCCTGCTCGACGGGACAGGCCAGGTCTGGGAGTGGACGGCGTCGGACTTCCGGGGCTACCCGGGGTTCGAGGCGTTTCCGTACCGCGAGTACTCCGAGGTGTTCTTCGGCCCCGACTACAGGGTGCTCCGGGGCGGCTCGTGGGCGACGCACACGACGGTCGCCCGCACGACCTTCCGGAACTGGGACTTCCCGGTCCGCCGGCAGATCTTCGCCGGCCTCCGCTGCGCGCGCGATGCGTGAGGCGACTAGGCGTCGAGCCGGCGGCGAAACCAGTCTCGCGCGAGCTCCGCGACCTGCTCCAGTGCGCCGCGCTCCTCGAACAGGTGGGTCGCGCCGCGCACGACCTCGAGCTCGACCGACTCGGCCTGCGTCATCGCCGCCCGCGCCTGCCGGTTCAGGTCGAGCACGAGCTCGTCCCGTCCCCCGACGATCAGCAGCGTCGGTGCGCGGACGTCGGCGAGCGCCGGCCCGGCCAGGTCGGGCCGGCCGCCCCTGGAGACGACGGCGCGTACGGCGTCCGGCTCGCGCGCGGCCGTCGCGAGCGCGGCGGCGGCGCCGGTGCTGGCGCCGAACAGGCCGACCGGCAGCCCGTGCGTTCGCTCGTCCGTCGCCGCCCAGCGCACCGCCTCCCCGACACGACCGGCCAGGAGCTCGATGTCGAATCGATGCTCGCGCGTGCGGAGGTCGACCTGCTCCTCCGCCTTCGTGAGCAGGTCGACGAGCAGGGTCGCGAGCCCGGCGTCCTCGAGCACGCCCGCGACAAAGCGGTTCCGCGGGCTGAAGCGGCTCGACCCGGACCCGTGTGCGAACACGACCAGCCCGCGCGCGCCCTCCGGGACGACGAGCGCGGCCTCCATCCCGCCGGCCCGGACCTCCTCCTCCGCGGGCGCTCGCAGCAGTCGGCGCACCTCGTCGTCCGGCACCTCGCGGAAGTTCTCGTACCAGAGCCCGACGGCGTGGAACGGGTCGGGCTGGAGCAGGGCGACGAGCTCGTCGACACCTCCCTCCAGCTCGCGGACGGCGTGCGGCGGCGCGGTCGGCACCGCGACGACGACGGAACGCGGCCCCCGCGCCCGCACCGCCTCGACGGCCGCCCGCATCGTCGCCCCGGTCGCGAGACCGTCGTCCACGAGCACGACGGTCTTTCCGCCCAGCTCGAGCGGCGGCCGGTCGCCGCGGTAGGCGAGCTCCCTCCGGGCCAGCTCCGCGCCCTCCCGCTCCGCCACGCCGCCGATGACCTGCTCGTCCAGCCGCAGCTCGCGCACGATCTCCTCGTTGAGGACGCGGACGCCGCCGCTCGCGATTGCCCCCATCGCCAGCTCAGGCTGCCCCGGGAACCCGAGCTTGCGGACGAGGAAGACGTCGAGCGGCGCCCCCAGCGCGCGGGCGACCTGGCGCGCCACCGGCACACCGCCGCGCGGCAGGCCGAGCACGACCACGTCGTGGGGCCCTACCCGCCCGGAGAGACGCTCGCCGAGCAGCCGACCCGCCTCGGCCCGGTCCCGAAACCGCCAACCGATCCCCATACCCGGCGAATCATGTATTGCTGAGGGCGTGGAGCGCGAGGACTGGGACCGCCGCTGGGAGGAGCGGAGCCACCATTGTCACGACGATCCGGTCGGCATCCTCGCCGACGAGCTCGCCGACCTTCCCCCGGGGCGGGCGCTCGACCTCGGCTGCGGCGCCGGACGGAGCGCCGTCTGGCTCGCCGAGCGCGGGTGGGACGTGACCGGCGTCGACTTCTCGGACGTCGCCCTCGGGCTCGCGCGGAAGCAGCGCCCCGACGTCGACTGGGTGCTCGCGGACCTGCGCGAGTACGAGCCGGAGCGCGGAGCGTTCGACCTCGTGCTCGTCCTCTTCGTCCATCTCCCGCCGGACGAGCGGCGCGCGCTGCTCTCCGGCGCGGCCGACGCGCTCGCCCCGGGCGGAATCGCCGTCGTCCTCGGTCACGACGTGGAGAACCTCGGCACGGGCGCGCCCGGCCCGTCCCGCCCGGAGGTGCTCTACACGCCGGAGGACACCGCGCGCGAGCTCGCCGGCCTCGAGATCGTCAAGGCCGGGACGGTCACGCGCCGGGTGGCGACGGACGACGGCGAGGTGGAGGCCGTCGACACGCTGGTCGTCGCGCGACGACCCTAGGAGGGCGGCGCAGGCGGCGCCGGCGCGGCTGCCGCCCCCTCCCCGCGCACGACGAGCGCGTAGAGCGTGAGCAAGGCGACCGCGAGCCCCACCAGCACCCAGGTCTGGTTCGCGGGTGCGGCGCCGGCGGCCCAGAGCAGGTCGGCGAACCCGCCCGTGAGCGTGACGACGATCGCGATCACCCGGGCGCCCGCCATCTTCGTGAGCACACCGAAGCCGGCATAGAGCGTGACGCCGCCGAGGACCAGGTAGACGACGCCCCAGAACGGCCGGCCCCAGAACAGCCCCGAGGCGAGGTGGTTGTTCTTCGCGAGCAGGGCGATGCCCCCGATCACGTTGAAGGTGCCGGTGGCCAGCAACAAGAGCCCGGCGTACGCACTCCAGCCGACGCCCGTCGCCGCCGCGTACGTGTCCTGCATGCGCTGCTCGTAACTCGACATGCCCGCTCCTTGTGTTCGGTTCCGCCGATCACGTTCGACCGTCGGCCGCGGACACCTTCCGGCCAGGGGGCGGGTTATCCTCGACAGGGAGGGCTCGATGCAGATCACGATTTGCGACGTGGGGCCGCGCGACGGCCTCCAGAACGATCCGAGGACGCTCGATCCGCCCGTTCGGTCGGAGCTGGTCAACCGACTCGCCGCCGCCGGGCTGCCGCGGATCGAGGCGGTCAGTTTCGTCAACCCCGCTCGCGTTCCGCAGATGGCGGGCGCCGAGGAGGTCGTCGAGGGCATCGAGCGCGTGGAGGGCGTCGTCTATGCCGGTCTGGCCCTCAACGACCGGGGCTACGACCGGCTGCGGGGAACGGGCCTCGACGAGGTGCATTTCGCCTTCTCGGCCAGCGAGACGTTCAACGAGAAGAACCAGGGGACGACGGTGGAGGACTCCGTGCAGTCCGCGGAGCGGATCGTCGCGCGGGCGCGCGAGGACGGGATCCGCGCCACCGTCACGATCGGCACCTCCTTCGGCTGTCCGTTCGAGGGCGCGGTCGACACGGGGCGCGTGCTCGAGCTCGCCGCCCGCCTCGCCGCGGCGGACGCCGACGAGATCGTGTTCGCGGACACCGTCGGCGTCGGCGTTCCGCGCCAGGTCCGCGAGCTCGTCTCCAGGGGCGTCGAGCTGGGCAAGCCGGTCGGCGTCCACCTGCACAACACCCGCTCGACCGGCTTCGCGAACGCCTACGAGGCGATCGCGTCGGGCGCGTCCGTCCTGGACTCGTCCGTGGGCGGGATCGGCGGCTGCCCGTTCGCGCCGCGGGCGACCGGCAACATCTCGACGGAGGACCTCGTCTACCTGCTGCACGGCGAGGGGATCGAGACCGGCGTCGACCTCGACGAGCTGATCGGCGTCGCGCAGTGGCTCGAGGGCGTGCTCGGCCGGACGCTCGAGGGCCAGGTCTACCGCGCCGGCTCGTTCGCGCCGGTGGCGGGCTGATGCTGACGCAGGACGTCCGGCTCCAGCGGCGGCTCGAGCACAGGCGGCGCATCAGGCGGCGGCGCATCGGCGTGCTGACGATTGTGCTCGCCGCGCTCGGCGTCGGGCCTCTTCCTCGGGCTGCGGGGAGGCGGGCATCCGAAAGCGGCACCGGCGCCGAAGGACCGGGTCGGCTACCGGGCGGTGATCCTCCACAAGCAGCCGCACGCCGCGTTGCCGTCACACGCCAGGCTCGCCCTGCCCCCCACCTTGCCATGGCGCACCGTAAGCGTCCCGATTCTCATGTACCACCGCATCGACGCGCTCAAGCCGACTCTCCCTGCGATCACGCGCTCGCTCACCGTCGAGCCCGCCGACTTCGCGCGGCAGATGCGCTGGCTCTCCGCGCACGGGTACCACGCGATCTCGCAGGCGCAGCTGTTCGCGGCGCTCGAGCGCGGCCGGAAGCTGCCTGCGAAGCCGATCATGATCACGTTCGACGACGGCTACCGCGACGTGCTCCGGAACGCCGCTCCCTGGCTGAAGCGGCTGGGCATGCCCGCGACCGCCTACGTGATCACGAGCCGGATCTCGAACGGGGACGTGAGCTTCCTGAGCTGGGCGCAGCTGCACGCGCTCGAGGAGAGCGGCGTCGAGATCGGCTCGCACACCGTTCACCACACGGAGCTGCCCTCGCTCTCCGACCCGACGGCGCTGCAGGAGCTGATCCAGTCGCGCCGCGCGCTCGAGCAGCACCTCGGCCATCCGGTGCAGTGGTTCGCCTATCCGGCCGGGAAGTTCGACGCGCACAGCGAGGAGCTCGTGCGCCAGGCCGGCTACGTGCTTGCCGTGACCACGCAGCCCGGCGCCGCGCAGAGCGCCCGTGCGCCGCTCGCGCTCCATCGCTACGAGGTGCTCGACACCACCGGCGTGCGGGGGCTCGCGTCGATGCTCCGCGGGTAGGGTTCGGGGCCGGGACAACCCGACCGAAAGGAGCGGAGATGGCGGGTGAGATCGTCCACATGGAGTTCCCGGCGGAGGATGCCGACCGGGCGGCGAAGTTCTGGGGCGGCCTCTTCGGCTGGAGCTTCCAGGACTCGGGGATGCCGGGGATGGACTATCGGATGGCGCAGGCGGGCGAGAAGTCCGGTGCTGCCGTGTTCCCGTCCGAGGACCGGAGCGGGTATCCGAACTACTACTTCGCCACAGACGACATCGACGCCAGCTCGGACAAGGTCCGCGAGCTCGGCGGGCAGGCGGAGGCCAAGGCGCCCGTTCCCGGTCACGGCTGGTTCGCGGCCTGCAAGGACAGCGAGGGGAACGCCTTTCACCTCTGGCAGCAGGACTCGTCGGCCGGGTAGGCGGGCTCAGTCGTCGCGATCGAGCGTGGCCGCGGCCGCGGTCACCAGCCGAGGAATGCCCTCCTCGAAGCGGGCGGCGAACGGCGCTTCGCCGAGCTCGCCGCGGATGTAGCGGCCGTAGATCGCCTCGCAGAAGACGGCGGCCTTCCAGAGCGCCAGTGCCTCGAACCACGCGAGGCGCTCGACGTCCCGACCGCTGCGCTCCGCGTAGCGCTCGATCAGCTCCGCGCGTGACGGGAAGCCCGGCGTGGCCGTCGCCGGCGACGACCCGAGCGGGTTGACCTCGCCGTCCGGCTCGCTGTAGGTGGCGACGAGGTAGCCGAGGTCGGCGCGCGGGTCGCCGATCGCGCCCAGCTCCCAGTCGAGCACCGCCGCGATCTCGCTCCCCTCCGGGGCGACCATGACGTTGCCGAGCCGGTAGTCGCCGTGGACGACGGCCGGCGGCAGCGACTCGGGGATCGTCGCGCCGAGCCGCTCCCCCACCTCCAGCACCGGCAGCTCGCGCGTCGCGTTCAGCGGCCAGAGCTGGATGAACCTGCGCACCTGGCGCTCCAGGTAGCTGCCGGGCCTGACGAAGGCGGCCAGGTCCGGCTCGGCGACGTCGGCGCCGTGGATCTCGACGAGCGTGTCCACGAGGTCGAGCCCGAGCCGGCGCCGGGCGTCTGCGTCGGCCGCGAGGCGCGGCGGCAGAGTGTCGCCGATCACGTCCCCGTCGACGAACGACATGACATAGAAGGGCACGCCGATGACGCTCTCGTCGTCGCAGACGGCGACGATCGGCGGCACGCGAATGCCCTGCTTCGCCAGCGCGAGCTGGAGGCGGGCCTCGCGCACCATGTCGTGCGCGGAGGGCGGAAGCGGCGGCCGCGGCGGGCGCCGAAGCACGAACAGCGCCTCGTCGCGCTCGAGCAGGAAGGTGAAGTTGGAGCCGCCGGGGACGCCGATCCGCCGCGCGCGGACCCGGCCCGAGCCGAGGCCGTGCCCGTCGAGGAACGCCTCGACCCGGTCGAGCACGACCAGCGGCACGAGCGGAGACCCGCTCGCATCCGCCGCCGTCTGCACGACTCCCTCTTCGAGCACCTGCGTTTCCTATCGAACTCACAGGCCGGCCGCAGGAAGTTCCAAGACCCGCGCGCGAAGGTGGGATCAACCAACCGAAAGGAGTCCTCCTATGGACAGGTCACACAGGGCAGTTCCGCGGTTCCTCGTCGTCGCAGCCGTCGTCACCGGCATCGCGCTCGGGAGCTACGGCATCGCAGCGGCGGCGAGCGGCTCCGGCTCGAGCTCGACGACCTCGACGACCTCGGCGGCGACGGCGGCCCCGGCCGTCGCCGCCGCGCCCGCCCAGGCCCCACCCGGCGCGACCGCGTCGAATCCGTGGGGCGCCCAGCGAAGCGACGAGACGCTCCTGACCGGGGACACTGCTTCGAAGGTGAAGGAGCTCGCCCTCGCCAAGGTCGGATCCAGCGCCACCGTCGTCCGCGTCGAGACGGACGCCGACGGCCACGCCGCCTACGAGGCGCACATGGTGAAGGCGGACGGGACGCCCGTCACCGTCTACGTCGACAAGCAGTTCGACGTCGTCGGCGTCGAGACGCGCTAGGCCCGGGAGCGCCCCTCCCTCCAGGAGAGCCCTGCCGCCGCGGGGCTCTCCTGCGTTAGGGTGCGTGCGCGCCGGAAAGGAGTCGGCATGGCGCGGGCCAGGATGACGAACGCCGGCAGGCTGGGCGCTCTCGCGCTTGCTCTCGCCGGGCTCGCGCTCGGCCGCGCCGCGACCACGCACCCCGCCCGGGCCGCTTCGCCCGCGGGGCCGCTCCCGCGGGTGACCCTGATCACCGACTCGGTCGGCGGCGTCCTCTACTGGGCCGGCGACGCCCGGGACGAGCTCGCCCAGGGGCTCGACCTCAGGCTCGAGACGAGGGCATGCCGCAAGCTCGTCGCCGTCGGCTGCTTCGCGTACGGCGAGACGCCTCCGAGCGCGCTCGACACGATCCAGTCTCTCGGCACCGAGCTCGGGCCTCTGGTTGTGGTCGACGTCGGCTACAACGACCGGCCCGACGAGTACGGGTCGGATCTCGACTCGGTCATGCAGGCCCTCCTCGCCGCGAAGGTGGAGCACGTGATCTGGGTGACGCTCGAGGAGACCGAGGATCCGTGGATCGCGAACAACGCGGCGATCCGTCAGGCGCCGAAGCGCTGGCCGCAGCTCGTCGTCGCCGACTGGGCGCCCGTGGCGGCCGCGAATCCCTCCTGGTTCGTCGACAAAGCCCACATGAACTACGACGGAGCGTTCGGCTTCGCCCGCTTCCTGCGGCCGATCGTCCTCGCGACCTGCGGGACGCCCTGCGTGCCGCCGCCGCCACCGCCGGTGAGGCCGCGGACGAGGATGCTCGTGCCCGTCGTCGGGACGCACGTCGCGGTCCTGCGCTGGCTGGGAAACGGCGCCGCCCGCACCTTCGACGTGGCGCTCCATCCGCCGACCGGCTCGTGGCGGGACGTGGCGTCGCGGCTGGCGACGAGGACCTACCGGCTGCGGGGGCGTCCGGGCGAGCGCCTGCTCGCGCGCGTGCGCGCCCGGGACGGCGCCGACCGGGCCGGGCCGTGGACGGCGCCACAGCCGATCCGGTTCCACAGAGATTGATTCCGGCCGGCTAACCGGCGACGGCTGCCGCCGCGGGCGGAGCGCCGACGGCGTCGTCGCCCTGCAGCTCGCGCCGCCAGTCGCTGAGCAGGGCGTGCACGGCCGCCGCCCCGACGATCGGCGGCGACGGCGCCGTCAGCTCGGCGGGATGCAGGATGAACGGCCGCGTCTGCGGCCCGCCCAGCCCGCCGTGGAAGGAGATCAGCTCCTCGAACGCGCAACCCTCGTCGAGGTCGGGGTCGTAGAAGCTCCCGACCATGATGTCCGCGACGTTCGAGAAGCCGTCGGTCCGCAGCAGGTGCGCCGGCGCGTTGGGCGAGAAGTGCGCGAGCGGGTCCTCACCCTCGACCCGACCGTCCTCGAGGTAGCGCGTGCCGCGCGCCCCGAGCGCGAGCGCCCCGTGCTCCCGGGAGCGGACGAGCAGCCAGCCCACGTGCGGGTGCTCGCGGAGCGCCTGGATCAGCTTCGGGTGCCGCTCGTCGATCTCCTCGAGCGTGAGCCGGCGCGGCTCCTCCATGAGGTAGACGAGCCCGAGGTTGCCGGAGCCGAGCACGATCGCGCGACCTGTGCGGGCCTCGTCGTCCGCGGGTCTGCCGTGCTTCGCGCCCTGGCCGGTGGCCTCGGCGAAGGCCAGGGCGGGCTTCGCGCTCTGCTCGTCGCCTCCGGCGATGCCGGTGACCTCGCCCGACGTCAGCGAGCGCGCGACGAGCTCCTCCAGCGAGTAGCCGTTGCGCTGCTTGAACGTCGCGCCCTGGGTCTGGCCGTGGTCGGAGAGCACGACGAGGTGGTACGGGCGCGGGGCGTAGCGGCGCGCGCGGTCGATGCGCGCGAACTGCTGGTCGACCTTGCGCAGCGCCTCGAGCGTGTCGGCCCGCTCCAGCCCTGAGTGGTGGGCGACCTCGTCGTAGCTCGCGAACGTCGCGTAGACCGCGGGCCGGCCGCGCATCATGTCGGTGAGGACGCCGTAGACGATCAGGTCGCGGACGACGACGCAGACCGCCGCCCGCAGCAGCGAGTACTTCACGCCGCGGTGACCGCGCGGCCGCACGTCGCGGCGGGCCGCCCGCAGCGCCGCGCTCCACTCCAGGACCAGCTCCCAGAAGAAGAGCACGAGCGTCCTCGTGACGTTGAACCCGGTGGCGAAGAACGCGCGGTAGCCCGGGTTCGCGCGCTTCTCGGCGCTGATTCGGCTCGAGGTCAGGATCGCCTCCTCTGCCTCGCCCGAGAACAGGTTCGCGCGGCTGGCGCCGCCGTTGACCAGCAGCCCGATCCCCGTCGCGTGCGCCTCCTCGATCTCGGCGCACTCGGATATCCCGGAGCAGGCCACCACGCGCCCGGATTCCTTCTCCACCCAGCGGAAGGCCGGGATGTCCGTGTTGGAGCCGAGCAGGATCCCCGCCTGGCTCGCTCCTGTCTGCGACGAGAGGTCGGGCTCCCATTCGATCATGCGGTGCGTACCGCTCGACATCCACGACGCCATCGTCGGCGCGCTCCCGTCGCGCATCGCGCGCCGGAGCACGGGCAGCGCGAGGCCGTCGATCTCGAGGAAGATGATCCCCGGGATGTCGGTCCTGGTCGCTCCTCCCTGGCGTTTCGCAATCCGCTGGACGACGCGGAGCGAGTACGTGTCGTCGTCGTTCGTCCCGAAGACGATGTCCAGGACGACGCCGACGGCGGCGGCCACCAGGGCGGCGAGCAGCGCCCAGCCGAAGCTGTCGACCGAGATCGCCTCCGGCCGGATCTCCGACGCGAGCACGAGCAGCACTGCGTCGAGCAGGAGCACGATCAGGAAGCCGAGCAGCGCCATGAACGGGATGTGCAGCGCGGCGACGAGCGGCGGCAGGATCGCGTTCAGGACGGCGATCAGCAGCGCCGCGACCACCGCCCCGCCGAAGCCCCCGACGGAGACGCCGGGTACGAGGTACGCCGCCACGACCAGCGACGCGGCTGCAAGCAGCCACGAGAGGAGCAGCCGGAAAGGACGAAACCGCGGCCGCTCCGGCTTCCACACGACGCTCTCGCCGTACGGCGCTCCGCCCGACATCGCGGCACAAGGATGACAGGTCGGCGAGTCGTCTACCTGGGTCATGCGACGACGCTCATCGAGCTCGACGACGTGCGGCTGCTGACCGATCCGGTGCTCCGCAGTCGTGTCGCCCACCTCCTGCGCTCCGGCCGCGCGCCCGAGCCCGGCGCCCCGGACGCGGTGCTGATCTCACACGGGCATCTCGACCACCTCGACCGTCCGTCGCTGCGGCGCCTGTCACGGGACACCGAGCTCGTGGTCCCGCGCGGGCTGGCGCGGCAGGTGCGCCCGCTCGGGTTCCGGGAGGTGCACGAGGTCGAGGTCGGCGACGAGGTCACGGTCGGGCCCGTCGTCGTCCGGGCGACGCCGGCCGAGCACGGCGGCCGGTCGACGCCCGGGCGCCCGGCCGACGCGGTCGGCTACGCCGTCCTCGGCTCAGGGCGCGTGTTCTTCGCGGGCGACACCGACCTCTTCGACGGGATGGAGGGCCTCGTGCCCGACCTCGACCTGGCGCTGCTCCCGATCTGGGGCTGGGGGCCGGCGATCGGGCCCGGCCATCTCGACCCCGCACGCGCGGCCGAGGCGGTTGCGCGGCTCAAGCCTCGCATCGCCGTGCCGATCCACTGGGGCACGCTGCGGCCCTTCTACCGCGGCGCGCGGGCGCAGTTCCTGCACGCACCGGCGCAGGCGTTCGCCGCGGCCGCCCGCGAGCGGGCGCCGGAGACGCGGGTCAGCGTCCTCGCGCCGGGTGAGTCGCTCGAGTTCTGATCCCGGGCTAGGGCCCGGTTGCCGCGGCGGCGACCCGGGGCCCGTCGATGCCGAGCTTGCCGGCCAGCCAGTCGAGCTGGTCGCGGTAGGCGGGGTCGTTCAGCTCGTGGCCGGCGTCGTACCAGCGCACCTTCGTCCCGTGCGGGGTCGCGTTGATGAACGTGAGCAGCGCCGCCCGCGGCACGATCGTGTCTGTCCGCCCGTCCTCGACGAACAGCGACGAGCCGCGCGCGCGGCGGACGTAGCGCAAGGGGTCGATGCTCCCGAGGTAGCGCCTGATCGGAGCGCGGAGCGCGGGCTGCGCGAGCGAGGCGTACTCGGACACGGGGGCGATGCCGCAGGACATGAGCACGATCGCCTGCAGGCGCGGCTCCACGCCCGCGAGGATCCCGCCCGTGTGCGAGCCCGCGCTCCAGCCGACGAAGCCGATCCGCTTCGGGTCGACATCCCGGCGGTGGACGAGCAGGTCGATGGCGCGGCGCACCGCGACGACGTCGCGCTTCTGGATCTGTTGCTGCCAGCGCAGGAACGCAACGCCCTTCAGGCCGCGCGGCTCGGGGCTGGCGGTCGACGGCGCCGTGATCGTGAGCGCGACAGCGCCGCGGGCGGCGATCCAGGTCGCCGGGACGACCAGCTCCTGGCGGTCGCCCTGGGCTCCGTGCAGGTAGACGACTGCCGGCAACCTCCCGTCGGCCCCCGGCGGCCGCACGAGGAAGGCCGAGATCCGGTCGCTGCCGGACGTGTACGACACGTCCTCCACGGCGATCGGGTAGTCGTGGTTGACCCGGCCGCGGTCGACGAAGCGCAACGGCTGAGCCTCGTCGTAGCCGAACGGCCCGGGCGCGCTGACGGCCCCCGCGCGGCTCGAGCCTCCGCAGGCGGCAGCCGCCCCGACCAGCGCGACGAGCACGCAGCCGAGAGCCCATCTGGACAAGACACCGGCAAACATGGATAGACGGTTAACTTACCGGCGGGCGAGAGTGAGCGGTTTCGTCAGGCGATACGCCCGAGGACGTCCTGCAGCCCGACAAGACGATCCTCGATCATGCTCTCGGCCGCACGTGCGCTCGCGTCGGCGCTGTTCACAGCGGCCAGGAAGTCCTCGCGCGTGAGCGCGTAGAGCTCGACCGGCTCCTTGGCGACGATCGTCGCCGTCCGGCGGCCGTCGCGGAGCAGCGCGATCTCGCCGAGCGGATCGGCCGGCCCGAGCGTCGTGACATGGCAGCCCTCGACGGTGACGTCCAGCTGGCCCACTCCGACGAGGTAGAAGAGATCGCCGGGCTCGCCTTCGCGGATGATCGTCTCGTTGGCCGCCGCCGAGAACGGAATCAGCTGCGCGGCCACCCGCTCGAGCGTGGCCTCGGGCAGCGGGGCGAAGATCGGGCTCCGCTTCAGGAGCTCGACCCGGTTGCGGGCCGGTGTGCTCGGCGGCCTCTCCGTCCGCACCACTTGCGACCCGAGCGTGCGCCGGAGGCGAACCGTCGTCCCGTCCCGGGTCGCGTGCAGCTCGACCGTGTCCATGAGCGCGTGCATCAGCGTCAGGCCCAGGCCGGCGCCGCCGGTGTGGCGGCTCTCCTGCCACCGCCCGTGGTCGCGGACGACGACCTCGACGACGCCGTCGCTGATGCCGGCGTCGACGTTGACCGCGATCGATCGGGGCTGGTGTGCGTGCGTGACGGCGTTGCCGAACGCCTCGTTGGCGGCCAGGAGGATGTCGAGGAGCTCGGCCTCGTCGGCGGACTGCTCCGTCAGCCAGAGCCTCAGGTGAGCGCGGAGCAACGCGGCCTGCGACGGCCGAGCCGCGAGGCGGAGGCTGAGTGTCTCGGTATTCCCTGTTGCAGCAGCCAAGTCGACGGATCCTGCTTTTGTCACCCTGCCGCAGGGTGGTTACACGTTATCGGCAGGAACGCCGGTTTGCCTTCATGGCTTTATCCCTCGATCGAGGGATTCGACCTCGACGTCGACGCGGCGTTTCTCCAGTTTCCACGCGGATCGACCCGAGGAATTACTCGCCTCTTACCGGCGGAGCCCGCATTCTGCCGATAGGGAGTGCCATGAAGGACAAGCACACACGAGGCCTCGGCCTGACGGCCGACTCGCCCGTTGACCGGCTGCGACGCGACCTGGCCGCGTTCGGGCGCCTGGACGCGAGCCACGTGCCCGCGACCAAGCGGCTGACCGCAGAGCTGGGCGACGATCTGTACGCGGCGGTCCTCGCAGAGCTAGACCGCCTGAACGCCGGCGGCTTCCCGCTCCGCAGCCGCTCGCGCCGCGTCGCCTGAGCGATCAGCGCGGCCACGCCGAACCGGCAGCCCGCCTGTCCCGCTACGCCTCCTCGGCTGAGTCGTCGACTCAGCCGGTGCCGACGACACAAAGACGGTCGGCGTGCGCCTACTCGGCCCCGCGTTCGAGCCAGTCCAACTCCTCGATCGACAACCCGAAACGCGGGGCACCAAGGAGTTCCGCAAGGTGCGTCGCGGAACGGGTGCCGACCGCTGCCAGCATGGCGTCGGACCGTTGGAGGACGTAAGCGACGGCAAGAACGGGCCCGATTGTCCCGCGGCCGGCTGCCAGTTGGTCGAGACGGATTCGTCGCTCGTCGTTCTGCGCACTGGTCCAGCTCGGAACGTCGCGACCTGCGAGGTAGCCGCCGGCGAGACATGCCCATGCGAGCGGCGTACCTCCGTCAGCCGCGACTGCATCGACGTCTTCCTTGCTCATCGACAGGCAGCCGGGCCATGTCGGCGTGACCATGGTCGCGAGCGAGAAATGATTGCTGAACACCCTGAGCCGGTCGGCCGGTGCCCCCAGTGACACGCGGAGAGCCTGGTAGCGCGCGAGCATCCAGTTCGATACGCCGAAGCTCGCGATCGCCCCTCGCTCGACCTGCTCCCGGAGTGCGTCGGCGAAGGCGGCCACCGGATAGCCCGGGTCGTCGCGATGGAGCACGAACACGTCGAGCAGGTCGACGCCCAGCAGCGACCTGGCCCGGTCGACCTCGACGCTCACGAGAGCAGGGCTGCAGAAGGGAGGGTGGCAGCCCTTGACGTAGAGCGTGAACTCGTCGCGCGAGCGAGTTTGCGTCAGCCAGCGGCCGACGGCCCGCGACGAGTCGCCGTCGCCGTAGACGTTCGCGAGGTCGAGCGCGCGGCCTCCTTCGGAGTGGAAGAGGTCGAGGAGCCGCGGCGTCACGTCGTCGTCCAGGAGGTCGGCGGAGCCGAGCACCAGTCGCAGGCTGCTGTCCATCGAGGCCACGTCTGCTCTCCCTCGTCGAAGGGCGGGAGGGTGGAGGCACAAGACCTCCACCCTCCTCCGGTCGCTCCTGGCTAGAAGTGGTACTTGTCGATGTTCGCCTTCGTGAAGACGAGCGGCGGCCCCAGCACGACCACGGGCTTCACTCCATCGCTCAGGACGACCTTGAAGTTACCGAGCTTGCCGGCCTTGAACGTCTGGCCGAGCTTGCCCGTCAACTTTCCGTCGAGGACGTAGTGGGCGACGTATGTCGAGAGGTAGCCGAGGTTCTGCTCGTCCCAGAGGAAGAAGCTCCCCATGCAGCCGTTCTTGATGTACTTGCGGTTGTCGTTGGGAAGACCCAGGCCCGTCAGCTGGACCTTCTTGCACTTCCCTTCGACCTTGATCTCCTGGGCTGCAGCCTGGAGGCCGACGGTCGTCGGGGCGACGATGCCCTTGAGGTTCGGGTAGGCGGCGATCAGACCCTGCGTCGCCTTCGCCGAGTCGGTCGGGTCGTCGTTGCCGTACGCGACCTTCACGAGCTTCATGTTCTTGTACTTCGGCTTCTTGAGCGCCTGCTTCATGAACTTGATCCACGTGTTCTGGTTCGGCGAGGTCGGCGTGGCCGAGAGGACCGCGATGTCGCCCTTGTATGCGACCTGCTTGCCGATCGCCTCGGCCATCACCGCGCCGATTCCGGACGCCGATACCGGAGCGACGTAGATCACGCGCGAGTCGGGCGTCGTGTCCGCGTCGTACGAGATGGTCTTGACGCCTTTCGCCGCCGCCCGCTTGAGCGCCGGCGCCACGGCAGCCGGGTCCGGGGTCGAGATGATGATGGCGTTGTATCCCTGGCGGGCGGCGGAGTCGATGAACGGCACCTGCTTCGGCCCGGAGACGTCCGTCGGCCCGTTGTAGGTGAGAGTGTCGCCGAGCTCCTTGGCGGCCTTCTTCGCACCGATCCCGTTCTGCGTGAACACGGGAATCGTCGTGGTCTTCGGGATGAGGTAGATCTTGTAGCTCGCCTGCTTCCTGGCCGTGCTGGCACCTGCCGTCAGCGAGACTGCCAGCGCGGCGATCAGGGCGAGGCCGGCGGCGAAGCCGGCGAGGCCCAGTCTGCTTCGTGACATTCGGCTACCTTCCTTTCGAGTTCTGGGGGTCGAACCTGGGGGTACAACCGCCTCCGCTGCGTCGTGCCGGATCACCTCCCTTCGACGTTGGAAGAGCCGGCCCGGCCGGACTCCACCCGTCTTCGCGGCTCGCAGGAGATTCCCGGCGGCGATCGCCGCGAGGAGCATCACGCCGATGACGATGTCCTGCGTGTCGCCGGCCACGTTTGCGAGCTGCATGCCGTTTCGAAGCTCGGCGACGAGCACGAGCGCGAGCAGCACGCCGAGCATCGAGCCTGACCCGCCGAAGATGTCCACCCCTCCCAGCACCACCGCGGTCACGACGTCGAGCAGTCGAGCCCGTCCCGGCGTCGGCGCGGGCCGAGCCGAAGTAGCCGACGTAAACGACTCCCGCGACGCCCGCCATCAGCCCGCAGAGCGCGAAGACGGTCACTCGCACGCGGGCCACCGGGACGCCGGAGAAGCGCGCGGCCTCCCGGTTCGAGCCGATCGCGAACACGTAGCGGCCGAAACGGGTCGCGTGGAGGAGCAGGCCGAGGACGAGAGCGGACCCGAGCAGGACGAACAGCGCGACCGGGAGCTCGTTCGAGATGTAACCGCCTCCGAGCTCCGTGTAGTCGGCGGGGAAAGACGCGATCTCCTGGCCCGTGAACACCACGAACGCGAGGCCCCGATACGCAGCGAGGGTGCCGAGCGTGACCGCGAGCGAGGGCAGGTTCAGGAGCCCGACGAGCAGACCGTTCACGAGGCCGAGCGCGGTCGCGACGGCGAGGCCGGCAAGGCCCGCGACCCAGACGTTCGCCCCAGCGGCGAAGATCTGGGCGAAGCAGACGACCGAAACGGCCATGTGTCGAGACGAGCGAGATGTCGATCTCGCCGCGATGACGACGAACGTCAGGCCGAACGCCATCAGCCCGATGAAGACGTACGGGCGTGAGCGAGGTCGAGGAGGTTCGCCTGCTTCAGGAAGAACGGCGAGAGCGTGGTGCTCCAGACTCCCGACGCCGAAGATGAGCGACGACGAGCAGCGTCTCCCAGCGGAGGAGCAGACGACCAGCGGCACGCTGAGCCGAGCTCACGCTTCGGCCTCCTGTGCTTCGCTGCGAGCACCTCGGCCCGTCGGCGCCGCAACACCTCCTGCAGTCGCTGCGTGACGAGCGCGTCGATCGTCACCGCCACGACGATGGCGAAGCCGTTGAAGAAGAGTCTGCCAGAACTCGGAGATCCGGAGCAGCGTGAAGCCGTTCTGGATCGTGGCCACGAGCAGGGCGCCGAGGACGACGCCGAGGATCGTCCCCGAGCCGCCGAAGACGTTGACCCCGCCGATCACGACGGCCGTGATCGACGTCCAGCTCGAACCCCTTGGCCGCGACAGCGTCGACGGTGGGGAAGCGGGACGCGAACAGGAACCCGCCCAGGCCCGCGAGGGCGCCGCTGATCGCGAACGCGGTCATGACGCGCCGCCGGGTGGGGATGCCCGCGAAGCGGGCGGCTTCGGGGTTCGACCCGATCGCGTAGAAGTCTCGCGCCCACGGCATCCAGCGCAGGGCCGCGGCACCGACGATCGCCACTCCGGCGGCGACCCAGGCGAAGCGTCGGCACGCCCGCCGGCTCTGTCGGACGCCAGGTTCAGGAACGAGTCCGGGAGCTCGTAGGCAGTGATGTTCCCACCGCCCGTGATCTGGGCGTCGATGCCGCGATAGATCGACAGGGTGGCGAGCGTCGCGATGATGGCAGGGATGCGCGCGACGGCGACCAGGACGCCGTTGACGAGTCCGAGGCCGAGGCCGATCGCGACCGCCAGCAACGCGACGAGCACGAGGGAGAGCGCCGCGGTGATGGACGAACGTGGCCGCAGCGAGAGTACGCGCTGAGGCCGACGATCGAGCCGACGCTCAGGTCGATGTTCCGCGTGAGAACGACGATCATCTCGCCGACGCCCGACGACGACGACGATGGCCACGTTGAGCGCGATGCTCTGCCAGTTGGCGACGGTCGAGAAAGCTCGTGCGAGCGGACCGCGAAGAAGACGATCGCGACGCCCAGGGCCGCGACGATGCCCGATCTCGCGCAGCCGGAAGGTCGCCGCCGCCAGCTAGCTGTGCAGAGACGGAGCGGCCTCGGGACGTTCATGCGGCTGCGTCCTCGACGCCTGCCGCCGCCTGGATGATCCGCTCCTGGGTCGCGTCGGCCCGGGACAGCTCGGCAACGAGCCGGCCCTCGCGCATGACGAGCACGCGGTCGCTCATCCCGAGGATCTCCGGCAGTTCGGAGGAGATCGAGCAGGATCGGCAGGCCCTGTGCGGCGAGGCGCGAGATCGTTCGATGGACGTCCGCCTTCGTCCCGACGTCGACGCCGTGCGTCGGCTCGTCCAGGATGAGGATCCGCGGCTCGGCGGCGAGCCACTTCGCGAGCACGACCTTCTGCTGGTTGCCGCCCGACAGGCTCCGCACGACCTGGGCGGGCGACGTGGCCTTGATCCGCAGCTGCTCCATGAACCGCCTGCGCGAGCGCGTTCTCCCGCCGCGGCCGGAGGAAGCCGCCGGAGTCAGCTCGGGCAGAACCGCCATCGAGGCATTGGCGGCGATCGGACATCGGCTGGACGAGGCCCTGCTGCAGCCGATCCTCGGGGAGATAGGCGAGGCCCCGCCGAAGCGCGGCGCGCGGCGAGCGTGGACGGAACGGGCGCTCCTCGATCCGACACCTGTCCCGCGTCGAGCCGATCGATCCCGAAGATCGCGCGCGCGACCTCGCTGCGGCCGGCAGCCGACGAAGCCGGCGAGGCCGACGATCTCGCCGCGCCGGAGCTCGAACGAGACGTTCGAGAACACGCCCCGGCGTGAGAGCCCGTCGACGCGCAGCACGACGTCCCGCCGATCTCCGCCTCCTCCTTCGGGAAGCAGCGCGTCGAGCGAGCGGCCGACCATCAGCCGGACGACCTCGCCGTGGCTCGAGCTCCGCCGCCGGCACGGTGGCGATGTGCCGGCCGTCCCGCAGCACGGTGACGGTGTCGGCGATCGCAGTACCTCCTCGAGCCGGTGGCTGATGAAGACGATCGCCACACCGCGCTCGCGGAGCCGGCGAACCGTCGCGAAGAGCGTCTCGACCTCGTGCGGCGAGAGCGCTGCCGTCGGCTCGTCCATGATCAGCAGGCGCGCGCTCGACGAGAGCGCCTTGGCGATCTCGAGCAGCTGCCGGTCGGCGACGCCGAGGCCGCGGACCGGCGTGTCCGGGCCGAAGTCGACGCCGAGCTCGCGAGGATGCGGGCCGCCTCGTCGCGCATCTCGCGCCAGTCACCGTGTGCGCAGAGCCGCGCGGCTGCCGCCCGGCGAAGACGTTCTCGGCGACCGTCAGGTCGGGGAAGACCGTCGGCTCCTGGTACATGGCCACGATGCCGAGCCGGTGCGCGGTCTGCGGGTCGCTGATTCGCTGCGGCTCGCCGTCGAGCCGCAGCTCGCCCGCGTCCGGCTGGACGATGCCGGTGAGGATCTTCACGAGCGTCGACTTGCCGGCGCCGTTCTCGCCGACGAGGGCGTGCACGGTCGCCGGCTCGATCGCGAAGCTGACGTCGGCGAGCGCGTTCGACGCCGCCGTAGCTCTTCGACAGGCCCCGGAGCTCGACGAGCGGCTGGTCCGGCTGCCGCGCTCATCGCGGATACGCGGCCGTGACGCCGCCGTCGACGTTGATGACGTTTCCGGTCGACTTCGCCGGAGCGCGGCCCGGCGAGGAACGCGATCGCCTCGGCGACGTCCTCGGGGTAGACGCTCACGCCGAGCTTGGTGCGCTCACGGTAGAAGGCCTGCGAGGTCGTCCTCGGTCGACGCCGTAGGTGCTCGCACGCTCCGCCTTCCACTCCGACGACCAGATGCGCGGAGCCCTCGATCACCGCGTCCGGATTGACCGTGTTCACGCGGATCCCGTGCGGCCGCCCTCCTCGGCGAGGCAGCGGGCGAGGTGCAGCGAAGCCGCCTTTGCCGACGAGTAGGCGGCCGCGTTCGCGCCGGCCACGAGGGCGTTCTTCGACGCGACGAAGACGACCGAGCCGCCGCGGCCCTGCTCGAGCAGGACGCGGAAGATCTCGCGCGCGGCGAGGAAGTAGCCGCGGCGAGGACGGCGAAGTTGCAGCTCCCACTCGTCGAGCGTTGTCTCGGTGACCGGGGCGCTCGTGGCCAGGCCCGGCCGACGCGACGAGGATGTCGATGCCGCCGTACTCGAGCACGGCGCGGCGTGTCATGTCCTCGACGGCGGCCTCGTCGGTGACGTCGACGGGGACGGCGAGTGCCCGGCGCAACGCCGTACGGCTCGATCAGCTCGTCGGCCACCTCCTGCGCGCCGTCGAAGTTGAGATCGGCGACGACGACGTGCGCGCCGCGCCCGGCGAGCAGCCGTGCGGCAGCTCGGCCGATGCCGCTCGCGCCGCCCGTGATGAGCGCAACACGGCCGGCCAGCTCGCCGCGGGCGGCGCCTGGGCGAGCTTGTAGCGCTCGAGGGGCCAGTACTCGATCGCGAACGCCTCGCTCTCGCTGAGCGAGCGGAATCCGCCGAGCGCGTCGGCCGCGTCCTCGACCGCGATCGCGCGGTGGTAGAGGTCGCGCGCGAAGCGCGCTCGTCCCGCGTCCGGCGCCGGTCGTGACGATGCCGACGCCCGGGAACGAGCACGACCCGCGGCCCCGCCGGGTCGATCGGAAACTGCCGCGTCTCGTCGTCGACGTTCCGCTCGTAGTAGCCGCGGTACCAGTCCGAGTACTCTTCGACGCCGCGCCTGAAGGCCTCGACGCAGCTCCTCGGCGTCGTCGCTCTCCGGGTCGAACTCGACGACGAGCGGCCTGTGCTTCGTGTTGATCAGGTGGTCGGGGCACGGCGCCCGATCTGGCTGACCTCGGGAGCGCGCGCGGACGAGGCGAAGGCGACCGCCTCGGCGCTCCGGTCGACCTCGAGCACGACGCCGTCGGTGTCGGCCAAGCAGAGCGCCGCGGAGCGCGGGAAGGGACTCGTGGAGGAGGGCAGTCGCGCTCTCCTTCCCGACAGCTCCGCGACCTTGCTGCCGCCCAGGCCGAAGCGACCGCTCGCGCTTCGGTCGATCGCCTGGGCAGCCCGCGTGACGAACTCGAGCGTCGACCTGGTAGCTCTCCTCGCTCGTGTCGCCCCAGGTGACGAGCCCGTGCCGCTCGAGCAGGACGGCGCGGGCCGCAGGATTCGTCGTCGAGCAGCAGCGCGATCCGGCGCGACATGTCGAAGCCGGGCCGCTGGTAGTCGAGCCAGACTGCCTCGTCGCCGAACGCCTCCTCGGCGAGCCGCCGCCCGTCGGGTGTCGACGTCAGCGCGATCACTGCATCGGGGTGCGTGTGGTCGACGTGCGCGGCCGGAATGAACGCGTGGAGCAGCGTCTCGATCGACGGCCGCGGCTGGGCCGGCCGCACCGCGCAACGGAGCAGGTAGTCGACCATCGTCGCGTCGTCCATCGCCTCGCGGTCCGCGCAGCAGTAGGAGCTCGTCGAGCCGCAGGCCGGCGAAGCCCGGGGCGTGATCGTGGCGAGATCGGTGCCCGAGCCCTTGACCCAGAGCGTTCGCGCTCTCGCGGCCCGTGTGATCGACGACCGCTCTCCTTCGCGGACGTGTTTCCGCCGCCCTGGTTCGCGAGCGCCCGGTCGGCGCCGAGCAGGTTCGAGCGGTAGACGAGCGCCGTCGAGGACGCCGAGCCCGCGCGGCGGCCGCCGCGTCCCAGCGGTCGTCGGGCGCGGGGATGCCGCCGCAGCGCGTGCGAGCATCTCGGTCACGCGGACACCTCCAGCTCATCCACGGCGGCGTCAGGAGGCGAAGCGTTCGCGCGCCTCTCGCCACTCCTGCTGACGCCGATCGGGCTCGTACGCCGTCGGCCGCGAACGAGCAGCGGAGGACGCTCGCGCGCCTCGGCGAGCGATGAGAGCTCGCCGAGCGCGATCGCCTGTACGAGGAGGTTGCCGAAGAGCGTCGCTTCCTCCGGTCCGGCCAGGACGGGGAGGCCCGCGGCGTGGGCGGTCCAGTCGCAGAGCAGCTCGTTTCGGGCGCCGCCTCCGACGACGTGGAGCACCGTCGACCTCGCGTGCCGGTCACGCTCGCGAGGAGTGTCGACCGTCTGCGCGTGCTTCAGCGCGAGGCTCTCGAGGATGCAGCGGACGAGGCGCCGGGATCGGACGGCTCAGGCTGGCCGCGTGCGCGTGCAGTAGCCTCGCGATGCGCTCGGGCATGTCGCCGGGCGTCGGCGAAGCCGGGTCGTTCGGCTCGATGAGCGAGACGAAGCGCGGGCGCGCTCCCGCGCGAGCGCGACCAGCTCGGCGAAGCGAGTAGCTCGTGCCTGTCGGCGCCCAGTTCCGGCGGCACTCGTGCGAGGAGCCAGAGTCCCGTGACGTTGCGAAGCACCCGGAAGGTCCCGTCGACGCCACCCTCGTTGCTCAGGTTCGCCGCGAACGTCTCGGTCGTCGATCAGGGGGCGGTCCGTCTCGACGCCGACGAGCGACCACGTGCCCACGCTCAGGAACACGACCGCCGGCTCCGGTGAAGGGCACGCCGGCGACGGCTGAGCCGGTGTCGTGCGTCGCGACCGCGACGACGACGTGTCCCGCCGAGCCCGGTGGCCTCGGCGACCTCGGCGGAGAGGAGCCGAACTGCGTCCCGGAGCCACGACCTCCGGCAAGACGCGAACGGGCACTTCGAGCCGCTCGAGCAGGTCGCTCGCCCAGTCGCCCGCGCGCGGGTCGAAGCACTGCGTCGTCGTCGCGTTCGTGAGCTCCGTCGTGCGGCTGCCGCAGAGCCGGTGGTGGAACAGGTCGGGAACCAATCAGGAGCGCGTCGGCCCGGTCGAGCGCGGGGTCGTGGTCGTCCGCCATCGCAGCGAGCTCGAAGATCGTGTTGATCGGGAGCATCTGCATGCCGGTGCGCTCGTAGAGCTCGCGGGGCGGGATGCGCTCGAAGACGCCCGTCGACGGCGGCGGCACGACGCGGATCGCGATAGTGCACGGGGTTCCGTACCAGCTCGGCCGCTGCGATCGAGCAGTCCGAAGTCGATCGCCCACGAGTCCGACAGCGACCGAGTCCACGGTCGCCTCGCGCGCCACCCCGCGCAGGCCGTCGAACACGTCCGTCGTACAGCCGCCGAATGTCCCAGCAAAGTCGACCGTCGACGCCCACCGGCACGTTGTCGAAGCGATGCGCCTCCGAGACGCGTGAGCCGCTCTCCGTCGAGGTGTCCGACGGCGACCCGCCCGCTCTGCGCCCCGAGATCGACCGCGGCCATGACCGCCATCAGCCGAGCAGCCCGTCGTTCCGCACGGCGCGGCGGAGGTCGCGCGGGCGCAGCGGCGGCGGTTCGCTCGGGCCCGGGATTGGCGATGACGACTTCGACGCCGCGCGGTCGCCAGGTCTCCACCTCGTCAGGCGGCGCGCCCGAGTCGGTGACGATGCCCGCCAACTGGTCGACCTGGACGAACGTCGAGCAAGGCGCTTCGGTGCCACTTCGTCCCGTCGAGGATCCCGTAGACCTGCTCGCAGGCGTCCGCCATCTCCTGCTTGATCCGAACCTCGTCGGGGTTGAGATCCATCAGGCCGCGCTCGATGCTGAGCCCCGCGCGCCGAGGAAGCCCTTGTTGATACGGGTCGTGCGCAGGACGTCGGTACCGAGGTCGCCGACCAGTGACATCGCCGACAGCCGCAGGAGACCCCCGGTGACGAGCACCGTCATCGCCGGGTGCGTCGGCCAGCGCCGTCGCCACGAGCAGGCCGTTCGTGACCACGACGAGCTCGCGCTTCGCACGAAGCTCGAGCGCGAGGTAGTACGCGGTCGTGCTCGCGTCGAGCGCGATGGCCTCACCCTCGTCGACCATCGGCGCCGCCGCGCGGGCGATCGCGCGCTTCCTGCCCGACCTCGAGGCGCAAGCGGAGGTCGAAGCCGACCTCCTGACCCTGCTTGATGGGGCGGACGCCGCCGCGGACACGGGCCACGAGACCCTGGCTCGCGAGGCTCGACAGGTCGCTGCGGACTGTGACCTCGGAGACCGAAAAGACTTTCGCAAGTTCCGCAACGTGAAGCGAATCCCGAGTCTCGAGCATCTGAAGCACGCGCTGCATGCGCTCATGCTGCGAGAACCCGAGGAATTCGTCGCGTTCGTCGATCGAGCGACCCTAAGTGCCTGACCCCCGTTCACGTCAAGGGACCGACCGTCGGACTTACGAAACAGACGAAATCGAAAGCCGGTTCGTAATCGGGCCCGAAATGCGTCAGACTGCGCCTCGATGACCGACGAGGCCCTCCTCGACCGCCTGCTCCGGCTCGAGATCGAGACGCCGTCCTGGGGCTACGGCAACTCGGGCACGCGTTTCCACGTCTACCCGTGGCCCGGGCGCCGCCCGCACCGTGGAGGAGCGGATCGCCGACGCCGCGCTCGTCCACCGGCTGACCGGCTGCTGCCCGAAGGTCGCCCTTCACATCCCGTGGGATGCCGTCGACGACTTCGCGGCCTTGCGGCGATACGCGGAGGACGAGGGCGTCCGCATCGGTGCGATCAACCCGAACCTGTTCAACGACGACGAGTACCGCCTCGGCAGCATCTGCCACCCTGATCCGCGCGTCCGCGCACGAGCTGTCGACCACTGCCGCGAGTGCATCGAGATCGCGACCGCGGTCGACTCGTCGATCATCAGCCTCTGGCTCGCCGACGGCACCAACTACCCGGGGCAGGACTCCCTCCGCCGCCGGCACGCACGGCTCGTCGCAGGGCTCGAGGAGGTCTACGCCCTGCTCCCAGCGGGCATGCAGCTGCTGGTCGAGTACAAGTTCTTCGAGCCGGCGTTCTACAGCATGGATCTGCCCGACTGGGGCACGGCGGCGCTCGTCTGCCGGCATCTCGGACCGCAGGCGCAGGTGCTCGTCGACACCGGGCACCATCCTCCGGGCACCAACGTCGAGCAGATCGTCGCCGTGCTGCTCGCGGAAGAGCTGCTCGGCGGCTTCCACTTCAACGGCCGCAAGTACGCGGACGACGACCTGATCGCGGGCTCCATCGACCCCTTCGAGCTGTTCCTGATCATGCGCGAGATCGTGCTCGGAGACGCCGGACACCTCGCCTTCCTGATCGACCAGTCGCACAACGTCGAGGGGAAGATCGACGCGATGATCCAGACGGTGATGAACATCCAGACCGCCTACGCCAAGGCGTTGCATGTCGACGAGGAGCGTCTGACCGCCGCGCAGCTCGAGGGCGATGTCCTGGGCGCGCACCGGGTCCTGCTCGAGGCCTTCGAGACCGACGTGCGCCCGTTGCTCGCAGAGCTTCGGGAGCAGCTCGGCGTCGAGGCCGATCCGGTTGCGGCTTTCCGGGCGGGCGGCTACGCGGAGAAGCTGGCGCAAGAGCGCGGGACCGCCTCGGTCGAGAGCGCGTACCAAAGGCAATGACCGAGCGAAGCGCCTTCGTCCTCCGCGTTCGGCCGGACAGGATCGACGAGTACGTCGAGGCCCATCGCGCCGTCTGGCCGGAGATGCTCGAAGCCCTCCGCGCCGCAGGCATTCGCAACTATTCCATCTTCCGCCACCGGAATCAGGTGTTCGGCTACTTCGAGGCCGACGACCTCGAGCGCGCGGCGACCTTTCTCGAAGCACAGGAGGTTTCCGCACGGTGGCAGGACGCGATGACCGATCTCCTCGAGGAGCGCGTGCCCGACGCAGGGCCGCCGGCGCTCGAAGAGATTTTCCGCCTCGACTGACAGCTGTGAACGTCGAGCTGCCGGGGCGCTGAACGCGTTTATCGGCAGCCCTCTCTGGGCAAACCGAATCGTGACCTTCCGCGTACCGCCAGGCACCGGGTAGGTTGCCGGACGGGCGAGGCGCGTCTGCGCCCGGTCAACCGACAGGAGGGAGAAACGGTGAAGAAGAAACCGTTTTTGGTGCTCTCGGCCGCGATTCTCGTGGCGGCCGGGGCGGCGTCCTATGCCGTCGCGGGTCAAGGCGGCGGGCCGGAGAAGATCCCGAACACGAAGAACTTCCACGCCACGCTCAGCGGGTACCAGGAGACTCCGGCCATCTCCACGAGCGGGTTCGGGGAGTTCAGTGCGAAGCTCGACGACAAGGCTGCCACGCCGACGATCCACTTCGTCTTCTCGTACTCGAACCTCGAGGGCCAGACTGTCACGGGCGGGAAGATCCTGTTCGCTCACGTTCACTTCGGGCAGACCGGAGTCGCAGGGGGCGTCTCCTACTTCCTCTGCGACAACAGCGCGGTCCCCGCGACGCCGCGGGCGTGCCCGGACGATGGATCCGGGTCGGGCACGGTCGAGGGCGACATCACCGCGGCCAACGTGATCGGGCCGAATGGACAGGGGATCGAGCCCGGGTCGTTCGACGAGATCGTGCGGGCGATGCAGGCGGGCAAGGCCTACGCGAACATCCACACGACTCGCTGGCCTACCGGCGAGATCCGCGGACAGATCAACAGCAACGACGACTAGCTCGGAGTTCGCCCGGGGCCGCCCGACGGCTCCTCGCGCCGTCGGGCGGCCCCGGGGCGAACACGGCCCTCAGTCTACGGGCTGGAAGTAGTGCTTCTCGAGCCAGTGGGCGACCTTCTTGCCGATCACCGCGCCTTGCACGTCCGCGGTGCGGAAGTGGATCCCGCCCCACACGCGTGCGTCGATGACCTCCTTCAGGGCCCGCGAGAAGCGGTCGAAGTGTCGCGGCGGGATCGGCACCCCGTCGAGCGAGCGGCCCGAGACCAGCGTGATCTCGACCTTGTCGGTGCCGAAGAAGTTCGCGAACGTGTTGAGGACGGCGCCGCTAAGGCAGCCGTGGCCCGAGGGATGGTCCGGGAACGGCGGCGTTGCGAGCGGCGGTGTGGTCGGCAGTCGCCGGTGCGAACAGCGACTCCCAGTTCGGGTCGGCGACCGTGGCCGGGTTGCCGTCGGTGTCCGCCTCACGAATCGCCGCCCTCGGCCGCCAGAAGTTCCAGTAGTACTTGTCGTTCCAGCAGGCGATCGCCCCGTCGGCTGCCGCGAGGTTGATCATCGCGTAGAGGCGAGCCTGGTCGGCTGCTTCGAGGTCGTAGCGGTCGGCGAGCCCCCGGGCAACGGATTCCAGAGTGCGATGGGCGCGAACTGCCAGAAGACGGCGGCCTTCGTCTGGTCGTCTGTGCGCTTCGAGCTGTTCAGCGCGCCCAGCTCCTTCACCTCGTTGAAGTCCTCCGCGTACGGCGGCGCTCGTGAGCGGGTTCGGGCCCTCGGAGCGGAACTGCGACTGGCTCTCGATCAGGAACGGCTTCGAGTTGCCGACCCAGCCGTCGGGGTCGAAGATCGGAGCGTCCGGCCAGCCGATCGGCCGCCAGTCGCCGGCATCGGTGCCGATCACGGGCGTGAACGGCGCCAGGAAGCCGTCACCTTGGCGGAAGGCGAGCATTGCCGCGGCAGCTGCTTCCCCGGCGTCGACTCCCTCCTGCTTGGCGGCACCGTCGGGAATCGTCGCCAGCGTCGCCGCGTATGCAGCATCGAGCCCTGCGTGTCGGGCGAGCGGTGTGATCGCCAGAAGCACGCGATAGGCGGCGGTAGCGGCTGCCGCGCCCTCTGAGCCTTCCGGGTCGAACCGGGCGCCGAGGAGGTACGGCTGGTACCCACCGTCGATCGCGTTGACCGCGTCGTAGACCGCCCCTTCGACCATCGCGATCCCTCGCGACTGGCCGTGTGCGGTCGGCCTGAGCAGCACGGCCTCGGCCTGTGCGGTGGCATTCCACTGCGACACGATGGCGGCATCGAGCGCAGATGAGCTGTCCTGCCTCGCCGCACCGGAAGCGGTGACCGCGACGGAAGTGACCGTAACCGCCGCCACGAGAGCGGCGAGCACGGCGACTCGGGCTTTCATGTGTCCTCCCTTCAGGAGATGACTGTCGGACCGGATGGTTGCCCCAGTCGGTTTCAGGCCCGTTTCAGCCGCGCAACAGCTAACGCTGCGTGTACGAGATGCCCTGCAAACCGGTGACCCGTGTTCCGGGGGTGCCCCTCAGGTAGCGCTCGAGCCAGCGCCGCAGCTGCTCTTGGGCCGACGCGCGCTGCCGGGGATACGAGATACGCCCCTGCGGGTCGCAAGCCGGCGGCGCCTCGTCCTGGAAACCGCAGTGAGAGCCGCCCCTGATCGAGGCGAGGAGTGACGGAGTCGGGGCTCGCCGGAACATCATCGCGGTGGCAGAGGCAGGGATGATGCGGTCGTCCGAGCCGACGACGAACAGCGAGGCTACGTTGAGCCGTCGGACTGCGGCGAAAGCCTCCCGTGTCGGGAGCGCGGCGAGCCTCGCCACGGTGTCCACCGTGCGGTTGCGAGCTGCCGCGAGCAGCGCCACCGCGCCCCCCATCGAGTGCCCCGCAACCGCAGTCCGGGAGCCGTCCACCTTCCCGCGCGGCACGATTGTGGCCCCGACGCGGCTTTCGGTCGTGAGCCAGGCGAGCGACCGGTTGAGGTCGTCCGCGAGACGGCTGTGATTCGCCTGGGCGCCCGTCTCGCTGTCGGGAGCGATCACCACGATCACCACGATCCCCGTCTGCGCCAGAGCGTCGAGCGTGCTCGCGTACCAGGCCGCCCTGACCGTGAACCCGTGCGCGAAAGCGAGGGCGGGGTACGGGCCGCCGCGGGTGGGATAGGACAACCGCGCCGGGAAGGATCGGCCCCCGACCGTCACCGTCACCGTCTTCGTCGTCACGCCGGGGTTGCGGGCGTAGCAGCCAGGGCAAGAACCGCCGCTGCGGCTGCGTTCACGACGTAGATCTCCTGCTTGCCGTCGCGGCGGCTGAGGAAGGCGATCTTGCGCCCGTCCGGCGACCAGACGTGACCACCATCCAGCCCCGGCGCCCGCGACACGTTGCGCTGGCCGCTCCCGTCGGCGTTCATCACGAAGACGTCCCCGCTCGTCCACGCGGGGCCGCATGCTGTGCGTGTACGCGATCTTGAAGTCCGCCTGTGCAGAGGCAGCGCCGAGGCCCGACCCCGTGGCGGACGCGGCGCCGAACACACCAGCCAGACCGACTATCCCGATGAGGCCGAGGGCCCAGCGATGGTGGAGTCGTTTCGTGAGCATCTTGCTCGTCCTCCTTCCGACGGAGATGATCCCCTGGTCTGTTTCAGGTCGGTTTCAGGCGCGCAACAGAGACGGAGCGGCGTGCGAGCGCGCGCCGCCACGTCTCGCGCAGGGCACTACGAGGTGAGGAAGCCCTCGTAACGGGCGACCCACCTTTGGCCCTGATAGAAATGGGCGCTGCGCCCACCTCCGGCGATCCCTGCGTAGTCGCCTGTCCCGCGGACCACCTTCCAGGTACCGATGCCGATGCCGTCCTGGAAGGCGTTGTGGTCCAGGTCCTGCCCGAGGTCGACCGCCTCGGTCCGCTCTCGAAACACCAGGCTTCCACCCTTGCCGGCGAACGTCCAGACGTTGTGGTAGATCTCCACCGTTTGGCCCTCGCGCACCACCGTGAGGTCCGGGGTCTGTGCCTGTGCCCAATTGCCGCCGAACGTGCCCGAATCGCGCTTCAGCGCCCCATCCTTTAGCGGCGTGAGTACGCCCTTGCCGCTCGGCAGGATCGTCACCGTCAGCGCCACCCGCTGCTTCGCCGCCGTCGAGCCTGCGGCAGCGATCGAGGTCAGAGCGGCCGCTGCAGCGAGGACGACGAGAACTGTCAGTCGAGCCTTCATGGGTGCCTCCCTTCGCCTGCTTTGTCGAACCCGATGGTCGACGGAGCCCGTTTCACGCTCGTTTCAGGTCCGTAACAGCTGGTAGCGTCTCCGCCCCGGGAGGAGGCAGATGGAGTTCCGCATCCTCGGGCCGCTCGAGGCCTGGGACGGGGGGAGCGAAATATCCCTGGGCGGGCCGAAGCCGCGTGCGCTCCTCACCCTGCTTCTCCTGCACGCCAACGAGGTCGTTCCCGCTGACCGCCTGATCGACGACCTCTGGGGCGAGGACTTGCCGGAAGACGGCGCCGCCGCGTTGCGGGTGAACGTTTCGCGGCTCCGCAAGGCGCTTCCGCAGGACGTGCTGACGACGAGGTCGCCGGGCTACGTCGTGCGAGTCGATCCCGACGCCTTGGATCTCTACCGCTTCGAGCGCCTGGTGGACGAGGGCCGGAACCTGCTCGCCCGCGGTCACGTGGCGGACGCGTCGGAGCGGCTCCACGGCGCGCTGTCGCTCTGGCGAGGCCCGGCGCTCGCGGACTTCGCCTACGAGAGCTTCGCCCAGGCGGCGATCGCCCGGCTCGAGGAGCTCAGGCTGGCGGCCGTCGAGTTGCGGATCGACGCGGACCTCGCGTTCGGGCGCCACGACGAGCTGCTCGCCCGAGCTCGAGGCGCTCGTCGCCTCGCACCCGCTCCGGGAGCGCCTGCGGGGAGATCTGATGACGGCGCTCTACCGGTCGGGCCGGCAGGCGGAGGCGCTGGAGGCCTATCAGGGCGCACGTCGCGCTCTCGTCGACGGGCTGGGGATCGAGCCGGGGAGCGCACTCCGGGAGCTCGAGGGCGCGATCCTCAGGCACGACCCGTCGCTGGATCTCGAAGCGGCGCCCGCAGCCGCCGCCCGCGATGCCGCCGAGCGGGCGATCCTCGTCGCGATCGGCGACGGGACGCGCGCACGATGCGCTGCTCGCGCTTGCCGAGCCGCTCGTCCGGCTCCCGGCTCGGATCCTGATCCTGGCCAGGCTCGTGGCGGACGCGGCCGAGCTCCAGTCGGCGTCTGCCTCCCTCGAGGAGCACCGGTCTGCGCTCGCGGCACGCGGTGTCGGGGCCCGAGCGGCCTCGTTCACGTCGACGGCCCCGTACGCGGACCTGGCGCGGCTCGCCGCCGAGCTCGACGTCGACCTCCTGCTCGCCGAAGCCCCCGACGGGCTCCTCGCCGAAGGCGCCCCCGACGGGCAGCTCACCGCCCTCCTCGAGCAGACGCCGTGCGACGTGGCGCTGCTCGTTGCCCGGGACGCAGCGCCCGATGGCGCCGTGCTCGTCCCGTTCGGCGGAGCCGACCACGACTGGGCGGCCGTCGAGCTCGGCGCCTGGCTCGCTCGCGCGGCCGGCGTGACGCTCCGGCTCGCAGGTGCCGCCGCCATGCCGGAGCACAGCAAGCGGGACGCGAGCCGACTCCTCTCGCACGGCGCGCTCGCCGTCCAGCGTGTCCTGGGCATCCCGGCCGAGCCGCTGCTCACGGCGCCTGGCGAGGAGGGCATGCTGGAGGCGAGCCGCGAAGCCGGTCTCCTGGTCGTCGGGCTGTCGACACGGTGGCACCGCGAGGGCCTCGGCGCGGCCCGCCTTCGGCTCGCCAGAGAGGCGGCGCCGCCGACGCTCCTCGTCCGCAAGGGGCTACGCCCCGGCGGTCTCGCCCCGCCGGCCGCGCTCACACACTTCACCTGGTCGATCCGTCCCGAGTAGGGCTCAGGCCGCGCAGGCCGGCTCGTAGGGCCGGCCGGGGAGGAACTCCTTCCACTCCTTGCGGGTCAGCGTGCGGTTCGCAAGCACGCAGGCGCGGCGCTTCCAGGACTCCGGGTCGATGTCCCAGACGGCTCCCTGGCCGTTGCCGTACGTCGTCAGCAAACGGCGGCCGTCGGTGGACAGGTCGAGGCTCGTCCGGCGGCTGCCGGCCGTGAGCCTCGGGCCGATCTGGGCCCCGCTCGCAACATCCCAGAGGGACGCCACATTCTCCCAGCCGGAGACGGCGAGGATCCGGCCGTCGGGGCTGAACTCCATCTCACGCGCTCCGGTTCCGGCCTGGTCGAGCTCGTGAAGGAGCTTCCCGGAGCGGACGTCGACGAGGCGGACGAGTGTTCCCCAACCGCCCACCGCCAGGGTGCGCCCGTCGGGGCTCAGCCTGACGGCCCAGTCAGGCGCGTACGGCTGGCCCTTCACGGTGGCGATCGGAGTGCGCGAGTCGACATCCCACACGTCCGCTCCTCCCTCCCATCCGCGGGCGATCGCGATCAGCTCCCCGTCCGCGCTGAAGGAGGGATCGCTCGTGCCCCGAGCGCCGATCTTGCCGAGACTGGCGCCGGTTTCCGTGTCCAAGAGCTTCAAGGCTGCGCCGCCCGACGTACCGAGGTCGCCCGACGACACGGCGAGCGTCTTTCCGTCGGGGCTGAAAGCAACGCCCGCGCCCCTGCGCTTGCGGAGCCGAACACGCGAACGGACGTCCCAGAGCGTGAGAGCGGCGTCGGCGGACGTCGCGGCGAGCCTTCGCCCGTCCGGTGAAAAGGAGAGCGACTTGACCTCGCCGCCGGTTTCGAGCAGGGGCGCACCGAGCGGTACGAGCCGGCGCGCGTCCCAGATCGTGATGCCCCGTTCCTTGAGGCCGACCGCAATCAGCCGGCCGTCGGGGCTGAAGGCCCCCGGGTGGCCGTCGAGGCCGAGCAAGAACGTCCGGTCGTGCGTGAACGTGAACGGCCGCCCGAGCTGCCGCTGACCTGCCATGTCCCAGGCGATCGCGGTGCCGTCGTGGCTCACCGTGTACAGCGTCTCACCGTCGGGGCTGAAGACAGGCTGCTGGACGGAGTTCCAGTGGCCGCGCAGCGTCTCGCGGGGCGTCGCCGACTCGGCGTCCCACAGGCTGACGGTCCCATCGAGATTCGTGGACACGACCGTCTCCCCGTCGGGGCTGAACAGGGCCCAGGTCGGCCGCCCAGCCGAGCCACCGGTTGCCCTTCGCACGTCTCCGGTGCGCACGTCGACGAGCTGGATGCCCCGATCGATGCCAACCGCCGCGGTGAGACCGTCCGGACTGAGAGCGAGCGCGTGCAGGCCGGTCTCGATCGGGAGCGTCCGCGTCTTCTTGCCGCTCCGGAGATCCCACCACGCCAGCTCACCGTCCGCGGATGCGGTGACGAGCGAGCGATCGTCCGCCGTGAGGACGAAGTCAGGAGACGCGTAATTGAAACCGACGTAGGCGCCGACGAAGGCCTTCGGCTCGATCGAGGGACCGATCGGCTCCAGCGTCGCGGCGTCCCGGATCGTGATCTGCGCATCGGCTCTCCCGAGGTCGTTTCCCGGGCCGGGCGTGAACAGAACGACGAGCTGCGAGCCGTCCTTCGTGAACGCCAGGCGGGAGGCGAATCCGCCGACGGCCGTCTCGGCCAGCTGTTCACCCGTGCGCGCGTCGATGAGCCGAACGTACTGGTCGCCGCCGACGGCGAGGGCTCGCCCGTCCGGACTGTACGCAAGGCTAGCGGCGAAATGCGGCAGCGGCTCGCCGATCTGCTCGAAGGTTCGCGCGTCGTAGAACAGAAGCCCGGTGCCTTCGCCGGTCACCGCCAGCGTCTTCGCGTCGGGACTGACGGCGATCGCCCGGAGCAGGCCACCCGGCCCGTGCATGATCCCGATCGCAGCTGGGCTACGCCGGAGCGCGGCGAGCAGGTAGCCGCGTGTCTGGGGCGTCTCGTCGATCGCGACTGCCTGGCGGGCGAGCAGGAGCGACCGGCCGAGATCCTCCTCGACGAGCGCCTGAGCGCCAAGACGCTGTGCGAGCTGCGCGGTCTCCGCGTCTCGCGCCTCGCCGCGCTGGACGAGAGCGAAGATGCCGCCGGCGACAGCGGCTGCGAGCAGGACGGCGACCCCGATGAGCAACCCGCGCAGGCGCCGGTTCGTGCGGCGGGCCCGCTTCGCCTCCCGCTCCGAGGCATCGCGGCTCTCGGTCACGAACTCGCGCTCGAGCTCGTTCAGCTCGAAGGCGTGGTCGGTGCTCCAGTCGAGGGCGGCGGCGAGACGGGCGCCGCGGTACAGCTCGCCCTGATCGCGCGCGCCTGCATCCCATTCGGTCGCCGCCTGGGTGATGTGGCGGCGAAGCCGGCGCCCTTCGGTGTCCTCCTCGATCCACTCGCGCAGCCGTGGCCACTCGCGCAGCAGCGCCTCGTGGGCGACCTCGACGGAGCCCTCTCCAAGGATGACCAGTCGGCTGTCGGCGAGCGTGGCGAGCACGTCGGCCACGTCCTCACGCCCCACGTCGAGCTCGGCCAACGGAGCTCGGCGGCGAACGGGCGCATCGCGCTCGCCCTCGCCGACCAGACGCAGCATCACGGCGCGCACGATCGGTCTGCGACCGTCCGGAACACGGGCGTAGGTGCCTTCGGCCAGCCGCCCGACGGCGCCGTGGACGCCGCCGGCCTCGCGGTACTCCGCCAGCGTGAGCGTGCCGTCCTGCCGCTTCTGCCAGAGCTCGAGCAGCGCGGTCGACAGCAGCGGCAGTGCGCCGGGCTCGCCCTCGACGTCGTCGACCAGCGCGTCGACCAACTCGGGCTCCACCCGCAGTCCCGCCCGCGCGGCGGGAAGCTCGACTGCGCGACGAAGCTCGGATGCCTGCATGGGACCGACGAGGACCTGGTTCGCACCCAGGAGCTCCGCGAGCCCAGGGTAGGCGGCAAACCGCCCATAGAAATCGGCGCGTAAAGCGACGACGACCACCGCTCGACCCGCTGGATCGTTCGCAGCGCGGGCGAGCACTTCGGCGAAGGCCGAGCGCTCGGCATCGGAACGGCACGCGGTGAAGAGCTCTTCGAGCTGATCGACCGCGATCAGGAGGCGTGCGTCCGCGGGCAGCGTGGCGAGGGCCTCTGCGAGAGGATCCCTCGCTCCCGATACGAGCACACGGCGAAGCTCTTCCAGCGGATGCTCTCCGGGCCGCAGCAGCAGGCGCCGCCACCCCTCGCTGCCCGGCAGCACTCCCCCGGCCAGGGCCGGGAGGAGACCGGCGCGGAGCAGCGACGACTTGCCGCTGCCCGACGGGCCGACGATGCCGAGGAACCCCGCGCCGACCAGCCGCGCGACGAGCTCGGCGACGAGCCGCTCGCGGCCGAAGAAGTAGTCGGCGTCGACCGGCTCGAAGCTCGCGAGACCCTTGAACGGGCAGACTCCCTCGGTGGCCACGCGGGCAGGTGTAGGCGTGGCCGAGAGGGCGCGTGCCTGCTCGCGCGCGACCTGGAGGTCGATCACCTTGACCTCCAGCTCGGCCTCGACCTCGTTCAGGTCACTCCGGCCGGCGGCCGCACGTGAGGCGGCCTCCGCCAGCAGGCGGCTCGCCTCGTCCACCGTCACGTCGAGCGCCGCCCGGGCGAGCTCGCGGCAACTCTCATAGCGCTGCTCCGGCTCCTTGGCCAGCGCCCTGGCGATCACGGCGTCGAGCGCAACAGGCAGCTCCGGCCGCTCGGCGCTGGCCGGCGGGGGCTCCGTGTCGAGATGTGCGAACACGACCGCGAGCTCCGAGTCGCGCCGGAACGGCGGCTGCCCGACGACACACTCGTAGAGCACGCAGCCCAGCGAGTAGACGTCTGCCCGGCCGTCGACCTCCTCTCCCGCGATCTGCTCGGGCGCGACGTAGTCGATCGTGCCCATCAGGTGGCCGTCGTCGCCGATTCCAGCCTCTTCGGAGACCTGTCTCGTGAGGCCGAAGTCCGCCAGGTAGACATGGTCGGAGCCGTCCGGGCGGGCGCCCGGGTCGACCAGCACGTTGGAGGGCTTCACATCTCGATGAACGAGGCCGCGCGCGTGCGCCGCATCGAGGGCGCTCGCCACCTGCGCGAGGATGCCGATCGCATCCCCCGGGTCGAGACGACCGCGCTGCAGGCGCTCTTTCAGATCGCGCCCGTCGACGTAGCGCATGGCGATGAAGAGGAGGTCCCCCGTCGTCCCGGCCTCGTAGATGGGGACGATGTTCGGATGATCGATCGATGCGGCCAGCTCCGACTCGCGGAGGAAACGGTCACGGAACGACTCGTCCTCGGCGAGACCGGCGGCCAACAGCTTGAGTGCAACCCGCCGCTTGAGCCGAAGGTCCTCGGCCACGTAGACGACGCTCATACCACCCCAGCCCAGCAGCGACTCGATCCGATAACCGGCGAGCTCCGTGCCGACCCGGGGGTCGTCGCTCACGTGCACGTGCGCATCCTCGCTTTCGGGGTTTGCCGGAACGATAGGGCGACCAGCGCGGATGTGTAACGGACCCGCGTTACAGTTCCGTTTCCGGCGAGAAATCTCCCACGGCCCGCCCCAGGGAGGATCGCTGGCCTTCCTTTGCGGGTAAGGTCAGGCTCGTCTGCAGCGGGACGGAGCCTGACCCGTTGCGGCTGGGCCGGCCGTATCGAGGCCATCCTCGCGTTTGGGCCTGGCACCTGATCAGACGTCACCCGGCGGGGTGATACGCGCGAGAATCCCTTCGCTACGAACACGATCGCCGAAACCCGCGCCCTTGCGCAGTTCGTCGCGGAGCTGCGCTACGAATCCCTGCCACCCGCCGTCGTTGAGCAGGGTTGTCGCATCATCCTCGACACGGTCGGCTGCGCGTTGAGCGCCTGGAGAGTCGACCCGGCCAAATCGCAGGTCGCATCCGAGGTTGCGAGCCTCTATGCGAGCGCCGGCGGCGCGTCGGTGATCGGCGCGCGTGCGTTGAGGGCCCAGCCGGCGATTGCCGCACTGGCGAACGGCATGCTCGCGAACGCTGCTGACAACGACGACACGCACAAGCGGGCCTTGCTGCACACTGGATCGGTCGTCGTCCCGACCGTGCTCGCGCTCGCAGAGACCGAACGCCTGTCGGGCCGTGATTTGCTCCTCGCGCTGGTGGCCGGCTACGAGGTCGCCGTACGCGTCGGGATGGCGGTGATGCCGAGCCACTACCGCTTCTGGCACTCGACCGGAACGAACGGCACCTTCGGCGCCGCCGCGGCCGCGGCGAAGGCGTTCAGGCTCGACATCGATCGGACTCGAACCGCACTCGGGCTTGCCGGCACGCAGGCCGCCGGTCTGAACACGTTCTTCGTGTTCCCCGCGCGGGTGACGATCGAACTTTCCGGCGGCAACTCCTTCCAGGAGACGGTGCTGTTCCCGAAAGGAGACCCTGAGGACCCCCTCTCGCCGGAGGAGTTGGACGCGAAGTTCCACGACAACGCGCGCGACCTTCTAGGGCGGGAACGGGCGGGGAGCCTGCTCGCCGCGATCTACGCGCTCCCGGGGGCGAAGAGCGTCGACGACGCCGTCTCGCTCCTACACCCGTAGGGGAGGAGGAGATATGTGCGACCGGACCCAGACGACACCCGGCGACGGCTGGCGCGGCTGGAACACGTACGGAGCGACACGGCCTGTACCGGCGGCCGGGGACTGGATCGACCTCACTTGGCCGCTGTCGCCCACCGTGCCTCGTCTCTCGTCGTTTCCACCGCCGCGCATCGAGCGCATTGCCAGCATCCCGGAGCAACCGCTCAACGTCACAGAGCTGTCGATGGTCGTGCACGTCGGGACGCACGTCGACTCGCCGCGACACTTCTTCAGCGATGGGCCCGCGCTCGAAGAGGTGCCGCTCGAACGGCTCATCGGCAGCGGCGTTGTCTGGCGGATCGAGAAGCCGCTCGAGGGTCTTGTCGAGCCCGAGGACTTTGAGCGCATGTCCCCACAAGTCGAGCCCGGCGAGATCCTGGTGCTCGACACCGGCCTCGCCCGCTACGTCGGCACGCCCGACTACGCCCGGCACGCCGCGCTGTCGGTGGCTGCCGCCGAATGGCTCGTGGACAGACAGGTCAAGCTCCTCGCGGTGGACATGCCGACGCCAGAACTCCCCCTCCCACTGCGCCCGCCTGACTTCGACTGGCCGGTACACCACACGCTCCTACGCGACGGCGTGCTGATCGCGGAGCAAGTCGCAAACGCACGGCTCCTTGCTGGGCGCCGCGCCGAGTTCCTCTTTCTCCCACTCAACATCATCGGCAGCGACGGCGCACCGGCGCGCGTACTGGGACGCCCGATCCGTAATTCAGAACGGAGCCCATCAGGAACCATTTACCGCGACGCCGCCGGCGGACGGAGTGGCCGGACGGAGTGGCCGGATGGCCGGGCGTGAGGGCCCGCAGCCAATCGTCTAGCGTGGGCATCGTGCGAGCCGAAAGCGTACTGGCGCAGGTGGCAGCGGCCTACCGTGACGCGCTCGGCGAGCGCTTGCTGGCTGCTTACGCGCTCGGCAGCCTGGCCCACGGCGGGTTCAGTGAGCTCGTGAGCGACGTCGACCTCGGCTTGATCGTCAGCGATCCCCTGGAGACGGATGATGCCGAGACAATCCAGGCAGTCGCCACTGCGGAGAAGGCGAAGGGGACGCCTCTTCATGCGCGCCTGTCGGTCTTCTGGGGCTCGCCGGCTAGCCTGCGGGGAGAGCACAAGGGTGGACGCTTCCCACCGCTGGATCGGCTCGATCTGCTCGAGAACGGCCGGCTGCTGATCGGCACGGACGCCCGCGCCGGTCTTCCGCGCCCGAGCGCTCGTGAGCTCCTGGTGAGCGGGGCGCAGTTCGCGCTGGAGTTCTTGGCCGGTATGGGAGCATCGGCTGGGGGAGCGACGGCGTGGGGCTCGCTCAGGCCCGAGGGAGACGACGCCGTTGAGGAGATCCGCGATCCCGAACTGCTCCTTTCCCGCGGCGTGCGCCGCGTGACCAAGCTGGTGCTCTTCCCTGTGCGGTTTCTGTTCACGGCGGCGACGGGCAGGGTCGGCACGAACAACGACGCTGTCTCGTGGTACCTGGCGAACGAGGCGGCACCGGGCAGACCGCTCGTCCAGGCCGCCCTCGACTGGCGAACCTCCCCACCGTCGGACGCGGTCGCGTCGAAGTTACTCCGCGAGCAGCTCGTGCCCCTCTACCTCTACTTCATCGATGACCACGTCTCACGCCTCGCGGCGCTCGGCGAGGTCGAGCTCTCAGGTGCGTTCGAGGAATGGCGGCTCCGTCTGGAGATGAACGAGGCGGGCATCGTTGTCGAGGCGCTCGCGTCGCGGCGGCTTATCGGACTCTTCAGCGACTACGATCCCACCCTCGACGAAGATCGTGCCTACGCGATCGCCGGCGAGGTGCACGAGCGGCGCCTCCGACGTGGAGAGAATCCCGTTGGGCGCAAGATCGGGTTCACCAACCAAGCGATCTGGTCGCAGCGCGGGCTTCGGGCGCCGATTTGGGGCTACGTGTACGACTCGACCGTGCAGTACGCGGAAGGCGGCACTGCGCACGTGGACATCGGCCACCTGATCCAGCCGCGCATCGAGCCCGAGATCCAGTTGCACTTCGCGCGCACGCCGCCGGTGACCCGGGACGAGGCGGCCATCCTCGCGTGCGTCGATTGGATCGCGCATGGATTCGAGATCGTGCAGTGCCCGTTCGCCGACTGGAGGTTCAAGGTCGCGGACGCGATCGCCGCCTGCGCGGTGCACGGCCTACTTGTGATTGGTCTGCCGGTGGCCGTCGCCGACGTCGAGAGCTGCGCAGCAAGGCTGCGCAGCTTCACGATCACGCTTTCGAGGGACGGCGAGCAACTGGCAACCGGCGGCGGCAAGGAGGTACTCGGCAGCCCCGTGCTGGCCTTCGCCCACCTGGCCGAGGTTCTGGCGAGCCAATCGCGCTTCCCGCCCGTCCAGGCGGGTGAAGTCGTGACCACCGGAACGCTGACCGAACTGCTCCCGGTCGCGGCAGGCGAGAGTTGGAGCACCACTCTTGATGGCATCGACCTACCGGGAATGTCAATCACGCTCCGGTAAGCCGACCCGGACGCTGACGGACGGCCACGGGGCGGCTCATCCCTCCGGCGACCGGAGGAACACTGGAGCATGTTGTGGAAACCACAACAGGTTTGGCCCCGGGTGGAGTCGAACCTCTGCACCCTAGACTCTGGGGGTGTCTGACGATCGCCTCGCAGGGTCGCGAGCGGCTGTCGTCGAGCGGATCGTCGAGGTTGTCGATGCTGTCCAGTGCCCGCACCCGGTTCGGGTGGCTGTCGATGGCCCTGACGCTGCCGGTAAGACGACGCTCGCCGATGAGCTTGCACACGGCCTGCGTCGACGCGGACGTATGGTGATTCGCGCGTCGATCGACGGCTTCCACCGCTCGCGAGAGGAGCGGTATCGACAAGGTGAAGACTCTCCAGAGGGCTATTACGAGGACTCGTTCGACCACATGGCGTTGCGGAAGCTTCTTCTCGATCCGCTTGGCCCTGGAGGCGACCGCGTGTATCGCTCTGCCGTGTTCGACTTCCGCATCGACGCTCCACGGTCGGGCTCGGCTGAGGTCGCTTCCGAGGATGGTGTCCTCATCCTCGACGGCGTCTTTCTGCTTCGCCCCGAACTGTTCGAGAGTTGGGATCTGCGCATCTTCGTCTCGGCCAGCTTCGACGAGATCCTTCGGCGCGCATTGGATCGCGACGCCGCCCTGTTTGGCTCCCGTGCTGAGGTCGAGCGACGCTACCGCACCCGATACATCCCCGGTCAGAAGCTCTACTTCGCGACGGCTTGTCCGACCGAGACAGCCGATCTGGTCGTAGACAACGACGAGCCCAGTCGGCCCTTTCTCGACGCTCGCGCCTCATCAACCCTCGCTGCCTGCACACCTCACAGGCGCCGGCGCCAGTTCGACTAGAGGCCTCGGGGTCGCACCCCGTGTTATCGCCGTATTAGCGACGCGCTGCAGAGTCGCGTCATGGCATGCCTCGGCTCGCCCTTCGCGGTCGTTGGAGCGATTGAGTGACGTATCTGAAGACCGGCGACTGGGAGGTGCATGTCAACGGTGGCCGAGGCACGCTTCGCATCCGGCGCGTCGACGAGCTGGGGCGGGTGAGCGGGAGCGTCCTCGGGCAGCCGATCACCGGCTGGTGGAGTGAGAGAGCGCGAAGGCTGGTGTTCAGCCAGAACGGCGAGAAAGCGGATCCCTCCGACGACCGGGCGTATGAGGGGTACGCCTGGGACGAGCCGGGGGGATCCGCCGCTCCTCGTATCTACCACCTCGCCGGCTCCTACGAGACGTTCGGGGGTGGAGGAGGTGCGAAGGACCGCCAGACGTTCGGATGGTTCGCGACCCTGGAACGGCCCGGTCCGATACCGATCGGGGAACTTGCCAGGCCAGACACGCGGACGGCCTGAGCCTCCCGACCCTGATTCGACAGGGCCTCATACCGCGACCAGCTGCGCCGCGTCATCGCCGGCTCGCGACCGAAGCCCGATGAGCGGATCGTCGGCGACCCGTCGTTATTGTGTGCGCGTGTCAGTCAGCTGGTCCCGCGCCCTCGCGTGGCGTATGCGGCGGCAGCTGCTCGACCCGGTCGGAACCGAATCGGTCGCAGGCGTTGTGCGCCGCCTGGGCGCCGTCCCGGCCCAGCCCGATGCCGCGGCCGAGCTCGCCGTCCGCATCAGGCGTGAACGGTCCCGGCCGGGCGACGTCGCCCGCGCCCTGGCCGAAGGTCGGATCATCAAGACCTTCGCGTTTCGCGGCGCCACACACCTGGTCACGCCGGAGGAGGGTGGCAGATACCTCGCCCTGCGGGCCGCCGGCCGGGTGTGGGAGCGACCCGGCTGGCAGAGCCACTACCGCCTCACGCCGTCCGACTGGCCACTCCTTCGGGAGACGGTCCGAGAGGCGCTCGCCGAAGGGCCGCTGACCCGCGACGAGCTAGGGGCTGCGGTCACCGCCCGACCGAAGTTCCGCCATCTGGGCTTTGCCTTCGCCGACCGGACTTGGACATTGTTGAAGCCGCTCGCGTGGCAGGGAGACATGTGCTTCGGCCCGCCGCGAGACGGACGTGCGACCTTCCAGCGTCTGGACACCAACCCGCGCTGGGCAGGCGTGCCCGACCTCGACGAGGCTGGAACGCGTGCCGTCGAGGCGTACTTCCGAGCGTATGGGCCGGCGGCACCGGACCGCGTGCACTACTGGCTCGGCGCGGGCCTGGGCGCGGGCCGCAAGCGGATCCAGTCCTGGATTGCAGGCCTCGGTGACCGCCTCGCGTCTGTCGACGTCGACGGGGAGACCACCTACGTCCTGCGCGAGGATCTCGAGGAGCTGGTCTCGACGACTGAGACGACCGCGACGCGACTCCTGCCGGGATACGACCAATGGGTCCTGGGTCCGGGCACAGCCGATGCCCACGTCGTGCCCCCCGCCCGCAGAACGCTGGTCAGTCGTGGGGCAAATATCGTCATCGTCGGTGGAGTGGTATCTGGCACGTGGTCGCTTACCGAAGACCAGGTGATTGTTGCTTGGTTCGCCGAAGCAGCGCCGCCCGCGCGGGAAGCGCTGGCAGAAGAGGTATGGCGGCTCGCCACGATCCTCGGTCGGCCGCTGAGGTGGACCGCCGCCGATCTCGCCTTGCCGTGAGTGGATTCGGCTCGAGGGGATGGTTCGGCTCGAGGGGATGGTTCGGCTCGACGTTCTGCCGAGAGCCCTCCCTTCCCCTCACGGGCGGGCTTTGGTGTGCCGGGTTTCGAGACTGGGCGACAAGGAACAGAACAGGTAGCGGGGCTCGCTTGGAGGGGGGTCGAGTCCCGCAGATTCCTCTCTCGCCGAAGAGCCGCACCGCCCGCAACGCCGTTTTGGCACCGGCGGCTCTTCGGTGCGTCGTCAGTCAGCAAGGCGGCGAGGTTGGCCGAATCGTTGTTCGGACCGTCGGTTGTAGCGGCACGGATCGGGCACCGAGTCCTGTCGACGGCCCAGGACGGACCGACCCGTCGAGTCTCAACGGCACTCGTCGACGCCGCCCAGGAGGCCGGCGTCGGTCACTTCATCTACGTCTCCTACACCCGCAACGTCAACACGGACGATCCGCTGACGGAGGCAAAACGGGCAGTTGAGGAGCAGCTGCGCGGCTCGGGGATGACGTACACGATCCTTCGGCCCAGCTACTTCATGGAGATGTGGCTCGGTCCCGCACTGGGCTGGGCCTATGACGCTGGTACGGCGCGAGTGTTGGGCAGCGGCGAGCAGCGAGTCAGCTGGATCTCCTCAAACGACGTGGCCGCCGCGATCGTCGCCTGCGTCGACAATCCCCAGGCGCACGGACAAACGGTCGAACTCGGCGGCCCAGAGGCGCTCACCCCGCATGAGGTCGCCAAGCTGGCCGAGTCGATCAATGGTCGCGAGCTCACGATTGAGTACGTGCCTGCCGAAGAGCTCGAGCGCCAAGTACAGGAGGCCGCTGGCACCGACTCGGCGATCTTTCCGTCGCTGATGCTGTGTCAGACCCGGGGCGACGAGATTCCGCCCGCACCCGAGTGGCCACGCCCGCGCACCAGCGTCAACGACTACCTCAAGAGCGCGCTCGGATAGCAGTTCCAGCCAGAGAAACGCGTCCGCCGCCAGCGCTTCAACAGTGAGTCTTCGATCCGCTGGTGAGATGCTCATGTGTTTCGCGTGCGGATCGGCCTGCACACCGGGCGAGAGGCAAGTGACCGTGGAGGGCTACGCCAGCCGCGAGCTCCACCGCGTGGCGTGGATCGCCGCTTCGGGTCACGGCGGAAAGATCGTGGTCTCGGCGGGGGGACGCGGGAGCTCGTCGAGGGCGACCTCGTCGAGCTGGGCGAGCACCGTTTGAAGGACTTCGTCGAACCGGTCACCCTCTTCCAGGTCGGCCGCGAGCGTTTCCCGCCTCTGAAGACGGTCTCGAACACCAACCTGCCGCGGCCGACACCCTCGTTCGTAGGCAGGCAGCGAAAGCGGGACGGGTTCGTGGATCTGCTCCGCAACGGCACACGTCTCGTCGCTCTCCGGCCCGGGCGGCTCGGGGAAGACGCGCCTCGCCGTCCAGGCGGCCTCCAAGCTCGTGCCGGCGTTCGGTGCGGGCGTGTTCTGAGTCGGCCTCGCCACGGTGCGCGACCCGGGCTCGTCGACGAGGCGATCGCGCAGACGCTGGGCGCCAAGAGCCGCGAATCAACTGCCGAGCGGATCTGGCTTCACTAGAGGACTTTCGTGCCATGGCCCCGGGAGGAGTCGAACCTCCGCACGCAGATTCGAAGTCTGCCGCTCTATCCGCTGAGCTACGGGGCCCCGCCGCAGTCTAGGCAGCGGAGCACGGCGGATGAGGAGGAGCCCGGCCGTCCCCTCACGGCCGGGCTCCTTGCGGGAGATCTAGCCCGCTGCCTTCGCGCCGCGGGCAAGGACGCGGACGACCGCGCCGTCGCGCGAGAGCACGAGCGCCTTGCCGCCCACGACGAGGCGGCCGCGGACGACGACGCCGGTGCCGAGCGTGAACGTGACGTTCTGGCCGTCGGCGCGGTGGAGCATCAGCGAGGTCGTGGAGGCGGCCGTCACCTGGCCGCGATCGAGTGCGACCGTGCCGGTCGAACCGTCGGCGCGAACGAAGCTCGCCTCGATGTGCACGATCGGCGACTTCTTGCCCGCCACCGCCGCCGCGATCGGTGCGGCGAGGCCCGCGCCGGGCGCGCGCACCCTGAAGGCGGCGCCGTTGCGGGAGAACACGAGCACCGGCTTACCCACCGTGACGGTGCCGCGGGCGACCGTCGCGGTCGACAGGCTGACCGTGACGTCCTTGCCGTCGGCGCGATGGAGCGTGACCGAGCTCGCGGAGCTGGCGGTCACCTTGCCGCGGTCGACGGAGAACGCATCCGTCGAGCCGTCGGCGCGGACGAGGCTGACGTCCGCGTGGACGCCGGTGCGGACGATCCGCTTCTTGGCGACCTGCGCCTTCTTCGCGAGCTTGACCTTGCCCTTGCCGTGGGCCGCCCCGGCGACGGCGACGGCGCCGCCGGCCAGAAGCAGCGCACCGGCAGCGACCACCGCCACGCGGTAGCCCCGTTTCCACCCTGTCTTCACAGTCGTACTCCTCTCGTTGTTCGAACGAACTGCGACCCAGCTTGCTGGGTCGAGGTAAGTGCCGTGCCCCCCGACTGTAAGGCGGCTGCAAAGCGTCGGAGGCAGGAGGGGTGGCCGACGGGATTCGAACCCGCGACCACCGGGACCACAACCCGGGGCTCTACCAACTGAGCTACGGCCACCTCGCTGCGGCCAGCATACCCGCCCGGGAGACGACCTCTAGAAGCGATACGAGTGCTCGCGTCCCGTGAAGCTATGCGACCGATGGGCTGATGCCGAGCGAGGTGTCGAGCCAGACGTCCACGAACTCTGTATCTGTCCACTCCACCTCGTCGCCCATGTTCTGACGTACCCAGTCCCAGGCGGCCGGGATGCCCGCTTGGGCCTCGGCACGGCTGTCCCACAGCGTGATCGCGATGATCTGTCGCACGTGGGGAGCCCCCATTCCGCGCGGTCCCCGCTGGACCTCGCTGCCATCGGCGAATAGCGAGTAACCGCGGAAGCCGGGCTGCTTCCTGAACAGGGGCAGCAGTCCATCCTCGGCCTTCGTCGCAAGTTCGTGGGGATCGACCTTGAACCGATACGTGGTCATCCGAGCGACCATCTCGCTCCTTTCGGGCGGCCGGCCACAGACGAGCCGTATGCGCGGACTACCGACCGGCGGATGGACAAGCTTGCCACACCTTTGCACGCGCCGACTAGGTTGGCGGCGAAGCAGCGTGCCGCTACTGGCGCCGCTAGTAGCACTTTGTTAGCTCGTTGAAGGGTCCTGTGGCTTGGCCTCGAATGGTGTCCGCGTTAGCGGTCATCGTTCGAGGGAGGAGCGTATGGAGGCAGCGGTCGCGTTTGAGGTGCCGGCGGTCGAGGTTCGTGATCGGCTGGTCGGGTTCGTTTTGGAGGTGGCGGAAGGGTTGCCGCTGCGGCGGCAGCGTGAGAACGCGCTTCTGTATGTGCGCGGGCTGGTCGAGCAGGGCGGTCGTAAGAGCTTGCAGCCGACGTTGTTTCGGCTGGAGGAGACGCCGGCCCGGATCGACGAGTTCGCGCCGACCCAGTTCCTCGCCAAGGGGGATCGCGTCGTCGTCCTCGGCTCCCTACACGCGCGAGTCAAGGAGACGGGCCGTTCGTACGACAACGAGTGGGCGATGGTCTGGACGCTGCGCGACGGCAAGGTGGCAGGCTGGCAGATCTATGAGGACACCGCTCGCGAGCTTGCGGCCCACGCCGCGTAGTCGACCAGGTCTCGCCCCTTCGTTCCCGGTCTTGTCGTCCGTGACGGACTCGGGCTGAACACCCGCGAGTCGTTCTGCCCTCTTATGCCACCCTGAGTAGCATCTCAGGCCAGAACGCTGCCGAGTTTCACATCAAGCCTCTAGCCACGCATGTTGCCCCTCTTGCCTCTAGCGCCGCATGGCTCGCGATCTTCTGCAGCCGTAAAGCCTCAGCTTTGCAGGTAGTTCTCTCGATGCGCCTGGGAGGATTCGAACCTCCGACCCGCGGATTAGAAGTCCGCCGCTCTGTCCACTGAGCTACAGGCGCCGATTGGTGAGGTCAGCGTACAAAGATCGCCTGCCAGGTACGGTTCGGCCATGAGCGAAACGACGCTGCACACAAACCACGGCGCGATCCGGATCGAGCTGTTCGCGGACGAGGCTCCAAAGACGGTCCGGAACTTCGAGGACCTCGCCGGCAAGGGCTTCTACGACGGTGGGACCTTCCACCGCGTGATCGATGACTTCATGATCCAGGGCGGCTGTCCTCGTGGCGACGGCACCGGCGGGCCCGGCTATCAGTTCGAGGACGAGCCCAACGAGCAGAGTGTCGTCCGCGGCGCGCTCGCCATGGCCAACTCGGGGCCGAACACGAACGGCAGCCAGTTCTTCATCGTGACAGCCGAGGCGTGCCCGTGGCTCGACGGCAAGCACACGGTCTTCGGGCGCGTCGTCGAGGGCATGGACGTCGTCGACGAGATCTCACGGGTGCCGAAGGACTCGCGCGACCGGCCCGACGACCCGGTCGTGATCGAGCGGGTCGAGCTGTCGGGCCAGAGCGAAAGCTAGAGCGCGTCCAGCCAGTCGGCGACGATGCCGGCGATCTGCGGCCCGGCGTCGGCGATCAGATCGTGTCCCGCCCCCGCGATCGGGACGGCCTCGGCGGAGCGGACCGCCGCGAGTAGTCGCTGCGCCCCGGCCTCGTTCTCGGCGACGCGCTCGGATGGCTCGGTCGCGTAGAGCAGGAGCGTCGGGATGCCGGCGGCGTCGATCGCAGGCCACGTCTCGCTCGAGCGCACGCGCGACAGGGCGCGATAGACGGCGCCCCTGACCTCCGGCGGCGCGCTGTGGACGGCCCCGTCCGCCTCCTCGGTCATGCCGGCGAGCACGGCGGCCTCGTACTCCGGCGTCATGCGCACCGCGTCCTCGCGGACCTCGGCGAGGAAGGCGTCCCGCGACGGCCATCGCCACTGCCTCGCGCACGCGTTCTCGATCCAGGCCTCGAGCGGAAGCTCGGGGTCGACGCCCTCCTGGTCGCCGTAGTCGAGATGGCCGCTGTCCAGGAGGACGAGCGCGTCGACCCGGCCAGGGTCGGCGGCAGCCAGATGGCAGGCGACGACACCGCCCCACGAGTGACCCATCACTGCCGTCCGCTTCAGCCCCAGCTCGTCGAGAAGGCGGATCACGCGCGGCACGTAGGACGCAGGCTCGTACTCCGCGGGCTCGAGCGCGGGGCTGCGCCCGTAGCCGGATCCGTCGACGCCGACGACCCGGCGGCGCAGTAGCGGTGCAATCTCGGACACGTAGCGGCCGCTCGTCCCCACCCCGAGGGCGTGCAGGAAGACGAGCGGCGGCCGGCCCGGATCGCCGAGCTCGTGAGCTGCCAGCGTCATGCCGGGACCGAGACCGCCAACGGCGAGCCCGGCCGCGTCAGCGGGGTGCGCTCGAGCAGCCAGAAGGAGGCTTCGATCGACGGGCCGATCAGCAGCGCGAAGACGACCGTGCCGGCGCCGAACGTCCCGCCGAGGGCGATGCCGAGCGCGAGCGCGCACACCTCGAGCGCTCCCCGGACGAGGGCGATCCGCCGCCCGAGCCGATGCGATCCGACCACCATCAGCGAGTCTCGAGGCCCGGCGCCGAGCGCCGCGGCGAGGTAGACCGCGGAGCCGAGGCCGGTCAGGATCAGGCCGGCGGCCAGCATGCCGATGCGCACTCCGAGCGGCTCGTGGGCGAGATGCTGCACGGCGCCGATCGAGGTCAGCCCGACGATGAAGCCTCCGACCAGGAGGGCATTGGCGAGCGTGCCGATCCCGACGCGCGCCCCGAGCAGCCACGCGAGAGTGAGGACGGCGACCGAGACCGCGATGTTCGCCGCGCCGAAGGACAGCGGCGTGTGGTTCGCGATGCCCTGATGGAGCACGTCCCAGGGCGACAGCCCGAGCCTGGACTCGAGGAACGCGACGATGCCGAGGGCGAAGAGGAACAGCCCGCCGACGAGGACTCCGAGCCGAAGAGCCAGTCCGCCGCGGATCCTGGGTGGCGCGCGCATATGGCCTAAGCCTACGGCGCAGCGAGAGCCGATCTCGGAAGCCCGATTCCCCGGTTGGGTTTAGTCCGACACGCCGCGCGGGGAAAGCTTTCGGGTTCGAGGGCAACCAACGAGGCTCGGAGGGGGGAATCGCAGCGGCGCGTTCACCGAAATAGCGCCGGATGTTCGCAAGAGTGCAACCCCGCCGCGGACCCCGGGTGCCCAGCATCGCGACGTCTTCGACCACACACGAACGGCAGGCGCAGGAAAGGGTGATCATGAGACAACATGCTTCGGGAGCGAGTGCCGCCGGTCTGCGGCGACTCGGACTGGTCCTGGCGGCAGCAGCGCTCGTCGCCGGCGCGATCACTGCCGGCGCGCTCGGCGGCAGCCGCAAGGCGGCTGTGATCAGTCCGCCGCCGTCTCCCAACTGCCACCTCGCAAACGGCATCCAGCACGTGATCGAGATCACGTTCGACAACACGCACTTCTTCCGCGACAACCCGAACGTCCTGTCGGATCTCGAGCAGATGCCGGCGCTCGAGAACTTCATCACGAACAACGGAACGATGCTCTCGAACAACTACACGCCGCTGATCGCCCATACGGCCGACGACAGCCTCACGAACTACAGCGGCCTGTACGGTGACCGGCACGGACAGGGGATCGGAAACTCGTACGAGACCTACGTCAACGGGGATCCGAACAACTCGAGGTCCTCGTTCGCGTACTGGACGGGCACATACAACGTCGACACGTACCCGAACATGCCGTACTCGCCGGTCGTGCCGGCGGCCAACTCGCCGCAGACACCGCCCGCGCCGTGGGCGCCCTTCACACGCGCCGGCTGTGACGTCGGCGACGTCTCGACGGCGAACATGGTCCTCGAAAACGTCAACCCCGACCTCCAGAACGTGTTCGGGGCGAACTCGCCCGAGGTGGCGCAGCTGAATGCCGACACTGCGGATCCGAGATTCAAGCAGCAGGAGCAGAACGACTACGTCGGGGTCGCGGTCCACTGCGCGCAGATGGACTCGTTCTGCACGACGGCGACGGGAAACCGGGGCAACCAGGCCTTCACGTCGCCTACGGCTGTGCCCGACCTGCTTCCGGACGAGCCCGGCGGCTACGACAACTTCCAGGCGGTTTTCGGGCACAGGTACCTGACGCCGCAGCTCGTGCAGGCAGCGACGAACTCGGGCGGCGACCGCGTCGTCAACGGCCACACGTATCACGTCTTCGACGCGCAGGGGAATCTCACCGACCTGAACGGCAACACGATGAAAGGCCCGTTCACGGTCAGTCCCTGTCCGTGCCCGCCGGGGACCAACGCCTTCACACCGGGCTTCCCGGGGTTCGGGCCGATCAGCGCCGCGCAATCCCTGGCCTACGTGGCCGACATGCAGGAGGTCGGCGTGCCGATCACCTACGGCTACATCTCCGACGCCCACGAGCGGAAGCCGGGCCAGGGCGGCTGCTCGAACACGGGAACGGCCCAGGGTCCCGGCGACAGCTGCTACACGGCCAACCTGGCCGCCTACGACGCCGCTTTCAAGACGTTCTTCCAGCGCCTGGCGGACGACGGCATCAACGCGAGCAACACCCTGTTCGTGATCACCGCCGACGAGGGTGACCACTTCGCCGGGGCGAACGCGAACCGCACGGTGCAGCCGACCTGCAGCGGCACGCCCGGCACGCTGGGCTACACGTGCAGCTACTCGGGCACGTCCCCGAGACGCATCGGCGAGATGCAGGTCGACATCCACGGGCTCCTGATCCACCAGGAGAACAACTCGACGCCGTTCTACAACGAGTCGCAGGGGAACTCGATCTACATCAAGAACCAGCCCGGCCCGAACGACCCGGCCACGCGCCAGCTCGAGCGTGACTTCTTCAACACGACGGCCAACGACGTCTTTGACGGCAACGTGCCCGAGAACATCACGCAGTACGAGGCCGATCCGACGGTCGAAGCCCTCCTCCACTTCGTCAACGCCGACCCGGCCCGGACGCCGTCGTTCACGCTGTTCCCGAAGCCAGACTACTTCTTCACGATCGGCATGAACGACATCGGAGGAACGAACCCGGTGCTGGACGGGTGTACAGCCGGGACGACGTCGGCGACCGCCGCGGCCGGCTGCGTGTCGGTCAACAACGGCTTCGCCTGGGACCACGGGTACTACGCGCCCGAGATCGACAACACCTGGCTGGGGCTCGTGGGACCCGGCGTCGCGCAGAAGGGCGTCGACGGCCTCCCGGCGGACCAGGGCCCGAACTCGGACGGGAGCGCCAATTCCAGTCCGCAGCTGGTCACGTCGATCACGAGCTCCGGCACCTGGGCCGACCACACGGACACGCGTCCGACGATCATGGCTCTCACCGGGCTCAAGGACGACTACACCGACGACGGTCGCGTGCTGACCGAGGACCTCACCATCACACCGGGTCAGACCGGCGACAAGAAGTTCGAGGATCTGGCCGTCTGCTACAAGCAGCTCAACTCGAGCGTCGGGCAGTTCGGCACGGACATCCTCGCCGCCGACACGGCAGCTCTGAAGACCGGCTCGAGTAGCGACGACAGCAAGTACAAGGGCGTTGCCGCCGACATCAAGTCGCTCGGGGCCGAGCGCGACGATCTCGCGACGACGATCAAGGAAGACCTCTACAACGCGGCCTTCAATGACACTCCGATCCCGAGGGGCAACTCCGACTGGGCCCACTGCAAGAACCTGATCAAGGCCGCAGACAAGCTCGTCAAATAACGGGTAGGCATCACCCGCGGTAACTCCCGCAGGAAGGAGAAGACCCGCCGCAACGGCGGGTTTTCTCCTTTGTGGTCACGAGCAGTCGGCCTACGATGCGGGAGCGCCCGTGTCCTTGTCGTGGTGCCTGCCGCGCCACCACCAGACGATCCCGCCGACGAGCACACCGAAGGCCAGGATCGCGAACGCGACCCACCCCCAGTCCGTGCTCTCCGGCTCCTCGCTCTGGGACGCGGCGGCCGCTGCGCCGACCGCTGCCGCGCCGGCCGGGTTGACGCCCGAGCTCTCGGTTGTCGCGGTCGGCGCGGTCGTCGCCGTCGACGCAGGCGCCGCCGTCGACGTCGGGGGCGGCGCAACGACGGTCAGCGTCACGGGCGGAGGCGGCGGCCGCGTCACGGTCACGGTCGGCGGAGATGGCGGAGGCGGCGGCGGAGCGGGTGTCGGTCCGGTGACCGTAACCGTCGTCGGCGGGAGCTCGGGCGTCGTCACGGTCACCGTGCCCGGCTCGGTCGGGACCGTGACCGGCTCGGTCGGGACGGTCGTGGTCGCCGGCTCGTTCTCCGTGATCGGAGGCTCGGTGACGGCGGGCTCTGTCGGCGTCTCGACGGTCGTCTCCGGCTCGGTCGGGGTCGTCACCGTCGGCAGGGTCCGCTCCACCGTCGGCACCGAGCGCGTCGGGCCACCCGCCTGCCCCGAGCCCCCGCCCCCACATCCGGCCAGAAGAGCGAGCGCCAGCCCTGCCAGGACAAGTGTCGCGCCGACTCTCGCCACGTCACACGAACCTACTCCGTACCCCGGATGAACCCGCCGCCGATCAGCAGCTCAAATGGACCTCGATGGTCTGATCCGTCACCTCCCCATTGGCGTTGACCGTGGTGTTGGAGATGACGTGGCCGACGAAGTTCGGCACGTCGCCGCTCGCGGTGTCCGTCCGGCGACCGCGCGTCGAGGTCATTACCGTCGCTCGTTGATCCTGAGCCTGACGTCGTACCGCGTCGGTTGCGGATAGGACAACGCCTTGATGCCGATCGCGATCAGGGTGATGCCGATCGGCAGCCCGACGATCGTCATGCAGGCGAGCAGCCCGAACGTCACCGCAACCAGGCAGAGCGGCATGCCCACGAACAAGGTGTACAGGACGGCGGCCATGGCCCGGGAGGATGTCAGAAGAGCGGCCCCCGGGTCGGCGGCGACAGCGGCCACCCGCCTCGCGTGCGCGGGGACCAAACGTGTATGCGCGGGCAGACCCCTGGCCTTCGGGTTACTCCCAGACGCGGGACCACAGTCTGAGCTTGCGGACGTGACCGTTCCTTGAGCGCAGTGGCTGCCTGCGAGTTGAGCACGACAGTGAGGGAAGCCTGTCAATCACAGTCTTGTACGGGTGCTCCTCTCTCAGCCTGCTGTCCCCGACACGCTTCCGCAGTGAATGAATCGACTCGAAACCTGGGCTGACGTAGACATCCATTCTCGGCTCCTCTCCGGTGGGTTGTCGCCTTGATTCTCGGCAAGACCGACTCGTCAACCATCAGTGAAGCCACGCAGACCTTCCTCCGTTCCTCCCCCTACCCCTTCCGGGGGCTGGCCAAGGAGCTCGAGCGGATCGAACGGCTGGTTTCCAGCAGTCATTGCCTCATCTGCGTTCCGGTTTGGGTCCTGTGGGTCGGGGTAGGCGTTGAGTGCATACGCCGGCGCGGGCGGAGGGGCGTCGCGCCGGCACGGCCGGCCTCCGGAGGGATGGACACTGCCCGTCACTTCAACCTCCGGAGGCACGGCCCGCATCACGTTTGGACGGGCGGCCCCGCCGGGTAAAGGACTGGTCACCAGCAGCGGCCCTTCCCCTCAAAGGGCGCATCTAACGGCGGCTGTCTTCGCAATCGCCGCTTCCGCGGAGGAAGACAGCCGGTCCCACAGCAAGGTCTGAAAGCGCGTCGCCTGCTTCGACGGCGACCACGACGGCGTCGGCTGCGAGACCTGGGTCCAGCACACCCCCACTCGCCGAAGTGGGACTCCTCTGTGCCGCGTGACTCCCGGTTGAGGGCACACCCAGGCGGATCTCAGCCCGTCCAGCGGACCGCGAGTACTCGGCCTGGATCAGCCGGAAAGCCGCTTTGGAAGCGGCTTTCCGGCTTGACTGCTTTGGTAGCGGGCGATGGGAATCGAACCCACGTGACCAGCTTGGAAGGCTGGGGCTCTACCATTGAGCTACGCCCGCGGAGGCGGCGCCTCTGCGCCGTCCGAGTAGCGTACCGGGGGTGGCGCCGTCCGACTGGAGCCTCGATCCCGACGGGTTCGTCACGGTTGCTGGGCTCGTCGTCCTCTACACCGCGGGCAACCGCGCCTTTCCGGCCCCGCGCTGGCGGATCGTCTGCTTCGCGGCCGGCGTGGCCGTCGTCTTCTTCACCCGCGTGACGCCGCTGGCGACGATCGCCAACCACTACCTGCTCTCGGCGCACCTCCTGCAGAACATCGCCATCGCCGAGTGGGCGCCGGCGCTGCTCGTGCTCGGCATCCCGCCTGCGCTCGGCGCCTTCCTCGCGCGGGCTCCGGGCGCACGCATCGCCACGCTGCCGCCGGTGGCGCTCGGCCTCTGGCTCGGCACCTACATCGTCTGGCACCTGCCCTGGGTCTACGACGCGGCGCTCGAGCACCCGCGCTCCCTGCTCCACCTCGAGCACCTCTGCTACCTCGCGGCCGGGATCGTTCTCTGGTGGCCGGTGTTCCAGGACGCCCCGCAGCGGCTCAGCTCCGGCGCGCAAGGCGCTCTATCTCGCGGCGGCGTTCTTCTTCGCGTCGCCTCTCGGGCTCCTGCTATCGCTGCTCGGCCGGCCGATCTACACGTTCTACGAGCACGCGCCGAGGCTGTGGGGGATCGACGCGCTCCGGGACCAGCGGATCGCGGGCGTGACCATGACCGTGGAGGAGGCGATCCTGTTCTTCATCCTCGTCGCCTATTACCTCGCGCGCTTCTCCCGCGAAGAGGAATCGATCGACCTTCGCAATTTGCGGGAAGTATCGTCGTCGAAGCCCTTGCATCCCGAGCCGTGACACCCTAGTGTCCTGCTTGCGCCGAGCACGGAGCGCGAGTAGGTCGAAGCCCAACCGGGCGGCGGTAGGCGGAAGCCGAAGGCCAGTCGGATGGGTGGACGAAAGCGAAACCGGCTCGGCGAGTTTTTGGTCCGGATGTTGTCCGTAAAGGCGACACAATCCGATCTTCGCAATTTGCGGAGAATTTCGTTTCGAGAGCCCTTGCACGCCGGCCGGAGAAGCCCTAGTGTGCTGCTTGCGCCGAGCACGGAGCGCGAGTAGGTCGAAGCCCAACCGGGCGGCGGTAGGCGGAAGCCGAAGGCCAGTCGGATGGGTGGACGAAAGCGAAACCGGCTCGGCGAGTTTTTGGTCCGGTCGTTGCCTGTTCAGCGAACGGCAGCCTCCTCGAGCCACGCTGGGAGGAGCTCGTCGAGGCGGCCTCGCTCGGCGTCCGTGAGCCCGCGGAGCGGCGCGCGGACATCGGGGTTGATCGCGACCCCTCGCGTGCGCAGCACGTGCTTCAGCGCGGCGTGGCGCGGAAAGCCCTCGATCGCGGCGCGGAGCTCCCCCACGCGCGCAGTGGCCTCGGCGCTGCGGCTGCGGACGGCCTCGAGCACGAGCTCCGGGAACGCGGTGGCGAGCGCCGAGACCGCGCCGACGGCCCCGCCGGCGAGACCCTGGTCGATCAGGGACTCGGGCCCGACGAAGACGTCGAGGCCCTCGATCAGGTAGGGCTGGAAGCGCTCCCACGGTGCGTCCGACACCTTCATCCCGGCGAGGTTCGGCGCGGCGGCTCGAAGCTCGTCGATCACGTGCGGGGGCACCGCGTAGCCGCTCGAGCGCTCGAACTCGTACACGTAGAAAGGCGTGGGCGCGCAGGCGCGTGCGGCGGCCCTGAAATGAGCGAGCTGCGCAGCGTCGTCGAGCGGGAAGTACGGCGGCGCGATCACGGCCACCGCGCTGACGCCGGTCTCCGCAGCGTGCTCCGCCAGCTCGACCGTGTCGGCCGTGGTCTGCGCGCCGCAGTGGGCCGCGATGTCGAGCTTCCCGGCGGCGGCCCGGACGAAGAGCTCGGTGACGCGCTTGCGCTCAGGGACCGAAAGCAGGATCCCCTCTCCGGTCGTGCCGAGCGCGAGCAGGCCGTTCAGCCCCGCGTCGATCAGGAACTGGACGAGCGGCTCGAAGCCGTCCTCGTCGGGCGCCGCGCCGCCGTCGCGGAGCGGCGTCGCCGCCGCCGCCAGCGTGCCCGAGATCCGCGAGAGGCTCATCGTCCGCTCACCGAGAAGTGCTGGTAGTCGTGAACGCTCCCCGACCAGCTGCCTCCCCAGCCCCAGCCCGCGGCGGCGAACGCCTGCACGACGGCGCTGCCCGGATAGGCCATGCCGGGTCGATGCCGCGAGCGGTCGAGGTACGGCCTGCCGGCGGCGTGTGACGTCGCCCCGCCGTCGACGTAGGGGTTCTCGATCGGGTCGATGTCGATCGCGTGCCCGTACGCGTGCTCCGACCAGTGCGTCGAGCCGGTCGCCGCCCGGCAGTTGAACGAGGACGTGTTGTCGGCCTCGATCGAGCGGAAGTCGCTGCCACCGTAGGCGTCGACGGGCTGCATGCGCCGGATCGGGTAGCGCGCGGCGTACAGCCTGCGGAAGACGGAGACAAGTGTGCGCGCGACGTCGGCGTTGACGACGATCCGACCGGTGTGTGCGCGGTCGTCGAAGCCCCAGTAGGTGAGCGTCAGGACCCGGAGCTGCGAGAGCGACACGGGGCAGCCGGCGTGCCAGGAGCTTCCGGTCATGGTCGCTCGCATCGCCGGCCCGATCGGGGAGATCGTGCCCCGGAACGACGTCGTCGACGCGGAGGACGCGGTCACGAGCAGGACGGCAAGCGCCGCCGCAGCGGCGCAGCAGGCGACGATGCGCATGAGTCGGGACGGCCGGATTCGAACCGGCGGCCTCCTGCTCCCAAAGCAGGCGCGCTAACCAGGCTGCGCTACGTCCCGCTCGGCAGAGTGTACGGCGGGCACGTGCTGTAGGTTCGGCGGCCCTTGACCGACGTGATCCCCATCCCGGGCTCCGAGCCCCTGCGTGTGGAGCGCCCGGCGCTCGGGTACGCAATGGCGCTCGCCTCGGCGGCCATGTTCGGGATCAACGGCGCGGTGATCAAGGTCGCGCTCGGCGACGGGATGTCGGCGTACCGGCTCGCGGAGCTGCGCTGCCTGTTCTCGTTCGCGATCTTCGTCCTCATCGTCGCCGCCTGGCGGCCTGAGCGCCTGCGCGTCGGCGGCCGCGAGCTGATCTACCTGGCGATCTTCGGGGCCTGCGCGGTCGTGCTGACGCAGCTTCTCTACGTGCTCGCGCTGCGGCGCCTGAAGATCGGCGTCGCGCTCGTGCTCATCTTCCTCGGGCCGCTGCTCGTCGCCCTGTGGTCCCGCTTCGTCGGAAAGAGACAGGTGCGTCCGCGGTTCTGGGTGGCGCTCGGGCTCTCACTCGTCGGGGTCGTCCTCGTCGTCCGCGTCTGGGACAGTTTCTCGCTCGATGGGCTCGGCGTTGCCTTCGCACTCTGCGGCGCAGCGGCGTATGCGCTCTACGTGCTCTACGCCGAGCACGCCGTCGGCCGGCGCGACCCGATCTCGCTGCTCTGCTTCGGCTTCCTCTTCGCCTGCCTGCTGTGGACGATCGCGCAGCCGTGGTGGAGCCTCCCGTGGCAGGTGCTCGGCACTGACGTGTCGCTGGACGGGAACCTCGCTGGGACGAACGTTCCCGAATGGGCACTCGTCGCCTGGGTCGTCGTCCTGGGCACGGTCGTGCCGTTCATCCTCGTCGTGGGCGCGCTCCAGCACCTGCCGGCGACACGCGTGGCGATCTGCGGGATGCTCGAGCCCGTCGTCGCGGCCGTCGTCGCGTTCGGTTGGCTGGACGAGACGCTGGCCCCCGCGCAGCTTCTGGGAGGCCTGCTCGTGCTCGCCGCAATCGGGCTTGCACAAACCGCCCGTTGACGAATTTTCGTTCAGGTCTTTACAAGTTCCTCAAAACACGTTAAGTTCCCCGCCACTGGGCGATGCGAACCGCGGCGCCTGGCGCATTTGCCGCGGTGAGCAGTCGGAGAAGGCCCGCCGCACTCGACCCCCCAGGTGGCGGGCTTTCTCTTGGTCCGGGCGAGCTCCGAGGCGGGCCCAGTCTGTCCCCGCCTCGAAGACACCGACGCAGCCGGCAGTTGCGGATGCGAGGAGACCTGCCGCGGCACCGCGGGAGGGGCTACCATCATCGTCCGTGGTGAAGCGCGTGCTGCTGGCCGCGCCGCGCGGGTTCTGCGCCGGTGTCGAGAGGGCCATACAGACCGTCGAGCGGGCCCTCGAGCTGTACGGCCCGCCCGTCTACGTGCGCAAGCAGATCGTCCACAACGTCCATGTAGTCCGCGACCTCGAGCGCCGCGGCGCGGTGTTCGTCGAGAGCGAGGAGAGCGTGCCGGAGGGTGCGAGGCTCGTTCTCTCTGCCCACGGAGTGGCGCCGTCCGTGCGCGACACAGCGGCGGCCAGGAAGCTCGAGACGATCGACGCCACCTGCCCGCTCGTCACGAAGGTGCATGCCGAGACGCGCCGCTACGCGGCCGAGGGGTACACCGTCGTGCTGATCGGGCACGAGGGGCACGAGGAGGTCGTCGGCACCCACGGCGAGGCGCCCGCGGCGGTGCGCATCGTCGGCACCGTGGCCGAGGCCGAGGCGCTCTCCGTGTCCGATCCGGAGCGGGTCGCCTACGTGACCCAGACGACGCTCTCGGTCGACGACACGGCGGAGATCGTCGCCGTGCTGAGCCGCCGCTTCCCCGCGCTCCGGGCTCCACGGCGAGAGGACATCTGCTACGCGACGACGAACCGGCAGGCGGCCGTGAAGGACATGCTCGCGGAGGTCGACGTCCTGCTCGTGATCGGCTCGGAGAACAGCTCGAACTCGAACCGGCTCGTCGAGGTCGCGCGCGCCGCCGGCGTCGAGTCGCATCTGATCGACGACGAGAGCGAGATCGACGAGCGCTGGCTCGAAGGGCGCGAGACCGTCGGCCTGACCGCCGGCGCGTCCGCTCCCGAGCGGCTGGTCGGCCGCGTCTGCGACTGGTTCCACGCGCGCGGCGTGACAGACATCCGCATCTCGGGCTCACTGGTCGAGGACGTGTTCTTCCGGCTGCCGGTCGAGCTCCGCCGCGCCGCGAACACGGCGGCCTGATCGCATGCTGTAGAACACGGCGGTGAACACCGCCGAGGGCACGATCCCGTTCCGGGGGCGCGAGACCTGGTACCGCATCGTCGGGGACGGCGAAGCGCCCGGGAAGCTCCCGCTCCTCTGCCTCCACGGCGGGCCTGGCGCCTGTCACGACTATCTCGAGGCGCTCGAGCGGGTCGCGGAAACGGGGCGCCGGGCGATCTTCTACGACCAGGTCGGCTGCGGGAACTCGAGCCGCACGGACGAGTCGATGTGGAACGTCGAGACCTTCGTCGACGAAGTCGGTGCCGTTCGTGAGGCGCTCGGCCTCGACCGCACGCACGTGTTCGGCTCCTCCTGGGGAGGCATGCTCGCGATGGAGTACGCCCTCACGCAGCCGTCCGGGCTGGCGAGCCTGACGCTGAGCTCCTCTCCGGCCAGCATCCCGCTGTGGGCCGAGGAGACGGGCCGCCTCCGTGCCGAGCTGCCCGAGGACGTGCGGCGGGCGCTGGACGAGCACGAGGCCGCCGGCACGGCCGACTCGCCCGAGTACCAGCAGGCGATGATGGAGTTCTACAAGCGCCACGTCATCCGTCTCGACCCGATGCCGGAAGGCGTGCAGCGCACGTTCACGAAGCTGGAGGAGAACCCGGACGTCTACCTGCACATGCAGGGGCCGAACGAGTTCGTGATCACCGGGACGTTCAAGGACTGGGACATCTCCGACCGCCTCGGTGAGATCGGCGTGCCGACGCTCGTCACCTCCGGCCGCCATGACGAGTGCACGCCGAGGCAGGCCGAGATCGTCCATCGGGGCATCCCGGAATCGGAGTGGGTCGTGTTCGAGGACAGCTCGCACATGCAGTTCTGCGAGGAGCCCGAGCGCTACCTCGAGGTGCTCGACGCCTTCCTGACGAGAGTGGAGACCGCCGGCTAGGACGGCCCGCAGACCTGCTTGTGGAGCTCGCCCATGAGGGAGTCGATCCGCTCCGCCAGCGCCTTGGTCTGCTCCGTGAGCTGCGTGTTCTGCTCGATCAGCTGCTTGATCTGATCGTTCTGGTGCTCGGCGATCGCCTGCCGGTCGATCCCCGCCTTGGCCAGCTCCTCGCGGTGGATAGCGTCCGCCTCGGCGAGCACCTTGTCGCGCTCGGCCTGCCGGGTCTGCGCGAGCAGGATCAGCGGCGCGGCGTAGGCGGCCTGGGTCGAGAACGCGAGGTTGAGGAGGATGAACGGGTACGGGTCGAAGTGGACGAAGATCGAGTAGGCGTTGAACGTGATCCAGGCGATGACGACGACGGTCTGGGCGAAGATGTAGCGCGGCGTGCCGAAGAGCCGCGCGAGCCGCTCGGCGTACTGCCCGAACCAGTCGTCGCCGAACGTCGAGCTCAGGCTCGCGTGCGGGCGCAGGAAGCGGAGCGGCTCCTCCATCAGGCGGAGCGGCTCCTGAACGGCGCGCCGGATCGGCCGGGTCACGGCCTGACGGTACTGGCGCGCTCGGCTAGCCCACCTTGGCGCGAGGCGCCTCGCAGAGCGTCGAGATCCCGCTCGTCGTTGTAGCCCTGGAACGACGCGCGCAGGAGCGGGACTACTCGGGAAAGTTCTCGGGATGGAAGGCGTAGGCCCACATCGAGCTCGGCTCGACGCGCATGAAGACGACGCCCTCCCCCCACTCGAACGGGCTCCAGCCGTAGATGTCCCGCCAGACCGGCTCGATCTCCTCGACGCCGTCGTCGTCACGACCGATGATCGTCGCGCGCCCGTGAACGACGATGCCGATCGTGTCCCCGTCCATGTGAGCGGCGCTGCACGCCGGGTTGGCGCGCAAATGCCGCAGACGCGCCGCCTGGCCGCCCGTGGAAACGGTGAAACGACCTCGGATGAAGATGCCGTCGAGCGGAGCCACCCGCGGCTCTCCTCGCTCGTTCACCGTTGCGAAGGCCACGTGCTTCGTTCCTTGCAGGTAGTGGATGACCTGCCGGGCATTGAGCCTCCGCCCGGGTTTGACGATCGTCGCGAGGTGAGGGTTGGCTCGGGCGAACGTCCGGTCGATCAGCGCTTGCAGCTCCCCAACCTCGGCCTCGGACTCGAACATCGCGTGCTCGCCTTCTACCAGACGGCGCACGGGGCGTGCAGGCGCCGACGGCGGGGGCGAGACCTTGCCTCCGAGGCTCGCGGCGAGAGGCGACGCTGATCACGCGCCACGTGGCCTCGGCTGACCGGTGGCGTCGCCTGACCCACGACCGGCAAGATGCCCCGGTGCGTATCTGCTTGATGATCGAGGGGCAGGAGGGCGTCGGTTGGGATGAGTGGGTTGCGCTGGCCGGTGCTTGCGAGGAGCACGGGCTCGAAGGGCTGTTCCGATCCGATCACTACCTGTCGCTCTTCGGCGAGGGGCGCGGCTCGCTGGACGCCTGGGCGACGCTGGCCGGGCTCGCCGCCCTGACGAAGCGCATCCGGCTCGGCACGATGGTCTCCCCCGCTACCTTCCGCCATCCATCCGTCCTCGCCAAGACCGTGGCCACGGTCGACCACATCTCCGGGGGTCGCGCCGAGCTCGGCCTCGGCGCAGGCTGGAACGAGCGCGAGCATCGCGCCTACGGCCTCGACTTCCCTCCGCTCGCCGAGCGCATGAGGTTGTTCGCGGAGCAGCTCGAGCTGGTCCACCGCCAGTGGACAGAAGACGAGGTGGACTTCGACGGCCGCCACTACCGCACCGATCGGCTCCGTGCACTGCCACGGCCCGTGCAGAACCCGCGGCCGCGGCTGATCGTCGGCGGCTCGGCACGGCGAGGCACCGTCATGCCGGCCGTCCGCTTCGCCGACGAGTACAACACGATCTACGTCTCCCCCCAGGAGGCCGCGGCACGCCGCGGCCGGCTGGACGGAGCCTGCCGGGAGACCGGTCGGGACCCGGCCACGCTGACGCTCTCGCTGATGACCGGCTGCGTCCTCGCCCGCGACGAGACGGAGCTACGCGAGCGCGTCGCAAGGGTGATCGAGAGAATGGGACAGAAGGGCGAGCCGGCCGCGTTCGTGCGCGAGCACGGTGACACCTGGATCCTCGGCACAGTCGAGCAGGCCCGAGAGCGGCTCGACGAGTACGCGCGCGCCGGCGTCGAGCGCGTGATGCTCCAGCATCTCGACCATACGGACCTGGACGCCGTGGCGCTGATGGCGCACCTCGGCTGACCGACGTCGCCGACGCTAACCGCGGGCCCCCGCGGCGCCGGGCCTCGATTCAGGCGTCGATCAAGAGGCGCAGAGCCTCGGTGGAGGGAACGAAGTAGTAGGCGCCGGTCAGGGGGCGCGTGTAGCGGGTGAGTGCGTCGCGGTTGCCGCTTGCGAGGCCGGCCATGCTCTCGAGCATGGCGGCAAGCGGCCGCTGGTTCGAGCAGAAGCCGACGAACATCGTGCCGTGTTCGGTGACCGTTCCGTAGGGCATGTTGCGTCTGAAGATGTCTCCGAATCGCTCCTGGTCGGTGCTGGCTACATGGGAGTCGTCCGGCTTGTCGTCGAGCTCGATGCTGTCCAGCTTCGTCCGTCCGATGACCCGTTCCTGCTCGGCGTCCGAGAGTGACTCCCAGGCGGCGGCATCGTGGGCCCACCTCTGCAGCAGCAGGATCGTCCCGCCCACGCCGGGCTCGCCGTCGGGTATCACCGCGATCTCTGGAGCTTCGATCAGCGTCGGGTTCTCGCTGCCGTCGATGAAGCCGGTGAGGTCACGGTCGTGCCGGTAGGGCCAGCTCGACGTCTCCTCGGCGACGGATCCGAGCCCGCGCAGCTCGGCGATCGCGTTGCGGGCGACGTCGAAGACGACGTCGTAGGCGCTGCCCGACAGCCACAACACTGCATCGTGCTGTGTGGCCGGCATGACGAAGCCGTCTACACCGACCAGGTCATCGTCGAAGCCGGCGAGATCCGGCGGCGCGTCGTTCGGGACAACCTGGTGCCAGAGCTCTGGCCTGAAGCCGACGACGAGGTTGACGCCGCCCATCGTCGTCCGCGGCTCACGCAACGAGGCCACGACGCGAACCAGATCCGTTCCGGCGGCGCCGTCGGCGAGGTCGAACTCCAGGTAGGCGTGGGACGCTGTGCCCAGGGCGAAGATCCCGCCTTGGGGAACTCTCATGACGCCGATCGTATTCGCTAACGTCGGTCAACGTGGCGGTGGGCGTGGTGTGCATTTCTCGGTCGTTGGGCGCCGGGGGCGAGGAGATCGGGCGGTTGGTGGCCGAGGGGCTGAGGTTTCGGCTGGTGGATGAGCAGATCGTCACTCAAGCCGCCAAGCGAGATGGCCTGGACCCGAAGGATGTGGCGAGTGCCGAGCAGCGCAAGGGTTGGCTGGCTCGCTTTCTCGAAGGGACCGCCAGAGGAGGGCCCGAACCGGAGATGTCCGGGTTCGGCACTCTGGGTAGCCCCGGCGTCAGCGACCTACGCTCGAGCGAGCTGTACCGGGAGTTGATCAAGGAAGCGATCCTGGAGACGGCCGAGCGCGGCTCTGCCGTGATCGTCGCGCACGCGGCCTCCCATGCACTTGCCGACCGCGATGAAGTTCTCCGCGTCTTCGTGACCGCGTCACCTGCCGTTCGTTCCCGCCGGCTGGCGGAGGCGTTCGGACTCGACGAGGCGGCCGCGATGAACAAGGTCGAGGAATCCGACGCCGCACGCGCCGACTACCTCAGACGCTTCTACCACGTGAAGCACGAGCTGCCCACGCACTACGACCTCGTCATCAACACCGACAAGCTCAGCACGGAAGAAGCGGCGGCGCTCATCCGCGCCGCAGGCCTTGGACAGACTCCTCGAGGGTAGCCTGCCCCCGATCCCGTTTCGCGGCGGAGGTCAGACCTTCTCGATCTGCAGGGCCGCTCCGTCGACGCGGAGTTCCACGGCCAGCGTCTCCTGCTTGATCCACTCGCCGTGGGCCGGGGCCAGGTCGGCGTCCGACACGGCGAGCGTCACGACGATGCGGTCGGTGATCTGGAGGCCCTCCTGCTTGCGGCGGACGTTGATCTCGCGGATCAGGTCACGGACGCGCTTCTCGAGCCTGAGCTCGTCGTCGAGCTCGGTCGAGAGCGCCACCGAGATCGCGTCGTCGTCCGCCATCACGAAGCCGTCGACGGACAGCCGCTCGCCGCGGATGATCTCGTCCGGCCCGAGCTCCTCGCCGGCGGCGCGAATCCGGCCCTCGTCGAGCTCCTCGTAGTCGCCCGCCGCGAGCGCCGCGCCGACGTCGCGGAGCCTCGCGCCCAGCCGCGGCCCGAGTAACGGGAGGTTGGGCTTCAGCTGCACGCGGGCGACCGGCCCCTCGTCGAAGAGGACCTCCTTGACGTTGAGCTCGTCGCCGATCTCGGCCGCGTGGCCACCGGCGAGCGAGGCGCCGCGGACGAACATGCGCCGGAGCGGCTGGCGCAGCGTGAGGCCGGCCTCGCCGCGTGCCTGGTGGCCGAGCTCCACGATCCGGCGCGCCTCCGCCATCGAGCCGAGCAACCCGGGGTCCGCCGGCGCGGCGTCCGGCCAACCAGCCAGAAAGACGGAGTCCGGCGCGCCTTCGGCTCCGCGCACGAGCCGCTGCCACAGGTGCTCGGCGAGGAACGGCATCACCGGCGCGATCACGCGCAGCGCCTGGACGAGCGCGTACCAGAGCGTGCGGAAGGCCGCGTCGTCGTCGGCGTAGAAGCGCGGCCGGGACCGGCGGATGTACCAGTTGGACAGGTCGTCGACGAACGCCTCGAACGCGCGCGTGACCCCCGGCGTCCAGAACCGCTCGTACAGGTCGGCCGTATCGGCCACGAGCCGCCCTGCGCGCGCGACGACCCAGGCATCCAGCGCCGTCCCGGCCGGGGGACCGTTGACGAGATCGGCGTACGTGGGCGTGAAGTTCTCGATGCCCGCGTAGGTGACGAAGAAGGCGGCCGAATTCCAGAGCGTCAGGAGCTTCCGCTTGGCCTCGCCGGCCGGCCCGTAGCCGAAGTTGACGTTCTGGCTCGGCACCTGGGCCGAGAACAGGAAGCGCACGATGTCAGCGCCCATCTGCTCGAACGCCTCGTTGGCCTCGATCGCGTTGCCCCAGGACTTGTGCATCTCGCGTCCGGTCTCGTCGCGGACACGCTCGTACGCGAGCACCGCGCGATACGGCAGCCGTCCGACCAGCGTCATCGACATGAAGGAGATCGAGTAGAACCAGAGCCGGATCTGCTCGCGGCTCTCGGAGACCCAGTCGGCCGGGAACCACTCCTCCCAGTAGGCGTGGTCGGGAAGGTCGGCTCCGGTCAGTCCCGCGGCGGCGCCCGTGCCGTAGCCGCCCGGGATCCGGCGGTCGTTCTGCCAGCCGAGGGTCGAGAGCGGGACGATGCCCGCGTCCAGCCAGGCGTCGCCGACCTCCGGAATGCGCTGCAGCTCGGAGCCGCACGCCTCACAGGAGATCGGCACCTCGTCGATCCACGGCCGGTGGAGCTCCTGCAGCTGGTCGAGTCCGCGAACTGCGCGGGCCTCGAGCTCGGCCCGTGAGCCGATCACGTTCAGCAGGCCGCACTCGCAGGGGTAGAACGGCAGCGGCAGGCCGAAGTAGCGCTTGCGCGAGATGTTCCAGTCGCCCATGTTGCGGAGCCAGTCGTCCATCCGACGGCCGTAGAACTCGGGTGTCCAGGCGACGTCCTGGTTCGCCTCGAGAAGCTCAGGCCGGATCTCGTCGACCGAGATGAACCAGTCGTCGACCACGCGGAAGATCAGCGGCGTGGCGCAGCGCCAGCAGATCGGATAGCGGTGAGTGATGCGGCCGTCGGACACGAGCAGCCCCTCCTCGCGGAGGCGCTCGACGACGGGCGCCTCGGCCTCGTCCGTCGACAGGCCCTGCAACGCGCCGTAGCCGGCATAGAAACGGCCGCCCTCGTTGACCGGAACGAGGACGGGCAGGTCGTGGACGCGCGAGAGCTCGAAGTCCTCCGTGCCCGCACCGGGTGCGATGTGCACGATGCCCGTGCCTTCCTCGAGCGACACGTCGTCCCAGGGGATAACGCGGTGGATCACTCCCTGCTGCGCGTCGAGGTCGTCGAACGGGCCCCGGTAGCGCAGTCCGACCAGTTCCTCTCCGAGCGCGCGCGCGGTCGACGGCTCGTCCGGGAAGCACGCCTGCGCCACCCAGTCGCCGTCATCGAGCCGCACGTACTCGGCGTCGGGCCGGACCGCTGCCGCGACGTTGGCAGGGAGCGTCCACGGCGTGGTCGTCCAGACCCGCAGCGCCTCGCCCTCGCGCTCCTCGAGCGGGAAGCGGACGAACAGGGACGGATGCGAGAGCTCCTGGTACTTGTCGTCGCCCGCCTGCTCGTGCTGGGACAGCGACGTCCCGCAGCGGGGGCACCATTGCGTCGAGCGATGGCCCTGGTAGAGCCAGCCGCGCTCGTGCACTTCCTTGAGGAAGCGCCAGATGTACTCGATGTTCGTGTCCGAGAAGGTCAGGTAGTCGTTGCCCCAGTCCATCCACTGGCCGAGCCGCCTGGACTGCCCCGTCATCACCCCGACGAACGTCGCGACCCGTTCCTTGCAGCGCTCGGCGAACTCGGCGAGCCCGTACTCCTCGATCTCCCGCTTCGAGTTCAGGCCGAGGGCCTTCTCGACCTCGACCTCCACCCAGAGCCCCTGACAGTCGAAGCCGTTCTGATAGCGCTCGTCGAAGCCGCGCAACGCCTTGTAGCGCTGGAAGACGTCCTTGAGCGTCCGGCCCCAGGCGTGGTGCACGCCCATCGGGTTGTTCGCCGTGATCGGGCCGTCGACGAAGCTCCAGCGCGGCCTGCCGCGGTTCTGCTCGCGGAGGCGGTCGAAGGTCTTCTCGCGTTCCCAGAGATCGAGCGTTTCGAGCTCGAGCGACGGGTGGTCGGGCTTGTCCGGAAGCGGCGTGAACATGCCGTCGATTCTAGGGGCGGCCCGATACATGGGAACACGAACCGCCGGTCGGCCGTTTACCTTCTCGTACCACCGGAAAATCGAAAGGAATCCATGCCTGAAGCAATCACCAAAGCAACCTTCGACGAGCAGGTCCTCCAGAGCGAGAAGCCGGTGCTCGTCGACTTCTGGGCCGAGTGGTGCGGCCCGTGCCACGCCGTCCTGCCCGTCCTCGAGAAGATCGAGGAGGAGCACGCCGGCGAGCTCCGTCTCGTCAAGGTCAACATCGACGAGGAGCAGGAGCTGGCCAACCGCTACGGGGTCATGTCCATCCCGACCGTGATCCTGTTCAAGGACGGCGAGCCCTCCGCCGCCGTCATCGGCGCGCAGCCGAAGACCGCCGTCGAGCGCGCGCTCGGTCTCGGCGTCGCCGCTTAGCCAGACAGGGGCTGAGTGCCAGACTTCAGTCTGGCACCGCCTCCGTCCGGCGAGTGCCAGACTTCAGTCTGGCACCGCCTCCGTTTCCCCGCCCCGCCAGGCGCGCACCACCTCGCGGACGTTCGGAAAGCCGATCTCGTCCTCCGGCGGGAGCTCGTCGCGTGCGAACCAGCGGAGCTCGGACGCGTCGTCTCCCGCCACGGCCTCGCCGCCGACCACGCGCGCCGTCCAGTAGAGGTTGAGCGTCGTCGGCGCGTCCGGCCCGTCGCCGTAGGCGTCGAGCCACGCGCCGACGAACTCGACCGGCTCGATCTCGAGCCCCGTCTCCTCGCGCAGCTCGCGCCGGAGCGCGTCGAGCGGCGCCTCGGCCTCCTCGAGGAAGCCGCCGGGCAAATCCCATGTACCCCTGTACGGATCGCCGGCCCGGCGGACGAGCAGCAGGCGCCCCTCGTCGTCGACGAGGAGCGCGCACGCGGTGGGCTCGGAGTTCGAATGCGAGACGAAGCCGCAGGTGGGGCACTCGACCCGCTCGTGCGAATGTTCGAGGTCCGCGGCGCAGCGCGGACAGAACCGCCAGTCGTCGACCCGCCCCACAGCGGCACAATACGTCCGTGAGCCCGCGCCACATCCCCGCCACCCAGCACGAGCTGAACCGCTGCTCGCTCCTCGCCGAGCTGCCGGGCGAGGTGCTGATGAAGCTCGCCGGCCGCATGAGCCGGGAGGAGATCGCCGCGGGGCAGGCCCCCGTCGTCGAGGGCGAGCCCGGCGAGCGCTTCTACGTGGTGCTCTCGGGGATGCTCGTCGTCAGCCAGGAGAGCATGGGTGCGCGGCGTGTGCTGCGGCCGGGCGACTACTTCGGCGAGGTGGCGCTGACGATGGACATCCCCCGAACCGCCTCCATCCGCGCGTTGACCCCGTCCGTGGTCGCGAGCTGCGACCGCGAGACGTTCGACGAGTTCGTGCGGCCGCTCTTCGCCGCGGACGGGTAGCCCGTCAGGTCGTCTCCGCCAGCACGGCGTCGGAGAGCGCCGGCCAGGCGTCGAGCGCCCAGGAGCCCGAACTCGCGGTCGGTCAGGCAGACGCAGGCGATCCCGGGCACGGGGTCGATCCAGAGGAAGGTGCCGCTGCCGCCGAAGTGGCCGAACGCCTGCGGGGACGTGCGCTTGCCGCTCCAGTGGCCGGTCTTCGCGTCCTTGAGCTCGAAGCCGAGGCCCCAGTCGAGCGGGTCGTAGCGGCCGATTCCCGGCAGGATGCCCGCCAGGCCGGGGAACTGGACGCTCGTCGCCTCGGCGAGCGTCTCGGTCGAGACGAGCGTCGGCGCGAGTAGCTCACGCGCGAACCGGGCGACGTCCTCGAGCGGCCCGTGCACGTCGGAGGCGGGCGAGCCGCGGAGTTCGCTGCGCGCCATGCCGAGCGGCTCGAACACGGCGGCTCGCAGGTACTCGACGAACGGCATCTCTGCGCGCTCCGCGACAGCGTTCGCGAGCACCTCGAAGCCGGTGTTCGAGTAGATCCGGCGCGTGCCCGGCCGCGCGAGCGGCGGGCCGTCGCCCTCGAACGGCAGGCCGGAGGCGTGGGCGAGCAGGTGGCGGATCTTCGAGCCGGGCGGCCCGGCGGGCTCGTCCAGGTCGACCACGCCCTCCTCGGCCGCGACCAGGCAGGCGAGCGCGGTCATCGGCTTCGTGACCGAGGCCAGGGGGTAGACGCGATCGCGGTCGCCGCGCGAGCCGAGCTCGCTCTCGCGTCCGAGCACCGCAGCGGCGGCGTTATCGACCGGCCAGCCGTCGATCTGCCGCAGCGCGTCCACGCGGTGATACTAGGGACGTGGATCGCCGGCTCGTGCCCGCCGTCTCGCCCATGGCAGCCACCGTCGGCTACTCGCGCGCCGTGCGCGTGGGCGACCACGTCTCGGTCGCGGGGACCGCGCCGGTCATGCCGGACGGCGCCGATCCACCGGCCAGCGCGTACGAGCAGGCACACCGCTGCCTGGAGATCGTCGTCGCCTCGCTGGCCGAGCTCGGCGCCGGGCCCGAGCACGTCGTCCGCACGCGCGTCTATCTGACGCGGGCCGACGACTGGCCCGAGGTCGGCCGCGCGCACGGGGAGGTCTTCGGCGGGTCGACGCCGGCGTCGACGATGGTCGTCGTGGCCGCGCTCCTCGATCCGCGCTGGCTGGTCGAGATCGAGGCCGACGCGATCCTCGACTAGCCGATCGGCTCACCCTTCGGGGAGACCACGAACCAGATGCCGAAGAAGTTCTGACCCTTCGCGTCGCCGGGCTTCTTGTCCCCCTGGACCGTAGTTGGTAGCGCCGCCGCGGAAGTAGTAGAGCGGGTGATGGTTGTACGTGACCTGCTTGCCTCCGTCGGGCCGCTCGACGAGCCCCAAGAGCGACTGCTTCGCACCCGCTCCGGCGCGAGGAACGGTCTTCGCGCGCATGCACGCAACCCCCGGCGTCGACGAATCGTCACAGCTTTGTTACACGCGGACACTTCACAGATTCGGTGTCTGACGACGCCGTTTGGCCGACGGCGGCCGGAGACAGCCCGGCGCAGGCTCGTAGACGCGCGCCGCCCTCGGCCTGCTTCGACGGTGCCGTAGCATCCCCGCATGGACAGCGTCGTTCCGCCCAGCATCACGAGCAAGGGGCTGGCCACGCACGGCAGCGTCTACGAGCACGCCTTCGGCAAGAGCGATCCGTACACGCTCGGCGTGGAGGAGGAGTACATGCTCCTCGACTCGACGACGTTCGACCTCGTCCAGCACATCGACACGGTGCTGGCGGCGGTCGAGGGCAGCCATCTCGAGGACGTCATCCGCCCGGAGCTGATGCAGTCGGTGCTGGAGATCTCGACGCCGGTCTGCCGGAACATCGCCGACGTCGACCGCGAGCTCCGCAAGCTGCGCACGGCCGTGACGGACATCGCGCGCGAGATGAACCTGCGCGTCGGCTCGGCCGGGACGCACCCGTTCAGCCTCTTCGAGCGCCAGCGGATCACGGCCCGCGACCGCTACCGGGCGCTCGTCGACCAGCTGCAGTACGTCGCCAGGCGCGAGCTGATCTTCGGCATGCACGTCCACGTCGCCGTCGACGACCCCGAGAAGGCGATCAAGGTCGTGAACGCCCTGCTCGTGCACCTGCCGCAGTTCCTGGGCCTGTCGGCGAGCTCGCCGTTCTGGCGCGGCGAGCCGACCGGCCTCGCCTCGACGCGGCAGCTCGTCTTCGCCGCCTTCCCGCGGTCGGGGCCGCCCCCGCGCTTCAAGGACTACGCCGACTACGCCGAGGTCGTCGGCCAGCTCGAGCGCACCGGCTGCATCGCGGACTACACGCACATCTGGTGGGACATCCGGCCGCACCCGCGGCTGGGCACGGTCGAGCTGCGGATCTGCGACGCCGTCACGCGCGTCGAGCACGCCGTCTCGATCGCCGCGTACTGCCAGGCGCTCGTCAAGTACTACTGCGAGCGGTACGAAAAGGGCGAGGAGATCCCCTCCTACCACCGCATCCTCACCAGCGAGAACAAGTGGCTGGCGGCGCGCTACGGCCTCGAGGCGCCGGTGATGGACCTGGCCACCGGCCGCCGGAACCGCGTGCCGGTCTCGCAGCTCGTCCGCCGCACGCTGCGAGACGTGGAACCGCACGCGCGCGAGCTCGGCTGCGAGCGCGAGCTCGAGGGCGTCCGCGAGATCCTCTCCCGCGGCCCGAGCGCCGACGGGCAGCTGCGGATCTTCAACGCGAACCGCGACATCGTCGAGGTCGTCGAGGCGATCGCCGACGCGACCGAGGCGGCGGCCGTCCCCGCGCCCGCCTAGACGAGCGAGGAGACCTTCGTCTTCCAGCTACGGGTGTCGATGGCCGCTCTGCGGCCGTTGACTCCGAGTTGGCGTAGGTGGAGCACCCGGCCGTCACGGCTTACCCACATGCGAGCGTCGTAGATCCACGCGCCCATGTCGCGCCAGGGTAGGTCGATACAGACTGCCTCCCGCCGCAGCGTGTCCAGCGCATGGACGAAGCCGGTGCCGTTCTGCCTCGCGTAGAGCGTGTAGACCCGGACGCCGCCTGGGCTCGTGGCCCGTGTAACCGGCGTGCCGGCCATCTCCTCGCTCGGCGCGCGGCGGTCGACGATCGTCCGCCGGAGCAGCCGGTCGTAGGCGAGGTCGTAGGCGCGGACGCGGTAGTGGGTGTAGTCCCGCAGCGACGTGTGCTCGATCAGGTAGAGCATCCGCCCCTTCGGCGAGAGCGCGTCGAACGAGAGGTCGCCGCGGAGCCGGAGCAGCTTGCCCGGCCGCCAGCGCTTGATGTCGACGACGGCGAAGCGGCTGGTTCGACCGAGCCGGGACGGGCCCGGTCCCGCGTACGCCGCCAGCACCAGCACCCGTCCGTTGAAGGACAGGCCGCCGACAGTGCCGTTGTTCGTCACGTAGGGGACGCCGTACAGGCCGTTCAGCGACAGCGAGCGAAGGACGGCGCCGTTCCGGACGAGGATCTGGGCCACAACGGTGCGCGAGCCGTCGGGGACGGCGACGTAGCGGGTCTTGCCGTTCGGTGCGAGCACGCCGCCCGAGAGGACGTCCACGCCCGGGTTGGGGCCGCCGCCGTCGCCGACGGCAGGCACGGCCAGAGCGGCAGTGGCGACGATCGCGATGGTCAGAGTCAGCAGGCGGCGCTTCATGACCTCCTCCTCGCTCGGGTTGCGAGGAGTACGCAGCCCGAGCGAGAGGAGGTCCGGCTCAGCTCTCAGCGCGGAACGGGGACGGTCAGGAGCGCCTTTCCGTCAGAGTCGCTGCGAACGACGAGCAGCTTCCCGTCCGGGCTCAACGTCAGGCGGACGCTGCCGATGTCGTCCGGGTTGCCCTTCCAGGCCAGGTCGATGCAGTGCGCGACGCGGTCGCGCGTGTTCAGCGCGTGGATGAACGGTTGCGCACCGGGGCGCTGGTAGAGCGTGTAGGCCCAGACGCCGTCGGGGCTCGCGACGCGGCTGATCGGATAGCCGGTCATCGCTCCCGGCTCGCTCTTGTCGGCGATCGCGCCGTTGACCAGCCGATGCAGGCCGAGATCGTAGGCCCTGACGACGTAACGGAGCTTGTCGGTGAACGAGAGCACCTGGGTCAGGAAGACGGTCTTGCCGTCCGGCGAGAGCGCGTCGTACGCCCACAGGCCGGGCAGCGCGAAGGCCTGCTGCACCTTCAGGTTCCGAGTCGAGAGGACGACGAACCGGGTCGGCGCCGACGTTCCGTCCGTCTCGAGCAGCAGCCGCTTGCCGTCGCGCGTCACTCCGCCGGACGTGCCGTCGTACGCGACCAGCGGAACGCCGTACATCCCGCGCAGCGTCGTCGAGCGCAGCATCTTTCCATCGGAGACGCGGACGGCCTTGACGAAGGTCTTCCCGGCGCGGGGCACGGCGACGTAGCGCACGAGCCCGTTCGGCGCGACGATGCCACCCTGCGCGAAGCCGGGAGTCGGGCCGGCCGCGGCTGCGACCCCGGCGGTGGCAGCCGCGACGAGTCCGGTGAAGATCAGAAGCGTGAGCACACGCGATCGCATCGCTCCTCCTCCTGTTTCCCGTTCTTACACCGCCCGGACCTCCGAGGGTCCCTCGCGCGTACTCGATTCGTGGACCTGCAGGGCCTGCACGCTCGTATCGTGTGCGCGCGATGGCGGGCCCGAAAGGCGACGAGCGCGCCTGGATCCGGGGCGCCCAGGCGGGGAACGCCTCGGACTTCGAGGCTCTATTCCGCGCGTACTGGCCCTCGGCCTACCGCGCCGCCTACCTCGTCGTCCACGACCAGGCGGCCGCGGAAGACATCGCCCAGGAGGCGTTTCTGGCCGCCGTCCGCAACCTCGATCGCTTCGACCGCCGTCGGCCGTTCGGGCCGTGGCTGCACCGGATCGTCGTCAACCGGGCGATCGACTGGTCCCGCAGGCGCCGTCTGCTCGGCGAGATCGAGCTCCACGACGCAGCGGTGGAGCAGAGCGCGGCAGACGTCGGCTCGGACACGGTGGCCGCGATGCAGCGTCTCTCACCGGAGCACCGGGCCGTGATCGTGCTCCGGCACCTGCTCGGCTACACGCCGGGGCAGATCGCGCGCCTGCTCGGCCTGCCGCGCGGGACGGTCAACTCGCGCCTGCGCCGCGGCCTCGACGAGCTCAAGGAGCAGCTGTGAAATTCGACGTGCCCATTCCGGCGGGGGCGGAGGAGCGGGCGCATCGAGTTGCGATGGCCGCGTTCGGCGAGCGCCGGCCGACTCCCAGGCGGCGGACGTATTGGCGGCCCGTGATCGCGATCGCCGCCGTGGCAGCGGTCGCCGGGATCCTCGCCAGTCCGCCGGGCCGGTCCGTCATCCAGTCGATCCGCGAGGCCGTGGGAGTGAAGAAGGCGGAGCGCGCGCTGTTCTCGCTCCCGGCGCCCGGCCGGTTGCTCGTCGACTCCGCCGACGGGGCCTGGGTCGTGGAGCAGAACGGCGCCAAGCGACTGCTCGGCCCCTACCGGGAGGCGTCGTGGTCCCCGTTCGGCAGGTTCGTCGTCGCGTTGCGCGGGGACGAGCTCGTGACGATGGAGCCGGACGGCAAGGTGCACTGGACGCTCGCGCGGCCCGGCATGCAGCTGCCCGTCTGGGGCGGAAAGCACGCCGACACGCGCATCGCCTATCTGTCCAGGCGCAACCTGCGCGTGGTCGCCGGCGACGGAACCGGCGATCGGATGCGTTGCGCGGACAGCCTGGCGCAGGTTGCCCCGACCTGGCAGCCCGGCTCGCTCTCGGTCCTCGCCTTTGCGGCCGCGGGCGGCCGGGTCTACGTCTACGACACGGCCGGATGCCGGCTGGTCCTGCGGACGCCCCCGGGGCCGGCACCGACACGGCTGCAGTGGTCGAGCGACGGGAAGGTCTTGCTCGTCGCCGGACCGGCGGGAGTGCGCACCTACGACGCTCGCGGACGGCTGCTTCGTCGCGACCACGCCGCCGCCGTCGACGCGACGTTCGTCGGTCGTGGTCACACGATCGCGACTCTCCGAGCGAGCGGTGCGGTCCAACTCGGTTCGCGCACCGTCTTCCGCGCAGCCGGGCTCCGGCAGCTCGTCTCCTCGCCCGACGGACGCTGGCTGCTCCTGACCTGGCCGGCGGCGAACCAGTGGGTGTTCGTGCGTGCGAACGCGCCGCACACGATTCGTGCCTACTCGGGGATCACGCGCCAGTTCGGCGGCGGGAGGTTCCCGGAGCTGTCGGGCTGGATCGCCAAGTAGTCTCCGGTCGGTGCGCCTCGCCATCGCCGTCGGTGCGCTCGTGCTCGGCACGAGCGGCCTCACCGTGACCGTGCTGCCGCGGCCGGCGTTCCCTGCACCGGCGGCAGCGCCGGGCGGGCCGCACCGGCTCGTGCTGGTGTCGTCGAGGCCCGCACCTATCGCCCTCGGAGGTTCCGAGCCGGAGCTCGCCGGCAGCTTTGGTGGCGCACCTCCCCAGACGGCGTTCCCCACCGCGAATCGCACTTTCGTCGTCTACGGGAAGGACGGCTCGAGCGGCCGCTACCTCGTCGCCTCGACGAAGGCTGGAAAGAAGCTCTACGCCTTCGACTTCAAGAACTACGCCTGGCCGCCGCGGATCAAGCCCGGCGAGCGCGAGCTCGTCTACGAGCAGCCGGTCTGGGCACAGGAGGCGGGCGACACGCTCTACGTCGAGACTGCTCACTCCACCTACGCGTCGTCGTCGTATGACCGCAACGGTTACGTCACGGCGATCGACCTCCAGACGAAGCGCGCCGTCTGGCGCAGCCCGGCGCTGGTCGCGAACGCGGGCACGTTCCTCGCCACGAAGCACTACCTCGTGACCGGCTACGGCTTCACGAACGAGCCCGACTACCTCTATCTCCTCGACCGCGCGACCGGAAAGGTCGTCGACCGGCTCGCGCTCCCGAACGCGCCCGAGCGGATCACATGGAAGGATGGGCTCGTCCACGTGCGCACCTACGACCACAACGTGCTCGTCCGTCTGCGAGGTGCCTGATGCTGGCGGTCGGAGACCGGGTACCGCTCGAGGCCACCGTCTGGCTCGCGCCGACCGAACGGCACACCTTCGGCGAGATCGTCGCCGACGGGCCGGTCCTGCTGCTCTTCTACATCTTCGACTGGACCGCGACCTGAACGAACGAGATGGAGCTCCTGCGTGACAGGAGGGAGGAGTTCGATCGAGCCGGGGTGAAACCGCTGGGCATCTCCCGCGATTCACCGTGGACCCACATCTCATGGATGCAAGCGCTCGATCTCAACTTCGGATTGCTCTCGGACTGGAACGCGGAGGCGGTCCGGGGCTTCGGCGTCTCCCGGGACTTTCGTGGATTCAAGGACATCGCCCGGCGAGCGGCTTTTCTGGTGGACGGGGAGGGAACGATCCGGGCTACCTGGAGCTACGAGGACGCGGAGATCCCGGACGTGGACGAGCTGATTCGGGCAGCGCAGGCTTTGTAGCGCTCGCGGCCGGGATCTTCCTGCTCGCGGCCGTGCTCGCGGCGATTCCGGGGATCGTGCACATCGGTAGCGAGTTCCTCGCCGGCGGCGGGACCGCGAACGGCGAGGCGGCGCCCGGCGACCACCTGCAGACGAGCTACCACCTGTGGCTCTTCGGAGACCAGATCGAGAACGGCGGCGCGCCGTGGCGCGACCCGTACCAGTTCCAGCCCGAGGCGACCCCCACCGTCAACCCGGCGGTCTGGCCTTACGGGATCGTGTTCTGGCCGCTCTACCACCTGTTCGGGATCGTGCTGGGCTGGAACGTGTTCGTGCTGCTCACGTTCGTCCTCGCCGGCCTCGCCACGCTCGGCTGGCTGCGGGAGCTGGGCCTGTCGCGCGGGCCCGCCCTCGTCGGGGCGCTTGCGTTCGAGATCGCCCCTTACCGGGCGCTGCAAAGCCACGGCCACCTGCTCGGGCCGATCACGGTGCTGCTCCCGCTCTCCCTCTGGGCGCTGGAACGGGGGCGGCGGGGGAACCCGGCCTGGCTCGCGCTCTCGGCCGCCTCGATCGCGTCGATCCCGCTCTCAGGACAGGTCCACTTTGCCCTCGGGGCGATCGCGCTCTACGCGGTCTACGCGCTCGTCCGCTTGCCGGCGGTCACGCGACGGCTGGGGCTCTACCTCGGCGCGGCCGGGCTCGGGGTCGCGCTCGCCGTCGCCGCCGGGCTGCTCATCCAGCGCGTCGTCATCGAAGGGTCCGTGTCCGAGCACGGGCAGCCGCTCACCGAGCTCGGCCGCTACTCCGCCGAGTGGCTCGACTTCCTCGCCCGCGACCCCCGGCACGGAAGCGAGAGCTTCGTCTTCGTCGGCTGGGTGACGCCGCTTGCGGCGATTGCCGGAGTCGTCGTGCTCCTGCGGACGCGCCGCCAGACCCTCGGGCTGCTCCTCGTCGCCGCCGCGCTGATCCCAATGCTGCTCGCGCTGGGGACGAACACGGCGCTGTACCGGCCGGTCCGCGGCGTCGTCCCCGGCCTGCACTACGCGCGCGTCCCCGAGCGCCTGATACCGGTCGCCTGCCTCGCAATCGCGGCGTTGGTCGCCTTCGCCCTCCAGGGCCTGATGGACGGAGACCTGTTCCCGTCGGGCCGGGCTCTCGCGGTCTCGGCCACCCTCGTGACGGCAGTCGCCCTCGTCGTCGTCGCTGCCGACCTCCACTTCCACGCCCTGAAGGCCACCGCGGCCGACCAGGGCAACAAGGCCTACGAGGCGCTCGCGGCCGCCCCCGGGAACGGACACATGGTCGAGGTGCCCGTGTTCTTACCCGACGTCAATCTCGGCAGCGTCTACCAGTACTACGGCACGGTCGCCCGACGCAGACGTCCGAGCGGTTACTCGACGACGGCGCCGGTGGTCGCGGACGTGACTGCCCGCAGGCTGCGCCCGCTGAACTGCGGCGACTGGACATTCCTGCCCGGACGCACGCTGGAGCAACTGGGTGTGCAGGAGATCGCTTTCCACAACGGCCTGTTCGCAGTCGGCTCGGCCGTCCCCGGGCCGGCGTGGTTCGCCTGGCGCGGCCTGGTCGAGCACGGCTACCGGCCCTGGGCTCACGACGGCGATATCACGATCCTCGACCGCCTCCACGGGCATGGCCCGCCCCCGCGGACGCCGTTCGCGGAGCCGAGCCGCGACACGGCCTGGCTCTGCTCGGGCTGGTACGGCAACGACGGGAACGGGCGCGCGATGTCGTTCCACCGGGCCGTGCTCTGGGCCTACGGGACGGTCGTTCGCCTCCAGATGCGCTCCCACGTCGGCCTCCCGGTGCGCTTCTCCGTCGACGGCAAGCCGCGCCTCACGCGCACCGTCAAGTGGCATGTCGCCTCGATTCCCGTGCCGCTCGGGAAGCCCGGCTGGCACCTCGTGGCGCTGGACACGCCGACGCTGCCGACGTGGAACGGCCGTAAGGAAGGCGCCCGGATCCTCTCGTATGTACTCGGTTGACCCGCATCGGCCGAGGCTGTAGAAACCGAGACCTTGCTCGCGATCGAGGCGTACTCCTGGCTGAAGTCCGTCCACGTGCTCGCCTCGGTCATGTGGGTGGGCGGCGTCGTGATGTTGACGCTGCTCGGGATCATGACCATCGGCCTCCGCGACCCGGTCCGGCTCGCCCAGTTCGCACGACAGGTCGCCTTCCTCGGCGGGCGCTACTTCCCGCCGCTGTCGCTGATGGTCATCGGCTTCGGCTTCTGGATGGTGGAGGAGGGCGACCTCGGCTACGACGCCACGTGGCTCAAGATCGGAATCGCCGGCTGGATCGCCTCGTTCGCGATCGGCGCCGGCTACCTCGGCCCACATGCCAGCAAGCTGGCGAAGCTGCTCGACGATCGGCCGCCCGAGGACAACGAGGTGCAAGGTCTGATCCAGCGCATCCTGCTCGTGTCCCGGTTCGACGCGGTGCTCCTGCTCTTCATCGTGTTCGACATGACCGCGCAGCCGTGGTCGTAGCGTGCGGCGTGACGGACTCGCGGGGCTCGACGATCGAACGAGCGGCACGGTCCGAGCCCTGAATAGGGCGACCCTCTTCGGCAAGCCATTGCCGGACGGCGGGACGATCGGCGTCGCCTCACCGGCGACGGGCGTGTTCAGGCGTTCGGAGGTCGAGCGCGGCGTCGAGTGGTGGGAGTCGCAGGGGTACCGGGTCGAGCTCTCGGACGGCGTCTTCTCCAACGACGACTGGGTCGCCGGCGCCGCCGAGTCGCGCGCCCGCGACCTCGAGGCGCTGTTCGCCGACCGCGAGGTGGATGTCGTCCAGTGCTTCCGCGGCGGCTACGGCTCGGCGCAGCTGATCCCGTTCCTCGACTTCGGGATCGTCGCCGCCAACCCGAAGCCGTTCGTGGGCTTCTCGGACATCACCTCGCTGCACGAGTCGATCCGGCAGCGCACCGGGCTCGCGACCTTCTACGGACCTGGGCTGCTCAGCGTGGGGAGCAAGAAGGCGAGCGAGTTCACGCGCGAGCACCTACTCGCGCGGTTGCGCGGCGAGACCGGCGAGGTGCCGCGGCCGCCCGACGATCCCTATGTCCGCGCGCTCGCCGGGGGGCGGGTCTCCGCGCCGGTCGTCGGGGGCTGCCTGTGGCTGCTCGCGCAGACGATGGGCACGCCCTGGGAATTCCGCGCCGAGGGAGCGATCCTGTTCTTCGAGGACGTCAACCTGCCGGGCTGGCAGCTCGACGGGATCCTCGTGCAGCTCGCGGCGGCCGGGAAGCTCGACGGCGTGGCCGGCGTGGTGGTCGGCGAGATCGCGAGCTCGGAGTTCCCGGAGGCGCGCTCCGGCTTCCCGCGGCTGAAGTCGCTCGAGGAGGTGCTGGAGAACCGCCTGGGCGGGCTCGGCGTGCCGGTGCTGTACGGCCTCCCGCTCGGGCACGGCACGCACCTCGCCACGCTCCCGCTCGGCGTCACGTGCACCCTCGACGCCGACGTGCGAACGCTGACGGTCGACGAGCCGGCCGTCCGCTAGCGCCGGTCGCGCACGAGCCACGCGATTTTCTTTCCCCCTGGGGGCCTTCGGCCCCGAGCCCCCGATCTGGACCCTAGCGGTGAAATCGTGACGAGTGTGAACCACAACCGTGACGATTCGCGCACACTGCGCCGTCGCCCCGAGCGGCTCCGACGGAGGTCCCAGGACCAATTCCCAATGGTGCTTGGGACCGCGCCCGGCGTACAGTGGACGCATGCCGACCGCAATCGTCACCGGAGCTTCACGGGGCCTAGGGCTTGCCCTCGGACGCGCGCTCGTCGGGCGCGGCTGGCGGCTCGTCGTCGACGCTCGCAGCGCCGGGGCGCTCGAGCGCGAGTGGTCTGGCACTCCCGGCGTCACGGCGCTGCCCGGGAACCTCGCAGACGTCGCCCACCGGCGGGCGCTCGTCGCCGCCGCCGGCGGCCCCATCGACCTCCTCGTCAACAACGCGAGCGTGCTCGGCCCGAGCCCGCAGCCCCCGCTGGCCGACTACCCGCTCGACGAGCTGCGCCGCGTCTACGAGATCAACGTCGTCGCGCCGCTCGCGCTCGTCCAGGCGGCTCTCCCCCACCTCGCGCCAGGCGCGCGCATCGTCAACGTCACGTCCGACGCCGCCGTCGAGCCGTACGAGGGCTGGGGCGGCTACGGCTCGTCCAAGGCGGCGCTCGAGCAGCTGACCGCGATCCTCGGCGCCGAGCGCCCCGACCTCCGCGCCTACGCGGTCGACCCGGGCGATATGCGCACGCAGATGCACCAGGAGGCGTTCCCCGGCGAGGACATCTCCGACCGCCCGCCGCCCGAGGAGAGCGTGCCCGGCCTGCTCGAGCTAATCGAGGGAGACCTGCCCAGCGGCCGCTACCGCGCCCGCGAGATCGCAGGAGTGGCCGGATGAGCACGGCGCTCGCGTTCGAGCTCCCCGCACGGCTCGAGGCGCACGAGCCGCCCGAAGTCCGCGGCCTGGGCCGGGACGACGTCCGCCTGCTGGTCGCCTCCGCGCACGACGGGCGCGTCGTCCATGCGCACTTCCGCGACCTGCCGGCCTTCCTCGAGCCCGGCGACCTGCTGGTCGTGAACACGTCCGCGACGCTGCCGGCATCGCTTCCCGCACGCCGCGCGGACGGCTCCGCGCTCCAGCTGCGGCTGTCGACCCCGGCGCGCAGCAGCCCGAGCGACGCCTGGTGGGTCGTCGAGCTGCGCAGCGCGAACGGCGCGTCCCCGTGCCGGAACGCCCAGGTCGGCGACCGGTTCGAGCTGCCCGCGGGCGCGGGCGCCGAGATCGTCGCGCCCGCCCTTCGCCTCGGCGGGAGCCCGCCGGCTCTGGGTCGCGCGCCTCGACCTGCCCGCGTCGTTGAACGACTACCTCCACCGGCACGGACATCCGATTCGCTACGCCTACGTCCCGCGCGAATGGCCGCTCTCGAGCTACCAGAACGTCTACGCGCAGGAGCCCGGCAGCGCCGAGATGGCGAGCGCCGGACGGCCCTTCACGCCCGAGTTGCTCACCGCCCTCGTCGCCGGCGGCGTGCTCGTCGCACCGATCACGCTGCACACCGGCGTCTCCTCGCTCGAGCGCGGCGAGACGCCCTACCCCGAGCGCTACCGCGTGCCGGCCGCGACCGCCCGACTGGTGAACGCCGTGCACCTGTGGGGCGGCCGTGTGATCGCCGTCGGGACGACCGTCGTCCGCGCGCTCGAGACCGTCGCCGAGCCGGACGGCGCCGTCGACGAGGGCGAGGGCTGGACGAGCCTCGTGGTCACGCCGGAGCGCGGCCTGTACGCCGTCGACGGGCTCCTCACCGGCTGGCACGAGCCCGAGGCCTCACACCTGCAGATGCTCCGCGCGGCGGTGCCGGCCGACCTGCTCGACCGTTCCTACGCAGAGGCGCTCGAGCACGGCTATCTCTGGCACGAGTTCGGCGACTCGCACCTGCTGCTCCCCTAGTCTCAGCCAACTCACAGGTCCGCCGTCGCACAGGCGCACGGCGTCAGCGCCTCGGCCGAGTCCAAGCCCGGCCGAGGCTCGACCTTCCGTGTCACCCTCCCGTTGCTCGGACGAACGGACGAGACGACCGCCGGGCGACGCACCGAGTCGTCCGGAGCCGACGACCAGGGCTTCCTGCTCCCGTTCAGCGGCCATAGTGAGGTCAGTGACGCGCGGCGCGATCACCGCGGTAGTGCTCGGCCGTACGCGCCCGACGAATCGCCCATGCCGCGACGCAAACCGAGAGGGGCGGCATCGCCGCCCCTCTCGCGGTTCGGTTCGTGTGCAGGGTTGGTGCTGGCACCCGCCCGTCCTAAGCAGCTAGCGCAACTCGAACGTGGCGCTGCCGACGGTCTGACCGTCGATCTTGCCGCGACCACCTGCGGGAAGGGCGGGCCCGGGTCGAAGCGGCGCTCCTTCGCGGAGCCGATGGGCCGGCGCCTCTGCGCGCGAAGGCGCTTGGAGGAGGGAGTTGGCTCGCGCTCCGCCTCGGCGACTTCGAGCAGGCCGAGGCGCTCGCGGGGGAGAGCCTCGACCTCTACCGATCGCTCGGCGACGAGCCCGGCGTCGCGCTGGCGCTCAACCGGCTCGGAGCTGCCGTCAGCAGCCGTGGAGACGTCGACCGCGCGATCGCGCTCCAGTCAGGAGAGCGCGGCCGTCTATCGGAAGCTCGGTGACGAGCGCGGGCTCGGGGTCGTCCTCAGCAACCTCGGCTATCGCCTCATCGTCCAGGGAGAGCACGAGCAGGCGAGGCTCCTGTGCGAGGAGGCGCTGAGCCTCTTCGTGAAGCGCGGCGAGCGCGGGTCGATGCCGCTGCCGCTCATCAACCTCGGGCTGACGGCGTTCCTCCAGGAGCGCTACGGCGAGGCGCTCGCGTACTACCGACAAGGCCTCCGGCTGTCAGACGAACTCGGCAACGTCGTGCTCCGGATCTACTGCCTGGACGGCCTCGCGGCCGTGCTCGCAGCGTCCGGGGACGCGGACGGGGCGACGACGGTCGTCGCGGCGGCGCAGGCGGCAGCGGAGTCGACGGGCGCATCGCTCGAGCCCTTCGAGCAGCAGATCCACGAGCAGACCGTCGAGGCGGCGAAGCAGGCGCTGGGCGAGGAGTCCTTCGCCGCCGCCTGGACTGGCGGATGCCGGTTGACGATCGACGAGGCCGTGGCAAGGGCGCTCGAAATCGACGAGCCGGCGCCGAGCCAGGTCACCTCTCTCTGAGGATGTTCTGCAGTTTCGCAGAGCCTGTCGCCGAGACTCCCCAGAGAATCCTGTGCGACTCTTCTCCAGTTTGCCCGGCGAGTCCTCGAGCCGGCGTTCGCTGGTTAGCGGACGGAGCCTACGGGCGCGGCGGCGACCGCGACCGCCTGGGCGACTGCCGGAGCGACCGAGCGGTCGAACACGCTCGGGATCACGTAATCGGGAGAGAGCTCCGAGGGGTCGACGACGGCCGCGATCGCCTCGGCGGCGGCGAGCTTCATCGCATCGGTGATTTCGCGTGCCCGGACGTCGAGCGCGCCGCGGAAGACGCCGGGGAATGCGAGCACGTTGTTGATCTGGTTGGGGTAGTCGGACCGGCCCGTGCCGACGACGGCGGCGAGCCCCTCGATCTCCTCGGGAGCAACCTCGGGCGTCGGGTTCGCCATCGCGAACACGATCGGGTCCGCTGCCATCGACCGAATCCCGTCGACCGTGACCGAGCCTGGGCCGGACAGCCCGATGTAGATGTCTGCCCCGGCGAGGACCTCGTCGGGCGAGCCGCTCAGCCCCCGGCGGTTCGTCAGTGCCACGTACTCCTGCTTATGAGGGGCCAGATCGATGCGTCCAGCGTGGAGTGCGCCCTGCCGGTCGCAGCCGACGACGTCCCGGACCCCGGCGGCGAGCAGCATCCGGGTCGTCGCGAAGCCTGCCGCGCCGACTCCGGTGACAACGACGCTGCAGTCCTCGAGCCGCTTGCCGACGACGCGTAGGGCGTTGAGCAGCCCCGCCAGGACGACGATCGCCGTCCCGTGCTGATCGTCGTGGAAGACAGGGATGTCCAGCTCGTCCCGCAGCCGCGCCTCGATGTCGAAGCAGCGCGGGGCCGAGATGTCCTCGAGATTGATGCCGCCGAACACCGGCGCGATCGCCTTCACGCAGGCGACGATCTCGTCGGCGTCGGTCGTGTCCAGGCAGATCGGCCAGGCGTCCACGCCCCCGAACTCCTTGAACAGGATCGCCTTGCCCTCCATCACTGGAATTGCGGCCTCGGGGCCGATGTCGCCGAGCCCGAGCACGGCCGTCCCGTCCGTGACGACGGCGACCGTATTCCGCTTCACGGTCAGGTTCCAGACGGCGTCGCGCTCGTCTGCGATCGCCTCGCAGATCCGCGCCACACCGGGCGTGTACGCCATCGAGAGGTCGTCGCGGGTCTTGAGCGGCGCCTTGGACGTCACCTCGAGCTTGCCGCCGAGGTGGAGCAGGAACGTCCGGTCGGAGACGCGCTCGACCTCGACGCCGGGGACGGCGCGGACGGCCTCGACGATGCGCTGGATGTGGCTCTCGTTCTCTGCCTGGATGGTGACGTCGCGAACCTTGGCGCCCTTCTCGACGCGCACGAGGTCGATTGCGCCGAGCGAGCCCCCGGCCGCGCCGATCGCGCTCGCGAGCCGGCCGAACGAGCCCGGCGAGTCGACGAGGCGCACGCGCAACGTGGCGCTGAAGGACGCGGACGGGTGCATGGGCTCATCCTCGCATGCCGCCCGGTGCGCGCGTCGGTACGGTCTCGGCGCGCCGATCCGTAGCAAGTACGGAACGGGTCGGAAGAGCGGCGAGCCGGCAGTCCGCGGAGACCTACCGAACCGCGTTCACCGGGTCAGGGCGGAGCCGCGCTCGAGCGTCGCCAGGAACGGCGCGAGGTACTGCGAGGCGATCTTGGCCGGAGGCCAGAAGAGCGGTTCCGCGGTGGCCTCGGTCACGCCGCCTGGCCCGATGGCGATCTCGGCCCGGATGTGGAGGGGCTCGCGGCCGGTCAGGAGCAGCGCATGGAGGACGGGCTCGAAGCGACGCTGCGTCACGTCTGCGCCTGCGCGAGCCGCGATCGCCTCCGCGACGTGCACGCCCTGCAGCGCGGCGATGCCGCCCTGCTTGACGGGGAAGCGCGTGATGTCGCCGGCCGCGTAGACGTCCTCGAGTTCGTCGACGCGGCCGCTGCGGTCGGTGACGACGAACCCGTCGCGGTCGTGTGGGATCCCGGGGATCCGCTGGCCTTCGAGCCGCGCGAGCGCCACCACCCGGTCTGCGGCGAGCGTCTCGGCGGGCACCAGCTCGAGCCGCCCCTCCTCGAACGAGAGCGGATACCGCCCCGTGTAGAGGGCGATGCCGCGCTCGTGGAGCAGGTCGGTGACGGCCTCGCTCGCGGCCGACCCCAGAGCCGCGAGCGGTGAGGACTCGAGCGTGACGAGCGAGAGCTCGATGCCCCGGGTCCCACGATCTTCGACATGGGCGCTCGTCATCAGCGCCAGCTCGTAGAGCGGCAGCGGCCAGCCAGCATGCCGCGGAAGCGCGAACACGATCCGCTTGGCGACGCCTCCGTCGATCTCCGCGAGCAGCGCGCGCAGGCGGTCGACGTCGGACGGGCCGCGGAACGTGAGCGCGCCGTGCAGAGCCGGCACGGGCCGCGTGCCGCACGCGACGACCAGCACGTCGTACTTCAGTTCGGTGCCGTTGCCGGTGACGACGCGGTGCGCTTCGGGCTCCACGACCGCGATCGCTCCGGGCGTGAACGTGGCGCCGACCGCGGCGGCCATCGCCGGCAGCTCGTAGTTGTGCACCTGGGCGGCGTCGAACGGCTCGCCGACCGAGAGCGGCCGGTACCAGAAGTGGTGCTCGGGCGAGAGCAGCTCGATGTCCACGAGGTCGCCGGCGAGGTCGCGGAGGGCGAGCATCGTCTCGAGGCCCGCGACGCCGCCGCCTGCGATCAGCACGCCGAGGCCGCCGTAGTTGCGAGGACGCGAGGCCTGGCCCATGGTGTGGGCAGTTTGAGCCGTTGCCCCCGGGGCTGCATCAGGGCACGGACGTAGGGCAGGGTGGAAAACCCGCAGGTCAAGGCAGCCCGCGGCGCGTACAGCCGCAGGGACCGGCGGCGCCTCTGCCCTTCAGCGTCTTGATGTAGGCGACGAGCGCGTTCAGCCGGTCGGGCGGGATGATGCCGCCCCAGTGCGGCATGCTCACGATCGGCGCCTTGCCGAGGACGCTGCCCGACACGATCACGTCACGGATCTTCGCGTCGGTATTGAACTCGCTGAAGAAGTCGGCTCCGGAGAGCGGCGGGATCGTCTTGTCGGGCGACTGCGGGTTGGGCACCCCGCCGAGGCCGTTCGGGCCGTGGCAGTTCACGCACCCGTAGCGGGTGTACAGGGCCTGACCCTGGACGGCGCGGCCCTGCCCGGTCGGCACCTGCACCGGCGTCGCGGTGGGCACGGCCGGCAGGCCCGCATGGATGTACGCGACCAGGGCGTCGACCTGGCGGTCGGAGATCACCTGCCCCCAGACCGGCATGTACGGGTGCTTCGGGTTGGCCGAGACGCCGGCGCCGTGGTCGATGATGTGTTTCAGCTCCGCTGTCGTGAGGCCCTGTGCGTCCTTCAACGCGGGCACGAACGGCGAGACGCCGCCCTGCCCGTCGAGCCCGTGGCACTGGGCGCAGGCGAAGTTCACGAAGTCGTGGGCGCCGGCGGCGACCCGGGGATCGACCTGCTGCGTCGCCGCGGTCGTGGTCGTGGCGGCGACGGTCGTGGTGGTGCTCTTCGTCGCCCTCCCGAGGAAGACGCCGCCGAGCAGTGCCAGCCCGCCCACGAGGAGCACGATCAGCACGAAGGCTGCGGCAACGTTGTCTGAGTTGCGTCGCGCGCTCATGCGAGAGCCGAGTATGACGGCAGAGCCCTCCCGTTGCTACTCGAACGCTCTCGTACGTCTCCGGGCTGCGCTGCGGATCTCCCGGCGCTCAGGCGAGGACGGGCTCGGAACAGCGCTCGAGGAGCGCGTCCCAGTCCGCCTCGACCTGCTGCTGGATCTCCTCGACGTGCGCGCGGTTCTCGTCGCGGAGCAGGTGGGAGAAGCGCTGCTGCAGGCGCAGCCAGTCCTCGACGGGCACCGGTTGCTCGGGCCGGTAGGTGAGCCGGTAGTCGCCGTCGACGACCTCGTACAGCGGCCAGAACAGGCACTCGACGGCCGTGTTCAGAACGTCCAGCCCCGTCTTCGACTCGTGGCCCCAGCCGAGCGGGCAGTTCGTGAGGACGTTGAGGAACGCAGGGCCGTCGGCGGCGACCGCGCGCTCGACCTTCACGCTCAGGTCGTGCCAGTGGCTGGCCGCGGCCTGCGCGACGTAGGGCACGTGGTGGGCGACGGCGATCGCGGTCATGTCCTTCCGCCGTTGCGCCTTGCCGAAGCTGTCGAGACCGGCCGGGCTCGTGGTCGTCGACGCCGCGAACGGCGTCGCGCCCGAGCGCTGGATCCCCGTGTTCATGTACGCCTCGTTGTCGTAGCAGACGAACAGGAACCGGTGTCCGCGCTCGAGCGCGCCGGAAAGCGCCTGCAGGCCGATGTCGTACGTGCCGCCGTCGCCCGCGAACACGACGACCGCGACCTCCTCGTCGCCGGGGAGCGCATGCCGCCGGCGAAGCGCCCGCTGCGCGCTCTCGACGCCGCTCGCGACTGCGGCCGCGTTCTCGAACGCCACGTGCAGCCAGGGGACGTTCCAGGCCGTGGTCGGATAGCGGGTCGTGGCCACCTCGAGGCAGCCGGTCGCGTTCACGACGACGGTCGGCTGCCTGATCGTGCTCAGCACCGTGCGGACGACGACCGGGATGCCGCAGCCCTGGCAGAGCGAGTGCCCGCCGCGGAGCGGAGGGACGCCGTTCTGGTTGCGGACGAGTGTCTTCAGACGGGACACGGCTCACCTCGCACGCCGACGTAGAGGGGCTGATCGCCGGCGAAGAGCGCGCGCACGTCGGCGGGGTGCAGGTCGCGGCCGCCGAGCCCGTAGACGTGGCTCTCGAGGGCGACACTGCTGCCGTAGAGCGCGGCGGCCGTCTCGGCGAAGAGCGGCGGCGCGCCTCCGGGCGAGTCGGCGCGGTCGATCACGATCGCGGCCCGCGCCCCCGCGAGGGTCTGCGCGGAGCGCCTCCGCGGGGAAGGGCCGGAACGAGCCGATCTTGACGACGCCGACGCGCTCGCCGTCGTCGCGCAGCTCGTCCACGACGTCCTTGACGTTCCCGGCCGTCGAGCCGAGCGCGACGACGACCTGGTCAGCGTCCTCGACCCGGTAGGCCTCGAGCGCCTCGTACCGGCGCCCGGAGAGCTGCTCCAGCTCGGCAGCGACCTCGCCGATCACCGGAAGGGCCGCTTCGGCGGCGGCCGCCTGGCTGCGCCGGAACTCGTAGTAGTAGTCCGGCATCGCGAACGGGCCCTGCGTGGACGGGTGCGCCGAGTCGAGCACCGGATGCGGGATGCGGTACTCGCCCACGAAGTGCCTGACGACGTCGTCCGGGAGCAGCTCGACCGGCTCGGCGGAGTGGGTGATCGTGAACCCGTCCAGGCAGACGAGCACGGGCAGGAGCACGTCCGGGTGCTCGGCGATCCGCGGCGCCATGACCATCAGGTCGTACGCCTCCTGCGCGTTCTCGGCGAACAGCTGCAGGACTCCGGAGTCGCGGATCAGCATCGAGTCCGAGTGGTCGCAGTGGATGTTGATCGGCCCGGAGAGCGCCCGGTTGCCGAGCGCCATCACGATCGGCGCGCGCATCGAGGCGGCGATGTAGACGACCTCGGCCATCAGCGCGAGGCCCTGGGAGGACGTGGCCGTGATCGTCCGCGCGCCCGCGAGCGCAGCGCCGATCGCGGCGCTCATGGCCGAGTGCTCGGACTCGACGTTCACGATCTCGCCGTGCGTGCGGCCGTCGGCGGCGAACTTCGCGAAGCCCTGGATGATCGGCGTCTGCGGCGTGATCGGATAGACCGGCACGACGTCCGGGTCGATCTGCCGCATCGCGTGCGCGACCGCCTCGCCCCCCGTCAGCAGCTCACGGCTGAGCAGCTCGACGCTCATTCCGCCACCATCTCGATCGCCCCCGTGGGGCAGGCCACGGCGCAGATCTCGCAGCCCTTGCAGTGGTCGTAGTCGAAGCCTGCGAACGACGTCCCCTCGACGAGCACCGCCGAGTCCGGGCAGTAGAGCCAGCAGAGCAGGCAGTTCACGCACGCCGAGAGCTCGACCTCCGGCCTGAGCCCGGTGCGCCAGCCGCCCGTCGCCGGCTGCTCGACCTCGTCGGCGACGACGACGCCGCCGGGCGGGAGCTCCTGCCAGGCGGTCAGCTCTGCCATTGGTATCCCTCCGCCACGGCCTCGCGGACTGCTCCCGCGTCGACCTTGCGGCCGAGCAGCTCGACCGCGGCGTCCTGCAGCTCTTCGAGCGCCGGCTGGCCGAGCGCGGCGCCCGCGGCGCCGACCATGATCAGGTTGACGAAGCCCGAGCCACGTTCGCTCGCGAGCCTGCTCGCCGGCACGCAGCGTACGGAAACGTCGTCCAGCTCGGCCGGCGGCTTCTCGGCGTTCACGAGCACGAGGCCGTCCGGCTCCAGGCCGTCGGCCACGTCCATCTCGTGGACGAGCGAGGGCTCGAGGACGACGACGAGGTCCGGGTCGGTGATCGTGTCGTGCCGGCGGATCGGCCGCTCCGACACCCGAGTGAAGGCCCGGAGCGGAGCTCCCCGACGCTCCGGGCCGTACTCGGGAAACGCCTGGACGCTCTTGCCGGAGCGCAGCAGCGCAAGCGCGAGCAGCTGCGACGCCGTCTTCGCGCCCTGCCCGGCGCGGGCGTGCCAGCGAATCTCTGTGAGCTCCTTCATTGGTCTCCTGTGGCACCGTGGTAAAGCCACGGTGCCTTGCAAGGGGGAACCTCTCGGTTCCCCCGGGCCCCCCTCCCCTTCGCGTGAGCAGGCTCACGCTCATCGCATTGGAGCCTCCCGTCCAGCGCCTCGACGGCGAGCTTGGCCTCGCGCACGGCCTGGACGACGCTGGCGCCGCCGTTGATCGCGTCGCCGGCGGCGAAGACCTTCGGGTTCGAAGTGCGGCCCTCCTCGTCGACGGACTCGATCAACTCGAGGAACTCGTCGCGCGGCCGTTGGCCGATCGCCTTGACGACGGTGTCGACCGGAATCACGAACTCGCTGCCGGGGACGGGCTCGGGCCGGTGGCGGCCGCTCTCGTCCGGCTCGCCCAGCCGCATCTGCGCGCAGCGGACACCCTCGACGTGGCCGTTGCCGACGATCGCGATCGGGTTGACGAGGAAGCGGATCTCGACGCCCTCGTTTGCGTGCGAGCTCGACCTCGTGCTCGTACGCGGGCATCTCGTGCTCGGTGCGCCGGTAGAGCAGCAGCGAGACGTCGGCGCCGAGGCGCTTGGCCTCGACCGCAACGTCGACCGCCGTGTTGCCGCCGCCGATGACTGCGACGCGGCTCCCGACGGCGGGCGGCTCGCCGACCTTGAGCTGCTCGATGAAGGGCAGCGACTCCCAGACGCCTTCGAGGTCGTCCCCGTCGTAAGAGACGTCGGCGTCGGCGCCCATGCCGACGGCGAGCACGACGCGCGTCGAACTCGTCCTCGAGCTCGTGCATCCGCGTGGCGTCGATGCGCGTCTCCATGACGAACTCGACGCCGAGCTCCTCGAGCAGCCGCGCCTCGTCGGGCAGCGGCTCGTTCGACTGCCGGTAGGGCGCGATGGCGTAGCGGACGAGGCCGCCGACCTCCTGGCGCTCGTCGAACACGGTCACGGCGTACCCCCGGGCGGCGAGCTCGCCCGCGGCGGCGAGACCGGCGGGGCCTCCGCCCACGACCGCGACACGGCGGCCGTTGGCCGGCGCCGGCTCGCGCAGAGGGACACCGTTGGCGTACGCAAACTCCGTCGCATAGCGCTGGAGGGCGCCGATCTCGATCGCCGGCCGGCCGTCGTGGATGAGGACGCAGTCGCGCTGGCAGAGCATCTCGACCGGGCAGACGCGGGCACACGTCCCGCCGAGGACGTTGTCGCCGAAGATCGTCCGTGCCGCCGCGCCGGGGTCTCCCTCGGCGATCTGCGCAACGAACCGCGACACGTCGACGCCGGCGGGGCAAGACGACCGCGCAGGGCGCAGGCGCATGAGGCCCGCCGCACTCGAGGCAGCGATCGGCTTCCACGAGCGCCTCCTCCGGCGAGAGCGGAGGGCGGAGCTCGGCGAAAGCGCCAGCAGCAACGGTCATGCGACTAGCCGGCGACCGCCCGCGCGATATCGAGGGTCGAGACGACGCCGACCGGGCGCCGCGTCAACGGGTCGACGACCGCCAGGTGCGAGACGCCGCTCTCGGCCATCAGCTGGGCCGCGTGCCTGAGATCGTCGTCGGCGCGCACGTAGACGAGCGGGGTGACGGCGCTCTCACCGGCGGTCTGCCGGTCGACGTCGGCCCAGGCGGCGGCGACGAGGTCGAGGTCGGAGACGATGCCCCAGAGCTCGGGCGACTCGTCGTCCTCGTTTCCGTAGTCGAAGACGAACACGGAGTGGACCCTGTGCCCGGACATCAGGCGGGCGACGCCGCGCAGCGGCGTCGAAGGCGCGCACGTGATCAGGCCCTCGGTCATGACGTCGGCGACGCGGGCCAGGAGGAACTTCGAGGTGGGTGGCTCCTCGGTTCGAGCGCTGGTGGGCATAGCCCAACTCTCGTCGCCGGCTTGTCCGTCCACATCAGCGAGCGCCACGACGCCGGTGCGGACAAGTACGGAACCGGCGGCGGCGGCGCGGCACGGTGGACTCGGTAGATCGACGTAGCGTCCGTCCGCGTGAGCACGGATGCTCGTGGCGGCTCCTGCTGCCACTCTTGGCGTGACCCGAGAGGAGCCTGGTTTGCCGTGCGCGTTGCGTCTATGACCATGGTCTGCCCCCGCTGCGGGTCGGCCGTGGACGGAGCCGCCCGCTTCTGCTCCGGGTGCGGAGCGCCGCTGGGCGCGGCCGGGGCCGGACACGAGCTGCGGAAGACGGTCACGGCTGTCTTCTGCGACCTCTCGGGATCGACCTCGCTCGGCGAGCGGCTGGACGCCGAGGCGCTGCGCCACGTGCTGGGTCGTTACTACGCGGAGACGAGGGCGGTGCTGGAGCGGCACGGCGGGCTGGTCGAGAAGTTCATCGGCGACGCGGTCGTGGCGGTCTTCGGCGTGCCGGAGGTGCACGAGGACGATGCGTTGCGGGCGGTGCGGGCGGCGGTGGAGATGCGCTCGGCGCTCGACATGCTGAACGCCGAGCTGGAGCGCGAGCGCGGCGTGCGCATTGCGGTCAGGATCGGCGTCAACACGGGCGAGGTCGTGGCAGGAGACCTCGGGCCGGGCGCTTCGTTCGCATCCGGGGACGCTGTCAACGTCGCCGCGAGGCTCGAGCAGGCCGCCCGCGCCGGCGAGATCCTGATCGGGAGAGATACCCGAGAGCTGCTCGGAGACACGTTGGAAGCGGAGCCGGTGGCACCGCTCGAGCTGCACGGCAAGTCGGCGCCCGTCGAGACCTTCCGTCTCCTGTCGGTCGCGGGCGACGCGCAGGCGATCGGCCGGCGCCTTGATACCGCCTTCGTCGGCCGCGAGCGCGAGCTGGCCGAGCTCCGGCGCGCCTTCGAGGAGTCCGTCGGGGAGCCGGGCTGTCGCCTGGTGACGGTCGTGGGCGAGCCGGGGATCGGCAAGACTCGGCTGCTCGCGGAGTTCGCGAAGTCGCTTGGCGGCGAGGCTCGCGTGGTGACCGGGCACTGCCTGCCCTACGGGGAGGGGATCACGTACTGGCCGCTGGCGGAGATCGTCCGCGGGCTGGGCGGCGACGATCCCGCTCGGTTCCTCGCGGACTGCTTGGCGGGGCAGGGTCGCGGCGACGTCGTCGGCGAGCTGGTGCTCGGTGCGGTCGGCGCGTCGGACCGGGCGGCGCTGACCGAGGAGATCCAGTGGGCGGTTCGGAGGCTGTTCGAGGCTCTGGCGACCGAGCAGCCCCTGGTGGTGGTCCTCGAGGACCTGCACTGGGCGGAGCCGACGTTCCTGCAGCTCGTCGAATACGTCGCCGGATGCTCGACCGGCTTCCCTCTGCTGTTGCTGGCGGCGGCTCGGGACGAGCTGCTCGAGTCGCGGCCAGGATGGGCGCTGCCGAGGCAGAACAGCCGGTTGCTGACGCTTGGAGCGCTCGACGCTCCAGATGCCGAGGCGCTGATCGACGCGCTCGACGCGGGCCTGTCGGAGGGCTTCCGGACGCGGGTCGCCCGAGCCGGCGGAGGAAACCCGCTCTTCCTCGAGCAGCTGCTCGCACTGCACGCGGAGAACGGAAGCGAGGGAGAGCTTCTCTTGCCGCCGACGATCAAGGCGCTGCTCGCGGCCCGCCTCGATCGCCTCCCGACGCCCGAGCGCGACGTGCTCGAACGTGCGGCCGTCGAGGGAGTCACCTTCACCCGGGAGTCGGTCACCGCCCTGCTTCCGGCCGAGGAGCGGGCCGACGTCGGCCCGAGCCTGCTCGCCGGCGTCCGCCAGAACCTGATCCGCCCGCAGCTGGCCGTGGGCGGCGAAGGCTACGGCTTCGTCCACGTGCTCGTGCGAAACGCCGTCTACGACGCGATGCCGAAGGAGCTCCGCGCGCAGCTGCACGAGTTGCTTGCGTCCCGGCTCGACCCGGCGGAAGGCGAGCTGCTCGGGTACCACCTGGAGCAGGCGTACAAGCTGCATGCCGCGCTCGCCCCTGCCGACGAGCGGGCGCAGGCGGTCGCCGGGCGCGCGAGCGAACTCCTCGCCACCGGCGGTCGAAAGGCGAACCTGCGTGGGGACGTGCACGCGGCCGCGAATCTCCTCATGCGCGCCGCCGGCCTGCTCCCGGTGGACGATCCGCGGCGGGTGGAGCTGCTGTTCGACCTCGCCGACGCGCTCGAGGAGATGGACGAACTGCATCGCGCGCTGGAGATCGTCGTCGACGCAGGGACGAGCGCGGAGGCCCTCGGCGACCCGCGACTTGTGGCGCTCGGCAAGGTTCGCGAGGTCTATCTGCGCATCCAGGTCGATCCCGGCTTTCCGATCGAGGCGGCCCTACGCGACGCACAGTCGTCCTCAGAGATCCTGGAACGCCTCGGCGACGAGGAAGGGTTTGCGCGCTCCCTGGGGACTGCGGCCTGGCTGTCGGCGAACCTCGGCGCCATCGACGGCGTCGACGGGACGTTCGCGCGGGCCACCGAGCTTGCACGCAGGGTCGGGAACCGGTACCTCGAGTCGTGGATCCTCGTGAACTGGACAGGAGTGCTCTGCTGCGGAGCATTCGGCTCGTTGACCGAGGCGTGCGCGTTTTTCGAAGGCTTGCTCGACCGCGACGAGGAGATGCCGCGTCTACGCATGTACGTGCGTGCGTTCCTCGCGCCTCTGCGTGCGCTTCAAGGTCGGTTCGACGAGGCCCGTGAGCTGTTCGCCCAGGCTCGCAGGATCGCCGAGGAACAGAGCCGCACGAACTGCCTCGGCTGGTTGCCTCACCTCGAGGCCGACGTCGAGTTGCTGGCGGGGAACGCCATCGCCGCCGAACAGAAGGCTCGGATGACACTCGAGCTTTCCACATGGGATGCGGGCGCCCGCGCGGGTGCGCTCATCAGCCTCGGAGAGGCGCTGTATCGACAGGGTCGTCTGGACGAGGCGGCCGAGGCGCTTGCCCGGGCGGCCGAGCTCTGCTCTCCGGACGACGTCGGGTATCAGGCGAGTTGGCGCGCCGTCCGGGCGAAAGTGGCGGCGGCTCGTGGGGACGTCGTCGACGCGGCGGGGTTGTCCCGCGAGGCTGCGGCTCTCTTGGCCACGTTCGACTCAGTCTTGTCCGCTGAGGTCTTGCTCAACTGTGCCGAGGCCGTCCGCCTCGCGGGCAGGCCCGGGGAGGCAATCCCGTACGTCGAGCAGGCGATCGCGCTCTACGACCGCAAAGAGGCGACCTACCCGGCAGCGAAGGCGCGGAAACTGCTCGCCGAGCTCACTCGAGCACGTTGATGTTCCGCCCGGCGCAGATGTCCTTGAGGATCTGCGGCCAGACGGAGACGCTCACCTCGCCGAGATGCGCCTTCCGCAGCAGGAGCATCATCGTTCGCGACTGGCCGATCCCGGCCCCGATCGAGAGCGGGATCTCGTCGCGCATGATCGCCTGGTGGTAGGGAAGCTCGAGGAAGTCGAGCTGGCCCGAGATCTCGAGCTGCCTGCGCAAGGACTCCTTCGTCACGCGGATGCCGCCCGACATCAGCTCGTGTCGCCGGCGCGTGACCGGGTTCCAGACGAGGATGTCGCCGTTCAGCCCGTGCATCGGCCGCCCGTCGGCGGACACGGTCTCGGTCGACCAGTCGTCGTAGTCGGCGGCGCGCAGCTCGTGCGGGTAGCCGTCGGCGAGCGGCCAGCCGATGCCGTAGATGAAGACCGCGGGCTGCTCTTGCAGGAGCTGCGTCTCCCGCTGCTTGCGCGGGAGGTCGGGATACGCAGCGAGGAGGTCCTCGGCATGGAGGAACGTGAGCTCGTCCGGGAGCGGCGGGTAGCGGTCGTCGACGAGCGCGGGATAGCGCTCGCGCAGCATCGTCTCGGCGTCCTTCAGCACGCCCCAGATCGCCCGGACCGTCTCGGTGAGGAACTCGAGCGTCCGCTCCTCGGGAGCGATCGCCTTCTCCCAGTCCCACTGGTCGACGTAGGCCGAGTGGTCGTGGTCGAGGAAGTAGTCCTTGCGGACGGCGCGCATGTCGGTCAGTAACCCTTCGCCGGGCTCCATGCCGAACTGGCGCAGCGCCATCCGCTTCCACTTCGTCGCCGCCTGGACGACCTCGGCGTCGATCGGGTGCAGGTCGCGGTCGTTGGAGATGTGGAACTGCACCGGCGTCCGCGAGCCGTCGCGGTCGAGGTAGTCATTCACACCGCTGGCCACGTCGACGATCAGCGGCACCTGCACGAGCGTCAGGCCGAGGCTCCGGCAGAGCCCGTCCTCGATCAGCCGCTTCGCGTCGTAGAGCGCGCGCATCGTCTCCTTCGGCCCGAGCAGCGCCCGGTAGTCGTCCGGGAGGATGCGCTCCAGTTCGTCGTAGTCGCCGATGCCCGGGCCTGCCAGATCGGCTTCCTTGACCGACGCGGATGTCAAAGTCAGTCTTCCCGGGGCGACGTCGGCTTGCCCTCCAGCCGGCGCCACTCCTTGTTCTGCCTGTGGTTGTGCCACGCGCCCGAGCGGCGGTCGCGCTGGGTCTTGCCGCGCCGCATCACCCGTGACGACGGCGCGGTCCGCATCTGTGAGCTTCTCCGCATGACGGCGAGTGTGCGGCCTGCCGGACCGGGCGCCATCGGGGAAGACGCTGATCGGCGCTGCGGCGCCTCCGCAGCGTTAGTGCCCCTACTAGCGCTCGAAGCTCTCGAGGAGCCGGCGGAGGCGGCAGCGCAGCTCCGTGACGGGAAGGGAGGCGTCTCGGAGCAGGAGCGGGCACTCGTGCAGTCCGCGCTCCAGCGCGACGGCGGCCTGGGGCTTCAGGGTGCTCGGGTCGTTCTCGAGGGCGTCGACGATCTCCTCCAGCTCCGGGCGGACGGCCGCAACCCGCGCGGCGACGAAGGACGTCGACTCCTCCATCACGGCGCGGAGGGAGTGGGCGAGCACGCGCTGCCGCTCGGGTGAGGCGGCGCGGACGCCGAACCGGCGGACGTCGGCGAGCTCGTACGCCTCGGGCTCGAGGGCCAGGTCCTCGAGCAGGAACCACCTGCGCACGAGGGCACGCACGCCGAGGAACGTCATCGCCATCGCGCCGAGAAGGAGCGGCACCGCCAACGCCGGCCGGAGCTGGGTCGCCGTGAGCGCCAGGGCGAACGCGACCGCGGCCAGGCCCAGGCGCTCGACCGTCTGCACCCGAAGCTCGTGCAGCTGGGCCGCTGCGCCGTCGATCTGCCGTGCGGTCATGCCTCCAGGGTCGACCCGGCAAGGCGCGATCGCATCGGGGGGACGCGCCGACCCGCTCAGTGGTTTCTCCGGATGGGCGTCGGGCGAACCCCCGATGGCGGGCGAGGCGCGCATCGCGATCCTGGAGCTGAAAGGAGAGCATGGCGACAGCCGCCGAAGACACGGCCCAGGCCGTCGATTCGCTCCAGGTCTTCCTGCGGGAGATCGGTCACTACTCGTTGCTCACGCGCGAGCAGGAGGTGGCCCTCATGCAGCAGGTCGAGCGTGGCGACCGGCGGGCGAAGGAGCGCCTCGTCAACTCCAACCTGCGCCTGGTCGTCTCGATCGCCAAGCGCTACCAGGGTCGCGGGTTGCCGCTGCCCGACCTGATCCAGGACGGAGTGCTCGGACTCTTGCACGCCGTCGAGAAGTTCGACTGGCGCCGCGGCTACAAGTTCTCCACCTACGCCACCTGGTGGATCACGCAGGCGGTGCAGCGCGGCATCGACGACCGCGCGCGCCTCATCAGGCTGCCGGTCCATGTCGGTGTTCGGGCGCGGAGGCTCGCGCGCGCAGAGCGCGAGCTCGCGACGCAGCCAGGGAAACCGCCACCGGGGGACGAGGAGCTCGCTGGCGCCGCGGCGATCTCGATCCCCCAGCTTCGCGGTGTGCGCGAGGCGGCCGAAGTCGTCGCCAGCCTCGACCAGCCCGTGCGGAGTGAGGGCGCGCCGCCGCTCGGCTCGCTGCTCGCCGACGACGAGCCGGACCCGTTCGACGAGATCGAACGGGGCATGCTCGTTCAGGCCGTGCGCGCGGCCGTCGACGAGCTGCCCGAAGGCGAGCGCAGGGTTATCGAGGCCCGGTACGGCCTCGACGGCGAGGAGCCGCTGACGATGGCCGAGACCCGCCGCCGTCTCTTGCTCGGGCGGAACGAGGCCGTGAGGCTCGAGCGGCAGGCGCTGCGGCGGCTGGCTCACGAGCCCGTTCTCGTCGCCTTGCACGAGGCCGCGTAGGGGGAGGAAGCGATGCGCGTCGCGGTCGTACTTGCCGCGACTTTCGGCGTCTCCACGGCGGCGTTCGCGTCAGCAGGTGGAACCTGGACGCGCCTGCCGAGGGCTCCGATCGCTCCGGGCCCGGGCGCGGTGAGCGTCTGGACCGGGAGGCAGATGATCGTCTTCGGCCGGGCGCACCCGAACTCGAACGAGCCGTGGTCGGCCGACGTCGCCGCCGCGTACGATCCGTCGGCCGGTACGTGGCGGAAGCTGACGCCCTTTCCCGGCGACAAGGGCAACTACGAGGGCCATTACAGCGCCATCTGGACGGGCATGAAAGTCCTGGTCTTCGGTCCCGCCGACGGGCAGGCGTTCGATCCGCGCACGAACACGTGGCGCCGACTGCCGCGCTCGCTGCCCCCCGAGTTCGCCCTCGGGCTCGTCGTCTGGACGGGGCACGAGGCGATCGCCTGGGGAGGTGGCTGCTGTGGTGACGCCTCGAATTCGGGCTCTGCGTACAACCCGACGACGGGCAAGGTCCGCAAGCTCGCCCGCTCACCGCTGGCGCCGACACAGCAGCCGATGGGAGCCTGGGCCGGCCGGGAGTTGATCCTCTTCGTCAGTGGTCTCGATCCCGACGGCAAGCCCTACCCGGCGTCGTTCGCGCGCGCGGCCGCTTACAACCCGAAGACGAACACCTGGCGCCGCATCGCGCCCATGCCCGGGTTGCGCGAGCAGGCGGTCGCCGTCTGGGACGGGAGCGAGGTGCTGCTCGTAGGCGGTAGCGCGGGGTCGCGAGTCGAGAGGCCTCGTCTGCCCCGTACCGGATACGCGTACGAGCCCGCGACCAACCGCTGGCAGCGGATCGCCCCGATGGCGTCCGGACGCGAGGGCTTCGCCGCCGTGTGGACGGGGAAGCAGCTCTTCGTGTGGGCGGGGAAGACGACGGTTGGAGGCCCGCCGCAGTATCCGCCGCGCGGCGTCGCGTACGACCCGACGTCGAATCGCTGGTCGACGCTCCCGAGGGCGCCGCTCGTCGGACGCACGTTCCCCGCCTCGGTCTGGACAGGTCGCGCGATGATCGTCTGGGGAGGGACCTCCGCCGGCTATCGGGCCCTCGACGACGGGGCCGCCCTCACACCTGCGACGCCCTGAGAGTTGCGGATTCCCCGCATCCAGGGTCGGCGCCTCCGCGGATGCCGAGGCTTTCGCGCATGAGGACGATGCGATCGTGAACGTTCCCCCACCCTGGAAGATCAAGGTCGTGGAGCCGATCGCGCTACGCGATCCCGAGCGGCGGCGCGAGGCGATGGAGGAAGCCGGGTGGAACACCTTCCTCCTCCGTTCCGACGACGTGTTCATCGACCTGCTCACGGACAGCGGCACCTCCGCCATGTCGCAGGAACAGCGCGCCGCCATGGAGCTCGGCGACGAGGCCTATGCAGGCTCGCGGAGCTTCTTCCGGCTCGAGGCGGCGATGCAGGAGGTCTACGGCTACCGGCACCTGATTCCCACGCACCAGGGACGCGGCGCGGAGCACCTGCTCGCGCGCGTCCTCGTACGGCCGGGCTCGGTCGTCCCCTCGAATCTCTACTTCACGACCTCGCGGGCGCACGTGGAGCTCGCCGGCGGCATCTGGCGCGACGTCTCCGTACCCGAGGCGATCGACCCCGCGTCGACCTTCCCGTTCAAGGGGAACATCGACCTCGTCGCGCTCGAGCGCCTGCTGCACGAGGTCGGCCCGGAGAACGTCGCCTTCGTCCGCCAGGAGGCATGTCTGAACATGGCCGGCGGTCAACCCTTCTCGCTCGACAACCTCCGCGCCGTGCGAGCGCTGACGCAGGAGTACGGCGTCCGCCTGATCCTCGACGCGACGCGCATGTCCGAGAACGCCGTGTTCGTCAAGGACCGCGAGCCCGAGTTCGCCGGTTGCTCGCTCCCGGAGCTGATCCACGAGCTGGCGAGCCTCTCGGACGGCGCCGTCTTCTCTTCCAAGAAGGACCACTTCGTCCCCATCGGAGGCTTCCTGGCCCTGAACGACGACGAGCTCGCGGAGCGGCTCCGCGAGGAGCTCGTCCTCTACGAAGGCTTCGCCCACTACGGAGGCATGGCCGGGCACGACATGGAGGCCCTGGCCCAGGGGATCCGCGAGGCCGCCGACGAGGCGATGGTGCGGCACGTGATCGCACAGGCCGCGTACCTCGGTCACCAGCTGATCGAGCGCGGCGTGCCCATCGTCGTCCCCGTCGGCGCCCACGCGGTCTTCCTCGACGCGAAGCGGATACTGCCGCACGTCCCGCAGGGCCAGTTCCCGGCGCAGTCGCTCGCGGCCGCGCTCTACCTCGCCGGCGGCGTGCGCTCGATGGAGCGCGGCATCGTCTCCGGCCAGCACGGCACCGAGTCGTACGACGGCCTCGAGCTGGTGCGGCTGACGCTGCCGCGGCGCGTCTACACGCAGGAGCATCTCGACTACGTCGTCGGCGCGGTCGAGGCGGTGTGCCGCGAGGCGAGTGACATACCCGGCCTCGTCTTCACCTACGAGCCGGAGCGTCTGCGCTTCTTCCTCGGACGCTTCGAGCCCGTTGCGGCCTATCCACTTCTGGACGCCCAGACCCCGCGTCCGGAAGTCACGGTGCTGCGATGACGAGCGTCGTGATCATGGGGGCCGGAGGGCGCGACTTCCACGACTTCAACGTCGTCTTCAAGGAGGATCCGGATACGCGCGTGGTCGCCTTCACCGCTGCCCAGATCCCCGGCATCGACCACCGCACCTATCCGGCCTCACTGGCCGGGCCCCTGTATCCGAACGGGATCCCGATCGTGCCGGAGGAGGACCTGGCCGAGCTGATCGCAGAGCACGAGGTGGACGAGGTCGTGATCGCGTACTCCGACCTCTCGCACGACGAGGTGATGCACAAGTCCTCGATCGTTCTCGCGGCCGGAGCGGACGTCAGGCTGCTCGGCCCGCGCACGACGATGCTCGAGTCGTCGAAGCCGGTCGTGGCCGTCACCGCAGTGCGGACCGGATCGGGCAAGAGTCAGACAAGCCGCAAGATCGGGCAGATCCTCGTCGACGCCGGTCTCCGCGTCGCGTTCGTGCGACACCCGATGCCCTACGGGGACCTCGAGTCGATGTCCGTCCAGCGATTCGCGACCCTCGCCGACATCGACGCGTCACATCCGACGCTCGAGGAGCGCGAGGAGTACGAGGCACCGGTCGCGCTCGGGATGACCGTCTATGCCGGTGTCGACTACGCCGCCGTCCTCGCATGTGCCGAGGCAGAGGGCGACGTGATCCTCTGGGACGGCGGCAACAACGACCTTCCCTTCTTCCGCCCCGACCTGCACCTCGTGGTCGTCGACCCACTCCGGGCCGGGCACGAGCTGCACTACCACCCGGGCGAGGCGAACCTGCGCATGGCCGACGTCGTGGTCATCAACAAGCTGGACAGCGCCTCGCCGTCCGCCCTCGAGCGCGTGCTGGCCGATGTCGCGGCCGCGAACCCGGAGGCGACGATCGTCCGCGCCGCCTCGCCCGTCACGCTCGACGACGGGCCCCCGATTGCGGGCCGGTGCGTTCTCTGCGTCGAGGACGGCCCCACGGTCACGCACGGAGGCATGCCCTTCGGCGCGGCAACGGTCGCCGCTCGGCACGAGGGCGCCCGGATGCGCGTCGATCCGCGCGCGACCGCGGTCGGCTCGATCGCCGAGGTCTACGAGGACTACCCGCACATCGGCGCCGTTCTGCCCGCCATGGGGTATGGGGACGAGCAGCTGGCGGAGCTCGAGGCGACGATCAACGCCACGGACTGCGACGTCGTGGTCACCGGGACGCCCATCGACCTCGGGCGCCTGATCGACTCGCGACACCCGATCCGCCACGTCCGCTACGAGCTCGAGGAGATCGGGCGGCCGACGATCGCAGACGTGCTCGTTCCCCTTGTCGGGTTGGCCACCGTGGAGCAGTCCGAAGTCCTGCGCGTGCCGTAGCACGAAACCCGCAATCACGATACGCGCCGTCGCTGATGCCTCCGAGGGTCGCCTCGGGTGTGATGAAGCCGTGACCACAGCAGCTCCAGCCGGATCGGCAGCCGAGCGGCGGCGAGCGCAAGGCGCCGCCCTCGTCGCGCAGCACCCGCACTGGCGAGGCATCCACCATCCGGAGCTGATCGCGCTCCCGCCTCGGCGTTACTCGCGGCTCGACATGCTGCCGGCGGTCGAGCGCGGCCGCGCCCGGCCGCGAGCCGAGGACGCTCGGCCGGAGGATGCGTACGCGCGCCGGGTCGAGCGAAACAGGGAGATCGTGGCCCGGCACCCTCGGTGGCACGGCATTCTCCACCCCGAGCGGATCTTCTTCCCCGAGCCACAGCTCCAGGTCGATCCGGTCCTCTCGTACCGAGCGGCCTTGCTCCGCGCGCTCGAAGCGCGTGCACAGGTCGCAGGAACTCTACGAGCGGGTTGCCGCCGTGGCGGAAGCGATCGACCGCCGACGCTGGCCGTGGGCAGCGTCGCCGGGAGAGACGCCGACTCTCGCCGCCCGTCGACGGCTGCCGTGGCTGCCGCGGCTGCGCACGATCCGCCCGGCGTCGGAGCGCCCGACTCGCCGGCGCGTACTGCCGACCGGCCGTCTAGTCGCGCACTGACTCGATTTCGCTCTCGAGCTCGACGTCGATCGACTCGAGCACGACGCCCTGTGCTTCGGGCTCGGTCGGGTCGGTGCGAAGCTCCGTCTCGACTGCGGCGCCCTCTGCGACGCTGCCGCGCGCGGCGTCCTCGAAGTGCTCCCGAAAGTGCTCTTCCGTGAAGTGCGAGAGCGCGCCCAGCCGGACGCGCACGAGCGTCACGCGCTCTGCTCCGGCAGCCGCAGCTTCTGCCTCGATCTTCTGCATCAGGTCCTCCATCAGCTTCCGCTCGTGCACCGCTCGACCTCCTCTCGAACCGCCTCTGCGACCTGCGCGACGGCCGTCTCGACTTCGCGCGACAGGCCCTCGCCGGCGTCGAAGCTCTCGCCCTCGATCCCGTAGAAGACCACCGCCTGCGGCAGCCTCCCGAGCGCGCGGGCCAGCTCGACCGCCTCGGCCAGGCCGAGGTGGTGCGTCGAGGCTCGGAAGAGCTCGGCCGGTAGCTCCTGCTCGGCGACGTCGATCCGGTGCACGGTGCCCGCCGGAGAGCCCGACGACACCGCGTCGACGAGCCAGAGCGCGTCCGCGCCCTCCCAGGCGTCGATCAGCCCGGCCGGCTCGCCCTCCCGCTCGAGCACCTCGGCGCCGGGCCCGAGCGTGCCCCGGAGCCGCCGGGCCGCCTCGAGGCCGGCGGCGTCGTCCCGGCGCCAGGCATTCCCGACGCCGATCACCCTCAGCAGCGCTCGACCTCGAGAGTCAGGAAGTGCGTGGCGCAGGAGATACAGGGGTCGTAGTTGCGGATCGCCTGCTCGCAGAGGAGCGTCAGCTCCTCGTCGGGCACGTCCAGCGAGCGCTCGACCACGCCCCGCAGGTCCTCCTCGATCGTGCGCTGGTTCTGCGAGGTCGGGGGGATGATCCGCGCGTCCACGATCGTGCCCTCGTCGTCGAGCTCGTAGCGGTGCCAGAGGATCCCGCGCGGCGCCTCCGTGCAGCCGTGGCCGACGCCCGCGCGTGGCTCGCAGGCGACGGACGGCGCGTCCGGCTCCTCGTACGCCGCGATCAGCCGCAGCGCCTCGTCGGCCGCGTAGACGAGCTCGACCGAGCGCACGACGATGCTGCGGAAGGGGTTGCGCTCGTCCGGGGAGAGGCCGGCACCGTCGGCCGCCTCGCGCGCGAGCGGCGACAGGCGGTCGTAGGCGAGCGCGAAGCGCGCGAGCGGCCCGCAGAGGTAGGAGCCGCGCCCGCGCACGCGCGAGTGGAGCGCGTTCGACCAGGCAACGTGCTCCTCGACGAAGTGCTCGTCGTACTCGGAGACGTCGATGTCGAGCCCGCGGTTCGAGACGATGCGCCCGCGGTCGATCGGGTACTCGTCCGGCTCCGACAGGCAGACGAGCTCGTAGTCGTGCTCGAAGTCGGGGAAATCGAGGCCGGCGGTCACCGTCACCGCCTCGAGCGCGATCTCCCGTGCCCGCTCGAGCTTGTCCACGAGCGGCGCGAGCTCGCGCTTGCGCGGCGCGCGGTACCAGCCGCCGACGCGCACGTTGATCGGGTGCACCTCGCGTCCGCCGATCACCGTCATCAGCTCGTTCCCGGTCTTCTTCAGCTCGAGCGCCTTCGCGACCAGCTCCGGGTGGTCGCGCGCCATGTGCACGGCGCTCTCGTAGCCGAGGAAGTCGGGCGCGTGGAGCATGAACACGTGCAGCGCGTGGCTCTCGATCCACTCGCCGCAGTAGAGGAGCCGGCGCAGCGCGCGCAGCTGGCCGTCGACTTCGACGCCGCAGATCCGCTCCATCGCCCGCACGGAGCTCATCTGGTACGCGACGGGGCAGATGCCGCAGATCCGCGCCGTGATGTCCGGCGCTTCGGTGAAGGCGCGGCCACGGAGGAATGCCTCGAAGAAGCGCGGCGGCTCGTAGATCCGCAGCTTCACGTCCGCAACGCGGCCGTCCTCGATCTTCACGGTCATGCCGCCCTCGCCCTCGACACGCGCGAGGTAGTCGGTGTTGATCGTGCGGCGCTCAGTCTTGGCCACTGCGCACCTCCTCGAACGGCGTGACGTTGAAGGTGCGGAAGACGCGCTCGACGCCCCCGTCGTCCATGCCGAGCAGGCTGCAGCTGCTTCGTCAGCGACACGGTGTTGGGCGTCTCCATCGGCCCGAAGCAGCCGTAGCAGCCGCGGTTGTAGGCGGGACAGAGGGCGCCGCAGCCGGCATGCGTGACCGGGCCGAGACAGGGCGTTCCGTGCGCGACCGTGACGCAAACCGTCCCGCGTCGCTTGCACTCCATGCAGACGCTGGTCGAAGGGATGTTCGGGCGGCGGCCGTGCAGAAAGGCCGTGACGACCTCGAGCAGCTGGCGCTTGTCGATGGGACAGCCGTGCAGCTCGAAGTCGACGGAGACGTGAGCCGAGATCGGCGTGGAGGTCTCGAGCGTCGAGATGTACTCGGGCGAGGCGTAGACGACGGAGACGAAGTCGTTCACGTCGGCGAAGTTCTTCAGCGCCTGGACGCCGCCGGCGGTCGCGCACGCGCCGATCGTGACCAGCTTCCGGGACGCGCGCCGCACCTTCTTGATGCGCTCGGCGTCGTGCGCGGTGGTGATCGAGCCCTCGACGAGCGAGAGGTCGTACGGGCCTCTCACCGTCGCCCGGCTTGCCTCGAGGAAGTAGGCGATCTCGACCTCGCCGGCGAGCGCGAGCAGTTGGTCTTCGCAGTCCAGCAGCGAGAGTTGGCAGCCGTCGCAGGACGCGAACTTCCAGACCGCGAGCTTGGGCTTCTTCACAGCTCCCGCACCTCCATCAGCGGCCACGATCTCGTCCCAGCGGTAGACCGGCCCGTCCCGACAGATGAGCGTCGACCCGAGCTGGCAGTGACCGCACCAGCCGAGCCCGCACTTCATGTCGCGCTCCATGGACACGTAGATCCGTTCGGCGGGGATGCCGCGCTCGAGCAGTGCCTCCCCCGCGAAGCGCATCATGATCTCCGGCCCGCAGATCATTGCCACGGCCGCGTCGGGATCGAAGCGCGCCGACGCGATCAGCTTCGGCACGACGCCGACCTTGCCTCGCCAACCGTCCATGGCCTGGTCGACGGTGACGTCCACCTGCAGGTCGAAGCGGCCGCGCCAGCGCTCGAGCTCGCGGGTGTAGAGCAGGTCGCCGGGGGTGCGGCTCCCGTACAGGAGCGCCACCTCGCCGTAGTCGCCGCGGTGGGCGAGGACGTGGTAGACGGCCGGCCGCAGCGGGGCCAGGCCGATGCCGCCGGCGACGATCACGACGTCGCTGCCCGCGGCCGCCTCGACCGGCCAGGAGTTCCCGAACGGCCCACGGACGCCGAGGACGGCGCCGGGCCGCGAGCCGCAGATCGCCGCGGAGACGGCACCCACTGCGCGGACGGTGTGGACGAGCGGCCCCCCGGCGTCGCCCGAGACCGAGATCGGCACTTCGCCGATCCCGAAGGCGTACAGCATCGTGAACTGACCCGGGCCGACCTCGAGCGGCAGGCCTGCGACGGGCTCGAGCTCGAGCGTCCAGGTGTCGCTCGTCTCGCGGCGGCGACGCACGACCCGGAAGGGACGCGGCGCCATCGCGCCGGGCGCCGGTGCGGTGGGCTCAGCGGCCGTCGCCATAGAGGTCGAGGAGCCGGAGCCGTGTCCACTGGAGTCGTTCGATCATGACTTGCGCGAAGCGCGACATCAGGTCGTAGCCGAAGGCGGTGTCCTGCTCGCACTTCTCGCGCAGGCAGGCGGCGTCGAACACGGTCGCCCGCACGAGCCCGAGGGCCTTGGCGTCGAAATGCCATCGGTAGGGCGCGAAGAGCCACGACCAGCCGATGACCTCGCCGGGATCGATCGTCTCGATCGTGACCGGCCCGCGGGCGGGGACGAAGGTCTCGAGCGCGACGCGTCCGTGGCGGATGACATAGAAGATGTTCGCCTCGTCCCCCTCGCGGAACAGCACCTCGCCGTCCGCGAAGCGGGTGTTGCTCGCGCAGCCGGCGAGCAGCTCCAGCGCCTCGTGCGACATGCCGTGGAAGATCGGCACGTCCTGGAGCAGGGTGTCAATCGTCTGCATCGGACACCTCCTCGTCGACCCGGAGCGCGGCCAGCTCCTCGGTGACGTCGATTCCGACAGGGCACCAGGTGATGCAACGGCCGCAACCGACACAGCCTGACGTGCCGAACTGGTCGTGCCAGGTGCCGAACTTGTGCGTGAGCCACTGGCGGTAGCGCGAGCGGCCCGACGGCCGGATGCTGCCGCCGTGAATGTACGAGTGCTCGACCGAGAAGCACGAGTCCCAGCTGCGCACGCGCTCTGCGTGCCCGCCTGTGAGGTCGGTCGCGTCCTCGACGGACGAGCAGAAGCAGGTGGGGCAGACGAGCGTGCAGTTGCCGCAGGTCAGGCAGCGCGAGGCGACCTCCTCCCAGCGCTCGTGCTCGAGCGTCCGTGCGAGCAGCCCGCGCAGGTCGAACGCGTCGAGCGTGCGGCCCATGCGCTCGGCCGCGCCGGCCACGGCCCGTCCGGCCGCGTCGGTGTCGCCGTCCGTCGCCTCGCGGGCCGGGAGCTGAGCCAGAATCTCGCCGCCGCGCTCCGAGCCGACCTCGACGAGGAAGCGGTGCTCTCCTTCGAGGATCTCGGTCAGCGCCAGGTCGTAGCCGGCCTCCGCTTTCGGACCGGTGCCCATGGAGACGCAGAAGCACGTGCCGCCGGGCTCGAAGCAGTTGACGGCGACGACGAACAGGTCGCGGCGACGCGCCGCATAGTCGCCGTCTGAGTAGCGGCCGCCGAGGAACACCCGGTCCTGGATGTCGATGGCGTGCAGCTCGCACGAGCGGACGCCGATCAGCGCCAGCGGCGGATCGTCGTGCTGCTCCTCGTCCACCTCGAAGCCGCCGTTCTGGCGCCTCGCGCGCCACAGCCTCACCCGCGCAGGAAAGAGGAACTGCTTCCACGAGTGCGGGCCGACGGCGTATCCGAACCGTGCCTGGTCCGGCCGGCGTTCGAGGCGGTAGGTGCCGGCGTCCTGCGTCTCTGTCCACCCGACGGGAAGCTCGGCGGCCGATTCGAGGTCGTCGTAGACGATCGCCCCGTCCCGCACGGTCGGGCCCAGCACACGGAAGCCGGCCTTGCGGAGCGCGTCGACCAGCGCCTCCAGCGCGTCCGGACCGACGACGGCTGTCGTGAGGACGGTCAAACCGCCCCGAGCATGTCCGATGGCGGAGACTGGGTCATCGGTGCGGCGCCCCGCCCGGCTGCGGTTTCCCCGCAACGTCACGAAGCGATCTCCGGTTGCGCCCGGTCGGGTGCCCCGCGATCCTACAACCATGTCCATCACGGAGCGCCGTCGGTTCCGGGTGCGCGGCGTCGTGCAGGGCGTCGGCTTCCGCCCGTTCGTCTACGGACTCGCCAGGCGCCACGAGCTGGGCGGGTTCGTCCTCAACGACGGTGAGGGCGTGGTCATCGAGGCCGAGGGAGGCGAGGTCGACGAGTTCGCCGCCGATCTCGTTGCCGAGGCCCCCGCGCTCGCCCGCATCGTCTCCGTGAGCAACCGGGCGATCGAGCCGCTCGGCGAGACCGAGTTCGCGATCGTCGAGAGCGTGGCCGAGGGGCGGACGGCTCTCATCCCGCCCGACATCGCCACCTGCGACGAGTGCCTGCGCGAGCTCTTCGACCCGGCCGATCGCCGCTACCGCTACCCGTTCCTGAACTGCACGCAGTGCGGCCCACGCTTCACGATCGTGCGATCCGTTCCCTACGACCGGGCCTCGACCACGATGGCCGGCTTCCCGATGTGCGCGGACTGCCGGCGTGAGTACGAGGACCCGGGGGACCGCCGCTTCCATGCCGAGCCGACCTGCTGTCCCGTCTGCGGGCCGCAGCTGTCGATGCCGGTCTCCGAGGCAGTGGCCATGCTCCGGCAGGGCGCGATCCTCGCGGTCAAGGGCCTCGGCGGCTACCACCTCGCCTGTGACGCGACGAACGAGGAGGCCGTGGCACGCCTCCGCGGGCGCAAGCGGCGTGAGGAGAAGCCGTTCGCGTTGATGACCGCGGCGCCGGAGGAGCTGGTCCTGGTCGCGCCCGAGGAACGAGCCCTGCTTCAGTCACCCGCACACCCGATCGTCCTCCTCCCCCGCCTTGCAACAACTTGTTGCAAGGTCGCGCCTTCGGTGGCTCCGGGCTCCCCCCGGCTCGGGCTCATGCTCCCGTACACGCCGCTCCACCACCTCCTCTGCGCGGACTTCGAGGGGGCGCTCGTGATGACGAGCGGCAACCTCTCCGACGAGCCGATCGCCTTCGAGGACGACGAGGCGCGCACGCGACTCGCCTCGGTCGCGGACGCGTTCCTCGCGCACGACCGCCCGATCCACCGCCGCTGCGAGGACTCGGTCGTGTGCGGCCGGTTCCCCGTGCGCCGCTCGCGAGGCCACGTCCCCTCTGGTCTGCCGCTGCCCGTCCCCGCTCAGCGCCCGATCGTCGCGGCGGGAGCCGAGCTGAAGAGCACGTTCTGCGTCGCGCGCCGCGGCGAGGCGTTTCTCTCCGCCCACCTCGGCGACCTCGACTCCGAGCCCGCGTTCCGCGCTTTCCGGGCCGACATCGAGCTCTACACGGCGATGCTCGGCGCCGAGCCCGAGGTCGTCGCTCACGACCTGCATCCCGAGTATCTCGCCACGAAATGGGCGCTCGAGCAGGACGGCGAACTCGTGGGCGTCCAGCACCACCACGCGCACGCGGCCGCCTGTCTCGCCGAGCACGGCGAGCAGGGCCCCGCGCTCGCGCTCGTCTTCGACGGCACGGGCTACGGGACGGACGAGACGCTCTGGGGAGGCGAGCTGCTTCGCTGCGACCTCACCTCGTTCGAGCGCGTTTCACACCTGGAGCCGGTGCCGCTTCCCGGCGGCGAGGCCGCGATCCGCGAGCCGTGGAGGACAGCGGCGGCCTGCCTCGAGCTCGGAGGTCTGGACGTTCCGTGGACGCGGTGGCCGCTCGTGCGCGAGAGCCTGAAGGTCAACGCGCCGCTCTCCTCGGGCATGGGCCGGCTGTTCGACGCCGTCGCAGCCCTTCTCGGTCTGCGGGAGACCGTGTCCTACGAAGGGCAGGCGGCCGTCGAGCTCGAGCAGCTGGCGGGCGACCTCCCGGCCGACCCGTACCCGTGGCGGTTCGGCGACACGGTCGGCCTGGTGGCGACATGCTGGGCGGAGCTCCGCGAGGGACGACCCCGAGCCGAGGTCGCCGCCGCCTTCCACGAGACGGTCGCCGCCGGGGCTGCAGCCGCCTGCGCCGCGGCCGCGAGTCCGCGGGTCGTGGCCCTCTCGGGAGGCAGCTTCCAGAATCTCCGGCTGCTCGATTCGACTCGCGGGAGGCTGGAGATGCTCGGCTTTCGCGTGCTCACGCACCGGCTCGTCCCTCCGAACGACGGCGGGATCAGCTACGGGCAGGCCGCGGTCGCAGCTGCGAGGATGTCGGCATGTGCCTAGCAATCCCGGCACAGGTCGTCGAGCTCGTCGACCCGGACGCGGCGATCGCGAAGGCCGAGATGTCGGGCGTCCGGCGGGACATCTCGCTTGCGCTGTGCCCCGAAGCGAAGGTCGGCGACTGGGTGCTCGTGCACGTCGGCTTCGCGCTGGCCACGATCGACGAGGAGCAGGCGAGGGAGACGCTGGCGCTGCTCGAGCAGATGGGCGAGGCCTACGAGCAGGAGCTCGGCGAGATCCGGGCGAGCGCCGGCGCATGAGCCTCGACGCGGAGCACTGCATCACGTGCGGCGACGTCGCGGTCACGGCGACCGTGGTCTCCGTGAGCGGCGATACGGCGACGGTCGAGGTCGGCGGGCGCCGCGAGCAGGTCGGCATCGAGCTCGTGTCGCCGGTCGAGCTCGGCGAGTTGCTCCTGTGCCACGCCGGCATCGCGCTGCAGAGGGTGGACGCCGAGTGAAGTTCGTCGACGAGTTCCGTTCCGGCGAGCTGGCTCGGAAGCTCGCGCACGAGATCGCCTCGCTCGTCGAACCAGGACACGAGGTCAGGATCATGGAGGTCTGCGGAGGGCACACCCATGCGATCTCGAAGCACGGGCTGGAGGACCTCGTTCCGGACGAGATCGACTTCCTGCACGGACCGGGTTGCCCTGTCTGCGTGATCCCGATGGGCCGTGTCGACGACGCGATCTTCCTGGCCGAACAACCTGGGGTCACGTTCGCCACGTTCGGCGACATGCTGCGTGTGCCCGGCGGGCGTGGATCGCTGCTCGAGGCCAAGGCGCGCGGAGCCGACGTACGCATGGTCTACTCGCCACTCGACGCGCTCGAGCTGGCACGTGCGGATCCCGACCGACACGTCGTCTTCCTCGCGATCGGCTTCGAGACGACGGCTCCCGCAACGGCCCTGACGGTTCTCCGCGCCCGCGACGGCGGCGTGCGCAACTTCAGCGTCTTCTGCAACCACGTCACGATCGGACCTCCGCTCAGGGCGATCCTCGACTCCCCCGGACTGCGGCTCGACGCCTTCATCGCCCCGGGACACGTGTCGACGGTGATCGGCACCCGCACCTATGACTTCATCGTGCGCGACTACGGGCGGCCGGTCGTCGTCACGGCGTTCGAGCCGCTCGACATCCTTCAGGCGGTCGTCATGGTGCTCCGGCAGTTCCGCGACGGGCGCCGCGAGGTCGAGAACCAGTACACGCGCGTCGTTCGGCGCGACGGCAACCCGCGCGCAATCGCAGCGATCGAGGAGACGATGGAGCTCGGCGAGACCTTCGAGTGGCGCGGACTCGGCTGGATCGAGCGGAGCGGCCTGCGGCTCCGGCCGGAGTTCGGTGACTGGGACGCGGAGGCCCTCTTCGAGCTGCCCGGAGACCGCGTTGCGGACCCGAAGGCGTGCCAGTGCGGGGAGGTGCTCGTCGGTGCGATCAAGCCGTGGGAGTGCAAGGTGTTCGGGACCGCGTGCACGCCGGAGCGGCCGATCGGGACGTGCATGGTCTCGGCCGAGGGAGCCTGCGCCGCGTACTACAACTACGGCCGCCTGGCGCTGAAGGCGTGAAGCTCCGCGACGACGTCGTGACGCTCGCGCACGGCGCAGGCGGCAAGGCGACGCGGGCGCTCGTGGAAGGGCTGTTCCTCGAGGAGCTCCTCAATCCGCTGCTCGAGCCGCTCGGCGACGCGGCCCTGCTCGAGCTCGAGGGCACCCGCCTGGCCTTCACGACGGACTCGTACGTCGTCAAGCCCATCTTCTTCCCGGGCGGGTCGATCGGGAGCCTGGCGGTGAACGGCACCGTCAACGATCTCGCCGTCTCCGGCGCGACACCGACCTGGCTCTCGGCGGGGTTCGTGATCGAGGAGGGGTTTCCGGTGGCCGATCTTCGCCGGGTCGCGGCGGACATCGCGCGGGCGGCCGAGACCGCCGGCGTGACGATCGCCACCGGCGACACCAAGGTGGTCGAGCGTGGCAACGCGGACGGCGTCTACGTCAACACGGCTGGTGTCGGCGTCGTCCCCCGCGGCGTCACCCTCGGCGCCGAACGGGTGCGGCCGGGCGATCGCGTGCTCGTCTCGGGCACGCTCGGGGACCACGGCATGGCGGTGTTGATCGCGCGGGGCGACCTCAAGCTCGAGGCCGACATCGAGAGCGACACGGCGCCGGTGCACGAGCTCGCCGCCGCGCTGCTCGAGCTCGGAGCGAACCTGCGCTGGATGCGTGACCCCACCCGCGGCGGGCTGGCGACAGCGCTGAACGAGCTCGCGCTGGCGTCGCAGCAGGCCGTCGTGCTCGAGGAGACGGCGCTTCCGGTGCGGCCGGAAGTCGCAGGCGCGTGCGAGATCCTCGGCATCGATCCGCTGTACGTCGCCAACGAAGGAAAGCTGATCGCCGTCGTCTCCCCAGAGGCGGCCTCCGAGGCGCTCGCGGCCCTACGCGCCCATCGACTGGGCGGCGATGCGGCGCTCGTGGGTGCGATCCGCGACGACCCGCCCGGCCTCGTCCTGCTCGAGACCGGGCTCGGAGGCACCCGCATCGTCGACATGCTGGTCGGCGACCCACTGCCGCGGATCTGCTGAGACCCGCCGGCCCGCCGACTCCAAAGGGAAAGCCGGAAGCCGCACAGGGCGGCTTCCGGGGGACTGCAGGCGAAGCGGTCGAGCCGAATCAGCTCAGACGAGCACCTTGAAGAAGGTCTCGACGTCCTCGGCCGGGAACGTCTCGGTCTCGAAGACCTCGAGCTTCGCGATCTTGCCGAGAACGCGGAACGCGGCCTCGTTGTCGGGATATTTAAAGATCCCGAGGTACTCCCACGGGCCCATGATCGCCATGAAGCGCTCGAGCTTGCCGCCCTCGATCTCGACGATCTTGTGGATCTTCTCGAGATACTCCGGCGTCTTCTCGAGATGCTCGCGGGCCACGGGCGTCAGCCTGAACAGTCCGATGTAAGTGAACACACGCACCTCCTGAGTCGGGGGCATTGAAGGAGAGCCCCACCAACCGGTGAGCTTCCCTCACGCGCCCGATCGGCGGCATCCGCGAAGTCACTGACGAGGCTTCCTCTTTCCCGTAAGTCGGAGGCTCAGTCGTCCCGGCGACCGTCTGCCTCGTGGGCGGTCCGGCTGGGCGTCGCCGCAGCCGGCGTCGTGCGGGGCCGCGGCGGTTGCGGGTGGAAGGTGAGCGGGCTGAGCTGTCCGACCGGGTCGTGTCGGCCCGAGGCAACCCCCAGCAGAACGACGTTTGCGACGATCGTGGCCGCCGCGGCGACGAGGAGCACGACGGCGATGCGCAGCACACCGCTCACGCCGCCACCTCCCGCCGGAGCGACGCGACCTCCGCCGGCCGGTTCGCAAGCAGCGCTGCGACCAAGCGGCCGCCCTCGCCCAGGTAGCGGGCGCTGAAGGAGGCGCTGTCGCCGTCGATCTCCACGCGCGCCCAGCTTTCGGCGTGACCGACGTGCTGAAGACGCAAGCCGAGCTGATCCGACCAGAAGTAGGGCGGATCGTCGTGCGGCTCGTCGCGGCCGAGGATCGCGGCCGCCACGGCGGCGCCCTGCGCGGAGGCGCTCGTCCAGTGCTCGACCCGGATCCGGCGGCCGAGCGACGGCCGGTAGGTCGAGGCCGCGTCGCCGCAGGCGTAGACGCCGGGAAGCGCGGTCCGGCCGCAGGCGTCGGTGGGGATGCCGCCGCGCCCCGCGGGCGCTCCGACGGGCGCGACCGGCTCGGCGCCGATGCCGAGCACGGCGGCGTCGCAGGTGAGCTCGCGGCCGTCCGTGAGCAGGACGCCGCGGACGCGGCCCTCAGGACCCCGGCGGAAGCCGGCGAGGCCGACGCCGAGGCGGAGCTCGATTCCCTGCTCGCGGTAGCGATCGGCGATCATGCCCCCGACCTCCTGCCCGAGCACCCGCTCGAGCGGCACGGTGGCGGCCTCGACGACCGCGACGTCGACGCCCTGGGTGGACGCCGAGGTGGCCACCTCGCCGCCGATGAAGCCGGCCCCGACGACGACGAGCCGCCGTCCGGGCCGAAGCTCCCGGCGCAGCGCGAGCGCATCGGCGAGGGTGCGGAGAACGTGGACGCCGGCGGGGAGGTCGTCCAGCGTCCGCGCCCGTGCGCCGGTCGCGAGCACGAGGCTGCGCCAGGTCAGGATGCGCCCTCCGTCGGTGACGGCGGTGCGCGAGCGTGCGTCGATCCGGGTGATGCGCGTGCCGAGCAGGACGTCGATGTCCTGCTCTTGCCAGTGGCCGTCCGGCCGGAGCGCGAGCGATTCGGGCCACTTCGCCCCGGCGAGCAGGCCCTTCGAGAGCGCCGGCCGTTCGTAGGGCGGTCGCGGCTCCTCGCCTACGAGCGTGACGCGGCCCTCGCAGCCGCCCGCGCGGAGTGCTTCGGCGCAGCGCGCGCCCGCGAGCCCGGCTCCGACGACGAGGATTCCGTCGTCCATGGCTACGCCGCCTGCTCTTCGACGACGGTGATCGCGCCCATCGGGCACGCGGCCGCGGCATCGAGCACCCGCGGATCCGTGCTCGTGGCGATGGCGACGGCAATGCCGTTCTCGAGGCGGAAGGCGGCTCCGGCCTCGTCGACGCAGGCGCCGAATCCCGAGCAGAGTGAACGGTCGATCTCGATTCGATAGACGGTGGTCATGCTGTTGTCCTCCTTGGTGTCTGTGGTGTGGCGAGCGCCCGCCAGGCGACCGCGCCGGCGACGGAGCCGACGGCCGCGAGATATCCGGCGAACGCCCAGGGCTGGGCCGTGTCCGTGCCTGCAGCGAGGCCGTGCACGGTGGCCGCGGCGAAGATCGCGTAGGTCGTCCAGTGCAGGCGGCGCCAGTTCCTCCTGCCGATGCGCCGGCGGAGGGCGAAGGACGCGTAGACGACGAGCATCAGCTCCGCGGCCAGCACGCCGATCCCGACCGCGAGCGGCCTGTACGGCGAGGCCCCCGGGACGAGCAGCGCCGCAGGCGTCAGCTGCACGGTGCGGTCGAAGAGCAGCGTCAGGCCGTGCAGCGCGATCGCGCCCAGGCCGAGCAGTGCCAGGAACCGATGCGTGTCGGTCACGGCGGCGGGCTTCAGCGACCTGAACGGCCGCGACTTGAGGACGAGCCCGGCGAGCACCGAGGCAGTCAGCAGCGCGTAGGCGGTCAGGCCGCTCGCCCGGGCAAGGAGCCAGAAGGTCGGGTCGTTCTTCACGACGTCCTCGTGATCACGAGCGGGGGCAGGGTGACGACGCGGACGCCGCCGCCAGACGGTGCCGCCGCGGGCGCCGAGGAGTACACGGGCGCGGCAGCCGCGGTCCGTCGCGCTGCCGCGAGCTCTGCGCGGCGCTTGGCCAGGGCGCTCTTGTAGGCGGCAAAGCGGCGGCGGTTGTCGGAGAAGCGCCGGTCGACGACCTTCTGCACGAGGCGAGCCTCCGTGCGCAGCCGATGCTCGCGCTGGGCCAGCGCTGCGAGCCTCGGGTCGCGGATCGCCTTCGCGGTCGTCCACGGGTGGGCTGCGACGACCGCCCAGGCCAGGAAGAACGCGACGAGGGTTGCGGCGAGTGCGTAAAGGCGTCCGGCGTGGCTAGTCATCCAAGCCGCCCCCCTCGTGGTCGCCTTCCTCGGCGCCGTCGTGCTCGCCGCCCCCGGCGCGGTGCTTGTGGACGATGATCGGCGCCGGGCGCACGTAGACGACGCGCTGCGGCGCCGCGGCGGCGACGGGGCCGGAGGTTGCGGAGACGGCCGGGCCGGACGACGCCGCGGGGGCGGGCGGGAGCTTCGGGACGGCCGGGGGCTTCTTCCCGAGCTGGGCACGAAGCGAGGCCTCGAAGCGGTTCAGCTGCGCCGTGCGCTTCGCGATCGCCCAGTCGGAGACGGCGGGCTTCGCGGCCGCCTGGCCCGGATGGACGGTCTTCGTCAGCGCAATCGTCCCGGTGACGGCGGCGAAGGCCAGCGACAGGGCGACGATGAATACGGCTTTCCGAGGCATCTGACTCCTCCTTCGGTGGACACTCCGAAGGTAGGAGCCGCTCGGTTAAGCGCGCACCAGCCGGGCGTTAGGGTTCGGCCGGGGTCTGTTCGGGCTGCGACGCAGGCGGACGGCCGCGTCGAGCCCGCCGCTGGAAGCCTCGCGCAGCTCGACCGAGCCGCCGTCTGCGGTCACGAGCCGGTGCACGACGGCGAGGCCGATGCCTGTGCCCGTCCCGGACGGGCCGGCGCGCCAGAAGCGGTCGAATGCCCGTCGCCGCTGCTCTGCGCTCATGCCCGGTCCCTCGTCGATGATGTGCAGGTCGACGCCTTCGACCCCGGCCCGTGCCTCGACCGCGATCGTCGATCCCGGCGGCGAGACGGCGAGCGCGTTCGAGAGCAGGTTGTCGAGCACCTGGTCGAGCGCGCCCGGGGTGGCGAGCGCCTGCAGGCCCGGATCCACCAGTTCCGCGAGCCCGACGCTGAGCCGCTCTGCCTCCGGCTGCCAGTGCTCGAGGCGGGTGGCGACGAGCGCTTCGAGGTCGACCGCAGCCGGCTCGGGCTTGGCGGCGTCGGCGCGCGCGAGCGCCAGGAGCCCGTCGACGAGACGCGCGAGCCGCTCGACCTCGGCGAGCGCTGCCTCGAGGTCGCGCTTCCCGCCTTCGTCCACGTCCCGCTCGAGGTTCTCGAGGCGCAGCCGGAGCGCGGCCAGCGGCGTGCGCAGCTGGTGCGAGGCGTCGGAGACGAACTCCTGCTGCGAGTCGAGCAGTGCGTCGAGCCGCGCCACCGTCTCGTTGAACTGGGCGGCAACGGCGCGGATTTCCGGAGGGCCCTGCTCCGGTGCGCGGGAATCGAGATCGCCCGCGCCGACGGCAGCGGCGGCCTGCTCGAGCGCCGACAGAGGCTTCGTCAGCGTCCGCGCGAAGCGGAGCCCGACGAGGGTCGCAGCGGCAAGCACGACCCCGCCGATCGCGGCCAGCAGCAGCCAGTAGTGCGTCACGCGTGAGTCGAGCGCGGAGGTCGGATAGGTGATCCGCAGAGCTCCGAGGGTCTTGCCGTTCGGGGCACTGATCGGGACGGCGACGTAGATCAAATCCGTCCCCAGCGTCGCGGAGTGGCGGGTGCCGGTCGCGATCGTCGGATGCCCGGCGAGCGTCGAGCGGAACTCGGGCCGCGAGGCGAAGCTGCGGCCGGCGGGAGAAGCCGTGTCCAGGATCGATGTGCCGCCCCTGTCCACGACGACGACGCGGCCGCCGGGATCGTGCGTGTACTTCCGTGCGACGTCGACGAGCTGCCGCGACGCTCTGCTCTGCCCGCGCTCGAGCGGATCCTCGGCGAAGGTCGCCATCACGAGCGCGTCCGTCTTGATCCCGTTCGTCAGGTCGCGCTTCTCGCTGCGCCCGTACTGGATCCCGAGCGGGATCTCGAGCGCCGCCAGCACGACGACCGTCAGCGTGATGTAGGTGGCGAGAAGCCGCCGGCTCATCGTGCGCCTTCTGCACGGAACGCGTCACACCCTCGTTTCAGGGACTGTCCCTCGGACATGTCCGAACCGCCGCGCCCGCTGAGCAGGCCCTTTGCGCGTCCGGTCACGCTTTTGTGCCGGACCGGTTCCAGGGACTGTCCCCCGGACACGGCTCGCCTAGCCGCGGCCGTTGGCGTCGCCGCTCGGCACGTGCAGACGCAGGCCGACGCCGCGCACGGTCTCGATCCACGACGAGTCGCCGAGCTTCTTGCGCAGCGACGCCACGTGGACGTCGATCGTCTTCGCGCTCCCGTACCAGGTCGTCTGCCACACCTCCTGCAGGATCTCGGCCCGCGAGACGACGGCGCCCGGCTCGCGCGCGAGGAGGGCGAGGAGGTCGAACTCCTTCGGCGTGAGGTCGAGCTCACGGCCGTCGACGCGGGCGCGGCGGCCCCGGACGTCGAGCTCGAGCGACCCCACGCGAGTGGTGCGCGTCGGCGCCCGCTCGTTCGTCCTGCGGGTCACAGCGCGGATCCGGGCGAGGAGCTCGCGGAAGCCGAACGGCTTGACGATGTAGTCGTCGGCGCCAAGCTCGAGGCCGACGACGCGGTCGACCTCCTCGCCCTTGGCCGTGACCATGATGATCGGCACGTCAGACCGGCTGCGAAGCTCCCGGCAGACCGAGAAGCCGTCGACGTCCGGTAGGCCGAGGTCGAGAAGCACGAGGTCGGCGCCCGACGCCTCGAGCGCGGCCCCGCCGGTCTCGGCGCGCTCGACAACGAAGCCCTCGCGTCTCAACCCTTCCGCGAGCGGCTCCGCGATCGCGTCCTCGTCCTCGACGATCAGCACCTTCACGTCACGAAGGCTACGAAGTGGCCGCCCGCGGGGAATCCGAAGAATGCCGCACCGCCGTTGCGGATTTCGCCGGGGAGCGAGAAGGCCGCGGCGCGAGGATGCGGTAGAAGGTCAGCCAGACCACGGGCCCGGCGGCGATGGCGGCGAGGACGGAGCCGTTCACGCCTTTCAGGTCGGTTCCCGCGGTCAGGGCGTGGCCGAGTGCGAGCACGAAGGCGAAAAAGCTCGCGTAGTGCAGGCGCCGCCAGCCTTTCTGGCCGATCCAACGACGCAGGCGGAAAGAGACGGCGAGCATCGCGGTCAGCCAGCCGGCGACGACGCCGGCCGCGACGGCGCCCGGCTTCCACGCGGCCGCGAACGGCACGAGCACCGACGGCAGGCCGAAATGGATCGTCGGGTCGAGCAGGAGCGCGCCGGCGTGCAGGCCGAGCATGGAGAGACCGGTCCACGCGAGCGTCTGGTGCCAGCCGAACAGGGGCTTCTGCAACCGCGTCGCGAGCCGCGTGCTCATGGCCAGTCCGAGCCAGACGGACAGCGTGAGCAGGCCGAAGGCGACGAGGCCGGCGGCGCGGGCGACGTACCAGGCGACGGGCGCGTGGGCGAGCGCCGCGCTCATACCCGCTCCCGGCGCCGGCAAAGCCGACGCCTCCGCTCCTCGATGAGCTCCGTCAAGCCTACGCTCATACCCGCTCCCGGCGCCGGCAAAGCCGACGCCTCCGCTCCTCGATGAGCTCCGTCAAGCCTACGCTCATGGAACCGTCGACGTAGTCGAGGTTGCCGATGGAGACCGGGTCCCCGGCCGCCGGAACGTAGAGGGCGGAGAGCTGCGGAAAGGCCTCGAGATGGTCGCGCGCGTCCTCGAGGCTCGAGATCGCGACCGCGGTCGCGTGTGCCTCGGTCTGCGCCGGGTCCGGCCCGACGAGAGTGACCGCGAGCGGCCCATCGTCCGCCGGCGCGCCGGTCGCCGGGTCGATCAGATGGTGGAGGCTGCGGTCCGGGCCGAAGCGCCGGCGGTCGCGTCCGGACGTGGCCACGCTGCCCTCGAACAGCCCGAGCGTTCCAAGCAGCTCGCCGGGCCGGCGCGCGTCGGCGATGCCGACGCGCCAGAGCGGGCCGTCCGGCGGCGTTCCGCCCGCTGCGATGTCTCCGCCCAGGTCGACGAGGCCGCCGTCGAGCTCGGGGCCGGCGCGAAGCATTACGTCGAGTGCCCGTCCGGCCGAGAAGCCCTTGCCGATGCCGCCCAGGTCGAGCGCGGCGCCGCTCTCGATGCGGACGCGACCGGTGTCGGGATCGGCCTCGAGCTCGGCGCCGGCGCGCCAGCCGGCCGCCTCGCGCGCCGGCCGGACAGGCAGGTCGTCGAAGGTGCGGTCGTAGCCGGCGGCGACGAGCGCAGGGAGAATGGTCGGGTCGAAGCGGCCGCCGGTCTCCTCCCGGGCGCGCAGCGCGGCGCGGACTGCCGAGACCAGCCGTTCGTCTGCTTCGACCCAGGAGCCGGAGGCGTGGTTGAGCAGCGAGAGGTCGCTGCGCTGGTCGAAACGCGAGAGGGCCCGCTCGCAGGCGGCGACCTCTGCTTCGCCCGCGGCAAGGGCTCTCGCCGCGGCCTTGCTCTGCCCCGGCCGGGCAGTCACTCCCACGGCACAGGTCGTGCCCATCGCGCGGAAGGTCCGCTCCACGAGCCGGCCGATCATCGCGGCGGCGAGGTCTGCGTCGTGGCGTGGGGCGCCGCGCCCGCGGTCTTGACGACGACGAGCTTTTGCGTCCCGTTCTTGCCCTTGACGACGAGGACGGTCGGCGTCGGCTGCGGCCGCGCAACCGGAGCGCTCGGCCGAGACCATGCGAGGACGGCGACGATCGCGAGGACTGCCCAGACGGACACGACGGATGCCCAGACGCGGCGCATCAGTCGTCCATCTCCTGGACGGCCCGGGCGGGCCCCGAGACCTGTGGGGCGACGGACGAGACGGACGAGACGGCTGCCGGGGGCGCAGGCCTGTGCGCGATCCCCGTGAGCGCTGCGCCGGCGGTGCCGAGCGCGAGAGTGAGAGCCGCGGCGAGCGCGAGCGCCTGCCGCCTGGTGATGGATGTCTGCTGCGTGTGCATGCCTACCGTTCTAGTAGGCGCTTGGTCATGACCGGGCAGGACCGCGGTTAGGATTGCGCCAACTTCAGGCCAAGAAACCGCACCATGCAGCCGTGACTCGACGGGACATCGACTTGGTCGCCACGACTCGGCAACTACGAGTTCCACCCGTACTTCGGCCTGCTACTCGACCAAACCTGGGTCCGCTGACGTCACCGTCCATCGGGCGTCGGTATCAGGAGTGTCCGAAGCGGACGTTGGGGAGGATGCGGTCGAGCCAGTGGGGCATCGCCCAGGCGTAGTGGCCGAAGACGCGGAGCAGGGTCGGGATCAGGACGAGCCGGACGAGCATGGCGTCGAGCAGGACGGCGATGCCGAGGATGACGCCCATCTCCTTGGGCGGGAGCGGGCCGGAGAGCGCGAAGGTGAAGAAGACGGCGACCATGACGGCGGCGGCTGCGAAGATCACCCGGCCGGAGTGGGCGAGCCCGCCGATCATGGCTTCGCGCGGGTCGCCGGTGCGGTCGTAGTGCTCTTTCGCGGACGAGAGCAGGAAGACGGTGTAGTCCATCGAGATCGCGAAGATCATGGCGAAGAAGAACACGGGTCCCCAGGCGTCGAGGAAGCCCTGCGGCTCGAAGCCGAGCAGGCCGGAGCCGTGGCCGTTCTGGAAGATCAGCCGGGCGATGCCGAACGCGGCGCCGGTGGCGAGCAGGTTCGTCAGCACACCGAGCGCGGCGATCAGCGGCGCCTGCAGGGCAACGAGTAGGAGCAGGAAGCCGAGGGCGAGCACGACGCCGATCACGAGCGGTGTCTTGGCGGAGAGCGCCTGTTCGAGGTCGTGGTTCTCGGCCACTGCTCCGCCCACGAGTGCCCCGGCGGGCAGCGTCGAGCGGAGCCGGTCGATCGTCTGTCCGACGGCGGTGTTCGACGGGTCGGCGTTCGGGACGCCCTGGACGAGAGCGAGGCCGCCGCCGCCCGGCTGGGCTGGCGAGACGGAGGCGATGCCGGGGTCGCGCCGGGCGATCCTGGCCACCGCGGCGGCGTTCGCCTGCGGGGTCACGATCTGGAGTGCTCCGGGGGCGCCGACGCCGAACGCCTGCTGCACCTGCGTGTAGCCGACCCGGGAGGAGTCGTTCGTGGGGACGACCTTGATCGAGGGCATGCCGGTCTTCAGCCCGAAGACGGGCAGCGCGAGCAGGACGAGCACGATCGTCGCCGCAGGTCCGAACAGGTGCGGGCGGCGCCAGAGCAGCGCGCCCCAGCGGGCGAAGCGCGCCGATCGGTGCTCACCGGAGTGAACCCAGCGAAGCGCCATCGAATCGACCCTGGGGCCGAGCTTGGCGAGCACGACCGGCAACAGCGTCAAGGTCGCCGCCAGCACGAAGACGACGCTGATCATGATCCCGAGCGCCATCGACCGGAACGCCGGGCTGGGAACGAGCATCACCGCCGAGAGCGAGATCAGAACAGTGACGCCAGAAAACATCACGGCCTTGCCAGCCGTGTCCATCGTCACCGCGACCGCGTCACGCGCGTCGAGACTGGAGCCGAACAAGGCACCGCGGAAGCGGTGGACGAGGAAGAGCGCGTAGTCGATGCCGAGCGCGAGCGCGAACATGAGCGCGAAGTTCATCGCCCAGATCGAGATCTCGAACCCGTGCGTCAGCAACGCCAGCAAGCCCGCGGATGCGACCAGCCCGAGGATCGTCAGCAACAGCGGGAGCCCGGCGGCGACGAGCGACCCGAAGGCCAGCACGAGGATGATCATCGTCACCGGCCACGAGAACAGCTCCGACTTCATCATCGCCGTGCGGTTCGCCGTGTTGAAGTCGCTCCACATGCCGGAGGCGCCCGTCAAGGACACAGCGGTACCGCCGGTGCCGAGCGCGCGCAGCTTGCCCTTCAGCGAGTCGGCGGCGGCCACCATCGCCGTCGGATCACCGCCTGCACCGGCAGTGACGATCGCCGTGTGGCGATCAGCCGAGACCGTCGCGCCCGCCCGCGGCAACGACACGGAGGCGACGTGTCGGTTCGTCCGCAGCGTCCGCTCGACCGCAGCGACCGTCGAGCGGAAACCCGCGTCGCCGACCGTCTGCGTCGGCGAGTGCACGACGACCATCAGCGCCGAACTGGACAAACCAGCGAAGTTCTCTTGAATCAGGGCTCTCGCCTGCACCGACTGGGAGCCGTTCGCCTGCCAACCGGCGCCCGACAGCGCCGACTCGACCTTCGGCGCGAAAAATCCGAACCCGATCGCGATCACGATCCACGCGATCGCGACGGCACGCCCGTGGTCGACCGTCCAGCGACCGAACCGGCCGATCGGCCCGACGGCCCCCGGGTGCTCGAGCGTCGATGGTGCTGGAGGGGCGGCTGTGATCGCAGTCATGGGGTGCGCGATCCGCCGTCGAATACGCGCATCTGCTCCCGCAAGCAGCTGAGCACCTCAGCTCCCCGACGGCGGCGTTGTGTTGATCACCGTCTCGACCGGAAGGCCCAGTGACGCAGAGATCAAGCAAGTCGCCTCTGCCTTTTCGGCGAGGGTTCGGGCGCGTGCTGCGTCCGCGGGATCCGTTTCGACGGTGAGCTGGAGCTCGAGCCGTGTGAATCCGAAGCGGCCATCGGTGCGTTGGCCGCAGGTACCCGTCGCGTCGACCCTGAGATTGCTGTAGTCGAGGCCGTCGCGCTCCGCGAGGCCGGTGAAGGTGACAGCGAGGCAGGAGGCGTCAGCCGCAACGAGGAAGTCTTCGGGGCTCCAGGCGGTGGGATCCGTGCCGCGGAAGACCGGCGGCGGCGCGATCTCGACCGGCTCCTTGCCCTCGACCTTCGCGGCGACGCGGCGGCCGTCGATCCATTCGACGGTGAGCGGGAACTGGAACTCCTTGGTGCGTACGCTTTGCTTGCTCTCGGTCGCGGTGGCCATCAGCGGACACTCCCTTCGGCGGTGAGTCTGGTCGCGAGCAGTTCTCCGAGTTCCGCGTGTTGGCGCTCGAGGCTGGCGCAGACCTGCTCGCAGAGGCTGTAGACGACCTCGTCGACGATCCGGTAGTAGACGAACGTGCCTTGCTTGCGCCGCCCGACGATGCCGGCGTGCAGGAGCACCCCCAGGTGCTTGGACACGTTCTGCTGACCGGCTCCGGTGGCGCTGACCAGCTCTTGCACGCTGGCCTCGCCGTCCATCAGCTGCTCGAGGAGCCGGATACGAAGCGGCTCGCCCAGTGCGCGGAGACGTTGGGCGACGAGTTCGACGACAGGTTGGGGAAGCGGGTGTGGAGGCATGCTTGGAGCGTAGACACAACTTGTCGGTAGTGGAGTAGTAGAAAGCCGCAGATCCTCTCGGCCGGTTCCCGGATGCTGTCGCGCCTCCGGCGGCGGAGAGTTCCCGGTGAGGCCGCCCGCCCACGAGCCGCGAGCGAGCCCTCCCTCCCTGCCGGCCCCTCACGAGTGAGCGATTGCGCGGGGCGATCCGTGTAACGACCTAACTGCCGCTTCGGCTTGCCAAGCGGGCGACAGCCGGTTGAGCCTTGCCTTGGAGCCCCTCTACATGCCCATGGAGTGGTAGCCGGCGTCGACGTAGAGCGTCGTCGCGCTGACGTTCCCGGCCGAGTCCGAGAGCAGGTACGCCGCGGCGGCGCCGACGTCGTCGGCGTCGATCTGGCGATGGAGGGGCGCGCGCTCCTCGACGATCGCCTCCATCGTCGGGAAGCCCGCGATCGAGCGCGCGGCCAGCGTGCGCACGGGCCCGGCCGAGACCGCGTTCACGCGGATGTTCTTCTGGCCCAGGTCCCAGGCCAGATAGCGAACCGACGCGTCCAGGGCGGCCTTGGCCACACCCATGACGTTGTAGTGCGGCACGGTGCGCTCGCCGCCGAGGTAGGTCATCGTCAGGATCGAGCCGCCGCCGCGGGCTTCCATCAGCGGCTCGGCGGCCCGCGCGCAGGCGACGAGCGAGTACGCGCTCACGTCGAGCGCGAGCCAGAAGTTGTCGCGCGGCGTGTCCGTGAACCGGCCGGCGAGATCCTCCGCGGCGGCGAAGGCCACCGAGTGGACGAGCAGGTCGAGCCCGCCGCCGAACGCCTCGCCGACCTCGGTGAAGACGCGCTGCACGTCCTCGTCCGAGCGCACGTCGCACGACGTCACGAGCGGGCTGGACACGCTGTCGGCCAGCTCACGCACGCTGTTTTCGATGCGCTCGCCCTGGAACGTGAACGCGAGCTCCGCGCCCTGCTCGGCCAGCGCGCGGGCGATCGACCATGCGATCGACCGCCTGTTGGCCACGCCGAGGACGAGGCCCCGCTTCCCGTCGAACTGACCGGCCATGACGGGCGCGAGTGTACGCTAGTCGCCGCCCAGTGCGCCGGACCCTTCTCCTGATCGGCATCCTGTCGGCGCTCGCCGGCAGCACGTCGGCGTCGGCGTCGCTGGTGCCGCTGCGCAGGCACTTCGGAGACGTGACGATCCCCCGCCTCCTGCACGGAACGATCCCGGTTTCCGCCGCCGGCACCAAGGGGCAGGTGCGCGTGATCGCGACGGTCGGCCTGCCGCCGCTCGCACAGGCCTTCGACTCCGGGCTCGGCTACCGCCCCGGGCAGACCCAGCTCGAGGTCGCGTCCAGCGCGTCGCAGCGCTACCTGGCACAGGTCGACGCCGCCCAGCGCGTTGCCATCGCAAAGCTGCGGAGCGCGATCCCGGAGGCGCGCGTCTCCTACCACTACCGCGTCGTCCTCGACGGCTTCGCCGTCACGCTCCCGGCGACGCAGCTCCCGCGGCTGCTCGGGCTCGGCTTCCTCAGCCACGTCTATCCCAGCCTCCGCTACATGGAGTCGACGAACAAGAGCCCGAGCGTGATCGGCGCAACGCAACTCGGGGCCGCGACGGGCGCGAGCGGTGCCGGGATCAAGATCGGCGTCGTCGACGACGGCATCGACCAGACGAACCAGTTCTTCAACCCCAACGGCTACTCGTACCCGCCCGGCTTCCCGAAGGGCAACACCGCGTTCACGACGGCGAAGGTGATCGTCGCGCGCGCCTTCCCCGGCCCCGGCTCGGGAACCGCGGGGCAACTGCCGCTCGACCGGCAGGCGTCGTTCCACGGCACGCACGTCGCGGGCATCGCCGCAGGGAACGCGAACACCACCGCCCCTCCCGGACGGGACCATCCGCTCACGACCGGCCTCTCCGGCGTCGCGCCGCGCGCCTGGCTCGGCAACTACCGCGTCTTCAACGTCCCCGCGCCGCTGATCGGCGGCAACTTCGCCGAGACCCCGGAGATCGTCGCCGCCTTCGAGAGCGCGGTCAGTGACGGGATGAACGTGATCAACTTCTCGGGCGGCGGGCCGGAGACGGATCCTGCCAACGACGCGATGATCCCGACGATCCGCAACGTCGCCGCGGCCGGCGTCGTGCCCGTGATCGCGGCCGGGAACGACCGCGACGACTTCGGCTTCGGCTCCGTCGGCTCCCCGGGGACGGCGCCGGAGGCGATCACCGTCGCCGCAGTCTCGAACTCGCACTTCTTCGGCCGCCAGCTGACCGTCGTCTCCCCCGCGCTCCAGGGGCCGAGCACGCTCGCGATCGTGCCCACGGCGGACGGCTTCCCCGATTCCTGGGCGACCGCGCCGCAGACGCTCGTCGACGTGGCCAGGCTCACCGGTGCCAATGGCAAGCGCGACCCGCATCTCTGCGGCCCCTCGACGAACCCGAACCTGCTCAAGCCGACCCTCGAACCCAACGCGCTGAAGGGGAAGATCGCGCTCGTCGAGCGCGGGACGTGCACGTTCGTCTCCAAGGCCTACCGGGCCGTCAGCGCCGGGGCGATCGGGATGATCGTCTCCGACAACCGGGCCGGCGACCCGAATCCGATCCCGATCCAGCTCGGCTTCCCGGCGGGGATGATCTCCGACCTCGACGGGCGGCGGATCGTCAGCGCCACCGCCTCGACCGGCGGGCAGGCCCGGATCACGATCGGTACCGACGTGCGCGAGATCTCCACCGGGCGCTCGGGCGTGATCACGAGCTTCTCCTCGGCCGGGCCGACCGCCGTTCGCGCACATGCTCAAGCCGGACGTCTCGGCACCGGGCGCGCAGGTCCTCTCCTCGACGCTGCCGGAGTTCGCGGGCTCCCCGTTCGCCGTCTTCGACGGGACGAGCATGGCGACGCCGCACATCGCCGGCTCGGCCGCCCTGCTCCTGCAGCGGCACCCGGGCGTGGACGCCGAAGCAGGTCAAGTCGGCGCTGATGTCGACCTCGGCGCCGGCGTTCTCGGACACGAGCCGCACGACCGAGGCCTCGGTGCTCGAGGAGGGCGCCGGCCTTGCCTGGCTCCCGACGGCGGACAAGCCGCTCGTCTTCACCGATCCGCAGTCGCTCTCGTTCGGCGAGCTGAACCTTGCCACCAGCTCGACGCCGAGCAAGCAGCTCGCGCTGACCGTCTCCGACGCGGGCGGCGGCGACGGCACGTGGCAGGTGGGGCTCCAGAGCCAGAGCGCCTCGCAGGGCGCGACGATCACGGTCTCGCCGACGTTCCTGCTGGCGCCGGGCGGCACCGCGCATGCTGACCTTGACCGCCGGCGCCGGCGCGGGGGCCAAGCCGGGCGACGACTACGGCTTCGTCACGCTGCGCCGCGGCGCTGACGTCAGGCGCATCCCCTACGACTTCTTCGTCGACCAGGCCCGGGCTGGCCCAGGCGAAGGCCGTCCAGCTGCGCACGGTGCAGTCGGGCGACACGCGCAAGGGCCAGAATCGCGCCTCCGTCTACCGCTGGCCGGCGGCGCCGTTCGGGCTGGCGCCGAACGTCACGGGCGCGCCGATGGACGACAGCGGCAAGGAGCATCTCTACGTGACGACGCTGGCCAAGAAGACGGTGAACTTCGGAGTCGCCGTCGAGACCGAGTCGGCGGGCTCGCTGATCGAGCCGTGGCTCCTCGGCGCCCCGGACGAGAACACCGTCCAGGGCTACGCCGGGACGCCCGTGAACGTGAACGGGATCATGCTCGACTACCGCGGCGACATCGGCGTGGCGGGCTCGGTCTTCGCCAGCCCGGGCCGGTACTACTTCTCCGTCGACTCGCGGCGCGACCCCTTCACGCACAAGTCGCTCGACGGGACCTATGTCCTGCGCTCATGGGTCAACGACGTGCGGCCGCCGCGCGTGACGCTGCTGACGACGAAGGTCGCGGCCGGCCGGCCCACCATCGCGTTCAAGGCGACCGACTCGCAATCCGGCGTCGATCCGTTCTCCGCGCTGTTCGGCTACCAGAACCAGCTTGTCCCCGCGGCTGCATACGACGCCAGGACGGGCACGATCGTCGTGCCGCTCCCGCCCCAGGCTGCTGCACTCGCCGCCGGTCGGCCGACCGTGCTGATGCTTGTCGCCGACAACCAGGAGTCGAAGAACGTGAACACGATCGGCCCGAACGCCCTGCCGAACACCGCGATCAAGACGACGAAGCTGGCGGTCGTCAACGGCCCGGCGATCACCTGGATCGCCCCGACGTCGGGCGCCTGCGCGGCGAAGACGGAGCGGCTGCTCGTGCTCGCGAGCGATACGGCGAAGATCACCGCGGTCACGTTCTTCGACGGCGCCCGCAAGGCGGCGACGGTCAAGAACGGCGTCGCCGACCTCTACGCCGCGAGCTGGAAGACGGTCGGCCTCGCCAAGGGGCGCCATGCCCTGCGCGCCGTCCTGACCGACAAGAGCGGCCGCACCTCCGCGGCGACGCGCTCGGTCCGCGTCTGCTGACTCACCTGGCCGCGGCCGTGAGAGCCTCGGGCCAATCCGGCCCTCCGGCTCACGGCCGTAATTCCGCAAGAACGCGGCCGCCATGCGGCCGCTTCGACCTGCCGCGTGTCCGCGATCGGCGAAACTAGGCAGGCATGGACAGGATCGCAGTCGTCACCGGGGGCTCGTCGGGCATCGGTGCTGCGACCGCCCGGGCGCTCGCGAGGCGGGGCTGGCGGTGCGTGCTGCTCGCCCGCCGCGAAGAGCTGCTGCAGAAGCTCGCCGAGGAGGTCGGCGGCGAGCACGAGGTCTGCGACGTCGGCGACCGCGACGCCGTCGACCGGACAGCCGCGGCCGTCCTCGAGCGTCACCCGAAGATCGGCCTCCTCGTCAACAACGCCGGGATCCCGGCGCGGACAGGCTTCGTCGACGGCGACCCGGAGCGGATCGAGCTCGTCACGCGCGTCAACTACCTGGGCGGCGTCTGGTGTCTGCGCGCCTTCCTCCCCGGCCTGCTCGCCGCCGCGCCCTCCGACCTCGTCAACATCGCCTCGGCGGCGGGCACGGTCACGGCCGGCACGTCCGGGCCGTACGCAGCCTCCAAGCACGCGCAGGTCTCGTTCTCCCGCGCGGTCGCGGCCGAACTGCACCCGGTCGGCGTGCGCGTTCACCTCGTCATGCCCGGGTTCGTCGAGACGGAGGGCTTCCCGCAGCGCGCGGTCTTCCCGCGCATCGTGCACCCGGTGATCGCGGAGCCTGAAGACGTCGCCGACGCGGTCCTGCGCGCGCTCGACCAGAACAGGCGCGAGATGTTCGTGCCCTGGTACTACCGGCTGGGGATGATCGCCCAGGCGCTGCTCCCCGGGGCGGTCGCCCGCAGCGCCGCCTCCGGCCGCCTCCGCAAGCCGGCCTAGCGCCCGACCGGGCGTCGGGCCGCGCTGCAGTTTGCCGCGCGGCCCGCGCTCTGCTATCCAGCAATGGCCGTGACCAGGGTCGAGGTCGACTCGGGTATGCGTGACCTGGTCGGCCGCGAGGAAGAGCTCTCACGGCTCGACGAGTTTCTGGGCGGTCCGGAGACGCGCGCCTTCGTCCTCGACGGGGACCCGGGAGCCGGCAAGACGTCGCTGTGGGAGGCCGGGATCGCCGCTGCGCGGAGCCGGGGGCTGCGCGTCCTCGAGGCGCGGCCGAGCGGCGCCGAGGCGAAGCTGTCGTTCGCGGGCCTCACCGACCTGCTCGAGGACGTCGACGTCTCGGCGCTGGCCGGCGTGCCGGCTCCGCAGCGCCACGCCCTCGAGGTCGCCCTGCTCCGCGCCGAGCCGACGGGGCCGAGGCTGCAGCCGCGGGCGATCTCGATGGGCCTGCTGAACGCCCTCAGGGAGCTGGCCGAGGCCGAGCCGGTGGTCGTCGCCGTCGACGACGTCCAGTGGCTCGACGGCTCCTCGGCGGAGGCGCTCGCCTTCGCGGCACGCCGGCTGGACGAGAGCGACGTCCGCTTCCTGCTCGCCAGGCGGTCGGGACGGCCGTCCGATCTCGAGACCGCCCTGGCCGAGAGGACGGAGGAGGTGGCCGTGGCGCCGCTGAGCCTGGGGGCGACCCGCCGTCTCCTCTTCCACCGCTTCGGCCTGAGCCTGCCGCGCCGTGTCGTTCGCAACGTGCACGAGTCCTCCGGGGGCAATCCGCTCTACGTCCTCGAGATCGGGCGCACCCTCGCCGCCAGCGGGCCGCCGCAGATCGGCGAGGAGCTGCCCGTGCCCGAGCTGGTCGAGGATCTCGTCGGCGTGCGCGTCGCCGGGCTTCCGCGGTCCGTGCGGCGGCTGCTCCTCGCCGTCGCGCTGAGCCCGGAGCTCCGCGCAGCGCAGCTCGAGGCGCTGGCCGACCACGAGACGCTCGAAGAGGCACTCGACGCCGGCGTGCTGGTCGTCGACGGCGAGCGGGTCAGGCCCTCGCATCCGCTGCTCGCGGCGGCGGCCCGGAAGCGAGCGCGGGCGCGCGAGCGGCGCGAGCTGCACCTCGAGCTCGCCGTCGTCGTCGACCAGGACGAGCTGCGCGCGCGCCACCTGGCGCTCTCCGCGAACGGCCCCGCTCCCGGCCTCGCCCCCACGATCGCGGCCGCGGCGCAGGACGCAGCGGCCCGGGGCGCCCGCCAGGAGGCGGCCGAGCTGGCGGAGCAGGCACTCCGCCTGACCCCTGACGATGCTCCGGAGCAGGCCGACCGCGTGCTCGCGCTCGGGCAGTACCTGTACCTCGCCGGGGACGTGCCGCGCATGCGTCGCCTGATCGAGCCCGCGCTCGACTCGCTGCCGCCCGGCCGGGCGCGCATCTGGGGCTGCCGGCTCCTCTGCGAGGGGTCCACAACGGTCGCGGAGTCGCGGCCCTACCACGACCGCGCTCTCGCCGAGGCCGGCGACGACGAGGCGCTCCACGCGTGGGTGCTGATCGAGCGGGCAGGGGACCGCGTGGTGATCGGCGTCGAGGGGCTCGCCGAGGTCGAGGCCCTGGTCGAGCAATTCCAGCGGTCGGCACGGGAAGCGGGAACGGAAGCGGAGCGTGACGTGCTGCAGACGCTCGCCTGGAGCCGCAGCCTTCGCGGTCGTCCGATCGACGACGTCTGCGAACGCTTCGAGGAAGTCTCCGACACGGCCACCTTCGTCGCCGCCGCCCCGCTGCGCGTTGCCGGCCAGCGCCATGTCTGGCGCGGGGAGGTCGACCGGGCGAGAGCGATCTTCACCGAGCTGCGCCGCATCGCCGACGAGCGAGGCGAGCCCCTCTCGTATGCGCTGCAACGCCTGCACCTGTGCGAGCTCGAGCTGCGAATCGGCAACTGGGACGCCGCCGGACGCCTGCTCGACGACTGGGCCGAGGCGCCCGAGGAGGAGGCGGTCCTGCCTTCGATGTATGCCCGCTGCCGGGCGCTGCTCGCAGCGGGACGCGGACACCCGGACGAGGCGGCGCGGTGGGCGGACGAGGCTATCGAGCGGGGCGAGACGAGCGGCGTCCGCTGGGACGTGCTCGAGGCGCTACGGGCGCGCGGCCTCGCCGCGCTGCTCGGCCACGACCCGGCCCGGGCGGTCGAGAGCCTGCGTGCCGTCTGGCAGCACACCGAGCGCGAGGGAGTGCTCGACCCCGGCGTCTTCCCGGCTGCTCCCGACCTCGTGGAGTCGCTCGCCGAGCTCGAGCAGAACGACGAGGCCGGGGACGTGACTCGTCGGCTGCGGACGCTGGCCGAGGAGCAGCAGCATCCCTGGGGGCTGGCAACCGCGTGCCGCTGCGAGGGACTGCTCGAGCTGGCCGCGAAGCGCTACGACGAGGCGTGGTCGGCCCTCGAGGACGCGGCGTCGCAGTACCGTGAGCTGGGCCTGCGCTTCGACGAGGCCCGCGTGCTCCTCGTCCTGGGCCGCGGCGAGCGGAGGCAGAAGAAGTGGGGCGCCGCGCGCAAGACGCTCGAGCGCACGACCGCGGCCTTCGACGAGATGGGCTCTCCCGGCTGGGCCGACGAGGCGCGCTCGGAGCTGGCCCGCGTCGGGGCGCGCCGGCCGCAGGCGAAGACGCCCGGCGGATTGACGAAGACGGAGACGCGCGTCGCCGAGCTGGCCGCCCAGGGCCTCTCCAACAAGGAGATCGCGAGCACGCTCTTCGTCACGGTGCACACCGTCGAGGTGCACCTCTCGCACACCTACGCCAAGCTCGGGATCCGCTCGCGCTCGCAGCTCGGACACCACCTACGAGGTTGAGCATGAAGAATGGATCGACCCAGGCCGGGGAGAAGCGTACGCATAGGGGTGTTTGAAGGCATCGAGCGCGTTGCTCGCCTCGACGCGGATCCGGAACGACTCCCGCATGCGAACGTCGGTGAGGACGACGTAGAGGCAATCGCTCGTGGGCTCCCAGAGCAGGGCGACGTCCAGCCCGTCGCCCTGCCGTCGGTCGAGCTCTCGCATGTCGTTGTCGGTTGTCGATCCCATGCTTCCTCCTTCATGCGGCCACGTCGAGCGCGACCCGGTCCGTCTCGGTCTCGGCCTTCGTCTCGGGGAGCGCTGCCTTCGACTCGACGAGAAGAGCCGTCAGGACCGCACCGAGTGCAGCGACCGCGGCGAGCACGTAGAAGGCGATCTCGAATCCGTGCGTCAGCGCGGCGCCGCTCGAGGCATCGAGGCCCGAGTGGCTGTCCAGATAGCGGCTGGTGTAGGTGGCGGCGATGGTCGTGGCCGCGGCAACGCCGATCGCGCCACCGATCTGCTGCGTCGTGTTCACGAGGCCGGAGGCGATGCCCGCGTCAGAGTCGCGGACGCCGGCGAGCGCTCCGATCGTCATAGGGATGAAGGCGAACGCCATTCCGATTCCGCTGATCAGGAACGCCGGGAACAGATCCCAGAAGTAGTGGCCGTCCACCGGCAGCCGGGCGTAGAGCACGAGACCGACCGCGATCAGCCCGATGCCGGCAGGCAGGACAGCCCGGACGCCGACGCGCAGCGTGACCGCCTGGGCGACGTTCGCGAAGACGATCACCGCGAGTGTCGACGTGATGTAGGCGACTCCGGTCTGCAGGGCCGAGTAGTGCAGCACCTGCTGCATGTAGAGGGTGAGCAGGAAGAACTGCGAGAAGATCGCCGCTCCCGTCAGGAGACTGCCGACGTTCGAGCCCGAGAGCGTTCGCAGCCGGAACATGCGCATCGGTAGCAGTGGTGCGATCGAGCGCAGCTCGATGACGACGAATGCGACGACCAGCGCGGCCGAGGCTGCGAGCAACGCGATCGTCTCAGCGGTGGCCCAACCGTGCTGGACGGCGCGGGTCATTGCGTAGACGAGCAGCATCAGACCGCTCGTGATCGAGGCCGCCCCGGGCAGGTCGAAGTGGCGGTGGCGCACGTCCGCCCTGCTCTCGTCCACGAGCCGGGGCGTGAGGGCGAGCACGACTACGCCGACGGGGACGTTGATGAAGAAGATCCAGGACCAGCTGAAGGCGCTCGTCAATGCTCCGCCGAGCAGTACGCCGGCGGCCGCGCCGCTGCCCGACACGGCGCCCCAGATGCCGAGCGCCAGGTTCCGGTCGCGCCCTTCCTCGAACGTCGTCGTCAGGATCGACAGCGCGGCCGGGGAGAGCAGCGCGGCCCCGAGGCCCTGCAGCGAGCGGAATGCGATCAGGGAGCCCTCCGACCAGGCGAGGCCGTCGAGCAGCGACGCGATGGTGAAGAGCGCCAGCCCCGCCACGAACAGGCGCCTGCGGCCGAGCAGGTCCGCCATGCGGCCCCCGAGCAGGAGCACGCCGCCGAACATGATCGAGTAGGCCGTCAGCACCCATTGCAGGTTCTCCTGGCTGAAGTGGAGGTCGTCCTTGATCGTCGGCAGGGCGACGTTGACGATGGCGATGTCCAGGACGACCATGAACTGGGCGGTGACGATCACCGCCAGGGCGATCCAGCGCCGCCTGTCTGAAGGCGACCCTGCTGCCGTGCCTGCAAGAGTGGTCATGTCTGGCTCCTTTCGATCGGCTCTATCCGCGCCCAGGCGGCCGTGGCCGCGCAGGCGAGGGCGAGCTGGACGAGCTCGCGCTGGTCGAAGTAGCGGGCGGCGCGCCGGAGGGCCGCTCCGGTCGAGCGCCGCTTCGCGGGCAACGTGAGGGCGTCGGCGACCGCGAGCGCGGCTCGCTCCCGCTCCGTGAAGAGCGGCGAGCTGCGCCAACGGCCGAGGTCGACGAGCCGCTCGTACGTCTCGCCGAGCTCGACCGCCTCGCGAACGTGCCCGACGAGGCGGTCGACGGCAGCTTCGAGCTGGGCCGTCCGCATCTGCACGAGCACGCGCACCGCCGGTTCGATCCACACGGCGCCGTCGAGCGCGCCGAGCGCGCGGTACGCGACCTCCGCGGAGGACGTCGCGCCCGAGCTCGCCTCGATCGGCGCGATGCGGGCGGCCTCGGTCACGCCGCCTCCCCGAGCCGATTGCCCCCGACGTCGAGCAGCTGCCTGAGCTGGGCGTCGAGCGTGACAACCGCGCCGGGCATGACCTTGCCGCTCCGCGCCGCGCTCGCGAGCTTGGGACGGAGATCGGCGAGGTACCAGGCCTGCAGCTCGGCGCGTACCTCGCTCGGATTCCGCTCGATCCTCTTGGCCACCGGGAACCTCCTTTGTCGTGCGTCCCTCGAGGGTGGCTGAGGCTCGGTCTCGAGCGCAGTACGGCGCTCAGGCTTTCGCCGGTGCGGGTTTCCGAACTCGTGAAGGTGCGGCTAGGAGCCCAGGAAGCGCAGCACCGCCAGGACGCGCCGGTGGTCCTCGGTGGCCGCCGGGAGGCGGAGCTTCGTGAAGATGCTGGTGACGTGCTTCTCGACCGCACGAGACGAGATGAAGAGGCGCCGACCGATTGCCGGGTTCGTCCGCCCCTGAGCCATCAGCTCGAGCACCTCGCGCTCGCGGGGCGACAGGCTCGACATCAGGTTGTCGTCCCGGTTGCGTCCGACGAGCTCGGTGACCACGACCGGGTCGAGGGCTGAGCCGCCGTCGGCGACGCGTCGGACGGCCGTCGTGAACTCCTCGACGTCCGAGACCCGGTCCTTGAGCAGATAGCCGAGTCCTTCGGCGTTGTCGCCGAGCAGCTCGACGGCGTAGTTGTGGGCGACGTACTGGGACAGGACCAGGACGCCTGTCTCGGGATGCTTCGCCCGGATCTCGCGCGCGGCCTGGATCCCCTCGTCCGTCTGGGTCGGCGGCATCCGAATGTCGACGATGGCCACGTCGGGGTGATAGCTGCGAACCTTGAGCAGCAGCTCGTCGGCATTGCCGGCCTGCCCGACGACCTCGATCGCGGCCTCCTCGAGTAGGCGCGCGAGCCCCTCTCGCAGCAGTGTCGAGTCTTCGGCGATCACCGCTCGTAGCGGGGCCTGGTGCTCGCGAACGTTGCGGAGCGGAGGAAACTCGGTGGGGAATCCCTCGACCTCGAGCTGGAAGATGCGCTCCGGGTTGCGTAAACCCTTCAGCTCGAACGTCCCGAGCTCCGTCGCGGACGACGCGATGCCCTTCGCCGCCTCGGCGGAGCCGAGCACCTGGCCGCCGTGCCCGGCCTGGCAGATCCGCGACGCACGATGCACGTCGAGCCCGACGAAGCCCTCACCGACGGCCTCCGCCTCGCCGCAGTGGATGCCGATTCGCACGCGCACCCGTTCGCCTGGAGGCCAGCGGGCGCCGGCAAAGGCGTGCTGGATGTCCAGGGCGGCGCGGGTGGCCCGTGAGACGTCGTCGAAGACGCAGAAGAGCTCGTCCCCGCGGCACTCCACCTCCCGGCCGCCTGCGCCCGCGATGATCTGGCGCTGGAGCTCGCGGGTCTCGGTGAGTACGGGCGGATACGAGTCGCCGAGCCGATCGAGCAACCCGCTCGAGTCCTCGATGTCGCTGAAGAAGAAGGCGAGCATCACGCGACCGACTCCGCTCCGGCCCGTTCGTGTCGAGAGACTCGTACCGGAAGGTCAGCGCTGACGCGCGTGCCCCGGCCGCGCGGGCTGTCGACCCGGAGGCTGCCTTCGAGCGTCTCGATCCGGTCGCGAAGGCCCCAGAGACCAGAGCCGCCGGCATCCACGTCTGCGCCGCCCATGCCGTCGTCGTCGATCTCGACTGTCAATGCGTCGTCAGCGTGGTCGACGCGGACCTGAGCCGACGAGGCACCCGCGTGCTTCACCACATTCGCGAGCGCCTCGGAGACGACGTAGTACGTGGCGGCCTCGACCGGCTCGGGCAGGGGCTCGGGGAGCCGGATCTCGAGTACGACCGGGAGCGGCGTCCGGGCCGCGAGCACCTCCAGCGCCGTCTCGAGCCCGCGGTCGGTCAGAACGGCCGGGTGGATCCCCTGCGCCAGCTCCCGAAGCTCGGTCAGGGCGGCGCTGAGCTCCTCGACCGCAACCTCGAGCAACTCCTCGGCTTCCTCCGGGGAGTCGTGCACCCTGCTCTGGACGAGCCTTAGGCCGACCGAGAGCGCGAGCAGCCGCTGTTGCGCGCCGTCGTGGAGGTTTCGCTCGATCCTGCGCCGCTCGGCGTCGCTCGCCTCGACGATGCGCAGGCGCGATGCGGTGAGCTCGTCCCGGGCCTGAGCGCTCGCGATCGCGAGGGCGATCAGTTCCGCGAACGCCCCCAGCCGACGCTCGGTCTCGTGCGGGAAGAACTCGTGCTCGCGCAGGCCTGCGACGATCGCGCCCCAGGTGGCACCGGCGACGCTGATCGGGACCGCCACGCTGTAGCGGAACCCGAGCGCCCGCATCCTGAGCGCGATGTCGCTCTCGAGCTCGTTGTAGTCGACCCGGGTCGGCTCGCCTGTCCTGTACACAGCGGCGGCTGCTCCCTCGTCGAAGCGGAGGAAGCTGCCGAGCTCGAAGGTGTCCGGCGGATCGCCGAACCGGCCGACGATCGTGCCCGTGTTCGGGCTCAGGTAGCGGAGGAGGAGCGACGAGCGCAGGTCGAGCAGCCGACTGACTTCCTCCGTCGCAACCTGGAAGACCTGCTCCGGCTCGGCGCCGCCGGCGACGAGCGTGGCCACGCGGCGCAGGGCGGCCTGCTCCTCGGCCAGACGGCGCTGCTGTGCCTGCGCCTCCCGCTGCTCGGTGAAGTCGCGCACGATCGTGACGACCTCGTCCTCGCCGCTCGGCACCATCCTCGACTCCTTCCAGCGGGGCACGCCGGCGATCTCGATCTCGTACTCGATCGAGCTCATCTCGCCCGTGTCGAGCGCCTTCTCGATGCACGCGAACACCCGGTCGGCCAGGTCGGATTCGAGGACGTCGCGGACGTTGCGTCCGATCAGCTCCTCGGGAGGCATGACCAGCTGCGCCTGGTCCTCGACCCGGACGTCGAGGTAGATGCCGTCACGCGACACGCGGATCATCAGGTCTGGCACGGCGTCGACCAGGGCGCGGTTGCGCTCCTCGACACGCTCCAGGGTGCCGAGCGCGCGCTCGTTCGCGAGCGCGAAGCCGGCGGCGGCGTTGACGGCGTCGAGCAGCTCCGGCCGCAGCCGCAGCGAGCGGTCGTGCACGAGCGCGCCGACCGGCTCGCCGGCGTGGAGGATCGGCGTCGAGACCTGCGTCTCCCCGGGCTCCGGGAGCTCGATCGCGTTGCCGGTGCGGTCGACGTAGGCGCCGTCCTCCGGGCGCAGGCGCGCGACCTCGAGCGAGGGGTCGTGCAGGGCGCGGCGGAGCGCGTCGCGCAGTCCCGGCGGCCGGCCGCGCTCGCGAAGCTCGAGGAGGAGCTCGCCCACGGCGGCGCGGGAGAGCCGTCCCTGGAGCAGGATCGCGAGGAAGCCGACCGGCAGCGCGACCGCGGCCAGCAGTCCGAGCCCGATCCCGACGACGGCCGCGTTCGAGGAGATCGGCGCCAGCACGAGCCCCACGGAGAAGAGGAGCAGCGCGAACGTCCCCCCGACGAGGACGGGCGTGAACTGGCTCCGCGCCGTCGTGGTCGCGGCCCGCGCGCGCCGGACGAGCACGACGATTGCTCCGAGCGCCACGAGCGCGGCAATCCCCGCCTCGAGCTCCTCGAGCCCCGTGGAGAGCGCCTCGTGCGAGTCGACGAGCGCGAGGTTCCGCGGATGGTCGCTCTGCCAGCGCGTGAGCGGGTCGAAGAGGATCGCGACCGCCTGAAGCGCGAGCACGTCGATGTAGCAGACGAGGACGAGGAGCTTCGTCCGCCGCGAGGCCGGCCCCTCGCCGGGATAGGACAGCAGCGCGTGCACGAGCACGGCGAATACGAGGTTCGCCGTGATCACCCCGATCGTGTACGGGAAGGCGTCGTTGGCGTCGTGGAGCGCGCCGAGGAGCGACGCGAGCCCGACGGCGGCGAGCAGTAGCCCGAAATGCGCGTACGGCGGCCGCCGCAGCGCGACGATGCCCGCCCCGACGAAGGACAGGCAGACGACGACGGTCAGCACGGCATGGCCGGCGGGAGCGGGGGCGTGCCGGCTGGACGCGGTCGTGTAGACGGCGGCGCCGGTCGCGGCCAGCGCCACCGTCGCGAGACCGAGCGCCAGCGGCGCCGGCACGCGGCGAGGCCCGTCTCTCACCCGTGCCGAGACGGCGGCGACCGCCCGGGTCGTCACCGGAGCAGGCTCTCCAGCGCAGCACCGGACAGGTCGGACTTGGCGACGAAGCCGAGAGCGCCGCTCTCGTCGATCGACGACCCGTACTCCGCACGCTCCCGGCCGGAGACGAGGACGATCGCGAGATCGGGATCGAGCGCGAGGAGTCGGTGCGCCACCTCGAAGCCGTCGATATCGGGGAGCTGGATGTCCAGGAGGACGAGCTCCGGCGAGACTTCCTCGGCCAGAGCGAGTGCCGACACGCCGTCCGCCGCCTCCGCGACGACCTCGAAGCCCTCCGCCGTGAGCAGCGCCCGCGCGCAACGGCGGAAGCTCGGATGGTCGTCGACGAGGAGGACCCGACGCGCCGGCCGCAGCTGCTCGAGCAGCTCCCGATGCTCGCCCCTGATCATTCCAACCCCCGTGCCGTCAGGGTAGTCATTCGTGCTCGAATGCCGGAGCGCCCTCGTGCGCAAGCTCACGAGCCCGCCTGCTTATGACGCCTCCCGTCGTTGCCTTCCCATCCGATCGAGGCTGCCTGCCGGAGGCGAGGGAGGCCAAGGGGGTAAGCCCGCTCTCGAAGGTGCGGAAATCCGCACCCGAACCGGTGACGGGGGTCACGCCGAATCCGTTGACACGGGCCCTAACCGGAGCAGCACGTCGATCGTGAGGATCGAGGGCATCCAGTTCGATCCTCCGCGTGGCCCCGCCCAGCTCCAAACATTGAAGGTTTCCGGGATTTCGCTTCGGCGTGGCCGGCCCTACCGTCGGCCGCATGACCGAGTTTCTCGTCGAGGTCTACCTCGCACGCGGCGGCGGTGACGCGCTCGAGCGCCGGTCGGCGCAGGCACGTACCGCCGCCGAAGAGCTGACCAGCGAGGGAACCCCGGTCACGTTCCTGCACTCGATCTTCGTCCCCGACGACGAGACCTGCTTCTTCCTCTACGAGGCCGTCTCGGCCGACGTCGTGCGCGCGGTCGCCCAGCGGGCGGCCCTGCCGTTCGAGCGCGTCTCCGAGGCCCTCACCGAATCGAAGGGAGCCTCCCCGTGAACACGCGCCCTTCCGTCCTCCTGCTGCTCGGCGCCGCGGCGCTGGCGGCGCTCGTCTCAGATCTGCCAGGTGCGCGCGGAGCCGGGGAATCCGCTCGTCGATCACGGGCTCGCCACGCGGTTCAGCTGCCGCGGAGCCGTGGCTTTGCCGCGGCGTAGCTCAAGCCGCTCGAGACGCGCCACGAAGGGGAGGGGGGAAACCGGCTGTTTCCCCCGTGCCAGATCTGCCAGGCGCCGGCGCGGAGGAGCGGCACCCGCTCGCCGCCGCGGGTGATCCCGGTCACGTCGACGTCGTCGCCGCCGAGCATGAAGTCGATGTGCGTGCCGCTCTTGTTGACGCGGGGCACGTCCTCCTCCGACACGGCCTCCTCGTACGCCGAGCCGAAGGCGACGTGGCTGGTCGCGTTCTCGTCCAGGAGTGTCTCGTAGAAGACGGTGTCGAGCTGTCCGATCCGGCTCTCCCGGTCGACGAGCGCCACCTCGCCGAGCCGCGACGCCCCCTCGTCCCGCGCCGTTCGCGCCCTGATCACCTCGGCGCCCTGCTCGGCGTCGATCTGGACGGCGCGACCGCCCTCGAAGCGGACCTCGAGCCCGCGGACGATCGACCCGTCGACGAGCACGAGCGGCTTCGTCGAGCGCACCCGGCCCTCGGCGCGCTCCGGGTCGGGCGTCGTGAACACCTCCTCCGTCGGAACGTTCGGCAGGTGCTCGAGGCCGTCGACCGTCCACGAGACCGCGCCGATCCAGCTCGAGCTGGGCAGCAGACCGATCGTCAGGTCGGTGCCGGGCCCTTCGAAGTGGACCGCGTCGAGCTCCAGCGCGTTCAGGCGGCCCCCGACGTCGGTCAGCTCGGCCGTCCGCTGCCTCCACGCGGCGGCGGGATCGGGCTCGTCGAGCCGACAGACGTACACGATGTCGCGGCAGAGCCGGTCGAAGGCATCCTCGTCGTCGAGATCCGGATGGACCAGCCTCGCCCAGGGCACGGTGGGATAGGGGATGATCGTCCAGTTCACGGTGCGGTGGGCGAGCACCTGCATCCACTCGGCGATCGCGGGGAGCTGGTCGCGGCCGAGGCGGTCCGGGTCGAGACCGTCCAGAGCCTGCGGGTTGGGCGGCGCGGCGATGACGACCCGCGCCGCATGGTTCTCGCCGAGCTCGAACACGCGGCGGCCGTACCAGGGCGGGACGAAGTCGAGCGTGTCGGGCGAGGCGTGCTGGATGCGCGCACGCTTCACCTCGGGGTCGTAGTAGCTGACGTCCACGAACTTCGCGCCGCGGCGGTAGGCGCGGGCGGCGACCTCGCGCACGACCTCCTGGAGATCGATGTCCGCCGAGATGGAGACGATCTGGCCCGGCTGCACGTTCGCGCCGATCCCGACCGCGAGCTCGGCGAGCCGTTCGGTCAGCGCGGCGGGCGTCAAGCGGCAGGGACCGCGGCGAGCTGCCAGACGCCGCCGCGGAGCAGCGGCAGCCGCTCGCCGTCGCGCCGCACACCGGTGACGTCGACGTCGTTGCCGCCGATCATGAAGTCGATGTGCACCGCGCTCTGGTTGATGCGCGCGCGGTCCTCGTCGCTCTCGACGGCGAACGAGAAGCCGGCGCCGAAGGCGATGTGGCTGGCCGCGTTCTCGTCCAGGAGCGTCTCGTAGAAGACGGTGCCGAGCTGCCCGATCCGGCTCTCGCGGTCGACGAGCGCGATCTCGCCGAGCCGAGCGGCGCCGTCGTCGATCTGGGTACGTCCGCGCAGCACTTCGCGCGCCCTCGTCGGCGGTGATCTCGACGGCCCGGCCGCCCTCGAAGCGCACCTCGAGGCCGGTGACCATCGTCCCGTCGGTGAGCACGAGCGGCTTCGTCGAGCGCACGTGGCCCTCGACGCGCTCCGGGTCGGGCGAGGTGAACACCTCCTCCGTGGGAACGTTGGGCAGGTGCCTGAGGCCGTCGATCGTGGCCCAGCGCGCCATCCGCCAGATCGACGTCGGCAGCAGGCCGATGGTCAGGTCGGTGCCCTCGCCCTCGAAGTGGATCGCGTCGAGATCGGCGTCGTTCAGAGCCTCGGCGGCGCGCTCGAGCTGGGTGATCCGCTGCTCCCAGGCCTCGAGCGGATCGGGCTCGTCCAGGCGGCTGACGTGCTTGACCTCATCCCACAGCCGGGCGAGCGCCGCGTCGTCGTCGAGGTCGGGGTAGCAGAGCCGCGCCCAGGGCACGGTCGGATAGGCGACGATCGTCCAGTTGACCGTCCGCTCGTTGACGATCACGTTCGTCTCCTTGATCCGCGGCAGCTGGTCGCGGCCGGCCCGCTTCGGATCGAGGCCCTCGAGCGCGTTCGGCACCGTCAGCCCGCGGGTGACGATGTTCGCGCCGCGCTCCTCGCCGAGCGAGAGGATGCGCTCGCCGTACCAGGGCGGGACGTACTCGAGTGTGTCGTCGGGCGCGAACTCGATCCGGGCCCGCTTCACGAGCGGGTCGATGTACCAGACGTCGACGAACTTCGCCCCGCGCTCGTACGCGCTTGCGGCGATTGCGCGGGCGATCTTCTCGTGGCCGATCTCGGCGCTGACGCCGACGATCTGGCCGGGCTGCACGTTCGCGCCGACTGCGACGGCGAGGTCCGCGAGCCGGGAGAGGTCCTCGGTCACCGCGCTAGCTTACGCATCAAGGCAGCGGCTTCGCCGCCAGGTACCAGCCGATGGTGGCGACGAGCTGTGAGGGCGCGACGGACGCCGCGGTCTCCCGCTCGTCGCCGGCGCAGCCGGCGAGATCGAGATAGCTGTCGAGCTCCCTCACCTCCTGGTCCTGACGCGAGGCGCGCAGGACGAGCCCGTTGGCGTCGAGCATCGACCGGATGTCGGTGTCCGGGAGCAGCCGCGTGTGCGAGGGGTCGCGAGTGCGCTCGAAGCCGTCCAGCTCGATCGCCGCGAGCGGGTCGACCGGCGCGATCTGGTCGATCACGAGCACCCGGCCGCCGATCGTCGTCACCCGGGCCAGCTCCGAGATCACGAGCTCGGGACGCGCGACGTGGTGCAGCGTCCTGTGGCAGGCCGCCAGGTCGAAGGCGTCGCGCTCGAACGGGAGCGCCGTCGCGTCGCCCTCGACGAACACGACTCGGTCGAGGCCGGCGGCGGCGGCCTGCTGCCGTCCGAGAACGAGGAGCTCGGGGACGAGGTCGAGCGCGACGACCCGCGCGACGAGCGGGCCCAGGGCGAGCGCGAGCGCGCCCGTCCCGGCGCCCGAGTCGAGTACGCGCTCGTTGCCCGCAAGCGGCACGAAACGCCTGAGGTGTTCCCGGAGGTCGTCGCGCCGCTTCAGCTCGCGCTCGACCATCTGGGCCGACGTGCGCGCGAAGCGCCCGCGGACCCGCTCAGCGTGTGTGTCGTCTGACAAGCTCGAGTGCCTCCTCCCTGGTGGAAATGGTGCCTGCTGCCCGTTCCTCGGCGATCAGCTCCAGCAGGTCGCCGATCTGCGGGCCGGCCGGCAGGCCGAGCTCGTCGCCGCGGAGGAGCGGCTCCGCGGGGTCGGCGGCGCGTGACCGAACGAGCGCGTCGGCGAGGTCGGAGCGCTCGTGGAAGGCGAGCGCGTCGAGAGCCCAGGGCTCCGTCTGGCGCCGGAAGCGGTGGAGGTCGCGCGGCGTCGAGCCGGCCGGCGGCGAGCTGCGCAGGAGCGCAACGGCGTAGCGGCGCAGGTCGCGCGACACGGGCAGCAGGCCCAGCGAGTCCTGCAGGAAGACGACGAGCCGGTACTCGCCCGAGTCGACGGCGTCAGCGCGCACGGCGAGGTCGAGCGAGCCCCCGAGCGGATCCAGGAGACCGAGGTCGTCCAGCCGCCGCCAGCCGGCGACGCTCAGCCGCAGGAGGACGTCGAGCACCCGCTCGCCGGCCGGTTGCGCCACGAGCCCGGCATGCTCGCGGACCAGCCGCTCGGTGCGCCGCTCGACCGCGAAGCCGAGCTCGTCCTCGAAGCGGACGGCGCGCAGCAGCCGCAGCGGGTCGCGCTCGAACACGCCGGCGTCGACGGCACGCACGAGCTCCCTCTCCAGATCTCCGCGCCCGCCGAAAGGATCGACGTGGCCACCGCCGTGGAGCGGCCTGGCGATCGCGTTGATCGTGAAGTCGCGGGTGGAGAGGTCGTCCTCGATCGAGCCGCCGAACGGCGTGAAGTCGACCGTCCGGCCGCCGCCCAGCGCCACCCTCCATCCGCCGTGGGTCACCGACAGCGGAAAAGGCGCGCCCCCGGCTCGGTCCGCGTATGCCCGCGCAGCCTGTTCCGGCTCGCGGCAGGCGATGTCGAGGTCCAGGATCTCGCGGCCGAGCAGCTCGTCGCGCACGGTGCCGCCGACCACGTACGCGTCCTCGCCGGACAGGAGCTCGACAGCCAGTTCAAGCATCGATCACCTTGCGGGTCGTGCGGTCGGGATTCGCGTTCAGGCCCGTGGTCAGCTCGTAGGTGATCGTGACGGCGTGGCGGGCGTGCTCCTCGGCGAGCAGGCCGTCGCCGATCAGCGTGACCGGTGTGCCTGCGGGGAGCAGGCCGGGGAGCTCGACGGCGAACGAGTCCATCGACACGGTCCCGACGACGCGGCGGCGCTCGCCGTCGACGAGGATCTCCGTCCCGCTGAGGTCGCGTCGGAAGCCGTCGGCGTATCCCACCGGAACGATCCCGATCCATGTGGGTCGCTCGGCGACGAACGTCCGCCCGTAGCCCGTGCTCTCGCCCGGCTGGAGCTGCTTCACCTGCGCCAGCCCGCTCCGCCACGAGAGCACCGGCTCGAGCCCGTCGTCCGCGGGATCCGTGCCGAACGGCGACAGGCCGTAAAGCGCGATCCCGACGCGTGCCGCGTCGAAGCGCGAGGACGGGATCCGCAGCGCGGCTGCGCTGTTGGCGGCGTGCAGCGTGAGATTCGAGCCTGCGGTCGCCTCGCGAAAGCGCGCGAGCTGCCGGTCGGCGAATGCCGTGTCCGAGTCTGCCGTGGCCAGGTGAGTCATGAGCCCGACGACGTTGGCGGGAAGGGCTCGGAGCTTGCGGAACCCGTAGCGGCCCATGCCGGTGTCGAGCTTGACGTGCACGGGCACGTCCTTCGGGATCGGCCCGTCGCCGACGACGAGCTCGAGCCGCGCCTCGCGAGCCTTGCGAACGTCCCCTGCCGGGCCGAGAACGATGACCCTCTGTCCCGGCAGGACATGCCTGAGGGACAGTCCCTCGGCCACGTTCGCGACGCACAGGGCCGTCGCGCCCGCGTCCGCAGCGGCCCTGGCCACGTCGGCCGCGCCGTGTCCGTAGCCGTCGGCCTTGACGACCGCCCAGAGTGCGGTGTCGCCGAGCACTTCGCGCAGCCGGACGACGTTCCGCCGCACCGCGCCGAGGTCGATCGTGACTTCAGAGCGAGGCACCGAGCACCCGCGGAAGCGCCTCGACCACGTCGCTCGCCACGAGCCCGCGGGAGTTGGCGGCCGCCGTCGCGGCATGCGAGTGTGCCGTCGCTCCAGCCGCGGCAGCTATCCGCGGCTCGAGCCCCTTGGAGAGAAATGCGGCGATGATCCCGGTGAGCACGTCTCCCGAGCCGGCCGTCGCCAGGGCCGGCCGCCCCGGACAGACGATCGCCCCGTGGCCCGGCGCGCCGACGAGCGTCCCGAAGCCTTTCAGCAGGACGACGCATCCGAATCGCTCCACCGCCTGGTCGAGCGCCGCCAGCCGATGGGCGTCGACCCATGAGGACTCGACACCGAGCAGGCGGGCGAGCTCGCCGGAGTGCGGCGTGAGCACGGTCGGCGCCTTCCGCTCGAACGGCTCGAGCTCGAAGAGGGCGTCCGCATCCACCACCGCCGGGACGTCGGTCTCCTCCAGCAGCCGGCGGACGAGCGCCTTGTCGCCCTCCCCACGTCCCAGACCCGGGCCGAGCGCGAGCGCACCCGCCCGGCCCACGGCGTCGAACACGTCGTCGAGCGGCCGCTTCACGGCCTCCAGCACGAGCGTCTCCAGCACAGGGATCGAGTCGCTCGGCGCGGCGATCGCGACGTAGCCGGCGTCGGCGCGGAAGGCTGCCCGAGCCGAGAGCGCGGCCGCCCCGGTCATCCCCCGCGAGCCGCCGACGACGAGGACGGAGCCGGCGGAGTACTTGTTGTCGCGCGCCCCGCGAGCAGGCACGAGCCGCAGGATCTCCTTCCCGGCCACCCGTCGGAGAGCGGTCTCCTGCGCCTCGAGACCGATGTCCACGACCTTGTCCGAGTCGCACTGGAGCGCACCCGGGGTCACCGCCTGCCCGACCTTCTTCCCGTGGAAGGTGACGGCGAGCTGGGCGTTCACAGCGGCCCCGGCGACCTCGCCGGTCGAGGCGTCCACGCCCGACGGCAGGTCGACGGCGACGATCGCTGCCTCCGAGGCGTTCATCGCCTCGATCAGCCCCACGGCATCGGGCCGCGGCGCCCCCGTGAACCCGGTGCCGAAGAGCGCGTCGACGATCACGTCCGGCGTGCCGACGTCGGTCTCCCCCGCCTTGGCGTCTACGAGCCGCACCTCGCGCCCCGCCTCTTCGAGGTACCGTGCCGCGACGCGCCCGTCGCCCCCGTTGTTCCCGCCGCCGCAGACGACCGTGATCCGCCGGGCGTGCTCGAAGTCCGCGATCAGAACGTCCGCCACCGCCTTCCCGGCACGGTCCATCAGCACCTCGACGTCGTGTCCCTCCTCGGCCCGGCGCATCTCCTCGGCCGTGTACAGCGGCTCAAACATCGCTGGCGACGGCGACCGCGGCGGCGAGCTCCTTCGAGTGCGTCATCGACAGCTCGACCTCGCCCACGCCCAGCCGCTCGGCGCGCTCGCGCAGTCGCCCGGACAGCCGCACCGACGGCTTGGGCCGGCCGGCGATCTCGACCTCCCGCCAGGCGAAGTGGACGGCGACTCCGAAGCCGAGTGCCTTGCCGACCGCCTCCTTGCCCGCGAACCGGGCCGCATAATGCTGGGCCGGGTTCGGCCGCGAGTCGCAGTACGCGCGCTCGGCATCGGTGAAGCAGCGCGCGCGGAACCCGGCGTAGCGCGCGAGCGTCCTCCGCACGCGCTCGATCTCGATCAGGTCGACGCCGACGCGCACGAACCAGCAGCCCCTGCAAGCAGAATTGACGCCATCGCGGGCGAGTCTAGTGGCAACCGGATCCAGGTCACGCGCGGCGTCTCGATCGGGCGCGCGGAGATCCGCTTCCGCACGTCCAGGTCGAGCGGCCCGGGCGGCCAGCACGCGCAGAAGTCGGAGACGCGGGTCGAAGCGCTGTTCGACGTCGAGGAATCGACGTCCCTCACGGACGCACAGAAGCGACGCGTGATCGCGCGCGCGGGGCCGATCGTCAAGGCGGTCGCCGAGGACGAGCGCAGCCAGTTCCGCAACCGCGAGCTCGCGCTCGAGCGGGTCGTCGCGGCGCTGCGCGAGGCGCTGCGGGTGCGACGGCCGCGGCGGCCGACGCGACCGCACCGCGAGGCGGTCGAGGAACGCCTCGCCGCGAAGCGCAGACGCAGCGAGGTCAAGCGCCTCCGGCGCCCGACGACGGACGAGTAAAACCCGCGTTAGGTGTCTGTTAGTAGTCGCTCGCCCGTCTGGCGGTCGCGGTAGGGTGAGACGGCTCGCCCGTGGAGCCGCGCCATATATGACACGTGCCCGCCTCATCCTCGGTTGCCTGCTCGTGCTCGCCGCCGCGGCACCCGCTGCGTCCCTTGCGTACCCGCGGATGCCGGTCGGCTTTCAGGACGACCCCTCCTTCCGCTGGCGCGAGGATCGGCTGACGAACCTCAACAGCGCGGCCGCCACGGGCGCGACGATCATCCGCACCACCGCCTACTGGTCGCGCGTGGCGCCGACGCGTCCGGCGACCGCGACCGACCCGTTCGACCCCGCCTACCACTTCGAGGACATCGACGAGCTTGTCCGCAACGCCACGTTCCGCGGGATGACGGTCCTGCTGACGATCTGGGGAACCCCCGGGTGGGCGAACAACAACAGGGTGAGAACCACGCGCCCTCGAGCATGTCCGACCTGCAGGCGTTCTCGCAGGCGCTCGCGTCCCGGTACTCGGGCCGCTTCCCCGGCTTCCCCCACGTCGGCTTCTACTCGCTCTGGAACGAGCCGAACCTGGCGCAGTTTCTCGCACCGCAGTACGGGCCCGGCGGCAAGCCCGTCGCCCCCGCCGTCTACGCAGCGATGGCCAAGGCGTTCATCGCCGGGATCAAGGCGGGGGATGCGAAGGCCAAGGTCGGCATCGGCGAGACGTCGCCGCGCGGACGCCAACGCCCGATCGGCTCCACTTCCACGCAGGACACGGTCGCGCCCGGCCTCTTCGCCCAGCTCGTCGCGAAGGCGCAGCCGAAGCTCAAGTTCGACGCCTGGGCTCACCATCCCGTATTCCGGCCCCGGCCAGGGGCCGACGGCGAAGGTGGCGTTCCCGAACGTGAACCTGGCGCAGATACCGACCTTCGAGAAGAAGCTCCAGCAGTGGTTCAAGCGCAAGTTCGTGCACATCTGGGTGACCGAGTACGGCTTCGAGACGAAGCCCGGGGAGCCCAAGGGCGTCACGAACGCCCAGCAGGCCGCCTATGCCAAGCAGGCGATGACGATCGTCGGGCAGAGCCCCTACATCTTCATGTTCATCTGGTTCATCTTCCGCGACGACCCGACCAGCACGTGGCAGAGCGGGCTCGAGAACATCGACAACACCCGCAAGCCGGCGTTCGCCACGTTCACTGCGAAGGCGCGCTCGCTCGACTTCCGCAGCCCGATCGTCTACGTGAAGGCGAAGTCGTCGAATCCGGTCGTCCGCGTTCCCGTCTGGGAGCTGCTCAGCACCGATCCCGTCGGCACTCTGCTCGGCGCCACCGTGAGGACGTACTACAAGAAGCCGCAACATCGCCGTGTCGCAGCCGACCTCGACGATCGCGACCGACGGCTACGCGAGCTTCGTCGTACCGCTGAAGAAGGCGCGGCAGCCAGACGACCTACACGGTCAGCTTGAACATCAACGACAAGAACGGCAACCGGCTGTTCCGCACCGCCACGATCGTCGTCCCCTAGACGATCGATCGGAAGCCCGTCGACCGATCGTCTAGCGCTGTCGTGGGTGCCGTGGACGCGGGATCGCCGCTCCCTGGACGATCCGCCGATTCAGCTAGATCATTGATCGGCTTTGGCGATCAATGATCGGGGCCCATCTGTCCGCCGTCTCGCGGCGCGCGTGTCGGCGAGGAGCCGCCGGCGCAAGCTGGAGCTCTTCCTCGAGTCGATGCGGCCGACCGCGGAGACGACCGTCGTCGACGTCGGCGTCAGCGACGGAGGCTACGGCGCCGACGCCCTCGGCACGGCGAACTTCTTCGAGGCGCTCTACCCGTGGCCCGAGCGCATCGTCGCGGTCTCGACACAGCACCTGACCGTCTTCCAGCAGGCGTTCCCGAAGGTCGAGGCCGTTCGCGCCGACGGCCGTGCGCTGCCCTTCCCCGACGACAGCTTCGACATCGGCTTCTCGAACGCCGTCGTCGAGCACCTGCCGGATCTCGCCTCCCAGCGCGCGTTCGTCGCGGAGCTCTGCCGCGTGTCGCGGCGCGTCTTCCTGACCACCCCGAACCGACAGTTCCCGCTGGACACGCACACGCTCGTGCCCCTCGCCCACTGGCTGTCCGACGAGCGCCGCGACGCCGTCTACCGGCGGCTCGGGCGCGACGAGGGGCTCGGGCTGCGGCTGCTGTCGCCGGGGGCGCTGCTCGCGCTGTTCCCGCCGTTGGTGCGGCCGCGGCTCCTGCGGCGGGGCATGACGCTCGTCGCCGTCGCCGAGACGGCCTCGGACGGCGCTCTCTCCCCCTCTGTCGAGGGATAGTTCACCCCCCTTCCTCGCGCCGATCCCTCTCCTGAGCGATCGACACGAGCCGCGCGTGAGCCCTCAGACCGCCAAACAACACGCCGACAGCCAGAGCCCGGACGAGGATCTCGAGAAGGGCTTCGGCTCCGGTCTGCGTGCCCAGCTGGAGCGCAAGGCGCCGGCGAAGACCAAGCGCGCCGCGCCGGCCGAGCCTGCCGCGAAGGCGAAGCCCACCCGGGCGGCAAAGCCCGACAACGGCGAGATCGACGCGAAGCTCGTCCAGGAGCTCGAGCAGCGCAGCGCGGAGATCGACGAGCTCGCCGCGCAGTACGAGCAACGCGGCGCGGAGCTCGAACAGCTCGAGGCTCACCACGAGGAGCGCGAGGCCCGGCTGCGCGCCGACGAGGCGGCTCTCGACTCGCATCAGGCCGAGGTCGAGGCGCAGGCAACGGCGCTGGCGGAGCAGACCGCGGAGGTCGAGCGCCGAAGCGACGAGCTGCGCGACCGCGTCTCGGAGATCGACCACCAGGCTGCCGAGCTCGAGCGCCGGGAGCAGCAGCTGCTCAAGCTCGAGGAGAGCCTCGAGGCGAGGAAGAAGGACAGGTCGGACTACGAACGGCAGCTCGACGGCGAGCTCAAGGAGCGCGACCGCCGCGTCACCGAGCTGGAGCGCGAGCTCGCCCGCCGCGAGCGCGACCTCGAGCGCGAGCTCGAGCGCCGCAGCCGCGAAGTGGAGCGCGAGCTGACGAAGGCGCGCCGCGAGCTCGAGAACGAGGCTGCGGGCCGCAGGCGCGAGCTGGACGAGGAAGCTACGTCTCTCAAGAAGGAGCTCGACAAGGAGCTGGCGAGCCGCAAGCGCGAGCTCGACGACGAGCTGGCAAATCACAAGCGCGGGCTCGACGACGAGTTCGCGAGTCAGAAGCGCGAGCTCGAGGCGGTGCTGGCCGGCGAACGGCAGAGCCTCGCCGCGGAGCGCGAGCGCCTCGGCCCCGAGGCCGAAGCGATCGTGGCCGAGCGCGACGAACTGCAGGCGGAGCGCGCCAGGCTCGAGGCCGAGGCGGCGCAGATCGCGCAGGAGCGCCACGAGCTCACCGAGCGCACGGCAGCCCTGTCCGAGCAGGCACTGGAGCTCGACCGGCGCGCCGCAGCGCTCGACGACAAGGCCGACGAGATCAAGAGCGCGGAGGAGCGCGTGCTGCGCGGCCGTGAGCTCGAGGAAATGCAGAGCGAGCTCGACCGGCGCGCCGCAGCGCTCGACGACAAGGCCGACGAGATCAAGGCTGCGGAGGAGCGCGTGCTGCGCGGCCGTGAGCTCGAGGAACTGGAGAGCGAGCTCGACCGGCGCGCAGCCGAGCTGGATCGGCTCGCCGCCGAGTGCGTCCGCGGCCGCAATCTCGACAGCCTGGCCGAAGACCTCGAGACCCGCGAGCACGACGTGAAGAAGCGCGAGGACAACATCTCCGGGAAGGAAGACAAGCTTGATGCCGAGCGCGAGCGCGTCGAGAAGCGTGCCGCCCGGTTGAAGGCTCGCGACGCCGACCTGGACAGCCGCGCGGAGGAGGTCGACGAGCGGGAGGCGGCGCTATACGAGAAGGAGTCGGAGGTCGCCACGCACCGCGCCAAGGCCGAGGTCGACCTCGAGCTCGAGGCCGAGCGCCTCGATCAGTGGGAGCAGGACCTGAAGGCCCGCGAGGCCCGCCTGCACAAGAAGGACGGCGAGCTCAAGACGTACGTCGCCCGCGCCCAGGGCGAGCTCGGCAAGCGCGAAGCCGCGCTCCGCGTCGTCAACTCGTAGCGGCGTCTCCGTTAGACGGCGCACGCGAGCGCCGCAACCGCGATTGTTCGCGGATGGGCGAGGTCGGCCAGGTGATCGTCTACGGGCTCATCGCGGCACTGAGTCCGGTGGCCCTTCTCGCCACGCTCGCCGTGCTCGGGACAGATCGCGCGCGGGCGAACGGCATGACGTTCGGAATCGGGTTCCTGCTCGGGCAGACACTCGCGCTGCTCGTGACGACGCTCCTCCTCGGGTCGATCACGATCGGACACCAGGGAGACAGCGTCGTGCTGGCGTCCTTCGAGCTCGGCGCCGGCGTGCTGCTGATCGCGATCGGGCTCAGGAGGCGCGGACGCGAGGAAGCGCAGCGGGAGCTCGGCGGGTCCCGGACGTCGGCGTTCATCGCCCGGCTCGCCGGCCTCACCCCCCGGACGGCTTTCACCGTCGGGTTCCCGCTCGGCATCGGAGTCAAGCGGCTGGTCGTGACGGTTCTCGCCGCGTCGACGATCGCCATCGCAGACGTGGGCGACGCCGACGCGATCAAGCTCGGCGCGGTCTACGTCAGCGTCGCCTGCGCGCTCGTCCTGCTGCCGGTGGCGGTCTACCTGATCGCCGGCGCCCGGGCCGACGGATGGGTGGTCGACTCGAAGGCGTGGCTGACCGCCAACCAGGCACGCCTGATGGGCATTGCCCTGCTCGCTTTCGGCGCGCTGTTCGTCGCCGACGGGCTCGCCGCGCTGGCCTGAGGGCAGCGCGGGCTGTTATCCGCCGCCGAAGAGGCTGGTGAGCGAGAGGAACGCGGGGCCGATTGTGACGATGAACATCGACGGGAAGATGAACAGCACCGTCGGGAACAGCATCTTGATCGGCGCCTTCATCGCGCGCTCCTCGGCCAGGGACTGGCGGCGCTCGCGCGTGTCGGCGGCCTGGACGCGCAGGATGCGTCCCAGCGAGATGCCGAGCGTGTCGGCCTGGATCAGGGCGCGCGTGAACGCCGACAGCTCCGTGACCTGTGCGCGCTCGGACAGCTTGCGCAGCGCCTCCGGTCTCGACTCGCCGACGCGGATCTCCGACAGCGTCAGGTTGAACTCGTCGATGAGCGGCCCCTCGAGGCTCTCGGTCAGCTTCGAGACGGCGCTGTCGAACCCGAGGCCGGCCTCGACGCTGACGGCCAGCAGGTCGAGAGCGTCCGGGAGCTGCGCCCGGATCTTCTCCTGGCGCGACTTGATCTTCGAGTTGACGATGTAGTCGGGGCCGATGAAGCCCAGCGCGCCGAGACCGATCACCATTGCGACCGTCATGAGCGGGCTCATGGACGACGCGAGCGCGATCCCGAGCAGGGCGAGCACGATCGGGCAGATGCCCTTCAGAGCGAGGAAGGTCGTCGGGGAGATCCTGCGGCTGAGCCCGGCCGAGACCAGCTTGTAGGCGACGCCGTCGATGCTCGTCTTCGGGTTGATGCGCAGGATCAGCCGCGCGAACCGCTCGAGGACGGGCACCGCGACGCGCACCTTCAGGCTCTCGTCGGCCGGCTTCAGGACGCGCTGTTTCTCGAGCCCGTAGCTGGCGATGCGCTTGAAGAAGCGCTCGCGGTCCTGGGCCGGCGCCGTGACGAGCTGGCCGATCATGAAGGCGGCGCCGCCGAGACAGATGAGTGCGAGGACGAGCAGGATCATCGACTAATGCCCCTTCCGGTGGTTCATCCGTTGAAGCTCACGATCTTGCGGAGGATGAGAGAGCCGATCGACATCGAGACGAGCCCGATGATGATCAGCGTGTGGCCCGCCGAGGTCGTGAACAGCGGCGCCATGTAGTTGTGGTTGATGAGTGTCAGGAGCATGGCGAGGAAGATCGGCAGCGCGATCAGCACGTAGGCCGACGCGCGCCCCATGGCGGTTAGCGCCCTGATCTTCCGGGAGAACTGCTGCCGCTGTCGCACCGTGTCGGCGACCATGTCGAACAGACCCGCGAGCGAGCCGCCCACCTGGTTCTGGATCGTGACGGCGGTGACGATGAACGAGAAGTTCGAGGAGCCGATCCGGTCGGCCATGTCCGAAAGCGCGTCGTCGAGCGGACGGCCGAGGCTCGTCTCCGCCAGCACGCGCTGGAACTCCTTCTTCGCCGGCTCCTGCGCTTCGTCGACGATCGTCTGAATGCCCTGCTTGAAGCTGTGGCCCGCCTTGAGCGACGCGGCGACGGACATGAGCAGGTCGGGGAGCTGCTCGTCGAACGCGGCCACGCGCTTTCGTGACCTGCGCCAGACGTAGCCGAGCGGGAGCAGCCCGCCGATGACGAAGCCGAGCAGCATGAAGAATCCGCCGATACCCACCAACGACACGAAGAAGAGAACGAGCAGGCCGCTGCCGAGGATCACGTAGGCGAACTCGACCGTCTTCAGCGCCACGTCGCCGCGCTCGAGCAGCCGCGCGAGCGCCGCCCACTGCTTGGTCTTGCCGAGCACGTGCTCGGTCGAGTTGAAGAGGCCGCGGAGAAGGTTCGTCCGCTCCCGCTTCTGCTTGGCCTTCTTCGGCTCGTCCTGGACGTGCGGCTGGATACGGCGGCGCATGACGTCGCTGCGGCTCTTCCTGAAGAGGAGGCCGATCGCGAGCGCGAACAGGACGCCCACCGCCAGCGCGAGCACGAAGGTGCTGGGGCCGGTGAAGGCAAACTTCGGGAGCGACGACTTCGGCGGCGCGGAGGTGTCCTCTCCGGTCAGCTTGACCACCGCCGCCGCTGAGCCCTGGCCCGGAACAGACGCGCTCACGTCCAGCCGCAGGCCCGGCCGTGCCGCTGTCAGGTACTCGATCCGCCACGTGCGCGAGAGCTCGTTGGCGATGTTCTGGTAGATCCTGCGTAGCAAGCCCGCCGAGGTGGCCGCGTAGTACTTGCCGCCGGTTCGAGCGGCCATCTCCTTCAGCGGAGCCGGAGTGAACGCGCGACTCTGGATCGCGACGACGTAGATCGACACGTGTGCTGCGTTTGCCGTCGAGATGACGTCCTTGAGCGACGCCGTGCTCTCCGTCTCGTTCCCGTCGGTGACGGCGATGATCACCCGTCCCGGCGCGCTCTCGTGCGAGAGACTCTTTGCGCCCAGGACGAGATCGTCGTACATTCGAGTCCCTTCGCGGCTGTCGACCTCGATCGATCGGAGAGCCGCGTCGGCGTCGGTGGTGCTGGTCGAGAAGCCCGTCAGCATCAAGGCTTGCGTGGCGTACGCCGAGACGGCGATCCGGTCGGCGGAAGGCTTCGCGGCGGTGAATGCCTGGGCGGCGGCCACGGCTTCCTGGAGCGGCTTGCCGTTCATCGACCGCGAGCGGTCGATCGCGAGCACGACGCTTTTCGCGAGCCCGAAGTTCACCGCGCGCGCCGCGGCGACCGGGCGTCCGTTCTCGAGAACGGTCGGCGGCCGGGTCGTCGGCTTGGACGTCACCACGGTGACCCGCACGGTCGGGTACGCCGTGGTGTCCACGCGAACGCGAACGGCGGCCGATGCCGCGCCCGACGTGAGCAGCAACCCGACCGCGGCCAGGAGGAGCAGGCGTCGCCTCACCGGCGGAAGCCTCTGCCGAAGTTGGCGGTCGCGAAACCGGCGCCGGCGCGTCCGTCCTCCTCCTCGTTCTCGAAGAACGCCGAGGGCAGCACAACGCCGTTGGTCGCCATCTTGTCGAGGAAGTGCGGCTTCAGGCCGGTGCACTGGAGCGCACCGAGCAGGCGCAGGCCCTTCGTCCCCTGCGCCGCGGCCTCGTCCGGCGGGCGGGCGATGAAGACGTCCTGCAGGGTGATCGTTTCGCCCTCCATCCGGAGCGCCTCGGTGATGTGCGTGATCCGGCGCGATCCGTCGACGAGACGCGAGATCTGCACGATCAGGTCGAAGGCGGCGGCGATCTGCTCGCGGATCGCGCGCAGCGGAAGGTCGACGCCGGCGGTCAGCACGAGCGTCTCGAGACGGGCGAGCGCGTCGCGCGGCGTATTGGCGTGGATCGTCGTCAGCGAGCCTTCGTGGCCCGTGTTCATCGCCTGGAGCATGTCCAGGGTCTCGGCGCCGCGGACCTCGCCGACGATGATGCGGTCGGGGCGCATGCGCAGTGAGTTGCGGACGAGCTCGCGGATCCGGATCTCGCCCTGGCCTTCGATGTTCGGCGGCCGCGACTCGAGCGGCACGACGTGCTCCTGCTGGAGCTGGAGCTCGGCCGCATCCTCGATCGTGACGATCCGCTCGTCGCCCGGGATGAAGGCGGAGACGGCGTTCAATGTGGTCGTCTTTCCGGAGCCGGTACCGCCGGAGATGAGCATGTTCAGCTTTCCGCGCACGCAGGCGGAGAGGAAGTGCGCCGCCCTGGGCGTCAGCGTCCCGAAGCTGATCAGGTCGTCCATCGTGTACGGGTCGCGGGAGAACTTTCGGATCGTGAGCGTGGGCCCGCGCAGGGCGAGCGGGGGGATGATCGCGTTCACGCGGCTTCCGTCCGGCAGGCGCGCGTCGACCATAGGCGAGGACTCGTCGATGCGCCTGCCGATCGGGGAGACGATCTTGTCGATGATCCGCAACAGGTGCGCGTCGTCGAGGAACGACGTCGTCGTCATCTCCAGCTTGCCGGAACGCTCGATGTACACCTGGGAGGGCCCGTTGACCATGACTTCGGTCACGGCCGTGTCGCGGAGGTACGGCTCCAGCGGCCCGTAGCCGAGGATGTCGTCTGCGATCTCGCGGACGAGCTTGCGACGCTCCTCGCGGGTCAGAGGCGTGCGGTCGAGGGCGAGCTGCTCCATCACCGCCCGCAGGACGCGATCGGCGATGTCGCCCGAGCCGTCGTTGGCGAACAGCTCGGGGCCGAGCCTCGCGATACAGGCGTGGTGGATGCGGGTCTTCAGCTCGGCGTACGGATCTGCCCGCCGGTCGCCCTCGCGCTGCCGCAGCGGCGTCGCGGGCGCGAGCGCGGTCGGCAGCGGGCTGTCCTCGTACGAGTCGCCCTCCTGCTGCTGCTGCTCCGCGCCGACCTTCAGGCGGTCCTGGAGGCCCATGGTCTCAGCTCCTCAGCTTCGAAATGAGCGACGACCGGGGCTCCTTCGCCTTCTTCTGGCTCGCCGCCGGGCTCTTCTTCCCACTGCGCGCCGCGATTACGTCCGCCAGGCCGCGTATGGCTTTCGAGAAGTCGGCGCCGGGCTCGGCGAGCGCGACCGGCTTGCCGGCGTTCACGGCCATCGGCACGGCCCGGTCGCTCGGCAGCTCGACGTGGACCTTCGTCCGCAACGTCTCCTCGACCTCGCTGCGCTTGAGGCCGACGTTCGTGTTGGCGCGGTTCAGGATCACGCGGATGCGCTCGGTCGGGAAGGAGAGCAGCTCGAGCGTCTGCAGGCCCAGCCGGACGTTCTTGATCGTCGGGATGTCGAGCCCGCAGAGGAGCAGGAGCATGTCGGTGCGGTCGAGCGTCGCCAGCATCGGCCCGTGGAAGAACGGCGACGTGTCGACGATGATCATGTCGTAGGAGGCGCGGGCGACCTCGAGCAGCCGGGCCAGCTTGCCCTCGGTGACGAGCTCGGCATCCTCCGGCCGGATGGGCGCCGGCAGGACGTCCAGCCCGCAGGGATGCTTCGTCGTGTAGCCGGCCAGCTTCTCCGTGTCCAGCTCGCCCGGGGCGACGACGAGGTCGTAGATCGTCTTCTCGGGCTCGAGGCCGAGCATGATCGCGGCGTCCCCGAACTGGAGGTCGAGGTCGAGCAGGAGGGTGCGGTCCTTGTGGTACTTCGCGAAGGTGGCCGCGAGGTTCGTGGACACGCAGGTCTTGCCGATCCCGCCCTTGGGCGAGAACACGGTGGCGACCTTGCCGACGCGGCTGGAGCCGCTCGCCGAGCGCCGCTCCGCCTGGCAGGCCTTGCGGATCGCGAAGACGATGTTCTCCGTGAGCTGCGGAAGCGGGACCACGTCCGCGACCTCGACGTCCAGCGCCTCGGTGAGGATGTCGGAGCATTCGCCGGAGCAGAGCAGGATCACCGGGGCCCGCGTGTACTCGCGGATCGCCGAGTAGGCGTCGCGCGGGAACTCGGAGCCGCGGGTGGCGTGGAGCACGGCGTCGAGGTGACCGCCGGTCAGCGCCGACGCTGCCTCCACGACCTCCTCGGTGAGACCGACCAGCTCGATTCCGCCGTGGACGCGGAGGGCTTCGACGATGTCCGTGAGACCCTCGCACGTCCCCGTCACGTAGAGCCGGAGAGGCGCGCTGCTGTTGTTGCCGTTCTCGCTCATCACTTCCCCTCCGCGATCCTGAAGATCGCATTCAGGACCGAGCGGCTGATGCCGTCGAAGGCCAGCGTCGCTGCGGTCTCGAGACTCGTCGGGCTGTCGGCGCTCTTCAGGCCGGGCCTGAGCGCGAGCGTCCAGTAATCGCCCTTGGAGTAGGCCAGGGCGACCTTCTGGGACTGGGCATCGGTCATCCGGAGCAGCACGGAGCTCTGGCTGTTCCCGCCAATGTGGCCGGTCGAAGAGCCGGTCTGCACCTGGAGCACCTTGAGGTTCCGGACGACGATGCGGCTGAACGTGACGTCGCTCCCGGAGACGCCCGTGCCCGTCGTGCCCGCGAAATGAACGGTCACGACCGACTCGAAGTCGACCGTGTCGCCGGCCTCGAGCGTGCCGGAGAGCACCTGGTTCGGGTTGCCGGCGACCTGGACGGCACGGTACGTGCCGGTGATCTGCCCCTTGATGCCCGTCTGCACGAGCGGGCCGAAGCGCCGCGTCGTCACCTGCTCGCCCGCGTACACGGGCGCGATGGCGACGAGGTTCTTGATCTGGTTGGCGCTCGAGACCGCCCCGGGTACGACGGCGGCGCGCGTCACCTGCTCGGTGCGGAGCTTCCCGCCCGAGACGACGTCGCTGCCCAGGGTGCCTTGCGGAATGTCGCTCGCGGCGACGAGGACCGTGGTCTGGGCCTGCTGGTGCTGGACGCTCTTCTTGTAGTTCGAGACATAGAACGTCACGAGCAGCGCTGCAAAGCCGGCAAGAGCGACCGCAATCAGGATGTTGCGAAGGCGGTAAGACATAGCTCGTTTATTCCTTTTTGTCGGGGGACTCGCCGCTCACGACGGCTGGTCGGCTTATCGGCAGGCCCGCCGCGAAACTTGAAGGGTCTTTGACGAACTCCATTTGCTCGCTCGAAGCGCCCACATTTGGGGCCAAGCAGACGTCGCGGGCATCTGCCCGCGACGTCGTTTCGGCAGTGTCGGGGGAAGCCTCATCCCGTCAACGAGACGACGGTGAAGCCGAGATCCGTGTACCCGCCGACGGGACACGATGCGTTCGCATCGCTGGCGGTCGGGCACTTTGCCCCGTTGGGCGCCTCCGAGCCGATGAACATGCCCCAGACGTCCTTGTTGTCGTAGTTCTGGATGATGAACCAGGCGAATCCGACGACGGTGTACGTCGTCTTTCCGTTGGAGATCTTGTCGACGACTGGGATCACGATCAGGTTGGGGTGGTTGTACGTCGTGAGGCGATAGGTGCCGTCCGGCTGCAGGGCGAGAATCGGACACGCAGACGGCGTGAGGCAGTAGGGTTTCTGGACGTTCTGGCCATTGACGACGCGCTGGTCCAGACCCTGTTGCGTTGGTCCGGCCAGGTTTCCCGTCTTCGACTGGAGAACGTCACCCACCTTGACGAGGCAGGACTGGTCCGAGTTGTCGATCAGGTCGCGATAGTCGTTTCCGCCCGTGCCGATCGTGCAGCTGTACTGGATGATCGGGAGGTTCGCGCCGCCGAAGTTGCCCGAGGTCCCTGCGGTCTGGGTCTTGAACTGGACGGTCGTACCCCAGGTGATGTTGTTCTTGTCGATCGCCCAGGGAGCGATGTTCGTCGACCAGCCCGTGTAGCTGCCGACGCACGCGGTCGCGCTCGCATGCGCCTTCTTCCCCGCGAACAGCTTCGAGAAGTAGCCGGACAGGTCCTTGTTCGCCGTCACCGTCACCTTCGTGTTCGCGACGCCGTAGCAGGAACCGTAGGTCGGCGTGTTGATCGTCCCGTTCGGGAGATTCTGGGCCCGCAGTGCGTTGGCCGTGCTCGTCGCCAGGGATGTGTTGCTTGGAAGGAACTGCGCTGCGCCGAGCGCCGATGCGTCGGCCGCCTGCTGCGTCTGCCGGTGTGTCTCGTACGCGCCGCCGACGTCGACCGCGAGTCCCGCGAAGCCGATCAAAGAGGCAAGCGCGACGGCCATCAGCGGCAGGACCTGGCCCGTCTCGGAGCGTGACGAGACATCGCGCCCTCGGATTCGGACCCTGGGGATGTTCTCTAGAAAGCGTGCGTGCATCGTCCTACCGCCTTGTCGTCGTTGGCGACCGCTCTCACTCCACACGTTCCGTCGTACATGCCGTCAGCGTTCCGCTCTTCACGGTGAGCAAGATCTTGATCGAGTAGGGATAGTTCGTACAGACCGTCGTGTTGCCGCCTGCAGTCGCGGTACCGCCGCTGCCACATGTTCCGCTCGTGCAGTAGCCGAGCGTGACGCTGGCACCGCTCTTACTCCAATTCAGAGAAGCAGCCGACTGCTTTGCTCTCGTGACGGGATCGGGAGAGCATCCCGCACGACACACCGCCGCCTGCCTGGCGCCGGCCCGAGCTGCGTCGGTCAACGTCACCCAGTTGTTGTAAAGGACTCCGAATTGGTAGATCGCCAGCATCACGGTGAGCAGCATCGGAATGATGATGGCGAATTCGACCATGGCCTGGCCGCGATCTAGCTCCAATATCCGTCGGAATCTATGAATCATCTTGGTCAAAGAATTCGATGTTCTAAGACGAGACCGAGGGTGGGCCCGGCTTTCCGAGCCCACCCCTAGCTGTTTTCATGTCTAGATGGCGGTGGTGACCGCGCTGATCGCGCCCGAGATGCCACCCGAGAGGGCTGTGAAGACACCGACAACGGCGAGAGTGATCACTCCCAGCACGACGGCGTACTCCGCCATCGTCTGTCCCTCCTCGCGCTTCTGCACCGTCTTGACGAGGTTGATGTAGTCAGAGATCGTCATTTCCTTTGCTCACCTCCTCTCGAGTAGCTCGAAGGCTTGATGGGCTTCTCACCAGTTCAAAAGATCGCTGGAAATGCCGGTACCGGCGATCCCTCAGGCAGGTGAAGTGGTCGTGATTCACTCGTCGGTGGTAGTCATTCGGTCAAAGTTCGGTGATCAAATTGCGGTCGTGACAGCGCTGATAGCGCCGCTGATTCCGCCCGCCAGCGCCGTGAACACGCCGACGACGGCCAGCGTGATGACGCCCAGCACGACGGCGTACTCCGCCATCGTCTGGCCCTCCTCCTGGCTCCGGAGTCTCAAGAACGGCTTCGAGATCATGGTTTCCCTCCCTTCGAAGGTCGAAGAAGACGATCGCGGAGTGCTCCGCGGTTCTGTCATCGGCCTCCCAGGGCAGGCGCGCCGATCCCTCGTTGGGATGAACGCTCGTCCGGGCTCGAGCTTTCTCTAGACGCGGACGCCCGCGACCGGCCCGGCCACGGCCGGACACGCGGTCGCAGAGGGCGACGCGGTCCTGAGCAGCGCGACGAAGGTTGCCGTGCCGACTCCGAGGCCCCACAGGATGACGAGAGCGTTTCCGCCCGACGTCGGAATCGGCAGGGCCAGGAGCGCCGGGACCATCCAGATGCGATCCAGGCGCGGGCTCCGGATCGCGATCGGCACGGCCAGGATGCAGAGATAGTGCAGCCAGAGGATCGGCGTCAGCGCCAGCGACGCGGCAACCGCCACGGTGAAGGCCCGTCTATCCCCGTCGGGCCGCCTCGCGAGGACGCCGATCGCCACGAGGAAGCCAAGACCTGCGACCGCCAGCGCCAGGTGCCCGACGAGCGACGGGAGGCCGAGCGCGTGGCCAAGAGCCGTGATCGAGAACGAGCGTCCTTCCTCGACCGAGCTGAGGCGTGAGAGCAGTCGGGGATAGCTCGTGAGGCCGGCGAAGCCGATCGCAGCCCAGCTCGCGAGGGCCGCGCCTAGTGCGAAGGCGAACGACATCGCGCCGGCGCGGTAGCGCCGCATCGCAACCAGCCAGAGCAGCACGGGCCACAGGAACACCTTCAGGCAGACCGCCGCTGCGACGGCGAGGGCACAGATCACGTCGCGGTTCCGGTAGCGCCAGACGATCGCGAGGAGAAGTGCGAGCAGCGGCCCGACGGTGCCCAGCGTGATCGCCTGCAGGGTCGCCGCCCAGACGAGGCAGACCGCGTAGCAACCCCAGTCGCGGACGCCGAGGATCCGCAGGCTCAGGTACATCGCGGCCACGAGCAGAGCCGCCGCCAGCGCGCCGGCGACCGGAAACGGCAAGAGCCCGAGCGGCGCGCTCAGCACGGCGACGAGCGGCGGGTAGACGTAGTAGTTCTTCTCGTCGGACGCGATGCTCTCGATCGGAGGGTAGGGAGACCGTCCGTGCAGGACATCGCGACCGGCGGTCCAGAAGACGTGGAAGTCGAACAGGTGGCAGAGGCCGAAGAAGACGCCGAGCAGCAACACGCCGAACGCGCCGACGGCGACCAGGGCATCCGACGAACGCTCGTCCGCCGCGCGGGGCGTGCCACGTCTCACTCTTCACGAATCGGAGCCGGGGATCGGCCTGCCCTCCCTCGGTCGAGGGATGCGCCGACGCTGCGACCTCACTCGATCGGGTGAGCGGTGTCGGCTGCCTCTGGCCGATGTCTGCGGTCATGAAGCTGGCCGCACTCGCCGCCGCGGTTGTCGCCGGTGCTGTCGCAGCCGCAGGCTCGGCGGCGCCCACTCCCCTTTCCCCTGCTCCATAGAGCCGCCCATGCCGGCGCTCTCCCGTTCGACGAACGGCGCGAGGCTCGAGGCCAGCGCCCGAACCACGGTGCTGACCACGCGCCCTGCGAGCTTGCAGCGCCCGGGCTCCGTGGTTGTCCGCGGCGCGTTGCTGGCCGGCTGGTCGCCCGGACCGGCCGTGTCCGACTACCGGCCGCCCGCCGCGACGAGCGAGGCCGCGCCCGTACGGGCTCCCCGTACACGCAGGGTCGCGCGACGCCTCGGACTCCTCTGCGCGTGCACGGCCGTCGGGCTCGTCGTCGTCCCGGTCGCCGGCCCCACGGACGCAGCCCTGGCGCCCATCGTTCCTCCGTCCGTCGTGGCCCGCGAGCACGCTCTGGCGCTGAAGCAGGCGCTGAAGCAGGCGCTGAAGCGCGCGCAGGCAGCGCACGCAGCGCGCCTCCGCCTGGTGCGCCGTCTCGAGCTCGCCGGCATCGCGGCGCGCCGGGTCGGCCCGTCCGTGCGTCCGGTCCCGCATGCAGTGCCCTTCCCCAAGCCCGTCGTGCGGCCGAGCGACCGCGCCGTCGCCCTCGGCATCTACGTGCAGGCGCTCGGCACGCAGACGATCCTCACGGGACTCGATGCGTCCCACGACCAACTCGCACGGCAGGTGCTGGCCGACCCGCGTGTGCAGATCTACCCGGGCGGGCGCGACGACATCGCCGCCGGCCGGGTCGACGTTCGCATCCTCGCGGTTGTCGAGTACCTCGCACAGGCGAACGGCGAAGTCAGCGTGTCCTGCCTGATCTCGGGCCACTCGCGCTTCGTGCACGGCCGGCCCGGTGTCGTCTCCGCGCACGTCTACGGCCGCGCCGTCGACATCAGCGCGGTCGGAAACACGCCGATCCTCGGCCACCAGGGCACGGGCAGCGTCACCGAGCGGACCATCGAGCAGATCCTCGCCCTGCCGGCGTCGGTCGAGCCGGCGCAGGTGATCTCGCTGATGACGCTGGGCGGCCCGTCGTTCGCGCTGCCCGACCACTACAACCACATCCACATCGGGTACTAGTCGTGGCCGGACGCTTCTCGGCGGTGCGCACGAGCGGAGGAACCCTCGTCTGCGACGCATGCCTGATCGCGGACAGCCCGTGGCTTCGCACCAGGGGCCTGCTGGGGCGCGCGGAGCTGCCGCAGGGCGAGGGCATTCTGCTGCGACCGGCCTCGTCGATCCACATGGCCTTCATGCGCTTCCCCATCGACGCCGTCTTCCTCGCCCGCGACCTGACCGTCCTCAAGGTCGTCCGCGACCTCGCACCCTGGCGCATGGCGGCCAGGTTCCGCGCCCATGCGGTGCTCGAGCTCCCCGCCGGCACCTGCGAGCGCTGCGACCTGCACGAGGGCGACGGGCTCGTGCTCGACGCCGCCTAGCGCTTCAGCGGGCGCGGGCGGTGACGCCGAGCGGCTCGGAGTCGCCGGGCACGGCCGGGGCCGATGCCTTCGACTCGCGACCGTGGAAGCGCTGGACGATCCACCAGGCCACCCCTGCGTACGCCGCGCCGGCGATCCCGTCGACCAGGTAGTGCTCACCCATGTACACGATCGAGAAGACGACTCCGAGCGTGTTCAGCGCAAGGAAGACGACGACCCACCGCGGCAGCCCGAACCGCACGGCGACGAGGATGCAGATCAGCGGAAACGCCACGTGGAGCGACGGAACGGCCGCCGTGACGTCGTAGCGGTGCGCGTCGCCCAGCAGCGAGGCGAGTTGCGTGAGATGGAGGTCGTACAGGCTCGTCTTCAGCATGTGGTGGACGGGCGGAAGGTACCCCTGCTCCGACGCCAGCCAGGGAGGCGCCGTGGGCACGAGGATGAACGTGATCTCGGCCAGCACGAGCGCCGTCAGCATCGTGAACATGAGCCGCGGGAACGCGTGACCTCGGCCCGTGACGATCAGCGCGAACCCGAGGACGAGTGGGACCCAGAAATGCGAGACGTACATGGCCACGGAGAAGATCTCGAGCGGGCCGGTCTTGCCGTGGTACAGGTGCTCCTGCAGCCAGAGCGTCGGCAGCGGCCCGGGCGTCAGCCACTCCTCGAGCCTGATCTGCGGCGTGTAGTGAACCGGGAGCTTGTACTGGGAGACGACCTGCCCGGCGAGCAGGTAGGAGACCAGCCCCAGGCAGAACGGGACGAAGTAGTAGATGAACCGGCCGCCGCGCCCGATGAAAACGGCGACGGCGAGCATCCCGACGAGCAGCGGGGTCAAGGGCACGTCTCCGTGGAGGATGCCCGTCACCTCGAGGACGACGGCGTACACGCCGAAGCCGAGCGCGAGCACCTTGCGGAAGAACTTCGCGCCGCCCGTCTGGCTCGAGTCGGACGAATCGATCAGATGCTCGAGCCTCGACAGCCCGCGCAGCAGAAGGCCGATGGTCCATGCGTACACGGTTCGCCCCCACCCCCGGCCCGGGGCGGCTTCGACCGCCGGTCGAGGACGTGGCAGGACGATGCGACGAGGCCGCGCAGCCATTCCATCCGTATCGGCAGCCTCACGCCGAGACTTCACTCCCCGGCTGCGCGGGGTCTCGGGGCTACTCGACCGTGACCGTCTTGGCCAGGTTGCGCGGCTGGTCGACCGGGAGGCCGCGCAGCCGGGCGATGCGGTAGGCGAGGAGCTGCAGCGGGATCACGGCCAGGATCGCCGAGAGGAACGCGGGCGCGTTCGGTACGTAGATCACGTCGTCCGCGTGGTGCTGAATGTCCTCGTTATCGTCGCTCGCGATGGCGATCACGTGTGCGCCGCGGGCGCGCACCTCCTGGATGTTCGAGACCAGCTTCTCGTACAGGCGCTCCATGCGCGTCGCCACGACGACGACCGGCGTCGACTCGTCGAGCAGGGCGATCGGCCCGTGCTTCATCTCGCCCGCCGAGTACGCCTCGGTCGGGATGTACGAGATCTCCTTCAGCTTGAGCGCGCCCTCGAGCGCCACCGGCAGCCCGATGTTGCGGCCCAGGTAGAGGAAGAACGGCCGGTCGTAGAAGCGCCGGGCGATGTCGTCGATCGGATGGTTGCCGTCGAGGAACTGCGTCATCTGCGCGGGCAGCTGGTAGACGGCGTTGACGATGAACTCGAGCTCGGCGGCCGGCATCGTCTCGCGCACCTGTGCCAGCTTGAGCGCGATCAGGAAGAGCAACGAGAGCTGCGCGGTGAACGTCTTCGTCGCGCACACGGATATCTCGAGGCCTGCGCGGGTGTACAGCACCGAGTCCACCTCGCGCGTGATCTGCGCGCCCATCATGTTCGTGACCGCGACCGTGCGCGCGCCCATCTGTCGTGCGAGCTGCATGGCGCCGATCGTGTCGCGGGTCTCCCCCGATTGCGAGATCCCGAGGACGAGCGTCTTCTCGTCGAGCACGGGGTTCCGGTAGATCCACTCGGAGGCGATGTCGTGCTCGACCGGGATGCGCGCCCACTCCTCGATCGCGTACCGCGCCGCGACGCCCGCGTGGTAGGCGGTGCCCGTCGCGAGGATGACGATGCGGTTCAGGTCGCGGAGCTCCTCGTCCGGCATCCCCAGGCCCTCGAGGCATAGCCGGCCGTGGCGCAGGCGGTCGCCGATCGTCTCGGCGACGGCCTCGGGCTGCTCGTAGATCTCCTTGAGCATGAAGGTCTCGAAGCCGCCCTTCTCTGCGCCCTCGATGTCCCAGTCGAGCTCGATCAGCTCGTGCTCGACCGGCGTGCCGTCGACGCGCTGGAACGTCACCCCGTCCGGGGTGATCGCGACGACGTCGCCGTCGGCGGGGAAGTGCACGCGGCGCGTCTCCGAGAGGAAGGCCGCGGCGTTCGAGGCCAGGAAGGCCTCTCCGTGGCCGATGCCGACGACGAGCGGCGTCTCGTACCGCGCGCCCACGAGCAGCTCGGGATGGTCGGCGTGGATGGCCACGAAGGTGAAATGGCCCTCCATCTCGGCGTACGCCTTGCGGACCGCCTCGACGAGGTCGCCCGTGTAGTGGCGCTCGATCAGGTGCGAGACGGTCTCGGCGTCGGTCTGGGAGGAGAACGTGTGCCCCTCGGCCTCGAGGCCGTCCTTCAGCTCGCGATAGTTCTCGACGATGCCGTTGAGGACGATCGACAGGCGGGCGTCGTCGCAGCCGGTCAGCGGGTGCGCGTTCGCCTCGGTGACGGCACCGTGCGTCGCCCAGCGCGTGTGGCCCAGGCCGGTGATCGCACGGGAGCCGTTGGAGCCGGCGCTCTCCTTCAGCTTCGCCAGCGGGCCGACGGCGCGCGTGTACTCGAGCGCCCCGTCCTCGAGGAGCGCGATGCCGGCCGAGTCATAGCCCCGGTACTCGAGGCGCTCGAGCCCGGAGAGCAGCAGATCCTTGCACGGCCTCCGGCCGACGTACCCGATGATTCCGCACATTTAGTGCCACCTCCAGTAATGCTGCCGAGATTCTGGGTCGCGAGCACCAAGCGATGCAAGGACGCAGGGAGCGCTCGTATCAGCCGATACGGGCGCGACTGAGGACGCGGCCGGCGTAGGCTCGACGGAGCCGGCCCAGGAGCGGAGGTGTCGGCTTCGCCGGCGCCGGAGCGGAAAGGCAGCGCGCCGCGTGATCGCGGGCCAGAAGCCGGTATGTATTGCTGGATGGGGCACCTAACCTCCTCCGAACGTTTACCCGCTCGACCCCTGAAAGCACGACGAGCCCGGCGCCGCCGCCGGCTTCGTCGCCAGACGGTCAACCGAGCTCAGTGCTCACGAGCGCCGCGATGGTAGCACAGAGCTTTTCTGCTTCCTGCTCATCTTCGGCCTCTGCGAGGACTCTGACAACCGGTTCCGTGCCGCTCGGCCGCACGAGCACACGTCCACGTCCGTCGAGCTCGGCGTTCACCTCCTCGACCCGCTCGAGGATCGCTGGGGTGAGGTCCTTCGTCACCGTCGACACGTTCTCCTTCACCTGCGGGAAGCGCGGCATGACGGCGACCGCCTCGGACAGTGTCCGGCCCTGGACGGCGCGGCAGAGCAGCAGCGCGGCGACGAGCCCGTCGCCGGTCACGTGGCCCTCGAGGTAGATCAGGTGGCCCGACTCTTCGCCGCCGAGGACGCCGCCCTCGCGGCGGAGCGCCTCGAGCACGTAGCGGTCGCCGACGGCGGTCGTGACGACGCGGATGCCGTGCTCGGCGAGTAGCCGGTGCAGGCCGAGGTTGGCCATGACGGTGACGGCCACGAGGTCGACGCCGAGATCGAGCGCGAGCACTGCCAGGATCTGGTCGCCGTCGACCACCTCGCCCCGCTCGTCGACCGCGAGCATGCGGTCGCCGTCGCCGTCGAACGCGACGCCGAAGTCCAGCCCCCTGCTCGTGACGAGCTGCTGCAAAGCACGCAGGTCGGTGGCGCCGCAGCCGACGTTGATGTTCTCGCCGTCCGGCTTGTCGCCGATGGACGTCACCTGCGCCCCGAGGTTCCGGAACGCGTTTGGCGCGATGCCGGAGTAGGCGCCGTTGGCGCAGTCGACGCCGATGTGCAGCCCGTCGAGGTCGCTGCCGAAGCGGGCGGTCACATGGTCGCGGTAGCTGCCGACGGCGACCTCGAGGTTGTCGATCTCCCCCAGCTCCGCGTTGCGCGGCGCCTCGCCGAGCAGCCGCTCGATCTGCTCCTCGGCCTCGTCGGTGAGCTTCTGCCCATCGCCGTCGAACAGCTTCACGCCGTTGTACTCGGGCGGGTTGTGCGAGGCGGAGATGACCGCGCCGAGGTCGAGCGCGAGTAGCGCGACCGCCGGGGTCGGCAGCACGCCGGCGAGCATCGCGTTCCCACCCGCGGAGGCGACGCCCGAGGCGAACGCCCGTTCGAGCTCGCGTCCCGACGCGCGCGTGTCGCGGCCGATCAGGACGGCCCCGCCGCCGCGCCACAGCGTCGCGGCCCGGCCGAGCCGCTCCACGAACGCGGGCGTGAGGTCACGCCCCACGATGCCTCGCACCCCGTCGGTGCCGAAATACCGGCGCTTTCCGGCCATGCCGGACAACGATAGGCCGTCCTGCATCGGGCTCAGGCGTCTAGCGGCAGGTTGCAGCGCGAACGCGGCTGCCGCCGCCACGCGCTACGAGCCGCGGCGAAGCGCCGGCCTGACCGGCGCGTAGCTCGAGTCGCCGTCGAGGCGCCCACGAAGGGAAGGGGGCACACAGGGGAAACCGGCTGCTTCCCCGTGCTAACGCTTCGCCCACTGCGGCGCTTTGCGCGCCTTCTTCAGGCCGGCCTTCTTCCGCTCGACTGCGCGGGAGTCGCGGGCCAGGAAGCCCTCGCGCTTGAGCGGCACGCGCAGCTCGGGATCGGCCTCGACGAGCGCGCGGGCGATGCCGTGCCGCGCCGCGCCGGCCTGCCCGCTCGGGCCGCCTCCGTGGAGGCGGATGCGGACGTCGTACGTGCCCTCGGCGCCGGCGACCTTGAGCGGGGCCTGCACCTGCGTCCGATGGACGAGCCGCGGAAAGTACTCGTCGAGCGTGCGCCCGTTGATCCACCACGTGCCGTCGCCGGGCCTGAGGATGACGCGGGCGACGGAGGTCTTCCGCTTGCCCGTGCCCTGGTAGGTCGCCTGCTCTGCCATCAGTCTACGACAATTATCGATCTTCATCTCCTTCGGTGCCTGGGCCTCGTGCGGATGCTCGGGGCCGGCGTAGATCTTCAGCTTGCGCAGCTGCGCACGGCTGAGCCGGTTGCGGGGCAGCATGCCCTTGACGGCCTTGCGGATGACCTCCTCCGGCCGCCGCTCGAGCTGCTCGCGCAGCGTGCGGCTGCGCAGGCCGCCCGGATAGCCCGAATGCCGGTGGTAGAGCTTGTCGTCGAGCTTCTTGCCCGTGACCGCCACCTTCTCGGCGTTGACGACGACGACGTAGTCGCCGGTGTCGACGTGCGGCGTGTACTGCGGCTTGTCCTTGCCGCGCAGCGTGTCGGCGATGCGGGTCGCGAGGCGCCCGAGGGTCTGCCCCTCGGCGTCCACGAGCTGCCACTCGCGCTCGATCTCGCCGGGTTTCGCGTTCCAGGTCTTCATGTCAGACGTAAAAGCGGCGGACCAGGCGTCCGCCGAAGGAGAAGTGTAGCCAAACCGGCACGAAAGTCGCTTGCGCCGCCGTGAGACGGGTGGCGGACGTACGGGCCCCCGAGAACGGCGTGCGCCACGCGGCCGACCGCGATCGCGCGGCGCCGGGCGGCCAACTCCTCGAGGAAGGGCAAGCTTTGCTCGACCTCCGCGCGGGTCGGCCTGCGGTTGGACGAGAACGTTCCGGGATGCGTGGGGACGACGTTCCAGAGCAGCACGTGCTCCTCGAGCCCGAGCTCGGCCAGCACGCGGTGGACGATCGTCGCCGTCGCCTCCGCAGGGCCCGTTCCGGTCAGCTGCCGTTCGGACGTGAACGGCAGACCGGAGATGCGGGCGCCCCGGTAGCCGGCTGCCTCGCCGACGAGGACGATCGGAGCGTCTCGCGCGCGCTCGAGGTACGCCGCCAGCCGTTCTCGCCGCACGGAGGAGCGGCGGTACTGGTTGAAGGTGTCGCCGATCCGGGCGGCCGCGAGCCGCTCTACCTACGCTCGGCAGCTGACCGGGGCAGCCCCGGTCAGCGGGGAGGCGTCCGTAGCGTTCCCAGCGGACGACCTCTTCGAGCGGACGGCGACGGCTGCGGATCGCCTCCTTGCGCCGCTCGGCGTCCTCGGCTCCGGCGCCGGGTGGCCGACGGTGACGACGCCGACGATCTCGAAGTCTTCCGGGATCCCGAGCAGCTCGCGCAGCCCGTCGTTCTTGTCGCCGACGAGCCCGAACAGGCCCGCGCCGCAGTCCCTCGTCGACCGCCGCGAGCAGCAGCAGCATCATCGCCTTGCCGGCGTCGACCCACCACCAGGGGACGCGCCACTCGATCTCCTCGCCGTCCTCGTCGAGCTTGTCCGGCTGGGTGTAGCGGTCGTGGTAGTCGTCCTCGCGCATCGCGACGACGATGTGTACCGGCGCGCGGGAGATCCACGGCTCGAAGCCGATCTTCACGTACTCGGGCTCGTCCGCCAGCTCGGCGATGCGGGCGCGCGTCCCCGGCTCCTCGACGACGACGAAGCGGACGCCCTGGCTGAAGCCGCCGCTCGGCGCCCTGCGGCCGCAGCCGACGATGCGCTCGACCGCCTCGCGCGGCCACCGGCTCGTCCGTGTAGTTCCGCACCATCTTCCGGTGCCGCATGACCTCTGCAAAGTCCATGATCCCGGCATGATCGCAGCCCGGACGCTCACCGACGGCGGCCAGCAGCCGCTCGACATCGCGCACGTGCGTCGCCGACTACCTCGGGAAAGCGCAGACAGAGCCTCGACATCGCGCTCTACGACCTCGACCTCGGGCCCGGGACTGGAGGACGTCGTGATCGGCGCGATCGAGGGCGCGGCCCAGCGCGGCGTCGCCGTCCGGCTCGCGTACAACGTCGACTTCCGCTCGCCGATCCCGGTGCCGCCGCCGCCGAAGGCCCGGCCCGAGGACATCGCGCGGCTCAGCGTGCCGACGCGCGCGGTGCCCGGAGTCCCCGATCTGATGCACCACAAGTTCGTCGTCCGCGACCGGGCCTCGGTCTGGACCGGCTCGACCAACTGGACCGACGAGTCGTGGTCGCGCGAGGAGAACGTGATCGTGACGATCGACTCGCCGGAGGTCGCGACCTCGTACACGCTCGCGTTCGAGGAGCTGTGGGCGAAGCAGGACGTGATGAAGAGCGGCTTCGTCGAGCCGCGGACGGCGCACGTGGACGGCGACCAAGGTGCGAGCCTGGTTCTGCCCGGGGTTCGGCGACGCGCTCGCGCACCGCATCGCCAAGGCGTGCGGACGGGCCCGGCGGCGGATCCGGATCTGCTCGCCGGTGCTCACGTCCGCGCCGATCCTGGGCACGCTCTCGCAGATCGCGTCGGAAGGGAAGGTCGACCTCGCCGGCTGCGTCGACCAGACGCAGATCGAGGAGGTCTTCTACCAGTGGCGGACGAACGGCGTCACGGCCTGGAAGATCCCGCTGCTGCAGGCAGTGCTGTCGCGCGCGCCGTTCTCGGGCAAGCGCTCGACGCCGTACACGCCGACGAGCGTCCACGACTACATGCACGCGAAGGTCACCGTCGCCGACGACGTCGTCTTCTGCGGGTCGTTCAACCTCTCGCGCTCCGGCGAGCACAACGCCGAGGACATGATCGAGATCCAGGACGCGGAGCTGGCAGACCAGCTCGCGGCGTTCGTCGACGCCGTGCGAGCGCGCTACCCGGCGGCCACTGTGCCGACCGAGGTCATGGCCGCTGCGGCTCCGCCGATCCCGCCTACCCGGCGGATTCTCCGGCGCCCTCGCCGGGCCCGACGACATCCCCCGAGCTCGCTCACGTGAGCCGGGCGATCCAGGAGTGGCCCGGATGGACGAGCTCGAGCCACTCCGCGAGCCGCGCGCGCGGCTCGGGGCCGAGGTGGGGCAGGGCGGCCTCGAAGTCCGCCTCGTTCTTGTCCAGATGCGAGTGCTTGGCCTTGAAGAGGAGGACGATCTCGGGCCGGCCGTAGGGGATGCCGTCGTCCGTCCAGACGATCACCTCGTCGTAGGGGAGCCGGATCCGCTCGTCGCGGCGACAGATCCAGGTGTCCCCGTCGGACGGATCGCGGAACAGGTCGATCCGCCAGGAGCCGCTCTCGGGGTCGCGTACCCAGGTCTGGTGCGTCTCGTCCAGGCCCTCGCCCGCCTCGTCGATCGGCGTGAAGACGCCCATCCCCGGCACGTTGACGGCGTAGACCTCGAAGCCCGCGAGCGCGGGGAGGAACTCGCGCAGGCTGTTCGCCGGGATCGCGATCTCGAGGTCCTCGTGCTCCCGCTGCCGGCCCCCGAGGAAGAGGTCGATGCCCCACCCGGCGACGACGCACCACGGCGCCTGGACGTCCCGGAAGCGGTGCGCGGCCTCCTCGGGCCGCCAGGCGTCCCAGGTGTCCGGGTCGAGCTCTACTCCCACTCGATCGTGCCGGGCGGCTTCGACGTCAGGTCGAGCGCCACGCGGTTCACGGCCGGGATCTCGTTGATGATCCGGCCCGAGATCGTCTCCAGCAGGTCGTACGGGAGCCGCGCCCAGTCGGCTGTCATCGCGTCGTCGGACGTGACCGCGCGGATCACGATCGGGTAGGCGTAGGTGCGCTCGTCGCCCTGGACACCCACCGATCGGATCGCCGGCAAGACGGCGAAGCACTGCCAGAGCTCGCGGTAGAGCCCCGCGCGGCGCACCTCCTCGAGCAGGATCGCGTCCGCCTCGCGCAGGATTTCGAGCCGCTCGCGGGTGACCTCGCCGATGATCCGGATCGAGAGCCCCGGCCCCGGGAACGGGTGGCGCCAGACCATCTCCTCGGGCAGGCCAAGCTCCTCGCCGACCCGCCGCACCTCGTCCTTGAACAGCGAGCGCAAGGGCTCGACGAGCGAGAAGTCCATCTCCTCGGGCAGGCCGCCGACGTTGTGGTGCGACTTGATCTTCGCGGCCACTCCCGCCTCGCCGCCGGACTCGATCACGTCCGAGTAGAGCGTGCCCTGGACGAGGAACGGCGTCCGGCCGAGCCGCGCCGCCTCGGCCTCGAAGACCCGGATGAACTCCTCCCCCACGCGGCGGCGCTTCTCCTCCGGGTCGGTGATCCCCTCGAGCCGTCCGAGGAAGCGCTCCTCGGCGTCGACGTGCACGAGCGGGACGTGGAAGTGCTGCTCGAACGTCTGGATGACCTGGACGGCCTCGTCCTTCCGCAGCAGTCCGTGGTCGACGAAGACACAGGTGAGCTGGTCGCCGACCGCCTTGTGGACGAGCAGCGCGGCCACGGACGAGTCGACGCCGCCCGAGAGCGCGCACAGCACCCGTTCGCTCCCGACCTGGGCTCGGATCCGCTCGACCTGCTCCTCGATCACGGCCGCAGCCGTCCAGGTCGGCGGGACGCGCGCGACGCCGTAGAGGAAGTTCTTCAGGACGTCCTGGCCGTGCGGCGTGTGGACGACCTCGGGATGGAACTGGACGCCGTAGAGCCCGCGCCCGGGCGCCTCGAAGGCGGCGACGGGCGTGGCCGGAGACTCGCCGGTGACCTCGGCGCCCTCGGGCGGCGCCGTGACCGTGTCGCGGTGGCTCATCCAGGCGGTCTGCTCCTCCGGCAGCCCGTTGAAGAGCTCGCCGCCCGACGCGTGCAGCGCCGTCTTGCCGAACTCGGAGACGCCGGTGCGCTCGACGCGACCGCCGAGCTCGAGCGCCATCAGCTGCGCGCCGTAGCAGATGCCGAGCACGGGCACGCCCAGCTCGTACAGCCCGGTGTCGATCCGCGGCGCCGCCTCGGCGTAGACCGAGGCCGGCCCGCCGCTGAGGATCAGCGCCGACGGACGCCGCCGCCGCGCCTCGGTAGCGGAGATCTCGTGGCTGACGAGCTCGGAGTAGACGCGGCACTCACGGACGCGGCGGGCGATCAGCTGCGCGTACTGGCCGCCGAGGTCGAGCACCAGCACCGGCCGGTCCTCCGGGCCCTGCTCGGGCTCGGGGAACGGTATGACCTGGGCTTCGCTGCTCACGCGCGGCGGTAGTTCGGCGCGTCCTTCGTGATCGTGATGTCGTGCGGGTGGCTCTCGCGCAGGCCGGCGCCGGTGATGCGGACGAAGCGGGCGCTGCTTCATGTCCTCGATCGTCGGCGCGCCGCAGTAGCCCATCGCCTGGCGCAGGCCGCCGACGAGCTGGTTGAGCACGATCCCCACGGGGCCCTTGTAGGGCACGCGCCCCTCGATGCCCTCGGGGACGAGCTTGTCGACGTCCTCGACGTCGCCCTGGAAGTAGCGGTCCTTGGAGAAGCCGCGCGCCTTCATGGCTCCCAGCGAGCCCATGCCGCGGTACTCCTTGTAGCGCTCGCCCTGCGCGACCACGACGTCGCCGGGAGATTCGTCCGTTCCGGCCAGGAGCGACCCGGCCATGATCGTGTCGGCGCCGGCGGCGATGGCCTTGGCGATGTCGCCGGAGGACGTGAGGCCGCCGTCGGCGATCACGGGCACGTCGTGGCGGGCCGCGACCTGCGCGCAGTCGTTGATCGCGGTGACCTGCGGCACGCCGACGCCTGCGACCACGCGCGTGGTGCAGATGGACCCGGGCCCGACCCCGCACTTCAGCGCGTCCGCGCCCACGTCGATCAGCGCCTCGGCCGCCTCGGCGGTGGCGATGTTGCCGACGACGAGCTCGACCTCGAAGCGCTCCTTCAGGGTGCGCGCCATCGCCATGACGTTCTCCGAGTGGCCGTGCGCCGTGTCCAGGACGAGCACGTCCGCCCCCGCCTCGACGAGCGCGCCCGCACGTTCGAGCGCGTCCGGCCCGACGCCGACCGCGGCGCCGACGCGGAGCCGTCCGCGCGAGTCCTTGGTCGCGTTCGGGTACTCGATCTTCTTGGCGATGTCCTTGACGGTGATCAGGCCGCGCAACATGCCGTCCGCGTCGACTACCGGCAGCTTCTCGATCTTGTTGCGGTGCAGGATCTCCTCGGCCTCCTCGAGTGTCGTCCCGACCGGCGCCGTGACGAGGTTGCGGACGGTCATCAGCTGGGAGACGGGCGCGCTCGGGTCTTTCTGGAAGCGCAGGTCGCGGTTCGTGAGGATGCCGACGAGGAGCCCGTCCTCGTCGGAGATCGGCACGCCGGAGATGCGGTAGTGGCCCATGAGCTCGAGCGCGTCCGAGACCAGCGCCGTGGGCGGCAGGGTCACCGGGTCGACGATCATCCCGGCCTCGGAGCGCTTGACCCGGTCGACCTCGGCCACCTGGTCGGCGATGGAGAGGTTCCGGTGCAGGACGCCCAGGCCGCCGACCCGCGCCATCGCGACCGCCATCTGCGACTCGGTGACCGTGTCCATCGCCGCGGAGACGACCGGGATCGCCAGCTCCAGGTTGCGCGTGAGCCGGGTCGCGGTCGAGACGTCGTTGGGCAGGACGTGCGACTCGGCGGGGACGAGCAGGACGTCGTCGAAGGTCAGGCCCTCTCGGGCGAACTTGTCCTCGAGCGCGAGCAGCCGCTCGATCCGTCCGACTTCGATCTCCGTCAACTGGCGATCAACGTTAGCACCGGCGCTTGACGGTTTGCGGTGCGGAGCCAGGCTGAAGCCTGGCACACGCGCTTCCCCTAATGCTCGGCCGGCACCGAGGCGAGCTCGGAGACCTGGACGTCGGGGACGAGGCGGTTTGCCTCGCGCAGCTCGAACTGGCCGGAGCCGACGACGGTCGTCGACGCCACGCCGGCCGCGACTGCGCGCTGAAGGGCCTCCTCCGGCGTCACCTTCTCGAGCCGGGCGGCGATGAAGGCGCCCAGCAGCACCGAGCCCGCGCCCACCGGCGAGACGACGTCGACCACCGGCGCCTGGACGCGGAACCGCATCGGGCGGCCCCGCTCCTTCTCCCGGCGCAGGTGCGCGAAGACCCCCAGGTCATGCTTGACGAGTACGTTGCGCGCGCCCATCTCCGTGAGCGAGTCCAGCGCGAGCACGAAGTCCTCCTCGTCGGAGAACTCCTGCCCGACGAGCGCCTCGGCCTCGAGCTGGTTCGGCGTGGCCAGCGTCGGCTCGGCCTCGACGCCGAGGCGCAGCGGCTCGCCCTCGGTGTCCAGGATCGTCGCGATGCCGCGCCGGTTGAGCTCGCGGATCCTGTCTGCGTAGAACCCGTTGTCGACGCCGCGCGGGAGCGAGCCGGCGAACACGACCATCTCGGCGCCGCGCGACAGGTAGTCGATCTTCTCGCGCAGGATCTCGAGCTCCTGGGCCTCGACGAGCGGGCCCCACTCGATGATCTCGGTGTAGCCGCCGGAGGTCGGGTCGATGATCGCCGTCGACGTGCGCGACTCGTCGCCGATCCGGACGAGGTCGTTGAGCACCGCCTCCTCGTTGAGCTCCTCGAGGATGCGCCTGCCGTTCCGGCCGCCGACGAGGCCGGTCGCGACCACCGGGACGCCGAGCCGCTTGAGCGCGCGCGCGACGATGATGCCCTTCCCGCCCGCGAGCGTGAGCTTCTCGCTCGCGCGGTGCCGGTGCCCGCGCTGGAAGTTGGGCACGGTGAGGATCCGGTCGAGCGCCGAGTTCATGGTGACGGTGACGATCACGCCGATGGCCTCCAGGTCTCGCTAGCTGATCCAGCCCCAGATGTGGTCGAGCGTCCTACCCGCATACCAGCCTATGCGCCCGAGAGTACCCGGCCGGTTGATCGTGCGGTCTGCAACGAGTGGCACGCGGGCGACGAGCTTGCCGCGGTCGTAGACGCGGACCTGTCCGAGCTGCTGTCCCTTGCGAACAGGGAGGGACACGACGTCGGGCGTGACCACGCGCTCCGTCATCGCGCGGCCCAGGCGGGCCACGTGAACGACCTGGCGCGCGGCGACGAGCCCGAGCGGCTTCTTGCCCCACGGCACCTGCGCCGTGCCGTAGACCCGGTCGGCCGAGACGACGGGGACGACCCGGTACTGCGCGAGGCCCCAGGCGAGGAGCTGCGCGAGATCGTCGTTGCGCTTGGGCCGGCTCGGCTCGCCGAGGAGGGTCGCGTAGATCGTCACGCCGTTGCCCTGCGCGGCTGCGACCTCCCCCCACCCGGCCTCGCTCGTGTGGCCGGTCTTGACGCCGATCAGGCCCGGGAACCTGCCCAGCAGGTCGTTCCACGTGTGCAGCTCCCGACCGGTGATGTGCGCCACGCGCTTGCGGACGACCGAGCGCACGAAGCGGTCGTGCATGACGATCTCGGCCAGCTTCGTTACGTCGCGCGCGCTCGAGTAGTGGCCGTCGGCGTCGAGGCCGTCCGGATTCTCGAAGTGCGTGTGCCTGAGCCCGAGAGCGCGCGCCTTCGCGTTCATCATCGCCACGAAGGCGGGGACGCTGCCGTGGCCGACGTGCTGGGCGAGGGCGACGGCGGCGTCGTTCGCGCTCTGGATCAGCGCCGCCTCGATCAGCTCCCCGACGGTCAGCCGCTCGCCGGTGCGCAACTCGGCCGACGACTCGCCGACCTCGGCCGCCTGGCGCCGGATCGTGACGACGTCGCCGAGCTTCGCGTGCTCGCGCGTGACGAGTACGGTCATCAGCTTCGTGATGCTCGCGATCGGGACGCGCTCGTCGGCGGCCCGCTGGAGCAGCGTGTCGCCGCTCGCGCTCACGACCAGGTAGGCGCGCCCGCCGACGCGAGGGGCGGCGAGCGCGGACGACCCGAGCACGAGCGCAGCCGCGACGGCGACGGCTACGCGGCTCTTCCGGCTCACCAGCCCGAGGCTCTCCAGATCTCGTCGCGCAGCCTCGCGGCCTCGGCGGCGGCGGCGGTGCGCCAGTCGGAGTCGCCCGAGCGGAACGCGTAGTTGATCGAGCGCGAGACGGCAACGAGCGCGCTGGCCGGCCCGCTGGTGAATGCTCGGGCGACGTCCGCCGGCGTCGCACCCTGCGCGCCGACGCCCGGCAGCAGCAGGATCGACTGCGGCAGCAGCCGCCGCGCCTCGGTGACCGCCCGCGGGAACGTGGCGCCGACGACCGCGCCGATGCTGGACAGCCCACAATCGCCGACGCTCTCCGCCGCCAGCTCCGCGACGAGCATGGCCACCTGGTGCCAGACGAGCGTGCCGTCCGTGAGCTCGAGGTCCTGCACGTCCGCGCCGCCGCGGTTCGACGTCTTCACGAGGCAGAAGATGCCGCCGCCGTGCCGCCGGCACTCGGCGGCGAACGGCTCGAGCGAGTCGCGGCCGAGGTACCCGTTGACGGTGAGGGCGTCGGCGAGAGGCAGATCACCGTCACGCGGCTCGAGGTACGCGCTCGCGTAAGCGCGGGCCGTCGACCCGATGTCGCCGCGCTTGGCGTCCGCGATCACGAGGAGCCCTGCGGTGCGGGCATAGGCGCAGACGTCCTCAAAGGCACGCATGCCGTCGGCACCGAGCACCTCGAAGAACGCGCTCTGCGGCTTGACGGCGACCACGTACGGGCGGGCGGCGTCGACCAGGCCCCGGCAGAAGCGCGAGAACGCGGTCGCGGCGGCTTCCCGCCCCGTATGCGCGTCGCCGCGGAGCTCGACCGGAAGCAGGTCGAGCTGAGGGTCGAGCCCGAGGACGAGCTGGCTGCGCCGCTCGACGACGGCAGCAGCGAGCCTGTCGGCGAACGTCCGGGTCGCCACCGCTGCCTCGGCGTGCATCGCGGAACAGCCTAGCGAGTGGGCCTGCGGGCCACCCGGACCGAAGCGAGAGGGGCCCGGAGGCCCCTCTCGCGTGACGCTCGCCGTGGGCGGGCGCTAGAAGTGGAAGAAGCTGCCGGTGCTCGTCGCCGTCCCGCCCGGCGTCGTCACCGACCACTTGTAGGTTCCCCGGCTCATCGCCGGCACGGTGGCCGAGATGCGGGTCGCCGAGGTGACCGTGAAGCCCGCAGACACGGTGCCGAGCTTGACGGAGGTCGCTCCGGTGAAGTTCGAGCCGTTGATCGTGACCCTCGTCCCCGTGAACCCGTAGCTCGGCGAGAAGCTCGTGATCGTCGGCGCGCCTCCGCCGCCGCCGCCGGTGACCGAGAACGAGCTCGAGCTCGTCCCCGTCCCGTTGCCGTTCGACACCGAGATCGGGCCATTCGTCGCGCCCGAGGGCACGGCGGCGGTGATCTTCGTCGACGAGTTGACCGTGTACGACGTTGCCGCCGTGGTGTTGAACTTGACGGCGGTCACGCCTGTGAAGTTCGTACCGGTGATGGTGACGCTCGTCCCGACCGGCCCGCTCGTCGGCGTGAACGACGTCACGGTCGGAGCCGAGCCACCGCTCGAACCGTACTGGAGCAGGCACTTCGACCCGTCGTTCGACCACTCCTGCTGGAGGTAGTAGTTGTTTCCGTTGATGACCTGGTTGAACTGGGCGCCCGAGGCCCCGCCGAGGGGCGTGCCGAAGTTCCAGGCGCAGAGATCGGAGCCTTCGTTACCCGACGAATTGTCGTACCAGGCGTTCAGCTGCTCGTCGTTGATCGCCTCTCGGTGCTCGTGGCTCGTCACGTTGATCGTGTCGTCGGCTGGGTCCCCGTTGGGCCGCTGACCGGTCCGGCAGCCTCCGGAGTAGGCCGCGTACGGCTGATTTGCGTAGATCAGGTTCCCGGAGCCGTACCCGTGGTACGCGCAGAACACCGTGTAGGTGCACGACCCCGGAGAGTCACAGCTCCCGACGTTGTTCGGTGTGAACAGAAAGAACTGCTTCGTCAGGTTCTTCGTCCAGCCCTGCTTCGAGATCACCGACTGGATCTCCGACTGCAGCTGAGCGTCGCTGAGGCATTTGGACGGCCCACCGCACGACTGGTAGGCGTTCACGGGGAACGGAGTCGTGTCGGTGACCGAGCCGCCGAACGTGGACGAATACGCGATCGGCCCTGTCGTGTCGTAGTACTGCGTCTCTACCGAGTAGACGTTCGAGGTCGCGCCGCTCGCGGCCGCGACGTCCTGGAAGTAGCGGTCGATCAGCGTCTTGTAGTTGGCACTGAACGAGTAGCCCGCAGGCTGCCAATAGATCGCGTAGGTCTTGTTGACCCGCATGACCGGCCCGCCGTGATATTCGAGATCGTTGGGGGACGCGTACGGCGAGACAACGCTTCCGTGCGCGCGGACGTAGCCACCCGTATGCCGCGCGGGAATCGTGGGGCCGCCCGAGGCGAGAGCGGTCTGGGCGGCCAACGCCGCCGCGATCCCCGCCAGCAGGACCAGCGTGCCCACAGCGCGGGATATCGCCGAGCCCCGCGGGCCCTCTCCACCTCTTCCGGTCCCGATCACACTGCGCATTCGAATCTCCTCTCGACCAACGTCGTTACAGAAGCCATCGACAACGGACGAGCCGTGCCGGACGTCTCAACGTGTATCGGCCGCGGAGGCCCGCGGGTTGAGGACCGCACGCGCAGCCTCGCTGCCCACGGCCAGCAGCGGCAGGACGACCAGCCAGACTCGACCCCGTACCAACGGTCGCGAAGGGTAGCGCCGACGGCGACCGACTGCCAGAAAACGTCGAGGGCCGCTCGTGCGGCCCCCGACGGAACACCTTGCTGCCGACTCGCCTAGTAGCTTGCGCCCCCGCCCGACTTCACAGCCGCCTTGAGGGCACTTCCTGCCTGGAACTTCGGCACCGTCGCGGCCGGGATCTGAACCTTCTCGCCCGTGCGCGGGTTCACACCCATGCGCGCCGCGCGGCGCTGCGCGGAGAACTTCCCGAAACCGGTGAAGTTCACCTGGCCGCCGCCCGTGAGTTCCTTCTGCACGGTGTCGAGGAACGCCTCGACGGCTTTGCCCGCGTCGCTCTTGGACAACCCCGCTTGTGCCGCCACCCGATCGACAAACTCCTGCTTCGTCACGCGCCAACCCTCCTTGAGATCAGGGACGCGTCGCAGCGTAACAGGCGCATCGGATCCGCTCAACCATGCGGCTATTGCGGGCCTTTTGCAGCAGCTGCGACATCGCCCGCGGTGAACAGCGGCCACATCCGCACCGCGAGACGCGCGAGAGCGTCGATTCCGCCCTCCTCGCGATCGACGACGCAGACCGCGTTTCGGCACACGAGACCGGCCTCTCGAAGCGCCTCCACGGCCTCCGCGGCGGCCCCGCCCGACGTGACCACGTCCTCGATCAGGCACACGCACTGGCCCCGCTCGAAGGCGCCCTCGAGCCGGTTGTCGGTGCCGTAGCCCTTCCCTTGCTTCCTGACGATCAGGAAGGGAAGCCCGGAGCGGAGCGAGGTCGCGGCCGCGAGCGAGACCGCGCCCAGCTCGGGCCCGGCGAGGAGCGCCGCGTCTGGCTCGACCTCGGTGACCTTCGCTGCGATCCGCTCCCCGAGCGGTGCGAGCAGCTCGGGCCTGGTCTCGAAGCGGTACTTGTCGAGGTAGTACGTCGAGCGGCGTCCCGAGCGGAGCACGAAGTCGCCCTCGAGGTACGCGTGCTCGCGGATCGCCCCGAGCAGCTCGCGGTCGTCCATGCCGCGCTAGCTGCGGGCGGCGCGGAGGGCGTCGTGCGCGAGCGGCAGCAGCCGCCCCGCCCCGTCGGAGCCCTCCTCGAACGACGTGAGCGAACCGTCCTCGTAGTAGAGGTCGACGCGCTCGCGCCGGGTCAGGAAGCGGCGGCGGTAGACGACGATGCCGGCGAAGGCGACGCCGACGAGCACGAGAAAGCCGAAGAGCCTACGCAGCACTCTCACTCGCCGTTTCCTTCTCCTGTTCGTTGTTGCGCGCCTTCGGCCGCGGCTTGCCGTCGCCGTCGCCCGGTGTCCCGGCCGCGCGCAGGCAGCTCTTCAGGTCGAAGAAGACGAGGCCGACCGTCGGCTCGGGCTTCGTCACCGCCGCGACTGCGCGGTCGCCCTCGACGACGACGAAGACGCTCCCCTCGAGCGCGGCCGCCTCGAGCTGCGCGAGCGGTGTGTCGCCGGCGGCGGGCGGAACCCGCAACGCCTCGGCCACGAGCGCCGTGGCGGCATCCGCGAAGCGCTTCGCCGAGGCCTCGTCGGCTGATCGTGTTGGCGAGCACGTTGCCGTCGGAGTCGAGCAGGCACGCGGCCTCGATCTGGCTCGAGATCTCCGTCAGCTCGCTGAGCGCCTGCGCGGGGTCCATCGGCAGCTGACCCTAGCATGGCTCGGTGTCCCATCCAGCAATGCATGCCGGCTAGTGGTCCGCCAGATCTTCTGGAAGTTCCAGTCGGACCGGGGGCCGCACCTGGCGGCCATGATCGCGTACTTCGCACTGCTCTCCTTCGTGCCGCTCTCCTTCATCGCCATCGCGCTGCTCGGCTTCGCCGGCCGCGCGCGAGAGTCGAGCTCGCTCGTGCGGAAGCTCGGATACGTCTTCCCGGACAAGTCGCTGACGACGATCGCCGAGACCGTCAACGGCCTGGAAGCGCACGCGACGGCGCTCGGCATCGTCGGGCTGCTGTTCCTGATCTGGACGTCGCTGTCGCTGTTCAGCGCGCTCGAGTCGGCGTTCAACATCGTCTTCGGCCGGCCCAACCGCTCCTTCTTGCAGGGGAAGATCTATGCCGTCGCGCTGCTCTCGGGCCTGCTCGTGCTGCTGTTCGCCGGGCTCGCGATCGGCTCGTTCGGCTTCGGCGTCCTCGACCGGCTGGCACCCGGCGTGGGCCGCAACTCGGTGGTCGCCTACGCGGTGCCGGTCGTCGTCTCGTCCCTGGCCGTGTTCGGCTTCCTCCTCTGCGTCTACTACTTCCTCACGAACGTCGAGCACACGCTCGGGGACGTGCTGCCCGGCGCGCTGCTGACGACGGTCGTGCTCGAGGTGACGTTCCAGGCGCTGCCGATCTACCTGCACGTGGCCCGCGACTCCACGCCGCAGCGCGCATTCGGAGGCCCGGTGATCCTGCTCGTCTGGCTCTACCTGATGGCGAACGTGATCGTGCTGGGCGCCGAGTACAACTGGTGGCGCTCGGCGCGGGCTACGTCCCCGGCCGAGGACGCGCCCGGCCTGGCATGACGCGGGGGGACGGCCGGTTTCCCCCGTGAGCCCGTCGGTGTAGCGGTCGGGCGGGCCGGGAACCACCGGTCGAGACGATGAAGCTCCTCGACCGACTCCACCGCGAGCGGGCTGACCGCGCCGGCGCAAACGGCCCGCAGCCTCAGCCCGAGCACGACGAGCCACGCCTCGACGATCCGACGCCGACAGAGCTCTCCCGCCGCGACTACGTGGCGATCGTCAAGCGGGCGGCAAAGGAGACTCTCGACGACAACCTCACGAGCGTCGCCGCCGCACTCGCGTACTACGCGTTCCTGGCCATTCCCTCCGTCCTCCTGGTCGCCGTCGGGATCTTTAGCCTCGTCGGCGACCCCGGCGCGGTGAACAGCATCGTCGACAAGCTCGGGCGCGTCATCCCGCCTTCTGCGCAGACGCTCGTCAGAGACAGCCTGAGCACGCTGCTGCACAGCAACGGCACCGGAATCACGATCCTCGTCGTCGGCTGTGTGCTCGCGGTCTGGTCGCTGACGGGAGCGATGCAGAACGTCATGTGGGGCATCAACATCGCCTACGAGCGCGACGAGACGCGTGGCTTCGTGAGACGCCGGCTGGCGTCCTTGTCCATGGTGGTCTTCGCCGCGCTCGGCGTCCTGCTCGTCTTCGGGCTGCTGGTCCTGGGGCCTCACCTGACGAGATGGATCGGCGACGCGGTCGGGCAGAAGACACTCGTCACCTGGGTGTGGTGGGGCGCGCAGTGGCCGGTGCTGATCATCGGCCTGCTGATCGCGTTCGCCGGGATCTACTGGCTGGGACCGAACGTGCAGCACCCGCGGTGGAAGTTCCTCACCTTCGGCAGCGTCTTCGCGATCGTCGTCTTCCTGATCCTGTCGGGGCTGTTCGCGTTCTACGTCAGCAGGTTCGGCTCGTACAACAAGACCTGGGGCTCTCTCTCGGCCGTCGTCGTCATGCTCACCTGGCTCTGGCTGAGCGCCCTCGCCCTGCTCTTCGGCGCCGAGATCAACGCCGAGGCGGAGAGGAGCCGGGAACTGCGGCGCGGCGAGCCGGCCGAGGTGGAGCTGCAGGCGCCCTCAAAGACCTGAGGGCAGCAACGAGCGGAGCGCCGCCGCGGCCCGGGCGCGGTGGGAGTGCTCCGCCTTCCAGTCATCGCCGAGCTCGGCCACGGTCTGCCCCTCGCCGTCGGGAATGAAGACCGGGTCGAAGCCGAAGCCGGCCGTGCCGTGCGGCTCGTCGGCGATGCGGCCCTCGAGCGTGCCGGTGCCGCGGAGCTCGCGGCCGTCGGGTGCGATCGCGACGAGCTCGCAGACGTACCGGGCGCGGCGGTCCTGCTCGTCGGCGAGCGCCTCGAGGATCCGCTCGACGTGCCGCCCCTGGGCCCACCGGGCGGTCTCGACGCCGGGCCGACCGCCGAGCGCCTCGACCTCGAGCCCGGAGTCCTCGCCGAGCATCCACGCGTCCGCCGGCCCGACCTCGCGCCCGAAGAGCGCCTTGCCGCGCGCGTTGTCGTGGAACGTCGTGCCGGTCTCGGGCGGATAGTCGTCGGCGTCGAGGAGCTCGATCGACGTCCCGGGAAGCGCCTGAGCCAGCTCGCGGCGCTTGTTCTCGTTGCGCGAGCACAGGATTAGGCGCGCCCCCTTCACGACGAAGCCTTGTGGCCGTCGGGCCGCGCTCTCAGCCTTCCCAGCGCGCCTCCTCGACCTCGTCCAGCCCGGCGACGTCGTTCAACGCTTGCCGCCCGCTTGTCCCGTTCGAGTCGCGCCTCGAGGTCGAGACGGCGGCCGTCGCGCCGCACGATGAGCACGTCCCCCGATCGCTCGACGGCCTCCATCACCCGCGCGCCCGACGAGCCCTCGGCCAACACGACCGTCAGGCGACTGGGCCTGTGCCCGGGATACGCCAACTTCTTCAGCCACTCGAGCGGGCGCAGGGCGACGATGCCGATCGCCGTCGCGAACACGGCGCCCTGCCAGTACCCCGCTCCGGCCGCCATCCCGACGGCGGCGACGAGCCAGAGGCTGGCCGCGGTGGTCAGTCCGCGGACCGTGAAGCCGGAGCGGAAGATCACGCCGGCGCCGAGGAAACCGATGCCGGTGACGATCTGCGCCGCGATCCGGGACGGATCGAAGCTGACCACCCTGCCGTGACCGAAGAAGGACGAGAAGCCGTACGCCGAGACGAGCGTGAACAGAGCCGACCCGAGCGCGACGAGCATGTGCGTGCGCAGGCCGGCCGCCTTCTCGTCGAGCTCGCGCTCGAGGCCGATCACGGCCCCGAGCGCCGTGGCGACCGCGAGCCGGGCGAGCGTTCCGCCCCAGCCGAGCGTGAAGACGTCAGCCGCGATCCGCATCGACACCTCGCTGCTGCTCCTCGCGGATCCGGTCGATTCCCGCCGCGGCCAGCTCGAGCAGCTCGTCGAGCTGCTCGCGGCTGAAGGGGTCGCGCTCCGCCGTCGCCTGCACCTCGACGAGCCGTCCGTCGCCGGTCATGACCACGTTCAGGTCGACGTCAGCGGTCGAGTCCTCCGCGTAGTCGAGGTCGAGCAGCGGCTCGCCCCCGACGATGCCGACCGAGACCGCCGCCACCGAGTCGCGAAAGACCCTGGCGAGCCCGAAGCGGTCGAGCGCGCGCCGCGCCGCGACGTACGCGCCCGAGATCGCCGCACAGCGGGTGCCGCCGTCGGCCTGGAGCACGTCGCAGTCGAGCCAGAGCGTGCGCTCGCCGAGCGCCTCGAAGTCGCACACGGCGCGCACGGCGCGGCCGATCAGCCGCTGGATCTCGACCGTCCGCCCCTGCTGCCGTCCGGTCCGCGCCTCGCGGGCCGTGCGCTCGCCGGTCGAGGCCGGGAGCAGCGAGTACTCGGCCGTCATCCAGCCCGTGCCGCGGCCGGCCATCCAGCGCGGGACACCCTCGTCGACCGTGGCCGTGCAGAGCACGATTGTCTTCCCCTGCTCCCAGAGCACGGTGCCGTGCGGCTGCTCGAGGAAGTCGGGCGTGAGCTCGAGCGGCCGAAGCTGGTCGGCACGCCGCCCGTCCGCCCGGCTCACGCGGCGGCTCGCTCGAGGTCGGCGAGCGTGACCTGCTCGACCTGGTCGATCGGGAGCTGCAGGAAGCGAGCGCCCATCTCCCGGAACTGGTCGGGATCGCCGGTGGTCAGGAACCGGTAGGAGCCCTCGCGCGCCTCGTCGTTCTCGATCCCCTTGCGCGCCAGCGTCTCCGCCACCTCGCGCGCGGTCTCCTCGGCCGAGAAGACGAGCGTGACGCCGCGGCCGAAGACACGCTGGAAGATCGGTCGGATCAGCGGGTAGTGCGTGCAGCCGAAGATGACGGTGTCGACGCCGGCGGCCCGAAGCGGCTCGGCGTACTCACGGACGGCCAGCGTCGTCCCCTCGCCGAAGGGGTCGTCGCTCTCGATCAGCGGCACGAGCCGCGGACAGGCGACCGCGGTCAGCCGCGCGCCGGCGTCGAGCGCGTGCACGAGAGCCTCGTAGCGCCCCGCGTCCACGGTCGCCTGCGTGGCCAATAGGCCGATGCGGCGGTTGCGCGTGGCCTGCACGGCCGCGTGCGCCTCGGGCGTGATCACGCCGACGACGGGAACGTCGAGCTGCGACTGCAGCTCGGGCAGGCCGGCCGAGGTGGCCGCGTTGCAGGCGACGAGGATGAGCTTCACGCCTTGCTCCTGCAGGTACCCGCCGATCTCGAGCGCGAAGCGCCGGATCTCGTCCAGCGGCCGCGGCCCGTAGGGGAGCCGCGCGTGGTCGCCGAGGTAGACGAAGTCCTCGTGCGGCATCGTCACCAGGCACTCGTGGAGAACGGTGAGCCCGCCCACTCCCGAGTCGAACACACCCACCGGCCGGGAATCCACGCGCCCGATTGTAGGGTGCGAGGATGTCTGCAACCGTCCGCCTGGGCACCTGCAGCTGGGCCGACGAGGGCCTGGTCAAGCACTGGTACCCGCGCGGCGTGTCGAGCGCCGAGGCGCGTCTGCGCTACTACGCGGAGCACTTCGACGTCGTCGAGGTCGACTCGCCGTTCTACCGGCTGCCTTCGCCGGAGGTGGCCGCGAAGTGGGCAGAGCGGACGCCGCCGGACTTCGTCTTTCACGTCAAGGCGAGCGCGGCCATGACCGGCCACGAGGAGGCCGATCTCCAGACGGCCTTCCGCGAGTTCCGGGAGGCGCTCGCGCCGCTCGAGGCGTCGGGGAAGATGCGCGGCGTCCTGCTCCAGTACCACCCGCGGGTGAAGAAGTCGCCGGAGGCGCTCGCGGAGCTCCGGCGCGTGCGCGGCCTCCTGGAGCCGCTCGTGCCGCTGATCGAGTTCCGCCACCGCTCCTGGGTGACCGAGGACGAGCTCGCCGACACGCTCCGCTTCCTCGAGCGCGAGGGCCTCGCCTTCGTGTCGCTCGACTCGCCGCCGACCCGCGCCACGAACGTCGTGCCGACGATCGCGGCGGCCACGCACCCGCTCGCGTACGTCCGCTTCCACGGCCGTAACTGGCGCACCTGGAACATCCGCAACGCGAAGAGCTCCGCCGACCGCTTCGACCACATGTACACCGAGGAGGAGCTGGCCGAATGGGTCGAGCCGCTCGGCCGGCTCGCCGGCGAGGCGGAGGAGGTCTACGCGCTCATGAACAACAACCGCGACGACTTCGCGCCCCGGAGCGCGCAGACTCCTCCGCGGGCTGCTCGACGAGGCGGGGATCCCCGCCGCGGGCGGCCTGGAGCCGGCCGGCGACCCGCAGCTGGATCTGGGCGTGTGAACGTCCTCACCGTCGTGCACGGCGCGAACTGCCCTGCAGGGTCGTTCGGCGACGTCGTCGAGGAGCGCGGACACCGGCTGGACACCTGGGCGATCGACTCGGGCGCCTCACCTCCCCGGCCGGTCGCGGACTACGGCGCCGTGATCCTGCTCGGCGGCTCGATGCACGCCGACCAGGAGGCGGAGCACCCGTGGCTGCGAGACGAGGACGAGCTCATCCGCGGGCTGCTCGCCCGGCGTATCCCGCTGCTCGGCGTCTGTCTGGGAGCACAGCTCGTCGCCAAGGCCGCCGGTGCGCGGGTCTATGCGCTCGAGGAGCCCGAGATCGGCTGGGCCGACGTCGAGCTCACAACCGGGGCCGCGGACGACCCGGTCTTTGCCGGCCTACCGGAGCGGTTCCCGGCCTTCCAGTGGCACTACTACGGGTTCGACGTCCCGGCCGGAGCGCGCGAGCTGGCCCGGAGCAGCGCCTGCCCGCAGGCGTTCCGTCTCGACGAGACCGCCTGGGCCGTGCAGTTCCATCCGGAGGTCACGCCGGCGATCGTCGCGAGCTGGGCCGACGAGTCGCCGGAGTCCCGCTTCCCCCGGCCCTCACCGCGGGGACGGAGGAGCACATCGACGGGTGGATGCGGTTCGGCCGCACGCTCTGCGGCGCGTTCCTGGATGCCGCCCAGCGCGTCTCGCTTCGTTCGTGAGCCGATCGCACGCACGACGACCGGCCGCGAAGCGCGGGCTTCGCCCGCGCGTAGCTCGGGCCGCCGTTCACGCGACCGCAAGGGGAAGGGGGCTCACGGGGAAGCCGGCCGTTTCCCCCGTTCTACTAGCGCTCGATCGGGAGCTCGTCATGGCGCGACCACTCGTGCCACGAGCCGAAGTAGTTGCGCGCGTCGAAGCCGGCGGCGCGCAGCGCGATCAGTGCCAGGCCCGAGCGCGAGCCGGAGTGGCAGTAGGTGACGACGCCGGCGCCCTCGGGGGCACCGACGGCCGCCCTGACCTCGTCGGCGGGCCTCGGTACGCCAGACGCGGCGAAGAGCGTCGACACCTCGACGTTGCGCGCGCCCGGGATGTGTCCCTGGCGGGGATCGCACGGATAGCCGCCCTTGCCGGCGAACTCGTCCTCGCGACGGACGTCGAGGATCAGGGCGTCCGAGCCCCCGTCAGAAACCTCCCACCAGGCGACGACGGCCTCGGGCCTGGGCACGAGCTCCGCCCGGGATTTCTCGATCTCGACGACGCCTGCTTCGGTCTCGCCCGGCCAGCCCGCGAGCCCTGCGGCGAGGACGGCCACGCGCGGATGTCCGCCCAGCTCCGCCACCTGCATCGCTGCGGCCGCGTTCGTGCAGTCGCCGCCGTCGTAGAGCACGAGCCGCTCCGCGCCGGTGACCCCGTGGCGCCGCAGCCGCAGCGCCGCCTCCGCGGCGAACGCCTCACGCAGCTCTGGCGTCGAGAACTGGCCGGGCGTGCCGACCATGAGCGGGATCGAGCCGGCGATGTGGCCGCGCGTGTGCGCGTTCGGCCCGCGCACGTCCGCCACGAGCACGTCCTCCTCGCCGGCGTGCTCGGCGAGCCAGGCGGCGTCGACGACCGGCGGCAGGGTCACCTGGGGAGCGCCGCGACGACGTCGGCCTCGGCCGCGACGGCGGGCCGCTCGAGCAGCTGCGCGAGCCAGCCCTCGAGCGCCGGGAACTCCGAGAGGTCGACGCCGAGCATGTCCCGGGCCCTGAGCACCCAGGGCAGGTAGGCGATGTCGGCGAGCGAGTACGACCCGGGGCCGCGCGACAGGAAGCGCTCGATGAACGACAGGCAGTGCGCCAGCCGCTCCGCGCCGTGCTCGTCCCCCCGCCGCAGCGAGTAGTAGGCATCGCCGAGGTTGGTGTCGAAGCGGTAGATGCGGAGCCGCACGAGCGCGCGCTCCTCCCGGTCGGCTGGGAGCAGCGCAGGCTCGGGGTAGCGCTCCTCGAGGTACTCCATGATCATCTCGGACTCGGGCAGGATGAAATCGCCCTCCTCGAGCACCGGCACCTTCCCGAGCGGGTTCTTCTCGTAGATCCAATCCGGACGGTCGGAGAGGTCGATCTCGACCGTCTCGTACTCGACGCCTTTCTCGGCGAGCACGATGCGCACGCGGGCGCAGTAGGGACATCGGGGCGCGTCGTAGAGAGTGATCATTCGTCCTCCGATCCTACTCCGAGCAGGTCTGCCAGCTGTGCGTAGAGCTCCTGGGCCGGCGGCAGGTCCTCCGCGGCCTTCGCCGTCCTCGCCACCGCGCGGACGCGGCCGGGGTCGGCACCGGTCAGCCGGGCGACGACGGTCGGGTTCGCGCTGAGCCCGATCACGTCCCCCGGCGGCAGCGGCCCGTGGAACTCGGGCAGCGAGGCGTACTCGTCGGCCACCGAGCCGCGGTCGAGCAGCACGTAGCGGACGAGCGCGCCGTCCTCGATGCCGAGCGTGAGCACGACGCCGCCGGTGCGGTACGACAGCTCCTGGCCGAGCCGGCGCAGCGCCCTCGGGTCGCGGCTGCAGAGCTCGTCGTCGATCTCGATCCAGCCGTTCCGCGGCCGGGCGACGTTCGTGTGCTCGGAGCGGCCGAGCCTGGGCACGAACTGCGCGACCGCCTTCTGGATCTGCGTCTCGTCGTCCGACTGCACGTACACGCGGCCGAAGGACTCCCCTGTCGGCCTGCCGCCCAGGCGTGTGTCGAGATCGTCGAGCGAGATGACGAGCCGACGCTGGTACTCGACGAAGCCCAGCCGCTCGTAGACCGCGAGCGCATTGTGGTTCGACGCCAGCACGTCGAGCTCGACGTGGTCGTACCCGTGCTCCCGGGACATGGCCGCCGCCTCGGCCATCAGCGTGGCGGAGACCCCGCGCCTTCTCTGCTCGGGTCGCACGTAGACGCTCTGAACGTGCGCGATCCCCGGCCGGCCGAAGTCGAGCCCGAGCAGGCCGATCACCTGCCCGTCCTCCTCGGCGAGGAAGATCGCGGAGTCCCGCAGCCGGCGCTCGACGTCGACGAGCTCCTCCTCCCACGTCTCCCTGACCCAGGGCGGCCCGCCGATCTCGTCCTCCATCGCCTCCCAGTGGGCACGGATGGCCTCGAGGTCGTCCGTGGTCGCGCGGCGGACGTTCATGCGGCGGGCGCCAGGTAGAGGCCGGCGAGCAGGTAGTGCGCGGTCAGGTTCTGGAACGGGGCGAAGCGTGCGCCGAGCACGCGCACCTCCTCGATCGTCGGGAGCGGGCCGTCACCATAGAACGCGGCGACGGCCTTGCGCAGTCCGAGGTCGCCGGCGGGCCAGGCCTGCGGCCGCGCGAGATGGCGGGCGAGGAACCAGTCGGCCGTCCACTCGCCGAGCCCGCGCACGGCGACGAGGCGGGCCTTGACCTCGTCGTCGGGGAGCCGGTCGAGGGCGTCGTAGTCGAGGTCCAGCTGCGCGAGCCCGATGACGTACTCCGCCTTGCGGCGCGAGAAGCCGACGTCGGACAGCTCCTCCGGCCGCGTGGCGGCAAGCCGCTCGCGGGTCGGGAACGCATGGGCGAACCGCCCCGGCTCGCCCAGCCGCTCGATCATCCGGCTGCGGATGGCGAAGGCCGACGAGAGCGACACCTGCTGCGCCGTGATCGAGGTGACGAGCGTCTCGAACGGATCGGGCGAGACGGGCGGCCGGTAGCCCCGGAGCCGCTCGACGAGCCCGGAGAGCGTCTCGTCGGCACCGCGCGCGAAGCGCTCGAAGCCGGCGAGGTCGAACTCGAGCCCGAGCAGCTTCCCGACGACCTCGGCGACGTGCTCGTCGAGCGGCTCGACGAGCACTCCTCCCACCGCCGGCTCGATCCGGACGTCGCGGCCGCCGACGACCCGGTGCAGGCCGCCCTCGTGCCAGAGGTTGGCGAGGTCGGGGCCGAAGCGGCGGAAGCGCTCGGTCGAGAGGGCGAAATCGTACGGATCGGGGATCGGGAGGAGCGGCATTACGCCTCGAGAGCGACCAGCACGTCGGTGAGAGTCTCGAACTGCTCGTAGGTTCGCCTCTCGCGCTCGAGATACTCGGCCAGCCCTGCCCGGGCGAAGATGCGCTCTGCGGAGAGCGCCGGGCAGCGGTCGGAGTAGCCGTCGCCGACGTAGACGAACGGCCCGTCGGGGAGGCCGCCCCGCTTGCACCAGTCGCCGCAGACCTCGCACGGCTCCTCGCGACTCCAGCGCACGCGCCAGCCGTCGGGACGCGCATCGAGCCGGTTCGCGATCAGCTCGACCTCGATCCCTTCGCGGACGAGCAGCGGACGGATCAGCTCCTCGAAGCCGCTCGACAGGACGAGCGGGTCGTGCCGCCGGACGAGCTCGTGGAAACCGGGCCGGACCCGCGCCTCGCGCGCGAGCCAGGCGTTGACCTCGTCGAGCGTCGCGTTCTTCACGGTCGAGAACTCGGTCTCCATCAGCTCGCGGTAGCTGATCTCTCCGCGCATCAGCCGCTCGCTGGCGCGCTTGACGACGTCGTAGTCGCCGAACCGCTCGAGCACGAGCCAGAGCGTGTCGATCTCCGTGCACGTGCCGTCCCAGTCGAGGACGAGCCGCGGACTGTCGGCGTTCTCCGGCACCGGCGGACAGTAGCCGCCGACAGCCGGAAGGCCGCCTCGTGGGCGGCCTTCCGGTTCATCATGTGCTGCCGGTGCTAGTTGCCGGGCAGGTTGAGCGCCCAGATCCCCTGCGAGTGCGTCGCCGCGTAGAGGATCCTCGGACAGCTCGAGGTTCCCACGCAGGTCGGGACACGCGAGGAGGGCTGGATCTCGAGGTGCATGACCTCGAAGCGCGGCATGCCCTGGGTGATATGCCAGTTGCCGTTGTAGTTGCCGCCTGCCCAGAGCACGCCGAAGTCCGTGGAGACGTAGAGCTTGCCGGTCTGGTCGTCACGGACGACGTCGCTGGCCGGCAGGTCACCGTCGCCGGTCGGCGTCGGGAACCCCTTCGTCCCGCTCTCGAGGTCGAGGTTCGTGAACTGTCCCCGATCCGGTGGCGGAACCGTTCTCCAGGACGCTGAAGACGTGCCCAGGCGTGGTCGGCGTCGAGGCGTTGTAGCCCGAGTACGTGATCCACGCGTGGCCCGTGTCCTTGATGTCCGGATAGATGGAGCTCGGGAACCGCGTCGGCGACGTCGGGTTGTCGATCCGATGCCAGACGACGGTCGCCGGGTCGGTCGCATCGCCGTTGTGCGTCACGAAGATGCGGCCCGCCGACGTGGCGGCCCAGAGCGTTCCGTGGTCGGCCTTGTTCCGGGCGATCCACGAGACGGACCCGCCGCTGCGGTCGGAGCCGAACGCCCCATCCGTCAGGTCGTCGCCCATGGGCTGGTAGTCGCCGCAGTTCGGGTCGCCGCCGAAGACGGTGAACTCCGGGCAGTTCGCCTCGTAGAAGGCGATGTTCGGGGTCTTGTCCTGCGGTACGGCACCGGGGGTGCCTGCCCCGAAGGCCCAGGTCCGCCAGACGTGCTGGGCGCCCGCGAAGATCGGGTGCGCCCCGGTGGGCGGGTTCGGGTCGCCGACCTGCGGGAAGTAGAAGCCGACCGCCTCGCCGCTGTTGACGATCGGAGCGGACGAGATCACCCACTTGGTCGGGTCCCCGTTCTCGAAGTTCGAGTCGCTGAAGGCGCTCGTGAACTGGTTGAACCGCCACGTCGGGTTCGTCCCGTCGTAGCCGGAGTTCCCGCCGTCGCCGTAGATGACCTGCGGCCACGTGTTCTGGTCACAGGACGGATTCACGTTCGACCACGTGCCGTTGTCCTGCGTACCACCCTGGACCTCGCACGACTGGCCGGGATTGATGGCGACGTCGATGAACTGGAGCGAGTCCAGGTTCTTGTTCGTGTGTTCGATCAGGTTCGGCACCCGCGACAGCATCCGGGCGCAGTTCGCCAGGCTCGCCGCTCCGAGCAGCGGCCGCTCGTTCGAGTTGCAGCGGAACGAGATGTCGGCGAACGTCCCGTTGGTCCGGATCACGCCACCGTCCGAGCCCTCGAAGATCTGGGTCGGGTTGTTCGGGTTGACCACGATCTGGTGCTGATCCGGATGGATGGCGTCCGGCGCCCAGAGGCATTGGAACGGCGGCGCGACGCCGCCGATCGTGAGCTGTGCGCCGTCGAGCGCACACCAGCTCGCCGGCTGATCCTGCGCATCGAAGGTGAGGTCGGTGAACGTCCTGTTGACGGCGCTGCCGGGGGCAGACGCGTCCGGATCGCCCGCGGTCGTCGAATAGAGGACCGCACGGCCGTTCGAACGGCCGTTCCCGCAGCCGACGCCCTTCGTGTTGCAGGGAAGCTCGCCGTACTGATACGAGCCGATCACGTAGACCGTGTCGGGCATCCCCTTCGGCGTGTAGACGCGGTTGTCGTACCAGCACTGGCCTGTGCAGAAGTTGAACGTCGCGTAGTAGGGGCTCGCGGTCGTGCTCGACGACAGCAGCTGCCAGCCGTTGTAGACGGCCGGGAACGGATTGCCGTTCCCGGGCGGCACCGTGGCACCGGGCCCCTCCGACGCGAGCAGCGTGGCGGCCGGCTGGTTCGCGTTGTCCGTCCGCCAGAACTCCGACGGCATGGCCGTGCTCCCGGCGGTGCCGTCGGTCAGGTAGAGGCGCGTCGTCGCGTTCTTCACCGTCGCGGCGAACATCGTGCGGTCGGTTCCGCCTCCGGGGTTCCGCGGCGCGAACACCTGGTGGAAGTCGTACGGCGTCGACGAGCCGTCGAGCGCCGTCGAACGCCGCCAGAGGCCCTGGTCGAAGGCCGAGGCGTAGACGGTCGAGGCGTCGAGCGGGTCGAGGCCCACGTCGATCACGCCGAACGTGGAGCCGTTCCCATTCCAGACCTCGGTGAACGTCGCGCCGCCGTCGGTCGACTCGTACAGGCCCACGTTGTTCGCGTTCGGCGGGAAGCGCGTCGTCCCGCCGTTCCCGATCACGTGCGAGAGGCCGCGGACGCCGAGCGCCGAGCCGACGTAGAGATGGTTCGGATTGGCCGGGTCGATCACGATCTTGCTGATCGAGCGGCCGAGGAACGCATCCTGGCCGGGGGTGACGCAGGCGTACGTCGAGTTACTGGTGCAGCTGTCCGCCAGCTTCGTCCAGCTCGACCCGCCGTTCGTCGACTTGTAGATGCCGACGCCGGCCTCGCACCCGGAGCCGCACCGGTTCGCCTCACCTGTGCCGAGGTAGAGCGTGTTGCCGGTCGGATCGCTCGGAGCGGCCGTGAGTGTGCCGACCGAGTTCTGCGCGATACCGGCTGTGAGGTAGGTCCAGCTCGGGTCCGCGGCGAGCGCGTCGTCCGTTCGCCAGACGCCGCCGCCGGAGACGCCCACCCAGAGCCGGCAGTTGCCGGCCGTGCAGGTTGGAGCGATCACCATCGCGGTGACACGGCTCGCCGTCGTGTTCGTGGCCCCCGAGAACGCCAGCACGCCCGGCTCCACTGCGCTCTGCTTGGGACCGTAGGAGTACCAGTGGTTGTTGCCGGGATCGCCCTTCTTGGCGATCGCGTCGAAGGTCAGCTTCGCAGTGTGCGAGATCGTCGGCGGGATCTCGTCGGCCGGGTACGTCCGGACGGCCGAGAAGTACGCCTCCGCCCCGTCGATCGGACCCTCGCCGGGCGTGTCGGCCTGGCTTGACCCGGCGTCGGGATCTCGGCCCAGCTTCGTGAAGTGGCTGGCGCCACTGTTGCTCTGCCCAAACGCGGCAAAGAGCGCAACGGCCACGACCAGCAGGATTCCGGCGCCCGCGACCAGCGACCGCCGTCGTCTCGTGATCATCCTCTGCCTCCCTCTCCCCCCGGTAGCTGTCTACCGTCCAGTCCGGCGTCCTCCGGACCGGGGAATTACCGAAGCACGCCCGCTCCACTTGTTCTGCTCCAAGCGGGTCGCGCGTACCCAGTCGGAAAGAATGTCAAACCTCAGGCGTGAAGTGACTGTGGAGGCATACTGATCCCGTGGGACGCGCACTGACCGCCGTCGCGGTCCTGTGCTCGGTGGCCGCCCTGGCTCAGACCGCCGCCGGCGCGCAGCGCGCGACGCTGCGGCTTGTCGACGACACGGCTCCGGCGATGCTTCGCGGCTCGGGCTTCCAGCCGCGCGAGCACGTGCGGGTCGTCGTCGTCTCCGGGACGGCCCGCTCGGTGAGGAAGGTCGTTGCGACGCGGTTCGGACGGTTCGCGGTTCGCATTCGCGACGACGTGAACGCCTGCAGCGGCTTCTCCGCGATCGCGGTCGGAAACAAGGGAACCCGGGCGACGCTCAAGCGCGCGCCCGGGCAGTGCCCGGCACTCCCTTAGCTGCCGCTACAGGTGGGAGGTGACCCCGGCGGGGTCCTCGTCGGCCGTCGCGTCAGCCCCGGTCTCCTCGTACCACGAATAGGCGTATGTGCCGTCGTCGAGTTCGCGCGCGAAGGTCGTGAGCCGCAGCGGCCGGAAGGTGTCGCACATCACGGCCAGCTCGTGCGTCTCGGTCATGCCGATCGACTTCTCCGCCAGGCCGGGGTGCGGCCCGTGCGGGATGCCGGACGGGTGCAGCGTCACCGACCCGACGTCGACGGCCTTCCGCGAGGAGAAGTTGCCGGAGACGTAATAGATCATCTCCTCCGAGTTCACGTTCGAGTGGTGGTAGGGGATCGGGATCGCCTGCGGGTCGAAGTCGAGCTTGCGCGGGCAGAACGAGCAGATGACGAAGTTGTGGCCTTCGAACGTCTGGTGCGACGGCGGCGGCATGTGGATGCGGCCGGTGATCGGCTCGAAGTCGTGGATCGAGAACGTCCACGGGTAGACGTAGCCGTCCCAGCCGACCACGTCGAACGGGTGGTAGTCGAGGACGTACGTCTGGTACCCGTCCCGGACGCGCACCTTGACGACGAAGTCGCCCTTCTCGCGGTGCGTGTTCAGCTCGCGTCGGCGGGTGGATGTCGCGGTGGTAGTAGGGCGCGTGCTCGAGCAGCTGCCCGTACTCGTTGCGGTACCGGCGGGGGATCTCGATCAGCCCCGGCGACTCGAAGACGAGGTGTCGCTGCTCGCCCTCCGGCGCGAAGCGGTACGTCGTCCCGCGCGGGATGACGATGTAGTCGCCGTCCTTGTACGCCACGTTGCCGAAGATCGTCTCCAGCGTCCCGGTCCCCTCGTGGACGAAGACGACCTCGTCGCCCTCGCCGTTCCGGTAGAAGCCCTCCATCGCCTGCTCGGGGCGGCAGAGGGAGATCTCGACGTCCTCGTTCCACATCAGCAGGCGCCGGCCGCCGATCTCGTCGCCGGACGGCGGCACGTCCCACGTCCGCAGGTGCCGGTGCGCGTGCCCCTCGGGCACCCACTCGTCGCGCTCGATCGGCTCGAACTCGCCGATCTCGCGGACGCGGCACGGCGACTGGAGGTGGTAGAGGATCGACTCGTTGCCCGAGAAGCCCTCGAGCCCGAAGACCTCCTCGGTCAGCAGCAGGCCGTTGTCGCGGAACTGGATGTGCCGCTTCCGCGGGACGTCGCCGAGCCGCTGGTAGAAGGGCATGGCCGGAGGATAACTTCGCCGCAGACGCGCCCGGGCGCACTCGCGGCGCTTGGCGATCGCGACTATCGGCACTAGACTCGAGGTCGTGGCGCTGAGTGAGCTACCGAGCGGCGTCGTGACCATGCTCTTTACGGACATCGAGGGGTCGACGCCGCTCGTGCATCGACTCGAGGGTGGCTACGGCGCTGTGCTCGATGATTACCGGCGGCTGTTGCGGAGGGCTGTCGCCGAGGCAAGAGGCTACGAGATCGACTGCCGGGCGGATGAGCTGTTCGCGGTGTTCGAGCACGCGCAGGACGCGGTGATGGCCGCTGTCGCGGCGCAGAGGATGCTCGCCGAGCACGTCTGGCCGGCGGGAGCGTCAGTGCAGGTGCGCATGGGCTTGCATACGGGAACGCCCGCGCTCGAGGGCAGGATGTATCTGGGCGTCGACGTTCACCGCGCGGTCCGCGTCTGTGCGGCCGGGCACGGTGGGCAGGTCCTGTTGTCGCAATCGACGCGTGATCTGGTCGAGGATCGCTTCCAGGTTCGCGACCTTGGCAGCTACTCCCTGGCCGGGTTGCCCACCCCGGAGCGGATCTTTCAGCTGGCGGCAGCGGGGTTGCGAGCGGCGTTCCCGCCGCTGCGGACGCAGCGGACAGACCGCAGACGGCTCGCGGGCCTGTTGTCGCCGCAGCGCGCTCGGCAGCCGACGTTCGCGGAGGCCGCGTGGCATGTGCAGCGGCTGCTGCCCGGCGTCGAAGCGTCGCTGCAGCCGTTGCTGGGGGAACTCGGCGGCGCACTCTTCGTGGCCGACCGGGCGCTGACAGGCGCCGACCGCTTCCTCGAGCGCTCGACCGCAAGCAGCTCGAGCGCAGGCTCGACGCCCAACGCGCAATGGCCGTCTACTTACAACGGGCGCGCGAGGAGGCCGAGCGGCTCAAGACGCGGATCGACTGCGTCGACCGGCTCGCGGACCGCCGCCAGGCGCTCGCCGGCCAGGCGCCCGGGCTGATCGGCAAGCTCGACGCGCTGCGCACCGAGCGCGAGATCACCTCGCTCCGTGACGAGCTCACCGCCTGCGCCGACGAGCTCGACCACGCCCTCGCCGCCACCGCGCGGGCACTCGACCCCCTGAGCTACAGGCTCAGCCGCACCCGCTACCGCGGCGTCTTCCGCACACCCACCCGCTACATCGTTCCCTACATCGACGAACACGGCCGCGACCGACCACGCGAATTCGACACCCTCGCCCAAGCGCACGAGTTCAAACGATCCCTCCGAATCGCACAGCAAGCACGGCGCGAGGTCGCCTCCGTCTCGATTAACCGCGGGGCGGCTGAGTCTGGCGACAGCAATGCCATTTGACGCCGCCGGCAGGCTGTGCGATCACCACCCGCTCCCGCGCTCGACCTCACATCAAAGGGGGTGAATGAGCAAGAAACTGCGCTGCTGGATCCGCCTACATCGCTGGAAGCGCCACGTCACCGACGACGGCAAGGCCTTCCTGCGCTGCGCCGATTGCCGGAAGTTCCGGGACATCCCGGATGTGACCTACACGTCGGGTTTCGGATAGCTACGGGCGCGGCCCGACGGTGTTGCGGAGCACGCCGATGCCCTCGATCTCGAGCTCGACGACGTCGCCCGGTTGCAGCCAGCGGCCGTCGCCCAGCTCGAGGATGCAGCCCGTCCCCACCGTCCCCGAGCCGAGGATGTCGCCCGGCAGGAGCCGCGTGTTGCGCGCGGCGTGGTCGCGGATCGCCTGCCACGAGTAATGCATGTCGGAGACGGAGCCTCGCGAGCGCTCCTCGCCGTTGACCCGCGCGATCATCGCCCCCGAGGTGCCGTCGAACTCGTCCGGCGTGACGACGACGGGGCCGAAGCTGGTCGCGAAGTCCTTGCCCTTCGACGGGCCGAGACCGACCTTCATCTCCGCCCGTTGGAGGTCGCGCGCCGACCAGTCGTTCATGACGGTGAAACCGCCGATCTCGCCCTCCGCGCCGATGACCGCAGCCAGCTCGAGCTCGTAGTCGAGCTCCTCGGTCCCGGCCGGGTACGGGATCTCGTCCTCGGGGCCGAAGACCGCGGCCGTGTTGGAGAAGTAGAAGACGGGGATCTCGTACCACTCCGGCGGCACGTCGAGGCCGCGGAAGGCGCGCGCCGTGCGCACGTGCTGCTCGAAGGCGTAGAAGTCACGGATCGAGGGCGGCCGCTGCACCGGCGCGCGTAGGACGACCTCGTCGAGCGGATACTCGGCGTGCTCGCGCGCCTGGCCGCCGCCGGTGAAGAACGACTGCAGCGTCTGCGCGGCGAGCTGGATCACGCGGTCGCCCTCGATCCGTCCCGGCCAGCCGCGGTCGAGCTCGCGGTCCTTCGGCGAGAACATGCACAGCTTCACGGCCGCACCGTATCCAGGAAGATCGAGACTGGTAGCCGTAAAGGGACGCGACGGATTCGCCGCCGATGCCGGCTCTGCCGGCGTCGGCCGCAACGATCACTCTCGTCGTGCCTTTGAAGGAGGGGGCACGCGGGGGAACCATGGGTTCACCTCGTGCTAGGGCTCGGTGTGGACGTGCACGTCGGCGATCTCCGGCCGCTCCGCCCGGATCCGCTCCTCGACCGCGCTGGCGGTCGCGTGCGCCTGCTGAAGCTCGGTGTGCGGGTCGAGCCCGAGCGTCAGGAAGGCGACGAGGCCGCCGTCCGTCTCGAGGAAGCGAAGCTCGCGCGGCGCTCCGCCGGTCTGCTCGTGGACGATGCGCAGGATCGACGCGGCCTCGCTCTCGACTACGGCCGGCGGCGGGCGATGCCCTTCGGCGACCTCGGTCAGCGGCTCGAGATGCGTCCGCACGCTCGCGACCTCGGGCAGCGCCTGCAGGATCGTCTCCTCGACGCGCTCGGCGACGCCGTGGGCCTCGTCCAGCGACAGCGAGCCGGGCAGCTTGAGGTGGAGCGAGATCTCCCGGCGCCCGTCGACGTCGATCACGTTCACGTTGTGGATCTCGCGAACCTGGGACACCTGGAGCGCGGCCGCCTGCACCCGTTCGCGGAGCGCGGCCTCGGAGCCTGACTGCGGCTCGACGTGGACGACGACGTCCGACTCCGGGAGCGCCCGGCGCACCGCGTCCTCGACGTCGTCGGCCGCCGCATGCCCCTGGGCGACCGCGGCGCCGGGCGGGACGCCGATCACGACGTCCACGAAGTGGCGTCCGCCGGCCTGGCGCAGACGCAGCCGGCGGAGGCTGACGCCGGTGACGTTGCGCTCGATCGCCTGGCGGGCCGCGGCCGTCGCCTCCGCGGGTGCGAGGTCCATGAGCACGTCGATGTTGCGGCGCATCAGCCGGGCGGCCGCGAGGAGCACGATCGCGGCGACGACGAGCGCGGCTATCGGGTCGGCGTCCGGATGTCCGGCTCGCGCGAGCGTCGAGCCCGACGAGGACGGCGACCGACCCGACCAGGTCGCTGGCGAAGTGAACTGCGTTGGACTGCAGCGCGGCGCTCGAGAACCGACTGCGCGGCGCGCCACGAGACGACCGCCCGCGTCAGGTCGATCAGGATCACGACCGCGACGACCGCGAACGCGTACCAGGTCGGGATCGACCTCCGTCGAGCTCGAGCCGGTGAGCCGGGCGACCGCGCGCCACGCGATGAACGCCGGTCGCGACCACGAGGATCGTCGCCTCGGCCAGCGCGGACAGGTGCTCGGCCTTCCCGTGGCCGTAGTGGTGACCCGGATCGGCCGGACGCACCGCGTAGCCGACGGCGAAGAAGGTGAGCAGCGCGGCGACGAGGTCGGTGCCCGAGTGCAGCGCCTCGGAGATCAGCCCCAGCGAGCTGCGTGAAGAGCCCGACGGTGAGCTTGAGCGCGATCAGCGCGCCGGCCGCGAAGACCGAGACGAGCGCCGTTCGCCGCTGCGGGCTCATGCACGCAAGGCTACGCCGGGTGCCAGTCGCCGGAACCGGGGCGCCGACCCATTCCCTACTGGTTCCCCCGGGGCCTTCGGCCCTGGCCCCCCGGTTTGAGCGTAGCTCGAAAGTCGTGACGCGTGTGAAACGCGACTGTGACGATTTACGCGCTCGACGAAGAGAGCGTTAGAGGTTGCCGCGCAGCGCCTGCTCGCGCTCGATCGCCTCGAACAGCGCCTTGAAGTTGCCGTCGCCGAAGCTCGTCGCGCCGTGGCGCTCGATCACCTCGAAGAACACGGTCGGCCGGTCCTGCGCCGTCTTCGTGAAGATCTGCAGCAGGTAGCCGTCCTCGTCGCGGTCGGCGAGGATCTTGTGCCGCTGCAGGTCGTCGTACGACTCGTCGATCTCGCCGACGCGGTCCTCGACGTCGTCGTAGTACGTCGTCGGGCGTGTCGAGGAAGAGGACGCCGCGCTCCTTCATCTGCTCGACCGTGTCGACGATGTTCGCCGTCGCCAGCGCGATGTGCTGCACGCCCGGGCCCGCCGTAGAAGTCGAGGTACTCGTCGATCTGGCTCTTGCGCTTCCCCTCGGCCGGCTCGTTGATCGGGAACTTGATCTTGCCGGTCGCCGTCCGCCATGACCTTCGACATCAGCGCCGAGTACTCGGTCTGGATCTGGTCGTCGCCGAAGTGGAGGATGTTCGTCATCCCGAACACGCGCTCGTAGAACTCGACCCAGTGGTTCATCCGGCCGAGCTCGACGTTGCCGACGCACGTGGTCGATGTTCGTCAGGCCGACGCCCGCGTTCGCGTGGCCGTTCGGACGAGACGCGACGTATAGCCGGGCTTGAACGGTCCGCCGTAGTCGGCGCGGTCGACGAACGTGTGGAGCGTGTCGCCGTAGGTGGCGATCGCGGAGATCTCGAGCGAGCCGAACTCGTCCTCGACGCGCTTCGGCTCGATCGACCGCCGCGCGCGCCGCGCTGGACCGCCTCGCGGTACGCCTGCGTCGGCGTCGGGAACGGTGAGCGCGATGTCGCGGACGCCGTCGCCGTGGCGCGCCTGGTGGCGCGTGATCTCGTGATCCTCGCGCAGCGCCGACGTGACGACGAAGCGGACGTCGCCCTGCTCGAGGACGTAGGAGGCGCGGTCGCGCACGCCGGTCTCCGGGCCTGCGTACGCCGTGCGCGTGAAGCCCATCGCGTGCTCGTAGAAGTACGCCGCCTGCTTCGCGTTGCCGACCCAGAGCTCGACGTAGTCCCAGCCGAGGAGCGGCATGAAGTCAGCAGGCATGGCCTGATCTTAGATCGCAGCCGCTCAGCGTCGCGTCGTCGGCACGGGCTCTCCGCCGCCGCCCCCCTCGCCCAGCTCGACGGCGAGCGTCGGCTCCTCGAGCCCCTTGCGGAGCGGCACCTCCTTGATGCCGAACCACGACGAGGCCGAGCACGATCACGCACACGGCGGCCGCCGCCAGGAACGCCGGATGGAGCGCGTTCGCCAGCGCGATGCGAGCGTCGTGCGGCAGGCGGTGGATGAACTCCTCGTTCCCGCGAACGGACGACGGCAGCCCCTGGTTGACGATCACGCCCATGATCGTGACGCCGAGCGTCGAGCCGATCGAGCGGGAGAACTGGATCAGCGCGGTGGCGGAGCCGATCTGGCTCGAAGGCACCGAGTTCTGTACCGAGAGGACGAACACCTGCATCATCAGCCCGAGGCCGATGCCGGTGACGACCATGTTCCGGGCGGCCTCCGCGTTCGTCGTGTTCACGTCCATCGTCCAGAGCAGGAGCAGGCCGATTCCGAGCACGATCGGGCCGACGAGCGCGTTCGGCTTGTAGCGGCCGGTGCGCGAGACCCACTGGCCCGAGAGGATGCTCGCGGTCACCGCGGCCAGCATCAGCGGGGTGAGCACGACACCCGAGGACGTGGCCGAGGTGCCGATCACCCCCTGCACGAACAGCGGGACGTACGTGATCGTCCCGAACATCGCGAACCCGACGAGACCCATCGAGAGCACGCTCGACCTGACGGTGGAAGACGAGCGCATCAGGTCGAAGGGCAGGATCGGCTCGACGACGCGGCGCTCGATGCCCGCGAAGACGGCGAGCAGCCCGGCCGACGCGGTGAGGGCGCCGACCACCTGCGGCGACGTCCACGAGTACTCCTGCCCGCCCCAGACGAGGCCGAGGAGGAGCGCCGCCGACCCGAGCGCGAGCACGCCGGCCCCGAGCCAGTCGACGGAGTGCTCCCGCTTCTGCGACCGCCGCGGCATCGTCAGGTAGATCACGATCATCGCCAGGCCGCCCACCGGCAGGTTCACGTAGAAGATCCAGCGCCACGACGCGTGGTCGACGATGAAGCCGCCGACGAGCGGGCCGAGGATCGACGCGGCCGCAAAGGTGCCTCCGATCAGCCCCTGGTAGCGACCGCGGTCGCGCGGCGGGACGATGTTCCCGACCGTCGCCATCGCCAGCGGGATCAGCCCGCCCGCCCCGAGCCCCTGGATGCCGCGGAACACGACCAGCTGCGGCATGTTCTGGGCCAGGCCGCAAAGCGCCGAGCCGGCGAGGAAGATCGCGATCGCGATCAGGATCATCGGCCGCCGGCCGTGGATGTCCCCGAGCTTCCCGTACAGCGGCACGGAGACGGTCGCAGCGAGCATGTAGGCGGTGAACACCCACGAGTAGCTCGACAGGCCGCCGAGATCGGAGACGACCCTGGGCAGCGAGGTGGCCACGATCGTCTGGTCGAGCGCCGCCAGGAGCAGCGTCACCATCAGGCCGGCGTAGATCGTCAGCACCCGGCCGATCGAGTAGCGATAGCCGGGCGGTGTGCGGGCGAGTCGCTCGCGCAGAGTCGTCACTCTTCGACCTTACCCCGATCCATCGGTCACTCAGCGCGGCTGGCCACGGGCTCGCGGCCTCTCGTCTCGACGCGGGCGACGAGGATGCCGGCGGCGATCAGGACGCCGCCGACGACCTGGAGCGCGCCCAGGCTTTCCGAGAGCAGCAGGACGGCGAAGACGACGGCCAGGAACGGCTGCAGGTTCCCGAACAGCGTCGCGCGCGACGGGCCGACGCGGCGGATGGCGGTGAACCAGAGCACGTTCGTGAGCAGGAGCGGCCCGACGACCGCGTAGGCGAGCGCGAGCCAGTCCAGCGCGGGCAGGGTGCCGTAGTCCTGGTCTCCGAGGGCCCCGATGCTGGTCAGGAGCAGCAGCCCGGTCGTCGGCAGGAGCACGAGCCCGCTGACCCGGTAGGGCGAGTAGCGGTGCATCAGCGGCGTCAGGCACACCGAGTACGCCGCCCAGGTCGCCGACAGGCCCACGGCGAGCAGCTCGCCGCCGAGGTTCGACGACAGCCCGCCGCCCGACCCCAGCGCGACGAGTGCGACGCCCGCGAAGGACGCCAGCGTCGCGAGCCAGAAGCGGCCGCTGAGCCGCTCGAGGCCGACCGCAGAGGCGATCAGCGCCGCGAAGATCGGGGTCGTGCCCAGGATCAGGGACACCGTCGTCGCGCTCGCGAGCTTCAGCGAGTAGACGAAGCAGATCTGGTTCGCGAACAGGAAGAGGGCGGCAGTCGAGATCAGCAGCCAGGCACGGCGTCCGTGCACCGCCAGCGAGCGTTCGACGACGAGGACGAACAGCGCCGCCAGGAGCGCGGCCAGCGCGTAGCGAATCGTGGCATAGGCGAGCGGCCGGAAGCCGTGCGTGAGCACGTAGCGCGTGACGCTCACGTTCAGGGCCCAGACGGCGATAGTCGCGAGCAGGAGCAGGTCGGTGGTGCCCGCGAGCCGGCGCATCGGCGGAACCTATCCGCCGCTCTCGCCGCCGAGCCTCGACTACGCTTCACGCCGTGCGCGACGCCACGATGGAAGAGATCGACCGGCTGGTCGGCTCGGCCACGCCGCACTTCGCCTACCAGCTGCGCGCCCGCGTCCGCGAGCTGATCGAGGGGCTGCCCGCCGACAATGCGACGCGCCGCTACGGCGAGGAGAAGATGGAGCTCCTCGACCGCCTCGGCCATGCCTCCTCGCGGGCGGACGAGGGCGAGCCCGAGCCGCGCACGCGCATCGGCTGGGACGAGATCCCGAGCTCCGCGCCCGCGTCGAGCCCGCTCCCGCCGCGGCGATGAGCCTTTTCGCAGGGGCGTCCGTGTTGGTCACGGGCGGCTCCCGGGGCATCGGTCGCGAGATCGCGCTGCGCTTCGCGCAGGAAGGGGCGGCGCGCGTGGCGATCGGCTATCTGCGCAACGACTCGGCCGCCGAGCGCACGGCCGGCGACCTGCGCGAACTCGGCGCCGAGCCCGTGCTCGTCCGCGGCAACGTCTCCTCGGCGCGCGTCACCGACCAGGTCGCGAAGCTCGGCCCGCTGACTGCGCTCGTCCACAACGCGGCCACCGGCGTGATCCGCCCCGCGCTCGAGACCGAGGAGAAGCACTTCGAGTGGACGATGGCGGCGAACGCTCGCGCCCTGCTCACGCTCGCGCAGGGGGCCGCGCCGGGGATGGCGCCCGGCTCGTCGATCGTCGCCCTCTCCAGCCTGGGCGCGCAGCGCGTCCTCGCGAACTACGTGCTCGTCGGCGCGTCGAAGGCGGCGCTCGAGTCGATCGTCCGCTACCTCGCCGTCGAGCTGGCGCCGAGGGGCATCCGCGTCAACGCCGTCTCGGGGGGCGTCGTCGAGACGGAGGCGCTCGACTACTTCCCCAACAAGGAGCAGATGCTCGCGTTGGCGCGAGAGCGCACGCCCGCGGGCCGCATGGTCGGGCCGGGCGACCTCGCCGACGCGGTCGTGTTCCTCTGCTCGCCGGCGGCCGAGATGATCCGCGGGCAGACGCTGGTCGTCGACGGGGGCTACTCGCTCCTCGCCTAATGGTGTCCCGTCCAGCGATACATGTCGACTTCTGGCCCGCGATCACGCGGCGCGCTGCTCCCGCTCCGGCCGCGGCGAAGCCGCGACCTCCGCTCCTGGCCGGCTCCGTCGAGCCTACGCCGGCTACGTCCTCAGTCGCGCCCGTATTTGCCAATACGAGCGCTCCCTGCGTCCTTTCATCGCTTGGTGCTCACGACCCAGAAGTTCGACGGCATCACTGGAAGGGACACTGATGGAGCCGACCGAGGAGAACCGGCAGGCCTGGGACCGGCTCCAGCGCGCCCGCCTCGAGGCGTCGACCGAGCAGCCGGGGATCCCCGAGGCGATCCGCGGGCTGCTTCCCGACCTGACCGGCAAGCACGTCCTCCACGAGCAGTGCGGCACCGGCGAGGCGAGCGCCGAACTCGCGGCGCTCGGGGCGATGGTGACCGGCATCGACGTGGCCGAGGAGCACCTGGTCGCGGCCCGTCGCGCGTTCCCGGGCATTCTCTTCCTGCAAGCCGACCCGCACGAACTGCCCGTCAATCTGCGCCGCCGCCGCTTCGACCTCGTCTACGCCTCCGGCCTGCTCCCCTACCTGCACGACCTGGCAGCCTGGCTCGAGGAGGCGATTGCCGCGCTGCGCACGGGCGGCCGGCTGCTCGTCGTCGACCTGCACCCGGCCGGCGCTTGCATCGACGCGACGACCCTGCGCTGGCGCGACGACTACTTCGGCGGGGAGATCGTCGTCGGCCACCGCTCCCAGCCGCTCGGCCGGCTGAGGCTGTGGACGCTGTCCGAGGTCGTGAATTCCGTCGCGGCAACGGGCCTCGTCGTCCAGCGGCTCGAGGAGTTCCCCACGCTGGCCCACGTCCGCCGCCACGATCCGCGCGTGCCGGGCGCCTTCGCGCTGCTGGCGCAGAAGGTCGCCGAGGAGAGCCCGCCCGAGCACGGATGAGCGCGCGTCCGCCCGAAGCCGTTCTCTGGGACTTCCTGCGGGGCGCATTGATGACACGGGCAATCGCCGTCGTCGCCGACCTCGGCGTGGCCGATGCGCTCGCCGAGGGCCCGAAGGACGTCCGCCGGCTTGCGGGTGAGCTGGGCGCCGACCACGACACGCTCGAGCGCCTGCTCCGTGCGCTCGCGAGCGAGGGCATGTTCGAGGAGGTCGACCCGAGCGTCTACGCCAACACCGAGGTGTCGGAGTTGCTGCGCGACCCGAGCCAACGCGCGCTCGCGCACCTCTTCGGCGGCACGTACTTCCGGGCCGTCTCCGGTCTCGACGCGGGCGGCGCGCAAGCGAGCGCCGCCGGGCCCGGCCTCTGGGCGGGACTGGCCGACGATCCCGCCGAGCGGGCCGCGTTCGACCAGGCAATGCTGAACGGCATCACGCTCCGGGTCCAGCGGCTCGCCGCGCTCGAGTGGCGCGGAGACGAGCTCGTCGTCGACGTCGGCGGCGGCAACGGCGCGCTGCTCGTGGAACTCCTCCGCGACCGACCCGGCATGCACGGGATCGTCTTCGACCTCCCGGAGACGGTTCGCGACGAGGCCCGGCTCGGGGACCGGATCGAGTTCGTCGCAGGCAGTTTCTTCGACGGGGTTCCGGAGGGAGACGCCTACGTCCTCTCGGCCGTTCTCCACGACTGGGACGACGAGCCTGCGGCGGCGATCCTTCGCACGATCCGCGAGTGCGCGCCGCCGCACGCGCGGCTGGTAATCGTCGACGCCGTCCTCGGTCCCGTTGACGGAACCTCCATGTGGCGATGGGCGGACCTGCACATGCTGGCCACCATGGGCGGCCGCGAGCGCGACGAGAGCCGGTGGCGCCGCCTGCTCGACGCCGGCGGGTTCGAGCCGGTCACCATCGCGGACGGGCTGATCGAAGCTCGGCCGTCCGCCTGATCAGCGCGACGCTGCGACGGCGAGCCGGCGCGGCGGGCGCTCCGCCGACGTCGCGTGCTCTGTCTCGGCCTCGAGGCCATTCGCACGCGGCAGGCCCCGCGGAGCGTGCGGGAGCGCGAGAGCGAGGTAGCGGCCGTCGACCTTGCACGCGAGGCGCGCCCCGACGAGCCGCCCGAGGAAGTCGCGGACACCGACGGCGGACGCGCCCCGCGACGCGCGCCGGGCCTGCTCCTCCGTCGCGCCGTCCTCGCAGGCGAGGTAGATGCGCGCCTCGGTCTCGCCGAGGTGGTACTCGGCCGGCTCGAGCCCGGGCCGCCGGTCGGCGACGATCAGGAAGCCGGGCCCCCGCCGGTACCCGAGGGTCCCGATCGCCGCGCGCCCGTTCGACTGCCACTCGAGGACCGCGCTCCGGAGCGCGGCCGTGTAGGCCTCGGGATCGCGCCCGTCGCGGTAGCGGAACTCGAAGGAGTAGGCGATCTCCGCCAGGGCGGCATCGTCGACCGCATCGGACGGGTAGACGAAGCGGAAGTCGCGCCGGGGCCGGAGCGGGACGATTCCGAACTCCGACGGATGCTCGAAGTGAGGGCTGAAGCGGTCGAGCTGGAGCGGCACGAGCCGCGGCGGCTCGAGATGCGTCAACGACGGGACGAGGTCGGCCATCGCCGCGTACTCCTCGGGCGGCTCGTCGGGAATGCCGTAGAGGACGTTCCAGTACAGCCGCACCCCGTACTCGGCGCACCACTTGAGCAGGCGCAGGTTCTGGAGCCCGGTCACGCCCTTGCGCATCAGCTTCAGGACCGGGGTCGACAGGCTCTCGACGCCGGCCTGGATCGCCGTGAAACCGGCCTCGTGCAGGAGCCGGACCTGCTCGCGCCGCAGGTTCGCCTTCGTCTCGCAGAAGATCCGCAGGTCGTAGCCCGCATCGCGCAGCCGCGGGAGCAGATCCTCGAAGTAGGCGTGGTTGAGGATGTAGTCGACGAAGAAGAAGTCGAGCCGTCCGTGGCGCCTGGCGAGCTCGGCCAGCTCCTCGAGCACCCGGTCCGGGCTCTTCGCCCGGAACGACATCGCGTGATCGGAGATCCCGCAGAAGGCGCAGTGCGATTTCTCGCCCCACCAGCAACCCCGTGCGCTCTCGTAGAGGATGGTCAGGTCGCGGTCGATGCCGGGCGCGAAGCTCGTCCCGCGGAGCCGCTCGAAGTACTCGTCGTAGCGCGGCGTCGGCACGTCGTCGAGGGGCACCGAGCCCGGCTCCTCGGGCACGACCACCTGGGCGCCGTCGGCCCCGGGCTCGCGAAAGCAGAGCCCGGGCCGCGGCCGCACCGGCCGTCCGGAGAGCAGGTCGAGCGCCAGCTCCGGGAGCACCTGCTCGCCCTCGCCGCGGACGACGACGTCGATGACGGGGAACGCCCGGTGGAGCGCGGCGCCCATCGCGCCTTCGCAGTTCGCCCCGCCGAAGACGATCCGCACGGTGTCGCCGAGCCGTGCGCGGAGCTCCGTGCGCGAGGGCGATCGACGCGAGGGTCTGGTTGAAGGCCGTCGTGAAGCCGACGATCGCCGGCCGCTCGGCGGCGATCTCGTCGGCGGTGCGCTCCAGGAACGAGGGGACGAGCGCGCGGAACCCGAGCGCCGCCCCGACGACCCTCTCAGGCACGTCGCTCTCCTCGAGGAAGGCCAGATAGGGAACGTCCGCGGCGGGCGAGAGTGCGGTCGAGAAGACCCAGTCGCCGACGCTCACGTCGCGGGACCACCGCACGACGCCGCGGTACGAGCGCAACGACAGGCGCTCGCCGTCGGGGAGCCGGGCCGTCGCGGCGGCGCAGTGCTCCATGAAGTCGAGGTTGAGCGACCGCGTCTGCGCGGGGATCCCGGCGCGCTCGAGGACGGAGAGCAGGACGCCGAGCTGGATCGAGGGGTACTCCAGCTGCTCCCACGGCATCGAGAGCAGGAGCACGTGACCGCCCGGCATGGCCAAGGCCTTGTTCGCCTGCGGTCGGCTAGCGATCCGGTCCGACCGGGACGTACGGCGGGGCGCGTCCTCCCTGGACGTCGTCCGCGTCCCTGTCCTCGACCGGAAGATCGTCGGCGAGGGGATCGACCGGACGCTTCTCGAGCTCGAGCTCTTCCTTCTTCGGCTCCGACTTCTTCTCCGCCATTTCCACTCCCTCCTCGCGGTTCAGCCCATTATTGGGACCGAGTTCACGAAGTCAAGCCTGCCGAGGGCTCAGGGCTTCTAGACGCCGCAGGTGTATCCCACGACGGCCGACGAGGCGTCAACCGCCGCGCGCAGGCGTCAGCGCTCGCGCATGAACCCCTGGCGGGCGGCGCTGACGAGCGCCACCGCCTCGGGGAAGAGGACGCGCATCGCGTCGCGGAGCGCGACCGCCTGCTCGTCCGGGCCGCCCGTGACCTGCATCCGCTTGAGCGCGGCAGCGGTCAGGTCGACGGCGGTGTTGAGCGTCAGCGTGGCGAACTGCTCGCGCTGCGCCTCGGCGACCGACTCGGCCTGCTGCTCGGCGAACTCACGCAGCGAGCGCATCAGGTCCTCGGGGTTGCCCCCGAACGGAAAGCCGAAGCCGCCTTCCTCGTCCATGCGCCAAGCGTAGCGGTGACAATGCCGCCGATGACCGACACCGTCGTCTTCATCGAGATCCCGTCCGGCTCTCGTAACAAGTACGAGTTCGACGAGGAGCTCGGCGGCGTCGTCCTCGACCGGCGCCTGTTCACGTCGATGAGCTACCCGGCTGACTACGGCTTCGTCGAGGGCACGCTCGGCGAGGACGGCGATGCGCTCGACGCCCTCGTCCTCGTCGCCGACCCGACCTTTCCCGGCTGCCGCATCCGCGTGCGGCCCGTCGGCGTCTTCCACATGACCGATGAGAAAGGCCCGGACGAGAAGCTCATCTGCGTCCCGCTCCGAGACCCCGTGTGGGCGAACGTGCACGACATTCACGACGTGGCCGCGCCGTACCGGCAGGAGATCGAGCACTTCTTCCAGGTCTACAAAGACCTCGAGGAGAAGCCCACCGAGACGCGCGGTTTCGGCAACCGCGCCGAGGCGCTGGCAGTGCTGGAGGACGCGCGGGCCCGAGCGGATACCTCGGCGTAGCACCGCGGCTATAGTGGCCGAGCTGCAAGCGCGATGAGGCTCGCGCCCAACCGCCCGCTGGCTTGTCTTACCAGCCGAGGCTGATGGCCTCTACCACTGACGTTCGACTCGCAGGAGGTAGAGATGAGCAGTATCGCGGTAGCGGCAATCCTCGCGGTCACGATCCTGATCGCCTCGATGGTCTCGGTCGAGGCCGGTCTCTCGGTCGCGCTGATCGAGCTGATGGGCGGCTTCGTCGTCGGCAACGCATTCTCGATCGACGTTCCCTCCTGGCTGACCTTCCTCGGCTCGTTCGCCGGAATCGTCCTCACCTTTCTGGCCGGCGCCGAGGTGGACGTGCCCCAGTTCCGACGGGAATGGAAGGCGTCGATCTCGATCGGACTGGTCTCGTTCTTCGCGCCGTTCGCGGTGGTCGGCCTGCTCTGCTACTACGCGCTCGGCTGGAACCATCGCCAGGCCGAGATCGGGGGCTTGGCGCTCTCGACGACGAGCCTCGCCGTCGTGTACGCCGTGCTCGTCGAGACCGGCCTCAACCGCGAGCTCGTCGGGAAGCGGATCATGTCCGCCACCTTCGTTACCGACATCGCCACCGTGGCGGGGCTGACCATCCTGTTCATCAGCCCGACGATCTGGATCGTCCCGTTCGTGCTCGTCTCGATCGCGGTCATCGTCGGGCTCCCGCGAATCGCGCCGTGGTTCTTCGGCCGCTACGGCGACCGTGTGATCGAGCCGGAGATCAAGCTCGTGTTCGCCGTCCTCTTTCTGCTCGCGTGGCTGGGCGACCGGGCGAACTCCCAGGCTGTGCTCCCGGCGTTCGTCCTGGGCCTGGTGATGAGCGCACACTACGTCGAGCACCGCAAGGAGCAGGAGCGGATGCGTGTCGTTGCGTTTGCGTTCTTGACGCCCTTCTTCTTCGTCAAGGGCGGCATGAACGTCTCGGCAGACGCCCTCTGGGCGAACCTCGGCGTGCTGGCGCTGCTCTTCGCCTGGAAGATGGTGCCGAAGTTCTCGGGCGTCTATCCGCTGGCCCGGCGATTCGCCGCGCCGCATGCGACGTTCACGACCCTGCTCATGTCCACAGGTCTCACGTTCGGCACCATCGTGTCGCTGTACGGGCTCAACGCGGGGATCATCGACCGGACGCAGTTCTCCCTGTTGGTCGCTGTCGTCGTCCTGTCTGCGATCGTGCCAACGGCGATCGCGCAGCGCTTCTTCCAGCCGGCGGGGCGCGAGCCTGACTGGGAGGAGGTCGGAGCGCCTTCCCCCGCGCTCGAGGGCGTCTCGAACTAACGGGCGAGTTGGAGCGCGTCGACGCCTTGCGCGGCTAACGAAAGCCGAGGCGCCCGAACGGCCAGTACGTCGCCACGACGGGGCCGATCATGTTCGAGCGCGGTAGCGCCCCCCACTCCCGGGAGTCGCAGGAGTTGGCGCGGTTGTCGCCCATCACGAAGTACGCGTGCGCCGGAATCCTCGGCCAGCTGCGCGTGAGGCGGTCGCGTCGGCCCGGGTCGACATACGGGTCGGCGAGGCGCTTCCCGTCGACATAGACGATCCCGCGGCGCTCGCTGACCCGCTCGCCGGGCAGGCCGACGATCCGCTTCACGAACGTCCCGCCCTCCTGGCAGCGCGTCTTGGCCGGCGCGGGCGCCGTGAAGACGACGATGTCGCCCCGCGCCGGGCTGCGGAACCGGTAGACGATGCTGGCCTCGAGCACGCGGTCGGACGAATTGCCGAGACAGCCGTCGCCCGGGGCGGCGCAGTGCAGGGTCGGCTCCATCGAGGACGTGGGGATGCGGTACGGCTTGGCCACCTCGGACTGGAGCACCAGGACGAGCCCGGCGGCGATCCCGAGGGTCGCGAGCCAGTCGACGGCAATCCGCATCGTCCTCGGGAGGCGGTAGAGCGGAAAGCGGATTGCGTGCCGGTACCTGGTGAAGAGCATTTGCGCGTTTAGTCGAGGTCGACCTTGTAGTGGCTCTCTATATCGGCGGCCAGTCCGTCGATGGTTAGGCTCGCCTGCTTCATCGCCTCGAGAAAGGGTGAGCTGCCCGAGTCGGCGAGCGCCTGCTCGAGCCGGCGCGTCGCGGCGCCGACCTCGTCCAGGTACGCGGGCGAGGCGATGCGGAGCTCGTCGCCGATCGTCCGCTCGAGCTCGTCGATCGCCGCCTCGGCCTCGTCGATCCCGTCCGGTGCATCGGTCGCCCGCAGCGTCTCGAGCTGGGTGCGGAGCTCGGGCAGGTCACCTCCGCCGGCCGTCTCCTCGGCCAGCTCGCACATGGCCGCGATCGACACGGCGTCGCGGAGCACCCGGCGATCGTGGACGGGCGCACGGTCTCCGTCGAGCGCCAACCAGCTCTTGCGCTCGCCGGCCGCGTACGCGCACAGGTAGACACGTCCGCCGGCGGCCGCCTCGGTCGGGATCACGGCGGACAGCTCCTCGTCCTCCGCGGCGTAGGCGACGGCCACGTCCGCGATGCGGCGGAGATCGTCGCTCAGCGCCATGCTCGGGTCAGCATAGACTCGGCCCCGTGGCCGGCCTTTCGACCCGCCGTGCCCACGCGATCGAGCTGTTCGCGCCGCTGGGCCCTTCCTACGATCGCTACGCGCGGCTGCTCTCGCTCGGACAGGACCCGCGCTGGCGGTCGATCCTCGTCTCGCGGCTCGACGTCGGTCCCTCGGACACCGTCCTCGACGTGGCCACGGGCACCGGAGCAGTCGCCTGCGAGCTCGTCAGCCGCACGGGCTGCTCGGTCGTCGCCGTCGACCAGAGCGCCGACATGCTCGCGGAGGCCAGGCGCCGCGTTCCAGGCCGCGTCTCGCTCGTCCTCGGCGACGCCCAGCGGCTGCCGTTCCCCGACGCCTGCTTCGACGGTCTCACGGTCACGTACCTGCTCCGCTACGTCGACGATCCGGCGCAGACGCTGCGCGAGCTGGCGCGGGTCGTCCGCCCGGGAAGGACGATCGCCTCGCTCGAGTTCGCAGTCCCTTCGGACCCGGTCGCGCGCGGCGCGTGGGAACTGTACGTCCGGCTCGTCCTCCCCGGTCTCGGCCGGCTGATCTCGCCCGGCTGGGCAGAAGCGGGCGCGTTCCTCGGCGGCAGCATCACGCGCTTCTGGCGCGAGTACCCGCTCGATCGGCAGCTCGAGCTGTGGCGCGCGGCCGGCATCGACGACGTCCGGCACCGGACGCTCAGCCTCGGCGGCGGCATCGTCCTCTGGGGGAGGCGCGCGTGAAGCCCGCGTTCTACGCCTTGCAGCCCGGTGGGTGGCGCGACTACGTGACGCTGCTCCACCCGCCGTACACGCTCTGGAACCTGAGCTACGTGGTCATCGGCGCCGCGCTGGCGCCGGAGTGGCTACCGCTCCGGCTCGGCGCGGGGCTCGCGGCGTTCTTCCTCGGACTCGGGATCGCCGCGCACGCCTTCGACGAGCTCCACGGACGGCCGCTGCAGACGGAGATCCCCTCCGGCGTGCTCTGGGGGCTGGCCGCGGGCTCGCTCGCGGGCGCGGTCGCGATCGGCGTCGTCGCCGCGATCGCGTGGACGCCGTGGCTGCTCGCCTTCGTCGCCTTCGGCGGCTTCATGGTCGTCGCGTACAACCTCGAGCTCCTCGGCGGCCGCTTCCACGGCGACTGGTGGCTCGCGATCTCGTGGGGCGCGACGCCGATCCTCACGGCGTATTTCGCCGCGGCCGAGGAGCTGACCTGGGAGGCGCTGTTCGCCGCCGCGTTCGGCGTCCTGCTGATCATGGCCCAGCGCCGCCTGTCCACGCCGGTGCGCGCCGTGCGGCGCCGCCTGCCCGACGTCGAGGACGCGGCCCGCACCGCGCTGATCAGCGGCGCCGAGGACGCGCTGCAGGCGATGGCCGCCGCCGTGGTCTGCCTGGCCCTCGCCCTCGTGATCCTGCGCGCGACCTGACTAGGATGGCTAGGTGCCACTGATGCGACGGAAGAGCCCCGAGGCCGAGCAGGAGTTCGCGGAGGAGCGCGCCCGGCTCGCAGCGGTGATCGAGCAGGAGTACCAGGAGCGCCAGGACGAGCTCCGGCGCTCGCTGGCGGTCGTGCGCTCCGAGCTCGGCGGGATCCTCGCCGACGAAGCGCGCCGGCTGGCCGACGAGCGCCGGCAGGAGTTCGAGGAGAAGGAGCGCCGCGCGGCGACGGAGTATTCGATCCGCCTCCACCAGGTGCAGCAGCGGGTCGAGGAGCGGCTGGCCGAGTGGGCACAGGACCTCGAGCGGCTCGAGACCGACCTCGCCGGCGCGGTCTCGCGGGTCGAGGAGCGTCTGCGCGAGCAGCTCGAGGACGTGTACCGGCGGGTGCGCCAGGAGATCGAGGAGATCGCCGTCGAGACGCGCGAGCACAAGGCGACCGTCGTCCGCTTCCGGGACGAGGCACAGCGCGCCGCCAAGCAGGCAATCGACGCCGCGACCTCCGACCTCGAGGAGGTCGGCGTGCAACGCCGGCATGCGCTGCAGGAGGTGTCCGACCGCCTCGGCGCCCGCGAGCGGGAACTGCTCAAGCGCATCGACCGCGAGGAGGCCGAGGCGAACACACGGCTCGAGATCCGCTTCGCCGACGTCGAGCGCCGCCAGGTCGAGCGGCTCCAGCGTTCGCTCGAGCACGAGGCCGCCCGCCTGCAGGAGGACGCGTCGCGCGAGTTCCACAAGACGGTCCGCGCCGCTCAGGAGGAGGCCGCGCGGCGGCTCGCCCGCGAGCTCGAGCGTGCGATCGCCTCGATCTCCTCCGAGGGCGAGCGCGCCCTGCGTCAGGAAGCAGAGCGTCTCCGCACGTAAGCCTGGCCCGTCCGCAGCCGTAAACCTTCGTTTGCTCGAAGCCCGCGCAACCACGCGGATTTTGCTCATCCACGCCGTCTACGGGGCGTGTTCGCCAGTGGGCGCCAGCACGGGAGTCCTGCAGAAAGCCGTTTCGGGCACCGAGACTCGCTCTGTTTCTCGCTAGGCTCCGGCCGCAGCCCCGTGACGAGGGAGGAAGTCATGCCTGACTACGTCCGCTCAACTACCTTCGACGCTGACGAACCAGGACTCGAAGCACTCTTGGAGGCGATCAACTCCTCCGAAAGACCACCACCGGACGTGCCCGCCAAGCACGTCACGGTGCTCGCCGACCGTGCTCTCGGCAGGGTCAGAATTGTTACCCGCTTCGGCAGTGAAGAAGACCTCCGCAAAGGCAGCGAAGCGCTCGACGCATTGACTCCGCCAGACACCGGGCTCATGAAGCGCGTAACCCGAGAAACATTCGAGGTCGTACTCGAACGTCACGTGCCCTAGCCCGGGTCTCCGTGTCGCTGAGGAGTCCCACCGCCTGACGCCGGCGCGGAGGGGAGGGCTCCGCCTCTTCGACGGTTTCCGCGCCCTCTGAGTGGTCCCCTTGGGCTGGGAACAGGTCTCTGACGCCTCGGTAGATCGCGGCAATCCGGGTCAGCGGCGGCCCTGATGGGGTTTCGACCCCCGATGCTTCTCGTCTTTCTCGCTCTGCTCAGCCCGCTTGCGCTCGGTGTCTGGCTGCTCGGTGCGTTCACGGGTCCCGTCTGAGTCCGTAGCCCGACCTCGATCCCTATAGCATCCGGACGCCATCGACCAGCTCCTCGCCGAGAGCGAGGTGCGGCCATGACCGTCCGAATCCGGAGGCGCAAGCGCCAGCGTGTGACGACCTGGACCGTCCTGTTCCGACGCGACGGCCGGGCGTTCAAGGAAGAGAGCGCAGCGCGGGCACGTTCCGCACCGAACGGGCCGCAAAGGCGCGGCACGCACTCGTGTACATGGAGCTGGCGGCAGGCCGCGACCCGCGAGAGGCGCTGCGGCGACTCCAGCAGGCTCCCCCGCCGGTGCGAAGGCTCGGGCAGGACTTCGACCTGAGCGAGAGCGGCGTCCGGGACGCCATGCGGCGCGCCTGCACCGCCGTCGAGATCCCCCACTATCACCCCCACGATCTCCGCCACCGGCGGGCGACGATCTGGCACCACGCCGGTATGCCCGCTCGGGACCTGGCGCACCGCGGCGGCTGGTCGCGTGCGACCGTGCCACTGGAGGTCTACACGCACACGATGCCGCTCACAGAGGCCCCCATCGAAGCGCTGCAGGCGACGCTGGTGCGGACCCGGTGCGGACCCGAATCGAGGTGACTCCCGCGATCCAGCCATCCATGCCGAAGACCCGTAAATCCTTCGTTAAGAGCGCAAACCCGGTCGGGCAGGGTTCGTCTAGATCACCACGAAGCAAAGGGGGCGATGCAGATGACCCAGACCGCGGAGACATACGACGAGCGTGTGAAGGTCGAGAGCTGGCGGCTCCACGTGCTGGTGGAGGCCGGCTATCCGATCCCGCTCGCCGAGCGCGTCGCGCACTCGAACGCGGATCTGCACCAGGCGGTGGCGCTCGTCCGGGCAGGCTGCGCGCCCGATCTCGCCGCCGAAATAGTCGTCTAAAGCGTCCCCTACGATTCGTCTCGATGAAGGTCGAGGCGATCGAGTACGGCGACCGGCGGGTCTACACGGTCTCGGCGTTCAACCGCGGCGTCGGCTCCTGGCTGCAGCGGCTGCCGACGGTCTGGGTCGAGGGCGAGATCTGCGAGCTGCGCCGGCAGGAGCGCTGGCAGAGCGTCTTCTTCACGCTCAAGGACGCGGGCGACGGGTCGGTCGTCGCCGGGCTGATGCCGCGCGGGCAGTTCGACGCGCTGCGCCTCGACTTGCGGGACGGCGAACGCGTGCACGTGTACGGGCGGCCGGAGCTGTTCGAGCCGCAAGGGCGAGTTGCGGCTGCGGGCGCTGTCGATCGAGCGCTTCGGCCTCGGCGAGCACCTGGCCGCGCTCGAGCGGCTCAAGCAGAAGCTGGCGGCGGAAGGGCTGTTCGCGCCCGAGCGCAAGCGGCCGCTGCCGCGCATCCCGCGCCGGATCGGCCTCGTGACCGGGAACGACGCCGCCGCCAAGCGAGACGTCATCGTCGCCGTCCAGGCCCGCTTCCCGCCGGCGCGACTGCTCGTCGCCGAGACGCTCGTGCAGGGCCCGCGGGCGGCGGCGGCCGTCGCGGAGGCGCTGGGCGCGATCTGCGCGGAGCCCGAGGTCGACGTCGTCGTCCTCGCCCGCGGCGGCGGCAGCTTCGAGGACCTGCTGCCGTTCAGCGACGAGCGTGTCGTCCGCGCGGTGGCCGGGTGCCCGGTGCCGGTCGTGAGTGCGGTCGGCCACGAGCAGGACACGCCGCTCTGCGACCTCGCCGCGGACGTCAGGGCATCGACACCGACCGCGGCCGCGCGGCTCGTCGTACCCGACCTGACCGAGCTGACGTCGTCGCTCGAGCGGACTCGCGCAGGCCTGGGACGCGGCGCGCGCCGGTCGGTCGAGCGCCACCGAGAGCGGCTCGTCTCCGAGGCCGCGCGCCTCCGGCGCGCGTCGGCGCTGCTCGTCGAGCGCCGCCGCGTCGGCACTGGATCGCTCGGCGGCGAGGCTGCGCGCGCTGTCGCCGCTCGCGACGCTCGAGCGCGGCTACGCCATTGTCCGCCGCGAAGGGGCGGTCGTCCGGGCCGCCTCGACGTTGGCTTCGGGCGACGAGATCGACGTCCGCCTGGCCGAAGGCGGCTTCTCGGGCACGGTCGGCGAGGTCCGCGGCGTAGGCTCGACGGAGCCGCCAAAGAGCGGAGGTACCGGCCTTGCCGGTACCGGAGCGGAGATCCGCCCGTGAAGTTCGAGGAAGCCGAGAAGGAACTGGCGCAGATCGTCGAGCGGCTCGAGAGCGGCAACGTCCCGCTGGACGACGCGGTCGCGCTCTGGGAGCGCGGCGAGGAGCTCTACCGTCTCTGTCTCGAGCAGCTCGACACCGCGCAGGGCAAGGTCGAGGAGCTGGCCAGGCGCGTCGAGAACGCCAGGCCCACGGACGCGCCGCCCGCTGTCTAGAATCCCGCGGATGCCACTAGACCCGGCGGTCCTCAAACAGGTCGATCTCTTCGCCAGCCTCGACGACAAGGACGCCGCGAAGATCGCACCGCTCTTCAAGGAGCGCAACTACAGGGCCGGCGACGTGATCGCCGAGGAGGGCAAGCACGGCGTCGGCTTCTTCGTGATCGAGTCGGGCGAGGCGACGGTGACCTCGCACGGCGAGGAGCGGAGAACGCTCGGGCCGGGCTCGCACTTCGGCGAGGTCGCCCTGATCGACGACGGCCAGCGGACGGCGACGGTCACGGCCGCGACCGACGTCAAGGCGCATGTCCTCGTCGCCTGGGACTTCCGCCCGCTCGTCAAGGAGGACCCTGACCTCGCCTGGAGCCTCCTCCAGGGCGTCGCCAGCCTCCTGCGCGTCCGCGAGGGCTACTAACCGCGCGCCAGCCGCTCGCCGAGGGCGACCAGGTCCGCCTCGGCGCGCGCCGGGTCGCCTGAGAGCGCGACCGTCTCCACGCCTTCGAGCCGCTCGGCGACGACGCCGCCGAAGACCACGCAGCGGACGCCTGCCTCGCGACAGCGACGGGCCACCTCGCCCGGCGCCTTGCCGGTCGCCGTCGTCCGGTCGACCGTGCCCTCCCCGGTGACGACGAGGCCGTGGCCCGCGGGGTCGAACCCGATCTCGCCGAGCACGAGCGACGCGCCGGGGACGAGCTCTGCGCCGAAGGCGGCGAGGGCCGCGCCGAGGCCCCCGGCCGCGCCGGCGCCGGGAAGCTCGGCGACCGGCGCGAGCACGTCCATACGCTGCGAGTCGGTCGGCGAGCTGCTCGACCTGCTCGGGCGTCGCTCCCTTCTGCGGAGCGTAGAGGCGGGCCGCGTCGAGGAGGGGGACGAGCGTGTCGCACGCGACCCGGGTGGGCGCGGGCAGCGTCGCGAGCACCTCGCGCAGTCCGGCGCCACCGTCAACGGTGGCCGTGCCGCCCAGCCCGACGAGCAGGCGCCGAGGCGACCCGGCGGCGGCGATCAGCTCGCCGAGCCCGCGGCTCGACGCGTGGAGCGCATCGAGCCGCCCGGGATCGAGCGGGATTGCCTCGGCTGCCTCGACCACGGCGGTCCCGTCGGGCAGCTCGAGCCAGCGGGCGCGCCGCGCCCGTCCGAACGCGTCCGGGACGACGGCCTCGTGCCAGGTTCCCCCTCGCGCTCGCTGCAGGACGAGCGCGGTCCCCTCGCCCCCGTCGGCAACCGGCAGCTCCGCGACGTCAACCCCACCGCGCCGCAGGCCCCTCCCCAGAGCGGCCGCCGCGGCGGGTGCGCCGAGGACGCCCTTGAGGCTAGCCGGGCACGCGAGCGCGCGCACGCTCGGCCTCGTTCAGGGGTGCTTCCTCGGCCTCCTCCTCGCCGAACTGCGGGTCGGTGGCGGCCGGCATGCGGCGCAGGCTCGCGAACGAGAGCCCCTCCTTCGCGAGGAAGACGAGCCCGACGCCGATGCCGACGGAGGCCTCGATCGCCTGCAGCCCGAAGCCGAACGCGACGCCGTCCGCATAGGCCACGCCGTACGAGACGAGCGGGATCGCGATCGCGACCTGCACGGCGCCGACGTTTCCCGGCCAGAGCGGGATGATCGTCGCGACGTTCATGACCAGCAAGACGAGCGCCGCGGCCGGCAGGCCCTCGTGGATGTCGAAGGCGCGCATCGCGGTGAACACTGCGAACAGCTGGCAGATCCAGCCCAGCAGCTGGAAGAAGATCGCGCCCGCCGCGGCGAGCGGCCTGTGCATCACGGCCAGCCCCTCGCGCGCCAAGTACAGCGCTCGGCGCCCGGCGCCGGCGCCGTCCAGGCGCGCGTGGCCCGCCGAGCGGGCGCTGAGCACGGCGAGGACGAAGAGCGTCGCGCCGACGGAGACGACCCCGACGATGATCGAGTACGCCCAGGCGGGGATCTTTGCCGTCACGAGCACGTACCACACGAGCAGCCCGATCGGGATCAGGTCGAACATCCGGTGCGCGACGACGGTGCCGGCGAGCGTCGCCCACACGCCGCGCCGCCTGCTCTGGTGCCGGGTCAGCACGCCGACGCGGGCCAGCTCGCCGATCCGGCCGGGCAGGGCGGCATTGGCCAGCATGCCCACGCTGAAGGCCGAGAAGACCTGCTGGAAGCGAGGTGGGTCCGGGAGCGCCTGCCGGATCACGAGGTCCCAGGCGACCACGCGCACGACGATCGACGCGAAGTTGATCGCGATCGCCACGGCGACCCACTCCCAGGCGACGTTGCGGAACGCGTCGCCGACTCTGTTCCAGTCCGGGCCGAACCAGAGCGCTCCGGCGACCGCGCCGAGCATCGCGATCGCCAGGAACAGTCGCGCCCAGCGGTTGCGGCCGAGCGCGAGCGCCGCGTCCCTCATGCCGCCTCCCGGCGGCCGTGCGCGGCGGCGGGCCGTGCTTCCGAGACGCGGTCGTAGATGCCGACGAGGCGATTGGCGATCCGGTCCCAGGAGTAGCGCTCGACCGCGAGCCGGCGGCCGGAGGCGCCCAGGGCCTGCCGCCGCGGCTCGTCCGAGAGCAGGTCCGCGACCGCACCGACGAGCGCGTCCACGTCGCCAGGCGGCAGCAGCAGCCCGATCTCCGAGGTCATGACGCTCCGATACCCCGCCAGGTCGGACGCCACAACCGGAAGCGCGCACGCGAGCGCGCGCGCCAGCACCATGCCGAAGCTCTCCATCCCGACGGACGGCGCGATCAGTGCTTTTGCGGACAGCAGCTCCTCGGTCAGGCGCTCCTGGGAGAGCAGGCCGAGCACGTCGATGCCGTCGTCGGGAACGCGCCGGCGGGCGACGAGCAAGCGGACGGCCAGCGGGTCGGCGCCGACGATCCGCAGTCGCGCCCCCGTGCGGCGGCGAATCTCGGGCCAGGCCCTGAGCAGGACCTGCAGCCCCTTGCGCGGGTCGTGGCGGCCGGCGAAGACGATGCGATGTTCGCGCCCGCCCGGATCGGCGCGCGGGGGGATCAGCACGCCGTTCGGAAGGATCTCGAACGGCCCCGGGAACGCCCCGGCGAGTGAGTCCCGCGCCTGCTCGGAAACCGCGATCCGGTAGTCCACGCGCTGCATGAGAAAGCCCCAGAAGCGGAGGGCGGCACGGTTCCAGCGCAGCGGCCCCGCAGCATGCCACGTCGCGACCACAGGGCAGCGCGTCTGCGCCACCGCGGCCACGCTGACGGCCGGGGTCATCGGCTCGTGGACGTGGAGGACGTCGAACTGCTCGCGTTCGAGCGCGCGGCGGATCCTACGCACGGCGGGCGGGCTGAGCACGATGTTGGCGAGCGAGCCGTTCGCCGGAACGATCACCGTCCGGCCGACCGGGATCACGTCGGCGGGAGGCTCGTCGTGGCGGCCGAGACGCGGGTGCAGGAGCCGCGTGAACGAGCCCGGCGGGTCGTTGCCGATGATCGTCCGCGTCTCGACACCGAGCCTCCGGAGCGCCTCGGCCTGCAGTTCCGCATGCTCGGTCACGGCCCCCCAGAAGGACCACGAGAACGGGACGACGATGCCGACCTTCACCGCGCTGAGTCTATTTCGGTGCCCGGTGTGGCCGCTCCGCCCGCGCGGAGCGGCCGCGCGGGCTCAGACGGAGGTCGTCTGCGGCGTCCCGGTCTTGAGCCGCCGGATCAGATCGGCGACGTCGGCGACCTCCTGCTCGAGGTCGCGCTGGTACTCCTCCAGCCGCTCGACCAGCTTCTCGGCGTTCGGCACGCGTCCCCGGCCGAGGCCGTGGTAGCGCCTGCGATAGCGATTCTTGTGCATCACTCACCTCCCTTCTCGTAGCGGTCGAGGAACATGGAGACGTCTTCGCGCGAGCGCCGCAGCGCCTCGGCCCACTGGCCCAGCAGCCGCTCGCCGATCGGCGTGAGGCTGTACGTGCGCTTGGCAGGGCCGGGGAGGTCGCCGTGCCATTCGGACTCGACGATGCCCTCACTCTCGAGCCGGCGTAGGTATCGATACAGGTTGCCGACGTCCACGCGCTCGCCGGCTGCCACCTCGGGCAGCTGCTCTATGAGCTCGTAGCCGTGCCGCGGCCGCTCCCTGAGGAGCAGCAGCAACGCCGGCTCGTGGAAGCGCTCGATGCGCGCGCGGACGGCCCAGTCGTCTGGGCCGACCCGGCGCCGGCTGCGATGCCCGCGTCCGTGATGTCTCCCGTTCATGCTCTCAACATATGTTTTATACATATAACTGTCAAGTACAGATGCCGGAGCCGAAGTAGCATCGGCCGCGTGTTCCGTCGCGCACAGCGCCTGCAGCCGGTCCGCGGCTTCGGCATCGACCGGGTGGCCGCCGCGGCCGACGCGCCCACATCACGGGCCGGTCCCGACCGCCCCGTCCTGCGGATGGAGAACCTCGACACGGACTTGCCGCTGCCGCCGGAGGCGATCTCGGTGACGGCCGAGAACCTGGGCCAGCCGAAGTCGAACAGCTGGCTCCCGTTCACGGGCGACCTCGACCTGCGCTCGGCCGTGTCGGACTTCATCGGCGGGCGCACGGGCCACCGCTTCGACCCGGAGCGCGAGATCGTGATCACGTCGGGCGGGATGGAGGGGCTGCTCGACGTCGTGCTCGCGGTGGTCGACCCGGGCGACGAGGTGATCGTCACCGACCCGACATACGCCGGCATCGTCAATCGCGTCCACCTTGCCGGCGGCGTCCCGCGCTTCGCGCCCTTCCGGTCCGTCGACGGCGAGTGGCGGCTCGACCGGGACGCGCTTGCGTCCGCGGTCGGCCCGTCGACGCGGGCGATGCTGCTGATGAGCCCGTCGATGCCGTCGGGCGGGTGGTTCGACGAGTTGGACTGGCGGCTCATCTGCGACCTCTGCTGCGAGCACGAGCTCGGCCTGATCTACGACTCGGCCATGGAACGTCTGCTCTTCGACAAGCGGCCACTCCTGCATCCGCTCCGCTTCGAGGAGATGATCGAGCGGACGGTCGTCGTCGGCTCGCTGTCGAAGGAGCACCGGATGATCGGCTGGCGCGTCGGCTGGGTCGCCGGGCCGTCGGCGACGGTGGAGGACGTGGGCTGGGTGCACGTCTACAACACGACCATGCCGACCGCGGTCTCGCGGACAGCCGCCACGGCCGTGCTGCGCGGGGACCAGGCCCATGTGCAGGAGTGCGTGGACGAGCTCGAGCGGCGCCGTGACCTGCTGCTCGTGCAGCTTCCCGGCTGGCCGTTCGTCCGCCCGGCCGGCGGTTGGTCGATGCTGCTGGACGTGGCCTCCTTCGGATTCGACCCGGCCGAGGCGTCACGGCTTCTGCTCGAGGAGTCGGGCATCGCCGCCACCGGCATGACCGGGTGGGGCGACGAGGTCGCGTCACGCTACGTTCGCTGGGTCTTCAGCGCCGAGCCTCGCGAGCGGCTGGCAACGATTCCGGCCCGCCTCGAGGGCACAAAGCTCGCGCAAGCGGTCGCTCGACGCAGGTAGTAGGTACTGGCACTCAGTTCTTCGGGCTCCCGCCAGCCCCCGCCTACCTCCAATTCTATGGAGGAAGTCCGCGCCCAGGGGTGACGCATTCGTGCCGAGAGCGTGACTTTTCGCCCACAGGGCTAGACTCGCGCGATGGATTTTCCCGGCGGCCTGGCCGAGCTCCACACGCACCTCGGCGGCTCGGTTGCTTCGGACACGATGTGGAGCCTGGCGCACGAGCAGGGGATCGCGCTGCCGGTCAAGGACTTCTGGGAGTTCGACCGCCTCGTGACTGTCTCCGACCCTCGCGGCGTCGCCAACCTCGATGCGCTCGACGCCATCTACCACTGGACGGAGCTGATCCAGTCGAGCCCGCTCGCGGTCGAGCGCTCGGTGCACGGCGCGATCGGCGGCGCCTACCGCTCACAGGGCATCACGACGCTCGAGCTGCGCTTCAACCCGATGAAGCGAAACCGCGGCGGCGAGCGCGACCTCGACCACATCATCCTCGCCGCGATCCGCGGCCTCGACCTCGCCGAGCTCGAGTACCCGCAGGTCGAGGCAGGGCTCATCCTGATGATGGACCGGACCTTCACGGACCAGCAGAACGCGGTGATCGTGGAGAAGGCGATCCGCTGGAGCTCGCGCGGGATCGTCGGCGTCGACATCGCCGGCCCGAGACCGCACGGCGACCGCTACCCCTACCGCGACCTGGCGCCGCTCGTCGAGGAAGCGCGCACGGCCGGCTTGGGCGTGACGATTCATGTGGGCGAAGAGGGCGGCGACCACGGCGTCGAGGAGATCGCCGAGGTGGTCGAGGCGCTCGCGCCCGACCGGATCGGGCACGGCATCCTCGCCGTCCGCGAGCCCGGGTTGATGCGCGAACTTGCCTCGCGCGGGATCGTCCTCGAGATCTGCCCCACGTCGAACCTGCTCACGAAGGCGCTGGCCGGCGAGGACGCGCTGCGCGACACGATCCGCGCCTTCGTCGCCGGCGACGTGCTGTTCACGATCGCGACCGACGGCCCGGAGATGATGCGCACCCGGCTCCGCGACGAGTTCGAGTTGCTGCTGCGGATCGGCGCGCTCGACGAGGACACGCTCCGCGAGGCGAACGCGCACGCACACGAGGCGAGCTTCGTCCGTGGCTCCACAGCTCGAAGCAGCGTGTAACGCAGCGAAGATACGTCTTTCGGTGAATGGAAAACGGGCCCGAGCGCTTGTAGCGTCGCGCCCATCATGTACGAGACCCTCAAGAGCGCGATTCCGGCGATCACGGCCCGCCAGCGGGAGGTCGTCGAGCTGATCGCAGCAGGCTGCTCGAACGAGGAGATCGGCGAGCGCCTCGGCATCTCGCCGAGGACGGCCAAGGCTCATTCGGACATCCTGCGCCAGAAGCTCGGCGTCTCCCGGCGGCGCCAGATCCCGGCCGCCTACCGCGCTGCCACCGGCCATGACCCACTGGCCACCCGCCTCGTGGTTCACACCGGCCGCAGCTGACGTGATCACGGCGTCCGTTCCGGGTCTTCCGGAACGGACGCCGCGCACTCGGCCCTCCAAAGAGCGTTACGGTGGGAATTGCAGGCACATCGCCATGAGGTGTTCATGAAGCTCGAAGCAGCCGAGGGGATCAGGACTGGGCACAGTCACATCATCAGGCGCCCAAGACTGACGCGTCTGCTCGACGAAACCAGCGCCCGGATCATTCTGCTCGTCGCTCCGGCGGGTTACGGAAAGACCACGCTGGCACGGGAGTGGCTCTCTGAGCGCCCACATGTCTGGTACCGCGGCACTCTGGCGACAGCGGACATAGCGGCGTTGGCGCTCGGGATCGCCAATGCATGCTCAACGGTCAGCCCCGGAGCCGGAGATCGGCTGAAGGCCCACCTCCGCATCTCGCGAGCACCCACGCAGGAGGTGGAACGCCTCGCCGAATCTCTTGGCTGAAGATCTTCGCTGAGTGGCCGCAGGGAGCATGGATTGGCTTCGACGACTATCAGTTCGCATGTGATTCGGAGCCTGCAGAGCGTTTCGTTGAGCATCTTCTCCAGAGCTGTGGAGTTCAGCTGCTGATGACTAGTCGTTCTCGGCCGCGATTGGGCGACAGCTCGCCGAATGATCTACGGGGAGATATATGAGATCGGTCGCAATCTTCTAGCGATGAATCCGAGACGAGGCAGCACAAGTGCTCCATGATGCGAGCGTCGACGACCCGGATGTGCTGACTCTCCTTGGCCGACGGCTGGCCGGCGCTTATCGGACTCGCGGCGCTTTCGCCCACGGCGAGTCATGCCAGGCGAGACTGTGCCGGACGAGCTCTATGGCTTCTTTGCTGAAGAGCTCTATCAGGCAGTGCCGTCCGAGATTCGGCAGGCGTTTAGACGGCTCGCACTCTCGCCTTACGTCACACTCGATATCGCAGAGGCGGTCGTGGGCGAGCGCGCTGGTGAGGCTCTTGACCAAGGCGTCGAGATCGGCCTCTTCGCATCAAGTCCTCGTGACCGACTTGAGTTGCATCCGCTGCTTCGACCGTTCCTCGCATCGAAGTTCCGAAGGCGACAGGACGATCCAACCGGACAGTTGGTCACGGAACTGGTCGACATGCTCATCGGACTTGAGGAGTGGGACGATGTTTTTTCGCTTGCGTTACGCTTCCGCGATACGCGGGCGCTGATCAAACTATTCGAAGCATCTCTCGCTCAGATGCTGGATCAAGCGCGCCTTCCCACGCTGGCCAACTGGATCGCAGCGGCAACATCGCGTGGTGTCGACTCCCCGCTCATCGATCTAGCGGACGCCGAGCTGGCGTTTCGTCGAGGAGACCTGCGGCGAGCTGAAGCGCTCGCCTGCCAGGCGGCTCGTCGCTTCGAGAAGGTACACCCGCTTACTTCGAAAGCCTTTTGGATTGCCGGGAGCAGCGCTCACCTGATGTTCAGAGATGAGGCGTCTCTTGACTACTTCAAGGCTGCCGAAACCACCTCCTCAAGTGCCAGCGATACTTGGCAGGCGCTGTGGGGTCAATTCCTAGCGAGTGAGACCATGGAACGCGAAACCGATGCAGCAGAGCTACTCAGCCGCCTCGCACGACTCTCTGGGAGTACAGTTGACGAACTCCTTCGTATCGCAACTGGACACTTTCGCATGGCACAACTGTGCGGCAGCATTGGCACTGCTCTTGCAAGCAACGAAGAACTCACTCACCTAGCGAGTCGATCGAGAGATCCTTTGGTTCGGAGTTCTTTTCTCAACTCCTACGGTTCCTTATTAGTTCTATCGGGCAAATATGAGAAAGCTCTCAGGGAGGGAGAAGCGGAAATCACTTTCGTCATTGCTTCGTCTCTCGACTTTGTTCTGCCATTTGCTCACTTGTTAGTTGCAACATCATGTCTAGGATTGCGACGCTTTCGTGAATGCAAAGCGCACCTAGCTATTTGTGAGCGAATTGAGATGAAAAGCGAATTTATCACCTCGAATATGTCGATTCTCCAGGCGAGACTCCGGCTGACTGCCCAACAGCCGCACGAAGCGGTGGCAATCCTAGAACGAGGTTATCCCCTAGCGAAGACGTGCCACCCTGCACACCCCGAGTATCTGGCGTGGTGGTCACTTGCGCACGCCGTTGCTGGCAACGCCGCCACTGCAAATGAACTCTCCGCGCAGGCAGAAATGATGTCCCGCCGCATCGAGGTTGCCGCCTTGGTTCCTTGGACAAGTGCGATACTTGCCGCACACGGCGAGACGGCCCACGACGCGACTAACGAGGCGTTCTCCATCGCGGTGCAGAGCGGGAACGTAGATGCGTTCGTGACGGTTTACAGAGCTTGTCCCCGCGTGCTCGAACTTCTTGCATTCGAGAGTCGCAACCATGACCAGCTGGAACCGATTCTCGAGCGCGCGCATGATCACTCCCTCGCGAAGCGGTTCGGTCTGGCCGTAAGTTCACAACCGACCATCGCGACAAGCACAGTTCTCACGAAGCGGGAGCATGAGGTGATCGAGCTTGTCTCGCAGGGGTTGACGAACAAGGAGATCGGGCGGACGCTCTACATCACCGAGGCGACCGTCAAGAAGCACGTTCGGAACGCCTCAACCAAACTCGGCGTGCGCAGCCGGACCGAGGCGGCTATGCGGGTCGCGGAACTCAGCGGCTAGCCGGGACCTCAGCTCCGGCGCCGGCCTTGCGGCCGCGGCGGAAATCGAAGCGGTTTTCCTCGCCGCGCAACAGGCGGCCGACATTCGTCCAGTGCAGCACCAGCACGCCGACCCCCGCAGCACCGCCGAACGCGATCACCGGCCACGGATAGCCCAAGCCGTATGCGAGCGGCGCCAGCGAGGCGGCCGCGGCGATCGACGCCAACGACGCATACCGGAACACGACGAACACCACGAGCCACACCCCGGCGCCCGCAAGCCCGAGGAGCGGCGCGACGCCAAGGAAGGCGCCAGCCGCCGTCGCCACCATCTTCCCGCCCTTCGCGAACTTCAGGAAGATCGGCCGCGCGTGGCCGATCATCGCCGCGGCGCCGGTCAGGACACCCGCCAAATGGCCGGCGACCAGCGTCGCCACGAGCGTCGGCACGAACGCCTTCAGGATGTCCAGCACCATCACGGGCAGCCCGTAGCGCCAGCCGTACGTCCGCCAGACGTTCGTCGCGCCGATGTTGTGGCTGCCGACTGTACGGATGTCGACACCCTTTGCGAGCTTCACGAGCCAGAGCCCGAACGGCATGCTCCCGCACAGGTAGCCGACGACCATGAAGAGCGCGATCAGCACGACGCGGGGGTCCCGGCTCCCCTACGCCCGGATCCCGTAGCCCTCGACCCAGTCGTTGACGACGCCCCAGTCGAGATTGCGGAAGAACGCCTCGATGTAGGACGCGCGGTCGGTCTGGTAGTCGAGGAAGTAGGCGTGCTCGTAGACGTCGAGAGCCACGAGCGGGTTCGCATTCCAGATCGGGAACGTGTTCTGTGCGTCGCCGACATAGTTGACGAGCCGGCCCTCGTCCCAGTCGTACGCCGCCCAGGCCCAGCCGCGGCCGGCCATGCCCGTCGCCTTCAGGTCGGCCTTCCAGTTGTCGAACGAGCCGAAGCCGCGCTCGATCAGCGCCGCGACCGCACCCGTCGGCGAACCGCCGTCGCCGCCCAGATGCTCGAAGTAGATCTCGTGGTTCTTGACGCCGCCGATCGCGAAGCTGAGATCGACCTTGAGCGCGCGCACGTCCGAGTAGACCTGGTTCGCGGCCGACAGGTCGACCTCCGCCAGTTTGCCGAGGATCTCGTTGCGCTTGTTCACGTAGCCCTGGTAGAGCTTGTAGTGGGCCTCCACCGTCGCCCGCGAGATCCCGTCGAGCTCGTACAGGCTCGGCTTCAGCTCGCGCGCGCCGATCTCCTCTGCGTTGAAGGCAAGCGTCGTCATGCGGTCCCTTTCCGTCCGGAGTCGAAAGCGGTGGGAGCATAACCGCCGCACGCCGCCGGAAAATCGCCGCGGGCCGATCTTGCCGTTCCCGCGGACAGGCCTTGGACGCCGCGACTGCGGCGAGAAGAATCCGCTCGGCCCCCTGCGCCGTAAGAGGTGTCGTGGCCGCTGACTATGCCCTGGACCCAGCTATTCGCTTGCCGACCGTGCGGAAAGCCGCGACCATGCCGGTCGTGAGCGCCGTCAGCCCGACCGACGAGGAGCTCCTCGAACGCGTCGGCCGCCGCGACCGCGGCGCCTTCGAGGTGCTCTACCGCCGCTACTCACGGTCCGTGCTCGGCCTCGCGCTGCGGCGGCTCGGCGATCGGGGCCGGGCCGAGGACGCGCTGCAGGAGACGTTCGCCGCCATCTGGCGCGCGGCGGGAACGTACAAGCGGGAGCGCGGAGCGGCCGCCCCCTGGCTCTTCGCTGTCGCGCGGAACAGCATCTCGGACCGCGGCCGGGCGCGTCGCGAACCGCCGGCCGAGGCACCGGACGAACCGACGACGGAGCCGGGCCCCGACGAGCGCGCCGAGCACAGCTGGCTCTCCTGGCGCGTGCACAGCGCGCTCGACGCGCTGCCCGACAACGAGCGGCAGCTGATCGAGCTCGCATACTGGAGCGGGCTCAGCCAAAGCGAGATCGCAAATCTGGTCGGGATTCCGCTCGGTACTGTCAAGACGAGAACGCGTAGCGCGCTCGCCCGCCTGGCGGACGAGCTCGAAGAGGAGTTGAGGTGACGAACGAACCTGATTTTCGCGAGCTGGTCGGCGACGAGGGCGGAAGCGACGAGCTCGACCGGCTCCGGCGGGTGCACGACCTGCTCGTGCAGGCGGGCCCGCCTCCCGAGCTTTCGACCGCGGTGGCGAACCCGCCCGAGGTCGAGGAGTCGAAGGTGCTCGAGTTCAAGCGCCGCCGGCCGGCAGCGCTGCTCGGCATCGCCGCCGCAGCGGCTGCGGCAGCGTTCATCATCGGCTATGCCGTCGGGCAGAAGCAGAACAGCTTCTCGGCGCAGGCGACCGTCCCGATGCACGGCGTCGGGGCCATGGCCGCCGCTCGCGCGGACATCGCGATTGCCGACCACGACGAGGGCGGCAACTACCCGCTCCAGATGCAGGTCGACGGCCTGCGCGACGCGCCGAAGGGCGGCTGGTACGAGCTGCTCCTATCCAAGAAGGGCAAGCCGACGGCCTCCTGTGGGGACTTCGCCGTCGACGGCGGTGAGACGACTGTCCGGCTCTCGGTTCCCTACGACCTCCAGGTTTGGCACCAGAAGAAGCTCTACGACGGTTGGGTCGTCGTCCTGCACCGGCCGGGGCAGAAGGCCGCGCCGATCGTGATGACGACCTAGCCTAGGCAGGGGCTGAGTGCCAGACTTCAGTCTGGCACCGCCTCCGTTTCTACGGAGCCACGCGGTCGTTGGCCACGAAGGCCGCGTGCGTGACCGGCATCGCCTCGGCGAAGAAGGTCTCGACGGCCTCCGCGTAGCGGCGGATCTCGCGCTGTGCGGTCTCGTGCGCGCGCAAGGCGACGAAGTTCATCAGCGCCCGCGCGTTGACCGTCCAGTAGAACTCGGTGTACGCGCCGACCGGCATCACCGCGCGCGCCAATTCGCGGGCGACGCCGGCCTCGACGAGCCGCTCGTAGATCGCGTACGCCTGGTCGTAGACGGCCCGCAGCTCCTGGCGCGTCTGCTCCGCGAGCTCGGGCGAGACGGGCTCGAACGAGTACGCGCCCGGCTTGCCGACCTGCGTGCGCACGTCGTCTGCCTCGGGCACGTAGAAGTCGTCGGTCGCGCGCGCGTAGCGCATGCTGAACTCGTTGAAGGAGCCCACGCGGTGCCGGAACCACTCGCGGGCGACGAAGATCGGCGCGCGGATGTGGAAGCGGAAGGCGTTGTGCTCGAACGGCGTGCCGTGCCGGTCGCGCATGAGGAAGCGGATCAGCCCCTCGTCGGACTCGTCCATCTCGGTCTTGCGCCGGCCGAACGAGACGCGCGCCGAGTTGACGACGGACAGGTCCCCGGCCATCACGTCGTCGAGCCGGACGAAGCCGTGGTCGAGCACCTGGATCGTGCCGTCGAGGATCACGTCGGTCGCCACCGCCATGGGCGTTCGACTGTAGCGAGCAGGTCCGACGGCGCCTTCGTCACTCGGGCCCGGCGTGCTCGACCGCGTCGTCCACGCGGTGGTAGCGGTGCTCGCCGTGGACGATCGCGGCGACCTTGCCGGACGACGGATACTCAGCGACGTCGGGGTCGGCGTGAGCCGCGACGATCAGGACGCGTGCGACCCCGTCCGTATCGTTCCGGATCTGATGGCCGCCGTTCGGCCCGGCCGGGAAGGGCAGAACGTCGCCCTCGCCCAGCTCGTGGTCGCCGTCGTGCATGCGGACCGTCGGCCGGCCGCGGAGGACGACGAGGAGCTCCTCGGTGCCGTGGTGGAAGTGGTAGACGAACTGCGACGTCCCGGGCTGGAACTCCCAGAGCGATCCGCCCAGCCGATTCGCTTCGGCCCGCACCACGCGCCGTGCGCCGACACCGCCGCCCCAGTCGGGCACATCGTCCCAGACGTTGCCCGCGTCGCCGCTCATCCGGGAACGCGGCCGGTGGCGTACCAGGCGCTCGCCGGGAGCGTGAACGGCCCCTGCGGAGAGCCGAGCCTGGTGCGGAGGTCGTCGCGGATACGCGCCTGCCCCTCCTCGTCCAGCGAGGCGATGTACGCGCCGGCCGGTCCGGTGGTCGACAGGAACGGCGTCCAGAAGTCGTCGTAGTCCTCGTACTTTGCTGCGACCTCGAGCGAGCCCGACTCGATCGCCTCCAGGCCCGCGGCCGCGAAGAGCCCGGCGATCTCGCCCTCGCGGCCAAAGGGGCGAGTCCTTTCCTCGTCGGGCGCATTCGGGTCGAGCGCCAGCGCCGCGTCCCAGAACAGCCGCAGCATCCGCATGCCGCCGCCGAAGTCCCAGACGCACGCGGCCACGAGCCCCGCCCGGTCGAACGACGCGCTTCATCTCCCGCACCGTTGCGTCCGCGTCGCTCACGAAGTGCAGCACGAGCTGCGCGAGCGCCGCGTCGAACTGCCGGTCCGGAAACGGCAGCTCCTCGGCCTGCCCGACCTGCACCTCGACACCCGGCAGCCGTCGGCGGACCGCGTCCACGAACTGCGGCGCGGGTTCGACGGCCGCAACGTGCTCGGCGCCGAGGCGGCGGACGAGCTCTGCGGTCAGCGCGCCCGGGCCGCTACCGACGTCGAGCGCCTTCTGCCCGGCCTCGACCCCGGCCGCGTCCGCAAAGGGAACGGCGAGCAAGGACGAGTAGCGACCCATGAAGCGGTCGTACACCTCGCCCGAGACCGTGAATGTGCTCGCGCCCGATTCGCTATCACTCATCGCGATGGCGAAACTCTACGTGGGCTCGTCCGGGTTCTCGTACGCGTCGTGGAAGCCCGGCGGGAAGCAGGTGGGCCTGAGCGGCCCGCCGCGCGCCACGATGACCGCCCGCCGGTTCGCACGTCCGGCCAGGATGCACCGGGTGGAATACTAGGGTCGGTGTGACCGAGGCGGTGAGAGTGGCGCTTGTGGCGGGCGCGACGCGCGGCGCCGGACGGGCGATCGCCGTTGAGCTCGCGCGCGCGGGCTTCTACGTCTATGCGACTGGTCGCAGCAGCCGGACGACCGGGCCGTCCGAGATCGGTAGGCCCGAGACGATCGAGGAGACTGGAGACCTGATTGCGGCCGCGGGAGGCACGGGGACGGCGCTCGTGGTCGATCACGAAGACCCTGCTTCGGTTGCCGAGCTGGTCGCGGGCATCGAGCGCGAGCAGGGCCGACTCGATCTCCTCGTGAACGACATCTTCGGCGGTGACAGGTACATGGAATGGGATAAGCCGCTCTGGGAGCACGACTGGGCCGGCGGGCTGCGGATGCTGCAGATGGGCGTGCATACGCACCTGATCACGTGCCGCGCCGCGATCCCGCTCATGTTGCGCACCGTCGAGGCTCAGGGAAGCCAGGGGCTCGTCGTGGAGATGACCGACGGCACCTCAGAGGCGAATGCCGAGTTCCGGCGGAACGTGGGCTTCTACTACGACCTGGTCAAGGCCAACGTCGAGCGAATCGTCAAAGGGCTGAACGCCGAGTTGGAGAACAGCCCCTTGACGGTCGTCGGCGTCACACCCGGCTGGCTGCGCTCGGAGAAAATGTTGGCGAACTTCGGCGTCAGCGAGGCCAACTGGCGCGATGCCCTGACAGAGCGCCCTGGATTCGGGATCTCCGAGTCGCCTACCTACGTCGCCAGAGGCGTCGCGGCGCTCGCCAGGGCCGCAGACGTCGACCGCTGGGCTGGCACGATCATCAGCGCTCGCCAACTCGCGGACGCGTACGGCATCACGGACACTGACGGGAGCCGGCCGGACTGCTGGGGCTATCTCGCCGCCTACGGCTGGGATCAGGACGACGGCCGCGGGATCGCACAGTTTCGGTGAATCAGGGCCAGGACCGCGATCATGTGGCCGAGAGGCTCGAAGAGCTCAGCCGCCTCGCGGCTCAGTGCGACGGTGTCGTCGAACGTCTCCGCGACGGTCTGCGCGAGTGGCGGTATCAGGGGCGCCTGGTTGCCCGGCAGCTCGACCGCAGCCACGTCGTCATCCGCGCGTCGTTCGACTTCAGAGATTTCCTACTGCAGTCGTTCCCCGAGACATTCTCCGTGCCGAGGCGCTACGCGAAGCACATGATGATCGTCGCCGATATCGAGGCCGGGAACGCGGATGCCGTCGAAGACGCGATCATCGGCGCCTGGGAACTGCAGTCCGGCAAGTAGCACGCCGCGGCTCACGCAGTCTCCTGGGCGAACCCTACGAAGGAGTTCAAATGAGTACTGAACCGGTTCGGCGAGTCAACCTCGCCGCGATCGCGTGCGACCCGCGTCCACAGCTGCCTGACGGCTTCCGGCGGAACAGCACCCGGGTTGGGACGCTGCTCAGCGCGGCCCGCACCGGGCTCAGCGTCTACGAGCTACCTCCCGGCCAGGCTGTCGGCCCCTACCATTACGAAGATCCTGAAGAAGAATGGCTCCTGGTCGTCTCAGGCACGCCAACCCTGCGGCATCCGGGCGGCGAGGACCAGCTCGAGCAGTGGGACCTCGTCTTCTTTCCCTCCGGCCCCGCCGGAGCACACCTCGTGCGAAACAACAGCGAGTCAACCGTCCGCGTCGCGATGTTCTCCTCGATGACAGCGGTCGGTGCCGTCGTCTACCCGGACAGCGACATGATCCAGCTCTTCACTTCGGACGGCGAAGACGACCTCGTCGTCAAACGAAGCAGCGCCGTGAACGTAGCTGCCCCGTGGGCTACTGGGGAGGGCGATGCAGAAGCCGAGACATAGGCGCTCGCCTGGGCGAGTCTCGTCCCACTAGACCGACGAGGGACCTCCCCGCCAAGCTCGGGTTGTCGCCGTTCCACCAAACTACGACGAGCGTGAGCATCTACGTCGGAACCTCGGGCTTCTCCTACCCGTCGTGGCGGGGGCCGAAGGAGGGCGCACTTGGGGATATGCTCAAATCCTCGTTCGGGAGACCGGCCTTCTATCCGGCCGGGACGAAACCGAAGGACTTCCTGCGCACCTACGCCGAGCGGCTCCCCACCGTGGAGCTGAACGCGACCTTCTATCGGCTTCCGTCGGAAGAGCAGCTGCAGACGTGGGCCGCGCAGACGCCGGACGGCTTCCGGTTCGGGGTGAAGATGAGCCGCCAGATCACGCACTTCGGGCGCGTCGACGGCGTCGCGACGTTCTGCGAGCGCGTGCTGGCGATGGGTGACCGGCTGGGGCCGATCCTCGTCCAGCTGCCGCCGAGCAAGCCGCGCGACGAGGGTCTGCTGCGGCTGTTCCTCGACTCGCTCGAGCCCGGGCTCCTCGTCGCGTTCGAGTTCCGCCACGAGAGCTGGGCCGGCGCCGACCTCGAGGGACACGCGCTCGTCGGCTCGTTGGAGGGGGACGCGCCGTTCCGCTACCTGCGGCTCCGCGAGCCGCCGTACGACGAGGCGGCGCTCGCCGACTGGGCGGCGCGGATCCGGCCCGTGCTCGAGGCGGGCGTCGACGTGTACGCGTACTTCAAGCACGAGGACGAGCCCACGGCGCCCGCGTACGCGCGCCGGCTCGACGATCTCGTATCTGCGCCTTGACGGCGCGGCTCTCGTCCGGCATGATGCCGAGTCCGCCGACGCGCGCCCAGACGCGCGGGAGGTGGTGCTGATGATGGCCGCGACGCCGCTGACATAGCCGGAACTCTTCCCGCCGGGCTCGACTTGCCCGGTGGCGCCAGCACCTCCAACGTCCGACCTCTCCTCCCGAAGGAGCAGCACAGTGTCCGTGATCGAGTCCGCTGCCGTGCGAACGGCCGCGGAGTTCCATACCGGTCGCCTGCACTTCCACGAGCGCAGGATCGCGGCCGTCCTCTTCACCGACATCGTCGGGTCGGCCGCCCGTGCCTTCGATCTCGGTGACCGGACCTGGTGCGAGCTGCTCGAGGAGCACGACGACATCGTTCGCGCCGAGCTCGATGCGCACGACGGCCGGGAGATCGATTCGTCCGACGACGGTTTCTTCGCCGCCTTCGACGGCGCCAGCGCCGCGATCGCCTGCGCGTGCTCCGTCCGCGAAGCCCTGCGACGAATCGGCCTCGAGGTGCGGAGCGGCGTGCACGTCGGAGAGTTCGAGAGCCGTGGGCCGCGACTCGGAGGGATCGCCGTCGCGGTGGGCGCCAGGATCGCCGGAATCGCCGGGGACGGAGAGGTGCTCGTGTCCCGCACGGTCAGGGATCTGGTGCTCGGCTCCGGTCTCCGCTTCCGAGAGCGCGGCGTCCATTCCCTCAAGGGCATCCCCGGCGCGTGGCATCTCTACCGCGTGGAGACGGGCCGGCGCCGAGATACTCACGGCCGAGGCCGCTGATGCTCGAACTCGACGCCGAGGCCACGTCACGAGCAGCGCCCGAGCGCGTCTGGGCGCTGCTCGCCGACGTCCGCACCTGGCCGGAGTGGGCCGACTTCGACGACGCCGCCGTCGAGAGCGGAGAGGGCGCCGGCGAGATCCGGAGCTTCCGGCGTGGCCGCACCAGGACGCGCGAGCGGGTGACCGACTTCGACCCACCACGCCGGCTCGGCTACGACCACCTCTCCGGCCTGCCGATCCGCGACTATCACTCCGACGTCACGCTCACGCCGCAGGACGACGGCACGCACATCCGCTGGCACTCGACCTTCAACGCGAAGGTGCCCGGCACCGGCCGGCTGATCCGGTCGCGCCTGCAGGCGTTCGTCGCCGACACCGCCGAGCGGCTGGCCCGGGCTGCGGAGCGCTCCTGAGCGGCTCGACGCGCGAGTTGGCGGAGCTGGCCCCGCAGCTCGTGGCGATCGACTCGGTCAACCCGTCGCTGGTCGCGGGCGGCGCGGGCGAGGCGGAGATCGCCGGCTTCGTCGCCGGGTGGCTCGAGCAGGCGGGCCTCGACGTCCAGGTGCTCGAGCCGGTCGCTGGCCGGCCGAGTGTCGTCGGCGTCGCTCGCGGGTCCGGCGGCGGCCGGTCGCTGCTCCTGAACGCGCACCTGGACACGGTGGGCACGGCCGGAATGGACGCGCCCTTTTCGCCTCGACTGGACAGCAACCGCCTCTACGGGCGGGGATCGCTGGACATGAAGGGCAGCCTCGCCGCGATCATGCTCGCCGGACGGCAGGCGGTCGGGCGCGGCCTGCGCGGCGACGTGATCGTCGCTGCGGTCGCCGACGAGGAGGCCGGCAGCATCGGGACGGAAGCGGTGCTCGACCGCTATCGCGCGGACGCCGCGATCGTCGCCGAGCCGACCTGGCTGCGCCTTGCGATCGCGCACCGCGGCTTCGTCGGCCTGGAGATCGAGGTCACAGGCCGCGCGGCGCACGGCTCGCGGCCGGAGCGCGGGATCGACGCCGTCGTCCGCATGGGCCGCGTCCTCGTCCGGCTCGAGGAGCTCGATCGGCGACTGCGGTCGCAGCCGGCGCATCCGCTGCTCGGGACGGCGTCCGCGCACGCCTCGGTGATCGAGGGCGGCCAGGAGCTGTCCAGCTACCCGGCCCGGTGCGTGCTGCTCGCCGAGCGGCGGACGCTCCCGGGCGAGACGGCAGACGATGCCGCGCGTGAGCTCGCCGCGATCCTCGAGGAGGCGGGCCGCGACGACTCCGACTTCCGTGCCGAGGTCCGCGTCCCGTTCGCCCGAGATGCGTACGAGCTCCCACCCGACGATCCCTTCGTCGAGCTGGTTCGCCGCCATGCCGGAGCGCGCGAGATCGTCGGCATGCCCTTCTGGGCGGACTCGGGGCTGATCGCAGCGGCGGGGATCCCGACCGTTCTCTTCGGCCCCGGAGGCGAGGGGCTGCACGAGACCGAGGAGTGGGTCGAGCTCGGCGACCTCGAACGCTGCCTCGAGGTCTATCTCGCCGTGGCCGTCGAGCTGTGCGCCTAGCTCGCGACCACGATGAGCCGGGTGTCTCGTGAGACCGGCGTCCCGTCGAAGTCGCCGTAGCACGCCACCTGCTCGAAGCCCGCGTCGCGAGCGAAGCCGATCAGCTCCGTGGCCGTGTAGACGCGGAACTCGTATGGCACCGAGACGCGGTTGCCGTCCGGCTCGACGACTTCGTGCCGGACGACGCTGAGGCCACGCTCGTAGTCGATCTCGCGTTCCTCGATCAGCAGCGAGCCGTCCGGCAGCTCCTCCCACGACCGCGGGCTGTAGATGGCCATCAGCCGGTCGCGGTGCATCGTCTCGATCACGAGCGAGCCGCCCGGTCGAAGCACGCGCCGGAACTCGCGGAGCGCCTGCCTGTCCCCGTCGTCGCCCCAGTAGCCCAGCGAGGAGAAGAGGTTCGTCACGCAGTCGAAGCTCGCGTCCTCGAAGGGCAGCTCCCGGTAGTCGGCCTGCACCCACCGTGGCCACTCGCCGTCGCCCGCCCGGCGCTTCGCCTCGGCGAGCAGCACTTCCGAGCGGTCGGCGCCGACGACGTGGAGGCCGAGGCGGGCGAACTCGACCGAGTGCCGACCGTAGCCGCAGGGACAGTCGAGCAGGTCGGCGCCGGGCTCGAGGCCGAGGAGGCTCGCGACGCCCTCCGCCTGGCGAGGCCCGGTCTCGGGATCGGCCAGCTGCGCGTATGTGCGCAGGTAGATCTCGTCGAAGAGCGTGTCCCAGTCGCTCGTCAACTGAACCTCTTCAGCAGGCCGAGCGCCTGCTGGTTCCAGGGCACGCGATGGGTCGTCCCGGCGCAGCCGAGCGTGTCGCGATGGGCCAGGTACCAGTCGTACGTCGCGCAGAGCGCCTCCGCGTTCGACAGGCGCGCGTGCCAGCCGAGCAGGCGCTCGGCCTTGGACACGTCCACGAACGAGTCGCGGTGCGCGGTCTTGTAGTGCCACTCGGCGAGCGGCGAGACGCGGGCGAGTTCGAGTCCGCGCAGGGCGATCTCGGCCGGTCTCGCGGGCACCGGCGTCAGGCGGCTCGTCGAGCCGGCGTGATCGATCAGCGCCTGGAGGTCCGAACGCACCGACCCGAACTCCTGGGCGCCGACGTTGATCGCCTCGCCCGCGACGCCGTCGGCGTCCGCGGCGCGCACGACGGCTTCGACGAGGTCCTCGACGGCGAGGAGCTGATACCGGTTGCTGCCGTCGCCGAGCATGTAGATGCGGCGGCCGTCGTGCACCCAGTCGAAGAGGATCTCGAAGACGCCCAGCCGCTCCGGCCCGACAAACGTCTTCGGCCGGACGATCACCGCGTCGAGCCCGCGCCGCACGAACTCCAGGCAGACGCTCTCCGCCTCGATCTTCGACTCGCCGTACGGGCCGACGCCGACGAGCGGCGCGTCCTCGCCGATCGGGTGCACCTTCGGCACGCCGTAGACGGCCGTCGAGGAGATGAAGATCGCGCGGCCGACACCCGCCTCGCGCGCGGCGGCAAGCGTCGTCGCCGTGCCGCCGACGTTGACGGCCCTGATCTCGTCCCGCGACCCGCGAATCGGTAGGGCGGCGGCGGCGTGGACGAGCACATCGGCGCCTTGCACCAGCTCCCTCGCCGTCGCCGGGTGGCGGACGTCGCCGCGCAGCTCCTGGACGAAGCTGGAGTCCTCCAGCTCGGCATCGCCGAGCGGGACGACGTCGAGCGTGCGAACCGTGTGGCCGTCGGCCAGCAGCCGCCGCATCAGGTGCAGGCCGAGGAAACCCGCGCCGCCGCTGATCGCCCAGAGCATGGCCCGACACTACCGCCCGAGGTTGCGATCCTGGCAGCAGGGTGATACGGATGAGCCCGGCATGCCGGACCAGACGGCGTCGCGAACCACGGGGCAGATCGTGCTCCTCGTCGTGGGGATCATCCTCGCGTTGATCGCGCTCGTCGTGGCCGGGGCCGGCGGGACGGCGATCTGGGCCTCGACCGACAAGGACAGCGACGGCTATCACTCGACCGGGCTCCACCTCCTGCACTCGCCGACCGAAGCGATCGCGACGAAGAACATCGACCTCGCGACGAGCGTGCCCGAGTGGCTGTTCGGGAAGATCAGGATCGAGGCGCGCCCGTCGGGCGAGGCCCCGATCTTCGTCGGCATCGGCCACAGGGACGACGTCGAGCGCTACCTGGCGGACGTCGAGCACGACGTGCTCACGGACGTCGACTTCGACCCGTTCCGTGCGCACTACGACCGGCAGTCGGGAACGCAGGCTCCCGAGCCGCCTGCCGCCCAGACGTTCTGGGTCGCTTCCGTGCACGGCTCGGGCACGCAGGTCCTGACCTGGGAGACCGACTCGGGCTCGTGGTCGGTCGTTCTCATGAACGCGGACGGGTCGCCCGGCGTCGACGCGCGCGTCAAGGCGGGCGCCGAGATCCCCTACGCGCTCTGGATCGGGCTCGGCGTCCTGGTGATCGGGATCCTGCTCGCGGCCGGCGCGACGCTGATGATCGTCAAGGGCTGGCGGCGGAGACCGCTGCCGCCGGTTGCGCCGCCGCCGCCGTCTGAGCCGGTCTCGGCGTAGCCACGTTTGTGCCGTGCTGGCGGGCTTTGCTCGCCAGCACCGGCGGCGAACTCCGCGCCGGCGGCTTCGAGTTCACGAGGAACGCGGCGACGAGCAGCACGGCGAGCCCGACGGCGGTCTCGCCCGCAAGGCTGCCACGCACGCGGCCGGCCACGTGGGGACGGCCGAGGCGCGGCTCGACGACGAAGTGGTGGAAGCCGCCCCAGACCAGGGCGAGCGCGACGAGCGAGAGCTTGACGATCAGCACGTGCCCGTAGCCGGTCGTCCACAGGTCGTCGAGCTGCCGGCAGCCGGAGCATGCTGAGGTAGATCCCCGCCGCCAGCAGGAGCGCGATCAGGAAGGGCGCGAGGCGCGCGAAGCGGACGAACGACTGCTGCCGCAGCGCGGGCGCGGTCAGGAAGACGGCGAGCAGCATGACGACGCCGCCCGCCCAGAGCGAGGCCGCGGAGAGGTGCACCCAGTCGGCGAGCTCCGACCACTTCGACACGGGCGGGTCGAGCGCGGAGTGTCCCGAGAGCGAGAGGCCGGACGCGAGGGCGAGCGAGAGCGCGAACGCCGGCCAGAGGAACGCCCGTCGCCGCTCGGTCAGCCAGCGCGAGGAAGACGAGCGCCGTGACGACGGCGAATCCGAGCGTCATCACCACGAACGCCTCGCCGAAGCGCGTGTCGCCCGCGAACGGCGACAGGTCGCCGTAGAGGAAGCGGCCGAACGGCAGCTGCAGCGCGTCCTGCGCGCGGACGAGGAAGGCGAGGATGCCGATCTGGATCGCCGCGATCGGGCCGACGAGCGCGAAGGCCCAGAACACGCGCTCCAGCGAGCGCGGCACGCTGCGGGGCAGGACGACGAGTCGGAAGCCGATGCCGCCGATCGTCAGCGCGAGGCACACGAAGTAGAGCCAGCGGAGCACGTTCTCGGTCGTCGTCGGGCCGGACGAGCCGTACGCCTGCGTCGGCTCGGGCGCGGCGACGCGGACGCCGAACGTGTAGACGCCGGAGACGACGTGGCCGTCGCCGGAGAGCGCCCGCCAGCGGACGGTGTAGGCGCCCTTCGGGAGGCGCATCGCGAGACCGGCCACGATCGCATGGCCGCCGCTCTCCGAGTGGAGTTTCCGTGCCAGCTGGCGACCGCGCGCGTCGTACACCCGGATCCCGTTCGGGAAGACCTTCACGGCCTGGTCGAAATCGATCTCGACGCGGGTCGGCGCCCGCTCGAGCCGCTCGCGCGAGGCGGGCTTCGAGTCGCTGATCGACGCGTGGCCGAAGGCCGCCGCCGGCGCGGCGAGCGCGACGAGGACCGCGAGGACGAGCGCGCGCCTCACCGGTGGGGGACACCCGCCTCGGGCGAGAGGTGGCCGAAGATCGGCGCCGTGTCGCGGTCGGCGTACAGCACCGTCGAGATCGACACCAGCAGCGCGGCGAAGCAGAGGCCGAGGACGATCGAGCGCGGCCGGAAGACGAGGACGAGCGGGATGATCGTCCCGACGACGGCGATCCAGCCGATCAGGTGGTGGCCGAAGGCCGCACGCGAGTAGAGCCAGCCGTTCTGCTCGTGGACGAGGATTGCCACGCCCCCGACGAAGAGCCCGAGCGGAATGGTCAGGTTCCAGAGCGGGCTCTTGAGCTTGCCCACCGCCAGCCCGAGTTGCGCGCCGCCGGCGAGCATCCACGTCTCCGCCCAGGAGCCGTGGGCAATCATGTGGATGGTCGAGTTGGCGAAGAAGACCATCACCGGGAACATCAGCAGGCCCATCCCGAACACGAGCCCGGGGAACAGGTAGCGCCGCCACGGCCGCCGGTCCCAGACCTCCGGCCCGACGACGGCCCGGGCCGCGAAGCAGAGCGCGAGGACGAGAAAGCCGGTGGCGAACCACCAGTGGACGTGCTCCGACGGCGGCATCAACAGCGAGTCGGCGATCACAGGCCCGCTCCCGTTCCGCGTCCTCGAGATCCTCGACCACGCCGGGTGCGACCAGCCAGTGGAAGAGGAGCCCGACGAGGACGACATAGATGGGCGGCTCGGACACGAGCCACCACAAGCCCTGGCCGTACGGGTGGAGCAGCGTGATCCGGTAGGGCTGGAGCAGCGCCCAGACCACGCCGCCGAGGGCGCACGTCGGTCCGAGCGAGAGTACGAACAGCGCGCGGCGGGAACGCCGGGCGCTCCGCATGAATTCGGTCGAGACTTCCACGAGCACCTCCTCTCCCCCAGGGGACGACAACGACTCCGCGGGTGCGCGCAGGGTTTGGGCGCGACGCGAGACTTACGCGGAGGCGGGGGGCGGCCGGCTGTCCAGCACGCGCCCGAACAGGCGACGCGGCGGCACGGCCAGTACGACCCTCGGGAACGCGGCCCTGGGCGGACGCGCACGAGCGAGGCTCTCGGCTCGGCGGACGGCGTCTTCGGCGTACTGCTCGTAGTCGGCGAGCCACCGCTGCACGGCGCTCCAGACGACGGCGAACAGCACGGAGAGCACGGCGAAGACCGGCAGCGCCGAGCTGTGCACCCACGGGAAGAACAGCGCCCAGCGCCCGCTGGCGATGCGCGCCGCGTCCACATGCACGAGGTAGGTCGTGGCCGTCACGGCGAAGAACGCGAGCCAGAGACGCGGCGAGAGCGTGACGCGAACCCGCGGCACCTCGCCGCCCACGGCGCCCGCGACCCTCCGGGCCGCATGCTCGAGTGCGTGAGCCCTCAACATACGCCACGCCAACGAGGCGAGCAGCAGCGCGATTCCCACTTTCACCGCGGCCAGGACCGCCGGGTAGTAGGCGGCGTGGCTGTAGCTCGGCGAGCGGACGTGGCGGCCGAGGTCGATGCGGTGCGTGAGGCTGGCTCCGACGAGCTCGGCCGCGAGGGCCAGCACGCCGAAGGCGAGGACGGCGAGGAGGCGCTGGTGACGGCGCGCCCGGTCCATGGACCGGATCATACGCAGGGCGGGCCGGCCCGCAAAGGAATCACGTATCGGCGGGCACGAGCCCGCGGAGGATCAGCCGACGAGCGTCAGCGTGAAGTCGGCGCGCGGGTCGCCGCTGAAGCCGAAGAGCAGGATCCGCTGCCATTGCCCGAGCGTGAGCCTTCTGTCGGCGAACGGAATCTGCTCCGTGCGCGCGCCGAGCAGCCCGAGAATCAAGCGCTCACGCGAGGGGGCGGACATCGGCACGAGCCTCGAGAGCATCTCCTCGAAATCGCAGAAGAAGCCCGATTCCCGCTCGGTGACGCGGATCAGCGAGGTGGACATCGCCGGGGTGACATACGCGAGCCCCGAGGACAGCTCCGCCTTGCGCACGTCGCGCGACACCTCGTTCGTGATGTCGAACACGGCCAGGGTCGGCAGTGCGGCGGCGACTGAGCTCGGAATCTCGACTGTGGTCACGCGTAGACCTCCCTGGGCAGTCTGAAGTGGACATCCTCTCTGGCGACCGTGATTTCTTCAACCTCGTCGTAGCCGCTTCCGGCGAGCGACGAGAGCACCGCCTGGACGAGTCCCTCCGGGGTCGAGGCGCCGGCGGTGAGCCCGACGATCCGGTGGCCGTCGAGCAGCTCGCGATCGAGCGGGGACTCGCCGTCGATCAGCGTCGCCTTGGCGCCACGCGCCTGCGCCACCTCGACGAGGCGGTTGGCGTTCGAGCTCGTCGGCGAGCCGATCACGAGCAACAGTGTCGCCCCCTTGCGAACGATCTCCTTCACGGCATCTTGCCGATTCTGCGTCGCGTAGCAGATGTCCTCCGCGCCGGGCCGCCTGAGATCGCCGAAGCGCTCGCCGAGCACGTCGACCGTCGAGGCCACGTCGTCGAGGGACAGCGTCGTCTGCGTGATCACGGCCAACGGCTGGCCGTTCGTGTCCAGCGCCTCGGCGTCCTCCGGCGACTCGACGACCACGATCTGCTCCGGCCGCTCGCCCTTCGTCCCGATCACCTCGACGTGGTTGGCGTGCCCGATCAGGGCGACGAGGTGGCCGCTGTCGGCGTAGCGCCTCGCCTCGGCATGCACCTTGGAGACGAGCGGGCAGACCGCGTCGACGACGCGGAGGCCCTTCTTCTCGCAGCTCTCGCGGACGGCCGGGGCGACGCCGTGCGCCGAGAGGACGCAGATCTCGCCCTCGGGGATCTCGTCCTCGTGCTCGACGAAGACTGCGCCGAGGCCCTCCAGCCGCCGGACGACGTGGTGGTTGTGGACGATCTCGTGGCGCACGTAGACCGGCGGCCCGTGCGTCTTCAGCAGCTTCTCGACAATCTCGATCGCCCGGTCGACACCGGCGCAGAAGGAGCGGGGCGCCGCCAGCAGCACGCGCTTGTGCCCGTTCTGCGTCATGCGGTTACCTTCTCGAGGCGGGTCAGGGCCCGGCGGACGTCGGCGAGTGCCCGGCCCGTGCGGCGCGGCGCGGCCAGGGCGCGGACGAGGCCGGACGGCCGCAGCCGCCCCTCGGCGTCGAGCATCGCGCCGAGCGGCCCGAGCGTGCGTTCCGGGGTGTCGGAGATCGCCCGCACGCAGCCGGCCAGGCGGCCCGTCCGGGCGAGCGCGCCGGACTCCATGTCGGCCGCATCGGCGCCCGTGCGCTCGTGCAGACGGCGGCGCTCGGCGGGATCGTCGACGACGGCGTCCACGGCGAGGATCGTCGCGGGCCTCGCGCCCGTCACGCCCAGCGGCCCTCCCTCCCAGAGGACGGCGCCGTCCGGGTCGACGACACGCGTCGCGTCGAGCACCTCGCCGCACTCGAGTCCGTCGTGGAGGCCGCCGGCGAGGCCGAAGGACACGACCGGGCCCTCGGGTAGCGACCGGCGCGCTCCGACCCCGACGAGCGCCGTGCGCGCGCCGAGCTTGCGGGCGGCCCGCTCCTCGGTGCGGGTGGCGCAGGCCAGCGTCATCCCGTGAAAGTCCAAGCCATGCTCCGGACGGTCTCCTTGATGCTCGAGGTCGCAGCGAAGGCGGCGGCAGGCTCGAAGCCGCAGTGGATCGCGCAGTGCTCGCAGCGCGGGTCGTTCCCCGGCCCGTACATCTCCCACTCGATGCCCTCCATCAGTGCCTCGTAGGAGGGGAAGATCCCGTCCGTGAGCAGGTAGCACGGGCCCTTCCAGCCGTACGGGTTGCGCGTGATGGAGCCCCACGGCGCGCAGGGAAGCTCGCGCTCGCCGGTGAGGAAGTCCTGGTAGAGCGGGCTCGCCAGCCAGCGATAGCCGTGCTCCTTCGCGGCAGCGCGGATGCGGCGGAACTTCTCACGGTGCTCGTCGCGCGTCATCGTCAGGGCCGGGTCGATCTGCGAGTACTGGTAGCCGGGGGCGATCAAGAGGCCGTCGATACCCACCTCGTTGGTCATGTAACCCATCATCTCGACGACGTCCTCGACCGACGTCTCCTTGAAGATCGTCGTGTTCGTCGAGACCCTGAATCCCGCTTTCCGGGCCTGCTTGACGGCGTCGACGGCGACGTCCCAGAGGCCCGGGTAGTCGCAGATGTAGTCGTGGATCTCGCGCATGCCGTCCAGGTGGACGACGAACGTGAGGCGCGGATCGGGCTTGAAGACGTCGAGGTACTCGACGAGCCGGAGCGCGTTCGTGCACAGCTCCACCGTCTTCTTCATCTCCAGGAAGCCTGCGACGACGTCCTCGATCCCCTTGAAGATCAGCGGCTCGCCGCCGCAGACCGACACCACCGGCGCCGGGCACTGGACGGCGGAGTCGATGCACTCGTCGACGGTCAGCCGCGCCTTGTTCGACTCGTACTCGCGGATCTTCCCGCAGCCGATGCAGGCGATGTTGCACGCGAGCGTCGGCTCGAGCATCAGCACGAGCGGGTAGAGCTCGCCCTTCTTTTTCTGGGCGGCGACGTAACGGCCGATCTGGATCGTCGAGCGCAGCGGGAATTTCATGGGTTGTGTTCACCTCCGGCGAAGATCGTGCTTCCCGCCCGCGAGAAGCAAGTGATGGAAGGACGCAGGGAGCGTTCGTAGCCGTTGGCTACGGGCGCGACTGAGGACGCCCCAGCACGCCGCTTCGCAGCGGCGCGGGAAGTGCGAGATTTGACGGAGGTGGACACTAATTAAGCCTTTCGCGTAGTCGTCCGAGGGCGATGAGTGGGAAATGAAGACGATAGAGGTGGTAGCGGATCATGAAATCGGTCGGGAACCCCGCCCCGGTGTACTGCTCTTCCTTCCAGTCTCCATTGTCCAGCTGTGTCGCGCAGAGGCGGTCCGCGCCTCGCCGGGCGGAAGCTCTGCTTGCCTCGCCTGCCGCGACGTAGGCTAATACTCCCCACGCCGTTTGTGAAGCCGTGGGGACACCGCGGCCGCGCCAGGCGGGCTCGTGGTAGGAGCGGATGTCCTCGCCGAACCCGCCGCCGACGTCCTGGACCGAGTCGAGCCAGTTGACGGCGCGGCGCACGGCGGGGTGGTCATAGTCGATACCGGCAGCCTCGAGGGCCGGCAGGACGGCAGCGGTGCCGTAGATGTGGTTCACGCCCCAGCGGCCCCACCAGGAGCCGTCGGCCTGCTGCTCTCGGAGCAGGTAGTCGAGTCCGCGTCGGGTCGTGTCGAGGTAGGAGGGGTCGGGCGCGAGCGCCTCCACGGCGTGGGCGGCCACGTCCTCGCTGGGCGGGTCGATGACGGCGCCGAAGTCGAAGAAGGGGATCTTGTAGAGCCAGTCGCTCGTGTTGTCGACGTCGAAGGCCCCCCAGCCGCCGTTCGAGGACTGCATGCCCTCGATCCAGGCGAGGCCGCGCGAGACCGCGCCGTCGCCGACGCCGAGCTCGCGGAGCGCCAGGATCACGACCGCCGCATCGTCGACGTCCGGGTAGAGGTCGTTGGCGAATTCGAACGCCCAGCCTCCAGGGGCGACGTCGGGCGCGCGCACCGACCAGTCGCCCTTCCCGGTCACCTCCTCGGCCAGTAGCCACTCGCCCGCCTTCACGAGCTGCGGATGGTCGGCGGGGACGCCGCAGGCACGCAGGCCGAGGACGGCGAGCGCCGTGTCCCAGATCGGCGACTGGCAGGCTTCGGGGCGCTCCCGGTCGCCCTCGTCGATCAGGAAGCCGCTCCAACCTTCGACCGCCGCGCGGAGCTGCGGGTCCTCGAACCCGTGCCCGAGCGTGGCGAGCATGACGATCGACCACACCCAGGGTGGCTGGATGCCGCCCCAGCCCCCGTCGGCTTCCTGGCGCGAGCGGACCCACTTCTCGGCCACCGCGAAGGCGTGGCGTCGGAGCTGCCCCGGCCGCGGCGGCGGCCTCGTCTCGCCGGGACGAGCGCCGATCTCGCGCAGGTCGACCCCGGCCGGACGTTCCGGGCGCAGCGCCAGGACGACGGAGAGGGGCACGACGGTCTGCCGCGCCCAGCAGGCGAGGTTGTAGATCGAGAAGGGCGCCGAGGGCGGGAGCAGGACGATCTCGGGCGGCACCGGCGGGATGCGTTGCCACGGCCACTGGCCGAGCAGCGCCAGGAAGCACTTCGTGAAGACGCGGGCGGCGGCGATGCCGCCGTTCCGGCGGATGTAGTCGAGCGTCTGCGCGCCGGGATCGACGCCGGTCATCTTCAGCGCGACGTACGACTCGATCGTGGTCGAGAGGTTGGGCGGACCCTCGAGCCAGTTCGACCAGGTGCCGTCGTCGCGGCGCCTGGCGAGCAGTTCGTTGGCGAGCTTGCGGTCGGTGCGGCGGTCGCGCAGGCCGAGGTAGTGGAGCCAGAAGAGGTGCTCGGCGATCATGGTCGCGTTCGACTCCAGCTCCCCGACCCACCAGCCGTCGGGATGCTGGAGCTCGAGCAGGCGTCTCGTGCCCGCGTCGATCGCGCGGTCGAGACTCGTGAGCTCCTGCACGACGGTCATGCCCGTACCGCCTGCATCGCATTGATCCTACGCGCCGCCGCAAGGCCGCTGCGAACGGCGCCCTCCATGGTCGCCGGCCAGCCGGTGTCGGTCCAGGCGCCGGCGCGGACGACGCCGGGACGGCCCGTCTCCGGCCCGCGCCGCTCGCGCTCGGTGCCGGGGCGAAGCGCGACGGTGGCGTAGGGCTCCCGGCTAACGCGTGACCAGACGAGCTCCGCGTGCCCGAGCCGGCCGGTCAGCTCTCCGGTCATCAGGTCGACGAGGCCTCTCCCGCGGATCTCCAGCAGGTCGGGCACGCCGCTCGCGACGACGGTCAGGTACTGGCCTCCGTCGGGAGGCGCGTGCCCGGTCAGCTCGCCGCGGTCGAAGACCCAGTGGGCGGGCGACCCGAGCAGCGCGGCGAGCGGCGAGCGCAGGATCGGGCGGTCGAACAGCAGGTGGACGGAGACGATCGGCGACGGCTCGAGCCCCGGCTCCGGCTCGCCGAGGAGGCGCGCCGACTCGGCCGGGGGCAGCGCGACGACGATCGCATCGGCGTCCAGCTCCGCGAGGCTCTCGAGGCGGCGGCCGGTTTGGATCGTCGCGCCGCGCTGCTCGAGTGCGCGTCCGGCGGCGTCGCCGTGCATGGCCCCGAGCGGCCTGGCCGGAAGGATCACGTCGGCCGCGGCGGCCTTGCCGAGCAGTGCCGTCCGTACGGTGAAGACGCCCATCGCCGCGCTCGCCTCGTCCGTGCGCAGGTTGAGGGCCGGGCGGACGAACACGTCCCAGAAGCGCTCGATCTGCATGTCCGAGGCGCCGAGGCGGCGGAGCAGCGCGCCGAAGGTCTCGCCGTCGTCGGCGGGAGCGCGCCGCAGTGCGATTAGCGTCCGGACAACCTGAAGGCGCTGCCGCGCGGGCAGGTGGCGGTACCCGAGGATGGAGAGCGGCGAGCGGCTGATGGCGGCGACGGTCGCATCCTCGCCGATCACGGGCAGCTCGAGCCGCCGTCGCCGGTAGGAGCCGCCCTCGCCGATGCGCTCGAGGAAGGCGAGGTACTCCGTGAAGCAGCCGAGCGCGATGTGCTGCCCGTTGTCGGGCGGCGGAGGCGGGTCGCCGTCGCGCTCCGGGAGCGTCTGGACGGCGCCGCCCAGCGTCGGCCGCGCCTCGGAGAGCTCGACATCGTGACCGGCATCGACGAGCTCGAGCGCGGCGGCGAGGCCCGCCAGGCCGCCGCCGACGACCGCCACCTTCACGTCGTGCCCCGCGTGGGCGCCTGCGCGTAAATCGGCACACCTGCGTCACAGACACGTGACGATTTCCGCGCTACGCTCAAAACCGGGGGGAACGGGGCCAACGGCCCCTCGGGGGAAGCAAGAACTGAGGGCTCGGGGCGGGAGCCGGGGTGGCGGGGCCTCACTTGAGGACGAGGCCGGTGCCGACGATGCGGACCTTCGTCCACGACGACAGGCGCGGCGCGCCGCCGAAGACGTCGAAGCCGGCTTGCTCGATCCGCTCTAGCGTCGCCTCGTACAGGTTCGCGAACGCGGACACGCAGGCGGTGCTCCGCCGGTCGAGATACGGGAGCAGCGTCCGCCCCTCGGCGAGATACGCGCGCGCCCGTGCCCCCTGATAGGCCATCAGCGCCTGCCAGGCCGGCGTGCAGCGGCCGGCGGCGATGTCCGCCTCGGACACGCCGAACGAGGCCAGCTCGTCCTGCGGGATGTAGACCCGCCCGAGGCTCCAGTCCTCGTCGACGTCGCGCATGATGTTGATCAGCTGCAGCGCGATGCCCATCGCCTGTGCGCGCTGCGGCTGGTCGGCGCCGTACACGGCGATGCAGGCCACGCCGACGGCGCCCGCGACGCGGCTGCAGTACCCCCGCAGCTCGTCGAAGTCCGCGTAGCGCGCCTGCTCCGTGTCCTGCAGGCCTCCGTCGATGAGGGCGTTCAGCGCGTCGGCGGAGATCGGGTAGCGGGCGCGCGCGTCGCCGAGCGCGACCAGCATCGCCGAGCCCCCCGGATCACCGTCGAGCGAGGTGCGGAGCGCCTCCAAGCGGACGCGCCGCTCCGCCGCCGGCAGCGCCGGATCGTCCGCGATGTCGTCGACCTCGCGCGCGAAGGCGTAGATTGCCGCGATCGCGCGCCGCTTCGGCTTCGGCAGCAGCCGGATCCCGTAGGAGAAGTTGCGCGCGCGCTCGCGCGTCAGCCGCTCGACCTGCTCGTACGCCTGGTCGACGGTGGTCATCGGACTAGCGCCACCACCGCTGCCCGTGCGAGCCGGGCCCGGGAGGGCCGCGGCCGCTGCGTGAAGATGTCCCAGCTCGCGTTCTCGAGCGCCTCGAGCGCCGCCAGACCGCCGCGCGCGAACAGCCCGATCCCCCGCCCCACGCGGCCGCCGATCGCCTGGCGCAGCCTCTCGCCCGCGGCGAGCAGCCCCCGCGCCCGCCCTGCCTCGAACTCGAGCAGCCGCCGAAGCGGCTGATTGGGCCGGTCGAGCTCGACCACGCCGAAGCGGCGGCGATCCTCCGCCGGCATGTAGATCCGACCCATGGCCACGTCGCGCGGCACGTCCTGCAGGAAGTTGACGAGCTGCAGCCCGGTGCAGACGTCGTCCGACCATGCGACCAGGTACGGGTCGCCGGCGCGGCCGAGCACGCCCAGGACGAGCCGGCCGACGGGGTCGGCCGAAAGCGTGCAGTAAGCCTTCAGGTCGGCCCAGGTCTCGTACTCGGCGACCCGCTGGTCCTGCCGGTTGCACTCGATCAGACGCCAGAACGGCTCCCGGGGCAGCGAGCAGGCTCGGATCGTCGGCTGCAGCTCGCACATCACCGGCCAGTCCGGCCCTCCCGAGTAGCACAGGTCGAGCTGCCGCTCGAGCTCGTCGAGCACCTCGAGGCGGTCGCCCTCCCAGTTGTCGCCGAGCAGGTCGACCAGCCGGGCGAAGCCGTAGATCGCCCGCAGATGCGGCCGGTACTCGCGCGGAAAGAGCAGCGACGCGATCGGGAAGTTCTCGGTCCGCGCGTGGGCCGCGACCTCGGCGACGTCCATGGGCATGAGACGATTATCCCTGCGCGCATGAAGGCAATGGTGTTGGACGAGCCCCGGAAGCCGCTCCGTGCGGCCGATCTTCCCGATCCCGAGCCGGGCCTCGGGCAGGTGCTGGTCGAGGTCTCCGCCTGCGGGGTGTGCCGCACCGACCTGCACGTCGTCGACGGCGAGTTGCCGAATCCCAAGCTTCCGCTCGTCGTCGGCCACCAGATCGTCGGCCGCGTCCTCCGGGGCGGCGGGCGCTTCGTGCCGGGCGGGCGGATCGGCGTCCCCTGGCTGGGCTGGACGGACAACGAGTGCCGCTACTGCCTGAGCGGCCGCGAGAACCTCTGCGACCGGGCCCGGTTCACCGGCTACCACCTCGACGGCGGCTACGCACAGCTCGCGGTCGCCGACGAGCGGTACTGCGTGCCGATCCCGGAGAGCTATCCCGACGAGCAGGCGGCGCCGCTCCTCTGCGCGGGGCTGATCGGCTATCGCGCGCTGCGGATGGCCGGCGACGCGGAGCGGCTCGGCCTCTACGGCTTCGGCGCATCGGCGCACATCGTGGCCCAGGTCGCGCGACACCAAGGACGGCGCGTGTTCGCGTTCACACGGGCAGACGACGAGGCGGCGCAGTCGCTCGCGCTCGAGCTGGGGGCGGAGTGGGCCGGAGACTCGGCCGGGCCGGCGCCGGAGGAGCTCGACGCGGCGATCGTGTTCGCGCCGGTCGGCGCGCTCGTGCCGGCGGCCCTGCGGGCGAGTGCGAAGGGGGCGGTCGTCGTCTGCGCCGGGATCCACATGAGCGACATCCCGTCGTTCCCGTACGAGCTGCTCTGGGAGGAGCGCGTCGTCCGGTCGGTCGCGAACCTGACCCGGCAGGACGCCGAGGAGTTCATGGCCCTCGCGCCGCAGGTGCCGGTGCGAACGGAGATCGAGGTCTATCCGCTCGCCGAGGCGAACGACGTGCTCGCGCGCCTGCGCGCAGGCGAGGTGCGCGGCGCGGCGGTCCTCGAGTTCGGAGCTAGCTGATTCCCCCGCGCCCGCAGCCCCCACGCCCTGCCGGACGTCAGCGGATCGTGAACGGCTTGCTGACGAGCAGCTTCGTTCGCGCCGGGTTCATCGTCGCGTGTAGGAGCGCGGCGAAGACGTAGCGACCGGGAACGAGCTGCAGCCGGGTGAACTTGAAGGTGCGCACGATGTTCGCCCTCAGCAGCCCACCCATCTGCATCTCGGCGGTCGAGGCCCCGCCCTCGAGCGAGCCGCGCAGCGACGGCGTGCCCGCCGCGAAGACGCCGACCTCGGCCGTCGCCTCCTCCCCGGCCCCGACCTTCACCCAGAACGTCCGCTGGGCCGCGAGTTTCGGCTTCAGGTTCCAGCTGCCCCGGGCGCCGATGACGCCGGTCGCGTGACGCCATGCATGCGGCGTGGCGCAGGTGCCGCCCGCCGCGATCGCCTTTCGCACGGCGGCGTACGACGGCCGTCGGCCGTCGTCGACCCGCAGCAGGCCGCTCTGGAAGCCGAGCAGCAGCGGCTCGTCGATCAGGTGGAACAGGTCGAGCGTCTGGACGTCCGGGTCGCACTTCACGAGCGAGATCAGGTCGTTGTAGTAGCGGGCCTGCGTCGCCTCGTCGACGAGGGGCACGTTCTCCCTGCCGGTGTAGAGCTTCGTGTCGACCTTGGTCGGGTCGATCCTTACCTGCGTCCCGCTCTCGTCGACCCGGAACGTGACGTAGCCGCCCGGCTTTGCGGGATCGTTCGCCTCCTTGAAGACCGGCTGGCCGGAGCCGTGGAACGCGTCCCACCAGGCCTGCTTGAGCCGGTCGAGGTCGGCCGCGCCCGCCTGCGGCCACTGGTACGGCCTCGTCAGCGGCTGCGTGTTGATGTTCGAGTAGGCGTGCACGTCGACGACGTCCGCGATCGGCGTCGTCCGGCCGCTCTGGCGGTACGCGGCGCCGAGCGCCGCGATGAAGCGCACGGGCGAGACCGACTCGGCGCCGACGCCGACTCCCCGGTCGTTCCCGCGCGGGGAGAGCCCGAGCCCGTCGACCTTGATCGTCGGGTCGATCGCCTTCAGGGTGTCGTAGGACTCGGCGAGCAGCTGCTCGTACACGGCGGCGGAGACGATCGTCCCGTCCTTCGCGTGCTGGGGCTGGAAGAAACGCCTCACGTTCGGCTCGTTGCCGATCACGAACTCCCGCACCTGCGGCCAGCGTCGCGCCACCCGGCCGACGTAGTCCGCGAACGCGGCGATCCTCGCACGGGTGTCGGTCGAGAACGCGAGCGCGTGGATCGGCTGGATCGCGAGCACGATGCGGATGCCTGCCGCGGCGGCCACGGGCATCATCTGGTCGACGAAGTCCCCCTCCAGGATCGACCTCGGCGTGTTCTCGTCCCAGAACACGATCACGCGGTTCTCGACCATCCCCAGGACGTTCATCTGGCGGAACAGGAAGGCCCCGCCGTCGTCCGCGTACTTGGTCGCGTCGTCCGTGATCCCGAAGCTGATCGTCGTCTGCGCGCGCGTGCCGCGCGCCGCCGCGGCCGCGCCGAACATGCCTGCGAGCAGGCAGAAACCGAGCAGGAGAAGCGCAGGCCGGCGGTTCACCGGCGGGAGCCTACCCGCGCGGGTTCGGCAACGGGGTGAGCAACGGCTCCACCTGTGCCCGAAGGTGCTCGAAGTCGGGCGGCAGCGAGAGGCGCTCGCCGAGGTGCTCGAGCGGTTCGTCCGTGGCGAAGCCGGGGCCGATCGTGGCGATCTCGAAGAGCACGCCGCTCGGCTCGCGGAAGTAGATCGACTTGAAGTAGAAGCGGTCGATGACGGGCGTCGGCCGGGCGCCGCCGCGCGCGACGCGCTGCTGCCACTCCTCGTGCTCGTCGGGGAGCGAGGACCAGGCGACGTGGTGCACGGTGCCGGCGCCGCCCGTGCCCGGCTCGGCGGGCGGCTCGTCGTACCGGTACCAGGACTCGCGCCGGTCCCCTCCGGCCTTGTAACGGTCCGGTGCTTCCGGCTCGAAGGCGAGGGTCTCGACGAGAAGCTCGCGGCTGCGCTCGGGATCGGACGCGTAGGCGCGGACGCCGTCGAAGCCCTGCAGGGCGTGCTCGACCGGGATCTCCGGGTGCCTGGCCACGAGCGGCGCGTCGTTCGTCTCCACGACGGCGAGCTCGAGATCGAGCCCCTCCGGATCCGAGAAGCGGAGGCTGCCGTCGTCGCGGCTCGTCTCCACGCCCGCGGCGCCGAGCCGCTGCTCCCAGAAGTCGAGAGCCTCCTCGCTCGCGACCCGCCAGACGACGCGGTGGACCATCCCCGCCCCGGCCCGGCCGCGGCGCGCGTGCGGGTACTCGAAGAACGTGATGTCGGCGCCGGCGCTCCCGGCCTCGTCGGCATAGAACAGGTGGTAGACGGTCGGGTCGTCCTGGTTGACCGTCTTCTTGACGAGCCGCAGGCCGAGCAACCGCGCGTAGAACTCGACGTTGCCGGGCGCGTCACCGGTGATGCACGTGACGTGGTGGATGCCTTCCAGCCTCACCGCGGGCGAACGCTACCTCCTAGACTCCTGGCGACGATGGCCGAGAGCGTGTTCGCGACGATCGTGTGCGGGGTCGACGGGACGCCGGCCTCGGTCGTGGCGGTGCAGCAGGCGGGGGCGCTCGCCGGCCGCGACTCGCGGCTGCTCCTCGTCTCGGTGGTGGACGAGGCGTCCGCGGCGGCGGCCACGGCACCCGGGGGCGGGGTCGTCCTCCCCCCGCCCACGGTCGAGCTCGAGAACGAGGCGCTCGGCGAGGCCGCGGGGAAGATCCGGCAGGAGCGGCCGGAGCTGACCGTCGAGACGCGGGTGCTCGAAGGAGCGGTGCTCCCGACGCTGCTCCAGGCGCTCACCGACGAGCAGGCGACGGTCGCGGTCGTCGGCCGCCACGGCCACAGCCGCCTCGCCGGGCTCGTCCTCGGAAGCGCCATGACGAAGCTGCTGCACGACGCGCCCTGCGCTGTGCTCGTCGCGGGCGCCACGGCCGAGGGGGACGGCGAGTTCCCGCGCTCGGTCGTCGTCGGCTACGACGGCTCCGAGCAGGCCGCCGCGGCCGTGCGCGCCGCCTCCGGGCTCGCGCATCGGACGAACGCCTCGCTCGACGCAGTCTGCGCCACGGGCGGGAAGGAGGTCGACGTCGAAACGCTCCAGGCGAGCCTCACCAGGGTCGCGCCGGGCGTCTCGCTGATCGTCGAGGACGCCGACCCGGTGCACGCCCTGGTCTCTGCCGGCGTCGACCTCGTCGTCGTCGGAAACCGCGGCCTCCACGGCATGAAGGCGGTCGGCTCGGTCAGCGAGCGCGTCGCCCACAAGGCCCGCTGCTCGGTGCTCGTCGTGCGCTAGGCGACCCCCTACCGGCCGCCAAGTGCCCGCCGCCAGGGCTTTGCGTTTGCGTGAGCCTGGTGGCCTGCCAAGCGTTCACGCGCCGCCGCGAAGCCCGGGCTCTGCCCGGGCGTAGCTCGAGCCGCCGGGCATGCGTTGCGAAGAAGAAGGGGGCTCGTGGGGGAAACATGGTTTCCCCCACGCTTGAGGGCCGCCCGGGGCGGACGCGGGCGGCCCTTCTGGACGCGTCGGAACGGGAGGTGACGCGCTACTTCACGACGCGGATGGAGACCATGCGGCGGGTCGAGACCCCGGCCAGCGCGTTCTCGCCGCCCTTGCGGGCGCGGACGAACAGGGCCAGCAGCTGCTGGGACTTGCTGACCGGATAGCCCTTGCGCATGTGGAACACGAGCGTCGCCCACCCGGTCGCGTCGGTCGATACCTCGGTCGGCGTCGAGACCTGGTTGTACGGGATGGCGTCGGAGTAGACGAGCGCACCCTGCACGGCCTGCCCGCACGTATTGGAGACGTGGAAGCGTGCGACAAGCGCCTGCGAGCTCCGCGTCAGCGCGGGCGGGTTGTACTGGAACCCGTCGACGAGCAGCCGCGCGGGCGGGCCCATCTGGGCGATCGAGACGACCTTGGCCCCGATCGGGCAGCCGTTCGCGGTCGCGGAGACCGCCGCCGTGGGCGTCGAGGTGGCGAACGTCCGGCCGAACTGGTTCCTCGCCTGCACTCGAACGCGCATCGCGTGGCCGACGTCGGCCGAGGTGAGCGTGTACTTCTCGTTGACGGCGCCGGTGACGAACGCGCACTTGTCGCCAAACTGGTCGCAACGCTCCCACTGGTAGGTGAACGTGATCGGGCCCGGCCCCGTCCAGGTGCCCGGGCTGGCAGTCAGAACCGAGCCGAGCTGTGCCGCGCCCGAGATCGTGGGCGACGCGGTCGCGGCCGGCGCCTGGGCGTCCGCGACGACTGCGGACGGCGAGGACGCGGCCGTGCTCGCGCCGGCGGCGTTCGACGCCGCCACGACGACGCGGACGGTCCTGCCGACGTCGGCCGAGGTCAGGGTGTAGTCGTTGTCGGTGGCGCCGGAGATGTTCGAGCAGTTGGTGCCGCTCGAGCTGCAGCGCTGCCAGCGGTAGGCGAAGCGAATCGGCGACGTGCCGCTCCAGCTCCCGGGCTCGGCGTGGAGTCGCTGGCCCTTCTGGGCCGTGCCGGAGATGGTCGGCGGCGACGTGTTGGCCGGGGGCGTAGCGCTGGATCTCGCTCCCGCTCCTGCCGCCAGCCCCAATATGACGACGAGCACCAGCATCCCGGCCGCCCCGAGCGAGGCGCCGAGCAGAATCCTGCGCTTCTTCACGGCGTCGAACATGGTCGAGCCTCCTTCCTCCTGGGGAGATGCCCTCTTACCGGGTGGGACGCCGTATACCTGCCGGAAAGACGCGATCGCGGCGCCGTTTTACGGCACCTTCACGAAACTTTTGCCACGAAGTTGCTGGTGGACGCGGCTACGCGCTCACACGGCGCACGGCATCGGCAACGTCCTGCGCGCGGTACGGATAGAGGAACAGCGCGCGCTGCCAGCCCTTCGGGTCGATCACGTACGCGGCCTCGGTGTGGTCGACATCGTGGACCGTGACGCCGCCCAGGGTCTTCGTGCGCACCTGGACGCCGATGGCGTATTGCCTCCAGACGCGGGACAGCTGCGGATAGCCGCCGAGCGCCCAGCGCCACTGCGGGACGAGGTGCCATCTCTGGGCGTCCAGGCGCAGGTTCGCCGGCGCCTGCCCCCACGGGTTGACGCTGACGGCGACGACCGCGGGCCGCGACCCGGCTGGAAGCCGCTTCGTCACGTCGTTCAGGATCCTGGCCTCGAATGGGCAGTGGTTGCGGCAGACGGGGTCGATGAAGGCGATCACCACGGGCCGGCCGTGGAGAGAGCGCAGGCTGATGGGCCGGCCGGCCTGGTCGCGAAGCGTGAACTCGGGCGCCCGGCGGGCGCCGGCGGCCCAGAACGTGCCGGGGTCGCCGGGCGGTGCTGCCTGGCCGTCGTCCGATCCCCGGGCGACGGCGACGGCGATCCCGACGCCCGCGCCCACCACGACTGCAGCGGCTACGAGCGCGACCTTCCGCCAGGGGACGCGCGTGGTTGACGGCTCGGCGCTCACGTACCGAGGACTGAGCGTAGCCGCCGTGCGAGAGCCGTGGAGGGAGGGACCCGCGGCCCCTCCCTCCCGACGGCCGTCAGCCCACCGAGAGCGCGTTGAAGCTGGGCTCTCCGAGGTACGACGAGTACACGTAGTTGTGGACCCGCGAGGAGACGAAGAACGCGTCGTTGACGATCCCGTACGGGACCCACGGTGCGTAGTTCTGCATGATCTCGCGGTCGAGCTTCGCGTAGGCGTTGACCCGCGGCGAGCCCGTGAGCGCCGCCGCCCTGTCCATCGCGGTGTTGAGCTTGGGGCTGTTCAGGTACGAGAGGTTGACGTTGTTCTTCGGCTGGATCGACCGTCCGTCGAAGTTGACGTTGATGTAGTCGAAGGGGTCGAAGTAGTCCGCGCACCAGCCGGCCCGCGCCATGTCGAAGTCGGCCCCCCTGGTCTCGAGCGAGTTGTAGTAGATGCTGCCCGGGACCGGCTTGTCCTTGTAGGAGACGCCGATCTTCGACAGGTTGAACTCGGCGATCTGGCCGATGTTGACGCCGATCTGGCTCGTCGAGTGGACGACGACCACGGTGCCGGGGATCGACCCGCCCGCGACCTTCTTCGCCATCGTCGGGTTCGCGCCGCGGAACGCGTACAGGTTGTACGGCTTGAACCCGGGGACACCTGGAACCAGGATCTGATCGGACCGCTTGCCCGAGTACTTGCCGAGGACCCGCAGCATCGCGGGCCGGTCGAGCGCCCAGTTCACCGCCTTGCGGTACGAGAGCTTCGAGAACGGCGCCCGCGAGGTGTTCAGCACCCAGTAGAGGATGCAGCTCGTCGGCCCGACGAAGAAGCGCGACTTGTTCAAGCCGTACTGGGCACCGAGAGCGGCGTTCGCGGTCGGCGGCGGACCGGCGGTGTCGATGTCCGCCTGGCCTGCCTTGATCTGGAGCAGGCTTTGGTCCTGATCTGTGTTCACCGTCCAGACGATCTTGTCCGGGTTCGCCGGGCGGCTGCCCTTGTAGTAGGGGTTGCGAGCCTCGACGAGGGACTTGCCGACCTCGCGGCTCTGAATGTAGTACGGCCCAGCCGACGGGTAGGAGCTCGTGAGGCCCGTGCTCGTGTAGGGCATGTCGGGCTTGACTGCGCCGAACCACTGCATGCCCAGGTACGCGGTGAACGTCGGGTTCGGCTTCGTCAGGTGGAACGTGAGCGTCAGGCCCTTGGCAGTGATGCCCGAGATCGACTGGGTCTTGCCGTCCAGGAACGCCTCGGCGCCGACGATCACGTGCTGGAACTGGTCGTTGACACCCCGCGGCGAGCCCATCTTCGGGCTCAGGTCGCGTTCCCAGGCGCGCCGGAACGCGGCGGCCGTGACGGGCGAGCCGTCCGAGAACTTCAGCCCCGGCCGGATGTGGAGCACGTAGGTCTTGCCGTCCTTCGAGACGACCGGGAGCGAGGTCGCCGCCTCCGGATAGAGGACGCTGCCCGCCTGGCCGTTCTTCTCGGGAAAGTTCACGAGCAGCATCTGCGTCGTGTAGAGCATCGACCAGGCGAGGTTGTCGTACGCGATCCCCGGATCGCTGAACTCGAAGTCGGCGCTCGAGACGTTGATCCGGAGCGTGCCGCCGCGCAGAGCCTTCGCAGAGTGCGGGGCCTTCGTCGAATGCGATGCCGCCGGAGTGCGCGGCGCCGACGCAGCCGTGGCCGCGAACACCGCGGCGAGCAGCATCGAAGCGCCGAGGAGGGCGAACGTGGCCGTGAGACCGGTCCGTCGTGTCATGCCTGTTTCCCCCTTTCGGGTCGGGTGAGGGCGCGGGAGGGCCACGCCCCCACCGGTCGAAACGGTTCGCTGCCTCCGGGCGGCCGTCCCGTCGGCGCTAACTCAGACGGGGCTGCTCAGGAGCGGATAGGACGATCCTCTGAAGAGAGGATCAAGCGGCGTTGCGAGACGTTCCCGGGTCGACGTCGGGCAGCGGCCCGTCCGCGTACAGGAACGTGTGCACGGCCGGCGAGGCCGCCGCGACCCGCTCGCGCGCCAGGCTGTAGACGACGAACTTGCCCTCGCGCCGCCCCTCGACGAGACCGGCGTCGGCGAGCCGGAGCAAGCTCTTGGACAGGCCGGTCGTCGTCAGCCCGACGATGGGCGCGAGCTCCTGCGTCGTCCGCGGGCTCGCGGCGATCGCCTTCAGCACGCGCAGGCGGGTCTCGTCGCCGAGTGCCCGCAGCACGTCGACCAGCTCGGACGGCGGAAGCTCCGGTGTAGCGGCCCGCACGGCGCACGCGGCGGGATACGTGACCCAGTTCGGCCAGCGCGGGTGGGCGTTGATCGCCACGTGCGGCCAGATGAACGTGCTCGGGGTGAGGACGAGCGCGGAGTCGGGGCGCAGCTCGGCGGCGTAGTCGACGTCGCACACGACCCGCAGCTCGTCCTCCTCGGGCGCGATCCGGCAGCGCCCGGGCAGCCGCGCGAGCATCGGCCAGACGCCTGAGGCCGCGATCAGCCGCCTGTCCTCCTCCACCGAGTCGGACAGGAACGGCTCGACGCGACGCCATTCCTCGGCGAAGGCCGAACGCCAGTACGCCCTGACGAGGTCCGCGAACCGCCGGGCGAACTCGCGGGGGTCGTCGACGAGGAGCGCGACGGTCTCGACGCAAAGCGGCTCCTCGGCCTCGGCCCAGGCGAGCGCCTGCCCGCGGCTCACGCCGTGCGGGCCGTCGAGCCAGAGCCCGAATCCCTCCTGGATGGCCCGCGGCGGACGCCGGTCGATCCCCGCGAGCTGGTCCTCGAGCGTCCTCGCGTCCTCGCCGGCCTGCAGGAGGAAGATGTCGGGGACCTGCCGCCGGAAGACGAAGGCGTAGGCGTCGATCCGGCGGCGCAGCCTCCTGTCCAGCGTGCGCATCTGGCGCACCCAGCCGTGCCGGAGCGCGTGCTGTCTCGGGCCGACGAGGACGTGGAGGCTGGTCAGGCACTCGACCAGCGGCGAGTATTCGAAGGCGATGCAGTCGGTCGGCCTGGGCGAGGTGAACCGAAACCGGATCATGTCGCCTCTGACGGGCTCCGCCCCCGTTTGTTGGCCCGGCGGGCTCTCGCATGCCGGGGCGCTCGCCAACCTCCCCGAACGCGACTTCCCGCAGCCGAGCTTCGACCGGTACGACGTCTACCCGTCGTCTACCGACGTCGGCACCGCTCCGCGCTGATCGCCGCGCGGTCCTGGCGGTACGATCCGCCCGATGGAGCGGGCGGTGCACGACACCGGCGGCCGGCCGACCGACGAGCCGATCGACCGCACCGAGCACGAGCTCGAGGACTGGGAGCTGCTCACGGACGCGCTCGTCGGCGCGCTGAGCCGTGCCGGTGTGATGAACGTCGACGAACTGCGGCGCGGGATCGAGAGCATGCCGCCGGCGGAGTACGAGCGGGCGTCGTACTACGAGCGCTGGCTGTTCTCGGCCGAGACGATCCTGACCGAGAAGGGCGTGCTCACGCCGGGCGAGCTGGAGTCGCGGCTGTGAGCTTCGTGCCCGGTCAGCGCGTCCGCGTCTCGACGCGGGACCATCGCGGCCACCACCGCACGCCCGGCTATCTGAAGGGCCGCGTGGGGACGATCCAGCGCTGCCACGGCAGCTTCACCAATCCGGAGACGCGTGCCTACGGCGAGTCGGGCCTACCGGAGAAGCGACTCTACCTCGTCCGGTTCGAGAACGGTCATCTGGTCTCGGCGGACATTTTCGAGCACTGGTTGGAAGCGGAATGAGCCTGGAGGAGGCCGAATGAGCCACGATCACGACCACGACGGGCACGGCCATGACCATCCCCACGAGCCGATCGGCCGCGACGGCGAGCCCGCGGCCGCGGAGCGCGCACGGGCGCTCGAGGAGCTGCTCGTCGAGAAGGGTGTGGTCACGCGCGAGTCCGTGCGCCAGGGGATCGACTGGCTCGTCTCCCGCTCGCCGGGCGACGGCGCGCGGCTCGTTGCCCACGCCTGGGTCGACCCGGCCTTCAAGGAGCGGCTGCTCGCCGACGCGCGCAAGGCGGCCGCGGAGCTCGGACTCGACCCCGGCCCGTCGCCGAAGGTCGTGGCCGTCGAGAACACAGGCGACGTGCACCACATGGTCGTGTGCACGCTCTGCTCCTGTTACCCCAGAGCCCTGCTCGGGCCGCCGCCCGACTGGTACAAGAGCCTGCCCTACCGTTCCCGTGCCGTCTCGGAGCCGCGTGCGGTCCTGTCCGAGTTCGGCCTCGAGCTCGACCCGGACGTCGAGGTGCACGTGCTCGACTCGACCGCCGACGTGCGCTACCTCGTCGTCCCGCAACGTCCGGACGGCACGGAGGACCTGAGCGAAGAGGAACTGGCCGCCCTCGTCACGCGCGACAGCATGATCGGGGTCGCCCTCCCGGCGAGCCCCGCCGCAGCGACGACGGCGTGACCCGACCGCTCGTGGTGCTCGGCGCTGCCGCGGTGGTGGGCGCCCTGCTCCTGGTCGTGAGCGCGTTCGCCCCGACCGCCGCGGGCGGCTGCCCGAACACGGGCGACCCGGTCGGTCGGCCGATCGCCGATCCGGCCGAGCGGGCACTGATCGTCGACACCTTCAGCCCGGCGACGATCGACGCCTGCTGGCCCGGGACGCCGGTCACGGTCAAGTAACGAAGCGCCCGAAAAGGCTGGCACACTGTCAGCCGTGGATCGCTGGTCGACCTATCAGCTCTGGGCTCTGGGCCCTGTGCTCGCCTCGACGATCGCCATCAGCGACCTGCTCACCGGGCCGCAGATCGTCCTCATCGGCCTGCTCGTGGTCGGGCCGGCGCACGTGATGATGACCGGCCGCTGGATCTGGACCGCGCTGACTGCGGCGTGGGTCGCCGGCCTTGCCGTTGCGCTCGGCATCCACGACCACATCTGGGGGACGCCGACGCACCTGGCGCTGATCGCGGCGGTGGCGATCTTCGGCGCCCTCGCCACGCTCGAGGCCGCCACGTTCCGGGCGAGACGCCCCTAGCGTCCGCGTCATGACCGACGACACCCAGCACGACGAGCAGCAGGAACCGCGGCCGGACCACGAGCCGCCGCCGGGCGCCGAGATCACCGCGACCTGGCGCGCCGGCAAGACGACGATCGATTACACCGCGAGTGCGAAATGGTTCGTCCTGCGCAAGAAGGACAAACCGGCGGCGGAGATCTTCTCCGTCTCGTACGTCGTGTCGGGCGGCGACGCCGACCGTCCCGTCATGTTCGTCTTCAACGGCGGGCCCGGCGCATCGTCGGCCTTCCTGCACATGGGCGCAGTCGGCCCGCAGCGCGTCGACTTCCCGGCAGACGGCTCGCTGCCGACGATGCCGCCCCGCCTGGTCACGAACGAGGAGTCCTGGCTCGCATTCGCCGATCTCGTCTTCGTCGACCCCATCGGGACGGGCTTCAGCCGCGTGATCGAGACGGACAAGAAGAAGGACGCGGCCGACGGCAAGGCCGACAAGGCCGAGGGCAAGAAGGACGACGAGACCGACCCGAAGGAGTACTTCGGCTACAAGCGCGACCTGGAGTCGCTGTGCGAGCTCATTGGCCGCTGGCTGTCCGCCAACGGACGCTGGGCGTCGCCGATCTTCATCGCCGGCGAGAGCTACGGCGGCTACCGAGTCGGGCGGCTCGCGCGGATGCTGCAGGAGGCCACGGGGATCGGGCTCAACGGCGCGATCCTGATCTCCCCCGCGCTCGAGATCGCGACCCTCGCGTCGAGCGACTACGACGTGCTCTCGTGGGTCGACGTCGTGCCGACGATGGCCGCGGCCGCGGCGCACCACGGACGCTCACGGGCGTTCCAGCCCGACACGCGGGCCGAGGACGTGCAGCGCGAGGCCGAGGCGTTCGCCGCGGGCGACTACACGGCGTTCCTGACCCGCGGCGCGTCGATGGCCGCCGAGGACCGCGAGCGGATCCTCGAGCGGCTCGCCGACCTCCTCGGGCTCCCGATCGAGCTCGTCACGCGCGCGGAGGGCCGCATCACCATGCGCCGCTTCGCCCGCGAGCTCCTCCGCGACGAGCGCAAGGTCCTCGGCCTGTACGACGCGACGCTCACGACCACCGACCCGTTCCCGGACCGCGACTCGTACGAGGGCCCGGACCCGACGCTGTCGGGGATCAACCCCGCGTACACGATGGCGGTCAACCGGCAGCTGCGCTCGGAGATCGGCGTCGAGACCGACCGCGAGTACGCCGTGCTCAGCTACGAGGTGCACGAGGCGTGGAAGAACGACGCCCAGCAGCATTTCTTCGTCCCGCCGGTGGGGGCGACCGACGACTTCCGCTACGGGATGGCGCTCAACCCGCACATGAAGGCGTTCATCACCCACGGACGCTTCGACATGGTGACGCCCTACTACGCGAGCGACCGGCTCCGCAACCTGATGCGCCTCGACCCTGCAATGGCCGGCCGCCTGACCGTGCGCCACTTCGGCGGCGGCCACATGTTCTACACCTGGGAGCAGAGCCGCCGCGAGTTCACGGCCGCGATCGCCGAGTTCGTCGCGGACGCGACGCAGCAGCAGCAGCCCGAGGTCAGAAGTGGGCGCCGCGCGCCGAGAGCTTCTGCTCCGCGTCGGGGAAGAAAGGGGTGAGCGCGGCCAGCAGATCCCGCGGCGCGGTCGTCCGGTACGCGTTCTTGACGACGAACGCGCGCAGTGCGCAGTCGACGGTATCCGCCGGGCCGAGCTCGCTCAGGGCCTGCACCGTCTGGACGTAGACGCCGAGCCGCAGGTCGTTGAAACCAAGCGGGTCCCAGTAGCTCATGGGCGCTCCGATTCGATTCCTGGCCACGGCGGGGATGCTCGTGGCGGTCATCGTTGCGAGCGAGCCTTCCGGCCCCGTCTGCGCCCACGTCGCGAGCCCCTCGCTGAGCCAGGGATCGCGTGACTGGTCGTTCCCGACCAGCGAGTAAAACCACTGGTGCGCGGTCTCGTGGGGCACGAGCACGCCGCTGCTCGCGCCGAAGAACCCGATCGTCGGATAGGCGAAGGCGCTGAGCACGGAGAAATCCCGCATCACGGCGACGGTGTAGGTCGACCAGGGGTAGGCGCCGTACCGCTGCGAGTAGAAGCGGAGCGAGCGCACCGTGTCCGGGAGGAACGCGTCGGGGTAGCTCGAGCCGCGCTCGACGGCGACGAGCAGGTGAACGGGCCGGTCGAGCGTGATCGTCGCCCGTTTGACGGCGAAGGAGCCGATCGCGAGCGCGAAGTCCCGCACCGCCTGTGCTCGCCAGTGGCCCGAGCCCACCTCGCTGCCCGTGGCCAGGACGTGGAGCCCGCGAGGCACGACGACGTGGACGTCGAAGTCGGCGGTCGGCGATGTCGGCCAGAAGGAGTCTGTGTGCTTCAACGGGGCATCCGTCGTCCAGGTGCTGCCGTCCCAGGCGAGGGCGGGGAAGAAGGACGCGAGGCGCGCCGAGGGGCCGCCTCTGAGCTGGAAACCGTCCCCTCGCGGGAGGCGGAGCTTCCACGGCATCGACAGCGTCAGGCGCTGCGCCGGCCGCGAGCGCCCGCTCGACGACGAGCGTCGTCGCGTTCGGCCTGCTCGTCGCGAGCTTCGCGCCGCCGGCCGTCACGGCGCCGACCGTCAGGCTGGCCCCGCGCCTCGTGTAGAAGGGTGAGTTCGGCCACAGCCGGAAGACGAGCCGGTCGGTCGCGACCTCGGGGCGAAACGTCACGGCGACCGTTCCCGTGACGTCGCGCAGCCCGCGAGCGACGCGGATCCGGAGCATGTATGTCGGCCGATCGGACGGCGGCGCGGGGAGCGTCAGCGGGGCCGAGCACTCCGGGCTGGCGGCCGTCGCGACCGACTCGAGCGCTACCGCAAGAACAGCGCCGGCCAGGACCGGCAGGGCCGCCACCACGAGCGCTCTGGACACGAATCGCTACCCCCTAGCTCGAGCCGTCCTTGCGCGTGAGGTCGGCGTCGGCGAACGTCACTTCGTAGTCCTCGAGAGCGATGCGGCGCGAGCCGGCCGCCTCCGCAGCGAGGGAGCCGACGCCGCGGCCCGCCTCGGCCGACTCACGCAGCGCCGCCTCGTCCTCCCACAGCGTGATCACGACCGTCCTCGAGCGGTCCGGCGTGGCCAACCTGACCATGCCGCGAAAGCCGGTGCTCTCCTGGAGCCAGGGAAGCACCTCGTCGAGCAGCTCGAGCCCGCGCTCGTGGATCTCGGGGGTCGTCTCGAGGGTGTGCATGCGCGCGAACACGACTGGAACTTACGTGAGCAGCGCCGCCGGTGGTGTAGAACGGCCGGGGTGATCGCGGTGATCGGAGCGGGTCCCGCGGGCCTGGCGTGCGCCGCGATGCTGCAAGCCGCCGGCGAGCGCGTCGTCGTGCTCGAGCGCGACGTCGTCGGCGCCGCCTGGACGAGGCGCTACGACCGGCTGCAGCTGCACACGGTCCGCTGGCTCTCCTGCCTCCCCGGGTACCGGATGCCGCGGAGCTTCGGCAAGTGGCCGTCGCACGAGCGCGTGCTCGAGTACCTGCAGCGCTACGGCGAACGGCACGCGCTGGAGATCAGGACCGGCGTCGAGGTCGAGCGGGTCGATCGTGCGGACGCACGGCTGGACGGTCAGGACGTCCGAGGGCGAGGTCGAGGCCGAGCGCGTCGTCGTCGCGACCGGGTACAGCAACGTCCCCTACCTCCCCGACTGGCCCGGGGAGTTCGCAGGCGAGATCGTCCACTCCGCCGACTACCGCAACCCGGCTCCCTACGCAGGCCGGCGGGTGCTCGTCGTGGGGGCGGGCAACTCGGGTGCGGAGATCGCGGTCGACCTCGCGGACGGGGGCGCGGCCGAGGTGCTGCTCGCCGTTCGTACGCCGCCGACCATCGTCCGCCGTGACATCGTGGGCTTCCCGAGCCAGCTGCTCGGCATCGCCAGCGAGCATCTCCCCGTGCCGACGGTCGACTGGGTCGCCCGCACGCTCCGCCGCGTGACCCTCCCGGACCTCACGGCCCACGGCCTACCGGCGCCGAGGCGGCCCTATTCGGACTTCCTTCGGCGGCGGCGATCCCGATCCTCGACGTCGGGCTCGTCGATCGCGTGCAGGCCCGCCGCGTGCGCGTCGTCGCCGCGCTCGAGCGGTTCGAGGGCGAGGCGCCGTGCTCGCGGACGGCACGCGTGTCGACGTCGACGCCGTCGTGGCGGCGACCGGCTTCCGCACCGGCCTCGAGCCGCTCGTCGGGCACCTCGGCGTCCTCGACGACCGCGACGAGCCCGTGATGCACGGAGGCCGGCGAACATCCGCGAGCCCCCGGCCTCCACTTCGTCGGCTACCGGCTCACGCTCGGCGGCGCCTTCCGCGTCATCGGCTCCGAGGCGAAGGAGCTCGCGCGGACCGTTTGACTCCTCTCGCCGTGGATAGGGTTTGGCGGTCAGTCAGCCCACGAGCACATCGTCCCAGGAGGTGTCTTCGTGATTCGCTCGTTCCTTGCACGATTGCCCAGGCGCCACCCGAGCCTGACCGTCGCCGCAGCGACCGCGGTCGCAGCGGCGATCCTGCTCGTCCCCGGCGCGATCGCCGGACAGGGGTCTGTTCCGCCGCCGCCGGCGAATCCCACCAGCGCCGACCAGATCCAGAACATCGATCAGGTCAAGACCGCCATCAAGGGGTACTACGGCGACACGGTGACCAACATCGACGATCCCGTCACGACCGACGGCGTCACGGTCAAGCTCCACACATACTCTCCGACCGGCGCCTACGTCAACGAGATGGCGGGCATCGAGACCGACGCGACCAAGGACCTCGACAAGGCCGCCAAGAACGGCCAAGTTCTCGGCGACCCCGGCGATCGTCCTCGACGTCGACGACACGACGCTGAACACGTACAGCTACGAGATCTACAGCAACTTCGTCTTCAACGGGCCGACGAACGCCGACTTCGTGAACGCGGCGATCTTCCCGCCTGTCCCGGGCATGCCGGCTCTCGTGGCGCACGCCGCGGCGGACGGCTACACGATCTTCTTCCTCACGGGTCGCCCCGAGGGGCAGCGGCCGGGAACGGTCCAGAACCTCACCAACGCCGGCTATGCAGCGCCCGACACGGCGCACCTGTACATGTCGGACCAGGCCAACCAGCCGTGGCTCTCGAGCTGCGCGCCCGGCTGCACGAGGACGCAGTTCAAGTCGCTGACGCGGCAGCACATCGAGTCGCTCGGCTACGACCTCGTCGCCAACTTCGGCGACCAGTTCAGCGACCTGAACGGGGGTTTCGCGGACGAGACGTTCAAGATCCCGAACCCCATGTACTTCCTGCCGTAGGCCTGTAGAGAACCGCGTGGCGCCCGGTCAGTTGTGGCCGGGCGCCACGCGCCGCGGTGAAGACCGGCGCCCGCTTACTCGTCCGTCGCTTCGACCGCCTCTTCGGAGCCGGCGCTCGCGATGCCGCGTGCGATCAGCTCGTCGACCTTCAGCCAGTCGTTGGAGAGCTCGACGCCGCCGGCGCGCGCGATGGCCGCTTGCAACGGCTTTGCCCAGATGTGCTCGACGAGGGCGATCGCCGCCGTGCTGTTCGGCGGGACCGAGTCGGTCAGCGCACGGCGGCTCTCCTCGCCGAACGCATGCCCGTCCGCGAGCTCGGCTGCTCCGGCGATCGCGCCGGTCGCGGCGCCCTCGGTACCGCCGGTGCCCCAGCCCATCAGCGCGCCGACCAGGGCGCCGAAGCTCGACGCCTCCTCCCAGTCGAGGTCGGTGGCGGTCAGCGTTGCCACGGCGCCGGTCGAGTCCTTCCGCACGACCAGGAGATCGATCAGGCGAATCACCTGCTCCTTCTTCAGGCGCTCGAGCTCGGGGAGGATCTCGCCCTTGAACTGGTTGCCGTCGAAGACGAACGACCACATCTGAACCGGCCCGAAACTGGCCATCCGGTCGAGCACCTCTTCCAGTGTCAACTCGGGAGGCGTCTCCACCCCGTCAACCTACGGGTCGCCGACGCCGCGCGGCCTCACCCCAATCGGTTGAACCGACTGCGGCGAACCGCGGATCCCCTCAGGCTAGTACCGGCTCGCGACCAGGATTGCGACGTAGACGACCACGAGCATGGCGGCGAGCACCCACAGACCTGCTCGCACGAGATCCCACCGCCGCATGCCCCGGACCAGGCTATCCGGCTCGCTCGGGTGTCTCTGCGACGTCGAAGCGGTCCGGAAGACGAAGCCGAGTCACCCCTCCTGACTCTCGGGCCTCGGCTGAAGGCCGAGCGCCTTCGCCATCCGAGCTGCTTCCTTCTTCTCACGCTTGAGCTCACGCCGCTCCCGCAGCTCTCGCTCACGCGCAACCTTGCTGAACGTCGTTCTGCTCTTCTTCGCAGCCATTCCGTCCCTCCTCTCCGCCCGCGTCCGGGTTGTCTGGACCCACGGTACCGAGCCCCCTCCGACGGTCCTGCTGGCGAAGGAGAGCCGACGCGCGGATTCGAACCGCGGACCCCTTCATTACGAGTGAAGTGCTCTACCAGCTGAGCTACGTCGGCGCGGCCTTTACTTTAGCCGTTTCTTCGGCGATCTCCCGTGCGGCCGCCTGCCGATGACGCACCAGTGACACACGCGCTTCGCGGATCGCAGCCTCCGCATCCTGGCGCTTGGCCCCAGCCGGCTCGTCAATCACATGGCCATACGTGTTCAGCGTCATCGTCGGTGAGTGTCCAGCCTGGGCCGCTACCTCAACGGGGCTCGAACCCTCCGCGAGCAGGAGCGAGCAGAATGAATGCCGCAGGTCGTATGGCCGCATGGACTTGAGCAGGCCAGCCTTCTCGGCGGCGGGCTTGAATGTCTTTCGTCGCCAGTTCCGATACACGCTCTCCGTCCAGTCTCCAGCATCTGATGACCTCCGGAAGATCCGCTCGCTCGCATCGGGGATGCCTCCGAGAGCAACCCGTGCCGCTCCTAGATCTTCAGCGAGCGGGCCGAGCGGTCGGACGGTGCGGTTGCGACGTCTCTTGGTCTCCTTCTCTTCCCCGAGCGAGAGAGCCTTGTCTACTCGAGTAGGGCGTCCTGCGGCGAGGGCATCTCATCCCGTAGCGCCTCGACTTTCGAAGGCGGCTGGCAGTCCACAGTGCGACGGGGAGGTGCCGACACCTTACTTAGCTCGGTGGGCTAGACTGCTCGTGCGGACAGAGACCAGGGTTCGCGGTGAAGCGTTTTTGCGGGGCCGCAAAGAGCTGGCTTCGCGGAGAGCCACCCTTAGCAACTGGGCGGTAGCGGTTACGGCCAGGCAACAGTCTTGGTCGGTGACCAAGTGAGCTAGGGAGGCCCAGATGGAGATGCGGATCGTGGTAGCGGACGATGCGAACGCGAGCGCGCTTGCGCTGCGGTTGGCGGTCGTGTTCGGTGGCGAGCGTGTCACGCTCGCGGATGATCACCACGAGGTCGACCTCGACATCGAGCGGGGGTCGGATCGGACGATTCTGCGTGTCCTCGATGCGGTCGAGCGATGGCTCGACGGGGCCGCCACCGCTTCGGCAGAGCTGTGGCTTGGCGAGCACTCGTACAGGCTCCTTAAGCGTGCTCCGATCGCCACCGGCCTGTGAGCACGCAAGAGGCGGCGCATCTCGGCGCAGATACTCGGCCGCTGTCTCGTCGGTCGCCGACCGGTCCTGGCAACCTCGACCTCGTCGGTGGGCAGGCGGGTGGGATGATCCGCGCGAGCTCGTGCTGACGACCGAGGTGTCGGCGGACGCACGCCTTCGGCGGTTGATCGAGGTGGGACGGAACCTTGTTGCCGAGTTGGACTTGGAGACGGTTCTCGAGCATGTGCTGGAGGCGGCGAGGGAGTTGACTGGGGCGGAGTACGCCGCGTTGGGGGTGCTCGACCTCGATCGACGTGAACTCGAGCGGTTCTTGACGGTGGGAATCGACGACGTCACGCAGCGGGCGATTGGCGCCCTCCCGCGCGGACACGGTGTGCTCGGTGTGTTGATCAGTGAGCCGACTCCGCTTCGCCTGGATGACGTGCGCGGGCATCCTCACTCCTACGGGTTTCCGTCCGGGCATCCGCCGATGCGGAGCTTCCTGGGCGTGCCGATCGTCGTTCGCGGTCAACCGTATGGGAACCTGTATCTGACGGACAAGCAGGGCGGAGCGTTCGACGAGCGCGACGAGGAGGCGCTCGTTGTGCTCGCTGACTGGGCGGCGATCGCAATTTCGAACGCGCGCGCCTACTCGGGAACGGAAACTCGAAGACGCGAACTCGAGCGCGCGGTAGCGACGTTCGAGGCGGCGACGGAGATCGCGCGCGCTGTAGCGGGCGAAACCGACCTCGACCGGGTGCTCGAGTTGATCGTGAAGCGCGGTCGTGCGCTCACGGACGCCCGTGCAGCAATGGTGATGCTCGAGCACGGAGATGAGCTCGAGATCACCGCGATCGCCGGTGACTTAGCCGAGTCACTGCTCGGGCAGCGGTTCGAGTGCGGGGCGAGCGTTGCAGGGGAGGTGCTGCGAACGGGAAGGCCGGAACGGCTCGCAGATGTGTCGGGTCGGCTGCGCTTCGCGTTGGCGGAGCAGACGCAGGCCCAGACGGGCTTGGTCGTCCCGCTCATCTTTTCTGGTCGGGCTCTCGGCGTTCTTGCAGCCTTCGACCGTCTTCGAGACGGACCTGAGTTCAGCGCGTGGGATGAGCACGTCTTGGGCGCGTTCGCGGCGAGTGCCGCATCCGCGGTCGCGATCGCCACGGACGTTGCGGCAGACACGGTATGGCGGCGGGTCGAGGCGCAGGAACAAGAGCGACGTCGGTGGGCGCGCGAGCTTCACGACCAGACACTCCAGGAACTAGCCGCGCTGAAGTTGCTAACCGGTGTTGGGCGCCGATCCCGCACCGTAGAGGAGAGCGCCGCGGCCTTCGACCAAATCGGCGAGCGCATCGACGCGGCGGTGGGCGCGCTGCGCGGGTTGATCACCGGCTTGCGGCCTGCGGGACTCGACAGGACAGGACTACAGGCAGCGCTCGAGGCGCTCGTCGAGCGAACGACGCGCGTGCATCAACTTATCGTCGACCTGCGGGTAGTTCTGGCCGACGAGACGAACGAGCCCGCGCGACTTCCACCTGAGGTCGAAGACACCGTTTACCGGATCGTCCAGGAAGCGTTGTCAAACGTGGGCAAGCACGCCCGCGCCGGTCGAGCCGACGTCCTCGTCATCCAGACCGACACGGAGGTCGAGATCAGCTGTCAAGGATGACGGCGTCGGCTTCGACCTCGGCGACGACTCATCGGGATTCGGGCTGATGGGGATACGGGAGCGAGCCGGACTCGTGGACGGCGCTGTGAAGATCGAGTCTACGCCTGGCGCCGGTGCGAGTCTCCGCGTGGTTATCCCCGTCGAGTCCGAGCAGTTCAGGGTCGTGCAAGCAAGCTAGCCTGGGGGCAATGGCCGTCCGATCGTGGCGACAGGCATGACAGATCCGGTTCGGGATGTGACGCCGCTGCCGGACCTGTTGCACGGGCGCTCGCACACCGGCCCGGTCCGCGAGCGCCGACCCATCTACGTCGACCTGTTGCCCCCGTGCAACGCCGGCTGCCCGGCTGGCGAGAACATCCAGGCCTGGCTGTCGCACACGCAAGCGGGCCGGCACGAGCAAGCGTGGCGTGAGCTCGTTGCGGACAATCCGCTGCCCGCGATCCACGGGCGCGTTTGCTATCACCCGTGTGAGAGCGTCTGCAACCGCGCCAACCTCGACAGCGCCGTCTCGATCCATTCGGTCGAGCGGTTTCTTGGAGACCTTGCGCTCGAGCAGGGGTGGCTCTTTGAGCCTCCACTGGTCCGGAGCGGTAAACGGGTGCTCGTGATCGGTGCTGGGCCGAGCGGGCTGTCGGCGGCTTATCATCTTGCCCGCCTCGGCCACGAGGTGGAGATCCGGGACGCGGGCGGCGAGCCGGGCGGGATGATGCGGTATGGCATACCGGCTTATAGGTTGCCCCGCGATGTGCTTGCCGGTGAGCTCGACCGGATCGGGTCACTGGGGGTGCGGATGACCTGTGAGCACCGGGTCGATGACCTCGTTGCCGAGCGGCAGGAGGGTGGCTTCGACGCGGTGTTTGTGGCGGTCGGCGCTCACTTGTCCAAGCGGGTCGACATCCCGGCGCGCGACGCTGGACGGATCCTGGACGCGCTGTCGTTCCTGCGCAGTGTCGCTTCGGGTGACCGACCGGAAATCGGTCGCCGCGTGGCGGTCTACGGTGGCGGCAATACCGCGATGGACGCCGCCCGGGTTGCTCGTCGGCTTGGTGCGGACGAGGCGCTGATCGTTTATCGGCGCACCCGCCAACAGATGCCGGCCCACCTCGAGGAGGCCGAGGACGCCGAGCGGGAGGGCGTCCGGATCAACTGGCTGCGGACGATCACCGCCTTCGACGGCCCGGAGCTGCAGGTCGAGATGATGGAGCTCGACGAGTCTGGTTATCCGCGACCGACCGGGCGGTTCGAGACGCTCACTGCTGACACCGTGATCCTGGCGCTCGGGCAGGAGACCGACACCGGGTTCCTGCGCGTTGTTCCGGGAGTGGAATTCGAGCGCGACGGGACCGTGCAGGTGTCCACGTCGCTCCAGACCGGCAGCCCCGGCGTGTTCGCGGGCGGGGACATGGTGCCGAGCGAGCGCACCGTGACGGTTGGTGTGGGTCATGGCAAGAAGGCCGCCCGCCATATCGACGCTTGGCTGCGAAACACTGCGGCCGTGAGCGCGCCGAAGCACGACCTCGCGACCTTCGGGGGGTTGCATCTCTGGTACTTCGGCGACGCGGCCCGTCGGCAGCAGCCCGAGCTGCCGCCTGAGGAGCGGATTGAGGATTTCGGCGAGGTGGTCGGCGCCCTCTCCGCCGAGGAGGCGGTTTACGAGGCGAGCCGGTGTCTGTCCTGCGGGAACTGCTTCGAATGCGACGGCTGCCTTGGTGCCTGCCCCGAGGACGCCGTGATCAAGTTGGGCGTCGGGCACCGTTACCGGTTCGACTACGACCGCTGCACGGGCTGTGGGGCGTGTTTCGAGCAGTGTCCGGTGCATGCGATCGAGATGGTCGGGGAGCGCGACTGAGATGCGGGCGACGGTCGACGGGAACGAGGCTGCGGCCTCGGTCGCCTACCGACTGAACGAGGTCTGCTGCATCTACCCGATCACGCCGTCGTCGCCGATGGCTGAACTGGCCGACGAGTGGGCGAGCCAGGGGCGCCCGAACGTCTGGGGCACGGTGCCCGCGGTGGTCGAGATGCAGAGCGAGGGTGGTGCGGCCGGCGCTCTACACGGTGCGCTGCAGAGCGGTGCACTGGCGACGACGTTCACCGCCTCGCAGGGGCTGCTGCTGATGATCCCGAACATGTACAAGATCGCCGGTGAGCTGACACCGGCGGTGGTGCACGTGGCCGCCCGGTCGCTTGCGGCGCAAGGATTGTCGATCTTCGGCGACCACTCGGACGTGATGGCGGTCCGCCAGACGGGCTTCGCGCTGCTCGCTTCGGCGTCGGTTCAGGAAGCCCATGACCTGGCGCTGGTGGCGCAGGCCGCGACGCTCCAGACGCGGGTGCCGTTCGTGCACTTCTTCGACGGGTTCCGAACCTCGCACGAGCTGAACACGATCGAACTGCTCTCCGATGACGACCTGCGCGCACTGGTGCCCGAAGAGCTCGTGTGGGCGCATCGCGGCCGGGCGCTTTCGCCGGAGCGTCCATTCATTCGAGGCACCGCTCAGAACCCCGACGTCTACTTCCAGGCGCGCGAGACGGTGAACCCCTTCTACGCGCGTATACCGGACGTCGTCGAGAACGCGATGAGGGACCTGGCCGAGTGCACCGGCCGCCGCTACCACATCGTCGACTACGCCGGCCACCCGGAGGCCGAGCGTGTGCTGATCGTGATGGGGTCGGGCGGGGAGACGATCCTCGAGACTGCGGCCTGGCTGAACGCGCGTGGGGAGCGTGTCGGCGTCATGCAGGTGCGGCTGTACCGGCCGTTTCCCGGCGCAGGCGCTGGTCGAGGCACTGCCCGCGACCGTACGCCATATCGCCGTCCTCGACCGGACGAAGGAGCCCGGCTCGATCGGCGAGCCGCTCTTCCTCGACACGGTCGCGGCACTGACCGAATCGTATGCGGACGGTGAACGGGCGGTGATGCCGCGGATCGTCGGGGGCCGCTACGGCCTCTCCTCGAAGGAGTTCACGCCCGGCATGGTCGCCGGCGTATTCGACGAGTTGGCGGGTGAGCGGCCGCGACGCCGGTTCACGATCGGCATCAAGGACGACGTCTCCGGCACGAGCCTCGATTACGACGCGGCGCTCGACATCGAGCCGCCGGACACGGTACGCGCCATCTTCTTCGGCCTGGGCTCGGACGGGACGGTCGGCGCGAACAAGAACACGATCAAGATTCTCGGGGACGAGGAAGGCCTTCACGCGCAGGGCTACTTCGTCTACGACTCGAAGAAGTCCGGCTCGCAGACGGTCTCGCACCTCCGCTTCGGGCCCAAGCCGATCCGGGCGCCCTATCTCGTGCAGCAGGCGAGCTTCGTCGGCTGCCACCAGTTCGGGCTGCTGGAGCGGGCCGACGTGCTCGGCCCGGCGGCGGACGGCGCGACGCTGCTGCTCAACTGCCCGCGTCCCCCGGACGAGGTGTGGGATGCGCTGTCCCGCCCGGTTCAGGAGCGGATCCTCTCGAAGCACATCGACCTGTACGTCATCGACGCCGGTCGGATCGCCCGCGAGATCGGCCTCGCCGGACGGATCAACATCATCCTGCAGACCTGCTTCTTCGCCGTCTCCGGGGTGCTGCCACGCGAGCAGGCGATCGAACGGATCAAAGCAGCAGTCGCCAAGACCTACGGCCGACGCGGCGCCGAGGTGGTCGAACGCAACCAGGCAGCGGTCGACCGCGCGCTGGACGGTCTGCACCGGGTCGACGTCCCCGAACGGGTGACGGCGAGCCGCGGGCTGCCGCCTGTCGTGCCGGCGCACGCGCCCGAGTTCGTTCGCACGGTTACCGCGGAGATGCTGGCTGGCCGGGGCGACGACCTGCCGGTCAGTGCCCTGCCGGTGGACGGCACGTACCCGAGCGGCACGGCGGCCTACGAGAAGCGCAACATCTCGGAGGTGGTCGCGGTCTGGGACGCCGAGCTCTGCATCCAATGCGGCAACTGCAGCTTCGTCTGCCCGCACAGCGTGATCCGCTCCAGGTACTACGACCAGTCTCGCCTGGAGGGCGCCCCGGACGGGTTCCGGTCGGCTCCGCTGGAGGCCGTCGGCCTGCCCGACACCCGGTACACCCTGCAGGTCTACGTCGAGGACTGCACCGGCTGCGAGCTGTGCGTCCAGGCATGCCCGGTCGTCGCGCCGGGGGACGCCGGCCGCAAGGCGATCAACCTCGCGCCGCGCGAGCCGCTCGTCGCCGCCGAACGGGACAACATCGCGTTCTTCGAGACGCTGCCCGCCGGCAACCGGTCGCGGGTCGACTTCGGCACGGTGCGCGGCACCCAGTTCCTGGAGCCGCTGTTCGAGTTCTCGGGCGCCTGCGCGGGCTGCGGCGAGACGCCGTACCTGAAGCTGCTCTCGCAGCTTTTCGGCGACCGGCTAATGGTCGCCAACGCGACCGGCTGCTCGTCGATCTACGGCGGCAACCTGCCGACCACGCCGTGGACCACCGACACGGACGGGCGCGGCCCGGCCTGGTCGAACTCCCTCTTCGAGGACAACGCCGAGTTCGGGCTCGGCTTCCGGCTCGCCGTCGACCGCCACACCGACCTAGCCCGCCGGCGCCTTGCCGAGCTGCGCGACACGATCGGCGCGGAACTTGTGGCCGACATCCTGCATGCGCCACAACTGCGGGAGTCGGAGCTTCGAGCGCAGCGCGAGCGGGTGGCCGAGCTGAGGCAGCGGCTGGACGGGCTGGACGGAGCCGCCGTCACCGACTTGCTCAGCGTCGTCGATCACCTGGTGCGGCGCAGCGTCTGGATCGTCGGCGGCGACGGCTGGGCCTATGACATCGGCTCCGGCGGGCTCGACCATGTCCTGGCCAGCGGGCGCAACGTCAACGTGCTCGTCCTCGACACTGAGGTCTACTCCAACACCGGCGGGCAGATGTCCAAGGCGACCCCGCTCGGCGCCGTCGCCAAGTTCGCCGCAGCCGGCAAGACCGTGCCCAAGAAGGACCTCGCCTTGCAGGCGATCGCCTACGGCAGCGTCTACGTCGCCCGGGTCGCAATGGGCGCCGATCCCCAGCAGACCCTGAGCGCTTTCCGCGAGGCGGAAGCTTACGACGGCCCCTCACTCGTACTCGCCTACAGTCACTGCATCGCGCACGGCATCGAGATGCAAGACGGGCTCGACCAGCAATACCGCGCAGTCGCGAGCGGCTACTGGCCACTAATCCGATACGACCCGGTGGTCCGTGCCGCTGGCGGCAATCCATTTCTGCTCGACTCGCCTCGGCCACGCATCGCGCTCAGCGACTACACCGACCGGGAGTTGCGCTATCGCACACTGACCAACACCGACCCGGCCGAGGCCGAACGGCTGCACGGACTGGCCGAACAGGCGGTTGATCAACGCTGGGACGTGTACGAAGAGATGGCCACCCGCGGCGCGCAGCACTTCGCCGCTGACGCGCGCAAGGACCGCTGATGGACCTGTCGACCCGCTACATGGGCCTCAGTCTGCGAAACCCGCTCGTCGCCTCCGCGTCCCCGCTTTCCCAGACTGTGGACGGCGTGCGGCGGCTCGCCGAGGCAGGTATCGGCGCGGTTGTCCTCTACTCGCTGTTCGAGGAACAGCTGCGCCGGGAGGCGGCCGAGAACGCACGGCTAGTCGACGCCGGCACCGAGAGCTTCGCGGAATCGCTCTCCTACTTTCCGGCCGCCGCCGAAGAAGAGGCCGGCCCGCGGCGCTACCTGAGTCTGCTCGAGCGCGCCGCCGCCGCCGTCGATGTCCCGATGATCGGCAGCCTCAACGGTGTCACACCAAGCGGCTGGGTCGACTACGCCCGGGCAATGCAGGATGTCGGCGCCGCCGCGATCGAGCTGAACATCTACTACCTCCCCGGCGACCCGCAGATCTCGGGCCGCGATGTCGAACAACGGCACATCGCCGTCCTGACTCGGGTCAAGGACGCGGTCAGCGTGCCGGTGGCCGTCAAGCTGAGCCCCTACTTCAGCTCGACCGGAGAAATGGCGCTGCGGCTGGACAAGGCGGGAGCAGACGCCCTGGTCCTGTTCAACCGATTTTTGCAGCCGGACATCGATCCCGACACTCTCGCCGTCGCGCCCCAAGTTGGTCTCTCCAACCCGGCGGAGGCCCGTCTGCCGCGCACGTGGATCGCGCTCCTGCACGGACGAGTGCGGGCCTCGTTGGCAGCAACCACCGGCGTCGAGACCTCGGCCGACGTGGCCAAGTACCTCCTCGCCGGCGCCGACGTCGTCATGACAGCCTCCGCGCTGCTACGACACGGCCCCGAACATGCAACCGTCCTGCTCGACGGTCTATCGGACTGGATGGCACGAAAAGGATTCGAAGCCGTCGACCAGCTACGCGGAATGCTCGCCGTGCCGCCCGGCACCGACGGGGCGGTCTACGAGCGAGCAGGCTACGTGGGCGCGCTGCATGAGGCCAACAGCGGCACTTACGGCCCCTGGTGAGCTAACGCGAAGCGGCGCACAAGCGCTACCCCAAAAATACGACCCCTAGCTGGCCCTACGGCTTCAGGTTGTCCAGAGACCTGCTGACCCCGACGACCAGGAGGGAGCAAGAAACGGGAGTGTAGACACGAGTCAGAACGAAGAGGATTCTGGCTGTGGTCGTCGTGGTCGACGGCTCGGCAGGAGGAACGGATGCGCTTCTGGACGCTCGCGGAGGGCGCTTGCAGGAAGGCTCCGCTGCGGGCTGTCTACGCCTGCACGCTCAACTCCTCGGGCATGCAGGCCGGCGTCATCACTCTCCTACCGTCTTCGATGATGGATCCGGGAGCGGCCTGAAAGACGGAAGTTACCGCATCCCTCGACGGGGCGAAGGGAGCGATCGAAGGCGCGCTGCCCGCCCGCATAACGGCCGAGTTGGCGCTTGACGCATGCTGCTGTGCCCCGCGTTCAGACCGAGAGGGGCTTTGAAGGCGGAGCAGAGCAGCGTGGCTGCGGACGCGGGTCCCGACCGTTGCCGTTACCGGCGCGCGAGCCGGCGACCGCTTTCCGTCTCGGGTGGGGTGTAGTTGATGCCGTAGTGGTGGTAGAGGGTTGATTCGTCTGTCTGTGAAAGCTCCTCGCCTTCGGTCTCGATGTCGGGGGCATCCTTCACCTGATCCTTGGCCACCGTCACCTGCAGGTTGTCAGGGCCGATCGTGACCCCGACCAAGGGCACGAAGGTCAGATGACGGCCGATCATGCCCTCTTTGACAGTGCCGAACATCGGCTCGTCGGTCTCGACGTCGACGTAGACGTCCTCGAGCTTGCCGATCTTGTCGCCGTCGCAGTCGACGAGTTGCTTGCCATGCCATTCAGCGATGTTGCGATGCGTGATCATTTCCCTTCTCCTCTCGCTGTGAGCGGCGCGAAGCCCGCTCGAACTGATCTCCTGGGCGTAAGGTCGGGGTTCGGGAGAGGACAGGTCCCCTCGGTCTGCCCCTCCCCTTGAACCTCTGGCCAGCGGCTAGGTGAGCAGTTCTCTCGATCTGGCCGCGGATCTCGCCGTTGGCATTCATGGTCGTGTGCATGTCGACGTAGTCGCCGCCATGGATGAGCGCGATGCCTGGGAGGCAGTGACGGGTGAGACGCCTTTGACATCTAGACCCTCCCCTCAGGTCGTCGGTTCCCGACAAGACGCTAAGTCGGCTGAAACCATCCGACCCAGTTGCTGAGGGTGGATCTCGTGCGAAACTTGATTCTTGAGGCTCCGCGAACTTCCAGCAAGCCGATCGTTACAGCCCGCAGAAACAAGGGTAGCGGAAACCGTGCAACGGCCGGCGCTGGGGCCGGTTTCCTGAGCGAATAGAATTGGATGTTCGCTACCGCCTCCGAGCTAATGCCTCGCGAAGAGATCACACACCTCCGCGTCCTGATCGCGAACGAGCGCAGAGACCGTCTCGAGCTCCTCGCTCAGATCGTCGCCGGCCTGGGGCATGAGGTGATCGCCCGCGAGATCGAGGTAACGGAGGTTGGTGCGGTGACGGCGAGGGAGCGGCCCGACGTGGCGCTGGTCGGGTTGGGGCTGAGCTCGCAGCACGCTCTCGAGTTGATCGCGGAGATCGTCCACGAAGCTGCCTGCCCGGTGATTGCGCTGCTCTCGGCCAGAGATCCCGCCTGTATCCACGAGGCCGCCAGACGAGGCATCTTCGCCTACATCGTCGATGCCGACGCCGAAGAACTGCAGAGCGCGATCGACATCACGTTGCAGCGCTTCTCCGAATACCAGAATCTGCAAGGGGCGTTCGGCCGCCGCGCCGTCATCGAGCAGGCCAAGGGGATCCTGATGGCGCGCCACGCCATCGACCAAGCCAGGGCGTTCGAGATGCTCCGCACCCACTCACAGCACAACGGGCGCAAGCTCGTCGACGTGGCAGAGGCGATCGTCGAGAGCCACCTCCTGTTGTTGCCCGCACTCGCGCGGTCGCCTACCCCCGCCGAGGCGACGCCGAACGCCGGCGCCCAGTAAAACGCGCTGCGAAGCTCCGTAGGACGTGCCGTCGACCGGCGCCGCGTGTCACCACCGTTGGGGTCACACTGATCGGTCCCGCGGAAGGTCCGCCCTCAGCAGCGTGGCCGGAGCGATGCACGGCCGACGGCGACGCCTTGGCCGGCGACGAATCCGCTGGGAGGACGTGACGATGGTGATCAACATCGGATTGGCCGAACTGGACATGGCGGACATTCGCGGTCTCGCGAATCGACTCGCCGCCATCATCGAGCCAGCATCCATTTGGCTAGAAGGCCAGCGAGGACGGTTCCCATCTTCAACGCCGCGACCCGCCCCAGGTCGCCAGCATCGTCCCAAAGGCGGCCCGGACAGCGGGTAGCGAAGGTGGTTAGGTGACCCTGGAGCACGCACCGGCTCAGGTTTTCGGTCGCAGCTGAGCCGAATGGTGCCGTGTCGTGCTGAAGGTCAGCGGTGAGCTTGATGCGGTCACAGCGCCCCAGCTTTCTGCGGAACTCGCCGCGAGGAACAGCTCACGGGGCCTTGTCATCGACCTGTCAGAGCTGACCTTCGTCGACTCGAGCGGCATCCACGTCCTGGCGCGCGCGTGCGCCGAGAACGGAATGCGTGTCGTCTGCCCGAACGGCATCATCCACGGCGTCCTGGACGTCGTCTCATTCAGCAAGGTCGCTCGCCTGTATGCCAACCTCGAAGAGGCGCTTGCTTCCTGAGGATGCCTCGCCTTGTCCATCTGCCCCCGAGTAGCACGCTCGGATCCACCTGAGGATGTTCACAGCCCGCCGCAACCAGGAGAACCGTTCGCCGCCGACAAGGTGCATTGGGCAGCCATGCGTGGGCTACGGCCGCGACTCCTGCTCGAACCGGTCGAGGTTCTCCACGAGGACGGGAGCGGTGTGCAGACAAACGAGCTGGCCTCCGTCGCCCTGCGAGTAGTTGAACTTCACGCCCCACCTTTCATCCCGAAGGTCCGTCCAGACGAGATAGCCGCCCGACTCGGCCCAGTCGCGCGGAGCCTGCTGCGAGAGGCGTGCTTCGACGCTGTCAGCTGGCGCGATCGTGCCTGCGTAGATGCGGACCGAGGTCCACACATCACCTTCACCTGGGTTTCGCCAGTAGAGCGTCCCTTCGACGTTTAGCGCCAGACCTGGACCGCCGTTCTTGGTCGGGAGAACAGACAAACGGCGATCCTGCCAGTCGACTTCGCCGATCGCCCATCCGCGCGGGACCCACGGGAAGACGTGCGCTCGAACCGACTGTTCCAGTTGCTCGCGTTGGAGCCGAACCTGCGCCGCGATTTGTTTTGAGTCTTCCGCGACAGCCTGGGCCTCCTCGGCGGCTCGCTGTGCCAGCGTGAACGTCCCACCCGCGAGCGCCAAGGTTCCAAGGGCTACCGCCCAGCCCGCCAAGGACGCCGTGTCGTTTACGCCGCCGCGGAACGTGGCGGAGAGGATCACGAGGACAATCAGACCGACGACGGCAGCCCCACCCCAGTAGGACCATGAGCGCCTGATCTTCATGAGAGCAGAGCGTATGGGCGCCGGCAGACGGGCCCAACCCTCCTGGCGGCCAAATCGGATCGGCCGGTCACCCGCCGGAGGCTCGAGGAGACGAGCCGCGCCGATGGCATCGAAGTCTGCGCCTTCGCGAGGCGTCAAGCGCAGTTCTTCAGCGAGCTGCGTGGCCGTCTCGGTCGACACGTCAACTTCGCTAGGCCTGGACAGGCTAAGACAGGCAAAGTGGGCTAACCCCCACCCCCGCGAAGTGGGACTCCGACGCACCGTGTGACTTCGGGCTGGGCTCGAACCAGTGACCCCCAACTTGACGAGCCGTCCGAACACTGGACACGGCAGGACAGGCGAGGACGAAACCCCACGGTTGAGCCAAACAAGGACGATTGAGAGGACACGGCTGGACAGCGTTGGACGCTGCTGCGCTGACAGAAGCGCTGACGCACGGGCGGGGAAGGAGGGCGAACCGCACTCGTGAGTCGCGCGGCTCGCGTAGGGGTGTCATGTCCCTCTGCAGGTTCAAAGTCCTCTCATCCGCACTCTGAGCGGGGCTTTCGCTCCTCGGGGGCCCGAAGTTAGTCCGCAGCCAGTCCGTAAACTTCTGAATCAGCGTGGCGGGCTAAGCCCCAAACGGCCTGCCCAGTAGGCAGCCTCGAGCTCGCCGAGTTGCTTCACGGTCGTCTTGCCGAGCGCCTGCATGTGCTCATCGAGGGCTAGCAGATGCGTCGCGCTCTTTGCGACGCGCCAGCCCGTGGTCTCCGGTTCGCGCGCCGCCGTCTCTAAGTCTTTCCGCGTGAAGTCTCCGAACGCCTTCGGTGCTCCCCGGACTTGCATCGGCTCGTCATAGGGCCATTCGGTTCCCATCCAAGTCTCCCTTCCTACCTGGGTGAAAGCATCCTTGCGCACCGGTCGCCGCGCATCATCGGAGCACTTGTTCGCGGCATCCGTCTCCGCTCGTCGAAAAGCGTCGAGCAGACCGCGCAGGTACTCCTCGGAGTGGGGCATCGGGTGCCCGTAGATAGCGTCGACCTGCGAGACGCTCGTCCCCAAGATCCGGGCGAGGCAGAACAGTTGCATCCCGCCGGCGATCGCCCAGATGGCAAACGTGTGGCGGCAGTCGCAGACGCGGCGATGGTCGAGTCCTGCGGCCCTTCGCTGCGGGCGTCCACCCAGCGGTGAGTAGGCATTCCGTCACTTTGCACGCTCGCGACATCGGGTGTAGAAGGCCGAGGTATGGCCGCCGATTTCTACAGTGCTCTCGTCCACTACCCGGACGGGACCGCGATGGTGCTCACGCTCTTCGCTACTCCGGAGATTGGTGCTTTCATCCGCGAAGGCTGGGTCGTGAATGACACTCACGTTCTCGAGGGGGAACTGAACGGCAAGGCGTACCAGTTCGAGGTCTGGGCGGAGCGGCGGCCGACGGACTGAGGCGGCGGTCACAGTCGGACTCGCGGGGCGAGTGGGGAACCCGGACGAGTGGCGCATCGTCGTGCGCCTCACCGACAGCCCGAACCGCGCGGACGTGAGCTTCTTGACCAAACTGTCCGAAGCCTTGGCGTGCCCGAAGAAGCCGAGCATCGACAAGGCGATGAACGTCAGCGGCACGAACGAGAGCAGCGCGTAGTGGGCGATCATCGCCGCCAGATACGGGCCCCGGTCAGCCTGGAACTTCCGGAAGATCAGCCCGACTCCCACAACCACCGGGCCATGCTGGGTTCACTGGCTCCGCCTCAGCGGCGCTCGATTCCGCTTCGACGCGGCGTGCCTCGCCGGCGATTACGACCTGCCTTCGTCGACGACCTCGTAGTCGGCGTCCTCGACGACCTCGTCCTCGCCGGGCGCGCCGGCACCGTCGCCGGCCGGTTGCGACGCGGCCTGCTGCGCGCTCGCCTTCGCGTAGACTGCCTCGGCCAGCTTGTGCGACGCCTCGACGAGCGCCTCGGTCTTCGACCGGAGCTCGGCGAGGTCGCTCGAGTCGAGCACGGCCTTCAGCTCCATGATCCGGCCTTCGATTGTCGAGGCGTCGGCCTCGGAGAGCTTCTCGCGGTGCTCCTTGAGGCTCTTCTCGGTCTGGTACGCGAGGTTCTCGGCCTGGTTTCGGGCCTCGGCGAGCTCGCGTAGCTGGTGGGCCTCGCCGGCGTGCGTCTCGGCGTCCTTCATCATCCGTTCCACCTCGTCCGGCTTCAGGCCCGAGCCGCCCTCGATCCGGATCTGCTGCTCGTTGCCGGTGCCCAGGTCCTTGGCCGTGACGTGAATGATGCCGTTCGCGTCGATGTCGAATGCGACCTCGATCTGCGGCATGCCGCGCGGCGCCGGCGGGATGCCGACGAGCTGGAACTTGCCCAGCGTCTTGTTGTACGTGGCCATCTCGGACTCGCCCTGCAGGACGTGGATCTCCACCGAGGGCTGGTTGTCCTCGGCGGTCGAGAAGGTCTCCGACTTCATGGTCGGGATCGTCGTATTCCGCTCGATCAGCTTCGTGAAGATGCCGCCCTTCGTCTCGATGCCGAGCGACAGCGGTGTCACGTCGAGCAGGAGCACGTCCTTGATGTCTCCGCGCAGGACGCCGGCCTGGATCGCGGCGCCGACGGCGACGACCTCGTCCGGGTTGACGCCCTTGTGCGGGTCCTTGCCGATCAGCTCCTTGACCTTGTCGACGACGGCCGGCGTGCGGGTCATGCCGCCGACCAGCACCACGTGCTCGATGTCGGACCGGGACATGCCAGCGTCCGACAGAACCTGCTTCGTCGGCTCGACGGTGCGCTCGAGCAGCGACGCGGTCAACTCGTTCAGCTTCGCCCGCGTGAGCTGCAGGTCGAGGTGCTTCGGGCCCTCCGGCGTGGCGGTGACGAACGGCAGGTTGATCTGCGTCGTCATCGTCGACGAGAGCTCGATCTTCGCCTTCTCGGCCGCCTCGTACAGACGCTGGAGCGCCATCCGGTCAGCCGCCAGGTCGATGCCCTGGTCCTTCTTGAACTCGGCCACCATCCAGTCGACGATCGCCTTGTCGAAGTTGTCGCCGCCGAGATGATTGTCGCCCGCGGTCGACTTCACCTCGAAGACGCCGTCGCCGAGCTCGAGCACCGACACGTCGAACGTGCCGCCGCCGAGGTCGAAGACGAGGATCGTCTGGTCGGACTCCTTGTCGAGCCCGTAGCCGAGCGACGCGGCGGTCGGCTCGTTGATGATCCGCAGCACGTTGAGCCCGGCGATCTTGCCGGCGTCCTTCGTGGCCTCGCGCTGCGCGTTGTTGAAGTAGGCCGGGACCGTGATGACCGCGTCCTCGACCTTCTCGCCCAGGTAGGCCTCCGCGTCGGCCTTCAGCTTCTGCAGGATCATCGCGCTGATCTCCGGCGGCGCATACTCCTTATCGGCCGCCTCGACCCGCGCATCCCCGTTCGGGCCCCTGTCCACCGTATACGGGACGATCGTCATCTCTACCGAGACCTCGTCCCACTTCCGGCCCATGAAGCGCTTGATCGAGAAGATCGTGTTCTCCGGGTTCGTCACCTGCTGGCGCTTCGCCGGCGCGCCGACCAGCCGCTGACCGTCCTTCGTGAACGCGACGACCGACGGAGTCGTGCGACCACCCTCCGCGTTCGGGATCACGGTCGGCTCGCCACCCTCGATCACGGCCATACACGAGTTAGTCGTCCCGAGGTCGATACCGATCACCTTCGACATAGCGCGGCCCTCCGTAGACGAGAGCGATCGTGCTCGCTGGTGCTCGCCGGGCCATCAGGGGCAGCCACATCAACGCTGCGGAAAAGCCGCCGCCACGCGCACGGGCTGATGAGCGACTCCCTAACCTGCTGGCGGCCGCCAGATTGCGAGTCGCTAGCAGCTAGCTCGCCCCGCCCCCCAATCAGGCAAAATCGCGGGCGGTGAGAACGCCCCACACCCGCGAATGCGCGCGACCGTTCTGCACTGCGGTGGCGCACCGGGAACCAAGACCCACCGAGATTGAGGGCAGGGTCAGCACCCACGAGGTCTGGGTCTGCGAGAAGGGGCATGTGACCACGGACAACCAGGCTCAGATGTATGACGAGCAAGCGGAACTGGGCGGCTCAGGGTAAGCCCGTCGGCGTCCCAGCAGACGCGATAGTGAGGCGAGCGCAGAGAAGCTCTGCCAGCTCAGTCCTTCCGGAAGAATCCCCGGCTTGGAGCGGCGAAGACAGCTCCCGCGGCTGCCCTTACGGATCCGAGAGCCAACCTGGCCGCCTTCCCCCTCCCACGAGTCAAGCGACTCCCGATCTACTGACCGTTCGAAGTCCGGGTGTGCCACGCGCGTCCGCGGTCGCGGATATCGAGGGTCGAACCGGCCATGTCTTCCGACTTCCGATTTCGGTCATCACAGAGGCTAGACGATTGATCGGAAATCCGTCGATCACTCGTCTGGCGGTTGCCGGCTGGCAAGCGTACGCATTAACCAGCGCGTTCTGGGCATCAAATGTCTCGGCTTACGATTTCCGCTAGATGATTGGTCAGCTTTATCGATCAATCATCCAGGCGAGGCGCTCCAGCCAAACATCGGGGCGTTGACCCAGAGGTGTGTGGGTAACTACTGGCGAAGATTGTGATATATTTCACATTGGAATCACCGAGCCAGTCGCGCTGACGGCATCTGTAGCCGTCGAGCCGCCAGCTTCTTCTTTCTCGATGTACCGCGTCTCAGCAATTGCTGGGCCAGCCGTTGGAGGCAATTCGCCTCCGGGGTGCTGCCTGTTCCTAACGAAGGAGTACACGATGACAACTCTGGTTCGTTTTGATCCCTACCGTGAGGTGACGGCTCTGCAAGGTGAGATGGGCCGGTTCCTGAACCAGCTATTCGTCGCGGGAAACGGTACGACGACGCCGGGTGTGTGGGCTCCGGCGATGGATGTCTGGGAGACCGACGACGAGATCGTCTATGCGTTCGATCTGCCCGGCATCCCCAAGGAGACGGTGTCGATCGAGTTCGAGCACGGTGTCTTGACGGTCAGCGCCGAGCGTGAGCGCTCACAGGAGGTCTCGGCCGACCGGCTATATCGCTTCGAGCGTCGGTATGGCAGCTTCTCGCGGGCGATCGGGCTGCCGCAAGGCGTAGTCGAGGATCAGATCTCGGCTCGCTTCGAAAACGGCGTGCTCGAAGTCCACGTCACCAAGCCCGAGGTGGAGAAGCCGCACCGGATCCAGATCGGCAACGGCAAGGCCGCGATCGAGGGCAAGGCGACGAAAGCCTAGAAGCCGAGTTCGATTGTTGGAAGAAGGGGCGGCGAGTCAGCCGCCCCTCTTGCCTGTTCTGATCGTCAACGCGAGACCGGCGACCGGGGCCGCCGCAGCGCGGCACTTGAGACAGCCTCAAACCCTGCTTGCAACGGAGAGGAAGAACGGATGAGCTGCAGCCGATGTCATGAGGACACACCGATCCTCGTCAACAAGACTGTCTGCTGGGCATGCGCGTTCCCACGCTCGTTTGACCTCGCCGCCCAACAACACGCCTTCGCCGATGAGCGGCAGACGGTTAGGACGAAAGCAGCGTGACCCACCAAATGAGTCCACTGACCCATCAGCAACGTGCCTGGCTGAAATGCCAGGTCGACCACGCCAGTCGTGGCCGCCTCCAAAGCGGCCTGCGCAGCGATGTGAAGTTGTCGAACTTGAGAGGAGATCGACGTCGAACTGGTGTCGCTGCTGGCGACAGGCACAGTCATGCCCCCGCTCAGCGCGACGGGGTCGTGAACCACCAAGCCACGCTTCGGGAGTAGGGCGTGGCCAGCCAGACGCGAGCGCGAGGGGTCGCCTGTCACATGATTCGCGGGAACGCTGAGTCTGGCTGCGTGGGTATCCGCGCGTGTTTGTCGCCTGGCAACTACGGCAGACAGCGTTCGTGACAGGAAAGGCGGAAGGGGCGGCGCCGATTCGAGTCCTGATCGTGGACGACCACTCCGTTGTCCGTTCGGGCTTGCGCAGGGTGCTCGAACGGGAGAGCGATATCGAGCCGGTCGGTGAGGCGGCGACGGGTCGGGAGGCAGTCTTTCAGGCGCGGTCTTTGAAGCCGGACGTGATCCTGATGGACGTTGTCATGCCCGACCAGTCCGGTCTGGAGGCGCTGCCGATGCTCATGCACGAGCAACCGGCGGTGAAGGTGCTGGTGCTGTCGATGCTGGACGATCCGCGTTACGTGCGCGAGGCTTTCGATGCGGGGGCGAGCGGCTACGTGCTCAAGGAGGCAGCCGACACCGAGGTCGTGGCGGCGGTGCGGGAGGTCGCCCGCGGCGGGCGCTACGTCAGTTCCGAACTCGGCGCGCGGCTGGTTGTCGGTGAGGTCGATGCGGCGCGGCGGGCCGAGGAAAATCCGCTCTCCAACCGGGAGCGCCAGGTGTTGCGCCTGCTCGCACTCGCGTATACGAACCAGGAGATCGCGGCGCAGCTGTACGTCTCGACGCGTACGGTCGAGACGCACCGAGCGCACATCATGCACAAGCTCCGCCTACAAAGTCGCGCCGAGCTCGTCCGCTACGCAATCGCGCAAGGACTACTCGACAACGGGACAGACGCAGTCTGACCCGCGGGCCGAGCAGACACACATGCACCGGCTGTCTTTTGAGTGCGAAGGGCCGCCAGCCTGCTCGGCCGTGACGAGAGCTAGCCCCGAACCAGACGGGCGCCATCTTGGGGGCTAAGGTTCCACTACGACGTTCCCAAGATTGTCCGGCTATGTGTGGGCGATTTCGGGCTCTCCTAAAGCCCGCACAAATTTGGGAGGACGTCAGGACAACCCGAACCCTTCGCCAATCCTCGCGTAATTGTCTGGAGGTTCTGGGTGGCCTTACTGGGCATCCTGGGGCGGGTGCCGACCGGCGTCCTGAGCTAACGTGGCTCTTCGCTCCTGGTTAGGAAGGAGGCAGGGTGATGGAACTCGACCAGACTTACGTGTGGATGACGACACGGCGGCTGAAGCCGGGGACGCGCGAGGAGTTCAGTCGGGCGTGGCGGCCGCGAGAGTTCCCCGAGGGCATGCTCCGCGCCTATGAGTGCTATTCCCCCGACGGGAACGAGGTGGTCGGGATCTCGATCTGGGAGTCGCCCGAGTCCCGAGACCGCTTTCGCCTGTCGGAGGTCGAGGCCGAGCGGCGGCAGGCGATGTCGTCGTTTGTGATCGAGGAAAGCTCAGGCTTCTACGTCGGCCGCGAGTTGAAGATCCCCGAACGCTGACCGCTTGCCGATCTATAGAGAACTGCTCGCTGCGGCACACGGACACCGACGTCGCCTTCCCAGCCGATCGCGACCCTTGACGGCGGCGACGCGCGCGCCCCCGCTGAGGCTGGGCCGCGCTGGCCTGCGCACTACTCGTCGGGCTGGCGAAACTGCCGCTCGAGCGCATCGACTCGCGCCTCGTCATAGGCTGCTCGCAGCCGAGCGAAGATCTCCTCGAGCTCTGACGGTGGCGAGCCTCGCTCTCGACCACTCATCAGCGATAGGGCATCGGCGCGAAGACCCATCGCCCCCAGCCGCGTCCAGCGGTCAGCAAGCTCGCGGATCCAATCGTCGAAGTCGAGCCGACCGGCGAGCGCCCCGTCGTCCAAGCGGTCGATCTCATCAGGTCGCTCGACCATCAGCCACCAAAGCGTACTGAGCCCAGCTCGCCACTGAACGTCCACGCCTCGACAATGCTCGGCGACCGGCGACCGCAACCCCTCGAGTTGTCAAGTTCTGGGCAAGGGGAGCCATTCGGGCTCGGTGGCGGGGAGCATTCTGAGCCGAGCCTTATAGCCTCAGTCCCTCGAGCTCGGCCGCCGGCACGGTGCGCTCGATCTCCTCGAACAGCTGGCGCTCCTCGACGCGCACGTGGTCGTGCAGGAGCTGGCCGAGGGTTTTGAGCGCTTCTGGCGGGATGTCGCCTGCGGCCGCCTGGGCTCGGAGCGCGCGCACGAGCCCGTGCAGCTGCATGTGCTCGCGCAGGATTCGCTCGAGCACCGGGGTCGAGCCGGCGTGGCGGACGTAGAGCGGGAAGAGGATCTCCTCCTCGCGCCGGAAGTGCTCGACCGTTTCCGTGAAGAACGCGTCGACATACGCGCTCGCCACGGCGAGCCGCTGCTTCGGCCCGGCGCCGGCCGCCCGGAGCAAGCGCCTCGAGTGCGCGAGTTCATGGTGGTGCTCCTCCGACAGCGAGACGAGTGCAGGGTGGCGTTTCACGGTTCCCCCGGCCTCACGGCCGAGCGGCCGGGCGCCTCGTGAGGCGATCCGGAGTCCACCGTTTCCATCCACGTTTCGTGCGCACCCTGGCGTGCGGGCCGCGGCTACCTGGATCCGGCGCGGTTGGCAATCACCGTGTCGATGATGCCGTACGCCTTGGCTTCTTCTGCGGTCATGAAGTAGTCGCGTTCCATGTCTTTGGCGATCGTGTCGAGTGGCAGACCGGTGTGGAGGGCGATGATCTCCTCGATCCGGCGTTTGAGCGCGATCGCCTCGCGGGCGTGGATCTCGATGTCTGTCGCCTGCCCTTCGAAGCCGCCCCACAGCTGGTGGATCAGGATCTTGGCGTTCGGGAGCGCCATCCGTTTACCCTTGGCGCCGGCCGCGAGCAAAAGCGCGCCCAGAGACATTGCGACACCGACCCCGATCGTCGCGATCTCCGGTTTGACGAACTGCATCGTGTCGTAGATCGCCAGGCCGGCGTAGACAGAGCCGCCAGGGCAATTGATGTAGACCGAGATGTCCTTGCCCGGATCGTCGGACTCGAGATGCCAGCAGCTCCGCCACGACCAGGTTGGCGATCTCGTCGTCGATCGGCGTGCCCCAGGAAGATGATCCGCTGGCTGAGCAGGTGCGAGTAGATGTCGGAGGCCCGCTCCCCACGCACGTCCTGCTCGATCACCATCGGCACCAACGGGCTCATCGCGACCAGCCTTGCACATCTTGCTCACTGGCTGGTAAAGCTCACCCGACCCGCGGCTCGTCGGGCGCGGCGAGTCGCTGGGCCCGGGGGGCAGGCAGCCGGGTGGTGCGTCGCGCCTGAGCACGCCACGCCCGCATATCGGGGTCAGAAACCATGCAGAGTGCGGTACTCTGGGAGCGGAAGGGCTGCCTGCCCTGCGCACAACGCGTCCGCGACCAGATCGTCTCGCTCGGGCCGACGAAGGGCTGAGCCACACACGTTGTGTCCGGGTGGTGTTCTGGGCGCAGCTTGAGAAGCTGACGAATCGAGAGCGCTTAAGACGCTGGCGAGGAGGAGCTGGAGTTTGCTTCTCGGCCAGCTTCTTCCTGCTCGCGCTCGATCCGCTCGTCGTTCTTCGCCAGGGTCTCCTGCCGCAGCTCTTCGGCATCGGCCGCCTCCGAGGTGGTCAACGGGCCGGTCGGTGGTCGGTGCCCACCGGGCAGGCGTTCGAGGAAGGTGCGGAGGCGCTTCATGGGGAGAGGGTACCTGGGCGGGGCCTCGGCCTGAGGAATAGGCACGAGCCTCGCCCTTAAGAGATGCTTGTTTGGGGTGACCCGCCCCGTCGACCCCCCCGCGAATCCGGTGACGGACCTCGAACGCTCGGAGCGACCATCGTTGAAGACCGGTGAGAAGCGGGTGCTCACGGAGGACGAGATCACGGCCTTGATGGCGAATGCGGGCGACACGTTTCGGCCGCTCGTCGCGGTCTTGATCTTCGCGGGTCTGCGAGTCGGCGAGTGCTTGGGGCTGCGGTGGTCGGACATCGATGAAGGCTTCATCTACGTCCGTCGGCAGCTTGGCCGTGATCGCCAGACGGCGGATATTAAGACGGCGGCGGGGCGGCGTGACGTGGTGCTGGTCCCGCAGCTCGCGAGGGTGCTGCGTGAGCATCGGCTGGCGCAGCGTCACTCCCTCGACGAGGATTTCGCCCCGCACCAGACGGGCTGACCCGCCGAGCCAACGCGCGCCACTCGACGCGGCAGTAGGACGAGTGTTGGCTGCAGGAGAATCCGTGAGCTGACGGGATGTCCGGGTCGGGGCTCAGTCGTTCCAGCTGCCGTTCCACGCGCCGACGGCGAGCGTCAATCGAGCCCCGGTCCTGATGTCCACCCGCACGAGATCGGTTGGCCCTGACGAATTCGGGCCGCCGCCACAGATGTCTCCCCCGCTAGAGATCAGTGCGTAGCGGCCATCTCGAGAGATTGCGTTCGGCATCATGTCCCCAGCCCCTGGAGTTGGCTTGCCGACCACCGTTTCTTTGCCGGTGCCGTCCACGACGTACGCAACACACGTGCCTTGGCCGCCTCCCTGGGCGAGCAGCGTCCGGCCGTCGGCCGACCAGGCCGTGGGTATCATCGTGCCCCAGCTGGGAGGAGTATTTGCCCAGCCAGGAGGAGTTGGAAGGGGCGGCGAGGTGAGGTGGCGCATCGCCTGAGTCCGCGGGTTGAGGATCCAGATCACCCCCGGTTGCACGGCCGGACCCGAAGACGAGAACGCGATGCCCGCCTGACCCCAAACGGGGTTCGAGGCCGACCCGCTATCAGTTAGACGCCGGGTCCCCCCGCCACGCAGCCCGGTTTGATAGATGTCCTTGAAGCCCCCCGGGTTAGGCTGGCCGTAGGCGTATGCGAGTTGCTGTCCATTCGGGGAGAAGCTGACCTGTGGGTACACGCCGGGCGGCCCGACGACCACTTGCTTCCCCGAGCTCACACTCGCAATGACGAGGCGCTCCAGCGGAGACTGCGCTGATTTCACAGGCTGAACCAACGCCACATGGTCCGAGTCACGTGCCCACGCAAGCGGGGTTCCTGCAAAGACCCGCTGCCTCCTTCCTGACGCTGCATAGATCGCCGCCCCTCGACCCGTGTCCACCGCCACCCAACGACCGGAGGACGACACCAAAGGGTTGGCGCCGTGCGCGAGCAGTCGCTTGTCGGTGCCATCGGATTTCTCGAGCCACACCTCCAGGTTCCCCATGCCCGAGGCACCCTTGGAACCCTTTGGCTCCTTGTTGAAAGCAACAAGCCCCGACGCCTCAGGCGACGTTCTCATCGTCGCCCGGGCTGGCCATCCAGCTCCGGAGGCCAACGCGGCCACCGGCCCGGCAACCAGCAGAAACAGAACGAAACCCACCCGCGGCGATCCAGAAGCCGCCATGAACAGAACAGCATCACACCAGATTCCCACGGTTTCAAGTCCAGCGACGATCTCCTGGTCGTGTCGCGCCGAGTGATGTTGCCGGCTGCTCGGCCGAAAACCGGCGCCCGTAGGATGAACCCGTGGCCGAAGCTGGGCGGGGGGTTACCGAACGGCTCGCACGTGCGTGCGCTGCGCATCCGCGGCGGACGTTCCTCGGCTGGGGGCTGGCCGTCGTGGCGGCGATCCTCCTCGTCGGGACGTCGCTCCACGGGCTGACCTCGAGCGGGACGGTCTCCGGCAGCCCCGAGTCGGAACGCGCCGACGAGCTGATCTCGCGCGCCTTCCGGCCCACGACGCAGGAGCAGCAGCAACAACAACTACTCGAGCGGTTCGCCGACGTCGTCGTGGTCAGCTCACCCCGCTACACGGTCGACTCGCCGCAGTTCAAGACATTCGTCCTGAAGCTCCTGAACGAGGGAGCGGCCACGAACAAGGTCATCGCCGCAAGCAGCTACCTCTACGGCGACGGCGCGCCCGTCTCCGCGGATCGGCACGCGACGCTGATCCGGATCCGCGTCCCCGACGACTCGGACATCAAGCCGATCGCCGCGATTGTGAAGCGCGCCGACCGGACTCCGGGCTTCGACGTGGCGATCACCGGCGAGCACACGGTCGGCAACGACTTCTCGACGCTGTCTCAGCGCGATCTCGAGCACGGAGAGCTCTTCTTCGGCCTGCCCGCGGCGCTCGTCGTGCTGATCCTCGTGTTCGGCGCCGTCGTAGCCGGCCTCGTGCCGGTGCTCATGGCCCTGCTCTCCATCGTCGTCGGCCTCGGCCTGGTCGCGATTCTCTCGCTCGAGTTCACACTTTCGATCTTCATCGTGAACATGCTCAGCGGCATGGGTCTCGCGCTCGGGATCGACTACTCGCTGTTCGTCATCTCGCGCTACCGGGAGGAACGCACCGGGGGACACGTGAAGGACGAGGCCATTCGCCTGACCGGTGCGACCGCGAGCCGGGCGGTGCTGTTCAGCGGCGCGACCTTCGTCGCCGCCCTGTTCGGGATGCTGCTCGTGCCGACGAACATCATGCGCAGCCTCGCCGTGGGCGCGATCATCGTCGGCGTTGTCTCGGTCGCCGCGGCGCTGACGCTGATGCCGGCGCTCCTGAGCGTCCTCGGCGACCGGGTCAACGCGCTGCCAGTCCCCGTCGCCGGCCGCAACATCGGCGAGCCGGGCGGCACCGAGAGCCGCTTCTGGCGCTGGATCGTGAACGGGGTCGTCAATCGGCCCGCACTGAGCCTGCTCCTCTCCGCCGGGCTGCTGATCGTGGCCGCGATCCCGCTCTTCGGGCTGCACGTCGGCTCGAGCGGCGTGACCTCACTACCCGGCGACCTGCCCTCGAAGCGCGGCTACGTCGCGCTTCAGCGCGCGTTTCCGTCCAACAGCCCCTACCCCGTCGAGATCGTCGTCCAGGACGGGTCGAGCGACGTCCCGAGGCGACTGGCCGTCCTGAAGCGAGAACTGGAGCAGGATCCCCGCTTCGGGCCGGGCACGATTCAGACGTCGCCGAGCGGCGTCCTGTTGCTGACGGCGCCCGTGCGCGGCGACCCCGTCGGCGGCGCGGCGATCTCGGCCGTCCGCGAGGTGCACGACCGCCTCATCCCCGAGACGTTCTCCGGCACCGGCGCCCGCGTGCTCGTGGGCGGGAAAACGGAGCAGAACGCCGAGTACTTCGACGCCGCCACGAATCCGGCGCCGTACGTCCTGCTGTTCGTGCTCGGCCTCAGCTTCGTCGTGCTCACGGTGGCGTTCCGCTCGATCGTGGTCGCGCTGGTCTCGATCCTGCTCAACCTGCTCTCGGTCGGCGCCGCTTACGGCCTGATCACGCTCGTCTTCCTGCACGGCTACGCCGCGGACTTCTTCGGCTTCGAGCATGCAGACGTCGTCGACGCCTGGGTGCCGCTGTTTCTGTTCTCCGTGCTCTTCGGCCTGTCGATGGACTACCAGGTGTTCCTGCTCAGCCGGATCAAGGAGCGCTATGACCAGACACGCGACACGCGCGACGCCGTGGCGTCGGGCGTGGCCTCGACGGCCCGGATCATCACCGGCGCAGCGCTGATCATCGTCGTCGTCTTCACGGGCTTCGCCCGCGGGGACCTCGTCCAGTTCCAGCAGATGGGCTTCGGGGTCGCGGTCGCGCTGCTCCTGGACGCGACGCTGATCCGCTCGGTCGTGCTGCCCAGCGTGTTGACCCTGCTCGGCGAGCGCAGCTGGTACCTGCCGCGCTGGCTCGAATGGCTTCCGCACATGGAGGTCGAGCGGACGACGCCCTAGCGGGACGGGGCGAAGGCGATCGTCCCGCGCTCGCCCGGGCCGAACCGCACCTCGATCCGAAACGGCGCCTTCGGCACCGGCACCGTGACGGTCCCGCCGCCGGCCGGGATCACGGCGTCCTTCGTCCCGGTCAGCCTGGCCATAACCGGCGCCGCGCCGCTCGCCGCCAGCGCGCCCACGCGGACGTGGACGGGCACCGGGCCGCCGTGGAGTGTGATGCGGACGCGGCGGGCCCCCGGGGCCCAGCGGTCGTAGGCGGCGTAGGCCGAGCTCTGGCCGTCCCGGAAAACGCCCTCGGTCGCGGAGGCGAGGCGGACCGGCGAGCCGGCCCGGTCGGTAGAGGGTGAACGTGCTCGTCGCGCCGAGCCGCCGCCCCTGCACCTCGAAGCGCGGGTCGGAGAGCACCGGAGAACCCGCCGGCACGCCCGTGACGACGCCCGTCCCCCAGTCCAGCGCGCCTGCACGCTGCGGGAGCGGCAGCGGCTCCGGCGAGCCGAGGCTGTCGACCGTCCGCGCGCTGCGGTTCCAGAACTGCGTCTCCCACCACGGCGCCCAGACCGTGAAGTAGTCGCCGCGCAGCGTCTCCGGCATGAAGTTCGCGGCGTTCAGGAGCATGACGTCCGCGTCCTTGCCGACAGCGGCGTCGACCCAGGAGCGGTCGGATGGCAGCTCCGCCGTCGCCGCGACCGCGCGGGCCTGGTCGTCGGCGAGACGGGCCGCGAAGCCGGAGGCGACGACGACGAACGCCGCGCAGAGGCCGACGACGACCCAGCGCCCTCTCCGGACGAGGGCGAGCAGCGACAGGGCGACGACGGCAACGACCAGCAGCGCGCGCAGCCCGCCTCCGAAGCCGACGAGGTTGCCGAGCCGCCGGAAGACCTCCATGCCGAGGGCGGTGCCCGGGAGCGACCCGGCCGTGAGCAGCGGGCGCAGGGGCAGGAAGGCGACGGCGAGCGCGACCGCCGCGACGACCGGAAGGACGAATCGCAGGCGCCGGGCCTCCGCGCGCTCGGCCCAGAGCACGAGCGCGAGCAGGAGCAGGGGCTGCAGGTAGAAGACGTAGCGCTCCTTCAGGCCGTACGGCTCCCAGCTCCCGGCCAGCCCGCCGAGCACGAGGAACCAGCCCAGGCACGCCCAGGTCACGGCCAGGAACGCGCGCTCCGCGGGCCGGCGGGCGCCGCCCGCGGCGGTGACCACGACGAGTGCGACGAGCGGGACGACGCCCGTCGCGAGGTCGAGCGCCGCGAGCGATGCGGACGAGCCACCTCAGCACGCCGCCGACGCTGTACCCCGCCGAGGTCTCGGGGAAGGTCTGGAGCGCGTCGCGGAAGAGCGACGGCTTCGCCGCCTCGACGGCGATCATCGCCGCGATCGCGCCCAGTGTCGGGACGAGCACCCAGGCCAGCCGGCGCACCGGGACGCGGGCGAGCAGCACGGCCGTCGGCACGATCGGGACGAGCACGAGCAGCTCGAACCGCGCCGCGGCGGCGAGGGCGATCGCGGCCAGGAGCAGCAGCTGTCGCGCCCGGGTCGGCTCCTCGAGCACGAGGCCGAGGGCGAGCGCGGCGACGAGGAAGGCGGGGAACGCGAGGTTCTCCTGCATCAACGCCCCGGTGAGCGCGAGCTCGGGCAGCAGTAGCGTCAGCACCGCGGCCACGGCGGCGCCGACCGGAGTCAGGAACCGCCGCCCCCAGAGGTAGACCGGCACGGCCGCGGCCGAGACGAGCACGACGTTGATCGCCTTCGCGACGGCGTAGGTCGCGCCCATCGTCGAGAGCAGCCAGGCGGGCGCGAGCACGAGCGGGTAGGCGTAGGTGATGTTCACGTGGCGCCCGCGGATCTCGAACAGCGAGCCGTCCGCCAGGTTCTTCGCCAGCTCGGAGTGGATCAGCTCGTCGCTGAACAGCCACGGCATCGCGATCCGGCTGGCGAGCCATCCCCGGATCGCGGCCGTGACGAGGATGCCTCCGGCGAGGATGGCCCAGCCCGCGCGCACCGCGGAAGCCTAAGCTGCCCCGATGCGCAGCGAGCCGCTCGACGGATCCGACCTGGTCGTCTCCCGGGTCGGCCTCGGCTGCAACAACTTCGGCGGGCGACTCGACCTCGAGCGAACCCGCGAAGTCGTCGACGCCGCCCTCGACGCGGGGATCACCTTCTTCGACACGGCCGACATCTACGGCAACCGCGGAGGCAGCGAGCGCTTCCTCGGCGAGCTGCTCCAGGGGCGCCGCGACCGCGTCGTGCTCGCAACGAAGTTCGGCAACGACATGGGCGACGGCCTCAACGGCTCCGGCGAGTACGCCGGGCGGGCGCTGCGGGCGTCGCTCGAGCGCCTGCGGACGGATCACGTCGACCTCCTCTACTACCACCACCCCGACGGGGTCACGCCGATCGCCGAGACGCTCGGGGCGATGCAGCAGCTCGTGGCGGAGGGGCTGACGCGCGCGATCGGCTGCTCGAACTTCTCCCCCGCCCAGCTGACCGAGGCCGACGAGCTGGCGAAGGCAAACGGCGGGCCGCGGTTCGTCGCCGTCCAGAACGAGTACAGCCTGCTGGAGCGCGAAGCGGAGGAGGACGTGCTCCCGCTTGCACAGCGGCTCCATGTGGCCTTCGTGCCCTACTTCCCGCTCGCGAGCGGCCTGCTCACCGGGAAGTACCGCCGCGGGCGAGCCGCGTCCGAAGGGGACGCGGCTCGAGGGACGCGAGATCGACGACGCCACCTTCGACCGGCTCGAGGCGCTGGAGGCGTTCGCGCGCGAGCGCGGCCGCTCGCTGCTCGAGCTCGCGATCGCCGCGCTCGCGTCGCGGCCCGGCGTCCCGTCCGTGATCGCCGGCGCCACGAGCGCCGAGCAGGTGCGCGCCAACTCCGCGGCCGCCGACTGGGAGCTCACGGCGGACGAGCTCGCCGAGCTGGCCCGCATGGGCTGAAGCCGGGCCGATGCGGGACCCGACCCTGTCGCCCAGGGGCCGGGCCCCGCTGCCACGGGGCGGCTCTCAGCCGCCGTAGCCGCCGTAGCCGCCGTAGCCGCCGCTCGGAGCGGGAGCCGGGGCGGCGGCCTTCGCCGTCGTCGCGACTCGCCACGTGCCGACGTCCTTGAAGCCGTTGCCCTGGACGTCGCCGGGCTTCCGGTCCTCGGTGAACGAGTACAGCGGCAGGCCGCGGTAGGTGACCTGCGTGCGCCCGTCGGGCCGCATGATCGTGGCCAGCTTCGTCGTGCCGGTCGGCTTCGTGCCGCGCGGGACGACGAGGGGCTTCCACAGCGAGAGGCAGACCTTGTCCGTGCAGATGAACCGGCCGTGCATCTCTGCGCTGAGCGAGTAGAGCGTCATGCCCTTGCGGGTGACGAGGATGGAACTGTGGAGCTTGGCGTTCTTCGCTACCTCGACGACCGACTTCGATGCGGCCGACGAGGCGGAGACGGAGACGACGGCGACGCCGACGACGAGGCCCGCGGTCACGAGCCCGGCCGCGAGCAGCCGACCGCGCGTGAGCAGTCTGCGCATGGAGAACCTCCTACAAAGTTGACTGGGCGACATCGCACTCGATTTGGGCGATGTCAGAGGCTAGTACGCGCCGGCGGGCCGGTCGGTTCAGTCGAGACGGACTGCCGTCCTACTCCGGCCCGCGGATGCTCCGGCCCTCCCCGAGGGCCAGGGCGGTCCCCGACCAGCGCCAGGTGGGTGAGCGCCTGCGGGAAGTTTCCGAGCTGGCGCTTGCCGACCGGGTCGTACTCCTCGGCGAGCAGCCCGACGTCGTTGCGGATGTCGAGCAGCCGCTCGAACAGCTCCCGCGCCTGCTCGTATTCCCCCTGCAGCGCGAGCACGGACGCCAGCCAGAACGAGCAGGGCAGGAAGACACCCTCCCCCGGCGGCAGCCCGTCGACCGTGCCGTCCTCCTCCGGGATGTAGCGGAGCACGAGGCCGTCGAGCGTCAGCTCGCGGCGGATCGCCGCGACGGTCGAGACGACACGCGGATCGTCGGGCGGCAGGAAGCCGACGAGCGGCATCAGCAGCACCGCGGCGTCGAGCCGGTCGCGAGTCGTACGACTGGGCGAACGCCTGCTTCTCCTCGCACCACGAGCGAGCGCAGACCTCGGCGTGGATCTCGTCGCGCAGCGCCCGCCAGCGCTCGAACGGCCCGTCGCGGCCGAACTCGTCGTGGTAGCGGACCGCGCGGTCGAACGCGACCCAGGACATGACCTTCGAGTGCGTGAAGTGCCGCTGCGGGCCGCGCACCTCCCAGATGCCCGAGTCTGCCTCACGCCAGCCGGTTTCGAGCCATTCCAGGAGCTTCCACGTCAGCGCCCAGATGTTGTCGTCGGGCGCCGCGCCGTGCGCGCGCGTCTGGTAGAGCGCGTCGATCACCTCGCCGTAGACGTCGAGCTGGAGCTGCTCCGAGGCCGCGTTTCCGACCCGCACCGGCCGCGAGCCCTCGTAGCCCTCCAGCCACTCGAGCTCGCGCTCGTCGAGCCGCCGCTCGCCGGCGATGCCGTACATGATCTGCACGTCCTCCGGGCTGCCCGCGACGGCACGGAGCAGCCAGTTCCGCCAGTGGATCGCCTCGTCGCGGTAGCCCGCGTTGAGCATGGCCACGAGCGTGAGGGTGGCGTCGCGCAGCCAGCAGAAGCGGTAGTCCCAGTTGCGGACGCTGCCGATCCATTCCGGGAGCGAGGTGGTCGGCGCGGCGACGAGGCCCCCGGTCGGCCCGATGGGTGAGCGCCTTCAGGACGAGCAGCGACTGGTGGATCTCGTCGTGGTAGTCGCCGAAGTGGCGGCACGTGCTCGCCCAGCTCGTGCCAGTAGTCCTCCGCGTCGTCGAGAGCCTGCTCGGGGTCGATCTCGTCGGGCAGCGGCCGATGCGACGGAAACCAGGTCAGCACGAACGGCACCCGCTCGCCGGGCCGGACGACGAACTCGGACACCGTGGTCATGTTCTCGCCGCGCACCTCGACCGGCGTGCGGAAGCAGAGCGCGTCGGGGCCGGCGACGGCGACCCGCGCGTGGTCGATGCGGCGCACCCAGGGCACGATCGAGCCGTAGTCGAAGCGGATCACGAGCTCGGAGCGCATCGGCACCTCGCCGTCCAGGCCCTCGACGATGCGGACGATGTCGGGCTCATCGCCCCGCGGCGGCATGAACTCGATCGCCCGCACGGCGCCGCTCTCGGTCTCGAAGACCGACTCGAGGATCAGCGTGTCGTGCCGGTAGCGCCGCGTCGAGCGGCGGATCTCCTCGTGCGGTGCGAGCAGCCAGCGGCCGTGGTCCGGCGTGCCCAGCAGCGCCGCGAAGCAGGCGCCCGAGTCGAAGCGCGGGAAGCAGCACCAGTCGATCGAGCCGTCGCGGCCGACGAGCGCGGCGGTCTGCAGGTCGCCGATGAGGGCGTAGTCCTCGATCCTCACGGCCGTGCTCCGCGAAGCCGCTCGAGCTCGCGGCGCGCCTTCTCCACCCGCTCGGCGGCCTCCTCGGCGTCGCGCTGGGCCTGCTGCCAGCGCTTGTGCGCCTGCCGCTCCTCGGCCTGGGCGCGCGCGAAGCTCGTCCTCTGCCTCGCGGAGGTGGGCACGCGCTTCCGCCAGCGCCTTCTTCGCGGCTGCCGCGTCCTCCGTGGGCCGGGCCGGCTTCTTGCCTCGCGGGCCTCCGTTTCGCGTGCGCGGCGAGCGTCCCGAACCCGGCCGGCTCGAGCTCCTTTGCCAGCCGCCCTAGCCGGACGTCCTCGGCCGCCTGGTCGTCGACCGCCGCGGCCTCGAGCGTCTGGCGGATCTTGCCGGCGACCGCCTCGGACGCCTTCCCGCCCAGCTCAGTCGCGGGCCGCGTCGACGAGCGCGTCGAGGGCGTCGCGCAGGCGGCTGACCGCATCGCGGGCGCCGGAGCCGCCGCCGAGCTGGGCCTCGCGTGCGGCGGCGGCGGCCTCGAGGAACTCGTCGAGGTCCGCGTGGCGACGGCGCGTCAGCTGGTTGACCGCCCATGCGGCGACGGTCGGCTTGGCGAACGCCTTGACCTCGTCCGACTCGGCGCCCAGGCCGCGGTCGCGAAGCTCCTTCGCCGCCGCGTTGCGCGCGGCGGTGAACTCGTCGAGCGGCAGCCCGTACAGAAGCTCGGCAGCCTCGTCGACCGGATCGGCCATGGCCGGTCAGCCTAGACCACGCCCCGGCGGCTAGGCCGGGGCGGGAACGCTCGCCGCGAGCTCGCGCCGGAGCTGGACGAGCAGAGCCTCGAGCGCGAGCTTCGGCTGGAGGTTGAACTCCTCGTACGCGCGCCAGGTCTCGCGCACGAGCTCGACCGCGCGCTCGGCTCCCGCGATCCGCTCGACCGACGCGTCCGTGCATAGCGAAGGCAGGTGGTCGTAGTGCGCGACGACGTCCTCGGCGCCGACGGCGACGCAGATGAGGTCGCGGTACCAGGCGGCCAGCTCCTCGAGCGCCTCGAGCACGCCCTCGCGCTGCGCGCCGAGGTCGGCCCGGCGGCGGCGGAGCTCGGCCTCGCGCGGGGGCAGGTCGAGCCATTCCAGCTCCTTCTCGACCCGATCCCTCGCCTCCTCCGCCCCCTCGTCGACGAGCTCGAGCACGCGCCCCGCCGCGACGGAGGACGAGAACGCCGCCTCGCCGTACACCGAGCGCGCGATGCCGAGCAGCTCCTCGCGCCGGGCGGCCGCGTCGGCGTCGAGCAGCCGCGCGGCGCGATCGAGCCTGCCGCCCGCGACCCGGGCCACGGCCGTCGCCCGCTCCGGCGGCAGCCCCGGCGCCCAGCCGTCCACGAGTGCGCGCACGGCCCGCTCGGACAGCCGCGTGAAGGGCACGAGCTGGCAGCGCGAGCGGATCGTCTCCGGCAGCGGGCCGAGCTCGTCGGCGACCAGCACGAGCACCGCGTAGTCCGGCGGCTCCTCCAGGTCCTTGAGCAGCGCGTCGGCCGCCTCGGCGTTGAGCAGGTGCGCCGACACGATCACGTAGACGCGCCAGGCGGCCTCGAACGGCCGCATGTGCAGGTCGCGGCGCAGCGTCCGGATCTCGTCGATGCGGATCTGGTCGCCGAGCGGCTCGAGCACGTAGAGGTCGGGATGGGCCCGCCGCTCCACACGCCCACGGTCGCCGAGCAGCGCGGCTGCGAACGCGAACGCCGTCTTGCTCTTCCCCACGCCGGCCGGCCCGTGGAACAGGTACGCATGCGCCGGCCCCTCAGCGGCAGCGGCCTGGAGCAGCCGCTTCGCGTCGCCCTGCTCGACGATCTCGTCAAACACGGGCATGCGGCGGCCAGTCGAGGACGAGCGGCCCGCCGTTCCCGAGCTTCACCCACCTCCCGCCGATTTCCTTCGGTGAAGGAACGGTCGCCGGTGCGCACCATCTCGATCCTCATGCTTTCCCCACCGACAATTCTTCCCGGACCCTTGCAGCAAGCGCGTCGCGGGACTCCCCGCCGTCGAGGAGCACGATCCGCTTCGGAAACCGCTCGGCGACGGTGCGGAAGCCCTCCTGCACCGCCTCGCGGAAGGAAGCGCCTTCGCGCTCGATCCGGTCCTCCGCGCGCCGCCCGAGCCGGGAGGCGGCGGTCGCCTCGTCGACGAGCAGCACGAACGTGCGGTCGGGCATGAGATCCTCGACTGCGGCGTTCAGCTCCAGGACCCGGTCGATGCCGAGGCCCCGCGCGGCGCCCTGGTAGGCGAGCGACGAGTCGAGGTAGCGGTCGCTGACGACGACGGCGCCGCGGGCGAGCGCCGGCCGGATCACGCGCTCGGCCAGCTCGGCGCGCGCCGCGGCGAACAGGCTCGCCTCCGACCACGCGCTCATCTCCGGGCCGTCCAGCAGGAGCTCGCGGATCCGCTCTCCGAGCGGCGTCCCGCCCGGCTCGCGGGTCGCGACGACCTCCCGCCCGCCCTCGGCGAGAAAGGCGGCGGCCAGCCCGGCCTGCGTCGACTTGCCCGAGCCGTCGACTCCCTCGAAGGTCACGAACATTCGGCGCTTACGATAGGGCGCGATGCGGGCGATCGTGACAGGGGGCGCGGGGTTCATCGGCTCGCACGTGGCTGAGGCGCTGGCGGCACGCGGCGACGAGGTGCACGTCCTCGACGACCTGTCGTCGGGACGCCGCGAGAACGTGCCGGCCGGCGCGGAGCTGCACGTCGCGGACATCGGCGACCCTGGGGCGGTCTTCGACGCGGTGCGGCCCGAGGTCGTTTTCCACCTCGCGGCGCAGGCGTCCGTGAGCGTGTCGGTCGCGAAGCCGCTGTTCGACGCGGAGGTGAACGTGCTGGGGACGGTCGCGCTGCTCGAGGCGGCACGCGCACACGGGGTTGGCGAACAGGGGGCGCAGCTCGTGTTCTCGTCGACCGGCGGCGCCATCTACGGCGAGTGCGCAAGCCCGGCGACGGAGGAGTGGGAGCGGCGGCCGTTGTCGCCCTACGGCACGTCCAAGCTGGCTGGCGAGGAGTACCTCGGCGCGTGGAACCGGCTGCACGGGACACGTCACGTCGCGCTCCGCTACGGCAACGTGTACGGGCCGCGGCAGGACCCCCACGGCGAGGCGGGCGTTGTCGCGATCTTCCTGCGCGCGGTCGCGGACGGTCGGCGGCCGACGATCTTCGGCGACGGCTCGCAGGAGCGCGACTACGTCTTCGTCGGCGACGTCGTGCGGGCAACGCTGGCGTCGACGCGGCTCGACGGCGGCGTCGTCAACATCGCCACGGGCCGCGCGACCTCGGTGCTCGAGCTCGTCGACGCCATGCGTCGGGCAACCGACAGCGAGATCGACCCCGAGCACGGCCCGGAGCGCCTCGGCGACCTGCGGCGCTCGGTGCTCGACACCTCGCTCGCGGAGCGCGAGCTCGGCTGGCGCGCGGAGACCTCCCTGGAGGACGGCCTTCGCGCAACGTGGCAGTTCTTCACAGCCTCGGCCTAGTTCTCCCCACCTCCACGCGAGTTCTGCACAGGTTCTCCACCGATGGCCATGTCCTAGGGACAGTCCCTCGGACCTGGTCAGGGAGGACAGGTCCGAGTCGGGCCGAAGATCGAGAGCCCGTGTCGGACTACGCACCGATCCCCGACCTCGCGACGCACACCTGGCGGACGCGGACGTACATCGTGTCCGGCATCGCCGGGCTCGAGCTGGTGGCCCTGATCGCCATCGCGGTCGTCCTGCTCGGCAGGGGCTGGTTCGAGGACCAGCGGGCGGCCAGGGTCGCGGAGACCCGCCAGCAGCAGGCCGCGGCCGCACACGAGGACGCGAAACCGGCCAGGCCCGCCGTCACACCTCACCACGCAGCCCCGGCCAAGCCCTTGCTCACCCGCGCCCGCACGACCGTGCTCGTCCTGAACGGCAACGGCCGGGACGGTGCCGCCGGCGCCGAGGCGAGCGTGCTCCGGGCCCACAACTACCCGGTCACTGCGGTCGGCAACGCGAAGCGGAACGACTACGCCGCCAGCATCGTCATGTACCGCTCCGGCTACGACCGCGAGGCGCGGCGGCTCGCCCGCGACCTGCAGATCCCGATCGTCAGCCCGCTCGACGGCGTGCAGGCGAGCCAGCTCCACGGCGCGCGGCTCCTGCTCATCATCGGCAAGTAGCCCGCTTCTCGACGTAGGCGCGCGCCCGGTCGAGCGGTCCGCCGGGGATCCCGGCCGGCCCGAACGGGTCGAGCGTGTACGCCTGGTTGAGCGCCCGGTAGGCGGGAAAGACCTCGCAGCGCCCGAGCTCGAACAGGCCGAGGTTCAGCCACGTGTCCGGGTTCTCCGGCTGCAGCCTCGTCGCGCGCTCGAACTGGCGCACCGCCTCCGCACGGTCGCCCACCGACGCGTATGCGCTCGCGAGCACGAGTATCGGGTCGACGGTGAACGGGTCGAGATCGGCCGCGTCGCGCGCAGCCGACGCGGCCGCCGCCGGCTGTGAGTTGATCAGCGCCGCGTACGCGTCGCTCGTCCTGTTCGCCGCCAGCCACGGCGCCGCCAGCGAGTAGACGGCCCCGAGGAGACAGCCGACGGCCAGCGCGCCGACCCACGGCCGCTCGCGGACGCGTGCCTCGCGCACCCTCCCGCCGAGCCCGATCAAGAGGCCGCCGACGAAGAAGACGGGCGCGCTGACGGCGACGAACTCCCAGTCGATGTCCACGAGCGCGTGCAGCACGTACACCGGCACCGCGATCGCAAGCGCCACGGCCGCGGCCTGCTCCTCCTCGCGCAGACGGCGCAGAGCGAGCGCGACCGCGACGACGGCCGCGACCACCGCCCCCGCACCGAGCAGGAACCCGACGATGCCCGTCTCCGACAGCGCCTGCAGGGCGATGTTGTGCGGCTCGTTCGTGATCGAGGCGCCTTTGCGGACACGCAGCCGCGCGACCGCGAACGTCGCCGCGCCCTTCCCGCCGGCAGGCCTCGACTCGAACACCCGCCAGGCTTCCTTCCACCACTCCCAGCGGTTGTTCGAGCTGAACGTGCCCAGCCGCGAGGTGTTCGAGATCTCGCCGCCGCCGCGGAACTCCCGGAGCCAGGCGCCCGGCCCGCCGCTCGCCGCCGAGACTGCGACCACGCCGGCCACGACGAGCGCGCCGACGCCGACCGCGATCCGACGCGTCCACAGCCCCCGCGCCGCCTCGTCCGTGAAGCGCCGGTCGGCGCCGTCGGCCCAGAGCGCGACTACCACGACGACCGCGGCGACGAGCAGGGCGACGAGTGCGAACCACCCGCCGTCGGCGCGGCGCGCCGCGAGCGACTGGCCGTCGTCGACGAGCCCCGACCGGGTGGTGGCCCAGCCGGCGACGGCCGCGGCGGGCACGACCGCGAGCACCAGGGCTCCGAAGCTCTCCAGCCGCACCGCCGGGACGAGCACGAGCCAGAGCAGCACGCCCACGGCCGCGGCGACGATCCCCGCCCGCGAGAACGTCAGCACGAGCGCGATCACCGCGAAGTAGAGCGAGCAGCACTCCGGAGACCCGGAGCTCGCGCCGCCACGAGCGCCGCGTCGCGACCCAGAGCCCGAGCGGCAGCGCCAGGGCGCACGCCAGCGCGAGCGCGTTCCAGTAGCCGATCGGGCTGCGCAGCCGCGCGATGCGGGCTCCGTCGGGGAACAGCGACGGGAACACCTTCCCGAGCAGCGCCCAGCCGACGACCCCGAAGAGCAGCACGGCCAGTCCGCCGGCGACGAGCCGAGCCGGCGAGCGCACGATCGCGGCCGCGACCAGCCCGAGCAGGGCGAACGCGACGTAGACGACCCCGCGGTTCAGCGAGGCCCACGACCGGTCGGGCGCGACCGACCAGATCATCGTCACCCCGCTCCAACAGACGAAGCCGACGAGCATGCCGACCGCGGCCAGCCCCATCCGGGAGGGCACTGCCAGCGGAACCAGGCCGGCGAGGCCCGCGGCGATCCCGCCGAAGGCGACCGCCTCGGCGAAGATCCCGATCCAGAACAGCCTCCCGTCCCCGATGTTGCCGCCGAAGAAGAGCGACACCGTCAGGAGCGCCGCGGCGGCCACGAGAACGAGAAGGCCGGCGCGCTCGCGCATCGACCGGGCACGGTAGCGCCCCCGGCGGGCTGAGCCCGGCTGGTTTGGCCCCGGCTAACAAAACCCTGACCTGCGGATTACTGCGGCCACACGGCTGTTGCCGAGACTGGTGGAGACGCCTCGCACGGGGGGCCGACTGAGGCTTTGCGTAGACTCGACATGAGCACATCGACCCCAAGACGCTCTTCTTGAAGCGCCCAGCCGTCAGACTCGCACTCCTGCTCGCCGTCGTCGCAGCCGCCTTCGCGGCCACGACGGGCGCCGCCTCGGCGAAGGAGTCCTGCGGCCACCAGGTGATCGACGACTGGTACGGGAGCAAGACCGGCCAGCTCAGCCGCATCTATCCGATCCACTGCTATCGCGACGCCCTCAAGATCGTCGGCTCGGAGACCGATCTCGAGGTCTACTCCAACGCGCGCCAGGACATCCTCCGGGCGATGCAGCTCGCGATCGCGGTCGGCAAGAGCGGCGGCGGGAAGGGCGGCGGCAAGAACGGCGGCCCGTTCGATCCGACCACGAGCGTCCAGACGGCGGACGCGCTGCCGAGCTTCCTCGGCGGCCCGGACGCGAAGAACGGCGGCCATCCGCCGGCGGCCCAGGAGCCGCAGCCGACGACCGCGGGCAAGCCCGATCCGGGGCCCGTTCCCAGCGTCCTGCACAGCTCGAGCCCGTCCTCGGTGCCCGTCCCCGCGATCGTGCTCGGCGCGATCGCCGCTCTCCTCCTTGCGCTCGGCGCGGCCGCCTACCTCGCCCGCCGCCGCCAGCAGCGCCGCCAGAGCTTCCGGCCGCGGCACGCGAACGGCCAGAACCCGAGCTAGCCGCCGCAGGCAAACCGCTCGACCAGGCTCCGCGAGCCGTTCGACCCGACCGCCCAGATGTCCCGGGGTGACAGGGCCGAGAGGTCGAGCACGATCCCGGACCGACCCGGCACCTGGGACCAGCGATTCCCGTCCCAGTGAGCGAGCAGCGACCGTTGATTCGCGAAGCCGCGATAGCCGGCCACCCAGACGTCGGTCGGCCCGAAGGCCGCGACGGCCGTCAACGCCGCCTCTGCTCTGGGCAGACCGACGGTCGATTCGTCCTGCCAGGCGGTTCCCTCCAGCCGCTGAACGAGAGGAGCCCGCCCGCCGAGGAGGTCCGAGGAGCCCACGGCCCAGACGTCGCCGGTCGAGACCGAGTCGACGGCGAGCAGGTTCTCGTCCACCGAGTCGAGAACAGGCGTCGCCACCTGCTGTATCCGCCCGCCCAGCACGCGAACGACCAGCGGGTCCTCGGAGCCCGTCGACGACGTCATGCCCTGTGTCCCGACCGCCCAGGGCGCGTCGACCGCATGCAGAAGGCCGCTCCCTGTCCCCGTGGCCACCGACCGCCACGCCCGTCCGTTCCAGTGCACGGCGAGCGGCTTTTCCCGCCCGGCACCCACGGCCCATACATCGCCCGCCGTGCTCGCCGAGACCGCACGGAGGTAGGAACCGACACGCCCTGGAACGGGCACGTCCTTCCAGCGTGCGCCGTCCCAGTGCAGGCTCGCGGGACGTGCGGCGCCGGGGCGGGGCGAGGACTCGCCGACGGCCCACACGTCACGCGCCGAGACGGCCTCGATGTCGAGCGCCACGACGGCGGAGCGCGTCAACCGCCAGCCTCGTCCGTCCCAGTGGGAGATCACCCACCTCGAGCCGTTCATACCGACTGCCCACACGTCCGCGTCGCTGACCGCCGCGACCGCCGTCAGCTGGGTCCCAGGCGCGCCGGGCACGACGCGCCACCGGCAGGCGGACCCGCTCGCGCCGGTGACCGCCGAGGCGACGAGGGCCGCGCCGATGACCGCCGGGAGGACCGCCGCCCGCACAGGCGGATTATCCAGGGTTGGGCCGGGAGCTTACTCGTCCACTCCGGCCAGGTAGCGGTGCACCTGCTGCACCGCCATCGCGCCCTCGCCGACCGCGGCCGCGACGCGCTTGACCGAGCCGTGGCGGGCGTCGCCGGCGAAGAAGAACCCGGGCTTGCTCGACTCGAGGAAGTACGGCGGGCGGTCGAGCGTCCACGTGTCACGAACGTCGGGGCCGGTGAAGACGAAACCCAGTGGATCGCGCGCCATGCCCCAGGGGCAGCTCGACGTCGCGGGCATGCCGCCGATGAGGATGAAGAGGGCGTCTGCCGGCAGCTCCTCCTCCTCACCGTCCGCCCGGATCACGATGCGCTCGAGCTTCTCGTCGCCGCTGACGCGCACGACCTCGGTTCTCGTACGCACCTTGATCCCGCCGTGGCTGCAGCAGCGGTCGACGAGGTACTGCGACATGTCCTCCTCGATCGAGTCGCCGCGGACGAGCAGGGTGACCGAGCGCGCGTGCGACGCCAGGTGCAGCGCCGCCTGGCCGGCCGAGTTCGCACCGCCGACCACGAAGACGTCCCCGCCCCGGTGGTAGATCACGTCGCTCGGCGACGCGCCGTAGTAGACGCCTGCGCCGATGAAGTCGTCGACGCCCTCGGCCTCCAGCCGGCGGTAGTGGAAGCCGGTGGCGCCGATCACCGAGCGGCCGCGGACGACCGAGCCGTTGAGGAGTTCGATCGCCATCGCTCCGTCCTCGTCGATCCGGCCGGAGACGCTGTCGGCGCCCACGAGGATCTCGGCCCCGAAGCCGACGGCCTGCTCGTAGGCGGCCTCGGCCAGCTCCTGGCCGCTCAGGCCGCCCGGGAAGCCGGGGTAGTTCTCGATCCGCGAGCTCATGCCGGCCTGGCCGCCGGGGGCGTTGCGCTCGAGGACGGCCACGCTCAGGCCCTCGGACGCCGCGTACAGCGCGGCGGTCAGGCCGGCCGGCCCGGCGCCGAGGACGACGGTGTCGTAGAGGTCGAGCGAGGGGCGCGCGTGCAGCCCGACGCGCTCGGCGAGCGCCGAGCGCGTGCGCTCGAACGCGACCTGCTCGTCCGGGTCGGCGATCGGCTCGAGGCTCGTGCCGTCGGCGAAGATGAAGACGGGCAGCCGCACGCCCTCGACGTCGGACGGCGCGCCCAGGAAGCGCGCCAGCGGATCTGCGTCGACGTCCACCCACTGGTAGGGGACGCTGTTCCGCTCCAGGAAGTCGCGATAGTCCTGCGCGTGCGGGGACGATCGGTAGCCGACCACGTAGACGTGGCCGCCTTGCGCGGCGAGCGCAGTAGCCGGGTCCCGGGTTGTCACGTCGAGCAGCATCTGGGCAGCCTCTCAGAGGTGCCTCCGCCCGGCGGTGAAGCCAGCCTGTGAGCGAGGGTACGGCCAGTACCACCATTGTCGAAGTGCCTGGAAACCACGGCTTTTCGAGCTCCGGGGCGACCGTTAGAATGGGTCCGTCCGAAGGCGTCTCTACGGTCCAGTTCCCTTTTTGCGACGAGAGAGCCCCGGGAGGCAGACGATGGCGACCGTAGAGACCCCGCAGATCACCGAGACCGACGTCCAGAACACGGTCACCGACAAGGCGAAGAAGCTCGGCGTCCGTCGCTACTTCACCATCCCCGGCCGTGATCCGTTCGACGAGATCGAGTGGGAGGTCCGCGACGCCTTCATCCCGGGCAAGGACAAGGCCGCGTTCGACCAGAAGTCGGTCGAGTTCCCGAAGTTCTGGTCGCAGACGGCCACGAACATCGTCGCGCAGAAGTACTTCCGCGGGAAGCTCGGCACGCCCGAGCGCGAGACCAGCGTCCGCCAGATGATCGGCCGCGTCGTCGACACCATCGGCGGCTGGGGCCGCGAGGGCGGCTACTTCGCGTCGGGCGACGAGGCCGACACGTTCGAGGCCGAGCTGAAGGCGATCCTCGTCAACCAGCTCGCCTCCTTCAACTCTCCCGTCTGGTTCAACGTCGGCTTCGAGGAGAAACCGCAGTGCTCGGCCTGCTTCATTCTCTCGATCGACGACTCGATGGAGTCGATCCTCGACTGGATCCGCCGCGAGGGCGTCATCTTCCGCGGCGGCTCGGGCTCCGGCGCCAACCTCTCCAAGCTCCGCTCCTCGAAGGAGCAGCTGTCCAAGGGCGGCTACGCCTCCGGGCCGGTGTCGTTCATGCGCGGCGCCGACGCGTCCGCCGGCACGATCAAGTCCGGCGGCAAGACCCGGCGCGCGGCCAAGATGGTCATCCTCGACGTCGACCACCCCGACGTGGAGGAGTTCATCTGGTGCAAGGCGCGCGAGGAGCAGAAGGCGCGCGTGCTCGAGGCGGCGGGCTACGACATGTCGCTCGACTCGCCCGACTGGAGCTCGATCCAGTACCAGAATGCGAACAACTCGGTGCGCGTCACCGACGCGTTCATGGAGGCCGCCGAGACCGGCGCCGACTGGAACCTCACCGCACGCACGGACGGCACCGTCGTCGACTCCGTCTCCGCCCGCGACCTGCTGCGCCAGATGGCCGACGCCGCCTGGCAGTGCGCCGACCCGGGCATGCAGTACGACACGACCATCAACGCATGGCACACGTGCCCGAACTCGGGTCGGATCAACGCGTCGAACCCGTGCTCGGAGTACATGCACCTCGACGACTCCGCCTGCAACCTCGCCTCGCTGAACCTGATGAAGTTCCGCCGCGAGGACGGCGAGCTCGACATCGAGGCGTTCGAGCACGCGGTCGACGTGATGTTCCTCGCGCAGGAGATCGCCGTCGGCTACTCGTCCTACCCGACGCCCGAGATCGAGCGCAACGCGAAGGCCTACCGCGAGCTCGGCCTCGGCTACGCCAACCTCGGCGCCCTCTTGATGGCGCGGGGGCTGCCGTACGACTCCGACGAGGGCCGCGCCTACGCCGCCGCGATCACGGCGCTGATGACCGGACGCGCCTACCGCAAGTCGGCCGAGATGGCCGGCCGCATGGGCGCGTACGCCGGCCACCAGCCGAACCGCGCGGCGATGCTGAACGTGATCTCCAAGCACCGCGCCGCCGTCGGAAACATCGAGCACGCGGACTCCGTGCCCGCCGACCTGCTCACGGCCGCGCGCCGCGCGTGGGACGAGGCGCTCGACCTCGGCGAGGTCAACGGGTACCGCAACTCGCAGGCGACCGTGCTGGCGCCGACCGGGACGATCAGCTTCATGATGGACTGCGACACGACCGGGGTCGAGCCCGACTTCTCGCTCGTCAAGTCGAAGAAGCTGGTCGGCGGCGGCGAGCTCACGATCGTCAACCGCTCCGTGCCGATGGCCATGGAGAAGCTCGGCTACGCACCCGAGGAGATCGAGCAGATCGTCGCCTTCGTCGACGAGCGCAACGCCGTCGTCGGCGCGCCGTTCGTGAAGACCGAGCACTACCCCGTGTTCGACTGCGCGGTCGGCGAGCGGGCGATCCACTACACCGGCCACGTGAAGATGATGGGCGCCGTCCAGCCGTTCATCTCCGGCGCGATCTCGAAGACGGTGAACGTGCCCGAGCAGACGACGGTCGACGAGGTGATGCGGATCTACATCGACGCCTGGAAGCTCGGCGTCAAGGCGATCGCGATCTACCGCGACAACTGCAAGGTCGCGCAGCCGCTGTCCGGGAAGTCGGACAAAGCTGGTTCTATGGGGGCCGCCGCCGGCCCGACGATCCTGGGCGTCGTCGCGCCGCACCCGCAGCGCCGCCGCCTGCCGGACGACCGAGTCGAGGTCGGCCGCAAGTTCAAGGTCGGCGACTACGAGGGCTACATCCACGTCGGCCTGTTCGAGGACGGCACCGCCGGCGACATCTTCGTCGACATCGCCAAGGAGGGCACCGCTCTCGCCGGCCTGATGAACTCGTTCATGATCGCCGTCTCGATCGGCCTCCAGTACGGCGTGCCGCTCGAGGTCTGGGTCTCGAAGTTCTCGCACATGCGCTTCGAGCCGAGCGGCCTGACGAACGACCCCGACATCCGTGTCGCCAAGTCGATCGTCGACTACGTCTTCCGCTGGATGGGCAAGAAGTTCCTCACGGCCGACCAGCAGGAGGAGGCGGGGATCCTCTCACCGGAGGTCCGGGCCCGCATGGCCGAGCGCTACGCGAACGGCGACGCAACGGCCGAGCCCTACGTGGCCGAGCCGGTCCCGAAGGGCCAGACGGCGCTGTTCAACACGTGGGAGGACGCAGTCGAGTGCGCCAAGTGCGGCGGCCGGATGGTTCGTACCGGCTCGTGCTACACGTGCAGAGACTGCGGGACGAACACGGGCTGCTCGTAGCAAGACCGAGCGTCCGGGTCCCGCTTATCCCGAGCAGCTGCAGCACGGCCTCGCGTACGCCTTCGCCGGCGCTGGGTAAACAGGGGCCTGCCGTCGGCGAGCCCCTGCGCTGGGTCGGGTCACGGATAGCTGACGATGTTCGTGACCTGGTTCGACGAGTCCAACGACTCCGGTACCCGTTCTCAGGGCAGGTCCAACCGCGGAGGCGCGCGATAGGCTCGCCCGTGTGAACGTCGCGTCGCGATTCGACGTTGCCGGGTTCGGGGTCGTCGTCACCGGCGGTGCCAGCGGGCTGGGGCTTGCGTACGGCGAGGTGCTCGCGGCGCACGGGGCCCGCGTGACGCTGATCGACGTCGACTCAGACGGCGTCGAGTCGCAGGCGACCCGCCTCCGGGACGAGGAAGGCCTCGATGTCCGCGCCGCCGTCGCCGACGTGACCGACCACGCCGCCCTCGACCGCGCGATCGACGAGGCCGCGAACGAGTACGGACGTCTCGACGTCGCCTTCGCGAACGCCGGCATCGACTGGGGCCCCGGCTTCGTCGCCGGCTGGGCGGGCAGCGAGCGCCCCCGCGTGGAGGAGGGCGCGCTCGAGCGCTACACGGACGAGCGCTGGAACCGGGTCATCGACGTCAACCTGAACGGGGTCTTCGCCACCGCGCGGGCAGCGGCCCGCCACATGCGCCCGCGTGGCTACGGCCGGATCATCATCACGACGTCGCTGGCGGCGACCAAGGTCGAGCCGGTCGCCGGCTCCGCCTACATGGCGGCGAAAGCCGGCGCCCGGCATTTCATGCACGCCCTGGCGCTCGAGCTCGCGGCCTACGGCATCACCGCCAACGCGATCGCGCCGGGATTCTTCGTCACGAACATCGGCGGCGGCCACGCGCACGACCCCGGCCTCCAGGCCGCCGTCGCAAAGGACATCCCGATGCACCGCGTCGGACGACCGGACGACATCAAAGGCCTCGCCCTCTTCCTCGCCTCGCCCGCCTCCGAGTACATCACCGGCCAGGAGATCGTGATCGACGGCGGCTGGGGCCTGGGAATCGCCGACTAGTAGCTGAACACGGTCGCATCGTCGCCGGCCCATTCCCACATGGGGGTCGCGCCGGCAACCTTCGTGTTGGCGACCTTCTCTGCGTCGTTGAGCCCGCGCGCGTTGAGGCAGATCGGACAGAGCCAGAGCTCGCCGCCGCCGTCCGCGAATTGCTGGAAGAGCCGCTCGAGCGGCGGGCAGCCGTCGCACGCCTCCCCCTTCGCCTCGCCGGGTAGGCCCAGACGCACCGCGTCCTTCGTCGTCCAGATCACCACCGACTTGCCCTGCTCGAGCGCGGCGGTGGCCACGAGGAACGCAACCGTCACGCGCTCCGGGTCCTCCATACCCGTTGCGAGATTGACTACGACCTTCCCGGCCATGCGTGGTCTCCTTTCGACTAGGTAGTCACGGTCAGCCGGAGCATCAAATCACCTGCCTGCTCGTCCGTGAGCCCTTGATCGAGCGCGAGCGTTCGCCAGGTGTCGAAGCTCAGCGCGAGCGCGATGCCCGCGCGAAGCATCGTCCGCTGCCGCCCGCGCACCTGCCAGGGCTGGACGAGGACGTCCGCGGCGCGGCGCCAGTGGTCGTGGTACGGCTCCATCACGGGGTGGTCGCGGACGTCGGCGAGCGCGCGCGCGAACATGGCCTCGTTGGCGCGGTGGTAGGCGTACGTCTCGCGGAGCGCCCTCCGCAGGCGCTCGACTGGGTCGGCGATCGTCGACCACGAGTCGGGATCGGGGAGCGGGTTCTGCTCGAGGTAATGCCCGCTGCATGCCCGCCACAGCGTGAGCTCGTCCGGGAAGTGGCGGTAGACGGTCACGCGCCCGACGCCTGCGCGCTTCGCGATCTGGCTTACCGTCGCGCCCGAGCCGACCGTCTGGTGCAGCTCGATCGTCGCGTCGACGATCCGCTGCCGGGTCTCGTCCTGACGCTCCGCCCGTCGCTTGAGCTTGTACTCCCGCGCCACGGTGAATGATGATACATGCTGTCTCTCCAAACTTGACAGCGGTCGCAGGACCCTTGTAGCCTCCGCGAATCGAGAAACAAACTGTTTCTCCAAAATAGGAAGGAGCGGCAATGAGCAGCACGACCACCATCGACCCGATCGCGCTCTCGCAGGGCGAGGGCGAGGCACTCTGGGCGTTCGGCACGCTGGCGACGATCAAGGCGTCGGCCGAGACGACCGACGGCCGGGTCACCGTGATCGAGCACCTCGCCCCGCAGGGCTCCGGCTCGCCGCTCCACGTCCACCACCGCGAGGACGAGTGGTTCTACGTGATCGAGGGCGCCCTGACCTTCTGGGTCGGCGGCCGCGTGATCGAGGCGCCTGCCGGCTCCTTCGTGTACGGGCCGCGCGACGTCCCGCACACCTTCGTCGTCAGCTCACCCGAGGCACGCTTCCTGCTCGTGCTCGAGCCGGGCGGGTTCGAGGGCTTCCTGCGCGCGGTGTCCCAGCCCGCCGAGGCGCTGACCATCCCGCCTCCGGCCGCTCCGCCGTCCGACCCCGCGCCGATGGTCGCGGCCGCGGCCGAGTACGGCGTGGACATCATCGGGCCGCCCGGCATCCCCGGGTGACGGGGATCATCTTCGTGATGATCCCGTAGCCGTCCGCCTTCGCCCTGGCGAGGTTCGTGGCGTACTTCGCCGTCGCGACGCGGGCCCGGGCCAGCGCGTTGACCAGCGTCTGGTTGACGGCGGTCGCCTTCGTGGCCGAGTGGTCGGCCGCCCCTGACGACGCGGTGGCGACGATTGCGACCGTCGCGACGGCGGCCAGGGCTGCGGCGAGCATGACCTTGCGCATGTCTCCTCCTAGAGATCGAAGTACTGATAGGGGTCGAGGACGCGCACCGACGTGATCGAGTCGATGGGCAGCCCGCTGCTGACAGCGCTCTTCCGGATCGCCTCCGGACTCGGAGCGTCGTAGATGCAGAAGAGCCGCTTGCGGTCCTCGCTCACGTACGAGTGCAGCCACGTGACCTCGTCGCGGTTGCGCTCGAGGATGTGCAGGCAGCGTTCCTCGAGGTCGCCGCCGGCGTGCCAATCCTCGTGAAACTCTCGCTCGACGAGATAGCGTGGCATCGCCTTCGACGGTAGGCAGAGGGCGGCGCCGCAGCATCGGCAGGCCTCCCTATCTTGGCGCCGGCCGCTACCGATGTTGGGCGAGAAGGCCGAACTCGCCGGCCCGGGCCGCTGCCTCGCCGCGCGTACGCGATGCGGGGCGTCGTCGACATGCGGGGAATGCGGATGACAGCCGACGCCGTGTCGGCGGCCTCCTCCCACCGACCTTCCGCGAGCTCGAGGCCGCCAGATCGGAGAGCAGGTAGAGCCGATGGAGCTCGATCCCGCGCTCGCTGCAATACGCGATCCGCCTCTCCAGCCACCGCCGGGCATCGGCATGGGCGTGGACGTCGACGGCGATCGTCCAGAGCAGAAGCAGTGCCCTGGCGACGAGCTCATCCAGCCTCTCCCGCTCGGCCGAGCTCGAGGCTCTGCTCGATCGTGCCCCCGGCGGAGGGATCCGCGAGATCCCGAGCGTCGCAAGCGCGTACGCCTCCGTCTCCACATCACCGGCGCGCCGGGCCAGCAGACGTCGGAGCGAATCGCATACGCCATGGCGAGCTCACATCCCGGCGGAAGGGTCTCGAGCAACTCCACTGCTTCCACCGCCGTCCGTGCCGACTCCACAGTTCGGCCGGGACACCAGAGGATCTCGGAGAGCCAGCACAGCGATCTGCCCTCGGCGAGCCGGTCGCCGGACGTTCGATACAGCTCCAGCACGCCTTTGATCGCGTCGATGGCGTCGCTGCTCTCGTTCGTCAGGTAGCACTCGTTCGAGCGGCGCTCGAGGAGCCAGGCGCGCTCCGGCACCGGGAGGTCATCGGCGAACCTGAGCGCGCAGGCGTACTGGGCGGCCGACTCGCGATGCGCTCCGAGCGACGCCGCGCGCAGGGCCGCCGCGGGGGCGAATCGCAGCACAGAATCCGCCGCCCTGGAATCGGGGCTTTGCGATGCTGTAGTTGTGGTCACCCCGGCAGAGCTGCTCGCGGCCTATGACAGCCAGCTTCGCGGGCGCGTGCCCGAGCAGCTGCCCGAAGGAGAGGTCGCCGAACGCGACGGGCCCGTCGTGCGCTTCTACGGCGGCGCCGGCGGACAGGGCTGGGTCCTGTACCGCGACCTCGGCGACCTGGAGGGCGCGGCGCTCGACGTGCTGATCGCGCGCCAGGTCGCGTTCTTCGCCGACCGGGGCGAGCGGTTCGAATGGAAGCAGCACGGCCACGACCTGCCGGAAGACCTGTCCGAGCGGCTGCTGGCGCACGGCTTCGTGCCCGAGGACACCGAGACGATCGTGGTCGCGCGCGTGGACGAGATCGCCGGCGAGCCCGTCCTGCCCGACGGCGTGACCCTGCGCGAGGTCACCGAGCGCGCCGACTTCGAACGAATTGCCCGCATGGAGCAGAGCGTGTGGGGCGACGAGCACAGCTGGTTGGCCGACATGCTGGAGTCCGAGCGGGCCGTCGACCCGGAGTCGATCACCATCGTCATAGCGGAGGACGGCGACGCCGTCGTCTGCGCCGCCTGGATCCGCTTCGATCGCGGCACGGAGTTCGCGACCCTCTGGGGCGGCGCGACCTTGCCGGACTACCGCCGCAAGGGCATCTACCGGGCCACCGTCGCGCACCGCGCGAACCTGGCGCAGCGGCGAGGGAAGCGCTATCTCGAGACCGACGCCTCGGACGACAGCAACCCGATCCTGCAGCGGCTCGGCTTCGTTCCGGTGACGACGACGACCCCGTACATCTGGTCGCCGCCGGTCACGCCGACCGCGTGACCGCCTCGAGCTCGGCGAGCCGCTCGTCGGTCACGCTCTCGGCCTCGGCGGCGCTCATCGTGTGGCCGGAGACCGCCGACACGAAGCACTCGCGCTCGAGCGTGTAGAGCTCGACGTCGGTCTCGGCGCGGCAGGTCGCCACGCGCGGGACGTCCCGGAGCAGGGCGATCTCTCCGAAGTACTCCATTGCGCCCAGCGTCGCCACGTGCCGCCCGGCCTGCTCGACCTCGACGGTGCCCGCCGCGACCACGTAGAAGAGGTCGCCCGCGTCTCCCTCCCGGACGATCTCGGTGCCCGCCGGTGCCGTCGCGCAGCCGAGGCGCACGGCGAGACGTTCCAGCGTCGTCACCGGGAGCGGGCTGAACAGCGGCAGGCGCGCCAGCACCCCCAGCTCGCGCTGCGGCACCTCGGACGCGGCGTCGATCTGCCGCAGCCGCGGGTAGCTCACCGCGGCCAGGAACGGCAGCAGGCACCCGGCGACGACCAGCGCAGAGCGCGCGCCCAGCTGGTCGACGAGGAGCGAGCCGACGATCGACCCGATGCCGACCGCGGCCACGACCAGCATCTCGAAGACGCCGAAGACGCGGGCGAGGACGGCGTCGTCGATCCCCCGCTGGATCAGCGTGAAGCCCGACACGTCGAGGATCGCGTTCCCCGCGCCGACGACGGCCAGGCACGTGAGCGCCCAGAGCTCGTGCGGCCACGCCGCAATGAGCGCGAGCGGCGCGCCCCAGATCACGAGCCCGGCGGCGAACGGGCGGGCGAGCCGCCGCAGCCCGACGAGCCCGAGGCCGAGCAGGCCCCCCGCGAGACCCCCGGCGCCGAAGGCCGCGTTCAGCAAGCCGACGCCGGAGTCGTCGGCGTGGAGCAGCCGGAACGCCGTCACGACGAGCAGCACGTTGAGGATCCCGCGCACGAACGCCTGGGACGCGAACAGGCCGATCACGAGTCTCGGCCCCGGCGCCACGGCCAGCGCGCGCGCCCCGGCGAGCATGTCGGCCACGGCCCCGTGCCCGGCGGCCGGGAGGTGAGGGCTGTGCGAGAGCTGCGAGACCTGCCACGCGGCCCACAGGGAGACGGCGGCGCTGACCGCGAGCACGACGTCCACGCCGCTGAAGGTCAGCAGGATCGCGGCGAGAGCGGGCCCGACCAGGACTGCGATCCCCTCGAACATGCTCGCGGACACGTTGGTCGCCACCAGCTCGTGCGGCGTCCTCGCCAGCACGGGCACGACGGCGAGATGGGATGGTCGATAGGCCGCCCCGGCGACGGACGTGAGCATGGCGAGCAGGAAGACCGGAGCCGCCGGCCCGCCGAGTGCCAGCACGATCGCCGCGGCGCCGAGGGTCGCCGCCCGGATGAGCTGCACAGCGAGCAGCACGCGCTCTCGCTCCGTCCGATCGGCGAGAGCCGTCCCGGCGAGCACCCCGAGGGTCGACGGCAGCATGCGGACGAGCCCGAGCAGCCCGACGGCCCCCGCGCCGCCGACCCGGTAGGCGTAGATCGACAGCGCCACGAAGCTCGTCCACTCGCAGACGTAGAACCCTGCCCAGGCGAGCTGCAGGCGGCGCAGGTCCGGGCTCGCGAACACCTCGGAGAGCGAGGAGAAGCGGAGGGCGAGCCTGCGCGCAAAGCGCCTCACCGGCCGAGCATCACAGATCCCCGGCCGGTGTCAACGCGTCGGACGGGCTACGGCGCCGGAGTGAGGCCGTGGCGCTTCATGGCCGCGGCGATCGCTGCGAGGTCGGGCGGGCCGCCCGCGGCGTCCTCGACGACGGCGGCGATGTCGCGGAAGTAATCGGGGCCGAGGATGCCCGGGCTGACGATCGCGAGCGCCTTCGCGTCGGCGTCGTGCGGGTTGTCGAAGCGGTGCACGACCCCGCGGGGGATGAGCAGCGCCTCGCCGGGACCGATTTCGGTCGGCTCGCCCTCGACCGTCCAGGTCATCACGCCTTCGAGCCCGTAGATCGTCTCCTCGTAGGCGTCGTGGCTGTGCGCGATCGGCACCTTCGCCCCGGCCGGGACGTCGAACTCGAAGACCGCCACCGACCCGCCCGATTCCTTGCCCTCGACCAGGAAGCGGATCGCCAGCTCCCCGAGCCTGATCTCGTCGCGTGTGCTCGTCGCCATCGTGGTTCCTTTCGTCGTGGATGGTAAAGTGTTTTGACGATATATGACCGCGGCAAGTTCGTCAAGTCTTTTTACCGAAGCGCCGTTCGGGCCGCCGCTGATCGGTGCGCTCCTGCGCATGCCGCTCGAGACGGTGCGGCGGCGCATGCTCGATCGGCTGCACGAGCACGGCTTCACCGACCTCGAGCCGGCACATCTGATCGTCCTCCAGTATCCCGGCCCGCAGGGCGCCCGGCCGTCCGAGCTGGCCGCCCGGCTGCGGATGAGCAAGCAGGCGCTCAACTACCAGCTCGGCCAGCTCGAGCGCCTCGGCTACCTCGAGCGCCGGCCCGACCCGCAGGACCTCCGCTCGAAGCGCATCGTCCTCACCGCGCGCGCCGAGTCCGCCGTCCCGGTGATCCGCGACGCGGTCGCCGAGGTCGAGGCCGACTGGGCACGGGCGCTCGGCCCGGAGCGGTTCGGCGAGCTCCGCGAGCTCCTGATCGAGCTCAACGAGCTGATCTAGCCGCCTGCGCCGAGGCGCGCGTCCTCGTAGTCGAGCTCCCGGCGCACGCGCCGCTCGACGATCTCGTTGATCTCCCCCGCGCGGCGGAGCTCGATCAGCGCGGCCCGCTCGGCGTCGAGCAGCTCGCGGCGCAGCCGCCGCGACGCGCGCACCTGCTTTTCGAGGTGGTGGTCCCGCTCGACCGTCCGGTCGCGCGGCATAGCGCGCCATCCGCAGCTCGTACATGTCGCGCATCCGGCTGACGACGCCCGGATCCACCCACGGCTCGTTGTGGAGCTCCTCGAGTCGGGTGAGACCCGCCTCCGCCGCCCGCACCCATGCCAGCGCCTCCTCCTCGCGGTCCGGCGGGTCGGTCGGCAGGTGCACCGCACGGACGAGCGCCGGCAGCGTCAGCCCCTGGACGACGAGCGTGGCCACGATCACCGAGAAGGCGAGGAACACGACCAGGTCGCGCAGCGGGAACGGCGCACCCGAGTCAGTGGACAGCGGCAGCGCGAGGGCCGCCGCCAGTGTGATGGCGCCGCGCATGCCCGACCACGTCAGTACCGCGAGAGCGCCGTGCGTCGGCATCCGCGAGGGATCCCGGACGAGGGGAAGGATCCGCCACTGCAGGTTCGCCGCCACCCACATCCACGCGGCGCGTGTCGCGACGACGGTCAGGCTGACGACGACCGCCCAGAGCACGAGGTCGCCGGTGGAGCGGTTCTCGATCCCCTGGACGATCGGGCGCAGCTCGAGACCGACGAGTGTGAACAGCGTGGCGTTGAGGACGAAGGTGACGATCTCCCAGACCGCCTCGCCCTGGATCCGCGTCCTCGCCGTCGTCAGCTCCGGCGTGTACCAGCCCATGTACAGCCCGACCGTGACCGCCGCGAGCACGGCCGAGACGTCCAGCGCCTCCGCCGGCAGGTAGGCGAGGTACCCCGAGAGGAGCGCGATCGTGATCTCGGTCGGGGAGTGGTCGACGCGGCGACGGACCTGACGGATGACGAAGCCGACCGCGAGGCCGACGCCGATCCCGCCCACGACGGAGACGACGAACTTCCACGTCGCGTGGCCGAGCGAAAAGGCGCCCGAGACGGCGGCAACGACCGCGAAGCGATAGAGGACGAGGGCGGTCGAGTCGTTGAGCAGCCCCTCGCCCTCGATCACCGAGACGAGGCCGCGCGGGAGGCCGACCCGCTCGGCGATCGACGTCGCCGCGAGCGGGTCCGTGGGCGCGACGATCGCTCCCAGAACGAACGCGACCGACCAGGACATATCCGGGATGACCGCGTGCGCGACGACCGCGACGGCGGCCATCGTCGCGAACACGAGCCCGATGGCGAGCGACGCGATCGGGCGGATGTTCCGGCGGAGCTCCCGCACCGAGGTGTAGAAGGCGGTCGAGTAGAGCAGCGGCGGCAGGATCCCGACCAGGACGAACTTGGGGTCGAGTTGCGGGTGCGGGAGGCCCGGGATCAGCGCGAGCAGGATCCCGACCAGCACGAGCAGGATCGGGTACGCGATCCTCGAGCGCGTCGCCAGCACGAGCGACCCCGCCGCGATCGCGAGCAGGGCCGCGAGCACGAGTGCGTCGTGGGCGCTGATCGGCACCGCCGTACTCTCTCAGGAGCCGCAGTCGCCGAGCCTGTACGGTGGTAGCGTCGGGCGGTGGACGACCTCGGCCTCGACCGGGATGCGCTCGTCGGGCTCTACCGCGCCATGCTCGTGACGCGGCGGCTCGAGGAAGCCGGTCACACGCTGTACAAGCAGGGCAAGATCCCCGGCTCGTTCTACACGGGTCGCGGGAACGAGGCTGCGTCCGTCGGCGTGGCCGCGGCGATGACGCCCGAGGACGTCGGGACGCCGCTGCACCGCAACGTCGGCGTCCACCTCGTGCGGGGGACAGAGCCCTGGCGCGTTCTCGCGAACTACCTCGGCCGCATCGACGGGCCTTCGCTGGGCCGCGACGGGAACATCCATTTCGGCGAGCTCGACCGCGGCCAGATCACGATCGTCAGCCATCTGCCGGCGATGCTCCCGGTCGCGGTCGGCTGCGCGCTCGCGTTCCGCATCCGCGGCGAGCCTCGGGTGGCGGTGGGCTGGTTCGGCGACGGGTCGTCGGCGCGCGGAGACTGCCACGAGGCGATGAACCTCGCGGCCGTGCGCAAACTGCCCGTCGTCTTCGTCTGCGACAACAACCAGTGGGCGTACTCGACGCCCACGCACCTCGAGTACGCCTGCGACCGGCTCGCCGACCGCGCCCGCGCCTACGGTTTCGAGGGCGTCGCGGTCGACGGCACCGACGTCCTCGCCGTCTACCGGGAGGCGCGACGCGCGATCGAGAGGGCGCGCGCCGGCGGTGGCCCGACGATGATCGAGTCGGTCACGCTGCGGATGGAGGGCCACGCCGTGCACGACGATGCGTCCTACGTGCCGCAGTCGATGCTCTCGGCCTGGGCGGCCAGCGATCCCGTCGAGCGCTTCCGCGCCTGGCTCGTCGAGCACACCGCGTTCAGGGACGAGGAGGACGCGGCGCTCGCGGCCGAGGTGAAGGCCGTGCTGGCCGACGCGCTCCGCCGGGCCGAGGACTCGCAGCTCCCGGACCCCGCGACGGTCGCCGACGGCGTCTACGCCTGAGCGGCCTGATGGCCCGACGATGCCCTAGCCGCCTATGCTCTCGACGTGCGACCGAACCGCTCGATCCCGTCCGCCACCGTCATTCCCGTCCTGATCTATCCGGACGTGCGCGAGGCGGTTGCCTGGCTCACCGACGCGTTCGGGTTCGTCGAGCGCGTGCAGATCGGCGACAACCACCGCTCGCAGATGAACGTCGGCGACGACGGGGCGGTGATCCTGGGCGATGTCCGCCACGACCGGGGGCCGCCCGAGCCGGGGCTGGTGACGCACCAGCTCAAGGTTCGCGTCGAGGACGTGGACGCCCACTTCGCCCACGCGAAGGCGCGCGGTGCGACCATCCTCCAGGAGCCGACGGACTTCGAGTACGGCGAGCGCGAGTACGACGCCGCCGACCCGTGGGGCCACCAGTGGCAGTTCACGCAGACGATCGCGGACGTCCACCCCGAGACCTGGGGCGGAGAGCTCAAGATCTAGAGCTTGCGGGCCTGGCGGTGGCCCTCGAACACCGCCTCGTAGGTCGTCCGCGGGGCGATCGCGTCGCCGACCATCTCGACGTCGACGCCGCGCCGGCGCAGCACGTGGTAGAGGCCGTTCTCCGAGCGCCGGCCGGTGACCATCACGATCCAGTCCGCCTCGACCTTCGTCGCGCGGTCGGGCGCGTAGACGTTGACGAAGGTGACCTCGCGCCCGTCGATCCCCGTCGGGAAGAGGTCCGGCTCGACGGAGACGCCCGCCTCGTACAGCTGCTGCCGCACCCAGAGGTAGTAGACCTCGGGGATCGTCTCCATGCCGATCATCGGCCAGCGCGTGATCAGACGCACCGAGGCGCCGTCCTGTGCAAGCTTCACGGCGGTCAGCGGCCCCGCCGCGTCCTGGAGATCGTCGATGACGACGACCGTGCCGGTGGGCGCCGCCTTCCCGGTCACGACCTCGTCCCAGCTCACGCACCGGCCGCTCTCCCAGCCCGGGATCGGCGCGGCCGTCTGGCCCTGCCAGCCGTCGCGGCGGTAGGCCGAGCCGGTCGCGACGACGACGTGGTCGGGCCGCTCCTCGGCGAGCAGCGCGTCGAGCCCGCCTTCGGTCACCTCGGCGCCGGTGCGGATATCAGCGCCGTTCCCGGTTGCCTGCTGCTCGAGCCAGCGCGCGATCTGGCCGTACTCTGCCCGTCCGGGCAGCAGCGACTGCCAGCGGACGTGCCCGCCCACCTCCTGCTCGCGCTCGAGGACGACGACCTCGTGCCCGCGCGCGGCCGCGACCCGCGCGTACTCGAGTCCCGCAGGGCCGGCGCCGATCACGAGGGCGCGCCTCCGGTCTTCCGTCGGGACGAGCGTTCCCGCGCCCCAGCGCGCCTCGCGGCCCACCTCCGGGTTGTACACGCACTGCACGCGGCCGCCGCGGATCACGCTCCGCCAGCAGTAGTTGGCGGCGACGCAGCGGCGGATGTCCTCGGCGCGCCCGTCGCGCGCCTTCACGCCCCACTCCGCGTCTGCGAACAGCTGGCGGGCGAGCAGGATCGCGTCGGCGTCTCCGGCCGCGAGGATGTCCTCGGCGATCTTCGGGTGCGTGATCCGGCCGACGAGCAGCACCGGCTTCGTCGAGACGTCCTTTACCGCCTTCGTGTAGCCGCGCTCCCAGCCCGGCTCGTACGTCATCGGCGTGTGGATGAACGAGTGGTGGACGCCGGCCGAGAGGTTGACGTAGTCGACGTCCGACCTGGCCTCGAAGTCGGCGACGATGCGCTGGACGTCCTCGAGCTCGAGGTCGCCCGGCCAGAACGAGGTCGAGTTGATGCGATAGCCGAGGAAGGGCTCGTCGCCGATCGCCGCCCGGATGCGATCCATCGCCTCGAGGGGGAAGCGCAGCCGCTTCTCGTACGAGCCGCCCCAGCCGTCCTCGCGGTGGTTGTAGAGCGGTGAGAGGAACTGCCAGGGCAGGTAGCCGTGCGACATGTGGAACTCGACGCCGTCCAGCCCGGCCGCGATGGCGCGCCTCGCCGACGACTCGTACGCCTGCAGGATCTCCTCGATCTCGTGCTCCTCGAGCTCCTTCGGCATCGGCGCGTTCGGGTACTCGCCCGGCGGGATCTGGCTGGGCGCGACCATGTACCACTCGGCGTCGTAGTCGTGCGCCGGGTCCTTCTTCAGCACCGGAATCGCGCGCAGGCCGACGTGGAGGAGCTGGCAGGCGAGCTTGCAGCCGTGCTCGTGGACCGCGTCGGCGACCTTCGCGAGCCCGGCCACCTGCGCGTCGTCCCAGAGGCCGGGGAAGTTGAACTCCGAGTAGAGGGCCTCGCGATGGATGATCGTCCCGCCGATGATGATCAGCCCGCAGCCGCCCTTTGCCCGCTCCTCGTAGTACGCGACCGCCTGGTCCGTGAAGACGCCCTCGTACGGGTCGGCCACCCAGGTCGGGCAGGTCGGCGCGAAGACGATCCGGTTGGGCACGGTCGTCTGCCGGATCTGCCACTCGGAGAAGAGCAGCGGGTACGGCGAGGACTCGGCCACGGAAGGGATCTTCGTCCAACCTGCGCAAGCTTGCAACGGTCGTGAGATGCTGCCCCTCATGGTGACGCCGGACGAGATCGCCTCCGTACCGCTGTTCGCGGAGCTCCCGAAGGACGAGCGCGAGCGGCTGTCGCAGGTCGCGGCGGACATCCACCTGCTCCCGGGCGAGTGGGCGGTCAGCGAGGGCGACGAGCGCGCGCTCTACGCCGTCCTCGACGGGCACATCGAGGTCGTGAAGGTCTTCGACGGTGTCCCGCAGGTGCTGGGCAACCGCCACGTCGGCGACATCTTCGGCGAGGTGCCGATGACACTGGGAGTGCCGTTCCCGGCCGGCTACCGGGCAGTCGAGCCCTCGCGCGTCTTCCAGATCGAGGCGCACGACTACTACGCGACCGCGGCCAAGGTGCCGGACGTCGCGGTCAAGGTGGGCGAGATCGCGCGCAGCCGGATCGGCGGCCTCCAGCACATCGCGTCCGAGCCCGTGCCGCCGCGCGCGACGGTCGTCGGCGCCCAGTACGACAAGCTCTGCTCCGAGTTGCGGAACTTCCTCGAACGCAACGAGATCACCTTCGAGTGGGTCAAGCGCGACGAGCCGGAGCCGACGGAGACTCCGCTTCGGCGACGGGGCGACGATCGTCGAGCCGTCGCTGCGGGAAGTCGCCGAGGGGCTCGGCCTGCAGACGCAGCCGACGGCCGCGGAGTACGACACGGTCGTGATCGGCGGCGGCCCGGCGGGGCTCGCCGCGGCCGTCTACGGCGCGTCGGAAGGGCTGCGCACGATCGTGATCGAGCGCGAGGCGCCCGGCGGCCAGGCAGGGACCTCCTCGCGGATCGAGAACTACCTCGGCTTCCCGTCCGGCGTCTCGGGGGAAGAGCTCGGCCGCCGCGCGCACCAGCAGGCGAAGCGGCTCGGCGCCGAAATCCTGGTCACGCGGGAGATCACGGGCATCGACGCCGACACGCGCACGGTGAGCCTCGACGGCGGCGAGGTGCTGCGCACGCACACGATCGTGGTCGCGACGGGCGTCACGTGGCGTCACCTCCCGATCGCCGACTTCGAGCGACTCGTCGGCAAGGGCCTCCACTACGGCGCCGTCCGCAGCGAGGCTCCGGCCACGTACGGACTCGACGTGCACATCGTCGGCGCGGGGAACTCGGCCGGCCAGGCGGCGCTCTTCTTCGCCAACCACGCGCGGAGCGTGACCATCGTCTGCCGGTCGAACTCGCTCGCGAAGAGCATGTCGCACTACCTCGTCGACCAGATCGGCTCGAAGTCGAACATCCGCGTGCAGCTCCAGAGCGAGGTCGTCGCGGTGCACGGCGACGAGTCGCTGAACGCGATCGACGTCGCCGACCGCTCGACCGACACGACGGCCCGCGTCCAGTCGGGCGGGCTGTTCATCTTCATCGGCGCCGACGCCGACACCGGCTGGCTGTGCGACGAGATCGCGCTCGACGAGCGCGGTTACGTCCTCACCGGCTCGACGGTCCGCGGAACCGGCCGCTGGACGCTCGAGCGCGACCCGTTCCTGCTCGAAACGAGCGTTCCCGGCATCTTCGCCTGCGGGGACGTGCGCTCGAGCCCGATCAAGCGGGTCGCTGCGGCCGTGGGCGACGGCAGCATGGCCATCGCCTTCGTCCACCAGTACCTCGAGAGCTGAAGGAGGAATCGATGGCGTTCATCCTCACGCGCCTCCAGGTCGGCGACTACGACACGTGGAAGCCGATGTTCGACCAGGACAAGCCCGGCGCACGGAGCGACGCCAAGGGCTGGTGCGTCCTCCGCAATACCGAGGACCCGAACGAGGTCTTCATCCAGATCGAGTTCGAGTCCGTCGAGCAGGCCCGGGAGGGCCGCGAGCGGCTCCTGGGCTCGGGCGTGCTCGACCGCTTCGAGGACAGGAGCGGCCCTTTCGTCGTCGAGGTCGCGGAGACGGTCAGCCGCTAGCGCAGCTCAGGCACGAGCAGCTCGACCGGGTCGCCGACGGCGACGCCGCCGGGCTCGAGGACGGCGCAGTCGAGCGCCATCTGCTCGTCGAACTCCTCGACGATACGGCGGAGCACGCCGTGGTCCTGCTCCAGCGTGTCCGGGTCGAAGATCGTCATCACGCAGCGCGACCGGAGCTTGACGACCTGCAACAGCGCCTCCCCCACGCGCACCCGGCTCCCCGGCCACTCCCGCTCGGCCAGGCCCTCGACCCCGCCGACGACGATGTTCGGCCGCAGCCGCCGACGGTCGACTCCGAGCGCGGCGATCGCCCCGTCGGTGGCGAGCGAGATCGGCAGGACGTCGAAGCGGTCGAGGCCCTCGTAGCGCACGAGCGAGGACCCGTTCCAGGTCGCGTGCCGCACGGCCCGGAGCGAGCGCGGGTCGTTCCAGGGCAGCCCGTCGATCAGCGGCTCGCCGTCCGGGTCGAGCGTGCCGGCGAGGCCGAGCAGGTCGGGATGCGTGCGGGACGTGATCATGCGTCCGTTCGCCGCCTCGACGTGGACGACCCTGTCGCCCGGGATGCCCGCGGGGAGCAGCTCCGTCTCCGCGAGCTGCTCCCCGCGCAGGGACTTGACCGGATAGCGCCAGATCTCCTCGACGTGCACGTCCCGTCCAAGCTAACGCCTATCGGGAACGCCTGGACGGCTGACCGCGGGTTCGTCGTGCTAGGGCAGGCCGCCGAGGCTACTGCCCGCCTTCCCGTTCGGTTTCCGCCTCTTTGTGCCTGACGAACAGCCCGAGGACGCCTTGCTTGATCTGGGTGCGGATGGGCGGGCCGGGCGGGCCAGGCGGGCGCGACCAGGCGGCGGCGATCTCCGCGCCGAGGAGCAGCGAGCACGCGTAGAGGTAGATCGAGTAGAGAAACACGAGCGCCGCGGTCAGCGAGCCGTAGACGACGCTGAGGTTCGTCGTCTTGTCCAGGATCAGCCCGGACGCGAAGGAGATCGCCTGGAGCAGCACGGCGGTCACGACCGCGCCGACGAGCCCGTCGCGGAAGCTGAGGCCGCGGGCCGGCACGAACCGGTAGATCAACAGGATCACGCCGATCGAGACGAGAAACCACGCGAGCCGCACGAGGACGCCGGCGGCCGTGCTGTTGCCCAACGCGCGCTGGACGAACTCGCCCAGTGCGGTCATTCCTGCGGTCACGATCACGAGGGCGGCGGCGCCGACGATCAGGAGCAGGTCGATGAGCTTCCCGCGGGCCATCGGGCGGGAGACGGCGACACCCATCGCGGCCTCGAGACCCGTGCGGATGGCCGCCATCATCCCGGTCGCAGCCCAGGCGAAGACCAGCAGGCTGACGAGCCCGGCCGCGCTCGCAGGCGTCGCGATCGCCGTGACCGCGTCCTCGACGTCCTTCCTCCCGGCGACGGAGACGGGCAGCGCGTCGACGATCGTGTTGACGACGTCGTGCCGGATCTCGTCGTTCTGGAGCACGAGCCCGAAGATCGCGACGAGCACGATGGCGAGCGGGGCGATCGAAAACAGCACCCGGTAGGAGATCGCGGCCGAGTGCTGCGGACAGCGGTCCGCGAAATAGCGTTGGAGCGCCTCCGGGACGACGCTCCCGAGCTTCCTGAAGATCACGCCGCTGAGCCTAAGGCCCGGGTGTGACGTCCGTCACAGACCGTGTGTCACAGACGCGTCCCGGGTGGGAGCAGGCGCCCCGGCTGCCGTCGTGTGAGACGTGAACCCCTTTTCAGTCGAAAGGAGCAAGGCAATGTTCCGGCGCATTCGCTACAGGAGATGGCTCGTCGCGGGGCTCGGGCTCGCCGCCCTCGTCGTCCCGACCACCGCGCTCGCCGGCAACGGCGTGCTCGACGGCCGCTCGCCCGACACCAAGGACGCCGCGTCGTCGGCAACCCGGGCCAACGTCGATCCGATGGCGATCAAGTACCTGCTCAGGTACGGCTACACGACCAGCCAGATCACGTCCATGCTCGCCGGCACGTACAAGGACGCAGCGCTGGCAGCGGCCGCGACGAAGGCCGATCCGATGGCGATCAAGTACCTGCTCAGGTACGGGTACACGCCGAGCCAGATCACGTCCATGCTCAACACGCCGGCCCCGGGTACCACCGAGCTGCCGCGGAACGGCGTGAAGGTCAGCCAGGAGACCGTCACCTATCTGCTCTGGCACGGGTACACGCCGAGCCAGATCCGAGCGATGCTCGCCGGCGCGTTCCAGACGAGCACGCCCAAGGACGTCCCGGCCACGCCGGTCGACGGCCGTTCGCCCGACACGGTCGACTTCGCCGTCCAGGCGCACGCCCCGGTCGTCACCGTCACCCGCGACCCCGGCTTCCAGTGGGGCGACTTCGGGATCGGAGGCGCCGCCGCGATCGGGGCGATGATCCTCCTCGGGCTCTCGGTTCGGTTCCTCACGAACCGCCAGGATCGCGGAGGCCAGACGCCGGTCGCCGCCGCCTAGGCATTCCTCCGTCCGGCACCAGGCGGCCGGTTCACGAGGGGCTCCCGCACAACCGGGAGCCCCTCGGCGCGCTTGGCCCCATGCTCACCAGATCCCGGGCACGAGCCGCGACCGGTGCGCCGCATACGCGTCGTAGGCAGAGCCGAGCGCCCGGCGGAGCTCCGACTCCTCGACGCGGATCCTGGGGACATGGCCGGCAAGGGCGATCGTCGTCCCGATCGCGGCGCCCACCCAGCTGCCCCAGGAGAGGCTCGCACCGAACACGATCAGCAGATCGCCGGCGTAGGCCGGATGCCTGACGAAACGGTACGGCCCGGACGTGTGCACGGTCTGTCCCGGCTCGATCGTCACCTCGCGGCGGAAGTAGCGGCCGAGGCTCCAGACCGCCCAGACACGGAGAGCGATCCCGAGCCAGAGGACGGCGAGCCCGAGCGCGTACGTCGTCCAGTTGTTCGCGCCGGCGCGCAGCGCCGGGGCGTCTCGCGCCACGAGCGCACCGACGAACAGGCCGGCGACGACGGCGACCACGAGCACCGTCTTCGTCCCGCGGTCGAGCGACGGCCCCGAAGACTGCCGGGTCGGCCCGCCGCGCAGGCGCGTCGCCGCGATCTCGGCCACGACGCCGACCGCGAAGCTTCCCCAGACGAGCCCACGGGCGGCAGCGTGGTGATCGACGAGCAGCATGCGGGGACCCTACGCCTGGGTCCGCGACGGGACTAGGCTTGGACGTCGTGGACGCCGACGCCGTCGAGATCCGCGTGCTCGGGTGCCTGATCGAGAAGCAGCGCACCACGCCGGACGTCTACCCACTGTCGTTGAACGCGCTGCGGCTGGCCTGCAACCAGTCGACGAACCGCGATCCGGTCGTCGAGTACGACGAGCCCACGATCCGCGCTGCGCTCGAACGTCTCGACCGAAAGCGCTGGGCGCGACTCGCGAGTGGACCCGGGAGCCGCGTCGCCAAGTACCGGCATCTGCTCGTCGAGGCGCTCGAACTCGACGCCGCCGAGATCTCGCTCCTCGCGGTGCTCATGCTCCGCGGCCCACAGACGCCGGGCGAGCTCAAGCTCCGCACCGAGCGGCTACACCGCTTCGACTCACCCGAGGAGGTCGAACGCGCCCTCGAGGCGCTCGCCGGCCGGGAGCTCGTCCGGAGGATCGGCCGCCGACCGGGGCAGAAGGAAGACCGGTGGGCGCAGCTGCTCGGCACGGAAGAGGGTGAGCCAGCTGCGGAGCCGTCCGTGCCGCGGAGCTCTCTGGAGGACCGCGTCGCCGCGCTCGAACGCGAGGTCGCCGAGTTGCGCGCGCTGATCCGCGAGGACGACTGACGGCCGTCAGGCCGCCGCCCGAAGCCCGTCGAAACGGGAGAGGTGGACGAAGTAGGCCGGACGCCGCGAGCGGAGGTACTCGACCACCGCCTCCTCCTCCTTGGCGCAGGGCAGCAGCGTCTTCCACGTGTGCAGGTGCTCGCGCGCGTGGAAGTCGCCGGTGGCCACGGCGGGCAGGCGCTCCTCGGCGACCCAGCCGAACAGCTCGTGGCGGTTGAAGAGCTCGAAACGGTCGACGAGCCTCGCGGACGCGTCGGGCTCGGCGGCCCAGCGGCAGGTCGAGCGGCAGCGATCCCGTTCGCCTGCTCCGGCCGGTACGGGTGCGCCCCGATCAGGGCGGCGCCTGCGCCGCGCGCGGACTCGAGGGCGCCGTCGAGGCCGGCTTCGAGATCGACGAGCCGGCGCAGCCCGACCGCGACGGCGTGAGCTGCGCGGCACGGATCGTGATCCTCGTAGGTCAGCTCGAGCCCCGGGATGACGAGCAGGTCGTAAAGCAGCCGGCCACGTGCGGCCTCCGTCTCGATCGCCTCCAGGTACCAGCCGTGCGAGTCCGGCGTGACCTCCACCGGCGGCCGTGGCATCCCGGCGGGCACGCGGACGAGGTGGTCGGTGATGCAGAGGACGTCGAACCCGTTCCTGCCGTACAGGTCGACGAGTTCGCGAACGGAATGGGCGCCGTCGCTCCACCGGGTGTGCGCGTGGAGCTCGCAGAGCAGCGGATCGCGTCGGCGCCGTTTCATGCCCTGACTCCCGGAACAAAAGTGCCTGGACTCCCGAAGAAGATGTGACAGGAATGTGGGGTCGAAGTGGTGACCGCCAGCCCGCCGGAGGCGCCGCGGTACGATGCCCTCGTGCTCATCTACCTGATCCCCGTCTTCATCCTCGTCGGCGTCCTCGTGATCCTCGGGACCTTCGCCCTGCTCGGGCGGATCCAGGGCGGCCGCTACCTGCGGCCGGTCATGCAGTTCCTGTTCAAGGTGCCGCTGCTCGGCAAGGCGCTGAAGAAGATGTCCGAGGCGGCGCTCGAACGTTCCGATCCGGAACTCGCGAGCGCGGTCAAGAAGCTCGAGCGGATGGGCGCGACCAAGGATCCGCAGCGGGCGCAGCAGGCGATGTCGCAGCTCTCGGCCGCCGAGCGCAAGGCCGTGATGGACGCGACGATGCAGCACGAGCAGGCGCCGGTGCCGATGAACCGGGCCCAGCGGCGCAAGCTCGAGCAGCAGCAACGCAAGCGCGCTTGAGCGCGGCCGACTGGAACCAGAGCGTCATCGACGAGTTCCGGGCGAACGCCGGCAAGGTCGCGGCGTTCGAGGGCCGTCCGCTGCTCCTGCTCCACCACCGGGGCGCCAGAAGCGGCATCGACCGCGTCAACCCGCTCGCCTACCTGCCTGTCGGCGACGCCTTCGCCGTCTTCGGCTCCAAGGCCGGCGCTCCGACGAACCCCGACTGGTACCACAACCTCCAGGCCAACCCCGAGACGATGGTCGAGGTCGGAAACGAGACGATCCCGGTGCGGGCGCGTGTCGCCGAGGGCGAGGAGCGCGAGAGGATCTGGACAGAGCAGAAGCGCCTGAACCGGAATTTCGCCGACTACGAGACGAAGACGACGCGCCCGATTCCCGTCGTGATCCTCGAGCGCGTCGCCTCCTAGACCGCGTCGTCAGAAGCTCACGAGCGGCTCGCCGGTCTCGAGCAGGGTCTTGAGCCCGCTGAGGACGACCATCCAGCCGCCCGCGACGCTCGCCGCCGTCTTCGGCGCGCCCTCGAGCCGGTCGTGGATCAGGGTCAGCTTCGAGTAGCCGCCCTCCTGCGGCTCGATCTCCCACGTCACCCGGCTCGGTTCCTCCTCGGCGAGCTCGGGGTCGTAGAGACCGCTCCAGCCGTGGACGAGCCGGCGGGGCGCGTCCATCTCGAGGATCTCCGTGTCGCCCCACAGCGAGCCGTCGGGCCCGAACGCGCGCCGGCGTCCGTCGGCGATCTCGACACGACTGGCGAAGAAGTACTTCGGCGTCATCTCCGGATCGGTGATCGCCTGCCAGATCTGCTCGGGCGTCGCCTTGATGAACAGTTGGTAGACCTGAGTGGTCGTAGCCGTCATCGTGCTCATGCGCTTTCCTCCAGTGTCGCTTTGAGATCGAGGAGAGCCGACACGCGGCGCTCCGTGTACTTGTCGATCCACCGGTCGTGGATCAGCCGGATCGGCACCGGGTTCAGGAAGTGGTGCTTCTCCCGGCCGTGCCGGCGGGTGACGACGAGCCCGGCCTCCTCGAGCACGCGCAGGTGCTTCATCACGCCGAAGCGGGTCATCTCCAGCTCGGACTCGAGCTCCGAGAGCGTGCGGCCGTCGCGCTCGAAGAGCCGGTCGAGCAGGAAGCGCCGCGTCGGATCGGCGAGCGCCCTGAAGACCCGGTCGTCGTCCATGCAGACGAGCATACGTGACCAAATGGTCACATGTCAAGCTTTACAGAACCGTACGCCGAGACGCCGCGTAGGGCCCACTTGGAGGGCTTCGGTCCAAGGAAAGGAGTCTCGATGCATCGCTTCGCCCGGAAACCGAGGCTGATCGCGACGGGTCTGGCCGCGATCGTGATCGCCGCAGGAGCGCTGGTGGCCGCCGGCGCGGCAGCCGGCGGCGACGACAACCGCTACACGGTGCACAACCTCGTGTCCGACCAGGCGGGGAAGGCCGACCACACCGATCCGAACCTGGTCAACGCGTGGGGCATCACGGCCAGCTCGACCTCGCCGTGGTGGGTCGCGAACAACGGCACGAACACCTCGACGCTCTACAACGGCGACGGTGTGGCGCAGTTCCAGCCGACACCGCTCGTCGTCAGCGTCCCGGGCGGCCCGACGGGCACCGTCTTCAACGGAAGCACCGGCTTCGTGATCAGCGACGGGAACGAACTCCGGTCCGGCGCGGTTCCTGTTCGCCACGGAGGCGGGAACGATCCGCGGCTGGAGCCCGGCGGTTCCCCCGCCGCCGCTCTCGACACAGACGTTCGTGCGGGCCCAACGACGCCGACCAGTCGGGCGCAGGCGCCATCTTCAAGGGGCTGGCGATCGCCGGTGACCATCTCTACGCGACGGACTTCCACAACGGGAAGGTCGACGTGTTCGACAGCACCTTCCACCTCGTTCCCGGCGGCTTCGTCGACCCGAAGCTCCCGAAGGGCTACGGGCCGTTCGGGATCCAGGCGATCGGCGGCAACATCTTCGTGACCTACGCGAAGCAGGACGCCGACGCCGAGGACGAGGTCGCAGGCCAGGGGCTCGGAATCGTCGACGAGTACTCGGCCTCCGGCACGCTGATCGCGCGCGTCGCCCAGCACGGCCTTCTGAACGCGCCGTGGGGCCTGGCGATGGCACCCACGTCGGGCTTCGGCGAGGCGAGCGGCGACCTGCTCGTCGGCGACTTCGGCGACGGCAGGATCAACGTCTTCGAGCCGAAGAAGAACGGCAAGAAGTTCGAGCCCAGGGGCCAGCTCCGGGGCGAGGACGGCAAGCCGATCTCGATCGACGGCCTCTGGGGCATCGGCTTCGGGAACGGCTCGGGGTCGGGCGGCGTCGACGACCTGTACTTCGCCGCCGGCCCGGACGGCGAGATGCACGGGCTGTTCGGCGTGATCTCGGTCGCCTCGGGCGACGACGACTGAGCTTCACGGCAGGTACTCGGGGGCGTCGGGCGGCGCCCCCGAAACCGTTCTGGCCGTAGCGACCGTAGGATGGTCAAACGCTCTACGATCAAGGGGGATCTGTGAACGTCAAGTCACGTCTCGCGAGCGCCGCCGTCGTGCTCGGGGTGCTCGCCGTCACGCGCGACCGCGCTTGCCTCGACTCCGGCCGCGAGTCAGGTCAAGACCAAGAAGACGAGCAGCCTCGGCGTGATCCTCGTCGACAGCAAGGGCAAGACGCTCTACCTGTTCGAGAAGGACAAGTCCGGGAAGAGCTCCTGCTACGGCGCCTGCGCGACCAACTGGCCGCCGTATCTGACGACGAAGAAGCCGACCGCAGCGGCAGGCGCAAAGAAGGCGCTGGTCGGAACCACGAAGCGCAAGGACGGCAAGCTGCAGGTCACGTACAACCATCACCCGCTGTACTGGTTCAAGTACGACACCAAGGCCGGCCAGACCAAGGGCGAGAACGTGCACGCGTTCGGCGCCGACTGGTACGTCGTCTCGGCGAAGGGCGCGAAGGTGGAGCCCGAGGCCGACGACAACGGCGGCGGGAGCGGCGGCGGGGGCGGCGGCGGCGCCGACCGGGGCGACCGGCGACGGCGGCTACGGCGGCGGCGGAGGTTACGTGCCCTAAGAGCCTCGATTTCTCTCCTCGCACCTACTCGAAGGCCGCCTCTCGGCGGCCTTCGACGTTCTCGCGGAGCGCTCGTCCTTACTTCGCGGCCGCGACAGCTCCGTACAGCTCCAGCAGACCGCTCCAGCCGGCCGGGCTGTCGATCCCGTCGTGCACCTCGCAGGCCCGGTCTCCGTGCACCTCGAGACCGCGGTGCACGAGCTCGACGCGGGTCGTCTCCGGCCCTTCGGCGAAGAACCGCACCTCGACCTGCGTGGACCTGTCCGGGTCGGGGTCGTACTCCCAGTCGGCGTTCAGGTGCCACGCGAGCAGCACACGCGCCGGGGGATCCCACTCGACGACGCGTCCCCAGTCGCACTCCGCCCCCTCCGGAGCGCGCTCGAACCAACGGCCGCCGGCACGCGGCTCGATGACCACCGCCTCCGGCTCGGCCTCGCCGATGTGGTGGCTGTCGCGAGGCCACCAGTCGGACATGCTCGTCGTGAAGACGTCAAACGCTCGCTGCTGCGGCGCCGCCACCGTGATCGACTTGTGGACGGCCAGATCGGTCGCTCCCTGCACCATCACTCCTCCTTCGTGTCCTGCTCCGCCGCGTCCTTGAACGCGGCGAGAGCCTGTGTCCAGAACTGGTCGACGTAGGCGCGCAACGCGCCGACGCCGTCCGGGTCGAGCTGGTAGAGCCGCCGTGTCCCGTCGGGACGGTCGAAGACGAGGCCCGCGTCCTTCAGCACCCGCAGGTGCTGGGACACAGCCGGTCTGGTCACGGGCAACCCCTCGGCCAGCTCGCCGACCGAGCGTGGCCCCCCGGCCAGGCGCTCGAAGATGGCCCTCCTGGTCGGGTCGGAGAGCGCGCCCAGTCCGTTCTGTCGGTAAGTTGTCACTAACCGTAAGTGTACGCTTACGGTTAGCGCCGCGTCAAGCCGGAAAGGCGCGCGACCGGAGGCGATTGCGTCCAGCCGGCCCCGCCGGCGGCCCGGACGCAGTTCCTAGGCGCGGTCAGCTGCTGTGGCGGTCGACGAAAGCCAGGACGCGCGTCCACGCGTCGTCGGACGCGGCGGCGAAATCCTCCTGCCTCCGGTCGAAGAAGCTGTGCGGCGCACCCTCGTAGGTGACCAGCTCGTGCTCGACGCCCGCAGCCTCGAGCGCGCGCTCGAACTCGGCGTTGTCCTCGGCGGTGATGTTCTGGTCGTCGCCGGCCTGGAGAGCGAGGATCGGGCACTCCATCTCCGCCGCGCGCTGGATCGGGCCCGGTACCCCGTCCTGCCCCGGCCCGGGACGGCCGTAGAAGCCGATCGCGCCTGCCAGTCCGTGGCCGCCCGCGGCGGAGAGCCAGGACTGCCGTCCGCCCATGCAGAACCCGACCGAGAGCACAGCGTCGACGCCCGCACGCATGCGCAGCCACTCGACCGCGGCCGCGACGTCGGCCTGGATCCCCTCGGCGGTCGCCGCCTGGACGTGCGGCATGTACTCGAAGTCGTCGTCCCGCTTGTCGACGCCGGCGGTGCGCCCGAAGTAGTCGAACGCGATCGCCGGGTAGCCGCGCTCCGCGAAGCGCAGGGCGAGCTCCTCGTAGAAGCGGTAGAGGCCCCGGACGTCGGGGAGGATCACGACGCCCGCCCGGGCCGTCTCGTCGGGCAGCGCCGCGAAGGCCGCGAAGCGGTTCCCGTCGCGCGCCTCCAGGACGAGCTGGTCGTGGGAGACCGCCGCACCCGAGATGACGGGAATCGGCGGCAGCGAGTCGGGCTCGAAGCACACGGCGCGCCGAGGTTACCTCACTCGGCGCAGGCGGCCGCGGGGGCACCGCGGTGCACGAAGTCGCGGCTGCGGACGAGGGCGAAGCCGATCGCGGCACCCGCGAAGGCCACGATGGCGGCGACGAGCAGGATCACGTCGAGCCCGGAGACGAAGGCGGCGCGCGCGGCGTGTCCGATCGCAGCCTGGGCGGCTTGCGGCGCGGCGGCGATCGCCTGCTTCGCCGATCCGGTCGCGACCGCGTGGGCGACCTGTGCGGGATCGACTCCATGCACGCCGCGGAGGTCGTCCTCGACGCTCGACGTCACGTGCGCCTGGAAGATCGCTCCCAGGCCGGCATGCCGGTCGCAACCCCAACTTGCCGGAACGTGTTGCTGATGCCAGACGCCATCCCGCCCATTCGCGGGTCGACCACGCCGACGGCGGCGGACGCGAGCGGAGGGTTGACGAGCCCGATCCCGACACCGGCGAGGCAGAACCCCGGCAGCAGCACGGTCCATCCCGACGTGTCGTCGATCAGGCGCATGAGCAGGAGCGAAACGCCGGTGAGCACGAGCCCGCCGCCCAGGAAAAGGCGTATCGGCAAGCGCTCCGAGAGCGGTCCGGCGGCCGCCGCGACGACGAACGAGAGCACGCTGAGCGGCAGGAAGCGGAGGCCCGTGCCGAGCGGCGAGATGCCGAGCACGTTCTGGAGATAGAGGGTCAGATACAGGAACATCGCGAACATCGACGCGGCGAGCGTGAACGCGACGATCGCGCCGCCGGTGAACGTCGGAATCCCGAACAGGCTCAGCTCGCACATGGGGTGGTCCTGCGCGCGCTCGATGAAGACGAACGCGACGAGCAGTGCTGCGGAGCCTGCGAAGAGGCCGAGGATCTGCGCGCTCGACCAGCCTTCCTCGTTGCCGCGGATCAGCGCGAAGACGAGCAGGAACAGCGAGGCGGTCCACGTGGCGACGCCGGGCCAGTCGATGGAGGCCTCGAAGCGCTGATACGCCTCGGGCACCCGCAGGAGCGTGACGACCAGCGTCGCCAGCCCGATCGGGAGGTTGATGTAGAAGATCCACTCCCAGCCGAGGAACTCCGTCAGGAGCCCGCCGACGAGCGGCCCGACCGCGACGGCGAAGCCGATCGTCGCGCCCCAGATCCCGAACGCCGTGCCGCGCTCTCGGCCCTGGAACTCCTGCGCGATCAGGGCGAGCGAGGTCGCGAGGAGGATCGCGCCGCCGATACCCTGCGCGCCGCGCGACAGGTTGAGGAAGAGCGGACTCGTCGCGAGCGCGCAGGTCAGCGAGGCGGCCGTGAACAGCACGAGGCCGGCGGCGAAGACGGGCCGCCGGCCGCGGATGTTGCCGAGCGAGCCCACCGTGAGGAGCAGCGAGGCGAGCATCAGCGCGTACGCGTCGACCACCCACTGCAGGTCGGAGAAGCTCGAGCCCAGGTCCTTCTGGATGTCCGGAAGGGCCACGTTCACGACCGTGATGTCGAGCAGGAGCATGAACGTCGCCGTGCACGCGGCGAGCAGCGTCCACCATTTCCTGTCCATCCTCCTCGCCTTCCCCGTCCCGGCGATTCTCTACCAGCGGTTCCAGTGGACCATCGTGTCCAGCGGCTTGCGTCTCGCCGGCTTGAAGTCAGTGCCAAGCGTGTAGGCGACGGGGATCAACGCGGCCTGCATGATCTCCTCGAAGGGGAGACCGAGGATCTCCGCCGCCTCGCGTTCGTGGTAGAGGTGGAAGCTCGTCCAGCAGGTGCCGAGGCCGCGCGAACGGGCGGCGAGCATGAAACTCCACGCCGCCGGGCAGATCGAGCTCCACCGCCCGGCCTGCGCCGGCCCGGGCTTGCCGTCGGTTCGGCCCTCGATGCAGGCGATCACGTGCACGGGCACCTCGTGCAGGTGCTCGAAGAGGTGCAGCACCGATTCGAGCAGCCGTCGCCGGTCCGGCGGGAGGTCGAGGCTCTCGACCGCCGCGGGGTCGACATCACCGAGGTAACGTCGACCGCCGTCGCGCCAGAGGTCGGCGAGCGCCCCCCGCTGATCCGGGTCGGTGACGACGACGAAGTGCCAGTCCTCGCGGTAGCTCGCGGTCGGCGCCTGCTGTGCGAGGCGCAGGCACTCCTCGAGGACCTCGCGCTCGACCGGCCGCGTCAGGTCGAGACGACGGCGCACGCAGCGTGTCGTCGACAGCAGCTCGTCGGGTGTGAGCTCGAGGATCATCGACTAGGCTCCCGTGCAGGGAGCATACGAGGGAAGGGGAGACGCATGGCCGTTGTGAAGATCATCGAGCTCGTGGGGAGCTCGACGACGGGTTCCGACGACGCCGTGAAGCAGGCGCTCGCCGAGGCCAAGAAGACGTTGCGAAACATCAAGGCCGTCGACGTGGTCTCGACGGGCCTGCGCGGCGACTCGCTCGAGGAGTGGCGCGCCCACGTGCGCATCGCCTTCCTCGTCGAGAGCGTCGACTAGGCCGGCAGCGTCTCGGCGGCGTAGGACCAGGGCCAGTCCTCGGGCCGCTCGCACAGCCCGGCCCGAACCGGGTTGTCGAGGACGTACCTGATCGTCGCCGTGTAGTGCCGCTCGTCGCGGATGAACCAGGTGTTGTAGCGCGCGCCGAGCAGGTGGCCTCGGCGCTCGTGGCGCTTGTTGAACCGGCGCGCGTAGACGCCGTTCAGCCAGCGCATCGCCTCCGGCAGCGTCTTGCCCTCGACGTCGAGGACGAGGTGGTAATGCGTGCCCATCAGGCAGTACGCGAGGAGCGTCCAGCCGTAGCGCACCATCGTGATGTCGAGGCCGCGGAGGAACTCGACGCGGTCGAGGTCGGTGAGGAAGATGTGCGCGCCGCCGGCGCCGCAGGCCGTGATGTGAAACCGCCCGTCGGCGAGCTCGCTGCGAAGCATCCGTCCCATCTCGAGCTCACCGTAGCGGCCGAAGCGACGCGGATCCTTCGCCGCGCAGCTATCGACACACATTCGTCACAGATCAGTGACAGACACCCGGTCTGATCAGTGTCTGACACTGGTACGGAACAGTGACTGACACCTGTCTGGCACCGCGGAGGCGGTCAGGTGACGACGGCCAGCTCGTCGTCGCGCGAGACGAGGGCCGCGTAGCGGCCGCCGAGCTCGACGAGCTCCGCGTGCGTGCCCCGCTCGACGATCCTGCCGCCGTCGAGGACGACGATCAGGTCGGCGTCGCGGATCGTGGACAGCCGGTGGGCGATCGCAATCGTCGTCCGCCCCTCCGCCAGCCGGTCGAGCGCCTCCTGCACGGCGCGCTCGGTCTGGGTGTCGAGGGCGCTCGTGGCCTCGTCGAGGACGAGCACGGGCGGGTTGCGGAGGATCGTCCGCGCGATCGCGATCCGCTGCTTCTCGCCGCCCGAGAAGCGGTAGCCGCGCTCGCCGACGACCGTGTCGTAGCCGTCGGGCAGCGAGGCGATCAGCTCGTGGATCCGAGCTGCGCGCGCCGCGTCCTCGATCTCCCCGTCGCTCGCGTCGGGACGGGCGAAGCGGAGGTTCTCACGGACCGTGTCGTGGAAGAGGTAGGTCTCCTGCGAGACGACGCCGACGGTGCGGGCGAGCGACGCGAAGGTGACGTCGCGGACGTCGTGGCCGTCGATCGTGACCGCGCCGCGCTCGACGTCGTAGAGCCGGGCGACGAGGTAGCCCATCGTCGTCTTGCCGGCGCCGGTCTCGCCGACGACGGCCAGGGTGGCGCCGGGCGGAACGGTGACGGACACGTCCTCGAGGATCCAGGGTGCCTCGGGCGAGTAGCGGAACCAGACCCCGTCGAAGGCGACGTCGCCGCGGCAGGGCCCGAGCTCGGCGGCATCCGGCTTCTCCGCCAGGTCGACGGGCATGTCGAGGTACTCGAAGACGCGGTCGAAGAGCGCGAGCGACGTCTGCACGTCGACCCCGACCGAGAGCAGCTGACCGATCGGGAAGAACAGCCGCACCTGCAACGTGGTGAACGCGACCAGCGTGCCGATCGTGATCGCGCCGCCGCCGTGCGCATAGCTCCAGCCGCCGAACCAGTAGACCGCGGCCGGCATGACCGCGAACGTCGTCTGGATCAGGGCCATCACCCAGCGGCCGGCCATGCGGGACTGCACCTCGAGCCGCGCGAGGTCGGCCGACTGCGCCGTGAACCGGTCGCCCAGCTCCTCGGTGCGGCCCATCGTGCGGCCGAGCAGGATCCCGGAAACGGACAGCGACTCCTCGACCAGCGTCGAGATGTCTGCGAGCGTCTGCTGCTGCGTGGTCGTGATCGCGCGCCGCTGGCGGCCGACGCGCCTCGTCAGGAAGACGAAGAACGGCAGCAGGCCGAGCGAGAACACGGCCAGGCGCCAGTCGAGCAGGAACATGGCCACGACGGTCGCGATCACCGTCGTCAGGTTCGAGACGACCGAGGTCGCCGTGGACGTGACCACGGTCTCGACACCGCCGATGTCGTTCGCGATCCGCGACTGGATCTCGCCGGTGCGCGTACGGGTGAAGAAGGCGAGCGAGAGACGCTGCAGGTGCCGGTAGACGGCCGAGCGCAGGTCGTGCATCACCTGCTGGCCGACGAGGTTGGACAGGTAGGTCTGGACGACGCCGAGCGCGCCCGTGACGATCGAGATCGCGATCATCCCGCCGACGAGCGCCGTGAGCAGGGCGACGTTCTTGTCCGGAATCGCCGTGTCCAGGACGCCTCTGAGCAGGAACGGCGGGATGATGCCGAGCAGGGCCGAGATGCCGATCAGGACGAGGACGATCGTCAGCCGCAACCGGTAGGGCCCGAACAGGCGGGCGATGCGGCGGAGGTTCGCGCGGCGCACCTCGGGGTCGGCGGCGCGCGCCGGCGCCTCGCCCGGCTCGAATGCCCAGCCGTGGCCACGCCTCCCGTTCCTCCGTGCCGCCATCGGATAAGGAAAGCACGCGCGCCCCGGCCGGGAGCGTCAGCGGCGGCGCGCCACGTGCAGGATCGCGAGGTGCGTCATCTCGACCGTGCCGCCGGGCCGGGCCTCGATCCGGCGGCGCTTCCGCCGGTGGAGCTCCTCGCGGACGTGGTCCGGCAGCAGCCGGTGATCGGAAGCCGTGTCCATGAGCGCGATGAAATCGTCCGCGGTGTAGGTGCGCGTGAACAGGGGCCTGTGCACGATCACATCCGTGAACAGCCCGCTCGCTTCGATCTCGACACCGAGATCCGGCACGTCCTCGGGCCGCCACGGCGGATCGTCGCCGGCGAGTCCGACGGCGCGGTAGTCCTCCTGCATCTCGAGGAAGATCGTGTCGCCGCCGACGGGAATGACGTGGTGCGGCTCGACGAACGCGAGCGTCCCGTTCGGGCGCAGCAGCCGGGCGACCAGCTCATAGCGCCGCGCCGGATCGAGCCAGTGGAAGGAGTTGAATGCGACAACGGCGTCGTAGTCGTGCCTCGGCGGCTTCCAGTGCTCGAAGTCCGCGTGCACGACGTCGGCCTGCGGATACGCCTCGAGGTTCTGCCGCGCGATCGCCGCGAGCCGGCCGCCGAGCTCGACGCAGGTGACGGTGAGCCCACGCTCGGCGAGCGCTCGTGTGGCCTGTCCGGTGCCGCAGCCGATCTCGACGACAGCCGCTCCCTGCTCGAGGCCCGCCAGGCGGACGACCTCGTCGATCAGCTCCTCGGGATATGGTCGTCGGGCCGTCGCGTACAGCTCGGCGACCTCGTCGAACGTCCGTCGTCGGCGCTCGCGCTCGTCCATTGTGCTCCGCACATCCTTCCGTTTAGAGTCCCGGCATGGCGATCGAGCAGCTGCGGATGGACTGGGAGGGGCTGGGCACCGGCTCGAAGGCGCTCGCCGAGCAGGTCGCTGCCGACGGCTTCCATCCCGACTTCATCCTCGGCATCTCCCGCGGCGGGCTGCTCGTCGCCGGCGCGCTCGCCTACGCGCTCGGCGTCAAGAACACGTTCACGATGAGCGTCGAGTTCTACACCGGCGTCGACGAGCGGCTCGACATGCCGATGATCCTCCCGCCCGTCCCCCACCTCGTCGACCTCCACGAGGCCCGCGTGCTGATCGCCGACGACGTGGCCGACACCGGCCAGACGCTCGTGCTGGTCAAGGAGTTCCTCGAGGGCAAGGTGGCCGACACCAGGATCGCCGTGCTCTACGAGAAGCCGCGCTCGGTCGTCCAGTCCGAGTACGTGTGGAGCCGCACCGACCGCTGGATCGTCTTCCCCTGGAGCGCGGACGATCCGGTCGAGACGCCGCTCCCAGCCGGCTCGGCGTCCGCCTGACGGCGCTCGGCAGGCGCGGTAGCAGCGCCGAGAACGCCTTTCGCGGCGTGGGCAGGACCGGCCAGAATGCAGGTCGTGCCCTCAGGCGCGGACCACCCCAGCGAGTACGGAGCGGTCGCAGGGTTCTTCGACGGCGTCGCTCGGTCCGGTCGCCCCGCGCCGCATAGCCGCGCTTACCGTCGATTGATCGAGCAAATATCGCGCTTCCAGATCCCGGCGGGAGCGCGTGTGCTCGAGGTGGGCTGTGGCTCCGGCGATCTGCTCGCGGCGCTTCAACCGTCGGTCGGCCTAGGAGTCGACGTGAGCAGCGGCATGTTGGCGCTGGCGCGCGAACGCCATCCTCATCTTCAGTTCGCGAAGACGGCCGGGGAGGACATCGATCTCGGGCAGGACTTCGACTACGTCGTGCTCTCGGACTTGGTGCCGTTCGTCCACGATCTCCTGGCTCTCTTCCGGCAAGTCGCGCGTCACTGCCATCCGGGAACGCGCGTGATCGTCCACTCGTACAGCCGGGCATGGCGTCCGATCCTCCGTGCGGCGGAACTCGTCGGCGTGAGAGCCGCCGAGCCGATTCGCAATTGGGTGTCTCCACAGGACGTGGAGAACTTTCTCGAGCTGGCCGGCCTTCAGGTCGTGACCGTTAGGCGGCGCGTGTTGCTGCCCGTCCAATCTTCTGCCTTCTCAATACTCGTAAACGGGTTCCTCGGCAGTCTCTGGCCCTTCAACCACCTCTGTTTGACCTACTGGGTGGTTGCTCGTCCTCGGCCGGCCGAAAGCGAGGACATGAGCGTTTCCGTGGTCTGTCCCTGTCGGAACGAGGCCGGGAACATCGGCGAGATCGTCCGTCGGTTGCCGGCAATGGGAACCGAAACCGAGCTCGTCTTCGTCGAGGGGGGCTCGACGGACGACACCTATGAGGAAATCGGGCGGCAGATCGCCGCGCATCCGGAGCGGGAGATGTCAGTCGTACGTCAGCCCGGCACGGGAAAGGGAGACGCGGTCCGAGCCGGGTTCGGAGCGGCCAGGCACGACCTCCTGACGATCCTCGACGGGGATCTCAGCGTCCCCGCGGAGGACCTGCCGAGCTTCTACGCGGCGGCGGCGGGGAGGCGCGGCGAGATGATCAACGGATCGCGCCTCGTCTACGACCGCGAGCCCGGAGCGATGCGGTTCGTGAACACCGTGGGAAACCGAATCTTCGCTCGTTTCCTGAGCGCGATCACGGGACAACGCATGACCGACACGTTGTGCGGGACGAAGGCCGTACGACGCGCCGACTACGCCATGATCGCCGAAAACCGCCCCTTCTTCGGCGAGTTCGACCCGTTCGGCGACTTCGATCTGCTGCTCGGCGCCGCGCGGTTGAACCACAAGATCGCGGAGGTGCCGGTCCGCTACCAGCCGAGGACTTATGGCCGTACGAACATCAGCCGGTGGCGCCACGGATGGCTGCTCGTGCAGATGCTCGTCTTCGCGTTCTGGAAGTTCAGGATCGACCTCTACCGCCAGGCTCGAGAGCCGGCCGAGCAGGCATCGCGGGGCATCCGCGGTCTGGCCACCTTTCTGGCGATTGGGCTCGCGTACGTCCTCTTACGAATATGGTCGTTCGCGAACGTCTTCGACAACACTCCGCCCGTCTACCCGGACACCATCATCTACGAGCGTGTCCAGTCGCTTGCGGTTTGGACCAGCGACTTCTGGGCGGGGCACGCGCTGAAGCCGGCCGGTGCGCCTCTGCTGTGGAAGCTGCTTCCAGGCTCGACAGCGCACAGCGCCCCGACCGGCCAGTTCGTCCTGTCCGTGATCGCCTGGCTCGTGCTGGCCTCGGTGGTCGCACGTCTGCTCACCACCCGCGCGCTTCGACTGATCGGGTTTGCGCTCGTGCTGGCGCTCAGCACCACACCGATGATCGGCCAGTGGGATGGCGCGCTGCTCTCGGAGTCACTGTCAGTCTCACTCGCCGCCCTGATGGTCGCCTCGTTGCTCGTGTTCGTCCAGCGGCCGACGGCGTGGAGGCTGGCGGCCGTCCTCGCGATCACACTCTACAGCGCGCTCACACGTGACCAGAACGCCGTTCTTGCCCTGCTCGTCCTCGTACCGATCGGGATCGGCCTCGCCTTCGCCAGACCGCGACGATGGGCTCTCGCCGTCGCGGTCGGCGGGGTTCTCGTCTTCGCCGCCAGCTATGCGACGATCAACAGCCGAGGGTCGGAGATAACGCTCGGCGAAACCATCGCAACGAACATCCTCCCCGACCCACAGGCGACCCGTTACTTCGTCGACCGCGGCATGCCGCTCTCGCCGGACCTCGCCAACCTCATCCTGTACAACCGCTTCCCGCCCAGCCACTACTACAAGGTGCCGCAGCTGGCGGCATTTCGTCGCTGGGAGTCCGACCGCGGCGCAACCACCTACGCTCGGTATCTGCTCACCCATCCCGACGTCTCACTCGGCGAGCCGTTGCGAAACCTCGACCTCATCCTTGCGCCGAGCCGCGCGCTCCCCCTCGGGCTCGACTACTTCCGGCCCGTCGGGTTCCGCGACGCTCTCCCCAGCGGCGTCGAGGACATCCTCTACCCGAGCCAGGGATGGTTGCTCCTTGCCTGGCTGGTCATCGTGGCGATCGTCGCCCTCTACGTCGCGGTGGCAGGGCTGGCCCATCGAGTATGGATCGTGCCCGCGGTACTCGTCGCATCCACGATCCCGAACGGCTTGTTCGTATGGGACGTCGATAGTCTCGGCCACGACCGACACGAACTCATCGTGGACGTCCTCGCCCGCCTCGGCATGTGGATCCTTGCGCTGTTCGTCGCGGACGCCTGTCTCGCGCGATACCGCCTCTCGCGCCAACAACGCGCTCCACGCGACACCCGCCAACTGTCGACGTCGCCAGAACACAGGCCCGCGTAGACGAACATCGGGGCATGGAGGAGGCTACTCTGAACCGGTGCTCCAACGGCGGTTGCTCTCGATCTGCGTGGTCACGAGCGCGATCGCTGTCGCCGTGCTCGTCGGCTACCGGATCGCGGCCGGGAGCGGCGACCTCGACTACCTGCTCTGGAACCTCGCGCTGGCCTGGGTACCGCTCGTGGCTGCGCTCGCGCTCGACGACGTCCGCTCGACGCCGCTCGGCATGCAGCTCCCGCTGCTCGCCCTCTGGCTCGTCTTCTTCCCCAACGCGCCCTATCTCGTCACCGACCTGATCCACATCGATCCCTCCGACCACACGGCGATCGGCCTCCTCGGCGACGCGGCGCTGGTCGCGGTCGCCCCGGCCGGGCTCGCGCTCGGCTTCTCGTCGCTCATGCTCGTCGAGCGCAGCGTGCGCGAGCGGTTCGGCGGCCGTCTCGCGCTCGCCGTCAGCGTGCTCTCGCTCACGCTTGCGAGCCTCGGCATCTACCTCGGCCGGGTCGTGCGGCTGAACAGCTGGGACCTGCTCACGCGGCCGCGGCTCGTGGGCGGCGTCCTGCACGAGCTCGTCCTCGACCCGCTCGCCCACCCGCTCGCCGTCGCCGCGACGATCGCGCTCGCCGTGACGCTGTCCGTGCTCTACCTGCGCTTCCGCCGGCTCGCGGTCTAGTCCTAAAGCAGCGGCCGCAGGTGGTCGCGGGCGAAAACGAAGCCGCGCTCGACGAGCTCGTCCGAGCCCTCGAAGTCCTCGTCCTCGTGCTCGACCGAGAGCACGCCGTCGTAGCCCGCCTCGCGGAGCGCGCCGACGAAACGGCTCCAGTCGATCTCGCCGCGGCCCGGCATCCGCCCCGCCTGCCAGCCGACGCCGAGCGAGAGGATCGAGCGGCGGTGCCGCTCGTCGCGCCGGATCTCCGTGTCCTTCGCGTGGACGTGGAAGATCCGCTCGCCGTAGTCCCGGACGGCCCGCTCGTAGTCGACCTCGAGCCAGACGAGGTGCGACGGGTCGAGGTTGAGCCCGAGCGCCGGGCTCGGGATCGCCTGCGAACATCGCCTCCCAGGCCGCCGGGCAGTAGGCGAGGTTCGTCCCGCCCGGCCAGCGAGCGCCAGACCATCGGGCAGTTCTCGATCGCGATCCGCACGCCGCGCTCCTCCGCGTACGCGACCAGCGGTCGCCAGACGCGGCGGAACTCCTCGAGGTTCTCGTCCAGCGGCTTCGACGGATCGGCGCCCGCGAACGTGCAGACGAGCCCGACCCCGAGGCTCGCCGACGCGTCGATCAGCCGCCGCAGGTGCGCGTGCGCGGCCTCGCGGGCCGCACCGTCCGGATCGAGGTTGTTGGGGTAGTAGGCGAGCGCGGAGATCTCCAGCGGCAGGTCCGTCAGGTCGAGCTCCCTACCGGGCGGCCAGTAGACCTCGAGCGCGTCGAAGCCCGCCCCGGCGGCCCAGTTCGCCACGTCGTCCAGCGGGCGCTCGCCGAACGCCGCCGTCAGCAGGCCGAGCTTCAAGCCTCGTCGTCGCAGGGGACGTTGACCCAGCCCGAGCGGAACGGCTGCCGCTCTCCGGACTCCGGGTCGAACGTGTGCCGCCAGACGCAGCCCGTGTCGTTCGTCAGCAGGTGGATCGAGACCGAGGGCTCGTCGGAGGTCGTCCGGACGCGGTGGATGTCGTCCTGCGGCGGGATGAGCGCGTAGAAGTCCCCGGGCCGCAGCTCTCGGCGCTCGACGAGGTCGAGCGCGCCGCCGGTCTCCGCATACACCTCCTCGTCCTGCGTCCCGCGGTAGAGGCCGACGAGCCCCCAGGCGAGGTGGTCGTGGACGGGCGTGGCCGAGCCGGACGGCACGACCAGCGAGAAGAGCGAGAGCGAGCCGTCGCCCGCGCGGTAGAGGAGCCACTGGCCGATGCCGCCGCCCATGCCGCTCCCGGGGACGGGAGCCATGTAATCGTCCGGCAGCCAGTCGCCGTCGGCGAGCAGCTCGGCGAAGCGGGGCCGGATCGCGTCGCAGGCCTCCTCGGCCGACCCGGCCTGCGCGATCGCCGCGCGCACCTCGTCGAGGAACCCGCGGACGACCGGGGTATCGAGAACGAGCTCGTCGCTCATGGGCTGATCTTGGCCCATGAGGGGGGAGGGGTCCCAGGGGAACCGGGAGGTTCCCCGACCAAACCGGCCTCTGGAAGAAGGCGGTCCGTGGGGGAAACCCGGTTTCCCCCACGGGAGCGAGCTTCAGGCGAGCGACTCATGCCGGTAGTCTGCCCCGTCGCGACAATCATGGCCAGACGAACCCGGAGGTAGCAGTGGCTGAGCAAGACGACGTGGTGGAGAGCCCCGCAGACGAGATCGGGACCGACGAGACCATCGTGACCATCATTACGGCGGACGCGGGCTGGCGCGCGATGTACGGCGGCCAGAGCGGCGGCGAGGAGAGCGGTCTCAGCCGGGTCGTCGCCTGGGCGCTCGTCGAGGACGGTTCCGGCGACCGGCGGGTCGTGGGCATGGTCGTCGACCCGCAGAACCGCTCGAGCATCGTCACGGCCACGAGCAGCGAGTCGGCGCAGGCGGGGATGCTCACGGGGTACGGCTACAAGGAGCGCTGAGCCCGCGGCGCGTCATGCCTGGCCCGGCCGCGGCCCGAGCCGGGCGATGCAGAGATCGGGCTCGACGAACACCTCGAGCGCGTCCACGCGGAGCTCGCTCCCGAGCTCCTCGAGCGCGCCGGAGATCAGGCCGCGGTGGACTGCGCAGACGACCTCGGGATGCTGCTCCGCGAGGTCGTGGAACGGGCAGCGGCGCATCCGCACCTCGTTGCCCTCGGCGTCGGGCACGAAGCCCTGCTCGTCGAGCAGCCGAACGACCTCGCCGACGGCCTCGTCTTCCCGGACGCTGACGTTCGGCGCCGGCCGGCGGACGAGGTAGCGCCCCCACGCCCGACCCGAGTCCTCGGCTCTCCGGGTGCCGCCGTCCTGCGCCGAGACGGTGCCGGCCAGGATCGTGGCGAGCAGCCGATAGTCCTCGCGGCCCGGGGCGGTCGTCGCCGGGCCGAGCCGGTAGAGGATGCGCGGCCGCCCTGGGCCCGAGCGCGGCTCCGGATGGGACTCGACGATCCCCGCGTCGCGGAGGATGCCGAGATGCCAGCGCACGGTGTTGGGATGGAGCTCGAGCGCCCGTGCCAGTTGCCGGACGTCGAGTCCAGACCGCTCCCGCCCTCGTGCCCGAGGCGCGCGGCCGCGGGATCGCGACACGCGCGCTCGGGCTCGTCACACGGCATGCGCTCGACGATCTCGGCCTCGAGCGGGTCGAGCTCCGCATCGGCACGGACAACGGCGCCTCGATGCGCGTGGCCGAGCGCTACCCCTTCGCCTCGTCGTACCGGCGCGCGACCTCGGGCCAGTTGACGACGTTCCACCAGGCGGCGAGGTAGTCGGGGCGCCGGTTCTGGTAGTTCAGGTAGTAGGCGTGCTCCCAGACGTCGATGCCGAGGAGCGGCGTCTTGGCGTCCATGATCGGGCTGTCCTGGTTCGGCGTGGACAGGACCGCGAGGCCCGTCCCGTCCCACACGAGCCAGCTCCAGCCGCTGCCGAACCGCTTGACGCCGGCGTCGTTGACCGCGGCCTTCAGGTCATCGACCGATCCGAAGGTGTCGTCGATCGCCGTGGCCAGGTCGCCCTCGGGCGCGCCGCCGCCGTCCGGGCTCATGACCTGCCAGAAGAGCGAGTGGTTCGCGTGCCCGCCGGCGTTGTTGCGAACGGCCGCGCGGATGTCCTCGGGGAGCAGGTCGACGTTGGCGACGACGGCCTCGACGGGCCGGTCGGCCCACTCGTTGCCCTCGAGGGCCTTGTTGGCGTTGTCGACGTAGGCCTGGTGGTGCTTGTCGTGGTGGATCTCCATCGTCTTCGCGTCGATGTGAGGCTCGAGCGCGTTGAAGTCGTACGGGAGAGCGGGTAGCTCGAACGGCATGGGAGGCTCCTTTCGGTGTCGGCCCCCGATCATAGAATCTTCGGCCTTGCCTACCCGCTTGAAGGTCCCACCAGTCGTGCTCGGCTGCGGCAACTTCGGCGGCATCGGATCGGCGCCCGCGTTCTTCGGCCGGGGCGAGACGAAGGAGCAGGCGTTCGCGCTGATGGACGCCGCGTGGGACCTGGGCCTCCGCTGGTTCGACACCGCCGACGCCTACGGCGGCGGCCGCAGCGAGGCCTGGATCGGCGCCTGGATCGCGGCGACGGGAAACCGGCCGCGGATCACCACGAAGACGTTCAACCCCATGGACGAGGGCGCCGACTCGGGCCTGGCGCCGGAGCGGGTACGGCGGCAGCTCGACTCGAGCCTCGAGCGGCTCGGGGTCGAGGCCGTCGAGCTCTACCTCGCCCACGAGCCCGACTCCGGGACGCCGATCGCGGACACGGTCGGCGCCTTCGAACAACTCGTCTCGGAGGGGTTCGTCGGCGCGTGGGGCCTGAGCAACTACGGCGCGCGTGGAGCTGCGCGAGGCGCTCACCGCGGGCCGCCCGGCGCTGCTTCAGAACTCGTTCTCGCTCCTCTTCCGCGACGACGAGGCGGACGTGATCCCGGCGTGCGGCGCGGAGGGCATCGCCTACCAGGCGTTCGGGCCGCTGGCGGGCGGCTGGCTGACGGGCAAGTACCGGCCGGGCGCGGCCCGCCCCGAGGGGTCGCGGATGACGATGCGGCCCGAGCCGTACGTGCACCTCGACAGCGACGACGTGTACCGCTCGCTCGACGCGCTCGGAGCGGCCGCCGCGACCCGAGGCGTGAGCACGGCCGGCCTCGCGCTCGCGTGGCTCCTGGCCCACCCCGGGCGTGACCTCGATCGTCGTCGGCCCGCGAACGCCCGGAGCACCTCGAGCCGGTGCGCGAGGCGCTCGCGCTCGAGCTGACCGCGCAGGAGCACGAGGAAGTAGGCTCGCTGTTCAGCTGATGGCGATCATTGTCCTCAACCAGGCCGAAGTCGAGGAGCTGCTCGACATGGAGGGCTGCATCGAGGCCATGGCCGACATCCTCGAGGCGCTCGCGCGCGGCGAGCTGTTCCAGCCGCTGCGCGTGATCGCGTTCCCGCCCGGCGAGTCGAGCGCGATCGGCCTCATGCCGGCGCACCGCTCCGGGGACCAGGCCGCGTACTCGCTGAAGACGATCTGCCTCTTCCCGGACAACCCGACGCGCGGCCTCGACGCCCATCAGGGCACGGTGACGCTCTTCTCCGGCGAGACCGGCCAGGTGCGCGCGCTGATGAACGCCTCCGCGATCACGGCGATCCGCACCGCGGCCGTCTCCGGCGTCGCGACGCGCCTGCTCGCCCGCGAGGACGCGAGCGAGCTCGCGATCGTGGGCGCAGGCGTCCAGGCGCGATCGCACATCGAGGCGATGCGCGCCGTCCGCCAATGGACGAGCATCCGCGTCGCGAGCCGGACGGCCGAGCACGCCCGGGCGCTGGCCGAGGAGACCGGCACCGAGGCGGTCGGGAGCGTCGAGGAGGCGGTCCGCGGCGCCGACGTCGTCGTGACGGCGACCAACTCCAGCGAGCCGGTCGTCGAGCACGGGTGGCTGAAGCCCGGCGCGCACGTGAACGCCGTCGGCTCGAGCGTCAAGACGGCGCGCGAGCTGGACACGGCGACGATGGCCGCCTGCTCGCTGTTCGTCGACCGCCGCGAGTCGACGCTCAACGAGGCGGGCGACTATCTCTTCCCCGCGCAGGAGGGAGCGATCGGGCCCGACCACATCAGGGCCGAGATCGGCGAGATCCTGATCGGCAAGCATCGCGGGCGCACGAGGCCGGACGAGCTGACCGTGTTCAAGTCGCTCGGCCTGGCCGTCGAGGACCTGGCCGCGGCGGAGTACGTCGTCCGCCGCGCGCAGGAGACGGGCACCGGCACGACCGTCGAGTTTTGATCCCGCTCGAGGAGATCCGCGCCGCGCGCGAGCGGATCGCCGGCGCGGCGGTGCGGACTCCGCTCGTCCGCGCGCAGCTCCCGGAGGCGCCCTGCGAGCTCTGGCTGAAGCTCGAGAACCTGCAGCCGATCGGCTCGTTCAAGATCCGCGGCGCGGTCAACGCCGTTCGGCAGGCGAGCCCACCCGACCTCGCGCGCGGGCTCGTAACGGCGAGCGCGGGCAACATGGCCCAGGGTGTGGCCTGGGCGGCCCGCGAGGCGGGCGTTCCCGCCACGATCGTCGTCCCCGAGCAGGCGCCGCAGACGAAGATCGACGCGATCGAGCGGCTCGGCGGCCGCGTGATCAAGGTGCCGCACGATCGCTGGTGGCAGACCATGGAGGACCATCGCCACGAGGGCGTCGACGGGCTGTTCGTGCACCCGGTCGAGGACGAGCCGGTCATGGCCGGGAACGGCACGATCGGGCTCGAGGTGCTCGAGGACCTCCCGGATGCCGACGCCGTCGTGATCCCCTACGGGGGCGGCGGGCTCACGGCGGGGATCGCGAGCGCCGTCAAGGCGCTGCGGCCGCGAGACGAAGGTCTTCACGGTGGAGCCCGAGACCGGCGCGCCGTTCGCATCGTCGATGGCCGCCGGCTCGCCGCAGCCGATCGAGTACGCGCCGTCGTTCGTGGACGGCGCGGGCGGGCCTGTCGTGCTGCCGAAGATGTGGGAGATCGACTCGGCGCTCGTCGACGGCGCGTTCTCCGCGTCGCTCGATGACACCGCGGCCGCGGTGCGGCTGCTGGCCGAGCGCGTGCGCGTCGTCGCGGAAGGGGCCGGCGCGCTCGCGCCTCGCCGCCGCGCTCTCCGGCCGCGCGGGCACGGGCAAGGTCGTCTGCATCGTTTCCGGCGGCAACATCGACGCCTCGCGGCTTGCGACAATCCTGGGCGGAGGAACTCCCTCGTGACGGGTTACGCGCGGACAGGCGGTGGGGCGATCGACGAGCGCCTGCGCATGCGCATGCTCGACGTGTCCGGAGAGCTCGAGGGCGAGACAGGCGACCGGCAAGAGATCCTCTACGTGCTCACCGGCAACGGGACACTCGAGCTCGCCGGCGAGACGCACGCCCTCGAGCCCGACGCGGGCGTCCTTCTGCTCCCCGGCGAGGACTACGCGATCGTGGGCGACCTGCGCTTCGTTGCGGTCGACGCGCCTGCCGAGGGCGAGATCGAGCGCGAGCGCGTGGTCTCGCGCTTCGCAGACCGGGAGGAGGAGCGCGCCGACGAGAAGCGGACCTTCCGCGTGCTCCACCAGGGCGAGCTGACGCAGTTCATCGGCATCGTCGAGCCCTGCCGGGCGCCCGACCACAGCCATCCCTACGACGAGGTGGGCTACATCGTCGAGGGCGAGGGCATCGCGCACATCGGCCGGCGAGCAGGTGCCGCTCCGGGCGGGCTCGTGCTTCTACCTCCCGCCCGGCTGCGTCCACTGCATCGAGAACACCGGCCCGGGCGTGATGCGGATCATGGGCGTCTTCCACCCGGCAGGCAGCCCGAAGCAGCGCAGCTATGACGCTGCGCAGCGGCGCCAGGCGAAGCCCGGCGCCGCGCGCGGAGCGGCCGGTGCCTGAGACGCTGCCGGTGACTGACTGGGCGGCCGTCCGGGCCCGCTACCCGGCGGCGCTCGGCAAGGCCTATCTCGACACCGCCTGCAAGGGCATCCCGCCCCCGGAGGCGGTGGCCGCGATCGAGGAGTACTGCCGATTCGTCCGCGAGTCGCCGCTTCAGTCGGTGACCGAGGAGACCATCGTCGTCCTGGAGCACATGACGCGCGCCCGTCGCGCCGCGGCGCGGCTGATCGGGGCGGAAGAGGACGAGATCGCCCTCGTCGAGTCGACGCAGCAAGGCCTGTACGGAGCCGCCGATCTCCTTTCCGTCGGCCCGAACGAGCACGTCCTGGCGAGCGACGTCGAGTTCTTCGGCACCGTCCTGCCCTGGCGCGACCGGCTGAGGCTCGTCCCGCACCGCGACGGCAGGCCCGAGGTCGACGACTTCGCGGCGGCGATCGATGCCGACACGCGGGCGATCGTCGTCAGCGCGGTGCAAGAGGTCACCGGAGCGCTCGTCGACCTGCCTGCGCTGTCCGCGCTCTGCCGCGACCGGGGGCTGTGGCTGATCGTGGACGGCGCGCAGCACGTCGGGCCGCTGGCCTTCGACGTGCGCGAGACGCCGGTCGATGCGCTCGCCGTCGGCGGCCACAAGTGGCTCTGCTGCCCGTTCGGGCTCGGCTTCGCCTACCTCCGGCGCGAACGGCTCGAGGAGCGACGGGCGACGCGGCCGGGCTACTTCGCGCTCGATCCGCCGCCGGAGGGCTGGTCGGCCTACCTCGAGGACCCGCGCCGCACGCCCGTGGACGACCTCGGACTGACGCGCTCGGCGCGCTGCTCGAGCCGGGCGGAACCGGGCCGTACATGGCCGCCGCCGCGCTAGCCGCGTGCCTGGAGGCGCTGCTCCGCCTCCCGGAGCGCTTCGCGCGCGTCCAGGAACTCGTCGGCCTCCTCCTGGAAGGGCTCGACGGGCTCGGGCTCGACGTCGTGAGCCCCCGTGACCGCCGCTCGGGGATCGTCGTCTTCGAGGCGCCGGAAGCCCACGCGCTCGTCGAGCGCCTCGCCGCCGCCGGTGTCGCCGTGTCGCTCCGCTACACGACCGGCGTCGGGGGCATCCGCGTCTCGCCGTACTTCTACAGCGACGAGAGCGACGTCGAGCGGCTGCTCGCCGCCCTCACCTGAACGCCGGGATCACCCGCTCACCGATCAGGCGGATCGCCTCGGCCGGGTCGGGGCCCAGCGGGCCGCCGATGCAGACCTGCGTCACGCCGGCCCCGGCCAGGTGCTCGATGGCGACGACCGTGTCGGCCGCCGTCCCGACGATCGCAAGCCGCAGCATCTCGTCCGTGACGGCCGCGGCGGCGCGGTCGTAGTCGCCCGCGGCCACGGCCTTCCGCACAGGCTCGAAGTCCTCGCGCCGCAGGCCGATCGGCGCGAGCTGCTCGTCGAGGAAGTAGGGCGCGAAATACGCCACGATCGGCCGCAGGGTCGCCGCCGCGGCGCCGCCGTCCGCGGCGACGGAGAGCCAGACGCACGCCGCGATGTCGACCTCCAGTGGATCGCGGCCGGCGCGGCGCGACCCTGCATGGATCGCCTCGACCACGCCGGGCGCGGCCTCGGGCGGCATCACGAGCGGCAGGCTGCCGTCGCCGATCTCGCCGGACAGCTCGAGCAGATCGCGACCGAAGGGCGTCACGTAGATCGGCGGGTCGGGACGGGGCGGCTCGAAGCGCAGGTACCACTCGTTGCGGAGCGTCTCGCCGCGGAGCAGCGCCCGGACCGTCTCGACCGAGTCGCGGATCCGCTCGACCCGGTCGGAGGCGTCGAAGCCGAGCCACTCGACCATCTCGTCCGTGTGCAGGCCGTAGCCGAGGACGGCGCGGCCGCCGGAGAGCTCGTCGAGCGTCGCCAGGAAGGTCGCCGCCTCCGTCGGCTCGTTCAGGTACGGCGTCGTCTGGACGGAGCCGATCTCGACGCGGCTCGTCCGCTCGGCGACGGCCGCGGCCATGGCCCAGGCGTGCTTCATGAACGGGTCGTGCGGGAACCAGACGGCGTCGAAGCCGACCTCGTCCGCGAGCGCGGCCAGCGCGACGAGCTCCCGCGCCGGCCCGACGTGCTGGACGAGTCGAAGACCGAAGCGCACGACGGCATCCTAAGGAGGGCTCGGCGGAACGTGGCTGAGGTCGTCGGACCGCGCTGCGCGCCGAGCTGTCTCCCGCTACGGCGCCGGCGAGCCGGCACCTGCGCTCCCTGACCGGCTCGGGCAAGCCTCCGCCGGCTGCGTCCTCAGTCGCGCCCGTATTTGGCCAATACGAGCGCTCCCTGCGTCCTTGCATCACGACGCCCATCACGCCCCGACGACGGGCAACGTTCCGCCAAACCCTCCTAGAATCGGCCTGTGGCACGGCACACGGAGGCCATGGACGAGGTTGCCCGCGCGATCCTGGAGACACCCGGCGACGCCGACCTCGAGCTCCGGCGCGCGGTCGCGGCGTTCGCAGGCGGCGACGAGGCGCAGGACCTTCCCGACGACCTCCGGCCGTACGTCGAGAAGGTCACGCGGAACGCCTACAAGGTGACGGACGGAGACGTGGACCGCCTGCGCGAGGCCGGCTACTCGGAGGACGCGATCTTCGAGCTGACGCTCGCGGCCGCGCTCGGCGCCGCGCGGTCGCGGCTCGACGCCGGACTGCGGGCAATGGACTGATGACCAGGCTCGCGAGCTTCGAGCGGACCCGCACCCCCGAGGACGGCTTCCTCTCCGGCGTCGCGCTCATGCTCCGCTACCGGCCCGACCTCTTCGGCCGGCCGTTCTCGGAGGCGCTGCAGGACGTGATGCGCGGCCCCTCCGACTGGTCCGTGGCCGAGCGGGAGCTGTTCGCAGCCTTCGTCTCGTCCCTGAACCAGTGCGTGTTCTGAACGGAGTCCCACGGCGCGGTCGCGACCGTTGCGTACGGCTCGGCCGAGACGGTCGACGCCGTCCTCGCCGACTGGCGCACCGCGCCTGTCGAGCCGCCGCTCCGCGCCATGCTCGGCTACCTCGAGGCCGTCACGCTGCGGCCGGGCGAGGTGCGGGCCGACGACGCCGAGGCCGTGCGCGCCGCGGGTGTCTCCGACCAGGCGATCGTGGACGCGCTCCTCGTCGCCGCCTACTTCAACCTGATCGACCGGCTGGCGGACTCGTTCGGGCTCACGCCGATCTCGCACACGCTCGGCGCCGACGGGCTGCTCCGCCACGAGGCGGAGTTCCTCGCGCGCGGCTACGTGTAGCCTCGACGCCGTGCGCCTCGCGGCGATCCAGGGCACGCTCACCGAGCGCGACTTCGACGTCGTGCGGACGATGCGCTACCGCTCGGAGCTCTTCGGCCGGCCATTCTCCATGGTGTTGCAGCAGGTCATGCGCGGCCCCTCGGACTGGTCGCCCGGCGAACGCGAGCTGTTCGCGGCCTTCGTCTCCCGGCAGAACCAGTGCGTGTTCTGAACGGACTCGCACGGCGCGGTCGCGTCGTTCGCGCTCGGTGGCGAACTGGTCGACGCGATCCTCGCCGACCACCGCACCGCGCCGATCGAGCCCGGCCTCCGCGCCACGCTCGACCTGCTGCAGAAGGTGACGCTGGCGCCGGGCGAGGTCACGGCCGCGGACGTCGACGCCGTGCGCGCCGCCGGTGTTCCCGACGAGGCGATCGAGGACGCCCTGGCCGTCTGCACCGGCTTCAACCTGATCGACCGCGTCGCGGACGCGCTCGGCTTCGACCTGCCGCCGGTCGAGGTGCACGCGTCCTACGCGGAGCAGTTCCTCGCCGAGGGCTACGGCAATGAGGCCTGACCGCGAGGTCTTCCGCACCGGCGGCGGCGCCGAGGACCTCGCCGGCTACGCCCGGGCGGTGCGCACCGGCTCCTGGATCTCCGTCAGCGGCACCGCGCCCGCCTCGCGCGGCGACGTCCGCGGGCAGACGCTCGACGCCTTCCGGCTCGCCCTCGACGCGGTCGAGCACTTCGGCGGCTCGATCGAGAGCGTGGCGCGAACGCGGATCTTTCTCGCCGCCGGCTGCGACTGGCAGGGCGCGGCCGAGGCGCACCGGGAGCTGTTCGGCGAGGTGACGCCCGCGAACACCACGCTGTTCGTGGCGGGGTTCATCCCGGAGGGCGTGCTCGTCGAGGTCGAGATCGACGCAGTTCTCTAGACGATGGCGGGCTCCGGAATGAGCTCGCCGCGTGTGAAGCGCTCGAGCGAGAACGCGCGCAGGTAGTCGTTCGGCGGCTCGCCGGCGATCGCGGCGGCGAGGCTGCGGCCGACGACGGGCGACATCATGAAGCCGTGGCCGGAGAAGCCGGCGGCGATCCAGACGCCTCCCGCCCCCGGTACGGCGCCGAGAATCGCCTGGTGGTCCGGCGTCACGTCGTAGGTGCCCGCCGCCAGCACCGGGAACTCGACGTACTCGAGCCGGGGGAGGAGCTCACGGATCGCCTCGCGCACGTGCGCCCGCCAGCGCGGCTCGCCCTCGGCGGGGTCGCCGCGCGCCGCCAGGTCGCTCGCCACGACGCGGCCGTTCCCGAGCTGCTTGGCGGCGAAGTGCCGCTCGGCCGACACGACGAGCGGCTCCAGGAGCCGCTCGCGAATCGGATCGCTGTAGAGCATGAACCGGTCCTCCGGGACGATGGGGACGTCGACGCCGAGCCGGTCGAGCAGCCCCGGCGTCGCGACGCCGGCCGCGACGACGACGGCCCCCGCCGACACTCGCTCGCCGCCGGCGAGCGCCACGCCGCCGGGCTCCACCGCCGCGACCTCGCCGAGCTCGATCTCGACTCCCCGCCGCTGCGCTGCTTCGGCGAACGCCTCGACCACGCCCTGGGGACGGTCGAAGTAGCCGTCCTCGCCGCACCACGCTGCTCCGGTCACCGTGTCGGGCGCGAGCCCCGGAACGAGCTCCGCCGCCTCGGCGCCCGAAACGATGCGCGAGCCGATCCCGAGCCGGTTCTGGAGCGCCACGCCCGCGGCCAGCCGCTCGAGGACGGGCTGAGAATGCGCCAACCAGAGATAGCCGCCGGGCCGCCAGCCGAACGGGAGCCTCGGCTCGAGCCGGGCCTCCGCCTCGCCCCAGAACTCGCGCGCCTCGAGGGCCATCCGGCAGTTCAGCTCCGTCCCCCACTGCAACCGCACGCCGCCCGGCTGGACGCCGGAGGCGCCCGCGCCGACGCCCGCCCGCTCGTAGATCCGCACGGGGCCGATGTCCCGCTCGGCGAGATGGAGGGCGACGGAGAGACCCGTCACACCCGCACCGACGATCACGACCTCGGGCGAGGGCATGCCCGGGATTCAAACCGATGTACGTTGCGCTGGAGGCGAAGGCAGGTGACAATCGCTCTCCCAGACTGGGAGGAGGGCAGATGAAGAAACTCGTACCGAGCGCGTTGGCAGTCGCCGCGGTGGCGGCAGTCGCCGGGCTCGTCGGAGCCGCCGGAGCCCCGAGCGCGGTCACGCGCCGGCGTGAACTGCAGCAGCTCCGCCACCATCGCGTACACCGGACCCACGACAGGTCCCGTCGCGTCCATCGGCGCCGAGCTCCGCGGCTTCTCGCTGCTCTACGCGCAGCAGTGGAACGCCGCCGGCAAGAAGCCGACGTTCAAGACCGAGGAAGGGGACGACAAGTTCGATTCGGCCGTCGCGTCGACGATCGCGCAGCGGTTCTCGTCCGACTCGAATGTGCTCGCCGTGATCGGCCCAGGGTCGAGCCAGGAAGTGCTGGCCGCCGGTCCCATCTTCAAGAAGGCCGGCATGCCCTTCGTCGTGGCATCGGCAACGGCGACGGAGCTGACGAACGGGCAGTTCCCGACGTTCCTACGCATCGCCGCGCCGGACAGGATCCAGGCTCTGACGACGGCACAGTTCATCAAGAAGAATCTGAAGGGAAAGTCGGTGCTCGCGGTCGACGACCAGTCGTCCTACGGCAAGCCGCTGGCCGACCAGGTCGCGAAGCTCCTGAAGGGGCTTCACGTCAAGGTGAAGCGGGTGTCGGTGACCCAGAAGACCGCCGACTTCTCGTCCGTGATCACGTCCATGCCGGGCGACACGAACGTCGTCTACCTGGCGCTGCAGCTCCCGCAGGAGATGACGCTCTTCGGAACCCAGCTCAAGGAGCAGGGCAAGAACGTGAAGCTGATGCTGAGCGACGCGGGCGGCTCCGGCGTCAGGCTGAACGGAGCCGTGTACTTCTCGACGTTCGGGCCGGACATCACCCGCTACGGGCCGGCGCAGCCGGTCATCAAGGCGTACCACAAGACCTACGGCTCGAAGGCGCCCGTATCGGCTTTCGGCCCGCTCGCGTACGTCTCCGGGCAGGTCGTGGTCGACGCGGTCGCCCGGGCGTGCAAGGACGGCACCGCGACCCGCGCCGAGGTGCTGAAGCAGCTCCACAAGACGAACCTGAAGACGTCCGTCTTCGGCGATCCGATCAGGTTCGACTCGCACGGAGATCGGATCGGCGCGCACTTCTTCCAGTTCCAGCTCACGAAGAAGGGGCCTGTTCCCATCAGGTGAGCCAACGTCGGTCGTGCGGCCCGTCGCGAGGCGGGCCGCACGACGCGCGCGGCCCTGATGTCCCACGCTCTCGGGTCAACGACGATTGTCGCCGGAGCGTGGCTTTGCCGCGCGGGAGGCTCGCGAACGAGAGGCAACGCCGGGACGAGCGCTGTGAGCCGCCGGCTCCGCTGCCACGTGAAGAACCTGCAACGATCTGAAGGAGGGGGCTCACGGGGGAACCAGGGGTTCACCCGTGATTAACTGGGACCAGTTCGTCCAGCTGACGGTCATCGGCCTGACCGACGGCAGCGTGTTCGCTCTCATCGCGCTGGGCTTCTCGATCGTCTACGGAATCCTGAAGCTGCTCAACTTCGCGCAGGGCGACGTCTTCATGATCGGCGCCTTCATCGGCTACTTCGTGCTGACCGGCTTCGGCGGTCCCGAGTCGCCCGACATGCCCATCCCAGTGCTGCTCGCACTGATGTTCCTGTTCGCGATGATCGGCTGCGGCCTGCTCGGAGTCGTGATCGAGCGCTTCGCCTACCGGCCGCTCCGCAACGCGCCCCGGATCGCGCCGCTGATCTCGGCGCTCGGCGTCTCGTTCTTCCTCCAGAACTCGGCGCTTCTCCTGTTCGGCGCCGAGATCCGGGTCTACGGCAGCGCGGAACTGGACGGCGGCCGCTACGCGTTCCCCCAGGACGGCATCCAGTGGGGGCCGCTGAACATCTCGATCCTCCGGATGTTGACCGTCGGCCTGACAATCGTCCTCTGCATCCTGCTGACGCTGCTGGTCGCCCGGACGCAGATCGGCAAGGCGATGCGTGCCACGGCGGTCGACCGCGAGGCTGCGACGATGATGGGCATCGACACTGACCGGGTGATCGCGTTCGCGTTCTTCATCGGCTCGGCGGTCTCCGGTGCCGCGGGTGTGATGTTCGGGCTCATGTTCGACAACGTGTCCAACTCGATCGGCTTCGAGAACGGGCTGCTCGCGTTCACGGCCGCCGTCATCGGCGGCATCGGCTCGATCCCGGGCGCGATGCTCGGAGGCCTGGTCGTCGGGCTCGCCCAGGCATACTCCACCGGCTACCTCCCGAGCGGCGCGACGTTCCAGGACGTCTGGGTCTTCTCACTCCTCATCCTCGTGCTCCTCGTTCGCCCGACAGGCTTGCTCGGCAAGGCCGACATCAGGAAGGTGTAGCGACATGACCGACCCGACACCGCCGCAGGGCCCGCGCATCGGTGCCGACGAGTGGGTCGCGCGCCAGGGCGAGCGCCGTCGGCAGCCGGCGTTGACGCGGGTCGTCGACCACCTCGCCGCGCGGGTTTCGCCGCCAATCCGCTTCGCCATCCTCGTGGGCGGCGCCGCGATCTTCGGCATCGCCACCAGCAACGAGTACTACCAGCGCGTCGGCTTCAACACCCTCTACTACGCAACCCTCGCGCTCGGCCTGAACGTGATCGTCGGGTGGGCGGGGCTGCTCGACCTCGGGTACGTGGCCTACTTCGGAATCGGCGCGTACGTCTACGCCTTCCTCGACTCGCCGAAGTTCGGACTGCACTGGCCGACCCCGGCCACGATGGCGATCGCCTGTCTCGGCTGCGCCATCGTGGGCATCCTCGTCAGCCTCCCCTCGCGGCGGCTGTTCGGCGACTACCTGGCGATCATCACGCTCTTCTTCGGGCAGATCTTCTACAACCTCGTCGGCAACCTCAGCATCACGAACGGCCAGAACGGCCTGACAAACCTCGACCCGCTCGGCTTCTTCGGGCTCCACATCACGAACGTGCGGCGCTACTACTACGTCGCGCTCGTCGTGTTCACGGTCGTCGTGATCGTGCTCTGGCTCATCAATCATTCGCGGACGGGACGAGCGTGGCGCTCGCTGCGCGAGGACCAGATGGCTGCACAGCTCCTCGGGATACCGGTGAACTGGTTGAAGCTGCTCGCTTTCGGCTTCGGCGCCGGCGTCGCCGGCATGACCGGGACGGTGTTCGCCTCGCTCGAGGTGAACATCTTCCCGAACAACTTCTACCTGTCGGTTCTGATCACCCTCTACGCGATCGTCGTCCTCGGCGGCGCGGGGAGCATGCCCGGCGTGATGCTCGGCGCCTTCGTGATCGTGGTCGGGCTGGAGCTCATGAGCACACCCGACAACGCTCGTCTCCTCTTCTACATCGGGGTCGGCGTTGGGCTGGCGCTCTTCCTGCGGCCGCTCAGGTGGCTGGCAATCGTGGTCTGCGGGACAATCGCCCTCGGCTTCGCGGCGAACTCGATCGCGACCGCCGTCTGGCCGAGCGGAACGAAGCCCACGGCGTTCGGCGGGCAGAACCTCATGATGTCGAGTTGGGTCGTCGAGCTGACCGACCCCACACGGGCCGGAGCCTGGGCGTACGCGGCCCTGATCGCCGCCGTGCTCGGGCTGACGCTCCTGCGAGGCTGGGTGCGAAAGGCGGCGCTGATCCCGACGCTCTACCTCGCCGCGTTCGTCTGGGAGAACGAACTCGTCTTGAATCCCGCCGTGACCGCGATGATCCTGCTCGGCTCGATCCTGATCGCGCTGATGATCGTCAGGCCCGCCGGGTTGCTCGGACAGCAACGGGTCGAGGCCCTGTGACACCGCTCCTCGAGCTGGAGCAGGTCACGCTCCACTTCGGCGGGCTCAAGGTGATCAGCGAGCTGGATCTCGTCGTGGGCGAGAACGAGATCGTCAGCGTGATCGGGCCGAACGGCGCCGGCAAGACGACGGTGTTCAACCTGATCACAGGCGTCTACGACCCCGAGGAGGGCGATATCCGCCTCGACGGGCGTAGCCTGGTCGGAGTCACGGCCCACAAGCGGACGCGGCTCGGCGTCGCCCGCACGTTCCAGACGCTGCGGCTCTTCCTGAACATGACCGTCGAGGAGAACGTCATGGCGGCCACCTACTGCCACACCCGCGCCCATGTGTGGCAGTCCGTCCTGCGGACGCCGTTCCAGCGCCGCGAGGAGCGGCAGGTGCGAGAACTCGCGGACGAGAAGCTCGCGTTCTTCGGCGACCGGCTCGCCGGCTACCGGCGCAAGCAGCAGGCCTACGCCCTCTCCTACGCCAACCGCCGCCGGCTCGAGATCGCCCGCGCGACTGCGGCGAACCCCCGGGTGCTCCTACTCGACGAGCCGGCCGCGGGGATGAACCCGGTCGAGACGCACGAGATCACCGAGCTGATCGGCCGCCTGCGCAGCGAGGGCGGCTACACGATCCTCGTGATCGAGCACGACATGCACGTGGTCGAGGGCATCTCCGACCGCGTCGTGGCGCTTGACCACGGCGTCAAGATCGCCGAGGGCTCGTTCGAGTCGGTGGCGACGAACCCGCGGGTGATCGAGGCCTATCTCGGCCTGCGCGCGAAGCCCGAGCAGGAGACGGCGTGAGCGAGAACGGCGCCCTACTCGAGCTCGACTCGATCGATACCTACTACGGGCCGATTCACATCCTGCAGGGGCTGTCGCTCGTCGTCCGGCCTGGCGAGCTCGTCTGCCTGCTCGGCGGCAACGCCTCGGGGAAGTCGACCACGCTGAAGACGGTGCTCGGCATCGTCCGGCCGAAGAACGGCACCGTGCGCTTCGACGGCGAGGACGTCACCGAGCGGCCGACGTGCTACCGGATCGCGAAGGGCATGGCCATCGTGCCCGAGAACCGCCGGCTGTTCGGCCCGATGACCGTGCTCGAGAACCTGCAGATGGGCGCGTACCTGACGCACGGCGGAACGAAGGAGGACTTCGAGCGCGTCTACTCGCTGTTCCCGCTGCTCTACGAGCGCCGCTCGCAACTCGCGGGCACGTTGTCGGGCGGCGAGCAGCAGATGGTGGCCATGGCCAGGGCGCTCATGTCCCGGCCGAAGCTGATGCTCATGGACGAGCCCTCGATGGGCCTGGCCCCGATCCTCGTGGAGCGGAGCTTCCAGACCATCCGCCAGGTGCACGAGGCGGGCGTGGCCGTCCTCGTCGTCGAGCAGAACGCGAACGTCTCGCTCTCGATCGCCGACCGTGGCTACGTGCTCTCCACGGGCCGCCTCGTGCTGGAGGGCAAGGCGGGAGACCTGCTGCGGGACGAGAACCTGCGCAAGGCGTACCTGGGCCGGTAGCACGGGGGAAACAGCCGGTTTCCCCCGTGGGCCCCCTTCCCCTTGTGGTCGCGTCTCACGCGGCCCCGAGCTACGCCGCGGCCAAGCCACGGCTCCGCCGCCACTCGTCGTTACTCCAGTTCGGAGTTCGGCGACCGCAGCCGACATGCGCGGCTGCGGCCAGGATCAGCCAGGACCCCGAGCTCGGCGGCCGGAAGTGCTTCGCACTTCGGCCGATCAAACGGGGGAAACGGCCGGTTCTCTGACCGGTCTATCCCCGTTCGTCCCCGCTGAGGTAGACGGCTTCACTGAGCGGATTCTGCCGAATACGCTCTTGCCTGTTCTCGGCGAATCTAGGGGGCAGTCGATACATCCGTGATATACGGGAGCCGTTTCGCCGCGTGCCGACTCGTGCGACGAGGAGAAGGCGCGAGCGGCGGTCAGCGCGTCTCGGTACCCGCCTGCGGCGCATCGTCTCCGTCGGATTTGACGGCGATGACGACCTTGCCGCGCGCGCGGCCCTCTCTCAAGTAGCGGATCGCCTCGGGAACCTCACTCAAGGCGAACGTCCTGTCGATGGCGGGCGTGACCTTCCCGGCTTCGAGCAACTCCCGCAGCGTCTCCAGGTCCTCCTGACGCTCTCGCGACACGAACGAGCGCAGCCTTTGCCTCACGAAGAGTGAGAGCAGGAGCGCCCGCAACTGCCGGGCGATCCCGAACCACTTTCCTCCTCCCTCGCCGCCGACGATCACGAGCGTCCCCTCGGGCGTGAGCGCCCGGCGAAGGTGCGACAGCGGGCGATTCCCGGCGATGTCGAGGATCACGTCGTAGCGGTTCTGACCGTCCGCGAAGTCCTCCCGCGTGTAGTCGATTACCGCGTCGGCCCCGAGCGACCGCACCAAGTCCACCTTCGTCGTGCTACAGACACCAGTCACCGCAGCGCCGAACGCTTTGGCGAGTTGAACGGCGAACGTTCCCACCCCTCCGCCCGCGCCGATGACGAGCACACGCTGACCGGCTCGCACCTCCCCCTGGTCGCGTACCGCGTGGAGAGCGGTGCACCCGGAGACGGCAACGATCCCCGCCTGCTCGTAGGTGAGGTTGACGGGCTTCCGCACGAACCTCTCCTCAGGGGCGCACGCATACTCCGCGAACGAGCCGCCGTCGCATGTGCCGAACACGTCGTCGCCGGGCTGGAACCGGGCCACGTTCTTACCGACCGCCTCGACACGACCGGCAACATCCCGACCGCGAACACGCGCCTTCGGCGCACGGAGGCCGAAGCCGATCACGCGCATCAGGTAGGGCTGCCCCGCCATCAGGTGCCAGACGCCTTGATCGACGCCCGCCGCGTAAACCCGCACGAGCACGTCTCCATCCCCGACCACCGGCTTGTCGATGTCTCTCAGTTCCAAGACATCGACGGAGCCGTACCTGTTCTGGACGACCGCCTTCATGGCGTCTCGGAGTGTCCCATACCTCCGCCGCAGAAATAGGCCGGGCGAGGGGTCGAACTCCACCGCACGTCCGGCGCTTCCCCGCGCTGCCCCGGCCTCGGGCGAGCGTCAGAGCCTAGACCGACGCCGCCTTCTTGCGGTTGCAGACCTCGCGGCGCAACTCGATGTTCCGAGCCGTGTTCGAGCCGCCACGGCTGATCGGGATGATGTGATCGAACTCAAGGCGTTCGCGGGAGCCGCAGTCCACGCACCTTCCTTGGTCGCGCCGCCAGACCTCGTGTCGGACATGCTCGGGGATTCTCTCGCGGGATACCGCCTCCGCCGGGTGAGCCGTGGGCCGTGGCCTCGTTGAGTGGGCATCGTCGGCGCTCGGAATGTCGGCTGTGTCGTGCTCAAGCGTCGTCAACGGTTCGCGCAGAACAACCAGCACATCCCGGAGCGCCACCCTTAGTAATGAGTGCAACCCTCTGGCCCTTGTTCGAAATGCGGTCGCGAGCCGTTTTCGAGCCGAGCAAGTCCGGATCGTGAGATAGTCGGGTCCACTGCGATCGAGGAGGTTCGGATGGCTGGTGTTGAAAAGGGCGACTTCGACTCGCCCGACGAGAGTCGGACTCCCGACAAGACGAAGGTCGACATCGTCCATCTCGGCGGCCAGGCGGCCGCCCGTCTCTCGATGGATCCCGGGTGGCGATGGTCCGAGTGCGTGAAGCCCGTCGTGGGAACGGACTCCTGCCAGCTCAGGCACCTCGGCGTGGTGCAGTCGGGCACGATGCGCGTCACGCACGAGGACGGAACCGTCCTCGAGCTCGGGCCCGGCGATGCGTATGTGATCGAGCCGGGGCACGACGCGGAGGTGGTCGGCGACGAGCCGTTCGTCGGCTTCGAGTTTCAGCCGCAGTCCGCCGAGGAGTACGCAAAGAGCTAGGCGAGATGAGAACCGGCGTGCGGCTCGGTCCCGAGCCGCACGCCGGCGCGGTCTACTCTTCCTCGATGGCGATCGAGACGAGCAAGGTCGGCACCGGGATCCGCGGCGAGTTTCCGATCTTCGAGCACACGACCTACGCGAACTCGTGCTCGCAGGGGGCGCTGTCGCGCCGCGTCCGCGCGGCGTACGAGGAGTACCTGGACGGCTGGGACGCGAACGGCGCCGAGTGGGAGGTGTGGGTCGAGCGGGCCGACGCCGCGCGGTCGGCATTCGCCCGGCTGCTCCACGCGGAGTCGAGCGAGTTGGCCGTGACGACTTCAGTCACGCAGGGCGTGAGCGGCATCGTGTCCGCGCTCGACCTGCGCACGAGGCCGAGGATCGTGATCAGCGAGTACGAGTTCCCCACGGTGGGGCAGATCGCGCACGCGCAGGAGCTGCGCGGCGCCGAGGTCGTGCACGTCACGCCCGAGCCGGACGGCTCGATCCCGCCCGAGCGCTTCGCCGAGGCGATCGACGAGCGGACGGCCCTCGTCTGCTGCACGACGATCTCGTACCGCACGGGGCACAGACACGACGTCGGCGCGATCGCGCGGCTCGCGCACGACGCCGGCGCGCTGTGCCTGGCCGACTCGTACCAGGCGATCGGGGCGATCGACTTCGACGCGCGCGAGCTCGGCGTCGACTTCGTCACCGGCGGGACGGTCAAGTACCTGCTCGGCTCGTCGGGGCTCGGCTTCCTCTACGTGCGCCGGGAGCTCCTGCCGGATCTCGTGCCCTCGCAGACGGGCTGGTTCGCCGACGAGGACATCTTCCAGATGGACATCTCGGACTATTCCCCGGCCGCCGACGCGCGCCGCTTCGACCCGGGCACGCCGCCGGTGCCGAACATCTACGGCGGCCTGGCCGGCATGTCCATCGTCGAGGACGCCGGGACGCGGGCGATCGAGGAGCACGTCGCCGGGCTGTCGGCACGGCTGATCGACGGCCTCGACGAGCTCGGCGCGCTCGTCGTCACCCCGCGCGAGCCGGAGCGCCGCGGCCCGCTCGTCTGCGTGAAGTCGACGGACGTGCGCACGCTGGTCGACACGCTCGACGCGGCGCGGATCGTCTGCTCGGAGCGCGACTCGAACCTGCGCATCTCGCTCCACCTCTACAACGTGGACGAGGACGTGGACACGATCCTCGCGGCGCTCGCGCGCCACCGGCACCTGCTGTCGTAGCCCCCGGCCCTGGAACGCCGACCGGAGCTCGTTCGTTGGCCGGTTCGTGGCAGTCGAGGCGATCCCGTTGAAGTCGCACCGTTGGACCTCGGACGGCCCCGAGCCGATCCCCAGGCATCACCTCGGTCGGGACTGCTTCCTCGTCGAGAAGGCGATCGTCGCCGACCTGGAACCGACCGACGGGACGATCGAGCTCGAACTGGCCGTCGGCCCGGAGCGCGCCTTCCCCGGTGTGGTCTGGCGGCTGCGGGACGACCAGAACTTCGAGTCCTTCTTCGTCCGGCCGCATCAGGTCGGGAACGACGACGCGATCCAGTACACGCCGGTCTTCAACGGCACCTCGTCGTGGCAGCTCTATCACGGCGAGGGCTTCTGGGCGCCGATCGAGTTTCCGATCGGCGATTGGTTCCGGATCCGGGTCGTTTTCGGGGGATCGCGCGCCGACGTGTACGTCGGCGACATGGACCAGCCGGCGCTCGAGGTGCGTGAGCTGAAGCACCCGGCGGGCGCGGGACGAATCGGCATCGCCTCCGGCGGCCCCGCGATCCACGTGACGCGCTTCGCCTACGGTCCCGAGGCCGAGCTTCGACCCGACCCGCCGCCTCTCCCCCGCGTCGACGGCATCGTCCCCGTCTGGGACGTGTCCGACCCCTTCCCGGAGGCGGAAACGGAGCCCTTCGCCGGCCGGACGTGGACACGGCTCGAGGCGGAGCCGAACGGCCTCGCCGACCTCTCCCGCGTGAACCCGATCCGAGAGGACCGCAACACCGTCCTCGCGCGCGCGACGATCCGCGCCGACCGCGCCCGCACCGTCCGCATGGACTTCGGCTTCAGCGACCGGGCCGTCGTCCACCTGAACGGCCGCCCGCTCTACCGCGGCGACGACACCTACCGCTCGCGCGACTACCGCTTCCTCGGCAGCATCGGCTGGTGGGACTCGGTCTACCTCCCGCTCGCCGCCGGCGACAACGAGCTCGCGGTCGCCGTCTCGGAGACCTTCGGCGGCTGGGGCGTGCAGGCGCTGTTCCCAGACATGGCCGGGCTGGACTTGGCTCGAGCGCGCTAGTCCTCGGCGGGAAGGGGCGTGCGCCGGCCCACTCGGCGAGTCACGGCGACACAGCCGCCCCGCACGGGGGCGCGATCGACCGTTCAGCCGACCGCGAAGAGGCAGAGCGTCGAAAGGAGCGCCAGGAGCGACCGGCTCCGGCGCGCGCTTCGGGTGACGAGCTGGCCGGACACCTGTTCGGATTGTAGATCCGCGAGTTCGGTTGAGCTCCGTGCCAGAGGGCCGGTTAGACTCGCGCCATGCTGCTGCGGCAGGTCGAATACGCGCGGCCGGAGACCGTGGACGAGGCCGTGCGGCTGCTCTCCTCGCGTGAGGACGCCCGCGCGCTCGCCGGCGGCCAGAGCCTCGTCAACGTGATGAAGACCCGGGTGGCGGCGCCGGAGCTGGTCGTCGACCTGAACCGGATCGACGAGCTGCGCGCGATCGACACCGGCCCCGGCGGCGAGCTCGTCATCGGCGCGATGGTCACCTACGACGAGCTGATCCGCTCCGACGCCGTGCGCGCCGCGCGCCCGATCCTGGCCGAGGTGGCGCTCACGATCGCCGACGTCCAGGTGCGCAACCGTGGCACGGTCGGCGGAAACCTCTGCGTGAACGACCCGACCAACCACCTGCCGCCGCTGATGGCGACGACCGGCGCGACGATGACGATCCGCGGCGCTCGAGTCCGAGCGGACGGTGACCTCCGACGAGTTCTTCCAGGGCGTGTACCTGACCGCTGTCACGCCCGGCGAGATGCTCACGCGCGTGACCGTGCCGGCGCTCGCGGCCGGCGAGGGCGACGGCTGGGCCTCGGTGGCGCTCGGCAAGGACGGAACCGGGATCGTCAACGTCGCCGCCACCGTCCGCGACGGCCGCGCCCGCATCGCGATTGGCTGCGTCTCGGCCGTGCCCGTCGTCGTCGAAGCCGACGCGGACGAGGTGGCCGTCCCGAAGGCCGTCGCCGATGCGCACCTCGACCCGCCCGACGACGTCCACGCCTCCGCCGACTACCGCCGCCACCTCGCGCAGGTGCTCGCCTGGCGCGCCGTCCAGCAGGCGCTGGAAGGAGCCGCGTAGTGCCCGAGCCCGTCGCCGAGCAGACCATCCGCGTCACGATCAACGGCGAGGTCTACGAGCAGGAGGTCGAGGCGCGCAAGCTGCTCGTCCACTTCATCCGCGACGTCGTCGACCTGACCGGCACGCACGTCGGCTGCGACACCGGCAACTGCGGCGCGTGCACCGTGCTCATGGACGGCAAGACGGTCAAGTCCTGCATGCTGCTCGCGATCCAGGCCGACGGGTCGACGATCACGACGGTCGAGGGGCTGGCCGGCGAGGACGGCGAGCTGACGCCCCTCCAGCAGGCGTTCTCGAAGTCGCACGCGCTCCAGTGCGGCTACTGCACGCCGGGGATGCTGCTCTCCGCCACGTATCTCCTCGAGCAGAACCCGCACCCGACCGAAGAGGAGATCCGACGCGGCATCCAGGGAAACATCTGCCGCTGCACGGGCTACGTGAACATCGTCGATGCGATTCGGTCGGTCGCCGATGCCGGGTCAGGAGCAAAGAGCGAGGTCACGAAGTGACGAGCCCAAAGAAGGGGCGCACGGGGGAACATGGTTTCCCCCGTGCTGGAGACCGTCACCGAGCAGGCGACCGAGCTGCAGATCGGCTACGCCGGCACGTCGATCCCGCGCAAGGAGGACAGCCGCCTCGTCCAGGGCGAGGGCGTGTTCGCCGACGACGTCAAGGCGCACGGCATGGGCTACGTCCACTTCGTCCGCTCGCCGTATGCGCACGCGCGCATCGTCTCGGTCGACGTCTCGGAGGCGGAGGCGCTCGAGGGCGTCTACGGCACGCTGACGCCGGACGAGGTCGCCGCGCAGACAGATCCCTTCTTCGAGCTGACGACGCCGCCGGGCAGCGAGATCAAGGACTTCGCGCTCGCCGTCGACAAGGTGCGCCACGTCGGTGAGCCCGTCGTCGCCGTGGTCGCGAGGACGCGCGAACTGGCCCGGGACGCCGCCGATCTCGTCGAGGTCGAGTACGACCCGTTGCCCGTGCTCGTGGACGCGCGCTCGGCGCAGGACGAGGGCGGGCCGGTGCTCCACGACGACGCCGGCACGAACGTCGTCTGGTCGGGGACGTTCGACTGGGGCGACGTCGACGGCGCGCTGAAGGCGGCCGACCGCGTGATCCGGATCAAGGAGCTGCACTTCGACCGCTTCGCCTCGACGCCGCTCGAGTGCTCCGCGGCGCTCGTCGAGTACGACCGCGGCACGCAGCAGTTCACGATCCGCTCGAACCACCAGATGCCCGGCATCGCCGCGATCTGGATGGGTCCGGCGCTGCGCGTGCCGCTCGACCGGCTCCGCTTCATCTCGCAGGACATCGGCGGCGGCTTCGGCAACAAGATCACGACGCACAACTACCTGACCGCCTGCTGCCTGCTCGCGCGCAAGCTGCGCCGCCCGATCCAGTGGACGGAGTGGCGCACCGACCAGCACTCGGCCAACGCGCACGGCAACGAGCGCTGGTTCCACGACGTCGAGGTCGCGGTCATGAACGACGGCACGATGCTCGGCTTCAAGGTCAAGGCGCTCGACGACTGCGGCGCATTCCCGCGCTACGAGCCCCTCGGCTGCATCATCTGGGCGCAGGTCACGCCGGGCCTCTACCGCTGGCGCAACATCCGCGTCGACTTCACGCAGGTGGTGACGAACAAGTCGCCGGTGGCGCCGAACCGAGGCTACTCGCGGATGCAGCAGCTCTGGCTGACGGAGCGGATCGTCGACATCGTCGCGCACGAGCTCGGCCTCGACCCGGTCGAGGTGCGCAAGAAGAACTACGTCCGCAGCCGACGAGATGCCGTACACGACGCCGAACGGCTGCGTCTACGACTCCGGCGACTACGCCCGCTGCCTCGACATGGCGCTCGAGCTGATCGACTACGAGCAGGCGAAGGCGAGCCGCGGCCGGGCAGAACGGCAAGCTCGTCGGGATCGGCATCGGCTCCACGCTCGACTCGGGCACGAACAACTTCGGCCAATCGACGCTGCTGAACCCGGAGCTGCAGTTCTCCGGCAACAACGAGGTGGCCACGATCCGGCTCGACATCTTCGGCGAGATCGTCGCTCACGCTCGGCACCGTCCCGCAGGGTCAGGGCCACGAGACGACGGCGGCGATCGTCGTCGCCGACATCCTCGGCTGCACGCCCGACGACGTGCACGTGCGCGCGGGCCACGACAGCTACTGGAACTCGCACGCCGGTTTCTCGGGCACCTACGCGAGCCAGTTCGCGGTCACGGGCCTCGAGGCGGTCAAGGGCGCGACCGAGAAGCTCGCACTCGAGATCCGGCGGCTGGCGGCGGCGGTGCTCGGCGCGACGCCCGACGACATCGTGCTCGAGAACAAGATGGCCGCGCTCAAGGGCAACCCGGAGGCGGCGCTGCCGTTCATGGCCTGCGGCGCGATCGTGAACGCGAACAACGCCGTGCTGCCGATGGACGCGCGCGACATCACGCTCAACTGCCGCCACGTCTACGTCCCGCCGTTCGAGCTGCCGGACAAGGAGAAGAAGTACGGCAATCTCACGCTGACGTACGCGACGCAGATCCATGCCTGCGTCGTCGAGATCGACCGCGACACCGGCGTCGTCGAGATCGTCGACTACGCGGCCGTCGACGACTGCGGCGTGCGCATCCATCCGCAGATCGTCGAGGGCCAGGTGCACGGCGCCACCGCGCACGGCCTCGGCGCGGCGCTGCACGAGACGTTCGCCTACGACGAGGACGGCCAGCTGCTGACCGCCAACTTCTACGAGTACCACGTGCCGCACGCACTGGACATGCCGCCGATCCGGACCGGCTACATTGAGAGCCCGTCACCGTTCTCCTCGCTCGGCACGAAGGGGATGGGCGAAGGCGGCGGAGCGGCCATCCATGCGGTCTGCGCAGCCATCCAGGACGCGCTGCGCAGTGCTGGAATCCCCGGGGTCGTCTCTGACAGCCACAACCCGGCGGAACGGGTGTGGCGATTGATCACGAATCCCGAGGAGAGCAGGGCTCTCGTGGAGGTGGAAAGCACGTGAAGGTCGAAGGAGTCAAGGAGTTCGACGCCGCGCCCCAGACGGTCTGGGACGTGCTCATGGACCCGTCGCGGATCTCGAAGCTGCTGCCCGGCGTCGAGGAGTTCGAGGTCCAGGACGACAAGCACTGGTCCGCGAGCGTGAAGGTGCCGCTCGGGATGGGCGGCCTGAAGCTCAAGTTCAAGTTCGAGCAGGCCGAGGAGCGCCCGATCGAGTACGCGAAGCTGAACGCGCACGGGCCAGGGCGTCGGCGCGATCGTCGGCATGGACACCGAGTTCCATCTCACTCCGCTCGAGGGCGACCGGACGAGCATGAAGTGGATCGCCGACATCCACGTCGCCGGGCCGATCGGCAGCATGGGCCAGCGCGTCTTCCAGCCGATCGTCAACCAGCAGGTCGGCAACGTCCTCAACGCGCTGGAGAACCAGATCGACGACGCGAAGGTGACGGCGTGAGGCGCGCGCTCGTCACTCCTCGCCGTCCTCGCCGCCTCCGTCGCTCGCGCTGCGCGCCGGCTCGTCGGCCGCCCGCAGCGGGCCGCACGTGCATCCCGGACAAGCAGGCCGGCGATCACGATCGTGAACCACATCGCGGTGATCGTCTACTGCGGCCACGCCAGACGCGACCTCAAGGGCACGATCAAGACCACGCAGTACACGAAGGGCGCCTGTTACGAGACGGTCGGCAACCTGAGCGTCGGCTTCGGCAAGTTCACGCGCTCGGCCACCCGATCGCCCTCTCGACTCCTTCTTTCTCGTCACGCCGGCGACGAAGGACGGCACCTACCGGCTCTCCGTGCTCCACGTCCAGCGCAAGGGCAAGAAGGAGACCATCGCGAACAACGTCAAGGTCGTCGTGAAGGACAAGCTCTCCACGCGGCACGTTCAGCGGCACGTTCACGAACGGGCCCGAAGTTCACGGGCTTCTTCACCTGCAAGTAGCCGGCGAATGACCCCTGCGCCGGCGTTTCGCGTGGGGGTCATGCAGCTCACCATGGAGCCGCTCGAGGAGATCCTCGAGCACGCCCGCGTGATGGACGAGGCCGGGTTCGACACGATCTGGCTCGCCGAGGCCTACCCGTGGTGGCGCAAGCACTCGATGGAGGCGCGCTCGTCCACCGCGCTCTCGGCGCTCGTCGCGCGCGAGACCGAGCGGCTCGCGGTCGGCTGGGGGATCATCTCGCCGTACACGCGGCATCCGATCCAGATCGCGATGGAGGCGCGGGTGACGCAGGAGGCGGCCGGGCCGGGACGCTTCTACCTCGGGCTCGGCGTCTCGAAGATCTTCATGCGCCACGCCGGCATCGGCGAGGGCGCGAAGCCGGTGGCGGCGATGAAGGAGGCGGCGCAGATCATCCGCGGCGTGCTCGGCGGCGAGGCTCTCGACGTGGACGGGAAGGTGTTCTCGGCGCACGTGCCGCGCGCTCGTCGACGACGCGGAGACGCCGCGCTGGGACGTGCCCCTCTACTTCGCGGGGACCGGCCCGATGATGCTGAAGGCGGCGGCGCAGACGGCGGACGGCCTCCTCACCGCCTCGATCACGACGCCGGCCTTCGTCCGCTACGTCCGCGAGCGCGTCGCCGAGGCCGGTCGCGAGCCCGACTCGCTCGACCTCGGCTGCACGATCGTCGCCTCGATCGACGAGGATCGCGACCGGGGCCGCGACGGCGCGCGCGAGATCGCCGGGATGTACCTCGCGAACAAGGTGCAGAACATCCAGGCGGCCGCCGACACGCTGCTCGAGTGCGCCGGCCTGACGCGTGACGAGATCGTGCCGATCGCCGAGGCGATGGAGCGCGGCGGCCGGCTGGCCGCGAAGGCCGCTGTGACGCGACGAGATCCTGGACAAGTGCAAGCCGATCGCCGGCACGCCCGAGGATTGCATCGCGGCGATCGAGGAGTACCGCGCCGCCGGCTGCACGCACGTGATGCTCGAGCTCTGGGGCGACGACCGCGCCGGCCAGCTGCGGCTGTTCGGCGAGCGAGTGCTCCCGAGCGTCCGCTGCACGTCCGCTCCTGACAGCTCGTGACACGCCGAGCGGGCCCGGAGGCCCGCTCGGCATCTCTCTCGGGCGGCGAGAGGAGCTTCTACACGTGAGCGAGTGCGCGGCGCTTCCGGACGGCCAGCAGCGCGCCCGCGGACACCAGGGCGAGTCCGAGCACGACGCCGCCGCCGATCAGGGCGCTCGTCCAGTCGAGTCCCCCGGCCCCAGTTGTCGTCGCTACCGCTCCCGCGGTGGGGACCCAGCCCGTGGAGCCCGGCTCGCGGAAGTTGGTCAGCCAGGCGGGGATGTTCACGTGCGTCGGCGGGGGAAGGTAGCCGGTCGAGCCCGGCTCGCGGAAGTTCGCGAACCGGGGCGGGATCGTCACCGCCGGCTTCGCCAGGTAGCCGGTCGAGCCCGGCTCGCGGTAGCGAAGAACGAACGTCGACTTGCCGTGACTGCCCTTTGTGGAGGCGGAGACTGCGCCCGGAGCGGCGACGGCCGCGATCACGAGAGCGGCGGCGAATGTCCTGGCGATCGTGATATGGATCCGAGTGGTCATCGTTCCTCCTTTGCCTCAGTGGTCGAGCGGATCGCTCCGTGCGAACATGCGCGGGAGGACTGAGAAGCCACTGAGAGCGTGCTGAGAGATGGAGTTCCGGATCCTCGGCCCCCTTGAGGCCGTCGACGGCGACCGCTCGCTCGCCCTCGGCGGGGAGCGGCAGCGAGCGTTGCTCGCCCTGCTGCTCACACGGCCGAACGAGGTCGTCTCCACCGATCGCCTCGTCGACCAGCTCTGGGGCGCCCACCCGCCCAAAGCTGCGCTCAACACGATCCAGTACTACGTCTCGCAGCTCCGGAAGACGCTTGGCGCCGATCGGATCGTCACCCGGCCGCCGGGCTATCTGATCCGGGTCGAGCCCGAGGAGCTCGACCTCGCGCGCTTCGAGCGGCTCTCGCAGGAAGGAACCATCGAGTCGCTCCACGCTGCGCTCGAGCTCTGGCGCGGGCCCGCCCTCGCCGATCTCGCGTACGAGTCGTTCGCGCGAGAGGAAGCGAGCAGGCTCGAGGAGCTTCGCCTCGTCGTCCAGGAGCGGCGGATCGAGGCGGATCTCGAGGCCGGCCGGGCCGCCGATCTCGTGTCCGAGCTCGAGGGGCTGATCGAAGACCATCCATTGCGCGAGCGGCTGCGCGGTCAACTGATGCTCGCCCTCTATCGGTCCGGCAGGCAAGCCGATGCTCTGGCCTCCTACCAGGCAGCGAGGTCGAGGCTGGTGGAGGAGCTCGGCATCGAGCCCGGGCCGGAGCTACAGGAGCTCGAGCGGGCGATGCTCCGGCAGGACGCAGCCCTCGACGTGGTGAGGGAGCCGCCGCCCGCCGAGCGCTCGATCCTCGTCGCCGTGCGCGAGGAGCGCAACGTCGACGCCCTCCTCGCGCTCGCCGAGCTGCTCGCTCGCACGCGACCGGCGCGAGAAGTGATCCTCGCCCGGCTGACGGAGGCGGAGGAGATGGGCGCGGCGGCAGCGCTCCTCAACGACCGGCGCGAAGCGTTGACGAGTCGAGGCGTCGCAGCCAGAACCGCCGCATTCACGTCCAGCGAGCCCGGCGACGATCTCGTGCGGCTCGTGTCCGAGCAGGACACCGATCTGCTGCTCACCGACTGCGAGCTCACCGAGGCGCTCGAGGTCGACGTCGTCACCGTTCTCGACCGGGCACCCTGCGACGTCGCGCTTCTCACCGCGCGCGACGCCTCGGGCCCCGTCCCGGGCTCGAGTCGCCCGGTGCTCGTGCCGTTCGGCGGCGCCGAGCACGACTGGGCTGCGGTCGAGGTCGCCGCCTGGATCGCGAGGGCGGGTGGTGCCTCGTTGCGACTCGCCGGCGCCGAAGGCGATCCGGGGCTCGGGAAGCGAGACGCCAGCAGGTTGCTCGCGAGTGCGGCGCTCCTGGTGCAGCGGGCCGTGGGCGTGTCGACCGAGCCGCTGCTCGTGCCCCGCGGGCCCCAGGGGATCGTGAACGCCTCCTCCGAGGCGGGGCTGATCGTCAGCGGGCTCTCGGACAAGTGGCACGAGGAGGGCCTGGGTGAGACCCGTCGCGCGATCGCCGGTCTCGCCGGCTGCCCGACCCTGTTCGTCCGGCGAGGCCTGCGCCCGGGAGGCCTGGCGCCGCGGGAGAGCCTCACCCGCTTCACCTGGTCCCTCCCGACGGGCATGGCCGAGCACCAGAGCTGAGCTCTCTCAGCGGCCTCTCAGCGGCCTCTCAACGGCCGAGGCGACCGTGCCGCCATGGCACGCTGGATCACCACACTCGGAGCGGTAGCTGCAGCCGCGACCCTCGCGACGCTCGGGATCGCCGGGACGCTCTCGCCCACGCAAACCGACTCCACCGCAGTCACGGCACAGGCCCGAAGCGTCGCAGTCGAGTTCTTCCGGTTGCAGAACGAGCGGCGCTACGACAGTACCTGTCGGCTGCTGTCACGCGGATTCCTCAGGTCGCACAGACTCCGCGACCGGCGAACCTGCGCGGCGGTCATGCGCGTCGTCTTCGTCTGGAACGGGAAGATCGATTTCCGGATCGGGAAGGTCACGCGCGAGGGCGAGCGACTGATCGTTCGGGCCGTCGCAGACCGAGCGCCGGGCCGGATCGTGCTCGTCCCCGAGAACGGCGAGCTCAGGATCCTCGCCGTCGAAGGCGACTAGGACGTCGGTCGCGAAGGTCGTATCCTTCGGCGCAAGCGCAAGGAGGTTCGGTGTCGCTCTCCGTAGACCCGCGCATCGGATCGGAACTTTTTGGCTATCGCGTCGAGGCGCTGCTCGGCCGGGGCGGGATGAGCGTCGTCTACCGCGCGCACGACCTCGCGCTCGACCGCAAGGTCGCCTTGAAGCTGCTGGCGCCGGAACTGGCCGAAGACGAGCGCTTTCGCTCCCGCTTTCTCAGGGAGTCTCGCGTGGCCGCCTCGCTCGACCACCCGAACGTGATCCCGATCTACGAGGCAGGAGAAGCAGAGGGCCTGCTGTGCATCGCCATGCGCTACGTCGAGGGCACCGACCTCGAGCGCCTGCTCCGCGCGGAAGGCGCGCTCGACCCGGAGCAGGCCCTCGCCTACGACCCGCTCGCGGTCGCCGTCGGAGCCGGCGCCGTCTGGGTGGCGGCCAAGAGTGCGACTGCGGAGGTGGTGCTCGAGATCGACCCGAGGACGGGGAAGATCGTGCGTACGGTCGAGCTCGGAGGCGCGGACATCGCGTCGATCGCCATCGGCAACAGCGGGGTCTGGGTTCTGCAGGGCGACAGGATCTCTCGTCTCGACCCGGGCACGGGGAAGATCACCCGCCGTGCCAGCCTCCCTGCCCTCCGGGTAGCGCAGGTCGCCGTCGGCGAAGGAGCCGTCTGGATCACGATGCAGCGCTCGAACGGCGGGAACGCTCTCGTGCGTCTCGATCCCAGAACGCTCCGTAAGACGAGGACGATCATGATGCCGAGAGGCCACAATTCGGCCACGCTCACACGCGTCGCCGTTGGCCGCGGCGCCGTCTGGTGGGACGGGGCCGACGACGGGACGGTCTGGCGGGTCGACCCCAAGAGCGGAGATATCACCGACGCGATCCGCGTGACCCACGGGCTTCGGGCTACCGCCGACATCCTGCCCCTGGCGCTGACGGCCGACGCCGACGCCGTCTGGGTGACCGTCTCGTACGGGCCCTAGGAATCCCCTCGAGCATTTGTCATGCTTGTCTCGAACCATGGACGGGCTCTCACGTCGCGGGTTCCTCGCCGGCGCAGCCGCTGCCGCCGGCGCGCTCGCGGCCCGACCTGGTCGGGCCGCCGCGGCTCCTAGGGCGTTCGACGGCACGATCCGCGTGCTCGGCATCGGCTACGACATGCTCGAGCCGATCCGCAAGCAGGCGCAGCAGGATCTGGGCCTCGGGATCGAGAGCACGGGCGCGGGCATGTCTCCCGGGGACATCCAGCGCGTGGTCAACCAGGAGCCCGCGACGTGGGACATCTTCTCGTGCTTCCAGCAGGACGTGGCCGAGTTCTGGCCGACCGGCAACCTGCAGCCCGTCGAGATCGCCCGGATCCGGCGCTGGCAGGGCATCACACCGCTCTACAAGCTCGGGAGAGCGCGGCCAGCGACACGATGCCGCTACGGCCAGGGCGACGCCGCGTTCCGCCGGCTCTACGTCGATCCGAGCCGGTCAGGTCGATGGACGAACGCGCCGCATGTGCAGGCGAGCGTGAAGCGCGAGCTCGTCCAGTGGATGAACGAGTCGACTGGCAAGCCGGTCGGCCCGGAGCCGAAGTTCTGCACGGGCGTCCCCGGCGCGTTCAACTTCGACTCCTTCGGCTACAACTCCGGCGTCTTCAAGAAGCAGCCCGAGGTCGTGTCGTGGGCGGAGCTCCTCAACGCGCGCTGGAAAGGACGCGTCGGTCTCAACGCGTACGACCCGCAGGGCGGGCTGCAGGATGTGGCGAACGCCGTCCAGGCAGCCAGGCTGATGCGGTTCGGCGATCTGGGCGATCCGACGAGGAAGGAGATCGACAGCCTTTTCAAACTCCTGCTCGCGTACAGGAAGCGGGGACAGTTCTTCAACGTCTGGCCGCAGAACGGCGACCCGGTCGAATGGATGCGGAGCAAGAAGGTCGTTCTCTGCACGATGTACGCGGCCCAGATCGCGTCGCTCTCCGCGCTCGGCTTTCCTGTCCGCCAGGCCGATCCGCCGGAGGGCTACCGGGCCTTCGGCGGCCTGCTCTCCATCTCGAAGGCGGTGACGGACCCGGCGCTGCTCGACGCCTGCTACGACTTCCTCAACTGGTGGCACTCCGGCTTCCCGGGCGCCTTCCTCCTGCGCGAGGGCTACTACAACGCCGTGCAGTCGACCAGTCGGCAGTTCATGACACCAGGCGAGTACGCCTACTGGATGGACGGCAAGGCGGCAGACCAGACCTATTCAGGACCGTTCGGCGACACCTCCGTGGCCAAGGGCCGCCATCGCGACGGCGGATCGTTCAACAGGCGGGCTTGCCGGATCTCGAGCTGGAACTCGACACCGAGGCAGCAGCAGTACTTCATCGGCCGCTGGGCCGAGTTCATCGCCAGCTTCAGCCCGCCTGGACGGTGACCCAGGCGCCTCCATCGCCGACCGCGATGCTGGTCGGATTGCGGCCTACCTCCAGCGGGATCGCGTTGCCCGTCTTCGGATCGATTCGCGAGACGGTGCCTGCGAGGTAGTTCGCAGTCCAGACCGAGCCCTCGCCCACGGCGACACCGACCGGCCCATCGCCGACCGTAATTCGGCGCACGATCCGATCGGCGGCGGGATCGATCTCCGCGACCGCGTCCCCGCTGTTGTCGGTGACCCAGACCCGGCCGAGGCCGAAGGCCAGGCCCCCGGGGTCGAAGCCGAGCGGGATCCTGTCGACGACACGATCGGTCCGGGGATCGACCTTCCAGAGGCTGAACAGCTTGTCGTCGAGCACCCAGACCGCCCCTCTCCCCGTCACCACCTCGAACGGATGGAAGCCGACCGGAATCGTCTTCACGACATAGCCCTCGCGGTTCACGCGGACGAGGCCCCGAGAGCCGACTGTCCAGATCGCGCCCTCGCCGACCGCGACCCAGCGATACCCCGAGTTGAGATGGTTCGAGATGGTCAGTGTCGAGGGGTCGATCCGAGTCAGGGTGCGGTCGGCGTTGGCCACGAAGACCGCGCCGAAGCCGGTGGCGATCGAGTCGGGACCGGCCGTCGTCCACCTCTGGGTGACCTCATTCGTCCTGGGGTCGATCCGGAGCACGGACTGATCGTCCACGCTTCCGATCCATACCCGTCCGTCGCCCGCCGCGACTGTCCGAGAGTTGTGGTCGACGGGGATCGTGGCGAGGAGCTTGTTCGTCTTCGGGTCGATCCGCTGCAGCGAGTCGACCTTGGGCGTGGGCGTCGGCTTCGTGCTCGGCTTGCCGGGGCCGCCGCCGCCGAGCGAGAGCACGAGCCCGGCTGCGAGCGCCCCGGCCAGGACCAACGCGCCGACCGCGACGAGGAGGAGCGACCGGCGGTCGCGGACGAGGACGACGTCCCGCAGACCGAGCGCCTCGCGGGCCGCGTCGACCAGCTCGCCGCAGCTCTGGTAACGGTCGTCCCGATCCTTCGCGAGCGCGGTCGCCAGGACGGGGTCGAGCTGCGGGTACGCGGCAATCGGCGGCGGCGGCTCGTGGAGATGCGCGAACAGAACGGCCAGTTCGGACGCACGCGGGAACGGGACGGTGCCCGACAGGCACTCGTAGAGCAGGCAGCCAAGTCCATACACGTCGGCGCGGCCGTCGACGTCGCCGCCCACGGCCTGCTCCGGCGAGGCGTAGGCGGGAGTGCCGAGCGACAGACCGGCGTCGCCCGGCGACTCGTCGCCGAGCCGTCGCGCCAGCCCGAAGTCGGTCAGGTAGACGTGCTCGTTGGCGTCGAGGAGGACGTTCGACGGCTTGACGTCACGGTGGACGAGGCCGTGCTCATGCGCGGCGTCGAGGGCGGCGGCGACCTGTCCGGCGATCGCGACTGCACGTGCCGGCTCGAGCGTGCCGTCGCGCGCCAGGAGCGCCTTCAGGTCCGAGCCCTCGACGTAGCGCATGGCGAGGTACAGCTGGCCGTCGACCTCACCCGCGTCGTAGATCGGGACGACGTTCGGGTGCTCGAGCGACGTCGCCAGCTCGGTCTCTGCGAGAAAGCGCGTCCGGAACTCGTCGTCCTGCGAGCGCTCGGGTGCGACCAGCTTCAAAGCCACAGAACGCTTGAGGCGCAGGTCGTAGGCGCGGTAGACCACACCCATGCCGCCGCGGCCGACGAGGCTCTCGACGCTGTATCCGAGGATCTCGCGGCCGATCCACAGGTCCGCCACCTTCCCTCCTTCCTCCCCGCGCGACTATAGGCCAGCGTCTAGAGTCCCGGTGTGCCGGTCACCATCCTCCGCCCCGACGAGCAGGAATTCCGGCCCCCGAGCTGGCGGCCCGAGGAGCCGATGCGGAGGATCGTCGAGCTTCCGCTGCACGCGGACCTGAAGCATTCGCGCGCGCATCTCTGGCGCTATCCGCCCGGCGCGACCGGTCGCCTGCACGTGGAGCGCGCTCAGGAAGAGGTGTTCGTGGTCGTCGAGGGCGATCCCGCGATCATGGTCGGCGATCCGCCCGAGCGCCACGACGCGCCGCACGGCACGCTCGTCGTCGTCGAGCCCGGTACCGCCTTCAAGTGGATGAACGACTCCGACGCCGACGCGCTGATCTTCGCGTACGGCGCGCCGGCACAGTCGGACCCCGAGGTTCTGGAGTCCTGACCTCCTAGCTCCACGGCAGCGGCCGTGCGTGCACCACAGTGAGCGTCTTCGTCGCCCGCGTGAGCGCGACGTACAGGTGGCGCCAGCCCTGGACGCCTTCGACCTCCTCGACCATCGCCGCGGGCTCGGCGAGGACGACGTGGTCGAACTCGAGGCCCTTCGCCTCGCGGGCGTCGAGCACGCGGACCGCCGGGGCGAGGTCCTCCACCGTCGACGCCTCCACGTCCACCAGTGATCGTTCGAGCATCGCCCGTATCGCCGGCACGAGCTCGAGCGGAGCGATGACCGCGACCGAGCCCTCGCCCGCGTCGAGCAGCACGGCCTCCTCGGCGGCGCGGTGCGCCACGTCGCCGTCGCGGAGGAAACGCGGCGACTCGCCGCCCCGGCGGTACGCCTCCGGGGGTCGCGCATGCGGCGCGATGCGCGGCAAGAGCGGCAGGGCGAGCTCCATGATCTCCGACGGCACGCGGTAGGCGAGGACGAGCTCCTCGACGTCCACCGTCTCGGCGGGCAGGTGCTCGGTCAGCTCGTCCCAGCGCTCGTAGGCGACCGGCCCGGTCGATTGGGCGATGTCGCCGAGCAGCGTCAGCCAGCCGCCCGACGCGCGCCGCGCCACCATCCGCAGCTGCATCGGCGTCAGGTCCTGCGCCTCGTCCACGATCACGTGGCCGTATGCCTTCGGCCGGCCGTGGACGATCTCGTCGAGCTCGTCGAGCAGGGCCACGTCCGCATGGGTCCATTGCTTCGGCCGGCGCGTGAGCCCGAGCGCCTCGGCGAGGACGCGCTCGCCGAGGAGCGGCGGCAGGATCGCATCGACGAAACGCTTCAGGTAGCCGCCCTTCGCCAGCGCCTTCTCCAGCTCCTCGAAGGTGCGCATGCCCGAGGCGCCGAGCTTGTCGCTGTAGGCGCGGTAGAAGGCCCGTAGGAGGCCCATCCGCAGGCGCTCGCGCGCGGCGTCCCAGCTCGGCGCGTCCTTCCACGCCTCCTCGGCGATCTCCCGCACCCGGGCGAGCGGGACGCGTACGTAGTCCAGGCCGAGCATGGCCTCGAGCTGCTGCTGGGGTTCGCGCCGGTGTGCCGCCACGACGGCCCGGAGCGTCTCCGCCATCGTCGCGTCCCCCTTGCGGCGCTCGGCAGCGGGCTCGTCGCGCGCCTCGGGAGCCGATCCCTCGCGCAGGTCGCCGACCGCCCGCTGGACGACGCTCGTCTCGCCGAGCGAGGGCAGGACGTGCGAGACGTACTCGATGAACGTGCGGTTGGGGCCGACGATGAGCACGCCCTCGCGGCGCAGCCGGCGCGCGTGCGTGAACAGGAGCCACGACGCGCGGTGCAGCCCGACGGCGGTCTTGCCCGTGCCCGGCCCGCCCTGGACGACCAGCACGCCCTCGGTCTCGTGGGTGATCAGCCGGTACTGGTCGGCCTGGATCGTCTCGACGATGTCGCGCATGCGCTCGTCGCGGCTCCGCTCCAGCTCCTCGAGCAGGAAGTCGCCGAGCGACCGAGGCTCGTCGCCTGCGGAGCCGCCGAGCGTCTCGTCGGCGATGTCGACGAGACGCCGGCCCTCTGTGCGGAACCGGCGGCGGCGCGACACACGCTGCGGCACGACCGGCGTCGCCGTGTAGAACGGCCGCGCGGCGGGCGCCTGCCAGTTGACGACGACGAGGCTCTGGTCCTCCTCGTGGATCCAGCGCCGGCCGATGTACAGCTCGTCGCCCTCGTCCATGTCCAGCCGGCCGAAGCAGATGCCGCGCTCGGCGTCCTCGTAGCTCTGCAGCGTCTGTGCCTGCCACTTCTCGAGCGCCACCGCCGCGATCTCGCCCACGGCCGCGTCCAGGGTGCGGCCGACGCGCTCGCGCATGCGGTCGAGGCACGCGTAGGCGTGGTCGAGATAGGCCTGCTCGGCGGGGAGGTCGGGATGCGTCACGGCAGGACATTCTCCCGCTCGGCGCGGAGGAGCAGCTCCGGCCCGTGCTCGCCGGCGATCTCGCGCTCCGGGCGGAAGCCCGCGTTCTCGAACGCGCGCAGCGAGGCGGTGTTGGCGACGTCGGGGGCGGCGACGCAGGCCGTCGTGGCCGGGTCCACGAAGACGACCGTCCGCATGAACTCGACCAGGATCCGGGGCCCGAGGCCGCGCCCGGTCAGCCCCTCCTCGGCGATGAAGAGGTCGACCCCGGCCACGCCGGGCTCGTCGCCGATCCACTCGGGGTAGTCGGAGACGAGGTATGTCTGGATCGAGCCGGCCGGCAGGCCGTCGATCTCGATCACGAACATCCGCGTCGGCTCGGCGCCGTCGATCGCCGGGCCATAGTGGGCTTCGACGTCCTCGATCGTCTTCGACTCGCGCCACCAGCGGCGCACGTGCTCGCGCTGCAACCACTCGTGCATCAGCGGCAGGTCGTCGCGCGTCATCGGCCGAAAGGCAATCTGCATCATGTCGAGTCGGCCGCTCCTTACCCTCGTCCGCCAATGAGGCGGTGCCAGACTGAAGTCTGGCACTCGCCGCTGTTTCCGGCTGCCGTGGTTATCCTTGCTCGACAAAGGCGCTGACGGAGACCAGTAGCGGACAAGGTCGGAGCCGAGAGAGCCGCCGGGAGCTGTGAAGGCGGTCTCCGGCCCCCGCGAAGACACTCCCGAGCCCGGCACGACCAACGAGGCTGCGCAGCAGCGAAGAGCGGTGGCACCGCGGGGACGCCTCCTCGCCCGCTCCGTCCAAGGCGGAGACAGTGATGGAGGAGGTGCCGATACTCATGGAAAGGACGCTCACGGGCGAGCTGCGCTCGCGGGTGGGCGAGCGTGTGCGGCTCGCGGGCTGGCTCCACCACCAGCGCCCGCTGGCGCGGCTGACCTTCGTCCTGCTCCGCGACCGCGCAGGGCTGGCACAGATCGTCGTCGACGACCCCGGCGCGATCGACGCGGTCGCGCAGCTCCTGCCCGAGACCGTGCTCGAGGTCGAGGCGACCGTGGCCGCGAGCGAGCAGGCCCCGTCCGGCGTCGAACTGCGTGACCCCGTGTTCGCCGTGCTCTCGGAGCCCGTCGAGCAGCCGCCGGTCGAGCTGCGCCGGCCCGAGCTGAAGGAGCAGCTGCCCACGATCCTCGACCACGCCGCCGTCGCGCTCCGCCATCCGCGGCAGCGCGAGGCCTTCCGGATCGCCGCCGCCTCCCTGGCCGGCTTCCGCGCCGCGCTCGACGGGCTCGGCTTCGTCGAGATCCAGACGCCGAAGATCGTCGCGTCGGCCACCGAGGGCGGTTCCAACGTCTTCCGGGTCGACTACTTCGGCCGCGAAGCCTTCCTGGCGCAGAGCCCGCAGTTCTACAAGCAGACGATGGTCGGCGTCTTCGAGCGCGTGTACGAGGTCGGGCCGGTCTTCCGCGCCGAGCCGCACGACACGTCGCGGCACCTGGCCGAGTACGTCTCGCTCGACGCCGAGCTCGGCTTCGTCCGAGACCACTTCGACGTCATGCGCGTGCTGCGCGAGGCCGTGGCCGGCATGGCCGCGGCCGTGCGCGCGGCCGGGTTCGACGCGCCCGACGTACCCGGGGAGATCCCGTGGGTGCACTTCGCGAACACGGGTGTCGACGACGTCGACCTCTCCCCCGCCGACGAGCGCCGACTGTGCGAGGAGCACGGCACCGAGTTCCTGTTCGTGACCGGATATCCGATGGCCAAGCGGCCGTTCTACACGCATCCGGAGCCGGGCCGTCCGGAGTTCTCCAATTCGTTCGACCTGCTCTTCCGCGGCCTCGAGCTCGTGACCGGCGGCCAGCGGTTGCACCGCTACGAGGACTACGTCGCCGCGCTGGCCGCGCGTGACCTGCCGCCGGCGCCGTACGAGGGCTACCTGCAGGCGTTTCGGTACGGCATGCCGCCGCACGGCGGCTTCGCGCTCGGCCTCGAGCGCTGGGTCGCAAGGCTCACCGGCGCGCAGAACATCCGCGAGACAACGCTCTTCCCGCGCGACCTGCACCGGCTGTCGCCGTAGAGCACCGAGAAGCGAGGCGCGCTACAGTCGCCGGGCCGAAGGTCTGCGACGAAGGAGCGAGCCATGCGCAAGCGTGAGAGCGGCGGCAGCGTGACCGTCCAGGCCATCGCGGGGACACGCGCGGTGTTCTTGGGATTCGACCTCGAGCAGGCGGCGAGAGACGGCTGCCTGGGCTTCGCGATCCACCGCACGCCCGGTGGCCAGACCACGCCGGACGGCAAGTGGCTCTCGGGCTTCAAGACGTTCAGGTCGGTCGTTCCGGACCCCGATCCGCACGTCGCCTACCCCACGACGGATCACCCGCTGCAGACGTTCTACTGGGGCGACTACACGGCACGGCCGGGGACGACGTACACGTATCGCGTCGTCCCGCGCTACGGAACGCCGGCCGCGCCGGCCGACCATGCCGGCGTCGAGGCGACCGTCGAAATCGAGACCGCCGACCCCGACGAAGGCACCCACGGCATCTACTTCAACCGCGGTGTCGCAGCCAGCCAGGCCTACGAGCGCGAGTTCGGCGACTCGCCCGACTTCATCTCCGACCCGGCGAAGCGAAAGCGCGCGCTCGACTGGCTCTCTCGCGGCCTGATGGAGGCGATCCTCGGCTTCATCGGACGGGCCGACTCGGACAAGTTCGCGCTGCGGGCGGCGGTCTACGAGTTCACGCAGCCCGACGTCCTGAAGGCGTTCCAGGCCGCGCACGAGAGCGGGGCCGACGTCCGCATCGTCTACCACGACCTTCCCGACGAGACCGGTACCGCCAACGACCAGGCGGTCACGGACCCCGAGACGACCGTCGACCCGGCGATCCTGATCAGGCGCACGAAGGCGAACCTCGCCCACAACAAGTTCATCGTCCTCTGCAGGAAGGAGGCGGACGGCACGCTCCGTCCCGAGTCCGTGTGGACGGGCTCGACGAACCTGAGCCAGGGCGGGATCTACGGGCACTCGAACGTCGGCCACGCCGTGCGCGACGCGACGATCGCCGGGAGCTACCTCGATTTCTGGACAGAGCTCGCCGACGACCCCGAGCGCGCACCGCTGCGGGACTGGTGCCGGGACAACAGCGTCTTCGACGAGGCGACGCTGGCGGGCGACGGCATCCACACGCTGTTCAGCCCCCGTCACGGCCTGAAGCCGCTCACGTGGTACGCGACGCAGTTCGGGAGTGCCGGCGCCGGGCCACTCGCATCGGCCCACATCACCCTGGCATTCGGGATGACCACGGAGCTCGAGCAGAAGCTGACCGCGTACGCGGGCGACGGCCTGCACTACGCCATGCTCGACCAGCGCGACTCGAACCAGGACGTCTGGGGCGCCGACACGAAGGTCTTCTTGGCCGTCGGCTCCGAGGGCGGGCCGAGCGACCTCGTTCGCTGGGCCAAGGAGCACCTGACCGGCTTCAACCACCACGTCCCGTACCTGCACACGAAGGTGCTGCTCGTGAACCCGCTCTCGGCCACGCCGACCGTGATCACGGGCTCGGCGAACTTCTCGCCCAACTCGACCGACCTCAACGACGAGAACATGCTCGTGATCCAGAACGACACCGGCGTCGCGGACGTCTACTTCACCGAGTACGCGCGCATCTTCAACCACTTCTACGCCCGCTACTGGGCGCATCGGCTCGCGCAGGGCGGCCAGGACGCGGAGGATCACAGCTACCTCGTCGAGGGCCCGGGCTGGCAGGACCGCTACTTCGAGGCCGGAAACCCGAAGAGCCTCCAGCGGACGCTCTTCGCGTCCGGCGTCGAGGGCAACGAGTGACGGCTAGACGCGGACGATGCCGTCCGGGAACGGGCTCAGCTTCTCGGCGCCGTCGGCCGTGACGAGGAAGTTGTCCTCCAGGCGCAGCCCGCCGCCCTCCGGCCAGTAGATCCCGGGCTCGATCGCGAGCACCATGCCCTCCCGCATCGTGCCGCCGCCGGCCTGGTGCGCGTACGGCGGCTCGTGGGCGCGCGCGCCGACGCCGTGGCAGATCGGGTGCGACGGCTGGCCCGGATAGCCCGCGGCGGCGATGCGGTCGCGGACGAGCCGGTCGAGCCCGGCCAGGCTCGGCGCCCGTCGCCGACGATGGTCGACTGCGTCGTCGTAGATCGCCGTCAGCTGCCCCTCGAGCAGCTCCGCATAGTCCGCGGCTCCAGCTGCGCCGAGGCACGAGGTTCTTCGTGTGGTCGGCCCAGTAGCCGTCGCAGCAGACCCAGATCTCGAACAGCGTCGGCTGCCCCTCGACGACCGGCCGCGAGCCGGTGGCCGTGAACGTCCGGATCCCCGGCCCCGACCAGACGAGCGTGAAGCCGTACGCGAGCTCGACCTTGCCCCGGTAGCCGGTGCCAGCGCCGTGAACGTAGCCCTCCCAGAGCGAGGCAGCCTCGCTCTCCTTCATGCCCGGCCGCAGCAGCCCGCGGACGTGCTCCATCGCCTCGGCGGCGAGCTCGTTCGCGAGCCGGATGCGCTCGATCTCCTGCGCCGTCTTGATCGCCCTCGCCTCGACGAGCAGCGGCGTCGCATCCTCGACCGGGCCGAACGCGTCGAAGAAGTCGCGCGTGTACGTGGTCGGCTCGCCGACCATGCGGTCGGCGGCCTGCGTGCCGAGGGAGAGCTCGAGGCCGATGCGCTCGTAGCCGCGCTCGCGGACGAGCGCCTGCGCCGCCTCGACCGAGCGCGCCGTCGGCGGTCGGGGGTCGTCCGGGTGGTACCCGCCGAAGAGCCTCAACTCGCCGGTCCACGCGCGCTCTGCCTCCTCTGCCTGCGGCTCGAGCACGACGAGCGCCGCCTCGCCCTCGCGCGGGAAGACGGCGATGTCGAAGCCCTTCATGCACCAGTAGTCGGTCAGGTAGAGGACGTTGTCGGGCGCGCGGACGACGAGAGCGTCCAGCTCCTGCTCGGCCATCAGCGCCCGGACGCGCGCGAGCTTCGCGTCGTCGCGAGGCCAGGTCACTCGCTGCGGGCCGACTGGATCGCGCGCCAGACGTTCTCGCCGCTGGCGGGCATGTCCACGTGGCGTACGCCGAGCCCGGCGAGCGCGTCGACGACCGCGTTGTGGACGGCGGGCGTCGCGCCGATCGTGCCCGACTCGCCGATGCCCTTGGCGCCCAGCTCGTTCATCGGCGTCGGCGTCTCCATGGGCACGAGCTCGAACGAGGGCAGCTCGGCGGCGCTCGGGAACGCGTAGCCGACGAAGCTGGCCGTGAGCGGCGTGCCGTTCTCGTCGTAGACGAACTCCTCGAACAGCGCCTGGCCGATGCCGCTGCCGATGCCGCCGTGCCGCTGGCCCTCGGCGATCGTCGGGCTGATGATGCGGCCGGCGTCGTCGACGGCGACGAGCCGTTCGAGCACGGTATGGCCCGTCTCGGTGTCCACGTCCACGACGGCGACGTGCGCGCCGAACGGGAACGTGCCCGCGTCCGGCTTGAAGTCGCGCTCGACGGCGAGCTCGGCCAGCGTGCCCCTCTCCACGAGCCGGGCGGCGAGCTCGGCCCAGGAGAGCGAAGGCTCCGGCGCGCCGGTGACGTGAAAGCGGCCGGCGTTGAGGTCGAGCACGACGTCGTCGGGGTTCGCCTCGAGCTCGTCGGCGACGAGCGCCTTCGCCTTCTCGACCACCTCGGTCGCTGCCTGGGACGCGGCCGTGCCCCCGATCTGGAGCGACTTCGAGCCGTAGGTGCCGCCGCCGCGGGCGACCTCGTCCGTGTCGCCGTAGAGCACGGTCACCTTGTCCAGCGGCAGTCCGAGCCGGTCGGCGACGACCTGCGCGTACGCGGTCTCGTGCCCCTGCCCGTGGGAGAACGACCCGGTGCGCACGACGGCGCCGCCCTCGGGCGTGATCTCGACCGCGCCGAACTCCGGCTCGGCGCCGCCGTTCGTGATCTCGACGTACACGCTCAGACCGATCCCCAGCTGCCGCGCCTCCCCGGCCTCGCGCCGCCGGGCCTGCTCGGCGCGCAGCTCGTCGTACCCCGCCGCCTCGAGGGCCAGGTCGAGCGAGCGCTCGTAGTCGCCGGAGTCGTAGGTGACGCCCGTCGTGGTCTCGAACGGGAACGCGTCCGCCGGGACGAAGTTCGTCCGGCGCACGTCGGCAGGATCGAGACCGATCTCCATGGCGAAGGCATCGATCGCCCGCTCGATCGCCTGCGCCGCCTCGGGCCGCCCGGCGCCGCGGAAGGCGGTCGTCGGCGCGGTGTTCGTCACGACGGAATTGGACACGTAGGCCGTCTCGGGGATCGCGTACACGCCCGCCTGCATCCAGCGGGTGAGCATCGGCAGGAAGGCGCCGATGCCGGGGTAAGCGCCTGCATCGTGGAGCACGTCGAGCTTGTACGCCTGCACCTTCCCGTCGCGGCTGCCGCCGATCGTGAAGTCCATCCGCTGTGCGCGGGCGTGGCCGATCGCGAGCATGTTCTCGCTCCGCGACTCGGTCCAGCGCACGGGCCGGCCCGTCTCCCGGGCGAGCCAGGCGACGATGACGTCCTCCGCGGAGAGGCCCTTCGCGCCGAACCCGCCGCCGACGTCGGGGCCGACGACGCGCACGTCGGCCGCGTCCAGACCGAGCGCCGCCGCCAGGCCGTCACGGTCGTTGTGCGGCGTCTGGGTGGAGAGCCAGGCGTGCAGGCGGCCGTCCTCGAACCAGGCCGCGGTCGAGCGCGGCTCGAGCGGCGCCGGAGCCATCCGCTGGCTGACCACACGGCCGTGAACGACGACCTCGCAGCCCTCGAAGATCCCATCGTCGCCTGCCGGCGGAACGTGCGCGCAGACGTTGGTGCCGACGTCCGGGAAGAGAAGGACCTCGCCGCGCAGGGAGTCCTCGGGGTCGACCACGGGCGGCAGCGGGTCGTAGTCGACGTGGACGTGCTCGGCCGCGTCGATGCCCTCCTCGCGGGTCTCGGTGAGCACGACGGCGACGATGTCGCCCGCGTAGCGGACGACGTCGCGCGCGAGCGGAGGCCGCGCCATGCGCTGCTCGATGAACCCGATCGCGGGCGGGCGATCCTGGAGGTCGACGTCGGCGGCGGTCAAGACGCGAGCGCCGTCCTCGACCATGCTCGTGTCGATCTCCTCGATCCGCGCGTGCGCGAACGGCGAGCGCACGAAGGTGGCGTGGAGCGCACCGTCGAGCTCGAGGTTGTCGACGTAGCGCCCCTGCCCGGTGAGGAAGCGCGGGTCCTCCTTGCGCAGAACTCTCTGTCCGATGACGCTCATGCGCGTCCCTCGCCGTCGTCGGCCTCCCGCCGGGCCAGAGCCCGGCTCCGCCGACGCCTGACGCCGCTGGCGGCACGTCGCTCTCCGGCCCCGTACCGCTTGTACTGTGACCTCCGGCCCCGCACCGCCAGCGGCGCCCGAGGAACCCGCATGCTTGGGTGACGGACAGCATCCTGCGGTTTCTACCAGCGAACCCGGGGCGGGGGCGGCACACCGTGCCCTTCCTGCCACGAGATGACGGGATTGCGGAGCACGCCGATCTTCTCGATCTCGGCCTCCATGACGTCGCCGGGCTTGAGGTAGAGCGAGGCGGCGTCGGGCGAGAACCCGGCCACGCCGGACACGGTGCCGGTGGACACGACGTCGCCGGCCGAGTACCCGAGCGGCGAGTAGTGGGAGAGGATCTCCGGGATCGTCACCGACATTCGGCCCGTGTGCGAGACCTGCCGCGGCTCGCCGTTGACGCGCAGCTCCATGGCCAGGTCGTGCGGGTCGCCGATCTCGTCGGGGGTGACGATCCACGGCCCGAGCGGGCAGAAGGTGTCGATCGCCTTGCAGAACGAGAACACGCCCGAGCGCATCTCGCGGCGCTGGATGTCGCGCGCGGTGATGTCGTTGAAGATCACGTAGCCGGCGATGTAGTCCTCGGCGTCCTCGGGGCCGAACCACTTCCCCGGCTTGCCGATCACGACCGCCAGCTCGAGCTCGTAGTCGAGCTCCTCGGTCAGGTGCTCGGGGTAGATCACCGGGTCGTCCTGGCCGACGAGCGCGTCGACGTTCTGGAAGAAGACGATCCAGGGCGCGATCTCGTGCGCCCAGCCGACCTGCTTCGACTCCTCCTCGTGCTCGCGGAAGTTGCCGGCCGTGTGGAAGAACTTCTTCGGGACGATCGGCGGGCGGAGCCGCTGCCCCTCGAGCGGCACCGACTCGCCGGTGTCGTCCGCGCCGCCGCGCTCGAAGTACGTGCGCAGGTCGGGCACGTCGAGCACGCGGATCTCGTCGCCCTCGACCCGGCCGGGGCGCGCGTCGTCGCCGAAGGTCACGAGCCGAGCCATGCCAGCACCTCCTCCGCGTTCCTGTCGGGTGGGAAGACGGGATAGAACCCGGCAAGGTGGTCGCAGGCGCCCGTCGTCGACCGGCGCCGGCAGGTCGGGCGGCAGCGTGTAGACGCTCACTCGGTCACCGCACAGATCTCGGCGGCCGCGAGCGCGTACACCCGAGCCGTCTTCACGAGACCGTCGATGTCGAGGTTCTCGCCCTTCTCGGTGTCGAGGAGCCCGGTGGACGTCCCGTAATTGACCGTCGGGACGCCGTAGCGGGTCAGCGCGGACGCGTCGGAGAACCAGCGCGTCACGTCGCGCTCGGGCCGGGCGCCGAACACCGCCTCGTGCGCGGCGTCGATCGCGGCCACGAGCGGATGGCCCTCCTCGATCTCCGCGCCCGGAGCCGTGACGTAGACCTCGCCCTCCACGTCGTAGTCGGGGAAGCGCTGCTGGAGGTCGCGGACGAGATCGAGGACCTGGCGGCGCGCGACGGCCATCTCCTTCGTCGGCGGCACGCGCACGTCCAGGAACAGGTCGGTGCGGTGCGGCGTCCGCGAGACCCGCCAGCCGAAGCCGCCCTGGAGCGCACCGACGTTGACGAGCGCGCCGACGCCGCGGTAGGCGTTCTCGGGATCGTCTTCCCAGGACGGGATCCACTCGAGCACGGCGTCGAGCACCTCGCGCATGCGCACGATCGAGTTCCGGTCGCGCTTGCCCTCCGTGAAGGCGGTGTGGATGAAGTTGCCGTGCGTCGAGATGCGCAGCCAGAGCGAGCCGAAGTGGCCGAGCACGACCTTGCCCTCGGTGGGCTCGCCGAGGATGCACATGTCCGCGACGCCGCCGTGCGAGACGAGGTAGCGCGAGCCGGCCGCGTAGCCGCGGTACTGCGCGCCCTGCGCCTCGCCCTGCTGGGTCTTCTCGATCTCGCCGCAGACGGCCGCGATCATCACGTCCCCGGCCAGTCGTAGCCCCGAGTCCTGGAGCGCGCGCACGGCCTCGACGTAGCAGGCGAGCGCGCCCTTCATGTTCGAGACCCCGAGCCCGTAGAGCCGCCCGTCCTCGACGAACGGGCTGGGCTGGAACCCCGGCACGTGCCGCAGCCACGGCTCGCGGCCGCTGTACGACGTGTCCATGTGCCCGTTGAACATCAGGGTCTGACCCCCGCCTGACCCCGCGAGCGTGCCGAGGACGTTCGCACGGCCGTCCTCGACCTGCTGCCACTGGACGGCCATGCCCATCTCGGTCAGCGTCTCCGCCATCAACTCGGCCATGGCCTGCTCGTCGCCGGTGAAGCTGGGCACGGAGATGGCCGCCTCGGCGAAGTCGACCAGCCGCCCGCCGTCGACGGCGGCGGTGATCGCCTGGGTGGTGCGGGCATCGAGCACGGCAGGCGAGATAATCCCACGCGTGGAGGGGATCTGGACCGGCGAGCTGAACGAACGCGCCCTCGACGGCGCTCCGTCGCCCGGTCGCGTGCGCTTCTACGACACGACGCTGCGGGACGGCGAGCAGACCGTCGGCGTCGTCCTCGCGCCCGAGCAGAAGCTCGTCATCGCACAGGCGCTGGACGAGCTCGGCGTCGAGCGGATCGAGGCCGGCTTCCCGCGCGTGTCCGAGGACGACTGGCGAGCGGTCGAGCTGATCCGCGACGCCGGCCTGACCGCGGAGGTCTGGGGCTTTTCGCGCGCGGTGCAGGCGGACGTGGACGCGATCGTCGAGCTCGGCCTCGAGGCGACGGTGATCGAGTCGCCGCTCTCCGACCTGAAGCTCGACGCGCTCGGCGTCTCGCGCGAGAAGATGCTCGGCCGGATCGCCGACGCCGTCGCGTACGCAGCCGGGCGCGGCATCCGGGTCGCGTTCTTCGGCGTCGACGGCAGCCGCGCCGACCTCGCGTTCCTCGAGCAGGCGTACCTCGCGGCCGTCGAGGCCGGTGCGCAGGAGGTGGTCGTCGTCGACACGCTCGGCATCGCCTCGCCGGAGGCAGCGGCGTTCCTCGTCTCGCGGATGCGCGACTGGCTCGGGCCCGGCGTGCCGATCCACTTCCACGGGCACAACGACTTCGGACTGGCGACCGCGGCCGCGATCGCGGCGTTCCGTGCGGGGGCGGAGTGGATCCACGGGACGATCAACGGCATGGGCGAGCGCGCCGGCAACGCGTCGATCGGAGAGGTGGCGATGGCGCTGACGGCCCTCTACGGCGCCGAGACCGCGATCCGACTCGAACACGTCCGCGAGGTGTCGGCGGTCGTCCGCGACCTCGGCGGGTACGAGCTGGAGCCGTGGAAGTCGGTCGTCGGCGAGAACCTGTTCGTGCGCGAGAGCGGCGCGGTCGCGGCGCAGTTCCACGACCCGCCGGCGATCGAGCCGTTCTCCTCGACCCTCGTGGGCGCCGAACGCCGGATCGTGCTGGGCAAGAAGAGCGGCCTCGACTCGATCCGGATCAAGGCCGACGAGCTCGGCCTCGACGTCCCCGAGGAGCGGCGCCCGGCCCTCCTCGACGCGGTCAAGAGGCTCGGGACGGAGAAGCGCGGCCTCGTCACGGACGACGAGTTCCGCGACCTCGTGCGCTCGCTCACCTGAGCCCGCGCGCGGCGTCCCGCGGCAGTCACTCCGTATTCGCTTCCCCCCGGGGCCTTCGGCCCCGTTCCCCCCGGTTTTGAGCGTAGCGCCGAGATCGTCACAGGTGTGAAACGCGACTGTGCCGATTGTGTGACTCCGCGGAACGGGCACGCGCCGGCCCCGGCCGCGGAGCTCGGGCTTCGCCCGGGCGGAGCTCGGGCCGTCGGCCACGCGACCACGAGAAGAAGGGGTTTGTGGGGGAAACATGGTTTCCCCCACGCCGGCCGGTTGTGTGACTCTTTCCCGGGTGAGCGGCGATCGCTACGACGTCGTCTTCATCGGCAGCGGGATCAACTCGCTCGCCGGGGCCGCGCTGCTCGCCCGCGCGGGGCGACGCGTGCTCGTGCTCGAGCGGGAGAACCGCCTCGGCGGCGCGATCTGGACGGCGGAGATCACCGAGCCCGGGTTCGTCCACGAGGTGATGGCCTCCTGGCACCCGCTGTTCGTCGGCTCGGCCGCCTACGCGGAGCTCGCGGACGATCTCCACGCGCGCGGGCTCGAGTACCTGAACACCGAGCTGCCGACCGGCTACCTCGCGCCCGACGGCTCGGCCGCCTTCCTCTCCACGACCCACGAACGCAACGTCGAGGAGCTCGAACGCCTCACGCCGGGCGACGGTCAGGCGTGGAGCCGCGTCGTCCAGGAGTTCATGCCCAACGCCGACCTGTCCTTCGGCGTGCTGACGACCGAGCTCTGGTCGCGGGCTGGAGCGCGGCTCGCGACGAGGGCCTACCGGCGGCTCGGCAGGCGCGGCCTCGTCGAGTTCGGCGGAAGCGTGCTCGCGAGCGCGCGCGACTGGCTCACGGAGACATTCGCCTCGCCGCAGACGCACGGCCTGCTCGCGCCCTGGGTGCTCCACACCGGCCTCGGGCCGGACTCGGCCGTGTCCGGGTTCATGACGCAGGTGATCGCGGTCGCGATCGAGCTCGGCGGGATGCCGGTTCCGAAGGGCGGCGGCGTCAAGCTGGTCGACGCCCTGGCGGGGATCGTGCGCGCGGGCGGCGGCGCGCTCGAGACCGGACAGGACGTCGAGCACGTCCTCGTCGACAACGGCAAGGCCACCGGCGTCCGCATCGCCGGCGGAGCGACGGTCGCAGCCGATCGCGTGGTCGCGAACGTCACGCCGACGCAGCTCTACGGCCGCCTGCTCGCGGACGCGCACGGCCTGCCCGAGCCGGCACGCGAGGCGGGCCGCCGCTTCCGCTACGGCCGCGCCGAGATGCAGATCCACTTCGCCCTCGACGAGCCGCCGCGCTGGGACGGCGACGAGCGGCTCGGCCGGACGGCGATCCTCCACCTGACGCCCGGGCTCGACGGCGTCTCGCGCGCCGTCAACGAGGCCGAGCGCGGGCTGCTCCCCGCCGAGGCGACGATCGTCCTCGGCCAGCCGCTCGCGGTCGACCCGTCGCGCGCGCCCGAGGGCAAGTCGATCCTCTGGATCCAGCTCCAGGAGCTCCCGCGCCGACCCGATGGGAGACGCGGCCGGCGAGATCGACACCGGCGACGGCACCTGGACGGACGAGCTGAAGGAGCGCTACGCCGACCGGATCCAGGCCCGCATCGCGCGGCACGTCACCAACCTCGAGTCGGCGCTCCTGAAGCGGGTCGTCCTCTCGCCTGGCCGACATCGAGCGGGCGAACGTCAACCTCGTCGGCGGCGACATCTACTCGGGCTCGTGCGCGCTCGACCAGAACCTGCTCTGGCGGCCGCGGCCCACGCTGCCGGGCCATCGCACCCCCGTCCGGGGCCTCTGGCACATCGGGGCGAGCACGCATCCCGGCCCGGGTCTCGGCGCCGGGTCGGGGACGATCGTCGCGAACGAGCTGCTGCGCGAGAACCGCGCGCGGCGCGCGCTCTCGGGCCTCGGCCGCCATCTCGGCAAGACGACCGAACCGCTTTGACACCCGATCCAAATCCGTTCAAAGTCGGACATTCGAAGGAGGTGTGATGAGGTTCTCGATCTACTCGGAAATCCAGTACTGGGGCGGCAAGACCCCCAAGCGCGCGTACGACGAGGTGATCGAGCAGGTCGTGCACGCGGACCGGCTCGGCTACGACGCCTACGCCGTGATCGAGCACTTCTTCTTCCCGAAGTTCTCGATCTCCGCCAACCCGTTCGCGCTCTGGGGCGAGTGCGCCGCCCGGACGAAGAACATCAAGTTCCGGACGCTCGGGCACGTCCTGCCCTACCACAACCCGGCCATGCTGGCCTCGCAGATCGCGGCCGCCGCGATCCTCTTCGACGGGCGCTACGAGTTCGGCGCCCTGCGCGGCCACGGCTGGATCCCGGCGAAAGCCGGGGTCCCGATCCGCGAGACGCGGGACCGCTACGAGGAGTCGCTCGACATCCTCTTCCAGGCGCTGCAGGACGAGCGCTTCTCCTACGACGGGCAGTTCTACAAGATCGACGAGGCGCAGATCTGGCCGCGGCCGGAGCACAAGCTCCGCGTCTTCCTGGGCGGGACGAGCGACCGCACCTACGAGCTGGCCGCGGAGAACGGCTGGGCCGTCGTCGTGCCGCCACTCCTTCCCTACGCGGCGCTCAAGGATCAGCTCGACCTCTACCGCGCCAGGTGCGCCGAGCACGGCACCGAGCCCGACATCGTCTGGATCCACGCCTGCTACATCGACGAGGACCGCGACAACGCGCGGCGCGAGGCGGAGCGCGGCATGCGGCAGTTCCTCGAGGGCAACGCGTCACCGCTGATCGACCCGCACGTGAACTTCCCGCCGGCCGAGGACATGGAGGCCTCGGGCTACGGCTTCTACATCTCCGGGATCATGGAGAAGCTCTCGCAGATGCCCTACGAGGAGATGATCGACGGCGACGTCGTCTGGGTGGGCACACCGGACGACATCATCGAGCGCATCGAGGCCGTCCGGGACGTCTGCGAGGGGCTGACCGAGGTCTCGATCACTGTCAACGCAGGCGGCTTCGCCCACTGGCAGGCGATCAAGGCGCAGGAGCTGTTCGCAGACACGGTCATGCCGCACTTCAAGTCGGGCGACCGCGAAGGGGCGGCGGTTGCGTAGGCGCTTCGCGATCTGCGAGCTCTCGACGCTGCCGGCGAGCTTCGAGGACGACCTCGCCGCCTATGCCGCCGCCGGAGCCGACGGCATCTCGATCTTCGAGGGCAAGCTCGTCGAGGGCCGCGAAGCAGAGCAGCTGGACGCGTTCCGGGAGAGCGGGCTCGAGGCGAGCGCGGCCGTCACGGCGGTTCCCTCGGTCCTGCCGCTGCCGAAGTTCCCGGGGCCGAGCGACCCCGGGGAGCGGGTCGAGGCGATCGTGGCGGGGATGCGGCGCCTGGCGCCCTTTGAGCCGACGGCGTTCGTCTGCCCGACCGGGCCGGCGGGAGACCTCGGCGAAGACGAGGCCCGTGCGACGCTCGCCGAGGGGCTGCGCGCGCTCGCCGACGAGTCGGCGCGGCTCGGCATTCCCGTCGGGCTCGAGCCGATGTCGAGCTACGAGCAGGAGGACTGGACGCTCGTGACCACGCTCGGGGACGCCGCCGCGCTCGTCGACGAGGCCGGCGCGGACGTCGGGCTCGTCTTCGACACCTGGCACCTGTGGGACACGCCGGCGCTCGAGGACGAGATCGCGCGCTACGGCGACCGCTTCGTCGCCGTCCAGGTGAACGACTGGCGCAGGCCGACCCGGAGCTGGTGCGACCGCGTGCTCCCGGGCGACGGCGTCATCGACCTCGCCCCGATCCTCGACGCGGTCGAGCGGACGGGGTGGGCAGGCTGTTACGACCTCGAGGTCTTCTCGGACGACGGTACCTTCGGTAACGACTTCGAGGACTCGCTGTGGCGGCTCCCTCCGCGGGAGCTGGCGGAGCGCGGGCGGGCACGATTCATCGCAGTTTGCATCGTCAAGCAGCACCGAAGGGAGGGCAGCATGAGAGGTACGAAGAGGTGGGGGCTCGCGGTGGTTCTGGCCGCGGCCGTCACCGTTGCGGCCGTGGGGGTGACCACCGCGTCCGGGGCGAAGGGCAAGATCGTGCATCGGCTTCGCGGCCGACCTCAGCGGTCAGATGGCGCCGTTCGACAACCCGGCGCTGACCGCAGCACGGCTCGAGGCCAAGAAGATCAACGGCCTCGGAGGCGTGAACGGGGCCAAGCTCGAGGTGATCAGCTGCGACACGCAGAACTCGAAGCCAGACGTCTCGAAGTCCTGTGTCGACAACGTGGTCTCGAAGGGCGCCGTGGTGGGCATGGTGACCTGCGACGTCGACTTCGCGACGGCGGCGATCCAGGAGTTCCTGAGCAAGGGGTTGCTCACGATCGCACCCTGCATCGGCACCGACCAGATGGGCCCGAAGCGCTTCGGCGCGGCCGGCAAGCTCGCGTTCAGCTACGGAAACGTGGCGCAGGACGAGGGTGCGGCGATGGCCGAGTACGCCTACAACGTCAAGCACTGGAAGACGGCGATCACGGTCACCAACAACCTGCTCGTCTACTTCAAGAACATCATCCAGGCCTTCACATCGCGCTACAAGCAGCTCGGCGGCACGATCGTCGATACGGAGAGCTACACGACCGGCCAGAATCAGGTGCAGGGCGTGGTCAGCCGCGTGAACGCGCACAAGGCTGCGATGATCGCGGTCTGCGACGGGTTCCCGCCGGACTGGCCGGCGTTCGTGGCCGGCATCCGCAGCCTCAACAACAACACGCCGATCATGAACTCATGGGCCGGGGACGGGACGTTCTGGTACCCGAAGAGCCCGGCGGTCTCGAACTACTGGTACGTGACGTATGCGTCCGCGTTCGGCGACGACCCGAGCGCCGCGGTGAAGCGACTGATCGGCCAGATGACCGCGATCCACCAGCCGCCGGCGACGGGCGGCTTCGTCACCGGCGCGGCTGCCGTCGACGGTGTCGCGGCGGCGGTCAAGCAGGCGAAGGGATCGACCAAGGGCGCAGTGCTCGCGGCGATCATGCAGAAGTTCAAGGGCCTGCCCACGATCTCGGGCAAGGTCAGCTTCTCTGCCGAAGCTGCACAGCGTCTTCGGCCGCTCCTACCGGGTCATGCAGGTGCAGAACTCGAAGCCGAAGTTCGTCCAGCTCTACACGGCGAAGAAGCTGGGCCGTCTCTGAGCGGCATTGACGGACGACGTCTCGCGTGAGGCGAGCCGGTGGCCCGGAGGCAGTCTCCGGGCCACCGGCGTCTCGCGCGCCTTCGAGGGCGTCCACGCGCTCCGGGGCGTCGACCTCGAGGTCCACCGCCACGAGGTCGTCGGGCTGATCGGCCCGAACGGCGCCGGCAAGACGACGCTCGTCAACGTCATGACCGGCTTCGACTTCCCGACCTCGGGCTCGGTCGCGCTGGCCGACGAGCTGATCACGTCGTGGAGCACCGCACCGCCGCGGCCGCGCAGGGCTCGCCCGCACGTTCCAGCACAGCCGCTCGTTCGGCTCGCTCTCCGTGCGCGAGAACGTCGAGGTGGCGGCGCTCGGCTCCGGAGCGCGCAGCCGGCGTGGCGCGCGATCGGGCGGCGAGCCTGCTCGAGCTCCTCGGGCTCGCGGCCTACGGCTCGAGGCCCGGCGTCGACGCTCGCGCACGGCGACGAGCGCAAGCTCGGCGTGGCGCGGGCGCTCGCGACGGCGCCGAGGTTCGTGCTGATGGACGAGCCGGCTGCCGGCCTGCCGGAGGCAGAGGTGCCCGGACTTCGCCGCCGTCGTCCGCTCGGTGCGCGACGAGTACGAGGCCGGCGTGCTGCTGATCGACCACAACATGGCGCTGATCATGGAGGTCTGCGACCGGATCCACGTGCTCGACCAGGGCCGCACGCTGGCCGAGGGCACACCGCAGGAGATCCGCGCCAACCTCGACGTGACGGCCGCCTATCTCGGCGAGAGCGCCGTCCACGAGGGGGCCCCGATGAGCATGGTCCCGGCCCTCGAACTGGCCGACCTCTGGGTCACCTACGGGTCGGTCCCGGCCGTCCGCAAGCTCGACCTGACCGTCGGCAAGGGCGAGATCGTCGGCCTCATCGGCCCCAACGGGGCGGGCAAGTCGACGACCCTGCACACGATCACCGGCATGGTCCGGCCGCAGTCCGGCGACATCCGCCTCGCACGGCGCGCTCGATCGTCGGCAGGAAGCCGGAGACGATCGCGCGGGCGGGCATCGCGCTCGTCCCGGAGGGTCGCAGGATCTTCGCCGAACTGACGGTCGAGGAGAACCTGCGCCTCGGGCTCGTCGGCCGCGACGGCCGCGACGGGGTCGACGAGGACCGCGCGCTGGGTCGAGGAGCTGTTCCCGGTCGTCCAGGAGTTCCGAGGCGAGACCTGCCGGCGTCCTCTCGGGCGGGCAGCAGCAGCAGCTCGCGATCGCCCGTGCGCTCCTGGCGGGGCCGTCCGTCCTGCTCCTGGACGAGCCTTCCCTGGGCCTGGCGCCGACGATCGTGGACGTCGTCTTCGACGCGCTCGCTGAAGATCCGCGAGCGCGGCGTGACCGTCCTGCTCGTCGAGCAGCGCGCGCAGCGCACCGTCGCTCTCGCCGACCGAACCTACGTCGCTGACGAACGGCGAGTTGCGCATGACCCTGACTCCGGCCGACGCGGACGACACGGAGCGCATCATCGCCGCCTATCTCGCCTCGTGATCCACGTCCAGAACCTCATCGACGCGATCGGCCTCGGCGCCGTCTTCGCACTCATCGCGGTCGGGATCGGCCTCGTGTTCGGCGTGCTCCGCCTGATCAACTTCGCCTACGGCCAGCTGATCATGGCTCGCCGCCTACGCGCTCGCGTTCACCGACTCCTGGCCCGATGCCGCGAGCATCCTCGCCGCCGTCCTCGTCGCAGTCGTCGCGTCGCTCCTGATGGAGCGGATCGCCTTCCGGCCGCTGCGGACGGCCGACCCCTCGACGATGCTCGTCGCCACCTTCGCGCTCGCCTATCCTGCTCGAGAACGCCGCCCTCGTTCAGTACACGTACCGTCGGTTCGGCATCATCGGGGACCCGATCGGGACGCTCGCGCAGCTCAACCAGGCGGCCACGATCGGCTCGCTGCACGTCCGCTGGGCATCGATCCTCGCCATCGGCGCAGGCGTCTTCTCCCTCGGCGGACTCGCGCTGCTTCTCAACCGGACGTCGATCGGGCTGCAGATGCGCGCCGCGTCCATGGACTTCCGGACAGCACGGCTGCTGGGCGTCAGGGCGGACACCGTGATCATGGCCGCGGTGGCGATCTCGGGCGTGCTGGCCGCGGTCGCGGCGGTCGTCCTCAGCATCGGCAGCGCCTCGGTCACCCCGACCACCGGCCTGTACGAGACCCTGTTCGTCCTCGTCGGCGTCGTCGCCGGCGGGATCAACCGGCTCCTCTCGGCGACGCTCGGTGGATTCGCGATGGGCTTCGCCATCTCGCTCGTCGGCGCCGAGCTCCCGTCGTCGGGGGAGACGCCGTTCACGTCCAACCTCTACATGCCCTCCGTGATCTACCTCGCCGTCATCATCGCGCTGCTCCTGCGCCCGGCTGGCCTGTTCGCGCACGGTGGCAGATCGGTGGAGCGGGTGTGAGCGGACGAGAGGTCTCGAACAGCTGCTCGGCCCGGTGGCCCTCGTGGCCCTGCTCGCGCTCTCGTCCGGGCTTTTCGCCTCCTCAGCGGACCAGGTGAAGTACCTGACCGCGATCGTGTACGTGGCCATCGTCGCCGCTCTCTATATGTTCGTCGGCAACTCCGGCGTGATCTCGTTCGGCCAGATCAGCTTCGCCGCGATCGGCGCCTTCTCCGCCGGTGTGATGACGATTCCGATCGACACGAAGCCCGGTGTCCTCCCGACTCTGTTCCCCCTGTTGCGCGACCACTCCATCTCGAGTGCCTGGTCTCTGGCGCTGGCCGCAGGCCTCGGCGGTGTCTACGCCTTCGCGGTCGGGATCCCGCTGATGCGCCTGTCCGGAATCGCGGCAGGCATTGCCACGCTCGCAGTGCTCGGTATCACCTACAACCTCCTGTACAACTGGAACAGCATCGGACCGGGCGCGACGGTCGAGTCGCTCATCCCGGTCACGACCGACTACTGGCAGTCGACGATCGGCGCCGTCGCCGTCATCGGCATCGCGTTCACGTACCAGCGGAGCCGGTTTGGACGACAACTACGGGCGGCCCGTGAGGACCCTGCTGCAGCACGCGCGGCGGGCATCGACATCCATCGGCAGCGCCTGCTCGCATTCACGCTCTCGGGTGCCCTCTCAGGGTTCGCCGGCGGCCTCTACGTCCATCTGCTCGGCAGCATCAGCGCAAACCAGGTGTACCTCGACCTAACCTTTCTCACCCTGGCCATGCTCGTCGTCGGGGGCATCTCGAGCCTGTGGGGAGCGGTCGTCGGGGCGGTCGTCGTCAGCCTGTTCAACATCCTGCTCAGTAACGCCGAGCTAGGCATCCACGTCTTCGGTTGGGGCATCAAGGCGCCGAGCGGGACGAGTCTGGTCGGCATCGCCATCGTCATGCTCGTGATCCTGCTGCTCCGTCCGGCCGGGATCACGGGCGGAAGGGAATTCTCTTTCCCGCAGCGGTGGCGCGGATTCCGCCGCGCTGCTTCGGCTAGGGCTGGTCCCTGACCAACTCGAGCGTCGCGCAGTGGAGGCCGGCGATGGCGAACTTCTGGCTCTCCGAGAAGTCGACCTGGATCACCTCGACGCCCGCCTTCTCCAGCGCGGAGATGACGGTCGGCGAGCCCTGGTTCACCACGACCTTGCCCGGCTCGAGCGTGACGCCGTTCACGGCCAGGTCCCAGTACTCCTCGACGGGCACCTCGACGATCGTGAAGTCGCGCCGCACGAGCTCGCGGACGAAGCCGTAGTTGACGAGGTGCGGCGAGAGCACGGCGACGCGCTCGTCGGGCACGAGCAGCACCATGTCCATGTGCGAGGTGCCGATGTTGCCCCCGGCGATCGAGTCGACCCAGCCCGGGCTGTGCGCGAGCACGAACTCGACGCCGAGCCCCTCGAGCACGAACTGCAGCTGCCGTAGCCCCTCCTCGTTCGCGACCACGCTCTCGTTGAAGACGAACGTCTTCTGCGTCGAGCCACCGGCCCGCGCCCGGCTCGCAGATGCCGCGGCCGTGGATGGTCAGGTAGACGGGGAGCTGGAGCGCCGCGAACGCCTTCGCCCAGATCACCTCGCGCCCGCGCTGCCACGAGCCCAGCCCGTAGCGGTGCATGATCACGCCGCCGCGCACGACGAGCCCGGCGCCGGCCAGCGTGACGAGGTTCTTGATGTAGCCGTAGGCACCGATCGCCGGAACAGGGGCCTCGACGGAGTGGACGCGGACGCCGTTCGCGCGCAGCACGTCGTAGTACTCGTCGAACTGCGCCTGCAGCCTGCCGAGGTCCGCGTTCCCGGCTGCCGAGGAGTAGTAGTACTGCCACTCGTCGGCGTACTCGGGCCGGACCTCGTTCTCGGTCGGCCGCGAGACGAGCACCTCGCGCAGCTTGCCGATGCCCTCAGCCCCCCAGCGCCGGCCCCAGATCTGCTCGACCTCGTCGTAGAAGTCGGTCTCGTGGAGCATGTAGTTGCGAAGCGGCTTGCCGGCCTCGAACCACGGCGTCTCCGCGAGCAGCGCCTGCTCGTCGTGCTCGGCCTCCGGCCGCGGCGACGAGTACGTGAGGTCGATCGTCTCGCCGTCGGCCGTGACGACGCGGAACGGAACGGGCTCGCGCTCGCTCACGCGGCTCCGAGGTCGAGCGTGGCGTCGATCACGCCCAGGTACGCGGGGAACGAGAACTCGGGGATCCTCGCCAGCGCCGCGTCGGGGAAGTGCCCCTGATAGAGCGGGAACCAGACGTCAGGCGGCGACGGGTTGAGCGCGACGGTCGTGAGCCCCGCGTCGCGGTACTCGTCGATGCGGCGGCGCACGTCGTCGGGCGTGCCCGCGATCGTCATCGCATCGGCCATCTCGTCGGTGACGAGCGCGAGCGCGCCGTCGACGTCGGCCGCGTCGACGCGCTCCTGGATCGGGGCGACGTCGTACCCGGCCGCGGCGAAGCTGGTCGCGTACTCGGGCGACGAGCTGCCGAGCGGTCGCGAACATCATCACCTGTCCCTTGATCTGCTCGAGGGCGGAGCCGTCCGGCGAGACGATGCTCGGGAAGCCGCAGGCGATGTCGAAGTCGTCCAGGCTGCGACCCGCGCGCGCTGCTCCCGCCTGCAGGTTGGGCAGCACCGCCTCCCGGACGTAGGCGGCCGAATAGCAGTAGCCGAGGATCCCGTCGGCGAGCTCGCCGGCGAGCCTCGTCATCTGCGGCCCGATCGCGGCCATGTAGATGCGAGCGGGCCGCTCGGGCGGCTCCATCTGCAGCTGGAAGTCCCTCACGGAGAAGATCTCGCCCTCGAAGGTCACGTTCTCGCCGGACAGGATCCGGCGCAGAATGGTCACGAACTCGCGCATGGCGCGCACCGGCCGCTCGTAGGTCTGGCCGTGCCAGCCCTCCACGTAGCCGCGCGCCTGCAGGCCGACGCCGAGCAGCAGCCGCCCCGAGGAGAGCTCGTTCAGCGTCGCCGCCTGGAGGGCCAGCGTCACGGCCGAGCGGCTCCAGATTCCGACCACGCCGGTGCCGAGCCCGATCCGCGAGGTCCTCGTCGCCACCGCGGTGGCAGGCCCGAACGCGTCGCCGAAGGTGATCTCCGGGAACCACGCGGCCCGGAAGCCCCGCTCTTCGGCCCGCGCGCCGTAGTCGAGCTGCAGCGTCGGCGGCAGCGCCTCGATGAAGAGGTCGAGGTTCGGCTCGCTCACGGCACGAGCCTAACGCGATCGGCGATGACTGCGTCGTGCCCGAAGCAAAGCCTGGAGCGCCGGGATTCGTCGTGCTTCGCGAGACGGAGCCGGGCCGCTACGAGCTAGAGAGTCGTCTCCGAGCCGTCGTAGATCCCGAGCGGCACGTCCGAGAAGGGCACGCCGCCGTCCGCGCGTGACCAGCCACGTGTCCTGCATGTACAGGCAGGCGCGCTCGTCCTGCGTGATCGCGTGCGGGTGCATGGAGACGACCATGTTCTCGCGCAGCACGGTCTCGTTGCCCTCGCCGATCCTCGGGTGCTCGATCATGGTCATGCCGATCGAGTGGCCAGTGACGTGGCCGAGCTGGAAACCGCGCTCGTGGAAGCCCTTGGAGACGGCCATGTGGACGTCGTGCGCCGTCGCGCCCGCTTTCATCGTCGCCCGGGCTGCCTCGGCGTACTCGTGGTAGGCGTCCAATCGCGGACAGCGTGTCGGCGGACGGCTTCCCGGCGCAGATCGGCCGGGAGAACTCGACCCAGTGCCCGCCCGGGCCTGCGACCTCGAGGCCGTAGAGGAGCAGGTCGTCGGCGCCGATGCGCCGTTCGGCCGAAGGGAACTTGAACTCGGGCCACGCCCCGCCCTCGGGGCCGCCGAGGATCATGTCCATCGTCGTCCGGTAGCAGCCGGCGGCCGTGAAGACACGCTCGGCCTCGCCCATCAGCTCGGCCTCGGTCTTGCCGAGCTCGTAGGCGCGGAGCACCGCCTCGACGCCGGCCTCGTTGATCCGCATGCCCTCGCGCACGGATTCGAGCTCCTCGGCGGACTTGACCGCCCGCGCCAGGTCGAACTGCTCGTCGAAGGGCACGATCACGGCCGGCCCGTCGGCGAGCGCGCGGTAGTCGCGCACCGCGATGACGTAGTCGAGCCCGCTGACGCCGATGCGCCTCCAGCCTTTGTCCCGCGCCCGGTCGGCGATCCAGCTTCCGGGATGCTCGGCGAACACCTGCTCCAGCCACGCCTCGCCGTGGTCGCCGACCCAGCGCGCCTCCCTGCGGGAAGACGACTGCGGGGTCGCCGTCGACCGGCACGACCACATGGGCGTAGCGATGCAGGATGCGGAAGCCGCTCAGGTAGCGGACGGCGCCCTCGAAGCCCGTGTACTCCGAGCCGGACACGACCACCGCATCCACGTCGTTCGCCTGCGCGGCCTCGCGAACCGCGCTCAGGCGCCGGTCGATCTCGGCCTGTGACGTCTGCATCAGCACTAACTCCTCTCCAGTCCCTTGACGAGCGCGGCCAGCGCCCGATTCAGCGGCGCGTCGACGCTGTAGCGTGTGCCGAAGTCGGCGATCGCGCCGTTCAGGAAGTCGATCTCGGTGGCGCGGCCGGCCTCGACGTCCTGCAGCATCGACGGCTTGTGGTCGTACGCGACCTCCTTGCGGGCCGCGAAGTCGAACAGCTCCTCCGGGCTCTGGTCGAGCACGATGCCCTGGGCATCGGCGACCGCACGGCCCTCGGCCATGACCGCCCAGGCCAGGTCCCGCGTGGGCGGCTCGGCGATGCGGCCGTGCGTCAGGCCGGTGAGCGCGCCGATCGCGTTCGAGGCGGCGTTGAAGATCAGCTTCCGCCACTGGGCGCCGCGCGCGTCCTCGAGGGCGTGCGTCGGCATGCCTCCGCGCGTGCAGGCCTCCGCGAGCGCCTCGACCTTGGCCATCGGCGCCGGGCTGGGCTCGAACGGGCCGATGTGCGTGTCGCCCTTCGTGTCCCAGCCGACGTGGCCGGGCCCGACGATGTGACCCGCCGGGAAGGTCGTGCCCCGGATCACCTCGCGGACGTGCCTCGCGACCTGTTCCTCGTTTCCGGCGCCGTTCTGCACGGAGCAGACGGCGCCGTCCTGGAACGCGTGCGCCGTCGCGGCGACGGCCGCGTCCGTGAACATGCTCTTGACGGCGACGATGCCGAAGTCGCAGGGCGGCAGCTCCTGCGCGTCCGTCGTCGCACGCACCTCGCCGGTCAACTCGCCGGCGCCGCGTGATCACGCAGGCCGTGCTCGTTGATCGCGTCCACGTGCGCCGCGATCGAGGTCGTAGGCCCAGACCTCGACCTCATCGACCTGTGCCAGCGCGGCCGCGAACAGCGACCCGACCGCCCCGCAGCCGACGACGCAGACCCTCATTCGCCCCGCCTCCCCGCCCATGGACGCAAAGTCACGCTTTCGTCACAGACGCGTTTCACACGCGTGCGAGTCTCCGCGCTACCCTCAAAAACAGGGGGCTCGGGGCCGAAGGCCCCTTGGGGGGAAGAAACGGAGTGGGTACCGCGGGCGCCGTTCACGAGTACGCCGCCTCCCGGGCCTTGACCAGCCGGTACATGGCCGTGTGCAGCGGGACCGGGACGCCGGCGCGCTCGGCCTCGCGGACGAGGGAGCCGGTGATGAAGTCGACCTCCGTGGTCCGCCGCGAGCGCACGTCCTCCAGCATGGACGGCACGTGCGCGTAGGCACCGGCCGCCGCCTCGGTCTCGCCCTTGCGGACGGCGTGGACGTTCATCTCCCAGGGATCCTCGTGCAACTCGACGCCGGCCGCCGCCGCGACGCGCTTGCCCTCGTCCATCAGGTCGCGCACGAGCAGCCCGAGGTCGGTCGGCAGCTCGACCTCCGCGAACCCCGAGACGTGCGGAAGGTCCGTGAGCGCCGAAACCGTGTTCACGGTCGCGTTGAAGATCAGTTTCGACCACTGCGCCGGCCGGAGGTCGGGGAAGGCACGGGCGCGGAGGCCCGACTCGACCAGCAGCGCCTCGATCTCCTGCACGCGCTCGAGGCCGGTCGTGCCGTCGTACGGACCGAGCCACGTCTCCGTGTCGAGCTCGTACTCGACGTGGGCGTCCGAGTGCCGGACGCCGCTCATGAACGTCACCGCAGAGACGAGTGGCCACTCGCCGTGGGCGCGCACGAACTCCTCGGCGCCGAGACCGTTCTGGATCGTCATCACCGTCGCCGAAGGCACATGCCCCGCCAAACGCGACGCCGCGTCGTCGACGTCGGTCGCCTTGGTGGCCAGGATGACGAGATCGGCGTCAGGCAGCGCAGCCTCGTCGGCGGTGGCGCGCAGCGACGCCGTGAAGTCGCTCTTGCCGGTCACGCGCAGGCCGTGCGCGGCGAGGGCCGCCGCATGCGCCGCCCGGCGCGTGAGCACCCATGTCTCCGTGTTGCTGGCGAGATGGGCGGCGTAGAGGCTGCCGATCACCCCGCCCCCGACGACGCAGACCCGCTCGATCCCCATCCGCCAAACCTAATAGGTTCGGGGCGTGGCGGCGGTCGTGCTCGCACTCTGCTCGGCGCTCGCGTTCGGCTCGCTGGCCGTGACCCTGACGTTCGCGCTGCGCCGATGCCCCGATGCCGAGCTCGGCGCCTTTGCGACCGTGCTGGCGGCGCTGATCCCGGTGGGGATCGTCGCGGTCACGCGCATGGACTGGAGCTGGCAGGTCTGGCCGTACCTGCTCGCCGGCCTCCTGGCACCGGGCGCATCGCAGGTCCTGTACGTCATCGGCGTTCGCGATGCCGGGTCGTCACGAACGGCCCTCGTCGTCGGCGCGGCTCCGCTCGTCTCGGTGACCATGGCGCTCGCCTTCTTCGGCGAGCCCGTGCAGGGGCCGCTGGTCGCCGGCGCCGTCCTGATCGTGCTCGGCGGCGTCGCACTCACCCTGGAGCGGGTCCGTCCCGGCACCTTCCGCGCGATCGGCCTCGCCTTCGCATTCGGCTCCGCCGTCTTCTTCGCGACCCGGGACAACGTCGTCCGACGGCTGGCGACCCACGAGCACGTCTCGCCGGAGCTGGCGGCCGGAGGGACGATCGTGGCCGGCGGCCTCTTGATCGCCCTGTACCTGATGGCGCGCCGAGGGCCGGGTGGGCCGGTGCGAGGGCTCAGGCCGGCGTTCGAGGCCTTCGCCCTCTCCGGGATCGTCTGGGGCCTCTCGTACGTCTTCCTCTTCGAGGCCTTCGCGCGCGGGTCCGTCTCGGTCGTCAGCCCGCTCGTGGCCGTGGAGTCGCTCGTCGGGGTCGTGCTCTCGGCGATCGTCCTCGGCCGCAGCGAGCTCGTCGGGCGCAACCTCTGGATCGGCGCGGTGCTGATCGTCATCGGCGGCGCGCTGATCGGGGCCTTCCGGTAGCGCAGCCTATGCTCTTCACGTGATCGTCGCGCACCTCGACCTGGACGCGTTCTTCGCCGCAGTCGAGGAGCTCGAGGCTCCGGAGCTACGGACGAAGCCGCTCGTCGTCGGCGGCGATCCGCGCGGCCGCGGCGTCGTCTGCACCGCGAACTATCTGGCCCGGCGCTTCGGCATCCACTCGGCGATGAGCTGCGCCGAGGCGTTCCGCCGCTGCCCGCAGGCCGTCTTCGTCCGCCCGCGGCACTCTGTCTACCGCCAGTACTCGCAGGCCGTCTGGAGCGCCGTGCGCGAGGTCGTGCCGACCGTCGAGCGCACAGGGCTCGACGAGGGCTACCTCCAACTCGAGGAGGTCGCCCGCGACTTTGGCTCCGCCGCGCTGCAGGCGGCTCACGACAATTTTCTCGCTGCCCGGCGCGTGGCCGGAGCGGTGCAGGCGGCCGTCCGCGGCACGACCGGGCTCACGTGCTCGCTCGGCGTCGCGTCGTGCAAGGTCGTGGCCAAGGTGGCGAGCGACGCCCGCAAACCGGGAGGGCTGACCGTCGTCCCGGGCGGGCGCGAGGCCGCGTATCTGGCACCGTTCGCCGTGCGCAAGCTGCCCGGTGTCGGCCCGAAGGCCGAGATCCGGCTCGCGCGCGCCGGCATCGAGACGGTCGGGCAGCTCGCCGCGCTCGACGACGCCGACCTGCGCCTCCTGCTTCCGGGCAAGGTCGGGACGATGCTCCGCGACCGCGCGCGCGGCATCGACCCGCGGCCGCTCGAGCTCTCGGTCGAGCGCATCTCGATCAGCCAGGAGGAGACGTTCGAGCGCGACATCGCCGACCGCGAGACGCTGCACGCCGAGATCCGGCGCATGTCCGAGGGCGTCGCCGGCTACCTCGCGGGCCGCGGCGAGTGCGCCCGCACGGTGACGACGAAGGTGCGCTACCCCGACTTCGCCATCCGCAGCCGCTCGACCACGCTCCCCGCCGGCATCGACGACGCGGAGACGATCGGCGATCTTGCCTGCCGCCTCCTCGACCGCGCTCTGCGCGACCGTCCCGGCCCGCTGCGCCTCGTCGGCGTCGGCGTCTCGAACCTGGAGCCGTTCCGCCAGCTGGCGATCGCATAGTGACGGGACAGCGATGGGCTCAGCCGATGAGCTGCGAGGTCGTGGCGCCGAAGTACGTGGACGTGTTCGACGTGCCGAAGCCGGTCCAGTCGACCTTCACGAACGAGCCGGTGATGGTCATGTTCGTGCCCTTGACGTCGTAGCTGACCACGTTGAATCCGGCGAACCCGATCACGTGGTACTGGAGGTTCGTTCCGTTTCCTTGTGTGGCGTCGTAGACCGGGAAGAGGACGTTCTTCCCGAGAACGGAGTCCATTGCGCTCTTGACCTGCGACGGGTTGAACTTCGCACCCGGATCGCTGTACAGCCACAAGGGCGTGGCGGTCGAGCAGGAGCAGCCGTCCTCGATCCAGTTGGCGAGGATGCCCGGGCTCGTGCCACCCTTCGATCCGTCGATGTCGATGATCGAGAAACTGCCCGGTCCTACCTTGGTCATGTCCAGCGTCGTCTGGATGCCGAAGCAGGGGCAGCCGGGCCCGGCAAGCTCCGGTTGAGTGTTGATCACGCCGAAGGGTGCCGAGCCCCCGGAGGCGGTTGCCAGCGTCTCGGCCTGCGCGACAGCGGTCGCGCCCACCGTGAAGGTCTTGACGCCAAGGACGGTGAGGAAGTGAGTCGGCACGGTCTTCGTCGTCTTGACGGTAATCGTGTCGTTCGGCAGGTACTGGGTGGAGTACGTGATGCTGTTCGCGCTACCGCCGTTCTGCGCCGCGTTCGATTGCGCGTCGCTCGTGGCCAGGCCGGTGTCGTTCGGCAGGTCGTAGGCCCCGGCCAGCGCGGCCGCATCGGCTAGCGACTGCTGGCTCCGATGCGCCTTGTAGGCGACGCCGACGTCGATGGCGAAGCCGGCGATGGCGCACATCCCCAGGAGCGCCACCGCGAAGAGGACGATCGTCTGACCCTCTTCCGATTGCCAGCGACCGGAGGAGCGCGCCTCCGATGTGCCTGCCTCGAGTCTCGCCACTGCCAACTCCTATCGCCCTGGGTCTTGGGCGTTTCCCGGGAAGCGGAACGCCCTTGCTGAGGATCTAAGAAGAAACCCCTCTCCGCATCCCCCGATCGGATGTTCCTTCGAGAAGGCTTGAATCACGCTCGAATCCGTACACCGCGACGATCGGGGCGGAGTAGCATCGCGTCGTCGCCGCCGGGACCGTCGACGCGCTGCTCGTGATCGCACACGTCGCGCCTGCTCGATGCGATCATCGACTCGGCGCCCGATCTCGAGCTCTCCGGCCTGGAGGGCGATGCCGCCTTCCTCTAGCGCGACCCATTGCCGTGCTGGAGCGTGCCGGAGCGCCCTTCACCGAACTGACGGAGCCGATCGACGAAGAGCTCGAAGGTCTCGGCTCGCAGCGCCTCCATTACGTGGACATGGCCGGGCTGACCGACGCCGAGACGCCGCCGCCGTCGCCGCCGAGCGTCTCGCTCTTCGAGCGGACCGCGAACCACGCCTCGCTGACCGCGCGGACTCTTCCCGCCTCGGCGGCCTCGAGCACTCCCAGGTCGAGGTCGAGCCCTAGCTCGACCTGCCGCGCGCATCGATCCGCCAGCGGTCGACGAGCTCGCCCCCGCGCTCGACGAGGAACTCGTCGAAGAGGTTGGAGACGACGCACGTGTGGTTGGGGACGACCCGCACCTGCTGACCCAGCTCGAGCGAGTCGCCCCGCGCCACCTCGACGTACGCATGCTCCTCGTTCAGGGTCGCAAGACGAGGGAGCCTCGAGGATCAGGCCGTGGCCCGCGTCGGGCCCAGGGTCGTAGCTCAGCGCCTTGCTGCCCGCGTCGAGGATCGCGCGCGTCGCCGTCGGCCTGCTGACGACGGTCGCGTGCACCATCATCGCCACGTCGTCGAGAGACGCGGCGCCGGCTGCCACCGAGTTGCGGTCGTAGAACGCGTAGGTGCCGACCCGGTACTCCGTCACCGTCGGGCGCAGGCCGTCGGCGCGCCACATCGTCGGCGTTCCTCCGGCAGAGACCGATCGCACCTCGAGCCCGGCCGCCTCTGCCCTCGCCGCCGCGGCGGCGAGGAACTCGACTGCGCCCGGCGGCGCCGGATAGGTCAAGAAGCCGTCGAAACGCAGCCCGTCTGGTCGCGCGATCGCCTCGGCGAGCGCCCCGGCGGCCTCCGGCGAGGCGACGCCGACGCGGCCGAGTCCGGTGTCGCACTCGACCAGAACGGGGAGCTCGCGACCGGCCGCGCGCGCAGCGCCGGCCAGCCCGTCGAGCAGCCGCTCGTCGTCGACCGAGACGCTGACCGCCGCCCGCCGGAGCAGCCTCTCCAGGCGTGCGAGCTTCGTTTCGCCGACGAGGTTGTACGGGACGAGCAGATCGTCGAAGCCCTCGGCCGCCATCACCTCGGCCTCGCCGAGCTTCTGGCACGTGAGCCCGGCCGCGCCGCCCGCCAGCTGCCGGCGCGCGATCTCGACGCACTTGTGCGTCTTGACGTGCGGCCGGTTGGCGAAGCCCAGCCGGTCCGCCTCAGCCTGCCAGCGCGCCAGGTTCGCTTCGAGCCGGTCGAGGTCGACGACCGGGACGGGCGTGTCGAGAACATGTCCGTTTGTCAAGACCCTTGACAGTGCCTGGCACCTACCTGGCACCTGCCTGGCACGTGCCTGGCACCCGAGGTGCCCGTACTCGACGAGGCAGATCCCGCCAGCTCGAGCGACTCGGGCCTGAGACCGACGACGACGGCCGGGCAGCCGTTCGCCTCCACGGGCACGCGTACGCCGCCGAGTTCGACCGAGCCGTTCGAGACCGCCAGCGTGCACGTGCTCATCGCGGGCGAGCCGATGAACCCGGCGACGAACAGGTTCGCCGGCTTCTCGTAGAGCACGCGCGGGGCGTCGCACTGCTGGAGCCGCCCGTCCTTGAGCAGTGCTACGCGGTGGCCCAGCGTCATCGCCTCGGCCTGGTCGTGCGTCACGTACACGTCGTGACCCCGAGCTGCGCCTGCAGGCTGGCGATGTCGGCGCGCATCTGGACGCGGAGCTTGGCGTCGAGGTTCGAGAGCGGCTCGTCCATCAGGAACACGCTCGGGTGCCGGATGATCGCGCGGCCCATCGCCACGCGCTGCCGCTGGCCTCCGGACAGCTGCGCCGGCTTGCGCTGCAGGTACTCCTCGAGCCCGAGCAGCTTCGGCGACGTCGCGGACCTTCTGCTCGCGCAGCCGCTTCTTGACCCTGGCCATCTTCAGCGGGAAGCGCGATGTTGGCGGCGACGGTCAGGTACGGGTAGAGCGCGTAGTTCTGGAAGACCATCGCCACGTCCCGGTCCTTCGGCGGCACGTACGTGACGTCGCGGTCGCCGATCCAGATCGCCGCCTGAGTCGACCTCCTCGAGGCCGGCGAGCATGCGCAGCGCCGTCGTCTTCCCGGAGCCCGACGGCCCGACGAGCACCATGAACTCCCGGTCCTCGATGTGGAGGTCGAGCGCGTCGACGGCCGGCGCGTCCGTGCCCGGGTAGATCCTCGTCGCTTCCTCGAAGCGGACGTCACTCATCGGTTCTCCCCTAGCTTGGCAGCTTCGGCATCCAGCTCGCGGCGGAGCCGGGCCTGTGCATCCGGCGCGGCGCCGAGCCCGTCGATCGCGCTCAGCGCCGCGCCGACGATCGGCGGCGACGACGTGCGGCGCGCCGCGATCGCCGGGCCGACGGCGCGCAGCCCGTCCTCGATCGCCGCGAGGAGCCTGCCGTCGCCCGCCTGCAGCACGCCGCCGCCGAGCAGGACCTCGACCGGCTCCTGCGTCATCTCCAGCCGCTCGAGCGCCGCGCGGGCGAGCGCGACGATCTCGGCGCCGAGCCGGTCGACGATCTCGCCGGCGACGGGATCGCGGTCGGCCTCGGCGAGGACGACCGGCGCCAGCTCGACGACGCGGCCCGAGCGGGATGCGGCGCCGGTGGATGCCCTCCGCGAGCTCGAGCGGCGTGCCGACGCCGAAATGCGCGGGGACGAGGCGCTCGAGGCTGCGTCTTCGGGCCGCGCCCGTCCTCGCTTCGCGCCGCCGCCGCCAGCGCCGCGAAGCCGACGTCGCGGCCGCCGCCCCAGTCGCCGGTGAGCTCGCCGAGCGCGGGAAAGCGCGCCGTCCGTCCGTCCGGCGCGACGCCGACGCAGTTGATGCCGGCCCCGCAGGTGACGGCGACACCCCAGCCGCGCTCGGTCCCGGCCCGCAGGACGGCGAAGGTGTCGTTGCGCGACCGCGCACGCGTCGCGCCCAGCCGCGCGCCGCCGACGCCTCCTGCAGCTTCCTGCTCCTCGACCGGGAAGTCGACGCCGGCCAGAAGAGCTCGCGCGACCTCGGCGACGTCGCCGTCGAGGCCCGCGGCGGCCTCGACGACGAGCGTCCTCGAGCACGTCCAGCGACCGCGTCGAGGCCGAGGTGGTGCGGCGAGCTGGCCGGGCCGCGGCGGAGCGCGAGCACCTCGCCGTCCGCGCGTCGACGAGCGCGAGGTCGGTCTTCGAGTTGCCGCCGTCGACGGCGAGCGCGACAGGCTCACGCTCATCGCGCCGCCTCTAGCACGCTCGCGAACATGCGCTCGAACAGCTCCTCGGTCTGCGCCTACTGGCCGATCGAGCGGGTGGGCGAGCAAGGCCTTGCGATCGCGTCGACCGGCGTCGCGCGTCGAGCGCCGCCTCGCGCCGCGAGCCGCTCGTACGCGGCGACGTGCTGGACGAGCGCCGAGCAGCTCGGGCGCGAGCGGCGCCTGCTCGAGCGGCTCCGGCCCGTCCTGCGCCGACGCGCGCCGGCACCTCGACGACGTCGTCGGCGGCGAGCCCGGCCAGCGTCGCCGCCGTTGCGCATGTCCACCTCGTGCACTGCGCCGTCGTCCGGAGACGAGCGAGGCGACGAGCCCGGTGGCCGCCTCGCTGTAGTACGCGCCGCCGCGCTGCTCGAGCAGCGCCGGCTTCTCGGTCAGCGCCGGGTCGCGGTAGAGCTCGAGCAGCTCGCGCTCGATCTGCGGCCACCGCTGCGGCGCGCGGCGTCGCCGTCGAGCTGCTCGCGCGAGACCTCGTCGTGCGCGTAGAAGTAGCGGAGGTAGTAGGAGGGCACCGCGCCGAGCTCGTCGCAGCAGCCGCGCGCGGCAGCCCGACCTCGGCCGCGATCGCGTCGCCGTGCTCGGCGAGCAGCTCGGGCAGCACGTCGCGCCGTCGAGGCGCACGGCCCGCACCCAGGTCAGGTGGTTGAGGCCGACCTGGTCGACGACGACGCGGTCGGGCTCGACGCCGAGCAGCCTGCGCGCAGCGGCGCTGGAAGCGTGATCGCGACGTTGCAGAGCCCGACGGCGCGATGGCCGTGCGTCGAGGAGTGCGCGCGTGACGATCCCGACCGGGTTCGTGAAGTCGACGATCCAGGCGTCGGGCGCCGCCAGCTCGCGGACGCGCTCGGCGATCTCGAGGACGACCGGCACCGTCCGCAGCGCCTTGGCGAGGCCGCCGGCGCCGGTCGTCTCCTGGCCGATGCAGCCGCAGGCGAGCGGCAGCGTCTCGTCGCGCGAGCCGCGCCGCCTGGCCGCCGACGCGGATCTGGACGAGCACGAAGTCGGCGCCGTCGAGCGCACGGTCGAGGTCGTCGGTGAGCGTCGAGCGCGCCGCCGTAGCCCTGCCGCTCGAGCATGCGGCGCGGCCAGGCCGCCGACGACCTCGCAGCCGCTCCGCGTCGATGTCGTGCAGCGACGAGCGAGTCGAGCTCGTCGCGCTCGCGAGAGCCCCGACACGAGCTCGGGCGTGTAGGTCGAGCCGCGCGCCGATGACGGCGATGCTTCATCCCTTCACCCCCGTCAGCGTCACGCCCTCGACGAACGCCTTCTGCGCGAGGAAGAAGACGATGATCACCGGCGCCATCACGAGCAGCGTCGCGGCCATCGTCAGGTTCCACTGCACCTGGCGCAGCGAGCGGAACTCGGACGAGGCCGATCGACAGCACCCAGTTGTCGCGGGTTCTCGCTCGTCGTACAGGAGCGGCAGGAAGAAGTCGTTGAACGTGTAGAGGAACGAGAACAGCGCCACGGCGGCGATCGCCGGCTTCGCGAGCCGCACGACGACCGTGGTCGAGGAGGCGGAGCTCGCCGCAGCCGTCGACGCGCGCGGCGTCGAGGTACTCCTCCGGGATCGTCAGGAAGAACTGGCGCAGCAGGAAGATCGAGAACGCGTCGCCGAGCCAGTTCGGGATGATCAGCGGCCAGAGCGTGCCGACGAAGTGCCGAGAGCCGCTTGGCCCACATCACGTAGAGCGGCACGACCGACACCTGCGGCGGCAGCATCAGCGCGATCAGCACGACCACGAAGGCGGCGTCGCGCCCGCGCCAGCGCAGCCGCGAGAGCGCGTACGCGACCGGGATGCTCGAGACGAGCAGGCCGAGCGTCGCGAGGCCCGAGTACATGCAGCGTGTTCAGCGCCCAGCGCCAGATCGGCGCCTGGCGTGAAGACGTCGACGAAGTTGCGCCAGCGGAACGGGTGCGGCCAGAGGTCGGACGAGAGCGCCTGGCTCGTTCGTCATCAGCGACGTCAGCAGCGATGAAGACGAACGGCGCGAGGAACAGCGATCGCGACGACGATCAGCAGGCTGTGGTTCGCGACCGAGACGAGCAGCCGGCGCCGGCGCACCGCGCGCCGGCGGCTGCCGCCGGACGAGCGGCGCGTCGGCGACGCGCGGCCGCGCGTCACTGCGGCCCGCCTGGTAGTGCACGCAGCGTGCGCGAGTTGAAGCAGGATCACGAGCGTGACCGCGAGCGAGACGGCGAGCAGCACCATCGCCATCGCCGACGCGTAGCCCATCTGGAAGTACGCGGAAGCCGTGCTGGTACAGCAGCACCGGGTAGAAGAGCGTCGAGTCGCTCCGGGTAGCCGAGGTTGCTGCGTCGTGTCGCCGGCCTGCGAGGCCTGGCCGGACGGCGATGTTCGCGGCCACGTACGCCTGCGTGAAGTACTGGAGGCCCTCGATCACGCCGATGACGACCGCGAACAGGATCACCGGGCTGATCGTCGGCAGCGTGACGTAGCGCAGCCGCCGCAGCGCGCCCGGCGCCGTCGAGCTCGGCCGACTCGTACAGGTGCCTGCGGCACGTCGAGGACGGCCGCGAGGAAGATGATCATCATGTTGCCGATGCCCCAGAGGCCGAGCAGCACGAGCGACGGCTTCGCCCAGTCGGGCGACTGGAACCAGAGCGGCCCCTCGATGCCGAGCTGCGCCGAGCAGCGATGTTCACCGGCCCGGTCGCCGGGTTGAGGATGTAGACGAAGCCGAGCGTCGCGGCGACGGGCGGCGCCAGCGCCGGCAGGTAGAAGATCGGTGCGGAAGACGCCGACGCCGCGCCGCGCGCGCGCGAGCATCAGCGCGACGCCGAACGCGAAGAGCACCTTCAGCGGCACGGCGATCAGCGATCATCCAGAGCGTGTTCTTGACCGCCGGCCAGATCTGCTGGTCGCTGTTGAACAGGTACTCGTAGTTCGCCGAGCCCGATCCAGCGCGGCGGCGAGAGCAGGTCGTAGTGCGTGAACGAGAGGTAGGCGCTGAACACGAGCGGGTAGCCGAAGAAGATCGAGAAGCCCGAGGATCCACGGGCTCATGAACAGCAGCACGAGCCGGCGCCGGCGCCAGACGGCCTTCCGCTTGCGCGCGCCGGCGGTCGAGCGCCGGCACGGCCGGGACCGTGCCGGCGCCCGGCGTCCGCGGTCGGCGTGGCTCACGGCAGCGCCGCCGCCGCCCTTGGCCTGTGCGAGCTGGGCGTCGATCTGCTTGTCGAGCTTCGTTCAGGCCCGCCTGGAGGTCCTTGCACGTTGCCCGGCCTGCCACTTGCCGACGAAGCTCTGGATCAGGTCCGTGGTAGGCCCCGCCCGACGCGCAGTGATCGGCGTCGTCGCCGAGTGCGGGTTCGCGAAGATCTTCAGGAACGTCGCGAAGTGCGCGTCCGGGCTTGATCTCGGGCGAGTTCACCGCCGCCGTCGTCGACGGCACGTTGCGGATCCCGTTCGAGAACTGCGCCAGCGAAGTGCGTGTTCGTCGTCAGGTACTTGACGAGCGTCCCACGCCTCGGTCCGGTGCGGAGACGCCCTTCGGGATGCCGATGATCGTCCCGTTGATGTAGCCCGCCGCCGTACAGCTCCGGATGGGCGTCGTCGACGGGCATCGGCGCCGTCCCGTAGTTCAGGCTCGGATGCTCGTCCTTGATGAACGCGACGCGCCACTCACCGTCGATCTTCATCGCGAGCTTGCCGGTCTCGAAGGCGTTCGACGCCGGAGAACTCCTGGCCGAGCGCCGGCCTGGAACCGTGACGAGCTTGTCGTAGCCGTACCAGTCGATCGAGGCTCTTCTGCCACGTGAGGAACTTCGTCCAGCCCGGGTCCTTGGAGCAGGATCGAGTGTCCGCTTCGCGTCGATGTACTTGCGCGCCGAACGGCGGCGTAGAGCGACTTCGGCGGCGTTCTCGTAGAAGGCGAGACCGGGTCGTAGCCGACGACCTTGAACGAGCCGTCGCGTGTTGCGCACGGTCAGCTTCTTGCGTCGGCGGTCAGCTCCGAGAACGTCTGCGGCGGCGCGTTGATCCCGGCCTGCTTGAACAGCGTCTTGTTGTAGTAGAGACCGAAGTCGTCGGCCAGCAGCGGCAGCGCGCAGCGCACGCCCTTGTACTGCGTGTAGTACTCGGCGCCGGCGGGAACGATCGTTGACGTTGATCTTGCCTGCTTGAGGTAGCGGCCCGAGGTTGATCCAGCCGCCTCGAGCCAGTAGCTGCCTACGTTCGACGACGCGAACGAGCTGACGACGTCGGGCACGTTCCCGCTGCGGATCGCCGCGATGATCTTGTCGTCTTTGATGTCGCTGACGACGTTGACCTGCACGCTCGGGTGCGTCTTCGTTGTACTCGTCGATCAGTTGCTTGAAGACGCCGAACTCGTGGTGCGGCGCTCCAGCCGACCCAGATCGTGAGCTCGGTCGGCTTCTTCCTCGGCGCCGAGTCTTGACGGCTCCGGCGACTCCGGCCGCGAGCGCCAGCGCCGTTCACGACGACCGCTGCTGCCGTCAGACGTCTGATCATCGCTCTCCTCCCTGTGGGCGGACGAGATCATCTCACGGCGGGCCTCCCCCGCCCTGCGTGTTCCAGCTGGGCGTCGATCTGCTTGTCGACGTCACGCAGGCCGGCCCGCAGGTCCTTGACGTGACCGGCCTGCCACTTCGTGATGAAGCTCGTGAACAGGTTCTGGTAGGCGACGCCCCACGGCCGTGATCCGTACCGTCGACGAGCGCGGGTTGGCGTAGACCTTCAGGAACACGTCGAAGCGCTTGTCGAGCTTCAGCTCGGCGAGTGCAGCGAGCGCGGTCGTGGTCGGGACGTTCCCGAGCCCGTTCGCCATCCCGGCGAGCGCGTGGCTCGAGGTCGTCAGGTAGCTGGAGCGAGCTTCCACGCTCGTCCTTGTGCGCCGCCGTCCTCGGAATCCCGGCGATCGCTGCCGTTCATGACGCTCGAGCCGTAGAGCTCCGGATGCGCTCGTCGACGGGCATCGGCGCCGTGCCGTACTGAGTCGGGGTGCTCGGCCTTGATGAACGCGACGCGCCATTCGCCGTCGAGGTTCATCGCCAGCTTGCCCACCTCGAAGGCGTTCGACGCGGAGTACTCGTCGCCGAGGCCGTCCTGGAAGCGGACGAGCTTGTCGTAGCCGTAGAAGTCGACCAGGCTCTTCTGCCACGCGCAGCATCTTCGCCCAGCGCCGGATCCTTGGCCAGGATCGACTTGCCCGTTCGCGTCGTGTCCACTTGCCGCCGAACATCGGCTCCCATCCGCTCGACGCTGTACCGTCGTAGAAGCCGCATGTACGAGTCGAAGCCGACGACCTTCAGCGAGCCGTCCTGTTCTTGCTGCGTCAGCTTCTTCGCGTCGGCGGTCAGCTCCGAGCATCGTCCTCGGCGGGCCGCTTGATGCCCGCCTTCTTGAACAGCACCTTGTTGTAGTAGAGGCCCGCCACGTCGGCGAGCAGCGGCAGCGCGCAGCGCTTGCCCCTGTACTGCGTGTAGTACCGCGCCGCGGCCGGGAAATCGTTGACGTCGATGTGGTCGCTGCTTCAGGTACGGCGCCAGGTCGATCCAGCCGCCCGGACGAGCAGTAGTTGCCGACGTTCGTACGACTTGAACGACTGACGATGTCGGGTGCGTCGCCGGAGCGGATCGCGGCGACGATCTTGTCGTCGTCGATGCCGCCGAGACGTCGACGGTCACGCTCGGGATGCTTGCGCGTCGTACTCCGCGATCGACCTTCTTCAACGACGTCGAGCTCGCGGCCGGCGCTCCAGCCGACCCAGATCGTCAGCGTTGCGTCGGCTGCCGGCACGGTGCCGCGGCTGTCGTCGGCTCGCGGCGACGGCCAGCTGCGAACGACGCGCGACGACGCGTCGCGACGCATGCCGCGATGAGCCGTCACGCGTCTCATCACGCCCTCCTCGTCCGTGCTGAGTCGGTAAACGTTAGTTAACTTTCCGAACGACGACTGGATACGACGCGTCGGGCAACGCTGTCAAGCCAGGCTTTCCGGACGGTTCACGTTAATCTTCCTTACCAGATGGCACGAGTGCACCGGCGCGACGCCGCCGCTGCTCAAGGACCTCAACGAGCGCACGGTGCTCGAGGCGATTCGCGCCGGCGCGCCGATCTCGCGGGCCGAGATCTCGCGCCGGGTCGGGCATCTCCAAGCCCACCGTCTCGCTGGCCCTCCAGTCGCTGCTCGAGGCCGGCCTCGTGCGCGAGGCGCGAGCACGAGCCGGGCGGGCCGAGCTACGGCGCCGTCTTCTTCGAGCCCGTTCCCGACGCGGCGCTCGTGCTCGGCCTCGATCTCGGCGCCCGGTTCCTCCGCGGCGCGATCTGCGATCTCCGCGGCGAGATCCGCGCGCGGCAGGACGTCGAGCTCCCGCGGCCGCCGGCCGCGGCCGCGCTCGACACGATCGCCTCGCTCGCTCCGCAGCGCTGCTCGACGGCGGCGACCGGGCTCGAGGCGGCTCGATCGACGGCGCGGTCGTCGGCGTCCCCGGCGTGGTCGACGCGCAGACGGGCGCGATCCGCGCGTGACGCACTTCGCCGGCCTCGACGGGCGCGCGCTTCGGCGGCGAGCTCGAGCGCGCGGCTCGGCCTGCCCGGTCACGCTCGAGAACGACATCAACCTCGCGGCGCTCGGCGAGCACTGGCGCGGCGTCGCGCGCGGCGTCGACGACTTCGCGTTCCTCTCCGTGGGGACGGGCCTCGGCTCCGGCCTGATCCTCCGCGGCGAGCTCCATCGCGGCTATCACGGCGCCGCGGGAGAGGTCGACTACGCGCTCGTCGGGCTCGGCCAGGTCGTCGACCCGTCTGCACCCGGCGTGTCCGAGCTGGCCGCCCGGCTGGCCGCCGAGCACCCGTCCTCGGTCCTGACTCCGCCGTTCGACGCGCGGGCGATCTTCACGGCCGCGCGGGGCGGCGCCGAGCCCGCGCGGGCGGTGGTCGACGAGATCGCGCGCCGGATCGCGCTGCACGTCAGCGCGCTCGCCGCGGTGGCGGACGTCGAGCTCGTCGTGCTCGGCGGCGGCCTGGGCGCGAACGGCGACCTGCTGCTCGGCCCGGTGCGCTCGCTGCTCGCGGACTGGCTTCCGTATCCGCCGCGCGTCGAGGTCTCGAGCCTCGGCGAGGCGGCAGTGCTCACAGGCGCCCTGGCCATCGGCCGTCAGGCCGCGCTCGACAACGTGTTCACGAACCGCAGCAGGGCGCAGGCAGCCGCGACCTAGCGCGTCCCCACGCGCAGGCCGAGGCGCCGCGGGAGCGACGCCGCGAGGCGCGCGCCGGGGGGCGGAGCGCGACCCGCGTCCTCGGCGTCTTCCACGGAGAGGATCCCCCAGCGGACGAGCCCGCCGCCGAGCCGGCGCACGGGCTCGGGCGGCACCGAGGGCACGCGCCGCGTGACCAGCGGCGAGCGCGACCACTCGTCGTCCGAGCCGAGGACGAGCGAGGCGAGGATCTGCCCGCCGAGCCAGCTCGGGCCGACGCCGTTCCCCGAGTAGCCGGCGCCGAAATGGACACGCCCGCCCGGGACGGTGCCGAAGAACGGCACGTGGTCGGCCGAGACGTCGATCGGCCCGCCCCAGGCCCGCTCGATCCGGGCCGCGGCCAGCCCCGGGAGCAGCCGGCGCAGGCCGCCTTCCGCCCTGGTCACTGTCGTCCGGTCGTGCGTGAACCTCCGGTCGACGCGGCCGCCGAAGCCGATCGGCCCCGAGGCCGAGCCCATCAGCACGCGCCCGTCGGCGGTCGTGCGGAAGTAATGCAGGAACATCCGGCCGTCCACGATCGCCTCGCCGCCGGTCCAGCCGATCCCGGCGAGGAGCTCCGGCACCGGCTCGGTCAGGACGACGTAGCTGCCGAAGTTCGTCAACCGCCGCGAGACCGGCGGCCAGCCCGTCATCCAGGCATTCGTCGCGACGACCACGTCTCTCGCGCGCACGCGTCCGCCACGCGTCTCCACGACACTGTCGGCCATCCGGGTCGCCCGGGTCCCCTCGTGCACCCGCACGCCGCAGCGCACGGCCGCGCGCCGCAGCGCCCGCACGAGCCGCGCCGGCTGCACCGTGCCCGCCGAGGGGAACAGCACTCCACGCCGGAACGCGGGCGACGCGCAGCGCGCCGCCACCTCCTTCGCGGAGAGCGGCACCGCCTCGTCCGGCACGCCGAGCGCCGCGGCCGTCGCCACCGCCTGGTCGACCGCGGCGTCCTGGGACGGTCCGGCCGAGACCATGAGCATGCCCGACTCCCGCAACCACACGTCCTCGCCGAGCGCCCGCGCGGCGGCGAAGACGCCCACAGACGCGCGCGCCGCCTCGACGGCGCCCTCGTCCCCGAGCCGGGAGCGCAGTCGGTCGAGCGCCGGCCAGTAGCTCTCCAGGAAGCCGCCGTTCCTCCCGCTCGGCCCGAAGCCGCAGAACTCGGCCTCGAGCACGCAGACGTCGAGCGCCGGCTCGCGCTCCTTCAGCGCCAGCGCCGTCCAGAGGCCCGTGTAGCCGCCGCCGACGATCGCGACGTCGGCGTCGACGTCGCCGTCGAGCGACGGCGCAGGCGGATCGGGCGGCGCCTCGTCGAGCCACCAGGCGGGGCTGTCCCCGGGCGCTACCGCCGGAGCAGCTCGTCCCACGCCTCGGTGAGGACCTCGCCGAGGATGCGCACGATCTCATCGAACTCGGCCTGTCTGGCCACGAGCGGCGGCGAGAGCTGGATCACCGGCTCGCCGCGGTCGTCGGCCCGGCAGATCAGGCCGCGCTCGAACAGCCGCCTGGACAGGAAGCCGCGGAGCAGCCACTCCGACTCCTCCCGATCGAAGGTCTCCCGCGTCTCCCTGTCCTTCACCAGCTCGAGGGAGTAGAAGAACCCGGCCCCGCGGAGGTCCCCGACGATGGGGAGGTCGAGCAACTGCTCGAGCGTGCGCCGGAACGCGTCCTCGTACTCGAGCACGCCCTCGAGCATCCGCTCACGCTTCATGATCTCGATGTTCCGCAGCGCCACCACACAGCCCACGGGGTGGCCGCCGAAGGTGAGCCCGTGCGAGAACATCGTGCGGTCGCCGAGGAACGGCTCGAAGACGCGGTCGGTCGTGATCACGGCCCCGATCGACGCGTACGACGACGACAGGCCCTTCGCACACGTGACGAGGTCGGGCCTGATGTCGTACCGCTCCGATCCGAACCAGTGCCCGAGCCGGCCGAAGCCGGTGATCACCTCGTCGGCCGAGAGCAGGATGTCGTACCGGTCGCAGAGCTCACGGACGCCCTGGAAGTAGCCTGCCGGCGGCGTCAGGCTGCCGCCCGTCGACTGCACCGGCTCCATGTGCACGAGGCAGACCGTCTCGGGCCCCATGGCCTGGATCGAGTGCTCGAGCTCGTCGAGGAGGAAGGCCGTGAACTCCTCCTCGGTCTCCTCGGGCGGCCGGTGATAGCGGTTCGTGTTGTGGACGTGCCGGACCTCGGGCACGAGCGGCTCGAACGGCTGCCGGATCGCCGGGACGCCGTTCAGGGACAGCGCGCCCATCGTCGTGCCGTGGTACGCGAGCCGCCGCGCGATCGCCTTGTAGCGGCCGGCCTTCCCGTCGCGGGCCTGGTAATACTGCCGCGCGAGCTTCCAGGCCGACTCGACCGCCTCCGAGCCGCCGGAGACGAAGAAGGAGCGGGTCAGGCCTCCGGGCGCGAGCCCGGCCAGCTCCGCGGCCAGCTCGGCGGCCCGGGGGTGCGCGTACGACCAGGTCGAGTAGAAGGGCAGCTCGGCCATCTGCTCGAGCGCGGCCTCGCCGATCTCCCGGCCGAAGCCGTAGCCGATGTTCACGGAGTAGAGCCCGGCGAGCGCGTCGAGGTAGCGGCGGCCGGCCGCGTCCTCGAGATGGCACCCGTCGCCGCGCACGATGATCGGCACGTCCGAGCTCGCGTAGCTGCCCATGCGGGTGAAGTGCATCCACAGGTGCTCCCGCGCAGAGCGCTGGAGGTCGTCATTGGTCGAGACAGCCGCAGTGGTGGTCATGCAGTGCTTCCTTTCCTGGCACGACCCATCTGGACCGCGACGTTGACGATCATGACGGTCGCCGCGACCGCGAAGATGGCAGTGCCGATGACGTTGATCTGGGGAGGCGTGGCGACCCGCGCCGCACCCCAGACGAAGAGCGGGAACGTGACCGTGTCGCCGGAGTTGAAGTTGGTGATGACGAAGTCGTCGATCGAGAGCGCGAAGCAGAGGAGCAGCGCCGACAGGATCGCCGGCGCGATCAGGGGCAGCGTCACCTTGCGGAACGTCGTCCACTCGTTCGCGCCGAGATCCATCGCCGCCTCCTCGAGGTGGCGGTCGAAGCTGACGAGGCGCGCCCTGACGGTGACGACGACGTAGCTGATGCAGAACATCACGTGCGCGATCGCGATCGTCCAGAAGCCGAGCTGGGCGTTCACGCTGAGGAAGAGGGTCAGGAGCGACGCGCCGAGCACGATCTCGGGCGATGCCATCGGCAGGAAGATGAGCATGTTCGTCGCCGCGCGCCCGCGGAAGCGGTAGCGGACGAGCGCGAGCGCAATCAGCGTGCCGAGGGCCGTCGCCGCAATGCTGGCGATCGCGGCGATCTCGAGCGAGAGCTCGATCGAGCTGCGGATTCCGGAGACCGCGTCCCAGTTGACCCAGTTGTCGAAGGTGAAGCGGTTCCAGACGACGTTGAACCGGCCCTTGGGCTCGTTGAACGAGAAGAGCACGACGACGACGATCGGCAGCAGCAGGTAGGCGAAGACGAGCAGCGAGTACGCGGTGAGAACGTGCCGGCGCACGAAGGCGAGCGGCGACGTCCGCACCCGCGGCACCGGAGCCCGAGCCTGGACCGCCTCGGTCGCGGTCGTCATCCGGTCAGCTTCTCCGTCCCGAGAGCCCGGGCATAGATCAGGACGACCGCGAGAATGATCGCCATCAGGATGAAGGACAGCGCCGCCGCAGTCGGATAGTCCGTCAGCTCGAGGAAGCGGGACTGGATGACGTTCCCGATCATGTACTGGTCGGAGGTTCCGAGGAGCTGCGCGTTGATGAAGTCACCGGCCGCAGGGATGAAGGTCAGCAGCGTCCCCGCGAAGATCCCCGGCAGCGAGAGCGGCAGCGTCACCTTCACGAAGGCCTTGGCGCTGCTCGCATAGAGGTCCTTGGCCGCCTCGATCAGCCGCGGGTCGATCTGCTCCAGCGACACGTACAGCGGGAGCGCCATGAAGGGCAGGAAGTTGTAGGTGATCCCGGCCACGACCGCGGTCGAGGTGGCGAGGAGACGGTCGTCGGGCCCCAGGATTCCGATGTTCTTGAGCGTCGAGACGACGAAGCCGTTGTCGGAGAGGATCGTCTCCCAGGCCAGCGTGCGGATCAGGTAGGTGACGAAGAACGGCCCGATGATGAACAGGAGCAGCACGTTCTTCCACCGGCCGCCGCGGAAGGCGATCCAGTAGGCGAGCGGATAGCCGAGCACGAGCGCGATCGCCGTCGCGATCGCCGCGTACTCGAACGATCGGACGAGCTGGGGCTTGTAGGTCGAGATCGAGTCCGAGTAGTTGTGCCAGGCCCACTTGAACGCGTACGAGAAGTCGATCGGGTTCTGGACCTCGAGCGACTGGTGAGCGAGGAAGCCGAGCGGGACCACGAAGAACACCGCCAGCCAGGCCAGGCCCGGCAGGAGCAGGAGATACGGCGTCAGCCAGCGGTGCCGGTGGATGAAGCCCACGAACGGCTCTACGCCCCGAGCATTGCCTGCCACTTGACCTGGAAGTCCGGGTTGAACAGGGCTTTCGGATCGACGACGTAGATCTTCTTGAGCATCTCCTTCGTCGGGAAGATCAGCCTGCTCTTCGCGGCCGCCGGGTCGATCTTCTTGATCTGCTGCGCCGGCTCCGTTCACCGGGCAGACGTAGTAGATCGCGTCCTCGACCAGTGCAGCGATTTTCGGCTGGTAGTAGAAGTTCATGTACACCGACGCCGTGTACGAGTCGCCCCCGGTCGGGATGAGCATGTTGTCCGTCCAGATCGTCCCGCCGGACTTCGGGATCAGCCATCTCGCCTTCGGAGTGGAGTCGGGGTATCTGGGGCATGTCGCCCGACCAGACGAGCCCCGCCCACACGTCCCCGGTCGGGAACATCGAGATGTAGTCGTTCCCGGTGAACTTGCGGATCTGACCGGACTTCTTCGCCCTCTCGATCTTCTTCAGGGCCCGGTTGAAGGCGGCGTCGTCGATCTTCGTCGGGTCGTCGCCGTTCGAGAGGACGATGACCGGCAGCGTGTCGCCGATCGAGTCGAGCAGCGTGACCTTGCCCTTCAGCTTCCTGTCGAAGAGGAGCTGGTCGACGGTCTGTCACCGGCTTCGTGTACTTGGCGTTGTAGCCGATGCCGGTCATGCCCGACTGCCAGGGCAGGCTGTGCTCGCGGTGCGGGTCCCAGGCCGGGATCTGGCGAGCGCCGGCAGCAGGTTCTTGATGTTTGGAATGACGCTCTTGTCGATCTTCTCCAGACCAACTTCTGCTGGACCATGAGCGCCGGGAAACGCGAGTTGTCGGTCATGACGATGAGGTCGCGCCCGATCGACTGCCCCCGCCGGAGCTGGGCCTGGATCTTCCCGAAGAAGGTCTCGTTCTGGTTGATGTCCTCGAGGTACTTGACCTTGACGCCGTACTGCTTCGTGAACATGTCCAGCGTCGGGTACCTGTGGTGCTTCTTGTCGTAGTCGATGTACAGCGGCCAGTTCGAGAACACCATCGTCTTCTTGAGCCGCTTCGGGTCGACGCCCGGCGGTATGTCCACCCCGGCCCGCGCCACCTCGGCAGCCAGGCCGGGAACGGTCATCAGGGCTCCGACGGCGAAGCTCCGGCGCAGGAACTCCTCCCTGCTCAGACTGTCGGTCACTGCTCTACCTCCTCACTGGGTTCGAGGACGAAGACTGCATCGGGGTTGAAGGAGACGGTTACGCTCTCACCGGGAGCGGCGCCCTGCAACCCGGTGTCGAGGTTCTGGGCGTAGACCTGGATCGAGCCGTGCGGCGTCTGGACGACGTATTGCGTCGCGACACCGACGTACGCCCGCTCGGAGACACGGCCGTCGAGGCGGTTGATGCAGTCCGGGCCGAGCCGGATCTTCTCCGGGCGCACCCCGACGGCGACCCGGCCGGAACGGCCCTGCAGGCCGGCGGCGGGCACGCGCAGCTCCCCTCCACCGTCGAGCAGCACCGATTCCTCGCCGTTGACGGTGCCGTGGAGCAGGTTCGAGACGCCGAGGAAGCCCGCGACGAAGGTGGTGCTCGGACGCTCGTACAGCTCGTCGGGCGCCCCCAGCTGCTCGATCTTGCCGCGGTTCATGACCGCGATCGTGTCGGCCATCGTCATCGCCTCCTCCTGGTCGTGCGTGACGTGGATGAAGGTGATGCCGACATCGCTCTGGAGCCCCTTGAGGAACAGCTGCATCTGCTTGCGCAGCTTCAGGTCGAGGGCGCCGAGCGGCTCGTCGAGCAGCAGGACGCGCGGCTTGCAGACGAGCGCGCGGGCCAGCGCGACGCGCTGCTGCTGGCCGCCCGAGAGCTGCCGCGGCTTGCGCTTGCCGAGCCCGCTCAACCCGACCAGCTCGAGCATCTCCTCGACCCGCGACCTCAGGGACGGGCGCGCCACGCCTTTCCGCCGCAGCCCGAACGCCACGTTCTCGAACAGCGTCAGATGGGGGAAGAGCGCGTAGCTCTGGAAGACCGTGTTGACGTCCCGCTTGTAGGGCGGCAGGCCGGTCACGGCCCGGTCGCCGAGGTAGATCAGGCCCGCGGTCGGCTCCTCGAAGCCGCCGATCATCCGCAGCGTCGTCGTCTTGCCGCACCCGGAGGGGCCGAGGAGGGCGAAGAAGCGCCCCTGGTCGACCGTGAGCGAGAGATCGTCGACCGCCGCCACGTCGTCGAAGCGCTTGGTCACGCGTTCCAGCCGGACGTCGACGACGGCCTCCGAGGCGTCGGAGGCTCGATCGGGGGCGCGCAGCTCCTGGGTCATACGGGGTGGCGGTCAGGCGAGGTCGCGATCCGCGTCCCCCAATCGTAAAGCTCCTTTCGCACCTCCAGGTAGGGGAAGCTCTCCGTCGAGACGACGCCGTCGAGCATCCGCAGCCTGCTCGTCACCTCGAGCAGGTGCGCGAGGTCGGTGCACACGAACTCGACGAGGACGTCGAACCGGCCCGCGCTGACGACGATGTAGGCCGCCTCGTCCCACTCGGCGATCTCGTCGGCGACCTCGACCGGCGGGCCCGCGGTGCGGACGCCGATCATCGCCATGGCCCCGAAGCCGAGGCCGAGCGGATTGGTCACGGCGAGCACCTGGACGACCCCGTCGTCGCAGAGGCGCTGGTACCGGGAGCGGATCGTCGCCTCGGAGACCCCCACCTCGGCGGCGATCCTGCGGAACGAGGCTCGCCCGTTCTGCTGGAGCGCCTCGATCAGCCTGCTGTCGAGGTCGTCGAGGGGCCGAGCAGGGTCGACGGGCTTTCGTGCGGGACCCTGCGCTGTGTTGTAGTGTCTCGGCCGAGTGACGCGCAATGCGCGGCACTCGTACCATATTTCGACGCATTGCGTCAATGAGCAGGCGGTTCGGGTAAGGGACATGAACATCCTCGTGATCGGCGCCGGCGGTGTGGGCACGGCCTTCGCGCGGATCGCCCAGCGGCGCGATTTCTTCGACCGGATCGTCCTCGCCGACCGCGACATCTCCCGCGCGACGGAGACGGTCGAGGCACTCGGCGACCCCGACCGCTTCGACGCGGCCTACGTCGACGCCACGGACTCGGACGCGCTCGCAGCGTTCATCCGCGCGCTGCGCGTGGACGCGGTCCTGAACGCCGTCGACCCCCGCTTCGTCCCCACGGTCTTCGACGCGTGCCTGCGCGGCGGCGCCACCTATCTGGACATGGCCACCACGCTGTCGGAGCCACACCCGGAGCGCCCCTACTCGGAGTGCGGCGTCAAGCTCGCGGACGGGCAGTTCGAGCGCGAGCAGGAGTGGCTCGATGCCGGCCAGCTCGCCCTCGTCGGCATGGGCGTCGAGCCCGGCTTCTCCGACGTCGCGGCCCGCTACGCAGCCGACCAGCTCTTCTCGGAGATCGACGAGATCTCCGTCCGCGACGGCGCGAACCTCGTCGTCGAGGGCTACGAGTTCGCGCCCACGTTCTCGATCTGGACGACGATCGAGGAGTGCCTGAACCCGGCGCTCGTCTGGGAGCGCGAGCGGGGCTGGTTCACCACCGAGCCGCTGTCGGAGCCGGAGGTGTTCGAGTTCCCGGAGGGCATCGGCGGGATGGAGTGCGTGAACGTGGAGCACGAGGAGGTCGTGCTCATCCCCCGCGTGATCGACTGCCGCCGGGTGACGTTCAAGTACGGGCTCGGGGCCGATTTCGTCGCCGTCCTCAAGTGGCTGCACGAGCTCGGGCTCGACTCGAAGAAGAAGATCCCCGTCGGCGGCGTGGAGGTCGCGCCGCGCGACGTCGTCGCCGCCTGCCTGCCCGACCCGGGCACGCTCGGCGAGCGCATGACGGGCAAGACCTGCGCGGGCACCTTCGTCACCGGCAAGGGCAAGGACGGGCGGGCCCGGGCGACCTACATCTACCACGCGGCCGACAACGAGTGGACGATGCGCGAGTACGGGTCACAGGCGGTCGTGTGGCAGACGGCGATCAACCCGGTTGTCGCGCTCGAGCTGCTTGCCCGCGGCGACTGGAAGGGCGTCGGCGTCCTCGGGCCCGAGTCCTTCGACGCGACGCCGTTCTTCGACCTGCTCGAGGAGTACGGCTCGCCGCCGAGCATCTGGGACAAGGCTCCCCCGCTGCTCTACTCCGCCGCCTCCTGAGGGGCCGCAGCTCGGGAGCTCCGAGCGAGACTGGCATCCTTGTACGAGGTGTGACAGTCTGCCCGGGAGGGCATGCCGGGCCCGCTGTCGCGCCTCCTGCAGGTGTTCGCAGTCGTCGGTCTCAATCCGGGGCTGCGTCGAGTTCAACTGGCGCTGTTTGGATTCAACGCCGCGGAGTGGGCGACGTGGATCGCCGTGCTGGTCTACGCCTACGACCGGGGCGGCGCGACCGAGGCCGGCGTCGTCTCCGTTGCGCTGCTGGTACCGGCGGCGATCTTCGGCCCGCTGCCGGCGGTGCTCGCCGACCGTGGCTCGCCGGCCAAGATCCTGACGCTCGGCTATCTCGTCCAGGCGGGCACCCTGGCGGCGACAGCTATCGCGATGATCGCTGAAGGCCCGGGATACCTCGTCTACGCCCTGGCCGCCCTGGCAACGGTCGCGGTCACCATCACGCGCCCGGCTCAGTCGGTGCTCACTCCGGCCCTTTCCCGCCGGCCGGACGAGTTGACCGCGGCGAACGTCGTCTCCGGCTGGAACAGGAGCGTCAGCGCGCTCGTGGCGCCGGCGTTCGCAGGGGTGCTACTCACGGTCTCCGGCCCGGGCTGGGTCTTCGCGGCCATGGCCGGCGTCACGTTCGTCTCGGCAGCCCTCGTCGCGCCGCTCGGCGAGCGGGAGACGGACGAGCATGAGCTGGACGACGACGACGACCTGGACGAGGAGGAGGCCGAAGAAGCCGAGTCGTTCCGGGGGGAGATCCTCGGCGGCTTCAAGGTGCTGAAAGAGGAGCCCCGTGCGCGGCTGCTCGTCCTCCTGCTCGCGGCACAGTTCGTGGCCATCGGGGCCTACGACGTGCTCGCCGTCGTGATTGCCCTGTCACTGCTCGACATCGGTCAGGGAGGCGCCGGCTATCTCAACTCCGCGTTCGGCGCAGGCGGCGTGATCGCGATCGTCTTCACGACGTCGCTCGTCGGGCGGAAACGGCTCATGCCGGCGCTGGTCGTGGCGGCGCTCGCCTGGGGCGCCTCGCTGCTGTTCCTCGGCTTCGAGGACAGCGTGGTCGCCGCGCTCGTCCTGATCGCGGCCGCCGGCGCAGGTCAGGCGATCTTCGACGTCGCCGGCCACACGCTGCTCCAGCGCTCGGTCCCCGCCGACCTCCTCTCGCGCGTGTTCGGTGTCCTGGAGGGCCTGTCGATGCTGAGCATGGCGCTCGGCTCGTTGCTCGTCCCCGTCCTTGTCGCGCTGGGGGGAGCCAAGGCTGCGGTGATCGGAACCGGTGCCGTCCTACCGGTAGCGATCGTGCTGTGCGGGAAACGGCTGCGCGAGATCGATGCTGGTGCGAACGTGCCGATCGTCGAGATCGCGTTGCTCCGGTCGCAGAGGCTCTTCGCCTCGTTGCCGGCGCCCGAACTCGAGGGGCTGGCGCGCAGCCTCGTTCCGGTCGATCTCGCTCCGGGCCAGGTGCTGATCGCGGAGGACGACATCGGCGACCGGTTCTACGTGATCGGAGAGGGCGAGGTGGCCGTGTCGAAGGACGGCAAGGAGGTCGCGACCCTGCGCCGGAGCGACGGGTTCGGGGAGATCGCGCTGCTCCAGGACGTGCCGAGAACGGCGACCTGCACGGCCGCCACCGAGGCGCGCGTCTACGCGCTCGAGCGGGAGCCGTTCATCGCCGCGGTCACCGGGCACCGCCGGAGCGCCCGAAGCGCCGACCGGCTCATGAACCGACGCCTGGCCGAGCTCGAGCAGATCGCGGCGAAGGCCACCTGAGCTCGATGTCTCAGGTGCGAGTCAGCTGACCCGGAAGTTCGCGAACTGCCAGGGGTCGGAGGAGTCGACGTCCTCCTCGAACAGGACACCGCGCCCGTCGAGCGGCGTCCAGTCCGTCCACGCCGACACCATCCGGCCGAGGTAGGGCCGACAGACGTCGATGACGACGTCGTGCGGGAGCTGGTCCGCCTCGAGAATGCCCGCCTCGGGGTTGTCGATCGCCCACAGCATCCCTGCCAGCACCGGCGCGACGACCTGAAGGCTCGTTGCGTTGTTGTGCGGCGCGGCCGCCCGCGCTTCCTCGATCGAGAGGTTCGAGCCGTACCAGAGGCTGCCCCTGCCGTTGCCCATGAGCAGGACGCCCAGCTCGTCGACGCCGTCCGTGACCTCGTCGACGATGATCCGCTGCCGCGCCTGCGGCTCGAAGTTCCTCCCCGCGAGCTCGTGCAGGCTGTTGACCGCGGCATCGCACGGGTGGTAGGCGTAGTGGACGGTCGGGCGGTACGGCTCGCCGTCGACGACGCCGCTGAAGTAGTCGGCGATGGAGATGCTCTCGTTGTGGGTGATGATCCAGCCGTGCATCGGCCCTTCGTCGGGCGTCCAGGACCTGACGCGGGTCATGACGCCGGGCTGGTCGAGGTAGATCGCCGCCTGGCTGCCGTCGGGATTGCGGTGGCCGTCGGCGGGCATCGTCCGCTCGTGGGTGCCCCAGCCGAGCTCCGCTGGCTGCGATCCCTCCGAGACGAAGCCGTCCACCGACCAGGTGTTGACGAACTCACCCCTGTCCTTGGGGACTGGGCTGCGCTGGGTGTCCCGCTCGGCGACGTGGATGACCTTGATCCCGAGCTCCTTCGCCAGCGCCACCCAGTCGGCTCGCTCCCGGGGGGTAGCCGCGATGCCGTTCTCGGCAGCGATCTGGAGGAGTGCGTCCTTGACGAAGTGGTTGACGAGCCCGGGGTTGGCGCCGTGCGCGATGATCGCGGTCGGCCCCGGACCGGCGCCGTCGCGATGGTCGATGACCCGCTGCCGAAGGAACGAGTTCGAGCGCTCGTACACCGGCAGCCGCTCGTCCGTGTAGTACCCGGCCCAGGGCTCGATGACGGTGTCGATGTACAGCACCGACGAAGCCGCGCACCACTTGATGAGGTCGAGGGAGTCGACGTCTACGGTCAGGTTGACGAGGAAGTCGCCGGACGACACGTTCTCCTCCAGGATGCGCGCGTAGTTCGACTCCGTGATCGGCTCGACGCGGTGCCCGACGCCGTACTCGCGGGCGATGTGGAGGTTCCGCTCGTCCGACGTGACAACGCGGACTCGCGGGTCGCCGAAGTGCTCGAACAGCAGGGGCATCAGGCCGGATCCGATGCTGCCGAAGCCGAGCACGACGATTCGTCCTCGGAACGCCTTGGAGCTCATTGCTTTCGCCGCGTGGACGCTAGACGAGCCAGCGGCCGCTTTCCTGGACGACCGTCCCGTCGAGGTCGATGCGACCGCCGTCTCGAAGGTCCTTGACGATGTCCCAGTGGACGGTCGACTCGTTCGTGCCGCCGAACTGGGGGAAGCCGAAGCCGAGCGCCAGGTGCACCGTCCCGTCGATCTTCTCGTCGAAGTACGCGTTTCCGAGGGAGCGTGTGATGCCGGGGTTGCAGCCGATGCCGAACTCGCCCAGGCGACGCGCGCCCTCGTCGGTGTCGAGCGTCTCGAGCAGGAGGTCCTCGTTGGTCTCGGCCGAGGCGTCGACGACGCGGCCCGCCTCGAAGCGCAGGCGGATGCCCCGGACCTCCCGGCCGCGGTGGACGGCCGGAAACTCGCCGAAGACGATCTCGCCCTCGGCGGAGTCCTCGACCGGGCAGCAGAAGAACTCGCCGCCCGGCATGTTCACGCCGCCGCCGGTTCCGCCCGCGTCGACCTCCCACGGCCGCCCGGCGATGCCGAGCCGCAGGTCGGTGCGCTCGGCGACGATGCGCACCTCGTCGGACGCGTCGAACCGGTCGGCGTAACGCTGCATCCGTTCCCGCTCCGCGTCCCAGTCCAGCAGGCAGGCGCCGAAGAGGAAGTCCTCGAACTCCTCCGTCGCCATTCCGGCCTCCTGCGCGAGGGCCGGCGTCGGAAAGTGGCAGGCGACCCACGGCGCCTCGTCCGCGTTGAACCGCTTCATGGCGGGCTGGTACACGCCGCGCCCGGCGCTCAGGCGAGCAGCGTCGACCGCGGACGCGTCCCGCGTGTTCTCCGGCGCCAGGACGACGAGGAGCGCGTCGCAATGGCTCAGCACGTGCGACTGGATGCCCGAGGGCGTCCGGAGGAGCTCGGCCGGCGCCTCGCGAAGCCAGGAGCGGTTGACCGAGCCGATGCCGCCGTCGAGCGAGAGCTGGAAGACGGCGTAGGCGCCGCGACGGGCGAGCGCGCGGCCGAGCTCCTCGTAGAGCGGCCGCGCCGCCGGCGGCCCGAGCACGAGCACCTCCCAGCCCGGCTGCACGCGCAGGCACGCGTCGACGAGCAGGTCTGCGTAGCGCGCGACGCGCTCGTCTGTCACCGATTGGGGCCTAGATCGACCAGGCGCCGTTCTCCTGCACGACCTCGCCGTCGAGCTCGATGCGGCCGCCGTTCCGCAGGTCCTTGACGATGTCCCAGTGGATCTGCGACTCGTTCGTGCCGCCCAGGTTCGGGAAGCCGTGGCCGAGCGCGAGGTGGACGGTCCCGTCGATCTTCTCGTCGAAGAGCGTGTTCTTCATGTAGCGCGTGATGCCGGGGTTGCAGCCGATGCCGAGCTCGCCTAGCCGGCGCGCGCCCTCGTCGGCGTCGATGGTCTCGATCAGGAACTCCTCGTGGGTGTCTGCCGAAGCCTCGACGATGCGGCCCCCGTCGAAGCGAAACCGGACACCGGTGAGCTCGCGCCCGGCGTAGACGGCCGGGAACTCGCCGAAAAGGATCTCGCCCACGGCCGAGTCCTCGACCGGGCAGCAGAAGAACTCGCCGCCCGGCATGTTCGCGCCGCCGGCGTCGACCTCCACCGTGCGCCCACCGATGCCGAGCCGGAGATCCGTGCCGTCGCCGACGATCCGCACCTCCTCGGCGGCGTCGAAGCGATCGGCGTAGCACAGCATCCGCTCCTTCTCCGCTTTCCAGTCGAGCAGGACGGCCCCGAAGAGGAACTCGGCGAACTCGTCCGTCGCCATCCCCGCCTCCTGGGCCAGACCCGGGGTCGGATACTGGCAGCCCACCCACGGCACCTCGTGCGCGATGACGCGCTTCAACGACGGCATGTAGGCCGCCCGGCCCGCAGCCAGCTTCTCGGCCTCGATCGACGTGCCGTCGCGCGTATTCTCGGGCGCGTCGACGGCCACGATCGCGTCGCAATTCTCGAACAGGTGCACCTGGAGCTTCGAGGGCTTCGAGATCAGCTCCACCGGAGCCTCCCGCGACCAGGAGGGGTCAGCCGCGCCGATCAGATTTCCGAACGCGAGCTGGAAGACCGCGTACGCGCCGCGATGGGCCAGCCCGCGGCCGATCTCCTCGAGCAGCGGCCGGGAGTACGGCGGCCCGAGCACGAGCACCTCCCAGCCCGGCCGCACCTCGATGCAGGTGTCGAGCAGCAGGTCGGCGTACTCCGTGAACCGTTCGTCCCTCAAGACGACCCTCCCAGCTTCGCGACCACGTGCTTCACGCGCGTGTACTCCTCCATCGAATACAGCGACATGTCCTTTCCGTAGCCCGACTGCTTGAACCCGCCGTGCGGCATCTCCGGCGTGAGCGGGAACAGGTGCTCGTTGATCCAGACCGTGCCGAACGCCAGCTTGCGCGAGGCGTCGAGCGCGCGGCCGACGTGCTCCGAGAACACCGAGGCTGCGAGCCCGTAGCGGACGTTGTTCGCAAGCTCGAGAGCCTCCTCGTCGGACGAGAAGCGCTGCACGGTCACGACCGGGCCGAACACCTCGCGCTGGACGATCTCGTGCTCCTGGGTCACGTCGGCAACGATCGTCGGCGCAACGAAGAACCCGCGCTCGCCGACGGTGCCGCCGCCGGTGACGATCGTCGCCTTCGCGGCGACCGCGCGGTCGAGGAAGCCCACGACCCGCTCCTGCTGCTCGGCCGAGATCACCGGGCCCATCTCGACGTCGTCCGCCTCGGACGGGTCGCCGACGGTCAGCGACTCGACGGCGTCGACCGTCTCCGACATGACGTCGTCGTACACCCCCTCGGCGACGAGGATCCGCGACGAGGCCGTGCAATCCTGGCCGGAGTTGAAGTAGCCGCCGACCTTTACCGCAGCGGCGACCGCCTTCGGATCGGCGTCGTCGAGTACGACCATCGGCGCCTTCCCGCCCAGCTCCAGGTGCACCCGCTTGAGCGTCTCGGAGGCGTTGCGCGCGATCGCCTTGCCGGTCTCGACGTCGCCGGTCAGGGAGACGAGCGAGATGTCGGGATGGCGGACGAGCCCGTCGCCGACGGGCACGCCGTCGCCTGTGACGACGTTGACGACGCCCGGCGGCAGCACCTCCTGCGCGAGCTCGAGGAAGCGCAGCGTGGTCAGCGGCGTCTGCTCGGCCGGCTTGAGGATCTGGACGTTCCCGGCCGCGAGCGCGGGGCCGAGCTTCCAGACGACCATCATCAGCGGGTAGTTCCACGGCGTGATCCCGGCGACGATCCCGAGCGGCTCGCGGCGGACGAACGACGTGTAGCCCGCGACGTACTCCGCCGCCGACTTGCCCTCGAGTGTCCGGGCCGCGCCCGCGAAGAAACGCAGGCAGTCGGCCGAGAAGGGGATCTCGTCGCGCGCGATCCACATCGGCTTGCCGACGTTCTGCGACTCGAGCCGCGCCAGCTCCTCGCCGTTCGTCTCCAGGACGTCGGCGAGCCGGAGCAGCAGCTCCATCCGGTCCTTGGGCGTCTTCTCGAGCCAATCCGGAAGCGCCTTGCGGGCGCCGTCGACCGCCCGCTCGACGTCGGCCTCGGTCCCGCGCGGCACCTCCGCGATGACCTCGCCGGTCGCCGGGTTCAGCACCTCCATCGCCTCGCCCTCGACGGCGTCGACCCACTCGCCGCCGACGAGGTTCTTGTAGCTCGTCACCGTCGTCGACATTGTTCGTCTCCTCTCCTAGGCGGTGATCCGGCTCCAGGCGCGCTGCCACTCGGCGTAGTCCGCGCACTTCTTGCCGCCGGTGCCGAAGCAGCGCGCGACCGGCGTCTTCCAGAAGCGGATCGAGCGGAGAAACGCCTGGGTGGGGTTGCCGCCCACACGCTCGCACGAGCCCGCCTCGACCGTGTCCATCCGCGCGCAGGCGCTGCGCGCGACAGGCGCCGCGCCGTACGCGATGGCGATCTCCGCCTGCACGGACGGCGTCGACGAGTACTGGAGCCACTTGTACGCGCAGGCCGGGTTCGCCACCTTCGTGCCCATCATCCACGAGTCGAACCAGCCTGTCACGCCCTCCTTCGGCGCCGTGTCCGCCACTGCCACCTTCTTCGCGCGCAGCGTCGCCGCCTGCCAGGGCCAGCCCGGCCCGATGTAGGCCTTGCCGTTCTGGAACTGCTGCACCTCGTCGGACGGATAGTCCCAGTAGTCGCTCACGAGCGGCTTCTGGGCCTGGAGCAGCTTGACGGCCGCCGAGAGCTGCGGCGCGGTCAGCTCGTACGGGTCGCGGATCCGGAGGCTCGGCTTGGCCTTCGACAGGTACTGCGCCGCGTCCGCGATCTGCATCGGGTTGTTCGGGACCGTGATCTTCCCGCGGTTGCGCGCGTCGTAGATCGAGGACCAGCTCGTCGGCACGGGCTGAACGTGTTTCGTGTGGTAGAGCAGCAGGTTCGGGGCCCAGTGGATCGCGACGCCGTAGCTCTGCGAGCCGACCGTGGTCGCGGCGGGCGCCCGGAAGGGCGTGAGGAAGGTCTTCACGGCCGGGACCTTGCGGATGTCGATCGGGGCGACGGCCTTCGCGGCGATGAGCAGGCCGGCCACGTCCGCGGACGCCGAGCCGAGGTCGTACTTCCCCTCGCGCATGTAGGCGACGATCTGGTTCGACGATCCGACGTAGGTCGTCTTGACCTTGCACCCGGACTGCTTCTCGAACGGCTTGACCCAGTCGCCGTCGAGCAGGCCGTGCCAGGCGACGATCGAGAGCGTGGGCGCGCCGACCTGGGTCGAGCCGACCGAAGCTGCGGGAACGGCAAGCGCCGTCACCACTACCGCCGCCAGGGCGCAACGACGTTTCAGCACGCGATCACACTACTCGCGTGAAAGCACGCCGGTGTCGCGGGTCAGCCGCTGCGAGATCGTCACCGGGATGATCGTCAGGGCAATGACGACGAGGGCGATGGCGTTGACGGCCGGTAGCCGCAGCCCCTCACGGATGTAGCCGAGGATGACGAGCGGCAGCGTGTTGTTCGCTCCGGCGGTGAAGTAGGTGACGATCACCTCGTCGAACGAGAGCGCGAACGCGAGCAGGCCGCCGGCGACGAGGGCCGTGGCCATCGTCGGCCAGACCACGTAGCGGAAGGTCTGCCAGCCGTCGGCACCCAGGTCCATCGACGCCTCGACGAGTGACGGCGACGAGCGGCGCAGCCGGGCGATGACGTTGTTGAAGACGAGGACGACGCAGAAGGTCGCGTGTCCGATCATGATCGTCCACAGCGACAGGTCGAGGCTGACGGCGTCGAAGAACCGGTTCAGCGCCATCCCGGTGATGATCCCGGGCAGCGCGATCGGTAGGACGACGAGGAACGAGATCGCGTTCCGGCCGAAGAAGTCGAAGCGGTAGAGCGCGAACGACAGCATCGTGCCCAGCACGAGCGCAATGCCGGTCGCGCCGAGCGCGGCCTTGATCGAGAGCCAGAAGCCGTCGCGCACCTCCGGGTTGTTCCAGGCCTCGCCGAACCACTTCGTCGAGAAGCCCGAGATCGGCCAGCTCTGGATGTTCGAGTCGTTGAACGCGTAGACGCCGATGACCACGAGCGGGAACCAGAGAAAGAGGATCGCAACGGCGGCGGCGAGGCGGAGACCGATGCGGGCGGCGCGCGATTCCACTACAGGGCCTCGAATGCCCCCAGCCGCTTCGCGAACATCAGGTACACGGCCATGACGGCGATCGGGAGCATCGCGTACGCCGCGGCGAACGGCACGTTGTTGGCGACGCCGACGTTGGCGAAGATCACGTTGCCGATGAACTGCGCGTCGGGGCCGCCGATCAGGAGCGGCGTCAGGTAGTCACCGAGGGTGAGCGAGAACGTGAAGATCGAGCCCGCGACGAGCCCCGGCAAGGCCAGCGGCAGGATCACGCTCCTGAAGGTCCGGAACCCTCGCGCTCCGAGGTCACGAGAGGCCTCCAGGTAGCTTTCCGGCACGCGTTCGAGCGCCGCGTACAGCGGCAGGATCATGAACGGCAGCCACAGGTACGAGAAGACGAGCCACATCGCCGTGTCCGTGAAGCCGATGTCCGCGTCCGGCAGGCCGACCTGGTTCAGCGTCCAGTTGAGCGCGCCCTCCTCTTTCAGGATCACGCGCCACGCGTAGACGCGGACGATGTAGCTCGTCCAGAGCGGCAGCAGCACCATCACGAAGAGCACGGCCCGCGTGCGCGAGGACGCGACCCGAGCCATGTACAGCGCGATCGGGAAGGCGAGGACGGCGTCCGTGGCGGTGACCGCGGCGGCGATCCAGATCGTGTGCCACGCGATGCGCAGGTAGGTCGTGTCGTCGAGGCTGAAGATCTCCCTGAAGTTCGAGAGCGTCCAGTCGCCCTTGATCTGGCCGGTGAACGAGTCGACCGAGTGCAGTCCGGACAGGAGCAGCGCGACGAGGGCCGCGAGGTACACGATGGCGATCCAGCCGAGCGGCGGAAGCAGCAGGCCGCTTCCCTTCAGCCACGTGCGTCGCCAGAAGAAGCCCGAGACGCGGCGGCGGGCTCCCCGCACCGAGGAGCCCGCGCGTCCGACGTCAACTGCCACGAACGGCTACGACGCCTTGATCTTGATCCAGGCGTCCGCCCACTTCGAGAAGTCCATACAGTCCTTCTTGCCGTTGCCGCAATCGGCCACGGGCGTCTTCCAGAAGTACAGCGAGTAGTAGTAGGGGAGCGGCTCGTCGGCGTGGTAGATCGCGCAGGAGCCCTTGGCGAGCTTCTCCATGAACTTGCACGCGTTCTTGTTCACCGGAGTCTCGCCCCAGGTCACGCCCTGGAGCGCCTGGACCTTGGCCCCGGAGATGTACCGGTACCACTTGTAGGCGCAGTCCACGTTCTTCGACTTCTTCGACAGCATCCAGGTGTCGAGCCAGCTCGTCGCCCCTTCCTTGGGGATGATCTCCTTGACGGGCACCTTCTTCGCCTTCAGCGAGCCGGTCGTGATCGGCCAGGTCGGCCCGATCCACGCGTCGCCGCTCTCGATCAGCTCGGCGTTGTCGGGCGATCCGACCCAGTACTTCTTGATCAGAGGCCGCTGCTTCTTGAGCAGGTTCACCGTCGCGTCGAACTGCTTCTTGTTCAGCTCGTACGGGTCCCTGATCCCCAGCGCGGGCTGCGTCTTCATCAGGTACAGCGCAGCGTCGGCGATCTGGATCGCGTTGTCCGGGATCGTGATCCGGCCCTTGTACTTGTTGCCATAGATCACCGACCAGCTCGTCGGCGCCGGCTTGACCTTGTCCGTGCGCCAGAGCAGCGTGTTCGGCCCGAACTGGAGCGAGATGCCGTAGTGCTTGCCGCCCACTGTGTTGTTCGGCGGGGACTGGAACGGCTTGAAGAACTGCTTCCACTCCGGGACCTTCGAGACGTCGACGGCCTGGACGTCGCCGCCGTAGATGAGCCGCAGGCTTGCATCGCCGGAGGCCGAGACCATGTCGTACTGGCCGCCGCCTCCCGACCGCATGAGCGCGACCATCTCGTCCGAGGTCGTGGCGATCTTCGCCTTCACCTTGCAGCCGGACTGCTTCTGGAACGGATTCACCCACTTCTGGTCGAGGTAGCCGTCCCAGCCGATCATCTTCAACGTTCCGCCTGCCTTCTTGGCGCCGATCCCCGCAGTGGGGACGACCAGCGCCGCAACGACGCCGAGCGCGAGCACCGCAGCAACGGCATGCCGCTTGCCGATTCTTCTCATCTACCCTCCTCCAGAATTGAAGGCTCGATCGTAAACGTGTTTTCGGGCCGCCATGCGAGGACCACGCGCTGAGCCCTCCTCGACCGGCCCTGCAGTAGACGAGTCCACGTTCTGGCGAACGGCCGTCAGGGTTCCGCCGGCGTCGAGCTCGACCACGAAGCGGGTGACGGCCCCGACGTAGACGACGGCGCCGACGGCGCCGGGCTCCGTCTCGTCCCCCGGGGCGGGGTGCTCGCCGTCGACGAGGATGCGGATCTTCTCCGGACGGATCGTGAACCGTCGCCCGTCCCGCTCGAGGACGTTCGAGACCCCCACGAAGCCGGCGACGAACTCGGTGGCCGGATGCTCGTAGACCTCGACCGGCGTGCCCACCTGCTCGACGCGGCCGTGCGAGAAAACGGCGATACGGTCGCTCATCGTCAGTGCCTCTTCCTGGTCGTGGGTCACGTAGACGAACGTGATCCCGACCTCCTGCTGGATGCGCTTGAGTTCGATCTGCATCCCCTGCCGCAGCTTCAGGTCGAGGGCGCCGAGCGGCTCGTCGAGGAGCAGGACGCGCGGATGGTTGACGATCGCGCGCGCGAGCGCCACCCTCTGGCGCTGGCCGCCCGAGAGCTGCCCGGGCTTTCGCGCGTCGTACCCCTCGAGCTGGACGGTCTCGAGCGCCTGGGCGATCCGCGTCACGCGCTCGCCCTTCCGCACGCCCTTCACCTTCAGTCCGTACTCCACGTTCTCGCCCACCGTCATGTGCGGGAAGAGCGCGTAGTCCTGGAAGACGGTGTTCACGTCCCGCTCGTACGGCGGACGGCGGGCGACGTCCTCGCCGCCGAGCAGGATCTTCCCCGCGTCCGGCTGCTCGAAGCCCGCGATCAGGCGGAGCGTCGTCGTCTTGCCCGACCCCGACGGTCCGAGCATCGTGAAGAACTCGCCGTGCTGCACCTCGAGGTCGATGCCGTCGACCGCGACGACCTCGCCGTAGGTCTTGCGGATGCCGACGAGCGCGATGTCGAGCGCCGGCGGAGCCGCGGCCTCGGTTCGCTCGGGAGCCTCGGCTGTCACCGCCCGATTCTACGAGGGCGCGCTCCAGGTTTGGCCACCGTCCTTCGAGGTCCACTCGACGCGAGCCTGATCCGCGTTCGACGCCGGGACGGACGTGCCGCGCACGACGAGGTCGCCGCCGGCGCCACGGATCGTGCGCACGACGGCGTTCTGGGGGCCGGCCGGGAGCGTGACCACCCGCGTGCTCGTTCCCTGCGCGAGGATCACCTGCGGCGCCTTGTCCCGGCGGTCGACGAGGGCCGCCATCCCGCCCGCAACGGGCGTGCCTGAGACGATCGTGTCGTCGGTCAGCGCGATCCGCGTCGAGCTGCGCAGGTTCCGCGCCGCGAGGAAGAGCGCATTGTCGGTCCACCAGTAGACGGCGCCCCCGCTCGCCGTGTAGCTCTGCCCGATCACGGCCGACCGCCACGTCTTGCCGCCGTTCTGGGTCCACAGCTGCCGCGTCGCGCAGCCGCATCCGGTCGCCGGCGACCCGACGCTGACCAGCCCGGCGGCTTTCGAGATCCGCAGGACGCGCGCCGCGTAGCGCGGATAGATCCTGCGCCAGTGGCGGCCGCCGTCGTCGGTCGAGTACACGCCGTCCTCGCGGCTCTGCCACCGGTGCGCCGCGTCGAGCGTGCTCTGGTAGGCGTCCAGCGCCGATGCAGGCCTGCCCCGCGCGACGGGGAAGCCGCCGGCGTCGAGCCCGTGCATGGAGGCGAGGAAGAGCGTCCCTGCGACGACCGTCGGCGGCGCGAACGAGACGCCCTGGATCGGGCGGCGCACCTGGACGCGCCCGGTCGCGGCGTCGACACCGAGCAGCGCCTCGGCCACGCCCGACAGATCCTTGACGGGCAGGCCGAGCCAGACGGTGCCTCCGGCGACCGTCGGCGAGGGGTACAACGTCGCGTCGCCGAGCGTCGTCTGCCACGCGATCTCCGGCCTGCAGGCCGCGTCTAGCCGGATCCGCACGAGCTTCGAGGCCGTGGTCACGTAGAAGGAGCGGAAGCGCTGCGACCACGTCGGCTGCGTCAGGAGCGGCGCGCCCGGGTCCGCTTTCTGCACCTTCAGCGACCAGGCCGGGCCGGACGAGACGTCGCCGGCCTTCCAGGCGAAGACCATGCCGTTCTTGGCCTGCGCCATGACCAGCTCGTCGCAGCCGGAGGGGTCGGCGACGACCGGCGAGCCGACGAAGTCGAGGTCGGTGAAGCCGGTCAGCACCGGCGCGTCCGAGGAGCGCACGCGCAGGTCGGGTGAGAGCTCGACGAGGTGCTCGCCGTAGCCGGCGGCCTCGCTGAACGCCGCCCCCTTGTTGGTCCCGCCCTCGAACGCGTTCCCGGTGACGACGTAGAGCGAGTCGCGCCGCGGGCTGTAGGCGACGCCGCCCCAGCCCCAGATGCCGCCTCCGCCGCCGAGCTCGGGCGGGACGACGGTCCAGCTCGAGACCTTGCGGTCGGCGAGCGAGACGCGGATCAGCTTGCCCTCCATCGGCAGGTCGCAGTACGCGCCGGTCCCGGCGTAGATCGCGCCGTCCACGAGCAGCATCGCCCCCCAGACCAGCTCGCGCCGGTAGTCGCGGTAGAGCACGACCGGCCAGCCCGCGCGCTCGGCGCCGGTCGCGAGGTCGAACGCGTGCAGCCGGCCGAAGGCGTCGGCGACGTAGAGCGTGCGCGTCGCCGGGTCGATCACCGGCGTCCCCGTCACGCCCCAGCCGTCCGGGACCTGCGGGCAGGCCGGGAGGACGAAGCGGCCGACGTCGACCCGCCAGCGGACGTAGCCGTTCGCGGCCAGCGCGTAGACGAAGCCCGCCGACGTGGCGACGTACACCGTCGTGTCCCCCTTGCGCGGGACGTTGCGCGCCACCAGCGGCTGCGACGTCACCGTGCCCGCGAGCGGCGCGAACCAGCTCGCGCGCAGCGGCCCGACGGTCGATGCCGTCGCACCCGGCCGCGCGCCGGAGCCGCCGAACGTCAGCCAGCCGGTGACCGCGGCAGGCCCAGCGGCGCGGTGCTGCAAGGACGCTCCGGCCGTCGCGGCGATCAGCAGCGCCGCCGGCAGGACGAGCGCTACGCGGCGAATCGCGGAATGACCTCCGCCCCGTAGGCCGCGAGCGTCTCCTCCTGGCCCTCGGTCATCAGGTAGATGTTCCACTGGTCGACGCCCGCGGATTGCAGGCGCCGCAGCTTCTCCACGTGCTGCTCGGCGGTGCCGAGGACGCAGAACCGCTCGCAGGTCTCGTCCGTGACCTGCTCGCCGTGGCTCGCGCCCATGCGGCTGTGCTCGGAGTAGTCGTACTTGTCCCGCGTCATCCGTTCGACGTAGTCCGTCAGGGACGCGGGCAGCTGGGACTTGTCGTACCTGGACAGGAGGTCGAAGACGTGGTTCGAGACCATGGCCGGGAACCAGCGCACCTGCTCGCAGGCCGCGGCGATGTCGTCGGACACGTGCGCGGGCGCGCAGGCCATCACCTCGAGCTCGGACGGGTCCCGCCCCGCTTCCTCGGCCGCGCGCCGCACCTGGCCGACGATCCACTCGACGATCTCGGGATCGGCAAGCTGGATGATCACGCCGTCCGCGCAGCGCCCCGCGATCGCGAGCACCTTCGGCCCGTAGCCGGCGACGTACACCGGCACGGGCGGCAACTCGCCGGCCAGGCCCTGGAGCCACGTCAACTCGATCTCGGTGTCGTTCCAGTCCACCTTCTCTCCGCGCATCAGCGCGCGGATCGCCGTCACCGAGCGCTCGAATTCGCCCACCTTCACCGGCTGGAGCCCGATCGTCCGCCGCGCGGAGTCCCCGCGCCCGATGCCCATGATCATCCGCCCGCCGGAGATGTCCTGGAGCGTCGCGAAGGCGCTCGCCGTCACCGTCGGCTCGCGCGTGCCCGGGTTCGTCACGTTCAGCCCCAGGTGGAGCGTCGAGGTCGCCTGTGCCGCCATCGTCAGCAGCGGGTACGGCTCCTGCCAGAGGATGTGCGAGTCGTACGTCCAGCCGTAGTGGAACCCGTTCTGCTCCGCCAGCTGCAGGAGCTCGACCAGGCGGCTCGCGGGCGGATCGGGCAGGACGGTGACGCCGAAGCTCAGCACCGGTGCCCCGTCCAGTGATGCTGCCGAGCTTCTGGGTCGCTAGCACCAAGCGATGGAAGGACGCAGGGAGCGCTCGTAGTGGTAACTACGGGCGCGACTGAGGACGCCCCAGCGCGCCGCGTGATCGCGGGCCAGAAGCCGGCGTGCATTGCTGGACGGGGCACTTGGCGGACGAGCATAGACACTGCAGAGCTCAGCAAGTTGCAGGGCGACGACAAGCCCGAGGCGGGGACGGTGTCACGGAAGGAGACACCTGCCTCCTGCAGCCCCGCCACGGTCGCCTTGACCCGCGCCGGCGAGAGCACGGCGCCGGCCGCGTGGCTGATCGTGTAGAAGCTCTCGACGGGCTGGTCGCCCGCCGGCCCGGAGAGCGGAGCGTCGCGGAAGAGGACGTGCGACGCGTATGTGCCCTCGCGGAACTTCCGCTGCTGGCAGATCTGCGTCTGGGTGGTGCCGGCGTAGGTTCCGTCGGTCGAGGACGTCATCCGCAGGACGCCGTGCCCGACGGTGACGTTCCCGCGCCGCCAGGTCGCACCCGGGACGCCGGGCCAGCCCGGCCTAGCGGGCGAAGGTGACCTTGCTCAGCCCGCTCGGCCGGTCGGGGTCGAGGCGCTTCGCGCGGGCGAGCGCCCAGGCGAAGAGCTGGCCCGGGATCACGGAGAGGAGCGGCGAGAGCAGCGGCGTCGGCGGCGTCGGCACCGGCAGCACGTAGTCCGGGTCGGCGATCTGCCCCGCGGCTGAGCCGCTCGCGACCAGCGTGGCACCGGTCTCACGCGCGCGGGCGGCGGCCTCGACCACGGCGGGCAGCGTCTCGTCGGCCGAGGCGATCGCCCAGACGGGGAAGAACGGGTCGAGCGCCGCCACCGGGCCGTGTGCGAGGTCGGTCGCGGTCAGCGGCTCGGCCGCGATCCGGCAGGTCTCGAGGAGCTTGAGCGCGATCTCGCGCGCCGTCGACAGCTCGACCCCGCGGCCGATCACGAACATCCGCCCGACGAAGGCGAACGGCAGCGCAACCGCCGCGATCCGCTGCTCCAGCTCCGGGATGACGGCGTCGAGCTGGGCGATCACCGCGCGCAGGTCGTCCTCGCAGCGCTTGCCCTCCCCGGCCATGTGCGCGGCGAGCAGGACGAGCGAGGCGAGCGTGTTCACGTACGTCTTCGTCGCAGCGACGGCCCGCTCCTCGCCGGCGCCGAGGGGGAGCAGCGCCTCGGCGGCGCCGGCGAGGTCCGAGTCCGGGTCGTTCGTGATCGCGACCGTGAAGGCGCCGGCCTTGCGCGCCCGCGTCACGTACTCGACGACGTCCGGCGTCCGGCCCGACTGGGAGAGGCCGACGACGAGCGAGCCGGACATGTCCAACTCGCTGCCGTAGTAGACGGTGAGCGAGATCGAGTCCCGGAGCGCCGTCAGCCGCGGCAGGATGCCGAACGCGTAGACGCCGTACGAGGCCGCGTTGTCCGAGGAGCCGTGGCCGACCATGCGCACGAGGCTGACGTCCCGCGCCCGGGCGAGCCCGGCAACCCGGGCGAAGTCGCCGGCGTGGTCGAGCAGGCCTTCGAGCGCCCGCGGCTGTTCGCGGATCTCGGCCAGGAACTGCGCGCCGAGCTCTCCGGCCGGCTCGGGCTCGACGGGTCGCGCCTCAAGCGACGACACGGGCCTCCCCGCCGACGAAGACGCTCTCGATCTCCACGTTGTCGTTGAGCACCACGATGTCGGCCGGCAGGTCGACGTCGAGGCGGCCGATGGTGGGCAGACCGAGCACGGCGGCCGGGACCGACGTGGCCGCGGCGACCGCGTCGGCAAGCCCGATTCCGAGCGCGTGCAGGTTGCGCACCGCGTCGATCATCGTCAGCACGCTCCCGGCCAGCACGCCGTTCGGCCCGCGGACGGCGCCGTCGCGGACGACGACCTCGAGGCTTCCCAGGCTGTACGGCCCGTCCGGCACGCCCGCACCGGCCATGGCGTCCGTGACGAGCGCGACCCGCCCGGCCGCCGCGTGCCACACGAGGCGCACCGTGTCCGGGGCCAGGTGGACGCCGTCGTTGATGATCTGCACGATCACGTCGTCGCGGGCGAGCGCAGCGCCGGCGATGCCGGGATCGCGGTGCTCGAACGGGCGCATGGCGTTGAAGAGGTGGGTCACCGTGCGGATCCCGTTGTCGAACGCGGCGTTCGCCTGCTCCGAGGTCGCGTCGGAGTGGCCGCAGGAGACGGTCACGCCGTGGGCATGGAGCACGTCGATCAGGGCGTCGGAGCCGGGCAGCTCGGGCGCGAGCGTCATGATGCGCACCGGGCCGGCCGCGAGCAGCCGCTCGAGCAGGTCGAGATCAGGGTCACGGCGCGCCGACGGCGGGTGCGTCCCCAGCCTTCGCTGGGCGAGGAACGGGCCTTCGAGATGGATGCCGAGGATCCGCGGGCCCTCGGCCACGATCGGGATCTCGCGCATGGCCGCGACGAGCTCGTCCTCGGGCGACGTGATCAGCGTCGGCAGGTATCCGGTCACGCCGGTCTCCAGCAGCGCTTCGCCCGCACGCCGGTAGCCGTCGGCGTCGGCCTCGAGGAAGTCGACGCCGCCGAAGCCGTTCACCTGCAGGTCGATGAAGCCCGGGACGGCGACGCCGCGGCCGTTCGCCGAGGAGACGCCGACGCGGGCGATCCGGCCGTCGACGACCTCGACGTCGCCCGGGACGAGGACGCCGTCGACGAGAGCCGCTTCGACGCCGAGCCTCATCGCTCCAGCGCCAATCGAATGTTGCCGCCGGCGGCCGCGAGGCGTGTGCGCGCGGAGGCGGCGTCGACGCCTGCGAGGAGCATGACGATCGCCACCTTGGCGCTCCCGTCCGCCGCCGCCAGCGCCTCCTCGGCCCGGTCGCGCGGCGCGCCGGTCGCCGTCATCACGATGCGCAGAACGCGCGCGCGCAGCTTCTCGTTCGCCGCGTTGACGTCGACCATGAGGTTGTCGAACGTCTTGCCGAGCCGGATCATCGAGATGGTCGAGACCATGTTCAGCACGAGCTTCTGGGCCGTCCCGGCCTTCAGCCGCGTCGAGCCGGCGATCAGCTCGGGGCCGACGACGACGACGATCTCCCGCTCGACCGCGCGTCCGAGCTCGGAGTCGGGGGCGCAGACGACGCACGCCGTCGCGGCCCCCGCGGCCGCCGCCGCCTCGATCGCGCCCAGCACGTACGGCGTGCGACCGCTCGCGCTGATGCCGATCACGGCGTCGGTGGCGCCGACGCCGGCCGAGTGCACGTCGCGCCGCCCGGCCTCCGCGTCGTCCTCGGCCGCCTCCTGCTCCAGCGACGAGGGAGCGTCGGCGCCGGCCAGGAGGGCGAGCACCTGGCCGGGCGCGGAGGAGAACGTCGACTCGCACTCCGACGCGTCGACCGCCGCCAGCCGGCCGGATGAGCCGGCGCCGACGTAGACGAGACGGCCGCCGGCCTGCAAGCGCTCGACGACCGTCTCCACCACTGCGGCGATGCTCGCGGCCGAGGAGGCAACGGCCGCAGGCACCGCCGCGTCCTGCTGGTTCATCAGCTCGACGAGCTCGCCTGTCGAGCGGAGATCGAGATCGCGGCTCTCCGCGCTCCGGGCCTCCGTGATCAGGTCGTCGAGCCCCATCAGGCGACGGAGTCTACGCGGCAGGAGGCGAGTGGTCAATACCACTAGCCGGATTTTCACACTTTGGTCTTGTCATCCGAGGGGGTCCGGCTGTACGATCGGCTCGCATGGCCGGGATCCGCCTCGAGCACGTCACCAAGGCCTTCGCGGGCGGCGTGGTCGCCGTCGACGACATCTCGCTCGAGATCGCGGACGGCGAGTTCCTCGTCCTCGTCGGCCCCTCCGGCTGCGGGAAATCCACCCTGCTCCGCATGATCGCAGGGCTGGAGGAGGTCACGGACGGGGCGATCTCGATCGGCGACGCCGACGTCACCGACCTGGCGCCGCGGCGGCGCGACATCGCCATGGTCTTCCAGAGCTACGCGCTCTACCCGCACATGACCGTGCGCCAGAACCTCGCCTACGGCCTCAAGGTGCGGCGCACGCCGAAGGCAGAAGTCGCCGGACGCGTCGACGCGGTGGCGGAGCTGCTCGGCCTCTCCGAGCTGCTCGACCGCAGGCCCGGCCAGCTCTCGGGCGGCCAGCGCCAGCGCGTCGCGATGGGCCGCGCGATCGCGCGCGAGCCGAAGGCCTTCCTGATGGACGAGCCCCTCTCCAACCTCGACGCGAAGCTGCGCGTCGGCATGCGCGCGTCGCTGCAGCAGCTCCACAACCGCCTCGGCACCACCACGATCTACGTGACCCACGACCAGGTCGAGGCCATGACCCTCGGCCGGCGCGTGGCGGTGATGCGCGACGGGAAGATCCTCCAGGCCGACGAGCCGCAGAAGCTCTACCAGGAGCCTCGCGACCTCTTTGTCGCCGCCTTCATCGGGTCGCCCGCGATGAACCTCGTCGAGGCGACGATCGAGGGCGACGAGCTGCAGGTCGGACAGTTCCGCCTGCCGCTGGCGCCGGACCGCCGGCCACGCGGCGGCGGCGGCCGCGTGGTAGTCGGCATCCGGCCCGAGAGCTTCGAGGACGACGCCTTCGCACCGGCCGGCCTGCCGCGCATCGAGGTGAACGTCGAGGTGCTCGAGGAGCTGGGCTCCGACGCGCACGTGTTCTTCCTCGTCGACGCGCCGCGCGTGGCCTCCGAGACGCTCGAGACGAACGACGAGGACGAGGACGCGACGCTGCTCGCGATCGAGAAGGCGCTGTTCACCGCCCGCGTCGACGCCCGCACGGGCGCGCGCGTGGGCGGCCCGCTCCGCCTCGCCGTCGACCCGCAGCGCTTCCACTTCTTCGACCCCGTCACGGGCGACAGCCTGCTGCGGCGGGAGACTGCGCCCGAGGAGACACCGGCGACCAAGGCGCCGGTGCCCGCATGACGTCGCTCGCCTGCGGCCCGCTCCCCCGTCATAGGCCGGAGGCTGGCCTATGACGAAGCAGAGCGAGGCCCGCGAGCAGGTCCGCGACCTGATCGAGCAGCTCTCGGTCGGGCAGGCGATCCCGTCCGAGCGGCAGCTGTGCATCGACCTCGGCGTCTCCCGCCTCACGGTCCGGGCCGCCCTCGACGAGCTCGTCCGGGAAGGCCACCTCGTCCGCCGCCGCGGCGCCGGGACGTTCGTCAGCGAGCCGAAGATCGCGCAGGAGCTGACGATGAGCTCCTTCACCGACGACATCCGCGCCCGCGGCATGACACCGGGGAGCCGCACACTCGAGCTGGACGTGGTCCCTGCGGGGGCGCGGCTCGGCCGCTTCCTCCACGTCTCGCCGTCCGAGCCCGTCGTCGTCGCCAGGCGCCTCCGCCTCGCCGACCGCGAGACGATGGCGATCGAGACGCTGCACGTGCGCGAGTCGCTCATCCCCGGCCTGAGCAAGAGCGATCTCGAGAACGGCTCCTTCTACGAGCTGCTCCGCGGCCGCTACGGCATCACCATCGTGGGCGGCCAGCAGACGATCGAGCCGACGGTGACGAACGCGGACGAGTCGGAGGCGCTCGGCGTGCCGCTGCACTCGCCCGCCTTCCTGTTCGAGCGCCTCACGCGCTCGGAGAGCGGCGAGATCGTCGAGTTCGTCAGCTCGATCTATCGCGGGGACCGCTACCGTTTGGTCACCGAGCTCAGCGTGCGTCCGACGCCCCGTCGCAGCGGCATCCCGATCGCCCTGTACGACGACGGCCTCGGCAGCTGAGCGTTCTGGTCAATACCATCCACCGATGCCCTCCGCATGGAATGCCGCCTACCGCGTGAGAATGGAGCGAAGTGGTCTTGACATACAGACGAACGTGTGCGAGCCTTCGCGCGGGATGGCGAGTGGTACTAACCAATCCGCCGAGCCGAGGCGACGCACCACCGGGGCGATCACCAGGCCGGCCAGAGCAATGGAGGGCTCGTCAATGAAGAGACGGAAGTTCATCACCGTCGGCTTCGTCGCTCTCGCCGCGCTCGTGTTTGCGATCGCCGCGGGCGGCGTCTCCGGCGCAACGAAGAAGTCGTCGATCACGGTCTGGCTCCAGAACGATGCGCAGAACGGCTGGCCGGATCTGGTTGCAGCGGCGAACGCGCAGTTCCAGAAGGCTCACCCGGGAACGAACGTCGACGTCCAGTACCAGACGTGGACGACGCACATCGCGAAGTTCGACGCCACGCTCGCGGCCGGAGCCGCGCCCGACGTGGTCGAGATGGGCAACAGCGAGATGACGAAGTACATGGCGGCGGGCGCGTTCCAGGATCTCACCGTCGATGAAGTCGTCGTTCGACAACTCGAGCACCTGGCTCGACGGCCTGGCACTCTCCACCCGGTACAACGGCAAGCTCTACGGCGTGCCGTACTACGCAGGCTCGCGCATCGTCACCTACCGCACCGACCTGTGGAAGAAGGCCGGGCTCAAGGTTCCGAAGTCCCTGGCCCAGTTCACGGCGGACGCGAAGACGCTGAACGCGAAGTTCGGCAAGAAGGGCTTCTCGCCCGTCTACATCGCCGGCCAGGACTGGTACGTCGGGTTGAGCTTCGTGTTCGACTACGGCGGTCAGATCGCGACCCGGGTCAGCGGCAAGTGGAAGGGCCAGCTCGCTTCGCCGAAGTCGCTGGCCGGGCTGACCGCGTTCAAGAACTTCTTCCTCGCGGCCTCGAAGGCGAGCAAGACCACGATCGAGACCCGACCGTGGCCCGTACGACGTCTACGCACAGGGCCTGGCCGCGTCGATGATCGGCTCGTCCTGGTTCACCTGCTGCGTCGGCAAGAAGTACACCGGCGTAACCGCTCAGTTCGTGATGCCGAGCCACGAGGCCGGCAAAGTCATGCCGGGCTTCCTCGGCGGTTCCGACCTCGCCGTCCCGGTCGGCGCCGACAAGGCCCTGGCAGCGGACTGGATCAAGTTCTTCACGGACACCGCCACCGAGAAGGGCCTGCAGGCGAAGGGCAACATCCCGAACACGTCGTCCCTCGTCAACCCGGCGCACATCAACGAGCGGGCCGCCACGCGCAGCTGGTTCGTCCCGACGGCGAAGAACTGGGTCAACGTCGAGAACGGCAACATCCTCCGCAACATGCTGTCGCAGATCCTGACCGGCAAGCTGACCGTGAAGCAGGCCGCCCAGGCCGCGAGCGACAACATCGAATCGGTACTGAACGGCTAAGTCAGAATCCGGCCGGGACGTGAGCTCTCTGCCGGCAGACACACTCGATCGCCGCCGAGCCGGGCCGCCGCCCGGCTCGGCGGCGTCGCGATGCGACCCGAGCGCGCCTGCTCCGCGGCTCGGTTCCCTACCTGCTGGTCCTGCCGGTCGTCGCCGCGATCGTGGCCACGCTCGGCTATCCGATCTACAGCCTCGTACAGATCTCGCTGGAGAAGTACACGCTCTTCGAGCTGATCCAGCACTCCGGCAAGTGGATCGGCCTGGACAACTTCAGCTCCGTCCTCCACGACCACGTCTTCTGGGACACGCTGAAGCGCACCATCGTCTTCACGATCGCCAACGTCGGCCTGACGATGCTCTTCGGGACGCTGATCGCGCTCCTGCTCGTGCGGGTGAGCTCGGCGATCCGGATCGCCCTCATGGCCGGGCTCGTCCTCGTGTGGTCCATGCCGGCCGTGGTGGCCGTCCAGGTCTTGTACTGGATGACGAACTTCGAGAACGGCGTCGTCAACTACATCTTCGGGCTCGGCCAGTACGACTGGTACGGGTCCGACTTCCTGGAGCTGTCCATGGTCACGGCGCTGATCGTCTGGGCGGCGATCCCGTTCGTCGTGATCACGCTCTACGCCGGACTCGCGCAGGTTCCCCAGGAGCTCGTCGAGGCCGCCGAGATCGACGGCGCGCGCGGGTGGCGGATCTTCCGGGACGTGACCTTCCCGATCCTGAAGCCGATCTTCCTGATCCTGACCAGCCTCTCGATCATCTGGGACTTCGGGGTCTTCACGCAGCCGTTCCTCCTGATCGGCCAGGGCCGCCTGCACGAGTCGAACTACCTGATGGCGACGTACCTGTACCAGGAGGGGTACGCGAAGTCGGACTACGGGCGCGGAGCCGCGATCTCGATCCTGATGCTCCTGATCGTCGCGCTCCTGAGCGTCTTCTACGTCCGCAAGATGGTGCGGACGGAGGGCGCGTTGTGAGGACGGCCGCAATTCGCACTCGGCGCCGGCGGCGGCTCGGGCAGACGGGCTGGAACCTCATCGGCCTGGCCGTCCTCGTCGTGATGGTCTTCCCCGTCTACTGGATGGTGAGCACGGCGTTCAAGCAGGACGAGGACATCACCAGCCTGACACCGACGTGGTTCCCGATAAACGGCACCCTCTCGCACTTCCGCTCGGCGATCGGCGGGAGCGACCACCCGTTCTTCTGGAACGCGGTCGAGAACAGCCTGATCGTCGTCGCGGTCACGGTCGGCCTCTCGATGGTGCTCGCCTTTCTGGCCGCCGTCGCGCTGGCGAAGTACCGCTTCAGCGGTCGCAAGATGTTCGTCGCGTTCGTGATCGCGATCCAGATGCTCCCGCAGACCGGGCTCGTGATCCCGCTCTTCGTCGTCCTGCGGAACTACGGTCTCACGGGTAGCTACGTCCTCTTCGGCCTGATCCTGACCTACCTCACGTTCGTGCTCCCCTTCGCCGTCTGGACGCTGCGCGGTTTCCTGCTCGGCATTCCGAAGGAACTCGAGGAGGCGGCGATGGTGGACGGTTCGAGCCGCCTCGGCGCCTTCTTCCGCATCCTGCTGCCGTTGGTCGCGCCGGGGCTCGTGGCGACATCCGTGTTCGTGTTCGTCACCGCGTGGAACGAGTTCATCTTCGCCAACGTGCTGCTCCAGGACCAGTCGAAGCAGACGGTCACCGTCTGGCTCTCGTACTTCTCGGGCTCGTCGCGGCACACCGACTGGGGGGCGCTGATGGCGGCCTCGACGGTGATCGCCGTTCCCGTAATGATCTTCTTCCTGCTCGTCCAGCGGAAGATGCGCTTCGGGCTGACCGCAGGCGCCGTCAAGGGCTAGTGCCCGCCGAGCCGGAGCTCGAGCGGCTCGCGCTGGCGTGCATCTGGCCCGGCTTTCCGGGCCACGAGCCACCGGACTGGGTGCGGCGGCGGTTGTCCGAGGGCCTGGGCGGCGTCTGCCTGTTCGGCTGGAACGTGCAGAGCGTGGAGCAGGTCTCGGCGCTGACGGCGGCGCTGCGCGCCGAGAACCCGGACGTGATCGTGTCCGCGGACGAGGAGGGTGGCGACGTCACCCGCCTGGAGGTTGCGACCGGCAGTTCGTTCCCGGGGAACCTGGCCCTCGGCGTCGTCGACGACGACGCGGTCACAGCAGAGGTCGGGGCCGGGATCGGCTCCCTCTGCGCCCGGGCCGGGGTGAACCTCGACCTCGCTCCCTGCGCGGACGTGAACTCGAACCCGCGGAACCCCGTGATCGGCGTCCGCTCGTTCGGCTCCGATCCCGCGCTCGTCGCGCGCCACGTGCGCGCGTTCGTGGAGGGCCTCCAGCGCTGCCGCGTCGCCGCGTGCGCCAAGCACTTCCCCGGCCACGGCGACACGGCGCAGGACTCGCACCTCGAGCTTCCCCGTGCCGAAGGGGACCTCGAGGCCGCGATGCTGCCGTTCCGGGCGGCGATCGAGGCCGACGTGAAGGCGATCATGACGGCGCACATCGTCGTGCCGTCCCTCGACGACGCCCCGGCGACGCTGAGCGCAAACGTGCTCGCGGGTCTGCTCCGAGGCGAGCTCGGCTTCGACGGGCTGGTCGTCACGGATGCACTCGAGATGCGCGCGGTGGCGGACACGGTCGGCGTCGAGGAGAGCGCCGTCCGGGCGCTCCTGGCGGGCGCCGACGCGCTCTGTCTCGGCCACGACCTCGCCGACGCGGCCGTCGAGAGCGTCTGCCGGGCCCTGACGGACGCCGTCCGCGAGGGCCGCCTGCCGCTCGACCGGCTCGCCGAGGCGGCCGGCCGCGTCGAGGCCCTCGCGGGCTGGGCCTCGGCCCCGACGCCCGTCGACTTCAGCCCAGCCGTCGGCCTCGACGCCGCGCGTCGTGCGCTCAGGGTCGACGGCGATCCTCGACTGGACGGGCCTGCGCGCGTCGTCGAGCTCGTTCCGGAGCCGAACATCGCAGCGGGCCTGCACGAGCACTCGCTGGCCGCGGCGCTCGGGCCGGGCGTGGACGACGGGCGGCTCGTCATCGTCGTCCGGGACGCTCACCGCCACGAGTGGGAGCGGTCCGAGACCGAGCGGCTCCTGGCCGAGAACCCGGACGCGATCGTCGTCGAGACGGGGCTGCCGGTGTGGCGCCCGGCCGGTGCGCGCGCCTACGTCGCGACGAACGGCGCAGGACACGTGAACCTGAAAGCCGCCGCGGAGGTCCTGCTGCGCGGCTGATCGGAAACGACAGCGGGAGGCCGGTGGCCTCCCGCTGTCTGGTTCATCTGGCCTGCTGGAGCTACGAGGTACAGACGACGTACGCCTGGACCTGCATCGCCAAACTACCGGCGAGGGTGCGGGTGATCTGCGCGCTGACAGTCCAGGTGTCGGGCGCGCTCGGATACGACTGGTACAGCATTACCTGCGCACTCGCGTTGTTTATGGCGACCGCCGTGCCGCCGCCTCCGAGCAGGAAGGTGCCGCCCGGACACGTCGCCGTCGCGGTCACCTTCGCCGGTCCGGCCGGACCCGTGATCACGGGCGTCCCGGCGACGATTTGGCTGCCCGGGAATCCGCTCGCGCCGGTCGGGCCGGGCGGGCCGGTCGCTCCGGTCGTGCCGGCTCCGGTCGGGCCACGCGCGCCGGTCGGGCCGCGCACCCCGGTTGGCCCACGCACGCCGGTCGGGCCTCTGCCGCCGGTCGGGCCACGCCCGCCGGTCGGGCCTCTCGTGCCCGTAGCGCCCTTGGTGCCCGTGACGCCCTTCGCTCCGGTTGTGCCCTTCGCTCCGGTCGGGCCCCGCGTGCCGGTCGGGCCTCTCGTGCCCGTCGCGCCCTTGGCGCCCGTGACGCCCCTCGCTCCGGTTGTGCCCTTCGCTCCGGTTGTGCCCTTCGGTCCGGTCGCGCCGGTGGCGCCGGTGGCGCCGGTGGCGCCGGTCGTGCCTGCTCCAGTCGGGCCGCGCGCACCGCTCGGCCCGGTGGGACCCGTGACGCCGCTCGGCCCGGAGGCTCCGGTCGCGCCGCCCTGCACGCTCGGCCAGTCGAGCTCGGTCTCGAGGCTCCCGCACGGCGCAGGCGGTACCTGGAAGACCAGGCCGGGCCCGTCGATGATTCTGATCGCCCCCAGGAGCGGGGGCTGTCCTGCCACCTGAGTGCGAACGCACGACTTGATGATCCCGCCGGGCCCCGTGTCGGCGGAAGCGCCGGCGACGAACACCGCGCATGCGGCCGCTGTGCAGGCTACTGCCGTGGCAACTCTGACGATCTTCACGAAACCTCCTCTGTCCGCGTACGGCAACCGCGGGGATCGACTGACTAGCCAAGCCCTGTAGTCCTACCCCCGGGACCCGCGCGAAACATGTTCGCCCCCGGGGTTCCTACTCCTATATATCAGACCCCTGTATATCGGAACCGTCGGCCAGATGCAAAAATCCCTAGATGGTTGCGACTTTCTTGGCCTTCACGAACTTGCGCGCTCCCGGCCTCCACGGGTCGTAGACCTCGATCTGATAGTCGACGCCCGGAAAGGCCTCGTACACGTTGGTCGGGCGCGTCTTGGCGAAGAAGGCGACCGCGCCCTTGGCCGCAGGGGTGCGAACCGAACCGGCCGCGGCGGCCTGCGCGCGCGTCGTCTCCAGCGCGTTCTTGACCGGGTAGGTACCGACGGTCAGGTATGGAAAGTCCGTGCCGGCCGGTTTCCCTTGCGGGAGATAGCGGACGTAGATCCGGCCGTCAGTCGTCTGGGTCACCTCGTAGGTGGTGTGCGGCTTCGGCCCGATCCAGTACACGGGATGGTGCACGCGCTTGGCGAACGTCTTCAGCCCGGCGAGCGTCAACGCCTGTGGAGTGGTCGACAGGCCCAGCGGGCTCGAGCCGGCGACCGGCACCACGGCCCCTGAGGTGACGAGCTTCTTGGCCCCCGGAGCCCACGGATCGTAGACCTCGACCTGCGCGTCCGTGCCCGGGGTGGCGAAATAGATGTTCGTCGGCGAGTTGCGGTTGTAGAAGCCGACCCCGCCCGGCACGGGCACCGTCACCGAATCGCCCCGCGAGGCCGCCGCCTTCGTCACGGCGTAGGCGTTGGAAAGCGAATAGGTGCCTATCGTCAAGAGCGCTTTCTTCGTGCCGATCTCGGCGCTGTGCGGGAGGTAGCGGATGAAGACGCGGCCGTCGGGCTCCTTGGTCAGCTCGAGCTTGAATCCCGGCTTGGATCCGGCCCAGTAGATGGGCTGCTTCAGCGCGCCTGCCAGCGTGCGCAGGCCGCCGATCGAGACCGGCACCGTCGTCCCCTTGCCGGACAACGGCTCGACGGTCTTGACGGGCTTGCTGCTGCTGTCGTCGTTGTTCGAGATCAGCAGCCAGGCAACCAGCCCTGCCGCCACGGCGATGGCGATGATCGCGGTGAGACGGATGGCCGATGGCGAGGCGCGGTGTTGGTCAGGCATGGCAGTCTCGACGGGCGGCGCCGGACCAAAGTATCAGTCCGGCAGGGCGGCCACGAAGGCGATCGCGTCGTCCGTGAGCCCGTCGAGCGCCTCGACGGCCAGCTCGATGTGCTCCGGCTTCGTGTCCTCGAGCTTCGTGTGCGAGAGGCCGCGCAGGCTCTGGACGAACAGCATCACCGTCGGGATCCCGGCGCGCGCGACCTCGGCCGCGTCGTGGAGCGGGCCGCTCGGCAGCCGGTGCGAAGCGCCGGCGACGTCCTCGATCGCCGCGTCGCACATGTCCACGAGCTCGGGGTGGAACAGGATCGGCTCGATCGACCAGATCCGCTCCCAGGCGACGTCGATGTTCTCCTCCTCGGCGAAGCGGCCTGCCGCCTCCTTTGCGTCGGCCAGCATCGCCGCCAGCTTGTCCGCATCGAGGTGCCGCTGGTCGAGCAGCTGCTCCGCGGTCTCGACCACCGAGGTGACGATCCCGGGCTTGCAGACGACGCCCCCGGAGGTGCAGACGGCGCCGTCGCCGGTGCGCGCCGCGATGTCGCGGATCTCGAGCGCGAGCTTGGCCGCCCCGGCCAGCGCGTCCCGGCGGCGGTCCATGGGGGTCGAGCCGGCATGGGCCGCCTGGCCCGTCCAGGTGATCCGGTGGCGCTCGACACCGAATGTGCCCAGAACGGCGCCCAGCGGGAGGTCGAGCCCTTCCAGCACCGGCCCCTGCTCGATGTGCAGCTCGAGATAGGCGGCTGCGTTCTCGAGCTGGCTGCGCGCCTCGGTCGCCCGGTCGAGGTCGACGCCGTGCGCGGCGAGCGCCTCGGGCAACGGCACGCCGTCCCGGTCCGTCAGCCGGCGGAGCTCGTCCTGGTCGTGCATCGACCCGGCGGCTGCGCTCGAGCCGAACAGGCTGCGCCCGAAACGGGCGCCCTCCTCGTCGGCCCAGTTGACGAGGCGCACCGTGACGTCCGGCGTTCCGTCCCCCGCGAGCCGGCGCAGAACCTCCACGCCGCCCATGACGTTCAGGCAGCCGTCCAGCCAGCCGCCGTTCGGCACCGAGTCGATGTGCCCGCCGATCAGGAGCTCGCGGTCGGAGCCTCCGCGCAGGGTGAACCACTGGTTGCCGGCCTCGTCGACCTGCTCGTCGAGCGGCAGCTCCGCGAGCTTCCGGCGCAGCCACTCCCGCGCCTGCTCCCAGGTCTCCGTCCACGCGACGCGCTGCGCGCCGTTCTCGTCTCCGGTCAGCTCCTGCAGCTCGCGGAGCTCGGCGACTGTGCGGTCGGGCTGAAGGGCCACGCGCGAAGCCTAGAAGACCTCGCGCGCCAGGACGAGCCGCCAGGTCCTCCTCCGCGAGAACGCTGCGCCAGCCAAGGAACTCCCTGGCCGCCGCACAGCTCAGGACGGGTGCCAGAAGAGGGCGATCTCGCTCGTGTGCTGACATGATCGCAGGGTGAGCGCCGGGCTTGGACTCGAAGGGGCCGTTGCCGTCGTCACGGGCGGAGCGTCCGGGATCGGCGCGGCGTGCGGCCGGCTGCTGGAGGCGAGCGGCGCCGAGGTGCACGTCGTCGACCGTGAGGGCGACCCGCCCGTCGACGTCACCGACCGCCCCGCGCTCGACGGGATCGCTCGATCGCTCGAGCGGCTCGACGTCCTCGTCAACGCTGCCGGAATGCTCACGGAGAACCGGCCGGTCGACGAGCTCGACCCCGACGACTTCCGGCGCAACTTCGAGGTCAACGTGCTCGGCACGCTGAACGCCTGCCAGGCCTTCGCGGACGTGCTGCGCGCCGGCCGCGGCGCCGTTGTCAACGTCGCCTCGCAGGCGGCGCTCGTCTCGCTCCCGCAGCAGGCGGCCTACACCGCCAGCAAGGGCGCCGTCGCCGCGCTCACACGATCGCTGGCGATCGACTGGGCGGAGCACGGCGTCCGCGTGAACGCGGTCGCGCCCGGCTTCACCGTCACGCCCATGACCGAGGCGTTCTTCGAGAACGAGACCTTCACGACGGCCGCGACGCAGCGCATCCCGCTCGGCCGCCTGCTGCGGGCGGACGAGATCGCGGGCGCGATCGTGTTCCTCGCCAGCCCGCTCGCGAGCGCGATCACCGGCGTCGTCCTCCCCGTCGACGGCGGCTGGACGGCCGGCGAGCCGGCGCTCCCCTGGTGACGGACTGGGAGCGCTGGCACGAGGGATACAACGAGGGCTCGCCGCTCCACGCGCGGCTCGCCTGCGTGCAGGAGCGGATTCGCGAGCTGCTCGACCGCAGCGCCGAGGGCCCGATCCGGATCGTGAGCGTGTGCGCCGGCCAGGGACGCGATCTCCTCCCGGTCGTCGCGGGCCACCCGCGCCGCGAGGACGTCAAGGCCCGGCTGGTCGAGCTCGACCCGCGCAACGTCTCCGCGACGCGTGAAGCGGCCCGCGCCCAGAGCCTCGCCGTCGAGATCGTCGAGGGCGACGCGGCGCTCCTGAGTGCCTACGAGGGCGCGGTACCGGCCGAAGTCGTCCTCGCCTGCGGTGTCTTCGGGAACATCGGCGACGGGGACGTCGAGCGCACGATCGCGCACCTGCCGATGCTGTGCGCGGCCCGCGCCGCCGTCGTCTGGACGCGGGGCCCCTCCGAGCCGGACCTGCGGCCGGCGATCCGTGGCTGGTTCGCCGAGCACGGCTTCGAAGAGGAGTTCTTCCGCGCCGAGCCGGCCGCGTGGGGCGTGGGCATGCATCGTCTCGCCGCTGCGCCGAAGCAGCTCGACCCGGCGCTCCGGCTCTTCACCTTCGTACGCTGAGAACCCGCATCAGGAGCCAAGAGTCGGCCTTGCGTCACTCTCGAGGATGACGCGAAGATCGCCTTCGCGGCCGATGCGGACGGCCACATCGTGGGCTACCGTCACGAATGTGACGAGCACCTTCCGCAGACTCTGGCCTCTCGCCAAGCGGTACTGGTTCGACGCACTGGTCATCGCGGGCATCGCCGCCTCGATCGCCGTCGCGGTCGCCGACCAGCACAAGAAGGACGGGCCGGACGGGCCGCTCTGGTTCGACGTACTCGCGTCGATCGCATTCCTCGTGCCGTTCTTCTTCCGGCGGCGCTACCCGTTCGGCGCCCCGGTCGCCGTCGGCGTGCTGCTCGCCGCGATCAGCTTCGTCGACACGGGGTTCGTCAACGACGAGTTCGTCGCGTTCGCCTCCGGCATCGCCGTCGCCTTCATGTTCGGGATGCTCAAAGAGCGCAACCAGGCCGTCGCCGGGGGTGCGTTCCTGATCGGGGTCGTCGCAATCGTCGCGCACAACCAGGGAGACGACCCGAGCGACTTCGTCTTCCCGTCGATCGTCTTCGGCGTCGCCTGGATCTGCGGCTTCGCACTCGGCCAGAAGCTCCGGGAGGGCACCGAGGCGAAGGAGCGCGCAGAGCGCCTCGAGCGCGAGCGCGAGGAACAGGCACGGATCGCCGTCGCCGAGGAGCGGGCGCGGATCGCGCGCGAACTGCACGACATCGTCGGCCACAGCGTCAGCGTCATGACCGTCCAGGCGGCAGGCGTGCGCAGCCTGCTCAGGCCGGAGCAGGAGCGCGAGCGCGAGGCGCTCGAGATCATCGAGCAGACCGGCCGCGAGGCACTGGCCGAGATGCGGCGCCTGGTCGGCGTCCTCCGCCGTCCCGAGGAAGGGCCCGCTCTCGCACCCCAGCCCAGCCTCGAGCACGTCGAGAAGCTCGTGGCGCAGGCCCGCGAGTCCGGACTGCCGGTGAAGCTCCGGGTCGAGGGCGACCCCGTACAGCTCCCCGCAGGCGTCGACCTGACCGCCTACCGGCTCGTCCAGGAGGGGCTCACGAACGCGATCAAGCACGCCCGGGCGGAGCACGCCGAGGTCATCGTGCGCTACGGCGCCGGGCGCGTGGAGCTGACCGTCAGCGACGACGGCCGCGGCGACGGCGACGGCGTCAAGGGCGGAAACGGCCTCGTCGGCATGCGCGAGCGAGTCTCCGTCTACGGCGGCGAGCTCGATGCGGGCCCGCGGCCGGAGGGCGGCTTCCGGCTCCGCGCCACGCTTCCGATCGCCTGACTTCCCCTCAGGTTCCCGACGTGTAAGTCTTCGTGCGACACATGTCCACGTCGACGAGCGGGACCTTCACCTTCCTCCTCAGCGATATCGAGGGTTCGACGCATCTCGCCCGCAGCCTGGGCGACGGCTGGACCGACGTCCTCGCCGATCACCATCGGCTGCTGCGCACGGCCTTCGAGGAGGCGGGCGGCGAGGGCATCGGGACGCAGGGCGACGCATTTTTCGTGGCGTTCCGCAGGCCGAAGGACGCGGCTGCGGCCGCGCTCGCCGCGCAGCGCTCGCTCGACGACGCACGACTGGCCGGAGGGGGTGGCCGTCCGTGTACGCATGGGCATCCACACCGGCGAGGGCGCGATCTCGGCGGGTGAATACACCGGCGTCGCGATCCACCGGGCAGCCCGGATCTGCTCCGCGTGCACCGGCGGGGAGATCCTGCTCTCGCAGGTGACGTCGGCACTCCTCGAGGACGAGGAGCACGAGAGCGAAACCTTCGTCCTCGTGGACCTCGGGGAGCAGCAGCTCAAGGACTTCGAGCGCCCGGTCCGCGTCTTTCGGCTCCTGGACGCCGTGCCGTCGGAGCCCGTGCCGGCGGGGAGGGAGACAACGGCTGCATCCGCGTGCTGATCGTCGACGACCAGGCGCTCGTGCGCGCGGGCTTCCGCATGATCCTCGACGCGCAGGAGAACATCGAGGTGATCGGCGAGGCCTCGGACGGCGAGGAAGCCGTGGCGGAGGCGCTGCGACTGCGGCCGAACGTCGTCCTCATGGACGTGCGCATGCCGACGCTCGACGGCATCGAGGCGACCCGGATCCTGCTCGACCGCGAAGGCTCGGAGTCGAAGGTGGTGATGCTCACGACCTTCGACATGGACGAGTACCTCTACGAGGCCCTTCGTGCCGGCGCGAGCGGCTTCCTGCTCAAGGACGTTCCCCCGGAGCAGCTCGTCGCCGGCATCCGCGCGGTCGCGAGCGGAGAGGCGCTGCTCGCGCCGTCCGTCACGCGCCGCGTGATCGAGGAGTTCGTCCGGCTGCCGCGGGACACGCCGCCGAGCCGTCGCCGAAGCTCGAGGAGCTGACCGCCCGGGAGCTGGAGGTGCTCAAGCTCATCGCTCGGGGCCTGTCGAACGCCGAGATCGCCGACGAGCTCGTCGTCAGCCAGGCGACGGTGAAGACGCACGTCGCGCGGGTGCTGACGAAGCTCGGCCTGCGCGACCGGGTCCAGGCGGTCGTGCTCGCGTACGAGTCGGGTCTCGTCGTCGCCGGTCGGACCTAACGCTGCCCGAGCGCCTCGGCCGCCTGCTCGAAGCAGGCCATCGGCGGCGAGGTGAGCCCGAAGCCGATCATGCCGCGGCCCGGCTCGCAGTGAATCATGACGATGTCGATCACGGGCCGGATGCCGGTCTCGACGACCTTCAGCACGTCGACGCCGACCGGCGCGCCGCGGTCGCCGAGCACGGGGATGCGGTAGCGGGGATGCTCGCCGAGCGCGATCTCGACCGTATCCTCGAAGATCCGGCGGGCGCGGGCCTCGTCGACGCCGAGCAGAGGCCAGAGCGCAGGCGCCGCCGGGAGCACGGATGCTCCCAGCCCGGCGCACTCGACGAGCAGCGAGTCGCCACAGCCCGGCCCCGCGTCAGACGCGCCGAAGCCCTCCAGGAACACGCCTTCGGGCACCTCGGCCGGTGCCGTGAACCATCGGTCGCCGAGTCCGGACACCTTGATCCCGCACTCGCATCCGTTTGCGCCGACCGCCGTCAACAGGCTCGAGCCTTCGACGCCGTGGCCGGCCTCGAGCATGAGCCGGCTCGCCGCCAGCGAGACGGCGACGAAGAACTGCGGGTTCCCGTGCGTGAACTCGAGCAGGCGCTCCTGCACGTCCGCCGGCACAGCTGCTCGCGCGAAGCCCGGCGCGAGCTGCTCGACCAGCATCGACGTCGCAGCGGCGTTCCGGTTGTGCAGCTCGTCGCCGCGACGGAGTGCCTCGACCATGATCGCGTCGCAGTCGATCCCGCCCAGAGCCTGCAGCGCGGCGTCGAGCGCGGGCGCAGCCTCGTCCCGGAGCCAGCGCAGCCGCTCGAATACGTCATCCCCGCGCATGCCGAGGATCAGCGTCCGCCCGAAGCCTTCCATCAGGAAGTGGAAGGCGCGGCGGCCGCTCGCCCGGTCCTCGACCACGACGACGGGAGTCGAGGCGGTGATCGAGCCGGCCCCTCCGGCCATGGCTGAATGGTCCTGCGCGGCGCCGAGCTCGACCTGCTCAGGGTCGAGGCCCTCGAAGGCGGCCGCCCCGAGCAGCCCCTCGCGCAGGACCGGCGCGAGCTCGTCCCACGTGGCCGGCGGCGCGGCGTGGAGGATCAGCCCGGGCCGCATGCCGGGCACGACCTCCAGTGCGGGCCTGACGGCGACGAGCCGCGGCTCGACCCGGAGGACGCGCTCGATCGCCGCCCGGTTCGCCTCCTCGACGCTCACCGGGCCACCGCGATCGCCTCGATCTCGATCTCGAGCCCCGGCAGCGCGAGCGACGAGACCTCGACGATCGTGTCGGCCGGGTACGGCAGGGAGAACCAGCGGCCGCGCAGCTCGACGATCTTCTCGAAGTTCGCCATGTCGGTGAGGAAGATCGTCACCTTGACGACGTGGTCGAGGCCCGAGCCGCCGGCCTCGAGGACGCGCTCGAGGTTTCGGAACGTCTGCTCGGCCTGCGCGTCGAAGTCGCCGATGCCGACGAGCTCGCCCTCCGGCGAGATCGCGGCTTGCCCCGAGACGAACAGCAGGTCTCCGACGCGCATGGCCTGGGACAGGCGGTAGGGCTCGTACGGGTCGGGCTCGGTGCGGATCTGCTCCATGCTCATGATCGCCTCCTGTCGCGAAAGCTGAGATTCTCCAGGACATGGACGCGGATGTCGTGATCATCGGCGGCGGCGCGATCGGGGTCTGCTGCGCGTACGAGCTCGCGCAGCGCGGCGTCGGAGTGACGCTGATCGAGCGCGGCGAGGAGCTGGCCGCAGGCGCCTCGTCCGGAAACGCCGGGCTGCTGTGTCCAAGCCACTCGGCGCCGATCGCCAACCCGGCCTCGGTGCGGAACGGCCTGCGCTGGATGCTCGATGCCGAAAGCCCGTTCTACCTGCGGCCGCGTCCGAGCGTCGCGCCGTGGCTCGCGCGGTTCGTGAAGGCGTCGACGAGCGCGCGCGCCGCGGAGGGCACGCGGATCATCCGCGAGCTCTCGCTGGCCAGCCTCGAGCTGCATGCGAAGCTGTCGGCGAGCGGGCTGCAGACGGGGTTCGAGCGGCGCGGGATCCTGAACGTGTACGAGACCGAGGCCGCCTTCGCGCTCGCGCAGGGACACGCCGACGGCACCGGGCTGACCGCGAGCGTTCTCGGTCCGGTGGAGACGCGCGAGCTCGAGCCCGCCGTCGGCGAGCGGGTCGCCGGCAGCGTCTACTTTCCCGACGAGGCGCATTGCGACCCGCTCGCATTCGTCTACGCAGTCGCCCGCGCCGCGCGCGAGGCGGGCGCGACGATCGACACCGCCGTCCGCGTCGACCGGCTCCGCCGCTCGAACGGCGGGATCGCGCTCGACACCAGCCAGGGCCGACGCCGTGCGCGCACCGTCGTCCTGGCCGCCGGCGCATGGTCGACCGCGCTGGCGGCGCCGCTCGGGGTGTTCCTCCCGCAGGAGGGCGGCAAGGGGTACCACCTCGACCTCGCGGCCGCCCCGCAGGACCCGCGCATCCCGATCTCCTTCGACGAGGCGCACGTGATCGCGACGCCGCTGCCCGGGCGCCTGCGCCTGTCGGGAACGCTCGAGCTGGCCGGGCTCGACACGTCGATCAGCCGCGTCCGCGTCGACGCGATCCGCCGCGCCGCCGCGCGCGTGCTCGCGATCGACCGGAAGCGGGCCGAGGTCGACGTCTGGGCAGGCCTGCGGCCGTGCACGCCGGACGGGCTGCCCGTGATCGGCCGGCCCTTCGGCGTCGAGCCGCTCGTCCTCGCGACCGGCCACGCGCGCAAGGGCCTGTCGCTCTCGCCGATCACCGGCCGGCTCGTCGCCGAGCTGATCGCGGGCGAGCCGCCGAGCTTCGACCTCGGGCCGCTCAGCCCCGACCGCTTCCGGCCGCTGCTCCCGTCGCTGCGGCGCTGATCGCCGGCATGCCTGCGCTTGACGCGGCCGGACCGGTCCGTATCCTCGAACCGTGGCGAGGGCGCTCAGCGTTGTCGAAAGCTTCCCAGCCTCGGAACGCCTGAAGCCGTACGTCTCGAGGCTCGCGATCGAGTGGCTGCGGGAGGCTCCCGACCTGCGCCACCGGCCGATCGACGGCACGCTCGTGTTCGCCGACATCTCGGGCTTCACGAACCTGACCGAGCGCCTGTCCAAGAAAGGGAAGGTCGGCGCCGAGGAGATGAACGACGTCCTCGACGCCGCCTTCACTGATCTCCTGTCGGTGGCGTACGACTACGGGGCCGGGGTGATCAAGTGGGGCGGCGACGCGATCCTGCTCCTGTTCAGGGGCGACGCACATCCGGACCGGGCGTGTCGAGCAGCGGTGGAGATGCAGCGCACGATGCGGTCGGTCGGACGCCTCCGAACCTCCGCAGGCCGAGTGACCCTGCGCATGTCCATCGGCATTCACACGGGCCTTTTCGACTTCTTCTTCCTCGGCAAGCGCCACCGGGAGCTCGTCCTCGCGGGACCGGCCGTCGACGCGACGGTCGCGGCGGAATCGTCGGCCGAGGCCGGCGAGACGGTGGTCTCCCGCGGGACGGCCGCCGCGATCGGGTCTGCCTTCCTCGGGGCTCCTCGGGGCGACGGGTATCTGCTGGCCGGGGCGCCCGCGCTCGAGGTCGACCGGACTCCCGCCGTCGGCGATGTCTCCGACGTCGACCTCGAGCACTGCGTCCCCGTCGCGATCTCGGGCCACCTGATCGGCGGCGGCGGTGAAGCCGAGCACCGTCCGCTCACGATTGCGTTCCTCCGCTTCGCGGGTGCCACGGAGCTCCTCGCGACGGAGGGCGGCGACGCGCTGGCAGACGCTCTCGAGCTGACCCTCGACGCGGTCGAGGAAATCGCGCTCGAGCACAAGGTCGCGTTCTTCGACACGGACGTCGCTGCCGGCGGCGGCAAGATCATGCTCGTATCGGGCGCGCCGACGAGCAGCGGCCACGACGAGGAGCGCATGATGCGGTCGTTGCGGGCGATCGCCGACTCGCAGTTGCCGCTCCCGCTGCATATCGGGGTCGACCGCGGTCGCCTCCTCGCCGCCGATTTCGGCCCGCCGTACAGGCGGACCTATTCGTTCAAGGGAGACGCTGCCAACCTCGCGGCGCGCCTGATGACGAAGGCTGCCGCCGGGCAGATCCTCGCCACGCCCGGAGGTGCTGGCGCGCTCACGGACCGAGTTCCACGCCGAGCCGCTCGAGCCGTTCTCCGTCAAAGGGAAGTCGGAACCGGTGCAGGCGTTCCTGCGTCGGCTCGGCCGCGGGATTGCGGTTCCAGCGCGGCGACGCGCCCCTCGTCGGACGCGACGAGGAGCTCCGGACGCTGCTCGAGGCGGTCGAGTCGGCGCGGCGCTACGAGGGCAGGATCGTCGAGATCGTCGGCGACCCCGGCATCGGCAAGTCGCGGCTGATCGAGGAGCTCGGCGAGAACGTGACGGCCGGACGCCTTCATCTCAGATCCAGTGCGACGAGTACGAGGCGACGACCCCGTACCACCCCTTCCAGCGTCCTCCTCCGCTCCTCTCGCCGCGCGGTCGGCACGGGCGACGAGCATCACGCCCGCGCGGCTGCGACGCCGCGTCGAGCGGGCGGCGCCGCATCTGCTTCCCTGGCTGCCGCTGCTGGCGCGTGCCCCGTCGGGCTCGAGCTGCCGGACACGCCCGAGACCGAGCCTCTCCAGGGCGAGTTCCGCAGGCGCCGGCTCCACGAGGTCGTCGGCGAGCCTGCTGGGCATGCTGCTCCTCCAGCCCACGGTGATCGTCTTCGAGGACGTGCACTGGCTGGACGAGGCCTCGGCCGAGCTGCTGACGCACCTCTCGCTGACGCTGGAGGCGCGGCCGTGGCTCGTCGTCGCGACGCGCCGCGACCGGCCGACGACGTTCGCCGTGCCGGACGAGGCCAACCCGGTCCAGATCTGGCTCGAGCCGCTGACGGCCGACGCCTCGTCGGAGCTGATCGAGCGAACGCTCGGCGAGCTGCCGATCACGGCGCGCCAGGCGGAGGAGCTCGCGGATCGCGCGGGCGGCAACCCGCTGTTCCTGACCGAGCTGCTGGCGGCCGCGCAGCGCAGCCGACGGCCTCGAGGAGCTCCCCGACTCGGTCGAGGCCCTGATGATCCGCGAGATCGATCGGCTGTCGCCGCCCGCCCGGCGCATGTTGCGGTCGGCGGCGGTCGTCGGCGCGACGTTCGAGCCTCGACCTGCTGCGCACCTGCCTCGGCGAGCCGTGGGACGACGAGACCTGGGCCAGTCTCGAGCCATTCGTTCGTTCGCCAGGAAGGCGACGCGCTACCGCTTCCGGCACATGCTGGCCCGCGACGCGGCGTACGAGGGCCTCCCGTACCGCCGCCGACGCGAGCTGCACGCACGCGTCGGGCGACGAGCTCGAGAGCGCGCGCCGAGGACTCCCGAGGACGAGGCCGGTCTCCTCTCCCTGCACTTCTTCCACGCACACCGCTACGACGAGGCCTGGCGGTACTCGCGCACCGCAGGCCGGACGCGCGCAGGACGATCTGGGCCAACGTCGACGCGGCCGCGTTCTACGAGCGGGCGCTCGCGGCCGGTCGGCACCTCGAGGAGGTCACGAAGGCGACCTCGCGGCGCGTGGCCGAGTCGCTCGGCGACGTTCGCTGGCGGGCGAGGCCAGTTCCAGCGCGCCGAGGTGCGCTTCCGGCACGCGCGGTCGCTGCATCAAGGGCGACGTCCTGGTCGAGGCGCGGCATCGTCCTGAAGCAGGCAGCGATCCTCTCCGGCTCCGCACTCGGCCCGCTATCGCAGGCGCTGCGCTGGCTCGCGCCGCGCCGAGCGGCTGCTCGAGCAGGAGCGAACGCTCGACGCCGGCGCGCTACGCGCCGAGCTGTACGGCTGGCATGCGTCGGTCAGGAACTTCCAGGGGCGCTTCCGAGAGACGCATCGCCTGGTGCCGCCGCGCGATCGAGGAGGCCGAGCGCGCCGGCGCGCGCGCGCCCTTGCGCATGCCTACTACCTGCTCGACTGGGCGTACGTGGCGCTCGGTCGCGCCGGAGGAGGCGATCTACTCGCAGCGCGCGACTCGCGATCTACGAGGAGCTCGGTGACCTCCACCGGCTGAGCCGCGGACGTCTACAACAACCTCGGCGCGTTCGCGCTACGTCGAAGGACGCTGGAACGAGGCGCTCGCGCTCTACGAGCGGGCACGGGAGGCCTGTGAGACGATCGGCGACCGAGCGCGGGCTTCGATTACCGCGTTCAACTCCGCCGAGATCCTCATCGACCAGGGCCGGCTCGATGAAGCCCGACCGCTCCTGAACGGCACGCTCCGGGTCTGGAGAGCGGCGGGCAACGCCCTCAACGTCGCCGAGGCAACGAGCCTGCTCGGCCGGCTGGAGACCCGCAGCGGCCGCTTCGGAGAGGCCGCCGTGCTCCTCGAGGACGCCCGTGCCACCTGCGAGGCGGAGGGCGACGAGTTCGAAGCGTTGATGGCAGAGGTTCGACTCGTGGAGTGCCGCGTCCTCGAGGGCCAGAGCGCCGCGGCGCTCGCCCTGGCCGGGGACGCCCTCGCCCGGGTGGAGGCTATGACGGGCGTGTCCGTCCTCGCCGCTGCGCTCCAACGGCTCCGCGGGTGGGCGCTGATGCAGCTCGGCGAGCTCGACCTCGCGCGCCACGCGCTCGACGAGAGCATCCGGCGCCTGTCCGCGCGTGACGCAAACCTCGGCATCCAGACCACCCATTTCGAGCGAGCGTTGACGCTCGACGCACTCGTGCGACTCGACGGTCTCGCAGGTCTGCCCGTGGAGCCCCTCACAGCCGAGCGGGACGCCATCCTCGAGCGCCTCGGCGTGGTGGCGACTTCCCAGCCGCCGCTGGCCACCTCGGTAGCGGCAACGAACGTCGGCTGACGAGAGCTGGGGCCCCGCCACGGGACCCCAGCCTTCACTGTACTTGCTAGCCCATACCCTTTTGGTCGTCGGGCCAGTTGAGCTCGATCGTGAAGACGCGGTAGGTATTGGTCGGATCGGTGCTCCAGGACTTCACGTACGGGTTCGTGGCCGGTTGATGCAGTTCGTCGTCTTCGTCGCCGAGCACTTGTCCTGGAAGGACGGAAGGATCGCCACCACTTGTACGTCGGATTGGCTCCGCCGCTGTCGCAGACCGCCGGGATCAGGGTTCCCGTGAAGGCGCCGGTGCTGTCGAGCTGCCTCCCCATCGGTGCGGGATTCGGGTCCTGGTCGCAGGGAATGACCGACCCGTCAGAGTGCACCCGAGCGATTCCGGCACAGTGAGGGACGAACGGGTTGCCGTTGTTGGGGCCGTTCAGCTCGATCAGCTTGAGCGGAACGCCGTAGTCGATGTCGATGACGCCGTTCGTCGAACGGTCGAACGTCGAGCACGATCCCCGCCGCTCCGACCGACTTGGAGTTGGCACAGCCGGCCGCAGAATGATCGGGTTCTGATTGGCATCGGTCGGGAAGGTGAAGCTGTCCGCGGCAATGCTCCCGAAACCCGTCCCGGTGGCCGTGGCATCAAGCGGGTGGGAGTATTGCCCTGCTGCGAGCCGACGTTCTGCTGCGGTAGCGCGCAGTTCGCCGTATTCGGGTCGCAGGGTACGAGGAAGAGGTCGACCGAGAACTCTGCCGCTCGTGGCGGAGGCGGCGTGTGCAGCTTCGTCCCGTTGTACTTCGCATCGAGCGTGTACTTGAGCGTGCCGACGGCGGGGCCTCCAGCCTTGTCGATCGAGACCGACGGGAAGCTGGCGACGCCCGACGATCGGTGGTGACGGCGCCGCCCCCGAGAGCGTCGCGGTCGGATCGCCGGTTCCGGACGTGATCCCGAGGCTGAGGCCGGAGAGCCGCCCACCAGGTTCCCGTACTGGTCACTTCACCTGGAACGTGACGGCCTGAGGCACGTTGACCTGCGCGTCCGAGGGCTGCTGCACGAAGGTCGCCGTGTCCGGCACGCCTGCCGAGACGTCGAACGTGTTGCTCGGCGAACTGTTCCCGCCTGGCCCGCGGCCGTCGCCGTCAGCGTCCGGGACGTCTCGGCCTTCACGGCAATCGTGTCCGAGGACTGGGCCGAGGCGTTGGCGCTCTGGAACGATCCGGCGCCAAAGGCGCCGTAGGACGGACCGCACCACCGTTGAACCCGGTGAGCGTGCCGCTGAGGTCCGCGGCGCCTGCGTAGCTCGTCATCTTGAGCCCACAGGTGTCCCATGCAGTGCGCCGTAACCTTGAAACCGTCTCCCGCCTGCTGGTTGCCGACCTGTGGCCAGCGTGAAGTGGTCGAGCGCGCCGGTCACGTTCAACTTGGGATCGCTCGCCGTGTTCGTCAAGTCGTTGCCGGTGCCGCTGAAGTCGTTCGACTGCTTCGTCTGAGTCGTCACCGGCTGCGAGCCGCAGGCCGACGAGCGTCGTCACGGTGCCGGACAACGGACTCGCCGGGAGCGAGCGCCATGCTCGTGCCCGTCCCCGGAGTTCCCGACGGTGATGGAGGTGCCCGTCGCAGAGCGCACTGACCACGACTTGCCGGACGGAGCCGCGACCGTGATCGAGCCAGGAGCGACGTGAATCCGGCTGGGAACGTGACCTTGCCAGAGCCGAGGTACTGGGTGCTCACTTTCGGCGAACACGGATCCGGACTTCCGCCGCAGTTCGTGATCCTGATCGTCACAGGCGTCGCCACGCCCGCCTGCACGTTGTTAGGAACCGGGCTCGTGACATCCGCCCGGTAGTACTTCGTCGACGCTGCCGACGGCGCCACAGCCGCGTTCACCAGCACAGCGGTTGCAGCAATCGCCACAATGGCAGCAGGCAACCGCCGCCTTGGCTCGAACCGACACTCCCCTCACGATTCAACCTCCGTCTCGCGGCCGCAGAGGACGCCCTGCTGAAACAGGAACTTCTCGCTCGGCCGCTTGCGAAAGTCAAGCCGTCCGGGACTGCACTCTAGCGCCCTGACCGGCCGCCTGCGGCGAACGGCTCGATGCCGTCCAGGTAGTCGAGCACCGTCTCGAGCGGCTCGACGTCGCCGAACTTCGCGTCGATGTCGAACAGGTTCCATTCTACGACGCCCGCCACGCGGTCGCCGACGCACTCGCGCACGACGATCGGCCGGAAGCCGTAGCCGATCGCGTCCTCGACCGTGTGCCGCACGCAGCCGGCCATGGTCACGCCGGTGACGATCACCGTGTCGACCTGCGCGGCGCGGAGCATGTTCGCGAGCGGCGTGCCGAAGAACGCGCTCGCGTGCTTCTTGACGATCACGTGCTCGCCCGGCTCGGGCGCGATGCGCTCGTCGATGGCGACCGCGTCCGTGCCGAGCTGCAGCACCTCGACGGGGATCTTGTGGTGCCAGATGCCCATGTCCGTTCCCGGCGCGTCCGGGTCGGTCACGGCGTAGGCGGTCGTGGTGAAGACGACCGGCACGTTCTTGGCGCGGCCTGCCGCCAGCAGGCGCTGCACGCCCGGGATGATCGTGTCCATGCCCTCGCAGGTGAACGCGTTGCCGGGCCGCGTCCAGGCGTTGGCGAGGTCGATGTGGATCTGCGCGGGCCGCTCGCCGAAGCCCACGCGTCGCTGGAAGCCGCGCTGCTGGTAGACGGTCGAGTCGGCCGAGAAGATCTTCTCGAGCGCCTCGCGGATCTCGTCGCTCATTTCCCGCTCCGGCGCCGGCAGAGCCGCCGCCTCCGCTCATTGGTGAGCTCCGTCGAGCCTACGCTCATCACTCCTCCTTGTTGCCGGATGTCAGACGTTGGAATGATCCCACCGATGCTCGCGGAAGCCAAGGTCGTCGTGATCGGCGGCGGTGTCGCCGGCTCCAGCCTGCTCTACCACCTGGCCCGGCTCGGCTGGGCGGACACGGTTCTCCTCGAGCAGCACGAGCTGACGAGCGGCTCGACCTGGCACGCGGCCGGCCTTTGCACCCAGTTCAACCAGAGCTACAACGTCATGGCGCTCCTGCGGCGCAGCGTCGGCCTCTACGAGACGCTCGAGGACGAGACCGGCCGGGCCGTGGACTACCACCGCTGCGGATCCGTCCGCATCGCGACGACGGAGGACCGGGTGCACCAGTTTCACCACGTCGCCGGCATCGCCGCCTCGGTCGGCGTGCCGTTCGAGCTCGTCTCGGCCGAGCGGGCGCACGAGCTCTTCCCGGTCATGGATCCCGACCGGCGTGATCGCGGCGGCGTACCTGCCGACGGACGGGCACGTCGATCCGTCGGGGTTGACCGGCGCGTTCGCCGCCGGCGCGACCGCGCTCGGGGCGCGGATCCTGCGGCACACGCCGGTCACGGGGCTGGAGCGGGGGCCTGGCGGCTGGGTGATCGAGACGCCTCAGGGCGACGTTCGGGCCGGGATCGTCGTCAACGCCGCGGGCCAGTGGGGGCGCGAGGTTGCGCGCCTGGCCGGCCACGACCTCCCGCTCGTCCCGATGCAGCACCACTACCTCGTCACGGAGCCGATCGAGCAGATCGGCCGCCGCGAGGCGGAGCTGCCGGTCTTCCGCGACCCGGACCGCTCCTTCTACTGCCGGCAGGAGCACGGCGGCCTGCTCGTCGGGCCGTTCGAGCGCGATCCGCTGCCGTGGGCGCTCGACGGCATCCCGGCCGGGTTCCACAGCCGGCTGCTCCCGGACGACCTCGATCGGATCGCGCCGTACCTCGTCTCTGCGGGTGAGCGCATCCCCGCCTTCGCGGAGGCCGGGATCCGGACGGTCGTCAACGGCCCGGACGCCTATACGCCGGACGGCCGCTGCCTGATGGGCTGGGTGCCCGGCGTGCGGGACATGTTCGTGCTGGCCGGCTTCTCCATCTTCGGGATCGTCTTCGCCGGCGGCGCGGGCGCCTACGCGGCCGAGTGGATCGTCGACGGCCAGCCCTCGGACAACATGTGGGAGCTCGACGTGCGCCGCTTCGGCCCGTACGCGAACGCCACGTCGTACGTCGTCGCTCGGGCCTCGGAGGTGTTCGAGGACGAGTACAAGATCCACTACCCCGAGGAGGAGCGGCCCGCCGGCCGGCCGCTCAAGACCGACCCGCTGTACGAACCGCTGCTGGCGAAGGGCGCCGTCATGGGCGTGCGCTTCGGCTGGGAGCGGCCGCTCTGGTTCGCCCGCGACGGACAGGACGCGCGCGACGAGTACTCGTTCCGCCGGGGCAACTGGTTCGACGCGGTCGGCGAGGAGTGCCGCGCGGTGCGGTCGTCGGTCGGCGTGCTCGACCAGACGAGCTTCGCGAAGTTCCTCGTCTCCGGACCGGGCGCCGAGGCCTTCCTCGACCGGCTGTGCGCGAACCGGCTGCCCGCCGAGCCCGGCCGCATCGCCCTGACGCAGATGCTGACGCCGAAAGGCGGGATCGAGTGCGACCTGACCGTCACGCGGGTCCGGCCGGACCGCTTCCTCGTCGTCTCGGCGGCGGCGACCGAGACGCACGACCTGGCCTGGATCGAGCGGCACGACCCGGACGACGGCTCGGTGCGCATCGAGAACGTCACGGCGCGGTACGGGGTACTCACGCTCGCCGGGCCGCGCTCGCGCGAGCTGCTGCAGCGCCTGACGCGCGACGACGTCTCGCGCGAGGCGTTCCCGTTCTTCCGCGCACGGCATCTGGAGGTTGCCGGGATGCGCGTGCTGGCCCTGCGCGTCTCGTACGTCGGCGAGCTCGGCTACGAGCTCCACCACCCGCTCGAGCTCCAGCGGGTGCTCTACGACCGGCTCTGGGAGGCGGGCGCCGACCTCGGGCTCGTCGACTTCGGCTACCGGGCGCTCGAGTCGCTCCGGCTCGAGAAGGCATACCGGCTCTGGGGTGCGGACATGTCCGCCGACTACACGCCGCTCGAGGCGGGCCTGGAGCGGTTCGTGGCGTTCGACAAGGGCGACTTCGTCGGCCGCAAGGCTCTGCTCGCGCGCGAACCTCGGATCCGCCTCTCGACGCTCGTCGTGGACGCGGACGGCGCCGACGCACACGGCTACGAGCCGGTCTACGTCGACGGCGAGCTGACGACGTATGTGATGGCCGGCGGCTACGGCCACACCGTCGGCGAGTCGATCGCGCTGGCGTACCTCCCGCTCGAGCACACGGTGGACGGGACGGAGGTCGAGGTCGAGATCGTCGGCGAGCGCCGCCGAGCGCGGGTGGTCGAGCAGCCGCTCTACGACCCGGCCGGCGAGCGTCTGCGCAGCTGACCGGACTCTGTGGCCGAGAATTTCCACATTTGTCACAGCCTGGGCACGGGTCGAGACGTGTCCGAGCGATACCCTCGAACCGGGTGGCGGGTCAGAAGGGGGTTTCCCCTCCCTAGGGTGGGGGCGAGAAGAGCCCTGGCCGAAACGGCCGACGAACTGCTTGACACCGAGACCGTCGGCGGTTAGACGTGCCGTATGTCTGACTTTCGCGATCCGTTCGAAGCTGCGTCCTGGGCGCTCGAGCCCGGGCACACGGCGCTCGTCAACGTCGACCTGCAGAACGACTTCCTGCACCCGGACGGGTGGTACGGGAAGAACGACATCGACATCTCGCACATGCGGCGGGTGATCGAGCCGGTCAAGGAACTCGTTGCGGCCTGCCGGGCGCACGGCGTTCCGATCGTCTGGACACGGCACGGTACGCACGGGGTCGAGGACGGCGGCCCGTTCATGCAGCTGCGGCCCGTCCTGCGCGACGGCGGCCTACGGATCGGATACCTGGGGCTACGAGATCCTGGCCGAGCTCGAGCCGCGTGCCGAGGACTGGTTCATCGCCAAGAGCCGCCTGTCGTCGTTCTTCCAGACCAACCTCGAGCTCGTCCTGCGCGGCCTCGGCGCCGAGACCGTCCTGATCACCGGCGTCCTGACGAACCAGTGCATCGGCGCGACCTGCAAGGACGCGCTCTTCCGCGACTTCAAGCCGATCGTGGTCGAGGAGGCGACGGGCACGACCCTCCCGCACCTCCACGAGCCGGCGATCGAGATGATGCGCGTCGGCTGGGGCCAGGTGAACACGCTCGAGCGCACGCTGGGCGAGCTGGCCGCCTTCCCGGTCGCGCTCGCCGAGGCGTGACGTCGTGAAGATCGGCGCCCACTTCCTGCCCGAGGACTTCCCGGACTTCGTCGAGTGCGTCCGCGTCGCCGAGGAGTCGGGCTATGACCGCGCCTGGGTGGTCGACTCGCAGATGCTCTGGGAGGACGTCTGGGTCTACATCACCCGCGCACTCGCCGCGACCGAAAGCATCCAGCTCGGCGTCGCCGTCGCGAACCCGCTCACGCGGCACTACACGGTCAGCGCGAGCACTGCCGCCACCCTGGCCCAGCTCCATCCGGGACGTGTCATCCTCGGGCTCGGCCGCGGCGACAGCGCCGTCCGGACGCTCGGGCTCAAGCAGGTGGCGACGAGGAAGTTCGCCGAGATCGTGCCGCGCGTCCGCGCCCTGCTGGCCGGGGACGAAGTCGTGCTGGACGGGACGCCGATCCGCATCCGTTGGGCGACCGGCGAGCGCGTGCCGATCGCCGTCGCTGCCACCGGCCCGCGCAACCTCCGCCTCGCCGGAGCCCTGGCCGACATCGCCATGCTGCAGGTCGGCGCCAACCCCGCCGCCGTCCGCTGGGCGGTCGAGCAGGTCCGCGCCGGCGCGGAGGAGGCCGGCCGCGACCCGGACGAGGTCGAGATCGCGATCTTCTGCGGCATGTGGGTCTCCGACGACCTCGACGAGGCACGCGAGGAGAGCCGCTGGGCCGCCGCCTGCGCCGCCAACCACGTCGGCGACGTCATGCAGCGCGTGCCCGACCACGGCATGCCCGACGAGCTGACACGGCTCGTCGAGGCGCGCACGCAGGCCTACGACTACTACGAGGGCCACCTCGACTCGTCGGCCGAGCACACGGGCTGGCTGACCCCGGAGCTGATCGACGACTTCGCCATCACGGGTCCGCCCGGCCGCTGCCTCGAGCGCATCGAAGAGCTCGCCGGGTGCGGCGTCGACGAGATCTCGACCGCCTACCTGAACAACAAGCGCGACCAGATCCGCCGCGTCGGCAGAGTCGATCATCCCCGCCTTGGCCGCGATCCCCGCATGAAACGTCTCGGCGTCGACGTCGGCGGCACGTTCACCGACCTGATCCTCGTCGACGAGGAGTCCGGCCGGATCACGGTCGACAAGGTCCCGTCCACCCCCGACGACCCCGCCCGCGGGAGCGCCGAGGGCATCCGCGCGCTCTGTGCCAAAGGAGGCGTCGGGCTAGCCGAGATCGACAACCTCCTCCACGGCACGACGGTCGCGACCAACATCGTGCTCACGCACTCGGGCGCCGAGGTCGGGATGCTCACGACCGAGGGGATGCGGGACATCATCCACATCGCCCGCCACAAGAAGCCGTTCAACTTCTCGCTCCAGCAGGAGCTGCCGTGGCAGTCGCGGCCGCTCGTGAAGCGGCGCCACCGGCTCACGGTCAAGGAGCGCGTGACCGTGCCGAAGGGCGACGTGCTGACACCGCTCGACGACGATGAGGTGCGGGCGCGAGTCCGGCAGCTTCGCGACGCCGGCGTCGAAGCGGTCTCGGTCTGCCTGCTGCACTCGTACCTGAACCCCGAGCACGAGCAGCGGATCAAGGAGATCGTGCTCGAGGAGTTCCCCGATGCGTACCTGTCTGTCTCGCACGAGGTGCTCCCGCTCTACCGCGAGTTCGAACGCTTCTCCACGGTCTGCCTGAACGCCTACGTCGGCCCGAAGGTGTCGCGCTACGTGGCCAGGTTCGACGAGGCCATGCGGGACGAGGGCTTCGCGCACGGCGTGCAGCTGATGCAGTCGTCGGGCGGCATGGCGACGGTCGAGTCGGCGACGCAACGGCCCGTCAACCTGCTCATGTCCGGCCCGGTCGCGGGCCTGATCGGCGGCATCTGGGCCGGCAAGGTCGCGGGCTTCGACAACGTCGTCACGCTGGACATGGGCGGCACGTCGGCCGACATCGGCGTCGCCGCGGGCGGGCACCTGCGGATGCGCCACCTGCTGGACACGAAGATCGGCGACTACCAGGCGATGGTGCCGATGGTCGACATCGACACGATCGGCGCCGGCGGCGGCTCGATCGCCTACGTGGACGAGGGCGACGTGTTCCGCGTCGGGCCGCAGTCGGCGGGCGCCGACCCGGGCCCGGCCTGCTACGGGCGCGGAGGCACCGAGCCGACGTCGACGGACGCTCAGCTCCTGCTCGGGCGGCTGCGGCCGGACCGCGGCCTGCTCGGCGGCGACATGCAGCTCGACCTCGACGCCGCCCGCACGGCGATGCAACCCCTCGCCGAGCGGCTGGGCATGGCCGTGGAGGAGGCGGCGCTCGGCGCGCTGCAGATCCAGAAGTACGGCATGGCGCAGGCGATCGAGCTCAACTCGGTGCGCCGCGGCTACGACCCGCGCGAGTTCACGCTCGTCGCCGCCGGCGGCGCCGGGCCGCTGTTCGCGTGCGACCTCGCGCTCGAGCTCGAGATCGGGCGCGTCCTCGTCCCGCCCTACCCAGGGATCGTCGCCGCCGCCGGGCTCCTCGCCACCGACCTCGAGCACGAGTTCGTCGCCACCGAGCGCCACCCGCTGAAGTCCCTCGACCAGGCGCAGCTGCAGCGCCGCTACGACGAGCTGGTCGCGCAGGCGGCCGCCCAGCTCGAGTCGGACGGCGTGGCCGAGGAGCGCCGGCTCGTCCGCCGGCTCGCCGATTGTCGCTACGCGGGCCAGGGCTACGAGGTGCGCTTCGACGTCCCCGGCGGCGACGTCGACGACGCCTGGGTCGAGTCCCTGAAGGACGCGTTCCACGGCGCGCACGAGGCCGAGTACGGCCACCGCTTCGAGGCCGAGATCGAGATCATCAACATCCGCGCCGTCGGCATCGGCCGGGTCGAAGACCTCCAGCCCGTCGAGCTGGAGCAGGGCGACGGCGACCCGTCAGCGGCGAAGACGATCGAGCGCGAGGTCGTCTTCGACGTCGGCGGCAAGCCGGAGACGCTCGTCGCGCCGTTCTACGAGCGCGAGAAGCTGCGCGCCGGCGACCGCGTCGAAGGCCCGGCGGTGATCGAGCAGTACGACTCGACGACGGTCGTCCCGCCGGGCCTCGCCGCCGAGATCGACCGCTTCGGGAACATCGTCGTCGACTGCTCAGCCGCGGTACGCACCGAGGCCGAGCGCGCCGCCGGCCTGGCCACGCCGATCCTCATGCGCGTGATCGGCGGCGCGTTCGCGGCGATCGCCAAGGAGATGGCGGGCGTCCTCTACCGCATGTCCTACTCGTCGATCATCCGCGAGTCCGAGGACCTCGGCGCCGGCATCTTCGACGCGCAGGGCAACGAGCTGGCCGAGTCGGACTCGACCCCGATGTTCATGGGCGCGATGCCGAAGATCGTCAAGAACGTGATCGCGATCCTCGGCGACGACATCCACGAGGGCGACGTCATCCTCCACAACGACCCGTACGGCGGCGCCACGCACTCGCCCGACGTGGCCATCGTGATCCCGATCTTCCACGAGGGCACGCTGGTCGGCTTCTCCGGCGCGTCGGCGCACGTGCTCGACATCGGCGGCGCCTATCCGGGCCTCGCGATCGACCTCGTCGACAACTGGTCGGAGGGCAACATCTACCGCGCGGTCAAGGTCCAGGAGAAGGGCGTCTGGCAGGCCGGGCTCTGGAAGCACATCATGGACAACGTCCGCACGCCGACGTTCAACAACGGCGACATCCGCGCGATGATCGCCGCCTGCGAGCTGGCCAAGCGCCGCTACGCCGAGCTGCTCGACCGCTACGGGCAGGAGACCGTGCTCGGCGCCGCCAACGCGTGGCTCGAGTACTCGGAGCGCATGCTGCGCGCCGAGATCGCGAAGGTGCCGGACGGGCGCTACGAGACCGAGGTCGGCTGGCTCGACGACGACGGCGTCAACCGCGGCGTCAAGCTCCCGATCAAGGTCGCCGTCGAGATCGAGGGCGACAAGATCACGTTCGACCTGACCGGGTCGAGCGACGAGGTGCCGACCGGCTTCAACTGCCCCTTCGAGGGCACGACCGTCTCGGCCATGACCTTCATCACGCGGATGATCTTCCTCGACGAGGCGACCCATCCCGTGTTCGTCCCGCAGAACGAGGGGATGCTCGCGCCGGTCGACGTCGTCGCGCCGAAGGGGTCGATCTTCAACCCCAACTACCCACGTGCGTGCTTCGCCCGCTTCTGCCAGGTGCAGCGGGCGGTCGACCTCGCGCTGCGCGCGCTCGCGCCCGTGCTGCCTGACAAGATCACGGCCGGCAACTCGGCCCACCTGCACTTCATCGCCTACTCGGGCTTCCTCGAGGAGGAGGGCGAGTACTGGGTCTACCTGGAGGTGGACGAGGGCTCGTACGGCGGCCGCCCGGGGCGCGACGGGCTCGACTCGACCGACTGCCTGATCGCGAACACGCGCAACAACCCGATCGAGGAGCTCGAGTGGCGGTTCCCGATGCGGACCGAGCGCTACGAGCTGCGCGACGACCCGTGCGCGGCGGGCAAGTGGCGCGGCGGCGTCGGGATGATCCGCGTCAACCGCTTCCTCGTCGACACGATCGTGACCTGCGAGGGCGAGCGCTGCGAGTCCGACCCGCCGTGGGGCATCTTCGGCGGGCACGAGGGCACACTCGCGTCGACGGTCGTGCGAACGCCGGACGGACGCGTCGAGAACTGGCCGTCGAAATTCACCGGCAAGACGCTGCCGGCCGGCGCGGCGATCGAGATCGCGGTGCCGAACTCGGGCGGCTACGGCGATCCGCTCGAGCGCGATCCGGCGCTCGTGCTGGCCGGACGTACTCGACGGGTTCACGACGCTGGAGCTGGCCGAGCGCGACTACGGCGTCGTCATCGACCCCGAGACGATGTCGCTCGACCTCGGACGCGACCGCGCGCGGCGCGCGAGTCGCGAACCGCCGTGCCTGCGTGACGGCCGTTACGACGCCGATCGTCGTCGGCGTCGGCGGCATGGGCGTCGGCGGCGCTCTACCACCTCGCGCGGCGCGGGCAGCGCGTGCTCGGGCTGGAGCGGTTCGACGTTCCGCACGACCTGGGCTCCTCGGGAGGCGTGACGCGGATCATCCGGCTCGCCTACTACGAGCACTCGTCGTACGTGCCGCTGCTCCAGCGGTCGTACGAGCTCTGGCGCGAGCTGGAGGCCGAGGCCGGCGAGCGGCTGCTCGTGATCACTGGCTCGGTGGACGCGTCCGAGGAGGACGGGCGGATCTTCTCCGGGTCGCTCGCGTCGTGCCTCGAGCACGGCCTCGCCGCACGAGGTGCTGACGGCCGAGGAGCTGGCGGCGCGGTTTCCGGGCTACCGGCTGCCGCCGGCGACGATGGCGGTGCTCCAGCCGGAGGGCGGCTTCCTGCTTGCCGGAGCGCTGCATCGTCGCGCACGTGGAGCTGGCGCAGGCGGCGGGCGCGGAGGTCCGGGCGCGGGAGCGCGTCGTCGGCTGGGAGCCCGGCGGCGAGGGCGTGCGCGTCCGAACGGATCGCGGCGAGTACGCGGCCGATCGGCTCGTGCTCGCGGGCGGGGCGTGGATGAGCGAGCTGATGCAGCTTCCGCTCGTGCAGGCCGAGCGGCAGGTGCTGGGCTGGTTCCAGCCGCTGCGGCCGGAGCTGTTCGCGCCGGAGCGCTTCCCCGTCTTCAACCTGGAGCTCGCGGAGGGGCACTTCTACGGCTTCCCGGTGTACGGGATCCCGGGCTTCAAGCTCGGCCGCTACCACCATCTCGGCGAGGAGGTCGACGCCGGACTCGGTCGACCGCACGCCGACGGCGGACGACGAGGCCGTGCTGCGCTCGTTCGCGGAGCGCTACTTCCCCGACGCGGCCGGCCCGGCGATGACGCTCAAGGCCTGCCTGTTCGAGAACACGCCGGACGAGCACTTCATCGTCGACCTGCACCCGGATGCTCCGGGCCGTCGTCTGCCTCGGCGGCGGCTCCGGCCACGGGTTCAAGTTCTGCTCGGTCCTCGGCGAGATCGCCGCCGACCTGGCCCTGGACGGCCAGACCCGCCACGACATCGGCCTCTTGCGCCTGGGCCGCTTCGAACACCCTGGTCTCTGAGAATGCCTTTGAGGGTCCTGAGAATCCTCTGGGAATGGCTTTGAGACCGGTTAGGCGGTTTCGGACAGGTAGATGGCCGAGTAGTCGAGCCGGCCGAGCCCTTGGTTCTGGGCTCTTCGGTACGCGGCCAGGGCCGTTCGGGCCACGTCTGCGTCGAGCCCGTGCTCCTCGGCCAGCTCGCAGGCAAGCGCCAGGTCCTTGACGATCAGGTCGACCATGAACATGGGCTCGAAGTCCCGGTTGGCCGGATGCGACTCGTCTGCGCCGGGCAGCGGGTAGCGGGTGCGGAGCACGCGCGAGTCGCCGGTCGAGTGCGTCACGAGCTCGTAGAAGAGCCGCGGATCGAGGCCCTCGCGCGCCGCAACCGCACACGCCTCGGCCACGGCGACCATGGTCACGCCGGCCATGAGGTTGTTGCAGAGCTTGACCACCTGGCCGGTCCCCGGCCCGCCGACGTGCGCGACGACGGAGCCGAGCGCCCGCAGGACCGGCTCGACACGCGCGAACGTCTCCACGTCGCCGCCGACGAAGATCGACAGCGTCGCCGCCTCCGCCCCGCGCGGCCCGCCGCTCACGGGTGCGTCCAGCGACGCGATCCCGGCCGCGCCGAGCTCATCCGCGAGCCGCCGCGCGAGCTCCGGAGGCCCGGTGGACATGTCGACGAACACCTCGACGCCGCCCCCCTGCAGGCCGAGCGCGACCTCCTCGACCGCCGCGGCGGACGGCAAAGACGCGATCGCGATCTCGGCGACGCCTTCCCCCGCGAACGCGCTCGCCCGTTTCGGATCCAGATCGTGCCCGACCACCTCGTGCCCGGCAGCGACGAGGTTCCGCGCCATGGGCAGGCCCATCGTCCCCAGCCCGTAGAAAGCGATCCGCGTCAAAAGATCTCCGGAGGGCCGGGCTCCTTGCCGAAGAAGGTGTTCGAGATCGCGTAGAAGACGGCGATCGCGGCGAAGAAGATCGCGCTGGCGATCGGACTCAAGAGCGCGATCAAGGTGCCTGTCAGATAGAGGAACGTCCCCGGCGTATAGCTCCGTGTGATCCCGCTCACCTCCTTCGGATCGGCGTCCGGCCGCAGCACGTGGAGGCGCCCGTAACGCCACAAGGTGAAGAAGCAGATCGAGAGGTAGATCCCGGTGCAGCCGTACGCGATCGCCGCCGACTCCGCCCCGTCGCCGCGGATGTCCTCGCCGATCAGCGCCGTCGGGAAGGGGATGAAGGCGACGCCCATCAGCAGCAGCAGGTTCAGGAACAGCAGCACCCGGTCGGCGCGGACGAGCTGGTTCATCAAATGGTGGTGGTTGACCCACATGACGCCGATCGTCAGGAAGCTGAAGGCGAACGCCGCGTAGTCCGGCCAGTGGTGCGCGAGGTCGCCGTGGATCTCGAGCAGGTTGATGACGAGCAGCGTGATGGCGATCGCGAAGACGCCGTCGCTGAACGCCTCCAGGCGCGCTTTCTCCATGCCGTCGATAATCCATCCCGAGTCGGATGACCGCGATCGACGGGATCCTCGGGGAGCTGCTGGCCGCGACCGGCGCGAGCCGGGTCACGCTGCGGCAGGACGTGGCCGGCGACGTCTTCCCGGTGACGAACGAGGCGCTCGCCGACGGCACGCCGTCGATCCAGGGCGTGGCCACGCCGGAGATGGCCCGCCAGCCGGTCGTGCTCGAGGTGCAGCAGGGGCGCCAGGTCGTGCAGGAGGACTGCCAAGCTGCATCCGCGGAGCCGCATTTCTCGGAAGATGCTCGAGCTCTACGGCGGGCTGCGCGCGCAGATCGTGACGCCGATCGTCCGCGACGGCCGCGTGACGGCGATCGTCTCGCTCCACCAGCTCGGGCGCACGCGGCACTGGACGGATCGCGAGATCGAGGCGGCCCGCGAGACCGCGCGAAAGGTCGGCGAGCTCCTGTGATCGTCCCGGCAACACAGAGCCACAACCGCTGGCATCCCGAGCTGCCGCCGGCCGCGACCGTCGCGCCCGGCGACGAGGTCACACTGGAGTGCACGGACGGCATCTGCGGCCAGCTCACCCGCGAGAGCAGTCACGCGGACGCGGGCACGCTCGACCTCGGGGGCGCCCATCCCCTGACGGGGCCGGTCTTCGTCGAGGGCGCCGAGCCGGGCACCGTGCTCGAGGTCGAGTTCGTCGCGTACGAGCCGGACGACTTCGGCACGACCGCGGTCATCCCGGGCTTCGGCTTCCTCGCCGACCTGTTCACGGAGCCGTACCTGGTCAAGTGGGAGATCGCGGACGGCGTCGCGCGCTCGGAAGAGCTGCCCGGCGTCGCGGTGCCGCAGGACATGTTCGCCGGCGTCGTCGGCGTGGCGCCGTCTCCGCAGCGGCTGGCCGGCTACCTCGCGCGCGAAGACGCCCTGCGGGAGCAGGGGTCAGCCGGTCGCGGACTCGATGCCCGAGGGCGCCGTCCCGCCCGAGGCGGCCGACGGAGCGCGGACGATCCCGCCACGCGAGACCGGCGGCAACATGGACGTGCGCCAGCTCGTCGCAGGCTCGAAGCTCTGGCTGCCCGTGGACGTCCCCGGGGCGCTGTTCTCGATCGGCGACCTGCACTTCGCGCAAGGGCGACGGCGAGGTCTGCGGGACGGCGATCGAGGTCGCGGGCTCCGTGACGGTGCGATTCGCCGTCCACGACGTGCCCGGACCTGCCTTCCCGGCCTTCGAGACTCCCGGCGGGCGTCGCGTCGAGCGCTCGTTCGCCACCGTCGGGATCCCGGTCGACACCGGCATGGACCTGAACGCCGCCGCCCGCGCGGCGCTGCTGGAGATGATCGGCCACCTCGAGCGCCGCTACGGCTTCGAGCGCCCGGCGGCCTACGCGCTCTGCTCGGCCTGCGTCGACCTCCGCATCTCGGAGGTCGTCGACGTGCCGTACCCGCTGGTCTCGGCCCTGCTCCCGCTCGACGTGTTCGAGTAGGACACGCCCGGTGCCAGGCACGTGCCTGGCACGTGCCTGGCACCGCAAACGGGGCTAGTCCCTGAGCGGCACGGCGTACGACGGCATCGGTGCGCCCGTCGCGCCGCGGAGCTTGAGCGGGAAGCCGAGGAAGGCGAACTCGTACTGCTTCTCGGCCGCGATCTCCTCCATGTTCACGACCTCGATGATCTGCGCACCGGCCGTCGTGAACATGTACGCGTGGACGGGCAGGAACGCGTCCGGCTCGTCCCACGGCATGACCTCGAGGCCGATCGAGTCGCCGGCGATGCACATCGCGCCGGCCTCCTCGCACAGCCACTTCGCCGACGGGAGGTTGATCCCCGGCGGCTTCTGCAGGTAGCCGTCGAAGTCGGGCCATGCCTGCATCCGGCCCGTCCGCACGAGCACGACGTCCTTCTTGCGCAGCTCGACGCCCTGCTTGGCGACCGTGTCCTGCAGGTCCTGCGGCGTGATCCCGTAGCCCGCCTCGAGCTGATCGACGCCGTGCATCCCGGCCACGTCCAGCAACACGCCGCGCGCGATGATCGGCGGGTACTTGTCGAGGCCGCCCTTGTTCCAGATCCGGCTGCCGAGGTCCTTGTCCGCCGTCCAGCCGTTCCAGTACATGCCGTGGTGGCCGAGGTGGTTGAGCGTGTCCACGTGCGTGCCGCAGTGCGTGTACATGTGGATCGAGTCGCCGCAGTACGAGTACTTCTCGTGCGCGGACGCGCCGACGCCGGAGAGGTTGTCGTTGATCGAGCCCTGAGGCGTGTGCGTCATCCAGATCCCGTAGGGCGGGTCGCCGGCCGCCACCCACGACGGCATCCCGATGAAGTACTCGACGTTGAGGTCGAAGACGTGGCCGCCGCCCAGGTGCTCGAGGATGGCCTTGTTCGTTTCGGGCGTGATCCAGTTCAGCCGGCCGATCTCGTCGTCCTGCCCCCACGGGCTCTTCGACACCTTGAGCCCGTCCTTCTCGAGGATCGGCTCCGGGATCAGCTCGTGGTCCTTGATGGTGACACTCACGCGATACCTCCTTGGGTCGTGACGCTCTGGGTCTCCTCGACGAGGGCGCCGTAGAGCTCCGGCCGCCTGTGGCCGAACAGGTGCATCTCGTACTCGCCGGGGGCGGGGACGATCGACTTCTCGCGGGCCCGCGCGACGTCGATCTCGGCGACGAGCAGCGCCTCGCTCGTCGCGTCGGTCTCGGCGAGGCGGACGCCGGTCGTGTCGACGATCTGGCTACGGCCGCAGAACTCGGCCGTGCGCTCCCGGCCGACGCGGTTCGCGACGAGGAGATAGATCCGGTTCTCGAACGCGCGGGCCGGCGCGAGGAGCTCCGCGTTCTGCGCCGCCGCCATTGGCCAGTTCGTCGGCAGGCAGACGATCTCTGCGCCCGCGAGCGCGAGCGTCCGCGTCACCTCCGGGAAGCGCAGGTCGTAGCAGATCTCGAGCCCGATCCGGCCGATCGGCGTGTCGAACACGGGAAGCTCGTCCCCGGCCTGGACGAAGCGGTCGACCCCGAGAAACGGGAGGTGGCTCTTGCGATAGGAGCCGATCAGGCCGTCCGGGCCGACGAGCACGGCCGCGTTGTGGATCGTGTCGCCGTCACGCTCGATCAGGCCGCAGACCACGTACGCGTCGAGGCGGCGGCAGGCACCCTCGAGCGTCGCCGTCGACGGGCCCGGGATCTCCTCGGCGTATCGGAGCGCCTCGTCGCCGCTCTCGTACACGTAGCCGGGGATCGCGCACTCGGGCAGGACGAGCAGCTCTGCGCCCTGCGCGACCGCCTCCTCGAGCCGCGTCAGGCAGAGGTCGAGATTCCGCTCCTTCTCGGCCAGCTTCGGCTCGATCTGGGCAACCGCCACCCGCATCGGCGCCCCGAGTCTAATGTCTGACATCACTGTGCGGAAGATCCGTTTCTACTACGACATCGTCTGCCCGTACTCGTACATGGAGTCGCGCGCGGTCGAGGAGGCCGAGGACGCGGGCGAGGTCGAGGTCGAGTGGCTGCCGTTCGAGCTGCGGCCGGCGCCGAAGGCGCTGCTCGAGCCGCGCGGCGACCACCTGCGCGTCGACTGGACGCAGCACGTCTACCGGCGCGCGCTCGCGCTGGGCGATCGAGATCCACCTGCCGCGCTACCAGCCGCGCTCGACGCTGATCCTGGCCGCCTGCCTGTGGGCAGGCGACGAGGGGCGGCTGCGGCCGTTCAAGCACGCGCTCTACGAGGCGTTCTTCTGCGAGGGCGAGGACATCGCGACCGACCCGGAGATCCGCCGGGCGGCCGAGCGCGTCGACCTCGATCCCGACGCCGCGATCGCGGCCGCCTACTCGCCCGAGCGGATCGGCCAGATCGCCGAAATCCGCCGCGAGGCCGAGGCCGCGGGCGATTCGCGGAGTGCCCGTCCCTGCTGGCCGAGAGCGGCGAGTCCCACTGGGGCATGGGCGGCCTCGAGCGCCTGCTCGCCGGCGAGCCGCTCGTCCCGCGCACCGGCTAGACGATTGATTCCTGAGAACTCCTGCGGCGGCGACGCGTTGCTGCCGAGAATCACCGAGTAGGGCCGGCTCGACCATCGTCGATCAGGACGGGTGGACGGTGACCCAGACGGCTCCCTCGCCGACGGCGATGTTGCGTGGGTACGGGCCCACCGGGAAGGTGATGACTCGGCCGGTTCTCGGATCGATTCGCGAGACGGTGCCGCCCTGGTCGTCGGCAACCCAGACCGCCCCGGAGCCGACTGCGACCGCATATCGGATCACGACCGACCTGAACCCTACGGACGATCCGGTTTCGCGACGGGTCGATCTCGACGACCGTGTCGTGCACGTTGTCCGTGACCCATACGCCACCGTCACCGACGGCAACATCTGAAGGGTAGGAGCCGGAACCGAGCGAGATCGCTCGCTTGCCGCCGCGATCGATACGGAGCAGCTCTTGGGTGAACGGCGAGGCGAGCCAGACGGCGCCTGCGCCCACCGCCAAGCCGTGAGAAGCTCCCGGCTCGCTGATGATTCCTGCGGGAACGGTCTGTATCGGGTCCGCCGTGGTCGGATCGATGAGGACGAGGGAATCAGAGCTGCCCCCGAACCAGGTCTGTCCGCCCCCGGTCGCGACCGCCCCACACGCGTTGTAGCTCTGCGTGAAGTTTGCCGAGAGCGTTCTCGGATCGAGTTGAGAGAGGGCGCATTTCCCACGGACGTAGGTGACGACCCAGAGCGCAGAATCCTGAGGCCGTCCGAGCGCGATGCTCCTCGGTGCACCGGCGGCCGAGACCCGCTTGACGATCGTGTTGCTCTTCGGATCGATCCGCGACACCGTTCGTGCATCTGTGCTTGCCACGAAGACGGCGCCCTCTCCGGCCGCGACGCCGTCCGCTCCGGCGCCGGCTGCGATCGTGGCCACGAGCTTGTTCGTTCTCGGGTCGATCCGCTGTAGCGAGTCGGCTTTCGGCGTCAGCGTCGGCGTCGAGCTCGGCCGCCCGGCGACCGCCTCCCTGGCTGAGGAGGATGCCGGCCAAGACGGCGGCGGCGATCAGCGCTGCGCCCGCCACCGCCAGCAAGAGCAATCTGCCCTTGCGAGGCTCGCGCACACCGAGCGCATCGCGTGCGGCCTCGACGAACTCGCCGCAACTTCCGTACCGGTCGCCCGGGGATTTCGCCATCGCCTTGCCGATGACGGTGTCGATCTCGATCGGCAGGTCGGGGCTCTGCTCGCTTGCCGTCGGCGGCGGCTCCTGGACGTGTGCCCAGAGCACGGCGAGCTCGGAGTCGCGTCGGAACGGCGCCTCGCCGGTCAGGCACTCGTAGAGGACGCAGCCGAGCGCGTACTCGTCGGCTCGGCCGTCCACCGAACCGCGTTCGATCTGCTCCGGCGAGACATAGGCGGGCGTCCCGACGGACAGCCCGTCCCTCGCCGCGCCCGCCCAGGTCCGCGAGACGCCTGGACAGCCCGAAGTCGGCCAGGTAGACGTGCTCGTTCTCGTCGAGCAGCACGTTCGAGGGCTTGACGTCGCGGTGGACGAGCCCGCGGGCGTGCGCGGCGTCGAGCGCGGCGGCGACCTGGCCGCAGATGCCGAGCGCGCGTGCCGGGTCGAGGACGCGCTCCGTGTGCAGCAACTGCTTGAGGTCGGTTCCCTCGACGTAGCGCATCGCGATCGCGAGCCGACCCTCGGCGTCGAAGGCGTCGTAGATCGGAACGACGTTCGGATGGTCGAGCGACGCGGCAAGCTCCGATTCGGCCAGGAACCGCTCGCGGAATCGGTCGTCGTCGGATAGCTCCGGCGCGATCAGCTTGAGCGCGACGTATCGCTTCAGGCGCGGGTCATAGGCCTTGTAGACGACGCCCATGCCGCCCCGGCCGAGCAACGCCTCGAGGCGATAGCCGAACAACTCCGAGCCGATCCGGGGGTCTACAGAGAGAGACACTGGCCTCCTCGCGCCTGGGCCGAAGCATACGACCCAGGCGCGACTGCCCTAGCTGCCTTCGACTGCGAGGATCTTGAGGCCGCCGTCCTCGCGGATGAGCACGATCCGACCCGGCGCGCCGTCGGCGACGGCCTGCACTGCGAAGCGATCGCCCTCAGGCACGACCCTGCCGATCCGGAACTCGATCTTCGCGTTCCACACGGAGGCGGCACGAACCACCGCCGCGCAGGTCCGCCGGTCGCGCAGCGCATGCGTCCTGATGAAGCCACGGGAGAACAGCCGGCAGAGATCGTCGTAGCGCCGCTCGTTCTGCGAGCGGAAGAACTCGACTGCAACCTGCCGCGCCTGAACGGCGAGCGCGACGTCGTTTGCACCTGATGCGGCCATCGGTCCGCCGAAGCCGGACGTGCCGAACCCCGTCAGAACCGTTGCCGCTGCGAGTGTTGCCATCAACCGTGTCATGGCCCGCACGCTCGCGCGGGCCGCTGAGAGATCGTTGAGTGTCTACTGAGAGCCGCTCCGTCAACGGCGTCACCGCGGTGCACCGGCGATCGACGTCCAGACGCTTCCGCCGCCGGTCACGATCGCGCTCGGTACTCCAAAAGGGCCGTGATAGCCCGTGAGGCGGGATCGGGATCGTGGCGGCGATCGTCCACGTCTGGCTGTCGATGCGAACAGCCCCGGAGTCGCCGCCCGAAAGGGATGAATCGGGAGCGCTCACGCCTGCGCGCGCTCGCGGGCCCGGGCGCGGAGCTCGTACTTCTTGACCTTGCCCGTCGACGTCTTCGGCAGCTCGCCGAACTCGATCTCGCTCGGCGCCTTGAAGCCGGGGAGGGTCTCGCGCGAGAAGGCGATCAGCTCCTCCGCGGTCAGCTCGGCGCCGGGCCGCAGCGTCACGTAGCCCTTCGGCCGCTCGCCCCACTTCTCGTCCGGGATCGCAACGACCGCCGCCTCGAGCACGTCGGGGTGGCGGACGAGCGCCTTCTCGACCTCGATCGTCGAGATGTTCTCGCCGCCCGAGATGATGATGTCCTTGGCGCGGTCGCGGATCTCGATGTAGCCGTCCGGGTGCATCACCGCGAGGTCACCCGAGTGGAACCAGCCGCCGCGGAAGGCCTCGGCCGTCGCGGCCTCGTCGGCGAAGTAGCCCTTCATCACGTTGTTGCCGCGCATCACGACCTCGCCCATCGTCTCGCCGTCGGCGGGCACGTCGTTCATCCCGTCGTCGACGACGCGGACGGGGTCGGACGTGACGATGCCGACGCCCTGCCGGGCCTTGAGCCGGGCGCGCTCCTCGTCGGCCGCGTCGTCCCACTCCGCGTGCCACTCGCAGACGGTGATCGGCCCGTAGGTCTCCGTGAGACCGTAGACGTGGTTGATCCGGAAGCCGAGCGCCTCGGTGCGCGAGATCACGGCCGGCGGCGGCGGCGCGCCCGCGGTCGTGACCTGCACCGGCCGCTCGAGCCGGTGAGCCGCGGGATCGGAGCCGAGCATCACGAGCACGGTCGGAGCGCCGTTCAGGTGCGTGACCTGCTCGTCGGCGATCAGCTTCCAGACCACCGGAGGATCGACCTTCGGCAGGCACACGTGCCTGGCGCCGACCGCCGTCACCGCCCAGGTGAAGCACCAGCCGTTGCAGTGGAACATGGGCAGCGTCCAGAGGTAGATCGACCGCGAGTCGAGCCGGGCATGGTGGGCCTCGGCGAGCGCGTTCAGGTAGGCCCCGCGGTGCGTGTACATGACGCCCTTCGGCCGGCCGGTCGTGCCGCTCGTGTAGTTGATCGAGATCGTGTCGTCGTCGGTCACGAGCCGGCCCTCGGGCTCGCCGTCGGCGGCGCCGGCCAGAAACGCTTCGTACTCGTCGCCGATCACGATCACGCGCTCGAGAGGCGCGCCCTCGACGAGGTGCGCGAGCGACGGGTCGACGACGACGATCCGTGCGCCCGAGTGCTCGAGGATGTACTCGACCTCCTCCGCCATCAGCCGCGTGTTGATCGCGACCAGGGCGGCACCGGCCCGGGGCACCCCGAAGTGCGCCTCCAGCAGCTCGGTCGTGTTCAGCGCCAGATACGCAACCCGTTCGCCCGTCTGGATTCCCGCCTCCTGGAGCGCCACGGCCAGCCGACGCGCGCGCTCGCGGAGCTCGGCCCACGTCAGCCGCCGCGCGCCGTCGACGACACCGACCGCGTCCGGCCAGACCGCGGCCGAGCGCTCGAGAAAGACGACCGGCGTCAGCGGCGACATGTGGACCTGCTCCACGATCCTCTACCCTAGGAGCACCGTGGCCACGTCGGCAAGCACGGAGTTCCGGAACCTGCTCGTGCAGAGGGCGGGCCCGGCCGCGACGATCACGCTCAACCGGCCGGAGAAGCGGAACGCGCTCTCGCTCGAGCTGATGGAGGAGCTGATCGAGGCCTTCGAGACCCTCGGCGCGGAGCGCGACGTGCGGGTGATCGTGGTCGAGGGAGCAGGGCCGGTGTTCTCTGCCGGTCACGACCTGGGCGAGATGGTGGGTCGCGACGCGGCGTTCTACGAGCGGCTGTTCGACGTCTGCACGGTGATGATGGAGACGATCCACCGCGTGCCCCAGCCGGTGATCGCCAAGGTGCACGCGACGGCGACCGCGGCGGGCTGCCAGCTCGTCGCGTCCTGCGACCTCGTCGTCGCCTCCGAGGAAGCGAGGTTCGCGACGCCGGGCGTCAAGATCGGGCTGTTCTGCTCCACGCCGATGGTCCCGCTCTCTCGCGCCGTCGGCCGCAAGCGCGCGCTGCAGATGCTGCTGACCGGCGACCCGATCGACGCGCAGACCGCCGCCGACTGGGGGCTCGTCAACCTCGTCGTCCCCGCAGCCGAGCTCGACGCGGCGGTGGCAGCCCTCGTCGAGAGGATCGCGCGCTCGAGCCCTTTGACGGTGGGGATCGGGAAGGAGGCCTTCTACCGCCAGGTCGACGTCGACGAGCACGGCGCGTACGACCTGATGCGCGGCGTCATGTCGGTCAACGCGCAGGCGCGCGACGCGCAGGAGGGGATGTCCGCCTTCCTCGAGAAGCGCACGCCCGAGTGGCGGGGCGAGTAGCCGGGGCGGCTGGAACCCGGCCGCCGTCACCGGTGTACGAGGACCACGTACACCACTGGAGGTCGACATGAAGATCCCCTTGCTTCGCACCGGCATCGCCGTCTGCGCGGTCACCGCCGTGGCCGGCGCGCTGGCCGCGGGCGCCTGGCCAAGGAAGGCTTCCGGGCCACGCTCACATCGCCGATCCCGGCGGACGCCAGGCCCGGGAGCACGATCACCGTCACCTGGAAGATCACCAACCGGGCGGGCGATCCCTTCAACGCGACCGCCCTCTTCGTCCGGCTTCGCGGCCCCGACCGCGCTGACGCGACCGAGGGCTTCGACAGCCCGACGGCGCACACCGACGGCGCGTACGGCGCCAGGGTGACTGTGCCGAAGGGTGGGATCGCCGCAGTCCAGATCGGCGTCGCCGGCACGAGCACCGACAGCTCCGGGAAGTCCGTGCGGTCGGACTACCTCTTCCCGATCGTGAATCCACCTGCCCTCGACGGTGCCGCGTCGGATTCCGGCACCGGAACGCTCACCTGGCTGCTCCCGCTCCTCGCGGGCCTGGCGGTCGTCGCGCTCGTCGCGTTCGCGTTCCGGCGGAGAGCCGCCGGGCAGCTGCAGACGCGAACCGGCTAGACCTGGCAAAAAACCGAAGCCGCTCTCGCACCGAAGAACACATGCGGGGACGGCGATCCGTCGAGGAACCCTCGCCGTCCAGGATCGCCGTCCCAGCTCTCTCCAATCCCTCGATCGAGGGGTCGAGGAGCAGGCCCACCCTGCCGAGGAACCGCGCAAGGGAATGAGGGAGAGCCGGGTCAAGCACCCTGCGGCCATGTCCGACGCACAGCTCGTGCGGCGGGCGCTCGAGCGCGACCAGAGCGCCCTCAACGAGCTCTGCTCGCGGCACGCCGGCCGCCTCTACGCGTTGGCCTACAGGCTGACGGGGAAGCACGATCGCGCGGTCGCGTTCGTCGAGGAGACGTTCGTGCGGGCGTTCTCGGGCCTGGACGAGGTCGACCGGGAGGCGCTCGACTTCCACACCTACCTCACGGTCACGGCGACGCATCTGTTCCTGGAGGACGCCGAGGGGTCCGACGACTCCGAGCGCGATGTGATCATCCGGCGGCAGCAGGACGCGCTCAGGGTCGGGAGCGTCAGCCTTCCACCCTTGCAGCGCCTCGCGCTGGCCCTGCTCGAGCTCGAGGGGCTTCGCTACGCGGAGATCGCCTCCATGCTCGACCTCGGCGAAGCCGAGGTCGCTCGGTCGATCGCCGACGCCCGCGAGCGGCTGGGCCTGCAACTCGGGATCAGCGAGGCGAGGCCCCCGGACGTGCGGGCGCTCTGCCGGTTGATGGTGCCGCTGCTCTCGGCTCACCTGGACGGGCAGACCAAGGGCATGCGGCTCGAGGACGTGACCGACCACCTCGCGGGCTGCGAGCGCTGCCAGGCCGAGTTCGACGGTCTCCAGGAGGTCCAGCAGCGCTACCGCACGCTCATCCCGCCGCCGCCCGTCGACACGCTGACCGAGCGGATCGGCGCCGCGCTGGCCGCGCGCGGCATCTTGACGGCGCGCAAGGCGTCGCGGCCGTCGCGCCGACGAATCGTCGCCGCGGCCGTCGCACTGGCCGCGCTCGCGCTCGTGGGCCTCGGCGTCTCCCGGCTCGACCCGTCGAGCGAGACCCGCCGGGCAGACGTTCCCTACGTTCCCTACGTTCCCTCGACGACCGCGCCCGCCCCCGCGCCGGCGCCGCCGGAGACGAACCGGGGCGGCGGGAGCAGCTCACCTTCGGTGCCGGGCACCCGGGCGACGAAGACGAGGCGCTCGAGCCATGTCCACGCCGGTCGGCCGAGGTCCGCCACCGGCCGCGTGACGATCGTGACCATCCCGGTCGGGACGGCGCAGGCGAGCGGGTCGAAGCCCACCGCGTCCGGGCCCGAGCCCCCGCCGACGACGACTTCGGTGGCTCTCCCGCGGGTCCCCGATCTCCGGGCGCGGTCAAGCCTCCGCCGCCGAAACGGAAGCCGGCACCGACCGGCCAGAAGCCTAAGCCCGCACACAAGCCTCCCCGCCGCTCGCCCTCGCCGCGCAAGCCGCCGTCACCGGCGCCCCCGCCTTCGACGACCCCGTCGCAGCCGCCGGCCTCGCCGCAGCCTCCGCCGGCCTCGCCCCCGCCGCCGCCCCCCCGCCTCCTCCGCCGCCGCCCCCGCCCACCCCGCCCCCGCCGCCCCCGCCGACGCCTCCGGCCCCTCAGCCTCCGCCTCCTCCCAAGCCTCCACCTCCTCCGCCACCGCCTCCTCCGCCGCCCCCGCCGCCAAAGAAGGCGACGTCGCTCTCGCTCTCCTGCTCGACGACCGCCGGCGGGACGGGGGTCGGAAGCGGCACGCTCGCGCCGGCGGTCGGCGGCGCGTCAGTCTCGATCGTCTACACGTCGCCGACGGGCGCGACGATCACGCACTCCGTGTCGACGGACGGCGGCGGCAGTTACAGCGACAGCTTCGTCGCGGCGGTCAAGGGCACCTGGCACGCGCAGGCCCACTGGGCCGGCGACGGCGACTACCAGCCGTCGGACTCGGGCGTGTGCACGCTGACGTTCGGCGCCGGGTAGACCCGACGCCGGACCACTGCGCTAAGACGATTGATCGACGAACTTCCGATCAATCGTCTAGGGAAGCGCGAGCAAGACGTATGCATCGAGCGCATCGTCTCTGCCTTTGATCCTCAATCCAGCCCTCGCCTCGACCACCGCGCCGTCCGGGAGTTGTTCGTAGGTCTCCGCACCGACGAGCACGCCCCCGGGAGGGGCGAGACTCTCGAGACGCGAGCCGGTGTTGACCGTGTCGCCCACCAGGGGGTACGCCACGTGCCCGTCGCCTCCGATCTCCTGAAGCACCGCTTCGCCGCTGTTGACGCCAATGCGCATCCGCGGCCAATCCGGATGTTGTCCGGCAAGACCGGCAAGCTCGTGCTGCAGCGCCAGCGCGGCACGAGCAGCCCGCAGAGCATGATCGGGCTGGTCGCCTCGGCTGTTGAAAACCGCGGCAATGCTGTCGCCGATGAACTTTTCCACCTCGCCTCCGAACTGACGCGTGATCAGTGGCGCGGCGACGCCCCAGTACGCGTTGAGCAGAGCGGCGACTTCAGACGGCGTCGCGCGTTCGGAGAAGCTCGTGAACCCGACAAGGTCGCCGAAGAGGACGCTTATCTCCTGATGGCGCTTTCGAGTCGTCGGCAAGTAGAGATGCCGGAAGCGCTCGTCGCGCCATTCGCGCCGGGCAGCCAAGCCGATGATCAAGTAGGCGGTGACAATCAGGCCGTGCCACTCCCACCAGCTCGCATGCCACTTGCGTTCCCCTGTAACCGCAACACCGATCATCGCCTCGGCTAACAACAGGAAGCAGGCGATGACGGCCGCCGACAACAGGCTCCGGCGGTGGCGGAAGAGGCTCCAATACCGCGCGGCGCTCACCAGGTACACGATCGTCCCGACGATCGCGATCGCTGCCACCAGGCTGTCTGTGGCAGCCTCACTGTTCGGTCCGCGGAGCGGTGGCAGCTTCCCAACCGTCCAAACGAACCACACCCCCATCGCGATCAGCACCGCGACCCGTAGTGCCGTCCGACGGCGCATCAAGCGGGGCCCGATCCCGGGACGGACGTCGACGAAAGCGGACGCCGCCGCAAAGCCGGCGCTCACCAGCAGGCCCACCGGAATAGCGACCTGGAAACCGGCCAGCTCCTGTGAAAAGAGGATGCCAGGCGTTCCGACGGCGTGGAGCCCCAAGAAAGCGCCCGTCGCCATGAACGCCAGGGAGAGGAGCAAGACACGGGCATCTCCGCGCCGGTTGGCGGCCTCACTCGCCGCGTAGCCGAGAACAAACGCTACAGCGCCCACTGCCGCAAAGACGACGAAATGGAGGCGGTAGTTCTCCACGTGGGGGTCGAACTCGGAGCGAAGCAGCAGCGAGACGAGCCCGACCAGGGGCAGTGCAGCGGCGAGGAACCCGGCGACCGCGAGTGCCGCGGTGCGCTTGCGTCGTTGGAGCCGGCTCAGCGGCCGTCTGAGCAAATCACGTTCTTCGCGCAGAGCTCTCATACCGTTCCTCGGACGTGATTGGCGCACACAAACGCCGTTCGGCCGCTTCCACTTCCCGACGCGCCGGATAGCCGGGGACCACGCTACAGCCGGAGTCCGGCACTACCCACGACGGGGGTACGGGTCGCGACCACAGCCGGATTTCGTGACTGCCGAGCGAAGTCCGCCGAGGAGGAGGGTGATTCTGCCCTAACCGCTCGACGTCGGGGAACTCGGGTCGATCAGGCTGCCCGGATCTCGACGATCGTCGCTCGCCACGAACCGCGCGGCGCCTGGACGTCTACGGTCTCGCCGACTCGCTTGCCGAGGACCGCGCTGCCGAGCGGGGAGGAGGGGGAGACGGTGCCGGCGCCCCCGACGGCCGATAGCTCGACCTCGATCCGCTCGCCGTGTTCGTCCTCGACCACGAGATGGGAGCCCGCGGAGACGATGTCAGCTGTGGCGTCCTCCACGATGCGCGCGTGATCGAGCCGGTCGCGGAGGATCGCGATGCGCCGCTCGAGCAGCGCCTGCTCGTTCTTTGCTGCGTGGTACTCGAAGTTCTCGGACAGGTCGCCGTGTCCGCGCGCCGCCCTGATCGCCTCGACGATCTCTCGGCGTTTCGGCCCCTCGAGCTCGGCCAGCTCGGCCGCGAGTCGAGAGTGTTGCCCGCTGGTCAGGTCTTCGCCCACGGCTAGACGGCGGCGAGTCCGCGGGCCTTCCGGCTCGCCGAGGTCTGGCGTCGCTGGGCCGAGAGCTCGACCTTGCGCAGGCGGATGTGTTGGGGGGTGACCTCGACGCATTCGTCCTCGCGGATCAGCTCGAGCGCCTGGTCGAGCGATAGCGCCCGCGGCGGGATCAGACGGACGAGCTCGTCGGAGGTGGAGGAGCGCATATTCGTCAGCTTCTTCTCCTTGGTGGCGTTGACGTCGAGATCCTCGGCACGTGCGTTCTCGCCCACGATCATCCCCTCGTAGACGTCGACGCCCGGCCCGACGAACATCGAGCCGCGCTCCTGCAGGTTGAGCAGCGCAAAGGCAGTCGTCTTCCCGGCCCGGTCGGCGACGAGGCTACCTGTCGGCCGGGTTCGGAGGTCGCCCTGCCAGGGCTCGAATCGCTCGAACACATGGTGGAGGATGCCGGTGCCGCGCGTCTCGGTGAGGAACTCGGTGCGGAAGCCGATCAGGCCGCGAGCCGGAACGACGACGTCCATGCGCACCCAGCCGGTGCCGTGGTTGACGAGTGCCTCGGTCCGTCCCTTGCGAAGCGCGAAGAGCTGCGTGACGACACCGAGGTACTCCTCCGGGACGTCGATCGACACGCGCTCCATCGGCTCGTGCACCTTTCCGTCCACCATCCGCGTCACCACCTGCGGCTTGCCTGCCGTCAGCTCGAAGCCCTCACGCCGCATCTGCTCGATCAGCACGGCGAGCTGCAGCTCGCCACGACCCTGCACCTCCCAGACCTCCGGCCGTTCTGTGGGGAGGACGCGAAGCGAGACGTTGCCCACCAGCTCGGACCGAAGGCGGTTGTCGAGCTGCCGCGCGGTCACCTTGTCACCGTCTCTTCCAGCCAGTGGAGCCGTGTTGATCCCGACGGTCATCGACAGCGAAGGCTCGTCGACGCTGATCACCGGCAGCGGCCGCGGCTCGAGAGGGTCCGCAAGCGTCTCCCCGATCATCACCTCGGGAATGCCGGCGACCGCGATCAGCTCGCCAGGCCCTGCCTCGTCTGTCTCGACCCGGTCGAGCGCCTCGGTGACGTACAGCTCGGTCACCTTCGCGCGCTCGACCGTGCCGTCCGCGCGACACCAGGCGATCTCCTGCGCGCGGCGGATGGTGCCCTGCTGCACCCGGCAGAGCGCGAGCCGACCCACGTACGGCGAAGCGTCGAGGTTGGTCACGAGCGCCTGCAACGGGTGCCCCTCTTCGTAGACGGGCGGCGGGATGCAGTCGAGGACCAGGTCGAGAAGGGGCTGCAGGTCCGGGCCAAGCTCGGTCGGGTCGGGCCGAAGCGACGCGGTGCCGGCCCTCGCGTTGCAGTAGACGATCGGGAACTCGATCTGGCTCTCGTCCGCGTCCAGGTCGAGGAAGAGCGCGTAGACCTCGTCGACGACCTCGGCAATCCGGGCGTCGGACCGGTCGACCTTGTTGACGACGAGGATGACCGGGAGCCGCGCCTCGAGTGCTTTGCGGAGCACGAAGCGCGTCTGCGGCAAAGGGCCCTCGCTGGCGTCGACGAGCAACAGCACGCCGTCGACCATCGTCAGTCCGCGCTCGACCTCGCCGCCGAAATCGGCATGTCCCGGCGTGTCGACGATGTTGATCTTCACGTCGCCATAGCGGACAGCCGTGTTCTTGGCGAGGATCGTGATCCCCTTCTCCCGCTCGAGCTCACCGGTGTCGAGGACTCGCTCGGCCACGTCCTGGTTCGCCCGGAAGGCCCCCGACTGCCAGAGCAGCGCGTCGACGAGCGTCGTCTTCCCGTGGTCGACATGGGCGACGATGGCGACGTTCCGGATGTTCGAGCGGCGACGCACCCTGGCGAGGGTAGCGTCGCCGCAGCCAACGGTGTAGAGGCTGAGGAGCGCTTGACCGGCGGCCGGAGGGACGCCCGGGAACGTCGAGGGGCCTGGTCGTGCAGGCCCCTCGAATGATCGGCGTGGTGCGCGAGCCTGTTTACGTGTTGCAGGCCGCGGGCTGCGCGCCTGGCCTGTTCGCAACGGCGCCCTTCGGCACGCCCAGGTAGGTCGCGTAGACCGTGGCGGGCTTCGACCCGTCATTGCGTGCGAGGTGGAGGTGGTTTGCAGGCTCGATGAACGCCATCCCCTTCGAAACTTTGAACGGCGCGCAATGATTGATGCTCGGATCGAGGACGGTCAGGGTGCCCCCGGTGACGACGACCGCGACCGGCGCACCGTGGGTGTGCCAGCCGAAGCTGCCGCCGGGTTTGATCGTGATCGACTCGACGACCATCGCGCCCGGCTTGACCTTGACCGTGATCGGTGAGGCGATCGTGCCGACAGCGCGTGGCTGGGCGACGATCGGTGGTGCCGCTCCGAATGACGTTGCTGCGGTTACGAGCGCTGCAGCTGCGACGAGCAGCGTGATCTTCATGGGGAGACCTCCTTCGATTTCTGTCGTGCCTGCACGTACAGGCTCGACATTAGGGGGAGGGTTCTTTGCTCCGTCTTTGCGCGCTCTTAGCAGCCGGATGCGCTTCGCAAAGCGCGACGCCGCGTGTCTCTCCCGCGGCACGCAGTGTGCGTTCGGCCCGCGCCAGCGTGGCTCGCGCTTCGGCGGTGCGCCCTACGTTGAGGAGGGCGTCTGCCGCTGCCAGCAGTCCCCAGCCTGGAAACGGCCCCATCATTCCCCGCTCCCAGACATCCGCGCCGGCGACGAGCAGCTCGGCGGCACGCTCAGCATCTCCGGCAGCCTCGACTGCGAGGCCCCACATCAGGAGCGTTCCTCCCTCGGCCGGTGCATCGTCCGCCGCGCGGAAGCGGTCATGCGAGCGCGCAAAGACGACCTCCGCCCCGGCGAGATCGCCGGCTGATGCCCGCGCCAGCGCGGCCGCTGTCTCGGTCATACCGACGGCGCGCCGATCGCCGTACGAGCGTCGTAGCTTGACGGCCTGCTCGAGCAGCGCGCACGCACGGTCAGGCTCGCCGAAGGAACGCGCGCAGTGCCCAAGGGACGCGAGCGCCAGCGCCTCACCCTGCGGGTCGCCGAGCCGACGTGCCCGGGCGAGCGCCTCGTCGAGGAGAGATTCGGCATCGTCTCGCTGTCCTTCCAGGCGCGCGAGCAACCCGAGGTTGCAGAGGACTTGTGGCACGGCGTGCTCGCGGTCGAACCGATGAAAGTGGAACATCGTCTCCTCGTGGTAGGGGCGCAGCCCGCCGCCGGGACCGGTTGGGAGGAGCGCGAGACCCATCGTCATGCCTTCGAAGAACGGCGGCGTTCCGCCCGGGACGCGGTGGAGGAGCTCGAGTGCCTGTTCGAGTCCGGTTCGCGCCGCACCGAGCTCCCCGAGGTAGTACGGCACCATCATCGACACGCTCACGATCGACGCCCGAACGGGATCGTCTCCGGCAAGCTCCAGCGCCTCCTCGCAAGCGCGACGGCAGTCGTCGAGGGTGCTGCCGCTGGTCGCGAGCAGTCCGAACTGGTGCAGGGCGTCCGCCGTCAACGTCGGTCGCATTCCCCGCGAAAGCTCGACGGCCTCGCCCGCGAGGCGCATGCACTCGGTCGGCCGGCCGCAGCGTTGCTCGAAGGCGGCGGCCGCGAGCAGCGTCCTCACGCGCAGCTCGGTCGCTTCGGGCGCGGCGTCGAGCACCGCATGCAACCGGCGCGCGCCTTCGGTGAAGTAGTTCCGGTCGATCCAGAACCGCCACACGTTCGCGGCCAGACGTAGCGCGCCCTGTGGGTTGCGCCGCAGGCCCGCGTCGAGCGCGGCGCGCAGGTTGTCGTGGTCGAGCTCGAGCATCGCGAGCGGCGGCGGCTCGACGGTGAAGGCGAGCGCCCAGTCACCGAGACGCGCCTCGACCGCCTCGCGCTCGCCGGCGGCGGCGAGGCATTCCTCGGCGAATTGGCGCACCGTGTCGAGCAGCCGGTAGCGGGCAAGCTCCGCGTCCTCGACAACGGCGAGCGACTTGTCGACGATCCGCAGAAGAAGCGAGACGACGTCGCCGCGCTCGACCGCAGCCGCCCGCGCAGACCTCGACCGCCGCGTCGAGTGAAAACGAGCCCGCGAACACTGCGAGCCGGCGAAAGAGGACACGCTCCTCGCCGTCCAGGAGGTCGTGGCTCCAGCTGATCGTCGCACGAAGCGTCTGTTGCCGTGTCAGCGCGGTCCGGCGGCCGCCGGCCAGGATGTCGAGGCTCTGGTCGAGCCGCGCCGCGATCTGCGCCGGCGCGAAGCTTGGCACTCGCGCCGCCGCCATCTCGAGGGCGAGCGGCATGCCTTCCAGCCGCGCGCACAGCTCCTCGATCTCGCCCAGATCGGCCGGCGCGAACGACGGATCGGCGTCGCCCGCGCGAGAGAGGAACAGCTCGACCGACTCGGCGGGCGCGAGGCCCGGAACTTGCCACGTCCGCTCGCCGCTACAGCGCAACCGCTCGCGGCTCGTCGCCAGGATCGTCACGTCCGGGCACCGTCCGAGGATCGTCTCCGCGAGCGCGGCGCATGCATCGAGCACGTGCTCGCACGTGTCGAGCACGAGCAGCACGCGCAGGCCGGCGAGCTGCTCGGCCACCGCCTCCGCCGCAGTGCGTCGCGCGGGGACGAGGATCCCATTGGCGGTTGCGGCCGCATCGCCGACGAGCGCCGGGTCAGCGATCGAGCCGAGCTCGACGAAGACGACCGTGTCCGACGTGCGTGCGGCAGCCGCGCAGGCCAGCCGTGTCTTGCCGCTACCGCCCGGGCCCGTCAGCGTCAGAAGACGTGTCTGCGCCAGCTCCTCCGCGACCGCGGCCAGCTCCTGCTCGCGGCCCACGAAGCTTGTTAGCTCCGGAGGAAGTCCACGTGGCGCCAGCGCGTCCGGCTCCGGATGGGCGACCAGCAGCTCCCGGTAGAGCGCACGCGTTTCGGGCGCCGGGTCTGCCTCGAGCGCGCGTCGGAGTGCTGAGCGCAGCCGCTGGTACTGGGCGAGAGCGTCCTGGCGGCGCCCGAGTCTGTCGTAGGCCCGCATCAGCGCCCGATGTGCCGGCTCGTGGAGCGGGTCGACACGCAGCGCCCGCTGTAGCGTCGCCAGCGCATCCTGCGGCTCCTGCTGCTCGGCAAGCTCGAGGCAGAGCGCGCTGTGCAGGTCAGTGAGCATCGCACGTGGCGCGTCGGCCCACGGCTCGTAGCGGTCCTCCGGCAACAACTCCCCGCCGAAGCGGTCGAGCGCGGCCACGTAGTCACCCCCGGCCCGCGCAGCCGCGGCGGCGGCTTCGAATACGTCGACGTCGGTTCCGACATCGCCCGCCAGCGCGAGCATCCCGCCCTCGAGCGTCAGTTGCTGCGCCCCGAGCACGCGCCGGGCAGCGTGCACCGCCTGGTGGAAGTTGTTCTGCGCGGCGGAGGCCGTAAGGTCCGGCCAGAGCAGCTCCATCACCTGCTCACGGTGCACACGGCGCTCCGGCGCGAGCGCAAGCACCTTGACGAGCGTCCGTGCCTTCCGCAGGCGCCAGGCCCTGTCGTCGACCCTGGCACCGTCGACCACGACCGCGAAGCTCCCCAGCAGGCGAACGCTGACAGTCACCCGCCTAGGTCGAGATCATCTTCTTCTCGATGCCGACGCCGGCGGCGACCGCGCGCTCGTACTCGAGCGGCACCGTCGCCGAGTCCTGGAGCGCGATGCCGGTCGAGTCGAAGACGGTCACCTGATCGTCGGACTGACGGCCTTCGAGCTCGCCGCAGATCACCTTGCCGATCTCGCCGGCGACGTCGCCCTCGGCGAGCAGGCCCTCGCGGAGCGGCACGTTGATCTCGCCGTCCTCGCGGCACTGGCGGATGTCGTCCACGAAGATGCGGGCGCGCTGGAGCGTCTTCGGGTCGATCTCCTGCTCGCCGGCGAGGTCGGCGCCGAGCGCGGCGATGTGCGCCCCCGGCGAGACCCAGTCGTCCTCGACGAGGTAACGGCGGGCATGGGTCCCCGTGACGATCACGTCGGCGCCGCGCACCGCCTCCTCCACGTCGGTGGTCGTGCGCAGCTCGACGTGCGGGTAGGACGGCTGCTCGGCGCCGACGAACCGGTCGAGCGACTCCTGCGTCCGGCTCCAGATCCGCACCTCGTCCCAGTCGAAGACGGTGTCGCACGTGGCGAGCGTGCCCTTGCCGACGCTGCCGGAGCCGAGGATGGCGAGCACTTTCGCGTCCTTCCGCGCCAGCCACTTCGCCGACACCGCGGCGGACGCGCCCGTCCGCATGAGGGTGTGGTGCGAGCCGTCGCAGATCGCGAGCGGGAAACCGGTCTCCGGGTGCGTGTAGACGAGGATCGAGAAGACGGCCGGCAACTCGTAGCGCGAGTTGTCCTCGCGGATCGAGACCCACTTGCAGGCGGCCGCCTCGGGCTCCTCGATCCAGGACGGCATCACCTCCCACTCGCCCCGGTAGCGGTCGAGGACGATGTGTCCCTTCGGCTCCATGTAGACGCGGCCGATCGCCGTGCATGCGGAAGGCGTGCTCGACGCAGTCGACGTACTCGGAGGGCGTGAGCAGCCCGATCATGTCCGAGCGGCTGAGGATCAGGGTCTTCTTGTGCCGCCAGCTCTCCGCCACGCGGCGACTCTACAAGCCGCCTCAGTGTCCCGCCGGGCCAGGTCCTGGGGACTGTCCCCCGGACCTGGCCTGAGCCGACGATGGCTGTTGCGGACAAACTCCTGCTCGGAGGTGGTTTCCCGCCGGGGGGCCGCGTCGGGAGAGGACCTGGCGTTCGGGCGAAAAGGACAGTGGTAGCCGCAGTAGAGTCCGGGCATGGCCGTGATCGACAGGGAGCGGAGCGCAGCCCGGATCGAGCGTGACATCGAGACGCTCGCCGGGCCCGGCGTACACGCTCTCGGACGAGGCGATCCGGCGGTACGCGTACACGGACGTCTACCGCGCGACGCTCGACTACTTCACCGGGGCGCTGCGCGACCTGGGCTTCGACGTCTCCGAGGACCCGGTCGGCACGCTCGTCGCGCGGAACCGGCCTCCCGGCGAGAAGATCTTCGGGATCGGCTCGCACTGCGACTCGAACCGGAACGGCGGCAAGTACGACGGGACGATGGGCGTGGTCACGGCGCTCGAGGTTTGCCGGCTGAACACCGAGCTCGGGCTCGACCTGCCCCTTCAGCTCGTCTCCTTCCTCGAGGAGGAGGGCTCGGGCTTCGGGCAGATGCTGCTCGGCTCGCGGATCATGCTCCAGCGCGTCACGGAGGAGGAGCTACGCGACACGTTCCGCGCGATCGACGACGGCCGCCCGTTCTGGGAGCACGCCGCCGAGGCGGGCTACGAGCCCGAGCGCTGGCGCGAGTCGATCCACGTCCTCGACGATCTCGCGGGCTGGATCGAGATGCACATCGAGCAGGCGCGGGTGCTCCAGGACACGGGCAACCGGATCGGGATCGTCACCGCCATCGCCGGCTACGTCCACGCCGACGTGGTCGTCACCGGCCGCGGCGATCACGCGGGCGCGACGCCGATGGACCTCCGGCTCGACCCGACGCTGCCGCTCGCCGAGACGATCCTCGAGCTGGAGCGCCTGGCGACGGCGGCGGGCCAGGGCACCGTCGGCACCGTGGGCGAGATCGAGGTCGACCCGGGCCTGATCAACGCCATCGGGGCGCGCGTGCGCTTCTCGCTCGACGTGCGCGGACCGGTGGACGACGTCTACCGCAGCGTCGCGCGCGAGGCGGCGTCGTTCGCAGAGCAGGCCGCCCGGAACCGCGGCATGACGGCCGAGTTCCGCGAGCGGCAGACGCTGCCCGCGACGCCGCTCGACCCGACCATCGTCATGGCGCTCCAGGCGGCCGCGGCCGAGACGGGCGAACCGCATATGTCCATGCACTCCGGCGCCGCACACGACACGATGTGCGTGGCCGAGCGCGTGCCCAGCGCCATGGTCTTCGTGCCCTGCAAGGACGGGATCAGCCACCACCCGGCCGAGGACGCCGACCCGGCCGACGCAGCTCTGGCGGCCGAGGTCATCCTGAACGCGATCCGCGCATTGACCTGACCGCGCCGATGGGCGAGCTTCCGTCCGGAACCGTCACCCTCCTGTTCACGGACGTCGAGGGATCGACCCGGCTCCTCGACGAGCTGGGCGCAAGCGCGTACGCGGCCGCGCTCGCAGAGCATCGACGGGTGCTGCGGGCTGCGTTCGATCGGCACGGCGGCGTCGAGGTGGACACGCAGGGCGACGCCTTCTTCGTGGCCTTCCCGACGGCGGTCGGAGCCCTGTCCGCGGCGGGGGAGGCCCAGTGCGGGCTCGCTGACGGCCCGATTCGCGTGCGCATCGGCCTGCACACCGGCGTGCCTCTCCGCACGGACGAGGGCTACGTGGGCATCGACGTCCATCGCGCTGCCCGCATCGCCGCCGCGGGCCACGGCGGTCAGGTGTTGCTCTCTGCCTCCACGCGTGCGCAGGTCGACGGGAACGGGCTCCGAGATCTCGGCGAGCACCGCCTGAAGGACCTGACTGCCCCGGAACGGATCTGGCAGCTCGGCGACGAACGCTTTCCCCCGCTCAAGACGCTCTACCGGACGAACCTCCCGGTCCCGGCGACGCCGTTCCTCGGGCGCGCAGAGGAGCTCCGCGAGGTCGCGTCGCTCCTCACGCGCGACGACGTCGGCCTCGTGACGTTGACCGGCCCGGGCGGCACGGGCAAGACACGCCTGGCGCTGCAGACGGCGGCCGAGGCGGCCGAGGCGTTCCCCGACGGGACGACGTGGGTGTCGCTGGCGCCGCTCCGTGACCCGGGGCCCGTGCTGGAGACGATCGCGAGCGCGCTGGACGTCCGGGCCGACCCGAGTCGCCCCCTCGCCGAGACGCTCGTCGAGCGGCTCGCCGGGACGCGGCGGCTGCTGCTCCTCGACAACGCGGAGCACCTCCTCCCCGCGATCGCAACGGACGTCGCTGTCCTGCGCGGCGCGGAGGGTGTCAAGGTGCTCGTGACGAGCCGCGAGCGACTTCAGCTCCAGGGCGAGCACGTCTGGCCCGTGCCGCCGCTCGACCGGAGCGACGGCGTCGAACTGTTCACCTCTCGCGCACGCGCGCTCGATCCTTCCTTCGCCTCGACGCCGGCCGTGTCCGCGCTCTGCGAGCGGCTCGACGACCTCCCGCTCGCGCTGGAGCTCGCCGCGGCGCGAACGACGATCTTCTCGCCGGACCAGCTGCTCGACCGGCTCGGCCAGCGGCTCGACCTGCTCACCGGGAGCCGGGACACGGATCCGCGCCAGCACACGCTGCGGGCGACGATCGCGTGGTCGTACGACCTGCTCGGCGAGGACGAGCAACGCTTGTTCCGCGCGTTGTCGGTCTTCGTGGGGGGCTGTACGTACGACGAGGCGGAAGCGATCTGCGGTGCCGAGCCCGACCCGCTCCAGTCGCTCCTCGACAAGAGCCTCGTCCGCCGGCGCGACAGTGAGCTCGGGCCGCGCTACTGGATGCTGGAGACGATCCGCGAGTTCGCGGCGGACATGTCTGCGACCTGCGGCGAGGTGGAGGCGCAGCGACGGCGCCACGCTGAATGGCTCACCGAGCGCGCAGAGCAGGCCGAGCGGGCCAGGAACGGGGAGGAGATCCCGCCCTGGAACCCGTTCGCGTGGGTGCAGGACGAGCTCCCGAACCTGCGGGCGGCAGTCGAGTGGGCGTTCGAGCACGACGAGACCGACGTCCTGCAGCGCCTGGCTTCCTCGGCCGGCTCCGCATGGCTGATGAACGGGGCCCACTCCGAGATCCAGGAGCTGCTCGCCCGGTTGCTGGAAGCGCCCGTGCCGATGGCGCCGGCGCGCCGGGCCCGCATGCTGCACGTCCTGGCCGAGATCCAGGAGGCCGAAGGCGATTTTCCCGCAGGCCGGGCGCTCGCGGAGCAGGCGCTCGAGCTGTTCGCGGAGGCGGGTGACGGCGGAGGCGTCATCCGGACCAGGCTGACCCTCGTCCTGAATGCGCTCGACACCGACGAGTTCGAGCTCGCGCGCACGCATCTGGCCGCAGCGCGGGCCGTGCCGACGGCGAGCGACGTCGACCGGGCCCGCATCTCCCTCACGGCCGCGACGGTCGAGGGCGAGACCGGCGCCTTCGCGCTCGCCCAGACGCTCACGGACGAGGGAATCGCCCTCCTGTCCGCCCACGGCCGGCCGCGGTCGTGGGACAGCGGCTGGCTGATCAACGCCGGGTGGTGGGCACTCCAGGCCGGCGACTTCACGCGTGCCAGGTCGGCACTCGAGGCGTATCTCGACGACGATTCGGCCAAGAACGTGCACGGGGTGGCGACCGCACACGGGAACCTCGGGCTGGTTGCCCTTCACGAACGCGACCAGGACGCGGCAGCGACGCAGTTCTCCGAGCAGCTCACACTGGTCAGGGGGATGCCGGTGCGGATGACGATCGCGGAGGGCCTCTACGGCGCTGCGGCCGTGGCAGCGATGGACGGCGACGGCGAGCGTGCGCTCCGGCTCTGGGGGGCCGCGAATGCGCTCAAGCACGAGATGGGCATGTCGCTCTCCCAGCCGGAGGAGCTCGTCGTGGCGCAGTTCCTGGAGCCGGTGCGGGCCGCCCACACCGATGCGGACAGGCTGCTGGCCGAGGGCGCTTCCCTGGAGGTCGACGCTGCGATTGCGCTTGCCCTCGAGGCGGCGTGAACTAGCTCGTCCTGACGCCGAGCCGGCGCGCGCTGGGCAGCAGCGCGAGCGCGACGAGCCAGCCGGCGGCGACGAGCGCGAACCCGAGCCGCCCGTTCCCCGGCGCGGAGAAGGTCAGACCCACGAGCGGCGTGCCGACCAGCGTCACGAACGCTGCCGCTCCGTTGACGAAGCCGACCGCCGCAGCGGGCGCATCCGGCCGCGTCAGGGCCGCGCCGGTGAACGACGGCGCGAACGGGATCCCGGCGGCGAGCCCGATCAGCGCCGCGCCGACGACGGCCAGCCCGACGGGCTTCGAGACGGCCAGCGCGACGGTGCCGAAGGCCCCGGCCACGAGGCTTCCGGCGACGGCGGCGCGAACCCGGCGCGGGTGCTCGTGCAGGATCCAGCCGCCGAGCGGCCGCGTGGCGATCCCGAGCACGAGCGTCAACGCCCCGACGAGGCCCGCGGTGCTCTTCGAGAGATCGCCGTTCCGGTGCAGGAGCGTCACGACCCAGTTCCCGACCACGATGCTCAGACCGAGCGAGGCCGCGTAGAGCACGGCCAGCCGGTAGAGCCGCCGCTCGCGGAACACGCCGGCCGGACTTCCGGTCGGCCGGGCGCGCGGCCCGCGAGCGCGGCGCATCCGAGGGCGCGAGCGCGAGCAGCACCAGACCGGCCACGCCGACGACGATCGCCGTCACGAACGGGGCCCGCCAGCCGATCGCCTCCTCGACCGGCGGCACGATCGCAAGCGCCAACCCGCCGCCGGCGAGCGCAACGCCGCCGAACAGGCCCTGGGCGAACGGCGAGCCTCCCTGCACACGCACGTACGCGCTTCCGGAGACGAATGCGAGCCCGGTCCCGACCCCGACGAGCATGCGCGCCGCGATCGCCAGCGCCGCATACGGCCCGATCAGCGCCAGTGCGTTGAAGCAGACGATCAGCGTGAGCCCGAGGAGCGAGACCAGCCGCTCCCCGTAGCGGTCGCTCGCACGGCCGGCCGGGACCTGGAGCAGCAGATGCGTGACGAAGAGCGCGGTCGTGAACAGCCCGACCGTCGCCAGGCCCACGCCGTAACTGCTCGCGAGCTGCTGGGCGACGGCGCCCGTATTCGAGATGTTCCACCCGGAGGCAAGCCCGGCCGCGCAGCCGCCCGCGACCGCAAGCCGGACGTTCACGCGGCGAGCAGTCCGGGCACCGTGAGAGCCTAGTGCCTCGTCCAGCGAGTCTGCCGAGGTACTGGGTCGTGAGCACCAAGCGATGCAAGGACGCAGGGAGCGCCCCGTATCAGTAGATACGGGTGCGACGGAGGACGCAGCCGGCGGAGGCTCGCCGGAGCCGGCCCACGAGCGCAGGCACTGGCTCTGCCGGTGCCGAAGCGGAAGGGCAGCGCGCCGCGTGATCGCGGGCCAGGAGCCGGCATGAATCGCTGGGCGGGGCACTGACGCGTGCTCGCCGTGCTCTTTGGTGTCCTGGCGGGGATCGGGTTCGGGTTCCTCGCGGTCACGGTGCGCGCCGGGCTCGTCCGCGGCGGCGACTCCGAGGTGGGGGCAATCGTCATCCTGCCGGTGGCGTTTGTCGTCTCCCTGGTCGCTGCGGCGATCGCGGGCGACCTCGTCGACGTCGACCCGGGCGCGCTCTGGTCGTTCTTCCTGATCGGGCTCCTCGTCCCGGGCACGTCGCAGATCCTGTTCATCCACTCGATCCGCCTGGCGGGCCCTTCGCGCGCGGCGATCCTGATCGGCGTCGCGCCGCTCGTGTCTGCGGTGCTCGCGATCGCGTTCCTCGGGGAGCCGGCCCAGGTCGGGCTGGCCGTGGGCACGGTGCTGATCGTCGCCGGCGGCGCGTTCCTCGTCGGCGAGCGGAGGCGGCCGGAGAACTTCCGGGCTCTCGGCCTGGCTGCCGCGCTCCTGTGCGCGCTCATGTTCGGCGTGCGCGACAACCTCGTCCGCAAGGCGTCGAGCTCGTCCCACCCGCCGCCGCTGCTCGCGACTGCGGTGACGCTGCTCGGCGCGTGCGTCGTCGTGCTCGCCTACCTGCTCGTGGCCCGCCGGAACCGGCTCCGGGAGCGCTTCCGGAAGTCACTCATGCCCTTCCTGGCGGCAGGGCTGACGCTCGGCTTCACCTACGCCTTCCTCGTCGAGGGCTTTTCCCACGGTCGCGTCACCGTGGTCGCGCCCCTGAACGCGACCCAGTCGATCTGGGGCGTCGTGTTCGCCGCGATCCTCGTCGGCCGCAGCGAGCTGATCGGCCGCCGAACCGTGGCCGCCGGGCTGTTGATCGTGGCGGGCAGCGCCCTGATCGGGGCGACGCGCTGAGCTGTAGGCTCGGCGCGTGACCGGGACTACGGTGCGGGCGGCGCGGCCGGGAGACGGGAAGGCGATCGCGGCGCTGTCACACGACTCGGCGACGTACTACCGCGAGCTCGCTCCGGAGGACTTTCGCCTCCCCGACGACGACGGCCAGGCGCAGTGGTTGGACTCGTTCTTGCCGGCGGACGGGGAACGCGAGATCGCTCTCGTGGCCGAGCTCGACGGCGACGTCGTCGGCTACCTCGAAGCGCGGCTCGAGGAGCCGCTCGACTCGGCCGGCTACCAGACGAACCCGGAGCTGGCCGAGCGGCGCCTGTTCGTCAACGCGCTCCTCACTGCGCGCTCGCACTGGCGCCGCGGCGTCGGCTCGGCGCTCGTCGACGCCGCCGAGACGTGGGGCCGCGAGCGGGGTGCGACCGTCGCCGTCATGGACACCTATGCCGAGAGCCCTGTCTCCGTGCCGTTCTGGGAGGGCCGCGGCTACCGGACCCGCGCCGTGATCATGCGTAAGCGGCTCGACTAGCGAGGAGGAGCGATGGCGTTCATCGAGTTGGTGCACGAATCGGAGGACACGCCGAACCACGCGGCGGCGTTCGCGACCCGGCCCGGGATCCTGGCGGCCTGGCAGCAGCTGAACGGGGCGGTCAAGGAGACGATGGACCTGCGCCGCTACGAGCTGGTGACGATCGCCGCTGCGCGGCGGCTGCGCTCGAGCTACTGCATGCTCGCCCACGGCGGCGTGCTGACGGAGAAGTTCGTCGAGCCGGACGAGCTGCGCCGGATCGCGCTCGATCACCACTCTGCCGGCCTCGATCCGGTGGACGTGGCCGTCATGGACCTGGCGGAGAAGGTCGCGGGCGACGCGACCAGCGTGACCGAGGAGGACGTCGAGCGGCTGCGTGCGCTCGGCCTCGACGACGGGGAGATCGTCAGCGTCGCCTGCGCGGCTGCGGCGCGCTGCTTCTACTCCAAGACGATCGACGCGCTCGGCGTCCAGCCGGACGCGAGCTACGCGTCGGTCGAGCCCGAGCTGCGGGAGGCGCTCGTCGTCGGTCGGCCGATCGAAGCCAGGTAGCTGTCCTCGGCCTCGTAGTCGAAGTACGGCGCGAAGAACTCGTCGTCGAGCCGCGGGCGCTCCGCCACGAGCCAGTCGATCTCCTCGGCCACCGTGGCCGCGTAATCCCCGGCCGGGACGTAGCCGAGCTCGGCTGCGGCGGCCATGTCCAGCACGATCGGCGGACGCGTGTCCCAGGGATGCCGCCCGACCGAGTCGTCGTCGACGAGCACCTCCTCCCACGCATGACCGAGGTGGTGAGCGACGACGCGCGAGATCTCGAGGCCGTTGGGCGCGTCCGGGTCGGCGCAGTTGAGGATCCGCGCGGCCGGGTTCGCGGCGGCGACCTCGATCAGCGCCGCGATGTTGGCCGCCGCGGTCGGATGGTCGCTCCCGGCGCCGCGGTGCGCGAGGAAGACCGCAGGCCGCCGGTCGAGGACGCGCTTCACGAAGTGCCACTCGCGGGGCCTCGCCGCGCCGGGCCCGTGCACCTTCGACGGCCGGATCACGGTCACGGGGTGGCCGCTGTCCAGGAAGACCTGCTCGGCCGCGACCTTGTTGGCCCCGTAACCCTCGCGCGTCATGTAGTCCTCGCTGCTCGGGGGCATCGTCGGCTGCGTCTCGCGGATCGGGCCGCCGAAGTCCGGGGGCGTGTCGGAGTTCGAGTGGTTGCCGTGCGCGTCGACGTAGACGGCCTTGCTCGACAGCATCACCGTCGAGCCGAACCGGTCGAGGAACGGCAGCACGAGCCTCGCCTGCTCGGCCGTGTAGCAGACGTTGTCAACGAGCAGGTCGGCGCCGTCCCCGATCGCGGTCGCGAGGTCAGCGGCATCGCTCCGGTCCGAGCGCAGGAACCGCGCGCCGAGATCGGCGGGCATCTTCGCGGGATCGCGGCCGGTGAGGTCCACGTCCCAGCCCGCCGCCAGCAACCTGCGGGCCGCAGCCAGGCCCACCTGGCCGGTGCCGCCCAGGACGAGCGCGCGGGGCATGTGACCGAGGCTAGCGGGAGGCGACTGCGGCGGCGACGGCGTCGCCGACCTCGCGCGTCGTCGCCGTGCCGCCCACGTCGCGCGTCCTCGGCCCGCCGGAGCACGTCGCCTCGAGCGCCCCGAGGAGCCGCGCCGCCGCCTCCGCCTCGCCGAGGTGCTCGAGCATGAGCACGGCGCTCCAGATCGCACCGGCCGGGTTGGCGATGCCCTGGCCGGCGATGTCCGGCGCCGACCCGTGCACGGGCTCGAAGATGCCGATCTCGCTCGTCCCGGGGCCGATGTTGGCCGAGGCGGCCATGCCCATCCCGCCCTGGATCGCCGCGCCGAGGTCGGTGAGGATGTCGGCGAACAGGTTGGAGGCGACGACGACGTCGAGCGAGTCGGGCGAGCGCACCATCCGCGCCGCGAGGGCGTCGACGAGCGCCCGCTCGTAGCGCACGGCGGGGAACTCGGCGGCCAGCTCGGCGGCGACCTCGTCCCAGAGCACGTAGCCGTACCGCGAGGCGTTCGACTTCGTCGCGCTGGTCAGGAGCCCGCGCCGCTCCGCGGCGCACTCGAACGCGAGCCGCAGCACGCGTTCGCAGCCCGCCCGCGTGAAGACCGACACCTCGATCCCCACCTCGCCCGGCAGGCCGCGGTGCGACCGCCCACCGACGCCGGCGTACTCGCCCTCCGTGTTCTCGCGCACGAAGAGGATGTCGATGTCCTCGGGCGCGCGACCGGCCAGCGGCCCGGGGATCCCCGGTAGCAGCCGACAGGGACGCAGGTTGGCCCAGAGGTCGAGCCGCTGCCGGAGCTCGAGGATCGAGCCCCAGAGCGAGACGTGGTCGGGCACGGTCGGATCGCCGATCGCGCCGAGCAGGACGGCCTGGGAGCCGTCGAGCTGCTCGGCCCAGTCCTCCGGCATCATCCGCCCGTGCTCGTGGTAGAAGGCCGAGCCCCAGGGCAGCTCGGTCCACTCCAGATCGAGACCGAGGGCATCCACGGCCTTGCGGGCTTCCGCGACCACCTCGGGCCCCACGCCGTCCCCGGCGAGGACGGCGACGCGGTGGCTCAAACGCCTGCGCCCACGCGCCCGGGCACGCTCTCGACGTAGGCCAGTGCCTCGTCGAGCGGCACGACGTCCGCGTACTTCGCCTGGATGTCGAACAGGTTCGCGTCGTGGGGCGCCTGCGCGCGGTCGCCGACGCACTCGCGGGGCACGAGCGTCGGCCAGCCGTACTGGAGGAGGTCGATCGCCGTCGCGCGGACGCAGCCGCTCGTCGTCGCGCCGCAGAGGATGACCGTGTCCACGCCTTGCGAGACGAGGATCGAGGCGAGGTTCGTTCCGAAGAACCCGGACGCGCCCTTCTTGACCACGATCGGCTCGTCGTCGCGCCTGTCGAGCCGCGGGTCGATCTCCACCCAGCGGCCCCCGAGCTCGAGGTCGCGGAGCGACGGCGCCTTCTCGAGCCAGAGGCCCCCGTCCTTCCCGGAGGGCTCGAAGCCGATCGTCGTGAAGACGACCGGCAGGCCCTTGTCGCGGGCCGCATCGAGAATCCGCCGCGTGGACTCGACCTCGGCGGTCATGTCCGCGCCGAGCGCGCAGGACGGGTCGGTGAAGCCGCAGGAGAAGTCGATCACGAGCACGCCGGGCCGGGAGCCGCGCGTGACCGAGTGGCCGAGCCCCGCCTTCTCGTAGACCTGTCGCGCTTCGGCGTCGCTCATTGTGCCTCCTTCGCCACCGCGGCCAAGCCGCGGTGCCTCGCAAGGGGGAACCTCTCGGTTCCCCCGAGCCCCCCTCCCCTTCGCGTGAGCAAGCTCACGCTCACGCCGTCACCTTCTCCGCGGGCGTCAGCTCCTCGCCGAACTTCGCGCGCTTGACGAACTGACCCGCGCCCGGCTGCGCGACGAGCTCGTCGTTCTCGACGATCACCTGGCCGCGGACGAGCACGACCTCCGGGGCGCCGGTCACCTCGGTGCCCTCGAACAGGTTGTAGTTGATGTTCGAGTGATGCGTCTTCGCCGAGATCGTCAGCTTCTTCTCGGGATCCCAGACGACGATGTCCGCGTCCGAGCCCGGGGCGATCGTGCCCTTGCGCGGGTAGAGCCCGAAGTAGCGCGCCACGTTCGTCGAGGTCAGCTCCACGAACCGGTTCATGCTCAGCCGGCCGGTGCGGACGCCGAACTCGTGCAGCATGTGCAGCCGGTTCTCGATGCCCGGGCCGCCGTTCGGCACGTTCTGGAACTCCTGGCCGTTGATGCCCTTCTGCTCGGGCCAGTTGAACGGGCAGTGGTCGGTCGAGACCACGGAGAGGACGTCGCTCCGCAGCGCGTGCCAGAGGTGCTCCTGGTTCTCCTTGGGCCGCGGCGGAGGCGTGTAGATGTACTTGCCGCCTTCGAAGCCCGGTTGGTCGAGCGCCGACTCGTCGATGAACAGGTACTGGGTGCACGTCTCGCCCCACGTGTCCCAGCCCTTCTCGCGCGCGAGCGCGATCGGCTCGATCGACTCCGGCGCAGGAGACGTGGACGACGTAAAGCGGCGCCCCGGCGACGCGCGCGAGCTGGACGGCACGGTTCGTCGCCTCGCCCTCGGTCTCGGGCGGACGCGTGCGTGCGTGCCAGATCGGCTCGGTGTGCCCGGCTGCGACGGCCCCCTTGACGATGACGTCGATCGCGTCGCCGTTCTCCGCGTGCACCATGACGAGCGCGCCGGTCTCGGCGGCGGTCTGCATGGTCTTGAAGAGCGTCTCGTCGTCGACCATGACCGCGCCCTTGTAGGCCATGAACAGCTTGTAGGACGTGATGCCCTGGTCGGGCAGCGTCGCCAGTTCCTCGAGCGAGCCCCCCTCGCGCAGGTCGGTGACGCCGATGTGGAAGCCGACGTCGATCACCGGCTTGGCAGCGGTCGATCTTCTCGAAGTAGTTCTCGAGCGCCTGGGCGAACGACGTGCCCGGCGCCTGCATGCAGAAGTCGACGAGGCAGGTGGTGCCGCCGAACGCGGCGGAGACGGTGCCGGAGGTGAAGTCGTCGCAGGTGGTGGTGCCGCCGAAGAACATCTCCAGGTGCGTGTGCGGGTCGATCGCGCCCGGGAGGACGTACTTCCCTGCGGCGTCGACGACCTTGTCCGCCGACACGTCCAGCGACTCGCCGAGCAGCGACACGGTGCCGTTCTCCACGAACACGTCGCCGACGTAGTCGTCCGCGGCGGTCACGATCCGCCCACCCTTGATCAGCACGGACATCCTCGATTCCCCTTTCAGCCGATTGCCTGTTGTATACGACTCAGGCTGGGCGGCGTCAAACGAGACGCGGGCAAAGGCGACAGGCCTCTCATTGGACTGCGGCCAGGACCTCAGTGCTCTTTCAGCGCGCTTTCAGCCCTCCGGGCGACGCTCGCCCGATAGTGAGATGAGAAACGCCGTTTTGATTCCGTGGCGCCCCGCCCTAGAGTCCCCCCGACGGAGGAACGATGTCGATAACCGATCCCCGCATCGAGACGGAGCTCGCCGGTTACCGGATCGAAGCGCTGCTCGGCCGGGGCGGGATGGGTGTCGTCTACCTGGCCGACGATCTCCGCCTGAAGCGGAAAGTCGCATTGAAGCTTCTTGCCGGCGAGCTGTCCGACAACGAGCACTTCCGAGAGCGGTTCCTGAGTGAGTCGGAGCTCGCCGCGTCCATCGACCACCCGAACATCCTCCCGATCTACGGCGCGGGCGAGATCGCGGGCCAGCTCTACATCGCCATGCGCTACGTCGATGGAACGGACCTCAAGCAGCTCCTTCGCCGCGAAGGCACGCTCGATCCGGAGGGCGCACTCGCAATCGTGGGCCAGGTAGCGGCGGCGCTCGACGCCGCCCACGCACGGGGTCTCGTCCACCGGGACGTGAAGCCCTCGAACGTCCTTCTCAACCTGGAGGGACACGCTTACCTGGCCGATTTCGGCCTCAGCCGCAGGACGACCGAGGAGACCGAAGGGACGGGGCTCGTCGGGACGATCGATTACGTCGCGCCCGAGCAGATACGCGGCGAGCCCGTCGACGGCCGGGTCGATCTCTACGCGCTCGGCTGCCTCCTGTGCGAGTGCCTGACGGGAGAGCCTCCGTTCAAGCGCGACTCCGAAGCGGCGATCATCTTCGCACACCTCGAGGAGGAACCGCCCTCGCCGCCCGGCCTCGAGATCGTCGTCGCGAGGGCGCTCGCCAAAGCTCCCGAAGAGCGCTACTCATCCGGCGCCGAGCTCGTGGCTGCCGCGCGCGAGGCGCTTGGGATGGACGTGCCTGCTCCCTGGTGGCGGACGCCCGTCATCGTCTCCGTCATCGGTGCGGCGCTGGCGCTGGCCGCCCTCCTTGCGTTTCTGCTCGCCCGCGGTGGCCCCGGCGTACCAGCGGAGGCGAAGGGGTCGCTGGTGCGGATCGACCCGGCAACGAACCGCGTATCTGCGAGGATCCCCGTGGGCAAGGACCCGAGCGGAGTCGCGCTCGGCGTCGACGGCGTCTGGGTCGCCGACTTCGACGACGGCACGCTCTTCCGGATCGATCCGACCACGAACACGGTTCTCCAGACGACCTCGGGACACGGGAGCCCGACCGGAGTCGCCGTCGCCGGCAACGTCGTCTTCCTCGCAAATGGGTTCGTCGACGGCGCTGTCCAGGAGATCGACGCCGGCACGGGAATAGTCAATCGGGTCGTTCGGCTCGGGGGTTATCCCGACTCGCCTGCGCTGGCGGCAACCGGAGCAGGAGCCGTCTGGGTGGCGAATGGTCCCGATAGATCGGTTGTCCGGATCGACCTCGTGACCGGCGCTGAGATCGCACGGATTCCGCTCCCGGCTCGGGCGGACGAACTCCATTCAGGCGCGCATTTCACTGGAATTGCCGCCGACGGCGACGCAGTCTGGATTGCCTCCGGCGAGCTTGGCGGCACTCTCTTCCGCGTCGACACTGCGACGAACAAACTCGTCGCCACGATCGGGCTCGGGGACGGGTCCCACGCCATCGCCGCCGGTGGCGGGGCCGTCTGGGTGGCCAACCAACTCGGCGACTCGGTGTCGAGGATCGACCCGGCGACGAATCGAGTCGTCAAGACGATCGAGGTAGGACGTGGGCCGGGAGGGATCGCCGTCGGCCCGGACGGCGTCTGGGTCGCAAACTCACTCGACGACACGGTCTCGCGAATCGATGCGCGAACGAATGTCGTCGTCCACACGACTGCGATCGGCTCGGCTCCCGACGGGATCGCGGTCCGCGACGGGTCGCCATGGGTCACGGCGCATTCTCGATGAGCCTTACGCGCTGCGGCCTGGCAGCGGTGCTCGGCGGCCTCGCACTCGCCGCGTTTCTCGGCGGCTGCGGCGGCGATGCCGGCCAGATCAGGGTAGGAGTGCTCGGCGTTTGCAAGACACAGGCTGCGTTCGGCTCCCTCTACGACACGACGCTCGCCGCCGCCGAGTTGCCCCTGCTAGAGCTCGGTGGAAAGCCCGCCGGCCCGAACCGGACGGACGGCGTCGCCGGTGTCTCGATCGGCGGTCATCCGATCAAACTCTTCTTCGGCTGCTCGGATTCCACGGCAGACAGCGCGGTCGCCGAGGCGCGGGAACTGGTCGAAAACGCCGGCGTGAACGTCCTCATCGGTCCGTTGCTCGGCAGTGAAGGGTTCGCCATCCGCGAGTACGCGAAGAGGATGCCGGGCGTCGCCTTCGTCAACGGCACGTCAGCGGCCCAGGCCACCACGCTGCGGGATCCTGCTCCGAACTTCTTCCGCTTCAACGGCGACGGCGCCCAGATGCAAGCCGGCCTCGGCTCCTATGCCTACCACACGCTCGGCTGGCGCAATGTGGTCACGATCGGAGAGGACAACTACGAGTTGGGTTACACCGAGCTGGCGGGGTTCGTGGCCGAGTTCTGCTCTCTGGGCGGCAACGTGGCCCAACGGATCTGGCTTCCCCTCGGGACGCAGGACCTCTCGCCCTACCTCGCCCAGGTCTCGTTGCGTCACGTGGACGGCTTCGTCCTCACGTCAGGTCTCGCGATCCCCTTCGCCGAGGCCGCGGGAATTCGGGGCAACCTCGCACACAGGATGCTTCCGGTACTCGGGATCGAAGTTACCGCGCTCCAGAAGCTCGGCGAACGCATGCTCGGCGTCGTAGCTGCAAGTCCCACACCGGAGAGCTCGTCTGCCCCGGCCTGGACGGCGTACACAGCGAGGTTTGCGAAAGCCTTCCCCGGCCTCGTGTTCGGCACGAACTTCTTGGCCGTCGACTATTACGACGCGATGAAGGCGGTTCTCAAGGCGCTGCAAGCCGTTCACGGCGAGCTTTCTGACGGCGAGAAGCGCTACATGGCCGCCCTCGCCAGGGTCGCGTTCGACGCTCCCAACGGCCACGTCAGGCTGGATGCCAACCGGCAGGCGATCACCAGCAGCTACCTCACTCAGGTACAGCGAAACGAGCAGGGGAAGCGAGTCGTCCGGACGCTCAGGACCGTGGAGAACGTGGAACAGACCTTCGCCGGCTACTTCAACGCGAAGACGCCGCTGCCGGGCAAGACGAACCCGCCGTGCGCTCGTCGCAACCCGCCGCCGTGGGCTCGCTAGTTCAGGCGCCCGCCGGGCCGAGCGACCAGGTGAACCGGGTGAGGCTTTCGGGCGGTGCCAGCCCACCTGGGCGCAGACCCTTCCGGACGAGCAGGGTTGGCGGACGGGCGTCTCTGGAGAGCGCGAGGCGCATCGGTCCGAGCCCGTCTTGACGCCAGCGCGGCGAGAGGCCGACCACGAGGAGGCCGGCGCCGTCGGCGGCGCGGACGATTGCCTCCTTGCCTGGCTCGGTGAGGAGCGGCTCTGCGGCGACGCCGAGCGCGTGCTGGATGGCGAGCGAGGCGCTCGCGAGGAGCCGGCTGGCGTCACGCCTGCCCCCCGTCGGGTCGCCTGCCATTCCGAGTAACTGGAGCGACGAACCCTGCGCCCTGGCGATCCAGGCGCCCACCTCGACGGCCGCCCAGTCGTGTTCGTCGCCGCCGAACGGAACGAGCACCGGTCGGCCGAGGTCGGGCGCCACTTGCCGTGCGACGAGGAGGGCGACGTCGCAGGGTGCCTGCTGGAGCACCAGCTCGAGCTCCGTGGGCGGCACGCCCTCGTCGAGCAGATCCGGGGGCGCCTGGACGAGGAGGAGGTCGACGTCCTGGGCGGTCACGAGCCGCACGAGATCGTTGCCCGGCTGGTCCGATGTGAACGCCGCGGCTCGGGCGCTCACTCCGTGTTCGAGGAGAATCTTGCGTTGCTCGTGGAGGAGCGAGGCCGCCTCGCCGAGCTGTGCGCCGGGGCCGATGAGTCGCGCGAGGATCAGTTCGCGCGGAGGGTTCCGGGCAAGCTGCTCGGCGACCTGGAGGAGGCTGTCGAGCTGGTCGGCGTCATCGACTGCCACGAGGATCGAGCGCTCTGGCACGGCGTGCGGCGCAGCGACGTCGAGGGAGTTTTCCTGGCGCAGGATCGCCTGCTCGAGCTCCCGTAGGCTCGGGTTCGGCTCGATGCCCAGCTGGTCGATGAGCGCCCGCCGTGCTGACTGGTAGACCTCGAGTGCCTCGGCCTGTCTCCCGGAGCGGTACAGCGCGAGCATCAGCTGCCCGTGCAGGCGCTCGCTGAGAGGATGTTCGGCTGCGAGCGCCTCCAGCTCGCCGACGACGTCCGCATGGCGACCGAGGGCGAGGTCGGCGTCGATGCGCCGTTCCAGCGCCGCGAGCCGCAGCTCCTCGAGCCTGGCTATCGCCGTCTGGGCGAAGGCTTCGTATGCGAAGTCGGCGAGTGCGGGGCCGCGCCAGAGCGCGAGCGCCGCGCGGAGCTTCTCGGCCGCGAGCGCCGGTTCGGCTGCCTGCGCCTCTTCGAGGAGACGTTCGAATCGACGGAGGTCGAGCTCGTTGGTCTCGACGTGCAGCAGATAGCCGGGCGCCCGGGTGAGCAAGATTTCGGCACCAAGCGCCTTCCGGAGCTGCGACACGTACACCTGGAGCGTGTTCACCGCAGTCTCGGGCGGTGCCTCGCCCCAGACCTCGTCGATGAGCCGATCGCTGCCCACGACCTGATTCGCGTGGAGGAGGAGGATCGCGAGTACAGCGCGCTGCCGCGGGCCCCCAAGCTGAAGTGGGCGATTGCCCTCGACGACCTCGAGGGGCCCAAGGATCCGAAACTCCATTCGATGGCTCCCGCGGCCGCGAACCTAGCACGGTCGCGAGAACGCATTTCAGCGCCTCTTCAGGACCCCTTCAGGCAGTGAGCCGATTCTCCGCCCAATCGACCGTGTAGTGCGGTTGGCGACGGAAAGGAACGAGATGAAAGTTCGGTTCACATATGTCAAGGGAATGGTGTTCCTGGTCGCGTTGGCGGCGGTCGCGGTTCCGACGGCGCAGGCGGGCAAGCCGGAGGCCAACCAGATTGCCGCATTCCTGAGCTCGACCGTGCCAACCGCTCCTAACGGAGCGCAGTCGGGCCGGGCTGAGGCGAAGCAGATCGCAACGTTCTTGAGCGGGACGATCAGACTGCCGCAGCCGACTCCGGCACAGTCGGGACGCGCCGAGACCAACCAGATCGCATCCTTCCTGAGCGGGACTGTCCACCCGACCGCGACTCAGATCATCGTTGTTCGCCCGAGCGGTTTCGACTGGAGCGACGCGGCGATCGGGGCCGGCTTCGTCGGCGGCCTCGTCCTCCTCGGCTGGGGAGCGGCGCTCGCCGTCCGCCGGCGCCGCGTCCTCACTCACCTGCCTCGCTAGAACACAGGGGGTTGCCCTCCCTGCGCGCGAGCGGGCCTTCGAAGGCCCGCTCGCGCATCCTCTCTTCGCGATTCCGCTTCTTGTCTCTTTGTTCGCTCGCCCGAAAGACACGAGGCCTGTCCGACTTCCGCGCGACGGGGAGTGGCTCTTGTCCTCGACGCCTGCCGGGGGCTCTGGGTTGAACCCGCTGGCTACAGCCTCACGCGACGTGCCGGCGACGGCCGCTCGATCGACGGCCCCCGCCCGTCGGGAGCAGCTTGCGAATCATGTTCGGATCCAGCTCGCGGTTCAGGCGCTCCCGGGCAGAAACCCGGTCCTCCAGGGCGCGACCCAGCGCCTTGAGGTCGTAGAGCAGACGGCGCGTGCCACGTTCCAAGATCGAAACCTCCCTGTCCTTCCCCTGAGTACCGTGTACCGGTTGGATACACCGAAACCCGGCTCTGTGCCAGGAAAATCCCTCGTTCGGGGGAGCGTTGACCTAGGCGAGCCCCGAGGCGCGCCGGACGAAGACGACGTGGACGCCGAAGGAGCCGACCGCGCAGAGCTGAGCCGAGCACTCGTGGTCGGTCGTGAGCCAGAAGTCGCAGTGCACCGACTTCCCCGTGCACTGGCCGCTCCAGCGCGCCACGCGCCATCCCGGGGCCGGGTGTGCGAGCAGGCGAACGCGGCTGTCCTTGGGGAAGAAGTTGTGACAGGTGCGGGGGCAGGTGATGCCGCGCGGCGTGCTCGTGACCTTGCCCTTCCCCTCGACGACGAGAAGCACGGTGCGCTTGATCGGCGTCGTCGACCCTGCGGCCGAAACCGAGAGGACGGCCACTGCGAGTGCCGCCACGAGCGCCAGCCCGAATCGCCTGGTCGTCACATTGTGCAGAGAGTAGCGCGAAACGGCACGTCTCTCATACGGCGGACGCGGCCGTCTGGATCTCGGCCTGCGGCGGACGCCGCTCGTGCCAGTCGGTGGCGCCCTGGAACGTGTGGGCGGCCCGGAGGACGGTCGGCTCTTCGCGCGGCCTGCCGACGAGCGCCAGGCCGACCGGCAAGCCGTCGACGAAGCCCGCCGGCACGCTGGCCGCCGGCAGCCCGGCCAGCGCCCAGGGCGAGTTGAACGGGATCAGCGCGAGCCGGTACGGCATGCGCGTGCCCTGCACCTCGATCTCGTTCTCGCCGATCGGAGGCGCGACGATCGGCATCTCCGGTGCCGCGAGCAGGTCGACCCGGTCGAAGAGCGCGCTCAGCTCGTCGCAGAACCAGCGGCGCGCGCGAAGCCCGGTCACGTGCGCCGTGGCCGGGAGCAGCAGGCCGGCGAGCAGGCGTGCCCTGACGTCGTCACCGTAGTCGGCGAGCTGCGCGCGCATCCACGGCAGGTGCACCTCCGCGGCCTCCGGGAGCATGAGCAGCTGCGTGATCGTCCCCGCCTCCTCGAGCAACGGCACCTCGACGTGCTCGACCTTCGCGCCGAGGCCGCGCAGCTCGTCGACCGCCCCGCGTACCTCGCCGGCGACGGCCGGATCGGCGCGGTCGAAGAGCTCGTCGATCACGCCGATCCGCAGCCCGCGGACGCCCTCGACGAGCTCGATCGGCTCGCCCGTGAGCGCGCCGAGAAGCAGCGCGCAGTCCTCGGCGGAGCGCGAGATCGGGCCGACCGTGTCCAGCGACCAGGAGACGGGGACGACGCCGTCCGTGGGCACGAGGCCGGTCGTCGGGCGGAGCCCGGTGACGCCGCAGAGACAAGCCGGGATGCGGATCGAGCCGGCGGTGTCGGTCCCGAGCGTCCCGGCGGCGAGATCCGCTGCGGCGGCGGCGCCGCTCCCGCCGCTCGAGCCGCCGCAAATGCGGTCGAGCGCCCACGGGTTGTGGGCGGCGCCGAAGTGCTTGCTGGTCGTCATCGCGCCGAAGGCGAACTCGTGGGTGTTGAGCTTGCCGAGCACGATCGCGCCTGCGCGGCGCAGCCGCTCGACGCACAGGGCGTCGCGCGGGGAGACGTCGCCCTCGAGAACCTTGGACGCCGCGGTCGTGGCCGTTCCGGCGACGTCGATCACGTCCTTGACCGCGACGGGCACGCCGCGCAGCGGGCCGTCGGGCGCGTTCTCGGCCTCGGCCAGCGCCTCCTCGGCGCGCACGGATATGTAGGCATTGAGCGCGCCGTCGACCTGCTCGATCCGCTCCAGGTACGACTCGACGGCCTCACGCGGCGAGAGGACGCCGGCACGGATCCTGAGGGCGACCTCCGTGACGCTCACGCGCTGTCCTTTGGCGCATGAGCGGGGAGGGGTCCAGGGGAACCGGGAGGTTCCCCCACAGGATCGGCCTCTGGAAGAAGGGGGTCCGTGGGGGAACATGGTTTGCGCACGGGGGACTTCCCCCGTGTTCCCCCTCCTCTGAAAGAAGGGGGCTCGTGGGGGAACGGTTTCCCCCACGCTCGAAACATGGTTTCCCCCACGGGAGCGAGCCAAAGGCGAGCGACGCTCATGCCGGGATCTCCGGAGGCAGGCGCTCCTCGATCTCCGCGAGCTTCGGCAGCACGATTTCCAGGAAGCCGAGCACGGCGACCAGGTCGTCATGCTCGACGAAAACTCCCTGCTGAGCGGCCTTTGCGCGGAGGAACTCGACCGACGGGGCAGGCGATGACGGGCTAGACTCGCTCACGATGCCGATCTACGAGTACCGGTGCGAGACGTGCGACGAGCGGTTCGACGAGTACCTCGCGACCTCCGACAAGCCCTCGCCTCCGTGCCCGAAGTGCGGCGCGAAGAAGGTCACCCGCCTGTGGTCGCCGATCAACACCGAGTGGAAGCCCAGCGACGTCGCCTGGGATCGCGTCGGCCGGTCGTGGGACTGACCTCATCTCGGCCGTAGCATGCCCTACGCGCGGCTCGCGGACGAGACCCGGATCTACCTACGAGCTGAGTGGGCCTGACCAGGGGCGGATCGTGACCGGCTTCTTCAGGGGCGCGCTCGACGCCGGGTAGATCGGGCGGGTGCCGGGGGCGACGCCCCCGGCACTCAGCGCGACTTCAGACGGTCGACCTGGCGGTCGACGTCGGCCTTCGACGGCGGCCGACGCATGTAGGGCTTCGCGTACGTCCTGTACGCGTCGATCGCGATGACCAGGAGCATGGCGCCGACGAAGTAGAAGAACCACGTGCTCCACACGCCGGGCCTGTCGGCGGGAGCGTCCGCGAACGAGCTCGGCCACGCGTGCGACGAGTGCGCCGTGTAGTACTCCGTCAGCATCCAGGCCAGGCCGACCAGAGGCGTCACGACCGCGATCACGATCAGGTGAACCTTGAAACGGCGCTCGCGGCCGATCTGCTCGATCGCCTCCGCCCGCAGGGACTCCTCTGCCTCCACCTCGCGGCTCGCGGGAACCTGCTCGGGGGCCACACGCTCGTGCTGCCCGAAGATCTCGGTGGGCATGCTGATCACCTCCTCACGAGTGCACGGCAATTCGATCGCACCTGCCTCCGTTTGCCATCGGGGAAAGCCGCAGACTTACGAGCCGGGCGGCGGATTGTGCTCGCGCCAGTGCTTCGCGATCTCGGCGCGGGTCGTGACCCACACGTCGTCGTGCTCCTTCACGTAGGCGAGGAACCTGTCCAGCGCCGGGGCGCGGCCGGGGCGGCCGATGATCCGGCAGTGCAGGCCGACCGAGAGCATCCGGCCACCGTCCTCGCGCAGCTGGTCGACTGCGTCGACGAGGTACTCGTAGAACTGGTCGCCGGTCACGAAGCCGTTGACGAGCAGGAACTTGAAGTCGTTGGCGTCGAGCGTGTACGGGATCACGAGATGCTGCTGCCCGGCGACATCGACCCAGTAGGGCAGTTCGTCGGCGTACGAGTCCGAGTCGTAGAGGAAGCCGCCCTCCTCGACGACGAGCCGGCGCGTGTTGTCGGAGATCCGGCCCGTGTACCAGCCCACCGGGCGCTGCCCGGTCGCGCCCTCGATCGCCGCGATCGCACGTTCGATGTGCTCGCGCTCCTCGTCCTCGGGCATCTCCATGTAGTCGATCCAGCGCCAGCCGTGGCTCGCCACCTCCCAGCCGGAGTCGACCATCGCCCGCGCCGCCTCCGGGTTGCGCTCGAGCGCCTGGCCCACGGCGTACACGGTCAGCGGGAGCCCGTGCTTCGCGAAGATCCGGTGCACGCGCCAGAAGCCGGCGCGGCTGCCGTACTCGAACATCGACTCGGTGTTCAGGTTGCGCCGGCCGACCGTCGGCGGAGAGCCCACCACCTCGTGCAGGAACGACTCGGACGCCGGGTCGCCCTCGAGCGGCGTGCTCTCGCCGCCCTCCTCGTAGTTGAGGACGAAATTCAGCGCGAGCCGCGCGCCCCCGGGCCACTGCGGGTCGGGCGGATTCGCTCCGTAGCCGACGAAATCCCTCATGCGGTCACCTCCACCTCGCCGAAGACACCTGCGTCCCGCAGCGCCGCGATCCGTTCCGGCGGATAGCCGCACAGCTCGGACAGCAGCTCCTCGGTGTGCTCGCCGCGGAACGGCCCGCGCGCCGGCGCCCGCTCGCCGTCGGACACGCGCAGCGCCGTGCGCATCGTGCGCACCGTCCCCAGCGTGGGATGCTCGTGCTCGACCACGGCCCCGCGGGCGAGCGCCTGCGGGTCGTCGAGCGCCTCGGGAACGCCGTTCACCCTCGCCGCCGGGATGCCCGCGGGCACGAGCAGCGCCAGCCACTCGTCCACCGTGCGGCGGGCGAAGAGCTCGTCGAGGACCGGCAGCAGCTCGTCCCGGTTCTCGTCCCGCGCGGCCATCGTCGCGAAGCGCGGGTCCAAGGCCAGCTCCGGCTCGCCCATGACCTCGCACAGCCGCTCCCAGAACTTCTGCTTCGCGCCGCCGATGACGATCCAGCCGTCCGCGGCGCGGAAGTTCTGGAAGGGCACGATCGACGGGTGCGCCGAGTTGCGCCGACGCGGCGGCACATAGCCCTTCGTGGCCGCGAACGTCCCCACGTACATCAGCTCCTGCAGCGCGGTCTCGAACAGCGAGACGTCGCAGTCGCAGCCGACGCCGTCGCGGCGCGCCCGCCAGATGCCCGCGAGCAGCGCGATCGCGGACGCGTACCCGCCCGAGAGGTCGACGAGCGAGAGGCCGCTCTTCGTCGGCGGCCCGTCGGGCTCGCCGGTCAGCATCTGCCAGCCCGCGAGCCCCTGCATCATGTAGTCGTAGCCGCCTTCCGCGGCCCTCGGCCCGGTCATCCCGAAGCCGGACAGCGAGCAGCAGACGACGCGCGGGTTGACGCCCTTCAGCTGGTCGTAGGTCAGGCCGAGCCGCGCGGGCTGGTCGCCGCGGAGGTTCGAGTAGACGGCGTCGGAGGCGCGTACGAGCTCGTGGAACACCGGCCGTGCGTCCGGGTGCCGGAGGTCGAGCGAGACCGACTTCTTGTTGCGGTTGAAGGTCTCGAAGAAGAGCGAGTCCTCGCCCTCCTGGAACGGCGGCACGTAGCGGCAGACGTCGCCGCCCGAGCGCGGGTCCTCGATCTTGATCACCTCGGCGCCGAGGTCGGCGAGCTGCAGCGTCCCCCACGGGCCGGCGCCGAACTGCTCGACCGCGAGGACTCGGATGTCCGCGAGCGGCAGCTTCAAGCCACGACCTGTTCGCTCTCCGCGGCAGCGACCATCATCGCCGTCAGCATCTCCGGCTTGGGCACGTTCGGCGCCGGCCACGCCCTTCTTCGAGTGCGAGATCCCGAGGCCGAGGACGAGCTCCGCGAGCTTGTAGCTGAGCGGGCCGGGGTTGATGACCGGCACCGGCAGCTCGGCCTGGAGGTACGGCACGGCCTGGTGCATCGTCGTCGAGCCCATGCAGATCACCTGCGCGCCGTCCTCCTCGATGCAGGCCATGCCGGCGTCGCGCAGCAGCGGGAAGACGACCTCTTCCTTGCCGCCGAGCAGGTTGTCGACGTCCGGCATCACGTTGATCGAACGGATCGACGCGCAGCGGTCGTCGAGCCCGAGGTCGCGGATGCCCTTCTTGTAGAGCGGGATCCAGCCGTCCCACTGCGTCAGCACCGAGAACGTGTCGCCGAGCATGAGCGCGGTCAGGTACGACGCGCGGCCGGGGCCGATCACGGGGATGTCGAGGAGCGAGCGGAGGATGCCCACGCCCGAGTCGCTCATCGTGTCGATGCAGACGGCGTCGTAGCCCTCCTCCTGCGCGCGGATGCCGACCTCGGCCAGGGCCACCTCCGCGAGACCGCTGTCGTGGCCGCTGTCGAGCAGCGCCGGGCCGGCGCGCACGCCCGCGGAAGTCGAACTCGACGCCGGGGCCGAGCTCGACTTTCTCGAGCTGGGCGGCGCGGTTGGCGATGCCGGACTCTCCGAGCGGGAACGGGACGATGACGAGGACACGAGCCATCAGGACACCTCCACGGTGAGTAGCGAGGCCAGTCGCTGCGCCTGGTCGAGGAGCTCGTCCCCGGCCGCGCAGCCGATGTTGAAGATCACGTGCTCGGCGCCGGCGGCCGCGTAGTCGCGGACGCGCGCGGCGCACTCCTCGTCCGAGCCTGCGATGCAGTAGCGGTCGACGAGGTGCGGCTTCACCTCCATGCGGTAGCGCTGCTCGAGGTGCGCCGCGAGCCGCTCCCGGCTCCCCTCGCCGACGAGGGCCGGGCACATGACGGCGGCGGCGATCGAGCCCGGGTCGCGGCCCGCCTCCTCCGCGTGGCGGCGCACCTCGGCGAGGCCCTCGGCGAAGCGCTCGGGCGAGGCCCAGATCGGCATCCAGCCGTCGCCGAGCCCACCTGCGCGCCGCCGCGCGGCCTCCGAGCCGCCGCCCACCCACAATGGAGGCCCGCCGGGCTGAACAGGCTGCGGCTCGATCGTGATGCCGTCGAACGCGTAGAAGCGGCCCGAGAACGACGCCTCCGGCCCGGCGAACAGCACCCGCAGCGCGCGCATCGACTCGTCCGTCCGCGCGCCGCGCTCGCGCGGGTCGGCCCCGACCGCCTCGAAGTCCTTGCCGCCCTCGCCGCCGACGCCGACCCCCAGCACCGTCCGGCCGCCCGAGAGGTAGTCGAGCGACGCGAACTCGCGGGCGACGAGCGACGGGTGCCGCAGCGGCAGGAGCACGACGGCCGCGCCGATCGTGATCCGCTCCGAGCGGGCGGCGAAGCAGGAGAGCGCGACGGTGACGTCGAGGATCGGGTTGTGGAAGGAGACGTGGTCGCCGGCCCAGAGCGAGTCGTAGCCCACCTCCTCGGCCAGCTCGGCCACGGCCCTGAAGAACCCCGGGTCGGCCGGCCCGCCGACCATCTGCCCGGAGCCCTGTGCAGGCCCGAGCTTCATGCCTGCTCGGCCGCGCGGATCGCGTACCGCCAGGTGCGCTCGTAGTGCGGGCGCAGGTACTCGAGGTGCGAGCGCATCTCCCGCTCGGCCGCCGACCCGTTGCCGGTGTCGATCGCCGCCACGATCGCCCGATGCTGGTCGTTGATGCCCTGGTGGAAGCGGGCTCCGAGCGACGAGCGCGCGAGGCTCGTCTGCAGGATCGAGAACAGCGGCTGCGCGGCCATCATCAGGAACGAGTTGCCGGAGGCCTCGATCACGCGACGTGTGGAAGTCGGCGTTGTAGACGAACTGCTCGTTCGGCGGGAGCGTGCCGGGGTCGGGTGGGATCGAGGACCGGAGCTGATCGACGTCGCGCTCCGTCCGCCGGGCGGCCGCGAGGCGGGCGGCCGGCACCTCGAGCGCCTCGCGGGCCTCGAGCAGCTCGTCGAGCGTCACGTGCTCCGCGGCGGCGAGCAGCTCGAGCGCCGAGTTGAGGAACTGCGAGACGTGGTCGACGGTGGGCATCGTCACGTACGTGCCGCCGCCGGCTCCCTTCGCCGTGCGGATCAGGCTCTGGGCGGTGAGCAGCCGCAGGGCCTCGCGCACGGTCGCCCGGCTGACGCCGAACTCGCGCGCCAGCACGGTCTCGTTGGGCAGCCGCTCGCCGCGCGCGAGCCGGCCGCTGACGATCAGGTCGCGGAGCTGGTCGGCGACCTGCTCGTAGGCCTTCCGCACACGACGAACCGACATCGAATCGGACGCTCGCTCCACCGGACGAAGGCGTGACGGCGTCACTTCGGTTCCATGCCGAACTCCGCGTTCCCCGCGATGGAGACGGGTGCGTTGTAGGGGACGAGGCGGTCGCGGAAGTACTCCGTCAGCGAGGAGCCGTCCCGTCCGGCGCGCAGCTCGGCCCGCTTCGCCTCCGTCGCGGCCGCGTCGATCTCGAGCGTCCGCTCGTCGGCGAAGACGACCCCGTAGGCGTCGCGGGCGAGCTCGATCGGTCGTGAAGTCGTCGAGCACGTCCTCGCGCACCTGGGCGGGATCGCGGTCGAGCGGGTCGCCGTAGCCGGCCGCGTTCGGCTCGCGGAACTCGATGAACTCGCCGGCCCGGAAGGGAATGCCCGTGACCTTGGCCGGGCAGGTACTCCTCGGCCGACGTGTCGGGGTTCTTCCGGCAGGAGGCGACGAGCCCGTCCCAGCCGCCGAAGATGCCCTGCGGCGGGTCGGTCTGGCGGTCGCCCTCGCACGAGTACGTGCCGTCGACGAGGAAGCGGTTGCGCCGGATGATGCCGATGCCCCCGCGCCACTTGCCGGGCGCAGCTGGCTCGGGCCGCAGCTCGTACTGGTCGCAGCGCATCGGGAAGCGCTGGTCGAGCTCCTCGATCGGGTTGTTGCGGGTGTTCGCCATCAGGTTGTCGACCGAGTCCATCGCGTCCTTGCCGTGCCGGCCGCCGTAGGAGCCCTCGTTCACCTCCAGGTAGAGCCAGTACTCGCCCTGCGCCTGGTCGAAGCCGGCATAGGCGCAGAAGTGGATGCCGGCCGAGTTCCCGGCCGTGACCTTGTCGGGCAGCGCGTCGGCGAGCGCGAGGATGGTGTTGTCGACGACGCGCTGCGTCTGGCAGAAGCGCGAGAAGCAGGCGCGCGGGAAGGTCGGGTTGAAGATCGTCCCCTTGGGCGCGATCACCTTCACCGGCCGGAAGACGCCGTCGTTCTGCGGCACGTGCTCCGGGAACGTGACCTCGTCGAGCAGGATCGTGCGGATCGCGTAGTAGCAGGAGACGAGCAGCGACCCTTCGAACGGCACGTTGTAGCCGGTCGGCACCTCCGGGTTCGAGCCGGTCAGGTCGATCGTCACCTCGTCGCCCTTCGACGATCACGCGCGTCTCGACGCGGAGCCGGACGTCGCGGTTGCGGGCGTCGTCGTCGAGCCAGCCCACGACCGGGCCGTAGGTGCCGTCCGGGATCTTCTCGATCTCGGCGCGCAGCATCCGCTCCGAGTAGTCCATCCACTCGTAGGCGGCGCTCATCACCGTGTCGATGCCGTAGCGGTCGACGAGGCGCAGGAAGCGGTCGCGGCCGAGCTGGCAGGCGGCCAGCATCGCGTTCATGTCGCCGCGGTTCATCGTCTCCGTGCGGACGTTGTCGAAGATCATCCGGTCGACGTCCTCGTTCAACTCGCCGCGCCGGTACCAGCGCAGCCCGTTGTAGAGCTTGGCCTCGGCATAGACGTCGAACGCGTCCGCGTTGATGCCCGGGAAGGAACCGCCGACGTCGAGCACGTGCGCCGTCACGGCGGCGAAGCCGAGCAACTCGCCGTCCGCGAAGATCGGCACCGCCACGGCCACGTCCGGCGAGTGCGAGGCGCCGAGGTAGGGGTGGTTGTGGACGATCACGTCGCCGTCCTCGATCTCGCCCCCGAGCCGGTGCAAGAAGCCGCGGATGTACCAGGGCAGCGAGCCGATGTGCATCGGCGTCGAGTCGGACTCGCACAGCTCCCGCCCCTCGGCGTCGAAGATGCCCGCGCCGAGGTCCTCCGACTCGCGGATGATCGACGAGTAGCTCATCCGGAACAGCACGCCCGCCATCTCCTTGGCGATGGCGTGGAACGCGCCGCCCAGCACCCGCAGCGTGATCGGGTCGACCTCGATCCGCTTCCGCGTCGGCGGGCCCGGGCTGGCGGCCGACCTCGTACTCGGTGACGCTCATGCGCGTCCCTCGCCGAGGAACCCGCAGGCAAGTACCTGCACCGACTTCATGCCGCGATCGCCTCCTCCGCCTCACTGGCCATTTCCGTCGTCTTTGCGGAAATGGCTATCACGATGTTCCCGAAGCGGTCGACGTGCGCCGCGAGGCCGGGCGGGATCGCCGTCGTCGAGTCGTACTGCGTGACGATCGCGGGGCCGACGAGCCTGTTGCCGGCCTTGAGCGCGGCCCGCTCGTAGTAGCGGGTCGGCACCTGCTGCAGTGCGCCGCCGACGCGGAACCAGGCCGCGCCCTCGTGGCGCAGCGCCGCGTCCGGCGAGTCGTCGCCGTGCCCGATCTCCGGCGTCCGCAGTGTCGGCGTGACGCCGATCCCGCGCACCCGGATGTTCGGGATCTCGATGTCGGACTCCTCGAAGCGGCGCGAGTACTCCCGCTCGTGGATGTCGTGGAAGTCGGCGCGCACCTTCTCGGCCCACGCGTGGTCGACCATGCCGGAGGGAGCGTCGACGCGCAGCTCGTAGCCCTGCCCCAGGTAGCGGCAGTCGGCGATCCGCTGGATCACGACGTGCTCGGGCGCCATGCCGTCGTCGGCGAGCTGTCGTGCGGCGAGCTCCTCCAGCTCCTCGAAGCGCCGCTGGAGGGCTGGTGCGTCGAGCCGCGAAAGCCGCTGGTAGGTCGTGGCCACGTACTCGTAGACCATGTCCGTCGCCAGCAGTCCCAGCGCGGCCGCGATGCCCGGGTAGGGCGGGACGACCACGGTCGGCGTTCCGACCTCGAGCGCGATCTGCGCCGCGAACAGCGGCCCGGCGCCTCCCTCGGCGACGAGCGCGAAGTCGCGCGGGTCGTAGCCCTTGCGCACCGAGTTCTCCTCGATCGACTGCACCATCGAGTGCGTGAGGATCTGGACGGCGCCCATCGACGCCTCCTCGACGGTCATGCCGAGCGCCTGCGCCGGCCCGTCCTCGAACGCGGTCCGCGCCAGCCCCGCGTCGAGCTCCATGCCGCCGCCGAGGAAGGCCTCGGGCGACAGCCAGCCGAGGTTGACGAGCGCGTCCGTGGCCGTCGCCTCCGTGCCGCCGCGGTTGTAGGCCGCAGGCCCGGGGACGGCGCCGGCCGAGCGCGGCCCGACGCGGAAGATCCCGCCCTGGTCGACGTAGGCGATCGAGCCGCCGCCGGCCCCGATCGTGTCGACGTCGACCATCGGGATCATCGCCTGATAGGGGCCGACCTTCGTGTCCAGGAGATGCTTCATCCGCAGGCGCCCCTCCTGCGCGAGCCCGATGTCCGCCGAGGTGCCGCCGACGTCGAGCGTGATCACGTTCTCGAACCCTGCCTGCCTTCCCGCCCAGATCCCGCCGACGACGCCCGCGACGGGGCCGGACATGAGCAGGTTCACCGGCCGCTCGACCGCCGCCTCGGCCGTCGCCACGCCCGACGCAGACGTCATCAGGTGCACGCCCGTCCGCACGCCGAGCCGCGTGAGCTCGTCCTGGAGGCGGCTCACGTAGGTCGCGACCTTCGGGCCGATGTAGGCGTTCAGGCAGACCGTGGAGAAGCGCTCGTACTCCCGGTACTGCGGCAGCACCTCCGACGAGACGGACAGGAACGCCTCCGGGAACTCCTCGCGCACGATCTCGGCGACCCGCTGCTCGTGCTCCGCGTTGACGAACGAGAACAGGAAGCACACGGACACCGCCTCGACGCCGGCCTCCTTCAGTTGCCGGACCCGCTCGCGCGCGGCGTCCTCGTCGAGCGGCACGAGCACCGAGCCGTCCCTCGTGATCCGCTCGGGCACGGTCAGCCGGTAGCGGCGCCGGACGACGGGATACGCCTGCCACGGCAGATCCTGATAGTTGGAGAAGTTGAGCGGTTTCTTGTGCCGCGCGATGTGGAGGATGTCGCGGTAGCCCTCGGTCGTGATCATCCCGACGGTCGCGCCGGAGTGCTCGATGACGATGTTGGTCGCGATCGTCGTGCCGTGGAAGACCGAGTCGAGCGCGGCCGCGCTCTCGCCCGCCTCGCCCGTGATCTCCTCGATGCCCTGGATCGTGCCCTGCGAAGGGTCGCCGGGCGTCGTCGGCAGCTTGTGCACGCGGATCACGCCCGCCTCGTCGTCCACGTAGATCAGGTCGGTGAACGTCCCTCCCACGTCCACGCCGACGCGTTTCACGTCATTCCCCCTGCGGGCGAATGACTAGCGGTACGGGGTTGTCGCAACGTCATCTGATCACTCTCCTCCAGTGCTGATTCCGGCCGTCAGGACGGAATCAGCACTAGCTTGCCGAAGTGCTCGCGACGCTCCATCGTGGCCATGGCTTCGCCTGCGTCGTCGAGCGGGAAGGTCTGGTGGATGAGCGGCTTGATCAGCCTGCGCGCCGCCAGGTCGAAGGACTTCCTGACCTCTTCGCGCGTGTACGTGAACGAGCCGATCACGCTCTTCTGGCCGCGGAAGAACGGGATGATGTCGAAGGGCACGACCTCGCCCGAATGGCCGCCGCAGATGACCAGGCGCCCGTCCTTCGTCATCGAGTCGAGCCCCTTCTGGAACAGCTCGCCGCCGACGTGCTCGTAGACGAGGTCGACGCCGCGGTCGTCCGTCAGCTCCATCACGCGCGCGACGACGTCCTCGGTGCGGTGGTTGATCCCCTCGTCCATGCCGAGATCCCGCGCGAGGTCGAGCTTCTCGTCGCTCGAAGCGTTGCCGATCACGAAGGCGCCGGCGATCCGCGCCAGCTGCACGGCAGCCGAACCGATGCCGCTGCCGACCGAGTTGATCATGACTGTCTCGCCGGCGCCCAGGTTGCCGCGCGTGAACAGCATGTGCCAGGAAGTCGCGAACGCGACCTGGAGAGCTGCGGCGTCCTCGTAGGACACCGAGTCGGGGATCCGGATCAGGTTGCGGGCCTTGACGACGACGCGCTCGGCGTAGCCGCCGCCCGTCGAAAAGCTGATGAAGCCGGGTGTCAGGCAGAGGTTCTCTCGACCGGTGGCGCAGTACCGGCAATCGGCGCAGGTGTCCATGATGTACGGGTTGACGCGGTCGCCCACCGCCCAGCCCTCGACGCCGTCGCCGAGCTCCTCGACGTCGCCGGCGACCTCGATGCCGAGCGTGTGCGGAAGCTCGACCGGGAACCGCGAGACACCGTCGCGGACGTCGACGTCGAGGTGGTTGAGCGCGCTCGCCCGGATCCGGACCACGACCTCGCCGTGTCCGGGCTGCGGGTCGTCGACCTCCTCGACCCTCAGCACGTCGATGCCCCCGAACTCGTGGAACCGGACTGCCTTCACTCGGCTCGCCTCCTCGCAGATGGGACGATCTGCAGGTTTATGTCTGACTTTCGGGAGCCTGTCAAGCGGCGGCCCGGCCACGCGGCCCGCTCGACGTTTGACACTCCGCCGAATGTCTGACATAACCGCTCGCGGTGGCGATGGAGCTTCCGCATCTGCGCTCACTCCTCTTCGCGCCCGCCAGCGACGAGCGCAAGCTCGCCAAGGCGCTCTCCTCCGAGGCCGACGGGGTCGTGTGCGACCTCGAGGACGCGGTCGCTCCGCCGGACAAGGTGGGGGCGCGCGAGGTCGTCGCGGCGGCGCTGGCGGACGCGGGCGAGGGGCCGGCCCGCCTCCTGCGCGTGAACGGGGCCGGGACTGCCTGGCACGCCGACGACCTCGCCTTCGCGGCCACGCTCGCACTGGACGGGCTCGTCCTGCCGAAGGCGAGCCCGGAGGCGCTCGACGCACTCGGCGCCGACGGCCCGCCCGTGGTCGCGATCGTCGAGACCGCGCTGGGCCTCCGGCAGGCGTTCGAGATCGCCTCGCGGCCGCGGGTGGCCGCGCTGCTCCTCGGCTCCGTCGACCTCGGCGCCGAGGTCGGCCTCGAGACGCGGCCGGACGGGCAGGAGATCCTCTACGCGCGCTCCAAGCTCACCTTCGACTCGGCCGCCGCCGGTCTCCGCGGCCCGATCGACGTCGTGCACCTGGACTTCGGGGACACGGCCGGCCTCGAGGAGCAGTGCCGGCTCGCGCGCGCCCTCGGCTTCGGCGGCAAGGCCTGCATCCATCCGGGGCAGATCGAGACGATCAACCGCGTGTTCGCGCCGAGCGACGACGAGATCGCCTGGGCGCGAGGTGTCGTCGACGCATTCGAGGGGCAGAGCGAGGGCGTGTTGGCGGTCAACGGGACGATGGTCGACAGGCCGGTCGTCGAGCGGGCGCGGCGGATCCTCGAGGAGGCGGAGCGATGACGGCACCGAAGGAATGGCGCGGCAGGTTCTACGAGGACTTCTCCGTAGGCGACGTCTACCGCAGCCGGTTCGGACGAACGATCACGGACACGGACAACATCTGGTTCACCTGCGTGACCATGAACACGAACCCGATCCACTTCAACGTGCCGTACACGGAGCGCACGCAGTTCGGACAGCCGCTCGTGAACAGCGCCTTCACGCTCGCTCTCGTCACCGGTCTGACCGTCCCGGACACGTCCGAGAACGCCGCCGCGAACCTGGCCTGGACGGACATCAAGCTGCCGAAGCCCGTGTTCGTCGGCGACACGGTCTGGGCCGAGAGCGAGATCACCGAGCTGCGCGAGTCGAAGTCGAACCCGAGCGTGGGCATCGTCTCGATGCGCTGCCGCGGCCTGAACCAGCGCCGCGAGGTCGTGATCGAGTTCAAGCGGACGTTCATGGTCTACAAGCGCGAAGCCCCCGAGGTGCAGGACACGTTCCCCGGAACCGACGACGGATTGGACGGTGTGAGATGACCGCTGCAGAGAGGATCGCCGAGTTCGCAACGACGCTGACGCTCGAGGACGTGCCCGCGGAGGTCGCGGAGCACGCGAAGCTCCACCTGCTGGACACGCTCGGCTGCGGCCTGGCCGCGCACGCGACCGGCGCCGCCGCCGAGGGCCGGACGGCGATGGCCGAGATCGGCGGCGAAGGCCAGGCGACGGTGATCGGGCACGACGCGCAGGCTTCCCGCGGTCAACGCCGCGTTCGCGAACGCAATGCTCTGCCACGGGCTCGACTTCGACGACACGCACTCCGACTCGGTCAGCCACGTCTCGACGGTCACCTGCCCGGCCTCACTGGCCGTGGGCGAGGCGCAGGCGTTGCCCGGAAGCGAGGTGCTGGCGGCGATCGTCGGCGCCTCCGAGGTCATCACCCGGCTGGGCATGGCCGCCTCGGGGCGCTTCCACGCCCGCGGCTTTCACCCGACCGCGATCTGCGGGATCTTCGGCGCCACCGCCGCGGCCGCGCGGCTGACCGGCGCCGACACCCGGACGACCGCGAGCGCGCTCGGGATCGCGGGCTCGATGGCCTCGGGCCTGTTCGCCTACCTCGAGGACGGGACGGCGACGAAGCCGATCCACCCGGCCTGGGCCGCACACGGCGGCATCCTCGCGATGCGGCTCGCGACGCTCGGCGCCGAGGGCCCGCCGTCTGTGATCGAGGGCAAGTTCGGGCTCTACCACGCCTTCCTCGGCGCGGAGCGCGGCGAGATCGACGTCGACGCCCAGCTCGCCGACCTCGGCTCGCGCTGGGAGATCCCTCGCATCGCGTACAAGCCGTTCCCGGTCTGCCACTTCATGCACGGCTCGCTCGGCGCCGCGGCCGAAGCGCTCGACGGGCGGACGTTTGCGCCGGACGAGATCGCCGAACGTCGTCGTCACCGTGCCGGAGGCCGGCGTCTCGCTCGTGCTCGAGCCGGAGGACGCGAAGAAGACACCGCGCAGCGACTACGAGGGCAAGTTCTCGCTGCAGTACTCGGTGGCGTCGATGCTCGTCCGCGGCCATGTCTCCGTGTCCGACTTCTCGGACGAGGCGATCGCCGACCCGGGCGTGCTGGCAGTGGCCGAGAAGGTCACGTACGAGACCCCCGACTACCCGACCTATCCGCAGGCGTTCCCGGGCGGCGTCCGCGTCACGCTCGCGGACGGGTCGACGCTCGAGCGCGACTTCCCGTACCAGAAGGGCGGCCCCGAGAACCCGATGTCGGCCGACGAGGTACGCGCGAAGTTCCGCGGCAACGCGCTGCTCGCGCTCGACGACGGACCGGGTCGACGCGCTCGAAGAGGCGGTCCTGGCCTTCGAGCGGCAGGACGACCTGACGGCAGCGCTCGCCCCGCTCACCGCCGTGAAGGAGCCGGTCGCCGCGTGACGGTCGCCGAGTCGTCGGTCGAGCAGGCCGAGATCGTCGCGGCCGTCCGCGAGTTCGTCGACCGCGACGTCGATCCCGGTCGCGTCCGACCTCGACCACCGCGACGAGTTCCCGACCGCGCTCGTCGAGACGATGAAGGGGCTGGGCCTGTTCGGGACGACGATCCCCGAGGAGTACGGCGGCCTCGGCCTCGGCCTGGACACGTACGCGCTGATCATGATCGAGCTCTCGCGGGGCTGGGTGACGCTGCCCGGGATCATGAACGGGAGCTTCATCGCCTCCTGGATGCTGCGCATGCACGGCACCGAGGAGCAGCGGCAGACGTGGCTGCCGCGCCTCGCGACCGGCGAGATCCGCGCCGCGTTCTCGATGACCGAGCCGCACGCGGGCACGGACGTCCAGGCGATCCGCACGCGGGCCGTCCGCGACGGCGACGACTACGTGATCACCGGCCAGAAGATGTGGGTCACGAACGGCTGGCGCTCGGGGATCGTCATGCTGCTCGCGAAGACCGATCCCGACGCCGAGCCGGCGCACACCGGCATGACCGGCTTCATCGTCGAGAAGGAGCCCGAGACCGAGCCGCCGGGCCTGAAGATCCCGATGCCGGCGCTGAAGAAGCTCGGCTACAAGGGCGTCGAGTCGACCGAGCTCGTCTTCGACGGCTTCCGCTGCCCGGCGTCGAGCGTCCTCGGCGGCGAGGCCGGGGTCGGCCAGGGGTTCAAGTACTTCATGAGCGGCATCGAGGTCGGCCGCGTCAACGTGGCCGCGCGCGGCGCCGGCCTCGCGAAGGCCGCCCTCGACGACGCGCTCCGCTACGCGAAGGAGCGCGAGGCGTTCGGTAAGCCGATCGCCCACCACCAGGCGGTGCAGCTGATGCTGGCGAAGATGGCCACGCGCGCAGAGGCCGCGCGGCTCATGGTCGTGGAGGCGGCGAACGCGAAGGCGCGCGGCGAACGGGCCGACCTCGAGGCCGGCATGGCCAAGTACTTCGCCACCGAGGCGGCGCAGGACAACGCGCTCGACTGCATGCGCATCCACGGCGGCTACGGCTACTCGCTCGAGTTCCGCCCGGAGCGCTACTACCGCGACGCGCCGCTGCTCCTGATCGGCGAGGGCTCGAACGAGCTCCAGCAGCTGATCATCGCCCGCCGCCTCCTCGAGCGCGCCTGATGGACTTCGCGGTCGCGCCGGAGCTGGACGAGATCCGGACAGCCGTCCGCGATCTGTGCGACGGCTTCCCGGGCGAGTACTGGCGCGGGCTCGAGCCCGATCGCTACCCCGAGGACTTCGTCCGCGCGCTGACCGACGGCGGTTGGCTGGCGGCGCTGATCCCGGAGGAGTACGGCGGCGCCGGGCTGAGTCTGACGGCAGCGAGCGTGATCCTCGAGGAGATCAACGCCTCGGGCGGCAACTCGGGCGCCTGCCATGCGCAGATGTACATCATGGGCACGATCCTGCGGCACGGGTCCGAGGAGCAGAAGCGGCGCTTCCTGCCGCGCATCGCGTCCGGCGAGCTCCGGCTCCAGGCCTTCGGCGTCACCGAGCCGACCGTCGGCTCCGACACGACCTCGATCCAGACCTTCGCCGAGCGCGTCGACGACGGCTATCTCGTTCGCGGCCAGAAGATCTGGACGTCTCGCGCGCTCCACTCCGACCTGATGCTGCTGCTCGCACGGACGACGCCGATGTCGGAGGTCCAGAAGCGCACCGAGGGCCTGTCCACGTTCATCGTCGACATGAAGCAGGCGCTCGAGGCCGGGACGATGACGATCCGGCCGATCAAGACGCTGATGAACCACGCGACGACCGAGATCTTCCTCGACGGCGTCGAGGTGCCCGCCGACGCGCTCGTCGGCGACGAGGGCAAGGGCTTCCGCTACATCCTCGACGGCATGAACGCCGAGCGGATCCTGATCGCCGCCGAATGCATCGGCGACGGGCGCTGGTTCACGGACAAGGCCACGGCGTACGCGTCCGAGCGGGTCGTGTTCGGGAAGCCCGTGGGCGCGAACCAGGGCGTCCAGTTCCCGATCGCCCGCGCCTACGCGGCGATCCAGGCAGCCGACCTGATGCGCTACAAGGCCGCCTGGCTGTTCGAGCAGGGCCTGCCCTGCGGGGCCGAGGCGAACATCGCCAAGCTGCTCGGCTCCGAGGCGTCCTGGGCCGCCGCGAACGCGTGCCTCGACGCCCACGGCGGCTTCGGGTTCGCCGAGGAGTACGACGTGGAGCGCAAGTTCCGCGAGACGCGGCTGTACTCGATCGCGCCGGTGTCGAACAACCTCGTGCTCGCCTACGTGGGCCAGCACGTGCTCGGCATGCCGCGCTCGTACTGACACGGGGGAAACGGCCGGTTTCCCCGTGGGCCCCCTTCCCCTTCTGGTCGCGCACACGGCGGGTCGAGCTACGCCGCGGCCAAGCCACGGCTTCGCCGCCGATGGCTCTGCGTAGTGATGGACCTCGAGCGGGTCGTCGAGGAGATCCGCCGCTCCGGCTACAGCGCCAGCGGCTTCGCCCACAACTACGACCGCTACCGCCCGCGGCCCGCGCCGGTGCTGCTCGAGCTGCTCCCGCTGCTGGCCAGAGTCGAAAGACCGGAGCTCGTCGTCGACCTGGGGAGCGGCACCGGCCTCTCGACGCGCTTCTGGGCTGAGCATGCCGACGAGGTCGTCGGCGTCGAGCCCAACCCGGAGATGCGGGCGGTGGCCGTCGAAGCCACCGACGCGCCCAACGTGTCCTACCGGGCCGCGTCCGCCCACGACACGGGCCTTCCCGACGGTTGCGCCGACATCGTCACCTGCTCCCAGTCCCTGCAGTGGATGGAGCCCGAGCCGACCTTCGCCGAGATCTCACGCATCCTCCGCCCCGGCCGGGTCTTCGCCGCCTACGAATACCGCTGGAGCCTGACCACGAGCGCTGCCGCGAACGCCGCTTTCGAAGCGACCTACGAGCGGAAGGGTCAGCTCCGCGCCGCGCTCGGCCTCGACGTCGGCAAGACCCGGTGGCCGGTGACCCGCGAGCGCCTGGTGGAATCGGGGCGCTTCAGCGCCGTCGACGAGACCGTCCTGCACAGCGTCGAGCAGGTCGACGCCGAGCGGCTCGTCGGGTTCTCGCTCAGCGAGGGCAGCATGACGACCCTGCTCGCCGCCGGCGTGACCGAGGCGCAGGTCGGGCTCGACCGCCTGCGCGAGGCCGCCGCAGAAGGCCTCGGCGACGAGTCGTCACCGTGGTACCTCGGCTACCGCCTCGTCGTCGGCTGGCGATGACGGGCAATCGCGGAACCGGCCCACGGTTCTGATCAGTCCGCCGCCGACGCCGGCTTCGCCGACGTCGGCCGCTGCGGCCACTCTCGTCGCTGCTCAGGGAAGGGGGCACACGGGGCAAACCGGCGGTTTCCCCCGTGTCAAACGAGCTGGTCCCAGCGCAGCGGCTCGGCGCCGGGCACGGCCAGCGCCAGCGCCTGGGAGGCGAACATCGTCACCCAGGTGTTCAGATGGACGTCCGGCGAGCCGGGCTGATACGGCATCGCCAGCATGCCGTCGCGCTCGCGGGCGACCTCGAGCAGGCGCTCGATCGCACGGTCGACGGCGGGCGTGCGGACGCCGAGCAGCAACGCCATGCGCACGGCCTGCGCGGTGACGTCGAGCTGCTCGATCGGCTCCGGCCGCCCGAAGGCACGCGGCAGACCGCCGCTTCCCAGCTGGTGCGTCCACACCCACTGGACGTTCGCGCGCGCCCGGTCGATCGCATCCTGGTCGCCGGTCGCCGAGCCCCACATCCACAGGCCCTCGGCGCCGTACAGATGCGGGTGGAGCATGGTGACCGCGCTCTCGGGGTCGGTGGGCATGTGCCCGTCGGGGCCCTGGACCGACCTGGCCGCGTCGATCAGGCGGCGTGCCGGCTCCTCGCGCCCGGCGAGCAGGAAGGACTGCGACAGCTTGGCCAGGTGGACGATGCCGCGCGTCGACCAGTTCGTACGGTCGGAGCGGGGCCCGTAAGCGGAGACCGGGCCGAGGTCGGCGGCCAGCTCCCGGTCGAGGATCTCGACGAGCTCCAGGCCGGTCGCGACGTAGCGCTCCTCCTCGAACCGCCGCCCGAACGACTGCAGCCCGGCCGAGATCATGCCCAGGTCGAACAGGTACACGGCGTCGCTGTCCCAGCCGTCCCGCGCCGCGAGGCGGCGCTGCTGGACGCGACCCACGAGCCAGTCGGCGGCGCGCCGCCCGACGCCGACCTCGTCGTCCGCCAGCTCCTCGCGCGCGGCCAGGTGCGTGAGGGCGTAGCCGGTGATCTCGGCGTAGTCGTAGGCCTTCTCGCCGCTGGCCAGCTCGACCCACGCGGCGAACGCGCCGCTCGAGCTCTGGCAGGCGCCGGACGAGATCCAGCGCGAGAGCCCGTCCGCCCCCCAGCGCACGACCTCGGGGTCGATCCGCGACGGCCCGCCGGGCCCGCCGCCGGAAGCGGCTCCGCGCTCGGGGCCGAGCGAGCGCGCCTCGAGGATGTCGACGATCTTCTTCGCGGCGTCACCGTTCCCGTACGGGTTCGTCGACCGCGCCATCGCCTGGTAGGTCACGTCGTCGGCGAGCAGCGACGAGGCCCAGCTCTCGATGGCAGGTCCGTCGGCGCCGACGAGCACCGCGTTGCCCGCCTCGACGCTCTCCGGCCGCTCCGTCGTGCCGCGGATGACCAGCACCGGCTTCCCGAGCGCGGTCACCTCCTCCTGCAGCCCGCCGGAGTCGGTGATCACGAAGTGGCTGCGCCCCACGAGCCAGACCATCGGGCGGTAGTCGAGCGGATCGAGGAGGTCGATGTTGGCGACGTCGCCCAGCGCCTCGTGGATCGGCTCGCGCACCTTCGGGTTGCGGTGCACGGGGATCACGATCCGCACGTCCGGATGACCCTCGGCGACCGCGCGCAAGGCGGAGCACACATCTTCGAGCGCCTCCGCGCTCATCTCGCGGCGGTGCATCGTGGCGACGATCAGCCGCTGCCCGTTCAGGCCCAGCTCCGAGAGCGGCGTCTGCTCCGGGTCGAACGGCATCTCGGCCACGGCCTGCAGCGCGTCGATGACCGTGTTCCCGGTCACGTAGACGCGGTCCTTGGACACGCCCTCGCGGTAGAGGTTCTGCGCGCTGGACGGAGTCGGCGCGAAATGCACGTCGGCGAGAACGCCGGCGACGCGGCGGTTCATCTCCTCGGGCCACGGATCGTGCTTGTCGAACGTCCGCAGGCCCGCCTCTACGTGACCGACCTTGATGCCGTGGTGGAACGCGCCGAGCGCGCCCGCCATCGTCGTCGTCGTGTCGCCCTGGACGAGCACCCAGTCGGGCTGCTCCTCCTCGAGGATCGGCCGCAGGCGGTCGATCACCGCCACGGTCACGTGGTTCAGCGACTGCGCGTGCTGCATCACCTTCAGGTCGTGATCCGGCTCGATCCCGAAGAGGTCGAGCATCTGGTCGAGCATCTCCCGGTGCTGCCCGGTCACGCAGGTGCGCGACTGGAACGTGTCCGGACGCCGCTCGAGCTCCCGGATCACGGGCGCGAGCTTGATCGCCTCCGGGCGCGTGCCGAAGACCGTGAGGACCTTGATCATGGGGGTTCAGGAGGCTTCCGTCGACGACGCACCGAAACGCCGCCTGAAGGCCGATTCTAACCCCAGTCAGGCGGGCTGAGCTCTCAGGCAGCCCGGGCGACGACGACCTCGTAGATCGCCGCCAGGCGCTCGGCCAGCTTGGCCCAGCCGTAGCGCTCGAGCGCGCGTTCCCGGGCACCCTCCCCGAGCCGCTGGCGGCGCTCCTCGTCGCTCAGCAGCTCGATCAGCGCCGAGCCCAGGGCCTCCGAGTCACCGGGCGGCACGGTCAGGCCGACCTCGGGCGCCATCACCTGGTCGTATCCGGGGATGTCCGAGGCGACGACCGGCGTTGCGCAGCCGAACGCGCGCGTCAGCACCATGCCGAACGACTCGCCGCCGAGCGACGGGCGCGCAGAGCAGCTTGGCCCGCGCGAGCTCGGACGTGAGCGGGTCGCCGACGATCACGCCCATCAGCTCGATGCCGTCGTCCACGAGCTTCTGCCGGGTCATCAGCAGCCGCACCGCCCGCGGGTCGGCACCGATCACGTGGAGGATCGCGCCCGTCTCGCGCGCGCACCTCCGGGCCAGGCGCGGAGCAGCACCTCGAGGCCCTTGCGCGGATCGTGGCGGCCGATGTAGACGACGATGTTCTCGCGGCCCGGCGGGATCGGCGTGCGGGGGCAGAGTGATCCCGTTCGGGATGATCTCGAACGGCCCGGGCAGGTCCAGCGCGCGGCCGACTGGCGGGCGACCTCGGAGACGGCGATCCGATAGTCGATCCGCTCCATCAGCATCCCCCACATCGGCATGCCCGCCTTCATCCAGCCGAGCTCGCCGGTCGCGTGCCAGGTGCCGACGACCGGCGAGCGGGCGTGGGCGAGCGCGGCGACGCAGAGCGCGGGCGTCATCGGCTCGTGGAGGTGCAGAAGGTCGAACCGCTCACGCTTGAGCAGCCGGCGCAGGCGCTGCTCGGCGAGCTGGCTGAGCACGATGTGCGTCCGTGAGTTGTTCGCCGGCACGGTCACGGATCGTGCCGATCGACATCACGCGCGCCGGACGGCGGTCGAGCCGGCCGGCGTCGGGGTGGAGCAGCCGCCAGACCGTTCCCGGCGGGTCGTCGCCCATGATCAGCCGCGTCTCGAAGCCGAGCCGCTCGAGCGCCTCGGCCTGGGCCTCCGCGTGCTCGCTCACGCCGCCGATGTACGACCACGAAAACGGCACGACGATGCCCGACCTTCACGTCGCGCGTCCCTCGCCCGCGCCGCCGGCGACGGACTGCCTCATGTACCGGTGAACTCGCGGAAGCGCCTGGCCTGGTGGCCCGCCGCGTGGAAGTACGAGCTCCAGGCCGTGCAGCGGCACATCCGGGTCACGAGCGAGCCGCCCTCCCGCCGCGTCCCCGCGCTTGATCGCGAGCACGCCCTTGACGTCCGGCAGCGACCACGCCGCCGGGCGGCCCTCGTACCAGTAGCGGTACTCAGCGCGCGTGAAGGCTCGTCCGCGAGCGACGCGCCGTACGTGTCGATCCAGGGCTCGAGCCGGCTCCGTTCGCGACGTAGTAGCCCTGGCGCATCATCGTCGCGCCGAAATACCCGTTGTAGAGCCAGTTCAGATAGGCGTAGCAGGCGTCGAGCCGCGGCCCGGCCGGCACGCGCGCGGAGATCCCCATCGCGCTGCACGAGCCGCGGTAGCCCTCGGGCGGCACCGCGTAGACGATCCGCACCCCTTCGGCGGCGACGCGCGCGGCGGCAGAGGGCCAGAGCGGGGCGATCGCCACGTCCTTCGACGCCATCAGGTTGACGACGTCGTTGAAGCTCGACCCAGGGCTGCCGGAACTGCCCCTGCTTCCGGTAGAGCGTCAGGACCTTCACCAGGCGGTCGACCTCCGGGATCGTCATCGCCCCGACGTTCCCGAAGCGCATGATCCCGGCCGTCTCGGCGGCGCGGCCCAGGTCGACGAGCGCGACCGCAGGATCGTTCTGGACGGCCACGCGCCCCTTCCAGGTCCGGTTCAGGAGCTCGCCCCAGGAGACTTGTCCGGGCGCGCGCGGGATCACCTCGAGCAGGTAGCCGAGCGACTCGGCCGCGAAGTGCGCCGGCACGCCGACGACGTAGCGCGGCATCGGCTCGCCGCCGTGCGGCCGGCCGGTCCGCTCGTCGATCCACTGGACGATCTCGGTGCTGCGGGTGGCGGGAGCGCTCGACGTGCGGCAGTCCCTTCGTCCCGATGCGCAGGAAGAGCGAGCGGAACGGCGCGTCGCCGACGCCGTACGGACAGGACGAGCCCGGCGTGAGCTTGCCCCAGGCGAAGAGCTTGTAGAAGTCGGGCCAGGCCGCGATCCGATGCGTGTCGACCGGCCGCAGATGGCCCTTGAACCAGACGCGCATGGCCTGGTAGCCGTAGCCCCCGAAGACGTCGAAGCTGCCCGGATTGGCCAGCACGGCGTCGATCTGGTCGCGCGAGTCAGCACCTGGAGGCGGATCGGAAAGCCGAGGTCGAGCTGCGCCTGCTCGCGCATGCCCCGCGGCCACTCGATACCCATCGTGATCACGCGGAGCGGCTGCGACCGCAGGGGATTAGGAGTCGCCGCACGGGCGGCCCGAGCGGCGGCGAGACCGGGGCCGGCTGACGGCCGCCGCCGCCGCGCGCCGCAGGAGCTCTCTTCGCGTCAGGCTCATGATCGAGACCCTAGTGAGCAGCCGCGTTGAAGGCGAGCAGGGACCGCTCGACGGCTGCCGGGTCGAGCCCGCGGCCGATGAAGACGATCCGCGACCGGTGGTCGTCGTCCGGCCAGGCGTCGAGGTGCTCGGGCGGGTGGACGACGTGCTGGACGCCGTTCAGGAGCAGCGGCCCCCTGCTTCTTCGTCTGGGCCGCCGACGTTCAGCAGCCCCTTGACGCGCAGCAGGTCGGCTTCCGCGCGCCTGGAGCAGCATCGTGAGCCAGATCCCGAACGCGGTCCAGTCGAGCCGCTCCTCGAAGACGAGCGCGAACGGCCGGATGCCACCCTCGTGCGCGTGCCGCTCCCCCACGGAGACGTCGCGCGGGTCCGTGTGCGGCCGGTCGAAGAGGCGCCCGGGCTCGATCTCACCGAACGCGGCCTCGACGATCTCGGCGCCGGGGTTGAGCGCGCGCAGTCGCGTCTCGAGCCCGTCCGGCTCGGCCACGTCCACCTTGGTCACGACGAGCACGTCGGCGACCGCCGCCTGCTTCAGCGACGCGTCCTCGACGAGGCCGTTGAGCGCGTCCACGGTGGCCACGATCCCGTCCGAGCTCGAAGTGGTGCCGGACGACCGGCTCGGCGGCCAGCGTGTAGACGATCGGCGCCGGGTCGGCCAGGCCCGTCGTCTCGACGACGACGCGGCGGAACGCCGGGATCTCCCCCCGCGTCCGCCGGCTGTCGCAGGTCGCGGAGCTCGTCCGCGAGGTCGCCGCGCAGCGTGCAGCAGACGCAGCCCGAGTCGAGCAGCACCGTCCGCTCGTCGACCCTCCGCAGCAGATGGTGGTCGATCCCGATCTCGCCCAGCTCGTTGACGATCACAGCCGTCTCGCCCATGTCCGGATGTGCCAGCAGGCGCGAGATCAGCGTCGTCTTCCCCGAGCCGAGGAACCCGGTGACCAGCGTGACGGGCGTCTTCACAGCGCGGCCAGCAAAGCCGGGTCGAGCGGGTCGAGCGGGCGGCCGGCCAGCTTCTCGGCCTCGCCCCAGAGTGTGCCGATGTCCGTGACGACCGCCGAGCGGCCCTTGCGGTCGCGCAGCGTGTAGACGCTTCCGGCCCAGTCCGAGAGGGACAGGCCGTAGTGATCGAGCACGCGGTTCAGGAGGACGACCCGGAAGCCGCGTGCCCGCCGACCGCCGCCCTCCTCGGCCCAGTGCTCGTTCATCAACACACCGCACAGGCCACACATGGTCAGTGCTCCATCCCGGAGCCGGCGCGAGCCCTGGCGGCTGCAAACAGTCGCCGCGCGGCGTCCTCAGTCGCGCCCGTATCTCGATCGATACGAGCGCTCCCTGCGTCCTTGCGGGGCTCGGTTTTCGCTCGCCAGGTCATCACGCCACCTCCAGGACGAAGCACTAGGCTCCGTTGTACCAGCGAACGGGAGGTCACAAATGGCGAAGGAGATCCTCTGCGCGTACGGCAGTCGACGTCGACGCGGTGGCGGGATGGCTCGGCTCCTACGGCGGCGAGAACTCCCCCGACGACATCTCGCGGGGCCTCTTCGCCGGCGAGGTGGGCACGCCGCGGCTGCTCAAGCTGTTCGACCGCTACGGCCTGCAGACGACGTGGTTCATCCCCGGCCACTCGATCGAGACCTTCCCCGAGCAGACGAAGATGGTCGTCGACGCCGGCCACGAGATCGGCATGCACGGCTATTCGCACGAGAACCCGATCTCGATGACGCCGGAGCAGGAAGAGGCGGTCATGCTCAAGTGCATCGACCTGATCGAGCGGATCGCCGGCCGCCGGCCGACCGGCTACGTGGCGCCGTGGTGGGAGTTCTCGGCCGTGTCCAACGAGCTCCTGCTCGAGCACGGCATCAAGTACGACCACAGCCTCATGCACAACGACTTCACGCCCTACTACGTGCGCGTGGGCGACAGCTGGACGAAGATCGACTACTCGAAGCCGGCCGAGGAGTGGATGGTTCCGCTCGAGCGGGGCGAGGAGACCGACCTGATCGAGATCCCGGCCAGCTGGTACATCGACGACCTCCCGCCGATGATGTTCATCAAGGCGGCCCCGAACAGCCACGGCTTCGTCAACCCGCGCGACCTCGAGCAGATCTGGATGGACCAGTTCGACTGGGTCTACCGGGAGATGGACTACGCCGTGTTCACGCTGACGATCCACCCCGACGTGAGCGGCCACCCGCAGGTGCTGCTCATGCACGAGCGGATCATCGAGCACATCAACTCGCACGACGGCGTCCGCTGGCTGACCTTCGACGAGATCGCCGACGACTTCAAGAACAGGTACCCGAGGAGCTAACCGGCGTCGACGACATGCTCTGCGGCCTCGGCGTCGATCCCACCGCCGAGGCCCAGCTCCTCCTCGACGCGGTGCACCGGCGTGCGCCTGAAGCGCGCGCGAATGGTGGCGACGACGAGCAGGATCACGATCAGGAAGAGCGAGACGAGCGTCGTCGCCGTCCCGAGCGCGTAGAGGTCGGGCTTCAGCGCCGCCTCCTGGATCAGCCCGACGATCTGGAGCGGCAGCGTCAGGTTGCCCACGACCAGCAGCGCCGTGCGGTCGTAGTCGTTCCAGGTCAGCGTGAACCCGAACAGGAAGGCGCCGAAGATGCCGGTCCAGACGAGCGGCAGCGTCACCTCGGCGAAGGTCCTCACGGCGCCCGCGCCGAGGTCCCGGGCGGCCTCGTCGATGTGGTCGTCGTAACGGTTCCAGATCGCCAGCATGACCAGGAAGCCGAACGGGATGCCCCACACCGAGTTCGTCCCCAGCGCCGTGTGCCAGAGAGATGTCTCGGTGCCCATGTACTTCCAGAACAGCTGGGTCCCGAGGCCGAGCAGGAAGCCGGGTGCCATGAGAGCAAGGATGATCACGTAGAACGCGATTCCGTCGCCGCGGAAGCGGCGGCGGAAGGCCATCGACAGCGAGAACGCGAGGAAGGCGACCACGGCGCCCGCCGCCAGACTGAGGTAGAGCGAGCCCTTGCCCGACGACTGGATCTGGTCCGCGTTCGTGAAGATGACCTGCTGCCCGTGGTGGATCTCGCTCTGGAAGATCGAGCGCCACCAGTCGAGACCCGCCGGACCAACGAACGGGAAGACCACACCCCCGTTGTAGCCCTGGAAGGACAGGACTCCCATGAGGACCATGGGTGCGTAGAGGAAGATCAGGAACAGGACGAAGTAGACGGCGAGGCCCCATTTCGCCCAGTCGCGCTTCGCCTTCACCTTGCGGCGAATGACGACGTCCTGCGTGCGCTCCATCGAAGGTGCGGCGACCGTCGACATCAGATCTCCTCCCGCAGCCTCGCGAAGCGCGTGATGACAAATACGCCGAGGATGAGGACGGCAACGAGGAGGACTGCTGCCGCCGCGCCCTGCGGGTACTGGATCCCAGCAGTGAGGTTCTGAATGTACGTGCCGACCGACGACACGGCTCCCTGGCTGACGACGTTGACGGTGCCGTACTCGCCCATGGTCAGCACGAAGATGAAGATCGAGCCAATGACGATGCCCGGCATCGTCTGCGGCAGGATGACTTCGCGGAAGGTCCCGAACCAGTTCCCGCCGAGGTCACGCGCCGCCTCGATCGCGTGCCTGTCCACCTGCGCGAGCAGGAAGAAGATCGGCGTGACCATGAACAGGATGTAGAGCTGGATCATCGCCAGCCGAACCGATAAGAGCGAGAACTGCGTGTTGAGCAGCGGATGCTCGATGCTCGAGATCCCCATGTAGGTCAGCAACTGGTTGAGCGCGCCGTTGCTGCCCATGAGCGGGTACGTCCACGCGACTGACCGCGTCGTGAAGCTCGTCCAGAAGGGCGCCAGCGCGAGGATGAAGAGCGCGATCTGGTACTCGAGCCGCTGGATCTTCATCGCGAGGAAGTACGCAACCGGAAAGCCGAACACGAGGCAGGCGGCGACGGCGATGACCGACGTCAGGAACGACCGCCACATGTTCGACCAGTAGGCGTTGTTCAGGTTGAACGGGTGCAACAGCACGCCGTAGTTGTGCAGCGTCCACGAGCCCGAGTCGAAGCCGGTGTCCGTGCGCACCCAGAAGCTGACGAGCACGATGAAGACGAGCGGCGCGACGAGGTAGAACGCGAGCCAGACGAAGCCGGGCAGCGCCCAACCCAGGGTCACCCAGTTCCCGCCCCGCTCGCGCCGCGCGGCCTCCTGTACGCCGAACGCCCGCTCGGTCTCGGCCTCGACCTCGGCCTCATCCGCGCGGATGTCCTCGAGGTCGAGGCGGACCTCCGGGAGCTCGGGCTCAGGGCTGGAGGAGCTGGACATCCTCTTCCTTCCACCCGATGCGGATCGTCTCTCCCTCCTTGCCGCGGAACTCCGGGTACCGCTCGCCGGGGATCTTCGCGAGCATGCGTTCGCCGTTCGCGATCAGGTGCAGCTTGACGAGGTCGCCCAGGAACTCGACGAAGACGACCTCGCAGTCGGTGGAGTTTTCGTGCGGTGCGGCGCCCGCGTTCGTGTCGACCGAGACGGCCGCGGCCCGGACGGCGACGAGCGCGGGCTCGCCGACGTCGGGAGCCTGATCGTCCGCGACGTGGACGCCGACCCGAACCTTGTGCTCGTCCTCGACGACGAGGCGGCTGCCGTTCCGCTCCGCGACCTTGCCGCGGATGATGTTGTTGTCGCCCATGAACCGCGCGACGAGTTCGGTCGCCGGCCGGGTCGCGATCGTCAGTGGGTCGGCGACTTGCTGGATGCGGGCCTCGTTCATGACCACGATCCGGTCGGCCATCGACAGGGCCTCTTCCTGGTTGTGCGTCACGTGGACGAACATGAGCCCGAGCTGGCGCTGGAGGTTTCGGAGCTCGACGCGCATCCGAAGCTGGAGCAGCCGGTCGAGGTCGCCGAGCGGCTCGTCGAGCAGCAGCGCCTTCGGCTTCGTCACGAGCACGCGGGCTAGCGCGACGCGCTGCTGCTGACCCCCGGACAGGGCCGCCGGTTTGCGGCCCGAGAGCGCGGTCAGGCCCACCATGTCGAGCGCCTCCATCGCCTGCTTGCGGCGCTCGTTCTTGGCGACACCCTCCATCTTCAAGCCGAACGCGACGTTGTCGAGCACGGACCGGTGCGGAAAGAGCGCGAAGTGCTGGAACACCGTCGTGGTGGGGCGCTTGTGCGGCGGCAGGTCGACGAGCGACTGCCCGTCGAGCACGATGTCGCCCTCCGTCGGGTACTCGTGTCCACCGATCATCCGCAACGTCGTCGTCTTGCCGCAGCCCGACGGCCCCAGCAGGACGACGTACTCCCCGTGGTCGACGTGCAGGTTCACGTCGTCGACGGCGAGGGTGCCGCCGGGGAAGACCTTCGTGAGCCCGATCAGGTCGAGCCCCGACCCAGTAGGCGCGGAGGGGGCGGTCGCTGCCGCCCCCTCCGTGGTCGTATCTGCGACCCCCTCGGTCATCCAGTCCTTAGGCGCTGAGGAAGTCGTTCCACCGCTTGATCTGGTACGCACTGTTCGTGAAGTACGAGTTCCAGGACGAGTAGTGGCCGATGCGCTGGCTGAAGGAGCCGCCGTCACGGACGGAGCCCTTCTTGATGTCGCCGACCTTGCCGGTGATTCCCGGGAGGTCGCGCGTAGCACGGGCGCCGCCGTACCAGAACGCGTACTCGTCGGGCTTGAACGCAATGCCGCCGAAGGTCTCCTGCGGGTTCTTCTTGATCCAGTTGAGCAGCGTGGCGCCGTTGCCGATGTAGTAGCCCTGGCGCATGATCGAGGCGCCCAGCCAGCCGCTGTACATCCAGTTCAGGTAGGCGTAGCAGGCAGCCAGCTTGGCTGGATCCGACGCCACGTGCGCAGCGATGCCGTTGGCGCTGCACCAGCCGCGGAAGCCGGTCGGCGGAGCCGCGTACTTCACGTTGATGCCCTGCGCAACCAGCTGTGCCACGGCCGGTGACCACATCGACTCGACCACGACCTCCTTCGAGGCCATCAGGTTGACCGACTCGTTGAAGTTCGCCCAGTACGCCCGGAACTGCCCGGCCTTCTTGTACGTGGTGGCGATCTTGACGACCCGGTCGATCTCGGCCTGGGTCATGTTGCCCATGTCCTTGGGCTTGAAGATGCCCTGGGCCTTGAGCGCGTTGCCGATGTCCTGCATGACGATGCCGGGGTCCTTGAGCAGGGCGACCCGGCCCTTGTACGTCTTGTTGAGCAGGTACTCCCAGCCCACCTGAGTCGGCAGCTTCTTGATGACGTCGGCGTTGTAGCCGATCGAGTCGGCGTTGAAGTGGGCCGGCGTGCCGACGACGTACCTCGGCATCGGGCCCCTCGTCTTGCCGGTCGCTTCGTTGACGACCCACTGGACGATGTCCTTGTTCGTCCTCGGCGCTTCCTTCGTCAACGGCAGGCCCTTCGTGCCCTGCTTCAGGAACAGCGCACGGAACGGTGCGTCGCCGTCGCCGTAGGTCTGGCTCTTCGAGCCGGGGCGCACCTTTCCCCAGGCGAACAGCTTGTACAGCTGAGGCCAGGCCGCGATCTTGTGCGTGTCGATCGGCATCAGGTGATGCGTCGACCACCCCTGGATGTCCTGGTAGTTGTAGCCGCCGAAGATGTCGAAGGTCTCCGGCGCGGTGATCATCTTCTGGGCCTCGGTGACCGGGTCCGTACCCGTCACGTTGACCGAGAAGCCGAGGTCCTGCTTGATCCGCTGAGCGACCTCGGCGGTCGGGAACTCGACGCCGAGCGAGATCACGTTCAGCGTGCCGGTGAACGCGCCGGTCTTCTTGGTCGCAGCCGCTGCCCGGCCGGCGAGGGCGCCGACACTCGACACCGCGACTGCGGCAGCACCGCCTTTGACGAGAAGGTCCCGGCGAGTCATGCCGTTGGACTCCTCGTCCTTTGGCTCCGTGCCGGTCAGACGCTGGTGCTCTCGAAGCTGATAGAGCAGTTCGCCATTGTCGACCTCGAACTCCTCAGGCATGAACGAACTCCTTTCTCCTCGCCGCCCACTCGAGGATCGTGACTGTCCACGCAGCTGCGTCCCACCCATCAACAGGGGCATTGATGCCGCCGCAACACAGAGAGGGGACGCCCAACCGTGGAATGTGACTTGTATACAGTGCTTCCTCCCGCGAGTCAAATGTCAGACATCGACCCTGCCGTGGGAGGCCGGCACGGTAGGCAACAGGCTAGCAGGGTGGAGACGGAAAACCAATCTTGTGCCCGAGCCGCTGGGCCTTGGCGCCCCTGATGATGAACGCGACGTAGTAGGTCTGAACGGCCTGGAAGTTCTTCTCTCGAGCCGCCGGAAGGGTCGCCGCGAGCTTCGCGAGCGACTGGTCGTTCAGCTTGATCCAGCGCGTCAACTTCTCTCGCAGCTCCGTTGGAGGAACGAGACGACGAACGGCGTCGGCCTCGGCGCGCAGTATCGGCAGCACCTTCTCCGCAGACTCCCAGAGCTCGGACGGGATGCTGACGTCGATCGGCGGCGGGATCTTGTCGAGCTTCGGGCCGTACTTGCGGCAGATGGCGGCGACCCTGCTGAAGTACTCGGCCTTCGTCGGCGCCGCCTTCGAGCTGCCGGTCTCGAAGGCGAGCACGATCCCGCCACTGACCGCGACCGCCACGACCACGCAGACCGCTGCAAGCCCGAAGAGGAAACGCCGGTGAGAAGCTCCCATTACTGCACCTTTCGCAACTCGGCCCTGCCTGGATCGGTCTCGAGCAGTCGCAGGAAGCGGTTGATCACCTCGAGTGCAACTGCTACGTCGTCCATGCGCACCGACTCGGCGGGATGGTGGCTGATCCCGTCCTTGCAGCGGACGAACAGCATCGCCACCTCCGAAGTCAAGCGCGCGGCCGTGACGGCATCGTGTCCGGCGCCGCTCCCGAGCTCGATCGCGCCGGGAGCCGCCTCCGCGAGCAGCGCCCGGAGGTGCGGGGACATTGGCACGGACGGGAGGTCGTCGCGCCGTCGCCAGTCGAGCGCGAGACCGCGTCGCTCGGCGATCGCCCGGGCGGCGGCCTCGAGCTCGTCGCGCGCTCGGTCGCGAGTCGCGTCGTCCTGGTGGCGAACGTCGTAGGTCACCCACGTGTGTCCTGGGATGACGTTGCCGACGTTGGGCTCGTTTCCGATCCAGCCCACCGTCGCCGTCAGGCCGTCCGTGGCGCGGGCCGTGCGCTCGACCTCGAGTACGAGCTCGGCGGCGCCGGCGAGGGCGTCCCGCCGCAGCCGCATCGGCGTGTTCCCCGCGTGCCCGGCCATGCCGCGGAAATCGGCGATGCCCCGGCTCTGCGCTGCGATCGCGGTCACGATGCCCACCGGCAGGTCCTGGTCCTGGAGCACCGGGCCCTGCTCGATGTGGACCTCGAGGTAGCCGAGCAGGTCGGCCGGCGCAGAGCGCGCGCCGATCGCGTCGGGGTCGCCCCCCATCGCGCGGGCCGCGTCGCCGAGCCGCTCGCCCAGACCGTTCTGGAGCTCGACGTCATCCGACGTCAGGTCGCCCGCCCAGCCGCGGCTGCCGAGATACGTGAGCGGAAAGCGCCCTCCCTCCTCGTCGGCGAACGCAACCACCTCGAGCGCGAACGCGTGCTCGCCCCCGACGGCGTCGGCGGCTTCGATCGCGAGCAACACACCGAGCGGACCGTCGTAGCGCCCGGCGTCGCGAACGGTGTCGATGTGGGAAGCGAGCACGAAGGTGCCTTCACCGTCGCCCCGGCGCCCGATCACGTTTCCGACCGCGTCCCGGCGTACTGCGAGGCCGGCCTCCTCCATCCAGCCCGCGACGAGGTCGGCCGCCTCGACGAGCGAGCGCGAGCCGTACCAGCGCGTGATCATCCCCGGCTCCTCGGAGAGGTTCGCGAGCTCCTCGCAGCGCTCGAGGACTCGGTCCGCGCTCATTCCGCGACGGGCTCGGGCTCCGGGTGCTTCGCGACCTGCCGAACAACCGCGACCAGCAGCAGGTAGAAGGCCGCGCCGGCCCCGACGCCCCAGACGACCTTCACCCACGCGTCCGGGACGGCGTAGTACACGGCGACGGCACCCGCGACGCCGAGGATCGCCTCGACGTTGACGCCGTTCAGGTACCGGTAGCGGCCGTCCGGGTCGAACAGCGCGTCGACATCGAGCCGCTGCCGCTTCCGGACGACGTAGTCGGCGAGCACGACCCCCGTGAGCGGCCCGGCGACGTTGCCGAGGTGGGTGATCCACTTCTGCGCGTGGCTGACGAAGTCCTGGAAGCCGGACAGAGCCACCGCAGCGCACGCGAGGAGGATCGTGGCCCGGATGCGCCCGAGCCTCGGAATCGTGTTCACGAGCGAGAGCCCGCCCGTGTACACGTTGGTGATGTTCGCCGCGATGCCCTGGACGACGATCGCGATCGCCAGTACGACGAGGAGCGCCGTGTTGGACGTCAGCAGCGAGACGGCGACGAACGGGTTCGTCTCGCCGGTCGCGGCCGCGGCGTAGCCGCCGACAAACGTCGTGACGAAGGTGGCGGTGAGTGCCGAGGCGACGAGGCCGATCCGCACATCGCGGCGCGTCGGCGTGTAGCGGCAGACGTCGGCGATGTTGGTGACCAGTGTCAGCGAGGCGCCTGCGATCACGGTCACGTACGTGGCGAAGCCTGTCCACGTCAGGTGCTGATTCGGCGACGCGAAGACGTGTCTGACCGCGAAGCTCGGGTCGTCGGAGGCGAGGTAGAGCCCGATCAGGACGGCCGTGAAGCCGAGCGAGACGGGCAGCACGACTCGCAGCAGCCAGCGCATCACGTCGAAGCCGAGCACGGCCAGCGTCGCGTGAAAGGCCGCCAGGCACAGGGCGATCGGGACGAGCGAAAGCTCGTGGTGGCCCGGCATCGCCTTCACGAGCGCCTGGATGCCGAGCGCGCCGGTGAGCGCCTGCGCCGCGAACCAGTAGGTCGCGGCGATGACGCGGTAGGGCGAGCTGAGCAGCCGCGATCCCCAGAAGCCGAGCGTGGCGCGCATCGCCACCTGGCCGGGCAGCCCGTAGTCGACGCCCGGCTGGGCGACGACGACGAGCGCTGCATAGGCGAGCGCCTGGCCCACGAGCATCGCCGCCATCGCCCACCAGAGCGGCAGCCCCCCGTCGACGACGGCGAACGCGCCGAGCAGGTACATGACCGGGTTGAGGAAGAACGTGAAGTTGATCGCGAAGAGATCGCGCCAGCCGGCCGTGCGCAGTTCGGCCGGGATCGGCTCGACGCCGAACTCTTCTATCGTGGGGAAACCCCTGGTTCCCCCACGAGCCCCCTCCTTGAGGGCGTGGGTCGCAGTTCGAACCAAAGCGGAGCCGGTCCATGCCGCGCCAGTTCGAGCGTTGCCTCTCGTCTGCTTCGCCTCCCGCCGGGCAAAGCCCGGCTCCGGCGGCTGGTCGTAGCCACCCAAGGGCGGCAGACGGCCCTCGGAAGCATCCCTACGCGGTCGTGGTCGCCGTCTCGGCCTCGCGCGCCGCGCGGGAGTGCCGCTGGAAGAAGTCGAGCACGACGCGGTTGTGCTCGTCGGTCGAGTCGAAGATCGTGGAGTGGCCGCCGCCCTCGATCACGTGCTTCTCCGCGCCGGTGATCCCCTGGTAGATCCCCTCCTGGCCGACGCCGTCCGGGCCCTGGTCCCACGGGGTCATGATGTCCTCGTCGCCGCCGATGACGAGCGCGGGCGACGTGATCTTCCCGAGCCAGGGCGTGACGTCCATGTCGCACATCGCCTGGCAGGCGGCGGTGAAGACCTCGAGTCGGTTCGAGTCGCGGAGGATCTGCTGGCAGTGGTCGACGATGCCCTGCCCGGCCTCGGACTCGAGGAAGACCTTGGACACGGCCTGCCAGGCGATCAGCTCCGCGAGGATGCGGCTGCCCGGCCCGTCCGGGTCCAGCTCGGCGATGTCGACCCAGTTCTTGAAGATGAGCCGCCCCGCACGCCCGAGCTTCGCGGCGGCGCAGTTGATCACCACCGAGCTCGTACGGTCGGGATACTTGCCGGCGAAGGCGATCGCGATCATGCCGCCCATCGAGGTCCCGTGGATGTGCGCCTCGTCGATCCCCAGCGCGTCCTGCAGGGCGGCGATGTCGTCGGCCCAGACCTCCATGTCGTAGTGCTGGATCGGCTTGTCGGAGGCGCCGTAGCCCCGCATGTCGAAGTCGACGACGCGGAAGTGCTCGGAGAGCACGGGCGTGCACGGGTCGAGGTTGAAGTGCCCGAAGCCCGCCCCGTGGATCTGGATCACCGGCTCCCCCTCGCCCGTGATCCGGTGCCACAGGTTGACGCCGTTGACCTCGATCATGCTTTCCACGGAAGCCTCCTCGGTTGGGTGGCTCGAGTTTGAAGTCTGACATTCGGCACGTCAAACTCTGCGGCGATGGCCGAGCACCTCATCGAGCGCATGACCTGGCCTGAGGTCGACGAGCGGATCGGCGCCGGCGTCGACGCCGTGCTGATCCCGATCGGGACGACCGAGCAGCACGGCCCGCACATGCCGCTCGACACCGACTGCTTCATCGCCCGCTCGCTGTCCGTGCGCGCGGCAGAGCTCGGGGAGCGGGAGGGCGTCTCGATCCTCGTCGCCCCCACGCTGAACATGACGCTGTCCTGGTACCACATGCAGTTCCCCGGCGCGATCCGCCTCTCGACGACGACGTTCTTCCAGGTCTTCCGCGAGGTCTGCGACTCGCTCGTCCAGCACGGCTTCGAGAACCTCGTGGCGGTCAACGGGCACGGCGGCAACATCGCCGCGCTCACCGTCGCCGTGAACCACTACTTCGAAACCACGGGCCGCCGCGTCTTCCTCGTGCAGTGGTGGGACCTCGCCGCCGACACGCTCGGCGAGATCGAGGGCCCGATGATCCACGCCGAGGAAGCCGAGACGTCGCTCGCGATCGCGCTCGGCCAGCGGGTCGAGATGGACCGCGCGACCCGCGACGCGTGGGACCGCGGCGCCGCGGTGAAGGAGGCCGGCTTCCAGTGGACGTCGTTCGGCCAGTACGGCATGCGCCACGCCGGCCCGAAGGTGGTGGTGCCGATGGACATGCTGCGCGACATCACCGCGTCGGGCGTTGTCGGCGACGCGACGCGCGCCAGCGCCGAGACCGGCGAGAAGATCGTCTCCGCGCTCATTCCCCGCATCGTCCAGGTCTGTCGAGAGATGGCCGGAAAGGACTAACTATGCGTGCAATCGATCTGTCGCAACCGCTCTCGCGCGAGTCGCAGCTGCACCCGTTCTTCGCCTCGACGCAGATCCTGCGGCACATCGTCCATGCCGACGCGCCCGAGGGCCGGCCGTCGTTCAACGCCGAGGTGATCATCACCTCGAACCACGCGGCGACGCACGTCGACGCGTTCGGCCACTACGACAGGCAGGGCGAGACGATCTCGGACATGCCACTCGACACGTTCTGCGGCGACGCGATCTGCGTCGACATCCGCCAGTACGAGCGCGGGCACGACGTGACGGCGGAGGAGGTCGAGCGCGCCGTCTCCGAGTCGGGCCAGGAGCTGCGCGAGGGGGACATCCTGCTCTTCTGCTCCGACCACTACAACCGCACCGCCGGCACGCCCGCGTTCCTCGACGGCTTCTGCGGCATCTCGGCCGAGGCCGTGCACTGGATGGCTGACCGCAAGGTGAAGATCTTCGGCGTGGAGACGATCTCGCCCGACCTCGTCTACCTCACCGACGAGTACCCGACGCACAGGGCCTGCGCCGAGCGCCGTGTCACGCACTACGAGAACCTGAACAACCTCAAGGAGGTCGTCGGGCAGCGGTTCCTGTTCGTCGGACTGCCGCTCCGGCTCGTCCCGGCCTACGGCTCGCCCGTGCGGGCTGCCGCCATTCTCGACGACTGAGCCCTTTATACCGACTGGTATTATACTAGTCGGTATATGTCGCCGACGAACCCGTTCCTGTACGGCTCGCTCGCGCTCGACGAGGCTTTCACCGACCGCGAGCGCGAGGTCGCGGAGCTGCGCAGCGACCTGCTGAACGGGCAGGACGTCGTCATCCTCGCCCCGCGGCGGTACGGCAAGACCTCGCTCGTCTGGCGCGTGCAGCAGGAGATCCTGAAGAAGCGCGTCCTCGTGGCGCAGGTCGACCTGATGACGACGCCGACGAAGGAGCGTCTGGCCGAGAAGCTCGCGAAGACGATCCACGAGGACATCGCTTCCGCGCTCTTCCGCGCCCGGGATGCCGCGCTCGCGATCTTCCGCGGCCTGCGGGTGACGCCGCGCATGACGCTGGACCCGAACGACGGGTCGGTGTCGTTCGGCTTCGACGTCGGCCACCGGTCGGCGGACGTCGACGCCACGCTCGAGCGGCTGCTCGAGCTGCCGGGCGAGCTCGGCGCCGACCGGAAGCGTCGGGTCGTGCTCGTGCTGGACGAGTTCCAGGAGGTCACGTCCATCGACCGGAACCTTCCCCGGCTGATGCGCTCGGTGTTCCAGCGCCAGCCCGAGGTCGCGCACGTCTACCTCGGCAGCAAGCGACACATGCTGCGGCGAATTTTCAGCGACCGGAACGAGCCGTTCTGGCGTAGCGCGAAGCAGATGGAGCTCGACGTGATCCCGCCGGAGCTGTTCGCACCGTACATCGTCGAGCGTTTCGCGACGACGGGCAAGTCGATCGAGGACGCGGCTGTCGAGCGCATCCTCGCCATCACGCACGGCCATCCGTACGCGACGCAGGAGGTCTGCTACTTCGTCTGGGAGGAGACTCGTCCGCGCGGCAAGGCATCGGCGGCTCAGGTCGAAGCCGGGCTCTCGGGCGCGCTGCACTCGGAGCACGCGCACTTCACGCTGCTCTGGGACGCTGCCGCCTCCGGCCAGCGGCTGCTCCTGCAGGCGCTGGCCGCCGAGCCCGGACGGCCGTACACCGCCGGCTACCGCCACGAGCACGGGCTCCCGGCGGCGACGAACGTCCAGAAGGCACTCGCTGCGCTCCGCCGGCGCGAGCTCGTCACGACGGAGCCGGACGGCACCGTGGCCATCGCCGAGCCGTTCTTCGCGGAGTGGATCACGCGGCTCGGCAGCTGAGCGCTACTCGATCGTGATCTCGACGCGCTCCGTCGGCTCGAGCAGCTGCTGCTGGAGCTCGGCCTGCGTCCAGTCGCGCTTCGGCACGACGTGGCGGAGCAGCGCGAAGCGCCCCGGGCGCTCGACGAACGGGTACGGCTCGAGCCGCACGTGCCACGGCCCGAGCGGCTCGAAGCGGTAGCCCTGGACATCGGCCTCCTCGCCCGCCTCGACGTCGCGCATGCAGAAGTAGAGCGAGAGTCGGTCGTAGAGCTGGAGCAGCTCGTAGTCGGCGCGCCGGTCGCCGAGGTCGCCGCCGAACTTCGCCTCCTGCTCGGCGACGAAGGCGTCGACCTCGTCCTGCACCTCGGCCGCGCGCTCGAGGCCGAGGCCCGGGTCGAGCCCGTAGCGCTGCCGGTAGATGCCGGCGCCGTGCATCGAGACGAGCAGGCCCGCGTCGGCGTCCTGCTCGGTGATCGCCGCGATGCCGGCGCGGTAGAAGGCGAGATGCGACCGCACGTCGACCTCGAGGAAGTTCACGGGCTTGCCCGTCTCGTCGACCTGCGGCGCCTGCTCCCAGACCGCCCAGCCGTCGTCGTGCCGCTCTGCCGCGACGACGAGCGAGTCGTGGCGGGGACTCCGGGACGCCCAGGCGCGCGCGAGCGCGCCGGACAGGTCGGCGTGGTCGGTCTGGAGGACGACCTGCCAGGAGTCGCCCAGCTCGTGGCGCGCTGACGAGCTTCGCTCGCCAGCGCTGCCGGCAGATTTGAGCTCGCGGACGATCATCGCTCCACCGCCGCCAGCTCGTCGACGTGCGCGAGCGTCTCGTCCAGCGAGACCACGTCCGCGTACTTCGTGTCCAGGTCGTACAGGTTGGCCTCGTGCGCGGCCTGGTTACGGTCGCCGACGGCCTCGCGCGGGACGACCACGCGGTAGCCGTGCTGCATGGCGTCGAGCGCCGTCGCCCGCACGCAGCCCGAGGTCGACGCGCCGGTGACCACGACCGAGTCGCAGCCCGCCGACGCCAGCACCGACGCGAGCGTCGTGCCGAAGAACGCCGACGCGAAGTGCTTGGACAGCACCGGCTCGCCCTCGACAGGCGCGATGCGCGGGATCGATCTCGACCCACGGCGAGCCCGGCTCGAGCACGAGCAGGGCGGGCACCTTTTCGATGAACACGGCGGCGGCCTGCTTGCCGAACTCGTCGTAGACGACCGTCGTGAACACGACCGGCAGCCCCGCGCCGCGGAACGCCTCGAGCAGCCGCGCGATCGCGGCGACGCACTCGTCGAGGTCGCAGACGAGCGGCGATGCCGGGTCGGTGAACCCGCGGTTGACGTCCACCACGACCAGAGCCGGCCTGTCTCCAAAGCCGGCTCTCCCGTGGAAGCCCTCGAACCTCACGCCTTGACCGGCTCCGGGAGGCCGTCGTTCTCGCGGACCAGGGCGAGCGCCTCCTCGCCGGGCTGGAGCGGCGACCAGCGCAGCGGCACCGCCGGCTTCGGCGGCGCCAGGCCGGTCTCCGCCTCGCAGCGCTCGATCAGCTCCTCGAGCGGCGGGCCGAAGTCGAAGGCGGGCGCCTCGCCGCGCTCCTCGCGCTGGCGGGCTCGCTCGGCCTCGGTCGCGGCCGCGTCGCCGACGATCACGCCGTAGCCCTCCTTCGCGAACTCGGGCGAGACGAGCCCGAAGGCGACGTCGCGCTCGACTGCTTCGACGGGCCGGTCGAGCCGGTCCTTCCAGCCGCCGCCGCCGGCCGTCTTGTAGACGAGCATGTCGCCGGGCTGCACCTCGACGCGGTCGCACTTCGAGGGCAGCACCTCCTCGGTGCCGTCGGCGCGCTGGAGCAGCTTCGACGAGCGCGCGCCGGGCCAGCCGCCGAGGACGCCCCACGGCCGGGTCAGCCAGCGGTCGTCGTGGATCGAGACCTCGCCCGGCTCGAGGTAGACGTAGCGCTTCTCCACCCCGTTGCCGCCGCGGTGGAAGCCCGGCCCGCCCGAGTCGGTGACCGTCGTGTAGCCGTCGATCCGCATCGGGTAGTACGCCTCCAGGTACTCCGTGGGGATGTTCTCGAACAGCGGCCACCACGAGTGGCCGTCCATCCCGTCGCCGATCGGCCGGCCGGGGATGCCGCCGTAGAGGATCTCCATCGAGTAGAAGAAGTCGCCCTTCGCGTCCCAGCCCGAGTAGAGCATGTACGGGCTCGTGCCGTACCCGGAGGCCGTGTTCAGCTCGGGCGCGTTCTTGCACAGCGCGCCGCCGAGCACGTCGAACAGCCGCGCGAGCGCGTGCGTGCGGCAGCCGAGCGCCGACGGGTAGCGCGGGCGCAGCAGGCAGCCCTCCGGCAGCACGATGTGCAGCAGCGGGTAGAAGCCGTCGTTGAACAGGATCTGGGGGTCGTTGACCATGATCAGGTAGACCCCGATGAACATCTTGAACATGCCCTCGGAGAGGTAGAAGTTGACCGGGCCGAGGGCCTGCGGGTCGGTGCCCGTCCAGTCGAAGAAGGCGTGGTCGCCCTCCCGCCAGATCGTCAGCTTCATCTTGAACGGCCCGTTGCCGAGACCGTCGTCGTCGACGTAGTCCTCGAACGACTGCGGCTCCTCCGGGATCGCGAGCTGGATCAGCGTTCGCATCGCCTCGTACGTCCGGTCGAGCAGCGCCTGGCACGCGGCCAGGTACGTCTCCTTGCCGAAGCGCTCGCACAACTGCTGGACGCGCTTCTCGCCCGGCACGGCAACCGGCGACGATCGCGAACAGGTCGGCCCGGTTCATCTCCGGGAGCCGCATGTTGTTGAAGATCAGCTTGAGGACGTCCTCACGCGGCTCGCCCCGCTCCATGATCTTGAGCGGCGGGATGATCAGGCCCTCCTCGAAGATCGTCCGTGCGCCCGTCGGCAGCGAGCCCGGCAGCGGCCCCCCGCAGTCCATCTGGTGGCCGAACTGGCTCGACCAGCCGACGAGCTCGTCCTCGAAGAAGATCGGCACGAGCACGAGCCAGTCGTTCGTGTGCGAGATCGAGGCCGAGCACTTGAACGGGTCGGAGGTGAGGATCACGTCGCCCGGGTAGATCCCGCCCTCCCAGCTCGCCATCATCTCGTTGATGTAGGCGCCGAACTGGCCCACGACCATGCGGCCGTTCGGGTCGGTGATCATCGGGAACTCGTCGTGCTGCTCCCGGATCACCGGGCTCATCGCCGAGCGGAAGAGCACGGCGTCCATCTCGAAGCGCGCGCTCTTCAGGGCCCCCTCGATGATGTCGAGGGTGACCGGGTCGACCTCGACGTCGGTCGGGATCTTCGCGATCCGCGGCTGCTCAGACGACACGGCCATTGCTGCTTCCCTCCCCGGTGGGCGTGATCAGGATGTTGAACCAGCCGTCGACGCGGGCCTCGTAGCCCGGGAGGACGACGGTCGTCGCGTCGAACTCGGTCACGATCGCAGGGCCCGTGAAGGTCGCGCCCGGCTTCAGCTGCGAGCGGTCGTAGATCTGCGTCGGCACGCGCTCGCCGCGGAAGACGATCTCGTGCGTGTCGACGACGGCGCCGGCCGCCCCGTCCTCGGACAGCTCGCCCTGCGGCAGCTCCGGCTTCGGCGCGGCCCCGAACCCAACCGCGCGCAGGTTGACGATCTCGCTCCGCGTCTCGTGCATGCGGAACCCGTACAGCTGCTCGTGGAGGACGTTGAAGCGCTCCTCGAGCTGGCCCAGCCCCTCGCCGCGGACCTCCTCCGGGTCGAGCGTGACGGGGATCTCGTACCCCTGCCCGTGGTAGCGCATGTCGGCGGTGTAGGTGACGCTGCGCGCCGCCGGGTCGATGCCCTCGTCCTCGAGCCACTGCTGTGCGCGGCCGCCGAGCTCGTCGAGGATCGCCGACACGTCCGCGGGATCGGCCTCGTCGAGCACCCGGATGTACGTGCGGGCGAACTCGTCGCGGAAGTCCGCGACGATGTCGCCGAGCGCGCAGAGCAGCCCCGGCGCGGGTGGCACGATCACCGGGAACGAGCCCATGATCTCCGCGACCGCGTTCGCGTGCATCGGGCCTGCGCCGCCGTAGGCGACGAGCGCGAAATCGCGCGGGTCGTGCCCGCGCTGGACGGAGACGACGCGCAGCGCGCCGGCCATGTTCTCGTTCACGATCGCGAGGATCCCCTCGGCGGCGTCCTCGGCGGAGCCCAGGCCCATCGCGTCGGCGATCGTCTGCACGGCAGTTCGTGCGGCGTCGACGTCGAGCTCCATCTCGCCGCCCAAAAGCCGCGGCGGAAGGTGCCCGACGACGACGTTCGCGTCGGTGACGGTCGGGTCGGTGCCGCCCTTGCCGTACGCCGCCGGGCCCGGCTCGGCACCCGCCGACTGCGGCCCGACACGGAGCGCCTTCGTCAACTCCGGCACGTGGGCGATCGAGCCGCCGCCCGCCCCGACCGTATGCACGTCCACCGACGGCACCCGCAGCCGGAAGTGCGAGATCGACGTCTCGCGGCCGATCGACGGCTCACCGGCGAGGCAGAGCGAGACGTCGGTCGACGTGCCGCCCATGTCGAACGTGAGGATGTTGTCGAAGCCCGCCTGGCGCGCGACGTAGAGCCCGCCCGCGACGCCCCCCGACGGCCCCGAGAGGACGCCGTAGATCGGATTCCGGCCCGCCTCCCGCGTCGTCATCAGCCCCGCGTCGGAGCGGAGGATGTTCACGTCCGCGGTCGCGCCGATCCCCTTCAGGTCTCCGGACAGCTTCTGCACATAGTCGGCGACGCGCGGGCGCACGTAGGAGTTCATGCAGGCCGTCAGCGCCCGCTCGTACTCGCGGAACTCGGGCAGCACGTGCGACGAGAGCGTGACCGGGAACCCCGGATACAGCCGCTCGACGATCGCCCCCACCTGCTCTTCGTGCACCGGCGAGATGTACGAGTTGATGAACGCAATCGTCAGCGTCTCCACTCCGGACTCGACCAGGTCGCGGATCACGCTCTCGGCCTGCGCCTCGTCGACGGCCACGACCGTCTCGCCGCGGGCGTCCATGCGCTCGACGATCTCACGCGTGTCCGCGAGCGACGCCGGCGGATCCGGCTTGATCATGATGATCCAGCCCGCCAGCGGCCCCGGCGTCTGCGAACGCGCCAGATGCAGAATCTGCGCGAAGCCCTTCGTCGTCAGCAGGCCGACGCGCGCGCCCTTCGACTCGAGCACCGCATTCGTCGCCACCGTCGTCCCGTGCAGGATGTTGCGAATGTCGCCCACCTCGGCGCCCGCCTCGACGGCGATCCGCTTCACGCCGATGAGCACGCCCTCAGACGGATCCGCAGGCGTCGACGGCGTCTTCACACGGTGCAGCGAGCCCGTCTCGTCGTGGACGAGCAGCAGGTCGGTGAACGTTCCCCCGACGTCGACTCCCAGTCTGTATGCCATTCGCTTCCTTCTCTAGACGATTGGTCGAAAGGTCATCGACCACCCGTCTAGCGGTGGTCGACGTGGGCAGCTGAACGCGCGGGCGGCCCGCTCCGCTCTGGGAGGCGCGCAGCGCGTCGCGTCCCGAATCCGGCTAGATGATTGGTCGGCGCACTTCCGATCAATCATCTAGATCACGCCTTGCTCATGCAGGTCCGCCAGGTCCGTTCTCGACAGGCCGAGCAGGCCGCAGTACACGTCGGCGTTGTGGCTCCCCTCCTGCCAGGGGGCCGACCAGCGCACCTCCGACGGCGTCTCGGAGAACTTGGGCACGAGCCCCGGGCCGAGGTACTTCCCGAACTCCGGGTCGTCGTGCTCGAGCAGCATCTCGCGGGCGCGGAAGTGCTCGTCCTCGAAGATGTCCGCGATCGTGTAGATCGGGCCGCAGATCACGCCGGCCTCGTTGAGCACGCGGTCGATCTCGGCCGCGTCGCGCGCACCGGCCCAGGCGGCCACGATGCCCTCGATCTCCTCCTGGCGGTCGCCGCGCGCGAGGTGCGTCGAGAAGCGCGGGTCGTCGGCGAGCTCGGGCTGCCCCATCGCCTCACAGAGCCGCCGGAAGACGTTGTCCGCGTTCGCGGCGATCACGATCCACTTCTCGTCCTTCGACTTGAAGATATTCGACGGCGCGACGCCCTTCAGTCCCGTCCCGCCGGGGCCGCGGACGATGCCCAGCCGGTCGTACTCCGTCACCGTGCTCTCGAGCAGCGAGAAGCTGGCCTCGAGCAGGGAGATGTCGATCACCTGTCCGCGGCCGAAGCCGAGCGCGTCGCGCTTGTAGAGCGCCGCGAGGATGCCCTGCGCGCGCGTACAAGCCCGCGAGCGAGTCGCCCAGCGAGATGTGCAAGCGCGGCGGCGGCTCGCCGGGGAAGCCGTTGATGTGGCGGATACCGCCCATCGCCTCGGACACGGACGCGAAGCCGGCGCGCGGCGCATACGGGCCCGTCTGCCCGTAGCCGGAAATGCGCGCGATGACGAGCTTCGGGTTCGCTTCCCAGAGCTGCTCGGGGCCGAGGTTCCAGCGCTCGAGCGTGCCGGGGCGGAAGTTCTCCGTCAGCGCGTCCGCAGTGCTTGACCAGATCGAGCAGCAGCTTCTGGCCCTGCTCCGCGCGCAGGTTGAGGGTCACGCACTTCTTGTTCCGCGACTGCACCGGCCACCACAGCGAGCGCCCCTGATACCGGGCCTTCCCCCACTCGCGCAGTGGATCGGGCTGCCCCGGCGGCTCGACCTTGATCACCTCCGCGCCCATGTCGCCGAGCAGCCGGCCGGTGAACGGCCCCGCGAGCAGCATCCCGAGCTCGACGATCCGGACGCCGGCGAGCGGGCCGGGCCCGGCGGTGTCGTGCGTCACGGCCGGAGCCTCCGTCGCCGCGTCCGTCACTCGCTCGCCTCGAGCTCGCGGACGTGGGCGACGAGCACGTCGCGGGCCTCGAACACGTGCTCCTTCATCACCAGCTCCGCGCGCTCGCCGTCGCGCGACTCGAGCGCTTTCGTGATCTGCCGGTGATAGTGCGCCGAGATCCGGCGCTGGTCGACCGAGTACCAGATGTACGAGCGGTAGACGAGCGGCAGCTCGATCACCTTGCGGATCTGCTCCGCGACCCGGCGGCTCTGGGCCGCGTCGAGGATCACGTTGTGGAAGAAGAGGTTCTCCCTGACCAGCTCCTGAACGTCGGACTCGATCACGCCCTCGAACCGCTCGCAGCTCGCCCACAGCTCCGCGACCGAGGTCTCGGAGATGTTCGCCGACGCGCGGCGCGCCGCATAGCCCTCGAGCAGCGCGCGGAGCTGGTAGAGGTCCTCGAGGTCGTCCCCGTCGTGCGAGCGGACGACCGCGCCGCGGTTGGGCGCCGCGTCGACGAGGCCCTCGGCCTGGAGGATCAGCAGCGCCTCGCGCACGGGCGTGCGGCTGATGCCCAGCTCCCGCGCCAGCTCCTCTTCCTTGAGCCGCTGGCCGGGCGTGAGCCGGCCGTCGACGATCGCCTCGCGGATCAGCTCCGTGGCAGCAGCGCTCGCGTTGCGGACGAGCGGCGCACGCTCCTGGAGGATCCTCGCCACGGCGCCGACCATACAGTATGCAATCTCAGCGCGCAGCCACGGCGCCCGCGCGGAGCCCGGCGGCGGCGAAGGCGCCGAGGGCCGACAGGACCGCGGTCGCGATCCAGAAGACGTCCCACCCCGCGTGGTCGGCGAGGGCGCCGAGAGCGGGGGTGCACGCGGCGGAGACGAGGAAGACGACGGTCGCCGCCGTCGCCACGGAGCGGCCGGCCAGCTCGGGAGGCGTCCGCTCTCCCGCGACCACGTACACGAGCGCGTTCCAGCCCAGCGCGCCGAAGCCGAACAGGATCGCGGCGGGCAGGACGAGCCCGATGCCGCCGTGCAGCGCCAGGGCGAACAGGACGCCGCCGACGGCGCCGACGATCCCCGTCTCGACGAGCGTCAGGACGCGGCGGGAGCCTCCTTCCCGGTCGGCTCTCCGCCCCCAGACGAGCCGCGCCACCATCGCGGTGACGTTGAACGCGAAGTACGTGAAGCCGGCCCAGAAGGCGGAGAGGCCGGCCTCACGCGCCGAGGGCACCGTGTAGGAGAGGATCGCCTGCAGGACGACGATGTACAGCGCGGCGACGAGCAGGAGGCGGAGCATGCCCGGCGCCTTCAGGATGCTGCGGAAGGCGCGCTCGACGCGTGCCTGTACGGGCGCGCCGTCCTCTTCCGGGACGAGCGCGAACACCGTCCCGGTCACTGCGACGGCCCCTGCGGCGACTGCGAAGGCGAGCTCGACCCCGCTCGCGCGCACGAGCAGCGGCATCGTCAGCGCGGCGACCGTGCCTCCGAGCGGTACCGCCGTCTGGCGCACGCCGAGCGCCCAGCCCCGCCGGTCGGCCGGATAGGCGCGGAAGAGCGCTCCAGTGCCGGCGATCGGGATCACGGACGAGCCGATCCCGGAGACGACGAGCGCGACGAACAGGAGCCCCTTGGACTCGGACGCTGCTGCAGCCGCCAGCCCCGCCGCGGCCAGCATCGAGCCGGCGAACGTCGCGCGGCGGGCGCCGATCCGGTCGACGGCGATGCCGGCGCCCATCAGCGTCACACCCGAGCCGAGGAGCGCCGCCGTGAGCACCGCGCCGAGCTCGGGGAGGCTCAGACCGTAGTGGCTGCGCAGGTCGGGCCCGATCGAAGGGAGGCCGAAGTTGACAAACGACACCGCGGCCTGGGCAGCCGACGCGGCGGCCAGTACGAGTCTCGGAGACCTGGCCGGCACGGGGCGATTATCTTTGGCGCGTGGACCGTGAGGCCGTGGCAAGGGAGGTAAGGCGCCGACAGGCGAAGGAGACGCTCGAGTTCGAGCGCGAGCGCGAGAAGACGATCCAGGAGCAGATCGAGCTCGTGATCGTCGAGATCGAGGGCCCGAGGATCGACGCCGCCGCATTCGAGCGCATGTCCGTCGAGGACGCCGAGCTGGTCAGGGAGGAGCTCACCGTCTCCTCCGACGACGACGGGCCCGGCTTCTTCGAGCGGGACGACGTGATCATGCTCGACGACGTGGTCGACGAGCGGGCCGAGGAGCTCGCTCGTCTGAACGACGAGCTCGACGACTGCCGCCGCCGCCAGCGGGCCTTCGAGGCGTACCTCGGAGCGCTGGGCTCCTAGCCGCGGCCGCGAAAGCCTTGGGCCAATCCGGCCCCACGGCTCACGGCCGCAAATCGGCGCAGAACGCGGCCGCCTGCTGCGGCCGCTGCGATCTGCCTCGTCGGGCGGCTACCGAGTCTGGGGGAAGCCCAGGTTGACCTTGCTCGTGGCCGGGTCGGGCCAGCGGCTCGTGACCACCTTGCCGCGCGTGTAGAAGTTCACGCTCTCCGGCCCGTACGCGTGCAGGTCGCCGAAGAGCGAGGCCTTCCAGCCGCCGAACGAGAACCAGGCGACCGGCACGGGGATCGGCACGTTGATGCCGACCATCCCCGCCTGCGCGTCGAACTGGAACTGCCGGGCGACGCCGCCGTCGCGCGTGAAGATCGCCGTCCCGTTCCCCCACGGGTTCTCGTTCACGAGCTTGACGGCCTCGTCGTACGTGTCCACGCGGACGACGGACAGCACAGGCCCGAAGATCTCGTCTCGGTAGGCGTCCATGTCCGGCGTGACGTCGTCGAGCAGCGAGACGCCGAGGAAGAACCCGTCCCCCTCGGGCGCCGATCTCGCGGCCGTCGAGGACGACCTTCGCGCCCTGCTCGGCGCCGGAGTCGAGGTACGAGGCGACCTTGTCGCGGTGTACGCCGGTGATCAGCGGGCCCATCTCGGAACCTGGGTCCGACCCGTCGCCGACGGTGATCTTCTTGGCGCGGTCGCTGATCGCCTGCACGAGCGGGTCGGCGACCTCGCCGACCGCGACGACCACCGAGACGGCCATGCAGCGCTCGCCCGCCGAGCCGTAGCCCGCCGAGACGGCGGCGTCCGCGGCCATGTCCACGTCGGCGTCGGGGAGCACGATCATGTGGTTCTTCGCGCCGGCGAGCGCCTGGACGCGCTTGCCCGCAGTCGTGCCGGTCTCGTAGACGTACTTCGCGATCGGCGTCGAGCCGACGAAGCTGACCGCGGCCACGTCCGGGTGCTCGAGCAGCCGGTCGACCGCGACCTTGTCGCCCTGGATCACGTTGAAGACGCCGTCGGGAAGGCCGGCCTCCTGCAGCAGCTCGGCGACGTACAGCGACGCGGACGGGTCCTTCTCGGACGGCTTGAGGATGAACGTGTTGCCGCAGGCGAGCGCCGGTCCCCACATCCACATGGGCACCATCGCGGGGAAGTTGAAGGGCGTGATGCCGGCGACGACGCCGAGCGGCTGGCGGATCGAGTAGACGTCGATTCCCGTCGAGGCCTGCTCGGAGAACTCGCCCTTGAGCAGCGTCGGGATGCCGCACGAGTACTCGATCACCTCGAGCCCGCGGGCGACCTCGCCCAGCGCATCGGAGTGCACCTTGCCGTGCTCGCGCGTGAGGATGCGGGCGATGTCGTCGCGATGCTCGTCGAGGATCGCGCGGATCCGGAAGAAGAGCTCGGCTCGGCGCGAGATGGACGTGGCCCGCCAGGCGGGAAAGGCCGCCTTCGCAGCGGCGACGGCAGCGTCGATCTCCTCGACCGAGGCGAAGTCGACCTGGGCTGCGACCTGTCCCGTCGCGGGGTTGTAGACGGGGCCGCTGCGCCCCGACTCGCCGGGCACGATCCGCCCGCCGATCCAGTGGTTGATCCTCGCCTGCTCCTGCGCTTCGCCCTGCCTGGGCGCCGTTGCGACTTCGGTCATCTCGCCTCCTCGGTTTCACAGGGAGCGTAGCGAGAGTACGATGCTCTGAATGGCGCTCGTCGAGAACCGCAGCGCCGAGGGCGAACGAGTCGTCGCCCTCGACCGCGAGTACCTGATCCATTCCTGGTCGGTGCAGTCGGCGCTCAACCCGCTGCCCGTCGCGGGCGCGGAGGGCCGCTACTTCTGGGACTACGAGGGCAAGCGCTACCTCGACTTCGCCTCGCAGCTCGTCAACGTCTCCATCGGCCACCAGCACCCGAAGGTCGTCGCCGCGATCAAGGAACAGGCGGACACGCTGTGCACGATCGGCCCGCCGATGGCGAACGACAAGCGCTCGGAGCTGGCGCGACTGATCGCGGAGGCGATGCCCGGCGACCTCGAGCGCATCGTTCTTCACGAACGGCGGCGCGGAGGCGAACGAGAACGCGGTCAAGCTCGCGCGCTGGGTCACCGGCCGGCACAAGGTCATCGCGCGCTACCGCTCCTACCACGGCGCGACCGCCGGCGCGATCACGATGACCGGCGACCCGCGGCGGTGGTTCGCCGAGCCGGGCATGCCGGGCGTCGTGCGCATGTTCGACCCGTACACGTATCGCTGCCCGGCTGGCCATCCCGATCCGTGCCCGGTCTGCTCGGGCGGGCCACACCTCGAGGAGATCCTCCAGTACGAGGGCGCGCACACCGTCGCCGCGGTCATCCTCGAGACGGTCACGGGGACGAACGGCATCATCGTCCCGCCCGACGGCTACCTGCAGTCGATCCGCGAGACCTGCGACAGGCACGGGATCCTGCTGATCTGCGACGAGGTCATGGCCGGCTGGGGCCGCACCGGCCGCTGGTTCGCCTGCGAGAACTGGGACGTCGTCCCGGACATGATCACGACCGCGAAGGGCATCAACTCGGGCTACGTCCCGCTCGGCGCGCTGACCGTGCGCAGCCACGTCTACGAGGCGATCAAGGACACGTTCTTCGCCGGCGGCCTGACGTACTCCGGCCATCCGCTCGCGTGCGCCGCGGCCGTCGCGTCGATCGAGGCGTTCAAGGAGGAGGGGATCGTCGAGAACGCGGCCGCGATGGGCGGCGTGCTCGCCGAGGAGCTGCCCAGGCTGGCCGAGCGGCACCGGTCGATCGGCGACGTGCGCGGGCTGGGCCTGTTCTGGGGACTCGAGCTCGTTCGCAACCGGGAGACGCGCGAGCCGCTCGTCCCGTTCAACGCCGGCGGCGACGACGCCGCACCGGTCGCGCGGATGTCGAAGGCGGCGATGGAGCGCGGCCTCTACCTGTTCGTGCACTGGAACGTGGTCATGATCGCGCCGCCGCTGACGATCACGCACGAGGAGCTCGACGAGGGCCTGGGCGTCCTCGACGACGTCCTGAGCATCGCGGACGAGTACTACGCAGCCTGACCTCGCAGCGCTGGCGGAGGACATCGAGGTCCTGCTGCCTGCCTGGCCGAACACCGTCCGGCTGGATCTGCCGGACTGCGTTCTCCTCCACCAGGCCGACGTGCGCCATCCGACAGCCGGCGGGGCGTTCCGGCTTCGGTTCGCCGAGAACGACGTCGAGGAGCGGATCGCCGCTGTCCGTGCCTGGTTCGGGGACCAGGGAAGGACGGAGTTCCTCTGGTGGGTCGGGCCGTCGTCCACCCCCGGCGCCCTCGAGTCCCGGTTGCGCGAGGGCGGAGCAACCCCGTGGGACGACGGCGTGATCGCGTCGATGCTGGCCACGGAGCCGCCGCCGCCGGTGGAGGACATCCAGGTACGAAAGGTCGAGCGCTACGAGGACTTCGTCCTCGCGCGCGAGATCGCCTGGGCGACGGCTGGCTTTACCGACGAGCAGGCACGCGAGGTCGGCGCCACCCTTCCTCACAAGTGGGAGCGACCGGCGGCGGTCAGACAACGGCGCCACCTACCTCGCGTATGTCGACGGAGAGCCGGTTGCCGCCGCCGACATCCTCTTCCTGCCGTTCGCAGGCTTCCTCTCGGGCGCGAGTACGAAGCCGGAGCACCGTGGCCGCGGAGCCTTCCGCGCGCTGGTGCGGGCGCGGTGGGACGACGCGGCGCGAGCGGGGCACGCCGGCGCTGATCGTCGGCGCCGGGAGCATGTCGCGCCCGATCCTCGAGCGCATCGGGTTCACGCGCGGTCGCCGAGCAGCACGTGCTCGTCGACCGGGCCGGTCTCAGCACCTGAACGTGCCGTAGATGCTCGCGTGGGGGTAGGCCGAGGTGCGCCCGACGAACCTCCCGCCCGACCGGTCGCCCCAGAGCGTGACCTTGACCCACGGGTTGATGTCCCAGGCGCCGCCGTGCCAGCGGACGACCAGCACGCCCTGGTGGTACGTCCCGTCGCTCCCGGCCGGCTTGCGCGTCTTCGGGGCATTCGGATACTGCCCGACCGTCAGGCCGAAGTAGGGGATCTTCTGGTTCGCCGCCACGACGGCCGTGCCGACGTTGATCGTGAAGAACTCCGACGTCGCGGCGCACGAGCCGCCGCTGAGGCGGAACCAGTGCTTCCCTGCGTGGATGGCGGCGGTCGCGGTCCCGCAGAACCGCGTCGCCTTCTTCCCCTCGACCTTCGTCTCCCCGGGCGTGCAGGCAGCGCTACCCGCCCGGCCGGCGTGGCGCCGAGAGCGAGACCGCGGGCAGGAGGGCGATGCAGGCGGCGAGGACGATCAGTGCTCGGCGTTTCAGGGACGGGCATCTTGCCACGGTTCGCGGGCGCTCGGCGGCTCGACGGGCTCAGCTGCCTAGCAGCTGAAGGAGCCCGTGACCTTCACGTGCGGCTCGAGGAACGTCGTGCCCGAGAACGTCCCCGCGGTTCGGCCCTTCTTCAGCGTGACCTTGACCTTCCTGTCACCGGCGCCGTTCAGGACGTAGGCCTTGCCGCCCCTCCAGAGAACGGTGACCAGCCCGCCGCCGTACGTCCCGTCCTTCGACGCTGCCTTGGTTCCCGGCAGTGCACCCGGATACGCGCCGACGAGGATTGCGAAGTACGAGTACCTCTGCTTCGGGCCGGACAGGACCTCGGTGCCGAGGTTGAGGTTGAAGTACTTCGACGTCCGGATGCAGGAGCCGCCGTCGAAGGAATAGACCTTGGAGCCGACCTTCGCGATCGCCTTCGCCGGCCCGCAGAACACCACTCCCGACTGCCGCCCTTCGTGAACTGCCCGGGCGTGCACGCGGCGCGGGTGGGCGCGGCAGCGGCAGCCGCCGCAATCCCGGCCGCCGCGGCCAGCGCCGCGACGACAACGAGCGTTCCCGTCCGCATAATCGAGGCGTGAGTATCTACCACGACGGGAGCCGCCGCTACCAGGACCGGTTCGACACGCGCCGCCTCGCCGACCGGCTCGAGGAGCGCTTCGTGGCCCGTCGGACGATCGACGATTCCGACCGAGCGTTCATCGAGGCGCTGCGACATGGTGTTCGTGGCGACGGCCGACGCGGAGGGCAGGCCGCAATGCTCCTACAAGGGCGGTGAGCCGGGGTTCGTGCGCGTGCTGGACGAGCAGACGGTGGCGTTCCCGAACTACGACGGCAACGGGATGTTCCTGACGGCCGGCAACGCGCTCGTCAACCCGCACGTGGGCCTGCTGTTCATCGACTTCGAGCAGCGAAAGCGGCTGCGGCTGAACGGCCTCGCCTCACACCGGGACGACGACCCGCTGCTCGCGGAGTACCCGGAGGCGCAGTTCCTCTGGCGCGTCCGGGCGACCGAGGTCTTCCCGAACTGCCCGCGCTACATCCACCACTACCGGCTCGTCGAGCGCTCGCGCTTCGTCCCGCACGCCGAGTGCCTGACGCCGGTCCCGGCCTGGAAGACGCGCGACTGGGCCGAGGACGTGCTCGCCGCGGACGACCCCGCGCACGATCCGGGCGCCGAGATCGTCGAGCGCTAGGCAGCTCGCTCCGGGCTCGTTCGCGGCGTTCTCCCGCCGACCGACGACTCGCGCCGACCCGTGATGGGTCACACTGCCCAGCCTGTGTCCACGGAAGGGTTCGATGACCCCCGCGCCGCGGGTGTTCGCGACGCGCCGGTTTCCGGCTCGGGTGCGCGACGAGCTCGAGGCGTCGTTCCGGCTCGACGTCAACGACTCCGAGTGGCCGCCGTCGCGGGAGGAGTTGCTCCGGCGCTCGGCGGGATGCGACGGGCTGATGACGATGCTGACCGACCGCATCGACGACGAACTGCTCGACGCGGCCGGGCAGCAGCTCCGCGTCGTCGCCAACTTCGCCGTCGGCTTCGACAACGTCGACCTGCCCGCCTGCACGCGTCGCGGCGTGATCGTCTCCAACACGCCCGACGTGCTCACGCAGGCGACGGCGGAGCTGACGATCGCGCTGCTGCTCGCGCTCGTGCGTCGCGTGGCCGAGGGCGACCGGCTCGTTCGCAGGCGCGAGGAGTGGATCTGGGCGCCGAACATGCTTCTCGGCCAAGGCCTCGCCTCGCGAACCCTTGGCCTGGTGGGCTACGGAAGGATCGGGCAGGCGGTGGCCCAGCTGGCCGAGGCGCACGGGATGGAGGTGATCTACTCGTCCCGCACGGGCGGCCTTCCGCTGGACGAGCTGCTCGCCGCCGCCGACGTTGTGAGCCTCCACGTGCCGCTCTCGGCGGAGACGCACCACCTGATCGACGACCACGCGCTGGAGCACATGAAGCCGACCGCCGTGCTCGTCAACACGAGCCGCGGGCCGATCGTGGATGAGGCCGCCCTGGCCCGGGCGCTCGCCGGGGGCCGTATCGCCGGCGCGGCGCTCGACGTGTTCGAGCGCGAGCCGAAGGTCGCCGAGGAGCTGCTCGGGCTCGAGAACGTCGTGCTCACGCCCCACCTCGGGTCGGCCACGCTGGAGACGCGGGAGGCGATGGGGATGCTCTGCGTCCAGGCGCTGCGGGCGGTGCTGCTGGAGCACCGCCCGCCCGCAAACGCCCTGAACCCCTAGGCCGACCCGGCCCTCCACTCGGAGCGTGACTCGACCGCGACGACGACGAACGGCCCGGCGGGAGGCGCGTCGCGGTACTGCGCGTACTTGGCCTGCAGGAGCTCGAGCGCCCGTGCGTGGCGGTCGACCACCCGCGCCGTGCCACCGAGCCGAACCCACCACAGGCGAGACCAGTCCTCGTCCCAGCGGTCGATCACGACCTCGACCCGGGGATTTGCCTCGATGTTCACGAGGCGCCGAAGCTTTCGCGTGGCCTTCGGCTTCTCGTCCACGGCCGTGTAGAGCGTGTCGCCGTCGAGCGCGAAGCAGATCGGGACGACGTGCGGTCGGCCGTCCGCACCGACGGTCGCAAGCCGGGCGACGCGCGCGTCCTCCGGCCTCACCACGGCGGGGTGTCGTCCGTCCGCTCGAATAGCCGCTTCGCCTTCCCCGTCTCCGTGCGCGGCAGCGAGCCGGGCTCGTGCGCGACGACGGAGCAACGGAGGCGAAGCCGCTGCTCGAGCCGGTCCGCGAGCCCCTCGGACACGCCCTCGACGTGCACCTCGAGCTCGGGCAGCGTCGACCGGCGGTCGACGACGATCGCGTACTGGCCGCCGAGCGCGGGGTCGTCGAGCACGACAGCCTCGATCTCGCTCGGGAAGACGTTGATGCCGCGGACGACGAGCATGTCGTCCACCCGGCCGCTGAAGCGCGCGATGCGCCGGTGCGTGCGCCCGCACGCGCAGTCGCCGTCGACGAAGCTCGTCACGTCGCCGGTGCGGTAACGCAGGACGGGGAACGCCTCCTTCGTCAGCGTGGTCAGGACGAGCTCGCCGCGCTCACCCGATGCGACCGCCGTGTCCGTCTCGGGATCGATGACCTCGGGGAGGAAGTGGTCGTCGAAGACGTGGAGCGCGCCCTTGCCCTCGCGGCACTCGGCGGCGACGCCGGGCCCGATCACCTCGGAGAGCCCGTACACGTCGCAGGCGTCGATCCCCCACGCCGACTCCAGCTTTTCCCGCATCGCCTCCGACCAGGGCTCGGCGCCGAAGATCCCGTAGCCGAGCCGGATGCGCTGCCGAAGCTCGTCCGTGGCGCGCTCGCTGAGCAGCAGCGCGAACGACGGCGTACACGCGAGGCCGGCGGCGCCGAGGTCGGCCATCAGCTCGAGCTGGAAGGCGGGGTTGCCGCCCGAGGCGGGCACGACCGTCGCTCCGAGCCGCTCGCCGCCGTAGTGAAGGCCCAGCCCGCCCGTGAACAGGCCGTAGCCGTAGGCGACGTGGAGCACGTCGGACGGTTGCGCGCCGGCGCAGACGAGGGCGCGGGCGTTGACGTCGGCGAACAGCTCGATGTCGGCGGCCGTGTACGCGACGATCAGCGGCTTGCCGCGCGTTCCGGACGAGGCGTGCACGCGCACCGTCTCCTCCCGCGGGACGGCGAGCGTCCCGAACGGGTAGTGGTCGCGAAGCTCCGACTTGGTCGTGAACGGGAGGCTCTCCAGCCCCTCGGCGCCGCGAAGCTTCTCGCGCCAGTACCCGGACGGCGTACCGCGCAGCCGCGTGAGCAGCTCCTCGAGCCGCCGCTCCTGGAGTGCCCGCCGCTCCTCGACGGGCATCGCCTCCAGAGCCGGCTGGAACACGAGGCCGCCTAGGCCACGGCGAGCCCGGGCCGGACGAGCCGGGCCGGCCGGCGGAGCCCGCTCGTGTCCAGCGGCGGGTTGAGCGGCTCGGCGAGCGGCGCGGCGCCGAAAGAGGCGGCGACGCGCTCGGGATCGGGAATGCCGTAGAGCGTGGTGCGCTGTCGCGGCGTCCTGCCCGCCGCCCGGATCATCGCCTCCATCCGCTCGGGCGGCATCTCCTGGCCGTAGCCCGCGCCCGCCGCGCGCGAGATCGACTCGTTCATCAGCGTGCCGCCGACGTCGTTCGCCCCGGCCGCGAGCGCCGCCTTGACGCCCTCCGGCCCGGCCTTGACCCAGGAGATCTGCACGTTCTCGATCCAGGGGTGGAGCACGAGCCGGCCGACCGCGTGCATGAGCAGCACCTCGCCGAAGGTCGGCCCGCGCCGGGCCAGACCGCGGAGGTACATCGGCGCCTCCATGTGCACGAACGGGAGCGGCACGAACTCCGTGAAGCCGCCCGACCGCTGCTGCTGCTCGCGCACGCGCAGCAGGTGGCGCGCCCAGTGTCGAGGGCCGTCGACGTGCCCGAACATGATCGTGTTGTTCGAGCGCAGGCCGAGCCTGTGCGCCGTGTCGTGGACTTCCAGCCATTGCTCGGTCGTGACCTTGTCCGGGCAGATCACTGCGCGCACCTCGTCGTCCAGCACCTCGGCGGCGGTCCCGGGAAGCGAGGCGAGACCGGCGTCGCGTAGCCGCTCGAGGTAGTCGGCGAGCTCGAGGCCGAGCGTGGCCGCGCCCTGCCAGACCTCGAGTGCCGAGAACGCGTGCACGTGGATCCCCGGCGCCGCCTCCTTCACCGTGCGCACGACCGACTCGTAGTACTCGCCGTCGAACGACGGGTGGATGCCGCCTTGCAGGCAGACCTCGGTCGCCCCGCGCTCCCAGGCCTCCTCGACCCGTCGGGCGATCTCCTCGTGCGGCACGAGATACGCGGGGCCGCGCAGGTTCTCGGCCAGCTTGCCCTTCGAGAACGCGCAGAACCCGCACTTGAAGTAGCAGACGTTCGTGTACTGGATGTTCCGCGTGACGACATAGGTGACGACGTCGCCGTTCACCTCGCGGCGCAGCCGGTCGGCGGCGGCGAACACGCGCTGCCGCTCCTCGCCGCGAGCCCGGAAGAGCCGCACGATCTCTTCCTCGCCCAGGTCGTCGGCCGTGTCCACGGGCAACGCGTCACGCGGGACGAAGGGGATTGGGCGGTCGTCGCCGGGGCTCCACTCGTCCTCGCGGGCAAGCCCGAGCGAGTCGGAGGCGCGCAACACATGCGGGAGCACGCCGGGGTCCGAGCCACTCCGCACCCAGGTACTCCGGATACACCGGAAGCCGCGGTGCGAGCTCTAGCGCCGCCGCTTCAGTGGCGGCGCTAAGCCGCTCGATCTCCGGCCAGGGCGCCTCCGGGTTGACGTGGTCGATCGTTACCGGCGAGACGCCGCCCCAGTCGTTGATGCCCGCTTCGAGGAGCCGTGGGAAGTCGTCGTAGCTCAGGTTCGGCGGGCACTGGATGCTCATTCCCGGGCCGAGAACGAGCCGCGCTGCCGCCGCGGTCCAGAGCAGCTCGTCGAGCGTCGGCTCCTCCCGGCCGGCCATCAGCGTCCCCGGCTTGGCACGGAAGTTCTGGACGATCACCTCCTGCACGTGCCCGTGCCGCTCGTGCAGCTCCCGGATCGCGAGCAACGCCTCGATCCGCTCCCGCCGCGTCTCGCCGATCCCGATCAGGATCCCGGTCGTGAACGGGACGCGCTCCTCGCCCGCAAGGAGCAGGGTCTCCAGGCGGACCGCCGGCACCTTGTCCGGCGAGCCGAAGTGCGGGCCGCCCCGCTCGGACAGCCGGTCGGAGGCCGTCTCGAGCATGATCCCCTGCGACGCCGTCACCTCGCGCAGCGCGCGCAGCTCGTCCCGCGCGAGCACGCCGGGGTTCGCATGTGGGAGCAGGCCGGTCTCGTCGAGGACGAGCCGGCACATGCGCACGAGGTAGTCGATCGTCGTCTCGCAGCCGAGCGCGGCGAGCTCCTCGCGCGCCACGCGGTAGCGGCGCTCCGGCCTGTCCCCGAGCGTGAACAGCGCCTCCCGGCAGCCGGCCTCAGCGCCCGCGCGCGCGACGTCCAGGACCTCGTCGGCGGTCAGGTAGGCGCGCTCGCCGCGCTTCGGCGGCGCAGCGAACGTGCAGTAGTGGCAGACGTCGCGGCACAGCTTCGTGAGCGGGATGAAGACCTTCGGCGAGTACGTGACCAGGCGGCCCCAGCCGCGTTCGCGCAGGGCCTGCGCCGGGGCCAGCAGGTCGGCGGCGTCGGCCTCGACGAGCGCGAGTGCTTCGCGGGGGGACAGCACGCGGTGAGCATACGTCCCGAAGTTAGGCTGCCGCGGTGACCGCAGACGCGCACGTACTCGTTCCGCTCAAGCACCTCGACGACGCGAAGACGCGCCTGTCCAGCGTGCTCTCCGGGGAGGAGCGGTCGATGCTCATGCTCACGCTCCTCGAGGGCGTGCTGCAGGCGGCGAGGGAGGCGGACGTCGGCCCGATCACCGTCGTGTCGTCCGAGTTGCTCGCACCCAACGGCGTCGCCCGCTTCGACGACCGCGGCCTCGCCTGGAACGACGCGCTCGCGGCCGCGATGCGCGAGGTCGTGTCGGAGCCGATCGCCGCCGTCGTCTCGGCCGACCTCCCGCGCGTGACCGGGGAGGACATCCGCGCGCTCGTCGCCGCGACGCCCGACCGCGGAATGGCGATCGCCCGGGCCCTCGACGGCGGGACGAACGCCGTGTCCATGCGGCCGGCGGGCGCCGCCCCGACGCACTTCGGCGAGCCGCAGAGCGCCGCCGTCCACGCGCAGTCGACCGCGGCCGCCGGGCTCGCGGCCCGCATCCTCGACATCCCGGGTCTCGCGTTCGACGTCGACACGCCGGCCGATCTGGCCAGGCTGCGCGAGGCCGCGTGCCGCTGACCCTCGGGTACAAGGCATCGGCCGAGCAGTTCGGGCCGCGGGAGCTGCTCGACTACTCGGTGCTGGCCGAGCAGCTCGGGCTCGACTCGATCGCCGTCTCCGACCACTTCCAGCCCTGGCGGCACCACGGCGGGCACAGCCCGGCCGCGCTCACGTGGCTCGGCGCGCTCGGCGAGCGCACCGAGCGCGCACAGCTCGGCACCAGCGTGCTCACGCCGACGATGCGCTACCAGCCCGCGATCGTGGCGCAGGCGTTCGGGACGCTCGCCTGCCTCAACCCCGGCCGGGTCTTCCTCGGCGTAGGCACGGGCGAGTCGCTGAACGAGACGCCGGCGACCGGCGCGGAGTGGCCGGGCGCGCGGGAGCGGCGGCAGCGCCTCGCCGAGGCGATCGAGCTCATGCGCGACCTCTGGACCGAGGAGCGCGTGACCTTCGACGGCGAGTACTACAAGACCGACCGCGCCACGATCTACGACCGGCCCGACGAGCCGGTGCCGATCTACGTCGCCGCCTCCGGGCCGCTCGCCGCCCGGCTGGCCGGCCGCGCGGGGGACGGCTTCATCGCCACGAGCGGCAAGAAGCAGGAGCTGTACGAGGAGCTGCTCGCCAACCTCGCGCAGGGGGCCGAGCAGGGCGGCCGTGACGTCGCGGCGCTGCCGAAGTTCATCGAGATCAAGGTCTCCTACGACCACGACCCGCAGTTCGCGCACGACGCGTGCCGCTGGTGGGCTGCGCTCGCGCTCACGCCCGAGGAGAAGAGCGGCGTCGAGGACCCGATCGAGATGGAGCGCCTCGCGGACCACGCCGCCGACCGCGCACACACGCGCTTCATCGTCTCGAACGACCCCGAGGAGGTCGTCGAGAAGATCGGCTGGTACGTCGGACTCGGCTTCGACCACCTCGTCTTCCACGCGCCCGGCGAGGACCAGCGCCGCTTCCTCGAGCAGTTCTGCGCCGACGTCCTGCCCAGGCTCCGCGAGCTCGGCTGAGCGTCCGAGGCGCCGCCTACGGATCGAGGACGCGCTCGCGCTCGGCCATCGCGCGCCCGAGCTCGGCGCGCGAGCGGATCGCGAGCTTTCGGTAGACGCGCGCGAGGTTCGCCTCCACGGTCTTCGGGCTGACGAAGATCTGCTCGGCGATCACCCGGTTCGTGAGGCCGGTCGCGGCCAGACCCGCGATCCGCTCCTCCGTCGGGGTCAGCTCCGCCGGTGCGCGGCGCACCGGGACGCGCGCGAGCTCGCCCCGCGCGCGTGCCGCCCACGCCGACGCTCCCACGTGCTCGAAGACGGCGAGCGCCTCCTCGAAGGCCGCTCTCGCCTCGCGGCGCTGCTTGCGCCTGCGCAGCACCCGCCCCAGCACGAGCAGCGTGCGGGCCCGCTCGACCGGCATCTCCAGCCCTGCGTGCAGGTCGAGCGCCTGCCGGGCCGCCGCGAGCGCGCCGTCCAGGTCGCCGCGCGCGGCCAGCAGCAGTGCCCGGCACCGGGCCGAGACCGCGCCGAGCCACGGGCGCGGGATCCGCTCCTGGCGCGCCTCGAGCGTCGCGACCAGGTCCTCGGCGCGGTCGAGGTCGTCGAGGGCGATGACGGCCTCCGCGTGGTCGGCCTGGAAGCGCTCGGCGGCAGGCTCGCGCACGTGGAGCGACGAGTCGATCGCGTCGGCGCGCGAGAGCTCCCGATCGGCCTCTGCGAAGTCCCCGGCGGCGAAGGCGGTGATCCCGAGCACGTCGCGCGCCATGCGCTCGACGATCGCGTCCGGGTTGCGCTCGAGGCGGCTGAGCACCTGGCCTGTCGCGTCCCGCGCCTCGTCCGCGTCCCCTGCCTGCGCGGCGACGTAGCCCTGTGCCCAGAGCGCGATGTTGATCCAGGTTTCCTGTTCGGTCTGCTCGGCGAGGTCGCGGGACTCGGCGGCGAGCCCACGCGCGCGGTCGAGGTGTCCGGTCATCGCCTCGATCACCGCCAGGTGGGCGAGCGCCACGCACCGGCGCGCTTCGTCGCCCTGCTCCTGGAAGGCGAGGAGCAGCTCCCCGAACCGCCGCCGGGCCGTCTCGAAGTCGTCGAAGTCACGCGCCCAGTAGGCGGGGACCGCGCTCACCTCCCAGGCCGCGGCCTGACGCTGGAGGCGAATGCCCCGCTCGATCGCCTCGTGGTCGGCGCCCCGGCCCGCGTACAGCTTCCAGCGCGCGACGTTGTGCAGCGCGAACGAGTAGAGGAGCGGATCCGACTGCTCGTCGAGGAGCGCGAGCGCCGCCTCGCCGTGCTCGAGGCCCAGGTCGCAGTCCTCGGCCATCAGCGAGATCCGCGAATGGATCCGCGCCCGGAGCCCGGTGGACTCTGCCTCGGCGAGGCCCCGGCCGAGCAGGTCGAGGCCGTCGTCGTTCTCGCCCAGCGACCACACGACGCTGCCGAGATCGAGCAGGACCGCCGCGCGACGCTCCCCGGCCGGGAGCGCGGCGACGAGCGGCTCCAGCTCGCGCCGCGCGCCTGCCGCGTCGCCGGCGAAGTAGAGGCGCTCCGCGAGCTCCTGGCGGCGGCGCGTGAGGGCGTCACCCTCGGCAGCCGGTGTCAGCCGCACCGCGAGGCCCTTCAGCTCGGCGGCGATCGCGACGGCGCCGCGGCTGCCGACCAGCTCGGCCGCACGATCGAGGGCCTGCGCAGTCTCCTCGTCGGGGCCGGTCGCCGCGAGCGCGAGGTGCCTCGCGTGCTCCTCGGGATCGGCGACCCGCTCGGCGAGCGCGCGGTGCACCTGCTGCCTTCGTGAGGCCGGCGACGACTCGTAGACGGCCGACGCCACGAGCGGATGGCTGAAGCGGACGCGTCCGTCGCCGCCCACGGTCACGAGTCCGGCCTCCTCCGCCGGCGCGAGAGCCTGCGCGTCGACGATCCTGACGTCGGGCCGGGAGAGGCTCGCGGCGGCGAGGAGCGCCTCGAGCGTGGCAGCGGGCAGCCGCTCGAGCCGTGCGCGCGCCAGCGACCGCACTTCCTTCGGGACCGGCAGCGGTGCCCCGGCGGGAGGAACGCCGGCGCGCTCCAGCTCCCGCGCGATCTCGAGGGCGTAGAAGGGATTGCCGTCGCTCGCGGTCGCGATCCTGACGAGCACGGGCCGCGGGAACGCCCGGCCGAGCTGCTGCTTGAGCACGGCGTGCAGGGCGGCGACGCCGAGTCCCCCGACCTCCAGCTCGCTCCGCCGGTCGTCGGGAACGGACAGCTCGAACGTCTCGGGGCGGTCGTCCTCGACGCGTACGGAAACGAGCACGCCGACGGGAAGCCGTTCCAGGCGCCGGACCGCGAAGGCGAGCGCCGACGCCGACGCCGCGTCGACCCACTGCGCGTCGTCGACGGCCACGACGGTCGGCCCGAGACGACCCGAGCTCGCGCAGGAGGGACAGGAGTCCCGTCGCGACGGCGCGGCTGTCGAGCGGCGCATCGCCGACGTCCGCCCGCAGGAGGGCGCTCTCGAGTGCGCGCCGCTGCGGCACCGGGAGCGCGTCGAGGGTCTCCGGCCCGACGGGACCGAGCAGGTCGGCGACAGTGGCGAACGCCAGCTTCACCTCGCCGCCGGTCGGGCGCGCGGTCAGCACGAGGACACCGCTCTCGGCAGCGCGCCGCACGCCCTCCTGCCAGACAGCAGTCTTGCCGATGCCGGCCGGTCCGGTGACGGCGAGCGCACTGGCGTCCTCGCGCGCCGAGGCCAGGAACGCATCGACGCGCTCGAGCTCGGCATTCCGCCCGACGAGCACGGTGCCCGGCACGAGACACAGGGTGCCAGAGGCCGGGAAGGGGCCGCCTCGTTCCGTAGGGATTCCCCCCTTTCGGTGGCGAGGGGGCCGCTCTAGCGTCGGTCGCCATGACCGAGACGAGTGGGAACGAGTACCTGGCCGAGTGCTTCTGGCCCGGAGTCGCGGCCTCCGACCTGCGAGAGCTGGACGAACGGGTCGGCTGCCGCCACCGCCGAGCTCGCGAGCACGGGCGAAAGCGTCCGCTATCTCGGCTCGCTGCTGATGCGGACGGACGAGGTCGTGCTCTGCCTGTTCCAGGGCTCCGAGTCGACCGTTCGCAAGGCGGCCGAGCGGGCGCAGATTCCCTTCGAGCGGATCCTGCAGACCGACCGCTCGCCCTGGTCGACCCCCGACACGACCTGACGAAAGGAGCCCCCCTCATGCATCGCCCGAATGCACTGCACATCGCGATCGCCGCCGCCGCCCTGGCGGCCGGAATCGCGGGCGCCGCCGGCGCAACCGCCGGAACGGCGCCGGGCTGGTCGCGGATCAGCGGCCCGACCCAGCCCGGCTCCCAGCTCGGCCTCGCCCGCACCGCCGACGGCGTCCTGCACGTGATCTGGAACCGAGGCAACGGCCCGACCACGATCTCGGAGACGCGGCTCTCGTCCGCGGGCAAGACGATCGGCACGTCGACCGTCGCCGCCGGCTGGAACGGGAACGGAGGACTTGCGCTGCTCGCGATGCCGGACAGAACGCTGCGGCTGTTCGCCCCCGGCACGGGCGGGATCAACACGTTCACGGCGCCGGAGCGCGGAGGCAGCTGGACCCACCAGTCCGGCCTCGGCTGGGGCGGCGCGATCGCAGAGTCGGCGTACATCATCGGCGCAACGCTGACCAAGCAGGGGCAACCGGTGACTGCGTGGCGCGGCAACGCAGGCGAAGGCGTCCCGCCGGGCTCGATCCCGCTGAGCGGCTACGAAGGCGGCATGGCCCAGTCCTATCTCGCGACCGACGCCTCGTCCGGCGCGGTCGCGCTCGCGGGAGAGACGAACGCCGGGCAAGGCGGCGTCTACGTCCAGCAGATCCTCCCCAGCCTGGGCGCGCGCGTCGTGCTGCCGCCGCTGGCGAAGGAGTGGAGCGACGGCCTGAGCGGTCGACTGGGCGCGGCGGGCGTCTTCGTCGCCTACGCCGACTTGAAGGCCGTGCACCTCTACCGCTACGGCGGCGGCTCGAAGACGATCGCCCGCGGGCCGTTCTCGAGCGCGACGATCTGCGCAGGGCCCGAAGGGCGGCTCTGGGTGGCCTGGGGAGACTCGACCGACGGGCTCTTCGTCACGCGCACGAACCGCGCCGCCGGAGCCTTCGAGCCCGTCCAGAAGCTGCGCGGCCCAACGAGCGCCGGCCTCACGTTCGTCCAGTGCGAGGGCTCGGCCGGTCCGCTCGACCTGTTCGCGAACGACGGCACGGGCTTCTGGCGCACGCACGTCCTCGCACGGTTCGCGGTGCACGCGTCCGTCGCCCGGACGAAGGCGGGCGCGAAGGTCACCGTGTCCGTCCGCGACGCGGGCGATCCCGTCCCGGGAGCCGCCGTCACGGTCGCCGGACGGCACCTCCGGACGGGAAGCGGCGGGAGCGTCACCCTGGCGCTCCGGCCCGGCTCCTACTCCGCGACGGCCTCCGCCGCGGGGTACGCGTCGGCCTCGACCAGCTTCCACGTCTAGACGATTGATCGGAAATTCGTCGATCACTCGTCTAGCGGTTGCCGGCCGGCAAGCGTACGCATTGGCCACGCAGCGTTCTGGGAATTCAAACGGCTCGGATTACGATTCCTGCTAGATGATTGGTCGTTTTATCGATCAATCATCTAGAGCTTCCTGCGCGACTTCGGCTAGCCGACCGCGGCCGCGAAAGCGACTGCCGCCTCGACGCCGAAGACGGCGAAGACGAGCCGCCGCAGCGTGCGCGGCTCGTAGCCGCGAGCGACGGCGACCATGAGCCGTGCGCAGTCGTCGAGCGGGAAGCCGCCGACGCCGGTGCCGAACGCGGGCAGCGCGAGCGACTCGCAGCCGAGCTCGTCGGCGAGCTCGAGGCAGCTCTGCGTCGTGCGCTCGATCAGCTCCGCGCTCGTCCGCAGGTCCTGGCCCATCACGGCGCCGTGGATCACGTGGCGCGCGGGCAGCCGACCCGCGCCGGTCGCAACCGCCGAGCCGACCCCGATCGGCCCCTTCGCCATCGCCTCGCGCTCGATCTCCTCGCCGCCGGCCCGCTTGATCGCCCCGGCCACGCCGGCACCCATCCACAGATGGTCGTTGGCCGCGTTCGTGATCGCGTCGACGTCGAGCGCCGTGATGTCCCCGTCGACGACCTCGAGGGCGAGCACACTCGCAGTATCGCGCTACCTCGTCCGGCGATGCCGGCTTCGCCGGCGTCGGTCGCTGCGGCTCTGGGTGCGCCGATTGAAGGAGGGGGCTCGTGCGGGAACCATGGGTTCACCCACGTATGAGCAGGGCCGCCTGGTGCGCCATGCCGGCCAGGAGCCGCAGGTCGAGCTCCTCGAACTCGTGCTCGGGCCCCGGCGCCGCCGCGAGGATGCAGCCGACGCGGTTGCCCGAGAGCGCGAGCGGCGCGACCGCGAGCGGCATGGGCTCGCGCGTCATCGCAATCCCCGCCCGGCCGAGCGCGTCGGCGACCTCGTCGCCCGAGAGCACGAACGATTCTGTGCCGTGGCCGAGGATCTCGCGCATCACGTCGGCCTGGAGGCGCAGTTCGAGCGCCGACTCGTCCACACCGAAAGCACCTCCGACGACCACGTCGCCGGAGACCGGGTCGTCGAGCACGACGTAGGTTCGCGGCGTGCCCAGCGTGCGGGCGACGATCTCGCATGCCTTGCCCAGAGCGTCGGACTCGCTCGCGGCCGGCGCGATCTCGCGGCCGAAGTCGAGCAGCGCGTTCGCGACCTGGGCGTTCTCCTGCTGCTCGCGATGGAGCACCGCCCGCTGCAGGGCCATCGAGGCGCGGTAGGCGAGCCCGTCCAGCAGGCGCAGCCGCTCCTCGGTGAAGTGTCCGAGGCCGGCGGCGGGCGCGCGCACCGTGATCCAGCCCTTGACGCCGTGGCCCGGAGGGAGCGGCGCGGTCGCGACCGGCTTCAGCTCCGCGGCTTCGATGTGCGAGAAGAACCAGTCGTGCAGCTCCTGCGCGGTCATCAGGAAGGGCGTCTTCCGGCTGCGGATGAACTCCTCGGCGGCGCCGCCCCGGATCACCGACGCGGCGATCGAAGCGCCGGTCGGCTCCTCGACGTAGCCGTGGGAGGCCGCGCACTCGAAGTCGCCGTCGCCCTCGTCCTCGAGCCAGAGCGAGCACTGCCCGACCTCGAGCAGCCGGGCGACGGTCACGACCGTGGCGTTCATCATCGCCTCGAGCGATCCGGCCGACGAGAGCTCGTCGGAGAACTCGAGCCATGCCCTCGTATGCGCGGCTTCGCGCCGCAGGCTCTCGTACAGGCGCGCGTTCTCGAGCGCCGAGGCGGCGTAGCCGGCCAGTACCTCGAGCAGCCGCACGTCGTTCTCGTCGAAGCGGTTGACGCCCAGCTGCGAGAGGAAGACGACGCCGTTCACGCGCGAGCCGTAGCGAAGCGGTACCGCGACGACGGACTCGTCGATCGGCTCCGTGCCGGGCACGAGCTCGCCGAACTCGCAGTCCTGCGAGTTCGAGAGCAGCAGCGAGCGCCCCGACTCGGCGACCCGGCCGGTGATGCCGAACCCGAAGGGGACCCTCAGCTCGGAGAGCGTCGCCGCCTCGGACTCCTCCTCGCCCTTGACCGCGATCGGCACGAGCTCGTCGCCCTCGGCGAAGTACACGCGGCAGCTGTGGTAGTCGACGAGGATCCGCAGCTCGGTCACGATCGCCTCGCCGATCTCGCGCACGGAGTTGAAGCGGTTCAGCCGCCCGGCGACCGATTGCAGCATCTTCAAGTGCGCGATCGAGCGCGCCTCGCGGCCCGGGTCTTGAGCGGGACGCTCGCCCACGTCCTCGCTGAAGACGACGATGCGGTTCTTGCCGCGGGCCTTGCCCGTCATCATCGCCGACTCGGCGCAGGCGACGAGCTCGCGCGGGTTGGTCGCGTGCTTCGGGCCCTCGGCGACGCCGATCGAGAGCGTCACCTCCCCGGCGGCGTCGATCGGCTGCTGCTGGATGCGCTCGGTCAGCCGCCGGGCAAGCCCGAGGGCGTCGCCGGCACCGCAGGAGGGGAGGATCACCGCGAACTCCTCGCCGCCGATCCGGCAGGCGACGTCGCTGCCGCGGACGATCGAGGTGATCGCCTTCGCGATCGCGCCCAGGATCTGGTCGCCGACGGCGTGCCCGCAGATGTCGTTCACGCGCTTGAAGTCGTCGATGTCGAACATGAGCAGCCCGACCGAGTCGTGCGCCCGCGTGGCGCGGGTGAGCTCCGCGCGCAGGCGCTCGTGGAAGAAGCGGTGGTTGTAGAGGCCGGTCAGAGAGTCCGTCTGCGCCTGGTGCTCGAGGGTGGCGCGCACCTGGACGTTGTCGAGGGCCAGTGCGGCCGCGTCGCCGAACCACTTGGCCAGCTCGAACTCGTCGTCGTCGAACGACGCGTCCTTGCCGATGCGGTAGATGTTGAGCGCACCCTTCAGCGAGCCTCGCGCGACGAGCGGAATCGAGATCAGCGCCTCGGGCTCGACGGGCGTGCCCGGGACGATCACGACGCGCGGGTCGAGGTGCGCCTGATTCGTCCAGACCGGCGTCTGGTTCACGACAGCCCAGCCGGTGATCCCCTGGCCGTATGCGGGGCGGGTGCGCAGGACCTCCTCCGCCCACTCGGTCCGGGCCAGCGTGGGCACGAGCTCGCGGGTGGCGTCGTCGGCCTCGTAGACGTGGAGCGCGTCGTAGGGAACGAGCTCGGCGAGCGTGTCCGCGATCCGGCCGAGCAGGTTGTCGAGGTGCTCCTCCGAGAGAACGTGGTGGAAGACCTCCGCGAGCCGGCGATACGACTCGACGAGCGGCGGGGCAGCGACGGAGGGCTGGTCGCGCTCGACCGGAAAGACGGCAGCGCCGACTGCTCTCCGTGCGGCCACGAAGTCGATATCGGCAGCAGAACCCGCCCGCTGACGCGGCGAACCCCTCGAACGGGGGATCGTTCTCCATCGCTTTACGAATCACGCGGGTCTCGGGCTAAAGCTCGCCGTCCCAGTAGTCGAGCTTCTCGACAGCAAGCGGCCCGATGGTGTGCGAGGCATTCTTGGTTCTCCATTCCCGGTAGCTCGTGCCGGCCCGAGACTGCCGGCATCTTGCGGTCCGGGCGGTGCTCGAGTACACACTCGGCGAGCTCGACGCCGGGGCGGCCTGGATCGGACGGTTGCGGGAGGTCGTCGAGCTCGTGCCGCCGCCGGGCCCGATTGCGGACCATGTGGTCCTCGCCGCGGTTGTCCCACTGGTGAGCCGCATTGCGAACACGAACAAGGGCCTGGACATTGCCCACGCGGCCGCCGTGCGGGTCCTCTCTCTGCCGCGGCTCGCCCCGGTGTTGGCCAGCCAGGCAAGAATCGGCCTGGCGCTGATCGCGGTGCAAACGGGCGACGCGAAGGCGGCGAAGGACGCGTACGCAATCCTCGAGCCGCAGAGAGGAACCGCAAGCTTCTTCATTCCCCTGACGATCGACCGTCTCCTGGGTCTCCTCGCAAGCACGTTCGGCCAACTCGATCGAGCGCTCGCTCACTTCGCAGACGGCATCGCATTCTGTACTCGCGCCGGTTACCGACCCGAGCTCGCCTGGACAGCCTGCGACTACGCAGACGCTTTGGACAGCTCCGGGACGACGGACGCCAGGGTCAAGGCATCAGAGCTTCGCGAGACATCTCTTGCTCTCGCCGCGGACCTGTCGATGCGTCCCCTCCAAGATCGCGCTGCAAACCGCTGAGCCCTGGATGGAGTTCCTGAGCACGTTGGTTCAGAAAGGCCCGATCTGCAGGAAGATCCTGGAGCCCTCTGATGGACTCGAACCCTCGAGTCTCGTTTGACAAGTTCCTTACAAATGTAGTTAGATCGCCTCCATCACGGCGGCCTCCCCTGTGGCTGGCTTGCCGAAGGGGAGAGGAGAGAATATGCGGAGAGTTCCGGTTCTTGCCGTCGGCGGCTTGCTGGCGGTCTGCGTCGTGTCGGTTGCCCAGGCAGTGTCGTTCTCGACCACGCGCGTCTGGTCGCTCGCCGACCGCGACGTTCGGTCTGCGAGCGACACTCGGGTCGCGCTCACCGCGCAACAGCAGCGCGCGCTCCGAACGATGCGCGGAGTCACCGTGAGGACGAACGAAAGGGTGGGAACTCCATCGTTCGTCATTCGCTACGGCGGCTTCCTCACGCGACCGAGCACGGCGGCGCCGGCAGCAATCGCCCTCGGCTACCTCTCCGACCATGCCGATCTCTTTCGGCTGAGCCGGGCGGATCTCGCGAGCTTCGACGTCGCGGCCAAGTACGTCACCAAGTCCAACAGCGCAACGCAGCTCACGCTTCAGCAGCTCGATCAGGGCAGGAAGATCGAAGGCGCGCTGTTGACCTTCGTCATCGACCGGCGCGGGCGCGTTGCGAGTGTCGGTGGCTCCTCCTACCCGAATACCGCAGCGGGCGCGACACCGTCGCTGTCCGCTGCTCAGGCCGTTCGCGCCGCCGCGTCCGCACTCGGCCTCGACGACAACCGCCCGTTGCGGCTGATCTCGTCCTCGAACGGTCCGTCGAGGCTTACTGTCTTCGAGAACTCGCTGTCGGAGGGCCTGTACCGACCACAGCCCATCTCCGCCGAGCTCGTGACGTTCCCGCTAGGCGACGGGCAAGCTCGGTTGGGCTGGAAGACGACGATCGAGTCGCAGCTTGGCCTCTACCAGACGATCGTCGACGCCAACTCCAGCGATGTGCTGTACCGGCACAGCCTCACGTACTTCGCAGGGCCTGAGGGCAAGGTCTACACGTCACAGAATCCGACCCCGACCAACAGCCAGCAGATCGTTCCCTTCCCCGCGGGCTGGGTCTCGGGCCGCACCACGTCCGGTAACAACGTGAACGCCTACGAGGACCTCAACGCGACGAACGCCATCGGCTATCAGCCGCAGACCCCGGACACGGGGGATCCGGCCTTCCAGCACTTCGACTACACGTTCACCGACGCGTATCAGACGAGCGGTGGCACCGATATCAACACCGACCGCGATGCGACGCTCACCCAGCTCTTCTACTGGGTCAACAAGGCGCACGACTACTACTACTCGCTCGGCTTCGACGAGCCCTCGCGAAACTTCCAGAACGACAACTTCGGCAAGGGTGGAGTCGGTGGTGACGCCGTTCTCGCCGAGGCGTTCAACGGCTGGGGCACCGGCACGGAGAAGCTCTGCAAGGACAAGGACAACAACGACATCTTCTGCCGCAACAACGCCAACTTCAACGCGAATGGAGGAGACGGCAACGCTGGGCGGCTCCAGGTCTATCTGGGCTCGTCGCCCTTCCCGTTCCGCGAGAGCGAGATGGAGGGGGACACGATCGTGCACGAGTACGGGCACGGCGTCTCCAACCGGCTTGTGGCAGGCGCGAACCTCGGAAGTGGCGTTCAGACCGGCGGCCTGGGCGAGGGCTGGAGCGACTTCTTCGCCATCTCGTACTTCAACGACCCGGTCATCTTCGAGTACAGCGGAGGCGGCGATGCGAACACGCCGCCGACCAGCGGATTCCGGCGCATCTCGAGCTACGCCACGAGCACGGAGAAGTACACGCTCCTCTGCAACCCGTCCTGCGAGGTGCACAACGACGGGGAGATCTGGGCGACCGCGCTGTGGAAGCTGCGCGGCAAGCTCGGCCAAGCGAAGACGGAGAAGCTGGTCATCGACGGCATGAAGGGAACGCCGACGAGCCCGAGCTTCCTCGCCGCGAGGGATGCCATTCTCACTGCCGCCACGAGCGCGGATCAGTGCACGATCTGGGGCGTGTTCGCTGCGAGCGAGATGGGGAAGTCGGCGACGTCCTCGTCTGATCAGAAGACGGTCACCGCTGGCACGGATGGACCTGCCGCGTGCACACCGGTGGCGAACATCGGTGGCCCCTACTCGGTGGGCGAGGGCGCCGATGTCCCGCTCGACGCGAGCGCGTCGACGGAGAACGGCGACGGGCCCTTCACGTATGCGTGGGACCTCGACAACGACGGCCAGTACAACGACGCGTTGGGCGAGAAGCCTGCCAACGTCGCCTTCGGCCAGGACGGGACGTACCCGGTGAAGGTCAAGGTGACGAACGCCGACGGCTTCTCGAATACTGCGTCGATAGACGTGACCGTCAGCAACGTCCTTCCCACGGTCACGACGCTCACGACCGACAGCCCGAAGATCGAGAACAGCCTCGTGACGGCGAACGTCGTGGTCACGGATCCGGGCTGGCTCGACACCCCGACGGCGACGATCAACTGGGGCGATGGAGCAGGCGCGAGTTCGCTCTCCGGCACGGTCGAGAACGTCCGGCCCAACGCAACGCTCACCGCGTCACCGACCCATACCTACGGCGACAACGGCACATTCACGTTGACGATCTGCCCATCGGATGAGGCAGCCGGGACGTGTAGCACGACCTCGATCTCGATCACGAATGAGAACCCGACGGCGGCGATCGACAAGTCGTCCGCCACGACGGTCAACGGCGTGGCGACGCTCCTCGCGCATGCCGGGCAGCCGGTGTCGTTCAGCGGGCAATCGATCGACCCGGAAGTGACGACCTCGTCCTCGACTGGAAGTGGGCGGACTCGACGCCTGACGCGACGCCCAAGTACTTGAACGACGCGCTCAACTTCCCGCTCGGTGATCCCTTGCCGAGCCCGTCGATCAACCCGCGCGACGTGAAGGACTCGCGCACCCATACATTCGGAGACGCGTGCTTCTACACGGTCGACTTCTCGGTGACGGACGACGACACAGGCGCGAGCCCGACCGACCACGTGGCTGTGATCATCACCGGGAATGCAACCGTGCGGCAGAACGCCGGCTACTGGCAGACCCAGTACCGGCCACGCCCGACGGCGTTTACCGAAAAGCAGCGGACGTGCTTCTTGCAGATCACCGGCTTCATGAGCCGGGTATTCGACGAAACCACCGATGCTTCGACGGTCGCGAACGCGTTCGACGTCCTCTCCGTCGGCGGGAACAACGGAAGCGCGAAGCAGCAGCTCGACCGCCAGTTGCTCACGTCCTGGCTGAACTTCGCCAACGGGGCGCTCGACCTGAGCACCCTGGTCGACACCAACAGAGACAAGGTTCCGGACACGGCCTTTTCGACCGTGATCTCGAACGCCGAGACGGTGCGGCTGAACCCGTCCTCGACAGCGGATCAGCTGCGGGCACAGAAGGACCTGCTGGAAGCAATCAACGGCTAGAAGTAACGGGACAGGGGGGCGCGGCTCAGGCTGCGCCCTCGTCCTACGCGTACACGCACGCGCGTAGGCGCGCGCGAGGGACCGGCGGGGAGGGGGATCGCGCTCGGGGTGGCCGTCAGTCCCTGACGAGTTCGCGGAAGCCTGGCTCGTTCCGGATCGGGTCGAAGTCGGTGTCCTCTTTCGCGAGGTCGCGGAGGCTGGGCCGGAGCTCGATCGCGGCGCGCAGGTGCCCGATCGCGTCCTCCGTCATCCCTGCCAGCGCCTCGCAGCAGGCGAGGTTGTACTTTGGCGCGGCGTACTGCGGGTTCGCCTCGACCACCTTACGGGCCGTTTCAACGGCGCCTGCGTAGTCGCCCGCCTCGTACAGGTGGTGCGCCGGCGCCCAGATCTCCCAGCCGGACGGCTCGTACGCTTTGCCTCGGGTCGCGCCGACCGCGAGCACCGCCGTGCCTGCCTCCTCCGCGAAGGCGGTACGGCCACAGTCGAAGAGAAGTCCCCGGCCCCGCGGCCGCTCCTCACCCTTCCCGGGCGAAGCCGGGTGTTCGCAGCGACCGGCCGTCCGTCAGGAGCGTCATCGCCTCGTAGCCAGGCAGGCGCGCTGTCCAGGCCGGGCCTCGGGTGCCCATCGCGAACGCAGCCGTTGCGTACGCGTCCGCCGTCGCGAGATCGGGGCCGGTGATCGTCACCGACAGGACGCCCTCCGCCGCGCGACCCGTGTGCGGGTCGATCACGTGCTCACCGCGGGCGTAGGCGCCTGACGTCGCGACGGCGAGGTCATCGCCGGCCACGACCGCGACGATCTTCCCGCGGTCCTCCGGGTGCTGGATGCCGATGCACCACACGGGCGCGGGCAGGGCACCCCCGCGGAGGCGGATGTCGCCGCCGGCGTTGATCGCGTAGTTCCGCCAGCCGAGCTCGTCTGCGATCGCGGCCGCGCGGTCGACCGACCAGCCCTTGACCAGGCCCGACGGGTCGACGACGCCCGCGCCCGCTGCCCGCACGTCGAAGTAGCCGTTCGTCTCGACGCAAAGCTCCTCGCAACGCGCGAGCACCTCGCGCACGTCCGGATGGGTGTCCGCGAGCGAGAGCTCCCCCCGGTTGAGCCGGCTGATCTCGCTGCCGGCCTTGTACGTGCTGAACGTCTCGTCGACGACGCCGAACCAGTCGAAGAGCGGCTCGAGGGCAGCCGGGTCGCCGACGTCGCGGACGTCGACGACGATCGGCATGCCCATGATCTGCTCGACGCGGGTGACGCCCCGGGCCTCGACGGCGACGGCCACGGCTACCAGGCCCTCGCCTTGAGGATCGCCGACTGCAGCGACTGCTCGTAACCCTGGCTCGTGTCGGTCGCGCCCGAGACCATGTCGATCGCGGTGCTCTGAGCCTGGATCGTCTCCTGGATCAGCAGCGGCAGCGCGTTCTGGTTGATGAAGATCGAGCGGTCGGTGTGGTCCGGGTAGACCGGCACCTTCACCGCGGTGATCTTCCGCTTGACGGTCTTCTTCTTCGTCGTGAGGTTGGTGGTGGTCGTCTTCTTGACGACGATCGTGACCTGCACGTCTCCCCACCGGCCGGCGAAGCCTGGGGCTCCGGTGAAGCTCTTCGTCGCCGTGACGACCTTCTTCTTGGGAGCGGTCGTCTTGACGGCGTTCGCCGCCGCCGCCCAGGCGTTGACGCTGGGCAGAGCGAGCGCTGTGGCGCTCATCAGCACGACGGGTGCCTTGCGCATGGCTGGGTCTCCTTTCGGTTAGGTGAGCGCGAAGCGCTCGAGGTGGACATGACGGCGGGGGACTCCCGCGGTCCGCAGGTTCCTGCTGATGACGTCCGTCATCGCCGGTGGGCCGCAGAGGAAGACGTCTCGTTCGGCCGCGTCGGGCACGAGCTCGCGCAGGTGGTCGGGTGAGAGCAGCCTCGCGCCCTCGCCCCGGTGGTCGCCGACGACGTAGTGGACGGCGAGCCGGTTTCGCGCGGCCAGGTCGTCCAGCTCGCCCCTGAAGACGAGATCGCCGTCGCCGAGCGCGCGGTAGAGGACGACGACGTCGCCGCGCATCCGCTCGACCATCGACCTGATCGGCGTGATCCCGATGCCGCCGGCGATCAGCAGCACCTTCTCACGCCGCCGCCGTGCCGACTCCGTGAAGGTGCCGAACGGCCCCTCCGCCAGCACGCGTGTGCCCGGCCGCACGCCCCGCAGCCGGGCGGTGTGGTCGCCGAGCGCCTTGACCGTGATCCGCAGCGACTTGCCGTCGGGCGCGGCCGAGAGCGAGAACGGATGGGCCGACCAGGACGCGCCGGGGATCGAGGAACCGCCAGAGGAAGAACTGGCCCGGCTCGGCGCCCAGACGGTCGAGGTTGCGTCCGGTGAGGTGCAGCGAGACGACGCCCGGACCTTCGTCGTCTACGCCTGCGACCCGCAGCCGGTAGCGGAACAGCTGCCAGAACGGCACGAGCAGCCGGAAGACGACCAGGATCGCGAGGGTCGCGAGGTAGAGGCCGCGCCAGTAGTCCGCGGCCGCCTCGTCGAGGACGAGCTCGTTGCCGGTCGGGATCTGGTGGAACCAGGCGAGGGCGATGCCGGCGTAGGCCAGCAGGTGGACGGCGTACCACCACTCGTAGCTGAGCCGCCGCTTGACGATCACGATCGACGTCGCGACGACGGCGAGCAGCATCGCGGTGCCGATCGTCGCCGTGATCATCCCCGGGTAGATCCCGCCGCCGAGCATCGTCGAGACCTCCTCGAGGATCGAGTACCTGTCCATCAGCGCGTAGCCCCAGACCGTGAAGACCACGTGCGCGACGACGAGGTCGATGCAGAGGTGCCCGTTCCAGCGGTGCCAGACCGTGAGCCGGTCGAAGCCCACCGAGCGCTCGAGCGCCGGGAGCCGCGCCAGCAGGATGACCTGCAGCAGCGCGAGGTACGCGCTCGAGAAGCCCGGTGATCCGGCCGACGCTCGTGAAGACGTCGGCAGTGGACGACGAGGCCAGATTGCCGCCGTGGACCCAGAGCCAGACGATCACCGCGGTGTTCGCCGCGACGAGAAGGTAGACGACGGCCGCGGCCGTCTGCCGTCGGAGCGCTCCGCGGCCGGTCAGGGTGTGAGACGAGCCGGCGAGCTGGATCGCTTCGTCCATGGAGACCACGCTACGGGCGGAGAATTGGAATCTCCTGTGAATCGGCTGAGACGGCTCTTGGACTCGCGAAGGCCCGGTTCAAGGGACCAGAGAAAGGCCGGAAGCCCTCCCTAGCCGCGCCGGGACAGCTTGCGGGTCGCGGCGGGCTTGCCGGCCGGGGCCGCCAGCGGGATCGTGACGACGAAGGTGGCACCTCCGCCCGCCGTCGGTCGCGCCTCGGCCATGCCGCCGTGCGCCTCCGCGACGGCGGCGACGATGGAGAGACCGAGGCCCACTCCTCCGCTGGACCGGGCCCGCGACGTGTCGAGCCGGTGGAAGCGCTCGAAGACCTGCTCCGCCTCGTCCGCCGAGAGTCCCGGGCCGGAGTCGCGCACGACGAGCCGGGCGCGCCCGTCGACCGGTTGCAGGCTCACCGAGACCTGTGTTCCCGGGGGCGTGTGCGCCCGCACGTTCGCGAGCAGGTTGTCGATCACCTGCCGGAGCCGGTCGCGGTCGCCGGTGACCTCCGCCGGCTCCACCGCGAGGTCGACCGGCCGTTCGTGGTCGACGACACGATGCGCGTCGACGGCCTCCACGACGATCTCCGCGAAGTCGACCCGCTCTCGTTCGAGCGGCCGCCCCTCGTCGAGGCGGGCGAGCAGGAGCAGGTCTTCGACGAGGACGCTCATCCGTTCGGCCTCGCGGGTGATCCCCGACATCGACCGGGCGAGATCTTCGGGTCGGTCGGCGGCGCCCCGCTCGAACAGCTCCGCGTACGCCCGGACCGCCGCCAGCGGCGTTCGCAGCTCGTGCGAGGCGTCGGCGACGAACCTCCGCAGCTTCTGCTCGGACCGGCGCAGACGGGTCTCCGACTCCTGGCGAGCCTTGAATGCGACCTCGATCTGCTCGAGCATCGCGTTCAGGGAACGACCCAGGCGACCCACCTCGGTCGTCGGCTCGGCACGCTCGACGCGCTTCGACAGGTCGCCCGCCGCGATCGTCGCCGCGGTCGACTCGATCTCGCGGAGGGGCCGCAGCCCGAGGCGCACCACCCAGAGACCGAGGCCGGCGACGCCCGCCAGCACGGCGGCCGTCACGAGAAGCTCGATCAGGAGCAGCCGGTGCAACGTCCCGAAGACGTCGTGCAGCGAGGCGGCGATCAGCAGGATCTGGTTCGGCTGCCGGGGATCGATCGACGCTCGAACGCGATAGCTCGTCGACCCGTTCCGGGACGAGACCGTGAAGTAGGAGACGTGCTCGCCGCTCGGACCGCCCCCAGCCCGGGAAGGGACGTCGATCTGCGCCGGGAGCTTCGGCGGCGAGCCGCTGCCGACGAGGAACCCGCCGCTGACCAGCCCGCCGTCGAGGGTCCTGACCTGGTACCAGTCGATCCCCTGCGCCGGCGGGCCGCCGCGGCCGCCGGACCCGGGGCCGCCGCCCTCCCCGTGCTGAGGGCCCCTGTCGCCCGAGACCAGCTGCTCCACCTGGACGTGGCCCGCCTCGAGCGAGTTGTCGACCCGGTCGAGGAGGAACGAGCGGAGCGACGTGTAGGTGGCGACGTCGGCGACGGCGAGGCCGACGGCGGCGATGACGAAGACGCCGATGACCAGCCGCGCGCGCAGCGAGAGCCGGCCGAGCACCTACTCCTCGGCTTCGAGCATGTAGCCCGCCTGCCTGACCGTTCGGATCAGCGGGGGCCCGAGTGAGTCCAGCTTCTTGCGGAGGTAGCTGACGTACGTCTCGACCACGCTCGAGGTACCTGCGAAGTCGTAGCGCCACACGTTCTGGAGGATCTGGCCCTTCGAGAGGACCCGCCGCGGATTGAGCATGAAGAAGCGAAGCAGCGAGAACTCCGTCGCGGTCAGATCGACCCGCGTCTCGCCGCGGTAGACCTCGTGGCGCACCTCGTCGAGGGTGACGTCCGCGAAGCTGAGCACGTCGCCCGGGAGGTCGCTGCCGGTCCGGCGCAGGATCGCCTGGACGCGGGCCACGACCTCGGCGAGGCTGAACGGCTTCGTCACGTAGTCGTCCCCGCCGGCCCGCAGTGCCTCGACCTTGTTCTCGACCGCGTCCTTCGCGGTGAGGAAGAGGATTGCTGTCTTGAAGCCACGCTCGCGCAGGCGCCGCCCGACCTCGATTCCCTCGACGTCGGGAAGCATCCAGTCCAGCACGACGAGGTCGGGGTCGAACTGGACCACGGCCGAGATCGCCGCACGCCCGGATGCCTCCTCCCGTACCTCGAAGCCCTCGTACCGCAGCGCCGTCGCCACGGCGTCCACGATCGAAGGCTCGTCGTCGACGACGAGGATCCTGGCCGGTCGGTTTCCATTCGCGTTCATCCCGGTCATGGGGACAACGTGCCACGCGTAGCTTGGAATCTGCTGAGAAACGTACCCGCTCGGCTGTGAAAGTCCTGTGAGAGGCCCTTCCGTCAGGATGTTCCGCGTACGCGTGCGCCGCAGTGAAGTTCATCCAGCGGGTCGTCGGCCGGCGATGGAGGTCCGACCGGCGGGCGTCGTACCGTTCAGCACGTGAACGCGCAGGGCGGGACGTGGACCCGGCTCTGGGACCCGCGGAAGTGGTGGGAGCTCATCCATTCGAGCGACGAGAAGGTCCGTCGCGAGGCCTGGGGCTACGTCTTCTGGATCCCGGTCATCTTCCTGCTCTTCCTTCCTGCCGAGCTGATCCCCGCGATCTGGGAAAAGGCGAACTGGCCGACGTTCTCGACGACGATCGGGCACCTCGAGTACCTCTGGGGCCCGGTGGGGCTCTTCGTCATCTGGCTCATGGTCTTCACCGCCGTCAACGCGACTGCCAGGCGGCGGCTCCGGCAGAAGGCGCGCGACGGCAAGCTCACGAAGGCCGGGTACCGGATCGACCCCGAGGGCGGACGCCTCGTCTGGCGGCGGAGGACGACGCCGCAGCCGCTGAATCGGCCGCTCGCGCTGCTGCGCGTCCCGCCGGCGCCGCCGCCGGCCGGACACGAGGGGCAGGTTCGGATGCGCCTGTACCTGCCCGGCAGCGCGGCCCTGATCGCTGCGGGGGCCGCGGTCGCCTTCATCTTCGGCGGGTACTGGCCCGGCGCGTACGTCCTGTGGACACTCGTGGCGTTCTTCGTGCTCGTCCTTCCGAGCATCCTCGCGTTCTTCTACGCGAAGCTCGTGTCCTTCCCCACCCTGTTCCAGACGGTCGCGAACCTGCGTGGCCACGTGCACATGGTCGGGACGGCAGTCCTCGCCTTTCTCGCCGCGCTCGCGCTCCACCTCGGCTTCTATCCGTGGCCCAACACGGCCCACGTCCTGCAGGTAGATCACCGGATCGCGCCGTCGATCAGCGGTCCGGCCGTGCGCGGCGGCACGGTCACCGTCAGCGGCACGGTCGAGAACTGCGCGCGGCCCGAGAAGATCGTCGTGCGCTCGTCGGCGTTCCGGGGCGGCGGCGCAGTCACGGCACCCGTCACGAACGGCCACTACAGCGTGCGAGTTCGGCTCGCGTCGACGCCGACGAAAAAGGACACGGTCGAGGTCTCCTGCGGTCGCCCGCAAGTCGGCGTCGCCGAATTCCCGTAGCCTGGCGTGGCAATCGTGGCTACTGCCCGAAGAGTGGCCGTTGCGCTCCAACGGTGCGGAACACAGCCGCAGTCAAGCCTCAGTCTTCGCCGTCCCAGTAGTCGAGGCGTTCGATGCGGCCGATGACGCCGACGCCCCAGAACGCGATCTTGTTCGAGCGCGGGTAGTAGCAGATGTCGTTCGGCTCCCTCGTGCCGTAGGTGAGCAGGGTGAGGGGCTCGTCCCCGCCCGTGAACGCGTGGGCGACGCCGGTTCCGGGCGGGCGGGCGACGACGTCGTGCGGGCGAAGCGGATGCTCGTCGTCACCGAGCAGCAGCGTGCCGCTGCCTTCCAGCACGACGAAGATCTCCTCCTCGGCGGAGTGGCAGTGGAGCGGGAACGACATCTGGCCCGGGTCGAGCACCACGTGGTTCAGGCCCGTGCGCTCGGCACCGGCGGGCTGCCCGAGCCGCCGCCATGTCCCGCGGTACTTCTCGCGGTCGCGCGTCTGCGAGGCAGCCTCGTCGACGTTCACGATCGAGCCCGGCCGCTCGCGCGGCTCCGGCGTGTCCGGCGGGCCGAGCGCCGCCTCGCGCTCGAACGGCGACGGCCCCTCGCCTGTCGGGAACCACGAGCGCGCCGACCAGGCCATGCCGATGCGCGGCAGGCGGGCGCCGGAGCTGCGCTCGCGGGAGTGGCCGAAGACGAGCACGTCGAGCCCGTCGTCGCCCGCCTTGAGCGTGTGCGCCTCCCCGGCCTCCGCGTGGACGATGCAGTCGCCGGCGCGGACGGCGTAGGTCCTGTCGTTCTGCACAGAGAGGCCCGAGCCCCCGAGGACGTAGAAGGTCTCCTCGTCGTGCGCGTGGACGTGCAGCGGCGTCGAGAAGAAGCCGGGCCGGACCTGGATCCGGCGCATGCCCACGTCGACGCTGCCGGCCGCCGCGCCGACGAACGTCCACTCGGCGTTCAGATGGCCCGCCTCGATTCGACGCGACTCCAGCTCGTCGAGGTTGACGATCGGCGGGTCGGCCGGCTCCATCAGCGGAACATATCCCGCTCGGGCGGCATGACCAGCTCCCGGGCCGAGCCTTCGCCGGCCACGTCGAGCCCCCGCACGACTGCAGCCGGGACGCCCAGCGTCTTCCCGCGCACGAGCTCGGCCGCCGCTGCGATCTCGTCGGCGACCGCGACCACGGTCGCGCGCAGCTCGTAGCCGTTTGCGTCGCGGCGCCCACGCCAGTCCTCGAGCGGCTCGAGCCCGGCGACGCCGATCGCCACGTCGACGATGCCGTTCCGCCATGGACGCCCGAACGAGTCGCTGACGATCACGCCGACGTCGTGGCCGGTCCGGTCGCGCAAAGACCTCCTGATCGCCCCGGCGGAGGCGTCCGGGTCGAGCGGCAGCAGCACGAGCGTCCCCGGCTCCGGCGCGTTCGAGGCGTCCACCCCGGCCGAGGCGCAGACGAAGCCGTGCCGCGTCTCCGCGATGACGAGGGGCGGGCGGGTACGCACGACGCGCGCTGCCTCGCGCAGGATCACCTCGAGCTGCCGCGGGTCGTGGTGCGCGGCCAGCTCGCGGGCCCGCGCCGACGCCTCGACATCCGCGAGCCGCACGATGCGCCCCTCGGCCTTCGAGACCGCCTTCTGGGAAACGACGACGACGTCCGCCGTCATCAGCTCCGTACGCTCTGCGATCAGCCCTCCGAGATCGTCCCCCTCGGCGATCTCGGGGAGCCCCTCGACCGGAAAGATCCGCAGCTCAGGCATCCTGACGTCAGGCACAGGCGAGTACCGTCTGGGCCAGCGCCGTCGCCGACGCCTCGTCGCGCATCAGGGTCGGCGCCGTCACCGGGCGGACGCCAACGCGCTCGACGCCGGGAGAAGCGTCCGCCTCGGACTCGTCGAACACGAGCACGTCGATCATCCCCTGGTAGCAGGTCGCGACGCGCACGGGGTCGGTGCCGCCCGCGAGCCGCTCGAGCATGCGGTCGGCAGGTCCCTTGACCGCGCGCCCGCCGATCAGCGGGCTGACGGCGACCGCCGGCACCCGGCGACGTTCCACGGCGGCGCGAATCTCGGCCACGGCCAGGATCGGCCAGATGCTGATGAACGGGTTGCTCGGGCAGACGACGATCAGCTCGGCCTGCTCGATCGCCTCGACCACGCCCGGCGCGGGCCGGGCCGTGTCCTCGCCCTCGAAGCGGACGCGGTCGACGTCGTCGCGGTGGCGCCGGGCGACGAACCACTCCTGGAACGGAAACGAGCCGTCGGGCGTGTCGATCCACGTGCGCAGCCGGTCGTCCGTGGCGGGGAGCAGTGTCGCCTCGATCCCGAACACCGAGGCGAGGCCCGCTGTGACCGCCGACAGCGGCTCGCCGCGCGCGAGTGCCTGCGTGCGAACCAGGTGGAGGCCGAGGTCACGGTCGCCGAGCATGAACCAGCTCTCGCCGCCGAGCCGCGCAGCCTCCTCGAACGCGATCCAGGTCTCGTCCGAGCGGCCCCACCCGCGCTCGTTGTCAGCCACGCCCGCGAGGGCGTAGAGAACGCTGTCCAGGTCGGGCGAGACGTGCATGCCCAGCACCTCGACGTCGTCGCCGACGTTCCCGACCACGGTCACGCCCGCGGGATCGACGGCGCGGACGAGGCCCCGCAGGAAGCGGGCGCCCCCGACGCCGCCCGAGAGTGCGACGATCCGTGTCACGGCGCGGACCCTACCGGCGAGAATGGCGACGAACCGATGGACACGAGCCGCTTCGCAGCCGAGCTTCCCGGGCTCTTCGACGACTACCCCAACTCCGCCCGCCCGCGCGAACGGCACTTCGCCGACCTGGTGGACGGGATCCCCAACCTGGCGACCGAGAACACGCTGGCGGTGATCGGCCTCGCCGCTTCGCTGCTCGGGCCCGGCGAGAGCTACGTGGAGGCGGGGGCGTACATGGGCGCGAGCCTGATCGCCGCCTCACGCGGCGGCGCCGGCGACCTGGTCGCGATCGACCACTTCGACTTCGGCCCGTTGACGGTCGCCGGTCGCGATCTCCCGGCGGCGAACCGCGCGCAGCTCGAGGCGAACCTCGAGCGCTTCGGCGTGAGCGCGACGATCCTGGAGGGCGACACGCTGGAGGTGCTGCGCGGCGGCGCGCTGGACGGCCGCACGGTCGGGGTCTTCTACTACGACGCCTGCCACGAGTACGAGCCGCAGCTCGAGGCGCTCCGGCTCGCTGAGCCGTATCTGGCCGCCGAGGCGCTCGTGGTCGTCGACGACAGCGACTGGGACGAGGTGCGCAGTGCGATCGACGACTACGTCGCCGGGCAGCCGCGCGCGACGCTCGTCGTCGACGTCGCGGGCGCCGGCGGAAACCAGGACTGGTGGTGGGACGGCATGGCCGTCCTGGCCTGGTCTGCCTAGAAGGCGTGCGCGGCGCCCGGACCCGACGTGCGCCACTCCTCCAGGTCGAACCAGTGTGAGCCGCGGAGTGCCTCGACCACCTTCGGCTCGGTGTGCGGGGCGTAGAAGACGTGCCGGTCGGGGTCGGCGCAGACGCTGACCTCGTCCAGGTTCACGTCGCCGATCGCCATCAGCACCTCCGCGGGCAGCTCGAGCTCGCGGGGCGTGAAGTGCTTGAACTGGAGCTCGGGCGCGAGCTCCATCAGCTCAGGCCAGTCGGGACAGGTGCGCGAGCTCATCGAATGTCCATTGAAGCAGCGCCGACTAGCTCGTCATCGACCAATGCGCATCGAGGCTGACGAGGCCGGTTTCGCCGTTCGTCGGATAGACGACGAACCTGGCCGCGTCGTCGAGCCAATGGTAGAGATGGCCGCCGTCCGCGTCCGAGAGCTCGAAGCGGAACCGGAAGCGGCCGTCCGCGAGCGGCAGCTCGTCGATCTCGAGCCGGAGCGAGTGCTCGGCCCGGTCGGCGCTCCACCCGAGCTCGCCGGTGTCCTGGACGCCGCCTCCGAGCTGCAGGCCCGCCTCGTCGTGCAGCTCGTACGAGAGCCTGGGCGCCGGGACCGGCCGCGCCGACTCGATGCGGAGCACGACGACGAGCGTCTCGCCCGCCGAGAACTGGCTTCGCTCCTCACCGTCCGCGCCCAGCAGCCGCGCCTCGGTGATCCGCACCTCGCCGCTGCCGTACTCGTTGAGCCCGGCACCGCGCTCTTCGGGGTTGCGCTCGTCGGCGAGCATCGCGTGATAGCGGACGATCGCCTCGCGGACGGGTCCGTCGAAGACGAGGCGGCCCTCGCGCAGCAGCACCGCACGCGTGCAGAGGCGCTCGACCGCGGCCGCGTCGTGCGAGACGAAGACGATCGTCCCGCCGCGCTGCTTGAACTCGTGGATCTTGCCGAAGCACTTGCGCTGGAACTCCTCGTCGCCGACCGCGAACACCTCGTCGAGGAGCAGTACGTCGACCTCGAGGTGCGCGGCGACGGCGAAGCCGAGGCGCATGACCATGCCGGACGAGTACGTGCGGACCGGGAGCTCCATGAAACGCTCGAGCTCCGAGAAGGCCTCGATCTCGGCCATGTGCCGACGGATCGCCTCGCGCTTGAGCCCGAGGATCGAACCGTTCAGGTAGACGTTCTCGCGGCCGGTGAACTCCGGGTGGAAGCCGGCGCCGAGCTCGAGCAGGCTGCCGATCCGCCCGCCGACGGCGACCCGGCCCGCGGTGGGCTTCATGATCCCGGCCACCACCTTGAGCAGGGTCGTCTTGCCCGAGCCGTTGCGGCCGATCAGGCCCACGGCCTCGCCCGGATCGATCGAGAGGGACACGTCCGTGAGCGCGTCGACGTCGCGGCCCTTGACCCGCCCGCGCGCGACGAGCATCTCCTTCAGCGTCCGCACCTGCTGCGGGTAGACCCGGAACCGCCGGCTGACGTGGTCGACCTGGATCGCTCCCGCTGCAAGCTCCGGCTCCGTCATTCCCGGCGAGAGTAGCGCGGGCACCTGCTCGCGGATGGGCACCGGCACCCTCAGAGCATCCTCTGAGGGTGCCTCTGAGACTCCTCTGCGACCTCTCTGAGACTGGCTCTGAGGCCGTGGGGGCGGTCAGCGCGCGCGAATCAGCTCTACGAGCCGAGTGAGAGCGTCCGGGTCCGTGGCTGGGAGCACGCCGTGGCCGAGGTTGAAGACGTGGCCGGGGCGGCCGTCGGCGCGGCGGAGCACGTCACGCGCGCCGGCCTCGACCCGCTCCCACGGTCCCAGCAGCACGGCCGGATCGAGGTTTCCCTGGATGCCGCGGGCGCCGATCTCCGCCCAGGCGCGGTCGAGCTCGATCCGCCAGTCGACGCCGATCACGTCGCCGCCGGCTGCGGCCATGTTCCGAAGCAGCGCGGCCGTGCCGGTGCCGAAGTGGATCGTCGGCACGTCCAGTCCCGCCAGGATGCGCGCCGAGTGCGGCGCGACGAACTCGTCGTAGTCCGCGGGCGACAGCGCGCCGACCCAGGAGTCGAAGAGCTGGATCACGTCGGCGCCGGCCCGGACCTGAGCCTGAACGTAGGCGGCAAAGGTCGCCTCGAGCTTCTCCATCAGCGCATGCCAGAGGGCGGGCTCGCCGTACATGAGCTGCTTCACGGCCAGGAAGTCGCGGCTCGGCTTGCCCTCGACGAGATAGCCGGCGACGGTGAAGGGGCCGCCGCAGAAGCCGACCACCGCCTTCTCGGGCGGCAGGTCAGCGCGCACGAGCCGAACCGCCTCGAGGATGGGCTCCGGCGGCTCGCCGACCTGCATCCGCTCCACATCCCGCGTCGTCCGCACGGGCTCGCGCACGACCGGGCCGACGTTCTCCACCAGCTCGACGTCCACGCCCATCGCGAGGACCGGCGACATGATGTCGGCAAACATCACGGCCGCGTCCACGTCGTGACGGCGGACCGGCTGCAGCGTCACCTCGGCGCAGAGCTCGGGCTGCCGGCCGACGTCGAAGAGGCTGTGGCGCTCGCGGATGGCCCGGTACTCGGGCAGCGACCGCCCGGCCTGCCGCATGAACCACACCGGCGTCCGCTCGACCACCTCGCGGCGGCAAGCGCGGACGAGCAGCGGCTCGGTCCCGGACACCAACCTAGACTAGTCCGGTGCCGGGACCGCTCGTCGCACGCTGGCTCACGTGGATGCTCGACGAGCCGAGAGCCGGCGCGCTCGGCGCCGCCCGCGTCGAGATCGAGAACGCGGGCACGGCCACCTGGCGCGAGGACATCGCCTGCTCGTACCACTGGCTCGACGCGCTCGGCAACCCGATCGTCTGGGACGGGATCCGCACGCCGCTGCCGCGCCCCATCGAGCCGAAGGGGCGGATCACGCTTCGCGTCGACGTGCGCGCCCCGATCCCGCCGGGCCGGTACCGCTTCGCGCTCGACCTGGTCGCCGAGCACCGCGCCTGGTTCGCCGAGCTGGGTTCGGCCGGCCCGGAGGAGGAACTCGACGTGCTCGCGCGCGTCGACGCCGCGCGACTTGACGAGGTCGCCGACGTCCTTCTCCCGCCCGGCTGGGAGCTCGGCTCCGGCGCAGCCGAGCTCGCCCTCGCCGCGCATGCCGAGGGTTACGCCGTCGTGGCGCCGTCGATCGACCCGCCGCGCCGCCTGCGCCGCGCACTCGGGCCGTGGAGCAACGACGCCGGCCGCGACCCGGGCTTCGCGCACCCGCTGCTCTGCCCCTCGGTGCTGCATGGGGTCGAGCTCGAGCGCCTCCCCGACGTGGAAGGTCTCCCGGCGTTCGCGCCACCGGCGGGCGAGCCGTGGATCTACGACGGCCGCGTCGTCGTCATCCAGGCCTAGAACCGGTCGAACGCCCCCGTACGCCGGCCCTCGCGCTCGAACAGCACCACGAGCACGAGACCGATCGCCATGTAGATCGCACCGATCCCGACCTCCTTGCCCAGGAGGCCTGTGATCTCGCTCAGATCCGCGCCGCCGGCGACCGAGCGCGCCGCCTCGATGCCGTGGGTGAGCGGGACGATCGACGCGAACGACTGCACGGCGTCGGGCAGCTTCTCGAGCGGCACGTTCGCGCCGGAGATGATCAGCAACCCGCCCGCGATCACGTCCGCGAACAGGCTGACCGACCGACCGCGGAGGCCGAGCGAGCCGATGCAGAGCCCGAGCCCCGCGCACGTGAAGGAGCTCGCGAGCAGCGCGAGCACGAGCGCGAATGCCTCGCTCTCGCCGACGTGCACGCCCAGGATCGCCGCGCCGCAGACGAACGCGATCACGGCGACGACGAAGCCGAGCACCACCGTCGGCACCGCGCGCCCCGAGTACATGACGAAGCGGTTGACCGGCGAGGCCAGGAGCACGGGCAGTGTTTGGAACCGCCGCTCGCCGCCGATCGCCTGCCCCATCCCGAACATCGCCGCCACGGAAGCCGCGCAGAACGTATTGCCGATCAGGAAGAAGGCATCGGACTCGACCCCTGCGGAGCGGCCGAGGTAGGAGAAGAAGAGGATCTGCGCGATCGGGTAGACGACGAGGATCGGCACGAACACGTACGGGTTGACCCAGCCGAACAGGGCGCGGAAGCTCGTCAAGCCGCAGGAGAAAAAGACGCGCAGGTCGTTCACGCGAGCCGGAAGCTGGCACGATCGCGCGCGAGCCGCTCGAAGTAGGCGAGGCAGACGAGCGACACGGCGAGATAGGCGAGGCTGACGACGGCGCACATCCCGATCGAGGACCAGGGTGAGCCGCCTAGTGCCGCCTCCCGGATCGCACGGAACCCCCAGGTCGGGGCCAGTACCCACGAGATCGGCCCGACCCAGGCGGGCAGCAGCGAGAGCGGGAAGAGCAGGCCGGTGACGATCCAGACCGGGTACTGCATCGAGATCCCGAGCGCGAACGCCGACCGGTAGAGGACGAACGTCGACGCGGCGATCAGCCCGAGCAGCCCGATCGCGATCACGCAGGCGAACAGGGCGACGACGAACGCGAACGGATCGTCGATCGTGACCGGGATCCCGAAGAGCAGGCGCCCCCAGGCGATCGTGACCACGAGCCCGTATACGCCGAAGGCGCCGGAGGCGATCATGATCGGCGCGATCGTGCTGACGAGCGGCACCGGCGCAGCGACGAGCAGCTCCAGCGTGCCGAAGACACGCTGGTTGTCGAGCGAGCCGCCCGCGCCGACGATGACCTGCGCCCACATCATCATCACCGCCGTCCCCAGCGCCGCCGCGAACAGGAGGCGCGGGCTCTCCTTCGCGTCCAGGAGGTAGAAGGCGATCGAGGCGAAGATGATCGGCCAGACGAGCATCGCCGAGATGTCGAAGCCCGAGCGCATGAGCTGGAGCAGCTGCAGGCGAACCCCGGTGACGAAGACCCGGATCACGCTTCGCGCACCAGCTCCACGTAGGCGTCCTCGAGCGTCGGCTCACGCGAGATGACCTTGCCGATCGTCGTCCCGTCGAGCAGCCCGAGCAGCGGCTGCACGAGCGAGGCGTCGGCCGCCTGGACGAGGATGACCTGCGCCTGGTCGCGTGTCTCGAACGAGACCGAGGCCACGCCGTCGAGCGCGCGCAGGCGGTCGAGCGTCCGCTCGTCGACGCCGTAGGTCTCGATCTCGATCACCGTCCGGTCGGCGACCGCCGCCTTCAGCTCGGACGGCTTGCCCTGCGCCACGATCTGGCCTCCCGCGATCACGGCCACGCGCTGGCACAGCTCGTCCGCCTCGAACATGTAGTGCGTGGTCAGCAGGATCGTCTTGCCCGCCTGCCGCAGCCCGGCCACCGTCTCGCGCAGCTCCCGCGCCCCGACGGGGTCGAGCCCGATCGTGGGCTCGTCGAAGAAGATCACCTCCGGGTCGTGAAGCAGCCCGCGGGCGATGTGCAGCCGCTGGCGCATCCCGCGCGAGTACGTCTCGACCCGCTCCCGCTCGCGTCCGCGTAGGCCGACCATGTCCAGCAGCTCGTCGATCCGCCGGCTCTTGTCCCGGATCGGCACGCGATAGACGTCCGCGAAGAACTTCAGGTTGTCGAGCCCGGAGAGGCGGTCGTAGAGTCCGCGGTCGCCGCCGAACACGTAGCCGATCCGACTGCGCAGCTCGCGGTGCTGCGTAGCCGGATCGAGGCCGAGCACCCGCGCGGAGCCCGACGTCGGGAGCAGCAGCGTGGTCAGGATCTTGATCGTCGTCGTCTTGCCGGCGCCGTTCGGGCCGAGCAGGCCGAAGAGCTCGCCCGCCTCGACGGAGAAGCGTGACGCCGCGCAGCGCCTCGACCTCCTTCATCCCGCGCTTGAAGGTGCTCGTGCGCGAGCGGTAGACCCGCCGCAGGTCCTCGACCTCGATCACGCCCACGGCTCTGACGCTACAGCTCGACGGCGATCCGGTCGTCGACGCGGCTGAAGACCCAGGCGCCGAGCGCGAGCGACGCCGCCGCAACGCCGATCGTGTAGAGCACGTCCGTCCAGTGCGGCCATTGGCCGAGGTAGAGCGGGCCGCGCAGCGCCTCGATCGGCGGCGTGATCGGGTTCCCCCAGCGCAGGAGCTGCTGCAGCGTCGGGTGCCCCGCGAACTGGTCGAACGTGTACAGCACCGGCGTGAGGAAGAACCAGGGCAGGAGCGCCGCGGAGACGATGTGCTCGATGTCGCGGAAGACGACGTTCGCCGACGCGATGGCGAGGGCGAGCCCGGCCACGAGGCAGACGATCAACGCGGCGAGCGGGATCGCAACCCAGAAGACGCCGCGCGTGCGCGGGAGCACGATCAGGTCGATCACGACCAGCACGGCCAGCATCGCCCCGAAGGCGACGAGCTGCGTCGCCACTGTCGAGAAGGCGACGAGCTGGCGCGGGAAGCGCACCTTCCGGATCAGCTCCGAGTAGTCGACCATCGACCGCGAAGCCGACTGCAGCGACGTGGCGAAGAACACCCACACCGCCAGGCCGGAGAGCAGGTAGAGCGGGTAGTGGTCGATCGTGTCCACCACGCTCCAGAGCACCGAGAAGAGCAGCAGGTAGACGCCCATGAGGATGAGCGGGTTCGCGAGCGACCAGGCCACGCCGAGGACGGAGCCCTTGTAGCGGGCCCGGAAGTCGCGCCGGAACAGGCTCCCGAACAGCTCGCGGTACCTGACCAGGTCGACGTAGACGTCCACCCGCTGAGTGTAGGGCCGTCCCCGGCGGCGCCTACGCTTCAGTCGACGGCGACGGGCAGTTGCCTAAACATTCACCTAACAGGGCACCAGTAGCTTTGATGATCGTGCCGCTCCAGACCGAGAGGGAGGCGGCGCGATGAGCGCCCCCATGACTGGTGTGACCTGCCTCGTCGCCTTGCCCGTGGCCGCGCTCACGATCTGGGCGCTCCTGCGCTCGCCCGCCGCCGCGAGGCTCGTCGCCGCGCCCAGGCGTGACCGCTGGCACGAGCACGCGACCCCGACCTTCGGAGGCGTGGGCATCTTCGCGGGCTTCGCCGCGGCGGTGCTCCTGGCCGTCGCCGTGCAGGCGGTCGGCGCCGACGCCGAGCTCTTCGGCATCCTCGGCGGCGCGGCGATCGTGTTCGTCGCCGGGCTCGTCGACGACGTCCGCTCGCTGCCGCCCTGGGCCAAGCTCGCGCGCGCAGATCGCCGCAGCGGCGTGCGTCCTCGGCGCCGGTCTCCGCGTCGAGATCGTCTCCAACGGCGTGCTGGCCGCGTTCCTCGGGGGGCTCTGGCTCGTCGGCATGACGAACGCCTTCAACCTGCTCGACAACATCGACGGCCTCGCCGGGACCCTGGCCGTGATCGCGGCCACGTTCTTCGCGATCGACGCCGTGTACCTGCACAAGGAGGACCTGCTGCTCGTGCTCTCGCTGTCGATCGGCTTCGCGGCGCTCGGGTTCCTCCCGTTCAACTTCCGGCCGAATCGTCCGGCCGCCGTGTTCATGGGCGACTCCGGGAGCCAGGTGCTCGGATTCGTGCTCGCGGCTCTGGGCCTGGCCACGAGCTGGAAGGTGGCCGAGTCGGCGGTGGCGACGCTCCTGATCCCGCTGCTCGTGCTCGCCGTGCCCATTCTCGACACCGCTCTCGTCACCGCCGTGCGCTTCGTCGAGGGCCGGCCGATCACGCAGGGCGGCCGCGACCACACGTCGCACCGCCTCGTCCGCGGCGGCCTGGGCGAGAGAGGCACGGTCGTGCTGCTCGCGATCGTGGCGGCCGGCCTCGGCGCCTCCAGCCTCGCCTACTCCGCGTACGGCAACAGCCGCGTGACGCTCGTCGGGGTGCTCGTCACCTTCGTCGTCCTCGTTCAGTTCGCAGGCTTCCTCGCCGATCTCGACCGCGGCGACGCCGACACGAGCGGACGGCCGGTGCTGCTGCGCAAGGTCCTCTTCGCGCCGCGGCGGCTGATCGAGGTGCTGGTCGACTTCGTCCTGATCAGCGTCGCCTTCGGAGTCGCCTACCTGCTGTTCACGACCGGCGACGGGACGACCAACCAGAAGCACATCTTCATCGTCTCGCTGCCGGTGATCCTCGCCGTCCGCTACCTCGCGTTGATCGGCGGCGGCCTCTACGGCAGCGTCTGGCGCTTCGCCGGTGCGCGGGAGGCGCTCGCGATCACGGCGGCCGTCGTGGTCTCCGAGCCGATCGCGGTCGGGATCATCTGGCTCAGCTTCGGCCCCTTCGGCGACTTCCCGGCCAGCATCTACGTCGTCGACGCGCTCTTCTGCATCGCGCTGATCGGCGCCTCACGCTTCGGGCAACGCGCGCTCTACCACGGGCTGCGCTCGGTGAAGGCCCGCGAAGCCCGGAGACGGACCCTGATCGTCGGCGCCGGTCGCAGCGGCCGCAGCCTGCTCCGCGAGCTCCGGGAGACCCCGGGCGAGCACGTCGTCGGCTTCGTGGACGACGACCCGCAGCTGCGGCGTCGGCGCATGCAGGGCGTGCCCGTGCTCGGCGGCCTCGACGACATCGAGCGGGTGCTCGAAGAGGCGAGGCCGGACGTGGTGCTGGTCACGATCCCGCAGGCTCCGCGCGAGCGCCTCGACGCGCTGATCGCCGGGTGCGAGGGCGCGGACGTCAACTGCCGCTTCGTGCGGCGCGAAGTCGATCTCGACCCCGTCGTCGTCCTCGGAGCTGGCGTCGAGTGAGCGCCCGGGCCGGCGAGCCGGCCGGCCCTCCAGCCGAGAATGCCTGGTTCGACCGGGTCTACCGCGCGATCCCGCTGGCGACCGTGTTCGTCGCCCTGCTCGCGCTCTACGCCTGGGAGGCGGCGCGCCACTCCACGCCCTGGCTGTTCACGGACGAGCTCGAGCTGTCGCAGATCTCGCGCTCGATCGAGGCGACCGGGCACGGCGGACGGCGCGGCGACCCGTACTTCTGGCAGACGCTCTACACCTGGCTGATCGCGCCCGCCTGGGCGGCGAGCTCGACCTCCACCGCGTACGAGATCGTCAAGTACATCGGCGTGATCGTGATGACGCTCACGGTCGTGCCGACCTACTTCCTCGCGCGCACGATCGTCTCGCGGCGCGCGGCACTGTTCGCGGCCGCGGGCGCGGCCGCGGTGCCGGCGCTCGCCTACGCGCCGATGATCCTCGAGGAGCCGCTCAGCTACCCGTACGCGGCACTCGCGTTCCTGGCGATGGCACTCGCGCTCGCGCGACGCACGTGGTTCTGGATCGCGGCCGCGATCGCCCTCTCGCTCCTCGGCGGGCTCGTCCGCGGTGAGCTCGGCGTGCTGCCCGTCGTGTTGGTCCTCGCCGCGGGCCTGTACGCGGTGACGAGCGATGCGGGGCGACGCTGGCGCTCGCGCTTCACCGTCTGGGACTGGGTCGGCGCGATCGTGCTCGGAGCGGGCGCGATCATCGTCTTCAGCGGCCTCGTCGGGAAGTTCTCGCAGAGCTGGGCGATCGCCACGGGCAACTACCGCGGACGGATGCTCGACTACGGGCTTCACGCCGCCGGCTCGCTGACCATCGGCCTCGGCCTCCTGCCCGTGGTGGCGGCGCTCGCAGCCCTGGCGCGGCCGCGGGACGAGGAGCGCACGCCCGAGCTGCGCGCGTTCACGAGCCTGTTCGCCGCCGCTGTCATCGGCTTCGGGATCTACACGGCCGTGAAGGCGTCGTACCTGTCCACGGTCTTCGGGACGACCGTCCAGGAGCGCAACCTGATCTACCTCGTGCCGCTCGTCTTCGTCGGCACGGCGCTGTGGATCGACCGGCCGCGCCTGCGCTGGATCCCGCTCGCGGCGGCCGTCGGTTTCGTCGCCTACCTGATCGTCGCCACGCCGTACCAGCTCGACAACGTGCCAGCTGTGGACTCGCTCGGAGTCGCCATGGCCCAGATGTGGAACCGCAACTTCTCGTTCGCGCACGGCGGGATCGAGCGCGGGCTGATCGTCGCCCTGGTGATCGCGGTCGTGCTGCTCGTCCTGCCGCGCTTCCTCACTCGCCGCCCGGGCTGGACCCTCGCGGTGACGGCCACCGCCGGTGTCCTCGTCCTCGCCTGGGGCCTCACCGGCCAGATATCGGCGGCGAACTACTCGGCCGACGCGTCCGACTCGCTGATCAGCAACTATCCGCGGCCGCTGACCTGGCTCGACGCGAAGACGCACGGCAAGCCGACGCTCTATCTCGGCCAGCACCTGAACTCGGGCACCGACCTCGGCGTGTGGCTGACGGAGTTCTGGAACCGCTCGCTCAGGTACGTCTGGTCGGTGGACGGCTCGGCGCCCGGCCCGGGGCCGACGCGGACGCCGAACACGCACGCGGACGGACGCCTCTACCCGGCCGCCCGGCGTCGACTACGTGCTCGCAGAGCCGGGGATCGAGCTGGACGGGAAGATCGTCGGCCGTCCGCCGGAGACCGGCCGCTGGTTCCTCTACAAGGTCGAGCAGCCGCTGCGGTACGCGTACAACGAGACGGGGATCTTCGCGGACGGCCAGACCGGATGCGATCGGGCGCCGTGCCCGACGGCGGACAGTGCCTACAACCGGTTCTCGACGCCGGGGCAGAAGCCCGGCTATGCCATCGTCGACGTCTCGCGGCTCAGTGCCTGCGGGGCGCCCGTTCCGCCCGCAGGCGTCCGCGTGACGATCGGCAAGCTCGTCGAGGGCCGCGACAAGCAGCCGCACATCGGCCGGGTGACGGCGCCGGTCCAGCGTTGGACGCTCCGGATCGGGTCGGCGCGGCGCTTCGTGCTGCCGACGCCGAAGCCGCCCTTCCGCGTCGAGGTGCGGATCGCGCCGACGTACGCGCCGTTGAACTTCGGCGGCTCCGACCAGCGCCAGCTCGGCGGCCAGGTCGGCTTCGACTTCTCGCTCAGGAAGGTGCGGCCGACCGTGACGCCGCCACCATGTAGCTGAAGCGGTAGCGGAGCGCGAGGCGGGCAAGGAGCGGAGAGCGCTCGGCCGCGCGCAGGCCGGCCGCCACCGGCCCGGGCAGGGCGGCCCGCTGCGGGCTGAAGAACGGACGCAGCTCGATCCGCGTGAGACCGGCGGCGGCGAGGTCGGCGCGCACCTCGTCGACGCGGTACTGCCGCGGGTTCAGGTCGAAGACGAGCTTCGTCTCGGTGTAGCCGGCGACGCGCTCGAAGAACGCGCGCCGGTCGTGGGCGTAGTAGATCGCGCGAAAGCAGGTCGTTGCCTGGACCGGCCCGGCCGGGGCGTAGTCGTTCAGATCGGCCTCGTGGATCTCGGCGCGGCCGGCCAGTCTCCGCCGTGCAGCCTCGACCATCGGCCCGGAGAGATCCACGCCCACGTACCGCATCCCGGCGTCGAGGAGCTGCTCGGCGAGGCCCCCGTCCCCGCAGGCGAGGTCGAGCACGGTGTCCCCGGGCGCGAGCGGCGGCCCGAGCGAGATCACGAGCGAGGCCCGGTGGCTGAGGTACGCGGCCGAGTCGGCGTACTGCTCGTCGCTCCACCGTTCGGCGGCGGCGTCGTACTTGGCCGTCCCGCTCATGGCCGTTGCGTGCCGCGCAGCGTCTCTGGATGCTTGCGGACGAAGCGGATCATCCCGCTCCAGTGCCAGAGCGTCCGCCGGGTCAGCAGCCGCTGGTCGGTGAGCGCGTCCCAGCGGTGGGTGACCACCGCGGCGGGCACGTACCAGCGCTCCCAACCGGCCTTGGCCAGCCGGTAGCAGAAGTCGATCTCCTCGCCGTACATCCGAAAACCGGCGTCGAACCCGCCGACCTCGTCGAACGCGGCGCGGCGGATCATCAGGAACCCGCCCAGCATCCAGTCGGCCTGCACGGGCTCGGTCGGGCGCTCGTCCAGGAGGTAGTGGTCGCGCTGCCGCTCGAGCGGCGGGAAGACGCGGCGGAGCGGCGTGCGGCGAACGAGCGTGCCGCCGACGGTCGGGAAGCGCCGCCGGGACGCCTGCCAGCGGCCGTCCGGGTCGAGCATCTGCGGCCCGGCGGCCCCGCAGCGCAGGTGCGCGGCCGCGAAGTCGCGGAGCGCCGCGACCGCGCCGGGCTCGGCGACCGTGTCCGGGTTGGCGACGAGGACCAGCTCCCCGCTCGTGGCCGCGGCGCCGGCGTTGACGTTGGCGGCGAAGCTGAGCGGCGCGGGCTGCTCGACCACCGGCGCGCCGAGCGGATCGTCGGGCGCGCTGCCGGGCAGGTTGGCGATCACGACCGCTTCGTCGACCTGCGGCAGGAGCGCGGGCAGCGACCGGGCGAGCTCCTCCCGGTGGCCGTGCGAGATGACGACCGCCGACACCTTCATGCGAGGCCGAGCACCTCGCGGTAGACGGCGAGCGTCCGCCGCGCGGTCTCGTCCCAGGAGAAGGTCGCCGCGCGACGGAGCCCGGCCGCGACGAGCGTGTCCCGCTCCGCCAGCGCACGCCGGACGCCTGCGGCCAGGTCGTCCGGCTCCACGAACACCGCGGCGTCGTCGGCGACCTCCCTGAGCGCCTCGTCCGGCGCGGCCACGACGGGCGTCCCCGTGGCCATCGCCTCGACCACCGGCAGGCCGAAGCCCTCGTACCGCGAGGGCATGACGAGCGCCGCCGCGCCGCGGTAGAGCCGGACGAGCTCGTCGCGCTCGACGTAGCCGCGGACGTCCGCGCCGAGCTGCTCGAGCTCGCGGACGAGGTCGGGGTCCTTGCTCGGCCCCACGACGACGAGCCGCATCCCGAGCTCGGCCGCGGCGTCGGCTGCGGCGCGCGGGTTCTTCCGCCGCTGCACGGCGCCGACGAGCAGCAGGTAGGAGTCGCGCGGCGTGTCGCCCGGGCTGAACGCGGGGTCGACGCCGTGCGGCGTGACGACGATCCGCTCCGGGTCGACGCCGTACAGGTCGACGAGATCGTGCTTCGTCCGCTCGGAGACGGTCAGCACGCGGGCGGCGCGCCGCACGGCGCGGGGCACGGCGAGGCGAAAGATCGTCCGGTCGCGGCGGCTCATCACGGACGGGTCGCGCTCGAAGGAGAGGTCGTGGACGGTGACGACCGCCGGGCACGGGCACGAGCGCGGGAGCGCGTGCTGGAAGTGCGCCAGCGCGGCGCCGAGTCGCCGCAGCGCCCGCGGCACCGCGTGCAGCATCCGCGCCTCCTGGAACCGGGCCGGGACGTGCACAGGCTCGACGCCCGCCGGCACGAGGTCGGGCCGGCGGGTCAGGGCCGCGAAGCGGAAGTCGTCGCCGGCCAGCCCGGGCAGCCGCCGGAGCAGGTTTTCGACGTACGTCTCGTCGCCGGTCCGCTGCCGGCCGAGCACGTCGGCGTCGACGACGACGAGCGGCGGTCTCACGCCGCCGCCTCGCGGTACACGTCGGCCGTCCGCCGCGCTGTCTCCGCCCAGCTGAAGGCGCGCGCACGCTCGAGCCCCGCCCGGACGAGTTCCTGTCGCCGCGCGGCCGCCTCCTCGATCCCGGCGGCGATCGCAGCCGGGTCGCGCGGGTCGACGAGCACCGCCGCGCCGCCTGCCACCTCCTCGGTCGCGCCGCCGCGCGAGGTGACCACGGGCGTGCCGCTCGCCATCGCCTCCACGATCGGGATCCCGAAGCCCTCGTACAACGACGGATACGCGAGGCAGCGCGCGCCGCGGTACAGGCGGACGAGCTCCTCGTCGCTCACGCGGCCGAGCCTGCGGACGCCGCTGCCGAGCTCGACCTGTCCCCACCCCGGCGCCCCGGCGACGCGCAGCTCGACGCCGAGCCGCCGCGTGGCCTCGGCCAGCCGGGGCAGGTTCTTGCGCGGCTCGAGCGTCCCGACGGCGAGGACGTAGTCGCCGCTCCCCGCGGGCCCGTCGGGCGTGAAGATCGTATCGACGCCGTTGGGGACGACGCGGATCCGCTCCTCGCGCGTCCGGAGCAGCTCGACGACGTCGCGCTTCGTGTGCTCGGACACGGCGATCACGAGCCTTGCCGCCTGCGCCACCCGAGAGACACACAGGCGGCTGTAGTGCCGCGTCCACAGGTTGAAGGTCTCCGGGTGGCGCAAAACGGCAAGGTCGTGAACGGTAACGACCAGCGGGCACGAAGGCGGCCTGGGCGGACCGCGGAAGGTCGGGCAGTGCAGGACGTCGAGACGCGCCTCCCTGGCCTGTCGCGGGAGGACGAGCGGGTACCAGACTGCGTCGCGGTAGATCGTGGCGATCCGGTCCCGACCGTGGTGAGCGAGCCGAACGAGCTCGACGCCTTCGAGCTCTTCGAGCGCGGCCAGGTAGCGCGCCGTCCCGGCGGCGGTCTGGTCGAGCGGCGAGACGTCGAGCCCGACCCTCATCACGCCGCCGCCGCGTACCCGCGCAGGAAGGCGCGGCCGGTCTCGAGCCAGGTGAAGCGCGCAGCGTGCGCGCGGCCACGCTCGATCGCGTCGCCGGGATCGTCGAGGGCGCGCGCGATCGCCCTGGCGAACGCCTCCGGGCTCTCAGGGTCGGCTCGCAGCGCCGCGTCTCCCGAAGCCTCGTCCATCGACTCGTGCGCCGACGCCACGACAGGGACGCCGCTCGCCATCGCCTCGACGATCGGGATCCCGAAGCCCTCGAACCGCGACGGGTAGACGAACACCGAGGCGCCGCGGTAGAGCCGCGCGAGCTCGGCGTCGTCGACGAACCCGAGCCGGACGACGCCGGGACGGTCGAGCTTCGGCTGCTCGCCCCACCCGGCCGCGCCGACGAGCGCGAGCTTCACGTCGCCTCGCCCCAGGAGCCGGAACGCCGAGACGAGCACATCGAGGTTCTTCCGCGGCTCGAAGGTGGCGACACTGAGGACGTACGGCCCGCCCAGGTCGTCGCGCTCGCCGTCCGGCCGGAAGAGCGGATCGATGCCGGGATAGGCCACGCGCACGCGCTCGGCCGGCACCCCGGTCAGCTCGGTCACCTCGCGCGCGGTGAAGGCCGAGTTCGCGAACACGACGTCGCAGCGGCCGAGGTCTCGGTACTTCGCCGTGTGCATCCGTCTCGTCCGAGCGTGCACCCATTCGGGGAAGCGCAGCGGCACGAGGTCGTGCACGGTCGTCGCCCGCACCCCGCCCCGCTGCGGTGGGTACATCCAGTCCGAGTAGTGGAGGACGTCCACGGGGCCGAGGAACCGCTCCACCGGCGGCCAGCCGCTGCGGCTCCAGGCCTGCCGCAAGTGATGTGCGAACGGCAGGAAGCGCAGCCGGGCATCGACGGGGATGCCGTCCAGCGCGGCCGGGATCGCCTTCAGGCCCTGTGGGCTCGTCGGCGCGAAGGGGACGATCTCGTGCTCGCTGCCTGCTGCCTCGGCGAGCCCGCCGAGCGACCCGCGGAGGTAGCGGCCGATCCCGAGCAGCGCGTGCGAGAGAGGCGAGACGTCGAACGCAATCCTCACGAGGGTCGATACGTGAAGCGGTTGAAGTGCACGCCGAGCTCGCGCGTGTCCGTGTTCGGCGGACCGAGGACGACTGTCGGCACCGCCGTGTCCGCGACGTGGAAGCGGACGACGCAGCGCCCGTCCACCGGCGAGAGCGGCACGCGCATCGTCGCCCGGCCGGTCACGGGGACGGTCGCGCTCGACAGGTGATTCGTCGCCGATCGGGTGCCGGACGAGGCGGTGACGACGTTCGGCCGCGTGAACAGGTTCGAGTCGCTCTGCAGCTGCACGGCCAGTGACCCGCCCCGACAGTCGAGCCGCGTGTAGGTCACGTCCTTCCCCGACCAGGTGTCGCCGTAGACGCCGCTCACGCGGGCGATCTGGCGCAGTGGCCCGTCCACGCGGTAGAGCACCATCCGCTTCGCGACGTCGCGGCCGATCACGGTGCCCTTGAGCGCGAGCGACGTGTCCGCGAGCGCGTACTGCGCGCGCGCCGGCCGGCCCGCCGCGAGCAGGTCGCCGGTCGCGCGGCTGACCTTCACCGGCGTCTGCGCCAGGCCGCCGGGCAGCTCCTCCCCCGTGCGGTAGATCGTGCCCACGCTGCGGTTGAAGAGCTCGTTCTCCCAGATCGTGTGCTTGTCGGTGTTGCCCGTCCACACGGCCGCGACCTTCGCGTCGGAGCCCACCTTGCGGTCGATCCAGTCCAGGTGGAGCGGCGGCGAGGAGATGCCGCCGAACAGCGCCTCGAGCGACTGCTCCCGGTGCTTGGACTCGATCGACGCCTGCGACACCGCGAAGTAGACGAGCACGAGTAGCGGCAGCACGAGCGCGTACCGGCGCGGCACGAACAGGAACAGCATGCCCGCGGCGGCGGAGATGAAGACGACGACGAGCCCGACGTCGTCGAGGCCGAGCCCCTGCTCGACGAGCCACCCCAGCGGCAGCAGCGCGATCGTGTCCGAGATCGCGTTCAGGCCGATGTAGCGCGAGTACGGCAGGGCGCCGGGAAGGGCGGCGGCGAGGATGATCGCGGCCGTCGCCCAGACCGTGCCCCGCGGGAGACCGCGGTCGATCCAGACGAGCAGCGCGATCAGGAACAGCGGCGCGACGTAGAACATGTTTCGCTCCTCGACGCGGAACGACTGCTCGGACGCGAAGATCGCCACCTCGAGGACGAGCCAGAAGCTGACCGAGACCGCAGCGGCGACGAAGATCTTCTGCGGCCGCCCGAGGCCGCGCAGGCCGAAGGCGAGTACGAGCAGCGCAGCGAAGGGCAGCACGCCGAGCGACAGGTCGAGCTCGGACACGTGGTAGAGGAACCAGCGCGTCACCTCGCCGACCGAGTAGTGCGACGTGCTCGCGACCTGATAGGCGCCGAAGATCCCGAACACGGAGCGGCCGCGGGCGAACTGCTCGACCACGACGACGAGCACGCCGGCGGCGACGATCGCGTACATGAGCCGGTAGCGCCGGAACGCCTCCCGGCCGGCGACGAGCAGCGGCGCCGTCAGGATCGCGGGCAGGAGCGCGATCGCCTGCTGGCGCGTCAGGTACGCGAGCAGGACGAGGCCGAGCAGGATCAGCGTGTTCGCCACCGTCGGGCGCTCGAGCCAGATCACGAGGACGAGCACGAAGGTGAGGAAGATCGGGTAGAAGGCGTTCTCTGTCATCAGCGTGGCCGTGTAGACCATCGACGGGATCGAGATCGCGAGGGCGGCGGCGGCCAGAGCCAGCCATTGGCCGAGCACGCGGCGGGCGAGGAAGTAGGCCGGGATCGCCGCCAGCGACATGACGAGCGAGTTGATCCCCTTCGCGGCCGCGTAGGCGTCGGGCACGGCCTTGAACGCGGCCCACGCGGGCGCGATCAGGATCGGGTAGACGTAGCCGTATGAGCCGGTCGTGTGGTCGCGGACGAGGAAGTGGCCGGTGGCCGCGAAGCTCTTCGCCAGCTCGGAGTAGATGAGCTCGTCGACCATGATCCACGGCGCGACGGTCTGGCGTGTGAAGACGTAGCGGATCGCGGTCGAGAGCGCGACGAGCCCGACCAGCCAGGCCCAGACGGGGACGGCACGGACGAGCGACCCGGCGCGCTCGCGCGCGCCCGGGGGAACCGCGGCCTCAACCGCCAAGCCCCACCTCGTTGACCCGGGCCGAGATCTCGCCGGCCTCGGGGTCTGCGGCCTCGATCGCGACCTCGGCGGCCGCCTGGGCGATGTCGCCGAGCAGCACCTCCCGGACGGCCATGCCGCCGGCCGCCTCCTCGAGCGCGGACGCGTACAGCTCGGCGACGTGCGGGAGCGAGTGCTCGCGACCTGCCAGTTCGCGCGCCGCCGCGCCCATGGCGTCGCGCGCCTGCTCGTCGGCGGCCAGCCGCTCGAGCGCGTCGGCCAGCGTCTCGACCTCGCGCTCGTCGACCGGGACGCGCACGGCCACGTCGTCCGGCAGCTCGGCGAACCAGCCGACGTCGGAGACGACGAGCGGCTTGCCGAGCGTCAGCGCCCTGATCGCCGCGCCCGAGGTCTCGCCCATCGTCGGCGAGCGGAGCGAGACGATCGCGTCGCAGGCGGCCATCAGCGACCACAGCCGCTCCTCGGCGACGTAGTCCTCGCGGATCACGCCCTCGGGCATGTCCATCCCGGACAGGCGCGCGGCGAGCGCGCCGACGAGCAGGAGCCTCGCCTCCGGGTGGTCGGCGCGCAGGCGCGCGAAGGCCGCGAACAGTTGCGGGATGCGCTTGCTCTCGTTCAGGTGCCCGAAGCAGCCGATGAGCGGACTGCCCTCGACCGGGGCCGGCGGCGCGTCGGGCAGCGGCCAGGCGGGATGCGGGATCCGCCAGACCGGCCCGTCGAAGCCGGCCTCCCGCGCGCGGCTCTCGACGTAGCGGGAGTGGACGATCAAGCCGGTGGCGGCCGCGAGCACGTCGCCGGCGAGCGGGAACTCCTCCGGCCGCGTCTCCCAGAGCGGCGGGATGCGGCCCTCGACGACCCCGAACGCAAGCAGGCGCCCGGCGAGGCCGTGCCCGCGCTCCATCGCGTCGAGGTAGCCCCGGGAGTCTCCGTGTGCGAGCGTCAGTCCGGCGACGAGGTGGTGGAGGACGAACTCGTGCAGGACGACCACGCCCGGCCGCGCGGCGAGCGCCTTCGCGATCCAGCCGTGGGCCTCCGGGTCGTTGCCGACGTGGTAGAGCGCGACGTCCGCGGAGGGAAAGCGGCGCAGGCGGCCGTGCCGCGCGACGGCCACGTCGACCCGCTTCGACGAGCTCGGGCAGGAGCAGCGCGCTGTAGTCGGCCACGCCCGACCGCGAAGGCGGCAGCGGGGAGTAGTAGGCGACCTTCAAGAGAGGAGCCTGTCGATCGCGCTCTCCCACGTCACCCGCTCGGCGAGCGCCTTTCCGGCCCGGCCCCAGGCGCGCGCGTCCTGTTCGCCGATCGCGAGCGCGTCCGCGACCGCATCCACCGTCGGCTCGACGACGCGGCCGGTCTCGCCGTCGCGGACGACGTCGAGCGGCCCGCCGGAATCGGTCGTGGTCACCACCGGCTTCTCGGCCAGGAAGGCCTCGAAGGGAACCATCCCGAAGTCCTCGTCGACCGGCGCGTAGAAGACCGCGCGGCAGCGGGCGTAGAGATCTGCCAGCTCGGCCTCGGAAACGCGGCCGGTGAAGCGGACGCGCCCGTTCGCGAGCCGCTCGAGCCGCTCTCGGTCCGGCCCCTCGCCCGAGATCACGAGCTCGACCCCCTGCCTCGCCGCCGCCTCGATCAGCAGGTCGATCCGCTTCGCGCGGTCGAGGCGGCCGACGGAGAAGACGAACGGCTCGTAGGCGTCCGTGCGGTAGGCGAGCTCCTGCGGCGGGTGCGGGAGCACCTCGGCGTCCAGGCCGGTCGAGCGCTGCAGGCGGTCGGCGACGTTCCGGGAGGTCGCGAACAGCTTGCGCGCCTCGCCGAGCGCCGTCCGGTCGAGCCGTTGCACGCGGCGCCGGGTCGCCCGGTCCTCGGCCGACTCGGAGAACTGCCCGAGTTCGGTGCGGTCGAGCTCGTAGGCCTGCCGGAACTGGTGCAGGAGCCAGACGACCTTGTTCGGGTGGCGTATGCAGTAGGAGGGGAACTTCGTGGCGACGACGAGGTCGATCGGCCGCCCGTCCGCCTCGGTCAGGTCGAGCAGCCGCCAGAGGAACGCCTGCGTCAGGACGCGCTGCCCCGGATACCACTTGAACGGCACGCTGACGATCTCGGCCTCGTGGCCCCGGGCGCGCAGCTGCCGGACGAGCCCGTCCGTGAAGATCTCGGCGCCCCCTCGGGAGAAGGGCACCTGCGGGCGACACACGGCGATTCTCATCGCCGTACGGGGGAAACAGCCGGTTTCCCCCGTGGGCCCCCTTCCCCTTGTGGTCGCGTCTCCGGCGGCCCGAGCTACGCCCGGGCCAAGCCCGGGCTTCGCCGCGCAGCGTCGCGACTGGCGTCGGCGAGCTCACGTCGCGCCAGGATCGCGTAATCCAGCGGGGCGAAGAGGATGTCGTTCAGTTTGCGCACGTTGGCGGCGATCGTGGGGTCGTCCGGGATCGCCAGCCGCTCGGCGGGCTCGTTCAGGAAACGCGTCTCGACCTCGCGGAAGCCGGCCTGCCTGGCCAGCAGGGCCAGCGTCTCGGGCACGAGCGGCTGTGCGTGCGTGAGGTCGGCGTAGTAGCTGCGGAGGGCGAGCGGCGAAAGCGGGTTGATCGTCTCCGCGACCAGCAGTCCGCCGGGACGGAGCTTCAGAGCGGCCAGCTCGAGCAGCCGCAGAGCGCCGGCGGCGGCAGGTGCTCGACGACCTGCCCGGCGAAGACCCCGCCGAGCGAGCCGTCGTCGAGCGACTCGAGGTACGCGAGCGCGTCCGCCTGCTCGACGTCGAGGCCCTCGCCGCGCGCGTAGGCGACCATGTCGGCGTCGGCGTCCACGCCCCGCGCGTCGACGCCTGCCTCGCGAAGGAGGCCGAGCAGCTCGCCGCGCCCGCAGCCGACGTCGAGCACGGGCGCGGCATCGCGGAGTTCGTCCACGTAGACGCGCTGGCGCTCGCGGACGGTCTCGGTCGAGCCGCGCATCCTGCGCCTCGTAGGCGAAGTAGTCGGGAAAGGCGGCCGCGGACGGTTGCGCGGCGACGGTCTGCGCCGGAGCCGGAGCGCCTCCCGTGGCGGGCCGGCGCTCGACCCGGGCGAGGCGCTCCTCGAGCTCGGTCAGCGAGCGGCGCGCCGCCTCCTCGCGCGCAGCGGCGAGGTCGGCGCGCTCGGACAGCTCGTCCACGAGCTTGAGCAGCGCGTCGTTGTAGCCGCGCTGCTCGGCTGCGAGCGGCTCGACGTACCAGCGCATAAACGGCCGCAGAGCTTTCTTGACGCCGTAGGCGACGAAGCCCCGCACCCCCTGCTGCCGCCTGATCGGCCGCTCGGCCGACACGGGCCACATGCGCTCGGCCTGGTTTCGCCAGGCCAGGCGCGCGCTGCGGTCTCCCTCCACCGGCGCGGAGCCGCCCCAGCGCACCTCCTCCTGCAGCCGGGCGAAGAGCCCGTCCACGTCGACCTCTTCCGGCGGCAAAATCCCTGCAGAAGCAGGGGTTTTGTCGGGCTCGCCGGCCATCGGCGAATCATAGCCGGGGGCTGTTACGGCAAGGTAAGCGGGTGAAGGTCGGAATCAGTCTGCTCACGCTCGTTCCGGGGGTCGTCGGGGGCTCGGAGACGTACGCGCGCGAGCTCACGCGGGCGCTGGCGCGAGTCGGGGAGCTCGAGTACGAGGCCTTCGTCCCGCCGATCGCGCAGGACGCCGCCGACGGGCTGCCGAGCCGGGTGATCCGCGAGTACGGCGCGCGGACGACGACGGCGGGCCGGGCCTCGGCGATGGCGCGCGCCTGGGCCGCCCCCGGACGCCTCCGGCGGGCGCTGCGGCTCGACACCCTGGACGCCGTCCACTTCCCGCTCAGCGTGATGATCCCGCCGCCCGGCGACACGGCTCCGGCGGCGGTGACCGTGCATGACCTCCAGCACGAGACGTACCCGGAGTTCTTCTCGCGCGGCGAGCTCGCCTACCGTCGGGTCCTCTACCGCCGGTCGGTCACGTCGAGCAGGATCGTGATCGCGATCTCCGAGCACGCCCGCGAGACGCTGCTTCAGAGGTACGAGCTCGACCCGGCGCGCGTCGTCGCGATCCCGCTCGGCGTCGACCACGACCGGCTCCGTCCCGGCGACGAGCCGCGGCAGCCGTTCCTCCTCTACCCGGCCAACCCGTGGCCGCACAAGAACCACGTACGGCTGTACGAGGCGTTCGCGCTCCTGCGCCGCGATCGGCCCGACCTCCGGCTCGTCCTCACCGGCAGCGGCCACGTCGCGGCCGCGCTGCCGGAGGGGGTCGAGACCCGCGGCCGCGTGCCCGACGACGAGCTCGTCTCGCTGTACAGCACCGCGTCGGCCCTCGTCTTCCCCAGCCTGTACGAGGGCTTCGGCCTGCCGCCGCTCGAGGCCATGGCCTGCGGCTGCCCGGTGGCCGTCGTCGCGTGCCACGTCACTGCCGGAGGTCTGCGGCGACGCAGCCGAGTACTTCGACCCGCTGTCGCCCGAGGACATGGCCCGAGCGATCGCCGCCGTGCTCGACGATCCCGCGCCCTACGCCGAACGCGGGCCGGCGCGCGCCCGGCAGTTCACCTGGGAGGCGACCGCCCGCCGCCACGAGGACGTGTACCGCCGGCTCGCGGGATGAGCCGGTACGTCGGCCGGGCCAACGCCGCCAAGCGGCTCGCGCCTCTGGACGGGACGCCGGGACGCTCCGTCTACGCGGACGGCGTGGCGCGCTTCGAGCCCGCCGAGGGCGAGGCGATCGTCATCCGCCCGCCCTTCCCGTTGCGCCACACGGTCGATTACGACGTCGTGCGCGTCGGGCCACTGCTGGAGGCCATCGCCGAGGACCACCGCGTCGGGGCGGTGCTCGTCCGGCTCGGGGGCTACGCCGTCGGCGTCTTCGAGGGGGAGCAGCTCGTCGCTTCCAAGGTCGGGCAGCGCCTCGTCCACGGCCGCCACCGCGCGGGCGGCTCGTCGGCGAACCGCTTCCGGCGGCGCCGGGAGGAGCAGGCGCGCGCCGCGCTCCTCGCCGCCGCCGAGGTCGCGGCGCGCGTGCTCGGGCCGGAGCGCGACCGGCTCGACGCGGTCGCGCTCGGGGGCGACCGGTCCGCGATCCGCCGGATGATCGAGCTCCGGCCGGACCTGGCCTGGCTCGACGACCTCGCGCTGGAGCGCTTCTTCACCGTGCCCGAGCCGCGCAGGGCCGTGCTCGAGCGGCTCGCGTACGACCTCTACGCCGTCGAGATCGTCGACGACGCGACGTGAGCCGAACGCCAATCGAGTGCGGGCGCATTCTTCGACCGGTTTGCCCGCCAACTGGCTTGTGTCACTTCCTCGGCTTTGCTAGTCGGCTCGGGTCGGTTTCTGCGGCTCGCGAGCCCCTGTGCTATCCCACTGGGGAGGGAAGCAGTGCAGCAGGCGATCACGCGGGCGGTCGGGCACGTCTTCGGCCGGGAGGCGGAGGTTGCGCTGCTCGACCGGTTCGTCTCCACCGAGGGCAGCGGCGCCGGTCTCGTCCTCACCGGCGGCCCAGGCGTCGGCAAGACGACTCTGTGGCAGGCTGGAACCGACTTTGCGCGGCGACACAAGCTGCGCGTCCTCTCCGCTCGCCCCGCGACGCGGAGACCGGATTCTCCTTCGCCGGTCTGGCCGACCTGCTCGAGGAGATCGACACGGCTGCACTTCGCACCGTGCCCACACCGCAAGCGCGGGCGCTCGACGTTGCGCTCGTCCGGGTCCCGCCGGAGGGAGCTCCCCCTGAGTCGCTGGCGATCGCCGCAGGCTTCCTGAACGTGCTGCGCGCACTGAGCGGCCGGAAGCGGCTGCTGGTCGCCGTCGACGACGTCAACTGGCTCGACCGGCCCTCTGCAGACGTACTCGTCTTCGCCGCACGCCGGCTGCGTGGGTCGTCGATCCGTTTCCTGCTCGCCAGACGACCCTCTCACCCCAGTGGACTAGAGCAGGCGCTCGAGCCGGGGCTCGAGCGCCTCGAGGTCGGCCCCCTGAGCCTCGGCGCGGTGCGGCACCTGCTCTCCGACCGGCTCGGGCTCAACCTGCCGCGGCACGTCTTGCGCCGGTTGGTCGACTCCACGCTGGGCAATCCGCTGTTCGCGCTCGAGCTCGGCCGCGTGCTGGCCGAGCAGGGGCTGCCGGCGGTCGGCGAGGAGTTGCCGATGCCGGACAGGGTTGAGGATCTGCTGGGGACACGAGTCGCGAGACTCCGCGCGCCACGACGCAGGCTGCTCCTCGCAGTCGCCCTCAGCGCCGACCCGCGTGCATCCGACCTGACGGAGCTTGCGGACGCGGACACGATCGAGGCCACGGTCGGTGCCGGCCTCCTGATCGTGGACGGCGACCGCGTGCGCGTGTCGCACCCGCTCCTCGCTGCTGCAGCGAGGAAGCGGTCACGTGCCCGCGAGCGACGGAGGCTTCACCTCGAGCTGGCCGGTGTCGTCGCCGACCAGGAGTTGCGCGCCCGGCATCTGGCGCTCGCAGCCGATGCTCCGGACGAGGACCTTGCCGCCACGGTCGGGGCGGCCGCCGCGGGCGCGTCCGCGCGGGGTGCCCGGCAGGAGACGGTCGAGCTGGCCGAGCACGCGCTGCGACTGACGCCGCCGGGATCCCCCACACGCGGGGACCGGGTACTCGCTCTCGCCGGGTACCTGGAGACGGCAGGCGACTCGCAGCGGCTCACGGACCTGCTGACGCCGGAGCTCTCCTCGCTGGCTCCCGGCTCTCCACGTGCGCGTGCGTGGCTCCTTCTCTCCGAAGGCGGCCACATCCGGACGATCGACGACTACAAACGGCATCTCGAGCGGGCGCTGGCCGAGTCTGAGCACGATCCCGCGCTTCGCGCACGCGTGGTTGCGAAGAAGTCGAGCGCCGTCATCGGGGTCGAGCGGATCCACGAGGCGGAGGTCGAGGCGCTGGAGGTACTGCCGATCGCGCCGCGTGCCGGGCCGGACGTGGAGCGGCTCGTTCTCCTCGCTCTAGCGTGGGCGCGAAGCCTGAGGGGACGCCCGATCGACGACGTGTGCGAGCGGTTTGAGGCGGCCTCTCGGGTTCCGGCTCACATGACCGAGTCGCCGGACCGGGTGGCCGGTCAGCGGCTCATCTGGCGCGGTGAGCTGGACAGGGCCCGGGTCACGTTCACCCGGCTGCTGGCGATTGCCGACGAGCGAGGTGAGGCGGGCTCGTACGCACTACAGCGGCTGCACCTCTGCGAGCTGGCGCTGCGAGCAGGCGCGTGGGAGGAGGCAACGCGCCTCCTCGACGAATGGTCAGAGTCGGGCGATCGAGACTTTCTGATCCCGCCCATGTACGAGCGCTGCCGGGCGCTGCTCGCCGCGGGCCGCGGTGTCCCAGCCGAGGCGGAGCGGTGGGCGACGGAGGCGATCGACGGCGCCGAGGCGATGGGTGTTCAGTTCGACTGGCTCGAGGCGTTGCGCGCGCGCGGGATTGCCGCCCTCCTCGCGCACGAGCGCGATCGGGCGCTCGAGAGCTTGCACACCGTCTGGGATCACACCGAGCGGGAAGGCGTGGACGAGCCGGGCGCGTTTCCGGTGGCACCCGACCTCGTCGAGGCGCTCGTCGAGATGCGCGAGCAGGAGCAGGCGAAGCGCGTCACCGATCGGCTCCGACGGCTGGCCGAGGAGCAGCAGCATCCCTGGGGGCTGGCCACCGCCAGACGCTGCGCCGGACTCATCACCCTTGCCGCTGCACGTTACGACGAGCAGGCGGCCACAGCCCTCCTGCAGGCAACGGACGACTACGACCGGCTCGGCCTGCGCTTCGACCGAGCCCGGACGCTGCTCTCGCTCGGCCGGGCAGCACGCAGACTGAAGCAGTGGGGCGCCGCCCGCCACGCGCTCGAGCAAGCTGTCGCCGCCTTCGACGAGATCGGCTCAACAGGCTGGGCTGACCAGGCACGCGCCGAGCTCTCCCGGGTCAGCGCACGGAAACCGAGAGCAGCCGGTGGGCTCACGCCGACCGAGGAACGTGTGGCTGCCCTGGCCGCCGACGGCCTTTCGAACAAGGAAATCGCGGCCGCTCTCTTCGTCACCGTGCACACCGTCGAAGCGCATCTCTCGCACGCGTACGCGAAGCTCGGGGTGCACTCGCGCGCTCAGCTCAGCGGCCGGCTCGGTTCCCGCGCATAGCCCAAAGTTTGCAGGTTTCCAGGATTGTCCGAAGGCGCCGGCGACCGTAGCGTGCGCGCGACATGGAGAGCTTCCTGGTCGAGCTGTACGTCTCCCGCACGGATCTCGCCGCTTTCGAGCGTGATGTCGAGAGCGCGCGCCGCGCGGCCGAGCGGCTGAGCCGGAACGGTACGCCTGTCCGTTACCTGCAATCCCTCTTCGTCCCGGAAGACGAGACGTGCTTCCACGTCTACGAGGCCGCGTCTGCCGAGAACGTCCGCGAAGCCGCCGAAGGCGCCGGCCTCCAGTTTGCGCGCATCAGCGGAGCGGTCTCCGGGAGCGGAAGCACGACCTTGAGCGACAAACCGATCTGCGACCTGAAAGGAGCCCGTCATGGGTGAACGCGACGACATCGATACCTCAACCCGCTACAGCCGCCTGCGCTTCCTCGGCACGGTCGGCGCCGGTGCCGTGGCGGTGGGCACGAGCGGCGCCGTCCGGGTGGGAACGGCACGCGCCGCGGCCCCGGCCGCGCCCGCGACGCGCCACGCCGTCCCGACACTGAGCACGCACTTCGGCCGGATCTTCGACCGTATGCCGGCGTTCGCCGACCTCGGCAGCCACGGCCTGGAGGCGGCGCTGGTCGAGCTCGGCTCGCCCGGCGGCGTGCTCGACGCGCGCGACGCCCTCCAGCGCGGGCCGGTGCAGCTGATCACCGACCCGTCGCTCTCGGCCCACAACCCGGACAACCCGACCCACACCGCCGGGACGACGTTCATGGGCCAGTTCATGGATCACGACATGACCTTCGACACGTCCTCGCCGCTCGGCAAGCCCGTGTCGGCGACGGCCATGCGCAACGGCCGGACTCCGTCCTTCGACCTCGACTCCGTCTACGGCGCAGGCCCCGTCGGCTCGCCCCAGCTCTACGACCCCGGCGACCGCGCCAAGCTGAAGGTGGAGTCCGGCGGGCTGTTCGAGGACGTGCCGCGCATGGCCGACGGCACCGCGATCATCGCCGACCCCAGAAACGACGAGAACGTGATCATCTCCGGGCTGCAGTCGGCGTTCCTGCTCTTCCACAACAACGTCGTCGACCGGCTGCGCGCCGGCGGCACGACCGACCTGCTCGACGTGTACACGCAGGCGCGCCGGCTCACCACCTGGCACTACCAGTGGATGGTCCTGCACGAGTTCCTGCCCCAGTTCGTCGGGCAGCCGCAGGTGAACGCGATCCTGCGCTTCGGGCGCCGCTTCTACCGCCCGCGCAAGGGCGAGGCGTTCATCCCGGTCGAGTTCCAGGGCGCGGCCTACCGCTTCGGCCACTCGATGGTCAGGCCGTCGTATCGCGCGAACCTGGCCGGCGACAACGGCAAGCCGTTCTTCGGGATGATCTTCGACAACTCGCTCGCCGGGCCCGATCCGGGCGACCTCCGCGGCGGGTCACGCGCGCCCAGGCGGTTCATCGGCTGGCAGACCTTCTTCGACTTTCGCGACGGAGCAGGTGAAGCGCAACAAGCGGATCGACACGAAGATCTCGACCCCGCTCTTCCACCTGCCGATCAGCGCCATCGCTTCCCACTCGGGGCCGACCGTGCTGCCCGTGCGCACGCTTCTGCGCCACGTCACCTGGGAGCTTCCGTCCGGCCAGGCGCTCGCCCACCGCATGGGCGTCACGGCCCTCGGCGCCGCCGACCTGGACGAGCTCAAGAGCCTCGGGCACGGGCTGGAGCGATCCACACCGCTCTGGTACTACGTGCTCAAAGAGGCGGAGCTGATCGAGGACGGCCTCCACCTCGGCCCCGTCGGCGGACGCATCGTCGGCGAAGTGATCGTCGGCCTGCTCCAGAGCGACCCCGAGTCCTACCTGTCCTACGACCCACGCTGGCGACCAACCCTCCCCGGCCGCAGCCGCGGCGACTTCGACATGGTCGACTTCCTCACCTTCGCCGGCATCGACCCCAAGAGCAGGGGACAGTAAGCACAACGCTCGGGGTCGAAGAACCGGGAGGCTCGCCCGACTGGGGCAGGCAGGGAGCCCCGTAGAGCCTCTATGGCCAGGCGTCCGGCACGAGGACGACGCGGAAGCCGTCGGGGTCCTCGAGCGTGACCCCGTTGGCCGCCCAGTACGGGTTCGCGGGCTCGACGGGCTCGGCGCCCACACGGGCGAGCGTCTCCTCGACGGCCTCGCGACTGCCGAGGTAGAGGACGAGCAACGTCTCGGGGTGCGGGGCCGGCGCCGTATGCCCACCGCCGGACGTGAGCTCGAGGTGTGCGTCGGTGCCGGGAATCGCGAGGAAGACGCCGTCGTAGCCGTCGTGATCCTCGAAGCGCCCGATCTCCAGGAGGCCGATCCTGTCGCGGTAGAAGCGGACGACCTCGTCGAGCCGCTCGGTATGCCGCGCGAACCGGACCTCCACGGAAGCCTTCAGGCCAGCACCGCGGTCGTCGCTCCGTCGGCCGACCCGCTCTCCTGCCGTCCGACGAGCGGGTGCTCCGTGAGCTCGGCACGCACGGCCGAGCGAAGCGCGCCGGTGCCGCGGCCGTGGACGACAGTCACCTCGGACAGACCCGCGAGCGCCGCGTCGTCGACGAACGCCCGCACGGCCTCGCGGGCCTCGTCGGCCCGCATGCCGCGCACGTCGAGCTGATCGGAGACGTCGCCGCGGGCCGAAGCGACCACGCGCACCGCCGGCTCCTCCACGACCGCTCCCTCCGCGGACGGGCGCAGCCGGGCGACGGGCAGGCGGACGCGCGCCCCGCCTTGCACGAGCACCTCGGCCTCGTCGCCCTCGATCGACGCGATCGTCCCCCGCACGCCGAGCTCTCGTGCCTCGACCGGGTCACCCTCGGCGAGCGGCGCGAGCAGGGGTAGCGGCTCGTCGAGGGCGCGCAGCGCCCGGTCGGCCCGGCCGCGCGCGCTCGACCGCGGTCCCGAGCCGGCGGTCGCGGCCGCGCTCAGCGGTCTCGGCGCGGGAAGGCTTCGCGCGGCGCCGCTCGCGCTCTGCCTTCCGGGCCGCCCTGATCTCCTCGCGCAGCGCCTTCAGCTCTCCACGCGCCTCCTCGAGCTCGCGCTCGGCCTGCTCGCGGGCGGCGGCGCGCTCCGCCTCCGCCGAGGCGCGGATGCGGTCGATCTCGGCGTCGCGCTCGGCCAGCTTCCGGCGCCCCTGCTCGGCGAGCCGCCCGGCTTCGTCACGCTCCTCGGCCGCGGCGGCACGCTCGTCCCGCGCCCGCCGCTCGGCGTCCTCTGCCTCGGCCAGCAGCTCCGCGGCGCGGAGCAGCGCCGGCACGACGCGCTCCCGCGCATCGGCGACGACGGCGGGGTCGAGACCGAGACGCTCGGCCACCTGCAGCGCGTGCGAGGTTCCGGCCCTGCCGAGCACGACGTGGTAGAGGGGGGTGTCGGTCTCGACGTCGTAGGCCGTGGCCGCGTTGGCGGCGCCGTCGCTCGAGCTCGCCCACTCCTTCAGCTCCGCGAAGTGGGTCGTGACGACGGTCAGCCGGGCCTGGCCCGAGAGCCGCTCGAGCAAGGCTTGTGCCAGCGCCGATCCTTCGGACGGATCGGTGCCGGCCGCGAGCTCGTCGAGCAGGACGAGGGAGCGCCCTGTGGCCGCGTCCAGGATGGCGACGATGTTGCCCATGTGCCCGGAGAACGTCGAGAGACTCATCTGGATCGACTGCTGGTCGCCGATGTCGGCCAGCACCGCGTCGAAGACGGGCAGCACGACCTGGTCGGCGGGCGGCCGCAGCCCTGCCTGGTGCAGCAATGCCGCGAGGCCGAGCGTCTTCAGCGCCACGGTCTTGCCGCCGGTGTTCGGCCCGCTGACGACGAGCGCGCGCAAATCGATGAGATCGAGGTCGATGGGGACGACGGTCTCGTCGGGCAGCAGCGGATGCCGCGCACCGAGGAGGCGCACCTCGTCGGCGACCCGGACGCGGGCGCCACGCCAGCGGCGCGACACGGCGCCGCAGGCCAGAGCGAGGTCGAGCGCCGCGGCCGTCTCCACCGCCGTCTCGAGCGCAGCCGCGACCGCGCCGACGCGCGCGGACAGCTCCGCGAGGATTCGCTCCACCTCCTCGCGCTCCGCACTCGCCGCCTCCGCCAGGCGGTTGTTCAGCTCGACGACCGCGAGCGGCTCCACGAACAGTGTCTGCCCCGAGCTGGAGGCGTCGTGGACGATGCCCGGCACGTGCGCCCGGTCGCCGAGCTTGACGGCCAGCACGGGCCTGCCGCCGCGGTCGGTCACGAACGTCTCCTGCAGGTGGTCGCGCAACTCGGCCGAGCGGGCCAGCCGCGCCAGCTCGTCCGTCACGCGCTGCCGTCCTGCCCTGAGCTCGTTGCGCAGCCGGCGCAGGAGCGGCGAGGCGTTGTCGCGCAGGCCCGAGCCGTCCTCTTCCACGCGCCGGTCGATCTCGCCCGCGACGGCGGCCAGCGCCGGGTCGACGGGGTCGAGCAGCTCCGCGAGGAGCGGCGCCGTCTCCTGCTGCTCCGCGAGCGCGCCTTTCGCGGCCAGGGCGGCCGCGATCGTCGTCCCGACGGCGCGCAGCTCCGCAGGCTCCAGCGAGCCGCCGCGTTCGGCGCGATCCGCGGCCGCGCGCACGTCCTCGACCCCACCGAGCGTCGGCGCCGTGCCCTCCTCGAGCAGGGTCACCGCCTCGCCCGTCCGCGCCTGCCGTGCTGCGACCTCGCCGGCGTCCGGCGACGGCACGAGCCCGCGGGCGAGGTCGGCTCCGGGCGGGGTCACCGTAGCGTCGACGAGCCGCTCGACGACCAGCGGGTACTCGAGCACGGCCAGCGCCCGGCGTTCCATGCGGGCCAGCTTACGCCCGGCTGAACGTCAGCCTGACGACGTCGCCGCCCGGCCCGTCGACGCGCCGCGCGAGCAGCCCGAACACAGGCCCGAGCGGCACGAGCAGCGGGAACATCCGCGTGTACAGCTCGTTGAGGTTCGGCTCCATCCGGCTCGCGCACGAGGAGACGAGCTCGAGCCCGGGCGCCGCCGCCGCGAGCCGCTCCAGCCGGGCCCTGTCGTACCAGCGCTGGAAGAAGTGCCGGCCCGGCGAGCCGCCCTGATCGGCGTACATGGGCGCGTCGCGCCAGTCCTCCCGGTACTCGGCCGCATGCGGCAGGGTGATCACCACCCGCCCCCCGGGCCGCGTGACGCGCGCCAGCTCGCGGAGCGCCTGCTCGTCGCCGGGCTCGGGAATGTGTTCGAGCACGGAGACGCTGTAGGCGTTGTCGAAGCTCGCGTCCTCAAAGGGCAGCGCGCGCCCGTCGCCGACCTGCAGCGTCAGGCGCGGCTCGCCCGCCGTCAGCTTCCGCCAGGCGTCGATCTCGGAGTCGAGCTGGTCGACCGACACGACCTCGACGCCGTCGCGCGCGAGAACGACGGCGAGGAGCTTGGGGCTCGCGAGGTCGAGCACCCGCTCGCCGGGCCGCGCCGCCAGCTCGCGCTGCGTCTCCGGGAGCTCGAGGTAGCGGCTCGGGTCGAGCGGAACGACGACGCGGATGACCGCCTCGCGCAGGCAACCGTGATCCGCCAGGTACCGCAGCCCGAGCCCGACGCTCGTCCGGTAGAGCTTCCACCAGCCCTGCACGGCTAGTGCCCCGCCCGGTAATGCCGCCGAGGTTCTGGGTCGCGAGCACCAAGCGCTGTTTCCGGCAGCGTCGCCGGGCAAAGCCCGACGACGCGCCCCGAACCATGGGCAAGGACGCAGGGAGCGCTCGTATCAGCCGATACGGGCGCGACTGAGGACGCAGCCGGCGTAGGCTCGACGGAGCCGGCCCAGGAGCGGAGGTCGCGGCTTTGCCGCAGGCGGAGCGGAAGGGCAGCGTGCCGCGTGATCGCGGGCCAGAGCCCGGCATGTATTGCCGGACGGGGCACTTAGATCCGGTCGATCCAGCCTTCCAGCACCGCGAACCCGTCGTTCCAGATGTTCGGATCGCGCAGGTCGACCTCGAGAATGGCCATCAGCTCCTCGGGGGGCGCAGTGCCGCCCGCGGCCAGGAAGCGCCCGTACCGCTCCGGAAACCCGGGCTCCTCGGAGCGTGCCACGAGCCCGGCGGCGAGCAGGAACGCGTAGGAGTAGGCGTACGTGTAGAAGCGCTCGTGGACGAAGTGCGGCATCGACGCCCAGAGCAGGCTGGTGCTGTTCAGCTCGTCCGTCATCGCGTCGCCCCGCAGGCCCGCGAGCGCCCCCCCGCAGAGGTCTCGCAGGCGCTCCGCGCTCAGGGCCTGGCCTTCGGCGCGTGTGGCGTAGGCCCGCTGCTCGAAGCGCGTGAAGGCGCCGGCCATGAACGCGACCCCGACCGCCTGGTCGAGCGTCTGGGCGAGCATCGCGCGGCCGAGCTGCTCGTCCGTGGCCAGCAGGTGATCGACGAGGCGGAGCTCCGCGAAGGTCGAGGGGACCTCGGCGATCGTCAGGCCCGGCATGAACGAGTTGTCCGTCTGCGCCCGCGCCGCGAGGTCGAAGTGCGTACCGTGCCCCAGCTCGTGGACGAGCGCGAGCAGGTCGCGGAGCTGCCCGTTCCAGTTGAGGAACACGAACCCGGGGACGCGCGTGCTCGGCCAGAGGCAGAACGCGCCGTTCGGCTTGCCGCGCCTCGACTCCGCGTCGATCCGTTTCTCCTGGAAGAACGCGTCGGCGCCGGCGCCGAGGTCAGGCGCCAGCCCCGCGAACATGTCCACGACCAGCCGGTGGCCGTCCTGCCACGGCAGCGGCTGTGCACCGAGGGCGGGCACGAATCGGTCGATCGCGTCCAGGCGCTCGAGGCCGAGGAGCCGCGCCTTCGTCCGAAACCAACGGAGGCCGATCTCCACATGCGCCTCTCCGGCCGCGAGCAGTCCCTCGACCACGGTGTCGTCGATCTCGTTCAGGAGGTTCGTCTGCTGCATCGGGTCGGCGTGGCCGCGCAGCCGGTCGACCGCGAGCCGATCCGCGACGAGCGAGTCGTAGCAGTGCGCGATCACGGGCAGAACTGGCTCGAGCAGGGCGATCGCCGCCGCCTGGGCAGCGCGCCGGACCGCGCGGTCGGGGTGGACGCGGCTCGTCGACTCGAGCTCTGCGAGCGGCCATTCCCGCTCCCCGGTGCCGTCGTCGAAGGGCGCCGCGAGCGCGCCGAGGGTGCGGTCGCGGAGCGATTTCCAGGCCGTGGCAGCGCTCGCGTCCCGGGCGGACAAGACGCGCTCCTCCGCCGGACTCAGGCTGAACCGGCGGAAGCGACGCAGCGAGAGCAGGTGATGACGGTCACGCGCCACGGCCTCGTCCCCGGCCAGGGCGTCGGCGCGCTCGTCGGGGAGCGCCATCCAGGCGAGCTCGAAGTGCCTGATCGCGTCGTCCAGGCGCGGCAGCCGGTCGTTGACCCACGCCTGCACGTCGAGGACGGCCGGGTTCTCGGTGTCCGTCCAGGTGAGCATCAGCGCCCACTCCTCGCCCTCCTTGCGGGTCGCGCGCAGGTCGGCGAGCTCGCCGAGGAGCGTCGCGAGCCGACCGGGCTCGATCTCCGGCAGCGCGTCGGCCGGCCAGCGCTCGACGAACGCGGCTGCGTCCGCCACGGCGCCCTCGAGCCGCTCCTTCATCGCCTCGTCGCTCGGAGCGAGGAGCGTCAGGTCCCAGCGGACTCCCTCCGCTCCGGTCTCGACGGCGGTCGTCACCCGCCGGAGCCTAGCGGGCGGCGGCGGTGCCGAGTCAGACGCGCGCTCGAGGGCTACACGAAGAAGACGCCGTTCCGCTCCGAGCCGACGCCCGCGCCGACGTTCGTCTGGCCCCCCGGATCCGACGTGAAGATGACGCCGCGACGCGTGTCGTCGTACGCCCGGAACGAGATCGTCGCCTCGCCGCCGACGTAGGTGCCCTCGAAGCCGAAGACCGGATCGCGGATCTCCGTCGTCTCGCCGCCGCCCAGCCAGCGGACGTCGAAGCTCACGTGGCCGGGCAGCGTCGACGGGAACGGCGAGATCGCGTTGAAGAAGTTCCCGAAGTCGGGCACGGCGACGTTCTGCATGCGGAAGCGGGCGGCGCCGGTGCGGGGATCGGCCGACCCTGCGGACGGCGGAACGGGAATCGTCCAGAAGAGGCCCGACGGCTTGATGCCGGGCTCGAAGTCGTGAACCTGTGCCGACGGGTCGCCCACGGCGCCCGCGAAGAGGTCGATTCAGATGAAGCCGAACGACCCCTGGTGCTGCCTGCCGTCCATGCCGATGTACCCGCCATGCATGAAGCGCATGTCGGTGTCGAACGTGTACTGCGTTCCGTCGGTTCCCTGCGCGGTTCCCTGGATCTCGGCGGCGGCGATGACACCGCGGAAGTCGGTGATCGTGGCCATCTCGAAGCCGATGATGGGCGGCAGCACGTGAAAGACCGCGCCGCTCGGGACGATGTTGAAGTTCTCGTCGAAGCCGCCCGGGATCGGCGAAGGGTCGGCCGGGGTCGCCGCCGATGCGCGGCGAGCGCGCAGGAGGCCGAGTCCACCCACGGCACCGGCGGCAAGCGCCGTACGCCGCAGGAACTGCGCACGCGACAGCCCGGCCGAGAACGCTCGCTCGACGAGGTCTCCCTGCCAACGTGGCATCGCGTTCCTCCCTCGACGGACGGGTCATCATAGGAAGCCTGCTTCCGCAGAGCAAGGGCGAGTCGTGACTCAATCGTCAAGAGCCGCCCACCGATTCCCAACACCCTCGGGTTAACCTTCCCCGCGATGGCGGGCCCGCTTTCCGATTGCGTCTGGAGCGACGAAAGCCTCGCCGATCTCACGCGCGAGTTCGGCGACGCCTACGCCGGCCGCACGGTGCTCGTCACCGGCGCCGACGGCTTCATGGGGTCGCATCTGACGGAGGCGCTCGTCCACCTCGACGCCCGCGTCGTCGCCTTCGTCCGCGCCACGTCGAGCGGCGCGCTGAACAACATCGGCCACCTCCGCGACCGGCTGACGGTGAAGTTCGCCGACCTGACCGACCGCACGTCGATCGACTACCTCGTCAAGGAGCTCGCGGCCGCGCCCGACCGGCCCTACGTCTTCCACCTCGGCGCGCAGGCACACGTCGGCGAGTCGTGGCACCGGCCCTACGAGACGACGATCACCAACGTCGTCGGGACGCTGAATCTGCTGCAGTCGATCGTCGACCACGGGCTCGAGGTCGAGAAGTTCGACACCGCGGGAACCTCCGAGGAGTACGGCAACGTCCGCGAGGCGGTCGCCCACCAGCACGACTTCGACCCGGGCGGCGGCGTCGTCTTCCACGAGCGATCGCCGCTCAACCCGAAGTCGATCTACGCGACGTCAAAGGTCGCAGCCGACTTCCTGACCATGAACTACCACGACGCGTTCGGCGTCCCGGGCGTCGTGACGCGGATGTTCAACAACTACGGGCCGCGGCAGAACCCGCGCTTCGTCACCGGCACGATCATCACGCAGGCGCTCGTGCGCGAGCGGGTCGAGCTCGGCCAGCTCGAGCCGCTGCGTGACTTCTGCTTCTGCACGGACGGCGTCCGCGGCCATCTGACCGTGGCCGCCCGCGGCATCCCCGGCGACGTGTACGTCTACGGGCAGGGCGAGAACATCTCGATGCGGGACTGGGCCGAGCTGATCCTCCGGGTCGGCGAGGAGCGCGGCTACTGGCCCGCCGGCCGCGAGCTCGTCAGCCTCCCCGGCCGCTACCGGCCCGGCGCAAGCGAGGTGATCGCGCTTCGCGTCGGATACGAAAAGCTCCAGCGCGAGACGGGGTGGGCGCCCAAGGTCACGTGGGAGGAAGGCGTGGCCCGCGCGATCGCGTGGTACGCGGACAACCGCGACCGCTGGGCAGGCCGCGTGGACTGGTCGGCATCGGTCGCGTCTACGCTCCCGACCGCATGAAGATTCTCGTCACCGGCGGAGGCGGGTTTCTCGGCTCCCACCTCGTGGAGCGTCTCGTTGCTGAGGGCGAAGAAGTGTTTGTCGCACGTCGGGCCGAATACGACCTGACCCGGCAGGACGACGTGGCGCGCCTCTTCATCGACGCCGAGCCCGAGCTCGTCTTCCACCTCGCCGCCGAGGTCGGCGGCATCGGCGCCAACCGCGCCAATCCCGGCCGCTACTGGTACGCGAACCTGATCATGGGCGCGAACGTGCTCGAACAGACGCGCCTCTACGGGTCGTCGAAGCTCGTCGTCGCCGGCACCGTCTGCGCCTACCCGAAGCACACGCCCGTGCCGTTCCGCGAGGAGGAGCTCTGGAACGGCTTCCCCGAGGAGACGAATGCGCCCTACGGCGTGGCCAAGAAGTCGATCCTCGTCGGCGGCCAGGCGTACCGCGACCAGTACGGGCTGAACACGATCTTCCTGCTCCCGGCGAACCTGTACGGCCCGCGCGACAACTTCGACCTGGACTCGTCGCACGTGATCCCGGCGCTGATCCGCAAGATGGTCGAGGGCGAGGACGAGGTCGTGCTCTGGGGCGACGGCTCGCCGACCCGCGAGTTCCTGTACGTCGAGGACTGCGCCGACGGCCTCGTGCGTGCCGCCGAGCTCTACGACCGTCCCGAGCCGGTCAACCTGGGCACGGGCGTCGAGACCTCGATTCGCGACCTCGCCGAGACGATCGCCGAGCTGACCGGCTTCTCGGGCGAGATCCGCTGGGACACGTCGATGCCGAACGGACAGCCGCGGCGCTCCCTCGACGCCTCGAAGGCCGAGCAGCTGTTCGGCTTCAGGGCGGAGACGCCGCTTCGCGAGGGCCTGGAGCGCACGATCGCGTGGTATCGCGAGGCCCGCCCGCAGCGAGAGCCGCTGGAACAGATTGACGGCTGACCTGGCCCGTCGCGTGGCGGCGCTGCTTCCGCTCCGACCGCGGCAAAGCCGCGACCTACGCTCCCCGCCGGCTCCGTCGAGCCTACGCCGGTGGCGCGAGCCCTGGATCGTGCTCGCGCCCCTGCTCGCCGTCCAGTGGATCGCGCAGATCGTCTTCTCGCTCAGCGTCCGCCACAACGGCTTCCTCTACTACCAGGGCGGCGACCAGATCTGGTACTACACGACCGCCTGGCTGAGCGGCCACGGCGTGATCCCGAAGACGCTGATCTCGCCCGCGTGGGCGTTCCTGCTCGCGCCGTTCGCGCTCGTCATCGGGCCGGGGTACGTGTCGGCACTGCCGGTCGCGATCCTGATCGAGGCGCTCGTGCTCACCCCGATCGCCCTCTTCTGCGTCTACGACATCGGCTCGCGGGTGGCCGGACGGCTGATCGGCTACATCGCGGCCGGGCTGTGGGTGATCGGGCCCTACCTCGCCATCCCGCTGTTCAAGCAGGACTACCACTCGAAGTACGTCGACCAGTTCCTTCCGCACCCGCTCGGCCTGACGATGATGGGCGACTTCCCGAGCGTCGTCTGTCTGCTCGCGGCCGGGGCGCTGATGGTGCGCACGTACCAGTCGCGGCGCCTCGAGCTGGCGGTCGCGGCCGGTCTCGTCACGGGCCTGGCCGTGCTGACGAAGGCGTCGAACCTGATCTTCCTCGCCACGCCCGTGGTGCTGTTCCTGATCGGCCGCCGCTGGCGCGAGCTGGGCACGTTCGCGCTCGCGTGCGCGCCGGCGCTCGGCGCGCTCGCGCTGTGGAAGTACCGCGGCTACGGGACCCTGCCCGCGTTCGGCAACGCTTTCGCGGAGCAGAAGCTCGCGCTCGGCGCCACCGGCGGCATCTTCACCCCGTACCACAAGTACGCGAACATCGACTGGTCGCACCTGCAGAACAACCTCAACGGCCTCGGCGAGGTGTTCTTCTCGCTGCGGGTGCTGCAGTTCCTGCCCTTCGCGGGCGCGATCGCGGTCGCGCGGCGGTCGTGGCCGCTCGCGATCGCGCTGTCGACGTGGTTCTGGCTCTACTTCGTGATCAAGGGATCGGACTCGGTCTCGTCGGTCGACAGCGGCTCCTTCTGGCGCCTGCTGCTGCCGGCGATCCCGCCGCTCGTCGTCATGGTCGCCTGCCTGCCGGTGCTCGTGCCGCGCCTCGGGCCGGTGCTGGCAAAGCGGTACCCGCCGCCGGCGCCGCGCGTTCCGGGCCGGCGTATGTTGATCGTGGCGGCGGTGCTCTTCAGCCTCGTGCCGCTCGTCGCCGCCGCCGCGCTGCAGCCGATCGGGGGACAGGGACGCTCGATCGTCCTCAACAGGATCGGCGTCACCGTGGACACGGGCATCGGGCTCCAGGCCGTGGCCGCCGGGAACACCGTGCGCCTGCGCTGGAACGACGCCGCCGAGGGCTCGACGCGGGTCTTCTACCGCGTCCTACGCGCCCGCGGCGTCGTGGACACGATCTGCCGCCGGGGCGGGGGCGCGGCGGACTCGTCCGGCGGCGCTGCGAACTGCTTCTTCATCGGGCGGATCGCCGAGCGGACGCGCGCGACCTCGGCCGTCGACACGCCCGGCCTCGGCACGTGGACCTACCGCATCGGCGTGGGCGCGAACTGGGTGGACGACCCGAGGATGGGCGACGTCTACGAGGTGAGCGCCCCGGTCACCGTGACCGTGCGTTAGCCGCGTTTCTCGCCGAGCTTCTCCTCGAGCAGCGCGAGGCGCTGCGCCAGGATCGTGTTCTGGTCGGCGAGCTTCGAGATCACTGTCGAGTAGTCGAGCAGCACGAGCAGGATGAACAGGGTCGCGACCGCGAACAGCACCGCCGGCGGGTAGCTCTTGACGCCGAGCCAGCCCGCGATCGTGTTCAGCCCGCTCCGCCACAGCGAGAGCACGAGCAGGACGATCCCGGTCGCGAGCCAGAGCAGCGCGTAGCGCTCGCGGAGCCGCCGTTTGCGAATCAGCTCGAGCACGACGAGCACGAGCAGCACGGACGCGCACGCGCCGGCGATCGCGACCGCGACCGGCGTCTGGCCGGCCGCGCCGATCACGCGGGCACCTCCGGAGACCGCCGGCACGAGGCGACGAAGACGGCCAGCATCACCTTGACCATGTAGTACACCGACCTGATCGCGCCGATCGACGACCGCCCGGCAGACCGCTCACGCATCTCGACCGGCACCTCCGCGCGCCGAAGCCCGACCTTGGCGGCCAGCACCGTCGCCTCGACCTCGGGATAGTCGTGCGGGTAGAAGGCGGCGAAGAGCGCGATCGCGCGCCGGTTCGTGACCTGGAAGCCCGAGGTCGGGTCGGTGACGCGGCCGCCGCAGAGCAGGGTGACCGTCCAGGAGAGGATGCGGATCGCCAGTCGGCGCGAGCGCGACGAGCGGTAGCCCTTCCGGCCGATGAAGCGCGAGCCGACGGCGATGTCGGCGTGGCCGGCGACGACGGGGGCGGCGAGGACGGCGTACCAGGCCGGGTCGTGCTGCCCGTCCCCGTCCACCCGCAGCGCGAGGTCGAAGCCGTTCTCGTACGCGTAGCGGTAGCCGGTCTGCACGGCGCCGCCGATCCCCACGTTGAACGGCAGCCGCAGGACGCGGGCTCCGCGCGCCGCCGCGGCCCCGGCGGTGTCGTCGCGCGAGCCGTCGTCGACGACCACGATCTCGATCTCCGGGTCGGCGGAGCGGATCTCGTCGATGACGGCGCCGATCGACCCCTCCTCGTTGTACGCGGGCACGAGCGCGACGCGGTGCAGCGCGGCCAGCCGCGGATCGAGACCGCCGGGCGCCTCCTGCACCGCCTCAGCCACCGACGCTCACCGTCTCGGGCCGTCTCAGCCCGATCAGCTCGAGCAACCGCCGCGCGCGATGGACGTACGTATGCTCGTCGAGCGCCCGCTCGCGCGCCGCGCGGCCGAGCTCCTCGGCGCGGGCCGGATCGTCGAGCAGCTCCCGGTAGGCGTCGACCGCCTCGTCGGCGCTCCCGACCACGAGCAGCTCCCTCCCCGGCTCGAACCAGCGCTCGATTCCCTCGTAGGGGTTGGAGACGACGGCCGCACCGGCCATGGCCAACTCGAAGGGCCGGGCCGTGGACGAGGCCGATACGGTCGCGTGCGCGCGCCTGGTGATGTTCAGGTTGATGCGGGCCTCCGAGATGACGCGCCCGAAGACGTTGATGGGCACGTCCCCGACCTCTCGCGCGGCGCCGGTGTCGCCCCGGAAGTCGCGGCCGCCGAGCGCGAAGTCGACGTGCTGCAGCCTCCGGCTCGGCTCACCCACCATCGCCTCCATCCACTCGCGCCGGAACTTGTCCCCGTAGCCGTAGAAGAAGACGTCCACCTGCTTGTCGACCGGCAGGGGCTGGAAGAGCTCCGGATCGGCTCCCCAGAACACCGCCTCGGCGCGCCGGGCGCCGAGCTCGCGCAGCCGGCCGAGCCCGCCCTCCGAGTTCGAGACGACGAGGTCGTACTCGCCCGGATCGGCGCCGTGGTAGTAGTTGAAGCCCGTATCCATGCCGCCGAACTCGGGCAGGCTCATGGGCACGTCGCCGTCGTAGAAGACGACGGGGACGCCGAAGCCGCTCCGGAGCGCCTCCGGGATGCCGCGGAAGTGGCTCATCGGGACGGTGAAGACGACGACCGCGTCCACGTCCCGCTCGCGGGCGAGGATCCGCTCGAGGTGCCGCTGCCAGCGCGGCGTCACCCACTTCCAGATCAGCTCGCGCACGATCCGGTCGGAGCCCGTGTCCGGCGGGCTGTCCTCGCGACGGCGCAGGTGCGTGTCCCGCTTGAGCCGGGCGACGAGATCACGCGCCCGGGCAAACGTCTCGCCCTCGCGGTAGCAGGGGTTCGCCTCCGTGCGCCACCACGGCGCCTCGACCGCCCGGCCGCGGTAGGGCGTGACGATCAGGTCGCAGCCCGGCCTCGTGCATCCCCTTCCAGAGCTGCCACCACGCGGGCGTGCAGCCGTAGCGGAAGTCGAGGTCGACGGCGGAGGCGACGGCGAGGATCTTCGGAGCGCGCCTGCTCACCGATCCAGTATGGCGCAGGCCCCTGCGCGCACCGGCGGCGCTTACAGAATCCTGACGGCGCTAAGGCGACTCTAGGGCGACCCAGATGTGACCGTGGCCTGCGCTGAGGCAACAGGGATAGTGGCCTAGAGCGATGCGATCCACCACGTGTTTCGTCGCTGGATCGACCCGAAGCAACATCTCGTGCGCCTGGTCGAGTACCCAGATGCCAAGCGCCGAGTCGACCACGAGCTCGCCGCCTCGCGCCCCCACGGCGTTCTTCGCCTCGATCTGGCCGGAGATCGGGTCGTAGGTGGTCACGTAGCTCCGCTGCCGAAAGTCGGGCGGATCGCTTTCGGTCGTCGAGAGCCACAACACGCCGAATCCTGCCGCCCAGAGCCGCTGAGGAAGCGCCGTCGGGGAGCCGCCGGCCGTGGCCGGCTCCTCGTCCTCGAGGAGATCGTGTGTCGTCTGCGAGATCAGCACCTGGCCGCCGTGTGCTGCGGCACCGATGCGTGCCGCCCGGTGGACCGAGACGCCCACGAACCGCTCGCCGGTCGAGGCCGCCTCCCCGGTATGAATCCCGATTCGGACGCGGAGTTCGGCCCCGTCCGGCCACTCGTGGTCCGCGAGCGAGCGTTGAATCGCGACCGCCGCCGCAACCGCGTCCGACGCGCTGCGAAGCGCCACGAAGAACGAATCGCCCTGCGTGTCGATCTCTTCGCCTCCGTGCGCCGCAAACGCTTCGCGGAGGAGAACCTGGTGACGCGCCAAGACCTCGCCGTAGCGCTCCCGGCCCAGCTGTTTGAGCAGCCCGGTGGAACCCTCGATGTCCGTGAACAGGAAGGTGACCGTGCCGCTCAGCCGCTCAGACGTGAGCCACCCTGCGAGCAAGGGTCGCCCGTCAGGGGACTTGTGTCAAATCGGGCTATTCGGCGCTGGCGGGCACGGACGCGCCCGGCGACTGGATCTGGATGCCACGCCATGAGCCGAGCGCAAGCAAGTGTCGATCGCCGGAGACGATCGCGTTGGCACGCCCTTCGGCTGCTGCCTCGAGCACTCGGTTGTCGGGCGGATCCACCTCGATGTCGGATACGGCTTCACGCGGCTCGACGATCACCGCGATACGAACGATTTGCGCAACCGCCTCTTCTGCGCGTGCCGGCTCCCACCCGAACTTCTCTGCCAGCACCCGCCCCAGCTCTGCGAGCAGCGGTCGCGAGGTGATGAGCTCCACGCGGCCCTCGAGCACGAGACGGTAGAACGCTTCGGGAGATCCGCCTGGAAAGATGAGCGCCGACACCAGGACGTTGGTGTCGGCGACGACCCTCACCCCCTCCGCGCCTCCGCGATCAGCCGCTCGACGTCGGACTCGTCGTGGATTCCGAGCCGGCGCGCCCGGGACGCTCCGTACCGCTGAAGCGACTCGAATGTCCCGGTCTCACGGTAGGAGCGGTAGACGCGCAGCATCTCCCGGAAAAGCTCGCTCTTGTTCCGTCCCTCCGCTTCGGCGACCGACTCGAACTCACTTGCCGTCTCGGGCGGCACGGAGACAGCGAGAACCTTGGATGTCCGTCTCGGCGCCATTGTCATACTGAGTATAACTCAATCCAGCTCGGTCAGTGACCCCCAGATGTCCGCTTGGCGAGAGCGGCCGGGTCGAGCACATGCGTCCTTCCGCGCCGCAGCTCCACGGTGCCTCGCTTCGCTTCGGCGCGCAGCACGCGGTTGACTGTTGCCCGCGAGGTGCCGGCGAGGCCGGCAATGTCCTCCTGGGTCAGTGGAATCTCGTCCCCGTACAGCCGGGCGAGCTCGACAAGCCGCCGCAGGACCCTCGTCTCGGCGCCGACGAACAGCGCTTCGACGAGCAGCTCGCTCTGGCGGCGCAGGCGACGGGCGAGCAGCCGGACGAGCACGTCGTTCACCGCAGGGTAGTCGCGCCGGATCCGGTCGAAATCGGTGCGCGAGACCGCGAGCGTCTCACCGGGCTCGAGCGCGACGACGCTGGTCGAGCGCGCGGCGCCGTCCTCGACGAGCGCCAGCTCACCGAACGCGTCGCCGGGGCCCTGGACGGCGACCGTGACCGTGTCCCCGAGCTGCGTCGTCACGCGGCTCGCGAACCGGCCGCGGACCACGAGATGCAGCGTGTCGGCGGGATCGTCGCGGTGGAACACGACTTCGTTACGCCCGAAGCGCCGCCTGCGGGCGACGGCGACGAGGCGCCGCAGCTCCGCTCCCGGCAGCTCACCGAACAGATGCTCGTCGGCCATGCGGGAAGTGTGACGGCCGTCACGGACTTCGTGTCAACCCCGTGCACGAGCGGCAAGAAGCCCGCGCGATCTCGCGTCAGGTGGGCAGGACGGATCGAGGGACCAGCGGACAGGAGGAACCATGCGTCTCACGAAGCTCAAGATCAGCCTTTGCCTCGCCCTCGCGACCATAGTCGCGGGGCTCGTGTTCTCCGCAGGCGCGTCAGCCCGCATGCCGGTCGAGCCCGGCCCCGGCAGCCCGGTCACCCACAAGCAGGTCCGGCAGCCCTCCGCCAAGAAGGCGACGCGGCGGAACTTCGGCGGCTTCCCGGCCAGGTCGGGCGGGCACGTCAAGAGCCTGGCCGAATTGCGGACAGAGTGATCTGACTCCTTCCGTCCGCCGAGCGGGGCCTCCGACAGGGGCCCCGCTCACTTCTTGTAGGGCGTGGCCTAGCTGACGTCTTGCCGGTAGACGCTCGGGTCGTTGTGGATGGACCAAGGGAGTAACGACGGCCGCTGCGCCGTGGGCGGTGCCCAAAGAGCTCCGGGACCTGGTTGAGAGTTCGAGTTACTCGGCGGACGGGGCTGGTATCAGGCCTAGTTGTTCGAGCATGAGCAGTCGATCGAACATCAGGTGGAAGGAGACGTGCTTGCCATCGCGGAAGCGGAGCACCTGGATGTAGTCAACCTCGACGCGACGGCCTGTCGGCGGGATATCGCCGGTGGGAGCATGCAGGACTCCATCGTGCGTCCCGGTGAACGTGCCCTCCTCGACGGCAACGTCGTCGATGATGTGAACCGTGTGCACGTCGACGTGGGCGTCGGGGTAGGCGGCGAACCAGCTGCCGAAGAACCCTGCGCACGCCTCTTTACCCTCACCTCGCATCCCGCCCGGCGCCTCGAAGGCAACGTCGTCTGCAAGCACTTCTGCGAACCCGTCGATGTCATGCGCGTTGAAGGTGTCCGTCCCGCGCTCGAAGGCCTCACGTGTGCTCATCGTCATGGCGACCCCTTTCGTTTTGGCGACATTCTGATGAGCCTCCAAACAGGCGTCAAAGCGGAGACTCTGAAACCGCCGTGGCGCCCCTTCCCGTTCGCAACGCTCACAACGCGGCCCGAGCTACGCCCGGGCCAAGCCCGGACTTCGCCGCGGAGGCGTTGCGCCTCCGCGCACTCGGTTAGCTTCATGAGCCCATGCCGCAGCGGACGCTGAAGACAGAGCGGATCACGCTTGTGCCGCTCGCCGACGAGCACTTCGAGTGGGAGGTCGAGCTCGACTCGGACTTCGAGGTGATGCGCAACCTCAGCGGTCGGGCCGGCACCCGCGAGGAGGTCGTCGCCAGCCACGCCCGGCGAATGGCAGCCGCGCAGAAGGTAGACGGACTCGGCTTCTGGGTTGGCCTCGTCGACGACAGGTTCGTAGGCTGGTGGACGCTTCAACCGGCCCACGGTCCCGACCAGCCCGACGATGCCGGCGTGGCCGACCTGGGCTACCGGCTGCTGCGACGTCACTGGCACCTGGGCCTCGCCTCTGAAGGGGCTCGGGCGTTGGTGGGCTACGGCTTCGCCAACGTCGGGCTCGACCGGATCATCGCCCAGACGATGACGGTCAACACAGCCTCGCGGGCCGTAATGGAGCGGATCGGTCTCAGCTACGTGCGGACGTTCCCCACCTCCACGACCGCGGCCGTGGAGGGCGTCGAGGAAGGCGAGGTGGAGTACGAGATGACGCGCGAGCAGTGGGAGCGCACCGCCGCGCGGTCGAGCGCACGGCTTTGATGCGGTTCTCCATCAACATCCCCAACTTCGGAGACTTCGCCGATGCCGAAGCCGTGGCGAGGGTGGCGTCGGCTGCCGAGGCTGCCGGGTGGGACGCGCTCTTTCTCTGGGACCACGTTGTCCACCACAGGCGCTTGCGGCGGAGCTTCGGCGATCCCTGGATGCTCCTCACCGCGGCGGGCCTGGCGACGACGCGGATCAAGCTCGGCCCCATGGTCACCCCGGTCCCGCGGCGCCGGCCGCAGCAGCTCGCGCGCCAGGTGTCGACCTTGGACAACCTGAGCGGCGGGCGCGTGATCTTTGGCGCCGGGCTGGGTGGCCCGATCGAGGACGAGTACGGCAGCTTCGGCGAGCCGACCAACCCGAGGCTGCTCGCCGAGCAATTGGACGAGGGCCTGCACCTCCTGGACCGCTACTGGTCAGGCCGGTCGGTGACGCACGAGGGTCGCCACTACTGCGCTCGGGACGTGACCCTGCTGCCCAGGCCGGTGCAACGCCCGCGCGTCCCGGTCTGGATCGGCGGGTTCTGGCCCCATCACGCACCGATGCGACGCGCTGCCCGATGGGACGGCGTGGTTCCCTTGTTCGTGTCCGCCGGGCACGGCCACCCACCGCCCGTCGACGAAGTGCGCGACCTGGTCGCGTACGTCGGTGCTCATCGCGAGGGCGACGTGCGCCGGCCATTCGAGGTTGTTCTCGGCGGAGCCAGCCCGACCAACGCCGCCGGTGCGCGCGACCTGCTCGGTCCACTGGTCGAGGCCGGAGCGACCTGGCGGGACGAGCGTCGGCGCCACGACGACGAGATCGAACGGCTGGAGCCGGTACTGCGTCGCATCGAGGCAGGTCCACCCGACCCTCTAGACCACTCTCGCGCCACTAGGGCGGGATCGACGCCCCGGGTCGCGCGAACGTCGGTGCGAGCGCAGCGAGCGGGTCCCCCAGCCGGAGGGGCCTCAGAACGCGCCGCGCTGGGCCAGGACCGCCGGGATCGTCTTGGCCAGGATGGAGATGTCCAGCCAGATCGACCAGTTGTCCAGGTAGTAGAAGTCGTAGCGGACGAGGTCGTCGAAGGACAGGTTCGACCGGCCGGAGATCTGCCACAGGCCGGTCATGCCCGGGAGCACGAGGTAGCGCTTGCGATGCCACTCCTCGAGCAGCTCGTAGTCGCGGACGGGGAGCGGCCGGGGGCCGACGAGGCTCATCTCGCCGCGAAGGACGTTGACGGTGTTCGGAATCTCGTCCAGCGAGTAACGACGCAGGAAGCGCCCGACCGGCGTCACGCGCGGGTCGTCGCGGATCTTGAACAGGGCACCGCCGGCCTCGTTCTGCGCTTCGAGCTCCTCCTGGCGCTCGGCGGCGTCGACGTACATCGTCCGGAACTTGCGCATCCCGAAGTCCCGCTCGCCGAGCCCGACGCGCCGGTCGGCGTAGAAGATGGGGCCGGACGAGGTGAGCTTGATCGCGGTCGCGATCGCGAGCCAGAGCGGAGCGCCGAGCACGAGCACGAGCGCCGACACGACCACGTCGAACGAGCGCTTGATCAGCCAGTCCGCACCGACGAGGACCGGCGGGCGCAGCTCGAACAGCGGCACGCCCTGGCCCGCGACGAACTCGGCCCGCTGCACGAGGAGGTCGGTCGTCTTCGGCGCGATCCGCACCTGCACGCCGTTGCGGTGCGCGAGGTCGACGACCTCGAGCAGCTGGCGGTCGGTGAAGTCCGAGTCGGTGACGATCAGCTCGTCGACGTCCTGCTCGCCGAAGATGCGGCGCAGGTCGTCGAGCTGCCCGAGCACCGGCAGGTCGAGGTCCTCCGCCGAGGAGGCGACGGCGCCGACGAACTCGTAGTCGATGCCGCTGCGGCCGAGGCCGAGCGTGCGGTACAGGTGGAGGAGGTGCTCGCCCTCGCCGGCGATGATCGCCCGCCGGCGGACGCCGAAGGCGTGCAGCACCTCGCGCGTCAGGACGTCGTAGCTGGCCCGGAACAGGCCGATCAGCACGGACGCGATCACGAGCGCCGTCGGGATCAGCCCGAAGGTCGAGAACTGGTGGCCGGTGCCGAGCCCGAAGGCGAGCACGATCAGCGAGACGATGACGAGCGACGAGACGACGCGCCCGAAACCCGCCCGCTGCTCGCGCCTGGAGTAAAGGCCGGCCTGCCAGAAGACGAGCGCGGTCACGAGCAGCAGGAACGGCAGCCAGTTCGTCTCCTGGTCCCAGAGCAGGCCCGGGAAGATCGGCGACGTGCCGTAGTAGACCTCGCGAAGGAGCAGGGCCGCGTAGAGGGCGATGCCGACGCCCGTCAGGTCGAGGCCGATCAGGACGACGACGCTTCCGATCCGCAGGACGAGCTGCCGGAGCGGCGAACGGACGAGGAACGACGGCCGGGCCGGCGGATGTCTCCGACCGGCTCCGGCGGCTCGCGCTCCGGCGCATCCTCCGTGGCGAGGGGCCTTGTAGCCACCGAAACGTTGATGTTACTGCGCCGAAGCCGCATTCCTGCCCTCGAAGACCTCCGCGAACGCGGCCTCGGGCGCCACTTCCGCCGCCGCGTGGGCAAGCTCGTCCAGGTCGACGGGGCGCCGCCGGCGGCCGAGCACGCGCAGGGCGACGTCGAGCGCCCGGCGGCGGCGCGCGGAGAGGAGATCGGTGTCGTGGAAGTAGACGTGGACGACGTGCGGGCCGAGCGAAACGCGACACGCCGCCCGGGCGGCCATGCCCAGGGAGTGCGTCGAGGGGAGCTCGAGCAGGCGCGCTCCGCTCGACAGGAGGATGCGCGTCGGCGTCGCCGCCGAGAGCCGCGGGGCGCCCGGCGCCAGGTAGTCCGGCCGGAAATCGGTCGCGCTGCAGTCGACGAGGCCCAGCTCGGCGACGGCTTCGGCGAGCGGCTCGTCCATGTACCAGCCGCCCGCGCAGAAGAGCGTCGGCGCCAGGCCCTTCGACTCCATCCACCCGGCTTCGCGTCGCGCTCGCTCCGCGTGCTCGGGCCCGGCCTCTGAGGGTCGTGCCTGCGCGGGAGAGACGAAGTGAGTGTGCAGCCCGATCGGCCCCCGTTCCGCCGCCCGGTGCGCCCGCTCGAGCCAGCGCTGCTCGTCCTCGCCGGCACCGGCGTCGGGCGGTCGCAGCAGCGCCGCGATCCGGAAGCCGCCGGGGCTCCGGTCCTGGAGCGACGAGAACCGCGACCAGCATTCGTCGTCGAGCGGGCGCTCGACATGGCAGGACACGGCGGCGAACGGCTTCATCGCCGGCAATCAGACCAGATCGGCCCGGGGTCTATCTCTTCGAGATGCGAACGGAGGTGCGGGCGGCGACCACCGAGTGGCCGGCGGCGTCGGTCGCGATCAGCGTCACCGCAAAAAAATCATGAAGATTCGGCGGATACAGTGAGCCTCGTGTGCGGGATTTGCGGGCTCCTTGCGCCTGACGGGACGCCCGATCCCGCGCTCGTCTCCCGGATGAACGCGGCGCTCGTCCACCGGGGCCCGGACGAGGGCTCCGTCGACGGGTTCGGCCGCTGCGTCCTCGCCCACCGCCGCCTGCAGGTGATCGACCTCGAGACGGGGAGCCAGCCGGTTGCGAACGAGGCCGGCGACGTCGTGGCCGTCTTCAACGGCGAGCTCTACAACTTCCGCGAACTGCGCGTGGAGCTGTCCCGGCACGACGTCCGCGGCACCGGCGACACGCCCGTGATCCCGCACCTGTACGAGGAGCACGGGCTCGAGTTCGCCGACCGCCTCTCCGGGATGTTCGCGATCGCGCTCTGGGACGCGGCGCGCGAGCGGCTCGTCCTCGCGCGCGACCACGTGGGCAAGAAGCCGCTCGTCTACGCGCGGCTCGAGGACGGCTCGCTCGCATTCGCCTCCGAGGTGAAGGCGCTCCTGCAGCTGCCCGGCGTGCGCCGTGAGGTCGACCCCGCGCAGCTCGACGCCTACCTGGCCCTGCAGTACGTGCCCGGCGGGACGGGGCTGCGCGGCATCGAGAAGCTGCCGCCCGGCCACCTGCTCGTCGCGGAGAAGGGAAGCGTGCGGGTCGAGCCGTTTACCGAGCCGGCGCGGCTCGACACGCGACCGGACGAGGAGTGGCTCGAGCTCGTGCGCGCGGAGGTCGCGGGCGCGGTCGAGCGGCGGCTCGTCGCCGACGTGCCGCTCGGCGCGCTGCTGTCGGGCGGGATCGACTCGAGCATCGTCGTGGCGCTGATGGCACAGGCGTCGAGACGGCCGGTGCGCACCTTCACGGTCGGCTTCGGCGAGCCGCGACTACGACGAGCGGCCGTACGCGCACGCGGTCGCCGAGCGGTTCGCGACCGAGCACGCGGAGGTCGTGCTCGAGCCCGACGTCCAGTCGACGCTGCCGCGCCTCGCCGAGGCGTTCGACGAGCCGCACGGCGACGAGGCCGCGCTGCCGCTCTTCCTGATCTGCGAGGCGGCGCGCGGGGAGGTGACCGTCGCGCTCACGGGCGACGGCGGCGACGAGTCCTTCGGCGGCTACGAGCGCTACCTTGCACACCGGCTCGCCGCGCGGCTGCCCGGCGTCGGCGCAGCCGCCGCCGCGCAGACGCTCCGCCGCCTCTCCCGCGAGCCGCGTTCGTCTGCGACCCGGGCGGCCCGTCTCCTGGAGACGGCCGCGGCGCCGCCCGGGGAGCGCTACGGGCGGCTGATGGAGATCTTCCCCGCCGGGCTCCGCGCCGAGCTGTGGGAGCCGGAGTTCGTGCGCGAGCCCGCGATCCGCAGCGGAGCTGCTGGGCGCGCCGGACGGCGCCGGGGTCGACGCGTTGCAGCGGCTGGACGTGCGCAGCTACCTCCCCGGCGACCTGCTCGTGAAGGCCGACATCGCCTCGATGGCGCACTCGCTCGAGCTGCGCTCGCCGCTCCTCGACCGTCGCGTGCTCGAGCTCGGGATCTCGCTGCCGGACCGGCTGAAGCTCGCCGGCCGGCGCGGGAAGGTCGCGCTCCGTCAGGCCTTCGCCGCGCAGCTCCCGCCCGAGGTCTCGGGGCGGGGGAAGACCGGTTTCGGCGTGCCGCTGTCGGCGTGGTTCCGCGGCGAGCTGCGGCCGCTCACGGCAGACCTCCTGCTCGACTCGACCGCACGGCGGCGCGGGCAGCTCCGGCCGGCGGCTGTGAAGAAGCTCCTCGACGAGCACGTCTCCGGCCGGGCCGACCACGGGCACCGGCTCTGGTGCCTGGTGATGCTCGAGCTCTGGCAGCGGACGTGGGTCGACACCCCGCAGCCCGTGCCGGTAGCCACGGCCTCGTGACGCGCCGGTCGGCGTACGCGATCGTGCTCGCGGCGGCTGTGCTGCCGCGCCTGATCGTGCTGCTCCACGAGCGCGGCTCGATCCTCGCGGACAACACGGAGAAGTCGGACAGCTTCGCGACGACCTTCGTCCACTCGGGCACGTACGGGTTCATCCCCGGCGTCCCCTCCGCGTGGACGCAGCCCGCGTACTCGTTCTTCCTGATCCCGATCTACTGGATCTTCGGACGGAACTGGCCGTCCGTCGGCCTCTGGCAGATCGCGGTCGCGGCGGCGACGGCGCTGATCGTCTACGAGACCGGCCGCCGCTTCCTCTCGCCGCGCGCGGGGCTGGTCGCCGCGGTCGTCGCGACGCTCAACCCGTACCTGATCTGGCACGACGTCCACGTCAACCGCGAGATCGTCGACCAGCTGCTCGCGGCCACGATCGTCTACCTGACGCTCGTCGCGGCCGACCGGGCGACGCGCCGCCTGCTCGGCGTCTCGGCCGCGCTGGGCGTCGTGCTCGCGCTCGCGATCCTCGGCAACACGCGCCTCCTGTTCCTGCCACTCGTCTGCGCCGGCTTCGTCCTCTGGCAGCGACGGGCCGTGCTCGCACCGGCTCTGTGCATCGGCGCCTGCCTCGTCGCGCTCGTGCCGTGGGCGGTGCGGAACGACGTGTCCGTGGGCTGCTTCACGCTCTCGACCGACACGAAGGCGCTGTGGAAGGCGAACAACGCGAACACGTACGCGACGCTCGCGGCCGGGAAGTGGATCGACGACGTCCCCGACCTGCCGGGAGCGCCGAAGACGCCCGAGTACGCCGGCGCATACTACGACGCCCACCACGAGCTGATCCCCGTGGACGAGTGCGCGCAGCAGAGCTTCTACCGGTCGAAGGCGATCGACTTCGTGGTCGACCACCCCGGCGAGAAGGCGAAGCTCGCGGGACAGGCCGTGCGGATGTTCTGGGACCCGCGCGTGCAGAAGACGGAGGGGCGGCCCGGCGCCGGCGGCTTCCTCGACCGCGCGAGGACGTGGGTGCAGCCGCTGTACGAGATCCCGCTCTACCTGTTCGCGCTCTTCGGGCTGTTCCTGGCGCCGCGGCGCGTGTCGGTGCTGGTGCTGCTGATGCTCGGCTACCAGACCGTGGTCGCGATGGGCTTCGCCGGCGACACGCGCTACCGCGTGCCCTGGGACTTCTGCCTCGCGCTCGTGGCGAGCGTGGCCGTGCTCCAGCTCGTGGCCCGGCTCGCGGCGCGCCGGGCGCCGCCGCAGGCCGAGCCCGAGACGTGAGGTTTCCTCACGTCACCGGGGCGGCGCTGGCAAAGGAGGCAAGCGTGCGGGGCGCAGGACAGTACACGGGGTACGGACAAGCCCCGCACGCGCCGCATCCAAAATCAGCTTTGCAAGCTCTTCCCGGCTCAGCCGGGAAGAGCGCCCACAGCCAGTCTGCCAGCGTCGTCAGCCTTGGGCGGAGCCCGGCTCCGCCGGGCGGGAGTCCAAGGCGGCCAGTGACGTGAGGTTTCCTCACGTCACCGGGGCGGCGCTGGCAAGGGAGGCAGGCGTGCGGGGCGCAGGACAGCACACGGGAGTCCGAGGCGGCCGGTGACGTGAGGGTCGTGCACGTCCACCGGATCCGCGGGATCGGCGGCTCCGAGCGGCATCTCCTCACGCTGCTGCCGGCGCTCGCGGAGCGCGGCGTGGACGTGTCCTTCGTCGGGCTCGACGATCCGGCGGGCGTACTCGAGCCGTTCTACGCCGAGCTCGAGGTGCCGTTCGAGCGGTTGTCCGCTCCGCGCGACGTCGACCCCGCGCTCGCGGTGCGGCTCGCCCGGACTCTGCGGTCGCTGCGACCCCACCTCGTCCACACGCATCTCGTGCACGCGGACGTGTACGGCGCGCTCGCGCCGGGCATGCGGCTCGTCTCCACGAAGCACAACCCGGACCCGTTCCGCGCGGGGCCGTTCCGCTTCGCCGAGCGGGCGCTGACGTGGCGGGCGGCGCGCGTGATCGCGATCAGCGAGGCGGTGCGGCGCTTCTGCATCGACCGCGTCGGGCTGCCGGCCGGGAAGGTCGAGGTCGTGCACTACGGGCTGGACGCGCTCCCGCCGGCGTGGGCGGAGAACCCGCCGCTCGCGCTCGACCGGCCGCTCCTGCTCGCCGTCTGCCGGCTCGAGGCGCAGAAGGGCCTGGACACGGCGCTGCGGGCGCTCGCGGACGTGCCCGAGGCGACGCTGCTCGTGCTCGGGGAGGGGCCGGACCGGGCGGCGCTCGAGTCGCTGGCCGCCTCGCTCGGCGTGCGCGACCGGCTCCTCCTCCCGGGCCGCGTCGGCGACGTGGCCGCGCTCTACCCGCAGGCCGACCTCGTCGTCCATCCGGCGCGCTGGGAGGGCTTCGGCCTGGCCATGCTCGAGGCGATGCTGGCGTCGAAGCCGGTCGTCGCCGCCCGGGCGGGCTCGGCGCCCGAACTCGTCGACGATGGTCGGACCGGCCTGCTCGTGCCGGCGGACGACCCGGATGCCCTGGCGGAGGCGGTGTCTACTCTGCTCACCGATCCCGCGCGGGCCGCAGCCATGGGCGCCGCCGGACTCGAGCGCGCCCGCGCCGAGTTCTCGGTCGCCCGGATGGCGGACCGGACCCTGGCGCTCTACGAGTCGGTGGTGTATCAATCCCGACATGGGATTCGGTGACTGGATCAAGGGCCTCTTCGGCAAGAAGGACGAGTCCGAGCCGAACGAGCCATCGAGCGACACCGCGGGCACCGCTGCGGATACGGGAGCGACCGGCGACACCCCGGCAGACGCCGAGCAGCCGAGCGCTCCGGACGCGCCGTAGTCGTCCAGGCGGCGGCGCGGACTACGCCGCGTCGAGCTCTTCGAGCCGGGCCCGAACGAGGTCCCGCCTGACGATGTTGCCCTTTCGCTGGACGCCTGCCGGCCCCAGGATCGTGAACAGGTGGCAGGCTCGACCTCGACTCCCGCCCGGACCAGCCGAAAGGTCCCTTCGGCGATCAGGACGTCGCCGGGCTGCGCCGGCCTGCTCGAGCCGCGCGGCGACGTTCACCGCATCGCCGGTCGCCAGCCTAGGCGCGACCGTTCGCGCCGAGCGCACGCTCGTAGAGCGCTTCCGTGCGCTCGACGCAGCGGGACTCGAGGAACTCCTGAAGCGCGCGCCGGCGACCCACGCGGCCCATCTCCGCGGCGCGGCCGAGGTCGCCGGCCAGCTCGACGATCGCCCGCGCGAGCGGCTCGGCCACTCCCGGCTCGACCAGGAGCCCCGTCTCGCCGTCGACGACGAGCTCGCCCAGCCCGCCGATCGCGGCCGCGATCACCGGGCGTGACCGCTCCATCGCCTCGAGCGCGACCATGCCGAACCCCTCGCCCATCGACGGGACGACGACGATCGCCGAGTCATCGATCGCCCCCTGGATCGGCGAGACGTGGCCGTGGAAGCGCACCGCGTCGTCGATGCCGAGCTCGCGCGCGAGCGCACGCAGTGCCGGCTCCAGCGGCCCGCGGCCGGCGATGTCCAGGCGGAGGCCGGGCACCTGCTTTCGCGCCTCGGCGAACGCACGCAGCAGCACGATGTGGCCCTTGATCGGGATCAGCCGGCCCACGCAGAGCAGCCGCGGCTCCGCGCCCGCGTACGGCTCGGAGCCGTCGCGCGGCGCAATCCCGTAGTGGACGATCTCGAAGCTCTCCTCGTCGAACCCCTCCGTCTCCGCCAGGTAGTGCGCGAGCCCCTGCGAGATGGCGATGTGCACGTGAGCAAGGCTGGCCACGGCCCGGTCGGCGAGCGCGAAGGCTCGGCCCTCGCGGAACTCGTTGAAGCCGTGCTTCGTCGACATGCGGATCGGCACGCGCGCCATCGTCCCTGCGATCTGCCCGTACGCGTCCGCGTGCACGAGGTGGGTATGGAGGATCTGCGGCCGCTCGTCGGCCAGGTAGCGGACGAGGCCGACGAACGCGTGCGGGTCGACGTCGCGGGAGATCGGGAGGGCGTCGAGCGGCACCCCGCGGTCGCGCAGCGCGCGGGCGAAATCCCACGCGCCGGGCTCGTCCTCGTGCAGCATCAAGAGGCGCACGTCCCAGCCGCGCTCGCGCAGCCGCGGCAGCAGCGAGAGGAGATGCGCCTCCGAGCCGGAGATGCCGGCGACCTTCTGCACGTGCAGCACGCGCGTCATCGGCGCGCGACCTCGAGGACGGAGTCTGCCCAGTGCTCGACGGAGTGGTCTGCGGCCACGCGCTCGCGTAGCGCACGGCCGATTGCGGCGCGGGCGTCGGCCGGCATGCCTGCCAGCGTGCCGATCCGGTCGGCCAGGTCGGCGGGATCGTCGCGCCCGAACATCAGGCTCGCGTCCAGCCCGTCGGTGAGCTCGTCGAAGACGGGGTTCGAGACGACGACGGGCAGGCAGCTCGCGGCCGCCTCGTAGACGACCTTGTCGGGCGCGCCGGCCTGCATGTTGTTCACGAGCGCCCGCGCCCGCGCGAGGACGCCCGGAACTTCCGCCCGCAGCACGGCGTGTCCGAGGCGGACGCGCTTCTCGAGGCCGAGCTCGGTCACCAGCGCTTCGAGCTCGGCGCGGTGCTCGCGCTCGACCGCGTTCAGCGCCGGGCCGCACACCTCGAGCCGCGCGTCGACGCCCGCGTCGAGCGCCAGCTTCACGCCGCGCAGGATCGTCTCCAGGCCCTTCGCGCGCGAGTAGCGCCCGAGCACGGCCAGCCGGAAGTCGCCCGGGCCGTTCGACCGGTCGGCGCAGGGGAACTGTGTCGAGGTCGATGCCGTGGCCGATGGGTACGACCTTGTCCGAGGCGATCGGGAACGAGCGCCGGTCGACGGAGACGACCGCGGTCGCCGCACGCTCCGCCGCCTCCAGCGTGCGCGTTCGGGCCCAGTGCGTGTACCAGAGCAGCAGCGGCACGCGCAGCGGGCGCGCGAGCGGAGCGGCGAGCACGGCGTAGATCGGGCACATGTGCGCGACGACGGCGACCGGCCGCGGCAGGATCTCGCGGGCGAGCAGCGTCTGGAAGCGCACGCCGCGCCGGGTCTTGCCCCGCGCCGCGAACGAGAGCGAGCGGCAGTTGCCCGGTAGCGTCCCGGCGACGGCGCGGTCCGCGAGCACGACGACCTCGTCCACCCGCTCGGCGAGCGCGCGGATCTTCGGAACCGTCGCCGCGAGCGCGGGATGACCCGGGTCGACCTGTTGCGTGATGAAGACGAGCGCGCGTCAAAAGAAGTCGGTGTCGCCGAGCGTGAACCGCCATGCCGACGGGTCGGCGTTCAGCTTGCCAGCCGAGAGACTTGCCGAGGAGACGAAGCGTGTACGGCGCCGGCACGAAGCCGAGAGACAGAAAGACCGCCGCGCTGATCGCGGCGCCGGCAGCGCGATCATCAGCCGACCGCTCGCGGCCGATACCGCGCGGCGCAGCAAGTCCCTCGAGCCGCCGACGAGATCCGCGAGCACCGCCGTCTCGACACCGCGGTAACGAGTCTCCCCGACGACTGCGTAGCCGCCGCCGTCGGAGCGGACGAGCCCGGTACGGCCTCGGCGAGTCTCGACGAACCGCCAGTTGAGCTGCGCACCGTCGCGCACGACGTGGTTCGGCCAGTCCGCCGCTGCGTCCTGCGAGCGGTCGAACGCGCGGCGTGTCGGCCGGGCCGGGCGCCTGCGCCAGCAGCGGACGAGCCCAGACCCGTAGCCGCGCGATCTCCGTCCAGCCGAGTCGGCCCGAGGAAGACCCGCGCCGTCAGGTCGTTCGGAAACGTCAGCGCGAGGGCGGCGCCGCGATCCGCCGCCTCTCGCTCGTTCCTGCTGTCGAGCTCCGCGAAGACGCCCCGGCCGCGCGCCGAGCAATGCGTGACCGCGTGGAGCGACCACGAGGCAGTGGCCCTCTGCCCGTTCACCACCATCGGGAGCAGCGAGTGCGCCGCCGCGCCGACGACGCGACCGTCCATCCGTGCCACCGAGATGACGCTTCCCGTCGGGTTGCGGCCGAACCACCAGTCGAACTCGTCTCCCGACATCGCGCGCTCGCCCCAGGCCTCGCGGAGCAGCCCGAGGTACGCCTCGCGGTCGGCGGGCTCGTAGGGGGCGACGTCGAACGTCACTTTGTCGACGTGCCGAGCGCCGCGTTGAACCAGCGCCGCGCGTGCGTCCCCGCCACCGTGTCCTTGAGCGCGATCAGGTCGCAGGCGCCCGAGAGCACGAGCTCGAAGGTGCGCGGCGGGTACGGCTCGACGTTGTAGCGGTGCAGCTGGAGCGGATCGGTGTGCATGCCGTTGCCGCCCGAGATCGACGTGAAGGCCACGTCGTAGCCCGCCTGCCGCAGCAGGCTCAGGTGCACCGGCCGGTAGTGCGCCTCCGAGCCCTTCACGTAGGCGAAGGCGCGGATCGGCCGGCCGAGCGCGTCCTCGAGTCGGAGCTTCGAGAGCGTGATCTCGCGCGCCGCCTCGTCCACCTCGAGGTCTGCGAGCGGGCGGTGGCCGATGCCGTGCGACTCGACGCGCACGCCGGCCCGCTCGAGCTCGGCCAGCTGGCTCCAGTCCAGCGTCCGGTTGACGATGCCGCGGGCCGCGAGGCGCTCGTCGTGCGGCAGCGGCCGCGTGCCGCCGAGGTATCCGATGGGCGCGAACAGCACCGCCGGATAGCCGTGGCGCTCCAGGATGGGGACGGCGTGCTCGAGGTTGTCGAGGTACCCGTCGTCGAAGGTGATCAGCACGGCGCGCGGCGGCAGCGGCGTGCGCTCGACGTAGTGGTCGATCACGTCGTCGAGCGAGACGACGGTGTAGCCGAGCTCCCCGAGCTGCGCCATCTGCTCGTCGAACGCGCCCGGCGGCACCGTGACCGTGTTGCCGTCGACCCGGTTGACCTTGTGGTACATGAGCACGCAGAGCGTGCGCTCGTGGAGCCCGTTGACCGCGCCCACGCCGGTCGCCGCCTCGCCCAGCGAGCGGTAGACGCCGTTCTTCAGGATCTGCTTGAGCTCGTCCGCACGCACGCGGGTCCTAGTGTAAGACGGTCTCGACCAGCGCCCGCACGCGCTCCGCGAACTGCTCGGGTGTCTGGTTCCACTCGGGGAAGCGCGCGTGCGCGGCGGCGCCGAGCCGTTCCGCCAGCGGGCGGTCGGACAGGACACGGACGAGCGCGTCCGCCAGCGCGTTCGTGTCCTCGGGGTCGACGAGGAGGCCCTGCTCGCCGTCGTCGACGAGGTCGAGGATGCCGCCGGCGCGGCTCGCGACGACGCCGCGGCCACGTGCGAACGCCTCGATCAGGACGCGGCCGAGGCCCTCGTGGCGCGAGGGCAGGACGAGCACGGTCGCTGCGTCGAGCTGCGCCGCAACCTGCCCGGGGGGAGCTGCTCGACGCGCTCGTCGGCGACCGCCTCGATTGCCTCTCGGCGAGATCCCTTGCCAATGACGACGAGCCGTGCTCCCGGCACGCGCGGCGCCGCCAGGCGCCACGCCTCCGCCAGGCCGTCGACGTTCTTGTACGGCTCGAGCACGCCGACGAACAGCGCGGCCGGCCGCTCCGGCAGCGGCTGGACGGGCCGCTCAGTGAACGCCGTGAGATCGCTGTAGGTGGGGAACACCGCGTCGGGAGGCCGGCCGCGCACGTCCTCGACGAGGCCTGCCGTATAGCCGGACAGCGCCCGCACGGCGTCTGCGTGGCGCACGCCGTACCCGTCGAGCCTGTCGACGACCGGCGAGACGGCGCGCCGCGCCGACGACCCGTACAGCCGCGTCGAATGCCGCCAGTTTCCGTGCACCTCGGCGATCACGGGCACCTTCGTGGAAGCCGAGATCACGAGTGCTGCCGTCCGCGGATCCTCGGCCACGATCGCCTTCGGCCGGAAATCCTTGACGAGCCGGCGGACGCGCATCGGCACGCGTGCGTAGAAGTCGGCGTGCAAGCTCGAAGCGCTCGTCGCTGCCCGTGCCGCGGGCGAGGACGCGGTAGTCGAGCACGTCTGCCGATCGCCGACCACTTGCGCTTCAGGCCGGGCGCCAGCGGCAGCTCGTACCGGGTGGGCCCGACGAAGAGCACGCGTGGCGTCACCGCATCACCTGCTCCACGAGCTCGCGCGTGCGCCGCGCGTAGTCCTCGGGCGTCGCCAGCCACGCGTCGGCGCTCGGCCTCGCCGCGGCCGCGAGCCGCTCGGCGAGCGCGCGATCCGAGAGCACGCGGACGAGCGCCTCGGCGAGCGCGGCCGGGTCGTTCGCGGCGACGAGCAGCCCGTTCTCGCCGTCTCGGACGAGGTCGGTGATGCCGCCGACCTTCGTCGCCACGACCGGTCGTCCGCGGCAGAGCGCCTCAACGACGATGCGCCCTAGACCCTCGGAGCGCGAGGGGAGCACGAGGACGGTCGAGGCGTCGAGCAGCGCGGGTATCTCGCCGTTCGGCACGGTCGGCGTCCACTCGACCCGGTCGGGCAGGTCGCGGCGGAGTCCTTCGACGACGTGCGGCCGGCTGCCCGTGCCGACGATCCGGAGCGTGATGCCGGGTAGCCGGGGCGCGGCGAGGGCCCAGGCTGCGGCGAGGCCGTCGATGTCCTTGTAGCGTTCGAGCACGCCGACGAACAGCGCGCGCCGCTGCTCGGGAAGCGGCACGGTCGGCCCGAGGAACGGGTCGAGGTCCATGAAGGCGGGGAACGTCGCCGCAGGCTCGACGCCGACGGCACGCGCGAGCGCGGTCGTGTAGGTCGAGATCGTCCGCACGGCGTCGACGCGGCGCATCGCCGCGAGCGCGACGCGATCCGTGAGCGGGGCGAGCACCTCGCGCGCGCCCGACCCGTACAGCCGCGTCGCCGTCCGCCAGTCGCCGTGGATCTCCAGGATCACCGGCTCGTTCCGGCGCGCTACCAGGACGGCCGCCGCCTCGTACGGGCTCTGCACGAGCACGGCGTCGGGCCTGAACGCGTCCAGCTCGCGGCGGACGCGGAAGGGCAGCTCGGCCCAGAACCGAAGCCCGTCGAGCAGGCCCCGCGCCGGCACGAGCTCGAACGTCCCGTCGCCCGTGGGGGACCCCTTGCGCGCGCTCGCGAGCACACGCACGTCCAGCTCCGCCGCGAGCGCGTCGAACTTCCGCCGCAGCGCTCCCTCGAGCGGCAGGCGGTACCGCGACCGACCGACGATCAGGACGCGCGGCTTCACCGGGCGACGCTGACGAGGATCTCTTCGAGCTGCCCGTAGATCCGCTCGGGCGAGAAGCGCTCCGCCGACGGTGCCGCCGCCGAGGACAGCCGTGCGCGCAGGTCGTCGTCTGCGAAGAAGCGGCGGATCGCGCCGGCGAGGGCGCCGGGGTCGCCGGGCGCGACGAGCAGGCCGTTCTCGCCGTTCGTCACGATCTCCCGGACGCCGCCGACGTCGGTCGCGATCGCGGGCGTCCCGACCGCGAGCGACTCGACGAGCGTGTGCGGAAAGTTCTCCCACGCCGACGAGAGCAGCGCCGCGTCGGCGCGGCGGAAGAGCGCCAGCACCTGGTCGCGCGGCAGCGGGCCGAGGAAGCGCACGCGGCCGTCGAGGCCGAGCGCGTGCGCGCGCGCCTCGAGCGCCGGCCCGCTCGTCCCCGTCCCCTGCCAGCTCGAGCTCGACCTCCGGAACCTGCGCCACCGCCTCGAGCGCCACGCCGAGCGCCTTCGGGGCAGTCATCCGTCCGGCGAAGGCGAGCAGCGGCCGCTCGCCTCGACCACGCTCAGGCAGGTCAGGCACCGGCGGCGTCGGATTGGGCACCACCGAGATGCGGTCGGGCGGGACGCCCCAGCCCCGGACGAGCCCGGCGAGAAACGCGCTCGGGCAGACGACGTGCGCGGCGCGGCGCACCTCGAGGTCGCGCGCGGCGCGCAGCAACCGGGCCGAGTCGCTGGACTGGAACTCGACCGGGCCGCCGCGGAACTGCCCGCGCCGGAGCGCCCGTTCGAAGGCGGGGTCCTGCGTCAGCTTGGCCACGAACGGCTTCCGCGCGACCAGGCAGCCGAGCGTCGTCCGGCCCAGCATCCCGGTGGAGTAGACGACATCCGAACGTGCTGCGCACGTGCGGACAAGAGCTGCTCCAGCCAGGTGGCGGATCACGATGCGGCAGTCGTCGATCTGTCCAGCGCACGTCATAGGCTTCCTGCGCGGGCGGCGAGTCCGCGGTCGTCACCACCTCCACCGAATGACCACGGCCGCGAAGGAAGCCTGCCACCTCCGGAGCATGACTCGCGGGCCCGCCGACGTCGGGCGGCCAGATCCCCGTGACCACCAGTACCTTCACGACCCCATCCTCACAAGCTGGGAACGTCCGCCTCGACCACAGCCGTCGGCGGAGGGGCCACGGGCCCGACGCGGGGCTCGCGGTGGATGCGCACGAGCAGCACCGTCCAGAGCGCGCAGAAGACGACCGTGGACGCGAGCACGGCGCCGGCGGCGCCGGTCGCTCCCCAGGCGATGCCGAAGACGACGACGAGCGGGATCAGCACGACTGACTCGACGCCGTGCGCGACCACGCGCAGCCCCGGGCGGCCGATCGAGACGGGGAACGACTTCGACCAGCCCCAGATCACCTGCAGCGCGCCCGCGAACAGGATCAGCCGCGCGGCCTCGGCGACGACGCTGGCCTCGTGCGCGCCGTTCTTGCCCGGGTAGAAGACGATCTGGACGAGATCGGGCATGAACACGTAGAGCGGCGGCACGACGACGACCATCAGCGCCGTCGCCCCGAGCATGTAGCGGCGCAGCCCCGCGAAGACGGCCCCGAACGCGCCGCGCGACCAGTCGCGCGTCTGCTCGGTGAGCAGGATCAGCCGTACCGGCGCCGACAGAGACGCAAATCCGTTCTGAGGAGACTGTGCGATGCGGAAGTAGCCGACCTCGAGCGGGTTCGTAACCACTCCGAGCAGGATCGGCGAGAGCATGCCGCGCAAGGAGACGACGCCCGTGGCGAGGCTCGACGAGACGACGAAGCGAAGGATGCCGCGGCGATGCTCTCCGAGCTCGGTGTCGTCGGCATGCGGGAAGCGCCGGAACGCGTACACGCTGGCTGCACCGAAGATGAAGGTCGCCACCGCCTGCGACAGGACGAGCCCGACGACCGCTTCGGTGACGCCGTAGTGCGCCCCGATGGCAAGACCGGCCAGCCGCAGGGCCATCGAGGATGCGAGCATCCAGCCGCGGATGTCGTAGCGGCCGTGGAGGATCAGCGCCGCGCTCGACACGCCTTCCGGGCTGTACAGGAGCGGCAGCAGCGACGCGACCAGGAACGGCGCCTCCAGCCCGTGGCCGTTGAAGATCTGGTCCGCGAACGGCGCCAGCGCCGCGAGCACGACCGCCGCCAGCAGCCCTCCGGCGATCTTGACCGCCAGAGCGGCCCGGAACAACCGCCGCAGCCGACCCCAGTCCCTCGCCGTCGTGTAGTCGAACCCGTACTTGACGAGCGCCTCCTCGGCCGTGAAATCGAGGAGCGTCTGGAAGAAGCCGGCGCTGAGGATCACCACGGCAAGCAGGCCGAAGTGCTCGGTGTCGAGCTGGCGCTTCGTGAGCACGGTGGCCAGGAACCCGAAGCCGACCGAGAGATAGATGCCTGCCGCGGCTGCGGAGCGGCGGAGATTGGAGCGGAGCAGTGACCTCACCTCGAGCCAGTCTGCCGAAGCCTCAGGCGCGCACGCGGATTCACCCGGGCCGACCGTTTCGGGCCGCGCAGTATAGTGGCCGCCCGTGGCGGTCCGACCACACCAGGTCCGTGCTCGGGCGCCAGGGCGGTCCCTGAGCGTGTCGCTGCCCGCCTCGGTGGTGCTGGCGGCGGCGCTCCCGATCCTTTTCCTGCACGTCGACTACCAGCCCGGCTTCACGGTGCACACGGGGGGAGCGAACGAGCACGTCGTGCTCTCCGACCTCGTGCTGCTGGCCGTGGGCGTCGCGGCGCTGGTCAGCGGCCTGCGCCGCGGCTTCGCACCGCTCCGCGCCGGGTGGCCGATCTGGATCGCCGGCGGGATCTTCCTCCTGGACGTGACCGCGGGCAGCGTCTACCCGAAGCTCTGGGCCTCGGGCTACGACGCGGCGACGCATGCGGTCACGGCGGCGAAGTTCGCCGAATACGGGTTGCTGGCGCTGGCCGTGCCGCTGCTCGTGCGCACGCGGCGCGACGCCGAGATCGTCGTCGGCACGCTCGTCGCCTGGTCGGTCGTGGCGACGACGGCCGGGATCGCGCAGATCTTCGGCGCCGACATCCTCGAGGCGTGGACTGCGGGCCGGCGACAGCCGTCGTTCCTCGGCCACCACGACTTCGCGTCGCTGTCGGGGGCCGTGCTCGCCGTCGGCCTCGTCGGCCTCGCGCTGCGGCCGGTGTGGCGCCCGCGCCCCGCACTGCTCGGCATCGCCGTCGTCTCCGGGGGTCTGGGGCTGATCGTGTCCGGCTCGAGCGCCGGCGCGATCGGGCTCGGGATCGGCGTGGCGCTGCTGGCGGTCGCGGCGCGCCTGCGCGGCTGGCTCGACCGGCGCCGGGCCCTGGCCATCGCCGCGATCACGGGCGTCGTGCTCGGCGGCGTGTTCGTCATGCGCGCCGGGGAGATCAACCAGTTCCTGCGCTTCGTCGGCATCGGCCGCGCCAAGGACGAGCAAAACGGCGTCCAGAGCTACGTCCAGCGGACGCTGCTCGTCTACATCGGGTGGCGGATCTTCGAGGACAACCCGATCGGCGGCGCCGGCTGGCAGGCGAGCACCGAGCAGCGGGTCTACGGCCCGTTCCTGCCCGCCGCCCATCGCGAGTTCCCGGGTACGCCGGAGCTCGCCTTCCCGTCGCCCGAGCATCCGTGGGGCGTCCAGAACGCGTATGTCCAGGCCATGTCCGACCTGGGCGTGGTCGGGTTGCTCGCCTTCCTCTCCCTGCTCGTGAGCGCGGTGATCATCCTCGTCCGGCCCGCGCTCCGGGGGCCGCCCGCGGTAGCCGTCGCGGCCCTCGTCGCGCTCGTCTGGCTCGTGCTCGTCATGGGCGTGCTGAGCGCGCTCGGGCTCGTCGCAGGCATTCCCACCGACGCGCTCCTCTGGCTTACCCTCGGCTTCTGCGTCCTCGCCGCGGGAGGGAAGGAGCTCGTCCGTGCTCGGTGAGCAGGTTCCGCAGACCGACAGCTGGCCCGGCCAGCTGATCCGGAAGCCGAAGAAGAGCTCGGTCACCTACCCGACGCGCTACCACCTCGCGCGCTGGCTGGAAGCGGAGGCGCAGCGCGCCGCGGACGACTTCGGCCGCTTCCGCGTGATCGACGTCGGCTGCGGCAAGAAGCCGTACCTCCCCTACTTCGCGCCGAACGCCGATGTGTTCGTGGGCACCGACATCGACATCGAGAACCCGCTGGCCGACCTGTACGCGCCCGTCGAGGACCTGCCGGTCGAGGACGAGTCGTTCGAGGTCGTGCTCTGCACGCAGGTGCTCGAGCACACCGGCGATCCCGACCAGGCCGTGACCGAGCTCTACCGCGTGACGGCGCCCGGCGGGCGCGTGCTCGCCTCGACGCACGGCGTCCAGGTCTACCATCCGGCGCCCGAGGACCACTGGCGCTGGACGCACAGCGGTCTCGAGCTGCTCTTCCTCCGGAACGCCGCCTGGCGCTCGGTCGAGGTCCATCCCGCGGGCGGGACCGCGACCTGCCTCGCGGCGATGAGCGGTATCTACGTCGACCTGCTCTTCCGGCGCATGCACCTGACGCCGGCCGCGAAGGGGCTCGTCTGGCTGCTGAACTCGAGCGGCGCCACGCTCGACCGCCGCATCCCCTCGTTGCAGGAGACGAGGCCGGGGTCGATCTTCCTCAACTACCACGTGGTCGCCGAAAGGGCCTCGTGAGCGTGAGCTGGTTCCCCCTTGCAAGGCATCGCGGCTTGGCCGCGGTGCCGCAGGAGCGAACACCGTGAGTGTCGTCCTCGTCACGGGCGGCGGCGGGTTCGTCGGCGCGAACCTCGTGCGGGCGCTGCTCGAGCGCGGCGACGACGTCCGCGTCCTCGACAACTTCTCGACCGGCAACCGTGCCAACCTCGACGGGCTCGACGTCGACATCGTCGAGGGCGAGCTGCGGAGCTACGAGCGGGTGCACAACGCCGTGCGCGGCGTCGAGGTCGTGCACCACCTCGGCGCGCTCGGCTCGGTCCCCCGCTCCGTCCAGGATCCGCTGACCACGGGCGCGGTGAACGTCGAGGGCACGCTGAACGTGCTCCTCGCCGCGCGCGACGAGGGCGTCCGCCGGGTCGTCTTTGCGTCCTCGTCGTCGGTCTACGGGAGCTCGGCAGAGCTGCCGGCGCGCGAGTCGGGGCCTGTCGACCCCATCTCGCCCTACGGGGTGGCCAAGCTCGCGGCCGAGCGCTACTGCGTCTCGTTCAGCCGCGTCTACCACACCTTCGAGACCGTCGTCCTGCGCTACTTCAACGTCTTCGGCCCCAGGCAGAACCCGCGCTCCGAGTACGCGGCGGCGGTGCCGCTCTTCATCACCGCGATCGCGGAGCAGCGGCCGGTGACGATCTTCGGCGACGGCGGCCAGGCCCGCGACTTCACCTACGTCGCGAACGTCGTCGACGCGAACATGCGCGCGGCCGACGCCGAGGGCGCGAACGGCCGCATCTTCAACATCGCCGCCGGGGCGCCGCACAGCGTGACCGAGCTGATCGACACGATCGGGCGCCTGCTCGGAAAGGACGCCGAGAAGATCTACGCTGACCCGCGGCCCGGCGACATCCGCGACTCCTTCGCCGACGTCACTGCCGCGCGGGAGATCCTGGGCTGGGAGCCGCAGATCGGGTTCGAGGACGGGCTCCGGCTGACGGCGGACGAGCTTCTTGGCTGAACCGGTACGCGTCCTGCGAGTGATCGCGCGCCTGAACATGGGCGGGCCGGCGCTGCACGTCGCCTACCTATCGGCGGGCTTGAAGGATCGCGGCTACGACACGACGCTCGTGGCCGGCAGCCTCGCGGCCGGCGAGGAGTCGATGGCGGGCGTCGCCGGCCGCCTCGGGGTGCCGATCGTGACCGTGCCCGATCTGCACCGGGAGATCTCGCCGCTCCGCGACCTGCGCGCCGTCTACCACGTCGCCGGCCTGATCCGCGAACTCCGGCCGCAGATCCTGCACACGCACACTGCGAAGGCGGGCACGATCGGCCGGCTCGCGGCGATCCTCGCCGGCGACGCGGGCCCGCCGATCGTCGTGCACACCTTCCACGGCCACGTCCTGCGGGGCTACTTCGGGCCGGTGCGGTCGACCTTCTTCCGGCTGCTCGAGCACTTGCTGGCCAGGCGGACGACCGCGCTCGTCGCGGTCAGCCCCGAGGTACGCGACGACCTCGTGGCGCTGGGGGTCGCGCCCGCGGAGAAGTTCACCGTCGTCCGGCTCGGCATCGAACTTCGGGAACGGGTCGGCTCGCTCGACGGTGCCGGTCAGGGGCTGGAGACGCGCCGGCTGCTCGGCATCGCGCCGGACCGCTTCGTCGTCGGATGGATCGGCCGGATGACCGGCGTCAAGCGCACCGACGACGTCCTGCTCGCCGTGCGCCGCCTGCGCGACCGGGGCGTCGACGCCGTCCTGTGCATGGTCGGCGACGGGCCCGACCGCGAGGCCGTCGAGCGGCGCGCACGCGAGCTCGGCATCGTCCGCTCGAGCCTCTTCCTCGGCTACCAGGACGAGGTGGCGCCCTACTACGCGGCCTTCGACGCGCTCATCCTGCCCTCGGCGAACGAGGGCACGCCCGTGAGCGCGATCGAGGCGCTCGCCGGCGGCCGGCCGGTGGTCGCGACCCGGGTCGGCGGCGTTCCCGACGTCGTCCGCGACGGCGTCGACGGCTTCCTCGTCAAGCCCGGCGACGTGGACGCGATGGCCGAGCGCCTCGCCATCCTGGCCGCCGACTCCGACCTTCGCCGCCGCATGGGCGAGGCGGGCAGCGCCTCGGTCCGCGAGCGCTACGCCGTCGAGCGCCTGCTCGACGACATGGACGCCGTGTACCGCCGCCTTCTCGCGGGCGAGCAGAGCAAACCGCCGCCGCCGCCGCCGCCGCGACCGGCATGACGGGCGCGGCTCACGGCGGCTCTGTCAGACCAGGGGTCTGGGGGTTTCCCCCAGAGACGCAGCGCCGGATTGGCGCAAGCCGGGCTAGTTCAGTGCGGTAACCGCTGGAACGCCGCGAACGACGCCTTCTTCTTGCCCGTCGTCGTCTCGAGGCCCGACTGCCAGCCGGCGAGGTTGGGCTCGTCGTGGAGCAGGAACCAGAGCATGAGCTGGATACGCGGGTTCTTGCGGGCGATCGCGAAGGCCTGCGTCAGGTACGCCGCCTGCTTTGCCCAGGAGACGCCGAAGAACGCGTCGGGCGGGTTGGTCTGGTAGCCGTACTCCGTGATCCAGATCGGCTTCTTGCCGTAGTAGCGCGTCACCTGGTCGATCAGCGTCTGGATGTTCCCGAGCGTGATCGCCTTCGGCGAGTTTGGCTTGGTGCTCGGCGTCTCGGACGGGCTCACGTAGTACGGGTGGTGCGCCCAGGCGTCGAAGCGCTTGAGCCCGGCGGCGTGTACGGCCTTGAGGAACGTCATGGGCGCGACGGAGGCCCGCGGCTCGCCGGGATTGTTGTTGCCGCGCGGCGCCGTGAGCCCGCAGGCGACCTTGTCGGCGCTCACGCGCGCGCCGTGGACGCCGGCGTAGACGGCCTCGCAGATCTTGGCGTAGTCGATCGCGCTCTGGATCACCCACTTCCCGCGGACGTACCGGTACTGCGGCTGCAGGAACACGGGGTTGTTCGGCTCGTTCCACGCGGCCCAGAGATGCACGGCCGGGAGCCGCCGGCCGTCCGTGCCCGTCCACGTGCCGCTGTAGCGCGTGGCCGCGGCGAGCGCGAAGCTCCGGAGGTCGCTCGTGTTCGTCGGCGCGTGGTTCTTGCCCGCGCCGCCGTTCGCCCAGCCGGGGGTGTCGATGACCGAGAACAGGATTTGCTCGCCGTATCTGGCCGCGGACTGCACGGTGCGGTCGTAGAGGCTCCAGTCGTACGCCGGGTCGTTCGGATCGAGGGAGTTGATCGGGCGGCGCTTGGCGACCAGGAACCAGTGCAGGTTGAGCCTGATCACCCGCGCGTGCAACGACTTGAAGACGGGGAAGACCGAGGACGGCTTGCCGTAGAGCGTGACGCCCTCGTCGTAGATGCCGATCGACAGGTGTGACGACGCGGCCGACGCAGTCAGGCTGGACAAAGCGACGGCGAGCGCCGCGACCGCCGCCGCGAACGCGGCTGCCGCGCTACGCACCGAGGATTTCCGCCCTGGCCCGAATCGAATCGATCAGCCGCCGGAGCCCTTCCTCGAGCGACACCTCCGGCTCCCAGCCGAGCACCTGCTGCGCGCGCGTGATGTCAGGCTGGCGCACCTTGGGATCGTCCACCGGCAGCGCCTCGAACACGATCTCGCTCGACGAGCCTGTGATGCGCAGGACGAGCTGCGCCAGCTCGAGCAGCGTGAACTCGCCGGGGTTGCCGATGTTGACCGGCAGGTGCTCCTCGCTCGTCGCCAGCAGGTGCAAGCCGCGGACGAGATCGTCGACGTAGCAGAAGCTCCGCGTCTGCGATCCATCGCCGAAGACGGTGATCGGGTCGCCGGCGAGGGCCTGGCGGACGAACGTCGGGATCGCGCGGCCGTCGTGCGGGCGCATGCGCGGGCCGTACGTGTTGAAGATGCGCACGATCGCGGTGTCGACGCCCTGCTGGCCGTGGTAGGCCATCGTCAGCGCCTCCGCGTAGCGCTTCGCCTCGTCGTAGACACCGCGCGGGCCGATCGGGTTCACGTTGCCCCAGTAGCTCTCCGGCTGCGGGTGGACGAGGGGATCGCCGTAGACCTCGCTCGTCGACGCGAGCAGGAAGCGGGCGCGCTTGTGCTTCGCGAGGCCGAGCGCGTTGTGCGTCCCGTACGACCCGACCTTCAGCGAGTGCAGCGGCTGGCGCAGGTAGTCGATGGGGCTGGCGAGCGCGGCGAGGTGGTAGACGACGTCGACGGCCTCCTCGATCTCGAGGCGGTCGACCACGTCGTGGTGGACAAAGACGAAATCATCGGAGCGGATGTGCTCGATGTTCCGGAGGGTGCTCGTCTCCAGGTTGTCGACGCAGATGACGCGGTCGCCCCTGGCGAGCAGGTAGTCGCAGAGATTGGAGCCCAGAAATCCCGCTCCGCCGGTGACGACGGCCGTGGCCATTAGCCGGCCATGCTAGCCGGGGCACAGCTCGGAGCTGCCACGGGACCCGCATATTTACTGACCTTTAACGGCATGCGTGCGCCACAATGTCCGGGATGACCCGCGTGGTCGTGTGCTGCATTGCCCTGGCAGCCGCGTCGCTCGCCGCCGCGGCCTCGGGCCTCGGCCGGTCCGGACTGGTGGCGGCGGGGGAGCAGGTCTACGTCGTGCCTGCCGCAGGCGGAGCGGTCCGTCAGCTGACGAGCGACGACCTCCCGGCGCACTCGCCGTCGTGGTCGCCGGACGGCAAGCGGCTCGCCTACGTCCAGGGGACGCACATCAGCGTCGTCGACCGGGCGAAGAGCTCGACGAAGCGGATCGTCTTCGCCACGCTCCTCGGCCCCGATCCGCCCGCCTGGGCGCCCGACGGACGCCGGATCGCGTTCACCGGGCTGAGCTCGCCCGAGGGCTTTGCGACCGTCGGCGTGGTCGCCTCGACGGGCTCGAAGCCGAGGACGCTGGCGACGACGCCCTGGGGCACGGGCGACTCCCAGCGCGGGCCTGTCTGGTCGCCCGACGGCAAGCTGCTGGCGTTCTGCCTCCAGGGCCCGTCGCTCATCGGACGCGGAGGCGTCAAGTCGTCGGCCGATCTCGACCTGGCGGTCGTCACGCCTGCGGGCTCGCAGCGGCGCCTCACCGTCGCGCGCGGGCTCGAGTTCGACCCCAGCTGGTCGCCCGACGGCCGCCGGGTCCTCTACGCGGCTGAACCGAGGGCCGGCGGCTCCGCCGCGATTCGGCTCGTTCCCCGGAACGGCGATCTCTCCCGGCTCGTCGTCCGGCTGGCATCGGTGGGCGGCGCGTCCTGGTCGCCGGACGGGAAGCTGATCGCCTTCACCGGCAGCCGTCCGGGCGAGTCGCGCGTGCATCTCTCCATCGTCCGTCCGGACGGAGACGGCCTACGCCGGCTGACCGGGGAGGTCGTACCCGGAACGCCCGCCTGGTCGTCCGACGGGAACTGGATCGCCGTCGCCGACCACGACGGCCGGATCGTCGCCGTTCACCCGGACGGCCGTGGTCAGAGGACGGTCGCGACCCTCCCGGACGCCGACATCGGTCACCTGGCCTGGTCGCCGGACGGGACGACGATCGCGTTCGACGCGCGCAAGCAGCAGCAGGAGAGCTAGCCGTCGTCGTCGACGGGTTCGCCGAGCGAGTAGAACGTCCGGTTGAAGTAGAGCAGCGGGCCGGGCTCGTCCAGCTCTCCCTCGGGTGCGCTGATCGCGTGCTCGACCGTGCCGATGATCAGCACGTGGTCCGAGGCCCGGAAATCCTGCGCGACGCTGCACTCGAGATGGGCGAGCGCGCCGGCGATCACGACGCGGCCGTCGGCGCTCTCCGAGAACGCCTGCACCTTCTTCGGCCCGCCGGGGACGGCGCCGAGCTCGGCGAGCGGCCTCTGCTCCGCGCGCAGGATCGAGAGGCCGAAGCGGCGCGTCTCGAGGATCGCCGGAAGGCAGCTGGCTGTCTCCGCGAGCGAGATCAGCACCTGCGGCGGCGAGACCGAGATCGAGCAGCAGGCGCTGACTGTGAGGCCGAAGATCTCGCCGCGCTGCTCGGCCGTGACCATGACCACGCCCGCGGCGAGCACGCGCATCGCCGCCTTGAACGCCTCGGGGTCGACCGTCGGGGGCGGCTCCGGCGACGCGCCGAAGGTCTCGCGGTCGGCCTCGATCTGCCCCCGGCGCAGGAGCAGCTCCGGATCGACCGAGAAGCCCGCGAAGTCGCTCATGGGCCGTCCGGCCCATGAGCGTGTGGAAGGGTCCGAGGGGAACCGGGAGGTTCCCCTGGCCAGATCGGCCTCTGGAAGAAGGGGGCCCGAGGGGTAAACATGGTTTCCCCCTCGGGAGCGAGCCTTTGGCGAGCGACGCTCATCCGCCGGGAATTGTTGCTGCGACGGCCGCGATCGGGAGGTCGCGCTCACCGGCCCACCGCTCCCACTCGTCCGGGGTGCGGGCGGCAAACGCGGCGCGAAACGCCTCGTGGGAGGGCTCGTCGACCCCGAGCTCGCGGGCCAGGCGGTCGCGGAAGCGCGTCTCGAGCGCCGCAACCGCGATCCACCCGCCCTTCGCCTCGTACAGGCCGTAGAAGGGGTAGCCGCCGCCGAGCACGCCGCCCGGCACGGTCAGCCCGAACGTCCAGGGCAGGGAGAAGCCCTCGGCGGCGTCCGCCAGGGCCACCTCCGCGTACCGCTCGCCGTCGCCGCGTTCGCGCGCCAGGAGAAGCGCGACGGCGGCGGTCACCGCGCGCTCGGCGCCGCCGAGGTCGGCGACGAGCGTCTGCGGCAGCACTGGCGGCGAGACGAGGCCGAACGGCGCCAGATAGGTGAGATCGTGGCCGGGACGCTCCTGGTCGGGCGCGGCCTGGCCGACGATCGCCACCTGGCAGAGCCGCGGGTAGCGGGCCTCGAGGTCGGCCCAGGCCAGACCGAGCCGAACGAGGGCGGACGGCCGGCTCGACGTGAGCAGCACGTCAGTCCCGGCCAGCACCTCGTCGAGCCTGGCCCGGTCGCCCTCGTCCTTGAGGTTCAGCCGTACGATCGTGTGCCCCTCGGTCAGGCGCGCATAGAGGCCGGCGCTCGCCGCCTCCAACGGATCGCCCTCGGCCGGCTCGACCTTGGTCACGTTCGCGCCGAGCTCGCCGAGCCGTGCCGCCGCCACGCCGGCCGGCACGTTGACGGCCACGTTCAGGACGTGGATGCCTGCGAGCGACGACGACAGTGTCACGGCCGGATGATCCCCGTCAGGCGCGCTCGCCGTAGAGCACGAGGCGGTCGCGGTGCACGGCCTCGACCCCGCGCGGCCGGCCGGCGAGATCGGCCGCCGCCGCGTCGGCGATGCCCTTGGCGAAGGGCCGGCCGTCCGGGCCGACGAGCTCGACGGCGTCGCCCGCCTCGAAGCGCCCCTCGACCTCGACCACACCGACGGCGAGCAGGCTCGCGCCCGCGCGGGTGAGCGCACGCCGCGCGCCCTGGTCGACGTGCAGCCGGCCGGCGACGGGCTTGCCGTGCCGCAGCCAGAGCTTGAACGCGGGCGGCGCCTGCTCGTCCGCCGAGAAGCGCGTGCCGCGCGGCTCGCCCGCAACGATCGGCAGCAGGACGTCCCCGCCGGCGCCGCCCGCGATCACCGTCGGGATCCCGGCCGACGCGGCCAGCTCCGCGGCGACGATCTTGCTCCCCATGCCGCCCTTGCCGAGGGTCGAGCCCGCGCCGACCTCGGCGGCCACGGCCCGCGAGCCGGAGTCCATCAGCGTGGCACCGGGCTGGCCGGGGGCGCGGCTGTAGACGCCCTCGACCTCCGTCAGCAGCACGAGCAGCCGGGCGCGGACGAGGATCGCGACCTGCGCCGCGAGCGCGTCGTTGTCGCCGAACGTGATCTCGTCGGTCGCCGTCGCGTCGTTCTCGTTCACGACCGGAACGACCCCGAGCGCAAAGAGCGCGGCGAGGGTGTTGCGGGCGTTCAGGTAGGCGGCGCGCGCGGAGAAGTCCACCGCGGTCAGGAGCACCTGGGCAGCCGTGAGCCCGTCGCGCGCGAGGGCGTCGTCCCAGACGCGCTGCAGCCGGGCCTGCCCGAGCGCGGACGCCGCCTGGAGCTTCGGCAGGCTGCGCGGCCGCGACGCGAGCCCGAGGCGCGGCAGGCCGAGCGCGATCGCGCCGGACGAGACGACGCAGACCGGGACTCCGTCGCTGACCAGGCTCGCGATCTCGCGGGTCCGCGCACGCACGACCGACCGCCGTACGCGTCCGCCCGGGCCGGCCACGAGCGACGACCCGAGCTTGACGACGACCGGACGCTTCACCGCGCCTGAGTGCCGTCGCCGACGACCCGGTACTGGCGCAGCCACAGGTCGCGGTACGTGACCGGCCCTCGCGGCCCGGGCGTCGTGTCGACGTTGATCCCGGTCTCGGGCGCGCCCGTGAGCGCGAAGCCGTCCGTGAACCGGGTCGTCGCGTGCCAGAACGCCGTGGTGCCGCGGTAGCCGTCGAGAAAACGCTGCGCGGCCACCGGATCCTCGGTGACGATCCCGGCGGCGAGGCCGGAGGTCTCCTCGTTCGCGATCCGCACCGCCTCCTCCAGCGAGTCCAGGTAACAAACCGTTACCTGGCCGGGGTTGGGGTCGTTGGCCCATTCGTGGCCGACGGGAAGCCCGTCGAGCGGTTCTGCGCCGTCCACGTCGCCGCGGACGCGGAGGCCGAGCCGCTGCGCGAGGGCGACGAGGTCGGGGACGACCCCGGCGGCACCGCGGTCGACCAGACAGAGGTTGAGCCGGTTGCAGACGCCGAGCCGGTCGAGGCTGGCCTCCGCGATCGCGAGCGCCCGCTCGGGCAACGCGTCAGCGTGGACGTAGAGCACGCCGCCGCCCTCGGCGTGGGCGAGCGTCCGCACCCCGTTCTCGGCGGCGAGCCGGGCGAGCGCCGCCGTCGTCTCGCCGCTGCCGCGGAGCACGACGAGCGGAACGAGCCGCGGCATCGAGACGAGCAGCCGGGCACCCTCGTGGTCGGGCGAGCGGACGAGGCCGACCGCCCCGTCCGGCAGGCCCGCCGCCCCGAGCGCAGGCCGCAGCACGTCGTCCACGAGCACGGTGACCGTCCGCAGCGCGGCCGAGCCCGTGCGCAGGAGCGCCGTGTTCAGGCTCTTGAGCAGCTGCCCGGCGACGTCGAGCGCGACCCCCGGGCGAGCTTCGAAGTTCGCGCCGACCGTGCCGATCGGGATCCGCCGCTCGCTCACACGCAGGCCGTTCGGAAGCGTCCACGCCTCCCCCTCGCGCTCCAGCGGCTCGATCTCTGCGGTCTCCGCGAGCTGCGCCGCGAAGCCGTCCACCCGCGCGTCGTCGAGCCGCAGCCGGTCGAGCAGCCCCTCGTCGAGACGACCCGACGCCTCCTCGACGTCGGCCGCGTTCGCAGCCAGGATCGCAGCGCGCCGCTCGCCGACGAGCCCGCCCGCGCGCCGCAATGCCTCCGCGACGGCCTCGTCCGTCAGCAGCGACACTGCCTCGTGCGCGGCGCGCGCCTCCTGCTCGACCTGCTCGCCAAGACTCACTTCATTTCGTATACTCGCACGCCAGCAGCGGGCAGCGACCCGCTCTGCATCAAGAGAGGCTGAGGGACCGGCCCTGTGAAGCCTCGGCAACCTGCCTCCCCGGCAAGGTGCCAAACCCGGACGGATGTCGAGCGAAAGGAGAGGTCAGTTGTCTGCTACCGCACTTCGTTGTCGAATCTGCGACGCCGAGCACGGGCTCGAGGCCGTCGGCACCTGCTCGCGCTGCTTCGGTCCCCTCGATCCCGTGTACGACTGGGACGACGTCGAGCGCGCGTTCACGCGCGACGCGATCGCCGCCGGGCCCGCGTCGATCTGGCGCTACGCGCCGCTGCTCCCTGTGGACGCGCCGGCCGAGCCGCGGCTCGCGCCGGGCTTGACGCCGCTCGTCCCGGCACCGCGCCTGGCGGAGGAACTCGGCGTCGGCGAGCTCTGGCTGAAGCTGGACACGGCCAATCCGACGCACTCGTTCAAGGACCGCGTCGTCGCCGTCGCGTGCGCGAAGGCGCAGGAGCTCGGGCTGACGACCCTCGCGTGCTCCTCGACCGGGAACCTCGCCGGAGCCGTCGCCGCGCGTGCCGCGGCCGAAGGCCTCGACGCTGCCGTCTTCTGCCCCGTGGACCTCGAGCACGAGAAGCTGCTCTCCGCCGCGGTCTACGGCCCGACCATCTACGCCGTCCGCGGCACCTACGACCACTGCAGCCGGCTCACCGTCGAGCTCTCCTTCGAGCTCGACTGGGCATTCGTCAACGTCACGCTCCGCGCGTACTACGCCGAGGGCTCGAAGACGCTGGCGTACGAGGTCGCCGAGCAGCTCGGCTGGGCGCTGCCGGACGTCGTCGCTGCTCCGATCGCCTCGGGCGCGATGTTCACGAAGCTGGGACAGGGGTTCGACGAGCTGCTCCGCCTCGGCCTCGTCGACGGCACGCCGCCGCGGCTGCACGGCGGCCAGGCAGAGGGCTGCTCGCCGGTGGCGCGCGCCTTCGCTGACGGCGAGCGCGTTCGGCCGGTGCGGCCGGACACGGTCGCGCGGTCGCTCGCGATCGGCAATCCGGCGGACGGCGACTTCGCGGTCGAGGCTGCGCGCGCCACCGGCGGCGCAATCCACGCGGTGCCGGAGGAGGACGTGGCCGAGAACATCGCCCGGCTCGCCCAGACGACCGGCGTGTTCGGGGAGACGGCGCCCGCGGTCACGCTCGGCGCGCTCCGCGAGGCTGTGGCGCTCGGGCAGGTCGGCCCCGCAGGACCGGGTCGTGCTGCTCGTCACGGGCGACGGCCTGAAGACGCCCGAGCACGTCGCGGGGCGCCTGCAGCCCGATCGAGATCGACCCGGACGTCGACGAGCTGCTCGACCGTCTCCAGGCTGCAGCATGAGCTAACGCTTTCGCAAGGGAAGTTGCTTCACTTTTGATAGCGTCAGGCCATGGCGACGACGGCGGACGTCACCTGGGAGCTTGTCCTCAAGCGCAACCCGGTCGAACGGCTGAAGCAGGAGAAGAGCCCGCTCGGCATCCTCGGCGAGCTCCCCGCGCTCATCGCCGACGGCTACGAGCGCATGGCAGAGGAGGACATCGTCCGGCTGAAGTGGTGGGGCCTCTACCACGACAAGCCGAAGGTCGGGACGTTCATGCTGCGGATCAAGCTCCCCGGAGGACTGCTCACGCCGGCCCAGCTCCGCGCGATCGGCGAGATCTCGACGCGATTCGGCCGCGGCGACGGCGAGCTCACGACGCGCCAGAACGTCCAGCTGCACTGGATCGAGCTCGCGGCGCTGCCCGAGGTCTTCGCGCTCCTCGACGCCGCCGGCCTGACGACTGCCGGCGCGTGCGGCGACACCGTGCGCAACATCACCGGCTGCCCGGTCGCCGGGCGTCGCCCACGACGAGCTCTTCGACGCGACGCCGGTCGCTCGAGGAGGCGGCCGAGTTCTTCTACGGCCACCCGGACTACTCCGACCTCCCGCGCAAGCACAAGATCACGATCTCGGCCTGCCGCGACCGCTGCAACGCGCCCGAGATCAACTGCATCTCCCTCGTCGGCGTCGTGCACGAGGGGCGCGAGGGATTCGCGGTGCTGGCCGGCGGCGGGCTCTCCTCGGTGCCGCGACTCGCGCGCGACCTCGGCGTCTTCGTCCCCAAGGAGGAGGCGCTCGAGGTCCTGCGCGCCCTCCTCGACGCCTGGCGCGAGGACCTCACCTACCGCGTCTCGCGCGTGAAGTCGCGGATGAAGTTCATGGTCGACGACTACGGCCCGGAGGGCGTGCGCGCCGAGGTCGAGCGCCGGCTCGGCCGCGCGCTCGAGGACTACGCGCTCGAGCCGCCGCCCGAGAGCTTCGCCGACCACGTCGGGGTCCACCCGCAGAAGCAGCCCGGGCTCTTCTACGTCGGCGTGCCCGTCCATCTCGGCCTGGTCTCGGGCGAGCAGATGGCCGCGTCGCGGACCTGGCCGAGCGCCTCGGCGGCGACGTCCGCGTCACGCGCCTGCAGAACTTCGTGCTCGCCGGCGTGCCCGAGGAGCAGGTCGACGAGACGGTCGCCGAGCTCGAGTCGATCGGCTTCCCGCTCGGCGTCAACCACGTGCGCGCCGCCTCCCTCGCCTGCACCGGCGAGCCGCACTGCAACTTCTCGGTGACGGAGACGAAGACGCGGGCCGACGCGCTGATCCAGGCGCTCGAGGCGCGCTTCGGCGACGAGATCGCGGGGCTACGACTGCACCTGGACGGCTGCCCACACGCGTGCGCACAGCATTGGGTCGGCGACCTGGGCTTCCAGGGCACGACCGTTCGCGACGAGCAGGGCAAGCGCCGCCAGGCGTACGACGTCTTCCTGCGCGGCGGCCTCGGGGCGCGGCGCCGCGATCGCGCGGCCGGTCTTCCGCCGCGTGCCGACCGAGGAGCTGGACGCGACCGTCGAGGGCCTCGTCGCGGGCTGGCTCGCCGGCGCGACGGCCGGACGAGTCGTTCCGCGCGTTCTGCGACCGGTCGACCGACGACGAGCTCGGCGCCCTCGCCGGCCGCGAGCCCGCCAGGGCGAGGAAGAAGGAGGCAGCGTGAGCCTGTACGAAGAGGTGCTCGACGATCTCGAGGCAGGCGAGCTCTCGGTCGAGTTCGAGGGCCAGGAGCCGGAGGCGTTGCTCGAGTGGGCGCTCGAGCGCTTCTCTCCGCGCATCGCCATCTCGACCGCATTCCAGATCGACGGCTCCGTCCTGATCGACATGGCCTACGCGATCGACCCGAACGTGAAGGTCTTCACGGTCGACACCGGCCGCATGCCCGGGGAGACGTTCGAGCTGATCGAGCAGATCCGCGACCGCTACCCGGGTCTCGAGCTCGAGATCCTCGCCCCGGAGGCCGAGCACGTCACGCGCATGGTCGGCAAGCACGGGCCGAACCTCTTCTACCGGCAGGTCGAGCACCGGCTCCTGTGCTGCCAGGTGCGCAAGGTGCTGCCGCTGACGAAGCACCTGCACTCGCTCGACGCCTGGATCACCGGGCTGCGCCGCGACCAGTGGGCCTCGCGCACCGACATCCGCAAGATCGAGATCGACCACGACCACGGCGCGATCGTGAAGCTCAACCCGCTCGCCGAGTGGACCGAGGACGAGGTCTGGGAGTACGCGCGCGAGAACGGCGTGCCGACGCATCCGCTGTACGAGCGCGGCTACACGTCGATCGGCTGTGCGCCCTGCACGCGCGCGATCGGGCCGGGCGAGTCGGGCCGCGACGGGCGCTGGTGGTGGGAGATCGAACGCGCCCAAGGAGTGCGGCATCCACTGCGCCATCGAGACCGGCGGGCTCGAGCACGAGCTGCACGCGCTCATCGGAGAGCACGATGAGCGCTAGCGGTGTCCGGTTGGCAGGCGAAGCGCAGGAGGTCGCGCTCGCCGAGACGCAGGCCGTCCTGGTCTGGCGCGGGACGAGGACTACCGCGGACCGGCTGGCCTCGCTGCAGGCCGCCGCGACCGAGGGCGAGGTCGCGGGCGAGGACGCCGAGACGCTGCAGGAGCTGCTCGAGGTCGGGCTCCAGAGTGGGCGGCTGCGCGCGCTGTACGGGCCGGGCGGCGAGCGGGCCGCGCTCTCGACCTACCGCCGGCTGCCGAGCGGCGCCGCCGTCGCCGAGAGCGCGCGCGAGGTCTCGGAGGCGCTGGGCGCCCTCGCCGGGCACGAGTTGCGCTCGGTCTCGCTCCAGGCGGTCGGGCCGGGCGCGTTCACGCTCTCGCTGGCGGCAGGCGCTGCGGAGATCACCGTGCGCCTCGACCGGCAGGGCGCGAGGCTCCACTCGGTGGGCGTGTGAGCGACAAGCAGTACTACATGGCCTGCCTCGACCTCGACGGCCGGCCGGTGCTCGTCGTCGGAGGCGGGACGGTGGCGCTGGAGAAGGTTCGCGGCCTGCTCGAGTGCGGCGCCCGCGTGACCGTCGTCGCGCCGGAAGCACGGCCGGAGCTGCTGGCGCTGCCGATCGAATGGCTGCCGCGCGGCTACCACCCCTCCGACCTGCGCGGCCGCTTCCTCGTCGTCGCGGCCACGTCGTCGACGCCTCTCAACCGGCGCGTGTTCGCCGACGCCGAGGCGCGGAACGTGCTCTGCAACGTCGTCGACGTGCCGGAGCTGTGCTCGGTGATCCTGCCGGCGGTCCACCGTGAAGGGCCGATCGCCTTGGCCGTCTCGACCGGCGGCGCCTCACCGGCGCTCGCGCAGCGAATCCGCGACGACGTGGCGGCGCTCGTCGGCCCGCGCCACGCGGAGCTGGCGGACGAGCTGCGCGCGCTGCGGCCGTGGGCCAGGGAGAACCTGCCGACCTACGAGGCCCGCCGCGACTTCTTCCGGGAGCGCGTCGAGGAGGCGCTGGCGTGAGCGTAGGCTCGACGGAGCTCACCAATGAGCGGAGGCGCCGGCTCGGCCGGCGCCGGGAGCTGGAATGACCGGACGCATCTGGCTCGTCGGCGCGGGCCCCGGTGACCCGGGGCTGATCACCGCGCGAGGGCTGGAGCTGCTGCGCCGGTGCGACGCGGTCGTCTTCGACCGGCTCGTCGCGACCGAGCTCGTCGACGAGGCCCCTGTGGAGGCGCTGCGGATCGGCCGCGAGCCGCTCGCGCAGGAGGAGATCAACTCGTCTGCTCGTCCGGCTCGCCCGGCGGGGGCTCGACGTCGTGCGGCTGAAGGGCGGCGACCCGTTCCTGTTCGGCCGCGGCGGCGAGGAGGCGCTTGCGCTCGTCGAGGCCGGCATTCCGTTCCAGGTCGTCCCCGGCGTCTCGTCGCTCGCAGCCGTACCCGCTGCAGCCGACATTCCCGTCACGCACCGCGGGATCGCCTCGCAGGTGACGATCGTGAACGGCCACGGGCCCCTCGACTTCGCCGTGCTCGCAGCCACGCCCGGCACGCTGGTCGCTTTCATGGGCCTCGGCCGGCTCGACCAGCTGGCGGCGGGACTGATCGAGCACGGCCGCGCGGCATCGACTCCGGCCGCGGTGATCGCGAGCGGCACGCTGCCGGACCAGCTTGTGGTCGTAGCCCCGCTCGACCGCATCGCGGATGCCGCTTCCGAGCTCGACCCGCCGGCTCTGGTCGTGGTCGGCGAAGTGGTCGCTCTCAGCCACGTCCTGAACGGACGCCTAACCGCCGTCGCGGCCTGATCCTCCCCGGCCATGCCTTCATCCGCCGGCTGTGGACAAGGTCTCAGAGACAGTCTCAGAGGAGTCTCAGAGGAGCTTGGCTCAGAGGAGCCTCAGAGGCAGAGGGCCCTCAGAGGCAGTCTCTGAGGCCGGGGGCGGTAAGCTGGCATCCGTGCGCCCGGCGCCCCGCTAGAGCGGTCGTCCGAGATCCGGCTCCGCCGGGTCGACGCGCTGCCCCCGTACGCGTTCGCCGAGGTCGATCGCCTCAAGCTCGAGCTGCGCCGCGCCGGCGAGGACGTGATCGACCTCGGCTTCGGCAATCCGGACGTGCCCTCGCCGGACGTGGCCGTCGCGAAGCTGGCAGAGGCGGCGCAGGATCCCCGCAACCACCGCTACTCGGCGAGCAAGGGCATCCCGAATCTCCGTCGCGCCGTGTGCGACCTCTACCGCCGCCGCTTCGGCGTCGAGCTCGACCCTGACCGCGAGGCGATCACGACGATCGGCGCCAAGGAAGGCCTCACGCACCTCATGTGGCTGCTGGTCGAGCCCGGCGACGTCGCACTCGTCCCCGACCCCAGCTACCCGATCCACCGCTTCGCCCCGGTGCTCTCCGGGGCGGACGTCGAGGGCTACAGGCTCGACGGCGACATCGGCGCGGCGCTCGAGGACGCGCACCGGCGCGCCGAGGGCCGCGCCCGAACGGTGGTCGCCTCCTTCCCGCACAACCCGACCGGCGCGGTCGCGACGCCGGAGCTGATGCAGCGGATCGTCGACTTCGCCCGCGCGCACGAGCTCCTCGTCGTCCACGACTTCGCGTACGCCGACCTCGCGTACGACGGCCACGAGCCGCCGTCGATCCTGCAGGCCGACGGCGCCCGCGAAGTCGCGATCGAGCTCTACTCGCTGACGAAGGGCTTCTCGATGGCCGGCTGGCGAGTCGGCTTCGCCGTCGGGAACGCCGACATCCTCACCGGCCTGGCGCGGCTGAAGTCGTACCTCGACTACGGCACCTTCCAGCCGATCCAGATCGCCGCGATCGTGGCTATGAACGAGGCGGCTGACTACCCGCGCGAGGTCTGCGAGGTCTACCGCTCGCGCCGCGACACGCTCTGCCGCGGGCTCGAGCGCGCCGGCTGGTCCGTCGAGCCGCCGCAGGGGACGATGTTCGTGTGGGCGCCGATCCCGGAGCGGCTCCGCGGCGAGGGCTCGCAGGCGTTCGCGCTTCGCCTCCTGCGGGAGGCGAAGGTGGCGGTCAGCCCGGGCGCAGGCTTCGGCCCGGCCGGCGAGGGACACGTACGCTTCGCCCTCGTCGAAAACGAGCAGCGGATCGCCCAGGCCGTCCGCGGAATCAGGAGCGTGGTCGGATGAAGGTGGTTGTCCTCCCGGGAGACGGCATCGGGCCGGAGATCACGGCGCAGGCCCTGCGGGCGCTGGGTGAACTCGCACCCGACGTCGAGACCGAGGAGCACCTCTTCGGTGCGCACGCGATTCGCGAGACGGGCACGCCGCTCCCGGACGACACGCTCGCCGCCTGCCTGGCCGCCGACGCGGTGCTCAAGGGCCCGATCGGGGACCCGGAGTTCGACGCGGCCGACGTCCGCCCCGAGCAGGGGCTCCTCCGCCTGCGGGCGGAGCTCGGCGTCTACGCGAACCTGCGCCCGTCCCGTGCGGACGGGATCGACCTGCTGATCGTGCGCGAGCTCGTCGGCGGCCTCTACTACGGCGCACGCGGCGTCCGCGACGACGGCACGGCCTTCGACACCTGCGAGTACAGCCCGGAGCAGATCGAGAGGATCGCGCGCCGCGGGTTCGAGCTGGCCGGGTCGCGCAGCGGGCGGCTCACGTCCGTCGACAAGGCGAACGTGCTGGAGACGTCGCGCCTCTGGCGCCGGGTGGTGCGCGAGCTTGCGCCGGGCTATCCGGATGTGGCCGTGGAGGACATGCTCGTCGACAACGCGGCGATGCAGCTCGCCGCCGCACCCGGGCAGTTCGACGTGATCGTGACCGAGAACATGTTCGGCGACATCCTCTCCGACCTCGCAGCGGCGGTCACCGGCGGCCTCGGGCTCGCCCCGTCGGCGAGCCTCTCCGACGCGGGGCCCGGCCTGTTCGAGCCCGTGCACGGGTCCGCGCCCGACATCGCCGGACGGGGAATCGCCAATCCAGCCGGGATGCTCCTCTCGGTCGCCCTCCTCCTCGAGCACGGGCTGGACCGCCCGCGCGAGGCGGCCGCGCTCGTCGCCGCGGTCGAGCGGACGCTCGAGGAGGCGCCGCCGCCCGACCTCGGCGGGACGGCCTCGACCGAGGAGCTCGGGGACGCGGTGCTGTCTGCGCTGGCGGTTCACATTTGACAAGCGCATAGCGGCTCACGCACACTGGTTGTTCGATGAAGGCCCGCGCCGCAGCCCGCAAGTCCGTACCCGTCTGGGTGCTCGCGGTGGCGCTGTCCGGCCTCTCGCTTCTCCTGATCCTCCCCCGCTGAGGGGGAACACGTCGCTCACGCGGCTCTCGCGGCCGCACACACCGACCGAACCACAGGAGCGGTATGTCCGCGTACCGCCTGACCGGCAAGGAGGAGCGACGTGCAACGACGCAGGATCACCATCTTCGACACGACCCTGCGGGACGGTGAGCAGTCTCCCGGCATCGCCCTGCAGCCCCGGCAAAAGGCCGAGATCGCCGAGCAGCTCGAGCGCCTGGGCGTCGACGTCATCGAGGCCGGCTTCCCGGCGTCGTCGCCGGGGGACTTCGAGGGCGTCCGCGAGGTCGCGCGGGCGGTCGAGACCCCGACCGTGGCCGCGCTGGCAAGGACGCGCAAGGAGGACGTCGACGCGGCCGTCGAGGCCGTATCCGAGGCCAACCGTTCGCGGATCCACGTCTTCATCGCGACGAGCGCGCTGCACATGGAGCGCAAGCTCGGGCTGGATCCGGAGGAGGTCGTCGAGCAGGTGCAGTGGTCGGTCGCTTACGCGGCCGGACGCGCCGACGAGGTGCAGTTCTCGGCGGAGGACGCGACCCGTTCCGACCCGGCCTTCCTGGCCAGGGTCTGCCGTGAGGCGATCCGCGCGGGGGCGACCACGATCAACCTGCCCGACACCGTCGGCTACTCGCTGCCGACCGAGCACGGCGAGTTCCTGCGCGAGCTGCGAGGGCTGTGCCCCGAGCTCGACCGCGTTCAGGTCTCGGTCCACTGCCACGACGACCTCGGCCTCGCGGTCGCGAACTCGCTGGCGGGCGTCGAGGCGGGCGCGGGCCAGGTCGAGTGCACCGTCAACGGCATCGGCGAGCGGGCGGGCAACGCGGCGCTCGAGGAGATCGTGATGGCGCTGCGCGTGCGCGCATCGGCGTTCGCGGCCGAGACCCGCGTCGTCGTCGGCGAGATCGGACGCGCCTCGGCGCTCGTCTCCCGGCTCACGGGCTACTCCGTCCAGCGTTGCAAGGCCGTCATCGGCGCCAATGCGTTCGCACACGAGGCCGGAATCCACCAGGATGGCGTCCTGAAGGACGTCGCGACCTACCAGATCATGGATCCCGAGGAGCTCGGACTGACGATGACGCTGCCGCTGGGAAAGCACTCCGGCCGCCACGCCTTCGCCCGCGCCTGCGCCGACGCGGGCATCACGCTCGACCGCGAGGCGCTCAACAAGGCCTTCGCCCGCTTCAAGGAGCTGGCGGACTCCCGGCCGGCCGTGACGCTGCACGACGTGTTCGAGAAGGAGGCCGCCTTCTCGTGACGACGCCGCTCGAGCCGCTCGAGGGAGGCGTGCTGCGCGCGACCCTGCCGATGCCGGCCCGTCCGGGCCACGTCCACTCGTACCTGCTACCCGGCACGGACGGCTGGACGGTGGTGGACACCGGCCTGGGCTTACCCGACGCGCGCGAGCGCTGGGCGGGGATCCTCGACGGGCTCGACGGCGCCGTCGCGCGCATCTTCGTCACGCATTTCCACCCCGACCACGTCGGCGCGGCCGCGGACGTCGCGGCACTGACCGGCGCACCCGTCCACCAGGGCACGCTCGACTACGAGCAGTGCGAGCGGACGTGGCACACCTCGGCGCGGCAGGACGTCACCTGGGCGTGGCTGCGGGCCAACGGCGTGCCGGCCGCCGAGGAGGAGGAGATGCGCACCTTCGGCGAGATGTACCAGCAGATGACACGCTACGAGCCCGACCCCATCCTGGTCGAGGCCGGGGACAGGATCGACGGCTGGGAGCTGGTCGCCGCTCCCGGGCACGCGGACGGCCAGCTGATGCTGCTGAAGGACGGGGTGCTCGTTGCCGGCGACCACCTGCTGCCGCGCATCTCGCCCGCGATCGGCCTCTGGCCGGACAGCAGCCCCGATCCGCTCGGCGACTACCTGGGCGCACTCGAAGGCCTCACGGAGCAGGCGGCGCGCATCGCGCTCCCGGGGCACGGCGATCCGATCGACGATCCGCTCGGCCGCGCCGCCGAGCTGATCACCCACCACCGCGAGCGGCTCGACCGGCTCGCGTCGGCGCTGGAGGACGAGCCCCGCACGGCCTACGAGCTGTCCTTCTCCCTCTTCGATCCCGAGCTTCCGCCGGCCGGTCGGCGCTTCGCCGTCACCGAGACGGCCTCGCACCTCGAACGCCTCGTCCGCGAAGGCCGCGCCGAGCGGCACGAGGACGACGTGCGGATCGCCTACCGGCGCCCGTAGCTCACTCGGGCGGGAGCAGCGACAGCCGGCGGCTGCGCTGGATGGTCGCGACGTCGTCGGCCGTGAGCACGCCGCCGAGGCGTGCCTGCACGGAGCGAAGGAGCCCGATGCCGATCCCGATCCACGCCTCGGCCTCGGGGTCGCGGTCGGCGGCGACGCCGCCCGCCTCCTGCGCGCGGCGGATGATGCCCGCCGCGAAGTCGTGCAACGCGCGCATGTGCCGGCGGAGGTACTTCGCCAGCTCGGCGTCCTCCCCGGCCTCGCCCAGCGCCTGGATCCACATCTGGCTCGGGTAGATCGCGCTCTTGCGCAGGCGGTCGAGCGCGCGCGGAATCGCGAACGTCCACTCGCGCGGGTCGGGCTCGGCGGCGATGATCGACTCGGCCGTCTCCCGCAGCCGCGCCGACATCGCATCCAGGCAGGCGATGTACAGGTCGCGCTTGGACGTGAAATGCCGGTAGAGGATCGGCTCGCTGACGCCGGCCGCGCGCGCGATCTCCGCGGTCGTCGCCCGGCCGTAGCTCCGCTCACCGAAGACCTGGAGGGCGGCCTCCACGATCGCCGCCCGGCGCTCGGCCGCCGGCAGACGGGGCCGCCTCTCGTCGACGGGGAGCCCGGTCACGCCGCCGCGGCGGCCTCGGCGGGCTCCACGTGGCGGACCTTGCGCACCAGCGCCATCGCCACGAGAGCGCCGGTGAAGGCGATCGCGGCCGCGACGTAGAGACCGAGGTGGTAGCCGTCGACGAACTGGCTCGGGTAGGCCGGGTTTGCGACGCCGACGTCGATCTGGCTGGCGACGACGGCGCCCATGATGGCGATGCCGAGCGAGCCGCCGACCTGGCGGAATGCGTTCAGCACGGCGGAGCCGACACCGGCCTTGTCGACGGGAACCGAGCCCATCGCGGCCGCCGTCGTCGGGGTCATCGTCAGCGCCATCCCGAAGCCGCCGACGAGGAGCCCGGGCAGGATGTTCCAGAAGGTCGAGTCCGCGTCGAGCTGGGCGAAGAGAATCAGCGACAGCGTCACGCAGCTGAGCCCCGCCCCGATCAGCCAGCGCGCGCCGATGCTGGTCGGTGAGCCGCCCCGCCTGCGGCGCGATCAGGATGATCAGCACCGTCATCGGCAGGAAGATCGCGCCCGTCTGCACCGGGCTGTACCCGAGGATCCGCTGGATGAAGATCGAGTTGTAGAAGAAGATCCCGAACATCGCGAGCGTCACGAGCAGCATCGCGACGTTGGCGCCGGTGTAGGTCGTGTTCCGGAAGAGCGACAGGTCGAGCATCGGCAGCCGCTGCCGGTGCTCGAGGAGAACGAAAAGCCCGAGCATGAGCGCGGCGAAGACGAACAGCGCGAGGATGCGCGGCGACGTCCAGCCGTAGTTGTTGGCTTCGATCAGCGAGTAGGTGAGCGCGAACAGGCCCGCGCCCGACGTGAGCAGACCCGGCAGGTCGAGCCGCTGCTCCTGGGACGTGTCCCTGCTCTCGTCTACCGCCCAGCGGGTGACGGCGATGCCGACGATCCCGACAGGCACGTTGATGAAGAAGATCCAGCTCCAGTGGACGTACTCGGTCAGGATCCCGCCGACGAGCGGGCCGATCGCGAGCGCCATCGCCGAGACGCCCGCCCAGATGCCGATGGCCATGCCGCGCTGCCTGGGCGGGAAGGTCGCCGTGATGATGCTCAGCGTCGCAGGGTTCATGATCGCGCCGCCGACACCCTGGATCACGCGCGCGCCGATCAGGAAGTCGACGTTCGGCGCGAGCCCGCAGGCGAGCGAGGCGCCGGTGAAGATGATCAGGCCGACGATGAAGAGCTTTCGCCGGCCGTAGCGGTCGGCCAGCTTGCCGCCCGTCAGCATGAAGGTCGCGAAGGACAGGGCGTAGCCGACGACGACCCACTCGAGCTCGCTCAGCGTGACGTGGTACGAGGACGCGATCGACGGGAGGGCCACGTTCACGACCGTGTTGTCGAGCATGATCATGAACAGCCCGAACGAGACCGCGAGCAGCGTCCACCACTTGCGGTTCTGCGGGTCCAGCGCGACGTCGAGTACCCGGGCCTTCACTAGTGGCTACTAACTTAACAGCCGCTAGCCAGGCGTCGCAGCCGGGGGCTGTTCGACTGGCTTTTCGGCCGGCGCCAGCTTCCCGGCGAAGTACTCGAGCGTGGCCTTCGTCTTCGTCTGCGGATCGACGGCCAGGTCGAGGCCCAGGCCCTCGAGATACGCCCTGGTCTCCGTCCCGACCTGGAACGCCTCGCCGGGAAGGCACTTCGTCGACAGCTCGAGGATCCGCGTCCCGTCCGGAAGCAGCCATACCTCGGCGACGAGCCTGCGCCCGTACTTGGGGGGCACGATCGTCTCCTTGAGCACGAAGACCGGCCCGAGCATGGTCAGGTCGTTCAGCTTGAGCCCCTCGGGGGCGTGCTCGGCGTAGAACGCGCGCTGCTCCTTCGAGAACACCTTGCTCACGGGCCGTTCGCCGCGAACACCCTCGAGGACGTCGGCGTTCGGGATCTTGCCTTTCATCGAGGCGGAGCAGACGAATCCACCCGGCATCGCGTCGACCTCGACGTTGACGCTCGCCGAGCGGCGGATGTCCTCCGGCAGCTCGTCCGGCACGACCGGGCGCAGCTTCACGACCGAGTCGCCGCTTCGCCCCGCGATACGGCGGGCGCGCACCGCGACGCCGGTCTTGTACAGCTGCAAATCGGGTGTGTCGAAGAAGAAGACCTGCCTGATCTGAGCGTCGAGCGGGTCGAGCGCGAGCGCGTCGATCGTCGCCCGGTGCTCGCTCGTCGGCAGCGTCACCTTCAGCTCGATGCTGTCCGAGCTCTTCATCAGGTCGATCAGCGCGCCGAGTTCCTGGCCCGACAGCTCGGTCAGCCTCTTGGTCTTGGTGGCCATTCCGACTCCTTTCTCCGTCTCTATCCGAACCGCTCGACGAGCAGGCCGTGTCGCAGGCCGCGGTCGCTCACGGTGAGCGATTCGCGGCCGAGCTTCTCCAGAACGGTCGCGGGCGATGCATGCGCCGCGCGAGGATGACCTCGGCGCGCTTGGGTTGCAGGCCGACGATCTCGCGCCGCTCGTCGGCCGTGCGCGTGCGGTAGAGATCGATCTGCCGGTCGATCTCGCCCCGGTCGAGCACGGTGCCCTGGACGACGTCAGGGTCGTACGTCGCGAGCTCGTGCTTCACCGCCGCGAGGTTGGTGACCGAGCCGCCCATGCCGACGAGCGCGTCGGGCGTCGGTCGCCCGTCCAGGCTCGCGAGCTCAGTCGCGATCGACTCGCGCGCCCCGGCCAGCGCGTCGTCCGAGACGACGTCGTCCAGCCCGAAGTCCTCGGTCGGGGCGACGGCGCCGATCGGCACGCTGTACTGCTCCTCGACGCGCCTCCCCTGCCCGAACGTGAACTGCGAGCTTCCGCCGCCGCTGTCGAACACGGCCAGCGACCCGTCCGGGAGGTTCGAGCTCCGCGGTCGCGGCGACGTACGCGAGGCGCGCCTCGTCCTCGCCCGAGATCACCTCGACCGTGACACCGCACCGGGCCTGCACCGCGTCGACGAACTCGGCGCGGTTGGTGGCGGCCCGCAGCGCGGCCGTGCCCACCGCGGCCACTTCCCGGGCCCCTTCCTGCCTGGCCTCGTCGACCATGCCGGCGATCGCCTCGACCGTTCGCTGCATCGGCTCCGGCTGGAGCGCGCCGTTCTCCTCGCGGCCCTCGCCCAGCCGGGTGATCTCGGCGCGGTCCGCGACGGTGTGCCAGGCACCGTCGGGGCCGCGCTCGCCGATGTGGAACTTCACCGAGTTCGTGCCCACGTCGATGACCGCGAATCGGCCCACTAGCCGTCCACGCCGAAGCCGAGCAGCGCCTTGAGGCCTCGCGGGTAGCTCGTGTTCGGACGCGACTCCAACCCGAGCTCGCGCACGGCCGCGATCACGCGGGCCGGATCCTCTTGCTCGATCGCGATCGTGCGCGTCGAGCTGCCGTCGGCGACCACGTCGGTCAGCTCCGACGTGCAGCCGCCGATCGTGTACCGCTGCCGCCGCTTGTGCACCTCGACGGCGCGCAGGTCCTCGTGCGGCCGCACTACCTCGTCGAGGAGCTGGTCGAGCGTGTACGCGCCACGTTCGAGCGGCGGCGCGGCGACCCGGAGCGACGTGAGCACGCCGGCGACATCGGCGGCCGGCAAGGGGAAACCGGCCTTCGTCACGGGCAGCCACTGCTCGAGCCCGTCGGCGTCGACGTGCTCCAGGTGCTTGACGTCCATCAGCTCGTCGCGGACCTTGACCGTGTCGCCGTCCGCGGTCGAGAGCACGTAGATCTCGTCGCTTTCCTGGACGCGCTCCGGGGTCAGGGCCGAGAAGCTCGCATCTGCGGGCCCGAAGCCGTCCCCGAACGTCCGCCATTCCCAGCGTGGAACGATCTCGGGTGTCATCGGCGACCCTCCTCCTTCGCCGCCCCGGGCGACACGACGAGCGTCGTGCCGCCCCGGACGCCGAAACGCTTCAGATCAGGCCAGCGCCTTCGCCTTCAGCGAGTCGAATTCGGCCTGGTCGATCGCACCGCTGTCGAGAAGTTGCTTCGCCTTCGCGATCTGCTCTGCCGGATCGTTCGACGCCGCAACCTCCTTCACGTGCGCGTCGAAGTCCTTCTGCGCCGCCTGCACCTCTGCCTGCCGCCGCTCGCCCATCTGCTGACCCTGGGCGATCAGGTACACGAACACGCCGAGGAAGGGCAAGAGGATGATGAACACCGACCACCCGGCCTTCGCCCAGCCGGAAGTGTCGTGGCGGCGGAACAGGTCGGAGAAGACGACGATCAGCAGCCAGATCCAGATGATCCAGAGGAAGAAGATGAACATCGTCCAGATCACCTGCCAGAACGTCTCCGCCAGCAACAAGAGCATCCTCCTTCCGATTTGACCGACTCTGTGCCCCGATCCTAAAGCCTGAGCGGCGGCACGCGAACTGGACTGTAACCGCGATCCGGTCTACCGGTCGCATCGGCGACGAGGTCGGCGAGCAGACGGTGCATCCTGTCCAGGTCGGCGGCGGCGGCGCCGAGGTCGTGGGATGGACGAGCGAGGTCGTGATGTTCGACCTCGTCTGGTCGATCAGGATCGTGCGCAGCACGGCCGGCGCCACCTGCCCCGGCCTCGGAAGGTGCGCTCCGGCCTGGCCACGGAGTTCCATCCAGCGAGGGTCACTGTGCTGCGTTGATCTCGTCGATCCCGGATCGACGCACCTGACCCCGGCTCGCGATTTCCTGGCAGGCACCGCTGGCTCTACCGGACGTGTGTGAGGGGTTTCCCGCAGATTTGCTCAGCGTGATCGCGGATGGATAGGAAGGCCCGGTCGACGAGGATCTCAGTACAGACCGAGGGGGCTGACGTGAAGGCACTTGCCTTCATGGCGGGTGTGGCGCTGGTGGTCCTCGCCGTTGTCGGGTGTGGCGGCTCCAAGCTCGCGCGGCCTGTACCCGATGTTCGCGGGCAGCGGTTGGATGTTGCCCAGGCTGTGCTGGAGCAGGCTCATCTCGACTACGAGACGAGCGGTGGGGGTTTGTTCGGTGTGGTCAGCGCGCCGCGCTGGTGGGTCTGCAGGCAGGTCCCGGGGGTAGGCGGGAGGGCAACGTCGGTGACGCTGATCGTCGACCGTTCCTGCTCCTGGTCCGTTCCGGACGTCGTCGGGCTGACGCTCGACGAAGCAGAAGACGCGCTCGAGCGCGCCGACGCTCCCTATCGGGTGAGTTCCTCGACCGGCGAGCGTCCGATTCTCGCGAGCCGTTGGGAGGTGTGCGAGCAGGCGCCTGACGCCGGCCCGACCAGCCGTCGCGTCGAGCTGGTCGTAGCGCGGTCGTGCAGCATTCCCGACGTCGAGTGGTCGAGCCTCGCGGAGGCCGATCGTGTCCTCGACCGCGTGGATATCGACTACGAGACGGTGACGGTCGACGGTCGCGTGCCTGTCCGAAGATCGCTTTGGACCGTTTGCGACCAGGAGCCTGCAGCCGGGGCTCGAGCCTCCTTCGTGACGCTCTATGTGGCCCACGACTGCTGGGCCGACTGGTGGGATCGACAGTAGGAGCGAGATGAGCGCAAAAGGGTCGACGCAGCAGGGCGGATCAACCGGGAGCGCGGTCATCGGTTTCGTGGTCATCGGCTTCTTCTGGCTGTTCGTGCTGGGCGCGTTCACGTACGGCATCGGAGGTACCCCCGTGGCGGCGCTCTGGGTCACGTGTGCTGCTCTTCACTGGGTGATCGTCGCCGTCCGCATCGGAAGTGGACGCCGCCGGAGCTCGGGCAGGGAGATCGGACACTGGTGGTTGTGGACGCTCGTGGCGCCGATCGGTCTTCTCTACACCGTGCTGGCGGACCGCGAAGTCGACGCTGCCGGCCCGCCGGCACGTTCCGAGCGCATGGCGGTTCCGGCCGCGAAAGCACCGAGACCGGCTGCCGCGAGAACCGAACGGCCGATCGAACCGTCCACACGGATTGCGAGAGCCGACCGCGATCGGATCCAGAGCGCGCTCCAGGCCCTCGCCCAGGACGCCCATCAGGTCGCCACGACCGCGACGGCTCTCTCCGACAGGTTGGACCGCGGCATCGACCGGGTGGATCTGCATCGACGGACCGCCCTGCTGGACGGTGATCTGGAACGGCTCCAGGACAGGAGTCGTCGACTGCTCGAGCTGGAAGAGACGGCGTTTCGGCGGCCGGCACCTGTGGTCGAACCGCGGCCGGTGAAGCCGGCACCGTCGGCAGCGGCCGCCGTCCCCGAACCTCCAGCGCCGATTCGGGCGCCTCAGCCTCGTCGCGCCGTGCAGCAGGAGCCCCGGCCGGCACAGCCGCGGCCGTCTCGCCCACCCGGGCCGAGTCTTCGCGAGCGAGCCGAGGCCGCCGGGCTTCTGGGCGCACGTGGACTCGCACTCGCCGGAGGCATCGTGACGCTGCTCGGCGTCGTGTTCCTCGTCTCGCTGGCGGCAAACCGCGGCTGGATCGGGGCCCAGGCGCGCGTCGCTACGGCAGGATGCATCTCGGCGATCGCCTTCGCGGGGGGGATCTGGATGAGGCGCCGCTTCGGACAGCTGCACGCTGCCGTCGCAACGGTCGGCGCGGGAATCGCCGGCGGCTACGCAACTCTGCTCGCCGCGGGCGCGCTGTACGACATGGTGCCGCTCTGGCTCGGCCTCCTCGTCGCCGCGCTGATCGCTGCGGCGGGAGCGTCCGTGGCGATTCGCTGGTCGTCGGAAACGGTCGCGGTGCTCGGTCTGGCAGGCGCGATCGCCGTTCCGGGGCTTGCAGCCTTTGGCGTTGGCTTGTCCGTAGCAGGCACGGCCTTCGTCGCCGTCGTGCTGGCCGTCGCCTTGTGGCTTGCGATCTGGCGGCAATGGCAGCTCCTCCTCCTCACCTCCGTCGCCGCCAGCCTGCCGCAGCTGTTCGCGATCGTCGGCTGGCCGCCGACTGGAACGTCTGGCCAGGTCATGGTCTTGGCGGCGGTCTTCTCTGCCCTCTACCTCGCCACCGGGCTGCTGCTGCAGCTCCGTGCTGCCTCCGTCAGGCTCGATCCGTTGGCGTCGTCGTTCCTGATCGGTCCGGCCGCACTCGCCGGCTGGTCGGCCTCGAAGCTCGTCGACGGCCAGATCCTCGGCGCAGACGGGCTCGGCATCGTCCTGCTTGCGATCGCGCTCGTCTATGCAACCCTCTGCGGTCTCTTCTTCCGGCGGCAGCGCGAGCTCAGCATCGTCCTCGCAGCGATCGCGATCACCGTCGCCACGATCGCGTTCGCACAGCTGACGGGCGGGGCGACCCTGGCAATCGTGTGGGCCGTCGAGGGCGCCGCGCTCGCCTGGCTGGCAGTACGCATCGGTGAAGCGCGCTTCCAGCTCGGCGCGATCGCCAGCCTCGGGCTCGCGGTCGTGCACGTACTTGCGTACGAGACGCCGCCACGCCGGCTGTTTGTCGAGTCGGCCCATCCGGCCGACGGCGTCCTCGCTCTGCTCGTCGTCGCCGGCGCGGTCACCGCGTTCGCCGTGGCCACACGCTACTGGCCGCCCGCTCGGGACGAGGAAGAACGGCGGCTGCTGGGACGCATCGTGCACGAGCTCCGCGGAGTCCTCCCGCTCATCCGCAGGTGTGCGCTCGCTCTGGCCGCCGTGCTCGCGTTGGATGCGGCGTCGTTGGCGGTGTTGGAGTTGGCGCAGCGGGTGGGTTCGGGGTCGGTGTTGGATCGGTTCATGGCCGGCCGGGTGGGGGTGTCGGTGTTGTGGGCGCTGGTGGGGACGGTGTTGGTGGTGGCCGGTGCTGCCGGCCGGCGCTTCGGTGTCTGGGTGGGCGGGCTGGTCGTGTTGGCGGTGACGGTGGTCGATCTGGTCGCGTTCGAGCAGGGCAAGCTGTCCAGTGGCCAGTGGGCGTTGACGGCGTCTTTGATCGCCGCCTGCCTGCTCGTGGCCGGGCTTGGTGACGGGGTGCAGGCGAGCGTCGACCCGAGCCCGGTGTCGGTGGTTGGGGTGCTGGCGAGCGCGACGCTGGCCGGGTCGGCGGCGGGCGTGTATCTGGACGGTCGTGTGCAGGGGGTGGCGCTGCTCGCGGTCGCCGGCCTGTTCGGGCTTTTGGCGGTGCCGGTGCAGGGCTGGTTGGGGCGGCGGAATCTGGCTTCGGTGTTGTGGTTGGTGGCGTTGGTGTTGGCGTTGGCGGCGGCGCCGTTGTTGGTGCTGGGTAGCGGCTTGGTGGCGGCGTTCGCGGTCGGGGCGTGTGCGCTGGCCGCGGTCGGGTTGTGGGTGCGTGAGCCGCGGTTGCAGGCGGCGGCGTTGGCGCCGTTGGCGGGCGCGGTCGGGTACACGCTGAGCGTGGTCGCGACGCCACGGCAGTTGTTCGTGGAGACGTCGACGCCCGGCGCCGGCGCGGGCGCCTTGCTTTTGTCCGCGGCCGCCTGCGCGCTCTGCGCCTGGCTCGCCCAGCCCGCCGGCCCCCAGCTTCCCGACCGCTTCGACCTGCTCCTCGACCGGCTCCGCCCCGGCTACCGCCTCGCCGCCGGCTGGCTCGCCGCCGTGCTCGCGTTGGATGCGGCGTCGTTGGCGGTGTTGGAGTTGGCGCAGCGGGTGGGTTCGGGGTCGGTGTTGGATCGGTTCATGGCCGGCCGGGTGGGGGTGTCGGTGTTGTGGGCGCTGGTGGGGACGGTGTTGGTGGTGGCCGGTGCTGCCGGCCGGCGCTTCGGTGTCTGGGTGGGCGGGCTGGTCGTGTTGGCGGTGACGGTGGTCGATCTGGTCGCGTTCGAGCAGGGCAAGCTGTCCAGTGGCCAGTGGGCGTTGACGGCGTCTTTGATCGCCGCCTGCCTGCTCGTGGCCGGGCTTGGTGACGGGGTGCAGGCGAGCGTCGACCCGAGCCCGGTGTCGGTGGTTGGGGTGCTGGCGAGCGCGACGCTGGCCGGGTCGGCGGCGGGCGTGTATCTGGACGGTCGTGTGCAGGGGGTGGCGCTGCTCGCGGTCGCCGGCCTGTTCGGGCTTTTGGCGGTGCCGGTGCAGGGCTGGTTGGGGCGGCGGAATCTGGCTTCGGTGTTGTGGTTGGTGGCGTTGGTGTTGGCGTTGGCGGCGGCGCCGTTGTTGGTGCTGGGTAGCGGCTTGGTGGCGGCGTTCGCGGTCGGGGCGTGTGCGCTGGCCGCGGTCGGGTTGTGGGTGCGTGAGCCGCGGTTGCAGGCGGCGGCGTTGGCGCCGTTGGCGGGCGCGGTCGGGTACACGCTGAGCGTGGTCGCGACGCCACGGCAGTTGTTCGTGGAGACGTCGACGCCCGGCGCCGGCGCGGGCGCCTTGCTTTTGTCCGCGGCCGCCTGCGCGCTCTGCGCCTGGCTCGCCCAGCCCGCCGGCCCCCAGCTTCCCGACCGCTTCGACCTGCTCCTCGACCGGCTCCGCCCCGGCTACCGCCTCGCCGCCGGCTGGCTCGCCGCCGTGCTCGCGTTGGATGCGGCGTCGTTGGCGGTGTTGGAGTTGGCGCAGCGGGTGGGTTCGGGGTCGGTGTTGGATCGGTTCATGGCCGGCCGGGTGGGGGTGTCGGTGTTGTGGGCGCTGGTGGGGACGGTGTTGGTGGTGGCCGGTGCCGCCGGCCGGCGCTTCGGTGTCTGGGTGGGCGGGCTGGTCGTGTTCGCGGTGACGGTGGTCGATCTGGTCGCGTTCGAGCAGGGCAAGCTGTCCAGTGGCCAGTGGGCGTTGACGGCGTCTTTGATCGCCGCCTGCCTGCTCGTGGCGGCGGTGCCGGTGCAGGGCTGGTTGGGGCGGCGGAATCTGGCTTCGGTGTTGTGGTTGGTGGCGTTGGTGTTGGCGTTGGCGGCGGCGCCGTTGTTGGTGCTGGGTAGCGGCTTGGTGGCGGCGTTCGCGGTCGGGGCGTGTGCGCTGGCCGCGGTCGGGTTGTGGGTGCGTGAGCCACGGTTGCAGGCGGCGGCGTTGGCGCCGTTGGCGGGCGCGGTCGGGTACACGCTGAGCGTGGTCGCGACGCCACGGCAGTTGTTCGTGGAGACGTCGACGCCCGGCGCCGGCGCGGGCGCCTTGCTTTTGTCCGCGGCCGCCTGCGCGCTCTGCGCCTGGCTCGCCCAGCCCGCCGGCCCCCAGCTTCCCGACCGCTTCGACCTGCTCCTCGACCGGCTCCGCCCCGGCTACCGCCTCGCCGCCGGCTGGCTCGCCGCCGTGCTCGCGTTGGATGCGGCGTCGTTGGCGGTGTTGGAGTTGGCGCAGCGGGTGGGTTCGGGGTCGGTGTTGGATCGGTTCATGGCCGGCCGGGTGGGGGTGTCGGTGTTGTGGGCGCTGGTGGGGACGGTGTTGGTGGTGGCCGGTGCTGCCGGCCGGCGCTTCGGTGTCTGGGTGGGCGGGCTGGTCGTGTTCGCGGTGACGGTGGTCGATCTGGTCGCGTTCGAGCAGGGCAAGCTGTCCAGTGGCCAGTGGGCGTTGACGGCGTCTTTGATCGCCGCCTGCCTGCTCGTGGCCGGGCTTGGTGACGGGGTGCAGGCGAGCGTCGACCCGAGCCCGGTGTCGGTGGTTGGGGTGCTGGCGAGCGCGACGCTGGCCGGGTCGGCGGCGGGCGTGTATCTGGACGGTCGTGTGCAGGGGGTGGCGCTGCTCGCGGTCGCCGGCCTGTTCGGGCTTTTGGCGGTGCCGGTGCAGGGCTGGTTGGGGCGGCGGAATCTGGCTTCGGTGTTGTGGTTGGTGGCGTTGGTGTTGGCGTTGGCGGCGGCGCCGTTGTTGGTGCTGGGTAGCGGCTTGGTGGCGGCGTTCGCGGTCGGGGCGTGTGCGCTGGCCGCGGTCGGGTTGTGGGTGCGTGAGCCACGGTTGCAGGCGGCGGCGTTGGCGCCGTTGGCGGGCGCGGTCGGGTACACGCTGAGCGTGGTCGCGACGCCACGGCAGTTGTTCGTGGAGACGTCGACGCCCGGCGCCGGCGCGGGCGCCTTGCTTTTGTCCGCGGCCGCCTGCGCGCTCTGCGCCTGGCTCGCCCAGCCCGCCGGCCCCCAGCTTCCCGACCGCTTCGACCTGCTCCTCGACCGGCTCCGCCCCGGCTACCGCCTCGCCGCCGGCTGGCTCGCCGCCGTGCTCGCGTTGGACGCGGCGTCCTTCGCGGCGCTCCGGATCGGCGACCTGCTCGGAGCACCGTTCGAGACAGGGCAGTCGGCCGTGAGCACGCTCTGGGGTCTCGTTGCACTGGCGGCGCTGACCGAGGGCATCGTCCACAGGCACCCGCACATCCGCCTCGCCGGCTTCATCCTGTTCGGGCTGACGCTGGCGAAGATCTTCTTCTACGACCTGAGCGCCCTCACCGCGCTCCAGCGCGCCTTCTCGTTCCTCGCCGTCGGCGCGGTGCTCCTGCTCGCGGGCTTCTTCTACCAGCGGTTGACCGGCGGGCCTGGTCGGAGAGGCGGTCCGCCAACCCCGAGCGGCCCACGGCCAACGCCCGCAACCTGACCACTCGATTCGAGCGCGACGCGGATTCCGGAACAGGCAAGCGCAACGCGTTCTCAGCGAGACGGCTGGGCGAGACGGCTGGGCGCGGCGGCCAGGGTGACGTCTGGTGCTGGCTCGTGCCCGGCCCGGCTCACCGAAGCGTGCGTTCGATCGCTCGGTGAAGCTCCCCTGAAAATGCCGAGTCCCCGCAAACCCGAGGGTTCACAAGGGACTTGGCGAAGCGGCTCTCTCACTGGTGGGTCCGCTGTCAAGTCAGGCGAGTGGGCGGTCGACGACGTAGCGCCAGGCGCGTCGGATCCAGGTCATCAGATCACCTCCCTGAAGCTGGTCATGAAGCGCAGCGTGTTCTCGGCGAAGACCCTGTAGGCGCCTGCGGTGGGAAGCGTCATCGACATCGACCGGCGGCGCCGCCGGCGAGGGCGGCGCCGCCGAGCACCAGTGCCAGGGCCGCTGCGAAGGCGACGAGCTTCGGGCGGGTGCTCATGCCCGTGTCGCCTCGTAGCCGGCCTCGTCGATCGCGGCGATCAGCGCTGCGTCGTCGAGGTTGCAGCCGTCGATGGTGACGAGCTTGGAGTCGAGATCGACGCCAATCGCCTCGACGCCCGGCACTGCGGTCACCTCGGCGGTGATCGCGGCGCGGCAGTGGCCGCAGCTGATGCCGGGAACGGAGTACGTGAGCGTCTGGGTCATCGGAACCTCCTCGGTCAAATGCAGTGATCCGAGGATCGCCGCAGCCGCTTCGAGCCGCGACGGGGCGCCACCGAAGGAACAACCGAAGGCTTTCCATACGGTTGCTCGGCGGTCGTCAGGAGGCGACGGTCTCGCCGGCCGCGAGCGCCGCGCCGAGCTGCGTGCGCGAGGAGACGCCGAGCTTGCGAAAGGCGTTCGAGAGGTGCATCTCGACCGTGCGCAGCGTGACGAAGAGCGCCTGGGCGATGTCGCGGTTCGAGAGACCCTCCGCCGCCATGGCGGCAACCCGGCGCTCGCTCGGCGTCAGCGACGCTGCGCCTGTCAGAACGATGCGCCGGGGCCGCGCGCCGGTCGCGATCAGCTCGTCGTGCGCCTGCTCGACGAGGAGGGTGGCTCCGCTGCGCTGCGCGAGTTCGAGCGCAAGTCGGAGATGCTCGCGTGCTTCGGCGCGGTGGTTGGCGCGGCGCAGGGCGCCGCCGAGGTTGGCGAGTGCGTAGGCGTGCTCGAGCTGCGCCGGCGACGGTTCGAGAACCGCGACTGCATCCCGGAGGTGTGCGATCCCGCCGTCGCCGCCTTCGATCAGGCCGAGGATCCACAGGGAACGGCCGAGCGTGCGCGGTGCTCCCCAGGCCCGCCCGAGCTCGACCTCCTCCCGCGCCAGCGTACGCGCTTCCTCCGTTTCGCCTAGCGCGTGATGCTCGAGCGCGGCCAGTGAGCGCCAAGCTGGGTACGAGGCGGGCGGGTTGGTGTGTCCGAAGGCGGTGAGCGCGTGGCCGAGCTCGAGCGCGTGAGCCAGCGCCGCGCGATGATCGCCGCGCCCGGCTTCGACGAGCGCGCGGGCGCGCAGCAGCGGCGCCCGCGAGAACGCATCGGGTGCCACAGTCGCCTCGACCGCGTCGAGCAGGCCCGCCGCCTCGTCGATCGCGCCACGTTCGACCAGGATCTGCGCCAGCCAGCCGTGCGCTGCCGGTCTGAACCAGACGTTTCGATGCGGGAGCGCCGCGAGCGCAGCGCGCCCGTCCGTCTCGGCCTCGACGAGCGCGCCGCGCGCGTACTGGAAGATCGCGCGGGTCATCGAGAGGCTCGAGAAGTGGAAGACGGCGCCGCGCCTGCGCACGTCCGCGAGCGTCGCGTCGAGCAGGCGGACGCCCTCGTCGAGCCGGTCGGTGTGGAGCAGCACGTAGATGCCACCGGTGTAGTTGCGCGCGCGCTCGTCGTCGGACATCGCCGTCAGCGCCGCGAGCGCGGTCGCCGCCGCCCGTTCGGCATCGCCGCCGCCTGCGGCCTCGTGGTACGCCTGCCCCGCGAGCAGCACCCTCGCTCCCGGCCCCTCGTCGAGCGAGACGTCGATCTGCGCCAGCAGCTCCCGCGCGCGCTCGTACTGCGAAGGCAGCCGCGTCGCGTTGACGATCAGCTCCGCCTCCAACCGGTGTCGCAACTCGACGTCCAGATCCGGATGCTCGGCCAGCGCGCGCTCCAGCACCTCGACACCCTCCTCCTCTTCGCCCGACCAGTAGAGCGCGTGCCCGAGCGCCAGAGACGCCTCGGCTCGTTGCTCGGGATCGCGCAAGAGGGACTCGGCGTCCCGGAGATGGGTGATGATTGTCGGGGCACCGACATTCGCCTCGACGCCCGCCAACTCGAGCAGCAGCTCGCCCCGCTCTTCACCGGCTACGGGTTCTTCGAGAGCTCGAAGCAGGTAGCGCGCGGCGATCTCGAGCGCCCCCTCGCCGGCAGCCTGCTGTGCCGCAGCGCGCAGCGTTGCGAGGGCACCGTCGACAGACTCCGGGGGCGCCAGGAGCAGCTGCGCTGCGACGTGTTCCTGGGGCGCGCGCCGGCGGATCAGGACTTCGGCGGCCTGAGCGTGGTTTTGCTGCCTCTCGCCGAGTGGCAGGCTCTCGTAGACCGCATTCCGGACGACCGGATGCACGAACGCGAACGGCGGCTCCGACCCGATCAAGTCAGCACGGGCCAGCAACGCCGCCGTCGGCGCGACCTCTCGCCGCGGAAGCCCCGCCAGCGCAGCTGCATCCTCACGATCTGCCCCGTCGCCGAGAACGGCCACGGCCTGCGCCAGACGTGAGGCTTCGGATGGGAGTCGCGCGAGGCGCAACCGCACCGACCGGGCAACGGCGTCGGGCGCCACCCGCTCGACGATCGGGATCGAGGCAGCAACCGCTGGAACCTGCTCGGAGCTAAGCGTCCGCAGCAATTCCTGGACGAAAAGGGGATTGCCGCCTGTCGCACGGTGACACGCAACCGCGAACTCGGATTCGACCTCGCCGCCGAGACGGTCGCGTGCCAGCTCCTCGACCGCGGGCGCGCTCAGCGCCGACGGCCGTACCGTCGTCAGGACCGGGTCGACGAGCAACTCCGTCAACACCGCGTCCTCCTGCTCGAGCGGCCGCAAGGTGGCGAGGACACAGACCGAAGCGCTCTCGAGACGCCTGGCCAGATAAGCGAGCCAGCGCAAGGACGGTGCATCCGCCCACTGCAGGTCATCGACGGCGATCATCAACGGCTGCGACTCGGCGACGTTCATCGCGAGCCAGTAGAGACCGTGCAGCAGAGTGAAGAGGACGTCGTCACCGAGTTCCGCGCCGACTGCAGGGGCATCCGAAGAAAAGAGGCGTCCGGCGTTCGCCGCCGCTCCCTCGAGCATCTTCGACCGTTCCTTCTCGGGCGCCCGTGCCAGCACCGGCTCGAACAGCTGGCGGACGACGCCGAACGAGAACGCCGACTCGAGCTCGCTCGCTCGCGCCTCCAGGACTCGCATTCCCGCGTCTGCCGCTCGAGCGCGCGCCTCGGCGAGGAGAGAGGTCTTCCCGATTCCTGCAGGACCTTCGAGGATGGTGAAGCCACCGGCGCTGCCCGTCGCCGCCGTGACGGCGGCATCGATCGCCGCCAACTCCTGCGCACGCTCGAACAGCCCCGTCTCAGGTGTGACGTCCTGCCCCACCAGGCTGCGACCGTAGCGAAAGTCTGCGGCTTTTCCTACGGGGGCGCCTCGTCGCGAAAGCAGGCTCCTCGGAAGCACCCTCCTTCCCATGCCCCGCACCCACGAGAAGGAGGCAACGATGCACCGCCACAAGCACACGACGACCACCGCCGACAATCAGGAGTCGCAGCCGCGGAACTGGCTGCTGCCGATCTTGCTGGTCGCGCAGCTGATGGTCATCCTCGACATCACTGCGGTGAACATCGCGATGCCGAGCATCGCGAAGCAGCTCCACATCTCCGGGGCGACGATCAGCTGGACGATCACCAGCTACTCGCTGATCTTCGGCAGCCTGCTCCTGCTCGGCGGCCGCGCGGCCGACCTGCTCGGCCGCCGGCGGATGTTTCTCACAGGACTCGCGGTCTTCACGACATCGTCACTCGCCTCGGCGCTGGCCACCTCCGCCGCGAGCCTGTTCTCCGCCCGCGCGGGGCAGGGCCTCGGTGCGGCGATGCTCTCCCCGGCTGCCCTGTCGATCATCACCAGCAGCTTCCACGGCCCGACCCGCGCGAAGGCGCTCGCGGCCTGGGGCGCCGTCGGCGGTGCCGGCGCCGCGCTTGGCGTGCTCCTCGGCGGTGTGCTGACCCAGCTCGTCGACTGGCGGCTGATCTTCTTCGTCAACCTTCCCGTTGCCGCCGTGCTCGCCTTCGCCGCGCGGAAGTTCGTGCCGGCCGACACAGAGAAGCCGCGCTGGCGTGGCCTCGACGCGCGTGGCGCCGTGCTCGCCACCGGCAGCATGGCGGCGATCGTCTACGCGATCACCCAGGCGGAAAACGCCGGCTGGATCTCCGCGCAGACGCTCGCCCTCGGCGGCGTCGGCATCGCCGGCCTCGCCGCCTTCGCGGTGTGCGAGCGCCGCAACGCCCAGCCGCTCCTGCGCATCGACCGGCTCCGCGACCGGGCCGTCGGCGGTGGCCTGCTCCTGTGCCTGGTCAACGCCGGCCTCATGTTCGGGCTGTTCCTGCTCTGCTCGCTCTACCTGCAGCTCGCGCTTGGCCATGGCCCGCTCCCGACCGGCCTCGCGTTCATCCCGCTGGCCCTCGCGGCCGGTAGCGGCGCCCACGTCGCCGGCCAACTGCTCAACCGGTACGGCCTCCGCTGGTCAGCCGGCCCGGCGCTCGCACTGGCCGCCGGCGGGCTCCTGCTCCTCTCCCACATCCCCGCCCATGGCAGCTACCTGCGCGACATGTTGCCGGGGATGCTCATGGCAGGCTTCGGACTCGGTCTGTCCGGCACTGCGATGGCCGTCGGCGTCCTCACAGGCGTCCGCCACGAAGAGGCCGGAATGCTCTCCGGCGCCAGCGCGACCACGCACGAGATCGGCGGCACCCTCGGGATCGCGATCTACGCCAGCATCGCGACAGCCGCAAGCGGCGGCATCTTCGTCGGCCCTGCAGCAGCGGCCGGGATCGCACACGCTTTCCTGATCGCCGCCTACGTGGCCCTCATCGCCAGCGTCGCGACCCTCGTCGTGCTGCCCGCAGCGAAGACGTTCCTGCCGAAGCTGCGGCTGGCGCCGGCGATGCCCATGCACTGAACCCCAGACAGCACCTGGCACGAGCGGGCGGCGACGCCGTCGACGCCGCCCGCGCCAACTCCAACCACCGAGAGATTCGACCACACCGAAAGGAGACCGAAATGCACGCAGCCGAACTCACACTTCCGGCCCCCGCACAACCCGGACGCAAGACCAGGATCGCTGCGTTTGCCTGTGCTCGCTAGGACCCGCCATTTCGGGTCATTCAAGCGCTTCGCGTTTGCGGCGATCCCCCTCCCCAGCGAAGCTCCCGCCCGGCCGCCTGCCGGTCGAGGTAGAGGTCGAGGACGTCGCCAAACGGATGCTGCCCGCGCTGGTCACGCGAGTCGATGACGGCGTCGACCATGGCGGGGGCGGGGGCGGAGGTGGGCAACCTCGACCGAGTGCGGGCCTGGCTCCTCCCTCCGGACATTTCGGATTCGCTGCTCGGCGCAGCCGCGCACGGCCGGGCGCCTTTCTGCAAGCCCGGCCGGATCTACGATGCTTCCCATGACGCTGCCCGCGGGGACGATCACGTGCGTGTTCACGGACATCGAAGGATCGACCGAGCTGTTGAAGCGGCTCGGCGATCGATATGGCGATGTGCTGACGGTGCACCGTCGAATTGTCCGCGACACCTTCATCGCGTCAGGCGGAGTCGAGATCGACACGCAGGGCGATTCCTTCTTCTTCGCCTGTCCGCGCGCCCGCGAGGCGGTCGCCGCCGCTGTCGAGGTCCAGCGGGCGCACGCGGGAACCACGTGGCCTGACGGATCCGTCGTGCGGGTGCGAATCGGCCTGCACACCGGCGAACCCACCGTCGGAGACGAGGGATACCTCGGGTTGGACGTCGTCCGAGCAGCCCGCATCTGCGGCGTCGGGCGAGGCGGGAGCGTGCTGCTCTCGGAAACGACGCGGGCGCTGGTCCGCACGGCATTGCCGGAAGGCGTATCGATGTCCCCGGGAGGCGAGCAGCGGCTGAAAGGCCTCGACGAGGCAGAGGTCGTTTACGAGCTCCAGATCGACGGAGTCGAGATCACTCCCCTCGCCGAGCCATCCGTCAAGACGACCGGGCGCCGTCCGGAGCGGCGAACGGCGGGGCGGCGGCTGCAGGGGTTCGCGCGGGCCTAGCGCGCCTATCGCTTGTTCGACTCCATTGTGCAGCGAGTCGCTCGATGCGCCGACCTGAAACGGCCGAGCGCGCCCCTCGCCTAGGGTTCACCGCATGGATCGAGACACCCTCGCGTCGGCGCTTCGGGATACGTTGCCGCCCTCGACGCGTGTTTCCACCGGAGAGTCGGACCGCGATCTCCACAGCCGGGACATGACGTTCCACCCTCCCACCCGGCCAGACGTCGTCGTCTACGCGACCTCGACCGAGGAGGTGGCGTGCGTGCTGGGTCTCGCCGACGAGCACCGCGTGCCCGTGACCCCGTTCGGCGCGGGCTCGAGCCTCGAAGGGCACGTCATTCCGGTCGCCGGAGGCATCAGCCTCGACCTCACGGGCATGGATCGCATCGTCGGGATCGCGCCCGAGAACCTGACGGCGACGGTGCAGGCCGGGGTGACGCGAACCGCGCTCGAGCGCGCCGCCGGGGCGCACGGGCTCTTCTTTCCCGTCGATCCAGGGGCCGACGCCACGCTCGGCGGCATGGCCGCGACGAACGCCTCGGGGACGACCACGGTGCGTTTCGGAAAGATGAGGCCGAACGTGCTGGGGCTCGAAGCCGTGCTGGCGGGAGGGCGGATCGTCCGAACCGGCTCTGCCGCGCTCAAGACATCGGCGGGGTACGACCTCACCGGCTTGCTCGTCGGGTCGGAGGGAACGCTGGGCGTGATCACGGAGCTGACGCTCCGGATGCAGGGGATCCCCGAGGAGGTGGTCGCGCTCCGGATCTCGTTCCCGACGATCGAGGCCGCCTGCCGAGCAGCCGTGGGCACGATCGCCGCCGGTGCCGGCGTCAGACGTCTCGAACTCCTTGACGCGCTCAACGTGCAGGCGATCAACGCGTATTCCGGGACGGAGTACCCGCAAGTGCCGTGCCTGTTCGTGGAGGCGGCAGGCACCGCCGAGTCGGTCGGGGGAGACCTTGCGCTCGTCCTCGCGCTGGCCGAGGAGGAGAGCGCCGTCGAGGTCGTCTACGAGCGTGAGGCGACCGCGCGGGCTCGGCTATGGTCCGCCCGCCACAACGTGGGCTACTCGTGGTCGCGCCTCTGGCCCGGGCTCCGGCACTGTTCGACCGACGTCTGCGTGCCGCTCTCCGAGCTTCCGGCGGCGGTGGGCAATGCCCGCGCCCTGGTCGAGCGGCTCGGCCTGCGAGCGGGGATCCTCGGGCACGTCGGCGACGGGAACTTCCACGTCAGCGCCACGGTCGACGACGGCGATCCGGCGGAGGTGGACGCCTGGCACGAGCTCTCGGACCTGGTCGTCGAGGACGCGCTCCGCCGCGGCGGCACCTGCACAGGCGAGCACGGGATCGGCCTTGGCAAGCGGGAGGCGCTCGAGCTCGAGCACCCGGATCTCCTGCCCTTCTATCGCGCGATCAAGAAGTTGTTCGACCCGAACGGGATCATGAATCCCGGGAAGGTCATCAGGGTCGACGGAGTCCGCGAACACGCTGCAGGAGCTCCTTCGCCGCCGTCTCGATGATTGCCTCGGACCGTTCCGCGGGCAGTGGGAAGAGTGCGACCGAGTCGGCTCCTGCCTGCGCCAGCCGCTCGATCTGCTCGGCGCACTCGTCCGGATCGCCGACCACGGCCAGATCCCGAAGCCATCGATCCGGCATCTCCGCCGCGACCTGCTCGACGCCTCCGGCGAGCAGGGCGGCGAGCTCGTCGGCGATCCCGTAGATCTCGATCAGCGGGCTCGTCGCCAGCACCGACAGGTAGAAGGCCATGACGGGCCGCAGCGCTTCCCGTGCCGCCTCGCCGTCACGGTCGACGCAGCAGATCGCGAAGCAGGCGAACGGGTGGTGACCCGTTCTCCCCGTGGCCGTCCTCCCGGCCGCGATCCGCTCGCGGGCCCAGCGGACGTACTCGACGCTCGCGAAGATCGAGCCGACCGTGCCGTCTGCGATCGAGCCGGACAGCTCCATCATCCTCGGGCCGAGCGCACCCGTGAAGATCTGCACGGGCGGGGTCACGGGATACGCAAGCTGCACGTCGTCGAAGGCGAAGCTCGTGCCCCGGCGGTCGACCGTACGGCCGTCGAGCAGCTCTCGGAGCGCATCCACGCATTCGCGAACCGCGGTCAGCTGCGAGCGTGGATAGAGCCCCATCTGCTGCACCCAGACCGGGAGGCCGAGGCCGATGCCGGGCCGGAACCGGCCCGGAAACATCCGCGCCAGGCTCGAGCATTCCATGGCGAGCACGGCTGGGTGGCGCACCATCGCCGAGACGACGCCGAGACCGACGGGAACGTGCTCGGTCGCTGCCAGCGCCGCTGCAGCGCAGGCGACCCCGCCGGTAAAGAAGTAGTCCTCTGCGATCCAGAGCTCGTCGAAGCCGGACGACTCGCCGAGCCGCGCGAGCGCCGCGATGTCCTCGGGGGCGTTCTGGCTCCCGAGCACGAGCCCGATTCCGACCTCGCTCATCGGCTGTGGAGTCTACGATCGCGTGGCTTCACGCCACGAGACACCTGAAGGAGAGCGGATGACCGACACCTACCCCCGGGACATGGTCGGCTACGGCAAGAACCCTCCCGACCCGCAGTGGCCGGGTGGAGCCCGGATCGCGGTCCAGTTCGTCATCAACTACGAGGAGGGAGCCGAGAACACCATCCTCCACGGCGACGAGACGTCCGAGTCGCTCCTGACCGAGTTCGGGTTCGCGACGCCGCGGGTCGGCGAGCGCTACCTGCCGGTCGAGTCCATGTACGAGTACGGCAGCCGGGTCGGGTTCTGGCGGCTGCACCGGATGTTCACGGAGCGGCAGGTGCCGGTCACCGTCTTCGGCGTCGCCATGGCGCTCCAGCGGAACCCGGACGCGGTCGCCGCAATGCTCGAGAGCGGCTGGGAGATCGCCAGCCACGGCTACCGCTGGATCGACCACCACGGCATGCCGGAAGACGAGGAGCGCGAGCACATCCGCAAGGTGGTCGAGATCCACGAGCAGGTCGTCGGGTCGCGCCCGCTCGGGCACTTCCTCGGCCGGCGAAGCGAGAATACGGTCCGGCTGGTGGCCGAGGAGGGCGGATTCGTCTACAGCCAGGACTCATACGCGGACGAGCTTCCCTACTGGGTGGTCGAGTCCGGCAAGCCGCTCCTCCTCGTCCCCTACACGGCCGACGTCAACGACCACCGCTTCACGACGTCACCGGGCTTCGACTGGGGCGAGCCGTTCTTCGAGTACGCGCGCGCCGCCTTCGACGTGCTCTACGCCGAGGGCGAGAGGACGCCGAGGGCGATGGCGATCGGGCTGCACTGCCGGCTCGTCGGCAGACCGGGACGGTTCGGCGCGCTGCAGCGCTTCGTCGAGCACGTGCAGCGCCACGAACAGGTCTGGCTCTGCCGCGGCATCGACATCGCCGAGCACTGGCGGAACCGGTACCCGCCTCCCACTTAGCGGTCAGAGCTGCGCGACGATCCGCTCGACGATCGCCTGAAAGGGACGCTCACCGCGTCAGCGCACCGGGAACAGTTCGCACGGTTGGCGCCCGAGCGCGAGCCCGATGAAGAGGCGGAGCCGTGCCTTGTGCAGCGTGGAGCTCGTCGTTCAGCACGACGAAGCGGATCACGACACGCGAGAGACACTGCGTGCCGCCACGCGCCCCGCGACCGCATCCGTCACCGAGGCTGTGTTGCCGGTGCCGCCGAGGTCCGCCGTCCGCGTCTCGGGCCGAGCCGACGCCCACTCCAGCGCGTCCACGACGACCGCCGCCTCCTCGTCCCGGCCCAGGTGCTCGAGCATCATCGCGCCCGCCCAGATCGCCCCGAACGGGTTGGCGATGCCCTTGCCGGCGATGTCGGGAGCGCTGCCGTGAATAGGCTCGAACATGGACGGGTGCTCGCCGGTGGGGTCGATGTTCGCGGACGGCGCGATGCCGAGGCTGCCCGCGAGCGCGGCGCCGAGGTCGCTGAGGATGTCCCCGAACAGGTTCGAGGCGACGACGACGTCGAGGGAGTCCGGCGCCGTCGCAAAGCGCGCGGCGAGTGCGTCAACGTGGTACTTCGTGAACCCGACGTCCGGATGGCGGGCGGCGACGTCGAGGCAAACCTCGTCCCAGAGCGGCATCGCGTACGCCCACGCGTTGGACTTCGTCGCGCTGGCGACCTGCCGCCGCGGCCGCCGCTCCGCGATCCCGAAGGCGTACTCCACGATGCGCTCGATTCCCCTGCGGGAGAAGACGCCGGTCTGGACGGCGACCTCCTCGTCGTGGCCGCGATGCACGTGCCCGCCGACGTTCGCGTACTCGCCCTCGGAGTTCTCGCGGACGACGACGATGTCGAGATCCTCGGGGCCGCGGTCGCGAAGGGGGCTGTGCACCCCGGGCAGCAGCCTGATCGGCCGGAGGTTGACGTACTGCCGGAAGCCCTGCCGGATCGGCATGATCAGGCCCCAGACAGCGGTGTGGTCGGGCACCTCCGGGCTGCCGATCGCGCCGAGCAGGATGGCGTCGTGGCCGTCGAGCACCTCCAGGGCGTCCGGCGGCATCATGCGCCCTTCTCGCGCGTAGTACGCGCACCCCCAGGGGAGGTGCGTCGCCTCGAGCCGCGGCCGCCCGAGCGCATCGGCCGCCGCGTCGAGCACCTGGAGCGCGGCCGGGATCACCTCCGTCCCGATGCCGTCGCCCGGGATCACCGCGATTCTGCTCACGTAAACACCCCGAGCGGCATCGTCATGCCGACGTTCCAGACGCCCGCGTCGACGATCTCGAGGACGCGTAGGTCGCCGGCGAGGCTGCAGAGCACGTAAGCGTCCTCTCGGCTCAGCCCGCGCTCCTCGGCCAGCCAGTCGATCATCGAGCGAACCGCGATCCGCGCTCCTTCCATCAGGTCGGCGTGGATGCCCATCGTCCCGTAGTACGGCCCGTCGGCGACCACGGCATGTGGCGTCTGGAACCGGGGCGTGGACAGCGAGCGCTCGAGCACGCTGAACCGGAGCGACGCCCGCATCGGGCACTCGATCCCGGTGACGCACACCTCGCCGTCTCCCTGCGCGGCATGCGCATCGCCGCACGAGAAGAGCGCGCCCTCGCACCAGATCGGGATCCAGAGCGTCGAGCCGGCGATCAGGTGCCGGTTGTCGACGTTGCCGGCCCCCTTGTGCGGCGGGAACGGCGAGTGCTGACCCGGCTCGTCGGTGTGGACGCCCATCGTCCCCAGGAACGGCCCGATCGGCACCTCGACGCCCGGCGCCACCGTGGCGGTGCCGCGGTTCCGGAGGTCGAAGATCTTCAGGTACGGCTCGGGGAAGTCATCCGGCAGCAGGCCGAGCTCGGGGATCACCGTCGTCCATCCCCACGGACCGGGCTGGAGCTCGAGGATCTCGACCTCGAGCGTGTTGCCCGGCTTTGCGCCCTCGACGTACACCGGCCCGCCGAGGTTGTAGATCGTGCCGAAGTCCCACGTCACCTCGCCGGCCTTCGAGGTCTCGGAGACCTGGCCCTCGCCCGTCATGGGCAGGTCGAAGTGGACGACGTCGCCGGACTGGACGACGACCGCAGGATGGCGTGTGTTGTCCCAGTCGTGGTGGATCTGTGTCGCGTCGACGGTGTGCTCAGTGCTCATCGGTCACCTCGTGGCGGCGGGGGCGTTCGCTCAGGAGCCGGACCATAACCGCGTCATTCTGCAGGCGGCGCCGACAGCCTGGCGCCGCCGCCCAGCACGATCCCCGAGGCGATCACGAGGCCGCCGACGAGCTGCAGCGCTCCGAGGCCTTCCGACAGCACGAGGACGGCGAAGACGGCGCCGAGGAACGGCTGGAGGTTCGCGTACAGCGCGCTGCGGCCCGCGCCGACGCGGCGGATCGCAGTCGACCAGAAGACGTTGCCGAGCACGATCGACGCGAGCGCGCTGTAGAGCAGAGCGCCCCAGGCGAGTGCGGGCGGCTGGCCCCACGACTCGTCGGCCAGCCACGGTGCCGAGACGGCGGCGAGGAGGACGGCGCCGATCACGCAGCTCACCGCGCTGACCACGAGCGGCGAATGGTGCTTCATCACCGGGACGATCGCCACCGAATACGCGGCGAAGCTCGTCACCGTCGCCAGCGCGAGCAGGATGCCGCCCGCGCTCGCCTCCAGCCCGCCCCCCGCGCCGAGGGCGACGAGCGCCACGCCGACGAACGACACGGCCGTGGCGAGCCAGTGCCGGCGCCGCAGCTTCTCGAACCCCGCGAGCTGCGACATCAGCGAGACGAGGACGGGGAGCGTCCCGAAAACGAGCGCCACCGTCGACGCCTTGGCGAGGTGCACGGAGTAACTGAAGGCGATCTGATTGACGACGACCCCGACGACCGCTGCCGCGACGAGGATCCACAGCTCGCGCCGCCCGAAGCGGAGCGACAGCCCGCGGGCGAAGACGAGCAGCATGAGCGCGGCGCCGGCGATCGCCCAGCGGAGCGCGACGTACGGGAGCGGCTCGAAGCCGTGCGTGACGCCGTACCGGACCGCAGTGAAGTTGAAGCTCCAGAGCAGGACCGTGGCGAGCAGGAGCCCCTCGGAAGGGAGGCGGCGCATCCGTGTGAGCGAGGTTGGCCGAGCCGGACCCGGTCAGCCGCCCCAGATCCCGCTCGTCAGACCGCCGTCGACGACGAGCGCCGTCCCCGTCACCCAGCGCGCCTCGTCCGAGGCGAGGTAGACCATCGCGTCCGCGATGTCGCGCGGCTCGCCGAGGCGCCCGAGCGGGTGGAGCCGCGTCGCAAAGGTCCTGGCCTCCTCGGGATCGGGCTGGTCGGCGAAGTAGCCCTCGATCATCGGCGTCTGGGTGTAGCCGGGGCAGACGCAGTTCACCCTCACGCCGTCGTTCGCGCCGTCGAGGGCCATGCACTTCGTGAGCATGACCACCCCGGCCTTCGAGGCGCAGTAGGCGGCGTCGGCGGGGATCGCCCACAGCCCGGCGATCGACGCCGTGTTCACGATCGAGCCGCGGGACTCGACGAGCCGCGGCCACGCGGCCCTCGAGACGAGGTAGACGCTCTTCAGATTCGTCGCGAGCTCGCGGTCCCAGTCCGACTCGTCCAGGTCGTGCGCGGCGCCGACGATCGTGACGCCTGCGTTGTTGACGACGACGTCGAGCGCGCCGAACGCGTCGACGACGCGGTCGACGCAGGCGGCGACGCTGTCCGCCGAGGTGACGTCGACCTCGACGCCGATCGCGTCACCGCCGATCTCCGCCGCCGTCTCCTCGGCCGCCTCAACGCGCAGGTCCGCCGCCGCGACCTTGCCGCCCTCCTGCGCGAACCGGAGCGCCGTCGCGCGGCCGATGCCCGAGCCGGCGCCCGTCACGAGGCAGGCCTTGCCGGCGAGCCTCATCAGCGCTCGAACTCCTCGTGGTGCTCGATCCACCAGTTGGCGATGTCGATTCGCCGTGCGAACCAGACGTCGCCGAGCCCGAGCGCGTACTCGATGAACTCCCGCAGCGCCGACGTGCGGCCGGCCTGGCCGACCCAGCGGGGATGAAGCCCGATCGACATCATCTTCGGATAGCCCGCCTGCCCCTCGCGGCGCAGCTCGTCCAGGCCCCGCCGGCAGACGTCGACGAAATCGGACGGGCCGCCGAAGCCCTGCGGCAGGACGTAGCGGCCGTCGTTGTAGGTCAGCGTGTACGGCACGACGAGATGACGCTTGCCGTTCACTTCGGTGAAGTACGGAAGGTCGTCGTTGTACGCGTCGGAGTCGTAGACGAAGCCGCCTTCCTCGACGAGCAGCTCACGGGTGTTGACGCTCGGTCCGTAGCGGCAGTACCACCCGACCGGTCGCTGCCCGGTCGTCTGCTGGAACGATTCGATCGTCCACTGGATGTGCTGCCGCTCCTCGTCGCGGTCGAGCAGCCAGTGCTCCTCCCAGCGCCAGCCGTGGCTGCACGGCTCGTGGCCCGCCTCCTGGATCCACTTGCCCACGTCGGGATTCCGCTCGAGCGCAACCGCGGCCGCGTAGAACGTCGTCTTGATCTCGTACTCGTCGAAGAGGCGGAGCAGCCGCCAGACCCCCGCCCGGCTGCCGTACTCGTAGACCGACTCAGCACAGAGGTCGCGGTACTCCGGATCCATCACGTACGGGATTTCGGCGAGCCCCTCGTTCCGGCCGTCGCCGGCCGCCTTCGAGTACTCCGAGCTCTCCTCGTTGTTGATGCAGAGACTGACGACTGCCTTGGCGTCGTTCGGCCAGAAGACCTTCGGCGGGCGCCGGCCGTAGCCGACGTACTCCCGCTTCGGCCCGGGGACGTCCTGATCGGCGAACTTCATCTCTCTCCTTTCGCAATCACGAGCCCCGGCTCGCGTAGGTGCCAGTCCGTGACGTGCTGATACGCGGCGCCCGCCCTGAGCACGGTCGCCTCCCCGAGCGGCGCCGCTGCGAGCTGCAGCCCCACAGGCAGTCCGGCGCCGGAGAAGCCACACGGGACGCTTAGCGCCGGCAGGCCGGCAAGGCTCCAGCCGTAGGTGAGCCTGACCAGCCGCCGCGTCGTCTCGATCATCTCCGAGTCCGCCGGAGGCGCTGTCGTCCCGGTCGACGGCGTCAACAGGATGTCGACCTGTTCGAGCGCGCGTTTGACCCGCCGGCGCCAGAGCCGGGCGCGCTGGCGAGCCTCGGCGTAGTCCACGCCCGTCACCGACTCGCCCAGTCGCAGGCGGCGCCGGACGTCTTCGCCGAACCCACCCGGATCCTCGGCGAGCCGCTGACGGTGGATCGCAAGCGCCTCGGCCCGGATCATCGTCGTCGCGGCCTCGACGGCGTCGTCGGTGCCGGGAAGGTCGACCTCCTCGACGCTCGCCCCGGCCGAGCCGAGGACCTCGGCCGCCGCCTCCACCAGCCTGACGATGTCGTCGTCGACGTCCTCGAAGAAGAAGCCGCGCGGGACCCCGATCCTCAGCCCGTCGATGCCCTTGCCAAGCGCCTCGCGATAGGTCTCGGCGGGAGCGTCGACCGAGAACGGATCGCCAGGGTCGTAGCCCGCCAGCACCTCGAGCAGCGCCGCCAGATCGGAGACCGTCCGCGCCATCGGCCCGACGGTGTCCAGCGTCCAGGTGATCGGGAACACGCCCCTGATCGAGATCCGCCCGGACGTCGGGCGGATCGCGCTGATGCCGTTGAGCGCAGCAGGGATGCGGACGGAGCCGCCGGTGTCGCTGCCCAGCGCGGCCGCACACAGTCCGGCGGCGACGGCAGCGCCGGACCCGCCGCTCGAGCCGCCCGGCACGCGCTCTGTGTCCCACGGGTTGCGGGCCGGGCCGTAGTGCTCGTTCTGGCTCGTCGCGCCGAATGCGAGCTCGTGCATGGCCAGCTTGCCGAGGATCACCGCGCCAGCGGCGCGGAGCCGGCGGGTTACCTCGGCGTCTTCGTCCGGAATGCGGTCCGCCAGAAAGGCGGCACCGTTCGTGGTGCGGAGCCCGGCCGTGTCGATGTTGTCCTTGAGTGCGACCGGCAGCCCGTGGAGGGCCCCGAGCTGCCGGCCATCCTGCAACGCCGCGTCGGCCTGCGCGGCTTGCGCCAGCGCGCCGTCGGCGTCGATCGTCCAGTACGCCCCGATGCTCCCGTCGAGCCGATCGATGCGCTCGAGGTAGGCCGACGTCGCATCGACGGACGGAATCTCTCCGCTCGCCAGCAACTCGAGGAGCCCGGTTGCGGGGAGATCGCTCACGCGAGGGTCTCCTCACCGCTCTGGATGTGTTCGCGCATCAGTTCTGCCGCCGCGCCTGCGTCACCTTTCCTGATCGCCTCCATCATCGCCTCGTGCTCGCGGAGCGAGAGCTCGGCGCGGCCCGGGAGCGCCCACATCGTCCGCCAGGGGAAGCCCTCCCAGAGCCGGCGGATGAAGTCGTTCAGGTACAGCGAGTCGGCCGACTCGTAGAGCGCCCAGTGCCAGGCGGCGTTGCCATCGGCGATGCGCTTGCCGCGACCGGAGCCGACGGCGGCCGCGAGCTCGGTGTGCAGCCGCTCGAGCTCCCGCAGGTGCTCCGGCGAGAGGCTCTGGACCGCGAGCTCGGCGGCGAGCGGCTCGAGCACGGCTCGCAGGCGGTAGATCTCGGCGGTCGCCTCGGGCGGCGTCTCGGTGACGACGACGCCGTGGTGAGGGCGGTAGTCGACGAGCCGGTCGGCCTGGAGCAGCCGCAGCGCCTCGCGGATCGGCGTCGCGCTCATGCCCAGAAGGCGGGTCAGGTCGTCGATCGCGAGTCGCTGTCCCGGCGCCAGCTCGCCCGAGCGGATCTGCTCCCGAAGGAGCTCGAGCGCCAGCTCCGTCTTTGTGACGTGGCGCGGAGGCAGGTAGAGGGGAGGAGAGCTCGCTCCGGCCAAGGGGAAATAGAATATAGACTCGTCGGCCGTGAGCAGGGTGCGTCCGCCGGTCGACTGGGAGCGCCAGCCGCTCCGCTCGCTCCTCTTCGCCCCCGGCAACCATCCGCGCCGAGTCGAGCGCGTCGCCGAGTTCGGCTCGGACGTGATCGTGCTCGACCTCGAGGACGCGGTCGCGAACGCCGAGAAGGTCGCCGCGCGGGAACCGGTCCGGGCGGCGCTCTCCACCTACACCGGCCCGGTCGTCGTCACCGTGCGGGTCAACGGCGAGTCGACCGGCCTGATGGAGGGAGACGTCGAGGCGGTGGTCTCCCCCGACCTCGACTGCCTGATGGTGCCGAAGGTCGAGAGCGTCGACGACGCTGCAGGCGGTCTCCGCGCTGCTCGACCGGCTCGAGCGCGAGGCAGGCGTCCCAGAAGGCCAGATCCGGCTGCTCGCCGATCGTCGAGACCGCACTGGGCCTGGTGCGGTGCGAGGAGCTCGCCCTCTCGGCTCCCGACCGCGTCGTCACGGTGATCTTCGGCCTCGGCGACTTCTCCGTGGACATCGGTGTCGACCTGACCCGCGAGGCGACCGAGCTGCTCTACGGCCGCTCGCGCGTCGTCGTCGCGGCCCGGGCCGGCGGCTTGCCGGCGCCGATCGACGGGCCGTACCTCGACATCCACGATGTCGACGGCCTGGTCGAGAACTCGCTGCTCTCGAGACGCCTCGGTTTCCAGGGCCGAGTCGTCGTCTATCCGGCTCAGGTCGAGCCGGTGCAGCGCGCCTATTCGGAGCTCACGCCGGAGGAGCTCGAACAGGCGCGACGTGTCGTCGAGGCGTTCGAGGAAGCCGAGGCCTCCGGGCTCGCCTCGATCCAGGTCGACGGCCGCTTTATCGACTACCCGCTCTACTATCGCGCTCGGCGCCGGCTGCAGCTGCACGAGGCGCTCGTGGCCTCCTCCGGGACATGAGCGAGAGCCAGACTCCTCTCCCGCTCGAAGGGCTGCGAGTCGTCGACTGCGCGACCCTGTTCGCGGGGCCGGTGATCGCCTCGCTGCTCGGGCGACTACGGCGCCGACGTGGTCAAGGTCGAGCACCCACGCGGCGACGGGCTGCGGTCGATGGGCTGGCAGAAGGACGGCGTCTCGCTCTGGTGGGCGCTCGTCGGCCGGAACAAACGCTGCGTGACGCTGACGCTCTCCGACCCGCGCGGCCAGGAGCTGATGAAGAAGCTCGTCGCCGACGCCGACGTGCTGATCGAGAACTTCCGGCCGGGGACGCTCGAGCGCTGGAATCTCGGGCCGGACGTCCTCCACGAGCTCAACCCCGGCCTCGTGATCGTGCGGACGACGGGCTTCGGCCAGACCGGGCCGTACAGCCACCTGCCGGGCTTCGGGACGCTCGCCGAGTCGATCTCCGGCTTCGCGCACATCAACGGCTGGCCCGACCGGCCGCCGGCGCTGCCGCCGCTCGCGCTCGGAGACGGGATCGCGGCGCTGACCGGCTGCTCGGCGGCGATGTTCGCGCTCTGGTGGCGCGAGCACGGCGGCGAGGGCAAGGGCCAGGTGATCGACCTGTCGATCTACGAGCCGCTCTTCTGGGTGCTCGGGCCGCAGGCGCTCGTCTACGACCAGCTCGGGATCGTCCAGGGCCGCACCGGCAACAGCGCACCGTTCACCGCTCCGCGGAACGCCTACCTGACGAAGGACGGGCGCTGGCTCGGCCTGTCGGCGAGCGCACAGTCGATCGCGGAGCGCGTGATGCGGATCGTCGGCCGGCCCGACCTGATCGAGGAGCCGTGGTTCGCCGACCACATGGGCCGCATCGAGCACGTCGACGAGCTCGACGAGATCATCCAGGGCTGGATCGGCGAGCGGACGACGGAGGAGGTCCTGGCCGCGTTCGCCGAAGGCGAGGCCGCGATTGCCCCGATCTACTCGATCGAGGACATCGTCGAGGACCCGCAGTACCTCGAGCGCGAGACGATCGTGCGGGTGCCGCACCCGAAGCTCGGCTCTGTGCTCATGCAGAACGTCATCCCCCGGCTGTCGGACACGCCGGGACGGATCCGGCACCCCGGACCGGAGATCGGGGAGCACAACGAGGACGTCTACTGCCGTGAGCTGGGCCTCTCCGGCGCCGAGCTCGACGACCTGAGAGAGGCAGGGGTGATCTAGGTGAGCGAGGGAACCAAGCCCTTCTACACCAAGCTCGGATTCGGGACTCGCATCGGGCTTGGCGATCGGCCGGCGCTGATCGTCATCGACATGGCGCGCGCATTCTGCGACCCGTCCTACAAGGTCGGCGAGGACCAGTCGGCTGCGCTCGAGGCGATCGCGGAGATCCTGCCGGCGGCACGCGAGCAGGGCGTGCCCGTTTACTTCACGACAGTCGCGTACCGCGCCGACGGCCGCGACGGCGGGACGTTCGTCGAGAAGGTGCCTGCGCTGCGGGAACTGGTCGTCCACGATCCGGCGGCGACCGAGATCGACCCGCGCGTCGCGCCGGTCGAGGGCGAGGTGGTGTACACGAAGAAGTACCCGTCGGCCTTCTTCCAGACCCACCTCCTTTCGATGCTGATCGTCGACCGCATCGACAGCCTGATCCTGACGGGCTGCTCGACATCGGGATGCGTTCGTGCCACCGCCGTGGACGGCGTCTCTTACGGCTATCGCATCGCGGTGCCTGTGCAGGCGGTTACCGACCGTTGGCCGGCTCCGCACGAGGCAGCGCTGTTCGACATCGACGCGAAGTACGGGGACGTGATCTCGGTCGCGGAGGCGGTCGAGCACCTGCGAGGGTTACCGGAGCCGCTCGGCCCGTCCCGGGTCGCGGCGGCCGCCGCGCGATGAAGGTGGTCCGGTTCCACGAGTACGGCGACGTCGACGTCCTTCGCCTCGAGGACGTCGACGTTCCGGAGCCGGGGCCGGGCGAGGCGCTGGTACGCGTCAGGGCGTGCGCCGTCAACCACGTCGACATCGACATGCGGAACGGCATGTCGCGGCTGCCGCTCACGCTCCCCCATACGCTCGGCTTCGAGATCGCCGGCGAGGTGGCCGCCGTCGGCCCGGATGTCTCCGAGGTCTCGGTGGGCGACCGGGTCGCCCCGCTCTACCAGATCCACTGCCGCGAGTGCGAGTGGTGCGAGCGCGGCGAGCACATGCACTGCGAGCGCATCAGCATGCTCGGCGTGCAGTCGCCGGGCGGCTACGCCGACTACGCGGTCGCGCCGGCCTGGGCACTGATCCCGCTGCCCGACTCGCTCTCGTTCGAGCAGGGCGCCTCGATCCAGACGACGTTCGCCACGGTCTGGCATGCGCTCGTCGACCGCGTCGGGCTCGAGGAGGGGCGCTGGGTACTCGTCAACGCCGCAGGCAGCGGCGTCGGCACGGCCGGGATCCAGGTCGCGAAGCTGCTCGGCGCGCGCGTGATCGCGTCGGCAGGCTCGGACGCGAAGCTCGAGCGCGCGCGGGCGCTCGGCGCCGAGGCGACGGTCAACTACGCCGAGGAAGATCTGGCTGCTCGCGTGCGGAAGATCACCGGCGGCCGTGGCGTCGACGTCGTCATGGAGTCGGTCGGCGGCGACGTCCTGGCGGGCTCGATGTCGGCCCTGGCGAAGGACGGTTCGGTCGTCACCGTCGGCGCGCACGGAGGCGAGGTCGTGCCGGTCGACGTGATCCTCCTGTTCCGCAACCAGTGGTCGCTGGTCGGGTCGGTGCGGGCGACCGCCGACGAGATCCGGCGGTGCGTCGACATGGTCGCCGCGGGTGAGCTCCATCCGGTGATCCACACCGCGCTGCCGCTCTCGGAGGCCCGGGAGGCTCACCGGATCCTCGAGGCGCGCGAGCAGTTCGGGAAGGTGCTGCTCGTCCCGTGAGCGCGGAGTACCTGCCCGAGGTCTCGGAGGCCGAGGCGCAGGGACGGGTCGCGGAGATATACGACGAGATCAGGCGGACGATCGGCTCGCCGGTCGTGAACCTCGTGTACCGGCACCTCGCCGTCGACCCGCCCCGTCTGGAAGCCGTCTGGAGCGAGCTCCGCGCGAACCTGCGCTCGCCGGCGGCGCAGCGGCTGGTCGAGTCGTCCACCGTCCCGCCGGACATCGTCGCAATCCCGTCCCGGACGCTGGCGGCGATCGGCGTGGACGACGAACGGCTCGCCCTCGCCCGCTCGACGCTCGACGTCTACGCGCGGGCGAACTCGGGGAATCTGCTCGGAATGCACGCCCTGCTGGACGGATGCCCCGGCGGTGGAGTCGGAGGCGCCGGCGAGCCGCCTCCGCAGCCACCGATCCTTCCGATGGCGAATCCGACATCGCTCCCGCCCGCGACGCAGGCGCTCCTCGACGAGATGAGCGCCACCCTCGTTGGCGGTGAGGAGCCGCGACTCGTGCCGAGCCTGCTCCGCCACTTCGCGGACGACGCACCGCTGCTCGCGCTCCTCTGGACGGCGCTCCGGCCCGTCGCGTCCGTCCTCGAGTCGCAGCGCGTAGCCGTCGCCGCGGAGGCACGCGATCTCGCCGCCCGCCTCCCGTCTCCCGTGTCGCGGCTCGACGACCCGGCGCTCCGCGCGACGGCCGAGCGCTTCGTCGTGGCGATGTCCGCGATGCTCGTCGCCGGCGAGGGGATCCGCGCGGCGCTCGGCTAGGTGTTACGAGCCTCCCGCCCAGATGCCGCTCGTCAGGCCACCGTCGACGACGAGCGCCGTTCCGGTCACCCACTGCGCCTCGTCGGAGGCGAGATAGACGAACGCGTCGGCAATGTCGCGCGGAGCGCCGAGGCGCCCCAGCGGATGCAGGCCTGTGGCGGCGGCGCGCGCCGCGGCCGGGTCGGGCTGGGCCTCCAGGAACCGTTCGAGCATCGTCGTGTCGACGAAGCCCGGGCAGACGCAGTTCGCGCGGACCCCCTCCCGCGCCCCGTCGAGTGCCAGGCACTTCGTCAGCATCACCACGGCCGCCTTTGCCGCGCAGTAGGCGGGCTGTCCCTGCGATCCCCACAGGCCGACGACGGACGCGGTGGACGTAATCGAGCCGCGACTCTCGGCGAGGTGCGGCCAGGCGGCGCGCGCAGTGAGGTACACGCCCTTCAGGTTGGTCGCCATCCCGTCGTCCCAGTCGGCCTCCGGCAGCTCGTGCACCGCGCCGACGACGGGCCGGCCAGCGTTGCAGACGACCGTGTCGAGGCCGCCGAGGCGCGCCACGGTCTCCGGCACGGCGGCTTCGACGCTCGCCGCCGACCGCACGTCGAGCTCGACGTCGCCGTCGCGCACGTCGCCCGCGACGACGGCCGCTCCCTCGTCGCGGAACCGCTCCGCGATGGCGGCACCGATGCCGGACCCGCCGCCGGTGACGAGCGCCCGCTTCCCTTCCAGGCGGCGGCTCAATAGACCTCCTCCGGGAGATCGAACGACTCGAGTGCGTCCAGCGAGAGCGCGTTCGGCAGATTGATCCCGCGCGCCGCCAGGAACACGGTCAACTGCCGGTAGTGGAAGGCAACGTGCCAGCGCTGCGACGTGAGCAGCGTCGAGTACGCGAGCGTCCCGCGCGGCGAGTGGACCTGCGGGTCCCGCTCGTCCAGTCCGGCGCCCTCGTCGAGCAGGAACAGGTTCCAGCCGTCGGAGATCCCCTGCGCGTACACGCGCACCGCGTCGGCGTCGGGCAGCGCCTCCGTGCGCACGGGGTCGTCCTCCGGATACCAGTCGAACTCGCCCGACGCCCACGCCTCGGGCAGGAGCTCGAGCGGATGGAACGCGTTCACGGTCAGCTCCTTGATCGTGCGCCCGCGCGAGGGCGTGGGCTCGAGCACCAGCACGTCGTCGACGGCCCGCAGGTGGTCGACCCATGCGCGCAGCAGGCCGAAGATGTCCCAGCCGGCGCGCGCGCTCGCCTCCGTCGCGGGAACCGGGAGCCCCAGCCACGTCGACAGCTGCGAGACGTGGAGCACCGGCCGCGCCGAGCCGTCGAGCAGGAGCGACGGGACGGTCGGGCGCCCGGCCTCCTCCCAACGGCGGGTTCCGTCACCTCCGTCGCGCGCATTGAGCGATTCGAAGACGACGCCGTGCTTGCCAAGGAACTCCTTGGCCGCGACGCACGATGCTCAGGCCGGCTGCCAGAAGAGCGAGATGGACGCCATTTACGGCAGCTTAAGGGCTTTGACGGCCTGCGTATGCGGTATACGATTGCGCTCTTGAGCGCCCCGCTCGTCCTTCGGAACGGCCGGCTCGTGTACGCGGACGGCCGGATCGTCGACGGCGGCCTTGTCTGCGAGGACGGCGCGATCGTCGCGGTGTTCACGGGCGAGCCCCCCACGAGGTGGGCGCGCGCCGAGGAGATCGACGCGGGCGGCCGTCACGTCCTGCCCGGCGCGATCGACCCACACGTGCAGCTCTACGCCGCCGAGCAGTTCGTGCACTACGCGACGGAGACGCGGTCGGCCGCCATCGGCGGCGTGACCACGATCGTGAAAATGCACCGCGACCTCGCCGGCTACGACACGGCCACATTCTTCGAGGAGATCGCCGGCGCCGAGAGCCGCGCGTACGTCGACTTCTGCTTCCACCTGGCGGTGATGACGGACGACCAGATCGCCTCGATTCCCCGTTACGCGGACGACTTCGGCGTCCGCTCCTTCAAGTTCTTCACCGCCTACAAGGGCAAAGAGGGCGCGCCGCTCGGGATCTCGGGCCTCGACGACGGGCAGCTGCTCGAGGCGCTGATCGCCGTCGCCCGCTGCGGCGGGACGGCGCTCGTCCACTGTGAGAACCAGGAGCTCGCCGCCCGCGCGGCGCGCGATGTCCGTGCCGCCGGCGGCGAGGGGCTCGCCGGCTTCGCCGCTAGCAGGCCGACGATCGTCGAGCTCGAGGCCGTCCGGCGCGTCGCCTTCCTTGCCGGGCGCGCCGGTTGCCCGCTCTACGTCGTGCACGTCACCTCGCGCGAGGGGATCGATTTCGTCGCCACGGCACGCCGCGCCGGGCAGGCGATCTACGCGGAGACCGAGCCGCACTACCTGACGGAGACGCTCGACTCGCCGGCGGGCAACCTCGCGAAGGTGATCCCGCCGATCCGGCAGGCAGTCGACCGCGATGCGCTCTGGGCCGCGCTCGCCACAGGTGGCGTCGACGCGATCGGCTCCGACCACGTCTCCGCGCGGCGCGAGCGCAAGCAGGGCTCGGTCTGGGATGCGCAGCTGGCCTTCCCCGGCATCGCGACCATCCTCCCGGTGCTGTTCTCGGAGGGCGTCAACGCCGGGCGGATCCCGCTGTCGCGGGTCGTCGCCGTCACCAGCACCAACCCGGCTCGCATCTTCGGCCTGGAGCGCAAGGGAGCGCTGCTGCCCGGACGGGATGCCGACTTCGTCGTCATCGATCTCGAGCTCGAGCGGACGGTCGACGCCGGCATGCTCGGCTCCGTGTCCGACTTTTCGATCTACGAAGGGCGAACGCTCCGCGGTTGGCCGGTGCTCACGGTGTCGCGCGGCGAGGTGGTCGTCCGCGATGGCGAGGTCGTCGGCTCCGAGGGCCACGGCCGCTTCCTCCGCCGCGGCACCAGGGAAACGGCGGCGGTCGCGTGAGCGCGGGCGCGGAGTTCCGCCGGATCCTCGCCGAGCCCGGCTGCGCGATCGCTGCCGGCGCGTACGACCCCGCGGTCGCCAAGCTCGTCGAGCGCGCGGGCCTCCCTGTCGTCTATGTCAGCGGCTCGGGTTCGTCGACCGCCGTCGGCGGCTTCCCCGACGTCGGGCTGCTCACCTTCTCCGAGATGCTCGACAACGCCCGGCACGTGATCAACGCCACCTCGCTGCCCACGCTCTGCGACGTCGACACGGGTTACGGCAACGTGACGAACGTGGCGCGCACGATCCGCGAGTACGAGGCGATCGGCGCAGGCGGCGTACACATCGAGGACCAGACGTTTCCGAAGCGATGCGGCCAGACGGCGGGCGCGACGATCGTCGACACCGCCGAGATGCAGGCGAAGATCTACGCCGCCAAGGAGGCCCAGGAGGACGACGACTTCGTCCTCATCGTGCGCACGGACGCGAGGCAGTGCGAGGGCTTCGAGGCGACGATCGAGCGCAGCCGCGCGTACGTCGAGGCCGGCGCGGACGCGATCTTCCCCGAAGCGCTCCTGAGCGCTGACGAGTTCCGCCAGTGCCGCGACGCGCTCGACGTCCCGCTCGTCATCGACGTTCCCGAGTGGGGCCGCAGCCCGACGATGACGATCGACGAGCTGTCGGAGTGGGGATTCGACCTCGGCATCTACGCGATCTCGGCGCTGCGGGTGGCGCTCGGGGCGGTGCGGGCGTTCTACGCCGATCTCGCCGCCGAGCGGACGCAGAAGGGCTGGATCGACCGGATGATGACCCGGGCGGAGATGGACGACCTCCTCGGCCTGACGGCGATCCGCGAGAACGAGGAGCGCCTGGACGAGATCGCGCGTTCGCGCCCAGTTGCACCGTCGTGACGCTGCCGACGTACGCCGAGCTGCCGACACGAGCGGGCGCCCCTGCAGGATCGTCGTGGGGAGTGTTCGGTGACGAGGACGAGCACGGGACGCTGAACTTCATCGGCGCCGACGAGGTCGTGGCCGCCGCCTCGCTGATCCGCACGGGCAAGGTGTTCCCGCTCAACTGGGACGTCGCGCTTCCCCTCCCGGCGCTGTTCCACCGCCACAACTTCCGCCACGAGCTCTTCAACTTCCCGACCGGCCCCGGCATCACGGTGGACGATTACGTCGACGGCTTCTACCTGCAAGGGTCGAGCCAGTGGGACGCGCTGCGGCATTTCGGCGACGGCGAGCACGGCTTCTACAACGGCGCGACGCTGGAGGAGGCGAGCGGGCCGAACGGCCGGCTCGGCATCGAGCGCATCGCCCGGCGCGGCATCGCCGGCCGCGGCGTATTGCTCGACGTCGCTCGGTTCCTGAGGACCGCGGGCGACGGCTACGACCCGTTCGACTTCGTCCCGATCGGTCCCGAACTCCTGCACCGGACGGCCGAGGCCCAGGAAGTCGAGCTAAGGACCGGAGACATCCTGCTCCTGCGCACGGGCTGGGTCGAGGCCTATTGCGCGCTCGACGAGGACGCGCGCACCGCGCTCGCGGAGTCGCACGCGCCCGGCAGCGCCGGACTGCACGGCGACGACGTCCCCGGCTTCCTCTGGGACCATCGCGTCGCCGCCGTCGCCGCCGACAACCCGGCCCTCGAGGCCTCGCGGCCGGAGGCCGGCCCCGACCTCGACCTGCACGTGGCGCTGATCGCGCGCCTCGGCATGCCGCTCGGGGAGCTCTGGGACCTCGGCGCCCTCGCAGAGGATTGCGCCGCCGACCGCCGCTATGACATGTTCCTGACCTCGGCCCCGCTGAACCTGCGCGGCGGCGCGGGAAGCCCGCCGAACGCACTCGCCGTGAAATAGGGCCGAGACCGGCCCGCGACCAAGGGAGGACGAGATGCCCTTCGCCACCGTCGACGACACCCGGCTCTACTACGAGTTCACCGGACCGGAGGACGGGCCGCTCATCCTCCAGTTCGGCGGCTCGCTGTTCGGCCGCCAGAACTTCGCCTCCGTCAACGACGGCTTCCGAGAGCGGTTCCGGCTGCTCAGCTACGACGCGAGCGGCTACGGCCGCTCCGACCAGCCGATCGAGATGTACTCGATCGAAGGCTGGGCCGACGAGGCGGCCGGCCTCCTCGACGTCCTCGGGATCGAGCGGACGCTTTGCCACGGCACCTCGATGGGCGGGATGATCGCGGTCGCCTTCGCGGCCAAGTACCCCGAGCGCACGATCGCCGCCTGCGCCGACTGCGCCTTCGCGCGCTGCGACGTCTACCGGCGGACGATGTTCCGGACCTGGCGGAAGATGGCCGAGTCGGGGCCGCTCGACGACTTCTGCGACCTCCTCACGATCCAGGCGGTCAGCGCCGACTTCATCGAGGCCAACCCGGACATCTTCGACACCGTCCGGAGCGTCGTCTCCAAGAACGCGCCGTACACCGTGCGCCAGGCCTGCCTGGCGATGGAGACGATGGACCTGGAGGAGCTCGCCCGCTCGCTCCGGGTGCCGACCCTGTTCACGAACGGGACGAAGGACATCATGACGCCGCCGGACCTCGCTCCCTCCGGCTTCAGCGCACGGCAGATCGTCGAGGCCGTGCCGGAGCACGCGAGGCTGCACGAGTTCCCTGAGATCGGCCACGCCGACCTGCTCGAGGCGCCGGACGAGGCGGTCGAGGTCGTCAGCGGGTTTTTCCAGGAGGTGCTCGAGCGCGAGAGCGAGGCGGTGAGGGCCTGACGCCGCGTCCCGGATCAGGGAACGGTCATGCCCCCGTCGATCGGCAGCACGGCGCCGGTCAGGAACGGAGGAGCGTCGAGGAGCACCCAGGCGACGAGCTCCGCGATCTCCTCCGGCCGTCCGTAGCGGCCGACCGGGATGCGCTCGACGAACGCGGAGGGGTCGCCGCCCTGGCCGCGGACGACGTCCTCGATGTCGCGCATCATCCGCGTGTCCGTGGGTCCGGGGCAGACGCAGTTGACGCGGATGTCGGGAGCAACCTCGAGCGCGGCGCCGCGGGTGAGGCCGATCACGGCGTGCTTGCTCGCCGAGTAGGCCGACAGGTTGGGGACGCCCCGGAGGCCGGCCTGCGACGAGACGTTCACGATCGAGCCGCCGCCCCGTCGACGCATGGCGGGGATCACGTGCTTGAGCCCGAGGAAGACGCCGCGGACGTTGACGGCCATCGTCCGCTCGAACTCGTCCAGCGGATAGTCGGGGATGGCCGCAATCGCGCCCTCGTAGCCGGCGTTGTTGAAGAAGGCGTCGACCCCGCCGTAGCGGCTCTCGCATTCGGCGACGTAGCCGGCCACGGCCTCCGGACCCGTGACGTCGGCACGGACGGCCGAGGCGGTCCCGCCCGCCTCCGTCACGGCCGCGGCGGTCTGCTCGGCTCCTGCCTCGTCGAGGTCGACCGAAAGGACAGACGCACCACGCGCGGCCAGCGCGAGCGCCGCTGCCCGGCCGATCCCCCCGGCCGCGCCGGTCACGATCGCCACACGGCCGTTCGTCACCGCGACCCTGCCATGGCCGCGACTCTATTCGACCCACAGCCAGAGGAGGTGCACCGGTGAACATCGCGCTCACCAACGCCACCGTCGTCCCCTGCACCGGCGAAGAGGCGATCGAGCAGGGCACCGTCGTCGTGGAGGGCGATCAAATCGCATGGGCCGGGCCCTCGGCGGAGGCGCCCGAGAACGGCGCCGAGCAGGTCGACTGCAGCGGTAAGACGGTCATGCCGGGCCTCTGCGACGCGCACGCCCATCTCGTCTATGACGATGTCGCCGACTCCTACACGATCGAGCTCTCGAAGCCGGTCGAGCAGGCCGCGATCGACGGCGCCCTCCACGCCGCGAAGCTCCTGAGGCTCGGCTTCACGTCGATGCGCGACGTCGGCACCAGGGGCAACGTGGCCGTCATCGTCCGCGACGAGGTTGCGCGCGGCCGCCTCCCCGGCCCGAGGATCAAGGCGTCGAAGCAGATCATCTCCGTCTGGGGCGGGCTCGGCGACTTCCACCCCACGCACATCTTCAAGCGCGAGCAGTACGCGACGGCCCTGACCGAGATCGTCACCGGCCCGTGGGAGGCGCGGAACGCGGTGCGGCAGCAGGTGAAGGACGGCGTCGACTGGGTCAAGGTCGAGGCGAGCGGCACCGGCTTCAATCCCCTGTGCCCGGCCGAGCGCGACACGATCTCGGCCGAGGAGCTCCAGGCCGTCGTCGACGAGGCTGCCGACAAGGGCAAGCCGGTCGCCTGCCACGCCGAGTCGCGCAACTCGATCATCAAGGCCGCGCGCGCGGGCGTGCGGACGATCGAGCATGCGATCTATCTCGACGACGAGGGCCTCGAGGCGATCCTGGAGCACGAGGTCGCCGTCTGCCCCACGCTCGGCCTCTATACCGCTTACGCCGAGAAGGGGCTCGAGTTCGGCATCCCGATCGAGGTCGTCACGAACCACCGGCGCACGCACGAGAAGCACGTCGAGGCGATCCGCAAGGCGCACGATTCGGGCGTCGTGATCATCGCCGGCAGCGACTCGGGGCTCACCAACTTCCCCCAGGGAGGCGCGCTCGAGGAGATCTGCGCCTACGTCGAGGTGATCGGCATGACCCCGCACGAAGCCCTGCTGACCGCGACCCGGAACGCGAACCGCGTGATCGGCTTCGACGACGCGGGCACCGTCGAGCCAGGCAAGCGCGCCGACCTGATCGTGCTCGGCGAGAACCCGCTCGAGCGCATCCGGGTGATCACCGAGCCGGGCACGGTCGAGGCCGTGATCCAGGCCGGTGAGGTCGTCTCGGGCGCGCTGGCGCCGGCAAGGGCGATCACGCCGGCATGAGCGAGTGCAGCTTCTCGTCCTGGATCGTCTCCGGCGACATGTAGGCGACCTTCGAGTGCGAGAGGCCGAGCTGGACGAAGAGCTCGGCCATCTTGATCGCGAGCAGCCCCGGGTTGATCACCGGCACGCCGAGCGTCTTACGCAGGTGCTCGACCGCCTGGTGCATCGTCGTCGAGCCGATCAAGATCACGTCGGCGCCGTCCTGCTCGATCGCCAGCCGTCCCTGCTCCTCGAGCGCGGCGAACACGACCTCCTCCTTGCCCGCAAGCAGCTGCTCCTGGTCGGGCCGCACGTCGATCGAGCGTATCGAGGCGCAGTACGGCCGCGTGCCGTACTCGGCCATCGTCTTCTCGTACAGGCTGAACCAGCGCCGCCACATGGTCAGGATGCTGAACTTCTTGCCGAGCATCGCCGCGACGTGCTGTTGCACGAGACCGGGGCCGAGGACAGGGATCGTCAGCCGTGACCTGAGCGCGGCCAGGCCCGAGTCCGAAACCGTGTCCATGACGACTGCGTCGTAGCCCTCTTCCTCGCTGCGCAGCCCGGCCTCGGCGATGTAGGCGTCGAGGATCAGGAGCTCGTAGGCGCCGTCGGCGTTGCGGCACGAGTTCCTGACGGGCACGAAATCGTAGTCGACGCCGGGCGTCTGCAGCTCCTCGGGCAACTGGGCCGCCCGGTTGGCGATCCCTTCCTCGTCGAAGGGGAACGGGATGATGTACTTGATCCGCACGATGACCTCCTGATCAGGTGGGCGCGGGCGCGTCCACGACGGGGGCGACGACCCGGAGGCCGGCCCAGAGTCCGATTCCGGCGACGGCGACGGCGGCGGCGGCGACCGCCCAGAGCGGCTGCCAGGATCCGGCCGCGTCGGCCAGCAGGCCGAGCAGCGGCGGAATCGCGACGGCACCGCCGAAGACGAAGAAGAGCGCCTCGCCTGACGCCCGTCCCACCCGCCCCGGGCCGGCGCGCTCGGCGACGAGCGCGTGGTAAGCGCCGTTCCAGCCAACGATCGCGAAGCCGCTGACGGCGACGACCGGCCAGATGGCGGCCGTGCCGGGATCGCTGGCGAGCAGCGCGAGCGAGACGATCGCCAGGCTCGCCATCGCCAGCAGAATCGGGACGCGGCGGCCGTCGGCGTCGCTGAGGTGGCCCCACAGGAGGCGTCCCGCCGCGCCGAGACCCTGCGCCAGCGCGAGCGCCAACCCTGCCTCCGCGAGGCTGAAGCCGTACGTGCCGGTCAGGTACAGCGAGAGGTAGGTGAGGAACGTCCACTGCGTCCCGGACATGACGAAGCCGAAGGCGCCGACCACGAGCAGGTACCGCCGGCGTGTGAGCCCGCGCGGCAGGGCCGCCGACGAGCGCAGCACCGCGGCATTCCGCAGCAGGGGCGTCAGGACGGCGGCGGCGAGGCAGACGAGGACCGTGACACCGAAAGCCCAGCGCCAGCCGAACGCGATCGCGACGGGCGGGAGGACGATGCCCGCCAGCAGCCCGCCGAGCGGGACGCCCGACTGCTTGAGGCTGAGGAAGTACCCGAGCCGCCGGGCGAGCCGCCCGGCGACGACGACGTTCGTCGGCGGGTTGACGCCGCCGTAGGCGAGGCCGGCGCCGAGCACGGCGAGCATGAGCACGGCGGTGTCCGGAGCGACGGCCGCGACGGCCATGAAGCCCGCGAAGACCACCAGCGCGAGGCCGAGCACGCGCGCAGCGCCGAACGAGTCGGTGAGCGTGCCCGCGCGGCGCGAGGAGAGCATCGAGCCGATGAAGACGAGCGACGTGAGGAAGCCGACCTCGGCGCGCGAGAGCCCGAAATCGGACTCCAGCTTGGGCGCCAGCGTCCCGATCGCAACGATGGAGAAGGTGCCGGCGGCCAGCGCGGCCATCGACACGCCGACGACGGCGAGGGCCTGCGGGCTGCGGCGGGCTTCGATCACCCCTCTCGCGGCGCGACGCGGCCGCGCTCGAGCACGTCTTCCTTCGTCCCGCCCTGCAGCGCACTCGAGAACGTCGTCGGGAGGTCGAGCAGCTCCTTGGCCGCGCGGCCGGCGTCGAGCAGCCGGCGTAGGTCGACGCCGGTGTCGACGCCCATCTCGAGGAACATGTGCGCGAGGTCCTCGGTCGAGACGTTGCCGTAGTGCGGCATTCCGTAGGGCATGCGGATCCCTCCGCCGATGCCGCAAATCGACCCCTCGAACACGGTCACACCCGCGTCCATGGCGGCGAGTGCGTTCGCGAGCGCCATGCCGTTCGTGTTGTGGAGATGGATGCCGAGCGTCAGGTCCGGCCAGCGGTCGAGGATCTGCGAGCAGAGGCTGTGCACCTTCCTCGGCCCGTCGAGGCCGACGCTCGTCGCGACGTAGAACTCGTCCACCCCGTCGGCGCGCATGCGCTCGATCAGCCCGAGCACGCGCTCTTCCGGTACTTCGCCCTCGTATGGACAGAACATCGCGATGCCGATCGCGATCACGATCGGGACGCCCGCCTCGTGCGCGACGGCCGCCATGCCGGCCGCCTGCTCGAGGTTCTCCTCGACTGTCATCCGCGCGTTCTTGCGGTTGTAGGTGTCGCTCGCCGTGATCAACCCCAGCACCTCGTCGACGCCCGCCGCGACCGCGCGTTCAGCACCGCGCCGGTTGGGCACGAGCGCCCGGTACACGCATCCCTCGACGCGCCGCACCCCCGCCATCACGTCGGCCGCATCCGAGAGCTGCGGGATGACCTCGGGATGCACGAAGCCGGTCACCTCGATCTTCTCGAGCCCCGCATCCGCCAGCAGCTCGACGAGCTCGATCTTCACCTCGGTCGGGTACGTCCGCTCGAGGCTCTGCAGCCCGTCCCGCGGCGCCACCTCCACGAGCGTGACTCGCTCCGGAAACCTCACTTCTCCCTCCTCTCCGCCCGCAGGCGTTCGGTGGCGTCCTCGTCGATGGCCGTCGTCTCGGCGTCCACGACGACGCCGTAGTGTGTCCGTGCGTCCTCGACCGTGACGTACCCGTCCTCGACGTCGCGGAGCACCCGGCGCATCAGGCGGTCGCCTTCACCCCGGGCTTCTTCGCCCCGAGCTTCGCCTCCAGCCGCTCGATAACCTCGTCGGTCGTGGTCAGCTGACCGAACAGCCGCTGCACGACCGTGAGCGAGGCGTCGTGCATCGCCGGGCTGTCGGCGCCGCACGCGTCTTCGACCATGAAGCAGAGGAAGCCGTGGTCGGCCGCATCCCGGAGCGTTCCCTCGACGCACATCCCCGTCGAGACGCCGGTGAAGAGCAGCGTGTCCACGCCGTAGACGTGGAGCACGATGTCGATCGCCGTGGAGTTGAACGCGCTCGCGCCGATCTTGTTGAACACGCGCTCGTTCGGCAGCGGCTTGAGCTCGTCGATGATCTCGTGCTCGCGCTCCCCGACCCGGTTGTTCGTGCCTTCGCAGAGCTCGCGGACGTGCGCGGGCAGGTCCGAGTAGTCGGAGACCTCGGAGCCGTACGTGAGGAAGACACGGCGGAGGTCGTGGGCGCGGAAGAAGTCGAGCAGGCGCTTCGTGTTCGGCACGACGAAATCCTCGATCCGGGCGAAGCGGTACTCGGCATCCTGGAGCTTCCCTTGGGTGGCCAGCCGCTTGCCGAGGCCGGTCGTTCGCGTTCCCGTCGCGTACTGCATGTCGACGATGACCAGGCAGACGCGCTCTGGGTCGATGTCTGTCTCCGGTGTGAACACCGCCACGTAGTCGCGCGCGCCGTCGACGTCCGGCGGCATGCTCTCCAGCGCCATCTCTCGCTCCTTTCCTAGACGGCTCCGATCGATCGGAACTGTTCGATCTCATTGCTCGTGTAGCCGAGCTCCTGCAGGACCTCGTCTGTCTCCGTCCCGGGCCGCGGCCCGAGGTGACGGACGGCACCCGGCGTCCTCGACAGCCGGGGGAAGACGTCTGCGGTCCGCGTCGGCCCGAGCTGGTCGTCCTCGACGGTGACGATCGCGCCGCGTGCTGCGAAGTGCGGGTCTTCGAAGATCTGCGCGATGTCGTAGACCGGCGCAACCGCCGCCTCGTGGCCCTCGAAGACGTGGACGATCTCCTGCTGCGTCTGCTCGAGCATCCAGGCGCCGATGATCTCGTCGAGCTCCTCGGCGTGCTCGAGTCGGGCCTGGTTGTCGACGAAGCGCTCGTCGTCGATCAGCTCTGGGCGACCGATCGCCCGCGCGACCCGCTCCCAGATCACGGGGGTGCTGGCCGCGAGGGCGACGTAGCGCCCGTCCTTCGTCCGGTAGACGTTGCGCGGCGCGACGAACGGCAGCGTATTGCCTGTGCGCTGGGGGACGACACCGAGCCGGTCGTAGACGATCACCTGCTGGCCGATCAGCGAGAACAGCGACTCGTAGATCGCCAGATCCACCACCTGCCCCTCCCCACCCCGCAGGTCCCGGTTGTAGAGGGCGACCATCGTGGCGTACGCGCCGAGCACGGACGTGACCGCGTCGGCCAGTCCCATCGGCGGCAGCGTCGGGGGGTTCTCGGGGAAGCCGTTGAGATGCGCCCAGCCGCTGACCGCCTCCGCAAGCGTTCCGAAGCCGGGACGATCGGCGTAGGGGCCGTCCTGCCCCCAGCCGGTCACGCGCACCATGACCAGCTGGGGGTTCTCGCGCCTCAGGTCCTCGTAGCCGAGGTTCCAGCGCTCGAGCGTCCCGGGGCGGAAGTTCTCGACGAGGACGTCGGCGTCGCGCACGAGCCGCCGGACGATCTCCTGGCCCTCGTGCTGCTTCAGATCCGCGGTGATGCAGCGCTTGTTCCGCGAGTCGATCTTCCACCAGAGCGGCACGTCGCCGTCGAACCACCCGAGCAGCCGCAACGGATCGCCGGCCGTCGGGTGCTCGACCTTGATCACGTCGGCGCCGAAGTCAGCGAGCCGCGTGGCGAGCCAGGGGCCGGCGCCGAGCGTCGCGATGTCGACGACCTTGATGCCCTCCAGCGGAGCGCTCACGGCCTGAGCAGGACCTTCCCGAACTGCTCGCGCGCCTCGATGATCCGCTGCGCCTCGGCCGCCTCGCTCAGCGGCAGCGTCGCGTGGATCCGCGGCGCCAGCTTCCCGGCGGTGATCAGGTCCATGACGAGCTCCGTCTCCCGAACGGTTCCGGTCCTGGACCCGATCACGCTCCATTCGTTGCGGAAGAGCGGGATGATGTCGAAGTCGACGATCTCGCCCGCGTGCCCGCCGCACGTGACCAGGCGACCGTGCTTGCGCAGCGCGCCCAGGCAGGCGCCGAACTGCTCGCCGCCGATGTGCTCGATGACGATGTCCGCTCCCCGCGCACCCGGTGAGGTCGAGCACCCGGGCCGTCACGTCCTCGTTCGCGTAGTTGACCACGTGGTCGGCACCATCCTCCTTCGACCTCGTCAGCTTGTCGTCGCTGCCGGCGGTGGCGATCACGGTTGCGCCGGCGAGCTTCGCGATCTGAACGGCGGCGTGGCCGACGCCGCTCCCCGACGCGCTCACGACCACCGTCTCGCCCGCGCGGAGCTGCGCGCGCGTCATCAGCATGTGCCACGCCGTCGTGAACACGATCTGCCCTGCGGCGGCGGCGTCGTGCCACTCCGGCCCCGGCAGCGGAAAGACGGCGCGCACCGGTGCAAGCGCGTACTCCGCGTAGCCGCCGGGCCGCTGGACGCTGTACATCTCGGCGCGCACGCAGAGGTTGTCCATGCCGGCGAGGCAGTACTCGCAGTCGAGGCACGGGATCTCGTGCAGCACCCAGACGGCCTGGCCCTCGCGGAAGCCTTCGACGCCTTGCCCCACGGCTGCGATGTCGCCGGCGAACTCGACGCCCAGGATGTGGGGAAGCTCCAGGGGCCAGCGGGAGATGTTCTCTCGCAGATCGATGTCGAAGTGATTCAGCCCGCAGGAGCGGATGCGCACGAGCACCTCCCCCGCCGCCGGCTCCGGCGTCGGGATGTCCTCGTACGCGAGCACTTCCCGCCCGCCGTGCTCGTGGAACTGCACTGCCTTCATCGATCCGCCTTCCAGGCGTTCAGGTGCTCGATCATGTAGTCGCGCCCTCGGTAGAGGTGCTCCCGCCAGAACTGCTCGCACTCATCGGCGTCGCCCGTGGCGAGTAGCTCGATCATCCGTCCGTGGTCCGAGATCGATGCGCGCTTGCTCAGGTCGGCGTAGGCGTGGTAGGCACGCGCATAGAGGGGCGTTTTGAGCAGGAACCCGACGGTGCGCCCGAGGACACGGTTGCCGGCCGCGGTCGCGACGACCTGGTGGAAGTCGGCGTTCAGCCTTCCCAGCTCGCCCACCTGCTCCTCCGGCGGCATCCCGCGTCCGCTGATCGACTGCTTCATCTGCTCGTCGAGCGCCCTCAGGTCGGCGAGCTGGCCGCGGGTGATGCGCCCGGCGGCGAGCCGAGCCGCGTAGCCCTCTACCACGGCGCGCACCTCGTAGGTCTCCCGCACCTCCTCGGGGCTGATCCACCGCACGACCGTGCCGCGGTTGTTCTCCGAGACGACGAGCTCCTCGGCGTCCAGCATTGCTAGGGCCTCGCGCACAGGCGTTCGGCTGACCCCCAGGTCGGCCGCCAGGCGCTGCTCGTACAGACGCATGTCGGGCGCAAGCGCCCCGGAGACGATGGCGTCGCGCAGCCGGAGGTAGACCTCACGGGTGGCCGACTTGCGTCCGGGGAGCGGCTCAAGCATCTGCGAGGGCAGGGCTCTCGGCCGGGAGCTGCCGCGTTGCCCGCGGGTCGGGCGGACGAGAGACGATCTCGGGGAGCAGCGTCCTCGGGACGAACTGGCCCCCGGTCTTCGAGCCGACGAACGTCTCGTTCTCGACGATCACCGATCCCCGGAGGATCGTGGTAACGACCTTGCCCTCGAGCTCCCAGCCGTCCCAGCTGTTGTAGCCCGGCGTCATGTGCAGGTCCTCCATGCGCACCGTCCAGCGACGATTCGGGTCGAGGAGCGCGATGTCGGCGTCCGCGCCGACTGCGAGATCGCCCTTGCGCGGATAGAGGCCCATGATCTTCGCGGGGTTGGTCGAGACGAGCTCGACGAAGCGATTCAGGCCGATCCGCCCCTGCTGCACGCCCAGGTGGAAGAGCACCGGGAGCCGCAGCTCGACGGCAGCCTGGCCGCCCTGCATCGCCTGAACGGTCGTCCCCATGATCTCGAACCGGTCCTGCGCGCTGACCAGGCAGTGATCAGTGCTCACGACCTGCAGGCTGTCGTCGGCGATCGCGCGCCAGAGCGCCTCCCGGTCCTCCTCGAACTTGACCGTGGGGAAGTTGTTGTGGAGCAGGCCGCGCCCCTCGTACGTCTTTCCGTTCACCTCGATCGGCGTCTCGTCCCAGAGGTCCTCGTTCGTGAAGGAGAGGTAGGCGGCGATCGTCTCGCCGTAGAAGGGGAGTCCCCGGGCACGGCTCTCGGCGAGCGCGTCGACGGCCGTCCCGGCCGCCATGTGCAGGACATAGAGCGGCGAGCCCGCACGTTCGGCCAGGAGCATCGCCCTCCTCACGGCCGCTTCCTCGACCAGCGGGCCGCGCGTCTCGGAGATGTAGGCGCCGTGCGTCTTTCCTTCTCGGACGTACTTCGCGGTCAGCCAGTTGGCGATCGCGTCGTCCTCCGCGTGCACGACGCTCATGCCCCCGTGCTCCGCCACCTCGAGCATGGCGCCGTAGCGCTGCCCGTCGTCCGACATGTACCCGTAGGTCATGAAGGTCTTGATCGTCGGGATCCCGCCGCGGATAACGTCGCCGATCTCCTCCAGCACCTCGAAGCTGATGTTCTTGCAGAGGATGGCGTGGAGGCCGTAGTCGACGGCCATGCTGCCGGCCGCCTCGGCCTTCTTCTCCTCGACCCGCTCGACGAGCCCCTTCGGAGGGAGCTGGTCGGCGAAGTCGATGATGGTCGTCGTGCCGCCGTAAGCGGCCGCGGACGAGTACTCCTGGCCCTCGGTGGTGAGAATGCCCTCGAATTCCAGCCGGTAGTGGCAGTGCGGGTCGACGCCGCCCGGGAGCACGAGGCAACCGGTCGCATCGACGACCTTGTGGGCGTCGGACCCGAACGAGCCGGGGGCACCGAGCGCGGCGATCCGCTCGCCCTGGACGGCCACGTCCATCGGCTCGTCGAGAGTCGCCGTCACCACCGTGCCGCCGGTGACGAGGAGGTCGAACATCATTCGTCCTTTCGTTCTGGGAGGTAGCGTCGCTCGATCTTTGCGACGACCGAGTACTGCGGATCGACCATGTTCCCGACGCGCAGCCGGCCCGCATGGGTGATCAGCTGGTAGGCAAGCGTCGCGATCGCCTCGATCTCGGGGGAGGTCGCGATCGTCCCCAGGAACGGCTCATAGGGGACCCTGAAGCCGCGCGGGAGTTCCACGTGCCCGCCGCGAAGGACGGCGTCTGCGACCTGGCTCACCCGGACGCCCCCGCCTCGTACGCCTGCCGCCGCCGAGCGAGCTGTGAGACGATGACCGCGATCACGAGGGCGCCGCCGTAGAACAGCTGCTGGACGTAGCTCTCGACGCCCAGTAGCTGGAAGCCCACGATGCCCGTCTGCAGGAAGTACGCGGCGATGAAGGCGCCCCAGGGGTTGAATCGCCCCGGCGTCAACGTCGTACCGCCCAGGAACGCCGCTGCATACGCGGGCAGCAGGAAGCTGATGCCGGACGTCGGGTCGGCGGCCCCGGTCGTCCCGGCGTAGAGCACACCGGCGCCGGCGCTGATAGTCCCGGATGCGACGAGCGCGCCCCAGCGGAGGCGGTTGACCCGGATGCCGCTCAGGCGGGAGACGCTGCGCCCGCGGCCGACGAAGAGGAGGCGCCGCCCGAGCGGGGTGTACTCGAAGACGTACCAGAGGAAGAAGCAGAGCCCGAGGCCGTAGTAGAACTCGAGCGGGATTCCGAGGAAGCGATCGGCGACGACCGGGTTCACGAGCTTCGTCGAGATGCCGCTGATCGTCTGCGAAGCACTGATCCAGAGCACGATGCCGCCGATGAACGTGCCCGTTCCCAAGGTGACGATGAACGGATCGATCGCGAAGATGACGACGATCGCGCCGTTGACGAACCCGACGCCGGCGCCGACCCCAAGGGCGGCCAGGATCGCCCAGTAGATCGACCAGTGGTAGTTGACGTTCAGGATCGCCAGCACCATCGCCGAGAACGTGAGCGTGTACGCGACCGAGAGGTCGTAGTCGCCGGCAGTCAACGGGACCAGCAGGCCGAGCGTGAGCACGACGAGCACCGCCTGCGTGCCGAAGATCGTGGAGAAGTTCTCGGTGGTCGGGAAGGTGTCGGGCCTGAGGATGGTGAAGATCAGGCAGGTGATGCCCCAGACGAGCGGCAGCGCGTAGCGCTCGCCGAGATCCGGGAGGTCGACCCGCACCTTCGAGCGGGCGGGAGCAGCAGGAGCAGGTTCCACGAGATCGACCGGTTCGTCGTGCTGCGCCATCAGTGCGCCGCCTCGGCGAGGGCGATCGACTCCGGGATCGCCTGGCTGTTGTAGCACTGCTCGGTGATCCGCTCCTTCGTCACCTGGTGCCCGACGAGCTGCTGGACGATCCGCCCGCGCGCGAAGATGAGGACGCGGTCGCAGACCGCGGCCAGCTGCTCGTAGTCCGCGCTCGCGCAGATGACCGACGCCCCCTGTTCGGCCGCGTCGCCCATCATCGCGAAGATCTGTTGCCGGGCACCGACGTCGACGCCCTGGGTCGGCTCGTGCAGGAGCAGGAGCCGCGGCTTCCCCCGCAGCCACTTTGCGAGCAGGGCCTTCTGCTGGTTGCCGCCCGACAGCGCCGAGTAGAGCATCCGCGGGTCGTTCGGACGGACGTCGAAGGTGCGCCCGAGCTCGGCGGCCTCGGTCCTCATGGCTCTGCGGTCGAGGCGGAGATTCTTGAAGTGCTCGTCGAGCGCCTGCATCGTCACGTTGTCGGTTACCGGGAGGGAGCCGATACTCCCGTCGCGCTGCCGGTCGGCAGGCAGTAGAGCCATCCCGATCCTCCCCGCCTTCGCCGGCGTCATCGCTTTCAGATCGTGGTCGGTCTGCTCGATCTGGAGCCGGCCGTCCGTGCACTTCCAGGCGCCGAACAGGAGGTACGGCACCACCTCGAACCCGGAGCCCACGAGCCCGGTCAGCCCGAGCACCTCGCCGCGGTGGAGTTCGAAGGAGAGTCCGTCGAGACTGCCGCCCGAGAGGTTGCGGACGCTGACGTCGACCTTCTTGCCGGTCAGGTCGTGATGCTCGGACGTCAGCGCGGCGAGCCTGCGGCCGATGATCATCTCGACCAGCTGCGCCTCGTTCACGCCCGCGGTCACGACCGTGTTCACGACGTGGCCGTCCCGGAGGACGGTCACGCGATCGGTGATCTGTCTCACCTCGTCGAGGTCGTGCGAGACGAAGAGAACGCTGCTCCCCGTCGCGACGATCTCGCGGATCAGGTCGAACAGCTGGTCGGCGCCGGTTTTGGGCAGGAACACCGTCGGCTCATCGAGGATCAGAAGGCCGCCGATGTCGCGGTCGTCCGCGACCTGCCGCATGCTCTCGACCGCACGGACGATCGCGAGCAGCGCCCGCGCCACGGGTGACAGGTCGCCCACACGCGCCCTCGGATCGAGGGGAACGCCGTAGCGGGCGAAGATCGCCCGCGCCCTGGCACGCTCGCGCGACCAGCGGATGCCCCAGCGGTCTTTGGAGCCGGCGAGCTCTCCGACCAGCAGGTTCTCGACGACGCTGACCGACGGGATGAGGCCGAGGTCCTGGTGCACGAAGCTCATGCCGAGCTCCCTGAACTGGCCCGGATGGAGCGGGAGCTTCACGGGCTTCCCACGCACCCCGAGCTCGCCGTCGTCCGGGGCGTGGTAGCCGGCGAGGATCTTGATCAGCGTCGATTTCCCGGAGCCGTTCTCCCCGAGGAGGCCGTGGACCTCCCCGGGGAGAACGGTCAGACTCACGTCGTCGAGCGCACGCGCTCCTCCGAAGCTCTTCGACAGCCCACGGACCGAGAGGATCGGAACGCGGTTCTCAGGCGAAGAGCCTTTCATCTACTTCCCGGCCCACAGCTTGTTGTAGCCCTTCAGGTATGCGGTTCCGTAGCCGACGTTCACCCGCGGCGGCGTGCCCGCCTGGTTGATGTTGTCCTTGGTGAACGCGCGCAGGGCCAGGTGCTCGGTCTTCACAGGCTTCAGCCCGAGCAGGACGCGCATGTCCTGGTCCAGGTTCCCGTAGCCGATCCAGTCGAGATTCTCGCCGACCTCGAAGTCGACGACGTTGCCCGTCTGCAGCATCTTCATCACGAAGGGCGTGCCGTTGAAGGTCGCGATGTGGACCTTCCCGGCCTTGCCCGCCGCCGTGATGCCGGGCGCCGCGAACTGCGACATGCTGTCGTAGATGGGGATCACGTAGTTGACGCCCGGGTCAGCCGTCAGTGCGGACTGGGTCTCGCTCTGGATCTTCGTCGCCCAGTCGGTGACGGGAACGTTCACGACCTTCGTCTTGCAGGCCGAGCCGCAGTGCTTCTTGAACTCGTCCTGCATCGCGGCCACGATCGTGTTGCTGGGAACGACCTCGGCCGACTTGATGATGAAGACGTCCGCGTGCCCGTTCGTCTTCATGATCGCCCAGTCCGCCTCCCACCGCGCCGCCGTGGTGAAGTCGATCGGCACGAGCGCCGTGACGTTCGGCGGGAACGGCTGGTGGATGTCGAACAGGTGCGTGACCGTCACCGGGATGTGGGCGGCCTTGGCCTGCTTCAGCTGCGGCTGAAGGAAGTAGGGGTTCGGCGCCGCCTGGAGGTCGATCAGGTCGACCTTCTGGGCGATCGCCTGGTTGATCCCCTGCACCCATTGCGACGGCTGGCCCTGGGTCGGGAACTCCGTGAACTTGATGCCGAACCTCTTCGCGACCTTCTGCATCGCCTGGTCGATCGTGAGCACGAAGGGGATCGCGCTCGAGATCGGGATGTTGAAGACGGACTTCCCGGCAACCTTCTTGGCGTCGAACGCCGGCCCGGGTGGGATGAACTTCGGTATCGCCTTCGCTTTGGCGATCTGGGCCTTCACGTAGGCGATATCCGCGGCCGTCGCGTGCGTCTTGACGGTTGCGGTCCGCGCCGTGGGCCGTGCCAGACTCGCCGCCGCAAACGACGCGGCGACGACCGCGGCCACGAGTGCCACGGATGCCCACCGAAGCCGTGAGCTGCTCATCCTTCCTCCCTTGTTGGAAAGGGCCCGCGGCTGTATACGGCAAGTTTGTATACGGCATACGCGGGACAACCGGGCGAACCTACTCCCGTCGCAGCAGAGAGTCAAGTGGGCAGAGCGGACAGACGCGACCTAGCCGGCGACCGCGATCGCCTCGATCTCGATCTGGGAATCAGCCGCTTCGAGCCTGAACGACCACGACGGGCAACTTGGTCGTCCCCAGGATCGCACGCGAGACACTTCCGAGCACCGTGCTGGAGACTGCCCCCCGCCCGCGTGATCCGACGACGATTAGGGACGGCTTGTGCGCGTCTGCGACCGCCGTCACGACACCTGCCACGTCCTCAATGCCGTCTGCGGGCCACACCTCGAACTTTGTCTTCACGTTTCTCGCTCTCGCGAGCTCGTCGGCGTCGCGGAGCACCGCATCGCATTGCTGAGCGGCAATGACCTCGCCCTCGGCGCCAGACTCGAAAACCCGGCGCGCCAGCGAGCCGCTGGCGTGCACGAAAACAGCTTCCGCTCCCAGGCCTTCGGCAAGATCAAGGCCGACCCTGGCAGCCTCGCGCGCCGCCTCGGATCCGTCCACTGCAATGACCACCGTTTCGATCATGCCTGCTCAGAACCTTCGACCACGCGCATCCTGCCACCATCGGTGCGAGCGCTGATCGAGTCTTCGGAAAATCCGCGCCGACGTCAGGAACGATTCTGCGACTCCATGCCGAGGACGGTCGCTGCCGGCTGGTGTCCGCTCGTGCCGTATCGTCACGCCCCGAGCGGTGCGCGACAGGCTGAGATCCGTCTCGGTATCCTCTCGTGCCGCTTCGTGCCATTCCGTGTATGTGCAGGAGATGTGCGTGCTGGGGATCGGAAGGACTGGGCTCAGCCCCACCCGAGTGTGCTGCCCGAGACGGGCCCCAGGGGAGCAATAGCGACGAGGGCTGGCAGAGGCTGCAGGCACCTTGATGAGAGACGAGCACTCGCTGGAAGAGGTGGAGCTGGGTCTGCCGTCGGGTGTGCGGGCGTGCCTGTTCGATCTCGACGGCGTGCTCACCTCGACGGCCGAGCTCCATGCCGCCGCCTGGACGGAGATGTTCGACGCGTTTCTGCGCCGACGCTCCAGGCAGACGGGCGAGCCGTTCGTGCCGTTCGATCCCGCCCGCGACTACCACGAATACGTGGACGGCAGGCCACGAGCTGACGGCGTGCGCTCGTTTCTCGCGGCCCGGGGAATCACGATCCCCGACGGTGACGTGGCCGACCCGGCCGGCGAGGATACGGTCCACGGGCTTGGCAACCGGAAGAACGAGCTGGTGCTGGCGTTGATTGCCAGCCGTGGCGTACAGCCGTATGAGGGCTCGGTTCGCTATCTGAGGTGCGTGCGGAAGGCGGGCCTCGCTCGCGCCGTCGTGTCCGCCAGCAAGAACTGTCGCGACGTCCTGGCGGCGGCCGGCATCGACGACCTGTTCGACGTCGTGGTCGACGGGGCTGTCGCCGAGCAGGAGCGTCTGAGAGGAAAACCCGCTCCGGACACGTTCCTGGCGGCGGCCTCGCAGGCTCGGTGCGCAGCCGGCAGCGGCGGCCGTGTTCGAGGATGCGCTGGCGGGTGTCAGCGCTGGGCGGGCCGGAGGGTTCGCTTATGTAGTCGGTGTCGATCGGGTCGGACAGAGGGAGGCGCTGCGGGCCCACGGCGCCGATGTCGTCGTCTCCGATCTCGCGGACCTCCTCGAGCGCTCGTGATCACGCATCCCGCCTTCTCCGTTGACCCGTGGTCGGTGCGCGAGACCGGGCTCGACCTGGAGGTACTCGCGCAGACGGAGTCGATCTTCGCGCTGTCGAACGGGCACATCGGTCTGCGCGCCAATCTGGACGAGGGCGAGCCGTTCGGGCTGCCGGGCACCTACCTGAACTCGTTCTACGAAATGCGGCAGCTGCCGCATGCGGAGCCGGGTTACGGCTATCCGGAGGCGGGGCAGACGATCGTCAACGCCACGAACGGCAAGATCATCCGGCTGCTGGTCGACGATGAGCCGTTCGACGTGCGCTACGGGGAGTTGATCGCGCACGAGCGGGAGCTCGACCTGCGCGCGGGAGTGTTGCGACGGCGTGCCGAATGGCGCTCGCCTGCCGGGGCTCCCGTTCGTGTCTGCTCGACGCGGCTGGTCTCGTTCGTGCAGCGGGCAGTAGCGGCGATTCTGTACGAGATCGAGCCGCTCGACGAGCCGCTGCGCGTCGTCGTCCAGTCGGAGCTGGTCGCGAACGAGGCCGGACATGCGCGTCCGGCGGACCCGCGTGCGGCGGCGGCGCTGGAGGCGCCACTGCAAAGCGAGGGAGTTCTTCGACCATGCCCTACGGGTCGTGCTCGTTCATTCGACGCGGGCGAGCAACCTCGCCATGGCGGCCGGCATGGACCACGTCGTCCAAGGCCCCGATGGCACCGACACCGCCGCGGAGAGCGGGCCGGACGTGGGCCGAGTCACCGTCGCGGCTGATCTGGCTCCCGGGCAGCGCCTCGTGGTCGCGAAGTTCATCGCCTACGCCTGGTCGAGCAGGCGCTCGCACCAAGCGCTGCGCGACGAGGCGGTGGCCGCGCTTGCCGAGGCACGGCACACCGGCTGGGAGGGTCTGCTGGCTGGTCAGCGTGCGTACCTGGACGATTTCTGGGACCGTGCCGACGTCGAGCTCGAGGGCGACGTCGAGTTACAGCAGGCTGTGCGCTTTGCGCTCTTCCACACGCTTCAGGCCGGCGCCCGGGCCGAGCAGCGCGCGATTCCGGCGAAGGGGCTCACCGGTCCGGGATACGACGGCCACACCTTCTGGGACGCCGAACGATTCATCCTGCCCGTGTTGACGTACGCGCTCCCGCAGGCGGCCGCAGACGCCTTGCGCTGGCGCCATGCCACGCTCGATCTCGCCCGCGAGCGGGCGACCCAGCTCGGGCTGTCCGGCGCCGTCTTCCCCTGGAGGACGATCCGCGGCCAGGAATGCTCCGGCTACTGGCCGGCCGGTACTGCCGCCTTCCATATCGGCGGCGCGATCGCGGACGCAGTCATCCGCTATCAGGCCGCCACCGGCGACGAGTCCTTCGAGCGCGAGGTCGGCCTCGAGCTGCTGATCGAAACGGCTCGTCTCTGGCGCTCTCTCGGCCATCACGACCCGCAGGGGCGCTTTCGGATCGACGGCGTCACCGGCCCCGATGAGTACAGCGCCGTCGCCGACAACAACGTCTACACCAACCTGCTCGCGCAGCGGAACCTGCGGGCCGCCGCCGATGCGGTCGCCCGTCATCCCGCGGCACGCCACCGAGCTCGGGGCCGACTTCGAGGAAGCCGCTGCCTGGCGCGACGCCGCCCGCGACATGGTCATTCCCTGGGACGACGAGCTCGGCGTCCACCCGCAATCGGAGGGCTTCACCAGCCACCAGGTGTGGGACTTCGAGCACACCTCGCCGGACCAGTACCCGCTGTTGCTGCACTTCCCCTACTTCGATCTCTACCGCAAACAGGTCGTCAAGCAGGCGGACCTCGTGCTCGCCCTCTTCGTGTTCGGCGGCTCGTTCACCGACGAGGAGAAGGCACGCGATTTCGCCTACTACGAGGCTCTCACCGTCCGGGACTCCTCGCTGTCAGCCTCCATCCAGGCCGTCGTCGCCGTCGAGGTCGGGCACCTCGAACTCGCCTACGACTACTTCGCCGAAGCCGCGCTGATCGACCTGCACGATCTCGAGCACAACAGCCGCGACGGCCTCCATATCGCCTCGCTTGCCGGCGCCTGTATCGCCGCCGTGGCCGGCTTCGGCGGCCTGCGCGACCACGCAGCAGGCACGCTCAGCTTCGCTCCCAGGCTCCCCTCTCGGCTCGAACGGCTCGGCTTCCGACTTGTCTTCCGCAACCGCCGATTGAAGGTCGAGGCCACGAACGAGTACGCGACCTACCTGCTCCTGGACGGAGCGCCTCTCGAGATCAGCCACCACGGCAAGACGCTCTCCCTTTCGCCGAACGAGCCGGTCACCGAGCCGATCCCCCCGGCGAAGACACGCCCGCTCCCCAGCCAGCCACACGGCCGAGCCCCGGAACGTCGCGGCACCGCCGACGATTGAGCGGCCTCAGCGCAGCTCCTTGTTCGACGCCATGGCGAGGTTCATGCGTGCCGGCTGGTGTCGGCTCGTGTCCTCGCCGGCCGTCTCGTTCGTGCCCGGCCCGATGCCGGAGGCCGCTCGCAGCGGCCCTCCGGCATCGGAGGCCTGGTGCGCTACGGGTGTGTTCCCCAGGCGGCCAGGTGGGCCTCCGGGCCTCTGGTGATCTGGGTCACGCCTGAACCCGTTGCGCTGCTCATGCTGTAGATCTGGTAGGTCCCGGCGCGGTTCGAGACGAAGGCGATCCTCGCTCCGTCTGGAGACCAGGAGTCGAGGCCGTTGTTGATCGTGCCGCCGCGGTCGTGCGTGAGCTGGATCAGGCCCGTTCCGTCGGGCCGGATCGTGTAGACGTTGACGGAGAGGCCGGGGCGGCCGAACTCCGGCGTGGAGAAGGCGATCCGCGCTCCGTCGGGCGACCAGTCGATCTTGTCCGCGATCCCCTTTGGGAACACCTTGATGCGTTTGAGCCCTGTGCCTTCGGAGCCGACGTAAAGCGAGGCGCCGCCACGCTCGGGCCGCCAGAAGGCGATCCGCTTGCCGTCAGGTGAGAAGGTCGGGCTATATCCTTCGCCGCCGAACGGGAACGACGCCGGCTGGCCACCTGCCGCGTCGACGATCTGGAATCCGCCGGGGTGGAGGTAGAGGATTCGCGCCCCGTCCGGTGACCAGATCGGGTACCCGTTCAGGCCCTTCAGCCTCATCGCGTGGAGGTGGTGGCCGTCGGCGTCGATGGTGACGATGTCGAGGTGCTCTCTGGGCGGGCCCAAGAGGTTGAGGTAGTCGCGGGCGAAGGCGATGCGGGCTCCGTCGGGCGACCAGGACGGGTTGACGGCGTCGCTGTCCGTCAGGTGCGTCAACTGGCGGGTCCCGGTTCCGTCCGGGCGCACGCTGAACAGCTGAATGTGCTTGCCGACCCGAACCTGGTACACGAGCCGGCCATTCCGCCCGTGGAAGGTTGCGTTCGAAGGTGCGACGGAGATCGCTGCGAGCACGAGGAAGGCGAGCCCGAGGGCGATTGCGAGCCTATGCATGGTTGCCCTTTTGCATTCGGCGGGGCTGCAGCAGCACGCGGGTTGAGAGGCCGGCGCCGAGCAGCACCCCGACCGCAGCACCCGCGCCGACGCCCGCGTCGCCCCAGTGGAAGCCGCCGGAGGGCGTCGACTCCTTCGTCTCTCCGGCGAGGATCCTCTGCTTCTCGGCGAAGGACGCTTTGCTGTACCGGATCAGCGCCTTCAGCTCGGCCGGCGTATACCACGGGCCGGCCTGCGGGATCGTGACGTGCGGCTGCTGGGATGCACTCCCGCGTGGTGCGAAGACGGTTGCGGCCGCGGCGACCGCGAGGATCGCGACGGCGAACTTGATTAGGTGCTGCATTGCTGCTCCTCTCCTTGGGTACGTCGTCTCCCGTCGAGCCTAGGAGCGGGGCGAGCGCGCCGAAACGAGGCTGGCCGCAGTCTTCTCTCCGTGCTGGCGCGGGACTTTCCGGCCCGCGACTGGGGCTGTCCACAATGCGCGCGCGGGCGCCGTTTGCGACGATCAGCGCGTGCGCCGGACCGTTCTCTGGCCCGCGGGGCTTGCGATCGGTATCGCCGCCGAGTGGGCGGGCTACGGCTGGAGCGACATCCGGTACTGGCTTCCCGATCTCGTCGCCGGCTGGTCGCTGATCGCCTGCGGGCTCGTCGCCCGAGAGCGCCGCGAGGAGAGCAGAACCGGGCCGCTTCTCGCACTCACGGGCTTCGTCTGGTTCGCCGGTAACTTCGCGTCCGGCATCGCGCTCTCCCTCTACCGCGGACCGCTCGTGCACACCGCGTTGACGTACCCGCGCGGGCGCGTGCGAGGCCGTCTGGAGGCCGCAGCGATCGTGGCCGGCTACGCGGCGGCGTTCGTCACGGCCGTGTGGCGGAGCGGGATCGGCACCGCGGTGGTGGCAGTTGTCCTCATCGGCACCGCGGGTCACGGCTACCTCACTGCCTCGGGCCGGGAGCGGCGAGAGCGCTTCGCAGCCGTTCAGGCGACCGCCGGCCTCGCGATCATCCTGGCGATCGGAGCCGTCCACGTGACCGTGCCGAGCACGTCGCCGGCCCGATACACGACGCTTGTCCTCTACGACCTGGGGCTCGCCGTTCTCGCGCTGGGCTTCCTCCTCGGTCTCCTCGCGGCGCCGTGGGCGCGCGGGATGAGCGATCTCGTCGTCGAGCTCGGCGAAATGCGGTCGTGGACCCTCCGCGACGAGCTGGCTCGGGCGCTCGGGGACCCGACGCTGCGGGTCGGCTACCGGCTCCCCTCGACCGGCGAGTACGTCGACGCGGACGGCCGCCGCCTCGAACTGGCCGTAGACGGGGACAGCTCTGCGGTCACCTACCTCGAGCGGGACGGCGAGCGAGTCGCGGCGCTCGTCCACGATCCCGCGCTGCTCGACGATCCGGATCTCGTCGCCGCCGTCGCGGCGGCGACGCAGCTGGCTGCGTCGAACGCTCGCCTGCAGGCCGACGTCCGGGCGCGGCTGGAAGGGCTCGAGGACGCGCGACGTCGTCTCGTCGAATCCCGCGATCGGGAGCGCGGGCGCCTCGAGGAGCGGCTGCGGGGCGGAGCCGAGCGGCGGCTGCTCGACATCGGCGACGTGCTCGACCAGGCGCGCGTCCGGCAGGCGACCGACGGCACAACGGGCGCGCGGATCGAGAGCGCGTCCGCACAGCTCGAGCGCACGCTGGCGTCGCTGCGCGATCTCGCACGCGGCCTCCATCCTCGGCTCCTCGCAGACGAAGGCCTCGACGGGGCGCTCGGCGTACTGGCGAGCCGGAGCCCGCTCCCGGTCACGCTCTCCCTACCCGCACAGGCGCTTCCCGCGCCGGTCGAGGCGGCGGTGTACTTCGTCTGCGCGGAGTCGCTCGCGAACGTCATCAAGTACGCGCAGGCGTCGACGGCCGCCGTGACCGTCACGGTCACGGATGGAATCGCGCGCGTGGTCGTCTCGGATGACGGCGTCGGCGGCGCCGACCCCGCGCGCGGGACGGGTCTGGCCGGTCTCGCCGACAGGGTCGAGGCAATCGGAGGCACGCTGCGGGTTACCAGTTCGGTTGGCGCCGGGACCCTGGTGAGCGCCGAGATCCCCGTCGTGTGAGGCTCAGCGAAGCGCCCGGTCGTCGGGCGGGCCCACGCGGTGCCAGACGGCGCCCGACCAGACCCACTGGTCGCCGCGATCCATCGGCAGGACGGGGGTGAGGCGGAGGGTGTCGCCGCCGCGGGCGAACGTGAACACATCGGGAAGTCCGGTGTTTCCTTCGACGCGGATGATCAGCCGCTTCCCCGCGACCGAGTACGTGCCCCGGTCGGGAGGCTGGTCGAGTGTCGCAGCCAGTGTCCCGTCGCGCAGGACGACCGTGACGACGAGTGGGTATCTCTTCTCAGGGCTGTCGCCAGGCTCGCCGAACCGCCGCGCGGCCGAGGCGGTCAGCACGTACCGGTACGTGCCGTCCAGCTCGCTTGTCGAACGGGCCGGCGGCGGCGGCGATGACGTCTTCGCCGAGCACCCCGTCGGGACGACGATCGCCGGCGGGGGTGGCAGCGACGCCTTCAGCTTTCTGATCGCCGAGATCGTCGCTTTCGTCTGTGGATCTCGCTCGAGCGCGGCGGTAGCAGGCTGGGCGGCGCGCTCGATTTGCGCGATCTCGCGCGCGCTCGCCAGCACGACGCGGGTGCCGGGGGCCGAGCAGGCCTCTGCGATCAGCGCGTTCTCCGAGGGAGCGAAGATGTGCCGCCGCAACTGCGCTTCCGCCTCGGCGAGGACTGCCTTCTGCTTCGCGCTCAGCCGGTCGAAGGCGCGCCGTCCCGCGAAGAGCGTCATCACGCGGGGGAAGAAGCTGACGTTGCCCGTGATCGTCGAGCCGAGACCGTTGATCACCGCCAGCTCCTGGCCGTCGATCCGCTTCGCGGCGATCGCGGCGCCGAATTCGGCCTTGGCGACGTGGACGGGTGTCGCGCCGAGCGCGCGGAGCAGGGAGTCGGTCGCGCGCGACGGGATGTCCCGGATCCGGGCTCCGCGGTAGTCCGTGAGCGAGACGAGGGGATGCGTGAGGCCCATTGGATGCCGCAGCAGGTCGGGGACGAGCGCGAGTCCGACGAGATCCCGACTCTGCAGGCCGGAAAGCATGCGGTCGGCGAGCGGTCCGGTCAGGACGCGGTCGAGCAGGGGATAGTCGGTGATCAGGAACGGGGCCTGAAGCGCCTGGAAGCTCCTGATCCCGAGCTCGTCCCAGGCTCGGGCGCCGATCCAGCCGAGGTCGAACTTCCCGTCCTGCACGAGCCGGGCCACCCGCGCCTCGACGTCCGGTTCGGTCCGGCCGGCCGCGTCGTAGACGATCTTGACGCGCAGCGACCCGTGCGAGATGCGGTCGACCTGGTCGGTGATGTAGTGCAGCGCCTGGACGTCGGACAGGCTGCTGTCGTAGGGGTCGGCGAGCCGGAGCTCGACCGGACCGGGCGGCGCGCCGACCTTGTCGCCGGTCGAGCCGCACCCCCCGGCCACACCGGCGGCGAGTATTCCCAGGAGCGCGATCGTGGCGAGTCTCGTCACCAGGCGGCGACCATACGACAAGGAGTCTCCCCGGCGCATCGTGGCCATCCGCAGGATTCTCGGTGGCCGACCTGGGGCTGGCAACAGGGCCCGCAGGCTGGGACCGTGCCACAATCGCCGCGTGGCCGAGCCGGTGGGCGTTCTGCGGCGGATCGCGGTCGCCGTGGTGCCGGCGCTCGTGGTCGCGTACGCGACCGCGGCGGTCGTCGCAGTGCCCCGCCACCGCCATCCGCTGACGACGTACGCGGGCCTCTCGACAGTTGCCCTCGCGGCCGATCTGGCGGCCGGGCTCGCCTTGCTGGCGGCCGGTCTCTTCTCCTGGCTCGAGCCGCGGGAGCGGCGCGTCGCGGCGCTGACGCTCCTGGCCGGCGCCGCATGGTTCGGCGCCGACTGGGACGGCTGGGACGGTGGGCCGTCGTTCGTCCGAAGCCTCGGCGCCGTGGCGATTCCGCTCTTGCCGCCGCTCGTCTTCCACCTCGTCCTCGCGTATCCATCGGGAAGGCTCCGCGGACGGGCCGAGCGCCTCGCGGCCGGGGCAGCCTACGGCCTGGCCCTGGTGGTGGCGGGCGGGAGAGCGCTCTTCCGCGATCCGCTGCTCGACCTTCACTGCTGGCGGAACTGCTCCGACAACTCGTTCCTCGTTCACGCCGACCCAGGCCTCGCGCAGACGCTGGACCGGCTCTGGCTGTTCTCTGCCGTAGCAATCGGCCTCGCGTCGGCAGCCGTGGCCGCCCGGCGTATAGCGCGGGGGACACGGACCGCGAGACGGGTGCTCTTGCCGGTCCTGGCGCCGGCCCTCGTGCTCGGCGCGGCCGAGGCTGCGTATGCGGCCGCGCTCTTGCAGGATCCGTTCGAGGATCCGGCCAGGGCCGAGTTTGCCTCGTTCTTCTTCATCCGCTCGATCGGGGCGACCTGCCTCGCTGCGGGCGTGGCCTGGGGCGTCGCGCGCCTTCTGCGCGCCCGGGCGGACATCTCGGGGCTCGCAGACCGGCTGGGCGAGGCGCCGCAGCCCGGGGCGCTCCGCGAACGGCTCGCGACCGCACTTGGCGATCCCGCGCTCCAGGTCGCGTACTGGCTCCCGACCCTCGAGCGCTACGTCGACGGAGACGGCCGGAGGATCGCGCTGCCCGAAGCAGGCGACGGCCGGAGCACGACGGCCATAGTCCGCTCCGGGCAGCAGGTTGCGATCGTCGTCCACGACGCCTCGCTGCGGAACGAGTCACGGCTCGTCGACGAGATCGGTGCGACCGCCCGCCTGGCGGTCGACAACGAGCGGCTACACGCCGAACTGCTCGCGCAACTCGAGGATCTGCACGCGTCGCAGGCGCGGATCGTCGAGACCGGCGACCGGGAGCGGCGGAGGCTCGAGCGCGACTTGCATGACGGCGCGCAGCAGCAGCTACTCGCTCTCTCGTACGAGCTCCGGCTCGCGCGTGCGGCCGCCGGCGACGCAGACGCGGACACGGCGCGCCCTGCTGACGAGCGCGGTCTCCGGCGCGGAAGCCGCGCTGGAGGAGCTTCGCGCGCTCGCCTACGGCATCTTTCCAGCCGTGCTCACCGATTTCGGCCTCGGCCCTGCCCTGGAGACGCTCGCCGACGGCTCTCCGCTGCCCGTCGTCGTGAGGGCGGCGTCGGGCGAGCGCTATCCGCCCTCGGTCGAGACGACGGCGTACCTGGCCGTAGCCGAGACGATCGCGGATGCGGCGGAGAGGTCCGCGACGTTCGTGTCCGTGGATGCTCATCCGGAAGCAGGGCGGCTGGTCGTGACCGCCGAGGACGACGGGGAGGACGGCGGGACGCTGGGCGTCGAGCTCGTCGACCGCGTCGGTGCCCTCGGCGGCACGCTCGAGCGCCGCGACGGCGGACTCCGCGTGGAGATCCCGTGCGCGTAGTCGTCGCCGACGACCTCATGTTGACCCGGCAGGGGATCGTTCATCTGCTCGGCGAGGCCGGGATCGACGTCGTCGCCGAAGCGGGAGATGCGGAGGGCCTGTTGCGCCATGTGCAGCTCGCTCGGCCGGACGCGGCCGTCGTCGACATCCGCATGCCGCCGACGCACACGGACGAGGGGCTCGTAGCGGCGCAGAAGATCCGCGCGGAACATCCAGACGTCGCCGTGCTGGTCCTCTCGCAGTACGTCGAGCCGGGCTACGCGCTGCGGTTACTCGAGGAGCACCCCGAGCGAACGGGCTATCTGCTGAAGGAACGGGTCTTCGACGCCGTCGTCCTCGTCGACGCTCTCCGCCGCATCACGGACGGCGAGACCGTGGTCGACCCGACGATCGTCTCGACGCTGTTCGGCCGCCGCCGGCGCGAGGATCCGCTCGACGAGCTGACCGCCCGCGAGCGCGAGGTGCTCGAGCTCGTCGCCGAAGGCCTCTCGAACAAGGCGATCGCCGCCCGTCTCTTCGTGACCGAGCGGACCGTCGAGGCGCACGTGAAGCAGATCTTCCAGAAGCTCCGTCTGGAGACGAATCCGGAATCGCACCGCCGCGTGCTGGCGGTGCTCGCGTACCTCCGGGCCTCGTAGACGGCACCTGGTCGATCTGCGCTTCCCCGCAAGAGGCCAAGCCCGGAACTGGACGTCAGCGCTGCAGGCGTTCAAGATCCGCTTCCAAGACCGACCCCCCACACAAAGTCGGACACCCTTTCCAGCCTTTGCCACCAGACTCCGCAAGAGATGACAGGCCCCTCGCCGGCGGTGTGGAGACGTCGGGCCTGCTCGCGGGTGACGTGTGTATCGTCACCGGCGGGGGCCGGGGCATCGGTCGAGCTGTTGCATTCGGGCTTGCCGAGGCAGGCGCCGCGGTGGCGGTAGCGTCACGATCCGCCGAGGAGATCGAGGCCGTGGCAACAGCGATCTCCGCGACAGGTAGCCGGGCGCTTGCCGTACGAACGGACGTGACCGATGCGGAGGCTGCACTGGTCCTCGTTGAGGAGACCGAACGCGTGCTCGGGCCGGTCACGTTGCTCGTGAACGCTGCCGGATCTTGGCGACAGGTCGGCCCGGTAGGGGACGCAGATCCAGAGCTTTGGTGGGGCGACGTCGAGGTCAACCTCAAAGGTGCGTTCCTGTGCGTCCGCGCCCTGCTCCCCTCGATGCTGGCTCGGCGTGAGGGCCGGATCGTCAACGTCTCGAGCTATGCCGCGATCGCCCCACGCCCGTATGCGACGGCGTACGCTGCCTCGAAGGCAGCAGTGTTGCGCTTCACGGATTCGCTCGAGGCCGAGCTCGAAGGGAGTGGCGTGCACGCGTTCGCGGTTACGCCCGGATTCGTTCGCACCCGGCTCGTCGAAGACGTGGCATCATCGCCGGCCGGCCGGAAGAACCTACCCGAGCTGGCGACACGCAGCGACGCACTCGAACCCGAGCGCCTCGCGCAGCTTGTCGTCACGATCGCGACCGGTCGCGTCGACCCTCTTGCCGGTCGCTTCCTCCATGTTCTCGACGACCTGGATGAGCTACTCGAACATGCCGAAGAAATCCGTGATCAAGGGTTGTACACACTACGGCTGCGCACGTTTGACAAGCCATGAGAAGCAGCACGCTCGGCGGGGGGCCTTTGACGCCTAGGCCGCGATCTCGTTCCGCGCGATAAACACGGCGTGCGCGAGCGACCGTGCGCCCAGACGCTTGCGCGCCGCCTGTCGCTGAGATTTCACCGTCTCCGTTGACTTCTGAAGTCGGCATGCCGTCTCTTCGGCGGTCTCGCCGAGCGCCGCTCCGCGAAGGACATCGAGTTCGGAGGTGGTCAAACACCCCGAGGGTGTCTCCGCTGGCACTCCGCCGCTAAGAGCTTCCGCGAGTCGTTCCCTCTGCTCGACGACCTCCTCGACCGGCGTGGTCCCATCCACAAGCGTGTCCCCCACAGTGAGGCCCTCCTCCCCAATCGTCTTCTCGATCGAGACCAAGGCGACGCGCTGACCCTGCTCATGCGCCGATCGCGGCAGAAACTGATCGCGACGGACAGCGTCGATCATGGCACCCTTGATGCGACTGAACGCGTAACCGGTGAAGCTTCCTCGGCGAGGGTCATAACGGTCGGCGGCCGTGATCAGCGCAATCCGCCCCTCGCTGCTGAGATCCTCCTGATCGAGACTCGGCGAGCACGTCAGCCGGCGAAGCTGCCTCGTTGCCATGTCGACCAGATGCAGATGCCGGAGCACGAGATGGTCACGGCTCGACCGCGCCGCGCCGTCAGCACCTCCCAGCGGGGGATCGATCCCGCATCGCGACTGGGTTCTGTTCCGTCTCTTCGGCATCACGGCGGCCTTGCAGAAGCGACTTTTACATCGTTACGCGATGGCGCTGAACCTCACGAAGTGCAGACCACGCCGTCGACGGAGCAAGCCCGACCACAGGGATCGGAACGAATCTACGTCGTGCTCGGGCCTCGACGGCGGCTTGTCGACCTCGACGATGATCGGGCGAGTCTAATCGATGGTCCGGCCGGAGGCGAACCGGTCGATGCAGGCGGCTCCGCGTCAGGTCCTGGCAGCCGTCGAGGCTCCCGCCAGGGGGCGTTGCCCGAGTCGAGCAGCCCTTCCAGAACGTGCTTGTCCTTGAGCGTGTCCATCGGAGCCCAGAACCCGTCGTACGGGTAAGCGACGAGCTTGTTCTCCTCGATCAGTCGCTTGAACGGCTCCTCGACAAGGTCCTCATCCGGCTGGATGTAGTCCAGAACCTCGCGGCGGAAGACGAAGTAGCCCGCATTGATCCAGAGCCCCATCGTGGTCACATCCCGCATCGCCTGGACGCGATTGTCCTCGTCGAAGTTGACGACATGAAAGTTGTAGGTCGGATGCGAAGCCAGGAACAGACCCACGTCGGTGCTGGATCGGAGCGTGTCGATCATGTCCACAAGGGGCGCGTCGGTGAGGCCGTCACCGTACGTGGCAAGAAACATCTCGTCCTCGCCGAGATACGGCTCGATCTTCTTCAGCCTCTGTCCGATCAGGTCGCGCAGGCCCGTATCGATGAACGTAATCGACCAGTGATGAATGTCGCGTCCGAACAACTCGATCGAGCGACCCCCGTCTCTGAGCACGAAGTCGTTTGATAGCGCTTCGTTGTAGTTGAGGAAATACTCCTTGATTACCTCCGCTTTGTAGCCCAGGCAGAGGATGAAGTCCGTGATTCCAAAGCTGGCGTAGTAGCTCATGATGTGCCAGAGGATCGGCTTGTCGCCGATCGTTATCATCGGCTTGGGGATACGTGCAGAGGTCTCGCCCATTCGCAAGCCGAGACCTCCGCAGAAAACGACGACTTTCATCGACGTCGCCTCAACTGGGCCAGGGTACCACTTGGGGTTTCGGTATTGGGATGAGAAGTTCCCCACCCCATTCACGGACGCTAGAAAGCTGAAAGGAGATCTCCTTCTGGAGATTCCAGGGGAGGATGAGAACGCTGTCCGGGCGTGTCTCGGCAATTCGCTCCGGAGGGTAGATGGGGATGTGTGTTCCGGGAAGGAACCGGCCGTGCTTGTAGGGATTCCGGTCGACCGTGTAGTCGAGCAGGTCGGTTCGGATCCCGCAGTAGTTGAGCAGCGTGTTTCCCTTGCCGGGTGCGCCGTAGCCGACGACCTGCTTTCCGCGCCGGCGGAGACCGATGAGAAGCTCGAGAAGTTGCCATTTCACCTCGGTTACCTTTGCGGCGAAGTTCTCGTAGCCCTCGAGCCGGTTATAGCCTTGTAGCCGTTCGGACTCGAGCAGCCGAGCGACCGAGGACTCGACCTCCCAGGCGTCATCTCCTTGACGCTTGACATAGATGCGAAGCGAGCCACCGTGGGAGGGTAGCTCCTCCACATCGAAAATCTCGAGCCCGTGCAAATGCATCAGGCGCACGAGGGTCGTCAGCGAGAAGTACGAGTAATGCTCGTGGTAGATCGTGTCGAACTGGAGGCCCTCGATGAGCCTGACCAGATGGGGCACCTCGATCGTCGCGACCCCGTGGTCGGATAGTACGATCTCGATTCCCGCCACGAAATCGTTGAGCGCGGGAACTTGGGCGAGAACGTTGTTTGCGACGACGAGGTTCGCACGGCGACCTTCGGCAACGAGGCGCTTGGCAAGCTCCGAGTCGAAGAAGTCGACGATCGTGTCGACGCCGCGTTCGATCGCGGCTTCGGCCACGTTCGCTGCCGGATCGACCCCTAGCACCGGGATCCCTCGCCGGACAAAGTGTTGGAGCAGGTATCCATCGTTCGATGCCAGTTCGATCACGAGGCTGCTGTCTCCGAGGCGAAGCCGTTCCGCGACCATTTCCGTGTAGCGACGCGAATGCTCGACCCATGAGTCGGAGTAGGCCGAGAAGTAGGCGTACTCCCTGAAGATCTCGTCGGCTGGAACGTACGCCTCCAGCTGAACCAGCAAGCAGTCCGCGCAGATGCGCACATGCAAGGGGTAGAACGGCTCTGCTTGCTCGAGCTGGTCGGCAGTCAGAAAACTCTCACAGGGAGGAGAGCTACCAAGGTCGACGAAGGTGTCGTGCAGCGGGGTTCCGCATAACCGGCACGAAGGCAGCGGCGCTAAAGCGCTCTCGTTCGCAACCTCGATCACGACATCTCCTCCGCTCGCAGGTTAGGCTGAAACGCAGGGATGTTCAATCCCGCTTCACCGGCCCGAAGCAAAAGCACGACGCGCACAGCCGCCAACCTACCCCCGAGCGCGCGGCCTCGCCTCGGCAAGGCTGATCATCGCGAGCGCCTGCTCAACACATGTCTCCAAGCCTGGGCCGCGCGCCAATCGCCGTCAAGTCCAGAAGAGACTCTCGTCGATCTCGCCCTCGCGGAGGAGGTGCTCGATCTGCTTGAGCCTCGTGTAGTCGCGCGAGCGGAAGTCCTCCTCGCTCAGGTGGGCGCGAGTGAACACGTCGAGGAGCTGGCGGGCGCTTCGCTCGGCATTCCATTCGCAGCGGAAGGCGGGCAGCACCTCCTGGATCTTGGCGAACGACACCCGGTAGCTCCGGGCGTCCGGACTCCGTCCGGCAACCGTCACGGTGCACCCGGGAAAGACGCCGCCCACGATCTCGGCGATCTGACGGATCCGGTAGTTGCCATCCGTGTCTCCCACATTGAGGATCTGGTTGTGCACGCGATCGACCGGCGCCGCCAGCGTGTGCGCGATCGCCTGACAGATGTCGAGCACGTGGACGATCGGACGCCAGGGCGTCCCGTCGCTCTCCATCCGGATCTCCTTCGTCGTCCAGGCAAGTCCGCAGAGATTGTTGAGGACGACGTCGAAACGGAGCCGCGGAGATGCGCCGCAGGCCGTTGCGTTGCGGAGGAACGTCGGCGTGAAGCCGTCGTCGGCGAGCACGGCGACGTCCTGCTCGACCAGCTGCTTGCACTCGGCGTAGGCGGTCTGCGGGTGGAGAGGAGACTCCTCGTCGACCATCTCCTGGTCGGTTGCGCCGTAGACGCTGCAAGAAGACGTGTAGACGAACCGCGACACCCCGGCCGCCTTGGCGGCGGACGCGAGTGCGACCGATCCTCGATGGTTGATCTCGTACGTGATCGTCGGCGCGAGCTGACCCAGCGGGTCGTTCGACAGCTCGGCCATGTGCACGACCGCGTCGAACCCTTGCAGATCCGCCGAGGTCAGCCGCCGGATGTCCCCACGCCGTCTCTCGAAGCGCACCTCGGCATCGTCCTCGTAGAGGCACGCGGACGCGTAGAACCCGGCGTCGACCCCAACGACCTCGTGCCCCTGTGCAAGGAGATAGGGGCACAGGACCGTGCCGATGTACCCCTCGCTGCCGGTGACGAGGACTCTCATGCGACCGCCCGCAGGAGGTCGTGCTCGATCAGCGTGTCCGCGGCGGCTCGAATCGCCCCGAACTCGAGGCCCGAGCGCTCCGCGATGTCGAGCAGCGTGTGCTGCGAGTCGGACAGGTTCAGCACCCAGAGCAACGCCTCCTCGCTCACACTGGCCTCCTTCCGGCCTCCGGCCGCGCGAAGGAGCCCACGCCGGCCGAGCCGGGGCTCGCACATCGGGTTGAGATTGACGTAAACGCCGTTTCCGTCGACGACGGACAAAATCGCCAGGAGCTTGCCGAGCGAGTCGGCCAGACTGTCTGTCGTGACGAGATCGAGGTCGTCCGCTGACGTGTGGTACTCGGGGAACCGCCCGGGAGGCGTCCGCATGAAGCAGCCGACGGGCAGGTCGAAGCCGGGCGAACCGTACTGCCGCTCGTCGTAGCCGATCGGCGAGAAGTCGAGCAGCTCGTAGTCGTCGCCGGACTCGCGCAGGACGTGGGCGACCGCCCGGTCGATCTCTGCGTCACCTCGTCGAGACCGCTTGTACGTCACCCGGCCCGGGTCTCCGACACAGGCCAGGACGAGACCGTGCTTGATCCTCGAGGCCGTGGCCTGGTTCGCCTGGAGCCAGGCGATCGCGCCGATGGTGCCCGGAACGAACACGAACCGGTACGACAGCCGCCGCGGCAGCGAGGCGATCGTGCGGGCCAGGAACGCGGCGACGGCTACTCCGGAGAGGTTGTCGTTGCAGAGCGACGGATGGCAGGCGTGCGTCGAGATCAGCACCTCGTCGGGGCTCTCGCCCGCGAGAAAGGCCTCGCCGTAGCTCAGTGATCCGTCCGTGAGCGTGCTGTCGATGCAGACCTCGTACTCACCGTCCTCGAGTCGGTCGAGCGCCGCCTGGCTCAGGCAGAAGCCCCAGTCCTCTTTGTAGTAGGAGGTTCGGTACGGGATCCAGTCCGGTCGCTCGGGCACCGTCGTCAGGCGGGGGCGCAGCTCGGCGAGCGTCATGCGCGTACGGACAGGGACGCTGTAGTTGACGACGTGGAGGTTGCTCGCCCGGAAGTCGATCACCCGGCGTCCGCTCGCGTCCGCCACATAGGCATCGGAGATGTTCCACTCGCGCGGGACCGTCCAGTCGAAGACGCGAGTCCCGCTCGGAACCTCCCGGATCTCGAGCGGCACCTCTTCTCCGACGCGGAGGAGGGTCTGCCGGAGTCCGTCGCCGGTAATGCTCCTGCAGACCGGGTAGAGCTCCTCCATGAGGCCGTGCATCGCCTCCCCGATCCCGGCTTCGGTTGCCGCCCGCTGTGCCTCCGCCGCGTTCATCGTCAGTGCATCCGGATCTGCCAGTCGTACGGGATCTGGTTGTCGAAGGGGTCGAGGCGCGTCGTCCGCGCGGGATCGTGCGGGTGCGTGGCGCAGTTCGCGATGATGGCGAAGGGACGGCTCATGCCCTTGAAGCCGGTCCAGATCCCGGGCGGGATCACGACCAGCGAGTAATCGTCCGGCCCCAGGAACGCCTCCAGAATCGCTCCACGCGTGTCGGAGTCGTCCCTGTCGTCGTACAGCACCAGCTTGATGCGGCCGAAGATGCAGGCGTAGTTCAGGGTCATCTCCTCGTGCCTGTGCCAACCCTTGACGACCCCTTCGTAGATGCTCGAGAAGTAGATCTCGCCGAAAGCGAGGAAGTGAGGGTCGTCCGCCCGCAGCATGTGGAAGATCGTCCCGCGCTCGTCGGGAATCCGTCGTAGCGGAATGATCTGCACACCTGCGATCGGCCCCGGAGTCATGCGCTCGCCTCGACGACGAGCTTGCGGCAATAGAACGCCTCTGCCCGGCCGGTCGAAGAGTTGCACTCCATGCCCCGCACCCGGAGCAGACCCTCGAACAGGTCGTCGGTGAACCAATGCTTCTCCCGCTGGGTCACGAAGTGCCTCCGGACCGCATCGGTCTTGCGCCGCACGATCGACTCGCTCAACTGGACGAACACGTTCGGGGAACCGAGGTCGCCGTCGTACTTCGGGATCTCGTACTCGAGGATGAGGTGATCCCGGAACGTGTTCCAGGTCAGTTCGCTCACGAGCCGATGATCCTGGTGCAGGTCGGCGCGATGGTGCGTGAAGACGATGTCCGGCGAGACGATCGACTTGAGACCTTCGAAGAACTCCTTGACCGCGCCGCCGAGGTACGGAAAGAACCCGTCGCGGAACTCCTCGACGATCACCCGGGCGCTCGAGAAACCCTGGAGGAACTCGTCCGCGCTACGCCGGGCCTCCTCGGCACGCGTCCCGTCGCTGCTCAGAACAACCCAGACGACCTCGGCGTCGGGATGCGACTGCCCCAGCGCGAGCATGGTTCCTCCACAGCCGATCTCGAGGTCGTCGGCGTGCGCGCCGATCGCGAGGATGGTTCCGATTCCTTGCCCAGCACTGAGCGGCAGCGAAAGCATCGATCAGACGGCACTTTGGATCAGGTGCTGGAACAGCACGTCAACGAGACCCTCGCGGAGCCGCGAGAATCGAAGAACCCCTCCACGCGTTTTCGCCGTCACTCGGATTCGGCGACGACTGAGCCTGCGGAGCAGATCATCATGCGGCAGCGTATCGTCGGCTCCCGATTCCGACCGTAGAGGTCTGCATCAGGGCACGCCGCGGAGATTCCCCGCGAGCGTCTCTTCGCAACCCCCATCCTGGTGCCAGCCATGCTCAGCATCCCGACTCTCACCATAGGTTTCCCCCGGGACGAGTTCAATCCCCTGCGTCATGCACATGCCCCGTCGTGGTTGGCTCCAACAGGGCAGGCCAGCCTTCACCAGAGGCGGTGACGTCACACTCTGTCCGGATTGGGGGATCGCCCGGCAGCAAGGTCGGGCGCGCGGCCTCGGCGCGTCTCGGGTAACCTGGCTGTCGGTTGGAGTAAAAGACCAACCCGACAGACGGGGCTCCTGACAGACAGAGCTGAGACTCCCCCGCCACACCCGTCGGGGCTGTCCACAGAATCCACAGTCTGTGCAAGAAACCGAAAGTCCTGCTCAACCGTAGTACAGGGCACCGTCCTCCCCACCTTTACACACAACCAAAGTTCACCTTAAATGAGATGCAACGGTCCGAAACAGGCTGTTAGGCCAGGTTCAGGGAGGCGAACACGTAGCGTGACAGGACACTTACCAACCGCAGTGCTGGTGGATCCACACCCGCTTTGGCTCCAGGCGGTAGAGGAAGTCTTGAGCCGAGTACCAGTCGAAGTTGTCGGCAGGGCCACCTCTTTCGGGGAGGCCGACCGTCTGATGGACGAGCTCCGGCCCGACTTGTTGATAGCGGAGACGTCGACAAGCGAGCCTGGGCAGCCCAACGGGCTGTCCTGGTTGGTCGGCATTCGGCAGCGCTTCGAGGATGTGAAGATCATTGTCCTTTCGGCCTCGGATGATCAAGTCGACGTCGCCGGCGCGTTCGATGCAGGTGCGGTCGCGTACGTCGTCAAGAAGGCGCACCCCGACGATCTTGCAGTGGCCGTGCGTCAGTCGTTCGAGCACTCGATCTATCTCCAGGCATCGGCCGCCATGCACGACAGGCTCACAGCCGAGGAACAGTTCGATCATCCCGACCTGACGAAACGCGAGCTCGAGATCCTTCGACTCGTCGCCGAGGGACTCTCGAATGCCACGCTGGCGAAGATGCTGTGGGTCACCGAGCAGACCGTGAAGTTCCATCTTTCCAACATCTACCGGAAGCTCAACGTGTCGAACCGAACTGAGGCTGCCCGCTGGGCTCAGCTGAACGGCGTTCTGTCCACGCAGCCGCTCAGGCAGAAGATCGCGCACATCGCATAAGCGGTCGGCCAGGATCAGGGCGCTGCCGCAGTCGCGGCTGGTCGCGATAGAGAACGTACGCGGCTACGACCCGTGGGCGGCAACCGGGAGCGCGAGCTCTCCACCATCGCCATGATCCAGGGCCGCTGGGACCGCAGCGGACAGAGATCAAGACGGACGCTACCCGACTCTGAGCGCTTGCTGATCACCATCCTAGGCGGAGTGATCTGTAGCAGACGACTCGCGTAGCGCCAGTGCCTGGGTCGGTGGCTCTCCAAAAGATGAACCACGTGCCACCCCGCAAACTTGATCCGCAGGCGCAGATCGACCTCCTCCGAGAACAAGAAGAAGCGCTCGTCGAAGACCCCGGCGCTCTCCAATGTCAATGCCTCGCGCCTTGAGAGCATGAACGTGCCGGACACCCCAGTCGCACTCGGTTTCACGTTCGTACATCGACATGTCGAGTTCGCGCTCGCCCTCCAACGAGAGATAGGAGCCGAGTCGCTCGCCCACGACCGACGAAAGCGTCGAGCGATGGATGGAAATCTCCTGATCGTGGGATGCACATGACCATCTGCTGTGAGTTGTCTAACACCGATGACTCCGACCTCAGGGCGTTCAGCCATCACGGCGAGCAGCTTTGCGAAGGTGCCGTCGAGCACGTGCCTGTCCGGACTGAGGTCAGGCAAACCGCATTCTCTAACTCGAAAAGGGAAGCGAAATGCCGTCAACGACAAACCCGTTGGCACCCACCTTTTTGGGGAGGAACCGCCTCTCTTGCTGAACTGTTGGGCCGTTCCTCTCGCTGCCCCGACCATCGCGCCCGGAGTCAGCCGTCCCGTGCGTCTTCAACCAATGGAACCGAATCGCGACCAGGGGGTGGTGACCACGGCGACCTTGACGATCCCTAACCTCCGCGCTCACGTCTGGACAATCGCCCAGGCGATCGACTCTGCGCGCGAAGCCGAGACGGAGGAGGCGCTAGACGACGCGTTCAGCACAATGTACGAAGCGATGCTCGCCTATGAGCAACACGAGAGAGAACGCATCGGCCTACAACTCACACGACTCTGATAGCGGTTTCGGCGACCGTATCCGCCGGAATCTATGCGACGACGGCCGCGCCGGAGCACCGAGCAGGCGTTCGTGCCGGTCATCACTGACGCCTCCTGCCCGAAAGCGGTCACATCACCGGCAGCTGGTCGACCAGCTCGAGCAGCGGTTGCCGGAAGCGGCCGCTCGGGACGGCGGCGAGCAGGAACGACGTCACCCGAGGCACGCGGGCGGCGGCGCTGCTCGTACGCCGCCGACCGCGACGCCACCCGACAAACCGTCTTCAACGCCGCCGGCAGCTCCGCGCTCCCTCGAGCGCCTCGGCGACAGAGGGCTTTCCTTCTTCTTCAACAGCGCCCGCAAGATTTCGACCTCGAGCTGCAGCTCCCCGACCTTGCGCTGCGCATCCAGCAGCCGCCGGTCGCACTCCCGCGCTGGCCGCGACTTCAGCCCGTCACGACCAGCCTGAAGGAACTCCTCCCGCCAGCCAGCAATCCGGCCTGCCGGCTACCCCGTCTCCCCCGCCAACAGATCCAGCGACTCGCCCCGCAGCAGACGCACCACCACCTGCTCCTTGCGGCGCGCGCTCCAGACACCTCCCGGCTCGCCTCCTACTCGCTGCCCGGCGCGCCGGAGCGTGGCTGTCCTTCCTCCAGATACCTGCCTCCCGAACCCCCGACATCGTGACTTCCTCGGACTAATCGGGTATCCGGACAGAACCTGCTGCGCGGGATCTACTCAGCCGCTTCGCAACCTTCGTAGGCAAGGATATCTAGCAGGAAGTGCCGATGCAGTCGTTCGGTCGATTCGCGACGATGGCGACTGGGGTACTGATTACAACGTTCCCCTGATCGTTATAAATGCCGCCCCCGGCGACAGTTGCGATGTTTCCGATGATCAATGTACCGGGTTGCAGGGTCAGCATGGCAGGGCCGTGGGATCCATCGTTGTAGATTCCGCCGCCGTACATCGCCTTGTTGGCCACGCCGATCATGGTTGATTGGTCGAGAGATAAGGTCACCCGCGTTGAAGACCGCGCCGCCTTTTCCATTGGTCGCCTCATTACGGGACAAGGTCGACGAAGAGATCGTCGCGGAGTTGTCCCCCGCGTAGTTTGCGATCCCGCCACCGTCGCCAGAGAGCGCCTTGTTCGCAGAAAAGCTCGAGTGCTGAATGAGCGTGGAGGTGAGCGTCGAGTTGAAGATGCCACCCCCGCTGCCGCCGGCCGTGTTGCGGCTCACCGTCGAACTCACAATCTCTGAGGCTGCGGAACGAAGCTCCTGCTGAGTAGATACCTCCACCATCGCCGGAAGCAACATTGTTCACGACTGCAGATCCAGTCAGCCTTACAGTCGCGTCGAGGGCGGCGATCCCGCCACCTTCCGATGCCTGGTTACCGCTGACACTAGAGTCGGTGAGATCAAGAGGAAAACCGCCCGATATACGGATGCCACCGCCGACACCGCTCGTCGTGTTTCCGCTAACGACAGTGTGATCGAGAGTCAAGTCGGTTTCCGAACCATCGATCCCGCGGTCAGTATTGTTGGCGACGATCAAGTCCTGCGCATTGATATTCGCGTCGTACCCGGAGAGCCCAATGCCGTCATTCCCGCTTACCGATGAAGAGAACAGATTCAGCGTAGCGTGAGTAACCGAGATACCGGCGGCACTCCCAGTCGATTCGTTCCCAGTGACAACCACGTTGCGAAGCGTCAAAGGGTAGATCGTGGAGTAGCTCGACACCGTGATGCCGGGACGGCCGTTCGTAACTCGCAGCGACTGCACCGACACCATTCTCGTCGGATGGAGATTGGAGCCGTTGACGGACAACGCAGCGCCTGTCCCCTGCCCGTCTAGCGCCGCACCGGGTGTGCCCTGCAGTGTGAGCGCGCCGAGGCCCTCCGTCGGAACCACGAAGTTCCCGTGACACGTTCCTCGGATCACGATCGTCGTGTCGCTCGTGCTGGCATCGATCGCGCGCTGAAGATCGCCACCTCGCCCACAGTTGACAGTCACCGTGCTCGCGGCAGACGCGGCGGACGCGAAACCAGCCGCGCACGCGACACTCGAGAAGCCCACGAGCAACGCGACTCGTCGTCGGTTGGTTCTGAGCCATCCCTTCACCGCAGCACCTCGCTGAGCCGCTAGACCATGCGAGCCTAAGGCAAGCGCAAGCCCAAAGAAAGCGCAAGCAGTCGACGGCAAAACCCCGCCGACACCTCCCCGTTTGGGGAGGAGTCACCGGCCTCGCAGGCACTTGCGGCCCGTCGTTCGCACTGGTTTCGACCATCGCGCCCGGAATTCGCCGTCAGTGCGACCTCAACGAGGTGGACAATCGTATCGAGACACAGGTGACCGAAGCGCAAGCCCAACGAAAGCGCAAGCAGTCGACGGCAAAACCCCGCCGACGCCTCCCCGTTTGGGGAGGAGTCACCCGCCTCGCAGGCACTTGAGGCCCGTCGTTCGCACTGGTTTCGACCATCGCGCCCGAATTCGCCGTCAGTGCGACCTCAACGAGGTTGACAATCGTATCGAGACACAGGTGACCACGGCGAGGTTGACTGCCCCGCTCCCAGGTCCGGCGTTGGCAGGAGGTAGTCACCCTCAGAGCGCCGGGCGATCCCGGGAGGTCGTAGCGCCGGAGGGATCGCCCGGCGACCGGCTCAGCATGGGCCGCTCGACCGAAGGGAGACGAGGTTGAGCGAGCAACGTAAGTACCGGAGCTGGACGGCGCAAGAGAAGCTCGAGATCGTGCGGCCGGGTTGCGCGGCGACCGGTCGGTCAAGGAGGTCTGCCGCGAGCATGGGATCGCGGAGACGCTCTTCTAACGTGGCGGGAGAAGCTGCTTGAGGGCGGTGGAAGCGCTTGCCGGCAAAGACGAGCGCGTCGGCGAGCGGGGCTTCGCCGAAGGTGGCCGAGCTGAAGCGGGCGTTGGGCGCAAGACCTTAGAGTTGGAGATCGCGGGAAGACTCTTGCGGGAGTGGGAGTGAGACTGCGCGTCGCCCCGCTCGAGAGCTCGTCTCCGAGGGCCACCTCGCCGTCGCTCGTGGCGCGCGTCGCGAGGATCACGAGATCGTCGCTTCGTAGCTCGAGCTCCGCTGCCGCGCTGACGAGGCGATCGCCCTGATCGAACGCGCCGCCCCGTGCACGGTATCCAGCGGTGAACTCACGCTCGGCTCGGACAACGGCTGGGACTCACCGCCAGGCGCTTCCGTGCCGCTGGCGAGCTCGGCATCACGCCGCGACCGCGCACTCCGCAACCCCGGTCGCCGGCGTTCCTCGAAAGCTCGTTCGAGGAAACTCGATCGTCGGGAGGTGGCTCTGAACGAACCGAGACGTAACGACGCGAGCGCGGCATCGGCGGCTTCGTCGGCCGCTACCACCACCGACCGCACTCGAGCCTGAACTACTGCCCGCCGCTCGAGGTCCGGCAAAACTGGGAGGATCTGCAGAGAACCGCGGCCTGACCTGCCAACACCGGCGGCGAGCAGGTCAGAAGAGTCACGAGAGTACTCTGTTTCCCGGAGTTCAACGACGCGAAGTCGCCAAAGAAGCTGATCTTCATATGTGTTTCTCGGTGATGGAAGGTGCGCGGACTTCAGGCTTGTGCGTTCGTGGGTACCGCGCGCCGGCGCCGCCCGGCGTCGCAGCAGGTGGCGACGGATCCAAGGATGCGAACTCCCTGACCAGCTCGAGCATGAGCTCACGGCGAGTCAGGAAGAGCAGCCCGAGGTAGAGGCCGATGGCGACGCAGCTGCTGATTGCCGCCCGCATCACTATCGGGCCGGGACCCTGGGCGCATCCCCACGCCACGCCCGCAGCAACGATCCATGCGAGCACCGGCATGCGAATGTGGCGAAAGACGTGGACATGAGTCTGCCGCTCGACGGCGTGCGCCAGAATCGCGGTGTGAAAGACAGCCGCGGCGACGCCGCCGACTGCAAGGCCGAGCACGCCGAGGATCGGCACGAGCGGCAGTCCAACGGCGACGCAGACGACTGCATCGGCGATCATCGGCGCGGAGTGGCGATTTGGCATCACCAGCTGTCCAGAGATAGCTCTGGCCGGCGATCAACACCGGCGTGTGGATGACGACCGCGAGGCACGCCAACGAGAGAGCGTCGGCCGCGGGCGACCAGCGGTGTCCGAACAGGAGCGGCACGAGTGCCGGCGCGGCACCAGCCAGCGGCGCGAGCAGCGTGCCGGCGAGGATCGTCGCGGCAGGCAAGAGCCGTGGCAACATGCGTCCCGGGATCCCCGCCGGCGGACCTGGTTCGAGCCATCGCTGGAAAGGACACGCGCACCAGCGTCCACAAGAGCATCCCGGGCGCTTGGAGCACTCGAAGGACGAGGCCCCAGTAGGCGACAATAGAGACGCTTCCGACAGCTGCCGTGCCCAGGACGAGGATCTGATCGCGGAGCGCCACCACGAAGTCGACTGCCTGTACGCGCACGCCGATCCCGAGCATCGCGCGGATACGCCGGCGATCGTAACGCGGCCAGACCACGCCTGTCGGCGCCAGTGCGACGATGAAGGCGGTTCCGACGATGGAGCGGGCGACGGTTGCGGTGGCGAGTCCCCACAGGCCCCACCCGATGGCCACGGTCACGATGGTCCAAGCGTAGTAGACGATCGTCTCGGCGGTCTCGGCGGTCGCAATTCGCTTGTAGAGGAGCTGGCGTTCGAGCACGACGGCGCCGGCACCTCGGAAAGCAGTGATGGGAGCGGCTTGCAACCATCACGGCCGTGAGCTGTCCAACGAGTCCGAAAGGCAGCGTCGCCAGCGCGACGGCCCCGACCAGGATGGTCGTGACACCGAGCTGGAGCGCAACATACGCCCGAAGGTCAGCGTGCTCGGGCGCAGCCGGACGCCGGATGAGCGCACCGGCCAATCCCACCCCGCCACCGAGCATCAAGAGGAAGGTCGAGACCGTCACTGCGATCGCGTACAGTCCGAGCTGATGGGGCAGTAGCAGCCGAGTGACGACGATCGTCGACAGCAGGCCCAGCACCTGCCCAAAGGCTCCTTTTGCCGTCAGCAGGGCAGCACCAGACGCGGCGCGCCGGCCGATATCACCTCGTGCTCAGTACGGGCTCTGTGTGTGTGGCCTCAGCCTTCACACGACGAGTCCTGGCAGCGGGAGCCATGATCTTTGACCATAGTCGTTGCGGCGTCGCCAAGCCCATGCCTGAACGGCTGGTCTTTTCACTAGCCACTTGGCTAGCAAGGGCGCGCTTGGACAAAACTGGTCAAGCCGGCCTTACGAAAGGCGAACCAGAGACAGCCCTGTATGTCCCTCTGGTCGGGTCATACCAGCGTGCCCGCACCGGCGTTGCGAGCCTTCTCGTATCCTCGCGTCTCCCTTGAGGAGGGAGTCCTCAGATCAACCTCCATTCAACCTTTATGCAGGTTGCCGGCGACTACCAGAAGATGATGCACCAAGTTGCCCACGACGTAAAAGGAAACTAAACGCCATTCAAAAATATTATTAATGCTACGATCAAAGTTCGCGATTTCTCTTAAATTGTCTCTGAATATTCGAATATCCGTCCTCTTGAAAAGCTACACGCTTGATAGGGAGCAAGAATACCCGAGATGCGAGAAGCCGGCTCCAAATGCGGTCGGCCGCATAAATATTCGGATCTGCACCTGCGGAAAGTTGATCAATGCCTTCCTCGAAAAGACTGAGCAGATCGGCTGCAATTGATGCCTTGACCAGGTAGCAGGCTGTGGTGTGTGTTACTCGGGAGCCCGCACGAAAAGAAGATTGTAACGTTTCGGCGGCCCGCATTGCCTGTATGCGAGGCATGCAACCTCGGCAGTGCTGTCATCGATGAACGCGTCAACGAGGACATCCAGTTCCTTTCGCGAGACGCGGAACCGCGCATCATCTTCGCAGATCATGATGCATCGCCACGAGTTCGCGAGCATCGACTTGAGACACTCGGCATGCGAACTCAGACAGCCTAACGCGCCGTTTGCATCGCGCACCGCCTCGAAGCGGCTGTAGTGCCGTATCTGAAGCACAGCCATCTCGCGCATGAAGGCAGACAGACGATCGCGGCGGTCCGCGAGGTTAATAACGATCGTCGCATCTAGCCGCTCGATCCCGACGGGCCCCTTCCTTCTCCTCAATCGCAAGCCGCGCAGGATGAGCGCCGCCTTCGTCGTTGGCAGACCCAGCGTGATAAGGCGTTGGTCGCCCGTAAGGCTGATGTAGAGCCGTTCTCGCATCACGAACCTCGCCAATGACTTCATCGAGCCTCGGCCTTCCCGCCCGTCTCCGGCACCCCTCAATTCCCACGGCGTCGGCCTGTTTCACGGCGAGTTCTGTCCACGTCTACCCTTGGACGGACGATAGCGACGTTGCTTCCGACTGCTCACGTGCGAACGATTAGCTTCGACCCATCCGTCCGGGCAGTCTGACGAGGACGTGCTCGGCCCTCCAGCGAAGCACTATGCTTTGGTGTCGACCGAAGTGCGAGAAGGGTCGATCCGGGAAAAGAAAGACCGAGGATGCGCAGACAATGACCAGGACCGATATCGAGGTCACCATCGGGATTCCGACGTATAACCGTGCGCGCCTCCTGCGTGAATCGATCACGAGCGTGCTCTCCCAGTCTCATCGCAACTTCCGACTGCTCATCTGCGACAACGCCTCGCAGGACGCGACGCCGGAAACCGTGGCGTCGTTCGCGGATCCACGGATCGACTATGTCCGCTCAGACTCAAACATCGGGATGATCGGCAACTTCAACCGTATCCTCAAGCTGGCCGATACGGAGTTCCTCGTCATCTTACCCGATGACGACATCCTTTACCCCGAGTACCTGCGCTCTGCAATCGATGTGCTCAAGCAGTATCCGAGCGTCGGCGTCGCGCACAGCGCGTTTGATCTGATCGACGGATCATCTCGTGTCCTGGAGCGCGCAAGAATGCTGTTGAGGGCGACGGACCGGTGATCTTCGAGTCTGGCCACGACTTCCTGGAGCGAAGCATGCGCTCATCCTGGACCGTCTGCTGGTCGTCCGCCCTTTTCGCACACGCGCCGTTGTAGAGGCAGGTGGCCTAGGGAAGCCGAGGAGCCACTCTCGGACTTCCCGTTCCTGATGCGTGTGGCCAGTAGGTGGGATTTCGCATGTCTGTCACGCTCGCTCGTCGCGTTCCGACTGCACTCTGAGCAGTAACCGCCGCGCTAGGCTCTTACACGGGAGTCGGCTACGACCTTCTCGACGAGCAACCAGGCATCCTCTACGACCATAGAAGGCGGTTTCTCGACTCCACGCCACTCCCGAAGGAGCATGCAGAGCGTTACCGGTCTATCGCGGAGCACACGTTTCGCCACGACAAGGTTCTGCGTTTGCCAACAGGTCTGGTGCAGGCGCTTCGTGGACAGAACATCGAGAACGCTGGCCCAACTCGTCCGGGCAGATCCTCGCACGCTGCTCCTTCCTGTGACATGGAGACTTTGCGCGGCGCAGCTTGGCGGCCGGCAAGCCAAACGGGCTGCCCGTCGCTTGGGAGCCTGGAGTGGCGGCGTAGCCGAACCTTAAGTGTCGACTCACGGCTCGCCCTCGAGCGGGCCAGGATCGCCGCGAACGAGCGGCTCGACGGTAAGTACCTGCCCACCACCGGCGACCCCAAGCTCTTCGCCGAGGACGTCGCGCTTGGCTACAAGCAACTCCAAGAAGCCGATTGCTCACACGGCACGGGAGTAATTGAGGCAGCGCACGAAGTGCTCGGAGATATCGACCTTCGATCCGGCGTCGTGTGAGCTGGCGAACACCATCGTTAGGGCTGCAAAGTTCCACCGGAGGAAGATCATGGGCTCGCGCGAGTGTGAGCAGGGCGCGTGTGGATGAACCCGCCGCTCAGTCTCTCTTGCGAAGTTTCACCGCCGAGTTGATCGAGGATTACAGCGCAACCCGCGTGAGCGCCGCCGCCGTCGTCACGAAGGCCGCCGTCGATGCCAGCATGTGGCCCATGCGCCGGAATCAGCGCGCCGGTGCAGCGCCGTCGGGTAGAGAGGATCTCGTCGAGCGCCAGGGGCCAATGAGGTCGGCCACCCACGGCTTCCCCGTCTTCCTCGACAGCGCGGCCGCGGCCCAGATCTATAAGAGGCATCGAGGCGAGGGATTAGGTCGATCTGGGGCGCGGGCCCGTCCCGTGCTCGAGCACCCTGAACTTCGCGTAGCGAAGCCGACCCTCCGTCGGATGGCGCACCAGCTTCAGCCACCGCTGCGACCCCGCTCCCCCGAGCGGCGGAAAATGATACGCGAGGATGAGCAGCGTGGTCATCCGGAGGCGCTCGGCGCGTCCTCCTCGGCCAGGCTCCGAACGACCCTCGCGGGGGCGCCGACGGCGACCGCGTGATCGGGGACGTCGTCCAGTACCACCGAGTTGGCTCCAATCACAGCTCCGCGGCCGATGCGGACGCCCGGGCCGACGACGACGTTCTGTCCTAGCCAGGCGCCGTCGACGATCTCGACCGGAAGGACGCGGTCGATTCCCTGCTCGAGGATCGGCAGGGAGAGCGCCCCGAACGCGTGCTTGTGGTCGGCGACGTAGACGTTTCGCGCGAACAGAACCTTTCGTCCGATGCAAAGAGAGCTGGCTGCGGAGAGCACGCAATTCCCGGCGATCGACGTGCCGTCTCCGATCGTCATCACCACCGGGCCCTGCTCGGCCCCCTCCACCTGGAGCCATGAGCCCGCGCCGATGAACACGTCGCTTCCCACGGCGATCCGGCCCTCTCCGCTCAGCCGCACAGGAAGCTGGATCACCGATCGCTCCCCATAGGACGCGAACGCTCCGGCGGCCAGCGACGAGAACGTCTTGTTCCTGGCCCTGATCGCCAGCCGGTACAGCGTCGCGCAGAGGTCACCGACGACGCGGCTCGCGTGGTGTGGGCGACGGATTGTTCCGCCCTCCGAGGGTGACGACACACCGACCATGATAGGAAGTTCCGCCCCGAGTGTCCGGCGGCCGCTACCCCATTCCTGAGAGGAGACTCCTCTCCGAGTCGCACCCCGGCGCCGTCCTGGTGCAGATTCAGCTGCCCCTTGCCAGCTGGGCAATCCGGACTCGCGCAAGGGAGGATCGTTGTCTACCGATTCTGGAACTCGTACTGGTCGCGCTTCGGCCGAGACCAATGAGCTGTGCGTCGGGGACGTCGGTTGGACACCCAGACGGTCCGCAGCGAGCGCCAACGGCCATCAGCGAGGTGCGACGATCCGGTTGCTGGAAGGTCACCGGACGAACTGCGTGGTCTTGATGGTGACGTCATGGAGCAGCGCCGCCATCTGCGACGTCAGGTTGCGTGCCTCGAATCGCGCAAGGACCGCCGGGTCGGGCTGTGGCCGGGGCGCACCCTCTCGCCAGGCCTGGAGGCGTTCTCGAAGCGCACCGACGAAGCAATCGACGTCAGCCGGTCGACAAACCGTCGCGGTTCCGACCGAGCGAAGCATGTCGCGGGCGTCCCCATCCGGAACGGCAGCAAGGATCGGCGTTCCGGACGCCATGTACTCGTATGTCTTCCCTGGAACGATACCGGCACGCACCCCGGCGGGAAGATCCTGCATGGGAAGGAAGAGCAGGTCGCCGTCCGAAGCAGCGAGACTGCTTCCGCGTGCGACTTGAGGCCGTGGAAGTGCACGAAAGGGTATCGCGCAGCGGCCTGGCGGTCGGCATCGGTGACGGCACCAACGAGGTGCAACTCGATCACCCCCCGAACGCCGGGATCAGCTCGGATGACCTCATCAACAGCTCGCATGAGGAAGACGTGTGAACGGGTCAGAAAATCGACGGTGGGAACCGGCATGCCGCCGAGCAGTCGCCGGAGACGGCCCGTTCTCCGATGCTCGAGAGCGAGCTCCGTGTGCAATGACCCCGAGTGGACGATGCGGAAGACGCCATCGTCGCGCCGCCTGGGCACGACACCGGCGAAGTCCTTGGCGTCAAAGGCGTTCGTGATCGAAAGCACTCGTCGCTCACGAAAGTCAGGGAACGTCTCCAGCAGTCGCACAGCAGCCTCAGGCGTGTTCATCACAACTGCGGCGGCACTTCGGAGAGTGCCTCGCATGCGTTTACGGTCGGCAACTCGTTGTAGAGCCGAGGATAAAGACGCATCTCGTCGAGCGCCCACGGGTCCTGAAGGTCTGCTACCCACGGAACACCGAGTCGGGCGGCCAAATTCTCGACTCCGAACGATGTCTCATACGGGCCCAGTTCGCCCAGGATTACATCGATCTTTTGGCCCGGCGGTTGCTCGAAGCGCTTGACCGACTCGATCCACCAGCGGACGAACGCATCTCTTCGACCCATCATCCTGTCCAGCCGGGCTTCGAGATCACTGTCTGACAGAGGAACAGGGCCGGGCGCGCGAACGACGAGAACGTCGCTCACGTCGGTCAGCAGCGTCGGGTCGTCAGGCGTCCATCGGTCACCGTGCAGACCTGGGCCGGTGAACACCACAGGCCGAACCGCGAATTCGCCGAGATACCGAGTCAACTGGATGGCGCGCTGAGCGCCGACTCCTCCGATCGGTGGATAGTGGTAACCGACGACGAGAGCAGTCAGCACGGTAGCCCGGCCCGCCAAGCTAGCACCCAAGAGATCGGGCTGGGGGTCGGTCCTACCTCGGTGACTATGTCCTAGACGCCGCTCAGAGCTTGGGTGCGCGGCCACCTCGACGCGCATGCCGTCTGCTCGAGAGAATGATCGACCGCTTCGATCATGCGCACGACGTCGACGCCGACTTCAGGCGAGGATCGCGGCTCGGACCCGTCGAGGATCGCAGCGCAGAAGTCGGCGACCTCGAGATACAGCGGCTCAGCAGCCTCGATGCGCGGGGAGACGATGTCTCCGGTGCGATACGTCAGCTTGTACTCGCCGAACGTCTCGGGATCGGGCAGAGTCACGCCTGAGTCGAAGATCCGGACGGGCTCCGCACTCGTGTCGTCGTAGACGACCATCTTGCGGGAGCCGATCACGGTCGTCCGGCGGAGCTTGCTGGGCGCGAGCCAGGACAGCTCGACGTTGGCGATGTGTCGCAGACCGGAACTCGAGGTGGATGAAGGCGACATCTGGCGTCTCCGGGATGATGCAACCCCGGCTGAGCGCCGAGACGCTCACCGGCAGCTCGCCGAGCCAGTAGCGCAGGATCGAGAAGTCGTGCGGCGCGAGATCCCAGACGACGCTGACGTCGGGTTGGTGAAGCCCGAGGTTTACCCGGCTCGTCGAGATCGAGTAGATCTCGCCGAGCTCGCCGGACCGAGATCAGCTCGCGGATCCTGTTCACCGGTGGGCTGTAGAGGAACGTGTGCCCCGGCATCAGCACGAGGCCGGCGCTCTCGGCAAGCTCGGCGAGCTGCGACGGCGTCGTCGCTCGATCCGGCGAGGGGTTTCTCGACGAACACGTGCTTGCCGGCCTCGAGCGCGCGGCTGGCGAGCTCGTAATGAGTGGAGACCGTCGTCGCGATCGCGACCGCGTCGACGCTCGGATCCTCGAGCAGCGTCCTCGAAGCGCGTTGTCTGGGAGATCGAGGGATAACGGCGGCCTACTCTGTCGAACGTCTCAGGCCTCCTGTCGCAGACATAGACGACTTCGGCTTCGGGAAACTCGTAGAGATTCCGGACGAGGTTGGGTCCCCAGTAACCGAGACCGACGACCCCGATTCTCACCCTCCCACCCGTCACGCCGTTGCCGCTCTCTGACGGATGACCGCAAACGGGGTTCGAGTCAAGAGCCGGAGGTCGAGGCCGAGCGACCAACTTCTCGCGTACGAGACGTCCATGTCGAGCGCCTCGCCGAAACTCGCACTACCACGAGCCGTGACCTGCCAGAGGCCGGTGATGCCCGCAGGGACGAGGAAGCGCTCGAAGTGATGCGGAGCGAAGTTCTCGGTCTCGTACGGAATGCAGGGCCGTGGGCCGACGAGAGACATGTCTCCCTTCAGGACATTGATGAACTGGGGTAGCTCGTCGAGACTCGTCTTGCGGAGCCACCTCCCGAACCGGGTGACGTCGGCCTGACGGTCCAGTTTGTACAAACCGTTACCTCCCGCTGGAGCCTCGGAGCTCATGGTGGCCTTGATGTACTCGCGGTGCTCTGCCTCGTCGACGTCACACCGCATCGTCCGGAACTTCAGCAGGGTGAACTCATCCATGTTCAATCCAAGCCTCGTCTGGCGGAAGAAGACCGGGCCCGGCGAATCTCGCTTGATCCTCCAGCAAAGGAATGCGAAAAGCGGCGCCGTGACCGCGAGCGTAATCGACGCGACCGTGATGTCGAGTAAACGCTTGACGAATCGAGCCGAAGGAGAAAGCCGTGCGGGCGGGAGGCCGATGAGCGGAAGAGCTTCGACTGTATGCATATCGACTTTCGGCCCGACCACTTCGAAAAGACGCGGTACGAGGTCGATCTGGACGGATCTCGCCTTCAGCTCGTGGATGATCGCCAGCAGCTCTTGTACGAATCTGACGAGTAGGCGATGATCACGCGGTCGATGTTGTACGTGTCGACGAGCTCAGGTAGGCGGTCGGGCGAACCCAGAAGTCGGATCTCGCCAAGATCGCTCACGGGGGGTCCGTGGCGTCTCGTCGACGAAGCCGACGAGCCTGATGGCATATTCAGGATGCTGCCGCAGCTTGCGGGCAATCAATTGCCCGACGTCGCCGGCACCGAGAATAACGGTGTTCTGCCAGAACATCGGGATCCGCCGCGCGCAGACTCGCGCCAGCGCACGAGCTGAGAAGACGAATGCGATCGCCATGATCCAGAACAGCGATCATCCGCGGAGCGTTGGGTGTCGCATCGTGGGTCAGCTGCATGAACGCCGTGAAGAGCCACTCGCCGACGGTGATCACGGCGAAGATGCCCACGAAGTCGTCGACGGTCGAATGGTCTGCGCGCTGGCTGCCGCGGCCGTAGAGACCGGCCACCTGGGCCATGACGACCCAGACCGGCAGCGTGAGCAGGAAGATCACCGTTTCCACTGCAGGCGAGACGTCATCCGGGGTTCTCGCTCCGGGTGTGAACAGATGCTGGGAAATCACGAACGCAAGACACAGCCCGAGGACGTCGGCAAGGAGCAGGAGGCGATGGATCAACCACGCCCGTCCTCGCACACTTGTGGTTGTCGAGCGGCGTCTGAGCTCCGGCAACGAGTCCGGCAACGCGAGCGTCATCGCGCCGTCGGCGGAAACCCCGATTAACCCGTCGCCCGAATCTGCCGCGCTTGCGCGCGACTCGAGCACCGCAGTCTCTACTTTCACCGCAACTCTCCCCGATGGCCGGAGCTGTTTGCCCAGCCGGCCGCTTTCTCCACCATACGTCGCAATCGCCGGCGATTCCAGACGAGAGCTGAAAGACCGACCTCTCGGCCGGGTTTGTAAAGTTGCGAACTAGCCTTTAGGCTAAACGAGATTCCCTACACCCCGTAGGCTCGGCCGGGAGTAGGGCAAACGGTCGCCCGGACCTTCTGGTCCCATCGACGGCCGGGAGCGACCCCTGTAGTCTCAGCTCTCATGACGCCCGAACCCGTGATGGCTCGTCCAGCGTCGGTGCCGTTCATGGATCTGGGCCCGTCCCACAAAGGGCTCAAGCAGGAACTCCTCGACGCGATCGGAGAGCTCGTTGACCAGGGCGCGTTTACCAACGGCCCTCAAGTGCGCGCCTTTGAGCAGGCCTTCTCTGCGTATTGCGGCGCCTCCGCCTGCGTTGGCCTCGCCAGCGGGCTGGACGCGCTTCGACTCGCGCTGATCGCCGCAGGTATCGAACGGGGCGATGAGGTGATCGTGCCTGCCATGACGTTCGTCGCGACGATTGAGGCAGTTGTCCAGGCTGGAGGACGACCCGTGTTTGTCGATGTGGGCGAAGCCGACTATTGTCTCGACGTCGAGTCCGTCAGTGCCGTCGTTGGATCAAGGACGCGGTTCGTGCTCCCCGTCCATCTCTACGGGCAGATGGCGGACATGCGCGCCGTCGAGCGCCTGGCGACGAAGCACGACCTCCACGTGGTCGAGGACGCATGCCAGGCACACGGGGCTGCCCGGGACGGAGTGCGCGCCGGCTCTCGCTGGTCTGGCCGGAGCGTTCAGTTTCTATCCCGCGAAGAACCTTGGAGCTTTCGGCGATGCCGGTGCGCTAATCACCGACGACGAACGCATTGCCGCACACGTACGCGCACTGCGCGAGCACGGACAACGCGAGAAGTATCGCCACGCATTCGAGGGATACACCGCTCGCCTCGACACCATCCAGGCGCTCGTGCTCCTGCACAAGCTGCCGCTCCTCCACCACTGGAACGAGCAGAGGCTCGCGGCGGCGGAGCTCTACAACGCGGCGCTCTCGGGAATCGGAGATCTCCGGCTACCGCCCGTCCCGCCGGGCAGTGAGCCGGTCTGGCACCTCTATGTCGTTCGGACGGCGAACCCGACCCGCTTGCAGGAGTACCTCGCCGGCAGAGGCATCGGTACCGGCCGCCATTACCCCGAGCCTTGCCACCTGACGGAGGCCTATAGTGGCTCGGATACGGGCAGGGCAGTTTCCGGTCGCGGAAGCGTTGGCGCAGAGGCGCTGTCGTTGCCTCTGTATCCCGGGCATCTCCCAGGAGCAGGTCGAACGTGTCGTCGAGGGAATCGAGGGTTACTTCCGCGGTGGGTGATGCGCCCCTCCAACGATGCGCCTTATCGTCTGATCGCCGGCGTGGAGTTCGGTGAGGGCGTGGTCGTCCACCCGTTCACGAACCTCTACGGCTGCCGAATCGGCGACGAGACCCGGGTCGGGCCGTTCGTCGAGATCCAACGCGGCGCACGCGTCGGTGCGCGCTGCAAGATCCAGAGCCACACGTTCATCTGCGACGGAGTCGTGATCGAGGACGAGGTCTTCGTCGGTCACGGAGTGATCTTCATCAATGACAAGTACCCGCAAGCGACGACCTTCGACGGCGCGCTTCAGACGGACGAGGACTGGACGTGCTCCGTACGCTGGTCGAGCGCGGCGCGTCGATCGGCTCCGGCGCCGTGATTCTCGGCGGCGTCCGCATCGGGGAGGGCGCACTCGTGGGCGCGGGCGCAGTGGTCACACGGGACGTTGCGGCGGGCGAGGTGGTCGCAGGGAGTCCGGCGCGCGCAATAGCAGCCTCTCGGGCCCGCTGATGATCTGTTAACCGGTTTATCCGCCTGGTACTTCGTAGGCGCCGGCGTCGACGTTTGTGCCTTGGGGTCTGCTGGTTCCGTGAATGTCGGTGGCCGGGAACGTGCCCGCCGTGGCGGGAATGGCGTTCTTGGCGCATGTGTCGCCGGCGGCGAGATCGGCATTGGCGTCAGTCGGCGCGCTGCCGGCAGCCCAACTGACGGTGCAAGTCTTGGGGTTGGAGCCACAGGCGCCGGACTGGAACACGTTGTTGATGACGGTTATTCCGTTGTTGCAAGGGCTAACACCACTAACGAAATAGTTGTTTCTGAGCAATGTAGTTTGGGCAGGGGCCCATTGTATCGTGGAATGTTGTTGACTTTTTGTAGAACGTGTTGTTTTGTACAAGGATATTGGAGCACGGTTGCGTGCCATTGGTACTTTCAATCTCAATCGAGTTGCCTATGAGTCGGAACGTTTCCAAACTCGTTATTTTGGATGGTGATGTTCTGTACCGGGCCGTCTTTGACGAGTATGAACGACGTGTCGGTGTTGTAGATATGCGAGTTTTCTATCGTCCAGTTGATGCCACCTGCGCCTTGGATGCCATCAACATGCTTGCCGCATTGACTTGTGCCGCTCAGGTCGTGAAGGGTTATGTCGTCGATGTGTAAGCCGTTGACGGGGTATTGGAACCCCAGGTGCCTGAGCCGTAAGCCTGTATGCCGTCTTCACCGTTGAAATTGCAGGAATTGGAGGGGCCGATATTGCCGTGCGACAGTGTCACGTTAGCCGCGCCGCCACCGATTCCCCATCCGTTGAGGGCGTTGAAGTTGGTCACGGTTACTCCCGTGCCCCTGATATCGCCACGATGTGCAACATCGGTGTTAGCGGAAAAACTGTCTACGGTCACGTTGCTAGCGTCAATATCTAGGCACGGGCATCTTGACGTTGTCTTTCGATTCGCCTATAAAGCTTAGGGTTTTAGTGCCTGAGGGTATGGTTTGAGCGCTGTAGGTACCAGCCTTGATCCTAACTGTGTCACCGGAACTGGCGGCGTTATAGGCCGCCTGATAGCTACCAGCAGGCCGCCGCGTCACTATAAACAACCGGTGTTGACTGATCTCGTACACGAACCCCCATTCGTGTCCACCCACAAATTCGCGTTCCCGGCCGGAGGCGGAGGCGGAGGCGGAGGCGGAGGCGGCGGAGGCGGAGGCGGAGGCGGAGGCGGAGGCGGAGGCGGAGGCGGAGGAGGCGGAGGCGGAGGCGGAGGAGACCCACCCGTCGGCGTATACGTCGCGTACATCGAATAGTGCTTCCCCGACAACGTCTGCGTCCCGAACGGGTTCGTCGGGCCCGCCCCATACCCACCCGAGTTCTTGTTGTAGTGCAACCCGCTCGCCGAGCTGTCATAGCGAAGCTGGGTCAGATCCGACGAAGAGCCGGCGATATACCCCATCCACACCGGCCCCGCCTGCACCTGCACCGACGAGGCAAAGGTGAAATCAACCCAACCCCACGCCTTCCCCGCCTGAACCGTCACCTGATTCGACACCCCCAACAACGCGCCCGGACTCCCAGCCGAATCCGCGTACAACACCGCCTTCACCGGCTGCGAACCACTCGACTCCCCCAACCCCGACACATACCCCGTCAGCTTCGACACCAACCCAGGCTGCGGCGCCGAATACAACGACACCTCCTTCAAATCCACCGTCGCCGTGTCCGTCGACGACCCCGGCGACGTCGTCCCAAACGTGCTCGACGAAGACGCCGCCTGCACCACACCAGTCGCCGCCGACTGCGCCGCAGCAGACCCAGCACTGTTCGACGCCGTCACCCGCACCCGCATCGTCAAGCCGACGTCAGCCGAGACCAACGTGTAACTCGACCCCGTCGCCCCCGACACGCTCACGCAACCCGACCCCGACGAGTTACACCGCAACCACTGATACGCAAACGAAAACGGCGGCGTCCCCGACCACGACCCCGACGACCCCGACAACACCTGACCCTGAACCACCGACCCCGACACCACCGGCAAACCCGTACTCACCGGCGGCTTTGACGCGCAGGCACTCGTCGTTCCGTTGACTCCTGCCTTCGAGGAGGTAGAGTTGCGGTAGCGAGCATCGACCTGCAGCAGATGGCTCGTTGCGCAGCCGAGACTCCCGAAGGTCCACGACGTGCCGGAGGTGGTTGTCACGAAGCCGCCGTCGAGGTACACGCCGTAACTGGTAGCCAGTGGCACGGGATTCCAGCTCAGCGTGAGGCTGGTCTGTGTAGCTACAACGGAAAGTCCGGTCGGCGGCGGCGGGGCGGGTCTAGCGAACTCTGCGAACCCGACACTCACTCCTCCGGCGAGCGCGCTCGCCAGAAACACCAACGTCACGAGGTTACCTAGCCGAATGGCGGGGCGGAACGGGATGAGGCAGCCTAGCCGAAGGGGGAGTCGATGCCACACTCTGGATAGTTCATTCGGCAGGAGGTTGCCTGTTCGAATCACTCGAAAGGGTGAAAGACTGCTGCGAGTCCAGTTTTCGATGTGAGGGGCTCGGGGCTCAACGGGGTGACCTCCTTCGCCGTTCGTGCGTTCGATCCTGTCGGTCTTCGCCGCCAGTGGCGCTAACGCCCGCCCCGTCGTGAGTCAGCGACCTGCGGCTGCCAGCCGGCCGCCCCGAACGTCTCCGCGACTCAGGCCACGCCGCTCATTGGAAGCTGTGCCCCGGCTTCCGTGGGGTCCTGTTTCTAGACTCGGGCGGCCTCGACGATGAGCGAGGAGGTCGTTGATGGGGCGGAAGGGGTATCCGGCGGAGTTCCGTCGACGCCCGCTGGATCTGGTCGCTGCGGGCAAGCCCGTGGCGGAGGTCGCGCGGCTGCTCGAGGTCAGCGATCAGTCGATCTACAGGTGGCGGCGGCAGGAGCTGATCGACCGCGGCGAGCTGTACGGCTGAGCTCTGAGGAGCGGGAGGAGCTGCGGGCGGCGAGGCGGCGGATCAGGGAGCTGGAGACCGAGCTGGCCGTGCACCGCCGCGCGGCAGAGTTGTTGAAGGAGTCGGTGCGCCCAAAAGGCGGTTCGAGGTGATCTCGGTGATGGCCGGTGAGGGGTTGCCGGTAGAGGTCGCCTGCCGCGTGCTGAGCGTTTCCTGTGCTGGCTTCTACGCGTGGTTCCGGCCGCCGTCGGCGAGAGCGGTGCGGCACGCCTGGCTGGCCGACCTGATCCGCGAGGTCCATGCCGCCTCCTACGGGACGTACGGCGCCAAGCGGGTGTACGCGGAGCTCGTCCTCGGCCGCACGATCCGGGTCGGCCATAACGCGGTCGCGATGCTGATTCGGCGTGCGGGGATCCAGGGTCGCACCGGGTCACCAAAACGACGTGGGCTCCCTGGTGTCCCGACAGCCGACGATCTCGTCGACCGCGTGTTCATTCGCGAAGGACCGAATCAGCTATGGGGGACCGACCTGCGAGGGCAAGGTCTACTGCGCGGCCGTGCTCGACGCCTACAGCCCCCGTGTCGGTGGCTGGTCGATCAGCCATCACCCGACCGCCGCGCTGACCGCGAACGCGCTCGGGATGGCGGTCGAGCAGCGCGACGCCCAGCGAGGGAAACCGTGTTCCATAGCGACCACGGGACGCAGCCCAGTTCACTTCCTGGGCGTTCACCGACCGCGCCCGCCGCTCCGGGCTCCTGTCCTCAATGGGGTCAGTCTGGGACTGCTATGACAACCCGCTGATCGAGGCCTTCTGGTCGCGGATGCAGGTCGAGCTGCTCGACACGCGCCGCTGGAAGACCAGGATCGAGCTCGCGAATGCGATCTTCGAATCCATCGAGATCTTCCACAACCGCCGACGACGTCACTCCGCTCTCGGCATGCGGACACCGATCGAACCGCATCCTCGGCCGCGCCTGGCTCCGAATCATCTAGCGCGTCTGGCACGACCAAAAGCCCTACGACCCCACACGCCACGGCAACCCAAACCGGCTGCTCACAGCCAAGGGTTGACACAGGACGTCTCATGCGGGGACCGGGGCGTCGTCGCGGGCGAGCGGCCGCTCCTCGACCTCGGGCTCGGGCGGGGGCCGCGGCAGCTCGCGCAGATTCGCCTTGAACACCACTTGTGCCATGGCACACTGAGTGGGATGTCTGTAAACTTGAATGGCGCGAGCGCGCATTTCGGTACGCGCTCGGCTCAAGACGCTTTCGGAGGAGCAAAGCTGGTGGGTCAGTGAGAATTCTGGACGTCGATACTCTGCCAATCCCCGAAGTCAAGGTCGTTCGCTTCGGGCGATATTGTGACAGCCGCGGATACTTCTCAGAGCCGTACCGGCGAAGTGTTGTGGGCGACGATATTCGCACAGACTTTCTCGAGGGGCTTTCAATCACGCAGGTGAACGAGAGTTGGTCTCGCGAGGGTGTATTACGGGGTCTTCACTTTCAGTGGAATCCATTCATGGGGAAGCTCGTAAGAACGATCAGCGGGCGCATGATCGATCTCGCACTCGACATCCGGCTCGATTCGCCGAGCTTTGGGAAGATCGTGGCATACGACATGCCGTGTTCTCCCGTAGCCGAGTACTCGGAGTGGATTTGGGTGCCGCCCGGCTTCGCGCACGGCAACCTCTTCACCGAGGAGACGATCATCGAGTACTTCTGTACCGGTGAATACTCTCCCGGGAACGAGGCCGCAGTGTCTCCGCTCGCTGGAGACCTGGACTGGTCGCTGTGCGCGCCGGTCCTTCGTGAGGAGTTCCAGGCGCGTGTTGATGAGGGGGCCATCATCAGCGACAAGGACCGCAACGCGGGGTCGCTCTCGGATTGGCAGAACGATCCCAGGTCGGCGAACTTTCGCTACTCCGAGCTAGCGGGCAGCGGTCCGTGAAAGTCCTCGTCTTCGGACCCACGGGTCAGCTCGGCACGGATGTTGTCAGGGTGTTCATGGAGCGTGGCGAAGATGTCCTTCCCGTGACGCGCGAGCTCGCAGACCTAACGGATCGAACGGCAGTCCAGGCTCTATTGGCTCGGGAGCGGCCGGACGCAGTGGTGAACTGCGCCGCATTCCACGATCCCGCGGGATGCGAGGAGAACCCGGAGTTGGCGTTCGCCGTTAACGCCGCCGGCGTCGAGGTCCTTGCTCAGCACTGCGCCGAGATCCCGGCGAAGCTCATGACCGTGAGCACCGACTACGTCTTCGATGGCACGAAGCTGGGTGGATACCGCGAGGAGGATACGCCGAATCCGCTCAATCGCTACGGGGAGAGCAAGCTCGCAGGCGAGCAGCTCGCTCAAGCAGCTCATACGCAGACGTTCGTCGTCCGGACGCAGAGCCTGTTCGGGCTGACCGGGCCGAGGGGCAAGGGCAGCAACTTCGTCGATCTCATGATGCGGCTGGCAGAGGAACGGGACGAGCTCAAGGTCGACGGGTTCCGCATGGCCCCGACAGGGACCGTCCCGCTCGCGGGGAACATGCACACCTTGCTCCAGACGAGCGACTTCGGCCTCTATCACATGAGCTGCCAGGGCGAGACCACCTGGCACGAGTTCGCACGAACCATCCTGGAGCGGATCGGCTCTACTACGAGCGTCATTCCGGTGCCCAACGACTTCTACCCGACGACGTTCAGGCGGCCAGAGAACACGTACCTGATCAACGCGGCGCTCCAGGCGCGCGGACTCGACCTCATGCCGCTGTGGGAGGAGGCGCTCGTGGAATACCTGAAGGCCAAAGGCGTGGCCGTAGCCGGCTGGAGCGGAGCTAGCCGATGAGGATCCTGATCGTCGGGGGGGCCGGCTACGTCGGGTCGGCTCTTATTCCCGCCCTCGTCGAACGCGGTTACGCGGTCGATGTGATCGACGTGAAGTGGTTCGGGGTGCACCTTCCGATGGAAGTCTCGGTCGTCGACGAGGACATCTTCAGCTGCACGACCGACGACCTCGAAGGCTACGAGCAGGTGATCTTCCTGGCCGGGCTGTCGAACGACCCGATGGCGGAGTTCGATCCCGCGCAGAACTTCCAGTCAAACGGGGCAATGCCGTCGTATCTCGCGTACCTCGCCAAGCAGGTTGGCGTGCGCAGGGTGATCTACGCATCGTCATGCTCGGTCTACGGCTACACGGTCAACGAGCTCTACGACGAGGACTCGCCCGCCATCTCGAGCTTCCCGTACGGAATCTCGAAGCTGCAGGGCGAGCGAGGGGTCCTGCAGATGCAGGACGAGGGGTTCTCGACGATCGCGCTCCGGAAGGGGACGATCTGCGGCTACAGCCCCCGCATGCGCTTCGATCTCATCGTCAACACGATGTACAAGAGCTGCATCCAGGACGGCAAGATCACGGTCAACAACCCCTCGCTCTGGCGGCCGATCCTCGATATGCGAGATGCTGTGTCCGCCTATCTGCGCGCCATTCAGGCCGACTACTCGATCAGCGGGATCTTCAATATCGCGTCCGACAACTACACCGTCGGCCAGGTGGGTGACAAGGTCAAGGAGAAGATGGAGGACCTTCTCGACCGGAGGATCAAGCTCGACCTCAAGAACATCCAGGACTACCGGAACTACAAGGTCGACATCGGCAAGGCGCGGACGGTTCTGGGCTTCGAGCCCAGTCACGACGTCTCGGACATCATCGACGACCTCCACGCTCACCGGGACATCTACGGAGATCTCGATGCTGATGGCTACTACAACATCAGGGTGTTTCAGACGCTTCATCGGAGCTCGTCTTCAGGCCAGCCGGCGATCCCTCCTGATGAACGCACTCCTGCGTCGCGCTGAACGATGCGCCGAACTCGACGTATCAGGCGATGACCGACCTCGCGGTGATAGTCGTCTCGACGAACGAGGCGCACTGGCTACGTCGGTGTCTGCCGACTATCTACGAGCATGCGGGTGAGATCGTGCTCGACGTCGTCGTCGTCGACAACGAATCGACCGACGAAACGCGTGAGCTGGTCGAGTCCGAGTTCCCGCGTGCTCGGGTCGTGCGTTGCGTCAACCGAGGTTTTGCGCAGGCCAACAACTGTGCATTGCGCACGCTGGATGCCAGGTGGGTCCTCTTTCTCAACCCTGATACCGAGATCCTCCACGGGAGTCTCGCAGGATTGATCGACGGGTTGGGTGCGCGTCCGACCGTCGGTCTTGTTGGCGTCCGCCAGGTCGCACAGGACGGGCAGCTGTGGCCAACGATTCGACGCTTCTCGACGGCGACCCGCTGGTTTTTCGAAGCGATTGGCTCGGAGAGATTCCCGTTCAAGGCCTCTTGGCTCGGTGAACGGGAGCTCGACATGAGTGTCTACGAGCAGGATGTTGAATGCGACTGGGTCAGCGGTTCGTTCATGCTCGTCCGGCGCGAGGCCCTCCAGAGTGCGGGATTCATGGACGAGCGCTTCTTTCTCTTCTGTGACGAGACCGATCTGTGTCTGCGGATCAAGCAAGCTGGGTGGGAAGTTCGTCACCTTCCCGATCTCACGATCTTGCACCACGCGGGCAAGGCAGGCTGGAACCCGAAGCGGGAAGCCCAGGCCGCTTACGCCAGACGACTCTACCTGCAGAAGCATTTCTCACCCCCTCACCGTCTCGCCGCTACTGCGGCCCTCGCCCTTGGCTACGGCTTGCGCTCTGTTGCATGGCCGTTGGAACGTGAGCAGAGAGAATGTGCACGCGCCGCCCTCGGCACTCTTCTCGGTCGTCGACCGCCTCCTTACGGGGAGCCACCACGCGTCGCGCTTCGTCCTGAATAAAGCCCATTCGTCGGTACGAACTCCGCAACCACTCCGGAGAGTAGAGGTCGCTCAGCGGCCTGCCCGTTCCGACGTCCCGCGCCGACTCGTAGTTCTCCCGGCGGATTGCGCACACTCAGTGGATACAGCGACTTCTGGCCGAACGGCTAGGAGCGGGTCTGCCCCTCGGCTGTCGAGGACGGTCTGGGCAGGAACTAGCGTTCAACGAGGAATGTGCGGCATCTGCGGAGTTATCCAGATCGAAGGCGTACGGCGGCCGTTGCTTTCCGAGGAACGGCTCGTCCGGATGACCGACGTCATGACACATGAGGGCCGAACGATCGCGGCCTCTATCTCGCCGACGGCATCGCCTTCGGGGTTCGCCGACTGAGCATCGTCGACGTCGAGGGTGGCCACCAGCCGGTCGCCGACGAGACAGGGTCGCATCTGGGCAGTTCAGAACGGCGAGCTGTACAACCACGTGGCGCTGCGGCACGACCTCCCCAAGGCACGAACGTCGACGCCGGCGCCGACGAATTACCAGGCGGATAATCCACCCTCACATCCACGTGAACCGCGCGGAGCAACTCGGGTGGCGGGCTCAGCTACGCGCATCATGGTTTCTTTCCGTACACCTCCCTGTAGAGAGACACCCAGTCGCGGGCGATTGCTCGCTGCGTCTTTCCAAGCTTCCTCTTTCCTGTGCAGACGAGCATGTGGAGTCGTTTCTCGAGCTTATCCTTGATCAGGAATCCGGGCGAGGATTAGACCCTGCTTCGGGGAAGAGGTTCGCGGGATCGTTTGAGCCGCCAAGCGCGACCGGGACGATGTTGTCGATCTCATATGGGCGCCCGTAGTGTGTGCGAGGTGTCCCGTACTCGGCGTAGATCGCTCCCTTCTCCTTTGTGCCCAAGGTCAACATTCTGGACGCGTAACCCGGCAGGCAGATACCAGCGGTGTAGCGTCTGCGTAGACCGCTCCAGGTGAGCACGCACGGTCCGGAAGCGGCCCGCGGACGCGGCAGTTGTGCTCCTTCGTCCTTGGCGCGAGAACCCGCGTCTTCGAAGGCCGCTGTGTGACTGCGTTCGCGCCAGCGTCGGGCGCCCACCTCAGAGTGCTGTGGATGTCGGTGGGTACGAAGTTCTTCGGGTCAGCGGCGCTTCTCGCGCAAGGGTCATTGGCGGCAATATCGGCGTTGGCATCAGTCGGTGCACCGCCAGTTGCCCAGCTGACGGTACAGGTTTTAGTGTTGGAGCCACAGGCGCCGGATTGGAAGTTTTCGTTGTGGGTGGCGGTTATTCCGGGTCTACAAGGACTGGATCCGCGAACAAAATAGTTATTCCTGCGCCACCGATTCCTGCTCCGTTAAGGGCGTTGAAGTTGGTTACAGTTACTGCTGTGCCTACGATAACGAGACTACGCACACTCGCACTGGTATTAGCCGAAAAGCTATCAACAGTCACGTTGCTGCCCTGGACGCTCAGGCTGGGGAACTTGACGTTGTCTTTCGATTCGCCTATAAAGCTTAGGGTTTTAGTGCCTGAGGGTACGGTTTGAGCGCTGTAGGTACCATCCTTGATCCTAACTGTGTCACCGGAGTTGGCGGCCTGGGCAGCGCTGTACGCCGCCGACAGAGACTGGCAGGCGGCTCCGTCTGAGTAGGCGACCGGCGAGACCGCCCTGGTGCAGCGTCCGCCGTCCTTGTCGACCCAGAGATTCGCCACCGGCGGGACGGTCTTCGTCGTGCCGCTCGCCACGAGAAGTGAGGCGGCGAGTCCGGACGAACCGCCAGACCTCCGACGTGACAAGTGTCCGCTTGCACCCTCCCCGATGCCGCCGCCAGTCTTTTCCCCCCCCCCCCCCCCCCCCCCCCCCCCCCCCCCCCCCCCCCCCCCCCCCCCCCCCCCCCCCCCCCCCCCCCCCCCCCCCCCCCCCCCCCCCCCCCCCCCCCCCCCCCCCCGCCTCGCTCCCCCGATGACGAGGATGTCTCCCACCGCTCGTAGAACCCCTCGTAGGTAGCGGTACCTCCTGCCCCGTCCGCTCCGCGTGGGAGCGTGGCGGGTGATCCCCGTCGGAAGGTCGAAGGGGAGGAGACCGCCGTGAGCACGGGAACGTTATCGCTCGCGCAGGCCGAGCAGGTGAGGAGGTGGTACTGCCGGCACGTATGCAGGAAGCGCCTGTCGGGCAGCTGGTCGGCTCGGCGAAGGAGGGGTTGCCCCTCTCGTTTGAGCGTCGGCGTCGGGGCTGGGCGTGCTCGCCGAGTTGCTCGAGGAGGAGGTCGTCGAGGTTGTCGGCGCGAAGGGTGAGCCACATTCAGTCCGATTCGTGTCTGCGGTGCGCCCCCACGGCCACGAGTCGGGAGAGGTGACGCTGGGGCGGCTAGGCGGCGTCGCGGTCGAGCGGCCACGCGTGAGGACGGCCCAGACGGTCGGGTCGAGGTGCGGCGAACGTACGGTACTTCGCCGTCGAGAGAGCGACGCGGTCGGGACGTCGAAGTCGTCGGTGTCGCGTACCTTTATCGAGCGGACACGGGTGTCGTTGTCGGAGCTGATGAGCCGCCCGCCTTGACGACGTGCGCTTGGCCGTGATGATGATGGACGGCTCGCAGGGGCTCACGAACGTCGTTGCGCTGGGGATTACCGGGAGGTGATCGTTTTGGGGCGATCAGCGGGACAATCTCTCCACCCGCAACCCCCCCCCCACCGACGACGGTCGCTCGGAGTGGTTCGCCGATCATTCTCGCTGCCCGCGGTTCGTCTTCACACCGAAGTCCACTGCCAGTTGGCTGAACCAGGTCGAGATCTTCTTCTCCAGCCTCGCCTCCGCCGCCGTACCTCAACCGCGGCGCCTTCACAAGCGAGCACGACCTTTCGTGGCCAGCAGATGCTCGCCTTCGTCGAGACCCGATACAACCAAAACCGCTGCGCCCCTCTTCTCAATGACATACAACGGGCAAAATATTCCTCACCGTACTCTGAGTACGCGAATCTAAGCGGAGCGTTACCACTAGTTCGTCGCAGAACGCACTTCGTTGGACGCCCGCCTCCGCTGACCTCGTCCTCGCGGTCTGGTTCTCAAAGGCACAGCATACTTGTGAGCACTTCAACTCTCTTGACGGGCGGAATCGGTGGGGCGCGGCCAGACGTGAAACTTTCGCACGGCAACATTGGTCCTTCCAATGGGTGCAACGCCGGAGAAGACGGTATACAGCTTACGGCTCAGGCTGCTTGGGGTCAATACCCCGTCAACGGCCTGCACATTGACGACGTAACCATTCACGACCTGAGCGGTTGGGCTCAATGCGGTGTGCATGAGGATGGCATCCAAGGCGCAGGTGGGATCAACTGGACAATAGAAAACTCGCATATCTACAATACTGACACATCCTTGATTCTTATCAAGGATGGCGGGGAGCCACGAAATATCACTATCCGGAACAACGCTTTTGGGGGTGTGCAGAATATCGGTAACTCGCTCGCTATCATGAACGTAAATGGTTCGTACGTGTGCGACAATATTCTTGTCCAGAACAACACCTTTTATAAAGCTGAGTCCAATTTCATGATACGGCTGGTGCGAATGGCCCCTGCTCAAACTATGTTGCTAGGAACAATTACTTTGTTACTGGAACCGGGCCGTGTACCACCGGAATAACCGCCACCAACAACGTCTTCCAATCCGGCGCCTGTGGCTCCAACACCAAGACTTGCACCGTCAGCTGGGCAACTGGCGGCGCACCAGACTAACGCCAACGCCGACATTGCCGCCAACGACACCTGCGCCAAGAACACCATACCCCCACCCCCGGCACCTTCCCGCCCACGGACATCCACGGAACCAGCAGACCCCAAGGCACAAACGTCGACGCCGGCGCCGACGAAGTACCAGGCGGATAAACCGATTAACAGATCATCAGCGGGCCCGAGAGGTTGCAAGTGCACGTGCCGGACTCCCTACCACCACCACTGGAGCGCCCCGGTTTTGGTGGACACGTCTGAGCGCTTGGTCGGCAGTGTCCCGCCTGGCGGGAAGGATGTGCCGCTATGCCAAGGGGATCGAACTTCAGGAGGCCGTGTCCGCCGCCATCGCCGGACGCATGGTTGCCGATGACAACAGAGTCGACTAGCTGAACAGGACGGATAGCAGCGACGGCGATGAGTAAACGGAACTGCGTAGGCGCCAACCTCCGCAAACGATCGGACGCCGCCGCCCGCTGGGCTACGGCTCCAGCCTGTTTAAGTTTGCCCTAAGTTACCCTGGTCGCACCGGCGCGCTGGACCCAACCGACGGCCGAACTGTTCCCATTCCGCTCTCGACGTGTTCAGCGTCGCGCAGCCAAGGCCGAAGATGATGAAGAAGAGGAGGGTCACCTGAGTGTACGCGAACGATCGAACGTGAACATACCGATGCCGTAGGCCATACACTCGCGGTCGTCGCTGCGAGCATCGCTTTCGGGCCGTTGGATCGCGCCTTACAGCGCCGCCCATCCGTCTGGCCCCGCGAACGAAGATCCAGAGAAAAGCGAGCGTCCCGGCGACGCCCGTCTCGAGCAGAAGACCAAGCCATTGGTCGTCCAGAATCGGGCCATTTGGCACAGGTATTGCCTCGGTCGGCCTGACAACCCGGGTTGGGAAGCCCTCGCCGAAAATCGGATTTGGCAGGAACTCGCTCCGAAGCGCAGGACCGAGAGTGGCGAATCGCCCGCTGCCCACTTGATTTTTATTTTCCTGGGCAGAGTCCCCCCTTAGGGGGAAAAACGAATTATGTACCGTCCCCAGGGTCCCGGGCACCGCGATGTGTATGGCGACGAGGACTGGGAGCACAACGGCCACAGCCTCTTTAGCATCCTCGGGTAGAAAGTCGCATAGACGATGCCGATCCCGAGCAGCATCATGACGGCCGTACGCGACTGAGTGGCGAAGAGCCCGAGCAGGATCAGGAGTCCGGCGAACCGCCACCGCCATTGTTGGGACAGTTGGGCACGGTACGCGGCGAGCGGGAGGAGGATGGCGAACGCGGCCCCGAACGCGATCGGATGCTGAGAGGATCCGTACACCCGAAGGTTGCCTCCCCGAGCGACGTCGCTGGCGTTAAGTGGCACCGGATGGTAGTCGAGGAAGGGCAGCAAGACTCTTAGGTGATTGAACGGTTGATATCCGGTGCGTGACTCGACGAGCGCGGTCAGGCCGAGCACCGCGCCTCCCCCACGAGAATCCGCACGAGGAAGTCGATCTCTTGTGGGCGCCGCACCAGGCTGACGACGATGTAGAAGACGACGAAGAAGCTCAGGAAGAAGGTGATCGACTTGTCGAAGAACGAGCTGACCGACTCCACGCGCGGCAGATTGAGCAGGATTGACATCAGGATCGCGATGAGAAACGCAGCCACCGGAGCGTCCGTCCCGCTCGATCGGAGTCGGGTGCGCGGATCGATCAGCAGGGATGACAACCAGGCGACGGCAACCAGCGCGATGACGACGCGGTAGGCTCGAGCTGAAATGGCAGCTCGGCCGGCAGCGTGTACCTTCCGATCGGCACGAAGAGAATCACGAGGATCGTCAGCGCGATCAGGGAGTGCCAGGCGAACACCCGTTCGTGGACGGCGACGACGAAGACAAGCAGCGCGAGCGGAACTGCCGCGAGCCGGAGCCCGGAGCCGACGGCAACCGCGACCGCAACGAGGACGAGCGACGCGCCGACGACGAAAGACGTAATGACTACCGGCCGACGACTCGGCTTGCCGGGATCGCGCAGGTGTTCGCCGGTCGCGGTGCTCACGCGTTACTCAGAGCCGTGCCGAGCGGATCGCCGCGCGGCCGGTGCCTCCTCAGGTGCCCCACCGCCGTTCTCGCTTAGGTCGAAGCCTTGGCTCGCTAGCGCGGACCGCCCCTCCTCGCCATTGCCGGGCCCCTGTGCCGGCTCGACCTCGCGCAAGGTCGATGCCCCAGAGCGAGGCCTGAGGTTTTCCAGGATGAAGGCGAGACCGAGCGTCGCGATCAGCACGCTCAGGAAGAGGACGATTGGAAGAGTCAGGGTGCGGCCCTTGAGACGACGGGATTCGTCGGCTCGCTCAGTGTCTGCAGCAAGACCTTCTGGCGCGGCGAAGCGCTCGCCTGATCCTGCGCGACGTACGCCTTCAGCGCTTCCGAGGCGTGGTCGGCGATTCTCGACGCATCCCGCGGGGTGTGGGCGAGCCCGGCGATCACGATGATAGGAAGCGGACCGTTGGGTGTCTGCTCCTGAGTCGCCGAGTATGCGTCGAGGAGACGTCCTTCCTTGAACTTCGTGCGCACGGCGTCGGTCATCGCGATCGTCGTGTATAGCTGAGCGTACCCGGACAGGACTCACCGTGGGGTCGAAGCGGGAGGTGGGTCCCAGCGGCTTCAGCTGGAGGATCTCCGTGGCGCTGTAGGTCTTCTGCTGGCGATACGAGACGCCGTTTGGGCCGACCCGGAACATGGCGAGGAAGGCAACTGCGAGCGCCAGCAGGCAGCCGGCGATCACAAGGAACCGAAAGCGCCGGATCACACGAAAGTAGAGCTGGATGTCCATTGACTAGACGAGCTTCTCGTCCGGAGACGGACTCAAGGTGGTCTCTGCGGTCAGCAACGCGACGGCAGCCACGGTGCGGTTTGAGACGTTCAGCTTGCGATAGACGGATGCGAGGTGAAACTTCACCGCGTGCACCGAGAGTCCGAGCCTCTCACCGATCTCGCTGTTCGTCCACCCATCGGACACGAGGCGGAGAACCTCACGCTCTCGATTCGAGAGGGTCTCGATTGAACTCTGATCCCGGGTGCGCTGCGATTCCGTTTTCATCACCTTCTCTCGATGTTAGTCCGAACTGACGAAATGGACCACGCGCCGTTGGACAGGCTGCACTAGCCGTTCGGCTAGTGCAGCCTGACTGTTCGGGCATGGCCGGACTCAGGTCGCCAACATAGCGTCAGCACCGGGGCAGCGGAGTCCTCGCCGACGCTCAAGGTCCGGCTCCCGATCGAGCGGATGATTTTTCTGCATGATTGCTCCAGGCTGAAACTGATGGATTCGCCGCACTCATCTGCGGAGGCGAACGAGACCGTTGCTCGAAGTCCCGCGGCTCCACGGCGCTCAGCGGTGAACACGCGGAGCTCTCGGCGCCTTCGGCCCGCGTGATCGGAGTCTTTCCCCGCACGGCAGTGAATGCGAGGCTCAGGCTGTTCCGTGCCCTTGAGCGCGTGCTCCCCGTGCGCTTCGAGGGTCGCGAGCCGGGAGACTTCGCAGGTCTCGACGCCGTCGTCACCCTTTCGCACGAATGCTCGGGCCTCGGGAAGATCGACGCCTGCCTCCCCTGCCTCGCCTTTCACGCTTCAAGGGAGGCGACCTCGGGTAGGGGCGACAACGTGGTCGAGCTGGCGTCTTTCAGTCCGATGGACTCACGACTCCGCGGCCGCCGGTTCACCGACCTTGACGTCGCAGGGCAGGCGACGCTCGAGCACCGATCAGGCGATCTCCTGCTCGCCGCCACGTCAGCGGGCCCGATCTGGGCCCTGCGGTCCGAGCAGGGGGCAAATCTCTACCTCTCCTCGGTTCCGCTTGCTCGCCTCGAGGACGGAGAGTCCATCCGTGACTACCTCCGTTGCCATCGATTCTGCTCTCTCCTTCCCCTCGTCCATCTGGCCAGGGACATAACGAGCGGCACCGGATGGACCGCCCCGCCCCTCCGTGCGACCTTCATCATCGACGACCCAAACCTCCATTGGCCTTCCTACGGCTACGTGCGCTTCGGCGATCTCGCACGCCACAGTCGAGCACACGACCACCACATCGCCATGGCGACCATTTCTCTCGACTTGCGGGACTCGGATCGGCGCGCAGTCCGCATCTCCCGGACAACCCGGCAGCGCTTTCGCTCGTGATTCACGGCAATGACCACGTGCGGAACGAGCTTGCCAGGCCTAGATCGAAGGACGACGCACTCCAGCTTCTCTCGCAGGCGCTGAGCAGAGTCGCGAAGTTCGAACGCAGGTCAGGTCTTCGGGTCGCCCGGTGATCGTGCCGCCTCACGGCGACTGCAGCGACCTGATGTTCGACGCGCTGGCCACGGCGGGCTTCGCTGCGATCGCCTGGTCTCCGATACCTCGCTCGGAAATCAGCGGCTGGGACGTCGCCGAGTTCTCCGCGGGTGGCCTCCCTTCCCTTCCCAGGCCGCTTCTCACGGACTGGGACGACCTGCCCTTCCGCGCGTACCTCGATCAACCGATCGTTCTCGAAGGGCACCACACGGACCTTCGCGACGGGCTGGACGTGCTCGAGCGAACCGTGTCTCAGGTGAACGGGCTCGGAGACGTGTCCTGGCGATCGCCCGAGGAGATCGCACAGACGAACTTCTCGATTCGCAAGCTCGGCGACAGACTCCACGTTCGTCTCTTCTCGCGCTGCGTTCGGCTCGTCGTTCCCGAGGAGATCGAGCGAGTCGTCGTCGAGGCTCCTGCATACGCCACGCAGGAAGAAGACTTGGTTGCCATCCGCTCTCTCGGGCCGAATCAGGAGATCGTGTCGTGCGGACTGCTCGAGGATGCCAGTGTCGCGCCCGGCGAAGTCGAGATTCGCCTGACTCGCGCGCTCCCGGCCGATCTCCGTGAAGCGAGATCGTCCCTGTCCCCATGGCCGTGCGCTCGCCGCGTCCTCACGGAAGGCCGCGACCGTACGCTCCCGTTGGCTGACGCTCTCAGAGGCCGACGGCGAGGATGACACGCCGCGGGCTCCTCTCCTCGCAATGACGTCTTTCGCCGGCTCACTCGCGAGCGGAGACGGCTCGGCACGCGTCCTCATGCTCGTCGAGAACCTCTCGGTACCTCTCGATCGCCGCGTCTGGAGCGAGGCTCGAACGCTTGCAGGCGCGGGATACGATGTCAATGTCGTCTGTCGCAGGGCAGGGCCGCGACCTCGAGCCCTACATTCAGCTCGAGGGTGTTCGCATCCATCGATTTCCGCTTCGCTTCGCAGCCGGCGGCGTTCGCTCCTACGTGCGGGAGTACTCGGCGGCGCTCTGGCAGATGCAGCGGCGGCTTTCGATCTCCACAGGCGGCGGCCGTTCGACGTCGTGCACGTATGCAACCCGCCGGACCTGCTCTTCCTGATCGCGCTGGTCCTGAAGCTCCGAGGTTCGAGGTTCATCTTCGATCACCACGACCTCGTGCCTGAGCTCTTCCGATCGCGCTTTCCGACGGGCAGCGCGCTCTTCTATCGCCTGTCGCTCGCGTTGGAGCGGATGACGTTCGCCGCTGCGGACGCTGTCATCTCGACCAATGAGAGCTACAGGCGCGTGGCCATCGAGAGGGGCCGCAGAGATCCGGCGCGTGTCTACGTCGTCCGGAACGGTCCGGACCTCTCGCGATTCGTCCCGCTAGAGCCGGAGCCGGCGTTGAAGCATGGGAAACGCCACCTTGCCTGCTACGTGGGGATCATGGGTTTCCAGGACGGGCTGGATTACGCGATCCGCGCCATGGCGTACCTTCGAGACTCCCTCGGTCGAGCCGACGTTCACGCCGCCTTCATCGGCGCAGGAGACGCGTTCGAGGCGTCAGTTGCACTTGCGCATCAGCTCGGCCTCGACGACGCGGTCGATTTCACCGGCTTCCTTCCCGACGCCGAGATCCAGCGGTACCTCTCCACGGCCGACGTGTGCCTGGCACCCGAGCCGAAGACGCCCCTGAACGACGTCTCCACCATGATCAAGATCATGGAGTACATGGCCATGGGACGCCCCATCGTCTCGTTCGACCTCGACGAGACCCGCGTGTCGGCAGGCGACGCCGCCGTCTACGCCCCCGCGAACGACGAGCGTGAGTTCGCCCGGCTGATCGCGGAGCTCCTCGACGACCCCGACCGTCGCACCCGGATGGGCGAGATCGGGCGAAAGCGCGTCGAGGGCGAGCTTTCGTGGCAGGTCTCCGCCCGGAACCTGATTCGTGTCTACGAGCAGGTTCTTACCCGGCGGGCGTGAGTCGAGACGGGCCGGCCTCTGGGAGTCACCGCGATGGGCGTCGAGCGTGCCGGGCCGCTTGGGAGCTCTCAGATCGCCCGGCCGATCCGGGACGCTTTCCGCGCGCCTCTCGCATGCGAAGAGGAAAGCTTCGCAAGCTCTGCTGGCGGCGCACCTGGTCCACCACGCCCTCGTCCGCACAACGAGGCTCGCGGCGAAGCGCAGCCCCGAGGTAGCCTCGGATCATCGCCAGTGCCGCCGGATTCTTGAGAGCCTTGAACCCCGTTCTCGCAGTGAGATACCAGGGCCGATACCGGAGGTAGTATGCGGCGCGCCCTGGCGGGCCCAGCGCACCGCTCCGCCGCCGTCCCGCTCGCCCACGCTTCGATGGTGGTCGAAGCGCAGACCCGTCACGATGCCGGTTCGCCAGCCGAGCTGCGCCGCTTTCAGCTCGTCGACGACGTCCTCCACGCAGGGCACGGTGTCGTCGAGCGGGAGCACGTCCTGAAGGCATTCCCAGCGCCAGGCGCGAGTGGCCCCCCGAACGTGCGATCCGGTCACGTGCGTCGGCCGCCACTTGCCGCCCTTCTGCTCGTAGCACTGGCCGCTCGCAATCCCGAGCCACGGGTCGCGTGCGAACGCTGCGAGGAGCTCCTCGAAGTAGTCCGCCTCCATCGATACGTCCGCGTCGAGCTTCACAACGACGTCGACAGGCTCGAGCTCTGACAGGCCGGCATGAAACGCGCGGACGATGGGCTGGCCCGGCTGCGCCACGCGACCGGGCGGGCTCGAGATCACGCGTATCCAGTCGTGATCGGCCGCCAGACCACGTACGACGTCGACCGTGCCGTCCGCGGAGCCGTTGTCGACGACGACCCATGCCGAGGGCTGGATCGTCTGTCCGACCAGGCACTCGCCAAGGCGCCGGAGGTTCTCGGCCTCGTCGCGAGCCGGCGTGATCAACCCGTACGTGACCGGAGAGTGCGTCGTCACACAGGCGAACGGTACTTCAGCCCGATCGAGGCCTCGACGGGGATTCGAACAGTTGGACGCTGGCCGAACGGCTAGGTACGCGACGGACACGCGCCGTGTATGAAACTGAACGGTAGTCCGAGGGAGCTACGGTTGCGTATCGATCAACGAACGGAAAAGAGAGCGGAGACTCACGTCATGCGACTGCGGCTGGGGTCGCTGGCGGCAGCTCTTGGTTTTGCGAGCCTCGCCGCCCTCGTCTCGCTCGGTCGACTCGACGCCGTTGACAGCTTCTCCGTCAAGCATCTCATGCCCTGGTTCACGCTGAACGAGCACGGTACGTCGCTTCTGGGAACGCTGCTCTCCTACCATGGCCGGCAGTTTCATCTGACGCTGGGTATCAAGCTGCCTGCGGGCTCGATCCCGTCGTCGATACTCGCCCTCCTGCTCTGTGCTCTTCTCTGGCGCCGAGGGGCCCGGAAGGGTGCACTGCTCTGGCTGGCGGGATTCGGTCTCGCCGTCTTCGTCGAAGCGATCTGCAAGAACGTGATCACCCGGCCGGCGCTGTACACGAACGGTCCCGGAGGGCCGTCTCATGTCAGCGGGTTCGACTCCTCGTTCCCGAGCGGGCATGCGCTGCGCGCCGCCCTCCTCGTTGCGATCGTTGCGTACGTATGGCCGAAGGCACGTTGGCTCGCTCTGGCCTGGTTGGCCGCTGTGGTCTTGACGCTCGACCTTGACGGCGTCCACACGCCGTCCGACATCCTCGGTGGGCTCCTTCTTGCCGGCGTCGTCATGTTCGCAGTTCTCGCTCAGCCCCGACGCCCCTTATCAAGCCTCTTCGCTCGGCCGAGCCGACCATCCCTCCGAGCACCCCGACGGCAGACCTCGGCAACAGTTGCCGCCGAGGCGAGCGCCGAGCTACGAGGAGCGCTAGCGTGGCGAGCTTTCTGAACGGTGGAGCGGGGCAACGCTCCCAGCTGCGCAGAGGTGGCGTACTCGAGCCGGCGGCCTGCTCCCGGCGTGTTCGGCTCCTCGCGCGGTGTCTTCTTCCCTTCGTCGCCGTCGCTGCACTGCCGGCTGCGGTTCTCCTGCAGTCGGCTGCAAGCGCCTCTACCCACAATGCAGCTCCAAGCGGCGTTCTCGGTTCCGCTCCGCGCACAGCCGCCGGCCCGAAGATGGCCTCTCGTTTCGTCTACCCGCTCAAGGTGGCTGCGAACCGGCGCTACCTCATCGATCGCCGCGGCACTCCCTTTCTCATCGTCGGCGACTCTCCCCAGGCGCTCATCGCCAACCTGACGGAGAAGGAAGCCGCCATGTACCTGGCCAACCGGCACGCTGCCGGTTTCAACGCAGTCTGGGTCAACCTTCTCTGCAACACCTACACGGGCGGTCGACCTGATGGACGACCTACGACGGCCTCCGCCCGTTCACGAGACCGGGCGATCTCGCGACTCCAAACGGCGCGTACTTCTCCCGCGTCGACCGCATCGTCCGGCTTGCAGCGAAGTACGGGATCGTCGTGTTTCTCGACCCCATCGAAACGGGCGGCTGGCTGGACGTCCTGAAGACCAATGGCATCTCCAAGGACTACGCCTTCGGACACTATCTGGGAACGCGCTACAAGAAATTCCCGAACATCGTGTGGCTCAACGGCAATGACTTTCAGAACTGGCAGGACCCGTCCAAGGACGCTGTCGTCCTAGCAGTGGCACGAGGAATCAAAGCAGCGGATCCGGGCCACATTCAAACGCTCGAGCTGAACTACTTCACCAGCTCCTCACTCGACGACAGCAGGCTGGAGGCCTCTTACTGGGCCTCGACGCCGCGTACACGTACTACCCGACGTATGCGGAAGTGCTGAAGGAGTACGGTCGCCGCGATTTCCTACCGATCTTCATGATCGAAGCCAATTACGAGTTCGAGCATGACTACACCGGGCCACAACGCTCAGGCGGCAAGAATACTGGAGTCTCCTCAGCGGAGCAGCAGGGCAGTTCTACGGGAACAAGTTCACCTGGCAATTCATCAAGGACTGGCAGACGCATCTGGACACGATTGGGTCGAAGCAACTGGGCTACGTCACACGGCTTTTTGCAGGCCGGCCGTGGTTCAAGCTGGTTCCCGATCAACGCCATAAGCTCGTCACCGCTGGCTATGGAACGTTCTCCGATACGGGAAGCGTGAATGACAACGACTACGTGGCCGCAGCGCGTACGCGGGACGGGACGCTAGCCATTGCCTACTTGCCAACGGGCGTTACGATCACGGTCGACCTGAATAGGCTGGCAAAGCCGGTGCGGGCTCGCTGGTACGACCCGACGACAGGAGCGTATCGGGCCGTGGTGGGATCGCCATTTCGGGCCGGCGGGATTGCGAAATTCGGACCCCCGGGAAAGAACGGGGGCGGAGACAGCGATTGGGTACTTGTGTTGACGAAGAGTTAGGCGCTGAACACACACCCTCGCTACCGGGGGCAGTTCTATGCCGGAGGGCGATACAGGACGGCTGCTGCCAGCCGGATGTAACAGACGTGGTCGGTCGAGGCGACGTGCTTTCCGCGTAAAGCCTTCCTCGTGAACATCTCGACGAAGGCGTCTCGTTAGCGGAGCCAGCAGTTGATTTTGGTCGGCCCGGCTGACAGAATGCCGCGGTCTGGGGCCCTGACGTCCGTTCTCAGCGAAGCGGTGACTTGTGGAGGGATCGCCGTTTGATCACGCCGTGAGCTGGCTTCGGCCATGCCCTTGAGACGATCTACACGATCCGTGAACCCCTCCAAAACCCCAGATCTCCTAGTCAGAAGGTTGCCGACTATGATCGCTCCCCGTGCTGGCCGATGTGCGTGACCGGTTGAGTTATCCGATGCTGCCCCGTCGGTCTCGCAGGCCGTGGTGGGCGCTGCTGTTGGTAGCGGCGATGTGCCTCGCTTACCTCGCATCGGCTACTCAGGCACGGCCCGCCGTGGCTGGTTTGGTGGCGGCGTTTGGGTTTGATGAGGGGTCGGGGTCGACGGTGTCGGATGCGTCGGGGAGCGGCAATAACGGGTCGGTGGCGAACACGGCCTGGGTGGCGGGCAAGTATGGGCGGGCGTTGAGTTTCAACGGGACGAGCTCGCGGGTGACGGTTCCGGATTCGGCCTCGCTGCACCTGTCGAGCGCGATGACGCTGGAGGCGTGGGTGAACCCGGCCACGGTGACTGCCGCCTGGCGGGACGTGATCTACAAGGGCAACGACAACTACTACCTGGAAGGCACCTCGGACACGCGCCGGCAGGCCGGGCGCTGGGGGGACGTTCGGCACCACCTACGGCACCTCGGCGTTGGCGGTGAACACCTGGTCGTATCTGGCGGTCAGCTACGACAGGACGACGATCCGCCTGTACGTGAACGGCACCCAGGTGTCGAGCTCTTGCCGCCACCGGTGCGATCGCCAGTTCGACCAACCCGCTCTCGATCGGCAGCGACTCGCTCTACGGCCAGTACTTCCAGGGGCTGATCGACGAGGTACGCGTGTACAACACCGCCCTCACCCAGGCCCAGATCCAGACCGACATGAACACACGGATCAGCGCTCCGGATGGGCAGCCGCCGACGGATCCGTCGGGGTTGACGGCGACGGCGGTGAGTGGGAGCCAGATCAATCTGAGCTGGACAGGGTCGACGGACAACGTGCTGGTGACCGCGTACCTGGTCGAGCGGTGTCAGGGTGCGGGCTGCTCGAGCTTCGCCCAGGTGGGAACGAGCGCCACCACGACGTTCAACGACACCGGCCTGTCCGCCAACACCAGCTACAGCTACCGGGTACGGGCGACCGACGCGGCCGGGAACCTGAGCGGCTACTCGAACGTGGCCAGCACGACGACGAACGCCACCTCGGCTGGTTTGGTGGCGGCGTTTGGGTTTGATGAGGGGTCGGGGTCGACGGTGTCGGATGCGTCGGGGAGCGGCAATAACGGGTCGGTGGCGAACACGGCCTGGGTGGCGGGCAAGTATGGGCGGGCGTTGAGTTTCAACGGGACGAGCTCGCGGGTGACGGTTCCGGATTCGGCCTCGCTGCACCTGTCGAGCGCGATGACGCTGGAGGCGTGGGTGAACCCGGCCACGGTGACCGCCGCCTGGCGGGACGTGATCTACAAGGGCAACGACAACTACTACCTGGAAGGCACCTCGGACACGGCCGGCAGGCCGGGCGCTGGGGGGACGTTCGGCACCACGCTACGGCACCTCGGCGTTGGCGGTGAACACCTGGTCGTATCTGGCGGTCAGCTACGACAGGACGACGATCCGCCTGTATGTGAACGGCACCCAGGTGTCGAGCTCTGGCCGCCACCGGGGCGATCGCCAGTTCGACCAACCCGCTCTCGATCGGCAGCGACTCGCTCTACGGCCAGTACTTCCAGGGGCTGATCGACGAGGTGCGCGTGTACAACACCGCCCTCACCCAGGCCCAGATCCAGACCGACATGAACACACCGATCAGCGCTCCGGATGGGCAGCCGCCGACGGATCCGTCGGGGTTGACGGCGACGGCGGTGAGTGGGAGCCAGATCAATCTGAGCTGGACAGGGTCGACGGACAACGTGCTGGTGACCGCGTACCTGGTCGAGCGGTGTCAGGGTGCGGGCTGCTCGAGCTTCGCCCAGGTGGGAACGAGCGCCACCACGACGTTCAACGACACCGGCCTGTCTGCCAACACCAGCTACAGCTACCGGGTACGGGCGACCGACGCGGCCGGGAACCTGAGCGGCTACTCGAACGTGGCCAGCACGACGACGAACGCCACCTCGGCTGGTTTGGTGGCGGCGTTTGGGTTTGATGAGGGGTCGGGGTCGACGGTGTCTGATGCGTCGGGGAGCGGCAATAACGGGTCGGTGGCGAACACGGCCTGGGTGGCGGGCAAGTATGGGCAGGCGTTGAGTTTCAACGGGACGAGCTCGCGGGTGACGGTTCCGGATTCGGCCTCGCTGCACCTGTCGAGCGCGATGACGCTGGAGGCGTGGGTCAACCCGGCCACGGTGACCGCCGCCTGGCGGGACGTGATCTACAAGGGCAACGACAACTACTACCTGGAGGGCACCTCGGATCCTTCTGCGGTGCCGGGGGCTGGGGGCACGTTCGGGACGGCGTACGGGTCGGCGACGTTACCGGCGAATGCGTGGTCGTTCTTGGCGGTGACGTATGACCGGACGACTGTCCGCCTGTACGTGAATGGCCAGTTGGCGGGATCGCTGGCAGCGACGGGGGCGATCGCGACCTCGACCAACCCGCTCTCGATCGGCAGCGACTCGCTCTACGGCCAGTACTTCCAGGGGCTGATCGACGAGGTACGCGTGTACAACACCGCCCTCACCCAGGCCCAGATGCAGACCGACATGAACACACCTGTCAGCGCTCCGTCGCCTCCCAGCAACCTGACCGCGACAGTCGTGAGCACTACCGAGGTCGATCTCAGCTGGGGAGCTTCGACCGGGGGCACGGGCGGGATCACCGGCTACCAGATCGAGCGGTGTCAGGGTGCCGCTTGTTCGAACTTCGCCCAGGTGGGGACGAGCACGGGCACCACCTTCAACAACACCGGGCTCACGGCCAACACCAGCTACAGCTACCGGGTGCGGGCGACCGACGCGGCGGGCCACGGTACGTACTCGGGAGTCGTCTCCGCCTTTACAGGGCCCCTGGTTACCCCGCGCACGGCGACTCTCACGTTCACGCAGACGCAGCAGTTCAAGTCGCAGCTGCTGACGAATCCCACCTGGTCTGTGGACAACATCGTTGGTGGAAACGCTGCTGTGGGCACGATCACGACGGGGGGGTTGTACACGCCGCCGGCGAGTGTCGGGACGCACACGGTCTCTGCATCGTCGGGTGGGCAGTCCGCGAGCGCGACCGTGTACGTGACCAACTACGCGGGAACGTTCACCTACCACAATGACAACCTCCGAACCGGCGGGAACCTGAACGAGACGGTGCTCACGCCGGCCAAGGTCAATCAGGCCAACTTCGGCAAGCTGTTCAGCTACCCGCTCGACGGGATGACCTTCGCCTCCCCGGTGTACGTCGCGAACGTCAACATTCCAGGCAAGGGCGTCCACAACGTGGTGTACGTCGCGACGGAACACGACAGCGTCTACGCGTTCGATGCGGACGGGCTGAGTAGTACGCCGCTCTGGCAGAGGAGCTTCATCAATCCGGCGGCAGGCGTGACGACTGTTCCGGCGGCGGATACGGGCGAGACCGGGGACATTCCGAACGAGATCGGCATCACGAGCACGCCGGTTATCGATCCCGTGACGAACACCCTCTACGTCGTCGCCAAGACCAAGGAGGTCGTCGGCGGCAATACGAGCTATGTCCAGCGACTGCACGCGCTGGATATCACGACAGGTGCCGAGAAGTTCGGCGGGCCGGTCGTCATCCAGGCGAGCGTCCCCGGTACCGGACTGGGATCAGTGGGCGGCACGTTGACGTTCGACCCGCTTCGCGAGCTCCAGCGCACGGCGCTCCTGCTCGTGAACAACGTGGTCTATTTCGGCTTCGCCAGCCACGGCGACGTCGAGCCGTTCCACGGCTGGCTGCTCGGGTACAACGCGAGCACGCTCAGTCAGGTCATGGTCTTTTGCTCGACCCCGAATGGAGACGACGGCGGCATCTGGATGAACGGCGACGGTGCTGCTGCCGACTCGACCGGCAACCTCTACGCAATCACGGGCGACGGACAGTTCGACGCGAACACCGGAAACGGCAAGGACTACGGAGACAGCTTCCTCAAACTCAGCCCGGCCGGATCGGTACTCGACTACTTCACGCCGTCTGTACAGTCGGCGCTCGACGTCGGCGACCTCGATCTGGGCTCAGGTGGCGTGCTCCTTCTGCCGGACCAGAGCGGAGCCCACCCCCATGAGATGGTCAGCGCAGGCAAGAACGGCACGATCTACCTCGTCGACCGCGACAACATGGGCCATTTCAACTCGAACACGGACCAGATCGTCCAGTCGATCGTGAACATCTTCAGGGATGTGACCGGCATAGAGGGTGGCAACTTCAGCTCCCCCGTGTATTTCAACGGGCGCGTCTACTTCGCACCGGTTGGTGGCAACGTCCAGGCCTTCCAGTTGAGCAGCGGTCTGCTCTCCACAACCCCGACCTCGCGAACATCCGCAACATACGACGGGCGCGGCGGAACGATGTCCATCTCCGCCAACGGCAACACGAACGGGATTCTCTGGGCCCTGCAGACAAACGGCGACACAGTTCCCGGCACGCTCCACGCGTACGACGCGACGAACCTGGGCAACGAGTTGTACAACAGCGACCAGGCCGGCTCGCGCGACACGCTCGACACATGGCTGAAGTTCACCGTTCCCGTCGTCGCAAACGGCAAAGTCTTCGTCGACTCAGTCGGCCAACTCACCGCCTACGGGCTACTGCCGTAGCCCTACTTCCCCCTGAAATAGTCGGTGGCGGTTGGCGGCGACGTCGCGCTAGATCAGCCAGCTCCAGGGTAGGCATCCCACCGGTCGTCCACTGTCAGCGCCTTGCCGCTCTCGACCCTTTCTTGCAGTACTCGTGGCTACGCGGCTGTCCAGCGCGCGGCGACGACCCACTCGACGACCGACCTCCGTTGGCGAGCAGCGGTCGCGTCCTGATCCGCACGCCCAGGCGACGCCCTACCCGTTCGGCGAGCTTTTCGTCCGCGCCGTTGACGGCGCGCCGGCAAGCTGTCAGCCTCACCCTCCTCCCATTCGAGAGTCGGTGAAGAGTCTGATCGCAGAGTTGTCGACGGCCGCGGCGGTGACCTTCCTCCTGGTCTCCGTCTCGTCGGGCGCGATCCCGCCTGCACCGGCGCAGTCGGCGAAGCCCTTCCTCGGGAATCCGCAGACCACCGTTGCAGCCACGCCCTCCAGCCTCCCCGCAGGCTTCTCGGACTCGGTCGTCTTCTCGGGTCTGACAAACCCGACGAACGTCCGCTTCTCGACCGACGGGCGCGTCTTCGTGGCCGAGAAGAGCGGTCTGCTGAAGGTCTTCGACAGCCTCTCGGCACGCGACGCCGACCCAGGTCGTCGACCTGCGCCAGGAGGTCGACGACTACTGGGATCGCGGGATTGCTCGGGCTCGCGCTCGACCCGAACTTCCCGACGACGCCGTACGTCTACCTCCTGTACACGTACGACGGCGGCCCGGGGCAGACCGCCCCCGTGTGGAGCGACGGCTGCCCGACCCCGCCCGGGCCCACCACGGACGGCTGTGTCGTCACCGGGAAGCTCGTCCGGCTGCAGCTCTCCGGGAACTCGGTCGTCGGCAGCACGACCCTGATCAGCGGCGAGTGGTGCCAGCAGTTCCCGAGCCACTCGATCGGCGACCTCAACTTCGGTCCGGACGGCGACCTCTACGTGAGCGGCGGCGACGGGGCCAGCTTCGACTTCGCCGACTATGGGCAGTCAGGCGGCAGTGCAGGCTCGCCGACGCCGAAGAACCCGTGCGGTGACCCTCCGGCCGGTGTCGGGGGGACGGAGGCTCCGCCGACGGCCGAGGGAGGCGCGCTGCGCTCGCAGAGCGTCCGCCGGACGACCAGCGAACCCGTGCTCCTGAACGGCGCGCTCCTGCGCGTCGATCCGGCGACGGGCGCCGGAGCCGCGGGCAACCCGCTCGCGTCGAGCACGAGCGCGAACGCGCGCCGGATCGTCGCCTACGGGATGCGAAACCCGTTCCGCTTCGTCTTCCGGCCGGGAACGAACGAGGTATGGATCGGCGACGTCGGCTGGAACGACTGGGAGGAGATCGACCGCCTCCTCGACCCGACGTTGGCGCCGACGAACTTCGGCTGGCCCTGCTACGAGGGGAACGGGCGGCAGGCTGGGTACCAGTCGGCGAACCTGAACCTCTGCAACTCCCTCTACTCGGCCGGGACGGCCGTGGCGCCGTACTACACGTACTCGCACGCGAGTTCAGTCGTTTCCGGTGACGGCTGCTCGACTGCGAATGGCTCCGTGATCAGCGCCCTCTCGTTCTACGCCGGCTCGAGGTATCCCTCGGAGTACAACGGCGCGCTCTTCTTCGGCGACCATTCGCGGAACTGCATCTGGGCGATGATGCCGGGGACGAACGGGCTTCCCGACCCGTCCAACGTCCGACTGATCGAAACTGCTGCGGCGAACCCGGTGGACATCGAGCCGGGGCCCGGCGGCGACCTCTACTACGTCGACTTCGACGGCGGCACGATCCACCGCATCTCCTACGGCAGCACCGCCACGTGCTCCGCGGGCACGTGGGACGCGCAGTACTTCAACAACACAACGCTCTCGGGCACGCCGGCGCTCGAGCAGTGCGAGTCGTCGATCAACCACGACTGGGGCAGCGGCAGCCCGGCGGCCGGGATCTCCGCGGACGGCTTCTCCGTCCGCTGGTCGGGCCAGTTCTCCTTCCCCGGCGGCAGCACCACCTTCAACGTCACGGCCGACGACGGGATCCGCCTCTTCCTCGACGGCACCCCGCTGATCGACCAGTGGCAGGACCAGTCCGCGACGTTCAACGCGACGACGACCGTCGCCTCCGGCACGCACACGGTGACGATCGAGTACTACGACGACACCGGCCCGGCCGTCGCGCGGGCGACCTGGCAGGCGGCTGGGGCGGACACGGCGCCGGTACCCGTGATCGACACGCCGTCGTCGTCGCTCACGTACGCCGTGGGCGACGCGATCTCCTTCTCCGGGCACGCCACCGACGCCGAGGACGGGACGCTGCCGGCGTCCGCGCTTACCTGGACGCTCATCATCCACCACTGCACGACCCCGACGACCTGCCACATCCACGACATCCAGTCGTGGAGCGGCGTCTCGGGCGGATCGCTCAACGCGCCCGACCACAGCTACCCCTCGTACCTCGAGCTGCAGCTGACGGCGACCGACAGTGCGAACATCTCGACGGCGACGAGCGTGAGCCTCCAGCCGAAGACGGTCGACCTCACGTTCGCGTCCTTGCCGAGCGGCCTCTCGCTCGCCGTCGACGGCATCGCCTCGACGACGCCCTTCACGCGGACGGTGATCCAGAAGTCCACGAACTCGCTCAGCGCGACGTCTCCGCAGACCCTCAACGGGATCGAGCTACGCGTTTCCGAGCTGGTCCGACGGCGGCGCCGCGACGCACAATATCGACGCCCCGACCTCGTCGGCCACGTACACGGCGACGTACTCCGCCACGGTGCCGGGGTTGG
>CAVZMF010000004.1:0-446283 GCA_963776375.1 uncultured Actinomycetes bacterium | reverse complement strand
GAATTCCCTGATCCTCGACCGGCCATAGGCTCCCATCACAATGAGGTTGCACCTGTGCGCGTTGACCTGCTCCCCGAGCACCTCGCCGATCGTCCTGCCTCCGGCATCCACCTCGTCGATGACGACATTGACGTCCTGCAATGCGAGATGCTCTCTGTAAATGGCAGCCGATCGTTTCGACACAATTTGCTTCTCGCCAACGACCGTCAACAGTCGCACCTGTTTGGCCCCGCGGAGAACAGGCAAGGCGTCGGCAATGGCGCGGGTGGCCGACCGGCTCTTGTCCCAGGCGACAATGATCCTATCGAGCGAAAGCGAGCCACCCTCCTCACCGGCGTTTGGCACGATGATTGTCGGGTGGCCCGACCCGAATAGAATAGTCTCCGCATACCATTGCGCATCGAGCTGGGAGAGGTAGTTCTCCCTCCGGCATCGGCACGATGGCGAGATCGTAAAGCTGGGCATGTTCGGCTAGCACGGCCGGGACTTCCGGCGACGGGCGCATTTCTGAAATGCAATCGCCGAAAGTGAGACCATCCTGTTTGGCGACTTCATCGGCAAACTTGGAGAGCAGTCTTTGGACATCGAGCGCGCTCTTCTGCTTCTCTTGGCCGACCAGGCCCGCAACGTTGAAGATAGCGTTGCCGAACAGGCTGCGTGGACCTTTTGGCGCCACACCGCAGGCGATAACTGAAACGCGAGGCGCGACCGCCGCCGCCATCCTGGCGGTCTGAATAATCGCCGTCTCCGGCGTCGATGCCGGATAAGGTCTGAGCACAACAAGAGGATCACGGAACGACATCGAGGTCCCTTCAGACTGCATTTCAAGCACAGCCTAGATAGCAGACTGGAGATGCATCGAACTTGACGCGGATCAAACACCCCCCGGCACAACGGTCAGCATATCGCTACCGACGAGGATCAAGCCGACATTCCCCGGTAAAATCCTTGGAAGTCGTGAACGCTAGCATTCTGCTGGGCTCTGAGGAAGCCATCAGCGGCCCACGCGGTTTTTCCGGCACGCCCAGCCGCGTCCACTGATCGCGGTCTTGCCTTCCTTGATCCATTGCTCGCACGTCCCGCGCTTGTTCTAGAAGGCGACGACCCGCTCCACCGGACGTAACAGGTTGGTGACGACCTGGCAAGGATTTCGCTCTGTCTGGAAGATCGAGTGGAAGGACAGCAAGGATGCCATCTTCCGAGACCGGCCCGCTGCCCTTATCACGCGGGAGGACATCCTGGCTCGCCTCAACACGATCCGCCGGACGCGAGGATCGTACGCCGCCCGCCATGCGCTCGATGCTGTGAGGCGAGTATTCGGCTTTGCCGCCAACCACGGCCACGCCGGAATGAAGGTTTCGCCCGCCGCTAGCCTACGCGATAAATCCGTTGGCCTGACTGGCAGCATGATGCGGCGACAGAGAATTCTAACCGAAGATGAAATCCGGGCGGTGTGGAACGCGGCGTCTGATGCCGGCTGTTCGGCGTTCTCGTTAAGATGTTGCTTGCCACTGCACAGCGCCGGGATGATTGGGCCGAAGCAAGATGGTCAGAGCTTTTCGGCCTCGACAGCGACTACCCCCTGCTCACGGTCCCCGCCGCCCGGTACAAGGTCGGGCAAGTCCACGAAGTACCCCTTGTGCCTGCCAGAAACTAGATCCGACAATACTGATGATGAAGTCCGCCGAGGATCGGCCGAGCAACGAGCTGGCCGAGCCGTTGGATCGGCCGATGGTCCGGCAAATCCTTGTCCAGGGACAGATGTGTTCGGCAGTTCGTTGTAATAGCCGGTGTAGGCCGCAAGGATCCGGCGCAGATGGGCCTCGCCGAAGACGACGGTATGATCGAGGCACTCCCGGCGGATCGAGCCGATCAGTCTCTCCGCATGCCCATTCTGCCAGGGTGACCGCGGGGCCGTCGGGTGATCTCGAATGCCCATGGCCGCAAGACGCCTGGTGACGGCTTGGCCATAGGACGCGTCGCGGTCTCGAATGAGGTAGTCTGGTGCTTCATCCCAAGGGAAGGCATCGGTGATCTGTCGGGCGATCCACTCCGCCGTGGGATTGGCCGTCACCGACAGTGATATCAGCCGCCGCCGTTCGTGCCTGAGGATGGCCAACACGAAGAGCAACTTGAAGCCGACCGTCGGCACGATCAGGAAGTCCATCGCGCCGATGCCTGCCGCATGATTGTGCAGGAAAGTCTTCCAGGTCTGCGACCGCCCTCGCCCACTCCTCGCCATGTACTTGGCGACCGTCGACTGTGCGACCTCGATCCCGAGCTTCAGCAGTTCGCCATGGATGCGGGGCGCACCCCACAGCCGATTGGCCAGGCTCATCTCCCGGATCAGGCGCCGGATCTCCCCGGGTATCCTCGGCCGACCGCCCCGAGAGCGCGACTTCCAGCGCCAGTACAGTCGGAAGCCCGTCCGATGCCATCGAATGATGGTCTCCGGCTGGACAATCGTGACGGCGTTCAACACCGACGGAAACAGGCGATAGAGCCAGACGAAGAGCAGTCGGTCGGCCACCGTCAGTTTCGGCTTCGAGGGTACGCGCCGACGCAGGACGTTCAGCTGATGCCGCAGCATGATGATCTCGGCTTCCAGCCGCGCCTTCGTCTTGAACGGCGAGACCACGACGTGGAGGAGCAGGCTCAGGAACGCGATCATCGAGGATCAGCCTACCTGATCTCGCCCGTCACGCCAGTGCGGATGGAGTATTCGGTAAGGACAGATCCTCGCCCAAGATTTCGAATTAGCTGGCGCCAGGCGGACGATAGCTCGCCAGGACCTTTTGTGCCCGCTCGGCCATAGTTTTGAACTCGGAGGCGTTCCAAGCACGCGATGTAACGACATGAGAAACGGCGCCTGTGGCGGCGGCCGCCATTGCGGCGACTACAGCATCGGCACCGTCTGGTGCCTCGCTGATAAGAAGCACATCGTACTCACCTGTCGTCGCGTAATAGTGCAGCAATTTTCCACCAGCGGCAGATACAAGCTTTTCGACCGCTGCAAACCTGTCTTCTGGCCGTGCAACAATATTTTTAACTGCCTCGTGAGAGAACCGCGCCTGCGTGATGAAGATTGCCATAATAGTTCCTCCCTATCTTGATTGTGCGGATTCCTTGCAATCAAACTGGCAGCTCACTCAAAAGTCCACGCAATGACCAACTACTAAACCTAAGTGGCACAGTGACCAATCGGAGACTGATTGTCGTCCATTGCTCCGACGAGCTACCTCCTCCGCGCCAATTCGCTCACCCGTCTCCGGCGATATCGTGCCGGCTACGCGATCAGCCGCTCGATTGATGCTCGGCTCGCCCTGGCGGTGCTTGATGCGGCCTTCGTTGGCCGTTGGCCGCCGAAAGGTTGTATCCATCACTCGGATCGTGGCTCTCAAGTACGCGGCCGATGCCTACCGCAAGCGCCTCCATCAGCTAGGCTGGTCGGTTCGATGGGCCGGCGCGGCAATCCGTACGACAACGCCAAGGCCGAGAGCTTCATGAAGACCTTGAAGGTCGAAGCCGTCCACCTGATGGCCTATTAGACCTTCGACGACGTCGCGATCGATATTCCCCGCTTGATCGATGAGGTGTACAACCCATGGCGCCTGCATTCAGCGCTGGGCTATGTCAGCCCCAACACGTTCGAAGCTCAACACGCTCGTCCCAGGGACAAAGCCGCTGCCTAATCCTGTCCGGCCCAGGGGCGCACTCCACGCACAGGGCCTCGCGAACCGCTCGCTTCTTCATTCGAGCGACTTCAGATACGCAATCAGGTCTCCGATCTGGGCCACATCCAATTTGAACTGCGGCATTGCCGGATGCCCGGTCGTGATACCTTCGGCGAGCGCTTCAGTTAAGGACTCGACGGGGTAGCGGCGATGAAGTGTGCGCAGCGGGGGCGCCGACTGAAGCGGACTTTCTCCGTCACGGCCAATGGCATGGCATGCCGCGCAATTCGCCTGGGCGAAGGCATGTCCACGCTCAACCCGATCTACCTGGGCTTGGATAGCCACCGCCGGAAGGCAACCGCAAGCGACGGCTGCTGAGAGCATAAGTCTCATGGTCGGGTCCCTTGGTCACTCTTTGCAGGCGCGCTCGATCCTAGACGTTGAAGCAGCCGCAAAGCGACTCCCTTCAAGGCTCCGTCAAGCCTTCGATTTCGCGCTCGATCGCCCCTTCGACGTTGTAGATGACATCACTCAGAAGGTTTTCCGTATAGCACTGACAATCCGAAGCAATCAAAATAGGACACTGCCGCGGCTTGATGTGGTCGCAGGATGGTGCAGTCGGGCAGTGTAGGGGGACAAGACACTGCGCTCACACCAGATCGCAAACAGCGTCAGGTCGAGGCCGAAGGCTGCATCGCTCAGCCCCTGCAACAAGAGCGCGAGCTGCCGCTCAGCTCCGCCTGCGGCGAGCGTAGAAGTGACGGCAATAACAGTCCGCGGAGCACTTGCGCCACTATGTAGAGCGGTAGCTCACTCGACTTAAACCGTCCTCCGGCCCAGAGCCCAACCGAAACCGCCGGGTTTAATGGCAGCCCGAGAGAGATGACCAATGGCATAGGCCATGGTCAACACGGTGAGACCAAACGCCAACGCCACGCCCACAAAGTCATTGAGGTCCAGCGTCTCTACTAACTATAACGCAGAGCTGCAGCGTAGGTCGGCGGATGGAGGCCCTTATCTCGTTACGACGGCGTAGAAGTATGGCTAGAGCCCGTATCCAGTTCTGCCAGTAGGACGCCCAATATTGACGATCATTCGCACGGGGCTGTGCATGGGAATCTCGAAGGTATGCAGCACACGCTTAGTCGTCCCGATGGTCGGCATGTTTTCGACTTGGACAGTAAGGGCACCGATTTGATTGTTGAGAAGAAGCAATCCAGCGTCCACGCTAAACTGTTTAGCAAGTTCTTGGGCCGAAAATCCCCAGCACCGCGTAGTTGAGTCCATCTCAAAGAGGATGAGGTTCCGGCTATCTCCGTCATATAAGAAGATGTCAGCGTATATGATCCACCATCCTCTGAGCCCGGGCGCTGGCTCAAACTCATCGCCTTGCTTGCCCATGGGCGTATCGGAGGCCATGGCATTTGCTCCGAAGTTGATAGCCGCACAGCCTGGGCCCGCCTGGACGCCACGTCCAGGTCTACGTTCACCACAGAAGTGACGCATGACTGCGTCCACGCTTGTGAGTCCGCGGGTGTGGCTCTGGCGTTCCTGCGCGGACGCACAGCGACATCGATGGAGACACGATCCACCAAATTGGCCTGACCCATCTCCTGGGGCATCTACGCATCAGAAATGGCCCGGACTTGGCCAACACCAAGGCGTTGGTCAGGACGTTAGGCTTGTTGCCCGGCTGGCGTAGTACCCCTACCATCCTGGCGCCGACGTTGTCGGCTACTCGCGCCTGATGGGGCGCAGGGACTAGTGCCGGCGACTGACGATGACATCCCTCAATCACAGATCGCAGCGGATTAACAAGAGTACGATATTCCCGCATAGCGCGAGGAGGGCGGGGTCATGTCCATTGCCATCGCCGCTTTGTTGCGTCGTCGAGTGCCACTGCCTTTTTGGGCTGCTCCCAATCCATCATCAGGCCAAGCCAACGTTGCAGCGCAAAGCGACGGAGATTTGCTAAATTTAGTATCGATCAGACGCATGTAGCCGGAGCATAAAGATCTATCTATTGCGAGAGGAGAATGCTCATGGTCGACATCATGACACTAAATGGGGGCCGTAGCATGCTGGACGCGCCGGAGATTGCGGCGTTGCGATCCGGCCTTCGCGGCACAGTGCTTCTGTCCGGCGACGAGGGGTACGAGACGGCCCGGCGCGTCTGGAACGGCAACGTCGATCGGCGCCCTGCGGTGATCGTGCGGTGCATGAGCGCTTCCGATGTCCAGCGAGCGGTAGACTTCGCGAGAAAGCGGGACTTGCTGGTCTCGGTTCGCGGTGGCGGCCACAGCGCCCCCGGCTATGGCACCAATGATGGCGGCTTGGTAATCGACCTGTCATCGATGAAGGCGATCAGCGTCGATCCGGCCGGCTGCACGGCGCGGGCCGAGGGCGGCGTGCTGTGGCGCGATCTGGACAGCGCGACGCAGGCCCATGGCCTTGCGACCACAGGCGGCACGGTGTCGAACACCGGCATCGGCGGATTGACCCTGGGCGGCGGCTTGGGCTGGCTGATGGGAAAGCATGGTCTGACGATCGACAACTTGATATCGGCCGAGGTGGTCACCGCCGATGGCCAACTGCGCAAGGCAAGCGCTAAAGAGCATCCCGACCTGTTCTGGGCGCTGCGTGGCGGCGGCGGCAATTTCGGAGTTGTGACGGCCTTCGAATACCACCTCCATCCCGTGACCCAAGTCCTGGGCGGCATGGTGATCTACCCGCTGGACCAGGCGGCCGAAGTGTTGCGCTTCTATCGCGATTTCTGTCCCACACTGCCGGACGAAGCCGAGGCCAACGCGGCGTTGCTGACGACGCCGGAGGGCATGCCGGTGGCAGCATTGCTGCTGGGTTACAACGGGCCCATCGAAGAAGGCGAAAAGGTCCTTGGCACCCGCCCGCCGGTTCGGCAAGCCGCTCGCCGACATGGTCGCGCCCATGCCGTATGGTGTTCGTCAGTCGATGCTTGACGCCCCGAATGCAGAGCACGGGCTCCATCGCTACTGGCGCTCGGCCTTCACGGAGCGGATTTCAGATGCGCTGATCGGCGAACTGGTCGCGGCAGCCGCAAAATTCAGCTCACCATTGAGTGCTTTGATCTTCTTCTACATGCATGGGGCTGGCACTCGCGTTCCAGTGACCGAGACCGCTTTCTCCGCTCGGCGGGCGCAATGGGATTTCGATGCCATTGGACAGTGGGCTGAGGGCTCACAGTCTGCGACGCATATCGCTTGGTTGCGCGATATCTGGAGCCGGGTCGAGCCGCATCTGAAGGGCAGCGTCTATGTCAACCATGTTGCTGCCGATGATCTACCTGAAAAGGTGCGCGCTTCTTTTGGCGACAACTACCAGCGGCTGCGCGAGCTTAAGGCGAAGTTCGATCCTACCAATCTTTTCCGCGTCAACGCCAACATCCCGCCAGCCTAAGATCGGTACCAATCAGAAGCGGCTGCAATGGCGAGATATTGGAGGGTGCTACCGGGGCTACTGGTATCCACTCATCGCTTTTATATTGTGGAGCAAGCGGGGAAACTTCCCGTGGCCCGTGAGCAGCGCAAACTGGCGGCGATTCTCGCTCGCAGACGTTGTCGGCTACTCCCGCCTGATAGGGCGCGACCGCAGCTCACCTAACCGAAGATGTGCTGGGCTTATTCGCCATAATCTGCGGTGGTAGCAACCTCGCCCGCTGGCTCGCCGGTCTTGGCGATGCCGGCCAGACATTGACCAATCAACGGCCGCATAGTCGAAGTCGCTCAGGGCTAACTTGGGGTGTTTTCTCTGATGTCGAACAAGGATGATTTCGCTTCAGACTGCGCCGGTAGCGATCAAGCTCCTGGCGCAGTCTAAGACCGTTTCTTCCAACGGACGCGGCCGCCAGCCGAGCATTGTTTGCGCCTTCGCCGAGTTGAACGCCCGCTTTTCACCCAGGCGCGGCGCCACGCCCGCCAGGCTCTTGTCGAACAGCGCGGCAAGCCGCAAGACAAAGTCAGGGACCTTACGCGTCGGAACTTTGTTAGCCGCCTCGCCAAGGCGGGCCCGCAACAGGGCCGCCACATCGGCCAGCCACGCAAAGTCGCTGGCCGCGATGAACCGCTGGCCCGCCGCCTCCGGCGCGATCATCGCGCGGATATGAAGATCGGCGACGTCGCGCACATCGACGATGCTAAAGCCCAGCCGTGGCAAGCCAGGTGCTCTGCCGGACAGCAGGCGTTCCACGAGCTGGACGGACGCGGAATAGTCGCGACTGAGGACCGGCCCGAGCACGACGACGGGATTCACGGTGGCCAGCGTCGTGGCACCACCTGAAGCTCTAATTTGATCCCAGGCGGCGCGCTCGGCCAAGGTCTTGGAGCGGGCATAGGCACTTACCTTGGGATCGTCGAGATCGGTCCACACCGTTTCGTCGCTAACGCTCTCGCGGGCGCTGGCACGCGGGCTGGCCGCCGCCACGGATGAGGTCAGGACCACGCGCTTCACACCTGCCTTGAGCCCAGCGCCTATAGCGCGTCGAGTGCCGTCGCGGGCAGGAACGATGAGTTCGTCGGGGTTCTTCGGTTCCGACACAGCAAGCGGTGACGCGACATGGAGGACGTAGTCGCAGCCGCTGGCGGCCGCGTCCCAACCAGCATCTGCTGTAAGTTCCGCGGCATAGAAATTCAGGCGATCCCGTACATCCACCTGCTTGCCGATGGCAGCGCGAGTTGCACTCTCGCGACCGAGACTTCGCAAGGTCGTGCGCACGGCATAGCCTTGCCGCAGCAGCTCGATGACACACCAGCTGCCGATGAAGCCCGACCCGCCGGTCACCAGCACTGTTCCCTTTCCGCTCATGGTGCTCCTCCACCTATGTGCGCCGCCCGCATAAGCTTAATCAACCTGCGGTGCGGGCGGCAGGACTAACCCTATTTGAAAGAGGCGAGCTACAATTATAGGCTTGTCGCGAGTCCCCTCGTGTGGCTGACTTCCTGACTCGAAAATGTTGAACGGCTTCGTGGATCGTAAATTGCCAACGAGCCGATCGTTGAGGCTTTCCGGCCTTGTGGCAGTCCTGGCCTTCGTTGGCACTGTCGAAGATGCAGTCCGGGCGGAAGAGGACCGCTGGGCCCAGCCGCGCGCGGCCATGGTGAGCACGATCCAGGCTCATGCGGCCTCGCTTCCGCAGTCGGTGGATGGCCACGGCATATCCCCGGCCGTCCTCGATGTCATGGGCAAGGTGCCACGGCACCGGTTCGTGCCCGAAGGGGCCGAACGCGAGGCCTATGCCGACATGCCGCTGCCGATCGGCCATGGACAGACGATTTCGCAGCCGTTCATTGTCGCGCTGATGAGCCACCTCGCAAAGGCGGGGCCGGAGTTGACGGTGCTCGAGATCGGCACAGGGTCCGGCTACCAGGCCGCCGTGCTCTCGCCCCTGGTTAAGACCGTCTGCACGATCGAGATCATCCCCCGAACTCGGGGAGACTGCCGCCCGCCGTCTTCGGGATCTCGGCTACGCCAACGTCCGGACAAGGATCGGCGATGGCTATATTGGATGGCCGGAGTGCGGCCCTTTCGATGGGATTTTGGTGACCGCCGCCGCAGGCCATGTTCCGCCGCCCCTTGTGCAGCAGCTCAAGCCCGGCGGCCGCATGGTGATCCCGGTCGGCACCGTCTTTGGCCCCCAATTCCTGACACTGGTCGAGAAGACGAAGGACGGGCAGGTCACGTCCCGTCAGATGCTGTCCGTCCGTTTCGTGCCCCTGGCGCGAGAGGCCCAATGATTTCCTACCTCGCGGTCGCCGTCATCTCGGCGGCAACCCTGGCCTACGAGGTCCTTCTGGTGCGGCTCTTCGCAATTGTTCAGTGGCACCACTTTGCCTTCATGGCGATCAGCATTGCCCTGCTCGGCTTTGGCGCCAGCGGCACATGGCTCGCTCTTTGGCAACGTTGGGCCGGATCGCGCTTCACGCCGATCTTCGCGGCGAGCGCCACGCTATTCGCGCTTTCCGCTCCCGCGAGCTTCCTCGCGGCTCAGGCCTTGCCCTTTAATGCTTTGGCCATCGTCTGGGATCCAGGCCAGCTCCTGTATCTGCTCGCCATGTACCTGCTGCTTGTCGTGCCGTTCTTCTGCGGCGCCACATGCGTGGGACTGGCCTTTGTCTGTTACGGCGACAAGGTCGAGCGCCTCTATGCGTTCAATCTGATCGGATCGGCCGTCGGGGCTCTCGGCATCGTCGCCGTACTTTTCGTGCTCTCCCCCTCGGACGCTCTTCGACTGATTGCCGCCCTGGGGTTTATCGCAACCGGACTGGTTGTGCTGGATAGAAGGCTGGTTTTCTGGCCGGCGCTGTCTGCGGGTGGCGCGATCCTGGCCCTCGCAGTCTGCTTGGCTTTGCCCGAAGGGTGGTTTGCGCTCCGGATCTCCGACTACAAGGCCCTTCCTGGCGCGCTCAGGGTGTTGGGTGCGAAGGTGCTGAGCGAGCGCTCGGGGCCGCTCGGCTTTCTTTCGGTCGTCGAGAGCCCAAGCGTTCCCTTTCGCTATGTGCCCGGATTGAGCCTGAACGCGCCGATGACGCCGCCTGATCAGCTCGGGGTTTTCTTCGACGGCGACTCGATGACGGCGATCACCCGCTTCGACGGCCGGCGCGAGGGACTGGCTTGGCTCGACTACACGACCGATGCGCTCGCCTATTATCTCGTGGAGCAGCCACGGGTGTTGGTGCTTGGCGCCGGCGGCGGGAGCAGTGTGCTGCAAGCCCTCTACCATCAGGCCATGCGAATCGATGTGGTGGAGCTCGATCCCAACATGGTGCGCCTGGTCCGGGAAGACCATGCGCAATATGCCGGGTATATTTACAACCGGCCCGAAATTCGAGTGCACGAGGCCGAAGCGCGGCGGTTCGTCAGCTCAAGCAAGGACCAGTGGGATGTCGTGCAGATACCGCTAGTGGATTCGTTCGCAGCCGCGGCGGGGATACAGGGCCTCAGCGAATCCTACCTCTACACGGTGGAGGCTTTTGAGCAATACCTTCAGCACCTGCGGCCCGGCGGCTGGCTCAGCATCACGCGCTGGCTCAAGCTGCCGCCGCGCGATGCGCTAAAACTGTTTGCCACCGCGCTCGAGGCCTTGCGCCGCTCAGGCGTCGAGAACCCCGAGCAACGCCTCGTTCTGCTTCGCGGTCTCACCACCACCACGCTGCTGGTCAAGAACGGCGTCGTAACCGACAGCGACAGCGCCAAAGCCAAGGCCTTCGCCAACGAGCGCTCGTTCGATCTCTGCTATTATCCCGGAAGCGGCGCCGATGAAGCCAACCGCTTCAACGTTCTGGATGAGCCCTACCGTTACGGGATCACTACGCTGAAATCACGGTCGATGTCTGCGTGCGAATCGGTATTCCAGATGTTCACTTGTACCCCACTGGCCGGGCTTCCGCAGCTGGCCGTGCTCGCTGCATAATGGCCGCCGAAACCTGCATTTACCGAGGCGACGGCGGCGACCTGATCCGTGTCGATGCCGTTCAGTTCTACGCAATAGAGACCGGTAGTGGAATGTCCAACGGAGATGACGTTCACTTGATGCCGGATTGTCCCGTCAGCCGCAATGACCGCCCATGCTCGGGCGGTGCCGGCCGGGCCGGTCGGTCCACTGGGACCCGTCGACCGTGGAACCGATGGGCCCCCTCGGCCCGGTCGCCCCCTTCGGGCCCGCCGCGCCCTTAGCGCCCGTTGCGCCCTTGGGGCCTGTCTGGTTCCAGTTCAGCGCGAGCTCGTTCGCAGCACACTTCTGGCTCTTGGCCGTGTCGATCACGCGAAGGGCGCCGTTCAGCTTTCCGTAGCAGCCGTGGACGACCCCAGTGGAGTCGGGGATCGAGGCGTAGGCGACGCCGCCGGCCATGAGGCCGATCGCCACCACAGTGATCATGACAACGCGTTGATGCGCCGCCTGAATATGTGCTTCATCGTGCTCCTCTTGTGAGTCGACGGGACGCGGAGCGTCCCAGTCGTAATTGGAGCCGGGTCGGAGCGGCCGCAGGCTCCGCACCGGACTCGACTTGCTCTTGAGAGCCACGGTATGCGCGACTCAGACGCCTGACAATGACCCGAGCTGGGTCAATTCGCCTTTGTACTGAGTGCGGCTCAGCTCTTCACTGCTCAACCTCGTAGGCGGTCGCGAACCACTCGTCGAATAGGCGCTGTCGGTAGTCGTCGTCGAAGTCGTCGCTTTCGTCTTCGCGATCGTCCAGCCAGTGGTCGGCGGCGCGGTGGAGGATGTCCAGCGACCGTTGCAGGTGGTTGGGCTCGACGATGCGTCCGAAGTGCTCCTCGGAGAGGTAGAACCATGCATCGCCCTCGACGCGTTCCTGCCACTGCAGGAAGTCGAAGTACGCCTGCCTGACCACAGCAGTCGGTAGCAGGCTCGGGATCCGGTTCGTCGTCTCCGCAGGGATCGACCCGAACAACTCGACCCCGTGCGGCCGGCCGTTCTTGCGCAGGATCTCCTTCACCGCCGCCGAGACGACAAGTTCGTCCCGCCACGGCTCGAGCATCGCCACAGCCCGGTAGGACTCCAGCTCGTTCCAGTAGACCAGGTAGCCCCGCCCGCCCAGCTCGAGCACCTGCAGCCCCGCGATCCAGCTCATCGGCCCGAGGCTCTCCCAGTAGAAGAACAGGAGGTCGCGCAGACGACCATCTAGAAGCTCGGCCACATGCGCCGGCCAGTCAGCGAGCGTCCCCGCGTACTCCTCGAGCTCCTCTTCCCCCTCGAGCACATCCTCGAGGTACTGCCAGAGCAGAACCGGCTTGCGCCGCCAGACGATCCTGGCCTCACCGAGCACCTGCGGTCGCGCCCCGAACGCCCGCGCCAACCGAGCCTTCCAGCCTGTCCAGATCCATCCTGATCTCCCTTCCCAACGTTGCCCCCTAGCGGGGCCGCATCATTTGGAGCCACCGTGCGTTGGAGCCGGTTGGCGGCGGTCACACGACCGCACTCGCGATGCAGAGCAATTCTATGGTGCCGACTCGACAGTTGTTGGGAAGGGGCTCCTCCGCGCCGCCGATGAGGGCGGCGTCAGCGGGCGAGCACTCGAAGTACTCAGGCCTGTCGCTCGATCAGCTCAGAGCACCGAGGGCCAGGGTTTATGTCCGAGCACCCGGAGTTGGCTCGGCTAACGCTGGTCGAGTAGTCCTCCCCTCCCAGTCCAACCCGGATTCCACTACTCCTCACGCGCCATAGAACGGCGAGAGGGCGACAGGATGCCGCCCTCTCATCCGTTACGGAGAAGCCCTAAAGGCCGTCGGTCGTGCCGAAGACGTTGTTCAGCCAGGTGTTGAAGCCGGGGCCGTTCAGGTCTTGAGCGTCCACTCTGGCTGTTTGCCTGCGCGACGTTCCGTGTGAGTGTGTTCCCGGTCGCGCCCGCCCAAAGGCTGAAGCCGAGAAGGTTGCTGTTGGCCTTGTTCTCGGTCAGTACGTTGCCGGTGCATCCGTCGGTGACGACGAAGCCCTCGATACCGTTTTGGTTGGCGGTGTTGCTGGTGAGCGTGTTGTCGCTCGCGTTGACCAACGCGAACCCCCAGTATGTCTGCTGGATCGCCTGATTGCCGTCAAGCGCGTTGTTGGTGGAGTTGACGATCTCGAATCCGCCGAGATTATTCATTGCGGTGTTGTCTTCGAGTCGGTTATTGCTAGACCCGGCGATGTGGATGCCGACGGAGCCGTTGCTCATTGCCGCGTTTCCGCGGAGCAGGTTGTTGGGCGAGTTCCTCGACCGCGAACCCACTGATCGCGTTCCGGGCCGCGCGGTTCCCTTTGAGGACGTTCGCGCTTGAACCGCTTCCAACCCAGACATCGATTCCGCTCTCGATGACAGTATTGCCGTTAAAGGTGTTGTGTGTTGACGCTTCGATGATGAAACCCTCTGCGGCGTTTTCCTTCACGGTGTTGCTGGTGAGCGTGTTCTGATCGGCGCTGTCCAGGTCGAAGCCGTACTGATTTTGGTTGGCCGTGTCCTTGAACGACATTGGAGTTGGAGCCAGAAAGGGCGAATCCCGTCCCGTTCAGGTTCGCGGTGTTGTCTTCGAGTCGGTTATTGCTAGACCCGGCGATGTGGATGCCGACGGAGCCGTTGCTCATTGCCGCGTTTCCGCGGAGCAGGTTGTTGGGCGAGCCGTCGACCACGAACCCACTGATCGCGTTCCGGGCCGCGCGGTTCCCTTTGAGGACGTTCGCGCTTGAACCGCTTCCAACCCAGAAACCATCGGCTCCGCTCTCGATGGCAGTATTGCCGGTAAGGGCGTTGTGTGTTGACGCTTCGATGATGTAGCCGCCGCGGCCCATCACGACGTCCGCGGAGCACATTGGAGTTCGCATCGTACCTGACCCAGAAGCCCACATCGTCGGTTGTGCTCGTGTTATTCACGAGCGTGTTGCCAGTCGACGCTTCGACAACGTAACCCGCACCTTGTGTCTGCGAAATATTGTGTTGAAGCACATTCTCGTTTGGAGTCAAATCGGATCCAGAACCCCTGGCCGTTACTAGTGGCAGTGTTGTCCGTAAGAGTGTTTCTGTTGGAGGCAGACTCGATGATGAAACCGCCACCACTGTTGTCATGCGCTGTGTTGCCGCGCAGCAAACCCTCAGAACTGCGTTCGATGTCGAAGCCGTGCCCCCCGTTGGCGAACGCAACGTTGCTTACCAGAGTGAAGCCCGTTGAGTCATCCACCAGGATGCCGTAGGTGAATCCCGTGATATTGAGATTCTTCACGGTTACGCCGGAACGAAACTGAAAGAAGACTCCGCTATCCCATACCTCGCCCGAGCCCCGTGATCGTGTGGCCCGCGCAGTCGAGCGTGACGTTGTCGGCGGCGATCACGATGCTGCCCTGGTGATCCTCCGTCAGTGTCGTGTTCTGCGTGATCGTCAGCGTCCCGGTCGTCCCGGACGCGACCGTTGGTGCTATTGCCGCTACGAGCAGGACTAGCAGGCCTGCCGAGCAGGCGAAACCGAAACCTTCATCATTCCCTCCCTTCCGACGGCAGCTCGGCGACGTATCCCCACAAGCCGAAGCCATCGTCAGACATAGAAGCCTTCCCGACCTTTTCCTCGGGCTTACCTCCTCACCCGCGCACAAGTGTCGCCGTGCGCCGGAACAGTGGCTCTATTCTCGCGCAGCACCTTCCTCGGGCAGTTCGGGCATCCCCCGACAGAGCTGCCGCGATATGTACCTACGCCCGAGGCACTAGCTGGATTCGCACGCGGAACAGCTCAGAGGCAGGGAGGGAACGGCAAGAGCAGATGCCTCCCCTCCGAGTCGAGTACGGATGGGGCAAGCCCAGCGAGCAGGCCGAGCGGTCGGACGCGCGGGACGGGAGTGCGGCCTCGGTCGGCTCCGAGCCTTGAGGGCCAGCTCCTGGCCTGCGCAAACACGGCGGCGATGCGAGAGGTCAAAGACCGTCCGCGTCAGAGGCGGGCTCGCCGGATGTTCTCGCTCCGTTCCTTGACTGCGCGGCGCTGTTCACTCCACGCGGAGATCAGAAGCAGGGTCCCGGCAAGCAGGGGTATGACACCGACAACGACGACCGCGAAGTACTCCGAGAAACCCCATGGCTTGGGATTCTCAGGTCCATGCCGACCCGAAGTCGATGGCCCATACCAATGATGGAGTCAAGACCGCGCCGAGCAGCACCAGCAACCCGCCCATCAGTACGGGGTGCCTCCACGCCAGCCACGCCCCAACGAGAATCACAACTGCAACCACATCGCCTGCCGAAGGACTGCTCAAGACGACCAGGAGACCGCCCTGTACCAGCCCCAGCAAGATCGCCGCCAGCTTGAGCCAGGCGCTCAGGCCCAGATCGTGCCTCCCGACCCAGCCCGACTGGCGATGACCGTGCATGATCATGATTGCCTCCCGGCGCTCGAACCACACCATCACCCCGCCACCTCCACCCCGTCATCAGGGCTGCTGCTGACCGGAGCTGCCGCGATCTACCTATGCCGTACCACTCGTTCCCGCCTCACGGGAACCGCTCAAAGGGCACGGGAGGTTAGGGAGGTGCCCGGCCTTCCCTCTGCGTCAGGGAGTGCGAGCGCACACACGGCGTCTCCCGCGCACGCACGGAACTTGAACAAGTAGAGAAAAGAGGACGGCACGTTCGCGGGGGTGGCCCCGTCTGTGGCCCCCTCGGTGATTCGCGCCCGACACGGCATTGGGACGTGCCCGCGGAAAGCGGCGATTTGCAGGAACTTCCGAGATGGGCCGTGAAGGACTCGAACCTTCGACCTTGGGATTAAGAGTCCCCTGCTCTACCAGCTGAGCTAACGGCCCGCGGCTGTCCAGTTTAGCCACGCTGCCCGCAGCGCCTGGCACGAGAGCCCGCCGGCCGTGCACCGGCGGGCTCTCCGTCTAGGTCTTTGGCTGACGCCGAAGTCGAACTCGGTCTCGACCTCCTCGCCCGTGCGTTGCACGCTGTAGAAGAAGTCGATCTTGACGAAGCTCAGGCTGGCCTGATCCTCGGGACGGTCCTGGTCGGTGGCGCCGCCCGTCTGATAGGACGAGACGAGCACGTCCGAGAGCCTGATCTTCTGGAACTCGAATCCGCCCTTGCGGACGGTCAGGGTCGCCGACTGGATGTGCCGGCCCACGGCACAGGCCAGCATGAGGTTGGGCGACGCCTTGCTCAGCGGGGCCGTGAAGTGGAAGTCCTCCGGCACGGCCCTGCCCGTGCCACCGCCGCCCCCGACATTGCCGGTGTTCGTCACGCCCCAGCTGAACGAGTCGATCTCGATCTCGCCCGGATGGGTCTTGTCCGTGCTCTCGCCCTCGATGCCCTCGATCTTGAGAAATGCGTCAAACGCCATTCGCGGCCTCCCCTCCCGCCAGTGTCAGATGGAACTCGGCCGTGCCGTCGCCCCCCAGCTCGCGCGTCTGCTGGCGGGCGACGTAACCGCCCCGGGCGCCGGCGTAGAGCCCCGTCCCGCCGAGGATGACGAAGTGCCCCTCGGCTCCTCGTATCGCCGTGCCGAGACCGTGGATCGTCCCGCCCTTCAGCGTGAACGTGTGGATCTCGAGGCTCGACCGTCGCACCGGGCAGGTCAGGTCCCGGCGAGCAGCGAGCGTCACAGCGGGTACGGCCAGCTCCTCGACCGGCCGGGCGGCAAGGTCGTGGGGCACTTCACCGCCGCGCATCTCACCCACGACTCGCCCTTCGCGGCGACCGTGACCTCGCCGGCCTCGCCGACGAGGGCGCGCTGCTGCAGGAGCGGCTGGTGCTCGTGGAACACGCCCGCCTCGAGCAGCGCGCGGTCTACCGGGACCGCGAGTGGAGCGTCGCCGAGATCGCCCTCTCGCTGGAGGAGGGGCTCGGCTTCCGCGGCTCCCTCGACCCGACCGTCGCCGCGCTGCTGGCCGCGCTCGACGGGCAGCGCACCCTCGGCGAGATCGCTGCCGACCTGGCACGGATCGAGGGTGCGAGCAGCGCGACTGTCGAGCAGGCGCTGCTCCCCGCCGCCCGTGAGATGCTCGCGGCCGGCTTCCTCGAACGCCGCTAGGGGGCGAGCAGGAAGCGCTCCACTGCCGCGCGCGCGACCGTCGACCGCTGCGTCGAGTGGCCCCAACCGCGGATCATCACGAGCCTGCCGTGCGGGAGCAGCTTCCGCTCCTGGAGTGGCCAGGGCAGCGGCGTCGACAGGTCGCGGTCGCCGGCGAGCACGAGCGCCGGCGCCTGGATCTTCGTGCCCGGCCGCGGCTGCGGGGTCGGCGCCGTGGGTGGCCAGTAGAGGCATTGCTGCATGATCCCGTTGCCGATCACGGTGGCGCGGTCGAAGGGACCGAGCGCCCGCCCGGGCAGGGCAGCCGCGTAGCGGCTCAGCGCCGCCGCGCGGCCGGCGAGCGGCGCCGACGAGTCGCGCCACGGCCAGCGCCAGTCGCCGCAAAGCGCGCTCGCGTGGAGGCCCTGGCTCAGGCCCGATGCGGGTGTCGACGCCTGGGCCTCGCGAAAGCCGGCGAGCATCTCGTTCATCGGCTGGGCGTTGCCGAGCCGTGCCTGGCGCAGGACCTGCGGGAGGTCGACCTGGGTGCGGAAGGTCGGGTCGATGACGCTGAGGGTGACGATCGCGTCCAGCAGCTTCGTGCCGTTGCGGTACCGAGCGACGACCGCGGCCAGGTCGTCCGCACAGCGCCCGCATACGTTGCGCAGCACCTGCGTGACCCGCGGAAACGCCTGGGTCTCCAGCTGCCCGCTGGCCTCGTGCGGCACGACGGAGTCGAGCACGAGCCGCGAGACGTGTCCGGGATAGGCAAGGGCGTAGCGCTCGGCGACATAGGTGCCGTAGGAGGTGCCGTCGATCGCCATCCGGCCGACCCCGAGAGCGCGTCGCAGGTAGTCGAGGTCGCGGACGGTGTCGTCGGTGCCGTAGAAGGCGCGCTTCGGGCCGACCGCCGCCGCGCACGCGCGAACCGCTCCGGGGGTCGGCCGCTGCAGGTCGGAGAAGCCCATCTCTCGCTGTAGGGCCGGGCAGTCGAGCGCGCGGTCGCCCGTGCCGCGCTGGTCGATCATCACGAACCGGTACCGCTCGGCGAGTGCGGCGTACCTCTCCGCGATCCGCCCGATCGAGGGGACGCCCGGTTGTCCCGGGCCGCCCGTGAGCACGAGCAGCACGTCACGCGGCCCGCTCAGCGAGGTCGCGACCGCGAGAGCCAGGCTTCCCTTCACGCGGCCGGAGTAGTCGAGCGGCACCTGGAGCGTCGAGCACACGAAACCGGCCTGGTCGGGACACGCGTGCGAGCCGGCAAGACGCGGTCGCGGCGCCCCGGCCCCACCGGAGCCGGCCGCGAGCAGCGCGAGCAGGCAGGTGCAGACCGCGATCGACCTCATGCCGAGTGCCTCGTCCAGTGATGCCGCCGAGCTTCTGCAACGCGCCGTGTGATCGCGGGCCAGAGGCCGGCATGCATTGCTGGGGGAGGCACCTACTAGGCTGAGACGCGTGCGCGTCCTGTCTGTTGTGGGCAACCGCCCACAGTTCGTCAAGTCGGCGCCGCTCTCGACGGCGCTCCGTGCCGCCGGCATCGACGAGACCGTCGTGCACACGGGGCAGCACTACGACCACGATCTGTCACAGGTCTTCTTCGACGAACTCGGGCTCGCACAGCCGGTCAATCTCGGCCTGCAGACGGCTGACATCGAGCGCATGCGATCCCGGGTCGAGCAGCAGATCGAGCGCATCGCCCCCGAGCGGGTGATCGTCTTCGGCGACACGAACTCGACACTGGCCGGAGCGCGCGCGGCCGTGGCACAGGACGTTCCGGTCGCGCACGTCGAGGCCGGGCTGCGCAGCGGCGACCTGTCCATGCCCGAGGAGCACAACCGCATCGAGGTCGACCGCATCGCCGACCTGCTCCTGTGCCCGGACGAGCGCAGCGCCGAGACGCTGCGCACCGAGGGCGTCCCGGGCCGCATCGAGGTGGTCGGCGACGTCATGTACGACGCGTGCCTCCGTCTCGCCCCGATCGCACGGGAGCGCTCGACGGCGCTGACCGACTTCGAGCTCGAGCCCGGCCGCTACGTGCTGGCCACGATCCACCGGGAGGCGAACGTCCGCCCCGAGCGCCTCGCGCGCATCCTCCACGGCCTGTCCCGGCTGGATGAGCCTGTCCTGCTCCCGGCCCATCCGCGCACGGCCGCCGTAGCCAGGTCCGAGGGACTGTCCCTCGGTCATGTCCAGATCAGCCAGCCGCTGTCCTACCTCGACTTCGCCGCACTCGCGTCGCAGGCGCGCGTGATCGTCACCGACTCGGGCGGGGTCCAGAAGGAGGCGTACTGGTACGGGGTGCCGTGCGTGACGGCGCGGCCGTCGACGGAGTGGGTGGATACGGTGGAGCGGGGTGGCGAATGTGCTCGTGGACGATGATCCCGAGCGGCTGGTGGTGGCGGTGCGGACGGCCTGGATGCCTGCCGAGCGGCCGCGGCTGTACGGCGATGGGCACGCCTCGGAGAAGGTGGCGGCGGCTGTGCTCGCTAGCCTTGCCGCGTCATGACCAGGGTGGCGATCGTTGGAGCAGGTTATGTCGGGCTGCCGTTGGCGCAGGTGTTCGCCGACGCGGGCAACGAGGTCGTGCTGGTCGATGTCGAGCGGAGCGTGGTCGAGGGCATCAACCGCGGCGAGAGCCATATCGAGGACGTCCCCTCGAGGATGCTCGGCCCGCTCGTCGAGCGTGGGACGGTGCGGGCGACGACGGATTACGACGACCTGCGCGACGCCGAGGCGATCCTGATCGCGCTGGCGACGCCGTTGACGAAACAGCGCGAGCCCGACCTCTCGATCGTCACCAGCGCTTGCCGCTCCATCGCCGAGCGGCTCCGGCCGGGGCAGCTCGTCGTGCTCGAGTCGACCACCTATCCCGGGACGACGCGGGAGGTCGTCCAGCCGATCCTCGAAGAGCTCTCCGGCCTGAAGGCAGGCGAGGACTTCCATCTTGCCTTCTCGCCCGAGCGCGTCGACCCCGGCAACGAGACGTGGTCGACGAAGACGGTGCCGAAGATCGTCGGCGGCATCAACGAGGAGTCGACGCGCCGCGCGGCCGAGCTGTACGGCGGCGTGGTCGACACCGTCCACCCCGTGTCCTCGCCCGAGGCGGCCGAGCTGACCAAGCTGCTCGAGAACATCTTCCGTTCGGTGAACATCGCGCTCGTCAACGAGCTCGCGCAGCTCTGCGAGCGGATGGGCATCGACGTGTGGGAGGTCGTCGACGCGGCGGCGACGAAGCCGTTCGGGTTCATGAGCTTCCAGCCCGGCCCCGGCCTCGGCGGCCACTGCATCCCCGTCGATCCCTTCTATCTGACCTGGAAGGCGCGCGAGTACGGCTTCTCCACGGAGTTCATCGAGCTGGCCGGCAAGGTCAACGAGGGCATGCCCTACTACTGCCGCTCGCTGATCTCGCAGGCGCTCAACCACGGCGCGCACAAGTCGCTGAGCGGATCGAAGGTGCTGATCCTGGGCGTGGCCTACAAGGCCGACATCTCCGACGTGCGCGAGTCGCCGGCGCTCAAGGTCATGCAACTACTCGAGAACGCAGGCGCCGACGTCTCCTACCACGACCCACACGTGCCCACACTCGACGGGAAGGAATCGGTTCCGCTCCAGCCGGGCGCCTACGACTGCGTCGCCATCCTCACCGCGCACTCGACCATCGACCACGCCCAGGTCGTGCGCGACGCGAACGTCGTCGCCGACTTCCGCAACGCCACCGGCGACACCGGACGCGCCCACCCCAAAGTGTGGAAACTATGACACGAGTCGGCCTGATCGGGCTCGGCCACTGGGGACCAAACCTCGCACGCAACTTCGACGGGCTTGCAGAGCTCGCCTGGATCTGCGATGCAGACGACGGGCGGCTCCAGGCGTTCGCGAGCCGCTATCCGCAGGCGCAGGCGACTGCGAGCTACGACGAGCTGCTGGCCGACGACGCGCTGGACGCGGTCGTCGTCGCCACGCCGGTGCCGACGCACTACGACTTGGCGCGCGGCGCCCTCGAGGCCGGCAAGCACGTCCTCGTCGAGAAGCCGCCGGCGATGCGCGGGGGAGAGATGGACGAGCTCGTGCGACTCGCCGCCGCCGCGCGACCTCGTGTGCATGCCGGGGCACCTGCTGCTCTACCACCCCGGCGTCCAGAAGCTGAAGGAGCTCGTCGACGCCGGTGCGCTCGGCGACGTGCTCTGCGTCTACGGTAACCGCCAAAACCTCGGGATTATCCGCAAGGACGAGAACGCACTCTGGTCGCTGGGCGTCCACGACCTGTCGGTGATCCTCTACCTGCTCGAAGAGGAGCCCGACGAGGTCGTTGCCCACGGACGCGACTTTCTCACTGCCGGGGTCGAGGACGTCGTCTTCTGCTATCTGCGCTTCCCGTCCGGGAAGATCGCGCACATGCACCTATCGTGGCTCGACCCGCACAAGATGAGGAAGATCACCGTCGTCGGCACCGAGAAGATGGTCGTGTTCGACGACATGGAGCTCGAGCGCAAGGTGACGATCTACGACAAGTACCCGTGGAAGCAGGCCGAGAGCTACGGCGAGTGGCAGACGCGCTCGGGCGACATCCACATTCCCAAGATTCCGACCGACGAGCCGCTGCGGCTCGAGTGCGAGCACTTCCTCGCTCTCGTGGGCGGCGAGGGCGACCGCCGACAGGTCGCTCGAGACGGCGCCGCGGTCGTTCGCGTTCTCGAGCGGCTGACGGAGTCGCTTGGCGGCCGCTGAGATCCACCCGACCGCGATCGTCTACCCCGGCACGATGCTGGGGGACGGGGTCAAGGTGCTCGAGCAAGCGGTCGTCGGCAAGCAGCCCGTCCTCTCGCCCCGCTCGACGGCGAAGCGCGAGGAGCTGCCGCCCGTCGAGATCGCCGACGGGTCGATCGTCTCCACCGGCGCCACGGTCTTCGCGGGGTCGAAGATCGGCGAACGCGTGATCGTCGGCGACGGCGCCTGCGTGCGGGAGCGCTGCAAGATCGGCGACGACGTCGTCATCGGCCGCGGCTCCCTCGTCGAGAACGACACGACCGTCGGGGCCCGGACGACGATCCAGGCGCACGCCTACGTCACCGCCTATTCGACGCTGGAGGAGGACGTCTTCGTCGCGCCCTGCGTGGTGACGACGAACGACAACTTCATGGGCCGCACCGAGAAACGGCACGAGCTGGTCAAAGGCCCGACGATCCGCCGCGGCGCGCGCGTCGGCGGCGGCGCGGTGCTCTGCCCGGGGATCGAGATCGGCGAGGAGGCGTTCATCGGAGCCGGCGCCGTGGTCACGAAGGACGTGCCGGCGCGCAAGGTCGTGGTCGGCAATCCGGCCCGGGTGATCCGCGACGTCGCGGACGAAGAGCTTCTCGACGGTTAGCTCTCGCAGGCTTCCGAGCGCGCCCTGATCCGCCGCACGACACCCAGTTGCTCGGCGCGGGCTCATGAGGGAAGATCGCAGCCCTCGATGCAGGTCTTGAGGGCATGACCGAGGTCGCGGCGCGCGCCGGGGCAGGCGACGGCGACGGCAAGGTCCAGGGCGCTGAACGCGTCTTCCTGATCGCGGACGTCCGCGGTTACACGCGGTTCACACGGGAGCGCGGGGACGCGGAAGCTGCTCGACTGGCCACTCGCTTCGCGCAGCTCGCCCGCGACGCGGTCGAGGCCCGCAGCGGCCGGGTGATCGAGCTCCGCGGCGACGAGGCCCTTGCTGTGTTCGAGTCCGCGGCCCAGGCGGTTCGCGCGGCCATCGAGCTGGCCGTCGTGTGCACGGACGAGGCCGCCTCCGACGGCGGCCTGCCGCTCCTCGTGGGCATCGGGATCGACACGGGAGAGGCCGTCCCGGTCGAAGGCGGTTACCGCGGTGCGGCGCTGAACACTGCGGCGCGCCTCTGCTCGCAGGCGGCAGCCGGCCAGGTGCTCGTGACTGCGGCGCTCGCCGAACGCGCGGGCGACGTGCCCGGCATCCGTTTCGACCCGGCCGGGACGGTCGAGCTGAAGGGATTCGACGGCTCCGGTCGAGCTGGTGGAGGCAGTCGACGAGTTCCCGGCCACGCCGGACGTCCGCCCGGCAGCGGCGGATGCGCGACCGCTTCCGTTCGAGCTGGAGCCCGACGCGCCGCTCGTCGGACCGCGAACACGAGCTCGCCTGGCTGCGCGGGACGTGGCGCCAGGTGCGCCGCGGGCGCGGCCGAGTGCTCGTCGTCTCCGGGCCCGCGGGGATCGGGAAGAGTCGGCTCGCCGCGGAGATCGCCGCATTCGCCGTGCGCCGACAGGGCAACCGTGTACGTACGCGGGCGCCGGCGGCGTCGCCGCGGCCGCCGCGACGGTTGGGCTCCGCGCGCGCTCGCACGAGAACGGCCCGACCCTGCTCGTGCTCGACGACTTCGACGCGACGGCGGCGACGCTGGCGCCGCAGCTGGCGGACGCGTTCCCGCAGATCGAGAGCGCTCCGGTCCTCGTCCTCTGTCTTCTGCGCGACCCGGAGGGCGGTCCCGAGCTGGATCGGCTGCTCGGCGCCGTGAACGCGCGCGGGGACGGCCACCGCCGGCTGGGACCGCTGGACGGCGAGGCGATCCGGAGCGTGGCCACGATCTACGCGAGCGGACGACGTCGACAGCGTGCCGCTCGAGTCGATCGCGCGCGCCTCCGCGGGCGTGCCTGCGCGGGTCCACGAGCTGATGAGCGAGTGGGCACAGCAGGAGGCATCGAGGAGACTCGCCGCCGCCGCCGAGTTCCTCGCCGCCGAGCGGCGCACCCGCAGCGCCGATCTGGCGTTTGCGAACAACGCCATCGGCCTCAAGCTCGGGAGGCTCTATTCCGAGGAGGCGCAGGTCGAGCTCGAGTACGGGCAAGCGCCGTACAAGGGCCTGGCGTCGTTCGAGGAGTCCGATTCGGCACTGTTCTTCGGTCGCGAGCAGCTCGTCGGTGAGCTCGCCGCGCGCACCGTCGGAGCCGGTCTGCTGGCGGTCGTGGGCGCGTCGGGAAGCGGCAAGTCGTCCGTGATCGCTGCCGGCCTGTTGCCGTCGCTTCAGGCCGGCCTCCTTCCCGGCAGCGAGCGTTGGACGTCGTCGGCGATCCGCCCCGGCGAGCATCCGCTCGCAGAGTTGTCGGCGGTCGACGAAAGCGGCTCCAACGAGCGGCTCGTGCTCGTCGTCGACCAGTTCGAGGAGGTGTTCACGCTCTGCCAGGACGAGCACGAGCGCGCCGCATTCGTCGACCGCCTCGTCGGCCGCGCGTCCGACCCGGAGCGGTACGTGGTCGTGTCGGCCTGCGCGGCGACTACTACGGCCACTGCGGCGCCTACCCCGATCTCGCCCGGCTCGTGGCCGCGAACCAGGTGCTGGTCGGCCCGATGAACGCGGACGAGCTCCGCCGGGCGATCGAGCTCCCCGGCAGGCGCACCGGAGTGCGGGTGGAGTCGGCGCTGACCGACGCGCTCGTCGAGGAGATCGGCGACGAGCCGGGCGGCCTCCCGCTCCTGTCGACGGCGCTGGTCGAGCTCTGGCGCGAACGCGACGACGACTGGCTCCGGCTCGCGACGTACGGCCGCCTCGGCGGTGTCCGCGGCGCGGTTGCGCGGCTCGCGGAGAGCTCCTACGAAATCTGACGGACGAGCAGCGCGACGCGGCCCGGCGGCTCTTCCTGCGCCTGGTCGCGAGCGGAGACGAGGGCGCGGTCGCACGGCGCCGCGTGCCGCTGTCGGAGCTCGACCTCGACCGCGATCCCGTGCTGACGCAGGTCGTCGAGCGGCTCACCGCAGACCGGCTCCTGACGGCCCAGGGGTCGAGCGTGGAGGTCGCCCACGAGGCTCTGCTGCGGGAGTGGCCGCGGTTCCAGGACTGGCTGGCCGAGGACGCGCAGGGACGCGAGCTACGCGAGCACCTGACCCAGAGCGCGAAGCGGTGGGAGGCAGCCGATCGGGACACCGCGGAGCTCTACCGCGGCGCGCGGCTGACCGCCACGCTCGACTGGGCGGCCGGCCGCGAGCGCGAGCTCAACGAGCTCGAGCGCGAGTTCCTGGCCGCAAGCCGCAGCCATGCCGACCTCGAGGCGGACCGCCAGCGGCGTCAGAACCGGCGGCTACGCGGTCTCCTCGTCGGCGCGGCGGTGCTGCTTGTCGCCGCGATCGTCGGAGGCGTCGTCGCCCTCCAGCAGCGAAGCTCCGCCCAGCACCAGGCGACGGTCGCGCTCGGCCGCCAGCTCGGCGCCGAGGCCGTCTCGCAGCCGCGGATCGACCTGTCGATGCTGCTCGCCCGCGAGTCGCTGAACCTCGACCGTTCGCCCAAGACCGAGGGCACGCTGCTCGCGACGCTGCTACGCAGCCCGGCGGCGATCGGCACGTTCGCGCTGGGGATCTCCAACGGCCGTCCGCAGGAGGTCAAGGTCTCGCCCGACGGCCGCTCGATTGCGGCGGTGACGAACTGCTGCGGGATGAAGATCTTCGACACGCGGACTCACACGCTCGTGCGCACGATCCCGCTCGTCAACGCCGACTACGCCTACGTGCCCACGACCGGCGATCTGTTCGCCGCGGACCCCCGACGGTGAAGGTTCCCGTGCAGGTTCTGGTCGACCCGAGGACCGGCGGCACACTTCGAACCTTCACGTTCAGCAAGCTCTGGCTGAACAATCCCGCGAACGGGAACCTCGTCGCGGTTACCCGCGACGGGCGCTACGCCTTCTTCGCGTGGTCGATGATCCAGAAGAAGGACAGGAGCAACGGCGACGGCTACATCGAGGTGTGGCAACCGAACAGAAGCGGGGCGTCGAAGCAGGTCCCGTGCCCTGCGTCCGCAGCCGTCGGCATCCTGGCGCCGACCAAGAACTGCCCGATCCCGACCGGATTCGCGGGTCTCCTCGTTGCGGTCCAGGCGCTGCCGGGTGACCGGCTGATGGTCGCCCAGAGCAGCCGGATCACGACCTGGGACGCGGCGACGATGAGGCGGATCGGATCGGTGCCGGGTCCCCGGTTCACGGGAGGGTTCGCCCCGGCCGCGCTCAGTCCCGACGGAAAGACGCTCGCCTACGGACTCGGGGACGGCACCGTGCGCTTCTTCGACATCGCAAGCGCCCAGACGATCCTGGGCGAAGGAGCGCACTCGGGCGAGGTCAACCGCATGACCTTCTCGCCCGATTCGCGCGTCGCCGTCAGCACCGGAGACGACGGGCTCGCCATCATCTGGGACCCGAAGACCGGCAAGGTCCTCGAGCGCCTGACCGGACACGCGTCACGTGTCTTCGCCGCAGACTTCAGCCCCGACGGCGAGACGCTGTACACGCCCGGCATCGACGGCGCGATCCTCCAGTACGACCTCGGCGCGAGCCGCCGCTTCGGCAGCCCGTTCAGCGTCGGCGTCGGGCTTCCGCGCGGGAACACCCTCACGGTGCCCCCACTCCTCGCCGTCTCTCCCGACGGGCGAACGTTGGCCGCGAGCGTGGAGCAATCGAACGTGAGCTTCTTCTCGACGTCGACCTTGCGGCGAATCGCCAGGATCTCGCTGGCATCAGGGCGGAACATCTTCCAGGGAGCGTGGGCCGGAAACGGGCGATTCGTCGTGGGCGCCGACCAGGGCCTCGTCCAGGTCTGGGCGATCGGCCCGAAACCGAGGCTTGCGGCAGTCCTGCCCGGACTCTCGAGGACGCGCACGGTACAGTCGGTCGCCTCCGCCGAGAATGGCCGCCTGATCGCCGCAGTGGACGCCGCCACACGCCCCGAGGCCGGCCCCGCGCCCGAGAAAGGAGAGCTGGCTCTGTGGCGCGACGGCAAGCTGGTCGGCGGCCACACGCTCGACCTGCACACGAGCGGCCGCTGGGTCGCGATCTCGCCGGACGGCACCACGGCCGCCGTCACGCCTGACAACGGCCTGGTGCTGATCGTGAACACACGAACCGGACACGTCGAGCGCACGATCCGGCCACCCGACTCCAATCCGGGGAACGCGATCGGCGTGGTGGCTTTCTCGCCGGACGGGACACTCGCGACCGGCTCCTTCTCGGGTGCCGTGAGCCTCTGGAATCCGGCAACCGGGAAGATGATTGGCCACACGACGGTCGTCGCCAACGGGCCGGTCGCGGGTCTCGCGTTTGCACCCGACGGGAAGACGTTCGCCACCGCCGGCTTCGGCGGCGGGACTCGAATCTGGGAGACGTCGACCCTGCAGCAATTCGGCACCGACTTCCCGAGCTCGACGGGCCTGTGGGGAAACGTCGCCTACACGCCGGACGGCCGATCGTTCTTCTACACCTACGGAGACGGCCGCGCCTACCGCTTCCCGGCGACGGTCCAGGCGTGGGAGCGACAGGCATGCGCCCAAGCCGGGCGGAACTTCACGACCGAGGAGTGGAGCCGATTCGTCGGCGGCCGGTCGTACTCGAAGATCTGCCCCTAGAGCGCTGCGCCGACGGCCCGTATCGAGGACTCGTCGATCGGGCGCAGGATCAGGATCGCCTCGTCCGCACCCGCCTCCGCGAGCCCGTCGAGATGTGCGCGAAGCCCGTCGAGCGCCACAGGCGGAGAGTCGTCGTCCGAGTGCGGACGCTTGACGGCGTCCGGATCGAGCTCGACGAGCACCGCGGTGCTTCGCTGCACCTCGGCCGGGTCGCGGCCCGCGCGCGCGGCTGCCTCGGTGATCCGAACGTTCAGCTCGGCGAAGCCGTCGGCCCTGTTTCCGTAGTCCGAGTACCAGGTGTTCCACCAGTCCACGTGCGGCAGCGCGATCGAGAGCATCCGCTCGCCGTTCGAGCCGATCATCAGCGGGACGCGCCGCGCCGGCGGGGGCATGCAGCACGAGATCGTCCGCCGACCAGAACCGCCCCTCCACCGTTACGCGTTCGCCAGCCAGCACGCGGCGAACGATCTCGAACGACTCCTCGAAGCGCGAGACGCGGTGGTCGTACGGAAGGCCGAAGGCGCGGTACTCCGTCTCGTTCCACCCCGCGCCGAGGCCGAGGACGAAGCGGCCGCCGCTGATCTCGTCCACGGACGCGGCCATCTTCGCGATCAGCCCCGGCGAATGGAACGACGCGCAGGCAACGAGCGGGCCGAGCCGCACGCGCTCGGTGACCGCGGCGAGCCCGGCGAGCTGCGTCCAGACCTCCCACGGCCCGCGCTCCTCGCGGCCGTCGCCCCGGTAGAGCAGGTGGTCGCCGAGCCAGATCGAGTCGAAGCCGACCTCCTCGGCCGCGTGCGCCATGGCCACGACCTCCGGCCAGCGGACGACGCGTTCCGCCTCGGGAAGCTGGACGCCGAATCTCATTTTTCGGCTGCCGCGGGCTCCGCGAGCGGCTCGCTGAACAAGCGACGGTCGTCGGAGGTCAGGCAGCGCCCGGTCGCGAGCTCGAACTGCCAGCCGTGCAGCGTGCAGGTGAGGATGCCGTCCTCGACGACGCCGAAGCGGGCGAGGTCGGCCTTCAGGTGCGGGCAGCGGCGCTGTACGCGGTACCCGTCGCACTCGAAGAACTCGCGCTCGGGCAGCTGCTCGGAGTAGCAGCCCTCGGCGTATTCGATCCGCTCGGCCGAGAGGCACTTGAAGAAGCTGTACAGGTACTCGTTGTACGAGCCGCGCCGCTCGGCCTCGAAGCGGCAGGAGAGGAAGAGGCGGTTGACCCAGTCCTGGTCGTGATCGAGGATGAGCTGCTCGACGAGCGCGGGGTCGATCCAGAAGCGGTACTCGCACTCGTCGCCCTCCCAGGCGTAGACCCGGCGCGTCCAGAAGTCGAGCACCACCTGCGGGTCGCCGAGATCGAGCAGCACTCGGCCGTTGATGGCGGCGGCGGTGCGATCGGCGAGATCGAGGACGGGCTCGAACCACTCGGTGAGCTCGACGAGGATGTCGACCTGCCCGCGCGGCCACGAGGCCTTCTCGGCCTCGATCCGCGGCCGCATGCGCTCGCGGAACGCCTCCAGGTAGGCGCGCTTGTCGCCGAAGATCTCGCTCGGGTCGTGCGGGTGCTCGATCTCGATCCGTCCGGGCTCGATGGTTGCGACGCTGCCCGGGATCATCAGCCGGCCGTTCTCGGCGCCCTGCGCGCGCAGGTACTCGAGGTACACGGTCTGGTCGGGGAAGACGTTGGCCGGGTCGTCGACCGAGGTCGTTGAGGTCGAAGAGGTCGTCGTCGAGGAAGCAGGGCGGGCCGGCCATCGGGATCACGAAGTCCGCATCCACCTGCCGCGAGTAGCGCAGCGACCTGGCCATCTGCGTCTCGCGCTTCTTGCGGCCGAGCGCGCTCTTCATCTGCGGCGGGAAGCGGTAGACCATCGGGTACCAGATCGCCCCGGAGAACTGGACGAAGTGCGCGTCGAAATGACCGAACGCGTGCGCCCCGTCGAGGTCGACCGGCCGCGCATCGTTCTGGTCGAAGATCCGCGTCTCGCCGTCGTCGACCGCGAGCGCCGAGTCGCCGAGGGGCCCGTCGGCAGGGAAGATCGTGCAGACGGTCATCACGCGCAGGCCGTCGAGCTCGAGCGCCACGTTCGTCTTCGTCTCCACGAAGCGCGTGAAGCCGAGCGCCTCGAGCTCCCGGTGCACGAGGTCGAGCGGATGGTCCGGGAGGATCACCGTCGCGTCCTTGGACACGTGGTCGCGCAGGAAGTCGCGGTCGAGGTGGTCCCGGTGGACGTGCGAGACGTACAGGTAGTCCGGGCTCCCGAACGTCGCCGGGTCGAGCTCCTGGTTGGACGGGAACGGCACCCACGAGGCGAAGTAGGCGGGGTTGAACCAGGGGTCGCAGAGAATCGAGCCGTGGCGCGTCTCGACGTAGAGGCCGGCGTGACCGAGGAAGGTGACCTTCACGGACGTCTACGCTAGCGGGGGCAATGGACTGCCGTGACCGCTTCGCCGTCTGGCTCGTCGAGCTCGTGCTCGAGCCCGTCCGCGCGCTGCGCGAGAACGGCGGCGGCTCGGCCACGGTTCGCACCGCGCTCGGCGAGCGGCGCTTCGACGTGACCATCGCGCGCGAGGGTTCCGAATACCGCTGGCGACTTCTGGAGGTCGGCGGGCCGCTGGAGGAATCGGCGGGCGCGCCGCTGGCGGACCCCGAGGAGGCGTTCTGGGACGCCTGGACTGCCATCGAGGCAGCGGCGTGAGGATCGCGATCGTTCTCTTCGACGCAGCCGAGGAGCTGGACTGGGCCGGGCCGTGGGAGGTGCTCGCCGCCTGGTCGCGCATGTGGCCCGAGGACGGGGTCGAGGTCTACACGGTCGCCGACTCGCTCGCACCGATCACGTGCGCCAAGGGCCTACGCGTGCTTGCAGAGCACACCTGGGAGACCGCACCGCCGCCAGACGTCGTGCTCTGGCCCGGCGGCAAGGGCGCGCGCGAGCAGCTCGGCGTCGAAGCCGTGCGGGAGCGCGTGCGCGGGCTGGCGGAGACGGGTGCGCTGATGACGAGCGTCTGCACGGGCTCGCTCGTCTACGCCGACGCGGGTCTCCTCGACGGCCGGCCGGCGACGACCTACTGGGGATCCCTCGACCGCCTCGGTGAGCTCGGCAGCGACATCCGGGTCGACCGCGAGTCGCGCTTCGTCGACGACGGCGACGTCGTCACGGCCGCCGGCGTCTCGGCCGGGATCGACATGGCCCTGCACCTCGTCGCGCGGCTGCACTCCGAAGACCGTGCCCGCGACGTGCGCCGCTACATCCAGTACGACCCGGAGCCGCCGGTCTAGACCTGTCCGCCGCGGACAAACCGGTGCCAGGCAGGTGCCAGGCACCGAAACGCCCTGAGCAGGGAAAATGTCCCTGCCGGACCTGTCGAAGGACAGTGCGGGCTTCGGACTAGGCCGTTCGGCGGAAGGCGTCGGCGATCTGCTTCGAGTCCGCACCCGATGAGCGGAGGCCGTAGACGCCGACGCGGTCGAGGATGCCGTCGTAGCGCTCGCGGATCTTGCGCCAGGCGTCGTCCCAGTCGTCCGCGAGCACGGCGAACTCGGCCAGGACCTCGTCGTCGATCGCCGCTGCCATGGCGGCAAAGTCGCCGACCCGCATCAGGCGGTGAAGCTCCTCCTGCAGGCCGTCCCAGCCGTGCGCCTCGAGCACGGGCCGGTAGGTCGGCGTCGACCCGTAGAACGCGATCTGCATCCGCACCTCGTCCGCCGCGCCCCCGAGCACGACGAAGACGCCGCTCGCGAGCGTCAACTCGGAGCGGCGGTCGCCGAGGGCCGGCAGCGCAACCTCCCGCAGGTAGCGCGTCGTGTGGAAGGGGTGCAGGTGGATCCCGTCCGCGACCTCGCCCGCGAGCCTGTACATCGTCGGCGTGACCGCGGCCAGGTAGATGGGCGGTGCCGGCCACTCGTGCGGCCCAGGGTCGAAGAACGGCGTGATCAGGTCGTGGCGGTAGTACGTGCCCCGGAAGCGCAGCGGGTGCTCGCCCTGGAACGCGCCCCAGATGTGCCGCAGCGCCTCGACCAACTCCCGCAGGCGCGGCGCGGGCGCCTCCCAGGGCACAGAGAAGCGGCGCACGTTGTGGGCGCGCACCTGCGTGCCGAGGCCGAGCACGAATCGCCCCCGGCTGGCGCGCTGGAGGTCCCACGCGGCCATCGCCGTCACCATCGGGCTGCGCGTGAACGCGGTCGCGATCGCCGTCCCCAGCGTGACGCGCTCCGTGGAGACGGCCGCGGTCGCGAGCGGCAGGAAGGGGTCGTGCTGCGTCTCCGCGCGTCCAGACGCCGTCATAGCCGTCCGCCTCGAGGGCTGCGGCGAGCGGCGCGGCCACGGCCGGATCGCACGCGATCGTCGCGTCCAGCTTCATGCCTAGATTCTCTACGGAGTCTTCGTGATGCGCAGCGAGTAGGCGCCGGCGCACGGGGAGGCGGTCTTCACCTCGACGAAGTACCAGCCCACCGAGGGGGCGCGGTAGCGGAAGCTCTGGCTCGGGCCGGCGTGGAGCGACTGGAGCAGACGCTGCGAGGAGACCGCGGACGGCGAGCCGGTGACGTGCTCCGTCCCCGGCTTCCAGAGCGCGAGCTGCAGTCCCTTGACCCCCGGCCCGCGGAGCTTCACGGTCAACCGCTGGCCGGCCCGCACCTTGACCGCGTAGACGTCGACGGGATCGTCCCAGTAGTCGACCGTCGCGCGCACGGCGCTCGCCTGGCCCCAGAGGCGCGGGGCGGTCGGGCCGCCGTCGTCGTTCGGCTCCATGCGGTCGCCGGTCGGCGGCGTCCTGGACAGCGCCTGCAGCGCCGAGGCGATGTCGAGGCTGCCACGCCCCGACAGCGCATCGCGGCCGACGAGGCAGTGGGAGCAACCCGTTGCCGGCGTGACGTCGTCGGCGGAGCGCTCGATGATCGTCGACAGCTGGTCGGGCGTCAGCCCGGCGTGGGCGGCGAGCAACAGGGCGGCCGCTGCGGTGACCTGCGGAGCGGCGAACGACGTCCCCGACCCGTCGCGGTACTCGGCCGTCCCGCAGATCGGAGTAGCCCTGGTCGGCGCACGAGGCCCGCTGCGCCGTGATCGAGCGAGGGAACGTGGACAGGATCCCGGTCCCGGGTGCGACCAGGTCGAGGAAAGCGGCGTCACGGTTCGAGAACGACGGGACCGAGCCGTCCTCGGACAGCGCGCCGACGCCGAGCACGTGCGGCAGCGCGGACGGATAGCTCGCGTACGGCCAGGGGGTCAAGGGCGCGTCGTCGCTGTTGCCGACGGCCGCGACGACGAGCACGCCGTGGCTCGTGGCGTAGCGCACTGCCGCGGCCTCGACGGCCGAGAACGTGTCGATGGTCGGGTCGGTCGGGTCGCGGACGGCACCGAGGCTGAGGTTGATGATCTTCGCGCCCCGGTCGACCTCCCAGCGGATCGCGCGCGCCTCGACCGCGGGATCGATCGTCTGGTCGGCACCGACGACCTTGGCGACGAGCAGCCGGGCCGAGAAGGCGATGCCCGCGATGCCCTGGTCGTTCCCGACCGCCGCGGCAATCTCTCCGGCGACGAACGTGCCGTGCCCGATCTGGTCGTCGGCGGAGCCGCCGACGAAGCTCCGCGCCGCAGCGATCCTGCTGGCGAGCTCGGGATGGCCGAGGTCGACGCCCGTGTCCACGATCCCGACCAGGACCGGCGGCAGGGCGGGCGGATAGGGCCAGAAGTCGAACGCCCGGTCGTGCGCGAGATACCACTGCTGCGGGGCGAGGGGATCGTCGGGCGCGAACGCCGTCGCGAGCCCACTCCGGGGCGCCGACCCGGCGCCCGCGACCTGGAGCTTCCGCGCGGGACGCACGGGCACGGAGAGCGACTGCCCCTTGACCCCCGGAGCGATCAGGCGGAAGAGCGTCGTCTGCTGGACGGTGATCGGTACCAAGAACGTGCCGTCCTTCGCGAGCGTCAGCGTCGGCCCGGCCGTCCAGCTGCCGCCGCCCGTCGACTGCTCGAGCGTCACCGGCCCCTTGACCGCCCGCACCTTGCCGGTCAGCGTCAGCGCCGACCCGGCCGCTGGAGCGCCGAGCGGCCGCGACAGCGACAGCAGCCCGAGGGTCACGTACGTCGAGCGGAGGCCCAGCGACCCGCGTAGAGCGCCCGCCGCCACGACGGTCTTCTGCGTGCCGTCGCCTGTCGTGGCCACGAGCTGCCGCGCGTGGCCGGCCGCCGGGACCGGCGTGACGTCGACGGTGCCCGGAACGCCGAGCGCCTTCGACATCTGCGCGCCCGTGATGACGACCGGCCCCCAGTTGTGCCAGGGGGAGGCGCGGTCATAGGGATCCGCATGCGCGACGAGGTACGGGACCGGCTTTGCGCCCGGCACGAGATCGGTGATCGGGGTCGTGCGGCCGCCGGACGACGAGGAGAAGAACGTCGTCGCCACCTGGTCGTCGTAGAGCAGCACCTGGCCCTTCGTGTCGGCGACAGCCTGCACGCCCGTCGTCGACTCGCCGCCGATGCCTCCGTAGACCTGGCTGCGCTGGTCGGTGTACAGGAGCCTGCCGGCCCCGAGCGTGGCCACCGCGTACGAGCGCGAGGCCACGGCCTGCGCCTGCAGCGCGGCGGCCGGCCAGTCCTTCGGGCTCTCACCGGTGACGACGCCCTTCACGTAGTCGTCGAGGCCGATCACGTTCACGACCTGGAGCCGGCCGGAGACGACCTGGAGCTGGATCTGCCCGCGGTAGGGACGGCGATACGTGAGCGGCGAGCGGCCGGGCAGGAGCGTCAGCGGGCCGGGCAGCGGCTGCGCGCGGGCCGCGGGCGCGAGCTGGGTCTTGAGGCTCGGGTCGACTGTCACCTCGCCGGACTTGACCACATGGACCTTGCCCTTCGCGTCCCTGAGCCGGAACGGCGCGTCCGAGGTCACGGTGGCCCCCCCGGACGTCTCCGCGAGGAGAACTCGCACCGACTTCACCGGCGACTGGCCGAGCTGCGTCCCCGGGTAGTAGAAGCCGAGGATCTTCTCGTACGTGGCGCCGCCCTTGGCCATCCCGTACGCGCCCCACTGGCCCATCCCGACGCCGTGGCCGTTGCCGTGGCCGGTGAGCACGAACGTCGCCGCGGTGACCTGCGTCGCCTGAGCCGGTCGGCCCTGGGCGCCCACGGCCACGCCGGCGGCGACGAGAGAGAACGCGAAGGCGAGGAAGGCGATGCGGCAGCGCATGAAGGGAGCCGGGGCCGGCGGCGGACTTCGAGCGTAGCGGAAGCTCCCGCTCCCCTGAAGCAGGTTTTACGCGAGCCGCTGCGCGTACTGGCGCTCGTAGTACTCGCGGTACTCGCCAGACTTGATCGGCTCCCACCAGCCGCGGTTGTCGCGATACCAGTCGACCGTCTCCGTGAGACCCGACTCGCCGAACGAGTGCTGCGGCGACCAGCCGAGCGAGCGCAGCTTGGCGTCGTCGAGCGCGTAGCGGCGGTCGTGGCCGGCACGGTCCTCGACGTGGCGCAGGAGCGTCGGATCGGCTCCGGTCAGCTCGACGATACGGTGCATGACCTCGAGGTTCTCGAACTCCTCGCCGCCGACGTTGTAGACCTCGCCGGGCCCGCCCTCGCGCAGGACGAGCTCGACCCCGGCGCAGTGGTCGTCCGCGTGCAGCCACTCGCGCACCTGCTTGCCGTCGCCGTAGACGGGCAGCGGGAGACCGTCGAGCGCGTTCGTGACGAAGAGCGGGATCAGCTTCTCCGGGTACTGGTTCGAGCCGTAGGTGTTCGCGCCCCGCGTAATCGAGGCATCCACGCCGTATGTGCGGACGTAGGCGAGCACCTGGAGGTCGCCTGCCGCCTTCGCGGCCGAGTAGGGGCTCGAAGGCCGCAGCAGGTCGTCCTCGCGCGACCGGCCGCCGGCCTCGAGGTCGCCGTAGACCTCGTCGGTCGATACCTGCACGTAGCGGGCGCCGGTCTCCCGGGCCCATTCGAGCAGCGTCTGGGTGCCGAGCACGTCGGTGTGGACGAACTCGCGCGGGCCGAGGATCGAGCGGTCGACGTGCGTCTCCGCGGCGAAGTTGACGATCGCCTCGCAGCCTGCCGCGGCCGCCGCGACGGCGTCGGCGTCGGCGATGTCACCGTGGTGGAACTCGTGCGGGACGCCCTCGAGGTTGGCCCGGTTGCCGGAGTACGTCAGCCGGTCGAGGACGACGACCTCGTCGCCTCGCACCGCCAGCCGCCGCACGAAGTGCGAGCCGATGAACCCCGCTCCGCCGGTGACGAGAACGCGCATTGTCAAAGCCTAGTCCCGAATCCCGCCGAGGCAATCCAAGGCACCCTCGTCTCGTCGAGCCATGTACGGGGGACAGTCCCTGTTACGTCTTTGTGACGCGCGATTTGCCTGCTCACAGCGCCGCGCCTCGGCTGTTGGGGACATGTCGATGTCTGGTCGGGGCATGGCCGGCTCGGAACGCGAAGTCACGGCCGGTTCAGCCGATCTGATCGAGGCACTCGCGGAGCCCGTCGCGCCAGTGCGGGAGCGTCGGGGTCCCAGGCTTCTCGCTGCGCAGGACGGAGTAGGCGGGGCGAGGCGCCGGCAGGCCCAGCTCGGCGGTCGTGATCCGGCGTACGCGGCACGTGAGACCGGTCTCGTCGAAGATCGCCTCGGCGAACTCGGCCCACGTGCAGTCGCCGTCCGCAGCCACGTGGTAGAGCCCGTGCGAGAGCTCGACGATCCGGCGCGTCGCCGCGGCGAGATGGCCGACGTACGTGGGCGAGCCGCGCTGGTCGTCCACCACCCCCACCTCGTCCCGCTCGCGTCCGAGCCGGAGCATGGTCAGGACGAAGTTGTTCCCGGTCGCGCCGAAGAGCCACGACGAGCGCACGACCCAGCCCTCGCGCACCTCGCGCTCCCCCTCGAGCTTCGTGCGCCCGTAGACAGACCGCGGCGACACCTCGTCCGACTCCACGTACGGCTCGCCTTTCCGGCCGTCGAAGACATAGTCGGTCGAGTACGCGACGACCGGCGCTCCAAGCAGCACGGCGTTCCGCGTCCCGAGCACGTTCACTGCCCGAGCGCCGTCTGGGTCGCTCTCGGCCTCGTCGACCGCCGTGTACGCGGCTGCGTGCAGGACGAGCGACGGCCGGTGCGCCCCCCGTAGGAGCGCCCGCGGCGGCGGCTGGGTCACGTCCCAGTCGGCGCGCGTGAACGCGAGCAGGTCGTCGCCCGCGAACTCGTCGGTCAAGGCGCGGCCGAGCTGGCCGCCCGCCCCGGTCAGGACGACGCGGCCCGGTCTCGCGGAGACAGGATCGGTGTGCGGGTGCTCCACAGTTCGACGACACGAGGATCGTCCCAGGAGATGCCGTGCTCGTCGGGATCGTCCGGGTCGTACTCCTCGGTGACGTGGTAGCAGACGAGCGCGTCGGTCAGCGCCTCGAAGCCGTGACCGTTGCGGCCGGGCACGTAGATCGCGACGGGGTTGTCGTCCCCGATGTCCTCGGTGAACGTCTCGCCCGAGTCTCGGTCGAGGACGACGACCCGGATCATCCCCTCCAGGCAGACGAACAGGTCGTCCTGCCCGCGCTCGTGGTAGTGCAGGCCGCGGATCACGCCCTGCCGCGACCACGAGACGTTCGTCTGCCGCGTCGGCCTGGGCAGCGCGGACTCGCGGCGCAGCTCCATGAACCAGCCGCGCTCGTCCTCGAAGCGGCGCAGCGGCAGCCGCAGGACGCCTTCGATCACCGGTTGGCGCCGTTCTCGCGGACGAAGTCGTTGACGGCGTAGTAGGCGTCGATCGACTCGCCCGCGTCGCCCCAGAAGCCGTCGAGGATCTCGTACTCGATCGCCGCGCGCTCGACGTACCAGTTGTTGACGTCCGAGATCTCGAGCTCGCCGCGGCCCGACGGCTGCAACGTCGGCAGCACGTCCCAGACGGCCCCGTCGTAGAAGTACACGCCCGTGACGGCGTAGGAGCTCGGCGGCTCCGTCGGGCTTCTCGACGATGCGCGTCAGGCGGCCGTCGCCGTCCAGCTCGGGCACGCCGAGGTGCCGAAGGTGCTCCGGGTCCTCCTCCGGCGAGAAGACGACCCGTGCGCCGTACTGCTGGTGCCGGAACCGGTCGACGATCTCCGCCAGGGAGCGCTCGAAGACGTTGTCGGCGAGCATCACGGCGCACTGGCCCCGGTCGACGAACCGCTCGGCCAGCCCGAGCGCCTCCGCGATCCCCCCCGGCCGCTCCTGGTAGCCGAAGACGAGCGTTTCGATTCCGTGCCCGTGGCCGTTGCCGAAGAGCCGCAGGAACTCGCCCGCGTGTGTGCCGCCGGTCACGATCATGATCTCGTCGATCCCCGCACGTACCAGGGCCTCGATCGCGTACTCGATCATCGGCCGGTCGTAGATCGGCAGCAGGTGCTTGTTCGTGATGCGCGTCAGCGGATCGAGCCGCGATCCCGTTCCGCCGGCGAGGACGACTCCCTTCACGCGTCAGATGCTACTTCGGCCGTTCGGATTCCGAGTTAGCCTTCGCCCTTGGCCGAGCTCCCGTCAGGGACTGTCACATTCCTTTTTACCGACCTCGAGGGGTCGACCCGGCTGCTCAAGGAGCTGGGACGCGACCACTACGACGAGATCCTCGGTGAGCACCGGCGGCTGCTCCAGTCGGCGTTCGCAGCCCACGAGGGCAGGGTCGTGGACACACAGGGCGACTCGTTCTTCGTCGCGTTCCGCACCGCCGGTGACGCGGTCGCTGCAGCCGTCGACGCCCAGCGCGACCTGGCCGCAGCCGTCTGGCCCGACGACGCTGTCGTGAAGGTCCGGATGGGGCTGCACACCGGAGAACCGAAGGTCGGCGCGGAACGGTACGTCGGCATCGGCGTGCATCGAGCCGCCCGCATCGGCGCCTGCGGCCACGGCGGTCAGGTTCTGCTCTCGTCGACGACGAAGGAGCTCGCCGAGGAGGAGCTGCCGCCGGGAGTGTCGATCCGCGACCTCGGCGAGCGGCGGTTGAAGGACATCGATCAGCCGCAGCGCATCTACCAGCTCGACGTCGAGGGCCTGCCGAGCAAGTTCGGGGAGCTCAACACCCTCGACGTCGCGCTCCGCCGCAAGAAGCGGCGCATGTACGCCGGAGCGGCGCTCATCGGCGTCCTTGCCGCGGCGGTAGCGATTCCTGTCTTCGCCCTGGCGCAGGGCGGTTCCGGAGGCAGTCCTGTCGTAAGGGGAAACGCCGTCGCGGTCATCGATCCGGAATCGGGCCGGCTCGTCGACCAGATACCGAACGTCGGGACGCGGCCCGACTCGATTGCGTACGGTGCCGGGTCGCTCTGGGTCGCGAACCTCGACGACCAGACGGTCGCGCGCCTCGACCCGAGCTCCCTCAGCGTCGTCCGCAACGTCCCCGTGCACTCGACGCCCACCGGCCTCGCGACCACCCCTGACGCGGTCTGGGTCGCCGAGGCGGACGCCGGCCGCCCGGCGATCACGATCGAGCGAATCGATCCGCAGTTCGACACCGCCCAGGAGACGGCGACGCTCGGAAACGTCGTGACCGGAGGGGAGGGATACGTGGCCAGCCGGGGCAGCGACGTCTGGGCGGCCCCCTCGGCAGGCCTCGTCACACGCCTCGACCCGAGGACAGCGCGGGCGAGGCAGCGGATCGACCCGAACGCAGGCCCCGCCGCGATCGCGGTCGGCGCGGACGCGACCTGGATCGCGGACAGCGGTGCGAACACCGTCGTCCGCGTCGACCCGACCGGTGTGCTCACACCGATCGGCGTCGGCAACGGGCCGGGCGCGATCGCGATCGGCCCGGGAGCGGTCTGGGTCGCGAACACGCTCTCCGGTACGGTGACACGGGTCGATCCCGCCAGCCGGTCGGTCATGACGACGATTCCGGTCGGGGAGACGCCGACCGGCATCGCCGTCGGCGCCGGCGCCGTCTGGGTCGCGAACAGCGGGGACGGCACGTGTCACGCGCATCGACCCGGCCGACGGCGCCACCCGGACGACCGCCGTCGGCGGGAGTCCCCGCAGCCTGGTCGTCGCGCAGAACCGGGTCTGGGTCACGGTCGACGAACGCGAGATCCAGAGCGCCCCGGCCCCGGGTGGCACGGCGCGGCTGAGCGGCGAGAACGACATCGACTACACGGATCCCGCACTGGCGTTCTACCCCAACTCGTGGCAGCTTCTCTACGCGACCTGCGCCAAGCTCGTCAACTACCCGGACAAGGCTGCCCCTGCGGGATCGCAGCTCACGGCCGAGGTCGCGGAAGCGCTACCGCGGCGCTCTCGGGACGGCAAGACCTACACGTTCACGGTTCGAAGCGGATTCCGGTTCTCGCCGCCGTCGAATCAGCCGGTGACCGCCGAGACCTTCAGGTACTCGATCGAGCGCGCACTCAGCCCGAGGATGAAGAGCCCCGCCGGCGGCTACATGCAGGACGTCGCGGGCGCCGCCGCCTACATGGCCGGCAAGGCGCCGCACATCAGCGGACTCACGGTCCGGGGAGACACCCTGGCGATCCGCCTGGTCCGACCGGCGCCCGATCTCGTCGCCCGCCTGGGCATGTCGTTCTTCTGCGCCGTCCCGATCGGCACACCGCTCGACCCGAAAGGGGTGCGCACCATCCCCTCGGCCGGTCCGTACTACGTGAAGTCGTATGTCCCGAAGCAGGGCGTGGTTCTGCTGCGTAATCCCAGCTACCGTGGCAGCCGTCCACATCGTCTCGACCGGATCGTCCTGAGGGTGGGCGTGGCGCAACAGACGGTCGACAGACAGGTGGAGGCCGGAAGCGTCGACTTCGCGTTCGGGGGCGCCGACCCCGAGGACCAGGTGAGGCTGGCCGCCAGGTACGGTCCCGGAAGCCCTGCAGCGAAGAAAGGGAAGCAGCGGTACTTCGTCAACACGGCTCTCGGGACGGACTTCATCGTCCTCAACACGCACCGTCCGTTGTTCAGGGACGTGAAGCTCAGGCGGGCAGTGAACTATGCGGTCGACCGCACCAGGCTCGCAGCCATCGGCGCCCCCTCCACTAGCGGCAGAGAAACGCCGACCGACCAGTACCTGGCGCCGGGCATGCCCGGCTTCAAGGACGTCCGCGTGTACCCGTTCCGCCCGGACACCGCGACCGCCAGGCGGTTGGCCGGGAACGTGAGGAGGACGGCGATCCTCTACACCTGTAACAGGCCCCCCTGCGACCAGCTCGCCCAGGTGCTGAAGACGAACCTGGCCTCGATCGGGATCGACCTGCAGATCAAGGCGCTCCCGTTTCCGGCGATCTTCGGGCGTCTCTCGCGCGAGGGGGAGCCGTTCGATCTCGCCTTCTACGGCGGCTGGGTCGCCGACTATCCGGACCCCAGCAACACGCTGAACTATGTGATCGGAGCCGGCGGCGCAGGAGCCTTTCCGCCGTTCGACGACCCGTCGTACACGCGAAAGGTGACCGCAGCGAACGCGTTGACCGGGCCTCGCCGCTACCTGACCTACGGTGCGCTCGACGGTGAGGTGGCCCGTGACGACGCGCCCGAGATCGCGACGGGGAACTTCCTCGACCGTGACTTCTTCTCGGCGCGCATGGGCTGCCACGTCTACCAGCCCGTTTACGGGATGGACCTGGCTGCGTTCTGCATCCGGCGTTGAGCGGAGCCTCGCGGGCGAGCAGACGCTCGCTAGGCTGTCCGCCGTGCCCTCCGACGAGATGAAGCGCCTGCACTCCGAGCTCGAGGACGTCTTCGCCGAGCTCTGGCATGGGCCGCGCTTCGCGGTGCCACAGCGCGGCTTCCGCCCGCGCATCAACGTCATGCGCACCGAGGAGCCGGACGAGTTGCGCGTCGTCGTCGAACTCGCCGGGGTCGACCCGGCCGACGTGCACATCGTCGTCCACGAGCGTGCTCTCGTGGTCGCCGGACGGCGCAACCGGATCCACCCGGAGTGCCGACTCTCCTACCACCTGCTCGAAATCGAGCACGGACCGTTCGAGCGCCGCATCGGCCTGCCGGTGGACGTCGACCCGGAGCGGGCCCGCGCGATCTACGACCAGGGCCTGCTCGTCGTGAGGCTGCCGGTCGTGGCCGCGCCGCCGCGACCGGGACGGATCTCGATCACCGTCCGGACGTCGGCGTGACGCCTTTGCCGTGGATCCACGGCGCGGCCCCCGGGCGCCGCGGCGAAGCCGGGCTTCGCCCGGCGGGAGCCGTCGCCGGCGAGGGGCGCGCGTGAGCGACCTCGTGCCCGAGGCGGAGCCCGTCGAGGGCGACGTCGAGATCCCGTCTGCGCTCCCGGTTCTCCCGCTCAAGGAGACGGTCATCTTCCCGCAGTCGATGACGCCGCTCGCGATCGGGCAGGAGCGCTCGGTGAGGCTCGTCGACGACGTCGTCTCGGGCGACCGCATGCTGGCCCTCGTGACCACGAGGGACCCGGAGGTCGAGCAGGCCGGCTTCGACGACCTCTACGACATCGGCACGGCGGCGCTCGTGCATCGCATGATCCGCATCCCCGACGGGACGCTGCGCATCCTCGTCCAGGGCATCGCCCGCATCCGCCTCGAGCGGCGCGTCTCCGACGAGCCCTATCCCGTCGGCGAGTTCTCGCAGGTTCCCGACGTGCTGGTCGAGACCCCGGAGGTCGAGGCGCTCACGCGCACGGTGCAGAACCAGTTCGCGCGCGTGGTCGAGCTCGTGCCCACGCTGCCCGACGAGCTGCAGCTCGCCGCGGCGAACATCGACGACGCCGGCGTGCTCACGCATCTCGTCGCCTCGACGCTCCGCCTCAAGACCGAGGAGAAGCAACAGCTGCTCGAGACCGTGGACGTGGAGCAGCGCCTGCGCATGACCGCGTCGATCCTGGGCCGGGAGCTGCAGGTCTTCGAGCTCGGCTCCAAGATCCAGTCGCAGGTCGAGTCGGAGATGGAGAAGACGCAGCGCGAGTACGTCCTGCGCCAGCAGCTGAAGGCGATCCAGGACGAGCTCGGCGAGACCGACCCGGAGCAGGCGGAGGTCGAGGAGCTGCGGAGGCAGATCGACGAGGCCGGCCTCCCCGAAGACGCGCTGAAGGCCGCGAACCGCGAGCTCGGGCGTCTGGAGCGGCTCCCAGCCGCAGCCGCCGAGTACGGCGTCATCCGCACGTATCTGGACTGGATCCTGTCGCTGCCCTGGAACGAGCTCACGCCCGACAACCTCGACCTCGAGGAGGCGCGCAAGGTTCTGGACACCGACCACTACGACCTGGAGAAGATCAAGGAGCGGATCCTCGAGTCGCTCGCCGTCGGCAAGCTCAAGGGCGACGTCTCCGGGCAGATCCTCTGTTTCGTGGGGCCGCCCGGCGTGGGCAAGACCTCGCTCGGGCAGTCGATCGCGAAGGCGCTCGGCCGCAAGTTCGTTCGCATCTCGGTCGGCGGCGTGCGCGACGAGTCGGAGCTCCGCGGCCACCGGCGCACGTACATCGGCGCCATGCCCGGGATCCTGATCCGCGCGATCCGCGACGCCGAGTCGCGCAACCCAGTGTTCATGATCGACGAGATCGACAAGATGGGCGCCGACTGGCGCGGCGACCCGGCGAGCGCGATGCTCGAGATCCTCGACCCGCAGCAGAACACCTTCTTCCGCGACCACTACCTCGACCTGCCTTTCGACCTCTCCAAGGTGCTGTTCGTCTGCACGGCCAACCAGCTGGAGACGATCCCGCCGCCGCTCATCGACCGCATGGACGTGATCCAGCTCACCGGCTACACCGAGGAGGAGAAGCTCCAGATCGCCAGGCGCTACCTCGTGCCGAAGCAGCTCGAGGCGCACGGGCTCGACCCCGCGAAGATCGCGATCACGGACTCGGCGCTGCGCATCGTCGCCCGCGAGTACACGCGCGAGGCGGGCGTCCGCGGGCTCGAACGCCGGATCGCCGATCTCTGCCGCAAGGCGGCGCGGCGCTTCGCCGGGGGCAACAGACGCAGGTTGACCGTCGACGAGAAGCGGGCGCGCGAGTGGCTCGGCCCGCGACGCTTCGCCGGCGAGGTGCGGAGACGCACCTCCGATCCGGGCGTGGCCACCGGGCTCGCCGTCACCGCCGTCGGCGGCGACGTCCTCTTCATCGAGGCGACCGCGTACCCCGGCAACGGCAGGCTCACGGTCACGGGACAGCTCGGCGACGTGATGCAGGAGTCGGCGCACGCAGCGCTCTCGTGGGTGCGCAGCCATGCGGACGAGCTCGGCATCGGGCCGGACTGGTTCTCGAAGCACGACCTCCACGTCCACGTCCCGGCCGGCGCCGTCCCCAAGGACGGCCCCTCGGCGGGCATCACGATCGCGACCGCGCTCGTCTCGCTCGCCCGCGGAAAGCCGGTGTCGAGCGACGTGGCCATGACCGGGGAGATCACACTCACGGGCCAGGTGCTCCAGATCGGCGGCGTGCGCGACAAGGTCCTCGCCGCGCAGCGTGCCGGCGTGCACAAGGTGATCCTCCCGCGCGAGAACGAGCCGGACCTCGTCGAGCTCCCGCCGCAGGCGCGCGAGCAGCTCGAGTTCGTGCTCGCCGACACGGTCGAGGACGTCCTCGGCGAGGCGTTCGACGGGGCGAAGCCGAAGGCCGCGCCGAAGCGCCGGCCACGGGCGGCCGCGAACCCGGAGCGCAAGGCCGCTAGGTCGGCTTGACCGGCTTGAACGAGCGCTCGAGCTGCGTGCAGTAGTCGGGCTGTGATTCCGAACCCGCCCACCTGCAGAGCAGCTCGTATTCGGTCTTCCCCCGGAGAACGAAGGTGATGCGGTCGCTGTACGTGTCCTTCGGCTCCTGCTTGTCCTGCGGGTAGACGAGCAGGTACTGACGCACGCTCTGACCTGCCACGGTCGTCGTCCGCCGCTCCTTGACGGTGCCCCCGAGACGGGCGGCGAGCTGCTCCGCGCTCGAGTCGAGCTCCTTCGTGACCGCGGGGAAGAGCGACGGCTTGTACGGCTTGCCCAGCGGGAAGGTCGTCACGGACACGAGCTCCGCTGCGATCGGCTTCGGCGAGGCGGAGACCTCGCTCGCGAGCCGCTTCACGTGCCAGTCGCCCGGAGCGCGGAAGCTGAAGCCGCTGCCGCGAACGGTCCTGGGCGCGGAGCTACCGCTCGACGAGCCGCCGCCTCCGCATGCGGACACAGCGCCCAGCGCCACCAGGGCGCATGCGCCGGCGACGATCAGGGAAAGAGAGCGGGGATACACTGAGTCGAAGGCCGACGAAAGGACACTCTAGCCATGGCTACGACGAAGGACAGGGTCATGTACGCCGCGGACACGGCAAAGCCCTACCTCGGCAGGGCGCTGACGGACGAGGAGTTCCGCGACAACCTCCGCGCCGCGTTCGCCGCCGCGCGCGCGATCTACGACGAGCTGAGCCGCCAGCGCGGGGTGTCGTCGATCGCCGCCAGCGTCGCGACGGACGAGGACATCCAGAGCAATCTGCGCCGCGCGATCAAGGAGCTCCGCCAGGCGGCGGACCGCATCGCGACACAGGAGGAGCGCGCGTCGCACACGTTCCGGAACATCTCCCTCCTGACGGCCGGGATCCTGATCGGCATCTTCTTCAACCCGTACACCGGACGGGACACGCGCCGCTGGGTTTCGGGGAAGGTGAAGAAGGCGCAGGGCTCCGGCGAGGACTACTCGCCGAACGGGTCCGCGTAGGGGTTGAGGTCCGCTACGGGGGGAACGTCCGGTTTCCCCCGTGGGGCCCTCTCCTCTGCGAGCTCCTCGAGTCCGGGCGCCGCCCGGATCGAGGGGCTGAGCGTCCCCCAGACCGCGAGCACGAGCGCGAACACCGCGAAGAGGGCAATCGTGGCCCGCCCGGACACGCCCAGCAGCGCTCCGGCCACGAGCGGCCCGAGCGGGGCGATTGCGAGCGCGATGGTCGTGCGCACGGCGCCCGCCCGGCCGAGCAGGCGGTCCGGCGTCATCGCGATCCCGTAGGCGTGGACGACCGAGTCCGTGGACGGGATGACGAGCGCGGTCGGGAGCATGCCTGCGACGAGCACATAGACGTTCGGCCAGACGAGGTAGAGCGCACAGCCGGGCCAGGCCCAGAGCTCGAGCACGAGGATTGCGCGGACCGGCAGTAGCCGGCGCACGAGCGGTGACAGGAACGAGCCGAGCAGCACGCACGCGTAGAAGGCGGCGACCAGGACACCGACAGCGCCGCCCGAGAGGCCCTGCTCCGTACCGAGGATGACGATCGCAAGCAGCAGTCCAGGCCCGATGAAGTTCGCGAGCCCGAACAGGAACGCGCAGGTCCGCAGGAACGGCTGACCCCAGAGAAAGCGGAAGCCTTCCGTCAGCCGTTCGCGCAGCGTTGCCCCGTCCGCGTGGCGCTCCTCCTGAAACCGAGTCCTCATGGCCAGCAGGGAGCACGTCGAGAACGCGTACGAGACCGCGTCGGCGACGAACGGCAGCGAGCGCGCGATGCCGAACAAGGCGCCGCCGAGCGGCGGGCCGGCCAGGTTGACGGTCGCCTGCCGGCCCGTCTGTGCTGCCACCGCTGCAGGGAGTTGCTCCCGAGGGACGACGGCGCGCACGGCGCCGGACTGGGCTGCCATGAAGACCGCCGCGCCGACACCCTCGACAAACGCGGCGACCGGGATGACCCAGAACTCGACGCTGTCCGCCAGAATCGTCACGGCGAGGCCGCCGACCGCAAGCACGCGCACGCAGTCCGCGCCGATCATCAGCCTTCTCCGGCTCCAGTTATCCGCGACCAGGCCGGCCGGGAGCGCGAAGAGCACCATCGGCAGCAACCGCGCGAACCCCACGAACCCGCTCTTGGCGGCGGACCCGGTCAGCGCGAGCACGAGCAGTGGATAGGCGATGGAGGTCACCTGCGTCCCCGCGCTCGACAGCAGCTGCCCGGTCTGGAGCAGCATGAAGTCGCGGTTGCGGCGCAGCGGGACGCTCATCGGCCCGACGACGGTACTAGCGGCTGAGGAGGGCGCCGGGGCGCTTCGGCCCCTTCTGCTGCCCGGCCGACAGCAGCGCGTCGCTGCGCGTCGGCAAGAGCGCCTGCCGGAGCGTGCTCGGGTCGAGTCCGCTCGCGGTCGAGATGTCCGTGCTCTGCAGGAGCATCGCGCCGGGCGGAGGCACGAGGCTCTTCAGCGACTGCGGCGCCCAGGCGACGCCGCTCGGGAAACTCACGTCCTGGAGATGGCGCCAGGCGTCGAGGTACGGCGTCGGGTCGACGGCCCCGTCGTAGCCGAGGAAGAGGAGCGACGCCGGGTGGACCTCGAAGTGCAGGTGATAGGGCCCGCCGGCCGCGTCGCCCGTATTGCCGACGAAGCCGAGCACGTCGCCGGCCTTCACGTGCGTCCCGTTCCGCGCGAGCGGCGTGTAGGCGGACAGGTGCGCGTAGTAAAACTGGTTTCCGGCCAGGTCCTGCAGCCAGAGCCGGTTGCCGCCGATCCTGTTCGGCCCGACCGAGAAGACGACGCCGTCGGCCACGGCCAGGAGCGGCGCGCCGAGCGGCGCGAAGATGTCGTCGCCGTGATGCCACCCGCCCGGCACGTCGCCGCGCGGCGCACCAAAGCTGTCACCGTAGCCGGAGGGGCCGTAGACCGGGAAGACGTAGCCCCGCGAGGTGATCGTCTTCTGAAGCGGCGGCGGCAGGGTGAGCACCGGGAACAGGCCCAGGTCGTTGAGCGAGTTCGAGGGCTTTTTCGGGGCGCTCGGCGTGGTGGACGGGGTCGTCGTCGGTGCCGGCGTGGTCGGCGTGGGCGAGGTCGGTGCCGGCTGGGTGACCGGCGGAGGCTTCGCCGGTGCCGGGGGCGGCCCGGAGGCGAGCGCGTCCGCGTAGCCGACAAGGATCCTCGTCCCCACGGGCAACCCGTCGTGGTCGGCGTCGAGTGTGATGTCGAGCCCCACCATCCAGGCGTGGTAGCCGGGCGCGGCCGCGTTCTGGAGCCCGACCTGCTGCTGCTCGAGCAGGTATGCGTGCCCCCAGTCGCCGAGTTCGACCCGCAGGTGCGGCGAGGCCGAGACGGCCTGGCCGAGAACGATCAGGTTCTGCACGGACGCGAACGGGTACGCGGCCGAGCCCTGTCCGTTCTCGACGGCGGCCGTGGCGCGCGCGACGACCGCATCGGCCGTGATCTCGCCCCCGAACAGCGACAGCCCGGTCACGTCGGCCCCGGCGCGGACGGTCGCCCCTCCGCTCGACTCGGACAGGCGTCCGTTCACGGTCGCCGCCTGCACGACGGAGCCGTCCCCCGGATAGGCGAACGACCCGTCGACGCTCTGCCCCCACGACGGCGACGCATGCTGGCCGACGAGCACCGAGCCCCGGCTCGGTACCTGGATCTGGATGCCGTACTCGGATGCGCGCACATTCGACCCGGAGGCGGCGGGGCGCCCCGGGCTCGCCTGCACGCCCACGATCACTGCGGCTACGAGAATCGGAAGGGCGAGCGCGATGCTGCGGCGGCCGACCACTGGCGCGAATTATGGCAACCGCTGTCCACCGAACGTCACTTCCGGGGCGCGCGCCAGGCCAGCTGCGCGGCACTCAGCAGCAGCAGGACGCCGAACAACCGCCGCAGAACGCCGCCGGAGAGGGACTCCGCGAGCAGCCCTCCGGCCACGACTCCGGCGATCCCCGCCACGCCGAGGGCCAGGGCCGGCCGCCAGCGGACGTTCCCGTACCGGTGCTGCCGCCACGTTCCGACGACCACCGTCGGCACGATCGCGAGCAGCGACGTTCCTTGCGCACTGTGCTGCTCGACGCCGAGCACGATCGTGAGCGCCGGCACGAACAGGATGCCTCCGCCGACCCCGAACAGCCCGGCGAGCACTCCCGCGGCCACCCCGAGGGCGATCGCGACGACGAGGTGACCCGCGCTCACCGCCAGCACGAAGCCCATCAGATGAAGAGCCTGACCGCGACGACGACGAGCAGGCCGGAAAAGGCGAGCGTGAGCGTGCGGCTCTCGAGGCGCTGCTGGATGCCGGTGCCGACCAGCGCCCCGGCCGCGGCCGGCACGCCCAACACCAGAGCGTCGAGCGGCTCCAGGTCGCCGTGCAGTCCGTAGAAGACGACGCCCTCGAGCGCGATCAGCCCGATCGCGGCCAGGGACGTGGCCATCGCCGGCCGGACGAGAAAGGCGGCAACCCCGATCAGGAGCGGCACCAGGATGATCCCGCCGCCGACCCCGAACAACGCACCGAAGAACCCCGCGGCCAGCCCGATCCCGACGAGGCGCAGCAGCACCGGCATATTCTAGGAGCGTGGTCGTCGGCACCCTCCTCGAGCGCGTGGCCGAGGATCCGGAGGCGGCGGCGGTGCTCCTCGACGTCGACGGGACGCTGGCGCCGATCGCCGCCGTCCCCGAGCGTGCGGCCGTCCCCGAGTCGACGCAGGCGGAGCTCCGGCGGCTGGCCGGAACGTACGGTCTCGTCGCGTGCGTCAGCGGCCGGACCGCCGCCGACGCGGCCCGGGTCGTCGGCGTCGACGGCATCCGCTACGTGGGCGAGCACGGACTCGATCTGCACCCCGAGGCGGCGCGGTGGACGGCCCGCCTGGCCGAGTTCGCCGCGACCGTCGACTGGCCCACCGAGCCAGGCAAGCGGCTGACCCTCTCCTTCCACTACCGGCGCGCCGACGACCAGGAGGCGGCCGAGGCCTACCTGCGCGAGGTGGCCGAGCGCGCGCTCGAGGAAGGCCTCCGGCCGCGCTGGGGGCGCAAGGTGCTCGAGATCCGGCCGCCGATCGCCGCCGACAAGGGCACCGCGGTGCGCCGGCTGCTCGACGAGGCCGAGCTCGACCGGGCGCTCTACGCCGGGGACGACGCGACCGACCTGGACGCGTTCCGCGGACTGGACGGGCTCGAGGTCGCCGTCCGCGTCGCGGTCGTCTCGGAGGAGGCTCCGACCGACCTCGGCCGCGCCGCAGACATTCGCGTCGGCGGCCCGGACGAGCTGCTCGAGCTGCTCAGGCAGCTCTAGGCGCCGCCCGTGCACGTCGACGAAGCCGTCCTCGCGCGCGTCCGGGAGCAGTTCGGCGACCCGTTGCCGCTCGACTGGACAGGCGAGGTGAGCGACCCCGAGCTGTCGATGATCACGTACAACCCGTCCCGCCGCCACGACGTGACGCTGTTCGTGCTCAACGGCGACCGGCTGGCGCTGATCCGCAAGCCGCATTTCCCGGAGGGAATCTGGCGAACGCCCGGCGGCGGCGTCAAGCCGGACGAGGACTTCGTGACCGGGGTCGTCCGCGAGGGACGGGAGGAGCTCGGCGTCGAGATCGAGCTCCACCGCTACCTCGTGCAGGCCCGTGCGGTCTTCCGCTTCGCGAACGAGGCGGTGCCGTGGCAGACGCACGTCCTCTCGGCGACCACGTCCGCGGAGGAGCTGGCTCCTCTGGACACGGACGAGATCGCCGAGGCCCGCTGGGGCACTCCCGCCGAGCTCGCCGGACCGATCCGCGAGCGCCTGCTCGCCACGGGCCGCGCCCTCTGGCGCTACCGCGTCGCCCTGCACGACGCCGCCCTGGCCGCGCTAGCCGAGCCCTGAGCGCGTACCGCAACCCGGGCTCAGAGACGCCTCTGAGACTCCTCTGCGACCCCTCTGCGACCCCTCTGCGGATGGCTCTGAGGCCTGGGATCAGAGAGTCGCGGCCTCGCGCTGCAGCACGTCCCACGCTCGCTGCACGTCGGCCTCGGTCGTGCGCTCGTTGCCGATCGCGAGCCGGAGGACGTAGCGGCTGTCGAGCTTCGTGTGCGAGATGAAGATCTCGCCGGTGGCGTTGACCGCGGCCAGCAGCCGCTCGTTCTCCTCGTCCGACCCCTCGCGTCGGAAGCACACGACGGAGAACGGCCGCGGTGCGCACACCTCCCATCCGGGCTCGTCGCGCACCCAGCCCTCGAACAGCTCGGCCAGCCGGATGTGCTCGCGGATCATCGCCTGCAAGCCCGCGCGGCCGTAGCAGCGGAGCACGGCCCAGAGCTTCAGCGCACGGAAGCGCCGCCCGAGCGCAGGCCCGTAGTCGCCGAGGCTGTCGACCGCGTCGCCCGCCCGCAGGTATTCGGGGACGAGCGAAAACGCGGCGCGGAAGTCGACCGGCCGGCTCGTCCACAGCAGCGAGCAGTCCATCGGCGTCAGCAGCCACTTGTGCGGGTTGACGACGAGCGAGTCGGCGCGGTCGACGTCGGCGAACGCCCAGCGAGACTCGGGGCAGACCATGGCCGAGCCGGCGTACGCCGCGTCGACGTGCAGCCAGACGCCCGCCTCGCGGCAGGCGTCCGCGATCGCGGGCACCGGGTCGACCGAGGTCGTCGACGTCGTCCCGACGGTCGCGACGACGCAGCACGCATCGGCGAGGTCGAGCGCGTCCGCGCGCAGGCGGAACTCCGCGTCGACCGGCACGGTTCGACATTCGAGCCCGAGCATCCGCGCCGCCTTCTCGACCGACGAGTGCGCCTGCTCCGAGCAGACGACGACGCGGCCCCCGGTCGCGTGCCGCGCCGCGACGATTGCGGCGAACGTCGAGGTGGAGGCGGTGTCCTCGATGTGGCCGTGCCAGTCCCCCGGCAGGCCAAGGAGCTGCGCCGCCCAGCCGGCGACGTGCAGCTCGAGCTCCGTCAGCGCCGGCGAGGTCCGCCAGAGGATCCCGTTCTGGTTCAGCGCCGCGGTCAGCAACTCGGCGAGGATCCCCGGCTCCGAGGCCGTGTTGGCGAAGTACGCGAAGAACCGCGGCGACTGCCAGTGCGTCATCGCCGGGAGCAGCAGCTCGTCGAGATCGCGGAGTACGGCGGCGAAAGGCTCGCCCTCCTCCGGCGGTGACGGCGGCAGCCTGGCACGCAACTCGCCGGGCTCGACCTGCGCCAGCACCGGGTAGTCGCCGACCTGCTCGAGGTAGCGCGCGGCCCACTCGAGCGCAGCCTGTCCATCCTCGCGGAAGCTCATCGCAGGAGCTTCGCGATCTGCGGCCAGGTGCGTGTGTTCAGGACCTGCTGCTTCGTCAGCCATGCCCGGCGTGCCTGCCCCACGCCGAGCTCGACGTACGCGAGCGCGGAGAGCCTGTGCGCGTCGCTCGTGACCGCGATCGGCACGCCGGCCTCGCCCGCGAGCCGCGCGACGAAGTCCGGCATGTCCATCCGGTCGGGCTGCGAATCGATCTCGAGCACCGTGCCGGTCTCGAGCGCCTTCTCGATCACGCGCTCGACGTCGACCGCGGCGCCGGAGCGCTTGCCGATCTTGCGACCGGTCAGATGTCCGATGCAGTCGACGTGCGGATTCTCCATCGCCCCGAGCACACGCTCGGTCGGGTTCTTGTCGAAGCTCGTGTGCAGCGAGGCGATCACCCACTCGCGCGTCGCGAGCGCCTCGTCTTCGACGTCGATCGTCCCATCGGCCTTGATGTTCGCCTCGACGCCTCTCAGCAGCCGGAACGGCTCGAGCCGCTCGTTGAGCGCGTCCAGCTCTCGGTCCTGCGCCTCCATGCGGCCCTCGCGCAGATAGTGCGAGTGGTCGGTGACGGCCAGGTAGCGGTAGCCGCGCTCCTTCGCCGCGAGCGCCATCTCCTCGGCGCTCGCCCTCCCGTCGGCCGACCAGGTCGTGTGCGCGTGCAGGTCGCCCTTGAGGTCGCGGAGCTCGACGAGTTCCGGCAGCGTGCCCGCGCGCGCGGCCTCGAGCTCGCCGAGATTCTCGCGCAGCTCCGGTGGGATGAGCTGGTAGCCGAGCAGCTCGTAGAGCGCCGTCTCGTCGGCGTGGGTGAGCACCTCGCCGGTCTCGACGACCTTCACGCCGTACTCGGAGACGGAGTACCCGTGCCGCACGGCCTCCTCGCGGAGCGCGACGTTGTGGTGCTTCGAGCCGGTGAAGTGCTGCAGCAGGTTGCCGTAGCAGTCCGGCGGCACGACCCTGAGGTCGAAGCGCAGGCCCTGGGCGGAGAGCACCGTCGCCTTCGTCCCCCCGCGGGCGACGACCTCGACGACCCAGGGCAGCTCGACGAAGTGGGCGATCAGCGTCTCCGCGTCGGTGGCCGTGGCGATGATGTCGAGGTCGCGGACGGTCTCGCGGCGGCGGCGCGCGCTCCCCGCCTCGGAGACCTTTACCGCGGCCGGGTGCGCCCGTAGCGACTCGACCGCGTCGAGCACGGCCGGAAGCGCCAGGCCGAGCAGCGGGCGGTCGGCGTCGACGACGGCCGGCTTCGTCTCGTCGAGCGCCTTGAGCACGCCCTCTTCGAGCTTGGGGCCGAGCCCGGAGAGCGTCCGCAGCTTCTGCGCCTCGGCCGCCTTGCGCAGGTCGGGGATCGTGGTCACGCCGAGGTCGCGCCAGATCCGCCGGGCGGTCTTCGGCCCCAGGCCCGGCAGCCGCGTGAACGCGACCACGTCGGGCGGGACGACCGCCTTGTGCTTCGTCAGGGCGTGCACCTCGCCGTCCTCGACGATCTCGACGATCTTGCCCTCGATCGTCTTGCCGATCCCCTGCAGCTGCTTGGCCTTGCCGTCCAGCGCGAGCTGGGCGATCGAGCCCGCCGTGTCCCGGATCAGCGCCGCCGCGCGCCGGTACGCGAGCACGCGAAAGGCGTCGTAGCCCTCGATCTCGAGGATGTCGGCGAGCAGCTCGAACTGCGCCGCCACGTCCGCGTTCCGGGGCAGGGCCTCCGCCATGCGGGCGATGATAGGCGCCGTGCCCACACCGGCTGGACAGAGAGTGACGATCTGCCTGCCCACGTACAACGAACGTGAGAACCTCGAGCGGATGTTGCGCGCGCTCCGCGAGGTGCTGCCCGACGACGGCGGCGTGCTCGTGATCGACGACAGCTCGCCCGACGGCACCGGCGAGCTCGCCGACCGGCTCGCGGTCGAGATCCCGAACGTGTCCGTCCTGCACCGCGAGCGCAAGGAGGGCCTCGGCCCCGCGTACCTCGCCGGCTTCCGGCGCGCGCTCGCCGACGGCGCCGAGCTCGTGCTCGAGATGGACTGCGACTTCTCGCACGACCCGGGCGACGTGCCGCGCCTGATCGCGGCCGCCGAGGACGCTGACCTCGTCCTGGGGTCGCGCTACGTCGAGGGCGGCGGCGTCCGCAACTGGGGCAGGGTGCGGCGCTTCATCTCCGCCGGCGGATCGACGTATGCGCGCATCATCCTCGGCACACGCGTGCGCGACCTGACCGGCGGGTTCAAGTGCTACCGCCGCGCCGTGCTGGAGACGATCGCGCTCGACCGGATCTCGGCGAAGGGCTACGCCTTCCAGATCGAGACGACGTACCGCGCCCAGCGCGCCGGCTTCAGCGTCGCCGAGGTGCCGATCGTCTTCGTCGACCGCGAGGAGGGCCACTCGAAGATGAGCCGGACGATCGTGCTCGAGGCCGTCTGGCGCGTGCCGCTCCTGCGGCTGCAGGCACTGTTCGGCCGCCTGTGACGCTCTTTCGTCACACGTGCGCCACGATGCTCTTTCGGCACGGGCTGAACGCCAAGCAGGTACAGATGTGGCTCCGGCATCATTCCCCGCGTTCACGTTGGCGACCTGCGTCCACCTTTTGCCCGATGACCTTCCGGCTTCGCCGTGCGAAGGATCGGAGGACATCGCGTCCATCTCGGCCACCGCTGCCGGGACCCTTGTCTGGAACTCCGCGCAGCACGTGGCGGTCCCCGGCGGCTAGGCGAAGGGGGTGTTTGCCGGATGGTCGGTAGGCGTGTTGCGGCGGCGGCGGCCCTCGTGTTGTTCCTGGCTTCCGTCGCTGTAGCCGTTGTCGAGGTCGTCCGGGACTTCCCGCGCGGTCTCGTGGTGGTCGGACTGCTCGCCGTGGGCGCTGCCGCCGCGTGGCAGGCGGTCCAGCGGCGGGGTCACGTCCGGCGCATCCTTCTCTTCAGCGTGGCGCTGCTGTTGATCGGGGCCGTCGTCGTTTCGGTCACCGGGGAACGGGTCGGCGTCGGTGTAGTTGCCGTTGCGCTTTTCCTGCTGAGCCTCGCGTCTACCAGGAGAGCTTTCGCTGTTCACGTGGTGCTCCCGGCCGCTGCTCCTCCTCGGCGCGCAATCGTGGTGTGGAATCCACGGTCGGGTGGAGGCAAGGCCGTCAGCAACGGGCTCGCCGACGAGGCGCGCGCGCGAGGGATCGAGCCGATCGAGCTGAAGCCCGGGGACGACCTTGCGGAGTTGATGCGTGAGGCTGTGGCTGCGGGGGCTGACGGGCTTGCGGCGGCGGGCGGGGACGGAACGCAGGCACTCGTGGCCTCGATCGCCGCGGAGCACGACCTGCCGTTCGCCTGCATCCCGGCCGGTACCCGCAACCACTTCGCGCTCGACCTGGGAGTCGACCGTAACGACGTGGTCGGTGCCCTCGATGCATTCGTCAATGGAGGGGAGCGGCGTATCGACCTGGCCGAGGTCAACGGTCGTGTTTTCGTCAACAACGCGTCGCTCGGGCTCTACGCCGAAGCGGTGCACCGCGAGGGGTACAGGGACGCGAAGCTGCGCACCATCCTCGATACCGCACCCGACGTGCTCGGCCCTCAGCCGAGCGGAACGACAAGCGAGCTGGGTTGGCGCGGACCGGACGGCACCGGCCACGAGTCGGCGGCGATGATCTTGGTGTCGAACAACCCCTACCGCCTGGGGCGAGCGGTCGGCTCGGGCACACGGCCGCGCATCGACCGCGGCGAGCTGGGGGTGGCGGTGCTGAAGGCGCCGCAGCAGCAATCGTCGTCGCAGGAAGCGCGCCGCCGTTGGCAGCAGTGGACGGCGACTGCCTTCGAGGTCACCTCGTCCCAACCGGTGCCCGTCGGCCTCGACGGGGAGGCGTTCGTTCTGGATCCACCGCTTCGGTTCGTCAGTCGGCCGGGTGCGCTGCGGGTGCGCATCGCGCCGCAGCACCCCGGCGCTTCACCGTCGGCCACGGTGCCCGAGGGGCTCCCCCAGGTGCTCCGACGACTGTTGGCAGTGGCGGCAGGGCGGGCCTGAGGCACTGCCCGGGAAAATGCCTTCGAACGGCGCCAAGCCGTCCTGTCGACGCCGGAGCGATTCACCGTGGTCCGTGAGTGGAGCCGCCGCAGGCGGGGCGGACGCCAAACGCGCGCTCGGCGGTCTTGGTGAGCCGCGGGCGGCGTATAGCCAATGACGCTGAGGACGCGGTTGCTCCAGCGACGGGAGGAGTTCTTCGCCCACCCCGGCCGGGCCGCCGCCCTGGGGGGCGCGCTGCTCGCATCGGTGGTGCTGGTCGCGTTCCTGATCCCCGCCGGGCCGCTCACGATCGACAGCCGCTGGTCGGAGCTGATGCAGGACATCCAGACACCCGTCCTCAAGCACCTTGCGCTCGTCTTCGACGACCTCGGCCGCGGTGTCTGGCGCGCACTCACGCTCTCCGCGATCGGCCTCGTGCTTCTCATCGCGCGCCGGTGGGCGGCGCTGATCGCCTTCGCCCTCGCCGAGGCCCTCACGCCGCTGCTCGGCAACCTGATCAAGGCGCTAGTCGACCGGCCGCGACCCCCGGGCCACATGCTCAACCCGCACGGCTCATCCTTCCCGTCCGGCCACGCCGCCTATGCGAGTGCGACCGCGGTCGCGCTCGTCCTCCTCTTCAGCAAACCCAGTGGAAAGCGAACGCTCTGGTACGCCCTCGCGGCACTCGCAACGGCCGGAATGGTGTGGAGCCGCACCTACCTCCAGGTGCACTGGCTCTCCGACGCCCTCGCCGGCGCAACCCTCGGCCTCGCGGTCGTCCTTGCCAGCTTCGGCATCGTCCAAATCGCCCTCGCACGATCAGCCCGGCGAGGCTGATCAGCCACGCTCGTCGTGCCGCCTTCCTGGGGACGGAGGGCCGCCCTAGCCTGGCGGTACCATCCTCGGCGGTGAAGGAGGTCACCGACGAGACGTTCGAGGCCGACGTCCTGCAGGCGGACGGACCTGTCGTCGTCGACTTCTGGGCCCCGTGGTGCGGGCCGTGCCGGGCGATCACGCCGATCCTCGAGCAGTTCGCGGAGGAGAAGCCGGGCATCTCGTTCACGAAGGTGAACATCGACGACAACCCGAACTACGCCTCGCGCTACGGCGTGCTCTCCATTCCCACCGTGATCCTCTTCGAGAACGGCGAGCCGCAGCAGACGGTCATCGGCGCCCGGCCACGCGCCTATTTCGAGAAAGCCTGGGGACGCTGGCTGGGCTGACGCTCACGCTGGACTGGACAATCTCGTCGTACGCACGACTCCCCCTCTCGGGCGAAGGTTGTCGACGTCGTCGACGGGGCGTACATTGTCAAGGGAGGGGGAGTTCGATGAACCACGCTGAGGACAGGCCGGCGACAGGAGCGGCGGAGCCAGGGAGCGTCCTTGGCTAGGTTCGGCCGGCTTGCGCTCGGGGCCGTCGCGCTCGCGGCGCTGTGTGGAACCCTGACCTCCGCGTCGGGCAATGCGGCGCCGAGTGGCCGGCACCAGGCCTCGCAGCAGGTCACGCTCTCGGTGTACTTCCTCGGTGCCGGGACCGGGCGCATCAGGAGCTCGCCGCAGGGGATCGACTGCGACAAGCCATGTGCAGCGAGCTTCCCGTCGGGCACGACCGTGACGCTGACGGCAACGCCCGCGCTCGGCTCGTCGATCCTTCGCTGGCCCCCGAGAGTCTGCCGCGAGCAGGGCAACGGCACCCTGCCGCCGAACGGGCCGACCTGCACCTTCACCCTCAGCGACGCCATCTCCGTCTACGTCTACTTCGAGCCGGCACCGACGCTCAACGTGTATTTCCTCGGCACCGGGTCGGGCCGGATCACGAGCTCACCCGCGGGCATCGACTGCGATCAGCCCTGCAAGGCGTCGTTTCCGCACGGGACGAAGGTCACGCTGACGGCCGTCCCCAAGGCGGGCGCGTCGATCCTCCGCTGGTCGCCGGGCGCCTGCCAGGAGCAGGGCAACAAGCTCACGCCGTACGCGGGGTCGACCTGCACGTTCGTCCTCAACGACAACGACTCGATCTATGTCTACTTCAGTCCGGCCCCCACGCTTCTCCTCTTCATCACCGGGCGGGGGCAGGTGAGGAGCTCACCGGCCGGCATCGCCTGCAACGAGAGCTGCAAGGCGTCGTTCCCGTCCAAGACGAAGGTCGTGCTGACGGCGACTCCTGCCGCCGGCTGGAGGATCGACAGCTGGAGCGACGGCTGCCGAGAACAGGGCAACAAGCTCAACCCCTACCACGGCAAGGCGTGCACGCTGGTCATGGACGCGGAGAAGACAGCGAACATCTCGTTCGTCAAGCCGCCCAGGCTCGATCCCGGCGAGAAGCCGGTTCCGCCGCAGCCGCCTCCGCCTTCGTCGACGCAGCCGAAGATCGGCGTCGTCGTCAGCGTCTCCGGGAACGGACGCGTCGTCAGCTCGACGACGGGGACGCAGCAGATCGATTGCGGCTCGGGCAGATTCCGCTGCTCCAGCGAGCTGTCCGCCGGAACGCGTCTCAGCCTGCGGGCGATCCCGTCGCCCGGCTTCGTCTTCACACGCTGGAACGACGCGTGTTCGGGGCAGCCGAAGACCTGCGTGACCACGGTGGCGTCGACGAAGCGCGTCACGGCGCGCTTCGCCGCCAAGAGCGCCGGCACGAGGGTCGAGGTCAGCCTTCAGCAGCCCGAGTTTCGCGTGCGGTGGGTGAACAGCGCAGCGTCGGGCACCGTGCTCCTGCGCGGCTTCGCTGCGAACTCTGCCAACGTCCGGATCGAGATTCGCGGCGTGTCGGGCCCACCGGTGCTGACCACCGAGCTCCGCGTGGCCGGGTCGTTCCGACTCACCGAGAAGCTGACCCCGGGACGCTTGCTGCCCGGTGGGTTCGTCGCGGTGCTGACCGGCGCGAGCGGCGGCCGGACGCTGCCGCAACAGCTGGCGGCCGTCGTGCTACCGCCGCCGCCCGAGGGTCTGGTCGCTCGCGCGTTTCTCAGTCGCACGCACGGCGGGCCGCCGATTTCGAACGTTCCGGCGAAAGCGCACGAGGTCTGGGCCGTCTTCGTCTTCGGCAGCCTGCCGAAGCCGGGACAGGCGGTCGCCGTCCGCTGGTACTGGCCGAACGGGAAGCTCCTCGGCGAGATCAAGAAGCCCCCGCAAGTGAAGATCAGCAGCTTCATGCGCGCGAACCCGGTGCTTCCGAGCGGAGCCTGGCGCGTCGAGTTGCGCGTCGGGCAATCGCTCGTGAAGGCCCTGCGGGTGCCGATCGGCTGCGCGAAGTGCTGACGCTAACCGTGCTCAACAGCCGGAAGTTCGGCGCGCCGACGCGAACCGACTCGAGAATCAGCCGGTGAAATCGCCTGACCCGCCCGCTCCCGGCGCGCGGGGAGCTCACGCGGGTCGGCGAGAGCCGCGAGCAGGTCGGCGACGAGGTTGACGATCGCAACCAGCGCGGCGATGAACAGGATTGCGCCGGCCAGCAGCGGGAAGTCGCGGCGCTGCGCCGCCTGAGCGATCGTCCGGCCCAGACCGTTGATGCCGAACGCCTCCTCGACGAAGATCGACGCGCCCACGAACGCCCCCATCGCCAGGCCGCCGATGTCGAGCACGAGCATCGTCAGCACGGGCTTCACGCTGGCTGCGAACACGTGGGAGCGCAACAGCGCCCAGTCGGCAACACCCTTCGTCCGGGCCGTCCGGACGTGGCCGCTGCGGAGGACGTCGGTCGCGTTCGTCCGGATCATCCGCGCGTAGACCCCGGCGAACAGGAGCGCGAAGGCGATCCAGGGCAGGATCATGTGCTGCGACCAGGGGATCGGCCCGCCGCAGTCCGGCTCCGGGCCGAGCGCGTCGCAGTAGCCGCCGGGCGGCAACCAGCCGAGGCGCACGCCGAACAGCCACGAGAGCAGGAGCCCGAGCCAGAGCGGCTGCGCGCACATGCCGAGGAGGAAGACCGCGCCGACCGTCCTGCCGGTCCGCGAGCGCGGACGGAGCGCGGAGACCAGCCCCAGCGGCACGGCGATGATCATCCAGATTACGGCGCCGCCGAGCACGAGGCTGGCCGTGGCCGGGGTCACGTTGGTCACGATCGTCAGGACGTCCTGGCCGGTCGACGACGACTGGCCGAGCGACCCGTGGAACAGATTCCACATGTACTGGCCGTACTCGTGGACGACGCTCTGGTGTCGGTCGACGTTCAGGGGCGACGGCGGCGTGAAGCCGAGTCGACGCCGGCGGCGGCCGGGGTCGACATGGGGCAGCACGAAGAAGATGACGAACGTGACGGTCGAGAGCCCGAGGAACAGCACGCCCGCCCAGACGGTCCGCTTCAGCGCGTAGACGCCCACCGGAGGGTCATACGCTTATCACCAGACGGCGGTTGGCGCGAGACCGTCAGGTGAAATGGCGGTATCCGCCCAGCTCCACGGGCTGCCCGCCGCGCAGGAGCTCGACGCCGCTGCCCTGCTCGCAGGCGCCGATCTCCGTGAGCTCGGACGGGCCGGGAACGGCCGCGAGCAACTCGTAGTCCTCGCCGAACGCGAGGTCGTCGACGGTCGCGCCGGGAGCGAGCGGCACCCGGTCGAGGTCGACGACGACACGGCAGCCGGAGCGCTCGGCGATGTGGCCGGCGTCCTGGGCCAGGCCGTCCGAGATGTCGAGCAGCGCGTGCGCGTCGGCGGCAAGGCGGCGCCCCTCCTCGAGCCGAAGCGGCGGCCGGACGAGACGCCCTTCGCGAAACGCGGCGCCGGCGGCCCCGAGCGGCCCGGTGACGACGAGGCGGTCGCCCGGACAGGCGCCTCCGCGCCCGGGCACCCGCTCCGACCGGCCGATCGCGGTCACGGACACGACGAGCTGCGGCGCGGCCGTCGTGTCGCCGCCGACGACCGGCACACCCGCCTCGGCGATGCCCTCGTAGAGCTCGAGCACCTCGTCGACCTCCGTCCCGCCCGGCAGCGCAAGCGTCACGATCAGGCACTCGGGAACCGCCCCCGACGCGGCCAGATCGCTGAGGTTGACCGCCGCCGCCCGGAAGCCGAGATCTCGCCGCGAGACCATGTCGGCCCGAAAGTGCACGCCCTCGACGAGCGCGTCCTGCGTGACCACGAGCCCGTCCGAGAGTTGCGCCGCGTCGTCCGCGATCTCGCGGACGAGCCCCTGCCGCTCGAGCTCTGCCAGCAGTCCGAACTCACCCAGCTCGGAGAGCTTCACCGCGCCTCCAGGCCGAACACGTCGACAGGACCCTCCCCTGCGCCGATCCCGGCGAGGCCGTGGAGGACCGCACCGGCCGCGACCTCAGCCGAGCGCCTCGCCGCCTCCTCGAGCTCGAATCCCCGCGCAAGCAGGGCCGCGAGCGTCGCGGAGTGCGTGCACCCGGCCCCATGCGTCGCCGCGACGTCGTGGCGCGGAACCGCGATCTCGACGATGCGCTCGCCGTCGTAGAGCGTGTCGACGGCCTCTTCGCCGTGGCCGCCGGTGACGATCACGGCGCCCGGTCCGAGCTCGTAGAGACGCCGGGCCAGCTCGTCGCGGGGCGCCACGCCGCCGGCGAGCGCCTCCGCCTCGAGCAGGTTCGGCGTGATCACCGTCGCCAGCGGGAACAGGCGGCCGACCAGCGTCTCGACCGCATCCTCGCGCAGCAGGCGCGCGCCCGAGCTGGCCACCATCACCGGGTCGACGACGAGCGGCACCGAGTGCGAGGAAAGCACGTCGGCGACGGTCTCGATGATCGACGCCGAGAAGAGCATGCCCGTCTTGGCCGCGTCGACGCCGATGTCCACGAACACGGCGTCGAGCTGGGCGCGCACGAACTCGCGTGGCACCTCGTGGACGGCCGTCACGCCAACCGTGTTCTGCGCGGTCAGCGCGACGATCGCGCTCGTTCCGTGGCAGCCCGCCGCGGCGAAGGCCTTCAAGTCCGCCTGGATTCCGGCGCCTCCCCCCGAGTCGGAGCCGGCGACGGTCAGACAACGCGGAACGCTCACGGCGCGAACGTTACGCCGGAGCGTCCAGTCGGCGGGCTAGCGAGGGATCGCCGGAGCGCCGCAGGTTACCGAGCGGTCGAGCTCGAGCCGCTGTGCGGGGAGAACCCACGACCAGCGCCTGTCGGCCCAAACGGCGTGGACGGTGTGGACGACGGCGACGCTCTCGTGCAACGCCGGCTCCGTGATCACGATGCGAAAGGTGACGGCGCTGGCGGCTGAGAGACCTGTGCTTCCGGCGACGGCGATCTGCTCGTCGCGCACGCGAAGAGCCTGGAGCGAGGTCAGCCGGCCCGGGATCGGACTGGCGGACTCGCAGCGCACGTACCGGGCCTGGGGCACGAGCTCCTGCTGCGCCGGCGACAGCGTCAGCCAGGCCGCGGCGTAGTCGTTGGCGGCGATCTGCGCGACAACCGATCGCAAGAACGTGACCGGATCGCCGGTCGGGGGCGCGGAGTCGAGAACCCGGGCGACCGCGACTGTGGCGAACGCGGAAGCGGCGGCGACGGTCGCCAGACCGAGCGTGAATCGCACTCCCCACTTGGCGACCCATCCTCTTTCCATACCTCCCGGACCGCCGATCGCGGCTCACCGCTCCGTGCGGCTCGCCTTCGTCACCCTGGGACTGTCGCAGCCGTCACACTTGGCGGGCGGGGCTACGATCGGCTCGTGCCCACCGCGCACTACGACGGCGTCGCCGCCTGGTACGACGAGCACCTCGTTCCCGGCCCGGAGCTCGTCGAGGTCGTTCGCCGGCTGGTCGGGCCCGGGCCGGGGCGCTGCCTCGATCTCTGCTGCGGCACGGGCTTCCACCTGGCGACGCTGCACGAGCTCGGCTGGACAGTGACGGGCATCGACATCTCGGAGGACCAGCTCCGCCTCGCCCGCTCCCGCGCCGGCGACTCCGCCGAGTTGCTGCAGGGAGATGCCGCCGACCTGCCCTTTGCCGACAGGTCGTTCGACCTCGTCTTCTCGGCCTTCACGCACACGGACGTGGGCGACTTCGAGGCGGTGGTCGCCGAGGCCGTCCGCGTGCTCGCGCCCCAAGGACGGCTCGTCTACACAGGCCCGCATCCGTGCTTCGTCGGGCCGCACTCGCGCTTCGTCAAAGCGCTGGGCATCCCCGAGCTCCACCCGGGCTACGGCGACCGCGGCCGTTACACCGAGGCGATCGGCATCTCGCCGACCGGCCTGCGCGCGAGGGTGGGCGCCGTCCACCTCCCTCTCGGCGACCTCCTGCAGGCGTTCCTGGGCGCGGGGCTGCGGATCGAGGCCTTCGAGGAGCCGGTCTGCCCACCGCGTGAGTACCCGCACTGGCTCGCGCTGCGCGCGGCACGGTGAGCGTCTCGAGCGCGACCTGGGACGATCTCCTCACCGGCGAGGAGATCGCGTACGTCGGCAGCGAGCCGGCGCGTGAGCCGGTCGCCGAGCCGTTCCCCGACGACCTCGACCCACGGGTCAAGAGCGCGCTCGTCGCGCAGGGCGTCACCTCGCTCTACCGCCACCAGGCCGACGCCTGGGAGGCCGCCCGCCGCAACGAGCACCTGATCGTCACGACCGGGACCGCGAGCGGCAAGACGCTGGCGTTCAACCTGCCCGTCCTCGATGCGATCGCCCGCGACCCGAAGACGCGCGTCCTCTACCTGTACCCAACGAAGGCTCTCGCGCAGGATCAGGCCCGCTCGCTGCAAGCGCTCGGCATTCCCAGGCTGCGGGCAGCGATCTACGACGGGGACACGGAGACAGACAGGCGCTGGCAGATCCGCAAGTGGGCGAACGCGATCCTGTCCAACCCGGACATGCTCCACGTGGGCGTGCTCCCCCATCACGACCGCTGGGGGGACGTGCTCGCCAACCTCCGTTACGTCGTCGTCGACGAGGCGCACGTGTACCGCGGCGTCTTCGGCTCGCACGTCGCGAACGTGCTCCGACGCCTGCGGCGGCTGGCTCGCGTGTACGGCGCCGAGCCGCAATTCCTGCTCGCCTCGGCCACGATCGCCAACCCCGGCGAGCTCGCGCAGTCGCTCCTCGGCGTGCCCGCGACGGTCGTGTCCGGCGATTCGGCACCGCGCGCGGAGCGGACGATCTGCCTGTGGAACCCGCCGATCACGGATGACGAGCTCAACCTGCGGGCGAGCGCGCTCGGGGAGGGCGCGAAGCTGCTCGCCGACCTCGTCTCGCGGGGACTCCGGACGCTCCTGTTCGCGAAGAGCCGCCGGGCCGCTGAGCTGATCCACCGCTTCGCGCTCGACCGCCTCGGGGCCGAGTACCGCGACCGGCTGTCGCCCTACCGCGCCGGCTACACGCCCGCTCAGCGACGCGACATCGAGCGGCGGCTCGTCGCCGGCGAGCTGCTCGGCGTGTCGGCGACTGACGCGCTCGAGCTGGGCATCGACGTCGGGCATCTCGACGCGGTCGTCACCGTCGGCTTCCCCGGCACCGTGGCCAGCCTGCGGCAGCAGTGGGGCCGCGCAGGCCGGCGGGGACACGGCCTGGCCGTCCTCGTCGCCAGCGAGGACGCGCTCGACCAGTACTTCATGCGCGAGCCCGAGACGCTGCTCGGCCGGCGCGTCGAGGCCGCGATTCTCGACCACGCGAATCCGCGCATCCTCGACGGGCACGTCCTGTCTGCCGCCTTCGAGGGGCCGATCGACGACGCCGACCGGGAGACGCTCGGCGACGAGGCCCTCGGGCGGGCCGCCGTGCTCCCTGAGCTGAAGAAGACGCCGGCCGGCTTCGTCTGGGCGGGCCGTGACTACCCGGCCGCGCGTGTCTCGCTCCGGTCCGCAAGCCCGGATCCGGTGCTGATCGTCGAGTCCGGCTCGGGCTCGGTGCTGGGCACGCTCGAGCGCGAGCGCTCCTACTCGACCGCGCACGAGGGCGCCGTGTATCTCCACCTGGGGGAGCAGTACCTCGTGCAGTCGCTCGACCTCCAGACAGGGACAGCGCTCGTCGATCGTTTCACAGGCGACTGGTACACACAGGCGAAGAAGGAGACGATGACGACGATCGAAGGGGCCGAGCGAACGGAGCGGCGGCTCGGCCTCGACCTCTCCTTCGGACGCGTCTCGGTGACCGAGCAGGTCGTGGCCTACCAGCGCCTGTCGCGCGGACGGCAAGGTGCTCGACCTGACCGCGCTCGACCTGCCACCGTCCACGTTCGACACCGAGGCGATCTGGTTCCTGCCGGAGCCGCGGCAGCTCGAGGACCTCGAGCGGATGCCGAAGCTGCTCGGCTCACTGCACGCCGCCGAGCACGCGCTGATCGCGCTGCTGCCGTTGTGGGCGATGTGCGACCGCTGGGACATCGGCGGCCTGTCCACGAACGCCCATCCGCAGACGCAACGGCCGACGGTGTTCGTGTACGACGGCCACCCCGGCGGCGTCGGGATCACCGAGCGCGGCTTCGAGTCCTTCGAGGGCTGGGCCGCGGACACGGCGCGGATGATCGAGGGCTGTCCGTGCGAGCAGGGCTGCCCGTCGTGCGTCCAGTCGCCGAAGTGCGGCAACCTGAACGACATGCTCGACAAGGCCGGCGCGCTCGAGCTGCTGCGCCGGATGCTCGCAGCGGCTGACCGCCGCGTCTCCACGGAAATCTCTGGGCGAATTCACGGTTTGTCGAGTGGCCTCGTTTACGCTACGCGCATGCGGTTCGTCGTCGCCGCTCTCCTCGTCGCCGCATCCGCCGCCGTCGTGCTCGTAACCACGAGAAGCTCGTCCGACGCCGCCGAGCCGGCGCAGGCGCCGTCGACACAACGGATCGGAAAACCGTTCGCCTTGCACGCGGGACCGGCGGTGACAGCCGCGCGGCTCAAGCGGCTGCTGAAGCGGCCTCCGAAACACCAAGCCGGTCAGCCGCCCGAGTTCGACGAGGGAAGCAGCAGCGTGCGGCGCCCGGCCGGTGTCGACCTTGCGTCTTCTCCGAAACCCGTCAACTCCTGGCCGGCCGGGCCTGGAGCCAATCCTCCCGACCCCCAGATCGCCGCGTCGAGCACCGACGTCGTCGTCGGCAACAACGGCGTCGTCCTCTTCTTCACGAAGGCCGGAAAACCCTATCCGAGCGGTGCCAACTCGCTCATTCTCACGAATCTGTTCCAGCCGCTGATCGACAAGAACAGCGCTACCGGGCCGAAGCTCGGCAAGCCCGAGAACGGGCGGATCAATAACTTCAACGACTCGAAGACGATCTTCGACCCGTACCGGCGCCGATTCGTCATCGTGGCGACAGGCACCTGCCGAGGGCAGGAGACCGCCTACGTTGACAAGAACGCGAACGGTCTGCAGGACAAGAGCGAGAAGACACTCGACGTCGCGGGCCCGAGCAAGAGGCCCCCGGACGGCATCCTGGACGGCAACGACACGCGCACGTGCGCGCTGAACCTTCCGACGACGAAACGGCGCTCGGTCATCGGACTCGCCGTCTCGGCCGGTGAGGATCCGGCCGGCTGCCTGGCCGCGGGAACCCGGCCGCCGTGTGCTGGTACCTCTACTGGTGGGACGCCGCGGCCGGATGGGGGACCGGCTCGGCCCCGTACCTTCAGGGCGATCTCGCCGACTACCCGAGCGTGGGCGTCAACGCGGTCACGATCGACGTGACGGTGAAGATCGTCAACGCGGTCGAGGTAGGCGACCCCAATCACCCTGTGCGTGCGTACCCGCATCTTTTCCTCGTTCGCGCCAAAGACGTCGCGGCGGGATCGACCGCGGTTGCCAACTGGCAGCTCTACCCGAGCTTCAAGCTGCTCACCAAGGAGCAGTACCCCTTCATTAACTTCCCCAAGGAGGGGTACCTTTTCGTCTGCAAGGCAGACGGCCTGCGCAACCCCGACGGAACGTGCCCGTCGACCCTGCTGCAGCCGACGCTCGCCCACCCCGATCCCGGCGGCTCGTTCTTCGTCGCCGAGAACCCGAACAACACCGCCCAGTGGGTCGTGTGGAAAGTGACGCAGCAGTTGACGCAGTCCCAGGCCGTCAAGCGCGTGGGCGTGACGCTCCCGACACCGCCAGGGAAGCCGACAGCCGCCCCGGAGAAGGGTGCCTCCGCGAACACGGTCATCAGGCTGGACAACGTCGGAACCAAGCCGCTCAAGGCTGCGTGGCGCGGCTTTCTCTACGTCGTCGCGACCGGCGCGGCCCCGAACGGGCGCACCCTCGTCCGCGTCGTTCGTCTGTGGACGCCCGACAACATGCAGTTCCCGGCCCCGCCGAACGGCGGCTCACGCGAGATCATCGGCGGCGGGAACTCGAAGAACTGGTTCGGCTGGCCCGCCATCGAGGTCAACAAGAAGCAGGACGCCGTCGTCGTCTACGCGATCTCCGGGCCGGACTACTACCCGAGCATGCGCTACAACGCCTGGATCCACGACGAGCCGAAGCTCCGCTCGGGGCGCATCCTCAAGAACGGAGCAAAGGCGACAGCGAGCGGCAAGGCAACACGTTGGGGCGATGTCGCCGGCGCCTCCGTCGACTTCGTCCAGGGCAAGGAGGCCGACGGCATCTGGATCGCCCACGAGTACACGGATGGCGGCGGCAATGCACAACTCTGGGTCGCAAAGATCTTCGGTCAGAAGTACGCCGACCTCCAGCCGATCGATCTCAGCCTGGCCACGAAGGTGCTCACCGCAGGCAGCGAGACCGAGCTCGCGGGGAAGATCGTCAACCGGTGCGACACAAGCGCACCCGCGGCATCACGGACCACGCCATGCCGGGTAGGTCCAATCGACCTCCCCACCCAGGGTGGGGAGAAACCACCCGCCACCCGCGGTGAGCGTAACGCCGAAATCCGCACGACACTCGCACGGAAATGCAACTTCAGTGTGACTTCTCGTCCACAGCCGTCCCGGAGAGGCGGAGGGCGAGCTCGACCGCCTCTTCCGGGCTCGATGCGCGCTCTATGCCCTCGCCCTCCACCGCCCAGCCCGGCTCGAGTACCACCACCGGCCGGCCGAGCACACGCGCGAGCGCGATCTCGGACAGCGTGCCCCAGGCGCCGCCCACCGCGATCACCGCGTCACCGGACGCGACGACGGCGAGGTTCCGCGCGTGACCGACGCCGGTCACGACCACGTGGTCGATCCACTCGTTCGCGCCCTCGGGCGTCTCGCCGGGAAGCACGCCGATCGTCGTCCCGCCGGCGGACTTCGCGCCGCGCGCCGCCGCCGCCATCACCTCGTCGCGCCCACCGGTGACGACGGTGACGCCCCGCTCGGCCAGCAGCCGGCCGACCTCCTCGGCCTGCGCCTCGCCATCCGCGCCGCTTCCGATCACGGCCACCTGAGCCCGACTCATCGCGGCGATGGTAGAAGAGCGCACATGCAGGCAACGGCCGCTTCGAGCGCGCGGCGGCTGCCCGGCGCCGCGCGTGGCAAAGTGACACGCGACGCGCGCGGCGGCATCCTCGTCCTCGGGGGCGGGTTCGGCGGCGCCTGGCTCGCGCGGCTGCTCGGGAAGCGCGGCCGCGAGTCGACGATCGTCAACCACGAGAACTTCATGCTCTTCGCCTCTCTCCTCCCCGAGGCGGCTTCGGGTTCGCTCGAGCCGCGCCACGTCGTCGTGCCGCTGCGGATGATGTGCCCGCGCTCCGACGTGATCGTCGGCCATGCCGGCGGCCTCGACCTGGCCCGGCAGACGGTGCAGGTCGAGACCGAGGAGGAGCTGCTCACCGTGCACTACGAGCAGCTGGTCGTCGCCTTCGGAGCCGTCGCCCGTGCGCTGCCGATCCCCGGCCTGAAGGAGACAGCACTCGGCTTCAAGTCGCTCGAGGACGCGATCCGGCTCCGCAACCACGTCCTCCGCCGGCTCGAGGCCGCAGCCGCGGCCGAGACTCCCGGGCACCGCAGGCGGGAGCTGACCTTCGTCTTCGTCGGCGCCGGCTACGCCGGGGTCGAGGCGCTGGCGGAGCTACACGAGCTCGCCCGCGACGCACTCCGCTATTACCCGGAGATCGCACATGAGCCCCAGCGCTGGATCCTCGTCGACGCCGCGCCGAAGATCCTGCCGGAGATTCCCACCCGGCTCGGCGATTACGCGGCCGCGCAGCTGGTCAAGCGCGGGATCGAGATCCGCGTGGGCACGACGCTCGACCGGCTCGACCCTCACGCGGCCACGCTCTCGGACGGCGAGACCGTGCCAACCAGCACGCTCGTCTGGACCGCCGGCGTCCGCGCCCACCCCGCGCTCGCGGACCTCGGCCTGCCGCTGGACGACGGCGGCCGTGTTCAGGTCGACGAGCTGCTGCGCGTCGAGGGCCACGCGAACGTCTGGGCGCTCGGCGACGGCGCCCGTGTCCCCAATCAGGCGACACCGGACCACCCCGACCCGCCCACGTCCCAACACGCGCTCCGGCAGGCTCGGCGCCTGGCGAAGAACCTGAGCGGCGACCCGAAGCCCTACCGCTACCGCATGCTCGGTCAGGTGGCGACACTCGGCCGCTACCGCGGGATCGCCGACGTGATGGGCCTGCGGCTGCGCGGCTTCCCCGGCTGGTTCGTCACGAGGACGTATCACCTGTACCAGCTGCCGCTCATTTCGCGGAAGCTGCGGGTCGTCACCGACTGGACCGTGGCGCTTCTCTTCCGCCGAGACATCGCCGAGCTGGGCGTGCTCGGACACACGAAGCCCGTGGGCGAGTGACGACCGAGATCGTGTGCTACGTATGACTTCGATGAGGATCGCCGTAGTCGCGCTGCTCGCGCCGCTCGCCGTAGCCCTCGGCAAGCCTCCGGCTGCCTGGGTGGTCACCTCGGGTGGCCGCGTTCAGCTCGGCTACTCGTCGTACTGCTGGATCTCCCAGCAGCGGTCCGTATGCTCGGACTCCATCGCCCCGCACTGCGGCAAGGGCCCCGGTTCGGCACCGGTCGTGCGCGTTCGGCGTGGCGAACGGATTCGGTTCGAGCTCGGCTTCGCTCCCCGCAGCGTCTCACTCTCTGTAGGCCACGGGGCGACACACAAACTCGCTGCGACACGCCACCCGACGTGGCGCGCGAGCCGGGCCGGCCCGCTGGTCCTGTTCGCGGACGCGAGGACGAACGGCGACGCGAGCTACGTGGCCTGCATCGTCTTCCGTCGCTAACGGACCGCCGCCAGCGCCTTCGAGAGCGACTGCTTCTCCGTCAGCACGCCCTCGAACAGGTCGCCCTGCTTCTCGATCCGCTCGAGAACGACCTCCATCGTGAACGCGGCGGGGTCGAGCGACGCGTTGACCTCGTCCCAGCGCAGCGGGGTCGACACCGGCGCGCCCTCCTTCGGCCGCACCGAGTAGGCGGACGCGATCGTCTTGCCCTCGCCGTTCTGGTTCGAGTCGATGAGCACGCCGCGGCGCTTCGCCTTCTGCCACTCGGTCGTGACCAGGCCGCGATGGGTCGAGACGAGTGCGCGGGCGACGATCTCCGCGAACTCGCGCGTGTCCGCGTACGTCCAGCGCCGCTCGATCGGGACGAGTACGTGGATGCCGTCGGCCCCGCTCGTCTTGGCGAAGCTCTTCAGGCCGATCCCGTCCAGCATCGCCCTGACGAGCAACGCGACCTCGACCGTCTCCGGGAAGCCGACGTCCGGCGAGGGGTCGAGGTCGAAGAGCACGAAGTCGGGTCGCTCGGGCCTGTCGACACGCGAGTACCACGCGTTCATGTCGATGCAGGCCATGTTCACCATCCACAGCAGCGCCAGCTCGTCGTTGACGAGCGGGTAGCTGATCATCCGCTTCTGGCGCGACTCGCGGGACGTCGAGCGGTAGGTCGCCGTCGGGATCCAGTCGGGCATGTGCTTGGGCGCGTCCTTCTGGAAGAAGTGGCCGCCCTGCCAGCCGTCGGGATAGCGCTTCATCGTGAACGGGCGGTCCTTCAGGTGCGGGACGAGCACCGGCGCGACGGCGCGGTAGTACGCGAGCAGGTCGCCCTTCGTGATCCCGTCCTCGGGCCAGAAGGGCTTGTCCAGATTGGACAGCTTGAGCACGCGCTTGCCCTTGCGGATCTCCGGCGGGATCGGGTCTGGCTTGGCTTCGGTTTCGGGCACCTCCCGCCGCACGTCCTCCGGACGTTTGTCGTCGCGCAAGCCGAGGAACGCGGGCGCGCGCAGATGCCCGTCGTGCGTCCACTCGGCGAACTCGCACCTGGACGACGAGCTCCGGCTCGACCCAGACGACGTCAGCTCTTGCGGACGCGCGGCATCTTCGGGATCTCCGCGAGCGGCGAGTCGGAGCCGCTCGAGCGGGCGCAGCCGGTCGAGCAGCTCGTCGAGCGTCTGCTCCGTGAACCCCGTGCCGACGTTGCCGACCCAGCGCAGCCCGCCCCGTCCTCGTTCACCGCGACCACGAGCGCGCCGAGCCGCGTCCGCCGCCCCTGGCCCTTCGTGTAGCCGACGACGACGAACTCCTGCTCCGGCCGCACCTTCACCTTCACCCAGTTCCGCGCGCGCCGCTGCTCGTACGGGCGACGAGGCTCGCTTCGCCATCACGCCTTCGAGCCCCTGGGCCCGCGCGGCCTCGAGCAGCGCCTCGCCGTCGTCGAACACCTCGGAGAGCCGCACCGTCTGCGAGCGCCGGTCGAGCAGGTCCGCGAGCAACTCGCGGCGCTCGGTCAGCGCCCGGTCGAGGACGGGCTCGCCCTTCGACCTCCAGCACGTCGAAGACGTAGTAGACGAGCCGTCCGAGACCCTGCTGCATGAGCGAGAAGCTCGAGCGGCCCTGGTCGTCGAGCGCGCAGACCTCGCCGTCCAGGACGCAGCTCGGCGTGCGCAGCGCGCGCGGCAACGCCCTCGCGACCGCCGAGAAGCGCTCCGTCAGGTCGTTGCCTCGCCGGCTGCGCAGCTCGACCTCCCTGTCGCGCTGACGTAGGCGAGCGCGCGGTAGCCGTCCCACTTCGGCTCGAACAGCCAGTCCGCGCCCTGCGGCAGCCGCTCGGCGAGCGGTGGCCAGCATCGGCTATGTAGCGGCGCGAAGGCCCGCGCGGCTCGGCGCGCGCTCCTCGTCGCGCTTGCGCAGGATCAGCCAGTTCTTCTCCTGGCCGGACAGCCGGGCGGGAACGAGCGCCCAGAGCCCGTCGAGCTTCTCGCCGTGCAGCCGCACGGTCAGCCCGCCGTCCTTCTTCTCCTCGACGAGCTCGTAGCGTGCCGCGGTCCCAGATCTCGACGGTTCCGGCGCCGTAGTTGCCCTTCGGGATCTCGCCCTCGAAGGTGGCGTACTCGAGCGGGTGGTCCTCGACGTGAACGGCGAGGTGCTGCGTGCCCGGCTCGAGCGGGACGCCCTTCGGGCACCGCCCAGCTCGCGAGCACGCCGTCCCGCTCGAGGCGGAAGTCGTAGTGGAGGCCGCGTCGCGTCGTGGCGCTGGACGACGAAGACGGGCTGCTTTGCGCCGCGCGGGCGCGTTTCCCGCGGTCGAACGGCTCCGGCGTGGCTCCTCGGGATCGCGCTTTGCCCGGTAGGAAGCCAGTTTCGTCGGTTTCTTCACAGGTTTTCCCGGCACTTTTCCACAGGTCGCGATACCCGCCCGGAACGGCACCACGCGGTCACGACTCGGCGCCCGTTCTTAACCCTGACGAAACAGTTCTTTGGCGCGTACGTGGCCGAAATCGCCCTGAAATGCCCGTGTTCATGCGGTCTTCCGGACCATGAAACACACGGGGAAAAGCCTGTGGAACCTGTGGATTAGGCCAGCTGATGCAGGCCACCGGAGCGAAAACGCCCATCGCACGGAACTTCGCACGCCGCTCGCGGCGAAGCGCCGTGCCCGGCTCGTCCTCGATCTCGGCCAGCTCGAGCTCGATGCTCGTCCGCGAGCAGCTGCGCCGCCTCGTCGTAGTCGTTCTGCGCGCCTCCGGGCGGCTCGGACACGATCGTGTCGATCACGCCCAGCTCGATGCAGTGCGCCGCGTCGGGCTTGAACGCCGCCGCCGCCTTCTGCGCCTGCCCCGCGTCGCGCCAGAGGATCGCGGCGCACCCCTCGGGCGTGATCACGCTGTAGATCGCGTTCTCCTGCATGAGCACGCGGTCGGCGAGCGCGATCGCGCTGGCGCCGCCGGAGCCGCCCTCGCCGATGATGCAGGCGACGATCGGCACGGTCAGCCGCGCCATCAGCGCGTGCGAGCGGGCGAGCGTGCCGCCCTGGCCGTGCTGCTCCGCGGCGACGCCGGGCCAGGCGCCGGGCGTGTCGATCAGCGTGAGCACCGGGAAGCGGTGGCGCTCGGCGAGCTCCATCGACGCGCATCGCCTTGCGGTAGCCCTCGGGGTGGGCCATGCCGAAGTTGCGGTACTTGCGCTCCTTGATGTCGCGGCCCTTCTGCTGGCCGATCACCGCCATCGTGCGCGCGTTGAAGCGCCCGATGCCCGTCGACGAGCGCGGGTCGTCGGCCCGGCCGCGATCGCCGTGCAGCTCGACCCAGTCCTCGATGATGCGCTCGACGTAGTCGAGCGTGTAGGGCCGGTTCTCGTGACGCGCGAGCTCGACCGAGTGCCAGATCTGCTCGCCGGTCAGCGTCGGCGCCGCCTCGAGCTGCTCGATCTGCTTCTGCAGCCGCTTCAGGTCGCGCCGAGAGCGAGGCGCCGCCGAGCAGGCTCATGCTGCGCAGCTTCGAGAGCCGCTCGCGCAGCCGGAGCAGCTGGTCGTCAGCGGTCATTGGAGAACAGCCGGAGGAGGCGGGCCAGGAACGGCTTCAGCTCCGGCCGGGCGACGATGCGCGTCGATGTGGCCGAAGCGGAGGTTGGACTCGGCGCGGCCGAAGTCGGCCGGCAGACTGCTCCTTCGTCGTCTGCTGAACGACACGCGGCCCGGTGAACGCGAGCAGCGCACCGGGCTCCGCGACGATGACGTCGCCCAGGCTCGCGAAGCTGGCCAGCACGCCGGCCGTGGTCGGATGGGCCATGACGCTGAACATCGCGCCGCCCGCGTCGTAGAGGTCCTCGACTGCGCAGACCGTCTTCGGGAGCTGCATCAGCGAGAGGATGCCCTCCTGCATGCGCGCGCCGCCCGAGGCCGTGACGGAGACGAGCGGCACGCTCCGCTCCGAGGCGCGCTCGCACGCGCGGATGAACTTCTCGCCGACGGCGCTGCCCATCGAGCCGCCCATGAAGGCGAAGTCCATGACCGCGAGCTCGCACGGATGGCCGTCGAGGAGCGCGCTGCCGATCACGATCGCCTCGCCGAGCCCGGTCTCGAGCTCGGCCTCCGCCAGGCGCTCGCGGTAGGGCCTGCAGGTCGAAGAAGTCGAGCGGGTCGGAGGAGCGGAGATCGGCCGCCTCCTCCTCGAAGGTGTCCGGGTCGGCGAGCGAGTCGATGCGCTCGCGCGCCTCCATCGGGAAGTGGTGCCCGCACTGGGGGCAGACGCGGAGCGCGGCCTGGAGCTCGTCGTCGCGATAGTGCGACTCGCAGGATGGGCAGGTGTTCGGAGTGCCGGCCGTCGTCGACCCGTGCCTCGGCCTTGCGCTCGATCGAGACGTCAACCCCTCCCTCCATGAGTCAGCCAGTTTAGTTGCGCCTACCTCGCCGGCCGGGCAGCACCTTCTCGTACGCGTCGTCCGCGCAGGCTGACCTGTCATGCCGACCCGCTCGTAGAGCCGCGTCGCCCCGGTCGTGTTCTCGGCGTCGACCGCCGAGCGCGACGCGGCGCCGGCCGCGCGCGTAGAGGTCGTGGAACGCCTGCCGGAGCAGCGCCTCCCCGAGACCGCGTCGGCGCCGCGGCCTGCAGCACGCCGAGGATGTCGACCCAGGCGGTGCCGAAGCGCTCCTCGTCGCAGACCTGCGGCCGCGGCAGGCGCGCCGTCCTCGGTGCGGACGACGTAGCAGAGGCGCCTGTCCAGCGGCCCGTTCTGCGCGATCCACTCCTCGAAGGTTCGCGTCTGGTGGCCCAAGTGGTCCTCGAACGCCTCCTCGAGTGTCTCGTAGATCAGATCGCTCCTCGGCCGGCTCGAGCGCGACGCTGAAGCCGTCCGGCCACACCGGCAGCGGCGGCGGCTCGTCGAGGTCGATGACCATGCGGTAGAAGCTGCGGATGTAGCGGTAGCCGCGGCGCTCGAGCAGCTCCTTGCCGTGCTGTGTCCCTGGCCGTCGTGCCCGGCCTGACCGACGACAGCCCCGTTTCGGCCGTCCGGCGCTCGCCCCAGTCGAGGAGCAGCGAGCCGGCCCCGCGCCCCCGCTTTTCGGGTGCGACGTAGTAGTCGGCGATCGTGTAGCTGCCCCGCGTGCGCAGGAAGCCCACGCCGATCAGCCGGCCGTCCTCGTCCACGACGCCGACCGATCCTCCGTCGACCCGGCGCCACCAGTCGAGCATGTCCTCGGCAGACGGACGGTCGTCGACGCCCGAGTGGAACGCGTCGTAGTCGCCGACGATGTCCGCCATCGCCTGCCCGTCCTCGGCCGTGAGAGGTCGGAGGGTCAGGCTCACGGCGACGAGCTCGGCGAGCGCAGCCGGGAGCGGCGCGAGGTCCTGGATCTCCCGGGTGGGCTCGTGCGTCGCCGCGCTCCTCGCCGAGCCGGTTGACCCACACGCAGGGGATCCCGAGCTCGATCGCCGGGTCCCATGTCGTGGAACAGGCTCGCGCCGACGTGGACGTCGGGAAGCCGGCCGTGGCGCTGCTCGAAGGTTCGCCAGTGCCCGTGGTCAGGCTTGTACGAGCCGATCTCGGAGGCCGTGATCGAGTCGTCGAACGGCACGCCGATGCGGTCGATCGAGGCGGCGATCAGGTCGGGGTCGGAGTTGGAGAGGATCGCGAGGCGGAAGCCGCGCTCCCGGGCCTGGTCGAGCGCCGCCGGGCACCTCGGGGAACGCCGTCCAGTCAGGCAGCGAACGCCCCGAGCGCGTCGCTCTCCGTGCCGGCGAAGTCGGCGCTCTCCTCGCGCGCGAGCCGCCCGAGCGCCCGCGCCATCACGTCGCGGTAGCTCGCGCCCGGGTCCTCGGCCTGGATATCCGGCTCCAGCTCGTGGTAGCGCGCGAGCAGGGAGTCGGCTCGATCCTCGCCGAAGAGGCGCGCCAGCTCGCGGCGGATCCCCCCGTTCCAGTCGATCAGCGTGCCGTAGCAGTCGAAGGTCACCCAACGATCGGCCATGCCCGGAGCCTACGTGGCAGGCACAGACCCGCGACGGCCCACATCCCCACCCAGGGTGGGGAGAGAACCACCCGCCACCCGCGGTGAGCGTACCCGGGAAAAGCGCACAAGACTGTGGCGCGTGTGTGCCGATTGTGTGACTTTTCGTCCACACCCGGCCGTTCGGGCCGGTCCGCGAGCTCAGTCCTCGTAGCGGCGCAGCACGATCGAGGCGTTGTGACCGCCGAAGCCGAACGAGTTCGAGACCGCCGTGCGCACGTCCGCGCGCCGCGCCTCGTTCGGGATGTAGTCGAGATCGCAGCTCGGGTCGGAGGTCTCGAGGTTGATCGTCGGGGGAAGCACACCGTCGCGGATCGCAAGCAGCGAGAAGATCGCCTCGATCGCGCCGGCGGCGCCGAGGCAGTGGCCCGTCGCGCCTTTCGTGGAGGAGATCGGCACCTTCCGCGCGACGTCCTCGCCGAACGCGAGCTTGATCATCCGTGTCTCGGCCGCGTCGCCGATCGGCGTCGAGGTCGCGTGTGCGTTGATGTAATCGACCTCGTCCGGCTCGATCCCCGCGTCGTCGAAGGCCATCTTCAGAGCCCGGGCCGGGTTCGTGCCGACAGGGTCGGGCTCGGTGATGTGGTTCGCGTCCGACGAGACGCCGTACCCGATCAGCTCGCCGCAGATCTTCGCGTTGCGCGCCTTCGCGTGCTCGAGCTCCTCGAGCACGAGGATCACGCCGCCCTCGCCCATGACGAACCCGTCGCGGCCGGCGTCGAAGGGCCGGCTCGCTCCCTCCGGGTCGTCGTTGCGCCGCGAGAGCGCGCGCATCGCCGAGAAGCCGGCGATGCCGACCTCCGTCACGGGCGCCTCGGTGCCGCCGCAGAACATGACGTCGGCGCGGTCGAGGCGGATCGCGTCCATCCCGTCGCCGATGGACATGTTCGACGCGGCGCAGGCGGTGCACTGCGACGACAACGGGCCGCGCGTGCCGAGCTCCATCGACACCCAGGCCGCGCCCATGTTGGGAATGATCTCGGGGATCGAGAACGGGCTCACACGGGCGGGCCCGCGGTCGCGGAGCTCGTCACGGCAGTCCTGGAACGACTGCAGGCCGCCGATGCCCGTGGCGACGGCGGCGCCGATGCGGTCCGCGCTCTTGGCGATGTCGAGCCCGGAATCCTGCTCGGCCTGTCGTGCGGCCGCGAGCACGAGGTGCGCGAAGCGGTCCATGCGCCGCGCCTGCTTGCGGTCGACCCAGTCGGTCGGGTCGAAGTCCTTCACCTCGCACGCGAACGTGACCGGAAAGCCGGAGGAGTCGAACTGCGTGATCGGCCCCGCGCCCGAGCCGCCCGAGATCAGGTTCGTCCAGGTCGTCTCGATGTCGTTCCCGAGCGGGGTGACTGCCCCGAGGCCGGTGATGACGACTCTGCGCCGACCGTTCAGGCTTCCGTTGGCTTCCATCTCCGTCTCCCCTACATTCCCAGGCCGCCGTCGACGAGGAGCACCTCTCCCGTGATGAACGAGGCCTCGTCGGAGCAGAGGAAGCGTACCGCCCCGGCCACGTCCTCCGGCGAGCCGAGCCGCCCGAGCGGCGTGGCGCCGAGCAGCGCCTCGCGGACGTTCTCGAGCAGCACGTCCGTGAGCGCCGTCTGGATATAGCCCGGCGCGATCACGTTCGCGCGGACGTTCCTCGTCGCGAGCTCGCGCGCCAGCGCTTTCGTGAAGCCGATGATGCCGGCTTTCGAGGCGGCGTAGTTCGTCTGCCCGGGATTGCCGTGGACGCCTACGACGCTCGAGAGGTTGACGATCGCGCCGGCCCGGCGGCGCATCATCCCGCGCGCAGCTGCCCGGCAGGTGGCGAAGACGCCACCGAGGTTGGTGTCGATCACCGTCCGCCAGTCCTCGTTGGACATCCGGACGATCAGGCCGTCGCGGGTGAGCCCGGCGTTGTTGACGAGGATGTCGAGGTCGCCCGCCTCCTCGACGAGCCGCACCGCCTGCTCCGGGTCGGACACGTCCGCCTGAACGGCGCGGCCGCCTGTCTCGGCTGCCACCGCCTCCGCCTCCTCGGCGCCGCTGCGGTAGCCGACGACGACCTGCGCGCCGGCCCCGGCGAGCTCGACTGCAATCGCCTTCCCGATGCCCCGCGACCCGCCGGTGACCAGGGCGACGCGACCGTCGAGCGAGCAGAAGCCCGTCACGCGTGCGAGAGCGTTTCTTCGATCTTCTCCAGCGCAGTGAGGCTGTTGACCGAGATCGCCTTCACGCTGCGGTCGATCCGCTTGACCAGCCCGGAGAGCACGTCGCCGGGACCGACCTCCACGAACGTGCGCGTGCCGCCGCGGACGAGCCCCGTGGCTGCCTGCGTGAAGCGGACCGGCGCGGTGAGCTGGTCGACCAGCAGCGGGCCCATCCGATGGGCGGTCTCGAGGCGCGCTGTCACCGTCGACATGAACGGCGCCGTCGGCTCGCGGAAACGCACCTTCTCGACCGCGGGCCGCAGACGGTCGGCGGCGCGCGCGACGAGCGGCGAGTGGAACGCGCCCGGAGACGCGCAGCTTCACGGCGCGCCGTGCGCCGGCCTCCTCGGCCTGGGCGCAGCACTCGTCGACGGCGTCGTTCTCGCCCGACACGACGACCTGGCCCGGGCAGTTGTAGTTCGCCGGCCAGACGCCGCGGATCTTGCGGCAGATCCGCTCGACGGCCTCGTCCTCGAGCCCGAGGATCGCCGCCATCGATCCAGGCCGCTCCTTTGCCGCCTCGGCCATCGCCAGGCCCCGCTCGCGAACGAGCGCGATCGTCTCGCGCACGTTCATCGCGCCCGCAGCCGCGAGCGCGGCGAACTCGCCGACCGAGTGGCCGACGACGAAGTCGGGCTTGAGCCCGCGGTTGCGCAGCGCTGCCAGGAAGGCGAGGCTGGTCGCAACGAGCGCCGGTTGCTGCAGCTCGGTCTCGACCATCTCCTCGAGCGGCGTGTCGAAGCAGAGCCGCTGCAGGTCGAGGCCCGATGCCTCGCTGCCGATGTCGAAGACCTCACGGGCCTCCGGCGACGCCTCAACGACGTCACGACCCATGCCGGTCTCCAGGGAGCCCTGGCCCGGGAAGCAGAACGCGATCTTGCCTGTCATGCAGCCATCTCCTCCGTCCATTCGATCACACCCGAGCCCCACGTAAGGCCGGCACCCATTCCTGTCATGAGCACGATGTCGCCCTTCTCGATGCGCCGGCCGCGCACGGCCTCCTCGAGCGCGAGCGGGATCGAACCGGACGACGTGTTCCCGTAGCGATCGACGTTGACTACGACCTTCTCCTCCGGAATCCCAAGTCTCTCGACAGCGTGCTTGATGATCCGGACGTTCGCCTGGTGCGGCACGTAGAGATCGATGTCGTCCACCGTCATCCCGAGCTGATCGAGCAGTTTCTGGGCCGAAGAGACGAGGACGCGGGTCGCAAACTTGAATACCTCGCGGCCGTTCATGTGCACGAAGTGGCCGTGCTCGGCGACCGTCGCAGCGCTCGTCGGGGCGCGCGAGCCGCCGGCCGGAAGGTAGAGCTGCAGCCCGCCCGAGCCGTCCGCGCCGAGCTCGAAGCCCATGAACCCTCCCTGGTCGACGCGTTCCATCACGACGGCGCCGGCGCCGTCCCCGAACACGATGCAGGTCGTGCGGTCCGACCAGTCGACGATCTTCGAGAGCACGTCGCCGCCGACGACGAGCGCCCGCCGGCACACGCCGCCGGCCAGCATCCCGTACGCCTGCGCGACCCCGTACATGAAGCCCGTGCAGCCGGCCGAGAGATCGTAAGCAGCGGCATCCAGAGCCCCGAGCTCGTCGGCCATGATCGCCGCAGTCGCAGGAAAGATCATGTCCGGGGTGACCGTGGCGACGATGACCAGATCGAGATCCGCTGGGTCGACGCCAGCCTGGGCGAGAGCCGCGCGCGCTGCCGGCAGCGCCATGTCGGAGAGCGCTTCGTCCTCGCGCGCGACGCGGCGCTCACGAATCCCGGTCCGCGCGACGATCCACTCGTCCGAGGTGTCGACCATCCGCGATAGCTCGTCGTTCGTCCTCACGTACGCGGGCGCGTTCGCGCCGACGCCCGTGATCGAGACGTGGTAGCCGTTGGCCGTGCCGATCATTGCGCTGCGAACGTCAGCGTTCCCCGCACGGCGAGCTCGTCGCCCACGCGGGCCTCGACGCGTCCCTTTCCGACCGGCCCGCGGACGGCCTCGATCTCGCAGCTGAGCATCAGCTCGTCGCCCGGCTCGACGATGCGCTTGAAGCGCACGTCGTCGATACCGGCGAAGAGAGCGAGCTTTCCGCGGTTCTCCTCGAGCGACAGCACGGCGACCGCGCCGGCCTGGGCGAGCGCCTCGACCATGATCACGCCCGGCATGATCGGCCGCTCGGGAAAGTGCCCGGGGAAGAACCACTCGTCCGGGCGGACCCGCTTGCGCGCGACGACGCGGCGACCCGGCTCGAGTTCGGTGACCTCGTCGAGGAAGAGGAAGGGATCGCGGTGCGGGATGATCGACTCGATCACGTCACGCCCGAAGGGCGCAGCCAGAGAGGTCGTGCGGGCCTGCACGTGCGGAGTGTACTCCGGCCCGCCCCCCGCCCGGCCCGCGCTCGGCCCGCGGCCGGCGCCAAGATAGGCACGAAGACGTCACAGACACGTCACACAATTCCCGCTACCGTGAAAAACCGGGGGAACGGGGCCGAAGGCCCCCGGGGGAGACAGATTGTGTGGCCACCACGGCGGCGCTAGGGCGGAGCCGAGGCGATGTCGAAGCCGGCCGTCTGCGTCACCGTGGCCAGCGCGTCGATCGCCGTGACCAGCACCTGGTAGCGGCCCGCAGGCGCCTGCGTGCCCGTCGGCGAGGAGGCCGTTCCAGGCGTACGAGAACGTGCCCGCACCGACAAAGCCGTCGAACAGGGTGGCCACGATCGAGCCGTCGGGCCCGAGGACGGTCACCGCCACCTGCGCGTCGCCCGCGAGCGTGAACGCGGCCGTCACCGTTCCGCCCGGCAGCACGGCGGCGGGCGTCGCGGTCACCGCCGAGAGGATGCGGTCGATGACGAACGGCGCCGTCGCCGTCCCGCTGCGGCCGTCGTCGGCCTGCGCCGAGATCACGAGCGCGTACCTCCCGTCCGGAAGGTCACCCGGCGACACGACGAACGAGATCGCCCGCGCCGACTGCTTCTGCACGCGGAACAGCGTCGCGACCGGAGCTCCGACTGCATCGACAACTGCGGCCGTCACGGTCGAACGAGCGGCCAGGGTGTACGCGATCGTCGCCGTGTCCCCGAAGCCGTCGCCGTTCGGCGACAGCACCGCCGGCGACACCGTCAGCCCCTTGACGAGCGGGCTCACCGGCGGGGGAGGAGACGAGGGGGGCGGCGGCGGCGGCGGCGACCCGCCGACCACGCCGCCGGCGGGAAGCACGCTCGACCCGGCCCGCATCGTCCACGTGTAGCGGCCCGGCGCAAAACCCGTCGAGTCCCACGACCACTCGACCGCTGTGCCGACGCCGCTCCCGCGCGTGACCACGCGCCCGTCGGGACCGTTGACAGCGACCGACCATGCGAGCGCCGAGGAGAGCCGCGCCGAGAACACGACCCGGCCGCCGATCTTCCCCCGCACGACCGGCGCGAACAGCTTGGGCAGGCCGGTTTGCTCGCGCGACCTGCGCGATGCGGTTCAGCTGCGAGTAGAGGTACGTCCCCGGGCAGCTCGTCGCGCCGGTGTCGCGGTGTCCGGAGACGGCGCGCAGCTTGACCCTCACGCCTTTCCGGATGCGCTCGCTGCCTCCGGAGACGTAGGTGAGCGTCGACATGGGATCGACGTGCGCGAGATCGAGCCGCCAGGCGACCAGCTTCTCCAGCGACCGGAGCGCCGAGGACGTCGGCCTGGCCGTCATGAAGTTGCCGATCACCGCGATCCCGACGCTGCCCGTGTTGAACCCGAGCGCGTGCGCGCCGATGACGTTCCGCGTCATGCCGCCGGCGCGGCCCTCGTAGACACGGCCGAAGCGGTCGACGAGGAAGTTGTAGCCGATGTCGTTCCAGCCGTTCGTCCTCACGTGGTACACGTCGATGCCGCGCACGATGGCGGCCGCCTGGTCGGGCGTGTACGCGTTGGACGTTGCCGTGTGGTGCACGAAGACGAGCCTGACCCCGGGCGCATAGCGCGGGTGGTTCCGGCGCAGCAGCTCGTCGGCGCCCCAGGCCGTGCGAGAGACGATCGGCGGTGAACCGGCCACGGACAGACGGCGAAACGCGGTGTGCTCGACCGGGCTCCAGATGTAGTAGGCGCGCAGCCGGGCGACGCGGCCGTGCACGCGGTACTGCAAGGCGACGGAGGCTCCGACCCAGCTCGGGTTTTCGTCGTCGGGTGCCTGCCATGCCCCCCAGCGTCCCGACAACGAGCGCGTCCTGAAGCGCACGGTCCCAGGCCCTTGCCAGCGCACGCCGACCATGTCGAAGCGGCCGGGAGCGCGTGTCGAGGCAAGCGAACGCCCGCCCCCCACCGGCAGGTCGCGCGCCACCATCGTCACGCCGCCGGTCGTTGCGCGCCCCTGGGCTGCCGGCACCGCGACGAGGAGCGCAAGCAGTGCCACCAGGCTGACTCTCGCCACTCCTCCCTGCTTTCGACTGTTCCGAATGATGCCTGGAGTCGGAATTCGGCGTCCGGCCGGCCGTCCCTACGCTGCTACAGTGGCCCCGCTGTGAAAGCGGCGATCTTGCGGGGATTTTTGGCCTCGCTCGGCCTGTGTCTCGCCGTCCTCTTCGTCTCCAACCCGGCGATGAGCGCCGACACGCACCGGCCGCGCGTGCTGGCGGTCAAGTTCGACCTGGACATCAACCCGCCGACCGCGGACTACCTGATCGGGAAGATCGACCACGCCGCGAACGCGGGCTACGACGCCGTCGTCATCGAGTTGGACACGCCCGGCGGGCTGCTCGACTCGATGCGCAAGATCTACCAGAAGGAGCTCGCCTCCAAGATCCCGGTGATCGTGTACGTCTCGCCGCAGGGAGCTCGCGCAGCCTCGGCCGGTGTCTGGGTGAGCGAGGCCGCCGACGTGCTTGCCATGTCGCCGATCTCGAACATCGGCTCGTCCTCGCCGATCGACTCGAGCGGCCAGGACATCGGAGGAGACCTGCGCAAGAAGATCCGCAACGACGCCGCCGCGTCGCTCACCGCCCTGGCCGCAGAGCACAAGCGGAACACGACCTGGCCCGGCAAGGCCGTCCGGGAGGCGTCCAACCTCACGGCCCGACAGGCGCTGGACATGAACGTGATCGACGAGATCGCGCCGACCCTGCCCGCGCTGCTGAAGAAGCTCGACGGCTACCAGACGAAGGACCCGCAGCGCCCGTTCACACTGCACCTCGCAGACGCGGAGATCGACAACACCTCACCGGGCTTCGTCACCCGCTTCCTGGACACGATCATCAACCCGAACCTGATCTCGCTGCTCTTCCTCGCCGGCATCGCCGGGCTGATCTTCGAGGTGCTGCACCCGGGCGTCGTGCTGCCCGGGGCGCTCGGCGCTGTCGCACTCGTCATCGCGCTGTACGGGTTCTCGGTGCTGAACCCGAGCTGGGGCGGCCTCGTGCTCGTCGTGCTCGGGGTCGCGCTGCTGATCGTCGACCTCCACGCGATGACGCACGGTGCCCTGACCATTGCCGGCCTGGTCTGCCTCGGCTTCGGGATGGCGCTGCTGTTCCAGGACCAACCGGCGCCGTTCCAGGTGAACACGGGGCTCGTCGTCGGGATCGCCGTCGCCATCGCAGCGCTGTGGGCGTTCGTGATGGGCAAGGGGTTCGCCGCCAGACGACGGCCCGTCACGAGCGGCCCCGCCGCGATGGTCGGCATGCAGGGCGTTGCCCGCGGCAGCGACGTGGTCTCTGTCAGGGGCGAGCTGTGGAACGCGCACTCGGCGACCGGCGAGCCGCTCCTGCCGGGCGAAGAGGTCGTCGTCGAGGAGATCGAAAGCGGGCTGACCCTGCGCGTTCGGCCGGCCCGCGTCCACGTGCCCGCATAGGATCAACCGCAGAGGGGGAGGAGAGAGCCGATGGCTGCAGCGATCATCAGCGTCGTCGTCGTCGTGATCCTGATCGTGGTCGTGCTCGTGGCCTCGGTCAAGGTGATCCGGGAGTACGAGCGCGCGATCGTCTTCCGACTCGGGCGGCTGCTCCCGGCGCCGAAAGGGCCCGGCCTGTTCTTCCTGATCCCCATCGTCGACCGGATGGTCAAGGTCGACCTGCGCACGATCACGCTGATGATCCCGCCGCAGGAGGTGATCACGAAGGACAACGTGCCCGCGCGGGTGAACGCCGTCTGCTACTTCCGCATCGTCGACCCGCAGGCGGCCGTCGTCCAGATCGAGAACTTCATGGTCGCGACGTCGCAGGTGGCGCAGACCACGCTGCGGTCGGTGCTCGGCCAGCACGTGCTCGACGAGCTCCTCTCCGAGCGGGAGAAGATCAACACGATCCTGCAGGGCATCATCGACGAGTCCACCGCGCCCTGGGGGATCAAGGTCTCGATCGTCGAGGTCAAGGACGTCGAGATCCCGAGCGACATGCAGCGCGCCATGGCGCGGCAGGCCGAGGCCGAGCGCGAGCGGCGCGCCAAGATCATCAACGCCGAGGGTGAGTTCCAGGCGGCCGAGCGGCTGAAAGAGGCGGCGGTGGTCATGGAAGAAGCCCCGATCGCGCTCCAGCTGCGCTACCTCCAGACCCTGCTCGAGATCGGCTCCAACAACAACTCGACGATCGTGTTCCCGGCCCCGATCGACCTGATCAAGCCGTTCCTGGAGAAGCATTCGGAGACGCCGCCCGCCGGCACGACAGGCGGATGACGGACGGCGGCGGCCCGGCGGACACCGAGCTCCGCCGGGATCCGCTCTCCGGCCGCCTGGTCGTCGTCGCCCCCGACCGTTCGAAGCGCCCCGGCGCTTTCCGCCGCCCGCCGCCCGAGGTGACGGCCGAGGAGCTGGAGACGTGCCCGTTCTGCGCCGGCCGCGAGGAGCGCACGCCGCCCGAGTCGCTGCGGCTCCCCGCGGGGCAAAACGGCTGGCAGGTGCGCGTGGTTCCCAATCTCTACCCCGCGTTCGCAGGGCAGGAGGTCGTGATCCACACGCCGCGGCACTGCCACTTCCTCGCCGACCTCACCGGCGAGGAGATCGCCGTCGTGGCGGAGGCCTGGCAGGCGCGCGCGACCGCGCGTAACGGCTACCTGCACGCGTTCGTGAACGAGCGTCCCGAGGCGGGGGCGAGCCTACCGCACACGCACTCGCAGCTCGTCTGGTTCGACGAGCCGCCGCCCGAGGTCTCGCGCGAGCTCCGGCACGGCTCGTGTCCCGTATGCGATCCGCCCGACGCCGACCAACTGGTGATTGCCGAACGGGACGGCGTCGTCCTGCGCGCCGCGTGGGCCGGCCGGATGCCGTACGAGCTGTTCGTCGCGCCCGTCGAGCACGAGCCCGATCCCTGGCAGAGCAATCGCCTCGCGGTCGCGCTCCGGCTCGCCGCCGAGGGCCTCCGCCGGCTCCACGCGCTCGAGGGGCCGTGCGCGATGAACCTCTGGCTCCACGAATCCGGGCACTGGCACATCGAGATCGTCCCGCGCCTGACGATCTTGGGCGGCGTCGAGCTCGGCGCCGGCTACTTCGTCAACCCGCTGCCGCCCGAGACAGCTGCCGAGGCGCTCAGAGCCGCGTGAAACGACCTGCTAGCCCGGCGTTTGCCAGACCGAGACGTGGGTGGTGCTCTCGCTCGTGAACGGCTCGCGCGTCCAGCCCGCCCAGCGCTCGCGCAGCGTCATCCCGGCCAGCCGCGCCATCAGGTCGAGCTCCGCCGGCCACACGTAGCGGAACGGCAGCGAGGACTGCTCGAACGTGCCGTCGGCGCCGCGGAGGTAGTGGTGAGAGACGGCACGCTGGTCGGCGACGTCGTATTCGTCGAAGCCGAGGTGCGTCTCGCTCACGTCGAAGAAGACGAACCTCTCGCCGGGCGGCAGCCGCCGCAGCTCGGGCACGCCGAGCTCGATCGCGAAACAGCCTCCGGGCGCGAGATGGCTCGCGACGTTCTGGAAGCATGCGACCTGCTCGTTCTGCGTGGTCAGGTTGCCGATCGTGTTGAACACGACGTAGGCGAGGGAGAACGTGCCGTCGACGTGCGTCGTGGCGAAGTCCCCGATCGTGACGGCGATCTTCTCGGCGCCGGGCTTTGCGCGCAGCCGGGCGACCATCTGCTCCGACAGGTCGATTCCGTGCACCGGGACGCCGCGTTGCGTCAGAGGCAACGCGATCCGGCCGGTCCCGATGCCGAGCTCGAGCGCGCGCCCGTTGCCGGCGAGCGCGGCAAGGAAGTCGACGGCAGGCTCGACGACCTCCGGGTCGAACATGTCGGCTGCCGCCTCGTCGTAACGCGCCGCGACGCGCTCGCCGAAGTAGTTCGTGGGCCGCTTACTCGTCGTCGCCCGAAGCCTCGTCGGGCTCGGCCTCGTCCTCGGGCTCCGGTGCTGCGCCCGCAACTGCTCCCGGTTCGACGTAGCCGTTGCCGTTCCCCTCGGGCTCGACGACCGGAGCGAGCGCCGAGACGGTCTCGTTCTCGCGTAGGCGCATCACGATCACGCCCTGCGTCGAGCGGCCGAGCCGCTTGACGTCCTCGACGGGGATCTTGATCACGGTGCCGCCGTTCGAGATGAGCATCACCTGGTAGCCGTCGCGGACGACGCGGGCGCCGACCAGCTGCCCCTTCGCATCAGTGAGCTGCACCGTCTTGACGCCGAGCCCGCCGCGGCCCTTCACCGGGTAGTCGGTGATGCGCGTACGCTTGCCGTACCCGTTCTCGGTGACGACGAGGAGGTCGGCGTCGGGCTGGGCGATGTTGACCGAGATGACCTCGTCTCCCGCGCGCAAGCGCATGCCCTGGACACCGGACGCGTCGCGACCCATCGGCCTGACATCCTGCTCGTGGAAGCGGATCGCCTGGCCCTTGCGCGAGACCATCATCACGTCGTCCTCGCCGGAGGAGTGGCGGACGCCGACGAGCTCGTCGCCCTCGCGCATCTTGATCGCGATGATCCCGTCCGCCTTGAGGTTCGTATTGTAGGCCTCGAGCTTCGTCTTCTTCACGACGCCGTTCTTCGTGCCGAAGACGAGGTACGCGGCCTCGCCGAAGTCACGGGTCTGGATGACCGCGCGGACCTGCTCACCCTGACGGAACGGAAGCAGGTTCTGGATTGCACGACCTTTCGACTGCCGCGACCCGAGCGGCAACTCGTGCACCTTCAGCCGGTACACCTTCCCGACGTTGGTGAAGAAAAGGACGTAATCGTGCGTCGAGGCGACGAACAGGTGCTCGATGTAGTCGTCCTCCTTGAGATCCATGCCCATGACACCGATGCCGCCGCGCCGCTGCTCGCGGTAGGCGGTGACGGGGAGGCGCTTGATGTAGTTCGAGCGCGTTATCGCGATGACCATGTCCTCCTCGGCGATCATGTCCTCGAGCTCGAGCTCCTCCTCGGCGGCGATGATCTCCGTGCGCCGGTCGTCGCCGCGTCCGTACGTCGCCTTGACCTCGAGCAGCTCCTCCTTGATCAGCGCGTCGATCGCGGCCTCGTCAGAGAGCAGCGCCCGTAGCTCGCCGATCCGCTCGCGCAGGCCCTTGTGCTCGTCCTCGACCTCCTTGCGGGCGAGCCCGGTCAGGCGTGCGAGGCGCATGTCCAGAATCGCCTGCGCCTGGATCTCCGTCAGCGAGAACTGCTTCATCAAGCCCGTGCGTGCCTCGTCGGAGTCCTGCGCGCCGCGGATCAGGGCGATGACGGCGTCGAGGTTGTCGAGCGCGATCAGGTAGCCCTCGAGGACGTGCGCGCGCTTCTCCGCCTGGCGCAGCTCGTGCTTCGACCGGCGCGTGACGATCTCGCGCTGGAAGTCGAGGTAGTGGCGGACGAACTCGAGCAGGGACAGCGTGCGCGGCACCCCGTCGACGAGCGCGACGGCGTTGTAGCCGAAGGTCCACTGCAGCGCCGTGTGCTTGAAGAGCTTGTTCAGGACGACCTGCGGGACGGCGTCGCGCTTGAGCTCGACCTGGATGCGCATGCCGGTGCGGTCGCTGTGGTCGGCGAGATCGGAGATCTCGGGGAGCACCTTCTCGTGGACGAGGTCGGCGATCTTCTTGATCACGCCGTTGTCGCCGCCCTTGCGCACGCCGTAGGGCAACTCGGTGACGATGATCGCCGTCTTGCCGCCGCGCAGCTCCTCGATGTGCGCTCGGGCGCGCATGACGATGCGGCCCCGGCCGGTGCGGTACGCGTCGCGGATCCCGGCGCGGCCGAGGATGATCGCGCCGGTCGGGAAGTCCGGGCCCTTCATGTGCTTCATCAGGTCGTCCACGTTGGCCTCGGGCTTGTCGATCAGCCGGACGACGGCGTCGATCGTCTCGCCGAGGTGGTGCGGAGGAATGTTCGTGGCCATGCCGACGGCGATACCCGAAGACCCGTTGACGAGCAGGTTCGGGAACCGCGCCGGGAGCACGGTCGGCTCGCGCTTCGACTCGTCGTAGTTGGGGCCGAAGTCGACGGTGTCCGAGTCGAGCTCACGCAGCATCTCCTCGGCCAGCCGCTGCAGCCGCGCCTCCGTGTAGCGCATCGCTGCCGGGGGGTCGTCGTCGACGGAGCCGAAGTTGCCCTGGCCGTCGACGAGCGGGTAGCGGAGCGAGAACGGCTGCGCCATGCGGACGAGGGTGTCGTAAATCGCCTCCGGGCTGTGCGGGTGGTAGTGCTTGACGACCTCACCGACGACGGCAGCGCACTTGACGTGTGGACGGCCGGCGCGGTTGCCGTCCGTCCACATCGCGTAGAGGACGCGGCGGTGGACGGGCTTGAGGCCGTCGCGCACGTCGGGCAGCGCGCGCGAGACAATGACCGACATGGCGTAGTCGAGGAAGCTCGACCGCATCTCCTGCTCGAGCTCGCGCGGCTCGATGCGGCCCGGGCCGAGAGCGCCTGTGTCCAGTTCAGACATCTCCGCCCTCCGCCTCGACTAGACGTTTGGTGGCGCGAAGCGACATCAAACGTCTAGGAACTTCACGTCGCGAGCATTCTGCTCGATGAACAGGCGCCGCGGCTCCACCTGATCGCCCATCAGCCTCGAGAACAGGTCGTCGGCGACGTGCGCGTCGTCGACGTCCACTCGGATGAGCAAACGCTTGGACGGGTCCATCGTCGTGTCCCAGAGCTGGTCCGGATTCATCTCGCCGAGGCCCTTGAAGCGCGAGAGCTGCATGCCCTGCTTGGCGCCGTCGAGGACGCGGGCGCGAAGCTGCTCGAACGTCTCGGCGGTCTCGACCTCCTTGCCGACCTCGACCCGAAACGGCGGGAGGCCGACGATCTCCGCCAGCCGCGCGTAGGCCTTGCGGACATGGCCGTAGATCGGCGAGCCGAGCAGCTCGACGCGAATCGTCACGTTGCGCGCGGCGCTCGTCTCCGTCTCCACCAGCCGGATGCGGAACTCGTCGTCGTCCATGCCCACGAGCGAGAGCTCGTAGCCGTTCGTCCCGATCGCGTCGATGGCCTTGCCGATGTCGCCCGGCAGCTCGATCTCGTGCTCGACGAGCCGATGCTGGATCATCACCTCGGCCGCCGGCACGCCGAAGTCGGAGCGCAGGCGCGCCGAGTAGCCCTCGTGCTGCGCAAGCTCCTTCGTGAACCGGTTCCACTTCGCCTCGGTGAGCTTGACCTCGCTGCCGGCGCGATCGGTGACGACCACCGCGGGGATGCGCTCCCGCGCGAGCAGCTCCTCGAGCTGTGACTCCTTCTCGAAGTAGAACTCCTGGTTGCCGAGCTTCGCGCGGTAGAGCGGCGCGGCGGCGATGTAGACGTGCCCCTGCTCGATCAGGCCGGGCATCTGCCGGTAGAGGAAGGTGAGGATCAGCGTGCGGATGTGCGAGCCGTCGACGTCGGCGTCCGTCATCACGATCACGCGGTTGTAGCGAAGCTTCTCGAGGTCGAACTCGTCGCCGATACCGGTGCCGATCGCGGTGATCATCGCCTGGATCTCGACGTTCGAGAGCACCTTGTTGATCCGGTTCTTCTCGCTGTTGATGATCTTGCCGCGGAGCGGGAGGATCGCCTGGTATGAGCGGTCGCGGCCCTGCTTGGCCGATCCGCCGGCCGAGTCGCCCTCGACGATGAAGAGCTCGGCGGACTCCGGATCGTTGATCGAGCAGTCCGCGAGCTTGCCGGGGAGCGACATGCTTTCGAGCGCCGACTTGCGCCGCGTCAGCTCCCTCGCCTTGCGGGCCGCCTGCCGCGCGCGCGAAGCGGCGATCGCCTTCATGACGATCTGCTTCGCGTCGGTCGGGTTTTCCTCGAGGAACTCGCCGAGCTTCGCGTTCATGGTCGACTCGACGAGGCCGGCGATGGGCGGGTTGCCGAGTTTCGACTTCGTCTGGCCCTCGAACTGCGGGTTCTGGAGCTTTACGGAGATCACCGCGGCGAGCCCCTCGCGCACGTCCTCGCCCTCGAGGTTGTCCTCCTTCTCCTTCAGCAGGCCCTTGTCACGGGCGTACTTGTTCAACGTGCGCGTCAAAGCCGAGCGGAAGCCCTGCATGTGGGTGCCGCCCTCGATCGTGTTGATGTTGTTGGCGAAGGAGTAGATCGAGTCCTGGTAGGACGTGTTCCACTGCATCGCCACCTCGACGTAGCCGGCGTCGCTCTCGTCCTCGAAGTGGGCGATGTGCCGGTGGACTGGGTCCTTCGACTCGTTCACGTAGGCGACGAAGTCGCGGATCCCACCCTCGTAGTGGAACTCCACGGTCTCGCCGCCGGCGCGCTCGTCGGTGAAGACGATGCGCAGCCCCCTGGTCAGGAAGGCCGTCTCGCGGAAGTGCTGCCGCAGCGTGTCGGCAGAGAACTCGAGCTCCTCGAAGACCTCGGCGTCGGGCATGAACGAGATGGTCGTGCCGGTCTCCTTCGTGATTCCGACCTTCTTCATCTCGCCGGTCGGCTCGCCGCGGGCGAACTCCTGCCGGTAGACCTTGCCGTCGCGCTCGACCTCGGCGATCAGCCATTCGGAGAGCGCGTTGACGACGGAGACGCCGACGCCGTGGAGGCCGCCGGAGACCTTGTAGCCCTCGCCGCCGAACTTGCCGCCCGCATGGAGTTTCGTGAGCACCACGGTCAGCGCGGGCAGGCCCTGGTCCGCGATCACGTCCACCGGGATGCCGGCGCCGCGATCCCGCACCGTGACCGAGTTGTCCGGATGCACCGTGATCTCGATCAGGTCGTTGCGGCCGGCCATGGCCTCGTCGACCGCATTCGCGACCACCTCCCAGACGAGGTGATGGAGGCCGCGAAGGCCCGTCGATCCGATGTACATCCCGGGCCTGAGCCGGACCGGCTCGAGCCCTTCGAGGACCGTGATGTCCTTTGCGGTATAGGCGGGTTCTGTCATCAAAAAAGCCCTGCAATTGGCCGGATTGCGGGCTGAAGTAAGTCTATCAGAGCGAGCGGTCGTCAGGGAGCCTGGAGAGGCCAAGCTCGGCGGCTCTCGCGACCCGCTTCCGAAGCTCCTCGTCGGCGATCCCGCCAGCCAGGGTAGCGGCCTGCTCGACGGCCCCGGGCGACGGCGGCTCCGCCGGCCGTCGGGCCGCTTCCGGGGTCGAGGCCGGCGTCTCGGGAAGGTGGCCGGGCGCGAACCGGAGCGCCGTCGGCGCCTGTCCTCCGAGCGCGTCGCGCAGACGCTCGAGGATCTTCGGCGCGAGCTGGCCGAGCTCGAACGCCCACACCGAGGAGCTCGTGTGCACGTGGAGCGTGCCGTCGCGGCCGACTCGTGCAGGCCAGGCGTTCCGGCCGACCTCGCCCCCGACTGCGCCGGGCCAGGCGGCCACGATCCGCGGCATCGACCCCTGCCCGTCGAACCGGGCGAGCTGCCGCTCGACGTCGGCGCCGATCCTGTCCATCACGCGGCCCTCGCGATTCCCGGCGCGACCTCGATCACCTGCGCCGGCTCCGCCGGCAGCGCCTGCCGCGAGGTCGACGTGATCACCGTCTGGCCGCGACCAGCGACGCGCGCGGCGAGGATCTCACGGCGGCCGGGGTCGAGCTCGGAGAGCACGTCGTCGAGCAACAGGAGCGGCGGCGAAGGCCGGGTGTCGGAGATCAGATCGGCCTCGGCGAGCAGCAGCGAGAGCACGGCGAGCCGTTGCTCGCCCTGCGACCCGAAGCTGCGCAGGTCACGGTCGCCGGCGACGATCCCGATCTCGTCCAGGTGCGGTCCGACCCCGGTCGCGCCGCGCTCCAGATCGCGGTCGATCCTCCCCTCGAGCGCCTGGAGAGATACGGGCTCGCCCCGGTACTCGAGCGCCACGCCTGCGAGGCCGAGCTCCACGGCGCGCTCGGCGAAGCCGGGTCCGAGCAGGTCGAGCACGCGCTGCCGGGCGGCCACGAGCTCGGCGCCGAGTTCCGCAATGCGCTCGTTCCACGGCGTCAACGCGTCGCGGGTCGAGAACCCCAGCGAGATCCGGCGCAGGGACGCGTTGCGCTGGCCGAGCGCCTCGCCGTACGCCGCCGGCAACCCCGCCTGCGCGGGCAGGAGCCGGCCGAGGGCGCGATCGACATAGGCACGGCGGACAGCCGGGCCTCCCTTGACCACGGCGAGTCGGTCGGGCGTGAAGACGAGGGTGGCCAGCTCGCTCCGCAGCCTGTCGACGCGCTCGACGCGGGCGCCGTTCAGCTTGATCTCGCGCCCGCCGCTCCGGCGCAGGAGGACGTCGGTTTCCACGGCCACGTCGCCGCGTGCTCCACGGATGTCCACACGCCCTGCGTCGGCACCGAAGCGGACGAGTTGCGCGTCGGCGCGCGTCCGGGGCGAGAAGCCCTGCGTGCCGACGTGCAGCGACTCGAGCAGGTTCGTCTTCCCGGCTCCGTTCGGGCCCACGACGAGCACGAGGCCCGGCTCGAGGCCCAGCTGGAGCGAGGCGTACGACCGGAAGTCTCTCAGCGTGAGCGAGGCGACAATCAGGCTCGGTAGCTCAACCTGCGAGCCGTATCGGCATGATCAGGTACCAGAAATCGCCGCCGCTCTCGGCGATCACGGCCGGCCGGAGCGGATTGATCAGTTTGAGCGTGAGCTCGTCCTCGACGACGGACTCGATCCCGTCGCGAAGCCAGAGCGGGTTGAACCCGATCTCGAGCGCCTCGCCGCTGAACCCGATCGGCATCTGCTCTCGTGCCTCGCCGATGTCCTGCGTCTGCGCGGTGACCGTCAGCTCACCCTCGGCGAAGCGCAGCCGCAGCGGCGTGGAGCGCTGCGCCATCACGCCGGCGCGGCGGATCACGTCCAGGAACTCCTCGCGCGGGAGCTTGACCTCGTGCTCGAACGCCTCGGGGAGAAGCTGCTTGTAGTTCGGGAACTGCCCGTCGATGCGGCGCGTGGTCAGCCACGTGTCGTCGACGCCGATGACGACGTGATTGTCCAGCGTGCCGAGCCGGATCTCGCCGGCGCCGGCAGCGATCCGGCGCAACTCGTCGAGCGCACGTGCGGGGACGATGGCGTCGAGCTCCGGCGTCGCACCCGTGACGGCGGTCTCCTTGACCGCCATGCGGTACGAGTCCGTCGCGGCCATGATCAGGCTCGCCTCCTCGAAGCGGACGAGGATGCCCGTCAGCACGGGGCGGGACTCGTCGCGGCTGGCGGCGCGGCTCACACGCGAGATCGTCTCCAGCAGCGGCTCCGCGTCCAGCGTCGACAGCGCCGCCTGCGCCGGGTCGGGGAGGCGCGGAAAATCTTCCACCGCGTACGTGCGCAGCCGCGACTCCGAGGAGCCGCTGGACACGTAGACCGTGCTCTCTTCGACGCGATGCTCGAGCACGACCTCCTCCTCGGGCAGCAGGCGCACGATGTCCGTGAGCAGGCGGCCCGGCACGACCGCGGAGCCGTCACCTTCCCCGTTCGCATCGAGCTTCGTGCGCAGCGAGAGCTCCATGTCCGTCGCGGCCAACTCCAGGCTGCCGTCCTGTACCTGGAGAAGCACGCCGGCGAGGATCTGCACCGTGCCTCTCGTCGAAAGCCCGCGTGAGACGACGCCGAGCTTGGCGGCCAGCTCGTCCCGAGAGCACGTGATCTTCATTCCCGTCCCCACAGCTAGGTCTGCAGTCATATCTCTTTTAGAACCTCGTAGTAGTCATAGGGAGTGTGAACGATGGGGATGACGCCCCGGGCTCGCGTCCCGGTGCGGCTCCGAGCGACATGCGCGCTGGGGACACGGCGGTGGATGTTCCGGAGGTTTCGCACAGGGTGGTTGAGGCCGGGTCTCGTTTCGACATCGATCAGTGGATTTGCCGGATCCTCGCGGTCAGTTCTTGCACAAGGGTGTAGACAGAAGGATCCTCTTTGATCAGCCGTGCGATCTTCGACGTGGCGTGGATCACGGTCGTGTGGTCGCGGCCTCCGAACTCCTTGCCGATCTTCGGCAACGAGGAGTCGGTGAGCTCGCGTGAGAGGTACATCGCCACCTGGCGCGGATAGACGATGTTCTGGGAGCGCTTGTCCCCGCAGAGCTCGGCCGAGGAGAGCCCGAAGCGGTCGCAGACGGCGTCCTGGATCGACTTGATCGACACCTGCTGTGCGTCGCCCATCGGGAACACGTCCTTGAGCACGTCCTGGGCGAGCTCGACGGTCATCGCGCGTCCCGTCAGCGACGAGAAGGCGACCACGCGGGTGAGCGCACCCTCGAGCTCGCGGATGTTCGTCGAGACCCGGCCGGCGACGAATGTCAGCACCTGCGGGTCGGGGACGTTGATGCGGTCCGTGGTCACCTTCTTGCGCAGGATGGCGATGCGGGTCTCGAGGTCGGGCGGCTGGATGTCCGTGATCAGCCCCCACTCGAACCGCGAGCGCAGCCGCGCTTCGAGCGTCGCGATCTCGCGCGGCGGCCGGTCGGAGGACATGACGATCTGGCTGCCGGACTCGTAGAGCGAGTTGAAGGTGTGGAAGAACTCCTCCTGGATCCGCTCCTTGTGCTCGAAGAACTGCACGTCGTCGATCAGGAGCACGTCGTAGTTCCGGTAGCGCTGCTTGAAACCCTCGATGCGCTTGTCGCGGAGCGAGTTGATGAAGTCGTTCATGAACGTCTCGCTTGTGATGTAGCGCACGGTCAGTGGGCTCGTGTGCTCGAGGACGTAGTGCGCGATCGCCTGCAGCAGGTGCGTCTTGCCGAGGCCCGTGCCCCCGTAGATGAACAGAGGGTTGTACGCCTGCGCCGGCGCCTCGGCGACCGCGAGGGCGGCCGCGTGGGCGAAGCGGTTGGACGAGCCGATCACGAACAGGTCGAAGATGTACTTCGGGTTCAGGCCCGGGAGCGTCTCGCGGGCCTGGACGCCGTTCTCGGGGACGACGGCGGGCCGCGAAAGCGATTCGTCGACGCGGAAACGGACGGCGAGCCCCGAGCCGCTCGCGTCGCTGACGGCCGCGCGGACGAGGCTGCCGAAGTGGGTCTCGATCCACTCGCGGGTGAAGTTGTTGGGAACCGCGACGACGAGTTCGCCGTTGGAGACGGTCACTGCGCGCGCCTCCCCGAACCACGTTCGGTAGGCCGATTCGTTGAGCGCGCCTTTCAGTCTCCCGGCCACTTCGGACCAGAGCGCGTCTGAACTCATGTTATGAGCCGGCTCCACCCTTCCGTCCCCGCCTCCTGTCGCCTCGGAAAGCGCGGCGAGCATAACAACGTGCCTCGGGCCCGACAACGGGGTCCGACAGCCGCCACTCTGAGACGGGTTTTACGGTGATTTGCAGGGAGTTTCAACGCATCCCCAGAGTTCTCCACAGGTGTGGATAGCACTGGATTCTCGGCGTTGGCAACACCGCACCGCGGCTTTCCGAGCGGAGTTTCCTCCGGGGTCTCCCGCCTGTCGGGCTGTGGACAACCGCGAGTGCGATTCGGCTCGGGTATAGTTGCAAAACGGGCGCTCCGAGCGCCTCTTTCTACGATGAAACGGACCTATCAGCCGAATGTGCGCCGGCGGAAGCGCAAGCACGGATTCCGTGCCCGGATGTCGACGCGCGCCGGCCGGGCGATCCTGAAGCGCCGGCGGGCCAAGGGCCGCAAGCGGCTCTCCGCCTAGGACCCGGCGACGCCCAGTCACGCCACGCTCTCCTCGCCCGCGACTACTCTGCCGCGTATGCATCGGCGTTACCGGCTGACGCGATCGCACGACTTCGACGCCGTCTACCGTCGCGGCCGGTCGGTGTCGACCCGCTTCCTCGTCCTCTACTGGTTTCCGCGCGAGGACACGAGCGAGGAGCCTCGCCTCGGCCTCGCCGTCCCGAAGCGCGTCGGCTCCGCCGTGGCGCGCAACCGCGTGAAGCGGCGTCTGCGCGAGCTCTGGCGCGCGCGGCTCGAGGCGATCCCGGCCGGGTGCGACTACGTGCTGGTCGTGCGCCCGGGTTTCGTGGAGGCGGCCGAGAGCCGCGGGGCGGACTGGCTCGGCGAGCGGCTCGACGAGGTGCTCGGAAAGGCCGCGGCATGAGGCAGCTCTCCGTGCTCCTGCACGCGCTGTTCTCGTCGCCCGGCGCCGCCGGGGCGCCGACCTGCAAGTACCACCCGAACTGCTCGGCGTACGCGGCCGGCGCCCTGCGTAAGCACGGGCCGGTCAAGGGCTCGGCGAAGGCGGTCTGGCGGCTGCTCCGCTGCAATCCCTGGAGCCGCGGAGGAGTTGACTACCCGTGATCACCGGGATCATCGTCCTCCAGCAGCTCGAGGACATCATGCGCTCCGTCCTCAAGTGGCTCGGCCCCCACGGCACGATCGGATTGCCGTGGCCGTGGGCGATCGTGGCGCTGACGATCCTCGTGCGGATCGCGATCGTGCCCCTCGCGGTCAAGCAGATCCACTCGATGCAGAACCTGCAGCGCTTCGCGCCGCAGATGAAGGAGATCCAGCAGAAGTACAAGCACGACAAGCAGAAGCAGAACGAGGAGCTGATGCGCTTCTACAAGGAGCACAAGATCAACCCGGCCGCCTCGTGTCTCCCGCTCGTGGCGCAGCTCCCGGTCTTCTTCTCGCTCTACTTCGTGCTCAGGGACGCGAACAGCACGCTGGTCAAGCTCGGCGACAACGTCGAGTGGCTGGGGCTCGTCAAGATCACCGAGCACGCGACCGTCGGCTGGGGGCCGCTGCTGATCGTCATCTACGTGGGCAGCCAGCTCGCGTCCTCGTACTTCATGTCGACCACGGTCGACAAGACACAGCGGATGCTGCTGATGGTGCTGCCGATCGTCTTCGTGCCCTTCATCATCCGCTTCCCGGCCGGCCTCGTCCTCTACTGGGTGACGACGAACCTGTGGACGGTCGGCCAGGGCCTGGTCACGCGCCGGCTGATTCCGAAGCCGACGGCTCCCCCCAAACGCTCCTCGAGGACGGCTGCGCGCGAGCAGGAGCCTGAGCCGCCGGCCGTCAAGGCGGACGACGACAAGACCAAGGACGGCAAGGCGCCCGCGAAGCCTGCCGCGCAGGCGAAGCCGCAGCCGCAGGGCCCGCCCCGCCGCGTCCGGCGCAAGAAGAAGCGGTCGAGACGGTGAGTGAGGACGCTTCTCGCCTCCGGAGGCGTGGTCGTCGAGGCGGAGGGCGAGACGGTCGGCGAGGCCAAGTGGATGGCGCTGCGCGAGCTCGAGCGCCGCTTTCCGGGGCTTGCGCGTGACTCGGTCACGTTCCAGGTGATCTCGGAGGGCCAGCGCGGCCTGCTCGGCGTCGGCACGTCGCCCGCCCGTGTCGTCGCCTCCTTCGACCCGTCCACGTTGCCCCCGCCCGCGCCGGCTCCGCCGGCCGAGCGGCCGAGCGGTGGCGGGGACAGTGGGCCCGCTGCGCTCGTCCACGACCTGCTCGCGGAGATTGCGCGCGCCCTGGGAGCCGAGTGCCGGATCGACGTGGAAGAGCGGGACGGGTCGATCGCGGCCAGCGTCACGGGCCCCGACGTCGCTGTCCTGATCGGAAAGCACGGCAAGACGATCGACGCGATCCAGTACCTCGTCGGCGCTGCAGTGGTGACCGCCGGCGGCAGCGACGCGCCTCGGGTCACGGTCGACGCTGCCGGCTACCGCGACCGGCGCGAGGCGCGGCTCGTCGAGCTCGCCGAGCGTTCTGCCGCGCAGGTGCTGCGGACGGGCCGGGCGATCCGCCTCGAGCCGATGAGCTCGGTGGAGCGCAAGATCGTGCACCTGCACCTGAAGGACATGGACGGCATCGAGACGCACAGCGAGGGCGACGAGCCGAGCCGGTATGTCGTCATCACGGCAGTCTCAGCTGAATGACTGGCTCCGTGCGGTCGTCGAGACTCCCGGCCTGACCGCGCTGCGAGATCTCGCCGAGGCACGGAGGGTGCTCGTGGACGACTCGCTCCGCGCCGTCCCGCTGCTCGCCGGCCTCGGCGATCCGATCGTCGATGTCGGCTCCGGCGGAGGAGCGCCCGGGATCCCACTCGCCCTCGAGCTGCCGGGTCGCGAGATCGTCCTGCTCGAGTCGCAGCGGCGCAAGTGCAGCTTCCTCGAACGCTGGGCGCCCGCGAACGCCCGCGTCGTGTGCGGGCGCGCCGAGGATCAAGGGACAGACTGGGCCGGTGCCGTGGTGGCGAAGGCGCTGGCGCCGCCGCCGGTCGCGGCGGAGTGGTGCCTGCCGCTCGCCCGACCCGGCGGGGCCGTCCTGCTCTTCGTCGGTGAGACGGCCGAGCTCGACGCGGTCGCGCGTGTCTCTGCGCAGGTCGGCGGCGGCGAGCCGGAGGAGCAGGACGGCCTCCTGTTCATCTCCAAGGTCGTCCTCACGCCGCCCGGCTTCCCGCGACGCCCGGGCATGGCCCGCAAGCGCCCCCTGGCCTGACCCGGCAGGAGCCGGGTGTCCGACGGCGAAGAAACAATGTTCGGGTGGCTTCGCGCATCTACGCGCTCGCGAACCAGAAGGGCGGGGTCGGCAAGACGACGACCGCGGTCAACCTCGCCGCCTGCCTCGCCGAGGCGGGCGAGCGTGCGCTTGTCATCGACCTCGATCCACAGGCGAACGCGACCTCCGGGCTCGGAGAGCGGGCCAACGGCGTCTCGAGCTACGACCTCCTGGACGGCGCGCCGCTGCGCGACCTCGCACGCCCGACGCGGTTTCCGAACCTCCACCTCGTCCCCTCCAAGCCGGACCTGGCCGGCGCGGTCGTCGAGCTCGCCCGCAGGGACGACGGGGAGCGCTTCCTCGCCCGCTCGCTGGCCGACGCGGACGACGGGTACTCGTTCGTCTTCCTCGACTGTCCGCCGTCGCTCGGGCCGCTGACCGTGAACGCGCTTGCCGCCGCCAACCGGGTGCTCGTCCCGGTGCAGGCCGAGTACTACGCGCTCGAGGGGCTGACGCAGCTCTTGCGGTCGGTGGAGCTCGTCCGCCAGCGGCTCAACCCCGGGCTCGCGCTTGCCGGCGTGCTGCTGACGATGGTCGACCGCCGGACGAGGCTCGCCGCGCAGGTGGAGCAGGAGGTCAGAGAGCACCTCGGAGACCTCGTCTTCACGACCACGGTCCCGCGCTCGGTGCGGCTCGCGGAGGCTCCCAGCCACGGGCTGCCGGCGATCGCATACGACCGTTCGTCCCCCGGCGCGGAGGCGTACTGGAAGGTGGCGATGGAGCTTGTCGAGCGCGCCTGAGCCCACACCCGGCGCGCGGCGGGGCCTCGGGCGGGGGCTCGAGGTGTTGCTCGGCGGTGCCACCAGTGTCGATCTGGCCGAGCTTCCCGTCGACGCGATCCAACCCAATCCCCGTCAACCCCGGCGGCGATTCGACCACGAGGCCACGTCCGAGCTCGCCGAGTCGATCCGCGTGCAGGGCGTCGTCCAGCCGGTGCTCGTACGGCCGCGCGGCGACGGCGGCTGGGAGCTGATCGCCGGCGAACGGCGCTGGCGGGCCGCCCGCGAGGCGGGCGTGAAGACCGTGCCGGCGGTCGTGCGGAAGGCGGACGACCGGGAGTCGCTCTTGCTCGCGCTGGTCGAGAACGTCGCCCGCGAGCAGCTGTCGCCGGTCGAGGAGGCGCGCGCCTACGCGGCGCTCGTCGACGAGTTCGCGCTCTCGCTCGGGGACGTGGCCGAGCGGGTCGGCCGCTCGAAGCCCTCTGTCTCCAACCGGCTTCGGCTGCTGGAGCTTCCCGACGACGTCCTCGGCATGGTCGAACGAGGCGAGCTCAGCGAGGGCCACGCTCGGGCCGTGCTGGCCGTTCCCGACCAGGAAGGCCGTCGGCGCCTCGCCCGCCAGATCGTGCGGCGAGGGCTCTCGGTTCGCGCCGCCGAACGCGCCGCCCGCTGGGCCGGCGCGAAGCAGAAGCCGCGGGCCCGGATCGCTCCGATGGACCCGGCCCTCGCCGCCCGCGCGCGTGACGCGCTGCGGCGACTCACCGGTTTCGAGTCACACGTCCGCGGCACCACGATCGAGCTCGACTTCGCCGACGAGCACGGCCTGCGGGAGCTCGTCGAAGCGCTCGAGTCGACCGCCGACTAAGCCGTCTTACTGAACGCGCAGTGCGGCACGACCCGTGTTGAGCCCGTAGGTGGATTGTCTCGGATCGGCCATGCACGTTGGCATCTCGGACGCTTTCGCGACTGCCGAATCGAGCGCTTTCGCAGAGCGATAGCCGCCTGATCCACCGGGCGGGCAGATTGGCAGTCCGGAGATCCTCTGCTGCTCTCGGAGAGAGGGCACGAGGCCTGCGGCAACCGCCTCTTTGAACGTGTATGCACTGCTTGCGTTCGCTCTCTTGGCGGTGTGCCTCGCGGGCGGTGGGCCTGTCCGGGAGGAGAGCAGTGCGGGAACCACCGCTCCCAGAAGCACCCCTAGCACGAGCAGGGTTGCCACAAGGGCACGCACCTTCACATGGGCGATCGTGGATTCGAACCACGGACCTCCGCCTTATCAGAGCGGCGCTCTAACCGACTGAGCTAATCGCCCGCGGCGGGCATTGTAGCCACGCTGCCGCCGGACCGGCATGACGGGCGCGGCTTACACTCGCTCTGAGTGCAACAGGGGGTCTGGGGGTCTCCCCCGGAGCGCAGCGCCGGATTGGCGCCAGCGGGCTGGTGCAGAGCGGCGCTCTAACCGACGGAGCTCATCGCCCCCGCAACGGAGGATCTTCGCCACCCGCCGCCGGACCGGCGTGGCGGCCGCGGCTCGTAGCTACACTCGCCTCGGGGATCCCGGCATGCAGGAGATGGTCATCTACGGCGTGAGCTTCGACCTCGTCGGCAAGCAGCCGATCGTGCTCCTGAAAACCGCCGACGGCAACAAGTTCCTACCAATCTGGATCGGCCATCCCGAGGCGGCGGCAATCCTGATGAAGCTCCAGGGCGCGGCTACACCACGGCCGCTGACGCACGATCTCTTCTCCGAGACGCTCAGCCAACTCGAAGCTCAGGTGACCCGCGTCTGCGTGACCGAGTTGCGCGACAACACCTTCTTCGCCACGATCACGATCCAGCAGGACGGCGGCGAGATCGAGGTCGACTCGCGTCCCTCCGACGCGATCGCGCTCGCCGTCCGGGCTGAGGCCCCGATCTTCGCCGACGATCGGGTCCTGGAGGAATCGGCAATCGAGTTCGAAGGGGAAGAGGTGAACGAGGAGGAGATCGTCGACGAGTTCCGCAAGTTCCTCGACCAGGTGACCCCGGAGGAGTTCGCCTCCGAGCTCGCGGAGGAGCAGGTCGGGCCCGACGACGAGGACGACTCCGAGCTCGACGAGGCCGAGGAAGAAGAAGGGGAGGAGCGCGAGTAGCTAGTAGCGCCCCTGGTAGTGGACGCTGACGTGCTTGTCGAGCTTGGGCACGACGAGCAGCAGGTAGGGGTAGGTGATCGTCGGCGTGATCTTCTCGCCGAGCCTCGGGGTCTGCTCGCGGACGAGGATGTCGAGGTTGCCCGACTGCGTCACGCGCACGACGTGAAGCGAGTAGCCGGTGCTCGAGCGCGGGCCGACGGTGATCACGACCGCGTCGTGGTTCGCGAAGTCGATCCTGGGCGGCTTCGGGCGCGGGGGAAGGAGCGCGACCTCGAACAGCTTGCGGAGCTTCTCGGAGTCGTGGACGACGCTGATCGTCGGCCTCGCCCAGCGTGCCGGGCCGACCTGGCGTGAAGCGTCGGTCCAGGCCACCGGGCGCCGTGTGAAGCCGTCCTTCGTCTCGGCGATCGCCACGCTCGTTCCGACGATCGCCACGACCACGACCAGGCCTGCGATTCGCCCCCTAGTAAACGTAGACCGTCTCGCCGTAGGGCTCTGAGACGTACAGGCGCTCGATCACGAAGTTGGGCACCCTGATGCAGCCGTGGGAGGCTGGGTACGGCGGCACGGACGGGTTCCCGTGGATCGCGTAGCCGCCGGTGAAGTACATGGGCTTGTAGAGGATCCCGAGCGGGCTCGGGTCGTAGCCGGGGACCTTGCGGTAGATCGAGAACTGCCCCTCGGGCGTGAACCGCCCGGGCAGGCCCGCAGTCGAGACGGGCGAGATGTGGACGACCTTGCCGTCGCGGACGATGTAGAGGACCTGCTTTGCCTTGTCGACCTCGATGTGCGCCGCCGGCAGGCGGTAGCGGGGCTGCGGGGTGCTCGCCTCGTCGAGGTGCGCCCAGAAGGTCGCGTCGGCGACGCCTGTCCGGTCGAGGCTCTCGACCTTCTGGAACGCGTAGACGCTCTCGAGCGCGTCGTAGCCGAAGTCGCGCATCGAGCCCGGAACCTCGTAGCCGAGCGCACGGAGCCGGCCGAGCATCTCCGCGACGAGCGCGCCCTGTGCGCCGAGCGAGAGGCTGGGCGGCCGCAAGGAGACCGGCACCGCACGGGAGATCGGCGCAAAGCCGGGATGAGGAATCGACTCGACGACGACACGGAAGCTCTCGATCGCCTTCGTTCCGAGCTTGACGTCGGCAGCGCCGCCGAAGAGTTGCGAGAACGGCTCGCTCCCGGCGCGCTCCACGCGCACACGCAGGCTGCCGGCGTACGACGGCCGCAACCGCGCGCTCAGAGACAGCGGGCTGCCGGCGACGCGCGCGCCGACGAGCGAGGTGTCGAGGAAGGGGAAGATCCGGACCATCACGGGCGCGGACTCGGCACCCGCCGCCTCCGCGTGGAAGGGACCGGGGCGAGCGACCTCGACCTTGAAGCCGAAGCTGCCGTCGGGCCGGGCGGCCGTCGCGGCGACGAAGGTGTTTCCGCGACGGAGCTCGACGCGCTTGCCCGCGATTGCGGGCGACAGCCGCCCCGCGAAGTCGATCTGATGCCCGTAGGTCGTCGCGCCGGGCGCCCTGAGCGTCAGCACGGCGGTTGTCCTCGCGCTGTCGCTCGTCCGTGCAGCTGCCGCGGCCGGGACCGCGATCAGGACCGCTGCAATGAGAAAGAGGCGGCGCACCGCCTCGAGAATAGACGCAAATCCGGCGGTTACGCCACGGCGAGCGTGAGCGCGAGAGCGTTGAACAGGGCGTGCAGGACGAAGCCGGGGTAGAGGCTGTCCGTCTTCGCGCGCAGGTAGGCGAGGCCGACGCCGAGCGCGACCAGTACCGGCAGCGCCTCGATCAGCCCGTGCGCAAGCCCGAAGAGCACGCCGGTCGTGAGGATGGCGAGCAGCTCGCCGTACGGCACGAGCAGGCTGTATCCGAGCCCGCGGAACGTTGCTTCTTCCACGAACGGGCCGACGAGGACGAGCACGACGAAGCTGGCCGCGAAAGCGGCCGCGTGCTGGGATTGCCAGCCGGTTGGCGTCAGGCCCTGCTCACGATCGGGGTGCAGGGCCGGGTCGAGCGCGAGCTCGAGCGCGATCACGCAGACGATCACGATTCCGGCGGTGCCCGCCGCCTTCGCCCAGGAGCGCGGCTGCCGGAGGGCGAGCAACTCCTTCGTCCGCTCCCGGCTGATCAGGAGCACGATCCCGAAGAAGATCGCGTAGAAGAGCAGCGCGCCGCCCGAGGTCGACCAATGGTAGACGGCGTTCCGGTCAGGCTTCCCAGAAGTCGCCCGGGACGTGTAGTTGAGCAGGATCTGCGCCCCGACGAGGGTGAGCCAGGCGACGAGGCGGCCGCTCACGACCAGCCCGCGAACGCGTCGGAGAGCGGGGCCGGTGCGAACGCAAGGCCCGCCGCACGGGCGCCTTCCTCGTCGATCGGCTCGTCGCCGACGTGCAGCGCGCGATCCGCGGCCACCCCGAGCTCCTCCAGCGCGAGCTCGAAGATCGCCGGATCGGGCTTGGCGGCGCCGGCGCGCGCCGAGGTGACGATGGTGTCGAGCAGTCCATCGAGTCCGAGGCGCTCGAGCTGCTCCGGGAGCGCGTAGTCCCAGTTCGCCACGACTGCCAGTCGCATGCCTCGCTCCCGCAGCTCGCGGAGCGCTTCCGGAGCTCCGGGCACCGGCTCGAAGACGAGAGCGCCCATGAACGCGTCCACGAACCCGTCCGGCTCGAGCGGCCCGCCGAGGTCGCGGAGGAATACGTCCACGCAACCTCGTCTCAGCGCCGCCAGGCTCACGGCGTCGCGGCCCTCGTGCGCCCGGGGCCGGTAGTGCGCGACCTCGGCCCGAAAGGCCCTGGCGACTTCCCCGTCGCCGCGCTCCACCCCGCGGTCGGCGAGCGCAGCGCGCAGCCCCGGAACGGGGTCGGTCAGGCGGAGCAGCGTCCCGTAGCCGTCGACGGTGACGGCGCCGAGGTCAGCGAAACGCATCCGGGTGGAGTCGTTCCGCGAGCCGGAGCAGGCCGTCGCCGATCGACGCCCCCGGGGCGAGGAGGCCGGCGTCGATCGTCGCGAAGCGCCCAGCGCGGACGGCGGCGAGCTTCTTCGCCGCCTTGTTCTTGCGCAGGTCTGCCAGCGTCGTCCTGCTCTGCGTCGTCGCGACGATCCACTGCGGATTCAGGCGGGCGAGCTGGGCCACGTCCAGCCCGGTCGAGTCGCCCGCGACGTTACGTGCGTGGGCCTCGCGCAGCAGGTCGCCGGCCAGCGTCTGGTTCGGGATGGTCGTGAACGCGCTCAGGCCCTGGAAGAACCCGGTGGCGAGGAAGGCGCTGACGACGGGAGCGTGCGCAAGCCGTCTGTGGACGGTCGCGCGCTTGGCCTCGATGTCGCGGATCAGCCGAGCCGACTCGGCCTGGTGGGCGGTGATCACGCCGAGGTCTGTGAGCGTCTCCTCGACGCCGCGGATCGAGTCGTCGGGCGCCCGGTAGACCGGGACACCGCGCACCGCGCCGGCGGCCTGCGCCAGCATCTGGTCGTCTGTCGTCGAGGAGGCCACGAGCAGGTCGGGGTGGAACCCCTTCAACCGGGCGATGTCGAGGTTGCCGTTCCGCGCGAGCGGCATGCCCGCGATCGCGTTCTTCGCACCTAGCGCAAGCAGGACGTCGTGGGCGCTGGGCGAGATCACCGCGATCCGCTCCGCGGGCGTCTTGACTACGAGCGCCTTCCCGCCGCCGGCAGACGCCACCGTGACCGGGTAGAGGCCGGTCTGCGCGCCGGTCGGCTCGCTGCGCTCGCCGCAGGCGGCCGCGAGGAGGACGAGCAGCGCCGCGGCTGCGACGAGCGCTAGGCGACCCATTGCCAGAGCGCCCATTGCGACACGGCGACGCCGAGCAGCATTCCGCTCACGGCCAGGATCGCCGTGTGCACGCGCGGCCGCCCGCCGATCACGGCGAGCGCGAGAAAGATCGGGAACACCGCCAGCCCGAAGCGCGGGAGCGATAGCAGCGGCCAGCGGCTGCTCGGCGCGCTGAGCGGGATGGCGAGGCTGACGAAGCAGTAGAGCCCGTAGACGGACCCGAAACGGCGCCAGGCGATCACGCTCAGCCAGACGAAGAGCAGGAGGAAGGCGAAGGCCGACAGGTTGATGAAGGCCGTGCGCATCGGGTCGCTGTCGTTCACGGAGACGGCTGTCCAGTACGAGTGCGTGTGCGAGCCGCTCGCGAGCTGCTCGAGACCCGCCCACACCGACCGGAGACCGTCCCAGATGCCTCCGAGCGGCCCGGCGTACGAGAAGTGGCGGTGCCAGAGGCCCTGCGAGTGCAGGAAGGCCCAGCCGTCGCCTCGCCAGGCGGCGAGGACGATCGGATAGATGCTGAAGAGCGCGGCGGGGACGACGATCCCGACGAGCGCACGCTTGCGCTCGGGAGAGCGCCAGGCCATCAGCGCCAGCGCGGGCAGGAGCGCAACGCCGGCGATCCGCGTGAGGATGGCGAGGCCCGTGACCGTCCACGCGGGCAGCCAGCGCCCGCGCTCGGCGAGGAGGAACGCCGCGACGGCGAGCAGGAAGAACAGCGACTCGCTGTACACCGCCACGAGAAACAACGACATCGGGAACACGGCCAGGTAGAGCACCGCCCGCCGGGCGCCGTCCACGCCCAGCCGCTCCTCCGCCAGGCGGTGCAGGAGGAGGAAGGCGCCGAGCGACGCCGCCAGCGAGATGAGCAGCCCGGCGACGACGTAGTGGTCTCCGAGAATCCGGCCGAGCCCCGCGATCGTCAGCGGGTAGAGCGGGTAGAAGGCCGTGTCGGCGTGTGAGGGCGAGCCGTAGCCGTGCGCGGCGATGCGCACGAACCAGGCGCTGTCCCATCGCGCCCAGACGTCCGTGAAGGCGCCGAGATCGTGCAGCAGCGGGTCGTCCCAGCGGTACGCGAGCGGGTTTCGGTTCGGGCGGAAGGTGTAGAACGCGAACAGCGCCGTCGCCCAGATCGCCGCCCGGCTCCACAGCCAGATTCCGAGCACGGGCGAGCGCGCCGCCGGCGGTGGGGCGGTCGAGACACCGGCGACACTGCGCTCCCCTAGGCGTTGACCTACGCTCACGCCGCCCGGATCATAGATTCGGCATGGCCAGGCACTTCACGGTGGAGGAGGCGAACGCGCTGCTCGAGACGGTGCGGCCGCTCGTCGAGAACATGGTCGAGCAGCGCCGCGAGGTCGTCGCCCAGCTCGAGCGCCGGCAGGAGCTTGGGGGCCTGACGAGGACGAACGGCGGAGGTTTCCACCCGCGCCTGCCGGCCGAGATCGACGAGGCGCTCGAAGCGGCGACGGGCGAGCTGGAGCGCTGCATCGAGGAGCTGACGGCGCTCGGCGTGCAGGTCAAGGACCTGGACACGGGCCTGATCGACTTCCCCTCGTTCCGCGACGGCGAGGAGGTGCTCCTCTGCTGGCAGCTGGGCGAGGACGAGATCGGGTGGTGGCACACGCTCGAAGGCGGCTTCGCCGGCCGCCGGCCGCTGTGAAGGAGACCCGGCCTCTGGTCCGGATAATGAAGGTGTGAGCCCGTCGCGTCAGCAACGTGCCGACGAGCTGGGGAGGCTGCTGGAGGGCCGCCGGCGTCGCAAGGAGCGGATTCGCCGCCGCCGCCGCCGCGCGATCGTCGCGCTCGTCGTGCTGGCGATCCTGATCCCGGTCGGGGTGGCCGTGGCCGGGTTCGCGACCGCCGAGGCGTTCCTGTCGAGCTGCGACCTGAACTCGCTGAAGCCGATCAAGATCGGGCAGACGAGCTTCATCTACGCGGCCAACGGCTCGCTGCTCGGCTCGATCCCGGCCGAGAAGCACCGCGAGCCGGTGCCGCTGCGGAAGGTCAGCTTCTGGATGAAGAAGGCCACGGTGGCCGTCGAGGACCGCCGCTTCTTCACGAACTCCGGCGTCGACTACGAGGGGATCGCGAGGGCGTTCTGGCGTGACGTGACCGCGCAGAAGGTCGTCCAGGGGGGGTCGACGCTGACGCAGCAGCTCGTCCGCAACCTCTATCCCGTCCCCGGCGGCCGCACGCTCGACCGCAAGGTCAAGGAGGCCTGCCTCGCGATCAAGCTGGCCCGCAAGCGGACGAAGTCCTGGATCCTCCAGTCCTGGCTGAACAACGTCTATTTCGGGTCGAGCGCCTACGGCGTCGAGGCTGCCGCGCAGATCTACTTCTCGAAGCCTGCGAGCAAGCTGAGCCTCAAGGAGGCCGCGATCCTGGCCGGGCTACCGCAGGCGCCGTCCCTCTACGACCCGCTGCTCGACCCCAAGGCGGCGATCGATCGCCGTGACGAGGTCCTGAAGGCGATGCTCGAGACCGGCGCGATCAACGAGTACCAGTACCGGACGGTCGTCCGCGACCGGAGCCCGCACCTGCACCCGGGCAGCCTCTACTCGACGATCCGCGAGGGGTATTTCTTCAACTACGTGATCGACCAGCTGGTCGCCGCATACGGGGCGAACACCGTTCGCGAGGGGGGCCTCCGCGTGTACACGACGATCGACCCGCGCCTGCAGCGCCTGGCCGAGCGCTCGATCCACGAGACGCTGAACCTGCGGACCGACCCCGCTTCCGCGATCGTCGCAATCGACCCTCGCACGGGCGCGATCCGGGCGATGAACGCGGTCATCCCCGGCCGGAAGGGGAACCAGTTCAACCTCGCCGTCCAGGCCCGTCGCCAGCCGGGGTCGACGTTCAAGACCTTCGTGCTCACGACGGCGGTCGCGAAGGGCATCAACCCTGCGGACAGCTACTACGTCTCCGCGCCGTTCGAGTACCAGCCGAGCCCAAAGGTCAAGCCGTGGAACGTGTCGACCTACGACCACAGCTACTCGGGCTGGACCTCGATCGAGCACGCGACGCTCCGCTCCGACAACACCGTCTACGCGCAGCTGACCATCGACGTCGGCCCGTCGAACGTCGCCGCGATGGCGCACAAGCTCGGGATCCAGTCGCCGCTTCCCCCTGTCGCCTCGATCGGTCTGGGCACGATCGGCGTCTCCCCGCTCGAGATGGCCTCCGCGTACGCGACCCTGTCCGCGGGCGGCATCTACTCGCGGCCGATGGCGATCACGAGCGTCGTCCTGCCCGGGAACAAGGAGGACAGAGCCTCGGACTGGGGCAAGCCCGCCCGCAAGCGGGTCATCCCCGAAGGCGTCGCCTACGTCGTCACGAAGATCCTCGAGGAGAACGTTCAGTACGGCACCGGGACTGCCGCGAACTTCGGCCGGCCGATCGCCGGCAAGACGGGCACCACCGATGACCATGCCGACGCCTGGTTCGTCGGGTACACGTCCACGCTGGACGCGGCCGTCTGGGTCGGTTACCCGAACGGCGAGGTGCCGATGACCAGCGTGCACGGCATCTCGGTCACCGGCGGCTCCTTCCCGGCCGAGATCTGGCGAAAGTTCATGGAGCCCGCCCTGGGCGACCTGCCCTCACAGGAGTGGTCGCAGCCGAAGTCGCTGCCGACCTGGAAGCCGTTCGAGCGCGGGCCGTACGCGCTCAGCTCCGTGCCGTCGTACCTGCTGCCGCCGCCGCCCGCGGCCCCCAAGCCGCCCCCGGCGCCCGAGCCGCCGTCGTCCGGCCCGCCAGGCGGGGCGCACTGACGCGGCGGAAGACGAGCACGCCGTCCTGCTCGAAGACGAGCCGCCAGGCGGCGTTCCGGCGCATCACCATGATGTCGTTCTCCATCGGCAGCGGCGCGCTCCCGTCGTTGTAGCTCCCGTTCGTCTCGTCGACCGCCGCCCAGGTCGCGTCGCCGAGGCGGGGGAAGCTGAAGATGCGGTGCCTGGCGGACAGGTGGGCCCCGAGTGTGTTCGTCGCGCTGACGGTGGCGTCGGTAGGGATCAGCGAGACGGCGTGTGCCGTGATGCGGTCGTGGGCAGTGATCTTCGTCCCGTTCTTCTGGAAGGCGTTCCCTCCCGGCACGGAGGCCCAGATCGGGAGCGCGCCGAGCCAGAAGTTCGACAGCAGGGCGAGCACGACGATCCCGGGGCCGATCAGGTGCTTCAGGTTCGGCCGTCGCCGGGCCAGGCTCCCGGCGCCGAGGACGCTTGCGACGACGAGCGGCGGGATCAGCCCCGCGGTGTAGTGGAAGTACAGCGAGGCCTGGTACGGGTTCTTCGACAGGACGTTCAGCGCGGCCTCGGGGAGCGCGGCGAGCAGCAGCCACGGCGAGAGCAGGAACAAGAATCCGAGCGGCACGAGCATGTGCGCGAGGTAGTCGATGTCGCTGCCCGAGAACGCGTTCTCGAGCACGGTCAGCGGATGCGTGAACAGCGTCTTCAGAACTCCTCCCGGCGTGCCGCCGACCTCGCTGTAGCGCGAATAGAACGCGGACGCGTTGCCGGCGAAGTGCGGCACCACCACCTCCACGGCGAGCACGGAGGCGGCAATGCCGCCGGCCACGATGCAAGCGCCTGCCCGGCGCTTCCGGCGCGAGACGAGGTACCAGACGCCGAAGCCTGAGACCACGAGGCCGATCTCCTCCTTGCACGCGATTGCGGCCAGGGAGAAGAGGGCGAAGGGTAGGAGCCGATCCTCGTCCAGGTACCAGAACGCGAACAGCAGCAGCGGGCACGCGAAGGCGACGGGATGGAACTCGTTCAGCGTCAGCCACTCGGTCGCCGGGTAGAGCAGGTAGGCGAGCGCGAAGCCGAGGCCTGCGCGTTGAGATCCGAGGTGCTTGCGGCCGAGCCAGAACACGGGCAAGGCGCCGAGCGCGACGGCGAGCGCCTGGACGACCATGAGCATGTCCGTGCTCGGCCAGGCGAGCCAGAGCGGCGCGAAGGCAGCCAGGATCGGGTCGAAGTGCGAGCCCAGGCGGGAGGTCTGGCGGCCGGCCAGGTTCGTGACCTGGAGGAAGTCGCCGTGCGCGGTGTTCCAGATCGCCTGCGTCATGTTCCCGAGGTCGAAGCGGCCGGTGTTGAAGGCCCGGTGCCTGCCGATCGAGATCGCGGCGAAGCCCGCGGCGAAGGCGGCGATCGCCGGCCAGAGGAGGAGCTTTGCTCTCACACGAGTTCCTCGAGCAGGCGCCGCCAGCGCGCGCCGAGAACGTCCTCGCTCGCGTGCTCTCGATAGGCGGCGAGCCCGCCTGCGGACAGCGTCTGCGCGAGCCCGGGGTCGCCGGCGAGTCTGCGCAGTGCCTGCGCGAGCGCCTCGGCGTTGCCGGGGGGCACGAGCAGAGCGCTCTGGCCGTCGGTGAGCAGCTCGCGGGCGGCCGGCGTGTCCGCGGTGACGAGCGGCGTGCCGCAGGCGAGCGCCTGGAAGGCCTTGTTCGGGATCACGCGGCCGGCCTTGCCGGAGGTGCCGAAGACCCCGAGCGCGCAGTGCGCGCGGTGCAGCTCTCCCGGCAGGCGCTCGTACTCGACCCAGGGCACGTGCTCGACGTTCGCGGGCCTGTCCTGCGAGCAGCCCGTCGAGCTGGCCCGAGCCGACGACGCGGACGCGGAGCTCCGGCGCGAGTCGCGCCGCGGCGAGGATCGTCTCGAGTCCGTGGAGCGGGATCAGCTTGCCGACGAACAGGCATGCGAACGGTTCTCGCGGCGCCCAGCCGGGCCGGAAGAAGCGCTCCTCGGCGCCCACGAAGCAGACGGCGACGCGGTTCGGGTCGAGCCCGGCGATGTCGGCGAGATGCTCGGCATGCGCTCGCGTGTCGGCGACGACGAGGTCGGCGGCGCGCAGGGCGCGGCGGTCGACCGCTGTGAGGATCCTGGCCGCGGGCGTGCCGGGGCGGAAGCGCGCGCGGTCGTCGACGAACGTGTCGGAAAGCGAGACGAGCGGGTTGAACACGACGGGCGCACCGCGGGCCGCGTGCCGCGCCGCGGGAAGGTCGAAATGACCCGGGTAGCCGACGATCACCGCGTCGCAGCGCTCCCGCGAGGCGAGCAGTAGCCGCGCCTCGGCGAGCGCGAGCCGCCCGACGTCGGCCGCGCCTGCCCTCCAGCCGTCGCGCCGGCCGTCCCAGACGGCCTCGTGCCGCTCGCGCACCTCCACGCCGGCCCTGCGCAGGCACGAGATCACCTGGGCGTTCCGCGGATACTCCCGCTCGTACGTGCCGAAGTACAGAACTTTCACGGGGCCCGCTTCGGTCTTCGCCGCGTGAATGACTCCCTCGCTGCGCCGAAGGCGCCGATAGCGGGGAGAACCTTCATCGCCGTCAGAGCTCCGGCCAGGTGCTGTCAAGTGGCTTTCCAGTGCCTGGCACTTGTCTGGCACTGCTCCGTAGCAGTGTCTGGCACGCGCCTGGCACTGATTTCCGCGCTAGCTCCGCGTCAGGACTTCGTCCACGACCGCCTGCGACCGTGCGCGCTCGTCGGCTCGCTCCTCGTGGAGGCTGGTGATCATCTCGCCGATCAGGCCGATCGAGAGCAGCTGGATCCCGACGACGACGAGCAGGACGCCGAGGGTCAGGAGCGGCCGGCTGCCGATCGCGTGTCCCTGCGCCTTCAGGAAGGTCAGGTAGACGAGGCAGGCGCTGCCGCCGAGCATCGTCAGCAATCCCAGGCCGCCGAACAGGTGGAGCGGCCGATGGCGGTAGCGGCCGATGAAGGAGACCGTGAGCAGGTCGAAGAAGCCGCGCAGGTAGCGCTCGAACCCGTAGCGGGAACGGCCGTGCGCACGCGGGCGGTGGTTGACCGGCAGCTCGGCGATGCGGAATCCGCGCTGGTACGCGAGCACGGGCAGGAAGCGGTGCAGCTCGCCGTAGAGCGGCAGGCCGCGCACGACCGAGGCCCGGTAGGCCTTGAGCCCGCAGTTCATGTCGTGGAGGTGCACGCCCGACACGACGCCCACCGCGCCGTTGAACAGGCGCGAGAACATGCGGCGACTGACCGGATCCTGCCGCTTGGCCTTCCAGCCGGAAACGAGGTCGAAGCCCTCGTCGAGCTTGGCGAGCAGATGCGGGATCTCGGACGGATCGTCCTGGAGGTCGCCGTCGATCGTCACGATGATGTCGCCGGCCGCATGCGCGAAACCCGCCGCCAGCGCGGCCGCCTTGCCGAAGTTCCTGCGCAGGCGGACGACCTGAACGTTCTCGTTGGCCGCGTGCAGCCGCGTCAGCGCGGCGAACGAGCCGTCGGTCGAGCCGTCGTCCACGTACACGGCCTCCCAGGGCTGGTCGAGCGGGTCGAGGGCCGCCTGGAGCTCCTCGAACAGCAGCGCGACGCTTCGCTCCTCGTTGTAGACCGGGACGACGACCGAGATCACGGCGGATAGCGTATTCGGAGAATGGCAGAGCTGTTGTCCGTGCACGAGGCGCTGGGGGCGGTGCTCGCCCGTGTGAAGCCGCTTGCAGCCGAGCGCGTGCCCCTCGAGGAGGCGTCGGGGCGGGTGCTCGCCGAGGCGGCGCGCGCGCTCGTCGACCTCCCTCCGTTCCCGAGCTCGGCGATGGACGGCTTCGCCGTGCGCGCTGCCGAGACGCCGGGCAGCCTGCCGGTCGTCGAGCGCGTCGCGGCGGGGCGGCCCGCGTCGCGGGCGCTCGCCGCGGGCGAGGCGATGGGCATAGCGACCGGCGGCGTCGTGCCCGAAGGCGCCGATGCGGTCGTGCCCATCGAGCGCGTGACGGCGACGGACGGGCAGGTGGAGATCCCCGAGGCAACGGCGGTGGGTGCCAACGTGCGGCCGCGCGGCGGGGACGTGGCCGTGGGGGCCGTGGTCGTCGCAGCCGGTGTCCGGCTCGGCGCTGCGCAGATCGGTGCGCTGGCGGCCGCGGGCGTCGGCGAGGTGGACTGCGCGCGCCGCCCGCGGGTCGCCGTGCTCACGACCGGCACCGAGCTGCGCCGCCCGGGCGATGCGCTTGCGCCGGGTGAGATCTACGAGTCGAACGGGCCCATGCTGGCCGCGTTGCTCGGCCCGGTCGGCGCCGAGGTCGTGCCGCTCGCGTCGGTCGCAGGACGACGATGCCGCCCACCGGGCGGCGATCGAGCAGGGTCTGGAGCACGACGTCCTCGTCACCTCCGGCGGCGTCTCCGTCGGCCCGCACGACCTCGTTCGCCGGATCGAGGCCGAGCTGGGCGTCGAGGAGGTCTTCTGGGGCGTGTCCGTGAAGCCGGGGAAGCCGCTCGCCTTCGGCGTCCGCGGGCAGACGATCGTCTTCGGCCTGCCCGGCAACCCGGTGTCGTCGCTCGTCTGCAGCGTGCTCTTCGTCCTCCCGGCGCTCCGTGCGCTCCAGGGCGAGGCCGATCCGGCGCCCACATACCTCGACGGAGCGCTCGCGGGCTCCGTGCGGCCGGACCCGCGCCGCGACGAGCTCGTCCGCGCGCGGCTCACGTCCGGCGGCGCGCTCGAGCCGCTCTCCGGACGGGAATCGCACATGATCGTCCGCGCCGCCGAGGCGAACGCGCTGATCTACGTGCCCGCAGGGGAGGATGAGCTCCCCGCAGGCGCCTCCGTGCGGTACCTGACGCTCTAGCTGCGTTCGGGCGTCAGCCGGCCTGTCCTGGAGACCAGGTACGGGACACCGCGGCGCGGGATCACGCGCACCGGGCGGGCGTAGGCGATGTAGCGGTGCGTCGCGAAGAAGCGCGGATGACACGCCTGCAGCGCCACCGTCTCGAAACCGCGCGACTTCAGGCGGGCGAGGTCGTCGGCGGGGACGACGACGTGGCCGGTGATGCGGTAGAGGAAGGTCCCGTACGGCAGCTCGAGCGTGACCGCGTCGCCGCGCTGCAGCTCGTCGATGTGCGCGAACGGCGCCAGGAAGGTCGTCCGGTGGCCGGCGATGTAGATCAGCTGGCCCTCGCCGGGGAGCTTCGAGCCCGTGTACCAGCCGGGGCCCTTCTCCAGCGAGCTCTCGTCCGTTCCGGTCACGACGATGATCGACAGGCCGAGGCGCGGCACCTTCAGGCGGCCGAGGGCCTCGCCGCGCTCGAGCGTCAGGCGGTAGCTGCGGGCCTCCTTCGAGACCAGCCGCTCCTCGGCACGGAGGTCGACCGTCTGCTTGCGCGGGGAGGCGGAGGTGACGGGCACGAACGGCAGCCGGTAGGACGCGAACGCCCGCTCGTAGCTCACGGACAGACGGTGTTGCTGGTAGGTCGTGTACAGCGCCGTCACCGGGTCCTGCCATTGCCAGACGAGCAGCGCCCAGGCGATGCCGAGGACCCCCGCCCCGACCAGCACCGCGCCCGTGATCCGGACGGCCTGTCTCATCCCCCGTACGCCCTGCGCGTCGTCGGCCGCCGCCTGCGGCCACGGACTCCGAGCACGACCGTGCGGACGCCGGAGCGCACGACACCGGGCGGAGCGCCCTCGGCGGCGCCTGGATAGGGGGCGTAGCGTCCCGCGGCTCCGACGAGGAGCTGCGCCGCGGCTGCGGCCCAGGCCAGTGCCAGCACGACGGCCACAATCGGTACGTAGCCGATCGCGGTCAGCTCCGCAAGGTACCAGGGGGTGTCGAGACCCACCCCGAAGCGCTTTGCGAACAGACCGAGGAAGAGGGCGGGGCCGATCAGGCCGGCGGCGAAGACGAGTCCGCGCGCCACTGCCGACCGGTTCCGCACCTGCGGAAGCCAGAGCCAGGCATGCATCGAAGGTAGGAGCAAAAGTAGCGCGTAGACGTTCGTCGCCATCACGAGGAGCGAGATCAGCCCGAGCACGAGCAGCGCGGCCGTCTGCCCCGCGAGCTCCTCCTCGGCCGTCACGGGACGCGTGGGGGCGAGCCTCCGGCGGGCGACGAGCCAGCTGGCCGCGACGAGTACGACGAAGAGGAGCAGCGCGAGCCGTGGCCAGTCGCCGGCGGCGCTCGACGACGGATCGGGCGGGACGGCGGCCCCGTCGGGGAAGGCGCCGAAGAGCGTGAACAGCCAGAAGAGCACGCCGATCCAGAGCCAGAAGCCGAGGCGCCGCCGGTAGGCGCGGAAGGCCGGGCCGAGCGGCACGTGTCGGCGGCGGCAGCGGGCGAACAGGTCGACCGAGGCGACGGCGAAAGGCACGACGAGCGCGATCAGCACGAGCGCGATCGCCCAGCCGTGCACGATGCGCCCGGCGAAGTAGACGTAGCTGCTCGTGCCCTGGGACAGCTGGAGGCCCTGCTCCAGCGACGAGACGAGTGTCTGGGTGGCGCTGCCGATCTGTCCGAGCCTGGTCCCGTCCAGCGCCGCCGCCGGCGGATCCGAGACCGGGTGGTCCCCGGCCGTCGTGAGCGTGATCGCCGAGACGCCGTCGCCGAGGTACGGCCACTGCTCGTAGAGGCTGAACGGGAAGGCGAGGTCGAGGAGCTGCCCGAAGAGGCTCGTCCGCCCGGGGGTCTTGCGGGTCTGGTCCGTCAGGCGCGCGATCGCGGAGCCGAGCAGCGTCGGCGACGGGGAGTGCGGGCCGGGGCCGGAAACCTCGATTCGCGCCTGGCCGTTCGTGGCAATTGTATCGAGATTGACGACGGCGACGAGATTCTTCGCCTCGCGTGCGTGGTCGACGAAGTACCGAGCTCCGAGCCCCCCTGCCGTGCCGCCGTCCGTGGACAGGAACACGAGCGTGTGCTCCGGCTTCACGCGCGTGAACGCCTGGGCGATCTGGACGAGTGCCGCCGTCGCCGCGGCGTTGTCCCGCCGCGGGACGAGGCCCTCGCCTGCGTTGTCGCGGTGGGCCGTGACCACGATCGTCTGCGGGGAGCGGCCGGGCACGACCGCGAGGACGTTCCGGAGCCTCGTCGGGCCGCCGCCCGGAATCGTGGCCTCGAAGTCCTCGTTTCGAGGTCTCAGGCCGATTCCGGTCATCTGCTGGCCGAACCACGAGGCCGCGTCGAGGTCGCCGTTCGAGCCCGGCGCCCTCAGTTGGTCGCCGGTCGTGGTCTCGAGCGACTTCGCGAGCGCTGCCGCCGCCGCGCCGTCGAACGTCGGCGGGAGGATTGGCCGGGGCAGCGCCGTGGGCCGCGAGACCGTGAACGCGAGCAGCAAGAGCGGCAGCGCAACGGCGAGCCAGGCGATCCGGTAGAGCCGCGCGTTGACGGGCCGCTCGACCGATCCTCGCCGAGCTCTGCGCGGAGGTTCGGATTGTGCCAGAGAGCTGGAGATACCCTGGCTATAGTAGGAACCCGCCCCGGGGGACCATGTCGACGACCGCCGCGACCATCCTCCTAGTCGACGACGAGGAGTCAATTCAGAAGCTGCTCACGTACCCGCTGGAGCGGGACGGCTACCGCGTGGTGCAGGCGCGCGACGGCGAAGAGGCGCTCCGGCGCTTCGACGAGGAGCCGATCGACCTCGTCGTGCTCGACGTGATGCTGCCGAAGCTCGACGGGCTCGAGGTCTGCAAGCAGCTTCGAGCGTCGAGCTTCGTCCCGATCATCATGCTCACGGCGCGCGACGACGAGGTGGACAAGGTGCTCGGTCTCGAACTCGGCGCCGACGACTACATCACCAAGCCGTTCTCGATCCGCGAGTTTCGCAGCCGGGTTCGGGCGGCGTTGCGGCGGGCGGCGACGCCGCGGCACGACTCGCGCGAGCCCGAGCCGATCGCGGTCGACGGGCTCACGATCGACCCGGCTCGCCGCACCGTCGACATCGGCGGGCGGCCCGTGCAGCTCACCTACGTCGAGTTCGAGCTGCTGCGGACGCTCGCGGCCCGGCCGGGGCGGGTGTTCACGCGGCAGGCGTTGCTCGAGTCGGTCTGGGGCGGCTCGGACTACCGCGACCCGCGCACGATCGACGTCCACGTCCGCCACCTGCGCGAGAAGCTCGAGCGCGACCCGAGCGACCCCGAGATCCTCCTGACCGTGCGCGGCGTGGGATATCGGTTCCGCGACCGGTGAGAGTCAATCCGCTCAGCAGCGTCGGCGCCCGGCTCAGCCTCGCGCTCCTGCTCGTCGTGGCCGGGTCACTGGCGCTCGTCTACCTGGTCGTGATCCCGTCGCTCGAGAGCCGGCTGATCGACAACAAGATCAGCCAGCTCAAGAGCTCTGTGCCCGGACTGCTCCACAACGTGTACCCACTCGACGTCGGCACGCTCGAGTTCGCCTCCGACGCAGCCGACGTCGCCAACACACGCGTCGTCGTCTACTCGATCTTCACTCAGGAGCCCCTGTTCCTCGCCTCGCAGCAGGACTCGTTTGGACTGAAGCCGTCGACCGACGTCGACAACGACCCCATTGCGGTCAAGACGACCCGCTCCGGGAACACCGAGACGGGTACCGTCGACCGGGGCGGCACGCGCTATGCCGAGGTTGCCTTCTTGCTCCCGAATGGAACCATTGCGCTTCTGTCGTCGTCGCTCCGCGACACGCTGGGCGCGGTCAGCGTCGCGCGGCAGCGGCTGCTGATCGCGGGCGGAATCGTGCTCGCGCTCGTGCTCGTCGTCGGGTATCTCGCCGCCTGGCTGTTCGCGCGGAGGATCCGCCGGCTCGAACAGGCGGCGGAGCGGATCTCGAGCGGCACCTTCGACGAGCCGATCGTCGACCACGGCCAGGACGAGATCGGCCAGCTCGCGCGTGCCTTCGACCGGATGCGCCTGCGGTTGGCCCGCCTCGACCGCGCACGGCGCGAGTTCATCGCCAACGCGTCGCACGAGCTGCGCACGCCGCTGTTCTCGCTCGGAGGCTTCCTCGAGTTGCTCGACGACGAGGAGCTGGACGAGGCCACGCGCGAGGAGTTCCTGGCCACGATGCGCGACCAGGTGAAGCGGCTCTCCAAGCTGGCAACGGAGTTGCTCGACCTGTCCCGCCTGGACGCCGGCCACATCGACCTCGAGCGCGAGCCGGTCTCGCTCGCCGCCACGGCCCGCCTGGTGGCCGACGATTTCGGCGCCGTCGCCCGCCAGTCACGCCACGAGCTGACCGTGGACGTCGACGAGGACGCCGTCGCGCTGGCCGACGAGCAGCGGGTCGTCCAGATCCTCCGCAACCTGGTCGAGAACGCGTTCGTCCACACGCCGCCCGGCACGCAGTTACGGCTGCGGACCGGGCGCAACGACGGCGTGGTGGTCGCGGTCGAGGACGATGGGCCGGGGATTCCGCTCGAGCAGCGGCAGCAGATCTTCGAGCGCTTCTACCGCGGCGACGGCACGCGGGCCTCGGGAAGCGGGCTCGGCCTGGCGATCGCGCTCGAGCTGGCAGAGGCCATGGGCGGGACGCTCGAGGTCGAGAGCCGCCCTGGACGGACGGTGTTCAGCCTCGCCCTTCCGGCCGCCGGCCCGGATCTGAGCGCGGCCGTGCCGGAGCCTGCGCAGCTCGGCGCTTGACATTACAGCGAGCGCTTGAATAATTCGTGCCTGATGGCGCGAGAAGCTGTCATGCCCGACCCGTTCCACGCGATCTCGGAGCCCAACCGGCGTGCGCTGCTCGAGCTCCTACGGCAGGGCGAGCAGCCGGTGGGCGCGTTGGTCGGGGCGACCGGTCTCTCCTACTCGCTCGTATCGCAGCATTTGCAGGTACTTCGCGATGCGGGCGCCGTCGAGCGCCGGTCGGAGGGCCGGCAGCGCGTGTACCGACTCGACGCGACGCCGCTGCGGGTCGTGCACGAGTGGACGGCCGAGTACGAGCGGTTCTGGTCGGAGCGGCTCGACCGCCTTCGCGAGCGGCTGGCCGGCCCGTGAGGCTCGACCTCGCCTTCGAAGAGGTGCTCCCGCATCCCGTGGACGCCGTCTGGGGACAGCTGACGGACGGGGCTGCCGTCTCGGAGTGGCTGATGGAGACGAGCGACTTCCGCCCGGAGGTCGGTGCACGTTTCCGCCTGAAGACGCAGCACCTCGCGCCGAGCGGCTGGATCGAGGCGGCGGTCGTCGAGCTCGAGCCCCCGCGACGCATGGTCTGGGCATGGTCTGCCGACTCGGACGCGCCGCCGACGACGGTGACGTTCACGCTCGAGCCCGAGGAGGGCGGCGGCACGCGGCTCCGACTCACACACGAAGGCGAGATCGACCCGGTCGTCGGCGGGCTGCTCCGCGAGGGGTGGCCGAGCCGGATCGAGCTCCTGAGGAGGTCCCTTTGACTGAGCACACGGTTGTCACGCACGACGAGTGGCTCGCGGCGCGGAAGGCGCTGCTGGCCGAGGAGAAGGAGTTCACGCGCCGCCGGGACGAGCTCGGCCGCCGCCGGCGGGAGCTGCCCTGGGAGCCCGCGGGCGAGTACGTCTTCGAAGGCGAAAACGGCCCGGAGACGCTCGCGGAGCTGTTCGGAGCATCCAGCCAGCTCGTCGTCTACCACTTCATGTTCGAGCCCGAGCAGGACGCAGGCTGTCCGCACTGCTCGTTCTGGGCGGACAACTTCGACCCCAACGTCGTCCACCTCGCGGCGCGCGACACGAGGATGGTCGCCGTCTCGAAGGCCCCGCTGGACAAGCTGCTCGCCTACCGGGAACGGATGGGCTGGAGCTTCCACTGGGTCTCGTCGTTCGCCAACAGCTTCAACCATGACTACGGCGTCGGGTTCGCTCTCGACGAGCAGGACACGCCCGTCTACAACTACGGAAGCAACACGCCGGGCCTCGCGGAGCGTGAGGGCGTCAGCGTCTTCGCGAAAGACGCCGACGGACGCGTCTTCCACACGTACTCCGCCTACGCGCGCGGCATCGACCTGCTGAACACGGCATACAACTACATCGACCTGACGCCGAAGGGGCGGGACGAGGAGGGACGCGCGCCGCAGTTCTGGGTGCGTCGGCACGACGAATACGCCTGAGCGTTTCCTCGTCCGGTGCGACTCGCACCGGCCGTCGGAGCCTTGCGACGCCGGAACGGACAGGCCGCCGGGCACGTTTCCACGTGGAAACGGCTGTCCCGGCCGTGGCTAGAGTTGGCGGGCAGTGCGTCTCCTCGTCGCCTCGCTGCTCTCGGCGCTCGCCGCGGTGCTGATCGCGATCGGGATCGCGCACTGGAGCGGTTGGCTCGGCCAGACCTCCACGCGCACGGTCGTCGTCCCGGAGCCCGCTCCGCCGGAAAGCTCGGGGACGCCTGTGGGCGCCTCGAAGCCCCTCGGCGGCGCGTTCGACCCCTCCGTGCTCTACCGCCGGCGGTCGCCGGGCGTCGTGACCGTCTACTCCGAGTTCGACACCACGGAGGCGCAGGGGTCGGGGTTCGTGGTCACGAGCAAGGGCGCGATCCTGACCAGTTCGCACGTGATCACGAACGCGGGCGACCAGGCCGCCGGCTCGCATGCGACGGGCGCCTCGCGGGTGTACGTCGAGTTCGCCGATCACGACCGCGTGCAGGCGCGCATCGTCGGCTGGGACGTGTTCGACGACGTCGGTGTGCTCCAGGTCGACCCGTCCGAGCACGCGCTGGCCTCCGTGCCGCTCGGCCGCTCCGGTGCCGTGCGCGTCGGGCAGCCGATCGCGGTGATCGGCAGCCCGTTCGGGAACGAGAACTCGCTCGAGGTCGGCGTCGTCTCGGGCATCCGCCGCTCGATCGACTCCCTGACCTCGAGCTTCCGTCTCGCGGATGCGATCCAGGTCGACGCCGCGATCACGCACGGCAACTCCGGCGGGCCCGTGTTCGACGCGGACGGCCGCGTGATCGGCATCGCCGCGCAGATCCGGACCGATTCCGGCCAGCCCGAGGGCGTCGGCTTCGCGGTGCCGATCGACTCCGCGCGGCGCTCGCTCGTGGAGCTCTTGACCACCGGCAAGGTGTCGTATGCGTTCGTGGGCGTGCGGACGATGGGCGTGACGCCGACGCTGGCCAGGCGTCTGGGCCTGAGCGTGTCTCGGGGCGCGTTGATCGTGAGAGTCGAGCCCGGGTTCGCCGCGGCTCGTGCGGGCCTGCGTCAGGGCTCGTCCGAGCGCGAGATCAACGGCCAGACCGTCCAGGCGGGGGGCGACGTGATCCTCGCCATCGGGGGCCGCCCGGTGCGCACGGGCGAGGACGTGGCCAGGATCGTCACGCTGGACCTGCGGCCGGGCCAGACCGTGCGCTTCACGGTGCTCCGCGACGGAAAGCGCGTCGTCGTGCCGGTGCGGCTCGGCGCGCGTACGCCCTGACGCCGCGCTGGCTAGGCTGCGCCTCGTGGACGAGCTCTCGCACGTCGAGGAGGGCACCGGCCGCGTGCGCATGGTCGACGTCGGCGCCAAGCCGGAGTCGCGGCGGCGGGCGGTGGCCCAGGCGATAGTGCGCATGGCGCCCGAAACCGCCGAGCGGCTGCGAGACCTGCCCAAGGGCGACGCGCTCGCGACCGCAGAGCTGGCCGGGGTCATGGCCGCCGAAGCGCACGAGCGAGCTGATCCCGCTCTGCCACCAGCTGCCGCTGTCGGTCGTGCGCGTGACGGCCGAGGTCGGCGCCGGCGCGGTCCAGATCGTCGCGGAGGCCCAGACGGTGGCGCAGACGGGTGTCGAGATGGAGGCGCTCGTGGCGGCGTCCGTGGCCGCCCTGACGGTCTACGACATGGCCAAGGCGATCGACAGGGAGATGGTCGTCGAGGCCGTCAGGCTGGTCGAGAAGACGAAGGAGCCCGGCGTGAACGCGGCCGTGCTGACCGTCTCCGACGGCGTCTCCGAGGGTACGCGCGAGGACCGGAGCGGCGATCTCCTGCAGGAACTGCTCGAAGCGGAGGGTTTCGCCGTCGTGCGGCGCGTCGTCCCCGACGAGCGGGACGCGATCGCCCATGCGGTCGAGGAGCTCGCCGACGCGGCCGGCGTCGTGCTCACCACGGGCGGGACGGGGCTCGGCCCGCGCGATGTGACGCCCGAGGCCACGGCCAGCGTGCTCGACCGCAGGGCGCCGGGGATCGCCGAGGCGATCCGTGCCGACTCGATCGCGAAGACGCCGCACGCGCTGCTCTCGCGCGGAGTCGCGGGCGTCCGCGGCCGCGCGCTCGTGGTCAACCTCCCCGGCTCGCCCGGCGGCTGCCGCGACGGGTTCGCCGTGCTCAGGCCGGCCCTCGCGCACGCGCTGGAGCTGCTCGCGGGCGAGCGCGACGTCGGCCACCGGCAGACGTGAGATGAGCGCGCTCGTCTATCCACGCCGCTTCGCGTCGCTCGTGAAGATCGAGCACACGCTGTTCGCGCTCCCGTTCGCGTACGTCGGCGCCTTCCTGGCCGTCGACGGGGTCCCGAGCGCGCACGACCTCGTCTGGATCACGGTGGCCATGGTCGGCGCCAGGACGCTCGCGATGGGCCTGAACAGGCTGATCGACGCCGGCATCGACGCGCGCAACCCCCGCACGTCCGGCCGCGAGCTCCCGCGCGGCCTCTTGCGGCCCTGGCACGTCGCCGCGCTCTGCCTCGTCTCGCTCGCCGTCTTCCTCGTCGCCGTGTGGCAGCTCGACCCGATCGTGCGCTGGCTGTGGCCGATCCCGGTCATCGGATTCGTCGTCTACCCGTACCTGAAGCGGTTCACGTGGCTCTGCCACTTGTGGCTGGGCGCGGTGGACGGCCTGGCGCCGATGGGGGCCTGGGTCGCGATCACGGGGAAGCTGCCCTGGCAGTCCTGGATCCTCGGCCTGGCGGTGGCCACGTGGGTCGCGGGCTTCGACCTCTTCTACTCGCTCTTCGACGTCGAGATCGACCGGGCGCAGGGCCTGCACTCGGTGGCGACGCGCTTCGGCGTGCGCGGCGTCTTCCTGGGCGCCAGGCTCTTGCATGTAACAACTGTTGCTTGTCTCTGCGCGGTGGGCTCCGGGCTGTCGGTCGGCATCGCCTACTGGCTCGGCGTGGCCGTCGTGGCGGGCCTGCTCGCCTACGAGCACTGGCTCGTCCGCCCGGACGACCTGAGTCGGCTGGACATGGCCTTCTTCACCATGAACGGCGTGATCAGCGTCGCGTTCTTCGGGTTCGTCCTCGTCGACGCGGTGGCGTCGTGACCGCCGTCGAGCCCCTGATCGAGGCCCGCCGGCTCGGCAAGCGCTACGGTGACAAGCGTGTCCTCGACGGCCTCGACTTCGAGGTCGAGCCGGGCGGGTTCATGCTCGTCACGGGGCCGAACGGGTCCGGGAAGACGACGCTCCTGCGCCTCTGCGCCGGCCTGGCCGTGCCGACATCCGGCGAGATCGCGTTGCGTGCGCCCCGCGAGACGATCGGCTTCGCCGGCCACGAGCCGCTCGTCTACCGGGAGCTGACCGCGATCGAGAACCTCGACCTCTACGGGCGGCTCTACCGCGTCCCTGAGCGGCGCGAGCGGATGGGGATGCTGCTCGAGCGCTTCGGCCTCTGGCACGCTCGCAACGAGCGCGCGGGCTCGTTCTCGCGCGGCATGCAGCAGCGGCTCTCGCTCTGTCGCGCGCTGCTGCACGAGCCCGACCTGTTCGTCCTCGACGAGCCCTACAGCGGCCTCGACGACGCCGGCGCAGAGCTGCTCGACCGCGAGCTCGCCGAGCTCCGCACGGGCGCGACGTTCGTCGTCGCCACCCACGACCCGGAGCGCGTGCTCCCGCTGGCGAGCACGCGGCTGGCCTTCGCATGAGGCGCTACGCGGTCGACGTCGCGGTGCTGGCCCGCAAGGACCTGACGCTCGAGCTGCGTGCCCGCGACACGCTGCCTGCCATGCTGCTCTTCGTCGTCTCGACGCTCGTCGTCTTCCACTTCGCGCTGCCGGAGCACAGCTCCGACCTGGCCGCCAAGGGCCTCTTGTGGGTCGCGATCGTCTTCACGGCGCTCGTGGGACTCACGCGCGCGTTCGTCGCCGAGCGGGAGCAGCGGCTGATCGACGGCCTGCTCCTGGCGCCGTGCGACCGGAGCGCGATCTGGCTCGCGAAGTCGGCGTCAGTCCTCGCCTTCCTGGGCATCGCCGAGCTCGTGGCGTTGCCGGCATACGCCGCGTTCTTCTCCGGGATCGGCTGGAGCACGATCGTGGCCGTCCTGCTCGCCGACATCGGCATCGTCGCCGTGGGCACGCTGCTCGCCGCCGTCGCCGCGGTCAGCAGGACGCGCGAGCTGATCCTGCCGCTCCTCTTCCTGCCGCTCGCGATCCCGGTCGTGGTCGGCGGCGTCGGCGCCAGCGTGGTCGACGATCCGGGCCGCTACCTTGGCTTCCTGTGCCTGTACGACGCCGTCTTTGCGATCATCTCCTGGGCCTCCTTTGAGTACGTGGTCACGGAATAACCCGCTCACGGCCCTTGCCGTGCTTGACCACGGGCTGCTGGCGCAGCGATCGCGCTCATCTTCTTCTACGCGCCCGTCGACGCCGACGGCCTCAACCAGAAGATCTTCTACTTCCACGTCCCGATCGCCCTGACCGTCGTACGCCTGCTTCGGCTGGGGTGCGCTGAAGGCCTTCATGCACCTCTGGAAGCGCGCGCGAGGGCGCCGATCTCGAGAGCTATGTCGCCATCCACCAGGGCGTGATCTTCGGCGCGCTGACGCTCCTGACGGGCTCGATCTGGGCCAAGGTCCGCTGGGGGCACTGGTGGACGTGGGGCGACGAGCAGCTCGTCCTCTTCCTCGTCCTCTTCCTCTTCTACTGCGCCTACTTCATGCTCCGCTACTCGGTCGACCCGGGGCCGCAGCGGGCGAACCTCTGCGCCGTCTACGCGCTCTTCGGCGTCGTGCTGATCCCGATCAGCTTCCTCGCCATCCGGCTGGCGAACAGCTACATCCACCCGACCGTGTTCACGAGCGACGGGCCCCAGATGGCCACGTCGCAGCTCGCGACCTTCTGCGTCGCCTGGGCGGCGATCCTCTCGCTCGCCTACTTCCTGTACCGGTTCGAGCTGGCCGGAAAGCGCCTGGACGCGGACCTGAAGGAGCTCCGCGAGCTGCCTGAGCAGTGACGACCGAGGAGAAATACGTCGCCGCGGCGTACCTGGTCGTGTTCCTGGTCGTGCTCCATCTACGTCGTGATCATGGCGGCGAAGCTGCACGCGCCTCGGCCGCGACGTGGCGGAGCTGACCGAGCTGGCGCCGGCAGCGCAGCCGGGCCGGCGAGCAGCCAGGAAACCGGTGCCGTCCGAGGCAGGTGAAGGTTGGCTGAGCTGCTCTTCTGGCCGGCGCTCCTCGCCTACGGCGAGGCGGCGCTCGCCTACGCCGGGAACGCGCGCCATCCGGGCAGGGCCGGGCGCCTCGCGACCTGGGGCGTCCGCATCGGCTGGCTCGCTGCAGACGGCGTTGCTCGCGGTGCAGGCCGAGCGCGAGCGACGGCTTCCCCTGGGACACCTGGGCCGGCTCGCTCAACCTGTTCGTCTGGCTCGTCGTCACCGTCTACCTGTTCTGGGGCTGCCGCAGCCGCTACCGGCTGCTCGGGCTCCTGGTCATGCCGCCGGCGGCCGTGCTCCTGCTCGCCGCCGGCCTCGGCGGCGCCGCGAAGACGCATGCCGAAGGCGCCTACTCGTCGACGTTCCTCGTCCTGCACGTCGGCCTCGTGCTGACCGCGTTCGCCGGTTTCACGCTCGCCGCCGGGCTGGCGGCGATCTACCTGTGGCAGGAGCGGCGGCTGAAGCATCGCCGGGCGGGAGGGCTCCTCGGCCGCGCGCCGTCGCTCGTCACGCTGGACACGCTCGAGTCGCGCGTCGTGACGTTCGCCGTGCCGGCGCTGACCGGCGGCATCGTCGCCGGCTTCGTGCGCCTCCGCTCCGACGGCGGGTCGCTGGACGCGCTCATGGTCTTCACGCTGCTCACGTGGCTCGTCTTCACCGGCTACCTCGTTCTCCGCCACGGCCTCGGGCTGGCGGGGCCGCCGCGCCGCCTATCTCGTCCTCGCCGGCTTTGCGCTCGTCGTCGTCGTGCGCGTCGGCCTTCCGCTCACCCATTTCTCATGACGTTGCTCCTGATCGGCATTTCGCACCGCGTCGCGCCCGTCGAACTGCGGGAGCGGGTTGCGCTGGGGCTGGACGAGGCGGGCGCGCTCGCGCGCGAGCTGGCGGCGGGCGGGGGCGAGGCCGTGTGCCTTTCGACCTGCAACCGTACGGAGCTCTACCTGGCCGGCGACGAGACACTCCCGGGGGCGGCCGCGCAGGCCGTGACCGCACTGGCTGGTCGAGCCGGGCTCGGTGAGCCCGACTTCCGCGCCGTCCTCTACCGCCTCGAGGACCAGGCGGCCGGGATCCACCTGTTCCGTGTCGCGGCGGGGCTCGACTCGATGGTGCCCGGCGAGGGAGAGATCCTCGGCCAGGTGCGCGAGGCGTTCGAGGCCGGGACGACCGGCCCGCTGCTCGACCGGCTGTTCAGCCAGGCGATCCATGCGGGCAAGAAGGTGCGGACGGAGACGGCGATCGCCGAGAGCCCGGCCTCGGTGTCCTCGGCGGCCGCGTCGCTCGCCGAGCAGGTATTTGGCGATCTGTCCGGCTGTCGCGTGCTGCTCGTGGGCGCGGGGAAGATGGGCGAGCTCGCGGCGCGGAGCCTCGTCGCCCGCGGGGCGACGATCGCGGTGATCGCGAACCGCTCGCCGGACAAGGCGCAGGAGCTCGTCGCACGCCTGGGCGGGCGCGCGGCGTCGCTCGAGGAGACGGCCGCCGAGCTGGGCGGGGTCGACGTCGTCCTCGCCTCGACGAGCTCGCCGGTTCCGGTGCTCACCCGGGACGACGTCGAACGAGCGCTCCCCGAGCGCAAGGGGCGGCCGCTCTTCCTGATCGACATCGCCGTTCCCCGGGACCTCGACCCCGCGATCCACGAGCTGGAGGGCTGCTACCTCTACGACATCGACGATCTCGAGAGCGTGGTCGCGGAGAGCCTGGCCGGCCGCCGCCGCGAAGCGGCGCGCGCCGAGGAGATCGTGCTCGACGAGGCGGAGCGGTTCCGCGCCTGGCAGGCGTCGCGCGACGTCGCGCCGGCGATTGCGTCGCTGCGCGCGCTGGCGGAGGAGATCAGGGAGAGCGAGCTGGAGCGGGCGAGCACGCGCCTCGAGCGGCTGACGGAGACCGAGCGGCGCGCGGTCGAGGCGGTGACCTCGCGCATCGTCGACAAGCTGCTGCACGTGCCCACGGTGAAGATGAAGGAGGCCGCAGCCGGAGCCGACGGCGCCGTCTACGCGGATGCGCTGCGCCACCTGTTCGGCCTCGGCGACGATGCTCCTCCGGGTCGGCACCCGCGGCAGTAGGCTCGCGCTCACGCAGGCCGCGAAGGCGGCCGAGCGGCTGCGCCGGCCCGGCGTCGAGATCGCGCTCGTGCCGATCACGACGGCCGGCGACCGGGACCGCACGCGGCCGTTCGGCGAGATCGGAACGCGCGGCGTCTTCGTCAAGGAGATCGAGGAGGCGCTCCTCGCCGGCCGGATCGACGTCGCCGTTCACTCGGCGAAGGACATGACCGCCACCGAGGCGGAGGGGCTGGCGGTGGGCGCGTATCTGGCGCGTGAGGATCCCCGTGACGCCCTGTGCGGGGCGGAGGCGCTCCGGCCCGGCATGCGCATCGGGACGGCCTCCGTGCGGCGCAGAGCGCAACTCCTGCGGCTCGAGCCGACGCTCCGCGTCGAGCCGCTGCGCGGGAACATCGACACGCGGCTGCGCAAACGGGGCGAGCGCGGCCTGGACGCGGTCGTCCTCGCCTGCTGCGGGCTCGATCGGCTCGGGCTGGGCCAGGAGATCGGCTACCGCTTCGACCCGGAGGAGGTGCTGCCGGAGGCGGGGCAGGGCGCGTTGGCGCTGCAGGTGCGGGCGGGGGAGGAGGGGCTCGTGGCCGCTGCGGACGACGAGGAGACGCGCCGGCGCGTCGAGTCCGAGCGGCGCTGCGTCGCGGTCGTGGGCGCAGGGTGCCTGGCGCCGGTCGCGGCCCATCACGACGGCACGACGCTCGAGGGGCTCGTTGCCGACGAGGACGGCGGCTGGGTCGAGCGGCGCCGGGGAGAGGATCCGGAAGCGCTCGGACGCGAGCTGGCCGCGGCTGCCGCCGACCGGCGCCTGTGAATCGTCACAGTTGCGTTTCACACGTGTGCGGATTTCGCCGTTACGATGAAATCGGGTGGTGGGCTGGGGTGCCCCGGGAGCCAGGGGTGTACCGGGGCGCCATGTCCATTCGGAGCAGTTCGGCGTGCGCGTGATCGTCACGCGGCCCGAGGGGCAGGCCGACGGGCTTGCCGAGGGCCTGCGGCGGCTGGGGCACGACGTCGTGCTCTGCCCGCTCGTCCGGATCGAGCCGCTCGGAGACGAGCCGGTCGACGTGTCGGCCGTACGACTGGGTGGTGGTTACGAGCGCGAACGGGGCGAACGAGCTCGCGCGACGGCTCCAGGGGCGGCCGAGGCGGTTGGCCGCGGTCGGGCCGGCGACGGCTTCGGCGCTCGCTTCCCACGGCCTCGCCGTCGACCTCGTGCCTCGCGTCGCTACGCAGGAGGGGCTGCTGGCCGAGCTCCCGCGGCCGGCGGGCCGCGTGCTCGTCGCCGCCGCGGAGGGCGCGAGGCGCCTGCTCGTCGACGAGCTCGACGCCGACTTCGTCCCGCTCTACCGCACCGTCGAGCTCAGGCCGCCCGAGCTGCCGCAGGGCGACCTCGCGGTGCTCGCCTCGGGCTCCGCCGCCCGGGCTCTGGCCGCGCTCGGGCTCGAGCGTCCCGGCCGTCTCGATCGGCCCGCAGACCACGGCGGCGGCCGAGGCGGCCGGCGCTGCGCGTCGTCGCCGAGGCGGAGACCCACGACGTCGAGGGAATCGTGAGCGCCGTCGCTAGGCTCGCGTCGTGATCATCACCTTCCTCACCGACTTCGGCCTGCAGGACGACTTCGTCGGCACGTGCCACGGCGTGATCAAGCGCATCGCGCCTGACGCGGACATCGTCGACATCACGCACGGCATCGAGCCGCAGCAGGTGCTGCAGGGCGCGCTCGTGCTCGCGAACACGCTTCCGTACATGCCCGAGGGCGTCCACCTCGCGGTCGTCGACCCGGGCGTCGGCACCGAGCGGAGGGCGGTCGCGCTCCGCGGCGGCGACGGGCGGCTCTACGTCGGCCCGGACAACGGCCTGCTCGTGCCCGCCGCCGACCGGCTCGGCGGCGTCGAGGGCGCCTGGGAGCTCGAGAACGCGGCGTACCGGCTGGAGCCGGTCTCGAGGACCTTCCACGGGCGCGACCTGTTCGCTCCGGCCGCGGCCCATCTCGCGCGCGGGCTCGACCCGGCGGAGCTCGGGCCGGCCCTCGACACCGGCGACCCTCGTTCGCCTCGACGTGCCCGAGCCGGTGATCGGCGACGGCTTCATCCGCGCCCACGTCCTCATCGTCGACCGCTTCGGCAACGTCCAGCTCAACCTGACGGCGGAGCACCTCACCCGTGCCGGCATCGAGCCCGGCACGCAGGTCGAGATCGAGGTCGGCCTGCAGCGGTTCTACGCGTGCGCGGCCCGGACGTTCGCGGACGTCCGCGTCGGCGACATCGTCCTGTACGAGGACGCGTACGGGAACATCGCGGTCGCGATCAACGTCGGCAACGCGGCCGAGATGGTCTCCGCCCGCGCCGGCGACACCGTCGGGATCACGGTCAGACCGGACTGAACTCCCCGCAACGAGCGGGTTTTTCGTGACCTCGCAACGCGGCCCGATCGGCTCGAATTCGCCGGAGTCGGGTGTACCCTCGAGGTCACCGAGGACGTTCACGGCGCGGGCGCACCGGCCGGGACGTCCTCTTTATCGTCCGGAAGTCTCACGACTTCCGGACGCAGGCGACGAGAGTGATGATCCTGCGCCGCGCCCGTCACGCCGGTCGCGGCCCCCGGTGTGGTCTCTACGAGTCCGCCGGAGCTTCGAACGCCTGGTCGATCTGTCAGCCGGGCCGGTGGGCGAAACGCACTACGGGTTGTTGTCGCAGATCGCGATCCAGTCGAAGGTGAACCCGGCGGGAGCAGTTCCGGCGCTGCCGTTGATGAGGGAATGAAGCTCGATCACGACGGAGGTAGTCGCCTTCGTCGTGGCCCTCAAGTAGTCTGCGCCGCCTGCGCCGCCGGCACTCGTAATGGTCGTCGCCACGCGGTAGTTGGTCGCGCAGGGCAGGGCCGTCGTCCAGTTGACGGTCGTGCTGCCGGCGCCGGTGGTGATCGTCCCGCTACCGGCCCGGTAGGTCGTCGCTGCTCCGGCGGCGCCGGTCGTGCCCTTGGGCCCGGTCGGCCCTCTGACGCCGGTCGGCCCTCTGACGCCGGTGGGCCCTCTGACGCCGGTGGGCCCTCTGCCGCCGGTCGCGCCCTTAGCCCCGGTTGGGCCCCTGGCTCCGGTCGTACCCTTCGGCCCGGTCGGCCCTCTGGTACCTGTAGCGCCCTTCCCGCCTGTAGCGCCTTGAGCGCCGGTCGGACCTTTGACACCCGTTGGGCCTCTCGTGCCCGTTGGGCCGCGTGCTCCCGTCGCGCCTTTGGCTCCGGTGAGGCCTTTGGCTCCGGTGGGGCCGGTCGCGCCTTTGGCTCCGGTCAGGCCTTTGGCTCCGGTCAGGCCCTTGGCTCCGGTGGGGCCGGTCGCGCCTTTGGCTCCGGTTGCGCCTTTGGCTCCGGTCGGGCCCTTGAGGCCGGTGGGGCCGGTCGCGCCCTTGGCTCCGGTCAGCGCCCTTGGCTCCGGTCAGGCCTTTGGCTCCGGTTGCGCCTTTGGCGCCGGTGGGGCCGCGAAGGCCGGTGGGGCCGGTCGCGCCCTTGGCCCCGGTCAGGCCTTTGGCTCCGGTGGCGCCTTTGGCTCCGGTGGCGCCTTTGGCTCCGGTGGCGCCTTTGGCTCCGGTCGGGCCGCGAAGGCCGGTGGGGCCGGTCGCGCCCTTGGCTCCGGTGGCGCCTTTGGCTCCGGTGGCGCCTTTGGCTCCGGTGGCGCCTTTGGCTCCGGTGGCGCCTTTGGCTCCGGTGGCGCCTTTGGCTCCGGTGGCGCCTTTGGCTCCGGTCGCGCCTTTGGCTCCGGTGGCGCCTTTGGCTCCGGTCGCGCCTTTGGCTCCGGTCGGGCCGCGAAGGCCGGTGGCGCCGGTCGCGCCCTTGGCTCCGGTGGCGCCCTTGGGGCCAGTCGCGCCTTTGGCTCCGGTGGCGCCCTTGGCTCCGGTGGCGCCCTTGGCTCCGGTCGGGCCGCGAGCTCCCGTCGGGCCGGTCGGCCCCGTAGCGCCTCCGGCGGGACTCTGAGCCCAGTCGACCTCGACCTCGGTCGTTCCGCACACGGCTGAGGCGTTCCCATAGATATTTTTCGTCGGGTAGACGGCCGGCGCGTAGATGATCCTCACGGCGCCGCGGCTTGTCCCGCCACTGCTCTGCACGCAGGAGTGGATCTTGTCCAGGTCGTGCTCCGCAAAGGCGGTGGAGGCAAACGCGGCCGCGGCTACGACGAACGACGCCGCAACGAGCAAGGTGAAGCGATATGGCCGCGTCCTCAGAACTGGGCTTCTGGACGACAAGCGGACTTCCGACCCCCTCCGCCGCAGGAGATTCCCCGGATACGCACGCGTCCCCTCACGCGTACGCTCGCTTCTCCTAACCGCGGGAGTCTTCCAGTCGCGAACGCCCCTTGTCAAGGGTCGCTGTGCAAAGTCGTACGAGTAAGATGGCCGTGCAGGTCGACCGGAAGACCGTTCGGCTCTCGCGGCGAGGTAGCTCAGTCGGTAGAGCACACGGCTGAAAACCGTGGTGTCGCCGGTTCGATTCCGGCCCTCGCCACTGGCGCTCGCGCGCCTTCGGCGCTGGCTCGCTCGCACGGGTGAACCCCTGGTTCCCCCGTGGGCCCCCTCCTTCAGATCGGTCGCGTGGTGCGAGCGGTGGCGGAGCCGGCCGCTTCGGCTGGTGGCGCGGAGGGACGGTCTCCGACGGCCTGTGTGGCCGCGCCCGTCTTGCCGGTCGCGGCGGCGGATCGAAGCCGGGAACGGCCGTGGGGCTTACTAGCCTTCCCGCCATGGGCGGGGTAAACGGGGATTCGCCGGTTGCGATCATCGGGGCGCGCGCTCGATCTGGGGCAGGGGCGGCGGGGGGTCGACATGGGGCCTTCGGCGATCCGGTACGCGGGCCTCGATGCGCGCATCGCCGAGCTCGGGCGCACGGTCGAGGACTGGGGGAACGTCGTCACGCCCGTGGCCGAGTCGATCGCGTTCGGCGACGAGCACGCGCGCTTCCTGAAGGAGATCAAGGCGACGTGCGTGGACATCGCCGACCTCGTGGCGCGGGCGAAGGCCGGGGGCTATCTGCCGCTCGTGCTCGGCGGCGACCACTCGGTCGCGCTGGGGACGCTCGGCGGCCTGGCCCGTTCGGCCGGTCCCGGCGGGGTGCTGTGGATCGACGCGCACGGCGACCTCAACCGGCCCGAGACGAGCCCGACCGGCAACGTGCACGGGATGGTGCTGGCGGCCGCGCTCGGCCTCGGCGGCCCCGCGTTCGAGAGCGACGCCTGGCCGACCCCGGCCGTCGACCCCGCGCGGGTCGCGCTCGTCGGCCTGCGCTCGCTCGACGAGGCGGAGCGCGGGCTGCTCCGCGAGTTCGGCGCGCGCGTCTACACGATGAGCGACGTCGACCGCATCGGCGTCGAGCGGGCGATCCGCGAGTCGCTCGAGCACGTCGCCGGCTCCGGCTTCGTCCACGTAAGCCTGGACATGGACGTCGTCGACCCCGAGATCGCGCCGGGCGTGGGCACGCCGGTCCGCGGTGGTCTCTCGTACCGAGAGGCGCACTTCGCGCTCGAGCTCGTGGCCGACTCCGGCCTCGCCGGGTCGCTCGAGGTCGTCGAGGTCAACCCGATCCTCGATCGCGAGAACGCGACCGGGCGCCTGGCCGTCGAGCTGGCCGCGAGCGCCCTCGGCGCCCGGATCCTGTAGCCGCTACTAGGCGAGAGACGCGTCGAGCGTGATCTCGACGTTGCCCTCGAGCGCCTTCGAGACGGGGCAGTTCGCCTTCGCGCCCTCCGCAGCCTCCTTGAAGGCGGCGTCGTCGACCCCGGGCACGTCGCCGCGGACGCTCAGTGCGATCTTCGTGATCCTGAAGCCCGCGTCCGTGCGGTCGAACGTCGCGGTCGCGTCCGTCTCGAGCGACGTCGCCGGACTCCCGGCCTGAGCGAGCCCATGCGAGAGAGCCATCGAGAAGCAGGCAGCGTGTGCGGCGGCGATCAGCTCTTCCGGACTCGAGCCGGCCGAGGCGTCCTCGGCTCGCGCCTTCCAGGTCAGCGGGACACTGCCGACGGCGCCGCTCCCCGTCGAGACCGTGCCCGACCCGCTCATCAGGTCGCCGTTCCAGCTCGCGTGCGCAGTGTGTTCCGCAGCCATGCCGTCCTCCTCGGTCGTTGAGCGCGATAGTAGTCGTGGCCGCTCGCGACGCGGCGCACACCGTTTAGGATGCCGTCGCGCGGGGGCAGGCTGTGCACCGAAGGAGGTTGCGAGATGAGTCCCGACGTTGATTCCCAGAACGCGGCGTTGCTCGTGCTCCATTACCAGAACGGCCTCGTCCGGCACGAGGGCGTGTTCGCGTTCTCGGGCACTGCGGCGCAGGTCGAGAAGCACGATTGTCTGTCGAAGACGGCCGCCGTGATCGAGGCGAGCCGGGCCGCGGATGTCCCGGTCATCTACGTGAACATCGAGTTCCGGCCGGGCTTTCCCGAGCTCAAGAAGCCGACGTATCCATTGATCGAGTCGATCCAGGAGCGGAACGCGTTCCTCACGGGCTCATGGGACGCAGCCGTCCCCGAGGAGCTGGCGCCGGCCGAGGGCGACATCCTTGTCATCAACTTCGACTCGAGCGCGTTCTCGCATACCGACCTGGACTGCATCCTGAGAGCGAAGGGTGTGAGGCAGCTCTACCTGACGGGGATCGCGACGAACTGGGTGGTCGAGAGCACGACCAGGTACGGCGCCGAACTCGGCTACGACATCACGGTTCTTGCCGACTGTTGTCAGGGTTTCACCGACGAGCTCCACGACTTCGCGATCGCGAACACGCTTCCGTACTACGCGACGATCGCGCAGTCGTCCGAGTACATCGCGTCGCTCGAGCTCTCCGTCGCCTAGTCCGCAGGCTTGTAGTACTTCCGGCCCTTCAGCTCGTCCGGGAGGTGGTCGACCTCGAAGCCCGCCGGGTCCGAGTGCGGGTAGACGTAGCCCTCGCCGTGGCCGAGCTTCTTCGCCCCGCGATAGCTGGCGTCGCGGAGCTCCTTCGGCGGGCGCAGGTTGCCGTGCTCGTGGACGTCCTTCGTTGCCGCCGACAGGGCGCGGACGACGGCGTTGGACTTGGGCGCGTTGGCGAGGTAGATCGCGGCCTGCGCCAGGTTGAGCTGCGCTTCGGGAAGCCCGACGTGCTCGAGGGCCTGCGCGGCGGCGACCGCGACGACGAGCGCTTGAGAGTCGGCGTCGCCGACGTCCTCGGAGGCGAGGATGACCATGCGCCGCGCGACGAAGCGCGGATCCTCGCCCGCCTCGAGCATGGCCGCGAGGTAGTAGACGGCCGCATCGGGGTCGGAGCCGCGCATCGACTTGATGAACGCCGACGCGAAGTCGTAGTGCCGGTCGCCGGTGCGGTCGTACACGAGCGGGCGCTTCCGGGCCGCGTCCTCGACGTGCTCCTCGGTGACCGGCACGCCCTCGGCCTCGGCGGTCTGGGCGGCGAGCTCGAGGATGTTCAGCGCCGAGCGCGCGTCCCCGCCGGCACGCCGGGCGATCAGCGCCGCTAGCTCGTCCGCGACGGACACGTCCAGGAGGGCCGCGCCGCGGGCGACGACGGCCGTCATCTCCTCGTCGGAGAGCGGCTCCAGCGTGTACAGCTGCATCCGCGACATGAGCGCCGAATTGACCTCGAAGTACGGGTTCTCGGTCGTCGCTCCGATCAGCGTCACGAGCCCTTCCTCGACCGCGGGCAGCAGCGCGTCCTGCTGCGCCTTGTTGAAGCGATGGATCTCGTCGAGGAACAGGATCGTGCGCCGGCCCTGCGCGCCCAGCCGCTCGCGGGCGCGGGCGAGCACCTCGCGCACCTGGGCCACCGTGGCCGAGACGGCGGACAGCTCCTCGAAGGCGGCGCCGGTGCGGGCGGCGACGATCCGCGCGAGCGTCGTCTTGCCGCTCCCCGGCGGCCCGTAGAAGACCATGGAGGCCACGCGGTCCTGCTCGATCGCGAGCCGGAGGGCCGAGCGCTCGCCGAGCACGTGCCGCTGGCCGACGAACTCGTCGAGCGTCGCCGGCCGCGCGCGCTGGGCCAGCGGGGCCGTTTCCGGGAGCCGCTCCCGGGCTGCATCGGCAAAGAGATCACCCATTGCGGCGAAGTATGCTCAGCACGTGTCCAGGCGCGAGCAGACGGGGCTCGAGGACGAGCTCGGCCCGATCCTCCCCGGCCCCGGCGCGAGCGACTACGAGCGCTACCTACGCACCGACGAGCTGCTCGCGCTCCAGAAGACGGAGGCCGAGCGCGCCCATCACGACGAGCTGCTCTTCCAGGTCACGCACCAGTCGTCGGAGCTCTGGCTCAAGCTCGGCGTGGCCGAGGTCGAGACGGCGACGGGACAGGCGCGCGGGGGCGACCTACGCGCGGCGATCCGATCGCTGCGCAGGGCGATCCTGGCGCTGAAGCTCGTCACCGAGCAGCTCGACATGCTCGAGCTGATGTCCCCGTGGGAGTACACCTCGGGCGTCCGGCCGGTGCTCGGGCACGGCAGCGGCTTCGACTCCCCGGGCTGGAGCGAGATGCGGCGCGTCGTGCCGGTCGCGGGCGAGGCCTTCCACGAGCTTCGCCGCGCGGAGGGGCTTTCCCTCGTCGACGTCTATCGCCGCGCGCGCGACCACGAGGACCTGTACGAGCTCGCCGAGACGCTGACCGAGCTGGACGAGCGCGCAGTCACCTGGCGCATCCGGCACATCCGGGTCGTCGAGCGGATCATCGGCGGCGAGGTCGTCGGCACCCAGGGCACTCCGGTCGAGCTCCTCGCTGGGCTCACCCACCGCAAGTTCTTTCCCGAGCTGTGGGACGTCCGCAACGAGCTGACCGAGCTGGCAAAGGAGGAGGAACCGTGAGGTTCGAGGAGGTCAAGGAGCGTCACCGCGTCGCCTGGAGCAAGGCGCCGTTCGAGAACGTCGAGGGCTCGATCGCGGCGATGCACGACGACCTCGTCCACCGGCTCGGCCCCGAGCCCGGCGAGGACTGGCTCGACGTCGGCTGCGGCGCCGGGCGCGGTCTCGATGCGCGCGGCCCGGGCCGGCGCGAAGGTGACCGGCGTCGACATCTCCGAGGGGATGATCGAGACGGCGCGGCGGCGGGCGGCCGAGGAGGGGCTCGACATCTCCTACGAGGTCGGCGACGCGGAAGGGCTGCCGGTCGCGGACGCGAGCTTCGACGTCGTCTCCTCGTCGGTCGGCCTCATCTTCGCGCCCAACCACGAGGTCGTCGCCCGGGAGCTGGCGCGCGTCGTCCGGCCCGGCGGCCGGGTCGGCGTCACGGCCTGGCGCCCGGATAGCCGGGTGGTGCGCAGCCAGCGGATCGCGGCGCAATTCGGCCGTCCAGCCGCCCGAGGGAGCGGGCAATCCCGTCGACTGGGCCTCCGAGGACCACGTCCGGGAGCTGCTCGGCGATGCGTTCGAGCTCGAGTTCCACGACGGGGACGCCCCGCAGCAGGCGGACTCGGCCGAGGAGCTGTTCGACTTCCTCCTCTCCGGCGTCGGCCCGATGCGGATGCTCTGGGACTCGCTCGACCCAGAGCGGCAGGAGGAGTTCCGCCGGGCCAACCTCGAGCTGTACGAGGAGGACCGGCGCGGCGACGAGATCTGCCAGCCGGGGCCGTACCTCCTCACCATCGGCCGCCGCCGCTAGTGGCGACGCAGACGCTGCGCGAGGAGGTCATCGAGCCTCCTCCAGGAGCTCATTCGCCTGAACACCGTCAACCCGCCCGGGAACGAGACCGCGGCGGCCGACCTGCTGCGCGGCTACCTGGAGCCGTTCGGCGTCGAGTGCGAGCTGTACTCGCGCGTGCCGGAGCGGGCGAACCTCGTGGCGCGGATCCGCGGGCGCGGCGACGGGCCGCGGCTGCTGTTCCTCTCGCACACGGACACGGTCCTGGCCGATCCGGCCGAGTGGACGGTCGACCCCTGGTCGGGCGAGGTTCGCGACGGGCAGGTGTGGGGACGCGGGGCGCTGGACATGAAGGGCCAGGTGGCGGCGAGCGCGGTCGCGATCGCCTCGCTCGCGCGCGAGGGGTTCGAGCCGAGCGGCGACCTGATCTTCGCCGCCACCGCCGACGAGGAGGTGGGCGACGACCCCGACTTCGGGCTCTCCTGGCTCTGCCGCGAGCACCCCGACGCCGTGCGCTGCGAGTACGCCGTCAACGAGGGCGCCGGCGACCGCGTCGAGGTCGCCGGGCGCCCGTACTACCTCTGCGCCTCGGCCGAGAAGCTGAGCTCGCCCTTCGTCCTGCGCGTCACCGGCCGCAGCGGTCACGCGTCGCTGCCCTCGATCGCGGACAACGCGCTCGTCAAGGCCGCGGGCTACATCGAGCGGGTCGCCGCCCTCGAGCCGGAGCCGCGCCTGATCCCGGAGGTGGAGGGGTTCCTCGCGGCGATCGGCTGCCCGGCTCCGGCGGCCGGCAACGCCCTCGAGGCGGCGCGGGCGGTCGACCCGGCGGCGGCCGAGATCATCGAGCCGCTGCTCGCCATGACGCTCTCTCCGACGATGATCTCGGCCTCGAACAAGCGCAACGTCATCCCGGCGCTGACCGAGGTCACGGTCGACTGCCGGCTCCTGCCCGGTCAGACGCAGCCGGAGGCGGAGCGGGTCATCCGGGCAGGGCTCGGCAAGGGCGACTACGAGATCGTCTGGCGCCCCGGCCAGGGCGGCACCCGCTCGCCGCTCCAGACGCCGCTCTGGGACGCGGCCGAGTCGTTCATCGCCGAGGCCGAGCCGGGCGCGCGCGTGGCGCCGATCTGCGTCGCCGGCTTCACCGACAGCCACTGGCTGCGCGACGCGTTCGGCACCGTCGCCTACGGCTTCTTCCCGGTCAAGACGATGGACGCGGACCTTGCCTCGCGGCTCGTGCATTCGGCCGACGAGCGCGCCGAGGTCGACGACATCGAGCTCGGCCTGCGCTGGCTGCGCCACGCGGCGCTTGCGATCGGCTCCTAGCGGAAGTCGTGGCGCACGTAGTCGTCCGCAAACACCTCGAACGCGAACTCGGTGTTCCCGCGGCCCCAGACCTCCTCGTAGAAGCGGCCGAACGAGGGCCTTGTTCTCGCCCGTCGACACGGCCGTTACGCCGGAACGGCGGTCAGGACGATGTTGTCGCGGTAGTGGCGGGCCTGCTGGTCGAACGGGCCGCCGCAGGTGACGAGCACGAGCCGGGCCTTGCCCTGGCGTGACCAGATGTCTGTGGGCAGGTCCTTCTTGAGGTAGCTCTTGACCGAGACGACCCTGTAGGTGAACGTGCGGCCCCCGGAGGTCTTGACCTCGACCTTGTCGCCGGGCTTCGCGTCCTTGAGGTGGAAGAACGCGCCCGCGCCGGCCGTGGCGCTGTCGACGTGGCCTGCGATCAGCACCGACCCGGTCTTGTCGCCCGGTTGCGCGCCGTCGACCCACCAGCCCGTGTGGTGGATGTTCGACCCGACGCCGAGGATGCCCTTGGCCGTGTCGATCCCGACGCCCGACGAGGTGGCGTCGATGCCGACGGAGCCGATCGTGACTCGCCTCGGGGCGAGTCTCGCCGTTCGCGCGCCTGCGCGTATCTCGCGGGTCGTGTCGCCGCGGCCGGTGATGATCAGCGGCGCCCCGAGCGAGACCTCCGACTCCTCGGTGCACGACGACGTCACGTCCTTGACCAGCGGCGAGCCGACGAGGTGTTCCTGGAAGACGTAGAAGCCCGTCTTCTCGATCTTGATCCCCGGCGAGGTATGCGTCCCGTCGCCCTTCGCGGTGAAGCTCGTCTGCCCCGCGGGCGTGCCCTTGCAGCCGATGGCGGCCCGGATCGCGAACGGCCCGTAGAGCGTGACCTCGATCTTCGCCGCCGTCGTCCCCAGCCCCTGGACCTTGACCTTGTCCGTGATCGACGCGCCCGGCTTGGCCACCTCGTCCGTCACCTGGGTGGAGAGCGTCGGCGCGGCGTGGCTGACGGTCGTCTCGGCCGTCTCACCGCAGACGCTGTTGGAGGCGCCGTACGCGGGCGTATCGCCGATCGACTCGTGGTAGGTGTAGTAGCCGGCGCCGGTGATCTTCACGGGTGCGGTCGTGTACGTGCCGTCGCCGTTCGCCGTCACGGTGCCGCGCCAGACCGGGGTGCCCGAGCAGCGGATGTCAGTGCGCGTCGGGAACGGCCCCCAGAGCTCGACGATGACCTGGGCCTGGAGGGCGCCGAGGCCGGTCACGACCACCTTGTCGGTGATCGTCGCTCCCGGTTTCGTCTGCTGCGCGCTGACCTGGGTGGTGACCTTGGGCGTGCCGGTCACGATCGCCGTCTCGGGGGTGTCCCCGCACTTGGTGGTCGTGGCGCGCACGAAGCCGGAAGCCGCGATCGACTCGTAATAGGTGTAGTAGCCCGGAACGGTGACGGTGAACGGCTGCGTCACGTAGGTGCCGTCCCCGGCGGCGGCGATCGTCCCCGTCCACGCGGCCCCGCCCGTGCACTTGATCGCCGCCCGGGTGGCGAACGGCCCGTAGAGGGACGCCTGGACGGTGGCGGTCTCGCCTGCCAGGCCGCTGACCTTGACCGAGTCGGTGATCTGCGTGCCGGGCGCCACGCTCTGCGAGCTGACCGCCGTGACGACCTGCGGCTGCGTCTCCACCCGGAGGCGCTCGCTGGGCGCGTTGCAGGGCGTGGTCAGGCCGATCGTGCCTGCATCGCCCGGGAACACCTCCTGGTACGCGTACCAGCCGGGCTGCTTGAGCGTGACGGCGGGCGTCGTGAACGTCCCTGTGCCCTTGGCCGTGAAGGTGGTCTGCGCGGCGGGCGTGTCGGTGCAGTCGATCGTCGCGAAGGTGCGCGCGGGGCCGTACACGCGCACCTGCACGGTGCCGTTCCAGGTCGGGCCGGCGCTCGAGATCGTCACCTTGTCCTGGCTCTTCTGGCCGATGAGCAGCACCGTCGGCGCCGCGTTCGTCGAGGCGGCGAGCTGCGTCTTCGTGGCCGTCCCGGTCACCGACGCGGCGACGGTCTGCGCGCTCGGGAGGACGAGGCGCTGACCGTTCTTCGCCGCCGCGCCCGCGGTGGGCTCGAACAGACGAGGCAGCGTCGAGGGCAGGCCGCCCGCGGATGCGCCGAGCTTGACCGCGCCGCCCGTGGGGGTGACGGTGAGCCGGGCGACGCCGTTCTCGTCCGTCTTCGCCTGCTGCGGTGCTCCGGTCAACCCCTGCGCGGAGATCGTCACCGGCTGGTTCGGGAGCGGGGCGCCGCCCGCGGCGAGCACGCGCACGGTGGCCGTGACCGCCTTGCCGACCTTCAGCCCGCCCGGCAGCGCGACTTCGACCCGGTACGGTCCGTGGAGGCGGCCGGCGTCCCTCGTGATGCGGTCGTAGATCGCCGACCCGTTCGCATTCAGCTGCGCGGGATCGACCTCGCCGGGGCGCGCGTCGCCCATCTGCCCGTGCACGTACAGCATGACCGCGGCCGCCTGGTCGTCAGAGGTCGAGCGGCCGTACGCCCAGATCGCATACGCGATCCGCTGCTGGTTGACCACCGGGATGGCTTCGCCGCTCTTGTTCCTGAGCGTGCCGCTCGTCACCTCCTTGTACTTGTACTGGGTGCCCGGATACCAGAACCGGAGGTCGATGCAGTACGTGTGCGATGTGCCCGGAATCGCGTTCTTGAAATCGCCGAGCCAGCGCGTCCCGTAGCGGTAGGTCTTGTAGTAGCCGACCCCGGTCGTGCCGCAAATGTTCGTCGTGCCGCGCACGCAGGGATCCTTGGCTTTCGGGGGAGGCGCCGCCCCGAGCGCAACCGGCGCCGCGACCAGCGCGCAGACGACCACCAGGCCAACCACGAGACGTCCCCCGATCCCCACCGGGGCCGATCATAGGTGCAGTCGACCGATCCGGCCAGTCGGTGTTTCAGGGTGCGTGGCGGCGGCCGGCGACGACCGGTGACTCGCGCAGCGTGCCGTGCCTGCAGGCCTGGACCGAGGCCTCGACGCTCACCCAGTGGACGTCGCCCGGCGGGCGCACGAGGATCGTCGTCGCCGGGGGGCACCTGCCCTCGTTCCCCACCGGGACGTCGCCGTAGGCGACCAGCACCGTCGCCGCGCCTCCGTGCGCGAGCCGGACGAGCGACGGCCGCGGAGAGATGGCGGGCGCTCCGCCGTGGAGGACGTGTGTCGGCAGCCCCTTCGTCGCGCCCACGAGCTGGAGCCCCGTGTACCCCTTCATCGCGCACGCGGCGCCTCCGTTCGTCAGCGTGACGCTGAGGACGATCGTCCCTGCTGCGCCGCTCGAGTCGAAGACCCGGCCGTGGAGCTGCCTCGCCCGGCATGCTGCTGCCGACGTGCGGCTCGGCGAGGCGCTCGCGACGACCGCGGCGGCGACGAGGACGACACCCAGAGCCGCCGCCCCGCGTATCGACCAGCTCCCCACCGGCCGTACCGTAGCTAGGCTGGTCGCGATGGGTGAGACCAAAGTTCGCCTCGGAGGCATGGCGCTCGTCAACGGCGTCCTCGTGCACGGGCCGACCTCGTGGGCCTGTGCGGTCCGCACGCGTTCCGGAACGTTGAAGGTGGCCGCGGGACCCAAGCCTCGCGTCGGCGTCTCGGCGGGCTTGCCCTTCCTCCGCGGCCCGGCGCGGCTGCTCGAGGCGGTGCTCGTCCTGCCGCGCGTCCGCCGGGAGCTGCCCGAGGCCCGCTTCGCGTTCGAGCGCCGCAACGTCCTCGCGGCGATGGCCGCGGCCGGAGTCGCGGCCCGGGCAGTCCGCGAGTCCGAGCGCCTCTCGCCCGCGGTGCAGGAGCTCGTCGGCGGCGTGATCTCGCTCGCGCCGGCCCTCCTCGCGTTGCGCGGCGGCGAACTTGCCGCGTACCACGGCGCCGAGCACATCTCGATCGGCACCTACGAGCACGGCGAGACTGCGACCAAGGAGCACGAGCGCTGCGGCTCGCACCTCGTCGGGCCGCTGATCCTCGCCTCCGCGGTCGGCGCGGGGCTCGCCGCCCGCGTCCCCGAGCGCATACGCCGCCCGGCGTCGCTCGCCGCCTCCCTGGGTGCATTCGCTGCGTCGACGGAGGTCTTCGGCTGGATGACGCGGCATCCGGAGCACCCGGTCGCGCGTGCGCTCGCGTGGCCGGGGACGGAGCTCCAGGCGCGCTTCGTGACCGCCGAACCAACGCCCGCGCAGGTCGAGGTCGCGCAGGCGGCGCTCGACGCGTGCCTGACGCTCGAGCAGCGTGGAGACGGAAACCGCTAGGCAGACGCGGCGCCTCCCGCCGGAGATCTTCGACCTGCCGGTCGAGAAGATGAAGGCCGGCTACTACACGGACGCGTACTTCAACCACGCGCGCGACACGCTGCTCGCCGACGGCCGTTGTCCCCGCGTCGTCATGCAGGTGTTCCAGAAGCGCCACGCCTGTCTGGGCGGGGTCGACGAGGCGATCGCCGTGCTCAAGCTCTGCTCGCACGACTGGGAGGAGCTGACTGTCCACGCGCTCTACGACGGGGACCGGATCGAGCCGTGGGAGACCGTGATGACGATCGAGGGCGACTACACGCTCTTCGGGCACCTCGAGACCGTCTATCTCGGCGTGCTCGCGCGGCGGACGCTGATCACGACCAACGTCGTCGCCGTGCTGGAGGCGGCGAACGGGAAGCCGGTGATCTTCATGCCGGCCCGCCACGACCACCATCGCAACCAGACCGGCGACGGCTACGCGGCCCACGTGGCGGGGAGCGTCGTCGGCGCCGAGGTCGGCGTGACGACCGACGAGCAGGCGTCCTGGTGGGGCGGGAAGGGCGTCGGCACCGTGCCGCACGCGCTGATCGCGGCCTACGGCGGCAACACCGTCCTGGCGGCGACGAAGTTCGCGGAGTGGGCTCCCGAGGATCTGAACGTGACCGTGCTGGTCGACTTCGAGAACGACTCCGTGCGCACCGCGCTCGAGGTCGCCCGCGCTCTGGGGCCGCGGCTCTGGGGCGTGCGGCTGGACACGTCCGAGTCGCTCGTCGACCGCTCGCTCTGGGAGGAGATGGGCGACTTCCGGCCGACGGGCGTGAACGAGCGGCTCGTGCGGCTGGTGCGTGACGCGCTCGACGCGGACGGGTTCGAGCGGGTGAAGATCGTCGTCTCCGGCGGGTTCACGGTCGAGAAGATCCGCGAGTTCGAGCGCCGCGGCGTGCCCGTCGACGCGTACGGCGTCGGCTCCTCGCTGATCCGCGGGGCCAACGACTTCACCGGCGACGTCGTCCTCACCGACGGGCGCCCGTCGGCGAAGGTCGGCCGCCGCTATCGTGGAAACCCCCGGCTCGAGCTCGTCAGCTAGCGTCCGGACGCTCGGCGGCGAGGAGCTCCTGCGCCGCCTCCAGATCCGCCCGCCCGACGAAGATCTCCCGCGCGCCGCCGGCGCCGGCCACCCCGACCAGCCCCTGCGTCGTCACCGTCCAGTCGCACTCGATGCCCGAGCCGCGCAGCAGGCCGCAGACGATCTCGGCCTCGCCCTCGTCGCGGACGGTGAGGAGCGGCACGGGATCGGTCAGGCTCATGCCTGCATCATGCCCGTCCAGGCGCTCATCGGCGTCGTCGAGCGGACGACGTGGGCGCCGGCGGCGGCGAAGCGGGCAAAGGCGGCGTCCGCCTGCTCCGTGAAGTCGACCGCGCCCGGGACGACGACGGGCGACGTGCAGTCCTCGAGCAGGTAGAGCCGCGGGACGAGGTCGGGGGCGAGGCGCAGCAGGTCATCGACCGTCCAGGCGACGCAGTGGCTCTTGGCCTGCCCGGCGACGACGACCGCGTCGAAGGAGCGCAGGTGCTCGACGAGCGCACGGTTTACAGGGGCACAGCTCGGCTCGCCGCCGACCTCGGGCCGAAGCGCCGAGTAGTGCTCCGTCAGCGGGTCGTCGCCTTTCGCCTCGAAGCGTGTCTGCACGCCGCGCGCGAGCGCGTGGAAGAAGAACGCCTCCTCCACTGCCGCGACGAGCGCGTGTCCGATGCCGCCGAGCACCGCGTGGTACGGCCAGACGACCAGCTCGTACTTGCCCCCGGCCGCCAGCTCACGGACATACCGCTCGAGGTGCTCCTGCAGCGCCGGGTCGGCAGCCCGCCAGACGCCCTGCTCAACGTCGGCAACCGAAACGGACGTGTACGGAGACGGGTGGCGGCCGTCCGGGCCGACGAGGAACGCGGCATGGAAGATCTGGAACGCGCGGTGCGTGTCCAGCGTGGCGACGATCTCCGTCAGCCGGCCGAGGTTGCGGTAGACGAACTCGCAGATCCGTAGGCCGTCGGCGGGCGCGCCGGGGACGAACAGCTCGAACCCCGGCGTGCAGAACGTGTTCTGGCAGTCGACGGCGAAGAGGCAGGTGCGGACGGCGTCGTCGCGTGCCGGCCGGATCGCGTGCCGCTCGGCCCACGATGCCGCGTCGACGGCCCGGGCGTTGTAGTCGACGCGCCAGACCTCGGCCACGCGGTCCGGGTCGAAGTGCGGCGGCAGCGGCAGCTCCACTAAGGCTTTGTACCCGCCCTGCCGATGCGAACCGGGAGCGACGTGGGTCTCCTCAACGACATCGCCCGGATTGCCCTCACGTGGCTTCCGCTCCTCATGATCTGCCTCATCGTCTACCTCCTGTGGAGGATGGTGGCGCTGATGCCGCGCGTGAAGCCGGCGCAGATCAGCCCCCGGTCGAAGACCTCCGTGAAGTGGGAGGAGGTCGCCGGGCTCGAGGAGGTCAAGAGCGAGCTGCAGGAGGTCGTCGACTTCCTCCGCGATCCCAAGCGCTTCGAGCTGCTCGGCGCGCGCGTGCCGAAGGGCATCCTGCTCTACGGCCCGCCCGGCACCGGCAAGACGCTGCTCGCGAAGGCGCTCGCCCACGAGTCAGGCGCCAGCTTCTACTCGTCGAGCGCCTCGGCGTTCGTGGAGATGTTCGCCGGCCTCGGCGCGGCCCGCATCCGCAAGCTGTTCATCGAGGCGCGGAAGAACGCGCCCGCGATCGTGTTCATCGACGAACTCGACGCAGTCGGCGCCGCCCGCACCGGACACGGCTTCAACCGCGAGCAGGACCAGACGCTCAACCAGCTGCTCGTCGAGCTGGACGGGTTCGACGCGCAGGCCCAGGTCGTCGTCATGGGCGCCTCGAACCGCATCCAGGATCTCGATCCCGCGCTCCTGCGCCCCGGCCGCTTCGACCGCCAGGTGCACGTGTCTGCGCCCGACCTCGCCGGCCGCGAGGAGATCCTGCGCGTGCATACGGACGGAAAGCCGCTCGCGCCGGACGTCGAACTCGACGTGATCGCCCGACAGACCGCGGGGCTGACCGGAGCCGACCTGGCCAACATCGCCAACGAGGCGGCGATCTTTGCCGGCCGCTCGCGCAAGCAGGTGATCGAGGGCTCCGATTTCGACAACGCGCTCGAGCGCGTCGTCGCCGGACTGCAGCAGCGCCGCGTCGTCAGTGACAAGGAGAAGCGGATCCTCGCCTATCACGAGGGCGGCCATGCCGTCATGTCGCACCTGATGGGCGACGCGCTGCCGGCCCAGAAGGTGACGATCGTCTCCCGGGGCGAGGCGCTCGGGTACACGCTGAACATGCCCGCCGAGGAGCGTTACCTGCGGACGAAGGAAGAACTCGTCGACATGATGAAGGTCTTCCTCGCCGGTCGCGCCGCAGAGCAGATCGTGTTCGGCCGGGTCACGAACGGCGCCGCCAACGATCTCGAGAAGGCGACCGAGCTCGCCCGCTCGATGGTGTTCGAGTTCGGCATGTCCGAGACGGTCACGTCACGGACGATGCGCGCCGACAACTACGCGCTCTCCGAGGAGACGAAGCGTCTCCGCGACGCCGAGCAGGCCCGTCTTACCGACGACGCCTACGCGGACGCCGTCCGCCTGCTGACGAAGCACCGCGCCGTGCTCGACCGGGTCGCGCAGACGCTCCTGGAGAAGGAGACGCTCAACGGGACCGAGCTCGCGAGCTGCTCTGGACTCGGTCGCCGCGCGAGTCGCACGCGGCCGAGACGGTCGGCACGGTCAAACTGCTGCCCTAGCTCCCGGCTTCCAGGTGGCGGCGGAGCGCCGACGAGGCGCTCGTCCCACTGCGCGCCGACCCGCTCCATCCAGTCGAGCGCGTCGCCGAGCGGCTCCGGCCGCAGGCGGTAGCGGATCTCGCGGCCGCGCGCGCGTCGGCTCGACGAGCTCGGCGGCCCGGAGCGTGCCGAGGTGCTTCGCGACCGCCTGGCGGGTTACGGGCAGCGCGGCCGCGAGCTCGGTGGCGGTTGCCGACCCGCGGCCCGCGAGCGTCTCGAGCACGAAGCGTCGGTGCGGGTCGGCGAGCGCCTGGAAGACCGCGTCTACGCGATCGCGCATGCGGCAGCGCGCGCAGCTCGAAGGCGGTCGACCACTCGGGCGCCGACTCGACCACGACGAGCCGCGTCCCCTCGGGCACCGGCTCGAGCGTGAAGACGACCTCGCCGCCGTCGTCGTCCCAGCGCAGCGTCAGCAGCCGCTCGGGATCGACCTCCTCGACGCTGACGCTCCGCTCCTCGCCGTTCCCCCAGCGGAAGATGCCGCGGCCGCCCGGCCTGCGGCTCGAGCTCGACCTCGGTCGCGAACCAGTCCTCGAGCCGCTCGGGCTCGGTCAGCGCCTCCCACACCTCGGCCGGGTCGGCGGGGAAGACGATCTCGCGCCGTACGTCCATCTCGTGCCTCCTCCGTCGTGCGCAACCTCAGGGTTGCGTGTAAGATGGGCAACCGTGAAGTTGCACGTTAGCAGCCGGAGCCGCGCGTGAGCCCGCTGGTCCCGGTCGTGGTCGAGTCCGACGGCCGCGTCGAGCGGTCGTTCGACATCTACTCGCGGCTGCTCCGCGAGCGGATCGTCTTCCTCGGCACCGAGGTCGAGGACCCGATCGCCAACCTGATCGCCGCCCAGCTGCTCTTCCTCGAGGCCGAGGACCCCGACAAGGACATCGAGCTGTACATCAACTCGCCGGGCGGCTCGGCCTACGCGGGCATGGCCATCTACGACACCATGCAGCACGTCAAGCCGGACGTGCGCACGATCTGCCTCGGAATGGGCATGTCCGCGGCGGCCATGATCCTGGCCGGCGGCGCGCCCGGCAAGCGCTTCTGCCTGCCGAACGCGAAGGTGATGATCCACCAGGGCTCCGCCGGGGCGCGCGGCACGCCGAGCGACATCCAGATCGCGGCGCTCGAGATCGTCGAGATGCGGCAGCGGATGGCGGAGATCATCGCCCGCGCACTCGGGCCAGGCCGCTCGAGGCGGTGCTCGAGGACATCGACCGCGACCGCTTCATGTCCCCGCGGGAGGCCGTCGAGTACGGGCTCGTCGACGGCATCCTCGAGCCCCGTCGAGCCGGGGCGGGATAGCATCGCGGTGTGGCAGTGATGGGCATCCACCATGTCGCCGTGGCCGTGCGTGACCTCGACGAGGCGATCGCGACCTACGGCCGGCTGTTCGGCGCCGAGCTCGAGCACCGCGACACGCTGGCCGGAGCAGGGCGTCGAGGCCGCGGCCGTGCGGGTCGGCGAGAGCCGGATCGAGTTGCTCGCCGCGACCGGGGACGACACGCCGGTCGGCCGTTTCCTCGCCGCGGCGCGGGCCCGGGATGCACCACGTCGCCTACGAGGTCGACGATCTGGAAGCGCAGATCGCGCGCGCTCGACGAGCAGGGCGTCGAGCTGATCGACCAGGAGCCGCGACGGGGGCTGTACGGGATGCGGGTCGCGTTCGTCCACCCGGACGCGGCTGATGGAGTGCTGGCGGAACTGGTGAGCCATGGCCGCTAGCGACGACAGGGTGAGAGTGGACATCGGCATGAAGGGCGGCTCGACGCTCACGGTGACCGTGACAGCGCTCGAGGCCGACTCGCTCGAGCAGCGCCTGCGGTCCGGAGACGGCGGCGTCGTCGAGCTCGACTCCGACGACGGCCGGCTGCTCGTCGTGCTCAACCACGTGCTCTACGTGCGCCGCCACGCCCGCGGCAGCCGCGTCGGCTTCAGCGCCGCCACGTAGTCCGCAGAATCGGCACGAAGGCGTCACACACGCGGGACGATTTCTCGCGTACCGTGACAGAAGGGACCTGCGCTCTCCCCCCATACGGAGGGGGGTGAGGTCGAACGAGGGCGCGGTCCCAAGGCCGGGTACGTTTCGGGCATGGCTCTCGAGGTCGGGATCGTCGGTTTGCCGAAGTCCGGCAAGACGACGCTGTTCAATGCGCTCACGCATGCCGGGGCGCATGTGCACGACGCGAAGCCGCACGTCGGCATGGCGCCGATCGCCGACGAGCGCCTCGCGCTGCTGGCCCTCGTCGAGCAGTCGGCCAAGCTGACGCCGGCGGTGATCCGCGTCCAGGATGTCCCCGGCACCGGCCCCGCGCTGCTCGGAAACCTCAGGCAGGTCGACGCCCTGCTCTGCGTCCTCGACGCGTTCTCGCCGGGAGGCGATCCCACCGTCGACCACGAGACGCTCGAGCTCGAGCTGCTCGTCGCCGATCGCGACCACGTCGAGAAGCGCCTCGAACGAGCGCGGCAGCAGGCCAAGTCGGGTGAGGCGAAGCTCAGGCAGGAGGTCGCCGGCCTCGAGGCGCTGCTGGCGCATGTCGAGGCGGGCGGCACGATCGCCGACTACGGCGGCGAGATCTCCGAGGCGCTAGAGCCGCTGACGACGAAGCCGATGGTGGTCGTCGAGAACGGCCCCGACGGGATCGACCTGCAGCTCGAGGCGGAGCTCGCCGAGCTGCCGGAGGAGGAGGCGGCCGGGTTCCGCGACGGGGCCTCGGCGCTCGAGGAGGTGGCGGGTCGGCTGAAGGAGTCGCTCGGGCTGATCACCTTCTTCACGATCGGCCCCACCGAGGCGCGCGCGTGGACGCTGCGCGGCGGCCGCACTGCCCTCGACGCCGCGGCGGACATTCACACGGACATCGCGCGCGGGTTCATCCGCTGCGAGGTGATCGCCTGGAGCGATCTCGTCGAGTGCGCGACCAGGGCCGAGGTGCGCAAGCGCGGGCTGGAGCGCCTGGAGGGGAAGGATTACGTCGTCCGTGAGGGCGACGTGCTCAACATCCGCTTCAACGTCTAGCCCGCCTCGGGCTTCGTGGCCCAGAGCGAAGCGTGGGCCATCCGCCAGATGCCCTGGCCCTCTTCGACGAGGGGTCGCAGCCGTGCCGTGAGCAACTCGCGCTCCTCCGGGTCGAGCGCCTGCTCCATCGCCTCCGCGAGAGTAGGGATCTTCGGGTTCCCGGCCGCGTTCACGCACGCGTCCCACTGCTTCGGTTCGTGAGGTTGGATCTCGGCCAGGAGCTCCAGGTTGACGGGCAGGAACCCGGCTCCCGAGCACAGCGCGATCAGGTCGCGCTCGTCGAAGTCGAGCATGGGATCGGTGGCCGCCGGCTGGAGCCCCTCGTAGAGAGCCTGGAGCTTCGCGGCGATCGTGGCGATCGGGCGGAGGTCGTAGCCGCCGAAGTATCCGGGCTGCTCCGGGCAGGCGAACCGGTTGACGGGCTCGTAGAGCGAGATCCTTCCGCGGGGACGAAGGACGCGGAAGAACTCCTCGAAGGCCCGGCGCTTGTCGGAGACGTAGATGAGCACGGAGCGGGTGGTGACGACGTCGACGGATTCGCCTGGGATCGGTGCCAGGTCGTCCGCCGAGGCGAGCACGAAGCGGCAGCGGTCGAGCACCCCCAGCTCCGCCGCCGCCTCCCGACAGCCGTCGAGCAGCGGCTCCGACACGTCGCTGAAGACGACCGTGTCGGCGCCGCGGTCGAACGCTCCGAACCCGATCAGGCCCTCCCCGCAGCCGACGTCGAGGAGCCTCTCGCCTGCCGCGAGTTTCGCCCGGTCGAGGACGGCGTCGCGCCGCGTGGCCAGCCTGGCGAGGACGTCCTGCCTGACCTGCTCGTCGCCGCCGAAGCGGCGGGTCGCCAGCCAGCGAGACCAGCAGTCCTCGCCGGCGGTCACCAGCTCGCCGCCAGCGCCGCGAGCTTCTCCTTCGCCCCGCGGGCCGGCGGGCCGTGGCCGCTGACGGCGAGGTCGAGATCGAGCTCCGAGAGCTGCTCGATCGAGCGGCGCGCCTGGGCGCGATCGGCGACGAACACCGGGACCGCCTCGCGGAAGCGGTCGCCGGTCATGAACGCGTCGCCGCCCAGGATCGAGCTCCCGAGGAGGTAGGAGACGTGGCCCGGCGTGTGCCCGGGCGTCGAGACGACCTCGAGGCCTGCGACCACTTCGCCGGCTCCGAGCCAGCGATCGACGCCCGGGAGTTCGACGGGCCGGCCGACGTTGACCGCCCGCGCGCCGGCCCGCGCGAGGAAGCGATGCCGCACCTCGCCGGCGAAGAGCGGCCGTTCGGCCGCCGGCACGCAGATCGGCGCTCCGGTCGCCTCACGGAGCGCACCCGCGCCACCGGCGTGGTCGAAGTGGCTGTGCGTGAGCAGGATCAGCGTCGGGGTGACGCCCGCCGAGCGGAGCTCGTCCACGATCCGGCGGCCGATGCGCGGCGTCCCCGCGTCGACGAGCACGGGCTCGCTCGCCTGGACGAGGAAGACGTTGACCGTCCCGCCCGGGCTCTCGAGCTGGAAGATCCCCTCGCCGAGCTCCTTCACCGTCCCAGCCGCCGCAACAGGTTGGCCTTCGCCGCCGGCCAGTCGTCGTCGACGATCGCGTAGTACGCCGAGTCGCGCAGCCGGCCGCGGTCGTCGCCGACCAGCATGTGCTTTCGGAAGACGCCCTCGAACTGCGCCGGGAGCGCCTCGAGCGCGTGCCGCGAGCGCTCGTTCCGGGCGTCGGTCTTGAACTCGACGCGCATGCACCCGTGGCGTTCGAAGGCGTGCGTGAGCTGGAGCAGCTTCGCCTCGACGTTCGCGCCGCTCTGCCAGCGCGAGCGCCGAAGCCACGTCCAGCCGATCTCGAGCCCGCGGTGCTCGGGGCGGAGCCTGAGGAATCGCGTGCTCCCGATCGGCTCGCCCGTGGACGCATCCAGGGTCACGAACGGCACCTCGACGCCCACCTCCGAGCCGGCGAGCGCCGCCTCGAAGTAGCGCGCGAACGCCTCGCGGCTGCGTCCGGCGTCGACGAACATCCAGGTCCAGTCCCCGTCGCGCGCGGCCTCGTACAGCCCCTCCTCGTGCTCGAGGGCGAGCGGCTCGAGCACGACGATCTCCCCCGCGAGCCTCGCTGCCAGGCCGTCCCACACCGCCCGAGCCTATCCCGCCGAAACGAGCACGATGCCGGCGATCGTCAGCGCGATACCGAGCTCCTGCACGCGGTGCACGCGCTCGTGGAGGCGGTGGCGCGCGAGTAGCACGGTCACGACCGGGTAGAGCGACGCGAGCACCGAGGTGACGCTGATCGAGCCGCGTGACGAGGCGGCGGCGAAGAGCGTGTTGCCGCCCGTGTCCAGGCAGCCGATCAGGACGAGGGCGAGCCAGGCTGTGCCGATGCCGCTCATCGCCGGCCGCACGGCGAGGATGGCGCACCAGACGAGCGCGGTCGAAACGATCCGGAACAGGAAGGAGGGCCAGAGAAAGTCGTCGCTGCTCGCCGCGTGCAGGAAGACGAAGTAGAGGCCGAAACCGATCATGGCCACGATCCCGAACTTCGTGCCGGCGGCCCAGCGCGACCCGCCCGGGTTGCGCTCCCACGAGGAGAGCACGACGCCGCCGATCGCTGCCGCGAAGCCGACGCCCTGCAGGCTGCTCGGCCGGTCGCCCGTCGCCACCCCGACGACAACGGGGATCACGGCCCCCGCGCCCGCGATCGGCGCGACGATGCTGATCGCTCCCGCCGCCATCCCGCGGTAGAAGGCGCGCCAGCCCTACGGTGCCGAAGACGGCTGCGAGGAGCGCCCATGCCACCTCCGGCCCCGGCGGCCCCGTCGCGCGGCCGGCGACCGCGATACCGAGCAGGACGAGGCCGACCGGCTGCGAGACCGCCATGATCGCGAGCGGGTGCATGACGCGGGCCCGGACGCCGGCGAGGAAGTCGCCGAGGCCCCAGGACACACTTGCCCCGAGGGCGAGCGCAGCGGCGATCACGCGCTACTCGCCCGGTGTCTCTACAGGACGTGTCGCCGCGACGGTGTCGAGCTGGTTCGCGTGGTAGAGGCAGGCCGCCTCGGCCGTGCGCGCTGCGCGCGCGTCGTGGTGCGAGGCGACCGCGTGCAGGAGCTCCGTGCGCACTTCGGCCTCGAGCGGCGCCGCGCGCTGCTCGATCAGCCGCAGGCCGAGGTGGACGTGGCCGAGCAGACGCCCCTCGGCGGTGGGCTGGAAGGTCGGCCCCGGGCGCAGCTCGAGCGTCCGCCCGACGTCGTGCACGAGCGCGGCCGCCAGCAGCAGGTCAGCGCGCAGGCGGGGATGGAGCTGACAGAGCTCCCGGCAGATCGTCGCCACGCCGACCGTGTGCTCGAGCAGCCCGCCCGCATAGACGTGGTGGCCGTCGGGCGCGGCGGGCAGCGAGCGCAGCTGCTTGCGGGTGGCCGGGTCGAGCACGGCGGCGACGGTGGCGCGCAGGCCCGGGTGCGCCAGCTCGGCGGCGAGGAAGTCGAGGAAGCCGTCCAGCTCGTCGGGGTCGCGGCGCATGGCCGGCGCGAGCGAGGCGGGATCCGCGTCGGCCTGCTCGATCGAGCGGACGTCGAGCTGGAGCGCGTTCCGGAAGCGCTCGACGCGGCCGAGCACCCGCACGGCGTCGCCCTCGGCGAAGCGCGAGTCGAGCAGCTCGACGTCGTGCCAGACCCGTCCCTGGATGCGCCCGGTGGGGTCGACGAGCTCGAGCGCGAGGTAGTCCGACCCCGACCGCGCACGCAGCCGCCGCTTGCGCGCGACGGCGTAGACGCCCTTCGACGACCCGGTCCTCCGCGAGCTCGGCGATCGCAGACACGGAGCGAGTCTAGGGCGGAAAGCGGCTGGTAGCGTCCGTGCGCGTGGCCCGGGTCAGAGCCTTCAACGCGGTGTGCTACGACGAGGCCATGGCAGGGCCGCTCGAAACGCTGATCGCGCCGCCGTACGACGTCCTCGACGCCGAGCAGCGCGACCGCTACCTGGCCGAGAGCCCCTACAACGTCGTCCATCTGACGCTGCCGGACGACGAGCAGCGGGCGGCGAATCTCTGGCGCGACTGGCTCGAGGAAGGCGTGCTCGTGCGCGACGACGAGCCGGCGCTCTGGTGGCTGGAGCAGGACTACGTCGGGCCGGACGGCGTCGAGCGGACGCGCGGCGGGCTCGTCTGCGCGCTGCACGTCGAGCCGTACTCGGCGGGCGTGGTCCTGCCGCACGAGCTGACGCACGCCGGGCCGAAGGAAGGCCGGATGCGCCTGCTGCGTGCGCTGCGTGCGCACGTCGAGCCGCTCTTCTTCCTCTACGAGGGCCCGCTCGCGGGCCCGCCCGACGAGCGCGCCGGCGGTCGAGGTCGAGCTGGACGGTGTCCGCAACCGGCTCTGGCGCCTCGAGGGCGAGCCGCCGCCTGCAGCTCGCCGACGCCCAGCTGCTGATCGCCGACGGCCATCACCGCTACGAGACCGCGCTCGCGTTCCACGACGAGGACGGCAGCGAGGAGAGCGCCTGGCTGCTCGCCGTCGTCGTCCCGACCGAGCAGGAGGGGCTGACGATCTTCCCCACGCACCGGCTTGCCGACGACGTCGACGTCTCCTGCACGGAGGCGGTGGACGAGGCGCCGCTCGAGCTCTTCCGGCGCGGCGACGGGCCCGTCGCTCTACCGGCGCGGCGAGAGCCACGTGCTCGTCACCGACGCGTCGCAGCTCGACGTCGCCGCCGTCGAGCCGCTGATCAAAGGGACGGTCGGCTACACGCCGCGCGCCGAGCGAGGCTGTAGAGAGCGTCGACCGCGGCGAGGCGGGCGCCGCGCTGCTGCTGCGGGCGCCGACGATCGAGCAGGTGCGCGAGGTCGTCGCGGCGCGGCGAGACGCTGCCGCAGAAGAGCACCTACTTCTATCCCAAGCTTCCGTCCGGGCTGCTGTTCCTGCCTCTGTGACGGACTGGCTGGAGGCCTGCCGGGGCGCCGTCGAGGACGTGCGCCGCGTTCTGGCCGAGCTGCCCGAAGGCGCGGAGCGCGAGCGCGTGCTCGGCGTCGGGCGTCGGCGGTGACGACACGACGGCGATCGACGGCGGCGGCCGAGCGGGTGGTCGTGGAGCGGCTCGACGCGACCGGCGCCGACTTCACGCTCGTGTCCGAGGAGCTCGGCATCCGGCCGCCGCGCGTCGAGACCGCGACCGACGTGGTCGTCGTCGACCCGATCGACGGCTCGATCAACGCCAAGCGCGGGATCCCGTTCTTCTCGCTCTCGATCGCGGTCGCGGACGGGCCGACGATGGGCGACGTCGTCTTCGGCTACGTCTACGACTTCGGCTCCGGCGAGGAGTGGACGGCCCGGCGCGGCGAGGGCGCGTTTCTCGACGATCGGCCGCTCGCGCCGGTTGCGCCGAGAGAGCGCGATCGAGCTGCTCTCGCTGGAGGCGACGCGGACGGACGCTCGTCGCCCGCCACGCGCCCGCGCTCGCGCCGATCGCGCGCCGCGTGCGCGTGATGGGCTCGCTCGCGCTTTCGCTCTGCCACCTCGCCGCCGGCCGGGTCGACGCGGTCTGCTCGCTGAAGCCCGCGCGTTCGGTGGACATCGCCGCCGGCGCAGCTGCTCGTGACCGAGCTGGGGCTCGTCGCCGGGCTCCCGGACGACGGGCCGCTCGGCGGAGGCGCCGCTCGACCTCGAGGGACGCTCGCGCATCGTCGCCGCAGCCACGCAGGAGCACTACGAGCAGGTGGTCCGCGCTTTGCGACAGTCGTGCGCAGGCCGTAGCCAGGCCTGGGTGAGTAGAGGCCGCGCGCTCGGGGCGTAGCATGCGCCCATGAGACGACTGATATCCACTGCGGCCCTCCTGGCCCTTCTCGCCTGGCGCCGGGACGTCCTCCGGCGCGAGTCGTGCGCCGGCCTTCAAGGCGACGCTGGTCGCGGACGGGCACTCGCCGAAGGTGAACACGACCTGGCACTACAGCGTGCGCGTCACCGACCCGAAGGGCCATCCGATCTGGGCGAAGATCACGTCGCGGATCGTCGACCCGCTCGGCCAGGCGCACCTGGTCGAGTTCGACGGCACGGGCCACAACCCGTACGTCAAGAACTATCGCTTCTTCGGGAACTTCTGCGACTCGGTGATCTGGCCGACGAACTCGGCCGTCGGCGTCACGTTGAAGTTCCAGACGGTGATCGTGACAGCACAGGGCCGGAAGGTGCTCGCTTACCCGGTGACCCCGCACTCTTGACCCGGTCGGGCGGGGTCGAGGTCGTCGTCGACGGCGTCTCCAAGTCGTTCGAGGACGGCCGGATCCAGGCGCTGCAGGACGTCTCCTTCCGCCTCGCGCCCGGCGACTTCGTCTCGCTGACAGGGCCGTCCGGCGGCGGCAAGAGCACGCTCCTGAACCTGATCGGCGCGCTCGACCGGCCGGACTCGGGCTCGATCGTCGTCGGCGGCGAGCGTCTGGAGCAGCTCGCCGATCCGTCGGAGTACCGGGCGGCGACCGTCGGCTTCGTCTTCCAGTTCCATCACCTGATCACGACCCTGAACGCGGCCGAGAACGTCCAGGTGCCGATGATGGGCCGCGGCCTCGAGCGGGCCGAGCGCGAGCGGCGGGCGCTCGAGCTGCTCGAGGACTGCGCGATCGCGCCATCGCGCCAAGGCGTCGCCGACCACGCTCTCGGGCGGCGAGCGGCAGCGGGTGGCGATCGCGCGTGCGCTCGCGAACGGGCCGCCACTCCTGCTCGCCGACGAGCCGACCGGCGCGCTCGACTCAGCGACGGGCGGCCAGATCGTCGAGCTCCTGCTCTCGCTGCGCGAGCGGCGCGGAATGACGATCCTGCTCGTGACGAACGACGAGAGCGTCGCCGAGCTCGCCGACCGGACGCTGCGGATCCGCGACGGCCGCGTCGAGGCGAGCGACGCTATTCGCGCCGCAGCGCCTCGATCGGCGTGAGGCGCACCGCCCGCCAGGCCGGGTAGAGCGCGCCGATCACCGCCACGCCGAGCGCGAACGCGAGCCCCCAGGCGAAGACGCCGGGCGTGAAATCGGGCGAGGCGAGCTCGCGACAGGTTCCCCTGGCTCACGAACAGCTCGGCCGCGCCGTAGCCGGCGGCGAGGCCGACCGCGAGCGCGAGCAGGCCGATGCCGATCGCCTCGCTGACGATCAGCGCCGCGATCCGCCGTCCCGGCCAGCCGACCGCGCGCATGATCCCGATCTCGTGGATGCGCTCGAAGACGGACATGGCCATCGTGTTCGTGACGCCGATCCCGCCGACGATCAGCGCCAGCAGCGAGAAGATCCAGCCGGTGTCGATGATCAGCCGGCTCGAGGTGTCGACCTTGACCACCTGGCCCGGCTCGGTCACGGCGGTCACGCCCGGGAAGCGGCGCTCGACGGCCCGCGCCACGTCCTTCGGGCGCTGGCCGAGCTGGACGGTGATCCCGAACGTCGTCACCTCGCCGGGTCGCTGGGCCAGCCGCTGGACGACGGGAAGCGGCAGCACGGCGCCGATGTCCTCGAAGTGGTTGCCGGAGTGATAGAGGCCGGCGATGCGGTAGGGCTTCTTCTCGACCTGGATCGTGTCGCCGGGCTTCAGGTGGAGGGACTTCGCGGCCTCGTCGCCGAGCAGCGCCTCGCGGCCGTGCGCGCGGCGGCCGGCGACGATCACGAAGCGCCGGTAGGCGAAGTCGCTCGGCCGCAGGCCGAAGACGAGGAAGGCATCGCGGTTCTCGACGTGGCTGACGCGGAGGAAGATCGGCGAGACGCCGGTGATGCCCGGCGTCTTGCGGAGCCCCTTCTCGAGCGACGCGGGCAGGAGCGAACGGGTCAGGTCGGACGCGCCCTGCTGGAAGACGCCGAAGTCTGCTCGGCCGACGTGGATGAGGTCGGCCGCCGTCCGGCGCACGCCGGCCGCGATCGAGAGCAGCGCCACGATCAGCGCGACGCCGATCGCGACTCCCGCCGCGGTGAGCCCGGTGCGCACCGACCGCCGCATCAGGTTCCGCCAGACGAGCCCAGGCCAGGTCACCCGCGTATGAAAACACCGTGGCGTGACCCAACGGCCTCAGAGGCAACCTCTGAGGGTGCCTCTGGCGACGGCCCTGACCGTGCCTCTGAGGTTCCTCTGAGACTCCCCTGCGACCTCTCTGAGACCGGGTCATGGCCGGGATGGACGGGCGCGGTCGGGCGTCTGGGCCAGGTACGTCTCAATCGCGATGCAGCCGTCGCGCGACGAGATCTGGAAGGCGCTCGAAAACGTCGTCGACCCGGAGCTACGGCGCCCGGTCACGGACCTCGACATGGTGCGCGAGATCGCGATCGACGGCGGCGACGTGACCGTCACGATCGCGCTCACCGTCGCCGGCTGCCCGCTGCGGGCGAGCTTCGAGGAACAGGTCGCTCGGCACGTCGGCGCCGTCTCCGGCGTGGCGCGCACGGCCGTGGCCTTCGACGTCATGTCCCCCGAGGAGAAGTCCGCGCTGACCATGAAGCTACGCGGCGGCGTCGCGGAGCGCTCGAAGGGCATCGCGATCGACCGCTCGACCCGCGTGCTCGCGATCGCGAGCGGCAAGGGCGGGGTCGGCAAGTCGTCGCTGACCGTCAACCTGGCCGCGGCGCTGTCCAGCCTCGGTCGGCGCGTCGGCGTCCTCGACGCCGACATCTACGGGCACTCGGTGCCGCACCTGCTCGGCGTCTCGCAGCGGCCGGTCGTCGTCGACAAGATGATCGTGCCGCCGGTTGTGAGAGACGTGAAGCTGATGTCGATCGGCTTCTTCCTCGACGAGAACGCGCCGGTGATGTGGCGCGGGCCGATGCTGCACCGCGCGCTCGAGCAGTTCCTCACCGACGTCCACTGGGGCGAGCTCGACGAGCTGATCGTGGACATGCCGCCCGGCACGGGCGACGTATCGATCTCGCTCGGCCAGCTCTTGCCCCGCGCGGAGGCCGTGATCGTGACGACGCCGCAGCCGCTGGCCCAGGAGGTGGCGGCGCGGGCCGCGCTGATGGCGCAGAAGACGAACATGCGCGTGATCGGCGTCGTCGAGAACATGACCTCCGAGGTGTTCGGCACCGGCGGCGGCGAGCGAGCTCGCCCGGGCCGTCGGGGTTCCGCTCCTGGGCACGGTGCCGCTCGACGTGGGGCTCCGCGAGGCCGGAGACCGAGGCGAGCCGCTCGTCTGGGCCGACCCCGCCGCCGAGGCGGCGCAGGCGATCCTCGCGATCGCCGAGGCGATCGACGCCGCGAAGCAGACGTTCAAGCCGCTGCCGGTCCTGTCCTGAACGCCGGCCAGGTCTTCACCCGGATCAAGACCCTCGGCTTCTCGGACGCCGACGCGCAGACGCTCGCCGACCACTTCCTCGATGCCGAGCGACGCGGCAAGCGCGGCCACGGCTTCTCGCGCGTCGACTGGCTCGCGACGCTCCCCGACCTCGATCCGGACGCCCGCCCCGAGCGCGTGCTCGCCGAGCCCGGCTACGAGCGCTGGCACGGACGCGGCGCGCTCGGCTACCTGACGCTCGCAGCGGTCTGCGCGGCGCAGCTCGAGTTGCCGCCCGAACGCGTGCGGGTCGTCGTCTGCGAAGCCACGTTCCCGACCGGCGCGCTCGGCTACTGGGTACGGAAGGTCGCCGCGGGCGGGTTGTGTGCAGCGCTGACCGCGACGTCGCCGCCCCGGCTCGCGCACCCGGAAGGAGGCGACTCCCTGGTGGGGACGACGCCGCTCGCCGTCGCGATCCCGAGCTCGGACGGCCGGCCGCTCGTCACCGACGTGTCGATGGGCGAGGTCACGCACGGGGACGTGATCGCCGGCCTGGCGTCGCCCGAAGACCTCGTCCCCTTCGGCGGCGAGCAGGCCTACAAGGCGTTCGCGCTGGCGGCCGGGCTGCAGCTCCTCGTCGAGGCGCTCACGGGCGGCGAGGGTTACGGAGCCCTGCTGCTCGTCGCGCGGCCGGAAGCCGATCCAGTGCCGGGCTTTCGCGCGCGTGCGAACGGCCGACGACTGCCCGGCGACAGCTGACCCGGACCTAGGCTCCGACCAGCTCCTCGAACGCGGGCTCCTCGCGGATCGCGTCGAAGTCCGAGTCGCCCTTCGCCATGTCCTTGAAGCGCGGCGCGCGCTCGATCGCCGTGCGCAGGTGCTCGACGGCATCGTCCCTGCGTCCCGCGAGGCTCTCGAGGCAGGCGAGGTTGTAGAGCGGCCCGGCGTACTCCGGGTGCTCCGCAACGATCGGGACGAGCACCTCGATCGCCTTGTCGTAATCGCCGCTCGAGTAGTACGGGAGCGCGGGCGCCCAGACCTCCCAGCCGAAGGCCTCGTAGGCCCGGCCGGGCGGGGCGCCGATGGCCAGCACCGTCGTTCCGGCCTCCTCCGCGAAGGCCGTTCGCCGCGTGTTCGTGGGGACGAAGACCGAGCGTGCCCTCGGGCGCGTCCACCTTGTCGTCCCCCGACTTCGAAGGTCGCGTGGCCGCGCGATCACGAGGTAGAGCTCCTCGTCGCCCCCCTCGCCCTCCTCCGTCGTGCTCGTTGATGATCCGGTCGCCGGCGTCGCGGGCCGTCCAGGAGTTGATCCCGAAGGCCTGGATGCCGAGGTGGTGCCGGATCGGCCGCCAGGGGCAGCGTGCGTCGCTCATCTCCTCGATCTCGTCGAGCCGGGCCACCTTGTATCCGCTCATCGGACCTCCTTCAGATCGTCGTCCGTCGCGGCGATCTCCTCGAACTTGGGGTCGAGCTCGATCGCATGCGCGAGGTGCTCCCGCGCGTCCTCGAGGCGCCCTGCCTTCGCCTCCATGCAGGCGAGGTGGTAGTAGAGCGGCGCCCGCTCGCCCTGCTCCTCGATCCCGGCTCTCATCGTCTCGATGCCCTGCTCGGGCGGCTGCTGGTACGCCTGGAAGAACCACTCCCACGGCGAGGGTTTGAAGGCCTCGCCCGGCCTGGCGCCGACGGCCAGCACCGTCGTTTCCTTCTCGTCCGCGACCGCCTTCCGTTTCAGGTCTGGGTCGGAGATGAACACGAGTGTTCCCGCAGGTGCCTCGATCGTCTCGTCGCCGACCGTGAACGTCGCGTGCCCGCGCAAGACGAGATACACCTCCTCGTGGCGCAGCGAGCCCTCGGTGTGCTCCTCGACGATCCAGTCCCCGACCTTCCCGGACGTGTACGCGTTGACGCCGAAGGCCTGGATGCCGAGGCGGCGGCGGATCGGTCGCCACTCGAGGCCCTCCATGACCGGGACGCGGTCGAGCTCGTCGAGGCGCGCGACCGAGTAGGTCATGCGCTCCGCAAGGCCTCGAGGACGACGGGGTCGATGCGGTCGGCGCCGTCCACGCGCTCCTCGAGGTTCTCGTTGCCCGCCCAGCGGCGCAGGGCGTGGTCGAGGTCGCCGTCGTAGCCGAGGCGCGTCAGGCGGTCGGAGAGCTCGGCCGCGAGCTCGGGGTCGACGTCGACCCATTCCTCCGACGGCGTCGTCCCGAACAGCTCCTCGTGCACGCCGTAGATCCGGCGCAGCTCCTCGATCGGCCGCTCGTGGTCGTCGACCCGCAGGTCGACCAGGATGTCGGAGAGGCCCGCGTAGCCGCCGTCCTTCTTCGACGACGAGGAGGCTCGCGGACTGCTGGCCGCGGCGATCGCCGCCGGCGGCCTGGGCGGCTTCGAGGCAGCCGAGCAGCCGGAGCGCAAGCGGCCGCCCCGCGCTGCCCTCGAACGTGGCCCCGAGGGCGTCGACCGTCTCCCGAGAGACGAGGATGTTGCCCTGGGCGGCGTAGCAAGGCCCCGCCCGCCCGCCGGCCCAGTCGAAGCACTCCGCGCCCGTGTACGTGGCGGAACGCCCTCGGCCGTCCACGATGCCGAGCTGCCGCTGCGCGCGGCCCTCGTCCGCCGCCGTGAGCCGCTCGACCACGTCGTCCGCGGAGAGCCCGTCGGAGAGGAGCGCCAGGCCGTCGGGGCCGTAGCGCGGGTTGACGAAGGCCTGGGTTGCGATGGCCCCGACCTCCGGCTCGGCAAAGGGGCAGAGCGAGCCGACGGCGAGGAACTTCGACTGCACGGCCACGCCCCACTGGCCGGCCGCGAGGTCGCACGCGGCGATCGAGAAGGTGGCGACGACGGGTCTATCCATACGTCAGCTCGCGGAGATCGAGATCCAGGAGCGCGCGCTTCGCGGCCGGCACGAGGACGCACGACACCTCTCCCCGGGCGAGCGCCGCCCTGACCTGCTCCGCGGTGTCGGCGCGCACCGCGACGGGCCGGCCTTCGCGGTGCGCCTGCTCGAGCGCGCCGACGTCTACCTCGTCCAGGACGAGGGCCTCCGGTGGCAGGTCGATCTCGCCCTCGACGGCGATCTCCGGGACCTTGCGGCCCGTCGCGCCCAGCCAGCGCTCTCTCATGCGTGGGACGCGATCAAAGGTCGACTGTGCCTCCGGGCTCGACGTCGACGATCTCCACGCCCGCGGGCGCGTGCTCGCGCAGCGCGTCCGGCGTGCCGGTGAGCAGCGGGAACGTTCCCCAGTGGCAGGGGACGCAACGCTTCGCGCCGAGCAACTCGAGCGCGACACCCGCCTCTCTCGGCCCCATCGTGAAGTGGTCGCCGATCGGCAGCACGGCGACGGACGGCCCGTAGATCCGTCCGATGAGCTGCATGTCGCCGAAGACGCACGTGTCGCCGGCGAAGTAGACGGCCGTGCCGTCCTCGAGCGTGACCACGACTCCCGACGGCTCGCCGGCGTAGCTCCCGTCCGGGGCCGCGCCCGAATGGAACGCGTTGACGAGCGTGAACCTGACGCCGTCGGCCTCCACGGTGCCGCCCTTGTTGGGATTGAGGAGCTGCGACTGGTCGACGCCCTGGTTGCTGAGCCAGGCCGCGAGCTCGACGAGCGCGACGACCTTGCAGTCGTGCTTCTTCGCGAGCTCGACGGTATCGCCGACGTGGTCGCCGTGCCCGTGCGTGACGCGCGATCACGTCGATGCGCTCGGGGGTCGTCTCTTCCTCGGGGCACTTCGGGTTGCCGTTGAGCCAGGGATCGACGTAGATGCGCTTGCCGCCCGGGGAGTCGAGCCGGAAGCTCGCGTGCCCGAGCCAGGTGAGGGTTCCGTTGGCCATGACGGCAGCCTATCGACGGAGGCCGGGGCGTCAGCCTTCCCGGCAGGAACGTCCGGCCGGTGGGCGAAGCTCATGGCGTGGCCCTCCGTCTCGCAGCCGCCGGGTTCGTTGGCCCGGCGCTCGTCGCATGGCTCGTCGGGGCCGAGGGGCTCGCCTCGCTCGCCCTGCTCGCTGCCATCGTCTTTTGCGCTGCCCGCCTGCTTGCGGCGGTCGGGGACGCGGTCGAGGGTCGTCGCGACCACCTCCCGGTGGTCACGACTGCAGGCGGGCTCGTCTCCCTGGTCGCGGCGGGCGCGGCACACGTGCCGCTGCTGGCGCTCGGCCTGTTCGCGTGTCTCGGCCTCGAGCTGCTCATCGCGCCCGAGGCGCAGGGGGCCGTCGCCGCTGCCGAGCCGGTAGAGCTCGCCGAGGCGCAAGTCTCCCGCGCCGCCTGACCCGGCCGTTGCGGCCATGTCCGGCGGGCCGGGCAGGCCGTGTCCCGTACGGCCGTCGACACGTCCGCAAACGCCCAGCCCCGGCGCCGTGTGCAGGCAAAACGCGCGTCACAAAGACGTCACAGGGACTGTCCCCCGACCATGGCTCGACCGGCCGCGGCGGATAGGGACGAGCGACTAGCGCGGGTCGTCGCGGTCGACGTTCCAGTGGCGGCCGACCGAGGCCGTCCAGCCGCCGTCGGGGCGGGGCACGAGGCTGAAGCGGCTGATCATCCGCTGTCCCCCTTCGTGATCGCCGTAGAGGATGTCGACCATCACGGGCTGCCGGGCCGTGAGAACCTGCGACGGCCTCGGCGAATTCCGGGGCCCGCGGGTCGCGGAAGACGCCCTGCCAGAAGCCGACGTCGCCCGCGGGGACGTACAGGTCGCGGGTGAGGCGAGTGAAGTCGTCGACGGCGGTCCGCGTCTCGTCGCTCCGGTGTCGCTCGGGATAGAAGTGCCAGCCGTGGAGGACAGCGATGCCGGTACCCACGTTGCGGAGTCCCATTGCCATGTAGATCGCCTCGGGCGAGACCTCGATCGCCCCCTGGCCGCCCGGGACCTTCAGCCACCGGTCGTCCGCGAAGCCGACCTTCTGCTCGGGGTCGTCGAACTTCGAGGGCAGCAGCAGCGGCCGGAGGCCGGCCAGCAACGACCGCTCGGCCGCGCGCGCGGCGCGGTTCGCGGACTTGACGGAGGCGAACGTGGCTGCGGCGAGGACAAGCGTTCCGCCGGCGCTCGCGATCGCCGAGATCGTCACCCAGTCGGCCACGGCGCGAGTCTATGTCGCGGTCGGCGTCAGTACGGGTAGCCCAGCGACGCGGCCGCCAGGCGGCAGAGCCTGATCAGCGGATCGACGAAGAAGAAGCTGCCGACCGTGACGACGAGGCAGCCGAGGACGGCGGTCTGCAGGGCCAGCTCGCGCGGCGGCTGACCGCCGGCGGCCGCGATCCCCACGCCCGCAGGCGCGCGCATGTAGAGGGCGCGCACGAGGCCGAAGTAGTAGTAGAGGCTCACCGCCGTGGCCACGAGCGCGACGATCACGAGCCAGACCCAGCCACGGTCGTATGCGGCCGAGAAGGCGTAGAACTTCCCCACGAAGCCGCCTGTGAGCGGGAGCCCGGCGAAGCCGAGCATGCAGATCCACAGCGCGACGCCCAGGAACGGCCGCTCCCAGCCGAGGCCGGCGATGTTGTCGAACGTGACCGCCTGCCCCAGCTCGCGCTCACGCGCGGCCACGACCCCGAAGGCTGCGACCGACATCGCCGCGTAGGGGATCAGGTAGAAGAGCAGGGCCCGCCCGCCGAGGTCGTTCCCGGCGGCGATCGGGATCAGCATGAAGCCGGCCTGCGAGATCGACGAGTAGGCGAGCATCCGCTTCACGTTGCGCTGCAGGAGCGCGCCGAGGTTGCCGACGGCGAGCGACGCGCAGGCGATCACGGCCAGCGCGATCGTCCACAGCTGCGCCTCCTGCGGGAACGCCGTCGTCAAGAGGCGCAGGGTCAGCACGAGCGCCGTGGCCTTCGTGGCAGCGGCCATGAAGCCGGTCACGGGCGTGGGCGCGCCCTCGTAGACGTCGGGGGTCCACATGTGGAACGGCGCCGCCGAAGCTTTGAAGCCGAGGCCCGCGAGGATCATCGCCAGCCCGGCGACGAGGAACGAGTCATGCACGAGGCCCTGCGACGCCGTCGCCTGCGCGATCTGCGAGAAACCGACCTCGCCGGTCGCGCCGTACACGAGCGCCGACCCGAAGAGCAAGAAGGCCGAGCCGAACCCGCCCACGACGAGGTACTTCAGCCCGGCCTCGAGCGAGCCCTCGACCTCGACGTCGATGGCGCACAGCACGTAGAGGCAGATCGAGAACCACTCGAGCGCGAGGAACAGCGTGATCAGGTTCGTCGCCGTGACCAGGAAGACCATCCCGCCCGCCGCGGCGGCGAGGAGCGCGTAGTACTCCGCCACGTGCGCGCGCAGGCGGATCCGCCAGGAGACGCCGACCGAGGCGAGGCCGGCGCCGCAGATGATCAGCGCCGTCAGCGCGCCCAGCCGGTCGCGGACGATCGCGTTCGCGATCACCTCCTCGGGGTGCGGCGAGCGGTCGTAGAGGAACGCCGCGAAGATGAAGGCGCCGACGAAGGCGCCGCCGACGACCCAGGCGGAGATTCGCCGCCGCCAGCGGGCCGGAGTCAGCACCGCCACCAGCAGGCACACGCCCGAGGCGCCGAGCAGGGTCAACGCCGGCGACATGGCGAACCAGTCGACGGGCGGCGTCTGGATCGTCGAGCCGAGCGTCACCGTACGCGCTCCAGCCCCGGTGTCGTGTCCGTCTGGCCGAAGGTGTGGTCGGTGATCGCCGCCGGCCAGGCCGAGAGGAAGATCAGCAGGGCGACGAGCGGGACGAGGAGACCCAGCTCGGCCGGCCGCAGATCACGTGCCCCCTCCGGCACCGCGCTCCCCTTCGACCGGTGCAGCACGGCCGAGATCAGCCGCAGCATGTACATCGCGGCCAGCACGATCGCGATCGCTCCCACGACCGACCAGCCCCAGCCGCTCGTGAAGACGCCGGTCAGGATCAGGAACTCGCCCGCGAAGGCGCCCGACCCGGGCACGGCGAGCGCGATGATGCCGAGCGTCATCAGCACGGTCGCGAGCGCCGGCCGCCCGCGGGCCATGCCGCCCAGGCGGTCGAACCGCCCCGTGCCCGTCCGCAACTCGACGAGTCCGGCGAGGATGAACATCGCCGCCGAGATCAGCCCGTGGTTGACCATCTGCAGCACGGCGCCGTTGAAGCCGGCGACGTTGGTCGCGAACAGGCCGAAGGTGATCAGCCCGAGTTGCGCCAGGCTCGAGTAGGCGACGACGCCGCGGACGTCGGGCGCACGGAAGGCGAGCAGCGACCCGTAGATCAACCCGATCGCGGCGAGCACGAGGATCGGCGTGCGGAAGTCCTTCGTCGGGCCGGGGAAGTGGAGGATCGCCACGTAGAGGAAGCCGTACGCCGCCGCCTTCGACACGGCGCCCGAGAGGACGCCGGCCACCTCGGGAGGCGCCTCGCGGTAGGCGTCCGGGAGCCAGCCGTGGAACGGGAAGATCGGCGCCTTGACGACGAACGCGGCGACGAAGCCGAGGAAGATCCAGCTGGAGTTGTCGAACGAGGACGGCGTCGTCATGTCGAACGAGCCGTGCGAGATGCCGAGCACGATGATCGAGGCCAGCATCAGCAACGAGCCCGTCATCGTGTAGATGAAGAACATCAGCGTCGCCCGGAGCCGGCCCGGACCGCCCCACACGCCGACGAGGACGTAGAGCGGGATCAGCATCGCCTCCCAGAACACGTAGAACAGGAGGTAGTCCTGGGCGGCGAAGACGCCGACGAGCGCGCTCGTCAGCAGCAGCATGGAAGCGAAGTAGGCCCGCGCGTGCTCGCGCCCGACCCAGACCGCGTAGGCGACCGCCGCGGTCATCACGATCACGCTCATGCCGACCAGCCAGAGCGCGAAGCCGGCGAAGCCGACGTGGTACGAGATCCCGAGCTCGCCGAACCAGGTGGCCGTGTCCTGGAGCTGGATGCTGCTCGCCCCGGCGCCGTAGTCGAACGCGCTCAGCGCGCCGCCCCAGAACGCGATCTCGAACAGGCTGACGACGAGGGCGACGAGCCCCGCCGCGAGCCGCGGCAGCGGCGCGAGCGCGATGAAGATCGCCCCGCCGAGCGGGAGCAGGATCAGCGTGTCCGTGAGCCAGCCGTTCGCCATCAGCGCGCGCCTCCCTCACCGGCGTCGGCTCCCGCCCGGCGAAGCCGGGCTCCACCGTCGCCTGGCGCCGCTGATGGCACGGTGCTCTCCGGCCCCGTGTTGCTCACACTGTGACCTCCGGCCCCGCACCGCCAGCGGCGCCTGAGGAAACCGCGGGTAGCCGAGTCCACCACCTCATCTCACCGCCAGGAAGACGATGGCGAGGACGGCGAGGCTGGCCGCGAGCATCAGCACGTAGGTGCGGACGAAGCCGGTCTGCAGGCGACGCGTCTCCGAGCCCAGACCGCGCACGGCCTCCGCGATGCCGGCTCATCGAGCCGCCGACGAGCGGCCCCTCGACGAGCGCGTAGAGCGTCTTCGAGGTCGCCACGGCCGGCTTGTAGAAGACCGCGTCGTAGAGCTCGTCGAACCAGAGCTTCTTCTCGAGCGCCTCCGGCGACGCAGGCGCCGGCCGGCGGCGCGCGACGTAGATCCACCAGGCCACTGCGATCCCGAGGGCGCCGAGTGCGACCGAGACGATGCTCGCGATCGCCTCCTGCGTGTTCGACGGGACGACGAGCGGCGGCACGACCGGATCGAGCCAGTTCGACACCGCCTGCCAGCCTCCCGGCACCTGCAGCCAACCGACGAGCATGGAGCCGACGGCGAGCACGCCGACCGGAATCAGCATCACGCGCGGCCCCTCGCCGTGGTGCGTGCCGTACGCCTCGTCCACGGACGCGTCCCGCTCGCCGTGGAAGACGCGGAAGACGAGCCGGAAGGTGTACAGCCCGGTGAGCAGCGTGCCGACGATCGCCAACGCGAACGTCAGGTAGCCGAGCCAGCCGCCGCGCGCGAGCGCCGAGGCGATGATCGGGTCCTTGGAGAAGAAGCCTGCGAACGGCGGGATGCCGACGAGCGACAGCGCGCCGACGAGGAAGAAGCCGTACGTGTACGGCATCAGGTGCCGCAGGCCGCCCATCTTGCGGATGTCCTGCTCGTCCGTGAGCGCGTGGATGATCACGCCGGCCGCGAGGAAGAGCAGCGCCTTGAAGAAGGCGTGCGTGAGCAGGTGGAACATGCCGTCGGCGTACGCGCCGATGCCCACGCCGAGGAACATGTAGCCGATCTGGGACATGGTCGAGTACGCGATCACGCGCTTGATGTCGACCTGGACGAGTGCGACGAAGCCGGCGAAGACGAGCGTCACCGCGCCGAGCACCGCGGCCGTGTCCTGCACCGAGCTCGCGAGCTCGAACAGCGGCGAGGTGCGCGCGATCAGGTAGACCCCGGCGGTGACCATCGTCGCCGCGTGGATGAGTGCGCTGACCGGCGTCGGGCCTTCCATGGCGTCCGGAAGCCACGTATGCAGCGGCAGCTGGGCGGACTTCGCGACCGCGCCGCCGAGCAGGCCGAGCGCGACGAGGATCAGCACCGTCTGCGAGAGTCCCGGTGCCTTCGCGAACACGGCGCTGTAGTCGAGCGTTCCCGTCTCCGAGATCAGCAGGAAGAGCGCCAGCGCAAACGTGGCGTCGCCGACCGCGTTCATCACGAACGCCTTCTTCGCCGCGGCGACCGCGCTCGGCCGCTCGTGCCAGAAGCCGATCAGCAGGTACGACGAGAGGCCGACGAGCCCCCAGCCGACGAGCAGCATCAGCAGGTTCCCGCCCTCGACGAGCATGCAGCATCGAGAACACGAACAAGGCCATGTAGGCGAAGTAGCGCCGCTCCTCGTCGTCGCCGTGCATGTAGCCGATCGAGTAGAGGACGATCAGCCCGCCGACGCCGGAGACGATCAGCATCATGAACACGCTCAACGGGTCGACCAGGATCGAGAGCTCGAACCTGAGGTTCCCGGCCGAGAGCCACGTCCACGCGATCGAGACCTCGCTGCGGTCGTCGGGCGAGCGCGTGAGCAGGCTCGAGAAGCAGACGACGGCCGCGGCGAACGAGAGCGCCACCGACCCGGTCGAGATCACGCCGGCCGCGCGCCGCGAGAGCGCGTTGCCGCCGAGCGCGATCACGGCGACCGCGGCCAGCGGCGTGAACAGGCAGATCCAGGCGGTCGTGATCGCGGTCACGCTACGACTCCTGCGCCGACGAGCTGCTTCGCGATCGCCGTCGCCGCGCCCGGGACCGTGCCCTCCGGGTCGTACGCGGGCTCGTAGGCCGTGATCGCGGCGGCGCGGATCGTGAACCGCCGCGCGACCTCGCCGACTGCGGCGGCCACCTCGGCTGCGGTCGGCCCGCCCTCGACGCGGTAGCGGTTCGCCTGGCCCTCGGACGGGTCGAGGACGTCGAGGTCGACGTGCACGTAGACGGCGGGCACCCGTGCCGCGAGGGCGTCCAGCGCGGCCTCGACGGGCTCGCCCGGCAGGACGAGCCGCACATCCGAGCTCACGAGCCGCTCCTCCTCTGCCGCATCGAGGTCGCGCGCCCACACGAGGACGACGTTCGCCTCGTCGACCGGGCGCAGGCCCTCGACTCCGTTCCGAAGGGCCTTCCAGCCCGAGCCGGTCAGCATCGCGAGCGGCATGCCGTCGAAGAAGCCCGTCGGCGACGTCTCCGGCGTGTTGAAGTCGCCGTGGGCGTCGAACCAGACGACGCCGAGACCGGGCGGCGAGCCGAGGCCCGCGACCGTGCCGAGGCAAGAGCTGCACACGCCCGAGAGGACGAGCGGAAAGTCGCCGCGCGCGACGACGTCTCCCACCGTCCCGGCGACCGCGCGGACGACGTCCATCGAGGCGCCGACCTCGTTGCAGGACTCCCCTGACGACTCCACCGTGACGGTCTCCGCGCCCAGCTCGGCGGCGAGCGCCTCCGCCAGCACCGGCACGCCGGTGGCCAGCCCGACGTCGCGGCGGCCGAGCTCGTATGGCACCTGGACGACGACGGTCCGCATCAGCCGCCCATCAGCCGCGGAGGGTGGTGAGCTTGTCGACGTCGAGCGTGAGGTTGCGGCGGGCCATGGCCACGATCAGGCCGAGCCCGACCACGACCTCGGAGGCCGCGACCGCCATCACGCTCAGCGCGAAGATCTGGCCGTCGCCGTTGCCGTGCAGGCGCGAGAATGCGATCAGCGCCAGGTTGCACGCGTTCAGCATCAGCTCGAGCGAGAGCAGCACGATCAGCGGGCTGCGCCGGATCAGCACCCCGAGCGCCCCGGTCGCGAACATGAAGGCTGCGACGGCGAGGTACCAGGTGATGTCGGGCCCCTTCATCGCGCTGCCGGGATCCTCATCGAAGACTCCTCGCGGGAGGGCGGGGCCGCCGGAGCGGTCTCGGCCTCCTCCGCCTGCAGGCGCCGCGCGTGGGCGCCGAGGACGACGCCGCCGACCGCGGCGATCAGCAGCACGACCGACGTGAGCTCGAACGCGAGCAGGTGGTCGGTCAGGAACAAGCGCCCGATCTCCGCCGGCGAGCCGAAGCTCCCGTCGATGTCCGCCGCCTTCGAGAGCGAGTCGCCCGACTTGAGCCCGATCGCCACCAGCACCTCGACGAGGATCGCGGCCGCTGCCACGACCGCCGCGAGCCGGTTCACGCTCGGCCCGCCCGCCCAGGGCGCATCGGCTCTCCCGCCCAGGTAGGCGATGACGAACAGGAACATGACCATCACCGCGCCGGCGTAGACGAGCACCTGTGCCGCGGCCACGAACTCGGCCGACAGCAGCAGGTAGAGCACGGCCAGCGAGGCGAGGTTGCCGATCAGCGCCAGGGCCGAGTAGAACGGGTTCGAGAAGCTGACGACCGCGATGCCCGATCCCACGCAGGCCGCGGCGGCGGCGAACCAGACGATCCAGACCAGCACGTTCCCGGCGTCCGAGGCGAGCACGAGCGACGTCACGAGTGCTCCTTGTAGTACGGGATCGGCGTGTCGTAGAGGTCCGGGTCGGCGACCGGCACCTTCTTGATCGGCTCGGCCAGGAGGATGTCCTTCGTGTAGATCAGGTCGTCGCGCGAGTACTCGGCGATCTCGAACTCGTTGCCGAGCGTGATCGCGTCGAAGGGGCAGGCCAGCTCGCAGTAGCCGCAGAAGATGCAGCGGCTCATGTTGATCTCGTAGATGCGCGCGTAGCGCTCGCCGGCCGAGACGCGGTTGTCGGGCGTGTTCTCGGCGGCGACGACGCGGATGCAGTCGGCCGGACAGGCGGCCGCGCAGAGCGAGCAGCCGACGCATTTCTCGAGCCCGTTCTCGTGCCGGTGCAGGCGGTGCCGCCCGCGGAAGCGCGGGTAGACCGGCCGCACGTACTCGGGGTACTGCACGGTGATCGGCTTGTTGAAGAGCTGTCGGAACGTCACTGCGAAGCCCTTCAGCGTGTCGATGGGCTGCGGCATCTCAGCTGGTCCAGGCGACGACGAGGGCGGTGATCAGCGCGTTCAGCGTGGCCACGGGCAACAGGATCTTCCAGCCGAAGCGCATCAGCTGGTCGTAGCGCAGGCGCGGCACGGTGGCGCGGATCCAGATGAAGAGGGCGATCGCGATCACGAGCTTGATCACGAACCAGAGCGGCCCGAGCGGCGCCCACGGCCCCTCCCAGCCGCCGAAGAAGAGCGTTATCCCGAGCGCGGAGAGCGCGATCATGTTCACGTACTCGGCCATCTGGAACAGGCCCCAGCGCATCCCCGAGTACTCGGTGTGGTAGCCGGCGACGAGCTCGCTGTCGGCCTCGGGGAGATCGAACGGCGCGCGGGCGGTCTCGGCCACGGCCGCGAGGAAGAAGACGACGAAGCCGACGAACTGCGGCCCCACGTACCACATCGAGTCGATCTGCTTGTTCACGATGTCCGAGAGGTTGAGCGACTGTCCGAGCAGGACGACGCCGAGCACGGAGAGCGACAGCGACACCTCGTAGGAGACGAGCTGCGCGCACGTGCGCATCGAGCCGAGCAGCGAGAACTTCGAGTCCGATGCCCAGCCGCCGACGATGAAGCCGTACACGCCGACAGAGCCGATCGCGAAGAACAGGATCAGCCCTATCGGCACGTTCGCGACGACGCCGTTGATCTCGTAGCCGCTCACCTCCCAGCCCTCGCCGAACGGGATGACGCTGAAGACGAGGAGCGCCGCGAAGGCCGAGAACGCCGGGGCGACGATGTACGGGAGCGCCTCGACCTTGCCGGGGAAGAACGCCTCCTTGCGGACGAGCTTGACCAGGTCGGCGATCGGCTGCAGGAGTCCGAACGGCCCGGCGCGGTTCGGCCCGAAGCGCAGCTGCATGCGGCCGAGCAGCTTGCGCTCGACGAGGGTCGTGTACGCGAACGCGAGCAGGACGAGGTTGATGATCACGAGGGCCTCGATCAGGCCGATCCACCAGACCTCGGCGAGGATCACAGCTTCGTCACCTCGACGCCGGCCTCGCAGGCCCTCGACGTGCTCCGCCGCAGCGCGGACGACTCCCGCGAGCAGGCGCCGGTTGACCCGCGCGCGCAGGTCGACAGAAGTGCCGTTCGAGCTCACGCGGACGACGTCGCCGTTCTCGACGCCGCGGACGGATGCGTCCTTCGGGGACAGCTCGACGACGTGCTCGGGGCGCTGGAAGCGCAGCTCCGGCACGCGCTCGACCGCCGGCCCGGAGAAGAGCGCGCGGTAGCTCGTCAGCCGCAGGGGCCCGCCGCTCGCCGCCTTTGCCCTCGACGCCCGCTTGGGCTGGGGCACCGGCACTTCGCGCGACTCGACGGCGGCGCGGAGCACGGCCCGCTCGCCGACCTCGGCCAGCGAGGCGCCGTCGAAGAGCTTCGGCGACAGCTCGGCGAAGACGCCGCGCGCCTCGGGAGCGATCGTGACGCCGAAGCGCTCCGCGAGCCTGGCGATCCAGGCCAGCTCGTCGGGGCAGGGCGGCATCACCGCGCGGCGCAGCCGCTGCGCGCGGCCCTCGAGGTTGACCAACGTGCCGTCCCGCTCCAGGTAGCTCGTCGTCGGCAGGACGAGATCGGCGAGCGGGCGCAGCTCGTCGGCGAACGCGCCGATCGCGACGACCGTGTCGGCTCGACCGGCCAGTCGCGCAGCCGCGCGTCGCGGGCGATCTCGTCGCCGGACACGATCAGGAGGCCGATCCGCTCGAGCTGCTCCGGCTCTCCCGTCGCCGGCCGCGTGCCATGCGTCCACGACTGCGGCGCCGTTCGGCGTCGCCGGCAGGTGGTAGACGGCGAAGACGCGCTCGCCGAGCGCCGTTGCCAGCGCGGCCGGCTCGGCGCCGCCGTGTCCGCCCGGGCCCGACCAGACCACGGCCACGCGCTGCGCGTCGCCGAGCGTGTCCGAGATCTTCGCTTCGACCCGGCGTAGGTGCCCGGCTTCGTCTGCACGCGCCCGGCGGGGCCGACGGTGACGATGTCCGCGCCGTGCCTGCGGGCGGCGCGGATCCAGAGGTCGACGACGGGGGCCCGCTCGACCACGGGGTCGTCGCCGACGACGACGATCGCGTCCGTGTCGCGGAGGGCCGACAGCGGCTGCCGGAAGGCGGCGAGCGCCGGGCTCGCCTCCTCGGGCAGCACCGCCGTGTGCGAGCCGAGCCCCTCCCGCACGAGTCGCGACAGGGCGTAGGCCATCTCGACCGTCTCGGTTCCGGACAGCGCGAGCACGACCCGGTTGCCGGCGGCGCGGGCGAGCCGCTCGAGTTCGTCGAGCGCGGCGTCCCACGAGATCTCCCCGAAGCGGCGGCCGCCGCTGCGCCGGAGCGGCATGGTGACACGGTCGGCGGCGCGCAGGGCCGGGAACCCGAACCGGCCCTTGTCGCAGAGCCAGCCCTCGTCCACCTCGGGATGGTTGCGGGAGAGAATGCGCTTGACCTTGCCCTCGCGCGTCGTGGCGGCGACGTTGCAGCCGACCGGGCAGAGGCCGCAGACGCGTCGGGACGTTCTGGATCTCCCAGGGCCGGCCCTCGAAGCGGTACTGCGTCGAGGTCAGCGCGCCGACCGGGCAGAGCTCGATCACGTTGCCGGAGAACGGCGCGCGGTACGGCCGGTCCTCGAAGGTCGCGATCACGGACTGCGCGCCGCGGTTCTTCGCCACGAGCTGGCCGTCCTCGGACACGGCCTCGGAGAAGCGCGTGCAGCGGTAGCAGAGGATGCAGCGCTCGCGGTCGAGCGCGATCGTCGGCGAGATCGGGATCGGCTTCTCGAGTGTCCGCTTGGAGAAGGTCATCCGCGTCGATCCCGGGCCCGTAGCGGAAGGTGAGGTCCTGCAGCGGGCACTCGCCGCCCTTGTCGCAGACCGGGCAGTCGAGCGGGTGGTTGACGAGGATGAACTCGAGCGTCGCGTTCTGGCTCTCGGCCGCCATCTCCGACGTGTGCGCGGTCTTCACGACCATCCCCTCGGCGACGGTCAGCGTGCACGCGGCCTGCGGCTTCGGTGGCCCCGGCGCGACCTCGCACAGGCACATACGGCAGGCACCGACGGGCGGCCCGAGCCGCGGCTCGTAGCAGAAGACCGGAATCTCGATCCCGGCAGAGGCGGCGGCCTCCACCAGGCCGGTTCCCTTCGCGACCTGGACCTCGCGCCGTCGATCGTGAGCGTGACGAGCTCGGCCGCCTCCGCTAGACATGCGCCTCCTCTAGCCGTTCGCGCTCGCGCGAATGGCTGTGCTGGTCGGACGGGGCGACGATGCCCTCGATCGAGGACTGGCCGTGGAACGGGCAGCCGCCCTGGTCGACGTGGGCGCGGAACTCGTCCGGGAACTTCTTCATGTAGCTCTGCACGGGGTAGACGGCGAAGTCGCCGAGCGCGCAGAGCGACTTGCCGAGGATCCGCGAGCCGACCGACGCGAGCAGGTCGAGATCGGCGTGCGTGGCCTCGCCGGCCTCGATCTTCTCCAGCAGCTGCACCTGCCAGCGCGTGCCCTCGCGGCAGGGCGTGCACTTGCCGCACGACTCGTGCATGTAGAACTTCGCCGCGCGCAGCGCGAGCTGCACCATGCAGCAGCGGTCGTCGACGACGATCAGCGACGCCGAGCCGAAGAACGAGCCGGCCGCGCCGATGGAGTCGTAGTCGAGCGGCGTGTCGATCTGGTCGGGCGTGAGCGCCGGCACGGACGAGCCGCCGGGGATGATCGCCTTCAGCTCGCGCCCGTCAGGGATGCCGCCGGCCCAGTCGTAGATCAGCTCGCGCATCGTCGTGCCCAGCTCGAGCTCGTAGTTCCCCGGCTTGACGACGTTGCCTGAGATCGAGAACACCGCCGTCCCCGGCGATGACTCCGGGCCGATCTTCGCCCACTCCTCCGCGCCCATCTCGATGATCGAGGGGACGCTCGCGATCGTGCAGACGTTGTTGATCTGCGTCGGCGCGTCGTAGAGGCCTTGAACGGGCGGGAACGGCGGCCGCGGCCGCGGCTGGCCGCGCCGACCCTCGAGCGAGTCGAGGAGCGCGGTCTCCTCGCCGCAGATGTACGCGCCGGCGCCGCGGTGCACGATGATCTCGACGTCGTCGAAGAGCCCCGCCTCGCGCGCCTCGTCGACCGCGGCCTGCAGGATCTCCCACTCCGTCAGGTACTCGCCGCGGATGTAGATGAACACGTGCGTCGACTCGATCGCGTGGGCCGAGATCAGACAGCCCTCGATCAGCCGGTGCGGCGCCTCGCGCCATCACCTGCCGGTCCTTGAACGCGCCCGGCTCCGACTCGTCCGCGTTGACGACGAGGTACTTCGGCTTCGGCGCTGGCGCGGTCGATCAGCGACGCCTTGCGCCCCATCGGGAACCCGGCGCCGCCGCGGCCGCGCAGGTTCGACGCCTGCAGCGCGGCGATCAGGTCGTCCGACGTCATCGCCCGCGCCTTCGGCAGCGCCTCGTACCCGCCCACGGCCCGGTACTCGTCCAGCTTCGTGAGGTCGTGGTCCTCGGTGCCCGCGAGCAGGACGCTACGAGCCGGCACGGAGCTCCTCCACGATCGCCGGGACGTCGTCGGGGCGGACGTCGTGCCGGTAGCGGTGGTCGACCGCGACGACCGGCGCGTAGCCGCAGCCGCCGAGGCACTCGACGGCACGGAAGGTGATCTCGCCGTCCTCGGTCGTCTCGCCGGCGTGGACGCCGAGCTCGGACTCGAAGGCACGGACCACGTCCTGCGCCCGCGCGAGGGCGCACGAGAGGTTGGTGCACACCTCGACGAGGTGTCGCCCGGTGGGGGCCAGGTGGTACATGTCGTAGAAGGACGCGACCGCCTGGCAGTACGCCGGCGTCAGCTCGAGCGCGTCGGCCACCTCGACGAACGCCTCGGGCGGCAGCCAGCCGTCGTGTCGCTCCTGCGCGATCCGTAGCGCCGGCAGGACCGCCGAGCGCGAGTCGGGGTACTGCTCCGCGATCTCCTGCACCTGCGCGGCGAAGTCCCTCATCGGTCGGCCCTCGGCCGATGAGGGTGGGGAGGGGTCCCAGGGGAACCGGGAGGTTCCCCGAGCCAGAGCGGCCTCTGGAAGAAGGGGGCTCCGTGGGGGAAACAAGGTTTCCCCCACGGGAGCGAGCCGAAGGCGAGCGACCCTCATCGGTCGCACTCGCCCATGACGGTGTCGAGCGAGCCGACCGCGGCGATCATGTCCGCGACGAGTGCGTCGTTCATCAGCGTGGCCGTCGCCTGGAGCGCGATGAAGCTCGGCGCCCGGAAGCGCACGCGCCACGGCTTCGAGCCGCCGTCCGAGCAGAGGTAGCAGCCGAACTCGCCGCGCGGCGACTCGATCGCGAGGTAGACCTCGCCCTCGGGCACGCGGAACCCCTCGGTGACGAGCTTGAAGTGGTGGATCAGCGTCTCCATGGACGTGTGCAGCTCCTCGCGCGGCGGCAGCACGACCTTGCGGTCGTCCGCGATCCACGCCCCGCCGGGCATGGCCTCGAGCGCCTGGGCGGCGATGCGGGTCGACTCCCGCATCTCGTCCATGTGCACCTTGTACCGGTCCCAGACGTCGCCGTTCTGGTAGACGGGCACGTCGAACTCGACCTGGTCGTAGGCGAGGTACGGCTCGGCACGGCGCAGGTCCCAGTCGACGCCTGAGCCGCGCAGTACCGGGCCCGACTGGCCGAGCGCGATCGCGTCCTCCGCGCTCAGGAGCCCGACGCCCTTCGTGCGCCTGAGCCAGATCTCGTTCTGCGTCAGCATCTGCTCGTACTGGTCGACCGCCGCCGGCATCGCCTCGCAGAACTTGCGGCACTCGTCGAAGAAACCGCGCGGGATGTCCTCGGCCAGCCCGCCGACCTGGAAGTAGCGCGTGTGCATGCGCGTCCCGGCCACCAGCTCGAACAGGTCGAGCACCCGGTCGCGCTCGCGGAACGTGTACCAGAACGGCGAGATCGCACCCAGCTCGAGCGCCGAGGTGCCGAGCCAGACCAGGTGCGAGTGGATCCGGTTCAGCTCGGTCAGCAGCATCCGCATCCACGTTGCCTTCGGCGGCACCTCGATGCCGAGCAGCTTCTCGATCGCGAGGACGAACGCCAGCTCGTTCGCCTGGAAGGCGAGATAGTCCATCCGCGGCGCGAACGGGATCGCCTTCCACCACGTCTTCGACTCCATCGACTTCTCGAAGCCGGTGTGCAGGTAGCCGACGACCGCTCGCAGGCCGACGACCTTCTCGCCGTCCAGTTCGACGATCAGTCGCAGCACGCCGTGCGTGGACGGGTGGTTGGGCCCGAAGTTGACCTCGAGGACGTCGTCGGAGCGCCGCAGCGCCTCGGGCACCTGCAGCACCGACGGGATCGGCTGCGGGATACGCGAACCCTCGTAGATGCGCGTCTCGCGAGGCCGTTCAGGTGCGACGGCCATCGCTACTCCTCGCCCGAGAACCGCACCGGCTCGCCGCCGATCGGGTAGTCCTTGCGAAGCGGGAAGCCCTCCCAGTCGTCGTCCATGAGGATGCGCGAGAGGGCGGGATGGCCGGTGAAGCGGATGCCCATCATGTCCCAGACCTCGCGCTCCTGCCAGTCGGCGGTCGGCCAGACGGCGACGACACTCGGCACGTGCTCGCCGTCGTCGACCCAGACCTGCACGCGCACGCGCGGTGCCTCCCGCGCGCCCGACCGGATCGAGAGCAGGTGGTAGCTGACGGCGAACCGCTTCGGCTTCGGCGCCGGCTTGCGCGCCAGGCCCCAGGTCCCCGGCCGGTTCAGGTCGCGGCCGTCGGCGCCGCCCCAGTAGCCGGCGACCGGCTCGTCGCCCCAGCCGAGGTAGTCGACGGAGGAGACGTCCGAGAGGAAGTTGAAGCCTTCCTCGTCGCGGAGGTGCAAGCAGGCCTCGACGAGGCGGGCCGGGTCGACGACGAGCGTCGTTTCGCCGTGCGCGACCTTCTGCTCCACGAGCCCCGGGACGCCTGCGAAGCTCACTCTGTCGGCCTCACTGGGCGACCCCGCGGATCTCGTACGCCGGCGGGATGCCGGCCAGCACCTTCTCGTGCAGCCGCAGGATGCCCTCCATCAGCGCCTCGGGTCGCGGCGGGCAGCCGGGCACGTGGATGTCGACGGGGACGATCTTGTCCACGCCCTGCAGGGTCGTGTAGTTGTTGAACATCCCGCCCGAGCTGGCGCAGGCGCCCATCGCGATCACCCACTTCGGCTCCAGCATCTGGTCGTAGATCTGGCGCAGCGGCGCGGCCATCTTGTGGACGACACGGCCGGAGACGATCAGCAGGTCGGCCTGCCGCGGCGAGGCGCGAAACGCCTCCATGCCGAAGCGGGCGATGTCGTAGCGGGACGAGACGATCGACATCATCTCGATCGCGCAGCAGGCGAGGCCGAACGTGTCCGGCCACATCGACTTCGTCTGCGACCACGCCACGGCCCTCTTGAGCGTGGTCAGTCCCACGCGCTGCTCGAGGTTCTCGACCTCCTGCTCGAAGACGCCCGGGCCCTTGTCCGGCCAGAGCAGCCGCTCCGAGCGGAGCCCGTAGTCGGCGAGCCGCTTGCGTTCTACTGCCACTCGAGGGCTCCCTTGCGCCAGATGTAGACGTAGCCGAGCCCGAGGATGAGGATGAAGAAGAGCAGCTCGATGAACCCGAACCACCCGAGCTGGTGGAGGATGACCGCGAGCGGGTAGAGGAACACGATCTCGATGTCGAAGACGATGAAGAGCATCGCCGTCAGGTAGAAGCTGATCGTGAAGCGTTGCTGCCTGGGCGGGCCCTTCGACACCCCCGACTCGAACGGCAGGCCGCGCGCTCGTGTCCTGGCTCGCGGGCGCTGCGAGAACACGAAGGACATGACGACCATCGTTGCGGGAATCGCGGCCGCCATGAGCCCGTAGATCAGGAACGGCAGCCAGTTGTCGAGCATCCTCCGCCCTCTCTCCGCGTCTCCGTCGTGCGGAACCTAGCAGGACCCCGAGGGGTGTAACGAAGATCACTCGAAACCCCGGAACGGTGCGTGAGACGGGTGTTACAAGCTGGCCCGAAATCGGCCGGCTGCGGCCGCCGGGTCGACTGGTACGATGGCTGAGTGGAGATCGTCGAGCGCACGGACGAGCTGGTCGTGCTCACGGAGAGCGCGGCCGCGAAGATCAAGGGCCTGATGGCCGAGGAGCCCGAGGGTGGGGCGACCGTCCTGCGTGTCGCCGTCCAGGGCGGCGGCTGCTCCGGCTTCGAGTACGCGCTCGGCTTCGACCGCGGCGCCCAGGAGGGCGACCACGAGCTCGACTCCCACGGCGTCACGGTCGTGGTCGACCCGTTCAGCGCGCCTTACCTGCGCGGCGCCGAGATCGACTTTCTGGAGACGATCCAGGAGGCGGGCTTCAAGATCAACAACCCGAACGTCACCGCCTCGTGCGGCTGCGGCAGCTCGTTCCAGGTCGCCGAGGGCGAGGCGCCCGAGGACGCCGGCCACGGATGCGGCTCGGGCTGCTCTCATTGAGCGGGACCTAGCCTCTTTACCTGTTCGTAGTCGTGGCGTGGACCGCCGCGAGTTCCTGGTCGGGGCATCGGCGCTCGTCCTCGCGCCACGCATCCCCCCGAGCCGTAAGGCGCGGCCGGTGGCTCTGGTCACGGCCGACCTCGAGTCTCGGCTCGTCGTCGTCGACCTGCCCGGCGGGCACGTCCGGCAGCACCTTGCCACGCTCCCGTATCCGCGCAGCATCGAGCGTGTGGGCGGTACGGCGGTCGTCGCGCACTCGGAGATCGGCACGGTCACGCTCGTGGACGCGCCAACACTCTCGATCCGCCGCGTCCTGCACGACTTCTCCGAGCCGCGCTACACGGCTGCGCACCCCGACGGCCGGCACGCCTACGTCACGGACGCTCACCGCGGGCAGCTGGTGGCGCTCGACGTCGAGGCTGGCCGCGTGCTCGGGCGCGTGCGCGTCGGTCCGCGCGCTCGGCACGTCTCCGTCGATCCCGCCGGCCGAACGCTCTGGATCGCGCTCGGCACCAGGGCGGAGGAGATCGCCGTCGTCGATGTGTCCGACCGCGCGCGGCCGAGGCTCATGCGCCGCTTTCGCCCTCCGTTCGTCGCGCACGACGTCGGCTTCGCCCCCGACGGGCGCCGCGCCTGGGTCAGCTCCGGCGACCGGAACCAGCTCGCCGTCTACGACGTGCGGAGCCTGCGGCTGCTGGCGCGGCCGTACGGCGACGCGCCCCCGCAGCACGTCACCTTCTCCGGCGGTCTCGTGTACGTCACGAGCGGCTGGAGCGGGACGCTGCGGGTGCACCGCACGGACGGCCGGTCGCTCGGCCGCACGGTCGTCCCGGTCGGCTCCTACAACGTGCAGGAGACCCTCGGCTGGGTCGTCACCCCCGCGCTCGGCCGCGGCTTCCTCACCGTCTGCGACGAGCGGGGTCGGATCCGCCGCTCCGAGAAGATCGCGCGCTCCTCGCACGACGCGTGCGTCGTCGCTGCTTAGACTCGGCGAGTGGCGTCCTGCCCTGCCTGTGGCAAGGAGCTCCCGGGCGATTTTCCGTTCTGTCCTTTCTGCACGGCGCCGCTGAGCGAGTTGCCGACTGCTCCGGTCCGTGAGGAGCGGAAGGTGGTGTCGGTGTTGTTCTGTGACCTGGTCGGGTTCACGGCTGCTTCGGAGCGGGCTGATCCGGAGGACGTGAGGGCTCGGTTCGTCCGTATCAAGAGCGGCTTCGGGTGGAGATCGAGCAGTACGGCGGCACGGTGGAGAAGCTCATCGGTGATGCGGTCATGGCTGCTTTCGGTGCTCCGGTGGCGCACGAGGACGATGCGGAGAGGGCGGTGCGGGCAGGGTTGAGGATCCTCGAGGCGATCGAGGAGTTGAACGAGGCAGACCCCGAGCTCGACTTGCAGGTGCGGGTGGGGATCAACACGGGCGAGGCGGTGGTGGCGCTCGGCGCTCGCCCTGAGCAGGGGGAGGGGCTGGTCACGGGTGACGTCGTCAATACGGCTGCCCGTATCCAGGGAGCGGCGCCGGTGGGCGGGGTTGCGGTCGGGGAGCAGACCTATCGGGCGACGAGTCGGGTGTTCGAGTACGAGCAGCTCGAGCCGGTGGTGGTGAAGGGGAAGGCGGAGCCGTTGTCGCTGTGGCGGGCGAAGGCGGCCCGTGCCCGCTTCGGGACCGACATTACTCGGCAGTACACGACGCCGCTGGTCGGTCGGGAGCTGGAGAAGCCGTTGTTGATCGGGACGTTCGAGCGGGCGGCGCAGCAGCGCTCGGTGCAGCTGGTCACGGTCGTCGGTGAGCCTGGGGTGGGCAAGAGCAGGCTGGTGGCAGAGCTGTTCGCCTACCTCGAGACGAAGCCCGAGTTGACGCGGTGGCGGCAGGGGCGTTGCCTGCCCTACGGGGAGGGGATCACGTTCTGGGCGCTGGGCGAGATCGTCAAGGCGGAGGCGGGCATCCTCGAGTCCGATTCGGCCGAGGCGGCGATGGCGAAGTTGGACGCGGCGGTTTCCCCGGAGGAGCCGGAGCGGCAGTGGATGTTGCAGCGGCTGGCGCCGCTGGTCGGTGTCGAGGCGGCCTCGGCGGCGGAGCGGCAGGAGCTGTTCACGGCCTGGCGGCGCTTCCTGGAAGGGCTGGCGGCGGCGCGGACGAGCGTGCTCGTGTTCGAGGACTTGCACTGGGCGGACGAGGCGCTGCTCGCGTTCCTGGAGCATCTGGCCGAGTGGGCCGAGGGGGTGCCGCTGCTCGTTCTCTGCACGGCGCGGCCGGAGCTCCACGAGAGGCATCCCGGTTGGGCGGGCGGGATGCGAAACGCGACGACGATCAACCTGCCGCCGCTCTCGGATCAGGAGACGGCCGAGCTCGTCTCGCACCTGATCACCCGGACCGTCCTCGGCGAGGAGCTCGAGCGGGCAGTGCTCGAGCGGGCGGGCGGCAATCCGCTCTATGCGGAGGAGTTCGTGCGCCTGCTCGCCGATCGCGGCCTCGACCGGGAGGGAGAGGCCCTCGCGGAGTCGGAGCTGCCGGAGAGCTTGCAGGCGCTGATCGCCGCGCGTCTGGACACGCTCAGCCCGGAGCGGAAGAGCCTGCTGCAGGACGCGGCCGTGCTCGGGAAGGTGTTCTGGGTAGGCGCCCTGGCGGAGATCGGCGGCCGCGACCGGGGCGAGCTCGAGCTGTCGCTCCACGAGCTTGCCCGCAAGGAGCTCGTCCGCCCGGCCCGCGTGAGTTCGATCGAAGGCGAGCGCGAGTACTCGTTCTGGCACGTGCTCGTCTGCGACGTCGCCTACGGCCAGATCCCGCGGGCGGAGCGTGCGCGTCGTCACCGCTCCGCGGCGGCCTGGGTCGAGCGCCGGGCCGGCGACCGGGTCGAGGACTTGGCCGAGGTACTCGCCCACCACTACCTGCAGGCGCTCGAGCTCGCCCAGGCGGCCGGCGATCCGAAGCAGGCCGAAGAGCTCGCCCTGCCCGCGAGGCGCTTCCTCGCGCTCGCAGGCGAGCGGGCGCTCGGCCTCGACACCGTCCAGGCAGAAGCGCGGCTCACCCGCGCACTCGAGCTCACTCCGGCCGACGATCCCGAGCGGCCCGACCTGCTTCACCGATGGGCGGAGGCGGCCTTCCACGCCGGTCAGCCGCGCGAGGCTGCGGCCGCGCTCGAGGAAGCGCTCACCGTCCTCCGTGCCCGTGACGAGCCGGAGGCCGCCGCCCGCGCGTTGATCCTGCTCTCACGGGTCACGTTTCAACTGGGCGACGGGCGGAACCTCGCGCTCGCCGCCGAGGCCGTCGATCTACTCGACCAGCAGTCGCCCGGCCCAACGCTCGTCGCCGCCTACACGCAGCTCGCCGCCACGCACTTCCTCACCGGCACCCACCGCGAGGCGATCGCAGCCGCCGACCGGGCGCGGGCGCTCGCCGAACAGCTGGGCCTGCCCGTCGCAGCGGGCGCGCTCGGCGTCCGCGGCCTGGCCCGAGCCTACCTCGGTGAGCCTGATGGAATCGACGAGATGGAGCGTGCGCTCGCCCTGCTTGTCGAGCGAGGAACAGGCTGGGAGGCCGCCGTTTTCCAGAACAACCTCGCGATCGCCCGTTACCCGCTCGAGGGGCCGGCTCGCTCGCTCGACGCCTTCGAGCAGGGAATCGCGTTCTGCGAGAGGCGCGGGCTCGCGGCTGCGACTCTCGAGGCCGACTGCCCGGGACTGCTCGTCGAACTCGCCCGCCCCGAGGAAGCGCTCGAGCGGGCCAGCCGCCTAGCGTCAACCGTCGAGGCCAGCGGCGCAACGCACCTACTCGTCTGGCTGCGCGCGCTCGAGCTGGCGACCCACCTCGCCCGCGGCGATTCCCGGGACGCGCAAGGCGTCGCCGACTGGCTCGTGGAGACCGCGCGCGCGGCCGCGGCGACCGACCTGACTGTCGAAGCGCTCGCGTCCTCAGCAGCGGTCAGGCTCGCCGCCGCCGAGCCCGAGCAAGCACGCGCGCTGCTCGCCGAGATCGAGCAGACACCGGCCGCCCGGACTACTCCTTACTACTCGAGACAACTCGCGTTCATGGTGCGGACCGCGCTCGCCGCCGGTGACCCTGCGCTGGCGAAGCAACTCACCGAGGGAGTCGAGCCTCTCGTCCCGCTACGTGAGCACGCGCTCTGCGCCGCCCGCGCCCAACTCGCCGAGCACGCCGGCGACCACACCGACGCGGCGACCCTCTATGCCGAAGCAGCCGCGCGCTGGCAGGAGTTCGGGAACGTCCCCGAGCACGCCCACGCGCTGCTCGGCCAGGGCCGCTGCCTCCTCGCTCTCGACGACTCCGCCGCCCAGGAGCCGCTGTCCCAGGCACGGGAGCTGTTCACGTCGATGGGATACCGACCGGCGCTCGCCGACACCGAAAAGCTGCTCGAGCGAACGACCGCTGCCGCCTCGTAGAGCAGAGCCCACTCTGTCACAGGCTCTTAGGATCGGTACATGAGCGCGGATCGCCCCTTCCGGGTCGCCGTCGTCGGATCGGGCCCGGCAGGTTTCTATGCGACGGGAGCCCTGCTCGCGTCCGAGGACCCGCGCGTCGAGGTGGACATGATCGAGCGGCTGCCGACGCCCTGGGGGCTCGTGCGGCTCGGCGTCGCGCCCGACCACCCCGAGTTGAAGGCGGCATCGCGCGTCTACGAGAAGACGGCCGCGATGCGGGGCTTTCGCTTCCTCGGAAACGTCGACGCAGGACGGGACATCACGCACGAGGAGCTGACGCGCCTCTACGACGCCGTCCTTTACACGGTCGGCGCGCAGACCGACAAGCGTCTCGGCATTCCCGGCGAGGATCTCCCCGGATCCTGGGCGGCGACCGAATTCGTCGCCTGGTACAACGGCCACCCCGACTACCAGCACCTCCGCTTCGACCTTCGGGTCGAGCGAGCAGTGGTGATCGGGAACGGCAACGTCGCCATCGACGTGGCCCGGATGCTCGCGCGGACACGCGAGGAGCTGGCGCCGACCGACGCCACGGACCAGGCGATCGAGGCGATCGCGACCTCCGGGCTCCGCGAGATCGTCATGCTCGGCCGCCGCGGACCGGCGCAGGCGGCCTTCACACCGCCCGAGCTGAAGGAGCTCGGCGAGCTCGGAGGCGCCGACGTCGTCGTCGATCCGGCTGACCTCGAGCTCGACCCGGCGAGCGAGGCGGCACTGGAGGCAGACCGGGCGCGCGCACGGCGCAACGTGGACATCCTGCGCGCGTTCGTGGCCTCTGAACCGGCCGGAAAGCCGAAGCGGCTCGTCCTCCGCTTCTGCGTCTCGCCGGTCGCGATCCTCGGCGACGGCCGCGTCGAGGCGATCGAGGTCGTGCGGAACGAGCTCGTGCCCGACGGCCGCGGCAGCGTCCGCGCCGTGGCGACCGACGAGCGCGAGGTCATCCCCTGCGGGATCGTCTTCCGCAGCGTCGGCTACCAGGGCGTGGAGCTTCCCGGCGTGCCGTTCGACGCCGAGCGGGCGACGATCCGCAACGACTGCGGGCGCGCGCTCGACGAGCAGGGCGTCCGCGTCCCCGGCGTCTACTGCGCCGGCTGGATCAAGCGCGGGCCGAGCGGCGTGATCGGCACGAACAAGAAGGACGCGACCGAGACGGTCGGGCTGCTGCTCGAGGACGCGCGCGCGGGCACGCTCCCGCGGGCTCCGGACGCGAGCGCCGAGGCCGTGGACGCGCTTCTCGCCGAGCGCGGTGTCGAGGTCGTCATGTACTCGGGCTGGGAGCTGATCGACAAGGTCGAGAGCGAGCTCGGCGCGCCGCACGGCCGCCCGCGCGTCAAGCTCGCGAGCTGGGACGAGCTGCTGAAGGCCGCGCGCGGCTGACCCTGCCCGGGGACGAAAAGTCACCGAATCAGCACACCCGAGTTGCAGACACGTCACAGTCTTCTCGGTACGCTCAAACGTGGGTGGTGGGCCGGGGTGCCCCATCCGATTGGCGCAGTTTGCGAGGAAGCAGGCGCCCGGCCGTAGCTAGACTCGCCGCATGGCCACGACCGAGCGCGAGGAGCTCTGGGGCGGCGAGACCCGCAAGGCCGTCGACAACTTCCCCGTCTCCGGCGAGCCCATCCCGGCGCCGGTCGCGCGCTGGCTCGGCCGGATCAAGTCCGCCGCGGCGCGCGTGAACGCCGACCTCGGGCTGCTCGACCCCGACAAGGCGGGCCGGATCGCGGCCGCGGCCGACCGCGTCGCCTCGGGCGAACTCGACGACCAGTTCCCGATCGACGTCTTCCAGACCGGCTCGGGCACGTCCTCGAACATGAACGCCAACGAGGTCATCGCCGTCGCTGGCCGGCGAGGACGTGCACGCGAACGATGACGTCAACCTGGGCCAGTCCTCGAACGACGTCTTCCCCTCGGCCGTTCATCTCGCCGCGCTCGGGGAGCTGGTCGACGACCTCCTCCCCGCCCTCGACCGGCTCGCGACGTCGCTCGAGGCCAAGGCGAAGGAGTTCGACGACCTGGTGAAGTCGGGCCGCACGCACCTGATGGATGCCGTGCCGGTCACCCTCGGCCAGGAGTTCAGCGGCTACGCGGCGCAGGTGCGCCAGGGGATCGCGCGGGTGCAGGACGCGCTGCCGCGCCTGGGCCAGACCCCGCTCGGCGGCACGGCTGTCGGCACCGGCCTGAACACGCATCCCGAGTTCGCGGCGCGCGTCCGCGCCGTGCTGCACGAGGAGACAGGACTCGAGATCTCGGCGCCGGCCGATCCGTTCGAGTCGACGGCCGCGCGCGACGGGCTCGTCGAGGCCTCGGGCGCGCTCAAGGTCGTCGCCGTCTCGCTGACGAAGATCGCGAACGACATCCGGCTGATGGGCTCCGGCCCGCGCGCGGGCCTCGCCGAGCTACGGCTCCCCGAGCTGCAAAAGGGCAGCTCGATCATGCCCGGCAAGGTCAACCCGGTGATTCCCGAGGTCGTGACGCAGGTCGCGGCGCAGGTGATCGGCAACGACCAGGCGATCACGGTCGGCGGCCTGCAGGGCCATTTCGAGCTCAACGTCTTCATCCCGATGATGGCCCGCAACCTGCTCGACTCGATCAAGCTGCTCGCGAGCGCCGCGAGGCTCTTCGCCGAGAAATGCGTCGACGGCATCGAGGCCAACCGCGAGCAGTGCGAGCGCTACGCCGAGCTGACACTGTCGGCGGCGGCGGCGCTCAACCCGTACATCGGCTACGACAAGGCGACCGAGATCGTCAAGGAAGCCGCCGCGTCGGGCCGCTCGCTGCGCGAGGTCGCCCGCGACGCCGGCGTCGAGGAGAGCGTGCTCGACGAGGCGCTCGACTACCGCGCCATGGCCAAGCCGCACAGCGGCTGACCTGCACCCAACTGTTACCGTGAGTCGAGGCGTCATGAGCCGACGACTTGCATTCGTCGGGCTTCTCGCCGCCATCGGAACGGCATCGGCCGCGGGAGCCGTCCAGCAGGTGCCCTATCTGCACCCTGTGGTGTCGTCGCGAGGGCACGTCTCGGTGACGTTCAGCGTCGGTGAGTTCGTCCCCGGGCTGATCGTGGTCGGCACCGGTGTCAGGCAGGACGTGTCCGGCACTCGCCGCATCTCCCACGTGGTCCTCAGCGAGCGGGTCACCACGCAGGCCGACCCGGCCACGGGGCTGGTCGCGTGGCGGACGCGCAAGGCACTCCCTGCCGGGGCCTACCGCGTGCAGGTGTCGGCGCTGATCACCGACGGCGCGACCAGCTGCTTCCCGCGGGGAACCGACTGCTCGCAGCGCTGGTCGAATGTCCGGCGCGCCGTCGTGCGCTGACCTCCGGCCGGCAAAAGGTTTCGACCGAACCATGAGCGGGGAAGGGCTAGCGCTGGTTCTGCTCTCGACCGCCCGTCGGGGAGGGACGGGTCGCTGGATATCTGCAGAAGTCTAGGTCGCGAAAGGAGTGACCAATGAAGCGATTGGCAGGTTTGTTTGCTGTCGCCTGTCTCGCAGCTGGAATCACCTTCGTCTTCGTGCCCGGCGCGTCCGCGGTGCAGAGGATCAACTGTTCGGAGCCGGAGGCGAACGCTCTCTGTGCCGAGGTAGCCGACTCGATCGGCTACGCGAGCGAGTACACGGGCCACGACGAGCCCTCGCTGCTCTTCTACTCGAACACACCGGGCTCGGGCAACTCGTCGAAGTACGAGCTCACCCTGCCCGACGACCCGAAGGTCCTGCCGAACCAGGCCGGTACGGCCGGCACGTGGAACTTCCAGCTCCACATCGCGTTCTGGGTCGGGATGGCGCTGTGCGACAACCAATCGGGGCCGGAGTTCACGCACGCGCCCTGCACGCCGGACAGCGACACGAACATCTTCGACGGGACGGACCCGAGCGGCCCCGACTACATCGGCAAGCATCCCGGGACCGCGTTCCTCGAGCTGCAGTTCTATCCGCCCGGGTGGGCTCCCGCCGTGAGCTGCGATGCGAAGAAGTGGTGCGCGGCCATGGCGATCTTCAGCCTCAACCAGGATCAGAACACCGGCACGTTGAACAACGCCGATTGCCTCGGCACCGTGGGGCTCGAGCCGGCGAACTTCGCCTTCGTGACCCTGAGCGGCGTTCCGCATGCTCCGCCGGCCCCGCTCTCGCAGACGGGCGGCACCTTCACGCCGAACCCGGCCACGGACCTGTTCATGAACCCGAACGACAAGCTCGCCATCGACATTCACGACGCTCCCGCCGGGCTCGTTACGAGCATCGACGACCTGACCAGCGGGCAATCGGGCTCGATGACGGCCAGCGCCGCCAACGGCTTCGCGCAGGTCCTGTACGAGCCTACCTCGACCACCTGCCACCAGGCCCCGTACACGTTCCGTCCCATGTACTCGACCTCGAGCGAGCACACCCGCGTGCCGTGGGCGGCCCACTCGTACAACGTCGCGTTCTCGGACGAGATCGGCCACTTCGAGTACTGCAGCGCGGTCGATGACGACGGAGTCGTGCACGAGCAACAACGAAGGCAGTCCCGACGGCGACGACGTCGGCTGCTCCTCGGCGGCGGACTCGCTCCTCGTCCCGATCGGCGGGTGCATCGGCACCGACAACGACTTCGACGGCGTCTCCTACCAGAACGTCTGGCCCGGAACCGATCCGAATCGAGGGCAGGACAAGAAGTACCACGCGTCCTCGATCCTGTTCACGAGCCCGGTCTTCAACGGGACGCAGAACTACAGCCGGGTGGCGTTCGAGGCCGACCTGCCGCGGATCGAGGCGGCGGACTTCGGTGGCAACTGCGACCGGTTCACCGGCACGAACTGCGTGAACCCACCGCCCGGAGCGAACTTCTACCCGATCTTCTCGACGGGGACCGACAACGGGACGCCGTCCGGCCACTGCGTGTGGCAGTTCGGCGGGACGAACCTGAAGGGAACGACGAACACGTTCGGCGGCAACTCGACGGCCGAGTACGGGCCGCAGCTCTTCAGCTTCTACCCGAACCCCAATCCGGCTGTTCGTCTCCGGACGAACAACTTCCGGCAAGTCCTCTCCTCGAACCCCTGCCCGGCATAGCCGCGGCGTGATCTCGAGGTCTCGCGAGGGGGCCGCCGCCGGCGGCCCCCTCGGCCGTTCAGGACGAGGCGGCGTGCTTCTGCTCGTCCGCGCGGTAGGACGAGCGGACGAGCGGCCCCGCGAAGACCGAGCCGAAGCCGAGCGCCTCGCCCTGCTCGGTGAACCAGCGGAACTCGTCCGGGTGCACCCAGCGGTCGATCTGCGCATGCTTCGAGGACGGCTGCAGGTACTGGCCGATCGTGACCACGTCGACGCCCTGCCCGCGCAGGTCGCGCATCGTCTCGACCACCTCGTCGTTCGTCTCGCCGAGGCCGACGATGATGCCGGACTTCGTGAGCAAGGGGTAAGCAGGCTGAGCGTAGGCGGCGACCTCCTTCGCGCGACGCAGGAGCCAGAGCGCCTTGTCGTAGGACGCCTTGGCGCCGCGCATGTTCGGGTGCAGACGCCTGACCGTCTCGATGTTGTGGTTGAAGACGTCCGGACGCTCGGCGAGGACGGTCGCGAGCGCCTCCTCCTCGCAGCCGAGGAAGTCCGGCGTGAGCACCTCGACGGAGGCGCCGGGCACCTTCGCCCGCAGGGCGCGGATCGTGGCGGCGTAGTGCGCCGCGCCGCGGTCGGGCAGGTCGTCGCGATCGACGGACGTGACGACGACATGCTCGAGGCTCATGCGCGCGGCGGTCTGCGCCAGCCGGAGCGGCTCGAGCGGATCGGGGGGACCGTCGGGCTTGCCCGAGTGCACGTAGCAGTACCGGCACGCGCGGGTGCACGTGTCGCCGAGGATCTGGAACGTTGCCGTGCCGCGCCCCCAGCACTCGGCGATGTTCGGGCAGCGGGCCTCCTCGCAGATCGTGTTCAGCCCGGCGCCGTGGATGAGCTTCCGGACGTCGTAGTAGCGCGAGTCCGCGCTCGGCGCCCGCACCTTCATCCACTCCGGTCGGCGCGGGCGCTCGGCGACGGGAAGCGAGGTCTCCATCGAGTCTCAGTCTACGGGCCGCCCTTGCCGCCTAGTAACAACTTGTTGCGAAGTCGGCACGGCTAGGGCTCGATCGCGTGCGATTTCGAACTGCACGATGTGTGTCTTGGCACGGTCCGCCGCCCGCGTCGACTCCCGGCTTCTCGCAGCGCTCGTCCGGCTTGATCGGGCTGATCTGCCCATGGCTGAGACCTACCGCCGACTCGGGCAGGTTGCCGACTCGCTCGGCACTCCGAGGCCGAGCTACGAACGAGTACGGCACCTCATTCACGCGCACCGGCGACGACGCATCGACCCTGGGATCGGCGAGGTGCTGCTCGATATCGCGCTCCAGAACCGGCCACCCGAGTCGATCATCGATCGCAAGTGACTTTGCAACAAGGTGTTACAAGGAATGAGGCGGGGCAGAGCTCGGGGCGCTGTTACGATCGCGCGCTCATGGCCGAGCAGGTGCCTCCTGAGATCCAGGTGAGGCTCGATCAAGCGGCGAAGCTTTACGAGGAGGCTGCGCATGAGCTCGATCGCGCTGCGGGCCACTGCCGTTCGGCCGAGCACTTCGGCGCGAGGTGCCGCGCGGCCCGCCCACGCCTGGGCCCTTCGGGCACGTGCGCGAGGCGCTCGACCGGCTCGAGCAGCAGGCTCGCTTCCACGCGACGCAGGCCAGCTGGCCGGCGACTAGCGGACTGCGAGTCGCTGGTCGACGAACGCGAGGTCGAAGACCTCCTCGAGCGCGGCGGCCGCGGCAGGGCGAACGTCGTCGACGGTCATCGGCCGGCCGAACTCTCGCGCCATCGTCGTGAAGGCCGCGTCCTCGAGGCCGCAGGCCGTGATCCACTCCGTGAACGGCTGTGGGTCGAGGTCCACGTTCAATGCGTAGCCGTGGGTCGTCACCCAGCGCGAGACGTGCACGCCGATCGAGGCGATCTTCCTCGGCGGCGGCGCGAGCCAGACGCCGGTCAAGCGGTCGATGCGCGTGCCCTCGAGGCCGAACGAGCCGATCGTGCGGATGAGCGCCTCCTCCAGGTCGCGGCAGTAGCGCCTGACGTCGCGGCCATGCCGGTTCAGGTCGAGGATCGGGTAGCAGACGAGCTGCCCGGGGCCGTGGTAGGTCGACTTGCCGCCGCGGTCCGTCTCCACGACCTCGACGTCGGCGTCTTCCGGGAGATGCAGCTCACCCTCGGCGGTCCGGCGCCCCACGGTGACGACGGGCGGATGCTCGAGCAGCAGGACCGTGTCGGGACGCATGCCTTCCAGCACCTCGGCGGCCAGGGCGCGCTGCAGCTCCCACGCCTCGAGGTACGGCGTCGGGCCCAGATCGACGAGGTGTGCGCGCCGTTTACTTGCCAATCGAGGCACACTAGCCGCCGCGCTCGTCGCGGCTGCTAGCTCTGGTATGCGGACTCGTCCCAGCCCTGGAGCCGTTCGCGCAGGTCCGCCAGGAAACGGCCCGCCAGCGCGCCGTCGACGAGCCGGTGGTCGTACGTGAGCGTGATGTTCATGATCGAGCGGATGGCGATGACGTCCTCGCCGAGCTCGTCCTGGACGACCCAGGGGCGCTTGACGAGCGCGTACGTGCCCAGGATCGCGGCCTGCGGCTGGCTGATGACCGGCGTGCCGTGGAAGGTGCCGTAGCCGCCCGGGTTCGTGATCGTGAACGTCCCGCCCTGGACGTCGTCGGGGAGCAGCTTCTTCTCGCGGGCCCGTGTCGCGATGTCGGCGATTCCGCGGGCGATGCCGAGCAGGTTCAGCGACTCCGCGTTCTTGAGCACGGGAACGATCAGGCCCTTGCCGTCGGCTAGCTCGACGGCGAAGCCGAGGTTGACGAAGTTGCGCGTGACGATCTGCTCGCCGCGGATCTCGCCGTTCACGTACGGGTATCCGCGCAGCGTGTCGATCGTGGCGCGTGCGATGAAGGCGAGGTAGGTCGGGTTGACGCCGTAGGCCTGCTGGTACTCGCGCTTCAGCTGCTCCCGGATGTGGACGACCCTGGTCATGTCGACCTCGATTGCACTCGTCACGTGCGCAGAGGTGTCGAGCGAGCGGCGCATGTGCTCGGCGATGCCCTTGCGCATGGCCGTCATCGGCTCCAAGGTCTCTCCTGCCGCGGTCTGCGCCTGCGGCATAGCTGCGGGCTCTGGGCGTGGCGTCGGCAGCGGCGCTGTTTCGGGCGCAGGGGCCGTTGGTGCTTGAGCTGGTGGCGGGGCAGGTTCTTGACTGGGGACGGTTGCGGGAGCAGCCGTCCCGAGGCCCCCGGACTCGATGAACGCGAGGATGTCCTTCTTCGTCACGCGGCCGCCGGCGCCGGTGCCCGGCACCTGGCCCGGGTCGACGCCGTGCTCGGACGCAATGCGCGCGACCACCGGGGAGACGAACTTGCCGTTGCCCGACGGTGCCGCCGCGGCTGAGGCCGGGGCCGGCTCGGGAGTTGGCGTGGCTGCGGAGGACTCGGGCTCGGGCTGCGGCTCGGGAGGTGCGTAGTGCGGTGCCGGCTCGGGTGACGCGGCGGACGGGGCGACGGGCGCTTCGACCGGCGCGGAGCCCTCGGGCGCGATCACGGCCAGGCGCGTCCCGACCTCGACGGTCTCGCCTTCCTGGACGAGGATCTCCTGGACGACGCCGGCGCCGGGGCTCGGAACCTCGGTGTCGACCTTGTCCGTCGAGATCTCGAGCAACGGCTCGTCCTGCGCGACGGCCTCGCCCGGCTGCTTGAGCCACTTCGTGATCGTGCCCTCCGAGACGGAGACGCCCATCTGGGGCATGACCACGTCGACCTGCGTGCCCGTCGCCACCGCTCTAGTACTCCACGAGCTTTCGCAGCGCGCCGGCGACGTCGTCCACCTGCGGGATGAACGCCTTCTCGAGCGGCGGCGAGAACGGCACGGGCGTGTCGGGCGCCGCCAGGCGCTTGACCGGCGCGTCCAGATCCTCGAAGGCCTCCTCGGCGATCGTCGCCGCGATCTCGGCGCCGAACCCGCCGGTGTGCGTGTCCTCGTGGAGCACGAGCACCTTGGACGTCTTCCGCACGCTCGCCAGCACCGCCTCCTTGTCCCACGGCAACACCGAGCGGAGGTCGAGAATCTCGACGGAGACGCCGTCCTTCTCGAGCCGGTCGGCCGCGTCGGACGCCGTGTAGATCATTGCGCCCCACGTGATCACCGACACGTCGTCGCCTTCGCGGTGGACGCGCGCCTTGCCGATCGGCGTCGTGTAGCGCTCCTCGGGCACGTCGCCCTTGATGCGGCGGTAGAGGTGCTTGTGCTCGAAGTAGAGGACGGGGTTCGGGTCCTCGATGGCGCTGATCAGCAGGCCTTTCGCGTCCTCGGGCGTCGCGGGGCAGACGCACTTGAGGCCGGGCACGTGCGCGAACGAGCTCTCCGGGTTCTGCGAGTGGAAGGGGCCGCCGGAGAACCCGCCGCCGGACGGGAGCCGGATGACCATCGGCACCGGCGTGCCGGCGCGGTAGTACTGCTTGGCGGCGATCGTGACGATCTGGTCCCAGGCGCAGGAGACGAAGTCGGAGAACTGCATCTCGGCGACGGGCCGCATGCCCATCAGTGCCGCGCCCGTGCAGCCGCCGACGATGGCCGTCTCGGCGAGCGGCGCGTCGATCACCCTCCAGGGGCCGAATTCCTCCTGGAAACCGAGCGTGACCTTGAAGGCGCCGCCGTAGACGCCGACGTCCTCGCCGATCACGAACACGCGCTTGTCGCGCCGCATCTCGCCGCGGAGGCCGTCGGAGATCGCCTGGAGATAGGTCAGCTCGGCCATGGCTAGTGGTGCGGCGTGAGGAGAGCTTCGGGGCCGGCGTAGACCCCGTCGGTCACGGTCGAGCCCTCGGGGAGCGGCGACTCCTCGGCCCGGCGCACGGCCTCGGTGAGCAGCCGCTTCACGTCGGACGCGATCTCCTCCTCCTCGGCGTCGGTCATCGAGGCGTTGTCGCGCAGCCAGTCGCGGAAGCGCTCGAGCGGGTCGCGCTTGGCCCACTCCTCGAACATCTCGCCGGGGACGTAGAAGGCGTCGTCGTGGACGGCGTGACCCTCCATGCGCAGCGTCAGGCACTCGATCAGCGTCGGCCCGCCGCCCTCGCGCGCCTTCTCGATCGCCCGTCTGGCCTCGCGGTAGACGGCGAGGACGTCGGTGCCGTCGACGACGACGCCCTCGAAGCCGTACGCCTGCGCGCGGTCGGCGATGTGCTCGACGGTGTACTCGAGGTGCGTCGGGGTCGAGTACGCCCACTGGTTGTTGTCGCAGACGAAGACGACGGGCAGGCGGCGCGTGCCGGCGAAGTTCATCGACTCGTGGCAGTCGCCGCGCGCCGAGGCGCCCTCGCCGAACCAGCCGACCGCCACGCGGTGTTCGTCGCGGATCCGGAATGCGAGTGCGGCGCCGGTCGCCACCGGCAGCATCGCCGGGAGGTGGCTGACCATGGCGATCAGGCCCAGGCGCGAGTCGGCGAGGTGCACGTTGCCGTCGCGGCCTCGGGTCGGGCCGTCCGCGCGGCCCATGTAGTTCGCGAAGATCCGCCAGGGCTCGACCCCGCGGACGATGTGCACGCCCATGTCGCGGTGCAGCGGCGTCCCGACGTCGTCAGGCCCCATCGCGCTGCCGATGCCCACGGCGGCGGCCTCGTTGCCGCGGCCCGTGTAGAAGGAGCCCGGGATCTTCCCCTGCTTGTAGAGGATGTGCCCGCGCTCCTCGATCCCGCGGGTGAGGACCATGTTGCGGTACATGCCGAGGAGGTCCTCCCGGTCGAGGCCGACGTCCTTGACCTCCGACAGCGAGCCGATCGGCTCGGCTTCACGCGCGATCGCCATTCAGAATCCCTTTCTCGCTCGAGACGGCGGACACTCTATCGACTGCGTTGGCCGTCACTTAGCATGGGGGAACCCCATGGTTCCCCCATGGAACCCCTCCTTCACTGCCACTCACCGTCGTTCCGCTGCGTGGGCTCTCGCCGGGCAGAGCCCGCCTCCGCCTCCGATCGCCCGACTGGTCTCGAGCTGAGGAAGACCCGTGGGCAAGGCATCCGACTGGCTACGTGAGGAGCGGCGGAAGATCCTCGGCGACTGGGCCGCCGTGTGCCTCTCAGTGCGGGTTCGCGCAGCGGTACTTCGACGAGTCGGAGGACGAGCTGCCGGAGGCGTGCCCGCAGTGCGGCGGCGAGCTGCGTTCGCATTGCCCGTCGCTGCGGCGCCCGCTTCTCCTCGGTCTTCGCGGTCGAGTGCGAGGCCTGCGGAGAGTCGTTGAGGCCGGCTGAGTTTCGAGGGATTCCGATTCGCAAGCCCGGCCGCTGATCCCGGCTTTGCCGGCGTCAGCCGCTGTGGCAACTCTCGGCGCTGATTAGGAAGGGCTCACGGGGAAAACCGGCCGTGTCCTCCGTGCTACCTGATCTCGCTGAAGCGGATGATCGTGACCGTGTCCGAGAGGGACACGTCGCGGTTGTAGAGCTGGCCGAGGAAGCTGGCCATCTCGTCGGGGTGCTTGAGCACGGGGTTGTCGTGCTGGATCTCGTTGGGGGAGAGCTCGCCGAGGGTCTTCACCTCGACCTTGTCGATGACCGCGTCGAAGACCTTCTCCCGAGGGCTGTACCGTGCTCCGCAGAGCACCTGGACGATCATCCCCTTCCGGTACTTCGCCGACTTGTCGCCGAGCCGGATCGTCGCCGTCTTGCGGTGTGTCCGCAGTTGATCGGCCACGATCGGTGAGTAGAAGTTCAGCGCGTACATCGCTTGCATGGCGGCCCGCCGAAAGGCTGCCGCATCATATTGTGTCGTCGCCCAGCGCTGCGAGCGCCTGTCGGGCCATGTCGCGCTCTCCCGTGTAGGCCAGCGTCCGCGGCGCCTCGTCCAGCGGGAGCCACTGGACGTCCGCGACCTCGTGCGCATACTCCTTGGCCAGGTCGCCGAGCTTCCCGGCCTCGTAGCGGAGCAGGTAGAAGCTGACCACCTTGAAAATCCGCTCGCCCTTCCACGTGTACACGTAGCGGACGTCGCCGAGCTTGCGGACGAGCTCGCCGCGGACGCCGGTCTCCTCCTCGACCTCCCGAACGGCCGTCGCCTCGGGCTTCTCGCCCTTGCCGATCCGGCCCTTCGGCAGCGCCCACAGCCCCTCGGGCTTGCCTTCCGGGCGAATGGCGGCCAGCATCGGCCGGCCGTCCTGGACGCGAACGAGAACACCTCCGGCCGAAAACTCACGCTTCACCGCGACCCGACGTTACAGCTTGTGACAGTCCGGAGACAGCATGTCGATCTCGCTTGCGCAGCCCGCACGTATGCAGATAAAATCGCCTGGCACTCGAACTATGAGAGTGCCATCCATCGTCACAAAGTCCAGAACCACAGGAGGGTTTGGATGGATCTGCAACCACTGGGTGACCGCCTGATCGTCGAGGTCCTCGAGGAGGAGGAGACGACCACGAGCGGCATCGTCCTGCCGGATACCGCGAAGGAGAAGCCGCAGCGCGGCAACGTCCTCGCGGTCGGCCCGGGCTCGCGGAACGACAAGGGCGAGCTCATTCCCCTCGACGTCGCCGAGGGCGACGAGATCATCTTCTCGAAGTACGGGGGCACCGAGGTCAAGGTCGGACTCGAGGATCTGCTGATCCTGCGCGAGTCGGACGTCCTGGCCAAGGTCGTCAAGGCTGCGAAGTCCAAGGGCAAGCGCCAGCTCGCCGGCGCGAAGTCCTAGCTCATCACCAGGAGGAATAGATGGCTCACAAGGAGCTGAAGTTCAACGAGGATGCACGCCGGGCGCTCGAGCGCGGCGTGAACGTCCTCGCCGACGCGGTCAAGGTGACGCTTGGCCCGAAGGGTCGGTACGTCGTTTTGGACAAGAAGTTCGGCGCGCCGACGATCACCAACGACGGCGTCACGATCGCACGTGAGATCGACGTCGAGGACGTGTTCGAGAACCAGGGTGCCCAGCTCGTCCGCGAGGTGGCCACGGCGACGAACGACGTCGCCGGCGACGGCACGACGACGGCGACTGTGCTCGCCCAGGCGATCGTCCGCGAGGGCCTGAAGAACGTTGCGGCCGGCGCGAACCCGATGGCGCTCAAGCGCGGCATCGAGCAGTCGGTCGAGCTGGTCGTCCAGGACCTGAAGAAGCAGTCGAAGGAGATCTCGGGCAAGGAGGACATCGCCCGGGTCGCCACGATCTCGGCGCGCGAGCGCGAGATCGGTGACGTGATCGCCGATGCGATCGAGAAGGTCGGCAAGGACGGTGTCGTGAACGTCGAGGAGGGCCAGACGTTCGGCCTCGAGCTCGAGTTCACCGAGGGCATGCAGTTCGACAAGGGCTACCTGTCGCCGTACATGATCACGGACGCCGAGCGCATGGAGGCCGTGCTCGACGACCCGTACATCCTGGTCGCGAACCAGAAGATCGGCGCGGTCAAGGATCTCCTGCCCGTGCTCGAGCAGGTCATCCAGGCCGGTCGCCCGCTTTTGATCGTGGCCGAGGACGTCGAGGGCGAGTCGCTCGCCACCGTCGTCGTCAACAAGCTGCGCGGCACCTTCACGGCCGTCGCGGTCAAGGCGCCGGGCTTCGGCGATCGCCGCAAGCGCATGCTCGAGGACATCGCGATCCTCTCGGGCGGCGAGGTGATCACCGAGGAGATGGGCCTCAAGCTGGAGAACACGAAGCTCTCGCAGCTCGGCCGTGCCCGCAAGGTCGTCGTCGACAAGGACTCGACCACGATCATCGACGGCGCCGGCGACTCCGACGCCATCAAGGGGCGGATCAAGCAGCTCAAGTCCGAGATCGAGAACACGGACTCCGACTTCGACCGCGAGAAGCTGCAGGAGCGGCTGGCCAAGCTGGCCGGCGGCGTCGCGGTGGTCAAGGTCGGCGCTGCCACCGAGACCGAGATGAAGGAGCGTCAGCACCGCGTCGAGGACGCGCTGCGTGCCACCCGCGCGGCCCTCGAGGAGGGCATCGTGCCGGGCGGCGGCGTCGCGCTCCTGAACGCGGCCGACTCGATCAAGAAGTCGGTCGACGCGATCGAGGGCGACGAGCGGACTGGTGCCGCGATCATCCTGCGCTCGCTCGAGGAGCCGCTCCGCCAGCTCGCCTACAACGCGGGCCTCGAGGGCTCCGTCGTCGTCAACCAGGTTCGCACCGCCTCGAAGGGCCAGGGCATGAACGTCGACACGGGCGAGATGGAGGACCTCGTCAAGGCCGGCATCATCGACCCGACGATGGTCACGCGCTCTGCGCTGCAGAACGCCGCGTCGATCGCGAAGAACATCCTCACGACCGAGGCGATCGTCGCCGAGGCTCCGGAGAAGCAGCCGGCAGGCGCCGGCATGCCGGGCGGCATGCCCGACATGATGTAGTCAGCACGGGGGAAACCATGTTTCCCCCGTGTGCCCCCCTTCTTCTTGTCGGCGGTCCGAGGATCGAGTGCCGATTCGAAGGGGGTCGCGGGTCAACCGTTTGGTGTAGCGGAGGCGCCGGCCAAGCCGGCGCCTCCTCGTTGCGAACTGGCGTACCAACGGCCGATACGGATTCAAGTGCCTCGACGGTTGCCTCCAGCTCGACGTCTCGCCGAGCCGGCTTGGGTCTTCTCAGGCTTAGCGGATAGGCTCGCGGCCTTACTGCCTTTCGAGGAGGGAACATGAAGAAGGCTCTCGTTCTGTGTGCGCTCGTCGGGGTTGCCGTCTACGCGACCACCGCCTGGTCGGCTCCGGGGGCCGCGACCCCGACGGAGAAGCAGCTGCTGAAGGACGTTGCGGCCCTCAAGAAGCAGGTGAAAACGCTCCAGAAGCAGCAGACCACGATCACGAAGGCGGTGGGCAGCGACGAGCTCGCGCTGGCGGCGACAATCCTGTTCACCGTCTGCGGCAACGAACTCGCGGCGGACGCGCTCCAGGGCACCTGGCAGGAGGTCGACCAGCTCTCGGCGGCGCTGCAGGCCGGCAAGACCATCTTCGGGCCGCAAACGCCGGTCACGGCGACGCTCCAGGGTAAGGACATCTGCGCCGCAGGCGGGATCAGCCGCTCACAGGTGCTGCCCCCGACCGTCGCGGGCTACCAGGCGCTCCTCTCGCAGTTCAATTCGAACAGCGAGAAGTTCCTCGAGGCCCATCTGAGCCACCACTAGGCGTCGAAGACACCCGTTCAATCACGAAGGGCCGCAGCAGCGGCCCTTCGCGCGTCCTCAGGGTGGGGGGAGGTGGGACCCTGCCTGTATCGGCTCGTAGTGCGATGTCCTCGTAACCCGAACGAGGGATGCGCGCTTCGGGTGTTTCAGGATCACCTAGAAGGAGTACCGCTCTTCGCGCCAGGGTTCACGATTGGGTGGGGCGTCAGAAGCTGTAGCGCTCCTCTTTCCAAGGGTCGGCGTCGTTGTGGTAGCCGTAGCGCTCCCAGAAGCCGGGCTCGTCGGTCGAGCGCAGCTCGAGGCCGCGCAGCCACTTCGCGCTCTTCCAGAAGTAACGGCTGGGGACGACGAGCCGGAGCGGCCAGCCGTGGTCGGGTGTGAGCTGCTCGCCGTCGGCCTCCCAGGCGACGAGAGCGTTCTCCTCGTCGAGGGCCTCGAGCGGGAGGTTCGAGGTGAAGCCCTGCTCGGCGTGCGCGACGACGAAGCGCGCCGTCGGCTTCGGCCGCGCCAGCTTGGCGAGCTCGCTCCAGCGCACGCCGCAGAAGCTCGTGTCGAACCGGCTCCAGCGAGTCACGCAGTGGACGTCGGTCGTGACCTCCGTCTGCGGCAGCGCCTGCAGCTCGTCGTAGGTCAGCCGGAGCGGGCTCTCGACCTCGCCGCTGACCGTGAAGTCCCACGTCGCGAGATCGACGTGCGGCACGGAGCCCGCGTGAAGGACAGGCCACTTCTCGGTGAAGTACTGGCCGGGCGGCAGTCGGGCGGGGTCAAAGCCAGCGTCCCGGACCTTCTGCTCGGCTCGGGACCGGAAGAGCGGCATCGTGATGAAGAGACTAGTCCCGCGGCCCCGCGTTACAGCCGGGTATGGTCGAGACCGCCTAGGTGCCCCGTCCAGCGACACTTGCCGGCCTCTGGCACGCGATTACGCGGCGCGCTGCCTTTCTGCTCCGGCGCCGGCAGAGCCGGCACCTCCGCTCCCGGGCCGGCTCCGGCGAGCCTACGCCGGCTGCGTCCTCAGTCGCGCCCGTATCTGCTGATACGAGCGCTCCCTGCGTCCTTCCATCGCTTGGTGCTCGCGCCCCAGAGCCTCGGCAGCATCACTGGACGGGGCACTAGTGGCCCTGAAGGTCCTCTTCTTCGTCCTCTGGATCCCCGTCGCGGTCGCCGCCGCGTACCTCGTCTACCGGCTCGCTCGCCGCGAGACCGACGCGCTCTCGGTTGCGATCCTCGCCGGTGCGATCGCGCTCGCCGGGCTCGTCGTCTATCCGCGGACGATCAAGGACACCGCGGCGGCAGCCCACCGCTACGAGCGCCTGTGGAGCACCAACAAGCATCGCCACGGCGGACCGCGGGACTGCCTGACGATGAACTTCCGCGCCTGCGTCAACGACCGCGTGTGGGGCGAGCTCCGGCGCACGATCCCGAAGGACGACCGCTACTACCTGCAGACGAACTACGGGCTCGTCCACTTCTGGACGTTCACCTCGCTCCTGCCGCGCATCGCAGTCGACGATCCTCGCAAGGCGGACTGGATCGTCTCCTACCGTGCGGACCCGAAGGTGCTCGGCGTCCCGCTCGGGCCGGTGCGGACGATCCGGCACGTGTACACGAACGGCGCCTACTCGATCCTCGTTGCCAGGGTGAAGAGATGATCCGCAGCCTCGCCGGCCTGCTGGCCGCGAACGCCGCCTTCTTTGCGGCCGGCGCGGGCCTCGTGCGGCTCTTCGGCTGGCGGCTGCGCACGCACCCGGGGCTCGCGTACGTGTCGGGGATCGCCTCCGTGGGCGTCCTGTCGACGCTGATGCTGATGGCCGGGCTCGCGCTGCGCTCCTGGCAGGTGCTGATCCTCTGCGCGCTGCTCGCGTCGCTCGGGCTCGTCCAGCGAGAGCGGCCGGAACCCGAGGGCAGCAAGATGGACCGGCGCCTCGCGCTGCCCTTCGGCGGGCTGCTGGGCGGCTACCTCGCCGTCCTCTTCGTCCAGTGCCTGTTCCAGGCGCTGAACTCCTGGGACGCGTGGGCGAAATGGACGATGAAGGCGCGTGCGATCGTCCTCCTCGGCGGACTGGACACGTCCGTGTTCGCCAACCACGCATACCAGCCGCTCGTGCTCGACTACCCGATGCTGATCCCCGGACTCGAGGCGATCGACTTCCGCTTCATGGGCCGGCTCGACAACCTCGTCATCCACGAGCAGTTCTGGCTCCTGCTCGTCGGCTTCCTGGTCGCCGCGTACGAACTGCTCCGCGACCGCGTGCCGCAGAGCCTTCTCTGGCCGTCGCTGCTGCTCGTCGGCACCGCGCCGGCGCTCGCCGACAACCTCACCTCGGCCTACGGGGACGCGCCCGTCGCGTTCTTCTTCGCGCTGGCCGCGATCGCGGCGTGGCGATACGTCGTCACGGGCGAGCGGCGCTCGCTCTGGTTCTTCGGGCTGATCGCGGGCGCGGCCGTGGCGACGAAGCCGGAGGGCTCGCCCTTCGTCCTCGGCCTCTTCGTCCTGCTCGTGATCTTCAGCCTCGTCCGGAAACGTCCCCTAGTCGCACTCGTGGCGCCTGCTGTCTGGTGTCTGATCGCGATCGTGCCCTGGCGGATCTGGATCTCCGACCACGGGATCCGCTCGTCGACGCCGATTGGCAAGGGCCTCGACCCGGGCTACCTCGTCGACCGCTTCGGCCGCGTGTGGCCCTCGGTGCGCACGATCGTCGAGAAGTCGTTCGACGGCGACTGGCTCGCGATCGTGCCGCTCGCGCTCGTCGCCGGCGTCGTCGTGCTCGCGTGGCGCCGATCGTGGTCGGTCGCAGCGTTTGCGGCCGGGCTTCTCGGGATCGTGTTCCTGTCGCTCCTCTGGGCCTATTGGGTGCAGCGGCCGCGCCTCGAGTACCTGCTCTCGACGTCGGCGAGCCGCACGGTGACAACGCTGGTCGTGGTCGCGGGCGTGTTCCTGCCGATCATCGGCGCCGAGCTCCTGCGCGCGCGTCGCGGGCCTCCGCCCGCTCCCTAGACTGGGCTCGATGTCCATCGCCACCCGAGTGGCCCGCCGGCCGCGCGCCTACGTGCGCGTGCAGGGGCCGGACGCCGAGGAGTTCCTGCAGCGGATGCTGTCGAACGACGTCTCGGTCGAGGTCTGCGACGCGCTGCTGCTCACGCCCAAGGCGCGCGTGATCGCGCCACTCCGGGTCTGGCGGCGCGGGGCCGGACGACTTCCTGCTCCTCACCGAGCCTGAGCTCGGCGAGACGGTGCGCTCTGCGCTTCTCCGCGCCCGCTTCGCGGCCAGGTGCGAGGTCGAGCTCGAGGAGCACACGTCCTCGATCGTCTTCGGCGGCGCCGACGGGATCCCGACCGCCGACTACGGTATGCCTGCCGTCGAGGTGCTCGACGAGCCCGGCGAGTCGACGATGGGCGACGACGAGCTCGAGGTGCTGCGCATCACCGCCGGGACCCCGAGGTTCGGCCGCGAGATCGACGACCGCGTCCTGCCGGCCGAGGCGGGTCTCGTCGAGCGCGCGGTGTCGTTCGAGAAGGGCTGCTTCCCCGGCCAGGAGCCGATCGCGCGCCTGCACTACCGCGGCCACGCGAACCGTGGCCTGCGCGTTCTCACCTGGGAGGGATCGGAGCTGCCTGAGTACGACGCGCCGGTGTCCTTCGAGGGCAAGGAGGTCGGCCGCGTGACGAGCGCCGCCCGCGATGGCGACCGCATCGTCGCCCTCGCGTACGTCCGCGTCGAGGCGCCCGCCGAGGCTGAGCTGGACGTGGGGACGGCGAAAGCCAGGCCGCTAGACTGACCGAGCCAAGCGCCCGTAGCTCAGGGGATAGAGCGCTGCCCTGCGGAGGCAGAGGCCGCAAGTTCGAATCTTGCCGGGCGCATTTCTGCGTGCCTCTTCGCGACGCGACACGATCAGCGGCGAAGTCGCGGCTTTGCCGCGGCGTAGCTCGACCCGCCGGACACGCGACCACGGAGAGAAGGGGGCTCATGGGGGAAACAGGGTTTCCCCGTGTCTAGGCTCAGCGAATGTGTGTGAAGGGTGAGGGGCGGCTCGTTGTCGAGCCGCCCGAATACTCGTCATGCATCGCGTGCGTGTTGGCTAGTCGGAGGCCGCCCTCTAGGGCGCGGCGTAGGTCATCGAGATATTGGCGTTGCCCGATGGTGTCAGGACACCATGCACGTCGAAGGTGATGAATCCACCGAGAAAACCGGGAACACCAGAGACGAAGAAGTCGGATTCCCAGCCTTGGTCCATATGTGCAGCCTTGTCCGGCGGGGTCTCCCCGGGATCAAGCTGGCAGGTCGCCGACTCGCTTGCGCTTCCGTCAGGCTTCTGGACTCGCTGCTCGTTGCACGTGACGAGGTACACGGTCTCGTTACCGTTGACCACGAACGCCGCGATGGTGTGGAACTGTCCTCTGAGGATCGTCGAGCCGTTCCCTCCCGACGCCGCACCCGCACCGAAGGCGACCGCGGCGATCGCCACCACCACCATGAGTGGCACAAATCGGAGAGCGCGATTCATGTGGAGCTCCTCCTTCCTGCCCCCCGGAAAGCCACAGGAAAAGCAGTGACCTGAGCGAGCCTATGCCGCTTGGACGTCGTTTGTCCAGGCACCGGCCAAAAACTGGTATCACCGGCCAGCCTGGCTGCCGGACGTGCCCGCCGGGCGCATTTCCGCGTGCCGATACCGTGCGGCGATGCGTGGTGTCAGGCATTTCCTCCGGCAGTACACGGCCATGGCGGTCAAGGAGCATCTCCGCTCGGCGATCGAGGGCTCGGCCGGGCCGCCCGAGCTGACGAAGAACGAGATCGAGCTCGTGCGCTTCGTCCGGGACGGGCAGTTCGACTGGGACGCCTACTTGGCCGGCCGCTGAGTCCAGCCCATGAGCCGCTCGAAGGCGCTCGGCCGTCGCGTCCCCTGCTGGGCGTCCTCGAGGCACGCCTCCGCGTAGCGCCGCAGACGCTCGGCCTCGTCGCGGTCCCCGCCGGCTGTCCGCTCCACGAGCGTCTCTGCCAGGGCGAGCACGTCCTCGAGCGCCTGCTCGTCGCCGATCGAGGCGGCTGCGGCCGCCGCGCGCCAGGCAGACACGCCGGCGTGGGCGAGTGCCCCGGCGGCGAGCGCCTCGCGCGCGTCGGTGAGATCGCGGTCCGCATCCGGGCTTCTCGGCATCCGGGAACCGTGCCATGACCGGACACCGGCGTGCTGGTGCTGCCGAGATCGGCCGCGTCGAGTTCTTCCCCTGGCCGTGCGAGGATCTCCGTGAGCCACGCCCGCCCATGACCTGATCTTCGTCGGCGGCGGGAACACCGCGAACATGCTCGCGATCTGGCGCGTGCACGGATTCGACGGGCCGCAGATGGCCGGGCTCCGCGATGGCCTCGGCCTCCTGGACGGAAGCCTGATCGACGAGGAGGGCTCTCCGGGCGGGTACGCAGCCGACTCCGGCGTCGGCCTCCTCTTCGTCGACGGCGAGCTCGCCGAGGTGATCACGGCGCGCGAGGAGGCGACCGGCTACCGGGTCGAGCGCGGCCTCGAGGAGCCGCTCGCGGCTCGTCTGCTCTGACGGAGAAGGAACTCCGGCTCGCGCGGAAAAGGGAGTCTTCCCGTGCTGTCGAGAAGCACCGATCTTCGCGCCCCGCGGTGGACGGGCACCCGGCTGGGGCTGCCGGCACGCCTGGCGACCCCGGTGCTCGTCGTCTCCGCGCTGCTGTGCGGGCTCGCCGTCGGGGCGGCCGTGTTCTCGTCGCTCTGGCGGAACGAGACCGCTGACCGCCGGGCTGCGCAGCAGGCGCTGACGCGGCAGCGCGCAAGGACGCAGGCGCTCGCCGTCGAAGTCGACGCCCTGCGAGAGAAGCTGCTCGCGAGCCGGAACACTGCGGCGGCTGCTGCCAAGCGGGCGAACGATCGCAGGTCGCTGATCCTCGACCTCGACCGCAGCGCCGACTCGCTGCTCGCCGACTCGGCGCCTCTCCAGGACCGGGCTGCCGCGATCACCGACCGGTCGCAGTCGCTGAGCGCGCTGATCCGTACCCTCGACAACGACCTCGCGAGCCTGTCGAGCTATGTGTCGGGCGCCGACGCGTCGAACCTCGACCCCGCCTTCCTGAAAGCCCAGCTCGACTACCTGAAGCCGAGCCTGAGCAAGGTCGGCGCGGCCGCGGACGGGCTCGCGACCGAGGCCAACGACTACTCCGACGCCGTGCGCGCGTTCGTCGGCAGCGCGTCGGGCTATGCCGCGACGGCGGAGAAGGCGACCAGGCGCTGAGAGTGAGCTCGTTCGACGACGTCATCCAGGAGCACCTCGACCTGAAGCGGCGCAACAGCCGTCTGGAAGGCTCGATGCCGATCTCGTCCTACCTCGACCAGGGAGCGGTCTTCGACGGCGAGAAAGACGTGGAGGGCGCAGCGTTCGACACCGCCGAGTGGAAGGGCAAGCGTGCGAAGGCGGAGACCTTCCTCGAGTCGCTCGAGGACGTGTGGTCGGGCGGCCCCGTCTTCGACTGGGGCGACGGCAAGCGCAGCTGAAGGGCACCGTCCTAGACTGCGGCTCGTGCCGCTCTATCTCTCGGAACAGGACGTCGACGGGCTGCTGACGCCGGAGGACGCGGTCGAAGCGGTCGAGGCGTCGTTCCGCCGGCTGGCCGAGGGGGTCGTCGAAAACGTTCCGAGGCGGCGGTTGCGACTGGACGGCGGCGCCCTTGCGGTCATGTCCGCGGCCGACACCGGCCTCGGCATCGCAGGCGTGAAGACGTACGCGGCCGGCCGCGGCGGGGCCTCCTTCGTGGTCGTCCTCTTCGACGCCGCCAGCCACGAGACGCTGGCTGTGATCGAGGCCGATCGGCTCGGACAGTTCCGCACCGGCGCGGCGAGCGGTGTCGCGGCCAGGTACCTGGCCCGGGAGGGCGCCGCGAGCCTGGGCGTGATCGGGGCGGGCACACAGGCCGAGATGCAGGTGCGCTGCATCCGCGCGGCGCTACCGTCGATCGAGCACGTGACCGTCTACTCGCGCACGACCGAGACGCGTGAGGCATTCGCGAAGTCGCTCGGCGTCGAGGCCGTCGAAGGTGCGCAGGAGGCGGCGGCGCAGGATGTCGTCGTGACGATCACGACCTCGCGCGATCCGGTCCTACGCGGCGACTGGCTCCAGGCGGGCGCGCTCGTCTGCGCGGCCGGCGCCAATCGTCCGCAGGCGCGCGAGCTCGACAACGCGGTGCTGCAGCGCGCCGCGTTCGTCTGCTGCGATTCGATCGACGACGCGAAGATCGAGTCCGGCGACCTGATCGAGCCCGTGCAGCAGGGGGTGCTCGACTGGCTGGAGGTGCACGAGCTCGCCGAAATCGTCGGAGGTCAGGTCCAGGGACGGCAGTCCGACGACGACATCGTCGTCTTCAAGTCGAACGGGATCGCCGCGTGGGACCTGGCGATCGGCGCCGTCGCGGTCGAGCGCGCGCGCGAGCGCGGCGTCGGGCGCGAGCTCTAGGTCTTCGGGCTCTGCTCGACCCGCTCGATCTGCTCGGCGACGATGTCGTCTCCGAGCGCGTGGATCACCTCGGGAGTCTCGAGCACGCGGGCGATCTCGTGGTCCGAGCAGCGGTTGCGGACGTACGGATCGTCGAGGATGTCGTCGAGGTTGCGCCCGCGCTTGTGCTCGCGGACGATGTAGACGGCCACCTGCTTCTCGCTGCGCCGGCCGGCGAAGAGGAATGAGAACGGGTTGCGCCAGCCGGACTTCTCTGCCACGAGAGCGATTCTATCGGTGGTCTATCCTTGGCCCATGAAGCAGGCGGAGCCGTCGGGGCGCTACGCCGAGCGGGTGCTGGACAGCGTCGACGACGACGGCGCGCCGGAGCGGATCGTGCTCTGGATCGAGCGCAAGGAGGGCGGAGTGTGGGCCGTGGGCCGAGCGGTCAACCCGCAGCATCGCTCGAGTCACGAGCCGCGCGCGGACGACTACCTGTTCGAGGGCTACGAGCTCGACGACGCGCTCGAGGCCGCGAACGGCGCGCTCGAGGACGACGTCAGCGTGCTGGAGCAGGACGGCGCGGCGGGCCGCGTCGCCCCGTTCACGCGCAAGGAGATCGTGCCGCGCCTCGAGCGCCTGTTCTTCCGCGGCGAGGCCTGACTCCCCGGGACGGTCGACGGCGTACGCCCCGGCCGTGTCGTGCGGAGGATCGGCACACAACCGGCACAGACGCGGCACGTTTTCGCGCGTACCGTGGGTTGTGCCCCGGGTGGGTGGGGGTTAGGGATGGGACCAACAACGGTGTGCGCTCGTCGCCGCGGCCGCCCTGCTAGCCTCCTGCGCTCGATGCTGATCCGCCTCGGACACAGCCCCGACGCCGACGACGCGTTCATGTTCTGGGCCCTCGCCGCGGGGCGCATCGACACGGGCGACTTCGAGTTCCAGCACGTGCTCCGCGACATCCAGACGCTCAACGAGTGGGCGCTCGAGGGGAAGCTGGAGACGACCGCGATCTCCCTCCACACCTACCCGTACGTGCAGGACAAGTACGTCCTGCTCCCGCACGGCGCCAGCATGGGCGCGGGCTACGGGCCGATCGTCGTCGGGCGCGAGCCCATGCCACTCCAGCGCCTGTCCGAGATCGAGATCGCCGTCCCGGGCCGCATGACGACGGCCTTCCTCGTCCTGCGCATGGCAATCGGCGAGTTCCGCTATCGGGAGGTGCCGTTCGACCGGATCATGGACGAGGTGCGCTCCGGGGCCGTCGACGCCGGGCTGCTGATCCACGAGGGCCAGCTCACGTACGAGGCGGAGGGTTTCGCGAAGGTGCTCGACCTGGGCGAGTGGTGGATGCTCGAGACGGGACTCCCCTTGCCGCTCGGCGCCAACGTCGCGCGCCGCGACCTCGGCGAGGAGACGCTCCAGGAGCTGTCCGAGGTGCTCGCCGCGTCGATCCGCGCCGGCCTCGAGCACCGTGGCGAGGCGATGGCCTACGCGATGGAGTTCAGCCGCGGCCTCGAACCACACCTGGCCGACCGCTTCGTCGGCATGTACGTGAACGAGCTGACCGAGGACTACGGCGACGAGGGCCGCCAGGCGGTCCGGGAGCTGCTGCGCCGCGCCGAGGCACTCGGGGCGTTCCCCGAGCCCGTCCGCGTCGAGTTCGTCTAGGCCACTAGGCTTGCGGCGATGAGCCGCGCCGTGATCCTGTCCGCGGTCCGGACGCCCGTCGGGCGCTACGGCGGTGCCCTCTCGAGCGTACGGCCGGACGATCTCGCCGGGCTCGCGATCGCCGCGGCCGTCGAGCGCGCGGGCGTGCCGCCCGCCGAGATCGAGGACGTCCATTTCGGCTGCGCCAACCAGGCGGGCGAGGACAACCGCAACGTCGCCCGCATGGCGGCGCTGCTCGCGGGGTTGCCGGAGTCGGTTGCCGGCGTTACCGTCAACCGCCTGTGCGCGTCCGGGCTCGCGGCCGTCGTCTCGGCCTGCCACGCGGCTGCGGCCGGCGACGGCGACCTGTTCGTCGCCGGTGGCGTCGAGTCGATGAGCAGAGCGCCGCTGGCCATGTCCAAGCCGGACACGGCGTTTCCGCGCGGGAACCAGGTCGCCTACGACACGGTGCTCGGCTGGCGCTTCCCGAACCCGCGGTTGGAGGCAATGTTTCCGCTCGAATCGATGGGCGAGACGGGCGAGAACGTCGCCGAGCGCTGGGACGTCTCGCGGGAGGACCAGGACGCGTTCGCCCTCGAGTCGCAGCGGCGCTGGGCGGCTGCGAGCAAGGCGGGGCGCTTCGACGACGAACTCGTCGCCGTCGGCGACGTCGGGCGCGACGAGCACCCGCGACCGGACACGAGCGCCGAGCGGCTCGCGCAGCTCAAGCCCGCATTTCGCGCAAACGGGACCGTGACCGCCGGCAACGCGAGTGGCATCAACGACGGCGCCGCCGCGCTCGTGGTCGCGAGCGAGGAGCGCGCACGGGCGCTCGGGGTCGAGCCGCTGGGCGCGTTCGTGGCGAGCGCCGTCACGGGAGTCGATCCGCGCGTGATGGGCATCGGCCCGGCGCCGGCGGTGCGCAGGCTGCTCGGCCGGGCCGGCGTCGGCGTGGGCGAGATCGACCTCGTCGAGCTCAACGAGGCGTTCGCGTCCCAGAGCCTCGCCGTGATCCGCGAGCTCGGGCTCGATCCCGAGAGGGTGAACGTGAACGGCGGCGCGATCGCGATCGGGCATCCGCTCGGTATGAGCGGCGCCCGGCTCGTCGTCACGCTGCTGCACGAGTTGCGTCGTCGGGGCGGCCGCTACGGCCTGGCCACGCTCTGCGTCGGAGTCGGTCAGGGCCAGGCCGCGCTCTTCCAGCGCTGAACTCCTTCGGCCTCGCGGCCGATAGAGATGACTTGCACCTATTCAGCCCCTCCTCGCGCGCGTCCGCACGCCTGACGCTCCTCGTCGGCTGCTTCGTGACGGCGCTGTGCGCCCTGCTGGCGAAGGTCGGCGCCGACGCCGGGTGGCTGGCGGCGCTCGGACGGGACATCGCGCAGTCCTGGTCGATCCCCGGCGGTGTCCCTTTCGCGTCCGTTCCCTCGGCGGGCTGGCACAACGTGCCCGTGCTCGGCGAGCTCGTGTTCCACGCGCTCGAGGCAGGGCTGGGGACGCGTGGGCTCGTGTTCGCGCAGCTCGTCGCGGTGGTCGCCTGCCTGGCGCTGATCTCGGTGGACATGCGCCGGGGCGGCGTCCCCGACGCGCCGGCTGCCCTCGTCCTGATCCTGACAGCGTTCGCGGCGGCGCCGGCGCTCCTCGTCGTCCGCTCGCAACTCTTCTCGCTGGCGCTGTTCCCGCTCCTGCTCCTGCTGCTGCGCGCGGAGGCCCGCCGTCCGTCGCGTCGCATCTGGCTGCTCGTCCCGCTGGTCGCGCTGTGGTCGAACCTGCACGGCGGCGTCCTGCTCGGCGCCGCGGTCGCGGGCGCGTACCTCGTGTTCGGACGCGGGCGCAAGCAGCCGCTCGTCGCCGGGGGCGTCGTGGCGGGAATGGCTCTGGCGCTGTTCGCGACACCTGCGCTCGTCGAGACGGCGGCGTACTACCGCGGCGTGCTCGGGAGCCGCGCCGCGACGCACGGCGAGGGCCTCTGGCAGCCGCTCTCGCTGCACGCGCCGTTCGACGTCGTCTTCCTGATCGTGGCTGTGCCGCTCCTCGTCCTGGCGGTTCGCTCCCGGCCGCAGCTGTGGGAGGCCGTCGCCATGGCCGGTCTTGCCGTGGCCGCCGTGCGCTCGAGCCGAAACGAGGTCTGGTTCGCGCTCTTCATCGCGCTGCCGGCTGCCCGCGGGCTCGCCGGGTCACGACCGTGGAGCGTGACGCTGCCGCGTCTCGCTGCGGGTGTGACGGCCTGCCTGCTCGCGGTGGTGGCGATCAGCGGGCTGGTCCGCACCCCGACGTCGTCCGGAGCCACACCCGCGCTGCTCGAGCGGGCTGCCCGCGCGGCAGGCGGCACCGCGATCCTGGCCGACGGAGTCGACGCCGAGCAGCTCGCGGTGGCCCGAAAGAGAATCCTGATCGGCAACCCGCTCGATGCGTTCCCGTTGCGCGAGCAGCAGCGCTACCTCGACTGGCTCGCGGGCCGGCCCGCCGGCGACGTCGAGCTGTCGAGGGTCCGGGTCGTGCTCGTCGGCGTCGGCTCGGCCGCGCAGCGCCGCCTTGCCGCGCGGCGTGAGTTCCGCGAGCTTGCCCGGGACAAGCGCGCGGTGCTGTACGTGCGCAGCAATCGTCGCGCTTCGGTCGCTCACGCGTGACGAAATCCCCGATAGCGTTCATGTAGGGGGCTCGCGCACCCCCGGGAGGGGGAGCGAGTCGCCGCGTCGGCGATGGCTGGTCCGGCCGGGTGCTCGTGAGTCCGCTGCGCGGCGGTATGGTCCAGGCCGTGGCCGTCACGACCGGACGCGAGTACGGGCTGTACATCGACGGGGAGCTGCGCGAGCCGGAGTCGGGCGAGGTGCGGGAGCTCGTCGAGCCGGCGAGCGGCGAGCCGCTCGGCCGCGCGGCCATGGCCGGCGAAGCCGATGTCGACCGAGCCGTCGCCGCGGCAAGGACAGCGCTCGACGGCCTCTGGGCGAAGACGCCTGCGACGGAACGCTCGCGGCTGCTGCATGCGCTCGCGGACACGATCGTCGCCAACCGCGCCGAGCTGGGGGAGCTCGAGGCGCGAAACGTCGGCAAGGCGATCTCCTCGGTCAAGGCCGAGCTGCACGGCGCCGCGGAGAATTACCGCTATTTCGCCTCGGCGATCGCCTCCATCGCCGGCCGCTCGAATCCCATCGGCGGGTCGCTCCTCTTCTACTCGCTGAAGGAACCGGTTGGCGTCTGCGGCCAGATCGTGCCATGGAATTACCCGCTGCTGATGGCCAGCTGGAAGCTCGCGCCGGCGCTGGCCGCGGGCTGCACCGTCGTCCTCAAACCCGACGCGCAGACGCCGCTCACGGCGATACGCCTCGCCGAGCTCGCCGCCGAGGTCGGCTTCCCGGCCGGAGTCGTGAACGTCATAGCCGGCGACGGGCCGACGACAGGGGCTGCGCTCGTCCGCCACCCGGGCGTCGACAAGATTGCCTTCACGGGCTCGACGAAGACTGGCGGCGAGATCATGAGGCTCGCCTCCGATCCGATCAAGCGGATAACGCTCGAGCTGGGCGGCAAGAGCCCGAATCTCGTCTTCGCCGACGCCAATCTCGCCGATGCGATCCCGAGCGCCGTCTGGTCGATCTACTACGCGGCCGGCCAGAGCTGCGAGGCGCGCTCGCGTGTCCTGGTCGAGAAGCCGCTGTACGACGAGTTCGTGTCCGAGTTCGCCGGAAAGGCCGGGCAGATCAAGGTCGGCGACCCGCTCGACCCGGAAACGCAGATGGGCTCGCTGATCTCGGATTCCCACCGCTCGCGCGTCCACGGCTTCGTCGAGCGCGGCACCGAGGAGGGCGCCGAGGTCGTCGCGGGGGGCCGGGCGCCCGAAGGGCCGGGCGCCTTTTACCCACCGACGGTCCTCGCGGCCGTCGACAACTCGATGACCGTCGCGCAGCAGGAGATCTTCGGGCCGGTCGTGACCGTGATCCCGTTCGAGGACGAGGCTGAGGCGGTCAGGCTGGCCAACGACGTCTCGTACGGCCTGATGGCGACGGTCTGGACCGGCGATCCGGCCCGCGGGCACCGGCTTGCGCGCCAGATCAAGTCCGGCACGGTCGGCATCAACATGCCCTACACGGCGTTCCCCGGGATCCCGTTCGGCGGCTACAAACAATCCGGCTTCGGCCGCGAGCTCGGCATCGACGCGCTCGAGCTCTACCTGGAGACGAAGAGCGTGATCGTCAACACGGGCACCCGGCCGGCGAACCCGTTCGGCCTCTAAGCCCTGGCGGTTCCGATCCTCCTGATCACCGGGCCGACCGGCGTCGGCAAATCGACCATCCTCGCGGCCGCATCCGGCCTACTCGCCGATGCAGGCGTGCCGCACGCGGCCGTCTGCCTCTCTGACATCGGCCGCCTGCGGCCCGCTCCGCCCGACGACGAGTGGAACGAGCGCATCGCCCACCGGAACCTGGCCGCGCTGTGGCGCAATTTTGCGGCGGCGGGAGCCGAGCGACTGCTGCTCGAGCGCGTGTTGGAGGCACGATCGCTGCTGGAACGCGTGGCTGCCGCCGTGCCCAGTGCCGAGATCACCGTCGTCCGGCTGCGCGCACCGCTGTCTGTCTTGCACGAGCGGATCCACGAGCGTGAGGCAGGCGATCCGAGCTGGTACCTCGGCGCGGCGGTCTATCTCGTCGGCGTCTTCAAGACGGCGGGCGTCGAGGACTTCGCTGTGGACAACGTCGACCGTCCGGCCGTGGAGGTCGCTGCGGAGGTGCTCGGCCGCGCCGGCTGGCTCGACTGACTCACACCTCGCCGCTCAGGGCAGTCCTCCAGTGCCGCCGTGTGTAGGGACGGCGGAACCCGAGGCGGCCGAAGTAGTCGTACGACGGCGTGTCCATACCGGGCGAGGGCGCCTCGATGTCGGTGTGGAACGTGCGCACGCCGCGCGCGAGACCGTCCGCGACGATCGCGGCGCAGAGAGCGGCGTCGGGTGCGTAGTCGTCCGTCATCACACCGGGCACCGGCCCGTCCATGCCCAGCCAGGCCATGCCAGCCGGGTCCACGTACATGCAACGGGCACCGACGATCTCGCCGCCTTCGCGGACGACGTACTCGTGCCAGCCGGCGCGCCCGATCAGGCGCTGGAGCCAGGGCCCGCTGTCCAGCCGGTAGACACGCTGCAGGAACTCCGCCCACTCGTCGGCCTCCGCAGTGTCGACCCGCTCGACGAGGAGCTCGCGGCCCCCGGGGGACGGCTGCGGGCGGAGCGGCTCGCCCCCGCGCACGAGGCGGTCGTGCGCGTCGAACGGCTCGAGGCCGCGCTCGCGCAGCCAGTCCTCGTACTCCTCAGGCCGGCAGTGCGGCAGGGACTGCAGTAGGAACATCGAGATGCCCTCCGCCGCCCAGCCCTCGAGGACGTCGTCGAGCACGGCCGGGGTCACCGGTTGGACGACGCCGAGCCCGATCGTGCGGCTGAAGTAGCGGCGGCCGGTGGCGGCCCAGGAGAGGACCGCAGCCCCCGCGACCTCTCGCGTGTCCAGACCCACCCCGGCAGCCCAGTCCGCGGGCGCGGCCGCGTAGAGGTCGATCCACGCGCGAGCCTCGGCCGCCTCGAGCGCCGCGGCCGTCGCGTCGTCTACAGGAGACGTGTCCATCCGGGTGTCTGCCGCGACGGTCACGACGCCTGCATCGCGGCGAGATTCCTCGCCACGACCTCCATGGTCTGCTCGTACTCGCCGCTCGGGCTGAACTCGACCACCTCGGTACCGGCCTCGATCACCGGGACATGGCCGGGCGGGGCATAGCCCCTGTTCTCGACGCGCGAGGCGCTCTCCTTCGATGTGCCGGGCATGGCTGCTCCTTTCGGTCCGGACTGATTGTCCAGACACCGTGTCCGATTACAGAGCAGGGATCGTAGACTGCGGCAGACGGTTTGTCTAGACTCGATGTCCATGGTCGCCGGTCGCGCCTACCGCTCTCGCGCTCGCCCCGAGGTATCCGCGCGCACTCGCGGACGGATCGTGGGCGCCGTGCGCGACCTGCTCGCGGACGGGACGTTCCACGAGTCCACGGTCGAGGAGGTGGCCGCCAGGGCCGGTGTCGCCCGGGCGACGCTCTACCAGCACTTCGGCTCGCGGCTCGGTCTCGTCGACGCGATCTGCGACACGTTCGCCGAGAACCCGGCGCTCGTCGCGGTGCGGCAGGCGATCGAGCTCGAGGACGTGGAAGCGGCGCTGGAGCAGACGATCGCCAACTCGGTCCGCTTCTGGTCGTCGGAGGAGCCGATCCTGCGACCGCTGTACGGCATCTCCGGGGCCGACCCCTCGGCCGCCGCGCTGGTCGAGCGGCAGACGGCCGACCGCCGCTGCGAACTCGAGCGCCTCCTGCGACGCCTGAAGGAGCACGGCCGGGTCGCGCCGGGGCTCACCGATCGACGTGTGCTGGCGCTGCTGCTCGTGCTCACGAGCTTCGAGACGTTCCAGGAGCTCCGGCGGCGCGGCAGGGCTGTCCGAGCGGGACGTCGTGACGACGTTGCAGGACGCCGCGAGAGCGGCGCTGCTCTTGCCCTAGCGGCGACGCGGCCCTATCATCACGAGCTCGTGCACAGATAGCTCGCGTATCGGCTTCGACGGCCGCCAGCGGCGGTCACGTCGGTATGCGCTCGAGCTTCCCACCTGGCAAGGCAGGACCTGTGGCACGAACCCCCATCACCAGTACCCGCAATCCCAAGCTCAAGGCAGTCCGCAGGCTGCGGCGGAGCCGTGCCCGCGAGGCTGAGGGCACCTTCCTCGCCGAGGGCCGGCGTCAGCTCGAGTGCGCGCTCGCCGCGGGCGCGCGCGTCGTCGACGTCTACGCGGCGCCGGAGCTCTTCCTCGGAGCCGACGACCGTGCCCTCGTGGCTCGTGCCGCCTGCCGCGGCGCTCGGGTCGTCGAGCTCGGCGGCGGCGCCTTCCGGTCGATCACGAGCCAGATCCGTCCGGACGGCATTGCCGCCGTCGTCGAGCGCCCGAAGACCGGGCTCGAGCGCCTGCAGACGCGCTCTCTCCTCCTCGTCGCGAGCGGCATCGAGCGGCCCGGGAACCTGGGCACGATCGTCAGGACCGCGGAAGCGGCCGGCGCCGCGGGGGTCGTCGTCTGTGACACCCCGACGGACGTGTTCCACCCGGAGGCCGTCCGGGGCTCGGTCGGCACCGTCTTCAATCTTCCGCTGGCCACGGCTTCTCGCGGCGAAGCGCTCGCGTGGATGCTCGACCACGACGTCCGCGTCGTGGTCGCGACACCCGACGGCGAGCGGTCCGTCTGGAGCGGCGACTATTCGTCTCCCGCTCTGGCGGTCGTCGTCGGCGGCGAGCGCTACGGCGTTGATCGCGCGTGGATCGAAGCAGCCGACGAGACCGTCCGGATCCCGATGTCAGGTGGCGCCGACAGCCTGAACGTCGCCGTCGCCGCGGGGATCGTGCTCTTCGAGGCCGCGCGGCAGCGCGCTACGGAAACGGAGGCGGTGCCAGACTGAAGTCTGGCACTCAGCCCCTGCCTGGCTCACTGAACGAGATCGGCTGCGCCCCCTGCCAGAGCACCCGCTCTCCGATCTCGGGCAGGTGGTCGAGCCCCTCGGTCACCGTGGCGAAATGGTTCCCGGCCAGCTGGCCGGCCTTGCTCGCGAAGCAGGTGTCGCCATAGGGGAAGAGGATCTCCGTCTCGCTGACGCCGCCGGGGTAGAGGAGCAGCTCTCCCGGCGCGGGGTAGCTCGTCGGGTCCTCGAAGCCGATGCCGAGGTCGAGGTCGCCGAACGGAATCCACGCCGACTGGCCGCTCCAGCGCGCCTGGATCAGCTTGGACTCGAGCGGCAGCAGGCGGCGGAAGGCTGCGACCGTCTTCGGCGCCGTCGCCGCCTCGAGGCGGGCGATGAGCCGGAAGTCGGCGACAGTGATCTCCAGCACGACGAGAGCCTACGGGCGAACGGCGCGCACGTGCAGGAAGAGCGGCAGCCGCTGCCAGCGGCGCTGCCGTTCCTCGGTCAGCGCTGCCTCGGGCACCGGTGTCTCCCGCAGCCGCTCGACCAGCAAGCCGGCCGACTCGAGCGCGTCGAAGTACCACTCGATCGGCCGGTGCTCGCTCTCGAACGTGACCGAGTACCCGTCGCGCGTCATCAGGTCGCGGTAGCGGAAGGGAGCGAGGTAGGAGCCGCGGATGACGAACGGGCTGTCCGGCTCGTTGCCGTCGAAGCGCCCGGCGGACCCGATCGGGTGCACGATCGCGAGGCAGAACCTGCCTCCGGGCTCGAGCACCCTCGCGGCCTCGCCGATCGCGCCTGCCGCATCGTCGATGTCCTGGAGGGACATGAAGGCGACGACGAGGTCCGCGTACTCGTCGGGAAAGGGAAGATCGGCGGCGTCGCCGAGCAGCGTCTCGATCGTCGGGCTCGCCTCGCGGGCTGCCTCGACCATCGAGGGCGAGCCGTCGAGCGCGACGACGGTGTGCCCCAGGGCCGCGAGGTCGCGCGAGAGGCGACCTTCGCCGCAGCCGATGTCGAGCGTCAGGCGGCCGGGCGGCGGCAGCAGGTCGAGGAACTGGTCGCGGTGGTATCGCCAATAGCTGTCGTGACCAGGCGCCCGGAACCAGGCGATCAAGCCCGGCGCACCCTCCTCCCATGCGGACCGCAGGTCGCCGAACTCCGACGGGAGCTGCCGCTCGAATCGGCGCTCGCTCACGGCGTCCTCGCCCCGGCGTCGATCCAGTCTCCGAGCAGCTTCCGCTCCGCATCCGTCATGTGCGTGGCGTTTCCGAGCGGCATCACGTGCGTGTCGACGGCGACCGCCTTGATCCGGGCTGCCTGCGCGTGGATCTGCTCGGCCGTGTCGAGGACGATGCCGAGCGGCGCCGCCGCGACCAGCGTCGGGTGGGCGGAATGGCACGCAGCGCACCGCTGCGTCACGATCGGATGCACCTGCGCGAAGGTCACGGCCGGCGCGCCCGCGGCGGGGGCGGTCGAGGTCGGCCGGATCCAGACGGCGACGGCGGCGATCCCCGCGGCCGCGGTCACCGGGATCCACCACAGCGTCCGTCCGGCGTGGCGGTTGTTGAAGTAGTGCCGGACCCACGCCCCGATCACCATCAGGCAGACGAGGATCGCCCAGGCATGGTCGTGGCCGTACGTGAACGGGAAGTGCCCGGCCAGCATCGCGAACAGCACGGGCAGCGTGAAGTAGTTGTTGTGCACGGAGCGCTGCTTGCCGCGGCGGTTCGCCGCCGGGTCTGGCTCGCGCCCCGCCTCCTTCGCGCGGACGAGCTCCCAGTGCGCCGGGATGATCACGAAGAAGACGTTCGCGACCATGATCGTCCCGAGCATGGCGCCGACCTGCAGGTAGGCGGCGCGCGGCGGGTACAGCTCCGACGCGCCCCAGGCGGCGAGTGTGACGAGCCCGACGATGCAGACCGCCAGGGCCGCTTCGCTCCTCTGGCCGATCGTGCGGCAGAGCGCGTCGTAGACGATCCAGGCGAGCGCGAGGCCGGCCGAGCGAGATCAGGATCGCCTCCCACGTCGACAGGTCCGCGACCGACGGGTCGATCAGCGCCGTGTCCGCCTGGAGGTAGTAGAGGACGACGAAGAGCGTGAAGCCCGTCAGCCACGTCCAGTAGGCCTCCCACTTGTACCAGTGCAGCGGCTTCGGGAGCCGCGGCGGCGCGACCTGGAACTTCTCGATCCGGTAGAAGCCGCCGCCGTGGATCTCCCACGACTCGCCGCCGACCCCTCGCTCCCTGTCGCGATCCTCGCGCGGCTCGTGCAGGTGCTGGTCGAGCGCGACGAAGTAGAACGAGGTGCCGATCCAGACGATCGCGGTCGTGACGTGGAACCAGCGGAAGACGAGGTCGAGCCAGCCGGAGACGTAGGGATCGATCCCGAGGATCACCCGCGCCTCCAGCGGTCCTCGGCGATCGCCACGAGCTCGGAGAGCGCCGTTTCGAGCTCCTGGTCGGTCGGATTCGTGATCCGCAGCCGCAGCACGTCCAGGATCTCCGACTTCGGCCGCCGGTTCACGAAGACGACGAACCGGAAACCGTGCCGCTCCTCGTACGCGGCGTTCAGGCGCGCGAGCTCCTCGAGTACCTCCGGGTCGTCGTCGCTGCCCTGCTCGACGGCGGAGCGGGCGGAAAGGCCGCCGCGCCGGCCGATCGCCGGGTGCGCGGCCAGGACCTCGACCTTCTCCTCGTAGGGCAGCGCGTGGACGAGCGTGCGCGCGTGGACGAGCGGGTCGTCCTCCCGCGCCAGCCGCTCGACGAAGCGCGTCCGGCCCTCGAACAGCTCGGCGAGCTCGTCCGCGCTCAGCTGCCGCGGTAGCTCGCGCACGAGTAGGGAGAGACGAGCAGCGGGACGTGGTAGTGGCGATCCGCGTCGTCGAGGTCGATCTCCAGCTCGATGCGGCGGAAGAACCGCGACGGGGGCTCGGAGAAGACGAGTCTGTACGGGCCAGGTCCGAGGGACTGTCCCCCGGACATGTCCGCGATGCGCCCGTCCGCGTCGGTCGTGCCGACGCCGACGAGGTCGGCGCCGCGGTAGAGCTCCACGCGGACGCCCGCCGCGGGGCTGCCGCTCGCGGTGTCGAGGACGTGCGTCGAGATCGTCATCGGCCCGAGAATCTTCGCGCCTGGGCACGGTGAGCGCGAGCGATCTCCTCCTCGTCGGCCCCGACGAGGTGTCCGTCGCGCACGACCTCCTCCCCCCGACGTAGAGCCGGTCGACCTGGTGCGGCCCCGAGAGCACCCAGCCTGCGACGAGATCGTCGGCGCCGCCCAGCTCGAGGCCGTCCGTGCGCCAGACCGCCACGTCCGCCCGCTTGCCCGGCTCGAGCGAGCCGACGTCGTCGCGGCCGAGCACCGCCGCGCCGCCGCGCGTGCCGAGCCGCAGCGCCTCCCGGGCCGTCATCGCCTCCGGGCCGCTGCGGCCGCGCGCGACGAGCAGCGCCTGCTTGACCTCGTGGCAGAGGTCGCTGCGCTCGTTCGAGGCCGAGCCGTCGACCCCGAGGCCGACCGGGGCGCCGGCGGCGACGAGGTCGCGCACGCGCGCCACGCCGGCCCCGAGCCTGAGGTTCGAGGTCGGGCAGTGCGCCACGCCGACGCCCTCGCGGGCGAACGTGGCCACGTCGGCGTCGGACAGGTGGACGCAGTGGGCGCACCAGACGTCGACCGCCGTCCACCCCAGGTCGGCGAGGTACTCGACGGGCGTACAGCCGTAGAGCTCGCGACAGTAGCCCTCCTCCTCGGCCGTCTCGGCCAGATGCGTGTGCAGGCGCAGTCCCAGCCGCCGCGCGAGCGCCGCCGACTCGGTCATCAGCTCCTTCGTGACCGAGAACGGGGAGCAGGGCGCGACGGCGAGTTGGAGCAGGTCGCCGTCGGCCATCCCGGCCAGCCGCTCCGTGTCGGCGAGCACGTCGTCCAGTTCCTCCGTGAGCTCGTCCGGGGGCAGGCCGCCCTGCGACTCGCCGAGGTCCATCGAGCCGCGCGAGGCGACGAGGCGCACGCCCAGCTCCCGGGCGGCCTGGATCTCCGCCTCGACCAGCCCGGTGCGGCCGCGCGGGAAGACGTAGTGGTGGTCGAAGACGGTGGAGCAGCCGGACAGGGCCAGCTCCGCCAGGCCCGTCCGGGCGGCGGCGTACTCGGCTTCGGCGTCGATCCCGGCCCAGACGGGATAGAGCGCCTTCAGCCAGGTGAACAGGTCGGCCTGCTGCGCCCGCGCGCGGGTGAGCGTCTGGTAGAGGTGGTGATGGGTATTGATCAGGCCCGGCGTGACCAGGGCGCCGGCCAGGTCGACGCGTTCGCCGGCCCGATCGGTGGCATCGGGCGGCGCGTCGCCGCCGACTGCCTCGATCAGCCCGTCGCGGAGAAGGAGCCAGCCGCTTTCGTACTCCGTCCCCGCGTCGTCCATCGTCGCCACGAACGCGTTCGTGAGGAGCCGGGCGGCCACGCGGCGACCGTATCATCGGCGGCCGTGGAGCTCGTCCCCGCCGAGTCGCTCGACCTCGACGCGCTGACCGGCCTCTTCAACGCCGGCTATTCCGATTACTTCGTGCCCCTTCGGCTCGATCCGCCCGGGCTCGAGTACACGATTGCCATCTGCGACATCGACCTCGCCGCGTCCCGCGTCGCGCTCGAGGACGGCGAGCCGGCCGCGTTCGCGTTCCTCGCGCTCCGCGGTGACGAAGGCTGGATCGGGGGCATGGGCACGGTGCCTGCCCGCCGCCGCCGCGGGTTCGGCCGTGCGGCGCTCGAGTCCGTCCTCGCCGAGGCGCGCAGCCGCGGCACGGCGTCGGTGCGCCTCGAGGTGATCGAGCAGAACAAGCCCGCGCGCCGCCTGTACGAGAAGCTCGGCTTCGAGCGCGTCCGCGATCTCGGCGTCTGGATCCTCGACTCGGCCGCGCCGCGCGTGACGCATGCGCAGCCCGCAGGTTTCGACGACGCGCACGCCTGGATCCGCGAGAACCGCGCCGCGCCGGAGCCCTGGCAGCGGGCCGACGAGACGCTCGAGCACATGCGCGCACGCGGGCTCGAGCTGGACGGTCTGACCGTGGAGCGCGAGGGCGAGACCGTCGGCGCCCTCGTCTACCAGCACGGCCAGGGACCTCCAGGCGTCGCCCAACTCGCGGCGCGCGACGAGCAGGCGGCGGCCCACCTCCTGGTCGCCCTCGCCGCGCACGGAGACGGCCTGCGCGTCGTCAACCTGCCGGACGGCGATCCCGCCGAGAGCGCCCTCAACCTCCTGCGAGCGCGTAGGGAAATCAGGCCAACGGGAGTTGCGGGTTTCCCTCTAGCCCGCAGGCGCCCCCCGTTCTATAGTCGAGTCTCCGTCGACAGAGACGGCGAGGGGTGTGTGTCGACAGTGGGAGGAGGAAGATGAGGAAGCGCAAGCACCTGCTGGCAGGGATGGTCGTGCTGCTCGGCGTGGGGGCGCTGGCCCTGGCCACGTCGGTCTCCGCCAGGCAGACGGACACGTTCAAGGCCGCGTGGATCTACGTCGGGCCGCACAACGACGGCGGCTGGTCGCAGGCCCACGACGCCGGGCGGCTCTACGTCCAGAAGAAGCTGGGCGGCAAGGTCGAGACGACCTACAAGGAGAGCATCCCGAACAACCAGGTCCCGCAGGTCGTGGCCAGTCTCGTTCGCCAGGGCTACAAGATCATCTTCGGGACGTCGTTCGGGTTCTTCGAGACCGGCGTCAACGGCCAGCTCTACTCGAAGTACCCGAGCACGTACTTCGAGCAGGCGACCGGGCTCGCAGGTGAAGAAGAACCAGGCCGAGTACTTCGGCGCCGCCGAGGACACGATCTTCCTGTCGGGGATCGCGGCCGGCGCGGCGACGAAGAACGGCACGGTCGGCTACATCGTCCCGTTCGGGATCCCGGAGGTCGTCCGGCACGCGAACGCCTTCGCACTCGGCGTTCAGCTCGCCCATCCGGGGGCGAAGGTGAAGCTGATCTGGACGAACTCGTGGTACTCGCCGCCGGCCGAGAAGAAGGCGGCGCAGAACCTGATCGCAGGCGGCGCAGACGTCCTCGGGCAGAACGTGGACAGCCCGACCGCCGGCCAGTACGCCGAGTCGCAAGGGCATCCCGTGGGTCGGCTACGACTCCGATGCGAGCAAGTTCGCGCCCAAGTCCGTGGTTGACGGCGTCGGTCTACAACTGGGGGCCGTACTACCTGAAGCGGGTCAAGGCGGCCATGAACGGCACGTGGAAGTCGGGCTTCTACTACGGCTCGATCAAGGACGGGTTCACGGGCCTGGCCAAGTACGGCCCGAAGGTCTCGGCCAAGACGAAGGCGCTGATCGCGAAGTACAAGGCGCTGATCGTGGCCAAGAAGTTCAACGAGTTCTGCGGGCCGGTCTCCGACCAGTCCGGCAAGGTCCGGATCCCGAAGGGCAAGTGCGCGTCCATCGCCGACCTGTACTCGATGCAGTACCTGGTCAAGGGCGTGGTCGGGAGCATCCCGAAGGTTCCGGGCGGCTAGCACGAGGGAGGCAACTCCCGTGGCCCGCACAGTCGAGGAGAGAGGCGCCGGCACTCCCGGCGCCTCTCCCGCTGTGGCCATGCGCGGGATCACGAAGCGCTTCCCCGGCGTGCTCGCGAACGACGCGGTCGACTTCGAGGCGGCCGCGGGCGAGGTGCACGCGCTGCTCGGCGAGAACGGCGCCGGCAAGAGCACGCTCTCGAACATCCTCACCGGCCTCTACCGTCCCGACGAGGGCGAGATCGACCTCTACGGCGAGCCGGTGCACTTCCACTCGCCGCGCGATGCCCTCGAGGCGGGCATCGGCATGGTGCACCAGCACTTCCGGCTCGTGCCCCCGTTCACCGTCGCCGAGAACATCGTGCTCGGCGAGCACGGCGACGACGGCGGAGGAGGAATGTTCGTCCATCCCCGCTCGATCGATCGCCGCGTGCTCGAGCTGGGCAAGCGCTATTCCGTCGCGGTCGACCCGCGGGCGCGCATCTGGCAGCTCTCGGTCGGCGAGCAGCAGCGGGTGGAGATCCTCAAAGCGCTCTACCGGGAGGCGCGGATCCTGATCATGGACGAGCCGACGGCGGTGCTGACGCCGCAGGAGTCGGAGGCGCTGTTCGTGACGCTCCGGGCCATGGCGGCGGAAGGCAGGACTGTGATCTTCATCTCGCACAAGCTCCACGAGGTGAAGGCGGTGGCCGACCGCGTGACCGTGCTGCGGGCCGGCCGCAACGTGGCAACGGTGACCGCCGCCGACGCGTCGGCGCGCGAGCTGGCCGCGATGATGGTCGGTCGGCAGGTGGAGCTCTCCGCCCGCCGCGACCGGGACGCGCCGCACCCGACGACGACGGCGCTCGAGGTCGAGGGGCTCTCGGTGCCGGGCGACCGCGGCGCGAACGCGATCACCGACCTGTCGCTCACCGTCCGCCACGGCGAGATCGTCGGCGTGGCCGGCGTGGCCGGCAACGGCCAGCGCGAGCTGGCGGAGGCGATCACCGGGATCCGGTCGCCGTCGGCCGGGCGCGTGCGGGTCGACGGGAAGGCGCTGCGGACGAGCGATCCGCGCTCCGCGATCGGCGCCGGCGTCGCCCACGTGCCCGAGGACCGGCTGGGCACCGGCGTCGCGCCCGGCCTGAGCATCGCGGACAACGCGGTGCTCAAGTCGTATCGAGGCTCAGACATCTCGCATGGCCCCTTCCTGAGCCGCCGGAGCATCTACCGGCACGCGGTCGAGATCATCAAGCGCTACGCCGTCGCCACGCCGGGGCCGGACCTGCGCGCCCGTGACCTGTCGGGCGGGAACCTGCAGAAGCTCGTGCTGGGCAGAGAATTCGAGGGCAAGCCCCGCGTTCTCGTGGCTGCCTCGCCGACGCGCGGGCTCGACGTCGGAGCGATCGAGACGGTGCATTCGTACCTGCGCCAGGCCGCTCACGACGATGTCGCCGTGCTCCTGATCAGCGAGGACCTGGACGAGATCCTCGCGCTCGCCGACCGCGTGATCGTGCTCTACGAGGGCCGGCTGTCCGGCGAGTTCGACCCGGCGACGTCCACCGTCGAGGAGATCGGGTTGGCGATGGCCGGCGGCGAGCGCCGGTGACGCTCCACATCGAGCGGCGGCTCGAGCAGCCGCGCTGGCTGAGTGTGGCCGTTCCGCTCGGCTCGATCGCCTTCGCCTTCCTGGTCATGGCCGCCGTGCTCGGCGTCACCGGGCACGATCCCCTGCACGTCTACAGCGACCTGTTCGACTCGGCCTTCATCGCCGAGGGGGCGCTGACGCAGACCTTCGTGGCCGCCACGCCGCTCCTGTTCACGGGGCTCGCGGCCGCGGCCGCGTTCCGCATGCAGGTCTGGAACATCGGCGCCGAGGGCCAGCTCTACTGCGGGGCGATCGGGGCCTCGGGCGTCGCGCTCCAGCTCGGGCCGGACGCGTCCTCGCCGCTCGTGATCTTCGCCATGGTGATCTGCGGCGCCGCTGCAGGCGCGGTCTGGGGGCTGATCCCCGGCGTGCTCAAGACCTTCGCCCGGACGAACGAGATCATCACCTCGCTGATGCTCAACTACGTGGCCGGGTACATCCTCACGTGGCTGATCTTCGACAGCGCCTCCTACTGGCGCGACCTTTCCTCGATCCAGGCGCGCTCGTTCCCGCAGGCGAAGCCGATGACGGACAACGCGGTCTGGCCGACGCTCGACCTGGGGAGCGGGACGAGCGGTGTCGTCATTCCGCTCGGTTTCCTGATCGCCGTCGGCATCGCCGTGCTGCTGCACGTCCTCTACAAGCACACGAAGTTCGGCTTCGAGGTGCAGGTCATCGGTGACTCGACGCGCGCCGCGCGCTATGCCGGGATGCGGACGCGCCGGAAGATCCTGGCCGTCTTCGCGCTCTCGGGCGGGATCGCGGGCGTCGGCGGCGCCAGCCAGGTCGGGGACTTCTCGCACACGCTCGACGCCGACCCGAACGGCTTGCAGAAGTCCTTCTACGGCTACACCGGCATCGTCGTCGCAGCGCTCGGACGCTACAACCCGTTCGCCGTCTGCCTGGTCGGCTTCCTGATCGGCGGGCTCCAGAACGCGGGCTTCACGTTGCAGGGCGCGGACTTCCCCTCCGGCCTGGTCGGCGTGATGCAGGGCATCATCCTCTTCTGCGCGCTCGGGGGCGAGCTCCTGATCCGCTACCGCGTGCGCTGGAGCCGCGACGCGCTCTCCGCGGCCGAGGACGTGCCGCCGGCGGGCGCGGAGCCGACGCCGTGAGCGTCAACGACACGCTGCTCGTCAGCGTCCTGCACCAGGCGCTGATCTACGGGACGCCGCTCCTGTTCGCGGCACTCGGCGAACTGCTGGCCGAGCGCTCGGGCGTGCTCAACCTCGGCGTCGAGGGGATGATGCTCGTGGGCGCGGTGATGGCGTTCTGGGTCGACCAGCGCGTGCACGCGTCCACGGAGGTCGTGCTGCTCCTGGCGGTCGGGATGGCGGCGCTCTCCGGCGCGATCCTGTCGCTCATCCACGCCTTCCTCGTCGTGACCATGCGCGCGAACCAGATCGTCTCCGGGCTCGCCTTGTCGATCTTCGCGGGCGCGCTCGGGCTCTCCTCGTACCTCGGCAACGACCTCAGCCTGACCGACGTGCCCGGGAACCACCAGTTCCAGGACATCGACGTGTTCGGGCTCGCGGACGTGCCGGTCGTGGGGCCGATCGTCTTCAACCAGACGGCGCTCGTGTACGCGTCCTGGGCGCTCACGGTCGTTCTCGTGATCTACCTGACGCGGACGCGCTGGGGGCTGAACGTGCGCGCGGTCGGCGAGGCGCCGGATGCGGCGGACGCGATGGGGATCAACGTGGCGCGGTACCGCTACGTCCATGTGCTCCTCGGCGGTGCGCTCGCCGGCGTCGGCGGGTCGTGCTTCACGCTCGCGATCGTCGGCAACTGGTCGGCGGGCGTCACGGGCGGCGCGGGCTGGATCGCGATCGCGCTCGTGATCTTCGCCTTCTGGCGGCCCGAGCTGTGCGTCGTCGGCGCGTATCTCTTCGGCGGGCTCTCGGCGCTCCCGTTCGCGCTCCAGGGGCACGGCTACAACGTGACGCCCGAGTTCTGGTCGGCGCTCCCGTACGTGGCCACGATCGCCGTGCTCGTGCTCGTCTCGTCCGGTTGGGGCAGGAAGCGGCTCGGCGCCCCGGCCGCTCTCGGCGTTCCCTACGTGCGGGAGGAGCGCTAACGTGCCGCGATGGACGTCCTGACGCCCCGTTCGCTCGAAGAGGCCCTGCAAATCAAGAGCGAGCGCCCGGATGCCGTCCCGATCGCGGGCGGCACGGACCTGATGGTCGAGCTCAACTTCGACCGGCGTCGGCCCGACGCGATGCTCAACCTGGGCGAGGTCGAGGAGCTGCGCGGCTGGTCGCGGCAGAACGGGACGCTCCGGCTGGGCGCGGGGCTCACGTACACCGAGGCGTTGGAAGAGCCCTTGCGCTCGCTCCTCCCCGCGCTCGCCGAGGCCTCGCGGACGGTCGGGTCGCCGCAGATCCGCAACCGTGGCACCGTGGGCGGGAATCTCGGCACGGCCTCGCCCGCGGGGGACGCGCTTCCGCCGCTGCTCGTCGGGGACGCGGAGGTGGAGCTGGCGAGCGCGGGCGGCTCGCGGGGGCTTCCGCTGGACGAGTTCCTGGTCGGGCCGAAGCGGAACGCGCTCGCTCCCGACGAGCTGATCGTTGCCGTGCACGTCCGGCCCTCGGGCGCCGCGCAGACGTTCATGAAGGTCGGGCCGCGCAATGCGATGGTGATCGCCGTCTGCTCGCTGGCCGTGTCCGTCGACCGGGAGCGCGGCGAGTTGCGCGCGGCGTTCGGCTCGGCCGGGCCGGTGCCGGCGCTCGTCCGCGCGCCGCTCGAGGAGGCGGACGGGTTCCCGGCCCTGGTCGCCTCGGCAGCGAGCCCGATCGACGACGTCCGCGGCACAGCTGCGTACCGCCGCCACGCCCTGCGCGTCCTCGCCGTCCGCGGCCTCGAACGGTGCCTGGCGGCGTGAACGCTCTGTCTGCTTTCCCCCCGGGGCCTCCGGCCCTGACCCCCCGATGTGAGCGTAGCCGCGATTTCGTGACGTGTCTCGCACGAACCTGTGACGAAACAGAGGCGCCGCGGTGAGGATCGAGCTGACCGTCAACGGCGAGCGGCGCGAGGCCGACGTCTGGGCCGGCGAGAGCCTGCTTTTTGCGCTGCGCGAGCGGCTCCGGCTGCCGGGCTCGAAGAACGCCTGCGAGCAGGGCGAGTGCGGGTCGTGCTCCGTGCTCCTCGACGGGCAGCTCGTCTGCTCCTGTCTCGTGCTCGCCGCGCAGGCCGACGGGCACGACGTCCTCACCGTCGAGGGTCTCGCGGGCGACGGCGGCGACCTCCATCCGGTGCAGGACGCGTTCGTCCGCGCGGGCGCCGTCCAGTGCGGGTTCTGCACGCCCGGGCTCGTCGTCGCCGCGGCCGACCTGCTCCGCCGCAGCCCGCGGCCGTCCGACGACGAGATCCGCGAGGCGCTGTCCGGCAACCTCTGCCGCTGTACCGGCTACCAGAAGATCCTCGAGGCGGTCAGGCTGGCGGCGGGCGCGTGAGCACAGCGACACCTCGCAAGCTCGAGCTCGGCCGCGTCGGCGAGAGCGTCGCGCGCGTCGACGGGATCCCGAAGACGACGGGCGAGTTCGCCTATTCGAGCGACCTCGTGGACGCGGACATGCTCTGGGGCCACACCGTCCGCAGCCCGCACGCGCACGCGCTGATCGCCGGGATCGACGTCTCTGCCGCGCTCGGCATGCCCGGCGTCCACGCGGTGCTCACGCACGAGGACGTGCCGGGAGAGAAACGTTACGGGCTCGAGTTCGCCGACCAGCCCGTGCTCGCGATCGACCGGGTGCGCTACTTCGGCGAGCCCGTCGCGCTGGTCGCCGCCGAGCACCCCGAGCAGGCTCGGCGCGCGGCAGAGAAGATCGCCGTCGACTACCGGCCGCTCGAGCCGGTCGTCGACCCGGAGCGCGCGACCGAGCAGGAGCCGATCCACCCAGATCGCCCGACGGCCGGGCACGGCTATCTCGACGATCCGCGGCCGAACGTCATCCGCTCGATGGTCCTGCGCCACGGCGATCCCGACGCGACGGGCGAGGTGAGCGTCGAGGGCGTCTACGAGTCCGGCACGCAGGACCAGGCATTCCTCGGGCCCGAGTCGGGGCTGGTCGTGCCCGACGGCGAGGGCGGCGTCGACGTCTACGTGGCCACGCAGTGGCTCCACGTCGACCGCGACCAGGTCGCGCCGTGCCTCGGCCTCGAGCCCGAGCAGGTGCGGATCCACCTCGCCGGGGTCGGCGGGGCGTTCGGCGGCCGGGAGGACCTGTCCATGCAGATCCACGGGGCGATGCTCGCGCTCCGCACGGGGCGGCCGGTGAAGATCGTCTACAGCCGCGAGGAGTCGTTCACCGGCCACGTGCACCGCCATCCGGCGCGGATCTGGGCCGAGCACCGCGCGACGCTCGACGGCCGGCTCGTGAACGTGCGCGTGCGGATCCTGCTGGACGGGGGCGCCTACGCCTCCAGCTCGACCGCGGTGATCGCGAACGCCTGCTGCTTCGCGTGCGGGCCTTACCGCGTCGACAACGCGCTCGTCGAGGGCACCGTCGTCTACTCGAACAACCCGCCCTGCGGGGCGATGCGCGGGTTCGGCGCCGTCCAGACCTGCTTCGCGCACGAGGCGCAGATGGACAAGCTCGCCGCCGCGCTCGACATCGACCCGGTCGAGCTGCGGCTGCTGAACGCGCTCGAGCCGGGCGACGTACTGCCGACGGGGCAGCGGCTCGAGGGGTCGTTCCCCGTCGCCGAGGTGATCCGGCGCGCAGCCGAGCTCGATCCGCCCGAGCCGGAGGAGCTGCCCCGCGACCCGGTCCGTCTTCCGGGCGGAGCGGGAAACACGACTCACGGTCAGGGCGTGTGCCGCGGAGTCGGCTTTGCCGCAGGTTTCAAGAACATCTGCTACTCGGAGGGCTTCGACGACTCCTGCGCCGCGCGGGTCAAGCTGTCCGGGGATGCGTGCCGAGGTCCACTGCGCCGGCGTCGAGGTGGGCCAGGGTGTCTCCAACGTCGTCCTGCAGGTTGCCCGTACCGAGCTCGGGATCGAGGACGTCGTGCTGGCGCCGTCTTCGACCGGTGACGTCGGATCGGCCGGCTCGGCATCGGCCTCCCGCATGACCTGGATGGCCGCCGGCGCCGTGCAGCTCGCCTGCCGCGCCGCTCTGGAGGAGCGCCAGCGCACGGGCGGCAAGGTCGACGTCGAGCGCGTCTTCCGCCATGCAGGGACGTTCCCGCTCGATCCCGAGACGGGTCAGATCACGGACGGCCCCTCGCACGTGTCGTTCGCCTGCGCCGCCATGCGCGTCGTCGCCGAGGTCGACATCGAGCTCGGCCTGACACGCCTCGCCTGGATCGGGACAGCGCAGGACGTCGGCAAGGCCGTCAACCCGCAGGCCGTGCATGGGCAGATCGAGGGCGGCACCGCCCAGGGCATCGGGCTCGCGCTGATGGAGGAGATCCAGACGCGTGACGGCCTGATCACGAACGCAAGCTTCACCGACTACCTGATCCCGACCTTTCTGGACGTGCCGCCGCTCGTCGCCGAGCTCGTCGAGGATCCGGAGCCGCAGGCTCCGTACGGGCTCAAGGGCGTCGGCGAGCCGCCGACGGTTGTCTCGACCGCCGCGGTGCTCTCGGCGCTGCGGGCGGCGACGGGCCGAGAGCTGGCGCGCGTGCCCGTGCGGCCGGACGACATCGTCGGCCTCTAGGCTAGCCGCGTGGACCTGGCGCGGCGCATCGCTGTCGCCCGCGGCGACGAGCCCGCCGACCTGGTCGTGCGCGGAGGGCGCGTCCTCTCCGTCTTCACGCGCGAGTGGCTCGACGTCGACGTGGCGATCTGCGACGGATATGTCGCCGGGCTCGGCGAGTACGACGGCCGGGAGGAGCTGGACGCCTCCGGCCGCTACGTCGCCCCGGGGTTCATCGACGCGCACATGCACCTGGAGTCGCCCAAGCTGCTCGTGGACGAGTTCGCGCGGCTCGTGCTGCCGCTGGGGACGACCGCCGTCGTCGCGGACCCGCACGAGATCGCGAACGTGCTGGGCACGGACGGCGTGCACTGGTTGCTGGACGTGTGCGCGGGGCTGCCGCTCGACGTCTACTTCATGGCCTCGTCGTGCGTGCCCGCGTCCGCGTTCGAGTCGCCGCGCCGCCCCCTGACGCCCGGCGACCTGCAGGGGCTGCTCCGGCGCCGTCGCGTCCTGGGCCTGGCCGAGATGATGAACTTTCCCGGCGTCATCGCAGGAGACGAGGTCGAGTTGGGCAAGCTCGCGCTCGAGCGGGCGGAGCACGTCGACGGACATGCGCCGGGCGTCCTCGGCAAGGACCTGCAGGCCTATGCGGCCGCGGGCATCCGCTCGGATCACGAGGCGATGACGGTGGAGGAGGGCCGCCAGCGGCTGCGCGCCGGCATCTGGCTGCTGATCCGCGAGGCCTCGATGGCCCGTAACCTGCGCGCGCTGCTGCCGCTCGTCCAGGAGTACGGCCCGGCGCGGATGGCGTTCTGCACCGACGATCGCGACCCCGAGGACATCGTCGACTCCGGCCACGTCAACCAGATGGTGCGCGAGGCCGTCGGCTTCGGCATCCCGCCGGAGGATGCGCTCGTCCTCGCCTCCCACAACCCGGCGGTGTGGCACGGGCTCGACCACCTGGGCGCGGTCGCGCCCGGCTACCAGGCCGACCTGCTCGTCCTGCCCGACCTGGAGAGCTTCCAGCCCGACGTCGTGCTCAAGGCCGGCCGGCCGTTCGGCGAGATCCCGAAGGTCGAGGTGCCGGAGTGGTTGCGGCACACGGTTCGGATCGCAGCCGATCGCGGCCGGGGACTTCCGGATCCCGTGGACGGACGGGCAGGCGCGCGTGATCGGCCTGTCCCCGACCAGGTCGTGACCGAGCTGCTCCTCGAGGAGCCGACGGTCGCCGACGGCGAGGCCGTGGCCGACCCCGAGCGCGACCTGGCCAAGATCGCCGTCATCGAGCGCCACCTCGGCACCGGCCGGATCGGGATCGGCCTCGTCCGCGGCTTCGGCCTCAAGAGCGGCGCGCTCGGCTCCACGGTCGCCCACGACGCGCACAACATCGTCGTCGTCGGGGTCGACGACCACGACATGGCCCGCGCCGTCCAGCGGCTGGCGGAGCTCGGCGGCGGCATCGTCGCCGTGGAGTCGACGCGGCATCCGCGCCGAGCTGCCGCTGCCCGTCGCCGGGCTCCTCGCCGACGCCCCGCTCGCGGAGGTGGTCGAGCGCAGCCGCGCCTGCAACGAGGCCGCCGCCCGCCTCGGCTGCACGATCGCCACGCCTTTCCTGACGCTGTCCTTCCTGGCCCTGTCCGTGATCCCGAGCCTGAAGCTGACCGACCAGGGCCTTGTCGACGTGGACGAGTTCCGCATCGTTCCCCTTAGGCTCGGCTAGCGCCCATCCGGCGCTGCGCCTCTGGGGAAGACCCCCAGACCCCCTATCGCCAAGACGGGCGGTGGGGCCGCGCCCGTCGTGCCCGGGCGCGGCGGCGAAGGTTTCGTCTCTCGCTCCGCTCGCCACCGAGGAGGACTGGGTACTTCGCTACTTGTGCAGGGTGAGCGCGGCGCCGGCGACGAGGAGGAGCAGGCCCAGGACGCGTGGCCAGTCGAGGTCGATCTGCGCTTCCGAGCAGGCCGAAGCGGTCGATCAGCGAGGCCATGACGAGATTGCCAGCGATGACGATGGCGACGGTGGCGGTGACGCCGATGCGGGGTGGGCCGAAGGTGATCGCCAGAACGACGAAGGCGCTCAGCGCACCGCCCGTCCAGAGCCACCCGACTGCCTGGCCGCCGCGCCGATTCCGCTCACGCTCTGCCGGACGACGAGGAGCGACACCAACGCGACCACAATCGCCACGATCGTCGAGAACGCGAGCGCCTCGAAGATCCCACGCGCTCGCCGAGCTTGCCCATCACCGCCGCCTGCACCGAGCCTGCGGGCCCCGCCGAGAGAGCCAGCACGACTGCGAGAGCGTTCCCGGCGGACACCGGCCCACTCTAAGCTTGCGCCGTGACGGAACCCTCGGCCCCGATCCCGCTCGCGCCGGACGACCTCGGCTTCGAGCGCATCGTGTACGAGAAGGCGCCTCCGAGGGCGACGATCACGATCAACCGTCCGGAGCGGCTGAACGCGTTCGACTTCCTCACGCTGCGGGAGCTGGCCAGGGCGGCCGAGGACGCGTCGTGGGACGACGACATCCGCGTGGTCGTCGTCACCGGCGCCGGCCGCGCCTTCTGCGTGGGCGCCGACCTGAAGGAGTGGCAGGCCGACTACCTCGGCAACCCGTCGGCGTACTGGAAGTGGTTCGGCGCCTTCAAGGACGCGCACGACCGGCTGCGGGAGATCGGCAAGCCGACCCTCGCGCGCATCAACGGCATCTGCGTGGGCGGCGGAAACGAGCTGCAGATGGCGTGCGACCTGGCCGTGATCGTCGACGACGCCTACATCCGCCACGTCGGGCTCGAGCACGGCTCCGTGCCGGCGGGCGGCGCGACGCAGTGGCTGCCGATCATGGTCGGCGAGCGCCGCGCCCGGGAGATCGTGCTGCTCTGCGAAGAGATCCCGGCCGCGAAAGCGGCGGAGTGGGGCCTCGTGAACCGTGCCGTCCCCGCCGCGGACCTCGACGCGACCGTCGACGAGCTCGTCGAGAAGCTGGCTGCGAAGCTCCCGCAGACGACCCGTTACGCCAAGCAGCAGCTCAACTTCTGGCGCGACCTCTCCTGGCACGAGACCGTCAACCATGCGCGCGACTGGCTCGCGCTGTCGATGCTCGGCGAGGAGGCGCAGGGCGCCGTTCGCGACTTCGTGGAGAAGAAGTGAGCGTAGGCTTGACGGAGCTCACCGATGAGCGGAGGCGCCGGCTCTGCCGGCGCCGGGAGCGGGTGTGAGCGTAGGCTTGACGGAGCTCACCAATGAGCGGAGGCGCCGGCTCTGCCGGCGCCGGGAGCGGGACCTATGAGCGGCGAGCTCGTCCTCGTCGAACGCGAGCCCGAGGGCAGGATCGCCACGGTCCTGCTCAACCGGCCCGACCGGCTGAACGCGCTGAACGGGGAGATCATGGACGCCCTCGTCGACGCGCTGCGCGAGCTCGATGTGGACGGCGACGTCCGCTGCGTCGTCGTCGGCGGGAACGAGCGCGCCTTCGCGTCCGGCGCGGACATCGCCGAGATGGCCGCCGCGTCGCCGATCGACATGCTCGCGGCGCGCCGGGTCGACCAGTGGGACGCCGTTCGCGCCGTGAAGACGCCCCTCGTCGCCGCCGTTTCGGGCTTCTGCCTCGGCGGCGGCTGCGAGCTCGCCATGACGTGCGACCTGATCGTCGCCTCCGAGACCGCAGTCTTCGGCCAGCCCGAGACGGCGCTCGGCCTCCTGCCCGGCGCCGGCGGGACGCAGCGGCTCACGCGCACCGTCGGCAAGGCGCTGGCGATGGACATGATCCTCACGGGCAGGCGGCTCTCGGCCCGAGAGGCGCTCGCCGCCGGCCTCGTCGCGCGGGTCGTCGCCCGCGAGTCCTGGCTCGACGAGGCCAGGCGCGTCGCACGGGAGATCGCGGCGAAAGGCCCGGTGGCGAACAGGCTCGCGAAGGAAGCGGTCGACCGCGCCTTCGAGGCACCGCTCTCCCTCGGTCTCGACTACGAGCGCCGGCAGCTCTATCTCGCGTTCGCCTCCGACGATGCGAAGGAGGGCATCGCCGCTTTCCTCGAGAAGCGGGCTCCCGAGTTCACGGGCCGCTGATTCTGCATCGGGATCCGGGGTAGGGGAGAATTGACCGCATGAGCTCACAGAACTCGTCCATGGTCAGCCGGGTCCTGGTCGCGACCGACCGGTCCGAGACGGCCGAGGTGGCGGTGCGGTTCGCCGCGGAGATGGCGACGCGGTTCGGCGCCGACCTCGTGCTCGTGCAGGTCGTGGTCCCCCCGGCGACGACGAGCGTTGCGATGGTGGAGGAGCTCGTGCGGCACGCGCATGACCTCGTCGGCGAGAAGGGCTTCGGCACCGTGGTCGTGGGCGACGACCCGGCCAAGGCGATCATCGACGCGGCCGAGACCGAGGACGTGGACGTGGTCGTCGTCGGCAACGTCGGCATGAGCGGCCGCAAGGAGTTCCTGCTCGGCAACGTGCCGAACCGCGTCTCTCACGGCACGCGGCGTACGGTCGTGATCGTCAACACGATGCAGCGCGTCGAGGAGCAGGCGCAGAAGAAGCGCCGGTTCTTCCGGTGAGCCCGGAAACGCGCGAGGACGAGCGGCTGCTCGGGCGCGCGGCCGAGATCGGCCGGGTCATCGCGAAGTACGGACTGCGCGAGCGCGGGTCGGCTGACGTCCCGCTGCGGGAGCGCGCACGCAACCTGCGGCAGGCGCTCGAAGAGCTCGGCCCGACCTTCGCCAAGCTCGGGCAGATCCTCTCCACGCGGCCCGACCTGCTGCCGCCCGAGTTCATCGACGAGCTGGCGACGCTCCAGGACAAGGTCACGCCCATGACCGAGGAGGACGTGGTCTCGGTGATGGAGGAGGAGCTGGGTGTGCCCTGGGAGGACGTGTTCGAGTCGATCGAGCCGGAGCCGCTCGCTGCGGGGACGATCGGGCAGGTGCACGTCGCCACGCTCGAGACCGGCCAGAAGGTGGTCGTCAAGGTCCAGCGCCGCGGGGCGCGCGTCGCGATCATGCGCGACCTCGGCCTGCTCGAGCTGTTCGCGAGCAAGGCCGAGAACCGCCCGGGCCTGCGCAAGCTCGTCGACATCCCGGCGGTGATCCGGCACCTGTCCGAGTCGCTCTACCGCGAGCTCGACTTCCGCCAGGAGGCGGCAAACATCGCCCGGCTCGGCGGGGTGCTGAAGCCCTACTCGCGGCTGAAGGTGCCCGACTTCATCCCGCAGATCTCGACGTCGCGGCTGCTCGTGCTCGACTTCATCGACGGTGTCAACGTCCGCGAATCGCCGCACGTCCCCGAGCGCCGCGCCGCCGCGCGGCAGCTGATCGAGTCGTACTACCGCCAGATCCTGATCGACGGCTTTTTCCACGCCGACCCGCACCCGGGCAACCTGCTCTGGTCCGACGGGACCATCTACTTCCTGGACTGCGGCATGGTGGGCGAGCTCGACGCGCGGCTGCGCGAGCAGATGATGCTGCTCGTCACCGCGTTCTGGCAGGGCGACGACGCGTTCGTCGCCGAGATCGTGCTCTCGCTCTCAGGCGGCGACAGCTGGCCCGACATCGACCTCGAGCAGTTCGAGTTCGAGATCTCGCACCTGTTCGCCGGCGTGCGCGGGCAGTCGCTGCAGGAGATCGAGCTCGGCCCGCTCATGCAGTCGATCACGCAGGTCGCGGCCCGCCACGACATCCGGCTGCCCGCGGCACTCGCACTCACCGGCAAGGCGCTGGCGCAGATGCAGCTCGCGGCGACGACGCTCGATCCCGATCTCGACCCGCTCTCGGTGGTCGGCCCGTTCGTCCTCAAGATGCTCGCCGAGCGCGTCCGCCACGCAGCCGACCCGACCCACGTGTTCTACGAGGGGCAGAAGGCGATCCTGCGCTTCCGGCGCTTCATCCAGGCGGCGGAGCGGATGGCCGGGGCGCGGCCCGGCCGGCGGTTGGAGATCGACCTGCCCGCGATCTCGTCGCTGGAGACGACGATCCGGAGGTCGGTGCGACGGCTCGTCCTCGCCGCCGGGGCCGTCGGCGGCGATCGTCGCCACGGGCTTCGCCGCCTCGACGAACAGCGCGCCCGACTGGCTCGGGACGTCCTTCGGCATCGCCGCCGCGGCGCTCAGCGGCCTGCTGATCCTGGACTACTGCTGGCCGCGCAGCGGCCGTCGCGGCTAGCTAGCGGCTGCCGCGCTTGAGCGCGCGCAGCACGCGGCGCTCGACCAGGAAGGCGAGGATGGCCATCACGATCGCCGAGCAGCCCGCGCTCCAGCCTCGCGCCGAACTTGCTCACCCGGCGTCCTCGAGCTCGACCGGGACCAGCGGGACGAGCAGCTCGTGCTCCTGGCGGACGACCGTCGCCGTGACCGTCTCGCCGATTCGCTCTGCCGTCATCAGCCGCTGGATGTCGTCCACGCCCCGGACCTCCTCGCCGTCCAGCGCGACGATCAGGTCCTCGGGGCGCAGGCCGCCCAGCGCGGCCGGGCTGCCGTCCACGACCTCGACCACCTCGACCCCGCTGCGGCGGCCGAGCCTGGCCGCGAGGCGCGGCGGCAGCGGCCGCGAGCCGCCGGCGATGCCGAGGTAGGCGCGGCGGACGCGCCCTTCGCCCATCAGCGCGGCGACGATGCCGCGCGTCGTCCGGTTGATCGGGACGGCGAGCCCGAGCCCGACACCGGCGACGGCCGTGTTGATCCCGACGACACGCCCCGAGCCGTCGGCGAGCGCTCCGCCCGAGTTGCCCGGGTTGAGCGCCGCGTCCGTCTGGATGACGCTGTCGACCACGCGCCCGCGGCGCGTCGGCAGCGAGCGGCCGAGCGCCGAGACGACGCCGGCCGTGACCGAGCCGCCGAAACCGTTCGGATTGCCGATCGCGACCACGAGCTGACCGACTCGCAGGCCGTCCGCGTCCCCGAGCTCGGCCGGCTGCAGCCCGTCGCCGCCGGTCCGCAGCACGGCCAGGTCGGACAGCGGATCGGTGCCGAGGACCTCGATGCCGAGCTCGCGCCCGTCCACGAAGGCGGCCGTGCCGTCCTCCGCTCCGTCGACGACGTGCGCCGAGGTGAGCATGAACCCGTCCGGCGTGATCACGACGCCGCTCCCGCCGCCGTCCACCCGGCGTCCCCGGAAGCGCCGCGAGACCCGGAGGTTGGCGACCGACGGCGCCAGCCGCTCGGCCACCTCGACGACGACGCGCGAGTACGCGTCGAGCGGCGCCTCGTCCGCCGGCTGCGGTCCGCTCGCGATCAGCCTCAGATTCGCCATGGCGGCCACGCTACCACCCTCGCTCCGCCCGAGAGCGCGGGGCGGCCACGTGGACGAAGAGTCACGGAATCGGCACGAACGGGTTTCACATCCGAGCGGATTTCGCGGTTACGCTCATAGCGGGTGGTGGTCCGGGGTGGCCCCACGGAGCAAGCAGTGAAGTAGGCTCCGGGCCATGGCCGAGGTGGAGATCACGCGCGACGGCGCCGTCCTGACGCTGACGCTCAACCGGCCCGACGTCCTGAACGCGATCAACCTTGCCGTGCACCGCGGGATCGCCGACGGGCTGAAACAGGCGCGCGATCCCGAGGTCCGCGCGGTCGTGATCACAGGCGCGGGCCGCGGCTTCTGCGTCGGCCAGGACCTGCGCGAGTTCGACGAGCATCCGGGGAGCACCGGCGACATGCTGCGTGCCACCTACCACCCCAACGTGCTCGCCATCCGCGCGCTCGAGAAGCCGGTCATTGCCGCGGTCAACGGGCCGTGCGCGGGCGCGGGCCTCTCGCTCGCCTGCGCGTGTGACCTGCGCATCGCCGCGGAGTCGGCAAGCTTCGTGCCGGGCTTCGTCGGCATCGGCCTCGTGCCCGACGCCGGCGGCTCGTTCCACGTCGCGCGCCTCCTGGGGCAGGCGCGCGCGTTCGAGTGGATGACGTCGAATCGCAAGCTCTCGGCGGAGCAGGCAGTCGACTGGGGCCTCGTCTCCACGGTCGTCGCGGACGCCGATCTCCAGGCCCACACGGCCGACCTGGCAGCGAACTACGCCGCGGCGCCGACGAAGGCGATCGCGATGACGAAGCGCCTCTTCGAGCAGGCGCAGCTCGGGACGCTCGAGGAGCAGCTCGAGCTCGAGGCTCAGCTTCAGACGGCTGCGACCGAGACCGAGGACTTCACGGAGGGCGTAACCGCCTTCCGCGAGAAGCGCCCGCCGCAGTTCAAGGGCCGCTGAGCGCCGGTCCTTGAGCCTGCGCGTCGCGACCACCGACTACCACACGGGCGGCGAGCCCTTCCGGATCGTGACGGACGGCGTGCCGCTGCTCGAGGGCCCGAGGATCCTGGACAGGCGGCGCTTCGCGCGCGAGCAGCTCGACGACGTCCGCAAGCTGCTCGTCCACGAGCCGCGCGGCCACGCGGACATGTACGGCTGCTTCGTCACCGAGCCCGAGGACGAGGGCGCCGACCTCGGCGTCGTCTTCTTCCACAACGAGGGCTACTCGACCGCGTGCGGCCACGGCACGATCGCTCTCGTCACGTGGGCGCTGGAGAGCGGGCGGATCGAGGCGCGAGGCCCCGAGACGCGGGTCGTCGTCGACGTCCCCTCGGGGCGGCTCGAGACGTGGGCCCGCGTCGAGGACGGCGACGTGCGCTCGGTGCGCTTCCGCAACGTTCCGGCGTTCGTCCACTCGCCGGGCGTCAGCTTCGGCGGTGCGTTCTACGCGAGCGTCGAGGAGCGCGTCGATCCGCGCGAGCTGCCGCGGCTGATCGAGCTCGGGCGCGCGGTCAAGGCCGAGCTCGAGGCCGAGCGGGAGATCGTGCACCCGCTGGAGCCGGAGCTGAACGGCATCTACGGGGTCGTCTTCTGGCAGCACGAGCAGGACGGGCCGCCGCTCGTGCAGCGCAACGTGACCGTGTTCGCGGACGGCGAGGTCGACCGGTCTCCCTGCGGGAGCGGCACGTCTGCCCGCCTCGCGGTGCTCGCCTCCGAGGGCCGGATCGCGGTGGGCGACGAGCTCCTGCATCGCAGCATCGTCGGGAGCGAGTTCCGCGCGAGGATCGTCGCCGAGACCGAGGTCGCCGGTGTGCCCGCGGTCGTGACCGAGGTCGAGGGCTCTGCGCACCTCACCGGACGCCACGAGTTCGTGCTCGAGCCCGGGGACGAACTCGGGACGGGATTCCTCCTGCGCTAGGTCAGGCGCTCGCCGCGCGGGCGGCGACCTTCGAGGCCACGCTGCGCTCGAAGGGGTCGTTGAACGCCTGCGCGATGCCCGCGAAGAAGATGACCACGTCGACTTTCGCGCGGTTCATGACGACGATGTCGAGAAAGACGGGGATCGTGCCGGCAGTCGTCTTGACGCCGGCCTGGATGCGATAGGCGTTCGATCGCTCCGCGAGCTTCGGGAACGACCTCTCCAACGCCGAGAGGATTGTGGCCTGCGCAGGCGCGGCGCCCTTGCGGAAGAGCTCGGCCAGGCATTTGGGCAGCTTCGGCTGCACGACGCGCGCGTACGCGGTGCGGCCCTGCGCCGCGGTCTTGAAGATCGAGGTGCTGGACGAGACGAACGACCCGCTCGCGAGCGTGAACTGCGGCGAGGCCGCGTTGCCGTTCTCGGTCAGGTCGGACTGGTCCGGGTTGTAGTACGAGCAGCGCGGCGTGCCCGAGTCGGGCCCGGCGGCCTTGGCCTTCCAGCCGGCGGCGGGAAGGTCGCCGAGCTTCACGTTGACCGCCTTCGCCTTCGCCTGGACGCCCGGGACGATCGCCTTCCTGGGCGCGTGCGGATTCCCGGCGAAGGCCGCGCCGGCGGCGAGAAGCAGGAGGGCGACGACGACGACGAGCTTCACGCGGGCTGCTTCAAGAGGCGCAGAACCTCGCCGTCCTCGGGCCAGCGGCCGACGCCCTGCTTGGAGAAGACCGTCTCGCCGTCGCGCACGACGTCGAACTGCGACTGCGCGCCCCTGATGGCCGCGGCCGGGATCCCGGCCGCCTCGAGCTCGGCCGCGAGACTCGCGGCCCGTGCGTCGTAGCCGTCTCAGACGGGGCAGTAGAAGATCTCGATCGGCACGGTGCGACAGCCTATACAGTCGGGCGGTGGCCAAGGCCGAGCGTCGCACCGTCGATCTCTCCGCCTATCCCGACCTGGTCGTGATCTACCTCGGGCAGCGCACGAACTCGGTCAAGGGCTTCTGGACGACGCTCAAGCTCGGCCCGTCGATCAGGAAGTCGGTCGAGGCGAAGCCCGACGGGCTGCTGCTCCACGAGACGATCGTCTGGGGCTGGTTCCCGCCCCACGTCGGCATGCGCCAGTACTGGCGCGACTTCGACTCGCTGGAGAACTGGGCGCGGTCGCTGCCGCACCAGGGCTGGTGGAAGACCTTCCTGCGGGACACCGGCGGCACCGGTTTCTGGCACGAGGCCTACTTCATGCGCGGTGGGATGGAGGCGATCTACGACACGATCGACAAGCCCGGGGGCTTCGCCGCTTTTGCGCCCGTGGAGCCCGCCCGCGGCCCGCTGTTCTCGGCCCGGTCACGCGCCCGCGTCGGAGGCGAGCCGACGCTGCCGGAAGCGATCCCGGAGGACGAGCTGTACCGAAGCTAAAGTGCCTCGCCCAGCGATACATGCCAGCCTCTGGCCCGCGATCACGCGGCGCGCTGCCTTTCCGCTCCGGCGCCGGCAAAGCCGGCACCTCCGCTCCTGGGCCGGCTCCGGTGAGCCTACGCCGGCTGCGTCCTCAGTCGCGCCCGTATCGACTACGGCATGGGGGACAGACTTAAGTCTGTCCCCCATTCGGTTTCTAGCCGCTCCCTGCGTCCTTGCCCATCGTTCGGGGCGCGTCGCCGGGCTTCGCCCGGCGACGCTGCCGGGAAACAGCGCTTGGTGCTCGCGACCCAGATCCTCGGCGGTATCACTGGACGAGGCACTGATCCGCGACGCCGACCCGGACGAGGCGCGCGAGCTCTTCCTGGAGTACGCAACCGAGCTCGGCGTCGATCTCTCCTTCCAGGGCTTCGACCGCGAGCTCGACGAGCTTCCCGGCGTCTACGCGCGGCCTGCCGGCAGGCTGCTCCAGGCGCGCGTGGGCGGCCGCGCGGTCGGCTGCGTGGCCATGCGGCCGCTTGGAGGCGGCGTCTGCGAGATGAAGCGGCTCTACGTCCGTCCGGGGCAACGCGGCCGCGCGGTCGGCAGGTCGCTGGCCGTGGCCGTGATCGAGGCCGCCCGCGACGAGGGGTACGAGCGGATGCGTCTCGACACGCTGCCGCAGATGGTCGCGGCCCACCCGTTGTACGACTCCCTCGGTTTCCGCGAGATCGAGCCCTACTACGACAACCCGGTCCCGGGCACGCGCTTCCTCGAGCTCGAGCTGTAGCGGTGCGTCACGAGTCGGCTCGGATCGGGCTTTTCACGCGGGCTCGTAGGGAACCACACGCTCGTCGTCGCGCGCGTCGTTCCTGGCGACGACCGCGGCGGCCGGCTCGGTGTCCGAGAGGTTGCGCGGCTGGTGCGGCACCCCCGGGGGGATGAACAGGAAGTCGCCGGCCTCGGTCACGACCGACTCGGCTAGGCCCGGCCCGAAGCGCGTCTCCACCCGGCCGGAGAGCTGGTAGACGGCCGTCTCGTACCCGTCGTGGAAGTGCGCGTCGGCGATGCCGCCGGGCGGGACGACGACGTAGCTCAGCGACAGGCCGGTCGATCCGCACACCTCGGCGGAGACGCCGACCGTGTAGCCGATCTTCTGCCGCTCGGTCTCGGCGCCGGCCCGGATGACGACGACCGACTCCACCGTCGCAGCCTACTGCGCGGAACCGGCCCTGCCGCAGCGGTGTACCTCGTGCGTGACGGGCTCCGTCGTCGTCGCTGCCGCAGCCGGGTGGTTCGCCTGGGCGTCGCTGCTCGGCGCGTCGCCGGTACCGGTGAAGCGTGTCGTGACCGGGCCTGCGCCGTGCGGCGAAGCGGCCGCGGCAGGCTCGCTGTGGGTGGCGACCGACCGCGGACGGCTGGTGCGGATCGACCCTCGGACCAACCGCGTCACGCGGCGGGTGTCGATCGGACGCGGCGCGTGCGCGATGACGGCGGCGGCGGGAGCGATCTGGGTGACGAACTACCTCCGCTCCACCGTGCTGCGAGTCGATCTGCGTTCGGGCAGGGTGCGGTCGATCGCGGTCGACGCGGGTCCCTTCGACGCGCTGGTCGCGTTCGGCCGGCTGTGGGTGACCGCGTGGGAGGCCGGCCGGCTGGACGAGGTCGACCTTCAGACGCTCCGGGTCGTACGCCGGATCGACGTCGGGCCGCGACCGGTCGGGTTGACGAGCCGCGCGGGTGGAGTGTGGGTCGGCTTCGGCCGCGACGCCACGGCGATCGCGCGCGTCGATCCTGCGTCGGGGGTCGTCGAACGGATCGAGGTCGGCGACCCGCGGCCCGGCTGGTTCGTGCGCGGAACGCGCGACTTCTGGATCCAGGCGAACGACGGGGACGTGCTGCATGTCGATCCCGCCACCCGGCGCGTGCTGGCCCGGCTGCACGTCGGCCGGACGCTCGCGCGCGGTGCGGCCGCGGACGACGGGACGATCTGGATGCCCGACAAGGAGCAGGGCGTCGTCTACCGCATCGACCCCGTGCACGAGCGCGTGATCGACTCCTTTCCGGCCGGTCCCGGCGCGTTCGAGGTCGTTCGGGCTTTCGGGTCGATGTGGGTGATCAGCTACGCGGGAGACGACGTGTGGCGCTTCAGGCCGTGACCGGGCTCGGCGCGCCCTCGGGCGGGAGCTTGAAGCCGCCGATCTCCTCGAGTTTGGCGATGCGGTCCTCGAGCGGCGGGTGGGTGTCGAACATGCCGCCGAGGAGCGCGCGCGGGCCGCTCGCCTTCCGCAGCGGGCCTTCGATGTAGAGGTGGGCCGTGGAGCGGCTCGTGTCGCGGATCTCGCGCGGGTCGCCCATCAGCTTGCGTAGCGCCAGCGCCAGCCCCTCGGCGTCGCCGGAGATCTCGGCGCCGCCCGCATCGGCCAGGTACTCGCGCTTGCGCGAAATGGCCATCTGGATGCCGACCGCGGCCAGCGGGGCCAGGATCAGCCCGCAGATGCCGATGGCGAGGACGATCAGGTCGGCGGGGCTCGAGCCGCGGCGCCGACCGCCGCCGGAGAAGAACATCATCCGCAGCGCGATGTCGGAGATCATCGCGATCACGCCGACGAGCACGGCGACGAGCGTCATCAGGCGAACGTCCCTGTGCTGGACGTGGGCCAGCTCGTGGCCGATCACGCCCTCGAGCTCGCGCTTGTCCATCGTCTGCAGGAGCCCGGTGGTCACGCAGACGTAGCAGTTCTTCGCGTTGCGCCCGGCCGCGAACGCGTTCGGCGCCGGGTCGTCGACGATGCGCACCTCGGGCGTCGCCGGCAGGCCGGCTGCGATCGACAGGTTCTCGACGATCCTGTACAGCTCCGGGTTATCCGCCTTCGTGATCGGGCGCGCGCCCGTGACGGCCGAGACGACGCTCGAGGACATGAACCACGAGAAGGCCGCCCACGCGACCCCGCCGAACAGGACGGCGATCGCCGCGCCGGCGCCGTAGATCGCGTACAGCGCCGCCGCGACCGCGCCCACGAGCACCGTGAAGAACGCGAGCAGCACGGCCGTCATCACGTAGTTCCGGCGGATCTGCTCGCGCAGCGTCATCGGCGGCTAGGTCGTGGAGACCTGGGGCGTCGCGCGCTCGGAGTCCTGCGCGGCGAAGAACTCGCGCCGGCGGAAGCCGAGCAGCCCCGCGTAGAGCAGGGCCGGGAAGCTCTGGATGGCCGTGTTGTAGTTCTGGACGACCGAGTTGTAGTAGCGCCTGGCGGCGGCGATCTTGTCCTCCGTGTCGGTCAGCTCCCCCTGGAGCTCCTGGAAGTTCTCCGACGCGCGCAGCTGCGGGTAGTTCTCGGCAACCGCGAACAACCGTCCCATCGCCCCGCTCAGCTGGTCGCTCGCTGCGGCCGCCTGGGCCGGGCCGCCCGCGCCCGAGACCGCCGCCCGCGCCTGCGTGATCTCGTCGAACAGCCCGCGCTCGTGCGCGGCGTAACCCTTGACAGCCTCGACGAGGTTCGGGATCAGGTCGTTCCGCCGCTTGAGCTGCACGTCGATGTTCGACCATCCGGCCTCGGTCTCGTTCCGCAGCCGCACGAGCCGGTTGAACGCGAGGACGAGCAGCAGCCCGAGAATGGCGAGGACGACGAGCACGACGATCAGGGCGACCACAGGACGAGCTTACTCCCGGCTTCGGCGCCGGCGGCTCGGGACCAGCGAGGAGTACCCTCGAAAGCATGCGTCTCTACCTGGGCGCGGCGGCGTTGGTCGCCATCGTCCTCGGCGGCGCCTGGCTTGTGCTCGCGTTCTTCTTCGGCAGCCTGCACGGCGGTCAGACCGCGTACGCGAGATCGGTGACCTGCCTGCACCGCGACCGCGCGCTGGCGGGCGATCCGGCGGACGCCCGTCGCTTCGGCGGTGCGGGGCTCCACGCTCTCGGCCTGCGCTGGCAGCACGTCCGTGCGGTGGCGCTGTTCGCCGACTCGCTCTCGCCCGACGCGGTGGACAGGGTGGATGCGCGGATCGTTGCCGGGCTCGAGCGCAGCGGCCTTTCGTCGGTGCAGATCGAACAGCGACTGCTCCACGAGGACAACCTCAGCCTCTACTACCTCACGGGGCCACCCACGCCGGCTGCGCAGGCCACGATCGGGCGCTGCGTCTACCTCGTCCACTACAACCGGGTTGCCTCGGCACTCGGGCTCTACGTCTCACCGCACGCCGAGCGGCCGTTCGTGCCCGGCGCGAGGCGCGAGCGCTAGATCGTCTTGAACGGGGGCGCGGCGACCGCGTTGGAGGCGGTGGCGCAGCCGACGCCGGGAAGTGGTCGGCGACCACGGGCCTGACTAAGCTCTGTTCGGCTCGGTCGATCGCAGGCAAGTCCTAGTTAGCGGCCGCCCTGATGGCGGCGCAGGCTGGCTAGTGGCGGCAGAGGACGGTGGGTGGGGCGTCGAGCGGGATGGTTTGTGACTGGTTCAGTCCGAGGATGCGATAGTCGACGGTGACGCTGTTCAGGGCCGCTGGTCCGGGCCCTCCGTCTGCTTCGATGCAGGGGATGATGCGGATGTTCAGGGTGATCCAGGCGCTTCCGCGTCCGGCGATGTGGGTGCCGGGGATGCTCTGGCCGGGCGGCCCGATTCCGGCTGGTCGCGGGTACTCGGCAACGGTGGCGCCGAGCAGTTGCGCGAAGTGTCCTGGCCCCTGGGTTGTTCTGCCGGGCGCGCGAACGCTTTGCAGCATGATGGGGGCGAAGCCGGCGTTTCGGAGTTGGAACGTGTAATGGAAGCTGCCGCCGGGTCTGACGTGGAAGGCGACCCTGTTGGCCGCTCCGGTGCCGTTGGGGAGGTAGCTCGAATACCAGAGGGGATGAGTGACTGCGTAGGCGCCGGTCGTGGCGAGCAGGCCGAGTAGCGCCACAGCAGCGGCCAGGACGGCGCTTCTCGGTCTCGGTGCGTTCCGGGAATCGTCGCGGTCGCCCACGAGTGCCAAACGCTGGACGGCGAACGAGAACGCAAGCCAGACGGTCGCCACGCGGCCGAAGCTTCCGTGGTTGTTCAGGAGCACCATGCCCGCGATCAGCGTGAGAACGAACACGCGCAGACCAGAGACGGAGCGCTCCGTCCGCCTACCGACCGCCCCTCGTACCGAGGCAGCAACAATCCCGCAGGCGACAGCGAACACGGTCAGGTTGGCGACCGTCGCCCACGCGCCCGTGCCGGGAAACAGCCAGTTCCACAGATTCGCGGCCGGATGCGAATGGCTCCGTTGCCCGATCACGCCGAGCAGGGAGAACCCGAACCACAGAAGAAGCAGCCACAGGTACGACCACGCCAGGCCGACCAGCACCGCCCCGGCAACCCGCCAGAACGACGGCCTCCCGCCGTCGGACGGGACGGGAGTGGATACGCCGCCGTGCTCGTACGTACCCATCGCTCACGACGCTAGCGCAGTAGGCGGCCATATGCCACTCCAAGCATCGGGGCGGGACCAATGTCACCTGATCGGAGAGGACGCGGCCGGGACAGCGGCAGGGCGATTCCTCATCCAGATGTGGAAGTGGTAGTCCGGTTGTGCAGTAGCCTCACGCTGTATGGACGAGCCAGTTCGGCTGACCACGGTGCACGACGAGCAAGAGGCGGAGATCGTGTGCGGGTTGCTCCGCTCGGCCGGGATCGAGTGCGGGCACCGGCTCACCGAGGAGACGGATTCGGTGCTCGAAGAGTTTCAATCAGGAGGGCCGCACGAGATCGTCGTTCACCAGTCCGATCTGGAAGCCGCCCAGACGCTTCTTACAGACGTGCAGAACTGATCGCTATCGAACCGCAAGGCGTCGTCGCCCGGCTCGAGGGCGCGGCGACCGCGTTGGAAGCGGTGGCACAGCCGACGCGTGGAAGGAGTCGGCGCACGCGGTGGGTTAATCTCAAGCGCTGGGTCGAGACTGAAGTCACCTCCAGTTGAAAGGAAGCACCCATGAGCGACAGCGTCTATCGCGTCACCGAGGTCATCGGCACGAGTTCCGAGTCGTGGGAAGGGGCCGCAATGAACGCGGTCGAGACGGCGGGCCGTTCGATCCGCGACCTGCGCGTCGCCGAAGCAACAAGGTTCGACGTGACGATCAAGGACGGCAAGATCGCCGATTACCGCGTCCGCTTGGACATCTCATTCAAGTACGAGGCTGGCGACTAGGCTGGCCTTGGCGCGTTTTCCCCAGTTGATGAGCTGACGGCCAAAGCGGGTTCGGTTGGAGGGGGCGGCGACAGCGTAGAAGGCGACGCGCGGCGACGCGCGGCGACCGCGAGCCTGAGCCCGATGCGGCCGCGGCTGCGGTGATCTGCTCGGATCGGTCGGGACGGGCCTCGCGTCGTGGTCTTCCTGGTTCTCGTCGGGTGATACCAGCAGGCCCGCAGCGACGACATTCGCCCGCCTGGGCCGACGACATCCTCCCGGTCCGCCTCCGGCCCGGGGCGCATCGTCGTCGGTGATCTCGCGCTTCGTGTTCCCGTCAAGTGGCAGTCGGTCCCATTGCCGTCCGATATCGACGGCGTGGCAATGGGCGACCCGTCGGGCGCGGTCACGTTCGGCCAGGAGCCTGGCCCGGAGCGCTTGAAGCTTGATCCAGGGTCAGCCCTGCGAAACCCGCGGGCCCGTTCGGATCGTCAGCGAACAATCAGTACGTCGCACGGCGCGTGCAGCGCGACTTTGCTGCTCACGCTGCCGTGGAGGAGACGGTCGAGGAAGTGCCGATCGTGGCTGCCGACGATGACCAAGCCTGCGCCGTGGCGCTTGGCAAGTGCGATCAGCGCGTCAGCGGGGTCACCTGCCTCGAGGTCGTACTCCACCCGCGCGCTGTGATTCGCCAGCAGCTGGCGCGCGTGGCGAAGCTCCTCCAGCCGCTGCTCGGGCTCGTCGGCCGCGTCGAAGAACTCGGCCGTCAAGGCGCGGGCAACGCTTGTGACCACGAGGGTGGCGCCGGTCACGTCGGCGATGTCGGCAGCCCGCGCCAGGGCGACGGCGGAAGCGTGACTGGGCTCGTAGCCGACGACGATCGTGCGCCAGCTCATGACCGTGCTGGGGCGGCGCTGTGCCCCGGGGTGTCGATCCTCGTGGCGATCTCGACCGCGAGATCTTCGGGGTATCCGCTTCGGCGCAACTGTGAGAATCGCCACCTGATCAGTTGCTCTCCTTCGGGGTTGGTGCTCCGGTTTCGCTGAACTCGGGTGGCGGGCGCCATGACCATCGAAGTCTTGGTCGCTCGGTAACGCAGACGCATCGGTAGATCGCGGCAGTCGGGGTCAGCGGACGCCCTGATGGCGGTGGGCATCGGGGAGAGGATGCTGCTGGGTGGCGCGGCCTTGGAGGCGTTGTTGTGGACAACGTCCTGTTCCTCTTCGATGAAGACGGGGCGGCGGCGATCAGTGTGGAGCTTGCGACGGTAATGGCGAGGTGGGGCCGCCTAGCCGAGTTCATGGGCTTGTTCAGCGACCGCGTGCACGAAGTGGCGGAGACACCGGAAGTTCCGGCCGAGTCGAAGCCGGAGGTAGTCGAGGGAGAAAGGCTGCAGTGAAGTACTTCGTCTGGGCGTTGATGGTGTGGGTTCCAGTCAGCGTTCTCGCGATTGCGATGAACGTTGGTAGCGACTGTCCGACCTACGGCTGCTTCGGGCCATCCAGCGAATACGTCGCCATCGTTCTGATCTTGGTGTTCGGGTTGCCGATCTACTTGATTGGACTGCTTGTGTTGTGGTGGTGGGACAGGATGGGCCGTTGGTCCAAGTGAGACGCAAGTGAACCTCACGACGGAAAGCAGGATCAATGGCTGAGATCGAGTACGTCGCCGCTGCGGCATCGCCTTGCGGCGAGTCGACATGCGAAGCGGCCGCCCAGCTTGTGCCGGGCGGCCGCTTCGCTGTTTGAGTGTGGCTTCTTCTAGCCGGTTGGCCAGGTGGCGATTGTGCCGAGCGGGTCGCTCCAGACAGCGTGGAAGGCGGGGCCGGTGGGCGAGTCTCCCCCTCGGAGGGTGATGTCGATTGGGGGTCCTGCATGGAAGTACTCGCCTTCGCCCCAGTACCCGGGGAAGGCGGTCCAGGAGGGGACGCTGCCGTTGATCTGGCTGATGTGGGTCAGCGTGCCGCCTGATTGTGGTGGTCCGGCGACTGCGCCGTCTCCCGTGTAGTCAACGGGCGGCGGGAGGTGGAGCACGGCGAGGACGAATTGCACCTGTGCGGGTACGCAGGCGAGGTTGAACGGGTGCGGGCCCGAGGTGAAGTAGTTCGCGTGCGACCCGGCCGCGACGTAGACGACCGGGTGCGTGTCGTCCGATTTCGTGGTGTCGGCCCAGGCTCGTTGCTGGCCGAGGCAATGCTGGCTGTAGCCGACGGAGAGCGGCTGCTCGCTTCCCGAGAGGACGACGTTGACGACCTCCCAGTCGCCCTCGTGCGCCTGCCAGAGGGCGTCACTCGGTGGGTAGAAGTACGAGTAGACGTCGTCGTAGTAGAAGAACCAGTACTGGAGGATCGTCTCCCCGTCTTCGTGGCTGACGTGACCGTAGACGACGCTCGAGCCGGCGCCGTGGCTCCAGGAGTTGGCGTAGCAGTCGAGTCCGCCGAGCACAGACGACGGCGTGCACGGCTGTTGGTTCAGGCGCCAGGTGCCTGCTCCCGGCCCCGGCAGGTTCCCCGGCCCTGGGTGCTGGTCTGTGAGGACCCAGTTGGTCCCGTCGAGTTGCTCCAGGCTGCTGTCGGTGATGAACGACTGGACACTGGTCGGCCCGAACTGCTCGGCCGGGTCGAAGTGGGTCACCGGCTGGTACATCGCCAACAGCTTCGGGTCGGGCGTCGCCGCCGAAACGGGTGCGGCCGTCACGACCGAGACGACGACCGCGGCAACGATGGCAACAGCAACGGGAACCGCTCGCGAGATGGTACGGATCATGTCTCGCCTCCTTCTCGGGACTCCGGGCAAAGCGCCTGCGGCAGTCCTCGCTCTCTCCGCCGACTTCCCAACGACGTTCGCGTCCGCGGAGGTGACGTTCAGCCGGAGCGATCTGAGCTAACCACCCACCCTCACTTCGCGGAACCCTGACCAACATCGGGGTATCTACCGAGATGCGAGCGGCCGACTACTGACCCGGGCCCACTCGACCAACCCACGGGGACGAACACCGATTCCGAGCTGGCCCTTCCCCGCCCGCACATGCAACGGGTCGGTAGATCGCGGCAGTCCGGGTCAGCGGGTGCCCTGATGGCGACACAGCTGCGGCAGCACATGCTCTGGTTGGCGTTAGCTGGCCGAGGCAGCCTCGGGGAGTGACAGGGAGGCGTTGTGGGCGCGGTCGCCACGGACGAGAAGCAGCTGCTCGTGGAGGAGTTGGCGCGCGCGCGTGCATTGATCGACGCGGGCGAATACCAGGTGGCCCTCGACGCGTTGATCGGCGCTCGCAACAAGGCGTCCGAACTGCGAGATGCGGGGGCCTTGGGTGAGATAGGCGAAGCAGCTCGAACGGTGAGGAGTCGAGCGGCGCAAGGGACGCCGATCGCTGACCGGGCCGGTACGGTCGTTCGGATCGTCGCGTGGGATCTCGACCCCGACCGCGGGCACGGCAACGGTCGGGTGTCTCAGCAGCGACCGATGCGGCTCGTCGCCTGGCTGGTGGGGGCGGCGTTCATCGGCGGCGTCATCTGGATCTTCTACTGGCTTCAGGTGCACGGGCCGATCCTGGGCGGCAACTGCGGGCCAGAAGGCTTTTTCGGCCAGGAAGGATTCCTGAAGGGCGGCAGCTATCAGAGCGCTCCTACGGCGGCGGCTGTAGGGGGAGTGCTGTTGGCGGTCGCCGCGGTCGCAGCGTGGAAGCTCAAGAGGTGGCGCGGACGGCTGCTGCTCGCGTTTGCGGCGCTCTACGTGCTTGCGCTCTTGATGCTCTGGTACGTCGTCTCCCCGCTCGTCTGGGGCGACCCACGGTGTGTTTTGTAGCCCGAAGCGCGTCTCGCCGGTGTCCCGAGGCGGCTCAGTAGATCGCGGCAGCGTCCGTCAGCGAGTGCCCTGATGGCGGGGTGGCCGTGGGGAGCGGATGCTTACGGGGCGGGCGTACGGCTTGAGAGGTGCGTGTGAGTACTGGTCGCCCCCTCGGACGAGAAGCAGACGGTGGCGGACGAGTTCGTGCTGTCTTCACGCGGTTCAACGGTGGGTCGCACTGCTCAAGGTCTTTTGAGGCGAGGCGAGGGCCGTCTTGTTGTCGGAGCGTTGCTGGCGGTGGGTGTGCTCTTGGTCGCCGTGGGGTGTGGCAGCTCGAGTGGCGGCAGTGCGACGCCGACGCAGGCCGAGCCGCCCGTTCCGTTCACCCCGGTGCGAGGCCCGGTCGAGTACTTTGGCCTCAAGCCGATCGGGCCCGCGCGCGCGGTGGTGGAGGACGTCGTGTTCGATAGCGATCGGGGCGGCCCGTTTGCGGCGACGCACCCTGCATCGTGCATGCTCGGAGCGGACGGGAGTCATGTCCGGCAGTTGACGAGTATGAGCAGTCCGGAGGACGTGGGCACAGAGGGGGAGCGGGCGGCGCTGTTTCCGCGCTGGTCGCCGGATGGGAAGCGGATCGTCTTTCAGTCGGGGCCGCCCCAGATGGAGCAGGGCCAGGTGTATGTGATGAACGCGGACGGGACAGGGAAGCACCGTCTGACGAGCGGGGCGGACAACATTCTGCAGTCCTGGTCGTCGCGACCATCGTTGTCGGCGGGATCATCGCTGCGATCACCGTGACGCCCCTTCGCGCCGCCGGGGTGATCGGCATGACCGTGAACGACGCAGCCGCTGCCTGTCTCATGTTCGCGCCCTGCTTCGCGCTCGGGTTGTTGTGCGGACGCTGGTGGGTGTTTGTGGGCGGCGTTCCCATCCTTCTGCTGGGCCTGTTCGGCGTGGCGCTCGAAGGCGGCAAGTGGGTCTCCGCGCTCGACTGGTCAGCTTCAGTCGCTGTGTTGGCGGCGGCGGGCGCGTTGACCCAGCTCTTCTCCGAGCGTGACCATCGCCGTTGGCTCACCCTTGCCGCCGGGATTGCTGCCGGGCTTCTCCTCTTCCTGGGGAGTGGCCTCATCGTTGAGGCGTGATACCGCACGCGGCGATTCACGATCTCGCTCGGTAGATCGCAGCAGGGCGACGCGTGCCGTTGCTGGTCTTTCCAGCGGGGCAGGAAGCGGAGGGACGCGCTTTCAGGTTCTGCGTTGGAGAGTGAACGTGCGACCTTGGGTGTTCTCGTTGATATCGAGAGTGTCGGTCATTGCCTCGATGAGGTTCAGGCTGAGTGCCTGGTCGAGGCTGGCCGGGGGGTGGCCCGGCTGTCGGCAGAGTCCGAACTCGCGCATAGTGACCGTGATGGTCTTGTCGGTCATGGTTCCTTGGAGTTTCATGACCAGAGCGGATCGGTGGCCTGGTCGTCCGATCATGATCATGAGGACCTCGGTGCACGCGAGTTGGAGATCGAAGATGGTGCTGCTTGCTGCCCCGAGGTGGCGGAGCCAGTCGGCCAGTTCGGTGCGGAGAATCGACGCGGAGGGCGATGTGGCGGTGAGTCGGAGGCGGAGCGCGGCCGGTGCTGTTTGCGCGCTGGCGGCTTCTCTTCGCGCCGGCGGCAAGCCGGGCGAATGACTCGTCGCTCGGAGAGCGTCGCGTGAGTCCACCAGTCGCAAGCCTCGTGCGCTGGACGGCGTGGTCGCGTCCGGACAAGTTCTGATCCACGGTGCGGTTTGTTACGTCCCTCGGAAGAGTGAATTTCCGCGAGTCGGAGTCCAGTTCTTACCTCGGCTCCGTACGAGCAGGTGGACGTTGGAGTTGAACCCGTTGAGGGTGTCGGCGCCGGTTCAATACTGACCCCTTGACGCCGGTTGAAAGCTGACCCCTGGCGGTGCCGTTGGCGTTGTCCGGGTTGGTCGTGAGCCTGGCTCGTTCGTGCTGTGTCGAGCGAGGAGGAGGTTGTGGTCGGGGTGGAGCAGTGGGCGGAGATCCGCCGCTTGTATTTCGTGAGGCGGTTGTCGATCAAGGAGATCGTCCGCCGCACCGGCCACGGTCGCAACACGATTCGGCGTGCGTTGCGCTCGGCTGAGGCGCCTCGCTATCGGCGTCTGCCGCGGCCGTCGAAGCTCGACCCGTTCCGCGATGAGGTGCACCGGCTGTTGCGAAGCGAGCCGCGGCTGCCGGGCAAGCGGGTGCGCGAGTTGCTGGAGGAGCAGGGCTATGCGGGCGGCAAGACGATCCTCCTCTGGACGGCGGTGGTCTGGGTGGCAGCCCTGGTGCCGGTGCTCGTGCTCGCAGCCCATGACACGGGCTTAATCAGCCCGCTCGTGGTTCTGCCCTTCCTGTTGCCGTTCGTTCTCCTGATCTGGGTGGGTGCGCTTCTCTTCATCTACGGGTCAGCGGAGGCCCGGATTGCACGTCGGGCCTGACGGCGCATCCTCGACCTGGCGTTACGGCCCTGTTAGCAGACTGAGGCAGCCTGGGGAGTGACAGGGAGGCGTTGTGGGCACGGTCCAGATCGGGCGGCCGCCGACGCTCCCTACTGCGGTTGTGCGGCGGATCCAGCGGGAGCGCGCGAAGGGCAGGACGTTGGCTGCGATTGCCGAGGGGCTGAACCAGGACGGGGTGCCGACCCGACTGGTATGCGACTTCCGGTACGAAGAAGCGGTACGAACTAGGGTCTGCCGGGTCGGAATCCCGCGTCGCAACCGGGGTCTAGTGTGTGCGGCGCTAGATCGTCTTGAACTGCTCGAACGGCTGCCGGCAGCTCTCGCAGTAGCGGATCGAGCGGCACGGCGTCGGGCCGAAGAGGTTGTCCAGGCGCGTCTCGGTCGAGCCGCAGTACGGGCAGCGGAAGCCCTTCTGGAGCTGGATCAGTGTCGGCGCGGTCGCCTCGCGGGGCGCCGGGGGTGCGAAGCCGGCGGCGCGGAGCTTCTCGCGGCCCGCCGGGGTGATGCGGTCCGTCGACCACGAGTCGTCGGCGATCACCTCGACGTCGGGCTCGGCGCCGAGGGCAGCGATCCTCGCCGCCATCCGGTCGCGCATGACCTCGAGCGCCGGGCAGCCGAGGAAGGTGGGCGTGAACTCGACGTGGACGCGGTCGCCGTCGACGCGGACGTCGCGGACGACGCCGAGGTCGACGAGCGAGACGACCGGGATCTCCGGGTCCTCGACCTCCTCGAGCGCCGCCCAGACCTGCTCCGCAGTCACGCTCACGCCAGCGCCTTCCGCATCATCACGCCCGGGTTGGGCGACGGCGCGCCCTCGTACTGGAAGTCCATCCTCGCGACTGACCGGTAGCCGAGCCGTTCGTACAGCCGGCGCGCGTCCGGGTTGGTGTCCTCGACGCCGAGCTGGACGGCCTCGTAGCCGTGCTCCGCGGCGACCGCCTCGGCCGACCGGATCAGGGCCGTCCCGATTCCGCGCTGCTGCCGCTCGGGGACGACGGCGACCGCCTCGATCGTCGCCGTCTCGCCCGAATCGAAATGGACGTGCGCCTTGCCGATCGGGATGTCGTCCGCGACGGCGACGAGGATCGTGACGCGGTCGGCGCGCGCGAACTGCTCCCGGCAGTACTCGACGTGCCGCTTCGACCCGAACGCGCCGAAGTGGTCGAGGTCACGCTCTTCGCAGCGCCGGATCGCGGCCTGCTCCGCGGTCACCACGTCGCACCCGCCACGGACCGGCGCACCATGGTCATCTCCTCCCACAGCGCCGGCCACTCGGCGATATGGCTGCCACGCTCCTTGTCGAGCAACAGACTGTCACCTGGCGGGTCGAGCTCGAAGCGGGCGGCGAGGCCCGAGCGCAGCTCCGGCTCGAGCATCGCGACCGCGTACGGCCACAGCTCCTGCAGCGCCTCGCGGTAGCGGGGCTCGACGCGGAGGCGGTCGGCCCACATCCCCGCGTGCAGCCGGTGGTAGACCTCCTCGCGGTCGATCTTGGCCGCCAGGCCCGAGACGGACCTGCTCGGCCAGGCTTTCAGGCGCTCGATTCGCAGCTCGTCGGCCGCCTCGTAGAGCACGTGCCGCGCGATCGTCCGCGCCCAGTCGGGGACGAAGCGCAGCTCGACCAGGGGCGAGCAGCGGTACTGGGCCGGGTCGCGGTCGAAGGCGAGCGTGTCGGGGTCGTCGGACAGGAGCTGGTAGAGCGCCCGCGCGTGGCCGATCTCGTTCTGGGCGATGGACGAGAACGCCACGTCCTCCTCGAGCACGGGGGCGATGCCTGTCCACTCCGAGTCGCGCCAGCCGAGGACGAGCTCGTCGTCAGCTATCTGCAGGAGCAGTTCCCGCTCGTTCACGCGCCTCCTTGAGCTTGACCTTCAGCGAGTAGCCGTCGACCCGGTGGTAGTTCTTGCCCAGCTCGTCCGGGAAGTCCTCGATCTCGCGGATCGCGTCGCGTGGGACGACCCAGAGGGCCACCGACTCGCCACGCCGGCCGTACTGCTCGTGCGCGTACGCGTCGGCGAAGGTCGCGTCCGGCGCCGCGACGGAGCCGGCATGCTCGAACGCCTGGCCCTTCCGTTCCCGGCGAAAGACCTCGAAGATCACGCGGCCTCGGCGAGGATCGCCCGCCGGACCCACGCCGTCTTGTCGCGCGATAGGCGGCGGAACTCGAGCCGCTCGGCGGTCTTCGGGCCGTGACCGGTCACGACCGAGCGCAGCTCGTCCCAGTCCGGCTCCGTGTACTCCCAGACGCCGTCGTCGCGCTTGCGCAGCTTCGGGTCGGGAACGGTCAGGCCGAGCTCCCAGATTTGCGGGACGTAGCCGTCGAGGAACTGCTGGCGCGCCTCCTCGTTGCCCTGCGTCTTGATCCGCCACTGGACGACGGGGTCGTCCTTCGCGTCGATCGGGTTGCCGTGGAACATCATCAGTGGCGCCCACCAGCGGTCGAGCGCCTCCTGCACGAGCTCGCGCTGCTCGTCGGCGCCGAGCATCAGCGTCAGGATCACGTCGCGTCCGTGGAGGATGTGGAACGACTCCTCCCAGCAGATCTTCTTCATGATCCGCGCATACGGCGCGTACGAGCACTTGAGCAGCGCCTTCTGGGAGATGATCGCGGCCGCGTCGACGAGCCACGCGATCACGCCGACGTCGCCCCAGGTGCGGGTCGGGTAGTGGAAGACGTTGTGGAACTTGCTCTTGCCCGAGATCAGGTCGGCGAGGCAGTGGTCTCTTGGTTTCCCGAGATCCTCGACGACGCGGTAGATCAGCTGCGCGTGGCCGACCTCGTCCTGCACCTTGGCCGTGAGCGCGAGCTTGCGCTGCAGGGTGGGCGCGCGCAGGATCCACTCGCGCTCGGGGAGGACGCCCATCAGCTCCGAGTTGGCGTGCATCTCGATGAACTTGATCAGCTTCGAGCGGTACTCGTCCGGCATCCAGTCGTCGACCTCGACGGCGCCTCCGGATTGCACGTACTCGAGAAAGTCCTGCTCACGCGACATTCGCAGACCTCCAACCGAACGATCGTTAGCCTAGTCTAGCTCTGCCTGCCCGCCTAGACTCCCGGCGTGGCCGTGGTCTGCTCGAAGTGTGGGTTCGAGAACTCGGAGCAGGCGCGGTTCTGCGGCGGCTGCGCGGCGCCGCTCGAGGAGGCTGCGGCAGCCCGCGAGACGCGGAAGACCGTTACGATCGTCTTCTGCGACGTCACCGGCTCGACGTCGCTCGGCGAGCGGCTCGACCCGGAGAGCCTCCGCCGCGTGATGGCGCGGTACTTCGAGGCGATGAGGCTGGTGATCGAGAAGCACGGCGGCGCGGTCGAGAAGTTCATCGGCGACGCGGTCATGGCCGTCTTCGGCATCCCGGTCGTGCACGAGGACGACGGCCTGCGCGCCGTGCGCGCTGCGACCGGGATGCGCGATGCGCTCGCGCGACTCAACGAGGAACTCGAGCGCGACTACGGCACCCGACTCGAGGCGCGGATCGGCGCCAACACCGGAGAGGTCGTTACCGGCACCGAGGAGCGGCTCGCCACAGGCGACGCCGTCAACGTGGCGGCGCGGCTCGAGCAGGCGGCCGCGCCCGGGGAGATCCTGCTCGGCCGGGAGACCTATCGGCTCGTCCGGGACGCCGTCGAGGTCGAGGCGCTGGATCCACTCGAGCTGAAAGGGAAGGCCGAGGGCGTCCGTTCGTACCGATTGCTCGCCGTGAGCGGCGAGTCGCAGGCGCGGCGGCTCGACGTGCCGATGGTCGGCAGGGAGCGTGAGCTGCGGTTGATGCGGGACGCCTGGGAGAGGGCCGTGTCCGAGCGCTCCTGCGTCCTGTTCACGCTGCTCGGTGTCGCGGGCGTCGGGAAGTCGCGGCTGGCCGAGGAGTTCCTGCGTGACCTCGGCGGTGACCTCGACGCACTCGTCGTGCGCGGGCGGTGCCTGTCGTACGGCGAGGGGATCACCTACTGGCCGGCGGTCGAGGTCGTCCTCCAGCTGCGAACCGCCGGCCACGAGCCGACCGGGCCGGTGGCGGCGCTCCTGGGTGACGGCGGGGCGCCGACCTCACCCGAGGAGATCGCCTGGGGCGTTCGCCGGCTGCTCGAGGAGGCGGCGGCCGAGGCTCCCCTCGTCGTCGTGCTCGACGACCTCCAGTGGGCAGAGCCGGCGTTCCTCGAGCTCCTCGAGCACGTCGCGACGATGAGCCGAGGTGCGCCGATCCTGCTCTTCTGCGTCGCGCGGCCCGACCTGCTCGAGCGGCGCCCGAACTGGGGCGGCGGGATGCTGAACGCCACGACCGTCCTGCTCGAGCCGCTCTCGGCGGAGGAGACCCAGAAGCTCATCGCGATGCTCGGGGACGGCATCGACACCGATCTCGCGGCGCGCATCCGCGCGGCCGCCGAGGGCAATCCGCTCTTCGTCGAGGAGATGGTCGCTATGGTCGAGGAGGGAGGCGGCGGCGATGTGGTCGTGCCGCCGACGGTGCAGGCGCTGCTGGCGGCCCGGCTGGACCAGCTCGAGCCGGCGGAGCGGGGCGTGCTCGAACGCGGGTCGGTCGAGGGGCAGGTCTTCCACCGTGGAGCCGTGGAGGCACTCGCTCCCGAGGAGCCCGAGATCGCCCCCAGGCTCGTCGGCCTCGTTCGCAAGGAATTCGTTCGCCCCGAGCGGGCCACGTTCGCAGGGGAGGACGCGTACCGTTTCCGCCACATCCTGATCCGCGACGCCGCCTACGACGCGCTGCCCAAGGCGACCCGTGCCAAGCTCCACGAGCGTTTCGCGGCCTGGCTCGACGAGCGAGGCGATCTCGTCGAGCAGGACGAGATCGTCGGCTACCACCTCGAGCAGGCATGTCGCTACCGGCTGGAGCTCGGGCCTGGCGACGACCTCACTCGAGACCTCGGGCGGCGTGCGGCGGACCGCCTGGTGGCCGCCGAGCGCGCGGCGATCTTCCGGGGGGACGTTCGAGCTGCGGGTGGCCTGCTGAAGCGGGCAGTCGAGTTGCTCCCCCCGGACGACGCCGAACGGCTTCGGCTCCTGCCGGAGCTCGCTGCCGTGCTGCTCGAGGGCGCCGACTTCGATCTGGCGCGCTGGGCGATCGACGAAGCCCTTGCACACAGGACCGATGCCGGCGACGAGATGACGGTCGCCCGCGCCCGGACGGAGGCGCTGATGCTCAATACATTGGTGGGTGGCACCGCCGAAACGATCGTCCCCGCGCTCGACGAGCTGGCCGAGATCACGGACGTGCTCGAGCGCCTGGACGACGGCATTGGACTCGCGCAGGCGTGGACGTACGCCGCCCGACTACGGTTCTACGCCGGTGACTGCGCAGGCGCGGAAGCGGCCTCCGAACGGGCCCTGCCGCTGATCCAGGAGGCAGGACTCTGGCGCGAGGAACGTCACTGCTACGAGTGGTGGATGGCGGCGAAGAGGTACGGGCCGACCCCGGTCGGAGAGGCGCTGGCGTTCGCGGACGACGTGATCGCGCGGTGGGGGCCGGACGGGCTCCGGGCCAAGCCCCTTCAGCTCATCAAGGCGGCGTTGCTCGCCATGGACGGACAGGTCGAGGCGGGAAAGGAGCTGCTCGAGCTGGCCGCTCCGACTGCAGCCCAGCTCGGTCTCGTCACGGAGATGCAGGTTGCCATGGAGGGCTCCCTTGTGGCGACGCTCGCCGGCGACCACGAGGCGGCGGAAGCCTTGCTCCGACCGCGTTGGGAGATGGCTGGGGGTGTCGGCGAGACCGGCTTTCGGTCGACGCTGGGATCGATGCTGGCGGAGACACTACTGTCGCTCGGCCGCGACGAGGAGGCAGCCGCGATCCTCGGCGAGGTGGAGACGTTCGCCTCGCCCGACGACTTCGAGGCTCAGGCTCGGCTGCGCCGGGTACGCGCCTCTCTACTCGCCGCCCGTGGCGACGTCACGGAAGGCGAGCTGCTAGCGCGCGAGGCGGTTGCGATCGTCGACTCGACCGACTACATCGAGCATCGAGGAGAGGCGCACGCAACGCTGGGCTCCGTGCTCGCAGCCGCCGGTCGTCTCGACGATGCGCGGGCGGAGTGGCAGACGGCCCTCGATCTCTACGAGCGAAAGGGTGCGGTGGTGCAGGCAGCGAAGGTCCGGGAAAGGTTGGCCGGTGTCCACGCGTCGTAGCGAACTCACCCGTCAGGCCGCGAGGCTGTTCGCCGAGAAGGGCTACCACGGCACGTCGATCGGTGACCTCGCCCAGGCGATGGGCGTGCAGAAGGGCTCCGTCTACTCGCACATCGAGTCCAAGCAGGACCTGCTCTACGAGACGCTGCGCGACGGCGCCGCCGCGTTCCACGGCGCGCTCGACCTGATCCCGGAGACGCTGCCGGCGGTGGACAAGCTCCGCCTCGCGCTGCGCGCCCACCTCGGGATCGTCGCCGAGCAGCTCGACGTGGCAACGGTGTGGACGCGGGAATGGCGCTACCTCGAGGGCGAGCGCCGCGAGGAGTTCGTGGCCGCCCGGCGGCGCTACGAGGAGCGGATCCGGGGGCTGTTCCAGGAGGGTGTCGAGCTGTCGGAGCTGCGGGCCGATCTCGACGTATCCGCAGCGGCGCTGCTCTTCCTGTCCGCGGCCAACTGGGCCTACACCTGGCTGCAGCCCGGCGGGGACACGGACGCGCTCGCCGACCGCTTCTTCGCCCTACTCGTCGAGGGCATGCGCGGCTACTCGACGCCGGCGTAGCGGCTGCAAGTTTCCCCCGGTTGCGGAGTCGATACCAGGGAGGAGGGAGGCGCTGCGGCCGTCCCTCCTCTCTCGCACGTCCCTCACCGGCGCCGGCTCGCGCCCGGCGAAGCCGGGCTCCCGCCGCCGCCTGGCGCCGCTGGCGGCACGGTGCTTTCCGGCCCCGTGTGTGCACACTGTGGCCTCCGGCCCCGCACCACCAGCAGCGCCTGAGGAACGCGCGAACGCAAGAATCCCGTCCCTCCTCTTGCGCGAGCGCAAGAATCACGGCGTGCGGGCGAGCGCCGAAGTCGTGGTCATCGGGGGCGGGGCGATGGGCGCCTCCGTGGCCTGGCACCTGCGCGAGCTCGGAATCGACGACGTCGTCCTGCTCGAGCGCGACTCGCTCGCCTCCGGCTCGACGTCGAAGGCCGCCGGCGGGATCCGGGCGCAGTTCGCCGACGAGCTGAACGTCCGCGTCGCGCTGCGCTCGCTCGACGAGTTCGAGGTGATGGAGGGCATCGACCTGCGCCAGCACGGCTACCTCTTCTTGCTCGACGACGCCGGTGACGTCGAGCGCTTCCAGGCGGCTCTCGCCCTGCAGCACTCGCTGGGCGTGCCCTCGCGCGAGCTGTCGGTCGCGGAGGCGCTCGAGATCGTGCCGCAGCTCGACCCGGACGGACTGCTCGCCGCCACGTTCTGCGACCTCGACGGCTACGCCACCCCGGAGGCGGTCGTGCAGTGGTACGCGCGCGGGCTCGACGTCCGGCAGGGGTGCGCGGCCACCGGGATCCACGTCGCGGGCGGGCGGGTCGTCGGCGTGGAGACCGAGCGCGGGAGGATCGCGACGGAGATCGTCGTCTGCTGCGCGGGCGCGTGGTCGGCCGAGGTGGGCGCGATGGCGGGCGTCGAGATCCCGGTCCGCGGCGAGCCGCGCTGGATGTTCTTCACGCCGGAGGACGGCGGCCTGCCGGAGCGGTTACCGCTCACGATCGACTTCACGTCCGGTTTCTACTTCCACCGCGAAGGCCCGGGGCTCGTCTTCGGCGGACGCGAGCAGACGCTCGAGGATCTGGCCGAGCCCGCCGCACGGCGGCTGCCGGCGCTCGTCGACCTGCCGGTGCAATCGTCGTGGTGGGGCTACTACGAGGTCTCGCCCGACCACAACGCGGTCGTCGGCGAGGCTGCGGAGCCGTCGAGGTTCCTCTACGCCACCGGCTTCTCGGGGCACGGCTTTCAACAATCCCCTGCAGTCGGCGAGCACGTCGCCGAGCTCGTCGCCGGCCGCCGGCCCATGCTCGACCTTTCCGCCTTCTCGCTCGAGCGCTTCGCCCGCGGCGAGCCCCGGCCCGAGACCTTCGTCGTCTAGACGGGCGATGGCCGGTCCTCAGAGAGGTCGCAGAGGAGGCTCTCAGGATGTCGCAGAGACATCCTCAGAGCCACACTCTGGGACTACGGTTGAGACGTGCGCGCGACGCTGATCGTCAACCCGTACGCCACCAGCGTGACCGAGGAGCTGGTTCGCAACGTCGAGCGCGAGCTCGCGGCGGCGTACGAGGTCGAGACGGTGCTGACCGAGCGCCGCGGGCACGCGACCGAGCTGACGCTCTCCGCGGAGCCCGGGACGATCTTCGCCTTCGGCGGCGACGGGCTCTTCAACGAGGTGCTGAACGGCGTCGACCGCGAGCGCGTGCTCGGCTTCGTGCCCGGAGGCGGGACGAGTGTGCTCCCCCGCGCGCTCGGGCTCCCGCGCAACCCGGTCGAGGCCGCGCGTCGCCTCACGACCGCCGGGCAGCGCCGGATCTCGCTCGGCCGCGTGAACGGGCGGCGCTTCGGCTTCGGCGCCGGGATCGGGCTCGACTCTGAGGTCGTCCGCAGAGTCGATGCGATGGGGCGGAAGGACGACGGCCGCCGTCCGGGCGACCTCGCCTTCGTCCGGGCCGTCGTCGGCACCGTCGCGGCGAGCCGCTGGCGACTCGAGGACGTGCTGGTCGTGAACGGCACTGAGCGCGCGGCGCTCGTCGTCGTCTCGAACGACGCTGTCTTCACCTTCGCCGGCGCGACGGCGCTGAGGTTCTCGCCCGAGGCACGCTTCGAGCAGGGCCTCGACTATGCGGCGGTCTCCGGCGCCGGCGCGCTGCGCATCCTCCGCGGTCTCGGCCGCGTTGCGCGAGGACGAGGGCTCGGGGGCCTGCCGGGCGCGACGACCGGTCACGATCTCGACCTGATCGAGGTCGAGTGCGACCGGCCGCGGCCGCTGCAGGCCGACGGCGAGGATCTCGGCGACGTCGAATGGGCGGTGTTCGAGTGCGAGCGAGACGCGGTCTCGGTGTTGGCCTAGCGTTCGTCGGCCTCGCGCTCCCGGCTGGCTGCGGCGGTGCCGGCAGCGCGAGCCACAGGACGCCGTCCACGTTCGGCTACGAGCACTCGGTCCCGCTTCGCTACGTCGACCGCGGCGTCGTCAACCACGACTACCCGATCAAGATCCACGACGTCTCCTTCGCGAGCGCGAGGAGCGGCCGCGTCCACGCCTACCTGGTTGTGCCGCCGGGAAAGGGCCTGTTCCCCGCCGTGATCTGGGCGCACGGCTCCGGTGTCACCCGCCAGGACCTGCTCCCGTCTGCGACATGGTTCGCGGCGCGCGGGGCGATCGGCCTCGTGCCCGACGACCCGTTCGAGCGCAACCCGCAGCTCGACTTCGCCTCCGACGCGCGCCAGCGCGCGGCGATCGTCCAGCAGGTGATCGATCTGCGCCGCGGCGTCGACCTGCTCCAGTCGCGGCGCGACGTCGACCCGAAGCGGATCGCCTTCAGCGGCCTGAGCTTCGGCGCGATCCAGGGCGCGTTCCTGGCCGGCGCCGAGCCGCGGATCAAGGCGTTCGACCTTCAGAGCGGCCGCGGCCGGTCGCTCGGCCCCGGCCTCGACCCGACGGAGTGGATCCGCCGCTCCAGCGCCGCGTTCTTCGTCCAGGACGGCCTGCACGACCAGGTCGTGCCCCGCGACCAGCTCGAGGCGCTCGCCCGGGCCGCTCCGCAGCCGAAGATCGTGCGCTGGTACGACGCGCCGCACGGCCTGAACCGCGCCGCCGAGCACGACCTGTTCCGCTGGCTGTCGAAGCAGCTCGGCCTGGGCGGCCCGGTCGTGCGAGGCGCCGTCACCGGACCGTAGACTCGCGCTCGTGACCGAGACTTTGCCGGTCGAGCGCGACCTGCGCCGTGTGATAGGCGACGGCGACGCGACTCCGGACGGCGAGGTCGACGGACTCTCCGACGCCGATCTCCTCGAGCTGTACCGGCAGCTCGTGCTGCTGCGAACCTACGACGAGCGCTCTCTCGTCTACCACCGCCAGGGCCGGATCGGGACGTACGCGATCTTCTGGAACCACGAGGCCATGCAGGTCGGAGCCGTGGCCGCGCTGGACGACGAGGACTGGATCTTCCCCAGCTACCGGGAGTCGGCGATCGGCCTCCTGCGAGGCATGCCGGCGCACACGATCCTGTCCTGGTGGCGGGGTCATCCGGCCGGCTGGTGGAACCCGGCCGACTACAACGTGGCCTCGATCTGCGTCCCTATCGGCACGCACGTGCCGCACGCGGCGGGGCTCGCCTGGGGCAAGAAGCTGCGCGGCGAGCGCGCGTGCGCGATCGCCTTCTTCGGCGACGGGGCGACGTCCGAGGGCTCGTTCCACGAGGGCGCGAACTTCGCCGGCGTGCTCAAGGCGCCGCTCGTCCTCTTCTGCAACAACAACCAGTGGGCGATCTCGACGCCGCTCGAGGCGCAGACCGCGGCCGAGACGCTCGCGGACAAGGCCGTCGGCTACGGCATGCCCGGCGTGCGCGTCGACGGCGGCGACGTGCTGGCCGTGCACGAGGCCACGCAGGAGGCCGTTAGGCGGGCCCGGGCGGGCGAGGGTCCGACGTTCATCGAGGCGGTCACCTATCGAGCCGCACCGCATGCCACGGCCGACGACCCGAGCGTCTACATCGACCCCGAGCGCGTCGAGGAGGAGCGGCGCCGGGAGTGCGTCGGTCGGTTCGAGGGGTACCTGCGGCGGCGCGGCCTGCTGCCGGACGACCTGCGCGACGGGATGCGCGAGGAGGCGACTCAGGCGATGCGCGACGCGATCGCGAGGGCGGAGGCCGAGCCCGACCCCGACCCGGCGCTCCTGTTCACCCCTGCGTTGGCGGCGCCGCCGCGCTCGTTCGACCACGACCTCGCCGAGCTGCGGAGGATCCTTGCCGACGAGTGAGCTGACCCTGGTCGAGGCGATCAACGACTGCCTCCACCACGAGCTGGGGCGTGACGCGAACGTCCTCGTCATGGGGGAGGACGTCGGTCGGGCCGGCGGCGTCTTCCGCGCCACCGCAGGTCTCCGGGAGACGTTCGGCGAGGACCGCTGCGTCGACACGCCGCTCGCCGAAGCGGGCATCCTCGGCACCGCCGTCGGCCTGTGCATGGCCGGATGGCGGCCGGTCTGCGAGATGCAGTACGACGCCTTCAGCTACCCCTGCCTCGACCAGCTGATCAACCACGTCGGGCGCTACCGCTGGCGCTCGGGCGGGGCGATGGAGTTCCCGATCACGGTGCGCATGCCGTACGGCGGCGGCGTGCGCGCCCCCGAGCTTCACGATGATTCGCCCGAGGCCTACTACGTGCACACGCCGGGCGTGAAGGTGGCGATCCCGGCCACGCCCGCGGACGCGAAGGGCCTGCTCGCCGCCGCGATCCGCGACCCGGACCCCGTGGTCGTCTTCGAGCCCAAGCTCCACTACCGGACGATGCGCGGCGCGGTCCCGGACGGGGAGCATGTCGTCCCGCTCGGGCGCGCGCGCGTCGCGCGCGAGGGCTCCGACGTCACGGTCGTCGCATACGGAGCGATGGTGCCGCTCGCCGAGCAGGCCGCGGACAGGCTTGCGGGCGAGGCGATCGTCGAGGTGCTCGACCTGCGTACGCTCAAGCCGCTCGACGAGGATGCGCTGCTCGCCTCGGCGGCGAAGACGGGCCGCGTCGTCGTCGTCCAGGAGGCGCCGCGCACGTGCGGCTACGCGGCGGAGATCGCGGCGATCCTGGCCGAGAAGGCCATCCTCGACCTGCACGGTCCCGTGCTGCGCGTGACCGGCTACGACGTGCCCTACCCGTACTGGAAGCTCGAGGACGCGTACATGCCCTCGGTCGCGCGCGTCGCCGACGCCGTGCGGAAGCTGCTCGCGTTCTGATGGCCACGCACGAGATCCCGCTCGAGCGCCGCACCCTCCACGGCCACTTCTCGCGCGACCTGACCGCCACGATCCTCGGTCCTATCGAATCCGGGGACACGATCGCCTTCTCGACCCTCGACGCCGGGTGGGGGCTCGAGCCCGTGTCGCCCGGCAGCGCGTCCCGGAGGCGCTTCGAGCCGCGCGATCCGGAGCTCGACGCCGGCCACGCGCTGATCGGCCCGGTCGAGGTTCGCGGCGCCCGTGCCGGGCAGACGCTGGCCGTGCGGATCGACCTCGTCCGCGTCGGCGCCTTCGGTTTCACGGACGCCGGTGGGTACTCGACGCCGCTGAACGACCGGCTCCGGCTCTCCGAGGGCGAGACCCGCGTGATCGCCTACGAGCTCGACGCGGATGCCGGCACCGGCCACGACCCGGCCGGCCGCGAGCTCGACCTGCGGCCGTTCCTCGGCGTGATGGGCATGCCGCCGCCCGAGCCGGGGGTGCATCCGACTTCGCCTCCGCGCATCTGCGGCGGCAACCTCGACTGCGCCGAGCTCGTGGCCGGCACCACGCTCCTGCTCCCGGTCTCCGTCGACGGTGCGCTCTTCTCGGCGGGCGACTGCCACGCGCGGCAGGGCGACGGCGAGGTGTCGCAGCTCGCGATCGAGTGCCCGGCCGAGCGGGTCGAGCTGACGCTCGAGCTGCGCGACGAGCCCGTCCTCGCCGGGCCGATCGCATGGACGCCCCAGGCCTGGATCGCCTTCGGGCTGGACGAGGACCTCGACGAGGCGGCGGCGCTGGCCGTCGACGGGATGCTCGACCTGATGACCCGCGAGCACGGCTTCGACCGCCGTGAGGCGCTCGCGTTCGCGAGCGCCGTCGTCGACCTCCGCGTGACGCAGCTCGTCAACGGCGTCCGCGGCGTCCATGCCGTTCTCCGCCACGACGCGATCCGCTTCACGAGAATGCGCTGATGGCATATGAGTTCAAGCTTCCCGACCTCGGCGAGGGCCTGACCGAGGGCGAGGTGGCCCGCTGGCTCGTCCAGGAAGGCCAGGAGATCGCCGAGGACGACCCGCTCGTCGAGGTGCAGACGGACAAGGCGACGGTCGAGATCCCCTCGCCTGCCTCGGGCAAGGTGGCGCGGATCCTCGTCGGCGAAGGCGAGGTCGTCGCCGTCGGCACCGTGCTCGTCGTCATCGGCGATGAGGACGGCGCTGCGGCCGTCTCCTCCGCGCCCGAGGTGAAGAAGCTCGCGCTGGCGGACGCGCCTCCGGCGCCCGCGCGTCCACAGGGAGCGCCCGTGCGTGCCACGCCGCTTGTGCGCCGGATCGCCTCGGAGCTCGGCGTGGACGTGTCGACGGTGGCGGGCACCGGCCCCCAGGGACGCCTCACGGAGGACGACGTCAGGGCCGCGGCGGGGTCAGGCGGGGGTCAGACCCCGGCACGGAAGGCGCACGAGAGCGTCACGGAAGGCAGGCGCATCCCGCTGCGCGGGACGCGGCGGGTGATCGCCGAGCACATGGCGCGGGCGCACCGCGAGGTGGCGCCGGTCACCTGGGTCGAGGAGTGCGACTTCGGCAACGTTTCGCTCGAGCGGCTGGTGGCGACGCTGCTCAGAGCCTGCGCGTTCTCGCTGCGCGAGTTTCCTGAGCTGAACGCGCGGCTCGAGGGGAACGAGATCGTCGAGCTCGACCGCTACGACCTCGGCGTGGCCGTACAGACCGAGCAGGGCCTCGTCGTCCCTGTCGTGCGCGGCTGCGACTCGCGCACGCTGGAGGAGCTCGACGCCGACGTGCGGCGGCTGGCCGAGTCGGCCCGGGCCGGGAAGCTCGCCCCCGAGGAGCTGCGCGGCTCGACGTTCACGGTCACGAGCGCCGGCAAGCTCGGCGGATTGCTCCAGACCCCGATCGTCAACCACCCGGAAGTGGCGATCCTCAGCGTCGGTCGCATCGCCGAGCGGCCCGTCGTCCGCGACGGCGCCGTCGTCGCCCGCCCCGTGGGGATGGTCGCGATCACGTTCGACCACCGCGTCGTCGACGGCGCCCGCGCCGCCGAGTTCGGCCTGGACATCATCGGGCGTCTCGAACGGGGCTGAGGCCCCGGTCGAACGACCGGGGCCTCGGGAGGGTGCTGAGAACGCGCTAGTCGTGGACGTGGAGCTGGCCGCGGACTGCGCCCGCCGGGTATTTCTTGGTGTGGATGTTGACGTAGAAGCCCTTGGGGTTCGCCGCCACGGCTGACGCGGGAGCGCTCGTCGGCGCGGTCGTGCAGCCGCTGGCCTTGAACGCGGCGCCGAGCGGAATGTAGACCGGGCCCGCCTTCCCCGCCTTCCCCTTGTGGATGTGGGAGACGAGCGGCTTGTCGAAGCCCTTGAGCCTGGTGAACTTCCAGCACACCTTGTTTCCGGTGATCTTCAGGTTGACGGTCGCCGAGCCCTTCGCCGCTCCGGCCGGGACTTCGCTCTTCCCGGTCATGGAGGCCTCGAACTCGAGCTCCTTCGCCCGCGATGCGAGCGCGACCGCCGGCACCGCGACGCCGATCACTGCGAGAAGCACGATCAGACGCAGACGCACGGACTCCCTCCTCTCGACGATTGCCTTTCCCTGCGGCGGGGCATACGGGAGGCGGCGACGGTCGGTTTTCGCCTGCTCGTGCGGACGTCTTCACGGCGCGGCGCTACGCTCTTGCCCATGCAGCGAGCCTCGGTCGCCGCTTCACGCGGGTTCACGTTCACTCGGGCGGCCCGCGCGCTACGCCATCCCGGCAACTGGGTGCAGCTGGCGAAGTTCTGCGTCGTCGGCGCGTCCGGGTACCTCGTGAACCTCGCGGTCTACAGCGCGCTGATCAAGGGCGCGGGGATCCACTACCTGGCAGCGGGCGCCTGCTCGTTCGCCGTCGCCGCCGCGAACAACTACTTCTGGAACCGGCACTGGACGTTCCGCCGCCAGCGCGGCGACGTCTACGGGCAGGGGATCCGGTTCCTGATCGTCTCGCTCGCCGCCCTGGGCGCGAACCTCGTGATCCTGCACCTGCTGATCGTCGCCGGGCTCGGCAAGATCCCCGCGCAGGCGATCGCGATCTTGCTCGTGATGCCGCTCAACTTCGTCGGCAACAAGCTCTGGAGTTTCCGCCGGTAACGAGATGACGGGCTGCGTCTTCTGCAACCGTGACGGGTTGCGCGAGGCAGCGGAGGTCTACGTCGAGAACGAGCACTGCGTCTACGCGTCGACGCGCGATCCGCGCGACCCGCCGGACGTGCTCCCCGGCTCCGGCGTGATCGTTCCCATCGCCCACAGGGCGTCGCCTTTCGATTTCAGCTCCGAGGAGTGGGCGGCCGTGCACGAGCTCCTTCTCGCGGCGAAAGCTGCATGGGACGAGCGGCTTGCTCCGGACGGCTACGGCCTGTACTGGACGTGCCTCCCGCCCGAGGACGGTGCGGCTCGCATGCATGCGCACCTTCACGTCGTCCCGCGCTTCGACGACGAGCCGCGCCTGGACGGCGGTGGACGCGGCGGGATCAAGGGTCCGGAGAACCGGCGCCCCGACCCATTCGCGCCCGGAAACGGCCGCGCGCGGTTGTTCGGGCCCTAGTTCTGCCGGTTACGCTCCGGGCATGCGCCGGGATCAGCCGCCATGCGTCGGGAGTTGCCGCGAAGCCCGGGCCTTGCCCGGGCGTAGCTCGAACCGCAGGGAACGCGATCTCAAGGGGAAGGGGGCCCACGGGGGAAACCGGCCGTTTCCCCCGTGATGCCATGCGGCCGGCCCGCTATGCCGCCGTCCTCGTCGCCGCCCTCGTGCTCGTGCCCTCGGCCGTTGCCTCGGGGGGGCCGACGGTCCCGGCCGCGCCGCCGTCGTTGCAGGCGCCCGGGCCGGCGAAGCCGACCCGCACCGAGTCGAAGGCAGTCGCGCTCTTCCTCGCCGCCGGGAAGGTGCATGAGTGGGTCGGGCGCTATCCGAAGGCGAGCCTCGTCAAGGAGGGCGACTTCCAGCCCGCCACCGCCGACTGGAAGGTGCAGGTCTGGTCGGGCCCGGCGGGCGAGATCGCGAGCGGGCTCGTCGACGACCGGACAGGGAAGGTCACCCGGGCCTGGACCGGGCCGCAGGTGGCGTGGGCGATGGCGCGCGGGGAGCCGGGCGCCTTCGGCGGCGATGCGATCAACTCCTGGCCGGTCTGGCTCGCGTTCAGCGCCGCGTTCCTGCTCGGGCTCGCCGATCTCCGCCGGCCCTTCGCGCTGCGGAACCTCGACCTGCTCGCGCTGCTCTCGTTCTCGGTTTCGCTCTGGTTCTTCAACCACGGGCTGATCTTCAGCAGCGTGCCGCTCGTCTATCCCGGGCTCCTGTATCTGCTCGTGCGCTCGCTCGTGATCGGCGTCCGCGGGCGAGGGCCGCGTGCCAAGGTGCCGGTCTGGCCGGTCTGGGTGCTCGCCGCCGCGACGGTGTTCCTGGCCGGGTTCCGGGTCAGCCTCAACCTGTCCGACTCGACCGTGATCGATGTCGGCTACTCGGGCGTCATCGGCGCCCAGCGGCTCGCGAGCGGCGACGCTCCGTGGGGGCACTTCCCGGTCGACACCGGGAAGGGGTGCCCCCCCGCCGGGGCGGACGGCGAGTACGTCTATTGGACGCAGGCGAACGGGCGCTGCGAGTCGGCGGACGCAAACGGCGACACCTACGGGCCGGTCGCCTACGAGGCCTATCTGCCCGGCTACGCCGCCATCGGCTGGAAAGGGGAAGGGGACGACCTCGACGCCGCCCGCTTCACGTCGATCCTGTTCGACGTCCTCGCCATGGTCGGGCTCGCGCTCGTGGGCGCGCGGTTCGGCGGCAGCCGGCTCGCGGTCACGCTGGCCTTCGCCTGGGCTGCCTACCCGTTTACGCAGTACGTCTCCAGCTCGAACACGAACGACGCCATCCAGCCCGTGCTGCTCATCTTCGGCTTCTGGCTCGCGAGCTCGCCGCCCGCCCGCGGCGCGCTCGCCGCGCTTGCAGGCTGGACGAAGTTCGGAGGGCTGCTGATCGCACCGCTGTGGGCGACCTACCCCGATGCCCGCAAGCTGCGGCCGGCGCTCGTGTTCGCGGCCGCCTTCGCCGCGGCCACGATCGCCGCGTTCTCGATCCTGCTGCTCGAGCCGAACCCGCTGCACGCGGCCCGCGTCTTCTACGACCGGACGCTGCCGACGCAGATCGGGCGGCAGTCGCCGTTCTCGCTCTGGGACTGGCGGCAGTACCATGCCGGCCTTCCCGACCTGCACGTGCTCCAGTACGTGCTCGTAGGCCTGCTGGTCGCGGGCGCGCTGATCGTCCCCTTCGTCCCGCGGCGGAAGTCGCCGCTCCAGCTCGCCGCATTCACCGGAGCCCTGCTCGTCGGCTTCGAGCTCGTGCTCACGCACTGGTGGTATGCCTACCTCGTCTGGTTCTTCCCGTTCTTCGTCTTCGCCCTGCTCTCACCCGCGGCCGAGCCGGCCGCGGCGACCGCCACCGAGCCCCGTGGACGCCCCGTTCGCGAGCTGGTCACAACGGGCTGAAGGGCCTCGGGCCGCGGCCGTCGCCCTCGTCGCGATGCTCGTGTTCGCGGCGGTGTGGGGGGCGCTGCACTACGGGTTCTACGCCGACAACCGGATCGTCGACACGCCGGTCTACCAGCGCTACGGCGACGCGATGGTGGACGGCCAGGTCCCGTACGACGACTTCTCGGTCGAGTATCCGCCCGCGGCGCTGCCCGTGTTCGCGCTGCCGTCGCTGATGGCCTCGCGCGGCGCCTCCCAGACCGACTACGACCGCGCGTTCGGGTTCCTCATGGCGCTGTGCGGCGCGGCTGCGATCGGGCTCGTCGCCTACGCGCTCGTGCGCGACCGGGCCGGTCCCGCCCGGATCGCCGTCGCGTGCACGTTCATCGCGCTCGCCCCGCTCGCGCTCGGATCGGTCGTGCTGACGCGCTTCGACCTCTGGCCGGCCATGCTCGTCGCTGCGGGGATCGCGGCGCTCCTGGCCGGCCACGACCGGCTCGCGCTCGGCGCCCTCGGCGTCGCGATCGCCGCAAAGGTCTACCCGCTCGTGCTGCTGCCGCTCTTCGTCGCCTGGGTCTGGAGGCGGCGCGGCCGGCGGGAGGCCTGGATCTCGCTCGGGGTGGCAGCGGGAGTCGTCGCCGTCTTCGTGATCCCCTTTCTCGCGCTCAGCCCGCACGGCGTGTGGGAGAGCAGCCTCCGCCAGACGACGCGGCCCTTGCAGATCGAGACGCTCGGCTCGGGCGCGCTGCTCGTGCTCCACCAGATCTTCGGGCTCGGCTTGACGATGGTCTCGAGCCACGGCTCGCAGAACCTTTCCGGCGGGACGGCGGACGCACTCGCGGTCGTCCAGAGCCTCGTCGAGATCGCCGTCCTGCTCTGGATCTGGCGCTGGTTCGCGCGCGGCCCCGCGGAGCCCGATCGGCTCTTCCGCGCCTGCGCGGCCGCCGTCTGCGCCTTTGTCGTCTTCGGGAAGGTGCTCTCGCCCCAGTTCCTGATCTGGCTCGTGCCGCTGGTCGTGCTCGTCCGCGGCCGGCGCGGGCTGATCGCGAGCTCGGTGCTCGCGGTGTGCCTCGTGCTCACACAGCTCTGGTTCCCGTACCGGTACTGGCGGCTTGCGCTGCACTTCGACGCGACCGCGTCCTGGCTCGTGCTCGTCCGAGACCTCGGGCTCGTCGCGCTGCTCGTCGTCCTGCTCTGGCCCGCGCGTCAGTCCACGGAGATCCGAACCGCCTGACAGCTCGTCGCGCGGCCGTCGGGGTCGCACTCGACGACGACGCCCTCGATCCGCACGTCGCCGCTCGCGGGGTGGAAGCGCACGGGCATGCCCGTGCGCATGCGCTGGATCGCGAGCTCGGCCTGGACGCCGATCACGGAGTCGTGCGGGCCGGTCATGCCCGCGTCCGTGATCGCCGCCGTGCCGCCGGGAAGGACGCGGGCGTCGTTCGTCTGCACGTGGGTGTGCGTGCCGAGCACGGCCGTGACGCGACCGTCGAGCAGGCGGGCGACGGCGATCTTCTCGCTCGTCGCCTCGGCGTGGAAGTCGACCACCACGATCTTCGCGCGGCGCCTCGCCTCCTCGACGAGGTCGTCCAGCATTTCGAACGGCGTGACCGGCACGTCCAGGAAGAGCCAGCCCATGAGATTCAGCACGGCGACCGGCGTGCCGTCGGCGGCAGGTGCGACGGTGAGCCCGCGCCCCGGACGGCCGACGCCCAGGTTGGCCGGCCGCACGACGCGGTCGGTCGTGTCCAGGTAGGAGAGGATCTCGCTCCGCGCCCACGTGTGGTTCCCGAGCGTGACCACGTCCGCGCCCGCGCCCAGCAGCCGGTCGGCCAGCTTGGGCGTGATCCCGCGCCCGTCGGCGGCGTTCTCGCCGTTGACCACGCAGAAGTCGACGGCCAGCTCCTCCCGCAGCGACGGCAGCCGGTCGCGAACGGCCTGCGAGCCCGCGGACCCGAATACGTCGGCGACGAAAAGGATCTTCACGAGGCCCGCCAGTGTATGAGTCGGCCGGCGCGGTCTGCCGCACCGGCCGACTCGTTGGGGCCAAGGGCTAGTCGGGGCCGGGATCGGGCTGGCCCAGAAAGGCGGTGCAGACGTAGGCGACGCCGTTCGCGGCGGTGAGCCTGGCGCCCCCGACAGGACAGTTCGGGCCGGGGGGCTCGGTCTCGACGGTGACGCCGGTGCCGTCATCGGCCGTCGGCGCCGTCTCTGCCCGGGGCTCCGGGGTCGCCCTTGTCGCCGGTCGCGCCCTGCTCCGTCCAGGCGATCGGGACCTCCGAGCTCCGGCAGCCGTCCGCGGCGGGGTCGATGACGCGGAGCTGGCCCTTCGACCTTCTGGTAGCAGCCGTGGATGACCCCGTCGGCACCGGGGATCCCGGCCCAGGCCGCCCCGCCGACCAGGACGAGAGCGATCACCGCGCCGATCCCGCCGCTGAGCAATGTCCGCATCTCAACCATCCTTTCCCGGATCGGGCGGCAGTGCGTTGCAGACGATGGTCACGCCGCTCGCCCCGGTGACGCGGGCGCCCCCGGTCGGGCAGTTCGCCCCGGGAGGCTCGGGCTCGACGGTGACGTCGATGCCGTCACGGCCGTCGGCGCCGTCTCTGCCGGCCTCGCCCGGCTCGCCCTTGCCGCCGAGCTGGTTCCAGACGATCGGAATCTCCGCAGGCCGGCAGCTGTCCGCGCCGGGGTCGATGACCCGGAGCTGGCCTTCGACCTTCTGGTAGCAGCCGTTGATCACGCCGCCCGCGCCCGGGATCCCGGCCCAGGCGATCCCGGCGACCCCGGTTGCGACCATCGCGCCGGAAACGGCGCCGAGCAGATATCGCATTCTCATCAGTCGTCCTCCCCTGGATCGGGTGGCGGTGCATCGCACACGTACACGACGCCGTTCCCGGCGTCGGTCAGCTTCCTGCCGCCGGTGGGGCAGTTCGCGCCGCCCGGCGGCTCGTTCTCGACGGTGACGCCGGTGCCGTCATGGCCGTCGGCGCCGTCTCTGCCCGGGGCTCCGCGGTCGCCCTTGTCGCCGGTCGCGCCCTGCTCCGTCCAGGCGATCGGGAACTCGGACGGCCTGCAGCCGTCGGTGGCCGGGTCGATCATGCGCAGCTGGCCCTGGTTCTTCTGGTAGCAGCCGTTGATCACCCCGTCGGCGTCCGGGATCCCTCCCCAGGCGACTCCCCCCGCCAGTGCACCGGCTACGAGCGCGCCGGCGGCGGCGCTGAGTAGATATCGCGCTCTCATGATCCTCCTCTCGATTCGCCGAACAGCTCCGCCACGCGCTCGAACGGGACGCCGGCCCGGCAGGCGGCCTCGCGGACGTCGGCGGCCGAGACCGCCTCGTAGAGAAGGAAGCAGGTCTCGTCCTCCGGGACGAAGATCGAGCGCACGTAACGGACCGGCGTGCCCTCGCGGGTCAGCTCCGCGGCGTGGACGGATGCGCGCTCGGCGCTGCGCTCCACAGCGGCACCGTCGCTACGGGAGGCGTAGAACTCGACGAGGTACTCCGGCATCGCGCCGACCGTACGCCCGCCCAGGCGCCGCCGAAATCCCGGAAACCCTGACTCTTTATTCGGCGGCGCGCGAGGCCTGCGTCGAGCGCGCGCGTGCGAGCTGCGCTCTCGAGTGCACGCCGATCTTCGCGTACGCGCGCGAGAGGTGCACCTCGACCGTGTTCACGGTGACGACGAGCCTCTGCGCGATCTCCTTGTTCGAGTGCCCTTCGACGGCGAGCTCGACCACGTGCTCCTCCGCCGGCGTCAGCGCGCCGCTCGCGGGCGAGCGTCGCCCGCCGACCCGCGCCAGCTCGACCCGCGCGTCCTCGGCCCACCCCGGCGAGCCCATCTCGTCGAACGCGGCCGCGGCCTGCTCGAGCGCCGTCCTGGCCGCCGCCCACTTGCGGCGGCGGCGTCGGCTGCGGCCCAGGGCGAGCAGCGCCCGCGCGGCGCCGAAGCGAAGCCCGAGCTCCCGGAAGTCTTCGGCCGCCTGCTCGAGGAGCGCGACGGCCTCGTCGTCGTCGGCGTCCGCAGTCAGGCGAACGATCGCGTCGCACTGCTTCGCGGCCGCCTTCGCCCAGGGGTGCCCGTGCTGCCATGCCATCTCGCCCAGGCGCGCCGAGACCGCGGCCGCCTCGTCCTGCCGGCCCAGCTCCGCGAGCGCCTCGACGAGATCGGGCGCCACAGGGAAGACACCCGGCTCCTCCACGCCCTCGCGCTCGGTGTGCTCCCAGACCGCGCGCAGGCTCTCCACGGCGCGGGCAGGATCGTGCGCGAGCAGCGCGGCCGTTCCGCGTGCCCGCAGCGCGTCCAGCCGGTCCCACCGGTTGCCCGTCTCCTCGGCGCGCGCGATCGTCTCCGCACTCCAGCGCTCCGCCTCGTCCGGAAGACCGCGCCCCGCGGCGAGGAGCGCCCGGCAGCGCTCGTACATCGGCCACATCAGAAGCTCCTGCTCCGCCCCCCACTCGTCGAGGAGCAGTCCGACCGCATCCCAGTTGCCGATGCGCGACTCCAGCTGGCAGAAGTGCAGGCGCAGGAGGGCGTACGAGTACGGCTCGCTGCGGTCGTCGGCGAGCGTCCGCAGCCGCGTCAGCAGGTCTCGCGCAGCGTCGACCTCGCCTCGCCAGACGAGCCGCAGCCCGGCGACACGCTCGGGCGACAACGTGATCGGGAAGACGGCGCCTGCCACCGCCGCGAACCGCTCGCGGATGTCCTCGATCGCGCGGCCGCGCATGCTGCGTGCCCAGGCCAGGGCGTAGAGGGCGAACCGCTCGGCGGTCGGATCGCGACCCGACGTCGCCAGCGCCTCGGACGCCCAGGCCTCGGCCTCGGGCATGCGCGCGACCCGGATGAGAACGGTGTTACCCGCAGTCTTGGCGAGCACCGAGGAATGGAGGACAGGGTCGTCGCGGCTCTCGGCCAGGGCGCGTTCGAAACAGCGTTCGATGTCCGCGTTGCTCTGGACGGCGCCGCCCGCGAGAAGCAGCCAGCCGCGAGCGCGCGGCGCCCCGGCGGGCAGCGACTCCACCGCCGGAGCCAGAAGCTCCGTCGCCCGCCGCGGCTGTCCCGCAAGCACGAGGTCGCCGGCGAGCGTGAGCAGGCGCTCGCCCCACGCCGGGGAGGCCGGCGGCGTCAGCCGCAGCGCGTGCTCGCCCAGTTCGACCGCCTCCTGTCGTGCCCCCCGCCCGGAGGCGCTCGCAGCCGCCGCTTCGACGACTGCCGCCAGGTCGTCAGCGGGACGATCCGTCGCGAGCGCGACATGCAACGCGCGCAGCTCCTCGTCCCTGACGACCTCGGCCAGCGCGGCGTGGAGCTCTCGCCGCGTCCGCGGGCGCGAGCGTTTCCTCGCCACCGCGGCGAGCAGCGGGTGCGACGGCCGCACGCGGTCGCCCTCCACGACCAGGACGTTCGCGTCCACCCCGTCCTCGATCACGCTCGGATCGTCGAGCCTCGCGAGCTCGGATGCGCGCAGATCGCCGCCGAGCGCGACGGCGAGGAGCAGTCGCCGGACCGGTGCGGAGAGCCGCGCGACCCGCTTGCCCAGCAGCTCCTCGACCGCGTCGGGCACGGGAAACTCGTCGCCGATCGCCGGGGAGCCTTGCTCGACCAGTGCCTGTCCGACCTCGAGCACGAACAGCGGGTTGCCGAGCGTGGAGTCGGTCAGCTTCCGCAGCACCGATCGCGGGAGGCAGAGCCCGAGTCGCTCGGACAGCAGGCGCCGCACGGCTCCGAGGCTGAGCGGGCTCAGGTCGACGTGCTCCAGCCCCGGCTCCAGCGCCCGCTCCACGTCGGTCACGCGCCCGGGCCGCCGCGTGAGGAGGAAGCGGATCGGATCGTCCCGGCTGCGCCGCGCGGCAAAGGCGAGCATGTCCGCGGAAGGCCGGTCGAGCCACTGGACGTCGTCGATCGCGACGAGGACCGGCTCGCAGGAGGCGAGGCCGCGGAGCGCGTTGAGGAAGCCGAACGCGATCGCGTGCGTCTCGACGGGCGAGTCTCCGGGCTCGGCGCGGAGCAGCGCCACCTCGAGCGCCCGGCGCTGGGGAGCCGGCATGCCGTCGAGTGCCGCCCCGTCCACCGTGTCGAAGAGGTCGATCAGCGGCGCGAAGGAAAGGCGCGCCTCCGCGCCGCTCGCCCGGCACGAGAGCACGCGCGATCCTTGCTCGCGCGCCACGTCGACGCCCGCCTCCCAGAGGGTGGTCTTCCCGATTCCCGGCTCGCCGGAGAGGAGGAGCGCGCGCGGAGCGTCGGCGGCCTGGGAGAGCCGGTGCAGCCTGTCGAGCTCTGCGTCGCGGCCGACGATCCGGGTCTGCGGTCGGAGGGTCGCCTGCACTCTCCTCCAGAAGACGTCGTTGTCGAGGCACCATGACACAAACGGAGGTTCCTCACGGATCGCAGCCCGATCGACGTCGTCGGAGAAGACTACGCTCGCCGCCGATGCCGGCTTCGCCGGGGAACCATGGGTTCACCCGTGCCTAGCGGATCGGGATGCTCGGCGCGGGGTCGACCTCGATCGTCACGTGGTTCCCCGCGTCGTGCGTCACCTTCGCCAGCGTCTGCTTCTCGACGCCCGAGAGGTCGATCACCGAGCCGATCTTCGAGCGGCCGGTGAGCACCGGCTCGCCCACGGTCAGCGACGGGTCGGCGCGCAGGCGCGTGACGACGACGACCGACGAAGCCTCCTGCGACGGCTGGATCTCGAGCGTGTTCCCGTACGACTTGCCGTTCAGCACGAAGTTGCCGATCGAGACGATCGTGCCGTCGACCGGCGAGTAGACGTCCGTCCCCGCGGGGGCGCCGACGTCGAGCGCGCCCGTCCCCGACCCCTGGCCGCCGCCGAGCTCGTAGTAGGTCGGCCCGGTGCCTCCGTCGCCAAAGAGCGAGTGGACGATCCTCGTGAGCACGCCCTCGTTCGCCTGCCGCCCGACCGGCTCCAGCGGCATGGAGGAGCCGTCGGTCCCGTGGTACCCGAGCGCCGTCACGGCGGACTGGTTGACGGGAAGCTGGATGTGCAGCAGGCCCTGCGTCGCCACGATCAGCGCCAGCGGCGGGCCGTTCGGGTTGGCCGCGCTGCCCTTGGGCAGCGAGTCCTGGAACGGCGGCACCGACGAGTTGAACGCGGCCACGACGAGGACGAGGAAGATCGCCAGGCAGACGACGGCGAGCACGGCCAGGCGCCCGCTGCGCCGGGAGACGCGTCTCCTCACGCGCCTGCGCGCGAGCAGGACGCCTGCCGGCGGGGGAGGAGACCATCGGCCCACCGTAGCGCAGGCGCTCGCCTTGTTTCAAACGAGGCGTGCCCGGGTGCCAGCCAACCCGCTCCGTACGATGGGCGGTCATGCCCTCGGGGGCCAAGATCCTGATCCCACGCTGGATCCAGCTCGTCGGGCTGCCGCTCATCCTGCTGTTCGTCTGGGTCGTCGCGGGCGCGGTGAAGCACGTCCTCTTCCTGTTCATCGTCGCGATGCTGATCGCGCTCTTCTTCGACCCGATCGTGCGCCTGTTCCACGGCTCCTGGGTCCCGCGCGGCTTCGCCGTCGCCCTCGTCTACATCGTGACGACGCTCGTCGTGCTGGCGGCCCTGATCGTCGCGGGCAGCGTGGTCGTGACGCAGTCGAAGCGGGCGGCGAACCGCTTCGACGACTACTTCACGAAAGTGCACCAGCCGGCAGGCAAGACGGACGCCGACCGCGACGTCGACCGGCTCCAGCATTGGCTGAACACGCACGGGCTGAGCGGCATCCACGTCCGGGAGCGCGGCCACGACCTCGTGAAGAAGATCCGCAAGAAGGACGTCGGCAAGTACACGAGCAAGATCGTCGACTTCCTCGAGGGAGCGGCGATCTCGGTCGGCCGGCTCGTGTTCGACCTCGTCCTGATCGTCGTGATCTCGATCTACATGCTCTTAGGAATGCCCCGGCTCGCGCGGGCCATCGACCGGCGCTTCCCCTCGCAGCCCGGCAGCGACCCGCTGATGGGGCGGATGAGCAAGGCGGTGGTCAGCTACGTCCGCGGGCAGGTGCTCGTCTCGCTGATCATCGGCACGAGCGTCGGCATCGGCATGTGGGTGTTCGGCGTGACCGGGATCGTGCCCGGCGCCGACCACTACGCGCTCCTCTTCGGGGCGTTTGCGGCGATCACGGAGCTGATTCCCTATCTGGGGCCGATCCTCGGCGCCGTGCCGGCCGTGATCTATGCGCTCGTCGTCGACCCGTTGTCGGCGGTCTGGGTCGTGCTCCTGTTCCTGTTCATCCACCAGATCGAAGGCCACGTCGTCGTGCCCAACGTGATGGGCAGCGCCCTGCGCCTGCACCCGCTGCTCGTCATCTTCGGCCTCCTCGCGGGCGGGGCGATCTACGGGTTCCCGGGCGTGCTCGTGGCGCTGCCGTTCCTCGCGGCCTGCCGCGCGGTGTGGGAGTTCTTCGCCGAGCGGGTCGCGCTCGAGCCGTGGACGGGCGTCTCCGGGGCGGTGCCCCTGGAGGTCGAGCTCGAGCCGCCGCGGCCGCCGCCGGCGACGCCGGGCCCGCCGGCCGCGGGGCCGGAAGCGCCGCCCTCCGCGTAACCTTCGCCCCGTGAGCACGTTCCCGGCCACACGGCTGCGGCGCCTGCGGCGCACCGGCGCGCTTCGCGCCCTGGTCGGCGAGACGCGGGTCGACATCGGGGACGTCGTCATGCCGCTCTTCGTCGGCACAGAGGCGCTCCCGAACGACGCGCTGCCGGCGATGAGCCGGCACACGGTCGACGGGCTCGTGCGCGAGGTCGACGCGCTCGCAACGACGGGCGTGACGGCCGTGATCCTGTTCGGCATCCCGGCGGAGAAAGACGACGAGGGCTCGGGCGCCTGGATCGAGGACGGCATCGTCCAGCAGGCGCTGCGCGAGCTCCGCGGGCGGTTCCCCGAACTCCTGCTGCTGACCGATGTCTGTCTCTGCGAGTACACGGACCACGGCCACTGCGGCGTGCTCGAGGCTGGAAGCGTCGCCGGCGAAGCCGCCGACGCCCGGCCGGGAAACCGCGGCGCCTATGGCGCCGCTTGGGGCGGCGAAGTGGACAACGACGCCACGCTCGAGCTGCTCGCCCGCACTGCCTTGAGCCACGTCGAGGCCGGCGCCGACGCCGTCTGCCCGAGCGACATGATGGACGGTCGCGTCGGCGCGATCCGCCGCGCACTCGACGAGTCCGGCCACGAGCAGACGCCGATCGTCGCCTACTCGGCCAAGTACGCCTCGGCCTTCTACGGGCCGTTCCGCGAGGCGGCCGACTCCGCTCCCGCGTTCGGCGACCGGCGCGGCTACCAGATGGACCCAGCCAACGTGCGCGAGGCGTTGCGCGAGTGCGAGCTCGACCTCGCCGAGGGCGCCGACGTGATCATGGTCAAACCGGCACTGCCCTATCTGGACGTGATCCGCGCCGTGCGCGAGCGCTTCCAGGTGCCGGTGGCGGCGTACAACGTCTCCGGCGAGTACGGGATGATCAAGGCCGCCGCCGCGCGCGGCTGGCTGGACGAGCGGCAGGCCGCGCTCGAGTCGCTGACCGCGATCAAGCGCGCGGGCGCCGACATCGTCGTCACGTACTGGGCCCGTGACCTCGCCTCGTGGCTGTGACAGCCGTTCGGGCGGCCGGCTCCGATCTCTGGCGCCGCGCGACGGCGCTGATCCCCGGCGGCGTCAACTCGCCGGTGCGCGCGATGCGCGCGGTCGGGCTCGACGAACCCCTGTTCGTGCGGCGGGGCGAGGGCGCGTGGATCGAGGACGTGAGCGGCCGGCGCTACGTCGACTGGGTCATGTCCTGGGGGCCGCTGCTGTTCGGCCACGCAGACCCCGAGACGCTCGACGCGGTAACCAGGGCGGCCGCGGACGGAACCTCGTTCGGCGCGCCGACCGAAGCCGAGGTCGAGCTCGCCGCCGAGATCGTCGCGGCCGTGCCGTCGGTCGAGATGGTTCGGCTCGTCTCCTCCGGCACCGAGGCGTCGATGACCGCGATTCGCCTCGCGCGGGCCGCGACGAAGCGCGACCGGATCCTCAAGTTCGCCGGCTGCTACCACGGACACGTCGACTCGCTGCTCGCGAGTGCCGGCTCGGGGGTGGCGACCCTCGGCATCCCCTCGACGCCGGGCGTGCCCCTCGCGGCCGCCGGCGACACGATCGTGTGCCCTTACAACGACGTCGACGCCGTGGCCGCCGCAGTGATGCATCACTCCGAGGATCTGGCCTGCGTCCTCGTCGAGCCCGTGGCCGGGAACATGGGCGTCGTCCCGCCCGAGCCCGGCTTCCTCGAGGCGCTGCGGGCGCTCTGTGACGCGTCGGGCGCGCTGCTCGTCTTCGACGAGGTGATCACCGGCTTCCGCGTCGCCCGCGGCGGGGCGCAGGAGCTGTACGGCGTCCGGCCGGACCTGACCATCCTGGGCAAGATCGTCGGCGGCGGCCTGCCGCTGGCGGCGTTCGGCGGTCGCGCCGAGCTGATGGAGCGGCTGGCGCCGGTCGGCGACGTGTACCAGGCGGGGACCCTGTCCGGGAACCCGCTCGCGACCGCGGCGGGTCTCTCCGTCCTGCGACGGCTCCGGGACCCCGGCGTGTACGACGAGCTCGAGCGGCGCGGGGCGCGGCTCGAGGACGGCCTCGCAGGCTATGGCCACGTGCAACGCGTCGGCGCGATGCTGACGTTGTTCGTTGCGGACGGACCGGTACGCGACTTCGCCGACGCGGAGCGCAGCGACACCGAGCGCTACGCGGAGCTCTTCCGCCACCTGCTCGCCAGCGGGGTGTACGTCGCCCCGTCACAGTTCGAGGCCATGTTCGTCTCGCTCGCCCACGGCGACACGGAGATCGACCGGACCGTCGACGCCGTCGGCACCTTCTTCGAGACGTGAGCACCCTCTGGGACAGCATCGCGGACGAGGCGACGGCCGAGAGCGCACTCTGGGGACAGGCGCTGCGCCCCGGCGTCGAGCGCGAACTCGAGCCGATCTTCTCGCCGCTCGGCGAGGAGCGCTTCGCGCTCGGGCTGGAGACGATCTACGAGGGCTACCTCATGCACTACGGGAAACCGCGCCTCTTCGCGCCGCCCGACCGCGACAACGCACTGCTGCTCGGCGACTACCTGTACGCGCACGGCCTCGTCCGCGTGGCGGGGCTGCGGGAGGTCGAGGCCGTCTCCGACCTGGCCGAGCTGATCTCCGTCTGCGCGCAGCTGCGGGCCGGGAGCCTGGATGGCGACGGCGCCGCGTGGGCGGCGAGCGCGGCCCTGCTCGGCCTGGGCCGGCTCGGGGCGGCCCGGGACGCGCTCAGGCTCGGGGGCGACCCCGACCCGCTGCTCGGCCTCGCCTACGAGGCCGCGGGCGAGGAAGCGGTCGACCGCGCCCTGGCGGCGCACCGCGTACGCGTCGGATAGAGTCCCCCGCCGATGGCCTCGATCGCGCTGATGCTCCTCGGCGACGTCGTGTCCGAGGGCAAGGACGTCGTGATCGGCATGCTCATCGTCGGCCTCGTGATCATCGCCGTGATCGGCCTGGGCGAGCTCTCGCAGTACCTCTCGCACCGCAACAAATAGCTCTCGCTCAGTCGTCGGCCAGTTCGAGGAGCTTCGTGACCGTCGCCCAGTTGCGCGCGGTCGCGGCGACGCCGAGATCCTTCCCGGCCATGCGTGCCGCCAGCTTCGAGCGGCCGATGCCGGCCGGGTGCCACGCGTAGAGCTCGCGGCCGTGGGCGGCGAAGCGCTCTTTCCCGGCGGCGAGCGCCTCCAGTCGCTTTACCAGTTCGCGGCTCGGCTTGGTCGACAGGAACGTGACCTGGTAGCGCTTGGGGTCGGTCACGAGGTCGCCGAGCGGGTCGCGCCGGACGACCGCCGCGAGCTCGCGCCGCGTGCGCACGATCACCTCGATCTCGAGGCCGATGCGCTCGGCGATCATCCGCTTGCAAGCCGCGACGAGCTTCGCGGGCGACAGCGGGCTCGTGAGCACGACGTTTCCGCTCTGCACGTATGTCCGGACGTCGTGGAAGCCCGCATCGGCCAGCGCCTCGCGCAGCTCGGGCATCGCGATCCGGTTCCGGGAGCCGAGGTTGACGCCTCGGAGGAGGACGATCTGCCGGGTCGCGTTCACGGCGGGACCGTATCCGCGCGCCACTGCTTCGGACACGTACATTCGATCTGGGCGGCGGTCGGCACTCATGACCGTTGCGCAGAAATCGACCGGAAAGGGGGAATCATGCCCGGACGACGGTTCGCGACGCTCTTCGTGTCGCTGCTCGCTCTCGCTGGAACGGCCGCGGCGGTGACTGCGACGGCTGCGAGCACGCCCGCGAATGTCGACGTCAGCGTCCTGCCCGGAAACGACGCCGAGGACGCTGTGGCAGTCAATCCGACGAACCCGAACAACGTGGTAGCGATGGCGATCTCGCTGGCGGCGCCGGCCGGGCTCGTCGAGGGCGTCTCGTTCGACGGCGGCCAGACGTGGACGCGGCAGATCATCGGCGACTTCGACGCGCTCGGGGACATCTGCTGCGACGAGCAGCTCGCCTGGGACAGCTACGGCAACCTCTGGATGACATACCTGAACATCTCGAGCGCGAACGTGTTCGTCGCGCTCTCGACCGACGGCGGCCTCACGTTCAGAAAGGTCGCCGAGGTCGCGCCGACGACGGTGACGGGCAACACTCACCCGAAGCCGAAGCCACGCGGCCAGGTGCACCTGGCGGACTTCGGCGACCAGCCGTCGATCGCGGTGGGCCCGAACAGCGTCTGGGTGAGCTACACGAGCATTCGCTCGGGCGAGGTGCAAGCCTTCGGCGCGAGCGTCAGCGGCCTCGGCAGCTTCGGCGTGTTCTCGCAACTCGAGACGGTCCCGACCCAGAACGGCCAGGGCGACTACGGCGACACCGCGGTCGGCCCGAACGGCGAGCTCGTGGTCATCTACCAGGACAAGACCGGCGGACAGCAAGGCGCACGCATCTACACAGCGCTCGATCCCGACGGCCTGGGACCCGCCGGCTTCGGCGTCCCCCGGTTCCTCGCGCACACCTCCGTCGGCGGCTTCGACTACATCCCGGCCCAGCCCGACCGCTCCGTGGATGCCGAAGCCAACCTGGCATGGGACCGGAGCGGTGGCGTGCACAACGGGCGCCTGTACGCGATCTGGACGCAGGAGGTGAAGAACGAGAGGGACGACATGGACGTCATGCTCCAGTACTCGGACGATCTGGGTGCGACCTGGTCGCCGGCCGTAAGAGTGAACGACGACCACACGTCGAACAGCCAGTTCATGCCCTCGATCGCGCTCGACCAGACGACCGGCAACGTGGGCATCTCCTGGTACGACGCCCGCAACGACTCCGGCACCGGAGGGTCGGGCGACACGGACGGGATTCCGAACACGGACGTCCAGATCTGGGCGACGTACTCGACGGACGGCGGCGCGAGCATCGTGCCCAACTTCCCCGTCAGCGCGGGTACCTCGAACGCGGTCGCCGCCCAGACCGGCTTCGACTACGGCGACTACACACACGCGGCGTTCGTCTCGGGCGCCTTCTGGCCTGTGTGGTCGGACAACTCGAACAGCACCGGCGACAACCCGGACGGCACCCTGCACCAGTTCGATCTGTACGCGGCGAAGGTGACCGTGCCCTAGATGCCGCTCAGCGATCCGGCCCGGTCGAGCGCCTCGCGCACCGCGCGCGCGAGCGCAGGCTCGACCGGGCCGGGCGCGTAGGCGAGTTCGCGCCGGGCCTTGTCGGAGGAGTAGTACATCGGCACGCGGGCGAGAGCGACCTCCTGGGCATTTGCGACGTGCGCGCGCGCGAGTGCCTGCGCAGCGCGGTACGGCACGCGAAGGCGGGGCCGCGGCCGGCCGGCGAGGTCGGCGATCGCCCCGAACAGCTCCTGCAATGTCAGGTCGACGCCGCCGAGCAGGTAGCGCTCGCCCCGCTGTCCGTGCTCGAGCGCGAGCAGGTGGCCGCGCGCGACGTCGCGCACGTCGACGACGTTGACGCCCGTGTCGAGGTACGCGCGATAGCGGCCGGTCGCGACGCCCTCGACCATCCGTCCCGTCGGAGTCGGGAAGCGGTCGCCCTCTCCCACCGGCGTCGTCGGGTTGACGACGACCGCGTCGAGCCCGTCCCGCGCGGCGGCGAGCACGATCTGCTCGGCCTCGAGCTTCGTGCGCTTGTACGGCACGGCCAGCTCGTAGTCGGGTGGCTCGTCGTCCTCCGTGGCCGGCCGACCCGGCACCGGCCCACACGTGCCGCACGTCGAGGTGTGGACGAGACGGCCGACGCCGAGCTCGCTGCAGAGCTCGACGACCACGCGAGTGCCCTCGACATTGACCCGCTCGTGCTCGGAGGCGGGGGCGTCGTACGAGTAGAGCGCCGCGAGATGGAAGACCGCGTCGCAGCCGGCCATCGCGCGGCGGAGCCGGTCGCGGTCGAGCAGGTCGATCCACTCGTCGCCGACGTCGTGTCCGGCCTCGCGCAACTCACTGGCGACGTGCCCGCCGATGAACCCGCTCGCCCCGGTCACGTAGACCCGCACCGGGTGCATCATGCCGACGTGGCCAAGACGCTTTACCTGCTCCGGCACCTGAAGTCGAGCTGGGACGACGTGTCGTTGGCCGATCGCGACCGGCCGCTCGCGCCGCGGGGCCGGAAGGCGGGGAAGAGGATGGCGCGACACCTGCGGAAGACGGGCGTGGCGCCGGAGCTCGTGCTCTGCTCGCCTGCGACGCGGACGCGCGAGACGCTCGACGCGATCCGCGCTGCGCTCGGCGACCCCGAGGTGCGCTTCGAGGAGCGGCTCTACGCGGCGTCCGAAGACGAGCTCCTCGACGCTCTGCGTGGTGTCGACCCGCGCGTCGGCTCGGTGCTCGTCGTCGCGCACAACCCCGGGCTCGAGGACCTCGCTGAGTCTCTCAGCGGCACGATCCAAGAGAAGTTCCCGACCGGAGCGCTCGCGACGCTTGCGTTCGAGGGTGCCTGGCCCGGGCTCGCGCCGGGCATGTGCCAGCTGACCGGCTTCGTCGTCCCGCGCGAGCTCGGTTGACGCGATGCGGAGCGATCTACCCTCGGGCACGGTGACCCTCCTGTTCACGGACGTCGAGGGCTCGACTCGGCTGCTCCACCAGCTCGGGCCAGAGGCGTACGGGGAGGCATTGCAGGAGCACCGGCGCGTGCTCCGCGGCGTGTTCGCCCGGCACGAGGGCCGCGAGGTCGACACGCAGGGCGACGCGTTCTTCGTCGCCTTCCCCACGGCCGACGGCGCCGTGGCGGCGGCGCGGGACGCGCAGCTCGAGCTAGCCGGCGGCCCGGTCGCGGTGCGCATGGGACTTCACACCGGCACGCCGCACGTGACCGAGGAGGGCTACGTCGGCGCCGACGTGCACCTGGGCGCCCGGGTCGCCGCCGCGGGCCACGGCGGGCAGGTGCTCGTCTCCGCCGCCACCCGCGACCGTGTCGAGGTGGAGCTCACATGCCTCGGCGAGCACCGGCTCAAGGACTTCGAGCAGCCGGTGCCGATCTTCCAGCTGGGAGATCGGCGCTTCCCGCCGCTGAAGACGATCGCGAGCACGAACCTCCCGCGGCCCGCGAGCTCGTTCCTCGGCCGCGAGCGCGAGGTGGCCGACGTGGTTGCGCTCGTCCGGGAGGGCAGGCGGCTCGTGGCACTCACCGGCCCGGGCGGGACGGGGAAGACGCGGCTCGCGATCGAGGCGGCCACCGAGCTCGTGGGCGAGTTCAGCGCCGGGGTGTTCTGGGTTCCGCTGGCGCCGATCCGCGACCCGCGGCTCGTCGTCGAGACCGTCGGGCAGACCCTCGGCGCGGCGAACGGGCTCGCCGCACACATCGGCGAGCGTGAGCTGCTCCTCGTCCTGGACAACTTCGAGCAGGTCGTCGAGGCCGCGCCCGAGCTGTCGTCGCTGCTCGAGGCCTGTCCGAGCCTGCGCCTGCTGGTGACGAGTCGAGAGCTCCTCCGCGTTCGCGGCGAAAACGAATACCCGGTGCCGCCGCTGGCGGACCCCGAGGCGGTCGAGCTCTTCTGCGCCCGCTCGCGGCTCGAGCCGGACGAGACGGTGACCGAGCTCTGCAGGCACCTCGACAACCTGCCGCTCGCCGTCGAGCTCGCCGCTGCGAGGACGAGCGTGCTCACGCCGGCGCAGATCGTCGAGCGTCTGTCGACGCGCCTCGACCTGCTCAAGGGCGGCCGCGACCTCGATCCTCGCCAGCAGACGCTGCGCGCGACGATCGAGTGGTCGTACGAGCTGCTCTCCCCGGCGGAGCAGCGCCTCTTCGCCCGGCTCTCGGTCTTCGCCGGAGGCTGCACGCTCGAGGTAGCGGAGCGGGTGGTCGGGGCGGATCTGGACACGTTCCAGTCGCTGGTCGAGAAGAGCCTGCTTCGACACACGGACGGGCGCTTCTGGATGTTGGAGACGATCCGGGAGTTCGCCGTGGAGCTGCTCGAGCGTTCGGGGGAGGCAGACGAGGTGCGCCTGCGGCACGCCGAGTTCTTCCTCGCGCTTGCGGAAGCCGCCGATCTCACGTTCCTCTCGGTTCGCCACCACCCGGAACTGGTTGCTGCGGAGGCCGACAACATGCGCGCCGCCCTGTCCTGGTCTCGGTCGGCCGGGAAGTTCGAGCTGGCGCTGATGATCGCGAGGGCGCTCGAGATGTACTGGATCTACACGAACCCGTCCGAGGGCATGCGTTGGTTCGACGAGCTGTTCTCGGAGGCTCCTGATGTCCCCCTGCCGCTCCGCGCTGCGGCGCTGCTGGCATACGGGGGGTGCGCCAACCCGGCGGGCGAAGACGCGCTCGCCGAACGCGTGTACCTGGAGAGCTTCGCTGTGTACACGGAACTGGGCGACAAGCACGGAGTGGCCAATCTGCTCGTGCGCCTCGGATCCTCGGCCCTCTACCGGGACGACCTTGCGGCCGCGCGGGATTTCGGCGAGCGCAGCCTCGCGCTGTCGCGGGAGATCGACGATCCAGGAGCCGAGGCGCTCGGTCTCTGGGTCGTCGGAGAAGCCGAGCAGCGGCTGGGGAACCCGGAGCGCGCGATGGAGCTCTTCCGGCAGAGCGCCGACCTGGCGGGCGAGATCGGGTTCATGTGGCAGCGGACCCGCATGCTGCGCCGGCTCGCGGACTGGGCGCTCGAGCACGGCGACGCGACGGAGGCCAGAGCGCGATCTGGAGGAGGCGCTGCGGCTCTCGCAGGAGCTCGGCGACCGGATCTCCGTCGTGTTCGAGCTCGCTCGTTTCGCGCGCATCGAGGCCGGGGCGGGCGAGCTCGAGCGAGCCGGCGTGCTCTGGGGTGCGGTCGAGGCCGAGGAGGAGACGGGCTCCCTCGGCGCCTGGTACGGCGAGCGCGAGCGCTTCGCCGGCCCGCTGCTCGCCTATTCCGGGGACGCCTTCGACCGTGGCCGGGACGAGGGACGCCGCCTCTCGCTCGACGACGCCGTGGCTCTCGCGCTCGGCTCCCTAGACTGAGCGCGCGATGGCGCCTCCTTCCGATCTCCGCGCCTGGATCGCGCTGCTCGAGCGCGAGAACGAGCTCGTCCGCGTCTCCGCCGAGGTCGACCCGGATCTCGAGATCACCGAGATCGTCGACCGCACGGTCAAAGCCGGAGGCCCGGCGCTGCTCTTCGAGCACCCGAAGGGCTCCGAGCACCCGCTGCTGATCAACCAGTTCGGTACCGAGCGGCGCATGTGCCTCGCGTTCGACGCCAGGAGCCTCGACGAGGTGGCGACGCGGCTGCAGTCCGTCATCGAGATGCAGCCGCCGCAGGGCCTGGCGGAGAAGGTGCGCGGCCTGGCGAAGCTGAAGTCGATCGCCGACTCGATGCCGAAGACGGTGCGTACAGGCCCGGCGCAGGAGATCGTCCTCCAGGGCGAGGAGGTGAACCTCGACCTGCTCCCGATCCAGCGCTGCTGGCCCGGCGACCCGGCGCCCTTCGTCACGCTCCCGGCCGTGATCACGAAGGACCCGCGTAACGGTACGCGCAACGTCGGCATGTACCGCATGCAGAAGATCGACCGGCTTTCGACCTTCATGCACTGGCAGGTGCACAAGGACGGGCGCATGGACTACATGGCCGCCGACGGGCGGCTCGACGTCGCCGTCGCGCTCGGGCTCGACCCGGTGACGGCCTACTCGGCGAGCGCGCCGCTGCCGAAGCACATCGACGAGTTCATGCTCGCGGGGTTCCTGCGCGGCGAGCCGGTCGAGCTCGTCCGGGCGAAGACCGTCGACCTGGAGGTGCCTGCGAACGCCGAGATCGTGCTCGAGGGCTACGTCGAGGCGGGTGACGAGGGCATCGAAGGCCCGTTCGGAGACCACACGGGCTATTACTCGCCGGCGGAGCCGTTTCCGGTCTTCCACGTGACGGCGATGACGATGCGGCGCGGCGCGATCTACCCGTCGATCGTCGTCGGCAGGCCGCCGGCCGAGGACGCCTGGCTCGGCAAGGCGACCGAGCGGATCTTCTTGCCGGCGATCCGGATGAGCGTGCCGGAGATCGTCGACTACGACCTGCCCGTCGCCGGCGTGTTCCACGGCTGCGCGATCGTCTCGATCCGCAAGGCCTTCCCCGGACACGCCCAGAAGGTCATGCACGCGATCTGGGGGCTCGGCCTGCTCAGCCTGACGAAGTCGGTCGTCGTCGTCGACGAGCACGTGGACGTTCACGACTACGGCGAGGTCTTCTTCCGCGTCTGCGCCAACGTCGACCCGAAGCGGGACGTCATGCTCTCCGAGGGGCCGCTCGACCAGCTCGACCACGCTCCGACGATCCCCTGCTACGGCGGCAAGCTCGGCATCGACGCGACGCACAAGGGTCCGGCCGAGGGCGCGCGCGAGTGGCCGGACGAGATCGTCATGAGCGACGAGATCCGCTCCCGCGTCGACTCGCGCTGGGCCGAGTACGGCATCGAGCTGTAACCAGCTCTGTCGTCGGCACCGCCCGTCTATAGTCCCCGTCGCGTCAACCGTCACGTCGTTGACAGACGGCGGTCGTGGTCGGTTGAATCGGCGCTGCAGAGGAGAGGGACGACCAGAACGTGGATCAGGACCCGATCGGCCACAAGCCCGAGCATCCGCCAGGCCAGAGCGTCTGGCCGATCGGCTTCGCGATCGGCATCGCCTGTGTCCTCGTCGGGCTCGTCATCAGCTGGTGGGTGGTCGCGATCGGCGGTGCGATCACGCTCGTCTTCGGCGCCCTCTGGCTCGGCGACCTGTCCGGCCATCCGATCGTCCCGAAGGCCTCGGCCGAGCCCGAGCCGGCGCCCGGACCGTCGGGCGCCCGGCACCACGCACCGCCGGCGACGAGCCGTACCGGCTTCATCGCCTTCGCCACGCTCGGCCTCGGCGGCCTGATCGGCGCGCTCGTGACGATCCCGCCGCTGTTCATGGCGATGATCCCGCCCTTCCTCAAGCAGGGGAAGAAGCCGATCGACCTCGGGCCCCTCGACCTCTACCCGCTCAACGAGTGGCGGATCGTCACGTTCAGGCTCGTCCAGGGCGAAGGCCCGGTGTGGAACCGCACGGCGTACATCCGCTACAACGGGCCGACCAAGTCGGGGCCGAGCTTCACGATCATCTCCAACCGCTGCGCCCACCTCGGCTGTCCGGTCCAGCCGCTCGGCCTCGTCCAGGCCGGCAAGGCGAAGACGATCAAGTCGGTGAACCTCGAGCCTGTCGTCACGACGCCGGTGATCGCCGTCTCCGGCTTCAGCTGCCCCTGCCACGGCGGCGCGTACGACACGGAAGGGAACCGCACGGCCGGCCCACCCGTCCGGGCCCTCGACCGCTTCGAGTTCTCGATCGTGAAGCGCCGCCTCGTCCTGGGCAAGATGTACAGCGTCGCCCACGTCGACGGCACCGGCGCCCAGGCCGAGATCCAGACGCACAAGCTCTACGGGCCCGGCCAGCACGTCGACGGCTGGGAGCAGATCTTCTATCCCTGGACGCCGCCGAGCTGATGGCCGCGACGCGCCCACCCACGAGCGGCCGCCAGAAGGCGGAGGCGGTCGTCCTCTACCCGCTCGACTGGCTCGAGGAGCGCTCCGGCCTCGTCGGCGCGGTCAAGTACTTCCTCTTCCGCAAGGTTCCGGGCGACGTCAACTGGTTCCAGACGCTCGGCTCCGCCACGCTGACCGCGTTCCTCGTGCAGGCGATCACCGGCGTCGTGCTCGCGATGTACTACCAGCCCGATCCGGACAAGGCGTACGAGTCGATCAGGCACATCACGAACGACGTCACGCTCGGCTGGCTCGTCCGCGGCATGCACCGCTGGGGCGCGAGCCTGTTCATCATCCTGATGTTCTTCCACATGGCGCGCGTGTTCCTGTTCGGGGCCTACAAGTATCCGCGCGAGCTGAACTGGATCATCGGCGTGCTGCTGCTCATCCTGGGGATGCTCGAAGGCTTCACGGGCTACCTCCTGCCCTGGGACCAGACGGCGTACTGGGCCACGGTCGTCGGTATCAACCTCAATGGAACGGGGCCGATCGTCGGGCCCTTCCTGTCCTCGATCCTGCGCGGCGGCGCCGAGATCGGCCCCGACACGCTCGCCCGCTACTACTCGATCCACATGCTGATCCTCCCGGCCGCGATCATCGCGCTGATCGGGCTGCACCTCTACCTGATAATCCGGCTCGGCGTCACCTCGCCGCCGTGGTCGAAGAGCGCGGCGGGCTCGCCCTGGATCGAGGAGGAGGACGAGGAGGAGCCGGTGCGCAAGGGCCTCGTCCAGCCGTCGCCACGCGGAGGAGCGGCCAAGTGAGCTCCGTGGACGAGCGCCGCCGGCTGTTCGTGAAGTACAAGCAGGACGTCAAGACGCGCGGCAAGTCGTTCTTCCCGGGCGCGATGTTCCACGACACGGTGATGAGCCTCGTCGTCGTGACGATCATCATCGTGCTCGCGATCGTCTGGTACGAGACGACCGGCGACACGCCGAACGGCGACAAGAGCGTGAGCGACGCCGGGCTCCTCGGAAAGGTCTACGACGAGAAGGCCGACCCGGGCACGTTCTCGTTCGTCCCGCGGCCGGACTGGTACTTCTACTTCCTCTTCTACCTGCTGCGGATCTTCAAGTGGCCGGACTCGGTCATCCTGGGCACGGTCGGGATCCCGACGATCTGCATCATCCTGCTGCTGGCGGTGCCGTTCTTCGACACACGGACGGAGCGGCGCCTGTCGCGCCGGCCGGTGGCGGTCGTCGCGTCGATCCTCGTCGTGATCTCGATGGGAGTCCTGACCTGGAAGGGCGCGACCGCGACCGAGTCGCTGGCCAGCGAGAACGTCAAGAAGGTGCCCGAGTGGATCAAGAAGAACAACTTGCCCGCGGCCGCGATTCCCGGCGCGAAGCTGTTCGCGCAGGTCGGCTGCCTGAACTGCCACAGCTACCTCGGCACCGGCGGCGGCTACGCGGGCGCACCGGACCTGTCGGCCGAAGGCGCGAAGGGCAAGGGGCATCAAGTTCCAGATCGACCACCTCAAGTGCCCGTCGTGCGTGAACCCGGGCTCGCCGATGCCGTCGTTCTCTGCCCTCGGCGACCAGCGGCTCAGACAGCTCGCGATCTTCCTGGAGGCGTCGAAGGGCGGGAAATAGCACGGGGGAAACGGCCGGTTTCCCCCGCGAGCCCCCTTCCCTTCGTGATCGCATCTCCCGCGGCTCGAGCTACGACCGGGCCAGGCCCGGCCTTCGCGGCGTTGGTGGGCGCGTGGTCAGTCGAAGGGAAGCACGCCGGCTCACTGTGTCCGGGGCGCCCGACAGTTCGGAGCCCCCTGTGTGAGTAGGCTCCCGGTATGCACGTCTTCCTCGGCATTACCGGGGCCTCAGGTGCTCCGTACGCCGCGCGGTTGCTCGAGGCGCTGAGCGGTGCTGACTGCGAGGTAGGCGTGTGCGCCTCCGGCGCGGCGGTCGAGGTGCTGGCCACGGAGCTCTACGGTGACGCGCGGCTGTCTCGCGACGAGACGCTGGCCCGCTTCCTCGAGCACGCGCGAGGCGGCCGGGTGACGCTCTACGACGAGCGCGACTGGCGGGCACCGTACGCGAGCGGCTCCGCGAAGGTCGACGCCTACGTGATCTGCCCGTGCTCGATGGGCACGCTCGGCGCGCTCGCCTCCGGGGTCATGTCGAATCTGATCCAGCGGGCCGGCAGCGTGGCGCTCAAGGAGGGTCGGCGGCTCGTCGTCATGCCCCGCGAGACGCCGCTCTCCGACATCCACCTCGAGAACATGCTGCGGCTGCGCCGCGCGGGCGCGACGATCCTCTTCCTCGCGCCAGGCTTCTACCACGGCGCCGAGTCAGTCGACGACCTCGTCGACTTCATCGTCGCCCGCTCGCTCGACCAGCTCGGGCTCGAGCACGCATCGGCGCGCCGGTGGGGGCAGGAAGGGTCCGCAGGTTCCTCAGGCGCCGCCGGTGAGGGACGCGCGTGAGCGTCGAGACCGGCAGGCTCGCGCCGGGGGAGGTGCGGTCGATGTTCGACCGCATCGCGCCCGTGTACGACGTGATGAACCGCGTGATGACGGCCGGGCTCGACCAACGCTGGCGGCGCGAGACGGTCGAGGCGGTCGTCCGGCCGGGCGACCGGGTGCTGGACGCATGCTGCGGCACGGGCGATCTCGCAGTCGCCGCCCTCGAGGCCGGCGCCCGCGAGGTCGTCGGGCTCGACTTCTCACCGCGCATGCTCGAGCGCGCCCGCGCCAAGCAACAGACTGTTACGTGGTTGGACGGGGACGTGACGGCCATGCCGTTCCAGGACGGCGAGTTCGACTCGGCGACGGTCGGGTTCGGCGTCCGCAACGTCGCCGACCTTTCGGCCGCGCTGCGGGAGCTCGCACGCGTGCTCCGGCCGGGCGGGCGGCTGGGGATTCTCGAGATCACGACGCCGACCGGCCTGCTGGCGCCCTTCTACCGGCTCTGGTTCGACCGGATCGTGCCGCTGCTCGGGAAGCTGCTCGAGGGCGGCTCCGCGTACACGTACCTGCCGGCGAGCGTGCGCCGCTTCCCCGGGCCGGCCGAGTTGGCCGTGCTCATGCGCGAGGCGGGCTTCGACGGAGTCGCCTACCGGACGTTCGCGGGCGGGATCGTCGCGCTGCACACGGGAGCCCGCGCGTGACGGCGCTCGCGGCGATCCGCGACGCGCCGGGGCTCGAGAGCTACCTCGACGAGCTGGAGGAGCGGCTCCAGGCCACGGTCGCCAGTCATCCCGGCGTCGTCGCCGCCGTCGGGGCGGACGCGCTCGCCGCCGGCGGCAAGCGCATGCGTCCGATGCTCGTGTTCCTCTCCTCCCGTCCGGACGCTCCACCGCCGCTCGCGGCCGGCGTCGCCGTCGAGCTGATCCACATGGCGACGCTCGTCCACGACGACCTGATCGACGGCGCGCGCTACCGCCGCGGCCGCGCCGCCGCCTGGGCCGCGTACGGGCCTGACGCAGCCCTCGCCGCAGGCGACTACCTGTTCGCCCGCGCGTTCTCCGAGCTCTCCGCGGCCGGCGACGCGCACGCCGTCGCCATGCTCGCGGAGGCGACGCTCTGCCTGGCCCGCGGCGAGGCGCTCCAGCGCCGCCAGACGCACGACCCGGACACGACCGTCGAGAGCTACCTCGATCGCTGCGCGCTGAAGACGGCGAAGCTGTTCGAGGCGGCGTGCCTGCTCGGTTCGCACGGCCTCGACCCGGCGCTCGGCCGCTTCGGCCTCACGCTCGGCATCGCTTTCCAGATCACGGACGACATCCTCGACTGCACGGGCGACGGCCTCGAGACCGGCAAGATCGCCGGCGTCGACCTGCGCGAGGGCACGCCGACGCTCCCGCTCCTGCTCGCCGCCCGGGAGGACGAGGTCGTCCGCAGCGCGCTCGCCGGCGGGTCCATCGACGGCGCGCTCGTCCGGGTTGCAGGCACGACGGCGCTCGGCCGCTCCCGCGAGATGGCGCTCGACTACGCCCGGCGCGCCCGCGCTTGCCTCGACGGCCAGCCTCACCGCGACGAGCTCGAGGCTCTCGCCGACCTGGTGGTGCACCGCCACTCATGATCCGCCTGGGACGCATCTCGTACGTGAACATGGCGCCGGTCTTCTACCGGCTCGTCGCCGAGGTCGAGGAGGTGCAGGGCGTTCCCACCGACCTCAACCGGCGGCTTGTCGCGGGTGAGATCGACCTCGCGCCGATCTCGTCCATCGAGTACGCGCGCCACGCCGCGACGCTTCGCATCCTGCCGCGGCTCTGTGTCTCCTCCGAAGGCGCCGTCGACTCGATCCAGCTCGTGTCGCGCGTTCCGCTCGAGCGCGTGCGGACGGTCGCGGTCACGCCCGAGAGCGCGACCTCGGTCGTGCTGACGAAGGTGCTGCTGCCCGAGGCCGAGCACGTGCCCCTCGGAGAGGAGGCCGAGGCGAAGCTCCTGATCGGCGACGCGGCGCTGAAGAGTGCGTTCGAGGACCCGACGCCGCACTACGACCTCGGTCGCCTCTGGCTCGAGCGGACGGGCCTGCCGATGGTGTTCGCGGTCTGGGCCGCGCCCGACCCGCCGGCTGCGGGAACCGCCGCGCTCGAGGACGCGCTCGTCGAGTCGGTGCGCCTCGCGCGGGCCGAGCCCGAGCAGCTCGCGTACGAGGCGAGCGAGCGCTACGGCTACCCGCCGGGCTTCCTGGCGCGGTACTTCGAGAAGCTCCGCTACCGCTTCGGGCCGCGCGAGCGCGCCGGCCTGTACACGTTCCTGGAGATGGCGCACGAGGCCGGCGAGCTGGAGCGCGTCCCGGAGCTGCGCTTCGTCCACGAGGAGGTGCCGGCATGAGCCGCGCCGAGCTGAGCCGGACGGGGCTCGTCGAGGGCGCTGATCGAGCGGTTCCCGGCCGTTCCGCCGGAAGCCGTGCTCAAGGAGGACCTGCTCCGCACGGGCATCGCGTTCGACGAGACCGCGCTCAGCGACAACCTCGACGGCGCCGTCAAGCCGAAGTCGTACTTCATCTTCTCCTTCGACCAGCAGCCGCTGGCCGAGCTGGGCGAGGCCGCGAAGCGCCGTCCGCCGGAGGAGGTCGCGCTGACCGGCGGCCCGTACGACCTGCGCCGCACGATCGTCTCCGTGCGCGTGAACCCCTGCTCGCCGTACCGGGTCGTGGGGGCACAGCTCACGCTCGACGGCACGCACGTCGCGAACGTGACGGCGCCACCGATGCCCGAGTACTACCGGCACACGCTCGCGAACGGCAAGACGGTGATGGAGACCGCGCCGACGATCCAGTGGGGCTACCTGATCTACCTGACCGTGCTCCGCCTCTGCCAGTACTTCGGGGCCAAGGAGGAGTGCCGCTTCTGCGACATCAACCACAACTGGCGCCAGCACAAGCAGGCGGGCCGTCCGTACACCGGCATCAAGCCGGTCGAGGACGTGCTCGAGGCGCTCGCGATCATCGACGAGCACGACACCGCGAAGGCGAGCCACGCGTACACGCTCACCGGCGGCTCCGTGACGAGCAAGGTCGACGGGCTCGAGGAGGCGGACTTCTACGGCCGCTACGCCCAGGCGATCGAGGAGCGCTTCCCGGGCCGGTGGATCGGAAAGATCGTCGCGCAGGCGCTCCCCAAGGCGGATGTCCAGCGGTTCAAGGACTCCGGGATCTCGATCTACCACCCCAACTACGAGGTCTGGGACAAGCGGCTGTTCTCGATCATCTGCCCCGGCAAGGAGCGCTACGTCGGCCGGGAGGAGTGGCACCGGCGGATCCTCGACGCGGCCGAGGTGTTCGGGCCGGGCCACGTGATCCCGAACTTCGTCGCCGGGATCGAGATGGCGCGGCCCTACGGGTTCGACTCGGCCGAGGCGGCCGTCGCGAGCACCGTCGAGGGGCTCGACTACTTCATGAGCCACGGCGTCACGCCGCGTTTCACGACCTGGTGCCCCGAGCCGACGACGCCGCTCGGCCGCGACAACCCCGAGGGCGCGCCGCTCGAGTACCACGTGCGGCTGCTCGAGGCCTATCGGGCCGCGCTCGACCGGCACGGCCTCGGCCCGCCGCCAGGCTACGGGCCGGCGGGAACCGGGAACGCCGTCTTCTCCGTAAGCTCCTTCATGGACATGCTCGAGGCGCCGGTGCCCGCATGAGCCGCATCTCGGTCGACGAGGCGCGGGCCCTCTGGGAGGACGCGAGCGACGAGGAGCTGATCGAGCGCGCCCAGGCTGTCCGCGCCCGCTGGCACAGGCCGGGGCACGCGACCTACATGGTCATGCGGATCGTCAACTACACGAATGTCTGCGTGGCGCAGTGCGACTACTGCGCGTTCTACGTCCTGCCCAACCAGGACGGGGGCTACGTGCTCTCGCGCGAGGACGTGTTCGCGAAGATCGACGAGCTGGAGCGGCTCGGCGGCGACCTCGTCGGCTTCAACGGCGGCTTCAACCCGAGGCTGCCGCTCGACTACTACTGCGACCTCTTCCGCTCGGTGCGCGAGCGCTACGGCGACCGGGTCGAGTTCTACGCGCTCACGGTGGCCGAGTTCGTCTTCCTCGCCGACCGTGCCGGGCTCTCCTACGCCGAGGCCGCCGCCCGGCTGCGCGACGCGGGCGTGTACTGGGTCACGGGCGGCGGCAGCGAGATCCTCACGGAGGACTTCCGCAAGCGCCACGCCAAGTGGAAGTACACGGTCGCCGACTACTTCGAGGCGCAGCGCGCGATCGTCGAGAGCGGCATGAAGACGACGGCGACGATGGTGATCGGCTTCGACGAGACGCTGGACGAGCGGCTGGAGCACCTGCAGCGGACGCGCGACTTCCAGGACGTGTGCCTCGCCGACGGCCGCGACGGTCTGTTCTCGTTCCTCTGCTGGACGTACAAGCCGTACGGGACGGCGTTCGGCGGCCGGGAGATCTCGGCGCGCGAGTACCAGCGCTGGATCGCGCTCAGCAGGATCTTCCTCGACAACGTCAAGCACGTCCGCACCTCCGTGCTGACGCAGAACGAGGAGGCCTTTCGCGCGCTCGACTTCGGCGCCGACGACTTCGACCTGCCGATCGAGGACGAGGTCACGCAGAAGGCGGGCGCGACGATCGACCTCGACCTCGACGCGCTGCTCGAGGTACCGCGGCGGCTCGGCTACACCGTCGAGTACCGCCGGGCGGAGCGCCCGGGCGCGCTCGCGGGGGCGGCGACGGCGTGATGCGGAGGCTCCTCGCCGCCGCCTGCGTGGCCGGGTCGGCCGCGCTGGTGGCAGGCGTGGGAGCGGCGGTTCCGAAGGCGCTCGCGTGCAAGCCGACCGCGTCGGACGGGGCCGGCCCCTTCTCGCGTACGGCTGCGGCGCCTCCGCGCCGGTCGACCTTCGGCCGCGGCCACGTCCTCTCCGGCCGCGTCATCCGCTATCCGGGCTGCACGCCCGTCCGCGGAGCCTTCGTCGAGATCTGGCAGGAGAGCCCGAAGGTCGGCTACGTTCGTGCCGGGCGCGCGAGCGTGGTCACGGGCCGCAAGGGGACGTTCCGCTTCGTCGGGCCTCAGCCCGCCTCGGAGGGCGGCTTCCCGCCGCACATTCACGTCCACGTCAACGCTCCCGGCTACGAGGACGTCGTGACGACGTACTTCGTCCGCCCCGGCGAGAAGAGCGGCCGCATCACGATCGTGCTCTTCTCCGCTTTGTGACGACCAGGCCGGCGGGGCCGGAGGACGCGGAGGCGATCGCCCGGATCTACAACGAGGGGATCGAGGACCGTGTCGGCACGTTCGAGACCGAGCCGCGCAGCGCCGGGGACGTGCTCCGCTGGCTCGACGCCGGCTATCCGCTCGTCGTCGGCGAGGACGATGACGGTGAGGTCGTGGCGTGGGCGTCGGCGCCTCCGTACCGCGCGCACCGCTCCCCGTATTCCGGTGTCGGCGACTTCTCGATTTACGTGGCGCGTGCAGCCCGCGGCCGCGGCGCCGGCCGGGCGACGCTGGCCGCGCTGATCGACGAGGCGGAGGCCCGCGGCTACTGGAAGCTCGTCAGCCGGATCTTCCCGGAGAACGAGGCGTCGCTCCGGCTCTGCCGCTCGCTCGGCTTCCGCGAGGTCGGCGTGTACCACCGCCACGGCAAGCTCGACGGCGAGTGGCGCGACTGCGTCATCGTCGAGCGCCTCCTCGGCGAGGCCGGTCGTTAAAGAAGTTCGCTCTCGTACTTGCGGAAGACGGCGGGGAAGTCCTTCGGCTCGCCGTCGTGGAGCTCGTGGAGCATGTCCGCGAGCCGGCGGGGGATCACGAGCAGGTAACGCGTCGGGCCGTCCTGCGCGTTCCAGTACGCGTGCGGCGTGCCGGCGGGGACGAAGACCGCGTCGCCCGGCCCGGCCTCGACCTCGTCGTCGCCGACGCGGAAACCCAGGCGCCCGTCGAGCACGTACCAGCACTCGTCGTCTGAGTGGTGGACGTGCAGCGGCGCGATCGGGAAGTCGCGGCTCGTCGTTCCGCCCTCGTCCGTCCACTCGACGAGGACGAAGCCGGAGTCGTCGGATCCGGCGCTGCGGTCGGCGAGCGGCGAGACGAGCACGGACGGACGCTAGCGCTAGCGTGCAGGCTAAGACCGTGAAGCGCGTGCTGCTCACAGGGCTTGTCCGGAGCGGGGAAGTCGACGGTTACCACCGCCCTCGCCGACCGCGGCTACCGGGCCGTGGATCTCGACACCGCCGACTACTCCCACTGGGTCGCAGTCGGCGAGGGAGACGCAACGCCGGGGACGCCTGTCGAGCCGGGCCGGGACTGGATCTGGCGCGAGGACCGTGTGCGCGAGCTGCTCGAAGACGAGCGGGGCGAGGTGCTGGTCGTGAGCGGCTGCGCGCCGAACATGAGCTCCTTCCTGCCCCGGTTCGATCACGTCGTGCTGCTGTCTGCCCCGGTCGAGGTGCGTCGTCGAGCGGCTCGACTCGAGGACGGGGGCGCCTACGGGACGCGCCCCGACAGGTGGAACGCGTCGTCGGCCTCGTCCAGACGGTCGAGCCGCTGCTGCGACGGATTGCCGGGCACGAGATCGACACGAGCGGGCGCCTCGAGGAGGTCGTGGCGTCCGTCGTCGAGATCGCCCGAACGTAGGCGGACTGACCCGGCTGGTGGTGCTGCTACCCTCGCCGGCGGGTCGTGCTGCGCCGTTTCACCGTCATCGCACTGCTCCTGGCAGGCGCGTTCGCCGCGCCCGCGCAGGCCCAGCCGGTCGAGCTGATGCCCGGCGTGACGTACGAGAAGCAGGTGCGGTTCACGACGCACGGGCCGGTCGGTGTCAACGTCCTGATCGCGCCCAGGCCGGGAGGCCTGTGGTCGCTGCAGCCCGTGCTCTCGAACGAGCTGATCCAGGGCAGCGAGAGGCTGACGGCGATCGAGCGGCGCCTTGCCGCAACGACGACGACCGCGGGCGTGAACGGCGACGTCACGGCTGCCGGCGGTCGGCCGGACGGCTTCCTGATGCGAAACGGGGTGCTCGACCACGATCCGCGCACCGCGCGGTCGAGCGCCGGGATCGACACGGGCGGCGGGCTGCACGTCGATCGGCTCTCGCTCTACGGCTACTGGCAGGGCGCGAAGTCGAGGCGCGCGTTCAACGTGCTCAACGAGCCGCCGCTCGCCTCCGGGACAGCCCTCTACACCCCCTCCTTCGGGCCGGCGACCCCGGTCGCCGCCAACGGCGTCGCGGTCGTCCTCCGGCCGTTTCCGCCCGCGGCGGCGAACACCGACCTCGTCGGCACCTCGGCGCAGATCGTCCCCGGCGGCGCGGCGGCGATCCCGCCCGACGGGGCTGTCCTCGTCGCGCGCGGAGCGGCGGCGACCGCGCTGCAGGCCGAAGCTCCGGTGGGGCAGGCGGTGCGGATCCGCTTCGCGATCCTCCCGGACTGGCCCGGCGCAGGCGTCAATACCGGTCTCGGCGGCGGACCGGTGCTGGTCAGGAACGGCAAGCCCATCTTCAAGGCCGGCGAGTCGATCCCCGTGCTCGACCTGGCCCTGCGGCAGCCGCGCACGGCGATCGGCCAGCGTGCGGACGGCAGCATCGTGATGATCACGGTCGACGGCGGCCTGCCCGGCGCCGGCATGACGAACTTCGAGCTCGGGCAGACGCTCGCGGCGCTCGGCGCCGTCACGGGCGTGGCGCTCGCGGGCGGCCCCGCGGCGGGCATGGCCTTCGACGGCAGGCTGCTCAGCACCCCTCCGCCCGGCGGCGCGCCCGCCGCTCGCCGACGCGCTGCTCGTCGAGTACGCGGGCGTCGTCGCCTCGCCGCCGTCCGCGCCGGTCGTCTCTCCGAACGGCGACAAGGTCGCCGAGACCGAGTCGTTCACCTACAAGGTCGTGCGGCCCTCGACCGTGACCGTGCAGCTCGAGGGCCCGGACGGGGGACTGCGGGTGAACACCCAGACGCAGCTCGCGTCCGGCACGTACCCGTTCCAGTGGAACGCGCGTCGCACCGACGGCACGCCCGAGCAGGAGGGTCCCTGGTCGTTCACCGTCAGCGCCGTCGACGATCTCGGCCGTGCCTCGAGTCACACGCGCACCTTCTCGCTCGACCTCACGCTCGGATCGCCGGCGGCGGTCGCGCCGACGTTCACCGTCCCCCGTGCCGCCCCGCGGCCCGTGGCGAGCTTCACGCTGACGCGACAGGCACGCGTGACCGAGCAGATAGAGACGTCGAAGGGCGTGGTCGTCCGCAAGCTCGGCGCCGCCACGGCCGGCCCCGGCAAGCTGAACGTGGCCTGGAACGGCAGGACGGCCTCCGGCGCCAACGTGTACACGGGCCGCTACGTCGCCCGCGTCACCGCCACGAGCGCGGTTGGCACGAGCGACCTCACTGCGCAGTTCGCGGTCCGGCGGAAGTAGGCTAGGCCCGCCGTGGCCGTCGCCTCGATCACATCCTCGATCACGTCCTTCATCGGCAACCACGGCGTCTACGCCGATCTTCCTGCTGATGGCGATCGACGCCGTCTTCCCCGCCGCGAGCGAGGTCGTGATGGTCTACGCGGGCGCGCTCGCGTCCGGCGCGTTTCCGGATCAGCACGTCGTGCTGTTCGGATCGACGATCACGAACGGTGCAGCTGCGCTCGTCGTGATGGCGCTCGCGGGCACGCTCGGCTACCTCGTCGGCGCGATCGTCGGCTGGGCGGTCGGCATCCGCGGCGGCCGTCCTCTGCTCGAGCGCCGCGGGAAGTGGTTGCACCTATCGCGCGAAGCGCCTCGACCGTGCCGAGCGCTGGTTCGATCGCTGGCAGGGCTGGGCGGTGTTCCTCGGCCGGCTGACGCCGGTCGTCCGCTCGTTCATCTCGATCCCGGCCGGCGTGTTCCGTGCTCCGCTCGTCCCCTACATGCTGCTCGACGCTCGCCGGGTCCGCGATCTGGTGCTTCGTCCTCGCCGGCGTGGGGTACGGCCTGGGGAAGAGCTACCACTCCTTCGATGACAGCTTCCGCTACGTCGAATATGCGATCGTCGCGCTCGTGGTCGTGGGAGCCGCTTTCCTGTGGTACAGAAAACGCTCGTCTACCATGTCTCGGCGTGCCGAAGATTCCGCTCGTTGACGTCAGGGCGCAGTACGCACGGCTGATTCCCGAGCTCCAGCAGGCCTTCGCGGACGTGCTGGACGACGGACGGTTCGTGTTCGGCCCGAACTGCGCCGCCTTCGAGGCGGAGGCGGCCGCGTACCTGAACGTCCCCGAGACGATCGGCGTCGCCAACGGCACCGACGCGCTCGTGCTCGTGATGGACGCGATGGGCATCGGCCCCGGAGACGAGGTCATCTGTCCGGCCTTCACCTTCTACGCGACGGCCGAGGCGATCGCGCGGCGCGGCGCGAAGCCGGTCTTCGCCGAGGTCGACCCGGAGACGCTCAACCTCGACCCCGAGGACGCGGCCGCGCGGATCACCCCGCAGACCAGGGCGATCATGCCCGTGCACCTCTTCGGCCGGCCGGCACCGCTCGACGAGCTGGCCTCGCTCGGTCTGCCGCTGATCGAGGACGCCGCGCAGGCGTTCGGGTCGCCGGCGATCGCGCAGCACGGCGTCGCCTCGACCTTCAGCTTCTACCCGACGAAGAACCTGTTCGCGCTCGGCGACGGCGGGCTCGTCGCCGTCCGCGACGCCGAGCTCGGCGAGCGGATCCGGCTGCTCCGCTTCCACGGCTCCCAAGACAAGAAGACGTTTCGGCTGGTGGGCACCAACTCGCGGCTCGACGAGATGCAGGCCGCGTTCCTCCGCATCTTCCTCCGGCACCTCGACGAGTGGACGCGGCAGCGCCGCGAGGCGGCGGACCGCTACCGCGAGCTCGGCCTCGGCGAGCTCGTCGACGTCCCCGAGGACGAGCCCGGCCACGTCTACCACCTGTTCGTCTGCCGCTCGCCGCAGCGCGACGCGATCTGCGACGCCCTCGCCGAGCGCGGGATCTCGACGGCGACCTACTACCAGCCGCCGCTCCACCTTCAGCCCGCGCTCGCCTATCTCGACTACGGCCTCGACTCGCTGCCCGTCACCGAGCAGCTCGCGCGCGAGAACTTCTCCGTACCGCTCTGGGCCGGGATCGGCGCGGACACGCAGGAGCAGGTCGTGAACGCGGTGCGCGAAGCGCTGGCGGTGAAGGTCGGATGATGCCGATCGCGAAGCACCGGCTCTGGCAGGTCGTGGTCGACGCGGTCCTGATCACGGCGGCCTGGACGCTCGCCTTCCAGCTCCGCTTCGACCGCGGCGTGCCGATCTTCTACCGCACGCTGTTCGAGCGCTCGATCGGGATCGTGATCGGCGTCCAGCTCGTCACCTTCGTCGCCTTCGGCTTCTACAACCGCTGGTGGCGCTACGTGTCCACGCGGGACATGTGGGGCGCGGCGCGCGGCGTGACCGTCGCCTGCGTGATCTCGAGCCTCGTCGTGTACTTCGCCAACCCCGTGTCGGCGGTGCGGCTGCCGCGCTCGGTGGCGATCATGGACTGGCTCCTGCTGATGGCATTCGTCGCCGGTGCGCGCATGCTCGCGCGGACGCTGCTGGAGCGGCCTGTGGCGCGCGACATCGTCGCCCGCGGCAAGGAGGTCATCGTCGTCGGCGCCGGCGACGCCGGGCACCTGATCGTCAAGGAGATCCTGCGCCAGCCCTCGCTCGGCTACACGCCGATCGGCCTCGTCGACGACGATCCGAAGACCCGCAACCTGCGCGTCCACGGGATCCGCGTGCTGGGCACGACCGACGACCTGGCCGCGATCCTGCACAAGCAGCGCCCCGACGAGGTGCTGATCGCGATTCCGTCCGCGCCCGGCAGTGTGCGCGCGAAGGTCGTCGAGATGGCGCGCCGCGCGTCGATCCCGGTGAAGACGCTGCCGGGGCTCCACGAGCTGATCGCAGGCGACGTCGACCTGGCCGTGCAGATCCGGCCCGTGCAGGTGGAGGACGTCCTCGGCCGCGAGCCGGTCGAGGTCGACCTCGAGGCGATCGCGTCCTACCTCGCCGGAGAGACCGTCCTCGTCACCGGCGCCGGCGGCTCGATCGGCTCCGAGCTCTGCCGCCAGATCGCCCGCCTCGGCGCGGCGCGGCTCGTCCTCGTCGAGAACTCCGAGCGCGCGCTGTTCGAGGTCGAGCGCGAACTCGTGCTCGAGCGCGGCTTCTCCGCCTGCGCGGCCGTGCTCGCCGACGTCGGCAACCGCCCCAAGCTCCGCGAGGTCTTCGAGCGCTACCGGCCCGCGGTCGTCTTCCACGCCGCGGCGTACAAGCACGTCGGCCTGCTGGAGGCGAACCCGATCGAATCCGTGCGCAACAACACCCTCGCCACGCGCGTCCTCGCCGACGTGGCCGTCGAGTTCGAGGCCAAGCGCTTCGTGCTCGTCTCGACCGACAAGGCTGCGAACCCGAAGAACCTGATGGGCCAGTCGAAGGCCGTCTGTGAATGGATCGTCGAGGCGTACGGGCACCGCACCGACCTGGCCACACGCTTCGTCGGCGTCCGCTTCGGGAACGTCCTGGGCTCCTCCGGCAGCGTGATCCCGATCTTCCGCCGCCAGATCGAGCGCGGCGGCCCGGTCACGGTCAGGCACGCGGAGATGACGCGGTACTTCATGACCATCCCGGAGGCGGTCTCGCTCGTCGTCCAGGCCGGCTCGATCGGCGGCCGGGGCGAGATCTTCGTGCTCGACATGGGCGAGCCGGTCCGCATCCTCGACCTCGCGCGCAACATGATCCAGCTCTCCGGCCTCGAGCCCGACCGCGACATCGCCGTCGAGTTCACAGGCCCGCTGCCCGGCGAGAAGCTTCACGAGGAGCTGTGGTCGGGAGACGAGGTCGTGGACGAGACCGTGCACCCGAAGATCCTGCGCCTGACCCGGCCGCAGATCGACGCCGGCTGGCTCGACGACGAGCTGTCCGAGCTCGAGGGGCTCGTGCGCGCCGGCGAGACGCTCGAGCTCGTCTCGAAGCTCGGCACGATGGTCAGGGAGCCGCGCCGCGAGGCGGCCGCGGCGCCGGCCGACACGGAATCGGCACAGTCGCGTCACGGTTGACGGCGGACCGCCTTCGTAGCATGGCCGGGGTGGGCTCTGCGGCGATCCTCGACGGCCTGAATCCGGAGCAGCGGCACGCGGCCGAGCTCGTCCGCGGCCCGGTCTGCATCCTCGCGGGCGCGGGCACGGGTAAGACGACGACGATCACGCGCCGGATCGCGAACCAGGTCGCGACGGGCGCATTCGCGCCGGGCCAGATCATGGCGGTCACGTTCACGGACAAGGCCGCCGGCGAGATGCGCAGCCGTCTCCAGGCGCTCGGCGCCGGCGGCGTCCAGGCGCGGACCTTCCACTCCGCGGCGCTCGCACAGCTGCGGTATTTCGACCCTGACGCGGTCGGCCGCATCCTGCCCTCGAAGGCGCTCACGCTTCGCCACATCGCCAACTCGCTGCCGACGCCGTACCGCTTCCGCCCGGCCGGCGACCTGGCCACGGAGATCGAGTGGGCGCGCAACCGCCGCATCACGCCCGAGCGCTACCGCGCCTCGCTCGGCGACCATGTGCCCCCGATCCCGAGCGACCTGATGCTGCGCGTCTACTCGCGGTACGAGGAGGTGAAGCGCGCTCAGGGGCTGACCGACTTCGAGGACCTGCTCGAGCTCACGATCCGGCTCTACGACGAGCGGCCCGACGCGGCGGAGACATTCCGCGAGCGCTACCTGTCCTTCACGGTCGACGAGTACCAGGACGTCAACCTGCTCCAGCAGACGCTGCTCGAGCGCTGGCTCGGCGACCGCGACGAGCTCTGCGCGGTCGGGGACGACAACCAGGCGATCTACGGCTTCACCGGCGCGTCGCCGTCGTACCTGCTCGCGCTACCGGAGCGGTTCCCCGGCGCCGCGGTCGTGCGGCTGCAGCAGAACTACCGCTCTACCCCGCAGGTGCTCGCGCTCGCGAACCGCCTCGCGCCGAAGCTCCGGACGGAGTTACCGGACGGGCGCGAGCCGGAGGTGCGGCCGGTCGTGTCGATCGAGGTCGAGGCGACGATGGTGGTCGAGCGCATCCGCGCCGCCGACTGCCCACTCGAGGAGATCGCGATCCTCTGCCGGACGAATGCGCGCCTCTCCGACTTCGAGCAGGCGCTCCACGAAGCCGATATTCCGTTCCAGGGCGCTTCCCTGCTCGGACGCGAGGCGGCGCGTTTCCTCCTGCGGCGGCTGCGGGCGGGCGAGGGAAGCGTGTCGGATCAGGTGCGCACGCTGTCCCTGCAGCAGGGCTGGCTCGAGACGCCGGCGGAAGGCCTCGGCGAGCGCGAGCAGATCCGGCAGGACGACCTCACACGGCTCGTGCGGCTCGCGGAGTCGCTCGCCCCGGACAGCGTGGCGGCGTTCCGCGCCGAGCTGGAGCGGCGGTTCGGAGCGCGCGGCGACGAGCGCCGCGGCGTCCATCTGCTGACCTACCACGCGGCGAAGGGCCTCGAGTTCGAGCTTGTCTTCCTCCCCAGGCTCGAGGAGCGCGAGCTGCCGGCGAAGCAGGCGAAGACGGACGATCAGGTCGCCGAGGAGCGGCGGCTGCTCTACGTCGGCATCACCCGTGCGAAGCGGCAGCTCGTGATCACGTGGGTGAAGAAGCCGAGCAGGTTCCTCGAGGAGCTCGGCGTCGGCGGGGCGCGGTCGGAGCCGCCGCCGGGCTTCGACGTGTTGAAGGCGTGGCGGCTCGCGCGGGCCAGGGAGGACGACGTGCCGGCCTACCTCGTCTTCCACAACGCGACGCTCGAGGAGATCGCGGCGAGGCGGCCGCGGAACCTCGACGAGCTGGCGGCCGTGCCGGGCGTGGGCCCGGCGAAGCTGGAGCGCTACGGCGACGGCGTGCTGGCCGCTCTAGCCGAGGCCTGAGAGCAGCAGGTCGAGCAGCTCCGCGGGGTCACGGCGTACGCGCCGGCTCTGCTGCCCGTCTCGCTTACGCACGTCGATCGCTTCGGGATCGGCGAGCGCGCGCAGCTTCTCCTCGCGGATGAGCCGTTCGTCCACGGCGCCAAGTTTCCCACCGAACACCGTGTAGACCGGGACCCCGAGCGAGACGGCCTCGCGGTTCATCGTCCCGCCGGCGGAGACGACGAGGTCGGCGAAGGCGATCAGGCTCTGCGCGTCGACGGCGTGCTCGGGAACGATCACGGACGGCAGGCCGAGGCGCGCACGAAGTCGCGCTGCGCTGTGACGCGGGGGAGCACGACCACGTGGACGTCGTCGCGGCTGCCGAGAGCCTTCAGTGTCTCCGGAAAGAGCGGGTTGGCGTGCCGGTGGTAGAGCGAGACATCCGGAGGGGGCCTGAGGACGGCGACGACGCGCGAGCGGTCCACGCCGAGCTCCTCGAGCACCCGCGGATCGGGCTCGAGGTCGGCGAGGTAGTAGTCCTCCTTCAGCCCCGGGTAGCGGCGGAGCTTGTCGGGACCGACGCCGAAGCGGGCCAGCCGCTCTGGCGGGATCGCGTCCGGGACGACGACGCGGGTCGCCGCGCGGCAGCCGAGCTGGTGCTGCAGCCACGCGAACTCGTAGTCGAACGTCGTCGCGGCGGGGATCTTGAGCGCGCGCGCCGTGAGCGTCAGGTCGTGCGACCCGTGCGCGAGCGCGACGTCGTACCTGCCCGCGCGCGCGAAGCGCCGCAGCGCGCGAAGCCGATCGACCTCGACGCGTGCCTTACCGAGCGCCGATGCGCCGCCGTGGTGGCCGACGACGGTGGCCTCGATTCCGTGCAGCGCGAGCAGCTCGAGCGTCTGGGCGTACACCCGCGCTGTGACGTCGACCTCCGCCCCACGCGCGCGCAGGATCCGGATCAGCGGCCGGAACACGAGCACGTGGGGCGAGTTCGTGACGTCGATCCAGACCTTCACGCCTCCATCCTCGCGCACGAACGGTGGCCAGCGGAACCTACCGATCCCGGATGCGGAGAACCCCCGATGGCGGCGTGTGCTGCCCGCCCGACGATGGAAGGTGCCGACCGGAGGCGAGTCTGTGGAAGGTCTCCCGAGCGGGACCGTGACGTTGCTCTTCACGGACGTGGAGGGCTCGACGCTGCTCCTGAGGAAGCTTCGTGACCGCTACGGAGCCGTACTCGCCGACCATCGGGCGCTGCTCGAGGGTGCCTGCGCGGCCCAGGGCGGCGAGGTCGTGGACGCTCAGGGGGATTCCCGGGACCGTTTCTCGTGTCGATCCGCACTCGGGTCTGACGGTGCAGACGATCAGGGTGGGCCGCGACGTGAGCGGCATCGCGGTGGGAGGAGGCGCCGCCTGGGTGACGAGCCGCGCCGACGGCACGGTCTCCCGCATCGACCTGAACACGAACGAGATCGTCCAGACCATCCCCGTCGGGAGCGGATTGGCGGCGGTCGCGTTCGGTGCCGGAGCCGTATGGGTGGCGAACGCGGCCGACCGGACGCTGACCAGGATCGACCCCGCCTCCGGTCACGTCGTCAAGGCGATCAAGCTCGCGTTCCCGCCGACTCGAGTCGCCGCCGGCGACGGAGCAGTCTGGGTCACTCACGAGACGACGGGCAACGTCACCAAGATCGATGCCCGCACCGACGAGATCGAGACAGCGGTCAACGTCGGCAACGGCCCGGGCGCGATCGCGATCGACCCGCACGGGGTCTGGGTCGCGAACAACCTCGACGGCACCGTCTCGCGCATCGATCCGAAGACGGGTGCCGTTCGCGCGGCGATTCCCGTCGGCCGCGGGCCGATCGGGATCGCCTGCGACCGGAACGCGGTCTGGGTCGCAAACGAGGTCTCCCGGACCGTGTCGAGGATCGACCCGACCGTAAACGTGGTCGAGAGCACGATCGCGATCGGGAGCAGCCCGAGCGGAGTCGCGTACTCGGACGGCAACCTGCTCGTGCCCGCACGGCCGAGCACGGGTCATCGGGGAGGCGTCTTGAGCTCCGATATCGGCTCCTCCCTCTTGAAGTCGCTCGCCGAGTTCGACCCGGCGCTCGCCGGCTGGTCAGTGTCGTGGCAGATCGCCAGCATGGTCTCGGACGGGTTGGTCGCGTACAAACGCATCGCCGGATCGGACGGGGCGACGATCGTGCCCGACCTGGCTGTCACGCTTCCGACTCCTACCCACGACGGTCGCGCCTACGGCTTCCAGCTCCGCCCCGGCCTCCGCTACTCCGACGGCCGGCCCGTCCGGGCGCACGACGTCCGTGCGTCGCTCGAGCGCATGTTCGCGGTCGGCTCGTACGCGGCCTCGTACTTCACCGGCATCAAAGGCGGACAGGGGTGCATCGCCAAGCCGACGGCTTGCGATCTGTCGGCCGGGGTCGTGACTGACGACAAGACAGGCAGGGTGGTGTTCCACCTGGTCGCCTCCGACCCGGAGTTTCTCTACAAGCTGGCGATGCCGTTCGCCTCCGTGCTGCCCTCGGAGACGCCGAAGCGCGCGACGCTCGCGCACGGAACCAGCCCGTACATGATGGCCTCCTACCGGCCGGGGAAATTGCTCCGCCTCGTCCGCAACCCGTACTTCAAGGTGTGGTCAAGCGCCGCCAAGCCGGACGGATACCCGGACGTGATCCGGTTCACTGCCTCCACCGACCCGAAGCGTGCGATCGAGGCCGTGAAGCGCGGGCGCCTCGATTACACGGCGGACGTTGACCCCAAGCAACGCGCCCCGCTCCGTGCCCGGTTCGCCGGCCAACTGCACGAGGTCACCATGGCCGGGACGGGGTTCATCCTACTGAACACGACGCTGCCGCCGTTCGACAAGCTCGCCGTCCGCAAGGCGCTCTCCTACGCGATCGATCGGGCAGCCATCACCGCCGACGGGTCAGGAATACCGACCTGCCAGTACCTGCCACCCGGCATCGCCGGCTACGTGCCCTACTGCCCCTACACCCGCAACCCCGCCACCGGCCGCTGGTCGGCCCCCGACCTCGCCGGGGCACGGCAACTCGTCGCCGGGACCGGCACGAAAGGCATGCGCGTGACGGTCCTGACGGGGGGCCACCCCCCCTTCCGGCCGCGAAGCAGACGGTCGCCGCGCTTCGCAGGCTCGGCTACGACGCCGTCGTCAAGGCCGTGCCGTTCGCGAAGTACTGGGCGACCGTCGACGGCCCGGCTGGGCCTCGCACGGTGCAGGCGGCAACCATCCCCTGGGGGCCGGACTTCCCCGCCCCGGCAGGGATGCTCGAGCCGCTGTTTCGATGCGCGTCGACATACGGCCGCTACCTCTGCAAGACCCAGGTCGACCGAAACATCACCGAGGCGCTTCGCCTCGAGCAGACCAACCCTGGCGCGGCCCTCCGACAATGGACGAAGATCGACCGGGAGATCGCCGACCTCGCGCTCGGCGTGCCGGTGTTCAACCTTCGTGCCCTCGACTTCGTCTCGGCACGGCTCGGCAATTACCAGTCCCACGTCTACTACGGCCTGCTGCTCGACCAGGCATGGATCCGGTAGCTCGGTCGCTGCGGTCTTCCCGTCGCGCGCATAATGAATGCTTATGGACACGAGGCAGTTGAAGGCGTTCTGCGCGGTGGTCGAGCGCGAGAGCTTCTCACAGGCGGCGGCGCGGCTCGGCGTCACGCAGCCCGCGGTCAGCCAGCAGATTCGCGCGCTCGAGAAGCGGGTCGGCACTCAGCTCCTCGACCGCTCCGGCCGCAGGGTCGTCCCGACCGAGGCCGGGCTGCGGCTCTACCAGGGCGCGCAGCGTCTGCTCGCGCTCGAGGAGCAGCTGCTCGAGGTCGTGGCCGCCGAGGACGAGGGGCCGCTCCGCGGGCGCCTGGAGATCGGCGCGTCCACGGGCCCGGGTGCCAACCTCGTCACGCTGCTCCTGTGCGAGTTCCAGCAGCGCAACCCGGAGCTCACGGTCGCGCTCTTCGTGCACGACACACAACGCGTCGTCGAGCTCGTCGCCCGCCGCGAGCTCGAGGTCGGGGTCGTCGGTGCCGCCCGCCGCCAGCGCTCCGTCTCGTTCGAGACCTTCTTTCGCGACGAGGTCGTGCTCGTCTGCCCGCCGAGGCACCGCTTCGCCGGGCGGACGCTGACGCTGGACGAGCTGCAGGACGAGCCGCTGATCCTGATGCAGGCGGGCGCAGGCGTTCGGGCAGTGATCGAGGAGGAGCTGCGCGGTGCCGGTCTCAGGCTCCGCGACTTCGACGTTCATCTCGAGCTCGGCTTGCAGGAGTCCGTCAAGAGCGCGGTCGTGGCGGGCTACGGCGTCACGTTCATCTCGCGCTCCGCGATCGAGTCCGAGCTCGCCGCCGGCAGTCTCGCGGTCGCGCGCGTGCAGGGACTCGAACCCGCGCGCGAGATCTCGCTTGTCCGCTCCGCCGGCCGCGCGCCGAGCCGCGTTGCGGAAGCGTTTCTCTCGTTCGCCCGCGAGCGGCTCTAGCCGCAGGCCGGCGGGGAGAGGCCGGCGCGCGCGTGCCACATGCCGAGGATCGCGGCTACGCTGACGGCGACGAGGCCGATCGCGGCCCAGAACCGGTCGCCCCTTCGCAGCGCGCGGATATCGAACACGATCGCCGCCGTCGCGATCGCAAGCAGAAGTAGCGGCGTCACGTCGAGCTGCGCCGAGCCCTGGGGCGTGGGGCAGGCTCGCCCGTCCGGGCCGAGGATCGACGCGATCGCGAACCCGAGCGCGGAGAGCGAGAGCGCGGCGCCGATTCGTCCGCGCCAGGAGCGCGTCTCGTCCATGACGCCATCATCGGCACCGCTCCGGCCGCGCCTGAGCGAGTTCCCCGGTCGGCGTCCGGGGAGGGCAAGGTATCGTCAGGTCGCCCCGCGGGGGGCGCCTGTGAAGAAGAACCGCGCGCTCATCATCCCTGCTGTCGTGCTCGGACTGCTGCTGATCGTCGTCGCGATCGTCTACTGGGCCGAGCCGGCGAAGTCGCTCCCCGGATTCTTCCCCGGCCACGACTCGCACTCGAGCACCCATCACCTCAAGCACGGCATCGCAGCGTTCCTCGTCGGCCTGGCCCTGCTCGCGTTCGCGTGGTTCCAGACCGGGGGCCCGAAGACCGAGCCTGACGACACGTGATCCTCGGATCGCTGATCTCCTACCCGCAGGCGATCGTCCTCGGGCTTCTCCAGGGCGTTGCGGAGCTGTTCCCGATCTCGAGCCTCGGACAGTCGGTGATCCTGCCGAGCCTGCTCGGCTGGAACATCCACCAGAACGACCCGTATTTCGTCAGCTTCCTCGTCGCCACGCATCTCGCCACGGCGCTCGTTCTCCTCGGGTTCTTCTGGGCCGACTGGGTGCGGATCGTCAAGGGACTCGGGCGCAGCCTGCGTGACCGTGAGATCTCGCCCGACGACACCGACGCCAAGCTCGGGTGGCTCTTGATCGTGGGGACGATCCCGGCCGGCATTCTCGGATTGACACTCGACCATAAGCTGCGCAGCGTCTTCGCCTCGGCGACCTCGGCCTCGTTCTTCCTGATGCTGAACGGAGTGATGCTGTACGGAGCAGAGTTGCTGCGGCGGCGGGCGCCCGTGCACGAGGCGGGCGACCCGGACGAGCGGATTGTGAAGCGCGTCGGGTGGAAGGAGGCGACCGGGGTCGGGGCAGTGCAGGCAATCGCGTTGATCCCGGGCTTTTCGCGCTCGGGAGCGTCGATGGGCGGAGGCCTGCTGACCGGTCTCTCGAACATCGACGCGGCCCGGTACGCCTTCCTGCTCGCGACGCCGATCATCGGCGCCGCGGCGGTTCTCAAGCTGCCCGACCTGCTCGGCCACACGGGCGACGGCGTTCGCGGCCAGGCGCTCGTCGCCTCGCTGTGCGCGGCGGTGACCGCCTACCTCGCCGTCCGCTTCCTGATGCGCTTCTTCGAGACGAACCGACTGACGCCGTTCGCGGCCTTCTGTCTCCTGGAAGGGTTCGTATGTTTCATCTATTTCATCTCCTAATCACACGCATTAGGTCCATGTAGAATTCGCAGCCGTGGCCGAGAGGACTTCCTTCGACGTTCTCGTGGTCGGCAGCGGCGCCTCTGGTCTTGCCGCGGCCCTCTCGGCCGAGCGCGCCGGCGCGAGCGTCGCGCTCGCGACCAAGGGAACGCTCCAGTCCTGCAACTCGGCCAAGGCGCAGGGAGGCATCCAGGCCTCGTTCGGCGACGACGACTCGCCCGAGCTCCACGCCGAGGACGTCTGGCGCTCGTCGCACGAGACGGCCGACCGGCGGCTCGTCGACATCCTGACCGGCGAGGCGCAGAGCGCGATCCACTGGCTGGAGGAGCTCGGCGTCGAGTTCACGCGCGACAACGGGGGCTACCGGCTCGCCCGCTGCGGTGGCGCGAGCCGCAAGCGGCTGCTGCAGGTCGGCGACCGCACCGGCCATGCGATCACGACCGCGCTCCGCGACGCCGTCGAGTCGTCGGCCGCCGAGACCTTTCCCAAGTCGCCGTTGCAGGCGCTCGAGCCCGGAGAGAACGGCTGGCGCGCACGCTGCGGGGACGAGACGCTCGAGGCGTCGACCGTCGTCCTCGCCGCGGGCGGCCGCTGCTACCGCGAGGCCGAGGAGCGCGGCGAGCTCTCGACCAACCACCCGGGTGCGACCGGCGAGGTGACGAGGTGGCGCTCGAGCTCGGCGCCGAGTCGCGCGACCTCGACGCGCTCCAGTACCACCCGAACGGCGGCGCCTGGCCGCCGAACACGCAGGGCTACTCGATCCCGGAGACGACCCGCGCCTACGGCGCCGTGCTCGTCAACGCCGACGGCGACGAGTTCACCGACTCGCTGGGCCCGCGCGACGCGGTCTCGCAGGCGATCTTCGACGAGGTCGAGAAGGGCAAGGGCGTGACCACGCCCGACGGGCGGCCGGCGGTCTACCTGGACACGACGCAGGATCGACCCGGCCGATGCCGAGATCTCCCTTCCGTACATGCTGCGCCGCTACCGGGCCGCCGGCATCGACCCGCTGGCCGAGCCGATCCTCACCTACCCGGTGCTGCACTACCAGAACGGCGGGCTCGTCATCGACACCGATGCCCAGACGACGCTCGAGGGCCTCTACGCCTGCGGCGAGATCGCGGGCGGCGCCCATGGCCGCAACCGGATGATGGGCAACAGCCTGCTCGAGTGCTGCGTCTTCGGGCGCCGCGCCGGCAGGGCCGCCGCGGAGAAGGCGTCGCGCGTGACGACGACGGTCGACACCGACCTCTACGGCGCCGTCGAGGACGCGGCGGCGTACCTCTACGTCTGGGCGCTCAAGGACATCCCGCAGGACCTCCGCGACGCGCTCGCGGCCGCGGCCGAAGCGGAGACCTCCGTTCCCGGCCGACGCGTGCTGAGCACGATCCTGAAGAACGTCCAGGTCGCCGACTCGGAGAAGAACCTCGTCTGCCAGGACACCGGCATCGCCGTCTACACCTGCCGTGTCGGCGAGCATTTTCCCCTGCATCCCGCGCGAATCTATGCCGCGCTCAAGGCCGGGACCGAGCGCGCGACGATCGAGCATCCGCTGCGCTCGAACGCCGTCCACACGCTGACCCGCGAGAACACCGGGCCCGAACACGGGCTACCGCCTGCCGATCGTCCACTGGGAGTTCGTCTCCGGACTGGGACGGGCTCGACGTCAAGTGCGTGCCCAAGGGCTCGGGCTCGGAGAACATGAGCTTCCTGAAGATGTGCGTCCCCGCCGACGGCGTGAAGGGGATCAAGCAGTTCGTGCTCGAGTCGATCGTCGGCGCCGGCGGCAAGCCGTGCCCGCCCGGGATCGTCGGCGTCGGCATCGGCGGCTCGGCCGACTACGCCATGTACCTGGCCAAGGAGGCGATCGCGCAGCCCGATCGGCACGCGCAACCCCGATCCGCACGTCGCGCAAGCTGGAAGAGGAGCTGTTCGAGCTGCTGAACGAGACCGGCATTGGCCCGATGGGCCTCGGCGGCGACGTCACCGTCCTCAACTGCCACATCGAGCACGCGGACACGCACATGACCCTCAACCCCGTCGCCGTCAACTACCAGTGCTGGGCGGCGCGCCGCGCGTCGGCGCACATCCAGCCCGACGGCGCCGTCGAGTACGACCGGGAGGCCTGAGAAATGCGCGAGTCCGGTCACACCTCACGACAGGGGACTGTCCCCTGGACACGGCCAGGGAGACGAGCCGGTAATGGCCACGCACAGGCTGACCTTCCCGACGACCGAGGAGCAGATCCGCGAGCTGCGCGCGGGCGACGAGGTGACCGTCGACGGGCACATCATCGGCATCCGCGACCGGACGCAGATCAGGATCTTCGACCAGGGCATGGAGCCGCCGATGGACCTCGCGCGGCGCGTTCCTCCTGCATACCGCGCCCGGCGTGCGGAAGCTGGAGGACGGCCGCTACGAGAAGGTCTGCATCGGCACGACGACCTCGGCGCGCATGGTGCGCTTCACGGAGCCGCTCGGCGAGCGCTACGGCGTCCGGGCGATCTGCGGCAAGGGCGGGTTCCCCGACGAGGCGATCGAGCCGATGCACCGCCTGGGCATGGTCTACTTCGCCATCGTCGGCGGGGCGGCGGCGCTCGAGACGACCCAGATCGAGGAGATCGAGGAGGTCGCCTGGGAGGAGCTCATGCCCGAGTGCCTGTGGAAGTTCCGCGTCAAGGACTTCGGCCCGCTGACGGTGGGCATCGACGCGCACGGCAACTCGCTCTACCACGACGTCCAGGCAGAGGCGAGACGACGACTGGAGGGAATCCTTGAACGGCTCTGATGGCTTCGACCTCGGCATCAAGCGCGACGGCGGCCTCACCCACGTGCTCGACAAGGGCCTCGGCCCGCGCGCCTGGGAGGACGTCCTCGAGACGAGCGGCGACTACATCGACATCGTCAAGCTCGGCTGGGGCACTGCCTGGGTCACGGGCAACCTGCAAGGCAAGCTCGACGTGCTCAAGGGCAAGCCGGTCGTCATCGGCGGCACCTTCTTCGAGGTCGTCTACGCGCGCGGCAGGCTGGAGGAGTACAAGCGCTGGCTCCAGAGCCTCGGCATCCGGCACGTCGAGATCTCCGACGGCACCGTCGAGATCCCGCGCGAACGCAAGCTCGAGCTGATCGCCGACTTCGCCCGCGACTTCACGGTCCTGTCCGAGGTCGGATCGAAGGACTCCGAGGTGGTCTTCGCCCCGTACGAGTGGGTGGAGTGGATCACGGAGGAGCTCGCCGCCGGCGCCTGGAAGGTGATCGCGGAGGGCCGCGAAAGCGGGACCGCCGGGATCTACCGGCCGACCGGCGAGATGCGCACCGGCCTCGTGGACGAGATCGTCCACTCGATCGACTTCCACGACCTCGTCTGGGAGGCGCCGACGAAGGCCTCGCAGGCGTGGTTCGTCAGGCAGTTCGGGGCCGACGGTCAACCTCGGCAACATCCCGCCTGACGAGGTCATTCCGCTCGAGACGCTGCGGCTCGGCCTGCGCGGCGACACGCTGAAGGAGGTGCTCCTTGGCGACGCCCAGCCTGAGCCTGCAGCCTGACCTCGAGACCATGTCCGCCGAGGACGTGATCCGCTGGGCGGCGGGCGAGTTCGGCGAGCGCCTGTGCCTGACCTGCTCGTGGCAGAAGCAGTCGTCCGTGCTCGTGCACATGGTCTCCGAGCTCGACCTCGGCATCGACGTGATCGAGCTGGACACGCACCTCTTCTTCCGCGAGAGCTACGAGACGCGCGACCGGCTCGTCGAGCGCTACGGCCTGAACCTGATCCGGCCGGAGATCGCCACCATCGCCGAGCAGCACCGCGACGAGGGCCCGAACCTGTGGGAGCGCGCTCAGGATCGCTGCTGCCACATCCGCAAGGTCGAGCCGCTGCTCAAGGCGCTCGAGCCCTACGAGTCGTGGATCTCGGGCATCCGCCGCGACCAGTCGCCGAGCCGCGCCGGGACGCCGAAGCTCGAGTGGTCCGAGACCTACGGCGTCTGGAAGGTGCATCCGCTCGCGGACTGGGACGAGAAGCGCGTCTGGGCCTACGTCACCGTGAACGAGATTCCCTACAACCCGCTGCACGACGTCGGCTACCGGTCGATCGGCTGCATCCCCTGCACCCGGCCGGTGGCGCCCGACGAGGAGGAGCGCGCCGGCCGCTGGGCCGGCTCGGACAAGCTCGAATGCGGCATTCACAGCGAAAGGAAGGAATGACGGAACACATTTACGCGCACGAGCACCCGGAGTCGGAGCACCGCCGCGAGGGTGGGTTCACGCTCTGGTTCACGGGCCTGTCGGGGTCGGGGAAGTCGACGATCGCGCACCTGGTCGGGCCGGAGCTCGACCGGCGCGGCCTGGTCGTCGAGTACCTGGACGGCGACAACGTGCGGCAGCATCTGTCCAGAGGGCTCGGGTTCTCGAAGGAGGACCGGGACACGAACATCGAGCGCGTCGGCTGGGTCGCGTCGCGCCTGACCCGCCAGGGCGGTGCGGTGATCACGGCGGCGATCTCGCCGTACGAGGAGACGCGGCGCAAGGCGCGTGAGATGGTCGAGGAGTGGGGGACGTTCGTCGAGGTGTTCGTGGCCGCGTCGGTCGAGGAGTGCGCCCGCCGCGACGTGAAGGGCCTGTACGAGAAGGCGTTCCGGGGGGAGATCACGGGGTTCACCGGCGTCGACGATCCGTACGAGGAGCCGTCCGACCCCGAGCTCGTGCTCGACACGGAGGCGCACACGCCCGAGGAGAGCGCGCAGCTCGTGGTCGCGAAGCTCGAGGAGCTGGGGCTGATCCGGGCGGCGGTGAAGGCGTGACGGCCGTGGCCGAAGGGACGGATCACCTGATCAAGCCCCACACTAGCCCATGGGGGACGCTGGTCGACCGGACCGGCGACCGGCCGGGCGGCGTCGAGTCGCTGGAGCAGGTCGCTTTGACCTCGCGCGAGCTGTCCGACCTGGACATGCTGGCCTCGGGCGCGCTGTCGCCGCTCGAGGGCTTCATGGGCCCGGGCGACTACGAGCGTGTGGTCGAGGAGATGCGCCTCGAGAGCGGCCTTGCGTGGGCGCTGCCGGTCTGCCTGGCGGTGGACGCGGCGCCGAGGGGCGACCAGGTCGCGCTCGCGGACGAGGCCGGGCCGGCCGCTGGCCGTGCTCGACGTGGAGGGCGTATACGAGTACGACAGGCAGCGGGAGGCCGAGCAGTGCTTCCGCACGACCGAGGACGCGCATCCGGGCGTGGCCAGGCTGTACGCGCAGAAGCCGCTCTATCTGGCCGGCCGCGTCACGGTCTTCGACCGCGCCGAGCCGCCGTTCCCCGAGCTCGGGCTCGACCCGGCGGACACGCGGCGTACGTTCGCGGAGCGCGGCTGGCGGCGGGTGGTCGGCTTCCAGACGCGGAACCCGATCCACCGCGCGCACGAGTACCTGACCAAGGTCGCGCTCGAGACGGTCGACGGCCTGCTGATCCACCCGCTCGTCGGCGAGACGAAGTCCGACGACGTGCCGGCCGAGACGCGGGTCGAGTGCTACCGGATCCTCGTCGACGGCTACTACCCGGCCGACCGCGTGCTCGTCTCGGCCTTCCCGGCCGCGATGCGCTACGCGGGCCCGCGCGAAGCGATCTGGCACGCGATCTGCCGCAAGAACTACGGCTGCTCGCACTTCATCGTCGGCCGCGACCACGCCGGGGTCGGCTCGTACTACGGCTCCTACGACGCGCAGCTGATCTTCGACGACTTCCAACCGCACGAGCTCGACATCGAGCCGATGTTCTTCGAGCACACGTTCTGGTGCTCGGACCTGCGGCGCGATGGCCTCGGCGAAGACGTGCCCACACCCGTCCGAAGACCACGTCTTCCTCTCCGGCACGAAGGTGCGCGAGATGCTCGCCGCCGGGGCGAGCTCCCGCCGGTCGAGTTCTCGCGCGCCCCGAGGTCGCGGCAGGTCGCTGATCGAGAGCGTATCCGGACGCGACAGCCTCGGCTACCGACGCGCATGTGGTGGCAGTTCACGCTCGCGGGGCTGCTCGTCGGAACGCTCGTCGGCATGACCGGGCATGGGCGGCGGCTCGCTGATGACTCCCATCCTGGTCATCCTCTTCGGCGTGAACCCGGCCGTGGCCGTGGGCTCCGACATCGCCCACGGCGCCATCTTCAAGACGGTCGGAGCGTTCCAGCACCGCAAGATGGGCAACGTGCGCGCGCAGCTCGCCGGCTGGATGCTGCTCGGCTCGGCGCCGATGTCGCTCGTCGGCGTCTGGCTCGCGAACTGGCTCCAGGACACGTACGGCGACGGGGTCGAGTCGACGATGGGACGCGTGCTCGGCGGCGCGCTGCTCTTCGGCTGCGTCGGCCTCGTCGCGAAGAGCTTCGTCCACGCGAAGACCGTTGCCGACGAGGAGTTCACGCTTCACGAACCGCGACCGCGTCGCCGCCGTGCTGATCGGCCTCTTCGGCGGGTTCGTCGTCGGGCTGACGTCGGTCGGCAGCGGCGTCTTCTTCGGGCTGACGCTGCTCGTGATCTTCCCGCTGCGCGCGCACAAGGTCGTCGGCACGGACATCTTCCACGCGGCCGCGCTGCTCTATGTCGCCGGCTTCGGGCACTGGGTCGCCGGCAACGTCGACATGGGCATCGTCGGCTGGCTGCTGCTCGGCTCGATCCCGGGCGTGCTCATCGGAGGGCGCCTGTCGCTCTCCATCCCGGACACGCTGCTCCGCTTCGCGCTCGCGACCGTCCTCGGCCTCTCCGGGCTGAAGCTGATCGACGTTCCCGGCACGAGTGTCGCCATCGTCGTCGTGCTCGGCATCGGGATGACCGCGCTGCTCGTCTACATCGGGCGGCACAGCTGGGTCCGCTACCAGCGCGGCCGAAACAACCACGGCGAACCCGCAGCCGAGTCGACCGTCCGTACCGAACCGGCGTAGAGCGGCGGCAGGGGTATTCTCGCCGCGCGGTGCGTCGCTTCCGCTTGCTGCCGACTGCTCTCGTCCTGGCCCTGCTCGCAGGCTCGGCCGTGGCCTTCGCTGTCAGCGAGGGGCTCAAGCTGCAGAAACGGCCGATCACGCCGACGGAGGTCACCAAGGTGTTCTCGCCGGTCTGCCGCTGCCCGCAGGCCCGGGCGCTGATCAAGCTCAGGCTGCTCCGGCGGGACACGATCACCGTGACGATCGTCGACTCGAGCGGCAGGGAGGTGCGCCGCCTGGTCGACCACGAACGCTTCAACGTCGGACTGCACCACTTCACCTGGGACGGCAGGGACGCCGCCGGCAAGGTACTCCTCTCCGGGAGCTACCGGCCGAAGGTCGCCTTCTCCGACATCCACCGCACCTTCGCACTGCCGAACCCGATCCACATCGACGTCACCCGGCCGAAGCTCACCGTCGTGTCCGTGAAGCCGCGGGTGTTCTCGCCGGACGGCGACGGGCGCGCGGACGGCATCACGGTGAGCTACCGCGTGAACGAGCACGCGCACGCCCTGCTGCTCGTGAACGGCCACCAGCGGGTGCGCACGTTCCTGGGGCCGCTCGAGGGCTCGCTCGACTGGAACGGGACGACCAGCGGAGGGAAGCTCCCTCCCGGCACGTACCGGCTCTCGCTCGTCGCGCTCGACCTCGCCGGCAACCGCTCGCGGGCGGTTCCGGCCGGGACGGTCCGGCTCCGCTACCTGGCCTTGCCCAGGACCCCTGTCGATGCCACTGCCGGAGCCACCGTCCGCGTCCCGGTCGACACCGACGCCAAGGTGGTGCGCTGGACGGTCCGGCGCGGCTCGAGCGTCGTCGGGCAGGGCCGCGGGGGCACCGTCGTGGTCGTGCGCGCGCCGAAGAAGGCCGGCCGCTACGTCCTCGTGCTCGACGCGGTCGGGCATCGGCTGCGAACCGATCTCGTCGTCAAGCCGTGAGCCCGCCGCCGCTCCTCGTCCTCGGCGTCCGCCGCTCGGGGACGACGCTGCTGCGCGTCGTGCTCGACCGTCACTCGCAGCTCGCGATCCCCGACGAGTCCTATTTCGTGCCGCAGCTCGCCGGCCGCCAGCGTGACCGGATCGACGTCGACGCGTTCGTCGACGACCTGCGGCGCCTGAAGACTCTGCGCGACTGGGACGTGTCCGTCGAGGACGTCCGGGCCCGACTGACCCCCGGCATGCCGCTCGGCCGGGCGATCGCCGCCGTCTACGAGACCTACGCGGCCAATCGCGGCAAGAGCCGCTGGGGCGACAAGACGCCCATGTACATGCAGCACCTGCCGCTGCTCGAGCGCCTGTTCCCCGACGCGGTGCTACGTCCATCTGATCCGCGACGGCCGCGACGCTGCAGTCTCCTTCCTGGGCATGCCCGAGGGGATCGTCACGAAGACGTGGGCGCACCCGCGCACGGCCGCCGACTTCGCCTGCCAGTGGCGCGCGGAGGTGAAGGCGGGGCAGGCACTCGGCAGCCGGGTCGGGCCCGACCGCTATCTCGAGGTGCGCTACGAGGCGCTCGTGGCCGACGCCGCGGCCGAGGTCGAGCGGATCTGCGCGTTCGCGGGCCTGCCGTTCGAGCCGGCGATGATCGACTACGCCGGCCACGTCGACGTGTCCGCGAAGCCACACCAGCAGAGCCTCACGCGCCCGCCGACGCCGGGGCTCCGCGACTGGCGGTCGGAGCTCCGCCCCGAGGACGTGGCCGCGTTCGAGGCCGTCGCCGGCGATCTGCTCGCCGAGCTCGGCTACGAGATCGCGTTCGACCGGCGCCGATCGCTCTCCGCGCACGCCAGGCGCGCTGCCTACCGGGTGCGTGTGTCCGCCTGGCTCGCCGCTAGCGGCGCGCTGCGGCGGTCGCCCGCCTGGAAGCGCCGGCACCCGCCGTTGTCGTGAGCTTCTGCTCGGCGGGGCTGTAGCGGCCGCGGAAGGCGGCGAGGATGCCGTTCAGCGTGAAGTAGTAGTGCTGGTCGGTGGCGATGCCGGGCGAGTACTTGCCCATGCCGATCTGCCAGGCGATGCGGCCGTCCGCGACGCGCGCGGCGTACGTCTTCTGCTCCAGCGTCGAGAAGAACACGAGCTTGCCGACGACGACCGCGGGCCCGAGGATGCGGCCGCCGACGTAGCGGTGCCAGATCTCCTGGCCCGTGGCCGCGTTGTACGCGTGGAGGAGGCCGTTGAAGTCCCCGACGTACACGCGGCCGTGCGCGACCGCCGGCGTCGAGTAGCCGGTCGTGTTCAGGTCGTGCGTCCAGAGCGTCTGGCCGTTCGTCGCCCGCAGCGCCAGCACCTTGCCCGAGCGGGAGATCGTGAACAGCCGCTGACCGTCGGTCGAGGCGCTTGCGTAGAAGCTCTCGTCCCGGGCGAAGTCGCGCGAGATGTAGCGGTCCCAGAGCTTGTGGCCGTTCAGGCGGTTGAGGCAGAAGATCGACCCGGCGTACGTCGTGATGCAGATCGCGGTTGCCCCAGATCGACGGGCTCGAGTTGATCCGGCCGCCGGTGTCGTAGGCCCAGCGCACCTTGCCCGTGCGCGTGTCGACCGCGAACAGGCGCCCGTCGGTGACGCCGAAGTAGGCGGTGTCGTCGATCGCGAGCGGCGACGACTCGACCTTCGCGTTCGTGGACAGCCGCCAGAGCATGTGGCCGTTCTTGCGGTCGAAGGCCGTGACCGTGCCGTCCGTCGAGCTGACGATCAGGCGCGGGCCTGCGATCGCCGGCGTGGACGGCTTCGGGCCCCGGCCCTGCCGCACCCAGATCACACGCCCCGTGCGCGCGTCGATGGCGTACGTCCGCCCCTTGAACGTGTTCACGTACAGCGTCCCGTCGCAGTAGCTCGGCGGGTACTCGACGTAGCCGCCGAGGCCCCGGGCCCAGAGCGGCTTCGTCGGGACGCCGAGGTTGATGTTCAGGCGCGCCAGCGACCGCTGCGGGTCGCCGCCGAAGTTCAGCCAGCACGGCTCGTCGACCGTGAAGACCGGCTTGTGCGGCTTCGGCTTGGGTTTCGGCTTCGGCCTGGTCGGCGGCGGGGGCGGCGGGGGCGGCGCGGGCGTTACTGTCACGCCCTTGAGCTGCGTGTCCAGCTTGCCCGAGGGGTGGTCGGGCCTCAGGATCAGGTATGCCGACGCGAGCCCGGCGGCCAGGAGGGCCACCACGGCGGCGGCGACGATGATCAGGGTGCGAGTCCTTGGGCGACGCGGCACGCGGAAACAGTGTGCCAGCCTCTCGCGACGCTCCTGCACAGGAGCCGTCGCTCTCGGCCTGCTCGCCGCCGCTCTGCTCGCCCCTGCCGCTTCCGCCAGCGGCCCCGCCACGACCGACGAGCCGGGCAGCCTCGTCGCCGCGTTCGCGCAGCGGAGCTACGCGCCCGGGCAGCGTGCCGAGCTGCAGCTCTGGACGGCCGTGCCGCACGTCACGGGGCAGTTCTTCCGGGCCGGGCCGGAGCGGCTGCGGAGCCCCCGCGACGACGTGCTCGGCGGCGTCCCGGTCGGGCCGGCGTTCGCGCTCGCGGACGCGCACACGGAGCGCCTCACGATCCCGCGCGGGCCCAGCGGCCTGTACTTCCTGCAGATGTCCGCGCCGGGCGGGAAGCTCGGCTACGCGCCCTTCGTCCGGCGCCCGGCCCGCCCGGGGTCGAGCCGCGTGGCCGTCGTCCTGCCCACGAACACGTGGCAGGCCTACAACTTCCGGGACGTCGACGGCAACGGCGTCGGGGACACCTGGTACGCCGACCCGCACTACAACGGGGTCGACCTCACCCGCCCGTTCCTGAACCGCGGCGTGCCGCCGCATTACCGCGGGTACGACCGGGGCTTCCTCCGCTGGCTGGCCCGCACCGGCAAGCGGCCAGATTTCTACTCCGACGAGGACCTCGAGCGCCTGAACGGGGAGCAGCTCGCACGCGACTACGACCTGGTGGTCTTCTCCGGGCACGACGAGTACGCGACGCCGCACCTCCTGGACGCCGTGCGGCGCTACCGAGACCTCGGGGGCAACCTCGCCTTCCTCTCGGCGAACGACTTCTTCTACCGAGTCGTACGGCGTGGGCACCGCCTCTACCGGACCGGCCACTGGTACGACTTCGGCCGCTCGGACGCGAGCCTGATCGGCGCCGGCTACGTCGGCTGGTTCATGAACCGCTATCCGAACCGGCCGTACGTGGTCACGGGCGCCAGGCCTCGAGCCGTGGCTCTTCCAGGGCACCGGCCTGCACGACGGCGACTCGTTCGGCAACTACGGCATCGAGATCAACCAGCGCACGGCTGCCTCGCCGCCGGGCACCGCCGTGCTGGCGCGGATCCGCAACGCGTTCGGGCCGGGCAAGTCGGCCGAGATGACGTACTACGCGACGCCGCGCGGCGCGAAGGTGTTCTCCGGCGGGGCGATCAACTTCGGCGGCAGCGCCGACCTGCCCGTCGTCTCGCGCCTGCTCACGAACCTGTGGCGGCACCTGAGCCGCCCGTAGCGCGGCGGCCCGGCGCGGCGAGGCTGGCGGCGGCGAAGGCGAGCACGCCCCAGGTGAGCGGGTCCTCGAAGAAGCCGCTGTAGACGAACGAGTGCAGGAGCAGGACGAGGAAGACGACGGCGAGGCAGATGCCGAGCAGCCGGTCGCGGCGGACGACGCGACGCAGCAGCACGGCCGCGCTCGCGATCAGCCCGAGGTAGAGCAGGAAGCCGACCACGCCGAGCTCCGCGAGGACGGTCAGCGGCGTCGTGTGCGAGGAGTCCTTGCGCGCGACCAGCTTCGACCGCGCCTCCTGCTGGCTCGCGTACGGCTGGGAGCCCACGCCGACGCCGGCGAAGGGGTGGTTGCCGATCACCGTCGCGGTCACGCTGATCAGGTGCGAGCGCCCGCTCGTCGCCTTGTGCCACGAGTTGCCCTTCGCGCTCGCGACGAAGCCCGCGGCCGCCGCCAGCGCGGCCACGAGGGCGGCGACGACGACGACGTTGCGGCTCGGCCTGTCCGCGAGCGCGATCGTGACGGCGAGCGAAGCGGCGAAGAGCACGGCCATGCTCGACTGCGAGTACGAGAAGTACAGGCCGATGTAGAGCACCGCGATCAGCAGCGCGGCCCAGACGAAGCGCAGCTTCCGCGCCCACATGAAGCGCGAGCACGAGGGTGGCCGCGACGACCAGCTGCCGGCCGTAGATGCTCGGGTCCTTGAACAGCGAGGTGACGCGGAAGTAGGTCGTGTAGGCGTTCGCCACCCGCAGGTCCTGGGCGTAGATCAGCGTGTTCGTCCATGCCTGGTAGATGCCGATCGCGGCGAAGACGCAGCCGAGCGCGACCGCGGCCGTACCCGAGCAGGCGCGGGAGCCAGTCGGGGACCGGTGAGCGGGCGACGACGGTGACGAGCAGTGCGAACGGGAAGATGAAGAACGCGAGCTCGACGCTGCCCTGCTCGAGATCCTCCGCCCAGAGAAGCGAGAGGGCGTCGAAGGCCATGAACGCGGCGACGGGAACGGCGAGCAGCGCCGGCAGCGGCCGGGCCGTCCCGCTGCGGGCAGTGCGGTAGACGAGCGCGAGCACGGCCGCGGCCAGGACGGCGTACAGCGGCAGGAGCAGGAACTTGTCTGCGCAGGCTGCCCAGATCGATCTGGAGCCGGAACGGGGCCGCGATGAGGACGACGAGCGGCACGAGGGCCGGCCGGCGGACGAAGAGCGCCGCCACGGCGACGACGGCGAGCGCCGCGACCACGATCGCGGCGACGTGGAGCGGCGTCTTCAGCCTGGCCAGGTCGTGGCCGGGCACGAGCGCGACGCCGAGGCCGATCTCCGCCGCCGCGAGCAGGCCGAGCCCCGCGTAGAGCGCGACCCGCGCGCGGGGCACGAGCGCGAGCACGCAGCCCGCGGCGCCGAGCACCGCGGCGACCTGGGCGAGATCCTCGTGACGCATCGTCGGAGCCTGCCAGACCTCGCGCGAACGGCTCGGAAGGACCGGTCGCGAGCCGGCTGACAGAATCCGGGCGTGCTCGGGCACTGGCAACGCGCGCTCGTCCTCGCGCCGCACACGGACGACGGAGAGTTCGGCTGCGGCGGGACGATGGTGCGCCTGGTCGAGGAAGGCGTCGACGTGCGCTACGTCGCCTTCTCGATCGCGACCAAGTCGCTTCCGGAAGGGTTCCCGCCGGACACGCTCGCCCGCGAGGTGCGCGAGGCGACGACGGAGCTCGGCATCCCCGAGGCGAACCTGACGGTGCACGACTTCGAGGTGCGCTCGTTTCCCGTGCACCGGCAGGACATCCTCGAGCTCTTGATCGCGCTCTGGGAGGAGTGGAAGCCCGACGTCGTCTTCCAGCCCAGCCTCCACGACGTGCATCAGGACCACCAGGTGATCGCCGCCGAGGGACTGCGCGCCTTCAAGCGGACGACGATCCTCGGCTACGAGATCCCCTGGAACAACTTCGACTTCGCCTACCAGGCCTATCTCGCGCTCGACCGGGCACACGTCGAGCGCAAGGTCGCCGCGCTCGCGAAGTACGCCTCCCAGCAGCACCGCCGCTACGCCGACCCGGAGTACGTCTGGAACGTCGCCCGCATCCACGGCGTGAACGTGAACCGCGAGTACGCGGAGTGCTTCCAGGTGTACCGCATCGTGGCGTAGTCGTCGTCGTCGTTCGTCGTCGTCGTCTAGCTGGAGCAGCAGCAGCAGCGGAGAAGGGACGTCGGGCCGCATCGCGCGGAGGTCGCGCGGCCAGGCGGGGGTGGAGGCGCGGGTCGGTAGATGGCGGCATTCCGTGTCAGTGGGTGCCCTGATGGCAGACCAGGGCCGGGACTGCACGCTGGTGCGTAGATGTCGCTTGGAGGTCGTAGTCGTCGTCGGCGCCCTTGCTCGGCACGGGCAGCCGGGGCGCATGGACGTCCAGGCCACGCTGGGCGCGGGATGGCGGCCGAACCCGTCCAAACGATGATCGGAAAGGAGCAGAGATGAGCGTCAGAGTGGGGATCAACGGCTACGGCGTCATCGGCAAGCGCGTCGCCGACGCGGTGGCGCTGCAGCCCGACATGGAGGTCGTCGGCGTCGCGGACGTCGCCGCCGACTATCGCATCAAGATCGCGCACGCCCTCGGCTACTCGCTCTACGGCGCCGACGAGGACGCGGTCGCCGCAATGGCGGCAGCGGGCCTCGAGCCGGTCGGGATCCTCGACGACCTGCTCGCGCGGGTCGACGTCGTCGTCGACGCGACTCCGAAATCCGTCGGTGCAAGACTGCAGCCGCGTTATCGCGACGCCGGCGTGAAGGTCGTCTACCAGGGTGGAGAGAAGCACGAGCTCGCCGGCGTCTCGTTCGTCGCCCAGGCCAACTATGCCGAGGCGCTCGGCCGCGATGCCGTTCGTGTCGTTTCCTGCAACACGACCGGACTCGTCCGCGTCCTCTACGCCCTGCGCGGGCACGACTTGCTCGCACGCGCCCGCGTAGTGCTGATCCGCCGCGCAACCGACCCGTGGGAGTCCCACCTCGGCGGGCTCGTCAACACGCTCCTTCCAGAGCCGAAAGTGCCGTCGCATCAGGGGCCGGACGCGCAAACGGTGATGCCCGACCTCGACGTCGTCACGATCGCCGCCGCCGGGCCGTTCAACCTTTCGCACGTTCACTTCGCGATCGTCGAAGCGCCGCGCGAGGTCGACCGGACCGCCGTGCTCGACTCGCTCGAGGACGCAGCCCGGATCGTGCTCGTGAGTGCCGGCGACGGTGTCGAGGCGCCGAACTCGGTGGTCGAGATCGCCCGCGACATCGGTCGGCCGCGCAACGACCTGTGGGAAGTCGCGGTCTGGGAGAACTCGATCGCCGCCAACGGGCGCGAGATCTACCTCACCTACCAGGTCGACAACGAGGCGATCGTCGTGCCCGAGAACGTCGACGCGATTCGAGCACTGACGGGCGTCGAAACCGATGCCGATGCGTCGATCGCGATAACAGACGAAACGCTCGGCATCCGTGGCAACCTGCTCGCGCCGAAAGCTCTCGCGTGAGCTACCGGCGGGCAGTGAGGGCCATCGACTCGACGGAGATGTCCGGCAGTTACGGTGCGTTCGACGACGCCGCCCGGGAATACGTGATCCGGCGGCCGGACACGCCGCTGCCGTGGCTCAACTATCTCGGCCAGGACGACCTCTTCGGCCTCTGCACGAACACCGGCGGCGGCTACACGTTCTGGCGTGACGCGCGGTTGCGGCGGCTGACCCGCTACCGCTACAACGACGTGCCGCTCGACTCTGTCGGCCGCTACCTCTACGTCCACGACGGCGGCAGCGTCTGGAACCCCGGCTGGAAGCCGACCAAGACGCCACCTCGACCGTTACGAGTGCCGGCACGGGCTCGGCTACACGCGCATCCTCGGAGCGAAGGACGGCATCGAGGTCGAGCTCTGCTTCTTCGTGCCGCCCGGCGACGACGTCGAGGTGTGGCGGACGACCGTGCGCAACACGGGCAGCGGAGCGAAGGAGGTGCGCCTCTTCTCCTACGTCGAGTTCTGCCTCTACGAGGCGCTGAACGACATGACGAACTTCCAGCGCACGTACTCGATCGGGGAGGTCGACGTCGAGCGCTCGGGAGCGGCGATCTTCCACACGACGGAGTTCCGCGAGCGGCGGGACCATGTGACGCTGTTCGGCTGCACGCGGGACGTCACCGGCTTCGACACGTCGCGCGATGCCTTCGTCGGCGCCCATAACGGGCTGCACGAGGCCGCGGTGCCGTTCGCCGGCTGCGCCGCCGGAAGCGTCGCGCACGGCTGGAACCCGATTGGCTCGCACCAGGTCGACCTGCGGCTCGAGCCCGGCGCGGAGGAGACCTTCTCCTTCCTGCTCGCCTACGTCGACGAGGGCGGGACAAAGGCGGGCCTGGAGTTGCTCGACCGCTACTCGGATCCCGCGGCGGTCGACGAGTCGCTGGCCGCGGCTGGCTGCGTTCTGGGACGGGCTGCTGTCGCGGTTCCAGGTCGAATGCCCCGACCCGCATCTCCGCCGGATGCTGAACACCTGGAACCAGTACCAGTGCATGGCCACCTTCAACCTGTCTCGCTCGGCCAGCCTGTTCGAGACCGGGATCGGCCGAGGCATGGGCTTCCGCGACTCGAACCAGGACGTGCTCGGCTTCGTCCACCTGATCCCCGACCGGGCGCGGCAGCGGATCCTCGACCTCGCCGCGAACGCAGCTCTCCGACGGCACCTGCTTCCACCAGTACCAGCCGCTGACGCGAGCAGGGGAACGCCGAGATCGGCGGCGACTTCTACGACGACCACCTCTGGCTCGTCCTCTCGACGTGCGCGTACGTCAAGGAGACCGGCGACACGTCGATCCTCTCGGAGCCGGTCGGCTACGCGGACACGCCGGGCAGCGACGAGGACCTGCTGCACCACCTGGAGACGAGCATCGCCTACACGCTCGTCGCACCGCGGCCCGCACGGCCTGCCGCTGATCGGGCACGCCGACTGGAACGACTGCCTCAACCTGAACTGCTTCTCGACCGAGCCGAACGAGTCGTTCCAGACGGCGGGCGACGTCGAGGGATCGGTTGCCGAGTCCGTGATGATCGCGGGCCTCTTCCTCTACGCCGCTCGCGAGCTGGCGGGGCTCTACCGGCACCTCGGACCGCCCGGCCGACGCGGAGCGGATCGAGCGCGCGCGCGACGAGCTCCTGGCCACCGTGGAGGCGGAGGCGTGGGACGGCGACTGGTACGTGCGCGCGTTCGACGCCGAGGGCCGGCCGGTCGGCTCGCGCGTCCTGCGACGAGGGGCAGATCTTCGTCGAGAGCCAGGCCTGGTGCGTCCTCGGCGGCGCCGGCGCGACAGACGGCCGCGCGCGGCGCGCGCTCGAGAGCGTGCGCGAGCGGCTCGCGACGCCGCGACGGCATCGTCCTCCAGCAGCCCGCCTACAGCCGCTACCGCGTCGAGCTCGGCGAGATCTCGAGCTACCCGCCCGGCTACAAGGAGAACGCCAGCATCTTCTGCCACACGAACCCGTGGATCACGCTCGGCTGGTGCCTGCTCGGCGAAGGCGACCGCGCGCTCGAGACGTACCTCGCGATCTGCCCGTCGACGCGCGAGGAGCGGATCGACACCTACCGCAGCGAGCCGTACGTCTACGCGCAGACCATCGCCGGCCCCGACGCGGCCACCCCGGGCGAGGCGAAGAACTCGTGGCTCACCGGCACGGCGGCGTGGACCTTCGTGAGCGGCGCGCAGGGGCTGCTCGGGATCGTGCCCGGACTACGCCGGGCTGCGGATCGACCCGTGCATCCCGCGCGGATGGGAGGTCGTTCCGCGTCACGCGCCGCTTCCGCGGCACCGTCTACGAGATCGAGGTGCGAGAACCCCGACGGCGCGGGCCACGGCGTCCGCTCGCTCCTGGTCGACGGCCTCGAGTACGACGGCAACGTCGTGCCGCCGCAGGCGGGGCCGGGTCCGGTCCGCGTCGAAGTCGTCCTCGGCGCTCCGAGGCACGGTGAGCGAGAGCGCCTTGCCGCGATCGGCGATACCGCTCGTCACGGCGTGCGTGGCGGCTGCACGAGCTAGCGGACGACGGTCCGCACGCGGTGCGGCGTGCCGGGGAGCGTGACCTCCACGTCGCGTTCGCCCGCCGCCACTACCTCTACCGGCCACATCTCGGCCGGGCGATCGGTCGGCATCCAGCCCCGGTCCGGCTCGGACAGGATGAGCACCCCGTCGCGGCCGCCCATGAACGCGAGGCCGCCCGGCTCGTCGAGGGTGCCGCTCCACAGCGTGATGCCAAGCGGCTCGAGGGCAGAGGCCATCGCCCGTCGGCCCGGTCCGACCAGGCCGACCTCGCACACGCCGAGCAGCTCCTCCGCCCTGAACTCGCCCTCGACCGGCGACTCGTCCGGCAGCTCGCGGTGCGCGATCAGCTCGACGATGTTGTCGCCGGGGTCGAGCGCGTAGCAGGCCTGGGCGTTCCAGAAGTCGAACTCGAACGTCGTCTCGCCGCCCTTTCCGGCGAGGAGCTGCGCCTTGAGCGCGAGCCACGCGCGCGCCTCCTCGAACCGGTTCCGCGGCACGCGCAGGGCGAAGTGGTAGAAGGGCCGCCGCCCGTCGACCGTGCGGCTCGAACTCGACGAGCGTCTCCCCGGCGCGGAAGGGAAGACCGCCGTAGAAGCGCGCCAGATCGTCGACGGATTCGGCCGCTGTCTGGAGCCGCGCCCGCAGGATCCGCACACATCGATCCTAAACAGATGCGGTTTACGCTTTCGCACCATGACCAGCGCGGTCATGCGGACGGTCGGCCGGTACGAGCTCCTCCGCGAGATCGGCCGCGGCGGCATGGCAGTCGTCTACCTGGCCCGTCAGTCCGACCTCGACCGCAACGTCGCGCTGAAGGAGCTCTCCGCCCTGCACGCAGCCGACCCCCGGCGCGTCGACCGCTTCCTGCGCGAGTCCCGTCTCGCCGGGTCGCTGAGCCACCCGAACGTGGTCACGGTCCACGAGTACTTCGAGCACGAGGGCACCGCCTACATCGCGATGGAGCACTTCGAGCGCGGGTCGCTGCGCCCGCGCGTCCGGCGGCTGACACTCGCGCAGACGGCGGGGGTGCTCGAGGGCGTGCTGGCCGGCCTGGCGACGGCCCACGGAGCCGGGATCGTCCATCGCGACCTGAAGCCGGAGAACGTGATGGTCACGGTCGACGGCAGCGTCAAGATCACCGACTTCGGCATCGCCAAGGCGCTGGAGACGCTCGACGGCGGGGTCGCCACGGACACCGGCGTGACCGTCGGGACGCCTGCGTACATGGCTCCCGAGCAGGCGCGCGGCGAGGACATCGGCCCCTGGACGGACCTCTACGCGGTCGGTGTCATGGCCTACGAGATGGTCAGCGGCACGCTGCCGTTCCCGGAGACCGACCAGCCGCTCGTGATGATGCTCCAGCACGTCAGCGAGCCCGTGGCGCCGCTGGCCTCGGTCGCGCCGGACGTCGACCCCGCGCTGGCGGGCTGGGTCGAGCGGCTGCTCGTCAAGGACACCCGCAAGCGCCCGGCGGACGCGGCAGAGGCCCGCGACGACCTGGAGGAGATCCTGATCCGCGTCCTCGGCCCACGCTGGCGCCGCGACTCGCGGCTCGTCGAGGACGCGCTCGAGCCGGCTCCGAAGGCGCCGGTGCGGCGGGAGACGCGGCGGCGGCGCCGGGCCTGGATCGCAGCGGCGGCCGTGGTCGCCGTCCTGGTCGCCGGCGGAATCTTCGCCGGCTTCGCCCTCACAGGGGGAGACAACGCTCCACCGGACGCGTCCCCGGCGCGGTCGGCGCGGTCAGCGCTGGCCGTGTCTGGGTCGGGCGTGTACCTCGCCGACCCGCGTGGGCGCATCGTCGAGCTCGCCGGGACAACCCTGCGGCGCCGGGCCGTCGTGACCGACGCGGGGCCGCGCACGGTGGTCGCCTCCCGGGGACGTGCCTACGTCGGCGACGACGCCGGGCTGAAGCAGATCGGGCCGGGCGGCGTCGTGAAGGAGACCCCGATGCCCGGCATCGTCGCGGCCGCCGGGGACGAGGACTCGCCGCTCGTGGTGGCGACCGCCCGCCGTCTGTGCGAGATCGGGGCGGGAGGCGGGCGCGGCCCGTGCGGGGACATCGGCTTCCGCGCCGTCGCGCTCGGCTCGTCCCCGACCGGGGCGATCTTCGCTGCCGACGACCACGGGGCGGTGGCCGTCTACCGCCTTCGGGGCGACCGGCTCGTCTACAGCGGCACGGCCGCGCTGAACCTCCCACGGCCGCACGGGACGCTCGTCTCCTCCCGCGGCCGGCTCTACGTCCCGATCGAACGCGGGGTCGCCGTGGTCGATCCGCTGAACCGCAAGCTGCTGCGCGTGATCCATCTGCCGGTGACGCCGTCCGCGATCTGGGTCGGCCGCTTCAGCGGCCAGCTGTTCGCGACGCTCTACGCACAGGACCGGCTCGCGGTCGTCGACACCCTGCACGACGCCGCACCGCGGCTGCTACCCGGCTACTCGCGCCCGGTGGCCGTGTGGGGAAGCGAGGGCAACGCCTACGTGTACGGCGCGGGCGACCGGATGCTCTGCCGGCTGGACGCGCTCACGGGCGCGCGCCTCGGCTGCCGCGAAGTGCCGGATGCTTGAGGTTCGCCTGCTCGGCCCGCTCGAGGTGCGAGACGGAGAGCGGACGATCGAGATCCGCCGCCGGAAGCAGCGCGCGCTGCTGGCAGTGCTGGCCCTCGACGCGGGTCGCGTCCTCTCCCGGGATCGCCTTGTCGATCGCCTCTGGGGCGAGCGGCCGCCCGCCGGCGCCGGCCATGCGCTGGAGAACTACGTCTCGCAGTTGCGCAAGCTGCTCGGGCCAACGGCGATCCTGACGCGCGCGCCGGGGTACGTCCTCGACGTCGGTCACGACCAGGTCGACGTGCTGCGGCTCGAGCGCCTCGTTCGCGAGCGACGCCCGGAAGAGGCGCTCGCGCTCGTTCGCGGCGCGCCGCTCGCCGACGTTGCCACGGAGCCGTTTGCACAAGCCGAGATCGCGCGGCTCGAGGAGCTCGAGCTATCGGCGCGAGAGGAGTTGCTCGCGCTTCGACTCGAGCAGGGGCGGCACGCCGAGGCCCTGCCGGAGCTCGAGCGGCTCGTCGCCACGCAGCCGTACCGCGAGCGGCTGCGCGGCCTGCTGATGCTCGCGCTGTACCGATCGGGCCGGCAGGCCGACGCCCTCGCCGCGTACCGGGACGCGCGCGAGGCTCTCGTCGAAGGGCTGGGCATCGAGCCCGGCGAGGAGCTCCAGGAGCTCGAGCGGGCGATCCTGCGCCAGGACGCGACCCTACGCGCGCCGGAGACGGCGCCGGCCCCGCCCGAAACGCCGCGCGCGCCGAGGCCGGCCCGGAAGACCGTCACCGTCCTGTTCGCGCTTCTCCCCGAGGCGGCGCCGCTCGACCCCGAGGCGCTCGGCGCGGCGCGCGACCGCTCGCGCGAGCTCGCCCGCACCGTCGTGGAGCGCCACGGCGGCCGCGTCGAACAGGCGGCCGGCGACGGCGTCGCGGCCGTCTTCGGGCTCCCGGCCGTTCGCGAGGACGATGCGCGCCGCGCCCTGCGCGCCGCCGAGGAGCTCAGGGAGGAGCTGGGCGCCCGCGTCGGCCTGAGCACCGGCGAGGTCTTCGCCGGCGAGGGGCAGGTGGCCGGCGAGCCGCCGGCCGAGGCCGAGCGGCTGGCCCGGGCGGCGGCGGCAGGAGAGATCGCCGTCTCCGAGACGACGCGCCGGCTGGCCGCGGAGCGCGGTCTGCGCCTCGACTCGCCGCTGGTCGGCCGCATCCGGCAGCTCGGCGCGCTCTCCGACGCGCTCGCCGCCGCCGCGGCCGATCGCACGTGCCAGCTCGTCACCGTCCTCGGCGCGGCCGGCGTCGGGAAGTCACGGCTTCTCCAGGAGTTCCTGGGCCGGATCGGCGACGAGGCGACCGTCCTGCGCGGCTGCGAAGGCCTGGACGACGGAGAAGCTTCGGGCGATCCCGTCGTCCTCGCCTTCGACGACCTGCAGACGGCCGACGCCGCGATGCTCGAGCGGATCGAGAGCCTCGCCGAGCGGTCACGCGGCCTCCCGATGTTGATCGTCTGCAACGCGCGGCCCGAGCTCCTCGACGAGCGGCCCGCGTGGGGCGGCGGCATGGTGAACGCCCGGACGATGCTGCTCGAGCCCCTGAGCGAGGACGAGTCCGAGCAGCTGATGGACAACCTGCTCGGCGAATCGGACCTGCCGTCGATCGTCCGGCGCTACGTCGTCGGCGCGGCGGAGGGGAACCCGCTCTTCCTCGAGGAGTTCCTCGCCTCCCTGATCGACCGCGACGTGCTGCGGCTGGAAGGCGGGACGTGGACGACGCAGGAGCTTCCGTCGCTGGCAGTCCCCCCGTCGATCCGGGCGCTGCTCGCGGCACGGATCGACCGGCTCCCCGACGACGAGCGGCAGGTGCTCGAGCTGGCCTCGGTCGAGGGCCGGCGTTTCCGGGAGGACACGGTGGTGGAGCTGGCCCCGGACGAGTTGCGAGAGCACGTCGACTCGCTGCTCGCGGTCCTCGTCCGGCGCGACCTGATCCAGGACGACCGCGACGACGCACGGTCGTTCTCGTTCCGCCACCAGCTCCTGCGCGACGCCGCCTACGACTCGATCCCCAAGCTGGCACGGGCGGACGCGCACGAGCGACTCGCCGCCCTGCTCGGAGGCAGCGCCGGCGACGACCACCGCGCACAGGCCGAGCGGCTGCGGGCGGATGTGCGCGTGTGAGCGCCGCGTGAGGGTCGTATGAGCCGCCGAGCCGATCCTGGAGCCGTCAACCGACCCGGGAGAGCCACCATGCGCACGCTTTTCATCGCCCTGACCATCGCAGCAGTCGCAGTCCTCGCCGCAGGCACAGCCGGTGCCGGGACACAGGCGAAGCTGACCGGGAGGATCGTGTACAGCGGCGCCTACAAGGCGGGGAACGCGCTCTTCGTCGTCAGCCCGAACGGCGGCACGCCGAAACGGCTCACGTCGCCGCCCCGCTTCACCGACGGAAACCCGTCCTGGTCGGCCGACGGCAAGCGGATCGTCTTCGAGAGCAACCGACTCGGCGACATGAACCTCTTCGCTGCGCGGGCCGACGGCACCCACGTTCGCGAGCTCACGTTCTCCGAGGCGTTCGACGGCGACCCGGCCTGGTCGTCGACCAACAAGATCGCCTTCGAGAGCGACCGCGCCGGCTCGACCGACGTCTGGGTGATGAACCCGGACGGCAGCGGCGAGACCCGGCTGACGACCGACGACGCGTTCGACGGCGATCCGGTCTGGTCTCCGGACGGCTCGAAGATCGCGTTCACGAGCACGCGCGGCGGCGACCGCGAGATCTGGGTCATGAATGCCGACGGCACCGACCAGACGCGCCTGACGTCGGGACCGGGAATCAGCGAGAACCCGTCCTGGTCGCCCGACGGCCTGGAGGTCGCCTTCGACACGAACCGGAACGGCAACCTCGAGATCTACGTCATGAACGCCGACGGCTCGGACCAGACCAGGCTGACGAACAGCGGCGCCCTCGACGCGCTGCCGACGTGGTCGCCCGACTCGCGCCACATCGCCTTCGTCAGCGAGCGCTTCCGGCGCCGGATCCGGCGCATCTACACGATGGACCTCGACGGGGCGCACGTGAGAATGCTGACCCACGGAAGCTTCGACATGTCCCCGGACTGGGCTCGGGGGTAGCCCTCTGACCGCGGGACCAGGCGCGCCCGGGGAGTAGGCCCGGGCGCGCCGTTCGACTTCGGCTAACCGCCGCCGAAGCTCTTCGTCCCATCCCTGAAACGGGCGCGAGGCGCTAGAACTAGGGGGCGGGATGTGGCGGTTCCTTGTCAGGAGGTTGCTCTGGGCGGCATTCCTGATCGTCGCGGCCACGTTCGTCACCTACGCGATCTTCTTCCTCATTCCCGGGGACCCGGCCACAGCCGCGGCCGGCCGCGGCGCCAATCCGGAGGCGATCCAGAATGTCCGCCGTCTCCTGCACCTCGACGAGCCTGTGCTCGAGCAGTACGGCCGCTTTCTCTGGAACCTCGTCGCGCACGGCTCGCTCGGCGTCTCGTACATCAACCGCGGCGAGGTGCGGACGCCGCTCATGGAGGCGCTGCCCGTGACCGCGTCGCTGATCGTCGGCGGGTCGCTCCTCTTCCTGGCCGTCTCGATCCCCGTGGGGATCATCTCGGCGATGAAGCCGCGTTCGCTGATCGATCGCGCCGGCATGGTCTTCGTCCTCGTCGGCATCTCGCTGCAGCCGATCTGGCTCGGGCTGATGCTCTCGTACATCTTCGGCTACCGCCTGGGCTGGACGCCGATCGTCGGCTACTGCAACGCCTTTTCCGGCCCCTACGAGGACTGCGGCGGCGGAGTGCAGTGGGCCTACCACCTGCTGCTCCCCTGGATCGCGTTCAGCGTGCCCTTCGCCGCCCTCTACGCGCGGATGATCCGCTTGCAGCTGATCGAGTCGATGGGCGAGGACTACGTGCGCACTGCGCGCTCGAAGGGCGTGTCCGAGCGGCGCATCGTCTTCCGGCATGCGGCGCGGAACAGCATGCTGCCCGTGCTCACGATCTTCGGCATGGATCTCGGGCTCGCCTTCGCCGCCGCGATCTTCATCGAGCGGACCTTCAACCTCCCCGGGATCGGACGGCAGCTGCTGATCGCGACGGGCCAGTTCGACCTGCCGATGATCTGCGGCATCGTCGTCTTCATCTCGCTGATCGTGATCACGCTGAACCTGATCGTGGACATCCTCTACGGCATCCTCGACCCGCGGATCCGGCTCACCGATCCCGTGCGGCTCGGATAAGTCCGGTACTCAGCGAGCGACCGGCACGAGCCGTTTCAGGCGCTTGAGCTCGGCGGGCATGTAGAACCCGAGCGGGATGAGCAGGAACGGGTAGACGAGGACGAGCAGGACGGCGACGACAAGCGGCACGCTCAGGGCGGTGCCGAGCACGCAGAGCGCCACGGCCGCCCCAGCGGCGGTGAGCACGCGGCGCCACTGATAACTGACGTAGTAGACCTCCTGCGAGTAGATCACCATCCCGATGAACAGCGCCACGTAGGCCGCGACGGTGGCGATCGCCGCCCCGATCATCCCGTAGGGCGGGATCAGGAGGATGTTCAGCCCGATGTTGACGGCGGCCGCGACGGCGGCGATCACCCAGTTCCACTGCGTCTTCCGCGCGCGTCCGGAGCCGATCGCCATCACGGTGTAGGCGGTGTAGGCCGCTCCGGCGAAGGAGAGCAGCGCGACTGCGTCGGAGGCGCGGTAGAAGCTCGGATTGCCGGCGAGGAGCCTCACGATCCACGGCGCCAGCACTCCGAAGGCGAGCGAGACCCAGCAGGTCACGTAGACGACGTAGGTGAGCACGTACGAGTACGTCCTGCGCGCGTCGTGGTCGTCCGTGATCGAGTACGCGAACGCGGGCCACGCCGTGCGGAAGGCGATCATCAGGAAGACGAGCGCCGACGACACGCGGACGGCCACGGAGTAGACACCGACCTCGCTCTGGTCCTTGTAGAAGGCGATGAACAGCCGGTCGATGAAGTTCACCGCCCAGAGTGCGAGCGCGGCCGGGACGAGCGGCATCCCGAAGTGGTTCATGGCCCGGAACAGCTTGCGGTCGAACTCGAGCCCGAGCTGGTAGCGCCGGTAGCCCAGCAGCACGAAGTAGACGCAGAGCGTGCCGATGAAGTTCCCGACCAGCACGCCGAGCGGGCCCTCGTCGAGCACGACGACGAGCAGCACGGTCGCACCCACGGTGATCAGGATGTTCGAGAGGCTGGCGATGACGTAGCCGACCGAGCGCTCCTCCGCGCGGAAGAGCGCGGACATCTGCTCGTAGTTCATCCCCGCCCACAGGCCGACCGCCGCCGCGTAGACGAGCCCTTGCTCGCTCCCCAGCTGGAGCAGGCTCGAGATCTGGCCGGCGAGCAGCATTGCGACGACCAGGCCGGCGGTCGAGCTCGCCATCGTGAACCAGAAGCTCGTCCGGACGACCTTTCTCCGCCCGTCGTCGTCCTTCGGCGTCGAAGTAGAAGCGGAAGAACGCGCTCGAGAACCCGAGCTTGAGCACGATCGCGATCACGGCAGTGGCGGCGACGAGCGTCTCGATCTTGCCGTAGTCGGCGGTGGAGAGGTAGCTCGTGTACAGCGGCAGGAGGACGACGGCAAGGATCCGCGACACGAGGCCTCCGAGCCCGTAGATCGCCGACTGCTTCGCCAGCCTCGTGATCTGGTCGAAGATCGGGATTCTCCCCCGCTCCGCCGGCGCGCGAAGCGTGGAGGCCTGCTTGCCGGTCATGATCTCGTCGTAGAGCTCGAGCAGCCGCCCTGCGTTCCGGTCGGCGTCGTGCACCTGCTCGACGTACCGGCGGCTCGCCTCGCCGACGCGCCGGCGCTCCTCGGACGACTCGACGAGCGGCCGCAGCGTCTCGACGAGCGTCTCCCCGGTCGTGTTCACGAGCGGGACCTCGACGCCGAAGGCCTCTTGCGTGCGCTCGACCGCGTCCTCGTGCAGCGCGGTCACGACCGGCTTGCCGAGCGCCATCGCCTCGATCGCGAACAGCCCGTACCAGCCCGCGTTGAGCTGGTCGACGACGATGTCGGCCCGCTCGTAGCGCTTGCGCGCCTCGTCGTGATGCAGCCCCTCGACGATCTCCAGCTCGACGTCCAGCTCGCGGCAGGCGGCGATCACGTTCTCCGTGCCCTTCCGCGCGCGGTTGGAGGGCGCGTGGACGACGATCGGGCGCGTGCGGTCGCTCGCCGGCACGGCCCGGAACTCGCGCAGGTCGACGCCGGGCGGGATCACGACTGCGTCCGGGACCCAGCGGACAGCATCGTAGGAGCCGACGATGCAGGCGTCGGCCCGGCCGGCGTAGAGGAGCTCGGCGGGGCCCCGCCCGCGGATGTCGGAGCCCATGAAGTGCAGGACCGACTTCTTGCGGAAGAGCCGCAGGATCGGGAACTGGAACCGCTTGGGGACGAAGGTCAGGCCGAAGTAGAAATGGAAGACATCCGCCTTCGGCAGCAGCCTGACGAACGCACGCCACTGCGCGAGTTGCCGGCGCAGGAAGCCGCCCTCGCGGTCGAGCGACCAGTCCGCCTCGGGGTGCAGGCGATAGCGCTCGAAGACGACGAGCTTCGCGTCGACGCCGCGGCGGCGCAGCGCGAGGACGTTCTGCCACGGCACGCCGGCCGTGTTCACCGGGCAGTGGACGACCCGCAGCACGCGCGCCCCTCGCCGGTGCTTGCTCCACCGGGGCGGAGCACCGGCTCCGACAGCGGCGTCCGAGGAACGCGCGAAGTCGGAAGTCCGGCTCACGCGTCGTCCCACTCGACCTGGTCGAAGTAGCGGAGCGCCCGCCGCGAGGGCCGGATGCGCTCCGCGAGGGCGGCCAGCTCGTCGGGCCCGATCTCGCCGAGCGCGTGCTTGATGCCGAGCCAGGGCAGGTTCAGGTCCTCCTGGTAGACGATCGTCGAGATGCGCGGGTTGATCTCGATCACATGCTCGCCCACGAGCTGGATGTTGAAGAAGTGGTCGAGACGGAGCTCGGCCACGATCTTCGCGGCGATCTGCATCAGCCCGGCGTCGTGGAGCGTCTCGAAGTACATCGCCAGCCCGGCGCGCATCGCTTCGCGGGTCTTCGGATGTCCGAGCAGGACGCGGCCGCCGGAGGCGATGCCGTCGATCGTGCGCTCCTTGCCGGTCGCGAGCTCCATGACGAGGAGCTCCGTGTCGTCGTCGCCGAGCAGATCGAGCAGGTCGTCGAGCCGTAGCGCCTCCGCGACGCCCGGCCTGTTGGTGAGCAGCTGCTCGCGCCGGTCGGCGGACGCGGACAGGATCCGGAAGCCGCGAGACCCCGACGAGAAGACCGGCTTCAGCGCCAGCTCGCGCTCCGGGTAGCCGAGATCGGCCGCCGCGGCCGCGACCGCCGTGGCGCCGCGAACGCGGCGCCAGGCGGGGCCGCGGACGCCGATCGCGTCCAGCATCGCGTAGCTGTCCGCCTTGTCGTTCGCGCGGCCGACCGCCTCCGGCGAGGCGACGAGGACGGCGATGCCCTCCGCGGTGAAGCGCTCCCTCGCGGCCGCGAGCCCCGGGAGGTCGAACGATGACTGGGGGAGAACCGCCGCTGCGCCCTCGCGGCGGGCGACGTCCAGCACCGTGTCGGCGAAGGTGGGGTCGGAGCCGCCGGGGACCCGGTGGAAGGCGTCGCAGACGTGCCGGCCGACGGCCTGGTCGGACATGTCCGTGCCGACGAGCCGCACCTCGCGTTCCCCGTTCTCGCGCAGCGCCCGGAGCAGGGCGGCCGTCCCAGGCGCGCCTGACGCCGTCACGACGATGGTCGTCAACGTCCGCAACGGAACGAACACACAGCATCGTGCTTTGTCTCGTTGCGGACGTCTGGCTTCACTTGACGATCAGGGCGAGCTTGGGGCCGATCTCGATCGGCTCGCGGTCGCGCTCGGCGGCGAAGTCGGCGAAGGCGCTGTTCGCAGTCACGTCGTCGGCCGCCAGCACCCCGCCCTCCCGCAGCGACGCCCAGGCCGTCTCGAACTCGAAGCGCATGCACGCCTCGGAGTGCTCGCTGTCGTGCATGAAGAAATCGATCGTCTGGAGGCGCTCGAGCAGGCGGGGAAGCTCGTCCTGGCTCCGCCCGAGGACGAGGTGCCAGCCCGTGCGCAGGCGCTCCGGGACCATCCAGCCCGGCTCGCGTCCGGCCGGGATCACCGCTCCGCCCTTCCCGTCCCAGAACGTGCCCGGTTCGTAGTCCTCGCCGGCGATCTCGGGCAGATCGACCGAGTGCAGCTCACCGGCGCCGTTCGCGTGCAGCGCGAGCAGCAGGAACGCCGTCGAGACGCCGTTGCACACGCCGGTCTCGACCGCGACGGCCGGTCGGAGGGCGCGCAGGATCGCGTAGAGCCGTCGGCCCTCGCCGTAGCCCTCGCGGCCGGTGGCACGGCCGGTGTTGTAGCGACGGCCGCGCGTCGTGCCCTGGACGGTTCGCCAGAAGAGCGCGGCCTGCTCCTCGAGGTGCTCGACGAGCCCGTAGGCCTCGATCTCCTGCTCGGCCCGGCGCAGGGCGTCGGGGTCGTGGAGAAACCGCTCGGTCAGCCCGCGGTCGAGCCGTCGCTCGGTCGGCGTCTCCGACGTCAGCACGCGGCTCATCGTAGCCCTGTCCCTAGCCCAGGTCGATGCGGTCGGCCTCGAGCTGCTCCAGCCGGAGATCGCGCTCGGCGTCGAGCATGGCCAGCATCGTCTCGCGCATCGTCTCGCCCGGGTAGACCCAGATCTCCGGGTGGACGAGCAGCTGCAGCCAATCGAAGTCGCCGCGCGCGAGCGGCTCGTGCGGGCAGCCGTGGCGCCAGCGCTGGTTCGAGTCCGAGCGGTAGCGCTCCGGGTCGAAGAACCCGGCCTGCATGGCGTTGACGAAGCCGTCGACGGGCGCGGTCATGTACTCGGGGTCGGGGTTGTGCCAGGCGACGACGGGGTCGAAGCGCGGATCCGGCGCCGCGTCCGGGTAGACGGCATGGAGCCCGACGCGGTGGCCGAGGCGGCGAAAGCGATCGATCGCCTCTGCGCCCGAGGGCGCGTCGAGGTTGTAGAACTCGCTCCGCGTCATCAGGAAGTAGGTCGCGGACGCCTCCAGCTCGGCCTCGAGCTCGGCCGTCGCCAGCGCGGCCTCGAGCGACAGGTCGACGTCGTGCCGGAGCAGCAGGTCGCCCGCCTGCGGAGTCGAGTCGAACGAAGCGAACCGGTAGCCGCCCGCCCGCGCGGCCTCGATCAGCTCGCGGTAGTGCGCGAGGTCGAAGGAGCAGCTCACGGACTGCCTGCCCGCGCCGGCCATGTCCCGGGGACAGTCCCCCGGACGTGTCTGCGTGGGACGGTGGTCGCCCGCAGAGCGGCAGCACGAGCGGGGTCGCCACGGCCCCTTGTCCTGTCCGGCCGTGTCGGAAGCGTCGTCACGGAGCCGCGGCCTTCCGGGCCAGGATCCACTGGAACCGCACGGTGCCCTCGGGCTCCGTGAACTCGACCACCTCGTCGCGCAGGATTGTGAGCCCGGCCGCCTCGACCAGGCGGCTGTTCTCGGGCGGCTCGAAGCTGGCGAAGAACGTCTCGGCACCGAGCCACTCGCCGGTCCAGCCGGGCAGGTCGGAGACGCCGAACGCGTTCAGCGCGAGGCCGCCCGGGCCGAGCCAGCCGGCGATGCGGACGAACAGCGGCCCGAGATGCTCGCGCGGCACGTGGTTGAAGACGTAGAAGGAGCAGACTGCGTCGAACGACTGCGCCGGGAGGTCGAGCCCGAGGAGGTCGGCGTGGACGAGCTCTGCGCGCGGCACGTTCGCACGCGCCCGGCGGATCTGCTCGGCCGAGACGTCGACGCCGGTGAGCCGGAACCGCTCCGCCAGCTCCTGCGTCTCCACGGCGCTGCCGTCACCGCACCCGAGCTCGAGCACGCGCGCGCCGTCCGGGAGCCTCGAGACGACCTCGGCGAACCACTCCTGCCGGGGGTCGCCTTCGATGCGTTCGCGCCAGGCCGCGAACGCTCCGGCCGTCTCGTCGTAGCCCCGGGCGACGATCTCGACCCGCGGGTCCGTCATTCCCGCTCCCGGCGCCGGCAAAGCCGTCGCCTCCGCGCGGTTCCCGCTCCGGTGCCGGCGAAGCCGGCGCCTGCGCTCCCTGAGGGCTTCGTCGAGCCTACGCCCGTGGTGAGCTCCGTCGAGCCTACGCTCACTCGACCTCCACGTGAACCAGTGCTGCCGCGGCGTCGGCGCGCGCGAGCGCGTCCTCGCCCGAGTCGCCGACCGCGATCACGTAGCCGCGCCGGTCGCCGTCGCGGGTGGGCGAACGGATCGTCTCGCCGGGGACGATGTACGAGTCCGCCCCGACGACGCCGGGAGCCCCGAGGGAGGCGTCGAGCCCGTTGACCGACCGCACCACGCCGACCGGGAGCGGCCCGGGCGAGGCGGTCAGGAAGCGGATCGCGAGCGGCTGGCGCACGCTCGGTCGCAACAGCTCGTCCGGCACCGGCTCGCCGAGAGCCTGCAGCAGCGCGACCTGCACGAGGTCGACGCCGATGCCGATCCGCGCCACCTCGTCCATCAGCCCGGCCGGCACCCGCGCGGCGATCTCGACCACGCGCACGCCGTCGGGCGAGACCAGGAGCTGTGGGTACGCGACGGAGTCGACCAGGCCGATCGCCCGCACGGACGCTTCCGCGACGCGCTCGGCCTCGGCGGCGGCGGCGCTCTCGATCGTGGCCGGGTAGACGTGGGCGAGGCAGACGCCGAACCCCTCGCCCCCGGGCCGTCGCCGGTCGGACAGCGTCAGGACCGTCACCTCTCCCCCGCGGGCGACCGCCAGGCAGTTGACCTCGACGCCGTCCAGGTAGCGCTCCACGATCGCCTCGCCTGCCTGCGACTCGGCGAGCGCGTCCCCGAGCCGAGGCTCGAGCTCCGCGGCCGAGCGCACGACCGAGAGCCCCCGCTGGCCGGCCGAGTCGGCGGGCTTGACGACCGACGGCAGCCCGATCTCCTCCAGCGCCGCCCGCGCGTCCGCGAGGGAGCGCGCGGCCGCGAAGCGCGGCTGTGGCACGCCTGCCTCGGCGAGCGCGAGCCGCATCGCCACCTTGTGCGTCGCGCGCCGCGCGGTCTCCGGGCCGATTCCCGGGAGACCGAGCGCGTCGGCGATCGCGGCCACGACCGGCACGGCCCGGTCGGATGCGATCGTGAGCACGCCGTCGGGCCGGAGCCGCCGCGCCGCCTCGACGGCAGCCCCCACGTCTGCGAAGTCGACCACCTCGGTCGCGTCCGCGTCCGCGAGCGCGGGCGCCTCGGCGTTGCGGTCGACCGCCGCGACGCGCAGCCCGAGCTCCTTCGCGCGCCGGATCGCGCGGCGCTGGTGTCGGCCCGCGCCGACGAACAGCACGGTCTTCATCTCGAGCAGGCTACTTCTCCGGCGGCCAAGGAGTCTCCCGCCGACAGAAGACTCCGGAGGCGCTGCGGCGCCTAGGAGAACTTCCGGGGCGTGATCGCGTCCCGCACGAGGCGGAGCACGGGCTCGATGTCGACCGGGAAGCCGGAGCTCGTCTGCACCGCGATGCCGTCCGCGACCAGGCCGAGGAACCTGCCGATGTCCTCGGCCGCCAGGTCGTCCCGGATCTCGCCCTCCGCCTGCTGACGCGAGAGGTAGTGGTCCGCGAGCTGCTCGAGCTCCGGGTTGCGCGACTTCCAGCGCTCGCGGAACGCCGCATCGGTCCGTAACAGGCGCGCATTCTCCAGGTACACGCCGAGCCAGTCCGGGTTCTCCTCGGCGATCTCGCGGAACGCGGCCTCGAATCCCTGCTCGACAGCCGCACGGAGGATGCGCGCCTCGTCCTCGGTCGAGAGCGCCACGAACAGCTCGAGCTTGTTCGGGTAGTAGTTGAAGATCGCGCCGCGCGAGAGCCCGGTCTCCTCTTCGAGCCTGGCCACGGTCGCGCCCTCGTAGCCGTAGTGCGAGAACGCCCGGCGCGCGCCGGCGAGGATCTGCTCGCGGCGGGCCTGGAGGTGCTCTTCGGAGCGTTTCGGCATGATTTTACTTTACGAAACCGTACGGACGTTTTATTATTTCGGGCGTGCTGAGGAACCGTTCGACCATCGCCCTGCTGACCGCCGAGCTGATCTCGACGACCGGCATCCAGATGACCTTCGTGGCGCTGCCCTGGTTCGTGCTCGTCACCACCGGCTCGGTGCAGAAGATGAGCTACGTCCTCGCGGCAGAGATCGCGCCGATGGCCATCTTCGGGATTCCGAGCGGGAGTGTCGTCGCCAAGCTCGGCGGTCGCCGGACGATGCTGATCTCCGACCTCCTGCGGGTGCCGCTGATGATGCTCGTGCCGCTGCTGCACTGGACCGGCGGCCTCACGTTCCCGGTGCTGCTCGTCATCGTCTTCGTGCTCGGGCTGTTCTCGGCCCCGTACTTCGCCGCCCAGCGCACGATCATCCCGGAGTTGTACGGCTCGGACGAGACGATCGTGTCCAAGGTCTCCGCGGCGTTCGGCGGAGCGCAGCAGATCACGCTCATCGTCGGCCCCGTGCTCGGCGGCGTCCTGGTGGCCGCGTTCGGTGCACCCACCGTTCTGCTCGTGGACGCGGCCACGTACCTGGTTGCGTTCGTCATCGTCCTCACCCTCGTCCACGCCGGCAAGCCGGTGCCGCAGGACGATTCGTCGCGCGGCGTCCTCGCGGGCGTGCGCTTCCTCGCGCGTGACAGGGTGCTGGGGCCGATGACGCTGACGGTGATCCTTCTCGACGCCGCCGCTGCGGCGCTCTTCACGTCGTTACCCGCACTCGCCTACCTCCGCTACGGCCAGGACGTCAAGATCGTGGGCTGGCTCTTCGCGGCCCTCGGGATCGGCGCGCTCGGCGGTGCCGTGATCGCGATGAAAGCGCTCGACCACTTTTCGCCGCTCCGGCTCGCCGCCGGCGCGATGGTGCTCGTCGTGCTGCCGCTCTGGGCGCTCGTGGCGAATCTGCCGTGGGAGGCGGTCGCCGCGGTCCTGCTCGCGTGCGGCGTGTTCGTGCCGCTCGTCAACGCCCCGATCATGGGCTTGCTCTCGACGCGGCCGCCCGAGGCGCTCCGGGCGAAGGTGATGACCGCCGTGCTGACCGCGAGCGCGCTCGGTGGTCCCGCGGGGCGGCTCGTCGTCGGCCCGATGTTCGCGGACTGGGGCATCTCGACCGCCTACGCGGTTCTCGCGGGGGCGATCTCCGTCGCCGCGCTGTTGTTCGTGCTGTCGACGCTGCGCGCCGAAGGAGAGGCCGGCTCAGCTCCGGTGCACGATCTCGCAGTCTGACGCGACCGAGTCGACCCGGTCGGCGAAGACCGTGTCGCGCCCGCGCGGCCCGAACGCGTTGGCGCCACAGGTGATCACGTCGCGCTGTCCGTCGACCGCGTCGATCACGTCGCGGCCGCCCTGCCCGTTCAGGTGGTCGTGGCCGGGCCCGCCGTCGAGCCAGTCCGCCGACGGCCCGCCGTTCAGCGTGTCGTTCCCCGCGCCGCCGAGCAGCGTGTCCGACTGGATTGCGCCCACCAGCGTGTCGCTGCCGGGGCCGCCGTCCAGCGTGTCGCCGACGTAGCCCGTGTCGACCGCAAGGAGACGGTCGTTGCCTTTGCCGCCGACGAGGACCTCGGCGAGCTCGGTCCCGTGCAGGGTGTCGTTGCCGGCGGTGCCCCGGATCCGGCAGTCGTTCGTCAGCCGGCGGCGCTTCGTCCCGTCCACCTGCATGACGTAGACGCCCGGGCGGTCGCGGCACTCCCCGCCGTTCGCGAACGCCATCGACTGGTGGTCGGGCGAGAACACCGCGGCGTCGCCGTACGACAGCGCCCGCCGCGTCCCGGTGGCCAGGTCGAGGCGCACGAGCTGGTCCTGGAAGAGCCGCCCGGCGACCATCGTCCCGATGCCCGCGCTGGGGACGTCGGGCGGCAGCACCGGCCCGACGACGTAGAGCAGCGCCTTCCCGTCCGGGAACCAGCCGTTGTTGAAGAGCACCGGGCGTCCGAGCTGGTAGGAGCGGCTCGCGCCGCCGATCCGTCGCACGACGAGGCTCGTCCCGGACACGTACGAGATCTGCGTGCCGTTCGGCGACCAGGCCGGCTCGCGGGCGCCGGGCTCCCCGGGCGTGATGTCCTGGTTCGCGGTTCCGTCGGCTCGGACGACGTGGACGTGCCGTCCGCCGACGTAGGCGATGCGGGCGCCGTTCGGCGACCAGGCAGGCATGTCGGCCGGGCCGGGCCCGACGGTCGTGAGCCCGGTCCCGTCCGCACGGATGACCTGCAGCGAGCCGTTGGCGGCGACGAACACGAGCCGCGTCGAGTCCGGTGACCAGGCGAAGTCCGCGCCGGCGTTGACCTTGGCCAGGAGCTTCTCGCCGCTGCCGTCCACCCTGGCCACGGCCAGCCAGTGGGCGCCGCTCTTGTCCGTCGTGTAGGCCACGTACACCCAGTCGGGCGAGCGAGCCCCGACCGGGATGCCGAGGACGAAGTGCTCGGGCCCGCCGATCCGAGCGACGAAGCCCACGGTCGGCGTGCGCTGGATGCCGGTCGCGCGCTCGGTCGTGAACACGACCTGCGTGCCGTGCGGCGACCACTGCGGGCAGCAGTCGCCAGGCGGGGGGATGTAGCTCCCCGCGGCGCTCACCCCCGCCAGCACGAGCACGGCGGCGAGCGGCGCGGCGAGAGCGATCCTGCCCACTCGCCGACCCTAAACGACCCCGCGCCGCGTGCCTAGGCACGGATCAGCGGCGGTGCACGAGCTCGCAGTCGCCAGCCACGACGTCGATCCTGTCGGCGTAGACGCGGTCGCGACGGTCGTAGGCGTTCTTCCCGCATGTGATCCGGTCACGCTGCCCGTCGACCGCGAAGACCGTGTCGCCCCCGCCGTCGCCGTGGAGGACGTCCGCGCCCGGTCCGCCGTCGAGGACGTCGGCGGACGCGTCGCCGGTCAGCGTGTCGTTTCCAGGCCCGCCGAGCAGCGTGTCCTGCGCGAAGCCGCCGAACAGCCGGTCGTCGCCGGAGCCTCCGATCAGCGTGTTGCCGTCGAAGAAGTAGTAGGTGTCGTCCGCGTAGAGGTCGTCGTCGCCGCCGAGGCCGTAGAGCACACGTGAGAAGTCCCCGTGCAGGACGTCGGGGCCGTCGGTGCCGTAGATGCTGCAGCTGTTCGTGACCCGTCGGCGCGCCGTTCCGCGCGCGTCCGCGATGTAGACGCCCACGCGGTCGCGGCACTCGCCGCCGCTCGTGTAGGCGATCAGGCGGCCGTCCGGCGAGAAGACCCCGTTCGAGATCCCCGCGAGCGTCCGGCGCTTCCCCGTCGCGAGGTCGATGCGGACGAGCCCGCGCGAGCCGGCGGCGTAGACGGCGCTGCTGTCTGGCGCCCACACGATCGCCCCGTTCGTCACGGCGCCGCTGATCTCGAAGACGACGCTCCCGCCGTTGCCGCCGATCCGCACCACCTCGAGGAGCGCCGTGCGGCCGTCGCTGCTCCAGTAGGCGAGCCGGAGGGCGTCCGGCGACCAGACCGGGCTCACGTCCGCCCGGGCGCCCGGCTCGACCGCGGCGTCGGCGCTCCCGTCGCTCGCGACGACGTGGACGGAAGGCCTGTCGGTGCCGCGGACGTAGGCGAGGAAGCGGCCGTCCGGGCGCCACGCCGGCATCGTCCCGCGCGCGATCACCCTCTGTCCCGTGCCGTCGGCGCTCGCGACCACCAGCACGCCCCTGTCGGTCACGAAGGCGATGCGTCCGGAGTCGGGCGACCAGGCGAAGGTGTCGTGCGTCCTCGCCAGCGCATGCGCGTCCGAGCCGTCGACGCGCGCGACCGTGAGCACGCCGTCATTCACGAAGGCGACGTGCGTCCAGTCGGGCGAGCGTAGCCCGGCCGGGATGCCGGGCACGAAGCGCTCGGGCCCGCGGGGCACGGCGGCGACCCAGACCCCCGTCTCGTTCGCGCGATTCCTGCCGAACACGATTTGCGTCCCGTGCGGCGACCATTGCGGGCAGCAGTCGCCCGGCGGCGGAACGTAGCTTCCGGCGGTTCCGGAGGCGGCCATGACGGCGACGGCGACGAGCGTGAGGAGGGCAACGCGGCTCTTCATGGCGTCAATCTCGCGGAGCCCGCTCACACGGGGCTCACGCGACGCTCATTAGACTCGCCGCATGGCCCTCCAGGGCAAACGCGTCCTGATCACCGGCGGGGCGGGCTTCATCGGCACGACGCTGGCGAAGCGGCTCGTCGACCGCAACGAGGTGATCGCGCTCGACAACCTGCACCGCGACGCCCTGACCGGCAGCGACCTGCTCGAGCACCCGAATTTCCGCTTCCACGAGGCGGACGTGCTCGACCTGGACACGCTGCGCGCGCTGGCGCAGGGCGCGACCCACTTCGTCCACGCCGCGGCCATCGCCGGCGTGGCGACGGTGATCGAGAGCCCCGTGCGGACGATGCGCGTGAACGTGCTCGGCACGGCCAACGCGCTCGAGGCGGCCCGCGCGACGCAGGACACGCTCGAGCGCTTCGTCGACTTCTCGACCAGCGAGGTCTTCGGCCGGCAGGCGATCAACGTCGAGGAAGGGCACGTCACGACGACCGGCTCGGTCGGCGAGGCGCGCTGGACGTACGCGGTCTCGAAGCTCGCCGGCGAGCACATGACGCACGCCTACCACGACGAGCACGGGCTCCCGACCGTGACTGTCCGTCCCTTCAACGTGTACGGGCCCGGGCAGATCGGCGGCGGCGCCATCCGTGCCTTCGTCGAGGACGCGCTTGCCGGCCGCGACCTGACCATCCACGGCGACGGCGCCCAGGTCCGCGCCTGGTGCTACATCGACGACATGGTCGAGGCGCTGCTCTTGTGCCTGGAGCGCCCGGAGGCTGTGGGCGAGACGTTCAACGTCGGAAACGCCGGCTCGACGGTGACCATCCTCGAGCTCGCCGAGCAGAGTCAAGCGGCTGTCGGGCTGCCCGGGCGAGATCGTCTTCCGGCCGCTCCACTACGTCGATGTCGAGGTCCGGTTTCCGAACGTGGGCAAGGCGCGCGAGCTACTCGGCTTCGAGGCCAAGGTCGACCTCGACGAGGGCCTGGCCAGGACGATCGCTTGGTACAAGGAGCGGCAGACCGCGGCCGCCTCCTCGTGACGGAAGAGGCGGAGGGGGGCCGGGGGAACCCGGACCCCGTGGTTCCCCCGAAAGAAGAAGGGGGCTCCCGGGGAGAACATGGTTTCCCCCCTGTGAGGCTGGCCTGGCCCGACGTGGGCGCCGAGGAGGCCGCCGCCGTGGCCGAGGTGCTCGAGACCGGGCGGCTGACGATGGGGCCGAAGGTCTCGGAGTTCGAGCGCCTGCTCGCCGGGGCCTGCGGTGTCGAGCACGCGGTCGCGGTTTCGTCCGGAACGGCCGCGCTCCACCTGGCCGTACTCGCGCTCGGGCTGCGACCCGGCGACGAGGTGATCGTCCCGGCGTACACCTTCCCGGCGACGGCGAACGTCGTCGCCCTCGCGGGCCTGAAGCCGGTGCTCGTGGACGTCGACCCCGTGACGATGAACCTCGATCCGGCGCAGGTCGAGGCCGGGCGGCGCACGAAGGCGATCCTGGCCGTGCACCTGTTCGGCCGACCGGCACGGGTCGAGGACCTGCCGGCGGTGACGCTGATCGAGGACGCCGCAGGCGCGCTCGGAGCCAGACGGGGGGACAGGCCGTGCGGTGGCCTCGGGCGCATGGGCTGCCTGTCCTTCCACCCGCGCAAGATCGTCACGACCGGGGAAGGCGGCGCCGTGACGACGAACGACGTGAGCCTCGCGGACGCCGTCAGGCAGCTCCGCCACCACGGCTGGAAGCCGCCCGAGCTCGCGGACCTGCCTGTGCAGGGCCTCAACTACCGGCTCTCGGACATCCTCTGCGCCGTCGGCATCCCGCAGGTGCAGCGGCTCGAGAAGCTCCTCGCCGTGCGGGAGCGGATTGCGGCCGGGTATGCCGATCGGCTCGCCGGCCTGCCCGTTCTGCTGCCGGAGGCCGACCCGGGAGACCGGCACGGCCTGCAGGCGTACGTGATCCAGGTCGACCGGCGCGACGACGTCCTCGAGGCGCTGCGGCGCAGGCGGGATCGAGGCGCAGATCGGCACGTATGCGCTCCACCGCCTCTCCGCCTACGCAGACCAGGGGCCGTTCCCCGGCGCCGACCGCGTCTACGAACGCGCCCTGGCCCTGCCCTTCCACTCGAAGCTGACCGACTCGGATCTCGACCGTGTCGCCGAGTCCTTGACAAGGGTAGTGAGTGACTGCTAACTTCCAACCATGCACGCGGTAACGGAACGCAAGACGGCCGAGGAGCGGCGCGAGGCGATTCTCGACGCGGCGATGACCGAGTTTGCCGACAGGGGCTTCGAAGGCGCGTCCACCGACGCCATCGCGAGGGCCGCGGGCATCTCGCAGCCGTACGTGTTCCGGCTCTTCGGCACGAAGAAGGATCTGTTCCTCGCGTCCGTCGCCCGCTGTTTCGAGGACACGTACGAGACCTTTCGGGCCGTGTCCGAGGGGAAGAGCGGCGACGATGCGCTCGAGGCGATGGCCGACGCATACGGGCAACTGATCTCCGATCCGCGCCGGCTCCGGGGCCAGATGCAGGCCTACGCGGCGTGCGGCGACCCCGACGTTCGCGAGGCCGTCGAGCGCGGCTTCCGCCGGCTCGTCGAGCTCGTCGAGAGCCGCGGCGTCCCGTCGGAACAGGTGACGGAGTTCTTCGCCCGCGGGATGCTGATCAACGTCGTCGCGTCGATGGGCGTGTTCAGCGACGAGGACTCGTGGGCGAAGCGCCTGGTGTCGTTCTGCTGGCCCGAGAGAGCTAGCTGAGGTCTTTTTTTCGGATCTTTTGTGAGTAAGCAATCACTAGTCAGAAGGAGGCGGTGAAGATGGTAGACAAGCTCGGAGCCAGGACCTTCTGGACGTTCGTGATCACGTCGGTCGCGCTCGTCATGGTCACGCTCGACAACCTGGTCGTGACGACCGCGATCCCGGTCATCCGCAACGACCTGCACGCATCGCTCGAGAGCCTCGAGTGGACGGTCAACGCGTACACGCTGACCTTCGCCGTGCTGCTCCTGACGGGAGCGGCGCTCGGCGACCGCTTTGGACGCCGGCGCCTGTTCGTGATCGGGCTCGCGATCTTCACCGGCTGCCTCGGCCTTCGCCGCGCTCGCGCCGTCGATCGAGGTGCTGAACGCGGCCCGCGCGCTGCAGGGCGTGGGCGGCGCGATCGTGACGCCGCTGACGCTGACCATCCTCAGCGCCGCAGTGCCGGCCGAGAAGCGCGGCCTCGCGCTCGGGGCGTGGGGCGGCATCGGCGGTCTGGCGGTCGCGCTCGGCCCGGTCGTCGGCGGCGCCGTCGTCCAGGGCATCTCCTGGCAGTGGATCTTCTGGCTCAACGTGCCCATCGGCCTCGTCCTGATCCCGCTCGCGTGGCGGCGGCTCGAGGAGACGCGCGGCGTGCAGCAGCTCGCTCGACCTCCGCGGACTCGTGCTCGTCAGCGCCGGCCTGCTCGGGATCGTCTGGGGTCTCGTGCGCGGGAACAGCGTCGGCTGGGGCAGCCCGGAGATCGTCGGCGCGCTCGCCGCTGGCGGCGCTGTTCGTGGCGCTGTTCGTGCTCTCCGAGTTCCGCGCTGTGGCGCCGATGCTGCCGATGCGCTTCTTCCGCAACCGCACCTTCGCTCTCGCGAACGTGTCCTCGCTGTTCATGTTCTTCGGGATGTTCGGGTCGATCTTCCTGCTAGTGCAGTTCTTCATTTCCGAACAGGGCTACTCGCCGCTCCAATCCGGCATCCGCATCCTGCCGTGGACGGCGATGCCGCTCCTCTTCGCTCCCATCGCCGGGGCGCTGTATCGACCGCATCGGTGGCGGTCGCATCATTGGCGTCGGCCTGACCCTGCAAGCCACTGGCCTCGCGTGGATCGCCACGGTCTCGAGTCCGACAGTGCCGTACTCGGAACTCATCGGCCCGTTCTTCCTCGCGGGCACCGGCATGGGGTTGTTCTTCGGAGCCGTGCCTACCCTCGTCCTGTCGTCCGTCAGGCGGCAGGAGGAGGGCCAGGCATCCGGCGCGAACAACGCCATCCGGGAACTCGGCGGCGTGTTCGGAGTCGCCGTGCTCGCCTCGATCTTCGCCAGTTACGGCGGCTACCGAACTGCTGACGCGTTCTCGTCCGGCATGAACGCGGCGGTCTACGTCGGTGCCGCAGTCGTTGCTTTGGGTGCGCTCACTGCGTTCATGATCCCGAGGCAGCGCAGAGCCGAAGCTGAGGTCACCGAACTCATGCCTGCGTACGAGGAAGCGGCCTAGATCGGCGTACGCACGTGCGAGCCGGGCTGCGTTCACCATCGACGGCCCGGCTCGCTGCTCCAGCTGATTCACCGCCTGGCCCGGCTAGACGATGTCCCAACCGGTCGGGAGGCCGGGCAGTCGCCAGTCCGGGTCGGGGCGCCAGTCCTCCCAGCCGGTCGGCAGCAGATCGGGCAGGGCGGCGATCACGCGCTCGCCCTCAGCGCGGACCCCGGCGGCCTCCTCCGTCGATATGACTCCGAACGCGATCGCCTCCGCGAAGTCGTCCTCGTCCTTCCAGGCCCAGGTTCGGTCCGCGTCGACCGTGACGTCGAGGGCCAGGTCGGTCGTGTCGAAGCCGAGCGGCGTCCGTGTCAGAGGGAGCTGGAGGTTCACGTACCAGCCCTTGAACGTCCACGTCTCGTCCCAGAAGAGCTCGAGCGTGTGCGCGTCGGCCGGGCGAACGAGCTTGAGCACGTGGTGGAGCTGCCACACGTGCGGTAACGGGGGATCGCCCCGCGCCCAGCGCTCCAGGTAGCGGCCGTCGGAGTCGCGGCCCATCCAGGCGCCTGGGCTACCGGGCGGCAAGTAGAGGACGAGCGTCTCCGGGTCTGCCTCGATCACCCTGTGCATGAAGCCCCAGCGGACGCGTGCGCGGTAGACGCTCCGCAGCAGGATCCAGTCGCCCTCGCCCCACACGACGCGCGAACTTACCTCCGCTTCGCGAGGCTTCTGTAAGTTCACCGTTCAGAAATGGCGCAGGCACCTCTCTCGCCGGTGCCCGAATCGAAACCGGGCATCGCCCCGAGTCTCTCCCTCGTCGTCACGCTCTACGACGAGGCGGGCTCGCTGGACGAGCTCTACCGGCGCACCGTCGCCGCGCTCGAGCCGCTCGGGCGGCCGTACGAGCTGATCTTCGTCGACGACGGGTCGACTGACGCGACCTTCGCACTGCTCGAGCAGCTCCACGCAGCCGACCCGCGTGTCCGCGCCGTTCGCTTCAAGCGCAACTTCGGCCAGCACCCGGCCATGCACGCCGGCCTCTCGCGTGCGCGCGGGGGCATCGTCGTGACGATGGACGGCGACCTCCAGAATCTGCCCGAGGACATCCCGCGGCTCGTCGCCGCCGTCGAGTCGGGCTACGACGTCGCCAGCGGCCGCCGCGTCGCACGGCGCGACTCCTGGGGTCGCACGCTGCCCTCCCGGATGATCAACGGGATGCTGCGGCGGTTCACCGGCGTGAACATCTCCGACTTCGGGTGCGCGTTCAACGCGTATCGCCGCGAGGCGGTCACGCCGATGCTGGGCGCGATCGGCAGACAGAAGTTCACGAAGGCGCTCGTGCTCTCGGGCGGCGCGAGCGTCGTCGAGGTCGACGTCGGCCATACGGCCGGCTCGCGCCCGTCCCGCTACTCGCCCCTCCGCCTCACCCGGCTGGCGCTGCACGTGCTCGCCGGCTTCTGGCCGCAGCCGATCCAGCAGATCGGGGTCTGGCTGGGCATCGTCTGCTCGCTCGGGGCGACAGCGCTCGGCGCGTACGGCATCTACTACTGGATCGACCACCACGACTTCCCCGGCCCGCTCTTCGGCGGCGTGGCCGTGCTGGCCGTGCTCGGGATCCAGGGGTTCATCCTCGCGCTGATCGGCGAGTATCTGGGCAGAATCCAGCGCGACGTCGAAGGGAGGCCGTTGTACGTGATCGACAGGGAGCTTTGATTGACCTCCCTCGAGCCGAAACTTGGGGTCGCAGGGTCACGCTGGACGGCGCGATGCCGCGTCCTCAGTCGCGCACGTATCGCTGCGGATACGCGCGCTCCCTGCGTCCTTGCCTCGCACTCGTCCATCGCAGCCCTGCGACAGAGTTCCGTCTTGAAGTGAGGTCGGGGTGAGACAGCGCAAGCGGGTGCTCGTGACCGGCGGCGCGGGGTTCATCTCCTCGAACGTGATCCGCTACCTGCTCGAGGCGACCCGGTACGACGTCGTCTCCCTCGACGCGCTGACCTACGCGGGCAACCTCGAGAACCTCGCCGACGTGATGTCGCACGAGCGGCTCTCGTTCGTGCACGGCGACATCCGCGACGCGGGGCTCGTCGCCGACATCGTCGCCGAGGTGGACGTGATCGTGAACGCGGCCGCCGAGTCGCACGTCGAGAAGTCGATCCGCGACGGCGCCTCGGAGTTCGTGACCACGAACGTCGAGGGGACGCAGATCCTGCTCGACGCCGTCCGCGCGCACCCGGTCGAGCGCTTCGTGCTGATCTCGTCGAGTGAGGTGTACGGGACGGCCGAGGCCGATCCGATGGACGAGGAGCACCCGCTCAACCCGCGCAGCCCCTACGCGGCGACCAAGGCGGGCGCCGACCGGCTCGCCTATTCGTACTTCGTCACCTACGGCCTGCCGATCGTGATCCTGCGCCCGTTCAACAACTACGGGCCGCGACAGCACTGGGAGAAGGTCGTGCCGAAGTTCGTGACCGGCGCGCTCTCGGACGAGCCGCTGACCGTGCACGGTGACGGGCACGCGAGCCGCGACTGGCTCTACGTCGACGACGACGCCGAGGCAATCGTGGCCGCGATCGAGGCGGATCTCGACGCCGTGGCGGGCGAGGTGGTCAACGTCGCGACGGGCGTGGACGTGTCCGTCTCGGACATCGCCGATCTCGTCCTGGACCTGCTCGGCAAGCCGCGCTCGCTCAAGTCCTTCGTCGAGGAGCGTCCCGGCCAGGTCGACCGGCACATCGGCTCGACCGAGAAGGCGGCAGACCTGCTGGGCTGGAGGGCTCGGACCTCGTTCGTGGAGGGTCTCGAGCGCACCGTCGCGTGGTATCGCGACAATGAGGCCTGGTGGAGGGGGGCTCGCCGGCAAGTGACAAGCGGTTACTCGTCCTAGGGGCGGGGCCGGCGCAGCTCGGGCTGCTCGAGGCGGCGCACGAAAGCGGGCTGTACGTCATCGCGGTCGACCGCGACCCGCTGGCGCCCGGGTTCCGGTTCGCCGACCGCCGGGCGATCGTGTCCGTCGAGGACGAGCCGGCGATCGACAGGCTGGCCGCGGCGGAGCGGGTCGACGGCGTCATCGCACCGGGAATCGACTTCCCGGTGGCGATCGCAGCCCGTGTGGCGGCGAGGCTCGGCCTCCCCCATCCGCTCGACGCGGCCACGGCGCAGGTCGCGACCTCGAAGCTCCGGCAGCGGGAGCGGCTCGCCGAAGCAGGGGTGCTGCACGCGCGCCATCGGGTGTGCTCGAGCCTGTCCGAGGCGTCGGCGGCCGCCGAGGAGCTGGGCTTTCCGTGCGTGGTCAAGGCTCCGGATCTCCAGGGCCAGAAGGGGCTCGGGCTCGTTCCGGGCGCGGAGGCGCTGCCGCAGGCGTTCGACCTGGCCCGCGGCCTCGCGCGCTCGAGCGTCGTGCTCGTCGAGGAGCTCGTCGCCGGGCCGGAGGTGACGGTGAACGGGTTCTCGGTCGGCGGTCGCTTCCACCCGCTGAGCGTCACCGACCGCGTCGTTGCCGAGCCTCCGGCCTTCGGCGTCGCGCTGGCGCACGTGTGGCCGAGTCAGCTGCCGAAGGAGACGGTCGACGAGGTCGTGCGCGTGGCCGAGGCGGCCGCGGCGGCGGTCGGGGTGCAGGACGGGCCGACGTACACGCAGGTGCTGGTCGGTGAGGACGGGCCTCGCGTGGGCGAGCTCGCGGCCCGGCTGGGGGGCGGGCACGACGCCGAGCTCTGCGAGGCCGCACTCGGCGTGCACCTGAACCGTCTGGCAATCGCGGCTGCGCTCGGAGAGCGGCTCTACGACGGCGCCTTCGTCCCGGACGAGCTGGCCGGCGGCGCCTGCATCCGCTTCCTCGTTCCCGAGCCGGGCGTGCTGGAGTCCGTCGAGGGGCTCGAGGCGGCGGAGCGGTCGACCGGCGTCGTCTGGGTGCGGAGCTACCGCGAGCCCGGCTACGAGCTCGGCGAGCTGCGGCGCGGCGCCGACCGCGCGGGAGCGGTACTGGCCGTCGGCGACTCGCGGAAGGAGGCGGTCGACCGCGCCGAGCGCGCTGCCTCGAGGGTGCGCTTCGTGACGGCGGACGCCGAAGCGCTCGTCTGACGGTGCCGCGGCCGCGAAAGCCTTGGGCCAATCCGGCCCTGCGGCTCACGGCCCGAATTCTGCGAGAACGCGGCCGCTCGACGGCCGCCTCGATCTGTCGCATCAATGCCGGGGCTGAGACAGGTCGCTCCTTCTCCGGACGCCGTTACGCTTGCGGCGTGCTCGAGGCCCGTCGCCAGACGTTCCTCTCCTTCCAGCCGCCCGCTGTCGGCGACGAGGAGATCGAGGCCGTCGCCGAGACGCTGCGGTCGGGCTGGCTGACGACCGGGCCGCGGACGGCGGAGCTCGAGCGGCGCTTCGCCGAGTACGTCGAGGCCAAGCACGCGCTCGCAGTCACGTCCGGGACGGCCGCGCTCCACCTGGCGCTCGTCGCGCTCGGTGTCGGGCCGGGCGACGAGGTGATCACGTCGCCGATCACGTGGCCCGCGACCGCGAACGTGATCGTCCACACCGGCGCCATACCCGTCTTCGCCGACGTCCGCGAGAGCGACCTGAACATCGACCCGGACGAGGTCGAGCGCCTCGTCGGGCCGAAGACGAAGGCGATCCTGCCCGTCCACCTGGCCGGCCAGCCGGCCGACCTCGACCCGCTCTGGGCGCTCGGCCTGCCCGTGGTCGAGGATGCCGCCCACGCGGTCGAGAGCGCCTACCGCGGCCGCAAGGTCGGCGGCCTCTCGGCGGCCACCTGCTTCTCGCTCTACGCCACGAAGAACGTCACCGCCGGCGAGGGCGGGATGATCACGACGAACGACGACGCCGTGGCGCGCGCCGTCGACGAGCACCGGATCATGCGCCGCGACCACGGCTCCCGCTACGACATCGCCGTTCCCGGCTACAAGGCAAACCTCTCCGACGTGCTCGCCTCGATCGCGCTCTGCCAGCTCGACAAGCTCGAGCGGCACCGGGAAATCCGCCTTCGCCACGTCGCCGCCTACGACGCGGCCGTGGCCGACCTGGACGGCATCGAGCCGCTCGCTCGCGACCCGCGCGACACCCATGCCCTGCACCTCTACGTCGTCCGCGTCGACGCCGAGCGGGCGGGCGCGACCCGCGACGAGTACCAGCGCGCCCTGGCCGACGAGCAGATCGGCACGAGCATCCACTTCCTCCCCGTCCACCGGCTCAGCGCCTATCGCGAGCGCTACCCCGACAGGCCGCCGCTGCCGGTCGCGGAGCGTGCCGGCGACGAGGTGCTCTCGCTTCCCCTCTCCCCGGCCCACTCGCCGGAGGACGTCGAGGACGCGATCGCGGCGCTGTGTCGGGTGCACGCGGGGTTCACCGCGTCGTGAGCCGCAGCGTCCTCGCCCGGAGGCCCGTGCGCGCCGTCGGCGGGCTGGTCGTCACCGGCCTCTGTGTCGCCTACATCCTCTGGCAGATCGACGTCGGCCAGACGCTTCACATCCTCCGCCACGCCCAGTTCGAGTACTTCTTCGGCGCGATCGCGATCATGGCGCTGTCCGTCGGGCCGATGGCCTGGCGCTGGCAGCAGCTGCTGAAGGCCCGCGGGATCCGCGAGTACTTGCCCTGGCTGATCCGCGCCTACTTCACGTCGTACACCGTCGGTCAGGTGCTCCCGACCTCCATCGGCGGGGACGGCTGGCGCATGTACGAGACGACGAAGCGCCATCCGGGCTACGGCGGGCCGATCGCGGGCTCGGTGCTGCTCGAGCGCGTCCTCGGCGGGGTCGCGACGCTGATCCTGGCCGCGGTCGGCTTCGCGCTCGCGGTCGGCGAGTACGACGTCGGCGGCTACCTGTGGGTCGAGCTCGCGTTCGTGATTGCGGCGATCGTCCTCGGCTTCGCCCTCTTCTCGCGCCGGGCCCGCAGGCCGCTCGCCAGGCTGCTTCCGCTCGTCCGCCGCTTCCGCCTCGAGCGCCCGCTCCGCGCCGCCTACGAGGGGATCCACGGCTTCCGCGACCACGTCGGGCTGATGATCGGCGTGATGATGCTGACGCTTGCCGTCCAGGCCGTGCGCGTGCTCGCGATCTGGCTCGCGGGCAAGGCCGTGGGCGTCGACCTGTCGCCCAGGCCCTACTACGTGATGGGACCGCTGCTCTTCCTCGTCCTCCTCGTCCCGTTCACGATCAACGGCCTCGCGGTGCGGGAGGCGTTCTTCGTCAGCTTCCTGACGCAGCTCGGCGTCAGCGCGGACCAGGCGTTCGCGACCGGCTTCCTCTTCTTCGTCGTCTCGATCTCGGTCTCGCTCCCCGGCGCCGCGGTTCTCGCCTGGGAGTCGCTGCGCCCGGCCAGAGCCAGCTCGACCGTCCCGGATGGCTGAGCGAGACCGGCTGGCAGTCGTCGTCGTCACGTACAACGCGCTGCCCTATCTCGAGCGATGCCTGGCGAGCGTGGCCGGCCGGGAGACGGTCGTGGTCGACCACGGCTCGACCGACGGGACCACGGATCTCGTCCGCGGCCGCTTTCCCGAGGTGCGCCTCGTGGAACAGGAGAACCTCGGGCTCGGCGCGGGCTGGAACCGGGGCATCGCCGAGACGACGACCCCGTTCGTGCTCGTCCTCAACGCGGACGCATGGGCCGTCGGCGACGGCGTGGGCCGGCTGCTCGCCTTCGCCGAGAGCCGGCCGGACGCCGCCGTCGTCGGGCCGAAGCTGCTCAACATGGACGGCTCGCTGCAGCGCTCGGTGCGGGGCTTCCCGACGCTGTGGCGCCTGAGCACGGAGTACCTGTTCCTGCGCAAGCTGGCGCCCCGGTCGAGCGCCTTCAACGCCTTCTACGCGGGCGGGTTCGACCACGACCGCGTGCTCGAGGCCGAGTTCGTCATGGGCTCGGTGATGCTCGTGCGCCGCGAGGCGATCGAGCAGGTCGGCCCGCTCGACGAGGAGTTCTTCCTGTTCAGCGAGGAGACGGACTGGTGCTACCGGTTCCGGGAGGCCGGCTGGAAGGTGCTGTTCTTCCCGGGCGCCGAGTTCGTGCACGTCGGCGGCGCGTCGCACGGCGGGCGAATGTTCAGGGAGAACCTGCGCGGGCACCTCCGCTTCCTGGCCAAGCACCACGGCGCGGCCGAGGCCGAGCGCGCGCGGCGGCTGCTGCTCGCGTCGCTGCGGATGCGCGGCGTGATGTTCCCCGGCGAGCGGGGCCGGATGTACCGCGAGGCGGCCGGCTGGCTCGCGTCGGGGTCGGCGGAGTCGCTGATCGCCGCGCCGCGCACGTGAGCTCCGCTCCGCAACGGGTGCCGCGCGAGCTCGCGGTGCTGCCGGCGCTGCTCCTCGCGCGGCTGCTGCCGGACTCCGGGCTCGGGCTCTACCTGAAGCTCGCGGCGGCGACGCTGACGGTGCTGCTTCCCGGCTGGCTGATCGCGCGGGCGCTCGGACGGCCGAGTGTGTCGGCGACGATCGCCTGGAGCCTGGCCGGGATCGTCGGAGCGGGCGCGATCGTCTTCGCCGTCCACGGGTCGCTCGACCTCGCCCTCGGCCTGTACGCCGCGCTCGGCGTCGGTGCCCTGGTGGCCGTCCTGCGCCGGCGTGGCCGGGTGGAGCGCCGGCTCCCGATCGGCGTGATCCTGCTCGGCGTCCTCTTCGGCGTCCTGCTCTGGCACGTGGCGGGCACGCTGGAGGGCGACGCGCTCTTCCACCTCGCGCGCGTTCGCAAGCTGCTCGCCTTCTCCGACCTGCACCTCCGCACGCTGGACGAGTTCGTAGACGGCGGTCTCCACCCCGGGTACGCGTTCCCGCTCTGGCACCTGCTGCTGGCGTTCGTGGCGCGGCTGGGCGGCGTGGACGCGGGGAACGTGCTGCTGCACGAGGCGAGCATCCTCTGCCCGATCGCCTTCGCGGTCGTCTACGAGGCGGGAATCGCCGTCTTCCGGAACCGCGCAGCCGCGCTCGCGACGCTGCTCGCGACCGTGGCGCTGTTCGGCATCGGTGGGGGGCACGGCGGGGCGTACGTGAGCCTGGCGCTGCCGGCGACGGGGGCGCGGCAGCTCCTCGTCCCGGTCGTGATCGCGCTCTTCTTCTGGTTCGTGCGCCGGCCGTCGCCCGCCGGAGGGCTCACGCTGGCGGCCGGCGCGCTCGCGCTCGCGCTCGTCCATCCGACCTACGCGTTGTACGTGCTCGTCCCGCTCGCCGGCTACGTCGCCGCGCGCGCCTTGCTCGTGCCCGGCGAGCTGCGGCCGAACGCGGCGGCGCTGCTCGCCGTGCTCGTGCCTGCGGGAGGGGTCTTCCTCTGGCTGCTCCCGGTCGTGCGTGAGACGACGTCGCACGACCCGTCGAACGCGGAGTTGGCGCGGAGCCTGGATCACTACAGGGGCCAGATCGTCGTCTACTCGCTGCACAGCTACCGGATTGCGGCCGACGCCTTCGCGCGGACCGGGGCGGTCGCCGTGGCCGCGCTCGTCTGCGTTCCCCTGGCGGCGGCGGCCCGGCACCGCCGCTGGGCCGCGCTCGTCCTGGGCGGCACCGTGATCATCGTCGCGCTGACGCTCGTGCCGCTCTTCTTCAGCACCTTCTCCGACGTCGTCTCGCTCTCGCAGGCGCGGCGGATCGTTGGCTTCGTCCCGCTGGCGTTCGCCTTCGCGGGAGGCGCCGCGGTGCTCTCGCGCTGGCTCGGCGCATGGGTGCTGCCGCTCGCGCTCGGGGCCGGCATCGGCCTCGAGCTGGCCTGGCCCGGCGACTTCGGCGCGTCACCGGGCGACCGCGGGCCGGCGTTCGTGGGCTGGTACGCGGCGATCGCGGGGACGGCCGCGCTCGTCGTGGCCCTGGTCGCGCGGCGCTCGCTCGACCGGCCGGGGAGGCTGACGGGAGCCGCCGCGCTCCTGTTCGTGATCCCGGTGGCCGTGTCGGGGCTCGCGCACTGGGACGCGGAGCCGACCTCTCCCGGGCTGACCCCGGGGCTCGTCCGCGCGCTCCACCGGCAGGTCCCGAAGGGCTCGGTCGTGTTCTCGGACGACGCGACCGCATACCGGATCTCAGCTGCCGTGCCCGTGTACATCAACGCCGCGCCGCCCGGGCACGTCGCCGACACGAAGCCGAACCACCCCTTCGCGCGGCGCGACGACGCCGACAGGTTCCTCGCCACCGGCAACCTGGCGATTCCGCGGCGCTACGGCGCCCGGTTCGTCGTCCTCGACCTGGACCGGCACGCGCCCCGGCTCGACCTGCCGCGGCTCTACCGGGACTCTCGCTATGCCCTCTACCGCCTGAAATGAGTCCGGGCGCGCACGCAGAGCCGGTAGCGGAGCGACTCGATCCGGCCGCCGCCGGCGCGTTCCACGAGCCTGAGCCCGCGAATGAAGCTCGCCCGCCACTCGCTGAGCTCGATCTCGAAGCCGCCCTCGCGGAGCATCGCCTCCAGCGTGGCGCGGTCGCGCAGCCCGATGTGCGTCGGGTTCTGGGCCAGGATCAGGTCGCGCGCCTTCAGCCGCTCGATCGGGTGCCGCGGGTTCGGCGTGTAGATCGAGAGCGTGCCGCCCGGGCGCAGGACGCGGCGCGTCTCCCGGAGCATCGCCCGGAGGGTCTCGTCGTCCAGGTGCTCGACGAGGTCGGCGGCGACGGCCTTGTCGAACGAGGCGTCCTCGAACGGCAACCGGACGACGTTCGCAAGCTGGAACTGCAGGTCCGGGAAAAGCCCGCGCGCCTTCTCGAGCGCCAGGGGCTCGGCGTCGACCCCGACCGTCTCGCACCCGAGCTCGGAGAGGAAATGCGAGATCGCGCCCGCGGCGCAGCCGAGGTCGAGCACCCGCTCGCCCGGACGCGGCTCGACGAGCGCCTGCACGGCCTCGAGACGCAGCCGCGTCCAGGCCGTCTGCTCGAGGTACGCAGATGCCATCGTGTCCATGAACTGCTCGTCGTACTCGGCCGGGGCACGGCGGAACGCTGGTAGCCGCATCGGGGCAGTCTGACGGCTCGCCCCGTGGCCGCGCTGCAGGCCTGACTACCATCGAGCCGCGTGAAGGTGCTGCTCGTCACCCTCTACTTCCCGCCGGCCGGGGGCGGCGGCGTCCAGCGGTCGCTGAAGCTCGCCACGCACCTGCCGGCGTACGGGATCGAGACGCACGTGCTCGCCCCCGACGACCCGAAGTGGGTGCACCGCGACGACGAGATCGTGCCGCCGACGCAGGCCTGGGTGCACCGCGCGCACTACGTCGGCCCGACCGGGAAGCGCCCGGCCGACGAGCTCCACGGCACCGAGGGCTTGGAGCGGCTCGGTGCCCAGATGCGGCTGTTCGGGCGCCGGCTGCTCGTGCCCGACGAGAACGTGAGCTGGAACCTGACCGCCATTCCCGCGGCGACCCGGATCGTGAGGCAGGAAGGGATCGACGCGGTGATCACGACCTCGCCGCCGAACTCGATCCACCTCGTCGGCGCCGCCGTCAAGCGCTTCACCGACGCGCGCTGGGTGGCCGATCTCCGCGACTCGATCGCCGCTCATCCGCACCGCCGCACCGAGAGCTTCGCCGTCCGGGCCAAGGAGACGACGGCAGCCGGGATCGCCCGCATGGTGGCCGGCAGAGCCGATGCGATCGTGGCCGCGGCCGGCGCGATCGCCGACGAGGCCCGCGAGCTCGAGCCGCAGGGAGAGGTCGCGACGATCCCGAACGGCTGCGACTTCGACGACTTCGCGGGGCTCGAGTACCGGCGCGGGAGCCGCTTCACGATCACGCACGCGGGCAGCTTCTTCGGCAAGCGCACCCCGCGGCCGTTCCTGCAGGCGCTGGCGGACTCGAAGCTCGACGTCGTCGCCCGCTTCGTCGGCGACTTCCGCCCGTCCGACCGCGAGTGGGCAGAGGCCCTCGGGCTCGGCGACCGCCTCGAGCTCCATCCGTACACGTCGCATCGCGAGGCCCTCGAGCTGCAGCGCTCGTCCGACGCGCTCCTGCTGCTGATTCCCGAGGCGGGCGGCCGCGGGCGCGGCGTGCTCTCGGGCAAGGTCTTCGAGTACCTCGCGGCCGAGCGGCCCATCCTGGCCGTCGTCCCGCCGGACGGAGCCGCCGCCGACCTGATCCGCGAGGCGGGCAGCGGCCTCGTCGCCGCTCCCGAGGACGTGGACGCGATCCGCACCGCCCTCGTCTCCCTGCACGAGCGCTGGGAGGACGGCTCCCTGAACGGCGCCTCGCTGCCGGACGGACCTGCGCGACCGCCTCGACCGCCGGTCGCGCGTCCGCGAGTACGCCGATCTCCTGTTGAATCTGCCGCCGAGCGAATGACGATCCGTCCCGCCCGCTTCTTCTTCCTCGCGACCGTCTTCTGCGCGACGTTCGAGAAGGTGAGCTGGAGCGTCGCCGGGACCGTCTCGATCGCCGACGTCCTCGCGATCGGGTTCATCGTCTCGTTCGGGATCCGGGAGATCGCGCGTCGCGACCGCACGTTCGTGATCACCGCCGCGGCCGTCGCCGGCTTCCTCGCCCTGTTCCTGTGCGTGTACCTCGCCGGCTATTACTCGCTCGAGTCGGCACAGGCCGTGCAGCAGTACTGGAAGGGGTTCATCAAGTTCGGGATCCACTTCCTCTTCCTCCTGCTCGGCGTGATCTACCTGTCACGCCACTCGTCGCGCTTCTTCCTGCGCACGCTGGGTTGGTTCACGGCGGGCATGGTCGTCAACGCCGCGTACGGCGTGCTTCAACTGCTGGCCGCCCGCTCGGGCGTGAACCTCGACAACAACGTGATCTCGCCCATCACCGGCGGCACCAGCTCGATCAACGTCTACGGGATCTTCGAGCAGACCGGCTTCATCTACCGCCCGAACGCGCTCACGGGCGACCCGAACCACCTCGGGATCATGCTCATCCTCCCGCTGCTGATCCTGACGCCGCTCTACCTGCGCCTCGAGAGAGGCCACCCGTGGAAGATCAAGCTCGGCCTGACGCTCGCGTTCCTGCTCGTCGTCGAGGTGCTGACGCTGTCGCGGAGCGGGATCGGCGGGCTGATCCTCGGCACCGCCCTGCTCGCGCTGCCGTACCACCGTCGCATCCTCTCGCGCCAGGTCCTGATCCCCGTCGCCCTGATCTGCGCGGGCTTCGTGGCGCTGATCGCCACCAGCCCGGCGTACTTCCTCAAGGTGATCGGCTCGCGGTTCGAGACGAGCGGGAGGTCGTCGTCGGCGCACTTCACGGTCTACGACTTCGTGCCTGCGATCCTGCACTCGCACCCGTTCTTCGGGCTCGGCCTGAACAACTTCGCGGTCTACTACCAGGAGGTCACCGGGCTCGCGAACTGGGGGCCGCACTCGTACTACGTGGCGCTGATCGTCGAGACCGGCCTCGTCGGCACCATCGTCTTCGCCGCCTTCCTGCTCTACCTGTTCGCGCGCACTCACTTCGCGCGCAAGCTCGGCCGCGAGCTCACGGCGCGCGGCGAGCCGTCCGGCGCCCGCGTGACGCCGCTCGCGTGGGGGATGACGGCGGCGCTGGTCGGGACGCTGTTCGCGAACGTCTTCTACCTGACCATGTCCTTCTACTACTTCTACGTCTTCGTCACGCTGCTGCTGGCTCTGCCGATCGTCTACGGCTACGGGCTCGAGACGCGTGCCGAGCGGCCCGCGCCGCGGCCGAAGCCGACGCCCCTAACAGTGAGCTGACAACCGGTGGCGGTACCATCGCCGGTCATGAGGGAGCTCGTCGTCGACGGCAGGCGCATCTCCGACGACGGAGAGGCGTACGTCATCGCGGAGGTCGGCCACAACCACCAGGGATCGCTGATGAAGGCGATCGAGTTCCTGCACATGGCCAAGCAGTGCGGCGTCGACGCGGTGAAGCTCCAGAAGCGCGACAACCGGACGCTGTACACGCGGGCGATGTACGACCAGCCGTACGACCACGAGAACAGCTTCGGCCGCACCTACGGCGAGCATCGCGAGGCGCTCGAGCTCGACGACAAGGACTGGTTCGAGCTCATGCACCAGGCCCGCGAGCTCGGCGTCACCGTCTTCGGCACGACCTTCGACCTGCCGAGCGCCGACTTCCTCGCCGAGCTCGGCGTCCCGGCCTTCAAGATCGCCTCGGCCGACCTGACGAACACGCCGCTCCTGCGGCAGGTCGCCTCGTACGGCAGGCCGATCTTCCTCTCCACCGGCGGCGGGACGATGGAGGACGTCGAGCGGGCGGTCGACGCGATCCTGCCGATCAACCCGCAGCTGTGTGTCATGCAGTGCACTGCCGCCTATCCCGCCGAGGCCGAGGATCTGAACCTGCGTGTGATCACGACGCTGCGCGATCGGTTCCCGGAGCTCGTGATCGGGCTCTCCGACCACCAGGACGGCTACACGATGTCGCTGCTCGGTTACGCCCTCGGCGCGCGCGTGATCGAGAAGCACTTCACGCTCAGCCACGGCTGGAAGGGCACGGACCACGCGTTCTCGCTCATGCCCGACGGGATGCGGCGGCTCGTCCGCGACCTGCACCGGGCGCCGCTGGCGCTCGGCGACGGGATCAAGCGGCCCCTTCCCAGCGAGGAGAGCGCGATCCGCAAGATGGGCAAGAAGCTCGTCGCGGCGCGCGACCTCCCGGCGGGGCACGTGCTCTCGCGCCGGAGACCTCGAGGCGAAGTCGCCTGCCGACGAGGGCCTGGCGCCGTACGAGCTCGAGCGCCTGCTCGGGCGCAGGCTGCGCCGGAGGCTCGCCTTCGAGGAGAGCTTGACCTTCGAGGACCTCGAGCCCGTCGAGGAGCCTCTCGCGGCGCCCGGCGGCGCCGCCGAGCGTTGAACGCGCTCGAGCCGCTGCTCGCGCGCATCCGGCTGGCCGTCTTCGACTTCGACGGCGTGTTCACGGACAATCACGTCTGGGTGAACGAGCGCGGGGAGGAGAGCGTGCGCTGCTGCCGGGCGGACGGCTTCGGCCTCGCGCGGCTGCGCGAGGCCGGCGTCGAGGTTGTGATCCTGTCCACGGAGGCCGTGCCGATCGCAGCGGCGCGGGCGAAGAAGCTCGAGGTCGACTGCCGGCACGGGCTCGGCGACAAGCTGGCGGCGCTGCGCGAGGAGGCCGATCGGCGCGGCGTGGCGCTCGCGGACACGGCCTACGTCGGCAACGACATCAACGACGCGGCCTGTCTCGAGGCCGTCGGGCTGCCCGTCGTGCCTGCGGACGCGTGGCCGGAGGTCGCCGGGCTGGCCCGCTGGACGCTCGAGCGGCGAGGCGGCGAGGGCTGCGTGCGCGAGTTCTGCGACGCGGTCTGGGCGGCGAAGCGATGAGCGTGAGCGTGCTCACGCGAAGGGGAGGGGGGCTCGGGGGAACCGAGAGGTTCCCCCTTGCAAGGCACTGTGGCTCTGCCACGGTGCCGCAGGAGCAGACATGACGGACCCGCTCTTCGACCTCTCCGGGCGTGTCGCGGTCGTCACCGGCGGGCTCGGGCAGCTGGGCTCCGTCTACGTCGACGGCCTGCGCGAGCGGGGGATGAAGGTGGCCGTCTTCGACGTCGAGGGCGACGAGCCCGTGGACGTCACCGACCGCGCTGCGCTCGAGGCGGCGACCGGGCGCGTGGTCGCCGAATGGGGCGTCCCGCACCTGCTCGTGAACAACGCGGCGCTGGACTCACCGCCGGACGCGCCCGCGGAGGAGGTCGGACCCTTCGAGACCTACCCCGAGGCGTCGTTCGACCGCGTCATGGACGTGAACGTGAAGGGCACGCTGCTCTGCTGCCAGATGGTCGGCGGCGCCATGGCGCGCGAGGGCCGCGGCTCGATCGTCAACGTCTCGTCCGTCTACGGGCTGCTCTCGCCGCAGCAGGACGTCTACGAGTTTCGCCGGCGCGGGGGCGAGGCGTTCACGAAGCCGGTCGCCTACTCGGTGTCGAAGTCGGCCATCCTCAACCTCACGCGCTACCTCGCGACCTACTGGGCGAAGGAGGGCGTCCGCGTCAACACGCTCACGCTCGCCGGCGTCGTTCGACGACCAGCCCGCGGAGTTCCTGGAGGCGTACACGGCGCGCGTGCCGCTGGGGCGGATGGCCGAAGCGCGCGAGGCGCTGGGCGCGATCGTCTTCCTCGCTTCGGACGCGTCGTCGTACATGACCGGCGCCAACCTCGTCATCGACGGCGGCTGGTCGGCCTGGTGAGCTGGTCGGCTTGGTGATTTGGGACCAGGTTCCGAACCACCTCGACGGGAAGGCCGTGCCGGCCGCATCGGGCGAGTGGCTCGACAAGCACCGGCCGGCGGACGGGACGCCGCTCTGCCGGGTGGCGCGGTCGGGGGCGGAGGACGTCGCGGCGGCCGTGGCGGCGGCGCGCCGGGCGCAGCCGGAGTGGGCGGCGCGAACGGTCGTCTCCCGCGGCGACCTGTGCCGCGAGATCGCCCTCGCCCTGCGGGACCAGCGTGACGAGCTGTCCGAGATCGTCGCGACCGAGACGGGCAAGTCCCTCGACGCGGCGCGCGGCGAGACGGACGCTGCGATCGAGATGGGCTTCTTCATGGCCGGCGAGGGGCGCCGCTTCTACGGCCGGACGACGACGGCGTCGATGGAGCACCGCACGGTCATGTCCGTGCGCCAGCCGCTCGGCGTCGCGGGCCTCCTGATCTCGTTCAACACGCCGCTTCCGAACGTGGCCTGGAAGGTCTTCCCGGCAATCCTCTGCGGGAACGCCTGCGTGCTGAAGCCGTCCGAGCACACGCCCGCGAGCGCGCATGCCTTTGCGGCGACGTGTCGACGGGCCGGCCTGCCCGACGGGGTGCTGAACGTCGTACAGGGGCTCGGGCCGGAGGCAGGCGCGGCGCTCGTGCGAGCATCCGGACGTCGACCTCGTCTCGTTCACCGGCTCGGCCGCCACCGGGCGCTGGGTCAACGAGATCGCGGGCCGGCGGCTGGCGAAGGTGTGCCTCGAGCTCGGCGGCAAGAACGCGCTCGTCGTCTGCGACGACGCGGACCTCGACAACGCCCTGCGCTGGGCGCTGGCGTCGTCGTTCTCCAACGCCGGCCAGCGCTGCGCGTCCGCCAGCCGGATCGTCGTCTTCGACTCGGTCTACGACGCGTTCCGCGACCGGTTCGTCGCGGAGGCGCGCGAGTACGACGCCGGGCCGGTGATCAGCGAGGAGGCGCTCGGGCGGCTCGTGGAGGCCGGCGCGGAGCGGATCGACCGGCCGGGCTTCTGGGTGGCGCCGACCGTCCTCGAAGGCGTCGCCCCCGACGCCGACGTGTCCTGCCGGGAGCTGTTCGGCCCGGTCACGATCCTCTACCGGGTGCGCGGCTTCGACGACGCGCTTGCCCTCGTGAACGACTCGCCGTACGGGCTGACGGCGGCGATCCACACGCAGAGCGTCCACCGGGCCATGCGCTTCGCGGAGCTCGTGCGGGCCGGGGTGGTCGTCGTCAACGGCGGGACGCACGGCTCCGAGCCGCACATGGGGTTCGGCGGCGTCAAGCAGTCGGGCACGGGCTGGCGCGAGGCCGGCGTCGAGGCGCTCGACGTCTACTCCGACTGGAAGTACGTCAACCTGATCGCCGACCCGGCAAGGACATGACGTCGCTGGTGGCCTTCGTGCCCGCGCGCTCGGGGTCGGAGCGCGTCCCGGGGAAGAACGTCCGGCCGCTGGCCGGGCACCCGCTGCTCGCGTATGCGATCGCGACGGCGCGGCAGTCGGGTGTGGCCGACCGCGTGGTCTGCTCCACCGACTCGGAGGAGATCGCGGAGATCGCCCGCTGGTACGGCGGCGAGGTCGTCCTCCGCCCGGCGGAGCTCGCGACCTCGACGTCGCCCGACGTCGAGTGGCTCCGGCACGCGCTCGGGGAGCTCCCGGAGCGCTACGACCTGTTCGCGCTCGTGCGGCCGACGAGCCCGTTTCGCGGCCCCGAGCCCGTGCGCCGCGCGCTGGAGCAGCTGCTCGCGAATCCGGAGGCCGACTCGATCCGCGCCGTCGAGCCGGTCAAGCAGCACCCCGGGAAGATGTGGGTCGCCGAGGGCGAGACGATGCGTCCGCTGCTCGACCAGTCGCACCTCGAGGTGCCGTGGCACGACAGCCAGTTCCAGGCGCTGCCCGAGGTGTTCGTGCAGAACAGCTCGCTGGAGATCGCGTGGACGCGCGTGGCCGAGGAGGGGACGCTCGGCGGCCGCACGCGGATCCCGTTCTTCACCGAGGGCCTGGAGGGATTCAGCATCGACCGCGAGGACGACTGGGCGCGAGCCGAGGCGCTCGTCGAGTCGGGCGAGGCGGCGCTTCCGACCGTGGACGTGGAGCCGTGGCGGAGCTGAAGCTGGTCCCGCGCGGCGAGTTCGACCGCGTGCGGCTCGCGGACGTGCCCACGGACGAGCGGTTGGCGCTGCTCGCCGACATGGCGCGCGCCAACGCGCTCACCGCTGTCAAGCGCGCGGGCTCCGGTCATCTCGGCTCGAGCTTCAGCGCGATGGACGTCGTCACCTTCCTGTTCGAGGAGGAGCTCACGACCGCGCAGCTCGGCTGGGACCACCCCGACCGCGACGTGTACTTCTCGTCCAAGGGGCACGACGTGCCGGGGCTGTACGCCGTGCTCCACTCGCTCGGGGTGATCCCGGCGGAGCGGCTGCTGCGGCTGCGGCGCCAGGGCGGGCTCGACGGGCACCCGGACATCCGCGTGCGGGGGATCGAGGCCAACTCCGGGTCGCTCGGCATGGGCATCTCCAAGGGTCGAGGCATGGCCTGGGCCAAGCGCTTCCTCGGCCGGGGCGGGCGCGTCGTGGTCATGACGGGCGACGGCGAGCTCCAGGAGGGCCAGAACTGGGAGGCGTTCCAGGCCGGCGCGCACGAGGCGATCGGCAACCTCGTCGTCGTCGTCGACCGCAACGAGCTGCAGTCGGACAGGCGGACCGAGGAGATCCTCGGCCTCGGCGATCTCGAGGAGAAGCTGCGGAGCTTCGGCTGGTACGTCGAGACCTGCGACGGGCACAGCTACCTCGACCTCCGCGAGGCGTTCGAGGACTTCCGCTTCGAGCCGGAGCGGCCGAAGGTGCTGATCGCGCAGACGATCAAGGGGAAGGGCGTCTCGTTCATGGAGCACCCGGTCGCGCTCGAGGAGGGCAGCGGGACGTATCGCTGGCACGCCGGGGCGCCTGACGACCAGGCGTTCGCGCGCGCGTTCGCGGAGCTGGCGGAGCGGATCGGCGCGGCGTTTGCGGAGCACGGCCTCGGCGGGCTCGCGCTCGAGCCGGTGCCGCCGCTCGAGGACGAGCCCGCGACCAGCCTCGAGGGCGAGCCCGCGAGCGGGGCGGGGGCGCCGCGACCGAGGCTGAAGGACGCGGCCGAGTACGTCGCCGAGGCGTACGGCGCGGCCTTGCTCGATCTCGCCGAGCGTCATCCGGAGCTCGTCGTGCTCGACGCCGACCTGGCGTCGGACTGCCGCATCCGCGGCTTCGAGCTGCGCTACCCCGGCCGGTTCATCGAGGTCGGCATCGCCGAGCAGGACATGGTCTCGATGGCCGCGGGGCTCGCCCGGCAGGGGCTGCTGCCGGTCGTCAACTCGTTCGCGTCCTTCCTCGCGTCGCGCGCGAACGAGCAGATCTACAACGCGGCCAGCGAGGACGCGCGGATCGTCTACGGCTGCCACTACGCGGGCCTGATCCCGGCCGGGCCGGGGAAGTCGCACCAGAGCCTGCGCGACGCCTCGCTGCTCGCGGCGCTGCCGAACATGGCGGTCGTGCACCCGGCGAACGCGGAGGAGACCCGGGCTGTCGTCGAGTGGGCGGTCGCCGATGCCGACGGAGAGCGTCGCGATCCGGCTCGCGATCGGGCCGTCGCCGCGCCGGCTCGAGCTGCCGCGCGGCTATGAGCTCGGCGTCGGGCGCGGCAGCGTGCTCGTGCGGGGCGACGACGCCGTTGCGCTCTCGTACGGGCCGGTGATGCTCCACGAGACGCTGATCGCAGCCGAGGCGCTGCGGGCGCGCGGCGTGCGGCTGGCCGTGGTCGACATGCCCTGGCTGAACCGCTTCGACGCCGCCTGGCTCGAGGAGACGATCACGCCGTTCGAGCGACTCTTCGTCGTCGAGGACCATTCGCCCGTCGGCGCGCTCGGCGACGCGTTGCGGCGCGAGCTGCAGCGCCCGGTGACCGTCTTCGCGGTCGAGGGCTGGCCGGCCTGCGGCACGCCCGCGGAAGCCCTGCGCTTCCACGGCCTCGACGGCGCCTCGCTCGCCGCCCGCATCGCCTCCTCGCTCGCCCAAAGCTGACACGTCGGTCCTGGCCATGGCCGGGGTCTGACCCCTGTCTGACCCCTGTCTGACCCCTGTCTGACCCCTGTCATGGCCCGGGAGGCCATGGCGGAAAGGTGTGGAAGTCCTGCAGTCCGGAGAATCGGGCGATGTTCTTTCAGGGCACGCCCCGGGGTCTGACCCCGGGCAGTGTCCGGAAGGGACTGGCGGTAGCGTTGCTGCGTGCGTGTCTGCGTGCTGACCACGTCGTATCCGCGGGACGAGTCCGACGTGGCCGGGGCGTTCATGCGGGACGCGGTCGACGATCTACGGGCCGCCGGCGTCGAGATCGAGGTCGTCTCGCCGGCCACCTTCCGGCACTTCGGCATCGCCTACGGCGACGGCATCGTCGGCAACCTCCGGCGCTCGCCGGCAAGGGCGGCGCTGCTGCCGGCGTTCCTGGCCTCCTACACGCGCGCGGCCCGGGCGGCGGCAGCCGGCGCCGATCTCGTCCACGCGCACTGGCTGCCCTCCGGCCTGCCGGCGCGAGCAACAGGAAAGCCGTATCTGCTGACGATGCACGGCACCGACTCGGTGCTCGCCCGACGTGCCCCGGCGCTCTCCCGGCCGATCGTGCGCGCCGCGCGGATGGTTCTCTGCGTGTCGGAGTCGCTGACCGAGACCGCGCGGCGCCTCGGCGCGCGCGACGTCAGGGTCGTGCCGGTGGGGATCACGATGCCGGCCACGACCGTCGAGCCGGACGACCCGCCGCACGTGCTCTTCGTCGGCCGGCTGTCCGAGGAGAAGGGCGTCCTCGAGCTGATCCAGGCGGCGCGTGACCTGCCGCTCGTCGTCGTCGGCGACGGGCCGCTGCGCGAGCAGGTGCCCGCCGCGCTCGGCTTCGTGCCGCCCGTCGAGCTGCCGGGCTACTTCGATCGCGCCGCCGTCGTCGTCTGCCCGTCGCGCCGCGAGGGCTACGGCGTCGTCGCCCGCCAGGCGATGGCCCACGAGCGGCCCGTCGTCGCGACCGCGGTCGGGGGGCTGGCCGAGGCGGTCGTGGACGAGGAGACGGGACTGCTCGGTCCCCGTAGGTGACGTCGCCGGGCTCCGCGCCGCGCTCGAGCGGCTGCTCGGCGACGCGGAGCTGCGGCGGACGCCTCGGTGCCGCCGCCCGCGAACGCGCGCGCGAGCGCTATTCGCGGGACGTCGCGGTCGAGGCGACCCTCGGCGGCGTACGAGACCGCGCTGTCCTGAGCCGGGCCGCCAGTAAGGTCCGGGCGATGAGCCAGAGCAAGGCGTACCGCCGGATCGACGCGCTCCTGGAGATCCGGGCCCGTGACCATCCGCGCCGGGTCGAGCCGGCGTGGAGCGACCTGCTGGCGGCGATCGACGAGGCCGCCGCCCGTCTGCTGGCCGCGGTCGAAACCGTGCCCGACGCCGAGCCCGAGCCGCTGCCCGCCTTCTACCGCCGGCCCGTGTTCGTGGTCGGCCACCGCAAGACCGGGACGACGCTGCTCCTCGACCTGCTCGACGGTCACGGGCAACTCGCGGTGCTGCCCGGGGAGTCGAACCACTTCCTCACCTTCCTGCCGCGCGTCGACGGGCTTCCCCCGGAGCAGGTCGCGGCCGAAGCGCAGCGCTGGTGGATGCTGCGGCTGATCTCGCCGTCGGGGATCCCGCCGTTCTGGGCGCTCGGCCGTCCCTGGGAGCTTTCGTACGACCCCTACGCGCGCTTCTCGCGGCGGCTGCTCGAGCTCGCCGCCGCCAACCCCGACCGCGACGTGCTCGGTCTTGCGGCCGTGGCGATCTCGGTCGGAGAGCCCGTGGCATGGGTCGAGAAGACCCCCGGGCAGGAGCACGTGCTCGACGCGATCCTCGAGCGCTATCCGGAGGCAAGCTTCGTGCACGTCGTACGCGACCCGCGCAGCGTCGCGGCTGCGATTGCGCGGCTCGACAGCGCCACCGGGCGGGCGACGGACATGGTCGAGATCGGGCTCACCGTGCGGCGGTCGTTCACCGCGGCGGAGCGCAACGCCGGCCGGCTCGGCGGGGACAGGTACCTCGTCCTGCGCTACGAGGACCTCGTCGCGGATCCGGAGGCCGCGATGCGCCGCTTGAGCCGCTTCCTGGGCATCGACTGGGCCGACTCGCTGCTCGTGCCGACGGTCGGCGGCGTCGAGGCGACGTCGAACTCGGCCTGGGCGGAGCGGAAGGTGACCGGCCGGATCGAGGGCGGACGGCTCGACCTCTGGCGCGACGAGCTCGACGAGCGTTCGGCAGAGCTGGTGGCGGGGGCGGTCGGGGCGGTCGGCCGCCGGCTCGGGTACGACCTGCCCAGGCCGCGCCGGGCCGGCACGTTCTTCGACGTCGTGTCACGGCGCACCCGGCTCGCGATCGGATCACGGCGACAGGCGCTTCAGGCGCGGGTGCAGAAGAAGACCTTCTCCTCGCCCGCCAAGCCGTAGGCCTCGACCGCCCGCGCGCCGAAGAGCTCGAGCGCGCTCTTCGCGCCGACCTCGAACCCGGCCTCCCCGAGACGCCGGACATAGTCCGCCTCGGCGTACAGGCGCACGTGCGTCGGGTCGCCGAAGCGGCGGGCGCGCTCCTCCGCCGGGGCCGAAGGGTCCTCGTCGGTGCGCTCGGCCCGCGCCGCGATCGGCACCTGCAGCACGGCCCAGCCGCCTGCCGCCAGCACCCGGTGCAGCTCGCGCAGCGCCGCGCGGTCGTCCGGGACGTGCTCGAGGACGTGCGAGCAGATGATCGCGTCGTACGCGGCGTCCGGCCTCGGGATCGAGGCGAGCTCCGAGTGGAAGTCGACGCCGGGCATCGCGAGGTCGGTCGTCTCGTAGGCGGTCTGCTTGCGCTCGATCGCGCGCCGCAACCGGGCCTCCGGCGCCACGTGCAGGACGCGCAGCGGGCGCCGGAAGAGGTCGGTGGAGCGCCGCAGGAACAGGTAGAGGAGCCGCTCGCGGTCGTTCGACCGGCACCACGGGCACTCGGCCTCGCGCAGGCCGCCGCCCACGATCCCGAGCTCGGCGTAGACGGGTAGATCGCGCCCGCGGGGCTCGAGCCGCCGGAAGCGCAGGTGGCAGAACGGGCAGCGGTAGCGGAGCCCCAGCTTCGGGAGGACGTCGAGGACACGGCGGATCGTGGCTTTCACCGGCGGTAGAGGCGCCAGCCGTGATCGACGACGACCGGCCGCATCGTGAGCCCGCCGAGCTTTCCGGGAGCGGCCACGATCCAGTCGGAGCCGGGGGCGGTCGAATCGAACACGACCCGCCGGTCGAGCCGTTCGCCGAAGTACGGGTAGCTGACGTCCTCGCGGCGGACGGCGAGCGCGACGGTGTCGCCCTTGTGTGCCCGTTGCTCCAGCGCTGCGACCACCTCGCGCTCGCCCGGCTGCAGGAAGCGTCCGAGCACCTGCGCGCGGGACAGGTCCCACACCGACGCCGGCGCCGAGCCGCCGAGCACGTTCACCCCCGACGGCTTCTCGTCGTAGTGGACGAGCGCCAGCACCAGCGCGACGACGCCGATGCCGGTCGCCGCCCACGCGAGGGGCCTGATCGTCAGCGCCAGCCCCCAGAGCGCAGCGCCGAGCGCGACCGCGAAGACGACATAGCGCCCGTCCCAGAGGCTGTAGAAGGTCGTGATCGACTGCAGGACGAGCCAGATCACCGGCGCCAGGGCCAGCACCCAGACGACGCGCGGCAGCGAGCCGTGCCGCCGCCCGATCCAGGCGAGCACGAAGCACGCGATCACGAGCACGAGCCCGAGCGCGCCGTACCAGGACTGGAACGGGCTCGCCCGCGTCAGGTGCTTGTCGAAGCCGAGGAAGGCGAGATCGCGCCGGTCGAAGTGCACCCACAGCTTCTGGTAGGCGTGCAGCAGCTCGTGGTCGATCCAGCGGAACGCGAGCGGCAAGGCGGCGAGCGCCGCGGCCCCGACGACGAGTCCAGTGCCCACGCGCCCGCGCACGCGCAGCCCCAGCGCGAGGATCAGCCCCGCCGCGACGAGGTAGAGGAACCGGTCGCGGCCGACCGCGCCGGACGGGTCGACCGCGTCGATGACGAGCCGCATGAAGTGCGCGATCGTGCCGCCGACCGAGCGCGTGTTGCCGTGCTCGACCGTGGTCGCGTTCTTCACGTCCGCGATCTCTCCGTTGATGTGGTGCGTCTTCGCGATGTTGAGCAGGTACCAGTACGCCCCGAGCACGATCCCGCTGACGCCCACGAGGACGAGCGCCGGCCAGCGGCGGACCGGGTGGAGAAAGGCCGCGAAGACCGCCAGCAGCGGTAGGGCGAGGAGCGCCGTGAACTTCGTGCCGAGCGCGAGACCGAGCGCGAGCGCCGCGAGCCCCAGCGTCACCGGCCGCCACGTGAACAGGAAGTACGCGCAGCAGGCCAGGAACGACCCGAAGACGAGGTCGTTGAGCGCCGTCGCGGACTGGAGGACGACGACCGGCAGCGTCGCGAACAGCAGCGCTCCGAACAGCGCCTGGCGCACGGTCAGCCCGATCCGCCGAGCGATCCCGGCCACGGCGACCATCGTCGCCAGGAGCGCGGCGAGCTGGACGAAGCCGGCGAACCGCTCGGTCTTCCCGAGGATCATCGTGAACGACGCCGCGATCTCCGCGTTGGGCGGAAACCCGTTCAGGCGGGCGTCGTTGGCGCCCGCGATGTAGGCGATCGCGTGCTGCTGCTTCCAGAACGCCGCGCGGGCCAGGTGGTACCAGAGCGAGTCGTAGTCATTCGGCGCCGTGCCGACGATCAGCGCCGCGACGTACCCGAAGGCCCCGAGGACGGCGACGGCGAGGACGAGCACGAGCGGATCGCGCACCGCCTCGCGGCACGCGGCGAGCGCGGGCCGGAACGGCGGCGGCCACGGCCGGCCGAGCGCGACCCAGAGAGCGGCCGCGCCGACCGTCACGCCGGCGAGTATTGCCAGCAGCCACGTCTGCGTCAGATCGTGCCCCGGCGAGAGCAGGAGCTCGATGACGACGACGAGCGTGAACGCGACGAGGTAGAAGCGCGAGCAGGAAGTCGATGACGCCGCGGAGCCGCAGGCACGACGTGACGCAGGCCGGCCGCCAGCAGCAGCAGCGCCGAACCGAGGACGAGCGATCCGAGAGTCATGCCGTGGCGATTCTCTACGATGGGTCGCCGGGACCGATGAACCAGACGACCCCGCCATCGACGGCGCCGAGACCACCGCGACGCGAGCCCACCGGCACCGAGCGCCGGGTCTGGCTGCTGCTCGTCGACCCGCTCCCGAACCGCATCTTCTTCGACTGCGGCATCGTCGACGCGCTCAGACGCGAGCTCGACGACGCGTTCACGGCCGTCTGGCTCGTCAACGAGAAGCACATCCGCCCCTGGCTCGACCGCAGCCGGGGCATGCCGATGCTGACGAAGGACGACCTGATGCCGGTCAGAGTGCCGTTCGGCGAGCGCGTCTCCCGGCGGATGGACATCGAGCTGGACAAGCGGATCGGCTTCTTCCCGCTCGCCGTCCGCCACAGCTTCCGGCACGGCTTCCACGAGGGCCGCTGGGTTTCCGGCCACCGCAACTTCCTGCTCGATCCCGACCGCATCGGGCCGCTGCCACGCTGGGAGTTCCTCGAGGGGCCGATGGCGAGATGGTACTTCTCGCCGCGCGTCCGCCACGTGCCCTCGACCCTGCTCGAGCGGATGCGGAGCGAGTGCAGCGGCCTCGTCGTCACCAACCTGCAGGCGCGCGCGTCGATGCCGGTCATGCTCGCCGCGCGCCGGCTCGGGCTGCCCGTGATCGGCAACGTCGCGAGCTGGGACCACCAGGTCGGCAAGGGCGTGCTCTCGCCGGGCCTCGACCGCTATCTCGTCCAGAACGAGATCATGCGCGCCGACCTCGAGCGCTACCACGGCATCATCCCGGAACGGGTCGTGGTCACCGGCTGGCCGCAGTCGGACGTGTACCACCGGCCGCGTTCGTTCGGCGAGTACGCGGCGCTGCTCAGGACGCTCGGGCTCGATCCCGCGAAGCCGGTCGTCCTCTACGCGGGGAACACGCCGACCAACCAGCCGTACGAGGCGAACTACGTGGACCGCATCGTCGAGCTGGTGGGAGCAGAGCGGGCGGCCCGAAGCGCTTCCAGCTCCTCTTCCGGCCGCACCCGCGCGACAACAAGGTGAAGGAGCGCTTCGCGGCCGCCCTCGACCGACCGGGCGCAGCGGTCCAGGAGTCGAGCTACACCGACCTCGACGACCTCGCCACGCTGCTCCAGCACGTCGCCTGCGTCGTCGCGAACGGCGGGACGATCCTCCTCGACGGCGTCGTCAACGACCGGCCCTCCGTCTGCATCACGTTCGACGCCGGTGCGCCGCCGGGAGAGCGCTGGGCCGACCTCAACCTCGGCGGCGTGCACTACCGCGAGCTGATCGACTCGGACGCGCTCTACCGCGCCGACGACTTCGACGGCCTCTTCGCCGCGATCGAGCGCGCGCTCGCCGACGCCCGGCGAGTTCGCAGACGAGCGGAGACGCGTCTCGCGCGAGGTGATGGGCGAGGTCGACGGCCGGGCCGTCGAGCGGATCGTCGCCGCGATCGTCGACGGTACTCGGCGCCCGCGCCGCGAGATGACGCCGGCCGGGGACGGGACGCTCGTCCTCTACAGCCGGCTCGCGTTCTATCCGGTCCACTGGCTGGCGCTCGAGCAGATCGTCTCCCGCTACGACGTGCGCGCGGTCGTGCTCGCCGCGCCCGCGCCCGAACTTCCGAGCGTCCACGCGCGCCCACGGGCCGCAGAGCCGCGTCGAGCACAGATCGAGGTGCGGCGCATGCCCGCCGGCTCGCGTCGCGAGCGCGTGACTGGCTCGCGCGCCAGCTTCGCGACGTGCGGCCCGACGCGGTCTGGGCCCAGGAGGAGCCGATCGACCCGTTCCTGCTCGAGATCCTCGCGCTCTACCGCCTGCGGTCGCGGCCCGCGCATCGTCGCCGCCGTGTGCGAGAACATCTTCCCCCCGCCTGCGGAGCCGGCTCGAACGCGCTCGCGCGGCGGCTGCTCTGGCCGCGGCTCGACCGGCTGCTCGCCGTCGCGGCACCGTCCGTCGAGGGCATCCGGGCCGCCGGGATGCCCGCGGTCGGTCGCCGCCGACACGCTCGTCGCCGGCGGGCTCGAGCCGCCCGCCGCACGTCGAGCCGCTCGCGCTGCCCTTCGCCGGCGAGCGACTTCGTCGTCGGCTTCGCGGGCCGCATCGTCGAGGAGAAGGGCTGGCGCGTGCTCGTCGAGGCCCTCCGGTCGCTGCCGGACGAGTTCAAGCTCGCCGTCGCGGGCGACGGCCCGGACGCCCGGACGCGCTGCGCGCCGCGCTTCCCGGGCGCGTGCACTACGCCGGCCTGCTCCCGAAGGACGAGCTCTGGGGCTTCTACGCCGCGCTCGACTGCCTCGCCGTTCCCTCGCTGACCACGCCGCGCTGGAAGGAGCAGCTCGGGCGGGACGCTTCTCGACGGCCTGGCGATGGGCGTCCCGGTCGTCGCGTCGGCGAGCGGCGGGCTCGCCGGACGCGATCGGGCGAGGCCGGGATCCTCGTGCCCGAGGGCGACGCCGCCGCGCTCGCAGATGCGCTCCGGCGTCTGCGCGAGGACGAGGCGCTCTGCGGGAGCGTCTCGCCGAGAGCCGGCCGCGAGCGCTTTCGCGCGCGAGTTCGCGATCCCCGCCTACGCGGACAAGATCGCGGCCGCGCTCGAGCTTCGGCCGGACGACGTTAAGGACGTGTGAGCAGACGGTTTGCATGCTGACTCGGGCATGCGGGGCCCGCCAGGGGATCCACTAGCATCGGGCGCGATGAGCACTGTTCGGAGAAGACGCTGGCCGAGCACGCGGCGCGAGCGGTCGCGCGCGAGGAGGAGCTGCCCGCGCTCTCCGAGCGCCTGACGGTGATCCGTCCGGCGTCGCGGCTCCCCGCGCCTCGACTTCCACGAGCTCTGGAAGTACCGCGAGCTCGCGCTCACGTTCGTCTGGCGCGACCTGAAGGTGCGCTACAAGCAGACGGCGATCGGCGTCGCCTGGGCGCTGCTGCAGCCCGTTCGTGACGATGGTCGTCCTCACGCTGATCTTCGGCAAGTTCGCGAAGTTCCCTTCCCAGAACCTGCCCTACCCGGTCTTCCTCTACTCCGCGCAGCTGCCCTGGACGTACTTCTCGTCGGCGTTCGGCCGCGGCCGCGTCGAGCATCTCGCTCAACTCCTCGCTCGTGACGAAGATCTACTTCCCGCGCGTGCTGCTGCCGCTGGCCGCGATCACCGTGCCGTGCGTCGACTTCCTCCTCGCGTCCTCGATCCTGGCCGGGATGATGGTCTACTACCACGTCGGCGTCGGGCCGCGGTCCTGCTCGCGCCGCTGTTCATCCTGCTCGCGGCGGTGACGGCGCTCGGCGTCGGCTTCCTCTTCGCCGTCGCCAACGTGCGCTACCGGGACGTGCCCTACGTGATCCCGTTCCTCGTCCAGATCTGGTTCTACTGCTCCGGCGTGATCTACCCGATCGAGGCGCTGAAGGAGAAGTGGCAGTGGATCCTGTCGCTCAACCCGATGACCGGCGTGATCACCGGCTTCCGCTGGGCGCTCGTCGGCACGCCGCCGCCGCACGCTGGCCAGTTCGCGCTCAGCGTCGCCATGGCCGGGCTGCTCTTCCTCGTCGGGCTGACCGTCTTCCGCGGCTTCGAGCCGCGCTTCGCGGACACGATCTGATGGCGACGGCGGCGGCGACCCGGACGGTGATCGAGGTCGAGGGCCTCGCGAAGCAGTATCGCCTCGGGCAGCTGCAGGCCGGCTACGACACGCTGCGCGACTCGATCAGCCACGGCGTCAACCGCATGCTCGGTCGGGAGCACCTGCCGCCGGCCGAGACGATCTGGGCGCTCCGGGACGTCTCCTTCGGCGTCGAGCAGGGCGAGGTGATGGGCGTGATCGGCCCCAACGGAGCGGGGAAGTCCACGCTGCTGAAGATCCTGACTCGCATCACCACGCCCACGCAGGGGAGCGCCGTGATCCGGGGCCGCGTGGGCAGCCTGCTCGAGGTCGGCACCGGCTTCCACGGCGAGCTCACGGGCCGCGAGAACATCTACCTCAACGGCTCGATCCTCGGCATGACCCGGCGCGAGATCACGCGGAAGCTGCCCGAGATCGTCGAGTTCTCCGGCGTGAGCAAGTTCATCGACACGCCCGTCAAGCGCTACTCGAGCGGCATGTACGTGCGGCTCGCCTTCTCCGTCGCCGCCCATCTCGAGCCGGAGATCCTGCTCGTCGACGAGGTGCTCGCCGTCGGCGACGCCGAGTTCCAGCGGCGGTGCCTCGGCCGGATGGAGGAGCTGTCGCGGCACGGCCGCACCGTCCTCTTCGTCTCGCACAACATGCAGGTGCTCGCGCGCCTCTGCGACCGCGCGATCCTGCTCCGCGAGGGCAGGATCGTGAAGGACGGCCCGAGCGATGAGGTCGTCGCTCACTACCTCCAGACGGAGATCGGGCAGGGATCGCATCGTCGCTGGCCCGATCTCGAGACGGCACCGGGGGGCAAGCGCGTGCGCTTGCGCGAGGTGCGCGTCGTCGGCGAGGACGGCCGGCTCGTCGACAGCGTCGACATCCGCCGGCCGGTGGGGATCGAGATCACCTTCACGGTCCTTCGCGACGACGTCGCGGTCTTCCCGAAGATCAAGGTCATGGACCGCGAAGGAAACAACGCCTTCAACACGGTCGACACGAGTCCCGTTCTGGAGCGCGCCGCCCCGCGACCGGCGACTACGTGGCCACGGCCTGGATCCCCGGCAACCTCCTCAACGAGGGCCTGTACACGGTCGAGCCGGGCGTCTCCAGCCTCGGGCTCGTCGGCTCGAACAAGCTCGTGCACCAGGCGCGCGCCCCTGAGGCCGTCGCCTTCCACGTCTACGACCCCGGGGAGGGAGACACGTCGAAGGGCGGGTTCGCCGGGCAGTTCCGAGGCGCCGTGCGCCCGCTGCTCGAGTGGACGTCGGAGCACCGGTGAGCTCCACGCCGCCGGTGCTGCTCCACGTCGGCTACCACAAGACCGGCAGTCGCTGGCTCCGGGCGCTGTTCTTCGGCAACCCGAGCACCGGCCTCGGCTGGGTGGACAAGGCCGGCGTCGACCATCCGGTCAGGCGCCTCGTCGCCGCCAGGCCGCTCGAGTTCGACGCCGGCCGGAGCCGCGCCGAGTTCGAGCCGCTGCTGCAGCGGATCGTCGACGACGGGCTGTCGCCGGTCGTGTCCTTCGAGCGCTTCTCCGGCAACCCGTTCTCGGGCGGCTACGACAGCAAGGAGATCGCCGACCGGCTGGTCGAGGTGTTCCCCGGCGCGCGCGTCCTCGTCGTCGTTCGCGAGCAGCGGAGCATGATCGTCTCGACGTACAAGCAGTACGTGCGCGAGGGAGGCGCCCTCTCCCCGAGCAAGTTCATGCTGCCGCCCACGTCGAGGAGCCTGCGCGTGCCGTGGTTCGACCTGCGGCATTTCGAGTACCACCACCTGCTGGGCTACTACCGGCGGCTGTTCGGGCCGGAGGCGGTGCTCGCGCTGCCCTACGAGCAGTTCGTGGCCGACCCGCGGGTGTTCGTCGACCGGATCGGGCGGCTCGCCGGCCGGCCGCTCGGCGACGAGACGCTGGCCTCGCTCTCGTTCGACACGCGGACGAACCCGGGGCCGCCGGCGACCGCGATCACGGTGCGCCGCGTGTTGAACGGTCTCGGAGTCCGCACCGACCTCAACCCCGCCCCGCCGCTTGCGTCGCCCGTCTTCTGGCGGCTCGGCAAGCGCATCGACCGCCTCAGCCTGGCGCCGAGGCAGGCGGTCGACCGCGAGGAGGAGAAGCTGCGCCGGACGGTCGAGGAGATCGTCGGCGACCGCTACGTGGACAGCAACCGGCGGACGGCCGAGCTGCTCGGGGTCGATCTCGGCGCGTACGGCTGGATGATCTGAGCCGGGCGTGCAGCCGAGGGCGCTCCTTCGCAGTCCCCGGCTGACGGCGCTCCTGCTGCTCGCGTTCGGCGTCGCCGTGCTGGTCCCGACCTGGCTCGTGCTGCCGCCGGACGACGAGAACCTCTCGAAGGAGATCATGACCACGGTCTTCCAGAGCCGGGAGGTCTTCTCCGGCCACTATCCGTTCTGGGACCCGTGGGTCGCCTTCGGCACGCCCGAGCCGCGGAGCCAGGCGCTGATCTTCCACCCCTTCCTCGTCCTCGTCGAGCTGCTGCCGCTCGGCGCCGCGATCGGCGCGGTCTACCAGCTCCAGCTCTGGATCGGGATCCTCGCTGTATGGGGCGTGGCGAGGCACCTCGGCATCCGGCGGTCGATCGCAGCCCTGTGCGTCCTCACCTACGCGCTCGGCTCGAACACGATCGTCTATCTCACGAACTTCTGGCCGGTGAACCTCGTCGACTCGACGCTCGCGCCGCTGCTGCTCCTCCTGGTGCTGAAGCTGTTCGACGCGGACGACCGGCTCGGGCGGGCCCTCTACGCCGTCGCGGCCGGCCTCTGCGCCGGGCTGATGGTCCTCGACGGGCACAGCGGCTGGATGCCGGACTACGCCGTTCCGTTCCTGGCCTTCCTCGCGGTGGAGTTCCGGCACGCGAGGCGGGCGTGGCAGTGGCTGATGCTGAGCGCCGGCATCGCCGTCGCGGCCGCCGCGAGCCAGGCCTACGGCATCGGCCAGGAGGCCTCACTGGCGGCAACGGCCCGGAACAACCAGGAGACCGTCGGCATGAACGTCTGGCGGCTGTTCATGTACCCGGTCACCGCGCCGTTCCACGGCGGCAACGCGCCGCGCGCGCTGGCGATCGGCGGGCCGTTCTTCGTGCTCACCGCGATCGGCCTCGTCTACCCGCTGCGGCATCGCTACGTGAACGGGCTGCGCGCGGGAGTGGTCGCGTCGTTCGTGTTCTGGTTCGTCCCGCTGAGCTGGACCGGCTTCCGCTCCACGAACTACGCCTCCGCGGCGCCGTTCACGATCTTCGCCGTCTTCCTCGCGGGGCTGACGCTGCAGGCGCTCTGGCGGCGGCTGCCCGGCTGGCGGCCCGTGCTCGTGGCGGCGGCGGCGCTGCAGGTCGCGGTGCTCCTCGCCGGCTACTACCCCTTCTACCGCGACGGCCTGCGCGAGGCGAGGCGGTACTTCGACGGCAGCCCCACCAGCACCTCGCTGAAGCGCGCCCTCGAGAACCAGCCCCTGTACCGGTACTTCGAGCAGCGGCCCGGCATCCGCGACACGCGGGTGTACATGGCGGCCGGCGCCGACAGGCGGCTCTTCCGCAAGCCGGCGGACTACAAGTTCGAGGGCTGGCCGCTCCACGGGCTCCGGATGGTCAACGGCCTGTTCAAGGGAGTGGACATGCACGAGCTGACGCCGGCGATCGTCTACCTCCGCGGCGAGATCCGGGGTGACCCGCGCGTCTCCGCCTCGGCGCGCACGCTGGACGCGCTCGGCGTCGGCTACCTGCTCGCAACGCCGGGCGACCGTGTTGCATCGTCGCTGCGCCCGCTGACGACGTTCCGCCTCGACCACCCGTCGGCGACGATCCGCGTCTACCGGAACCCCGGCGCCTGGCCCGACGCCGTCGTGCTCCGGCCGGCGGCGAGCCGGATCCGGACCTTGCCCCGCCGTCCGGGCTGCGCGACGCCGGGACTTCTGTGCGCCGACTTCGGCCCGGTGGCACGCCTGCGCGCGCCGCGGGACGTGCTGGGCGAGCGGTGGAACGGAACGGACCTGTCGGTGCAGCTTCAGCCGGCGCGCGGCCCGCGGGTGCTGATGCTCTCCCAGCTCTACCGCCCCGGGTGGCAGGCGCAGCTGTCGGACGGCAGCACCGTCGGCGGCCACAGGCTCTTCGGCGGCTTCACCGGCTTCGACCTGCCCGCCGGCGTCGACTCGGCGCGGATCAGCTTCGAGCCGACCACGCGGATCGTGCTCACCGGCGTCACCTGGGCCACGCTCTTCTTCGGGACGCTCGCGATCGCCGGCCTCGCGCTCGCGCGGCGTGGACGGAGCCGAAGGCGGTCGTAGACTGCCCTTGTGACGACCTACTCGATCGTCGTCCCGGCGCACGACGAGGAAGCCGTGATCGACGAGCTGGTCGCCCGCCTCGGACCGGTGCTGGACCAGCTCGACGGCGACGCGGAGGTGATCCTCGTCGACGACGGAAGCCGCGACCGCACCCACGAGCTGATGCGCGGCGTGGCGCAGCGCGATCCGCGCTTCCGCGTCGTCCGACTGTCGCGCAACTTCGGCCACCAGACCGCCATCACCGCCGGGGTCGACTTCGCGACGGGCGACGCGGTGGTCATCCTCGACGCCGATCTCCAGGACCCGCCCGAGGTGATCCTCCAGCTCGCTGCGCGGTGGCGCGAGGGCTACGACGTCGTCTACGCGGTGCGCGACATCCGCGAGGGGGAGACGCCGTTCAAGCGGCTGACGGCGACGGCCTTCTACCGCGCCTTCAACCGCATCTCCGAGATCAAGGTCCCGCTCGACGTCGGCGACTTCCGGCTCGTCGACCGGAGCGTCCTCGACGTGTTCGCGCGGATGCGCGAGAGCAACCGCTTCGTGCGCGGCATGTTCAGCTGGATCGGGCTCAGGCAGACGGGCGTCCTCTACAAGCGGGACGAGCGCTTCGCGGGCGAGACGAACTATCCGCTGCGGAAGATGCTGCGCTTCGCCGCGACGGGCCTCGTCAGCTTCTCCTCGGCGCCGCTGCGCGCGGCTCTCAATCTCGGCTTCGTCGTGTCGCTCGTCGCCTTCGGGCTGGGGATCTGGAGCCTGATCGTGAAGGCGACCGGGTTCTACAACGTGCCCGGCTGGACGTCGATCGTGGTCGTGACGACGTTCATCGGCGGCATCCAGCTGATCGTCCTCGGTGTGATCGGCGAGTACATCGGCGACATCCACACGGAGGTGAAGCAGCGCCCCCTGTACGTCGTCAGCGAGCTCGAGAACGTCCCCGACCCGCCGGAGCTGCCGCCGCGGTCGGCGGTCGCCGATCGCCGCGCGCGCGAGCAGGCCTACGAACGCTGACACGCCCCGCCAGTTCGCCCGCTTCCTGGTCGTCGGGGTCGGGAACACGGTGCTCAGCTTCGTCGCGTACCGCCTGCTGCTCGCGGCCGGAACCCCGTACGTCCCGGCGGCGGCGCTCGCCTTCGCGGTCGGGGCGGTGAACGGCTACGTCTTCAACCGCCGCTGGACCTTCGCCGCCGCCGACACCACGCGGTCGCGGATGCTCTACGTGCTCGTCCAGGGGCTGGGCGCCGCGTCGACGAGCCTGCTCGTCCTGCTCTTCGTGCGCGCCGCGGAGGTGGGGAAGGTCGGGGCGTACCTGCTCGCGATCCCTCCGGTGACGGTGGCGATGTTCGCTGCGAACCGCGCCTGGACGTTCGCGGAACGAAGCCGCTAACCTCGAACGGCCGATTTCCAGGCAATTCGCGTTTGCGACCGCAGCCCCCAGGAGGTTCACGATGACGGCACCGTCCAAACACATTCGTCTCGAGAAGTCCGTCAGACTCGGCTTGCCCCTCGTCGTTCTCCTCACGGTCGCTCTGACTCTCCTCATCCCGGGTCTCGGATCGGCGCGGACCACGACGGGGTCGGACAGCAGTGAGCCCACGATCTCGGGAGGGACCTCCGTCGGAGACACCCTGACCGGCTCACCCGGCACCTGGGCTCCGGGCGCGGCCAGCTACAAGTGGAACTGGCGCCGCTGCCCGCCGGACGGCGGCCAGGGAGCGGGCAACTGCGAGGGCATCATCGACGGTCCGTCGAACACGTACGTCCTTCAGGGACAGGACGTGGGCTTCACGATCCGCCTTCAGGTCAAGGCCTTCGACGGCGGTGGAAACAAGATCGGAGTCAATGCCTCGAACGCGACCGCGAAGGTGACCGGACAGGGAGTAGGCCCGACGAACACCGGCCTGCCGACGGTCACGGGCACCGCCGCCGTCGGGCAGACGCTGACCGCGAGCCAGGGGAGCTGGGCGAGCAAGTACCTCGTGGACTTCGCCAACGACTGGCTGCGCTGTGACGGGAGCGGCGGCAGCTGCGCGCCGATCGGCGCGAACGGCACCACGTACACCGTGGGCGACGCGGACAAGGGCTCGACACTGCGCGCGCGCGTGACGGCCACCAACCCCGCCGGGACGACGCCGGTCTCGTCCGACCCGACGGCCGTCGTTCCCGGCGCTCCGCCCGTGGCTCCGCCGGCTGCGCCGGCTGCGCCTCCGCCGCCCCCTCCGACGGGCGCCGGCTGCCCGGCCGGAAGCCGCGTGGCCCAGGTGTCGGCGGTCACGTCACCGGCCCGGCTGATCGTCGACCGGCAGGTCGTCTCGCCGTCCGCGATTCCCCGCGCGTCCGGACAGGACGTCGTCGTCCGCTACCGCGTCTCCGACACCTGCGGCCAGCCCGTGCAGGGCGCGCTCGTGTACGCGACTGCGGTCCCGTTCGGGCAGCTCGCGACGCCGCTCGAGGCGGCGACTGGGCCGACCGGCTTCGTCAGCCTGAGCTTCCGCACGCTCTCCGGCTTCCCGCTCGGCCGCAACCAGCGGAGCGTGGCGATCTTCGTCCGGGCGCGGAAGCCGGGGGAGAACCTGCTCACGGGGATCTCGGCGCGCCGGCTGTTCGCGATCCCGATCAGCAGGTGAGCGCGGCCGAGCTTCCGCAGTGCGCATAGTCGGCATCGTCCTCCTCCACGACGAGGACGTCTTCGCGGAGCGCGTGATCCGGAACGTCGCGGCGTTCTGCGACCGGATCCACGTCGCCGACCACGCCTCATCCGACGGGACGTGGAAGATCGTCTCCCGCCTCGCGCGCGAGTTCGACAACGTCGAGGCGGTGCGCGTCTCGCATGCCGCCCGCTCCCACGATCTCGTGCTGCCCTACGTCGGCACCGACACGTGGGTGTTGAGCCCGGACGGCGACGAGCTCTTCGATCCGGCGGGGCTGCGCCGGCTGCGCAGCGAACTCGAAGCCGGGCGGTTCGACGACGCCTTCCGGGTCTTTCCCGCGATGCTGCACTGCGTCGATCTCGATCCCGACGCGCAGACGGCGAGCGGCTACCTGGCACCGCCGGCGCTGACCGGGCCGAAGCTGTTCAACTTCGCGGCGCTCGAGAGCTGGGACCGCGTCTACCGCGAGCGCCTGCACGAGGGCGAGCCGGTGTTCCGGGACGGCTGGGCGTGGACCTCGGTGGCCCGCCTCGAGCAGGAGCACGAGTGGGATGACAACCCGTTCCGCTGTCTGCACACATGCTTCCTGCGCCGTTCCAGCCGCGATGCCCCGGGCGGCGAGCACACGCGCCTGAACATCGCCGAGGCGAACACGTACCGCCGCGATCTCCGAGGGTGGCTCGCGCGTGCCCTCCGCCGGGACGGCGCTTCGCAGGCAGGGTCCTGGAAGCTCGAGAAGTACCGCCGCGGGTCGCTCGTCACGAAGGACGCCTCACCCTTCCTCGCGCCCTAGCCGCGGGCCCTGGAGGAGCATCCACGTCCAGTCGGGCTCGGTCTGGAGCCGCAGCAGGCGCGCGAAGTGGTGGAGCGCGCGCACGAGCACGTCCTCGCGGCGCAGCCAGAGACTTGCCTCGAACGGCGCCGACTCGCCGGGTGTGTACTCCTGGTGCACGTCGTAGAGCGCGATCCCCTCCGGTCTGAGTACGCGTGCGTGCTCGGCGAAGAACGCGTCGAGGTCGAGAGCGTGGTCGAGGCAGTTCGAGTAGACGACGTCGACCGACCCGTTCGCCTCGTCGAGTCGGTTGAAGTCGCCGACGCGCACCAGTGCGTTCTCCGGGCCGGGGTTGAGGTCGATGCCGTACGCGTTCCGGAAGCCGAGCTCGCGGAGCACCTCGACCTCGGTGCCCTGGCGCGCCCCCAGGCAGAGGACGACGGCATCGCGCGGGACGAGCTTGACCAGGTGGCGGAAGCGGCGGTAGAAGCGCGACCGCGCCTCGGTCACGGACGCGTTCGTGAAGCCGTGGCCGATCCGGAGGATCTCGTCGAGCTTCTGCCGCTGGTGGTCGACGTACTCGTCGTACGAGTCGTACTCGCGGTGGACGAACCCCTCGGCGTCGGGCGGCAGCAGGCCCTCGGCGTCGTGGTGCTTCGCGCGCACGGGATGCTTGTCCCGCTCGTGCACGTACCCGGGGTCCGCGTGGCGCCGGAGCGTGCGGTAGTAGCCGAAGCCGCCCGGCGTCCACCGGTAGAGCGGCTGCCGGAGCCAGAACGGTGCGATCCGGCCCAGGAACCGGCCCGCGCGGACGCTCCTGTGCGCGAAGCGCTTCACGGAGCGGACGATACGGTGTCGCCCGATGAAGCTGAGCGTGGTCGTCGACACGTACCAGTGGCCGCAGGCGCTCCACGCCGTTCTGCTCGGCCTCGCCGATCAGTCCGAGCCCGACTTCGACCTCGTCGTCGCCGACGACGGCTCGGGCCCCGACACGGCTGCCCTCGCGGAGGCGTGGAAGGCGTACCTTCGCCTCACGCACGTCCGCCAGGACGACGACGGCTACCGGCTCGCCAGGGTGCGGAATCTCGGCGCGCAGGAGGCACGGGGCGACTACATCGTGTTCCTGAACTCGGACACCGTGCCGCGGAGGCACTTCGTGCGGGCGATGCGGAAGGCCGCGGTCGCCGGTTGGTTCCTGGCCGGCAAGCGCCTGCTCCTCTCCCGCGAGCTGAGCGAGCGCGTCCTCGCCGACCAGGTGCCGATCCATCGGTGGTCGTTCCCTCACTGGGCCCTCCATTCCGGCCAGGCGAGCCCGCTCGCCGCGCTGACGGCACGCGACCGGCGGCGGCCGGGGCGCGACGGCCTGCCCGAGTTCGTCCCGCACGCCGACGGCTACGGCTTCCTGCTCGGGATCTCGCGCGCGGACTTCGAGCGCGTCAACGGCTACGACACGCGCTTCGCCGGCTGGGGCGGCGAGGACGTCGAGATGGCCGTCCGCCTCCGCCGCGCCGGCCTCCGCTGCGGCTGGGCGGGGCCGCAGAGCACGCTGCTCCACCTCTGGCACGAGTCGCGCACGCCGTCGGAGCGCCCGAACGACCCGCTGCTCCGCGAGACGGAGACGAGCGGCCGCACGGTCGCGCTGGAAGGGCTGCGCGAACTGGCCGACACGCGATGAACGTCGAGCGGGACGTGACGATCGCGGTCAAGACCTTCCAGCGGCCGGAGGCCCTGCTCCGCCTCGTGGAGTCGATCCGGCGCTTCTACCCGGCGATCGCCGTGCATGTCGTCGACGACTCCGAGCAGCCGCTCGACGCCGTGCCCGAGGGGATCACACGCTACCGGCACCTGCCCTTCAACTCGCTCGGCGTCTCGGCCGGGCGGAACTTCGGGCTCCGGCACGTCGAGACCGAGTACGTCCTCGTCTGCGACGACGACATGGTCTTCGGGCGCAGGACCGACCTCGAGAGATGCTCCGCACGCTCGTCGTCGACCCGCTTCGACCTCGTCTCCTGCATGTGGATGGACCACGAGCCCTGGCGCTCGATCCGGCGTGGCTACCGCCGCTACGAGGGCACGCTCGACATCGAGGACGACACGCTCGTCCACCGGCTCGGCGCGACGCGGGGAACGGTCGACGGCCTGCCCGTCTTCGACATCGTCCACCAGTTCTTCGTCGCACGCCGTCGAGACGCTCGGCCCGGACCCGTGGGACGCGCGCATGAAGGTCGCGGGCGAGCACGTCGACTTCTTCCTCGGGCTGAAGGAGCGCGGCCTCCTGTGCACGCGGCTGCCGGACGTCGTCGTCCACCACTGTCCGCAGCTCCCGCCCGAGTACCTCGCGTTCCGGCGCGACACGGCAAGCGACGTCGAGCTCCTGCGCGAAAAGCGCGGCTTCGAGCGAGAGGTGACGGTCGGGCAGCTCTTCCGGCCCACGGACCGGTTCGTCTACGAGTGGCCGGGCACCGTCGCGGCCACGGGCCGGCGCGCCGGTCGCGTGACCCGGCGCCTGTTCCGCGAGGGACGCCTGCGAGCCTCGCGCTAGGGTTGGGGCGTGCACCGCTCGCGCGACGCCATCGTCACCCGGTCGCCCGCGCGTTTCCAGCCGAGGGCGCGCGATTTCCACCGCAAGGGGGTGGCGATCACCTACAAGCTCCACGACCGGTACCTCTCGAACCGGCGCTCCCGGCAGCTCTACGCGAGCCATCGCCCCTCGCTCGACGGCGTCCAGCTCCGCATCGTGAAGGAGGTCCACGAGCAGGGGTACTCGGCGCTCCCGTTCACCGAGCTGTTCCCGGATTCCGTCTGGGAGGCTGTCAGCGCCGAGGGCGCCGCGTTCGTCCAGGCCACCGAGCAAGGCGAGGTGCAGGCCGGTGCACGAGGGAAGGACTTCCTCGTTCGCAAGTACGACGAGCACTCCACGGTGCCGCTCGACAACCCGTGGCTCTCCGTCTGTCTCTCCCGCAAGATGCTCGACATCGCCAACGAGTACCTCCAGCTCTGGTCGAAGCTCGAGTACGTCGACCTCTGGTACTCGATCCCGGTGGGCGCGGACGCCGAGCGGAAGGCGTCGCAGATCTGGCACCGCGACTTCAACGACCGGCACCTGCTGAAGGCGTTCCTCTACCTGAGCGACGTCGACGAGCAGTCGGGCCCGTTCGAGTACGTCCCCGGCAGCCAGCCGGGCGGGCGCTACGCGGGCATCCATCCGTGGGCGCCGATGGCCATCGGTCGGATCTCGGACAAGGAGCTGGCGAAGCACGTGCAGGCCGACGACGTCCGGACGTTCACCGCGCCGAGGGGCACGATCATCTTCTGCAACACGAGCGGCCTGCACCGCGGCGGCTTCGCCGAGTCGAAGCCGCGGGTGCTCGCGCCGGTGACCTACTGCTCGCCGGCATCGCTGCACTCGCTGACGGAGCGGAACTACGAGCTGCCCAGCGGGACCGACCTGGAGTCGCTCGACCCGGCCGTCCGCTACGCGGTCGGCTAGATCAGGCTCTCGATCACCTCTTCGTAGCGCGCGCACATCGTCTCGCCGGACGGCGCCAGCTCGAGCACGCGTCGGCGGAGCTCGGCGTAGCGCGACCGCATCTCCACGATCGCGCCGGCCACGTCGTCGCGATAGCCGATCCCGTACCTGCCCGCCGTCTCGACGATGCCGCCGCCGTCCTCGTGGTAGAGCACCGGCAGCCCGCACTGCGCCCCCTCGACGTGGTGCATCCCGCCGGGCTCGAAGCGCGACGCCGTCAGATACACGTGGCACTGCCGCAGCAGGCCGGCGAGCTCGGGGCCGGTGGCCGGCGGGAACGTGCGCGCCGCCCGCCAGTCGCACTCCTTCGGCCAGCGGCCGATCACCCACAGCTCCACGCCCGGGCAGCTGCCCGGCCGCGATCAGCCGGTCGACCTCCTGGTAGACGTCGAACCCCTTCAGCGGGTTGTCCGACCAGTGATGCGTGACGAGGCGCATCGTCCCGTCGGGGTCGAGCTCGGCGCTTCCCTCGGCGTTGAACACCGCCGGGTCGGCGCCGTTCGGGACGACGGTGTGCGGCCGGGAGAGGTCGAACCAGCGCTCGGCGTGGTAGTCGCGGAGCCAGGCGGAGATGAAGACCGTGTGGTCGGCGACCGCGGTTGGCCTCCGCGAGCAGCGCGTCGATCTCGTTCGTGCCCTTGCGGAGGTCGCACTCGTTGATCCGGTGCAGGCAGCGCGCCGCCGGGTGGCGGCTCCTTGTGGCGCGTCGATCTCGTCGGCGCCGAAGACGACGTTGCCGCCCACGCGCGGGTCGACGACGACGACGCAGTCAGGCGAGCGCCGGAGGTCGAAGCGCACGTCGTAGCCGTGCTCCTCGAGGTGCCGCACCATCTGCGCCAGCCACCAGTTGCCGCCGCCCCAGGGCTCGTCGAGCGGGCGCATGTTGAAGGCGATCCGGGCCACGGGCGGCAGACTAGCCCCGACTATGCTGGTACCCGTGCGTGCCTCACTCGTTCGCCTCTCGGCGCACGTCTCGACGCTGCGGGGGCGGATCGAGGCCGCCGGCGTCGAGCGCTCGTTCTTCATCTGCTCGACACCGCGCACTGGCTCGACGATGCTCGGCAACCTGCTCGCTGACACAGGTCTCGTCGGCCGGGCGGGAGAGTATTTCGGCGAGTTTTTCCGACGCGATGTCGTCCCCGGGCTAAGCCGCGGCCGGTTTGACGACTATCTCGTCGACTGCACGCGGCATGCGCGCGGCACCGGCACGCTCGGGATCAAGCTCCACTGGGACCAGGTGGAGGTATTCCTCTACCTGTTGCGCCTTCGTCGCGGGCTCGGCGAAGCGAACGACCGCGAGGTGATCGAGAGGGTCTTCCCCAGGCCGAGCTGCGTGGCGATGACCCGGAAGGACACGCTGGCGCAGGCGGTGTCCTGGTGGAAGGCGATCACGACCGGGAGGTGGACGGACGGGCGGCCGGCGACAGGCGAACCGCGGTTCGATCCGGACGGGATCGAGGGCCGACTGCGCGCGATCGCCCGGGAGAACGGCGCCTGGCGCCGCTGGTTCGAGGAGAACGGCGTCGATCCGTTGCGACTGACCTACGAGGAGCTGGTGGCGGATCCGACCGCGACTGCCCGTCGAGTGCTCGAGCTGGTCGGCGTCGACGTACCGACTGGGTTCGCCGGCGCGCCGGGGACGGAGCAGCAGGCCGACGCCGTGAACGAGGAATGGATCCGCCGCTACCGCGAGCTCGTGGGGCGCTCCGGCTCCCAGGCGGCCTCGACGACGTAGCCGTCTGGGTCGCTGCACTTGACGCTGAGGTACTCGGGCTCGTCCCACATTCGACGATCAGGACGCCGTCTGCGAGGAGTCGGTCGCGGAACGGGCGGACGGCCTCCGGGCTCGGTAGACCGACGCCGAGATGGATGAAACCGAGGAGCCCGACCGGCTCGTCGGTTGGCCCGAGCGCGAGCGAGAACCCGTCCGCGGCCGGGAGAGGTCGAACCAGCGCTCGGCGTGGTAGTCGCGGAGCCAGCCGGAGATTTCGTTCGTACCCTTGCGGAGGTCGCACTAGGGCCGGTCGAGCGGGCGCATGTTGAAGGCGACCCGGGCCGTCTCGGCTCACCCGGCGGGCAGCCGGTAGATGTCGAGGACGCTGTCGACGTGGTGCGAGTTCGCGCTGCCCTCCGGCAGGGCGATGCGGCCGTCGGCGACGATGGGGCTGTTCCAGTGGCCGGTGCCCGCGGGCAGGGTGGCGACCAGCTTGCCGGTGGCGGGCCGGTAGACGCGCAGGCCGCCGGCGAGCGGGCCGTAGACGTAGAGGAGCCCGCCCGCGATCACGGGGCTCGATCCGCCGATGTGGTTCTGCCAGACGACCCGGAGGCGGGGCTTCGGGCCGGGGACGAGCTGGTAGCCGCCGGTCCCCGAGTACGTGGCGACGAACGCCCAGGTCTTCCCGCCGCTCCGCCACACGGCCGGGGCCGTGAGCATCTCGCGGCCGCGCGGCGCGGACAGCGTCTGCAGCTCGCCGCCCTTCCGGCCGGGTGAGCGGTCGCGGCCGTTCAGCCTGCGGAGGTCGAGGAGCCGGAGCTTGCCGTCCTTGCTCCCCTGCAGGACGAGGTGCGAGGTGAGGACGGCGGGAGCGCTGCTGCCCAGGTCGAGGTCGCTGCCCTCGAGGTAGCTGGCGTTCGCAGGCGTGTAGCTCTGCAGCAGGCGGCCGGCGTCCGGGGACAGCTCGAGCACGCTGTCGCCCCACAGCGTGCGCCCGTTGAAGGAGCCGTTGGCGGTCGCGATCAAGAGGCGCCCGCTGCCCGGCTCCACGACCACGCCCGACCGCCCCCACAGGCCCGGCCCGCCGAGGTCGCACGTCTTCGGGTCGATCAGGACATGCCGGTTGCTGCAGCTCGTGTTGAAGACGTTCACGACCCTGCCTGTCGCGTGGTCGAGGGCGACGACGTGCCCGACGAACGGCGCGTACCCGAAGAAGCTACCCACCGCGACGAGCAGGAGCCCGCGGGACATGTTCAGCGCGGAGGCGATCTTCTCGTGCCTGGGATCGAGCGTGACCGCGGCCGGCCAGTTGCCCGTGGTCGTCTCGCTCCCGTCGGCGAGGTCGAGCCTGTGGATCTTGCCGTCGGGCGCCGCCGCGTACAGATGCTCGCGGTCGGGATCGACGAGCGGCGACGACTCGGTGATCTGCGCCGTGTGGTCCCAGGCGGCGATCCCGGGCGGCACGAACCGCCAGAGCACGGTCCCCGTGTCGGCGTCGATCGCGTACGTCCGGCCGTAGTTGGTCGTCACGAAGAAGGTGTCGTGCCGGGCGCCGCCGACGAGGGCGCCCCTGACGTAGGCCGGCGCCGAGTCGGCCACCCCTTCGAGCGGAACCTGCAGACGCGACAGCGAGCCGACGTTGCGCTCGGTGATCCCCGTCGAGCCCGCGGGGGCGCTCGACCGCTGGGGGTCGTAGCCGAACCGCAGCCAGTCCCCGGCGCGCGCCACGGCCGGCAGGAGCAATGCGCACGACGCCAGCACTCCGAATGCGACTCGCACCGGCGGCGATTGTGTCACGCCCGTCGCAGCCGCCGCGGGCTACCTTGTCCTCGTGCGCCGGGGGGTCATGGTGGTTCTCGTGCTCGCGCTGACGGCGGGCATCGGCGGCCTGGCGGCCGCGAAGGACCGCGCGACCCGGACGACCTGGGCGCCGATCGTGTCCGGCCTGGACGCGCCGGTCGCGATCGCAGCCGCGCCCGGCGAGCCCGGCAACCTGTACGTCGTCGAGAAGCCGGGCCGGATCGTCGTCGTCCGCGGCGGCAAGGTCGTGAGGACGTTCGTCGACCTGAGCCCGATGGTCGGCAGCGACGGCTCCGAGCAGGGCCTGCTGTCCGTCGCCTTCAGCCCCGGCTACGCGAAGAACCACCTCTTCTACGTCGACTACACCGACACGAACGGCGACACGCGGGTCGACGAGTACCGATCGAGCGGCGGCGTCGGCGTCGTGAGCAGCCGCCGCCAGCTCCTGTTCGTCGACCAGCCGTACGCGAACCACAACGGCGGGCAGCTCCAGTTCGACCGGCGCGGATACCTCTACGTGGGCATGGGCGACGGCGGCTCCGGGGGCGACCCGGAGGACCGGGCCCAGAACCTCTCCTCGCAGCTCGGCAAGCTGCTGCGGATCGACCCGTCGAAGCCGGGGAGCAGCTGGAAGATCGTCGGCTACGGGTTGCGCAACCCCTGGCGGTTCACGTTCGACCGGGCGAACGGGAACCTGTGGATCGGCGACGTCGGCCAGAGCGCCTGGGAGGAGGTCGACTTCCGGCCGGTGACGCAGCTCGCCGTGCTGGCCAACTACGGGTGGTCGGTGTACGAGGGCAGGGCGCGGTTCAAGCCGGAGGCGGTCGACACGCACGGCGCCCTCGTGAAGCCCGTCCACGTCTATCCGCACACCGCCGGCGCGTGCTCGATCACCGGCGGCTACGTCTATCGCGGAGCGGCGATCCCGGCGGTTCGAGGGCGATACTTCTTCGGCGACTACTGCAACGGCCGCATCTGGAGCCTGCTGCGAAGCGGGACGAAGGTCAGCGTCCGCCGCGAGCCGGGCACGATCTCGCAGCTGACGACGTTCGGCCAGGACCTGTCGGGCGAGCTGTACGCGGCGTCCGAGACCGGGACGCTGTACAGGCTGCGGGCCCGCTAGACGCGGTCCGGCTCCCAGGCGGCCTCGACGACGTAGCCGTCCGGGTCCGAGCACTTGACGCTGACGTAGTCGGGCTCGTCCCACTCCTCGACGATCGAGACCCCGTCGGCGACGAGCCGGTCGCGCAAGGCGCGGACGGACTCAGGGCTGGGCATGTGGACGCCGAAGTGCAGGAAGGCGGGAAGCCGCACCTGCTCGTCGGTCGGCCCGAGCGCGAGCGAGAAGCCGTCGGCGTCGTAGAGCATCAGCACGCCGCCGTCGTACCTGCGCGGCGGTTGAGCGTCGAAGCCGAAGTACGTCTCGTAGAAGCGGCGCGATTGCTCCTGGTCCGTGACCGCGAGCGCCAGGTGTTTCACGTTTGCCCTTTCCTAACCGACGCTCGCGACACTATTCGATCGTGCCGGCGACCACACACATCCGACGGGTGGGCGCGCCGCTGCGCCGCCTCGCGATCGGCTGGCGGACGCAGTCCTGGCCGCCGCACTCGCGCCTGTTCGTGGCCGGCGACGGCAACCGCTGGGCGATCGCCGACGACGCGAACGAGGTGGCGAAGCTCGCGCGGTCGCTCGGCGTCCGCGTCGGGCCGGAGCCGTGGATCGCGCGCGTCCGCAACCAGTCCGTCTTCCACACGAGCCAGTTCTCGCTGATCGGCCTGCCCTTCGAGCGGCGCGGCAACCGGCTCGGCGTCGCCTACCTCCACGGCCGCCCGGGCACGGCCGGCATGCCCGAGTTCGACACGTGCTACGAGACCGTTCGCTCGCGCCACGAGGAGCTCGACCGCGTCCAGGTCTCGAACCGGGCGATGGAGGAGCTCGTGCTCGGGACGGGGATCGCGCCGGAGAAGGTGTTCCGCATCCCGATCGGCGTCGACACCGCGCGCTTCCGGCGCCGCGACACCGCCGTCGCGCGCCGAGTCGAGGCGGGAGCTGAGGCTGCCGGACGGCGGCTTCGTCGTCGGCTCGTTCCAGAAGGACGGCGTCGGCTGGGGCGAGGGGCTCGAGCCGAAGCTGATCAAGGGGCCCGACGTGCTCCTGGACGTGGCCGCGCGGGTCGCGCGCGAGGTGCCGGAGCTGGTGGTGCTGCTCACGGGCCCCGCGCGGGGCTTCGTGGCCGGCGGGCTCGAGCGGCTCGGCGTCGCGTACCGGCACGTGCAGCTGCCCGACCTCGACGCCGTCGCCCGTGCCTACCGCGCCGTCGACGTCTGTCTCGTCACCTCCCGCGACGAGGGCGGGCCGAAGGCGGTGCTGGAGTCGATGGCGACCGGCGTCCCGCTCGTGACGACTCGCGTCGGCCAGGCCGCCGACCTCGTCCGCGACGGCGAGAACGGTTGGCTCTGCGACGTCGAGGACGCCGAGGGGCTCGCCGCAGCGATGGTGCGGGTGGCGCAGGCTTCGGAGGCGAAGCTCGAGCCGGTGCTCGCCGCTGCGCGCGAGACGGCGGAGAGCTGCTCCTGGGAGGCGCTGCGGCCGCGCTGGCGCGACCTCTTCACGGGGTTCGTGGCGATGGAGGAGAGGTGAGGCGAGCCTGGCGGGCGGCGATCGGGCTCGGCCGTCCCGCCCGCGACGTGGTCGCCGTCTTCTACGGCCACCGGCGCCTGCCCGCGCCCGGCGAGCCCGTCGAGGGCGGCATGGTCAAGTTCCAGCGCCTGCAGACCGTCTTCCCCAACCGGCCGCGCGACTTCAACCTGCTCTACCTCGGCTCCAGCTCGCTTCCGGGCGACGAGCAGGCTGTGATCCGCGTCGCGAAGAAGCGTCGGGCGCCGATCGTGGTCAACCAGAACGGCGTCGCCTATCCCGGCTGGGCCGGGACCCGCACGGACGGGCTCAACGACCGCCTCCGGACGGTGCTCCGGCGAGCCGACCACGTCGTCTACCAGAGCGAGTTCTGCAAGGCGGCCGCGGACCGCTTCCTCGGCGCGCCGCCGGGCGGCTGGGAGGTCCTGCACAACGCCGTCGACACGAGCGAGTTCACGCCCGCCGGGGAGCCGCCCGCGGGGCCGCCTGTGCTGCTGCTGGCGGGCGACCAGTTCCAGCCCTACCGGCTCGGCACCGCGCTGCGCACGATCGCTGCGCTCCGGGACGTGCGGCTGCTGGTCACCGGCACGCTGGTCGAGGACGGGCACGCGCTCGCCGAGCAGCTCGGCGTGGCCGATCGCGTGCTCTTCACCGGCCGCTACGCGCAGCGCGACGCGCCGTCCGTCTACCGCCGCGCGCACGTGCTCCTGCACCCGAAGGTGAACGACCCGTGTCCCAACGTCGTGCTCGAGGCGCTCGCCTGCGGGCTGCCGGTCGTCCACTCGGAGAGCGGCGGCACCCCGGAGCTGGTCGGCGACGCCGGCATCGGCGTCGGCTCCGACACGACCTGGGAGCAGGACGTCCCGCCGGCGCCGGACCTGCTCGCCGCCGCCGTCGAGCACGTGCTCGGGGGGCTGGACGAGTTCCGCGGGCGGGCGCGGGCGCGCGCGCGATCAGTTCGACCTCGCGCCCTGGGTCGACCGGCACCGGCGGCTCTTCGCGGAGCTGGTCGGGCTGTGAGGGTCTCGCGTCGTCATGCCGGTCCGCGACGGCGAGCGCTTCCTCGTCGAGGCGGTCGAGAGCGTGCTGGCGCAGACGGTCTCCGAGCTGGAGCTGATCGTCGTCGACGACGGATCGACCGACGCGACGCCGGGGCTGCTCGCCGGAATCGCCGATGCACGCGTCCGCGTGTTCGACGCAGCCGCCGCGCGGGCTCGCGACGGCGCTCAACGCCGGGTGCGCCGCGGCGCAGGCGCCGGTGATCGCGCGCATGGACGCCGACGACGTGGCGCTCGCCGACCGGCTCGAGCGGCAGCTCGCCGTCCTCGACGCGCGCCCGGATGTGGCGCTGCTCGGGGGCGGGATCGTGCTCGTCGACGAGCAGGGGCGCGAGTTCGACCGGGAGCGGGCGCCGTCGACGCCGAGCCTCGTCGACCGCAACGACCTCGTCCACGGCACGGTCGTGATGCGCACCGACGCCTTCCGGGCGCTCGGCGGCTACCGGCTCGACCAGTCCGAGGACTACGACCTCTGGCTCCGCTTCCAGGAGCGACACGGCGTGGCCGCGGTCGAGGAGCCGGTCGTCCGCTACCGGTTCCATCCCGGGCAGTTCTCCGTGACCAGGCTCGAGCGGCAGGCGCTGGGCTCGCTCTGCGTCCGGGCCGCGGCCGCGCGAGCGCCGTGCCGGCCGACCCGGACCCGCTCGCGGGGGTCGAGCGACTCGACGAGGGTGTCGCCGAGCGGCTGGGCGTGTCGCGGGAGGAGATCGACCGCATGGTCGTCGCCGACGCGGTGCACTGGGCGGCGACGCTGACCCGCGTGGGCCGCGGGGCGGAGGCGGAGGCGCTGCTGGACACGGCTGCCGCGGTCGCGGGAGCGCCGCCACGGCGGACGCTGGCGAGGCAGGCACGGCTGCTCCTGCTGAAGCGCGCCGTGCGCCACGGGCGCGTGGGCGAGTCCGCGCGGCACCTCGCCGGCTGGGCGCGCGCATGAAGATCCTCCAGATCTCGACGGCGGACCGCGGCGGCGGCGCCGAGGCGGTCGCGCTGTCGCTCCACCGGGGCCTGCGCGAGCGCGGGCACGACGCCGTGCTCGCGGTCGGCTATCGGCGCACGGACGAGGAGGGCGTGGTCGAGATCGGCGGCTCCGGGTCCCGGAAGGGTCGAGCGCTCCGCGATCCGGGCGTGCTTCTGGACATGCTCCGCGGCCACGAGGACTTTCGCTTTCCCGCCTCGCACCGTGTCCTCGAGCTGGCGCCGTGGGCGCCCGACGTCGTGCACGTCCACAACCTGCACGGCGGTTACTTCGACCTGCGCGCGCTGCCCGAGCTCGCGCGGCGCGCCCGGCTCGTCGCGACGCTGCACGACGCGTGGCTGCTCACCGGCCACTGCGCCCACCCGCTCGACTCGGACGGCTGGCTGCGCGGCTGCGGCAACTGCCCGCATCTCGACACCTACCCGGCGCTGCGCCGCGACGGCACCGCGTTCAACCTGGAGCGCAAGCGCTCGATCTATGACGGGCTCGAGCTCACCGCCGTCACACCCTCGCGTTGGCTGATGGACATGGTCGAGCGCTCCGTGCTCGCCCCGGCGGCGGCCCGGCGCGAGGTGATCCCGAACGGCGTCGACCTCGACGTCTTTTCGCCTCGTGCGCCCGCCGAGACGAGGAGCGTGCCGCTGCTCGTCTTCGCCGCGCAGGGGGGCCGCGCGAACGAGTTCAAGGACTTCGCCACGCTGCGGGCGGCGCTGGGACGGCTCTCCGTTCCGGTCGAGGCCGTCGCCCTCGGCGATGCCTCCCCGGTGGAGGAGCAGGTCGGGCAGGCGACCGTCCGGTCGCTCGGCACCGTTCCGCCCCGGAAGGTTGCCGACTGGCTGCGCGCCGCGGACGTCTACGTCCACCCGTCCCGTGCCGACACGTTCCCGAACGGCGTGCTGGAGGCGCTCGCGTGCGGCACGCCGGTCGTGGCGAGCCGCGTGGGCGGCATCCCCGAGCAGGTGACGGAGGCGACGGGAGTCCTCGTCGAGCCCGGCGACCCGGCCGTGCTGGCCACGGCGATCGAGTCGCTGCTCGCCGACCCGGTGCGCCGTGCCCGAATGGGCGATGCCGCCGCCGCCGACGCGCGGGCCCGCTTCGCGTCCGACCCCCAGATCGACGCCTATATCCGCCTTTACGCCGATCACGCTTCCGCGTGATCGGCGTGCCTATCCCCGGGCGGGTGGTGGGTTAGGGACGGAGAAGGGTAGCGCGCAGCTCCGCACCCGACCGTGACGATTCTGTGCCGATTCTCCGCGCGGCGGAGTCCGGCCCGGGCCTGACCAGCGGCAGGGCTACGCTGCAGCGCGTGCTGACGCTCTTCACCGTGCCGAAGCCGTTCGAGGGCCGGATCGGCGAGATCCAGCGGTGCGCGGTCGCGAGCTGGACGGCGCTCGACGGCGGCGTGCAGGTGCTGCTGCTCGGGGACGAGCCCGGCACGGCCGAGGCCGCCGCCGACACCGGCGCCGAGCACGTCGCCGACCTCGCCCGCACGGAGCACGGCACGCCGCGCCTCGACGCCGCCTTCGCAGCGGCCGACCGCGTCGCGCGCCATGACCTGCGCTGCTTCGTCAACGCGGACGTGATGCTCTTCGACGACCTCACCACCGCGGCAGAGTGCGTCGCCGGCGGCCACGACCGCTTCCTGATCGTCGGCCAGACGCTCGACGTCGACGAGGCCGCCACGCGCGCGGACGCGCTCGCCCGCGGCCGCCGCCGCGGCGCCGCCGCTCTCGACTACTTCGTCTTCCCGAACGCCCTCTACCCCGAAGTGCCGCCGTTCGCGATCGGCCGGGCCTGCTTCGACAACTGGCTCGTCTGGCGCGCCCGGCAGGACGCGATCGTGGTCGATGCGACCGCGGACGTCGTCGCCGCCCACCAGCGCCACGACTACGCCCACGTCGCGGGAGGCAAGGCCGAGGCGTACTACGGCGAGGAAGCCGCCCGCAACCTCGAGCTCGCCGGCGGCAAGGGCCACCTGTACACGCTGCACGACGCGAGCCACGTCCTGCGCGGCGGCCGCCTGCGCCGCAACCCGGGCGCCCCGCTCCGCTGGCGCGAGAACGTCCGCAAGGCCGGCTGGAAGCTTGGCGTGCGGTGACCCGCGTCGCCTTCGTCTCGCCGGAGCCGACGCCGTACCGCTCCCCGCTCCTCGATCGCGTCGCCGCGGCCGAGGAGATCGACCTGACCGTCGTCTACGCGGCGCGCACCGTGGCCGGTCGCACGTGGACGGTCGAGCCGCTGCACCGCGCGGTGTTCCTGGACGGGGTGAAGCTGCCGGGCCTGCGCGGCGTCTTCCGCCACGACTACCCGATCACGCCCGGGATCTGGCGCGCCCTGCGCGAGGCCAGGCCCGAGTGCGTCGTCGTCTCCGGGTGGAGCACCTTCGCCGCTCAGGCCGCGATCGGCTGGTGCCGCGCCCGGGCCGTTCCGTACGTGCTCCTCGTCGAGAGCCACGACTCGGGGCCGAAGGCCGGATGGCGCCGGCGGGTCAAGCAGACCGTCGTGCCGACCGTGGTCAAGGGGGCGGCGAGCGTCCTCGTGACGGGCTCGCTGGCCCGCGAGTCGATGGAGGCGATGGGCGCGAAGCCGGAGCGCATCCGCGTGTTCGCGAACACGATCGACGTCGCGCAGTTCGGCGAGCGAGCCGACCGACTCGCTGACCGCCGCCGGACGCTTCGCGAGCCCTTCGGCCTCTCCGAGGAAGACGTGTCCGTCCTCACCGTCGCCCGGCTGGCGCCGGAGAAGGGAGTCGACGTGCTGCTGCGCGCGGCCGCCCGGGCGGGCTTGCCGGTGCTGGCCGTCGGCGAGGGGCCCGAGCAGGCGCCGCTCGAGCGGCTCGCGGCCGAGCTCGACATCCGGGCGACGTTCACGGCCCTGCCCTGGGAATCGGTCGTCGAGGCCTACGTCGCCGCCGACGTGTTCGCGCTCCTCTCGCGCGCACGAGCCGTGGGGAGTCGTCGTGAACGAGGCCGCCGCGTGCGGCCTGCCGCTCGTCCTTTCGGAGCGCGTCGGCGCTGCGCGCGACCTGCTGCGCGACGGCGAGAACGGCGTGCTCGTGCCCGCGGACGACGTCGATGCGGCCGCGGACGCGCTGCGCAGGCTCCGAGACGATCCCGAGCTGCGCCGGCGCATGGGCGCCCGCTCGCGCGAGCTCGCCCGCGGGTTCGGCTACGGGCCCTCGGTCGAGAATCTGCTCGCCGCGCGTCCGCGAGGCGACTGCGAGCCGGTAGAGCTCCTCCTGCCGGTCGGCGACGGCGTCCCAGGACATCCGCCGGGCCGCCTCCACGCCCCCGGCCGCGAGCCGGGCGCGCAGCTCCGGGCCTGTGAGCACGCTCCGCACCGCGTAGATGATCGAGGGCCGGTCGTCCGGCACGACGAACGCCTCGCCCTCGCGGAAGGAGCTCGCGATGCCGCAGCGGTCGGTGACGACGACGGGCGTGCCCGCAGCGGCAGCCTCGGCCGCGACCATCCCGAAGCTCTCGCCCGCCGAGGGCAGCACGAAGACGTCGGCCAGCCGGTAGTACGCGAGCGGCGGCCCGTCCGTCGGCCCGACGACGTGCACACGGTCGCCGCCGAGCGTCTCCGCGACCCCGTGGCGGTCGTCGGGCCCGACCAGCACGAGGTGGGTATCCGGGAGCTCCTGCAGCGCGGCCACGAGGTGCTCGATGCCCTTCCCGGCGGCGATCCGCCCGACGTAGAGGAGCACGGGCGCGCCCTCCGGGATGCCGAGCGCGGCCCGGTCGGCCGGCTCGACCTCGTACGGCGCCGGGAAACCGTTCCCGCGCACGTGGATCCGCTCGCGCGGCACCACGCCCGACGCGGCCACGTCCTCGCCCTCGAGGCTCGAGGAGACGACGACGGCCGCCGCTCCGGAGGCCACGCCGCGATAGAGCGTCGTGTCGAGCGCCTGCTTCAGCGCCACCTTCCGCAGCCGCGCGCGGAACATGCCCAGCGGCTCGAACACGTAGGGGGTCCCGGTCAGGCGCGCCCACGCGGCGACGGCGGTCGTCACCGGGTCGCGGAAGCCGAACACGTGCACGACGTCGGGCCCCCGCACCCGGCTGAGCTCGAGCGGGAGCGTCGGCGTGATTCCCATCCAGCGGTAGTGCGCCGGGGTGGCGAGGTAGTGGACGCGCACGCCGTCTCGCTCCTCGGTGCGCGAGTGCCACGTCCCCGGCGCGTCGACCGCGGTCAGGCTCGTGGTCACGACCTCGACTGCGTACCCGCGCGCAGCGAGCCGCGTCGTCAGCTCGCGCGCGACCATGACCGGGCCTCCGAAGGCTGTCGCGGGCCACCAGGCCGGCGCGGCGAAGAGGATGCGCGAACGCCGGCTTCCACGGGCGGACGTTAGCCTTGGCGCCGTGGCGGCGCAGTCTTTCACGGGCAAGCCGCGCCTGCTCGTCCTCAACCAGTACTACTGGCCGGGCGTCGAGGCGACGGCGCAGCTCCTCACCGACCTCTGCGAGACTCTCGCGGACGAGTACGAGATCCGCGTGCTGACGGGCGTCCTGCACGGCCACGAGCACGAGCCGCAACGCATCGTCCGCAACGGCGTCGAGATCGTCCGCGTCCAGTCGACGGCGTTCGAGCGCTCGCGGCTCGGCCTGCGCGGGCTCAACTACGTCACCTACCTCGGCAGCGCGCTCCTCGAGGCGCTGCGGGGCCCGCGTCCCGACCTCGTGCTGTGCATGACCGATCCGCCCATGGTCGGGGACGTCGCCATCGCCGTCGCCAAGCGCTTCGGGGTGCCGCTGCTCGTGATCAGCGAGGACGTCTTCCCCGAGATCGCGACCAAGCTGCGGCGGCTCGAGAACCCCGTGCTCGTCGGCGTCCTCCGCCAGCTCGTGCGGCTGTACCTGAAGCGCGCCGACCGGGTAGTCGCGATCGGCGAGACGATGCGGCAGCGGCTCGAGGCGAAGGGCGCGCCCGGCGAGCGGCTGCGCGTCATCCCGAACTGGATCGACACGACCGCGATCACGCCGCGCGAGCACGAGAACGAGTGGAAGGTCGGGCAGCAGCTCGGGGGCACGTTCCTCGTCATGCACTCCGGCAACGTCGGCCACGCGCAGGACCTCGACGTGCTCGTGCGCGCGACGACCTTCCTGCGCGACCTCGACCACCTCCGGGTCGTGATCATCGGCTTCGGAGCGCGGCACGCGGAGATCCAGTCGCTCGCGGCCCGGTTGGAGGCGGACAAGGTCAAGTTCCTGCCGTACCAGCCACGGGAGGTGCTGCCGCTGTCGCTGGCCGCCGCGAACCTCCACTTCGTGGGGCTCGCGCGCGGCCTCTCGGGCTACGTCGTGCCGAGTCGCCTGTACGGGATCCTCGCCGCGGGCCGGCCCGTGATCGTCTCCGCCGACCCGGACAGCGAGACCGCCCAGGTCGTGGCCGACGTCGGCTGCGGCGTCGTGCTCCCGCCCGGCCGCCCGGAGCTCGTCGCGCGCGTGATCCGCGACGCGTACGACGGGCGGCTCGATCTCGAGGACATGGGCCGGCGCGGTCGCGAGTACGTGACTGCGGAGGCCGACCGGGCGGTGGCTCTCGGGCGCTACCGAAGCCTGCTCCAGGAGCTGCGGGCATGAGGCGGCTGTTCTGGGTCTCGGCCGCCGCGCTCGGCTGGACGCACGTCGGGTATCCGCTCGCCGCGTGGCTGGCGGCTCGGTTGCAGCCCGACCCTGTCGAGCGCGACGACGTGACGCCGAGCGTGACGCTGATCGTCGCCGCGTGGAACGAGGAGGACGGTGATCGCCCGGCGGCTCGAGAACCTGCTCGCGCTCGACTACCCGGCCGACCGGCTCGAGATCGTCGTCGCCTCCGACGCCTCGGACGACGGCACGGACGCGATCGTCGAGGAGTTCGCCGCGCGGGAGCCGCGCGTGCGGCTGCTGCGCTGTCCGCGCGGCGGCAAGGTGGCGGCGCAGAACCGGGCCGTGAAGGAGTCGCAGGCCGACGTCGTCGCCTTCTCGGACGCGAACTGCACCTGGGCGCCCGACGCGCTGCGCCTGCTCGTGCGCTCTTTCGCCGACCCGGAAGTCGCGTACGTCTGCGGCAGGCTCGTGATCCAGGAGGCCGACGGGACGAACGTCGAGGGGACGTACTGGCGGCTGGAGACCTGCCTGCGCGAGCAGGAGGCAAAGACGGGCTCGATCACCGGCGGCAACGGCTCGATCTACGCCGTGCGGCGGACGGACTACCGGGACGTCGACCCGCGCTTCGGGCACGACCTGTCCTTTCCGTACCTGATGGTTCAGCACGGCCGCCGGGCCGCCTACGAGCGCGAGGCGCTCGCGTTCGAGAAGCCGTCGCGCGACATCGAGGACGAGTACGCGCGGAAGGTGCGGATGTTCGAGCACTGCTGGGCGATCGTCGTCGAGGGCGACATGCTGCGGGACCTGCCGCCGGGCTACCTGGTCAAGATCGTCTCTCATCGCCATCTCCGCTACGGGAGCGGGATCGCGCACCTGGCGCTGCTCGGGTCGAGCCTCGCGCTCGCGCGCCGCGGCGGCGTCTACCGCGCGGCGCTCCTCGGCCAGCTCGCGTTCCTCGGCCTCGCGGCGGGGCGCCCCGGCCTGCCCCGCTACTACACGCTCGTGACCTGGGCCACGGTGAAGGCGCTCCGGAACTACCTGCGGGAAGGCGTGCCCGCCGTGTGGGAGAAGGCGGAGGGCACGCGGTGAACCGGGTCGCGGACGTCGCCGTCGCCGGAGTCGGGCTCGTCGTCACCGCTCCGGTGCTCGCCGTCGCGGCCGCGGCCGTCAAGCTCTCGGACGGCGGGCCGGTGCTCTACCGGCAGCAGCGGGTCGGCAAGGACGGGGTCGAGTTCGAGCTGCTCAAGCTGCGGACGATGGTCGTCGGCGCCGAGACGATGGGCGCCGGCGCGGCGGTCAATGAGGGAGACCCTCGCATCACGCGTCCGGGCGAGCTGCTCCGCCGACTGTCGATCGACGAGCTCCCGCAGCTCTGGAACGTGATCCGCGGCGATATGAGCGTGATCGGGCCCAGGCCGACGCTCGCCTACCAGGTCGCGCGCTACACGCCGCGCCAGCGTCGGCGGCTCGAGGTCAAGCCCGGCCTGACCGGCTGGGCGCAGATCCACGGCCGCGCCCGGCTGGCCTGGGAGGAGCGCATCGAGCTCGACGTCTGGTACGTGGAGAACCGCTCGCCGCTCGTCGACCTGAAGATCCTCCTGCGGACGCCGCTCGCCCTCGTCAGCGGCACCTACAAGGGCGAGTCCGGCGGCTGGCGCGACCCCGCCTGACTCAGGCGGCGCTGCGCTGGACGAGGCCTGTCTCGTAGGCGAGCACGACGGCCTGGACGCGGTCGCGGAGACCGAGCTTGCGCAGGACGCTCGACACGTGCGTCTTCACCGTCGTCTCGCCGAGGAACAGCCGCTCGGCGATCTCGGCGTTCGAGAGGCCGGCGGCGACGAGCTCGAGGATCTCGCGCTCGCGCGCGGTCAGCGAGGAGAGGCCCGGCGGCGGAGGCGGCGCCTCGTCGGGGAGCGTGGCGACGAATCGTTCGAGCAGCCGCCGCGTCACCGTCGGTGCCAGGAGTGCGTCCCCGCGCGCGACGGCCCGCACCGCATCGACGAGCCGCTCCGGCTCCACGTCCTTGAGCAGGAAGCCGCTCGCGCCCGCCCGGATCGCGGCGTAGACGTACTCGTCGAGGTCGTAGGTCGTCAGGATCAGGACGCGGGCCGGCGATCCCGAGCCCACGATCTGGCGCGTCGCCTCGACGCCGTCCAGCTTCGGCATGCGCACGTCCATCAGGATCACGTCGGGCCGCGTCGATCTCGCGACGGCGACGGCCTCGGCGCCGTCCTCGGCCTCGCCGACCACCTCGAGATCGTCCCGGGCCTCGAGGATCATGCGGAAGCCGCTGCGCACGAGCGCCTGATCGTCCGCGATCAGCGCGCGGATCACTTCGACTCGACCGGCAGGACAGCGTGGACGACGAACCCGCCCTCGGGACGTGCCGTCGTCTCCAGCTCGCCGCCGTAGAGAGCGACGCGCTCGCGCATGCCGATCAGACCGTGGCCGCCCTTCGCGCCCGAGCCGTTCGTCGGCGCCCCGATGCCGTCGTCTGCGACCACCAGCTCGACGCGGGCGCCGTCGTACACGACCCGGACGTCCGCGGTCGAGGCGCGGGCGTGCTTGATCGTGTTGGTCAGCGCTTCCTGGACGACGCGGTACGCGGCCAGGTCGAGGCCCGCGCTCAACGGCCGTGGCCGGCCGTCGACGCGGAGGTCGACGTCGAGGCCGGCGCGGCGGACCTGGTCGACGAGCTCAGGCAGCAGGGAGAGACCGGGTTGGGGCGCCAGCTCTGCCTCGTCGGAGCGCACGGCGCCCAGCAGCCGGCGGAGCTCCTGCAGGGCCGAGCGACCTGTCTGCTCGATCGAGCGGAGCGCCTCGCGGGCCCTTGCGGGATGCGAGTCGAACACGTCCCCGGCCGCCGCCGCCTGCACGACCATGACGCTGACGTTGTGCGCCAGGACGTCGTGGAGCTCGCGCGCGATCCGCGCCTGCTCCTGTGCGACCGCGCGCCTGGCCTGCTCGTCCCGTTCGCGCTCCAGGCGCGCCGCCCGCTCCTCCAGGGCGGCGTAGATACGCGCGTCGCGTGCGCAGGTTGTCGCCGAGCACCCACGCGGCCGGGAAGACGAGGAGGTGGAAGACGAACGGCCCGAAGCCGTAGTCGGTCTCGTAGAGGACCGGCGCGATGAGGGCCGCCAGCCCTGCGACACCCGCGAGCAGCGCCGTGCGCCGATCCGCGAAGGCGGCGACGGAGTAGAACGCGAGGAACGGCGGCAGCGGGTTGAGCGCGTGGACCTCGATGGTGAGCGGGATCGTCGCCGCGACCACGAGCGCCAGCGTGAGGACAGGGAACCGCCGACGGGCGAGCAACGGCAGCGTCTGCGCGAGGGCGAGCGGCAAGGCGACGGAGTTGTCGGTGCGTTTTGCCCAGACCGCCGCGAACAGCAGGAGGCCGGCGACGAGCGCGACGTCGACGACCAAGGGATCTCCGCCTGAGCCTTTCCCAGAGCATGTCCGGAGGGTACTCCCGGCCCGCCGCTCAGGCGTCCCGCGTCTGGGTTCGCCGGAGGCCGACGAGCAGCGAGACGAGAGCCCACGCTGCCAGCACGCCGAGTGAAACTCCGAGCGGCATCGAGACGCGCAGCCTGTCTCCGATCAGCCCCGACGGGGCCAGCTTCCAGTCAGCCGCCGAGAGGAGCGCGTCGCGCGCAACGCCGAGCGCGCCGATGTGGGTCAGCAGCGGCTCGACGATCAGCACCCACGCGAACAGGATCGCGATCGTCGGAGCCCGCGAGCCGATCAGCGACGCGACGCCCAGGCCGAGCAGGAAGGCGAGCGCAACGGTCAAGCCGAGCCACAGCCCACTCTCGATCATGAGCCCTGCGCTCGGTGTTGTGGCGGAGCCCGCCAGCGTGACGGTGAGCGTCGCTGCGAGCGCGAACGACGCCGCCAGCAGTGTCCACACGATCGCGAGCCCGGCCGGGATCCGGGCGAAGAAGAGCGCCGTTCGCGAGCGGCCCGTGGCCACGAGCTCGCGGAAGACGCCGGCGCCGAGATCGTCTGCGCCGGCGCTGGCTCCGATCAGCACGGCCGAAATCGACCCGAGCTGCGAGAGGACGAACACCCAGCGGCTGAAGTGGTCGAGGCCGCCCGCGGGGCCGTACTTGACCGAGTTGGAGAGGTGGAAGGCCTCGAAGGCGACGAACATGACGATCGTCGCCCCGATGGTGAGCAGCGCGGCCGTCACCACCAGACCGCGCCGCCTGCGCAGCTTCAGCAGGTCCGCGCGGGCGAGCCGGAACGGCAGCCGAGGCGTGTGCCCGACCGCGGCCGGAAGGTGTTCGGCCGAGGCGACCATCAGGCCGCGTCCTCGAGTCGCGAGGTGATCTCGAGGAACGCCTGCTCGAGCGACGCCTGCTCGGGCTCGAGACGGTGGACGGCGATCCCGGAGCCGACGAGCAGCCGGTTGATCTCGGCCGCGGTCGTGTCGAGCGCTCCGTTCTGCGCGACCACGACCCTGAGCGCCTCGCCGTCGGTGTCGACGCGCGCGACCTGCCCGAGCGCGGCGAGGAGCGACCGGGCTCGGACGGCGTCGTCGCAGCCGATCCGAATCGAGTGGGAGTTACGCCCGGAGAGATCGGCGATCCGCCCCTGCGCGACGATCCGGCCGCGGTCGACGATCGCGACGGCATCGCAGATCCGCTCGACCTCGGAGAGCAGGTGCGACGAGAGCAGCACCGTCCGGCCCTCGGCGACGAGCTCGTGCACGAACGAGCGGAACTCGTTGATGCCTGCCGGATCGAGGCCGTTCGTGGGCTCGTCGAGGATCAGCAGGTCGGGATCGGCGAGCAGGCAGCGCGCGACGCCGAGCCGCTGCCGCATGCCCTGGGAGTAGGAGCGGACGCGGTCGTCGGCCCGCTCGGCCAGGCCCACGCGGGTCAGGGCCGCGTCGATGCGCGTATGGGCCGCGGGCTCGCGGGCCGCGGCGACGATCCAGAGGTTCTCGCGGCCGGTGAGATGGTCGTGGAAGCGGGGCTCCTCGACGATCGCGCCGACGCGCCGGAGCGCCTCGGCCCGTTGCGACGGCACCGGCCTTCCGAGCACCTTCATCTCGCCGGCGCTCGCCCTGGTCAGGCCCAGGAGCATGCGGATGAGGGTCGTCTTGCCTGCGCCGTTCGGCCCGAGGTAGCCGAACGCGGCGCCGCGGGGGACCTGGAGGTCGACGTCGTCGACGGCGACCCGGTCGCCGAAGCGCTTGGTCAACCCGCGTGTCTCGACGACGAAGTCCACGGTTCGACGGTACGGCCACGTCTCCGGCTCCGCCTCGCCCGCCGGGAGGAGTCGCCTCCTCCTCGAGGAGGATCTTGGCCGCTTCGGGCCGATTCCTTACCTGCGTTTCAGACCGTTCTTAGACGCGGCGACGATCATCGGGTCTCCTCGACATCACGGCAGGCACGAACGAAAGGAGACCGTGATGAGCGCCGCCGCCGACATCCTCTTCGACCCCGAGCTCGACCGCCTGATCCTCCGCTTCGAAGGGCTGCTCCGCGTGAGCAGGATCCTCGAGCGGCGAGGGGCAACAGAGGCCGAGCTGCTCGAGCACAGGCGCGAGCTGGAACGGGTCAGCCGCCAGCTGGCGAGCTTCGTCGGGCGCGCCGCCGCCTGAGGCGCGCCCGACGGCGACGGGCTGGCTACGCTCTCGCGCGTGACTGCGGTTCTCTTTACCTGCGCCGGCCAGCGCGTCGACATCGTGACCGAGTTCGCCCGCGCAGGCGCGACGACGATCGTCGCCGAGGCCGACCGGCTGGCGCCGACGCTCTACCACGCCGACCACCGAGCGCTCGTGCCGCGGATCATCGACCCCGGCTACGTGCCGGCGCTCGCGGCGCTCGTGCGCGAGCACGACGTCCGGCTGATCGTCCCGCTCACGGATCTCGACCACGTCCTCCTCGCCGAGGCGCGCGCCGAGCTCGACCCCGCGCTCGTCCTGCTTCCCGACGCGGACGTCTGCCGCCAGGTCGGGGACAAGTACCTGGCGCACGAGCTGTTCGTGCGACTCGGCATCCCCAGCCCGCCGAGCTGGATGCCCGGAACGGTTCCCCTCGACGCGCGCTACCCGCTGCTCGTCAAGGTGCGGGAGGGGTTCGGCTCGCGCCACATCTACCGGGCCGAAGACCCGGAGCAGCTCGCGTTCTTCCTGGGCTACACGCCGGTCGATTCGTTCGTCCAGCAGGTCTGCCTCGGCCAGGAGTTCTCGGTCGACGTGTTCTGCGACACGGACTGCCGCTGCCTGAACGCCATCCCGCGGACGATGATCCAGTCCAAGGGCGGCGAGTCCATCAAGGGCATGACGATCAAGGACACGGAGCTGATCGAGCACGGGTGCCGCGTGGCCGAGGCCATCGGCATCGTCGGGCCCGCGAACATCCAGTGCTTCCGCGAGGACGACGGGTCGCTGCCCGTGACGGATGTGAACCCGCGCTTCGGCGGCGCCTTTCCGCTGCCGCGCGCAGCAGGGAGCCGCTACCCGGAGTTGGCGCTCGCGCTGGCGCGCGGCGAACGCCCGGAGCCGCGCGTCGGCGAGTTCCTCGAGGGCGTGTTCATGACGCGGTTCTTCTCCCACCTGAGCCTGACGGAGAACGGTGACGGCCCGCTCGTCCCGTTCGCCGAGGAGCTGCCCGACCCGGTCGCGGCCGACCGGGACGGCGCGGCCTAGTCGGCGCGTCCGGGCGGGGAGCGGGCGGCCCGGCTACCCTTTTTCGGGCTTCGCCCGGTATGTCCAGCGCTCACCGTCTCGCAGCCGTTGTGGCGGCGCTTGCCGCCGTCCTTGCCGTCGCCGGCTCCGCCGTGTCCGCGAAGCCGCCCACGGCGGTCGAGCGGATCGCGAAGGGGCTCGACCGGGCGGTCACGGCCGGCCGGCTCGACGAGCCGACGGCGAACGGCTACGCGGCGATCGCGAACAAGGGAGGCGCGCTGCTGAAGAAGATCCCGCCGCTCCGGGCTCAGACGTTGGGGGCGATGCTGACGGACGTCGCCGGCCAGGCCGACGCCTACGACCGGCCGTGGGCGCTGACGCTGTTCACGATGCTGGAGTTCAACGAGCGCATGCTGGCCACGCGGCGGCTGCCGTCGTCCGGAACGGACGCGTACGGCGACGACGGCGTGCTCTACCGCTTCGTCACCGGGCACGGCTACGAGTTCCATCCGCTCGGCAACTTCGGCGTCCTGAACACGCTGATCCTGACGGGCAAGACCGACCAGGCGAAGGAGCTCGCGGACGCGCTCGTCGCGCGCGGCGTGCCGAAGGAAGGGCGGCTGCTCTGGTCGTACCCGTTCCCGTTCGGCAGCGGCAAGCCTCCGTGGCGGTCGGGAATGGCCCAGGCCGTGGCGGCGCAGGCGCTGGCCCGGGTCGGGCAGGCCCTCGACGACCAGTCCCTGCTGGACGCCGCCGGCCAGGCCTACGCGGCGATCCCGGGCCGGCTCGTCCGCGCGCTCCCGGAAGGACCGTGGATCAAGCTGTACAGCTTCGACCCCGCGCCGGTGCTGAACGCGCAGCTCCAGAGCGCGATCTCGATCGACGACTACGCGCAGATCTCGGGCAACATGGGCGCGGCCGGCCTCGCGGCGCAGCTCACGTCCGCCGCCGAGGCGCTGCTGCCGAAGTTCGACACCGGCTACTGGTCGCTCTACTCCCTGAACGGGAAGGAGTCGACGCTCGGCTACCACGACTACGTCGTCAGCCTGCTCGAGAAGCTCGCCGGGCGCTCGGACGACACGAAGTGGAGCGACTACGCCGAGCGTTTCCAGGCCTACGAGGCCCAGGCGCCGGTGCTGAAGCCGGGCCCGTCGGCGACGGCCGACCCGGCCGCCGAGCCGATCGTCATCTACCCCGACCCGCAGGACGGCTACCGCGACAGCGCGACCTTCGACGTCTGGCTCTCGAAGCTCTCCACCGTGACGATGCGCGCCGGCGGGAGGACGTGGTCGCTCGAGCTCGGGCACGGCTCGCACGCGATCACCTGGTGGCCCGGCCGCCGCGCCCCCGGCACCTACTACCCGTCGGCGACCGCCGTCGACGCGGCCGGCAACCGCACGAAGGTCTCCCTGCGCCAGGTCGTGATCAAGGCGCTCGCCCCGCCCGTCGTCGACGCGCACGTTGCCGGGAAGCGAACGCTCGTCTGGAGCGCGACCGACGAGGGCACGCCCTGGCTGCACCTCGTCGTGCGCCTCGCCGCCGGGTCGACGACGCGCTACCGCGACCTCGGCCGCCTGCCGCTCGCCGGCCGGGCCGTGATCCCCGTCCCGCCCGGCATCTGGCACGCGACGCTCGTCGCCGGGAACTCGGCGCGCCACGCCGTGACCATCGACCTCGGCTCGGTCACAGGCTAGCGATCCATGTCGGCCGCACCGGTTCTCTGAGAGGGTAGCCCTGTGAAATACGCGGTCACAGGCGCTGCAGGCTTCATCGGCTCGCACCTGGCCGACGCCCTGCTCGCGGCAGGCCACGACGTCGTCGGGATCGACTGCTTCAGCGACTACTACGACCCGCAGCTGAAGGAGGAGAACGCTCGCGGCCTCGAGGTGCTACGGCTCGACCTGGCCGCCGACCCGCTCGACCTGTCGGGCCTCGACGGCGTCTTCCACCTTGCCGCGCAACCGGGCGTGCGCAGCTTCGGCGACGTCTTCCCGCACTACCTGCGCAACAACGTGCTCGCCTCGCAGCGGGTCTTCGATGCCGCGGTCGAGAGCGGCGTGCGCGTCGTCTATTCGTCCTCGTCGTCCGTGTACGGCGACGCCGAGCGCTTCCCGACCGCGGAGGACGAGGAGCCGCGGCCGATCTCGCCGTACGGCATCACGAAGCTGGCGGCCGAGCACCTCGCGCGCGCCTACGCGCACAGCTTCGGGCTCGACGTGGTCGTGCTCCGGTACTTCAACGCCTTCGGCCCGCGGCAGCGCCCGGACATGGCCTTTACGCGCATGGCGTTCGCGCTCGCCGAAGGACGTCCGTTCGACCTGTACGGCGACGGCGGGCAGACGCGCGGCTGGACGTACGTGACGGACGTCGTCTCGGCGACGGTGCTGGCGATGGCGGGCGGCGAGGGGACGTACAACGTCGGCGGCGGAGTGGAGGCGTCGATGCGCGACGTGATCGAGATGCTGGAGCGGGTCTCCGGCCGCCGGCTCGAACTGCGCGAGGCGCCTGCGGTGCCGGGCGACCAGCGGCGCACCCGAGCCGACACCACGCGGATCCGCGAGCAGCTCGGCTGGCGGCCGGAGGTCTCGCTGGAGGACGGGTTGTCCACTCAGTGGGAATGGGCTTCGGCTAGGGTGGCGCCGCGATGAGCGCCGCTTCCACGGACAAGCGCGAGCGCAACCGCGATCTCGACGCCGAGCAAGAGATCGATCTCGGTCGCGTCTGGCGCGCGGCGATCGCGCGCTGGTGGCTGCCGGTCATCGGCCTCGTCGTGGGCGCGATCATCGGGCTGCTCGTCGCGGTGGGCGGGGGCAAGGAATGGAAGGCGACCTCCGAGGTCTATCTCGGCCAGCCGCTCGGGCCGGGACAGGCGAGCCCGATCACGAGCGTCTCCACGGTGCTGGGGCTCTCGGCGTACCTGATCGCGAACGAGGCCACGATCCGCCAGGCCGCCGCGAAGGCCGGCCTGACGCCGGCGCAGCTGCGCCGGAACGTCTCCGTCCAGGCCGATCCTCGGCATCACCGGCTCGAAGCTCGGCACGGCCGCGCCGCTGCTCGCGATCACCGTCACCGGCGGGTCGAGGGCGAAGATCGCGAAAGGCGCCAACGCGCTCGCCGATGTGGTCGTGGCCAAGCTGTCCCCGTACGCACTCCAGAAGCTCGAGTCGCTGCAGGCGCAGGACGTGGTCGACAAGCAGCGGCTGGCCCAGACGACCCAACAGCTCCAGTCGGCGATCGCGGGCCAGCAGAGCGTCTACAAGGACACGTCGCTGTCGCCGACGGACAAGCTCGTCGCGATCATCAACTTCAACGGGGTGATCAACGCGGCGAGCGCCCAGCAGAACAACCTCCAGCTCGACATCACGCAGAGGGAGCAGGAGATCGCCACGCTCAAGAACGTCGAGATGCCGGTCGTCGTGTCGCCTGCGATCGCGGTCAACACGGGCGGGCCGAGCCGCCGCTCCGGCGTTCTCATCGGCGCGCTGATCGGCCTCGTGATCGGCCTGCTGGCCGCGATCCTGTGGGAGCCCGTCGCCCGCACGGTTCGCTCCCACCAGACCGCCGAGTAGCCTCTCGTCGACATGCTCGACGGCAAGCGGGTCGCGGTCGTGGTGCCGGCCTACAACGAGGCCGTGCTCCTGCCGGACACGCTCACCGGCATCCCATCGTTCGTCGACCGCGTCTACGTCGTCGACGACGCCTCGACCGACGAGAGCGCCGACCGCGCCCGGGCCGCCGCCGCGGCCGACTCGCGCGTCGTCCTCGTCGAGCACGAGCGCAACCGCGGCGTAGGCGCGGCGATCGTCACCGGCTACAAGCGGGCGATCGAGGAGCGGATCGACGTCACCTGCGTGATGGCCGCGGACAACCAGATGGACCCGGCAGAGCTGCCCTCGATCGCCGGGCCGGTCGCCGCGGGCGAGGTCGACTACGCGAAGGCGAACCGGCTGTTCACGGGCCAGGCCTGGGAGCTGATCCCGCACTCCCGCTACCTCGGGAACGCGGTGCTGTCGCTGCTGACGAAGATCGCGTCCGGGTACTGGCACGTCGCCGACTCGCAGGCCGGCTACACGGCCATCGCGCTGCCGATGCTCGAGTCGATCGACCTCGACCGCGTCTACCCGCGCTACGGCTTCCCCAACGACATGCTCGTCCACCTGAACGTCTGGAACGCCCGCGTCCGCGACATCCCCTCGCGGCCGATCTACAACGTGGGCGAGAAGTCGGGCATCCGCCTGCGCCATGTCGTCCCGAAGATCTCGTGGCTGCTGACGAAGGCCTTCTTCTGGCGGATGAAGGAGAAGTACGTGATCCGGGACTTCCACCCGCTCGTCTTCTTCTACGCGCTCGGGGTGGCGCTCTTCCTGGCCGGCCTCGGGCTCGGGATCGCCGAGATCATCCTGCGCATCCTCGGCAACGTGATCCCGACTGCGACCTCGGTCCTGATCGCGCTGCTGCTGATCTTCGGCGTCCAGTTCTCGCTCTTCGCGATGTGGTTCGACATGGAGAGCAACAAAGATCTGAGATAACGCCGGTTCAGCCGCATGGTTGAGCCAAAACCCGCCTTCATGTGTGCTATGATTTGTCGCCGGTGGGGGCAACGAAAACAGGCCGTCCGGGACCAGGACTGACCCTCGGTGAGTGGCTGGAGGAGTGGCTGGGGCTGTGCGTGCTCCGGGGGCTGAGGCCCGCGACCGTCGTGGGCTATCGCGTGATGATCGGCCTCCACGTCGACGCCGAGCTGGCCGCGACGGCGCTCTCGGATGTCACACCGACGACGCTGAACGAGCTCTACGCGGAGCGCCTCCGCAATGGTCGACGCCACGGGTCGGGTGGCCTTGCTCCCCGAACGATTCGCTACCTGCACACGATTCTGAACCGGGCCTTTGCGGACGCCGTTCGCGCCGGACATCTCGTGGCGAATCCCGCGGCGGGTGCACACGCCCCGTCCGCTCGGGCCACGCGCGCCCAGGTGTTCTCGATCTGGTCTCCCGCTGAGCTCGCCCGGTTTCTCGAGAGTGCCCGCACGAATCCGAACTACGTTGCGTTCCACCTGGCGGCCGCCACCGGTCTTCGGCGCGGAGAGGTGCTCGGTCTGCGCTGGTGCGACGTCGACGAGGACGGGCGCCGGCTGCACGTGATTCAGTCGCTGGTGGAGATCGCGCACGTGCCGACGATCATGCCGCCCAAGACCGATCGCAGCCGGCGAACGGTCGCACTGGACGCGGTGACCGCCGAGCTGCTCATGCGCCACCGCGCCAGGGCCAAGGCCCGCGATCCAGAGCTCGACGACCAGGCGCTCATCTTCTCCAAGAACAACGGAGAGCCGATCCACCCGGCGCTCTTCAGTTACCAGTTCCAGATGTGCGTCCGCCGTGCGGGCGTGCGCCGGATTCGCTTCCACGACCTCAGGCACACGCACGCGACGCACGCGCTGCAACTGGGAATCCATCCGAAGATCGTGAGCGAGCGGCTCGGCCACTCGTCGATCACGGTCACGCTCGATACGTATTCGCACGTGCTGCCGAGCATGCAGGAAGAGGCCGCGGAGGCGATCGCCGCGCTCGTGCACGGCTGATCATCGAGCACTGAGCGGGGCTCCGGGTCACGTCTGCGGCGTGACGCGCCGATAGAGAGGGGATGAACAAGGGAGGCACCCCTCAGAACCTTGTTCCATCACACCCGGGAAACACGAACGCTGTCAAGCATGGCGTCCACTCGCCCAGGCTGATCCAGGCGAGAGCGTCAGAGATATTCGCCGACCTGACCCAATCTTTGGAGTTCTCGCCGACCCAACGCCTCGCCGTCCACGAGGTGGCCCGTTGCATGGCAATCCTGGAGGCGATCGATCGTGATCTCGACGAGCAGGGACTCCACGACAAGCGAGGAAGACCGCGATATCTGCTCGACCACCGCTGGCGAGTCTCTCGCCAACTCGAGAAGTGGCTCGCGAAGATCACGGAAGTCATCGAGCAGTCGACAGCCGATGACCGACCGCCTGCGGAGTACGAGGACTACGTTCGTGCACTCGAGCGAATCGCCCTCGGGCGGGACCCAAACGCCAGCGTTCGTGACCGGCTAAGTGCGCTGAAGGAACTCTTGAAGGAGGAACTCCCGGAAGTCATATGGCACGAACTCCAGCCCATAATGCACGTCTATCCCGATGAGGGCGTGATCAGGGTCGTGTACGACGAAGAAGGGAATTTGATCAGGTTCGTCTCCTTGAGGATCGACGGGAAGGCGATCGCATTGGAAAGAGACACGGAAGGCAGATGGGTCGAGACGACGCGTCCGCGTCCGTATCCGCCAACCGACTAATCCGCCGCCGACAAGCCGGCGGGTGCAGGTGCCGGAGCGGCGGCGCTGCTCAGTTGCGGCGACGGCACGGTGGAGGTGATCCCGCGGAGACGAATCCGAGGCTGTCTGCCACACGCCAATCGCGGACCCGTCGCGGTCCGAGATAGCCCCCAAACTCGCGCCTTCGAGTTGGAGCGTGTGGCGTCGGAGTACGGCACGCTCCGCTCACGCGCGAGCAAGTCCCGAAGGCCCAAGTTCGAAGCATGAGCCAGGAACTCGAGCGCTTGCACAGTCAGCAGGAGGTGGTGGCACGGTTGCTCGGGTCAGCCAACGGATCGCCAAGAGCTGGGCGTCCACATTCGAATCGGCGCCAGCCGGATCGAGCGAGCGTGCACGTCCAACCCGACAGTTACCGTCGTGGACTCGACCATGGTCGGCGACCTCCGGATGTGGTTCTACCGGGCCATCCCGGCAACCCACGACAGATGCGCAGGCGCCGACCACTCTCTCCGACGATCGGACGCCGCAGGCCCCGAGGCCACGGCTCCATCCTGTCTAAGTGCGTGTTCCCGTAGACGTTCTGGTAAAGGGAGACCCAGTCGCGTGCGATCGCCCGTTGAGTGGGTCCCAGCTTGCGTTGCCCGTCGCAGACCAGTTCGTGTAGTCGGCCCTCGAGGGCATCCTTCGCCCTGAAGCCGGGCGACGGATTAGCTGCGGCTTGCGGATAGAGGTTGGCGGGGTCGTTGGATCCTCCGAGGCCGAGCGGAACGATGCGGTCGATCTCGTACGACTGTCCGGGATGTCTCGTTGGGACGCCGTAGGCCGCGTAGATTTCGCTCACTGTCTGCCTGCTGAGCTTCGGGATGAGCGACGAGTAGCCTTTCCGGCAGACGATGGGAACCGTGGCGTCGGCGTAGATCGCGCCGGGCGAGCACCGACGATCGGGGAGCGGCCCTCGCACCTTACAGCCTCGATTCTTGATTCGTGATCCGAGGAGCTTGGTCTTCGAGGGCAGAGGCGTCACGGCGTTGGCGCCGGCATCGGGTGCGATCCTGGGCCGGCCGTGCTTGTCGGTCAGCGGGAAGGCCTGCGGGTCGGCGGCGCCCCCGGCACAGCGGTCACGGGCCAAGATGTCGCCGTTGCCGTTCGCGTGTGAGGGATCGACGAAAACAGGCGTGCAGTGCTTGGCCTTGTTGGTGGTGGCGCACTCCGGGCCGAGATACATGAACACGTTGTAGCCCCACGCCCAGGTTTCGTTGCCGGCCCAGTTGGCGCAGGTCATGCCGGAAACGACGTTGTTGCGGAAGACCGAGTTCCTGCAGCTCGAGTCAGCGGCGACGTTGCCGTAGAAAGTGTTGTTCTGGACGAGGATCCCGCCGCTCGGGCCGCAGAGATGGGTCTGGTCGCCGATGGAGATGCCGTGCGAGGGCTGACGGACGGAGCCGAACTGGTTGTTCTGGATGACCATGTTGTCGATCTGAGAGGCGTCGTTGTCGTCGAACGAGTAGGCGATCAGCAGGCTGGTCTCCCCGTTCCAGATCCGTGAGTTCTTGATCGTCAGATACCGGCTCGAGAAGGACTGGATCGCGTCCGTGTGCGGGCCACCGCAGGATCCGTTCCAGAGGATGTCGTGGATCGAGACGTCGTCGATCGTGACGTGGTCGGAAGGCGTGAACGGGCCACCCACCTTGCCCAACCCCGAAATCACCAGTCCATCCTCGGCACCACCCGCGGCCAGACCCGCACAGACCGAGTACGGGCCCACCTCACCGTGCTGGAGCGTCAGCCTCGACCCGGTGATCACCGCATACGAGGTATGGAAGTTCCTGACCACCACATCATGCGTATTTAACGGACACTGATCCGAACCACAACTGCCGTTCGTCACAGAAATCCCCAACCCGTTCGTGATCGTGAACCCGTCGAAGACCACATAACTCGCCAGGTCAGTCAGTGCACTCAACGTGACCGGGCCTCCACCCGGTTCCCTGGCGATCGTGACGAAGGTCGTACCGAGCGGCCGGGCGCCGATCGCCTCGCCGCGATAAGAGCCGGCCTTGACATAGATCGTGTCGCCGCCCCGCGCGGCGGCGTAGGCGCTCGCAAGGCCGGAGCAGGCGGCTCCGTCAGAGTAGACGGCGGGTGAGGATGCCCTCGAGCAGCGGCCGCCGTTTGTGTCGACCCAAAGGTTCGCGACCGTCTGGGTCGTGGACGTCCGGCCGCCAGTCTCGAGCAGCGAGAACATGATCGCCGCAGCGACCATTGCAGTGATGCCCAGAACCGCGAGGCGCGCTCTCACTACCCCGCCCTTCGCACATGCAGGCGCGCGGAATCGGAAGCGCTCAGGATCGAGGGAAAGCGGTCTATCAACGTCGCCAGACTAGCCGACTTCAAGCATGGCACCGTCGCCCGGACCGCGCGCGATCTGAGCGGGCGCTGCCGCTCCCTGACGGTCGAGATCAACCAGGTCGAGCGAGAGATCACTCGACAGAGGAGCAAAGGACAGTCCCGAGCGGACGGGCAGGAGGGACCGCCTACCTACGAAGTTCTACGAGCGGTCGGACGTCCTCGTCATCGGGAGCGAGGCAGGACTGGCGGCGGCATCGGGGGAGGGTGCATGCGGACACTTGTCACGGGTGGACGGCTTTATTCAGGACGAAGCGCGACGCGTGGTGGCTCCCCGTAAGGAGGCGGTCGACGACCGAGAAGAGCCCCGAGGGCGGCGCGTGCACATTCTCTCCGCTCACGTTCCAACTGCCATGCAACAGAGCGCAAGCCGTAGTTAAGGGCCAGGGCCGCAGTAGCGGCGAGACGGTGAGGTGGTGAGAAATGCTTCTGCAGATAGAGTCGTTTGGCGTAAGCCGCCTGCGCCTCCCGCTTCGGGTTCCAGCCTGCCTTGCCCGCGTGGTGCAAGATCGTCAGATCGGGAAGGTGACGAACTTCCCACCCAGCTTGCTTGATCCGCAGACACAGATCGGTCTCGTCACAGAAGAGAAAGAAGCGCTCGTCCATGAATCCCGCACTCTGGAGGGCCTCGCGCCGGACGAGCATGAACGAACCGCTGACCCAGTCGCATTCAACATCCTGCTCGTAGACACTCATGTCGAGCTCCCGTTCACCGAGCCAAGAGGCCTTGAATGGGAATCTCTCCGATCCAATCGCTTCGAAAAACCAGCGGGTCGCCGTCGAGAAGCGTCGAATCGTTGGCCACAGCTGCCCGTCCTGTGCGACCTGGCGGACGCCAACAAGACCGACGGTCGGACGTGCACCCAACCCGTCGATCAATCCTGCGAGAGTCCCGTCGAGGATCTCGGTGTCAGGGTTGAGAAAGAGGACCCACCTGGCATCCAGCGTGCGCAATGCACAGTTGTTGGCCTGCGCAAAGCCTCGGTTGACGCAACGCACGACCCGAGCACGCGGGAACTCGGACTCGACCAGCTCACGCGTTTCGTCGGTCGATTCGTTGTCGACAACGACGACGTCGAGCACGATCTCACCCGCATGCTCGTAGATAGTCGGCAGACACCGACGTAGCCAGTGCGCCTCGTTCGTCGAGACGACTATCACCGCGAGGTCGGTCATCGCCTGATACGTCGAGTTCGGCGCATCGTTCAGCGCGACGCAGGAGTGCGTTCATCAGGAGGGATCGCCGGCTGGCCTGAAGACGAGCTCCGATGAAGCGTCTGAAACACCCTGATGTTGTAGTAGCCATCAGCATCGAGATCTCCGTAGATGTCCCGGTGAGCGTGGAGGTCATCGACGATGTCCGAGACGTCGTGACCGGGCTCGAAGCCCAGAACCGTCCGCGCCTTGCCGATGTCGACCTTGTAGTTCCGGTAGTCCTGGATGTTCTTGAGGTCGAGCTTGATCCTCCGGTCGAGAAGGTCCTCCATCTTCTCCTTGACCTTGTCACCCACCTGGCCGACGGTGTAGTTGTCGGACGCGACATTGAAGATCCCGCTGATCGAGTAGTCGGCCTGAATGGCGCGCAGATAGGCGGACACAGCATCTCGCATATCGAGGATCGGCCGCCAGAGCGAGGGGTTGTTGACCGTGATCTTGCCGTCCTGGATGCAGCTCTTGTACATCGTGTTGACGATGAGATCGAAGCGCATGCGGGGGCTGTAGCCGCAGATCGTCCCCTTCCGGAGCGCGATCGTCGAGAACCCCTCGTCCTGCATCTGCAGGACCCCTCGCTCGCCCTGCAGCTTCGAGATTCCGTACGGGAAGCTCGAGACGGCGGGCGAGTCCTCGTCGTAGAGCTCGTTGACCGTGTAGCCGTAGACCGAGCATGACGATGCGTAGATCACCCTGCGCACACCAACCTGCTTGGCGAGGTACGCGAGATACGACGGCATTGCCCCGTTTGACTGGAAGTTCTGCGCGGGATCGAACTCCGCCATCGGGTCGTTCGACAGCCCGGCCAGGAAGATCATCTGGTCGTAGCCTTCGAGGTCGTCGGTCGTGCAGCTGAGGATGTCCTTGTCGACGACCGAGACTTCCATCGGAAGGTGCACCCCGAACCACTTCACGTCGATCACATCGACCGCGTAACCGCGTTCGACGAGGGCGGGAATAAGAGCCGACCCGACGTAGCCGGCCCCCCCGACGATCAGGATCCTCATCGGCTAGCTCCGCTCCACCGCCACGGCCACGGCCACGCCTTTGGCCTTCAGGTATTCCACGAGCGCCTCCTCCCACAGCGGCATGAGGTCGAGTCCGCGCGCCTGGAGCGCCGCGTTGATCAGGTACGTGTTCTCTGGCCGCCTGAACGTCGTCGGGTAGAAGTCGTTGGGCACCGGAATGACGCTCGTAGCAGAGCCGATCCGCTCCAGGATGGTTCGTGCGAACTCGTGCCAGGTGGTCTCGCCCTGGCAGCTCATGTGATAGAGGCCGAAGTCGCTCGTCTGGAGCAAGGTGTGCATGTTCCCCGCGAGCGGGACGGTCCCTGTCGGGGCCATGCGGAACCCGTCGACCTTGAGCTCGTCCCGTTCCTCTGCCAGCCGCATCATGAGATCGACGAAGTTGCTGCCCTTGCCCCTCGGCCCGGTCAGCCCGAACAGGCTCTGCGTCCGGACGACGAACGTCTGCGTATGAGCTGCTTGAGCGAGCTGCTCGCCTGCGAGCTTGCTCTCCCCGTAGCGATTGAGCGGATTCGGCGTATCCTCCTCGCGGTATCCACCCAGCTTCGTGCCATCGAAGACGTAGTCGGTGCTCACGGTCATGAGCTTCGCCGGGATCTCGGCGCAGTGCTGAGCAAGGACCTCGACGCCGGCGGCGTTAACGGCGAACGCCAACTCCGGGTTCTCCTCGCATCCCGCGGGATCGTGGAATGCGGCGCAGTTCACCACTGCGTCCGGCCGCTCCCGAGCCAATAGAGCCTGGACTGCCGTTCGATCCGTTAGGTCTGCCATCTCGCGCGTCACGGGAAGGACATCTTCGCCACGCTCCATGAACACCCTGACAACATCCGTGCCGAGCTGACCCGTGGGTCCGAAGACGAGGACTTTCACGGACCGCTGCCCGCTAGCTCGGAGTAGCGAAAGTTCGCCGACCTGGGATCGTTCTGCCAATCCGAGAGCGACCCCGCGTTGCGGTCCTTGTCGCTGATGATGGCCCCCTCATCGACACGCGCCTGGAGCTCCTCACGAAGGACCGGCGCGCACAGCGACCAGTCCAGGTCTCCAGCGAGCGGAGACACTGCGGCCTCGTTCCCGGGAGAGTATTCACCGGTACAGAAGTACTCGATGATCGTCTCCTCGGTGAAGAGGTTGCCGTGCGCGAAGCCGGGCGGCACCCAAATCCACTCCGAGTACTCGGCTACGGGAGAACACGGCATGTCGTATGCCACGATCTTCCCAAAGCTCGGCGAATCGAGCCTGATGTCGAGTGCGAGATCCACCATGCGCCCGCTGATCGTTCTTACGAGCTTCCCCATGAATGGATTCCACTGAAAGTGAAGACCCCGTAATACACCCTCGCGAGACCAACTCTCGTTCACCTGCGTGATTGAAAGCCCCCCGAGAAAGTCTGTGCGAATGTCGTCGCCCACAACGCTTCGCCGATAGGGCTCTGAGAAGTATCCGCGGCTGTCACAAAATCGCCCGAAGCGAACGACCTTGACTTCGGGGATTGGCAGAGTATCGACGTCCAGAATTCTCAATGACCCACCAGCTTTGCTCCTCCGAAAGTGCCTTGAACCGAGCGCGTGCCGAAATGCCCGCTCGCGCCATTGAAGTTTACAGACATCCCACTCAGCGTGCCATGGCACAAGTGGTGTTCAAGGCGAATCTGCGCGAGCTGCATCGGCCCCCGCCCGAGCCCGAGGTCGAGGAGCGGCCGCTCGCCTTTTATGCAGGATACGAACGCGATCGAAGCCCGAATCGGCAGCTGCGCACGGCGATCAAGACCAGAGGACACTTCCCCAACGAGGAGGCCGCCAAGAAGCTGATCCATCTCGCCATCACCAACGCCGCGTCGGCATGGACAAGGACGCGCAACTGGACGACAGCCCTGCTCGCGTTCAGGATCCACTTCGGCGACCGACTACCCGAGTGACGCGCCGAGCCATGCTCGCCCGCCGCCGAGCCAACGGCCACCGCGGCCTCGAAGCCCTCCGCGTCCTCGAACGCCGCCTCCCCGACGTCGTCTACCGAGCACCTCGCGCCGACGCGACCACCACACTCGCCGATCAAGTCAGTCTCTTTTTCGGCGATGCCGCCTGACAGAGGAGCAAGGGACAGTCCCCTGCCCTCGATGAGGAACAGTCGGCTCACCTCAGCCCCCAACTGGGGGTTGCTTCGCGGTGCCTCCCCGCCGATTGAGCAGAGGATGGCCGGGGGTCGTCTCAGATTCGCCGTCGCGGCTGCGATCTTCGCAGGGTCGCTCGTTGTCTCGTCCCCGCTTGCGTTCGGCGATGGCGGCACGCCGCCGGTGAATACGGTGAGGCCGGCGCTTTCGGGGGTGGCGAAGGATGGTCAGGTTGTGTCGACGACGGATGGGACGTGGACGGGGACGCAGCCTCTGACCTTGAGCTATCAGTGGCTGAGGTGTGATTCGGTGACGTGGTTGTGTGCGCCGATCTCGGGCGCGACGGGTGCGAGCTATACGGTCGGTTCTGCTGACGTCGGTTTCAAGTTGCAGTCGTCGGTGACGGCGACCAATGCCGCGGGCAAGGCGACGGCTTCCAGTTACGGAAGCGCGATCGTTGCGGCGGCGGCGCCGGTGAATACGGTGAGGCCGGCGCTTTCGGGGGTGGCGAAGGATGGTCAGGTTGTGTCGACGACGGATGGGACGTGGACGGGGACGCAGCCTCTGACCTTGAGCTATCAGTGGCTGAGGTGTGATTCGGTGACGTGGTTGTGTGCGCCGATCTCGGGCGCGACGGGTGCGAGCTATACGGTCGGTTCTGCTGACGTCGGTTTCAAGTTGCAGTCGTCGGTGACGGCGACCAATGCCGCGGGCAAGGCGACGGCTTCCAGTTACGGAAGCGCGATCGTTGCGGCGGCGGCGCCGGTGAATACGGTGAGGCCGGCGCTTTCGGGGGTGGCGAAGGATGGTCAGGTTGTGTCGACGACGGATGGGACGTGGACGGGGACGCAGCCTCTGACCTTGAGCTATCAGTGGCTGAGGTGTGATTCGGTGACGTGGTTGTGTGCGCCGATCTCGGGCGCGACGGGTGCGAGCTATACGGTCGGTTCTGCTGACGTCGGTTTCAAGTTGCAGTCGTCGGTGACGGCGACCAATGCCGCGGGCAAGGCGACGGCTTCCAGTTACGGAAGCGCGATCGTTGCGGCGGGGTCTTCGTCGAGTACGTTTGGGACGATGTCGCCGGGGTTGTCGACGGATACGGCGTCGGTGGATTTGAAGGAGGTGTCGTTGTATTCGGCGCCGCAGGCTGGGTTGGTGTCGAAGTTGTCGGGGTATGTGTCGGGGTTGGGGGCGTCGAGTGGTTCGCAGCCGGTGAAGGCGGTGTTGTATGCGGATTCGGCTGGGAGTCCGGGCGCGTTGTTGGGGGTGTCGAATCAGGTGACGGTCTCGGCCGGGCGGGCGTGGGGTTGGGTTGATTTCACCTTTCCTCGTCGGTGCAGGTGCAGGCGGGGCCGGTGTGGATGGGGTATATCGCCGGTGCGTCGTCGGATCTGACGCAGCTTCGTTATGACAGTTCGGCGAACGGGTTGCACTACAACAAGAACTCGGGTGGGTATGGGGCGGGCCCGACGAATCCGTTTGGGGCGCAGACGTTGTCGGGGAAGCACTATTCGTTGTACGCGACGTATACGCCGACGGGTGGGTCTCCGCCTCCTCCGCCTCCGCCGCCTCCTCCGCCTCCGCCTCCGCCGCCTCCGCCGCCTCCGCCGCCTCCGCCGCCGCCTCCGCCTCCGCCTCCGCCTCCGCCTGGTTCTGGGGTCGCGAATGTGTGGGTGGATACGAGTGGGGGTTCGTGTACGCGGCAGGCGAGTGCGGGTGCGTATGTGGATGCGCAGGCCTGTTCATCGCTGGGAGTGGCGTATGGGTTGGCGCAGGCCGGTGACACGATCCTGGTCAAGGGCGGTTCGTACTCGGCGCAGACGATTTCGTTCAGGTCTCTGGGTACGTCGGTGGTCACGATCGCTGCCGCTCCGTCGGAGACGGTCACGGTGGGCGGCCATTCGATCCTGGGTACGGGGAACATTGTTCTGGACGGGATCAACTTCGTGAACGCGACGCAGTATTGGACTTCGCTGGATATCGAGGGTGGTGGAAACACGATCACTAACATTTTGATCAAGAACGCGAAGGTCAATGGCAGTGACATAAACAGGGTGAACTTCCTCACGTTCTCCCATACGGAGATAGGCCCGTATGTTGCCTGCCGCAGGGAGGGAATCACGAAGACGCTATTACGATCTCCGATCCTGATTACACACGGACGCACGACATCACGTTCGACCATATGTACATGCACGATATTTCACAGGGATCAGCAGGAGGCGCGTGCGGGCACACGGACGGCATCCAGTCGTTCAACTATCACAATTTGACGATCAAGAACAGCATCATCGCCAACGTGTGGACGGTATTGACAGCTTATGCTTTCAACTCAACTTATGACGCTGACCCTAACGCAGTAAGCGGACTGGACATCGAGAACAACCTGTTCCTCGGAGGCCCGAACACTGGTAAGGGCGGATACGGCGTCTCCTTCGGGAACCACTCCGCTGTCCCCTGCGGCGCTGCCGGCAACCACGGCAACCAGATCCGGAACAACGTCTGGGACGGAGGCGCCTACTTCAACGGCAACTGCCAGGGCTCGTCCGACGCCGACGTTACCGGCAACGTCAACATCCCCCAGGGCTGCACGTCGAGCGGAGGCGAGGGCAGCGGAGGGCAATTCGACTACCAATACGACGTCGACTGCTCCAACACTGGCACGAACAAGGCATGTGTACCGAAGTGGGCCGACTCCACACACACCAATTTCAACTACAAGCTCGATTCCACCGACACCTGCGCCAAGAACGTGATCCCCCCATCCGCGCCCTCTGCGCCACTCGACTACTTCGGCACCGCTCGACCGCAATGCACGAACGCCGACGCCGGCTACGACGAAATCACCGTCGCCGAAGGATGCTAGTCGCGACCAATCGCTTTCTGGACGGCTGCGAACTGCGTTCGTCTACCGAAGTCGGGATCGACGTCGTGCGGATGATGGAGGCGGTCGACGACTCTCTCGAGCACGATGGCGCACGGGTCAACGTGGCGGCGAGTCGGGTCAGACTCTGATCGGTCGCGGGCTCGGGCCGCGGCGCTCCCCTATCATTTCCGCAATGAACCCGCCTTCCCGGGTTCGTCAGGGGTGCCTCTGGTCGGCGATACATCCGTGGCGCTGTATCAGTCGTTCACTCGCGGTCGTGACAAAATCTTCTCAGTCCTCTTCGCCGGGGCGTTCGCCTCGTATGGTCGGCGTTCGGTCATCCAGTTGCCGGTCCGGCTGCGAGCGCCCAGGCGGATAGCCGTCGGGAGCGGAGGTCTTCATCGGCGCGGGCTCGTGGCTCCAGGTCGAGGGCGACCTGAGCGGCGAGATCGCAATCGTTATCGGCGACGGTACGTCCATCGTCGGCGGCTCCGTGATCTCGGCCGCCAGCTCGGTGCGGATCGGACGGCAGGTATTGATGGCACGGAACGTCTACATCGCCGACCACATGCACGCGTTCGAGGACATTCAGCTTCCGGTTCTCGCGCAGGGGATCACGGAAGTGGGTGCAGTAGAGATCGGGGATGGAGCATGGCTCGGACAGAACGTCGTCGTAGGCCCGGGGGTGCGGATCGGCCGTGGAGCCGTGGTCGGCGCGAACTCGGTCGTCCTTGCGGACGTCCCCGATCACACCGTCGCAGTCGGCGCTCCGGCCGCGACCGTTTCGCTCCTTTGCGGAGAACTCGTCGAGGCGAGCCGCCCTCTGTTCCTTGCCTATCACTTCCCCCGATCCACGGGGCAGGCGCGCACAGCGGCCGGCAAGGTTCGTGCGGTTTCTCCGTGAGCGCGGCGTCGTGTACACGGCCGTGACCGGGCAGGTGGCCGAACTCATCGAACGGGTCTCCTCGTAGGCGTCGCGCAGCCCGCCCTCAACCTGTGACGCCGCCAATCGTGGCGCCGTCTGATGGCCGGAATCATTCGCACTGCCGCTCCCTCGCCTGGCGAGGCCTCGGCGGAGCGCGCGTGAGCCGCTACCCCGAGCGTCTGACCCGCGAGATTGTCGCCTGCTCGCTCGAGCTGCGCTGCCACGCTGAGGAAGCGGCCGCGCGACCGGCCTTCCTCGCTCATGGGGTCGAAGGTGAAGAGCCAAACACCGACACCCCAGCCTCCAAGCTAGGACTCGCTCACCGAGGAGGTCGCGATGTCGGGAGTTCGGGAGGTCCGCATGGAGGGGAGGAGCCGCGCTCCGGCGTGCCGAGCGGCGAGCCGGAGGCGAGCCGGGAGGTGCGCTGGAGCGCGCGCCGCAAGGAGCAGGTGGTGCTGCGGCTGCTGCGCGGGGAGTCGCTGGATCTGCTGGCGCGGGAGACGGGGCAGCCGGCCGGGCGGATCGCCGGCTGGCGGGAGGAGTTCCTCGCAGGCTGGCCGTGAGGGGCTGAAGTCGCGGCCGGCGCCGGAGGGGGACCGCCGGCTCGTCGATGCGCAGCGCAAGGTCGGCGAGCTGCAGCTCGAGGTCGACATCCTGCGGGCGCTGCTGGAGAAGAAGGGGAGCCCTCCGTCGCCGAGGCGCTCGAGGTGAGCGAGGCGCTGCCGGCACCGTTGCAGACGGTGTGCCGGGTGGCGGGCGTGTCCCGGTCGGCGGCGCACGAGCAGCGCCGCCGCCGGGGCGTCTCGGCTGCAGGGTTCCTGCTCGCCGCCGTCCCGGCCCGGTCGGGGCGCTCCCCGACGCGGAGCTGCTGGCCGAGATCCGCCGCGACCTGGCCGAGTCGCCGTTCGTCGGCGAGGGCCACCGCAAGGTGTGGGCGCGGCTGCGCCGCCAGCGCGGCATCCGCACCAGCCGCAAGCGGGTGCTGCGGCTCACCCGCGAGGCGGGGCTGCTCGCCCCGACGCCGCAGGTGCGCAAGCGCTCCGCGCGGCTGCACGAGGGCACGATCACCGTCGATGTCCCCGACACGCTGTGGGCGACCGACGCGACCGAGGCCTGGACGCGACGAGGGCCGCTGCGCGGTGTTCGTGATCGTCGACCACGCCTCCAACGAGGTCTGGTACGACGCCGCCCGCCGCATGGACCGCTTCGCCGCCGCCGACCTGCTCCGCGAGGTCTGCGCCGAGCGCTTCGGCTCGGTCGAGCGAGCGGTCGCCGCCGGGCTCGCGCTCCGCTACGACGGCGGCTCCTGCTTCCGCTCCGACCACTACCAGGCCGAGATCGACCACCTCGGCATCGCCCGCTCACCCGCCTTCCACTACGAGCCCGAGACGAACGGCTGCGCCGAGAAGGCGATCCAGACGCTCAAGGAGCAGGTGCTCTGGATCGAGCGCTTCGACACGCTCGACGAGCTCCGAACCGCCGTCCGCGCCTTCGGACAGACCTACAACCAGCACTGGCTGATCGAACGCCACCACTACCGCACCCCGACCGAGGCGCGCGAACACCTGCGCGCCCAGGCGGCCGCCGCGGCATGATCACACTCCGTGCTGGAGAGATCGTGGCAGTGTCCCTGATAGCCTCAGTCGCCCCCCGTCCCGTTAGGCAAAGCAAATGGGCATCTCGATTTATACTATCGCCGACGACCGATTCTTCCCGGTACTTGTGGGTCTGATCGCGTCAGTCAGAGTGCATGGGCATGTGGTTCCGATCGTCGTTGTCGATTCGGGCTTGACGGCGGCCCAGCTCCATTCGTTGGTAAGCGAGGCTACGGTGATCCAATCGCCTGGCGATCTCCCGTCCTACTATTTCAAGCCCATCGGCCCGCTTGAACGCCCCGACGATGTAATGCTCTTCGTCGACGCGGACATGCTCTGCCTGCGACCACTGGACGAGATCGTGGAGCAGGCCCGCTCAGGATCGATCGTGGCTTTCGAGGACATCGGCAGACCTGTCTATTCGGATGTTATCTGGCGACAATGGAAGGATCGTCTCCAACTCGACGATTTCGAGCCAGGACCGTACGTCAATAGCGGTTTCTTCGCACTCCCGCGGATCTCGGCACCGGCGTTCTTCACGGCGCTCGCAGAGGGACTCGCCAAGGTCGACCCGGGTGAGACGTACATCTCACCCGGCATTGACGTCACACTTCCATTCGTTTACCCTGGACCAGGACGTCGCAAACGCGATTCTCGGAACCTCGCCGTTCCGCGCACAGAGGGTGACGCTCCCCTATCGTCGTGCGCCGCATGCACCCTTTCGGGGCCTACATGTTGACGGAGACCTGTCCTGCGTCGATGACAAGGGCGAACGACCCTACCTTCTCCACCATGCGCTCCAGAAGCCGTGGCTCGAGGCGCTGCCAACCGACCCCTACACGAAGTTGCTCGTCGAGTACATTCATCATCCGTTGGCTCCGAAGTTCGACGATCGCGAACTCCCACTATTCCTTCGGGCAGGACGCTTGGCGGCCGTCGCGCGGGCGGAGCGAGCCTCACGCGGGCAGGTGAGGACACGCGTGCGAGGAAGGCTCGGGCTGCGACCCTACGTCGCGAAGAACATGAAGAGACTCGTGAGACTCGGCACCATGCGCTGACGTGAAGTTCCCGCGCCAGCTATCCACTTGACGTCAAATGATGCGCTCTCTTCCCCCGGGGACGTGGTCAGGCTGAAGCAGCTGGTGAAGGAGAACGCCCAGCCGAAGCGGATGGTGGCCGAGCCGGAGTGGCCTGACTTATCGGCTTACCTCTCCTCGATCCGAAAAACAGACGCGTACCGCGTTTGCCAATCGGCTCTCCTTCGATCGAGCGGTTCCAAGCCCCACCACTCCCAGGGCCAGTCGGCTCGCACCAAGACATCGCCATCGTGGATTTCGTCCATGAGTTCTGCCACTGGTGCCCACCGGAGGTCGAGAGCAACCTTCGTCCGAACGTCCAAATCGACGCCCGACACGACAATGTACCCGCCGGGACGCACCAGCTGAGCAAGATTGCGTAGACACTTCTCCGCACTGGGCGCATCCATGTGGCAAAGAAAATTGTTCGCGATCACCAGGTCCTGTGAGCCAAGAACACTGACGAGTTGCGGATCGGAGGCATCGCCGACCTGCCACGTAATGCCTTCACGAAGCCAGGCTTTGATCTGGCGCTGATCTCCCTCGCAATGGAACATCTCTCGCATCTCAGCCTCGGTCAACCCATCGAAGATCGACGATTTCACCACCTCGGACGCTTGAGGACCGTAAACGCCCTTTTCGGCCAAGTGCAGCACCTCTTCTGAGATATCGACGGCGCGCACGAGAATCTTCAGGTCCGGGTGGACCGGTCGAAGAGCCCAGAGGATTGAGTAGACCTCGACTCCTATGCTGCATCCCAGAATCGCTATTCGCAGGGTCGAGTCGCGCGCTCTTTCCCCAATCAGGCGGCGCATCAATTCAAGAGCCGGCCGATTCCGGAGAAAGAGTGTGCCGAAATACATCTCACGGTCAGCGTGACGACAAACCAGAGCGTGCAACCACCTCCCGTAGGCGCAGAATGAGACGCGAATCGCGCATTCCAGCCGGAAGACGCCGCCAAATGCGCCTGTTCGAATCCCACCAAGTCCTCTCGAGTCTTCGCTTCACGACGCTTCGGCCTCTCGAGGCAGCGGCGCCGTCCTCGGCGCCCGATCGTCGACGTTGAATAATGCCGTCTGAAGGTTGGGCCAGCACGCTTCTGGCTGAGCCCCCGGGGCCGGCTTCCGCCTGAGGAGGAGGATGTTCGGAAGGACAGTCGCTCATAGGCGACTGAAGAGAAGGTCGTACTGTTCGTTCAAAGCCGCGCGGGACTTCTCAACTCCGCGTCTGATCGTGTCCTTGACCATATCTCTATTCTTCTCGAGCATCTGGAATTGCGTAATCAAGCTGTCGGCATCCATCTCATTAATATCATGGCAGTATTGTGATAACCCCATGCTACTCATCAGTGACGCACATTTGTGATGAAAGGAAATCGCGATGACAGGTTTGTTGAGAAGCAAAGCCAGGAGCACGTTGTGGAAACGCGTTGCCACGACAACGTCAGTTGCAGCAAGTTGACACAGTATGTCCCGAACTGTATTGATGGGCTGATAGCTGACTCTATCGTCATCGTACGTTCCTAGACGCATCCGCAGGAGTGTCTTAAAATCCTCGATCACGAGGGTGTCATCGTCGTCACCAATCAATAGCCGGACATCATAGTCGTGGGCGAGCAGCCATTTCACAAACAGCACCAGTGATTCCAGATAAACTGTATAGGTTTCATCTTTGGGAGTAGCAACACTATATTTCCCAGCGTACAACATAAGACCGAGACCTACAACACGGTTGCCACCTACTCGATTTGCATCAGGCGGCAGGAGTGTTTGAGGGAGGCTGAATACCAGATCTGGGTAAACAGGGTCATCGGTCGCGCGAAAGCCCGTGGTTGTCAAGTACGTCGCGCTGGGAGAATCTCGGTACGAGCGATAATCCGCCAGCAACAAGGCCGACTTCGCGAGGAAGCGCCCTAGCGTGCCGTAAAGCGGACCCACACCGACACTGACAAACAGCACTTTGCAACCCCGCAACTTAGCCACCAGCGACCACTTGAAGACGTTATACGGCCCCCAGGCGGAAAGTCCGTAGGCATCAGTCAGCAAACCCGTGCCGGGGATGATCAGCATATCCGTGTCTCTGAGCGTCTTGAAGGCTCGGACATACTGCCCGACCTCCTCTCGGACTCCCAGGAATGCCATGCGCACGCGTTTGTCCATTGGAGTCTGACGGTCCCAGACCCTGACGAGCCTCGTGCTAATCGGAACAGCGTCGATGCCGTCCCGGGAGATGACTACGTCAGGGTTTGTACAAATGCAGGAGAACTCGCAGTCAGGAGACAGTGAGCGAAGGCGCGAGAGAATCGCGAGGAGAGTACTCTCATTTCCGGAGTTCGGGACCCGAAGTGGCCAAAGAAGCTGATCTTCATGCTCGTGGTCTGGTGATCGGCTGCAGTGGAGATTTGGCCTTCGTCACTGCATCCGAGTGACGCGTGCTTCGCGGTCGGCCAGTCGTCGATGCCGCTGACAGAGCGTCAAGCTCCTGCCTTCGTGGGTAGCGGAGCCTGCGCCGCGCGGCGTCGCAGCAGGCGGCGACGGATCCAAGGATGCGAATTTTCGGCCAGCTCGAGCATGAGCTCACGCCGAGTCAAAAACACCAGCCCGAGGTAGAGGCCGAGGGCGACGCAGATGCTGATTGCCGTTCGAATCACCAGCGGGCCAGGACCCTGGGCGCATCCCCATGCGGCGCCAGCAGCAACCATCCACGTGAGCACCGGTGCGCGGATGTGGCGAAAAACCCGGATATCAGTCTGCCGGTTGAGGGCGTGCGCCAGGATTCCAGTGTGAACGATCGCCGCGACGACGCCGCCGACTGCAAGGCCGAGCACGCCGATGATCGGTACCAGCGGCAGTCCAACGGCGACGACAATGACCGCATCGGCGATCATGGCGCGAAGTGGCCATTTGGCATCACCTGCTGTCCAGAGATAGCTCTGGCCGGCGATGACAACCGGCGAGTGGATGACGATCGCAAGGCAGGCCAACGAGAGCGCTCCAGCCGCAGGAGACCACTTCTCCGAACAGTAGCGGCACGAGAGCCGGTGCGGCACCGGCTAGCGGGGCGAGCAGCGTCCCGGCGAGGATTGTTGCGGCCGCCAAGAGGCGTGGCAGCATGCTGACCGGGTCTCGGCCGGCGGACCTGGTCCGAGACATGGCCGGGAAGGACACGCGCAACAGACCCACAAGAGCATCCCGGGCGCTTGGAGAGCTCGAAGGACGACGCTCCAATAGGCGACAATGGAGACGCTTCCGACAACTGTCGTGCCCAGGACCAGGATTTGATCGCGGACCGCCACCACGAAGTCGACTGCCTGCACGCGCATGCCGATCCCGAGAATCGCCCGGATGCGCCGGCGGTCGTAACCCGGCCAGACGATCCCGATCGGTGAGAGTGCGACGGTCACGGCGGTCCCGACGACTGCGCGGGCGACAACTGCCGTGGCCAGTCCCCACACGCCCCACCCGATGGCCACTGTCACAATGGTCCAGGCGTAGTAGACCATCACCTCGGCGGTCTCGGCGGTCGCGAGCCTCTTGTAGAGGAGCTGGCGCTCGAGCGAGACGGCGCTGGCACCTCGGAAAGCACCGAGGGGAGCGGTTGCAACCATCAGGGCCGTAAGCTGACCAACAAGTCCGAACGGCAGCGTCGCCAGCGCGACGGCTACGACCAAGATGCTCGTGACACCGAGCTGGAGAGCAACATATGCCCGAAGGTCAGCGTGCTCTGGTGCGGTAGGGCGCCGGATGAGCGCACTGGCCATTCCCAGACCTCCACTGAGCATCCACAGAAAGCTCGAGATCGTCACTGCGATCGCGAACAGTCCGAGCTGACTGGGCAGTAACAGCCGCGTGACGACGATCGTCGATAGCAAGCCGAGCGCCTGCGCGAAGATTCCTTTCCCAGTCAGCAGAACGACGCCGGACGCGGCGCGCCGACCAATATCACCTGTGCTGAGTTCGGGCTCGGTGTGTGCGGCGGGCTCGGCCTTCACGCGACGAGTCCTGGCAGCGGAAGCAATGGTCCTAACGATAGTCGGTGCGGCATCGCCTAGCCCATGCCTGAACGGTCGGTTTTCGAGCCTAGCCACATGGGCAGGACGGGGCGCGCTCGACTGTGTGGCACAAAGGACCCTGGATCGGGGAGTTCTGGAGTTACCCGGCTCCGTTGACATTGCACGTCAGCTTCTTCCAGGGAACCACCCCCTTGTCTAGGGGTCGGCCTGTGCTGTCGGTCAGTCTGCGCTCTTGCGAGTTGACCCGATCACGCGGCATTTGTAGCGTCAGATCCCTAGCGAGCTTCCCGGGAGAGGGGGATTACTGTGGCCAGGCAGCGTGTGGGAAGACTCACCGTGGGGACGGTGTTCTTTGCCGTCGTAGCATTGTTCGCTGTTGGTGTTGGAGCGTCAACCGGTTCGGCTGAACCACCCCCTACCGTCACCTGTTGGTCTCAGTCATCACTCAGGACACGACGCTAACCGGCGACCTCACGGACTGTACGGACGGACTCGAGGTAGCTGGTGCCGGGATCACGCTCGACCTGGGCGGCCACACGATCTCAGGCACCGGCACGACTGGTATTGGCGTTCACATCACCGGTGACGAAGTAACGATCGAGAACGGGAAGATCACGAACTTCGGAACCGGTGTCAGTAGCGGCGTCTTCCTTCAGCGGGGGGCCGATCTTCCACCTGCGGAGACTGAAGGCGGTTGAAAACGGCGCCGGAGTTGCTGCGTTCAGCTCCGATCCCTTCGCCACCGCCCCGTCGACTGATCGAGGCGAGCGAGATCGGGCGAAACACAGGTTCAGGAATGTTCTTTGACCGCATTTATCTGATCGTGACCGATAGCGCCTTCCGCAGAAACGGTCTAGTTGGCATCGACCAGGGTGAAGCAGCCGCAGTGTACGAGCGAAACAACATCTCAAACAACGGCGGAAACGGCATCCAGACGCTGACCCCTTACAGCATGAGCCTGATCGGCAACACCCTGAACGGGAACGGTGGGTCAGGGCTCGACTGGGTCCAGAATCGCGCTGATTCTGACGCGTTCCCCCACCTCGCGAACAACACGGCGAACCGAAACGCGCAGCTGGGGCTCAGCATTTTCAACGGAAGCGCCCTTCCGGTAACTTGGGACGACCTCGACGGAGGCGGAAACATCGCTATGAATAACGGCGATCCGCGTCAATGCGTGGTCGAGGCAAGGTTTACTGTGATCCCGCCGGACGCGCTCGTCTGCAAGACGAGCTTTACAGGTAGGTGAATTGGACCGACGAAGGAAGTCTCGCTGCTTGCACGCCACTCCACCAGAATCTCTCGCGGGGAAGTAGTACAAGGCGCGCGGCACTCTCTTGAAGCACCCACATTTTGTTGGGCACCCGATGATTAGGCACGGCTCACGTTGGGGAATGCGACGCAAGCCGACGAATGACTCGCTTCACTCTCCTCCCGCCAAGCTGGGCAGCAACGAGCCGAATCGCGTCGGGGGTGAGGAGAGTTCGTGGCTTTGCATGCGCGAGTCTAATCAGTCCCGCCGTCGTGGACGTCCAAGGGGCTCCCAGGCCGGCACGGTTTGCGAGATGTTGTACCGATTCCCGTCGATACGTCCTCTCGGCGATAGTTCGATAGCGCCTGGCTTCGCCCGCAGGAAGCGTCGCTTCGTTCAAAAAGCCCACGCGTCGGTCGTAGAAGATCCTCGGCAGTTGCTCGATCTCGTGCTCGGCTCCCGTGAAAGGTCCCAGTTCAGCTGTTGCGGAGCTGCCGTGAAATCGAAAAGCAACAAGAGGTTTCGCCACGAATGCGAAATCCGAGTGAAGAGCGATGCGCATCCACATTGACATGTCAGCGAACGGCTCCTCCTGAGGGCGCATGCCCCCCGCTCGTGCAATTTCCTTCGTGCGATAGAGGGCCGACGAAAAGCAAATCGTCCAGCCAATCGACATGCTACGTTCGAGATAGTCCGCGCCTGACTCGATAGTGACTGTCTCCTGAGTCGAGAGAAGGGTCTTGGCCTTCTCGAGAAGGCGAGACTCGCCGTCGATCAGATCGAAAGCCGTGTGCACCACACCGACGTTTGGGAAACGCTCCAGCACAGGGACAGTCTCTGCCAGATACTCGGGATAGAGGATGTCGTCATCGGGAAGAAGAGTGAGAGCGTCGGTTTGAGTGAGGTTAACTATTCGATTGAAGTTAGAGATCATCCCGATGTTGCGATCCCATCTGAGGTAGGTAATCCGGGGTCGCCGAACGACGCCACGACATCACCGGTATCATCGGTCGATCCGTTATCGCATATGAGAAGCCGAAAAGCGTGGTGCGACTGGCCAAGCACGCTCGCGATCGTATCGCCTAAGAAACCGGCGCGATTGTACGTCGGGATACCGATCGTTATTGTCAGAGGACGGCGTGACACGAAGCCTGATTGAGCGGGTCGAAGCCGGTAGAGCGGCGACGGACGGAGTGTAGAAATAGAGCTCCTAGCGGGGACGGATGAAGGGATCGCTGACTCGTGAGCGCGCCTTGGCAAGTTGGCGCTCGAGCACTGGACGGATACCGAGCTTCCCTCTCAATCGCTGATGCGCTTCGACCTTGAGGGAGGCTCGCCAGCGGTCGAGTGGTGCGAGCGCCGTAGTGCGGAGTCGGAGAGGTAGGTCGCGTTGCTCGAGTCGGACAGGAGCGTCGGGAGCGGTGACCAGGCGCGTGAGGAGCTCGGAGTAGACGGTTGGCTTCAAGGAATCGATCCAAGGTTTGTATTCGAAGTGGTGGAGGAGGTATGGAGCCACGCCGTCGCTATATGTACACAGCGGTGTATCAAGACCTGTGATCGCGAGCCCGGCGAAGGGCGGGTACGCCCAGAGACGCCTCGGCACGCGAAAGGCGCGGCCGTAGTACCGCGTGCAGAGGATCGCGTTGAGTACGTCTTGGTCGCAAAAGAAGAACGGGTAAGACCCGGAAAGTTGGCCGTCCGCACCACCGGCTCGAGTTCCGCGCTGATCGAGTGCCTCTTGAACTTCTACGAACACTTTCCAGAACGCAGGAGCGGTCGCGGCGGAGAGGATGAAGTGACCGCTGTTGGCATACGGTTGGTAACGCGCCGGCCCAAGCCCAACTGATGACCACTCCGAAAAAAAGCGATCTGGAATTCGCTCTTCCCAGACCACTATCTTACCGCGAGACGCTGGTTCGTACAGTGGGGTCAGAGGTCGATTCACGATGACATCGGCGTCGATGATGACCATAATCTCGGCGGGATAGGCCAGCGGCCCCGTCGGTTTTTGATAAGTAGGATGGAGGTCGCCGGACTGAGGCACGATGTGCGCATGGCTGGCGAGTTTGTCCCGCTGCATTGAGGTCATGCCGCAGTCGACTATGACAAAGGGCGCGTCCTCACCGAGAAGCCTGAGTGAGTTGAGCAATGCCACGGCGCCGGGATAATGCTCAGCATTTGTGACGGTGTAGTACGCGACTTCGGGGAGAGAGGCTCCTCTGTGCATCGGGCCTTAGTGTAGTTGGAGAACCAGAGCTTGGCTAGGGCGCAAGCAGGTTAATACTGTCCTGACGCAATGCGGTCAACGCTATAGGTACCCAACCGCTGTCCCAGCGGTGGGTCATGACTTGTGGCGCTTCTGTCGAGTGAGCAATTCCTTCCGAAGTCAAGAGTGTGTCGTAATCTGAGATGTCTGTTTGAAATGCCGAGTATCCACCTATCCAGATTCGATTGTTGCTCAGAAACGGTGCTTTGTGGCTATCCACGAAGCCGGGTGTCAAGCGGTAGTTCTGCTGGAAGTTCGCATCGGTCCCGTACGAATTTGCCGAGCTAGAACCAAATTGATCGTACGTCGTCATATCCGCTGGGAAGTCCCAGGATGCAGCCAATGCAAAGAGATCAGGATGCTTAAGAAGAAGATCCTGTCCTCCTATGCCAGATTTCGAGAACCCGATCAGCCAGTTCTGCTCGTGACTAGAGAGTGACAGGTTTTGCGTTACCCATGGCAGCAGATCTTTGGTCAAGAACGTTTCATATTGGATAGTGGAGTCGTTTGGATTATCTGCGTACCAGGGCTCGATCCCAAATGAAGGTTCGATTATCGTCAGGTTGTACTGGTTCTGTGCATCGTAGGAACGCAGGGTCTCCAGGCCGTCCCCGTAGACCGCTCCCAGGCCAGCTTCGACCGGGAGCACGTAGAGGAAATTGTGAGGCACTCCGGGGGCAGGGTTGGTAGGAGGCAGCACGCGGAGCACTTGCGTGCCGCCGTTGTCTGCGGAGATGACGTCATATGACGCAACCCCGTTGGCGTCGCTGCCCTGATAGAAGATCTGGAAATTGGGAGTGCCCGAGGAGGTGGCGGTCGCACCTGACCAGTTGTCGCCTCTGGCTGCACCGTAGGCCATGATCCCCGGGGCCCCCCCCGTCAGGCTGCTGTCGGAGACCGCTATCCGCTCGACCCCGTCCTGCTGGAACGAGATCCTGGAGCCGACGGCCACCAGCCTCAACTGCGTCCCGGCAGCCAACGGCCCGCAGTTGTACGAGCTCCCGAGCTGGATCCAGGTGCCCGCGCTTCGCGTGTACAACCTCAGCTGCGGGCTGCCGTTGTTCCAGAAGTAGATACCCAGGTAGGTGTCCTGGCCGCCGTTCTGAGCCCGCACCGCAGGCCCGATCCACTGGCCACCAGTGAGCTGTGTCGAGGTGAGCTCGACCTGCGAATACTGGTCACCGGCATACGTCTCACCGGTTCGAATGTCACCGGCAAGGCCGGCGCTGGATCCGACCACGGTTTGGGACGAGATCGACAACCCGCCGTCGCTGATAGCGGCCCAGTTCGCGCCCAGACCGCCATCCGCCCTGTTGAAATCGTCCGAGCCGCCGGTCGCTGAATTATCGGTGCAGGCGACGGCGATGTTGGTGACGTTGGCAGAAGCGACGGTGCCGGAGCCGCCCGAAACCGTGCAGGTCTGACCCGAGGGACTGGTCTTGACGGTCACGTTGTAGGTCGCGCCACCGGCCAGCGGCGTGTTGAACGTGAACGGGCCGCTGCTGCTCACACTGAGATCGTCGCCGCCGTTGTTCTGCAACACCACCGTCCCCGAGAGCCCGGTAACGGTGCCGCCGATCGAGTAGGTGGTGTTCGCCGTTGTTGTGGTGGCGGTGTTGGAGTAGGGGCCGAGGTTGGCGGCGGCGTCGTTGGCGCGGACGCGGTAGCTGTAGCTGGTGCCGGCGCTGGCTGTGGTGTCGCTGTAGCTGGTGGTGGTGCCGGCGGTGGTGGCGATCTGGGCGAAGTTGCTGCAGCCGGCGCCCTGGCAGCGCTCGACGCGGTAGCCGGTGACACCGACGTTGTCGCTGGCCGTACCCCAGCTGAGATCGACACGGCTGCCGCTGACCGCGTTGGCGCTCAACGTGCCCGGCGCCGACGGCGGCGACGTGTCCGGGCTGGGTGTTGTTGCGGTGGCGGTGTTGGAGTAGGGGCCGAGGTTGGCGGCGGCGTCGTTGGCGCGGACGCGGTAGCTGTAGCTGGTGCCGGCGCTGGCTGTGGTGTCGCTGTAGCTGGTGGTGGTGCCGGCGGTGGTGGCGATCTGGGCGAAGTTGCTGCAGCCGGCGCCCTGGCAGCGCTCGACGCGGTAGCCGGTGACACCGACGTTGTCGCTGGCCGTACCCCAGCTGAGATCGACACGACTGCCGCTGACCGCGTTGGCGCTCAACGTTCCCGGCGCCGAGGGCGGCGACGTGTCCGGTGCCGGCGGTGCCACCGGGGTTGTCATGTCGGTTTGGATCTGGGCCTGGGTGAGGGCGGTGTTGTACACGCGCACGTCGTCGATCAGCCCCTGGAAGTACTGGCCGTAGAGCGAGTCGCTGCCGATCGAGAGCGGGTTGGTCGAACTGGCGATCGCGCCGGTGGCGGCAAGAGTCGACACCTGGGTGCCGTTCACGTACAGACGGATCGTCGTCCTGTCGTAGCTGACCGCCAGATACGACCAGGTGTTCACCGCCAGCGCCGAGGTGCCGTAGGTGGTGCCGAACGTCCCCCCAGCGCCCGGCCTGCCGGCGGTGTCCGAGGTGCCCTCCAGGTAGTAGTTGTCGTTGCCCTTGTAGATCACGTCCCGCCAGGCGGCAGTCGTCGTCGCCGGGTTCACCCACGCCTCCAGCGTCATCGCGCTCGACAGATGCAGCGAGGCCGAATCCGGAACCGTCACCCGCGAACTCGTCCCGTTGAAACTCAACGCGCCGCCCATACTTACCCGCCACCCAGGCCGTGTTCGCCACCGACCCGTTATTGCCGCTCCCCGACCCATCCGCACACCGTCGACCCCGACCCCTCATCAAACGCGAAGGCCGCGACCGGGGCCGGACCAGTGGGGGAGGGTGTTGTTGCGGTGGCGGTGTTGGAGTAGGGGCCGAGGTTGGCGGCGGCGTCGTTGGCGCGGACGCGGTAGCTGTAGCTGGTGCCGGCGCTGGCGGTGGTGTCGCTGTAGCTGGTGGTGGTGCCGGCGGTGGTGGCGATCTGGGCGAAGTTGCTGCAGCCGGCGCCCTGGCAGCGCTCGACGCGGTAGCCGGTGACACCGACGTTGTCGCTGGCCGTACCCCAGCTGAGATCGACACGGCTGCCGCTGACCGCGTTGGCGCTCAACGTGCCCGGCGCCGAGGGCGGCGACGTGTCCGGGCTGGGTGTTGTTGCGGTGGCGGTGTTGGAGTAGGGGCCGAGGTTGGCGGCGGCGTCGTTGGCGCGGACGCGGTAGCTGTAGCTGGTGCCGGCGCTGGCGGTGGTGTCGCTGTAGCTGGTGGTGGTGCCGGCGGTGGTGGCGATCTGGGCGAAGTTGCTGCAGCCGGCGCCCTGGCAGCGCTCGACGCGGTAGCCGGTGACACCGACGTTGTCGCTGGCCGTACCCCAGCTGAGATCGACACGGCTGCCGCTGACCGCGTTGGCGCTCAACGTGCCCGGCGCCGACGGCGGCGACGTGTCCGGGCTGGGTGTTGTTGCGGTGGCGGTGTTGGAGTAGGGGCCGAGGTTGGCGGCGGCGTCGTTGGCGCGGACGCGGTAGCTGTAGCTGGTGCCGGCGCTGGCTGTGGTGTCGCTGTAGCTGGTGGTGGTGCCGGCGGTGGTGGCGATCTGGGCGAAGTTGCTGCAGCCGGCGCCCTGGCAGCGCTCGACGCGGTAGCCGGTGACACCGACGTTGTCGCTGGCCGTACCCCAGCTGAGATCGACACGACTGCCGCTGACCGCGTTGGCGCTCAACGCTCCCGGCGCCGAGGGCGGCGACGTGTCCGGTGCCGGCGGTGCCACCGGGGTTGTCATGTCGGTTTGGATCTGGGCCTGGGTGAGGGCGGTGTTGTACACGCGCACGTCGTCGATCAGCCCCTGGAAGTACTGGCCGTAGAGCGAGTCGCTGCCGATCGAGAGCGGGTTGGTCGAACTGGCGATCGCGCCGGTGGCGGCAAGACTCGACACCTGGGTGCCGTTCACGTACAGACGGATCGTCGTCCTGTCGTAGCTGACGGCCAGATACGACCAGGTGTTCACCGCCAACGCCGAGGTGCCGTAGGTGTCGCCGAACGTCCCCCCCGCAGCCGGCCTGCCCCCGCTGTCCGAGGTGCCCTCCAGGTAGTAGTTGTCGTTGCCCTTGTAGATCACGTCCCGCCAGGCGGCAGTCGTCGTCGCCGGGTTCACCCACGCCTCCAGCGTCATCGCGCTCGACAAATGCAGCGAGGCCGAATCCGGAACCGTCACCCGCGAACTCGTCCCGTTGAAACTCAACGCGCCGCCATACTTGCCCGCCACCCAGGCCGTGTTCGCCACCGACCCGTTATTACCGCTCCCCGACCCATCCGCAACCACCGACCCCGACCCCTCATCAAACGCGAAGGCAGCGACCAGGCCCGGCGTGGCCGCCGGAGTCGCGGAGATGGAAGTCAGCGCGTACGCCATCGCCGCAACTGCCAACAGCGCCACGATCGGTCGCCGCACCGATCGCCGCGGCAACCGAGCCAAAGCGTTCACATTGGATCCTTCACCGCGCCTGCCACCTCCCGAATAGCAAAGGCTGACAGCGCCGGCGCTCATAGTCAACCTCGATGAGACCCATAACTCATCGAATGGGTAGCGCTGGTAGGTGGTGGGAGCGTGGCGCCACACTTTGCCGGTCCAGGTGTATGCCGCATGAGTCTCGCGCGCCCGACACAGGCGCTGTGGGCCCACGAGAGGGTGATACCTTGATTTGACTGTTCGGGTGCTTTCCAGGGCCTCGATACGTTTGATCATCGCCGTCGCGGCCGCAATCGCCGTCGTTTTGGCGGGCGTGCACGTGGGCTTGGACGTCGGGACCAGCGACCATTCGACCTCGACGACGATCACGGTCCCGCGGATCACATCCGGCGCTCATCAGGGTGGTCCCGACGGTCACCGTCATGGAGACCACCGTGCGTACCCGCATTGTCACCGAGCCTCCATTCGGCCGCGGAATCGTCGTCAACTACGGGGCGTTCGTGGGCAAGGTGAGGATCGTCGGCGCTCAGTGGCACTCGTTCGACCGGACGATCGGTGCTGCGCGGGTCGACATGCAGGCGGAGTACATGGGTGGCGCCGGATGCCGGATTCTGAAGGCCCTGGGTGTAGCTGCGACGCTTTTCGACAAGAGGGGTAGGATCGCGGAGACTTCGAATACCGGGGTCTCCGACCTCGCTAGAGGCGTACGCACCCCGATCACGATCCGCTTTTTCAGCCGAGCGGCGCGTGGACGCATCGAACTCGTCGTGACGACGCTGAGCTGTCAGTCCGCCGCGAGCAGTCCGCAGAGTTGACGGCGGTGACCACGGTTTGACCGACCATGTAAGTCGCGATCGTTGACCGAGGTCTCACGGATCTGCCTGTGGTCGACATGAGCAGGAATGGCACGGCGGCCACGCAGGCGCGGGGTGAGGAGCCGGGCGCCTTCTGTAGCGATCCGGGGATTGAGATCGGCGATCAGTAGCCGCGGCGTCACGCCGAGACATCCAGATCGCACTCGCTGCTGCTGATCGTAGTCGCTGTCAGCGGGGCCGGGTGCGGAGGGTTAGTTTCCGACCGGGGTTGTCATGTCGGTCTGGATCTGGGCCTGGGTGAGGGCGGTGTTGTAGACGCGGACGTCGTCGATCAGGCCGCTGAAGTACTGGCCGTAGATCGGGTCGCTGCCGATCGTGAGCGGGTTGGTCGAGCTGGCGATCGCGCCGGTCGCGGCCAGGCTGGAGACCTGGGTGCCGTTCACGTACAGGCGCACCGTGGTCCTGTCGTAGGTGACCGCCAGATGCGTCCAGGTGTTCGCCGGCAGCGCCGAGGTGCCGTAGGTTGGTGCCGAAGGTGCCGCCGCCGGCCGGCCTGCCGCTGTGGTCGGAGGTGCCTTCCAGGTAGTAGTTGTCGTTGCCCTTGTAGATCACGTCCCGCCAGGCGCGTAGTGACCGTGGCCGGGTTGACCCACGCCTCCAGCGTCATCGCGCGCGTCAGTGCAGCGAGGCCGAATCCGGCACCGTCACCCGCGAGCTCGTGCCGTTGAAGCTGAGCGCCTTGCCGTACTTGCCCGCCGCCGCCCAGGTCGTGTTCGCGATCGTGCCCGTTGTTGCCGTTCCCCGACGCATCCGCCACCGTCGACCCCGACCCCTCATCAAACGCGTACGCGGCCACCGGCGTCGGCCCGCTGGCCACCGGGGTCGTGGCGGTGGCGGTGTTGGAGTAGGGGCCGAGGTTGGGGGCGGCGTCGTTGGCGCGGACGCGGTAGCTGTAGCTGGTGCCGGCGGCGAGGCTGGTGTCGCTGTAGCTGGTGGCCGGTCGGTGGTCGCGATCTCGGCGAAGCTGGTGCAGCCGGCGCCCTGGCAGCGCTCGATCTGGTAGCCGGTCACGCCGACGTTGTCGGTGGCCGCGCCCCAGCTCAGATCGACGCGGCTGCTGCTGATCGCGGTCGCGGTCAGCGTGCCCGGCGCCGAGGGCGGCGTCGTGTCGGGGCTGGGGGTTGTGGCGGTGGCGGTGTTGGAGTAGGGGCCGAGGTTGGGGCGGCGTCGTTGGCGCGGACGCGGTAGCTGTAGCTGGTGCCGGCGGCGGTGCTGGTGTCGCTGTAGCTGGTGGCCGGTGTGGTGCGCGATCTCGGCGAAGCTGGTGCAGCCGGCGCCCTGGCAGCGCTCGATGTGGTAGCCGGTGACGCCGACGTTGTCGGTGGCCGCGCCCCAGCTGAGATCGACGCGGCTGCTGCTGATCGCGGTCGCGGTCAGCGTGCCCGGCGCCGAGGGCGGCTGTGGTGTCGGGTGCCGGCGGCGCGACCGGGGTGGTCATGTCGGTTTGGATCTGGGCTGGCGTGAGGGCGGTGTTGTAGACGCGGACGTCGTCGATCAGGCCGCTGAAGTACTGGCCGTAGATCGGGTCGCTGCCGATCGTGAGCGGGTTGGTCGAGCTGGCGATCGCGCCGGTCGCGGCCAGGGTGGCGACCTGGGTGCCGTTCACGTACAGGCGCAGGGTCGTCCCGTCGTAGGTGGCGGCCAGATGCGTCCAGGTGTTCGCCGGCAGCGCCGACGGTGCCGTAGCGTTGGTGCCGCCGAAGGTGCCGCCGCCGGCCGGCCTGCCGCTCGTGGTCGGAGGTGCCTTCCAGGTAGTAGTTGTCGTTGCCCTTGTAGATCACGTCCCGCCAGGCGGCTAGTGACCGTGGCCGGGTTGACCCACGCCTCCAGCGTCATCGCGCTGTCAGGTGCAGCGAGGCCGAATCGGGCACCGTCACCCGCGAGCTCGTGCCGTTGAAGCTGAGCGCCTTGCCGTACTTGCCCGCCGCCGCCCAGGTCGTGTTCGCGATCGTGCCGTTGTTGCCGTTCCCCGACGCATCCGCCACCGTCGACCCCGACCCCTCATCAAACGCGTAGGCGGCCACCGGCGTCGGCCCGCTGGGCACCGGGGTCGTGGCGGTGGCGGTGTTGGAGTAGGGGCCGAGGTTGGGGGCGGCGTCGTTGGCGCGGACGCGGTAGCTGTAGCTGGTGCCGGCAGCGGCGGTGGTGTCGCTGTAGCTGGTGGTCGGCGGTGGTGGCGATCTCGGCGAAGCTGGTGCAGCCGGCGCCCTGGCAGCGCTCGATGTGGTAGCCGGTGACGGCGACGTTGTCGGTGGCCGCGCCCCAGCTGAGATCGACCCGGCTGCTGCTGATCGCGGTCGCGGTCAGCGTGCCCGGCGCCGAGGGCGGCGTCGTGTCGGGGCTGGGGGTCGTGGCGGTGGCGGTGTTGGAGTAGGGGCCGAGGTTGGGGGCGGCGTCGTTGGCGCGGACGCGGTAGCTGTAGCTGGTGCCGGCGGCGGCGGTGGTGTCGCTGTAGGTGGTGGTCGGTGGTGGTCGCGATCTGGGCGAAGCTGGTGCAGCCGGCGCCCTGGCAGCGTTCGATCTGGTAGCCGGTGACGGCGACGTTGTCGGTGGCGGCGCCCCAGCTGAGATCGACCCGGCTGGCGCTGATCGCGGTCGCGGTCAGCGTGCCCGGCGCCGAGGGCGGCGTCGTGTCG
>CAVZMF010000003.1:0-149840 GCA_963776375.1 uncultured Actinomycetes bacterium | reverse complement strand
TCGCTAACGGCCGGCAGCGTTCGATTCTTGCCGGGGCGCTCCGCGTCCTGCAGTCCGCCGAGGAACCCAACCCCTCCGAAAGCGAGTCAGGCGACGGGACTCACGGCCGGGGACTCCCGGCGTGGGGATGAGTTTCGTCGAGTTTGTAGCGAGCGCGAGTACGTGAAGTTGCTCGACGGGCTCGTTGCGGCGGACGGCGCGACCCAGGACGATCGTCGACGTCGTCGCCGGAACATCGGCGGGCGGGATCAACGGGATCTACCTGCGAAGGCGCTGGCTGGCAATCGCTCGCAGGAGGCGTTGCGGCAGCTCTGGTTCGACCGTGGGGACATGAACGAGCTGGTCGATCTTCCCGCGCAAGATCCTTGGCATCCCGCTGAAGTTCCAATGGAAGGCTCCGTTCTTGATCCCGCGGGCGTTGCGAGCGTTCGCCGCTTCGAGGGCACGAGATGACGAGGTGGCTCTACGACGCGCTCGTCGGGATGGACAGCGGGCGCGCCGTCGCCGGCGGGGTTGACGTCGCTGCTGCCGCCCGGGACACCAACTCGACCTGTTCGTGACGATCACCGACTTCTACGGCTACGAGCGCCTGATCGCGCTCGACTGGCCGCAGTTGGTGCGCGAGGCTCCGGCATCGGCATGCGCTCAGCTTCCACTACCAGAGCGGTGGCGAGGACGACTTCTCCGACAACGCTGGCCTGGCTTTCGCCGCGCGCACGACGTCGTCGGTTCCCGCGGTCTTCCCGCCGGTCAGCCTGCCGACGTCGAGAAGGCGACCGCGCGAACCTGGACTCGCTCCGGCCGGCGCTGCTTCCGCCTGTATGCCTTGAGCGGCGATGACCCGGACAGCACCTACTTCGTCGACGGCGGCGTGCTCGACAACAAGCCGTTCGGCTGGGCGATCGACACGATCATCGACGCGCCGCCCGGCCGAAGCCGAGGTCGACCGCAAGCTTGCTCTACATCGAGCCCGACCCTGGGGGCGCGCCCTGCGCGAGGGTGGCGATGAGCCCCGACACGCTCCATGCCGCGGTCGGTGCGCTGACCACGATCCCGCGCTCGGAGCCGATCCTCGACGACCTACTGGTCGTGCAGGGGCGAAACGAGCAAGTCAGGCGCATCCGGGACGTGATCGAGACGAACTTCGACCGGGTGGCGGCGCTCGTCCGGCCGATTGTGCAGCCCGCCGTGCTCGCCGCCACGCCCCCAGACCAGTGGCCCTGGGGGAAGTGGAACACGGACGTGTACGACGCGGCGCTGAGCGAAGCGGGGCACGACCTACTCCACCTACGTTCGGCTCAAGATCAGCACGTCGTCGACGGGCTGGCCACCTCCGTCAGCGCGCTCTGCAACTACCCGAAGGAGTCGAATCATGCCCAGCTCATTCGCGCGGCGGTTCGCGCCTGGGCGTGCAACCACGGCCTCTACGGCGCCCACGCCGCTACCCGCCGCCCGACCCCTGTGTCGCCGAGGACGAGCACCAGGAGCGGCCGGAACCCTATCGGCCGAGCGAGGAGCAGGTGAGCTTCTTGCGTGCCTTCGACCTCGGCTTCGTCCGCCGGCGCACGCGCTTCGTGATTGCCGCCTTCAACTGGTGGTACCGCTGCGCCGGCGCGAAGGCTTCCCCGAACGCTCCGATCTCGACGAGGGCAAGACGATCCTGTACGAGACGATCGCCGACATCGACCACCTCGCCCTGCTCCGCCTTACCGCTGACAGTCCGGCAGAGGAGACGGCCGAAGCGGAGTCGCTGCGAAAGCGGGTCGTCGAGGCGTTCGGCGAGGAGACCATCACCGCTTGGTTCCGCCGACGGGGACGGCACCAACGGCGAGGCGTTTCTCCAGGCCGAGCAGGGCGCGCGGCCGAGCTCGACGAGCATCTTCGCGGCCGTGAGGCGCTCCTGGCCGAGCAGCTCCCACGCGCCGGGCCACGGCTGCTCGCGCGACTCGCGGCGCTCGCGGAGCACTGGAACGTGCGGCGGCGGCGGACCTCCTCGTCCGCTACCTCGGCTTCCCGATCTGGGACGTGCTGCTCTACCCGATCCAGTCGCTCTCCCAGTCGGCGAAGGCGACGCAATCGAGGTCGTCCGCATTAGCCCGAAAGAGTCCACGCTCCTGCCCACGCCGGACGAGATGCCCGTCAAGGGAGTGAAGCTGGGCCACTTCTATGCCTTCTTCAACCGCCCGGCACGCGAGAACGACTACCTACGCGGCCGCCTCGACGCCGCCGAGCAGCTGACCCGACTGCTCCTCGCGACCACCGGCAACCACACGCCGCTCCGCCAAGCGTGCAAACCCCTCCTCCAAGCCATCCTCGACGAAGACGGCGCCGCTCTCACAAACATCTCCCAGACAGTCGCAGCCATTGGCGAACAGGTACGCCGCCTCTAGCGCCGGTCGGTGGAGCGTAGTCTGTCGCCCAGCGACGGAGATGCGGCCCATCCGCCCTAGAGAAGTCGGCCTGACGGCGGACGAGCCGGTCGAAGTTGGGACTGTGACCTCATCGCGGTGGTCGACGCCTCGCTGTCGTCCTCGTCTGTCCCGTGCGCCTCTCCGACGGCGCCCCACCGGCTGTTCAGGACCCGCGGTCAGAACCGCGCCGCGAAGATGAGCGAGAATCCGCGCATGCACGGAATGCTGGAGCTGGCCGGGTCGGTTCGAGAGCTCGAGCAGTTCGCCGGCGATCTCGGCAGCGACGCCCGTCGCAAGGAGCTGCGGAAGCTCCGTTTGGACACTTTTCTTTTCGTTCCAGCCTATTGCGCCGTCCTCTGGACAATCGCCGGCGTGCTCGCGTCGCGCGCCTTTGACGGCGCGGGCGCCCTGGGAGTCATTGCAGGTCTGGTCGTTCTTGCTGGCGCGATCTTCGACCAACTCGAAAACGCCCGCGGACGCCAGCTACTCGCACGCGCCATAGAAGAGACGAGTAATGCGGATGTTGCAGCGATGCGCCGTGCCTCGCTTATAAAATGGGCGCTCCTGTTCAGCGCCTTTGCGCTTCTGGCCCCCCTCTTCTTCGCGGTCGGAGAATGGCGCCTGCTCGTCGGCGTCGCCTTTGCGGTGACCGCCGCCGTCGGCCTTGCGCGGTTGGGCGATCAGCTATCAATCCAGACGATCTTCATAGGTATGCTCGCCGTCGGACTCGCCGGTCTTGGCACAGCGCTTGCTCTGATTGCCTGATGTCCCCAGAGTCGCACCCGTAGGCCGGCAACCAGGCGGCCTCGTATTCGTGGCAGGTCCTGGACAGAGCCAGTTTCCAGCAGCAGGGCCCCGTCAGCCGAGGGTCTTTTAGGCTCCGCAAAACTCAGCCGTTTTTTCTCACCCCGCTCCCTGGGACTCCCTGAACTCCGTCAGAACGGCGGGACTCCCGCGCCGTGATCGGGCGGGCGGCTTAACAATTCCAGTATGCGAATCGGAGCCGGAGCCGGGCGCGATCTGGCCGCCGGCCTACCCGGAACTACCGAGGGTCAGCCGCGCTTAAGCGTGTACAGGATGGCGCGAAACGAAACGCTCGGACGTGGTCGAGACAGCCGCCGGACGGAAGCCACGGGCGATCATCCAGACCGCCAGAACCATCTCCTGCAGGGCCAGCGGCAGGTACATGAGAACCTGTGCGGGAGCGTTCATGTCGAAGACGCCGTACATCAGGAGCAGGTAGTCAGCGACGTAGAAGGGGATCGCCACAAGACCCCACGCTGAGATCCAGCGCGGAACGATGCGCGACCGATAGAGCAGCACGTAGAACATGGCGGCACCAAGGCAGAACACGAGCGCGAGCACGGCGTTCGCGCCGTCAGCATCGATGACGAGGTTGCCAACTCGGACGCCTGCCGGTGAAGCAGTGCCCGCTCCTGCCGCCATGGCCTCACCGATGGGCGCGAGCAGCAGCCAGCCGATCGCGAGGACGACGTAGCAGGTGGTCTCGATAGCTCCGCGCACAATCAGGTAGCCGACCGCCAGCACCTCGTCTATCGGGCGCAGCACTCGGAACAACACGACGGGGATCAACGCGAGCGATAGCCCCATGACGAGCACGAGCAGGCCAGTGGTCACCACTGCTCCGGAGTGCTCCACGGCATAGGCCAACGGATCGCGCGCATCACGAAGCGGAGCACTGACGACCACGCTCAAGACTCCGGCCACCGTACCGGTGAAGTAGAGGATCCCTGCTGTCGTGGCGGCAGCCCTGTGCTCGCGCATCCTGCCCTCACCCCCTTGGTCGATCAGCGCCGTCCTTCGCCTGCACACTGACCCACGGCAACCCACAGCGCATCAGGGCAGCCGCTGACCCCGCCTACCCAGAACTACCGAACTCGTGCTCCCAGTCGAGTTTGTCGGGTTTCCGGGGAGGCGGCCCAGGTAGCCCTCCCCCCTGAAGCCCGCCCGACGCGCGGGACTCCCACCCGGGGGCGGGACTCCCACCCGGGCCGTTGGAGCGAAATGACTGGTGGTTGGTAGGTCAGCTCGGCGAGCCGTTCCGGTGACAAGACGTCCCGTGCGATCGGAGGGATCTCGGTTGACATGGCGGGCTCGCTCTTGCGCGTTATGACCGCAGCCATGTTCGCTCGACCCTGCTGCGTGTGGCGGGTTTGGTCATCTCGCGGCGGCTAACCCGCTCGCGTACTACGAAGCCGCTGAATGCGACAAAGCCTCTGAGCTTTGTCAGCGAGGCGCTCGGACGCGTGTGATCGAGAACCATGAGAATGAGCGCAGGAAGACACGCGCGCACCTGCCGTTCAAAGCTCATGCAAACAGGCGTGCATAGTGGCGGTACCAGTCACTTTGGAAGCACTCGTCCGGGTCGTACACAAGCTTCGCTGCGAGGAACTCCCCGAACCTCGGATAGCACGCTTCTAGCTGCTCGCGCGTGGCCCAGCGGTGGTAGGTCAAGAAGAAGCTGCCGCCGTGGTCGATCGCTCGGTCGATCAGGCGCCGAAACGCCTCGGCTGATTGCTGAATGCCATGCGGGGTGTGAACCGTGCAGAGGTTGAAGATGATGCACGCCCATCGATCGGTCGCCCATGGCATGAACGAGTCGCGGTCGCGTTCGATCAGTCGGATGGTGCCGTAGATGATGTTCGTGCGGTGCACGCGGAAATCGTCGGCAACAGCCGACATGAACTCCGCAAGCCGCGAGCGGGGCACGAACACCTCGGTGATCATCTCGGTCGCCGGTGCGGTCGCATTCATTGCCGTGTCGATCCGCTCGTGATAGCCGTCTGCGTAGTCGGCCAGCTGATGCCGATCGGAGAGATAGAGCTGGCCGCTCGTCGACATGTAGTAGCGCGAGTACTCGTCGAACGCGCGCGCCTTGTCGACGTGAGCGAGCAGGATGAGCCTATCCCATAAATCTCGCGTCAAAGCGAGGGCCACCGGTGGGAGCGGCCCCGGCCAGCTCACGGGGCGGTAGCACGAGAAGACACCGCGACGAAGGAAGTCGTCGGATTTCTCGTCGGTCGCGAACTGGAAGTCACCGTAGAGGAAGCCGTCGGCTCGACGATCGTCGAATGCCTCGACCAGCCCGTCAATCGTTCGGATCTTGACGACGCGCTCAACCGCCGTCCGACGAACGAGCCGGAGGGTGACGGAGCTCACGCAACCGAAGAGTCCGTAACCCCCCGACACCAGGGAGAAGAGTTCTGGCTTTTCGACGCGACTGCACTGGAGCACCTCGCCGCGCGCGTCGACCAGCGTGATCGACTCCACATCCGCGACGAACGGGGCCATCGCTAGCCCACGGCCATGCGCGTTCGCGGCAAGCGCACCCCCGATCGAGAGGCGATCGGCTCCCGTCTGCTTCTGCGCGATCGTCCACGGACAGTCTTGCCCCTGCTGTCTCCGTTCAAGAGCGTCAATGAGCGCGGGCCACTGGATCCCGGCCTCCACCGTGGCCGTACCAGCCTCCGGATCGAAAGCGCGCAGGCGGTCAAGGCCGCTCACGTCCAGCAACGCTCCCTCGGAGCAGAACTGTTGTCCTCCCATCGCGTGCCGCCCAGCAGCGATCGCGATCGGTAAGCCCTCCGCGGACGCTTGCCCGATGGCTTCGACGACCGCTTGGAGAGACTCAACGCCGACAATCCGCGAGACCTTCACCTCGTTGAGCCGCGAGTGAACGTCGTTGACCGTCACGCCCACGGTATGTCTCCTCGACCAGGCCGACGTTCTGCTAGCTCTCGGCGCGATCCTTGAGGTTCCAGAGCATGGCGTCGGCCTCCCGCTCGTTGAGCCTCCGGATGAGCGGCTCCGCGAGCTTCCCCAACATCGCTCCGGGGATGTCGTAATCGGCACGGACCTTCACCGTCGTCCCGCCATGAGCCTCACGAGTGAGCATCCACCCGATGCTGCTCGTGACGTGGCCGTCGTTCTTCTGGACGCGGCGATACATGTCGTCGCCCGACTCGATCTCGGCCGTCTCCGAACCCCCTTCGACCTTGAAGCCCGCCATCTTGAACAGATACCGGTAACGGACTCCGCCGTTCGGCATGTCCTCGATGTCCGTGACGTCGATCATGCCGGGCCAGATCTCGGTCAGATGCGCCGGGCGCAGGTACTCAATGACCTTCTCCATCGGCGCATCGACGTAGACCGTTCTCTCAACCGTGATCATCGCGCTCAACTCCTTCCGTAGCTTCCGTAGCTCAAACATGTACGGACGAGCCTTCGAAACGAAGGTTTCAGACGGCGCTCTCGACCTCCTCAGGTGAAGAGCCGCGATCAAGCCCGGCACACATCTGACTCTCTCTGGTCACCTCCTCACCGCACACACCGGCCTTGCACCGGCACCACGATTCTTCGCCGACCCCAACCCAGCGGCCATCAGGGCATCCGCTGACCAGGACTGCCGCGATCTACCGAGCCCTCAAACCTCCAGTTCCCATCCCACGGGAACCGCTCAGAGGGCACGGGAGGGCTAGCAAGATCAGGCCCTCCCCTCCGCGTCAGGGTCAGGCGATGGGACTCCCAGACCCCGCCCTATCGACGGCAGCATCGCGCTGTAGGCTCGACCGCTAAGAGTACCGAGCCGAATCTGCGCTGCCTGCTTGGCTGGTGACGTTCTCTATTTTCGCTAGCGGAGAGTGACTGAGCCGACGGGTTCGATGATCACGTTCGCGCTCATCGGGATCGTTCCCGTGACTGAATGATGATCGCTATCGTCGAAACACCACAGACGGATCGTGGTGTCTGTCGCCACTGTGAAGGCACCCTGAAGGACGACCTGCCCGTAGGAGTCGAGATCTGATCCCGGAGAGATGTCCGTCAGGAACGTTGACGGCCCTCTGGTGATTTCTACTTGGTATCCGATCCCGGTTCCCTCTACTGACGAATAGACAAAGCAATTGACCACGACGCCGTACGCGTACGGGTTCGACCCGCCGACAATCGCACGGAGGGCATAGGCACCAGCGGGGAGCGAGAGCAGGACGAGGTTCTGTCCGTCAGGCGTCACATTTCCCGAGCCCCCCGTCATGATCACGCTCGCCGATCCGGATGGTCCAGTCGCGCCTGTCGGCCCGGTCTGATTCCAGCTGAGCGCAACCTCGCTCTTCAGGCAACTACCGGCTGAGTCGACGACGCGGAGGCTGCCGCTGTTCTTCTGGTAGCAACCCTTGATCTGGCCGTTGCCGCTCGGGATCGTTGCCCAGGCCGCGCCCGCCCCAATGAACAGCAGGCCGAGAGCCACGGCCGCTCCCTTCACTGAAAGCATCGCCTCGTTCCTCTCCCCGAGGATCGCGAGACGGGAACTGCAGGGAGGGCTCCAGTCCTAGCCGACGCGACTCCTGGATGGCTTGTAGATACGGCCGATGCTCAGAGATCGCAGGGAGTGCGCCATCGGGGTCAAGTCCGATCGTGGCCGGAGAACTACCTACAGCACCAGGCTCCCAGAGACTCGTCTCGTCCGAGCCGCCTTTACGCCCGAGCTTGGCTCAGGCAAGGGACCGGTAGGTCAAGGGCGGGCGTATGCTCGCATCCGTGACCGCGTGGTTGGGCTACCTGGGCGTGCTGGCTCTTGCTGGTGCCCTGGCAGCGTGGTTCTGGTTCCGCGACGATATCTAGCCCGCATTTCGTCAAACCGTCGCGTTGCACGAGCGGGCGTTCGGCTCGCCACCCGGCCCGTTTTCTGTCCGGGTACGTCGCGCTCAGCGACACCGACGAGTCTAGCCAGGACGCGGAGGGAGACGGCGCCCATACACCACAGAACCTCCCTCCGCGTTCGGCAGCGCAAGCCTCCGAAGGCGCGGAGGCATGGAAGGCTCGGGGGCAAGGTCAGGGCCACCCCCTCCGCGCCTGGGCCCGGCGGTGGGACTCCCCGTCCGGCCGTCCGCCGCGCGGGACTCCCCGCGGACTCCCGCCCGCCGTAGGCAGGGGGGCACCGAGGGGGGCACCGCCCCGCGCTCCTCGCACCTATCGCACGCCTCGCACTGCATGGTTGAGCGAAGTCGGCTCGTCATGCGGGGTCTGAATGGGCGCGGCTGGGATCGAACCAGCGACCTCCCGCGTGTGAACGGTGCGCAGATGGGGCCTGTAGGGGACTAGAGGGGACGGTTGAGCGGTTTCCGGGCGCTCGAGAGGGCGCCGGTTTCCCCTGCGTGTCCCCTGCGGTACTCACCAAAACTCACTGTGAGACTCACCATCGGTCCGTCCTGGGCCGTGGACAGGCTCGGTGCCCGGTGGTGGTGGAGATGACTCAAATAACTCACTGATCCCTGGCTGTTGAGGGTTTCTTTGTGTGGATCTGTCTCTCTGTCGCTGCCGGCGCCGGCCTGGTCGCCGCGAGCTGGCCTGATCAGAAGCCTGTCCGCCCTTGTCGGGTGTGACCCGTCACAGTCTTGCCGCGCGGTTCCTTTGAGCCCAGGCCGGCACCAGCAACGTCAACCTCAACGGGGAGGTCTCGATGGGCATGCTGGCAGATCGGGCGGAGTACGTGATCGGCGTCGACACGCACCGCGACTCGCACACGGTCGCGGTGTGCACACCGACCGGGGCGGTGATCGCGGAGACGACGGTGGCCGCGGATGCGAGACGGCTACCAGTGTCTGCTGCGCTTCGCGCGCGAGCGGGCGGCGGGCCGGCGGGTGTGGGCGATCGAGGGCACGGGCAGCTTCGGCGCCGGACTGACCAGCTTCCTGCTCGAGCAGGGCGAGTGGGTAGTCGAGGTCGACCGGCCGGCGCGCCCGGCCCGCCGCGACGGCGCCAAGTCCGACCGGCTCGACGCCGCCCGCGCCGCCCGCGAAGCGCTCTCCCGCCAGCACCTCGCCCAGCCGCGGCGACGCGGCGACCGGGAGGCGCTGCGCGTCCTGCTCGCCAGCCGCCAAGGCGCCATCCTCGCCCGCACGCAGGCGATCGGCCAGCTGAAAGGGCTGATCATCAACGCGCCCGACCAGCTCCGCCAGCAGCTCCGCCAGCTCACCAACCGACGAGCAGCTCGCCCGCTGCGCACGCCTGCGCACCGCCCCGCAACCACTCCACCGAACAGCAGGCGACGATCATCGCCCTGCGCTCAACCGCCCGCCGCGCGCTCGCGCTCAGCGCCGAAGCAGCCGAGCTCGAAGCCGAGCTCCACCACTCGTCCACGCGCTCGCGCCCAGCGCTCCTCGCCGAGCCCGGCGTCGGCCCGATCACCGCCGCCCAGCTCCTCAGCGCCTGGTCACACCCAGGCCGCTTCCGCTCCGAAGCCGCCTTCGCCTCCCTCGCCGGCGCCGCACCGATCCCCGCCTCCTCCGGCCAGATCGTCCGCCACCGGCTCAACCGCGGCGGCGACCGCCAACTCAACCGCGCCCTGCACACGATCGCGCTCTCCCGCCTCGCCCACCACCCAGAAACCAAACGCTACGCCGCCCGACGAACAGCCGAAGGCAAAACACCCCGCGAGATCAGACGCTGCCTCAAACGCCACCTCGCCCGCCGCCTCTACCGCATCCTCGAGACCGTGCCCACCGCCAGCTCCGCCCCCACCAACACCGCGCCACCAACAACTACGAATGATCGGACCCTGCTCTTGACAACCATAGAAGCATCCAATCGAACGCTCGGCGCCGATGGTTCCGGGTCGTCTGGTTGATTTTGCGGCCTTGCTGTGTGGGCACGCTTGTGGGGGTTCGTGGTCGTGATCGGAGGACTGGTTACGGCGGGTTGAAGCGGCGACAAGTGCTGGCGTACCCTGGACGGATGGCCGTCGGAGCGACAGCTCCGGCCCACGACGAGCAGGAGCTCCGAGATCTGCGTCGCCGCGACGCTCAGCCCGCGCTCAGCCCGGGCCCCGGCACCGTTTCGACTTCTTCTGGGCGCAGGACCTGCGCGCCTTTCGGGACGAGCGCTGCGACGACTGCCCCGCTCCCCGGTCCTGTGTTGACAGGTAGCTGGGTTGGAGTGCCGGGCAGTCCCGGAGGCGCGTAGCGCCGGAGGGACTGTCCGGCGGCCGGCTCAGGATGGGCCGCTCGACCGAAGGGAGAACTGGGTTGAGCGAGCAACGCAAGTACCGGACGTTCACGGCGCAGCAGAAGCTCGAGATCGTGCTGGCCGGGTTGCGCGGCGACCGCAGCGTCAGGGAGGTCTGCCGCGAGCACGCGATCTCGGAGACGCTCTTCTACGGCTGGCGCGATCAGTTGCTCGAGGCCGGGCGGGAGCGGTTCGCTGGCAAGGAGGAGCGCCAGGGCGAGACGGAGCTGCGTCGGAAGATCGCGCAACTCGAGCGGGCGCTGGGCCGCAAGACCTACGAGCTGGAGATCGCGGGAAAAGCTCTTGCGGGAGCTGGGAGTGAGACAAGCGCGTCGCCCGGTCTCGCGAGTTGGTCGCCGAGGGCACTCGCCGCGGCGGCGGTGGCGCGCGTGCTGCCAGATCAGCCGGCAGGCGATCTACCGGCGCCGACACCGACGGCGCTCGCCGCAGCGGCGGCCGCCGGCCGACGTGGTCGAGGCGCGATCGTCGAGGAGGCGCTCGCCAACCAGACCGACGGCTACCGGATGGTGACCGCGTTCGTGCGGCGCAGGCTGGGCCGGCCGGTCAACCGCAAGCGCGTCCTGCGGGTGATGCGCGAGCAGAAGCTGATCCAAAGGCGCCGCCCGCTGGAGCGCCGGAAGCGGCCTGGCTTCTTCCGGGTCGAGCGGCCCCGGCAGCTGTGGCACCTGGACATGACCTCGATCTGGGTCGCCGAGCACGGCTGGTGCTACCTGAACGCGATCATCGACTGCTGCACCCGCGAGATCGTCGCCTGGCAGCTCGAGCTCCGCTGCCGCGCCGACGAAGCGATCGCCCTGGTCGAACGGGCGGCGGCCGAACACGGGATCCAGCCCGGCGAGCTGGTGCTCGGCGAGCGACAACGGCTCGGCCTTCACCGCCCGCCGCTTCCGCGCCCGCCTCGGCGAGCTCGGGATCCGTCACCGCCGCGGCGGCTACCGCGACCCCGAGAGCCAGGCCTTCATCGAGTCCTGGTTCGGGAAACTGAAAGAACGGGAGGTCTGGCTGAACGAGTACGAGACCCTCGACGACGCCCGCGCGGCATCGGCGGCTACGTCGACCGCTACCACCACCGGCCCCACTCGAGGCTGAACTACCGGACGCCCGACGAGGTCGCCCGGACCTGGGAGGATCAACAGGAACTACCAAAACAAGCGGCCTAACCTGTCAACTCCGGCAGGGAGCAGGCCACCCGCACCGATGTCCAGCGAAGGGGTTGACCAAGACGGTACTCCGCCGCCTGGTGAATCTCGCGCGCCCTCATCGGCCGGTCAGCCACCTCGAGAACACGCGTCACCGTCTCGAGAACCGGGTTGACCTTCGCAGGTGCAGACCGTGAGCTCCGTGGGTTCAACGCCGCCTCGCCCCGAAGCCTGCTACAGAGGTCGGCCAAGCGAGCAAGCTCAACTCGTGCTTGAGGGTTCGAAGGTGCCCCGTTGTCTTCCGCCAAATCGTTCAGGTACGAACCCCGCGTAGCGAGATCAGGCGTCCGCGCCGACAGTGCGGGGCCCCAGCGCCGTGCCGTACTCACCATTTCACTCACCATTCGGCCTCCACGCGCGAGGCTCTGGAGGGCGAGAAACGGCTTGGTTGAGCGATGGGCGCGGCTGGGATCGAACCAGCGACCTCCCGCGTGTGAAGCGGGCGCTCTCCCGCTGAGCTACGCGCCCCAGCGCAATGACGATAGCGGCTACGTCTCGACGGCGATCTCCTCGAGGCGCTCGAGTTCGCCCTCGTAGATGTAGCGCTCCTCGGGCGAGAACAGCTCGCGGCCGGCGAGCTCGCCCTCGTAGATCGCGTGGTCGAGCTTGCGGGGGGCGAGGCAGTCGCCGATGCGGTGGACGTTTGCGACCTCGTCCTTCAGGGCCAGGTACAGCTCGTCGTTCGCCTTCGCACCGGTGGCGAGGACGACGGTGTCGACGCCGTCGATCGTCTCGGACGCTCCGGTGTAGAGGTTGAAGATCGTCACACGATCGCCCTCGATCGCGCCGGCCCACGCGTTCAGGCGGTACGCGAGGCCCTTGCCGAGCAGCCGCCCGTACAGGTGGGCCATGTCCAGTGTGGTGAGCGTGCCGGGGAAGAGCGTCGGCCAGCGGCTGACGAGCTCGACCTCGGAGCCGCGGTCGAGGAGCACCTCTGTCACCCCGGCCACGGCGCGGCTGCCGTCGTCGTCGAGCACGAGCACGCGCTTGCCAATCGCACGCGACTCGAGCAGCACGTCCCAGACCGTCAGCACGTTGTCCTGGTCGACTCCGGGAAGCCGCTCGACGAGCGGGTTGACGCTCGAGAAACCGGTGCGCGACGGCAACGCGCCCGTGGCGACGACGACGCCGTCGGGCGCGAGCTCGCGGACGAGCTCGACCGTCGCCTCCGTGCCCAGCCGGACGTCGACGCCGAGACGGTCGAGCCGGGACTCGAAGTCGCGGACGATCCAGCCGAACTCGTCGCGACCGGGCGTGCGCAGGATCAGGTTCACCTGGCCGCCGAGCTGTTCCCCGCCTCGACGAGCGTGACGACATGCCCGCGCTCGGCGAGCACAGAGGCGGCCTTCATCCCCGCCGGCCCGCCGCCGGCGACGAGCCAGCGGCCGGGCGGATCCGCCGGCACGAGCGTCCCCGGGCCGAAGCGCCGTTCGCGCCCGGCGCCGGGATTGACCGTGCAGGCGATCGGCAGGCCCTTGAAGACCCGGCCGATGCAGCCCTGGTTGCCGCGGATGCAGTGGACGATCTCGTTCTCCCTGCCCTCCTGCACCTTGTTCGCGAACTCCGGGTCGGCGATCTGCGCCCGCGTCATCGCGACCATGTCTGCCTTGCCGGCGGCCAGGATCTCCTCTGCGAGGGCCGCGTCCTTGATCCCGCCGACGGTGAAGACCGGCAGGCGGACTGCGGCCTTGACCTGCGCTGTCAGGTCGACGAGGTAGCCGTCGGGGACGTCCGAGGGCTCGATCGCCTTGAAGATGTTGTGGTAGCCGGCCGCGGTGACGTTGACGAAGTCGATGCGGCCGTCGGCCTCGAGCGCCTGCGCGGCCTGGACCGCGTCCTCGATGTCGAGCGCGCCGGGGATGAAGTCGGTGAGGCTGATGCGCACGCCGACGACCCAGTCGTCCCCCGCGCGGCGCCGCACCTCCTCGATCACCTCGCGGGCGAAGCGGAGCCGGTTCTCGAACGAGCCGCCGTACTCGTCCTCGCGCTTGTTGTAGAGCGGCGACAGGAACTGGTGCAGCAGGTAGCTGTGCGAGATGTGCACCTCGGTGCCGTCGAAACCGCCTTCACGAGTGAGCTCGGCCGAGTGGCCCCACCAGTCCACGACCTCGCTGATGTCCTCGAGCTCCATGGCCTTCGGGGTCTCGCCGTACGCAGGCGACTTCACGGCCGAGGGGCCCCAGAGGACGCGGTAGTCGTCGGCCGAGTCGCTCGAGGCGTTGAGGCCGAAGTGGTTGAGCTGGGCGAAGATGACCGCCCCGTGCTCGTGCACCGCGGCGGTGAGCCGCCGGTCGGCCTCGAGCGCCTCGGGGCGGTACGCCCAGGCGACGCGCGGGAAGCCGGTGGTCGATGTCGGATGGACGACGCGGTTGCCCGTAATGAGGAGCCCGGCGCCGCCCTTCGCTCTTGCGGCCTGGTAGGCGACGTTGCGCTCGGAGTCGACGGCGTTGTAGGCGAAGAGCTTGACGTGGGCCGTCTGCATGATCCGGTTGCGCACGGTGACGTTCCCGATCTGCAGCGGGCTGAAGAGGTGCGGATAGGCGCTCATGCTCGGGAATCTACGAAAGCGGGAGGGCAGCCGCTACCATCGCGGGGCCCGGTCGCGCTAGGCGGGGAGCTAGCGGTTCCCTGAACCCGCAACCCGCTATAGCGGGGCCGAACACCGCCCGAGGGGCGGAATCGAACGGGGCCTGGGCCCGCGACGCGGGCGCTGACGGTCAGGTCCCGCGCACTGGGAGCCTTCGAACCGCGTCAGGTCCGGAAGGAAGCAGCGCTAAGGAGTGTCCCCCAGGTGCCGCGGAACCGCCTGACCCGAGCCCGGCAGCGCAGGCGCCGCCCGGACGATTCCCTTCGACGGCGCGTCCGCGCGACCGGGCTATTCGTCGACCGGGACCCAGCGGTAGCCGCCGCCGGCGCGCTCGATCCGACCGGACCCGGCGATGTGCGAGACGACGAGCGTCGCGTCCGGTATCGGCCCACTCGGCGAGCAGTCGCACGCCTGGTCTCGAGGCCGAGTCTCGGGATCCGAGTCGGACTGCGTGTCCCATTCGGGATGTTCGACGTGGAGGGGATGGTGGAACGCGTCTGCCGCGAGGACGAACGAATCGCCGACCTCGACGATCGAGTGACCGGTGCGATGCCCCGGCGCCGCGCGCAGCCGGAGACCCGGGTGCGGGCTCGTGGCCATCGCCGTACTCCTCGACAAGACCGGCAGCGTCGAGCGCAGCGATGACGGGCGGCGGTGCCGGGTTTCCGGGAGAGCCTCCGCCCGAGCGTCCGCGGCGGCACTCCGCCGGTACGAGAACGCTCTTGCCCGGGAATGCCGGCTCGAGCCGATCGGGCCACGTGCCCGTCACGAAGCCGCCGGAGTGGTCCAAGTCGAGGTGCGTCGCGATCAGGACGTCGGGTTCGACGTCGATCGGCAACGCAGTCGAGCCCGGCCAGATCGCGATCGAGCGGCCCGGAGCCGGAATCGACTAGCACAGTCAGGCCGTGGCCTCGGAGGACGACCAAGTTCACGGGGCCTACATAGGTCTCGGTGAACGTCCCCGGCGGGCCCATGTACTTGCCATCGATCGGAACGATCCCGTTGTCGACCAGCGTGATCTCCCAGCCGCCGGATTCCACGCCGGCGTCACGCTACACCCGATCTGCTTGAATCGACTCGTGGCGGCTCTCTACCGCAAGTACCGGCCTCAGACCTTCGACGACGTCGTCGGGCAGGAGCCGGTCGTGCGGACGCTACGAAACGCGATCGCGAACGACCAGCTGCGGCAGGCGTACCTGTTCGCCGGGCCCCGCGGCACGGGGAAGACGTCGATGGCGCGCATCCTCGCCAAGAGCGTCAACTGCGCGCAGGGGCCGACGACGACGCCCGACAACACCTGCCACGCGTGTGTCGCGATCTCCAACGGCACGTCGCTCGACGTCGTCGAGATGGACGCGGCGTCGCAGCGCGGGATCGACGACATCCGCGAGATCCGGGAGCGCGTCGTCCTGCAGCCGGTCGAGGGGCGCTACAAGGTCTACATCCTCGACGAGGCGCACCAGCTCACGGACGCGGCCTGGAACGCGCTGCTGAAGCTGATCGAGGAGCCGCCGCCTCACCTGCTGTTCGTGTTCTGCACGACCGAGCTGCAGAAGGTGATCCCGACCGTGCGCTCGCGCTGCCAGACGTTCTCGTTCGCGCGTCCGCGCTTCGAGGACCTGGTCAAGGTGCTGGGCCGCGTGACCGAGGGCGAGGGTTTCCAGGCGCCGGAGGCGGCGCTGTCGCAGATCGCCCGCGCGGCGAAGGGCAGTTTCCGGGACGCCGTGTCGCTGCTCGACCAGCTCGCGGCTGCGACGGGCGGGGAGCTGACCGTGCAGTCGGTCCTGCAGCTCCTCGGCGCCGTCGACGAGGAGTCGCTGTTCCAGCTCTGCGATCTCGTCATCGACCACGACACGGCCGGTGCGCTCACGTTCGTCGAGCAGCTCTCGGAGCAAGGCCAGGACATCGGCCGGCTCGTCAACGACCTCCTCCAGCACCTACGCCACCTGCTGCTCGTGCAGCACCTCGGCGCGGTGCCGGAGACGATCCCGGTCACCGAGGAGGCGCGCGAGAAGCTGCTCGCACAGGCCAACCAGCTTCCGGAGGCGACCGTTCTGCGGCTCTGCGACCTGCTGGCAGTGGCCGTCGAGGACATGCGCCAGGGCGGCGATCCGCGGCTGCCGCTCGAGCTCGCGCTCGTGAAGGTGACGCGGCCCGGCGCCGACCTTTCGCATGAGTCGCTCGCGTACCGGCTCGAGCTGGTCGAGCAGCGCGGCCATGTCCCCCCGAGCCGTGCCGCAACCGGCCATGTCGGGGGAGAGTCGTCGCGGGCCAAGGTTTCTTCCCGCGACGACGTCGCCGATGCCGCGGGCGCCGCGGCAAGGCGAACAGTCCCTGTAGCCGAAGTGTCACGCGACGAGCCGCAGACCGTGCCCGAGCCCGAGCCGGCGTCCGCGCCCGAGCCGGCGCCCCAGCCGCCGTCGCTCGAGTTCGAGCAGCTGCAGGAGGCCTGGCAGCGCTCGGTGCTGCCCGCGGTGCAGGAGCGGTCGATCCCGGCCGAGTCGGTGCTGCGCGAGGCGCGGCCGGTGGCGCTCGCCGACGACGAGCTGACGCTCGAGTTCCCCGCCGAGGCCGAGTTCCACCGGCGCCTCGCCGAGGACCCGAAGAACGCGACCGTCCTCCGCGAGGCGCTCTACCAGGTAACCGGCCGGAAGCTCGACGTCCTGTTCGTGCTCGGCGACAAGCGCGAGCACGACGAAGCGGACGAGCCGCAGGGCGCAGCGTCCGAGGAGGACCTGGTCGCACTGTTCAAGGAGACCTTCGACGCGAGAGAGGTGGACGAGTAGATGGCCAAGGGCGGCTTCGACATGAACAAGCTGATCCAGCAGGCGCAGCAGATGCAGGAGCAGATGGCCCGCGTGCAGGACGAGCTCGCGAACGAGACCGTCGAGGCGTCGGCGGGGGGCGGCATGGTCACGGTGAAGGCGACAGGCGCGGGTGAGATCAGCGAGATCAAGATCGACCCGAAGGCCGTCGACCCCGACGACCCGGAGCTGCTCGAGGACATGGTGCTCGCGGCCGTGAACGAGGCGCTGCGCTCGGCGCAGGCGCTCGCGCAATCGAAGATGGGTGCGGCGACTGGACTGGGCGGCATGGATCTGGGCGGCATGGATCTCGGCGGCCTCGGCCTCCCCGGAATGTGATGCTCGAGCTCCAGCGAGTCGACGAGTCCAACGCGGGCCCGCCGCCCAATCCGGAGAACTTCACGGGCCGGGTGCAGATCCAGAACCTGGCCCAGGCGGGCGGCGCGACGAAGGTCGAGATGCTCGCCGTCCACTTCGACGCGGGTGCACATACCCGGCCGCACACGCATCCGAGCGAGCAGATCCTCCACGTCGTCCACGGCAGCGGCTTCGTCTGGCTCGCCGGCGAGGAGCGGCAGCTCCTGCCGGAGGGGAGCATCGTCGTCGTCCCCGGGCGGGTCGTGCACATGCACGGCGCGACCGAGGACGGGCCGATCTGTCACATCGCGCTCCGCGCCGCGGATGGCGAGACCAATTGGGGCCCCGAGGGCGTCCCGGAGGACTGGCAGCAGTACCTGGTTTAGAACTCGTCTCGAAGGGAAGCCTTGTGTCTCCGGAACGCGCTGGGTGCCGCAATTCCGCGTCCTCAGTCGCATCCGTATCCTCCGAATACGAATGCTCTCTGCGTCCTTGACTTGCACCACCCAGCGCGCCCCGGAGACGAAGCGTCACTCCGGGACGAGTTCATAGGCCGTGCTCTCGCCGGCCGTCGACAACCTCGTCGCCCAGCTGACGCGCCTTCCCGGCGTCGGTACGCGCACCGCGCAGCGGCTCGCGTTCCACCTGCTGCGGGCGGACAAGGACGAGGCGCTCGCGCTCGCCCATGCGATCGAGGACGTGAAGGAGCGCGTCCACTTCTGCCGCGAGTGCGGGAACCTGACCGAGGACGAGGTCTGCGCGATCTGCCTCGACGCGCGCCGCGACCGCGCGGTCGTCTGCGTCGTCGAGCAGCCCGCCGACCTGATCTCCATCGAGCGCACGTCGGAGTACCGAGGCCTCTACCACGTGCTCGGCGGCGCGCTCTCTCCGATCGACGGCGTCGAGCCCGGCAACCTGCGGATCGACGAGCTGCTGCGCCGCGTCGAGCGCGACCACATCCAGGAGGTCGTCCTGGCGACCAACCCGACGATGACGGGAGAGGCGACGGCGAGCTACATCGCCGACCGCCTGCGCGGGCGCGCCCGTGTCACGCGCCTCGCCAGCGGCCTGCCCGTCGGCAGCGATCTCGAGTACGCCGACGAGGTCACGCTCGGCCGCGCGCTTGCCGGACGCCGCGAGATGTAGGGCGTCTACGCGTCCGGCTGGGCCAGCCAGAACGCGTACGGGTCGTCGCCCGCCGGCATGCGCGGATCCTCGAACGTGTCGGGCAGCGCCTCGATGCCGAACACCGTCTCGTTCTCGGCGCCGCCGAGCTCGTAGGTCGCGACGACGGCTCCGCGATCGAGGTCGATCGCGTGGACGGCGGCCGGCTGCTGGCTCCCGACCAGCCACAGGCTCGGGCCGATCCGCAGCAGCCCGCGGGCGAACGGCGGATCGCCCGGGATCGGAACCGCCGAGCGCTCCTCGCCCGTCCGCCGGTCCCACGCGACCAGGCAGTTGCGGTTGCTGTCGTTGTAGACGAGCAGGTCGCCGTCCTCCGCCACGTTGTGATTCGGCACGTCGGCCGCGTCCGTCCGGAAAACGACGGATGGGCGTCGGCGGCCGTGACGCGGCAGGCGTACGATCGCCGACGTTCGAGGCTGCTCTTCGAGCGTCCGGATCCGCCCGAACGAGATCAGCAGGTCGTCACCCGAGGCCACGACGGCGTTCAGGTGCCCGGTGTCGTAGGGCGCCACTTTCGTGCGGACGTCCGGATCGCGATGGTCGAGGTCGGGGTCGAGCCGGGGCGGCCGCCGGCGGAAGCCGAGCTCCTTCATGAACCTCCTGTCGGCGCGGAACGACCACCAGTCGGCCAGCTCCCCGTCCCAGGAGAGGCGGAGCAGGAGGTCGGTGCCGGCGGCAGTCACCCAGACGCCGTCGTCGTCGGCCAGCACCTCGTGGATGTCGGCCGTCAGACCGCGCGTGAGCTGCGCGAGCAGCCGCCAGGAGGTGTCGAAGACGAACAGCCGCTCGGCGTTCGCGATCACGAGCCGCTCGCGCGTCGCCGAGACGCCCCGGGCTCCCCGCTGTCCGCCGCGCGGGTTCGGGTCGACGGCGCGCCACTCGCTCTCCGGCACCGGCGCCGTGAAGGTGACCTCGCCGCGCTCGAGGTCGAGGACGCGGAAGAACGCGCTCACCTCGCTCTGCCACGCCCAGCGAATGCTGGACGTGACGACAACACGACGTGGAGGCGGCTCGGGCACGGTCTAGTCTCCGTCCGGCTGGGCGAGCCACAAGGCGTAATCGGGTCGTCGGCGCGCCAGACGCTCTCCGGGACCGGCGTGACGAAGGCGACCCGGCCCGCTCTCGAGATCGAGCACGCGTAGTTGGCGCTGACCTGGTCCGGCCGGGCCATGCGCACGATCGAGGTGACGACGACCCTCCTCGGGCCCCTCACGGAGCGAGCTCGTCCAGAACAGCCTCGAGCCGGGGGTCGGGAGGAACGTCCTCGGGGCTCCCGCGTCCCGCGGGGGTCGATGCCTGGTCGGCGTACACGGTCGCCATCGCCTCGAACAGCGTCGGCGTCAGCCCGGCAGCCGCCTGCGTCGCCGCGATCTCGCGCATCTCCGCGACGTACCGGCCGGACTTGGTCGCGGAGCGCGCGATCGAGCGCGCGGCGCCGTCGGCAAGCTCGCCGAGGTCGTCCAGGACGTGGCCGAGCACGCCGTTGGCGCGAGCGGTCAGGAGCGCCTCTGTCAGCAGCGCCACCGAGCCCTTGTAGACGGACGCGGTGCACATCTTCACAGCCGAGGCCGTACCGACCTCGTCGCCGACCACGACTGCGTCCACGCCGTCGAGCGGGAGCGCGGCCACCTCGACGGCCCGCGGGCCCGAGAGATAGATCCGGGTCGAGCCCGTCGTACGCGGCGGCGGTCCGGAGATCGAGCCGTCGACGAGGTCGAGCCCCGCCTCTCGGAGAGCCGCGTCGATCCGGCGGGCCGTGGCGGGCGAGACTGCGTTCAGATCGGCGACGAGGGGCCGCGCCGTGCCGTGGGCGGCCGCCTCGGCGATCGACTGCGCGATCGCCTCGGCCTCTCCGGGCGGGCCGATCGAGAGCACGACGTCGGCAGCCTCGACGACGGTGTCGAGATCCGCCATGCACTCGATCCCGGCCTCGCGGGCTAGCCGGGCCGTGCGCTCGCTCCGTCCGGCGAGCGTCGTCACGACTTCGGCGCCGCCGTGGCGCAGCGCGCCCCCGACCGCGCTGCCCATGGCACCGGCGCTGACGATCCCGACCCGGACCAAAGTACGACCATGCTACGACGAAACGACAAGAGGCCCCAGACTCGTTGCGACGTTTACAGCCGTCTGGGTCCCGCGGGGCGCTCTTGGCTGTGGTGACCTTCCAGCGTGCCGCGCGGCTTGGGTTTTCGGCAATCTGCGAACGGTTCCGTCCGCAGCTTCGCCGTTCCGTGTCGTGTTCTGCGTAAACCTGGGCTGTCCCGGTTGACGCCGTCCACCGGGACAGGGAGACTGCCGGGCGAAGTTCTCGCCATCGTCAGTCACGAAGGAGGTGCGGATGCACAGGCTGCGAAGCCTTAGCCGCGGCGGGCGACTCCTGCTCGCGCTCGCTGTCGGCGGGGCGCTGTTCGGGATCGCCACCGCAGTCCAGGCGAGCATCCCGGACGCGAACGGCGTTATCCACGGCTGTTACAACATCAGCCAGGCGCACGGCAACCCGACCGGGGCGTTGCGGGTGATCGACACCGCCAAGCCGAACGGGAACTGTGCGTCCTGGGAAGCGCCGCTGAATTGGGGTCAGGGCGGTACGGGCGCTAGTGGGCCGACCGGGGCAACGGGGCCAACCGGGGCGACCGGCTCTCGGGGACCGACCGGCGCCAAGGGTGCCACCGGGGCCAAGGGTGCCACCGGGGCCAAGGGAGCCACCGGGGCCAAGGGAGCCACCGGGGCCAAGGGAGCCACCGGGCAAGGGTCCCACCGGCGCGAACGGAGCGACCGGAGCGAAAGGAGCGACCGGCGCCAAGGGACCAACCGGGGCGAAGGGAGCCACCGGGCCAAGTGGGCCGGTGTTCCTCGCAACGGGCCTCGTGGACCCGACTGGAGCCGTAGGCTTCACGCAGGGTCCGGTCCCGACGGTCACCCACCCGAGCGCGGGGACATACGGCTTCACGATCTCGGGTATCGGCTCCGGGTGTCCGCTGCCCCAACTCACCCTGTTTGAGGTCGGCGGGGCCCTCCCGACAGCGACGATCTCTTTCGGAGGAGGATCTTGCGGAGGCGGAACCATCACGACAACCGTCTTCACGAGTAACAGCACCGATCAGTACTGGGTCTACATGCTCGTCGGTGATCCGCCGTCAGGGGCCGCCGCTGTCCAGAAACGGGTGCTGCCCGCGCGATGAGATCTGACACGGGGAGGCGCGACTTCACCGGGGAGTGCGCCTTCGGACCCTAAGCGGGCGGTTCGGTGACGAGCCGCCCGCTCCAAACCCTGACGCGAGGACGCGCCGAACTCGACCATGCTCGGCGCGCCAGTCGCGTGCGGCCCGTCTAGATGATTGATCGATAAAGCTGACCAATCATCTAGCGGAAATCGTAAGCCGAGCCATTTGATACCCAGAACGCCCTGGCTAATGCGTACGCTTGCCAGCCGGCAACCACTAGACGAGTCCACGCACGCCCCGTCCCTACAATCAGACGATGGCAACGACGCATTTCGAGGCGCTGCCGTCGATCGCACGCGAGGACCGGCCCACCCGCGTCGGCACGATCGTGATGAAGTTCGGCGGCACGTCGGTCGCCGACCCCGAGCGCCTGAAGGCCGTGGCGCGGCGCATCGTCGCCGCCCGCGAGTCCGGCAGTCGCGTCGTGGCCGTCCTGTCCGCGATGGGCAAGACGACCGACGAGCTGATCGACCTCGCGCACGACGTCTCTCCGACACCGGATCCCCGCGAGCTCGACATGCTGATCTCGGTCGGCGAGCGCATCTCGGTGGCCCTCGCGGCCATGGCGATCAAGGACCTCGGGCACGAGGCGATCTCGCTGACGGGCTCCCAGGCCGGCATCGTCACCGACACGGCGCACGGGAAGGCGAAGATCGTCGACATCCGAGGCCAGCGCATCCACGAGGCGCTCGACCAGGACAAGGTCGTCCTCGTCGCCGGATTCCAGGGGGTCTCGACCGTCAAGGAGATCACGACCCTCGGCCGCGGAGGCTCGGACACGACGGCCGTCGCGCTGGCCGCAGCGCTCCAGGCGGAGGTCTGCGAGATCTACACCGACGTCGAGGGCGTCTTCACCGCCGACCCACGCATGGTCGCGGAGGCGAGAAAGCTGGACGCGGTCAGCTACGAGGAGATGCTCGAGATGTCTGCGTCGGGTGCAAAGGTGATGGCACTGCGCTCCGTCGAGTTCGCGCGCAACTACGGTGTGATGCTGCACGTCCGCTCGTCGTTCGGAGACGGGGCGGGCACCTGGATCGGCGAGGAGGACGAACGCATGCTGGAGAAGGCGATCATCTCGGGCGTCACGCACGACACCGCCGAGGCGAAGGTGACGATCGCCGGCGTCCCCGACCGGCCAGGGATCGCTGCGCGCGTGTTCCGGCCGCTGGCCGACGCGGGCGTGAACATCGACATGATCGTGCAGAACGTCTCCGAGCACGGTCACGCGACGATCTCGTTCACTCTGCCGAAGACGGACATCGCCGTCGCCGAGCCGATCCTGCGCGACACGGCTCGCGAGGTTGGGGCCACGGACGTCGTCACCGACCCGGAGATCGCGAAGGTGTCGCTGATCGGCGCGGGCATGAAGAGCCATCCCGGGGTCGCGGCCGACATGTTCGACGCACTCGCCGAAGCCGGGATCAACCTGGAGATCATCTCCACCTCCTCGATCCGCGTCTCGTGCGTCGTCCGCGCGGCCGAGGTCGAGCGGGCGGTCCAGGCGATCCACGACCGCTTCGGGCTCGGCGCGGAGGACGGCTCGCGCGAAGGTGCGCATGCGTAGCAACGCGAGGATCGGCGTCGTCGGCGCCACCGGCGCGGTCGGAAAGGTGACGCTCGGGCTGCTCGCCGGCCGCGGCTACGAACGCGTGCGGGCGTTCGCGTCGGCGCGCTCGGCCGGCTCGTCGGTCCCCTACGGCTCGCGCTCGCTCGTCGTCGAGGAGGCGACACCCGAGGCGCTGGCGGCGGCCGACGTGGACGTGTTCCTCTTCTCGGTCGGGACGTCCGCCTCGCGCGAGCTCGTGCCCGCGGCGGTGAGCGGCGGCGCGGTCGCGATCGACAAATCGTCCGCGTATCGGCTGGCGGAGGGCGTGCCGCTCGTCGTCCCCGAGGTCAACGGCAACCGCGCGCTCGAGCACGACGGAATCGTCGCCAACCCGAACTGCTGCACGATCCCGCTCACCTGCGCGCTCGACCCGCTCCGGGAAGTCGCCGGGCTGGCACGGGTGCGCGTGGCGACATACCAGTCCATGTCCGGGGCCGGCGCGCAGTCGATGGAGCGCCTGCGGGCGCAGTCGCACGACGAGCTCGATCTCCTGATGGAGTGGGACTTCGACGGCGAGGAGTTCGACGAGGAGGAGAAGATCCGCCTCGAGACGCGGAAGATCCTCGAGCTGCCCGAGCTACCGGTCTCCGCGAACTGCGTGCGCGTGCCGGTACTCGTCGGCCACGCCGAGACGATCTGGGTGGAGACGGAGGAGCGCGTGGCGCCCGAGCACGCGCGCGAGCTGCTCGCGGCGTCTCGGGCCGTGGATCTCGAAGAGTTCCCCTCCCCCGGCAAGGCCGCCGCGCGAGGCGACCGGGTCTTGGTCGGTCGCGTGCGCCGCGACCCGACCGCGGAGAACGGGCTCGTCCTCTTCCTCGCCTGCGACAACCTGAACAAGGGCGCGGCCCTGAACGCGATCCAGATCGCCGAGCTCCTGCTCGAGCGCCATGCGCTCGCGGCGGCCTAGCTCACAACCTCAGATATCCCTCTGAGCCTCTTCTGAGGTTCCTCTGCGACCTCTCTGAGGATGCCGTTGAGGCAGGTGGTGTGCGTCACGGCCGAGGCGCCGGCACGGGCTGGGGGGAGAAGATCCCCCGCAGAACGCCCATGACCTTCGCGCGTGAGCCCTCCACAACGGGCACGAGGCCGCCCAGCTCGAGCCGCGCGAGCTCGACCGCCCCCGACGTACGCACGACCTGGAAACCGAAGTCGGCGAGGAAGTCGTGCGGGAAGATCGTCCGGTGGCGGACGAAGCGCTCGTGCAACGACGTGCCCTCGGGGTAGCGGTAGCCGAAGGCCTCGACCGCGCGGGCACCCTTGTCGCGCGCGTCGCCGATGACGGCCAGGAACAGCGACTGCATGACCCACGGCGTCGAGCGCTCGACGAGGTAGGCGCAGGTGACGAGCAGCGCGTCTTCCGACGGCGGTCCGGCCGGCAGCCCGGCGGCGCGCGGGAACATCTCCGCAGGCCCGTACTGCATCGAGCCGAGGAGACGGCCGTCGTCGTCGGAGTAGAGCGTCCCCCACGGGCCCCACTCCTCCTCGATCCGCTCGCGCCAGCGGTCCTTGTCGACTTCCCGGCCCGGCCGCGACTGCCACCAGACGCAGCCGCGGCAGACAGCCGGCGCCGTCACGAGCGTCGCTCCGGTCAGTCCCGAGACCCTTGGTGCCACGGATGCAGTCTAGGAGGCGGCCCGCAGAACGAGCTCGGTCGCCTCGGGCCGCGCGAAGAAGCGGAACGGCACGAACGTCGTTCCGAGCCCGGGCGAGACGTGCATGACCGTTCCTCCTCGCCTGTAGGTCCCGTGCGTGTACCGCGCACGCGGGTGCGCGAGGCGCACCTTGCCGCCCGGGTACGGGAGGCAGATCTGGCCGTCGTGCATGTGCCCGGCAAGGACGAGGTCGAACGATCCGGGTCGAAGCCGGTCGAACACGCCCGGGAAGTGGGAGAGGACGATGCGGAGATCGGCCTCGCAGCTCAGGTCGGGCTCGTGGCCGCGCGAGCGGGGATCGAAGCCGGCGAGCCAGACCGACCGTCCGCGCACGTCGAGCATCCGGCCGTCGTCGAGGAGCAGCGTCGCCGGCTCCAGCTCGTGGATCACGACCTCTTTCGAGAACGGGTCGCGGCTGAGGCCGAGATCGTGGTTGCCGAGGATCGCGTAGCAGCGCACGAGCTGCCCGACGAGCTCGCGCAAAACGGCCTCGCCCGAGGGGCGCGAGACGAGGTCGCCCGTGAGTACGACGACGTCGGCGTCGCGGCCCGCGGCCCACTCGACTCCGCGGCGCACGGCCCGGCCGCCGCGCGAAGGCACGCCCAGGTGGAAATCGGACAGGTGCACGATCCTGGTCCCGTCCAGCTCCGCGGGCAGCCCGGCAACGCCGAGCTCGAGCACCCTGAACCGCGGCCACCCGGCCTCGAACCAGCCCCACGCCAGGCAGGCGAGCGCGACGGCGCCCAGCCCGACCGCGACCCAGGCCCAGCCGCTCAGACTCGAAGCTTCTCGACGACCGGGTCGACCGGCACGACGTGCCGCTTGAACCGGAGCTCGGACTCGCCGAGCCCGGCCGCGACGCCGATCAGCTGCGAGAGGTGGATGATCGGCATCCCCAGCGAGCGGCCGGTCGCCTTCTCGAGCTTCGACTGCCACGCGTCCAGCGACAGGTGGCAGAGCGGGCAGGGCGTGACCATCGCGTCCGCCCCGCGCTCGATGGCCTGCTCGATCGGCTGGATCAGCTCACTCAGCGCGACTTCCTCACGCGCCTGGATGATCGGGAAGCCACAGCACTTGAGCTTGGCCGGGTAGTCGATCGGCTCGCCGCCGCAGGCCTCGATGATCCGCTCGAGCGACGAGGGCCGGTCGGGGTCTTCGAAGCCGAGTATCTTCGACGGCCGCAGGATCTGACAGCCGTAGAAGGGCGCGATCTTGAGCCCCTTCAGCCCCCGGTGGGCGACGTCCTTGAGCAGCTCGTAGCCCTCGCCCTCGCTGATCAGCCAGAGAAAGTGCTTGACCTCGACCCCGCCCTCGTACCGGGGAGCGCCGACCGCCTCGAGGTTCTCGTTCACCCGGGCGCGGAGCCCGTCGTCGATCTTCAGCTGCCAGTTCGCCTGGCGGAGGTTGAGGGTGCAGACGTTGCAGATCGTCATCAGCGTGTCCGCGCCGGTCTGCTCCGCGTAGGCGAGGATGCGCGCGTTCAGGTGCAGGTAGTAGTCGGGCTCCGCCTCGTGAATGTCGCCGGCACCGCAGCAGGTGACCGACTCGAGCTCGTCCAGCTCCAGGCCGAGCCGCGGCGCCAGCGCCTGGGTCGAGATGTCCAGCTCCTTCGCCGACAGCGAGGCGAGGCAGCCCTTGTAGTAGGCGACGTGCTTCGGCTCGGCCAGGCCGTTGGACATCAGTCGCCCTTCTCTTCCTCGCCCTCGGCGAACTCGATGTGCGAGATCGCCTTCTCGCCCTGCACGATGCCGAGCGCGCCGTCGCGGCCCTGCTGGCGCACGAGATCGTGCAGCGCGCGGGCCTCCGGCGACGTCCTTGGCGACGTGCGGCGGGAACGGCAGAGGCACCTTGCCGTGCTTTGCCAGGCCCATCGCGAACTTCATCTGCTTGATCGAGGCGATCACGCCCTGTGTCTTCGGGACGAGCTCGGTCTCCCGCAGCCAGCCTGTCGTCTCCGCCGACTTCACGAACCACTTCGCGTGCCTGGCGCCCATGTCGCGGTCGATCCCGTGCTTCATCGCCTCGGCGCCGAGCTTCGCGATCGCGTCGCGCGGGTCGACGCCCTTCGGGCAGCGCTCCGTGCAGAAGTAGCAGCGCGTGCAGTCCCAGATCCCGTGGTAGTCGCTGTAGGACTGGAGCCGCTCCGAGGTCTCCTCGTCGCGCGGGTCGCCGACGAAGCGCATGCCCTTCGCGAGCGCGGCGGGGCCGAAGAACTCGGGATCCGCCTCCATCGAGTTGCACTCGGAGACGCAGCAGCCGCAGTTGATACAGAGCGACTCCTTCTTGACCACGTCCATCCGCTCCTGGGAAACGATGTTCTCCTTCTCGCCGGGATCGGCGTAGCCGGGCTCGAGCCACGGCTTCATCGCGCGCATCTTCGACCAGAACGGCTCCATGTCGACCACGAGGTCCTTGAGCACCGGCAGGTTCCCCATCGGCGAGATGACGGGGACGTGGCCGGCGTCGACGATCGGCTTCATCCGCTCCTTGCAGGCGAGGACGGCGGCGCCGTCCATACGCATGCCGCAGGAGCCGCAGATCATCATCCGGCAGCTCTTGCGGTAGGCGAGCGTGCCGTCGACCTTGTCCTTGACGAGGTCGAGCACATCGAGGAGACACGCCCACTCCGGCGCTTCGACCTCGTAGTCCTTGAGGACGCGCTCGCCCGTGACGGGATCGAAGCGCCAGATCTTGAGAGCTACCTGCATCAGCCTCCGGTCCCGCCACCGCCGAGGGCGCCCGAGAGCTGCGAGAGCACCTTGCTCCCGTCGGCGGTCTTGCTCGCCGGCGGGGCCGAGACGCTCACCGGGTGGCCGAAGCCGAAGAGGTCGACGGACAGGGTGGCCGACACGGCCGGCGTGCCCTGGCCGACCTTGACCTTCGTGAGCCCGCCCGACACGCGCCGGACGAGGCCGGAGCTGTCGACGTACACGTCGAGCGACACCGTCTTGACGTTCGCGGCCCTGAGCGACTTCAGCGTCGAGGCCCGGTCGGCGGCCTTCGGCACGAGACCGGTGACGACCTTCGTGGCGTCGACGGAGACGACGTAGTGCGTCGTCGAGGACCCGCGCACGGTCGTCGAGCCGACCTTGTGCACGGAGATCGCTCCGTTCAGCACCTTGAGCGCCTGCTTCGGGTCGATCGTGACCTGGCCGGGATTCGCGCCCTTGGGCAGTGACTTCGGCACGCTCTTGGAGTCGAACTTGAGCCACTCGGCGCCGGGCGAGACCTTCGCGGCGAGCGCCGGGATGTGCACGTAGACCGTGTTGTTCAGGGCCACGACGTCGAGCGTGCTCGGGATCGCGAGACCGCCGGTCGCTCCGCCGAGGAGCGTCGAGAGCGCACCGAGGTTGACGCTCACGGTGGCGGCCTTGTGCTTCGTGTCGAAGGCGCCGGTGCCGGAGACGGCGAAGCCGGACGACGCCTCCGCCGGCCAGCTTGACCGAGAAGGCGAAGCGGCCGCTCGCGACCTTCGACGTCTTGTCGAGGGCGCGCTGGACGGCCGCGCGATTGTCGGTTGCCTGCCTGGGCGCGGCGAGCGCGACCGTGGCCGTGGCGCCGACCGCGGCCACGAGCGCCAGTACGAAGATCTTGAGCCTGGGGATGCGCATCAGTACTTCCTCTCCTGGGGTTGCCATTTCGTCATGGTCACCGGCCGCCACTCGAGGGCCGGCTCACCGTCCACGGAACGGACGATGGTGTGCTTCATGAAGTTCTCGTCGTCCCGATCAGGGTAATCGTACGGCCGGGCATGCGCTCCGCGGCTCTCCTTCCGCGCGAGGCCCGAGACGACCATGCAGTCGGCGAGCTCGAGCAGGAACCCGAGCTCGAGCGCCTGCGTGAGGTCGGTGTTGAAGACGTCGCCCTTGTCGTCGACCACCACGCTCTCGTATCGGCTGCGGAGCTCGGCGACGATCTCCCCCTGGCGGAGCATCTGGTCCTCGCGGCGGAAGACGCCGAAGTTCTCGTGCATCGTCCCGGCCAGCTCGTCGCGGATCGACCACGGTCGCTCGCCGTCCTGTCGGCCGAGGAGCTCCTTTAGCTCGCGCGCGGCATCGGCCTGCGCGCTCGCCGGAACGTTCACGGTCGTGTGCGTCAGCGCCCAGTCCGCCGCGTGCGCGCCCGCGCGCTTGCCGTAGGTGATCGTCTCCATGAGGGCGTTGCCGCCGAGCCGGTTGGCGCCGTGGACGGACACGCAGGCGCACTCGCCGGCGGCGTAGAGACCCTCGAGGTCGGTCCGCCCCCAGACGTCCGTGTCCACGCCGCCCATGTGGTAGTGGGCGCCCGGGCGCACGGGGATCGGCTCGTCGATCGGGTCGACGCCGGCGAAGGTCATCGACAGCTCGCGCGTGCCGTGCAGGCGCTCGAGGATCTTTTCGGCGCCGAGGTGGCGCAGGTCGAGGAGCACGTTGCCGTCGACCCCGCGGCCCTGGTCGATCTCGGTCTGCTCCGCGCGCGAGATCACGTCGCGGGAAGCGAGCTCCATCGCGTTCGGCGCGTAGTCCTTGAGGAAGCGATCGCCCTCGGAGTTGAGCAGGTAGGCGCCCTCCCCGCGGCAGCCCTCGGTGATCAGCACGCCCGAGGGCGCGAGCGTCGTCGGGTGGAACTGCATCATCTCCATGTCCTTGAGCGGCACGCCGACGCGCAGCGCCAGCGCCATGCCGTCGCCCGTGCAGGAGTAGGCGTTCGTCGTCCCCGTGTACAGCCGCCCCGCGCCGCCGGTGGCGAGGATGGTGGTCTTCGCGCCGATCGTCTTCAGGCCGCCGTCGAGCAGGTCCCAGCAGATGACGCCCTGGCAGCGGCCGGCCTCCTCGACGAGCCTCCACGCGAACCACTCCTCGTAGACCGTGAGGTCGCGCTTCATCACCTGCTCGTAGAGCACCTGGACGAGCACATGGCCGGTGATGTCGGCGGCGTAGGCGGTGCGCGGCTCGCCTGCGGCACCGAACGGGCGCTGCGCGATCCGTCCGTCCTCGGTGCGCGAGAAGACGGCACCCCAGTGCTCGAGCTGGTAGACGTCGCCGGGCGCCTCGTCACAGAGGATCTGGATCGCGTCCTGGTCGCCCAGGTAGTCCGAGCCCTTGACGGTGTCGAACGCGTGCAGCTCGGGATTGTCCTCCGAGGCGTTCCCGAGCGCCGCATTGATCCCGCCCTCGGCCGCGCCGGAGTGGCTGCGCACGGGATGGATCTTGGAGATCAGCGCGACGTCGGCGCCGGCGTCGAACGCCTCGATGGCGGCGCGCATGCCTGCGAGGCCCGCCCCGACCACGAGAACGTCGTGCTTCGCTTCCACCGCTTTGAAGCTACACGAATCGAGGAGGCAGGCGCTTCACTGCGGCGGCGCGTCTGCGGGCTCGGTCTCGACGATCCAGAGCGGCGCGTCCGCGCAGTCGAGTCGCTCGGCGCCCTCAACCTCGGTCAGCGACGACCTCAGGATCCGGACGCGCTCGCCGTCGAGCTCGAGGATCGGCCCGCGCTCGTTCTTGCCGATTGGCGAGAGCCGCCACGCCCGGACCTGCGTGTGCACCTCCGCGGCGGTCTGCGCGGTGTCGACGAAGGCGTAGTCGTCGTCGAACAGGCTCTGGTACTCACCGCCCTCCTGCGGCTCCCCCGTGTCGCCGCGTGCGAGCCGCTCGAACACGACGGGCAGGAGCTCGGCCGCCGCGGCGCCGAGCTTCGGCCAGCAGCGTGTCCATGCCTTCCTCGTCGTCGAGCGGCACCGCCTTCTGGGCCAGGATCCCGCCGGTGTCGAAGGTCTCGTCCATGACGTGGAAGGTCATGCCGATCTCGGTCTCGCCGTTGCGCACCGCCCAGCCCATCGGCGTCGGGCCGCGGTACTTCGGCAGGAGGGAGGGGTGGCCGTTGACGCAGGCGATCCGCGGCACCGCGAGCGCGTCGGCGGGAAGGCGCCACGGGAACGCGGTGCAGAGCAGGAGATCGGGCTCGTAGAAGCGCAGCAGGGGCGCGATGCGGTCCCTCCCTGCGGGGTAGACGAGATCCAGCTCCTGCGGCCCCTCGAGCAAGAGGCCGGCCGCGAAGTGCCGCGCACGAGGGCTGTCGAATCGAGCCGGGAACCGCGCCGCCAGGTGCGCGACCGGCTCGTGGCCGAGCTCGCGCACGAGCTCCGCATAGCCCACAGCCATCCTCGGAATCTGGGAGACGATCACGACGCGCCAGGGCGCGTCGGGGATCACGCGCGCGGCCCTGCGGCGGACACCGCGTCGTCCACGGTGTCCTCGAACTGGGCGAAGTTGTCGCGGAACATCCGCGCCAGCTCGGCCGCCTTGCGGTCGTAGGCATCGGGATCGGCCCAGGTCGAGCGCGGGTCCAGCAGCGCCGTATCGACGCCCGGCACGCTGACCGGCACCTCGAAGCCGAAGACGGGATCCGTCCGGTACTCGACGCTCCGCAGGCCCTCGTCGAGCGCCGCCCTGAGCAGGGCCCGCGTCGCCGCGATCGGCATCCGGTGCCCTCTGCCGAACGGCCCGCCCGTCCAGCCGGTGTTGACGAGCCAGACGGTCGCGTGCGGGTGCTCGTCGAGCTTCTCGCCGAGCATGCGCGCGTAGACGGCCGGCGGCTGCGGCAGGAAGGGAGCGCCGAAGCAGGTCGAGAACGTCGCCTGCGGCTCGGTCACGCCGATCTCCGTCCCGGCGACCTTGGCGGTATAGCCGGACAGGAAGTAGAACATCGCCTGCTCGCGGGCCAGCCGCGCGATCGGCGGCAGGATCCCGAAAGCGTCCGCGGTGAGCATGACCACGGAGCTCGGATGGCCGGCGCGCTTCGCGGGCAGCGCGTTCGCGATCTCCTCGAGCTTGTAGGCCGCGCGGGTGTTCTCGGTCTTCGACTCGTCGTCGAGGTCGAGGACGCCGCCCTCGTCCACGGCCACGTTCTCGAGGATGGTGCCGAAGCGGCGCGTCGTCGCGAAGATCTGCGGCTCGGCCTCGGCCGAGAGCCGGATCACCTTCGCGTAGCAGCCGCCCTCGACGTTGAACACGCCCGTGTCCCCCCAGCCGTGCTCGTCGTCGCCGATCAGGTGCCGCTTCGGGTCGGCGGAGAGCGTCGTCTTGCCGGTGCCCGAGAGGCCGAAGAAGATCGCCACGCGCCCGTCGTCGTCGACGTTGGCCGAGCAGTGCATGGGGAATACGCCCTCGAGCGGGAGTCGGTCGTTCATGACCGTGAAGATCCCCTTCTTGATCTCGCCGCCGTAGAAGGTGCCTCCGACCAGGATCTCCGTCCGCGTCGGATGGAGAACGACGAAGGTGCCGGTGCGCGTGCCGTCGGCCTCCGAATCCGCCTCGACCTCGGGCGCGTGCAGCACGAGTGCCTGAGGGCGGAACGCGCGCAGCTCCTCGTCCGTGGGCTCGATGAACATCGTCTTCGCGAACAGCGCGTGGTAGGCCCGGCCCGTGACGACGCGCACCGCGACCCGGTGCGCGGCATCGGCGCCTGCGAACGCGTCGACGACGTACAGCTCCTGCCCGTCGAGGTGCGCGACGACCTTCTCGCGCAGGCCCTCGAAGTGCTCCTCCGAGAGCGGCTGGTTCACGGTGCCCCACCAGATCCGCTCCTCGGATCCAGGCTCGCGGACGACGAACTTGTCCTTCGGCGAGCGGCCGGTGAAGCGCCCGGTGTCGACGACGAGCGGCCCGCCCTCGGCGAGCACGCCCTCGCCCCGCTTCAGCGCGTGGGTGTAGAGCAGCGCCGTCGTCGGGTTCCAGTGCACGCTGCCGACCGGGGTCAGCCCGTGGTCGGCGAGGCCGACCGGTCCGCGCAGCTCTCTCTCGGTGGTCGTGGCCATGACGTGGTCGGCCCAGGGAAGACGGGGCCGAAAGACCGATTCTAGGCTGTGACCGGCACCCCTGCGCCGCGCAGACACGCGTCCAGGAAGCGTTTCGGGCTGAACCTCGCGCACGCGGCGCGGCGTCCGGCCGTCTCGGGATGGAGCGTCCCGAGGACCGTTCCCAGCCCCTGGTAGCAGTAGCCCTTGAGCCTCGCGTCGACGATCCGGCAGAAGCCCGAGGCCTGGCGGCCGCCGGCGTAGTTCGCGGTCATGTCGCGGACGACGCCGTAGACGCACTCGCCTTCCCACTTCCCGGCCAGCTTGCAGAGCTCCCTGTCCTGCACGGGATCCTGGCGCGTCGTCCCGTCCGCGTCGCGGCCGAAGGACTGGAAGCACGTCGCGATCCAGGCCTCCGCGACCTGCGAGCAGATCTTTGCGGTCGCCTTCCAGTCGTACCCGTTGGCGGCCAGGATCCGCGAGGTGACCATCAGATAGCAGTAGAGCTCGTGCCCCCTGGCCACGGCCGCGTCGCAGGGGTAGACGAGGTCGTTCTCGCGCACCCACGGGGTCTTGAAGCCGATCGACGTCCCGTTCGCAGCGTTCACGTTCTCCATGTAGACCCCGCCCGTGCAGGAGGTCTGGTCCCAGCTCGTCTCCAGCTTGTCGCAGACACGCAGCGCAAAGGGCAGGTCGTAGCCGGTCGAGATCATCAGGCCGTGGCCGAGGCCGTGCACGCACTGGTAGAGGAGCCATTCGTTGCTCTGGAGCCCGGGGCTCGCGCAGACGCGGCGCGCGGCCTTGATCAGGCCCGCCTCGGTCGAGATGCCGTAGAAGGCGCGCTCGAGGATGCCGTGGTAGTAGCCGGACCAGCAGATCGAGCCACCCTGCGCGAACGCCTTCGGGATGTTCCCGTGGTAGCGGACGAGCGAGGCGGAGCCGATCTTGTGCGCGATCCGGTGGCAGCCCGCCTCGACGGCCTTGTTCGCCGCCATCTGCTTCGCGAACAGCGCCAGCGCGGCCTTCGGGCCTTTGTAGAAGGCGACGTTGCCGAACGCCTGCTCGTAGCAGCGCTGGTCGCGGCAGTCCGAGAGCTTCGTCCCGTCGGGCTTGAAGTTGCCGGCGATCGGGTGCAGGTCGAGCGTTCCCGTCTGCTGCTGCGCCGGCTGCTGCGCGGAGGTGCTCGAGCCGCCCGCCGCGAGCACGACGCCCGCGACGATGCCGCCGGCCGCGAGAGCCGCGGCGAGGGCGCCGATCAGAACGAGCCGCCGAGTCACCTCCGACCATGGTACGCGCCGATATCGTCGCCGGATGCCGATCGAGCCCCCGTCCCCGCCGCTCTCGGACGGAGAGATCGCGCTCCGCCCCTGGCAGGAGCGCGACGTGCCCGCGATCGTCAACGCGTGTCAGGACGAGGACATCGCCTGGTGGCTCGACCAGGTGCCACAGCCGTACGGCGAGGCGGACGCGCGAACCTACGTGGCGATGACGCGCCGCGGCTGGAAGGACGGCACGCACGCCGCCTTCGCGGTCACCGACGCGGCGACGGGCGAGGTCGTCGGCTCCGTGGGGCTGCACTGGCTCGACACCGAGCACGGCGTGGCCGAGGTCGGCTACTGGGTTCGCCCCGAGTCGCGCGGCCGGGGCGTCGCCACCCGCGCCACCCGCCTGGCCGCACGCTGGGCGCTCACGACCTGCGGCATGAAGCGCCTGCAGCTCCGTGCCGACCAGCGCAACGTCACGTCGCAGCGCGTGGCCGAGTCGGCCGGGTTCCGCCGCGAGGGCGTCCTGCGCTCGGTGCGCTTCAACGAGCGCCAGGGCCGCCGCGTCGATTTCGTGCTCTACTCGTTGCTCAGCGACGAGCTCCCGGACTCCTAGCGCGACGCTCGGGGCAGGCTCCGACAGCTTCGGCGCGAACAATGAGCGCATGCAGGCGCGCCCTGCGATCGAGCGCTTCCTCGCCTCGCCGGGGCTCGGTGAGGCGACCCGTCGCGCGTACCGCTTCGACCTCGAGCCGTTCGCGAACTGGCTCGAAGCGCGCGGCGCGGCGCTCGACGACGTCGACGCCCGGTTGCTTTCCGACTACGCAGCGGAGCTGGGCCGAGGCCGGCCTCGCCGCCTGGCGCCGGCGACGATCGCGCGCAGGCTCGCCTCCGCCAGCTCGCTGATCCGCTTCGCACTCGGCGCCGAGCACGTGCCCGACGTGCAGCTCTCGCCGCGCCGCCCGCGCCGGCTGCCGCAGGCGCCCAAGCTGCCCGAGCTCGAGCGCACGCTCGCCGCGCTGTCGGGCGACGAGCCGCTCCAGCTCCGCAACCGCGCGCTCGTCGAGCTCGTCTACTCGGCCGGTCTGCGGAGTCACGAGGCCGTCGGGCTCGACCTCGCCGACGTCGACTTCGACGCCGAGACGGTGCACGTCCGCGGCAAAGGCGAGAAGGAGCGCGTCGTCCCGCTCGGCGAGGAGGCCGCCTACCGGGTCGGCCTCTACCTGCGCGACGGCCGGCCCGGGCTCGTCACCGGCGCGGAGAACGCGCTCTTCCTCTCCGCCCGCGGCCGGCGCCTGGACACGAGCACGCTGCGCCGGCTCGTGCCGCACCCGCACAGCCTGCGCCATGCCTTCGCGACGCACCTGCTCGAGGGCGGCGCCGACCTGCGCGTGATCCAGGAGCTGCTCGGCCACAGCTCCCTGTCGACGACGCAGGTCTACAGCCACGTCGACGGCCGCCGCTTGCGCCGGGTGTACGACCGCGCGCATCCTCGGTCGTGATGAGCAGGCTCGTACCCCTTGCGCTTCTCGTCGCGATCGCCGTGACCGTGCCGGCGATCCTCCTCGCCGACGGCCTCCGCGTCGTGACCGGCGACTGGTACGTGCGCGCCGTCTACGAGCACGGCGGCGTCCCGCGGGACGACCTCGGCCTGGCGAAGGAGCAGCGCACGGCGCTGGCGCTGACCGGCCTGCACTCGATCCGGCCCGACGAGCGGGACGGGCTGGCGCTGCTCCGCCGCGCGCGCCTGCCAGACGGCACGCCCGCGTTCACGGCGCGGGAGATCCGGCACATGAGCGACGTCCGCACGCTGCTCGGCCGGCTGTACACGCTCCAGATCGCAGCCGCGGTCGTGATCGCCGCGCTCGCCGTCGGCCTCGCCTTCCGGCCGACGCGCCGCTCGCTCGTGCCGCGGGCGCTCAGGCTCGGCGCGCTGCTGACGCTCGGGCTCGCCGCGCTCGTCGGCGTGCTCGCCGTCGTCTACTGGCCCGCGTTCTCGACGCCCTTCCACCTGGCCTTCTTCGGCGGGTCGAGCTGGCGCTTCGACGACACCGACACGCTGCGCCGTCTCTATCCCGACCGGTTCTGGATCGACACGGCCGTCGTCCTCGGCGTGCTCGCCGTCGTCCAGGCCGCGGCGCTCTGGTTCGTTGCGGGCGCCTGGGAGCGGCGAACGCAGGGAAGGACGAGACTCGTCGCGAAACCTGCGGCGTGAGCTCGCCGGACCCCGCCGTCGAGAGCTTCCTCGCCGTCTCCCGCGCCCGACTTTCGCCGCGCACGGTCGAGAGCTACCGGCGCGACCTCGAGGACTTCCGCCGCTCACTCGGGCGACCGGTCTCGGACGCGACCACCGAGGAGATCGAGAGCTACCTCGCCGGCCTCCGCTCCGCCGGCCGGGCGAACGCGACGATCGCGCGCCGGCTGGCCGCCCTGCGCTCGTTCTACCGCCACCAGACGCTCGTCGGCGCACGCGAGGACAACCCGGCCGCCGGGATCGCCTCGCCCCGCCGCGCGCGCAAGCTGCCGCGCACACTCTCGGCCGGTGAGGCCGAGCGCCTGATCGAGGCCGCCAACGGGACGACGCCGCGGGCCTTCCGCGACGGCGCGCTCGTCGAACTGCTCTACGGCGCCGGCCTGCGCGTGAGCGAGGCGGTCGGCCTCGAGCGGGCGGCCGTCGACCTCGACGAGCGGCTCGTCCGCTGCGTGGGCAAGGGCGGGAAGGAGCGCGTCGTGCCTATCGGCCGCCGCGCGGTCGAGGCGCTGCGCCGCTACCAGGTCCGCGGGCGGCCTTTCCTCGACCGGCGTCACCGGCCGGAGCTCTTCCTCAACTCGCGCGGCGGGCCGCTGACCCGCGCGGGCGCCTTCCTGATCCTGCGCCGGCTCGCAGAGAAGGCGGGTCTCGAGCCCGAGCGCGTCCATCCGCACCTCCTCCGCCACTCCTTCGCAACGCACCTGCTCGAGGGCGGCGCCGACCTGCGCTCCGTCCAGGAGATGCTCGGCCACGCCGACCTGGCCACGACCGAGCTGTACACGCACGTCACGGACAGGCGCCGCCGCGACGCGTACTTCGACGCGCACCCCCACGCGCGAAGACAACCCACGCGAACTGGAGACGAAGCGAGCTAGCGAAGCCCCGAGCTCTCCACCCGCCGCCGATGCCGGTTTGACCGGCGTCGGCCGCTACGGCTCTGTGAGCGCCGCTCAGGGAAGGGGGCCAACGGGGGAAACCGGCTGTTTCCCCCGTTACCGAGGGCCGGCCTTCTTCTTGAGCGTCGCCGCGACCTTGGCGGCGACCTCACGGAGGTCGCGATCGAGGCGGTCGTCCTCGGAGAGCCCGGCCAGGAGCGTGATCGTCTCGCGCTGGGCGGAACCGTTCTTCAGGCAGACGACGGCGAGCCGGCGCACGGCCTGGTTGTCGTCTGCGTTGACCATCTTGTGCAGCAGCGGGCGCACGGAGTTGACCACGCTCGGGCTCTCGCGCGAGAGCCGCTCCAGCGCGACGAGCGCGGAGCCGCGGCAGGAGGGGCTCTCGTCCTCGAGCCCCCGTCGCAGGAGCTCGGTCTTCTGGCGGAATCGGAACTGGCCGATCGAGCGGTAGGCGACGGCGCGTTCACGGTAGTCGGCGTTGCGTGCGGCGGCCTCGATCTCGTCGCTCCACTCGGCCCGGAGCTTCGACAACTCTTGCTCCGAGCCCGCCTCGGCGAGCGATTCGGCCTGCGCCGCCGCCTCGGCGAGCGTCAACTGACCGCGGCGAGACTGCGTGGAGCCGGCCCGATGTACGTCGCTGACGGACGGAACAGGCGGCCGGTGCGCTTCTGCTCGAGGATGTGCGCCGACCAGCCGGCCACGCGGGAGCACGCGAACATCGCGGGCGCGAGCGGCGGAGGCACCTCGGCGATGTCGAGGACGACCGCCGAGTAGTACTCGACGTTCGTCTTCAGCGGACGATCGGGCTTGCGCCGCTCGAGCTCGACGAGCGCGGCCTCCTCCAGGCGCTCGGCGATGTCGATCTGCGGCGAGCCCAGCTCGCGAGCCGTCTCCTTGAGGATCCGCGAGCGTGGATCCTCGGCGCGGTAGATGCGATGGCCGAAGCCCATGATCCGCTTGCCGGCGTCGAGCTGGTCCTTGACCCACTTCTCGGGATCGCCCATCGCCGCGACCTCCTCGAGCATCGGCTTCACGTACGCCGGCGCGCCGCCGTGCAGCGGCCCGGAGAGAGCGCCGACCGCCGACGAGAGCGCCGCACCGCAGTCGGCCCCCGTCGAGGCGACGATGCGCGCGGCGAAGGTGGAGGCGTTCAGCCCGTGCTCGGCCGTGCAGATCCAGTAGGTGTCGATCGCCTTGACGGCCTTCGGGTCGGCCTCGCCGCGCCACTGGAGCAGGAACTTCTCCGCCGCCGTCTTCCCCTGCGCCACCACGTCAGCCGGGATCTCGTCGGGGTGCCCGTCGGCCATCCGCGCCGAGCGCGCGACGATGCCCATCATCTGCGCGGAGATCCGGCCGAGGTCCTCGCGCGCCTGCTCGTCCGAGATCTCGTTCAGCTTGCCGAGCTTCCACACGCCGGAGAGGCGGGCCGTCTCCGCCTGGAGGTCGGACGGCGCGTTCCCGTTCAGCCGCGCCGGCTCGTAGCGCTCGGGCTCGGGCATGGCCGAGCTGAGGTCGTTGTCGACGAGGAGCCCCCAGACGTTCTCGTACGGGTAATGGCCCACGAGCTCGACGATGTCGATGCCGCGGTAGCGAAGCTGACCCCCCTCGCGGTCGGGCTCGGCGATCTCGGTCTCGACGGCGACGATACCCTCGAGACCAGGCTTGAACTCGTTCATCCTGCGAAGGAATCTACCGGACGGCTATCGGAAGGAGAGTGGGTAGAGTCGTCGCATGGCCCACCGCGTCACCCTCGTTCCCGGCGACGGAACCGGGCCCGAGCTGACCGAGGCGACGCGCCGCGTGCTCGAGGCCACGGGCGTCGAGTTCGACTGGGATGTGAAGGAGGCGGGCGTCGACGTGATGGAGTCGGCCGGCACGCCACTGCCCGACGACACGCTCGACTCGATCCGCGCCAACAAGGTCGCGCTCAAGGGCCCGATCACGACCCCGATCGGCACCGGCTTCCGCTCGGTCAACGTCGCGCTGCGGCACGAGCTCGGGCTCTACGCCTGCTTGCGGCCGTGCAAGACGTACCCGGGCGTGCGCTCGCGCTACGAGGGCGTCGACGTCGTCATCGTCCGCGAGAACACCGAGGACCTGTACGCCGGCATCGAGTTCACCTCGGGCAGCGCCGATGCCCACAAGGTGATCGACGTCCTGAACGGCCTGCAGCCGAAGCAGATCAGCGAGTCCTCCGGGCTCTCGATCAAGCCGATCAGCCCGGAGAGCTCCGAGCGGATCATCCGCTACGCCTTCCGGTACGCGCAGCAGCACGGCCGCCGCGCGCTGCACTGCATTACGAAGGCGAACATCATGAAGCACACGGACGGGCTCTTCCTGTCCGTCTTCCGGGACGTCGCCAACGACTATCCGGACGTCGAGCCGAAGGAGAACCTCGTCGATGCGCTCTGCATGGGTCTCGTGCAGCGGCCCGAGGAGTTCGACGTGCTCGTGCTGCCGAACCTGTACGGCGACATCATCAGCGACCTGACCGCCGGCCTCGTCGGCGGGCTCGGCGTCGCGCCGGGCGCGAACATCGGCCCGGACTCGGCCGTGTTCGAGGCCACGCACGGCTCGGCCCCGAAGTACACGGGGCAGAACAAGGTCAACCCGATCGCCATGATCCTCTCGGGCAAGCTGATGCTCGAGCACCTCGGCGAGCCGGGTGCGGCCGTCCGCCTGGAGAAGGCCGTCGCGGATGTCGTGCGCGAGGGCAAGTCCGTCACCTACGACATGAAGCCGAGTCGCGACGACCCGACCGCCGTGGGCACGAGCCAGGTCGCCGACGCGATCATCGAGAAGCTAGGCAACGTTTCCGCCTAGCGGAAACGCCTAAAGGAGAAGCGAGATGCGGAAGAAAGTGACAGTGATCGGAGCGGGCAACGTCGGGACGACGGCCGCGCAGGAGATCGCGCGCCGCGACTACGCCGACGTCGTGCTCGTCGACATCATCGAGAACCTGCCGCAGGGCAAGGCGCTCGACCTCAACGAGGCCGCACCGGTCCTCGGCTACGAGCCGGCGATCACCGGGACGAACGGCTACGAGGAGACCGCAGGGTCGGACGTGGTCGTCGTCACCTCCGGCAAGCCGCGCTCACCGGGCATGAGCCGCGACGACCTCGTGACCACGAACGAGAACATCGTCGGCGCCGTCACCCGCGCCGCCGTGGCCGAGTCGCCCGACGCGATCGTCGTCGCGGTCACCAATCCGCTCGACGCGATGTGCCACGTCGCGAAGCACGCCTCGGGCTTCCCGAAGGAGCGCGTGTTCGGCATGGCCGGCATCCTGGACACCGCACGCTTCCGAGCCTTCATCGCCTGGGAGACCGGTGCCTCGGCCAAGGACATCCAGGCCGTCGTCCTCGGCGGCCACGGCGACCAGATGGTGCCCGTCGTCTCGGCGACCACCGTCGGCGGCGTGCCGCTGTCGCAGCTCGTCTCCGCCGAGCGCATCGAGGCGATGGTCGAGCGCACGCGGAAGGGCGGCGGCGAGGTCGTGAACCTGCTCGGAACGTCCGCCTGGTACGCGCCCGGCGCGGCCGTGGCGCAGATGGTCGACTCGATCCTGCTCGACCAGAAGCGGGTCCTCCCCTGCACGGCGCTGCTCGAGGGCGAGTACGGCATCGACGGCCTGTACATGGGCGTTCCCGTCAAGCTCGGCGTGGGCGGCGTCGAGGAGATCGTCGAGCTCGAGCTCACCGACGACGAGCAGTCCGCGCTGGCCGAGTCGGCCGACGCGGTGCGCGAGGTCGTCGGCGTGCTCGCAGTGGCTTGAACCTCGGCCTCGACGGCAAGACCGCGATCGTCTGCGGCGCCTCGTCCGGCATGGGCCTCGCGATCGCCGAGGCGCTCGTCGAGGAGGGCGCGAACGTGGCCATGTTCGCGCGGCGCCGCGACCTGCTCGAGCGCGAGGCCGAGCGGATCGGCGCGCTCGCCGTGCGCGGCGACCTGACCGTCCCCGCCGACCTGGACAAGCTCGTCGAGCGCACGCTGAAGGCCTTCGGCGGCATCGACGTGCTCGTGAACAACGGCGGCGGACCGCCGCCCGGCCCGGCCGTGGGGCAGGACGCCGCCGCCTTCGAGAGCGCCGTCGAGCTGCTGCTGCTCCCGGTCGTCCGGCTCACGGCTCTCTGCCTTCCCCATCTCGAGCAGTCGGGCCGCGGGCGCATCGTCAACATCGAGTCGAGCTCGGTCCGCGAGCCGATCGAGGGGCTCGCGCTCTCCAATGCCGTGCGCCCCGGCGTGATCGGGTGGGCAAAGACGCTCGCGCGCGAGGTCGGCCCGAAGGGAATCACGATCAACACCATCGCGCCGGGCCGGATCGACACCGACCGCCTGGCACAGCTCTACTCGAACGACGGCGCCGCGCGCGACGCCGCGCAGGCGCAGATCCCGCTCCGCCGGTTCGGCACTCCGGCGGAGATCGCCCGCGTCGTCTGCTTCCTGGCCTCGGACCAGGCGAGCTACGTGACCGGCACGGTCGTGCCCGTCGACGGCGGGCTGACCCGGTCGCTGCTCTGAACGACCGCCCGACCCGCGGCGTCCTCGGCGGCCTGGTCATTGCCGGGCTCCTCCCGGCGGCGATCGCGCTGTTCGTGATGTGGGTCCTTCCCTCGGACCAGTACCTGCTGATTCCCGACTCGCCGCACGCGGCGGGGGAGGTCGTGCACGTGAAGAACGCGAGGCCGGACCGGAACGGCGGCGGGATCTACTTCCTCGACGTCCAGGAGCGGCAGGCCAGGGAGCTCGAGGTCGCCTTCCCCTCGCTCGCGCCCGACGGCTCGGACTTCGTCCCCGGAGCGGCGGTGAACCCGCCGGGCGCGGACGAGTCGCAGGCCAAGCAGTTCAACCTCCAGGAGATGGCGACCTCGCAGCAGATCGCCGCCGCGGTCGCGCTCAAGGAGCTCGGCTACGAGGTCAAGGTCTCCGCCGACGGGGCGCTGATCCTCGCCACCGGGCCCGGGACACCGGCGGACGGCAAGCTCGTCCCCGGCGACGTCATCGTGTCCGTCGACGGGCAGCGCGTCCGGACGACTGACCAGGCCCGCGGGCTGCTGCGCCGTCACAGGCCGGGGGACGTGGTCGAGGTCGGGGTCCGCAACGACGAGGACCTGCGCACGGTCACCCTGAAGACGATCGCCGACCCGCAGGACCCCTCGGTTCCGATCGTCGGCGTCCTCCTCCAGCAGGCCGCACACATCAAGCTGCCCTTCCCGGTCACGATCGACACGGGCAACATCGGCGGCCCCTCGGCCGGGCTCGCGTTCGCGCTCGAGGTGATGGAGAAGCTGGGGCGAAACGTCGACCGCGGCTACAAGGTCGCGGCCACCGGGGAGATGTTCCTCGACGGCGCGGTCGGCCCGATCGGCGGCGCGAAGCAGAAGACGATCGGTGCCCGGCGATCGGGTGTTGACATCCTGCTCGTACCCGCTGGGGATAACGCGCGGATCGCCAGACGCTACGCCGGACACATGCGGGTCATCCCTGTGAAGAGTTTTCGACAGGCGTTGCGCGCACTGGCAACGCTGCCTCCGAAGCGCTGATCGACGGCCCTCACGCGGCTCGCACGAAGCGCCCGCAACGAGCGACTTTTTCGTGCGCCGACCCCTTGCATCGCCACGGGCAGCGCCTAGTATCGACCTCTGCTTCCGCCCCCGGCACGACTAGAGCGAAAGGGAGAATGAGCAAACGTCGCCAACTACGTTGCAAGGATTGCTACTTCCACCAGGAGGCGCTCTGCGCCCTCCAGCTCGAGGCTCCCTGTCCGACCTTCCGCCTCGGAGCGCAGGGCACGCTCACACCTCCCGTCCAGGCTCCGCTCGTCCAGCGCGTCGACTCCGCCGGCGTCGACGTCCGCTTCCTCGCGCAGCATCGGGCCGCTTAGGCCCCGGGGCCCCTCAGGCCGCCGCGGGCGCGAGCAGTCCGGCCAGCCGTGACACGCCCTCGCGGATCTCGTCCGGCGACACGTAGCTGAAGGCGAGGCGCGCCGAGCTTTGCCCCAGCCCCGACCCGGCGGGGAAGAAGTCCGCCCCGCGCACGAACGTGACGCCGGCGGCCTCGGCCTTGCCGAGCAGCTCTCCCGCGTCGACCGACTCGGGGAGGTCGATCCAGAGGAAATAGCCGCCCTCGGGGCGGCTGGAGCGCACGTCGGGAAGCTCGCCGTCGAGCGCCTCCAGCATCGCGTCGCGACGCGCCTTGAGCAGTGACGTGACACGCTCGACGTTCGGCTCCAGGCTCCCGCGCCGGATGAACTCGTAGACCGTCGCCTGCCCCACGAGCGCCGGCGTGAGATAGATGTTCGTCGCCGCCGCCTCGAAGCTCGCGGCACCCGAGGCGGTCAGGACGAAGTAGCCGACGCGGGCGCCGGGCGCGACGATCTTCGAGAACGAGGACGAGTAGAGAACGCGCTCTCCGCCCTCGAGCTCGAACAGCGTCGGCAGCGCCTCGCCGTCGATAGCGCACGCGCCCATACGGATCGTCCTCGAGCACCGACAGGTCGTGCTCGCGCGTCAGCTCGACGAGCCGTCGGCGCCGCTCGAGCGGAAGGGTGCGGCCGCTCGGATTCTGGAAGGTCGGCAGCACATAGAGGAACGCCGGCGACGGATCGCGGCGCAGCTCCTGCTCGAGCGCGTCGACGTCGATCCCGTCGGCGTCCTGGGGCACGGTGCGCACGTCGACGCCGAGCCGCGAGACGATCTTCAGCGGCCGGTCGTACGTGGGCGCCTCCACGAGGATTCTGGCCCGCTCGGCGAAATGGCCGAGGACGAGGTTCAGCCCCGGCAGCGAGCCGTTCGTGACGAGGACACGGCCGGGCTCGACGCCGTGGCGCTCGGCGATCCACTCGCGCAGCGGTCCGTAGCCGCCCACCGGCCCGTAGTTGAGGATCGTCTCGCCGTCCCGCTCGATCGCCTCACGGGCGCAGTCGGCGAACTCCGCCACCGGCAGGCATTCCGGCGCAGGTACCCCGCGCGCGAAGGAGATCTCCCCCATCCTTGCAGTCTACGGGCGCCGACGGATCGGAGGCCGGCTCGCGCGGTATGGTGGGCGCGATGCCGGAGGAGTTCGACGAGGGCGACTTCGTGCGCGTGTGCAGCGTCGGCGACGTTCCCGAGGGGGAGCTTCGCCCCTTCACCGTGGCCGGGGTCGACGACAGCAACCGGCTCCTCGTCCACGACGGCTCCGAGATCCATTCGCTCGGCCGAATCTGCCCCCACCAGGGAGCGGATCTGAGTGAGGGACTGGCCTTGGACGGTGTGCTCTGGTGCCCTGTTCACTCCTCCGGATTCGATCTTCGGACCGGCGCGGCGCTGCACCCGCCGGCGTCAACGGCCCTGCCGGTCTATCGCGTGCGGATCCAGAGCGGGGACGTCTACGTGAGCCTCCGTCCGGAGGCCTGAGGCCGGTGCGTTCGCTCGCATCCGTCGCGCGGAGACGGCCGACCGTGAACGTCTCCGGCGCCGATCTCTACGACAACCCGTATCCGGTCTACCGGCGCCTGCGGCAGGAGGCGCCGGTGGCGCACGCGCCCTGGCTGCGGCATTTCGCCGGGCAGTCCGACACGTACTGGCTCGTCACGCGCTGGGACGAGGTCATCGAGATCCTGAAGGACGACGAGCTCTACCGGTCGCCGCCGGAGCCGCGCGGCCTGCCGTCGACGTTCTCCGGTGGCCTGCTCTACCTCGACGGGGAAGAGCACGCCCGCGTACGGGCGTCGATGCAGCCGGCCTGTCAGCCGCGCCGGGCGGCGGCGTTCGTGGACAGCGTCGTGCCGCCGGTCGCCGACCAGCTGATCGATGCCTTCGAGCCTGCCGGGCACGTCGACCTCGTGGACGCCTACTGTCAGCCACTGGCGGCGATCACGCTGGCGAGACTACTCGGGCTCGAAGACGTGCCGGTCGACGATCTGCGCCGCTGGTTCGACCATCTCGGGTGCTTCTTCATCGGCGAGCCGCTCCCGCAGGATCCCGAGATCGAACGCGAGATCGACGACGCGCTCCTGGGCAGCATTCGCCGGCGGGAAGGCTCGCCCGACTCGTCACTCGTGTCGACGATGCTGCAGGCCCGCGACCAGGCCGCGGTCGAGGAGCGACACATCCTCGCCAACGCCAAGGTTTTCGCGGCCGCGGGCGTTCACGAGCTCGGCGATCTGCTCGCGCACGCGCTCGTCGGCCTGTTCAGCCGGCCCGAGCAGCTCGAACGGGTGCAGGAGGACCAGGCGCTCGCCAAGCGGGCGATCGAAGAGGCAGCGCGCTGGGGCACGCCGGTGGGCATGGTTCCCCGCGTGACCGCATCGGCAGTGAAGCTCGCCGGGGTGCGAGTTCCAGCAGGCGCGTACCTCGCCGTCGTCGTCGCTTCCGCAAACCGCGACGAGAGACGGTGGACGGACGGCGACCGATTCGACGTCGACCGGGACGAGGGCATGCACGTCGGCTTCGCCTCGGGAGTCCACTTCTGCATCGGTGCCTGGCATTCGCGTTCGACTGGAGCGATCGCGCTGCACCGGCTGCTCGAGCGCCTTCCTGGCCTGAGACTCGACCGCTCCGACCGGCTGATCGTGACCGGGTGGCGCTTCCGGGACGTCCGCCGGCTCCCGGTCGTCTGGTCGTGAAAGGCAGGATTTTCACCGTTTCGAGCGAACGCTGACCCTGGACAACAGCCGATTCATCGGTTAGCGTCCCGGCTTCAGCAAAGAACCCGTCGTTCAAGGAGGACGCATGCGGGAGATTGACGAGCTTTACGCCGACTCGGGCGAGCCCGTAAAGGAGTCACGTGGTGTCTCCCGCGGGACTGCCCTCAAGGTTGGCGGCCTGGGCCTGGCTGCCGCCCTCGCGGCGTTCATGCCGGGCCGAGCGGGAGCAGCGGTTCGAAGGAAGGCTTCGAACGCCTCCTGCCAGGGCATGGGCTTCGAGTGCCTCGGCAGCAACAAAGCGAAGACTTGTGGATTCGACCAGGTGAGCGACTGCCTGTGCGCGACGATCTTCTACCCCAAGCTTCGCCCCGCGAGATCGCCGGTTGGGGCATGCGTCGAGAACGCCGCCTGCCCGGTAATTGACGAGGAGACGGGCGACTTCGACGTAGGCCCGCTTGGTTTCTGCAATTCTCAGAAGCAGTGCGGAGCGGGCTATGTCTGCATCTCGGAGACATGCTGCGATGTCGCAGTCACGGAGTCCGGCGCGGTCTACCCCGGCGTCTGTGCGCACTACTGCCAGCAGGGCTCGCAGGCGACGGCGCCGCCGCTGAACACGCCGGGCACATTCGCGCACAAGTAGTCCAAAAACGCGCAGCTTCAAGATCGAAGGGCTCCGATGGGAGCCCTTCGACGTCTTTACGGCGGCAGCTTGTGAAGCCGCCGCTAGAAGACCAGGTCGAGGATCGGTTGCGGACCGACCGCGACGTCCTCGACGATGATCCCGTTCTCGTCGATGAGGTATCCGATCGGCGTCGCGAACATCCCGTACAACTTCGAGACCTCCCAGCTCTTCTGCAGAAGCACCGGGAACGGATAGCGCTTTGCCCTCCGCCTGCTCGTCTCCGGATCTCCCCGACCGATCATCACGATCTCGAGGCCTTTCGGTCGGCGCTTGTAGCGGCTCACGAGCTCCAGGGCGACCTCCTGGCACGGCCCGCACGTGACGTCGGAGAAGACGAGCAGCACTCGCTTGCCGCGGTAGTCGATGAGCGAGCGTGGCTTGCCGTCGAGATCCGCGAGGACGAAGTTTGGCGCTTCGGCGCCCGCCCGAAGGCCGTCGCGCACGATGGTGCTCTCCGTGACCGGACGCGACTTCAGGCGGACCGCTCCAGTCGCGACCTCGAGCTGCGAAGGGTGCGTCGAGAGCGGCGCGCCGAGACCGTTCCCGGAACCGCCGTCGACGTGCTCGCTGGCGGGTACGGCCATCGCCGAGCGCAACGCGAGCACAGCGTCGCTGCCCACGGCGAGGGGGCTGGCGACGAGACCGTCCTCGTCGATGAGATAACCGGACGGCGTTCCCGGAGCTTCGTACGCCTTCATCACCTCGCGCTGCCCTTCGGGCTCGACGATCACGTCGCACTGCCAGCCATGCTCGACGCTCTGCCGCCTTGTCTCCTCCGGGTCGCCGTGTGACACGAGGACGAGTGGGTGGCCCTCTTCGAGCTCGCCGAGCCTGGGCGCCAGCTCCTGGCAGAAGCCGCAGCCCGTGGCGAAGAACGTGAGCACGAACGGTTCGCCACGGTAGTCCTCGACACTGCGCACGGCTCCGTCGAGATCGGGAAGCGCGAAGATCGGGGCCTTTTCACCCAGTGGCAGACCGTGTTGCTCAGGCGGCTTCGGGGGATTCCGCACGTACTCCGCGCCCGCATGGGTGGCCGCGACCTCGAGGCGGTGATCCAGGTCCCGGTGATAGAGCCGCAGCTCTCCCTGCGTCTTGATCAGCACGTACAGCACGAACAGCATGAGCCCGATCAGAATCCAGGCCACGACCAACGCAGCGATCAGCCAGGCGTCCATCTCCTCCCTCTCCTCGGCGAAACGACGGACGCATGCTACCGCCCTCGACGGCGTCCCCACTCGCCGTTCTCACCGCCTTCGCGGTCTAGACGAGCTGGAGGATCGGCTCGGGGCCGACGGCGACATCCTTGACGATCACACCGTCCTCGTCGATCAGGTAGCCGATCGGCGTCGCGAACATCCCGTAGAGCTTCGAGACCTCCCAGCTCCGCTGCAGGAGCACCGGGAACGGGTAGCCGAGAGCGTTGGCCTTGAGCTTGTTCGCCTCGAGGTCCCCTCGGCTGATCATGACGATCTCTAGATCCTCCGGGCGCCGCTCGTGGAGCTCGACGAGCTCCGGCGCCATCTGCTCGCATGGACTGCAGTCCACGTCCGAGAAGACGAGCAGGACGCGCTTTCCGCGATAGTCGCCGAGGGAGTGGCCCTCGCCCTGGAGGTCGGGAAGCACGAAGTTCGGCGCCGTCACTCCGGCCTTCAGGCCGTCGCGGACGATGTTGCTCTCGGCCACGTCACGGGTCTTGACGGCGGTTGCGGTTGCCGTGCTCACGGCCTCCGTGTCCTCGTCCGTCTGGATCGCGCCGCTGGCGCCGATCAGGACTCCCGAGGGGTCGCGGTGGCCGTTCTCGCTCGCCTCCGTCGGCGACGCCGTGCGCAGCGCGAGCACCGGGTCGCCGCCGAGCGCGACCGCGCTCGCGATCCGCCCTTCCTCGTCGACGAGATAGCCGGAGGGCGTGCCCATCGCCTGGTACGCCATCATCACGTCCCACGCGTCCTCCGGCTCGATCAGGACGTCGCACTGCCATCCGTGCTCCGCGGCGAGCCGCTTGTTCTCCTCCAGCTCGCCGTGGGTGACCAGGACGAGCGGGTAGCCCTCGTCGAGCTCGCCGAGCCGCGGGGACATCTCCAGGCAGTAGCCGCAGTGCGTGGCAAAGAAGGCGACGACGAACGGCTTGCCCAGATACTCCTGCCGGCGGTGGACGTTCCCTTCGAGGTCGGGGAGAGCGAAGTCCGGAGCCTCGGTCCCGATCGGGAGCCCCGTCTGCTCGGGCATCTCCTTCGGGCGCTGTGCGTAGTCCGCGCCGGCGTGCGTGGCCGAGATCTCGAGCCGATGGTCGAGCTCCTCGTGGTAGAGCCGGAGCTCGCCCTGCTCCCTGATCAGCAGGAAGAGCAGAAACAGCAGGACCCCGACGAAGACCCAGGACACCACGAGTGCAGCGATCAGCGCGGCTTCCATTTCCTCCCTCTTCCTCGACAGAACGACCGTCGGATCCTAGCGGCACCGGTCGGACACGAGGGAGCGCGGCTCCCGGGGCGTCAGCGGCGAATCGGTAGCGGTGACCATCCTCGAGCCCGCGGCTTCAGTTGCCCTGCCCAGGCGTGGTCGCGCTCGTACCCGAGTTCGATGAGCAGATCGCCGGCGATCCGGTCGAAGACCTGCCGATCGGTCGCATCGAACTCGCGCTCCCACGTGCCGACCGTCGCAGGCCCGAGGAACTCGTCGGGGAACTCGCACACGGCACCGGCTCTGACGGCCTCGCCCGTCCAGACGAGACCTCCGCTCAGAACCTCCCGCTTCGATCGCGCGGGGTAGCGGTAGCGGTCGTACAGGTCAGCGGCCAGCGACTCGTCGTCGTCCACTCCGCAGAACGAGAGGCACTCACGGAGAACGCTCCGTCCCCGCTCGGAGAGCAGATCCTCGTAGCGGACCTCCAGGTAGGCGCCCTTTCTGGACGCGGCGGTGAGGGCGCCCCGGACAGAGGACTGCCAGATCTCGGCGGCGGCGCCCGGCCGGTCGGGAGCCCAGGCCCGACCGAATCCCGACGATGCCCTGACGATCGAGCACGCGACGTCGCGGCCGTCGCGCAGCATGTGGATGAACTTGACGTGCGGGATCGTCCTCACGATCTCGTGGACGAGAGTGCTGCTCCTCGGATCCTTCTCGAGCATGAGCGTCGCCGTAGGCTTCGCCGCGAGCACACGGCGATACACGCGCTCGACGACCAGACCGAGCGCCTCCTCGAACTCGGACGTGGTCAACGCCGACGGAAGACCCCAGTACGCGGGCCGGGGCCAGTTGTCGCCTCCGGCGCAATGGCGTTCCCAGTGCTCGTACCATGGGCTCGCGAATCCGGAGAAGAAATGGAGCTCGAACGGTGTCGCGATCTGCGGATGGTTGCCCAGCATCAGCTGGAGCCAGGTGGTTCCGCTGCGCGGGGATCCGATGATGTGGACGGCAGGGATGTCCGCGAGCGCCACGTGCCAAGGATAGTGGTGCGCGGCGGCCGATTCGACGTCCGCAGCTAGCTAGTAGCCTGGCGCCGTGATCATCGAGACCGAGCGTCTGCGCCTTCGCCCCCTCACCATGGACGACGTCGCCTGGGTGAAGGAGCTTTTGTCCGATCCGAAGGTCGCGGCCGCCTTGCCCGCGGTCCCGTATCCGGTCACGGACGCCGACGTCGAAGTATGGGTGCGCGGTGCGCTCCAAGACGTGACGTTCGCGATCGAGCGGCCGGCGGACGGCGCCGTCGGCGGCGTGATCGGCATTCACCTCGAGGACGGGAATCGTGGGCAGGTGGGCGGATGGTGCGGGGAGCCCTACCGGCGGAACGGCTACGCCGCGGAGGCGCTGCACGCGATCGTCCGCTACGGCTACGAGGAGCTCGGCCTCGAAACCGTCTACACGTTCCGCAAGGGACGGCTGTGGGTCGCGCCTCCCGATTTCGCCGAGCGGCGCCTGCCGTTTCGTCGGGAGCGACGGGCCGGGGACGGGCGTGCCGAGGCTGACGACGAGCAGCGCCCGGTGCCCGCGTCGCGCCGCCTACTCGTCCGCCTGCGGCGGAGCTACGCGCGGCGCCGGTAGCGCTCGACGTCGAACTCGACTCGCTGCGCCTTCTTGCGCCTCTGTCGCGTGCGCTGACCGGACACGCGAACGCGAGTGAAGCCGGCGTCCGCGGCGAGTTCGGACACGATGCCGAGAAATCGCCGGGCGCCGGGAAGCCCGAGGTCGGCTCTGTGCGTGCCTCTTTCCAGCTCGACCTCCCTGGCCCAGATCTCGAGGAATCTGAGCACGAGCGTGTCGCCCTCGGCGGAGAAGGTGAGATTCGCGCAGAGCGTTCCAGCGTCGGTCTCGCTGTCCCACTCCCAGTACTGGCGCTCGCCGAGCTTCAATGCCTTGAGCGCGCGGCCGCGGCGCCAGTCAGCGCGCAGCTTGCTAAGCACTGCGCGCGACGTCGGCCACGAGCTGCGCGACCTCGGTCGGCGTCGTCCCGACGGTGACCCCGCAGGCCTCGAGCGTCTCCTTCTTGGCCTGGGCGGTTCCGGACGAGCCGGAGATGATCGCACCGGCGTGGCCCATCGTCTTCCCGGGCGGCGCCGTGAAGCCGGCGATGTACGCGAGCACCGGCTTCGACATCGACTCCTGGATGAAGCGCGCGGCCTTCTCCTCCTCGTCCCCGCCGATCTCCCCGACCATGACCACGTACTCCGTCTCGGGGTCGGCCTCGAACTTCTCCAGCACGTCGATGAAGGACGAGCCCACGATCGGGTCGCCGCCGATGCCGACGATCGTCGTGTTGCCGAGCCCGAGCTGCGTGAGCTCGTGGCCGATCTGGTAGGTGAGCGTTCCCGAGCGGGAGACGAGGCCGATCGAGCCCTCGGTGAAGATCTCGGCCGGGATGATCCCGACGTTCGACTTCCCCGGCGAGAGGGCGCCGGGGCAGTTGGGCCCGAGCATGGTCACGCCCCGCGGGCGGATGTAGTTGTAGATGCGGAGCATCTCGTGGGCGGGCAGGCCCTCGGCAATGCAGATCACCGTGGCGATGCCCGCGTCGACCGCCTCGTAGATCGCGTCTCCGGCGAAGCGCGCGGGCACGAAGACCATCGCCGTGTTCGCGCCCGTGCGGTCGACGGCGTCGGCGACGGTGTCGAAGACGGGAATGCCCTCGACCTCCTGGCCGCTCTTGCCCGGCGTCACCCCGGCGACGACCTGCGTCCCGTACGCCTTGTTGCGCGTGGCGTGGAACGAGCCCTCGCGGCCGGTCAGGCCCTGGACGACGAGGCGGGTGTCCCTGTCGACGACGATCGCCATCAGCGTTTCCGTCCCTTGAGCGCGATGCGCTCGAGCCGCACCCAGCCGTCCTCGATGCGGTCGCGGAGCAGCTCGCGGACGCGGTCCGCGTCCGCGCCGGTGCAGCCGACCCGGTCGAGCCAGGGCTGGAACTCGATCGGCTTGTCGAAGAGCTCGACGCCGTCGACCTCGAGCCCGGCCTCCTCGAACATCGCGCGCCATTCGGCCTCGGTGTAGTTGCGCACGTGCGACGGGTCGCGGAGCTTGTCGGCCTCCTCGGCCTCGTCGCTCATGAACAGGTTGTCGACGACGACTACGAGCCCGCCGCTGACGCGGGCCATCTCGCTGGTCGCCGCCTGCGGATCGTCGAAGTGGTGGTGGGCGACGCGGGAGACGACCGCGTCGAAGCTGCCTTCGGCGAAGGGGAGGTGCTCGGCGCGCGTGATCACGTCGGGCTGCATGCCGGGAGCGGCGTCGGTCGTGACGACGTTCACGCCGATCTCGCGCAGCCGCCGCGCCACGTGGCCGCCGCCGGTGGCGACGTCGAGCGCCGTCTTTGCGTTGGACTCCTCGACCCACGCGGACGAGCAGGTCGAGGTCGGGGCCCTCACGGTGCGCGGCGCTTTCCCGGTACAGCTGCGCCCTGTCGCTCCAGACGTCGCTCATTTCGCCAGCTCCACCGCACGGCGCGCCGCGTCGAGCATGGTCGGCTCGACGTGCAGGTTCGGCGGCGCGGCCTGGGACAGAAGGCGCCTGCCCTCCTCGGCGTTCGTGCCGTCGAGGCGGACGACGATCGGGTGCTCGATCGTCATCCGGTCGAGCGCGGCCAGGATCCCGCGCGCCACCTCGTCGCAGCGCGTGATGCCGCCGAAGATGTTGAAGAGGATCGATTTCACCTGGGGGTCGGCCGTGATCACCTCGAGCGCGTCGACGACGCCCTCGGCGTCGCCGCCGCCGCCGAGGTCGCAGAAGTTCGCCGGTCGGCCGCCGGCCAGCGCGATCACGTCCAGGGTGGACATGACCAGGCCGGCGCCGTTCCCGAGGATCCCGACCTCGCCGTCGAGCTTTACGTACGTGACGCCCTTCTCGCGTGCAGCCCGCTCCTCGGGCGGGTAGGACTCGGGATCGCGCATCTCGGCGATGTCGGAATGCCGGAAGAGCGCGTTGTCGTCGACGGTGAACTTCGAGTCCAGCGCACGAACCTCGCCCTCGGGCGTGACGATCAGCGGGTTGATCTCGCACAGCATCGCGTCGGTCTCGACGAACGCGGCGTAGAGGCGCTCGACGATCGCCGCGATCTGCTTCTGCTCGCCCGCGTCGGCGACCCCTCCTCCGTAGACGAGCCGCCGAGCCTGCCAGGGCTGGAAGCCCTCGAGCGGGTCGACGTGCAGGCGGACGAGCGCGTCGGGCTTCGTGGCCGCGACCTCCTCGATGTCGACGCCACCCTCGGTCGTGAACATGAGCAGCGGCTTCTTCTCGCCGCGGTCGAAGGTGATCGAGAGGTAGTACTCCCGCGCGATGTCGCTGGCGCGCTCGATCCAGATCTTGCGGACGACGTGGCCGCGGATGTCCAGCCCGAGGATCTCGGCGGCGCAGGCCTCGGCGTCGTCAGGCGTGGCGGCGAGCTTGATCCCGCCGGCCTTTCCTCGGCCTCCGGTCAGCACCTGCGCCTTGACCACCACCGGTCCGCCGAGCTCCTCGGCCGCGGCGCGCGCCTCCTGAGGCGTCGTGGCCAGCCGGCCTTCCGAGACCGCGATCGCGTGGCGGCGGAAGAGCTCCTTTCCCTGATACTCGTAGAGGTCCATGGCCGCGGGCGAGTCTAGCGGCAGTAGTTAGTCTCGCCCTCGTGGACATGATCGCCGTCGAAGGGCTCGAGAAGCGCTACCAGGAGGTCACCGCGCTCGCGGGCGTCTCGTTCTCCGTCCACGAGGGCGAGGTGTTCGGGCTGCTCGGGCCGAACGGCGCGGGCAAGTCGACGACCGTTCGCATCCTCTGCACGCTCACGAGGCCCGATGCAGGCAGCGCGACGGTCGCCGGTCACGACGTGCTCCGCCTCCCCGCAGACGTCCGCCGCTCGATCGGCTACGTCCCGCAGGAGTCGGGGGTCGACACCTACGGCACCGGACGCGAGAACCTCACGCTGCAGGGCCGCGTGCAGGGCCTCGGCGGCGGGAGGCTGCGGCGCCGCGTCGACGAGCTGCTCGATCAGGTCGGGATCGCCGACGCCGCCGACCGGGTCGTGAAGGGCTACTCGGGCGGCATGAAGCGCCGGCTCGACATCGCCCTCGGGCTCGTGCACTCGCCGCATGTGCTCTTCCTCGACGAGCCGACGACAGGTCTCGATCCCGAAGCACGGGTCGCGATGTGGGAGGAGCTCGCCGCGCTCGCGACTCGTGAGACGCTGACGATCCTGCTGACGACGCACTACCTCGAGGAGGCCGACCAGCTCGCCGACCGGCTCGCGATCGTCAGCCGCGGCAGGATCGTCGTCGAGGGAACGCCCGAGGACCTGAAGCGGAGGCTGCGCGGCGAGGCGGTGAGCGTCGAGCTCGTGGCCGGAACGAACGGCGACCCGGTGGCGGCCGTGCTCGGGCTCTCGGACGTTCACGAGGCGCAGCTCGAAGGCCGTCACCTCCGCACGCGCGTCGACAACGGCGCCCGCGCAATCCCGGGGATCCTCTCGGCCCTCGAAGGCGCCGGGGTCGGCGTCGAGGCAGTCACCTCGCACCGGCCGTCCCTCGACGACGTCTACCTCCACTACACGGGCCGCGAGTTCGCCGCCGACGAGGAGGCCGCGTGACGGCGCTCCGGCATACCTGGTACATGATCCTGCGTCAGGGACGGAACCTCATGCGCGAGCCGATCTGGATCGCGCTCCTGCTGATCCAGCCGATCATCTGGCTCGTCCTCTACGGTCAGCTGTTCAAGCGGGTCGTCCACCTGGGCGGCTTCGGGACGGCCTCGTACGTGACCTTCCTCGCGCCGGCGATCGTCGTGATGAACGCGTTCTTCGGCGGCACGTGGAGCGGGATGGGGATGATCTTCGACCTCGAGCGCAAGGTCGTCGAGCGCTTCCTAGCGACCCCCGCGAGCCGGCTCTCGCTCGTGCTCTCGCAGATCGTCAGGGCTGCGCTGACCTCGGGGATCCAGGCGCTCGTCATCCTCGTGATCGCGCTCGCCCTCGGTGTCCACGTCCACGAGGGAGCGCTCGGATGGGTCGTCGTGCTCGTGGCGGCGATGGTCGTCACCATGCCCTTCGCCGCGCTGTCGCAAGGCATCGCGCTCCTGACCCGGCGCGAGGCGACGATGATCGCGGTCGCGAACTTCATCGGCCTGCCGCTGCTGTTCCTGTCCTCGACGCTGCTGGCGACGAGCCAGATGCCGCACTGGATGCAGGTCGCGACGCGCTTCAATCCGCTGAACTGGGGCGTGATCGCAGCGCGCGAGGCTGTCCTCCCCGGCACGGACTGGGCTTCGATCGGCGAGCACATGCTCTACCTCGTCGCGCTCACCGTCGTCATGACAGCGTTCGCGACCTGGACGTTCCGCGCCTATCAGCGCACGCTCTAGGCTGGCCCTCTCCCGTCTTCGCCGGCCTCGACGACGCAGATCACCTGGCCGGTCTTGACCGCCTGCCCTGCAGCGACGGAGAGACCGGTGACGACGCCGTCGCGGTGGGCGCCGATCTCGTTCTCCATCTTCATCGCCTCGACGACACACAGGACCTGCCCAGCGGTGACCTGCTCGCCCTCGGCCACGCGCACCTCGAGCACGGTGCCCTGCATCGGGCTGACGACGGCGTCGCGTGCGGAGGCGGTTCCCCGGCCCCCCGCGGCCCGCTCCCGCCGGTTGCGGGCGAGGTCGGCGTAGGGAGGCTCGGGCACGAGCATGCGGACGTCGAAGCGCCGCCCGTCGAGCTCCACGGCGATGCGTCGTTCGCGAGACGTCCCGTTGCCCGGCCGTGAGCCTGCGGGCATGCGCCCGAGGTGCGCGGCCTCCACGGCGAGCGCCTCGGACTCGACGATCCCGGCGCAGGTCCCGGCCTCGGCGAAGCACGGGTGCCGGAGCAGTGCCCGGTGGAACCCGAGCAGCGTCGTCACGCCGCCGATCTCGTACTCGTCGAGGGCGCGCAGCATCCGCCGCCGCGCGTGCTCGCGGTCGACGCCGTGGACGATCAGCTTGGCCACGAGCGGGTCGTAGAGCCCCGAAACTTCGGCTCCCGCCTCCACGCCGGAGTCGACGCGGACGCCCGGCCCGCCCGGCTCGCGGTAGCTCGTGATCCGGCCGGGCGTGGGCAGGAAGCCGGCCGTGGGATCCTCGGCGTTGATCCGGCACTCGATCGCATGCCCGGTAAAGCGGATGTCCTCCTGCCGGAACGAGAGCGGCTCGCCGGCGGCGATCAGGAGCTGCTCGCGGACGAGGTCGAGCCCCGTGACCTCCTCCGTAATCGTGTGCTCCACCTGGATGCGCGTGTTCATCTCCAGGAAGAAGTACTCGCCGTCGGGAGAGAGCAGGCCCTCGATCGTGCCCGCGCTGCGGTAGCCCGCCGCGCGGGCCGCATCGACGGCGATCCGGCCGATTCCCGCCCGCAGGTCGTCGCCCACCGCCGGCGAGGGCGTCTCCTCGACGAGCTTCTGGTGCCGCCGCTGGATCGTGCAGTCGCGCTCACCGAGGTGGACGACGTTGCCGTGCCCGTCGGCAAGCACCTGCACCTCGACATGACGCGGGTCTTCGAGGTAACGCTCGACGTACACGGACGCGTCCGCGAAGTACGCCTGGCCTTCCCGCTGCGCCGACTCGAAGGCCCGCTCCACCTCGTCGTCGCCGCGGACGACCTTCATCCCCTTGCCGCCTCCTCCCGCAGCAGCCTTGATCAGCACCGGGTACCCGATCTCGCGTGCTAGCGCGGCGAGCTGCGCGGCGCTCGCCACGGGCTCCGTCGTGCCCGGGACGATCGGAACGCCGGCTGTCTGCATGGCGCGGCGGGCGGCCGTCTTCGACCCCATCAGCTCGATCGCGGCCGCTGGCGGGCCGATCCAGGTCAACCCGGCGCGCTCGACGGCCGCCGCGAAGAGTGCGTTCTCGGCCAGGAACCCGTACCCGGGGTGAACCGCATCTGCCCCCGAGCGGAGAGCCGTCTCGATCAGCCGCTCGTGGACGAGGTAGCTCTGCGCCGCCGGGCCAGGCCCGATCGCGTAGGCCTCGTCGGCGACGCGTACGTGGAGCGCGTCGCGGTCGGCCTCCGAGTAGACGGCGACTGCGCCGATGCCGAGCTCGCGCAGCGTGCGGAAGATCCGGACTGCGATCTCGCCGCGATTTGCGACCAGGACTTTCGAGATCGGGCGCACTGCCACATATTCTCTCCCGGGATGAGCCTCGCCGACCAGTTGACCGTGGCGCGGGCGGCCGCGGTGCCGTTCGTGATCCTGCTCTTCACGCTGGACTTCGACAATCACGCGTACTGGGCGACGGGGCTGTTCATCGTTGCGATGGCGACCGACCAGTTCGACGGCTGGCTCGCGCGGCGCCAGGGACGCACGTCCGAGCTCGGCTCGCTCCTCGATCCGATGGCCGACAAGCTCCTGACGCTGTCGACGCTGGTCGTGCTCGTCGGCGAGGGGCGCTGAGAGGCTGGATGGTGGCGTTGATCATCGTGCGGGAGCTGCTCGTCGCCGGGTTGCGCATGGCCGCTCTGGAGCGAGGCGTCGTCATCCACGCGCGCGACCTCGGCAAGCTGAAGGCGTGGGCGCAGGCGGTGGCGGCGGCCGTCGGCGGCTTCGCGGCCGCAGGGGCGTGGGGCACCGAGCCGGCGTGGTGGGCCCTGCTCGTCGCGCTGATCCTGACATGGGTCTCAGGCATCGACTACGCGCGCGCCGCACCACGTCTTCTGCGACGCCGCGCGCTTGCGAGCTAGGCCTCGGAGCTAGGCGACTTCGGCGATCGCGGCCTCGGGCGTTTCTGGCTCGGCCGCGGCCGATGGGCCGGAGTAGGCATCCTGGTCGGCGAGCGAGAAGTCGGCGCGGCGCCCAGTGCGGTACTCCTCGTCGGCGCCGGCGAGGATCGCCTCGAACGCTGCCACGATCGTTGTGTCGAACTGCGACTCGACACCCTGCGCGAGCCGCATCCGCGCGACCCGACTCGGCATCGCGTCGCGGTAGGGGCGGTCCGAGGTCATCGCGTTGTACGCGTCCGCGACCGAGATGATCCGCGAGATCAGCGGGATGTCGAGCTCGGCGATGCCGTCGGGATACCCCTGCCCGTCCCAGCGCTCATGGTGATGGCGGACGACCTTGGCGACCTCGGCGAAGTCCTCCACGTTGTCCAGGATCCCCTCGCCGATCTCGGAGTGCGTCTCCATCTGCCGCCGCTCCCCGAGCGTGAGCGCCCCCGGCTTCTCGAGCAGTCCCGGCGGCAGCCCGATCTTCCCGATGTCGTGCACGAGTCCGCACTGGTGCGCGAGCTGCTGCTCCTCCTCGGAGAGCCCGAGCCGCTCCGCGATGTCCCGCGCATAGATCGCCACCGCAGCCGAATGGCCGGCCGTGTACCGATCCCGAGCATCAAGCGCGGCAACGAGGGCAGTGGCAAACGAGAGGTTCGCACGCTCCAATCGAACGTTGGCCGTCGAGAGGTCCTCGACCAGACTTCGCTGATATTGATACATCCCGTACAGCCGCTGGACAGCGAGTGCTGGACCGAAGAAGAAGAGCAGCGCCCAACCTGAAACCTCGTTGTACGCATACACAAGACCTGCTACTACCGGGGCGTAGGTCATCGACGAGGCCAATTGCAGCGGAGCGAACGCTGTAAGTGTCGCTCGTGTCTCGATCCCGCGCAGAAAGGCCACGCAGGCGACGAAAAACAGATCCATTCCTTCAGCAACAACAGTCGCGCTCAGCGTCGCGATCACGAAACGCGGCAGTCCTCGGGATGACGCATCAGAAATGGCTGCGGCCGCCAGACCAGCAGCGGCACCCGCGATCGAACTCGTGGACGTATACGTAACCCACTTCAAATAGGGTCGCCGAAAATGATCGACGAGTGCGACGGCTGAAACGAGCATGCCCGCAAGGGGGCCAAATAGGACTGCCGCCAAAAGGGTCGGAACCAACGATATCGAAGCCTCAAATCGGTCGCCAACCCGGACCCGACCGCGTTGCGCAACCGCAGCCACGAGCGCAAGCGCGAACACGACCCCAACGTTCCCTAGGGTCCACCCGCTTGCGATCAACCCGGCAGCGAGCCCGGTAGCCAGAAGAGTGAGAAAGACCGCGCAGACCTTAAGCGAAGCCGATGCAGGGGCGGTGTCGGCTTGCATCTGTCCTCTGAATGGGCTATAAGAGCGCTTGCCGTTAGTCCCTCGAGAGAGGAGCTTGTTGATGCATAGCCTTGCGCGAACTGGCGTCATTGGCGGCAATCTCGCCTGGTAATTCGCAGCTCGCCAAGCAGCACTGAGATCTCAAAGTTGAGGGATCTTGACGTGCTCAGGGAATGTTCGTTGCCCAAGGTCACACACCCGCGCCAGCCTCGTTGGGGGTGCGCGCCTTGGCTTAGCCGAGGATGCCGCGTCTGAAGCCGATCGCTACGGCGTGCGCGCGGGAGCGGGCTTGTAGCTTCGCAAGTAGGTGCCGAACGTGAGATTTGACCGTCTCCTCTGACAGGAAGAGCACTTTTCCGATCTCGCGGTTGACCAGACCCTCCGAGATCAGCTGGAGAACCTGAACCTCCCGCGGCGTCGGCTCCTGCTCCAGCTCGCGGAGAGGTGCCGTGAAGGGGATGATCTCGGCGCTACGGCTCGACCGGCGCGCGGCGGCAGCTTCGAAGCGCCGCGCATGATCGGCATAGCGACTGAGGATCTCATTGCGCTCGGCAGCGTCCACGATCCCGCTATCGGCCGCATGGTGCCTCGCCTTTAGGAGAAGTTCCCCCGCTTTCGAGGGACGACGAAACGGAAGGGCGCTCGTGCGCTAGGCCGCGGCGACGGTCTGCAGCTCGCGGAGCGCCGCCAGCCGCGCCAACGCCTGGCTTTCCAGCTGCCGTACGCGCTCGCGGGTGAGGTCGAGCTCGTTCCCGATGGCCTCGAGCGTCCATGGCTCGCCCTCGAACCCGAAACGCAGCTCCAGGATGCGTCGCTCGCGCTCCGGCAGGGCATCGAGCGCCCGACGCACGCCTTGGCGGCGGAGCGATTCCTCGGCCTCGTCGAACGGATCGGCGGCCTCTCGGTCGGCGAACAGGTCGCCGAGCTCACCCTCGTCGTCGGCACCTACCGTCTGGTTGAGCGACACCGACGCGTGCGCGGCGCCGAGAGCCTCGTCGATGTGCTGCATCGGCAAACCGGTCGCCTCGGCGAGCTCGTCCTTCGTTGCTTCGCGGCCGAGCTCGACCTCGAGCCGGCGGGCGGCGCGGCCGAGCTTCTGCTGGCGCTCGACGACGTGAACGGGCACACGAATCGTGCGCGCATGGTTCGCGACTGCACGCTGGACCGACTGCCGGATCCACCACGTCGCGTAGGTCGAGAACTTGTAGCCGCGACGCCAGTCGAACTTCTCGACGGCGCGGTTCAGCCCGAGCGTGCCCTCCTGGATCAGGTCGAGGAAGGGAACGCCGAGGCCGCGATAGCCCTTGGCGATCGAGACGACGAGCCGCAGGTTCGATTCGATCATCTTGCGCTTCGCGATCGGGTCGCCGCGCTCGATGCGCTTCGCCAGCGTGACCTCTTCAGCTGCCGTCAGCAGCTTGTGCTTGCCGACGTCCGCGAGGAAGAGCTGCAGGCTGTCGGCCGCCCCGGAGATCTCGGCCGCCTCGAGATTGAGCGCCGGCGTCGCCGCCGGCTCGGGCTCCTCGCCGGCTGTCGCCACGCGGATCTCGAGCCCGATCGCCTCGAGCTCGCGGGTCAGCGCCTCGACATCCTCGTCGGCGAGATCGTGTTCGAGCGCGAACACCTCGAGCTCGGCGGGGAGCACGTAGCCGCGCTCCTCGGCGCCCTCGAGGAGGACGCGCGCTTGCTCGCTCTCGAGCAATTCTTGCAACGGATTCTGGCTCAACCGGGGCCTCTCGTCCTTTCCCGCCTGTCTATCGGCGGCTGTGCGACGTTGGTTCTGACTCTAGGGGGTATTTCCTCGTCCTGCCATGAGAAGGTACCCAGCGAAGCGGCCTTTCCTAACCACCGAACGGGGCCCGAGAAGGGAGTATTCCGCCGAGCCCGGATGACTGCGACACAACGCCGTCGAAGCTTCGCAGGTCGCCGGTTGACGTTGTGCGAGGCTCTGTAAATCTTTTGCGTCAAGTGCGCGCCCGCCGGCGCGCGGGGCGACGGGTCGTCGGGCCCTTGGCGCGACGCTCGGCGAGCAACTCGACGGCCCGATCGAGCGTGAGCGTCTCGACCGCTTCGCCGCCACGGAGACTCGCATTGGTCTGGCCGTCGGTCACGTAGCGGCCGAACCGCCCCTCCTTGACCACGATCGGACGCCCGCTGGCCGGGTCCGGCGCCCAGCTCCCGCAGCGGCGGCTTGGCCGCTCCGCGGGCACGCCGCGTCTTCGGCTGCGCGAGCAAGGCGAGCGCCTCTTCCGCCGTGATCGTGAACAGCTGACCCTCGCTCTCGAGCGAGCGAGTCTCGGAGCCCTTCTTGATGAAGGGACCGAAGCGCCCGTTCATCGCCACGATCTCCTCGCCGTCCGCCGGGTCCGTGCCGACGACACGCGGGAGCGACAGGAGCCGGACGGCCTCGTCGAGCGTCACCGTCTCCGGGGACATCGACGAGAGGAGCGACGCGGTGCGCGGCTTCTCGTCTGCCCCTTCGGGGAGCTCCTCGGTCACGTACGGGCCGTAGCGGCCGGTGCGCACCACGACCGCGCGGCCGGTCTCGGGATGTACCCCGAGCTCCCGTCCCTCGGCCGGCTGTGCGAGGAGCTCCTCCGCGCGCTCCGCCGTCAGCTCGTCCGGCGCCAGTTCGGCCGGGATCGGCGCCCGCTGCTCGCCGCGCTCGAGATAGGGCCCGTAGCGGCCGACGCGGACGACGATGTCCGACCTCGGGATCTCGATCGAGTTCACAGCCCGCGCGTCGATCTCGTCGAGGTGATCGGTGACGAGCTGGTGCAAGCCGGGGTCGCCGTCGTCGCCCTTGTAGAACCGCGTCAGCCACGCCACGCGCTCCTCGTCTCCGGCGGCGATCCGGTCGAGGTCGTCCTCCATGCGGGCGGTGAAGTCGTAGTCGACGAGACGGCCGTAGTGCTGCTCGAGCAGCCTCGTCACGGCGAAGGCGAGAAACGTCGGTACGAGCGCGGTGCCGCGCTTGACGACGTAGCCGCGGTCGAGGATCGTCGCCAGAATCGACGCGTACGTCGAGGGCCGGCCGATGCCCCGCTCCTCGAGCGCCTTCACCAGCGTCGCCTCGGTGAACCGCGCCGGCGGCGTCGTCTCGTGGCCCTGCGCCTCGAGCTCGAGCAACTCGACGGCGTTCCCCTGCTGCAGGTCCGGAAGCGTGGGCTCGGCGTCCGCGCCGGCCTCCTCGTCGCGCCCCTCCTCGTAGACGACGAGAAAGCCGCGGACCGTGATCACGGTGCCGGAGACGCCGAACTCGGCGTCGCGGCCGTCGGGGGAGACAGCGCCGATGCGAATCGAGACCGTCCGGCCCTTCGCGTCCACCATCTGCGAGGCGAGCGTGCGGCGCCAGATCAGCTCGTACAGGCCGAGCTCGTCGCGATCGAGCTCGCCTTTGACGTCCGTAGGCGCGCGAAAACGGTCGCCCGCCGGTCGGATCGCCTCGTGCGCCTCCTGGGCGTTCTTGACCCGCCGGTCGTAGAGACGCGGCGCCGGCGGAACGGACTCGGCGCCGAAGAGCTCGGTCGCCTGTCGTCGCGCGGCCGTCAGCGCGGCCTCCGAGAGCGACGTCGAGTCGGTGCGCATGTAGGTGATGTAGCCGCGCTCGTAGAGCCGTTGTGCGACGCGCATGGTCGTCTGCGCCGTGAACCGGAGCTTGCGGCTCGCCTCCTGTTGCAGCGTCGAGGTCATGAACGGCGGCGACGGCCGCCGGGAGTAGGGTTTCTCGTCGACCGACCGGACGGAGAAGTCCGCCCCGCGGAGCCCCTCCGCCAGGCTGCGCGCCCCCTGCTCGTCGAGTCTCGCGGCATCGGATTTCAGCTGCCCGTCGGGGCCGAAGTCGCGGCCCTGTGCGACGCGCTTGCCGTCGAGCTGCACGAGCCGGGCGCGGAACGAGCCGGGATCGAAGCCGCCCTCGAGGTCCCAGTACGAGGCGGAAACGAAGCGCCTGCGCTCCTGCTCGCGCTCGACCACGAGCCGCGTCGCAACCGACTGCACGCGTCCGGCCGAGAGCCGGGGCATGACCTTCTTCCAGAGCACCGGGCGACACCTCGTAGCCGTACAGGCGGTCGAGGATGCGCCGGGTCTCCTGCGAGTCGACGAGGCGCTCGTCGACCTCGCGCGTGTCTTCGAGGGCGCGCTCGATCGCCGGCCGCGTGATCTCGTGGAAGACCATGCGCCGCACGGGCACCTTCGGCCGCAGCTCCTGGAGCAGGTGCCAGGCGATGGCCTCGCCCTCGCGGTCCTCGTCCGTCGCCAGCAGTAGCTCGTCCGCGTCCTTGAGCTTGCGCTTGAGGTCGGCGACGATGCGTTTCTTGTCCGGGTCGACGACGTAGTACGGCTCGAAGCCCTCGTCGATCGCGACGCCCGAGCGTGCCGTACTTCGCTCGCTTCTCCTTCGGGATCTCCGAGGCCCGCTCGGGCAGGTCGCGAATGTGGCCGACGCTCGACTCGACCATGAAATCAGGGCCCAGGTAGCCGGCGATGGTCTTGCGCCTTGGCCGGCGATTCGACGATCACGAGCGTCTTCGGCATCGCGACACGTTAGCGCCGCGGCCCAGAAGACGCGGCCCCGGCACGGGGCGTCTGTCGACGCTTTCGGCACTCGATCGTTACCGTCTCGCCACGTGCCGACTCCCGTGTACACGGTCGCCGGGGCGCTCAGCTGGCCGGTCATGCGCGGCCTCTACCGGCTCCGCTCCGCCGGCGTCGAGAACGTGCCCGAGGGAGGCGCCGTCCTCGCCGCCAACCACACCTCGAACTTCGATCCCTGGCCGCTCGGATTCCCGCTCTGGCCCGCGGCAGGCAGCTCTACTTCATGGGCAAGGTGGAGCTGTTCAATCCCGTCCTCAAGCCGATTCCTCGTCGGCGGCGGGGCGTTTCCCGGTCCGGCGCGGGGAGAACGACATGCAGGCGGTCGAGACGGCCGTGCGACTGTGTCGGGAGGGCAAGATCGTGGCCATGTTCCCGGAGGGCACCCGCCAGCAGAAAGGGCTGCGCAAGAAGTTCGACGCCCGCCCGCGCAGCGGCTCGGCCCGCATCGCGCTCGCCGCCGGGCGTGCCCCTCGTCCCGGCTGCGATCAAGGGCACCGACCGGCTGCTCAGGCTCTCCGCGGCTCGCGGTCGCGTACGGGCCGCCGATCCCGGTCGACGACCTGGATGGCAGGCCACCGCGGGACGCCGCGGACGTGGCCACGGAGCGGCTGATGACCGAGATCCAGGCCCTGTACGAGAGCCTGTGACCTCACTGCTCGCCATCGACGGCGACTCCTTCGCCCACCGCGCCTACCACGCGCTTCCGAAAACGATCAAGCGCGCAGGCGGCCGGCCTGCGGGGGCGATCGTCGGTTTCGCGAACATGCTCATCCGGCTCTGGGACGCCGAGCGGCCGCGCGCCGTCCTCGTCGCCTGGGACACGCTGGAGGTGCCGACCTACCGTCACGAAGCCTTCGCGGGCTACCAGGGTGGGCGCGAGTTCGACGCGGCCCTGCTCGAGCAACTGCCGATACTGCCCGAGCTCGTCGCGGCATGCGGCTTCGCGGTCGCGAAGGCCCCCGGCTTCGAGGCCGACGACTTCCTGGCCGCGGCGGCGCGGTCGAGGAGGAGCGCGGGGGAACGGCGACCGTGGCCACGTCGGACCGGGACGCGTTCCAGCTCGCCTCGAAGCGGACGACGATCCTGCAGCCGGTGCGGGGCGTCTCCGAGCTGGCCCGGATCGGGCCGGCCGAGGTCCGCGAGCGCTACGGCGTCGACCCCGCGCAGGTGCCCGACTTCATCGCGCTCCGCGGCGACCCGTCCGACCGGATCCCCGGTGCGCGTGGGGTCGGCCCGAAGACGGCGGCCGACGTGCTCGCGCAGTACGGCTCGCTGGAGGCCGCGCTCGAGCCGCAGGACGATTTGCAGCACAGGCGGAGGAACTTCGCCTCTACCGTCGAATAGCCACCCTTGACGCCTCCGCCCCTCTCCCCTCCCTTGCCGATCAATCCCCGACATGGGCGGAGGCGTCAGCTCTAGCCGACTCGTGGGGCCTCGGTAATCTGGCCGGCCGGCTGCGAGGCTTTGGCCGCAGAAGGAGCTGAGCCGCCGTCGAGGTCGTGAGCCATCCGGCGTTCGCGACGCTCCATCCGACGGGCCACCATCCCGAGACCCCGGAGCGGCTTCGCGTCCTCCAGGCGGCCATCCCCGGCTGGCGCGAAGCCGAGCCGGCGCCGGTCGAGGCGATCGAACGCTGCCATGTCGCGGCCTACGTCGAGCTCGTGCGGTCGATCTCGGCGCCCGACCTGGCTCGACGCGGACACGCCTGCCTCGGAGACGACGTTCGAGGCCGCGCTGCTCTCCGCGGGAGCCGCGATCGCGGCGGTCGACGTGGGCGGCTTCGCGCTTCGCCCGCCCGCCCGGCCACCACGCCCTGCCGGCGGGCGCCATGGGCTTTTGCGTCTTCAACAACGTGGCTGTCGCCGCCCGCTACGCGCAGGCCGAGCTCGGCCTCCGGCGTGTGGCGGTGCTCGACTGGGACGTCCATCACGGCAACGGCACGCAGGACATCTTCTGGGAGGACGAGAGCGTGCTCTTCGTCTCGCTCCACCAGTGGCCGTTCTATCCGGGCAGCGGCGGGCCCGGGAGAGCAGACGGATACGATCCTGAACGTGCCGATGTCCGCGGGCTCGGGTGACGAGGAGTATCTGCGCGCGTTCGACCACACGGTGGCGCCGGCGCTCGAGCGCTTCGACGCGGAGCTCGTGATCGTCTCGGCCGGCTTCGACGCGCACGAGGATCGACCCGCTGGCGGGCATGCGCGTGACGGCCGACGGCTTCCGCGAGCTGGCGCAGCGGACGGCCGCGCTCGCGCCGCGGCTGGCCGCAGTGCTCGAGGGCGGCTACAACCTCGACACCCTGCCGGGCCTGGTCGGAGCCGCGCTCGAGGGCTTCGGAGGCCGCGTCGTGAGCGTCGCCCAGCGCTTCGGCCCGATCGACCCCGAGGTCGTGATCGGCCACGTCCACCTGAAGGTGGCCGACATCGACCGGGCGCTCGAGTTCTACGTCGGCGTCCTCGGCTTCGACCTCATGGCGCGGATGGGAGACGAGGCGGCGTTCGTCTCGGCCGGCGGCTACCACCATCACATCGGCCTGAACACCTGGGAGTCGAGGGGCGGCCCGCCTCCCCCGCCGGGGACGACAGGCCTCTACCACGCGGCCATCCGCTACCCGAGCCGCGCGGCCCTCGCCGGAGCGCTTCGCCGGCTCGTGGAGGCCGGCGTCCCGCTCACGGGAGCGTCGGACCACGGCGTCAGCGAGGCGCTCTACCTCAACGACCCGGACGGTAACGGGGTCGAGCTCTACCACGACCGGCCTCGGGACCAATGGCCCCGCGACGAGGACGGGAATTTCACGATGTACACGCGTCCCCTCGACGTGCGCGCGCTCCTCGCCGAGGCGGCGAATAGAAGAAGCCCCGCATAAGCGGGGCTTCTTCCGTAGCAGGCCTGTAAGCCGGATTCTGTCGAGGGTGACCATCCCTCTAGGCCGCCAGTTGCCTGACGGCTCGAGCGGCGCACCCGGCCCCTCGGCGGGCAGCGTCTTCGGGGCCTGCTTCGCCTTGCACCGGACGGGGTTTGGCGAGCCGCCGTGTCACCACGGCGCTGGTGGGCTCTTACCCCACCGTTTCACCCTTACCGCCGGCGTCTCCGGAGAGATCATGTCGCCGGTGGCGGTCTCCTTTCTGTGCCACTTTCCGTCGGCTTTCGCCGCCTGGGGTCTGCCCCAGCGTCCTGCCCTTCGGTGTCCGGACTTTCCTCGCGCCGAGCCCCGGCGAAGCTTCGAAAAGCTCACCGAGCAGCTCAGCCCGCGGTCACCCGGCCTGCATCGCTGAATCCTACCGGCGCCGGGTTCGACGGAACAGCCGCATTCCGGACAGAAGATCGAGCCGTCCGGCAGTCGCAGCACGAACTCGCCGCACACGAGGCACTCGAGGCTGGCGCCGCGCAGGAGCGCGTGCAGCTCCTGGTCGAGCGACCGGTTCAGTTCCAGCACAGCCCCCACTAGAGCCTCCGGAAGACCCCGATGACCTTGCCCAGGATCTGGACGTGCGCTGCGTAGATCGGCTCGAGCGCGTCGTTCTCCGGCTGGAGGCGGACGCCGCCGTTCTCGCGGAAGAACCGCTTGACGGTCGCCTCGTCGGCGGCCTCGTCCGCGCCCGCGAGCGCCACGACGACGTCGCCGTTCTGCGCGTCCTGCTGACGGCGGACGACGACGTAGTCGCCGTCGAGGATGCCGGCGTTGACCATCGACTCGCCCTTCACGCGAAGGATGAACTCGTCGCCGCCGCGCGCGAGCGGTTCCGGCACGCCGAGATAGCCCTCGATCGACTCCTCGGCCAGCATCGGTCCGCCGGCAGCGATCTGGCCGACCAGCGGGAGCACGTGCGTCTCGGGCGTCGGCCGCGAGGCGCCGCTCCGCTCGCGCCCGATCAACTCGAGGGCGCGGGGCTTCGTGGGGTCACGCCGGAGCAGCCCGGCGCGTTCCAGGTTGGCGAGATGCGCGTGCACGGTCGACGGCGAGGCGAGACCGACGGCCTCGCCGATCTCGCGCACTGTCGGCGGATAGCCGTGCCGGTCGCCGTAGTCGACGAGAAAGTCCCAGATCTGCCGCTGTCTCGGTGTGAGCATCCCGCTCCTTTCCGAACGTGTGTTCGATCACGGTAGCGAGGGCCCCGGACGGCGTCAAGCGCCGGGGCCAAGACCGGGCGCCGAAAGTGGCGGCCAGCGCACTGGGCGACGGTGCACGATGGCAGATGCGGGCTTTGCCCGCGTCTGCCCGCTCCTGATCGAGTTCGAGGCAATCGCGCAACGAAGTCACCATGGTCGTCGCCGCAAGGCGGCGGCCGGACTTCGTTGCGCTGAGTGCGCTGGAGAGGACTTGAACCTCCACGGGTTATGCACCCACAAGGCCCTCAACCTTGCGCGTCTACCAATTCCGCCACCAGCGCTCGGTGCGAGACGATTCTAGCGGCCGTCCCGCGGGCCGGAACCCTACTTGAGGAGCTGGAAGAGCACGATCGTGTCGACGAAGAAGATCGTCGCGACGAGGATGGTCAGCCGGGTGAGGTTGCGCTCGACGATGTGCGTGCCGCCCTGCGACGCGGGCGTGAAGCCCATGCCGCCGAAGCCTGCGTCCCGCCCGGAGTGCATGAGGATCAGCCCGAGCAGGGCGAAGGAGACGATGACGTGCCAGACGGCGACTGCTTGCAGCATCTCGGTGCCTAGAGTACCGGAGTCGTGTCCGAGGACGTCCGCGCGCGCATCCAGCACCTGCTCGTCACCGGCGACAACCGGCTGAAGCAGGGCGTCGCCGCCGAGAAGGTGCGCGAGAGCTACGAGCAGGCGCTGGCGCTGGCCCGGGAAGCCGGGCTCGAGGACGCGGTCCGACCACTCGTGGAGGTTCGCCTGGCCGACCTCGACCGGGCCGGCCCGTCGGCGCCCTGATCCAGCGTCGCTCCATCCGGTAGCGCTGCCACGCTTCCTTCTGAACTGTCCCGCGTCCTGGAGGGAGTGGTCGGCGAGTGAAGCAATGGCAACGGTACCTAGCTGAGCTGTTCGGCACGTTCGTCCTGGTGTTCGGCGGGTGCGTCGGCATCACCGCCGCGCTGAAGCTTTCGGGCGCTGCTCCGTTCAACCCGACCGGAGCGCCCGGCCCGAACGCCATCGTGCTCCTGGCCGTGCCGTTCGCGTTCGGTCTCGCCCTGATGGCGGCGCTGTACGCGTTCGCGGAGGTCTCGGGCGGGCACTTCAACCCGGCCGTCTCGCTCGGGCTCTTCCTCGACCGCCGGCTGACGTTCGAGGACCTGCTCGGCTACTGGATCTTCCAGTTCGCCGGCGCGATCCTGGCCTCGCTGCTGATGCTGATCCCGTTCAACCACGACGTCGTCAAGGCGACCGCGACGGTACCGTCGTCCGTCGGGACGGGCCTGTTCATGGAGATCTCGTTCTCGGCAATCTTCGTGCTCGTGATCATGCAGTCGACGAAGAGCGAGCGCTTCGGCGGCACCGCGCTCGTCTCGATCCCGCTGACGCTGCTCGCGATCCACTTCGCGGATATCCCGTGGAGCGGCGCATCGGTCAACCCTGCCCGGTCGCTCGGACCCGCGCTCGTCGGGTCGGAGTGGACGGACTTCTGGATCTACATCGTCGGCCCCGCGGCCGGCGCGATCATCGCCTGGATCGTCTTCGCCGTCGTGATCAAGGGAGACTTCGGCGACGATTTGCGGAAGCTCCGGAACGACGTGCGGCCGCCGAGCACGCCGGCGACCGGCGACGCCGCTCCTCCCGCCGCCTAGACGAGAGCCTCCGCGCTAGGAGCGGGCGGCCCCGGCTGCCCGCTCCAGCACGGCCTCGATCCGCTCGGCCTGCCGCTTGACGTCGTGCCGCTCGGCGGCTGCGCGGGCTGCGGGGTTCGGACACGGCAGCCAGGCGGCGGCGCGGAGCGCGGCGGCGACGGCGAGCTCGTCGGAGGGATCGACGAGGATGCCGGCCTCCGGCGGGACGAACTCGGGCGGGCCTCCGACCGCGGTGGCGACGACCGGGCGTCCGCAGGCCATCGCCTCGAGGAGCGCCTGTCCGAACGGCTCGACGAGGCTCGGCTGGCAGACGACGTCGCTCGCGCCGATCAGCTCGGGGATTCGCTCCTGCGGCACGGTGCCGAGGAGGGTCACGCCGTGCCCCCGCCTCTCGAGCTCGCGGCGAAGCGGCCCGTCGCCGGCGAAGGTCAGCGTCCCGTCGCCAAGCCGGCGGAACGCGTCCGCGAGCCTGAGGACGTTCTTGCGCTCGGTCAACGAGCCCAGGCACAGGTACGCGGGGCCGTCTTCCGCGGCCGGCCGCGCCGGGAGGAGCGGGAAGCGGTCGAGGTCGACCCCGCAGTCGATCACCTCGGTCTTGCCGATGGCCTCAGGGATCCTCGACTCGAGCTCCCGGCGCAGATAGTCGGAGACCGCGACGACCGAGGCGGCGCGGCGAACGACGTGGCGTGTGGCCGAGGCGACGCCGCGGACTGCACCGACGTTGCGGACGTCCTGGCCGTGCGCGGTCACGACGAGCGGCGCGCGCGACGAGAGCGAGGCGATCAGCCCGGCGGGGACGAGGAAGTGCGCGTACACGACGTCCGGCCGGAACGAGCGGGCCGCGCGCACGGCGCGGCCCGCGAGCTGCGAGTAGCGGGCCTTGCCGCCCGCGCGCCGGTCGATCACGGCGCGCTCGATCTCGTGGCCGCGGGCGGCAAGGGCGCGCTCGACCTGCGCCACGAACGCCCCCAGGTCCGGGTCGTCCGGGCCCGGGTACATCTGGGAGACCAGCAGGATCCGCACGTGGGAGGTCGGCTAGACGCTCGGCTCGGGGCGCTGGGCGTCGTACGTGCCCCACAGGTCGCGGAGTGTGCCGCAGATCTCGCCGATCGTGCACCCGACGCGGAGCGCCTCGCGCATCGGCACGAGCAGGTTCGCGTCGCCCTCGGCCGCCGCGCGCACGGCGGCGAGCGCCGTCGCGGCTGCCTCGGCATCGCGCTCGGCGCGTACCCGGGCGGTCCGTTCCAGCTGCCGCCGCTCGATCTCCGGATCGATGCGCTGCAGCTCGATCTCGGCGCCCTCGGCCTCCTTGAACGCGTTTACGCCGACGATCACGCGCTCGCCCGCCTCCACCTGCTGCGCGTAGCGAAAGGCCGCCTCCTCGATCTCGTGCTGCACGAAGCCCTGCTCGACGGCGACGACGGCGCCACCGAGCTCCTCGATCCGGTCGATCAGCTCGAGCGACCGCTGCTCGATCTCCTCCGTCAGCGCCTCGATGAAGTAGGCGCCCCCGAGCGGGTCGGCGGTGGCGGTCGTCCCCGCCTCGTGCTGGAGCACCTGCTGCGTCCGCAGCGCGACCCGCGCCGAGCGCTCGGTCGGCAGCGCGAGCGCCTCGTCGAAGCCGTTCGTGTGCACCGATTGCGCGCCGCCGCACACGGCAGAGAGGGCCTGCATCGGCCACGCGGACGACGTTGTTCTCGGGCTGCTGCGCCGTCAGCGTCGAGCCGCCGGTCTGGGCGTGGAAGCGGAGCGCCATCGCGCGCGGGTTCGTCGCGCCCAGCCGCTCCTTCATGATCCGCGCCCACAGGCGGCGGGCCGCGCGGTACTTCGCCACCTCCTGGAAGAAGTCGTTGTGCGCGTTGAAGAAGAAGGAGAGGCGCTCCCCGAACGCGTCCGGCGACAGCCCTGCCTCAACGGCGGCGCGGCAGTAGGCGATGCCGTTCGCCAGCGTGAACGCGACTTCCTGGACCGCAGTCGAGCCCGCCTCGCGGATGTGGTAGCCCGAGATCGAGATCGTGTTCCAGCGCGGCAGCCGCGCTGCACAGTAGGCGAACAGATCAGTCGTCAATCGCATCGACGGCCGCGGCGGGAAGATGTAGTTCCCACGGGCGATGTACTCCTTGAGGATGTCGTTCTGGACGGTGCCGCGGAGCTCGGCCCCCGCGACGCCCTGCTCCTCGGCGACGAGCTCGTAGAGCAGGAGGAGCAGCGCGGCCGGCGCATTGATCGTCATCGAGGTCGAGACCCGGTCGAGCGGGATGCCCTGGAGGACGACGCGCATGTCCTCGATCGAGTCGATGGCGACCCCGGTCCGCCCCACCTCGCCTGCCGCAAGCGGGTCGTCGGAGTCGTAGCCGAGCTGCGTCGGCAGGTCGAAGGCGATCGAGAGGCCCGTCTGGCCGCGGTCGAGGAGGTAGCGGAAGCGCTCGTTCGTCTCCTCGGCCGAGCCGAAGCCCGCGTACTGGCGGATCGTCCACGGCCGGCCCCGGTACATCGTCGCGTACGGCCCGCGCGTGTACGGGTACTCGCCGGGGAGCTCGACCTCCAGGCCGGCCACGTCCCCGGCCGTGTAGACCGGCTCGATCTCGATGCCGGAGTCGGTCGTGCGCCGGTCTTCGCTCGTCGCCATATCCAGATCGTACGCCCGCTCAGCCCGACCACTCGTCGACGAGGCTCTGGAGAGCGGTCCTGACCGGCCAGACGGCTCCCTCGTGCTGGCCGCGATCGAGCAGCCGGCGGATGACGTCGCGCTAGGCTCACGCCGTGATCCGGGTGCGCCTCTTTGCCGGCCTGCGCGAGCGGGCCGGCTGGTCCGAGCGGGAGCTCGACGGCGTCGAGGCCGTCGGCGACGTCTGGCCTGCGCTCGGGCTCGGCGACGAGCCCGAGGGACTCCTGTACGCGGTCAACCTCGAGTACGCCGCGAAGGACACGCCGCTCGCGGACGGGGACGAGGTGGCGCTGATCCCGCCGGTGTCAGGCGGCGCGTTCGTGCTCACGGAGGAGCCGATCGATCCGGGGCGCGTCGTCGAGCAGGTGGCGGACAACGCCGCCGGCGGGATCGCCACCTTCATCGGCACGACGCGCGCGCACTCGCGCGGTCGCACGGTGCACTTCCTCGAGTACGAGGGCTACGCGGGCATGGCGGAGAAGGTCATGGCCGAAGTGGCCGAGGAGCTGAAGCAGCGGTACGAGCTCTGCGAGGTAGCGATCGCGCACCGCACGGGCCGTGTGGACATCGGCGGCATCTCCGTCGTCATCGCCGTCTCGGCGCGCCACCGGCAGGACGCCCTCGCAGCCTGCAAGGACGCGATCGACCGGCTCAAGGAGATCGTGCCGCTGTGGAAGAAGGAGGTTTACGAGGGCGGCGAGGAATGGATCGGGCGCGGCTCATGACCCGAAGTCCTTTCCCCGAGCTACGGTAAGCCTGTGGAGCCTCACGAAGTCGCGCGGGACTACGAGCCCATCCACCCCGGCACGAACTGGCGCGAGCTGGGCAAGCGGCTGCTGGCGCCGATCGCCGTAGCAATCGGCGCGATCGCGAAATACGGCTTCGCGGTCGCGAAGTTCGGCAGCATCTTCGTCGCCGTAGGCGGCTACGCGCTGATCTGGGGCTGGCGGATCGCGATCGGCTTCGTCGCGCTGATCCTGATCCACGAGCTAGGGCACTTCATCGAGGCGAGGCGGCTCGGCCTGCATCCGAACTGGCCGATCTTCGTGCCGTTCCTGGGAGCGTTCGTCGCCTTCAGGACGGAGCAGCTGACCCCGTGGCGGCTGGCGAGGATCGCGCTCGCAGGCCCCGTCCTCGGGGCCGTCGGCGCGGCGGCGTTCTGGGTCGTCGGCGAGCAGATCGACTCCCAGCTCCTGCAGGCGCTCGGCTACTTCGGGTTCCTGCTCAACCTCTTCAACCTGATCCCGATCGGCTTCCTCGACGGAGGCCAGATCCTGCGCGCGTTCGACTTGCTGCGGCGCGGCGGGGCGAGGACCCGCGCGGCGATGATCGGCTTCGCGTACGCGAGCCTCGCGGCCCTGCTCGTGCTCGGCATGATCGGATCGCACGTCGCCCAGCACCGTTTGTGAGCGCTTCCGAAGACCGGGCGATCCTCCAGCGGGTCGAGACGGACCTCGACCGGCACGTGGCGACGATCGCGCAGGAGTTCCGCGACGGCTTCGAAGCGGTCGACGCCATCGGGCGTCCGGCGGTCACGGTCTACGGGTCGGCGCGGATCGGGGAGGGCGATCCCGCCTACGAGCGGGCGCGCCAGATCGGGCGCCGCTTCGCCGGAGCAGGCTTCGCGGTCGTCACCGGCGGTGGCCCGGGGATCATGGAGGCGGCGAACCGCGGCTGCCAGGAGGCAGGCGGCCTCTCGATCGGCTTCAACATCGAGCTCCCGCACGAGCAGGGCACGAATACCTACCTCGACCGCGAGCTCACCTTCCGCCACTTCTACGCCCGCAAGACGATGCTCGTGAAGGCCGCCGAGGGGTTCGTGCTCTGCGAGGGCGGCTTCGGGACGCTCGACGAGCTGTTCGAGTCGCTCGTGCTGATCCAGACCGGAAAGATCCTGCACTTCCCGATCGTCCTCGTCGGCACCGAGCACTGGCGGGGGCTGCGCGCGTGGATCGAGGAGAAGCTCATCGCCGAGGAGCTGATCTCTCCCGACGACCTGCTCCTGCTCTCGGTCACGGACGACCCGGCGCAGACCGTGCAGATCGTGCTCGACTGTTACGAGCGGAACTGCGCGGACGTGATCGCCGAGGCGGAGGCCGCTGCAAGTTAGGTGCCCAGCTGATGGAGCTTCGCGACCTGCCTTCCGTGGACGAGCTCACCCGCGACGTCGACGATCCGCTCGCGGTCGAGGCGGCGCGCGCCGTCATCGAGCGGGCGCGGGAGGAGATCCGGTCGGGCGCCGAGCCTGGCGACCTGTCGGCGCGGCTCGACGCCGAGCTCGTCGCGCTGCGGGCGCCGAAGCTGCGGCGCGTGCTGAACGCGACCGGCGTCGTCGTGCACACGAACCTCGGACGCGCGCCGCTGGCCGAGGCGGCGCTCGAGCGCGTTCACGAGGCTGCCCGCGGCTACTCGAATCTCGAGTACGACCTCGCCGAGGGCCGCCGCGGGTCGCGCCAGGACCACACGGCCGCGATCCTGCGGCGGCTGACCGGCGCCGAGTCCGCGCTCGTCGTCAACAACAACGCAGGCGCCGTGCTGCTCGCGCTGGCCGCGCTCGCGGAGGGCCGTGAGGTGCTCGTCTCGCGCGGCGAGCTGATCGAGATCGGCGACGGCTTCCGCATCCCCGACGTGCTGGCGCGCTCCGGCGCACGCCTCGTCGAGGTGGGGACGACGAACCGCACGCGGGCCGCCGACTACGAGCGCGTGCTCGGCCCGGACACGGCGCTGATCCTGCGCGTCCACCCGTCCAACTTCCGCGTGGTCGGCTTCACCGAACGTCCCCGCCTGGAGCAGCTGGCGCAGGTCGCGAGCCGGGCCGGGGCCCCACTCGTGGACGACCTCGGCAGCGGCGCGTTCCTACCGCTGCACGACGAGCCGTCGGCGCGGGAGAGCCTCGCCGCGGGCGCCGACCTCGTGTGCTTCTCGGGCGACAAGCTGCTGGGCGGGCCCCAGACAGGCATCGTCGTCGGTCGGGCCGATCTCGTCGAGCGCCTGCGCCGCCACCCGCTGCAGCGGGCGCTCCGGGCCGACAAGCTCACGCTCGCCGCGCTCGAGGGCACGCTCGCGCTCTACCTCGAGCCCGACCGCGCGCGCCGCGAGATCCCGGTGCTGCGCATGCTGGACGAGCCAGTGGCGACCGTCCGAACCCGCGCCGAACGGCTGGCGGCGAGCGTGGGCGGCGCGGTCGAGCAGACCGTCGCGCGCGTCGGCGGCGGCGCGCTGCCGCTTCTCGAGCTGGAGAGCTTCGCATGCGCCGTCGAGGAGGAGCTGGCCGCCCCGCTTCGGCTCGGCGAGCCTCCGGTCGTCGGGATCGTCCGCGACGGGCGCCTGCTGCTCGACTGTCGCACGCTCTCGGACGCCGAGGCCGAGGAGGCCGCTGCGGCCGTCACCGCCGCGCGATGACCGTCGTCGAGCTCGTCGACCCCGACGAGCGAACGCGTGCCTGCGGCGCGCTCCTCCGCTGCCTGCCCGAATGGTTCGGGATCGAGGCGGCGATCGAGTCGTACGAGCGCAAGGTCTGCGAACTGCCGACCTTCGCCGTCCGCGAGGACGGCGACGTGGCCGGATTGCTGGCGCTGAAGCTGCACAACGAGTGGAGCGCCGAGATCCTCGTGGTCGCGGTGCGGCGCGAGCAGCACGGCCGCGGGCTCGGACGGCGCCTCGTCATGGTCAAGAGGCTCGGCCGATGTCGGTGACCGTCGGCACCGCCGGGCACATCGACCACGGCAAGACGTGGCTCGTTCGGGCCCTGACGGGCAAGGACACGGACCGGCTGCCCGAGGAGAAGGCACGTGGCATCTCGATCGACCTCGGCTACGCGCCGCTGGAGCTCCAGGACGGGAGGCGGCTCTCGCTCGTGGACGTGCCCGGACACGAGCGGTTCGTGCGCACGATGATCGCCGGGGCGACGGGAATCGACCTGTTCCTGCTCGTCATCGACGCGAGCGAGGGTGCGCGACCCCAGACCCACGAGCACCTGGCGATCATCCGCCTGCTCGGGCTCGAGCACGGCGTCGTCGCCGTGACCAAGGCGGACGCGGTCGACGAGGAGACGCTGGAGCTCGCGCTCGAGGAGGGTCGCGAGCTCGTGCCCGGGGCCGCCGTCGTCCCGGTGAGCGCAAAGACCGGTGCCGGGCTGGACGACCTGCGAGCCGAGCTGGCGGCCACGGCCGACCGTGTCCCCCAGGAGCACGCTGACCGGCCCACGCGCCTGTTCGTCGACCGGGTCTTCACGCTGCGCGGCATCGGCACGGTCGCGACGGGGACGCTCTGGTCGGGCTCGATCGGCGACGGGGACGAACTGCGGGCCGAGCCGGGCGGCCTCCCCGTCCGCGTCCGCAGCGTGCAGGTGCACGACCGGCCCGTCGAGCGCGCAGAGGCGGGCCAGCGCGTGGCCGTCAGCCTTCCCGGGGTCGAGCGCAGCCGGCTCCATCGCGGCCGGGCGCTGGTCGCTCCGGGCGCCTATCCGGCGAGCTATCGGCTGGACGTGACGCTCCAGGAGCTGGCGCCGATCAAGGACGGCGCCCGGCTGCACGTCCACCACGGCACGGCCGAGATCCCCGCCGTCGTGCGCCGCGTCGGCGAGCGGCACGCGCAGCTCCGGCTCTCGTCGCAGGCCGTGGCCGCACGCGGCGACCGCGTCGTGCTGCGCGGGGAGACGACGCTCGGCGGCGGCGTCGTCCTCGACCCCGCGCCGCCGCGGCACGCGAGCGCCGAGCGCATCGAGCTGATCGAGCGCGGCGACGTCGCAGCGACGATCTACGCACCCGTCCGCCTCGACGCGCTCCGGCACGTCCTCGACGGCGAGCCGGTCGGTGTCGAGCGGGCCGGCGACTGGGTCTTCTCACGCGCGTGGCTAGACGAGCTGCGCGGCGAGTTCGGCCGCCGGCTCGAGGCTGCCGACCCGCTCGATCCCGGCGTCCATCCTCCCGCCGAGCCGTGGGCCGATGCGATCGTGCCGCTGCTCGGCCTCGAGCGGCGCGGCGCGAAGCTCTACCGGCCGGGCGCGACGGCCTCGCTCGGCGAGCGCGAGGCGGCAGCCGCCGAGCTCGAGGCGCGGCTCGGGCTCGAGCCGGTGAAGGTCGACGACCCGAAGCTCGCGCTCTTCCTCGAGCAGCAGGGTCGACTCGTCCGGCTCGGCGACGGAACGGCCGTCTCGGCCGAAGCGTTCGAGCAGGCCCGCCGGGCGCTCGTGGCCGAGTGCGAGGCGCAGGGGCGGATCACGCTCGCCCGCTTCCGGGACCTGCTCGGGATCGGCCGGCGCACCGCCCAGCTGCTCCTCGAGCGCTTCGACGCCGACGGCGTAACGCGGCGGGTCGGCGACGAGCGCGTCCTGCGACGCACAGGGCGGCGTTCCTAGCGGGCGCCCAGCCGCAGGGCCGGATCGGCCCGAGGCTCCCGCGGCGCGCTCGGCGGGGCGGTAGTCCCGCCGAGCTTCAGCCGCGGGCGGAAGACATAGTTCGCGAGCGCCTGGTCGGGATCGTCGTGCGTGTTGAGCGCGGCGATCGCCGTCTTCGCGATCACGTCGATCGGCTGCTCGATCGTCGTCAACGCCGGCTGCGTCCACTCCGTCGCCTCGATCCCGTCGAAGCCGACGATGGAGAGGTCGTCCGGCACGCGCAGTCCGAGCTCTGCGGCCTGCTGCAGCACGCCGATCGCCATCAGGTCGTTCGAGCAGATCACGCCCGTGGGCGGCGCCTCCGGATGGGACTCGAACAGCGTTCGCACCACCTCGCGCCCGCCGGCGACGGTGAAGGCGCCGTGCGCGACGTAGCCGTTCGGCTCGATGCCCGCCGCGCGCAAGGCGTCCCCGCGGCCGACGAGCTTCTCCCGGGTCGGCAGCGCGTGGGCCTCGCCGGCGACGAAGCCGATCCGGCGGTGGCCCAGCTCGAGCAGGTGCTCGGTGGCAATCCGGCCCGCCGCCCGCTCGTCGACCCCGACGGAGGTGATCTCGAGCGACTCCGAGGCGCCGTTGACGAACACGAGCCGCGCCCCCCGCTCGATCAACTGCCCGTAGTGATCGTGCTCGCTGCGGACGTCCGTGATCTCGGCGCAGATGAACACCATCCCGTCGACGCGCCGCTCGAGCAGCATGTGCACGTAGTCGACCTCGCGCAGCGCCGAGCCGGCGGTGTTACAGAGGATCGTGGCGAAGCCCTCGCGGGTCGCGTACGTCTCCATGGCCTGGGCGAGCGCGGCGAAGACCGGGTTGGCGAACTCCGGCAGCAGGAGGCCGATCGCCCCCGTCGCCTCCGGCCGCGCCTGCGGGACGTACAGCACCTCGCGCATCGCCCGCTCGACCCGGTCGCGCGTCTCCGGGCGCACGGAGTCCGCGCCGTGCACGACTCGCCAGGCGGTCGCGACGCTCACTCCTGCGCGTTCGGCTACATCTCTCAAGCTCGACATTTCACCTTCCGGGAACGTGTCACATGAAGACCTCGCACCGGATACTAACGCGCCCCTCCGGCGCGACGCCCGATAAGCAACGAAGTTAGCGGAGAAAGCCGCTTGACGCGCAACCCGTCACCCAGTACTCTGGCCACCGTTCTGTTTCAAGCAGATGTAACACGTTTCGTCGGCGCCGAGGCGCCGCCAACAAGGGAGGCAGAAACATGTCGATAGTCAAGCCGCTGCGGATCGCAGCGCTGCTGGCGGTGCTCGCAGTGGTCGGCGCCGTCGTTGCGGCGCAGGCGACCGCACGGACGCATGCCCAGACGCTGACGATCTGGGCGGATGCGAGCCGCGTGCCGGCCATGCAGAAGGTTGCAGGCGCCTGGGGCAGCCAGCACGGCATCACGATCAACGTCGTCCAGAAGCTGTTCGGCAGTCCGGGCATCCAGTCCGACCTGGGAACCGTCGACGCCGCGTCGGCCCCGGATGTTGTCATCGGCGCGAGCGACTGGGTCGGCCAATTCTCGGCGAACGGCCTGATCGTGCCGCTCGTCCTCAGCAAGACGGTGAAGTCGCAGTTCCCGAGCTACGCGCTCGACGCGATGTCGTACGGCACAGCCGTCAAGCGGTTGTGGGGCCTTCCGGTGCAGCTCGAGAACATCGGGCTCGTCGTCAACACGAAGCTGGCGAAGGTCCCGAAGACGTTCGCGCAGCTGGAGCGCGAGGCCGTGGCGTTCAAGAAGAAGAGCTCGAGCAACCTCGGGATCGCCGTGCAGCAGGGCGCCGGTGACGCCTACCACATGTACCCGTTCTTCTCCGGCCTCTGCGGCTACATCTTCGGCAAGAACGCCGCCGGCAACCTCGACCCGTCCAACATCGGCGTCGCGAACCCGAAGTTCCTCAAGAACGCTCCTTTGATCGACAAGTGGAACAAGGAAGGCCTGGTCAACTCGCAGGTCACCTCGGGTACGGCGCAGAGCGCGTTCCTGGGCAAGCACGCCGCGTTCTGGATCACGGGCCCCTGGAACTCGGCCACGCTCAAGGCGAGCGGGATCAAGTTCCAGATCGTCCCGGTGCCGAAGATCTCCTGCCAGTCGGTGCCGTTCCTGGGTGTCCAGGGCGTGTTCGTGACGAAGTACGCGCAGCAGCACGGCGTCGGCTCCGCCGCGATCGACCTGGTCACGAACTACATGGCACGGCCGGCATCGCAGGCTGCGGTCGCGCTCGCCGGCGGCCGCCCGCCGGCGAACATCAACGCGGCCAAGCTCGTCAACGGACCCGGTCCTGGCCGCGTTCAGCAAGGCCGGCGCCGGCGGCGTTCCGCTGCCGAACATCCCCCAGATGGCGTCAGTCTGGACCGATCTCGGCGGGGCGTGGGTCAAGTCGACGCGAGGCGCAGGTGCCGTCAAGGCCCGGACCGCCTTCGTCACGGCTTCCCGCAACATCGCCAACAAGATCGGCTGATTCGTAGCGCACGGAAGGCGCCCGGGAAACCGGGCGCCTTTCCGCTCTAGGATCCGATCCGCACGGCGCTTCATGACGACGACTGCCGCTCCGACACCTGCGCACGTCGAGCCGGTCTTCCGGCCCTCGTGGATCGCTCGCGGCATCGCCTTCTTCTCCGGCACGACCGGGCTCGTCGTCAAGATCGTCCTCCTCGGCCTGCTCAACGCACTCGCGGTCTGGGCTGCGACCGTGCTGGCCGACCACGACAAGTGGCCCGCCCTCGTCGTCCTGCTCGTGGCGACTGCCGGGATCGATGCGATCTACATGGTGTCCCGGAATCGCTTCGTGCCCGGAAAGTTCCTCATCCCGGGGCTCGTCTTCCTCGTGGCGTTCCAGATCGCCCCCATCCTCTACACGATCAACGTCGCGTTCACGAACTACTCGACGGGCCACATCCTCACCAAGGGCCAGGCGATCCAGGCGATCCAGCAGAACTCCCTCGAGCAGCCCGCCAGCGGCGCCGTCTACACCGCTCGCGTACGCCCGCGACTCGGGCGGGAAACTCGTCGAGCTGCTGCAGGACCAGGACACCGGGAAGACCTTCGTCGGCACGCGCAAGAAGCTCACGGAGGTCCCGAAGAGCGACTTCACGATCTCGGGTGGCGACGATCACGGGGGCCAAAGCTACACGCTCGTCCCGCAGAAGGAGCTCTTCTCGATCCAGGGGTTCAACATCCCGACCGGAAAGGGCGCCGAGGCGATCCAGCCCCAGGGGTTCACGCAGGCCGCGGTGCTCGAGCCGACGCTGAAGTACGACCCGAAGGCCAACACGTTTACGCGGCTCTCGGACGGCACCGTGTTCCGCGACAACGGCAGCGGCTCGTTCGTGGCGGCGAGCGGCAAGGAGGAGCTCGAGCCCGGCTGGAAGACCGGCGTCGGCACGCACAACTTCGGCCGGGTCGTCCACGATCCGCTGATCTCCCGCCCGTTCCTGCGCGTCCTCGCCTGGACGGTGGGCTTCGCCGCGTTCACCGTGCTGTTCTCGTTCGCGATCGGGCTCTTCGTTGCGATGGCGCTGGACAAGCCCGGCATGCACTTCCTCCGGCTCTACCGGTCGCTCCTCGTCATCCCCTACGCCGTCCCGGCATTCCTGTCGCTGCTCGTGTGGAGCGGATTGCTGAACGACGAGTTCGGCGTCGTCAACCGCTCGATCGTCCATCCGATCTTCGGGACGAACGTGCCGTGGCTGTTCAGCGATCCGTGGTGGGCAAGGGTGTCCTGCATCATGGTCAGCACCTGGCTGACCGTGCCGTACTTCTTCCTCGTCTCGCTCGGAGCCCTCCAGTCGATTCCCGGTGAGCTCGTGGAGGCCGCGCGGGTCGACGGCGGCGGGCCTTGGCAGATCTTCCGGCGCGTGCGGCTGCCGCTGCTCCTCGTGGCGGTGGCGCCGCTCCTGATCGCCTCGTTCGCCTTCAACTTCAACAACTTCAACAACATTTTCCTGCTGACCGGCGGCGGTCCCGCGTCGAACGACCAGTCGATCGCCGGATCGACGGACATCCTGATCAGCTACACGTGGAAGCTCGCCTTCCAGGCCGGGAAGGGCAACGACTACGCGCTCGCGAGCACGATCGCGATCCTGATCTTCCTGATCGTCGCGACCATCTCGGCCGTCAGCTTCTGGAAGACCAAGGCGCTGGAGAGCCTGCGATGAGCACCCTCGAGCAGCCGATCGCCCGCGCTTCGGTCGAGGCACATCCGGAGGCGAAGAAGCTCGTCCCGCACAAGCGCCCGCCGTTCAGGGACACGTGGTGGCGGCACCTGGTCGCGTGGGTCGCGATCGCGATCTCGCTCTTCCCCGTTGCCTACATCGTCTCGGCAGCGTTCAGCACGAACCCGTCGCTCGAAGGATCGAGCCTGATCCCGTCGCACGTCACCCTCGCCAACTTCGACCACCTGTTCAACGGCTCGAAGGCCGTGTCGGAGCAGATTTTCGCGTCCGTCCACTACTGGCGCTGGTACCTGAATACGGTCCTCGTGGCGACGGCCACTGCGCTGCTCACCGTGACGCTCGGGGCGCTCGCCGCCTACGCGTTCAGCCGCTTCCGCTTCCGCGGCCGGCGCCTGGGGATGCTGTTCCTGCTGCTGATCCAGATGTTCCCGCAGCCGCTCGCCGTGACAGCGATCTACCTGATCGTCCTGCGCACCGGCGAGGTGTTCTCGACCATCGGCCTGAACACGCTGCTCGGGCTGATCCTCGTCTACCTCGGCGGCGCGCTCGGAGTCAACACGTGGCTCCTCAAGGGCTTCTTCGACACGATCCCGTCGGAGCTCGACGAGTCTGCTCGGGTCGACGGCGCGACTCCGGCGCAGGTGTTCTGGGGCGTCGTGCTGCCGCTCGCGGCGCCCGTGCTGATCGTCGTCGGGCTGTTCTCCTTCGTCGCCACGATCAACGAGTTCCTGATCGCGAGCGTCCTGCTCGTGACGCCCGGAAAGTTCACGTTGCCACTCGGGCTGCACCAGTACATCGACACGCAGTACTCGGAGCACTGGGGCCCGTTCGCGGCGGGCGTGCTGCTCGCCGCAATCCCGGTCGTCGTCATCTTCTACTTCCTGCAGCGGTACATCGTCTCCGGCCTGACGCAGGGATCGGTGAAGGGATGACGGTCGCGGAGAAGGGGGACGGCGGCGGTGCCAGACTGAAGTCTGGCACTCAGCCACAGCTTGGCTATGCGACGCTGCTCGCCGAGCCGCACCACGACGGCTCCGACCTCTACCTCGTCGAGCGGCCGGCCGAGATCGGCGACGAGGCGGTCGTCAGGCTACGCGTCCCGCGAGGCACTGCCGTCGATGCCGTCGCGCTCCGCTGCATCGTCGACGGCGATCCGATCGGCGTGCGGGCGGAGGTCGACGAGGAGACGGAGACCGACACGTGGTGGCGAGCCACGATTCCCATGCGCAATCCGGAGGTGCGCTACCGCTTCCTGCTTACCGGCGGCGAACTGGGCTACGCCTGGGCGAACGGCTCCGGGCTCGTCCAGGGCGACGTCGCGGACGCGGACGACTTCCTCGTCTCGGTCGACCCCGGCGGCCCCGACTGGCACCTCCGCTCGGTCGTGTACGAGATCTTCCCAGACCGCTTCGCCTCCAGCGGCCTCGACGTCGAGCCGCCGGGCTGGGCCGTCCCGCGGCCGTGGGACGAGCTGCCCCGGGGCCGGGCGCCGACGACCTCGGCCGAGTGGTTCGGCGGCGACCTGCGCGGCATCGAGCAGCACCTCGACCACATCGAGCGGCTCGGCGCGGACGCGATCTACATGACGCCGATCTTCCCCGCAGGCAGCACCCACCGCTACGACGCGACCACCTTCGACCGGATCGACCCGCTGCTCGGCGGCGACGAGGCGCTCGCCTCGCTCGTCGCAGCGGCGCACGGGCGCGGCATCCGCGTCCTCGGCGACCTGACGCCGAACCACTGCGGCCGCGGCCACGAGTGGTTCCAGCGCGCGCTTGCCGATCCGGACGCGCCCGAGCGCGGGCTGTTCTTCTTCGACGACGGCCTGAAGAACGGCTACGAATGCTGGTACGGCGTCCCCGCCCTGCCCAAGCTCAACTGGGGCTCGGACGAGCTACGCGAGCGGATGCTGGCCGTGACGCGCCGCTGGCTCGAGGAGCCGTACGCGCTCGACGGCTGGCGCGTGGACGTGGCCAACATGGCCGGCCGCTTCCGCGACGTGGACCTCAACCATTCGGTCGCGCGCTGGATCCGCGAGGCCGCCGGAGACGGGCTGCTCGTCGCGGAGCACGGTCACGACTACCGGCCTGATCTGCGTCCGGGCGGCTGGCACGGGGCGATGAACTACGCCGGCTTCCTGCGGCCGGTGTGGACCTGGCTGCGCAGGCCGGACCTCCCCGACGAGCTGCGGACGGCGTTCTGGGGCATCCCCGCCGGCCTCCCCCGCCTCGACGGGACGCAGGTCGTCCGCACGATGCGCGCCTTCCGCGCCGGCGTCGCATGGAGCAAGGTGCTGCACTCGTGGCCGCTCCTGGACAGCCACGACGTCGCCCGTTTCCGCACGGTCAGCGGCAGCCGCGAGCGGCACGTCGTCGGCATCGGCCTGCAGATGACGACGCCCGGCGTGCCGATGGTCTTCGCCGGCGACGAGCTCGGCCTCGAGGGCGAGTGGGGCGAGGACGCGCGCCGGACGATGCCCTGGTCGCGACCGGAGACATGGGACACGACGCTGCTCGACGAGTATCGTCGGCTGATCGCGCTGCGGCGCTCGAGCGACGCGCTCGCGCGGGGCGGCATCCGCTACGTGCACGTGTCCGAGGACGCGATCGCATACCTGCGCGAGACCGACTCCGAGCGGATTCTGTGCCTCGCCTCGAGAGACGAGCACGCGACTGTTCGACTCCCTCTCGCCGCGCTCGCGTGCCGCGAGCTCGAGACCCTGTACGGCGCGGACGCGGCAGTGGAAGGCGGCGACCTTCTCCTCTCCGCGGACGGCCCCTCATTCGACGCCTGGAGGCTGATCGATGGCTGACGTGGTCTTCAACGAGGTCGACAAGGTCTATCCCAACGGCGTCCAGGCGGTCTTCGACCTCACCCTCGACGCCGGCGACGGCGAGTTCCTCGTCCTCGTCGGCCCGTCCGGCTGCGGGAAGACGACCGCGCTGCGCATGGTCGCCGGCCTCGAAGAGATCTCCGACGGCACCGTCTCCATCGGCGGTCGCGTGGTCAACAAGCTGACGCCGAAGGAGCGGGACATCGCAATGGTCTTCCAGAATTACGCGCTCTATCCGCACCTGAGCGTCGGGGAGAACATCGCATTCGGCCTGCGCCTGCGCAAGGCGCCGAAGGACGTGATCAACGAGCGTGTGGCGTGGGCAGCGAAGATGCTCGACCTGACGCCGTACCTCGACCGGCGGCCGAAGGAGCTCTCCGGCGGCCAGCGCCAGCGCGTGGCGATGGGCCGTGCGATCGTCCGCCACCCGCAGGCGTTCCTGATGGACGAGCCGCTGTCCAACCTGGACGCGAAGCTGCGCGTCCAGATGCGCGCCGACATCTCCAAGCTCCAGCACTCGCTCGGGACGACCACCCTGTACGTGACCCACGACCAGGTCGAGGCGATGACGATGGGCGACCGGGTGGCGGTGATGAACCTCGGGCGCCTGCAGCAGGTCGACACGCCGCAGAGGCTCTACGACCAGCCGGCGAACCTGTTCGTCGCCGGCTTCATCGGCACGCCGCCCATGAACCTGCTCCAGGCCGACGTGGCGGCCGAGAACGGCTCCTTCGCGCTCACCGTCGGAGGGCAGCTCGTGCGGTTGGCCGACCAGACCGTCGCGCGCTACCCCGGCGTGCGTCACCAGGTCGGCAAGACGATCGTGTTCGGAGTGCGAAGCGACGACCTGCTGCCCGCCGGCGGTCACGACGATTTGCCGAAGATCACCGCGCGCCTCGAGCTGATCGAGGCGCTCGGCTCCCACTCGGTCGTCTACTTCCACACGGACGCAAACGCGCTCCGCGAGCACCTCGCCGGCGCGGAGGCGGTCGAGGAGGAGGCCGACGCGGAAGGCGTGACTGCCAGCCGACCCAACCTCGTGGCGAGCTTTCCGGCCAGGGAAGCGATCGGGCTCGCGATCGGCCAGGAGATCCCGATCGCGATCGACGTCGCCAACGCGCACCTGTTCGACGCCGAGACTGGTGACCCGCTCCGCTAGGGCGGCTGCTGTCGCATCCGCCCTGGTGGTGACCGTCGGGGCGGCGGTCGCGCTGGGGTCGAACGGCGCTTCAGGCCCACCGTCGGGCGCGGCGCTCGCAGCCCTGGCCAGGCCGCCGGACTACACCTCGCTCGCCTCGCAGCGCGTCTACTTCGTGATGACGGACCGGTACGCGAACGGCGACTCCGCGAACGACCTTGGCGGGCTGACCGGCGGTCCCGGCGCGACCGGCTACGACCCGACGAGCACCGCCTACTACCACGGCGGGGACTTCAAGGGCCTGACCGGCGGCTGCACGGACACGAAGCACGGCCTGGCGCGGATCAAGGATCTCGGCTTCACCGCGCTCTGGGTGACGCCGCCGTTCGGCCAGCAGACCGTCCAGGGCGACAGCGCGGCCTACCACGGCTACTGGATCAAGGACTTCCTGAACGTCGACCCGCACCTGGGCACGAACCAGGACTTCGCCGACTTCGTCACGTGTGCCCACAGCCTCGGGCTCAAGGTGTACCTCGACGTCGTCGTCAACCACACCGCCGACGTCGTCCAGCTCCAGGGGAACGCCGGCTTCCTCGACCCGGGCCAGGCGCCCTACCGCGACTGTCACGGGAAGGTCTTCGTTCCGGCCCGTTACGTGCGCGCGAGGACGTTCCCCTGCCTGTCCGTGGCGAACATGCCCTACCGGCCCTTCTTCGCCGTGGCCTCGGACGCGAAAGCGAAGAACCCGGCCTGGCTCAACGACCCGACGAAGTACCATGACCGCGGCGACGTCGACTTCTCCTCCGGGAACCAGGCGTCATACGAGCAGGGCGACTTCTTCGGGCTCGACGACCTCTTCACCGAGCAGCCCGCGGTGATGAGCGGCCTGGCCCAGATCTACGGCAGCTGGGTGACGAAGTACCACGTCGACGGCTTCCGGGTCGACACGGCGCGGCACGTCAACTCCGCGTTCTTCGGGCTCTGGGTGCCGAGGATCCTCGCTGCAGCACGGAGCGTGGGGATCCGCGACTTCCCGATCTTCGGCGAAGTGACGCTCACCGACGACATCGAGCTGTCGGCGTTCGTGCGCGACCGCGGCCTCCCGAGCGTGCTCGACTTCCCCTTCCAGGACGCGGCCGCGGGCTTCGCAGCCGGGACGACGGGCGCGAGGGCGCTCGGGTCGCGCTTCGCCGACGACGACTACTACCGCGGACCGGCCGGCACGGCCCCGACCCCGCCGACGTTCCTCGGCAACCACGACATGGGCCGGGCGGCGCTCCAGGTCCTCCAGCACGGCGCCGCATCGGACTCGACGCTGCTCGCGCGCGTCGAGCTCGGCTACGACCTGCTCTACCTGCTGCGCGGCGCGCCGGTCGTCTACTACGGCGACGAGGTGGGGATGATCGGCCGCGGCGGCGACCAGGCGGCCCGGCAGGACATGTTCCCGACGCAGGTGGACGAATGGAAGACGCAGGAGCGTGTCGGCTCGCCGCCGATCGGGAACGGCTCCTCGTTCGACGTCACCAACCCGATCGAGGGCGTGCTGCGCGCGCTCGGGGCGCTGCGTGACGCGCATCCGGCGCTCTCGACCGGCGCGACGATCCCGCGGCTGGCCTCGAAGAGCCTGTTCGTCGTCAGCCGCATCGACCGCGCCGCGCGACGCGAGTACGTGGTCGCGCTCAACTCGGGGACCGCCGCGGGCAAGGTGACGATCACGACCGCGACGCCGTCGTCGAGCTGGTCGCTTCTGCTCGGCTCCCCCGGCCCGGCGAAGAGCGCCGCGAACGGCCGGCTGGCGTTTACCGTGCCGCCGCTCTCCGCGGTCGTACTGCGCGCGGACGGCGACCTGCCGAAGCGCGCCGCCCCGAAGCCGGCGCTCCGGTTCGGCACCGACCCGCTCAGCGGGACGCTGAAGGTCGCGTCGGCGACGGTCTCCACGGCCGACCCGGTCAGCGTTGCCTTCGCCGCCCGCCGCGGCTCCGGCGCCTGGCGGCGCCTCGCGACAGACGACTCGCCGCCCTACCGGGCCTTCGTCGAGCCCGGCCGCTACCGCAAGGGCGAGCGGATCGACCTGGTCGCGATCGCGACGGCGACGGACGGCTCGGTCGCCGTCTCGCCCGTGCTCCGCGTGACGCCGCGCCGCTAGGAAGAGGTGGCCGCCGCAGGCGGCTGCCAGGCGACGCTGAAGGAGCCGTCGGCTGCAAGGCTGCTCGGAACCGCGCTCGCCTGCGCTCCGCCGCGGCTGCCGAAGAAGCCCGGCGCGCCGCTCCTCGAACCGTCGAGGGAGATCGCCGTGGCCGCCCAGGCGGGATCGGAGATCAGGCCGGAGTGGCGCGACCCTGTCGCGGCCGCCTGCACGAAGTCGACCGAGCCGAAGTTCGCCAGCGGCAAGACGGCGCAGCTGCCCGAGCCCGAGCACGAGGCGGGCGCCTCGGCGATCCATTCGGCAGAGGTGAGGTCGGGAGCGGCCGTCGCCACCTTCTTGTTGACGACTGTCTTGCGCGTCAGGTTCCGGAGCCGGAAGCGCACGGTCTTGCCGGTGATCGTGACCGCGGCCGAGATCGTGTCGCCCGGCCGGACGGTCAGCTTCAGCCGTACCGGCGGCGCGGGCAGGATCTCGTACCAGGCGTCGTACTCGGCGGTGTTCGAGGACGTGCAGTTCGACTCCGTCCCGGTCTGCTCGAGCGAGCTCGCAGTCTCGTCGAACCCGCCGAGCCCGACCCAGAAGGCCGAGTAGGACGGCGTCCCCGACGTGCAGCTGACCGCCGGCTGCACCCAGGTGCCGACCACGTTCGAGAAGGAGGTCACGGTGCCGCTCTGCGCGGGCGTGACCGCGTAGCCGGCCCAGTTCGAGCTCGTCTCCGTGTCGTGCCGGACGATCGCCGAGTGGCGAATCGACGACGCCCGGGCCGCAGACGCCGGCGCCGCCACGAGGGCGGCGGCGGCGCACCCGGCGAGCAGTGCTGCGCCGGCGATGAGGAGGGATGCGCGAGAGAGGTTCATGTGTCGGAGGGCGGCCCGCCGGGCTGATAGTGCCAGCCCGGCGGGCCTTGGCGGAGGAAGGAGCCTGCGTTACGACGGTCGCGACCCGAGAGTGACCGTGACCGTCTTGGTGGAGCCGCCGCGGACGACGGTGAGCTTCACCGTCGAGCCGGGCTTCTTGCCGGCAACCTCGTTCTGGAGCGTGTCGGCGCTCGAGACGGGATTGCCGTCGACCGCGGTGATGACATCGCCGCCGGTCGCGTACTGCTCGCCGCCGACGACCTGCGTTCCGGTGGAGCCCTTGAGCCCCGCCTTCGAGGCCGGGGAGTTGGCGACGACGCTGGTGATCTCGACGCCCGCGGCCATGTTCAGCTGTGACGCGACGTCGCTGGGGATGGTCTGGATGTGCACGCCCAGGTAGGCGCGCTGCACCGAGCCGCCGCCCATGAGCTGGGAGACGACCGAGCGCACGGTGTTGGACGGAATCGCGAAGCCGACACCGTCGTTTCCGCCAGACTCGCTGTCGATCTGGGCGGTGACGCCGATGACCTTGCCGTCCGTGTTCAGGAGCACGCCGCCGGAGTTCCCGTGGTTGATGGCGGCGTCGGTCTGGATCGTGTCGGTGATGGTGAAGTTGTTCGGGGAGGTGATGTCGCGGTGGAGGGCGCTGACGATGCCGGAGGTGAGCGTCCCCTCGAGCCCGAACGGGCTGCCGATCGCGACCACGTCGTCGCCGACCTGGACGCTGTCCGAATCGGCGAGCGCCAGCGGGTGCAGCAGCGACGAGGGCGCGTTGACCTTGATCACGGCGAGATCGCTCGAGGCATCGGTGCCGACGACGGTCGCCTTGTAGGTGGCGCCGTTCGAGAACCTGACCGAGATCGACGAGGCGCCGGCGACGACGTGCTGGTCGGTGACGATGTGACCCTGCGTGTCGTAGACGAAGCCGGAGCCCTGCGCCTGCGAGCTCCCGCCGCCCTGGCCGAAGAAGCCGCCGCCGGAACCCCCGGTGGTGACCGTGATCTCCACGACGCTCGGCGAGGCCTGCTTGTAGATCTGGCCCGCGCTGAGCGAGCTGGAGCTCGTGAAGCTCGTCGACGACGAGGTCGTCGGCGCCGAGACGGTCTTGACCACCGTCTTCGAGCCTCCGGAGACCGCGTAGGCGCCGACGCCGACGCCTGCACCGATGAGCAGGACGCCGGCGACGGCCGAGAGGAGGATCTTGTGAGGGATTCGGGCGAGCACTGATTGTCCTTCCTGAAGTCGTTGTATGACCATAGAGGACCAGACGGCCCTAAGACCGCGCTGAGTCCGGTGTAAGAACTCCGTAAGAGCCGTCGCGCTACGGCGACTGGACTGCGACCCAGGGCCTCGAGCTCACCCGCCGGTTGTAACACGCGGCTCGATCCGGCGCCAGGGCCGCGTGTTGACGACGCTCCCGGGTGGGCAGCCCCCGCGGCGAGCCGTTGCGACCGCGAGCTCCATATTCGCGAGGCCGCCCGTCGAGTGCGCGTCGGAGTTGAGCACGATCGAGACGCCGGCGGCAAGTGCCTCGCGCACGTGGTCGCTCGAGAGGTCGAGACGGTCGGGGAGACCGTTCACCTCGAGCGCGACGCCGGTCTCGAGGGCGACCGCGAAGATCGCGTCGAGGTCGAGCGCGTTCTCGGGCCGGTGGTTCAGGATCCGGCCCTTGGGATGGCTGAGCGCCGAGACGTGCGGGTTCCGCATCGCCTCGGAGACGATCCGCGTCAGGTCGGCGCCGCTCCGGCGCTGGCCGGCGTGGAGGCTGAGCTGCACCCAGTCGAGCTCGGCCATGGTCGCGTCGTCGACGTCGAGGGAGCCGTCGGCGCGGACGTCGCACTCGACCCCGCGCAGGATCCGGAACGGCGCCAGGCGCTCGTTCGCGTCGGCGATCTCCTCGGCCTGCCGGCGGAGGTCGTCCCCGGTCAGGCCGGTGACGACGCGGACGTTCGGCGTGTGGTCGCAGATCGCCAGGTACTCGTAGCCGAGCTCCCGCGCCCCTTCCCCCATCTCGAGGACGCTGGCCTTCCCGTCCGACCAGGTCGTGTGGCAGTGCAGCTCGCCCCGGATGTCGCCGAGCTCGACGAGCCGCGGAGGCTCGGCGGATGGAGCGTGGTCGCGGAGCTCCGGCGGAAGCCAGGGCCGGCCGAGCGCGGCGTAGACCGCCTGCTCGTCGGCGCCGCCGGGGAGCGGCTCGAGCAACTCGACGTACGCGGCCGGCCCCGTCGCCCGAACGAGCTCGGTGCCGAACCGGCCGGGCTCCGCGACGGCGAACGTGACGGGAATGCCCTCGACGGTGACCCCGACGCAGCGCCTCTCGCCGCGCTCGGCGACCACGACGATCGCCGGGAGCTGCTCGAACGCGTCCAGCACCGGCTCGGGCTCTTCCGCTTCGCAGACGACGGCGAGCTCGAAGGACAGCTCGCAGCACCGGCGCGGGTCGCCCGCCACGGTGCCGCCGAGCGCCTCCGCGATCGCCCCGACGAGACCGCGCGCACGGTTGAGCGTCAGTCCGCGTTGCGGGCGCGGCCCGCGGACGAGCCCGGCCAGGATCTTCGCCTCGGTCACCGGGCCGATCCCGGCCACGCCGCCGAGCCGCCCCGCCTCGGCCGCCACCCGGAACTCCTCGGCGGTCGTGACGTCGAGAGCGCGACCGATCTCCAGCATTCGCTTCGACCCGATCCCGACCAGCCGTCCGAGTGCCACGAGCTCGGGCCGCACGTCGGCCGACAGCTCGCGCAGCTCCGCGATCTCGCCCGTGCGGACGAGTTCCTCGAGCCGCGCGGCGATGCTCGGCCCGATCCCACGCAGCTCCCGCACGCGCCCTGCGCGGACGAGCTCGGCCACGGGCGCCGGCGTCGCGCGGACGACCTCGGCGGCACGCCTGTAGGCCCGGACGGCGTAGGTGTCGGCGCCGGCGAGGTCGAGCAGCGCCGACAGCTCGAGGAGACGATCGGCGATCGCCGCGTTGGTCAGAGATCGTGGATCAGCCACAGGCGCTCGCCGGTCTGCGACGACGTCCGCGCCTGCGCCGTGATCTGCTTGAGGTCGGGATACTCGGCCACCTCCGGCGAGCGGAGCGTCGACGCCATCAGGTAGCGAACGGGTTCTTCCGTGTCGTTGACGAGCGCGTGCGCGCCGTCGGGCCCGACCGGGAAGTGCACGAACTCGCCCTCGGCGAGCAGACGGGAACCCTCCCCCGTGCGAAGCGTCGGACGGCCCCGCAGCACGACCAACAGCTCCTCGGACGCATGGTGGAAGTGGAACGGGATCCAGTTGCCGGGCCTGAGCTCGTAGACACTGGCGCCGAGCTGCTCACCGCGCGCGAGCCGTTTCGAACGGGCTCCGCCTCCCGACCAGTCCTCGCCGGGATCCCACGCGTCCGACCAGACGTTGTCGTCGCTCACACGCCCTCCTCCGGCACGAGCCAGACGACGCCGAGGGGCGGGAGCGTCACCTCGGCCGAGAAGGGCTGGTCGTGCCACGGCGTCTGCTCCGCCTCGATGCTCCGGTTGACGACGTTGGAGCCGCCGTAGCCCGCCGCGTCGGTGTTCAGCACCTCGATCCACCGCCCGCCGCGGGGCAGGCCGATCCGGTAGCCCGTGCGCGGGACAGGCGAGAAGTTCCCGGCGCACACGAGCGGACGCGACCCGTCGGCGGCGAAACGGGCAAAGACGAGCACGTTCCAGGAGGCGTCGTTCGCCTCCAGCCAGCGGAAGCCGGACGGCTCGAAGTCGACCTCCCAGAGCGCCGGCTGTTCGCGGTAGATCCGGTTCAGGTCGCGGACGAGCGCCTGGACGCCGCCGTGGTCGGCGCGCTCGAGCAGGTGCCAGTCGAGCGAGCGCTCGTGACTCCACTCCTGCTCCTGCGCCAGCTCGCCGCCCATGAAGAGGAGCTTCTTGCCCGGGTGCGCCCACATGTGGGCGTAGAGCGCGCGCAGGTTGGCGAACTTCTGCCAGCGGTCGCCGGGCATCTTCGCGAACAGCGAGCCCTTGCCGTGCACCACCTCGTCGTGCGAGAGGGGCAGGATGAAGTTCTCCGTGAACGCGTAGATGAGGCCGAAGGAGAGCTGGTTGTGGTGGTGCATGCGGTGCACCGGCTCGTGGTGGAAGTAGTCGAGCGTGTCGTGCATCCAGCCCATGTTCCACTTGAAGCCGAAGCCGAGCCCGCCCACGTCGGTCGGCCGCGAGACGCCCGGCCACGCCGTCGACTCCTCCGCCGCCATCAGCACGCCCGGCACCGCGCCGTGCGCGACCGCGTTGAGCTCCTTGACGAACGCGATCGCATCCAGGTCCTCGCGGCCGCCGTAGACGTTCGGGATCCACTCGCCCGCGCTGCGGGAGTAGTCGAGGTAGAGCATCGAGGCCACGGCGTCCACCCGCAGGCCGTCGGCGTGGTACTCCCGCAGCCAGAAGAGCGCGTTCGCGAGCAGGAAGTTCCTGACCTCGTTGCGACCGTAGTTGAAGACGAGCGTCCCCCAGTCCGGGTGCGCACCGCGGCGCGGGTCCTGGTGCTCGTACAGCGCCGTCCCGTCGAAGCGCGCGAGCGCCCACTCGTCGCGGGGGAAGTGCGCCGGCACCCAGTCGAGGACGACGCCGAGGCCGCGCTGGTGCAGCCGGTCGACGAAGACGCGGAAGTCGTCGGGCGAGCCGAACCGCGCCGTCGGCGCGTAGTACCCGGTCACCTGGTAGCCCCAGGAGCCTGCGAAGGGGTGCTCCATCACCGGCAGCAGCTCGACGTGCGTGAAGCCGAGGTCGAGCACGTAGTCGGACAGCTCGTCTGCGAGCTCGACGTAGGAGAGGCTGCGGTTGCCTTCGAGCGGGTTGAGCCGCCACGAGCCCAGGTGCACCTCGTAGATCGAGACCGGGCTGCGCCAGAGACCTCTGCGCCCGCGCAGCCCGAGCCACTCCTCGTCGGCCCACTCGTGGTGCGGCTCGAAGACGACGGAGGCGTTCTTCGGCGGGACCTCGGTGCGGAGCGCGTACGGGTCGACCTTGAGCAGGAGGCCGCCGTTCTGCGCGCGGATCTCGTACTTGTAGTTCGAGCCCGGTTCGAGCTCGGGGACGAACAGCTCCCAGATCCCCGCCGAGCCGAGCGAGCGCATCGGGTGCAGGCGCCCGTCCCAGCCGTTGAAGTCGCCGACGACGCTGACCGGACCGCGCGGCCGGCGCCCAGACGGCGAAGCCGACGCCCTGCACGCCGTCCAGCTCGCGGACGTGGGCGCCGAGCTGCCCGTACAGCTCCTCGTGCCGGCCCTCGCCGGCCAGGTGCAGGTCGAGCTCGCCGAGCGTCGGGCAGGAAGCGGTACGGGTCGTCGAGCGAGAAGCTGCTCCCGTCCGGATAGTCGACCTCGAGCCGGTAGCGAAGCGGCAGGTCGGCGCCGGGCACGAGCCCCTCGAACACGCCGCCGGGATGGGCGAGGGCGAGCTCGACCGGCTCGCCGCCTTCGGGCACGGCGCGGACGGCCGTCGCGTCGGGCCGGTAGGCGCGGACGACCACGCCGCCGTCGGCCGGGTGCGCACCGAGCACGTGGTGCGGGTTCGGGTGGTCGCGCTGGACGATCAGCTCGACCTCGCGCTCGACGCTCGACTCGCGTGACCTGGCTCATGCCCGCTCCCGGCGCCGGCACAGCCGGCGCCTCCGCTCGTTGGTGAGCTCCGTCGAGCCTACGCTCATGAGGTCTCCACCCGCAGGACGTGCGCCTGCCGCTCGCCCGGCTCGAGCCGCACGTAGTTCCGGCCCACGTGCCAGGTGTAGGGCATGTCGTCGAGCAGGTCGCGCACGCGGAAGGTCGGCGGCAGCCCGAGCGCTGCCGGGACGATCGCCACGCCCTCCTGCGGCTGCGCCGGATCGAGGTTCACGATCACGAGCACCGTGTTCTTGCCGCGGCGCTTGACGTAGGCGAGCAGCTGCGCGTTCTCGGTCTCGACGAAGGTCAGGTTGTCCAGCCACCGGAGAGCCTCGTTCTCACGCCGTATCTCGTTCAGCCGCGCGGCGAGCGGGAGCAGCTGCTCCGTCGAGCGCGCGCTCCTTCGGCCTCGTACTTCTCCGAGTTCAGGTATTCCTCACTGCCCTCATGGGCAGGCACGTTCTCGAGGCTCTCGAAGCCGGAGTAGATGCCGTAGCTCGGCGAGAGCGTCGCCGCGAGGACGAGCCGCGCCTCGAAGGCGGGCCGGCCGCCCGTCTGCAGGTAGGCGTGGAGGATGTCGGGCGTGTTGGCGAAGAAGTTCGGCCGGTAGAACTCCGGCCAGTCGCTCTGCGTCAGGTCGTTCATGAACTCGACCAGCTCGCCCTTCGTGTTCTTCCAGGTGAAGTACGTGTAGGACTGGCTGAACCCGGCCTTGGCCAGCGTGGACATGATCGCCGGCCGCGTGAACGCCTCGGAGAGGAAGATCACGTCGGGGTCCACGGACTGGACCTCGCGGATCAGCCACTCCCAGAACGGGATCGGCTTCGTGTGCGGGTTGTCGACGCGGAACGCCTTCACGCCGTGCCCGACCCAGTAGAGCACGACGTCGCGCAGCGCTTGCCAGAGGCTCTCCCAGTCCTCGGACTCGAAGTTGACGTTGTAGATGTCCTGGTAGCGCTTGGGCGGGTTCTCCGCGTACTTGAGCGTGCCGTCGGGCCGGCGGTGGAACCACTCCGGGTGCTCGTCGAGCCAGGGGTGGTCGGGCGAGCACTGGATCGCGAAGTCGAGCGCCATGTCGATGCCGAGCTCCCGCGCGCGGGCGACCAGCCGGTCGAAGTCCTCGATCGTCCCCAGCTCCGGGTTGATCGCGGTGTGCCCGCCCTCGGGGCCGCCGATCGCCCACGGGCTGCCCGGATCGCCCGGCGCCGCCTCGAGCGTGTTGTTCCGCCCCTTGCGGTGGGTGCGGCCGATCGGATGGATGGGCGGGAAGTAGACGACGTCGAAGCCGAGCTCGGAGAGCCGCGGAAGCTGCTCGGAGACGCCCTCGAACCCGCCCCAGGAGCGCGGGAAGAGCTCGTACCAGCTCCCGAAGCGGGCCCGCTCGCGGTCGACGATCAGCTCGAGCGGCATGCTCGTCGTCTCCTCGTGGCGATCCTGCTTCGGCGCCGTCGCCGGGTCGAGCGCCTCGTCCACTGTCAGCCCGTCCACGCCCGGCGAGCACGGCGCCCTCGAGCAGCTCGCTGGACAGGTCCTTCTGGCCCGCCTCGAGCTTCCGCTTCAGCTCCCACTGCCAGGACGCCCAGCGGTCGACCCAGGCCGTGATCGTGTACTGCCAGCGGCCGAGCTCGGTGGCCTCGAACCCGCCGTGCCAGTGGTCGTTGCCGATCGGCTCCATCGGCGCCTCGCCCCAGCGGCGCGAGCCCGGCGGCTTGTGCGGACGACAGCCCGGAGCACGTCGTGCCCGTCGCCGAAGACGTCGGCCCAGACGTCGACCCGGTCGCCGAGCGTGCGCTTGACCGGGTAGCGGCGGCAGTCGAGCATCGGCCAGACCCGCTGGATCTGGATTCTCGACCGCGTCTTCGGCAGAGTCGTCATCGAATGCTTCGGTACCGCGCCACGGCCCCGTCGTATGCACAGGGTCCGCATGAATCTTCCCCGCTCCAGCGGAGTATTGCTGCACGTCACCTCGCTCCCCGGCGGCCGGCTGGGACGCGAGGCGTACCGATTCGTCGACTGGCTCGCCGCGGCGGGCCAGAGCTGGTGGCAGGTGCTGCCGCTCGGCCCGCCCGACGCCGAGGGCTCGCCGTACATGGCCTCGTCGGCGTTCGCCGCCTGGCCGAGGCCTGCTCGGCTCGCCTCGTGCGCGGGTGACGCGAGCCGAGGTGGCCGCGTTCAGGGAGCGTGAGGCGTACTGGATCAGCGGCTGGGAGCGCCTCGCCGGCCGCGGCGCGGTCGAGGACCAGGTGCGCTTCGACCGCGAGTGGGGCGCGCTTCGCGAGTACGCGGCGGCACGCGGCGTGCGGCTGATCGGCGACATCCCCATCTACGTGGCGCCGCGACGGCGCCGACCAGCTCGACCATCCCGAGCTCTTCCAGCCCGGGCTCGTGGGCGGGGGCGCCGCCCGACGCGCTCAGCTCGGTCGGCCAGCTGTGGGGCAACCCGCTCTACGACTGGACGGCGATGCGCCGGGACGGCTACCGCTGGTGGATCGAGCGCTTCCGCCGGACGCGCCGGCTGTTCGATCTCTCGCGTATCGACCACTTCCGCGGCTTCGTCTCCTACTGGGCGGTGCGCGCGGGAATGAGGACGGCGAAGACCGGCCGCTGGCGGCGCGGGCCGGGCGACGACCTGTTCCGCGCCGCCGAGCGCGAACTCGGACGGTCTGCCGCTGATCGTCGAGGACCTCGGCGTGATCACGCCGCCCGTGCACGCCCTGCGGGACCGGCTCGGCCTTCCCGGCATGGTCGTGCTCCAGTTCGCCTTCGGCGGCCCTCCGACGAATCCGCACCGCCCGGAGAACCATCGCCGGAACCTCGTCGTCTACACCGGCACGCACGACACGGACACGACTGTCGGCTGGTGGGGGTCGCTGCCGCGCCGCGCTCCGGGGCCGGACCGGGCTCGATCCGGCCGACCCGAACTGGAGCCTCATGCGCATCGCGCTCGGGTCGCCGGCGGCGATCGCGATCACGCCCGCCCAGGACGTGCTCGGCCTGGACGGCTCGGCCCGGATGAACATGCCCGGGACCAGCGGGCCGCACAACTGGTCTTGGCGCCTGGAGCCGGGCCAGCTCACGGACGAGCTGGCGGCGAGGCTCCACGAGGAGACTCGTGTGGCGCGGAGGCTGGTGCGGCCGTGACGGTGCGACCGCTCGACTGGGCGCGGGACGCGGAAGCCGTGGCCGCGATCGACACGTCGTTCACGACCGACCGCGTCTACCGGTTCGCCCGCGAGAAGACCGGGCTCGGGTTTGCGCTCGCGCTGCTGACGCGCGCGCCGCTGACGAAGTCCTATCCGCTTCCGGAGATCGATCCCGGCGAGGGTGCGTTCGTCGCCGAGGCTCGACGGCGCGATCGCCGGCTTCGCGCAGGTCGAGCCGCCGGCTTGGAACGGGCGCGCGACCGTCGCCCACCTGTACGTCTCGGCGCCGTTCCGCGGTCGCGGCCTCGGGGCGCCCTCCTCGACGCGCTCGCCGAGCACGCACGAGCAGCGGAGCGCGCGCTGCCTGTGGGCCGAGACGCAGAACGTCAACTACCCCGCCGTGCAGTTCTACCTCGCGAACGGCTTCTACCTCTGCGGCCTCGACCAGTCCTTCTACGACCCCGTTGAGCTCCCCGGCGAGATCGCCCTCTTCCTCGCGCGCAGCCTGTAGCTATAGCTACCCGTGCGCCTTCTGCGCGGACCCCGTCACGCCTCGTGACCGGGGACTGTCCCCGGACGTGTCCGGAAAGCCGTCAGGTTGAGCAGGCAGTTTGCGAGTCCGGTCGCACTTCTGTGCCGGACCGGTCCAGGGACTGTCCCCGGGACACGGTCCGGAGAGCCACGGCGGAACGGCCTAGAGCAGCGAGCGGTAGAGCGCGACCGTCTGCTCGGCGATCGCGCGCCAGGAGAAGTGCTCGACGGCGCGGCGGCGGCCGGCGCGGCCCATCTCCGCAGCGCGGTCCGGGTCGCCGACGAGCTCGTTCACGCGCTCGGCGATCGCCGAGGCGAACGCTCGCGGATCCACCGGCTCGCGCGAGCCGTCGTCGCGCGGCTCGAAGGGGACGAGCAGCCCGGTGACGCCGTCCTTGACGACCTCGGGGATCCCGCCCGTGCGCGTGGCGACGACGGCCGTCTCGCACGCCATCGCCTCGAGGTTGACGATGCCGAGCGGCTCGTAGATCGAGGGGCAGACGAACACGGTGGCGTGCGAGAGCAGCTGGATCACCTCGGACTTCGCGAGCATCTGCTCGAGCCAGACCACGTCGCCGCGCTCGGCGCGCAACTTGCTCGACCTTGGCCGCGATCTCGGCGCCGATCTCGGGCGTGTCCGGCGAGCCCGCGCAGAGCACGAGCTGCGCCGCCGGGTCGATCTCGAGCGCTGCGTCGCACAGGTACGCGAGCGCCCTTCTGCCGCGTGATCCGCCCGACGAAGACGACCGACGGCCGCGCAGGATCGACGCCGTAGCGCTCGAGCACGTCCGTTCCGGCGTCGGGCGCGTACTCCTCGGTGTCGATCCCGTTGTAGATCGACATGCACGCGCTCGGGATCGATCGCCGGGTAGCAGGCGAGCACGTCGCGCCGCATCTCCGACGAGACGGCCACGATCGCATCGGCAGCCTTCGAGCGCCGTGCGCTCGCAGAAGGACGAGACCGCGTAGCCGCCGCCGAGCTGCTCCTCCTTCCACGGCCGCATCGGCTCGATCGAGTGCACCGTGCAGACGGCCGGGATCCCGTACATCAGCTTGGCGAGGTGCCCGCCGAGCTGGGCGTACCAGGTGTGGGAGTGGACGAGCGAGGCGCCCTCGACGCCGACCGCCATCGTCAGGTCGATCGACACGGCCTGCAGCGCGGCCAGGTGCGGCGAGTCGCCGGCGAGGGCGTCCCAGGCGCGGTGCGCGACGACTTTCGGCTCGCCCGGCCGGACTCCCGGGCGCTCGGCGCCCCAGCAGTGCACGGTCACGTCCACGAGCCCCGCGAGTTCGCGCGCCAGGTACTCGACGTGGACGCCGGCGCCGCCGTAGACGTCGGGCGGATACTCGCGGGTCAACAGCGCGACGCGCAGCGCCGGCGCGTCAGGCGGCAACCCTCGCCCCTTTGCCGACCACGACCACGCCCGTCTCGGAAACCGTGAACCGCTCCCGGTCGGCCGCGTGGTCGACACCGATCGTCGCCCCCTCGTCCACGTGCACGTTCTTGTCCAGGATCGCCCGCTTGACGACGGCGCCGCGGCCGATGTCGACCTCGTGCATGAGCACCGAGTCTTCGACGACCGCGAACGAGTGGACGTGCACGCGTGGGGAGAGGATCGAACGCCGGGCCACGCCGCCCGAGACGACGACGCCCGCGCACACCATCGAGTCGACCGCCATGCCCGTCCGCCCCGGCTCCTCGAACACGAACTTCGCGGGAGGCAGCGGCTCGGGGAAGGTCAGGATCGGCCACGCCTCGTTGTAGAGGTTGAACACCGGGTCGACCGAGATCAGGTCCATGTGCGCCTCGTAGTACGCGTCCAGCGTCCCGACGTCGCGCCAGTAGCCGCGCTCGCGGTCGCTCACGCCGGGCACGTTGCTCTCGGCGAAGTCCCACACGCAGGCCTCACCGCGCTCGACGAGTGCCGGGATGATGTCCCCGCCGAGGTCGTGGCGCGACGTCTCGGCGGCGGCGTCGACCGTCACCGCGTCGACGAGCGTGCGCGTCGTGAAGACGTAGTTCCCCATCGACGCGAACACCTGGTCGGGCGCGTCCGGCAGCCCGATCGGGTCGGAAGGCTTCTCCCGGAAGGCCGAGATCGTCCTGCCTGTCCGCTGCGGTCTCGATCACCCCGAAATCGCTCGCCTGCTCGATCGGCACACGGATGCCGGCGACGGTGACGCCGGCACCCGTCTCGAGGTGCTGCGCGACCATCTGCCGCGGGTCCATGCGGTAGATGTGGTCGGCGCCGAAGACGCAGATGTAGTCGGGCCGCTCGTCCGAGATCAGGTTCATGTTCTGGTAGATCGCGTCGGCCGAGCCCGCGAACCAGCGGGGGCCGCGGCGCATCTGTGCGGGGACGGGAGTGACGTAGTTGCCGAGCACCGGCGACAGCCGCCAGCTCGTCGCCAGGTGACGGTCGAGGCTGTGGCTCTTGTACTGCGTCAGGACCGCGATGCGGTAGAAGCCGGCGTTGACGAGGTTGGAGAGCGCGAAGTCGACCAGCCGGAAGTTGCCCCCGAACGGCACCGCCGGCTTGGCCCGGTCGGCCGTCAGCGGCTGCAGCCGCTTGCCCTCGCCCCCGGCCAGCACCATGGCGAATCCACGGGGCGGCGACATGCGCGAACATTAAACGCGGCAATCGACCGGGAGGCGACATGGGCTTCATGGACAAGGTCAAGGCGACGGTCAAGGCGGGCGCCGAGCAGGCTGCGACGAAGGCGCAGTCGGAGTACGAGCGGATGCAGCGTCGTCGCGAGCTCGACGACGCCTACGAGGCGCTGGGCGTCAAGGCGTTCGAGCTCGCCGACAAGGGCCACCTCGCGCACCACGACCTGGCTCCGCTCGTCGAGGAGGTCCGGGCAGCCAAGGCGAAGCTCGACGCCGCCGGGAGCGAGGCTTCGGGCGAGGAGCCGGCGGCCGAGGAGCCACAAACCGCCGCAGAGACCGAGAAACCCGCGGAGGAGGAGCCGCCTCCCACCCAGAATCCCCCGATTGAGGGATAGAGTGGCCCTGCACGCGCGCCGAGGGGACGTGCAAGGGAACGGGGTGGAGGAGGTAGCTGGTGGCGTCGTTCGTTGACACGCACGTACACGCGGGAGATGAGAGAGACTTCGAAGCTCTGTACGAGACGTACAAGAGCGACGTTCAGCGGCTGGCCTCGTACCTGCTCAAGAACGCGACCGATGCGGAGGACGCGGCGCAGACCGTGTTCCTCAACGTGTTGCGCGCGCTCAGGCAGGGCGTGACCCCGTCCGACCCGCGCGCCTGGCTCCTCGCGATCACGCGGAACGTCTGCTTCAGCCGGCGCCGCGCCGCCGCAGCCCGCCCCGCGTACGTCGAACTCGACCCCGAGGCGCCCCAGGAGCCGAGCGAGGCGGAGACTCCCTCGGCCGACGAGATCGTGGGCGCGCTCGCCCGGCTGCTTCCCAACCAGCGGACGGCGCTCATCCTGCGCGACTTCCGCGGCGTGTCGCGTACCGAGATCTGCGACCTGATGGCGCTGTCCCCGGCCGCCGTCGAGGCGCTGCTCACCCGCGCCCGCTCCGCCTTCCGCGAGGAGCTCCAGGCAGGCGGCCAGCCGCTCGAGTGCGCCGAGACGCGTGCGCTCGTCGAGCAGCAGCTCGACGGGCTGATCACGGTCGCCGACCGCCATTCGCTCCGTTCCCACCTGCGCCACTGCGCGCCGTGCTCGACGCTCGCCCGCGCGGTGCGGTCGAGCCGCGGCAAGGTGGCCGGTCTGCTCTTCTGGCCGGTCGAGCTGATCTCCCGGCTCGTCGACGCCTTCTCCCAGGCGCCCTCGGCCGTGCACGTCGCCGCCGGGCTGACCTCGGCCGCAGCCGTCACCGCGGTCGCGATCCCGGTGGCCGTCTCGACGAGTCCCGCGGTCCACCATCACGCGGCTCGGCCGGTGACCCACGCCGCGGCCGCTGCCGCCGTCGTCGCCGGTCCGGCGCCCGATCGTACGCAGTACGTAGCCGGCGTCACGCAGTCCGACTCGCTCGTGAAAACTCAAGCCGCCGGCAGGTCCGCTGCTCAGGCCCGGCCCGCTGCTCAGGCCCGGCCCGCTGCTCAGGCCCGGCCCGCTGCGCACGTCCGGCCCCACCGCCATGCCGTCCAGCGGAGCGCCGCCAAGTCGCCGGCGCAGGCCGGGGCGCCCGCGCCCACCGGCGCGTCCGCGCCCGTGACGCACACGACGACGAGCATGGGCACGACCACGACCGGCACGACCACGCCCGGCGCGAGCAGGACCGGCGAACCGACGGCCGACACCAACAGCGGACGCCCGATCAGGACGTCTGGGCAGAGCGCACCCGCGCCGGTGACCGCGAACGCGGCGCGTTCGAGCTCCGGCATCGTGACGCCCGACTCGGCGAAGCCATCCCGCTCGTCCTCTCCGGTCCTTCGCCCTCCCGCGAAGTCGAAGGGTTCGGGCCGGGCCAAGCCGAAAGGGAAGCCGGCCGCCAAGAAGCCCTCCAGGCGCGGAAGCCGCGGGACGGCGCCGCCGTTGATCATGCCCGCGTCCACGCCGCCGGTCGCCGACCTCCCACCCGCGGACGACAGCTCGAACGACGGCGCCGTGAACGGGATCGTGTTCGGCCCCTCCGCCACTCCGGCGGCCACGCGGCAGCCGAGCTCGGCCGGCAGCGGTAACGGCACGAACGGCAACGGCACCGCGGGCCAGTCCGGCGAGTTCCACTAGGCCGGGCCGTTACCCGTTCGAGGGAATCGCCGACCACCGCGTCGGGGTTTCGTCGTGCCGTGCGTCTTCAGGGGTGACAGGGGGTCGTCCGGGAGCGAGATCGGTGGGACAACTCTCTCCCCCGGGGAGGGGCCGACAGCCGCAGCGGCCCCTCCCCACCTCATGCCGGACGCCCCCCGAAACCCGCGTTAAGGTGGCGACCGTGCCGAACCCCCGCAGCGGGATCGCCTCCGCCCCGCCACCGGCTCGCGACCCGTGCTGACCGCCTGGTTCCTGTTCCCGCTCGTACTAGCGGCGCTCGCGCTCGGCTGCGGGCTCCTGCTCGAACGCGCGGCCGGCACGACGCTGCCTCGGCCGCTGCTCCTGCCGGCCGGGATGGCGACGATCATGGTCGCCTCGCTCTTCCCGCCCCTGTTCGAGTCGACCGCGCCCCTCGCCACCCCACTCGTGGTCGCGCTCGCCGCCTCCGGGTACGCGCTCTCCTGGCCGTTCAAGCGGATGCGGATGGACGTCTGGGCGATCGGCGCCGGGGTCGCCACCTATCTCGCCTTCGCCGCTCCCGTGCTCGGGCTGTGGCGGCGGACGTTCGCCGGCTACATCAAGCTCGACGACACCGCCACCTACCTGGCCATGCTCGACCGCTACCTCGGCCACGGCTACAACGTGGCCGGGTTGACCTCGTCGACCTACGAGCGGACGCTGACCACGAGCCTGTCCACGGGCTATCCAATGGGATCGCTGATGCCGCTCGGCATCGGCCACACCCTGTTGGGGACGGACAGCGCCTGGCTCTGGCAGCCGTATCTCTCCTTCCTGGCGGGGATGCTCGCCCTCGGCCTGTACGTCCTCGTGCGGCCGCTCGTGCACGCGCACTTCCTGCGCGCCTTCGCCGCCGCGGTGGCGGCAAGCTCGGCGCTGCTGTACGGCTATGCGCTCTGGGGCGGGATCAAGGAGATGGCCGAGGCGATGCTGCTCGTCCTGGTCGCAGCGCTCGTCGTCGCGTTCCTGCGGGCGCCGAGCCCCAGGGCGGCGCTGCCGCTCGCCGTCGGCGCCGCAGCGACGCTCGGCTCGCAGAGCGCGGCCGGCGTGATCTGGCTGTTCGTCCCGGCGATCGTCGTCGCCGTCGTGCTCTTGCGCCGCCCCGACCGGCGCAAGGGCCTGGAGGCCGGTGGTGTCCTGGTGCTGGCGACGCTCGTGCTCGCGATCCCGACGCTGTCGGCGGCCACGATGTGGCTCGGCCACACCGGCGCGTTCACCGGCGACACCGAGTACGGCAACCTCTACCGGGGCGGCCAGCCGCACCGGATCGAATGGCCGCAGATCCTCGGCATCTGGCCCGCCGGCGACTTCCGGGATGCCCCCGTCCACGGCGACGCGACCGGCGTCCTGATCGCGGTCGTCGTCATCGCGGCCGTGCTCGGGATCGTCCTCGCCTGGAAGCGGCGCGGATGGGGCCTGCTCGCGTACACGGCCACCGCGCTCGTCGGGATGCTGGTCTTCTGGCGCTTCGGGTCGCCGTGGATCGAGGGCAAGGCGTTCGCGATCGTCTCCCCGCTCGCGCTCGTGCTCGCGCTCGCCGCAGCGGGCTGGGTGTTCGAGTCGGGCCGCCGGGTCGAGGCGGTGCTCGGGGCGGCCGCGATCCTGTTCGGCGTCGCCTGGTCCGATTCGCTCGCCTATCACGACGTGGTGCTCGCCCCCAACGCGCGCCTCACCGAGCTACAGGCGATCGGCAGCCGCTACGCCGGCCAGGGCCCGACGCTGGAGAACGACTACGACCCGTACGGCGCCCGGCACTTCCTGCGCAAGCTCGACGCCGAGGGCGCGTCGGAGCTCCGCGTGCGACCGGTCTACCTGCGCACCGGCGCCGTGCCGTCGACCGGGGAGTCGCCGGACGTGGACGAGATCCAGCTCCCGGACCTGCTCGTCTACCGCACGCTCGTGACCCGCCGGTCGCCCGCGGCGAGCCGCCCGCCGTCCGTGTACCAGCCGGTCGCCGCCGGCCGGTACTACGAGGTCTGGCAGCGGCCGCTCACCAGGGGGCCGCGGATCGTGGAGCACCTCTCTCTCGGCGACCGGTTCCGCGCCGCGGCCGTCCCGCGCTGCTCGGACGTCCTGCGGCTTGCACGAGAAGCCGGCCCGAGTGGGAGTCTGGCGACGGTCGATCGGCCCGCGAACGTGGCCGTCAACTTCGACGGCTCGACGCCCGGCGCCCCCGGCCGCTTCGGCGAGACCGCCGGCCTGATCATCCCGACCAGCCGGCAGTCCTTCCCTCTCGACGTACGTGTGCCGGCGGCGGGGAGCTACGAGATCGGGGTCGACGGGAGCTTCCAGAGCCAGCTCGAGCTGCTCGTGAACGGCAAGCGCGTCACCTCGGCGCGTCACCAGCTCAACTGGCCGAGCGAGTACAACCCGCTTGCGGTCGTCCCGCTCCGCGCGGGAAGCAACCGCGTCGAGCTCCGCTACACCGGACCGGACGTCCATCCCGGCAGCGCGGGCACAGGCACCGGCTTCGGCCTCGGGCCTGTAATCGTGGGTAGCAGCGATCCCGCCCGGCTCCAGGTCCGTTACGTCCGCCCCTCGCAGGCACGGACCCTGTGCGGCAAGAGCCTGGACTGGGTCGAAGCCGTGCAGAGCTCCCAGTAGGCGGGGTTCGCCGGGGAGGCGCGTGGCCTCCCCGGCGAACTGCGTCCTCAGCTCCTGACCGTGTTGCTGGTGGCCGACACGTAGTTCGGGCCGGCCTGGCCGAGAGTCAGGAAGGCGCGGGTCCTGAGCCCGTGCCGGACGCTCAGGCGGAACTTCGCCGTCGAGAGGATCGTCGGCGAGAGGCCGAACGACCGGCGCGACAGGAAGACGCGCTTGACGCTCTGCCAGCGGCCGTGCGTGAAGGCCTGGACGTTCACGTACCGGCCGACCAGCGACTTCGCGGCGGTCACGGTGACGGCGAAGCCGCCGACGACGTGACGGAGCCGCAGGCCAGGTTTGACGTTGACGACCAGCGAGTCGCTCTGCGCACCGTCCGCCCGGGCGGCGTAGACGGTGTGCATCCGCGGGGTCACGACCTTCGTGAACGAGCCGCCGGCGTCGATCGTGGTCGAGCCGAGCGCCGTGAGCACCCGGTTCAGACCCGGCCGAGCCAGGATCGTGACGACGTCACCCGTGGACGCGCCGGCAACGGCGCCCGACAGCGTCACGGAGCGGCCGTAGCTCACGATCTTCGCGTTCGCGGTCAGCGACACCTGCACGGACGACGTCGAGCGGATCGTTGCGCTCTGGTGCGAGATCGACGCGCTCGAGCCGTTCGCGTTCGTCGCCGTCACGAGGACGCGCAGCGTGTTGCCGACATCCAGCGAGTCCGTGCTGTACGTCTCGCTCGTGGCGTCGGTGATCGCCCGGCAATCGGCGCCCGCGGCGTCACAGCGCAGCCACTGGTACGCGAACGTGATCTGCGCAGCGCCGTTCCAGGTGCCGTTGCTCGCCGTGAGCGTGGTGCCCTGGATCACGGAGCCCGTGATCGACGGGCGGGTCGTCGCCACCGGAGCGTTCGCCCGGCTTGCCCTGATCACGGCAGTAGCCCCGGAGTCACGACTGTTCGTCCCGGACGAGTTCGTGCCCGTCAGGAGGACCCGGAGCCGGTGACCGAGATCGTCCGAGGTCAGCACGTAGTGCTGGCTCTGAGCGGCCTCGTCGATGTTCGCGCACGAGGTACCGGTGGAGGTACAGCGCACCCACTGGTACGTGAACGCGATCGGGGTCGTGCCCGTCCAGCCACCGGTGTGGCCGGTGAGGACCTTGCCCACGACCGGCGAGCCGCTGACGGACGGGCGACTCGTGTTCTGGGGCGGGCCGGTCGCGGCCGACGCGCTCATCGCGACGATCGCGGTCGCCAGCATTGCGATCAGCGCCGGCCAGGACAGCCGCGCCCAGTGGTTCCTGTTCGCCTTCATCTCGATATGCCTCCTTTCGCCGGGAGATGTCCCGGCGCTCCTCTCCCTTCCCGGCGCACCGGGAGGCATGCGGCTCGCCTGCAAAACGCTCGGAAACGAACCGTAAAGAGGCCGTTACGACCCTGAGCCGATGCGGGCTAGAGCCAGCCGAAGTAGAAGGCCATTGCGAGCGTCGTCTCGAGGGCGACGATCGCGCCGAGCGCTCAACTCGTGCCGATCCCGCCGCAGAGCGACGACCCGGGTGCGAGGCGGCTCCACGAGATGCTGGAGGCGCAGCGCCGGGCCTTGCTACAACACGATCCAGGCACCCGGCTCTACGTCGATCCCGAGAACCTCCACCAGCACCGGGTCGCGGCCCGGCGCATCCGCGCGTCCCGTGCGTACACCGATCCCGGCTGACAGCGCTCGCTCGTCGAGCCTCTCCGCGAGCTGGGGCGCGAGCACGGGCCGGTGCGCTCTCGCCTCGACCGTATCCGCCTCTGCGGTGACGGTGTGGGGAGCGTCCTGTGACGAACGCGTCAGGCGTCCGCGTCGCTGCGGGCGCGCATCTGCCTGCGCACCGCCTCGACCGCACGCGGCTCGGGCTCGTAGCCCGCCGCGGCGAGCGCCGCCTCGAGGTCGGCGATCAGCGTCGCCCGGAAGGCCTCGTCGGCCTCGGCGCGCGCGACCAGCACGTCGAGCATCGACCGGAATGCCGGGATCTCCTGTGCCGCCCGGACCCACCCCTCTGGGACGGGCGGCAGGAGACCGATCATGCGGCCGATGTCCTCTTCCGCGTAGGGATCAGATTCGATCACTGGTCACCTGACGACGGACGGGTCGGTTTTCTTCCCTCGAATTCCTTGCGGAGTTTGTCCAGGCAGCGCGAGATGCGGCTGGCGATCGTCCCGTGGGGGATGTCGAGCTCCTCGCCGATCGTCCGGTAGCTCTCGTCACGGGCGAAGAAGCGGTCGAGCAGCTCGCGGCACGGGTCGCCGAGCTCTTCCAGCGCCTCGCGCACGGCGAACGCCTCGTCGATCTCGTCCAGCGTCGGCCCCGACTCCTCGGCCACGACCTCCTCGACGGGTTCCTCCCGCGACGTAGCGGCGATCCGATCGAGGCAGACACGCCGCGTGGTCTGGGCGATCCACGGACGGATGGCTGCGTCGTCTCGCAGGGAGTCGAGCCGGGCATAGACGCGGGCGAACACGTCCTGGAACGCGTCCTCCGTGTCCTCGGCGCTCAGCCCGAAGCCGCGCGTGCAGATGGCGTACACGTAGCGGGAGAAGCGCTCGACGAGCTCGTTCCAGGCCTGCGGCGCTGCCGTCGCGGCACCGTTGCACGAGCTCCGCATCGGACAGGCGGGACGTGGCGTGCTCGATCCCCATAGCCGGACAAGTGTAGGACGTGGCGAGGCCGCTTCTCAATGGTGGTCGCGCGTGTACGGTGGAGACATGGCCACGCGGCACGCCGCCTGCTCCTGCGGACAGCTCCATGTGACCGTCGAGGGAGAGCCCGTCCGGATCTCGATGTGCCACTGTCTCGCGTGCCAGCGCCGCACCGGGAGCGCATTCGGGATGCAGGCACGGTTCCCAGCCGAGCGGGTGCGCATCGAGGGCCGATCGACGTCGTACGTGCGCATCTCGGACCACGGCGAGGAGCGAACGTTCAATTTCTGCCCGGAGTGCGGGGCGACGGTCTTCTACGCCACCGATCCGGAGCTGATCGCTGTCCCCATCGGCGTCTTCGCCGACCCGACGTTCCCACCGCCGACGATCTCCGTCTACGAGTCGCGTCGGCATCCGTGGGTGGCCGTGCCCGCGGCCGAGCGCGACGACTTCTAGCCTGGCTCAGGGTTTCGCGTCGGTGTCGAGCGGCCAGGGCAGCCGCACCGGCAGGTACTCGCCAGGCCAGCCGGCATACGCCTCGTCCGGATCATCGGTCTCCACTGCGGCCGATGCCCCGTAGCTGGCAGCGACGTCGCTCACCGGGTAGCGCAGCGTCTCGACTTCGGGCCGCGCACCGACCATGAGGATCGCGCACGGCCCGTCACCGGCGCCGACGATCACGTGGCACGTGTCGGCCGGGCAGTGGAAGTAGTCCCATTGCCTCAGCGCTCGCTCTTCTTCCTCGACGATCAGCGTGCACTCGCCCGAGAGCACGAGGAACCCTTCCTGCACGCCCTCCGAGTGGTAGAGCGCGTTCGGATCGCCCGGCCAGAGCACGCGGACGTGGACGCCGAGGTCGCCGAACAGGTGCTCCCGTGGCTCGAGCGGGTACACCGCGCCGCCCTTCTCCTCGTTGCGCACCGCGAGCGCGTCCCCCAGGTTGAGCACGAACCAGCCCTCCGACGTGACGTAGCGGCCGTACGGAGTCTCTACCGAGCCTGCTTCGTCCACGGGCATCCGTCCTCCTTCTCTCATCCGACGGTGGATGGCCGATCGGCTCCGTACCGTCAGTGCCAATGACTGCGCTCTCGCTCAGCTTGTTCTGGACGCTACTCAAGGAAGGGCTGCCGCCCGACCAGGAGCAGCCCGATGAGCGGACGAAGCACATCTCCGACCGGCTCGTCCAGCTTGTGCAGGTCTTCTTCGGCGTCGTCGCCGGGCAGGGTCTGATCCTCTACCGCAATGTGGTCGTCAGCCCCTTCGACCACGACCAGATTCCTGCCGCGCTGGCGCTGGCCTCGATCTACGTGATGATCGTCTGGAGCTGGATCGACTGGAACATGTCGATGGAGGATCACCCGTACGATTTCCGGACTCGCGCTCGGACGCGGGTCGGTCGCTGGCAGACTCGGGCCGAGCGTTGGCGGTTCTACTCGGACATCGTGATCGTCTTCCTCTACAGCTACATGCTCTTCCAGGTCGGCCCGCTCGACGGAAACCCAAGCGCCGACATCCGCTACCTCCTGCTCGGCTACCCGCTCGTGTTCCTGCTCTACCTCGTATCGGGTGAGCTGCGGATTCTTCGCTACGGCAGCGTCGCTTCGAACATGCGGCCAATCGTGGAGTTCCTCGTCGTCTTCGTCGTCCTGATGCTCGCCTACATCGTCCTCTGGGGGACGAACATCTCCGCGTTCTGGCTGAACTGCTTGACGATCGGCGTCGCGATCGTCGCGACCCGCACCTATCGCTGGCGCCGCGGCCGGGTCAGCGACGCTCGAAGGGAGCGTGCAAGCTGAGCCGCCGCCGTTCGCTCGGGGTCGATCTCGACGGCGTGCTCGCGAACCAGATCGTCGGCGTCCTGCCGCTGGTCGAAGCGACCTACGGGGTCGTGCTGAGCTACGACGAGATCGTGGACTGGCAGCTTCCGATCGTCGGCGCCGAACTGTCGTCAAATATCGCCAGGGAGATCGTCGCGGCGCAGTCCGACCGTGACTACGTCCTCACCATGCCAGTGCACCCCGGGGCGAAGGAGATGCTAGAGGCGCTCCGGCGCGACTATCGGATCGTCGTCCTGACGGCGCGAAGCGGCGACGCGCTCGGCTGGAGCGAAGAGTGGCTGACAGTGAACGAGCTGCCCTTTGACGAGGTCGCCGGTAGCAAGCAGGCCATGAAGAGCGAGCACGGCGTCGATGCGCTCGTGGACGACTTCCTCGGCAATGTCGAGGACTTCCTCCGAAACACGGACGGTCCGGTCGTCCTGGTCGATCAGCCGTGGAACCAAACCGGGCGCGACGCGCTGGACGAGTACGTCGCGGCAGCGCGGCTCGCCACGGTCACATCGCTCGACGCGGTGCCCAACGCGCTGGCTCGCCTCGCGCCTTGATACAGGAGCGGTGTGCGCCAGTTGTGCTCCAGTGAGCGCCCGTGAGGATTTGGCTGAACGGAGCGGCGCCGGAGTCGAACCGACCCAGCGTGGGGCTACCACGCCTTACTGGTTTTGAAGACCAGCTGGGCCACCAGGCCCTGCCGCTCCAGCGGGAGCGTAGCGCCGTCGACGCGTCTGGCTCCCGCGGCGAGCAGCCGCGGAGTCGTGGCGTTGCCGCGACGGAGCTCGAGCCGCCGGACAGGCGACCGGGAAAGGAAGGGGCTCACGGGGGAAACCGGCTGTTTCCCCCGTGCAGAGCTGGGCCACCAGGCCCTGCCGCTCCAGCGGGAGCGTAGCGCCGTCCAGAAGCCTCGAGGCGTAGGCAGACGATCCCGGCGGCGAGGTATGGGAAGAGGTTGAGGGCGTGGATGACGAGCGCCGCGGAGAGGGCGTCCGGCTTGGACACGTCGTAGGGCTTCAGCGCGATCAGCACCGCGGCCTCGAAGACGCCGATCGACGCGGGCGCCGACGGCAGGATCATCGCCAGCGAGAGCGCGATCGAGACGAGGATCCCCGCGAGCGGCGAGAGGCCGAGCGAGAAGCCTTCGAGCACGAGCCAGTTCGAGAGGCCGAACAGCACCCAGGAGATCGTCGTCAGGGTGAAGGCGACGAGCGCCGGCACGGGCCGGCGGACCGAGACGAGGCCGCGCCAGACACCGGCGGCAGCGCTGTCCGTGTGCGCCCGGGTGAGGAACGGCAGCCGCGCCAGCGGACGGAGGACGACGCGGAAGAGCCGCGGGCCGGTGAGGACGATCACGGCGAGCGCGGCGGCAAGCCCGATGGCGAGGTAGACGGCGGCCCGCAGCCACGAGACCGGCGGCAACCACGCGGCCAGGCAGAACAGCATCACGAGCACGGACAGGACGTCCCAGACCCGTCCGGCGAGGACGGTCGCGGCGGTCTCGGACAGCGACGTCCGCGAGCTGCGGCGCAGCGCGACGACCTGCGCCGCCTCGCCGGCCCTGGCCGGAAGGACGTTGTTGAAGAACGTCCCGATCAGGAGCGCGCTCAGCGCCGGCCAGAAGCGCGGCCGGGTGGCGGGCGCGAACTGGAGCTGCCAGCGCCAGGCGCGAACGACGTTCGCCGCCGCGAGGAGGAAGAACGCCGGGACGAGCGTCCACCAGCGGCACTCGCCGAGCGCGTCCCAGACCTCCCCCGCATCGACGCCCCGAACGGCGAGGTAGGCGAAGAGCGCACTGACGCCGAGGCCGAGCCAGACGAGCCAGGTTCGGGCTCGTGGACGGACGAGCGCGGAACCGGCGCGAAGACGCTTCAGTCGGAGCTCGAGTCGCGCATCTCGTCGACCGTCTCGCGCGCCTGCTCGTGGACCTCGCGCCGCTTGGCGTCCAGGTCCTCGGTCACCGACGACTCGGTGAGGCCTGACGCCTCGTCGGCCTTGTCGCGCAGCGCCTCGCTCGCATCGCCGGCCTTCTCCTGCACCCTGTCGCTCGCATCGCCGGCCGTCTCGCGCAGCTTGTCGCTCGTCTCGTCGAGCTTCCGGCGCAGCTCGTCCGCCGGGCCGCTTTCGAAGGGCTGCGGCCGCCTGCCGCTGCGCCGCAGGTAGAGCCAGACCACGCCGGCCAGCGCCAGGAGGAAGAGCAAACGCCGCCTCATTCGACCCCGATGCTACAGTGTCGCGTCTTCTCGCCACGCCCAGCGACGGCTGTCCCGGAGCCGACGCGCCAGAAGGCGGGGCCGCCTCAGACCAAGGGAAGGAGTTTCACGGGCCGATGAACGACTACGAGATCCTGCTCATGCTCGACCCTGAGCTCGCCGACGAGCGCCAGGGCGAGATCGTCAGCCGCACGCAGGAGCTGATCACGAAGCACGGCGGCGACTGGGAGTCGCAGGAGCCCTGGGGCCGCCGGAAGCTGGCCTACGAGATCGACCACAAGTCGGAGGGCGTGTACCACCTGCTGATCTTCCGCTCGACGCCGGAGACGCTCGACGAGGTCAGCCGCGTCCTGAAGATCACCGACGGCGTGATGCGCCACATGGCCACCCGACGGCCGAAGCCGCACCGCCGTGCCGAGGCGTCCGCAGCGCCGTCCCCGCCCCCGGCCGAGACGCCGGTGGCCGCGGAGGCGACCGAGGGAGGAGAGGACTAGATGGCCAACATCAACCGCGTGATCCTGGTCGGCAACCTGACCCGCGATCCCGAGCTGCGGCACACGCCGAGCGGCACCGCCGTCTGCAAGCTGCGCGTGGCCGTCAACACCCGCCAGAAGGACAGCTCCGGGCAGTGGGTCGACAAGCCGAACTACTTCGACGTGACCGTCTGGGGCAACCAGGGCGAGAGCTGTGCGCAGTACCTCAGCAAGGGCCGCCCGGTCGGCGTCGACGGGCGCCTGGACTGGCGTGAGTGGGAGGCGCAGGACGGCTCCAAGCGCCAGGCCGTCGAGATCATCGCCGAGAACGTCCAGTTCCTGGGCGGGCGCGGCGACGGCGAGGGCCGCAGCCAGTTCGTGCCCGAGGGCGCCGGCGCGGCGGTCGCGTCCTCCGACGCCGACTTCGGCACGGCCGGCGACGACGACATCCCGTTCTGAGGAGAGGCATGGCCAAGCAAACCGAACGACGCACGAGCACCCGACGCCCGAGCCTCAAGGAAGGGCAGGCGCGCAAGCGCAATTGCCACTTCTGCCGCCACAAGATCGAGGACGTCGACTACAAGGACCTGAACCAGCTGCGGCGCTTCATCTCCGAGAAGGGGAAGATCCGCTCGCGGCGGATCACGGGCGCCTGCCGCCGCCACCAGGTGCAGATCGCGACCGCCGTCAAGCGGGCGCGCGAGATGGCGCTGCTGCCGTACGTGGGTGAGCGCTGATGCCGACGCAGGTGATCCTCCTGCAGGACGTCGACAAGGTCGGGCTCCGCGGGGAGGTCGTCTCGGTCGCGCGCGGCTACGCCCGCAACTACCTGCTGCCGCGCAAGCTCGCCGAGACGGCGACGGCGGCCCGGGTCGCGGAGCTGGAGCGGCGAGAGGCGCAGCGCGCCCGGCACGAGGCCCGGACGGTCGAGCAGGCGCGCGAGATCGCGGGCGTGCTCGAGAAGACCGAGCTCCGGTTCGACGTCAAGGCAGGCCCCACCGGCGCGCTGTTCGGTTCGGTCACCTCGACGGACATCGCCGACGAGTTGTGGAGCACGAAGAAGATCCGCGTCGACCGGCGCAAGATCGACCTCCCGGACTCGATCAAGCGGATCGGCCGCTATCAGATCGGCATCGACGTCTTCCAGGACGTCCGTGCCGAGGTGCGGACGCTGGTCGTCCCCGAGGGCGGCGAGCTGCCGCCGGAGGAGGAGCTCGACGCGGCCGCGGCAGCCGAGGCGAAGGCGGCCGACGAAGCCGCCGCCGCGTCGGAGCAGGCCTCCACCGAGGCCGCGGCGCAGGTGGCCGAGGTCGTCGCGCAGGAGGAAACCGAGGCACAGGGCGAGCCCGAGGAGGAGGCTGCTGAGGCGGCCGACGAGGCCGAGCCCGCCGCGGAGGAGACCGCCCACTAGCGACTCCTCTCCACAGGTGTTGAGAACTTCTGTGGACGCCTGTGGAATTGCTCCTGAACTTCCCGCGTAGAGCGGGCTTTTCTTCCACCGATCCGTCCGGCCGCTGTGGGAACATATGTTCCTTTGTCCCTGCACGTCAGCGCCTTTCAGGTCTGGACTGAACGGTCTCCACAGGGTAGCCAGCGGGCGCGAGGAGGTGGAATATGCAGCCAATGGCTCAAACAGCGAGCGTCGCGCCGACCGCCCCGGTCCCGCCGCAAAACCTCGATGCCGAGGAGTCCGTCCTCGGCGCGATGATGCTCTCCCCCGGCGCGATCGGGGCGGTCAGCGAGACGCTCTCGGCCACCGACTTCTACCGCGAGAGCCACGCGAAGATCTACCGCTCGGCGCTGGCCTTATACGGGCGCGGCGAGCCCGTCGACGCGATCACGCTCGTCGACGAGCTCGAGCGCAAAGGCGAGCTCGAGGAGGTCGGCGGGCGCGTCCGCATCCACGAGCTGGCCGCGCTCGTGCCCGCCGCGGCCAACGCCGGCCACTACGCCCGCATCGTCCGCGAGATGGCGACGCTCCGCGGGCTGATGCGGGCCGGCAGCGAGATCGCGCGCCTCGGCATGGAGCGCGAGGGCGAGGAGGCGACCGAGCTCGTCGACCGCGCCGAGCAGATCGTCTTCGAGCTCTCGCAGTCGCGCGTCGTCGGGCGACTTCAGCCACATCGAGGAGCTGCTGAAGGAGAGCTTCGAGCGCATCACGGCCCTGTACGAGTCGGGCGCCGACATCACGGGCGTCGCCTCGGGCTTCCGCGACATCGACAAGCTCACGTCGGGGTTCCAGCCCGGCAACCTCGTGATCCTCGCGGCCAGGCCGAGCATGGGCAAGTCGGGCCTCGCGCTGTGCGTCGCCGCCAACCTGGCCGTGCGGCACGAGATGCCGGTGGCGCTGTTCACGCTCGAGATGTCGAAGTCCGAGGTCACGCAGCGCCTCATGTGCAGCGAGGCGAAGGTCGAGTCGCAGCGCCTGCGCTCCGGGAACCTCGCGCCCGACGACTGGCCGCGGCTCACGGCCGCATGCGACCGGCTCTCCAAGGCGCCGGTCTACGTCGACGACACGGGCTCGATCACGATGATGGAGATCCGCTCCAAGGCGCGGCGCCTCAAGATGCGCGAGCCGGGCCTGGGGCTGATCGTCGTCGACTACCTGCAGCTGATGACCTCGGGCTCGAACGCGGAGAACCGGGTGCAGGAGGTCTCGCAGATCTCGCGCGCCCTGAAGGTGCTGGCGCGCGACCTCGACGTGCCGGTGCTGGCGCTGTCGCAGCTCTCGCGCGCGGTCGAGCAGCGCCACGACAAGCGGCCGATCCTCTCCGACCTGCGCGAGTCGGGCTCGCTCGAGCAGGACGCCGACCTCGTCCTCTTCATCTACCGGGACGAGTACTACAACCCCGACACGACCGACCAGCAGGGCCTCGCCGAGGTGCACCTGGCCAAGCACCGGAACGGCCCTACCGGGGTCGTGAAGCTGTCGTTCCTGAAGCGGTTCGCGAAGTTCGCAGACCTGGCGGCATAGCCAAGGCCATCGACGAGGAGGAAGAGAGGAGGTCAGACGGAGACACGCCAAGTCATCTGGGTCCGCCCCGGCGCGAACGTGTTCGCGGCGCCGTGCGAAGCGTGTGAGCTCGACCACCGGACGCCCCCGGCGATCGTGCAGGGCACGTTGCGCAAGGAAGCCGACGTCGGCTTCGTGACCTGCTGGCGCGGTCATCGCGTCCGGGTCAAGCGGATCATCCGCGAGCCGGCCGCCGCCTGACTCCAACCTCCGCCGAAGGGCGTGGCACACTGCGGTCGTGCCAGCCACGGTCATCGTGGGCGCGCAGTGGGGAGACGAGGGCAAGGGCAAGATCGTCGACCTGCTCGCCCAGCACTCGGACGTCGTCTGCCGCTACAACGGCGGGCCGAACGCCGGGCACACCATCCTCGTCGGCGACGAGACCTACAAGCTGCGGCACCTGCCCGCGGGCATCCTCTCCGGCAAGGAATGCGTCATCGGCGCCGGCTGCGTCGTCGACCCCGGCAGCCTCTGCGAGGAACTCGACGACCTCGAGCGCCGCGGCTTCTCGACCGAGCGGCTGCGCCTGTCCGGGAACGCGCACCTCGTCATGCCCTGGCACCTGGCCATCGACCAGGCGAGCGAGCGGCGGCTCGGCAAGCTCAAGATCGGGACGACGCGACGCGGGATCGGCCCGACCTACGCGGACAAGGCCTACCGGCTGGGTATCCGCGTGCAGGACCTGCTCGACCCGAAGATCCTGCGCCAGAAGATCGAGGTCGCGCTCGCCGAGAAGAACCTCTGGCTGGAGCGCGTCTACGGCGTCGATCCGGTCGAGCTCGACGAGCTGGCGCGGCGCTCGGAGGAGCACGCCCAGCGGCTGCGCCCGTACATCGCGGACACCTCCCTTCTGGTCGACGCGGCGCTGCGCGACGGCAAGCAGGTGCTCTTCGAGGGCGCGCACGGAACGCTGCTCGACATCGACCACGGCACGTACCCGTTCGTCACCTCCTCGCCGACCGTGGCCGGTGGCGCGACGACCGGAATCGGCATCGGCCCGACGCGCATCGACTCCGTGCTCGGCGTCGCCAAGGCGTACCTGACGCGCGTCGGCGAGGGGCCGTTCCCGACGGAGATCGAGGGGCCCGACCAGGAGCGTGTGCGCGAGCTCGGCGGCGAGTACGGCACCGTGACCGGGCCGCGAGCGGCGCTGCGGCTGGCTCGACCTCGTCGGCCTGCGCTACGCCGCGCGGCTGTCCGGCTTCACGGCGCTCGCGCTGACGAAGCTCGACGTGCTCTCGGCGTTCGCCGAGCTGCCCGTGTGCGTGCGCTACCGGCTGCCGGCGGGCGAGGAGACCGCGGACTTCCCGGCGCACCAGAGCGACTTCCACCGCGCCGAGCCCGTCTACGAGGTGCTGCCGGGCTGGGAGGAGCCGATCGGCGAGGTCGAGGAGCTCGACGACCTGCCCGACGCGGCACGGCGCTACGTCACGTTCGTCGAGCAGGAACTGGACGTCCCGGTCACGCTCGTCGGCACCGGCGCCGAGCGCGAGCGCGTCCTGGCAGGCAGCGGCGGAGTCCAGGCGTCACTGGCTCACTGATCGGGGTCTGGCCCCGGCCTGGCACGTGCCAGGCCGGGGCCAGACCCTGCCAAGAGGCGTTGCAGGTCGTCAACGGTGTTGACGTTCGTGAGCAGCGCCTCGTCCAGCTCGACCGTCCGGGTGTCCAGCTCGGCCAGGGCGTCGCGCAGGGAGAGGCGCTCCGCGGCGAGCCGCCGTTGCAGCGCCGGGAGCGCCGTCTTGCGGTACGCACCGGGTAGCGGGCCGGTTTGCGGGACGGCCGCGTCGGCGCCTGCGCAGGCCCCGGCCAGGCGCTCGAGAGCCTCCGCCGTGACGAGCGGACAGTCGACCGGCAGGACGACGGAGAGCTCGTGCCGTGCCGCTGTCAGCCCGCCGACGACGCCGGCGATCGGCGCGCGAATGACCGAACCGTCGTCCACGACCGGAAACGGGAGCTCGAGGTCGTCGGCGAGCTTGCCGACGGCGATCCGCTCGTCGCACGCCTCGCCCAGCATGCGCCAGCCTCGCTCCGCCAGCGTCTCCCCACCGAGCCTGCGCGAGCGCCTTCGGCGACCCGAACCGGCTCGACGCGCCGCCGACGAGCAGGACGCCCGTCAGCCGCTCAGGCGCCACGGCTCCGTGTAGACGTTCACGCGGCCGTCGCGGACGAACCCGCAGAGCGTTATCCCGCGGTCGGCGGCGAGCTCGACAGCGAGGCTCGACGGCGCGCCCACCGCAACGAGCAGGGGACAGCCGGCGACCGCCGCCTTCTGCACGAGCTCGAAGGACAGCCGGCCGCTGACGCACAGGATCGCCTCCGCGAGCGGCAGCCGTCCGTCCGCGAACGCCCAGCCGACGACCTTGTCCATCGCGTTGTGCCGGCCGACGTCCTCGCGAGAGCAGGTCAGCGTCCCGTCGCGGTCGAACAGGCCGGTGGCATGGATGCCGCCGGTCGCTGCGAAGGCGCCCTGGCCGGCCCGCAGCCGCTCGGGCAGCGCGGTCGACGAGGTCGCGCGAGACGGTCCACCCCGCATCCACGCGCGACGCCTCGACGGCGACCGCCTCGAGCGCGCCCTTTCCGCAGACCCCGCACGAGGACGACGTGAAGAAACTCCGGCGCAACCTCTCCGCGTCGAAGCCGGGCGCGTCCACCTCGACCGTGTTGGCGGCGAGATCGGCGGGCAGCCTCGCCGCAAGCGGCTCGATGCCCTCCGAGAGGCAGAAGCCGAGCGCGAGCTCCTCGTCGTGCCCGGGCGTCCGCATCGTCACCGCGACCGGATCGCCGTTCACGCGGATCTCGAGCGGCTCCTCGACGGCGACCGAGTCGCGCTCGGCCGTGCCGCCGGGGAGCCGCAGCACCTCCACACGCCGTCGTCGCGTACGGAGGCGCTTCGGCCATGCCGGAAGGCTACGCCGCCAGCAGCTCCCGGGCGTGTGTGACGACGAGGAGCGCGTCGACGACCTCGGCGAGCTGCTCGCGCAGATCGTCGTCCACCAGCAGGCCGTCCTCGTCGAATCGCTGGTGCGCGTGGCCGACCGCGACCTCGCCGTCGACGACGCGCGCGCCGGTCGCCGCCAGGCACCTTGCGCAGCTCGGCCTGCGCCCAGACGGCCCCGAACGCGCCGATGCTCGCACCGACGACCGCGACCGGCTTGTTCCGGAGCGGGTTCGTCGCCAGCGGGCGCGAGGCCCAGTCGAGCGCGTTCTTGAGCTGGCCGGGGATCGAGTGGTTGTACTCCGGCGTCGCGAACAGGATCGCGTCGGCGCCGGCGACCGCGTCGCGAAGCTCCGTGACCGCCGCCGGCGCCGGCTCGACGTCGTCGTCCTCGTCGTACGGCGGCACGGCCCTCAGCCCGTCCCAGAGTTCGAGCTCCACCCCGCCGGGCACGAGCTCGGCGGCCGCGCGGAGCAGGGCCGTATTGTGGGAGTCGCGGCGCAGGCTTCCGGAGATGCCGAGGACCTTCACCGCCTTACTCCTTCACCAGGAAGAGCTCGGCGGAGAGCTTCACGTCGTACGCCAGCACCGGCTCGCCGCTCGGCAGCTCCATCTGCCAGTCGATCCCGAATGCGCGCCGGTCGACCGTGGTCTCGAGTAGCAGGGTCACGCGCTCGTCCCCGGCCGGGTGCAGGAACGGCTCGCCGATCGTGCCCTCGAGCCCGACCGGGACTGACGTGCCCTTCAGAGTCAGCGTGCCGCTGATCTCGACGTCCCCTCCCGAACGGCGGATCTCGCTCGACTCGAACCGGAGCAGCGGGGTGCGCTCGGCGTCGAAGAAGTCCGGCGACAGCAGGTGCGCAGTCAGGTTCTCGTCCAGGACGTGGACACTGTCGGCGCTGGCCTCACCCACGAGAACGGCGGCGCCGCCCCCGTCGACGACCAACCTGGCCTCGAAGGGCGAGAACGAGCCGCGGAACGTTCCGGACGCGTAGCCGATCTCGAACCCGACGTACGAGTGGACGGGATCCTCGCGCCAGGTCCCGGCCGGAAGAACTTCCTGTGTCTCTGTCAAAGTGCTCATCGATGCCTCCTTCTCTGGCGATATACTTGAGTTCGCAAGCAACCGTACAGGATAAAACGTGAGCAGTCAAGTATTGATTCCGCAAGCTTCTCTGGACGCCTGGGCCCGGCTGCTGCGCGCGCATGCCTCGACCACCCGCGAGCTGAACGCGCGCCTCCAGGCGGAGCACGGCCTGACACTCAACGACTACGAGGCGCTGCTCGTCCTCTCGCATGCGCAGGACGGAGCGATGCGCCGGATCGACCTCGCGAACGAGCTGGTGCTCACGCCGTCCGGAGTGACGCGGCTGCTCGACGGGCTCGAGCAGTCGGGCTGCGTGTGCAAGCGCTCGTGCTCGACCGACGCGCGCGTGAGCTATGCCGTCCTCACGCCCGAGGGGCGCCGCAAGCTCGACGAGGCCTCCGACTCCCACCTCGCCGCGGTCGCCGAGCTGTTCCGCGAACGGTTCAGCGACGAGGAAGTCGCCGCGCTGGGGGAGCTGCTCGGTCGTCTGCCAGGCGGCGGGAGCGACGGCAGCGCCTGCTCTCCGGGTCGGCCATAGACTCGGCCCGGATGAACGTCCTCGTCGTCGGCTCGGGCGGGCGCGAGCATGCACTCGCCTGGAAGCTCGCCTCGAGCCCGCGGCTCGGTGAGCTGCACGCGGCGCCCGGAAACCCGGGCATCGCGGCGCTCGGCAGCTGCCACCCGGTTCGCCCCGACGACGCGGAGGGGCTGCTCGAGCTCGTGCGCACGGCGGACATCGATCTCGTCGTGATCGGGCCCGAGGCGCCGCTCGTGAGCGGCGTCGCGGACGTGCTCAGGCACGCCGGCGTCTCGGTCTTCGGCCCGAGCGCCGCGGCCGCGCGCATCGAGGGCTCGAAGAGCTTCGCCAAGGACGTGGTCGAGTCGGTCGCCGTTCCGACCGCCTCGAGGATGGAGGCGCCCGAGCCGCCGTGCGTCCTCAAGGTGGACGGGCTCGCTGCGGGCAAGGGAGTCTTCGTGTGCCGCACGGAGGAAGAGGTCGCAGCGGCGCTCCCGCAGGCGCAGGCCTTCGACGGTCCGCTCGTCGTCGAGGAACTGCTCGAGGGCGAGGAGGTCTCCGTCTTCGCGATCACGGACGGCAACCGGGTCGTCCCGCTCGCGGCGGCCCGCGACTACAAGCGCGCCGGTGACGGCGACACCGGGCCGAACACGGGCGGCATGGGCGCGTACACGCCCGCCGCGGACGTCGACCTCGAGGCGCTGGTCTCGACCGTCCACGAGCCCGTCGTGACCGAGCTCGCGCGCCGGGGCACGCCCTTCACCGGCCTGCTCTACGCGGGGCTCATGCTCACGGCCGAGGGTCCGAAGGTGCTCGAGTTCAACTGCCGCTTCGGCGACCCGGAAACCCAGTCCGTCCTGCCCTGCCTCGACGGCGACCTACTGCCGTTGCTCGCCGGCGCGGCGTCCGGCCGGCTCGACGACGTTCCGCCACCGCCGTCGACGGGCGCCGCGGTCACGGTGGTGGTCGCGGGCGAGAGCTATCCGGAGAGCGCCGACACGGGCTCTCCCATCTCGGGCCTCGACGAGGCCGCGGCCACCGGCGCGCTCGTCTTCCATGCCGGGACCGCCCGCTCCGGAGGGGCGCTGGTCACGAACGGCGGCCGGATCCTCGGCGTGACCGGCGTCGGCGGGACGCTTGCGGACGCGCGCGCGCGAGCCTACGCGGGGGTGGAGCTGATCTCGTTCACGGGTGCGCGATATCGTCGCGACGTGGCCGGTGCCTGAACCACCCCTCGTCGGCATCCTGATCGGCTCGGAGTCCGATCGCGAGCGCATGCAGCCCGCGCTGGACGAGCTGGCCGCGCGCGGCATCGCTTGCGAGCTCGAGGTGCGCTCAGCCCACCGCCAGCCGGACGCCGTCGCCGAGTACGCGCGATCGGCGCGCGAGCGGGGGCTGCGGGTCGCTGATCGCGGGCGCCGGCCTGGCGGCCGCGCTTGCCGGGAGCCGTCGCCGCGCACACCGACCTGCCCGTGATCGGCGTGCCGCTTCGCTCGTCGATGAGCGTCCTCGACGGCCTGGACGCGCTGCTCGCGATCGCGCAGATGCCGCCCGGCGTCCCGGTCGCCTGCGTCGGCGTCGACAACGCGAAGAACGCCGCGGTCCTGGCAGCGCGGATCCTCGGCGCCTGACGGCCGATTCTCGTGCAGGAGACAGTACTGGTCCCATCCCTAACCCCCACCCACCCGGGGAGAGAACCGATTTTGGCGGGGAAATCCGCACCGGTGCTGTGCCGATTGTGTGCCGATTTGGACGCGCGGAGCCGACCTGGGGGGCAACTAGACTTGGCCCAGTGATCCCGCGCTACTCGCGACCCGAGATGGCCAGGGTCTGGGCCGAGGAGCGCAAGCTCGAGCTCTGGCTGGACGTGGAGCTGGCCGCGCTCGATGCGTGGGCCGAGCTGGGCGTCATCCCGGCCGAATCCGCCAACCGGATCCGGGCAGACGCGATGCCGCCGACGCCCGAGCGGGTCGCCGAGATCGAGCAGCGGACGAACCACGACCTCGCCGCTTTCGTGGACGCCGTCGGCGAGCGGCTCGACGAGGAAGGACGCCGCTGGCTGCACTACGGTCTGACCTCGTCGGACGTGATCGACACGGCGCTGGCGCTGCAGATCCGCGAGGCCGGCGGCATGATCCTCGGCGGAATCGACCGGGCGCTCGAGGCCGTCGTCCGCCGCGCCGACGAGCACAGGTCGACGCTTCAGATCGGGCGCACGCACGGTGTCCACGCCGAGCCGACCACGTTCGGGCTCAAGCTCGCGGGCTGGGCGTTCGAGCTCGACCGCGGACGCCGCCGGGTCTCGCGGGCGCTCGAGGAGCTCCGGGTCGGGAAGCTCTCCGGCGCCGTCGGCACATACGCGGCCACCGATCCCGAACTCGAGCGCATCGCCTGTGAGCGGCTCGGGCTCGAGCCCGCGCCGGTCTCGACCCAGATCCTGCAGCGCGACCGCCACGCCGAGCTGCTCGCCGCCCTCGCCGTCCTCGCCTCGTCGCTGGACAAGTTCGCGCTCGAGATCCGGCACCTCGCCCGCACCGAGGTGCGCGAGGCCGAGGAGCCGTTCGGCCGTGGACAGAAGGGCTCGTCGGCGATGCCGCACAAGCGCAATCCCGTCGTCGCCGAGCGCATCTGCGGGCTCGCGCGGGTCGTGCGCGGCGCGGCTCTCGTCGGCTTCGAGAACGTCGCGCTCTGGCACGAGCGCGACATCTCGCACTCCTCCGCCGAGCGGATCGTCCTCCCGGACGCGTTCCTCGCGCTCGACTACATGCTCGACCGCTTCGCCTGGCTCGTCGACGGACTCGTCGTCCGGCCCGAGCGCATGCTGCGCAACCTCGAGGCGAGCCACGGCCTCTTCTTCAGCCAGCGCCTGCTGCTCGCGCTCGTCGAGTCCGGCCTGCCCCGCGACGAGGCCTACGTGCACGTCCAGCAGGGCGCGATGCGGGCCTGGGAGGAGGAGCGTCCCTTCCGCGACATCGTCGCCGCCGATCCCGAGATCGCCGCCCGCGTCGATCTCGACGCCGTCTTCGACCTCGGCGCCTACACGCGCCACGTCGACACCGTCTTCGACCGCCTGCACGCCCTCGCCGACAAGGAGAAAGCGCATGCCTGACACCGCCGTCCACGTCGCGAGCGGCAAGGTCCGGGAGATCTACGAGCTCGGCCCCGACCGCCTGCTGCTCGTCGCCAGCGACCGCATCTCCACCTTCGACGTCGTCCTGCCGACCGAGATCCCGGACAAGGGCCGTGTGCTCACCGGGCTGTCCGCGTTCTGGTTCGGACGGACGCGGACGGTCTGCGCGAACCATCTCCTCCACGTCCGCGCGGACGCGCGCTCGACGGAATGCCGGCGGCTGGAGATGCTGCCGATCGAGTGCATCGTGCGCGGTTACCTCGTCAGGCTCCGGATGGAAGGACTACCAGCGCACGGGTCAGGTGTCGGGGCACGTGCTCCCGGACGGGCTCCGCGAGTCGGACCTGCTGCCCGAGCCGATCTTCACGCCGTCGACGAAGGCGCTCGAGGGGCACGACGAGAACATCGACGCGGCGGCCGCTGCGGAACTCGTCGGCGAGGAGCGGTTCCGCGAGGTCGAGCAGGCGGCGCTCGAGCTCTACCGCGTCGCCTCCGGGCACGCGGCGGAGCGCGGGATCCTCATCGCCGACACGAAGTTCGAGTTCGGCCTCGACGCCGACGGCACGCTCGTGCTCGCGGACGAGGCCTTCACGCCCGACTCCTCGCGCTTCTGGCCGGCCGACGAGTACGAGCCGGGCCGTGCGCAGCCGTCGTTCGACAAGCAGTTCGTCCGCGACTACTGCGAGACGCTGGGCTGGGACAAGACCGCCGCCCGGGCCCGAGCTGCCGGAGGAGATCGTCGCCGGCACGCGCCGCGCTATGTCGAGGCGTTCGAACGGCTCACGGGCCTCGCGTTCGACGACTACCTCGCCGACCCCGAGCGCGTGCTGCGATGAGGGCGACCGTGTCCGTCCGGCCGAAGCCCGGGATCGTCGACCCGCAGGGCGAGGCCGTGCGCGGCTCGCTGCGGCATCTCGGCTTCGACGTCGCCGAGACCCGGGTCGGACGACTCGTCGAGCTCGAGCTGGCGACGACGGACGTCGAGGCGGCCCGGCAGGAGGTCGAGCGCATGTGCGAGCAGCTGCTCGCCAACCCGTTGATCGAGACCTTCGAGATCGAGATCGCGCCGTGACCGCGCCCCAGGCCGAGGATCGCCGTCGTCACCTTCCCCGGATCCAATGACGACCGCGACGCGGTGCACGCCCTCGACCTGCTCGGAGCCGACGCGTCGCTGGTCTGGCATGCCGATGAGGAGCTGCCGCCCGCCGACGCGGTCGTGCTCCCCGGCGGGTTCTCGTACGGCGATTATCTGCGCTGCGGCGCCATCGCACGCTTCGCGCCCGTGATGCAGGCGGTGGCGAGCTTCGCAGCCGGCGGCGGGCCGGTGCTCGGTATCTGCAACGGCTTCCAGGTGCTGTGCGAGGCCCGCCTGCTGCCCGGCGTCCTCCGCCCCAACGCGTCGCTCTCGTTCGTCTGCCGCGACGTGCCCCTCCGGGTCGCGAACGCCGCCACGCCGTTCACGTCGCGCTGCGAGCCCGGGCAGCGGCTCGATCATCCCCGTCAAGCACGGGGAGGGCTGCTGGACCTATCCGGAGGAGGGACTGGCAGAGCTCGAAGCCGCAGGGCAGATCGTGCTCCGCTACGAGGAGGGGGCGAACCCGAACGGGTCGCTCGCCGACGTCGCCGGCGTCTCCAGCCCCGAGGGGAACGTGATTGGGCTCATGCCTCACCCGGAGCACGCGGTCGATCCGCTGCTCGGCTCGCCGGACGGCTGCCTCATCCTGGGCTCGCTCGTCGACGCTGCCCGCGCCCGGATGGCGGTCGCGGCCTAGCCGCGCCGTTCAGACCGAAGGCCGCCGCCAGCTCCGGGTGCCCGCCGAGCTCCTCGAGCAGCCGCGCGAGATCGGAGACCCGCAACGTCACCGGCCCCCGCCGAACGTGCCCGTGCGCGGCGGTTGCGTACGCGATGCGCACGAGCCGCTCGCCCGACTCCGTCTCGAGAAGCTGCACGTGGGTCGAGAACGCACGCGGTCCCGGTGCCCGTTGCCGGACGACGACCTCGTCCAGCAGCACCGCCTTTCCCCACGGGGTCTCCTTCTTCACCGCCATGCACCGACGGTAGCACGCGAACCCGTGACGTGTCTGTGCCGGATGTGTGACGAAAGAGCGGCGCGTGCGCGGCCGGGCGCTAGTGCCCGCGCACGCGCCGCACCGTGATCCGGATCGGCACCGAGTAGTCGGCCGCGAACGACCCGGGCGTCCACCGGTTGCGCTCGATCAACGGCGCGTACTTCTCCACGTAGGCCGGAACCTCGTGCGCGGGAGGGTCGTCCGACACCGCCGCCTCGCCCAGCGCCACGACGATGTCGCCGCCGTTGCCGTTGCCGTCGAGATTCAGGCTGACGCGCGGATTGCGCTCGATCGCGCGCAGCTTTGGCGTGTCCGGGCGGCTGTAGATCACGATCCCGTCGTCCCCGTCCCACAGGAACCAGACGGGAACCGGCTGCGGCGTTCCCGCTCGATCGACGGTCGTGAGCCAGGCGAGCTTCTCCTCGCGCAGCCGCCGCTCGACCCGCTGCCCGAACTCGGTCGACGTGTCCACCAGGCTCATTCCACGTCGACCCTATCGGGACCTGCCCTCGGCATGTAACGATGCGAAAGGAGGTACTGCGTGCACTCGATGGGATTTGCGATCCTGCTGACCTTCGCGTCGGCCGTGCTCATCAACTGGGCCTGGATCCGCGAGCACGACGCGGCCTCGGCGCTCCCCCCGCTCTCCGTGCGCCGGCCGCGCGAGTCGCTGGGCATCCTCCTGACCGACCGCAGCTGGATGACGGGGTTCCTGACCGAGACGGGCGGCTTCCTCTGCTACGTCGGCGCGCTGGCGCTGGCGCCGCTCGCGCTCGTCCAGTCGCTGTCGGCCGGCGGAATAGGGATCCTCGCCTTCCTCAGCTCCCGGCTCGCCGGTGTGAAGCTCGCGCGCCGCGAGCTGCTCGGCGTGCTGATCGCGGTCGTCGGCCTCGGCTTCCTGGGCATCTCCCTGGCGGGCGCGACGGGCGAGGGCGACGAGGGCGCATGGGCCGGAATCCTCATCTGGCTGGGGGCCTCGGCGGTGCTCGCGGTCGTCGCGGTGCGCTACGGCCGGGGGGTGCTCGGGGTCGCCGCCGCGCACGGAGTGGCCGCCGGGATCCTGCTTGCCGCAGGCGACGTGGTCACGAAAGCCGTCGTCAGCGGCGGCTCGCGGATGGTGTTCATTCCGGCGATGATCGTCTGCTACACGTTCGGGACGATCGTGCTCCAGCTCGGCTTCCAGAAAGGCGCCGCGCTGACGACGGCCGGCGTCGCCACCCTGTTCACAAACGCCCTCCCGATCATCGCGGGGACGACGCTCTACGACGAGCCGTTCCCGAACGGAGAGCTCGGCGTGCTGCGCGGCATCGCCTTCGCGCTGCTGATCGCGGGCGGCGCGCTGCTCTCCCGACCCACGCCGGAGGCGGAGCCGAAGGTCTCGGATCTCGAGCTCGCCGGCGTGTCGTGACGCGCCCGCTCGCGGGCCTCGCAGCGACGGCCGCGGCCGTCGCCTGTGTCGCGGGCTGCGGCGGCGGCTCCGAGGCCGCGCCGAAGGAGGATCCCGGCCAGGTGATGAGGGCCGTCGTCAGGCACGAGCTGTCGGGCGACCGCGAGCTCTCCTACCGTATGCTCGTCCGCGAACAGCGGGACGTCGTCAGCCCGAGCCTCTACAAGCGTTGCTCGCCCGGGCCGTCGATGGACGAGTCGGGCGTGACCGTCGGCATCGTCCACGTTCGGGACGAGCAGTTCTCGGTGCCGGCCCTCGGGAAGACGAAGACGAAGGCGGTCAGCTACCGGATCGACCTCCACGACGGCAGCGACCCCATCGCCTCGACGGGCCATCTGATTGCCCAGGACGGCCACTGGCGCTGGACGCTCTCGCCCACGAGCTTCGACTCGCTCTCGAGCGGCGCCTGCCCGTAGCAGGGCTACGATGACCGCGGACTGACCGCTCGATTCGCTCTGATCCTCTCGCTGGCCACCGCCGCTCTCGCCGCCTCGGTCTGGACCGCGCGTGCCGGGCAGCCGGTGCCGACGCCGATCGGCGTCACGCGGGAGTACCGCCTGCCGTCCGTCGGGCCGGAGGTCAAGAACGCCCGACCCGTCGGCGACTTCGGGTGCGCGCGCAGGAGCCCGATGCGCTTCCGCGTGCACCTGGAGCTGTTCGCGAAGAAGCTCGTTCTGCTCGTCCCTGCCGGGATCGGCGTCGCGCCGCCACACGAGCGGGACGGCGCCTACGTGACCAGCGGCCGCTGCGTCTACCCGCTGCGCACGCGGGAGCCGACGGGCGTGGTCGAGGTGGCCACGTCCCGGCCGGTCACGGTCGGCGACCTGTTCCGCGTCTGGGGCCAGCCGCTCGGGTCGCGGCGCATGGCGGGCTTCCGCTCGAACCGGCCCGTGCTCGCGTTCGTGAACGGACGTCGCATCCTCGGCGACCCGAGAGCGATCCCGCTGCGACGGCACGACGAGATCGTGCTCGAGATCGGCGGCTATGTTGTCCCGCACACCTCGTACCTGTTCCCCAAGCTCGCCCAGTGACCCGACCCCGCGCCCTCGCCCTACCGCTCCTCGCGGGCGCCGTCGCGCTGTCCGGCTGCGGATCGTCGGGCGAGGCGAGCCAGGCGCCCACGATCCAGAAGGCGCTGACGACGCACACGGTCGACTTCCAGCCCAGCGCGCCCGTGGCCGCCGGGAAGCCGGTGACCGTCTCCTTCCGGATCGTCCAGCCTGCCGGGGACAGGCTCGCGACGATGACCCGCTTCCGGACGGGCAGCGGGCCGCACACGGGCGTGCACATGATCATCGTCCGCGACGACCTCGGCGCGATCATCCATCGCCATCCGCCGATGGGCCCGGACGGCACCTTCAAGCAGACGGTCACCTTCCCCACGCCCGGAAAGTACCGCGTCGTGCTCGACGTCTACCCGGCGAGCGGCCCCCTGCCGAACTTCCAGCTGCTCGACAAGACGATCGACGTCAGGGGCCAGCACAAGGCCCAGCAGCTGCCGACGCCGTCGGACGCCACCACCGTCGACGGATACCGCTTCAAGATCACCAAGGTCGTGCCGGCGAAGCTGAAGGCGATCGAGCCGGCGCTGATCTCGATGACCGTGACCGATCCGCAGGGCCAGCCGGTCAAGCTGACGCCCTGGTACGGCGCGCTCGCGCACGCGATCTTCTTCCACCAGGGCCGGTTCGAGTACTTCCACACGCACGTCTGCAGCCCCGGCGCGGGCGGCTGCACGAGCATCCTCGCGGGCAACCGCGTCACCGGCAGCTCGGCGACACCCGGGAAGCTGACCGTCGGCGTCATCCTCCCCGACTCGGGGACCTGGCGGCTCTTCCTCCAGCTCAAGGACGGCACGAAGGTACTGACGGCCCCGTTCACGCTGAACGTCGGGGCGTAGCAGCGCCGATGGCCAGGCTATCCTGGCGCGGATGAGAGCCGCTCGGCGGATCGGCGGCGGGCTGCGGCACTTCCTGCCGATCGCCCTTTGCGCGCTCGCCGGTCATTTCGCGCTCTACGGCTCGCTCGTTCCGTCCAGCGGCGAGCACGCCTACTTCGTCTGGTACGAGCCGCTCGTCGCCGGGCTCTCGATCGTCGCGCTCGTCGTCCTGGCGGCGCTGCTGCTCGCGGCCGTGCTCGGCCGTGACGGCCTGCGGCGGCGCGTCGCCTCCGTCCTCCTGCCGGCCGCTGCCCGCCCCGTGCCCGGGACCGTGCGTACCGTGCGGCTCGCGCTCGCGAGCACGGCCTTCCTCGCCTTCCAGGAGACGGTCGAGCGCAGCGTCGGCGAGGGGAGGCTCGCCCCGGCCGAGCTGGGGTCCTCTCAGCTCCTGCTCGCGCTCGCGGTCGTCGCCGCCGCGGCCGCGGTCGTCGCGCTCGTCGAGCGCTCGTGCTCGCAGTTGATCGCGCGCGTCGCCCGGCCGCTCGCGGCCCGGCACGCCCGCGACGCCGGAGTCTCGTCCCCGCCCGCGCGGCCGCCGGCCGGCCGCCGGCGGAATCCGCTCGCCCAGCTCCGCGGGCTGCGCGCGCCTCCGCTTCCCGTCTGACCGGGCGCGCCGCGCCGCCTGAGCAGACGCCGTGGCGCGCAGTCACCGACAGACGGAGGAAAGCGTGTTCGCTCGCCTGCTGACAGCGACTGTTCTCGCGGCCCTCGTGGTGCCGGGCGTCGCCCAGGCACACCACACGGCCGTACCGATCGTCGCACTCGACTACAGCAACCGGATCCTTCCCGGCACCGCCGAGCGTGCCGGCGTGCGGGCGACCGTCGAGGACGCGGGCCGCAAGCTGCGGCTGACGGTCCCCGCGGGCCACGAGGCGACCGTCCTCGGGTACGAGGGCGAGCCCTTCCTCCGCATCGGCGGGGCGGGCGTCCAGGCGGCCGTGCACTCGACCACCGCCCGCGGTCTCGGCCTCGTCCCCGCGGCGTCCCTGGTCCAGATCCGGACCTGGACACCCCTCGGCCCCGGGCGGAGCTTCGCGTGGGCCGATGCCAGGGCGTGGGCGCCGTCGGCGGCGCTGCAAGGCCGCTCGGAGGTCGCCTGGTCGGTGCCGGTCGTCGTCGACGGGCAGCCGACGATGATCCGGGGTGAGCTCGTGCGCGCGGCGAAGCCGCCGCTCTGGCCCTGGATCGTGCTCGCGGCCGTGCCTCTGCTTGCCGCAACGTTCGCCGCGCGGCGCAGGCGGTGGCTCTGGGCGAGCGCAACCGGACTCGCAGCGCTTGCCGGGCTGGCGACGGTGGCGGCGCTGGGCGGGTTCGCAACTGCCGGGCTCTCCGTCTCTGCCGACCGCTGGGTGCTCTTAGCCGTGGAGATCGCGTTGACGCTCGTCGCGATCGGCCTCCTGCGCCACCGCCGGGCGAGACTCGCCGCGGTCGCCGCCCTGGCCGCGTTCGCGGTGCTGCAGGCGCTGTCCGAGCTGGCGGTGTTCCGTCACGGCGTCGTGGTCTCCGGCCTGCCCGCCGGAGCGGTTCGGGCCGCCGCGGCACTCGCGCTCGGGGCCGGACTCGGGGCCGGCGCGCTCGTCTTCCTGGCACCGGTGTCCGGCACGGGCCACACGCAAAGCCGTAACACCTTCTCGTTCGTACGCACTTCTCGAAAGGAGCAGGCATGAAGGCAGTTCGGAACTGCATCCTCGCGCTCGGAGCGGTCGTCTCCGCGGCGCTCGTGTTCGCAGCCGTGGCGTCCGCGCACGCGAGGATCGGTCCGGCGGTCGTGGAAAAGGGCGCCGCCGAAGTGTTCACCCTCTCCGTGCCGACCGAGGAGGCTGGAGCGACGACCACGAAGATCGAGCTGACCGTCCCGGACGACTTCCCGATCGACTCGGTGGAGCCGCCGCCGCCCGGCTGGACGCTGAACGTCGCCGCCACCGGCTCGGGCGAGGAGGCCGTCATCCACCGCATCACGTGGTCCGGCGGGCACGTCCCGACGGGACAGGCGGCGATGTTCCGCTTCGCGGCCCAGGCCAACGACGCCGGCACGATCACGTTCTCCGTGCGCCAGACCTACTCGGACGGCACGGTCGTGGACTGGAACGGGCCCGAGAGCTCCGACACGCCGTCTCCGACCGTCAAGGCCGTCGACTCGCTCGGCGGCGGCGGAGGCACGTCGACCCTCGAGATCGTCGCGCTCGTGCTCGCGATCGCGGCGCTCGTGATCGCAGTGGTCGCGCTCGCCGGCGGAAAGGGCAAGCGGTCGCTCGCATGAGGCTCCGGAGGACAGGCGCCGCCGCGCTTACCGTCGCCTTCGTGGCGCTGGCGGCGCCTGCCTCCGCCTTCGCGCACGCGGCCCTGCTGCGCACCTCCCCGTCGGCGAGCGTGACGCTGAACAAGCCGCCCTCGGAGCTGCGGATGACCTTCAGCGAGGCCGTGGAGCCGAAGTTCGCGACCGTCTCCGTGACCGACGCGCAGGCGAACCAGGAGACGGACGGGCGCCCGCAGCGCTCCGAGACCGACCCGAACACGCTCGTCACCGAGCTGAAGCCCAACCTCCCGCAGGGCTGGTACCTCGTGTACTGGCGCGTGATCTCGGCCGACGGCCACCCGGTCAAGGGCGCCTTCACGTTCGCGGTCGGCCCCAACCCCGGCCCTGCCCCGCAGTTCGTGATCCCGTCGCTGACCGAGAGCGCGGCGACGCCCGGACTCCTGATCGCGCGCTGGATCTCCTATCTCACGGCCATGTGCGCGGTCGGCCTGCTGCTGCTGCGCACGCTGGTCGTGCGGGACGTCCCGCGCCGGGTGCCGGGCGCGTCGCTGCGCTCGCTCACCGTCGCCTTCTGGATCTCGATCCTCGCCGCGCTGATCGCAACGCCGATCTACGACGTGATGTCGACGGCCAAGTTCGCGGAGCACTCTGTGTTCGACCTCGGGGACGTCGTGCCGCTGCTGAGCTCCTCCCACTTCGGCAGCGCGTTGCTCGACTTCGAGATCGTGCTCGCGCTGCTCGCGGTCGCGGGCGGAATCGCCATCTGGCTCGACAGGCCGGAGCGGAAGGAGCGATCCGTCGCGGCGCTGCTGGCGCTGATCGGCGCGCTCACCGCGGCGGGCAGCGCCCTGTTCGTGCCCGGCTTCGCGGGACACGCCGCGCAGACCGACCCCCGCTGGCTCTCGATCGGGCTCGACTGGCTGCACCTCCTCGCCGGGTCGTTCTGGATCGGCGGCCTCGTCGGTCTGCTCGTGCTCGGCTGGAAGCTCGGTGGGCTCAAGGTGCAGGCGCTGACGGTCGCCGTTCCTCGCTTCTCACGCCTCGCCTTCGTGAGCGTGATCGTCCTTGTCGCTTCGGGCATCGGCTCGGCGCTGCAGCACTTCCCCACGCTCGGCTCGCTCTACGACACCTCCTACGGCAAGGCGCTGATCCTCAAGCTGATCTTCCTCGCCGGGACGATCGCGATCGCCGCCGTCAACTTCACGCGCACGGCACCGCGCTTCGTGCGCGCGGGTCTCGGTCAGGCCGGGCGCCGGATCGTCGGCCGCGGGCCTGCTGCGCATCCTCGTCAGCGGCGAGGTGTTGCTCGTCGCCGGCGCGTTCTTCGGAGCGGCGCTGCTCGACCAGCCTGGCGCCGCCTCCGAAGGCGCTCGCGAGCATCGGCACGGTCAACGCCCACGTGGGCAAGGGCGGCTCGGCCACGGTGAAGAAGAACGGCTACGAGCTGCACTTCCGCTTCTCGCCCAACCGGGCGGCGGTGCCGAACACGTTCGCCGTGAAGATCACGAAGGACGGAAAGCCCGTGCGCGGAGCCGACGTGACGGCCAAGTTCACGATGCTGGACATGGAGATGCAGCAGCAGGCCTACAACCTGCCCGAGGGCTCGCCCGGCTCGTATTCGCGCGCGAACACGCCCGCGCTGGTCATGGTCGGCCGCTGGGGAGTCGGCTTCGACATCAGGCCTCCCGGCGCGACGCCGCTCGACGTCCTGCTCCTCGACCACGCGCTCGGATGACCGAAGCGACCGAGACGAGCACCTCCAACGTCGGGCTCAAGCTCGTGGCCGCGCTCGTCGCCTTCGCGGCCGGGATCGGGGCCGTCGTCACGGTGCTCGTCCTCGCGCACCAGACGCCGAGCTCGGAATCCTCGACGTCGACATCGAGCCCGCAGGCCGCAGCGGCGCCCACGGCGGACACCGGGGCGGCCTTCCCGTCTCCGCCCGCGAACGCGCTCGCGCTCGCGCAGGAGGACCGCGACCTCGCCGTCGGCCTGGCCGTGTCGCCGCGCGGCGCGAAGCTCGGGCTCCAGGCGTCGGTGGTCGGCCAGGAGTCGCCCGCGCAGGGTCTCGCGGTCGCGTTCCGGCTGCCCGGGCGTCCGCCCGTGGCCGCCCGCGACTGCGGCGCCGGCTGCTACCGCGCCCAGGTCGCCGCGCCGGCGCCGCGCCGCGTGGGCGTGAACATCCGGGGCCTGGACCGGCCTTCGTCCACGGTCTCCTTCCAGCTGCCCGCCTTGGTCCCGGGACGGCCGGCCGCGGCCCTCGTGCGGCGCGCCGACCGCACGTGGCGGTCGCTGAGCACGCTCGTCGTCCACGACCGCCTCGCCTCCGGCCCCGGGAACGCGGTCACGACGCTGTGGCGCTTCGCGGCGCCCGACAGCCTCTCGTACGCGATCCGCAACGGCCCGCAGGCGGTCGTGATCGGCGGGCGCCGCTGGGACCGGCTGCCGGGCCACGGCTGGCAGGCCTCGCAGCCAGGACCCGATCCGCCAGCCGGTCCCGCTCTGGGAGTCGGTCTCGAACGCCCACCTCGTCGGCACGGAGACGCTGCACGGCCGGCCGGTCTGGAAGGTCGCCTTCTTCGATCCGCAGATCCAGGCCTGGTTCACGATCTGGGTCGACCGGCAGACGGGGCGTACCCTGGAGTTGCGGATGACCGCCCAGGCCCACTTCATGCACCAGGTCTACGGCCCGTTCGACGGGCCGCTGCGGATCGTGCCGCCGTCGAAGGCCGCCGCGTGAGGCGCTTCGCGGTTCTGCTCGTCCTCTCGGCCGCCTGCGTGGTCGCCCCGACGGCGCTCGCGGACGGCGACCCGGCCAGCGACGTGCTCATCGTCCAGAAGGTCTTCTACCCGTACTACTCGAACACGCCCAAGGAGAGCGTGGAACAGCTGAACACCACGGTCACGGACGCCAACAAGAAGGGCTTCCCGATTCGCGTCGCCGTGATCACGTCGCCGTACGACCTCGGCTCCGTGTCGGCGCTGTGGGAGAAGCCGCAGCCGTACGCCCGCTTCCTCGCGCTCGAGCTCGCGTTCGTCTACAAGGGGCCGCTGCTGATCGTCAGCCCGAAGGGCTACGGCTTCGTGGACGGGACGAAACCCGTGCCGGCGAAGCTGGCGCTCGTCCGCACCGTCCCGATCGGCAAGGGGAACGAGGGACTGGTCGAGTCCGCGGACAAGGCTGTCCGGCGCCTGGCTGCGAAGGCCGGAGTCCAGCTGCCGCCGCCCGCGCCGAAGAGCAGCGGCTCCGACTCGAGCACGGACACGATCGTGATCGCGATCGCCGCGGCTCTCGGCGCGCTGCTCGTGGTTGCGGTCGAGGTCTTTCGCCGGCGCCGCCGCCGGCGCCGAGTCCCCGCCGCACCGGAGGGCGCCGGAAGCTGATGCTCCTCGGCGTCGACGTCGGTCAGGAGATCCTGGACGCGCTCTCCTTCGCCGGCGGCATGACGTGGGAGATCCTCTGGGCGCTGATCCTGGGCTTCGCCCTCTCGGCGGTCGTGCAGGCGGTCGTCTCCAAGGAGGAGATGCGGCGTCTGCTCCCGGACGACTCGCCGCGAACGGTGGCCAGGGCGACCGGGCTCGGGGCCGCGTCGTCCTCGTGCTCCTATGCCGCCGTCGCCCTCGCGCGCTCGCTGTTCCGCAAAGGCGCGGACTTCACATCGGCGATGGCGTTCCAGTTCGCCTCGACGAACCTCGTCTTCGAGCTCGGCATCGTCATGGGCCTCTTGCTCGGATGGGAGTTCGTCGCGGGCGAGTTCGTCGGCGGGCCGCTGATGATCGTGCTGATGGTGGTCGCCTTCCGGCTCTTCCTCACGCCCAGGCTGCTCGCCGAGGCGAGGGCGCAGGCCGAGAAGGGGCGGCTCGGGTCGATGGAGGGCCACGCCGAGATGGACATGTCCGCCGCGGGCGAGGGCTCGTGGTGGCAGCGCCTGCGCACGCCGGCCGGGTTCACGGCCACCGCGGACTACTTCGTCATGGACTGGGTCGCGATCGGCCGCGACATCGTCGTCGGGCTCCTGATCGCGGGCGCGCTCGCCGCCTGGGTGCCGGACTCCTTCTGGCAGGGCTTGTTCCTGACCGACCACCCCACGGCGGCGAAGCTCTGGGGGCCGCTGATCGGCCCGCTCGTCGCCATGATCAGCTTCGTCTGCTCGGTCGGGAACGTGCCGCTCGCCGCGGTGCTCTGGAACGGCGGGATCAGCTTCGGCGGCGTGCTCGCGTTCGTCTTCGCAGACCTGATCATCCTGCCCATCCTGGACATCTACCGGAAGTACTACGGCCCGCGGATGGCGGCGTTTCTGCTCGTCACCTTCTACGTGACCATGGCGGCGTCGGGCCTCGCCGTCGAGCTGCTCTTCCAGGCGCTCGGGATCGTGCCGACCGAGCGCGATGCCGACGTCGTCGAAGCCTCGGTGACACTGAACTACACGACCGTCCTGAACATCGTCTTCCTGCTGCTCGCGGCCGTCCTCGTCTGGCGCTACTTCATGCGCGGCGGCGGCCTGAGGATGCTGCGGATGATGAACGAGCCGATGGCCCACCACCATCACGGCCACGAGCACGGGCACAGCCACGCCGGCTGAGGTTCGAGGCGATCCGGTCCTGCCGCTAGCCGGGACGGCGTCGTCCCCCGCTGATGCCCCGGTACAACAGGATCCCGATCGCCTGCCCGGCGAGGACTGCGCTCGCGCTCACGAGCAGCAGCGAGGTATACGGTGAGCTCGAGCGCACGAACGCGCCGTAGAAGATCGCATGCACGACGACGAGGGCGAACAGCGCGTAGTTCAGCCGCTGCAAGCGCTTCCACTTCCTTGCTCTGAGTCGTCGTAGCGCGGCGTCGCTCGAGAGGGCGAGCAGGCCGGCGACGATCACGAGGGCGGCGAGGCCGGCCCAGTTGGCGATCCCGAAGCTGTTCGTCAACGGCGCACCGTCGGACGCGGCGAAATAGGTGGCGAACTTGGCAAGCGGAGCGTGCACCTGAAGGCCGTAGAGGACGTGCACGACGCTGAAGATCGCCGCCCACGTCCCGACGTCGCGCCGGAAGTAGCTCGAGACCGGGTTGCGCCGGCGGAGCAGCAGGTTCGCCGGACCTACGAGGAGGGTGAGCGCGAGAAAGCCGGTGGCGAGATACCCGGTGGCGGCGGTGAATCCTCGCGTGCTCAGCCCGAGAAAGGACTTGCCCTGAATCGCCGCACCGTGACTTGGGATCTCCTGGGGGAACGTGCCCTTGGTGAGATCGACACGCGGGAACGTGTGCACGTCGAAGGCCGGCAGCGTCATGAACAGCAGCAGCACGACCGCGCTCGCGACTGCGAACGGGAGGTGGTGACGGACGAGCCGATTGCGCAGGCCGGCCCTGTCGGCGGTTCGCTCGCTCACGCGCTCAGCGCGTCTTGGCGAAGCGCTGAACCGCGTCCAGCAACTCCTCGGTCTTGCGGCGGGCGTCCTCCTCGTCTCCGGAGGTGAACGCTCCGGCGACGCAGTGCCTCACATGCTCGTCGAGGATCTTGAACCCGAGCGACTCGAGCGCGGTGTTCACCGCGGCGATCTGCGTGAGGATGTCGATGCAGTAGCGGCCCTCGTCGAGCATCCGCTCGATGCCGCGCACCTGCCCCTCGATACGGTGGAGTCGCTTGATCAAGGCGTCCTTGTCCTTTGCGTAGCCGTGGACGTGGGCCGGCTCGGCGGTGGTGGTCATGGGGTCTCCTCTCGGATGCTGGTGAAGCGCCGTAGACGCAGGCTGTTGGCGACGACGAACAGGCTGGAACAGGCCATTGCTGCAGCGGCGGCGATCGGGCTGAGCAGTCCCGCTACGGCGAGCGGAATCGCCGCCACGTTGTAGGCGAAGGCCCAGAAGAGATTGCCCTTGATCGTCCGCAAGGTCTTCCGCGCCAGCCGAATCGCATCGGCCGCCGCGCGAAGGTCGCCCGAAACGAGCGTCAGGTCGGACGCTTCGATGGCGACGTCGGTGCCGGTGCCGATCGCCAGACCGAGGTCGGCCTGGGCAAGGGCGGGTGCGTCGTTGACACCGTCGCCGACCATCGCCACCTGGTGGCCCTCGGCCTGTAGCCGCTGGACTTCGTCGACTTTGTCCTGCGGATGCACCTCGGCGAGTACTCGGTCGATACCGACATCGCCGGCGACACGCTCAGCGGTCATGCGCGCGTCTCCGGTCAGCAGTACGGGTGTCAAGCCCAGCTTCTTCAGGGCGGCGATCGCCGCGGCGCTCGTCGGCTTGACCGCATCGCGGACCGTCAATGCCGCCCGCGATAGCCCGTCCCAGGCCACCTCGATTCGCCCGTCGACTCGACCGACGGTGATCGTGCGGCCACCGACGACTCCGCTCACGCCGACACCGGCCTCGTTCCGGAACGACGAGACAGCCGGGAGTTCACCAACCTCCGCTTGCGCGGCGCGGACGATCGCCTGGGCGACCGGGTGCTCGGATGCCGATTCGACCGCACCCGCCAGCCGGAGCACGTCGGTCCGCGAGGCTCCATTCAGCAGGACGAGATCGGCCAGTTCCATCTTGCCTTCGGTGACGGTGCCGGTCTTGTCGAGGACGATCGAGTCGATGCGGCGGGTTTGTTCGAGGATCTCGGGCCCCTTGATCAGGATGCCGAGTTGGGCGCCGCGCCCTGTTCCGACCATCAACGCCGTCGGCGTCGCCAGGCCGAGCGCACAGGGACACGCAATGATCAACACCGAGACAGCAGCCGTGAACGCCGTCGCGGCCGAGGCGCCGAAGGCCAGCCAGCCGGCGAGCGTCAGCAGCGAGAGCACGATCACCGCGGGCACGAACACACCCGAGACCCGGTCGGCGAGTCGTTGGACGGGCGCCTTTCCGGACTGCGCCTGTTCGACGAGCCGGGCGATCTGCGCGAGGGCGGTGTCGGCTCCGACCTTCGTCGCGCGGACGAGTAGGCGGCCGTACGTGTTGACGGTCGCTCCGGCGACCTCGGCGCCGGCCGCCACCTCGACGGGCATTGATTCGCCGGTGAGCATGGACTGGTCGACCGCCGACTCCCCCTCGACGACGACACCGTCCGTGGCGATCTTCTCGCCCGGGCGCACGACGAACGTGTCGCCCACCTGCAGCTCCGCGACCGGAACCAGTACCTCCACACCGTCCCTGAGAAGGCGCACGTCCTTCGCTCCCAGCTCGAGCAGCCGGCGGATGGCCTCGGACGACCGGCCCTTCGCGCGCGCCTCCAGGTACCGGCCGAGGAGGATCAGCGTGGTCACGACGGCCGCGACCTCGAAGTACGTGTCGGTCTCGAGCCCACCGACGAGGACGACGGTCGACCACAGCCACGCCGCGATTGTCCCGACCGAGATCAGCGTGTCCATCGTGGCCGCCAGGTGCCGGGCGCTGGTCAGCGCCGCCCGATGGAACCCGAGGCCGGTGTAGAACACAACAGGCGTCGAGAGCGCGAGCGCGACCCACTCCCAGCCGGAGAACTGCAGCGGCGGAATCATCGCCAGCAGCGCAACCGGCAGCGACAAGACGATCGCGACTGCCAGCCGCCGCCGGAGTACCACGACCGGCTCCTCCTGGTGATGTGATGTCCGGCAGCGTGCGCGCCGTAGCCGGCCGACTCCACTGCTGCGACGAGCCGCTGAACGGAGACATCCGGGTCACAGCGGACGGTCGCCTGCTCGGTGGCGAAGTTGACCGTCGCCTCGACACCGTCCAGCTTGTTCAACTTGCGCTCGATGCGGGCGGCGCAGGAGGCGCAGGTCATCCCTCGAGATCGAGGCGAACCTCCTGTCTTGCTGGCAGCGCCGTCGTCATCGTCTGTCGGCTTCGTAGCCTGCTTCCTCGATCGCCGCTCGCAGTGCGTCGTCGTCGAGGCCGACACCGTGGACGGTCACGTTCTTCGTGTCGAGATCGACGTCCACGGAGTCAACCCCGGCAACACCGAGCAGGACGCTCGTGACGGCCCGCTTGCAGTGAGCGCAGCTCATGTCAGAAACGGTGTAGGTGATCGTCATCGCGTGTTCTCATCAAGATACCCGTTGGGGGTATAGGCGTCACTCCGAACGCCACGGGAGGTGAGCCGCAGCAAGCGATCAGGACGAAAGATGGACATGAACGTCATCCAAAACCAGCCCCAGCCGTTCATCCAGTGAGCCATCGCATCCTCTTTCCTCCGGCAGCATGCGACGGCGGCGCCGGACGGCCATCGGACCGCGCCCGTATACCTATGGGGGGTAATTACTGACGACGCTTAGCAAGGCGTTCGTTCGGCCTGGAAGTGCCGTACGCTGTCTCCGTGCAGGGGAGGGGGCGCTCGATTCGACGGCTCGTGCTCGTCGCGGCGGTGTCGACTCTGGTCGGATGGGCGGCGTCGACCGCGTCCGCGCGAATCCTGCACTTCCAGGTCACCGTCTCCGTCTCGGGGCCAGGTCGCGTGACGGGCACGGGCGACGGCGGCTCGATCGACTGCCCGGGAACCTGCTCGGCGATGATCAGGCAGGAGACGTTCATCACGCTGACGGCGACGCCCGACGGAGGAGCGCAGTTCACGAGCTGGGGCGGCTCCTGCACCGAGGCGGGCACCGCTTCGACGTGCACGCTCGTCATCAGCGGCCCGAAGGAGGTCACGGCCGGCTTCGGGACGCCCCCGCCGCCGATCACCCGTTTCAACCTGACGGTCGAGAAGGCCGGAACGGGCACCGGCTTCGTGGGCGGCGCGGGCGGCATCGACTGCGGCCCGACGTGCTCGGCCGCGTTCCAGGAAGGCACGAAGGTGAACCTGCTGGCCGTCGCGGACGACGGCGCGGAGTTCAGGGGCTGGACCGGCGCGGGCTGTTCCGGAACCGGCCAGTGCGCCGTCACCGTCACCGCCGACACGGAGGTCACGGCCACCTTCGACCGTGTCGACCACGACCCGCCGCATATCCGTACGATCGGAGCCGTGGCCAGACGAGGGGGCACCGCCCGGCTGCGCTTCCGCGTCTTCGACAACAGCGGCGAGAGCCGCGAGGTGCTGACGATCATGAACGGCACGTCGACCATCGGGCGCGTCGCGGTGCCGCTGGCCGAGGTCGTGTACCGGCACATCTACACGGCGGCCTGGCACGTCCCGCGCGGCACCGCGAAGGGAAGGCATCTCTACTGCGGCGTCGCCTCCGACAAGGCCGGGAACAAGAGCAAGCGCTCCTGCTCCACGCTGAGGGTCACGTGATGCGCAAGCTCCTCCCGATCGCGCTCGCGCTCGCGGCCCTGGCCGCCTTCACTCCGGCCGCGCACGCGGACGGCGACCCGGCCAGCGACGTCCTCTACTTCCAGGACGTCTACCTCCCGTACGCGAAGCCCTCCGCCGATGCGGCCGCCAAGCTGACGAGCACGGTCGCGGCGGCGAACAAGGCCGGGTTCCGGATCAAGGTCGCCGTCATCCAGGCCGAGCAGGACCTGGGCTCCGTTCCGAGCCTGTTCAACCGCCAGGACCTCTACGCGCGCTTCCTCGGCGCCGAGCTCAAGACCTTCTACACCCAGCGGCTGCTGATCGTCATGCCGGCCGGCTTCGGCGTCTACGACGGAGGCAAGCCGGTCGACGCGGAGAAGGCCGCACTGGCGGGTGTCGCGATCGCGTCGCCGAGCCCGGACGACCTGACCGCGGCCGCCACAACCGCCGTGGAGAAGCTCCGGCAGGCGATCGGCGGCGGCAAGCGCAAGGACTCGGCCGCGCCCACGGTCAGGGCCCTACCCTCGACCGGCACGAAGGGCAAGGCGGCGAAGCTGCGCTACACGGTCTACGACGCGAGCGGCAAGAGCCGCGAGATCGTGCGAGTGTACGGGCCTGCGTTCCTGCTCTTCACCTCGATCTCGACCCGCGTCGCGAAGGCGAAGCCGAAGCGAACGAGCTCGGTCACGTGGACGGTGCCGACAGACCTCACGGTGAAGAGCCTGCGCTTCTGCGTGCTCGCCCAGGACCCGACCGGCAACCAGAGCAAGACGAGCTGCGCGGCGCTGAAGATATCCGGCTGAGCTCCGACGGTTCGTCCGCCGCCCCGGCGGGAACAGGGGCTTCGGTGCCCCCTGCTGCTCGCTCTCGGCGGTATGCCGCCCTGGGCAGTGCTGCTCGCACTCGTCGCCGTGTCGACCGGGCTCCGGGCCTGGGCGGCGCTGGGCCTCCCTACACCGTGGATCGCGCCCGACGAGATGGTCTACGCCCTCGTCGGCGAGAGCCTGTACCGGTCGGGCACGCTCGACATCCTCGGCGGCCCGACCCCGTACTACAGCGCGGTCGTCCCGGCGTTCGCCGGCCTTCCGCTCAGCCTCGGGAACATCGAGCTCGGCTACACGCTGCTCAAGGTGCTGCAGGCGCTGGCGATGTCGCTCACCGCCGTCCCCGTCTACCTCTGGGGCCGCACGCTCGTCGACCGGCGCTGGGCGCTCGTCGCGGCGGCGCTGACCGTCGCGCTGCCCGGCCTCGTCTACTCGGGCCTCGTGATGACCGAGGTGCTGTTCTACCCGGTGCTCGTCCTCGCGGCCTGGGCGGCGGCGCGCGCGATCGAGCGGCCGACCCTCGGGAGACAGGCCGTGCTCGCGGGGGTCGTCGTGCTCGCGGTGCTGACACGCCTGCAGGCGCTCGTCCTCGTCCCGGGCGTGCTGACGGCGCTCGGCGTCGACGCTGCGCTCGGACGGTCGTGGGCGACGGTGCGGCGCTTCGTCCCCACGCTCGCGGTCGTGGGGGCGCTGGTCGTCGCCTGGGCGGCGTGGCTGCTCCTCGGCGGGACGGTCGGCCTCGGCGGCTACGAGGTCGTCGCCAACAGCAGCTACGAGGCCGGCCGGGCGGCGCGGTTCGTGCTCTACCACGCGGGCTCGCTGGCGATCCTGTCCGGGCTCTTCCCCCTCGCCGCGCTCGTGCTGCTCGTCGTGAACGCCGCGCGGCGACCCGAGCCCGATCGCGCGCTGCGGGCCTACCTCGCCGTCGCCGCCTCGCTCGTCGTCTGGATCGTGGTCGAGGTCGGCGTCTTCGCGTCGCGGTACGTGGGCCAGCTCGCCGAGCGCGACCTGATCGGCCTGGCGCCGATCCTCTTCCTGGCGCTCGTGGTCTGGCTCGGCCGCGGCCAGGCGGGCGGCCGCCTCACGCGGGCGGTGGTCGCGCTGCTGGTCGCCGTTCCGGTGATCCTGCTGCCGCTCGGCCGGCTCGTGACCGCGTACGCGCCCCCGGACGCGCCGACGCTCGCGCCGCTCGTCGACCTGCGGAACTCGACGTCGCTGGCCACGCTCGAGATCGTCCTCTACAGCCTGGTCGGCGTGGCCGTCGTCGCCTTCGTCCTCCTGACGAGGCGGGCCGCCCGTGCTTGTCCCGGTCGTGCTCCTCGCGGGGCTCACGGGCGTCTCCGTCGCCGCCGCCAGGTACGCCGCCGATCAGAGCACGTTGAGGAAGGAGATGTTCCTCGGCGACGAGCCGCGCTGGATCGACCGGGCCGCACCGGCGCCGGTTGCCTTCCTGTTCCAGTCCGGTACCGACTGGACGCGCATCTGGCAGACGCTGTTCTGGAACCGGAAGGTCGACCGCGTCTACGCCCTCGGGAATGGGAACGTGACCGGTCCCGTCCCGCTGCAGCGAGTCCACTTCCGCGGCGACGGACTCCTCGTCGCCGGGAAGCGCCGGGTCTCGCCCGGCTACCTGGTAGCGCCGCTCGGCTCGCTCCCGAGCATCCGCTTCTTCTCGTTCGACGGCGGGATCATCGCGACGGCCAGGCCGCCCAGGAGCAATGTCGGCGACCTCGCGCTCTGGAGGCTCACATCGCCCCGCCTCCTCTACCAGGTCGCGGGCCTGCAGTCGAACGGCGACATCTCTCCCGGGACGAGCGGCCACCTGGTCGCGTATGGCTGCCCGCGGGGCGTGTTCGAGGCGACCCTGATCGTAAAGGGAGAGCAACGGGTGACGCTCAAGCGCAACGGCAAGCTCTACGGGCAGCGGACCTTCGTCGACCCCCCGGGCAACCTGCCGTGGCACCTGGAGATTCCGACGATGCCGCCCAAGGGCGGCGCGCGAGGCCGCAGCGCCTGCTCGATCGACATCCAGACGACCGGGCTCCTGGGCACGACCATCCTCCAGCTCACGCCGCGCTGACGGGAGACTCTCAGGGCTTTCCCAGGCCGGCTCTGTACGGTGATGCCGTGGTCGAGCGGATCAGCCGCAGCGGACTCCTTACCCGCGCCGGCGCGGTCCTCGCCGGTATCGCCGGGCTCGGCGCCTGGCGGTTCGGCTCGGCGCCGGCGGCCGCGGGCGCCGTCGGCTGCGTGCTGACGCCGGAGATGACGGAGGGCCCGTACTACATCTCGGGCGAGAAGCTCCGCCGCAACATCACCGCCGCCCGAACCGCGACGTGCACAACGCGGAGGACATGATCTACGCGAGCGGCGGCCGCCAGTCGACGCTGACGATCCGCCACAAGGGCACGGGCTACGTCGGTGCGATCACGATGAGCGTGCAGCGCTAGCCGAGGCCCGATGAGCTAGCCGCGTCCGATGATCTCGATCCGGTAGTCGTCCGGGTCTCTCACGAACGCAATGAAGGAGCCGCCCTCCCGTACCTGGTAGGGCGGGCGCTCGGGCTCGATCCCTTGCTGCGCCAGCGCGGCGAGAGTCGCGTCAAGATCCTCGACGCCGATCGCAATGTGCCCATAGCCGGTGCCCAGCTCGTACGTGCGGCCGTCGTGGTTGTACGTCAGCTCGAGCACGTTCTCCTGGTCGCCGATCGAGAAGAAGTAGTTCGTCGCCTCCCGTTCGCCGCCTCGGACGATGTCCATCTCACTCGAGAACCGGAACCCGAGCGCCTCGTAGAAGACCCGACTCTTCGCCGGGTCGGTGACCCGGACCATCGTGTGCAGGAAGCTCGCCATGACGCTGATCCTAGTCGCGCCGGCTACACGTGAGGTGAGGCTGCCACCTGGAGCACTGCTTTGACGATGCCGTCGTAGCCGGTGCATCGGCAGAGATTGCCGGATAGCGCTATCCGGACCTCCTCCTCGGTCGGACGCGGAGTCGTGCGCAGGAGCGCGACCGCCGAGATCAGCATCCCCGGCGTACAGAAGCCGCACTGCACCCCGCCGTGCTCGAGAAACGCCGTCTGCAAAGGATGCAGATCCTCGCCCTGCCCCAGACCCTCCACCGTCGTGATCTCGCGCCCTTCCGCCTGCAGCGCGAGGTACGAGCACGAGTTCACGGGCTTGCCGTCGAGGAGCATCATGCAGGCACCGCACTCCGAGTCGTCGCAACCTTCCTTCGAGCCGGTTAGGCCGACGGCGTTCCGCACCGCGTCGAGGAGGCTGGCGCCGGCGTCGATCTCGACCGGGTACGAGATGCCGTTGACCACGAGCATGGCGGCGACCTTCACGACACACCTCCTTGCAGGGCCAAGCCGGCAGGTACGGGACAGTCTCTCCGCGTGCGCGGGTGAGCGACGCTTCGATCGCCCGGCGGGCGATGACGGCGGCCATGGCCCGGCGGTAGTCGGCCGATGCGCGGACGTCCGATATCGGTGCCGCACCGGCCGCAGCCGCGGCGGCGGCAGCCTCGACCGCGTCAGGCCCGCCGTCTGTCCCGGCGAGCGCCGCCTCTGCCTCGGCGACGCGGCGGATCGTCGGGGCGAGAGCCGTGATTGCGATCCTCGCGTCGGCCACGCGACCGTCGCCGAGCGTGACGACGGCCGTCGCTCCGACGACCGCGATCTCCATCTGGCGGCGGTACTCGAGCCTGACGTAGCAGCTGCCCGTGCCGTCCGCGGCGGCCGGCACGCCGACCGACGTCAGCAGCTCGCCGGTCTCTGCCGTCGTCTGCCCAGGCCCCGCGAAGAGGTCGGCCACGGCCACCGAGCGCGACCCGCGCGCTGACTGCAGATCGGCCGTCGCCCCGAAGCAGACGAGCGGGCCGCCGGTCTCCATCGCCGGAGAGGCGTTCATCAGGTTGCCTCCGATCGTCCCCTGGGCTCGGGTCGCGTGCGAGCCGACGATCGCCGCCGCGTCCGCGAGCGCGGTGAACCGCTCGCGGACGAACGGGTCGCCCGCGAGAGTCTCGTGAGTCACCAGCGCGCCGATCCGCAGGCCGCCGTCGGCGGTGGGGGCGATGCCGCGAAGCTCCTCGATGCGGTGGATCGCGACGAGGCTCTCGGGCAGCGGGGCCTTTCCCTGGCGCGCACCGACGACGAGATCGGTACCGCCCGCGACGGGCCGAGCGCCGGACGCCATGGCCGTGACGGCCTCCTCGACCGTTGCCGCCTCGACGAAGGTCCGGACGCTCACTCTTCCAACCTGTGGCTCGCGGCCCAGACCCGCTCCGGCGACATCGGCAGCTGCCGCACGCGCGCGCCGGTCGCCTGCGCGATCGCATTCGCGATCGCGCCCGACGTCGGGACGCAGGGAGGCTCACCGACGCCCTTCGAGCCTTTCGGCCCCGCGTTCGGCGTCTCGGTCTCGATCCAGGCGATGTCGATCCTCGGCGCGTCCGAGGCGGTCACGAGCTTGTAATCGAGGAGGTGAGGGTTCAGCTGCCGCCCCTCATGGTCGAGCTGCGTGACCTCGGAGAGAGCCTGACCGATTCCCATGACGACGCCGCCGTAGACCTGGCCGTTCGCGCCCATGGGGTTCAGGATCACGCCCGAGTCGTGTGCCGCCGCGACCTGGAGGACTCGCGTGACGCCGGTTTCCCGATCGACCTTCACCCGCACGGCGTGCGTCATCAGCTGGGGCGCGAGAAAAGACTCCATGCCCAGCCTGCCCACGCACCCCTCGGCGGGAGCCGGCGGAGGCGGCGGGACGTCGCCTGCACCCTTCCCGATCAACGGAATGCCAGAGCGGGCGAGGTCGGCAATCGCCACCGACCTGTCCGGGGAGCCCTTGACCCGCACGATGCCCTCCACGACCTCGAGGTCGCCGCGCCCCGCCTCGAGCTTGTCGGCGGCCAGGTCGAGCAACTGCTCGAGCACCTCGGTCGCCGCCGAGATCACCGCCCGTCCGTTGTTGAAGGTCGTCTGCGAGCCACACGACCCCATGTCCCAGGGACCCGCCTCGGTGTCCTGGTACATGAGCGAGAAGTCCTCGGGCTCCATGCCGAGCACGTCTGCGACGAACACGGGCAGCGCCATCACGGAGCCGGTGCCGTTCTCCTGCGCCCCCGTCATGATCGTCCCCGTGCCGTCGCCGTTGAGCCTCACGTAGGCGCCGGAGGGGATGCCGAAGGACGGCCACCAGCCGCACGCCACGCCGATCGCCTCGCCGGCCGGCAGCTCCTGTCCGTAGCCGACCATCTCGGCCGCGCGCTCGAGCGTCTCCTTCATCCCGACTCGCTCGAACACCTGGCCGGTCGGGCTCACGGAGCCCTCCTCGATCAGTGTGCGCCGCCGCAGTTCGATCGGATCAAGGCCAAGCGCCTCCCCCAGCTCGTTCATGTGCTGCTCGACGGCCCAGCAGATCTGGGGCGCAGTCGGAGCCCGGATCGAGCCCGACGGCTGGTTGTTCGTGTAGACGCTGCTCGATTCGACGTTGACGTTCTCGATCACGTACGGCCCGCACATGTGCATCGCGGCCATCTGTGCAAAGAAGCCGCCCTCGCCGCAGTACGCTCCCTTGTCGAGGACGATCCGGCCCCGACGGGCGACGAGCGTGCCGTCCTTCCGAGCGCCCGTCTCGAGCTCGATCACCATGCCCTCACGCCGGTGGTCGACCGCGACGAACTCCTCGCGACGTGAGAAGACGAGCTTGACCGGGCGTCCCGCGGCTCGGGCGAGCGCGGCGACGTGCCCCTCGAAGTGGAAGTCGCATTTCGCGCCGAAGCCGCCGCCGAGCAGCGGCACGATGACGCGCACCTTCGGCTCCGGGATCTGGAGAACCTCGGCGACGCCGGCCCGCGCGGCAAACGGCACCTGCGTCGACGACCAGACCGTCACCCGGTCGCCGTTCCACTGCGCGATGATCGCTCGCGGCTCGATCGGTACCCCGTGCGACGCGTCGGCGAGGTAGCGTCCTCTGACCACGACGTCCGCACCGCCCATCGCGGCATCGGCATCGCCCTTGACGATCGTCGCGTAGGCGACCCGGTTCCGGTCGCGGCCGAGGGGCGGGGGCGCCTCGTAGCTCTCCCAGTCCTCGTGGACGAGCGGCGCGTCGTCAGCGAGTGCCGCCTCGATGTCACTGATGGCCGGCAGGGGCTCGTACTCGACCTCGATCAGAGCGACGGCCTGATCCGCGATCTCGCCGGAGAGGGCCGCGACGCCGGCGAGGATGTCCCCCTCGAAGCGCACCTTCTCCTTCGCGAACAGCCGGCGGTCCTTGACCATTGCGCCGTAGCGGACGTCAGGTACGTCCTCGTGCGTTAGCACGGCGAGTACTCCCGGCAGCGTCCGCGCCTTCGACGCGTCGATACGCACGACCCGCGCGTGCGAGTGGTCGGCGTAGCGGAACCTGGCATGCACCATGCCGGGGAGGGTCATGTCAGCCGTATAACGGCCGACTCCTGTCACCTTCTCCCTTCCGTCCGGGCGGACGAACCTCGCCCGTCGCTCCTCGACCGTCGTCGCCACCGTCTCAGCTCCTTCCTCGCTGTCCCTGACACGGAATCCAATCAGAGAGACCACGTCCCCGACCACAGGCGCGGCGACGGAAGCGTTCGGGTCAGTTGACGAGTGTGAGCATCCTGTCCGGGTCGCGGACGAACGCAATGAAGGAGCCGCCCTTCCGTACCTGGTAGGGCGGGCGCTCGGGCTCGATCCCTTGCTGCGCCAGCGCGGCGAGAGTCGCGTCAAGATCCTCGACGCCGATCGCGATGTGCCCGTAGCCGGTGCCCAGCTCATAGGTGCGCCCGTCATGGTTGAACGTCAGCTCGAGCACGCTCTCGGAGTCGCCGATCGAGAAGAAGTAGTTGGTCGCCTCGAGCTCGCCGTTTCGGACGATGTCCATCTCGCTCGAGAACCGGAAGCCGAGCGCCTCGTAGAACGCCCGACTCTTCGCCGGGTCGGTGACCCGGACCATCGTGTGCAGGAAGCTCGCCATTGCCCAGGATCGTAGTCATGTCCGAAAGAGTTTGGGAAACCCTTGTTCCCCAACTCAGTGCACAAGAACTTGCTCTGCTGGTGCAAGAGTTGGATGGTCACCTCGCAGGCTCTGTCACGGGCGCGTCCGCTGCTCTGAACCTAGGTTGGCCCCGGGCTCGGACTCATATTGCCCGCCGGGCCGCAGCCTGAACGCGGCGGCGAGCCCGACCAGGACGAACGCGGCGGCGATGAAAGCGGCTCGTCGCGCGCTCGCGACGAACGCCTCCTCGACCGGTGCGACCGCAGGCTGGAGCTGTGGCGAGCGGCGGAAGGCGGGCAGGACTGCTCCGCCGCTCCGCTCCACGGCGGCCGTGATCGCCGCGCGCTGTGGAGGCGGGATCGACGGGACTGCTTCGAGGCGCGCGCGGGTACCGGAGGCGAGCCCAGTCGTGAGTGCGGTGCCGAGGATTGCGATGCCGAGCGCGGAGCCGACCTGCCTCGACGTGCTCTGGATCCCCGATCCCTCTCCGGACTGGGCGCTCGGGACGTCGGCGAGGATGAGGCTCGTCAGTTGCGCGGTCGCGAAGCCGACGCCGATCCCGTAGACGAACAGCTGCGGGCAGAACTGCCAGGCTGGGCGGTCGGCGGAGAACGTGAGGCCGACGGCGACGATGCCGACGACCTCGATCGCGAGACCGAGCTGCACGACCCGGTGCGGCCCGATTCGGCGGGTGAGAGGCGCCGCGAGCCCACCCGCGAGGAATGCTCCTGCGGCGAGGGCGGTCAGCACGAGCCCGGTGTCGAAGGCCGAGAGCCCGAGCACCGACTGCAGGAAGAGCGGGATCACGAAGACGAGCCCGAGCTCGCCGAGCCCGACGATCAGGACTGCGACGTTCCCGTAGCGGAAGGTCGGAATCCGGAGGAGCGAGACGTCGACGAGCACCGGCCGTCTTCGCGAGCGCTCGCCGCCGCTCGACGAGGACGAAGCCCGCGAGCGAGAGCACGCCGAGCGCGAACGCGAACGGGATCACCGACAGCCCGCCGGGCGAGAGGCCGAGGAACTCCTGGTGAGCAGTCCACCAGCCGTATGTCTGCCCCTCGATCAGCCCGAAGACGATGCCGAGGAAGCCTATGGTCGAAAGCGCGATGCCGGGCGGATCGAAGCCCGGGCGTGCGTCTGGGTCGCGGCTCTCGCCGACGTAGAGGAAGGCTCCGGCGAGCGCGAGTGCTCCGACCGGCAGGTTGACGTAGAACGCCCAGCGCCAGCTCAGGTTGGTGACGAACCAGCCGCCGGCGAGCGGGCCGAGCGCCGCCATCCCGCCGATCACCGAGCCCCAGATCCCGAAGGCGATCGCCCGCTCGCGCCCGCGGAAGGTCGCGTTCACGATCGACAGCGTCGACGGGAGGATCAGCGCCCCGCCCACGCCCTGGAGGAAGCGGCCCGCGAGAAGGACCGTGCCCGAGGGCGCCAGCGCGGTGATCAGGCTCGCGGCGAGGAAGACGACGAGGCCCCAGATGAACACGCGACGGCGCCCGGTGACGTCGCCGATGCGGCCGACGCTGATCAGGAGCGCAGCGAAGACCAGTGAATAGATCGAGTTCGCCCACTCCGCCTGGGTGATCCCGATGTGGAGGTCGCGGATGATCGACGGAATCGCGACATTGACGATCGTCGCGTCGACGATGATCATCGCCACGCCGATCGTCAGCGCGACGAGGGCGAGCCAGCGGTTGCGGTCGTTCGTCGCCGGGGTCAGGCGCTCATCCTGTGCTATCCGCTCGCCGCCGGCGCACAATGTCCTTGCAGCGGGGTCATTCGGCCACGACTCGTCGTCGCGCCATCTGCCGTGAGTCGGGGTGCTTGACCTCGGAGGCGAGGCGGAGCTTCGCCATCCCGCGGATCACGAGCGCGGAGATGTCGAGCTGACCCGGCTCGAGGCCGTGCACCGCCGAGGCCGGGAAGGCGT
>CAVZMF010000002.1:0-1344455 GCA_963776375.1 uncultured Actinomycetes bacterium | reverse complement strand
AGACCCACTTCGGCGCGATCATCACCGGCAACCGGTCGACCAGAGCAACGATCGTCTCGAAGCCGGCGCTCCCGCGCCCCACTACCATCGCGGCACGGAGCGTCGTCACGGGGACGGCGCCCTACTTCGAGCGTCGCGGCCGTCTCGGCACGGCTGCGCAGGTGCGGAGAGAGGTCCGTTCGATCGTCCCCAAGGCCGCCGAGGTAGACGATCTGGGAGACGCCGGCGCGCTCTGCCTCGGTCGCGACGGTCCGCAGGCCGTTTGTCACGCTCGCTGAAGTCGGATGCGCCCAGCGAGTGAACGAGGTAGTAAACGACGTCGACGCCGTCGAGGGCCCTGCGCATCGCCGCGTGGTCCGTGACGTCGCCCGACACGCTCTTCACCCGGTCGTCTTCGACCTCGGCGCCGCTTCGCGAAACCGCGACGACGTCGTGCTCCCCAGCGAGCTTGGGCAGGAGTGTTCGTCCGATGAAACCGGTGGCGCCGAGGACAGCGACCTTCACGACGCCTCTGCGATCAGCCGTTTGAAATAGCGCCTGCTGATCGCCACATGGAAGCGCAGCTGCACCTGCTCGTACCAGGTGCCGCCCATCTCGGCGCGAAGCCCGCACCGCCGCGCGCAGTTCGGCCGGCTGCGAGCCGGACTGCGACAGACTCAGCTCCCCACCGGGCTGCCGGGTGAGCAGGCCGCCCGCGATCGGATACCGGCACCGGACCTCGTCCACGTCGCTCGTGCGCTCGGCCGGGCCGAAGCGGAGCAGGCACGGCCCGCGACCGAGCAGCCGCAGCTCGAGCCCGAGCGATGTGTCTCGGCGACGGACGACCCGGCGGCTGACCCGCGACACCTCGAGCCAGTAGCGATCCGCGAGGACGCGCGCCCCGTGCTCGCTGAACTCGACTACCGGCCCGGCGACATGCACGCGCTCGTCCGATTCAAAGGCGCCGTCGTCGGAGCGCGCGCGCATCGCGCGCCACCCGTCGAGCTCCGGCCGCGTGTGGCGCGGCCTCACTGCGTGAGCGCCGCGAAGCGGTCGGCTTCCTCGACGGGGTCACCCGTCAACGTCGGGAATTCCCCTCCGACTGCGGTGGCGCCCGCGCCGCCGAGATACACGGGGTACTCCGCGGCGAGCTCACGGAGTGCGCCGGCGATCTCCTTGAAACGTTCGGCGCTGACCGCGCTGACGACGACGGCGTGCGGGCGCGCAGCGCGCGCTGTCTGGGCGACGCTCTCGATCGGCGTGTCGGCGCCGAGATAGAGAATCCGGAAGCCCCGCGCTCGGAGGGCGAGACCGAAGGCGACCAAGCCCAGGTCGTGCCGCTCGCCCGGCGCACAGGAGAGCAAGACGCGCGGCCCGATCCCGCGGTCCCAGCCGCGCGCGAGACCGAGTAGCCGCCCCCGCAACACGCTCGACGCGAAGTGTTCCTGAGCGACCGTGAGCTCCCCGCGTTCCCATCGCTTGCCCAGCTCGCGCAGGAAGGGGATGAGGACGTCGGACAGGATCGAGTCGAGCGTCGCGGTGCTGAGCAGCTCGTCGAGCACGGCATGTGCGCGCGCCTCGTCGAACCCCGACAGCGACACGTCGAGATCCCGCCTCGCGGCGGCCGGCGAAAACGCGACGGCTTGGTCGGCGCGAGGCTCGGCCGCGGCGGCGAGGGCAGCAGCCTCCGCCGCGGCGAGGCCCTCGGCGAGGTGCTGCTGCATGGCGCGGACCCGGTCGAGATCCGCGGCCGAGTAGAGCCGCAGCCCGCCGGTCGAGCGAGTCGGCTCGAGCAGGCCGTAGCGGCGCTCCCACGCACGGAGGAGCTCGGGGCTCACCCCCGAGCGCCGGCTCAGCTCTCCGATTCGCAGCAGTCCAGTGCTCTCGCTCACGAGCTCACTATACAGGACCTGAACAGAATCTTGACAAGCGGGTCGGCTTTGCGTACCCTGCGGCGGACAACATCTATACAGGAGGTGTACAGATGAAGAAGCTAGATGCTCTCGCCGCCATTCTCGTCCTCGTCGGCGGCCTCAACTGGGGTCTCGTCGCCGTCGCCGAGTTTGACCTCGTCGCGTGGATTTGCGGGGGCTGGAGTTCGGCGAGACGAACGCCGCGAGCCGGGTCGTCTATGGCCTCGTCGGGCTGGCGGCCGTCTACGGCATCGGCTCGCTGCTCACCGCATCCCGGCGGTCGGGCATGCGGGCCGCGCCGGCCGGCGCCCGCTGACCATCAATCTCGAAACGAAGGAGTTGAAATGACCAAGCTCATCGCGGTTCTCGCGCTCTTCGCGGTCGTGTTGTCGGTTGCGGCCGGCACGGCAACGGCCCGGACGCGTGAGGACGCCAACATCGTCCAGACCGCAGTCGCGGCCGGGCAGTTCAAGACACTCACAAAGTTGCTGACCCGCGCCGGCCTCGTCGGCGCCCTGCAGGAGGCGGGCCCGTATACCGTGTTCGCCCCGACGGATGCGGCCTTCAAGAAGGTGCCAAAGAAGACGCTGAACGCGTTGCTGCGGAACAAGGCGAAGCTGAAGGCAGTGTTGCTGTATCACGTCGTGTCGGGGAAGGTGACCGCGGCCGACGTCGCAAAGCTGTCAACAGCGAAGACGCTGAGCGGAAAGAGCGTGCGCATCCGGATGTCGGGCATGAACGTCTTCGTGAACTCGGCGAAGGTCACGAAGGCAGATGTGACGGCGTCGAACGGCGTGATCCACGTCATCAACCGCGTACTGATCCCGCCCGCGCGGTAGCAGAGAGCAAGGGGACGACCAACGAGCTCCCGCCGGCTGGACGCGGCGGGGGCTCCCTTGTCTAGCGACAGAGCCCGCCGGCCGCTACCCAGCCGGCATCATCACCTAACCGGGTCCCTCCGGCGCTACGTGCCTCCGGGACTGCCCGGCGCTCCAACCCAGCTACCTGTCAACCCGGGACCGGGGAGCGGGGCACGCAGCTACACGGGTGCCCTCCCTCAGGGTTCCGACTATCGGACTCGTTACTGAATGGACCGGCCAACATGCGGCACGAGCTGCGGTCATCCTTCGCCTAGCCTTAGCGGCCCCAGAACCAGTCGATCGGGTCCCCTGCCTTGACTCGGTTTAGCTGAGGCAATGATTCGATGTTGGTTCCGTCGGCATTCATGATGTACCAGCGCCCCAGAAGCGCGTTGGGGGCGGTGTGCACGAAGACGATCCGGCCGTCTGGCAGCCAGTTCGAAGCGTCGTCACCGCCATCCCAATGTGTGATCTGATGGGCATCCGAGCCGTCGCTGTTCATGACGAAGAGCTCGCCGCCGTGGGGTTGCCATGACCAATAGACGATCTTCTTGCCGTCAGGTGACCAGGCACCCGGAGAGTCACCGCCCGCTCCGGCCGGCCCGACCGCGTGCGGATGAGTCAGCTGGTGCGGGTTGGAGCCATCGGCGTTCATGACCCAGACCGCCCAGTTTCCGTCCCCTTGGTGACCGCAGAAAGCGAACTTGGTGCTGTCTGGAGACCAGACGAGGCACTCTGCGGCGGCGGTCGGAGGTTTGATGATCCGCTTGTCGCTGCCGTCCGGCTTGCTCGTGACGATCACTTCGCCGCAACAAGTTGGGTTAAGACCGGTGAACGCGATCCGCTTGCCATTAGGCGCCCACGCGGGGAAGAGCCCTCCGGTGCGTGGCTGGATTTGCCGCTCGCGGAGTGTTGTCGTACTGACGACGAAGATTCCTTGGGCGCCGGTGCTGTTTGGGTCGTATCGGCCGCGCTCGGTACGGAAGACGATGTTCTTCCCGTCGGGTGACCAGTCTGGATCGTAGTCAGCGTGCGTGCCGGCGTGGGTGATCTGCCGACGACGGGAACCGTCGGCGTTCATCACCCAGAGTGAGTGGGCATGCGCTCCGGGGCTGTACGCGATTTTCCCTCGAAGCGACGACAACGCCGCCGCGGGGTAGTCGCGGTCGGCTGCATTGGAAGTGTTCTCGCGCGGCTGAGAAGAGGCGGAAGAAGCCGATCCGATCCCGTCGGGTGAGAAGTCGGGGTCGAAGTCGGTGCCGCGTCCGGAGCGGGTGACGCGGCGGCGGCCACTGCCAGTAGCGTTCATCACCCAGATATCTCCGCCGCGCGTGCTGTATGCGATCCTGCCGTGCAGACTCGAGACCGCGGCAGGCGGGATCGCTGCCTGCGTCGCCGGCTGGCTCGCATCGGCCGCGCATGCGGAGGCGAGTGCAAGCGTGGCTGCGGCCGCAGTCCCGAGGTGTCGGGTCATTCCCTTCGCTCGCGTTCTCGCCGGAGGCGGCGAAGGCAATTGTCGAGCGTACGTGTGCGGTGGCGTGGCCAGGCGGCGCCCGCGACCGCTGCGGGAAGCCAGATCAGCTGCCAGGCGTAGCCGTTGGCGGCGGCGAGTGCCCAGAGCGCGAGAGCAGCACCGGTCGTGAACGCGAGTGGGAGCCAGCGGTTGCCGAGCACGCGAATCAGGCCTCTCCTTGCTTGGGGCTGCGGGTAGTTACGCCGCTCGTGCGCAGCAGGTTCCGATGCGTTTTGTCGATTGGTCCGTGGCGGTCGGCGGCCTGGCCGAGGATGAGTGCGGCCGCCCCGATCACGACGCCGGCGGGGATCCAGAGCGGCATCGCGGTGACCAATCCGCCGAGCGCTGCGGCGATGAGAATGCTGCGGGCGCTGGGCGCACCGGTGAGCGCGAGCGCGGCGCCGGCGAAGGCAAGCGCGACAACGGCGATGGTGAGGATTCCTCCGACGCCGGCGATGACCAACAGCGCTCGCGGGGAGTCGCCGCTGTCGATGTTGAACGCGTTGAAGAGCCCCGCGAAATCCAGTTGGGCGAGGGGAATCGGGATTGCGCTGGCGGCGCCGAGCGCTGCCAGCGCGGCGGCTGCGATCCGGTTCGTGGTCAGCGGTTCTCTGTTGTGGTTGATCGTCATGCCGCGAGTCTGGTCGGTCGGAGTCGGCGGCAACAGACGGCTGACGGGACTCCTGCTACCGGGTAGCCGTACTTGGCGCGACTGCGGGTCGCCGGGTGGCGCGGCCGGTGCGCGGCTGCGAGGCTTGCCCTATGTGCGCGAGGCCTTCTGCTCCTGTACACCGCGCGCGTGGCGGTGCACGATTTCTGCGGTCGGCTGATGAGGCGTGACCGTTTGATCGCGCTGCTCGCCCTCGCTGCGGGGGTGGGCGCGGTGCTGCTCGTGCTCGGGAGCGACCGCGAGCGGAGCCCGGCGGCTGCGTCGGCGGCGCTCGCGCTCGTCGTCGGCTGGGCGTATATCGGGAGTGGCCTGGTCGCGCGGCGGCAGCGTCCCGAAAACCGGCTCGGGACGGTGATGGTGTTCATCGGCTTCGCGTGGTTCGCGACCTTTCTCGCCGACGCGGGATCATCGCTCGTCTTCACGCTCGGAACGGCAGTCGAGTCGATCTACCTGCTCGGCTTCGTCTATCTGGTGCTGTCGTTTCCCACGGGACGGCTGCGGAGCACGCTGGACCGCGCGCTGATCGCGGCTGCGATTGCGATCGTGACCGTGGTCGAGCTCGCTTGGCTGCTGTTCGCCGATTCGCACTCGCAGATCTGTTCGCAGTGCCCGCACAACGCCTTCGAGATCGCGCGCAACGACAGCGTCGCCAACGGGATCCTGCAGGGGCAGCGCAGCGTCGGGGTCGTGCTGTCGCTGTTCACGGTTGCCCTGCTCGTGCGCCGCTGGCGACGCGCGAGCTGCTCCCGAGCGGCGCGCAGGCGCGCCCGTGCTGTGGGCGGGCAGTGCGATGTTCGCGGCGCTGGCGTTCTCGGTCGGCAACGACATCTTTGATCATCCGCTTGGGCAGGGGCCGGCGTGGACGCGGGAGATCGTGTTCGCGTCGATCCCGATCGCCGTCCTGGCCGCGCTGTTGCAGCGCCGGCTTGCGCGCGGCGCGGTTGCCGGACTGGTGGTCGAGCTCGGCGAGGGCGCGACCTCCGTCGACTTGCGCGAAGCGCTCGGCCGCGCGCTCGGCGATCCCTCGCTCGAGCTCGCGTACTGGGTTCCGGCCCGCGCTCGCTACGTCGATTCGGGCGGCCAGCCGGTCGAGCTGCCGCAGCCAGAGCGGTGAGCGGACAGCCGACCGTCGTCGAGCGCGACGGCGAGCCGATCGCCGCGCTGATCCACGATCCCGCGCTCGCTGAGAACCAGGAGCTCGTGCAGTCGGTGTGCGCCGCGGCCGCATTGACGCTCGAGAACGCGCGCCTGCAGGCCGAGCTGCGGGCGCGGCTGGCCGAGCTGCAGGCCTCGCGCGCGCGCCTGGTCGAGGCGACGGAGACGGAGCGGCGGCGGATCGAGCGCGACCTGCACGACGGCACGCAGCAGCGGCTCGTCTCGATCGCGATGACGCTCGGCCTCGCCGAGTCGAAGCTCGCGGCCGACCGACCCGCGGTGCAGCCCGTTCTGCGCGAGGCGCGCGACGCGCTCACGGTCGCGCTCGCGGAGCTGCGCGAGCTGACGCAGGGGATCCGGCCGGCGATCCTGGTCGAGCGCGGGCTCGCCGCCGCGCTCGACGATCTCTCGCGGCGAGCCGCGCTGCCGGTACGACTCGACATCGCCGTCAGCGGCCGGCTGCCCGAGCAGGTCGAAGGCGCCGCCTACTTCGTCGCCAGCGAGGCGCTGGCGAACGCGGCCAAGCACTCGCACGCCAGCGAGGTGCGGCTCGCCGCGTCTCACGAGGATGGCGTGCTCGTGCTCGAGGTCGCCGACGACGGGATCGGCGGCGCCGCAGCCGGCGGCGGCTCGGGCCTGCGCGGCCTCGCCGACCGCGTCGAGGCGCTCGGCGGGCGGCTGACGGTGTCGAGCCCGCCCGGGCGCGGCACCACGCTGCGGGCGGAGATCCCGTGCGCGTAGTCGTCGCCGACGACGCCGTGATCCTGCGCGAGGGGCTGGCGCGGCTGCTCGAGGAGGCCGGGTTCGAGGTGGTCGGGCTCGCCGCCGACGCCGACGAGCTGTGCGCGCTCGTCGAGCGCTCGAGTCCGGATGTCGCGATCGTCGACATTCGGATGCCGCCGACGCACACCGACGAAGGGCTGCGCGCGGCGAAGCTGATCCGGGCGCGCTGGCCGCAGGTCGGGCATCCTGGTGCTCTCCCAGTACGTGCAGGCGCGCTACGCGGTCGAGCTGCTCGCGCAGGGGACCGAGCGGGTCGGCTACCTGCTCAAGGATCGCGTCTCCGACCTCGACGAGCTGTCGACGAGCGTCCGGCGGATCGGCGAGGGCGGCTCGGTGCTCGACCCGGCGGTCGTGGCGCAGCTCGTCGGCCAGCGCCGCAAGGGGCAACACGCCGCTCGAGGATCTGACCGAGCGCGAGCTCGAGGTGCTCGCGCTGATGGCCGAGGGCCGCTCGAACAAGGCGATCGCCGAGCGGCTTGTTCATCACCGAGCACACGGTCGAGAAGCACGTGAAGAACATCTTCGCGACGCTGCGCTTGCCGCAATCGGGCGACGACCACCGCCGCGTGCTGGCGGTCGTCACCTTCCTCAACGCGACGTAGTACCGGCCAGCCCTACTCCGGAAGTGTCCGGCTGCCCGGCTGGGCAGGCGGGTGCGCTCGTGCGACCCTCGAGCACATCGCAGAGGAGGTCGCACATGAGCATCGGACGCTGGAGCATCAACCACCCGCGGCGTCGCAGTCGCAGCCTGGATCGCGTTCGTCGTCGCCTGCGTCGCGCTCGGCGCGATCAGCGGCACGAAGACGCTCGACAACGGCGCCGTCGGCGAATCCGCACGCGGCTACGCGATCATGGACAAGCACCGGCTCTGGGGGCCGGCTCGCGAGCTCGCCTACCTCCACGCACAGCCGCGCGCCTGTGCCGACTGCAGCGCGATCCGCGACGTCGAGCGGCGCTTCCGCGCGCTCGGCCTCACGCCGGAGCTCAAGCGTCTCCGCCGACCGACGCTCCGCCGTCGTCGCCGCCGAGCTCACGACGACAGGTCGCCGGTCGAGCGCATTCGCGCAGCAGTGGCCGGCGCGGCGCGGCGCACCCGCAGCTGACGTCGAGGAGACGGGCGATGTCTCCGCCGACCAGGCGCGGAACCGGACCGTCGACCGCGACCTGCACCGCGCCGAGCTGCTCTCGATCCCGGTCACGCTGCTCGTGCTCCTGTTCGCGTTCGGGCGCTGACCGCGGCGCTCGTTCCGGTCCTGCTCGCGCTGAGCGCGGTCGCCGCCGGCCTCGGGCTGCTCGGACCGCTCAGCCAGCTGTTCCCGGTCGAAGACAGCGCCAAGACCGTGGTGCTGCTGATCGGGATGGCGGTCGGCGTCGACTACGCGCTCTTCTTCGTCGTCCGCTCGCGCGCCGAACGCAAGCCGCGGCGCAGCGATCGGCGAGGCGCTCGAGACGACGCTGCGGACCTCCGGCCGAACCGTCATCGTCTCCGGCGCGACCGTCGCGATCGCGATGGCCGGCATGTACATCGTCGGCGTCAGGACCCTGAGCGGCATCGCCACCGCCGCGATCGCCGTCATCGCCTGCGCCGTCCTCGGCGCCGTCACCGTCCTGCCCGCGACCCTGCGCCTGCTCGGCCCGAGGATCGACCGCGGCCGGATCCCGTTGCTGCCGCGCGCGCACACCGACAGCGGCAGCCGCTTCTGGTCAGCGCTCGTCGATCGCGTCACCCGCCGGCCGCTCGTCGCCGCCGTGCTCGCGACCGCGCTGCTCGCTCGCGCTCGCGTACCCGGCGCTGTCGCTGCGCATCTCGAAGCCGAGCGACCTCGCGCTGACCGCTCAGAGCGAGCCGGCGCTGAAGGCGCTCGCCGATGTCCGCCGAGCCTTCCCCAGCGCCGGCGAGACCGCCGTCGTCGCCGTCGAGGCGCCGCGCGGCAGCGAAGGAGCAGCTCCGGCAGCAGCTGCATCGCCTCAGCCGGCTCGCGGTCGACGAAGGGTTCGCGAACAAACCCGTCGATCCGATCCGAACCGTCTCGACCAGCGCCGGCAGCGCGGCCGCGCTCTTCCTGCCGCTGACCGGCAACGGCGCGAACAGATCGAGCCGCCACGCCGTCGAGCAGCTGCGGCAGCGGCTGATCCCAGCCACCCTCGGGCGCGTCAGCCGGCGCCGAGACGGCTGTCACCGGCCCCACCGCCGAGGACATCGACTTCACCCGCCAGATCCGACACGCACTGCCCTACGTGCTCGCCTTCGTGCTCGCGCTCGCCTTCGGCCTGCTCCTCGTCGCCTTCCGCTCGATCGTCGTACCGCTCAAGGCGATCGCGCTCAACCTGCTCTCGGTCGCGCGCCTCCTACGGCGTGCTCGCGCTCGTCTTCCAGCACCAGCTGGGCCGAGCCGATCCTCGGCTTCCAGTCGAACGGCACGATCGTCTCCTGGCTGCCCCTCTTCCTGTTCGTCGTCCTCTTTGGGCTCTCGATGGACTACCACGTCTTCATCCTCAGCCGCGTTCGCGAAGCCGTCGACGGCGGCGAGCGCACCGAGACGGCCGTGCGGCGCTCGATCGCGGTCACCGCCGGCGTCGTCACCGCCGCGGCCGTCGTGATGGTCTGCGTCTTCGCTCTCTTCGGAACGCTCTCGTCGCTCGAGCTCAAGCAGGCCGGTGTCGGCCTCGCCGCAGCCGTCCTGATCGACGCGACCGCTGATCCGCGGCGTGCTCCTGCCGGCGACGATGAAGCTGCTCGGCGAAGGAACTGGTACCTGCCGCGCAGCCTCAACTGGCTGCCCAGGCTCGCGCACGAGCCGGTCGAAACCCCGGAGCGCCTGCAGCCGTCGCTCGACTCGATCCCATGACGGACCCGAGGCATCGCGGCCCACATCCACCGACGACCAAGAAGGAGACAAAAACCATGCACTCGAAACTCGCCACTCCGCCGTCAACCTGGCCTCGGACGTCGCGAGTCCTGCTCGTGCCCATGGTTCTGATGGGAACGGCGGCGCTGCTTGCGGTCGCCACTTCATCGACGGCTGCCGTGCAGAAGACGACGCTGCGCCAAAGCACGCAGGCGATCCTCAAGGTCGGCATCCCCGGCGCCGTGGTCGTCACGAAGAAGCCCGGCAACGTCGCCCGCATCGCGGCAGGCGTCGACCTCGCGGCGACACGCCGATGCCCTCGGTGAGAACGACCTGTGCCGGCGCTGGGAAGTAGTGCCCGACCGTTGTCCGGCCGACGGAGGCGAACACACACGAATCCAGAGCGAACTCCCGCACGTCAGCGGGCAGTCGCGCGAGCGTCTCGACGAGAGCAGCTTCGGTTATGGCGTCATCGCCGACATAGGTCACTGTCTGGTGTATCTCGCGCAGGAGCGGTTCGATGTCGCTCACCGAAGAGCCACCGCGCCGGGGAACAGGAGCTTCGAGCCGCCGAAGCGTTGAGCGTCCACCGTGCACCAGTTTTGCACCAGTCGTCCCAGTTGATCGAGAAGGGCGCCGTGGCCACCCTTCGCCTCGACGGAGATCTGCAGTTTGCAGCCCTCGAGCAACGGCTCAACGGTGATCTCCCACTTTGCCGCCCGGCGGTTCTTGCCGAGAGACTTTGGCGTGCTGGCTTCGAGCACGCGATCGGTGTCGGTCGAGATTGTTGCTTCCCATCGGCTCAGCGCGGAGCGCAGCGCAGCGAGCGCTTCTGCCGGCGGCAGTGACAGACCCCATTCAACTGTGCTGGTTAGGCTCACTCCGTCTCCTCAGCCCTCGAAACCATTTCCTCACTCCTCGACTCTTCGTGGGCCCTGTTGCAGGCAATCAACTGTGATCGCCCGATCCCAGGAAGCATGTACTTCCCTCACCCCGACCGCCAGGACCCAAAAAGGGTCAATTCCTCGGGCTCGTCGCGACGCCGGACGTCCTAGTCCGTGGGCGAATCGGCGTTGCGCGTCATATGGCGCGGCAGGGTCGCAGTCGCCGGCGGTAGCAGTCACAAGCGCTCGATGGGGTCGAAAGCTTGTGGCTGTAGAAGCGTGAGGGCCCGGGAGGAACGGGCCCTCCAGATCGTCGCTCGGAGCTACGCCCGGGCGCGCGACTCGCGCGTCAGGAACGCGAGGAACCAGCCGGGGTGCCTCGGCCTCGGAGGAAGGCTTAGGCGGTTGCGACCGAACCTGGTTGCTTGCGGCTCTTGTGGGCCGTCAGCAAACGAATCGAGACGGCGACGAGGCAGATGGCGCCGAGGGCGGCGGCGATGCCGATCCCGAAGTCGCCCCAATCGAAGCCGCCGGCGATGGCACTTGTGGTCGCCGCTTGTGTGCTGTCGCGCGGGTCGGGCGACCCCAGCCGAGTCGGGACGAGCCCGACGCTCGGCAGAGCCTGGGCCGGGGCATCCTTCGGATCAGGCGAGCCGAGCTTGCCGGAGACGAGGCCGAGCTCGTACCTGGTACCCCCGTTCGGTGCGAGCCCGTGGTTGGCCCGCTGGATCGTGTTCGTTGCCTTCGTGTGGGACGCGAGGTAACGGAGCGCCCAGGGGTCGAGCGGGCCGTAGCGCGAAGTCGTGCTCGACTCGGTCAGCGAGACAGCGTAGGGGTACCAGCCGTCGGGCGCGCCGTAGCGCGAAGCGCCGCCCGCGAGCGCCGACGGAACCGTGAGCGCGGCGAGCAAGATTCCTAGCGCGAGCCCGGTGATCAGGCGCTTGATTGTGTGGGTGTTGCTGTTCATTGCTTCCTCCTTCGGTTCGCGATCGCCCGGTGCGATCGACTCGCCCACTTGACCCCAGGCGGCCTGAGCGCCGGTTAGCCGCCGGTACAGACCCGCCTAAAGACCTTTGCGAGGGGCCCGCGCATCCTTGAGCGGCGCACAAGGCGCTGCTAGCGTCGCCGCGAGGCATGTGATGGAGTTCCGGATCCTCGGCCCGCTCGAAGTAATAGCGAACGGGCATGCACTCGATCTGGGCGGGCAGAAGCAGCGCGCGTTGTTCGCCGTCCTGCTTCTGCACGCTAACGAGGTGGTCTCCTCTGACCGGTTGATCGAGGCGCTGTGGGAGCAGGAGCCGCCCGACACAGCCCAGAAGGCGCTGCAGGTGTACGTCTCCCAGCTTAGGAAGCTGGTCGGTAGGGAGCGTCTGGAGACGAAGGCTCCCGGTTACCTGCTCCGGGTCGAGCAGGGTGAGCTGGATCTGGAGCGGTTCCAGCAGCTGCACGAGCAGGGTAGTCACGCGGAGGCGCTCGCTCTCTGGCGCGGCCCGCCGCTGGCCGAGTTCGCCTACCAGCGCTTCGCCCAGCCGGAGTTGGCTCGTCTGGAAGAGCTCCGCCTTGTCTGCCTGGAGGAGCGGATCGAGGCCGACCTGGGTTCGGGCCGCCACGCGGAGCTCGTCGGGGAGCTGGAGGCGCTCGCCCAAGAGCATCCGCACCGTCAGAGGCTGCGCGCTCAGATCATGCTTGCCCTCTATCGCTCAGGTCGCGATGCCGAGGCGCTCGACGTTTATCAGGGCACGCGGAGAGCGTTGGTGGAGGAGCTCGGCATTGAGCCGAGGCGCCAGCTGCGCGAACTACAGCAGGCGATCCTCAGGCAGGATCCGGCGCTCGACCTTGTCGCGTCGTCGCCGGCTGAGCGCGATTCGGCCGGGGGAGCGTTCGTCGGTCGCGAGGCTGAGCTGGCCGAACTGATCGCCGGGCTCGACGATGCTTTTGCGGGGCGCGGCTCTCTGTTCCTGATCGTCGGCGAGCCGGGGATCGGCAAGAGTCGGCTGGCGGACGAGCTGATCGTTCGTGCCCGGGCGCGCGGTGCGCGGGAGCTGGTCGGACGCTGCTGGGAGGCGGGCGGCGCGCCTGCGTACTGGCCCTGGGTGCAATCGATGCGCGCCTATGTTCGTGAGACGGAAGTCGGGACACTGCGAGCGCAGCTCGGTGCCGGTACGGCTGCTCTCGCCCAACTCCTTCCCGAGCTTGGCAATCTGTTCCCTGACCTCGGTGAGCTGCCAGCGCTCGAGTCGGAGAGCGCGCGCTTCCGGCTCTTCGACGCGGTCTCGTCCTTCCTCCTGGAAGCGGCGCGCGAACGGCCGCTGGTGCTCATACTCGACGATCTGCACGCGGCGGACGAGCCTTCGCTTCTTCTCCTACGCTTCGTGGCAAGAGAGCTCGCCGCCGGCCGCCTCCTTGTCGTCGGCACCTACAGGGACGTCGACCCGGTCGTCCGCGAGCCACTCGCAGCGACCGTGGCCGAGCTGGCGCGGGAACCGGTGACCAATCGCGTTCACCTCGGTGGTCTTGCTGAGCAGGACGTGGCCGACTACATCCAGCTGACAACCGGGGAATCCGTCACGGACCTGGCCGGCGCGATCCACGCTGAGACCGACGGCAATCCGCTGTTCGTCGGCGAGATCGTGCGCCTGCTGGCCGCGGAAGGAAGGCTGGCTGGCGCCAGCGCCGATCGACTCGGCATCCCGGAGGGGGTCCGTGAGCTGATCGACCGGCGAGTTCGTCGGCTGGGGGAGGATTGTCTCTCCGTGCTCGTGCTCGCATCGGTCTTCGGCCGCGAGTTCGGCTTCAGGGAGCTGGCTCGGGCAAGTGGGGTCGGCGCCGACGACCTAGCCGGCCGCCTCGAGGAGGCTTTGGTAGAGCGCCTACTGGTCGATGTGCCCGGTGCGCCCGGGCAACTGCGCTTTTCGCACGCGCTCGTCCGCGACGTCCTGTACGAGCGAGTGCCGGCCCCGCGACGAGCCCGCCTGCACAGTCAGGTGGGGGATGCGCTCGAGACCTTCTACGGGCCGAGGCCGGCGGCGCACCTCGCCGAACTCGCGCACCACTTCGTCGAGGCAGCCGCCGGCGGTGACGTGGCTCGAGCGGTCGAGTACGCGCAACGGGCCGGCGATCACGCGCTCGGCCAGCTTGCGTACGAGGAGGCTGCGCGACTGTACCGGATGGCGCTGCAGGCGCTCGAGCTCGAGCCGGACGATGAGGCTCGGGCCGAGCTCCTGCTCGCACAGGGGGATGCAGAGATGAGGGAGGGTGACAGTCCAGCGGCGAAGCAGCGCTTCCAAGAGGTCGCCGAGCTCGCACGGAACCTTGGTCGGGCCGAGCTCCTGGCGCGCGCGGCGCTCGGGTACGGAGGGCGAACCGTCGTCCATTCAGCAGGGTCGGACCGTCAGCTGGTCGAGCTACTCGAGGCTGCTCTCACCGCCCTGGGAGACGAGCCGACGCCGCTACGCGCGAGGCTGCTCGCGCGCCTAGCGGGAGCGCTGCGCGACCGGCCCGACCGGGAGCCGCGTGACGCGCTCAGCGCGGAGGCAGTCGAGATCGCCCGTTCGGCCGGAGACGAGCCGACGCTCGCCTACGCTCTCGACGGGAGGCTCGGAGCGACCTGGTGGCCGGGCCGCGCCCAGGAACGCCTCCCGCTCGCGGCCGAGCTGATCGAACTGGCAGAGCTGATCGGCGACGACGAGCGTGCTTTCTTCGGCCGAGGCTACCGGATGTACGCGTTGCTCGAACTCGGAAACATGCCGGGTGCATACGAGGAGCTCGAGGCGCGGGCCGCGATTGCGGAGCGGCTGAGCGAGCCGGCGCTGCACTGGCTCGTCGCCGCAAATCGCGGCCTACGCGCGTTATTGGAGGGAAACTTCGCCGACGCCGAGAAGCTGATCCCGACCGTGCGCCTGTTGGGAGCCCGTGTGCAACGGCGAGAGACGGGGACTGCCATCCGGCACCAGCTCGTCGTACTACGTCGACAGCAGGGCCGGCTCGCAGAGACCACCGAGCTGCTCGACAGCAATCAGGGTGCACTCACTTGGCTGCGGGCATACCTCGACGCGGAGCTCGGGAACCTGCCAGAAGCGAGGGCAGCGATGACGGAGCTCGCCGCAGGCAACTTCACGGCGCTTCCGAGCGAGAACGATTGGCTCCTGTCGATGTGCCTGCTCTCCGAGGCCTGTTATCGGATGGACGAAGCCGATCACGCCGCTACGCTCCACACACTGCTCGAGCCGTTTGCGGGATTGAACGCTGTCAGCGCTCCGGAGGTGAGTCTCGGAGCCGTCTCGCGCTACCTCGGCCTCCTGGCGACGACAATGGGCCACATCGACGAGGCCGAGCGCCACTTCGAAGATGCGCTCGCGATGAACGCGAACATGGGCGGCCGCCCCTGGCTCGCACACACCCAGCACGACTACGCCCGGATGCTGCTCGCCCGCGACGGCCCCGGTGATCGCGAGCGCGCCCAAGAACTCCTCGACCAGGCGCTCGCGATCTACCGCGAACTCGGCATGGAGAGCTACGCGGCAACGGCATCGAAACTTGTCGAGAAGCACTAACCCGCTGCGTCCTCGGCGCAGACCCACGTAGGTCTGTTCGACAACCTGGGCCCTCGCGCCGCCGCCTTCCGCTGGGACCCTGCCACCGCATATGACGCGCATCGCCGGTTCGCAAGTCTCGGCTGTTGCCTTCCTGTTGATGCTCCTCGTGCGCCGCAGCGACCATTCGCGCGAGAACACCGCTATGAGCAGGCGCTTCGCCATTGGGCCGGGCTGGACTCGAACCAGCGACCTTGGGATTAAAAGTCCGCAGCTCCGCGCTACCTGCCCCGCAGCGAGCATAGGTCGCTAGGAGTTGGTACCTGCCAACGTTTGTCTGGCGCGCTCCGGATGAAGCGCGCGGACACCGGCGCTCGGCTAAGGCTCGCCACGGACTGCTCCCGAGCGGAGCATTTTGTGCAATGTGCAACGGACCAAACCGGACTTGAACCCAAGCTGTCCTCGACCCTGGCGAGACCCTGTCAATAGGGTCTAGAAAGGGGTTCGGCAGCGCGTCACGGTACGCAACGGTCGTGTGGTCGAATCTGCCGTTTAGCAGGAGCTTTGCTCAGATTTGGCTCGAGCAAAGGGGATGCCCCCGGCAAGAATCGAACTTGCGCACGCGGTTTAGGAAACCGCGTTCCCCGAACCGCTCTAACAAAGGAGCATGGAGGGGACGTGCGCCGCTGTGAGGGCCTGTGTGTCGCAGCCGGCTCCTTGCCCGCCCGAGCCTCGGCGCGGGCGACACGTGCCCAGCGTGCGCGGGAGCGGGCGTCCCGTTCCTCGCCGGTGGCAGACTGGTCTGCCGGGGGCGTGTCACCGGTGAACCACTCGCTCGGGCCAGGGCCCGCCCAGTTTGGGTTCCTGGTGATCTCCATCGCCTCTCCTCTTGGCAGCGATCGCGGCCGGTGGTCGCCACTCGGCGGGCGTCAGTCTCTCGAAGAGATTATTGCCCTCCGGTGCCCTCTGAGCGGTTCCCCGTGAGGCTTCAAGGGCGCGCCAGTCGCCTTGGTATCCGGCCTTGAGCATTGAGGCGATGATGCTCTGCTTTGCGCTCCACGGTCTCGGCAGCCAGAGTGCGGCTCGGAGTCCCGGCGCCCGATCCCTTCCCGGAGAGGAGGGCTACTCGACCGCCCGCAGCGTCCCAGTTGACCACGCCTTCGATCAGGTTCAAGTACGCCCCTCGTGACGGCAAGAACCTGACCGAGAGCCTGACTCCGGATGCGGTTCTAGGAACCTCGCCCGGAGTGCTCGGAGCTGATCGAGGCTCAGCCCCTCTACCTGGGTTTCTGTTCGGACCTCGACCTCTTCTCGTGGCCGACCCAGCCGTACTCGATCAGCGGCCTGCAGGAAGTCCAGGCGTCTGAACCTGACGTGGACGGAGAAGTCGGCCAGCGGCGAGGGCGCGACCGGAACACCATCACTCTTCCACGTATTACAGAGACTTCCCCTCCCGGTTGGCCGGCCTGCCTTCCGCCCGCTCGGCGTCGGTGGGCGTCCCGGTCGGAATGTTTGAGAAGTAGATGCTGCGCGGCGTGTAGTGCATCCACACCCCGGTCGGCGGACCATCCTCGTTCCTCTCCCAGAGATCGAGCGCCATCCGCACGCACAGATCCCACCGTTCGAGGTCAGCGTCGGTCTCGACGAATGGCGGTCGGACACGCCCAGTCGGATCGAGGGATATAGGGGAGCCAGGTGCAGCCTGATCGTCGGCTGTTGGCACCGGTGTCATCTCTGGTTCGCGTCCTCGGGTGACCCGGTCGGAATGTCGGAGTTGTAGTACGAGCGCACGGTGTGGATCAGCCAGGCGTTGTCCCGCGGGGTGCCCGGCGGCGCCATCCTTTCCCATACCGTCAAAGCCACCTTCGTGCAGATGTCCCATCGCTCGATCTGCTCCGCCGTACGAATCGCCGGAGGGTACGGGAACCCCGCCGGATCTAGCGGCTCCGGCCACACCGACGCAGGAATCTCGGCTTGTTCTGTCATGACCACACACCTCTTTTTGTCGTCGCCCATGCAGGGGCAGCCTTCGTGCCCCCCAACTTTCGGTATCCGTACATCCGCTGAGCCGATCTGCCGCGATCTACTCAGCAGCAAGGTCAGGTGATGCGGAGCAGCGTCGAGCGGACTGTTGCCGGATACCACTGCCTGCCGCCCTGCGCCGTCGGCACACCATCTCGGTTCAGCCCGTCGGCGATAGTGGCCAGGCTCTTGCCCTGCTCACGCTCCCGCTTGATCCGCCGGACGATCTTTGCGTCCATCGTCGCGGGCCTACCAAGCCTCACACCCTGCGACCGCTTCACCGCCAGCGCCTCCCGCGTCCGCTGCGAGATCAACCGGCGCTCGTACTGACTGAACGTCGCCAGGATGTTCGCCATCACTTCACCAGCGGGCGTCGTCGTATCGACCGCGCAGTCCAAGCGCGACCAGCGCCCAGCCCTGCTTCTGCGCCGTCGCCATCAGCCCGGTGAAGTCGATCATCGACCGGGAGAGCCGGTCGAGCTTCGCAGCCACCAGCGCCTTCGCGTCGCCCTCCTTCAACACTCGCAGCGCCTCCTGGATGCCGGGGCGCTTCAGGTCCTTCGCCGAGAAGCCCGCGTCCTCGACAACCTCCACGAGGTGCCAGCCGCGCCGCTCGCACTCCGCGGCAATCGCACGCCGCTGCGCTTCCAGCCCAGCGCCGCTGTCGCTCTGCTCGTCCGTAGACACGCGCACGTAACCTAGAACCCGCATAAGGAGCACTACCTCCTGTGCCACGACCCCGGCGGTGACAGCCGCGCGGGGTCACTACCGTCTACGCAGTATAACAAACGTTTCATGCTATATACGGGGCTCGGGCGCGAGCTGCGTGTATGCCTTCAGTCGCGCTCCGTCAGCAGGTCGTAATCTGCATCGGGATGGTGACCTTTCCGCTGCCCCGACCCGCAGGTGGCACCCGCGTATCGAGACTCTCTCCGAGAGCGCTCGGATTTGCGCGTCGTCGACGTTAGCTCGGGCTGGGTGTCAGTCGAGCCCGGACGGGGCACGGGGCAGATCAATTAGCAAGTGCACCCAGCTCGATCTTCCGGTCGTGGCGACTTGAGGTGGGGCTGATCGTGGTACTCCGCGTGGTACTTAACTGAGCGAAACTAAGGTCATCGAGCGGTAGCTGACATTGCTCTACAGAGCCAAACGCGGCTGCGAGCACCTCAATGAGACGATCTCATAACCCGGAGGTCGCAGGTTCAAATCCTGCCCCCGCTACCTCGAAAGCCCTGCTAACGCGGGGCTTTCTTCTTTCGCGTCATCCGCCGGGGCGATTCGTGGTGCCGACGATGCCCGCGTAGGTCGTTAGCGGTCGGCGGCCAAGCGCGGGCGCAGCGGGGTCCCGGGCGGCCAGGTGCGATGCGTGCGGGGTGGGCTAGACGCTGATCCAGCTCGTCTCGACCGGCGGTGCGGACTGGCGTCGAACGAGGAGCCTGATCCGTCCGCCGCCGGGGAGCTCGACGCGGAAACGCCCGAGCTCGTCGACTTGGGCGGTCGCGACGATCGAGGAGTCGTCGCGCTGCACGTCCACCTCGGCCTTCGTCGGGGAGCGAGCTGCCCGAGTAGCGCCAAGCCGCGATCGGCGTCGTGGATCTCGATGTCCACGTCGAGGTCGCCGCCCGGAAGGTCAGCGCGCGCGCCCTGTCGACCCCCGAACGTGCGAACGCGGCCGATTCCGGCTCGAGCAGCGAGTCGGAGAGCAACTCGGCCAGCGCCGCGTCCATCCTCCGCCAGCCGAGGGCCGCGTTCGCGAACAACGTCACTTCAGCCGGGAGCGGGTCCACGTCCGCCGAGAGCAGGCGCAGCTCGCCGAGCAGCCGTTCGCCGTCGCCGTTCGCTGCCGTCTTGTCGGTCATCGCGAGAGCTCCTGTAGATCCACGTTCCTGCGCAGCGTATCCAGGCAGCGCATCCGCGTCGGGCCGATCGCCCCGATCGGCATGCCGAGCGCGGCCCCGACCTCCTCGTAGCTCGGCTCGTGGTCGGAGAGGAGCAGTCGCAGCAGCGTCTTGCAACGGTCGGACAGTCGGGCGAACGCGCGCCAGAGGAGGCCGTCCCGCTCCCGGTCGAGCAGCAGCCGGTCGATCGTCTCGTCGTCCGGCGCCTCAAACAGATCGGGCTCGTCCGTCGGCTGCTCCTGGCCGCCGTGCCTGATCACCCGCAGCGATTCGTGCCGTGCCGTCGTCGCCAGCCACGCGCCGAGCTCTCCGGCTCGCGGATGCGGTCGAGGTGCTCGACGAGGCGCAGCCACGTCGTCTGCGCAACATCGGAAGCGTCGTTCCGCGAGAGTCGGTGTGCCCGAGCGGTCGCCCAGACGAGCCCCGAGAAGCGGTCGACGATCGCCTCCCAGGCTGTCCTGGTCGCCGGCGGCGGCGGCACGTAGCGAGTCGGCGGGGTCCAAGGATCTCGTGCGCTCTCGCTCAGACAGGAGGCAGTCCTGACAGGATCTTCCCCATCCCGAGGGCTGTCGCGATCGCGGGGTCTGTCGGGTTCGCCGGAAGCGCTTGCCATGCCCCGAGCGGGGATTGCCCCTGCTGCACGACCCCATTTGCGATGGCTCCGGCGACCTTGGGTGCCGCGAATGACGTCCCGCTCCAGAACGCCCAGCCGGTGAACGTCTTGTCCGGATAGCCGCCGGGCGGATAGCCGCCGGGATTGTTGGCCGGCTCAGCGTCCTCCGTTGGCCCCGCCCAGTGTCTGATGAACGACGACACCACGTCCTCGCCCTCGGTGCAGCAGGCAACCCACGGCCCGTAGTTCGAGAAGTGCGAGCGCTGTAGGGGAGGAGGGGGAGAAACCCCGTTGGGAGGGGGAGCGATGGAGCCGACGCCGATCACGTTCGGGTGCCTCTTGTCCAGATGAAAGGCTGCGGGATACTGTGGGATCGGACAGTTCTGGTTCCCCGCCGGAGCGACCACCATCGTCGTCGGGTTCATCCCTCTGAGCGCGAGTTCGAACGGCCAACTCGGAACCGGCGGTGCCGCGCCGGACGGCTTTCGAGGGAGGGTTGCGAACGCGAACCCGACGTTGATGACCGCCGCGTTTCGGTGTGTCAACAGCGACCTTGCAACGGAGGCCTCTGTCGGGATGGGCGTTTCCGTGTCGACGCTCTCGATGAACCCGCCGTTGTGGTTGACGAGGCGGATCCGGGCCTGTGGGCACGCCTGAGCGATCACTCCGACCACGAAGTTCGCATGGGCGACGAGAGTGGCCAGATGATTCTTGGGGGTGGGGTAGTCGATCGCCTCGTGCACGGTTATGAAACGGGGCTCCGGCGGTTCGTCGGTCCACGTGTAGGGCGATGTGAACCGGGCGGGGGAGGAGCCGGGGACCGGGGTGCCGCTGAACCACTGACCGCGCTCGAGCACGTCGATCCGCTTCTCGTAGAAGACCCAGCCGTCGTCGACATAGCCGGAGTCGATCACGACAACCTCGACCGCCGACGGCTCACGAGACGGGACCATCTCCACGGGGTGCGGATCGGGCGGGCCGCCGGGGCACGTGTGGTAGTTGGGCGAGGGAATGAGCACGTGGTTCGGTGCCACCTGCTCCGGCGGAATCTTGGCCTTCTGGAGGAGCCTGCGCGCCTCCCAGACGAGCATCGCGACGTCCGGGTGGGCCTGCTTGCCGAGCGTCCCCTTCAGGCGCCAGATCTGGACGTCTTCGCTTGGTCGCGGTTTCAGGCCGCCGAAGACCGTCTTGTTCGTGTTGACCACTTTCCGCTTCTTGAAGAGAGATCCGAGGACCTTCGCCGCTTTCGGGCTGACGAGGATCTCGTCGATCACCATGGCGACTGCTGCATCGCCCTTGCCGCCCCCTACCGGGTAGTACGCAACGCGCGAGTGCTGCGCGACTCGCGTGGTGAAAGCATTGAGGTACTTCACTTTGGGCTTGTTCCCGTTCACTTGCAGAGCGGGACGCCTCACCGCTCCCGGTGCAGCCCCCGCGAAGAGTCCGGGAGATGCGGCTACGGCGCTTCCGAGCGCAGCGCGGCGCAAGAGCTCGGCGCGTGTCAGGCGATTCGTCATCTCGTCCTCCGCAACGTCGGCGTTGATGGAGTGCCTGCGAGGAAGAGCGGTGAGAGTGGAGTCTGATACAAGCTCGAGAGATTGTCTAGGGACGGGCAACCGGGCGAGGCACTTGCGCTTGCCGAACAAGCCTTCACACTCGTTCAGGAAAACCCGCGCACGGGTCTTGCCGCCGCCGAGCGTGCACTGGCCCTCGCCCGGGAGCTGCGTGACGGGCAAGCACAGGCCGCGGCCCTGCACGCGCTCGGGTTCGCCTGGTACGCCCTCGGTGATCCCCGCGCGCTTCGCACGATCCGGCGTGCGATTCGCGTCGCCGAGCAACACGGCGACTCACGTCGCGCCGCGCTCGCACGCCGGAATCTGGCCGTCTATCTCGCCTACGCAGGAAAGGCGAGCGCGGGTGTACGCGAGATCGACGCTGCCTGCGCGTCGCTGCACGGGATCGATCGAGCACGAAGCGAGGTGTTCCGGATCGCAGTGCTTGCGCTCGCAGGGCGCCTGCCTGCGTCGGCCGTCGACTCGGGGCGAGCTCTTCGGACGCTGCGTCGCGCCCGGGACCGGATCTGGGAGGCGCGGCTGCTGCACAACCGCGGGACGCTGTACATGGACCTCGGCGACGCCGCGGCCGCCAGGAGAGATCTTGCCGTTGCACGCACGATCTTTGCCGAGCTCCACGCCGAGGCTGCCGTCGAGGACACGGACATCAAGCTCGCCCGCTTGCGGCACCTCGAAGGAGCGCCGACGGAGTGCCTCGCCGAGCTGGACGCGATCGATGTCGGCTCGCTCTCGAACTGGGCCGCGTGCTGGCTCTTCCAGACGCGAGCGGAGGTACTCGTCGGCCTGCGCCTGCTGCCGGAGGCTCGAGAAGATCTTGCCCGGTTTGTCGAGACCTCTGTCCGAGCCGGGGCCGTCGACTCGGTCAACAAGGCCAAGGTCGATGCGGCCCGGCTGGCGCTGCTCGCCGGCGATCCGGAGTCCGCCGCATCGCTGGCCGCCAGTGCGGGACGCTCGTTCGCCGCCCGCCGGCAGCCGGCGTACTGGGCAGGGGCTGCGAGCCTTACTCTTGCTGCCGCCGTGGCTCGCGGCGCAGTGCGCCCGCCCATGCTTCGGACCGGTCTCAAAGCCGCGGCGAGGCTCGCTGCGACCGGCCATTTCGTCGAGGAGCTCCGGACACGACAGCTTGTCGCGCGAGCGGCGACCGAGCTCGGCAGCCTGCGCCTCGCACGCCGTGAGGCCCGGGCCGCCCGCTCGCTTCGGAACAGCGGAACGGTGGCCGATCGGGTCGCGTCCTGGCACGTCGAGGCGCTCCTGAGGGTCGCCGACGGCGACGCTCCCGGCGGCGAGCGAGCATTGCAATGCGGCCTCCGGCTCCTCGAGGAGTACCGCGCGGCGCTCGGCGCCGCCGAGTTGCGTGCGACGGCATCGGCTCTGGGAGTCGAGCTCGCCGAGCACGGTCTGCGACTTGCGCTCGCGGCCGGCAAGCCGGAAAAAGTCCTCGCGTGGGCCGAGCGCATGCGAGCCAACGCGTTGCGGCTTCCCCCTGTGCGGCCCCCCTCGGACCGCAGACTTCGCCTCCGCCAAACCGAGCTGCGCCAGGTCACCGCCCAGATCCGCGAGGCCGAAGGCAAGGGTCTGCCGGCTCGTGCGCTCCGGGCGCAACAGGCCGACCTCGAGCAGTCCATCCGCTCGAGTGTGCGCCACGCACGCGGTGGTCGAGCCGCGAGCACGGCCGCTCCACGGACACGCGACGCTGCGAGAGCGCTGGGCGACCGAGTGCTCGTGGAGTACGTCGAGGTCGGCGGCGCGCTGCACGCGCTGACGCTGGTCCGCGGCCGGCTCGCGTTGCACGAGCTCGGCGAGAGCGCCACCGCAGCCACGGAGCTCGAATGGTTGCGCTTCGCGCTGGGCCGCCGGATGCGGAGGGACACGAGGCAGGCCGCCCTGCTCGACAACTCGACCGCTGCCGCGGCACGACTCGACCGTTTTCTCGTCGAGCCACTCCTGGCCATTCTCGGCGATGCCGACCTCGTGGTCGTGCCGACCGGTGCGCTCCACGCGCTGCCGTGGGCGATGCTTCCCTCGCTGTCGGGTCGAGCGCTCGTCGTTGCACCCTCGCTGTCCGCGTGGCTTCGACTGGCGGGTCACACCGTCCCGCGGGGGCGGAAGACGGCGCTCGTGGCCGGCCCACGGTTACGGCAGTCAGGCCCGGAAGTTCGCGATCTGGCGGCGCTCTACCCGGGCGCCACCGTTCTCTCGGACGAGTCCGCGACTGCGGACGCGGCTCTGCGCGCACTCGATGGGGCGGCACTCGCGCACGTCGCGTGTCACGGCCACTTCCGATCCGACAGTCCGCTCTTCTCCTCGCTCGAGCTCGCCGACGGCCGGCTGACAGCGTTCGATCTCCAACGGCTGAAGCGTGCGCCCGCCGTTCTCGTCCTCTCTTCGTGCGACCTGGCGCTCTCGGACCGCCATCCAGGCGACGAGCTCCTCGGTCTCTCGTCCGCGCTGCTGTCGATGGGCACGCGCACGATCGTCGCGAGCGTCGTCCCGGTCCCGGACAGGGAGGCACGCCGGCTGATGCTCGCGTTCCACAGCGAGCTCGCCAGGGGATCCCTGCCTGCGGCCGCGCTCGCTCATGCGCAGGCGAACTCGAGACGGAGCTCGGGGCAGCTCGCCCCCTTCGTCTGCCTCGGTTCCGGCTGAGGGGACCGTCCTGCTACCGCGCGTCGGCGCCGGCAGCGTAGGCGTACGGGTGGTCGAAGACGTCGAGCGCGTCGTGGCCGTCGACGGGAACGTCGAAGACCTCGGCGGCGAGTGAGTCGACGACGGAGACGCTGAGGCTGTTGTCGGCCTTCCACCAGAGAAGCGAGACCTGGAGACCATCGCTTTCGCGGTAGGCGAGCTCCCGGGGGATCAAGTCTGCGGCCAAGCAAGCGTGCATTTGGTGTACCTCCTATCGTCCGTCGTCACGCCAATAGAGCTCGTCGCGCCGCATGAGATACACCTGCTCGCGACGCAGCTGGTCCGCGCGACGTATCAGCGGCGCTCCCCGTGGCCTCTGCCTGGCTAGTTCCTTCCTTTGGGGGGAAGGTCGATTCGAAAGGAGGAAAGACGTGTCGAAGCGTCTCTCCATCATCATCTGCGCGGGCGCGCTGCTCGTGGCCTGTCTCGGCGTGACTCCGCTGGGCCAGGCGGCCGGAAGGGCAGTAGCCGTTGCCTATGCGAAGACGGCCGGGACGGCCAACAACGCGGCCAAGCTCAATGGGCACCGCTCCTCGACCGCGCCGAGCGCAGGTCAGATCCCGGTGCTGAATGCGCAGGGCAAGCTTCCGGCCTCCATCGGCGCGGTGGGCCCGCAGGGGGCACCCGGGCCGAAGGGTGATCCCGGACCGCAGGGTGACTCAGGACCCAAGGGAGACCAGGGACCGAAGGGCGATACGGGCGATCCCGGGCCCAGTGACGCCTTCTCAGGCTTCAAGGACTCCGTCGGCCTGATCCCGACCTCCGAGGCCACGGTCGCGACGCTTCCCATCCTCAGGCCCGGCAACTACGTCATCGTCGCCAAGGTCTGGCTGAGCGGCGTGTCCACCAGTCAGACGGCACTGTGCAGCCTTCATGCGGGCGGCGATTTCGACCAGTCGAGGACAGGGCTCTCAGGACCGCTCTTCAACACCGCCGGTTCGGTCGCCCTCAACGTCGTCCACCATTTCGATGCGGCCGGGACCGCCGATCTGCGGTGCAGCTCCAACGGTTCCGTCTACGGCAACTTCGCCAAGATCACCGCGATCCGCGTCGGCGACCTCTCCAACACCCCGGTCTCGTGATCGGAAGAGGGGCGAGGCGGCCCGGCCGCCTCGCCCCTCAGCTCGACGCGCCTCGCTCCGCAGCGGTTCGGACACTTCACTGCTCATGTGTCTCGGCGGCGACAAACTGGATGTATCGATCGGCTTGCTCGCCGCTCTCTAGAGCGTGGAACAAACGCTCTCCATCATCGACGCAACGCCCACTCACCGGCCGTCGATAGGACCCGCGGTGACTCGCACATTCGCGTTCATCGACATCGTCGGCTCGACGAGCCTGATCGACGCGATCGGCGACTGGGCGTGGGTCGAGCTGCTCTCCTGGCACGAACGAACGCTCGGAGTGTTGTTCGAACGTCACGGCGGCGAGCTGGTCGACCAGGCGGGAGACGGCTTCTTCGTCGCCTTCCCCGAGTCCGACGCTGCGATCGCCTGCGCAGTTGCAATCCAGCGCGTCCTCGCTCGCTGCCGACAGGCGAACTCGTTCGCGCTCGACGTCAGGATCGGTCTCCATCGGGCAGGCGTACTCCGCTGTGGAGCCGCGTACCGTGGCAAGGGCGTGCACGTGGCGGCGAGGATCGCGAGGCTGGCGGGGGGAGGAGAGATTCTCGCGAGCCGCGACGCCGTCGAGGCGAGCGGGCCCAGCGTCGCGGCCTCCGTGTCACGTGCCGTCGAGTTGGCAGGCATCTCGGAACCGGTTCACGTACAGCTGATCGATTGGCTTCGGGACCCGGGGCGTTGCTCGCCCCTGGCGTAAACGCGACCAACGCGCTTACCCTCCCCGCTGGACCCCTCACGCGCGCAGGCGTGTGCGCACGGGAGCAGGAACGTGCTCAGCCCTCCTCGCGAGCCCGGCTCACCAGGTGCTCGATAGCCTTGCCAGAGACGGCGCCAGTCGCGTTCGTCTCCGGCCCTCGTGGGCCTGATCAGCACCCCTTCGGCGCGAGAGGTCAGGCGACCTGGACGGGGTTCTCGACCAGTGCGTCGAGACCGGCCTGAACGGCGTCCCGGATCAGCGCGATCTCGCTCGACGAGATCGTGAGCGGCGGCGAGACGGCCAGGGACGACCCGAGCGCGCGAAGGATGACGCCGTGCGGCCGAATCGCCTTGTAGGCCTTCGTCGGCAGCGCGGGATCCGCCGCGACGCGCGTCCGGATCGAAGGCGACGCCGACCAGCATCCCGGTGCCGCCGCGTACCTCCCCCACGAGCGGGTGGTCGGCAAGGGGCGCCAGCGTCGCCAACAGCTCGTCCTCGAGCTCCTGTCCTCGGGCAATGAGACCTTCCCGCTCGAGGATGTCCATGTTCGCGAGCGCAGCTGCGCAGACCGCCGCGTGGCCCGAGTAGGTCTGGCCGTGTCGGACGGCAATGCGGCCGGGCTCCGACCAGAACGGCTCGGCAACGCGGCCGGAGACGACGACGCCTCCCAGCGGCAGATATCCGCTCGTCACGCCCTTCGCGAAGGTGACGAGGTCGGGCTCCACGCCGAAGCGCTCGAAGCCGAGCCACGTGCCGAGACGGCCGAAGCCGCAGATCACCGAGTCGCACAGGAACAGCACGCCGGTGTCACGGCAGATCTCGGCAACCGCCTGGACGTATCCCTCGGGAGGCGGCAAGACGCCGCCGGCGCCGATCACCGGCTCCATGAAGAACGCGGCGACCTGCTCCGGCCCGACCCGGTCGATCTCCTCGCGGAGCGCCTCGGGCGAGTCCCACTGCACCTGCGAGGTGCTCGGGACGAGCGGACCGTACCCGACGCGGTTCGCCTCGATTCCGCCCAGCGAGGTGCCGAACGCCATCGTGCCGTGGTAGGCGGCGGTGCGGCTGACGATGTGCAGGCGCTCCGGGTGCCCGAGCACCTGCCAGTAGAGGCGGACGAGCTTGGCCGCCGTGTCGATCGCGTCGCCGCCTCCCATGGTCAGGAAGATCTTGGCGCCGTCGAGCGACGAGAGCTCGGCCAGCCGGTCGGCCAGCTCCAGGGCCGGCGGAGTGGCGGCATCCCCGAAGATCGACCATGCCTCGAGCTGCTTGATCTGCCGGGCGACCGCATCGGCGATCTCGGTACGGCCGTGCCCGATGTTGCAGTACCAGAGGCTGGCCGACCCGTCCAGGTAGCGGTTTCCGTCCTCGTCCCAGAGCCAGACGCCTTCGCCGCGGCTGATCACGAGCTCGTGGCCCCGGACCGAGGCCATGTCCGAAAACGGATGCCACAGGTTCGTGTCCGTCCGTACCGCCATGCCCCGTAGCCTACAAGGCGTTAGCCTCTCGGCATGGGCAAGGTGCGAGTCGCAGTCGACGTGGGCGGCACGTTCACCGACATCTGCATCCTCGACGAGGACGGCGGCACGATCGAGGTCGGCGAAGGTGCCGTCGACCGCCGACCCGATCGACGCGGTCGTCACGGGCGTCGTCGACGCCGGCGTCGACCTGCGCGACGTCGTCGTCTTCTCGCACGGCACGACCGTGGCCACGAACGCGCTGATCACGCGCAACCTGCCCGCTGGCGGCGATGGTGACGACGCGGAACTTCCGCGACGTGATCGAGATCCGGCGCGGGACGAAGGAGGATCTCTGGGACGCGTACGCGGACGTCGCGCCGCCGTACATCCGGCGCCGCGACCGCTTCGAGGTGACCGAGCGGATCGACTACGTCGGCCAGGTCGTGAGCCCGCTCGACGAGGACGAGGCGCGGCAGCGTGGCGGCGGATCCTGCGACGCCGCGGCGCGCAGACCGTCGCGGTCTGCTTCATCAACGCCTACGCCAACCCCGCGCACGAGCAGCGCATGCGGGAGATCCTCGAGGAGGAGCTGCCCGGGCGTGACCGTGTCCACGTCGGCGGAGGTGCTTCCCGAGATCTTCGAGCACGAGCGGTTCTCGACGACGGTCGCGAACGCGGTGCTCTCGCCGCTCGATCTCCGGCTACGTCAACCGCCTGCAGGACCGGCTGGGAGAGCAGGGCTACACGGGCGACGTGCTGCTGCTCCACTCGGGCGGCGGTGTGATGACGCCGAAGCTGGCCGAGCGGTTCGCCGTTCGCCTCGCCGCCTCGGGCATCGCCGCGGGCGCGATCGCCAGCCGGCACCTCGCGACGCCTGTGCGGCTACCCGAACGCGATCGGCCTCGACATGGGCGGCACGTCCACCGACGTCTCGCTCGTCTACGACGGCGAGGAGCGCGTCACGAAGGAGTGGTTCGTCGAGTACGGCTACCCGATCTGCTTCCCGTCGATCGAGGTGCTGACGATCGGCGCCGGCGGCGGCTCGTTCGCGTGGATCGACGAGGCGGGATCGCTGCGCAACGGGCCGCAGTCCGCCGGCGCGAACCCTGGGCCGGCCTGCTACGGCCGCGGGAACGACCGCAGCCCACGAACACCGACGCGAACCTCGTGCTCGGCCGGCTCGGCGAAGAGCTGATCGGCGGCGCGATGACGCTCGACCGCGCGGCCGCCGAACGCGCGATCTCGCGAGCACGTCGCCGACCCGCTCGGCCTCGATCTGGTCGCAGGCGGCGGACGCGGTCATCCAGGTGGCGAACGCGAACATGGCCGACGCCGTGCGGCTGATCTCGATCCGGCGCGGCTACGACCCGCGCGACTTCGCCTCGTCGCCTTCGGCGGCGCCGGCCCGCTGCACGGCGCGGCGCTGGCGCGAGGAGCTGTCGATCCCGACCGTGCTCGTGCCGCCGAGCCCGGGCATCACGTCGGCGCTCGGCTGCCTGCTCGTCGACGTGCGCCACGACCTGTCGGCGATGTTCCTCGCGCACGTCGACGCGGTCGACCCCGACGCGCTCGAGGCGGAGTTCGCGAAGCTCGAGGCCGAGGCCGCGAGCGGCTCGCGCCGAGGGCGTGCCCGACGAGCAGATGCGACCTCCAGCGGCTCGTCGACATGCGCTACCTCGGCCAGTGGCGCTCGCTGACGGTGCCGGTCGCCGCGCCGCGTCGACCTCGACGAGGCCGTCGCCCGCTTCCACGCCGAGCACGAGCGCGCGTACAACTACCGCCGCGACGACGCGCCCGTCGAGATCTACCGGCTCGAGCCTGCGCGCCGTCGGCGTGACGCCGAAGCCGCAGCTCGCGCGCCACGAGCTGAACGGCGCGAGTGCCGCGCCGCGACCGGCTCCGCGTCCCGTGCACTTCGACGCGTCCGGCGACCGCGGTCGAGACGCCCGCTGTACCTCCGCGACCGACCTCCCGGCCGGCGCGAGGATCGAGGGCCCGGCGATCATCGACCAGCTCGACTCGACGACCGTCGTGCCGCCGGGCTGGCGGGCCGAGGTGGACGAGTGGCTGAACATCCGCATGCACACGCGGAGGTGACGCTCGTGACCACGAGCGCCGACAAGCGGCAGTACACGCTCGATCCCGGTCACGTTCGAGGTGCTGAAGAACGCCTTCGTCGACCATCGTCGACCAGATGGCCGAGCAGATCCTCCGCACCTGCTACTCGTTCGTGATCTACGCGCGCGACTTCTCGTCCGCGCTCTGCGACCGCGGACGGCAACACGATCATGCAGGGGTCGCAGGACATCGCCGTGCACGTCGGGACGCTGCACTTCACCTGCAAGGCGGTGATCGAGGCGTTCGAGGGCGACATCCATCCCGGGCGACGTCTTCGCCGTCAACGACCCCTACGTCGGGCGGCACGCACTTCAACGACGTCCGGATCGTGCGGCCGATCTTCCACGAGGGCGAGATCATCGCCTACGCGCAGTCGAACGGCCACTGGGCCGACGTCGGCGGCAGCGTCCCGGGCTCGTTCGACGTCAACGCCAAGGAGCACTTCGGCGAGGGCATGCGCATCCCGCCCGTGCGCATCTGGGACCAGGGCCGCTACCTCGGCGACGTCGTGCGCCTGATCGTCTCCAACACGCGCGTGCCCGCCGACGCCGAGGGCGACCTGCACGCGCAGGCCGAGGCGACGAAGCGTGGCCGAGCGCGAGATCCTGCGGCTCGTCGACAAGTACGGCGATCGACACCGTCACGACCGCGTTCCGCGAGGTGCAGGACTACGTCGAGCGGCTCACGCGCCAGCGCGTCGCGGAGATGCCGGACGGGACGTGGGAGACGGAGGACTACATCGACTACGACCCGTCGCAGCGGCGAGGGGCTGATCCCGATCAAGGTCAAGATGACGATCGAGGGCGACCAGCTGTCACTACGACCTCACCGGCTCGCATCCGGCGATCGGCAGCTTCCTCAACGCCGGCTTCGGCTCCGCCTTCTCCGGCGTGATCGCGGGGACGAAGACGTTCTTCCCCGACGTGCCGCTCAACTCGGGCTTCTACCGCGCGGTCGAGGTCGACCTCGGGCCCGTCGGCTCGGTCGTCAACGCGCCGTGGCCGATCGCCGTCACCGGCTTCTGCTCCGGCCCCTACGAGAAGATCATGAACTCGATCTTCGAGCTCTGGTCGCGGGCTCATGCCCGAGCGGGCGCTCGCCTGCTCGTTCAACCTCGAGTACCTGCTGGTCGGCGGCCGCGACGCGCGGCACGAGGGCCGGCCGATCTTCATGTGGTACGACTGGATGGTCGGCGGCTGGGGCGGTCGCAACGGCAAGGACGGCTCGAACGCGACCGCGCCGATCTTCGGCGTCGGCCTGGCCGTCCAGCCGCTCGAGGGCAGGAGCGGCTCTGCCCGGTGCTGACCACCGGCCACGAGATCCGGACCGACTCGGGCGGGCCCGGGCAAGTTCCGGGGCGGCTGCGGCGTCGAGAAGGGCGGCGATCCTCACGCGAGGCGGAGGCGCACCGTCATGTCCTACATGTGCGACCGCGCCCGCTCGATCACGTGGGGCATCGAGGGCGGCCTGCCGTCGATCCCGCACGGCGTCTGGCTGACCCGCGACGGCGAGGTCAGCGCTTCCTCGGCGCGGTCTTCTCCAACGTCCCGCTGCGTCTCCGGGCGACCGCTTCACGCGCCCGTCGGCGGGCGGCGGCGGGTTCGGCGACCCGCTCGAGCGCGATCCGGCGGCGGTGCGGGAGGACGTCGCCGACGGCTACGTCTCGCTCGAGCGCGCGCGCAAGGACTACGGCGTGGTCGTGCGCGAGGTCGACGCCGAGCTCGACGAGTACGAGGTCGACGCGGAGGCGACGGCGGCCGAGCGGGAGCGGATCCGCGTCGGAGCGCGTCGGCTGGCTCGCCGAGGAGCCGGAGTCGATCGCCGAGCGCTACCGGGCGGGCGAGCTCGACCAGCTCGACGTCATCCGCCGCTACGGCGTGATCCTCGACTGGGGCACCGGGGAGCTGCTGCCGCAGCACGACGGAGCAGTTCCGGGCGATGCTGCAGCGGCGGATGGTTCCCCACTGGGGCTGAGAGCATGGTGCGCGTCGCGGCGGTTCAGGCTGCGCCGGTCTTCCTCGACCGCGATGCGACGGTCGAGAAGGCAATCCGCCTGATCGCGGAGGCCGCGGGGGGCGGCGCGCAGCTCGTCGCCTTCCCCGAGACCTGGATTCCCGGCTACCCGGCCTGGATCTTCGGCGCGGCGGGCTGGGACGACGCCGCGCAGAAGCGCGTCTTCGGCAGGTTGAACGCGAATGCGGTCGAGGTACCGAGCCCGGCGGTCGACGACCTCTGCCGCGCGGCGAAGGAGGCCGGCGCCGTCGTCGCGATGGGGATGACCGAGCGGGATGCGCGCTCGTCGCGCGGGACGCTCTACAACTCGATCCTCTACGTCTCGGAGCAGGGCGAGGTGCTCGGCGTCCACCGCAAGCTGATGCCGACCCACGCCGAGCGGATCGTCTGGGGCCAGGGCGACGGCAGCACGCTGCACGTCTTCGAGACGCCGGCCGGCCGCGTCGGCGGGCTGGCGTGCTGGGAGCACTGGATGCCGCTGACGCGCTTCGCCATGCACGCGAAGGGCGAGCAGATCCACGTCGCCGCCTGGCCCGAGGTCGGCGATCCGGAGCTGCACCGCTTCGCCACGCGCCACTACGCCTTCGAGGGCCGCTGCTTCGCCCTCTGCGTCATGGGCGCACGGCTGCGACCGGACGATCTGCCGGAGGACTTCGAGCTCCGCGAGGCGATGGGCGCGACCGACGACTTCGTGGCCGTCCCCGGAGGCGGGACGTGCATCTTCGCGCCGGACGGGACGATCGTGGCCGATTCGGTTGCGGGCGAGGAGACGATCGTCTACGCCGATCTCGACCTGGGCCGGATCCCGGAGGAGCAGGCGGCGCTCGACGTCGTCGGCCACTACAACCGCCCCGACGTGTTCAGCTTCGCGGTCGACGAGCGGCCGCGCGGACCGGTTGACTGGGTACAGGAGGTTGCTTCGTGACCGGATCGACGGATTTCACGGACGTCGTCGCGTCGGAGGACGAGCTCGCCGCGCTCTACGGGCCGCCGGTGAAGGCGGTCGTGAGCAAGATCATCGACCGCCTCGACAGCCACTGCCGGGACTTCATCGCCCGCGCGCCGTTCGTGCTCGTCGCGACGGCGGACGAAGAGGGGAACTGCGACGTCTCGCCGAAGGGCGGCGCACCGGGGTTCGTCCACGTCCTGGACGAGCGGCGGCTCGCCGTCCCCGACGCGCCGGGAAACAAGCTCGTGTACTCGCTCCGGAACATCATCCGGACCGGCCGGGTCGGCCTGCTCTTCCTGATCCCGGGACTCGAGGAGACGCTGCGCGTGAACGGGCACGCCGGTCTCACCCGCGACCCGGACTTGCTCGAGCGGCTGGCGGGCGAGGGCAAGTCGCCGAAGGTCGCGATCGGGGTCGACGTCGACGAGGCGTTCCTGCACTGCGCCAAGGCGTTCAAGCGCTCGGCGCTCTGGCGACCCGACGAATGGCCCGACACCACCGGTCTCGCGTCCGCGGCGCAGATCTGGCGCGACCACATGGCGCTGGACCTGACGACGCAGGACGTCCAGGAGTTCGTGGACGACGACTACTCGAACAACCTCGTCTGGAAGTGACGTGACTGCGGAGCAGCTGGCCGAGGCGCTCGAGGCGTGGAACACGCGCGACGCCGAGAAGGTGCTGCGCTGGTTCGCCGACGACTGCGCCTATCACGCGTCGTTCGGTCCCGAGCTGCTCGGACGCAGCTACGTCGGGCGCGCCGAGGTGCTCGACGGCGTTCGGCGGTTCTTCGACCGCTACCCGGACGGGCGCTTCGCGGACACGCAGGTCTTCGTGTCGGGAGACCGGGGCGCCGCCGAGTGGACGTTCGTCGCGACCGAGCCCGACGGCAGCGAGCTCCGCGTCCGGGGCTGCGACCTGTTCGAGCTCGACGGGGACCTGATCAGGACGAAGAACGCGTTCCGGAAGCAGCCGGCACAGTGAACGCGGGCATCACCTCGCGGGCGAACAGCTCGACGGAACGCATCGCGTCCTCTCCGGCGACGCCGGGGATGTGCATCCAGCAGATCAGCTCGGTGGCGCCGAGCTCCCGGCGGTAGCGCTCGATCTCGCGCACGGCGAACTCGGGATCGCCGATCACGAAGCGGTTCTTCAGGCTCTCGAAGTCGACCTGCTGCTTGTCGGTGATCAGCTCGCCGGAGTCGGTCCGCAGCGGCCGTTCGCCCTGTGCCGACTTCGCGCCGTAGAGCTCCCTGAACAGGTACTCGATCCCGGGCGCGGCGAGCGCCTCGGCGCGTTCGTGCGACTCGGCCACGAAGACCTCGCGGATGAGGGGTCGCTCCGGCGGCACGAAGCCGACGGCTGCGCACGCCTCGTCGTAGATGCGGAAGTGCTCGACGAGTTCGAAGAGCTCGTGGCGAGGTGAGGGGAGGAGCACGCAGCGCCGCTTCGCAGCCCGCCGCAGCGAGCCCGGCGCGGAGACGGCGTACCAGATCGGCGGGTGCGGCACCTGGACCGGCCTCGGCGAGAGTCCGTACCGCTCCCCTGTCCAGGCGGCCTGCAGCAGGTCGAGCGCGTCCTCCATCAGCCGCACGCGCTTCTCGCGCTCCACGCCGTGCGCCTCGAACTCCTCCGAGGCGTAGCCGGGGGCGACGCCGAGCACGGCGCGGCCGCCGGACAGGTTGTCGAGCACGGCCACGTCCTCCGCGAGCTTGAGCGGCGCGTACATGGGTACGAGCAGTGCGCCGGTGCCGAGCCGCATGCGCTCGGTCACCGCGCCCGCGGCCGCCAGCGCCACCAGCGGGCTCGGGCACCAGCCGTCCGGCTGGACGTGATGCGAGGCGACGAAGACGGACCCGTAGCCGAGCTCCTCCGCGCGCGGCAGGCAGTCGAGCATGTCGCGGTACGGCCGGTCGAAGGCCACGCCGCTGCCGGGAACGACCTGGAAGGAGAAGAACAGCCCGAACTTCACGCCGGGTCGTCGATCAGGAAGAGCCTGCGTCGCCGTCTCGCCGGGGTTGTGCCCCCGGTGCCCCGTCCCCGCGGCGAGGTAGAAGCCCTGGCCCCGAGCGATCCGCAGCGGCGCCGTGCCGTCGTCGAACTCGTACTCGATCTCGCCCTCGAGCACGTAACCGCGGTGCCCGTCGGTGCACCACTCCTCCCGGGCTGCGCCCGCCTCGTACTCGACGACCGCCCAGCGCTGGCCGAGAGCGTTCTCCGCGCGCGAGTGGATGTCCGGCTGGTCGTCCTCCCAGCCGATGGACTCGAAGTCGATCCTGCCGCCCGCGCTCACGCGGGCTCGAGCACGATGATGTCCTGGCCGGCGTCCACGAGGTCCTCGTTCTCGACCAGGAAGCGGGCGATCCTGCCCTGCGCGTCGCTCACGACCTCGTGGAAGCTCTTCATGATCTCGACCAGCCCGACGACGTCGCCGGGCTTCACCTCGTCGCCCTCGTTGACGTACGGATCGGCCTGCGGATTTGCCCGCCGGTAGAACGTCCCGGGCAACGTCGACTTGATCGTTCGCTCCATCAGCTGCTCTCCAGGTTGGATTCGCCGAGGCTGTTCGCAAGCGCGCGCTCGGCGTCGATCGCCTCGTCGATTGTCACCTCGCGGAACCGGACGGTGTCACCCACCGGGCGAAACTGCCCGATCTTCCAGAAGTCGGCGTGGATGACCGTGGCCGCGACGACGAACCCTCCGGCCGTCGGGCCGTCCGGCCCGAGAATCACCGGCAGGTCGCCGTTGACGTTGATCGCGCCGACGGGATAGCTGTTGTCGAGGATGTTCGACGGGTGCCCGCCGGCGATGCCGCCGCTCTCGCGCGCCCATTCGAACTTGTGCGACTCGAGCCGGATGCCGGTGCGGTTCGAGTTCCGGTCGATCGTCCATTCGCGGCCGAACAGCGTCTCCATGTCCGCCTCGGTGAGGAAGTCCGGTGCCGCGTGCGGTCCGCGCATCGCCCGGACCTCCCACTGCCTCGTGTGGGCGGGTATCGCGTCTTTCCCGAGGCGGCGGCCGGCCAGGTCGCCGTTCGCCTCTCCGATCGGCAGGCGGTCGCCCTGCCGCAGCGGCCGGCCCTCATGGCCGCCGAGCGCGCCCATCGTGTACGTCGCGCGCGAGCCGAACAGCTCCGGCACGTCGAAGCCGCCGGCGACCGCGAGATAGAGGCGGAACCCGCGCACGGGCGCGATGCCGATAGAGACCTCGGCGCCCGGCGCCACGCGATGACTCGCCCAGAGGGCGACCTCCTCGCCGCCGATCGTGAGGGGCGCCTCAGCACCGCAGACCGCCACGGTCGCCTCCTCGTCGAAGCGGATCCGGAAGTTGCCGAGGGTGATCTCGAGCGTCGCGGCGGACTCCGGATTGCCGACGAGCAGGTTCGCGGCGCGGTGGGCGAGATGATCCATCGGCCCTGCCGGGAAGAAGCCCTTCGAGAGCATCCCGCGCCGGCCCGGGTAGTCCTGGACGGTCGCCTGGAGCCCGCCCTCGACGATCTCGCCCGACCTCATGGCACCGGTGTCCCCTCGGCCGCCGCCTCGCGCCGTTGCCGATGCTCCTCCGCCTCGTCCGCGATCGTCGGCAGCCAGTCCAGGAAGGCACCGACGTCGAAAGGGCTGTCCTCGATGCGGTACCGGTAGCGGTCGGCGTGGACGTCCTCGAACGTCTGCAGGAGCTCGTCCTCCTCGACCCGGTGGAACTGGATCCGGTCGCCCGCGCGCATGAACAGGGGACTCTCGCGGAAGACGGAGTTGCGCTGGCGGATGTCGTAGATCGGGATCGTCCGACCGAACAGCTGGTACCCGCCGGCCGACTCGACGGGGTAGATGGCGATGCACGGGCCGCCGACGCCGACGGCGCCCTCTGCCGTCCACGTCCGTGTCGGGTTGTACTTCGGCACGAAGATCGTCTCGCGCGGATCGAGCGGGAACATGAACGGCAGGCCCGGGAAGAAGCCGATGAACGCCGTCCACTGCTCGCTGCCGAGCACCGCCGCGTACAGCTGCTCGCGGTCCCCGAAACCGTTGTAGCGGACGATGTAGTCGATGTTCGTCCCGCCCTCGGCGTTCGGTGCGTCCTTGCGGATCGAATGGATGTACCGGGCGACGGCGTCCCGCGAGGTCGAATCGTCGAAGGCGATCGGCATGTGCACGAGCCGGCTCGGGATCGTCATCCCGTGCTCGTCCTGCAGCGAGTCGTGGACGCCGCGGAGGTGTGCGACGAGGTCGGCGACGGGAAGCACCGCCGGGTCGTACATGACCAGGATCGATCGGAACCCGGGCGCGGTCTCGACGATCCCGTCGTGCGGGCGGGCACGGAGCGCCGCGTCGACCGCGAGCATGAAGAAGTTCAGGGTGAGGTCGAACTCCATCTCGCCGTACTCGACGAGCACGCCGCGGTCGCCCGCGTAGCGGTAGGTGATGCTCGGCTTGCCGTCCTGCGCCTCGCGCCGGTCGATCACGGCTGACACCGTCGTCGCCATCTGGGCGCCGATCCTAACGGGCCGTCTCCGCCTGCGCCCGTAGCGCCGCGAGCGGTGCCAGCTCGACTCCGGCCTGCTGCAGCGCGTCGCGGATCGCGGCGGCGATCTGCGGTGCGTTGGGCGCGTCGCCGTGGACGCAGATGCTCTCGACGCTGAGCTCGAGCTCGCCGCCCTCGATCGTCCCGACCGTGCCGTCGCGGACGAGCCGAACTGCCCGCGCGCCCATCTCCTCGGGGTCGCGGAGCTGCTTGACGCGCTCGAGCACGAGCTTCCCCGAGGAGTCGTAGTCGAGGTCGACGTAGCCCTCGGGGACGAACGGGACACCTGCCCGCGCAGCGGCTGGCCCGACCTCGGGGGGCATCAGCAGGATCACGTCCGGCCCGAGCGTTCCGACAGCCTCGGCGACCGCGTCCGCGTGGTCGGGGCTGTCGACGATCGTCGTGTACAGCGCTCCGTGCGGCTTGACGTGCTGGAGCCGGCCGCCCGCCCCTTCCACGAACGCCCGGAGCGCGCCTGCCTGGTAGACGACGTAGTCGCGGATCTCGTCCGGCGTCGCTGCCATGCGCCGGCGGCCGAAGCCGATCAGATCGGGAAAGGCGACGTGCGCGCCGATGCCGACGCGGTGCTCGAGCGCGAGCTCCACCGTTCTGCGCATCACGTGCGGGTCTCCGCCGTGGAAGCCGCACGCGACGTTCGCCGAGGTCAGGAGCGGCATCAGTGCCTCGTCGTCGCCGAGCGTCCAGCGGCCATAGGACTCGCCCATGTCCGCGTTCAGGTCGATTCTCCTCGTCATCCTCGCCTCGTTCCCTCCGGCGGATTATGGACGCGGGAGCGCCGATCTTGCGAACCGGCGCCCGAGCACGTACCGTCGGAGGCGGCATGGCGATCCGCCACGGGACGGAGACGGAGAGGGTGCTCGAGGCCCGCGCGGCCTACGTCGCGCGCGGCGTCGCGGTCGCCCCCATCGTCGTCGCGCGCGCACAGGGCGCCCGGATCTGGGACGTCGACGGCCGCAGCTACGTCGACTTCGCGGGCGGGATCGGCTGCCAGAACACGGGTCACCGGCTGGACAGCGTGGTTGCGGCCGTTCACGAGCAGGTCGACCAGTACCTGCATCAGTGCTTCATGGTCGGGACCTACGAGCCGTACGTCGAGGTCTGCCGCCGGCTCGCCGAGCTCTCGCCGTGCCCCGGGGAGGAGCAGCGCAGCGTCCTCGTCAACTCCGGCGCCGAGGCGGTGGAGAACGCGGTCAAGATCGCGCGCTCCGCCACCGGCCGGCCCGCCGTTGTCGTCTTCGACTACGCCTTCCACGGGCGGACGCTTTTGACAATGGCGATGACGAGCAAGGTCGTCCCCTACAAGCAGGGGTTCGGCCCGTTCGCGCCCGAGGTCTACCGCGTCCCGGCCCCGTACCCGTACCGCGGGATCGACACGGACGCCGCCGTCTCCGCGCTCGAACACCTGTTCAAGGCCGACGTCGACCCGGCGAGCGTTGCCTGCGTGGTCCTCGAGACGGTTCAGGGCGAGGGAGGGTTCATTCCGATGCCGGCCGACTTCCTCTCCCGGCTCGCCGCGCTGTGCCGGGAGCACGGGATCGTGTACGTCGCGGACGAGGTCCAGTCGGGCATCGGCAGGACGGGGCCGGTCTGGGCGGTCGAGCACTCGGGGGTCGAGCCGGATCTCGTCGTCTCCGGCAAGTCCCTGGGCGGCGGCCTGCCGCTGGCCGGCGTGACCGGGTCGGCCGCCGTCGTCGACGCCGTCCCGCCGGGCGGCCTCGGCGGCACGTTCGGCGGAAACCCCGTCGCCTGCGCGGCCGCGGTGGCGGTTCTCGACGAGGTCGCGACCGACGCGTTCCGAGCGCGCGCCGAGGAGCTCGGGGCGGAGATCCGCTCGCGGCTCGAGGCGATCGCCGCCGCCGTGCCGGCGGTCGGAGAGGTGCGCGGCCTGGGGCCGATGCTGGCGATCGAGCTCGTCGAGGACCCGGCGACGAAGCGGCCGGCGGCCGACCTCGCAAAGCGAACGACGGAGATCGCCCGCGAGCGCGGGCTCGTCCTCCTCTCCTGCGGCCTCTACGGGAACGTCCTCAGGGTCCTGGTGCCGATCCTCGCCGAGGAGAGCGACGTCGACGAGGGGCTCGAGATCCTCGAAGCGTCTCTCGCCGAGGCCGCCGCGATCGCGGCCTGAGCGACGGCGAACGTCCCGGTACGGCACCGCGTCCCGACCCACGGTTGGTTGATGCGGCGGGGGATCCTCCCCGATAATCCACGCAGGGGTCGTCTGCCGTCTACGGCCCGAAACGGACCGGGGAGGGCTCACGCAATGAGGCCGGACGAAGTGTTCGCGGACACCGGGGCGGACATCTGATGGGCTTCCGCATCTCGGTCGACACGGGCGGGACGTTCACGGACGTGGTCGTCGCCGACGAGACCGGCGTGCTCCATCTCGCCAAGGCGCCGACCGACGCTCGAGCGCGCCTTCCAGAGCATCGAGGACGGGCTGGCGCAGCTCGCGCCCGCCTTCGACCTCACCGTGCCGGAGCTGCTCGCGCGGACGGACGTGTTCACGTACGGCACCACGCGCGCCACGAACGCGATCGTCGAGGGCCGAACGGCGCGCACCGCGTTCTTCACGACGGAGGGGTTTCCGGACGTGCTGCTGCTCCGCGAGGGCGGGAAGCCGGAGCCGTTCCGGCAGCTCCCGTACCCGCCGCCGTACGTTCCTCGCTACCTGACCTTCGAGATCCGGGAGCGAATCGACTCCGAGGGCGACGTCTTCGTCCCGCTGGACGAGGCGAGCGTCCTCGACGCGCGATCGCGGAGGCGAGGCGGCTCGGCGCGGAGGCTGTCGCCGTGTGCCTGCTCTGGTCGATCGTCAACCCGGCGCACGAGCTTCGCGTCGGCGAGCTGCTGGAGCGGGAGTGGCCCGGAGTCGCCTTCACGCTCTCGCATCGGCTGAACCCGATCATCCGCGAGTACCGGCGTGCCTCGTCGACGGCGATCGACGCGTCCCTGAAGCCGCTGATGCAGGAGTACCTGTCGGACGATGGAGCACGATCTCCGGCAGGCCGGCCTCGCCGGCCACATCTTCGTCGCCACGTCGTTCGGCGGCGCCTGGCGGCCGCAGGAGGTCGTCGAGCGGCCGATCTACTCCGTCGGCTCCGGACCGTCGATGGCCCCGGTGGCGGCGCTGACGTACGCGCGGGCCGAGCACGCCGAGAAAGGGCGGCGACCTGATCGTCTGCGACACCGGCGGGACGACCTTCGACGTCGGGCTCGTCTCGGGCGGAGAGATCAACTCCACGGCGGAGACCTGGCTCGGAGGGCGCTGGATCGGGCACATCACCGGCATCCGCTCGGTCGACGTGAAGTCCATCGGGGCGGGTGGAGGCTCGATCGTCTGGATCGATCCGGGCGGTCTGCTACGCGTCGGACCGCAGAGCGCGGGCGCCGATCCCGGCCCCGCCTGCTACGGCCGCGGCGGCACGGAGCCGACGGTCACCGACGCGGCCGTCGTGCTCGGCTGGATCGACCCGGACTACTTCCTCGGCGGGCGGCTGCCGCTCGACGCGGACGGCCGCCCGCGAGTGCGTCGAGCGCGCGGTTGCCGCGCCCGCTGGGCATGAATGTCGAGGAGGCCGCCTACGCCGCCCTGACGATCGCCACCGAGAACATCGTCGGCGCGATCCGGGAGATCACGATCGCGCAGGGCATCGACCCGCGCGAGGTGACGATAGTGGCCGGCGGCGGCGCCTCCGGCCTGAACGTCGTCCCGATCGCACGCGAGCTCGGCTGCCGCCGCGTGCTGCTGCCCTCGACCGCGAGTGCGCTCTCGGCCTGCGGCGCGCTCTTCTCGGACATCATGTCGGAGTTCTCGCACAGCCGCTACGCGGAGACCCGCTCGCTCGACCGCGTCGCCGTGAACGAGGCGCTGGCGGACGTCGACGCGCAGGCCGACGCGTTCATTGCGGGCCTCGCCGACTCGCTGCCGGTGACCGGGACGCGCAAGGACTTCCTGGTCGAGGCGCGCTACCGGGCACAGGTCTGGGAGCTCGACGTGCCCGTCCCGCGGCGGCTCGAGACGGACGAGGACGTGCGCGCGTCGAGGAGGCGTTCCACGACACGCACGAGCGGATCTTCGCCGTGCGCGAGCCGGGCCAGTACCTCGAGTGCCTGCTCTGGAAGGCGCGGGCGACGGCCGTGCTCGAGAAGCCGGAGCTGCGGCCGCGCGCAGCCGCCACCGGCGGCTCCGGAGAGGCGGAGGCAACGGCCGACGCGTACTTCCGGGAGACCGGCCTCGCGCCGCGTCCCTCGGCTACGAGGGCGATGCCCTCCCGGCCGGCGCGAGGATCGAGGGCCCGGCGGTGATCCGCGAGCCGACCACGACCGTCGTCGTCTATCCCGGGATCCACCGCAACCGTCACGCCGCTCGGCAACTACCTGCTCGAGCTGTCGCGAGACGCTGCAGCGTCGTCCTCGATGCGGGAGGCGGCCCTCGCGTGAGCGGCTTCGACCCCGTGCCCCTCGCGGTGATCGCGAACCGGCTGGACTCGATCGTGCGCGAGATGGAGAACACCCTCCTCCGCACCGGCCGCTCGGCGGTTCTGAACATGGCCCGCGACTTCTCGTGCGCGTTGATCACCGCCGACAATCGCCTGCTCGCGTCCGCCGAGGGCCTGCCCGTGCACGTGATCGGCATGGAGTTCCTGGCCGAGGCCGTCACCGACCTTCACGACGACCTGACCGAGGGCGACGCCTTCCTCCACAACGACCCCTACCTCGGCAACACGCACCCGGCCGATCACGTGATCCTCGTGCCCGTCTTCTGGGAGGGCCGGCACGTGTTCACCGCCGCGGCAAAGGCGCACCAGGCAGACTGCGGCAACGCCCAGCCGACCACGTACATGCCCTATGCGCGCGACGTGTACGAGGAGGGCAGCCTGATCTTCCCGGCCGTCCGCGTGCAGCGCGACTACCGCGGACATCGACGACGTGATCCGCATGTGCCGCCGCCGCATCCGCGTTCCCGACCAGTGGTACGGGGACTACCTGGCGATGGTCGGCGCGGCGCGCATCGGCGAGGCTCGCCTCGAGGAGCTGTGCGGGAAGTACGGCTCAGAGACGCTCGACGGAGTTCGTCGAGGAGTGGTTCGACTACTCGGAGCGGCGGGTCGCGCACGTGATCTCGACGATGCCCGCGGGCACGATCGTCGGCGAGGGCATGCACGACCCGTTCGGTCCGGCGCCCGGACGGCATCCCCGTCCGGGTCTCGATCACGATCGACCCCGAGGCGGGGATGATCGAGGTCGGACCTGACCGACAACATCGACTGCCTGCCGGCGGGCGTCAACGAGTCGCGCACGTGCGCGATGAACAACTGCCTGACGGGCATCTTCAACTCGATCGACCCGGACATCCCGCACAACGCCGGCACGTTCAGGCGCGTGAAGGTCAAGCTGCGCGAGAACTGCGTGGTCGGCATCCCGCGCTTCCCGCACTCGTGCTCGGTCGCGACGACGAACGTCGGCGAGCGGCTGGTGGTCACGACGCAGCGCACGATCGCCGACGCCTGGGACGGCTACGGCCTCGCCGAGGGCGCCTGCGGCATCGGCCCGGGCTTCGCCGTCGTCTCCGGCGACGACTGGCGCAAGGGCGCGAGCCCGTACGTGAACCAGAAGTTCCTCGGCTCGCAGGGCGGACCGGCGGGCCCGGAGCACGACGGCTGGGTCACCTACGGCAACTCGGTCACGAACGGGCTGATGTTCCGCGACAGCGTCGAGATCGACGAGCAGAAGTACCCGATCCGAATCCGCGAGGTGCGGATCCGGACCGACTCGGAAGGTGCCGGCCGACGGCGGGGCGCGCCGGGCACCCGGGTGGCGTTCGGCCCGAAGCGCGATCCGATGACGGCCGCCTACGTCACCGACGGCCACCACCATCCGCCGCGCGGCACGCAGGGCGGCGGCACCGCGGCGCCGTCGGTCGCGTTCAAGGTGGACGAGGGCGGGGGAGAGGTGGAGTTGCGAGCCGATCGCCCAGGTCGTGCTCGAGCCGGGCGAGCTCCTCGGGCACCTGCCTGAGCGGCGGCGGCGGCTACGGCGACCCGCGCGAGCGCGAGCCGGAACGCGTGCGAGAGGACGTCCTCAGCCGTTTCGTCGGCTTCGAGCGCGCGCGGGAAATCTACGGCGTCGCCTTCGAGTGCGAGGTGCTCGACGACTCGCTGACCGTCGACGAGCGGGAGACGGCCCGCCTCGCGGAGCGGACGATGACGCGGTTCCCCGACTTCTCGCTCGACGGGAAGGTGGCCGTCGTCACCGGTGCCAGCTCGGGGATCGGCACGGCGATCGCGCAGGCGCTCTCGGACGCGGGCGCGCGGGTCGTGCTCACGGGGCGGGACGAGGAGCGGCTCCGCCTCTGCGCCGAGCCGTGCGGCGAGTGGCATGTCGTCGTCGCGGACCTCGCAGACGACGACGCGCCCGCGAAGATCGTGGCGGAGACGATCGACGCCGTTCGGCGGACTGAACGTGCTCGTCCACTCGGCCGGCATCTTCTGGCCCAAGCCGTTCGCGGACGCGCCGCTCGAGGACTTCGACGAGCAGTTCCGCGTCAACGTGCGCGCGCCCTACGCCCTCACGCAGGCGGCGCTGCCCCACCTGCAGCCGGACGGGGCCGTCGATCTTCGTCTCTTCGATCGCCGGGCACGTCGGCTTCCCGAGCTCGACCGCCTACTGCGGGACGAAGGGCGCGATCGAGCTGATCACGAAGTCGCTGGCGATGGAGCTCGCTCCCATGGGGATCCGCGTGAACGCGATCGCTCCCGGCAACATCCACACCCCGATGAACGCGGAGTTCTTCGAGTCGCCAGAGTACGAGCGGACGATGATCGAGCGGACGCCGTACGGCCGGGTCGGCGTCGTCGAGGACATCGCCCCGGTCGCCGTGTTTCTCGCCTCCGACGCCGCCCGCTACATCCACGGCGAGAGCATCCTCGTCGACGGGGGCTGGGCCGCGCAGTGAGCAGGGGGTTTGAAATCCGCGGCCGATTCTCTTAAATCGTCCAGGGGTGCGAGCGACGCGGAAGAGCGGATGACCGACCAGACGGTGAGCACGCCGGAGAACGGCTCGGCATCGGGAACGCTCGTGGCGGAGGGGATCAAGGTCCACTACGCCGGCGTCAAGGCGGTCGACGGCGTCGACCTGACGCTCGAGGAGGGCCAGATCATGGGCCTCATCGGCCCGAACGGCGCCGGCAAGACGACGTTCATGAACGCCGTCACCGGCTTCGTGGACCTGACCGCCGGACGCGTGCTGCTCGACGGTGCCGTCGTGAGCGGCTGGTCTCCGCAGAAGCTCGCCACCGCGGGCGTGGTCAGGACGTTCCAGGACGTGGCCACCTTCCCGGGGCTGACGGTGTTCGAGAACGTGGAGCTGGGCGCGCTCGGCGGCGGCCTGAACCGGCGCCAGGCGAGACAGCGCGCCACGGCTCTGCTCGAGAACTTGGGGCTCGCGCACCGCGCCCACCTCCCGGCCTCGGCATTGCCTCACGGCGACGAGCGCCGCGTCGGCATCGCCCGCGCCGTCGCCGTCGGGCCCAAGTTCCTCCTGCTCGACGAGCCTGCCGCGGGTCTCGACGACGCCGAGAGCCTGGAGCTGACCCAGACGATCGCGCACATGCGCGAGGTGTACGGCTGCGGTGTCCTGCTCGTCGAGCACGACATGCGGATCATCTTCCGTGTCTGCGAGCGGATCCAGGTGCTCGACTACGGCAAGACGATCGCGGTCGGAACCGCGAACGAGATCCGCGACGACAAGCGTGTGGTCGCCGCCTACCTGGGCGTGAAAGGAGCGGAGATTGCTCGAGCTGGCTGACGTCTCCGTCCACTACGGGCGAGTCGCTGCCGTCCAGCGGCTCAACCTCTCGGTAAAGGAGGGTGAGCTCGTAGGCCTCGTCGGCCACAACGGAGCCGGCAAGTCCACCACCCTGTGGGCGATCACGGGTGTCCTCAAGCCGAGCTCGGGTGAGATCAGGTTCGAGGGCAAGTCGATCAAGGGCCTGTCTCCAGACGCGATCCTCCGTCGCGGGATTGCGCTCGTGCCGGAGAACAGGCGGATCTTCGGCCGGCTGTCCGTGGGGGAGAACCTGCGCATCGGCGCTGCGGGCAGGAAGGACCGCAAGCAGGTGGACGAGGACATCAAGAAGGCCTGCGAGCGTTTCGAGACGCTCGGCGCGTTCTTCGACCGCGGAGCCGCGACGCTCTCCGGAGGCGAGCAGCAGCAGCTCGCGATCGCCCGGGCGCTCCTCTCGCGGCCGAAGCTGCTGCTCCTCGACGAGCCGACGCTCGGGCTCGCCCCGCTCGTCGTCGACCGCGTGTTCGACATACTGGAGGAGCTCAAGGGCGAGGGCGCGACGATCCTGCTCGTGGAGCAGAACGCCGCCCGCACGATCGAGGTCGCCGACCGCACCTACGTCATGCGCTCGGGCGGGCGGATCGCGTTTCAGGGCACGGCCGAGCAACTGGCCGAGGTCGGTGACTTCGAGACCGCGTACATCGGGCTGGGATAGGAGCTCCGCATGCTGTTCGCGACCCCGTCGGAATTAATCCAGTACCTGCTCGACTCCATCGCCTACGGGAGCCTCTTCTCGCTCATGGCCCTAGGGCTTGCGCTGCTCTTCGGCGTGATGGGCCTGATGAACTTCGCGTACGGCGAGCTGATCATGGCCGGCGCCTACACGATGTTCTTCACCCAGAGCTGGGGCTGGCTGGCGATGATCCTGATGACGATCCTCGTGGTCGTGATCCTGTCGCTGCTCATGGAGCTGGTCGCGTTCCGCCCCGTCCGCAATGCCTCGGCGGTGACCCTGCTGATTACGTCCTTCGCGGTCAGCTACGCCCTGCAGGAGCTGGCCTGGACCGACGCGCTCGGGATCAGCCCGACGTCGATCGGGACCGGGGTGCAGAAGGGCGTCACCCCGTATCCGTGGCTCACGGACCAGCACGACATCAGCGGCGTCTTGATCTCGAACCTCGAGGTGCTGACGTGGGTCGTCGCGCTCGGGCTGCTCCTCGGCATGTCCCTCCTGCTCAAGCGAACGACGCTCGGGATCTACCTGCGCGCCTCGAGCGAGGATTTCCGCATGGCGCAGCTCTGCGGCGTGCGCGCGAACCGGGTGATCTCCTCGGCGTTTGGCATCACCGGCCTGCTCGCGGCCGCCGTCGCCATCCTGTTCATCTTCCGCACTGGCGCGGTCGCGCCGGACATCGGCCAGGGGCCACTCCTGATCGCGTTCGTCGGCGGCGTGATCGGGGGCCTCGGCAGCCTGGCGGGCGCGGTGCTCGGCGGATTCGTGCTCGGCGTGACGATCAACCTCCTCGGCGCGACACTGCCGATCTCGGTCAAGTCACACACGCAGCTGTTCGCCTTCCTGGTCGTGATCGCGATCCTCGTGTTCCTCCCCGACGGGCTGATCTCGCTGCGCCACGGCGGGGTCTCCGGCTGGTGGAAGCGCGTTCGCGGGGCTCCTCCGGCCCCCGAGGGCGGCGGGCTGTGAGCTCCTTCCTGGCATCGATCGAGCCCTACGCGCGGCGAGCCTGGCCGGCGCTCTTCCTCTCGGTCCTGCTCGTGATGACCTGGGCGCTCGTCGACGGCTACGCCGACGTGGTCTACACGGACACGGCCGCGAAGATGTTCCTGATGCTGATCGTCGTGCTCGGGCTGCAGATGTTCAGCGGCAACTCCGGCGTGCTCTCCTTCGGCCACGTCGCCTTCATGGCCGTCGGCGCCTACACGTCGGCCCTGCTCACGATCCCGACCGCGATCAAGCAGTTCACCTACCTGAGCATGCCGCATTTCCTCAAGTTCTGGATCTTCCCGGCCCAGCTGAACGCGCTTCAGGGGACGCTGGCCGGGGCGGGGTTCGCGGCGCTGCTTGCACTGATCACCGCGCCTGCCGTCGTCCGCCTCTCGGGCGTGCAGGCGGGCATCGCGACGCTCGCCGTCCTCGTGATCGTCTACGTCTTCGACGTCCAGACGTCGGCGATCACCCGGGGAACGAGCACGCAGATCGGCGTGCCGACGACGACCACGCTGTTCTCCGTCTTCATCTGGGCGCTGATCTTCGTCAGCGTCGCCTTCGCGTTCCAGCAGTCGCGCTTCGGCCTGCGTCTTCGCGGCTCGCGGGAGAACGAACGCGCGGCCAGATCGGTCGGCGTCCACGTGGCGATGGAGCGTGGGCTCGCCTGGGTGCTGTCGGGATTCGTCGTCGGCGTCTCGGGCGCGCTGTACGGCCACTACTTCGGAGGCACGTTCGGTCCCGACGACTTCTACTTCAACAGTGGCTTCAACATCGTCCTGCTGACGCTCGCGATGCTGGTCGTCGGCGGCATGACCAGCGTGACCGGCGCCGTCGTCGGCTGCTACTTCGTGACCATCGTCTACGAGGGCTTCCGGCGTTGGGAGGTGAACGGGCTCGAGGGCGTCCAGCCGCCGGCGGGGACGTCCAATTTCGTGCTCGCGCTCGTGCTGCTGCTCACACTCATCCTGCGGCCGAACGGAATCACGGGCGGGAGGGAGATCCCCTGGCCCGGCGACTGGTCGCTCGCAGCGGTCAAGCGGGCACCTGCGAGAATGCTCCGGCGGGGCGGCAGCATCGAGTCCCCGGCGCCCCCGGTCGAGGTCGCGGACGCTTCCGAGCAGGCAGCGGGGTCGGCCGAGTGACGAGCGTCATGCGCGCCACGATGTGGCGCCAGCCCGACGACCTGCGCGCCCTTCTCGCCGATCCGGGCCCGGTGGAGCGGCAGGCCGAGGGGCTCGCCGGCCGCCGGGTCGTGGCCGTCGGCACCGGCACGAGCTGGCATGCCGCGAACCACGCCGTCTGGCTGCTGCGGGAGGCGGGCGCCGACGCTCGGGCGGTGCAGGCGATGGACGCCGCCCTCTACGGCCTGCCGGCGGGCGCGGGCGACGCCGTCCTCGTCCTCAGCCACCGGAACACGAAGCGGTTCTCGTCGCAGGTGCTCGACCAGTTGCAAGAGCAGGGAGTCGGGCCGGTGGTCGTCATCGGCGGCCGCGGCTCTCCGGGGGTCGACATCGAGACCGTGGAGCAGGAGCGCTGCGCGGCGTTCACGGCCAGCCATCTGGGCGCGCTCATGCGGCTTGCGCAGCTCGCCCGTGCGCTCGGGGCGCCACTCGACGAGCTCGACGACGTGCCCGACGCCGTGGAAGGTGCCCTCGAGCGGGACATCGGAGTGGAGCCGCCGCCTCGGCTGCTCGAGCTGATCGGAGCCGGCCCCAACCAGTGGACGGCCGCGGAAGGCGCGCTCAAGGTCCGGGAGACCTCGCGCGTCGCGACCGAGGGCTTGTCGGTCGAACAGTTCTTCCACGGCCCGTCGGTCGCGATCGACGAGCGCGACGCGCTCGTCTGTCTCGACGGCGGCGGGCCCGGCGCCGAGCGGCTCACCGCCGTGGCCGCGGCCGCCGACGCCTGCGGCGCCCGGGTGCACGTCCTCTCGGAGACGGGGCTGCCGGAGCCGCTGTCGATCTTCCCTCTGACCGTCGTCGTCCAGCGAATCGCCCTGGAGCTGGCCGAGCAGGTCGGGTCGGACCCGGACGTGTTCGGCTACGACGTTCCCGGGCGGAAGGAGGCCTGGACGGCCCTCACGCTCTAGACGTGGACGACGAGGTTGCCGGCCTCGTCGACCTCGAGCGTCTGCCCCACGTGCACGAGCGCCGTCGTCGTCTCGTCCTCGATGACGAGCGGGCCGGGAGCCTCGAAACCGGCCGGGAGCAGCGAGCGATCGTAGACGAGCGCCTCGTGGACGCCGTCGGCGTCGAAGTCGACCCGGCGCCGACCCTTCGGAGCCGGAGCCGCACCCGTCGTGGGCGCAGCGGGCGGCGGCAGCGACGGCCGCCGTCCGAACGCCGAGACGTGGCAGGTGACGACCTCGACCGGGTCGCCCTCGAAGGTCGAACGTGTACTTCTGCCGGTGAAGCGCATGGAAGTCCTCTTCCACCCTCTCCGCCGACACGGCGCCGGGAGCAACGGGAACGCGCACTGCGTGCTCCTGGCCGCGATAGCGCATGTCGGCGCTTCGCTCGCACCGGATCGACGTGGGCTCGATCTCCTCCGCGACGAGCTGGCCCATGACCTCGTCCTCCAGCGCCGAGAACGTCTCGCCCAGCTCTTCGGCGCTCGGCGCACAGAGCTGGGCGAGACGCGTCTGGGCGGCGTCCGCCCGCGCCTCGCTGAGGCCCATGCCCCAGGCCGAGAAGACGCCGGCATAGGGAGGCACGACGACCTGTTTCACCTGCAGCTCGGCGCCCAGCGCCGCCGCGTGCATCGCACCTCCGCCGCCGGCGGCGACGAGCACGAAGTCGCGCGGATCGAACCCCCGCCGGACGGAGACGAGCTTGAGCGCGCTGATCATGTTGGCGTTCACCAGCCTGATGACCCCGTTCGCCAGCTCGGCAGGCTCGAGGTCGAGCGGCTCGCCCAGCGCGCGCAGCGCCTGCTCGGAGAGTTCGGACCGGAGCCGAACCCGTCCGCCGAGGAAGTAGTCGGGGTCGAGCACGCCCGCCGTGAGCTTCGCATCGGTCACCGTCGGCTCGGTGCCGCCCCGTCCGTAGCACGCGGGGCCGGGATCGGCGCCCGCGCTCCGGGGGCCGACGCGGACCGACCCGCCGGTGTCCACCCACGCGATCGATCCGCCACCGGCACCGATCTCGACGATGTCCACCACCGGCGCCAGCACCGGATAGCCGGCGTAGTCCGGCCGCCATTCGATCCGGTACTCCGTGGTCGTCTGCGGGCGGCCGTCCGCGATCAACGAGCACTTTGCCGTGGTCCCGCCGATGTCCAGGTAGAGCACGTTCGGCTCCCCGATTCGCTCCCCGAGCCGCGCCGCCCCGATCACGCCCGCGGCCGGGCCGGACTCCACGAGGTTGATCGGCCGGCGCCGCGCGTTGCGGACGGACGTCGTGCCGCCGTTCGACTGCACGATCCGCATCGGGCCCCTGAGGCCCCCCAGGCGAAGCCGCCGCTCGAGCTCCTCGAGGTACCGCTCCACGGTCGGCTGGACGTAGGCGTTGAGGACGGCCGTGCTCGACCGCTCGTACTCGCGCCACTCGCGGGTGATCTCGCACGAGATCGTCACGGTGACCTCCGGAAGCGCGGTCCGCAGCGCGTCGCGCACCGCCTCCTCGTGGGCACGGATGCGCGTACGAGTGGAGCAGACAGACGGCCACGGCCTCGATCGCGTCCTGCCGGCAGACGTCGACAGCGGCACCGAGGTCCGAGAGATCGAGCGGAACCAGCACGTTTCCCCGGCGGTCGACGCGCTCGCGAACCTCGAAGCGGTGCCGCCGGGGCACGAACGGCGGCGGCTTGCGCGACACGAGGTTGTACATGTCGGGCCGGTTGCCCCGGCCGATCTCGAGGACGTCGCGGAAGCCCGCGGTCGTCACGAGCGCCGTTCGGGCGCCGCTCCGCTCGGTCAGCGCGTTGATGACCACCGTGGTCCCGTGGACGAGCTCGGCCACGTCGGCCAGCTCGACGTTCGCGGCTCGGACGGCGTCCATGACGCCCGCGGGGAGATCGGCCGGCGTGGTGGACGCCTTCGCCACGGTCGGCGTCCCGGTGGCCTCGTCGAAGGCGACGAGGTCCGTGAACGTGCCGCCGATGTCCGTCGCCAGTCGGAGGGTCATGCGTTGCGGAGCCGGGACGTCTCCACCGCGTCGAGCTCGAGCGTCAGCGGGTCGAGCGCGACGCCGTACTCGGTTCGCGCGGCCGCCGAGCGTCACGTAGCCGTCGATCACGTCCGCACGGACGCGCTCCGGGTCTCGCTCGCGCGGATCGCCGAAGCCGGCCCCGCCGGCCGTCACGGAGCGGACGACGTCGCCGTCGGCGAGCGCCACCCGCGCCACGCGGCCGTGCCGGGCGACCTCGTCGCCGCGCACGTACTCCAGGTAGTTGTTCGAGCCCGGAGCGCCGCCGGCGAGAGCCCACGGCCGACGCCGCGACAGCCCCAGCGACCCGTAGCCGTACGCGTCCCGTGCCCCGTGGACGCGGTACTGGCGCACGACGCCGAATCCGCCCCGGTGGCGGCCGGCGCCGCCGCCCGCGGCGACGTCGAGCTCGTAGCGGTCGACGAGGACGGGGAAGCGCGACTCGACGACCTCGACCGGAAAGTTGTAGGTGTCTCCGTCGGTCGTGGCGATCAGGGCGCTCTCGCCGTCGCCGACGGCGCTGCCGCCCCAGCCGCCGACGTTGGGCTCGGCGAGCACGAACAGCTCGTCCGTCTCGGCGTCCCGGCCGACGATGTACGAGCAGCAGAGGCTCGTGTAGGAGCCGGCGCCGAGGCGGTCCGGGCACACCGGCGCCAGCGCCTTCCAGAGCAGGTCGTTCGCGCACGCCGCTCCCTCGTAGTACCAGCCGGTGGGGGCGGGCGGCTGCGCGCTGAACACCGTCCCGGGCGGCACGGTCAGGGAGAAGGGTGCGAAGAAGCCGTCGTTCGACCTGCGCCTGCGGATCGGTGATCGCCCGGACGACGGTCTTGCAGGCGGAGAGCAGGGCGCCGGTCGAGCAGTTGACCGGGCCCGCCGCCTCGGGCGCGCACCCGGTGAAGTCGGCGTGGATCCAGTCGTCGCCGACGGTGGCCGTGACGACGATGGGCAGCAGCTCGTCGGAGACGCCGTCGCCGTCGATGACGTCCTCCGCCCGGTAGACGCCGTTGGGGATCCGGCGCAGCGCCTCACGGGCGGACTGCTCGCCGTGCTCGAGCACCCGGGCGAAGGCGGCGAGCACGAGCTCGGCGCCGTAGCGCTCGCAGGCCTCGAGCACGCCGCGCGCTCGCCGATCGAGACCGCGGCGACCCCGGCGTTGAGGTCGCCGAGACCCGTGCGCGGCAGCCGGATGTTCGCGGCGATGAGCTCGACGATCGCCTCGTTCCGTCGTCCGCTGTCGTAGATGCGCACGCCGGGCAGCTGCAGCCCTTCCTGGTAGATCTCGGTCGCGTCCGGCGGAGATGCTGCCCGGAACGGCGCCGCCGATCTCGATCCAGTGGGTGACGGAGACCGCGAAGGCGAGGACGCGGCCGTCGAGCACGATCGGCTTGACGAGGCAGACGTCGCACGTGTGGGTGCCGCCGTCGTAGGGCACGTTCGTCGCGAAGACGTCGCCCTCGCGCAGGTTCTCCAGGCCGCGCCGGTCGATCACGCTCTGCACCTGAGGGCCGAAGGTGCCGGTGAAGAGCGTCAGGCCGTTCGTCTGCGCGACCACCCGCCCATGGGCGTCCGTGATGCCGCACGCGAAGTCGAGCACCTCGTACACGATCGGGCTCATGCTCGTCCGCGCGAGCACGACGCCCATCTCGTCGGCCGTGGCCGCGAGCTTGTCCTTCAGGATCTCGATCGTGAACGGATCGAACCGGTCGGCCACGCGCGAACTCTATGGCGCCCGCGGCCTATAGTTGTTCCTTGTCCGGCGTCGTCGGCAGTCGGCTGATCAGGCAGGACGCTCTCGTCGAGGCCGTCCTCGCCGCTGCCGCGGAGCTGAGAGAGACACGTGTCTGAGCGGCCGCCCGTCGGCATCGTGCTCGGGAGCCACATGCCGCCGGAGCGCATCGTGCGTACTGCGCGGCGGGCCGAGGAGCTCGGATTCGGCGAGCTCTGGTTCTCGGAGGATTGCTTCTTCACCGGTGCCTTCGCCGGGATCGCGGCCGCGCTGGCCGCGACCGAGGAGCTGCCGGTCGGTCTGGGCGTCGCCTCGGCCGTGACGCGCCACCCCGCGCTGCTGGCGATGGAGTGCGCGACGCTGTCGAGGCTCCATCCGGGCCGGTTTCGGCCCGGAGTCGGCCTCGGCGTCCCGTTCTGGCTCCAGCAGATGGGGTTGATGCCGCGCTCGCCGCTCGGCGCCGTGCGGGAATGCGTCGACAGCCTCCGCCGCCTGCTTGCCGGCGAGGAGCTGTCCGGCGACGGCCTGTTCACGTTCGAGCGAGTCGCCCTCACCCATCGGCCTGCGGAGGAGCTGCCCGTCTTCCTCGGCATGGTCGGGCCGAAGGGGCTCGAGCTCTCCGGCCGGATCGCCGACGGCTCGGTCCTGTCCGTGCTCGCCGGGGTCGACTACGTGCGCTGGGCCCGGGAGCGCATCGCGGACGGCGCCGTCGCCGCGGGCCGGGAGTCCGCACCGCACAGGGTCGCGACCTACGTGCTCTACTCGGTCGACGGCGACGGGGCCGCCGCCCGCGAGGCGGTGCGGGAGGCGACCGCCTTCTACCTCGAGGCGATGCCGGACAACGCGCTCTCGGACGTCTACGGCATCCAGCCGCAGCTGCAGGAGCTGCTCGCGGCCGGCGACCTTGCCAACGACCTGCCGCCGGCGTGGATCGACGATCTCGCTGTTGCGGGCGACCCCGACGAGGTCGCGGACAAGATCCGCCGACTGCTGGAGGCCGGGTCCGACTCGGTCTGCCTCTGGCTCTTCCCGCTCGACCGCGGCGAGGAGGTACTCGAGCTGACGGCACGAGAAGTCCTGCCGAGACTCTGACGAAGGAGGTCCTATGGCATACCGCGTGTTCTTCCTGAACCGCCTCCGGGAGGGGGTCGACGCAGACGAATACGAGGCGTGGATCCGTCGTGTCGACTACCCGGTCGCGCGGGCGCAGGGAGCGATCACGAGCTACACCGTGACGAGGATCGAGGGAACGCTCGACGGGAGCGGCGAGGCTCCCTACGACTACCTGGAGGTGATCGAGGTCACCGATCTCGAGTCCTACCGGGCGCTCGGCTCGCTACCCGAGTTCGAGCAGCTTCTGAAGGACTGGTCGCAGTACGTTGCCGAGGCCGTGATGATTCACGGCGAGGTCATCGAGTAGAGGAGGCAAGGCATGGCCAAGCAGCTCGTTCTGCTCACGTACACCCCTCGCGAGCTCGACGAGGAGGAGTACTCACGTTTCATCCGCGAGATCGACTATCCCGCCTTCCGGCAGAACCCGCACATCCTCGACTACTCCTGCTGGCGCGTCTCCGAGACCGTCCAGGGACGGGAGGAGTTCACCCACTTCGACCTGATGGCGGTGGACGACCTCGCCAACTGGCAGGCGATCGTGTCCGACCCGGTCGTGGCGGGGAACGTCGAGCGCTGGACGCGCGACTGGTCGCAGCACGGGCCGGAGCACCCCGACCAGGCGGCCAACCTGAAGATCTCGTTCTGCCGCCGCTACTGGGGATAGCGCGTGCCGAAGGTCGGGATCCTGCTCGCCGGCGAGGGAATGCCCCTGTCCGATCTGGTCGACCTGGGCGTGGCTGCGGAGGACGCCGGACTCGACAGCGTCTGGCATGTCGAGATCCAGCGAGAGCCGATCGTCCCGCTGACCGCGATCGCCGCGCGCACGACCCGGATCAGGCTGGGGACCGGGGTCGCCATCTGGGCGCGCAGCCCGATCCTGGCCTCGCTGGTCGCGGCGAACGTCGACGAGCTCTCCGGGGGACGGTTCGTCTACGGCCTCGGCACCGGGCCGCCCGACTGGAACCGGCGCTTCCACGGGATGAGCTACGAGCGGCCGGTACGGCGGATCCGGGAATACGTCGACGTCATGCGTGGCGCCTGGACGGCCGCGTACGACGGCTCGACCTTCGACTACGACGGCGAGCTGTACTCGGTCGAGGGGTACCAGCGCTCGCTCCGCCAGCAGCGGGAGCGCGTGCCGATCTTCCTCGCGGCCGTGCAGAGCGGGATGTGTGCGCTCGCCGGCGAAGTCGCCGACGGCGTGCTCTTCAACGTCCTGTCGACGCCGCGCTACGTGCGGGAATACGCACTGCCGCACATCGCCCGCGGGGCCGCTCGCGCGAGGAGGGAGCCCGGAGACGTCGAGCGCGCGGCGGCGATAGCCGCGGCGGTCTCAGCCGACCGCGCCGAGGCGCGTCGGTGGGCGCGGAACCACATCGCCTTCTATTCGGTCATCCCGTACTTCGACGTCATGTTCGAGCTGCACGGGTTCCAGCGCGAGGCCGCAGCGATACGGGCCGCTGCCGCCGCCGGCGACCCCGGCGCGATGATCGGCGCAGTCAGCGACGAGATGATCGACACCTTCGCGATCGCCGGCACGCCGGACGACGTGCGCGCCCAGTTGGCCCGCTGGGACGATCTCGACGTCGCGGTCCTCTTCCCGCCGACGTTCCAGCTCGAGGCGGACGAGATCGTCGCGAATCATCGCGCCCTTGTCGAGACATTCGCCGCCTCATGAGGCGGCCGGGACGCGTGCGGCGTCGATCAAGGCCAGGACGTCGCAGGGCCGCAGCGGCGTGCGGTCGATGCGGACGCCGAACGGCTCGAGCGCGTCCGCGACCGCGTTCACGACTGCGGCCGGCGCGCCGATGAGGCCGCCTTCGCCCATGCCCTTGATGCCGCCTTCGGTGAGCGGCGAGGGCGTCTCGAGGTGGTCGACCTCCACGTCCGGCAGTTCCGGCGCGGTCGGATAGAGGAACTCGCCCAGACTCCCGGCCAGGAACTGCCCGTTCTCGGCATACGGCAAGCCCTCGTAGAGGACGGCTCCGACCCCCTGCGCCACGGCGCCCGCCACCTGCCCGTCGACGACCATCGGGTTGACGACCGTGCCGCAGTCCTCGACCGCCAGAAGCCGTTCGACCCGCACGCGCCCCGTCTCGACATCGACCTCGACCACGCAGGCGATGCAGGCATTCGAGTACGTCGCCGGGGGGTCGTAGCTCCGCGTGGCGGTGAGCGCCGGGTCGAGCTCGGGCGGAACGCGGCCTGCGTAGGCCGCCGCCGTGACGTCTCGTATCGAAAGCGATCGACCGGGCGAGCCGAGAACCGAGACGACTCCGTCCTCGATCTGCAGGTCGGACTCGTTCGCCTCCAGTTCGTGCGCCGCGATGCGCAGCAGCTTCTGCCGCACGTCGTCTGCCGCGCGTAGCACTGCGCCGCCCGCGATCAGTGCGGTGCGGCTGCCCCAGCTGCCGGTCGAGTACGCCGTCGTCGCCGTGTCGCCCTGCACGACGCGCACGTCGTCAGGCCTGACACCGAGGCCGTCCGCGGCGAGCTGCGCCAGCGTCGTCTCGTGACCCTGCCCGTTCGACTGGAGTCCGGTCGCCAACGTGACGGAGCCGTCCGGCTCGACGCCGACGGAGACGGAGTCCAGGTAGCCCGAGCCGGGGAAGCCCTGGTCCGCCGCGATCTCCGCCGCCCAGCCGCCCTGTTCGACGAACGGGCTGAAGCCGACCCCGATGTAGCGTCCCTCTTCCCGGAGTCGTCGCTGCCGTTCGCGGAGCTCGTCGTATCCGACGAGCTCGCCGGCCCGCCGGATCGACGCGGCGTAGCTGCCGCCGTCGTACCGGCAGCCGGTCGCCGAGACGGCCGGCTCGCCGTCCGGGAGGCAGTTGCGGAGCCGCAGCTCGAGCGGGTCGATGCCGAGCTCCCGGGCAGCGTCGTCGATCAGCGCCTCGCGCGCGGCATGCCCTGACGTCCAGCCGACGCCGCGGTAGGCGGTCGTCGGGCACTTGTTCGTGGCGGCCGCATGCACCTCGTAGCGGACGGCGTCGAGCGCGTAGATCCCGGGCAGCATGGCGGCGGCGCAGAGCGGATCGATGAGGCTCGTCCACGGATGGCCCTGGTGCGCGCCGCCGTCGCCGACGAAGCGGCCGCGCATCGCGAGGAACCGACCCTCCTCCGTCGTCGCCAGCTCGAGCTCGCAGATCACCTCCTTCGAGTGACCGCTCGCGGCGAGGTGCTCGTACCGGTCCTCGACCCACCTCACGGGCGCCCCGACGAGGCGCGACAGGAGCGGCAGGATCGCCTCCTCCACGTACAGGTGCACCTTCAGGCCGAAGCCGCCGCCCACGGCCGGGACGAGCACGCGGACGCGCGTCTCCGGCAGGCCGTACAACGCCGCCAGCATCGAGCGGACGAGGAAGGGCATCTGCGTCGAGTTCCAGACGACGAGGTCGTCCGACCAGTCGGCGATGCCGCCACGCGCCTCGAGCGGCGCAGCATGCGTGCGGCCGAAGTGGAAGCGCTTGCGGAAGACCCGGTCGGCGGCGGCGAAAGCGGCGTCGACGTCGCCGGACTCGAGCTCGATGTGCGCGAAGTCGTTGGAGCCGTGCTGCTCGTGGACGAGCGGCGCCTCCGGCGCGAGTGCCTGCTCCGCGTCGACGACGGCGGCCAGCGGCTCGTACTCGACGTCCACGAGCTCGCACGCATCCTCGGCCGCGTAGCGGGAGGAGGCGACGACGGCGGCCACCGGCTCGCCGACGTAGCGGACACGGTCTCGCGGGAGCAGCGGCCGGCGCCACTCTCCCGCCTCGGGCCGTGAGGAGCCGGTGACGAGCTCCGGTGCGCCCTCGAGCTCCGAGCCGGTGACGACTGCGGCGACGCCCGGGAGCGCGAGCGCCTCGGTGGCGTCGACGTGAACGATGCTCGCGTGGCCGAAGGGGCTGCGGACGAAGGCGACCTCGAGCATCCCGGGGAGCCGGACATCGGCGAGGAAGCGCGCACGGCCGCGCAGGAGCTGCGGGTCCTCGACCCGCTCGAGGCTCTGTCCGACGTAGCGGAACGGCCGGCTCACGCGCGCTCCTCCGCGAGCAGGCGCGCGGCCTCGCGGACGGCGGCGACGATGCCGGTGTAGCCGGTGCAGCGGCAGACGTTGCCCGACAGGTGCTCGCGGATCTCCTCGTCGCTCGGCTGCGGGTTCGCGTCGAGCAGCGCCTTCGCCGCCATCAGCATGCCCGGCGTGCAGAAGCCGCACTGGAGGCCGTGCTTCGCACGGAACGCCTGCTGGATCGGGTGCAGCTCGCCGTCTCGCGCCAGTCCGTCGGCGGTGTCGATCGCTGCCCCGTCCGCCTGCACGGCGAGCACGAGGCACGAGAGCGTCAGCCGCCCGTCGAGGAGTACGGCGCACGCGCCGCAGCCGCCCTGCTCGCAGGCGACGTGGACGGCGGTCGGAGCCGAGCTCGTCCCGGAGGAAGTCCGCGAGGAGCAGCCGTGGCGCCGCGAGCGCGGATCGCTCGTCGTCCGTCGAGGACGAGGCTCACGGGCCGCGGCTCAGCCACGCCGAGCCTCCGCCTGCTCGCCGGCGCGCCGGACCAGGACCGCCGCGACGCGACGGCGATAGGCGGCGTCCGCGTGCACGTCGGACACCGGCTCGAGGTCTCGGGTCGCGAGCTCGGCCGCTTCCGCGGCCGAGGCGCCCGACTCGAGCGCCGCCTCGGCCTCGGGCGCGCGCACGGGCGTGCCGGCGACCCCGAACAGAACGACCCGTGCGGGATCGAGCAGGATGCATGCGCCGGCGAGCGCGAAGTCGCCCTCCCGGCGGGCCAGCTCGGCGAAGCCGAACGGCCGGCCGTCGCTCCGCGCGAGCATCAGCGACGTCAGCAGCTCGTCCGGAGCGAGCGCCGTCGTGAACGGGCCGAGGAAGAGGTCGGCGGCGGCGATCGACCGCTCGCCCCTCGGGCTCGCCGCGGTCACCGTGCCGTCGAGCGCGAGCAGCACGGCGGAGAGCTCGGCAGCCGGATCGGCGTGGGCGATCGAGCCGCCGATCGTGCCGCGGCTCCGGGTGGCGGCATGTCCGACGTAGCGCAGCGACTCGTGGAGCACGGGCGCAGCGGCGGCGAGCTCGCGCGACCCGAGCGCGTCCGCCTGCCGGGCGAGCGCACCGACCCGGACGGCGCCGTCGATCTCGATCCGGTCGAGCCCTGCGACGCGGTTGACGTCGACGAGGAGGGCGGGCCGTGCCAGGCGCATGTTCAGGAGCGGGACGAGACTCTGCCCTCCGGCCAGCACCTTCGCCTCGTCGCCGGCCTCGGCGAGCGTCGAGACGGCCTCCTCCACCGAGCCCGCGGCCGTGTACTCGAAGGACGGCGGCTTCACGCCGCCGCCGCCGGCTCGAGGTCCCGTGCCGCCGGCAGCACCTCCTCGGCGAACCGCTCCACGGACTCGAAGAGCTCGCCGATCGTCCCCGACTGCACGTCGAAGTGCATGGTCACGTGCGAGTAGCCGTGCGCCGCGAAGCGCTCGAGGTCGGCCAGCACCTGCTCCGCGCTGCCGGTGAGCGTGCGCCTCCGGCCTTCGACCGGCGCGTTCGTGACCTGCCCGGAGGCGAAGGCGTAGAGCCGAAAGCGCGAGAGGTCGCGGCCGGCGCGCTCGCCCTCGCGCAGCACGGCCTCGCGCAGGTGGTCGAATCGGCCGGGGTCGGCGTACGCGTCGAGGAACATCGGGTACAGACCGTCGCAGGTGCGCGCCGCGCGCCGCGCGCCCGACCTCGGTGACGGCGCCGAACACGATCGGCGGATGCGGCTTCTGCACCGGCTTCGGCTCGAGCGAGACGTCCTCGATCTCGTAGAAGCGGCCGTGCCAGTCGAGCCACGGCTCCGTCCAGGCGTGCTTCCAGATCTCGATGCACTCCTCGGTGACGGCGCCCCGGTGCTCGAAGTCGCCGCCGACCGCCGCGAACTCCTGCGGGTCCCAGCCGGAGCCGGCGGTCATGATCAGCCGTGCCGCCCGAGAGCACGTCGAGCGTTGCGAACTGGTGCGCGACCGTCAGCGGATGGCGGTACGGCGCGATCAGCACGGACGGCGCGAGCCGCATGCGCTCGGTGGTCGCCGCGAGCGCGCCGATGGTCGCGACGACGTCGAGCATCACCGGGCCGGTCGGGGTACGCGCGCGTGCCCGACTCGTTCGCGGTGTGCCGCGTCCCGGGTCGCGTCCCATGCAGACGTGGTCGGAGAGCCAGAGCGAGTGATAGCCGAGCCGGTCGGCGAGCTGCGCGAGCTCGACGACGCGCATCTCCTCGGGCTCAGCCGCTGCAGGAAGAAGTCCCGCTCGTCGCGCCTGAGCAGGCCGTGCGTCGACATCGTCAGGCCCACGTCCATGCGGCGTGCCGAGTCTATCCTTGCCCATGGCATCCGGCTCGATGCTCGAGCCCGCGCTCGAGTCGGCGTCTCGGGACGCGCTGAGGGCGCTGCAGGAGCAGCACCTCCGCCGCCAGGTCGGGCGCTGTCCGCGGCCTCCTCGCTCTACCGGGCCAAGCTGGCTTCCGTCGGCGCCGAGGCCGCACGACATCCGCACGCTCGAGGACCTGGCGCGGCTGCCGGTGGTGACGAAGGAGGAGCTGAGGGAGGACCAGCTTCGCCATCCGCCGTTCGGCACTTCGCCGTCGCCGATCCGGCCGAGTTCCGCGAGGTGCATCCCTCCACCGGGACGACTGGACGACCCGTGGACACGATCTGGTCCGCGGGCGACGTCGAGACGATCACGCAGGTTGACGATGCGGACGCTCTGGCAGTTCGGCGTGCGCTCCGGCGATGTGATCCAGAACGCGTTCGCGTACGGGCTGTGGGTGGCCGGGCCTCTCCTGCCACTACGCCGGTGAGCGGCTCGGCTGCCTGGTCGTCCCGACCGGGGCGACGACATCTACTGAGCGCCAGATCGAGTATCTGCGCACGATCGCGTCGACCGTCCTGCTGGCGACCCCGAGCTTTGCCTCCACATCGCGGAGGCGCTCCGGGCCGTGGGCGTCGATGCCGCCGAGCTGCCGCTGCGCCTGGGCTGCTTCGGCGGTGAGGCCGGAGCGCAGAACGCGGCCACCCGCAGCGAAGCTGGAGGCGGGCCTGCGGGATCGACGCCTTCGACTACTACGGCCTGGCGGAGGTCGGTCCCACCTTCGCCTCCGAGTGCGAGGCGAAGGCCGGCATTCATATTGCCGAGGACTACGTCGTCGTCGAGTGCCTCGATCCGGACACCGCGACGCCGGTGGACGAGGGAGAGCTCGGCGTGCTCGTCTTCACGCACCTGACGCGCGAGGCGACGCCCGTGCTCCGCTACTGGACGGGCGACTACGCCCGGCTGTCGACCGAGCCGTGCGCGTGCGGACGGACCCACGTCCGCGCGGTGGGCGGCATCGTCGGCCGGCACGACGACCTCGTCGTTTTCCGCGGCGCGAAGTTCTACCCCAGCCAGGTCGAGAAGGTCGTGCGGTCGTTCGCGGAGCTCTCGGACGAGTTCCGGATCGAGATCGGCACGGAGGACGGGGCCCTGGTCGACCGCTGCACGGTCGTCTACGAGCTCCGTGGCGGCGGGGAGGCGGTGGAGGAACGGCTCCGTCCGCGCGCTCCGCGCCGAGCTCGGCGTCACGCCCGCGCTGCGCATGGAGCCGCTACGGCACGCTCGACCGGTTCGCGTTCAAGGCGCAGTGCATCGTCCGGCTCTGGGAAGGCGTCCGCGTCGTACCTAGCCGCGACCGCCAACCCGTGGATCGCGTGGCGCGATTCCTCGCGCTCGAAGCCCGTCATCCCGACGGCGGTCCACGCGACGTCTTGCCCTCCGAGCACCTCGTCGGCGACCGCACGCACGTCGTCGGCGTCGCGGATGTCCTTGTGGAAGCAGACGACCTCGACCAGCTCGCCCGGCAGCGCCGCGATCGACTCGAACGCGGCGCGGACGTCTCCGGCGGCCTCGAAGCTCCCAACGCTCAGCCGCGCTCGCCGATCTCCGCGAGCGCGCGGAACTGGCCGAGCATCCCGAAGCGGTAGAGGGCGGGCGCTCCCGCCGCCGTCCAGGTCGGGAGCAGGCCGGGAAAGAACTCGCGTGATGCGACCTCCAGGCAGGCCTCGATCCCACGCGGGTCCTGGTGGAACGACCAGACGTCGACGACATCCTCGAGGCCCGAGCCGAGCAGCGAGCAGATCTCCTTCACCCGGTTGAGGGCGTTCCGCGCCTGCCCGTCGTGGTGACCCGGCATGACCACGTTGCCGTCGGTGTCCGTTCCGAACTGACCGGCCACGGCCACGAGCGGACCGCGCCTGCACCCGGCCGACCAGGGACGGCCGCGCCACCAGGAGATCGTGTCGGGGATGACGGTCGTGAGCCCGGTGTCACCCGTGTGCGCGATGGCGCGCCCGACGACGTGCTCTCCACCTGCCGCCGGCCCGACCATCCCGACGGGCGTCCAGGCCGGATACGGCTCGGACAGCTCCAACGCACCTGCCGCGAGGAGCTCGTCGATCTGGCGGACGTCGGCGTGGAAGGTGGTCAGCTCGACGACGTCCGCGAGAGTCGCGCCCTGTCGGGCAAGCGCCTCTCCCAGGCGCGGGAAGAAGTCGTCGGCGCCGCCCGTCACGCCGCCGGCGACGACGAGCGTGCCGCACCGGACGGCCGCAGCGTCCATCACACGACCGCCAGCGCGTAGATCTCGTGCAGATACCCGGGGTTCCAGAGGCCTGTCATGCCGGCCGACGTCCAGGCGGGCGGGTGGTCCTCGTCGAAGAACTCGAGTGCCGTCTCGGTGACGATCTCCGCAGGCTCGGTGATCCTTGTGGAACGCCGTGATCTCGACGACGTGGTTCATGTCGACGCCGTGCAGCTCGACGACCTCGCGATCCGGCTGAACGCGTACCGGGCCTGGCTCGCCGTGTCTCCCGGCGTGGTGATGTTGCCCTCGGCGTCGGAGGCGACCTCGCCGGCGATGCCGATCGAACCGGCCCTGCGCCTTGCGCGTTCCGCCGGAGATCGACAGTGCTCCCGGTGCAGGCTGGCCGGCGTCTTGGCGATCCGCTTGCCGTCGCTCAGGTCGGCGATCATCCGGTACTGGACGAGCTGGCCGCGGCGGTGCAACCCGGGTGCGCCGATCGCCGTCCAGGCGCAGGGCCTCCGCCCAGCGGCGTGTCAGCCAGTAGACGTTGTGGAACTGCTCGCGATGCGCATCATCCCGCGCGGATCGAGGTGGAACGAGCAGATGTCGATGACGTCTCCCATGCTCCCGCCGGCAGCCTCGAGGGCGGCGCGTGCCTGCGCATACGCGGCCTCGGCCTGACCGTTCGGGTCGGCCGGCCCGTCGCTGTCGTGGCGGCTCGACGTGAAGACGAGCCGCCCGTCGGGTCCACCGATCCGGGCGATCGCCGGATCGAGACCTGCGCCTCCCGTGCGGCGAGGCCGGTCGTGCCGAGGGCGTCCGATGCAGGCAGCGCTGTGAAGAGCGTCTCCGCATGCTCGAGCACGCCGTCGATCTCGCGCACGTCCGCGTGGAAAGAGATGACGTCGACGACATCGTCGAGCCAGGTCCCTGTCGCCAGCGCCGCCGCCAGCTTCTCTAGCGCGTCGCCGCCCGCGGGGTCGGTCCCCGCCTGGCCGGAGACGAAGACCAGGTCGCCGGCGCGGCGAGCCGGAGTCATGCGTCGGCCGGTACGAAGTCCGGCGCCGCCACCCGCGCCGCGGCTGCGGTCGCGCCCGGCGGCTCCCGGTAGCCGAGGAGCGGGTCGAAGACATCCACCCGGCGGTCCGCGAACGGATTCGCGAGCGCCGTCCAGTTGTGGTACCGGGCCTGAACGACGTTGATCTCCGCCGTCAGCACCTCGGGGTGACGCGGAGCCGCCCGGCCCGGCGACGAACCCGGCCGGCCCTGCGATGCAACTGCGGCCGATGAACGTGCAGCCCCGCTCGACACCGCACTGGTCAGCGCAGACGATGAACAGGCTGTTCACGTGCGCCGTGGCCATGTGGACGTAGGCGGAGACGGGGTTCTCCGGTGTGACGACCCCCGGCACCAGCACCCAGCAGGTCGGATCGAGGATCAGGTCGGCGCCCTTCAGCTTCAGGATGCGCGCGACCTCCGGGTGCCAGCCGTCGTAGCAGATCATCATCGCCACCCGTCCGAACGGGAGGGCGAAGACGTTGAGGCCGAGGTCGCCCGGCTCGAAGAAGAGTTTCTCCTCGTCCCGACAGGTGCGTCTTGCGGTAACGGCCGACGAACCCGTCGGGCCCGACGAGAACGGCGCTGTTGTACAGCCTCCCGTCGTCGATCTCGGTCAGGCCCCCGCACACGTACGCGTTGCGCTCGCGCGCGAACTCGGCCCAGAGCGCGCTCGTCGGCCCGCCGAAGGCAGGCTCGGCCAGCTCCAGCGCCTCCTCGCGCGAGTCGAAGACGTAGCCGGAGTTCCCGAGCTCGGGCAGCACCATCAGGCGCGCGCCTGCGTCCGCCGCCCGGTGCAGGGCCTCGAGCGCCGCCTGGTTGTTGGCCTCCTTCGCGCCCGTGTGCGACCGCGTCTGGATGGCCGCGACGGTGATCACGCTCTCCCGCCCCGGCTTCCGTGCGTCGTTGGCCATCTTCGCTCCTCCCTATTCGTTCCAGAACGGCCTGTGCGCCCAGCCCTCGTCCAGCGGGCTGATGGTCTGGCAATCGAGCACGACCTCGGAGAACTTCCAGCCGTCCGGCTCCCTGCGATAGCGGTCGGCGTACCGGCCCGTGATCACCATCGCCCGGGGGCCGTCGTCCGTCGCGATCGTGCACGGCTCCAGCAGGTACCAGCTTCCGGTCGCCGTCCGGCCGTCGTCGGCGACCTCGATGATCGGCGCGATCATGTAGTGGAGCGCCCAGGTGATCTGGCTCGAGATGCCGGCGAAGAACTCGCAGACGGCGTCGATGCCCTCGTACCGGCCGAAGCGCGGCCCGCCGTCCCAGACGGCGTCGTCCGTGAAGAACGGGCGCATGCGAACGGGGTCGTAGCCCGTGTCGCAGACGTCCGCGTAGCGGGCCTTGAGCACGCGGATCGCCTCGATTGCATCCAGCCGGTCGAGCCGGCCCGCGTTCTCTCCGTCCATGACCGCGATCATCGCATGCCTGGTAGAACACGCAAGCGGTGAGCTGGGACGAGCTACCTGTCGTCGTGACCGTCGCCCCGACAGGTGCGGAGGTCACCCGCGAGGACAACCCGGCGCTGCCGCACACACCGGCAGAGATCGCCGCGGACGTGGCCGCCTGCGCCGAGGCGGGAGCAGCCGTCTGCCATCTCCACGTCCGCGAGGAGGACGGGTCGCCGAGCAGCCGTCCGGAGCTGTTCGTCGAGGCGCTCGACCTGATCCGGGAGCGCACGCCGATCGTGACCATGGTGTCGACCGGCGGCGCCGTGTGGATGCCGATGGAGGCACCGGATGACGGGCCTCGACGCCCGGCCGGACCTGGCCGGGGTCGAGACGGGCTCGATGACTTCGGCGAGGACGCGTTCGTGACCGTGCCCGCGGACGCCAGGCGTGTCGTCGAGCGGGCGGTCGAGCTCGGCATCGGGCTCGAGGCGGAGATGTTCGACGTCGGCCACGTCGTCGCCGCCGTGCGCCTGCTCGGACGAGGCGAGCTGCCTCCGCCGCTGCGCGCAAACGTCGTCTTCGGCGTTCCCGGCGGGATCGACGCGACGCCGGAGGCGCTGGAGGCGATGCTCCGGCCGTTGCCGCCGGGGACGCACTGGTCGATCACTGCGGTCGGGCAGCACCAGCGGCGGATGCTCGGGCTCGCGATCCTGCGCGGCGCAGGCGGGATCCGAGTCGGCTTCGAGGACGGCGTCTACCTGCGGCGCGGCGTGCCGGCCGCGTCCAACGCCGAGCTGGTCGCGGATGCATGCCGAGCTCGTGCGCACGCTCGGGCGCCGGGTCGCGACGGTCGACGAGGCGCGGGAGCTGCTCGGCTGCCCGCTCCGGGTCGAGTCGGGCTAGGCCGTGTTCGACCTCGGCGGGCGGACGGTCGCTCGTCACGGGCGGGTCGCGCGGCATCGGCCGCGCCGCCTGTCTCGGCTTCGCCCGTGCCGGGGCGGACGTCGCCGTCCACTTCCGCTCGGAGCCGCAGAGGCCGAGGAGACCGCCGCGGAGATCCGTGCCCTCGGGCGCGAGGCGCTCGTGGTCGGAGCCGACGTGACCCGACCCGACGAGGTCGCGCGGATGGCCGAGGCGGTGATGCTTCGTCGGCGACCGCGGCCTGCACGTGCTCTTCAACAACGCCGGCATCTACCCGCCGGGATCGCTCGAGTCGCTGAGCGCGGAGGAGTGGGACCGGGTCTTCGCCGTCAACGCGCGCGGCCCGTTCCTCGTCACGCAGGCGGTGCTGCCGCTGCTGACCGCCGCCGAGGACGCCCGCGTGATCAACATCGGCACGGTGATGGCCTACCGCGGCGCGCCCGGGAACCTCCACTACGTCGCGGCGAAGGCGTCGTTGATCGGCTTCACGCGCGTCCTCGCGCGCGAGCTGGCGCCGCGCGGCATCACCGTCAACATGGTCGTCCCGAGCATGGTCGAGACGGAGACGGCCGAGACGCGACTACCCGGGCATCTCGGACGCGATCGTCGCCGACCAGGCCGTCCCGCGCTACCAGCAGCCGGAGGACCTGGTGGGCTCGCTCTGCTTCCTCGCCTCGCGCGGCGAGCGGCTTCACGACGGGCCAGACGATCCTGGCAGACGGCGGACGCGCGTTCCTGTGACGGCGAGCCGGCACAGCCCCTCGCCGATAGTCCAAACTGCGGCTCGTGGCCATCAGGATCGGCATCGACACCGGCGGGACGTTCACCGATCTCGTCGCGGTCGACGACGAGGGCAGGTCGCTTCCTGGCCAAGGTGCCGTCGAACCCGGACGATCCCGTCGGCACGGTCGCGGCCGCGCTCGCCGAGGCCGGGATCGACCCCGGCTCGGTCGAGTCGGTCGTCGTGGGCACGACGATCGGCATCAACGCCGTCCTCACGCGGCGCGGCGCGCGGGTCTTCTACCTGACGACGGAAGGCTTCGAGGACATCCCCTACATCCAGCGGATCAACCGCAAGCACCACTACGACTTCCACTGGCGCAAGCCCACGCCGCTCGTCCGCCGGCGGGACTGCCTCGGCGTCGTCGAGCGGCTCGACGAAGAGGGCCGCGTCCTGACGACGTTCGATGTCGACGCGCTCGGCTCGACGCTCGAGGGCGCCGGTCTCGACGGCGACGCCGCCGTCGCCGTCTGCCTGCTCTTCTCGTACCTGAACCCCGAGCACGAGCTCCGCGTGCGCGAGGCGATCAACGCGCGCTACCCCGACGTTCCGGTCTCGCTCTCGCACGAGGTGGCGCCGATCTGGCGGGAGTACGAGCGCGGGACGACCGTGACCGTCGACGCCTTCACGAAGCCGCTGTTCGACGACTACGTCGACGGCGTCTCGCGCGCGCTGGCCGATGCCGGCGTCGCCGGCACCTGGTCGCTGCTGAAGTCGAACGGCGGCCGGGCGCTCGCCGGGGAGGCGCGCTCGCGCCCGGCGCACCTGCTGCTGTCCGGAATCGCCGGCGGCGGCATCGGCGGTGCGTACGCCGCACGTGCCGCCGGCGTCGCCAGCGCCCTCGCCTTCGACATGGGCGGGACGAGCTGCGACGTCTGCCTCGTCCTCGACGGCGAGCCGCTCTACTCATCGGACTTCGAGATCGAGTTCGGCTTCCCGGTCAGCGTGCCGAGCGTTTCGACGCGGACGATCGGCGCAGGCGGCGGCTCGATCGGCTGGGTCGACCCGGGCGGCTTCCTCCAGGTCGGGCCCGCAGAGCGCGGGCGCCTCTCCCGGCCCGGCCTGCTACGGCCAGGGCGGGGAGGAGGCCACGATCACCGACGCCAACCTCGCGCTCGGCCGCCTCGACCCGGCCTTCTTCCTCGGCGGTCGCATGCCGCTCGACCCGTCGCTCGCGCTCGAGGCGCTCGCCGCCCTCGGCAGCCGGCTGGGACGGAACGAGATCGACACGGCCTCGGCGATGGTGCGGGTCTGCAACGAGAACATGGCGAACGCGATCCGCATCCTCACCGTCGAGCAGGGGACGGACCCGCGCGACCACGCGCTGGTCGCGTTCGGCGGCGCCGGGCCGACGCACGCCTGCGAGATCGCCGACGCGCTCGGCATCCGCCACGTGCTCGTGCCGCCTGCCCCCGGCCTCTGCTCCGCCTTCGGCGCCCTCGCCGCCGCCGTCAGGATCGACGCCGTCCGCAGCGTCTACCTCACCGACGTGCGTACGACCGCGGCCGAGGTGGCGGGCATCTTCGCGGAGCTCGAGGAGCAGGCGCTCCAGGACTTCGCAGCCCAGGGCCTGGGGGAGCAGCCGACCGTGCGCCGCCTGGCAGCCATGCGCTACCAGGGGCAGAACTACGAGCAGGAGGTGCCGTTCCCGGCCGGCACGATCGACGAGGAGGCTCTGCGAGAGGCCTACGAGGAGTACGGGCGGCTCTACGAGGGCTTCTACGGCTACCGCCTGGACGGGATCCCGATCGAGCTCGTCCGGCTGGCCGTGATCGCGACGGGCGAGCTGCCCGCGTTCGCGCGCCTGCCCGGGATCGGCGAGCCGTCCGAGGCGGAGACACGCGAGCGCGACGTCTTCTTCCCGCAGCAGGGCTTCGTGCCGACGCGGATCGTGCACCGCGACGCGCTCGCGCCCGGTGCAGAGCTCGCGGGACCCGCGATCGTCGAGTTCATGGACTCGACCGTCGTCGTCCCTCCGGACTGGACGCTCGCAGGCCCGGGAGGACGGCATCCTGGAGGTGGCGCGCTGATGCCGATCGACCCCGTGACGCTGACCGTGCTCGGCAACGCGTTCGTGAACATCTGCCGCGAGATGGGCGTGACGATGATGCGCACCGCCTTCTCGCCGATCTTCAACGAGGGCCTCGACTTCTCGTGCGTGCTGTTCGACCGGCGCGGCAACATGATCGGGCAGGCCGAGTTCTGCCCGGCGCAGATCGCGGCCAGCCTGTTCATCGTCCGCTGGACGCTCGAGGAGCTCGGCGTCGAGGCCTTCGAGCCGGGCGACGTCGTGCTCCACAACGACCCGTATCGCGGCGGCGCGCACATCCCCGAGCACAGCGTCATGCGCCCCGTCTTCCACGAGGGCGAGCTCTTCGGCTTCGTCGCCAACGTCGGCCATCTGGCAGAGATCGGCGGCAAGGCCGTCGGCTCGTTCGCCGCCGACGCGACCGAGGTCTTCCAGGAGGGGCTGCGCATCCCGCCGGTCAAGATCGTCAAGCGCGACGAGAACGACATGGAGCTGTGGCGCCTGATCATGGCCAACCACCGCACGCCGCGGAACACGTGGGGCGACCTGAACGCGCAGATCGGCTCGCTGCGGGTCGCCGAGCGGCGCATGATCGAGCTGCTCGACCGCTACGGACGGGACTTCGTCGACCAGGCGGCCGAGGAGCTGATGGACTACTCGGAGCGCTGGATGCGCGCCGAGATCGCCGCCATCCCCGACGGCGTCTACGAGTTCACCGAGCGGATGGAGGACGACGGCGTCGTCGACCGGCCCGTCACCTTCCACGTCACCGTCACGGTCGACGGCGACGAGCTCATCGTCGACTGGACCGGCACCGACCCGCAGGTGCGCGGCCCGATCAACGCCACCTACGGCGTCACCGCCGGAGCCACGTACAACGCCGTCTTCCACCTGACCGACATGGGCATCCCCAAGAACTCCGGCGCCTACCGGCCGATCCGGATCATCGCGCCGCCCGGCTCGGCCGTGAACGTCGTCTATCCCGGGCCCGTCCGTCGGCGGCAACACGGAGACGCACCCCAAGCTGGCGGACATGGTCGTGGCCGCGCTCGCCCCGGCGCTGCCCGACCGGGTCGCGGCGGCCGAGGGCGGCACCGCCTGCAACTTCCTCTTCGGCGGCGTCCACCCGCGGACGGGCGACTACTACGCCAACTACCACCTCGAGGGCGGCGGCTGGGGCGCGAAGTCGTACGACGACGGCAACGACGCGATCGTCGTCAAGAACGGGAACTGCCGGAACACGCCGGTCGAGATCTTCGAGACGCGCTACCCGCTGCGGGTGCTCGAGTACTCGCTGATCCCGGACTCCGGCGGGCCCGGGCCGGATGCGCGGCGGCCTCGGGACGCGCCGGATCCTGCGTGTCGAGCAGGGCGCGGAGGTGACCGTGAACGCCCTCTTCGACCGCACGAAGCCGGGCTTCGGCGCGTACGGGCTCGACGGCGGCGAGCATCGGCGGCCCGGCGGCGATCCTCGTCAAGCGCGGCCGGCGAGGGCGAGCTTCCGCACCTTCTCCGAGGTCTTCGGCACCGTCTCGCCCTCGAAGTTCACGAACATCGTCCTGACCGGGGGCGACGAGGTGCTGATCGCCTCGCCGGGCGGCGGGGGCTACGGCGACCCGCGCGAGCGCGACCCGGAGCGGGTCGCAGAGGACGTCGCGCAGGGGTTCGTATCGGACGGCGCCGCGCGTGAAATCTACGGTGCCGGAATCGTAGAGTCTCGACGTGGCCCTTGCACCCTCCGCAGCTGATCGTCGGCGCGCGGATGCTCTACCTCGTCTGGCTGCCTGCCGACGCCGGGCGGCCGCGGCGCTCGTGCCCGACGAGCTCGAGGCCGCGCCGGGATCGCCGGTGTTCATGAACCAGTACGTCGTCGACGACGCCGGGCAGACGTCGAACGCGGCGTCCGAGGACGGCTTCGGCGCCTATTCGCTCACGTATCTGGGAGTCGACCTCGCGGGGCTCGACACCGAGGACGGCACGCCCGGCCGCTGGTGGACGCACTACTTCGACTCCTCGCCGAACATGATCGCGTACGCGGCAGCGCACGGCGTCCCCGCCGGAACGGGGGAGACGGAGCTCGACCTCGCCGACGGGACGCTCGTGGCCACGACCCGGTTGGACGGCAAGGATGCGATTCGGACGACCGCAAGCGTCGAGATCGGCTCGGCCGCCCACGTCACCGGCCAGCTGCGCTACGTCACCCGCGTCGACGGCGGGCTCGTCAGCGGCCGCTACCCGTTCGTGATGGACGCGGCCGAGACGTTCGCGGTGCAATCGGTCGAGTTCCTCGCCGGCTGCCCCGCCGCGCTGCAAGCCCTGCGGCCCGCCGACCCGCTCGAGGTCAACTTCGGCTTCTACTCGCCTGCGATCTCCTTCTGCTACCCGGGCGGGGAGGGCCCGCTCGGCACCGACCATGGCTCCTAGCTCGACCGGCAGCTGGCAGACGCTCGCTCCGCAGGTGTGGGAGACGGTGGTCACGCCCTGCGACTGCTGCGGGCAGGTGGTCGCGAAGCGCCTGTGGGTCGTCGAGGTGGCTGGGCGGGAACGGCGCTTCTGCGGCCCGGAGTGCGAGGAGCTCTACCGTCGCTACGTGCTTGCGCGGAGCGAGGCGTGATGGCGACCGCGACGACGACGATCGAGGCGCTGACGGCGGGCTACCTCGACCGGCTGGCGGAGCGGACGCCTGCGTCGCACCGGCTGCGCCTCGAGGCCGAGCAGGTGCTGGCCGGGGGCGTCAGCTCGCACTTCAAGGCCTGGCAGCCGTTCTACGTCCGCGAGGCGAAGGGCTCGCATCTCGTCGACGTGGACGGAAACGACTACGTCGACCTGATCATGGGCTTCGGGCCGAACCCGCTCGGCCACTCGCCCGACGTGGTCGTCGAGGCGGTCCGTGAGGTGATCGGCCACGGCACGAGCCTCGCGATCGCCACCCCGCTCGAGGTCGAGCTCGCGCAGACGATCTCACGGCTGATGCCGAGCATGGAGGTCATGCGCTTCGTCGTCACCGGCACCGAGGCGACGATGATGGCGCTGCGCACGGCGCGCGCGTTCACCGGCCGGCGGAAGATCGCCCGTTTCGAGGGGCATTACCACGGCCAGCACGAGGCCGCGCTCGTCAGCGTCGCGCACGTCGCAGGCTCGGAGCGGCGCCCGGAGCCCGCTCCCGACGGCGCGGGCATCCCGCAGGGCGTCCTCGACGACGTCGTCGTCCTGCCCTGGAACGAGATCGACCTCGTAGCGCCGGTCGTCCGCGAGGTCGCGGACGACCTGGCGGCGATCATCCTCGAGCCGGTGCCGTTCTCGAACATCGGCGGGGAGGAGCCGGACCCCGAGTTCCTGCGGGCGTTGCGCGAGCTGACCTGGGAGCGGGGCGTGCTGCTGATCTTCGACGAGGTGATCACGGGCTTCCGGCTCGGCCTGGGCGGCGCGGCCGCCCGTTTCGGGTTCGCGCCCGACCTGCACTGCCTGGGCAAGGCCGTCGGCGGAGGCTTCCCGGTGGGAGCGTTCGGCGGCCGCCGCGACGTGATGGAGGCGGTCGTGCGGCCGCGACCCGGCGACCCGCACGCCGGCGAGACGATCTTCCAGTCGGGGACGTTCTCGGGTGCGCCGCCGGCCATGGCGGCGGGACTCGCCATGCTCGGCGAGCTCGAGCGCACGGACGCGATCGCCGTCGCCGACGCCCGCGCGGAGGCGATCCGCGCCGGCTGGCGGGAGATCGCCGCGGACCTCGGCCTCGCCGCACAGGTGACGGGGATCAGCTCCTGGCTCGGCCTTGCCTTCACGGACCGGCCGATCCGGACGCGCAGGGACATGCTCACCGCCGACGCCGCCCGGGCACGGGCGTTCTCGCTGGGGCTGCTGCTCGGCGGCGTCTACCTGGCGCCCTCGCACCCCGGCTTCACCTCGGCCGCGCACTCGACGGAGGACGTCGACGCGGGTGCTCGAGGTCTCGGAACAGGTGCTGGCCCAGATAGCGGCAACCGGAAGGGGGGACGTGCGTTGACCTACGTGGGACAGGCGGTTCCCAGTCTGACGAACACCAAGCTCGTCGCCGGGCGCGGCCGGTTCGTGGACGACATCCAGCTGCCGGGGATGACCTACGCGGCCGTGCTGCGGAGCCCGTTTGCGCACGCGCGCATCCGCGGCATCGACACCGCGAAAGCGGAGGCGTTGCCCGGCGTCCTCTACGTGCTCACCGGTCGCGAGGTCGCCGAGCGTATGAACCCGATCCCGGAGACGTACGACACGGCCGCCGTCGGCGCCAAGGGCGTCCGCTGGTACGCCCTCTGCGTCGACCGCGCCCGCTACGTGGGCGAGGCGGTGGCGGCCGTCGTCGCCGAGGACAAGTTCACCGCCTACGCGGCTCTCGACCTGATCGACGTCGACTACGAGGAGCTGCCCGTCGTGTCCGATCCCGAGCGGGCGATGGAAGCAGGGCGTCGCCGCTCGTCGAGCCCGACTGGGGCGACAACGTCATGGCCAGCCGCGACATCGTCCTCGGCGACCCCGACGACGCCTTCGCCGCCGCCGACGGCACCGTCTCGGGCTATCGTCCGCTCGGCCCGCATCACCGGCACCGCGATCGAGCCGCGCGGGTGCCTCGCCTCCTACGACGCGTACGAGGACACGCTCACGTTCTGGGACTCGACGCAGAACCCGCACCCGCTCCGGAACTACCTGGCGGAGACGCTGGGCATGCCGGACACGTCGATCCGGGTGATCCAGCCGCACGTCGGCGGCGGCTTCGGGCTCAAGATCCCCACCTTCCAGGAGGAGCCGCTCGTCGCCTACCTGGCGCGGAAGCTGAAGCGGCCGGTGAAGTGGATCGAGGAGCGGAGCGAGAACTTCTGGACCGGCGGCCACGCGCGCGACACACGCTTCCACTACGAGGCCGCCTACCTCGACGACGGCACGGTCACCGGCATCCGGCTGAAGGTGATCGCCGACGTCGGCGCCCCGACGGCCCTCTGCGGCTGGGGCATGTCCTTCGTCACCTGGTACTGCCTCCCGTGCGTCTACAAGATCCCGAACTCGGAGACGCACCTGCGCTCCGTCGTCACGAACAAGTGCCCCTGGAACGCCTACCGCGGCTACGGGAAGGACGCCGCGTCGTTCCTGATGGACCGGATCATGGACCACATCGCGCGCGAGACCGGCATCGACCGCGCCGAGGTGCGCTTCCGGAACTTCATCCCACCGGACGAGTTCCCGTTCCCGCAGGTGTCCGGCGCGATGATCGACAGCGGCGACTACGCGAAGGCGCTGTCGACGCGTGCTCGAGATGGTCGACTACGAGGGCTTCCCGGCGCTGCAGGAGCAGGCGCGGGCCGAGGGCCGGCGTCTCGGCCTCGGCATCGGCCAGGAGCTGATCCCGGAGGGCTGCTCGATGCCCGGCTCGCTGCTGCTGAACGGCTACGACGGCACCGAGGTGCGCGTCAGCCCGACCGGCGAGGTGACGGTGCTGACCGGCGTGACCTCGCCCGGCAGCGGCAACGAGACCGGCATCGCCCAGATCGTCGCCGACGCGCTCGGCTGCACGCTCGACCGCATCCGCGTGGTGCAGGGCGACACGGAGACCTGCCCGTGGGGATTCGGCAACTACAGCGCGCGCAGCGTCATCATCGGCGGCTCGGCGGCGCATCTCGCCGCCACCGACGTCAAGGAGAAGATGCTCAGGGTCGCCGGCAACATGCTCGAGGCGTCGCCCGCCGATCTCGAAGCGGCCGACGGCCGGATCTTCGTTCGCGGGCACGCCGGACCGCGGCGTGACTCTCGACGAGGTCGCGCACGAGGTCTACCGCAACCCGCACGGGAAGAACATGGAGGGCATCGAGCCCGCGCTCGAGGCGCAGCGGCACTTCAAGATCGACAACGTCTACCACCAGCCCGAGAAGCAGGGCCGGCTTCAGCGCCTATCCGTCCTGGCCGAACGGCGTCGCCGCCTGCATCGTCGAGGTCGACGACGAGACGGGCTTCGTCAAGGTTCTCCGCTACTGCATGGTCCACGACGCGGGCAGGATCGTGAACCCGCTGCTCGCCGAGGCGAACCTCCACGGCGGCGTCGCGCAGGGTCTCGGCGCGCGCGATGTACGAGCAGATCGCCTACGACGAGGACGCGCAGCCGCTGACGGCGACGTTCATGGACTACACGATCCCGACCGCGGTCGAGGTGCCCGACATCGAGCTCGGCCACCAGGAGACGCCGACGCCGTTCACGCCGCTCGGCACGAAGGGCGTCGGCGAGTCCGGCGTCGGGGCGCCTCTCGGCGCGCTCTGCAGCGCGATCGAGAACGCGCTGCCGGAGCTGGAGCTGCGGCTGACCGAGCTGCCGCTGACGCCGAGCCGCGTCTGGGGCGCCATCCAGAGCGCCCGCGAGGGGGTGACGGTGGGATGATCTCGCAGGAGTTCGACTTCCACGCGCCGTCGACGGTCGCCGAGGCGCTGGAGCTCCTGGCCGCGAACGCGGAGGACGGCAAGGTCGCTGGCCGGCGGCATGAGCCTCGTGCCGACGATGAACCTCGGCATCGCGCGACCGACGGCCGTGATCTCGCTCAACCGCGTCGCGGAGCTCGACTACGTCCGCGACGGCGGCGACAGGCTCCTGATCGGCGCGATGACGCGCCATGCACGCGTCGAGAGCGACCCGCTGATCGCCGCGAGCGTTCCGCTGCTCGCGGCGGCGGCGGCGGTGATCGGCGACGTGCAGGTGCGCAACCGCGGCACGCATCGGCGGCTGCGTCGCGCACGCCGACCCGGCCGCGGACTACCTGCCGGTGATGCTCGCGCTCGGCGCGACGTTCACGGCCGCGTCGGCCACGGGCGAGGCGCACGGTTCCGGCCGGCGAGTTCTTCCTGGACGTGATGGCGACCGCGCTCGCGCCCGACGAGCTTCTCGTCGAGATCGAGCTCCCGAAGCCGGCCCGAGGGCGCAGGGACGGCGTATCTCCGCCTGGCCCGCGCTCGAGGGCAGCTTCCCGATCGCGAATGCGGCTGCGGTGGTCGACGGCGGGCCCGGGCGGGTCGCCGTCGGCGGCACCACGGGCACGCCGTTCGTCGCTCGACGTCGACGACCCGGAGGCGCTCGATGCCGTCGAGCAGGCCGCCCGCGACGCGGCCGCGGATGCGTTCCCCGACCTGCGCGGCGACGGCCGACTACCGGCGGGCAATGGCAGGCGTGTACGCGCGCCGTGCGGTGGCAGGCGGCGCTGGCGAAGAGGAAGGGAGGCTGAGATGCGGATGCCGATCACCGTCACCGTGAACGGGTCGCCGCAGCAGCTCGAGATCGACACGCGGCAGAACCTGGTCGGGCTCCTCCGCGAGCAGCTCGGCCTGACGGGGACGCACGTCGGCTGCTCGACCGGCAACTGCGGCGCCTGCACCGTCGTGCTGGACGGCGAGACGGTCAAGTCGTGCTCCGTGCTGGCCGCGGACGTCGACGGCCGGGAGGTCACGACGATCGAGTCGCTCAGCTCCGGCGCCGACGACCTGCACCCGATCCAGCAGGCCTTCGTCGCCAACCAGGGCCTCCAGTGCGGCTTCTGCACGCCGGGGATGGTGCTCTCGGTCTCCAGGCTCCTCGAGGAGAATCCGGATCCGACTGCGGACGAGGTCCGCCACGCGATCGCCGGCAACCTCTGCCGCTGCACGGGCTATCAGCTCATCGTCCAATCCGTACTGGAAGCCGCGAAGCTGGCGCGAGAGGTCGCGCCTGCAGCGGCCTAGGGGGTCGAGATGAAGATCAGCGCACAGTTCATGCCGGGCGATTTGCCCGTGTTCGTGGAGTCGGTGAGGAAGGCCGAGGAGGCCGGCTACGAGCGGGCGTATCTAGTGGACGGGCAGCTCTTGTGGCGGAATGTGTTCGTGTACATGACGCTGGGGCTGGACGCGACCGAGCGGATGCCCTTCGGGACGGCGGTGACGAACCCGTACACGCGGCATCCGTCGGTCCTGGCGAACGCGCATGCGTCGCTGGCGGAGATCTACCCGGGGCGGGTGATCCTCGGGATCGGTCGGGGGGACAACTCCGTGCGGACGCTGGGCAAGAAGCAGGTGGCGACCGACCGGATGCGTGACATCGTGCCGATGATCCGTGACCTGATGGCGGGGAAGGAGGTCGACGTCGACGGGCACGAGGCACGGATCCTCTGGGCGAGCGAGTCGGACGTGCCGATCCTGATGGCCGCCAGCGGGCCGCGGAACCTGCGGCTGGCGGGGGCGCTGGCGGACATCGTGATGATGCAGGTGGGCGTGAACCCGGAAGCCTGCCGTTGGGGGGTCGAGCAGGTGCGAGCGGGCGCCGAGGCGGCGGGGCGGGATCCCGCCGAGGTGGAGATCACGCTGTACACGGCGATGGTCGTCTCGGACGACCTCGACTACGCACGCAGCCAGACGAAATGGGCGGCCGCCTGCGCCCGCAACCATCTCAGCGACGTGGCCAGGCGGGTGCCGGACCACGGGATGCCGGAGCCGATCATGCGCCTGGTGAACATGCCGGAGAGCCACTACGACTACGCCGGTCACCTCGACCCGTCGGTGGAGCGAGGCGACTACCCGGTCGACGTCGTCGACGACTTCGCGTTCAACGGCCCGCCGGAGCGGATCATCGAGATGCTGCAGGCACTCGCCGAGGTCGGCGTCGACGAGGTGGCGCCGTGCTACCTCAACGGCCGCCTCGACGAGATGGAGATCGTCGGACACGAGATCATCCCGGCGGTGTCGGCGCTTGCCGCGTGAGACGAGGAGGCGGGCAATGAGCGGTTGGGTGCTTCCGGCGCTCCTCTACATCGTCTTCCTGGGGGCATCCGGTGTCACGACGAAGCTGGCGCTGCGCACGATCTCGTGGGAGCAGATGGTGCTCTGGGTCCCGATCGTCTACATCGGGATATCGATCGTCCTGCTCGCCACCGGCACGCATTTCCCGCTCGGGGCCGGGGGAGGCTGGGCGGCGGTGACGGCCGTTCTCGTCGCCACGGCGCTCGTCCTCTTCTTCATCGCGCTCACGCACGGTGAGGCGTCCACCGTCGTTCCGGTGACCTCGGCGTATCCGGTGGTGACGCTCATCGGGGCCGCGCTGTTCCTGTCGGAGAGGATCACGCTCGTCCGCGGGATGGGCACGGCCCTCGTCGTCGCGGGCGTGGTGCTGCTGTCGCGATGAGCGGGCCGTTTCGACTCGACGGCCGGGTTGCCCTGGTCACCGGCGCTGCGTCCGGGATCGGTGCTGCCACCGCACGCGTGTTCGCCGCAGCGGGCGCGGACGTCGTCTGCGGCTGGTACCCGCAGGACCCGCACGACGTCGAGCCGACCCGGGCCGCCGTCGAGGCGGCGGGACGGCGCTGCCTCGTGGTCGAGGTCGACGTGTCGGACACCGCCTCCGTCGACGCGATGGTCGGCCAGGCGGTGGCCGAGCTGGGCCGGCTCGACATCGTCGTCGCCAACGCCGCCATCGCGCGGGACGTGCCCTCGCCGGAGTTGGACGATGATCGCTGGAGCCGCCTGCTCGACGTCGACCTGTCCGGTGTCTTCCGCTGTTTCCGCGCAGCGATGCCACACATGATCGAGGCGGGCTGGGGCCGCCTCCTGGCGACGAGCTCGATCGCCGGTGCGTTCCAGGGCTGGGACAGCCACGCGCACTACACGACGGCGAAAGCGGGGCTGGTCGGGCTCGTGCGCACGCTCGCGGTCGAACTCGGCCCGCACGGCATCACGGCCAACGCGATCGCGCCGGGCGTGATCGAGACGCCCCAGAGCCTCGACCCGGTCAACTCCCTTGGGCCCGACGGGGTGCGCGAGTTCGCGGCGCGCGTGCCCGTCAGGCGCAACGGTCAGCCCGAGGACATCGCGCACACGTTCCTGTTCCTGGCCAGCGAGGAGGCGTCTTTCCTGACCGGCCAGGTTCTCCTCGTCGACGGCGGCGTCTCGCTGTCCCTGACCTGAACGTGCCGGCTCGCAGGCAAACGACAATGCGGCCCGGGCGATGAGCTGGATCGTCGGCTGCGACACCGGCGGAACGTTCACCGATGTCTTCGCCGTCAGCGACTCGGGCGAGTCGCGGGTGGTCAAGGTGCCCTCGACGCCGCCGCGCTTCGACATCGGCGTCGTCGAGGGGCTGCGCGACCTCGGCGTCGACCCGGCGGACGTGCGGACGGTGTTCCACGGCACGACGGTGACGACGAATGCGGTGATCACCAAGTCGGGCGCCCGCTCTGCGCTCGTCACGACTCGAGGGTTTCGCGACATCCTCGAGATCCGGCGTGCGAACCGGGAGGAGCTGTACGACATCCTCTGGGACCCTCCTGAGCCGCTCGTTCGCCGCCGCCACCGGCTGGAGGTGGTCGAGCGGGTCGACTACGCCGGGGAGGTCGTCGTGCCGCTGGACGAGGAGTCGGTGCTGGACGTCGCCCGCAAGCTTCGCGCCCGGGACATCGAGTCGGCCGCCGTCTGCCTCATCAACGCGCACATGAACCCCGCTCACGAGCGGCGAGTCCGCGAGATCCTTCATGCGGAGCTCCCCGACCTGCACCTCTCGCTCTCGACCGACATCCTGCCGGAGCCGCCCGAGTTCGAGCGCACGGCCACGACCGTCGCCAACGCCTACTGCGCGCCGATCCTGCGCCGCTACATGGACACGCTCGAGACGGCGCTGGGAGAGTCGGGCTTCCGCAGCGACATCGTGCTCGTCATGCACAACGGCGGCGGCACGATGACGACCGATTACGCGAAGGGCGCGCCCGTCAAGACGCTGAACTCGGGGCCTGCGGCCGGCGTGATCGCGGGCGCCGCCGTCGCGGCCTCGTGCGGCCGGCGCGACGTCGTGTGCCTCGACATGGGCGGCACGAGCGCGGACATCGCCGTCGTCCGCGACGGAGAGCCGCAGCTGACGAGGGCCTTCGATCTCGAATGGGGCATGCCGATCCGCTTCCCGTCCATCGACGTCACCTCGATCGGCGCCGGCGGCGGCTCGATCGCCTGGCTCGATCCCGCCGGCTACCCGAGGAGCGGGCCGCAGAGCGCGGGCGCCGATCCGGGCCCCGCCTGTTACGGCAAGGGAGGCATGGAGCCGACGAATACGGACGCGCAGCTCGTGCTCGGGCGCGTCTCGAACGACCTCTTCCTGGAAGGGCGGATGCAGCTCGACGTCGATCGGTCGCGCGAGGCGATCGAGCGGCGGATCGCAGAGCCGCTCGGGTCTGAGCGTCGAGGAGGCCGCCGAGGGTGTCCTGCGGATCGCCAACGCGAACATGGTCAAGGCCATCCGGCTCGTCACGGTCGAGCGTGGCTTCGACCCGCGCGAGTTCGGCCTCGTCGCCTTCGGCGGCGCCGGGCCGTTGCACGCCGTCGACCTCGCGCGCGAGCTGCAGATGCCCGAGGTGATCGTCCCGGCTCATCCCGGAGTGACGAGCGCGCTCGGCCTGCTCTTCGTCGATCCGCTCGACGACTTCTCCTGGTCGTTCGTGTGCCGCCAGGACCAGATCGACCTCGCCGAGCTCGAGCAGCGCTACGAGGAGATGGACAGTCGCGTCAGGGACAGCCTCGTGCGCCAGGGCGTGGCCCCGGACGCGATCGCGGTCGACCGCTCGATCGACCTTCGCTACATCGGCCAGCTGCACTCGGTGACCGTGCCCCTGGCGGAGATCAGCGAGGCCGGCTTCGCCGGAGCCACGGCTGCGTTCCACGACGAGCACCTGCGGCAGTACCGGTATTCGCACCCGGACGCGCCGGTGGAGACGTCCGCTCTGCGGGTGGCCGCGCGCGGGACACGGGCGAAGCCCGATCTGTCCCGCATCAGCGACGGCTCCGACCGGCGAACGGCCGTAGCCGAGCGCGAGCGGCCGGTCCACTTCGGCGAGCACGGCTGGGTCCCGACGCGTGTCGTCGACCGGAACTCGCTCGGCTCGGGAGACGAAGTCCGCGGGCCGGCGATCGTCGACCAGCTCGACTCGACCATCGTGCTCCCGCCCGGCTCGTCGGCGCGAGTCGACGAGGTCGGCAACGTCATCATCGCGACCGGCGAGGAGGAGGCATGAGCGTAGGCACCATGCGCGTCGACCCGATCACCTTCGAGGTGTTGCGAAACGCCTTCATGAGCGTCGTCGACGAGATGGGGTTGATGCTCGAGCGCGTCGGGCACTCCCTCGTCGTCAGTGAGGGTCGCGACTTCAGCGCCGCCATCTGCGACCCCGACGGGCGCATGGTGGCCGAGGGCAAGGAGGACCTCCCGGCGCACGTGGGCACGCTCCCGCACACGGTCAAGGCCGTCATCTCCTGGATCGGCAAGGACCGGATCCACGAGGGCGACATCTTCATCATGAACGACGCTTTCCTCGGCGGAACGCACTGCCAGGACGTGCGGACGATCATGCCGGTGTTCCGCGACGGCGAGCTCGTCGCCTTCGTCCAGAACTCGGCGCACTGGTCGGACGCCGGCGGCCCGGTTCCGGGCAGCTTCCACGCCGAGGCCGCCGTCGACGTACGGCGAGGCCCTGTACATCCCGCCGATCCATCTCGTCCGCGAGGGCGAGCTCGACGACGAGGTCATGCGCTTCATCCTTCGCAACGTCCGCGTCCCCGAGACCACGCAAGGCGACGTGTTCGCGCAGATCGCCTCGTGCCGGACCGGCGACGCACGCCTGCAGGCGCTGATCGACAAGTACGGCCTCGAGCTGATCACGCTCGAGATGGACGAGCTGATTCGCTACTCGGAAGCGCTGCTGCGCGAGGAGTTCCGCAAGCTCCCGGACGGCACCTACAGCTTCGAGGACGCGATCGACTTCGACCCGATGGGCGACAGGAAGACGCCCGTGAAGATCCGGGTCGAGATCAGGATCGACGGCGACCGCGCCGCCTACGACCTCTCGGGCAGCGATCCGGAGGCGATCGGCGCGATCAACTCGACCCGTTCGATGGCCCAGTCCGCGCTCGTGGTCGCGACGAAGGCGATCTTCCCCCACGTGCCGGCGAGCGAGGGCATCTACAACGCCATCGACGTCGTCAACCCGGAAGGCCTGGTCACGAACGCGAGGTTCCCGCGACCGATCTCCGGCGCGTTCGCCACCTCCTACGAGGTCATCTGCGCCTGTGTCTTCGGCTGCTACCTCCAGATCCTGCCGGAGCGCTCGATGGCCTGCTCCGGGAACATGACCAACATGGTCGTCGGCGGATACGACCCGCGATCCGGCTACGAGCGGGAGTTCGTCATGTACATCTGGAAGGAGGGAGGCTACGGCGCCCGCCCGGGCAAGAAGGACAACCACACCGCCATCAGCCTCTACGCCTCGGGCACCCGCAACGAGCCGGTCGAGGTCCAGGAACGGGTGTATCCGATCCTCACGCACCGCTACGAGTTCATCACGGACTCGGCCGGCGCCGGTCGCCATCGCGGCGGCGTGGGGGTGACGCGGGACTTCGAGCTCACCCACGGCGACGCGACGCTCTCGGTGCTCGGAAGCAGGGGCGTCGAGCCGGTGTGGGGCTGGGAGGGCGGTCACACGGCGCTGGGCAGCGGGCTGATCCACGACTGGGGAGGCGCCGACGAGCTGGAGATCGGCGTCATGCGCTCCGGGTGTGCACGCGCGCAAGGGTGCCGTGATCCGGTTCTGGGAAGGCGGCGGCGGGGGCTGGCAGGACCCGAGGACGCGTCCGCCGGAGTGGGTGCTCGAGGACGTGATCGACGGCTTCGTCAGCATCGAAGCCGCGCGGGACGTCTACGGCGTCGCCGTGAGCGTCGTCGACGAGGATGCAGCCGCCTACGAGGTCGACGAGGAGGAGACGGCCCGGCTGCGCGCGCAGCCGGGCGCGTAGCTCTCAGACGCCGACGCCCGCGACGAGGACGTACTTCACGTCGAGGTACTCGTCGATGCCGACGGACCCGCCCTCGCGGCCGTAGCCGGACTCCTTGACGCCGCCGAAGGGCACGTTGGCCGCGCTGATGATCCCCGCGTTGGCGCCGATGATCCCGTACTCGAGGCGCTCGGCGACCCGCAGCAGCCGCGCGTAGTCGCGCGTGTGGAAGTACGCGCAGAGCCCGTAGACGGAGTCGTTCGCGAGCCGGATCGCCTCGTCCTCGGTCTCGAAGCGGGCGACCCCGGCCACGGGGCCGAACGTCTCCTCGTGGGAGATCAGCATCTCCGGCGTCACGCCGTCGAGCACGGTCGGCGCGTAGAACGACCCCCGGGCGAACTCGCCGTCCGTGAGGCGGTCCCCACCGGTGACGAGCCGGGCGCCGTGCGCGACGGCGTCGCGGACGTGCTCGTCGGCCTTGTCGACGCCGGCCTCGTTGATCAGCGGCCCGACCGTCACGCCCGGCCGGTCGCCGGGGCCGACGACCATCCGCGTCACCTTCTCCGCCAGGCGCCCGACGAAGTCGTCGTAGACGCCGCTCTGCACGTACGTCCGGTTCGCGCACACGCAGGTCTGGCCGGCGTTGCGGAACTTCGACGCGATCAGGCCGTCGACGGCCTCGTCGAGGTCGGCGTCGTCGAAGATCAGGTACGGCGCGTGGCCGCCCAGCTCGAGCGAGAGCCGCTTGACCTGTCCCGCCGACAGCCGGATCAGGTCCTTGCCGACCTCCGTCGACCCGGTGAACGAGATCTTGCGCACACGCCGGTCGGAAAAGATCGTCTCGGCCACCATCCCCGACGAGCGAGAGGTGACGAGGTTGACCACGCCCGCCGGGCGCGCCGGCGTCCTCGATGGCGCGCAGCACCAGCGCGGCCGTGAGCGGCGTCGCGCTGGCCGGCTTGACGATGCTCGTGCAGCCCGCCGCCATCGCGGGGCCCAGCTTGCGGGTCATCATCGCGGCGGGGAAGTTCCAGGGCGTGATCGCCGCGACCACGCCGACCGGCTGGCGGAGGACGAGCACGCGGTTGGCCGGATTCTGCGCCGGGACGACCTGCCCGTAGACGCGCTCGGCCTCGCCGCCGAACCACTCCAGGAAGCTGGCCGAGTACTCGACCTCGCCCGCAGCCTCCGCGAGCGGCTTGCCCTGCTCGGCCGTCATCACCGCGGCGATCTCGTCCTTGCGCTCGCGGATCACGTCCGCAGCCCGCCGCAGCACGCGTGCTCGCTCGACCGCGGGAGCGGATCTCCACCCCTCGAGCGCCTCGTCGGCCGCATCGATCGCCGCCTGCACGTCTTCCTCGGACCCGTCCGGCACCGTGCCGACGACGTCTCCCGTCGCCGGGTTGGTCACGTCGAAGCGCTCCTCGGAGCCCGCCTCGACCCAGTTGCCGCCGATCAGCAGCTGCTCGTCCTGTCCCGTGATGACTGCCATGTCGCTCTCCTGCTCGTCGATTTGCCGTGACGCTAGCGAATCGAGTAGCCCCCGTCGACGACGAGGGCGGCGCCGATCGTCGAGCTCGCCTGCGGCGACGCGAGGTACGCGATCGCGTCTGCGATCTCGTCTGCCTCGATCAGCCGGCCGTGCACCTGCGCCTGCTCGTAGCGCCGGCGCTCCTCCTCGGGATCCGGTGCGAGCGCGAAGTAGTCCTCGAGCAGCGGCGTCACGGTCGGGCCGGGGCAGACGCAGTTGACCCTGATGCCCTCGGGCGCATGGTCGACCGCCATGGCCCGGGTGAGCATCACCGCCGCTCCCTTCGACGCGCAGTAGGCGGCAGCCCCTGCCGCCGCGACCAGGCCGAGCTGTGAGGCGACGACGACGATGGCGCCCCCGCCGGCCTCGCGCAGATGCGGCACCGCCGCCCTGGCGGTCAGGTAGACGCCGCGGGCGTTGACCGCGAACACGCGCTCCCATTCCTCGAGCGCGGTGTCGGCGGCCGTGCCCCGGCCGGCGACGCCGGCCGCGGCGACGACGACGTCGAGGCCCCCGAGCGCGGCCGCCGCCTCGTCGACGCCTCGCCGCACGTCGGGCTCGGACGTGACGTCCGCGAGGATGCATACGTCTGCGTCGGCGTGTGCCAGCCGCGACTCGTCGACATCGAGCGCCGCGACGCGCATGCCGTCCCGTCGCAGGCGCGCCACGGTTGCCGCCCCGATGCCGGAAGCGCCGCCGGTCACGAGCGCTCTGCTCACGCGGCAGCGATCTTGTCACAGAGAATGCCGAGGCGGCAGATCAGTGCCTGATGCAGAGGGCGGCGAGGTCCATGCCGTAGACGGGCTGGTAGACCTGGCAGCCGATCCGTTTCGAGAAGAAATCTTGGCTGATCAGGTTGCCGATCGGGACCCAGGGTGCGCTGTTTCGGGTGGTTTCGACGTCGAGCTTGCCGTAGGCGAGGTAGCGGGGTGGTCCGGTGAGTTTGGATGCTGCGCTCGCCTGGCGCTGGTAGCTCGGGTCGGCGGCGGTGGGAGTACCCCGCGTGCTCCTGAGCCGAGCAGGAGTGTTGAGGAAGTTGGCGGGGTCGGGGTAGTCGGCACCCCACCCGTACCGCGACCGCGAGGTCGTACGGCTCGCCCTTTTCGGAGAATCGCCTGGTCAAGTGCCTCTAACGTGAACTTCTTGGCCACGACGCGTGGATCCCGATTGCCGCCAGGTTGTTCTTCACGATCTGGGTGGTCTGGTCGCAAGCCGAGTTGTTGCAGGTGTAGAGGATGGCTGTCCTTGCTTGTCGTGCCGGCGAGGCGTCTCGCGGCGGTGAGGTTCGGCTGTGAACGGGTAGATGTGGGCATTCTTGAAGCCGGGCATGCCGGGTGGCAGGTTCTGGTCGGTCGGTTGTTCGGAGAGGCCCGCCGCGGCAGCCGATGCGGGTGAGTGCCCGCCGGTCGATGGCGTAGTTGACGGCCTGTCGGAGCCGGACGTTGCGGAACAGCGGTCGGTGTGTGTTGAGCACGATGAAGTCGACGTTCATTGCCGGGTTGACGAAGTACTGCTGTCTCCCCTTCCGTGCCGCCGGGCTCCCGGGGCCGTAACGGGCCGCGATCCTGGCGGCGTCGCCTTGAGTCGACGCCCTCAGGGCGTAGTCGGTGGTGCCCGCCGCGATCGCGGCGTCCGCCTTCTGTTGTGAGTCTCCGTCGGTCAGTTCGATCCGGTCGGCGTGATGGGGGCGGCTGCCCGTGTAGTTCGGGTTGCGCTTCAGCACGACGCCCTGCCCGGGCGTGTACGACGTCACGTAGTAGGGGCCGGCGGAGGGAATGACGCGCACACCCTTGGGGTCGAGCGGCGTATCGAGCGGGACGGCGCAGAAGAAGGGCAGCGCCAGGCGGGTGGGGAGATCTGGAGCGGGCGCGAGCAGGTGGACGGTCAGCGTGTTTCCGCGCACGACGATCCCGCTGATGTGAGCCGCCTTGCCGGACATGTACGCCTTCGCGCCGACGACGTCGCCCAGGTAACTCTGCGCCGGGCTCTTCATGTCGGGCTGAGGCTCCGCTCGATCGCGTGCTTGAAGGTCTGGGCGGTGACCGGCTCGTTGGAGGGCGGCGAGAAGCGGAATCCTTTGCGGATCGTGAACGTGTAGGTCTTGCCGTCCGGCGACCGTGTCGGCAGCGACTGGGCGACCTCGGGCTCGAGCTGGGAGCCGGCAGGAGCGGGCTTGTCCGGGTAGTTGACGAGCTTCGCGCAGGTGGCGTCGAGGAGCTGCCATGAATCTGGGTAGAACGCGAGCGCGGGATCCATGAAATCGACGTCTGTCCGGCACGCTCAGCCGCAAGGTTCCGCCGGAGCTTGCAGCCGGGTGTTCGCGATCGTCTGCTGGTCGACGGTCACCCAGACCCGCCCGCCCGCGACAACGACGCCCTGCGGGCTTCCACCCGACCTCGATCGTCGTCGACGGCTTGCCGCGTCGTGGGGTCGATGCGCGTGACGGTGCCATCCCGCTGTTTGCGACCCAGACGGAGCCCTCGCCGACGGCGATCCCAGCAGGATCCCGACCGACCGGGATCGTCGCTCGTCACCGCCCTCGTGTTCGGGTCGATGCGGACGACAGCGTCGTCGAGCGAGTCGGCCACCCAGACACCACCCGACCCGACGGCGATCGCGTCCGGACCATGACCGACCGGATCGGCGTCAGCAGCCCGTGGGGTCGACGCGGGTGACCGTGTTCGCGTCCCTGTCGGCGAACCAGACCGCACCCGCTCCGACGGCGACGGCCGTCGGGCCCGCGTTCGGATCGATCGTCTGGACGGGACGGCCCGTGCCCGGGTCGAGTCGGGTGAGGAGACCCCGGACGGAGCTACCCAGACGGTCTTCCCGGACGCCGCCACCGAGCCCGGCCCACCTGGCACGACGTTGCCGATCTCGATCTTCGCGCCCGACGGTGTTGAACCGCGGATCGATACGCCTGACGTCCACCGATGCGCCGGTCGGATTCGAGCCCGACCACCCAGGTGGCACCGCGGGGAGGCTGCAAGCCCGGTCGGCGTGTCGACAACCGGCAAGCGTACGCGTGACGCTGCGCGTCGCCGGGTCGATACGCGAGACGCTCTGGTCGTCGAGGTTCGCGACCCAGATCGAGCCGGAGCCCGAGGCGATGCTGCCCGGCCGCGCACCGACGGGGATCCCTTCGGTCACCCGGTTCGAGCTCGGGTCGATCACGGCAACGGCATTCCCCTGCGTGGTCACGCCGCTGCTGGAACCGCCCTGGGCGAACGCGAACACCGGGATCGCGACCGCCGCCGCCACCACGCCGATCAGCGCCGAGCCGGCATACATCCGTCTGCGCTTGCGAGCGAGCGCGACGTCGAGCGTGTTCAGAGGCCCGAAGTCGCTCTCGAGCCCCTCGATCACGAGCTGGTAGAGGTGCTGAGGCTGCTCGATGTCCTTCAGCCGCCGCTCACCCAGGTCGCGGATCGTCACGCCCGCAGGCAGGTCTTCCTCCGCCAGCCCCTTGGTCGTCCAGGAGAGCAGCACCTGACCGCCGTGACCGGCGGCGCCGATGCGGGCGGCGCGGTGCACGCCGATGCCGACGTAACGCTCCTCGCCGACCTTGGGCTCGCCGGTGTGCAGGCCCATGCGCACCTTGACCTCCGCTCCCTCCGGCCACGTGTGCGCCGCGAGATCGCGCTGGGCGTCGACCGCGGCAGCCACGGCGTCGTTGGCGGTGCGGAAGGCGACGAAGAAAGAGTCGCCCTGGGTGTCCACTACCCGGCCGTCGTGTGCCGTGAAGGCCGCCCTGAGGATCCTCTGGTGTGCGGTCAGGACCTCGTCGTAACCGTGCTGGCCAAGCGAGTGCAGCAGCCGCGTAGAGCCCTCGATGTCCGTAAACAGGAAGGTGACGGTCCCGCTCGGGAGCCCTGCCACCCTCCCACCCTACTCTCCAAAAAAACTCACCGCATCATGTCCTCCCCTGGTTTGTCCGGGCGTGAGCCTCGACTACGGCTACTGAGCCTCGCACCATGGCCCCTTGCTGCGACAGGGAACCCGCTCAGGTCGTGTCGGCGAGGCCGGTCTCGACGATGTGCTCGGCGATCGCGAGCGACGAGGTCGCGCCGGGCGACGGTGCGTTGCGGACGGCGACGACAGGGCCGATCCGGCTGATCCTGAAGTCGTCGACGAGCGACCCGTCGGCGTCCACGGCCTGGGCGCGCACGCCCGAGGGCCCGGGGACGAGATGCTCGGCCGAGAGCGCCGGAAGGTACCGGCGGGCCTGGGCGAGGAACGCGTGCTTGAACAGCGATCCGCGGAACTCGTCCAGCCCCATGCGCCAGTGGGCGCGCGCGAGCCGTCGAAAGCCCGGCCAGCTCACCGTCTCCCAGACGTCGCCGAGCCTGATGTCACGGCGCCTGTAGCCCTCGCGCGCGAAGGCGAGCACCGCGTTGGGGCCGACGTCGACACCGCCCGAGATCCGCCGGGTGAAGTGGACGCCCAGGAACGGGTAGGCGGGGTCGGGCACCGGGTAGAGCAGGCCGCGCACGAGACCCTCGTGACCGGGGGCCAGCCGGTAGTACTCGCCGCGGAAGGGGACGATCACCGGGCCTCGCGCGTCTCCTGCGGCGCGGGCGAGACGGTCGCCGTGCAGGCCCGCGCAGATGAAGAGCCGATCGAACGCGAGCTGCTCTCCTCCTGCCGTGATCCGGACCTCGGCGCCGGCGACCTCGATGCGGGTGACCTCGAGCCCCAGCCTGAGCGACCCGCCGGCGGCCACGACGTCGCCGGCGAGCTCGCGCGCGACGGCGGCGAAGTCCACGATCGCCGTGGTCGGCGAGTGCAGCGCGGCGACGCCGACCGCCTCGGGCTCGATCTCCCGGAGCTCGGCCGGATCGAGGCGGCGCAGGCCCGGGACGCCGTTCGCGGTCGCCCGCTCCTCGATCGCACGGAGCCGCGGCAGCTCCGTCCCGTCGAGCGCGACGACGGTCTTGCCGCACTCGTCGTAGGGAAGCCGCCGCTCGTCGCAGTACTCGCTGAGCAGGGTGCGCCCCCGGCGGCACAGCCGGGCTTTCAGCGAGCCCGGCGCGTAGTAGATGCCCGCGTGGACGACGCCGCTGTTCCGGCCGCTCTGGTGGACGGCCACCGCGGATTCCTTGTCGACCACGACGACCTGGGCCTCCGGCAGGACCTCGGTCAGCCGTCGTGCGACGGCAAGGCCGATGATTCCGGCCCCGATCACGCCGATCCGCGGCGACCGCACGTCCCCCTCAGGCGTCCCATGCGGCTGCCAGGAGCGGCAGCATCTCTCGATGGGGCTCGTCCCACACGGCGAGGAAAAGGCGCCGAACGCCGACGAGCGCCAGGGCCTCGAGCCGGCGGCGCGCGGCATCCGGGGTGCCGACGATCCAGCGGTCGACAGTTGCGCATCGCCGGCCGCAGCTCCGCCGTCGTCTGCGCCAGCAGCCGCCCAACCTCGTCCTCGCTCTCCGCCACGCAGGCATAGGTGAAGGCCGAGAGCGCGCAGCCTTCGGGGAGGAGCTCGGCCACCTGCTCGCACTCCGCGGGGGTCGGCAGGGTGATCACGTACTCCTGCGCGTACCGTGCCGCCAGGAGCGGAAGGCGTCTCGAGCCGGGGCGGCCCCCGACGATCAGCGGCGGGTGCGGCTGCTGTACCGGCCTCGGCGTGAAGCTGCAGCCGGAGAGGTGGAAGTGGGCGCCGTCGTGGCTGAAGGGATCCTGCGTCCAGAGGCCGGTGATCACCTGCAGCTGCTCTTCCAGCAGGTCGACGCGCCTTCCCACCGCAGGAAAGGGGAACCCGTACGCGTCGTGCTCGGCCTCCAGCCAGCCGGCGCCGAGCCCGAGCTCGGCCCGGCCGTCGCTGATGTGGTCGAGCGAGGCCGCCAGCTTCGCAAGCACGGACGGGTGCCGGAACGTCACGGGGCTGACGAGTGTGCCCAGCCGGATGCGCTCCGTGTCGCGCGCGAGCGCAGCGAGGTAGATCCACGCGTCTGCCGCCATGCGCTCCTCGGGCGCCGCCGAGGTGCAGTAGTGCTCGGCGAGCAGCGCTGCGTCGTAGCCGGACTCCTCTGCGGCCCGCGCCAGCGCGAGCGTGTCGCCGTAGCCGAGCCCTTCCTGGATCTCGATCGAGACGCCGAGCTTCACCGCTAGTCGTTCGGTGCGAAGCCGTCGATCGCCTGTGCCAGTTCGCCCGGAGGGCCTGAGACCGCGAGCACCGCCGTGTCGATGCCGGCGTTCGCGAACTCGGACAGGCGCTCTCGCTGGGCCTCGATCGGGCCGAGGAGGAAGATGTCGCGGACGAGGCCCTCGGGCACGAGCTCGACGGCCCGGCGGCGGTCGCCCGCGCTCCAGGCCTCCAGCACCGGCTGCAGCTCGTCTCCCCGGCCCAGCCAGCGGAAGAACTCGGTGTAGACCGGGACCGTCGCGTAGGCGACGAACATCCGCTTTGCCGCGGCGAGCGCCTCGTCCTCGGGGCCGAGGATCGAGAAGAAGCGGCAGGCGAGCTCCTTCTCCGGTGCGCCGTACGCCTCGACCACCTGCGGCGCTGCGCTCAGCGGCAGGAAGTTCGTGAACGCGCCGTCCGCGATCTCCGCGGCCAGCCGCAGCATGCGCCCGCGCAGGGCCGCGAGGACGATCGGCACCGGCTCGCGCGGCGGTTCCGGGAGCCTGAAGCCGCCGTCGCCCCGCTCGCCGGCGAGCACCGTCCGGAGGTAGTCGACCGTCTCCCGCGTCCGCGTCAGCGGCCGCTGGAACGGGATGCCGTTCCAGCGCTCGACGATCACGTTCGAGGACGTCCCCAGCCCGAGCGTGAAGCGCCCGTCGCTGACGTCCGCGAGCGCCGCCGCCGTCTGCGCGAGCACGGCCGGGCCGCGGGTGAAGACGTTGACGATCCCGGTCACGAGCCGGAGCCGCTCGGAGTGCTGGGCGGCGACGACGAGCGGGGTGAAGCCGTCCAGAGCAGTCGCCTCGGCCGACCAGACGCTCTCGTACCCCGCCTCCTCCACCTGCCGGACGAGCGGCCCCAGCTCGCGGAGCGAGACGGCGTCGAACGGGATCGTCATCCCCGTGCGCATGGAAACATGCTCGCATGTTTCCGAGCACGGCTCTCGTCACGGGCGGCGCCTCCGGGATCGGCGCCGCGATCGTCCGGCTGCTCGAGGCGGACGGATGCTCGGTGCGCGTGCTGGACCTCCGCGACGGCTTCGACGTCTCCGATGCCCGTGCCTGGGATGCGGTCGGGCCGGTCGAGCTCGCGTGCCTGAACGCAGGCGTGACGACCGGGGAGTCGCGGCTCGCGGAGCTGTCCGACGACGCCTACAGGCGGATCGTGGGGGCGAACGTCGACGGAGTCGTCTTCGGAGCGCGCCGTCTCGCGCGGGTGATGGAGCCCGGCTCGGCGATCGTCGCGACGGCGTCGCTGGCCGGGCTGACGGCAATGCCGGTCGATCCCGTCTACGCGCTGACCAAGCACGCCGTCGTCGGCTTCGTCCGCAGCGTCGCGCCGGAGCTCCTCGAGCGGGGGATCCGCATCAACGCGGTCGCGCCGGGGATCGCCGACACGCCGCTGATCGGCGACGGGAAGCAGGTTCTCGAGGCCGCGGGCTTTCCGCTGCTCGAGCCCGAGGACGTGGCGAGGGCGGTCCTGGTCGCAGCGCGCAGCGAGGAGTCCGGGCAGGTGTGGGTCGTCCAGCCCGGGCGCGAGCCACTCGCTTTCCGCTTTCCGAACGTGCCCGGGCCGCGCGACGCCGCCGGTGGCAGCATCGGCCGTCCGCCGCGCTATCGGTGAGCGCCTACGACGTGACCGGAGCCGCCTCCCGCGGAACGTCGATCTGCAGCGCCGGGTCAGCCGCTCTCGGCTCGGTCTGCTCCGCGCCGAGCTCGCCCCGGACGATGTTGGCCGCCTGCACCATCGCCGCCGACTTGTAGAACGCGATCGGCCGCGGTACGCCCTGCCGGCCGAAGCCGCAGTCGGACGAGAGCACGAGATGCTCGGGGTCGATGTACTCGAGCGCGTGGCGGATGTCCGCCGCGATCGACTCGGGCGACTCGACCTGCAGCGTGCGGTGGCTGATGAACCCGACCGCCACCTTCTTCGTCAGCTTGCCCTTGTACGGCTCGAAGAGCGCGAGCGGCTTGTGGCCGGCGTCCTTCGACTCGATCGTCCAGACGTCGGCGTTCAGGCGGTTGAGGTAGATGTCGATCGAGTTCTCGTAGGAGATGTCGGGGTCGAAGCAGTGCTGGGCGCCCGGGTTGCCCCAGCACGTGTGCACCCAGATCTCGGCCTCGTCCAGGCCCTCGACGTGGCGGTTGAAGAGATCGACGAGGAAGTCGAGCGTGTCGGAATCCGCGCCGTAGGCCGCCTGGCTGTGGATCGCCGGCTCCTCGATCTGGATCACCTTGCAGCCCGAGGCAACGAGCTGCCGCAGCTCGGCGTTGACGATCCCGGCGATGTCCCACTGGAGCTCGCGCTTGTCGTCGTCGTAGGCATCGGTGCCGAGGTTGAGCACGGCCGAGGCGAGGTCGGCCGAGATCGTCCCGAACTTCACGGGCCGGTCGGTCCGGCCCTGCGCGACGCGCCAGACCTTGTCGAACTCGAGCGGCAGCCGCGGCTCGACCTTGCCGACGACGCGCGGGAACTTCCAGCCGCCGACGATCTCGTTCAGCCACGTGCCGACCGGATACGACCACATCGGGTTCGTCGGCTCCAGGGCCGGGTCGGACATGCCGCTCATCCGCTCGGTGGGGTAGATGAACCACGAGCGTCCGGCGTGGTCGGCGTCGAGGTGGTAGTCGCCGTTCGTGAGGATGTCGAGCCCGGCCCGCTCCTGGTCTCCGAGCACGGCGCCGACGGCGTCCACGAACTGCTCGCGGTAGGCGACGTCGGTCATCGCGTCGGAGAACGGGCGCCCCTGGAGGTTGTGCGTGTACCAGGTGGGCCGCGGCCAGGAGCCGGTCACCGTGGTCGGGAGGATTCGATCCTTCGTCGCAGTCAGCATGGCAGTCCTTTCTTCTCGGGCTGAGCAGGGATTATCACGGCCCGCGGCGCAATCCGTGCACGAGCTGCCGCACGGCCGCCCCCGGCCGCAGGAGTCCGCGCGAGAACGAGTCGAACGCCACCGCCGCCAGCATCAGCGCCCCGACGATGATCGGCTCCCAGAGCGCGTCGTTCTGCAGCAGGCTCCAGCCGTTGTCGATCAGTGCGATGAAGAGGACGCCGACGACGCTCTTCCAGACCGCGCCCTCGCCTCCGAGGATGCTCGTCCCGCCGATGACGACACCGGCGAGCACCGTGAACGTGAGGTTGTCGTTGGCCGTGATCTGCACCGAGGCGGAGAGGCCGTTTGACGTGTCGAGGACGCCGGCGAGCCCCGCCGCCGTGCCGCTGACGACGAAGGCGAGGATCCTAACGGCGTCGACGCGCACGCCGGCGAGGCGTGCCGCCTGGGCGTTGCCGCCGGCCGCGTACATGTAGCGCCCGGCCGTCGTCGTCGAGAGCAGCAGCCCCATGACGACGACGGCCGCCACCATCGTCCAGATGATCGTCTTCACGGTCAGGAACTCGGTCCCTGCGAACTCGCCGAAGTCCGGCTTGCCGAAGAGGTTGAGAAGCTGGCCGTTGCTCACGAGCCCGGACGCACCGTTGACGATGAAGGTCATCGCGAGCGTCGCGATGAGCGCGTTGATCTTGAAGACGCTCGTGACCAGGCCGTTCACGAGGCCGACCAGCGTGCCGGCGCCGATACCGAGCAGCATCGCGAACGCGGGGTTGGTCTCGAGCCCGAAGTGGGCGGCCGTCACCGCGGCGAAGCCCCAGACGGCGCCCACCGACAGGTCGATGCCGCCCGAGACGAGTACGAGGGTCATGGCCGCGGCGATGATCAGCGCGGACGACTGCTGCTCGAGAATGAGCTGGAGGTTCGCCTTCGTCGCGAACGGCTCGCTCGTCAGCGACAGGATGAGGAAGAGCAGGAGGAAGGGGACGAGGATCCCGGCGCGCGCCACGTAGTGGACGGCCGTGCCTCGGGCACGATGGAGCCCGCTCCGCGCGACCGGTGCCGGCGACGGCTCGGCCCTGAGCTCGGTGCTCATGCTGCGCCCGCCTGCGGCTGCCGGTCGGCGAACGCGGCGGCCAGGATGTTGCTCTCGCGGATGTCGTCGCCTTCGAGCTCGGACACGACGCGTCCGCGGCGCATGACGACGACGCGGTGCGAAAGACCGATGACCTCCTCCAGCTCCGAGGAGATCAGGACGATGCCGAGCCCTTCGGCAGCGAGCTCGACGAGGAAGTCGTAGATCGCCCGCTTGGCGCCGACGTCCACGCCCCGGGTCGGCTCGTCGGCGAGCAGGACGCGCGGGCTGCAGAGAAGCGTTCGCGCGAGCAGGACTTTCTGCTGGTTCCCTCCGGAGAGCGCGCTGACCGGCGCGCCGTAGGCCGCGCCGCGCACCTCGCACCGATCGAGCACGGCGCGGGCCGCGCGCCGCTGCTCCCGCCGATGGACGATGCCGAAGGAGCTGAGCTTGTCCAGCCACGAGAGGGTGGCGTTCTCGATCGAGGAGCGTCCGAAGATCAGGCCCTCGTCCTTGCGGGACTCGGGGATCATCGCGAGCCCCCTGTCGAGGCTCCGCCGCGGCGAGTGCCCGAGCGTTCCGCCGCCCTGGAGCTCGATCTCGCCCGACTCGAGCCGCGACGCGCCGAAGACGGCTCGGGCCAGCTCGGTGCGGCCGGCGCCTACGAGACCGGCGAGGCCGACGATCTCGCCCGCGCGGACCTCGAAGCTCGCGTCCTCGACGCCTGGCGCGCGCACGTTCCGTACGGAGAGCAGCACGGGCGCGTCGGTCGGCGGCGGCTGCCTGGGCGGGAACGTCGATGTGAGCGGTCGGCCGAGCATCGCCTCGATCAGCGATGCCTCGGTCTCCGCGGACGTGGCCGCCGTCTTGATCACCTTGCCGTCGCGGAGGACGGTGACGGTGTCGGCGAGCGACAGGACCTCGCCGAGAAAGTGGGAGATGAGCAGGATCGTCTTGCCCGAGGAGGCGAGCCTCGTGATGATCTCGTGCAATTGGTGCGTCTCGTGCGCTCCGAGCGCAGCCGAGGGCTCGTCCATGACGATCAGCTGCGCGTCGCGCGAGAGCGCGCGGAGGATCTCGACCTGCTGCTGCTCCGCGGTCTTGAGCACTCCCGCGTAGGTGTCGCCCGCGAGTGCGAACCCGGCCGACTCGGCCAGCCGGTCGAACGCTCGCTTTAGGCTGAGCTTGCGGATAACTCCCGCCTGCCTCGGCTCGACGCCGAGGAAGACGTTCTCGGCGACGGTCAGCCTGGGAACGAGCGAAGGCTCCTGGGCGATGGCCGCGACCCCGTGCTCGAGCGCCTCTCGCGGAGAGGCGAACGACACGGGGGTTCCCTTCAGCAGCATCGTCCCGCCGTCGCGCATGAGCGCCCCGGCGACGATCCGTCCGAGCGTCGACTTGCCGGCGCCGTTCTCCCCGACGAGCGCGTGGACTGACCCGCGTCCGACGGAGACAGAAACGCGGTCGAGCGCCTGGACGCCGCCGAAGTGCTTGGCGACGTCCAGGAGCTCGAGGTAGGAACCGTCCACGTCTGCTTCTCGGCCTGCGGAAGGGTTCCGATTTAACAGGCCTTTCGGCTCTTGTGCCGTCACGGCTCGCCGCCGGAGCCCGGCTTTGCCGGGCGGGAGGCTCCCTTCCGTTGATGGGCCGATGCGACGAAGGAGGGGGGTTGTGGGGGAACCATGGGTTCCCCCACACTGGCTACCCCGGCCACTCAGCCTTGAACTTGCTCGCGTTCGCCTTGACCACGACACCGCCGCTCGGCAGGCCCTTGAGCACGTCGATGCCGCTGCTGCAGACCTTGCCGGCCGATCCTGCGCTGATCGCCTTGAGTAGGCACTGCATGCCGAGCCTGCCCTCGGTGGCCGGCCGCTGCATGACCGTGCCGAACCACGCGCCCGACCCGACCTTGCTCAGACCGACCTGGCCGCCGCCGTACCCGATCAGCGTCTTCTTCTGCCCGTTGAGCGCCTGCTCGGCACCCGTCGCTCCCTGGTCGGCGCCGATGATGATGTCCATGTCCGGCTGCGCCTGGAGCATCGTCTGCGCGGCCTTGAGCGCGACCGACGGGGTGTAGAACGTCTCGCCCTCGGCGACGACCTGGATGCCGTGTCCCGCTGTCGTGGCGTCGAAGCCCTTGCGGATCGCCGTGTCCAGTGAGGACACCTTCACCGAGTACAGGTAGCCGACCTTGCAGGGGTTCGCCGCGAGCTGCTTGCATGCGGCGACGACGAGACCGCCCTGCTTCTTGCCGATGTCGGTCTGGACGAAGACGACGTTGCCGGACAGCCCTTTGATCGGAGGCGCGGCGGTGCTCGGGTTGGGCCCGAGGATCTGGTCGATGTTCACGACCTTGATCTTCGCCTTGATCGCCTGCCGGACGGTCGGGATCAGCTGGGGACCGAAGATCGGCTGCAGGATGATCCCGTTGTACTGCTTCGACGCGATCACGGTCTGAAGCTGCGCGAGCTGCTTCTTTGGATCGTTGGCAGCGTCGAAGACCGTGACCGACGCCTTCTGGGCCTTGGCGACCTTCTTCGCCGCGGCGAGCATGGGCGCGTCGTAGGTGTTCGCGACGGCGAACGAGAGGTACGCCACCTTGGCCTTCTTCGCGGCGGTCGGGCTGGCCGCAGCCCCGATCGCGCCCGCGGCCGCCACGACGACGGCGAGAAACGCGACCAGCAGCGCGGTTCGTCGACGCCTGTCGGGTCGAGAGATGCTGTTCACTTCGGATGCCCTCCTTGTGAAGTTTCCGAGGCCGCAGATTCCGCGGCTCCGCGGACGCACAGCTTGACGTCGCCTCGTGAACGGCCCGTCATGGATCGCGCGAGTGTATGAGCGCTAAACGACGAAGTCAAGTGGTGGTAAACAGTCGGCAGGAATGTCCCGGTTTCGGCCTTGCGCGCACCCTGGGCCGTTCAGTGAGAGTGTGCGGCAGGCACTCGACCGGCGCTCTGGACCCAGTTCGGCTGGATGGTCGTGTGCTCGATCAGGAACTCGAGCGACGACGCGGCCAGGTCGCGGGCGCGGCGCAGGTCGGCGCCGACGAGCTGCCCGTCGCGCTTGAGGATCGTCCCGTCGACCATGACGGTGTCGACGTTGCGGGTGTCGGCCTGGTGGACGACGGTCGAGACGGGATCGATGATCGGGTAGGCGTTCGAGTGGTCGCACCTGACCATGACCAGGTCGGCGCGCTTGCCGGGGGTGAGCGAGCCCGTGCGGTCATCGAGGCCGCAGACGCGCGCTCCCTCGATGGTGGCGAACTCGAGCACCTCGCGTGAGGTGAGCAGCGCAGGCTCCTCCTCGTTCCCGGCCGCGAAAGCCGCCTCGTGGGCGAGCAGGCGGTCGGAGGCGAAGAGGAAGCGCATCTGCGTGAACATGTCGCCGGGCACCGTCGTGACGACGTCGATGCTCAGGCTCGGACGCAGCCCGTGGGCGAGCGCCTTCGACGTCGGTGGCGTCCCGTGTCCCATGTACATCTCGACCGACGGCGCGATCGAGACCTTGCCGCCCGAGTCGGCGATCAGCCGGAACTCCTCGTCCGACAGGTAGTTGCAGTGGATGTAGGTCGTGTCCGGGCCGAGCAGGCCCATGCCGTTGAGCTGCGAGACCATGGAGAAGCGGCCGGCGATGGGGCCCATCCCGACGTGCACGCTGATCGGGGCGCCCACGTCGCGGGCGAGCTCCCAGTCGGCCTTGACGACCTCGGGCGTGCAGAAGCCGGGCCCGCGCGTCGCCATCGCCAGCGTGATCAGCCCGTCGTCCGAGGAGAAGTACTGGTCGCGCACGCGGCGGATGTCCTCGGGCGACTTCAGCGCGCTCGAGTACCACCACGCCTCGAGCGAGGTGTTCGGGGTGCCGTAGCAGTAGACGGAGCGGAGCTTCGCGTCCTGCAGGCCCCGGATCGCCTCGTCGGAGTGCTCGGGCGTGTTCGAGATGTGCGACCAGTCGAGCAGCGTGGTCACGCCCGCGTCGATTGCCTCGAGCGAGCCGAGGTAGTTGCCGGCGTACACGTCCTCGGGCCTGTACGCGGGCGCGAGCTGGTTGAGCACGATCTCGAAGTAGCCGCCGAGGCTGACGTCGGGCGCGATCCCGCGGATCACCGTCTCCCACGTGTGCCGGTGCGAGTCGATGAAGCCCGGCATGACGATGCAGTCCGTCGCATCGACGACCTCCGCGTCGCCGACGTCGAGCGAGGGTCCGACGGCGGCGATCCGCCCGTCCTCGACGAGGACGTCGCCGAAGAAGACGTCTCCGATCTGCGGGTCCATCGACAGGACGTGACCGCCACGGAACAGAACGCGCTTGGACACGACATCTCCCTTCAGTCTCGAGACTGTCCTCCGCCCGTCAAGACAGGCTGCACGGGCGTTGCGTGATTCTTACCACTGGTCCGCCCACATCGGCAAGCAGAGCGCGGAATCCGGCTTGACTACGCCGAATTAGTTGACTGAGACTGTACGGCCCGTTTATCGTTCGGGCCGTGGCGGACGGATCCGTGGTCATCGTCGGCGGCACCTCCGGGATCGGCCTGGGCCTGGCCCGGACCTACGCTGCCCGGGGCCGCGACGTCGTGATCACGGGCCGCAGCGACGGGCGCTGCGCCGAGGTCGCAGGCGGGATCGCCGGGCCCGGCGCCGTCTCCTGGCGCGCCCTCGACCTGGCCGCCCCGGAGACGATCGCCTCCGGCCTGGAAGATGTCGGCTCGGTCGACCATCTCGTCCTGGCGGCGATCGAGCGCGACCAGAACGCGGTCGAGAGCTACGACCTCGGCCGCGCGCTGCGCCTCGTCACGCTCAAGCTCGTGGGCTACACCGAGGTCGTGCACGTGCTGGCTCCGCGGCTGACGTCGACGGCCTCGATCCTCCTCTTCGGAGGGCAGGCGCTGCGCCGCCCCTATCCGGGCTCGACGACGATCACGACGGTGAACGGCGGCGTCGAGGGCCTCGTCCGCACGCTCGCCGTCCAGCTCGCGCCGGTTCGCGTGAACGCGATCCATCCCGGCATCGTCGGCGACACGCCGGAGTGGGAGGGCAAGCCGGCGGAGATGCTCGAGAACGTGCGAACGCGCACGCCGCTCGGCCGCCTGGTTACCACCGACGAGGTCGTGGACGCATCGATCTTCCTGCTCGAGAACGGCGCCGTGAACGGCGTCAACCTGGAACTGGACGGCGGATGGCTGCTGCAGTAGCACCCGGAATCGACAGCGAGGGACAGGTGACACAGTGACGACGAACATCGCATCGCCCAACATCGCATCGCCCAACATCGCATCGCGGGGCGCGACGATGGCGGTGGATTGGGAGCAGCGGATCGATTTCTCGCGGCTGCGGTCGGAGCGGTTGGCGCGGGCGAAGAGCTCGTTGGGGGCGTCGGAGCTTGGGGCGTTGCTGTTGTTCGATCCGAACAACATCCGGTATGTCACGAGCACGCATATCGGGGAGTGGGCGCGGGACAAGAACGCCCGCTTCGCGCTGCTTGCCCGGGGCGACGACCCGATCCTGTGGGACTTCGGCTCGGCAGCTCGCCATCATCGGCTGTTTGCGCCGTGGTTGCCGGCGGAGAACTTCCGTGCCGGGGTCGCGCCGATGCGCGGCGCGATGCCGGTGGAGACGGGCGTGCCCGACGGGTTGGCGAAGAAGATCGTGGTCGAGTTGCACGAGCGGGGGCTGGAGGGCGAGCCGGTCGGCGTGGACATGGCCGATCTGGTCACGCTGGAGGCGCTGGCGCGGGCCGGTGTGCAGGTGGTCGACGGCTCCCGGGTGATGCTGGAGGCGCGCAAGATCAAGACGGCCGACGAGATCGCGCTGCTCGACCACGCCTGCGGCATCGTCGACGCGGTCTACGAGGAGATCTACGAGCTGCTGCGCCCGGGCGTGTACGAGCATCAGATCGTCGCACGCGCGCAGCAGCTGTTGTTCGAGATGGGCTCGGAGCAGGTGGAGGCGATCAACGCCGTGTCCGGCGACCGCTGCAACCCGCACCCGCACGTGTTCTCGGACCGCCTGCTGCGCCCCGGCGACCAGGCGTTCTTCGACGTCATCCACTCGTTCATGGGCTACCGGACGTGCTACTACCGCACGTTCAACGTCGGCGGCGTCTCGCAGTCACAGCTGGACGCGTACAAGCAGTGCCGGGAGTGGCTGGACGCGGCGATCGAGCTCGTCCGGCCGGGGACGACGACCGACGAGATCGCGTCCGTGTGGCCGACCGCGCAGGAGCTCGGCTTCCCCGACGAGGAGAGCTGCTTCGGCCTGCAGTTCGGGCACGGCGTCGGCGTCGGGCTGTACGAGCCGCCGATGATCTCCCGCGTCCACTCACTCGACTGCCCGGTCGAGCTGGAGCAGGGCATGGTCTTCGCGCTGGAGACCTACTGCCCCGCGACCGACGGGCACTCCGCCGCCCGCATCGAGGAAGAAGTCGTCGTCACCAAGGACGGCAACGAGATCCTCACCCGCTTCCCCGCCGAGGAACTCCTCGTCGCCGGCAAGACCTACGTCCGCGGCGCCGACCTGCTGGAGCGGGAGACGGCCCGGTCGACGGTGTGAAGCGCTACCGGTTGATCCGCCGGGAGGAGATCGCGCTCGAGCCGGCCCTGCCCGGGCACAGCCGGGGGCTGACGCGGGCGGTGCTGATCGGAGAGGCGACGGGGGCCGTGCACACCGGCCTGATCCTCGTCTCGCTCGCCGACGGTCACGTCGATACGCACGTGCACTCGTTCGAGTCGAGCTTCTACGTGCTCTCCGGCGAGCCGGTGCTCTACCTGGACGGCCGCGGCGTCAGGCTGAGGCCGAACGCCTGCGGCGCGCTCCCGGTCGGCCTGCCGCATGCCTGGCGGAGCGACGGGCACGCCCAGTGGATCGAGATGGCGTCGCCGCGCCCGCGTGGGCCCGACCAGCCGCCCGACACGTTCTTCCTCGGGGACGCTCCCGCCGAGGCGCCCGCCGACCTCGATCTCCGCGACCCGCGCAACCGGAACCTGTTCTTCCTCTCCGACGAGGACATGGACGTCGACCGGCTGAGCGCGGGCGCGAAGGTCTCGCAGCCGACCGTCTCCGCGAGCATGGCCACCGCGGCGCTCCTGTACAGCGGGATCACCGTGAAGATGCTCGTCGACAAGCGCCTCGACGCGCAGCTGCACACGATGTTCATGGTCGGATACAAGCCGGGCGCCGTCGCCCACCCGCACGACCATCCCTTCGAGGAGTCCTACTACATGCTCGAGGGCGAGGTCGACGTCGTCGCGGACGGCGACCGCTACACGCTGCGCCCGGGCGACGTCTTCTGGACGGGCGTCGGTTGCGTCCACGCGTTCTACGAGACGCGTGGCGGCACCGTGAAGTGGCTCGAGACCTCGGCGCCGGGCCCGCCCGACCGCCACTCCTACCGCTTCGAGCGCGACTGGGAGTACCTCGCCGAGCGGCTGCCCGAGAGGGCTCTGGCATGACCGCCACGACGCCCGTGGAGTCGGCGCCGCTCGACGACCTCGACCTGTACGTCGACCTCTACCGGCGCATGCGGCTCATCCGCGGCTTCGAAGATCTCGTCCAGTCGCTCTTCCTCCGCGGCGAGATCTACGGGACGACCCATCTCTACTCCGGGCAGGAAGCGGTCGCGGTCGGCTTCGCGAGCATCCTCGAGGAGCGCGACCGCGTCGCCGCGACCTACCGCGGCCACGGGCATGCCCTCGCGCTCGGCGTCGACCCTCAGAAGCTGCTCGACGAGATGCTCGGCCGGGCGACGGGCATCAACGGCGGCCTTGCCGGCTCGATGAACGTGACCTCGCCGCGGGACCGGCTGATCGGCTGCTTCGGGATCGTGGGCGGCAGCATCGCCGCCGCCACCGGCGCCGCGCTCGCACTGCGGGGTACCGGCGGCGTGGCGGTCGCGTACTTCGGCGACGGCGCGATGAACCAGGGCTACTTCTTCGAGTGCCTCAACTTCTGCAAGGTGCAGTCGCTGCCCGTCGTGCTCGTCTGCGAGAACAACGGCTACGGCGAGTACACGGCGTTCGAGTCGGTCACGGCGGGGCCGATCCGCGCCCGCGCCGAGGTGATGGAGGTGCCTGCCGAGACGATCGACGGCATGAGCGTCTGGACCGTCCGCGAGGCGGCGGCGCGCTCGACCGAGCATGCGCGTGGAGGCGGCGGGCCGTACTTCGTCGAGGCGATCACCTACCGCTTCGTCGGCCACTCGCGCAGCGACCCCGGCAAGTACCGGCCCGAGGGCGAGCTCGACCGGTGGCGCGAGCGCGACCCGCTCGTCGTGCTGCGCGCACGGCTCGAGCAGGACGGCGTGGACGCCTCCAGGATCGACCGCGTCGACGCGGAGGTCGAGGCGCAGCTCGCCGAGCACGAGCAGCGGGGGCTCGCCGCCCCGTTCCCCGAGCCGCGGACCTTCAGCGAGTTCAAGGGCTAGGCACTAGCGATGGCCGAGCTCACGATGCCCAAGCTGTCCGACTCGATGGAGGAGGGGACGATCCTGCAGTGGCTGAAACAGCCGGGGGAGCCGTTCGCGCGCGGGGAGCCGCTGGTCGAGATCGAGACGGACAAGGCCACGATCGTGTACGAGGCCGAGGCGGACGGCGTGATCGCGAGCGTGCTCGTGCTCGAGGGCGGGACGGCGCGGCTCGGCGACCCGATCGCCACGCTGGACACGGGCGACGCGGCCGCCGAGCAGCAGGGGCCTGCGCCGTCCGCAGCGCCGTCGGCGGCGTCTGCGCAGGCCGTCGACCGGCGGACGACCGACTTCCGCAGCGCCATCCGCGACGCGCTCGACGAGGCGCTCGCCGCCGACGACCGCGTCGTCTTCTTCGGCGAGGACGTGGCCGTCGCGGGCGGCGTCTTCGCGGCGACGCCCGGACTCTTCGAGAAGTACGGCCCGGCCCGCGTCTTCGACACGCCGATCTCGGAGCTCGCGCTCGCGGGGGCGGCGTTCGGAAGCGCTGTCAGTGGCCTGCGCCCGGTCGTGGAGATCATGTTCGGCGACTTCCTCGGGCTGGTCATGGACAGCCTCGTCAACCAGATGTCGAAGTACTGGTTCCTGACGCAGGGCGAGGTGAGCGTGCCCGTCGTCATCCGCTCGGTCGTCGGCGGAGGCGGCCGCTTCGGCGCGATCCACTCGCAGATGCCCGTCTCGTGGTTCACCGGCGTCCCGGGCGTGAAGATCGTGGCGCCTTCCACGCCGGCCGACGCGAAGTCGCTCCTGCGGTCGGCCATCGAGGACGACAACCCGGTGCTCTTCTTCGAGCACAAGCGCCTGTACACGCTCGAGGGCGAGGTGGACGGACAGAGGGTGCCGCTCGGCGAGGCCGCGGTCGTCCGCGCCGGCGGCGACGTGACGATCGTGTCCGCGATGCGCGGCGTGCACGAGAGCCTGGCCGCCGCCGAGACGCTCGCCGCCTCCGGCATCGACGCGGAGGTCGTCGACGTGCGGACGATCCGGCCGCTCGACCGGTCGACGATCCTGGCCTCGCTGGCGAAGACGAACCGCCTCGTCGTGGTCGAGGAAGGCCCCCTGACCGGCGGCTGGGCGGGAGAGGTCCTGGCGCTCGTCACCGAGGAGGGGCTCGGCGACCTGGACGACGCCTGGCGCATCGCCACGCCCGACTCGCCGATCCCCTACAGCCCGCCGCTCGAGGACGCCCACATCCCGGGAGCGGAGCGCATCGCGTCCGAGATCGGGAGGAGACTGGGGTCGCGATGACGCTTCCTCGAAACTACGCTACCGGCATCGCCGAGCCCGCATACTCGCCCTCCCAGCGACCCGAGTCCTCCCACATCGGGCCCCGGCTCCGCGCGCAGCGCGAGCAGATGGGGCTGAGCCTGCGAGAGGTGGCCCGCCGCATCGGCGTCTCCGCCAGCCTGATCTCGCAGATCGAGCGGGACAAGGTCAACCCGAGCGTGAGCACGCTCTACGCGCTCGTGCAGGAGCTGCGGCTGACGATGGGCGACCTGTTCGCCGGGGACGGCGCCTCTCCGCTCGACGCCGCAGTGCCGACGGCCGCGACGGCGACGCCGCTCGTCACGGCCGACCAGCGCGCCGTGATCACGCTCGCCTCGGGCGTGACCTGGGAGCGCCTCACGCCGTCGAGCGACCCCGCGTTCGAGTTCCTCCACGTCGTGTACGACCCGGGCAGCGAATCGTGCCCCGAGGACTCGCTCGTCACACACGGGGGCAAGGAGTACGGCTACGTGATCAGCGGCCGCCTGGGCGTGCGGATCGGCTTCGACGAGTACGACCTCGGCCCCGGCGACTCGGTCTCGTTCGACTCGTCCTCGCCTCATCGCCTGTGGGCGATCGGAGACGGGCCGGTACACGCGATCTGGGTCATCGTCGGCCGGCAGAGCGACAGCCGCATCGGCCTCACCAGGTCGTAACCGCGGCCCGGCTCCGTCGCGCCGCCGGAATTGGAGCGGCCCGCGCCGAGTTGACTCCTTGGAGGAATCGAACACGAAGGAGGACGCATGAGCGCGACTGCGACGCAGGCGGTGGCGATCACCGAGCACGAGGCCGCGCAGGTCGAGCGGGCGAACGGGTCGGGGAAGACGCCGGTGGTCTACTCCGTGCCGGGCTCGGGCGAGCCGATCTTCCAGGCCGCGAACGCCAACCTCAACCCGTGGTCGGAGGCGAAGGTCGACACGAAGAACCCCGAGCGGGCCCGATGCTGATCGTGGTCGGAGACGAGGACCACACGGTGCCGCCTGCGATCGCCAAGGCGTCGTACAAGAAGCAGCAGAAGAACGAGGGCGTAACCGAGTACGTCGAGATCCCGGGACGCGGGCACTCGCTGACGATCGACAGCGGCTGGCGCGAGGTCGCAGACACGGCGCTCGCTTTCGTCGACCGCTTCGCCCGGAAGGAGGCCTGAGTTGGGACTCGTTTCGCGCGGCTTCCGCGGCCGGCGCAGGCCGGACGCCGATCCGTCTCGGGTGCCGCCTGGCCAGTACCTGACGGACGACTTCCCGGTGCTGTCGGCGGGACCGACGCCGCACACGCCGCTCGACGAGTGGACGCTCACGATCCGCGGCGCTGTCGACGAGCCGATCTCGTGGGCGTGGGACGATTTCCGCGCGCTGCCGAGCGAGACCGTGACGGTCGACATCCACTGCGTGACCAAGTGGTCGAAGCTGGACACCGTCTGGATGGGCGTCTCGGTCGACACCTTGCTCGACGGCGTCGAGACGAGCGGCGAGTTCGTGACGGCGTTCAGCGACGGCGGCTACACGACCAACCTTCCACTCGACGACGTCACAGGCGGCAAAGCCTGGATCGCGTACGGCTACGACGGCGACCCGCTCGACCCCGAGCACGGCGGGCCGGCGCGCCTGCTCGTCCCCCATCTGTACTTCTGGAAGAGCGCCAAGTGGGTGCGCGGCCTCGAGTTGCGCGAGGACGACGAGCCGGGCTTCTGGGAGTCATACGGCTACCACAACTACGGAGATCCGTGGCGGGAGCAGCGGTACTCGGGAGACTGACCTGGCGGGTCGGCGAGGTGATCGACCTCATCGACGAGACCCCGCGGACCAGGAGCATCCTCCTGGATCTGCCCGACTGGCCGGGTCACAGGGCAGGCCAGCACGTCGACGTCCGGCTGACCGCCGAGGACGGATACCAGGCCCAGCGCAGCTACTCGATCGCCTCGGCCCCGGAGGACCGCTACCTCGCGCTCACGATCGAGCGTCTCGACGACGGCGAGGTCTCGCCCTACCTGACCGACGAGTTGCGGGCCGGCGACCGGCTCGAGCTCCGCGGCCCGATCGGTGGCTACTTCGTCTGGGAGCACTCGCTCGGTGGCCCGTTGCTCCTGATCGGCGGCGGCTCGGGCATCGTGCCCTTGCGAGCGATCCTGCGCCACCGCGCGGCGGCGCGGAGCTCGGTGCCGGCCCGGCTGCTCTACTCCGCACGCTCGCTGGAAGAGGTCGTCTTCCGCGACGACATCGACCGCCTGGCTTGCGACGACGGACTCGACGTCCGACTCACGCTGACTCGCGAATGGCCGGAGGGCTGGCAAGGCGATCGTGGGCGGGTCGACAAGGCGCTGCTCGAAGAGGCGGCGTGGCCTCCTCGGGATCGCCCGCTCGTCTACATCTGCGGGCCGACCGCGTTCGTGGAGACGGCTGGTGGCGGCCTGGTCGATCTCGGGCACGATCCGGGCAGAATCAGGACGGAGCGGTTCGGACCGACAGGAAGGTGACTCCATGACCGAGATCTGCACGCACCTCGACCGGATCACGGTGAGGGCCCTGCCCGAGCAGATCGCCGGCTGCGAGGAATGCCTGAAGATCGGCAGCGACTGGGTGCATCTGCGCATGTGCATGACCTGCGGCAAGGTCGGCTGCTGCGACTCGTCCCCGAACCGCCACGCATCCAGGCACGCCCGTGAGGACGACCATCCCATCGCCCGCTCCGCCGAGTCAGGCGAGGACTGGAGCTGGTGCTACGTGGACGAGGTCGCATTCGTCGTCGACCCGCACGGTGCGGGCCGGTGATCACGACCGCCGCCCGGCCGGATCTTCCGGCGCTGCCGCCCGAGGAGTCGGAGGCGATCGGGGACCCGCTGCACCTGCCGGTGCAGATGGTGGGGAAGATGCGGCCGGCGATGGCCGCCCTGCAGAACCCCTGGCGGGACGCCGCGCTCCACGTCGACGCGCACGGGCCGACGAGGCGCCTCGTGCTCCTGGAGAGCGAGTACGAGGCCGGTGCCGATGCCCTCGGCTGGAACCGCGACGAGCTCACGTCGTCGTGGTGCCCGCCCCGGCCAGAGCTCGAGGAACTGCTCGGCCGCTGATGGATGCGCTCGACGGCAACGCGATCGCCGGGCTGCTCACGGAGGTCTTCGGCGTGGAGATGACGACGGCGGCGAGCGTCTGCGCGGGCTGTGGCGCGAGGGCGCAGGTGGGCGAGCTCGAGATCTACCTCGACGCGCCGGGAACCGTCGTGCGGTGCCGGAGCTGCCGCAGCACGCTCATGGTCCTCGTCACCATTCGGGGGATCACCTGCGTCGACGCGCGCGGGCTCGCCGATCTCGAGCCCGCTTGACCCACGACCCGAGGAGGAGCGATGGACGATTCCCAGATCCACGCGAGCATCGAGCGGCTCGTCGCCGAGGAGCACGAGCTGTGGGAACGCGAGGGCGCAGGCGGCGCGGGAGAGGCGGACCGGGAGCGGCTCCAGGAGCTGAAGGTCTCCCTCGACCAGTGCTGGGACCTGCTGCGCCAGCGGAACGCGTTGCGCGAGGCCGGGCTCGACCCGGATGCGGCCTCGCCGCGGCCCACCGACGTCGTCGAGGGCTACCAGCAGTAACCGTTGCGGCTCCGGCCGACAGTCCAGGTCGTCGGGGTCCGGCTCGATCCCTACCGGCGGCTGAGCGAGCTGGGGCTCGCCGCATAGGACGTCCAGGCCGACGCCGACCTCACGACGTGGGTCGAACGCGGCCTGTCCTACGCGCGCACGTTGCCGGCGAAGGGCTGATCCGCGCCGGGGGCCCGGCCTCAGCGGTCGCCGCCGAGCGCCGCGAGCGCGTCGAGCAGTGACGCGAGCCGCCCGCCCTTCTCGGTCAGCGTGTACTCGGTGCGCGGCGGGCGCGAGTCGACCACACGGCGCTCGAGGATGCCTGCCTCGGCGAGATCGTCAAGGCGCGCGGACAGTGTCGTCGGGGGCACCGGTCCGAGCACCTGCTTGAACTCGTTGAAGCGCGTCGCTCCCGAACGGGACGCGTAGACGATCGCGAGGGCGTGACGCCGCCCGAGGAGGTCCGCCGCGCGGCGGACCTCCTCGGGAAGCGGCTCGCAGCGTCGGCAGCGCATCGCCGCTCTACGCTGCGAGCGATGCTGGCTCACTGAGCGGCGTCGGCTCGAGCGCGAGTTCGAGCACCTCGCCGACCGACATGACCGGGTGGAAGCTGATCTCGGCTCGAACGTCGTCGGGGACGTCGTCGAGGTCGCCCCGGTTTCGCTCCGGGATGATCACGTCGGTAATGCCGGCTGCATGGGCCGCCAGGACCTTCTGCTTCAGGCCGCCGATGGGCAGGACCCGGCCCTGGAGCGTGACCTCACCTGTCATGCCGACAGTGTGTTTCACGGGCCGGCCGGTCAGCAGCGAGGCCAACGCCGTCGTCATCGTGATCCCGGCGCTCGGACCGTCCTTGGGGATCGCGCCCGCGGGAACGTGGACGTGGAACGATCGGCCGTCGAAGTCGTGCTCGCCGATGCCGAGCTCGCCGGCGTGCGCGCGCACCCAGGAGAGGGCGATCCGCGCGGACTCCTTCATCACGTCGCCGAGCTGGCCGGTGAGGACGAGCGGATCGCCGCCGCTCATCGCCGTCGCCTCGACGAAGAGGACATCGCCGCCCGTGCCGGTCACGGCCAGGCCGGTGGCGACGCCGGGAAGCGCGGTCCGCTCCGCGGTCTCGCGGTAGAAGCGCTGGCGGCCGAGCGCGTCGCGCACGGCGGCCTCGTCGAGGGCCACCGGAGCCGAGGCGTCGCCCGCGGCGATCTTCGTCGCGGTCTTGCGGAGCAGCTTGCCGAGCTCGCGCTCGAGCTGGCGCACGCCGGCCTCGCGCGTGTAGTCGGTGACGACGAGCTCGAGGAGCTCGTCCGTGATCGAGACCTCGTCCGCGAGCAGGCCGTTCCGCTCGCGCTGCCGTGGCCACAGGTAGCCGCGCGCGATCGCGACCTTCTCGTCGACGGTGTAGCCGTCGAAGCGGAGGACCTCCATGCGGTCGAGCAGCGGACCGGGGATCGTGTCGGCGATGTTCGCCGTGGCGATGAACACGACCTCCGACAGGTCGAGCTCGACGTCGAGGTAGTGGTCGCGGAACGAGTGGTTCTGGGCGGGATCGAGCACCTCGAGCAGCGCCGCCGAGGGGTCGCCGCGCCAGTCGGCGCCGACCTTGTCCACCTCGTCGAGCATGATCACCGGGTTCATCGTCCCGGCATCCCGGAGCGCGCGGACGAGCCTGCCCGGCAGCGCGCCGATGTAGGTGCGCCGGTGGCCGCGGATCTCCGCCTCGTCGCGCACGCCGCCGAGCGACATGCGGACGAACTCGCGGTTCAGCGCGCGGGCGATCGACTCGCCGATCGACGTCTTGCCGGTGCCCGGAGGCCCGATCAGCGTGAGGATCGCGCCGGAGCGCTTGTCCTCTGCGATCCCGCGCTCCTGGCGCAGCTTGCGGACGGCCAGGTACTCGACGATCCGCTCCTTGACGTCCTCGAGGCCGGCGTGGTCGGCGTCCAGCACCTCGCGGGCGTGCACGGGGTCGAGCCGCTCGTCGGATCGCTTGCCCCAGGGCACGGCCAGAAGCCAGTCGAGGTAGGTGCGGATCATCGACGCCTCGCCGCTCGCGTCACCCATGCGCTCGAGCCGCCCGAGCTCCCGCTCGGCCTGCTCCTGCACCTCGTCGGGCATCTCCGCCTCGGCGATCTTCCGGCGGTACTCGTCGACGACGGACGCCTCGTCCTCGCCGAGTTCTTTCTGGATCGACTCCAGCTGCTTGCGGAGGAAGTACTCGCGCTGCTGCTTCTGCGCGCCGGACTCGACGTCCTCGCGAATGCGCCGCCGCACCTGCAGCTCGGCCAGCCGCTCGCGCTGGAAGCGGACGGCCAGCCCGAGTCGCTGGACGACGTCGACGGTCTCGAGCAAGTCCACCTTCTGTTCGAACGTCAGGTCGGGCGCATAGCCCGCCGTGTCGGCGAGCGCGCCGGGCTCGCGGACGGCACGGACGAACGCGGACACCCGCTCGTCGGCGCCGCGCAGCTCGAGGATCTCCTCCACGACCGCCCGGTACTCGACCTCGAGCTCGCGCGTTTGCACGGCGGCAGGGGTCTCATCCGGCCGCTCCGCGACCTCGACCCGCAGGCGCCCTTCCGTGTCGGTGATCGCGGCACCGACGAGCCCGCGGTGCAGGCCGAAGAGGGCGACCGCGTGGGCTCCGCCCGGGAGCCGGACACGCTCGGCGACCTCGGCGACCGTACCGACCTTCGCGTATTCGCTCTCGTGCTTGGGGACGAGCAGGACGCGGTCGTCGTCGCCGACGTCGACAGCGAGCGTGATGTTCATGTTGGGGAAGACGACGGTGTCTTCGAGGGGAACGAGCAACAGACTGCTCACCGGTTCGCTCACGCTCCTAACTAGCTCTTGTTGATTAGATCCAAAAACTGTAGCACCAGCCCTCGGGCAGCCGCCCGGCGGCGTCAGGTCGTCGGTGCGTGGGCCGGCGCGGGTGCGGCTGCGGGCCTAGCAGTAGTGGCCGCTCTGATAGCCGATGAAGATCATCACGATCCTGGCGGCAGACGGGCGGTTGGCCTCGCCGAAATCGGTGAAGACCTTGCAGCCCTTCAGCTTGCCCTTCAGCCAGACGACCTTCTCGCCGTCCTCGAGCTTCACGTTCACGAGCGCCTTGCCGTAGCGCTTCCTGAGCTTGCCGACGCCGCCGGTGCGCAGCATGCACGGCCCGCCCCCGGCGAGGCAGAACTTCGTCCCGCTGATCCCGAGCAGGCGCACCCGCTGCGGGTGCGTGCTCGTGTCGAGGTAGACGTCGAAGAGGACGTTCGTCTTGTCGTTCCCGAACTGCATGAAGCCGTTCGCGTTCTTGAACAGCGGCTTCCCGAGCTTCGCGATCACCTGCGCCCGCGTCATCCCCAGCTTGATCCCTGCGGCGCCGACGTTGGGCGTCACGGTTCCGCCGGGAACGGCGGCGGCGGCAACTCCGGCGGGCACGAGCACCGCGACAGCGAGGGCGACGAAGGAGCACGCGATCCTCACGGAGACGATTCTGTCAGGCAGTCCTGGCGTTTTCGCCGACCTGCGCCGGCTCCTCCGTCTGGTACGGGTGCGCGCAGAAGTCCGCGGGCAGCAAGAGCTCCTCGTCCGGACGCGAGCGCAGGGCGTAGCCGAGCGCCTCGGAGAAGGTGGGGAACTGCGCGATCGTGTCGTTGAGCACCGAGACCGGCACCTGGGCGCGGATCGCGAGCACGAGCGTGTGGATCCACTCGCTCGCGAGCGGCGCCACTGCCCAGGCGCCGACGACCACTTCCCGCTCGCGGTCGATGGTCACGCTGAATGTCCCGCGTGGCTCCCGCTCGTAGGTGTACGCCCTGGCGACGGAGGTGGGGATGTCGATCGTGGCCGTGGCCGCGTCGATGCCCGCCTCCTTTGCCGCCTGCTCGGACATGCCGACTGCGGCCAGCTCGGGATCGGTGAAGACGACGCGCGGGACGGCGCGGTAGTCGGCGCCTGCCGGCCTGCCGAGGATGTCCATGGCGGCGATCCGGCCCTGGTACTTGCCCACGTGGGTGAACATCGCGATGCCCGTCACGTCGCCGATCGCCCACACGCCCTCCGCGGCACGGCAGCGCGCGTCGACCTCGATTCCCCGCGGATTCGGCTCCACGCCGACGCTCTCGAGCCCGATCCCCTTCGTGCGTGGGCGGCGGCCGGTCGCGACCACGATCTCCGCGCCGCGCGCCTCGCCGCCGTCGTCGAGCTCCACGACCTTCTCGTCGCCGTCGGCACGGACGGCGACGGCGCGGCGGTCGAGCACGAGCTTTATGCCGTCGTCCTCGAGGATCTTCTCCAGGAGCGCGCTGATCCGCGGGTCCTCGCGGTCGGCGAGGCGCGGCGGCCCCTGCACGATCGTCACCGAGCAGCCGAAGCGGGCGAGGAACTGCGACAGCTCGACGGCGACGACGCCGCCGCCGATGAAGACGACGCTCTCCGGGATCTCGGTCAGGGCCGTGACCTCGCGGTTCGTCCAGTGCCCGGTCTCGGCCAGGCCGGGGATCGGCGGGATGACTGCCTCGGCGCCGGTGGCGACGACGATCGCGTCCGCCTCCAGCGCCTGTCCGGCGACCTCGACTCGCCCCGGCCCTGCGATCGTGCCCGCCGCCTTGACCACGGTAACCCCGCGCTTCTCGTAGCCGGCGACGCGCTTCGAATCGTCGTGGCCGGAGACCATGTAGTCGCGGTACGCGCTCAGCGCCGGCCAGTCGCGTGCGGGCTTCGTGACGCCGGCAGCCCGCCCGGCCTGGGCGCGCAACTCGGCCGGCCGCAGCAGCGTCTTGGAGGGGATGCAGCCCCAGTTCGTGCACTCGCCGCCGATCAGCTCCGACTCGACGAGCGCAATGCGCTTGCCTGCCTTCAGCAGCGTGTTGACGGCCACCTCTCCGGCGGGGCCTCCACCGAGGACGACGACGTCGAAGCTCTCACTCATGCCGTGGCTCCTGTTCTCTCGTTCACCGATCCTGCAGTCTCGCGCACTCGGGTGGCGTTACCCGTTCAGGCGCCGAAAGGGAACATCTCCGGCAGGCGCGCCAAGAGCTCGAGGTCGCCTTCGGGCGCGAGCGCAGCGCGCGGTACGGCGCCTCCCGACAGGTAGCCGGCCAGCATCGGCAGCTCCGTCGTCAGCGTGAGGTCGGCCTCGTCGGGAACGCGGGTCGTGACCGAGAGGTCGCTTGCGTCTATGCGAATCGTGAGCGCCCCGTCCTCGAAGCGGAGCCCGATCGTCGCGTGGACGCCCTCTGCGGCCTCGGGCCGGAAGTGCGCCTTCAGGGCCACGCCGAACCACTCGGAGCGGATCGATCGGCTCGGAATGGGCTCGCCGATCGTCTTCGCCCCCCAGCGCCCGAACGCGAGCAGGACGGGCTCGAGTTCGCGGCCGTACTCCGTCAGCTCGTAGACGGTCGATGCGGCCGGCGGCGGCAGAAGCCGGCGCCTGACGACGCCGTCGCGCTCGAGCTGCTTGAGCCGCTGCGTGAGGACGTTCGTCGCGATCCCCGGCAGGCTCGCGCGCAGATCGGTGAAGCGCTTCGGCCCCAGGACGAGGTCGCGGATGACGAGCAGCGCCCAGCGCTCCCCGACGAGATCGAGCGCGCGGGCGATGCCGCAGTGCTGTCTGTAGCTCCGGACCGTCTCCACTTCGTAAACACAAGTTCCCAGTTGCTTCGTGAAAGCATCGTAATGATAGAGTCGGCCGGGTCAAAGAGCGAAAGGAGGCGCTGAGTGAGCACTCAGGTCACGAGCCGGATCGGCACGTTCGTGTGGCACGAGAACGTGACGACCGATCCCAAGCGGGCTCAGGAGTTCTACACCGAGCTGTTCGGCTGGGACATCGAGGTCTTCAAGACGGACGAGTTCGAGTACCCGATGATCTCGGTCGACGGGCAGTCTCACGGAGGCTTCCCGCCCGTCCAGGAGGGCACGCCGCCTCACTGGGCCGGCAACGTCGCCGTCGAGGACGTCGACGCGACCGTCGAGAAGGCGAAGGCCGCCGGCGGCAAGGTGATCCACGGGCCGCAGGACATTCCGCAGGTCGGCCGCTTCGCGGTTCTCGCCGACCCGCAGGGTGCGGTGATCGTCGGCTTCCAGTCCGCGGGCGAGCCTCCGCAGACCGCAGGCGTCTTCGTCTGGGACGAGCTGGGGACGCAGGACGTCGAGGCTTCAGAGCAGTTCTACTCGGCCGTGTTCGGCTGGACGACGGTCGACATGGGCGAGGAGTACGGCGGCTACAAGATCTTCCAGAGCGGCGAGACTCGCGTCGCCGGGGTGATGAAGCTGCAGGACGCGTCCACTCCGTCGATGTGGGCTCCGTACGTCGCCGTGGAGGACGTGGACGCCTCCGTCGCCAGGGCCAGCGAGCTGGGCGGCTCGACGATTCTGGAGCCGATGGACATTCCGAACGTGGGCCGGATCGCCTACCTCAAGGATCCGATCGGCGCCGTCTTCGGGATCATCAAGCCCTCCGACTCGATGTAGCACTCGTTCACTGGGCCGTGGCCGATCGGGCCACGGCCCAGTGAACGTCCCAGGGGACAGTCACTGCGAATGTCGCTAGGACAGGAGCTCGCGCGCTGCGCGCGCGGCGACCACGTCCTCTCGCGCCTCGACGACCACGAACCGAACGCCGCTGCCGAGATACCGGAGGCGCTCGCACACCTCATGTCGAACACGCTCGGAGTGCTCGCCGACGCCGCCGGTGAAGACGAGTGCGTCGAGCCCTCCGAGCGCGGCCGCCATCCAGCCGACGGCGCAGGCGATGCGGTAGGAGAAGACCGAGAGTGCAAGCCGGGCGGCAGGCTCGTCGGAGGCCTCGAGTTCCTCGACGTGCCCCGAGAGCCCTGAGAGCCCGAGCAGCCCCGACTCGCGCTCGAGCGCGTCGGCGAGTTCCTCGAGCCCGAGCTTCCCGCCGCGCAGCAGGTGCAGCACGATCTCCGGATCGATCGAGCCCGATCGGGTCGCCATCGGCACGCCCTCGAGCGGGCTGAAGCCCATGGTCGTGTCGACCGAGCGGCCGTCGCGCACGGCCGTCACCGAGCAGCCGCCGCCGAGGTGGCAGACGACGAGCCGCGGGACGGGGACCTGCTCGGCCGCCCACGCCACCGACAGCCCGTGGAAGCCGTAACGGCGGATGCCCCAGTTCTCGCGCCAACGTCGGGGCACCGCGTAGGTCGCGGCCTCGTCGGGGATCGTCGCGTGGAAGGCCGTGTCGAAGACGGCAACGTGCGGGACGTCCGGCAGCGCTCGGCGCGCGTCCTCGAGCGCGGCCATCGCCGGCGCGTTGTGCAGCGGGGCGATCTCCGTCAGCGCGGCCAGCTTGCGTTCGACGTCCTCGTCGATGACCACCGCCTCCCGAAAGCGCGAGCCGCCGTGCACGATCCGGTGCGCGACCGCCTCGACGCCCGCGGGCACCGCGTCGAGCGACTTCACCGCCGACGGCGCGCCGTCCCCGTCCACGGCCGAGAGCTTGAGGCTCGTCGACCCGGCGTTGACGACCAGGACTAGTCCTCCTAGTACGGCCAGGTCCAGTCGCGCACAGCCGGGTCGTCCTCGCCGTGCTCGCGCGTGTACGCCCGGGCTCGAAGCCGCCGGTCCTCCGTGTCCTGGGACGGCATCGAGGACAGGTGCGGCTTCACGTGCTCCGCCTGGAGCAGCTCCCGGAGCAGCGGGTTGTCGCGCAGGTAGATCTGTCCGACGGGCAGGTAGTTGGCGGCGCACCACGAGGCATCCAGAAGCCGGAGCTCCTCGGCCTCGAGCGGTCGGGTCGTCTCCGGCGTCCGGATGTCGCTCGTCATCGCTTGCGGCCGTTCTCCTCCCAGCTCAGATGCGACTCGACCGAGACAGTACCTGGCACACGCCGGGCAAAGGCCTCGATCAGCTCGGCGTCTGTCTTCGACTCGACGTGGCCGGCGAGCTTCACCACCCCTTTCTCGACGGAGATGTCGAGCGCCTCCGGGGCGATCCACAGCGTCTTCAGGACGACGTCCTCGCGGATCTCCGTCGCGATCGTCTCGTCGGAGCGCACGAAGGCGCGGACGAGGTCGGCGCGGGTGACGATTCCGAGGAGCTTGCCGTCGTCGTCGACGACCGGGAAGCGGTTGACGGCCTCTTCGAGCATGCGCTTGGCCGCCTCGGCCACCGGCCGCTTGGGCCCGATCGTGCGGGCCGGGCTGGTCATGGCCTCACCGGCCGTGCGCGCCTCCAGCTTGGCGTCGCCGCCCGGCTCCAGTAGCCACGCGATCACGCCCTGCGGGCCCTTCTCGCCGACCTCCTTGAACAGGATGTCCGCCTCCGAGATGACACCCACCACCTGGCCGTCGGCGTCGACGACCGGAAGGCCCGACACGCGATGCTCGGCGAGGAGCGCCGCGACGTCCTTCAGCGACGCCTCCGGATCGACCGTGACGACGTCGGTTGTCATGACATCTGTGATCTTCATCGTCTTCTCCTTCCTCACCAGCTCTTCAGGGGTCGGGCGTGCGGCCGCGCGCGCACGCGGATCCTGGCGTCGACGGCCAGGCAGCCCTCGGGACGCGCGATGACGGGGTTCAGGTCGAGCTCTGCCACCTCGGGGAAGTCGTCCGCCAGCCGCGCGAGACGCAGGACGAGGTCGACGAGCGCGTCGACGTCGGCAGGGGGCGCGCCGCGGAAGCCCCCGACGAGGCGACCGGCCTTCCCGGCGAGCACTAGCTCGCGTGCATCGGCGTCGGTCAGCGGCGCGATGCGGAAGCCCGCGTCGCCGATCAGCTCGGCGAGGACGCCGCCGGGCCCGAAGGCGACGAGCGCCCCGAAGACCGGGTCCTGCACGAGCCCGGCGAGCAGCTCCGCGCCTCCGCGGACGAACGGCTGAACGATCACGGGGCCGCCGATTCGCTCGACCGCGGCGTGCACCTGATCGGCGTCACGCAGGTCGAGCGCGACGCCGCCGCTCTCCGTCTTGTGCGCTCCGGCAGCGGCGGTCTTCACGACCGCCGGGTAGCCGAGCGCGGCTGCCGCCTCGACCGCCTCTTCGGCCGTCGCGGCGGACCGCTCCGGGACGAGCGGGACGCCGTACGCGGCGAGCAGCGTGCGCGCGGCCGCCGGGTCGAGCCACGCCTCGCTCGATCCGCGCAGTGCGTCCTCGACCACGGCCCGGGCCACCGGTGTGTCGATGCCCTCGAGGTCCGGGTCGGCACCGGCGGGTTGCCGCAGCCACTCGGCGCGGCCGGCCGCGAGGCCGAGCGCGCGCGCCGCGGATTCCGGATAGGCGAACGACGCGATGGGGCAGCCCTCCTCGCGCAGCGCGGCCGGCGTGCCGTCGGCGCTGATCACGACCGCGAGCACGGGCTTCTCGGGCGCCGCGGCGGCGACCGTGTGCGTGATCGCGCTCGTCACCTCCTCGGCTCCCGCGACGACGGGCGGCACGAAGAGCACGATCATCGCGTCGACGCGCGGGTCGGCGAGCAGCGGCGGCAGGACCGCCTCGTACGTCGCCGCCGTCGCCGAGCCGAGCAAATCGACCGGGTTGGCGACGCTGGCCTCGAGGGGCAGCAGGTCGGAGAGGACCGTGCGCGTCTCGTGCGACAGCTCGGGCAGCTCGAGCCCCTCCGACTCGCACGCGTCGGCGCAGAGGATGCCGAGGCCGCCGGCGTTCGTGATCACGGCGACCCGACGGCCACGGGGAAGAGGCTGGCTCGACAGCAGCGCCGCGACGTCGACGAGCTCCTCGAGCGTCTCCGCGCGCAGCACGCCCGCCTGGTGGAAGAGGGCGTCGACGGCCGCGTCCGACCCGGCGAGCGCGGCGGTGTGCGAGCTCGCGGCTCTCGCGCCCGCGCCCGTCGTGCCTGCCTTGAGGGCGAGGATGGGCTTGCGGCGGGCGACGCGTCGAGCAAGGCGACCGAACTTGCGGGGGTTGCCGAACGACTCCAGATAGAGGAGGACGACGTCGGTCTCGGGGTCGTCCTCCCACCATTCGAGCAGATCGTTGGACGAGACGTCGGCCTTGTTCCCGATCGAGACGAAGGCGGAGAAACCGAGTCGGCGCTCGGCGGCACGCTCGAGCAGGGCAAGCCCGAGCGCACCGCTTTGCGACGAGAACCCGATGCGCCCCGGCGGTAGCGCGCGGGGCGCGAAGGTGGCGTTCAGCTGCGTGGAGGACGACCAGATGCCGAGACAGTTCGGGCCGACCAGCCGCGCGCCGTGTGCGCGGACGGCGGCGAGCAGCCGCTCCTGGCGCTCGCGCCCTTCCGCGCCCGTCTCGGCGAAGCCCGACGAGATCACGAGCAGTGCTTTGATCCCGGCCTCGAGGGCCGTGGCGGCGGCGTCGAGGACGCGCGCCCCCGGGACGCAGATGACGGCCAGGTCGACCGGGTCGGGGATCTCCTCCACCGAGCGGTAGGCGCGCACGCCTGCGACCGGCTCGCCGCTGCCGTTGACGGGATAGACGACGCCGGTGAAGTCGGCGTCGAGGATGTTCCGGAAGAGCTCGCCGCCGATCGACCCGCGCCGGCGCGACGCGCCGATGACGGCGACGCTCGCCGGCGAGAAGAACGGGCGCAGCGACGCGGAAACCGCTACGTGGTCTCGGGCCTCGACGCGCTCCCTGAACGTCTCGGTGGGCTGGATCGAGAGCCGGACCTCGATCGTCCCGGCCTCGAGCTCGCGCCCGATCTCGAAGCCGGCGTCGGAGAAGACGCGGAGCATCGCGCGGTTCGCCGCCATCACCTCGGCGACGAACGTGCGAATGCCGATGTCAGCAGCCCTCGTCGCGAGTTGCTCCAGGAGCCGGGTGCCGATGCCGCGACCCTGCTCCTCGTCGGCGACCGCGAAGGCCACCTCTGCTGTCGACGGGTCGCGCAGCCGCGAGAAGCTCGCGAGCGTGACGACGCGCTCGTCGAGGCCCGCGCCCAGCGTGCCCACGAGCACGCCCTCCTCGACCCAGTCGGGGTCGAGGAACGGCTCCACGAGCCGCCGGTCGACGCTGCGCGCGCCGTGGAAGCGGAAGTAGAGGCTTTCCGGGGAGAGGCGGTCGAAGAAGTCGACGAGCGCATCCGCGTCGGCCGCGACCGGGGAGCGCAGTCGCAGCGTCCCGCCGTCCCGGAGGATGACGTCGACGGCGTCGCCGGCAGGCTGGATCGTGTCCACGGGCTCGATCATCATTGTGGAGTCTCGTCGGATCGGCCGCAGGCGCCATCGGTTCGTGCCCCCATTTGCCTACGGCTTTGCCGCAATGCAGAGCCGTTCTCTAGGCTCCGCCTGTGCCCGACCCTCCGTCCGAGAACCGACTGCGGGCCCTGTTCGAGTCCAGCGTCGCACTCACGTCCGAGCTCTCCCTGGATGCGCTCCTGCAGAGACTCGTCGAGACGGCGGCGTCGCTGACAGGGGCACGCTACGCAGCCCTCGGCGTGATCGATGCGTCCGGGAACGCGCTGGAGCGCTTCCTGACCACGGGCATCGAGCCCGACGTGCAGGAGTCGATCGGCGAGCCCCCGCAGGGCCGCGGCATCCTCGGCGTGCTCATCCGCGAAGCCGCGCCGGTGCGCCTCCACGACCTGACCAGGGACCTGCGCGCCGTCGGCTTCCCCCCGAACCATCCTCCGATGAAATCGTTCCTCGGCGTTCCGATCCTGCTGCGGGGAGTCGCCTTCGGGAACCTCTACCTGACCGAGAAGCAGGGCGGGGAGGACTTCGACGAGCAGGATGAGGAGATCGTCACCATGCTCGCCTCGCAGGCGGCGGTCGCCATCGAGAACGCGCGCCTCTACGAGTCCGCCACGCGCTGGTCGCGCCAGCTCGAGTCGCTACACGAGATCATCCGCTCGCTCGTCGAGGAGACCGACCTCGAGCGCCTGCTGACGCTCGTCTGCGCCCGCCTCCGCGAGCTGATCGGCGCCAGGCTGGCGCTGATCGCGCTCCCCGCTCCGGACGGCGACCTCCGCGTTGCCGCCGTCGACGGCGATCCGGACACGACCTCCCACGTTCTCGGCCTCCGTCTGGCGCGCGCCGGCTCCAAGACCGGCCGGGTGCTCGAGCGGCGGCACAGCGCCCGCGTCGACTCGCTGATCGACGACCCCGAGGTCGACCAGGACGAGGCGCGGCGCCTCGGCATCCGGACGGGCCTCTATGTCCCGCTGCTCGTGCGGGGCCGCGCGATCGGGATCGTCGCCGTCCACGACAAGCTCGGCCCGGACGGTCGCTTCTCCGACGCCGACCTGCGTCTGGCGGAGATCTTCGCCGCGCGGGCAGCGGTCGCGGTCGACCTGTCCGAGCGGGTCGCCCGGGACACCGTGCGGCGCGTGATCGGCGCGCAGGAGCTCGAGCGCCGCCGCCTCGCGCGCGAGCTCCACGACGAGACCGGCCAGGCGCTCACCTCCATCCTGCTCGGCCTGAAGGCGATCCGGGCCGCGGAGACGGATCAGGAGGCCGAGCGAGCCGAGGCGGAGTTGCGCGAGCTCGTCGTCCAGGCGCTGCAGGACGTGCGTACCCTCGCGGTCGAGCTGCGTCCGACGGCGCTCGACGACTTCGGCCTCGTCGCCGCCCTCGAGCGCCTCGCGGGCACCTTCGCGGAGCGCACCGGCATCCGCGCAACGGTGGCCGCGAGGCTCGGCGATGTGCGGCTCCCGCCGGACGCGGAGACGGTCGTCTACCGCCTCGTGCAAGAGGCGCTCACGAACGTCGTCAAGCACGCGGCCGCGAGCGAGGTCGGCATCGTTGTAACGAGACGAGACGGCGGCGTCAGCGCCGTCATCGAGGACGACGGTCAGGGCTTCGCGGAGTCGGACGTGCGCGATGACGCGCTCGGCCTCCTGGGCATGCGCGAGCGGCTGGCGCTGCTCGGCGGAACGCTGGCGATCGAGTCGACGCCCGGCGAGGGAACGGCTGTGATCGCCTATCTGCCGCTCGCGGTCACCGCCGCGGAGCCGCCGGCCGGGTGACCGGGGATCAGCCGGCGACGGCGCTCGCGGTGACCTGCTCGCGGAGAAACCGCCAGAGGCAGGCCGCGGCGAGCAGGCTGATGACGGCGTCGTTCGCCACACACCACTGGCAGATGGCGTCGATGAGCACGACCTGCGCGTAGAGCAGGTAGGCGCTGAAGGCGACGCCGATCGCGGCGAAGGCGACACCGACGGCGGCGGGCGTCGGCCCCGGGACCGCGGCGGTGACGAGGATCGCGGCGTAGCCGATCAGGCCCAGCACCGCCACCGGGATCCCTGCGACCTCGGCGTACTTCGAGTTCTGGACCGTCTCGCATCCCCCGGTCGAGCAGAAGATCGACGCGCCGGAGTAGCGCGTGTAGACGAGGTAGGCGGCAATGCCCGCGCCGAGGAGGGAGAGCAGCGCGATCCCCGTCCGCAGGGGACCGAGCCTCGTCATGAGGTCATCTGGTCGAGCAGCGCGCTGAAGCCGTCAGGACCGAGCTGGTCGACGGTCGAGATCGGCATCTGCGTGAGCTGCCCACCCGAGCGGCCCGCCTGGAACGTCGGCGTCCTCAGGCTCCTGCCCATCGCCTGAGCCGCGGCGCTCGCGGACTGCTCGATCTGCGCTTTCGTGCCCGCCGACGAGCGCTCGTCCATCATGCGCCGAACATCGAGGCCGAAGACGGCGCCGCCGAGCGACCGCAGCAGGTCGTCCGTGATCCAGCCGCTGCCCTCCTGTCCCTGGTTCCGGTAGAGCAGGTCGAGCAGCTGGAACTCCCGTCCCTGCGCTCCGGCTGCGGCGAGCGTCTGGAGTGCCCGCTTCGAGTCGCCCGTCGGCTGGATGAACGAGATCCCGCGGAAGACGATCTTGAGCTTGCCCGTGCGCACGTAGTCGCGGACGACCGTTGGCAGCGTCTCCCGGGCCCACGCGCCGCAGATGGGACACTGGGGCTCGGCGAATTCCACCAGCGTGGCCGGCGCCTTCGGGTTGCCGAGGACGTTGCCGCTCTGCGGAATGCCGCGAAAGAGCGCGTTCGTCGCCAGGCCGCCGTTCACCGTCGTGGTCGACGGCTTCGAGGAGCTTCCGGACCCCGCCACGCTGACGCCGATCAGCGCGCCGGCGACGACGAGCGCGGCAGCGAGTCCGATCAGGAGCGTTCGCGTAGGCGTCAGCCATCCCGGCTGCCTCGAGCCCGTGGAGGCGCCTCTGGGTCCGCTCTGGGCGGGTCCGCCAGCCGGGCTGGGGACGAGCCTCCGCTCGGACTTCGCGCGCGAGGCCTTGCCCATCAGGCCGCGTCCGCCGTCGCCGTCACGCCCGCCCGCTCGACCCGCGCGAACAGCTCGTGCAGCGCGCCCGTCCCTTCCAGGCTGGCGATGCGGAGCGGCGGCAGGCCCGCGCGGCCGAGCTCCAGCACCGGCAGGCCGCGGAGGCGGTCGTTCGGGCCACGCGCGATCGAGACGTGCTCGAGCTCGACGAACGGAATCGAGAGGTGCTGTCCCCGTCCCGCGAGCTCGAAGCGGTCGGCGAGGGAGTCGAGCCGGCCCGACGCCATGCTCCCGTTCTCACTCCACACAACTGCGTAAGCCCGCTTCATGCGTCGACCGTACGGGAGGTGGTTCGGGCCGGCGTCCGCCGGGAGCCGCAGACGCGATGCGGCTTTTCACGGATTCCAGCAGCCCGGCGCGATAACGTCCCGTACGTGACCGCTCCGATTCGCGTCCTCATCGTCGACGACCACGCGGTCGTCCGCTCGGGCATCAAGCTGCTCCTGGACCAGGAGAAGGACATCGAGCCGGTGGGCGAGGCCTCGACCGGGCGCGAGGCGGTCTTCCAGGCCCGCGACCTGAAGCCGGACGTGATCCTCATGGACGTCGTCATGCCCGACCAGACTGGCCTGGAGGTGCTGCCGACGCTCGTGCGCGAGCACCCCGAGACGAAGGTGCTGCTGCTCTCGATGCAGGACGACCCGCGCTACGTCCGTGAAGCCTTCGCGGCGGGCGCGAGCGGCTACGTGCTCAAGGAGGCGGCCGACACCGAGGTCGTTGCCGCCGTCCGCGAGGTCGCCCGCGGCGGCCGCTACGTGAACCCGGAGCTCGGCGCTCGCCTGGTCGCAGCGGAGGCGGAGGCGGCACGACGGGCCGACGAGGATCCACTCTCCGACCGCGAGCGCGAGGTCCTTCGGCTGCTCGCGCTCGGCCACACGAACCAGGAGATCGCGAAGCAGCTCTACATCTCGGTGCGCACGGCGGAGACGCACCGTGCGCACATCATGCAGAAGCTCCGTCTGGGCAGCCGCGCCGAGCTCGTCCGCTACGCGCTCGCCCAGGGGCTGCTCGAGAGCTGACCGGACAAACAGAAAAGGCCGCCCGAAGGCGGCCTTCCTGCGGAGCGGATCGCGCTAGGCCGCCGGCACCGCCGGCGTCTTGTGCGTCCACTTCCTCATGAAGCCGAAGGCCGGCTCGGGCGCGAGCAGCGCACCGCTGAGGGCGAGGATCCCGAAGCCGATGCCGGAGAGCAGTAGGGCGATCCCGACGACGACCCCGAAGAGGGCGATCTGGGAGGCCAGGTAGCTCGTATTCAGCGCCGTCGTCAGCGCCGTGTAGGTGACCCAGAGGTCGCGGCGGCCGTTGCTGACCGGCTGCTGCGTCTTCGTGTCGATCTTCGCGTACCTCGGATCGCTCGTCCCGCCGAGGCCGTCCGTGGCCTTGAACGGCGCGTTGTCCACGGCGACATAGCGTCCCATCTGCGAGTAGGTCAGGCCGCTTGTGGCCGCAAACGTGTGGATCCGCATGAACTGCGCGAAGCAGCGGGCCCTCTCACCGGTGTTGACCTGCTCGTTCGCCACCGTGCAGCTCGGCGTTTCGATCGGCGAGGCGGTGATCTGGACGCCGGCCTTGTGCAGCTTGGCAAAGAGTTGGTCCTGAGCCGTCTGGGCGGCTTTCACCTCGGCTCCGATGGCTGTCGGCGACATGTCTCCCGTGCCCGTGATCTGCTCCTGCTTGAGGCTCGAGTTGACGGTGCTCCGACCGTCCATGCCCATGACGATCGCCGCGATGCCGAAGGCGATCAGCACGGCTGCCGCCACGATCCCGCCGATTTCGAGTACCTTGCGCATCTTCCGCTCCTTCCGTCTCCTGCCAGGCCCTCCGGCCCGACCTGTGTTTCGCGCAGTCTGTGGCGCCGGGGCGCAAGGGCCATCAGTGGTGCCGCGGAAGTTGGTTGCGGAGATTCCAGGTCCGCGTTTGCGGGATTGCCGTAAAGGCTGGTTCGCCTAGGCGGGCGCTTCGAGCCGGAAGACCGGGTGCTCGCTCGGGTCGGGCAAAGCCTCGAACTGGGATCGAACCTGCGATCCCCAGCGCGTCAGATAGGCCTCGATCAGCGGCGGCTTCTCGGCGTCGGGCACCTCGATCGCATTGAACGGCTCGGTTCCTTTGCGGCTGCGCAGCCCGGCGCTGCCCGCAGCGCGGAGATTTCGCGCCCAGTGCATGTCTGTCACAAGCGGGTTCATGACGCGACCGAGCAGGAATCCCGGCTTCAGGTACCGGCCCGCCATGGCCGGATCGTACCCGGACAGTTCTCGTTGGCGCGCCGACGCAAGCGTAAGCTAAGATATACGGCTTATTTGCAGGATCTTTACGTTCTTGGGGTGGAATATGGCCTAGCCCCACGTCGTTTTCCTCTGTGATGAACGGCGATCCGGCGACGTAAGCCGCCGGGGCTCGCACATGAAGACTGCGGCTTGTAAACAAAAGGAGTGACTGAACTGAGCAACTTGCTGGAAATGGATGCCCGGACGTTCCTCGACAATGCCGAGGAGATCGGACTGCTCGACGAGCAGGCCCTCGAAGCCTTCGCAGGCGAGCACGACCTCGACGAGGACGAGCTCGCTGCGCTGCGCGCCGAGCTCGAGGCACGCGGCGTCGAGTTCGTCGACGCTCACGCCGACGAGCCGAGCGCGGCGGCAGATGGCGAGCCGCATCGTCCGCGCGTGACGCACGAGGCGTCGGGCACGACCGACTCGCTGACGCTGTTCATGAACGCCGCAGGCCGTTACCCGCTGCTGACGGCGTCGGAGGAGGTCATGCTGGCCAAGCGCGTCGAGCGCGGCGACCTCGCGGCGAAGGAGCGGATGATCAACTCGAACCTGCGCCTCGTGGTGTCGATCGCAAAGCGCTACCAGGGCCACGGCCTCCCGCTCGCCGATCTCGTCCAGGAGGGCGTGATCGGCCTCAACCGCGCGGTCGAGAAGTTCGACTGGCGGCGCGGCTACAAGTTCTCGACCTACGCGACGTGGTGGATCCGCCAGGCGTGTCAGCGCGCGGTCGCGAACCAGTCGGCGACGATCCGCGTTCCGGCCCACGTCCACGAGCGCCAGGTGAAGCTTGCGCGGGCGCGGCAGCGGCTGGAGGCGAAGAACGGCATCTCGCCCACGGACGAGGAGCTCGCGGCCGCGACCGGCCTCGACCTCCGGCACGTCGAGGAGGCGCTGGGAACCGTCGAGGCGTCGGTGTCGCTGAACCAGACGGTCGGCGACGACGACGGCGGCGAGCTCGGCGACCTGTTCGCGGACACGAGCGCGACCGACCCGGCGGAGGCCGCCGGCGAGGCGATGCGCCGCGAGTCCGTGCGGACGGCCGTTCGCCGGCTCCCGGAGCGCGAGCGTCGGCTGCTCGAGCTGCGCTTCGGCTTCGACGGCGAGCCGACCTCGCTCGAGGCGATCGGCAAGGAGCTGGGGCTGACGCGCGAGCGCGTTCGCCAGCTCGAGGCCCAGGCGCTCAACCGCCTGGCCCTGCAGCTCGAGGGCCTCGTCGCGACCGACGAAGAGCTCACGAACGCCGCCTGATCGATTCCGGATGTGTCCCGGGGGTCTGCCCCGGGACACGTCCATTCGACCTTTCTAGATCGGTACGCGGGCCGCGGGAAACGCGGCTTCGCGGCGTGCCCGCCGGGCGCGTAGGCCGGCCTGAATCGCCGTGCCGCAGAGAGTCAAGACGACGGCCACGTCGACGGCGAGCACGATCTCCTTGATCCGTCCCGGGTGGCTCGAGAGCCACCAGAGCTCGACCGGGATCACCGCGATCGTGGCCACGATCGTCAGGTAGACCGCCGCGCGAAGGCGCAGTGCGAGGCCGACCGCCTCGACCGCGTGCAAGGCCCCGAACGCGAGCGCCACGATCCCGAGCACGAGGAAGTCGTGCGGCGTTAACCAGCGCTCGGCGCCCGACAAGAGGTCGTAGGCGTGCTGGAGCGGGTTGAGGGCGAGGTCGTAGCGGAGCGCGGTGTCGCGGAGCGACAGGTCCGGGTGGTTGCGGACGAGGATGGCGACCAGGCCGATCGCGATCAGGATGGCCGCGCGCACGGCGCGTTCGAGGGCGATCACGGGAAGGAGTGGGCTCGTCTTCACGGGCGCCGCAGGCGCCAGCTCGGCGGTGGGCGGGGGCGCGTAGACCCTCGTCGGGCGGGTGAACGCCTGCGTCGCCGCTCCGTCGAACACCTGTGTCCTCGCGATCTCCGGGTCGAGCGCGCTCGCAAGCTCGCCGACGAACTCGCGGGCCGTGCCGAACCTGTCGGCGGGGTGGGAGGCCAGCGCACGGGAGAGCACCGCCTCCACCACAGGAGCGTGGGTGTCGACGTCGCCGGCGGCTGCCAGGAGCACCTGTGCGACCGCACCGAGTGCGTAGATGTCGACGGCAGGCGTCGCCGGCTCGCCGGCGCGATGCTCGGGCGCGATGAAGCCGTCCGTGCCCTCGATCAGCTCGTCGCGGGCCGGGCCGAGCTGTCCGTCCAGCGCCGTGGCGATGCCGAAGTCGGTGAGGCGGACGTTGTCGCGGATGTCGAGGAGGAGGTTGTGCGGCGTCACGTCGCGGTGAACGATGCCGAGCTCGTGCGCGGCGTCGAGCGCGACAGCCGCCTGCGACAGCCAGCGCAGCGCCGACTCGCGGGTGACGGGCCCGCGCTGGATGCGTTGCGCGAGGGTGCCGCCGCCGAGGAACTCCATCGCCATGTACGGGCGGCCGTGCCACGAGCCGACGTCGTAGACGCTGACGACCTCGAGCACGTGCGAGAGTCGGGCCACCGCCATCGCCTCCCTGCGCAGCCACGCGCGCGCCCGCTCGTCGCGGGCCGCGCCGTCGGAGAGGATCTTGATCGCCACCTTGCGGCCGAGCTCGCGGTCGAGCGCCGAAAAGACGTCTGCGGTGCCGCCGCGGTAGATCCGCTCTGGGCCGACGTAGCGGGAGGGCACAGGAGGGCTCATCGGGTCCGCACCTCGCCGGAAGCGTAGTGGCGGACGGCGCTTTTCGCCTGCATCCGGTGGACTTCGGCGCTTAGCCGGGCGCCGGCTCGTACACCGACACGTGCTTGGGGCTCGCCTTCGTAAACGGCTCGTGGCTCCAGCCTGCCCAGCGCTCGCGGAGGCGCAGGCCGCCGAGCCGGGCCATCAGGTCGAGCTCGGCCGGGTACGCCCAGCGGATGCTCACCGGGTAGAACGTCGCCCCCTCCGGGGTCAGGACGACGTGCTGCGACTCGCTGCGCTGCTCGGCCCTGTCGACGAGGTGCATGTTCAGCTGGACGAAGTCGTCTTCGATCCTGGAGACGTTCACGAGCCCCTGGTACTTCTCGGGCTCGGGGACGAACGCCTCGATCACGAAGGCGCCGTCGTCCGCGAGCCGCGCGGCGACGTTCTGGAAGCAGCGCACCTGGTCGTCCTGCGACGGGAGCGCGAACAGCGTGTTGAAGACGAGGTAGACGAGCGGGTATCTGCCGTCGACCCCGACGTCGGCGAAGTCGCCGATCGTGACGGGGATCTCCTCGCCGCCCGGTTTCTCGTGGAGCTTCGCCACCATCGCCTCCGAGGCGTCGATCCCGTGCACTTCGATGCCGCGCGCCGCGAGCGGCACCGCGATCCGGCCGGTGCCGATCGCGAGCTCGAGCGCCGGGCCTGCGCCGGCCAGCTCGGCCAGGCTCGCGACGGCCGCCTCGGTCTCGAGGAAGGCCGCGTCGCCGTACCAGTCGTCGTAGACGTCGGCGATGCGGTCGCCGTAGGTCGCGGCGTCGTAGCCCTCCACCTCTGGAGCCTAGCTGCGGGGCTAAGCTGGCTCCGTGAGCCGTTCCGTCATCGTCGCCGCCGTCCGAACGCCCTTCGGGAAGCTCGGCGGCGGCCTCAAGGATCAGGAGGCGCCGGAGCTCGGCGCGCACGTGATCCGTGCCGCGCTTGAGCGCGTCGGCCTCGAGCCGGAGGAGCCCGAGTACGTGATCATGGGCCAGGTGCTGCAGGCCGGCGCGGGTCAGGCTCCTGCGCGCCAGGCAGCGATCGGCGCGGGCCTGCCCAAGGAGACGCCGGCGGACACGATCAACAAGGTCTGCGCCTCGTCGATGCGCGCGATCGAGATCGCCGACCTGATGATCCGTGCCGGCGAGCAGGAGCTGGTCGTGACCGGCGGCATGGAGTCGATGTCGAACGCGCCCTATCTGCTCAAGCGCGCCCGCTTCGGCTACCGGCTCGGGAACGGCGAGCTGCTCGACTCGATGATCTTCGACGGGCTCACGTCGACCTTCGACGGGCTGCACATGGTCCGGCAGAACTCGCAGGTCTCACGCGAGCTGGGGATCTCCCGCGAGGAGCAGGACGCATGGGCGGCACGATCGCACCAGCGCGCGGCGGCCGCGCGGGACGCGGGCCGCTTCGACGACGAGATCGTGCCGGTCGGCGACGTGACCGCCGACGAAAGCGTTCGCCCGGACACGTCCTACGAGACGCTCTCGAAGCTGAAGCCCGTGTTCGACCCGGAGGGGACGACGACCGCGGGCAACGCGCCGGGTGTCAACGACGGCGCGTCGTGCGTGATCGTCTGTTCGGAGGAGTTCGCAAAGCGGCGCGGGCTCGAGCCGCTCGCGACCATCCTGGCCCAGGGCTACGTCGCCGACGACTTCGCCTACCTCGCGCGGACGCCGGCCCGCGCCGGCCAGGTCGCGCTCGAGAAGGCGGGCAAGCGGATCGAGGACGTCGAGCGCGTGGAGATCAACGAGGCGTTCTCGTCGGTCGCGCTCACTTCCGCGCGCATGCTCGGCGCCGACGAGGAGCAGACGAACGTCAACGGCGGCGCGGTCGCCCTCGGCCATCCGATCGGCGCGAGCGGCGGTCGCATCGTCGGCACGATGGTGCACGAGCTGCGCCGGAACGGCGGCGGCCTCGGGCTGGCGGCGATCTGCTCCGGCGGCGGCCAGGGCGACGCGCTCCTGATCGAAGTCTGATTGGCACGGGTGAACCCATGGTTCCCCCGTGTGCCTCTCCTTCTTCGCAGCGACGATAGAGCGGCTCGAGCTGCACCGGGGCCAAGCCCCGGCTCCGCCGCCTACCAACGCGTATGGCGACGCCGGGTCAACAAGACGGCGCTAGCCTCCGCGCAGTGAAGTTCGAGCACGTCTTGGTTGTCGGCGCGGGGCAGATGGGCGGTGGGATCGCCCGGGTCGTGGCGGGCCCCGGCCGGCGCGTGTCGCTCTACGACGCCGCGCCCGACCCATACAGCTGATGGACTTCGATCTCACACCCGAGCAGCGCGAGATCCAGGGGCTGGCCCGGGACTTCGCACGCGACCGGATCGAGCCCAACGCGGCCGCGTGGGACCGCGAGCACGGCTTCCCGCGGGAGCTGCTCGACGCGCTCGCCGGGCTCGGGCTGATGGGCGTCTGCGTGCCGGAGGAGCACGGGGGAGCCGGCGCGGACTTCGTCTCCTACATCCTCGTGCTCGAGGAGCTGTCGCGGGCCGACGCCGGCGTGGGGGTGACCGTCGCCGTGCACACGAGCGCGGTCACGCTGCCGATCCTCGCCTTCGGCACCGACGAGCAGAAGTCGCGCTTTGTGCCGCCGCTCGCCCGCGGCGAGACGGTCGGCGCCTTCGCGCTCACCGAGCCCGAAGCGGGCTCCGACGCCGGGTCGCTGCGGACGGCCGCCGTGGCGGACGGCGACGGCTGGTCGATCACCGGCGCGAAGCAGTGGATCACGAACGGCGGCTTCGGCGGGACCGTGCTGCTGTTCGCGCGGACCGACGCGTCGACGCCCGGGCCGGCCGGGGTGTCCGCCTTCATCCTCGACGGCGACCAGGTGCAGGTGACACGCGAGGAGGAGAAGCTCGGCCTGAACTCGTCGTCCACGGTCGATCTGGTCGTCGACGGGGCGCACGCCGGTCGCGACCGGCTGCTGCACGAGGAGGGGAAGGGGTTCGCCGTCGCCATGGCCACGCTCGACGGCGGCCGGATCGGCATCGCCGCTCAGGCGGTCGGGATTGCACAGGCCGCCTACGAGGTCGCGCGCGAGTACGCGCAGGAGCGCCGCCAGTTCGGCAAGCGGATCGCCGAGTTCCAGGCCATCCAGTGGAAGCTCGCGGACATGGCGACCGAGATCGACGCCGCTCGGATGCTCGTGTACCGCGCCGCCTGGCTCAAGCAGCGTGGCCTGCCGCACACCGAGGAGGGGGCGAAGGCGAAGCTGTTCGCCTCCGGTGTGGCGCGGCGACAGACCGGCGAGGCGATCCAGATTCTCGGCGGCTACGGCTACACGAAGGAGTTCCCGGTCGAGCGCTACTACCGCGACGCGAAGATCACCGAGATCTACGAGGGGACGAGCGAGATCCAGCGCCTGGTCATCGCGCGGTCGATCCTCGGCCTCAGGCAGCGCCAGCTCGCGCAGGGCTAACCGACAGTCGCCACTCGTAGAGCACGTCGGGCGTCTTTCTCCTCGTTCCCCGCGCCGTCGGTGAGCCGGATCGAGCGCGGATCCGTGGCGCTCGTAGAACCGTCGGGCCGGCTGTTCTCCTGGAAGACCCAGAACGTCGAAGCCGTTCGGGCGGCGGCCGACGCGTGGTCGACAGGGCGCTGCCGATCCCCGGCCGATCGCGTCCGGCTCCGACGTAGAGGTACGTGAGCATCGACGTCGTCGAGCGCCAACGAAGCCAAGGATCGCCGTCGCGCTCGTCCCAGACCCAGACCTCCTGCTCCGCGACCAGCGGGCGAAGCGGGCCGGTGCTCGTCGACGTGTGCGGGTGGGAAGGAAAGTCATCGGTCCCGCAGGAGCGCCGAAGAGCTCGGCGATCGCCGCCGACGTCGTCTGCGGTCGCACGTCGGATCACGGCCGTAATCTTGGCGCATGGCCCGGAAGCGCGACGAGCCCGTGCGGCTGACCCGGATCTACACGCGCACGGGCGACATGGGCGAGACCAGCCTCGGCGACGGCTCGCGCGTCCCCAAGCTCGACCCGCGCATCGAGGCGTTCGGCACCGTCGACGAGCTCAACTCGCTGATCGGGCTCGCTCTGGCTGCCGGGGTCCGGCGACAGCGGGAGACGCTGGAGCGGATCCAGAACGAGCTCTTCGACCTCGGCGCCGACCTGTCCGTCCCGTTCGGGGTCGCCGAGCGGTTGCGGATCGAGCAGGCTGCCGTCGACCGGCTCGAGGCCGATTGCGACGCGTTCAACGCGGATCTCGAACCGCTGAAGAGCTTCGTGCTTCCGGGCGGGACCGAGGCTGCCGCCCGGCTGCAGGTTGCCCGGACGGTCTGCCGCCGCGCCGAGAGGGAGGCCCTGGCTGCTGCCGAGCAGTTCGAGGTGAACCCGCTCGTCCTCGTCTTCCTCAACCGCCTCTCCGATCTCCTCTTCATCCTCGCGCGCGCGGCGAACGCAGAGGCAGGCCACGCCGAGCCGCTTTGGCGACCCGGCGGCGAGCGGTAACTGCGCGGCCGGGCTGACGGGTGACGGCCGACCGGGCTGCTGAGCAGACGGGAGCCCGGCGGGCGCTGATCGGGTCCGGGCTGCTGCTCGCCCTGGCGGTCGGATTGGCCAATGCGCTCAACGCCGTCTTCCAGTTCGCGCTCGCGCGAATCCTGGAGCGCGGAGAGTACTCGCTGCTCGCGGCGCTGTTCGCCGTCGTCCTCATCGGCGCGGTGCCTCCGCTCGCATTCCAGGCAACGACCGCGCGCAGCGTCGCCTCGAGCCTCGCCGAGGGCCGTGACAGGGAGGCAGGCACCCATCTGAGGGGCACGCTTCGCTCCGTTCTCGTCTGGACGGCGGCGCTGCTCGTGCTCACGGCCGTGCTCGTCCCGATCGGCGCCGCGGCCGGGCTGGACGAGCCTCTGGCGATCGCGGCGACGGCGGCGACGGTCGCCATCGCCCTGGTGATCCCCGTCGTCTGGGGCGGCCTGCAGGGCGCGCACAGGTTCCGCGACCTGGCCGGCGCCACGCTGCTCTTCGCCGGCTCCCGGCTCGCCGCCGGGCTCGTGATCGGCGCGGCCGGCGGCAGCGTCGGGGCCGTGATGCTCGGCGTCGCGGCCGCGACGGCGGTCACCGCGGCCCTGTCGCTGCTGCCGCTCCGCGGACTGCTCGCGCGAACGGCCGGCGCAGACCTGCCGCGGCTGCGGCTGGCAACGCTGCCCAACGCGGGTGCGGCGGTTGGACTGACTGCTTTGACCGCGCTCGCCACGAGCGACCTTCTCGTGGCCAAGCTCGCGTTTCCGAGCGGGCAGGCCGGCGACTACGCCGCCGCCTCCGTCGGAGCGCGCGTCATGCTGCTGATCCCGATAGCCGTCACGACCGTGCTCTTCCCGCGCGTGGCCACGCTGCGCGACCGGAGGCGCGAGCGCACGCACCTGCTTGCCGGCCTGCTCGCCGTCGGGATCACGGCCGCCCTGGCCACGGTGCTGCTCTGGACGTTCGCCACGCCCCTGATCGAGGTCACGTTCGGCGCGAAGTACAGCGACGCCGCCTCCTGGCTGGGACCGCTCAGCCTGGCCATGGCGATGTACGCCCTGGCCACGGTCTACCTGTACCACTTCCTCTCGCTCGGCCGCTCGCGCTTCTCGCTCGTCCTCACCGGGCTGCTGGCGGCGCAGCTCGTGATCTTCGCCCTGGTGCACGGAAGCCCGCGTGAGCTGATCGGCGTCCAGATCGGCGTCTCGGCGGCGACGCTCGTCGCCTGCGAGGCCTGGCACCTTCTGCGGCACCGGTAGCCGCGCGGGGCATCCCTACAATCCGAGCATGGCGACGACCGAGGACCGCCGGAAGCTCGACGCCACGGAGAGGTGGCGCGACGAGCGCTACTCGTCTGCGCCGGAGCGCCGTGACGAGCTGTTGGAGACGATGTCGGGGGTTCCGGTGGAGCCGTTGTATACGGCGGACACCGTGGACGTCGACTACGCGCGGGATCTGGGCTTTCCCGGTGAGGCGCCGTTCACGCGGGGTGTGTATCCGTCGATGTACCGCGGACGGCTGTGGACGATGCGGCAGTTCGCGGGGTTTGGGACGGCGAAGGAGACGAACGAGCGGTTCCGGTATCTGCTCGAGCACGGGCAGACGGGGTTGTCGACGGCGTTCGACATGCCGACGTTGATGGGCTACGACTCGGATCATCCGCGCTCTTTGGGTGAGGTGGGTCGGGAGGGGGTGGCGATCGACTCGCTTCAGGACATGGAGACGCTGTTCTGCGGGCATCCCGCTGGGCGAGGTGTCGACGTCGATGACGATCAACTCGCCGGCGGCGATCCTGCTCGGGTTCTACGTGTGCGTGGGAGAGCAGCAGGGGGTGCCGCGGGGGGCGTTGCGGGGGACGGTGCAGACGGACATCTTGAAGGAGTACATCGCGCAAAAGGAGTTCATCTTCCCGCCGGAGCCGTCGATGCGGCTGGTGGTGGACATGATCGAGTTCTGCATCACGGGAGCTACCGCGGATGCATCCGGTCTCGATTTCCGGTTATCACATCCGCGAGGCGGGATCGACGGCGGCGCAGGAGCTGGCGTTCACGTTGGCGGACGGGTTCGCGTACGTGGACGCGTGCGTGGCGCGGGGTATGGACGTGGACGAGTTCGCGCCGCGGTTGTCGTTCTTCTTCAATGCGCACATCGATTTCTTCGAGGAGATCGCGAAGTACCGGGCGGCCAGGCGGATCTGGGCGCGGGAGCTCAGGGACAAGTACGGTGCGCGGGATCCGCGCTCCTGGCTGATGCGCTTCCACTCGCAGACGGCGGGGGTGTCGCTGACGGCGCAGCAGCCGGAGGTGAACATCGTGCGCACCGCACTGGAGGCGCTGGCGGCGGTGCTGGGCGGGACGCAGTCGTTGCACACGAACTCGTTCGACGAGGCTTTGGCGTTGCCGACCGAGCATGCGGTGCGGATCGCGCTGCGCACGCAGCAGGTGATCGCGCACGAATCCGGTGTGGTGAACACGATCGACCCGTTGGGCGGCTCGTATTTCGTGGAGGCGTTGACGAACGAGCTCGAGCGGCAGGCGTACGAGTACTTCGACAGGATCGAGCAGCTAGGCGGCGTTGTGCCCGGCGATCAAGGACAACTTCTTCCAGCGCGAGATCGCGGACGCGTCCTTCCGCTACCAGTCCGAGATCGAGCGCGAGCAGCGCGTGATCGTCGGCGTCAACCGCTACTCACTCGACGACGAGCCCGAGCTCGAGATCCTCAGGATCGACCCCGCGCTCGAGAACAAGCAGATCGACCGCGTCCAGGCCCTGCGCGCACAACGGGACTCGCAAGCGGTCGAACAACGGCTCGCCGAGCTGAAACAGGCCGCCGCCCGAGACGACGTCAACCTCATGCCCCCGATCATCGACGCCGCCCGCGACTACGTCACCATGGGCGAAATCTGTGACGCCTTCAGAGACGTCTGGGGCATCTGGCGCGAAACGCCCGTGTTCTGAAATCGCGGCCTAACTTTCAACCCGTTAGCTAGTCTCAATGGGCAGTGGTCTCGTTCGAGGAGTTCAAGAACTCGCCGAGGATGCAGCGTCGTGCGTTCTTCGCGAGCCTGGCCGTACTCGCAGCCGGCATCATCGCGATCATCGTCACGGTCGCGCTGCCCAGCAAGAGCCACGCGCTGGACACTCCGATCTCGAGCGTGCCGGCCGACACCGTCAAGAAGGACCCGCCGACCCGTGTCGACCCGCAGGCGGTTGCAATCGCCCGGAAGTTCCTGCTCACGGCCGTCGTGCGCAAGAACCTCGGCTGGGCGTACGACAACGTGCACGTCGACCTGAAGGGCCGGATGTCCAAGGCGTCGTGGATGAAGGGCAACATCCCGGTCATCCCGTTCGACGCGCAGAACGCCACGACGACAGCCTTCATCCCGCAGTTCTCGCTTCAGCGGGAAGTCGAGTTCGAGGTCACGCTGGTTCCGAAGAACCACGCCGTCTACGCCGGCAAGCGGCCGCTGCGGTTCTACATCGCTCTCCGGCGGGAGCACGACTCGCCGACCGGACGCTGGCTCGTCAGTTACTGGGAGCCGCACTGGAAGCCGCCGATCCCGCTCTCGCAGTAGCGGCGCCGCCCCTCAGTCGATCTCGACGACCATCCCGTCGTAGGCGAGTTCGAGCCCGTTCTCGACCGGCAGCTCTCCGGGCCGGTGCGTAAGCAGCAGCCGTCGCGCCCCCGAGGCGTGGAACGCGGCCACGGCCTCGTCGGCGGAAAGGTGCCCGCGCGGCGTCCCGTCCAGCTCGCCGCGCTCGAGCGTCGCCTCGCAGACGAAGAGATCGACGTCCCGGGCCAGCTCCGCGAGCCTGTCGTCGGGGCCGGAGTCGCCCGAATAGGCGAGCGTGCGGCCCCCGTTCGTCACGCGCAGGCCGAAGGTGAGCAGCGTGTAGTGCGGGAGGCGCCGGGCGACGAGCGTGAAGCCGGCGATCTCCACCGGCTCGTCCTCGGGGTAGTCGTGCAGCTCGAACGTCTGGTCGAACATGTCGTCCCAGCCCAGGCGGGCGCCGAAGTCCCTGATCCGCTCGCGGCCTTCCGGCGGCAGCCAGAGCTGGGCCTGCTGCTCGTTCCGGCCGGGGCCGGCCAGGTTGCCCCACACCCAGGGCACGAGATCGCCCCAGTGGTCGAGGTGCCAGTGCGTGATCACGACGGCGTCCACGCGCGGCCAGCCGCCGTAGAGCGCGCGCAGCCTTGCGAGCACGCCGGGGCCGCAATCGAGCAGCAGACGGCGCCCGCCGTCCTCGATGAGATAGCCGGACTGTGCCCCGCCGGGGTTCGGCCAGGCGGGTGAGGAGCCCACGACGGTCAGCTGCACGGCCATATACTGCCGCCCCGATGGCGCGGAAGACACGGGTGGTGATCGCCAAGGTGGGCCTCGACGGCCACGACCGCGGTGCGAAGGTCATCGCACGGGCCCTGCGCGACGCCGGGATGGAGGTGATCTACACCGGGTCTGCACCAGACGCCGGAGCAGATCGTCGAGACCGTGATCCAGGAGGACGCGGACGCGGTCGGCATCTCGATCCTGTCCGGGGCGCACATGACGCTGATCCCGCGCATCCTCGAGCTCCTGCGCGAGAACGAGGTCGAGGACGTGCTCGTCCTCGTCGGCGGGACGATCCCCGGCGCCGACGCCCGCGAGCTGAAGGACGCCGGCGTCGCCGAGATCTTCACGCCCGGCGCTCCGACGAGCGCGATCGTGGAGTTCCTGCGCGAGAAGGTTGGGGGGGGGGAGGGGGAGGTACGAGGCGACCGCAGGGAACCTTCGACTTCGACCGCGACGACGGCGTCGCCACCGTGACGGTCGATCGTCCCGACGCGCTCAACGCGATCGACCTGCCGACGGCGACCGAGCTCCGCGACCGGCTGCTCGAGCTGAGCGACGACACGGCGGTGCGTGTCGTCGTGCTCACCGGGGCCGGCGACCGGGCGTTCGTGGCCGGGGCGGACATCAAGTACATGAGCGGCCTCGACGCCGCGGGCGGCGCCGAATGGGGCGAGCTCGGCCACAACTGCGGACAGCTGCTCGAGACGATGCCGAAGCCGACGATCGCCGCAGTCAACGGCTTCGCGCTCGGCGGGGGCATGGAGCTCGCGCTCGCGTGCGACCTGCGCTACGCGTCCTCGAAGGCCAAGCTCGGCCAGCCCGAGGTCGGCCTGGGGATCATCCCCGGCTGGGGCGCCACCCAGCGGCTGGCGCGCGTCTGCGGGCTCGGCGTCGCCAAGGACCTGATCCTGACCGGGCGGACGATCGACGCCCAGGAGGCGCTCCGGATCGGGCTCGTCAGCGCCGTCTACGAGCCGGAGGAGCTGATGGAGCGCGTCGGCGAGACGGCGGGCGCGCTGGCGGCAGGGAGCCCGGTCGCGCTCGCCGCCGCGAAGGTCGCCGTCAACCACGCGCTGCAGGGCGACCACGTGGAGAACCTCGTCGCCGAGGCGACGGGCTTCGGCGCCCTGTTTGCGAGCGAGGACCAGACCGAAGGCATGACCGCCTTCATCGAGAAGCGCGAGCCGAAGTTCCCCGGGCGCTGAGCTCGTCCTGGTCGGGCGTGTCCGCGCGCCTGGCCGGACATGGCCGTTGGGAGCAGTCGGACATGTCCCCGCCAGCCGGCCCGCGAGGCTCTGAGCAGGCGAAACGCGGAGTTACAAAGACGTATCAGGGACTGTCCCCCGTACATGGCCTCGGAGGACGAGGTGCCGGCTGTCGATCAGCTTGTCGCGGCGGGTCAGGGCCCGCCGGGGGCGACCTGCGTCACGGCTGCGATCCGGGAGGCGTTGATCGCCCCCGGCCGCGCGACCGCCACCGCGAGCGTCGCCCTCGCGGGCGACGTCAGCACGACCACATTGCGGCCGGCGAGGTCGGGCAACAACGCCGGGTCGGCGGCGACGACCGAGCCGTCACCCTCGTCTACCTGCGCCGAGGTCGGCACCGAGAGCACGAGCGACCGCACCCCCGTCACCTTCAGCCCGCCGGGGAAGATCGTCATCGAGGTCAGCGCGAGCGTCAGCCGGTTCTCGGTCCATCGCGTCAACCTCCCCTCGGCGGAGAGCGAGAACGTCACCTTGGGATCGACGGGGACGAGCAGATGCATCGCCTTGCCCAGGTACGGGAAGGGGTCGACGGCCGCGCCGTCGCTCGGGTGCACCTCGAAATGGAGATGCGGGTGGATGCCGTTCGCGTCGCCGGAGTCGCCCACGAAGCCGATCGCCTGCCCCGCCCGGACGGAGGCCCCGTCCTTGAGCCCGGGCGCGTAGGCCGTGCCGGCGACGCACTTCCCGCGGTTGTCGTTGCCGTCCGTCAGGTCGTTGTTCAGGTGGATGTACTGGTAGCTCGTGCCGCTCTTGCCGTACAGGTAGAGCATGCAGCCGGCCGTCGGCGAGCGCGTCCAGTACTTGATCTTGCCCGCCTCGGCGGCGACGGCGATCTGCCGCTTCTCGGCCATCAGGTCGTTCCCGGGATGCGGCCACTTCGCCCGCGGGTCGCCGAAGTCGTCCTTGTAGCTGACCGGCCCGACGACGGGGAAGACGAGCCGCGGCACGGCCTTCTGCGCAGCCGCACTCACTCCGCCGACGAGGATCGCGGAAGAGACGAGGGTGGCGACGAGTCCGACGCCGAGGGCTGTCGTCCGGCGGTTGATCACACGCACGGGTTCGCGCTCCGGAGGCATGACCCTAGCAGGCTTCCCGGCGGGTCGTCGCACCCGCTCGGATAGATTCCGCGCCGTGAAGATCGCCGTGTGCGTCAAGCAGGTGCCCGAGGCCGGGGCCGCGAAGCGGATCGATCCGCAGACGAAGCGCCTCGACCGCGGCGGTGAGGCGGGGCTGAACGCCTTCGACGCCAACGCCGTCGAGGAGGCGCTGCGGATCAAGGAGAACGCCGGCGACGGCGAGGTCGTGCTCGTCTCGATGGGGCCCGCGCGGGCCCTCGAGGCGATGCGCAAGGCGCTGGCGATGGGCGCCGACCGGGCGCTGCTCGTCGCGGACGACGCGGCCGAGGGCTCCGACCTCGTGGCCACGAGCGCCGTGCTCGCTGCGGTGCTCGAACGGGAACAGCCCGACCTCGTCCTCTTCGGCCAGCAGGCGTCCGACTCCGACGGCGCGGTCCTCTGGGCCGCCGTCGCCGAGCGGCTCCAGCGGCCAGTCGTGTCGCAGGCCGCCGAGCTCGAGGTGGACGGGGGCAAGGTGCGGGCGAAGCGGCAGACCGAGTTCGGCTACGACCGGATCGAGGCGCCGCTCCCGGCCGTGGTCGCCGTCTCGGACGCGATCAACGAGCCGCGCTACCCGTCGCTGAAGGGGATCATGGGCGCGAAGTCCAAGCCGCAGGAGACGCTCTCGCTCCGCGACCTCGACATCGACGGCGGGCGCGTGGGCGAGGCGGGCTCGAAGACGGAGGTCTACGACCTGCAGCCGCCGCCCTCGCGCGGCGAGTCGGTGCGGATCGAGGACGACGGCTCCGCCGCGCAGAAGATCGTCGACTACCTCGCCGACAGGAAGCTCGTCTAGTGGCAACGCTGGTCTTTCTCGAGCATCACGGCGGCGAGATCGTCAAGAACGCGCTCGGCGTGCTCTCGAAGGCCGCCTCGCTCGGCGGTGACGTCGCCGGCGTCCTCGCCGGCTCGGGCGTGCGGGACCTCGCCGCCCAGGCGGGCGAGCACGGCGCGTCGCGGGTCTACGTGGCGGACTATGCGGCGCTCGAGGCACCGCTCCCGCAGCCGCGCATCGACGTCCTCGCGCCGCTCGTCGAGAGCAAGGGCTTCGACACCGTCCTGTTCGGCCAATCGGTGCTGGCCGCCGACCTCGCCGCCGGGCTCGCCGCGCGGCTCGACGCAGGCCTGAACTGGGACCTGACCGACATCTCGCTCGACGGCGACCGGCTGGTCGGCAAGCGGCCCGCGCTCGCCGACTCCGTGCTCGTCGACGTCGGCTGGAAGTCGACGCCGCGCCTCGCGCTCTTCCGCACCGGCTCGTTCGAGCCGGCGGCGACGGGCGGCAGCGCCGAGGTGGAGGACGTCGCGGTCGAGCTGCGTGAGCACTCGACCGGCGCGGTGATGCTCGAGCAGGCGCACGAGGAGCGCTCCGGGCCGTCCATCGAGGACGCCGACGTGATCGTGGCCGGCGGCCGCGGGCTGGGCAAGCCCGAGGGGTTCGGGATGCTCGAGGAGCTCGCGAAGGCGCTCGGCGGCGCGGTCGGCGCTACCCGTGCGGTCGTCGACGCCGGCTGGTACCCCTATCCGTCGCAGGTCGGCCAGACGGGCAAGACGGTCTCGCCGAAGCTCTACATCGCCTGCGGGATCTCCGGCGCGATCCAGCACAAGGTCGGGATGCAGGCCTCCGGCACGATCGTCGCCATCAACAAGGACTCGAACGCGCCCATCTTCGAGTTCTGCGACCTCGGTGTCGTCGGCGACGTGAACGAGATCGTCCCGAAGCTGACCGAGCTCGTGCGCGCACGGAAGAGCTAGTGCGCCCGTCCGAGTACCCGCCGCCGTTCGACCCGGCCGACGTGATCGCGGCGCCGAGCGACCCGGAGCCGATCGAGGTCGGCGTCCTGATCGTGGGCGCCGGGCCTGCCGGGCTCGCGTGCGCGATCCGGCTCGGGCAGCTGCTCGAGGACGCGCCCGCGGTCGCCGAGCGGCTCGGCGACGTGCCTGTGGCGGTCATCGACAAGGGCTCGAAGCCGGGCGCGCACCTGCTCTCGGGCGCGGTCGTCAACCCGGTGTCGCTGCGCCGCCTCTTCGACGGGCGCAAGCGGATTTCGGACATGCCCTTCTACGGGCACGTCGAGGGCGAGTCGGTCTACTACCTCACCCGGAAGCAGGCGCTCAGGATCCCCGCCCCGCCGACGATGCGGAACCACGGCAACCTCGTCGCCTCGGTCTCGCAGCTCGGCCGCTGGCTCGCCGAGCAGGCGGAGGAGGGCGGCGCGACCATCCTCCCGGAGACGTCCGGGGAGAAGCTGCTCGTCACCGACGGGCGCGTGCGCGGCGTGCGCACGGGCGACCGTGGCCGCGGCCGCGACGGGGAGCAGCTCACGAAGTTCGAGCCGGGCAGCGACCTGCTCGGCCAGGTCACCGTGCTGGCCGAGGGGACGCAAGGGCATCTGACCGGTGCGGCCATCTCCCGCTTCGGGCTCGAGGGCGAGAACCCGCAGGTATGGGCGCTGGGCGTCAAGGAGGTCTGGAAGGTCGCGAAGCCCCTCGACCGGATCATCCACACGATGGGCTGGCCGCTTCGCGGCGCGGCGAAGTACCGCGAGTTCGGCGGCTCCTTCATCTACCCCATGGGCGAGGACATGCTCACGATCGGCATGGTCGTCGGGCTCGACTACCGCGACGCCGAGCTGTCCGTGCACGACCTGCTCCAGGAGCTGAAGACCCACCCGAAGATCCGGCGGCTGCTCGACGGCGGCGAGCGGGTCGCCTGGGGAGCGAAGACGATCCCCGAGGGAGGCTGGTACGCGCTTCCGCGCGAAATGCATGCGCCGGGCCTCCTGCTCACCGGCGACGCCGCCGGCACCGTCAACGTGCCCGCGCTCAAGGGCATCCACTACGCGATCGAGTCGGGGATGCTGGCCGCCGAGGCGATCTTCGGCGCGCTGCAGCCGGGCGAGGTCGTCTGGCGGCCGAATGCGCTCGAGCCGTACGACGAGGCCGTTCGCGGCGGGCTGATCGGCAAGGACCTCTTCCGCGTCCGCAACATGCGACAGGTCTTCGAGAAGGGCTTCGTGCGCGGTTCGGCCGCGGCCGGCGCGGCCACCGTCTCGATGGGGCGCGTCCCGCACAAGCGAGTCGGAGGCGAGCGCGACGTCGACCAGGAGCTGATCAGGACCGACCGGGCGAAGAGCTATCCCGCGCCGGACGGCAAGCTGACCTTCGACAAGCTTTCGTCGGTCTACCTGAGCGGCAACAAGACGCGCGACGACGCGCCCAACCACATCCGCATCGAGACGCGGGTCCCGAGGGAGCTCGCGGACATGTGGGTGCGGATGTGCCCGGCGCAGGTGTACGAGATCGGCCCCGAGGACGCGGGCAAGGTGCAGGTCGTCGTCACGCCGTCGAACTGCGTCCAGTGCGGCGCGATCACGGCCAAGGGCGGCCGCCTCACCCCGCCCGAGGGCGGCGCAGGGCCCGAGTACACGCTCACGTAGGCGCGCCGAGAAGTCACAGAATCGGCACGTTCGCGTCTCACACACGTGACGATTTCGCCGCTACCCTCAAATGCGGGGGCTGGGCGCGAAAGCGCCCACGGGGGAACAAGCAACGGCATGGTTCGCACGCCGGCGTCGGCCGCGTAGGCTCCCGTGGATGGCCGAGGCCGTAACGTTCCCGAGCCGCGACGACGTGCTCGCGGCCCGCGAGACCATTGCCGGGCGCGTGCATCGCACGCCCACGTTCGGCTCGCGGACGCTCGGCGAGCGGATCGGTGCGCGGGCCTTCCTGAAGGCGGAGCTGTTCCAGAAGACCGGCTCGTTCAAACCGCGCGGCGCGCTGAACAAGCTCGCTTCGCTCGGCCCGGACGAACGGGCGCGCGGCGTCGTCACCTGGTCGGCCGGAAACCACGCCCAGGCCGTCGCGTGGGCGGCCGCCAGCGAGGGCGTCGACTGCCTCGTCGTCATGTCCGCCGGAGCGAATCCACAGAAGGTCGCCGCCACGCGCGGCTACGGCGCGACCGTCGACCTCGAGGCGCCCGACCATTCGGCGGCGCACGAGCGCCTGCTGCAGCTGATCGAGGAGACCGGGCGCACGTACGTCCCGCCCTTCGACGACCCGCACGTGATCGCGGGCCAGGGGACGGTCGGGCTCGAGATCGCCGAAGACGTTCCCGATGCCGACCTGGTCGTCTGCCCGATCGGCGGCGGCGGCCTGATCGCCGGGATCGCGACGGCCACTGACACGCGCATCGTCGGCGTCGAGCCCGAGCTCTCCGCCGCCTTCACCGCCGGCCTCGCCGCCGGCAAGAGCGTGCACATCGACCTGCAGCCGACGAGTGCGGACGGCCTGGCGCCGCCGTTCGCCGGCGAGCTCAACCTGGCCGTCGGCCGCGAGCGCGTCGAGCAGGTCGTGCTCGTCAGCGAGGAGGAGATCGCGGCGGGCATGCGCTTCCTCTACGGGCGCGCAAAGCTCGCGTGCGAGCCCTCCGGCGCGGCCGCGACCGCGGCGCTCTTGGCCGGCAAGATCCCGGTCGAGCCGGGCTCGACCGTCGTCGCCGTGGTCTCGGGCGGCAATACGGCCGCGAAAGTGGCCTCTGCTATCTTGGCCGGAGCCGATGAAGACTGACATTCATCCCGAGTACGTCCTCGCGACCGTTCGCTGCTCCTGCGGCAACGAGTTCGTCACCAGGTCGACGAAGCCCGAGCTGCACGTCGAGATCTGCTCGGCATGCCATCCCTTCTACACGGGCAAGCAGAAGCTCGTCGACACCGGCGGCCGCGTCGAGCGCTTCCAGCGTCGACTCGAGCGAGCCGGTAAGCAGAGCTAGAGCACCGACCGATGACCGTCGGCGGGCAAGCCGTCCTCGAGGGCGTGATGATGCGCAGCCCGTCCAGCTGGGCCGTGGCCGTGCGCAAGCCCGACGGCGCCATCGCGCAGGTCTGCCAGCCGATCACCTCGCCGATGGCGAAGCGGCGGGTCTTCCGCCTGCCGGTCATCCGCGGGATCATCGCGCTCGGCGAGTCGCTCGCGATCGGGTTCCGGGCGCTGGCGATCTCGGCGCAGTACGCGACGCAGGAGGAGAACGAGGACGGCGAGGTCAAGACCGAGCTGACGCGCGGCCAGCTGCTGTTCGCGTTCGCGATCTCGATCGGCTTCGCCGTGATGCTGTTCAAGGTCGGCCCGGCGCTGATCACGAGCCGCATCGGGTTCAAGTCGACCGGCGCGTTCGTGGTCGTCGAGGGCGCGATCCGCGTCGCGATCTTCATCCTCTACCTGTTCGCTGATCTCGCTGCTCCCCGACCTGCGGCGGGTCTTCCAGTACCACGCCGCCGAGCACAAGGCGATCAACGCCTACGAGGCCGGTGAGGAGCTGACGCCCGAGCGCGTGCAGCGGTTCAGCCTCATCCATCCCCGCTGCGGCACGGCCTTCCTGCTCTGGGTGATGGTGATCGCGATCTTCGTCTTCGCGTTCTTCGGGCGACCGCCCTGGTACTGGCTGATCGGGACGAGGATCCTCTTGCTGCCGGTCATCGCCGGCATCGCCTACGAGCTGATCCGCTTTGCCGGCAAGCACCAGGACAACCGGATCCTGATGGCGCTTGCTCGCGCCCGGACTGTGGCTGCAGCGGCTGACGACGCGCCAGCCGACCCTCGATCAGATCGAGGTCTCGATCCGGGCCCTGCGCGCGGTGCTCGCGCGCGAGGAGCAGGCGGCTCCGACGGCGGCCGCGCGCGTCGAAGTCATGGCGTAGCGACGAGCGGCGCGACCGCGTCGACGCGCTCCAGCCACGGCTTCGCCTCGAGACGTTCGAAGATCTCGCGTGCCTCGGCAAGGAGCGGCTCCGCCTCGTCGGCCCGCTCCTGCGCGACGAGCCACTCGCCATACTCGAGCTCGGTGGCGCCGAGGTAGAACGGCGTCGCCAGCTCGCGAAAGAGTCCCGCAGCGCCTTTGAACAGATCGTCGATCCGCTTCGAGTCGTTCTCCCGGGCTGAGAGCAAGGCACGAAAGCGCGACGAGTGCGCTCTCAGGCTCTGCGGATACAGCCCGGGAGGAAGCTTTTCGACGAGGCCGAGCAGTTCGGCGGCCCTCGCGCTTTCGTCGAGCGCGAGAGCCGACTCGACCGCGATCACGAGCGCTTCCTTTACGGCCTCGTGCGTGATCCCCATCTCGTCTCGCGCCGCGAGGGCTTCTTCCGCAACCGGCAGCGCGTCCGCGGCATTTCCTTGGGCGAGCAGAAGCCTCGCTTTCCCGCAAGCGTAGGACGCCCGCTCCTGAACGTCGGCAGAGGCTTCCAGTTCTGCGAAGGACGAAACGATCCGCGCCCCCTCCAGCACCTGTCCACGATGCGCCTGGATCGCTACGAGCCACGAGACCTGAGCGAGGAATGCGCCGCGCGCATCCGTCCAGGTCTCCTCCGGAAGCTCGGCTGCGGCCGCCAGAGCTCCGTCCCAGTCGCCGAGACAGAAGAGCGGGTAGTACTGACCGACGAAGAACGTCTCCCAGTACCGGTTGCCCACTCGCCGAGCCAGTGTGAGACCGTCGCGAATGGCCGCGGAGGACTCTTCGTACCGATCGGTGTGAGCAAGCATGTCTGCCAGGTTGTAGTAGGCCCGCAGCGCCGCCGAGGGCTTGTCGTATTCGATCGCGACGTCAAGGGCATAGCGAAGGAGAGCGAGCGCTTCTTTTCGTCTCCCACGCGTGTTCAGGAGGATCGCCTTCGTATTCAGCCCCTGCGACAGCGTCTCCGGAAGCGAGAGACCCTCCGCGATATCCAGTGCGGTTTCGATCCGCTGCAAAGCACGGTCCGTCTCACCGGCAAAGAACATGAACCGCCCGAGTTGAGCCGCGAGTGCGGCGAGATCCTCGTCCGGTTCCTCCGCCGAGAGCACCTCGAACGCCTGGTTCATGCTCTCGAGTCCCTGCTCGAGGCGTCCCCGGTCCCACATGATCTCGGCCAGCCGGGCGGAGACCCTCGCGGCCGGGTGGGTGGCACTCGCCGTCTCGAAGAGCCCGATCGCCCGTTCGAAGTGCATCGCCGAGTCGTCCGACCGGGCCCCCGCTCGGGCCATCAGCCCAGCCCGCTCGTGCAACTCTGCCTGGAGGATCGGATCGTCGGTCAGTTCGATCGCCCGCTCGTACGCGCGCTGCGCCTCGCTGTTGGCCGCCAGCGATGCCGCCCGCTCGGCCGCGCGCACGAGCATCTCGCGGGCCTTCGAGCGGATCTCCTCTGCGTCTGCGTCCTCGGGGGCGGCGGCATAGGCGTCGAGGTAGTGGGCGGCGACGACCTCGACGATCTCGTCCTCCTCGGCGCTCCAGACCGACGACAGGAACTCGCGCCGCTGCCAGGTGCTTCGCCTTGCGCTCCTTCTTCGAGATCGTCTCGTAGGCGACGTGCTTGACGATGTCCTGGAGGAACGAGTACTGGCCACGCTCGGGCGAGCGAGGGTCGGCCTGGATCGAGAGCATCTCCTTGCGAACGAGCGCGACGAGCAAGGGCTCGAGGTCCGCATCCGCGAGACCGGTCAGCGCCGTCAGGCCGTTCTTCGTGAACGTCTTCCCGAGCACGGAGCCGTCCTGCACCAGCCGGCGCTCGTCCTGCGTCAGACTGTCCAGCCGCGCCGCGATCAGTGCGTGGAGGGTCTCGGGCACCTCGAGCGTCTCGACGGGGCCGGTCAGCGTGTAGACGTTCCCCTCCTGGGCGAGCAGGCCGCGGTCGAGCAGCATGCGCACCGTCTCGACGGCGTACAGGGGGACTCCTTCGGCCCGTTCGAGGATGCGCGCCTGCAGATCGTCGGAGAGGCCCGGGACGAGCCCGGTCAGCAGGTCGCCCATGGACTGCTCCGACAGCGGCTCGAGGTACAGCGAGGCGAAGTTGCGCTTGCCGGCGCCCCAGGAAGGACGCTTGTCGACGAGTTCGGGGCGGGCGAGGACGAGCACGTAGAGCGGGTGGCTTCTCGACCACTCGAGCAGGTACTCGAGGAAGTCGAGGAGGCTCTCGTCGGCCCACTGCATGTCCTCGAAGACGAGGATCGTCGGGCCAGTGCTCGGCGAGCCGCTCGAAGAGGATCCGCCAGGCCGAGAAGAGGTTCTCCTGGTCGCCGGCGGCTCCCTCCTCGAGCCCGAGCAGGTGGGCGAGGCGCGGCTCGACCCAGCGGCGCTCCTCCGGGTCGGGGATGTGCTCCTCGACCGTCGCGCGCAGCTTCGCCCGCGCGGAGCCCGGCTCCTCGTCCTCGACGATGTCGCAGCGCATCCGCACCATCTCCGCGAGCGCCCAGTAGGCGACGCCCTCGCCGTAGGAGAGGCAGCGGCCGCGGTGCCAGAAGACGTCGTCGGGCGAGGCCGTCGATGTACTTCTCGAACTCCCAGGACAGGCGCGACTTGCCGATGCCGGCGATGCCCGTGACCGAGACGAGCTGTGCCTTCTGCTCGTCCGCGGAGCCGTGGAACAGCTCCTTGACGAGACGCAGCTCGCGGTCGCGCCCGACGAAGGGAGCCTCGAGACCGGAAGATCTCATCGCTCCTCGCGTCCCGGCCACGACGCGGACCGCCCGCCAGAGCGGCATCGGCTCCGATTTGCCCTTGAGCTCGTGACTGCCGGCGTCCTCGTAGGCGACCGCCGCCTCCGAAGCGCGCTTCGTCGACTCGCCGACCAGCACCGTTCCCGGCTCGGCCGCCGACTGCACACGGGACGCCGTGTTGACGAGGTCGCCGGCGACCATGCCCTCGCCCTGGGCGCCGAGCGTGACCGCCGCCTCGCCCGTGAGCACGCCGGCGCGCGCCTTCAGGCCGGGACCGAGCTCCGGCACCGCAGCGACGAGCTCGAGGGCGGCGCGGACCGCGCGTTCGGCGTCGTCCTCGTTCGCGACCGGCGCTCCCCAGACGGCCATCACCGCGTCGCCGATGAACTTCTCCACGGTTCCGCCGTAGCGCTCGATCACCGTCCGCGCCGATCTCGAAGTAACGCGAGAGCAGCTCCCGCGTGTCCTCGGCGTCGCGCGACTGGGACAGCGTGGTGAAGCCGACCAGATCGGCGAAGAGGACGGAGACGAGCCGGCGCTCGGCGAGCGACTCGGCCGCCTTTGCCACGCCTGAAACGGTGGCAGCTTCGCTCGGCTGCGCGGCGAGCGGTACCCCGCACTGACCGCAGAACTTCGTCCCCGGGGGACTCGTAGCGCCGCACGCGGTACAGGACTGGGCAAGCGCAGTACCGCATTCGGCACAGAACTTGTTGCCCTCCGGGTTGGTGGTTCCGCAAGACGGGCAGTTCACGAGGTCACCTTGGCGCGCAGGCCGGCATCCGCCAGGCGCTCGAGCCACGGTTTCGCCTCGAGCCGATCGAAGATCTCGCGTGCCTCCGCGAGCAGCGGCTCCGCCTCGGTCGCACGATCCTGGCCGGCCAGCCACTCGCCGAACTCGAGCTGCGTCGTGCCGAGGTAGAAGAGCAGCGCGAGCTCGCGGAAGAGGCCGGTCGCCCGCTTGAAGCGGCGCTCTACCTCGTCCGCCTCGCCCCGGCGGGCGGAGACGTGCGCACGGAATCGATCGCAATGAGCCTGCAGGAATTGCGTCGAGCTCCCCGGCGGCAGAGCTTCGACGACCGCCAGCAGTTCCTCCGCCCTGTCCACGTCGCCGAGTGCGAGGGCGGCCGACACCGCCGTGACGAAGGCCTGCTTCGTGTACTCCTGCGAGAAGCCCATCGTCTCGCGCTCGGCGAACGCCAGCTCGGCCGCCTCGAGCGCATGGGCCGGATCACCGGCCGTTAGGAGAAGGTCCGCTCGAGCCAGGTGGAAGGCCGCCCGCTCCTGGTGGTCTGCCGAAGACTCCATCTCCGCACACAGGCGAGAGAGACTTCCGCATCGTCCGGTCTTCCCCTGAAGGCGTTGACGGTCGCGCCGAAGAGGATTCCCGCCCATGAGGTGCGCACCTCCGACCAGTGCTCTCTGGGAATCTCGTCGATCATCGACAGGAGCTCGTCCCAGGCGCCGAGGGCGAACTGGGGATAGGATCTGCCCCAGGAACGCCCACTCCTGCTGCCGATTTCCGACGCGACGCGCCAACGCAAGCCCCTCGCGGACAGCGGTGGCGGCCTCCTCGTATCTGTCGACGTGGCAGAGCGTGTCGGCGAGGTTGAAATACGCGCGAAGGGACGCCGAGGGCTTGTCGTTGTCGAGCGCGACCTGGAGCGCATAGGGCAGGAGCGCGAGGGCCTCCAGCCTCCTTCCGCGTCCGACGAGGATGATCGCCTTCGTGTTCAGCGCGTCCGAGAAGATCTCGGCGACGCCGAGGGCCTCTGCGAGCTCGAGCGCGGTCTCGATCCGCTGCAATGCGAGATCGCTCTGGCCCGCGAAGAACAGAAAGCGCCCGAGCTGACCGGCCAGCGACGCGAGGTCCGCATCGGGCTCTTCCCGCGAGAGGACGTCGAAGGAGCGCTCCATGCTCTGGAGGCCCTCCTCGATGCGTCCTCGTTCCTGCCAGAGGATCTCGGCGAGCCGCGCGGAGACCCGTGCCGCCTGGTGGCTGGCACCGGCCGCTTCGAAGAGCTCGATCGCCCGCTCGAAATGACTCGCCGCCTCGTCCGGCCGCGCACCGGCCCGGGCCATCAGGCCGGCTCGTTCGTGCAGCTCCGCGCGGACGACTGGGTCGTCCGTCAGCTCGGCGGCACGCTCGTAGGCGCGCCGCGCCTCCATGGTCGCCCCGAGCGACGCCGCGCGCTCCGCCGCCCGCACGAGCATCTCGCGGGCCGTCGAGCGGATCCCCTCGGCGTCCGGGTCGTCCGGCGCCGCGGCGTAGGCGTCGAGGTAGTGCGCGGCGACGACCTCGGCGATCTCGTCCTCCTCCGCGCTCCAGACCGTGGACAGGAACTCGGCGGCCGCCAGGTGCTTCTGCTTGCGCTCCCGCTTCGAGACCGTCTCGTAGGCCACGTGCTTGACGATGTCCTGGAGAAACGAGTACTGGCCGCGCTCCGGCGAGCGCGGATCGGCCTGGATCGAGACGATCTCCTTGCGGAGCAGCCCCGTGAGCAGCGACTCCAGCTCGTCGGCGCCCATCCCCGTGAGTGCAGCTAGACCCGGACGGGTGAACGTCTTTCCGAGCACCGACGCGTCCTGGACGAGCCGCCGCTCGGCCGGGGTGAGGCTGTCCAGCCGCGCGGCCACGAGCGCCTGGAGCGTCTCCGGCATCTCGAGGGTCTCGACGGGTCCGGTCGGCCTGTAGACGTTGCCCTCCTGCACGAGCAGGCCGCGGTCGAGCAGCATCCGCACCGTCTCGACCGCGTACAGCGGTACTCCCTCCGCCCGCCCGCGGATGCGCCGGCGGAGGTCCTCCGGGAGGCCCGGCACGAGGCCGGTCAGGAGCCCCTCCATGGCCTGCTCGGACAGCGGCTCCAGGTACAGGGAGGTGAAGCTGCGCTTGCCGGCGCCCCAGGTGGGGCGCTTGTCCGCGAGCTCGGGGCGGGCCAGAGCGAGGACGAACAGGGGATGGCTGCGCGACCACTCGAGCAGGTACTCGAGGAAGTCGAGCAAACCCTCGTCCGCCCACTGCATGTCCTCGAAGACCATGACCGTGGTCCGCTGCTCGGCGAGCCGCTCGAACAGGATCCGCCACGCGGAGAAGAGGTTCTCCTGGTCGCCGGGAGCGCCGACCTCGATCCCGAGCAGGTGGGCGAGCCTCGGCTCGACCCAGCTCCGCTCCTCGGGATCGGGCACGTGCTCCTCGATCGTCGCGCGGAGCTTCGCGAGCGCGGACCGCGGCTCCTCGTCCTCGACGATGTCGCAGCGCATCCGCACCATCTCGGCGAGCGCCCAGTAGGCGACGCCCTCGCCGTAAGAGAGGCAGCGGCCGCGGTGCCAGAAGATGTCGTCCGCCAGCCCGTCGATGTACTTCTCGAACTCCCACGAGAGCCGCGTCTTGCCGATCCCGGCGATGCCGGTGACCGACACGAGCTGCGCCTTCCGCTCGTCGGACGAGCCGTGGAAGAGCTCCTTGACGAGGCGCAGCTCGCGGTCGCGGCCGACGAACGGCGGCTCCAGGCCGGTCGACTTGAGCGAGCCGGCGCGGCCCGCCGTCACGCGCAGCGCGCGAAAGAGCTGCGCCGGCTCCGCCTTGCCCTTCAGCTCGTGGGTGCCCGCGTCCTCGTAGGCGATCGCCGCCTCGGTCGCGCGCTTCGTCGACTCGCCGGCCAGCACCGTTCCCGGCTCGGCCGCCGACTGGATACGGGACGCCGTGTTGACCAGGTCGCCGGCGACCATGCCCTCGCCCTGGGCGCCGAGCGTGACCGCCGCTTCGCCCGTGAGTACGCCGGCGCGGGCCTTCAAGCCGGGGCCGAGTTCGGGCACTGCCGCGACGAGTTCGAGGGCGGCGCGGACGGCGCGTTCGGCGTCGTCCTCGTTTGCGACCGGCGCTCCCCAGACGGCCATAACGGCGTCGCCGATGAACTTCTCGACGGTGCCGCCGTAGCGCTCGATCACCGTGCGCGCATTCTCGAAATAGCGCGAGAGGAGCTCCCTGGTGTCCTCGGCGTCGCGGGACTCGGAGAGCGTGGTGAACCCGACGAGGTCGGCGAAGAGGACGGAGACGAGCCGGCGCTCCGCCGCCGGGGCGTCTCGGGTCGCGAGAGTCGGTGTCGCGCGGGCCGGCTGCTCTCGCGCGTCGCCGGTGAGTGCCGCGCCGCAGTCGCCGCAGAAGCGGTCGTCCGGTTCGTTCTGCGCTCCGCACGATGGGCAGCCCTGGGCCAGGCCGGCGCCGCAGCTCGAGCAGAACTTGCGGCCCTCCCGGTTCTCAGTGCCGCAGGTCGGGCAGATCATCTCGGAGGAGCGTATCCCGATGGAGCGACAGGCTGCAGGTTAGGCTGCGGACATGCCGAGGATCGAGCGCACCGCCGAGGCGTTCTGGGTGGGACGCGTCGCGAGCGGCTCCGGCACGATCGCGGGCCGCTCGTCGGGCGCCTTCGACCTCGCCTACAGCGAGCCGACGCGAGTCGGCGACCCGGCCGGCCAGACGAGCCCGGAGGAGCTGATCGCCGCGGCGCACGCCGGCTGCTTCGCGATGTCGCTCGCCGCCGAGATCTCGAAGCTGCGCCTCGAGCCGCGCCTGTTGTCCGTCTCAGCCACGTGCGTCATGGACGAGGTCGAGGACAAGGGGCATCTCGTCGTCGCCTCGAACGTCGAGGTCCGGGCGGACGTGCCCGGACTCGACGCGGCGGCCTTCCGCGAAGCGGTGCAGCGGGCCGACGCGGGCTGTCCGATCTCGACGCTGATCCGGGGTAGCGCTTCGGTCTCGGTCTCGGCCGAGCTCGTCAGCTGAGGATCAGGCGATCTCCCGCAGCGCCCCGCTGCGGACGTCGTAGACGAACCCGTGCGCGTCGTACGACTCGGGAAGCAGCGGGTAGTCGCGGATCCGCTCGACACTCGCCCGGACGCTCTCGTCCAGATTCGAGAAGGGGTGGAAGTCCACGTCGCTCGTGTCCTCGCCCGTCTCCTCGGCGAGCTTCGCACGGAGGTCGTCGTTCGAGAAGGTCAGCATGCCGCAGTCCTCGTGCGCCACGACCACCGCTTCCTGCGTCCCGAGGAGCCAGTGCGAGATGACGAGGGACCGGAGCGCGTCCTCGGTGACGAGGCCGCCGGCGTTCCTGATCACGTGCGCGTCGCCCTCCTCGAGCCCGAGGAACCTGGCCGGGTCGAGCCGCGCGTCCATGCAGGTGACAACGGCGAAGCGGCGGCCGGGAGGCATCGGCAGGTGGCCCTTCTCGAAGCTGAAGGCGTACTGCTCGTTCGCTGCGCGGATCTCGTCCTTGATCGGCATGGCTCCTCCCTCTCTCTTTGGAAAATGAAGCGTACGACTTTACTAAATGAAGCCAGAGGACACGGGGCTAAGCTGTCCCGATGGCCGACTTCGAGGCACTGGTCGACGACCTGGAGCGCTCGTACCGCGAGACGCAGGAGCGCATGTCCGATCCTGCCGTCTACGGCGACCGGCGCGAGGCGGCCGAGGTGGGGAGGAAGCTCAAGGAGCTCGAAGGCGCCCATCAGCTCGCCGAGGAGTGGCGGAGCGTCCGCGACGACCTCGCGGCGGCGCGCGACGACGGCGACCTGCGCGAGCTCGTCCCCGAGCTCGAGGAGCGACTCGCCGAGCTCGAGGAGCAGCTGAAGCTCGCGCTCGTCGAGTCCGATCCCGCCGACCGGAAGGACGTGATCGTCGAGATCCGGTCCGGCGTCGGCGGCGACGAGGCGGCTCTCTGGGCCGACGACGTCTTCCGCATGCTCACGCGCTATGCCGAGCGGCTCGGCTACAAGTGGGAGACGATCTCCGCGAGCCCGAACGAGGGCGGCGGCCTGAAGGACGTCGTGTTCGCGATCAAGGGCGACGGCGCCTACTCGGTCTTCAAGTGGGAGGGTGGGACGCACCGCGTGCAGCGCGTGCCGCAGACCGAGTCGCAGGGCCGCATCCACACGTCGACCGCGACCGCCGCCGTGATGCCCGAAGCCGAGGAGGTCGAAGTCGCGATCGACCCGTCCGACCTCAAGATCGACGTCTACCGCTCGTCCGGGCCGGGGGGCCAGAGCGTGAACACGACCGACTCCGCCGTTCGGATCACGCACCTCAAGACCGGCATCGTCGTCTCGATGCAGGACGAGCGCTCGCAGCTCCAGAACCGGGACAAGGCAATGCGCGTCCTGCGCGCCCGGCTGTACGAGGCCGAGCGCGAGCGTCAGGAGGCGGAGATGACGGCGGTCCGCCGCGCCCAGGTCGGCACCGGCGAGCGGGCCGAGAAGATCCGCACCTACAACTACGCCGAGGGGCGCGTCACAGACCACCGGATCAAGCTGACGCAGCACCGGCTCGACCAGATTCTCGAGGGCGACCTCGGCGACTTCACCGAGGCGCTCACGGCAGAGGACCGCCGCCGCGCGCTCGAGACGGTCGCTTGACCGTCGGCGAGGCGCTGAAAGCCTCGACCCAGTTCCTCGCGGGCAAAGGCGTTCGCAGCCCGCGCGTCGATGCGGAGCACCTCGTCGCATCGGCGCTCGGCGTGAAGCGCCTGGATCTCTACCTCCAGCACGACCGCCCTTTGACGGAGGCCGAGGTGGGCGCGGCGCGCGAACTCGTGCGGCGGCGCGGTACGCGCGAGCCGCTCGCCTACGTTCTCGGCGAGTGGAGCTTCCGGCGGCTGACGCTGGCCACCGACCGGCGCGCGCTGATCCCGCGGCCCGAGACGGAGGTCGTCGTCGACCGCTGCCTCGAGCATCTCGCCGGGCTCGAGGCCCCGGACGTGCTCGACGTCGGCACGGGCAGCGGGGCGATCGCGCTCGCGATCGCCGACGAGCACCCGGGCGCGCGCGTGACGGCGATCGACGCCTCCGTCGACGCTCTCGCGCTCGCGGCCGAGAACGCCGAGCGCACCGGCCTCGTCGGCCGACTAACGCTGGTCGAGCACGACCTGACTGCCGGTCTCCCCGGGGGCCCGTACGACCTGGTCGTCTCCAACCCGCCCTACGTGCTCCCGGAGGAGATCGGCTCGCTCGAGCCGGAGGTGCGGGAGTGGGAGCCGCCGAAGGCGCTCGTCGGCCACGGAGCGACCGAGGCGATCGTGCGTGCCGCGCCGTCGGTGCTCCGTCCCGGCGGCCGGCTCGTGCTGGAGGTGGCCGACGGCGCCGCGGGCCAGGTCGCCGAGCTGCTCGCCGGAGCAGGCTTTCGAGGCGTCGGCCTCTTTCCGGACCTCGCGGACCGCGACCGTGTCGTGGACGGGCAGTGGGAGCCGTAGAGGACGCGGTCGGCGCGCTCGAGGCGGGGCGGGTCGTCGTGCTGCCGACCGACACGGTCTACGGCCTGGCCGCCGCGCCCAACCGCGAGGAAGCCGTGCAGGCGATCTTCCGCCTGAAGGCGAGGCCGGAAGCGGCGCCGATCGCCCTCGTCGCATCGAGCCTCGACGTCCTCCTCGAGTGCGTCCCCGAGCTCCGCGGACGGGACGAGACTCTCGCGCGAACGCTGCTCCCGGGGCCGTTCACGCTGGTGCTTGGAAACCCCGCGCGGCGCTATCCGCGGCTGACGGGCGACCGGCCGGACACGATCGGCGTACGCGTCCCCGAGCTCGTCGGCGACGCGGCCGCGGTACTCGACCAGGTCGGCGCCGTCGCGGCGACGAGCGCCAACCGCCACGGCGGGCCAGATTCGCGCACGCTCGCCGACGTCCCGGAGGAGATCCGTTCCGCCGCCGGCGCGCTCGTCGACGGCGGCGAGCTGCCGGGGACGGCGTCGACGGTGATCGACTTCACGGGCGTCGAGCCGCGCGTGATCCGCGAGGGCGCCGTCCCGGCGGCTCACGCGATCGAACGCGCCTTCGCCGCGCTCAGCTGAGCGTCCGCTTCAGGAAGCGTTCGATCATGCCCAGCACGCTCGGGTGCGCGAGGAGCTCAGTCCCGTGCTCGAGTCCGGGCAGGGCGACGAGCTGCTTGTCCCGCTCGCGCGTCGCCTTGTAGAGCAGCGGCGTGTTCACCTCGGCGAGCGAGTCCTCCTTCGCGTACATGTAGAGCACCGGCGCCTTCAGCTTGCGGGCGGCGGGGAGGAGGTTGCCGTAGCCGTCCAGGTCGAGCTCCGCGGAGAGGCTGACCACGCCCGACGCGCGCGCCTTCGTGGCCGCGGCGATCGAGGACTTCGCGCCTTCCGACGCGCCGACGAGGGCGATCCGCTTCGCGCCGAGGCTACGGAGCTTCGCCGCCACGGCGACGGTGTCCTTGTACGCGCCCTCCCCGGAGTAGTAGTAGACCGCGACGCGGAAGCCGGAGCGGACGAGGCGGTTCACGAACGGGAGCCAGGCGCAGGGATTGTTGTCGCTCTGGTTCGAGAGAACCACGCCGCGCGGCCCCTTCCCGACGACGGACATCGAGAGCACCAGGACCCCACCGTGGACGCGGACGTACTTCGCTCCGAGCGGGATGCACGGGTCGCGACCCGGCGCCGCGGCGGCGTTGGCGGCGAGGACGACCGTCGTCAGACAACACCCATATAGTAAGAATCGCACTATGACGAAGCGGACTATACACGAGCAAGTGCGGCTGACCCAGACCGAGTACGCCGTGCTGGCCACGCTCGGCCACTTCGGCCCGGACGAGGTGTCGGGCTACGACGTCAAGAAGTTCGTCGACGGGGCGCTCGGCTATGTCTGGGGGCCGTCGAAGACGCACCTCTACGCGGTGCTCCGCAGGCTCGTGGAGAACGGCCTCGCCACCCGTCGCGAGGTGGCGCAGCGGTCGCGGCCGAACAAGCAGCTCTACCGCATCTCCGATCGCGGCCGGGAGGTCGTCCGCGAGTGGCTGGACCGGCCCGAGACCGAGACCGACCCTGACCGCTCGATCTTCATGCTCAAGTTCTTCTTCGGCGGCCTGGCGGGACGCGAGTCGATGCTCGCCCAGCTCCAGGCGTTCCGGGACCTGTACGCGGGGCGGCTCGACGCCTACGAGGAGATCCGGAGCTCGGTCGAGGCAGCGCCGACGAAGGACGAGTTCACCTACCGCGCGCTGCTCTACGGCATTGCCCGCGCCCGGGCGGCGGTCGCCTGGGCGGACGAGACGCTGCTCGACCTCTAGCCGCGTGCGCCGGGCGTCTCAGCTGCGGCCGCGAGTACCATCCGGCGCGTGGCGGTCGACCAGCAGTCCCTGAACCAGCTGCGCGCCGGGACGCTCACCGACGTCGATCCGGAGATCGCCGAGCTCCTCGGCCGCGAGCTCGAGCGACAGCGCGGCCAGATCGAGCTGATCGCCTCCGAGAACTTCACCTGGCCCTCGATCCTCGAGGCGGTCGGCAGCGTGCCCACCAACAAGTACGCCGAGGGCTACCCGGGCCGGCGCTACTACGGTGGCTGCGAGGTCGTCGACCAGATCGAGCAGTTGGCCATCGACCGCGCGAAGGCGCTGTTCGGCGCCGAGCACGCCAACGTCCAGCCGCACGCGGGCGCGCAGACGAACATGGCCGTCTACTCCGCGGTCATGGACCCCGGCGACACGATGCTGGCGCTACGCCTCGACCACGGCGGCCATCTCACGCACGGGCTCAAGGTCAACTTCTCCGGCCGCCTCTACCACGTCGTGCACTACGGCGTCTCCCGCGAGACGATGACGGTCGACTACGACGAGGTGCTGGCGCTGGCCAAGGAGGCGCGACCGAAGCTGATCGTCTGCGGTGGGTCGGCCTACCCGCGGACGGTGGAGGCGGACCGCTTCCGGGCGATCGCCGACGAGGTCGGCGCGCTCCTGCTCTGCGACATGGCCCACTTCGCCGGGCTCGTGGCCGCCGGGCTGCACCCCAACCCGGTGCCGCACTGCGACTTCGTCACCTCGACCACGCACAAGACGCTCGCGGGCCCGCGCTCGGGTTTCATCCTCTGCCGAGAGGAGCACGCGACCGCAGTCGACCGCGCGGTCTTCCCGGGGATGCAGGGGGGGCCGCTCCTGCACACCATCGCCGCCAAGGCGACCTGCTTCGAGATCGCTGCGAGCGAGCCCTTCCGCGAGTACCAGACGCAGATCCGCGCGAACGCCGACGCGCTGGCCGCGGCGCTGACGGACGGCGGCCTCGACATCCTCACCGGCGGCACCGACACGCACCTGATGCAGATCGACCTCCGCGCTTCCGAATGGACGGGCAAGGACGCGCAGGAGCGGCTCGAGGAGGTCGGGATCACGACGAACCGCAACACCGTGCCGTTCGACGAGCGGCCGCCGATGATCGCATCGGGCGTGCGCGTCGGCACGCCGGCGGTGACGATGCGCGGCTTCGACGAGACGGACGTGCGCGAGGTCGCGCGCATGATGGTCGACGCCCTGTCCGAGCAGCCGGACCTCGACGACGTCCGCTCCCGCGTGCATGCGCTCTGCGAGAGGCGCCCGCTCTACCCGGGCTTTCGCGGCTGGCCCGCCTACGCGGCATGAGTAATACGGGCCCAGAGAGCACCCTTTCGGCAGCGGCGTCAGGCGTTGGCGCAGCCGGGCTGAGCCCGGCGGGAGCCAGCGCCGGCGAGGGACGCGCCAACGTCACGGAGGTCATGCACCCGCTGGCGCGGCACAAGCTCGGCCTGCTGCGCGAGAAGAACACGAACACGGCCGACTTCCGGCGGCTGATCGACGAGCTGACGCTGCTCCTGACCTACGAGGCGACGAAGGACTTCCTGACCGAACAGGTCGAGGTCGAGACGCCGCTCGAGACGACGACCGTGGAGCGTATCTCGGGGAAGAAGGTCGCCGTCTGCCCTGTCCTGCGGGCGGGCGTGGGGATGCTCGACGGTGTGCTGTCGCTGATCTCGGGGGCGCGCGTCGGCTTCATCGGCCTGTTCCGTGACGAGGAGACGCTCCAGGCGGTGCAGTACTTCGTCAAGCTGCCGAACGACATCGCCGAGCGCGACGTGATCGTCCTCGACCCGATGCTCGCGACCGGCAACTCGACGGCCGCGGCCGTCGAGATCGTCAAGGAGGCCGGCGCGACCTCGATCGTCGTGATCGCGATCATCGCCGCGCCCGAGGGCATCGAGCGCGTCCTTGCCGACCACCCGGACGTGCGCATCGTCGTGGCGGCGATCGACCGGGGCCTGAACGAGCACGGCTTCATCGTCCCCGGCCTGGGCGACGCCGGCGACCGGCTCTACGCGACGCGCTAGCCCTCCTGGCTAGAAGATGGCCTCGATCGGCCAGTAGAAGAGCGCGGCGACGAGCGCCGCGCCGGGGATCGTCAGCACCCAGGCGGTGACGATGTTCCCGGCGATGCCCCAGCGGACCGCCGAGAGGCGGCTGGTCGAGCCCGACCCCAGGACTGCGCCGGAGATCACGTGCGTGGTCGAGAGCGGATAGCCCAGGCGCGTCGCGAGGTAGATGGTCGCACCCGCGCAGGTCTGGGAGGCGAAGCCTGCAGGAGACTCCATCTTGTACAGGCGTTGGCCGAGCGTCCTCATGATCCGCCACCCGCCCACGTACGTCCCGGAGGCGATCGCGAGGCCAGCGGAGACCTTGACCCAGTCGGGGATGTAGAAGTGGCTGATCGAGCCGTAGGAGAAGAGGGCGAGCGCGATCACGCCCATCGTCTTCTGCGCGTCGTTGGCTCCGTGCGTGAAGGCGACGAAGGTGCCCGACGCGAGCTGCCCGAGGCGGAAGCCGTGGTGGGCAGGCCCCGGCGCCGCCCTGCGCAGGATCCAGAAGATGGCAATCAGCAGCAGGAACGCTCCGGCGAAGGCGATCGGCGGCGCCACCAGCCCCGGGATGACGACGTCGTGCACGACCCCGTGCCACTGCACGCCCGACACGCCGCTCTTGGCGATCGCCGCGCCGATGAGCCCTCCGATCAGCGCGTGCGACGAGCTGGACGGCAGCCCGAGCCACCACGTGACCAGGTTCCAGGCGATGGAGCCGAGGAGCGCGGCGAAGATCACGGTCGTCGTGGCGAGCGCCGTGTCGATGATCCCCTTGCCGACGACCTTCGCGACCGCAGTTGTGACGAAAGCGCCGGCCAGGTTGGCGAGAGCGGCGATCAGGACGGCGATCCGCGGCGAGAGTGCCCGCGTCGAGACGGAGGTCGCGACCGCGTTCGCCGTGTCGTGGAAGCCGTTCGTGAAGTCGAAGGCGAGCGCGACGATGACGACGATCACGAGCAGGGTCAGCTCCATGGCCGCCTATCCCTGCCCGTCGCTCAATGGTTCTTGACGAGGATCGCCTCGAGCACGTCGGCCGCGTTCTCGCAGGCGTCGACGGCGTCTTCGAGCTGCTCGTAGATGTCCTTCCAGCGGATGATCGAGATCGGGTCCTGCCCGGACCGGAACAGGCCGGCGACCGCGTCGCGGACGAGCCGGTCGCCCTCGTCCTCGAGCTCGCGGAGCTCGATCAGGTGCTTGCTGGAGTCCTTGAACCCGTCGAGGAGCGCCACGGCCTCGGCGAGCTCGACCGCGGAGCGCAGGATGACGCTCGCCTGCGCCCTGGCCGCCTCGGGCACGACCTTGGCGCCGAGCAGCGCCAGGTTGTCTGCCGCTTCGTCGACGTGGTCGCAGATGTCGTCCAGGGCGTTCGCCAGCCGGTAGATGTCGTCGCGGTCGAACGGTGTCACGAAGGTGCGGTTGAGGAGGTCGACGACCGACCGGGTGAGCTGGTCGCCCTTGTGCTCGGCGTCCTTGATGCGCCTGATCAGCTCGACGCCGGTGTCGGGAAAGCCGTCCAGCAGCTCGGTGAGCAGCCGGGCGATGTCGATCGCGTTCGTCGACGCGTCGGCCAAGAGCGTGAAGAACTCCCGGTTCTGCGGTGTGAGCCTGAACTTGAGTCGCATCGCGTCGCGAGGCTTCTATCACTTCCGGTCGCCCGACCGTGCGGGGGAGGCGGTCGAAGCCCTCCAGATGCCTCGCTATCGTGCCCGTGTTGAGCCTACTCGCCGCCCTGCCTGCTCATCCGACCTTCTGGGACGAGCTCACCGATCACCCCGAGGTGATCTGGGGCGCGCTCCTCGCGCTCGTCATCGTCGTCCTGCTGACGCCGGCAGTCGGGGGGATGGCCCGCCTGCTCGGCGTCGTCGACCGGCCGGGCGGGCGGCGGCTGCACACGCGCCCGATCCCGCGCCTCGGCGGCCTCGCGCTCTTCCTCGGCGTGATCGTGCCCGCGCTCGCCTTCCTGAAGCTGAACAGCGAGGCGCGCGGGATCCTGCTGGGCGCGGCGGTCGCGACCACCGTCGGCGCGATCGACGACTTCCGCGGCCTGCGCCCGTGGGAGAAGCTCGTGGGGCAGGTCGCGGCGGCCGCGATCCCGGTCGGCTTCGGGATCTGGATCGACCACTTCACGCTGCCGCTCGTCGGGGTGCACAGCATCCCCGGCTGGGTCGGCAAGCCGCTGACCGTCGTCTGGATCGTCGCGATCATGAACATGGTCAACTTCCTCGACGGGCTGGACGGGCTCGCCGCCGGGGTGTGCGCGATCGCGGGCGGAACGTTCAGCGTCATCGCCCTGTCGCTGCAGCAGACGAACGCGGCGATCATGTCCGCGATCGTCCTCGGCGCGTGCGTCGGCTTCCTGCGGCACAACTTCTATCCGGCGCGGATCTTCATGGGGGACTCGGGTTCGAACCTGCTCGGCTTCGTCCTCGCGACCGTGGCCGTCGGCGGCCTCTTGAAGACGGCCGCGACCGTCGCCCTCGCCCTGCCCCTGATCGTGCTCGCCGTGCCCATCCTCGACACCGGCTTCGTGATCGCAAAGCGGCTCAAGTACCGTCGGCCGATCACGGGGGCCGACCGCGAGCACCTTCACTACCGCTTCCTGGACATCGGCTTCTCCGTCCGCCGCGCGACGGTGACGATCTGGCTCTGGTGCGCCACGCTCGCTGCCGCCGCCCTCGGCACGCGCTTCATCCCCTTCCACGAGCACGGCCGCTGGCACACGGGGTCGACGATCGCGGCCGCCCTGCTCGGCGTGCTGGCGCTGGGGACGTCGATCTACGTCGTCTACACGCTCGAGATCGTCAAGCTCGCCAACCCGCGCATCCGCCGCCGCGAGGCCGAGGAGCGCGCCGCCGAGCAGCGCGAGCGCGAGCGGCGGACCGCGTAACGCTCAGGACGCGAGTCTCAGGTCCGGCCTCGCCGATGGGTCGGGCCGCAGGATCACGGTCTCGCTCGGCGCGTTCGTGAGGATCCAGAGAAGGTCTTTCGGGGTGAAGCCGGGCTCGCCGCCGGGCGGCGCCGGCACGACGATCCGGTCGAACCGCTCGACCGCCCACAGCCGCTGCAGCGCGTGGATCGGCGTCCGCCCGCTCTCGATCCGGGCGTCGACGGGGACGCCGGCCTTGAGCGAGGCATGCTCGACCGCCTCGAGCAACGGTACGGCCGCAGCCACCTGCTGGCTCATCGGAGCGTCGAGCGGGAACTCCAGCGGCGTGACGATCAGGTAGGCCGGGACGAGCGTCGCCTCCTCCGCGCGCCCGATGCGGATCGCCGCGGCGAGGACGTCCGGGTCGAGCCGCCCGCGCGTGAACGGGACGAGCACGCGCTTCGATCCCGGGCGAGGCTTCCGGCGCCGGAACGGCAGGATCATTCGGACGGCGCCTCCCTGAGCGCGCGATCGGTGACGACGCGGATGTCGATTCCCGGCAGCTCGCGCACCATCCGCGAGAGCAGCGAGCCGCGGAGGATCTCGACGCGCCGGCGCTCGTCGGGCGTGCCCACGATGATGTACGTCGAGCCGCGGTCGTCCGCGACGCGCTTCACCGTCGCGACCAGGTCGTCGCCGTCGACCTCGAGGAAGTGCACGCCGAGGATCGACGAAAGGCGCTTTAGAGCCGCGAGCTGCGTCGCCTCCTCCTCCGTGGGCTCCTGCCCCGGCCGCCGGACCCAGAGCGCGTCGATCTCCGCGCCCAGCCGCTGCGCGGAGCGCCAGGCGCGGCGGATGATCCGTTGTGACTTCGGCTGCGGCTCGACCAGCGCCAGCACGCGCTCGCCGACGGCCTGCTGGCTGAGGGGATCGAGCAGGATCGGCTTCCGGCGGTGCTCGACGTCCTCGGCCAGCTCGCGCAGCGCGAGCTCGCGCAGCGCACCCAGGTTCTCGATGCGGAAGAAATTGTCGAGCGCGATCTGGGCGCGCTCGCGCTTGTACACCTTGCCCGCGCGCAGCCGCTCCTGCAGCGCCTCCGGGCTGAGGTCGACGAGCACGACCTCGTCGGCCCCGTCGAGGATCCGGTCGGGGAACGTCTCGCGGACGCGCACCCCGGTAATCTCGAAGATCGAGTCGTTCAGGCTCTCGAGGTGCTGGATATTGACCGTCGAGATGACGTCGATGCCCACGGCGAGCACGTCCTCGATGTCCTGGTAGCGCTTCTCGTGCCGGAGGCCCGGCGCGTCCGTGTGCGCGAGCTCGTCGACGAGCGCCAGCTCCGGCGCGCGGTGGATCACCGCATCGGTGTCCATCTCCTCGAGCTCGAGCGCCCCGTGCGAGGCCTGGAGGCGCGGCACCGTCTCCAGACCCTCGGCGAGCGCCGCCGTCTCCGGCCGGTCGTGCGGTTCCAGGTAGCCGATCACCACGTCTCGCCCCTCGGCCTTCGCCTGCCGCCCCTCCTGCAGCATCCGGTACGTCTTGCCCACCCCGGGCGCCATCCCGAGGAGGATCCGATAGTGACCGCGCACGTCACAATCACCGCGCGCAGCCGCAGATCGGTCTCGCCGTATCACCCTCGTCCACCCAGCTCCGCGAGATTTCGCGCGTGTCGCGCTCCGACGGTGAGCTCCGCCGCGCGCCAGTCCGCGAGCGGCGACGTGCACCCAGCCTCCGCTGGATGAGCGCTCAGGAGCAGCCGGTCTCCGAGGCTGCCGGCAAGCGCCAGAGATCGAAGCGCAGCGTAGCCGACGTGCCCTCCGGCCATGACCGCCAGCACGCCGCCGCTCACGATCGCCGCATGCGGCCGGATCGATCCCGCTCTCCCAGAGCGACGAGCGGGACCGCGCTCGGCAATCGAGACGCCAGGAGCGTCGCGCGCAGCGACGTGCGGCGGGCGAAACGACCGTCGCGGCCGTCCGGACGAACCGCGATCTGTGATCGCACGGTTTCTGCGGTCGATCCCGTCCACCGGCTTCCGCCTGGCCTCCGAACAGCTTCCGCAGGTCCGCGGGCATCAGCGAGCTCCGCTAGGCGCCGAAGAGGTTGTGCACGAGCAGGTCGATCAGCTTGATGCCGACGAACGGCAGGATCACGCCGCCGAGCCCGTAGATGAGCAGGTTCCGGCGCAGGAGGGCCGTGGCGCCGATGGCGCGGTACTTCACGCCCTTGAGCGCGAGCGGGACGAGCGCGGGGATGATCAGCGCGTTGAAGATGACGGCCGAGAGGATCGCGCTCTTCGGCGTGCCCAGGTGCATGATGTTCAGCGCGTCCAGCGGCCCGCGCACGCCCGGGCCCGTCGAGTACGTGAACGCGAACATCGCCGGCAGGATCGCGAAGTACTTGGCGACGTCGTTCGCGATCGAGAACGTGGTCAGCGCGCCGCGGGTAATCAGCTGCTGCTTCGCGACCTCGACGATCTCGATCAGCTTCGTCGGGTTCGAGTCGAGGTCGACCATGTTGCCGGCCTCCTTCGCGGCGGACGTGCCGGTGTTCATGGCCACGCCGACGTCGGCCTGCGCCAGCGCGGGCGCGTCGTTCGTCCCGTCGCCGGTCATCGCCACCATCCGCCCCTTGCCCTGCTCGTCCCTGATCAGCGCGAGCTTGGCCTCCGGCGTGGCCTCGGCGAGGAAGTCGTCGACGCCCGCCTCCTGGGCGATCACGGCCGCGGTGACCCGGTTGTCGCCCGTGATCATCACCGTGGTGATGCCCATCTTGCGCAGCTCGTCGAAGCGCTCGTTCATGCCCCCCTTGACGATGTCCTTGAGGTGGATGACGCCGAGGATGAAGTTGTCCTGCGCCACGACCAGCGGCGTGCCGCCGGCGCGCGCGATCTTGTCGACCTCTTCGTCGAGGCGGGCGGGGGGGCGACCGCCCTGTTCCTCGACAAAGCGCTTGACCGCGTCGGCGGCACCCTTTCGGTAGTGCTTTCCGTCCATGTCGACGCCGCTCATCCGCGTGGTCGCCGAGAACGGGATGAAGGTCGCGTCGTGCTCGGACAGCTCGCGGCCGCGCAGCCCGTAGCGCTCCTTCGCCAGCACGACGATCGAGCGGCCCTCGGGCGTCTCGTCCGCGAGCGACGCGAGCTGAGCCACCTCGGCCAGCTCGACGTCGCCGACGCCGTCGACGGGCACGAGCTCGGACGCCTGACGGTTGCCGAGCGTGATCGTGCCGGTCTTGTCGAGCAGCAGCACGTCCACGTCGCCGGCCGCCTCGACCGCCCGGCCCGACATCGCGAGCACGTTCCGCTGGACGAGCCTGTCCATGCCGGCGATGCCGATCGCGGACAGCAGCGCGCCGATCGTGGTCGGGATCAGCGCGACGAGCAGTGCGATCAGGACGGTCATCGACTGCGGCGAGCCCGCGTAGATGGCGTACGGCTGCAGCGTCGCGACGGCGGCGAGGAAGGTGATCGTGAGGCCCGCGAGCAGGATGTTGAGCGCGATCTCGTTCGGCGTCTTCCGCCGCTCGGCGCCCTCGACGAGCGCGATCATCCGGTCCAGGAACGACTTGCCCGGCTCCTGCGTCACCTCGATCACGAGCTGGTCGGAGAGCAGCCTCGTCCCACCCGTGACGGCGGAGCGGTCGCCCCCCGCCTCGCGGATCACCGGCGCCGACTCGCCCGTGATCGCCGACTCGTCCACGGAGCCGACGCCCTCGATGATCTCGCCGTCGGCAGGGATGACCTCTCCGGCGACGACGACGACGATGTCGCCCCGCTGCAGCTCGGGCGCCGGCACGTCCTCGACGCCTCCGCTCTCGGTCCGCCGCCGCGCGACCGTCGTCGTGCGCGTCGCGCGCAGGGCGTTCGCCTGCGCCTTGCCGCGACCCTCGGCTATCGCCTCGGCGAAGTTCGCGAACAGCACGGTCAGCCAGAGCCAGACCGCGATCGAGGCGACGAACCAGAGCTGGAACGTGTGCCCCCGCGCGATGTCGAGGAAGAAGATGATCGTCGTGATCACGCTGCCGATCTCGACGATGAACATCACCGGGTTCTTGATCTGGCTCCGCGGGTCGAGCTTCGGGAACGAGTCCTTGATCGCCTGCTTGACGATCTCGCGGTCGAAGATGTTCGTCTGGCGGCGGGCCACGACTACTTCCCCTGCGCCTTGTCGAGAGCGAGGTTGAGCTTCAGGACGTTGACGCCGGGCTCGCCGAAGAAGCCGAGCGAGCGGTCGTCCGTGTTGTCGGAGATCAGCTGCTTCACCTGGTCGAGGGCTCATGTGCCGTACGGCGGCGACCCGGCGTGACTGGAGTTGCGCGTTGGCCGGCGAGATGTCGGGGTCGATGCCCGAGCCGGAAGTGGTGACCGCGTCGACCGGGATGTCGTGGACGGTCAGCCCCGGGTTGTACGGCCCCTCGAGCTTCAGGATCGCGGCGACGCGCTCCTTGATCGCCTTGGCCAGGTCGGGGTTCGTCGGGCCGAGGTTCGCGAACGTCGTCGCGCCCGCGTTGTACTCCGGCGTCGTCGCCGAGGGGCGCTCGTGGAAGTACTGCGTCTTCGTGAACCCCTGCGCGGCCAGTTCGGAGCCGACGACCTGGCCGTTCTTCTCGATCAGGCTGCCGTTCGCCTCGTGCTCGAAGAAGAGCTGCCCGATGCCGGTCATGAGCGCCGGGTAGCCGAGCCCGAGCACGACAGTGAAGACGACGACCGCGATCACGGACGACTTGAGCTCGTGCAGGATCTTCACATCAGGCCTTCCACGATCGGCCCCAGCGTCAGCGCCGGGAAGATCATCAGGCCGGCGGTGAGCGCGATCACCCCGATGAGGAGGACGACGAAGGTGGGCCCGTCGGTACGGAACGTCCCGGCCGAGGCAGGGGTGATCTTCTTCCGCGCCAGCGAGCCGGCGAGCGCGAGCGCCGCCATCATGGGCACGAAGCGGCCCAGGAAGAGAGCGACGGTGCCGAACGTGGCTGCGAAATCCGTCCCCCCGTAGCCGGCGAAGGCGCTGCCGTTGTTGTTCGACTGCGAGTCGTACGCGTACAGCGTCTCGGTGAAGCCGTGGACGCCCGAGTTGTAGATCGACGCCAGCCCTTCCTTGGTCACGATCGCGACGGCAGCCATGGTCAGGACCATCGTCGGGACGAAGAGCGCGCCGAGCGCGGCGTATTTGATCTCTCTCGCCTCGATCTTCTTGCCTAGCCATTCAGGCGTGCGGCCGACCATCAGCCCGGCCACGAAGACGGCGATGACGATGTAGAAGAACATCCCGTACAGGCCGGAGCCGACCCCGCCGAAGATCACCTCGCCGAGGAACAGATTGATGAGCGGGACGGCCCCGCCGGCCGGCGTCTGTGCGTCGAAGCCGCCGTTGACCGAGCCGTTCGAAGCGTCCGAGGTCGCCGTCGTCCAGATGGCCGAGTTGGCGATGCCGAAACGGACCTCCTTGTCGCTCATGTTCCCGCCGGACTGCCCGTTGCCCTGCGCGAGGTTGACGCCGGAGGCGCGAAGCACCTGGGAGCCGTGCTGCTCGGCCGGGTAGTTGACGCCCACGCCGATGAAGAAGACGATGACCATCGCCGCCAGCACCATCAGCGCGTGGCGGCGCGCGAGCACCATCTTCCCGAACATGATCACCTGCGCCGCCGGGATCAGCAGGATCGCGATCACCGTGAGGAAGTTCGTGATCCCGTTCGGGTTCTCGAACGGCACGGCGGAGTTCGAGTTGTAGAACCCGCCGCCGTTCGTGCCGAGCTGCTTGATGCCGATCATGGATGCGACCGGCCCGCGCGCGATCGTCTGCACGGCGCCCTCGACCGTCCGCGCCGTCGCGTGCGCGTCGAACGTCTGCGGCACGCCCTGCGAGATCAGGATCACGCGAGAGGATCGCCGCCAGCGGCAGCAGCACGTAGACGCACGACCGGTAGATGTCGACCCAGAAGTTCCCGAGCTCCTTCGAGGAGCGCCGCGCGATCCCGCGGACGACTGCGACGAGGACCGCGATGCCGACCGCCGCCGAGACGAACTGCTGCACGGCGAGCCCGGCCATCTGCGTCAGGTACGACATGGTGTACTCGCCGCCGTAGTACTGCCAGTTCGTGTTCGTGACGAAGCTCGCGGTCGTGTTCAGCGCGATCGGCGGCTTGACCGCAGGCAGGTTGTCCGGGTTCAGGAACAGGTGCCCCTGCAGCCGCTGGAGCGCGAACAAGAGGCCCGAGAAGACGATGCTGAAGACGACGACCGTGAGCCCGTAGCTCTTCCAGTCCTGCTCCCGGGTCGGATCGGTGCGGACGAGCTTGTAGAAGCCGCCCTCGATCGCCGAGAGGACGCGCGGCGCCTTCAGGCTCGCGAACACCCGCGCCATGTACAGGCCGAGCGGGTACGCAAGAGCGAGCAGGACGACGACGTAGACGAGGACCTGCCCGATGCCCTGGCCGCCCACTACCCGCTCCAGTGCCGGCAAGGCCGGCACTTCCGCTCATTGGTGACCTCCGTCGAGCCTACGGTCACTACAGCTTCTCCCCGCGGAAGAGCGCGTAGACGAGGTAGATCAGGATCAGGAGCGAGATCGCCAGCCCGAATGCGTCGCCTGCCGTCACGGCTCCTAGACCCGTCCAGCGTGTAGAGGAGGCCGAAGATGACCGCGAAGCAGCCGAGGACGATCAGAATCGCGCCCAGGTCCCACATCAGTGGGCCTCCAGCGCGAAGAGGATGTGCTTGACGGTCTCCGGGATCTCGTCGATCCGGTCCCTGTCGTAGAGCGGGCTGCCGCCGTCGGTCAGCAGGTTGTGGACGAGCTGGAGGCCGCGCCGCGAGACGGGGCGATCGAAGTCGCCGACCCTGGACGCGAGCGTGCGGATCTCGGGCAGGTAGAGCCAGAGCCCGCGCCGGTTGAGCGGCGAGGCGCCGGGGAGGAGCTTCGGATCGAGGCTGCGGATGATCCCCTGCAGCGACTTGGCCAGGGAACGCCGACGGCGCGCAGAGGCCACCTCGACGTCCCTGCCGGTTCTCATGCTCGTCACGCTAGGACGGCAGGGCTGAGCGCGGCCTACGGATTCCCCGCGCGGGTCTACGGAAATTCTGAAGACGGCTCGCCGACCGGCTCCGGCGGCGAGGCGCTCATCTCGCTCGGCGAGGTCACGAGCATGACGCGGCAGGACGCCCGCCTGAGCACGGTCGCGACGTTCGGACCGAACACCGTCCGCTTCCGTCGTGTGATGCGAGGCGCGCCCATGACGAGGATCTGCGCGTCCGAGTCACGTGCGGCGTCGAGGATCGCCGCAGCGGCAGTCGAGGCGCGCATCGATTGGGTCTTGTGGTGGACGCCGTAGCGGTCGAGGATGCCGGCGGCGTGGTTGAGGATGCGCCGTGCCTCGGCCTCCTCCTCGGGGAAGAGTGCGTCCAAGGGCAGTTCCTTCGGAACCTCGATGACGTGAACGAGCGTGACCACGGCACTGCGCTCCGAGGCCAGCCGCGCGGCCGTGTCGACGGCGAACTCCGATTCCCTCGACGCCGTCACCGGCACGAGAATCCGCACGTCCTGTGCGGGCGCGTGCCGGCCCCGGCGGGGCTCCGCTCGATGGGAGCCGAGGTGATCAGGCACGCCAAGCATTCTCGCGGTCCCCGGGATCGTCCTGGGCGTGGTAGTAGCTTCCCGCAAGTGGACGTCGAGCAGCCGCGGGTCGAAACCGCCGCAGAGGACGAGGACTGGCAGGACATCGAGCCGGTCCGGGGCGGCGGGATGCGCAGCACCGCCCTCTTCAAGCGGCTGCTGATCGGCAGGCCACGCCCGAGCCGCGAGCTCGAGGACACGCTCCTGTCGAAGTTCCTCGCGCTGCCGATCTTCTCGTCCGATCCGATCTCCTCGGTCGCCTACGCGACCGAGGCGGCGATGGTCGTGCTGATCGGCGCCTCCCTGAGCTCCCTCGATCTCGTCTTTCCGATCTCGATCGTCATCGCCGTGCTCCTCGGCATCGTCGCGCTCTCCTACACGCAGGTCGTCCGCGCGTACGAGACGAGCGGCGGCGCCTACGTGGTCGCAAAGGACAACTTCGGCACGTTGCCGGCACTCGTAGCGGGCGCGGCGCTGCTCGTCGACTACGTGCTGACCGTCTCGGTGTCGGTCGCGGGTGGGATCCTCGCCATCACCTCTGCATTTCCCGGCCTGTCCGGGTGGAACGTGCGCCTGTCGGTGCTCGCGATCGTCCTGATCACGTTCGTGAACCTGCGTGGTGTCAGGGAGAGCGGCATCGCCTTCGCACTGCCGACCTACGGCTTCGTGATCTCGATGCTGGTGCTGATCGGGGTTGGCCTCGTCGAGTGCCTCGACGGGTCGCCTCCGCATGCCGTCGCACCCGATCCGCTCCCCGCCGGAACCGGAGCGGTCACCGCGTTCGTGCTGCTCCGTGCCTTCGCCTCCGGTTCGAGCGCCCTGACCGGCGTCGAGGCGATCGCGAACGGCGTCAACGCCTTCAAGAGGCCCCAGGCGGCGAATGCCGCCAAGACCCTGCTGACGATGGCGTCGATCGCCATCGTCCTCTTCCTCGGGGTGTCGTACCTGGCCGTCCAGATGGACGCACGCCCGAGCTCGTCCGTTTCCGTTCTGTCGGAGATCGCCAACGCCACCTTCCCCACCGGTTCCACCCACTTCATGTTCTGGGTCGTCCAGGTGTTCACGTTCGGGATCCTGATCCTGGCCGCGAACACCTCCTACCAGGGCTTCCCGCGACTGGCCGCGATCATGGCCCGCGACGGGTTCTTCCCGCGGCAGTTCTCGAATCTCGGCGACCGGCTCGTCTTCTCGAACGGCGTCCTCGTCCTCGCGACGATCGCGACGGCGCTGATCCTCGTCTTCAGCGCCAACGTGAACTCCCTCATCCACCTCTACGTGCTCGGGGTGTTCACCGCCTTCACGCTCTCCCAGGCGGGCATGGTGAAGCACTGGTTCCGCACCCGCGCGCCGCGCTGGAAGATCAGCGCCCTGATCAACGGCATCGGCGCCCTGGCCACCGGGCTGGTCGGCGTGATCGTGATCGCGACGAAGTTCACCGAGGGCGCGTGGGCGGTCGTCGTCGCCATCCCGATCCTCGTCGTGCTCTTCAGGGCCATCCGACGCCATTACGACATCGTCGGCCGGCGGCTGCGCCGCGGCGCCAAGGCCGTTCTCGCACGCCAGGTGCGGAACCGGACCGTGCTGCTCTACGTCGAGCGGCTCGATCCCGCAACCCGCACCGCGCTCTGGTACGCACAGACGATCGCGAAGGAGGATCTCCGCGCCGTTCACGTCCCGTTCGAGGGCTCGGATCCGGGCATCAGGGCGCGCTTCTTCCGGATCGCGACGGCAAGCCGCACCTCGAGGTCTTGCCGGCCCAGGACGACGCCATCGACGCCGTGCTCGACTACATCTGGGAGCTGCCGCACGGCGAGACCGACTTCATCACGGTCGTCATCCCCGAGCTGTTCCGGCGCCCGTCGCTGATCGCCGCGTTCCTGCGCCGCACGACCTTTTCGCTCAAGCTCCGTCTCCTCTCCGAGCCCGGCATCATCATCACCGACGTCCCTCGCGTGATCGACGGGAACCGCGAGTACGTCGAGCCCAAGCATGCGACCTGTGTCGTCCCCATTGCCGGAGTCAGCGCCGTTTCGCTGCGCGCCGTTCGCTACGCCGAGACGCTCGGGCTCCGCGACCTTCACGCGCTCTACCTCGCGTACGACGCGGCGGACGCGGCCAAGATGCGCGAGGACTGGGTGCAGAACGGCACCGGCACTCCGCTCGTGATCACCCAGGCCACTCACCGCGACCTGGGACGTCCCCTCCTCGCCCACCTTCGGGAGATCACCGCGGACCCGGAGGCGATGGCGGTCGTGGTCATGCCCGAGCTCGTCGTCCGCGGAGTCGACCGCATCCTCCATAACCAGCGCGCCCTCTATCTCAAGCGCCTGCTCCTGTTCGAGCCCAGGGTCGTGCTCGCGAGCGTTCCGTACCAGCTTCTGTAGTTACGAGCGGGTCGCGGGGTCGACCAGCCGGTAGCCGGCGCCCGGCTCGGTCAGGAGGTAGCGCGGGCGGGCGGGGTCCGGCTCGAGCTTCCGCCGCAGCTGCGAGACGTTCACGTGGAGGATGTTGGTCGAGTCCCCGTAGCCGGGACCCCACACCTCTTGCAGGATCATCCGGTGCGTGAGCAGCTTGCCCTCGTTGCGGGCGAGATACCGCACCAGGTCGAACTCGTGCGGGGTCAGGTGGACGGCCTTGCCGGAGACGCGGACCTCGTGGTTCTCGACGTCGACCTCGAGCTCGCCGACGACGATCAGCGGCTCCCCCGCCGGTCCCGCCCGGCGCAGCACCGCCCGGAGTCGCGCGAGCAGCTCGTCGATCCCGACCGGCTTCGTGACGTAGTCGTCGGCGCCAGCGTCCAGGGCTGCGACCTTCTCGCCCTCGTCGCCGACCGCCGAGAGAACGATCACGGGCGCAGAGCTCCAGGTGCGAAGCTCGCGGCAGACGTCGGTGCCGGAGCCGTCGGGGAGGACGAGGTCGAGGATCACGGCCTCGGGGGGTTGCATCGCGGCCGCCGCCAGCGCTCCTTCGGCCGTCTCGGCTGTCTCGACCTCGTAGCCTGCAGCGCGCAGGCTCGTCCGCAGCGCCCGCAGGATCTGCTTCTCGTCGTCGACGACGAGAACGCGAGGGCCGTTCACGGGTGGCCCTCGGCGAGCGGCAATTCGAGGACGAAGGTCGCGCCCTGCCCGCGGCGCGACTCGGCCCACACCCGTCCGCCGTTCGCATCCGCGAACCCGCGCGAGATCGCGAGGCCGAGGCCGGCGCCCTGGACCGTGCTTGCGGTGCGGCCGCGCTGGAACGGCTCGAAGATCTGCTCGAGCTCGTCGCGCCCCACGCCGGGGCCGTGGTCGACGACACGGACGACCGCCGTGGGGCCGTGGGACGACACCTGGACGCGCACCGGCTCCGTGGGCGGGGAGTACTTGAGCGCATTCTCGATCAGGTTGACGAGCGCCCGTTCGACCTGCCGGGCGTCGACGCTCACGATCGCCGGATAGTCGGGCAGCGTCACTTCCACGCGCGCCGCCTGCGGGCCGAGCTCTCCCAGCGCCTGGACGACGAGGTCGTCGACCGCCCACGGCGCGGGCTGGCTGTCGACGGCTCCCGCCTGCAGCCGCGACAGGTCGAGCAGGTCGTCGACGAGCCGGTCGAGGCGGGCGGCCTCGCCCTCGATCGTCGCGAGCAGCTCGGCTCTGTCCTGCTTTCCCAGCGCCAGGTCCTCGCGCGAGAGGGCCGAGGCCGAGGTGAGGATCGCCATCAGCGGGGTGCGCAGGTCGTGGCTGACGGCCCGGAGCACCGCCGTCTTCAGCGCGTCGCTCCGCCGCAGGGCCTCAGCCTCGACAGCCTCGCGCTGCAGTCGCTCACGGTCGACCGCGACCCCGAGCAGCGAGCCGAGCGCGGGCAGGAGGCGCCGCCGCGCCGCGGCGCTTCCCGGCCGCGGCCGCTCGAGGTCGATCCAGCCGACCCGACGCTCGCCCGCCGTCAGCGGGTAGCGCTCGGCCCCCTCCGGGGCTGCCGCGCTCCCGTCGAGGGTGATCCTCGCGCGCTCGACCTGCAGCGCCCTGGCTGCCTGGGCGGCGATGCGGTCCAGGTCCGTGCTCACCTGGCCGCGCTCGAGCAGGGAGGTGGCGATCTCGGTGAGGAGCGCCGACTCACGCGCGCGCCGCCGCTGCCCGGCCGCCAGTTCGCTGACGACGACGGCGGTGACCACGAACGCCACGAGGGCGAACCAGTTCCTCGAGTCGGCCAGCGTGAGCGTGTAGAGCGGCGGCAGGAAGAAGAAGTTGAATGCGAGCATGCTCAGGACGGACACCCCGAGCGAGTAGGGGAGGCCCCACACGACGGCGACCGGCAGGACGGCCAGGAGGTAGAGGACGGAGAGGCTCAGGACCGGCACATGCGGCTTCAGCAGCTCGATCACGCCGGTCACGGCAAGGACGAGCGCGAAGCTGACGACGAGGCCGCTGAGCCGGCCCGCGCGATCGACGAGCCGGGATGCCACGGCCGAGAACGCTCCGGCGGTGGGCGTCGCGAGGTCCGCTGGCGGCTCGTGCACGGCCATGGGATCATCATCGCAGCGTTCCGTGGACAGGGACCAGAAGACGTGACAAACACCGGCAAAAAGCCCGCAGAAACGCGGTTTTCAGCTGTTACAAGCTGTTACCTGAAACTGGTATGCTCGCCCTGATGGAGCAGGGCCGCGCCAACTTTCAGCCTGCCGGCGCGGGCGCTGTGCTCCTGAGCGGGATCGGCGTCGGCGTGGCGGCGGGCGCGCTCGTCGGCTGGGCCGCCGGCTCGACCGCCTACGGCGTCCTCGCCGGGGCTGCCGCGGGCGTCCCGATCGGGGTCTTCGCCGTCTACCGCCGCTACCGGGGAGCCCTTTGATGACTGCGGCCCCCTCCGGCGCAGCCCGCACTCCCCGGCTCGCTGCAAAGCGGCGACTCGCCGCGTCCTCAGTCGCGCCCGTATCCAGTGGATACGAGCGCTCCCTGCGTCCTTGCGACTCTTGCTTTTCACGGCCGGTGAGCACGCTCTGCGCCGGAGGTGACCGCTGATGCAGGCGCCGGGCGTCCTCATGCGCCCGCGCGCGCAGCCGGGACGGCTCGCGCCGTTCCTCGCGGGCGCCGGGCTGCTCCTCGTCGCACTGCCCGTCTTCCTCATCACGGGCTGGAGCCTCAAGGCCTGGCTCCTCGCCACCGTCCTCTGGATCGCGAGCGAGGCCCTCGGCCTCCTGCTCGGCCGGCTCCGGATGGGCGTGGACAACACGGCCTCGTCCGGGGTCGTCGCCTTCGGGATGATGTTCCGCGCGATCGTCGTGATGATCGTGCTGATCGCCGTCGCCGCCTCGAACGGGCACCTGGGCCTGACGGCGGCGCTGCTCTACGCGGCCGCGTACACGATGGAGCTCGGCGTCTCGCTCCTCACCTTCTTCGCCGGGCCGGAGAGGCAGCCGTGAGGCGCCTCTACGTCGTCCTCGCCGTCGCGCTCGCCGCGCTCGCAGCGCCCGCCGCCGCCCTGGCCGAGGACTTCAAGCCCGAGGACGAGTTCAGGCTCGACGAGTGGGTTCCCATCCACCTCGGGCCGCTGGACATGTCGATCAACAAGGCCGTCGCCTATCTGTGGCTCGGCTCCCTGGTCACGATCGCGCTCGGGATCGTGCTCATGCGCGTCCGCATCCGCGTGAAGCCCGGAACCCGCCAGACGATCGGGGAGACGCTGTACGAGGTCGCCCAGGTGAACATCGCCGAGCAGGGGCTGCCGACGAAGGCGATGGGCCTCTGGTTCCCGTACGTCGCCAGCCTGTTCCTGTTCATCTGGGTGCTCAACCTGCTCGGGTTCATCCCGCTGCCGATCTCGAACGAGAAGTTCACGATCGCCGGTGTGGACATCCCGACCTTCGGCATCTACGCGGCCACCGCCTCGCTCTCGGTCGCGCTCGCCCTGTCGGTGATGACCTTCGTCTTCTCACACGTCGAGGGCGTCCGCTTCAACGGCCTCGGGCACTACCTGAAGAGCCTGATCCCGGACGTGCCCAAGCCGATGCTGCCGTTCATCGCGCTGATCGAGATCGTCTCGATCTTCATGCGCCTGATCTCGCTCTCGGTCAGGCTCTTCGCCAACATGCTCGCCGGCCACATGCTCATCCTCGTGATGATCGGACTGATCTTCGTGATCCACAGCCCGCCGTGGCGCTTCTTCGGCCTGCCCGCGGCGATCCTCTTCTACCTCTTCGAGGTCGTCATCGTCGTCACGATCCAGGCGTTCATCTTCGCAGCGCTGTCAGCCATCTACATCGGCTCGGCCATCGAGCCGGACCATTAAGGAGGGAGTTCGGTGGGGACGTTCTTGATGTTGCTCGCGGCGACCGACCCGGTCATCAAGCAGGGCCAGGCGATCGCCTTCGGTCTCGGCGTGGGGCTCGGGGCGGTCGGCGCAGGCGTCGGCATCGGCCTGATCTTCGCGTCGATGATCCAGTCGGTCGCCCGGCAGCCGGAGCTGCGAGGCGAGCTGCAGGGAATCATGTGGCTCGGCTTCGCGCTCACGGAGGCCGTCGTGTTCTACGGCCTGCTCGGCGGTCTGCTCGCCTTCGTCCTCGTCAAGTAGATGCTGTTCGAAACCTCCCCGCTGATCAAGATCACGCCGGGTCTGATGATCTGGACGCTGATCTGCTTCGCGATCGTGTTCTACGTCCTCAAGCGGGTGGCGTTCAGCCGCATCCAGGGGGCGATCGACGAGCGGCGCGAGAAGATCCGGCAGTCGATCGAGGAAGCCGACCGCGCCCGCGCCGAGGCGCACAAGCTGCTCGAGGAGCACCACGCCCTCGTCGCCCAGGCCCGCGGCGACGCCGAGTCGATCCTGGCCGAGGCGCGCAAGGTCGCAGACTCGCAACGCGAGCGCCTGAAGCAGGAGCTCGATTCCGAGCGCGCCCGCCGCGTCGAGGAGACGCGTCGCGAGATCGAGGCCGAGACGCGGCGCTCGATCGAGACGATCCGCCACGAGGTGGCCGACCTGACGCTCGAGGCGACGTCCAAGGTCACCGGCAAGGTCCTCGACGACGAGGATCACCGCCGCCTGATCGAGGAGGCGATCGGTGACCTCGACTTCTCCGTGCTGGAGAAAGAGACGGCGTGACCCAGTTCGGAATTGATGCTCGCGCCGGCGAGGGAAGCGCGTAAATGGCCGTCGTCCATCGGGTTTACGCGCGGGCGCTCCACGACGCCGCCAGGGAGCAGGGCTCGGTCGAGGAGACGCAGCAGGAGCTGGCCGACTTCGTCGCGGCCGTCCGCGACGTGCCCGAGCTCCGCGCCGTCCTGCGCAACCCGCAGATCGACCCGCGCGCCAAGGCCGCGGCGCTCGAGGCGATCACCGACGGCGCCAACGACATCGTCCGCAACTTCCTCCGCCTGCTGGCCGAGAAGAACCGCATCGCCGAGGTCGAGGAGATCCAGCGCGAGCTCGACCGGCTGATCGCGCGCGAGCAGGGCCAGATCACCGTCGAGCTGACCACCGCGCACCAGCTCTCCGACGAGGAGGCGCGCGGGATCGTCGACCAGATCGCGAAGGCGTCCGGCCGCAGCGTCGAGGCGACCCGCAAGGTCGACCCCGACCTGATCGGCGGCATCGTCCTCCAGGCCGGCTCGTTCCGCCTCGACGCGAGCGTGCGCGGCCGCCTCGACCGACTCCGACAAGACCTCGTCTCGAGAACCTAAGGAGCAGAGTTGAAACTTCGTCCTGAAGAGATCACCTCGATCCTCAAGCAGCGCATCGAGGACTACAGCGTCGAGACGGAGCTCGCCGAGGTCGGCACCGTCCTCCAGATCGGCGACGGCATCGCCCGCATCTACGGGCTCGAGAACGCCGTCGCGATGGAGATGCTCGACCTCGAGCACGGCGTCACCGGCCTCGCCTTCAACCTGGAGGAGGACAACGTCGGCAGCGCGCTGTTCGGCGAGTGGCAGCACGTCAAGGAGGGCGAGCCCGTGCGCCGCACCGGCCGCGTCGCCAGCGTCCCGGTGGGCGAGGAGTTGATCGGCCGCATCGTCGACCCGCTCGGCAATCCCATCGACGGCGGTCCGCCCCTCGAGACCAAGGAGACCCGTCCGCTCGAGTTCAAGGCGCCCGGCGTCGTCGACCGGCAGCCCGTGAAAGAGCCGGTGCAGACCGGCATCAAGGCGATCGACTCGATGATCCCGATCGGCCGCGGCCAGCGTGAGCTGATCATCGGCGACCGCTCGACCGGAAAGACGGCGATCTGCGTCGACACGATCCTGAACCAGCGCGGCCAGGACATGATCTGCATCTACGTCGCCATCGGCCAGAAGGCGTCGACCGTGGCCCAGGTGTACGAGCGGCTGAAGGACGCGGGCGCAATGGACTACACGATCATCGTCACCGCCGCCGCGCACGAGGCCGCGCCGATCAAGTGGATGGCGCCGTTCGCGGGCAGCGCGATGGGCGAGCACTTCCTGTTCAGCGGCAAGCACGCGCTCTGCATCTACGACGACCTGTCCAAGCACGCCGACGCGTACCGCCAGATGTCGCTGCTGCTCCGCCGGCCGCCGGGCCGCGAGGCGTTCCCCGGCGACGTCTTCTACCTGCACTCCCGGCTGCTCGAGCGCGCGTGCAAGCTTTCCGACGACCTCGGCGGCGGCTCGCTCACGGCGTTGCCGATCATCGAGACCCAGGCCGGCGACGTCGCGGCCTACATCCCGACGAACGTGATCTCGATCACCGACGGGCAGATCTTCCTCGAGTCCGACCTGTTCTTCTCGGGCGTCCGGCCCGGCGATCAACGTCGGCATCTCGGTCTCGCGCGTGGGCGGGAACGCGCAGGTGAGGGCCATGCGCCAGGTGGCCGGCCGCCTGCGGCTCGACCTCGCCCAGTACCGCGAGCTGGAGGCGTTCGCCCAGTTCGGGTCCGAGCTCGACCAGGCGACGCAGCAGTCGCTGGCCCGAGGCGAGCGGATGGTGGCGACGCTCAACCAGCCGCAGTACCAGCCCTGGCCGCTCGAGGAGCAGGTCGTGGCCATCTTCGCGGGCGTCAACGGCTACCTCGACGGCGTGCCCGTCTCCGAGGTGCCGCGCTTCCACGAGGAGCTGCGCGAGCACCTGCTGGCGGAGGGCTCGATCCTCGCGGAGATCCGCGACAAGAAGGAGCTCTCCGACGAGCTGACGGAGAAGCTGAACGCCGAGCTGAAGAAGTTCGCCGACGGCTTCTACGTCGAGGACAAGCCCGCCGCCGCCTAGCAGATGGCATCGGTCCAGGACCTCCGGCGGCGGATCCGCTCCGTCCGCAACACCCGCAAGATCACGAAAGCGTTCGAGCTCGTCGCCTCGGCCCGCCTCCGCCGGGCCCAGGCGCGGATCGAGGCGATGCGGCCGTACGCCGACCGGATGCTCGAGCTGATGATCGGCACGGCCCGCGCGGCCACGTCCGTCCACGGGCTGCCGCTGCTCCAGCGGCGCGAGGAGAAGACGGTCGCGATCGTCCCGCTCACCGGCGACCGCGGACTGGCCGGCCCGTTCAACTCGCAGATCCTCCGCCACGCCTTCGCGCTCGATCGCTCGCTCCGCGCCGAGGGCAAGGAGGTGCGCTGGCTCTCCGCCGGCCGCAAGGGTCAGTCGACGCTCCGCTTCCGCGGCTACCAGATCGACCAGGCCTGGACCGGGTTCAGCGACCGGCCCTCCTACCACGACGCCCAGGCGATCGCCCACACGCTCGCCGAGCTCTACGTCGCCGAGGAGATCGACCGCGCGGTCGTCGTCTACAACCACTTCGTCTCGCCGCTCGTCCAGACGGTGACCGAGCAGGACGTCCTGCCGATCCCGGAGGAGGCGCTGCAGCGCGGGGAGGCGGAGGAAGAGGAGATCGCGCCGTGCTCGGCGACTTCATCTACGAGCCCGAGCCGGAGGCGATCCTCGCCCGCCTGCTGCCCTTCTATCTCGAGACGGAGATCTACCGGGCGCTGCTCGAGTCTGCCGCCTCCGAGCAGGGCGCGCGCATGACCGCGATGCGGAACGCGTCGAAGAACGCGGGCGAGCTGATCGACTCGCTCACCCTGGCGATGAACCGCGCCCGGCAGGCCGAGATCACGCAGGAAATCCTCGAGGTCGTCGCCGGCGCGGACGCCCTCACGGCGTAGGACTGGCACTCCAGGGTATGGACGCGCTAACTTTCCGGACCGGGAGCACGTCTGAGCACACGTGTTCCCGCGACGAGCATGCGTCCCTCCCACCCGATAGTGTCTGAGGTCTCGTGAGCACGGTCGACAAGGTCGACGTCGCAGTCGGTCACGGCGAAGCAGTCGTCCCGCCGGACGTCGCCGTCGAGCAGGACGTCAAGGCGCGTGGCTACTGGGAGCTCGTCTGGCATCCGCTTCCGGCGCGACCGGGTCGCCGTCGCGAGCTTCGGTTTGATCATCTTCCTGTTCCTCGCCGCCTTCGCGCTGGCGCCGCTCTTCCAGTGGTGGCTGGGGCACGGGCCGAACGACCAGTTCGCGGGCGGGTTCGACTTCAACACCGGCAAGCCGGTCGGGCCGTGGACGCACATCTCCACAGCCCCGTACCCGGGTGCGACGATGGACAACGGATCCACGAACTGGCCGACGGCGCTCCTGCCCCTCGGCGCGGACGGCTCGCTCGGGCGCGACCTCTTCCTGCGCCTGCTCTACGGGGCGCGGACGTCGCTCGAGGTCGCCGTGCTCGCGACGTTCCTCTCGGTCACGATCGGCCTCATCATGGGCCTGATGGCCGGCTTCTTCCGCGGCTGGGTCGACACCGTCGTGTCGCGCCTCACCGAGATGGTCATGGTCTTCCCGATCCTCCTGTTCATCATCGCGGTACGCGTGACTGCCGGCGACACGCTCAACCAGATCACCTTCGGCGGCCTGCTCGTGCCCGGGGTGTTCACGCTGACGCTGATCTTCTCCCTCTTCGGCTGGTTCTATCCGGGCCGCATCGTCCGGGGGGTGGTGCTGTCGCTCCGCGAGAAGGAGTTCGTCGAGGCGGCGCGGATGACGGGCGCCGGCGACTGGCGGATCATGCGCTCGCACCTCCTCCCGCATCTGGTCGGGCCCGTGATCGTCTACTCGACGCTGATCGTCGCCCAGACGATCATCGCGGAGGCCGGACTGTCCTTCCTCGGGCTCGGCATCGAGCTGCCCAACGCCAGCTGGGGGAACCTGCTCCAGCAGGCCAAGGACTTCTACCTCATCCAGCCCTGGCTGATGTTCTGGCCGGGTTTCGCAGTGCTCGTGACAACACTCGCGTTCAACCTGCTCGGCGACGGTCTCCGGGACGCGTTCGACCCGCGCGCCCGCATCTGACCGCGGCTGCTAACCGCCGACCCTGGAAGACGTCTCAGTCCACGAACGGTTCAGCATGATGGCGCCGCCCGGAGGGAGTGGGGGCACATCGGAAAGGAAGGAGTCAAATGCGAAGCAAAACGCTGCTGTCGGCAGTGTTTTCCAGCCTCGGAGTGGTGATGCTCGTTGCCGCGATCTTTGCGTCGACGGCCTCGTCCGCGTCGCGGCCGGCGGCCAAGCCAACCTCGAAGCACGCGTTGAAGGGCGGGACGCTCCGCGTCAACAGCCACGACGCCGACTTCGAGTTCATCGATCCGGGCCTCGCCTACGACACGGAGTCGTGGGGGATGCTGTTCACGACGCAGATGCTGCTCGTGAACTTCCCGGAGAAGAACGGGCAGGCGGGCAGCGTCCTCTATCCGGAGGCCGCCACGTCGTTCCCGACCGTGTCCAACAACGGCAAGACGTACGTCTTCCACATCCGTCCGGGCCTGAAGTTCTCCGACGGCTCGGCGGTCACGGCCGCGTCGTACCAGCGGGCGTGGGAGCGCAACCTGAGCCCGAAGATGGGTTCGCCTGTGGGCGTGAACGACTCGTTCCAGGACGTGATCGTCGGCGCGCAGGCATTCCTCGACGGCAAGGCGCAGAAGATCAGCGGCATCACGGCCAAGGGCCTGACGCTGACCTTCCGCCTGACGCAAGCCGAACCCGACCTTCACCTCGTACAACGGCATGCAGTGGTTCGGCGCCGTCAAGCCGAACATGCCGTACACGAGCTCGGGCATCAACACGTCGTATCCGTCCGCCGGCCCGTACTACATCCAGAGCCGTGAGACGGGCAAGTCCCTCGTCGAGGTGCGGAACCCGAACTACAAGGGCTCCCGCCCGGCGAACCCGGACAAGATCGTCTGGAGCATGAACACCGACCAGGACCAGGGCCTGCTGCAGGTCAAGTCCGGCCAGGTCGATATCGACATTTTGCACCCGCCGCCCACGTCGTACGCGTCGCTCGGGGCCCAGTACGGCGTCAACAAGTCGCGCTTCTTCGTCGGCGGCACCTCGTGCGTCCTCTACTGGGCGCTGAACACCTCGCGGGCGCCGTTCAACTCGGTGAAGGCCCGTCAGGCCGTCAACTGGGCGCTCGACCGCCCCGCGCTGGTGCGCCTGCTCGGCAAGTTCGGCGGGAAGCGCTCCGACCAGATCCTGGTTCCGGGCGTGCCGGGCTACAAGCCGTACAACCTGTACGCGTTCCGCGGGGCGAACCCCGCCAAGGCGAAGGCGGTCGACCCGAGCCTGGCCGGCCAGACGGCCACGATCTTCCACTCGACCAGCAACCTGGCGGTGAACTCGGCGCAGGTCGCCGCGTTCAACCTGTCCAAGATCGGCATGAAGACGAAGGACAAGCCGGTTCCGGGCGGGGTGTACTACAAGACGCTCGGCACGAAGGGCGTCGACTACGACCTGGGCCGCGCCGGTTGGTGCGCGGACTACTTCGACCCGTTCGACTACGTCAACGTCAACCTGGACGGCCGCTCGATCCAGGACGCCAACAACGTCAACTTCGCGTACGTGAACATCCCGGCGTTGAACAAGGCCATGGATGCGGCCGCGAACCTGACGGGTGCCGCACGGGCGAAGGCCTACCAGAAGCTCGACTACCAGATCATGAAGCAGTACGCGCCGTGGGTCCCCTACTCGATCGTCAACGGCGTGTTCTTCGTATCCGCACGGACGCACAACTACATCTACTCGAATTACTTCGGCGAGCCGTACCTCAACGCGCTCTCCGTCGGCTAGCCACCGACACGCACTAGATGGACGGAGGGGCGCCGAAAGGCGCCCCTCCACCACAATTCAGGCAGACTTACCGCCCAACAGATCACGAAGCAGACCAGAAAGACCCCAACACCGCTCACAGCATGGGAACGTTCCTGATCAGACGCATCTTCTGGGCGATCTTCCTGTTCCTCGCTGCGACGGTCATCACCTACGTCATCTTCTTCATGATCCCGGCCGATCCGGCCCAGCTCGCCTGCGGCCGGGCCTGCACGCAGCAGGACGTCGAGCGCGTGCGGCACTTCCTGGGGCTGGACACGCCGATCTACCAGCAGTACGGGCAGTTCCTCTGGAACCTCGTCGGCCACCAGGACCTGGGCAGGTCGTTCTCCAACCGGCAGAACGTCAACTATCTGATCGGCCAGGCCGCGCCGGTCACCGCCGCGCTCGTGTTCGGCGGGGCCATCTTCTGGCTGGCGCTGTCGATCCCGATCGGAGTGCTCTCGGCGCTCCGGCCGCGCTCGCTGCTCGACCGCGCCTCGATGGTCTTCGTGCTCGTCGGCATCTCGGCGCATCCGGTGTGGATCGGCCTGCTGCTCTCCTTCTTCTTCGGCTACAAGCTCGGGTGGACGCCGATCGCCGGCTACTGCAACTTCTTCGGGGCGTCGCCGGGGTCCGATTGCGGCGGACCCGCGCAGTGGGCGTACCACATGATCCTGCCCTGGTGCACGTTCATGCTCCTGTTCGCGGCGCTCTACGTGCGCCTGATCCGGGCGAACGTCATGGAAACCCTGAACGAGGACTACGTGCGCACCGCGCGCGCCAAGGGCGCGCCGTCGAGCCGCGTGCTCGTGCACCACGTGCTCCGCAACTCCATGCTCCCGGTCGTGACGATCCTCGGCATGGACATCGGCCTCGCCCTCGGCGGCGCGATCTTCACGGAGACGATCTTCAACCTCCACGGGCTCGGCCAGCAGGTGATCACCTCGTACAATCAGTTCGACTTACCCGTGATCATGGGGATCGTGGTTTTCTCGACCATTGCGGTGATCATCTTCAACCTGATCGTCGACATCACCTACGCCTTCCTCGATCCGAGAATCAGGCTGTCCTGATGGCCCTCCTCGAGGTGAAGGACCTCCAGACGAGGTTCAGGACCGATGACGGCGTCGTGAAGGCGGTTTCCGGGGTCAGCTTCTCGGTCGAGAAGGGGGAGACCCTCGGCATCGTCGGCGAGTCCGGGTCCGGCAAGAGCGTCACCTGCCTCTCGGTCATGGGCCTCGTCGACCGGCGCAACGCCGAGCTCGAGGGCTCCGTGCTGCTCGACGGCCAGGAGATCCTGAACGCGACGGCGAAGGAGATGCGCGACGTGCGCGGCACGAAGATGTCGATGATCTTCCAGGACCCGATGACGTCGCTGAACCCGGTCAAGAGCATCGGCTGGCAGCTCGAGGAGGCCGTGCTCGTGCACCACGACGTCACGCGCAAGGAGGCCCGCAAGCGCGCCATCGAGATCCTCGGGCGCGTGAAGATCCCGCGCGCCGACCAGCGCATCGACGACTATCCCCACCAGTTCTCGGGCGGGATGAGGCAGCGCGTGATGATCGCCATGGCGCTGATCAACAACCCCGAGCTGGTCATCGCCGACGAGCCGACGACTGCGCTCGACGTGACCACACAGGCGCAGATCCTCAACCTGATGCTCGACCTGCAGCGCGAGTTTCAGATGGCGATCATCATGATCACGCACGACCTCGGGGTCGTCGCCGAGCTCTCGAAGGAGGTCGTCGTCATGTACGGCGGCCGCGTCGTCGAGCGCGCAGGCGTCGACCCGTTGTTCACCGAGCCCCAGATGCCGTACACCTGGGGCCTGCTCGGGTCGCTGCCGCGCGTGGACGTGATCCAGGAGCGCCTGCAGCAGATCTCCGGCCAGCCGCCTTCGCTGCTGCGGCCGCCCCCCGGGTGCCCGTTCAACCCGCGCTGCGAGTTCGCCATGGACGTGTGCCGGCAGGACCTGCCCGCGCTCGAGGAGTTCCACGGGCCCGACCACCTGTTCCGCTGCCACCTGGGCGAGGAGACGCGCCGGGAGGTCTGGAGCGCGAAGAAGTCGGCCCTGGAAGCGCAGGCGTCCGCGGCGTGAGCACCGACGGCCAGATCGCCGCCGAGCTGGCGGAGAACGGCAGCAGAAGCGGCTTCGGCGAGGAGCTGCTCGTCGTCGAGAACCTGAAGAAGTATTTCCCGGTCACCCGGGGGATCGTCTTCCAGAAGCAGATCGGCGCCGTCCAGGCCGTCGACGACGTCTCCTTCAGCGTGCGGCAGGGCGAGACGCTCGGCGTCGTCGGCGAGTCGGGCTGCGGCAAGTCGACGATGGGGCGCTGCGTCATGCGCCTGCTCGAGCCGACCGCCGGCAAGGTCATCTTCGACGGCCAGGACATCACCCGCCTCTCGCGGTCGGACATGCGGCCCGTACGGCGCGAGCTGATGATGGTCTTCCAGGACCCGTACGCGTCGCTCAACCCGCGCAAGCGCGTCGGCTTCATCGTCGCGCGAGCCGATCGAGGTCCACAAGATCGGGACGGCGCAGCAACGGAAGCGCCGCGTCCAGGAGCTGCTGGAGATCGTCGGCCTCAACCCCGAGCACTACAACCGCTTCCCGCACGAGTTCTCGGGCGGCCAGCGCCAGCGCATCGGCATCGCGCGCGCGCTCGCAGTCAACCCGAAGCTGATCGTCTGCGACGAGGCGGTGTCGGCCCTCGACGTCTCGGTCCAGGCGCAGATCCTGAACCTGCTCAAGGACCTGCAGCGCGAGTTCGGCCTCACCTACATCTTCATCGCCCACGACCTGAACGTCGTCCGCCACGTGTCCGACCGCGTCATGGTCATGTACCTCGGCAAGGCGGTCGAGATCGCGACGAAGGAGCAGCTCTACACCGAGCCGAAGCACCCGTACACGGCCGCGCTCCTCTCCGCCGTGCCGATCGCCAACCCGGAGCTCGGCCGCGCGCGCCGACAGATCGTGCTCGAGGGCGACGTCCCCAACCCGATCAACCCGCCCAACGCGTGCCGCTTCCATACCCGCTGTCCCCGCTTCGTCGAAGGCACCTGCGACGTGGATACTCCCGAGCTGATCCGGCGCGAGGGCAGCGGCTCGAACCACGTGACCGCCTGCCACTTCCCGCTCGAGAAGTGGCCCATGACCGAGGAAGAAGTACGACGAGCGCCGGTCCCGCAGCAGACGCCGACTCCCGTCTAGCGGTCCTCGTCGGCGCACTCCGCCGCTTCGCCCTCATGTTCATCGGGGTCGGCGGCGTGACCGTCCTGGTCTCGCTGCTGTTCGGCGCGCTCGCCGGCGCCTCGGTGCAGCGCTCGATCGCGATCGGCTTCTACCTCGTCGGGTGCCTGATCCTGATCTTCGGCTTCTTCGTGGGCAACCGCGGCCCGCTGCGGCACGACCGCAAGGACGACGAAAAGCCCTCGTTCATCCCCCGCGGGGTCCGGCGCGCGTCCGCGGAGGAGCGCCGCGAGGCCGTGAACGTCTCCGTGCTCTTCATCGTGCTCGGCGTCAGCCTGATCCTTCTCGGCGCCGTGTCCGACTCCGCACATAAGCTCTTCTAGCGCAGTTCGAATGTCTGACTTTCTAACTCCGGGCGGTATCAGCCGTCCAACTAGGTGATGAGACCACTGGCTTGTGACCGGTCCCGCGCCTGGATTTCGCTCCGGCTCGACGACGAGCTGTCGAAATTCGAGCACGTCCTGCTCGGCGCCCACCTGGCGCTGTGCCGCGACTGCCGCCGCTTTTCGGAGGATGTCACCTGGCAGACACAGGTCGTGCGGGGGGCGCCGCTGGAGCAGCTGTCCTTCCCGGTCTCGATCCCGTCGCCGCGCGCCTGGCGCTGGCCGGCGCTCGGAATCTCGACGGGTGCGGTTGCCGCGTCCATCTTCGCGCTCGCCATCGGCCTGCGCGGCGCCGCGCCTCAGCGCCCCTCGACGCCGCTCAGCACGATCCGCCCGGCGCAACGCGCCGACCGCATTGTCAGCCTGCAGGCGACCGACGACCGGATCGTCCGCGTCGGCTCCGAGAGCATCGCTCTCCGTGGCGATCCGCACAACCAGTAGGCGTCGCGGCCCGCGCGTAACGCCCGGGATCGGGCCGGGACGGTAGGCTCAGGCCATGCTCGCGTCTCTCGTCACCCAGTACTCCTGAGGCCTCGACCACGCCGCCAGGCTGGCGGCGGCGGAACGCTCGGCCGAGCTCCTGCGGGACCTCCCGAAGCGCGACAGGGCGCTCCGGCGCTCGGGTAGACTCGCCCTCCTGCGAGCGCGACTCCGCGCCCGGCCTCACGTCCTATCTCGACCTATTCAGGAGCCACATGCCTAGCACGGACACGGACGGCGCGACCAACGGCGACAACCCCGAAGCCGAGGAGAAAGACGGCAGCGAAGCTGGCGATCTTGCTCCGAGGCGCAGGGGACTCGGCGACGAAGGAGCCGAGAACGTCGGCAAGATCGTCGAGATCAAGGGCGTCGTTCTCGATGCCGTCTTCCCGGACCAGCTGCCGGCGATCTACAACGCCGTCCGCATCTCCGTTCCCGCCGAGGCCGGCCGTCCGGCGCTCGATCTGATCGCCGAGGTCCAGCAGCACCTCGGGGACGACCGGGTCCGCGCGGTCGCCATGGACTCGACCGACGGCCTCTCCCGGGGTACCGACGTCGTCGACACCGGCCAGCCGATCACGGTGCCGGTGGGCGACAGCACGCTGGGCCGCGTCTGGAACGTCGTCGGCGCGCCGGTCGACAACAAGCCGGAGCCCGAGAACGTCGGCGAGCGCTGGTCGATCCACCGCGATCCGCCCGCGTTCAGCGAGCTGTCGCCGAAGATCGAGGTCTTCGAGACCGGGCTGAAAGTCGTCGACCTGCTCGCGCCCTTCATCCGCGGCGGCAAGGTCGGCCTGTTCGGCGGCGCGGGGCTCGGCAAGACCGTGCTCATCCAGGAGCTGATCCACAACGTCGCCCAGCAGCACGGCGGCGTTTCGGTGTTCGCGGGCGTCGGCGAGCGCACGCGGGAGGGCAACGACCTGCTCCTGGAGATGACGGAGTCGGGAGTGCTCGACAAGGTCGCGCTCGTCTACGGGCAGATGAACGAGCCACCGGGCGCGAGGCTCCGGGTCGGCCTCTCGGGATTGACCATGGCCGAGTACTTCCGCGACCAGGGCCAGGACGTGCTCCTCTTCATCGACAACATCTTCCGCTTCACCCAGGCGGGCTCCGAGGTTTCCGCGCTGCTCGGCCGCATGCCGAGCGCGGTCGGCTACCAGCCGACGCTCGCGACCGAGATGGGCCAGCTGCAGGAGCGCATCACCTCGACGCGGACGGGCTCGATCACGTCGGTGCAGGCGATCTACGTGCCTGCCGACGACCTCACCGACCCCGCGCCTGCGAACACGTTCGCGCACCTCGACTCCTCGGTCGTGCTGACGCGGACGCTGGTCGAGCAGGGCATCTACCCGGCCGTCGACCCGCTCGACTCGTTCTCTCGCGCGCTCCAGCCCGGCATCGTCTCGCAGGAGCACTACCAGACGGCGACGCAGGTGCAGGAGGTCCTGCAGCGCTACCGCGACCTGCAGGACATCATCGCCATCCTGGGCATGGACGAGCTGTCGGACGAGGACAAGCTGACGGTGCAGCGGGCGCGCAAGATCCAGCGCTTCCTGTCGCAGCCGAACTTCGTCGCCGAGCAGTTCACGGGCACGCCCGGCGAGTACGTGAAGCTCGAGGACACGATCGCGGGCTTCTCCGAGATCATCGCCGGCAAGCACGACGACCTGCCCGAGCAGGCGTTCTACATGGTCGGCTCGATCGACGGCGCCCTCGAGAAGGCCAAGGGCGCGGCCGTCGTCGCGTAGATGATCGATCGGAAACTCATCGACCGATCATCTAGCTGGAGTCGGAAGGCGAGGCGCTGCGCGTCTCCCGGTTCGCGACTTGGCCGCTGCGCGTTGATTCCACCCAGGCGACCACAGCTGGACGAGTGGTCGGCGAAATTTCGACCAATCGTCTAGTGGCCGACGAGCGCCGGCGGTTCGAGGTCTCGCTCGTCACCCCGGACGGGGCGGTGTACGAGGGCGAGGCCGAGATGCTGATCGTCCCCGGCGACGCCGGCGAGATCGGCATCCTCGCGCGGCACGCGCCGCTCGTGGCCATGCTGAAGGCCGGATCGACGCGCGTCCACGTGCACGAGAACGAGGTGCTCGAGTTCGCGACCGGGCCCGGCTTCTTCAAGGTCGAGCAGGACCGGGCGCTGGCGCTCGTCGACGATGCGATCGACGTGCGGGAGATCGACCGCGACCGAGCGCAGCAGCAGCTCGAGGAGGCCCGCGCAGAGCTGGAGCAGGTCGAAGCCGGTGCGTCAGAGGCCGACCGCTGGCAGCTCGAGCAGCGCATCCGCCACGCCGAAAACCAGCTCTCGGTCGCGGCCGGCCCGCCGGCCGACCTCCGTGTCGCCGCCCCGCCCTCGGGCTAGCCCGGCTGTCGCGCCGATCTAGAGCGTCGCGGCGCCGCCGGCGGGCTAACGGCGCCGGGGCGGAACGACGTCGAGCGTTCCGCGGGCCGTTCCTCCGTTCGTCCGGACGACGACGACGGCGTGACCGAAGATCTCCGCGAGCTGCCTCCGGCGCGCGCTGAACACGCCGTGAGCTCCGTCGGGGCACGGGGCGCAGAGCGTCGTGACACCTCGGATCCCTGCCGAGGCGGCTGAGGCGAAATCGCGGAGATCGAGCGTCCACCTGAACTTCTGCGGCTCGAAGGGGACGTGTGGTCGGCGGAATGGATGCGGCACGACCCGCCCCGTCCGCGGTGAAACCTCGACGAAGAGACGCGACGTGACCATCGTGACGGTGCCGGCCGCAGCTCCGTTGGGCAGAGAGAGCTCGGCGCGCAGCTGGAAGCCGGGCCCGCTCGAGCCGGCGATCAGATCCTTGAGCCTGCCCCCGACACCGATACCGGGCAGCGTGAGGACGAGCGCGACCGCGACGGCGACGCCGATCGCCGCGACGTGCCTCGAGCGCGAGCGGGATGGTCTGCCGGCGCGGCGGAGGACGTCTTCCCAGTCCGGCGCCCACTCGCCGGGGACGGCGGTGTCTCTGATCACGGATGCGAGATCGCTCACGTGCGTACCTCCTCGAGGCTGGTGCGAAGCGAGCCGTGCGCCGCGTGCAGTGCCGCCGCGACGGTGCCGGGGGCGATCGCGAGCGCGTCCGCGATTGCGGCGTAGTCGAGGTCGGCCCAGTAGCGGAGAAAGACGACGAGTCGCTGGCGCTCGGGAAGCTGCTGGATCGCGGCGCGGACGTCGTCCGCCTCAGCCTCGTCGCTCGTCGCCGCGTTCCCGGTCATGTCCGGGGTGGTCCGCCGCCGTTCGCTGATCGCGGTGTTGACCACCGTTCGCCACAGCCAGGCCTCGAGCGAGCCGTCTCGGCGGAACGTGCGGCGGCTGCGGACAGCCTTGGCGAACGCGTCCTGGACGGCGTCGCGGCCCGCCTCGCGGTCGTGCAGGATCGCGGCGGCGACGCCACAGAACTGGGAGAAGCACGTCCGGTAAACGGCTTCGATGTCTGCCAGAGCGGCGCCGGATCGCCTGAGCGGGATCATCGTCTGCCATTAAGACGCACGGGCGGCCCCGTTTTCTTTAGATTCGGCAGCAGGACGCGAGCGACTACAGGGAAGGCGAGGAGTGACACGTCGATGGCGATGGACGCGGATGGCAGGCGCCAAGACACATCTGCCGCCGATGCCGGCTCGGCCGGCGTCGGCCGGGAACGCTCTCGGAGAACCTCGCCGCGCGAAGTCGGAAGACTTCGTGCGGTCAAACTGGACCACTGCGTGATCGCGGTCTCCGACTGGGAGCGGTCGAACAGGTTCTACGCCGAGGTGCTGGGCGCCGAGTTGGTCGAGCTCGAAAAAGGGCGCTTCGCCTATCGGTTCACCGATCAGCAGCTGAACGTGCACGGACCCGGATCGACACCGCATCCGCGTGCCGCCGACCCCGTGCGGCCGGGCAACTCCGACCTGTGCTTCCGCTGGCCGGGGACGGCCGAGGAGGCCGCAGAGCATCTGGCGTCACACGGTGTCGAGATCGAGGAGGGGCCGGTCGAACGCCAGGGCGCAGGCGGCCGCGGCCGCAGCGTCTACTTCCGGGACCCGGACGGCTCCCTGCTCGAGCTGATCTCGTACGACCGCTAGGCGGTCCTGCTGCGCAGGCGGCGCCTGACGTAACGCCGTGCGAAGAAAAGAGCGAGCCAGCCGATGGTCGCGTAGCGCTTCTTCGTGAACAGCTTCATGCTTGAAGAGTCACCACGTGTCCACCTCGGTAAACAGGCTGCTACGCTGAAATCCCCGGAGAGCTTTGAAAGGCAGCTTGGCGACCGGGTTATCAAACGCCTAAAGAGCCCGCGAGCCTTCTGGCTCCCGCGTCTCTCAGGCGGGAGCCGTTCTTGTAGGAGGCCGGTGTGAGCAACGTCGAGGCGAAGGTGAAGGACCAGCTCGAGCGGCGCGTGCTCGTTCTCGACGGCTCCTGGGGCGTGCTCCTGCAGCGCAAGCTGCGCAGCGAGCAGGAGTACCGTGGGGACTGGTTCCGCGACCACTCGAGCGATGTCGCCGGCGATCCCGACCTGCTCAACCTGACCCAGCCGGACGTCGTTCTCGAGCTTCACCGCGAGTACTTCGCGGCGGGCGCCGACATCGCGACCACGAACACCTTCACCGCCACGTCGATCGGGCAGGCGGACTACGACCTGCAGGCGAGCGTCTACGAGATGAACCTGGCCGGCGCGCGGCTCGCGCGGCAGGCAGCGGACGAGGTCGGGGGTTTCGTCGCGGGGTCGATCGGGCCGCTCAACGTCACGCTCTCGATGTCGCCGCGTGTCGACGACGCCGCCTATCGCGCCGTCACCTTCGACGCGGTGCGCGACGCGTATGCGGAGCAGATCGCCGCCCTCGCCGAGGGCGGCGTCGACCTGCTGATGATCGAGACGATCTTCGACACGCTGAATGCGAAGGCGGCGATCGCAGCCGCGCTCGAGGTCGCCCCGGAGATCCCGCGGTGGCTCTCGTTCACGGCGATCGACGTGTCCGGCCGGAACCTCTCCGGCCAGACCGCGGAGGCGTTCTGGATCGCGGTCGAGCACGCCGAGCCGCTCATCGTCGGCGTCAATTGCTCGCTCGGCGCCGCGCAGATGCGTCCGTATGTCGAGAACCTGTCCCGCGTCGCCGGCACATACGTCGCCTGCCACCCGAACGCGGGCCTGCCGAACGAGCTCGGGTTCCACGACGAGCAGCCGGCCGACACGAGCCGCTACCTGCAGGAGTTCGTCCAGCACCGGCTCGTCAACGTGGTCGGGGGCTGCTGCGGCACGACGCCCGACCACATCAGGGCTATTCGGGCCGTGGTCGACGAGGCCGCGTCCGGGGGACTGTCCCTCAGACAGGTCCCGAGGCGACGGCAGGCGCCGCGCTTCTCCGGTCTCGAGCCGTTCGAGATCGGGCCGGACACGGGCTTCGTGATGGTCGGCGAGCGGACGAACGTCACCGGCTCCGCCAGGTTCCGGCGGCTGATCGAGGCGGACGACTTCCAGGGCGCGGTCCAGGTCGCGCTCGAGCAGGTGCAGGGCGGCGCGAACATCCTCGACGTGAACATGGACGCCGACCTGCTCGAGTCGGAGCAGGCGATGACGACCTTCCTCAACCTGATCGCGACCGAGCCGGAGATCGCGCGCGTGCCGATCATGGTCGACAGCTCGAAATGGAGCGTCCTCGAGGCGGGCCTGAAATGCCTGCAGGGGAAGGGGATCGTCAACTCGCTGAGCCTGAAGGAAGGCGAGGAGGCGCTGCTCGAGCACGCGCGCCGCGTCCGCGGCTACGGCGCCGGCGTCGTCGTCATGGCCTTCGACGAGCGCGGCCAGGCCGACACGGTCGAGCGCAAGATCGAGATCTGCGAGCGCGCCTACCACCTGCTCACCGAGCGCGCCGGGTTCGCGCCCGAGGACCTGATCTTCGATCCCAACATCCTCGCGGTCGGCACGGGGATCGAGGAGCACGCCGAGTACGCGCGCGCGTTCATCGAGGCCACGGGGCTGATCAAGGAGCGCTGTCCCGGCGCGCGAGTCTCCGGCGGCGTCTCCAACCTCTCGTTCGCGTTCCGCGGCTCCGACCACGTCCGCGAGGCGATCCACTCCGCGTTCCTGTACCACGCGATCCAGGGCGGGCTGGACATGGCGATCGTCAACGCGGGCCAGCTCATGGTCTACGAGGACATCGAGCCCGACCTGCTCGAGCTCGTCGAGGACCTGATCTTCAACCGACGGCCCGACGCGACGGAGCGGCTGGTCGACTACGCGCGCGGCTCGACCGCCGGGGCGACCCAGCGCGAGGTCGACCTCTCCTGGCGCGAGCAGCCGGTGGGGAAGCGGCTCGAGCATGCGCTCGTGCACGGGATCGTCGAGTACATCGAGGAGGACGTCGAGGAGGCTCGCCAGCAGCTCGAGCGGCCGCTCGACGTGATCGAGGGGCCGCTGATGTCGGGCATGAGCGTCGTCGGCGACCTCTTCGGCTCCGGGAAGATGTTCCTCCCGCAGGTCGTGAAGAGCGCGCGGGCGATGAAGCGGGCCGTCGCCTACCTGGAGCCGTTCATGGAGGCGGAGCGCGAGGCCTCCGGGACGACCGCCAGCACGCGCGGCACCGTCGTCCTGGCGACGGTCAAGGGCGACGTCCACGACATCGGCAAGAACATCGTCGGCGTCGTGCTCGGCTGCAACAACTACGAGGTCATCGACCTCGGCGTCATGGCGCCGGGCGAGCGGATCCTCGATACGGCGGCCGAGGCGGGGGCGGACGTCGTCGGCCTCTCCGGACTGATCACGCCGTCGCTCGACGAGATGGTCAACGTCGCGACCGAGATGGAGCGGCGCGGCCTCGACCTGCCGCTGCTCATCGGCGGCGCGACCACGTCGAAGCAGCACACGGCGGTGCGGATCGCGCCCGCCTACAGCGCACCGACGGTGCACGTCCTCGACGCCTCGCGCGTGATCGGCGTCGTCTCCGACCTGCTCGACCCGGCCCGCCGCGCCGGCGCTCGACGGGGAGAACCGCGAGCTCCAGGAGCGGCTGCGCGTCCAGCACGCCGAGAAGACGCGCAAGCCGCTGCTCTCGCTCGAGCAAGCGCGCGCCAACCGCCACGGCGTCGAGTTCGCCGACCTGCCGGCGCCGCCGTTCACCGGCCGCCGCGTGGTCGAGCCGGACCTCGACGTCCTGCGCGAGTACGTCGACTGGACGTTCTTCTTCCACGTCTGGGACCTGAAGGGTCGCTTCCCGGCGATCCTCGACCAGCCGGCGGCGCGCGAGTTGTACGACGACGCCGTCGAGCTCCTCGACGAGCTCCTTCGCAACGCTGTGTTGCAGGGCCACGGGGTGTACGGGTACTGGCCGGCGCGGGCCGAGGGCGACGACGTCGTGCTCGCGGACGGCACGCGCTTCCCGTTCCTGCGCCAGCAGGCAGACCACGGCGACGCACGCCCGAACCGCTGCCTGGCCGACTACGTCGCGCCCGCCGGCGACCACGTCGGCGCCTTCGCCGTCGCGATCCACGGTGCCGACGAGGCGGCCGCCCGCTACGAGGCCGAGCACGACGACTACCGCGCGATCATGGCCAAGGCGCTCGCCGACCGGCTCGCCGAGGCCTTCACCGAGTGGCTCCACGAGCAGGTGCGGCGTGAGTGGTACGCGCCCGCGGAGGAGCTCGCGAACGAGGACCTGATCGCAGAGCGCTACCGCGGCATCCGGCCGGCGTTCGGCTACCCGGCCTGCCCCGACCACAGCGAGAAGCGGACGCTGTTCACGCTGCTCGGCGCGGAGCAGGAAGGCTTCGAGCTGACCGAGTCGTTCGCGACGCTCCCGGCCGCGAGCGTGAGCGGCATCTACTTCCACCACCCCGAGGCCCGCTACTTCTCGATCGGCCGGATCGCCGCCGACCAGCTCGCCGACTACGCCGCCCGGAAGGACATTGCGGTCGAGGAGGCGGAGCGGTGGCTCCGTCAGAACCTCGGCCCGTCGCCCGTGTCCGTGGCATGAGCGCGGGGATGAGACTGCTCGTGCTGCTCGGGACCTTCGCGGCGCTGACCGCGACGGCTGCGGCAGCGGCTGCCGGTTCCTCGCCGGAGCCGAAGAAGGCGATCAAGCCGGCCGTGCAGGCGCGCGCGAAGCAGATCGCCGTCGGGCTCCGTGACCTGCCCGGCTTCGGCTGGAAGGCCGAGCCGTCGCAGCCCGAGCGCTCGAGCCCGCGCTGCCCCTACTACCGCCCGGACCAGTCGAAGCTGACCCAGATCGGCGACTACACGTCGCCCGACTTCACGCGCGCGGACGGCCTCTACGTCTCCTCGTCCGTCGGCATCTTCCGGTCGGCGAAGCAGGCGCAGCAGGCCTACGCGCTCGTCGTCCGGCCCGAGCTCGCGCGCTGCCTGGGCGAGAGCGTGGTCAGCGCGGGGACGCGGGGGCACATCACCCTGCACTCGGCCGGTCGGCTCGCCTTCCCGGGCCACGGCGACCGGTCGGCGGCCTACCGCGTCGTCTTTACCGTGAAGAGCGGCAACCAGCAGGTCCCGGCGACGATCGACATCGTTGCGGTGAACAGGGGCGCGGTCGACGTGGCCATGTTCTTCAGCTCGGCGGGCGAGCCCGTGCCGAGCGACTTCGAGAGGAAGATCGCCGCCGCCGTCGTAGGCCGGATCCAGGAATAGCCATCAGCCCCCTCGGGTATCCTGGGTGATCTGCTTCGGGCCCTCTTCGGCGCCCGGTCGCACACTCTCACCTGCTCGTGCGCACGACGCTCAAACGAGGACACGGCCGCACGGCCTTCGACGGAAACGGCTCCGGTCGCGCGACCCTGCCGCCGGACGCGCTCTCCCCGATGACGCTCTACACGATCGAGGGGCCGCCGCAGAAGGGGCGCCTCCGACGGGTGGGCAGGGTGTTCGCGTGGATCGGCCTCGTGCTCGTCCTGGTCGCTGCAGGCTTCGCCGGCGGCGTGTACCTCTGGCTCCACGAGAGCGTCGCGGCGATCGAATACCACGGAGCCGACGCGCCCGACATCGCCAAGAACCTGCACCCGGTCGCGCCGGACCATGCCACGATCGCGCTCGTGCTCGGCTATGACCATCGGGCCGGCGAGGGCGGCGCGCCGTCACGGTCGGACACGATGATGCTGCTCCGCAGCGACCCCGTCTCGAAGACGATCGCGATGCTCTCGTTCCCCCGCGACCTCGACGTCGAGATCCACTGCCCGGGTATCACGCCCTACACCGACAAGATCAACGCGGCCTACTCGCGCTGCGGCCCGCTCGGCAGCCTGGGGACGGTCGAGGCGCTGACGCACCTGCCCGTCAACTACCTGATCACGGTCGACTTCCGCGGCTTCAAGAAGGTGGTCAACACGCTCGGCGGCACCTGGGTCGACGTCGACCGCCGCTACTTCAACGACAAGACGGGCCCGTACGGGTACGCGAAGATCAACCTGCAGCCCGGCTACCAGCGGCTCACGGGCGGGGCGGCTCTCGACTACGTCCGCTACCGGCACACCGACTCGGACCTCGTCCGCAACGCGCGGCAGCAGCTATTCGTGCAGGCGCTGAAGGAGCAGTTCGCGTCCTCGTTCTCGGTCGACGACATCCCCAGCCTGGTCGGCGCCGTCAGCGACAACGTGAAGATCGCGCTCCCGGGCGGCCACCACCTGTCGATCGGGGTGCTCGCGGGGTACGCCCAGTTCGCCCGCGACTTGCCCAAGGGCCACTTCTGCCAGGCCAAGATCGCGAACCTGACCGGTTACTCGGATCTGACCACCGACCCGTCGAACATCGAGTCCGCCGTCCGCCAGTTCGTGACGCCGTGCGTGAAGGACACGGACGAGGCGAACACCGTCGCGCTCGGTGGCAAGGTCAAGCAGGCGGCGCCGAAGCCGTCGCAGACGTCGATCGTCGTCCTGAACGGGAACGGCGTCCCGGGCGCGGCCGCGGACGCGAACTACCGCCTTCTCCAGCGCGGCTACCGAATGCTGCAGCCGCCCCACGGCCAGGAGGCGAACGCGCCGTCGAAGCTCTTCCACACGAAGGTCTACTACCAGTCCTGGAGCAAGCGCGGGAAGGCCGCCGCCGGGTCGCTCGCCAAGGTCATGGCCCCGGCCGACGCCGCTCCGCTCCCGACGACGCTACGGCCCATCTGCGGCGGCGGGACGATGCTCTGCATCGTCGTCGGCGTCACCTACCACAACGCGCTGACCCCGGTCCCGCAGGCACCCGTGATCAAGCACCAGTCGCCGAGCGTGTACGCCGCGCGCTCCTCCACCGAGCCGCTCGTCCACACGGCCCAGCGGGCCGTGCCCTTCCCGCTGATGGTCCCGAACGTGCTCGAGTCGGAGTCGATCCCGGACACGTACGGCGGCGACCCGCCCATGCGCGTCTACACGATCGACGGCAAGTTCAAGGCCGTGCGCCTGGTCTACCGTCGCCCGAGCGAGAACGAGTACTGGGGCATCGAGCAGACGAACTGGAAGGACGCACCGGTGCTGGCGGAGAAGAACTTCCACCGCGTGATCGGCGGACGCTCCTACAACTTCTACTACCACGGCCCGCACCTGCACATGGTCGTCCTGGACTCGCCCAAGGCGAGCTACTGGGTCGTGAACACGCTGCTCGACTCGCTCTCCAACGAGACGATGATCGACATCGCCAAGAACCTCCAGCCTCTGGTGCAGCCCAAGCCGAAGGTCAAGGCGAAGGCAAAGGCAAAGGTCAAGGCGAAGGCAAAGGTCAAGACGTAGCCGTGTCCAGGATCGCCATCTTCGGCGCCGGCTACGTCGGCCTCGTGACCGGCGCCTGTTTCGCCGACCTTGGCCACGAGGTCGTCGTCCGGGACATCGTCCCGGAGCGGATCGAGGAGCTGCGTGCCGGCAACGTGCCGATCCACGAGCCCGGCCTCGAGGAGCTGCTCTTGCGCAACACCGAGCGGCTGGCCTTCACGCTCGACGTCCAGGAGGCGCTGGACGGCGCCGAGTTCGCCTTCGTCGCGGTCGGCACGCCGCCGACCTACTCGGGCGACGCCGACCTCTCGGCAGTCTGGACGGTCGTCGACGAGCTGAGCGGCGTGGCGGAGGGGCTGACGCTGGTGATGAAGAGCACCGTGCCCGTCGGAACCGGCGAGAAGGTGCGCGCAAACCTCGAGGTGCGCGGGCTCGACAACGTCGCCTACGTCTCCAACCCCGAGTTCCTGGCCGAGGGCACGGCCGTCCGCGACTTCATGAACCCTGACCGGGTCGTCGTCGGCGGCTTCGACCCGGAGGCCGCCGCGAGGGTGGCCGCGCTCTACGACGGGCTCGAGACGACGATGGTCACGACCGACGTCGCCTCCGCGGAGATGGTCAAGCTGGCCTCGAACGCGTTCCTGACCACACGGATCAGCTTCATCAACGAGATCGCGAACGTGTGCGAGCTCGTCGGTGCGGACGTCACGGACGTCGCCCGCGCCGTCGGTCTCGACCACCGGCTCGGCTCGCACTTCCTGCGCGCGGGCATCGGCTGGGGCGGCAGCTGCTTCGGCAAGGACGTCTCCGCGCTCAAGCAGCTGGCGGGCAACTCCGGCTACCACTTCCAGCTCCTCTCGGCCGTGATCGAGGTCAACGAGCTGCAGAAACGCCGCCTGGTCGCGAAGCTGGAGAAGCACCTGGGCAAGCTGCGCGACCGCACGATCGCAGTCCTCGGGCTCGCCTTCAAGCCCGGCACCGACGACATGCGCGACGCGCCCAGCCTCGTGCTCGCCTCGCGCCTGCTCGCGGAGGGCGCCGACGTGCGCGCCTGGGACCCGGTTGCCGACGCCGCCCATCTCCTGCACGGCGTGACGTTCTGCGACACGTACTTCGAGGCCGTGCAGGGAGCGGACGCGGCCGTGATCGTCACCGAGTGGCCCGAGCTCGTCGGGCTGCTGTCGGCCGAGGTGCGCGGCGTGATGCGCAACCCACTGATCGTCGACGGGCGCAACCTGCTCGACCCGGAGGCGGCGCGCGCCGCCGGCTTCGCCTATGAGGGCGTCGGGCGCCCGCCGTCCCCGTTCGAGGCCGCGGCGGAGACGCCCGAGCCGGACGCCGTCCCGCAGTGATCCGCGAGGCGATCGTGCTCGCCGGCGGCAAGGCCGAGAGGCTCGGCGAGGCTGCGGCCGGACGGCCGAAGGCGCTCGTCCGCATCGGGGAACGGCCGCTGCTCGCCTACCAGGTCGCGCTGCTCGTGCGGGCAGGCGTCGAGCGCGTCATCGTCAGCTGCGCCGCCGGCCAGGGCGGGCTGTTCGCGGAGGAGCTGGCCGGCCTCGGCGCCGAGATCGCGCCGGTGGAGGAGCCGGAGCCCCTCGGGCGCGGCGGCGGCCTGCGCTTCGCGGCCGTGGCCAGAGAGGACACGGGCGACGTCTACGCGCTGAACGGCGACGAGCTCGTCGACCTCGATCTCGGGGCGCTCGCGGAGCAGCATCGGGCCGCCTCCGCGGCGGCGACGATCACCGTCGTCCCGCTCGAGTCCCACCTCGGGATCGTCGACCTCGACGACCAGGACACCGTGCTCGGCTTTCGCGAGAAGCCGCGGCTGCCCCACTGGGTCAGCTGCGGTGTCTACGTCCTCGGCGAGGAGGCGCTCGCCCGGCTGCCCGAGCACGGAGACCACGAGACGACGACCTTCCCGGCGCTGGCCGCGGAGCGGAAGCTCAGGGCCTTCCGGCACGAGGGACTCTGGATCACGGTCAACACGCCGAAGGACCTGCGCGTCGCGCAGGAGCACGTCGAGGCGCATCCCGACTGGCTGGAAGTGCGGATGAAGGTCGAGCCGCGGAAGGTCGAGAAGCCCTGGGGCTGGGAGCTGATCTGGGCGGAGACCGACCGGTACGCCGGCAAGCTCCTGTTCGTCCGCGCGGGGCAGGCCCTGTCGCTCCAGTACCACGAGCGCAAGGACGAGTCCTGGTACGTCCAGGACGGCCGCGCGGCGCTCGAGCTCGGGTCCGTCGACGGCGGGGAGCTGGCCGAGCAGGAGATCCGCCCGGGCGACGCGTTCCGTTTCACGCCCGGCACCGTGCACCGCATCCGCGCGCTCGAGGACACCCTGATCGTCGAGGTCTCGACGCCCGGAGCTCGACGACGTCGTCCGCCTCGCCGACGACTACGGCCGCGAGGGCACGTCGCCCTAGAACCTTGACAGAGTCTGTTAAGGTTCGCCCGTGAACGTGGGCAGGGCTGCGGCCCAGACAGGCTGGTCTCCGCGCATGCTGCGCTACATCGAGGGCGCGAACCTCGTCGTTCCTGCGCGGACCGAGGCGGGCTACCGCCGGTACGGGCTGCGGGAGCTGAACCAGCTGCGCTCGCTGCGCGACCTGCGCGAGCGCTTCACGATCGAGCTCTCCGACCTCGTCTTCGCCGCGCGGCTGCGGCGGGACACGGCCCTTCGTGCGGCCGTCGACGCGTGGCTCGCAAGCAGCGAGCTCGACGCGCTGGAGTGGGAGCAGCGCAAGCACGAGCGGCTGCTGGCCGCGTAACTACACTGACCGAAGGGGAGGGGAAGGATGGCGACGACGAAGCGGTACGACGTGAAGGATCTCGCGCTGGCGCCCGAGGGCGTCCGGCGCATCGAGTGGGCCGACCGGAACATGCCCGTGCTACGGGCGATCAGGGAGCGCTTCGAGCGCGAGCGGCCGCTCGCGGGCTACCGCGTGTCGGCCTGTCTCCACGTGACGACGGAGACGGCGAACCTGATGCGCACGCTCCAGGCGGGCGGGGCCGACGTGGTGCTCTGCGCCTCCAACCCGCTGTCCACGCAGGACGACGTGGCCGCGGCGCTCGTGGACTCGTTCGACATCGCCACGTTCGCGATCAAGGGCGAGGACAACGACACCTACTACGCGCACATCGACGCGGCGGTCGACCATCGGCCGCAGCTGACGATGGACGACGGCGCGGACGTGATCGGCGTCCTGCACGCGGCGCGGCGCGAGCAGCTCGGCGACATCGTCGCCGGCACGGAGGAGACGACCACCGGCGTCATCCGGCTGAAGGCGCTCGAGCGCGAGGGCAAGCTCGGCTTCCCGATCATCGCCGTCAACGAGGCGAAGACGAAGCACCTCTTCGACAACCGCTACGGCACCGGCCAGTCGACGATCGACGGAATCATTCGCGCGACGAACGCGCTGCTCGCGGGCAAGACCTTCGTCGTCGCCGGCTACGGCTGGGTCGGCCGCGGCGTCGCGATGCGCGCCCGCGGAATGGGCGCGCACGTGGTCGTCACCGAGGTCGACGCGATGCGCGGCGCTGGAGGCGGTCATGGACGGCTTCCAGGTGCTGCCGATGGCGGCCGCGGCCGCGCAGGGCGACATCTTCTGCACGGCGACCGGCGACAAGGGCGTGATCACGAGCGAGCACATGGCCGTGATGAAGGACGGCGCCATCCTCGCCAACACCGGCCACTTCAACGTCGAGATCGAGATCCCCGGCCTGCGCGCGATGGCGACCGAGACGCGCGAGGCGCGGGCCCTCGTCGAGGAGTTCCTGCTCGAGGACGGCCGCCGGCTCTACCTGATCGCCGACGGCCGGCTCGTCAACCTCTCCGCCGCCGAGGGCCATCCCGCGCAGGTGATGGACATGTCCTTCGCCAACCAGGCGCTCGGCGGCCGAGTACGCGGTGCAGAACGCCGGCCTCGCTCGAGCGCAAGGTCTACCCGGTGCCCGAGGAGATCGACAACGAGATCGCGCGGCTGAAGCTCGCGACGATGGGCATCGACATCGACCGGCTCACCGAGGAGCAGGAGAAGTACCTGGCCAGCTGGGACGAGGGAACGTAGCCGGCTCGGAAGGAGAGCGTGACGTGTCGACGTCGCGGCGTTCCCGGCGGCGTCGACCGCCTGAACCGAGTACGCATGGCTCCCTGACGGCACGCTCCTGTCCGTGCCGGGGAATTGACCCATTTGGGTCCTGGCGGGCGAGGTGAGGGAAGGACATGCTGTCTGGGATCGGGCGATCACCGTTGATCGCCTGGAAAACACAAAGGAGCTACAGTGAAGAAGATCTTCCTCGCGGTCGCCGTCGCGGCGGTCGCAACCATGGCAGTCGTCTCGTCCGCCTCGGCGGACGTGGCGCGCTACCAGACGCAGTCCATGACGATCACGGCCGTGCAGCCGGAAGGCGCGGTCGGCCAGTGGGACGAACGTCTGGACGCACACCTACAACGCCGAGCTGAACCCGTGCGACGGCTCGTTCTCGGGCACCGGCTCGCATGCAGCGGCACCCTCAACGGCCCCTCACGGCACCGAGACGATCACGGGCCACCTCGACGGGAACACGCCGTCAGCTTCACGGCGACGCGCTCCTTCGACGGCGTCGTGTACTCGCTGTCCAACGCGCCGCTCGACGACTCGACGGTGACGCTGGCGACCTCGAACCCGGTGGTCCCGTGGGACCTCGAGTTCAAGGTCAGCGCGACGACGAACGCAACGTCGAACTACAAGAACCACGGCGACTACGTCAGCCGCAGGGCGGCGGCGCCGATGCGGCCCATTCGTGCATCGGAATGCCCATCCACTAGAGGCCTCGGCCATCTAGCTGTTCTACGGGGGCGGCCTGAGGGCCGCCCCCGGTCGTGCGGGGGCAACCTCTCCGGCGCGCAGGAGCCAACGACGTCATGCAAGACTCCGACGACGGGGTCGTGACGAGTTGAAAGGGGTGGGCACGGATGAAGAAGGCGCTGCAGATCGGGGGCATCGCGGCAAGCATCGTGCTGATCGGATTCGGCATCGCGGCGATCGTGCTGGGCGTAAAGGGCGGCAACACCGTCAACTCGAGCCTCGAGCAGGAGCAGATCACGGGCACGGGAGACATGTCCCCGACGGCCATCGAAGCCGAGGCCAACGCCGCCCAGACGGCTCAGGACCAACTCTTCGCCAAGCTGCACAAGGCCGGCGTCCAGATCACCGCCTCGCCGATCGACAAGCCGAGCTGCACGGTGGCGAACGAGTATGTGAACAACGGGGACAAGGCTCGCTGCTTCGCGCAGTACATGCGGATCCACACGTTCGGCGCCACCAGCGGGCTGACGTACTCGCAGATGGGCCGGTACGTGGCAGCGGCCAACGCACCCTTCAAGGCCACCGACGGCCTGGGTGGGACGAACGATCCGAGGTACGCGAAGTTCGACACGAAGACGCAGCAGCCGGTGAACAACGGCCGCCGCGACCTGTGGGTCACCTACACGGCGCTGACCACCGCACTGAACACGAGCTACCTGGCCTCTCAGATCGCCCTCTTCGGCATCGTCGTCGGCATCGCCCTGCTCCTGAGCGGCATCGGGTTCCTGATCCTCGCGCTCAGCGGCGCCATCCAGCGTGTGCCGCTGACAAAGGCGAAGCCGGAACCGGCGTCGTGACGGCTTGACAGCGCGCGCGAGACCGCAAGGCGGGCACCGGGTCGGATAGTCGACCTGCGCGCGTCGACGTGCGCAGCACCCGGACAGGTACAACGCGCTGCGTGGCGTCGCGGTCGGTCCGCCTCTCGAGCCCGGAACGCGTCCTGTTCCCCGACGTGGGGATCACGAAGCAGGATCTGTTCGAGTACTACCGTGCGATCGCGCCGGTGCTCGTCCCGCACCTGCGCAACCGGCCGTTCACGATGAAGCGCTCGCCCTACGGCGTGGCCGGGGAGGCGTACTTCCAGAAGCAGGCGCCGAAGGGGATGCCCTCCTGGATCCCGACGCGCACCTTCCGCACCTACCCGCGCGAGGGCGGGTCGCGGCTCGTCGACTTCCCGCTCGTCAACTCGCCGGAGGCGGTGCTCTGGATGGTGCAGATGAACTGCATCGACATGAACGCCTGGTATTCGCGCGTCGACAAGCCGCACCGCCCGGACTTCGTGCTCTTCGACCTCGACCCGCCGGACGGCGGCTTCGCGCTCGCGATCCGCGTCGCTCACCTGATCCGCGAGGAGCTCGAGCGGCTCGAGCTCGAGTCCTACGTGAAGACGAGCGGCGCCGACGGGATTCACGTGCTCGTCCCGATTGCGCGCCGAGCGACCTTCGAGCGGACCTACGCGTTCGCGGAGCGGGTGGCGCGCGGGCTCGAGGAGCGGCACCCGGGGCTGGTCACGACCGAATGGCTGAAGCGCAAGCGCGAGGGCGTGCTCGTCGACCACCGTCAGAACGCGCGGGGGAAGACGATCGCCTCGGTCTACTCGGTGCGGCCGAAGCCGGGCGCGCCGGTCTCGACGCCGCTTCGCTGGGACGAGCTGACAGAGGACGTGACGCCGCGCCGCTTCGGGATGCGCGAGGCGCTCGAGCGGGTCGAACAGCACGGCGACCTGTTCGAGCCCGTGCTCGCGGGCGGCCAGGCACTCGGACGTGCCCTGAAGAAGTTGCGCTAAGCGAGCGACTTCAGCCGCCTGCAAATCCGGCTACACTGGAGAACGTTCGAACCTGTCACTGTCTCACAGTGACGCGGCAAGGGGAGAACGCACCATGCAGGCAGGGGAGTGCGGCCTAGTCTTCGCTGTCTGCTAAGTCACGAGGGGCCCGCCGTCGGAGGCGGTGGGGTCAGGGGGGTTTCGAACAACATGCGGCAGCTTTCGAGTTTTCGCCCTGGGCGGCCCCGGGGCGCTGCGGGTCGAGCACGCCCGCTGTTCATCAGCGCACACGAAGTCCCGGGCACCCCGGTTGACCTTTCGCGGCGCGAATCACTCGAACAGGGCATCTACGACGGACGTTCACACGTCCATGCTGTGAACTGAAGTGGGGGAGAGCGCGATGACAGGCACGGGGGAGTCCACCGACTCGGTGCGGTTGCACGAGCGGCTGAATGTTCTGCGGCGGCGCAAGTGGTTGATCCTGCTGGCCGTCGTCGCCGTGCCGGCGGCCGCGGTCGCGTACTCGCTCCACCAGACCGCCCGCTACCAGGCCAGGGCCGACGTCCTCCTGGGACAGCAGAGCTCGGTCTCGTCGATCTCGGGATCGTCCGATCTCCTGTCCTCCCAGGACCCTCAGCGGATCGTCGACACCGAGACGGCGCTCGCCCGCGAGCCTGAGGTCGCCCGGCGCGTGCTGCAGGTGGTCGGCCTCCACGATCGCAGCCCGGAAGATCTCCTGGCGCAGTCGTCCGTGGCGGCGCAGTCCGGGACGAACCTGATGACCTTCCACGTCACCGACCCCGACCGCGAGCTGGCCACGAAGCTGACGAACGCGTACGCGAACGGGTTTGCGACGTTCGTCAGGCAACGCAACACCGGCGCCCTGTACGCCGCGCTGGCGAGCGTCCGGCAACGAGTACACGACCTGACCCGCACGTCGCCGAACTCGCCCGTGCTGGCCACCCTCATCGACAAGGAGGAGCAGCTCCAGACCGAGCTTGCGCTCCAGACCTCGAACGCGTCGGTCGTGCGCACGGCCGACAGCGCCGGACAGGTCGAGCCGCAGCCGGTCCGGAACGGGATCCTGGCGCTCGTGCTCGGACTCGTACTCGGGCTCGCGCTCGCCTTCGCCCGCGAGGCGCTGGACACGCGCGTGAAGAGCGCCGACGCGATCGGGGCGATCCTGAAGCTGCCGCTGCTCGCGCGCATCTCGCGGCCGCCGCGCAAGGTGCGCTCCCAGAACCAGCTCGTGATGCTCGCCGACGCGGCCGGCGTGCACGCGGAGCCGTTCCGGATGCTGCGCACGAACCTCGAGTTCGTGAACCTCGACCGCAAGGCCAAGACGATCATGGTCACGAGCGCCCTCGAGCAGGAGGGCAAGTCGACCACGGTCGCCAACCTCGCCGTGGCGCTCGCCAAGGCGGGCAAGAAGGTCGCGCTCGTCGACCTCGACCTGCGTCGGCCGTTCATCCACCGGTTCTTCGAGCTCCCGGGCACCCCGGGGCTCACCGACGTCGCGCTCGGGCACGTGCCGCTCGAGAAGGCGCTCGTCGAGGTCTCGGTCACCGAGAAGTACCAGAACCAGAACGGAAGGGCGCGGCTGGCGAACTCGATTCTCGTGCTTCCGTCCGGCCCGATCCCGCCCGACCCGGGCGAGTTCGTGGCCTCGAGGGCGCTGCCGCCGATCATGGCGGAGCTCGCGAGCAAGGTCGAGATCGTGCTCGTCGACTCGCCGCCCGTCCTGCACGTCGGCGACGCCCTCACCCTGAGCGCGATCGTCGACGGGGTGATCGTCGTCACCCGGGTCGACCTGCTTCGCAAGCGGACGCTGGCCGAGCTCCACCGCGTGCTCGACAGTTGTCCGGCCGAGAAGCTCGGGTTCGTCGTCGCAGGCGCCCACGGCGACGAGGACCGGCACTACTCCGGCTACACGTACCGGAGCTACGAGCCACGTGAGGCCGAGAAGCTCTTAAGCGAGCTCGTCAAGAAGTGAGCACACAGGAGCTGCTGCGGCCCGGCACCTCCGCCGGCGGTGTCGTGGGTGGTGTCCGTCCCCGATCGCGATCGGGCGGCCACTGGATCGATGTCAGGAGCCGTGGGTGGCTGATCCGCCGCGCGCTCCTCGCCGCTGACCTCGTCGGTCTGGGCGTCGCCTTCCTGATCGGCGAGCTGTCGACGCCAAAGTCGATCGACGGCGCCTACGACGTCTACTTCGAGATCGGGCTGTTCCTGCTCGCACTCCCCGTGTGGGTCGTTTCCGCCAAGCTCGCCGGCCTGTACGACCGGGACGAGGAGTACGCAGACCACTCGACGGCCGACGACGTCCTGGGCGTGCTCCAGTTGCTCACGCTCGGAACCTGGCTCGCCTACGCAGGCGTTGCCGTGACCGGCCTCGGGAATCCGCAGCTGGGCAAGTTCTTCGTCTTCTGGGCCTCCGCGGTCGCGCTCGTGACGGGCGGGCGCGCAATCGCGCGCGCCGTCTGCCGCCGGATGCCCGCCTACCTTCAGAACACGCTGATCGTCGGCGCCGGGGACGTCGGCCAGGACGTCGCGCGCAAGATCATCCAGCACCCCGAGTTCGGGCTCCGCGTCGTCGGCTTCGTCGACTCGGGGCCAAGGCCGCGCGTGCCCACCCTGGAAGACCTTCCGATCCTGGGGTCGCTCGAGCACGTGCCCGGGCTCGTGCGCGCGCTCGAGGTCGAGCGCGTGATCATCGCCTTCGGGGCCGACCCTCACGAGCGGATGCTCGCGTTGATCCGCGACCTGAAGGACCAGCCGGTGCAGGTGGACGTCGTCCCGCGTTTCTTCGAGATGATCCCGTCGACGGCGCAGCTCCACGCGCTCCAGAGCCTGTCGCTGGTCAGCCTCCCGCCGCCGCGCCTGTCCAGCTCGTCGCTCTTCCTCAAGCGGACGATGGACCTCGTGCTCGCCATGGGCACGCTCGTGCTCCTCTCGCCGCTCCTGCTGCTGATCGCGATCGTGATCAAGCTCGAGTCGCCGGGTCCGGTCATCTTCCGGCAGGTGCGCATGGGCAAGGGCGACCGGAAGTTCTCGGTGCTCAAGTTCCGGACCATGGTCGCGGACGCCGACGCGCGGAAGGCGGAGGTCGCGCACCTGAACAAGCACGGCGTGAACGGCGGCGACCCGCGCATGTTCAAGATCCCGGACGACCCCCGCACGACCCGGGTCGGCCGAGTCCTGCGCCGCTACTCGCTGGACGAGTTCCCGCAGCTCTGGAACGTCGTCCGCAACGAAATGAGCCTCGTCGGGCCGCGGCCGCTCATCCTCGCGGAGGACAGCCACGTCGGTGGCTGGGGTCGCAGGCGGCTCGACCTGAAGCCGGGCATCACGGGGCTCTGGCAGGTGCTCGGGCGGGACGCGATCCCGTTCGAAGAGATGGTCCGGATCGACTACATGTACGTGACCACGTGGTCGCCCTGGAACGACGTGCGGATCGTGGCCCGCACGTTCAGCGCCATGGGGCGAGGTGAGCGGCCGCCGCACGAGGAGCTGAACACGTCTGCGGCCGCGATCTCGGACATGGTCGGCTGAGCCGGAAGCGATGAGCATCCTGCGGCGCCACGATCCCCTCCGCGACCCGGAGCCGCTCATCCGGCGGGTGTACTCGTACGTCGCCTACCGGATCGGAGACGGCCCCGAAGCCGAGGACGTGACGAGCGAGGTGTTCGAGCGAGCTCTCCGGTACCGGCACTCGTTCGATCCGAAGAAAGGCGAGCCGATCGCGTGGCTGCTGGGAATCGCGCGCAGGTGCATCCAGTCGTCCCGGGCCTCCGAGCCGCACATCCCGCTCGACGATTGGGACGCAGTGGGGTTCGACGATCTCCAGTCCCGATCGATCGAGCGCATCACGCTCGCGTCCGCACTGGCGAGCCTCGGCTCTCGCGACCGCGAGCTGATCGCGCTGCGCTACGGAGGCGACCTGACCGCCGCGCAGATCGGGGTCGTCCTCGGTCTCCGCGCCAACGCCGTCGAGGTCGCGCTTCATCGCGCGATCGACCGGCTGCGCTCGACCCTGGAGGCCGAGTCCGAACCGCCGCAGGTCTCGGCGCTGGTCCACGCGGAGGGGGCGTAGAGCATGGCTGTCCTCGTCGAGGTGACGCCGGGCCATGCCTGCCCCCAGCGTGCAGCCGACGGGAGTCTGTGGGTCAACGGCGTCCGAGTCGACCCCCTCGCGGCCCCGGAGCTCGCCGACTGGGTCTCGTCCTCGCTGCGTTGCGGGCAGAGCCACGTCGTTCATTTCCTCCCGGCGCACCCGATCGTCGTCGCTGACCAGGACGAGGGTTACCGGAAGGTCCTCAACCGGGGCGACCTCAACCTCGTCGACGGGGCCGCGGTCGCGCTCGCGACGCTCTTGCAGGGCCGGCGCTCTCCGCGGACAACCGGGTCCGACGCGCTCGCGCTGCTCGCCGCCTGGGGCGTCCCGTCGAACGTCGGCCACTACCTGTACGGAAGCACGCCCGAGGTCGTGGAGAAGCTGCGTGACCGTCTCGAGCAGGACAATCCGGGCATCAGCGTGACGGGGGCGGAGTCGCCGCCGTTCCGCGAGCTCGACGACGACGAGCTCGAAGAGGCGGCGATCCGGATCCGCGACGCGGGAACCGACCTGCTCTGGATCGGAATGGGAACGCCCAAGCAGGATCTCGTCGCAGAGCGCCTCCGCGAGCTCGGAGCCGCGCCCGTGATCCTGTGCGTCGGCGCCGCGTTCGACTTCCTCTCCGGCACCAAGAGGCGCGCACCCCGCTGGATACGCGCGATCGGGATGGAGTGGACGTTCAGGCTCGCCACCGAGCCCGGCCGCCTCTGGCGCCGCTACCTGATCGGGAATACCCGGTTCGTCGCCGGCGTCGTCCGCGATCGCGGCGGCATGTCTCGTCGGCGCGTCGCCTCGGCGACGGATTCCGGATCGTCGTGATGACACATCGAGCCGGCTCCGGTCTCTTCCTGCTCGCCGCCTGCTCGCTGTTCGCGGTCGTCGGAGTCGAAACGGCGGCGAACCCACAGCTCGGATTCGCGCTCGTCGTCTGCATGATCGGAGCCGTCGCCCTCGGGGCTCCGGCCGGAGCCTGGGTGCTCGCCGCCGTCATCGCCGCGCTCACGTTCAAGGGGCTCGTCACACTCGGACTGCTGCCGGGCATCGCGGCGTATATGGACATCCCGATCTCCTGGGGAGCTCTCCTCGCCGGACTTCTCGCCCGCAACGGGGCGATCGGACGGCAGGTTTCCGTGCATCTCCGCTGGCTCGGCTTGCTGGCGCTCGCGGTCGTGCTGGCCTGGGCATTTCATCCCGCAGAGGTCCTGCGCCCGGTCCTCTACATCGCGCTTCTCGGCGAGCCCTTCGCAATCGTCTGTGCCTTGATGCTCGATCCACCCGCGCCCAAGCTTCGGCAAACGCTCGTCCGCGCGCTCGTCGGGCTCGTCGTGGCCCAGGTCGTGCTCTCTGCCTGGCAGGTGCACAAGTTCGGCCTGGGGAACCCGGACAAGGTGCAGGGGACGTTGTGGGGAGCCGGCGCCGGGGCTCACGTCATGTCGGCCGCCGTCGTGCTCGGCTGTATCTGGCTGCTCGCAACGAGGCGCGGGCGTCTCAACGGATGGGTTCTCGCAGGCGTGGCCGCACTCGTCGCGGTTCCGATCGTCGCCGACGCGAAGCAGGTGCTCTTCGCGTTGCCCGCGGGCGCGATCGTCGCCGGCTGGCGCAGCGGTCGTCTGGGTCTCGCGATCAACGTGGCGCTCGTTCTGTCGGCGCTCATCTTGCTGATCGTCTTCGACCCCGTGAGCAAGGACGCGATCTACCGTCTCCAGGAGACGCGGCAGGGACACAACGGGAAGCAGGAGACCGCGAAGATCGTCTGGCGACACGTCGACTCGAGCGCTCCGTCGCTCGTCTTCGGCGAGGGGCCGGCGGAGACGGTGAGCCGGGCGGCCTTCATGACGACGCCGCTCCAGCTTCAAGCGGACTCGCCTCTCCGCGTGCTCGGCCTGAAGCCCGCGGCCATGGCGGTCGAAGCTCAAGCGAACGCAACGCAGGTATCCGGCGGCCGGACATCGTTCAACTCCGGGGTATCGAGCATGCTCGGCCTGTTCGGTGACCTGGGCCTCTTCGGGGCCGTGGCCTACGGCGGGCTCGTCTTCTCGATCCTGCGGGCGCTCTGGCGCAGGCGCGGCGCGCTCGCGATCACCGCGACCGCAGGCTGGGCCATGTTCACCGTCCTCGGGCTCGTCTACGACTGGTGGGAGCAACCGCCGTTCACGGTCTTCCTCGGGGTGCTGACGGGTCTCGCGCTCACGGCCGGACGCGCTCCTGAGGAGGCCTGATGCGAGTCGTCTTCATCGGTGGTGAGTTCCACGGGGAAGGGAACGACAGCCATCTGAGAGCACTGGCGGAGAGCGTCGATCTGACGATCTACGGGAGCGGCCCGCCGCCCGAGTTCTCCGCGTTCCGCGAACTTCGCCCCGTTCGGTTGAGGCCGCGCGTCGGCCCACGCCTCTGGTTCTACAAGCACCTCGATCGCTCGCTCGACGCGGACAAGCCGGACGTCGTGCACGTCCTCACCGAGCCGTGGCAGCTTCTTGCGTTCCAGGCGTCCAGGTGGGCTCGCCGATCGCCCGAGACGGCGTTCGTCATGCACAACTCGGACCGGAACTGGTGGACGGTTCCGGCGGGGAGGCGCGTCTCGCGTCGGCTCGTCGCCCGGCAGACGTTCGCCCGAGCAGACGGTTTCGTATCCGAGAGCGGGGGAGGCGTGCGCGAGGCGGAGCAGTTCGGGCTCACGAACGGAACCGTCACGGCCGCTGTGATCATGAATCCGCGAGACCCTGATGCCTTTCGACCCCCGCTCGACGGCAACGAGCGGGCGGCCGCCCGCGAGCGGCTCGGCTTACCTCGAGAAGGAACCGGCGTCGGATTTCTGGGCAGGCTGTCGGAAGAGAAGGGGCCGATGCTCTTCGTCGATGCGTTCGAGCAGGCGGCTTCGCGCACCGAGCAACCGCTCTGGGCGGGGGTGGCCGGGACCGGCCCGCTGGCGCACGACGTCGCCGGCAGAGCAGCCGGGACGAGCATCAACTGTCTCGGTTCTCTGGACTACCCGGATCAGGTGGCGATGTTCCTGCACGCCGTCGACATCCTCGTCATGCCCTCCGTCCGAATCGGCCAGTGGGAGGAACAGGCACCTCGCGCGGTGGTCGAGGCGATGCTGAGCGGCTGCATCGTCGTCGGAACGCCGGTGGGCGGCATTCCCGAGATGCTCGACGGCACCGGGATCGTCGTCGGCGAGTCGACCCCGGCGGCCCTCGCGGACGGCATCGTGCGCGCAGCGTCCGATCCCGCCGTGTCGGAACTCCGCGCCGCTGCGAGGACACGGGCGATCGACGTCTACTCCGGCCGGAGCGCGGCGACGTCGCTCGTCGACGTCTGGGAGCGGGCATTGCTCGCCCGGCGAAAGCACACCTAGATGCCGTCGCTCCGGGACAGACCGCGACAGCTCGCCGACCGCGCCGATTCCTCCGCTCCGGCGGCCGCGGACGACGGCGCGGCGGCGACCGCCGAACTCGCCCCCGGCACGGACGGCCCCGGTGGCTTCGCCTGGGGCTTCGTCTCGCAGGGGTTGTCGTCCGCGACCAACCTCGGCCTGTCCCTGCTCGGCGCCCGCGTACTCGGGCCGGGCGGTCTCGGCTCGGTGGCCATCGGGTTCGCCTCCTATCTCACCATCCTCGGCTTCCAGCGCGCGCTGGTGACGGAGCCGCTCGTCGCGATGTCCGCGCGATCGTCGTCCGAGGTTCGGGCGCAATCGGCACGTTGGACGCTGACAGTCGCGCTGATGGGCTCCGCGGCCGCCGCGGTGGTTCTGGCGCTCGCGGGGATCGCCGTGGGGGGAGACATCGGCCGGGCTCTGCTCGTCGTCGCACCGTGGATCCCGTGCCTCGTCATCCAGGATTTCTGGAGGGCCGTTCTCTTCCGTGACGGCCGTGCTCGCGCGGCGGCGGGCAACGACGCCTGCTGGCTTTTCGCGATGGCTGTCGCGGCCCCGCTGGCCTGGTCGCTCGACTCCCTCTGGGCCGTCATCGCCTGCTGGGGCTTCGGCGCCCTCGCCGGAACGCTTCTCGGGTTCGTTCAGACGCGGACCGTTCCCGACTCCCTGCGGTCGGCGCTCCGGTGGTGGCGCGACGAGCTGTGGGCTCTCGGCCGCTGGCTCGGTGCGACCAGCCTGCTCTATTCGATCATGTCGTACGCCATGATCTTCGCGCTCGCCGGCCTGGTCGGAACCGGTGGACTGGGAGGGCTTCGTGCGGTCACGACGATCTTCGCGCCTCTGACGCTGATCGGCGCGGCGATCGCGCTCCCGGGCCTGCCCGCCCTCACCCGCGCACTTGCCGTGTCCGAGCGTCACGGTGTGAAGCGGGCGTTTCACATCGGCGTCGTGTGCACCGGAGTCACCGCCGCATACTTCGGAGTGCTCAGCCTCGGCGGCGGTTCGATCGTCTCGATGATCTTCGGGCACTCCTTCCAGCACTATGGGCACCTCGTCTGGCCGATCGGGATCGGTCAGGTCGTCACCGCGCTGGCCGTCGGGTTCGGGTTGCTCCTGAAGGCGGAGCGGCGCGGGTCGGCAGTGCTCGTATCGACGATCGTGCCGGTGGCAGTGGCGCTCGCTCTGTGCTCTGCGCTGGCGGCCGTGTACGGGGTGACGGGCGCGGCGTGGGGCATGTTCGCCGGCGCGGTAGTCGGCACGGCGATGACGACGGCGCTCGCTCTCCGTCCTTCGGCCGTCGCAGCGCCCGTGTACGGGCTCCAGGCGGAGTCGCGGGCATGAGCCCCGCCGTTCTGGATCGCGCCCGTACTGCCGTGAGCGCGTACGGCGTTCCGCGCGGCGCGTACGTGGCCGGTCGGATCCTCACCTCCGCAGGGCTCAGCGCCTGCGGGCTCAGGCATCCGTGGGTCAAGCCCCGGGCAAATCCCGCGTCCCCCCGGCCTCTCGACGACTTCAAGCTCTTCGCCATCGTGGGGACGTGGATGGAGGCGGATGTCGTCGAGGCGACGGTGAAGAATGCGTTCGCGCAGGGATGCGACCGCGTCCTCCTCGTCGACAACGACAGCCCCGACGAGACCGTTGCAACGGCGGTGCAGGCCGGTGCAGAGCTCGCCCATTCGTTCGCCACGAGCGCCTACGAGGAGGAGATGCGCATCCGACTCATGAACGAGACGGTCGCGCGCGTGTCCCTCGCCGACGGGTCGAAGCACATCTGGTGGCTGTGGCTGGACGCCGACGAGTTCCCGCACGGCCCGTCGGGGTTGACGGTCCGCGACTACCTGGCGACGCTCGACCGTTCGTTCCGGATCGTCGGCGCCCGCTTCATCAATCACTACCCCGGCGACGAGCCGCACTACGCATCGGGTTTCCATCCTCTCGACTTCCAGCCGCTGTGCGAGGAACTCCACTCGTACATGTGCTGGTCGTTCCACCGCAAACACCCGCTGCAGCGCTTCGACCGCGACCGCCCGGCGATCGAGTCGGACATCGGCATGCACCGGGGTTTCTCGGCCGAGCGGCCGCTGCTCGAGCCGGCCGAGCCGATCTTCGACCACCACTTCCCTTTCCGGGAGAAGGAGGTCAGCCTGCGGCGCTTGAAGAAGTTGTTCTCGAAAGCCGAGCGACTCGGGCAGCCGAGCCGATCCGGGCCACGTCGCCTCGAACCACATGCTCGCGCGCCTTCGTTCCTTCGAGGCGGTGTACAAGCACGACTGGAAGGCGGTCGACATGGCGATCACGCCCGACTGTCGACGTCCGAGCTTGGAGCCGCTCCTCTGGACGGAGTTGGTCGAGCCGGAGCATGCCCCGGTCAAGCGCTGGTACGAGCCTCGATCCGATGAGTTCTCGGATCGGCTCGGCGTCGCGGCTCGCGAGGCTCGACAGCGTGTGGGCTGACGGCCGGCATCTGGCCCCGCGTGGGCTGTCGAACTACCCGCTGCGCCAACGACCGGTTCTGCTCGCGCGCCGCACGGCGTCGCGGACCCTCGACGCAGTGGGGCTCAGGCATCCCTGGGTGAAGCACCGGCCGAATCCGGCCGAGCCTCGGCTTCTCCCGCGGTTCAGGCTGTTCGCGGTCCTCGGCACGTGGATGGAGGCCGACGTCGTCGAGGCGACCGTGAAGAACGCGTTCGCACAGGGTTGCGACCGAGTCTTCCTGGTCGACAACGACAGTCCCGACGACACGGTCGCCACGGCGATCGACGCAGGCGCGGAGCTGGCCCGCGCGTTCTCGATGACGCGGCACGACGAGGACGCCCGCATCCGGATCATGAACGAGGTTGTGAACGAGGTCTCGTCGGCAGACGGCTCGAAGCACATCTGGTGGCTGTGGCTCGACGCCGACGAATTCCCTCATGGGCCCAGCGGGCAGACCATACGCGAGTTCCTGGCAACACTCGACGACTCGTTCCGGATCGTCGGAACCCGCTACCTCAACCACTACCCGAGCGGTGACCCCGCCTACGTCCCGGGGTTTCATCCCCTCGACTTCCAGTCGCTCGCGGAGGAGTTGACCGAGCGACGGTGCTGGTTGTGGCATCGCAAGCATCAACTCCAACGCTTCGACCGAGGCGCGCCCGCGATCACCTGCGAGTCCGGCTTCCACTGGGCATCGTGTGCCCAACGACCGCTCCTCGAACCGACCGACGCGATTCTTCTCCACCACACCCCCTATCGGGACAGGGAGACGACCTTCCGCCGTCTGGACGCCTTGTTCTCGACGCAGTCCGGCACTTCCAGGGCAGACCCCGCCGATTCTCCGGCCATGATCGCCCGAATGCGGTCGTTCGACGCCGTCTACGCGCAGAACTGGGACGCCGTTGATATCGGCCTGGCGCCCGGTCTAAAGCGTCCCCGGGCCCGGCCCCGGCCCTGGACCGAGCTCGTCGAGCCCGAGCATCACAGGGTCAAGCGTTGGTACTCCGCCGAACGCCTCGACGAGGCGATCGCGCGCGGCGCGTGTCAGGCAGCTTGAGGATCCTCGTCCTCCACTCGCCGTATCTCTCGGGGCCGGCGTCCGGAGAGAATCGGGTCGTCGACGACGAGGTGCGGCTCCTGCGCGAAGGGGGCCACGATGTCGAGGTCTTCCTCCCCGCTCGAAGAGCCGGGCAGGCCCTGGGCGGTCTGCGGGAAGGGATGTCGGCCGTCTGGTCGCGGGATGCGGTCGAGAGGGTCAGACAGCTGATCGACGGGCAGCGCTCCGAGATCGTTCACTGCCACAACCTGTTCCCGGCGCTCTCGCCCGCGGTCCTTCGCGTGGCCGACGACGCCGGTGCCGCAGTTCTGATGACGCTCCACAACTACCGGCTGGCCTGCCTGCCGGCCACCTTCCTCCGCGACGATCGCGTCTGCGAGGACTGTCTCGGCCACGTGCCGTGGCGCGGTGTCGTCCACCGTTGTTACCGCGGCTCCGCCGCGGCCGGCGCCGCGCTCGCGACCTCGCTCACGTTGCATCGTGCACGCGGCACCTTCGACCGCGTCGACCTGTTCCTCGCCGTCAGCGAGTTCCTGCGCGCGAAGCACGTCGAGGCCGGGCTGCCCGCCGAGCGCGTGTCGGTGAAGCGGAACTTCGCCTGGAGCGCACGTCGCCGGGAGGGGCCGGGCGAATACGTTCTGTTTGCCGGCCGACTCTCGCCCGAGAAGGGGGTGCGCACCCTCCTCGATGCGTCGCGCCGGATAGATGCCCCGCTCGTGATCGTGGGTGACGGGCCGGACGGCGACGAGCTGCGACGCCTGGCGCCGAAACGAGTGAGCTTTCTCGGCGCCGTCGAGGCCGCCCGGATGCCGGAGCTCCTGGCCGGCGCGCGTGCGCTCGTCCTCCCGTCGATCTGGTACGAGGGCGCGCCCCGCACGGTGCTCGAGGCCTACGCAGCGGGCGTTCCGGTCGTCGCGAGCTCGATCGGAGCGTTGCCCGATCTCGTCGACGACACCGTCACGGGACTGCTCGTGCCGCCGGGGGATTCCGCGTCTCTCGCCGCCGCGATCGAGCGACTGTCCGACGACGCAGAGTGTCTTCGGCTGGGTGAGGGCGCGTGGAAGGAATGGAGCGACCGGTATGCGCCCGAGGTGGCCCTGAAGGAGCTCGAGGGCGCGTACCGACGGGCGCTCGACGGAAGGGCCGTCGACGCGGCCTAGCCGAACCTGCTCCGTGGAAGGAGCCGTCGCAGTCGCAGCACCGCCGAGGGAGGGAGAAGCGCCTTGAGAAGGCTCTTGAGCCCCTCCCGCAGCGAGATCGATCGAGAGAACACCGCGGCGCAGATCGTCCGCAGGATCCGCCAGCGATTGCCCTTCGCGGGGAGAAAGGGAGCGACCTCACGCGCGAGGAATGCACGGCGGGCCCGTGGCGTGATCCGCGACTCCCAGGAATCGAGCCATTCGGTCGCCTCTCGGAGCCCGACCGTGCGGCTCAGTCTGGGCCGCGTGATGTCGACGTGCCAGACGACGAGAGGCTGTTCGACGAGGTGGAAGCGGAAGCCCCGTTGCTCGAGTCGAAGGTAGAGCGTGTAGTCCTCGAACCTCCGCTGACCGGGGTCGAACAGGGTGTCGGCCGCGGCGGTACGGGAAATCATGACCGAGGAGGGCGCGATGACGCCCTCGCCGCACATGAGGTACTCGGACAGCGGCTCCTCCGGCTGCAAGCCCCGCAGCGGCCTCACGTCGGACGAGACGCCGTCGTCGACGTGCGCCTGCGAGTAGACGAGCACCTCGGCAGGATCCGCCGCAGCCTCGAACGCGGCCACCTGGACCGCCAGCTTGTCGGCCCGCCATTCGTCGTCGTCGTCGAGAAAGCAGAGGTAGCGCCCACGGGCGCGGAAGATCCCCGAGTTGCGCGCCTCGGCCAGGCCGAGGTTCGTCTCGTGTCTGACGAGCGAGAGACGTGGATCGCGGATTCGGCCGACGACCTCGGCCGTGTCGTCGGTGGAGCAGTCGTCGACGACGATCAGCTCGAAGTCGCCGAGCGTCTGCTGGAGGACGCTGTGAATCGACGGGAGCACGAGCGCCGATCGATTGAAGGTCGTGAGCACGACGCTCACGAGCGGCGGATCGGCGGTCATCGACGCGGGGATCGTAACGCCGGGCGCCGGCCGAGCGAGGCTTGGCTAGCAGGAATGCGGCTGCGACGGAGGCGTGCCGGCCTGCGGGATCGTGTAGGCGGGAGGGCCCCAGCCGCGCGGAAGCGCGGCGAACGACGTCGGCGAGCCGTAGACGGGGCTGCTTCCGGCGAGGTCGTACGTCCAGCAGGACATCTGGGGATCTTGGAGAGCAGGGGACGCGTCGCCGTTCAGGCCCGTGTAGCCGCCGGTGTAGACGGCCGCGCCGGCGTACTGGTGATAGGCGTTGTTCGCGATCGTCGGCTGGGCACCGAAGGACCTCCCTTCGTAACCGCCTCCGCCGCCGCCGGAGACGATCAGGTTGCCCTCGAGGGCGTTGCCGGTCATCCCCGTCCGGCCGTCACCCTCGTACAGCAGGATCTCGCGGTTGTTTCCTCCGCCCAGGTCGACGATGTTGGACGAGAAGGTGTCGTTCTTGCCGCCGTGGATCGTGAACGCCCAGATGTAGAGGCCCGCGGCGATCACGTTGCGGGTGACGGTCGCTCCAGAGACGCCGTCGTCGAGGTAGATCGGGCGCGCCGGGTAGGCCGTGTAGCCGGTGTCGCGAACGTAGTTGTTGTCGATCTGGATGCCGGTCGACGTCGTGTTCATGTCCTGGACGTAGATTGCGCCGCAGTCGTTCTCCAGCTGACAGGTCGAGAGCACGACGTTGTTGGCGATCCGCAGCGAGCTGATGTTGCCCCCCTGGCCGGCATTTCCGACCTGGGCTTCGATTCCGAAGGCGGAGATAGTGGAGACGACGTTGTTGGCGACCGTCATATTGGGAGTGTTGCCCTCGCTGTAGAAGCCCCCGCCGCCGAAGCCGAAGACGGGGCTCAGGTCGTAGCCGCCGTCGTGGATGACGTTGTTGGTGATCGAATTGCCGTCCGCGGTCGGTGCGTCCGCGGGGAAGAGTTCGTAGAAGCCGCCGCCGCCGTGCACTCCCACACCGATCCAGCGGAAATGCTGGAGCTGCAGCCCGTCGACGGTCACGTGCGAGGCGCCGTCGAGCGCGATCAGCTCCTTGATCCCGGTGCTCCTGCCCGTCGAGCCGCCGTCGAGGATCGCGCTGCCGTATCCGTCCGGCGGATAGTAGGACCAGGTCTGGCCGCTGTCGGCGGCCGTCAGGCGGAGCCCGTAGGTAACGCCGTTCTGCGTCACCGCCGGGAGCGGATAGAAGCCGCCCCGGAGGAAGGTGGTCTGCGGCCCGCCGAGCCGCATGGTCGCCTGTGCCTTTCCGAGGGTGGCGAACGGCTTCGAGATGCTGCCGTCCCCTGTCGTATCGCTGCCGGTCGGCGAGACGAAGATCGCGGTGGGACCGGCTGCGGGTGCGACCGTGAACGAGGATGCAGACGTCGCCGTACCGCTGCCCGTCGTCACGGTGATCGGACCGCTCGTTGCGCCACCCGGCACCGTCGCGGTGATCTGGCTGGCCGAATCGATCGTGTAGCTCGCGCTCGCTCCGTTGAAGGCGACTCCGGTGGCGCCGCCGAAATTCGTCCCGGTGACCTTGACCGCCGTTCCCGACGCGCCGCTCGCCGGGCTGAAGCCCGTGATCGCCGGCGGGGTCGGAGGCGCGGTGACCGTGAACGACGAACGGCTCGTCACGCTCCCGGCGCCGGTGACGACCGTGATCGGCCCGGTCGCGGCGCCCGCCGGCACCGTGGCCGTGATCTGACTCGACGAATTGACCGTGAAGCCGGCGCTGACGCGGTTGAACGAGACGGTGTTGACCTGCGTGAAGTTCGAGCCCAGCACGATCACCGAGCTTCCTGCAGGGCCGCTCGAGGGGCTGAACCCGGTGATCGTCGGGCCTCGCCTGCCTTTCGAGGAGTCTCCGGGGCCGGGGCCGGGGCCGGGCTGCGGCGCGTGACCAGGGTTCGCCTGGGCCGCCTGCACGAGGAGTGCCGCGCACGCGGCCGCGATCGGCAACAGTGCGTACAGCGCGCGCTTCCTGGGACGGGACGACGGTCGACTCATCGGAGCTCCTCCCTGAGACCAGCGGAATCGCCCTTACATCGGCCGCAGTTGCCATTTTGTCATCCCTGAGTCGAGCTAGCTAGCCCGAGTTTCGACCTGGCGTCAGGGGATGAGCACGAGGCGCAGGTCGCCCGGGGTCGCTTCGCCGCTCGTCCGGTTCGGGTTCAGGCGATTCGCCTGCGCCAGCGCGCGTCGATGCTCGGCGCCCGTCGTGACCTCGGACAGCTGGTACCAGAGGCTCCAGTCCCTCGGCTCTCGGTCGACGGCGTCGCGCAGGCTGTCCTGCGACGCCGCGATCTGGCCGAGCCCAGCCTCGGCGACCGCAAGCTTGCGGTCCGGCTCCGCGGACCACGGGACGAGGTCGAGGGCGGAGCGCGCCTCGCTCTCCGCCTGCTTCCAGTTGGTGGCATCCGAGGCGTTGCTGCTGCGTGCCAGCGCGATGTTGCCGAGAAGGGTGAAGAGGGCGAACGACCCGACTGCGACCATGATCGCCGCGGGGACGAGTCGGCGGCGAGCCGGGGCCACGCGGGGTGGGGGGTCGCCGAGAACGCCGAGCGCAGGGAAGGCCACGGCGAGGAGCAGCGCGGGCTGCTCCCAGTCCCAGTCCACGGCCGCGTGGAGCGAGTAGGCGACACACGCGCCGAACGCGACCGCGGCCAGCGGCGATCTGGACCGCACCGTGCCGACCGCCAGGCTTCCCAGGAGCAGGACGACGAAGGCAAGACCGACGGGGCCGGTTTCCGCGAGCGTCTCGAGGTAGAGCGTGTGGGCGTCGTGCACGATCACCGTCGACGGCCTGCGCTGGAACCAGTACTCGCTGAACGTCCCCGCGCCGGATCCGAGCCAGGGATGCGCTGCGACCTCCCGGGCCGCGACTCGCCAGTGGTCGATCCGCCCAGTTCCGGACAGGTGGAAGAGGCGGCCGTTGAGGTTCGGGCCGCTCCCACCGTCGCCCCCGGTGAACGAGTGCCACCCGTGTCTCGCAATCGTCGCCGGAGAGCCGTAGCGGGCAAACGCCAGCGCCAGTATCACGGCGATCAGGAACACCGCCGCTGCGACGAGGGCTCGGCGCAGCCGCCGCCCTGCAGCGAGCTGCCGCCGCTCCTCGACCATGTCGAGGGCGAGCGCCGCGAGCGCTGCGAGGACGATCAGGATCACGGCGAGCACTGCGACCGCGTGGCCGTCCTTCTGCGCGGCGCTCAGGGTCGAGCCGGTGTGCGTGAGCGCATCGGCCCGGGATGCGAAGTAGACCGCGATCGCAGGCCAGGGCGCGACCACCGCTGCCGTGACTGCCAGCTGCGTCCGTCGACGGTCGACGACGAACGCCGCTGCCAGGCCTGCGAGGAGGGCGACCCAGCCCCCGCGGCCGAACGTGAAATACAACGTCAGCGCGAGCACGACCGTCGAGGCAGCCGCGGCCGTCCGCACGATCGTGCCGCCGCGCGCCGCCAGGCCGAATGCGAGCAGGCAGCCGATCGCCGCGAACAGAGCCAGGCCGTTCCAGTAGCCGATCGGAGACGAGAGACGGTCGGCCGAGACCGAGTCGAAGACCCCGAATTGCCTCGGAAACAGTCGCGTCAGAAGCGAGTACGTGCAGACCGCAGTGATCCCGAGCCAGGTGCCGAGGACGACCGCTCGGCCGCCGGCGCGCCGGCTGAGGAGGAGCGCGACCACGACGCCGCTCACGTACACGAGGCTGCGCTCCCCCTCGAGGAAGCTGCGCGTGACGCTGATCGACCAGATGGCGGACGCGAACGTCCAGGCCGACAGGCCTGCCGCGGCGGCGAGAACCAGCTTCTCGACGGGCCGCAGCCGCGGCGGGCCGGAGACCGCCAGCAGAACGACGGCAACCAGACAGAGCCCGACCGAAGCCCAGCCCCACGTGGTCGGGAAGTAGCCGCCGTTGTCGGCGGCAAGGCCCGCGACGGCGGCGAACGAGACGGCTGCCGCCACGATCTCGTGGCTGACGACGCCTTTCGGCAAACGCAGGCTGTGCTTTCGGACGGTCGTCAGGATCGGATCCCGTGACTTGGGCTAGGACGGGCGTCCGGCCTGGACGGACGGTTGGGTGTACAAGAAGCCCATTTCCGGTCTAACTTCGTCATGTGGTCTTTGCGGCCAGATCACTGCGAAGGTGGCTTCGTGCCTCCATGCTCGGCCTGGTCCTCGTGGGCGTCGTCGTGGCGGCGGCCGTGCCTTCGGCTTTCGGCGGCCGAGCCGATCTTCCCGGCTATCCCGAGCAGCCCGAGCTGATCACCCTCGCGCCGCTTTCCCAGACTAACTGGGTGGGCGAGGAGGTGACGCACACCGCGACGATCACGGACAAGATCCCGTCTGCGTTCCGATTCGGCGTCACGGTCACGTTCACCGTCCTTCAGGGGCCGAGCACCGGTCGCACCTTCACGGCGACGACGGACTCGAACGGATCCGCGTCGTTCACGTACACCGTTCCCGCGGTCGGCCAGCTGCTGCCAACGCTTCCGAACGCAGGCGCCGATCAGATCCAGGCCTCGTTCTTCGACGGGCACCAGATCATCGGATCGAACTGGGTCGGACAGGGTTGGGAACAGGGAGCGGTCGGCCAGGAAGTCCCCGGCCGGCCGCCTGCGCTCGTCCAGGAGCCCGGCTCGACTGGCTTCGTGCCGGCAAATCCGACACAGGACCTCCCGCCGGGGACGACGCTCGACATCAGCGGAGAGCGAGGGATCAGCGTCCTGAACTATCTGAACCGCCGGATGACCTTCCTCGGCGTGGCCGACGGCGTTCTGAGCCGCTTCGTCCTCATCAATGGCCTGAGGCGCCCTGGGCTCCCGATTCGGGTGCGGTTGACAGGCGGCAACTTCGGGAAATGCAAGTCGTCGAAGGCGCGCACGTTCTCCTCCCTGCACGCGGCCAAGAAGCCGGTCAAGCCGGTGCGGCGTCTCTGGGGTACCGGGAAGGGCCGCTACGTCACGACCGGCAAGTACGCCTCCGCCACCGTCCGCGGCACCTTCTGGCTGATCGCGGACTACTGCGACGGCACGCTCGTCCAGGTACGCGAGGGGACGGTCGTCGTTCGCGACCTGGTGACGAAGAAGCTGATCGTGGTCACCCCGGGCCACCCCTACTTCGCCAAGGCACCCTCCTAGACGGCGCCCACACCGGTTCGGTCGCGCTGTAAGGGTTTTGCCCAGGACCGCGGTAGTAGTAGTCGTAGGGTGGATTGCAGGGGAAATCAAAGGGGAGGCGGCATGGAGGATTTCTGGGGGGATTCGGGGAGCTCGGGCATCGAGAACGAGCTCGCTCGGCAGCGTTGCGCAGCTCGGGACGAGTTCGTCGCGACGCTCGCCGGCAGGATCGAAAAACCATCGCGGCGAGCCAATCCGCGCCGAGTCGGCGGCTTCCTGGCCCTGACCGGTATCGCGCTGGTCGCGCTCGGGGCGACCGGTGGAGGGATCTACGCGTCGTCGACGCCTGAGAAGCAGGTCTCGGGCGTGCACATCAACCAGACGAACAAGATCCAGCGGCCGGAGTCCTCGAGCCATGCCCAGTACGGGCCGGTCCCGGTTCCTCCGCATCCGAATCCGCGGCCGCCGGCGCCTCCGCCCCCGCCGCCGCCCCCGCCCTTCAAGCCGCCTACCAAGCCCGGCTCGGGCTCCTCAGGCTCCTCAGGCGGCGTGACGTCGTCGCCGGGCACGTCGGGAGGCGGACAGTCGAGCGGTGCCGGTCAGCCGGCAGGAGGCACGGCCGGCGGTACCCAGGGCAGCAGCCAGGGCAGCAGCCAGGGCAGCGGCCTTCCGTTCACGGGGTTCTCGCTCCTCCTCCCGGTCGCCCTCGGTGGAGGGCTGATCGCGGTGGGTCTCGTTCTCCGGCGAAGGGGTCGCTCCACCCCCGAATGAGCCGCGGCACCTTCGGTGTCGTCCAGGATCCGTTCGAGCGCGCCGCAACTGCGGCGCGCTCGACGTTGAGGGGTCAGGGCGCGAGACGCCTGGGCTGAACGGGTGCCGCCGCGGGCGCTTCGGTGGCGCTCCGCGCACGCACCACCGACGGCGGCGTGCCGCCGGGGCGTAGCGGCGGCGGAGCGGTGACGGCCACGAACCCGTTGCGGGCGGGGACCACTCGCGAGCCGGGGTCCTGCAGCACCTGCGCGGCAGCCCTGTGCAGCCGAGACCACCCGCCGCCGGGCCTGCCGGCGAGGGACACGGCCCCGAAGCTGTACGCGTAGCGGTTGCACGCCGGCGCCCCGTCGTCCCAGCTCTCGGCGAGAGCCATCGGCGTCAGCCTGCCGTGGCTCTGCGGGAGCCAGATCGGGCGGCTCGCGGGCCGGCCGTCGACCCACACCCGCCAGGCGTTCGCGTGCCGTGCCGTCTCGAGCACGGCCACGTGGTAGCTGCGGCCCGGCGGCACGTCGGAGGCCAGCTCGACGTACCTGATGCCCGTGGGCCGGGCGATCTCGTAGTAGAGCCTGGCCGAGTTACCGGCGATCGTGTTGAGTCCGACCTGGAGCCACTCGTCGGTGCCCCGTGGGCCCTCGCCCGGGGCGCCGACGCCGACCCACCCGGCGACGTGGCCGCGCTGGACGAGCGGGCTCACGGTGGCCGAGAGCGTCCCGGCGACGCCGAAGGCGTTGCGCGGCGACTGCAGCCCGGCGTAGGAGTAGCCGCGGGGGCCGCACCCCTTCGCGGCCGGCCTGGCTGGCGTGGCCGCGGCGGCCGTGAGCGCGAGAGCGGCCAAGAGCAGGATGAACGCGCGTGAGTGTCCCATGGCTCGCGGCATGCATCGGCGCTCGAACGGGGGGTACGGATCCCCCGGAGGCGGTCACTCGCGCGAGGTCACTCGCCCGAGGGAGCGAGCCTGTGTTGCTAGCGGTCGCGGACGCCGAAGTCGGCGGTGACGATCGTCGCCTCGAGGCCCTCGAAGTCCCCGGGCGCCGCCGTGTCCTGGACGGCAGAGACGCCGACCTCGCGCCAGCGCGGGTCGAACAGGATCTCGCGGTGCGGCGGGCTGTCGAGCCAGGCCGTGACGACCTTTGCCGCCGTCGCCGTCGGAGACTGCCAGACGAGCGTCTCCCCGACGGTCCAGTCGTGGAAGCCGCCCTTGCCGTAGAAGCGCTGGACGCGCTGCCAGAACGGCGTTCCGTCAGGGGATTCGTGCTGGAAGCGGCCCGTCTGCGCCATCTGGCGCGAGTGGAGGCGGGCGGCGGCCGCGAGCCCCGGGGCGACCGTCACGCGCTGCAGGCCTCGTCCGACCCTGATCGCGTTCACTCGCGCGACGATGCTCGCGTTGAGGCTGGGGAGTGCGAGGACCTGCCTGCGCTGGCTGCCGTGCGCCGTCGTGGCCGTGGCCGTGGCGAGCGGCGCCGTCGCCAGGACCCCGACGATGGCGGCCAGCCCGAAGGACGCGCGGATGCGCTCCACGGCACTCCTTTCGGCACCGCCCGCGGAGTCCTTTAGCGCATTCGGGGTACCGAAGACACCACGCTCGAAGGTGTCATCGCCTCAGGCCGTCCTCGCGCCGCCGGTGACGAGTTGGTCATGAGCCTGCTCGAACGTGAGTCCCTGTTCCCAGACGGCCTCGAACGCAAACTACGCTGCGGTCTGCCATGAACGAATCGTCCGACCTCGCACCAGAGCGGATCGTCCGGCTCGAGCCGGACCGCGTCGTCCTGCTCGACCAGCGGCGGCTGCCGGGCGAGGAGGTCGAGCTCGAGTGCCGTTCCGCGGCGGAGGTCGCCGAGGCGATCCGCACGCTGGCGGTGCGCGGCGCGCCTGCGATCGGCGTGGCGGCGGCGTACGGCTACGCGCTCGCCGTCGAGCGTGGGGAGGACCCGAACGAGGCCGCGGCGGTGCTCGCCGCCGCCCGTCCTACCGCCGTCAACCTGAGCTGGGCGCTCGCCGAGGTGCGCGCCGCCGCCGACCCGGCCGCGCGGGCGCGGGAAATCCACCGCGAGGAGGTCGAGCGCTGCCGGCAGATGGCGCGGCACGCGGCCGAATTGCTCGGGCGCGGCACGCGCGCGCTCACGCATTGCAACACGGGCGGCCTCGCGACCGGCGGCTACGGCACGGCCCTCGGCGCGCTCCGCGCCGCGCGCGAGCAGGGACGGCTCGAGCACGTCTGGGTCGACGAGACCCGCCCGCTGCTGCAAGGCGCCCGGCTCACGGCATGGGAGCTCGGCGCGCTGGGTATTCCGTACGCCGTGATCGTGGACTCCGCGGCAGGAAGCCTGATGGCGGCAGGGGAGATCGACTGCGTGCTCGTCGGCGCGGACCGCATCGCCGCGAACGGCGACACGGCGAACAAGGTCGGCACCTATCCTCTGGCCGTGCTGGCCGCGCATCACGGGCTGCCCTTCTACGTCGTGGCGCCGACCTCGACGATCGACCCGGACACGCCGACCGGCGACGGGATCGTGATCGAGGAGCGTGCCGCGGACGAGGTCACGACGAGCTTCCCGGCGCGCAACCCGGCCTTCGACGTGACGCCGGCTGCGCTCGTCACGGCGATCGTGACCGAGGCCGGCGTCCATCGTGCGCCGTACGAGGAGTCGCTGCCGCTGCCGGCCAGGAGCGTGTCTTGAAGGCGCTGATCCTCGCGGCGGGCTATGCCACGCGCCTCTACCCGTTGACGCTGGAGACGCCGAAGCACCTGCTCGAGGTCGGCGGCAGGCCGATGGTGGACTGGGTGCTCGACCGCCTGGAGCCGCTCCAGGGGCTCGACCGCGTCTACCTGGTCACGAACGCGAAGTTCGCGCCGGCCTTCGGGCGCTGGGCGGGCAGCGGCGAGGGCCGGAGCGTCACGGTCATCGACGACGGGACGACGAGCGAGGACGACCGGCTGGGTGCGATCGGCGACATCGGCTTTCTGCTCGACCGGGAGCAGGTCGACGACGACCTGCTCGTGATCGCCGGCGACAACCTGTTCACCGGCAGCCTCGACGGGTTCGTGGCCGAGGGGCGCCGCCGGGAGAAGCCCGTGCTGGCCGTCTACGACGTCGGCGATCCCGACCTGATGCCCCAGCTGAACACGATCGAGACGGACGACGACGGTCGGATCACCTACGTCGAGGAGAAGCCGCAGCGGGCGACCTCGACGCTGGCGGGGATCGCGATCTACTGGTACCCGCGAGCGGTGCTGCCGCTCATCCACACGTACCTCGCCGAGCAGGAGAACCACGACCAGCCGGGGCGGCTCGTCGAGTGGCTGTACACCCGGACGCCCTTCTACGCCTGGGAGCTGCCGGGGAAGTGGTACGACATCGGCACGCCGGAGCAGCTCGAGGCCGCGCGCGCCGATTTCGCCGGCTGACGCCCGTTGCGTGGGCCCTCACGAAGTGGGATGATTGGCCCTCGTGCGGGCAGGCAAACGACGGCAACTCTCGCCGTCTGCGGCAGCCGCTGCTCTTGTCGTAGCGGCGGTCGCGGCGGTTGCGGGCGGCGCGGACGCGGCGCCCACGCAGTTCACGCTGACGCTCGACGGCTCCCACGTCCCGGACTCGAGCCTCCCCGCCGGTCTCCGCCACGAAGGGCCGTTCACGGCGTCCGCGCCGTTCTGCCCGACCGGCCGGGCAGCCGACACGAAGGACGTCTCCGACGTACCGCCGGTCGGCCTGGTCGTGCTCCGCGCGTTCACCTGCGACGACGGAACCGGGAGCTTCACCGCTTTGCTGCCGGCGACGGGTGAGCACGGAGGCGGGGGAACATGGCGGATCGTCGAGGGCACCGGCAAGTACGCGACTCTCCGGGGCATGGGCAGGTACGCGAGCACGCGCCTGAGCGGCGACCCCGGTGACTTCCTCTCGATCACGTTCCGGTCGACCTGGACCGGCACCGTCGACTTCGACGTGGACGCTCCCTCCGTCAGCGTCGGCTCTCGCGCGACGAAGCTGCGCCGCCCGGTGGGCTCGTACACGCTTCGCGTTGCGGTGACCGTGCCGAACGAGGCTCCGGGCGCGAGACTGGCGTATGCCGTCGAGGTGACGGCGGGCAGTGCGTCGCTCGCGGGACGAGTCGGCACGACCACGACGGGAAAGGCGACGATAGCCTTGCGGATCAAGCCCGGGCGGACGACGCGACGCGTCAGGGTGCGGGTCGACGTCACCGATCCGGTCGGGAACAAGGGCAGCACGACACGGACCGTCACGCTGCCGCGCTGACGCGGATTCGTCGCGGAGTCGTCACGGTGACGTCACGAAGTCCCGGCTAGCGTCGGGGTCCTGCTCGACCTGCTCTTCCCGCAGCGCTGCCTCGCCTGCCGCCGTCCCGGGTCGCAGCTCTGCGCTCTGTGCCGCGACCGGCTGCCGGCGATCGTCCCGCCGCTCTGTGGCCGCTGCGGGGCTCCGACGGTGTGGCCCGTGGCGCGCTGCCGCGAGTGCGCCGGGCGGCGACTCTCGTTCTCGTCGGCGCGGGCGGCCGTCGAGTACGACGAGGCCGTGCGGCGGCTCGTCGGCGGCTGGAAGGAGCGGGGGCTGCGCCGCCTGGCGCTCGAGGCGGCGGGGCTCGTCGCGGACGCCGTGCCCCGTCCGGAGGCCGGGCTGCTCACGTTCGTCCCGCCGGACGGCGACCGCCGCCTGCGCCGCGGACACCACCCGGCAGAGCAGCTCGCGCGCGAGCTCGGCCGCCGCTGGGAGCTCCCGGTCGAGCGGCTCCTCGCCCGCACGGGGACGTCCCGGCGCCAGCGCGGGCTGGGCCTCGTCGAGCGCCGGCGCAACGTTCGCGGTGCGTTCCGCGCAGCCGCCACGGCGCCCGCGACGGTCTGCCTCGTGGACGACGTCTTCACGAGCGGCGCGACCGCGAACGCCGCCGCGCTGGCCCTGAAACAGGGGGGCGCGCGCCGCGTCGAGGTGGTGTGTTTCGCCCGCGTCGTCAGATAGATTGAGAGACAGGACGCTGCGACCCTGACCGAGGAGGCGCATCATGCGTTTGCACGTGAAGGGCAAGAACGTCGAGGTCTCGGACGCGATTCACGACTACGCCGAGCGCAAGCTCGGGAAGCTCACCCCGCAGCTCGCAGAGCAGACGCAGGTCGAGCTCGAGCTGGCGGTCGAGCGCAACCCGTCGATCGCGGACAACCACATCGCCGAGGCGACGATCTTCACGAAGGGCCCGGTCCTGCGGGCCCGGGAGGCCTCCGGCGACATGAAGGCGTCGATCGACCTGCTCGTCGACAAGCTCGAACGGCAGGTGAAGCGGTACCGGCAGAAGCGGCGCCACGAGCACGAGCGCCACGAGCGTTGGAACGGCCACACGTCAGCGGATGCCCCGAGCCCCGCTCAGGAGGGAGTAATGATCGTCAAGACCAAGCAGTTCGTGCTGAACGGGATGAGCCCCGAGGAAGCTGTCGAGCAGCTCGAGCTGATCGGACACGACTTCTTCGTCTTCCGCAACGACGAGTCTGGGGAGATCAACGTCGTCTACCGCCGCCGCGACGGTAACTACGGGGTGATCGAGCCCGCTTGAGCTGGTTCAAGCGCGAGCCTCTGCACGTTCAGCTCGCGCGCGAGGCAGGGCTGGAGGTCGACGAGCGCCCGCCGCACGACCCCGGCCCGCGCTGGGGCGAGGTGGGTATCCACGGCGTCTCCCGGCCGCGGGAGTGGGACGCGGTCGTCAACGCGGAGGCGCCGCAGCTCGGCGTCGGGCAGCTCGAGTTCGTCACGCTGCCGAACGGGACGCTGGTCGTGGACGACGCGCTCGACCTGGAGCCCGGGGCGCTCGACCCCCTGGCGGCGGCGCTCGAGGCGCAGCTGTCGCCGCCGTACCGTGCGCAGGCCGTGTGGAGGGGCGGTTCGCGTTGGGGGGTTGCGGCGCGGCGGATCGAGGTCGCGGAGCTCCCGCCCGACGTGGCCGGCGACGAGATCGTGCTCTCGGTCGCGGACGGCGAGCGTTCGCTCACCGTCGACGGACTGCCCTCGCGCGAGCGCGTCCCTGCGCTCGAAGCGCTGGGTGCCGCCCGCGGCGAGGCGTTCGTGGTCCGCGCCGAGCGGCTCGCGGAGCAGTCCTTCGAGGTCGAGGTGACGCCGCTCTGAGCCGCCCAGCGGGGGCGCCTACGTCGCCGGCTCGTCGCCGGGCTCGTGGTCGTCCGAGTCGGAGTTCCCGCTTGAGGGCGCCCAGCGCGTAGCGGCCCGGCTTGAGGGCCAGTGTCGTCATCTTGTTGATCACGCTGCCGCCGGGAACCTTCTCCTCGATCTCGTCCGTCACGTCGTCGACGGCGTCGATGACCCACTCGCCCGCCTCGGCGCCGCGTTGCCGCCCAGGGGGACGATCGCGGTCGTGACGAGGACGCCGGCGTCGCGGGCGACCGCGGCCGCGAACTCCTTCAGCGACTCGCGCAGCGCGGTCTCGGCGTCGTCCCGGGCTTCCTCGCGGCTGCGAACCGCCTCGTCCGGGTCGGAGGTGAAATCTCGCCACCAGTGCTGCCAACCGGTCAGCTGTCCGGTGCGCGCCAGCAACAGCACGGTCAGCAGCACCCCGACGCCGACCCAGATCGCCATCAGGACGAGCGGGGCGCGCCAGCCGGGCAGCGAGGGGAACAGCGCTTGGACGATCGCGACGTTGGCGAGCGCGAAGGCCGTGACGAACGCGACCACGACGGCGACGACGGCCGTGAGGTCGCGCGCGGCGCGGGCCAGCTCCGGAATGTGGCGCGAGGTCGTGAGCTGGACCTCGCGCAGGACGAGCGTGCTCGCGCTGCGGCCGACCTTCTCCAAGAGCTCGGAGGTGTCGGGGTCGGCGGCCTCTGCCTCTTCGCCCTCTTCGGCCTCTTCGGCGCCCTCGATCTCGGCCGCATTCTCGGCCTTGTCCTCGGGCGGGCCCTCCTCCGCTACCGCGACGGCGTCGTCCGCACCGGGCTCGTCGACCTCGTTCGCCATGACTCGCCGCCCTTCCCGAGAAACGCTCTGACCCAGGTCCCGCCAGCCGTGTGATTCTAGCCACGAGACGCGGCGCAGATGGGTCGGGCGACGCGAGGCGGTACCCTGTCCTTGTGCCTGAGAACTACGGCGGCTTCGAGAAGGTTCTCCGCATGGGCGAGGGCCGCCGCCTCAAGACCCTGACGGGTCAGGCGGCCTACATCACGTCGCTCGAGCCCGAGTTCGAGGCGCTGTCGGACGACGAGCTGCGCGGCAAGACCGCCGAGTTCAGGCAGCGCTACGAGAACGGCGAGTCGCTCGAGGAGATGCTCTTCGAGGCCTTCGCCGCCGTCCGCGAGGCGCGCAAGCGCGAGTCCGGGCAGCGCATCTTCGACGTCCAGCTGATGGGCGGCATCGTCCTCCACGAGGGCGACATCGCCGAGATGAAGACCGGCGAGGGCAAGACCTTCGTCGCCAGCCTGCCGCTGTACCTGAACGCGATCTCGGGCCAGAACGCGCACCTGGTCACGGTCAACGACTACCTGGCCAAGCGCGACGCCGAGTGGAACCGGGGCGTGTACGAGCGCCTCGGCGCGACCGTGGCCTACATCGAGAACATGATGCCGTTCGAGACGCGCAAGATCGCCTACGAGTGCGACATCACGTACGGCACGAACTCCGAGTTCGGGTTCGACTACCTGCGCGACAACATGGCCGTGTCCATGGACGGCGTCGTCCAGCGCGGCCACGCCTACGCGATCGTGGACGAGGTCGACTCGATCCTGATCGACGAGGCGCGGACGCCGCTGATCATCTCCGGCGAGCCCGAGACGGCGGCCAAGACCTACTACGACTTCGCGCGCATCGTCAAGGGCCTCGAGGGCGTCCCGTACAAGCCGCCGTCGAAGATCGAGAAGCGCGAGGAGCCGGACGTCGACTACACGTTCGACGAGAAGTTCAAGACGGTCTCGCCGCTCCCGAGGGGCATCCACACGGTCGAGCGCGCGCTGCGGATCGAGAACCTCTACGACCCGCGCAACGTCCAGCTCGTCAACCACCTGACTCAGGCGCTGAAGGCGCAGGCGCTCTACCAGCGCGACGTCGACTACGTCATCCAGGACGGCGAGGTGAAGATCGTCGACGAGTTCACGGGCCGGATCATGGAGGGACGCCGCTGGAGCGAGGGCCTGCACCAGGCGGTCGAGGCCAAGGAGGGCGTGCAGATCCAGGAGGAGCACGTCACGCTGGCCACGATCACGCTGCAGAACTACTTCCGCCTCTACGAGAAGCTCGCCGGCATGACCGGAACGGCCAAGACCGAGGAGAAGGAGTTCACCGAGATCTACAACCTGCACGTCGTCGAGATCCCGACCAACGTGGACGTCGCCCGCGACGACCGGAACGACCTGATCTTCCGGACGAAGGAGGCCAAGTTCAACGCCGCTCTCGACGACATCGCCGAGCGCCACGCGAAGGGCCAGCCGGTGCTCGTCGGCACCATCGACGTCGAGACCAGCGAGTACTTCTCCGAGATGTTCAAGCGGCGCGGCATCACGCACAACGTCCTGAACGCGAAGCAGCACGAGCGCGAGGCGGAGATCATCAAGGACGCCGGCCAGCCCGGCGCCGTCACGATCTCGACGAACATGGCCGGCCGCGGCGTCGACATCAAGCTCGGCGAGGGCGTGCTCGAGCTCGGCGGCCTGTACGTCGTCGGTACCGAGCGGCACGAGGCGCGGCGGATCGACAACCAGCTCCGCGGCCGCTCGGGACGCCAGGGCGATTCCGGCGAGTCGCGCTTCTACCTCTCCGGCGAGGACCAGCTCGTGCGGCTGTTCGCAGGCGACCGGATCAAGAACATCATGTCCCGCTTCAAGGTGCCGGACGACCAGCCCATGGAGGCCAAGGTCCTCTCGCGCCAGATCGAGAACGCGCAGAAGAAGGTCGAGGAACAGAACTTCGTCATGCGCAAGAACGTCCTCAAGTACGACGACGTCATGAACAAGCAGCGCACGGTCATCTACCTGCAGCGGCGCGAGGTCCTCGAAGGTCAGGACATGTCGGAAGCGGTCAGGCAATGGATCGACGAGATGATCGGCAACACCGTCGACCTGTTCGCGGTCGACACCGGCGAGGGCTGGGACCTCGACCAGCTCTGCCAGGCGATGACGACGCTGTACGGCTCCGAGGTCAGCGCGGCGGAGCTCCGCGAGGACTACGCCGGCCGGCTCGAGCGCGAGACGCTCGTCGACGACTTCCGCGACGACGCGCAGGAGGCGTACACGGAGAAGGAGGAGCAGCTCGGCGAGGAGCTGACGCGCGAGCTGGAGCGCTTCGTGATCCTCCAGGTCGTCGACACCCGCTGGCGCGAGCACCTGGAGGCGATGGACTACCTCCGCGAGGGCGTACACCTGCGCTCGATGGCACAGAAGGACCCCCTCGTCGAGTACACGTCCGAGGGGCACAAGATGTTCGAGGAGCTGTCGCAGACGATCCGCGAGGAGGTCGTGTTCACGCTCTTCCACGCGGAGCTGGCGCCGGAAGAGGCCGCCGACCTGTCGATGAACGGCCAGGAAGGCGTCAACGGCCCGGTGAGCTACGAGCACGAGTCGCTGGCCGGCGCGGACGCGATCGCCGCGGCCACGGCCGGCGAGGCCGCCGCCGTGGCGGCGCCGTCCAGACCGCAGCAGCGCCAGGTCTCGGAGCGCGACAAGGTGGGCCGGAACGACCCCTGCTGGTGCGGCTCCGGCAAGAAGTACAAGAAGTGCCACGGCGCTTAGCACGGGGGAAACGGCCGGTTTCCCCCGTGAGCCCCCTTCCCTCTCGTAGCGCGTCGCCTGCTCGCCTGAGCTACGCCGCGGCAGAGCCACGGCTCCGCGGCGCATGAAGGCGGGTGGCGGGCGAAAGGGCACTGTTTCGACGCAGACACGTGGCGAAATTCGTGCGACGCTGACCGCAGGGGACTCGCGTCCCCTTGGGGGCACGTGGGGGAACGGCGAGGCAGATCGCAGCGGCCGCCGCGCGGCCGGCATTCACGGACGACGCTACGATGGCCGCATGGCCGAGGAACATCAGCAGCAACCGCTTGCCGAGCAGTTGAAGGAGATCGGGGTCCAGCTCGACTGGGTCCGTGATTACCTTTGACCCGGACGGCCTGAAGCACCGCGTCGCCGAGCTCGAGGCCGAGATGGGCCGGCCCGGGTTCTGGGACGACCAGCAGCACGCAGCCTCCGTCTCCACCGAGCACTCGCGGCTCGCCCGGCGCCTCGAGCGCTACCGCAGCCTCCAGCAGGACTTTCAGGACGCGTCCGAGCTGGCGGCGATGGACGGCGACATGGACGCCGACATCGCCGAGTCGATCGTGCCGCTCCGGCGCGAGCTCGACCGGTTGCAGGAGGAGGCGCTCTTCAACGGCGAGTACGACGCCGGCGACGCGATCGTGACCATCGTCGGCGGGACGGGCGGCACCGACGCGCAGGACTGGGCCGAGATCCTGCTCCGGATGTACCTGCGCTGGGCGGCCGAGCGCGGCTTCGGGGCCGAGCTGCTCGAGGCGAGCCCGGGTGAGGAGGCCGGGCTCAAGTCGGCCACGTTCACCGTCAAGGGCGAGAACGCATACGGCGCGCTCAAGGCCGAGCGCGGCGTCCACCGCCTCGTCCGCCTGTCGCCGTTCGACCAGGCCCACCGCCGGCACACGTCGTTCGCGCAGGTGATCGTCAGCCCGCTCGTCCCCGACGACGTCGACGTCGAGATCGACGAGGCCGACCTCCGGATCGACACGTACCGTGCGTCGGGTGCCGGCGGACAGCACGTCAACAAGACCGACTCCGCCGTCCGCATCACCCACGTTCCGACGGGCATCGTCGTGCAGTGCCAGAACGAGCGCTCGCAGTCGTCGAACAAGGCGACCGCGCTGCGCGTGCTCAAGTCGCGCCTCGCCGAGCTCGAGCAGGAGCGCCGCGAGGAGGAGCTGTCCCGCGAGCGGGGCGTGGTGCAGGACACGGGCTTCGGAAGTCAAATCCGCAGCTATGTCCTCCACCCGTACCAGATCGTCAAGGACCATCGCACCGACTTCGAGGCCGGGAACGCGCAGGGCGTCCTCGACGGCGACCTGGACGGGTTCATCCACGCGTACCTCCTCGCGCGAGCGACAGGAAAGGCCCGCTAAACTGCCTGCAACCGGCGTGCATTGCCGGCGTTGTCTGGGCCGCCCCTCATCGTGCAGGACCTGAACCTCCAAACCGAAGCGCCGCAGGCGCTCGTGGAAGAACCGATCGCCCAGAGGCCCTCAGCGGCACCGGGTGCGATGATCGTCTTCGACGGCGTCACGAAGGTCTACGACCCGGACGTCACGGCGCTCCGCGACGTCTCCTTCGTGATCGACAAGGGCGACTTCGTCTTCATCGTCGGCGCCTCGGGATCGGGCAAGTCGACGATCGTCCGGCTGCTGCTGAAGGAGGTCGAGCCGACCCGCGGGCGGATCATCGTCGGCGGCCGCGACCTCGGTCGCCTGCCGCGCTCGAAGGTGCCGATGCTGCGGCGCAACGTGCAGTGCGTCTTCCAGGACTTCAAGCTGCTGCCGAACCGGACGGCCTACGAGAACGTCGCCTACGCGCTCAAGGTGCAGGGCGAGGGGCGCGACTCGATCCGCAGGAAGGTGCCCGAGGTGCTCGGGCTCGTGGGGCTCGCGCACAAGGGCTCGTCCCTGCCGGACGAGCTGTCCGGCGGCGAGCAGCAGCGCGTCTCGATCGCGCGCGCCGTCGTCAACCACCCGCCGCTGCTCGTGTGCGACGAGCCGACGGGGAACCTCGATCCGGACACGTCGGTCGGGATCATGCAGCTCCTGTACCGGATCAACCGGTCCGGGACGACGATCCTCATGGTCACCCACGACCGCGAGATGGTCGACAAGATGCGCAAGCGCGTGATCGCGCTCGACGAGGGCCGGCTCGCCCGCGACGAGCGCCGCGGAGGCTACGAGTGAAGCTGCGGGCGATCGTCGACGAGGCCGTCCGCTCGCTTCGCGCCACGGTCTCGACCACCGTCGCGGCGACGTTGACGGTGCTGATCGGGATGTTCGTGCTCGGCCTGTCGATCGCGTTCGGCACCTGGCTGCTCTCCTGGAGCGACCACCTGAAGCAGGAGCTCGTCGTCAAGGCGTTCTTCAAGCCGGACGCCACCGTCGTGCAGGTTGCGGACGTGAAGGCGAAGCTCGGCGCCGACCCGCGCGTGAAGCACGTCGCGTACACGTCGGCCAAGCAGGCCCTGGCCGAGCTGCGGAAGCAGCAGCCGGTGATCGCCGGGATCGGCTTCGCGTCCAACCCGCTCGGCCCCTCGCTGACGGCCTATCCGAAGAACGGCGCGGACACGGCGGCGATCGCGGCCACGCTGAGCCCCAGGCCGGCGGGCCTCGACGCGGTGCGCTACGGCCGCAAGACTGCGAACGCCGTGCTGCGCTTCGCCCGGGCGATCGAGATCACCTTCGTCGTCGCGGTCGTGGTGCTGCTCCTCGCCGCGATCCTCATGATCGGGAACACGATCCGCCTCTCGATCTTCGCGCGCAGGAGGGAGATCGAGGTGATGAAGCTCGTGGGGGCGTCGAACTGGTTCGTGCGCGGCCCGTTCATGGTCGAGGGCTTCCTCTGCGGGCTGATGGGGTCGATCGCCGCGATCGTGCTGCTCGTGATCAGCAAGCTCGTGGTCGTGCCCAAGCTCGACTTCATCCAGGTGCCGGGCGTGCAGGCCCTCGACTTCGGGCTAGTCGCCTTCCTGATCCTGGTCGCCGGCCTCTTGCTCGGCGCCACCGGCTCGGGCCTGACCGTACACCGCTTCTTGCGCGTCTGACGCCGAAAGGCGCTGCACAGGCGGCTCTTTTCGGTGCCGCCGGTCGTACTGCGCGCAGGCGGACGGGGTATTCTCGGCTCCCTTGCCGCGAGAAAGCCGAACCCGCGGGTTGTTCGCGATTGGCGACGACGTCTACGGCTGGGACGACGTCGTGCGGCTGGCGGAGCTCCGCGGAGAGTGGTCGGCGCTCGCCGCGGACGTCGCGCGCGGAACGGCGGCGGCGGCCGAGCTGGAGGCGCGTGGCGAGCCGGTCGACGACGAGGCGATCGACGCCGCGGCACGGGAGTTCCGCTACGAGCGCGACCTGCTCGCCGCGGACGAGCTCGACGCCTGGCTCGAGCGCCACGATCTGACGGCCGCCGACTGGCACGACTACCTGCGCCGGTCGCTGGCGCGGGCACGGTTCCCGGAGGCGGCCGGCGGCGACTCCGCGTCGGAGGCCGTGGTCTGGTGCGAGGGCATCTGCTCCGGGCGTCTCGAGCGGCTCGCGCGCGAGCTGGCGAGGCTGGCCGCGGTCTCGCCGGGAAGCCCGGTCGAGGCGCTCGACGCGACCTTCGACGACTTCAGCGCCGCCGCGGTCGACGATTCGGCGGAAGCGCGTGAGGTCGAGACGAACCGTCTCGAGTGGCTGCGCTTCGCCTACGAGGCGCTCGTCGCGGAGGACGAGGGAGCGGCTCACGAGGCGGTGCTGTGCGTGCGAGCGGACGGCGACTCGCTGGACGCCGTCGCCGATCGCGCAGGGCTGGAGGTGGAGAGGGACGAGTGCTGGCTGGACGAGCTCGACCCGGCGCTGGGGACACGGTTCCTGGCAGCGACGCCGGGCGAGCTCGTCGGCCCCGTGGCCGTCGACGGCGGCTTCGTCGTCGCGCACGTGATCGCGAAGACGTCGCCCTCGCTCGACGACGAGGACGTGCGCGCGCGGGCGCGCGAGGCGGCGGTCGGCCGGGCGGTCTCGCGGCTGGTCGCTGACCGGGTGGTGTGGCTGTGACCACGCCTGTCGCCGCCCCCGCGGACGACGCCGGCAGCGTCCTCGACGAGCTGCCGGGCTTTCGTGCGATGCCAGACGAGGTCAGACGCCTCGTCGCGGACGCCTGCGAGCTGGTCTCGTACGACTTCGGCAACGCCATCGTCCGAGAGGGCGACGACGCGGACGCGTTCTACGTCCTCGTCTCCGGCACGGCCCGCGTGGTCAAGCAGGCGGGCAGCGCCGACGAGGTGCCGCTCAGCCTCCTGCACCGCGGCGACAGCTTCGGCGAGATGGGCCTCCTGGCCGAGTCGACGCGGGTCGCCACCGTCCGCGCGAGCGGCCCCGTCCGCGCGCTCCGGCTCGACCGCAGCGTCTTCCGCGCGCTGACGCGGCGCCAGCCGGAGGTGCGGGAGCAGTTCGAGCGTCTGGCGCGCATTCGCAGCATCCAGAACCTGCTCCGTCTCTTCTCGATCTTCCGCACGCTGCCGGACGAGGACCTCGAGCGGCTCGCGGCGGAGCTCGAGCCGGTCGAGGTCGCCGAGCACGAGCTCGTGATCCGCGAGGACGCGGAGGCCGGGCCCTTGTACGTGGTCGAGGAAGGCCGGCTGCGGACGTACGTGGAGCGGGACGGGAAGCAGGACGACATCGAATACCTGCGCAAGGGCGACGTGTTCGGCGAGGTCTCCGTGCTGCAAACGGCGCCGCGCTCGGCGACGGTCGAGGCGCTGACGCCGTGCCGCCTGCTCGCCCTGCCGGTCGACCGCCTGACGGTACTGCTCGCCGAGCTGCCCGCCTTCCGCGCCCGGCTCGAAGAGCGTGTCGACCGTCTCGACTTCCGCCGGGTCGCCCGCGTCCCGCTCGACTTCGCCGAGGAGATCCTCCCCGCCGAGGTAGAGGCGCCGGCCGCCGTCGGCCCTGACCAGGTGACGGGGGACGTCGCCGGCGCGGAGGAGGCGGAGGAGTTCGCGGGCGCCGACGCCGAAGCACGGCGGCGGCGAGGCCCGCGGCGGCTTCCGCACGTCCACCAGCTCGACGAGATGGACTGCGGCGCCGCCTGCCTCGGCATGGTCACGCGCTACTACGGCAAGACCGTCTCGCTGCCGCTGATCCGGGAGCTCGTCCACACCTCGACTGACGGGACGAGCCTGCTCGGGATCGCGCGCGGGGCCGAGGAGCTAGGCCTCGCTTCGCGCTCGTTGCGAGTGTCCAAGAGCCGGCTCGACCTGCTGCCGCTGCCGGCCGTCGTGCACTGGGAGGGCAACCACTGGGTCGTGCTCTACGAGATCACGCACGACCACGTGCGCGTCGGCGACCCGGCCAGAGGCATCCGCAGGCTGTCGCGCGAGGAGTTCGACGCCAAGTGGAGCGGCTACGCGATCGTGTTCGAGCCGACGCCCGCGTTCGACGACGTGCCCGAGGCGAAGCCGAGCTACTCGTGGGTCCTGCCCTTCCTCAGGCCCCATCTCGGCACGCTCGTCAAGGCCGGGCTGCTCGCGCTGGTGGCGGCGGGCCTCGAGCTCGTGATCCCGATCTTCACGCAGATCGTCGTCGACGACGCGCTCCCCGACAAGGACCGCAGCCTGCTCTTCATCGTGCTCGGCGGCCTCGTCCTGGTGTTCATCGTCATCACCGCCGCCACGCTGCTGCAGCGCTACATCCTCAGTTTCGTCGCTGTCCGCATCGACACGCAGTCGCTCGACTTCCTGACCGAGCGCCTCCTGGCCCTCCCGATGTCCTACTTCACGACCCGGAGGACCGGGGACATCGAGCGGCGCCTGGCCGGGATGCGCCAGGTCCGGCAGTTCCTGGTGCAGAGCGGCGTCGCGGCGCTGACCGCCGTGACCCAGCTCGCGGCCGCGCTCGCGCTGATGTTCTACTACAGCTGGGTCCTCGCCCTCGTCTACGTCGCCCTGGCGCCGGCCTACGCCCTGCTGCTCCGGTTCTCGTCGACGCGCCTGCGGCCGATGTTCGACAGTCTCGAGGAGGCGTTCGGCAAGTACGAGTCGCAGCAGATCGACGCCATCCGCGGCATCGAGACGGTCAAGGCGCTCGCAGCGGAGGAGGGGTTCCGGAAGGCGATGCTCGACCGCTTCTCGGGAATCGCCGACCGCATCTTCCGCTCGGAGTTCCTGATCATGAGCTACGAGGGGATGATCCAGCTCGTCAGCTTCGTCTCGCTGGCGCTGTTCCTCGTCGTCGGCGGCCTTCTCGTCATCGACGGGCAGATGACGATCGGCGAGTTCGTCGCCTTCAATTCCCTCGTCGCGCTCGGCAACGGACCCGTGCTCGTGCTGCTGGCGCTGTGGGACGAGTTCCAGTACGGGCGGGTGCTGCTCGACCGGCTCGGCGACGTGATCGAGCACGACCCGGAGCAGGGCGAGTCGAAGGCCGGCCTCCAGACCGTGACGACGGTCGAGGGCGCGGTCACGCTCTCCCGAGTCGGCTTCCGCTACGGAGGGCCGGAGGCGCCGGCGATCCTCGAGGAGATCGACCTCGACGTCCCGGCCGGGCGCAACGTCGCGATCGTCGGCCGCAGCGGCTCGGGCAAGACGACGCTGGTCAAGCTCATCGCCGGGCTGCTCGAGCCTACCGAGGGCGCGATCGCGATCGACCACGTCGACATGCGGACGCTCGACTACCGCAGCGTCCGGCGGCACCTCGGGTTCGTCCTGCAAGAGAACTACCTCTTCGACGACACGATCGCGCGCAACATCGCCTTCGGCGAGGTGCCGGACCCGCCCCGCGTCGTCTGGGCGGCCACGGTCGCGAACGCCCACGAGTTCGTCGACCGGCTGCCGCTCGGCTACGAGACGCGGATCGGCGAGAGCGGGCTGAAGCTGTCCGGCGGCCAGGCGCAGCGGATCGCCATCGCCCGCGCCGTCTACCACCGGCCGCCCGTCCTGATCCTGGACGAGGCCTCGAGCGCGCTGGACACGGAGTCCGAGCGCGCCGTGAAGCAGAACCTCGACGAGCTACTCCGGGAACGGACGTCGTTCGTCATCGCCCACCGGCTGAGCACGATCCGGGACGCCGACGTGATCATCGTGCTGGAGAAGGGCCGGCTCGTCGAGCAGGGCTCGCACGAGGACCTGATGGAACGGCGCGGGCTCTACTACTATCTCGTCAGCCAGCAGCTCCAGGCCTGACGTGCGCGCGAGAGCGGAAGATTCGTTCGTGTATGCGCGTCTAGAAGCAAACGGCGCTCGCGGCGAGCGCCGTGCCCCGGAAAGGAGAAACGGTGGCAGAGGAGAGCGGCAAGAAGCAGGAAGATCTCGAGCTCACCCCGGAGAAGGCCGGCGACGTGAAGGGCGGCGTGCTGCCGACCGAGCCCGGCGGCTCCGGGCGCAAGATCGCGGTGAAGCACAAGACGCACAAGACGCACAAGACAGGCGCGATCCAGAAGCTGCCGCACCAGTAGCCGCGGCAACGAGTCGAGTCTCCAGGGCAGCGGCGGGGCCATCGGCCCCGCCGCTCGTCTGTCTGCGGCACACGCGATGACGGCCGACGGGCGCGTCGTCGTCGAGATCGGTACCCGCGGGAAGCTCGTCGTCGGCGAGCCCTTCTTCGAGCCCGGCGTGCCGATCGTGGTCGACCGCAAGGGCCTTGGCGGAGCGTCGTCAGGCGACCTCGCCCTCGTGCGCACCGGTCGCGGCCGCGCGAAGGTCGAGCGCGTCCTCGGCCGCGCCGACCGGATCGAGAACGTGCTCGAGGCGCTGCTCCTGAGCCGCGGCGAGGTCGGGGCGCACGAGCCGCACGCGCTGCCCGAGCCGACGCTCGAAGGGCGCGCCGACCTCCGCGATCTGCCCACGTTCACGATCGACCCGGAGACCGCGAAGGACTTCGACGACGCCATCTCCGTGCTCCCCGACGGCGACGGCCTTCGCGCCTACGTCCACATCGCCGACGTGTCCTTCTTCGTCCCGCCGGGGACGCCGCTCGACCTCGGCGCGGCCGAGCGCGGGTTCTCCGTCTACGTACCCGGCCTCGTTGCGCCGATGCTCCCGCACGACCTCGCCGACGACGCCTGCAGTCTCCGTCCGCATCAGGACCGCCTCACCGTCACGGTCGAGGTGCCGTTCGACCCGGGGCTGCAGCCGGGGACGCCGCTCTTCTACCGCTCCGCGATCCGCAGCCGTGCCCGGCTGACCTACGGCCAGGCGCAGCGGATCCTCCGCGGCAACGAGCGCGCAGAGCCCGAGGTCGAGGACGGTCTGCGCCTCGCCGAGCGGCTCGCGACGGAGCTGCGCCGGCGGCGGTTCGCGCGAGGCGCGCTGCGGATCGAGACGCGAGAGGTCACGTTCGCGTTCGACGGGCAGGGCGGCGTCGCGAGCGCCTCGTTCGAGAGCGAACCGCACGCGCACATGCTCGTCGAGGAGCTCATGATCCTCGCCAACGAGGCCGTGGGCGCGCTTCTCGCCGGCCGGAACCGCGAGGCGCTCTTCCGCGTGCACGAGCGGCCCGACCCGCAGTCGATCGAGCGGCTGCTCACCGTGCTCGCCGATCTCGAGGTGCCGACGCCGCCCGCGCCGGATCCGGAGCGGCTGACAGGAGCGGTCGCGGCCCGGCTCGCGGGCGAGATCTCGGAGCGGGTCACGGACTACGTCGGGCAGTCCGGCCGCGGCTCGGAGGCGTTCCCGTCCCTCGTCCTGCGCGCGCTGAAGCAGGCCCGCTACGACCCGCACAACCTCGGACACTCCGGGCTCGCCAGCACCGCCTACTGCCACTTCACCTCGCCCATTCGCCGTTACCCCGACCTGGTCGTCCACCGGGCGCTGCTTCGCGAGCTCGGGGCCGGCGACGATCCGCCGCCTGACGACCTGCCGGAGCTGGCCGCGCACGTCTCGGCACGCGAGCGCGTGGCCGCCGACGCCGAGTACGCCGCGGACGCGATCTGCCTCGCCTGGCTGCTCGACAGGACGCTGTTCGAGCGTGGTTGGGACACGGCCTTCGAGGGCGAGATCATCGGCCTGATCGGGTCGGGCCTGTTCGCCCGCTTCGGCGAGGTGTTCGAAGGCTTCCTGCCCGCCCGCCGCCTGCCGGGGGACTACTACGAGCTGAACGCGCTGGGCACCGCGCTCGAGGGCCGTCGGAGCGGTCGCCGCTTCCGTCTCGGCGACGGCGTCGACGTGCGGGTCGAAAAGATCGACAAGCCCGCCGGCAAGGTCGAGGTCTCGCTCACGAGGTCCGCGGAGCGGGTGTGATGCAACGAGGAGGCCCCGAGAAACCGCGCGCCGGCAGAGCGCTACTGTCCCGGCGACGCAGCCCGTACGACGGTACCGCGATACAGCAGGACGGGATCGTCGTCGACACGGCCGTCGGGTCTGAGGAAGCCGGGGCCTGCCGGGATCTCCCCGACCAGCCGGCCGGCGACTCGTAGGCCAGGCTCGTACAGGCGGGCGGGACCGTCCACGAGGACGAGGCCGGTCGCCCCCGGCCGCATCACGCGCACGGCCCGATCGGAGAGGAGTGCCCCGTAGGCGTCCGGCGCGGCTGTCACGAGGGGTCCGGGTGGTGCGTGCTCGAGACGGGAAGCGATGCCGGGAAACGCGTCCGGCCCGAACGATGGGACCGAGCCCTGGAGGGCGCAGGCGAGCGCGAGACCGGCGGCCCCGGCGAGGAGGACGGGGCGGAGGCGGCCGAGTCCGAGCCCGGCGACGACGGCGAGTGCAGGGAGGAGCACGGCCGCGTAGCGCTCGGAGTCGGAGTTCTTCCACCAGTACGCGAGCGCGAGGGCGAAGCGTGAGCGCCAGGATCCGGAGCGTGCGTGTCCGGAGCTCCTTCACCTGGGCCGCGGCGGCGAGCCCTGCAACAGCAAGCACGAGCAGCGCCCAGTCGCTTCCGGCGAGCGTTTGCCAGGCGCCGACGGTCGCGACTCCCGCCGCCAGCAGCCCCGCGGCGGCGGCGAGAACGCCCACGCCGGCGCGCCGAGGCAGCCGTCCTACGAGCACGAGCGCGGCCGCGGCGGCGCATCCCATCGCTGCGGCGCCGGCGAGCAGCACGAGCGTCTGCGTGGAGAGCGGGGGTCTGAGCACACCGACGACGAGCGCGATCGTGGCCAGTCCCGCGGCTGATCCGACGATAGCCCGGTGACGCTGACGTCTCGACGCCGCCGCGGCGAGCGCCGCCGCGAGCGCGAGGGCAACGAGTTCCGGCCGGGCGGTCACGGCCAGCCCGGCGAGAACGCCGCCGGTGACCGGACGGTCGCAGAGAAGCGCGAGCGCCGCCGCCAGCGCGAGTGCTTCAGCCAGCGCCTCGGGCCCTGGAAATCCCAGCCAGAAGCCGAGGGTCGGGCTGGCGAGGCAGAGCGCGGCCGCGAGCACGGCGCCCGCGCGGGAGGTGCCGAGCCTGAGCGCGACGAGGCCGGCGAGCGGCGCGACCGCGGCGGCGGCGATCGCGCTCACCGCCCGGGCGGCGTCGATCGGGGAACGGCCCAGTGACTCGGCGAGCGCGACGAGTCCGGGGAAGAGCGGCTTGGCCGCGGCGTCGGCGCTCGGGGCCAACACATCGCCGCCGGGACCGAGCGTTGCGACCGGCCGGAGGTGCTCTCCGATCCCCCGCGCCATGACCAGGTACTGGTACCCGTCCGGATACAGCAAGCCCGGGTGCATGGCGCGCAGGCGAAGCGCGACCAGAAGGGCGGCCACCGAGATCCCGGCGGCGATCCCGGCGGCGCGCACAGGGAGGGAGATTCCGCGTTCGGCGGGCAGGGCCTCCGGCCGGACGGTCATGGGCTCCCCAGGCCGGCGAGCTCGGCCAGGTACCCGGCCGTCTCGGCGGTGCGGTAGAGGTGAACCCGGTCCCGGGTGGCCAGCCAGAGCACGAGCCGGACGGGCGCGGCGACGAGGAGGCGCACGGTCACGCCGGGCGACCGGTCCTGTCGTGCCCGGCTGATGCCCTGCCACCAGAGCCGCCGCCAGTAGTAGCCGCCCGCGCAGCGCTCCGGGGCGACCGCGTGGTCGACGACGGCGTCGGGCTGCAGCCAGACGATCCAGCCGTGCTCGCGGATGCGGTCGACTGCGGCCGAGTCCTCGCCGGACAGCAGGCTCCGGCCGGACCGGCCGAGCTCCTCGCGGAAGCCGCCAGCCTCCTCCAGCGCAGCGCGGCGGAAGCACATGTTCGCGCCGAAGGGATACTCGAAGCTCCCGCGCGCCTCGCGCGGCGACGACCCGATGCGGGTCACTCCGGCGAACTGGAGCAGTCGTTCCGAAAGCCAGCCCGGCCTCGCGGCCTCGAACCGGGGGCTGCACGTCCCGCCGGCACAACCCACGAGCGGGTCGGCGAAGGCGTCGGCCAGCCGGCGGGCCCAGTCGGGTCGGACGGCTGCATCGTCGTCGATGAAGGCGATCAAGTCGGAGGAGGCCTCGCGGATCCCGCGGTTTCGCGCCCGCGACAGGCCGGGCCCGTCCTCGCAGACGAGGCGAAGCCGGGGAATGTGACCGGCGAACCGCTCGACGAGGTCGGTGCAGGGCTCCTGGGAGGCTGAGTCCACGACGACCACCTCGACGGGATCCTCGAGCGCGGCGAGCGCCTCGAGGCAACGCCCGAGCGCGTCCGCACGCTCGTGCGTGCAGACGACGACCGAGAGCAGCGGATCAGCCACCGAAGACCTCCGCGAAGAGGTCGGCGTGGGCGGCTGCCGAAGCTTCCCAGGAGAGCACGGCGGCACGTGCCTGTGCGACGCGGCTCCGCTCCCCCCGCTCGGACTCGTCGGTGAGCGCCCTCAGCCCGGCCGCGATCCCGGCCGCCGTCGGCTGCACGTACCGAGCCGCGTCGGCGGCCACCTCCGGGAGCGATCCGGTCGCAGTCGCGAGCACCGGCCGCCCTGCGCCGAGCGCGTCCAGCAGAGGCCCGTTCGTCTCGCCGACGGAGCGCGAGCGAAGGCAGAGGACGACATCCGACGCCACGATCGCCGCCTGGTAGCGACGGTCGTCGGGATGGTCGAGGACGATCGCGCCCGCGCGCCGCGCCTCACCCGCGGCGCGGGAGTCCTGCACCGGACCGGCGAGCACGAGCCACCACTCCCGTCCTACTGAGCCGAGCGCGAGAACCGCTTCGCGGACGAGCTTCGCGCGCTTGAGGACACCGGGCAGGACCGCCACGAGGCCGTCGGGCGGCAATCCGAGCGATGCCCGGGCCGCCGTCCGGTCGAATGTCTCCGGGCACGTGGCCGGGTGAGCGATCACCTCGAGGCGGCCCGGTCGACCGCCGAGCCGGAGCAGGAGGTCGGCGGCGTATCGGCTGTGCACCACCGTCGCCGCCGAGCGGCCGACGACGCGGGGGTAGACGACTCCCCTGTAGAGAGGGGCGAGCGCGCGCGTCCTGGGCGCGACGTCGTGGAGCGTCACGACGAAGCGCTCTGCGCGCACAGCCTGCGGGATACAGCGACGCGAGGAGTTCGCCAGATGGAAGTGGACGTTGCGGTCGCCCCCAGCTTGCTCGGCCAGCGCGTACTCGACACCCAGAAATGTGAGCGCGCCCGCGAGCCGGTCGCAGTAGCGGGCCACTCCGATCGAAGAGGCCGACCGCACCCCGGCCACCCGGGCGGAGGCCCTGTGCGTCGCGGAGCGCTCGGGCTCGGCGGGGGAGAGGGTCAGGAGACCTTCCACAGCCTCGAGGCCTTCAGCCGGTAGACGACGTAGTCGTCGGAGTCGTAGATCCGTACCCCGATGCGGTTGCAGCGATAGAAATACCGGCTCAGCTCCCGGTGATCGGCAGCCGTCCGGATGAGCGGCGTCGGCCCGGTCGAGAACTCCACGAGCGTCGGTGGGGACAGCGACGTCTGCTTGGCGATCAGGACGTAGCGCACGCCCTGGAGGTACATGTTCCGGGCGGCGCTCCACCACGAAGCCGAAGCCGCGGCGTAGAGCTGATGCAGGACGGCGTAGCCCCGCTCGGAATCGGCCAGCTCACGGCTCGAGTTCACGTGGGCCTTGGTCACGGACAGGACGCGGTGGCCCGTCGAGCCGGGCACGTAGTACGCGGTGAAGGGATCGGTGGCGACGAGGCCCGGCGCGGCCGGGATCATGTCGGAGAAGCCGTACGCCTCCTGCAGTCCCGTCCCGAAGTACGTGTCCTGCTTCGGGACCAGGTACAGCGTCGTCACCTTGACGACGAGCAGAACGACGAGGGTCGCCGTCACGGCGCTCCAGGCCACGGTGCGCCTGCCGAGCCGGATGAGGATCAGCGCCGTGCCGAGCGCCAGCGGCACCTGCGCGAAGAGCAGGAAGCGCCACCAGACGGGAACCGAAAAGCCGATCGCGCCGAGCAAGCCGAGGCCCAGGCAGCCGGCCGCCCAGAGCAGGGGCACGGCCAGCGTCCGCCGCGCGAGCGAGATCAGCCCGAGGCAGCCGACGGCGCCGCCGGCGAGCATCAGCGCCCAGCGCCAGCGATCCTCGCCCCAGTAGACGGCCAGCCGGTTCGAATGGACGAGAGGATCGGGGCTCCCGGCATGAATGAGGAGCACCTCCCAGACCGCCAGCGCGACGACCACGACGAGCCCCGCGATCGCCAGGCCGGTCCTGCCGAGTGTCCGTTTGCGCCCCGGCGTGACAACGGGGGCCGTAATCCGTCCTGCCAAGGCGAGCGCCCGGTCGGGACGCTCGAACCCGCGCGCCACGAGCGGTGCGAGCGTGCAGGCGACGATGAAGAGCCAGCCGTGAACGCCCGCGTCGACGAGCGCGCCGTTGAGCGAGTACGCCGGCCACAGCAGTCCGATTCCGAAGCCCGCCGCCGTGGCGACGCTCCCGGTGACCCAGTCGTAGCGGCGGCGAACGGCGAGACAGCACCCGCGAGCGGCCACGAGCGTGACGAGCAACACGCCCGTGAATGGATGGACGGTGAGCGTGATCGCCGTGCAGATCGCCGCCAGACCCGTCCGCTGGCCGCTCGGCGGCCGTTCCAACACCGTCAGCGTGTAAAGGAGAAACGCGAGCGCCACGTTCTGCGGGAAGTACGCCCCGTAGAGGAAGCCGTGGAAGGTCAGGTCGCCCGCCCAGATCACGTTCGCCGGCCCGAACAGGACGAGCAGCACCGGCAGGGTCAGCCAGGCGACGCGCTCTTCCGCCTGGCTGCGCGCCCAGACGAAGACGGCATGGAGGACGAGGACGGTGACGCCGATGCCAATGATCGCGAGGAAGGTGTAGAGCGCCGTTGGGTCGGCCGACGGTGCCCCGGTCGCGTTGCGGCCGGGCGCGAGGAGGCTCCAGAGCAGCCCGAGCAGCTGCGAGTACGGGCTCCCGTGCGAAGTCGCGACGTGCGAGTCGTCCAGGAACGGGCTGACCGGCTGGAGCGGATGGATGGCCAGGTCGCGCACGATCGGGAGGAAGGTCGGTGTGTCCGAGGTGACCCGGAGGCCGTAGCCGGTCGCGGCCGCCCAGGCCTCGAGTGCAACGAGCACCGCGATGCAGCCGACGGCGAGCGCCTTCAGGCGGAGGTCGACCTGGATCGAGAGCCAGGTCCCCGAAGGCCGTCGCGCCGAGATCTGGCTCACGGAGATCACGCCGCGTCCCTCGAGGCTGCCGACAAGGCCGCGTGCCTGATCACGCGGGCGGGCACGCCGACGGCGACCGCCCGGGCAGGGATGTCGCGCGTCACGACGGCTCCTGCGCCGATGACGGCGTCGTCTCCGATGGTGACGCCCTTGAGGATCGTCGCCTTCGCTCCGACCCAGACGTTCCGGCCGATGATCACCCGCGCCGTCACGAAGCCTCGTGCGCTGAGCGGGACGTCGAAGGGCTCATGGACATGGTCCTCGTCGTGGATCGAGACGCCCTCGCCGAACGTCGAGCCGGCTCCGATCTCCACGCGCTCGTGGACGCAGACGGTGCAGCCCGGCGAGAACGAGACGCCGTCTCCGACGCAGAGCTCGGCCCGCTGCGTGAACGTGGAGGGTGGAGAAGCGCAGGAAGCGGACTCGGCTGCCGATCGACACACTCGCGGAGCGGGCGATCGAGACCTCGCATGCACGCCCGATTGCGACGAAGCGGCCGCGGAGCTGAGGGAACCTCATCGCCAGCTGCAGGTAGCGCACCGTGCGGCCGATCGTGCGCGGACGCACGGCGCTCCAAACGGTCCGGACCAGCCGATTCACGAGAGCCGCTCCGGATGTGGCGCCGTCTCCAGTGCCACGGAGGTGCGCGGGAAGGCGAGCAGGCCGGGCAGCTCCCCGCCGCAGCTTCTGGCCAGCAGAGCCAGGCCGATCAGCTCGCAGCCCAGCATCGCGAGTGCGGCACCGAGCGCGCCGAACGACGGGCCGAGCAGCGCGAGCAGCGCGATGTTCGCCGTCATCGAGACGGCGGACTGGACGACGACGAGTGAGGTCCTGCCGCGGGCGAGGAGCGCCGTGCCGAGTACCGTGTTCACCCCGACGACGACCACGGTCGCGGCGAGGATCGTGACCGGTGTGACGGCCGCTTCGTAGTCGGACCCGTACAGGAGCGGCAGCGCGAAGGGAGCGAGTCCGGCGAGCCCGCATGCGAGCAGCGCCGTGAGCCCGAGGGTCCAGCCGAGCGCTCTGCGCGCGAGCTCGACCTGCCGCCCGGGGCTGGACAGCGCTCCGAGACGGGGCATCAGCCCGGCGGCGACGGCGTTCGGCAGCATGAGCAGGCCGAACGCAGCGCTGGAGGCAACGGTAAACGTGGCCGTCGCCTCCGGGCCCGAGACCATGGACAGGGCGATCGTGCCCGAGCGGAAGTAGACGATCGTGGCCAGAGCCAGCACCCCCAGGGGAACGGCGCGCCTGAAGGCGCGGGCCGGCCGAACCAGACCCGCCGGATCGCCCACCGGCGCGCGGCGGACGAGCGGCCAGAGTGCGATCACGGAGGCGCCCCACAGCGCGGCGAGGAGCGCGGCCGCCGTGGGCGAGACGGCGAGCACGCTCAGGGACACGACGGCCAGCACCGCGCCGAGCAGCTTGCTCTCCGCCTCGGGGCGCGTGTCCCGCGCCGCACGGGCGATCCCGGCGAGAGTCTGGGCACAGGCGGATGACAGCGCGAGGCCCGCCGCCAGCACGCCTTCGAGCGGGCGCCCGATGAGAGCTCCGACCACTGCGCTCCCGGCGACGATCAGGCACGCGAGCGGCACGCGCGCCCGGGCGAGTGCGATCGCCAACGAGACACGGACGCCGGCAGACGCGATGCCGTCCCTCGTGATGAGCAGAGCCGAGCCCGAGTCGAGAATCGAGGCCATGATTCCCGCGACGGCGAGAGCCGCCGCCACGGCAGCGAACTCGCCGATCGAGAGAGCGCGCGCGGCGACGAGCGTCGCCACGAACAGGCCGAGCTTGCTCGCGATGTCCCCCGCGAGGACGAGCCCTGCATTGGCGCGCAGTGTTCGCGTCCTCACCGTCACGCCGCCTCCTCGAGAGCGTTGACGAGCAGGTCGCCGTAACGGTCGAACGAGTGCTCGTCCGTGGACGCCGCGACGCCGGCCGCGAGGCTCTCCCGCTCCGCCGCGAGTCGCTCCAGGGCGCGAGCCAGCGCGAACGCGTTGCCGGGCGGGCAGAGCAGGCCGGTCCGCCGGTGCTCGATCGCCGCCGGAAGTCCTCCCACCCTCGTGGCGACGACGGGCTTGCCGTAGGCGAACGCGAGCTGGGCGACGCCGGACTGCGTTGCCGAGCGGTACGGGAGGACGGCGCCGTCGGCCGTCGAGAAGAGCAGCGCCGTTTCCTCGTTGGTCACGTACCGGTCACGGATCTCGACACGGTCCTGCAGTCCGAGGCGTGAGACGAGTGTCTCGTAGCGGTCGCGTCGTTCCCAGAAACGCCCGGCGACGACAAGCCGCGCGTCGAGCGAGGCGTCGACCTGCGCGAGTGCCTCGAGTGCGAGGTCCAGGCCCTTGTAGGGCCGTACGGCACCGAAGAAGAGGAGCAAGAGCCCGGGATCGCCCAGCCTGCGCCGCTCCGCAGCGATCGCCTCGGGTGACGGGACGGGTGCCAGATCGGCGGCGACGAAGCGAGGGTGAAACGCGCGGAGGAGGGGAGTCGCGCCGAGCCCGAGCGCGGCCAGCTCGTCGGCCTGGTGCGGGGCGTGCGTGACGATGAGGTCGGCATGGCGAAGCGTCGTCCGCGTCAGCCAGGTCGCACCCGGTACGCGCTCGTGGGGAAGCACGTTGTGGCAGACGACGACGCGCTTCATCCACGGCGAGTGCCGGAGCAGCCAGCGGTAAGGCGGGGCGGAGACCGGATGCAGCCAGGGCAGGACCACGGCCTCAGCGCCGAACCGCTCCAGGCGGTCGACCGCGGCACGCCACGTCCGGGGATCGTGCCAGTCGAGCACGAAGTCGGCGGGCTCCTGCCGCGGCGGTACGGAGCGCTCGTCCCGCTCCTCCCCACGATGGAGGACGGGCGGATAGAGCCGACGCCAGCTCAGGAGCTCGACCGGCGCACGACGGCGCAGCGCCGCCGCCATCGCCGTGTTGAACGGGGCAGCTCCGCCCGTCAGCGGATGCACGGCGGCGATCACGCCCAGCCGCACGCCGTCGTTCTCCGAACGCGCCGGGCGCCTGACCGCGGCGGGGGCTGCGGAGGACATCACTGCAGGGTGATTCGCTCCACGCCCCCCAGGTCCCAACCGGTCGGGCCCTCACCCTCGGCCTCGAGGCGCTTGATCCGATAGAGCGCGTCCTCGAGCAGTCTCCTGTTCGAGTTGACGCCGTCTGCGATCAGGCCGGCGATGAAGAAGCTCACGCTGAGGACGAGCGTGAGCACCGACGCGAGCAGCGCCGGAAGGTGCATGCCGCCGTCCGCATACCCGGCGAGGAACCAGGCGGTGCAGCTGAAGGCGGCAACGAACATGACGAGCGAAAGGCGCCCGAACACGGCCAGCGGATGCGTGTGGAGCGTCGTCCGCATCGCCTGGCCGCCGGTGGCGGCGATGTAGCGCCGCACCGAGTGCGTGACGCGCGACTCGCCGACGGCCCGCCTCTTCGCCGGAATCGGCACTTCGACGACCGCCATGCGCTTCCGCGCCGCCTGGATCAGGCTCTCGAGCGTGTACGTGTAGTCGCTGACGACGTTGAGCTGCAGCAGCGCCTCGCGGGAGAACGCCCGGTACCCGGAGGTGACGTCGCGGACGGGCACCTTGAACGTCCGGCGAAACAGCCAGGCGGCGAGCCGGTTGCCGTGGCGGCGCACGAACGTGCCTGTCTCCGCATCGGCGAGCGGGCGCACGCCGACGACCAGATCGGCCGCGCCGGAGACGACGGGTCCGACGAGACTCGGGATCAGAGCGGGATCGTGCTGGCCGTCCGCATCGAGGTGGACGACGACGTCGGCCCTGCGGCTGAGCGCGAGGGCGACACCGTGGTTGAAGCAGGCAACCAGTCCGCGGTTGCGGCGGTGGGCAATGATTCGGTCGGCGCCCGCCCGGAGCGCTGTATCGCGCGTCGCATCGGTCGAGCCGTCGTCGACGACGATCACCTCGACCTCGCCCACGCCGAGAATCCGCCGCGGCACCGCCGAGACCACGGTGCCGACGGTCTGCTCCTCGTTCAGGGCGGGGATCACGACGGCGAGCTTCGAAACCCAGTTCGGCGCCGGTGATCCGGCTTCCCCGGACCAGTGTGAGAGCTCGATCGTCATCGCACAGGATCTCCTCGGAGTGATTCGGCGACGGTGGCGCCGGCCTGAACCGGCGCCACCGTCCTCAGCTTCGGGCCGCTCGGGCTAGATCTCGACGCACTTGCCCCTGGTCAGCTTGTACCCCTTTGGGCACACTGCCAGCTTCGCCTTGGCCAGAGCCTTCTCGAGGGCCTTCACCTTCGCCTTCTCGGCGGTGAGAGCCTTCGCCAGCGCGTGCTTCCGCGCGTTCGTCTTGGCCTTCTTCCAGGCCTTCTGGAGAGACTTGACCTTCGCTCGTGCCGTCGCCAGGGCCTTCTGGAGAGACTTGACCTTGGCGGTCTGCGGCTGTTTTACCCGCTTCGCCGGTGGGGGCGTCACGGTCGAACGAGGCGAGCTTCCCACTGCGATGACGCCCGTGGTGGCGGCAACGCTCGTCGCACTGACGGCGAGAACTGCAGCTATGGCAAGCGCCGCGACGTGGAAGCGCTTCGTCATTTGATCGTCCTTTCTCGTTGGCCGGTCGTTCGTGCCGCGGTCCGTTATCGGCGCCCGTTCGAGTGAAGCTGAGTGACTACCGCTCCCCCTTCCGAGGGATCGGTCGACGCGGGCACGTGGCCCGGCGATCTTTGACTCCTGGAGCGACTGGCCGATGGTGTGACCGAGTGCACGCCTGCCCGCGTGAAGCGCCGAACATCGACTCCGCCTGCACCGCGACGACGATGGGCGACTATCTGAGGGCAAGCGACAACGAAGAGCTCCCGCCCGAGATGGTCAAAGCGTACGATCCAGGCCCCGCGGAGCTACGGCGATCGCCTGACGAGCCCGGCCGTCGCCTGAGCTCGGCGACAGTGGGGTAGGGAGGCCCGGTCAGCTCGGTGGGGTCCGCCTTCTTCTCACCGGCCGGCTTCGCCGTGCGCAGAGGCGCTTGACCGATCTCGCGTTCACGACGCGCTGTGCGATGGGCAACGGCCTGGCGAGGAGCGGGTCCAGGCGCAGCGGGTGTGACCCGTACGTGAGCTCGGGCCGACCGGCCGGGGTCGCGGCGTGAGCCTCCCCTGCCGCCGCTTCCGGCGAGAGGGCGACTGCCGGACGACTCCGTACGGTGCTCGAGCGCAGCATGCGTCGCTCAGCCCGATGCCGAGCCGTGAAGAGCCGGAACGCCTGCCTCCACGCGAGGCGCCGGAGCCCGAATTCCTCCGGAGATTCGCCCGAGCGCGGGAACGTCGGCCGCGGTCCGAGGTGACCGGTCAGCCACTTCAACGTCAGTTCCATGACCTGGCTGCTGAGTATGAGCCCGTCCCCGGACGGTCTCCGGTGCTCGTGCCCGGGGCCTCGTACTACCATTCCCGTCGCCCTGCAGCCAGCACCTCCCATGCGACCCAGGGTTGTCGTCCGGCGAGAGGATGATCAGCCGCAGATGTATGCGCCACTTGCGCACGCCGTGTTCATGGCGCACGACGAGATCGCGGCCTGATCCGGGCGATCAGGAAGGCCGTACCTTTGGGGAGCCGAACCTCCCCCATCGGACGATTGCGCCGCCGACCGGCTCCGATCGAGAATAAGGGACCAGCATCACCGTCGCTCTCCATCGCTGAGTTCACAATGTCACAATCCGGTAACGTCCTTCGGGACGGCCTGGCCGACGTCGAGTTGCCTCCACAACACTCGGACCCGACGCCGATCCGCATTCTGGTCGTCGGGAACCCTGCGTTTTGCCACGCCGTGGCCGACCTCGTTCGCCACATTCCTGTCCGCATTGTCGGTCGCGCCCATAACCGGAACCGGGCCGTCGAGCTCGCGGCCTCCCTCGCAGCCGACGTAGCCGTCATCGGAGCCGGGATGGCGAGCATCGCCGATCGACTCTCAGAACGGTTATCCGTGATCATCCTCTCATCTGAAGAGCACGCTGAATCCGGGGGCTCGGCCCTCGGTGCGCCACCGCTCGATCATGATCTCGTGCGGCTCTTGGCCTGGCTTGCCGGGATCGAGCCGCCTGCGCCTCTGGTCGCCCTCGGACGAGGGTAGCGTCCCACCGGGGGTTATAAATCGTCGTCCGGCACGGTTTCCACACCTTCCACAAGCGTGTGGACAAATGTAAGAGTGAGCTTGCACACCTTTACACACAGGCCATACTCGTCTTAAATGCCTACTGTAGAGTGACTGCGGTAGGGGAGTAGAGTGGCTGATGCGGTAGGGGAGTAGGGGGAGTAGAGTGACTGCTGCGGTAGGGGAGAACCATCGCTCCGGTGGAGCAAGATCGGCTGTGCTCGTAGACGAGCACCCGCTGTGGCTCGATGCCGTGGAACAGGTATTGAGCCGCGTTTCCGTCCACGTCACCGGCAAGGCCGGCTCGTTCGAAGAAGGCACGCGGCTGCTCTCGGAGCTGGATCCAGAGCTCCTCGTCGCGGAGATCGCGACGGCAGACGGAGGGCCGAGCGGCATAGGCTGGCTTCTGGACGTCCGGGAGCGGTTTCCCGACGTCAAGATCATCATCCTCTCGACGTCGAACGATCCTGTCGACATCCAGGCGGCGCTCTCTGCAGGAGCCGTCGCCTTCGTGGTCAAGAAGGCACACCCGGACGATCTCGCCGTCGCTGTCCGGCAGGCGTACGAGCACTCGATCTACCTGCCCGGCTTCGCTGCTGGGAACGGACACGTCCCCACCGAGGTGCCCGAGACGGACCTGACGCGCCGAGAGCTCGAGATTCTCCGGCTGGCTGCCGAGGGCCACTCGAACGCCGAGCTCGCGCGCATGCTCTGGGTGACCCAGCAGACCGTCAAGTTCCACCTGTCGAACATCTACCGCAAGCTCAACGTCTCGAACCGGACGGAAGCGAGCCGCTGGGCACAGGTCCACGGACTCCTGCAGCAGGTTCCTGCCGGCGCCGTTTAGCGCTCGCCGGTCGCGGACGACGCGCCATCGACGGCGGCGTCGAGGAGGTCCGAATACCTGAAAGCGGGCGCCCGGCGCTCGAACCTCGCCCCGAGGGAAGCGGGCACGCGGCGCGCAGGTTAGCCAGCCCGCCAACGGTCCGAGCTTCCTGGAGCCACGGCGGCGCTGCGAGCAGGCGTTGGACGCCAAGGTCGTACGGCGTGCACGAGTCCGGCTGTCCTTCAACGGTGAGACGAGCGACCAGGCACTCGAACTCGTTGGCGACGCGCTCGAACGGTTGCGCAAGCCGCTCCCAAAACCGGACCCAGCTACGGGAGTCAGCGCGGAATGGCTAATCGTCCGTGCGGGTGATCCCCAAAACGTGAGAACTGACCACAATGTGACTGTGCATGGCCCGCTTGTCAGTGTCGTCACTCCGGTGCACAACGGCGAGAAGCACCTTGCATCGTGCATCGAGAGCATCATTCGACAGACCTACGGAAACTGGGAGTACGCGGTCGTGGACAACCGGAGCACGGACGGGACACGGGAGATCGTGGAGTCGTTCGCACGCTCCGACCCACGCATTCGTTACGAGCATCACGATGAGTTCGTGGGAGTGGTCGCGAGCTACAACCGTGCATACGCTGCGATCGGCCCCGACAGTGTCTATTGCAAGGCCATGGGTGCAGACGACTGGCTCTACCCGGAGTGCCTCGAGCGCATGGTCGAGTGTGCCGAGGCTCATCCGAACGTCGGGATCGTGAGCGCATACCGGCTGGTCGAGGATCGGGTCGAGCTCGACGGCCTTCCGTACGATCGATCCGTTTTCGATGGACGAAAGATCATCGCCCAGAGCTTGGTCGGAACGCTGTCGGTTCTCGGCTCACCGACCTCGACGCTTCTGCGGTCCGACCTCGTTCGTAGCCGCAATCCGTTCAACGAGGTGAGCTTTCGTCATGCTGACACGGAGGCTGCGTACTGGATGCTCGAGCGTTCCGACCTGGGGTTCGTTCACCAGGTGCTCACCTTCACGCGGAGGCCGGAGCAGAGCGAGCAATCGCTCTCTGTCCAGCTGGATTCGCTCCGCATGGATCACATCCGCTCGTTCCTGCGCTATGGGCGGCGGACCCTGGGCGAAGGCGAGTACAGGCGGTCGCTGCGCCTCACGCTGAGGAGATATGTTTGGTGGCTCTTCAAGCAGACGCTCAAGCCGTGGTTGATGCCCTCACGGCGGCGCGATGCCGCGTTCTGGGCCTACCACAGGGAGGCAGCAGAACTGGTGCTCGCTGAGTCCCCGAAGGATCCTGATGTGCGTCGAGCGATCGCCGTTGCAGAGCGAATAATGCCCACCTAGCACCGGCACCCCCTGAAACGGGGTTCCCCGCTTGGGATTGCGATGCGACGCAATCGCGCCGAAAAGACTGCAGCCAACACGCCAAACCCGACGCCGGTCCTCCGCCCCCGCTTGCCTCGCACGGCACCTCGAAGAGCTAGAGCCGGGATGGAGCGTCGAGATCCTGCCGAGGCCGGGACGTCGACCGACCGGTGGACTCCGAGCGATGAGGCCTTTCAGGCCGCGGATCCGGCGTCGTCGTTCGGTGAGTCGAGGAGCCGAGCCCGGAGGCAACGGGAGCGTCCGCGGAATGGCCGAGCGTTGGCTCCGAGTCCCGACGTCCTGGTCCGCCCGGTGGACTCGAAACGTGAACGGTTGGGAGGCTCTGCCGCCCGCGACGTCGAAGTAATCCTGGCGATGATGCCCCTTTACCAGTTAGAGCGGCTTCAGAACGCATCATCCCCCTGCGGGAGAAGTCCACTCCTCAATCTCGATGAAACGTGGACATTGGCAGCCGAAGACCACCAAGAGCTACGGGTTGGACTGACGTCCTACAAGCTGGCTAGGATCCCTCCATCGCTACCCACGGGGTACAATTTCTCATGCGGGAACATCTTCGTCGTCGTCCCGCTCGGGCTTCCGTCGACGCAGGAAACGTCGGCGCTCCGACCAAGGATTTTGGCCCTGAGCTACAGTCGACCGATGAGGCTTCGGGAGTGCTAGCCGTCGAGCCCAACCTGCTCGCCGATGATCCCCCCATCGATGGCTGGTCCGGTCTTCGCGCCCGGATCGAAGTGGCCGAGCATCACGAGGAGACTTCGCCGCCTCCCGAGCGGGTCGACCCCAGGTTGCTCTCGTCCGAGCTCGTGCTCGTGTGCCCGGAGCTTCGGGCGATCTCGCTCTCCTTGCTCCCGGACCGAGATCCGGACGGCTTCTACCCGCGAAGTAGACGGGAGGAGTGCCTACCCGCTCAGATCCCGATCGAATCGACCGCGGTTGCGACCCCCTCCGAGCCTCCGGTGGCTTTCACGGACACGAGGACAGAGGGGTTCGGCGCGCTCGCGGTTGCCGGGCTCGTCCGCGTGGTCGGCCAGGCGATGGTCACCGTCGTGACCGGAGCTGCGATCGTCGCGGGCGTCTCCGGCCTCGTAATCCTGGCAACGAGCTTGCACTAGGGGCCGGACCGCTCCCGGGGACGGCGCGGCCCCCGCCGACGTGCGGAAGGCGGGCCTTCCGGAGCATCGGCCTAGACTTGCGCCGTGGCGAAGCCACGGGGAGAGAAGCTGGTCGCGGACAACCGCCGCGCCCGGCACGAGTTCGAGTTGCTCGAGCGGGTCGAGGCCGGGCTCGTGCTCCAGGGCACGGAGGTGAAGGCGCTGCGCGAAGGGCGCGCGACGATCCAGCGCGCCTTCGCGGACGTGCGCGGCGGCGAGATCTGGCTCGTCGGCGCGAACATCGCCGCCTACGACAAGGGCGGCTTCGCCAACCACGATCCTGAGCGCGACCGCAAGCTCCTCCTGCACCGGAGCGAGATCGACCGCCTGCGCGGGCGGGTCCAGGAGCAGGGGCTGACGCTCGTCGCGACGCGGCTGTACTTCAAGGACGGGAGGGCCAAGGTCGAGCTGGCCCTCGCGCGCGGCAAGCAGGTTCGCGACAAGCGCCGCGACCTCGCGCGCCGCGAGGCCGACCGGCAGATCGAGCGGGCGCTCAAGAGCCGGCAGCGCTAGCCGTGCCCGACGAGCAGCCCCTGCACGAGGCCGAGCGGCTCGGCGCCGCCCCGCCGGTGCCCGAGTCGGGGGCGCGCCGGCTCGTCGGCCTGGCCGCGATCGACCTCGGCCCGCTGCGCCGGCACCGTGAGTACCGGCTGCTCTGGATCGGGCTCGCGGTCTCGTTCTTCGGCTCGCAGGTGGCCTTCGTCGCCGTCCCGTACCAGGTCTACCAACTGACCGGCTCGACGGCCGCTCGTCGGCCTGCTGGCGCTGGTCGCGCTCGTGCCGCTGCTGCTCTCGGCGCTCGTCGGCGGCGCATTCGCCGACGCGGTCGACAGGCGCCGAATGGTGCGCATCGCCGAGCTCGGCCTCGCGCTCTGCTCGACGGCCCTGCTCGTGAACGCGCTCGTGCCCTCGCCGCAGGTGTGGGTGCTGTTCGTGGTCGAGGCCTTCGCGGCCGTGTTCGGCGGCTTCCTGCGCCCGTCGCTCGACTCGCTGACACCGCGCCTCGTCGAGAAGGACGAGCTGACGGCGGCGGGGGCGCTCGACTCGCTCCGCTTCCAGATCGGCCTGATCGGCGGGCCCGCGCTCGGCGGCGTGCTGATCGCGACGATCGGCCTGCCGGGCGTCTTCGGCATCGACATCGCTACCTTCCTCGTCTCGCTGGCCGCACTCGGAATGATGCGCGCGGTGCCGCCGCCGCCGGACGCCGAGCCGCCGAGCCTGAGGCGGATCGCCGAGGGCTTCAGCTATGCGAAGTCCCGGCCCGAGCTGATCGGCACCTACGGCGTCGACATCGTGGCCATGTTCTTCGGCATGCCGGCGGCGCTGTTCCCGGCGTTCGCGCAGGAGTTCGGCGGCCCGGGCGTGCTCGGACTGCTGTACGCGGCGCCGCCGGTCGGCTCCCTGGTCGCGACGGCGACGAGCGGCTGGACGAGGAAGGTGCACCGCCACGGCCTGGCCGTGATCGTCGCGGCCGGGGCGTGGGGGGTGGGCATCCTGCTGCTCGGCCTGGCCCAGAGCCTGCCGCTGGCGCTCGCGGCCCTGGCCTTCGCGGGCGCGGCCGACATGATCAGCGGCATCTTCCGGTCGACGATCTGGAACCAGACGATCCCCGACCGGCTGCGCGGTCGCCTGGCCGGGATCGAGCAGGTCAGCTATTCGAGCGGCCCGCTGCTCGGCGACCTGGAGGCCGGCATCGTCGGCTCGCTCGCGGGCGTTCGGGTCTCGATCGTGTCCGGCGGCGTGCTCTGCGTCGTCGGCGTCGCGGCGGCCGCGCTCCTCCTGCCGGCCTTCCGCCGCTACGACGCGCGGACATTCGTTCCGGAGCCCCATCCCGAGCTCGCCTCGTAAACTCGTCCGATGGGCGTGCGCCTGCGACCGCTCCACGACGACGAGCTCTCCGAGTTCATCGAGCGCGGACGGGAGGCGTACGCGCACGACATGGTCGACCAGGCGGGTCTCACACCCGAGCAGGCGCAGACGAAGGCCGACAACGACTGGACGCGCCTGCTCCCGAACGGCCGGGTCCCGGCGGGGCACCACCTGTTCGCGGTCGAGGACCAGGAGACCGGCGAGCGCGTCGGCGACCTCTGGATCGCCGAGCGCTCGAGCGACTTCGAGGGCACGGCCGCGTTCGTGTACTCGGTCGAGATCTACGATCCCTTCCGCGGCCGCGGCTGGGGCCGGGAGGCGATGCTCCTGGCCGAGGATCAGGCGCGCTCGCTCGGGCACTCGCACATCGCGCTGAACGTCTTCGGCGGAAACGACGTCGCTCGCTCGCTCTACCGCTCGCTCGGCTACGCCGAGACCGCCGTGTTCATGCGCAAGACGCTCTGACGATGCCCGTGTGGGTCCTGATGCGCGAGCGCGGCCCCAGCTGGGACCACGCGCGCGGCCTGCGCGAGCAGGAGGCGTGGGACGAGCACGCGGTCTTCATGGAAGGCCTCGCCGACGAGGGCTTCATCCTGCTCGGCGGGCCGATCGGAGAGGAACGGGTCATGCACGTGATCGTGGCCGACAGCGAACAGGAGGTGTACGACCGGCTCGCGGCCGACCCGTGGGAGCCGATGGGGCTCCTTCGCAACGTGTCTGTCGAGCGCTGGCACGTCCTGCTCGGTAAAGCCGCGCTCGACGACCTGGAACGCCGGCGGCCGAACCCGTAGGGTCGTCCCTCGTGCATGGTCGGCCTCTTGCCTGCGCGGCGGCGGCTTCGCCTGTCTCGCGCTGCTCACGATCGGCCCTCTCGAGGGCCGGGCCCGGCCTGCCCCGGATCTCCTGGCAGGGACGATCGTGCACGCGGACGCGCAGTCGCCGGTCGCCGCGCGGCCGCCCGCGGTCGAGCCGCGCGCGCCCGTGTGCGCGTCGGCGAACCCTCACGGCGCTTCCGCCCTCGTCGCCGTGATCGCCCACCCGCACGGCTCTGCCCCGCGCATGACCGCCGACGTCTACCGCGGGCTCGTCGCCGCGGCGAACGGGCTCGTCTTCCAGCAGGCCGAGGAGTCGGGCGCGCCCGGCGCGGACCTCGTCTTCGCATGCGATGCGGCGGGCTCGGTGCGCGTGGACGACGTGAACCTGCCCACGACGCTCGTGCGGACGACGTTCGACTCGGTGTAGCCGACCTCGGCGCGCTCGGGTACAGGCGCACCGACGAGAAGTACGTCGTCTGGCTCGACGGGCGGCCTCCCGGCGCGCCGTGCGGCTCGGCCGACATCGTCAGCGACCAGGAGCCGGGCGACGCGAATCGAACCGCGCACGGACCCGACTGGGCGGTGTCCTTCGGCTGCAACTCGATCCTGCACGAGACCATGCACGTGCTCGGCGCCGTCGGCCTGAACGCGCCGCACGGTACCGGGGCCGGCCGCTGGGACGGGGACACGCGCACGGACGTCATGTGCTACCCGGACGGAGGCTCGACGGGCCCGGCGGCCGTGAAGGCCACCCGCTGCCCGGCCGGGTCGCTGCATCTCGACTGCGGCCACGACGACTACTTCGCGGCGGGACCCGTTCCGCCCGCGTCCTATCTCGCCTCGCACTGGAACGTGGCCGGCTGCTACGACCGCTTCGTCGTCGACCACGGCTGCCCCGGCATCGCCCCGGCCCGGGTCACGCCGCCTGCGCTCGACTTCGTCCCGGCAAGGCGATCGGCGCGCGGGTCGATCCGCGCGACGGTCTCGCTGTCGGGCCCGCCGCCGGGCGGTGCGAGCGTCGCCTATACCTCGCCGGCCGGGAGCGGACGACTCGTGTTTCCGCCGGGGCGGCGCACGGCGACATTCGACATCCCGTCGCTGCGGGCCGGTTCCCGCCTCGCGTTCTCCGACCCGCGCGGCCTGTGGCTCCGGAGCAGCATCGTAAAGCTTCCATGACGCCTAGATAAAGATCCATCGCGCCACGATTGGGAATCGCGTCCCGTGGAACCCGTGCAAGGACGGTTGAAACGTCATGCAGAAGGAGGTCCACGACATGGCACACGGAAAACGCGGACGCTGGACGCTGCTCGGCGCGTCGCTCGGCGTCCTCTCGACACTCGCACTCGTCCTCGCGCTCGGCGTGCTGGCCGGCAGCGGCGCCGCCGCCAGCGGCGCTCCTACGAACACGTCGCCGCCGACGATCAGCGGCACCGCCCAGCAGGGCCAGGCGCTCCACGCCGAACCGGGCACGTGGGACGGCACGACGCCGATCACGTTTGCGTACCAGTGGCAGCGGTGCGACCCGAACGGCGCCAACTGCTCGACCATCTCCGGCGCGACGGACCGCGACTATACGTTGACGTCCGTCGACGTCGGCAACACCGTCCGGGTCGTCGTCACCGCGACCAACACCGACGGCTCGGGCACCGCCGCCTCGGCGCCGAGCTCGGTGATCGCCGGCGTCTCCGCTCCGGCGGCGACCGCGCCCCCGACGATCACCGGGACGCCGCAGCTCGGGCTGACGCTGACGGCGAACGACGGCACCTGGAGCGGCCAGGGCACGATCACGTTCACGTATGAGTGGTTGCGCTGTGACGCGAACGGCGCGGGCTGCCTCGGGATCGCCGGGGCGACGGGCAAGACCTACATGCTCGTGCAGGCCGACGTCGGTCACACGATCCGCGTCATCGTCACGGCGAAGAACGCCAACGGGTCGACCAGGGCGACCACCGTCCCGACGGGCGTCGTCTCCGCGACGTCGGCGAGCGGCTGCCCCGCGGCCGCGCGGACGCTGTCGGTCGCAAGCGTCGCTCCCCCGGCGCGCCTGACCGTCGACCAGCTGCAGTACTTGCCGAGCACCGCGACGAAGACCACCAACAGGATCGTCGCGCGCTTCCACGTCTCGGTCTGCGGCGGTGCCTCGACCCAGGGCGCCCTGGTCTACGCGACCGCGGTCCCGTACAACCAGTTCAGCAACGAGCCCGAGGCGACGACCGACTCGACCGGCTGGGCAACGATCACCTTCCAGCGCAGGGCGGGCTATCCGGCCTCGCAGCGCCAGCAGCTGATCGCCTTCTTCGTCCGGGCCCGCAAGCCCGGCGAGAACCCGCTCGGCGGCATCTCCACCCGCCGGCTCGTCTCCATGCCGGTCGCGCGCTAGAGCCGCACTCGACTCGAGGGGCCGTCCTGCCGGACGGCCCCTCGAACGCGCCCGGGTACAATGAGCCCGTACGGAACATACGGGGGCGACCAGGTTTCGACGTGGTCGGTTCTCCGGCCGAGCTGCAAGCCGAGGTCCCCGGTTGGCCTCGTTAATCCACCGGGAACAATGCAAGTGCGGATAACGAACTCGCACTCGCCGCCTAAGTAATTAGGCGACGCGTCGCTCCGGATTCGGCCCGTGATTCGGGTAGCGGCGTCAGACAACGGGCTGGCCCCGAAGGAGCGCTGATCGCCGGAGGGGCGAGACCACAGGATCGGCTGGCCCGTCGGTAGGTCGTCTGCGAACCGGCCGCCGGGCGAGATCAAACCGCAGACTACGCTTGTAGACGCTCGGTTCGGTGCGACCGCGGACGGGGGTTCGATTCCCCCCGCCTCCATGAGACCAGTAGCCAAGCGGGGTTGCGGGCGGTGCCAGGGGGAACCTTTTACCGCGCGCCGCGGGCGGCAACGAGCGCCTCGAACGCCGCGGCGAGCTCTTCGTCCTGCCAGTGGCCGTAATGGCGCGTCGTGGTCGCCACTTAGGCCTTCTCGCAGGCGATGCCGTCCTTGTCTCGATCAGGGCCCGCGTTGAAGGAGACGGCGAGCCGGTAAAGCCGGTTACTCCGAACGAACGTCGTCACCGGAACCCCGGAGGTCTTGTCGTGCGCGTTCGCCCGGCCCGAAGGTCGTGGTAGGCGGAGCTCGTCAGCGGCAACGACGGACATGCCGAGGAATTGACCCATTTGGGTCCTAGCGAGAGAGGTGAGGGAAGTACACGCTTCCTGTGCGAGCGCGGCGCCGGGGCTTGGGGAGGGCCGCCGAGCGCCCGCTCGCGGAACGTCAAGGGTCTCCGCATCAGAATGTTGGTTCCAGCGTCGTTGGTGATGAACTCGCAGAGGGCTCTCGCCGGGGCGGTCGAGATTGAGATGCTCGAGGTGCCCACTTCGATCGGCCCGAAAGCACGAAGTTGCCCGCCGGAACCACAACCGATGTGATCACTTTGGACGAGCCGTGCCAGGAGTGCAGGGTCGAGCCCGGGCCGGTCGCGTCCAGCTTCGAGGCGCCTCCCGATCGCCAACCCACCCCCGACGAATTGACCCAGTCGGGTCATTGTGGTCGGGGTGAGGGAAGCGGAACATGGTCTATGGCACCCGCGCCGGCTTGCCAGCTTCGGGGGGCATAGTGCGACGCGGGTGCTTTCCCCCGCGCCGGGCTTGCCTTTCTGGGGGTGTAGTGCGACGCGGGTGCTCTTCCCCGCTTCGCAGCGTCGAGGCGGCCGAATCGCTCCCAACCTCCGACGATCGGCCCCGATCAGCCCCGATCAGCCCCGAAACGTGAAGTGTCTCGGCAAACAGGAATGGCGGGTGTACGCGTCACGCGCTGCCTAAAAAGCAGCGTCCGCGGACGGATAGCGCCGGACGCGCCTGGCGCCGGGCACCCAGGTCGGAGCTCGGCGCTTCCTCGGTCAGGTGGTCTGAGCCGCCGTGGGATCCTTGCCCGGCGACTCGAATACGGAGCGGGCGGCTCGTCACCGAACCGCCCGCTCCTTCGAAACAGGGCCTTTTCTCTTTGCGGCAAGTCTTGCGCTGGATCGCGGGTGCTAGATGATGCCCGGGTCGGCTAAGGGGATGTTCTTGCCCCCGTCGGGCTCAGGCGGTGCCGTGCCACCCTTGACCTTCCCAGCCGCCTCCTCGGGCACGGGCAGATCCTCGAGCAAAGACAGATGCTCGGGTTCTTCCTCCCGCAGTTGCCCGGTCTCCTCGTTCTCCGACACGACCGCCACCCTTTCGTGACCAGGCGTGGATCGTAGGAAAGGTTCCGTCTCCGGTCAAGGTCACGTCCCGTCAACGATCACGAGAGTCCGCTCACCGCTAGGCTCAACTTCTCCCCAGGCGCACGAATGAGGAAGGACGTCCGCGAGTTCATCCGCCGGCTCGAAGCTGCCGGCCTCACCGTCGAGCCTACACCCGGCCACTACCGCGTCCTGCGCGACGGCAAGCCGCTCCGGAAAGCGAACGGGATGCCCTTCATGCTGCCGTTTTCCCCGGACACGATCCGCTGGCGGAGAACAGCGATCGTCGACCTACGCAAGCTCGGCATCGACGTCTAGCCTGTCGCGCCTTCGTGGGGCTGCTTGTAGCCAGCCGCGCACGTGTCCGGAGCGTGCCGTCCCTCCGGCTCTCAGCTTCTTGCTCGTGAGCAGCGACGGTGGATCGGACTGACATTCCCGCATGTCTGGCGGCGGCTGGGAGGCGGCAGTGGTCGAAGCGCCCATATGAGCCGAGGACAGAACGCGCGGAGCCGGCGAGCAGTGTCGACTCGTCTGAAGGGTCATCCCGACAGGATGATGCACTGATCTTCTTCGCGGTCACACTCGGGGCTGCAGAGGGGGAGGATGATGAAAGGAGTGGAGCTATGAGCGTGTCGCTCAAACGGGCTGAAGAGGGTGTTCTCGGCTGGATCGACAGGGATATCACCGGCCCGATGGCCGACTTTCAGGATCCCAGCCAGGAATGGCGGCGGCTCTTCTCCGAGTTCTACGGCACGTTCCTCCTGGTGCTGGTGGCTGCGGGCGGCGGGATGATGGGGCAGGCGTTCCCGAACACGATCAGCCGGACGGCGGCCGTGGTCGCGCCGGGGTTGATGGTGATGGGGATCATCATGTTCATGGGCAAGGTGTCTGGGGCGCACCTGAACCCGGCGGTGAGCGTCGCGTTCTCGCTACGCGGCGACTTCCCCTGGCGCCGGGTGCCGGGTTACATCGTCGTGCAGTTGGCGGGCGCGACGGCGGCGGCGCTGTTCCTGCGCGGCGTGATCAAGGTGTCGGCGAAGTACGGATCGAACTACCCCGCCGGCGGCTACTCAGGCTGGCAGGCGTTCCTGATGGAGGCTGTGCTCACGCTGGGCCTCGTCGGCGTGATCCTGGGCACCGCCTCGGGTGCGCAGAACATCGGGATCTTCGGGGCGATCGGCGTCGGCGCTTATATCGCGCTCGCGGGTCTCTGGGGCAGCCCTATCTCTGGCGCGTCGATGAACCCCGCGCGCACGTTCGGGCCTGACCTCGTCGGGAAAACGTTCACCGACTACTGGGTCTACGTCGTCGGGCCGCTCCTGGGCGCCGCTATCGCGGTCGGGTTCGCCTACGTGCTGCGCGGTCCCGGAGGAGGCAGATCGGGCTCCGGGGCGGCCCAGGGGGCACTGGACACCGAGGTACAGAAGCCCGACCAGGCTTAACGGTCACGGCCCAAGGGTTCAACACGCTAGGAGGTTGGTCGTGGCAGGGAGCGGGAGTCAGCAGTTCGATCACGTTGTGTCGGTGATGTTCGAGAACAGGTCGTTCGACAACCTGTTGGGTCATCTGTACGAGCCTGAGGAGGTGCCGTCGTTCGAGGGCGTGATCGGCCGGGATCTGTCGAACCCGATCCCGAGTTATGCGCCGGGGGCCGAGCGTGGCGTGGTGCCGTTGCATGTTGCGACCTCGATGGACGCGCCGAACCCCGACGCGGGTGAGGAGCATCCCCACATCAACACGCAGTTGTTCGGGACGGTGGCCCCCGAGGGCAACCGGTTCCTGTCGGCCGAGGCGATGCAACCGCCGTTCAACGCCCCCGATGACCCGGCGCGTGAGCCGTCGATGGATGGGTTCGTCCTCGACTACGTGAACACGTTCCGCAGCGAGATGGGCCGTTTGCCCGAGTACGACGAGTACGCGCAGATCATGTCCTGCTACACGCCCGAGCAGGTGCCGGTGATCTCGGGCATCGCGAGGGGATTCGCGACGTTCGATCACTGGTTCTGCGAGGTGCCCTCGCAGACGTTCACGAACCGCTCCTTCTACCACGCAGCGAGCGCGTCCGGCCTGTTGGTCAACGCTCCCTACGAGAGCTTCCCGACCAAGAACGACGCGGAGACGATCTTCGAGCGGCTCGACGCTGCTGGGCTGTCGTGGCGAGTCTACGTCGATCCAGCCATGGGGTTTTCGATCACGGGGCTGATCCATGCGCCGCGACTTTCCAAGTACTTCGCCAGCCACTTCTCGACCATGGACGACTTCTTCGACGACTGCGAGAACGGGAAGCTCCCGACCTACTCGTTTCTCGAACCGAACCTGGTTCACGCCCACAACGACTACCACCCCGCGTTCAATGCGATCGTCCCCGGCCTATCGGCCGACCCGCCATCGTCGATCCTCGGCGGCGAGGAACTCCTCGCCCGGATCTACACCGCGATCCGAGCCTCGTCCACGACCGGAGGGTCGAACTTCGCCAACACCCTGTTCCTCGTCGCCTTCGACGAGGCGGGAGGCACCTACGACCACGTCCCGCCCCCGTCCGCACCACCGCCCGATCCGGCTGCGCCCGAAGGCCAGATGGGATTCCGCTTCGACCGCTCCGGGATCCGCATCCCCACCCTGGCGATCTCTGCCTACATCGAGCCGCGCACCGTCGTCACCAGCGAGTACCGCAACACGTCCCTGATCCGGACGTTGCGCGAGCGGTTCTCTCTCGGCCCGCCCCTGACCGGGCGAGATGCAGTCGCCGCCGACATCGCCCCGATCCTCAGCCGCGACACCCCCCGTGCCCAGGAGGACTGGCCCGAGGTCACCGCCCGCCCAGCGCCCCCGATGCTCGACCCACTCCTCCAGATGGACAAGCCACTACCACCGCTCGGGAAGTACCTCCTCGGCACAGCCATCGCCCTCGACACCCTCTTCACCGGCCATACACCAGACGTCGACCCCAAGACCGCAACCACCCAACAGGCCCACGACTACATGACCGAACGACAACCAAGGATCTGGCCCGGACTGTTCAGCCGCTAGGGCCGGCTCGGAGCACCGTCGGCTGCAGCATCATCGGTCGTAAGATCGAGTCATGGCCGCGCAGGACATCGAGGTCGCCGAGCGCTTCCGTGTTGCGGCCGAGGGGGCTGTACGGACCGGTGACCTCGAACCCGTCTACCCGCTGCTCGATCGCGATGTGGAGTGGGTCACGCCGCAGCGCACGCTGCGTGGGATCGACGAGGTCAAGCAGCAGCTGACCTGGGTCCCCGGCTCGGAGACGTTCGACTTCGAGTTCCGCGAGGAGGAGTGGGTCGACCACGGTGAGGGGCGGCTCGCCTGTCGGGTACACGAGGTCTACCGGCTGAAGGACACCGGCGAGTTCGCCTACGAGCGCGACCGGGTCGTCGAGTTGGCGATTCGCGACGGCAAGATCAGCCGCTACGAGATGCGAATCGTCGGATAGCCCCGTTCCGGGTCTTCCCGGAGTTCGAGCGCCACGTGTCAGGGCGATTTCCTGCGCCCGCGAAGACGTCGTTCTCGGAACGGCGCTGGTGGTGGCGCGTCGTCGTGGTGAAGGTACGCTCATGGGCCTTCGGAATCACGTCACCAGCGCCGGAAGAGAGAACAGCTATGGAACAAGAGGGCCACCCCGACGCGCACGCGGCGCCGCCGACAGGGGCTACGCCGAGTCCGCTCGAGCTTCTCCAGAGCCGCTCGTACGTCGTGCTGCTCCTGTTCGGCGCGATCATCGGTGTGCCGGTGGCGGCTGCCGCGTACTTCTTTCTCGAGGGTTTCACCGAGCTGCAGCAGTATCTGTACGACACCCTGCCCGGCGACCTCGGCTTCGAAAGCCAGCCTGTCTGGTGGCCGATTCCGCTGCTTGCGCTGAGCGGCCTGCTGGTGGCGCTCACGATCCGGTACCTGCCGGGAACGGCAGGGCACAAGCCGGCGGAGGGGTTCAAGTCATCCGGACCCGTGCCGCCGATCGAGCTCCCCGGGATCGTCATTGCCGCGTTCGCCACCCTCAGCCTCGGGGTCGTCCTCGGCCCGGAGGCGCCTCTGATCGCGATCGGCAGCGGCCTCGGAGTCCTCGCCGTCCACCTGGTCAAGCGCGACGCGCCTGCGATGGCCAGTGCCGTGATCGGCGCCGCCGGGAGCTTCGCCGCGATCAGCACGCTCCTCGGCTCGCCTCTCCCGGCCGCCTTCCTGATGATGGAGGTGGCCGGGATCGGCGGCGCGATGCTCGGAGTGGTACTCGCGCCCGGGCTGCTCGCCGCCGGTATCGGCTCGCTGATCTTCATCGGGCTCGACAACTGGACCGGCTTCGGCACCTTCTCGCTCGCGGTCCCGGACATCCCTCCGGCCGGCAGCCCCCGTGTGGCCGAGTTTCTGTGGGCGATCGTGATCGGCGTCATCGCGGCGATCCTCGGCGCCGTTATCAAGCGGCTGGCGCTGCTGCTCCAGCCGATCGTCGAACGCCGAATGGTGCTGCTGACACCCGTTGTCGGCGTCGCGATCGGTGTGATCGTGCTGATCTTCGTCGAGGTGACAGGGAGAAGCTCCGCCGAGGTGCTCTTCTCGGGACAGGATCAGCTCCCGGGCTTGATCGAAGGCGCCGCCGGCTGGACCGTGGGCGCGCTCCTGATGGTTGTCCTCTGCAAGGGCCTCGCGTACAGCCTCTCGCTGAGCAGCTTCCGAGGAGGCCCCATCTTCCCGAGCATGTTCATCGGCGCTGCGGGCGGCATTGCGCTCTCCCACCTTCCCGGCCTGCCGATGATCGCGGGTGCCGCAATGGGTATCGGCGCGACGATGGTCGCCATGCTGGGACTGCCGCTCACGTCCGTTCTCATCGTGAGTGTGTTCCTCGAGGCCGACGGCCTGACCCTGATGCCGCTCGTGATCGTCGCCGTCGTGGTCTCCTACGTCGTCTCGGCCCGGCTCCCTTCTGCGGTCACCGCTGCCAAGACGACTTAACGGAGATGAATCTCGGTCTCCGCCCGGCGCCGAGTTGCTCAGAGCGCGGCCCCGGCGCGGGCGATGCGACCATCGGAGAGCTCGAGCACCTCGTCGACCAGCTCCAGCCCTTCGGGGCGGTGGGTGATCAGCAGAACGGCGCGGTCGCCGGCGGCGGCGAAGACGTCGCGGACGAGCGCGCTCGCCGCCGGCGGGTCGAGGTGCGCCACCGGCTCGTCGAGGACGAGCAGCTCGGGGCGGGCGAGCAGCGCGCGGGCGACGCAGATGCGCTGGCGCTGGCCGCCGGAGAGCTGCCGTCCCTGCTCGCCGACGAGCGTGTGCCAGCCGTCCGGAAGGTCTTCGATCCAGCCCCAGATCCCCACCGCGCGGAGCACGTCTTCGAGCTCCTCGTCCGTCGCGTCGGGCCTGGCGATGAGCAGGTTCTCGCGGATGCTGGTCGAGAACAGGTGCGCGTCCTGGCCGGCGACGGCGATCGTGCGGCGGACGTCCTCCTGGCGCAGGTCGCGGAGGTCACGGCCGCCGATCGTGACGCGGCCGCGGTCCGGGTCGAGAAAGCGGAGCAGGAGGTTCGTGACGGTCGTCTTCCCTGCGCCGCTCTCGCCCACGAGCGCGACGCGGCAGCCCGGGTCGAGCTGCAAAGAGGCGCCGTCCAGGACCGGCGGCTCGTCGCGGCGAGTAGCCGACCCGGACGTCCTCGAGGCAGATGGTGGAGGCCGCCGGCGGGGCAGCCGCGCGGGCTCCGCGGATCGGCGACGCGAGGCTCGCGGTCGACCAGCTCGAGCACGCGGCGGCCCGCCGCGAGCGTCGCACCGAGCTCGCGTGCTACGCCGACGAGGGGCTGGACGGCGTCGAACGAGGCAAGCGCGAGCAGGGCCAGCATCGCGATCAGCACGCGGTCGAGCTGCCCGCCCGAGTGCGCCGACACGGCCAGGGCGAGCACGCCGACAACCGTCCCGCCGGCGACTGCGATCTGCAAGCCGTCGCCGACTCCTGCAGCGAGAGCGTCGCGGCGGCCGATGCGGACGAGCGCCTCGTCAGCGGCCTCGATCCGTGCGAGCCGCTCCTGCTCCTGGCCGTAGACGACGAGCTCCGGGGCCGCCTGGAGGGCCTCCACGAGCTCGGCGGCCAGCTCGCCCCGCGCGGCGGCCTGGCGGCGGGAGGCGCGGCCGCGCGAGCGCGCCGGCCACGAGCGGCACCGCGGCGCCCGCGACGACCAGCCCGCAGGCGAGGACGAGCGCGGCGACCGGGAGGAACGCGGCAGTCACCCCGACCGAGACTGCGCCCGCTGCGAGCGCGACGAGCGGCGGCTGAACGCCGCGCAGGTGGAGGTTCTGGAGCGCGTCGACGTCGGCGACCATCCGCGAGAGGAGGTCCCCGCGGCGGTAGCCGTCGAGCTCGACGGGGGCGAGCGGCTCGATCCGCTCGTAGACGCGCACGCGCACGCGGGCGAGGACGCGGAAGGCGAGGTCGTGAGACGCCAGCCGCTCGAGGTAGCGGGCGATCGGTCGCGCGAGCCCGAAGAAGCGGACGGCCACGATCGCGACCGTCAGCGACAGGACGGCCGGACGCTCGGCGGCCCTGCGAGATCAGGTAGCCGGCGGTCGCCATCAGACCCGACGCCGAAGACGACCGTCGCAGTCCCGAGCAGCACCGACAGGGCCAGCGCGGCGGCGCGGGGCGTCCGCCAGCACGAGCAGCCGCCGCAGCGTCGCCGTCACGCCGCCACGCTTTCCGCCGGCTCGGCCGCGCGGCCGCCTCGCAGGCGCGACGACGCGGTCGGCGTGCCGGACGAGCTCGGGCCGGTGCGCGATCAGCAGCACCGTCGTGTCCGCCGCGGAACCGCTCGATCGCCTCGGCGACGACATCGGCGCTCGTCGGATCGAGATCCGCCGTCGGCTCGTCCAGGATCACGAGGGGCGCCTGCCGCAGGAAGGCGCGCGCAAGCGCGAGTCGACGGCGCTCGCCCGCGGACAGCGCGCGGCCGCCGTCGCCGACGACCGTCGCGTACCCGGCCGAGAGCGACTGGACGAACGCGTCGGCGCCGGCCAGCACGGCCGCGTCCCGCACCTCGTCTTCCGTGGCCGACGGATCTCCGAGCCGGATGTTGTCGGCGACGGTCCCCCGCAGGATCGTCGGCCGCTGGGGCACCCAGGCGACGTGCTTCCTCCACGCGTCCAGGCTGCAGTCCGCGAGGTCGACCCCGCCGACCGTGACGCGTCCCCGGGCCGGAGCGGCGAAGCCGAGCAGGAGGTCGACGACGGTGCTCTTCCCGGCGCCGCTCGGGCCGACGAGCGCGGTCGTCTCTCCGGGCCGTAGCTCGAGGCCGAAGCCGTCCAGCACGAGCCCCGGCCGGGCCGGGTAGGCGAAGGCCACGTCCTCGAGCCGGACGGTCGCCTCCGCCGGGCTCGGCGCCGCAAGCGCACCGCCTGGAGCGGCGGTCGCGGGCGCGTCCAGGAGCTCCAGGATGCGGTCGGCCACGGCGAGACCGTCCGCGCTCGCGTGGTACTGGGCGCCCAGCTGCCGCAGCGGCAGGTACAGCTCGGGCGCGAGCACGAGCACGGTCAGCCCGGCCTGCAGACCGAGGCCGCCGCCGACGAGCCGCACGCCGACGGTCACGGCGACGAGCGCCACGCCCAGCGTCGCCGCCAGCTCGAGCACCGAGCCCGACAGGAAGCCGACGCGGAGCGTCCCCATCGTCGCGCGCCGGTAGCGCTCGCCGACGTCGGCGATCGTCGCCGCCTGCGCGCGGCCGCGGTTGAACGCCCGCAGCGTCGGCAGCCCGCGGACGACGTCGAGGAAGTGGGTCGAGAGCAGGCGCAGCGCGAGCCAGCGCTCCCGGGTGCGTTCCTCGGTGTAGCGGCCGACCAGCCACATGAAGATCGGGACGAGCGGCAGCGTCGCCAGCATGAGCAGCGCGGACTCGACGTCGATGGTCGCCACGAGCACGAGGACGGCGAGCGGGACGAGGCAGGCGAGCACGACCTGCGGCAGGTAGCGGGCGAAGTAGGCCTCGAGGCCGTCGACGCCCTGGACGGCCGCGGCCACGACCTCGCCCTCCGACGTGCCGTCGGCGGCGGTCGGCTGGGTCGTCAGGCGGCGCTCGACGAGCGCGAGCCGGAGGTCCGAGAGCACCGACTGCGCCGCACGTCGCCCGGCGACCTCGACCGTCCAGGCGAGCGCGCCGCGACCGGCGAACACGAGCGCGAGCAGCACGAGGTCGGCGGCGACCGACGACAGGGGCGCGCCGTGGAACGCGCGGGCGACGATCCGCGCCAGCAGCACGGCCTGGAGCAGGACGAGGAGCGCCGTGCCGAGGCCGGCGGCGACGTCGGCGGCGAGCAGGTGCCGGACCGGCGGCGCGCGGCGGAGCAGGCGCGGGTCGAGACTCCTCACACCGAGCTAGGTCGTCGGCTCGGACGGGGCGGCGCGGAGCCGGCTCGGTCAGGCTCCTCGCCGCCGAGCCGCTGCCGGAAGACATGGTAGGTCCAGCCCTGGTAGAGGAGGATGATCGGGAGCAGGATCGCGGCGACGATGGAGATCACCTTCAGCGTGTAGTCGCGGACGCCGCGCCCTCGACGGTCAGGCTGTTGCGAAGTCGGGGCTCGAGACCATCACGCGCGGGTAGAGGCTCGTGAACAGCGTCGCCACCACGAGCACGACTCCGAAGGCCGTCGCGGCGAACGCGAGACCGCTCCGCCGCCGGTAGACGAACAACACGGCGAGCAGGACGGCCGCGATCCCGAGCACGGCAGGCAGGATCGGCGGGAACACGCTCTTGTCGTTCTGGTCGACGGCGACCGCGACCGTCCAGGCGAGGAACGCGGCGCCGACGAAGCGCGGCGGCCGGCGACAGCCTGCGTGCCGCCGCGCTCGCACGCTCGCAGAGGTCGCCGCGCGTCCTGATCGTCAGATACGTGGCGCCGTGGAACGCGAAGAGCAGCACGACGGCGAGGCCGGCGACGACCGTGTAGCCGCTGAACAGGTCGCCGAAAGTGCCCGCGAAGTCGCCGCTCGAGTTGATCGGCACCCCGTTCAGCAGGTTCGCGAAGGCGACGCCCCAGACGAACGACGCCCCGAAGCTGCCGAGGGCGTTCGCCCACGCCCAGACGGCCCGCCAGCGCGGCCCCTCGCCCTTCGCGCGCCACTCGAACGACAGCACGCGCACGATCAGGCAGACGAGGACGAGGAGCAGGGCGATGTAGAAGCCCGAGAACATCGTCGCGTACCAGCCGGGGAACGCCGCGAATGTCGCTCCGCCGGCGACGACGAGCCAGACCTCGTTGCCGTCCCAGACCGGCCCGATCGACTCGAACATCACCGAGCGCTGCTTCTCGTCGCGCGGCAGGAACGGCAGCAGCAGGCCGACGCCGAAGTCGAAGCCCTCGAGCAGGAAGTAGCCGCTCCAGAGGACCGCGATGAGAACGAACCAGAGGATCTGCAGGTCCATCGAGTACACCGCCGCCGGCGTCTCGGGTGCTGTCGGGCTCGCCGAGCTCGCGCCCCGCATACCGCCGCATCAGCCAGAAGTCGACGACGAGGAGCGTCACGTAGAGCAGCACGAACACGGTCAGGCTGATCGCGAGCCAGGTCGTGCTGACGCTCGGCGAGTTCGCATCGGCGGTCTTCAGCAGCCCCTGCACGATCCACGGCTGGCGGCCCATCTCGGTCAGCACCCAGCCGGCGGTCGTCGCGATGAACGGGAAGAAGGCGGCGACGACGCCGACCCACAGGAACCAGCGCCATCGCTCGAACCGGCGCTTCCAGTAGAGGAAGGCTCCGACGACGGCGACGAGGGCGACGAAGCTGCCGGCGTACGCCATCGCCCGCATGCTCCAGTAGATGACCTCGACCGGCGGCAGGTAGCTGCTCCCCGCCCGTACATCTTCTTGTACTGCGAGTTCAGCTGGTTGAGGCCCTGGACCTGGCCGTCGAAGGAGCCGGTGGCGAGGAAGGAGAGCAGTCCGTGGGATCTCGATGCTGAAGCTCGGCGTCTCGTCACTCTGCGTGAAGCCGCCGATCTGGAACAGCGAGAACGAGCAGGGCTGGCACGTGTCCCACTGCGCCTCGGAGGCCGAGATCTTCATCGGCTGCAGCTCCGTGACGAGGATCCCGAAATGGCTTCCGAACCAGAGGTTGAAGACGGAGACGGGCACGAGCACGATCAGCGCCAGCTTCGCGGCGCGCTTGAACGCCTCGGGGCTGTGACCGCGGAGAAGCTGCCAGCAGCAGACGCCGAGGACGACGGCTGAGCCGGCCGTCAGACCGGCGAAGATCGTGTGTCCGAACGCCCACAGCGCCCAGTCGCTCGACACCAGATCCCAGACGCTCGTCAGCTGCGCCTCGCCGTTCGCGATCTTGTAGCCGACCGGATCCTGCATCCACGAGTTGGCGACGAGGATGAAGTAGGCCGACGTCCACGAGCCGAGCACGGCGATCCAGAGCGTCGCCAGGTGCAGCTTCGGCGAGAGCCGGTTCCAGCCGAAGATCCAGAGCCCGAGGAAGGTCGCCTCGAGGAAGAACGCCGCCAGTCCCTCGACGGCGAGCGGCGCGCCGAACACGTTGCCGACGAACTTCGAGTACACCGACCAGTTCATCCCGAACTCGAACTCCTGGACGAGCCCGGTCGCGACCCCGATGGCGAAGTTGATCAGGAACAGCGTCCCGAAGAACTTCGTCAGCTTGAGCCACTGCTCGTTCTTCGTCCTGTACCACGCCGTCTGCATCACGGCGACGAGCGGCCCCAGGCCGAGCGTCAGCGGGACGAAGAAGAAGTGGTAGATCGACGTCGTCGCGAACTGCGCCCGCGCCAGATCCACCGTCGTCGACGCGAGCACGTTCATCCGGTCATCACTTGCGACGTACCGTCCGAGCCAAAGCGCTCCGACCGTACGAATGCCTCCTCGGCCCGCACCTCATCCGATCCGGATGAACCGCAACCGAACGTCGCCGTCACACCGTCTCCCTCAGCCCCGCCGGGGGATCAGCGCGCCGATCAGCCAGAAGATCGGCAGTACGAGCCCGACGAGGAACATCACCCAGTGGCCGCGGCGGAGCGTCCGGAGGCCGAGCCAGATGAGCAGGACGAGCCAGAGCAGGAAGGCGAAGATGCCGGTCGTGATCCAGCCGACGTCGACAGCGAGGATCGAGAGCATCGCCATCGTCGGTGACTAACCCGCCGCGGCGCCCGAGCCGGCCGTCGCCTTGGCCCCGAGCCGGTCGAGGAGGTGGTCGCCGACGCGCAGGGAGTTCGCCATCGCCGTCAAGGCGGGATTGACCGCTCCGATGCTCGGGAAGATGCTCGTGTCGACGATGTAGAGGTTGTCGAGCTCGTGGGCCTTGCAGTCGACGTCGAGCGACCGGACGTGGCCGGGTCGGTCCCGAACCGGCATGTCCCGGCCTGGTGCGCGACGCCGGCCACCGGGATGTCGTTCTTCATGTAGGCGAACCGGTGGATCAGGTGATCCGGGTTCAGGTCGAGCTTGCCGAGGATCGACTTCGAGCTTGCCGTAGAGCTGGTTCTTGGGCTCGTCGTTCGTGGGCGTGTACGCGAGCGTCAGCTTGCCATCGCGGTCGACCGTGACTCGGTTTTCCGGGCCGCGGCAGGTCCTCGGTCGAGAGCCAGAAGTCGATCGCGTGGCTGGCGACGCGCTCGAGCGACCACTCCGGCGCCAGCTTCGTCTCGCCCGGCTTCTCGCCCCGGAACATCGGCGCCTGCGACTTGCCGACCATCTGGATGTTCCCGAGTGGGTAGTCGTGCTCGTCCGAGCCGAAGTAGAAGTCGTTCAGGCCGAGCGTCTTCTGGTAGATGGTCGGGTTCTCCTCGCGGGAGAGCGCGAGCACGGCCGCGGCTCGTCGTGGAACATGTAGTTGCGGCCGACCTGGTCCGAGCCGTTCGCGAGGCCGTTCGGATGCGCGTCGCTCGCCGAGACGCAGGAGCAGCGCGGCCGTGTTCGCAGCGCCGCAGGCGACGACGACGATGTCGGCGGCGTACCGTCTCCGCTCTCCCCGTCGCGCTCGACGACGACCCCGGTCACGACGGAGCCGGCGTCGCTTCGTCTCGAGCCTGACGACGCTGCGCGTTCGTCAGCAGGGTGACGTTGTCGTGCTCGAGCGCCGGCCGCACGCCGAGCACCTCCGCGTCCGACTTGCCGTGGACGACGCAGGGGAAGCCGTCGCAGTTCATGCAGCGGACGCAGGCGCTGTAGCGGCATGTTGCGCTCGGCGAGGCGGATTCCGCAGGGCGCGTGGAACGGGTGGTAGCCGGCCTTCTCGAGGTCGTCCGATAGCTGCTGGATGCGGGGCTCGTGCGAGACCGGCGGGAACGGGTACGGCGCGCTCGCATGGCCCTCGGTGGGATCCTCGCCGTGGTGCGCCGTGGACCTCGTAGAGCTGCTCCGCCAGCGTGTAGTAGGGCTCGAGGTCGTCGTAGGAGATCGGCCAGGCGGGTGAGATCCCGTCGTGGTGCTTGAGCTCGCCGAAGTCGCCCGGCCGGAGCCGGTAGAGCGCGGCGCCGTAGAGCTTGGTCGCGCCGCCGACGAAGTAGTGGATCTGCGGCTGGAAGGGCTTTCCTTTCTCGTCGTACCAGGTGTCCGGCGAGACGTAGCGGTTGTCGACGAACACGTCGTGTGCGAGCCAGTTCTCGGGCTCGCGCGGCAGCCAGTCGCCCCGCTCGAGCAGCAGGATCTTCTTCCCCGACGGAGCGAGGTGGCGCGCCAGCGTGCCGCCCCCCGCGCCCGTGCCGATGATGATCACGTCGTAGGCATCCATCGCGTCCTCCCTTTTCAGTACTGGGCCAGCATCTCCGGAACGATGATCCTCGCCGCGGCCTCCATCAGCGCGAGGTGGGAGAACGCCTGCGGGAAGTTGCCGAGATGCCTGCCGGTCGCGTGCGTCGAACTCCTCGGCGTAGAGCCCGAGCGGAGAGGCGACGCGGAGCAGGCGCTCCATCAGGTCGCGCGCCTGCTGCAGTTCGCCGACGATCGCGAGGGCCGAGACGAGCCAGAACGAGCAGATCAGGAACGTCCCCTCCTTGCCCGAGAGGCCGTCGTCGGTCTCGTCGGTGCGATAGCGGAGCACGAAGCCGTCCTCCGTCAGCTCCTCGGCGATCGCCTTCACCGTCGCGCGAAGGCGCTTGTCCTCGCCGGGCAGGAAGCCGAAGATCGCGGCGAGGAGGACCGACGCGTCGAGCGAGTCGGTCTCGTAGTGCTTGCGCAGCACGCCGCGCTTCGAGACGCCGTGGGCGAGGATGTCCGCGCGGATCTCCTCGGCCGTCGCTCCGCCACGTCTCCGGCTTTCTCGGTGTCGCCGCGGATGCTCGGCGAGGCTGGCAGCGCGGTCGAGGGCGACCCAGCCCATGAGCTTCGAGGAGACGTAGTGCTGCGGCGCCCCGCGCGCCTCCCAGATGCCCTGGTCGGGCTCGCGCCAGACCTTCGTGGCGCACTCCGCCTGCGACTCGACGATCGGCCACAGCCGCCGGGGCAGCCGCTCGCTCTTGCGCGTGTGCAGCAGGATCGAGTCGAGCACGGCTCCGAAGACGTCGTTCTGGCGCTGGTCGAAGGCGCCGTTGCCGATCCGGACCGGTCGAGCACCCGCGTACCCGGTGAGGTGATCGAGCGTCGACTCCGTCAGGTCGCGCCTGCCGTCGATGCCGTACATGATCTGCAGCGACCCGTCCTCGGTCGGCTCGATGTCGGCCACGAACTCCATGAACTCGTCGGCCTCCCAGTCGAGGTTGAGGAAGTGCAGGGCCTGCAGCGTGAAGGTCGTGTCGCGCATCCACGTGAAGCGGTAGTCCCAGTTCCGCTCGCCGCCCGGCGTCTCCGGGAGCGAGGTCGTGAGCGCCGCCACCGTCGCGCCGGTCGGCATGTAGGTGAGGCCCTTGATCGTGAGCGCCGAACGCTGCACGGGGTCCCGGAAGCGGTGGTCGGGGATGCGCGCACGCCCGAGCCAGGACCGCCAGAAGCGGATCGTCGCGGCCATCCGCGCGTCCGCCTCGTCGGCGTCCTGCGGCGCGGCGAGCTCCTCGGCCCAGGTGAGCGCGCAATACGCGCGGTCTCCCTGCCTCCGAGCACGTGACGGCCTCGGACGCGGTTGCCCTCGATGCCGAGGGCGAGATCGGACACGAGGCGGATCGTCTTGCCGGCGCCGGCGGCGTCGGCCGTGTTCTGGCTCCCGTCGACCAGCGTCCACTCCGCCGGCGTCCGGCCGTAGTCGAACGCGGCTCGCAGACGAGCTCGACCTCGACGGAGCCTTCGATGCACTCGACCGTCCGCACGAGCATGTGGTCGCCGTCGTCGTCCGCCGGCGGGCGCGTGTGCGGCGTGATCTCGTCCGCATGGCCTCGCGGTCCCATCGTCAGCGCGTCGCGGACGACGATCCAGCCGGCGGGCGTCTTCCACGTGGTCACGAGCACGTTCGTCCCCGGCTCGTAGCCGCGGTCGGCCGGGTGGTCGATGCCGTACGGCCCGAAGCGGAAGAAGCCGGCCTCCCGGTCGAGCAGGCTTCCGAACACGCTCGGGGAGTCGAACGCGGGCACGCACAGCCAGTCGACGGCGCCGTCGGGAGCAACCAGCGCGCCGGTGTGGCAGTTGGACAGGAACGCGTAGTCCGCGATCGGCGTGAACGGCGACGGCGCCGCCGCGCTCTGCGGCATCTTCTGCTTCGAGGCGGTCGTGGTCATGACACGATCCAGGGTCCGTACCAGCGTCCGTGGCCCGCGACCAGCTCGTTGGCGGCCTCGGGGCCCCACGAGCCCGGGGCGTAGGGATGAACGGGCGGCGGGTTGTCCAGCAGCGGCTGCAACACCCGCCAGGTCTCCTCGACCCCGTCCTGCCGCGTGAAGCGCGAGCTGTCGCCGACGAGCGCCGCGTGCAGGAGCACCTCGTAGGGCGTCGGCCCCTCGCCGCCCTGGTCTGCGAACTCCAGGTCGAGCTGGACCGGCGCCTCTCCCGGCGTGTCTGCACGGTGGGCCTCGACGATCAGCCGGATGCCGGGCGAGGGGTCGAGCTTGACGACGAACTGGTTCGGCTCGAGCGCGCGGTCGAGGAGGCGAAAGCCGAGCTTCGGCGGATGCTTGAAGACGAGGCGGAGCTCGGTCTGGGTGACGGGCAGGCGCTTCCCGGTGCGGATGAAGAACGGCACGCCCGCCCAGCGCCAGTTCTCGATCTCGAGACGCAGAGCGGCATAGGTCTCCGTCGTCGAGTCGGGCGCGACGCCGTCGATCGACAGGTAGCCGTCGTACTGGCCGCGCACATAGTGCGCCGGCTCGGCCTCGGCCACGGCCTTGAAGAGCGCGACCTGGGCGTCCTTGATCGTCGTCGGCTCGCCGCGTGACGGCGCCTCCATGGCGCACGCGGCGACGACCTGCATCAGATGGTTGACGACGACGTCGCGGAGCGCGCCGACCGGGTCGTAGAAGTGGCCGCGATCCTCGACGCCGAAGTCCTCGGCCATCGTGATCTCGACCGAGGCGATGTAGTTGCGGCTCCAGAGCGGCTCGAGCATCGTGTTCGCGAACCGGAGGTGCATGATCTCCTCGAGGCCCATCTTCCCGAGGTAGTGGTCGATCCGGTACAGCTGCGACTCGTCGATGTACTGGTGCAGCTCCGCGGCGAGGGCGCGGGCGGACTCGAGGTCGTGGCCGAACGGCTTCTCGACCACCACGCGGGCGTTCTTCGTCAAACCCGCGTCGTGGAGCCCCTTGACGACCGTGCCGAACAGGAACGGCGGGATCTCGAGGTAGAAGACCGGACGCTGCTTTCCTTCGATCGCCTTGGCGACGCTCTCGTACGCCCCGGCGTCCGAGAAATCGCCCGCAACATAGGAGAAGCGGTCGGCAAGCCGCTTGAACACGGCCTCGTCCAGCGGCTCGCCCGTACCGACGATCGACTCCCGAGCTCGCTCGACGAGCTGCTCGACCGTCCAGTCGTCGACGGCCACGCCCACGATCGGACAGTCGAGCAGCCCACGCCGCTCGAGCCGGTACAGCGAGCGGAACGTCATTACCTTCGCCAGGTCGCCTGTGATCCCGAAGATCACGAAGACGTCGGCGCTGCTCGGGCCATCGTTCCGGCTCATCGCACTCCTTCCTCGTCGCGCCTACCGATGAACGCTGGGAGCGGCGACCGTACGCGTGGCCACGGGCCGGCGGAATCACCCACTTGGGATGAAACGCGACTCGACGCTTTAGACGAGCCCGGCGATGCCGTTTCGCAGGAGCGCGACGGCGAGGAGGAAGAGGATCACGCTCGCGACCGTCCGGGCTCGTGCGATCAGCCAGTCGCGAGCCCGTTCCAGCAGGCGCTGGGCCCAGTCGCGCGCGACCACGAGCAGCACGAGCGCGATCGCGAGCGGCAGCAGCGAGACGAGCGTGAAGAAGAGCCACTCGACGACGTATCCAGCGGCCGACGGGTCGGTCTCGGAGATGCTCTTCAACGCCAGCGGGATGAAGGCGCCCGGGTTCGCGAGAACGGCGCCGGCACCGACGATCGCGATCGCCGGCGAGGAGGTGACCTTGCCCATCCGCGCGACCATCGCGTCCACCTTCGCCGGCTCGAGCGGCTTGTTCCTCGTCCTTGCGACGTACCCGAGCAGGAGGCACGCGGCGACGACGTCGACGATCGCGACCCAGGTCTTCGGGGAGGAAGGCGAGTTCGAGGCCGCCGCGTCGCCGATGACGAACGCCGCAGCGACGCCGACGGCCAGCGTCGCACCGAGGGCGCCGAGGTAGAACCAGAGCCCGGTGCGCAACGGGCGGTCGCCGAGGACGAGCGCCAGGACCGAGAAGATCAGTGTGGTCGGAGAGAGCATCGCCCCGATCGAGATCAGAACGAGCTCGGCATCGATCCAGCTCATCTGTCGCGCCTCAGTGGATCGCGATGCCCCACGCGCCCCCGGCGGTCTCGCCGGGGGCCAGGCGAATCACCGAGTCTCCCGTGCGGAACGCGTTCGGCGGGCAGGTCATCGGCTCGACGGCCAGGGCACGCCGGTTCACGTCGGGCAACGGGTCGCCGGTGAAGAGCATGAGGTACGGGTAGTGCTCGTCGACCCACAGTGTGAGCGTCCGGCCGGTCGTGGGATCCGCCAGGGACACGCGTGCCCGCCCATCCGGGTCGCGTTCCAGCTCCGTGAACGCGTTGTCCAGCTTCGTGGCGCCGATCGGCCGGGCGACCCGGAAGTCGTACTCCGTTCCCTCGACCGGCTCGGAGCCCACGGGCAGGCCGCGCTCGTCGTGGAGCAGCACGCGCCGCCCCGGCGCCCGCAGAACGAGAGGGTCGATGCGTCGCGGTCCCCAGCGTGAGGTACGGGTGCGCCCCGGCTCCCGTACGGACAGGCGATCCGCGCCGATGTTCGTCGCGGTCGTTCGCACCGACAGCCCGTCTTCCGAGAGCGTGTACTCGACTCCGAGCGCGAGAGTGAACGGGTAGCCGGGCTGCGGACGAATCACGTGCTCCATCACCGCCCGGCTCCGGCTCGCGCTTCCGAACCTGCCACGCAGCCCAGCGAACGAGCCCATGGATCGCGTTGCCGAGCTCGGGTTCGGTGAGCGGGAGCTGGAGACGCTTCCCGTCGAACTCGTAGCTCCCGTCCTGGATGCGGTTGGGCCACGGGATAAGCAGCTGGCCGCGGCCCGAGGGGCAGCGCTCCTCGACTCCGTAGCCGTCGAGGACGTCGTGCCCGTCCGCCGAGTACGTGCGGAGGCCGCCGCCGACCTCGACGACCACAGCCCGCTGATCGCCGAGCGTGATCTCGATCTGGTCGCCGGAGGGCGGTGCGACCTCGCGCCTATCCGGGCTCGCGCTCATCGGTTTCCACGGTGATCCGCCCGGCGCGCTGGTGCGTGAGTGCCGCCCCGGCCCAGTCGACGACGGCCTTCGCGCGGTCCTCGTTGGTCGGCAGCAGTGCGAGGTGGACGGTTCCCCAGGCCACCTGCGCCTTGAGCCCTTTCATCGTCTTGCCGCCGAGCATCTGGACGACCGCGGCTCCGCGACCGATGGTCGCCATCGTGCCCTTGTCTCGATAGGAGAACGGCTTCGTCTTCTTGTTCGCGACGACCCGCGCGATCGTCTCGCCGGCGTGCTCCCCGGACTGGAGCGCGACCGACCCCAGCTGCGGTAGCACCTGGCCCGTCTTCTGGTCGGTGATCGCGGCGACGTCGCCGATCGCATAGACCTCCGGATGGTCGGGGATGTTGAGCTCGGGCCCGACACCGATACGGTTCCCCCGTTCGAGCTGGAGCCCGAGCGACTGGACGAGCCGGTTTCCCTGCAAGCCTGCTCCCCAGACGAGCGTGTGTGCGTTCAGCACCGTCTCCCGTCTTGAGCGTCACGCGGGTCGGGGAGACGGATTCGACCGCGACCCCGGTCATCAGCTCGACGGTGCGCTTCTCGAGCGCTTCCTTCGCGTACTTGCGGAGATTCGGCTTGAACATCGAGAAGATGTCCGGTCCTGCCTCGACGAGGACGATCCGGGCCTGCTCAGGCTCGATCCCGGTAATCCTTCGCGAAGTCGGCCCGGTACAGCTCGGCGAGCGCGCCGGCGGTCTCGACCCCGGTGGGGCCGCCGCCCACGACGACGGCGTTGAGCGCGCCGTCCTCGACCAGCGACGGGTCGCGGTCGGCCGCCTCCCAGCGCTCCAGCAGGTGGTCTTTCAGCCGCACCGCGTCGGCCAGCGTGTACATCGGGAAGGCGTGGTCCGCTGCGCCCTTGGTCCCGAAGAAGTTGACCTCGGCGCCGATCCCGAGCACGAGGAAGTCGTACGTCAGCGGCGCGAGCTGCTCGAATCGGACCTGCCGCGCCGCGAGGTCGATCCCGGTGACGACGTCTTGATGAACCGTCGCGTTGTCCTGCCCGTGGAGGAGATCGCGCAGGGAATGACCCACGGCGTTCGTGCTCGAGCAGGCCGGTTGCGAGCTGGTACAGGAGCGGCTGGAACGTGTGGTAGTCGTGCTTGTCGACGAGGACGACGTCCACGTCCGCGTCCTTCAGATTCCTCGCCGCCCCGATGCCGGCGAAGCCTCCGCCGAGGATCAGGACCCTGGGGTTCGTGCGGCCGTTCTCGGAGCTGTTCGTCATGGTGTCACCTCCACGGGGTTGCTTGCGGCCGGCGGCGGTCCGCGCCGGGACGGTTGGAGCAGCGACGAGCCCGCGCCGGACGCGGAGCACCTCGGCGACCGACCAGGCCTGGAACGGGCAGCCGGTCGCGGCGTGTGGCGGCGCGCCGTCGGCTGTCTCCGAGATCGAGCCGAGACCCCAGTCCCCGAGGTGTGCCTCGAGCCCGTCCAGCAGGTCGTCGACGGAGAGACCGATGTTGCGCGCCGCATCGACGTACGGGCCGACCAGCCACGGCCAGACGGTGCCCTGGTGATAGGCGGCGTCGCGTTCGGCCGGCCCGCCGCGGTGATACGGCTTGTAGGCGGGGTCGCCCGGCGACAGGGAGCGCAGTCCGAGCGGCGTGAGCAGCTCCCGAGCGCACGTTGCGACCACCGCGGGCGCCGCTTCGTTGTCTCCGGCCAGCGGCGCGTCGGGGAGCGAGACCGCCAGCAGCTGGTTCGGCCTGACGGCAGAGTCGTCGCCCCCGGGCCCGTCGACCACGTCGAAGAGCCCCGCGCCGTCGGGTCGGACGAAGCGGGCGAGGAACGAGCCGCGGGCCCGGTCGGCGAGCGCCGACCAAAGGTGTTGCGAGTCCTCGCCGGGCGCCAGCCTGGCGGCGATCTCCAGCGCCCTGATCCACAGCGCGTTGACCTCGACGGGCTTGCCGGCGCGCGGCGTGACGGGGACCCCGTCGACGCGGGCGTCCATCCACGTCAATGCCCAGCCTTCGGCCCCCTGCCGGAGCAATCCGTCGGTCGGGTCGACGCCGATCCCGAAACGGGTGCCGTCGACGTGGTGCCGGGCGATCTGATCGACGACCGAAGCCAGCTCGTTCCCGAGGTCGTCGTCGCCGGTCACGGAGACGTGCCGGTCGATCGCGTGGACAAACCAGAGCGTCCCGTCGACGGTGTTGTACTCGAGCGAGCCGGTGTCCGCGGTGTTCGCGAGCATCCCCTCGGAGACGGTCGCGGCGGACGCGCGCAAGACCTCGCGGCCCTCGTCCCAGCGGTTCGTGCTCAGGTAGAGGCCTTCGTACGACGTCATCAGGTCGCGCGACCACTCGCCGAACCAGGGGTAGCCGGCGACCGCGGTCGACCGTCCCTCGGTCCGGATCGCGAACTGGTCCGCGGCGAGCACGAGCCCGGCATCGACCGCGTCCGCCGCGCCCGCGCGGCGCAGCACCTCGCGAGCGCGCGCCCTCGCCGCGGCCACGATCTGGCCGGCGGACGGAAGCTCGCCGTCGAACGGCGTCGCCGCCGCGGTCACCTCGTGCGCCTGTCCGGCGGCGAGGTCGACGCGCGAAGCTTCCGGCCGCCCAGACGTCCTCGCGGTCGTTCAGCCCGCGCGCCGCCTCCTCCCTCGCCCGGATGCCCCGGTACCACTCGCCGCCCGCGTTCCAGCCGGCGCCGGCAACCCTGTAGGCGCCCTCGAAGACGAAGCCGTCGGCCGTTTGCTCGACGGCGGGTGGGCCGTTCCCGAGCCGCTCGCCGTGCACGCTCCGCCATGTGCAGAGGGGCGTCAGCTCGAGACGCACGGATCGGTTGCCTCGGAGCAGCCGGTGGACGACACCCACAGCACTCCGGCCGTGAGCAAGCGCGAGCTCACGCTCCACCACGGTGTCTCCGATCTGCCACCGCCAGCGCGGGACGCCGTCCTCGAGGTCGAAGGCGACGAGAAGCTCGTGGCCGCGAGGGCTGATCGTCGCGCCGCCCCACTCGTCGGTCGCGAGCTCGAAGCGGGCGTCGCCGACGACCAGCACCGGCTCGAGCGCGACCAGCCCGAGCATTCGATTCGCCGGCCCGCCCACCGCCGGAACGAGCAGACCGTGGTAGCGCCGAGTGCGCAGGCCCGCGACCGTCCCCATCGCGTATCCGCCGAGGCCGTCGGCGACGAGCCACTCGCGCGCGGCCGCCTCGTCGAGGCTCCCACACGCCTGCGGGCCGAACCCGATGCTCACCGCGCGGCCTCCTCGATCAGCTCGCCGAGCGTCGCGACATGCCGTCCGCGGCTCCGGAGGATCAGGTCGGCGACGATGCCCGTCCAGCCGGTCTGGTGCGAGGCGCCGAGGCCCGCCCCGTTGTCGCCGTGGAAGTACTCGTTGAAGAGGATGTTGTCCTTCCAGGCCGGATCGTTCTGGAGCCGATCGACCCAGCCGAAGCACGGGCGACGCCCGTCCGGGCCGACGAGGAAGAGCGAGACCAGCCGATCCCGGAGGTCGGCGGCGATCTCGTCGAGCGTCAGAAGCCTGCCGGAGCCCGTCGGGTACTCCCGCGTGTAGTCGTCGCCGAGAAAGCGCCCGTAGCGGGCGAGCGCGTTGACGACGAGGTAGTTGACCGGCATCCAGATCGGGCCCCGCCAGTTCGAGTTGCCGCCGAACATGCCTGTGGTCGACTCGGCCGGCTCGTAGTCGATGGTCGATCGGTGGCCGTCGAGCTCGATCTCGAAGGGATGCTCGGCGTGGTACCGCGAGACGGCCCGGATGCCCGTACGGCGACAGGAATGCGTCCTCGTCGAAGAGGCGATCGAAGAGGCGGAGGACGCGTTCGAGACCGACGACGCCGAGCAGGAGCCTGCCCTCTCCGACGTCGGGCACCAGCATCCCCTCCTCCTCGAGCCGGATGATCTCGGCCCGCCGGTCGTGGAGAAAGCCTGCCGCCCGCTTGTGGACGAGCTCGACGCGCTCGACCGCGCGGTCGTCGGCGGTCGCGACGGCGAGCAGCGGCAGAATGCCGACGATCGACCGCACCTTCACGGCCTGGCTCGAGCCGTCGGGGCGTCGGAGCCGGTCGTAGAAGAACCCGTCCTCCTCGTCCCACAGATCGAGCGAATGCAGAGCCTCGGAGATGAGGGCGAACTGCTCGAGGAACTTCACGATCAGGTCGGCCGTCGGCCGGCCGCTCCGGTAGAGGATCGTCGCGATCGCGAGCATGCTCAGCGTGTACGTGCCCATCCAGCCCGTGCTGTCGGACTGCTCGAGCCTGTATCCGGCGGGGAGGTGCGAGCGGTCGAGCGGCCCGATGTTGTCGAGACCGAGGAAACCGCCCTCGAACAGGTTGCTGCCGTCCGGATCCTCCCGGTTGATCCACCAGGTGAAGTTGATGAGCATCTTGTCGAAGATGCGGCTCAGGAACTCGACGTCGCGCGCGCCGTCGATCGCGAACACCTCGAGCGCCGCCCAGGCCTGTACCGGCGGGTTGACGTCGTCGAACGACCACTCGTAGGCCGCGAGCGCGCCGTTCGGGTGCTGGAACCATTCGCGATGCAGCAGGATCAGCTGGTACTTGGCGAAGGCGGGGTCGACGTGGGCGAGCGCGACGCAGTGGAACGCGAGGTCCCACGCGGCGAACCACGGGTACTCCCACTTGTCGGGCATCGACATGATGTCGAAGGCGTCGAAGGTCCTCCAGCGCGAGTTCCGGCCGCCGAGGCGCGAGGCAGGGGGCGTCGGCTGCGTCGGATCGCCGTCGAGCCAGCGGGCGACGTCGTACGCGTAGAGCTGCTTGCTCCACAGCATCCCGGCGAGCGCCTGACGGAGCACGAGCGCCTCGTCGGCCGACGCATCGGCGGGCGTGAGCTCCTCGTAGAACTCGTCGGCCTCCGCGAGCCGTGTCGCGACGACGTCGTCGAAGCCCGTCCAGGGATCTCCGGCCGACGCCGCCGGCCGGAGTCGCACCCGGATCGTGGCGGTCGCGCCGGGTGCCACCGTCACTCGATGCCAGAACGCCGCCTTCGTCCCCGACTCCCTGCCGACGGTCGCGGCACCGGAGACGACGTGATCGTTGATCCCGTCCTTCGGGAACTCGATGGTGGAGGTCGACCCGAACAGCCGCCCCTGGTTTGTCTCGTTCTCGCAGAAGAGGACTTCGGGCTCGCCGTCGGAGACGAGCTCGAGAGGGCCGAGAAACGGGTGCGCGGTGACAACGCGCGCGCCGCGCTCCACGCGCAGCGAAGGCTTTTCGGCACCCTCGTCCCAGGCCCACGTGTTCCGGTACCAGGCCGTCGGGAGCACGTGGAGGGTCTCGGGGTCCGGCCCGGCGTTCGTCACGGTGATCGACACGAGGACGTCGTGCGGGTCCGCCTTGGCGTACCGAACCTCGACGATCCAGTAACGGTCGCCGTCGAAGGCGCCGGTGTCGAGAAGCTCGTACTCCGGATCGAGCTTGCCGCGGCGGCCGTTCTCGGCCACGAGGTCGTCGTAGGGGAACGCCTGTTGCGGATAGTGGTAGCGCCACCGGTTCCACGCATGGCTGGGTAGTGCGTCCAGGTACCACCAGTACTCCTTGGCGTCCTCGCCGTGATTGCCCTGATTGCCGGTGAGCCCGAAGATCCGCTCCTTGAGGATCGGGTCGCGCTCGTTCCAGAGGGCGAGCGCGAGACAGAGCCGCTGCTCGACGTCCGAGAAGCCGGCGAGCCCGTCCTCGCCCCACCGGTATGCGCGCGATCGGGCGTGGTCGTGCGGGAGGTATTCCCATGCCGTCCCGCCTTCGCTGTAGTCCTCCCGAACCGTGCCCCACTGGCGCTCGCTCAGGTACGGGCCCCAGTGGTACCAGTCGCCTGCCTGGCGCAGGCCGTCCTCGAGCTTCCCGAAGCTCTCGACTCGCTGCCGCTCCGCACTCAACAAGCTCTCACCGTTGCCGACTCCCCACTCACTCCGCAGTGATCGCCCACGTTGTGACAACCCGCCCGTACCCGCCTCGTCCTGACGGGGTGATCCGCCTGTTAACCGCGGGTCAACGCGAGCTTAGGGCCTGCTCAACAACCTCGTGAGTCTGCGCTCGTTTCAGTAGCAGGGGATCATCGACGACGACGGCAGGCGTGACTCCATCCACCAACAGGCCACCTGTTCGCGAGAACGAGGACGACCGTGTGCTCAGCTGGCGCTTCGACCAGCTCTGCTCGCTCGGCTTCGACGACGGCCAGGCATTCGTCCTGGCGCGCTGCGACCTGGATCTCCATCTGCTCCGGACGCTGATCAGACAGGGGTGCCCGCCGGATCTGGCGATCGAGATCGTCCTCTGAAGGCCTGCGCTAGGAGAAGACGTTGACGGCACGCGCGATCACGAGGCCGACCACGGTGAGGGAGACGATCGACTGCAGGGCCATCGTCAGCTTCGCCCACGCGGCCATGGGCATCACGTCCGTGGGGCTGAACGCCGTGCTCGTCGTCAGGCCGAGGATCAGGTAGTCGACGTACTTCGCGCACCAGCCCGGCGGCGCGAGCTCGGGACTGAGCTGCTGCGAGAACGCGAAGTCCGGGTACGGGCGCTCGCCGAGGTGGCGCGCGAGCGGCCCGCCGCTGTCGAGCAGCCAGTAGATCAGGCTGAAGACGAGCACGTTCCCGAGCCAGATGAGAGCGCCGGAGGCGAGCAGCGAGCCCGCCTCGTTCGTCACCTTGCCCCCGACGATCAGCTCTCTGATCAGAATCCCGGTCGAGACGAGGGCTGCGCACGCCAGCCCGAGGACGAGCGCGATCGCGATCCGCCGCAGCCACCTCCGCCGCCCGGCGACGTGCGCAGGATCGGCCAGGATCAGACAGGCGAGCAACCCCGTTTCGATCCCGGGAACGACCCAGGGCGGGCCCAGCGACTCGCGGTTGGGCACGGCGATCCGCAACGCGATCGAGATGGCGATGAACGTCCCGACTGCCAGCGCGACGGGCCAGCGCGCCTCGACGAAGACCGGCTCCTCTCCTGCGCTCGGCGGCTCCACCGCTGCCCGGTGAGGGCTCTCGGCTTCGCTCGCCATGGCCGTACGCTAGCTCGGACGTCCGACCGCGGCCCGACGATGCATGCATCGTGTTCGAGCTACGCGTCTACGGCGAGCGGGCCAACCTGGACGCGGTCTCGGCAGGCGTCGGCGGGCTGTCGGGCGTGCGGCATCTGAGCGTGTCAGCTGGCGCGCACGGCGCCGGCATGGTCACGGCCGACGTGAGGCCGGAGGCGGCCGACGCCGTGCTCGCCGCTCTCCAGCGGCTCGGAGTCGCGGCGGACGACGTCGTCTTCACCCGGCTGGAGACGATCGCCGCCGTTCCAGGCGCGGCGGAGCCGGTTGCCCTGGTCTGGGCGGACATCCTCGAGCAGGCCCGCAGGCGGGCAGGCGCACCAGGGCGCTATCTGCTGCTCATGGCTGCGGCCGGCGTGGTCGGCGCGTTCGCCATCATGAACGACAGTCCCGTCCTGATCGTGGGCGCGATGGCCATGAGCCCGGACCTCCTGCCGATCACCGCGGCCTGCACCGGTCTCGTGCTCCTCCGCCCGCGGCTCGTGCGCCGCGGGCTCGGAGCTCTGTTCCTCGGCTTCGGCGTCCTCTTCGCCGTCAGCGCGGCCGTGAGCGGGCTCGTGAATCTCTTTGACCTGCTGCCGCTGGGGTTCTCGCTCGGCGAGATCCCCGCGGCCCAGACCCACATCGGCGTCTCCACGATCCCCGTCGCGCTGGCCGCCGGCGCCGCGGGGATCCTGGCCGTCGAGACCCGGGCGAGCGCAGCCGTCGGCGTGGCCATCTCCGTCACCACGGTCCCAGCAATCGCGTACCTCGGTGTCGGGCTCGGAGTCGGGGAGTTCGGCAAGTCGCTCTCCGCGTTCTGGGTGCTCGCCGCGAACGTGGCGATGATGCTGATCGGCGGCTCGACCACGCTCGGCGTGCAACGAGCGCTCGCACTGCGCTCGAAGCCCCGGTCCTAGACGAGCTCCTCTGCGGCCTTCAGTCGCGCGTGGCGCAGGACGAACTCGGCGAGCTGGTCCCGGGCGCGGTCGATCTCGGCGCTGAACATGCCCAGCTCCCGGTCGTCCGCGCCCCTCCGGCTGCGGAGGTCGCGCACGAGCACGAGACCCTTGAGATGGAGGACGAGATCGTCCAGCTCGGTGAAACGGGGTGCGACCGTCGTCGTCATCAGGCTGCCTCCTCGAGTGCGATGGGGGTTTCGTCGGCGGGCTCCACGGCCTCGACCGGTGCGGCGGCGGGCACCGGCGCCGGCTTGACGAGCGTCACCGCCAGCACCGCGGCCGCGACCAGCAGGGCGGTGAGCACGTACAGCGCGGTCTGGAGACCATGGTCGAGCGCGACACCGCTCGACGCGACGGTTCCAGGGTGGGAGTCGGCGTAGTTGCCCGCCGACGTGGCGGCGATCGCGCTGAGCGCGGCGATGCCGATGGCGCCGCCGATCTGGCGGCTCGTGTTCACGAGGCCGGACGCGACGCCCGCGTCCGTCCGGTGAACGCCGCTCAGGCTCGCGATCGTCACCGGGACGAAGGTGAGGCTCAGGCCGGCGCCGCCGAGCACGAAGGCCGGGAAGACGTCCGCGAAGTAGTCGCCGGCGACGGGCAGCCGCGTGAGCAGGGCGAGCGAGACCGCAGAGAGCAGCAGCCCGGCCGTCAGCGTCCGGCGGACGCCGAATCGCGCGACGATCGGCTGGGCGAGGTTCGAGACGATCACCACGGTCCCCGCGAAGGCGGCGAAAGCGGCGCCGGCGCGGACGGCGGAGTAGTGCAGGACGTTTTGCAGGTACAGCGTCAGCAGGAAGAACTCGGCGAACGTGACGCCGCCGACGATGGCCATCGTCCCGTTCGCGGCCGACAGGGTGCGCGAGCGGAAGAGCCGCAACGGCAGGAGCGGCGAGCGTGAGCGGTGCTCGAAGGCGACGAAGGCGACCACGAGCGCCGCGGCGCCGGCAAGCAGCAGGAGCGTGGTCGGCGAGCCCCACCCGTCGGTGGTCGCCCTCGTCATCGCGTAGACGAGCAGCATCAGCCCGGACGTGATCGAGGCGGCTCCGAGGAAGTCGAAGTGGCGGTGGGGGAGATCGGCCTTGCTCTCGCGCAGGAGGAACGGCGTCAGTGCGATCGCGGCCACGCCCACGGGGACGTTGATGAAGAAGATCCACGACCAGCTCAGGTAGGAGGTCAGCAGACCGCCGAGCAGCACGCCGACGGCCGCGCCGCTGCCGGAGGCGGCGCCGTAGATGCCGAGCGCGACGTTGCGATCGCGCCCTTCGGCGAACGTCGTCATCAGGAGCGACAGCGCGGCGGGTGCGAGCAGCGCGCCGCCGAGGCCCTGTAGCGCGCGGAACGCGATCAGCGACCCTTCCGACCAGGCGAGGCCGCAGAGCAGGGAGCTGGCGGAAAACAGCGCCAGCCCGGCGATGAACAGCCGTCTGCGTCCGAGCAGGTCGGCGAGGCGGCCACCGAGGAGCAGCGTGCCGCCGAAGAGCAGCGCGTACGCCGAGATCACCCATTGCAGGCTGGTCTCGGAGAAGCCGAGATCGGTCTTGATCGACGGCAGGGCGACGTTGACGATCGCCACGTCCAGGATGACCATGAACTGCGCGGTGACGATCAGGGCAAGCGCGCTCCAGCGCCCGTGACTCCTGGTGGCGATATCGGGCATTACTTGACCCCCATAATCGTTGACATTATCAACCTTCGATGTTCTCAACGCTTGACTGCGATACGCTATTTCCATGACGAGTGAGATTTCTGCAGCGTCGAATCCACGATTGCCTGCAGAGCTGGCCTCGTCCACGACGTTCCTCCTCAAGCGCCTCGGCTTCGCCGCCAAGGAGCAGGCGCTCGAGGCGTACGACGAGACCGGGCTCCACCCGTACCACCACGCCGTCCTCGCGGTCCTCGACGAGGGCTCACGCGAGACGCAGGGAGCGATCGCCGACGCGCTCGACTACGACCGCGGGCAGCTCGTCGGGCTTCTCGACGAGCTCGAGGAGCGCGGGCTGATCGAGCGGAAACGCGACCCGACCGACCGCCGCCGGCAGGCGGTCCGGATGACCGCAGACGGGAAGCGCGCCCTCACGAGCCTCCGGGCGCTCGCCCTGAAGCTCGAGAACGACTTCCTCGCCACCCTCGACGAGGGCCAGCGGGCCACGCTCTACACGCTCTTGCGCGAGCTCGCAGGGCAACACCTACCTCACTGCGCGTTCCGGCAGCAGAGCTCCGCGGCCGCGACGGACGGCTGACGCCGTCGCAGGGATCACGCGCGGCGCATGGAGCGTTCGCGGAAGAGCGCGCGCACGTTCGCGAGCGGGCCGAGGTGGCGGAGCTTCGCCGGGTTGATGATCGAACGGACGGTCTGGACGGCGCCGTCGGCGACGTCGATCGTCATCACCCACATCAGCCGACCGTCCGGGGCCAGGAACATCGCGCCGGGCTGCCCGTTGATCTCCGTCCGACGGATGACGACCCCGGCCTCGCGTGAGTGGCGGCCCATGCCGGCCAGCAGCCGCACCACCTTGTCGCGGCCGAAGATCGGGCGGCGCCACGACGGGCTCGTTCCACCGCCGTCGCCGTAGACCGCGACGTCGGCCGCGAGCAGGTCGACCAGGCCGTCGAGGTCGCCGTCCTCGACCGCGTCGAAGAAGCGCGCGGCGAGCCGTTCGCGCTGCTCCCGTGAGGCCTCGAAGCGCGGCTTGTGCTCGTCGACGTGCCGCCGGGCGCGTACGGCGAGCTGGCGGCAATTGGGCTCGCTCCGGCCGACGATGCCGGCCACCTCGTCGTACCCGTAGTCGAAGACGTCGTGGAGCAGGAACACGGCGCGCTCGACCGGCGTCAGCCGCTCGAGCAGCAGCAGGAAGGCCATCGAGAGCGAGTCGGCCTGCTCGGCGCGCTCGGCCGCGTCGACCGCGTCGTCGTCTGTCAGCAGCGGCTCAGGGAGCCACTCGCCGATGTAGCTCTCCTTGCGCACGCGGGCCGAGCGCAGGTGGTCGATCGCGAGGCGCGTCGTGACCGCCGAGAGGTACGCCTTCGGAGACTCGATGTCCGTCGGCTTGTCGAGCAGCGCGCGGTGATAGCGCAGAAAGGCGTCCTGCACGATGTCTTCGGCCTCCGCGACGCTCCCCAGCATCCGGTAGGCGATCGAGAACAGCAGCGGACGCAGGTCCTCGAACGTCTCGGTCAACCGACCCCCTCGGCTCGACGTCGTCGACTGCATGTTCCCCAAGACGAGGAAGCGAAACCGCCTGTGACACGGGTGTCACAGCGGCTCGCTGCCCCTCGTCCTGGGTGTGACGACTTGCAGAGGAGGACGACATGCACACAACGGACAGAACACACAGAGTGGTCGTCGTCGGAGGTGGGTTCGCGGGCCTTCAGGCCGTCCGCGGGCTCCGCCGGGCGCCGGTCGAGGTGACGCTCGTCGACCGCCAGAACTTCACGCTCTTCCAGCCGCTCGTCTACCAGGTCGCGACCGGTGCGCTCGCTCCGGCCGAGATCGCGGCGCCGCTGCGCGGACTGCTCCGTCGGCAGCGGAACGCCCGCGTCGTGCTGGGCGAGGTGACCGGGTTCGACCTCGAGCGTCGGGAGATCGTGCTCGACGGTCTGCCGGACGGCCGGGGAGAAAGCGTGCTCGGCTACGACACGCTCGTCGTCGCCGGCGGTTCGGCCTACTCGTACTTCGGGCACGACGAGTGGGAGGCGCACGCGCCCGAGCTGAAGTCGCTGGCCGGCGCGCTCGAGATCCGCAGTCGCATCCTGACCGCGTTCGAGGCGGCCGAGCTCGAGACCGACCCGGCACGGCGGCGGAGCTGGCTCACCTTCGTCGTCGTCGGCGCGGGGCCGACGGGCGTCGAGATCGCGGGCCAGATCGCCGAGCTCGCGCGCGACGCGCTGCGCCGCGACTTCCGCTCGATCGACACGCGTTCTGCGCGGGTGCTCCTCGTCGAGCATGGGGACCGCGTGCTCCCGAACTTCCCGGCGTCGCTGTCGCGGAAGGCCGGCCGCGCGCTCGAGCGGCTGGGCGTAACGCCGCTCGTCGGGCACACGGTCGTCGACGTCGCGGACGGCTCGGTCCGGATTCGTGCCCCGGGCGACCGGGTCGAGGACGTCGAAACGCGCACGAGCGATCTGGGCTGCCGGTGTCACCGCATCCGGCCTGGCGGCGCGCCTTGCCGGCGCGGCCGGCCTGGACGTCGACCGCGCCGGCCGGGTCACGGTCGAGGCGGACCTCACCTTGCCGGGGCACCCGGAGGTGTTCGCGCTCGGCGACATGGTCCGCGTGCGGGCGGCCGACGGGGCGATCCAGGCGCTCCCGGGGCTCGCCCCCGTCGCGATCCAGGAGGGACGGTACGCCGCGCGGGCGATCCGCGATCGCATCCGCGGCCGGTCGCGGGCTCCGTTTCGCTACCGCGACAAGGGCAACCTCGCGACGATCGGGCGGTCGAAGGCCGTCGCCGACGTCAAGGGGGTCCACCTGGCCGGTTTCCCGGCCTGGGCCCTGTGGCTCCTCGTCCACCTCTTCTACCTGAGCGGGTTCCAGAACAGGCTGCTCGTCGTCCTCCGCTGGACGATCGGGTTCGTCACGCGCGGGCGAGGGGCGCGGCTGATCGTCGAGAGGCGTGCACCGGCCGCGGCGGACGACGTGGTGGAGGAGATCCGCGTCGAGAAGGCGGCCTAGTCGCTAGAACTCCGGCGCGAGCTGCTGGGCCAGCACCCAGAGGCCGGCCATCGTGTAGCCGACCATGAGCAGCACGACCGGGGACTGGCCGAGCAGTGCGCCGCGCGCCGTCGGCCGGGACTGCACGGCGATGTGGTGCGCGGCGAGGATCGCGGCGACATGCCCGACCACGATCAGCGCGATCTGCGCCCACCACACGCCCGCGCCGGCGATCCAGCCGTAGGTGAGCGGGTACTCGCCGAGGCCCCACGGATTCCAGCTGCGGCCGAGCGGGTCGACGAGGACGGCGAGCGTGGCCTTGCCGGCGATGAGCAGATAGGCGAAGTAGTGGGCGACGAAGTAGGCGGCGGCGATTGGCACCAGGGTCGGCGCGTACCGCCTCGCCGTGAGCTGGAAGCCGCCCTCGCTCCGCCCGACGATCGCCATCACGAGCAGAAACGCCGCGACGAAGGCGAGCACGACGGCGGCCATGAGCAGCGTCGAGTACAGGTCGGCGTGCGCGCGGAAGAAGCCAGCGCGGTCGTAGATCCAGAACTTGGAGTCCCGGAACTGCGTCGTCTGGGAGAAGCCGTCGTAGACGACGGTCGCGAGCAGCGCGATCACGAACGCGCCTCCGCCCGGTGGCGCGGGCCGCGTCGAGACCAGGCCGGCGCCGTAGGGCCGGAGCCGGACCGCTCGCCGAGTCGGCTCCGCGTCCAGCCAGTCCTCCGGCTCCGCCGGGTCGAGCTCCAGCGGCGCGCAGCGCGCGAGGGTGCGCGCAAAGACCGTGAAGACCTCGCAGTTCGCGAGCCAGACGTCGGCGCCGAACACGCCCGCGCCGGCGAGTGTGAGCACGAAGTAGCCGACGACGAGGAGGGCCAGCTTGTCCGGCTCCTTGGCCGGCTCCCACACGAGCTCGAACCAGCTCCAGACGAGCAGCAGCGCGACCGCCGGCCACTGGCCGAGCCGCTCGGGGTAGAGGCGCCGCCCGACCTCGCGCCGCCCGAGCTCCCGGTCGATCGCGCGCGCGAGGGCGCTGAGCGGACTGACGAAGTCCCAGATGTTTCCGACCAGCGCGGAGACGATGCCGAGCCCGACCCAGAAATCGACCCAGATCAGGATCGTGGCGGGGTTCTCGAGGAACTCGTGCGCCTCCTCGCTCGTCCGGGCCGCGACGCCGCCGAGCAGGCACCAGACGAGGAGCAGGCTCGAGATCGTCAGGCCGATCGCTCCGAGGTGCAGGGGTCGGAGCCGCGGGTAGAGGTTGCGCGAGCGCCAGCCGAGCCCCGGCCCGCGACCCATGAAGGCTGCGGCTGCCGGCGCCGAGACGAGGACGATCAGCCCGGCCGCGACGATGTAGATCCAGGTCGGGAGCGGAAAGCGATAGGTGATCTGCGAGGCGTGGGCGAGGACGCCCGGGAGGAAGCTCACGTCGATCGTCGGCGGGCGCTCGAGATCGTGAGCAGGTGCGCGTCACCGGCGTGGTCGACCTGGAGCGTGGTGTGCTCGATGCCGAAATCGCTCCGGAGCGTCGCCTCGAGCTCGCGGCGGATCGCATGGCAGTCGTCGCCCGGGTGGACGAGCACGTGTGCGGAGAGGGCGGGAAAGCCGGTGCCGATCTCCCAGACGTGGAGGTCGTGGATCGACGCCACGTGGGGATGGGCGGCGAGCGCGCGGCCGATGTCCTCGACCCTCATGCCCTCGGGTGCGATCTCGAGCAGCACCCGGCCGGACGCCTTGAGCAGCCCGTAGGCGGCGCGGAGCATGAGCGCGGCGACGAAGAGCGACGCGATCGGGTCGGCGCGGTCGAAGCCCGTGAGCAGGATGATCCCGCCGGCGACGGCCGTCCCGATGAAGGCGTACAGGTCGGTGACGATGTGCTGGAAGCTGCCCTCGACGGCCATGTTCGCGCGGTTCGCCTGCGCCAGCTGCACCGTGGCGAGGACGTTCACTCCGATGCCGACCAGAGCGACGATCAGCACCGCCCAGCCGTGCACGTCCGGCGGCGCGATCAGCCTCCGGATCGCCTCGTAGACGATCAGGGCGGCGAGCACGAGCAACGTCGCGCCGTTCACCTGCGCGGAGAGGATCTCCGCCCGCTTGAGGCCGAAGGTCAGGTTCCCGCCGGCCGGGTGCGAGGCCAGGTGCAGCGCGAAGAGCGACAGCCCGATCGCACCCGCGTCCGTGAGCATGTGGCCGGCGTCGGAGAGGAGCGCCAGCGAGTTCGCCAGGATGCCCGTGATCACCTCGCCGCACATGAAGGCGACGATCAGGGCGAGCGCGATCGTGAGGCGGCGCTTGTTCGTGTCGGCCGTGACCGCGTGCGAGTGGCCGGCGTGCGAGTGCCCTTGGTCGTGGTGCTCGTGGTGCTCAGCAGGCATCGCAGCAGCCCTCGCCGCGCCAGCTCTCCCGGCCCTCCTTGAGGGCGACGGCGGCGATCACGAGCGCGGCGGCGGGATCGGCCCACCACCAGGCGGCGACGGCATTCGCGAGCAGTCCGGCGAGGAGGGCGATCGAGAGGTAGGCGCAGAGCATGTTCTGTGCGCCTTCCTTCACCGTCGCGGACGAGCTCAGCTGCCGCCCAACGCGCTGCTTCGCGCGTGCCAGCAGCGGCATCGTCGGAGCCGTAACCGCCGCGAGGCCGATGCCGACCCAGCTCGCCTCGGCGTGGTGCTGCTGGACGAGATCGCGGATCGACTCGACGGCGACGTAGGCGGCCAGCACGAAGAAGCTGATCGCGATCAGCTGCTGCGCTCGTCGCTCGGCCGCGTGCGAGGAGCCGCGGCCGCCCGTGAACAGCCAGACGATCACCGTGCCGGCCAGGAGTTCGACAAACGAGTCGGCGCCGAAGCCGATCAGCGCGATCGAGCCGGCGGCGATTCCGGCTGCCACGGCGATCGCGAACTCGACGAGATGCCAGAGGTTTCCGCCCCACGCGAGCATCCGGGCTCGCCGCTCGAGGCGAGCGCGCTCCTCCGCGGCGAGCGCGGGCCGGGGCGGTGTCAGGCGGCCGATCTGGACGAGCTCAGTCATCACGGTGGCCGACGTGCTGGAGCCCGACGTCGAGGAGGAGCCGGATGTGCGCGTCGTCGAGCGAGTAGTAGACGTTGCGCCCCTGCTTGCGGTGGCGGACGAGCCGGCTCGAGCGCAGGAGCCGGAGATTGTGCGAGCACGCCGTCTGCGAGAGCCCCGTGACCGCCGACAGGTCGCACACGCACAGCTCTCCGCCCTCGAGCAGCGCCGAGATCAGCCTCACGCGACCGGGATCCGACAGCACCTTGAACGTCTCGGCGAGCTCCTCGAACACGCCGGCCTTCGGCAGGCGCTCGAGAACGGCGCGCACGCGGTCGGGGTCGACGCACTCGACCTCGCAGCGGTCCAGCGGGACGGCGGTGGCCGCGCGGGGAGATACCTTCACAATCGTGAAGATATCAGGGGCTTTACCCCTCGGCTGCGCCTGGCTCTGCGGTCGTGCCGAGCGTCGCCTCGATCTCGTCCAGCGCAGCCTGCTCGGCCGGGCTGACGTTCTGCCCCTTCTCGCGATGGGCGTTGGCGACCTTCTCGGCGAGCGTGAGAACGAAGCGCTTGTAGTCGTCGACCTCCTCCGGCGTCGTCTTCTGCTCGAGCAGCGCGACCGCATCGCCGAGCTGCTGCAACCCCGCCGCTTTCAGCTCCTCGTACGAGTGCTGCTTCGTGTGCGGGTGCTCGGGCTTGGCGGCGACGATCTCGTCGAGAAGCTCGCTCTGGCCGTGGTCCTGCCGCGCCTCCGCGTACGCCTTCGCGAGCGCGAACGATTCGCGGAAGGTCCCACCGCGCTGGGCGGCGAGGACGATGATGCCGGCGCTCGGCGGCCCCGCGAGCACCGTGTGCCACTCCTCTTCCGTGAACGCGGCCTTCCCGGTCATCGAGAGACGAACGCTACACGCCGCGCGCAGCCCCCTGCGCGGCGCATCCGGGAGTAGGCTCTGCGGCGAGATGGTCTGCCCGAGCTGTGGGACCGAGAATCTCGAGGGGAAGAAGTTCTGCAAGGAGTGCGGGACGGCGCTCGCCCGAGCGACGAACTGCGGGTCCTGCGGCGCTGCCCTCGCCGGGGACGAGAAGTTCTGCGACGAGTGCGGCGCGCCGATCGCGGCCGAGAACGGGCCCGGCGCCCGAGTCACGTCCGCGCGCGAGGCTCCCGCGTCCGAGCGCCGGCTCGTCACCGTGCTCTTCGCCGACCTGGTCGGCTTCACGAGCCTCTCGGAGTCGCGCGATCCCGAGGAGGTTCGCGAGCTGCTCTCGCGCTACTTCGACCTCTGCCGGCGGCTGATCGAGCTCTACGGCGGCACGGTGGAGAAGTTCATCGGCGACGCGGTCATGGCCGTGTGGGGCACGCCGGTGGCGACCGAGGACGACGCGGAGCGGGCCGTCCGCGCGGCGCTCGATCTGGTCGCGGCCGTGTCGGCGCTGGGCCAGGAGGTCGGCGCCGAGGACCTGCGGGCGCGGGCGGGCGTGCTCACAGGCGAAGCGGCGGTGACGATCGGCGCCGAGGGCGAGGGGATGGTCGCGGGCGATCTCGTCAACACGGCGTCACGGGTGCAGTCGGTCGCCGAGCCCGGCCGCGTCTACGTCGGCGAGTCGACGCGCCGAGCGACAGAGCAGGCGGTCGTGTACGAGGAGGCGGGGTCGTTCGAGCTCAAGGGCAAGGTGGGGCTGACGCCGCTGTGGAAGGCCGACCGGGTCGTCTCCGGCGTCCGCGGCACGCTCAAGTCGCACGGCCTCGAGGCGCCGTTCGTCGGCCGCGACCGCGAGCTGCGCCAGATCAAGGCGCTCTTCCACAACTGTGCGGACGAGCGTACGGCGCAACTCGTCTCGGTGACGGGCGTCGCCGGGCTCGGCAAGTCGCGCCTCTCGTGGGAGTTCTACAAGTACTTCGACGGCATCGCTCTTTCCGTCTACTGGCACCGCGGCCGCTGCCTCGCGTACGGCGAGGGCGTGACCTACTGGGCGCTCGCGGACATGGTGCGCTGGCGCTGCCGGATCGCCGAGGACGAGGCGGCGGACTCGGCGCTCGAGAAACTGCGCGCTGCGCTCGAGGAACACGTCCTCGACCCTGAGGAGCGCCGCTTCGTCGAGCCGCGGCTCTCTCACCTGCTCGGCCTCGGCGGCCTCGAGTCGCACGACCGGCAGGACCTGTTCGCCGCCTGGCGCCTGTTCTTCGAACGGCTCGCCGACGTCTATCCCACCGTGCTCGCCTTCGAGGACATGCAGTGGGCCGATGCCTCGCTGCTCGACTTCGTCGAGTACCTGCTGGACTGGTCGCGCAACTCGCCGCTGTTCGTGATCACGTTCGCCCGGCCCGAGCTGCTCGAGCGGCGGCCGAGCTGGGGCGCTGGCCATCGCAACTTCGCCTCCCTCTACCTCGACCCGCTCCCGCAGGAGGCGATGGAGGAGCTGCTGACCGGGCTCGTGCCGGGACTCCCGGCGGCGGTGCGGGAGCAGATCCTCACCCGCGCGGAAGGCGTGCCCCTGTACGCCATGGAAACCGTGCGGATGCTGCTCGACCGCGGCGCCCTCGTCCAGCAGGGATCCGTCTACCGGCCCGTCGGCACGATCGACGAGCTGGAGGTGCCGGAGACTCTCCACGCGCTGATCGCCGCGCGCCTCGACGGCCTCGCGCCCGACGAGCGCCGCCTCCTCCAGGACGGCGCGGTGCTCGGCAAGACGTTCACGCGCGCGGGGCTCGCCGCCCTCACCGGGCTCTCGGGGGCAGAGCTCGACCCGCTGCTCGACTCGCTCGTGCGCAAGGAGGTGATCTCGCTCCAGTCCGACCCGCGCTCGCCCGAGTACGGGCAGTACGGGTTCCTGCAGGAGCTCGTGCGCCACGTCGCCTACGAGACGCTCTCCAAGCGCGAGCGGCGGGCCCGTCACCTCCTGGCAGCCGAGCACCTGTCCGCGGCGCTGTCCGAGGACGAGGTGACGGAGGTCGTCGCCTCGCACCTCGTCGAGGCCTACCGGCTCGATCCCGCCGCCGAGGGCGCGGCTGCGCTCAAGGAGCGGGCGCGGCTCGCGCTCGCGGGAGCGGGCGAGCGGGCGCAATCGCTGGCGGCCGCCGCGGAGGCCAGGCGCTACTTCGAGGCGGCGGCGGAGCTGGCCGACCAGCCGCTGCAGAAGGCCGACCTGTTGGGCCGCGCGGGCGTCATGGCCGGCTACAGCGGCGACCCCGACGGCGCGCGCACACTCCTGGAAGAGGCCATCGACATGTACGAGAGCTGAGGGCGACACCCACGCTGCCGCGCGCGCCTCGGGCCGGCTGGGGCGCGCCCTCCTGTTCACGGACCGCCGGGACGAGGCGGTCGCGCGGCTCGAACGCGCCTTCGAGGTCATCTCCGGCGACGAGCCAGACCAGGATCTCGCCATGATCGCCGCGCAGCTCTCTCGCGCGCACTGGTTCAGCGGCGACCTGGAGCGGGCCGCCGAGCGGGCGGAGCTCGCGCTCGACATCTCCGAGGCCCAGCGGCTCCCGGAGGCGCTCGTGTTCGCGCTCCGGGCCAAGGGCGCCGTGGCGTTCAGCCGGGGACACGGGGAGGAGGCGTTCGCCCTGACGAAGCATGCGCTCGACCTCGCGCTCGAGCACGACCTCAGCGAGCACGCGTGGACCCTCTATTTCATCCTCTCGGACGGCTGCTTCCGCGACGATCGCTATGCGGAGGCGCTCACCTACCTCGACCAGTCGCTCGCCCTGGCCCGGAAGGTCGGCAGCCGGCCCTACGAGTGGGCTGCGCTCGCCGAGCGGACCTATCCGTTGCTGATGCTCGGCCGCTGGGACGAGGTGCTGGCGACAGCCGACGACTTCACGCAGGAGCAGGTCGACGCGGGCGGGGTCGTGCTCAGCCTGCTGGAGTCGGGAGTCGAGGTGCACGTCCAGCGGGGCGAGCTCGACGAGGCGCGGCGGATCCATTCGATGTTCGCGCGGCTCGAGCACTCGACCGACCTCCAGAACCGTTGCACATGGCTCTCGGCCACGGCGGCGCTCAGGCGGGGTGAGGGACGCCACGAGGACGCGATCTCGGCCGGAACGGCCACGATCGATGCAGCGCGCATCCTCGGCACCACCTTCCAGTCCGTGAAGCACGGCGTGGTCGACGCCGTCGAGGCGGCGCTGGCACTCGGAGACACGGGCAAGGCGGCGGAGCTCCTCGACTTCGTGGACGGGCTCCCGTCCGGCGGGCGGCCGCCGTTCCTGGAGGCCCAGGCGCGCCGCCTGCGCGCCTGGACGGCGAAGGACCCGACCGGCCTCGAGGCCGCGGCGCAGCTCTTCCGAGGCCTCGGCACTCCGTTCCCGCTCGCCGTCGCGCTGCTCGAGCACGCGGAGCTGACGGGGAGCGAGGCCTCGCTCGTCGAGGCGCGCGAGACCTTCGAGCGGCTGGGCGCCGCCCCCTGGCTCGACCGTGTCGCGGCCGCAGCTCCGCGGCAGGAGCAGGTACCCGCCTAGCCGCAGGTCAGTCGGGCAGCAGCGGCATCGTCAGCCCGGGACTCCGCCCGACGAGGACTGCGCGGGTCACGGCCGTCGGGCCGTAGCGGTCGCGGATCTCGTCGAGCGCGGCGTCGAGGAGGTCGCTGCTCGCCCGGTCGAGCGGCAGGGAGAGCTGGAGCGGCAGGTCGTCGTCGAGGTTGGCGATCGTGACGCCGATGAGCGTGAGGCCTCGATGCCTGATTGTCGGCAGCGCGGCCGCGAGCAACTCGCGCGCGGCCGCGAGCACAGCCGGCGTCCGGGCCGTCGAGTTGGGCAGCGTGTGCGAGCGGGTCGCTCTCGAGAAGTCGTCGAAGCGCAGGCGCAGCACGACGGTTCGCCCCACGCGCCTGGCGGCGCGCAGGCGTCGTGTGACCCGATCGACGAGCGCGATCAGCTCGGTGTCGATCTCGCCCGACGACCGACGCGTCCTGCCCAGCGCGTGCTGCGAGCCGATCGAGCGGCGGCGCCGCCGTGGCTGAACGCGGCGCGGGTCGCGGTTGTTGGCGAGGGCGTGGACGTGGCGCGCCGCGGCCGGGCCGAGGATGACCGTCAGCGTGGGCTCCGGGACGCGCGCGAGGTCGCCGACGGTGGCGATGCCGCGCTCGTGAAGCTTCGCCGCCGTCGCCGGGCCGATGCCCCAGACCCGCTCGATCGGCAGCGGGTGCAGGAAGGCCAGTTCACGCCCCGGCGGCACGACGAGGAGGCCGTCGGGTTTGGCGACGGCGCTCGCCACCTTGGCCAGGAACTTCGTCCGGGCGACGCCGACCGTCACCGGCAGGCCGATCTCGTCCCGGGCGCGGCGGCGGAGTCGGACGGCGATCTCCGTCGGGGTGCCGGCGATCCGCTCCATGCCGCGGACGTCGAGGAAGGCCTCGTCGATCGACAGCCCCTCGACGGCGGGCGTCGTGTCCTCGAAGAGCGCGTAGAGCGCCTTGCTCGCCTCGGTGTACGCGGCCATGCGCGGCCTGACCACGACCGCCTCGGGGCAGAGCCGTCGCGCCTGGCGGCCGCCCATGGCCGTGCGGACGCCGCGCGCCTTCGCTTCGTAGCTGGCGGCCAGCACGACGCCGCCGCCGACGATCACCGGCCGCCCACGAAGGACCGGATCGTCACGCTGCTCGACCGACGCGAAGAACGAGTCGGCATCAGCGTGGAGGATCGTCGCGGCTCCTGCCACGAACATATGTTCTCACAGACTCACGGCGGCTGCGGCGTCGGCTCGATCTCGGCGTCGTGGCGGCGGGCGGCGAGCGCGCCGGCGATCCCACGACGGCGCTTCAGCAAGTCTCCGCACTTCACTGCGCTGGAGGGCCGGAGCCGCTCCCGGCCCTCCCGCCGTCCCTGCCCTTACGGAGCCAGCCCGGCCAGCGACACGACGTTCGGCGTGCCGCCGTCGAACGAGCCGTTGGCGACGTAGACCACGCCGCTCCAGCGTCCGACCCCGAGCACGGGCTGTGTCGGGTAGTCGAGCCAGGCCACCTGGTCGGCCATCACGATCGTCTGCCCGACCGTCGTCAACCTGAGCAGCCGGCCCGATCCAGGCCCGTTGACCGTGATCCAGAGGTCGCCGCGCAGGTCGAAGGCGATCCCGTCGACGCTCCGCAGCTCTGGCCGGTTGGACACGGTGCGGAGCGCGCCCGGGAGCCCGCTCGAGAGGACCGCCACGCGGACGATGCGCCCCGCGTCGGCCACCGCGACGTACAGGTCGCTCCCCTTGAACGCGATGCCGTTCGCGCCGATGCCGTGGTCGTTCGCTCCGGAGCCCGGGGCGAGCCGCTGGTCCTGGAACCATGGCGCCGCCGGCGTGGACGCCGTCTTCACCGGGGACCTCCAGACGGCGCCGAGCGCGCTGTCCGACACGTACAGGTAGCCGTCGCGGATCGCCAGGCCGTTCGGGAAGCTGTCCGCGGGCAGCGTCAGCACCCGCGTCGCCTGGCCCGCGTCGATGCGGAAGACACCGGGCAGGTCCTCGTCCGAGAACGTCGCATTGGCGACGTAGAGGCCCCCTTGCGCGTCGAACGCGACTCCGGTCAGAAGACCCGGTGTCTCGATCTCCGGCCCGAACGCCGTCTGCTTGCCGGTGCCGGGGGCGATCTTCACGATCTGGCCGACGTCGCCGTCCTCCTCCTCGCCCCAGGTCGTGATCGAGGCGTAGAGGAAGCCGTCGCTTCCGAGAGCGATGCTCTCGGCGAAGCACCCGTACGGATCGACCCACGGCCAGGTCGTGACGACGCGCGGGCTCAGCTTCGTTGCCGGTGAGTCGCTTCTCGCCGGCGTGGCCAGAAGCGCCAGGGCCACGGCGAGACCCGTCAGCAGCGTGAGGACGGCCAATCGGCCCTTGCCACTGCCTCTCTTCATGAGAGACCATCTCCTTTCAGGTCGCCGTCCGGCAGCGCGCCGAGAGCGTGTGCGCGAGCGCCGGACGCGTGCAACCACCATCCCACGACCGTCGCCGCCGTGCGGCATCCGGGAATGCACCGAGGGCCTTTCCAGCTTCTACGGATCGGGCTAGTGAGAGGCGGCCGGGAGCGGCTGAGGTCCCGTCCATACGTCGAATTTCGACCAGCGCGCCGCTCCGGCCACGGCTCAGCAGTCTGCGCGTCTTGAACCGCTCCGCCGTCGCGGGCGAATGATTCGCGTCAACGACGGCTGCGAGGAGGCGACGCATGGGGCGATGGTGGTGGACGCGGGCGATGACGGGCCGGGAGTGGGCCCGGCTGTCGGGGTTCGCCGGCGCGGTCGTCGGGCTCCACATCCTCGGCTGGGGCCTCTTCCTCTACTACTCGCGCCACTATCCCGCGCTTGCGGGCCTCGGCCTCCTCGCCTACACCTTCGGCCTGCGCCACGCGTTCGACGCCGACCACATCGCGGCGATCGACAACACGACGCGGAAGCTGCTGCAGCAGGGGAAGCGGCCGCTCGGGGTCGGCTTCTTCTTCTCCCTCGGGCACGCATCCATCGTCTTCGGGCTGACTGCTGCACTCGCGATCGCAGCGGGAAGCGTCAACTCGAGCATCCCCGCGCTCCAGAGCTACGGCGGCTACGTCGGCGCGAGCGTCTCCGGGACGTTCCTGTGGATCATCGGTGTTCTCAACCTCCTCGTCCTGATCGACATCGTCCGGATCTTCCGAGAGATGAAGGGCGGGCGGTACGACCAGGAGCGGCTCGAGCAGCGCCTGCTCGAGCGCGGCTTCATGAACCGCTTCTTCATCGGAAGGCTGTTCCGGTTCGTGTCGAAGTCGTGGCACATGTACCCGCTCGGCTTCCTGTTCGGGCTCGGGTTCGACACGGCCAGCGAGGTCGGCCTCCTCGCAGTCGCGGCCGGCGTGGCCACGCACCACGTGCCGCTGCTCGCGGTCATGTCTCTGCCGGTCATCTTCGCAGCGGGCATGTCCCTCATGGATACGGCCGACGGCGCTTTCATGAGCCAGGCCTACGGCTGGGCGTTCTCCAACCCGATTCGCAAGGTCTACTACAACATCACGGTCACGAGCCTGTCCGTCGCGGTCGCGCTCGCGATCGGAACGATCGAGCTGCTCCAGGTCCTGGCCACGAAGCTCGACCTCACGACCGGCTTCTTCGGCTGGCTCCAGGGCCTCGACTTCGGCAGCATCGGCTACGGCGTCGTCGGGCTCTTCGTCGTCACCTGGGCCGCGTCGGTCGTGATCTGGAAGAAGCGCCGGATCGAGGAGCGCTGGTCGGCGAGCCTGGTCACAGAGCCGATCGACTAGCTCACAAGGTACGAGGCTGGTCCGGCCGCCTCCTGTGGACGACGCGTTACAGGGACTGTCCCCTGGACATGGCTCGCGTGAACAGGTACACGGCTCAACCACGCCGTTCGGAAAAGTTGCAGCCGCCACAGCCTGTGGACGACGCGTTACAGGGACTGTCCCTCGGACGTGGCCGCTCGAGCCCGCGTGCCGGCCGAACAACGAGCAAACGGGCAGGGCGAGCTCCTCGAACGAGGCGACGCCGAGCAGGCGCTTCGCCAGCCGGCGCAGTGGGGCGTTCGACCGCACGTGCGTGTGCGCGCGCAGGAGGCTGGCGGCGCCGCCTCCACCAGCGCGCCGTGCAGCGCCCCGACCGAGGTACCCACGATGAGGTCGGGCCTCACCTCCCGGTCGAGGAGCGCATGCAGCATCCCAGCTCGGCTGCGCCCGCATGGCCGCCGCCACCGAGCACGAACGCGACCCGCCGCTCCACCGCGCGAGTCGAGGCCGTCCGCGCGGTTCTGCTCAAGCCGGGGCAAAGAGATGCCGATGAGCCCCGCGAACCGGCATCTGCCGTTTGTCGAACGAGGGGAGTTCCGATGGATGCAGCGCAGTTCGAGCGTCTCGACGTCGATCAGGCCGCGACGCTCCTTCTCTGGCGTTTCAAGAAGCTGACCGAGGCAGGGCACGACACCGTTCGGTCGCTGATGATGGCCGTGCGGCCCGACGTGGACCTCCGGCTCGCCTCCGACCTGCTCAGCGTCGCGACCGAGAAGCGCTAGCGCACCGACACGCGGTCGACCGGCCAGTAGGTCAGCGAGACCGTGCCGACGACGTTCTTCTTCAGCACGAAGCCGGGCGACGAGCACTTCGAGCGCCGGTTGTCGCCGAGCACCAGATAGGAGTCCGGCGGGACATGCAGCGTCCGCGTCACGCCGTTCGAACGGTCGTCCGGCCGCGCGTAAGGCTCCTGCAGCGGCTTGCCGTCGACCGAGACGGCGCCGTCCCGCTCGGACACGGTCTCGCCGGGGAGACCGATGATCCGCGCGACGTAGCTCTTCGAGAAACACGCGCCGGTCGGCTCCGGCTTGACGACCACGACGTCCTTGCGGTGCGGCGACGTGAACGAGTCCTCGAACCGCAGGACGGCCGTGTCGTCGCCCTTCTTCATCGTCGGCTCCATCGCGTCGTTCGGGACGGTGTATCGCTGGGTCAGCCCGAAGAACGCCGCGACGACGATCCCCACGATCACGGCAAGGAACACGAGCAGCCGGAGCAGCACGCTGCGGAAGGTTACGCTGGCGGTCCGATGGAGGCGATCGACCGGAACCGCGTGCAGGAGCTCCTGCGCGAAGGCGCGCAGGTCGTCGAGGTGCTGCCGGAGGACGAGTTCGAGGACGAGCACCTTCCGGGGGCTGTCAACCTCCCGCTCAAAGAGCTGAACGCCTCGACCGCAGCCCGCCTCGACCGCGCGAGGCCGGTGATCGTCTACTGCTACGACTACCAGTGAGACCTCTCGCCACGGGCCGCGTCGCGGCTCGCCGGGCTCGGGTTCGAGCAGGTCTTCGACTACGCCGCCGGCAAGGCCGACTGGGGCTCGTTCGGCCTGCCGCTCGAGGGCGCCGATCCGAGCGCGCACCGCGCCGGCGCGTTCATGCGGCGCGACGCACCGACCTGCGGTCCGGACGAGCGTCTGCAGGACATCAGCGCGAGGCTCGGCGACTGGGACACGTGCTTCGTGCTGGACCCCGACGGCGTGCTGCTCGGCCGCCTCGGCCGCGCCGCGCTCGCCCGTGAGGACGACGTCTCGGCCGAGGAGGCGATGACGGACGGGCCGAGCACGATCCGCCCGAGCGCACGCCTCGACTGGGCCGTGAAGCGCATGGACAAGCGCGGCCTGTCCAGCTTGCCCGTCACCACCTCCGCGGGTCGCTACCTCGGGCTGCTGACCCGGGCAGACGCGGAAGCCGCCGGCTAGACGGCCGCTCGGCTCAGTCAGCGCTCGGTCAGCTAGCGCTCGATTGGGCCCAGATGTTGATGCCGCTGTCGGTCGCGTGCCTGTCGATCTCGGCCAGCTCGTCGTCGGTGAAGTCGAGCCGGTCGAGCGCGGCCACGTTCGCCTCCAGCTGCTCGACGCTCGAGGCGCCGACGAGCGCCGAGGTGACCCGCGGGTCGCGGAGCGCCCAGGCGATCGCGGTCTGCGCCAGCGACTGCCCGCGGGACGCCGCGATCTCGTTCAGCGCCCGCACCCTGGCGACGGCCTCGTCCGTGAGCAGGTCCTGCGAGAAGGACGTGCCCTGGCTCGCGCGCGACCCGGCCGGGACGCCGTCCAGGTACTTGCTCGTGAGCAGCCCCTGCCCGAGCGGCGAGAACGCGATGCAGCCGACTCCCTCGTCGTCGAGCACGTCCAGCAGCTCCTCCTCGATCCAGCGGTTGAGCATCGAGTACGAGGGCTGGTGGATGAGGAGCGGCGTGCCGAGGCCGCGGAGGATCGCGGCCGCCTCGCGGGTCTTCGCCGCCGAGTAGGACGAGATGCCGACGTAGAGGGCCTTGCCCTGGCGGACCGCGGCGTCGAGCGCGCCCATCGTCTCCTCGAGCGGTGTCTCGGGGTCGAGGCGGTGCGAGTAGAAGATGTCGACGTAGTCGAGGCCCAGGCGCTGCAGGCTCTGGTCGAGGCTCGCGACCAGGTACTTGCGGGATCCCCACTCGCCGTACGGCCCCGGCCACATGTCGTAGCCGGCCTTCGTGGAGATGATCAGCTCGTCGCGGTACGGGCGCAGGTCGTGGGCCAGGAGGCGGCCGAAGTTCTCCTCGGCGGAGCCGTACGGCGGCCCGTAGTTGTTGGCCAGGTCGAAGTGCGTGACGCCCAGGTCGAAGGCGCGGCGGACGATGGCGCGCTGCGTGTCGAGCGGCCGGTCGTGTCCGAAGTTGTGCCAGAGCCCGAGCGACAGCGCGGGCAGCTCGAGGCCGCTCCGCCCGCAGCGGCGGTACTCCATCCGTTCGTACCTGTCCCCGGCGGCCGCGTAGCCCATCGCCTGCGAAGCCTAGTGGTGCCCGGCACACACGGCGCGGTATCGTCCAGGCAGGGCGCAGGCAGGCGCCCGGAGACCGAAGGAGGCGGCATGAGCAAGGTGTCGGAGATCCTCGGCGACAAGGGCGGCAGCGTGCTCAGCATCGAGGCGGGCGCGTCGGTGTTCGAGGCCGTGCAGGAGATGGTCGAGGCCAACGTCGGCTCGCTGCTCGTGACGGACGGCGGCGGCATCGTCGGGATCGTCACCGAGCGCGACTACCTGCGTCGCGTCACCCTCGAGGGTCGTACCGACCGCGACACGGCAGTCGGCGAGATCATGACCGCACCGCTCGTCGTCGTCACGCCCGAGACCGAGATCGACGAGTGCATGGCGGTGATGACCGACCGCCGCATCCGCCATCTGCCCGTCGTCGAGGGCGGCGACGTCGTCGGCGTGGTCTCGATCGGCGACCTCGTGAAATTCAAGTCGAAGCAGCAGAGCTTCGAGATCCAGTACCTCACGGAGTACATCACCGCGGGGTAGAGGGGAGGGCAGGTGTGGCTGCCCTCCCCTTGCCGTTACTACCGTCTGCGGTCGACGGCGGCCTTGAGCTGGCCCTTGCTCATCTTCGACCGGCCCTTGATGCCGAGGCGCTTGGCCTCGCGGTAGAGCTGTTCCTTGGTGCGTTCCGTGCCTTGCATGAAGGCCTCCTTCGCGTTCGGGAACGGAATCGCCCGTTCGGGTTACCGCTCCGGTGGTTGCCAAACATCGGACATGCCTGGATCAGGTGGAGAGCTGCGGCAGCTGCTCCTCGGCCGATTGGACGAGGTCTTTCGTCGACTTCGGCTTCCCGGTCATCGGGTCGCCGTCCTTTCCCGTTCGCGGCGGGAGGAGCCGTTGCCGTCCCTGCCGTCAGCGTCTTCCACCAGCTCGTCGAAGAGCGCGCCGGTAGTGCGTCATGGCCCGCCGGAGATCCTCCGTCGTGCTCGGCCGCGGCGGACAGCCTCGCGAGGCGGCGGCCGTGCCGGTAGTTGTCGACGACACCCGGGTGGTCGACGGCCGTGAGAACGCAAACCGCCCCGCGCTCGCGACAGACCGAACGAAGTAGTACGGCTCGCGGCAACCCGTTAGGGTCGGCCGGTGCAAGCTGCGGCCATTCTTGCGCGCCTGCTCGGCGCGCTCGTTTTTGCCCTGGCAGCGCTCGCCGTCCTTCCCTCGTCCGCCCGTCCCGCCCGACCGATGCTGGTCGGCTTCCAGGACGATCCAGGCTTCCGCTGGAGCCCCGATCGGGGCACGGTGATCGCCGCCGCAGCCCGGGCGCATGCGACGGTGATCCGTGCGACCGCCGACTGGTCGGAGATCGCGCCCGCCCGGCCGCGGCTCGCGATCGACTCCTTCGACCCGGCCTACCGCTTCACCGATCTCGACGACCTCACCCGCACCGCCGCGATGAACGGCATGACGGTGATGCTCACGATCTGGGGCACGCCCGCCTGGGCCAACGACGGCCGGGGGCCGAACTACCTGCCCGACCACATGCGCGACCTCTCCGACTTCGCGCGGGCCGTTGCCGACCGCTACTCGGGCGCGCATCCCGGCTATCCGTTCGTGGGCTACTACACGATCTGGAACGAGCCCAACTCCGTCCGCTTTCTCGCGCCCGCCTTCGACGCGCAGGGAAACCCCGTCTCGCCGTACCTGTACGCGCTCGTCTGCCGGTTCGCGTACGCGGGCCTGAAGGCAGGCAACCCGCTGGCCACCGTCGCCATCGGTCAGACCTCGTCCCGCGGGAACCGGATCGGCCGCCCGGGCGCGGGGTCGATCGCGCCGGGCACGTTCGCTCGGCTGCTCGCAGGAGTGAGGCCGGCGGTGCCCTTCGACGCCTGGGCGCACCATCCGTACTCCGACCTCGGCTACGGCCCGCACCAGCGCTACCGCTTCCCCAACGTGAACCTGGCCACGCTGCACACGTTCGAGCAGAAGCTCGACGAGTGGTTCCACCGCGACGACATCCCGATCTGGATCAGCGAGTACGGCCTCCAGACCAGGCCCGCGCGGCCCGGGGGCGTGACCGTCGACCAGCAGGCGTCCTACGTGCGCCAGGCGCTCGCGCTGGCCGCCGACGACCCGCGCGTTCAGATGTTCATCTGGTTCACCTTCCGCGACGACCCCACCTACTCGACCTGGGACAGCGGGCTGATCGCCGGCAACCGGGCGCGCAAGCCGGCCCTGGCCGTGTTCGCCGGCGCAGCCGCCGGGCTGGACGCGCGCAATCCCGTGGTGGAGGTGGCGGCCGGCACCCGGCGGCCGGTGCTCAGGCTGCCGCTCTGGGAGCTCGCGATCCGCGACGGCATGGGCTGCCGGATCGGCTCGGTCGTCTCCGTCTACCTCGGGAAACGCCGGATCGGCACGTCGACGCCCGAGGCGCGGATCGGCATCGACGGCTACGCGGCGTTCCCGCTCCCGATCCGCCGCGTGCGCCCGGGAGCGCGCTACCGCGTGATCGTGAACGACATCAACGACATCCACGGGAACCGCGTCTCGAGGACGGCGACCGTCGTCGGCCTGCCGCGGCTCGGGCCGCTCGAGACTCGCGGGCTAGCCTCCCACGGCGACCCGGCGGGCCAGCCGCATCAGGTACTCCTCGAGGTTGAGCGGATTCGCCGATGTCCGGCGCCGCGTCGGTGGCTGGCCGCCGACCGGCTCGTAGCCGGCGAAGTCGGACTCGAGCACGCCCTCGCCGCCCGTCAGCGCCGGCAGCTGCCGCTGGAGCTCCGGCACCCGCGCGGCCGGCAGGACCGTCTCGATCGTAGACAGCCCGCGCTCGAGCGACGGCGGCCGGGCGACCGCGCCGAGCCGGGCCAACGCAGCCAGGACCGCGCCGATCGCCGCCACCGGCACCTCGAGCCGGACGCGGACGACCGGCTCGCAGACGACCGTCCCGGCGTGCTCGAGCGCCTGCATCAGCACGATCGGCGTCAGGTTCCGGAAGTCGGCCAGGCTGCTGAGCGGGCCGCGCGTCGACGGCGGCCCGTCGGCCGACTGGTACGTGCACCTCGTCATCGTCACCGCGCAGTCGGTCACCTGCCACCCACACAGGCCCTCCTGCAGCGTGCGCCGCACGTGCTCGCCCATCGCGTCCGCGAAGCCGGCGGCGGTCCTGTACAGGTAGAGAGGCAGCGTCCTCGGATCGACGTCGAGACGGAAATCGACGCCCGAATCGACCGGCGCCGGGTCGACGCGCAGGCCAATCGTCGCCGCGAACGGGTTCGACTCCGCGTGCAGGATCTCGACGGCCTCGCCGGTGCGTGCCGGCCGCTCGACGCAGATCGTGGTGGTCTCGCGGAAGGTGACGTCGAGCCGGAAGTCGGTCGCCAGCGTCGCCTGGATCACCTCCTTCTGCACCTCTCCGTAGAGCGAGACCGAGAGCTCGTGCCGCTCGTCGTCCTGCCGGACGGCGATCAGCGGGTCCTGCTCGGCCAGCTGCGCGAGCGCGACGCGGAGCCGGGCGCCGTCGTCGGGGCTCGCCGGGGCGACGACCGACTCCAGCGTCGGCGGCGCGAACTGCCGGGCCGCGGCCGCGTGCGGCAGGCCGACGGCGTCGCCGATCTGCACCTCGGCGAGCCCCCAGAGCTTCCCGATCTCACCCGCCGAGATCGCCGGGCGCCGCGCGGCCTGGCCGCGGTCGAAGACCGCGACCGCGGTCACCTTGGCCTCGCCTTCCCGGCCGAACCGCACCCGGTCGCGCGTCTGCACCGTGCCCGCGAACATGCGGACGTAGGCGACCTTCTCGCCGGCCGGCGCGCGCTCGATCTTGAACACCTGCCCCGACACGGGGGCGTTCGCGTCGCCGGCCGCGGACGGGAGCAGCTCGGCGATGCCTCCCATCACGGCCTCGACGCCGGCGCCGGTGATGGCCGAGCCGAAGAAGACCGGGTGCAAGAGCCCGCGCTGCGTCTGGTCGACGAGCGCGCGGCGGAGCCGGTCGTAGGGAACGCCGGCCTCGTCGTCGACGAACGCGGCCAGGATCGCCTCGTCGCGCTCGGCGAGCGCCTCGGCGAGCCTGCTCCGGAAGGCAGCGTCGTCGGGGCCGGACGGCGCGAAGCCGGCTGCGCGGGCGCCGAGCCCGGTCGGGCTCCCCATCGGCACGATCGCGGGCGTCAGCCGGTCGGCGATGTCGCGCAGGACGCGCTCGTCGCCCGCGCCGGGGCGGTCGATCTTGTTCACGAAGATCAGCGTCGGCACGCGCAGCCGCTGGAGCGCCCGCATGAGCAGGCGCGTCTGCGGCTGCACGCCCTCGACGGCGGAGAGCACGAGCACCGCGCCGTCGAGCACGCTGAGCACGCGCTCCACCTCGGCGATGAAGTCCGGGTGGCCCGGCGTGTCGATCAGGTTGACGGTGACGTCGTCGATCGCGAACGAGACGACGGCGGCCTTGATGGTGATTCCGCGCTGCCGTTCCAGCACGAGCGAGTCGGTCTGGGTGGTGCCGTCGTCGACGCTGCCGATCACGTCGATGACGCCGGCCGCGTGGAGCAGCCGTTCGGTGAGAGTCGTCTTACCGGCGTCTACATGCGCCAGGATCCCCAAGTTGAGCGTTCGTCGAAGCAAGCGTCATACCCTCCGAGGTTGTGAAGCACTTCTCGATGGACATGAGCGCTGCGCGCAATGGTCGCTCCTTGGGTCGGCGCTGCCGTGAAACGGCAGTAAAGCACAGGCTGCGGCACGCGGCCGCTATCTGTACCGGTAGACGATGCGGCCGCGGTTGAGGTCGTACGGCGACAGCTCGACGCGGATCCGGTCGCCGGGGAAGATCCTGATCCGGTAGCGGCGCATCTTTCCGGCTGTGTAGCCGAGGGTCTCGTGGCCGTTGTCGAGCGCGATCCGGAACATCCCGTTCCGCAGCGCCTCGACGACCTCGCCCTCGAGTTCGACCTTCTCTTCCTTGCCGGCGATGGCTAGCTCCCGACCGGGATGACGTTGGTCGCCTCGGGGCCTTTCTGACCCTCGCGAACCTCGAACTCGACCTTCTGGCCCTCGGTCAACGACTTGTAGCCCTCGCCCGCGATCTGCGAGTGGTGGACGAACACGTCCTTCGTCTCACCGTCGGGCGTGATGAAGCCGTAGCCCTTGGCGTTGTTGAACCACTTGACGGTGCCGGTAGCCATGTGCGAGCACGCTCCCCTGATCACGAACGGTAAGGGGCGCAGCCGACCGACCTCGCCTGTTACCAGTTCTGTTTGTCGGGGGTCAGGGTAGCAGCGGCCGTAATGCGTTCTGTCGCGGCTGCTGGCGTGTTTACGATCGCCCGTCGAACCAGGCGTGGTCGGGCGGACCGTACGGCTCGCGGAGCTCGGCGATCGCCCGCTCGAGGCGGTCGGTGAGCTCGATCACCGCCGTGTGCGTCGGCTCCTGCCGGTGGACGGCGATCGGATCGGCGACCACGATCGTCACCTGCGGGAAGCCGATCCGGCGCGTCCGTGGCTGGATCGAGCGCTCGGTTCCGACCAGCAGCACGGGGACGAGCGTTGCTCCCGTCGCGAGCGCCAGCCTGGCCGCGCCGCGGTGAAAGGGGCGGTGGCGATGGGGCAGGCACGTCCCCTGCGGGAAGATTCCGAGCATCTCTCCGCGCTCGAGCGCCTCGACGCCCGCCCGGACGGCACGGCCCCTGTCGGCGCCACGGCGAACCGGAATCCCGCCGAGCCCCTCGAGGATCTCGCGGAGCAGCGGATGGCGAAAGAGCTCGGCCTTGGCGAAGAAGTGGATGGGCCGCGGCGTGACCGTGCCGAGGAACCAGGGATCGAGGATCGACTCGTGGTTCGCGGCCAGCACGACGGGGCCGCTCGCAGGGATTCGCTCGCCGCCGAGGTGCCTGATCCGGTACACGCGGTTCATCAGCGGCCGCGCGACGCGGTCCATCCACGGATAGAGCCTCATCGCTCGAGGACGAGCCCGGCGTCGAGGAGCGCGCGCGTGCGGAACCGGGGGAAGCGCATGACGCTATTCGACCAGGGCGGGAGGTCGGTTGTCGACAGCCGACCCGTAGCCGTCCCTAGACTGAGCGGGAAATGGAGATCGCAGAGCAGCAGCAGCCGCGCGTCGGCACCGTCCGGCGGGGAACGAGCCGGATCAGCCAGGCCGTCACGCTCGTGGCCGTGATCGCGCCGCCGCTCGGGATCTTGCTGGCGATGGGCCTGCTCTGGGAGATCGCCTTCCACTGGATCGACGTCGTCGTGCTGGTCGTCGCCTACACCGTCTGCGCGTTCGGGACGACGATCGGCTTCCACCGCTACTTCTCGCACCGGAGCTTCCAGGCCCGCGGGCCGGTCAAGGCTGCGCTCGCGATCCTCGGCTGCATGACCGTCCAGGGGCCGCTGACGCAGTGGGTGACCGACCACCGCAAGCACCACGCGTTCTCGGACAAGGAGGGCGACCCGCACTCGCCGCACGCCGGCCATCCCGAGACCGCCTGGGGAGCGTTCACCGGCTTCGTCCACGCGCACGTGGGCTGGATGTTCTCCAACCTGGGCATGGAGCAGGGCCGCGAGTACGGGAAGGACCTGTACGAGGACCGGCTGCTCCGAGTCGTCGATCGGCTCTACCTGCTCTGGGTCGTCCTCACACTCGGCATCCCGTTCGCGATCGGCTACTGGTACGGCGGCGTCGCGCTCGGCGTCGAGGCGCTCGTCTGGGGCGGCCTGATCCGCATCTTCCTCTACCAGCACGCCACCTTCGCGGTGAACTCGATCTGTCACCTCTTCGGGAGCAAGGACTACCGCGCCCGCGACGAGTCACGGAACAACTGGTTCGTCGCCTTCCTCGTCTTCGGCGAGGGCTGGCACAACAACCACCACGCGTTCCCGTCCTCGGCGCGGCACGGCCTGGCCTGGTGGCAGTACGACGTGTCCTGGTGGATCATCCGGGGCCTCGAGAAGCTGGGGCTCGCCTGGGACGTGAAGCTGCCGACTGCCGCGCAGATGCGCCGGCGCTCGACACGGGGGAAGCCGGTTTCCCCCGTGGCTCAGTAGCCCGCCTCGAATCGCTCGAACTCCGCGCCGACGAGCTCGGCCCAGCGGCCGGCGCGGGGCAGCGGGAGGGTGCGACCGCCGGGCCCGCGCACCGCGATCCCGTGCACGGCGCCCGGGATCGTCGTGTACGTGCCCTCGGCACCGGCGGCGAGGGCACGCTCGAACCCGCGCCGCGAGCTCCGCGGGCTGACGCCGGGGAGGCCGGGCAGCCCGCGGTCGAGCGCCCCGTGGATCACGTCCAGGCGCTTGCCGCGCAGCGTCGACACGTCGAGCCGGTCGGGGATCCACGGCGCGAGGCTGAGGACGCCCTCGACCCGCGCGTCGTCCGCCGCCGCGATCGAGACCGCGCCGCCCATCGAGAAACCCGAGCAGCAGCGTCCGTTCGCCGCCGAGCTGCTCGATTGCCGCCCGCGCGTCGTCGATGCACATGTCGAGCCGCTTCCAGGACTTGATCCGGTAGCGCACCTCGCCGAAGCGCAGCCCGGGGAGGCCCGGCGCGAGCCGCTGCACCAGCCACTCGAGCGTCGCGCTCCACGTCCCCGCCACCTCGTGGCCCTGGCCGCCGTTCAGGCACACCACGGCAAATGGCCCGTCGCCCAGTGACACGGAGTGCGGCGCCGGTCGAGAGCTCCGTGATCACCGCTCTATGATGGTCGTATGGCCATCGAGACCGAGCCGATCTGCTGGCTGGACGTTCCCGGCGCGGACGAGGTCCCCGACGCGGTCAAGGAGCTCTGGGCGAAGCCGCTCGAGAAGCTCGGATTTGTCCCCAACGTCCTGCGGGTCTACGCGATCCGGCCGCGACACCTCGAGCTCTGGAACGACTTCTACGACGAGCTGATGCGAGGCGAGTCGGGGTTGACGAAGGCCCAGCGGGAGATGATCGCCGTCGTCGTCTCGACTGCGAACCGCTGCCACTACTGCATCGTCTCCCACTCCGCCGCCCTGCGGAAGCTGACGGGCGACCCGATCCTGGTCGAGCAGCTGCAGACGAACCACGCGTACGCGAAGGTCGAGCCGAGGGAGCGGGCGATGCTCGATTTCGCGCTCAAGCTCACCGAGCGGTCGTCGACGTGCACCGAGGCCGACGTCGAGGCGCTGCGCGAGGCGGGCTGGAGCGACGAGGACGTGATGGACATCGCGGAAGTGGCGGCGATGTTCAACTTCACGAATCGCCTCGCGAGCGGGCTCGGCTGGCGCCCGAACCCCGAGTACGTGAGCCTCGGCCGTTAGGCGCGCGCCTCCCGCCAGGCGATGAGCTTGCGCAGCGGCTCGAGGTCGAACTCGGGCCCGCCGCAGCCGACGATCAGGTGCGTGATGCCCGCCTCGACGTACTCGTCGAGTTGGTCGAGGTGGTCGTGCACGAACGTCGAGCGCTCGATCTCCGTCGGGTCGCGGCCGACCTTCGCGCACCAGTCGTCGAGCACCGCGGACTTGTGGCGGATCGTCTCCAGGTCGCCGATCCCGTGCCAGATGTCGGCATGCTCGGCGACGATCCGCAGCGTCACCTTCTCGCCGACACCGGCGACGAGGATCGGGATCTTTCGCGTCGGCGGCGGGTTGAGCTTCCCGAGCCGCTCCTTGACCACCGGCAGCGCCCTGTCGAGCGCGCGCAGGCGGCTGCCGACAGTGCCGAACTCGTAGCCGTACTCGTCGAAGTCGCGCCGGAACCAGCCGGAGCCGATGCCGAGGAAGTGCCGGCCGCCGGAGATGTGGTCGATCGTCCGCGTCATGTCGGCGACGCAGGTTCGGGTTGCGGTAGGCGTTGCAGAACGACGAGTGCGCCGAACTCGACGCGCTCGGTCGCCTCCGCCATCGCGGCCAGCAGGGAGAGGCACTCGAAGTGCTTGCCGTCGGCGCCGCCGAAGAGCGGGAAGAAGTGGTCCCAGACGAAGAGCGTGTCCGCGCCCATGTCCTCGGCCCGCAGCCAGGTCTCGCGCATCTGCGCGAATTCGCCGTGCTGCGGGCGGACGGTCGTGCCGACGCGGATCACGGCGGCCAACGCTACCTACGGCCCCTAGGAAAAGTAGGTGTCCTCATGCCGGTACGGCGGCGCGCAGCAGCAGAGGAAGCGCAGCTCGGCGTCGCCCGTGGCCGTGATCTGGTGCCAGGCGCGGGGCGGGATCAGGATCGCGTCGCCCGGGCCGACCGGCGAGCGCTCGCCGTCGATCTCCATCTCGCCCTCGCCCGCGAGCATGTAGTAGAGCTCCTCGCTCTCGGCATGGTAGTGCCGCTCGGTGGCCTGCCCCGGCTCGAGCGTCGCCTCGGCCAGGGTCTGGTGGGCCGCCCGCATCAGCTCCCGGATCGTGCTCCCGTCCTTCGTCGTGAACGGCTCGGCGCGGTCGCGGGCGCGGATCTCCATCGAGTAAGAATTGCGTATGAGCACGACTGCCCGCGGCGCAACGCTTCCCTGGGACTGGTACGTGTCGCCCGAGATCCTCCGCCGGGAGGAGGAGCTGATCTTCCGCGGCGCCTGGCACTACGCCGGGCCGCTCGAGTGGGTCTCGGAGCCCGGCGACCGCTTCCCGTGCCGGGCCGGCGCCGCCCCGGTCGTCGTCGTCCGCGACCGCGGCGGCGCGCTCCGCGCATTCCTGAACGTCTGCCGGCACCGCGGCTCGGTGATCGTCAAGGAGCGCGGGCGCCGCGAGACCCTGCAGTGCCCGTACCACGCGTGGACGTACGGCCTCGACGGCGCGCTCCGCTCTGCGCCGCGGGCCGAGCGCGAGGAGCGCTTCGAGCCGGCCGAGCTCGGCCTCCGCCCCGTGCTCGTGGACACGTGGGGGCCGTTCGTGTTCGTGAACGCGGATCCGGACGCGCGGCCGCTCGCCGAGAGCCTCGGTGCGCTGCCGACGTTGATCGACCCCGACGCGCTCGTCTTCCGCGAGCGGCTCGACACGGAGCTCCAGGCGAACTGGAAGGTCGCGGTCGAGAACTATCTCGAGTGCTACCACTGTCCGGTCGCGCACAAGGGCTTCAGCGCGCTCGTCGACGTCGACCCCGACGCCTACCGCCTCGAGGTCGCCGACGGCGTGCTCAGCCAGTTCGGCGAGCGCCGCGGCGACGGCAAGGGCGAGGGCAACTGCCAGTTCCACCTGATCTGGCCCGCGCTCAAGGTGATCGTCTACCCGGGCCCCGCGAACCTCTCGCTGGGCCCCGTCTGGCCGGTCGGCCCCGAGCGCTCGGCGGGATTCCTCGACTACTTCTTCGGCGCCGACGTGCCCGAGGAGACGGCCCGCGAGTTGATCGAGTTCGACGACGAGGTCGGCCGCGAGGACCGCGAGCTCGTCGAGTCGGTGCAGCAGGGCCTGCGGTCGGGGCTGATCGACCACGGGCGGCTGCTGCTGGACAGCGAGCTCCTGCTCGAGGCCTTTCAGCAGCGCGTCGAGGTCGCTCTCGGCTCGACTTTGTGACGGTTGTCCACAGGCGTTCGTGGCGTCGTCAACGAACCTAAAACCGGCTCGATTTGCAGGCGAGTTTACGGTTCAGCCGACAGTGACCTCAGGTATCCCTGCTACCCTGCCGACTGCTTGTAACAACAACTAGCGACGGCGCGGGCCCCGGTCCGTGGATCGGCCCAAGGGCGGTCGTCGCGCAGGAAACTTCGAGGAGGCAGTGTGCGCGTGAGGAAATCACGGGTGCTGCTGCTTGTCGCCGTGGCAGGGTTGGCAGCAGCACTCGCACTGGGAGCGATTCTCGTGCCGCAGTCCGCGGGGGCGAAGCGCGTCCCGGTCAGGAAGGTGCAGGCGGCCAAGCGTGCCCAGAGGCTCGCGTACGTCGCGGAGCTCCGGCGAACGCTGACCGGAATCCGCGCCAAGCGAGACGAGACGTGGAGGTGGCAGGACGTCATGTCGACGCCGCACATCCCCTACGGCGGCTACGCCGAGCGCTCGGGCAACCTCCGCTACATGAAGAGCGTCCTCGCTCTCTGGACGCGACGCGCGTGGCAGGTGTGGCGGCAGGCTCACAATCCACCGCGGCTCAGGGGCTGGAGGTGCATCCACCGCTACGAGGGCTCGTGGACCGACCCGAGCGCCCCCTACTACGGCGGGCTGCAGATGGACATGAGCTTCATGCAGGCCTACGGCGGCGGGTTGCTCCGCCGCAAGGGCACGGCCGACCACTGGACGCCGCTCGAGCAGATCTGGGTGGCCGAGCGCGCGTTCCGCTCCGGCCGCGGCTTCTACCCCTGGCCGAACACGGCGAGGTGGTGCGGGCTGATCTAGTTACTACTGCTAGTGGCCGACGACCTGGACGATCCAGCGCCGGTCGCGCTCGCGGTCGAGTTCGATGAAGAGCACCCGCTGCCAGTGCCCGAGCTGGAGCTCGCCGTTGCGGAGCGGCACCGACTCGCCGGCCCCGCCGAGCAGCATCGCCATGCAGTGCGAGTGCCCGTTGCCCTTCTCCATGTCCTCGGGGCAGATGTTCTCGGTGCGCCGGTCCCAGTCGTCGTGCGCGTAGTAGTTGTCGGGCGGGCAGAGCCGGCGGAGCAGCTCGCTGAAGTCCTCGAGGAACCCCTGCTCGAACTCGTTGACGCGCACGCAACAGGTCGTGTGTGGGGAGTAGATGCAGGCGATGCCGTCCTGGACGCCGCTCTCCCTGACCGCCTCGGTCACCTCGTCCGTGATGTCCCGGACGGCGAGCCAGCCCACCGTCCGCAGATGCGTCTCGCGCTGAAAGACCTTCACTCGGTTCCTCCTCGTCGCCTCGCTCTCGGCCGCCATTCTGCCGATTCCGGCGGCGCATGTCACCTGTCCGCGCACGCGCTAGCCTCTGCTGAGTCGGGCCCGTAGCTCAGCTGGTCAGAGCAGCGGACTCTGTTCGCCGGCGCGCAAGCCTCCGGCTTGTGGCGCGAGTGGTGAAGCACACTGCGTTGGCGAGCCGCGCCCGCCGTGTCGGTCGCGGCGGCGCTAGCCTCTGCTGAGTCGGGCCCGTAGCTCAGCTGGTCAGAGCAGCGGACTCATAATCCGCCGGTCCCAGGTTCGATAGGCGGGCCCTTGAGAGAAGCCCTGCAAATGCGCGGCTTCCTGTCTTTAAGTCGAAGGCGATGGCGCAGGACATTTTCGCGTTCCCCTTCGATGCCGGCTCAGCCGGCCGCGTACGTCGACGTCGGATAGTGCTGCCGTGCGGCTCGGTCGAGCCACGCGGCCGCCTCCTCCAGCGAATGCGTGTGAAGAATCGCTTTCGCCTCCTCGGCGAGGCCGAGCCACGCAGTGAAGCCGCTTTCCCAGTGGGACTCGACGCCGCAGCTGATGCCGACCGGTAGAGGAGGGCCATCACGCGTTGCAGATTCGTCGGCGGTTCGTCGGAGTGCTGGCTGTTCATGTGCTGACCTCCACGCTACAGCGACGCCGGGCTGACGAAGGTGTAGCCGGCGCCTTGATCCCCTCGACCGTCCGCTTCGAGGTACTTCGAGCTCGAGGAACGGATGGAAGTAGAACGAGGCGAAGCCGTCGCGGACGACGAGGTTCGCGCGGGCGGCGCGGATGATCCGCCGGGCAGCCGCTCCTTGTACGTGTGCCACGTCGCCGGCGCGATCGTGCCGAGGTTCTCGGGCAGCACCTTGCTCCCGTAGACGTCGTGCACGACGTAGGGAAGAACTGTCCCTCGATGTGGCTCGTACCGGATCGGGCCGCCGCCGAGCAGCCCTGGGAAGTAGTCGCTGCGCTCCCAGCGGACGGCGAAGCGATGCGCGACGGCGCGATAGGCGACGACGGAGGCCGTGTAGTGAGGAAACTCGAAGATCCTGGGCGGGGAGATCCCGGCGGCGGCGAACTCGCGGTTGGCGGCGACGATCCGGTGCTCCGTCCAGGCGACCGCTGTCCTCGGGCAGCGGCCCGACGTCGTGGATCTGGCCGTCGTCGGACTCGGTGACGCGGTAGAACTCGACGTCGTCGCCGGTCATCCCGTCGTATGGGTTGCTGCCGCCGTCCCACTGATGCGTGTAGCCGTGCTCGACGAGCACGCCGCCCGTCCGCTCGATGTACTTGATCGCTGCGACGACCTTGCGGCGACTCGTCGGAGCGAGCAGCTCGTGCGGCGGGTCCTCGTGGCCTTGGGGTCACGGTAGTACGGGCTGACGCCGAAGCCGAAGGGGACGCCGGCTCGTGGAGGTACGTCGGCGGCGCGCCTGAGCTGCGTCGCGTCGCTGACCGGGTTGATGTCCTCGAGCCGGACGAGCGCTCGGTGCCGCACCGGTGTCTGCGGGGCCAGGGCGTCGAAGAGGAGATCGGCGAAGACGAGCACGCGGTCCGTCTCGCTCGTGTAGCGGAACGGCATCTCGCCGATGTACGTCAGGTTCCGCGAGCGGACCGCCCAGGGGAACGTCGAGCCGTCCGCCGCGCACGGCCCGGGCGAGGACGCGGGCCCGCGAGCGGTCGAGCGACCGCGTAGCGCATGATCCCGTCCGTCGTTGTGCGTCCAGCGGGTGAGCGACCTGCCCTTGTACCGACCGCCGCGACCGGAGAGTGGTCGAGCACGGAGGTGCGCCAGCCGTATCGGGCGCGGAAGTCGCGCGCAGCCGGTCCTCGAGCTGGCCGATGTTGTACGCCACCCAGATCACCGGCCGCCGCGTGCGGAGCACGTCGTCCAGAAGCGCCGTCGGAAGCGGCTCGCCGAAGAACGACCCGAGGTAGATCGTCGCCGTGTAGCGCTCGAGCTCGCCGTGCCGGTAGGCGGCCGACCGGCTCGGCCTTCCACGTGCCGAAGTGCCCGACGAGGTTGGCGGTCAATGTCGCGTCCATGCTCGCCCAGCCAGCCCCACTTCCCGGAGTGGTCGTAGAGGATCAGCGTCCGCACGTTCGGCGACCACCCGGCCGGGCAGCGTCGCCGCTGCTGGAGATTCGCGGTCGCGGTGGCAGCTGGCCGAACTGGAGCGGCCGCAGGTCGGGCGTCGGACTTCGGCATCAGCTCCCGGCGCACCGGGAGCAGGATGAGGGCGGCGATCGCTGCCGACGACGACGACCGGGATCCACCATCCTCCGGATACGCGCCGGCCGCCGCCGACCGACGCGGTTGGGGCGCCGGCTCACGCTGCGCGCACGGAGTCCCGCGCGCTCCAGCGAGCCGTCGCACGATTCGCTCGGCTCGGCCCGCCCGTCGCCGAACGGGTTCTCCGGATGCGCCATGGCGCGCGTACGCGGCGGGTCGTCGAGGAGCGCGCGACGGCCGTCGACGATCACGTCCGTGTCGGTGCCGACGAGGCGCGCGACGCCCGCCTCGATCGCCTCAGGGCGCTCGGTGTGTCGCGCAGGACGAGCACCGGCTTCCCGAACGCCGGCGCCTCCTCCTGGAGGCCGCCGGAGTCCGTCAGCACCAGGTCGCACGAGTCGAGGACGTGGACGAGCGACAGGTAGTCGAGCGGCTCGCAGAGGTGCACGCCTTCCACCCCGCGAGCTCCGCCTGGACGACGTCGCGAACGACCGGGCTGCGGTGCACCGGGAAGACGATCTCGACGTCGCCGCGGCGCGCGAGCCGGCGCACCGCCTGGCAGACGCTGCGCATCGCCTCGCCGTGGCTCTCGCTACGGTGAACCGTGAGCAGGATGCGCCGCGGCCGGGTCCGCGGGCACCGGCGGGTCGATCAGCCTGCGCGTGCTCGACCGCCCAGAGCAGCGAGTCGATCACGGTGTTGCCGGTCACGAGCACGCGGTCCTCCGGCACCGCCTCGCGGAGCAGGTTCTCCGCGCTCCGGCGGGTCGGGCAGAAGTGAACGTCGGCGAGCCGGGCGACGACGCGTGCGGTTGACCTCCTCGGGGAACGGCGCGAGCCGGTCGCCGCTGCGCAGCCCCGCCTCGACGTGCGCGACCGGCACGTTCTCGTAGAACGCGGCCAGAGCGCCGCACATCGTCGTCGACGTGTCGCCCTGGACGACGACCCAGTCCGGGCGGAGCTCGGCGAGCACCTCCCCGAGGCCGCGCACGAGATCGGCGGTGAGGTCGGACAGGCGCTGCTCCGGGCGCATCACGTCGAGGTCGACGTCGGGCTCGATGCTCGAAGACTGCGCAGCATCTGGTCGAGCATCTCCCGGTGCTGGCCGGTCGCGACGACGACGCACTCGGCGTCCGGGCCGTCGCCGGAGCTCGGCGACGACCGGCGCGAGCTTGATCACCTCGGGGCGGGTGCCGAGCACCGCGACGACCCTCACCGCGCGCGCCTCCCGAGCCACGCGTCGTGTCTTCGTCCAGCCGCCGCGGCCCCGCATGAGCCGGAACCACGCGATCAGCGACGCGATCGCCCAGATGTACGACGTAGACGGCGAACGCCGCCCCGTACGCCGGCAGCTCCCACCAGCGCAGCGGTGTGGGCTGTTCTGCTGGTAGCGCGTGAGCACCATGACGACCGGGCTCAGCCCGATCACCTCCATCGCGATGTTCCGCGGCGGGCCGGCCGGGCACGAACGAGAGGAAGTCGTTCGGGATCGTCGACCCAGCCGAGCGCGCCGCAGATCGCGAGCACGAGGTTCGCGGCGACGAACATCACGAAGGTGACGAAGAGGAGGTAGAGCATCAGGTCGAGCCGCGTGATCAGCGGGCATGTTCCGGGCCGTGACCAGCCCCGGGACGTGGTCCCAGCACTGGTAGTGCCCCTGTGCCCATCGCGTCCGCTGGCGTATCCAGGCGCGGAGCGTGCGGACGCCCTGCTGCGTGACCGCGGTCGTCCGGCAGAAGCGGATGTGCCAGCCCAGCCGCTTGAGGTGGAGCCCGAGGTCGAGGTCCTCGGTCAGGCATGTCCGTCCAGGGAGCCCGCCCGAGCGAGCGCAGGGCGGCGAGGCGCGTGAACTGCCCGTTGCCGCCCAGCCCGACCGAGCCGATCCGGTCGCGGGCCGCCTGGGCGAGCTGGCAGAACCCGGTGAACTTCGAGATCCTGGCAGCGCGCGATCAGCCCGTCCTCGGCGTTCCCGATCACGACGCCCATCTGCACGCCGCCGACGTGGCGGTCGGCGAAGAGCTCGGCCACCTCCTTCAGCGCCTTCGGCTCCAGCTCGCCGTCGGCGTCGACCACGCCCGACGACGGCATCGTCCGGGTCGAAGCCGGCGACGAGCGGGTCGCGCTGCTCGAGCAGCTCGTTCAGGATGCGGTAGCCCTCGTTCAGGACGGCCCCCTTGCCGCGCCCGGCGACCTCGAGCCGGCCGGTCGACGACGAGCACCCGGCCCGTCGACTCGAATGCTCGTGCGCCAGCTCGGACGTCCGATCGGTCGAGCCGTCGTTGACCACGATCACGCAGTAGCGCTCGTAGTCGAGCCGCATCAGGCTGTCGAGGGTGCGCCGATCACGGCCTCCTCGTTGTGGGCGGGGACGATCAGCGCCATGCCGCGGGCGCGCGCTCGCTCGGGGGATCGCGCCGAGCGGCGAACCCGCGTCGAGAGCACGAAGAGCGCGATGTAGTAGAGCGAGACGAGCGCCATGAAGTAGCCGAGCCAGGTGACGTCGACGCGGAACATCAGCGCGGCCCCGGAACCCAGAGGAACTGACCCTGCGTCATCACCCGGGCGTCGACGGGAAGCGCGTCGCCAGGGCACAAGCGGTGATGAACCCTTGTCGCGACGGTCGACCCTTGCGCCGGCGCCTTGATGGACACGGTGTAGACGGCGCAGCGACCCGGGAGCGAAACGCGGAAGGCGCCGGTCGAGTCGCTCGTCCCCTCGACCGCTCGGCGTCCGGTCTCACGCGCCTCGATCCGCGCTCCCTCGACGCCGTTCCCGTCCGACCCGATCACTCGGCCGACCACCACCGGCTTCGATCCGGCCAGAGGCACGACCGATCCGACCTTCGCCGACAGCGAGACGGTCGGAGCCGCCAGCGCGTAGAAGACGAGCAAGGCAAGGACGCCGGCGGACGCGAGCGCGACGCTCGCGTCGCGCAACGGCGGCTTGCGCGCCCGGACTTGCCTCGGCGGCACCGACCGCGGCTTCGGCGGCTGCGTTCGCAGCCGGTCCGCGGTTCCCGCAATGGGACGTCTCGTCGAGACGCCCACTAGATGCAAGGAGGCGTCGAAGTGCAAGATCGCGGTGCAGTCCTCCCGCCACGCACGGCCGGCCATCCTGCGCCCAGCCGCTTCCGCATAGCCACTTCCCGTCATCGAAAGTCCTCTCGCCGAAGTCCAGACCTGAAATCGCCGAAGCCCGGCGCCTACCCCTGCCGGAGACAGCCGAAACCCGAGTCCACCCGGACTTTGCAAGCTCTTTACGGAACGTCCTCCGGGTGCCCCGACAGGCGATCGTTACCCTCGTATGCGTGGCGGTCAGACGCGTCCGGGCGGAAGAGTGGAAGGAGCTCCGCGCGATTCGGGTCCGCGCGCTCGAGGAGTCGCCCGATTCCTTCGGCTCGACCTCCATCGAGGCGCTGCGGCGAGACGACGGTGACTGGCAGGCCTGGGCGAAGGCCGGAGCCTCGTCGTCGATGACAGCGATCTTCGTCGCCGAGGACGCCGGCAGGCTGGCCGGGCTCTGCGGCTCCTTCCTGCACGAGGACAGCCCCTGGATCGCACAGATCGTCGCGATGTGGGTCGAGCCCGATCAGCGGGGGCGCAGGCTCGGTGACGAGCTGCTCGACGCAGCCGCGGCCTGGTCTGTGGACCAGGGCGCGCACGAGCTGGTGCTCGACGTGACGGAGACGAACGACGCGGCGCGGCGGCTCACAGCCGCGCCGGATTCCTCGAAACGGGCATCAGGGCCCCGTTGCGATCCAACCCCGCGCTGCTCACGGTCGAGATGCGCAGGCAAATTCGCGGCGCACAGACGGCCGCTCTCAGGCGGTCGGCCTGACCAACGCTCAGGGCGGTGTCTTGTAAAGCCGAGCGCCGAAAACTTCGCAAACTGCGAAGGTCGCCTTTGACAACCCCGTCACGTGTTTTGGCATCGTCGATGGCGTACCCGTTGGCCAATCCGAGAAGGGGGGTCCTTCGATGGCAGAGACGGTTACACGTTCGTTGGTCCAGCAGTTCGCGTCGATGAAGCCGAACGAGTTCGGACCTGCGATCGAGCCGAAGTGGCAGCTGGGTGAGCGCCTGATCAAGGAGGTGCGCAGTTCGGTCGAGAAGCAGCAGTTGACGCCTCTCGACGGGGCACGGCTGATCTCCTCGATCGCCGCCACGCTGTTCGGCTACGACGAGTTCATCCTCCGCGAGATCTCGCCGGAGACGTTGCTCGCCGCCACCCCAGCGCGGCGATAGGAGATACGCGGAGCCCGGGAGCCGGCGGCTCGGTGCCGACTCCCGGGCCGGTTTCCTACGGCGTGACGGAGATGGTCGCCGGCGCGGACGTGTTTCCCGTGCGGGCGAGAGTCGTCCCGCCGTTTTGCCCGAGGACGCCGGTCGATTCTGGCGCGGTCGCGCCCGCTGACGCAAGAAAATCGAACCAAGGAGGCGCCGCGTACGCAGGTGTGTCCGGCCGCGTCTACGCCGGAGCACTCCCAGGGGCGAGCCCGGCGGGTTCCGGCTGTGTTGCGGTCGCGCGTCCGAGCAGGGCGGCGCTGCAGACAATGGCAGCGAAGGAAGCGATCTGGAGTGCCCCGCGCGGGTCATGGGGGAGCGCCTCGTCGAAGAGCACGAACCCGGCTGCGATCGGGACGGCGTTGGTGACGAGCGTGGCCAGTCCCGCGGCTGTCAGCGCGCTGCCGTGCTGGAAGGCTCGCTGAAGCACGCCGGTGCCGGTGGCGTAGCAGGCGACGAGCGCCGGCAAAGCCACCAGCCAGATGCCGCCGAAAGAGACGAGCTTCGCCGACACATCGCCGCTGGCGAACAGCAGGCCGGCGGCGAGTCCGAGCTGCGCGGCGCGCGCGAAACTCGTGCGCACGACCATCAGCGCGACCGCGGCACCGGCGGAAGCGGTCAGCCAGATGACAGTGAGGACGCCGTCCGGGCTGTGCGACACGGGCGTGGAGCCGACGAGCGAGAGGGCGAGGAGGACGAGGCCGATCAGGGCGGCAAGCACCGCGAGCTGCTCACGCCGTGCAAGCTGGCTTGGATGGCCGTGCACGCTGAGCAAGGCCAGGACAGCGATACCTGACGCGCTGACCGCCTGCACGAGACTCAGCGGCGCTAGCCGCAGCGCCACCACGTAGACGATCCAGCCCCCGGTCTCGGTCGCGAAGGCGATCAGCCAGCCGCGATTGCGCAGCAAGGACATGAGCGAGCGGACCGGCTGCCGAAAGCTGAGCGGTGGCAGGCCGGCAGCAGCTGCGTGCTCCTTCGTGTACGCCCAGTTGACGGCAAGCGCCGAGATCATCGCGAGCACGAGACCGATCCAGACATCCAGCACGCCGCACGCCTCAGCGACCGGCCGGGGGCCGACCCGGAACGGCCAGACGCGCCCGCTCCGAGTCGATTACACGTGCCACCCGGCGATTCTCATGCACGAAGGCGGCACTCGCCACTCCCACTCCGTCGACACCCCTCGGGCGCGTAGGCGCGTGAGTGTGCGCGAGAAGGCGAGAGCACGCCTCGTCTTGGGCGCGAGGGCACCCGCGCCGAGCGTGTCGCGGGCTTGGTTCGACGCGGGTGCCTTGGTCTCGCCGCTGGAAGCAGCTGTGTCGCTTCGCTACTTCTTGGCGGCGATGGCGATCTTCCGCGGCTTGGCCTGAACGACCTTGGGCGTGTGCAGTTCGAGCACCCCCTTGCTGAAGGTCGCGGTCAGCTTGTCGGTGTCGGCGTCATCGGGCAGATGGAAGCGGCGCTCGAAGACCCGCTCCGAGCGCTCGAGGAGCAAGAACTTCTTCTCGTTCTCCTCCGCTGTCGCCTCGATCTCGCCCTTGACGACGATCGTGTGGTCGTTGACCTCGAGACTGAGATCCTTCTCCTCGAAGCCCGGCACCTCCAATTCGACCACGAACTCCAGCGGCGTCTCATACACGTCCGCCACTGGCAGGTGCGGAAGGCCGTAGACGCCGTCACCAAGCAAGCGGCGCATCCGGCGCTCCATCAGGTCAAGTTCCCGGAAGGGCGTCCACTTCACCAACGTGGTCATCCTTCCTCCTTTCACCCGCCAGCGTACGAACCCTGACCGCCCCGGGCATCGGGGCAACGACCGACCGCAAGTGCGCACATCTACTGATCGTGCTAGTCGGCGGAAGCGCCGATTCCGAATTCTCGCTGCCAGCACTGTTCGCAGTAGAAGATCGGTTCGTCTCTCGCTACCTCGACTCGCCCCGGAGTGTGCTGGGTGAGCTCGCAGCCGCATTCCTCACACACGACGGCGATCGGCGATGAACCATCTGTGAACGCGTGATGGCGGGCCAGCCAGCTGGCGAAGCTTCCGAATTCAGCCTGCTTCATGATCATCATGCTGGCGCCGTTCGGCGTTCAGATCATCGGGATCTGCACCACGACCGGCCTCATGTTTCTACTGATCCCGGATCAGCGGATTCGCTTCGTGGGGACGGAAGAGCCGCGCGCGAGACCGACGTTCCGGACGCCGTCGAGGTGCGGTTCGGGGTCTTGGCGTTCGCAAGGGGACACCGGGGGAACGACGAGGGCCCCCGTCGCTCGGGCCCCTAGCTGATAAGGCACATCAAGCTCCCCCAGGGCTACGAGAGAGCGACATCAGCGCGGGGCTGGAGACGAGATCCCGTTCTGCGACGACGCGCGTCACTGAGGCGAAGCGAACGACATAGCTGCGTCCGGTCGTCCTGGCAGAGACTCCGCGGACGAAGCCGACGCTGTCGGCGGGCAAACTCGGTAGTTTCCGCAGGAGTCGCACCCGTTGGTCGACCCGGAACGTTTCATGGTGGGTCGTTGCCGATCTTCGATCGGTGGAGGCGGCTGGGCGGGTCATGGTGTCGGTTCCAGGGTGGTGTCTCGAGTGATCTTCTCGACGACGCGCTCCTCGATCGGGCTGTCTTCGAGCTTCTCCTTGTCTTTCTGTTGGGTGACCTCGACGCGGGCGGCCTGCCAGGTCGACCAATGACCGGCAACCAATGCCCATAGAGACAGCGCCGACACGTAGACGACGCTTTTCAGCCATCCCAGCTCGTAGGAGATCGGGATCATCGCCACCCAGAACAGCGTCAACCAGCCGTTCAGGCGCCGCATGAAGACCGGGTCGCCCTGCACGGATGCCCAGACACGTTTCACACCATTCATGCCAAATCGCTCCTTCTATCGGGTCGCCTTACCCTGAGTGAAAAGCCGGAGAGGAAGCGCTTTCGCAAATCGGCGCTTCCTCTCCACGTCACCTGCGCTCAGCAGGATCGCGCGCGAGATGTTTCTTGTGCGCGGCTTATTCCTCGATGACGGTGCGGCGTCTGCGGGTGCCGCTCTCGGCGAAGTAGCCGGGGCCTGCCCAGCTCGACCAGAAGACGAGCGAGAGCAGTGCGCCGACGATGCCGACGACGAGCAGGATGTAACCGATCGTGTTGAGGTTGAAGCCGGTGGTCGATACGTCTACCGCCCAGGCGAGAATGGCGCCGGCGGCGATCAGGATGAGGCTGGCTCCGAGTCCCATCAGTTCCTCCTTTCGGTCACGCGGTGCTTCGGGTGAAGAACCCGATCACGGCGAGCAGGGCGCAGACGAGCAGGACGAAGAACAGGAACTTCGTCACGAAAACGCCTCCGAAGATCGCGAGTGCGAGTAGCAGGATCAACAGTGCGATCAACATCGTTCTGACTCCTCGGTCGATGGACGTCCTCAAGGTGCCCTGAATGGGCGACCGTTTAAACAACAGCGGAGCTGGGTATCCCTTCCGCTTTTCCGGAGGCGCGGGCCCGCGCGAATCGGCGCGGGCCGGCGAATCGGAGCCGAGCATGTCCGATCACATCCCGCACTGCCCGATAGCGAGGCAGCGGGTTTGCAGGCGGAGAGGTTGCGGTACGGGTGGATGAACCGGCGACGACTTGAGAGGAGGTTCTCGTGCCTGTCTGGTTGTGGGTATTGATCATCGTTCTCGTGGTCATGTTCGTGTTCGGCGGATTCGGTTTCGCACGGCGTTAGCGGCACACGAGACGTGTGACCCAAAGCGTCTTCTGAACAACCAACTAGTAGGGGGTAATTCATGGCCAGCGTCGAGATCTGGACGTATCGCGAGCAGAATTGGACGACGACCGATCTGACCGGTTTCAGCGTCGAAGCAACCGACGGTGGGATCGGCAAAATCGACGAGGCAAGCTACGACGTCGGCGCGGGCTACATCGTCGTCGACACCGGCCCGTGGATCTTCGGCAAGAAGGTTCTACTGCCGGCGGGCGTGATCAAGCGGGTCGACGTCGACGAGGAGAAGGTGTACGTCGACCGCGCGAAGGATCAGATCAAGGACGCGCCCGAGTTCGACGAAGAGCGCTACCGCGACGCCGGCTATCGCGACGACCTCGGCGGCTACTACGGCCCGGGGGGCCGCGGCTCCACCGCCTGAGCCAGTCAGGACCGAGGGGGCGCCTATTCAAGCGTCCCCCTCGGGCCTGTCAGGCGAACATCGGCAAGTACTGCTCCCGCCACGCTGTATCGGTGACGGAACGTCGGAAGTACGCCTCCAGGACGGCTCGTGGGCTCGAGCGCTCGTCGGCGGCAATGAGGCAAACAGTCGCCGCGAGCAGATGTCCGAGTAGTTCGGCGTCGACCGCCGCGACCCGCAGCGCCCGCTCGAACGCCCAAACCATCTTCTCGCCCTCGGCCCCGCCCGGATCGCGGCGAAGATGGTCGGCGAGGCGCTCCAGCAACGATTCGTCCATGACTCCCCTTCCAGCCGTTCGTGACCTGCGCTGACAGTCTGAACTCGCGAGCGGGGGAAAGGGGCACACGGGGGAACCGGCCGTCTCCGTGACCCTATGAGCCGAGCCACTCCTCGTCGCTCCACTCGCTGCTGCGCCGGTAGCGGTGGAGCGAGTAGAGCACCCAGCCGACTACGGTGAGTGCCACGGCGGCGGCGAGGAGGGGGCGGATCGTCCACATGACCCAGACGAGGGCCCAGACGACGAGCGCCGTGACGACCCCCAGGCCGACCAAGGCGAGCATGAGCTGCCACGCCTTGAGCGCGTTGAGCTTCGCGATTCTCATGGCCGCTCCTTCGACAGCTTGCCCCGTTTGCCACATCACTAGAGCGAGGGCTCCACGGTAAGCCCACGGTAAGGCGTTTCTCGCTCCCTGGAGAGGGGGATGCCAAGCCGTGGCGCAGGCGGCCTACAAACGCAGCTGGCCCTAGCACGGAACGGGCAAGCTTCAGTGGACGTGGCCGGCGAGGTGATCGCAGGGCGATACGAGCTCGAGGAGCTGACGGGCTCGGGCGGCATGTCCCGCGTGTACCGGGCGCGCGACAACCAGCTCGGGCGGCTCGTCGCAGTCAAGATCCTCCACGAGCGCTTCGCCGGCGACCCGGAGCACGTCGAGCGCTTCCGGCGCGAGGCGCTGGCCGTGGCACGGCTCAACCACCCGAACATCGTCACCGTCATCGACCGTGGCGAGGCGGACGGCGTGCAGTTCATCGTCTTCGAGCACGTCGAGGGCGAGGATCTGAAGCGCCTGATCGCGCGCACCGGGCCCCTGCCCGTGCGGCGCGCGCTCGAGCTCGGCGTCCAGATTGGCCGAGCTCTGTCCTTCGCGCACGCGAACGGGATCGTCCACCGTGACGTGAAGCCGCAGAACGTGCTCGTCCGAGACGGTAGCGCCAAGGTCACCGACTTCGGCATCGCCCGCGCGGACCACCTCGAGCTGGACGTCGAGCACACGGAGAGTGGCACCGTGCTCGGGACCGGCGACTACATCTCTCCCGAGCAGGCACGCGGAGAGCGCGCGAGCGAGCGCAGCGACGTCTACTCGCTCGGCGCGCTGCTCTACGAGCTGCTCACCGGGGACGTGCCCTACCCCGCGGAGAGCGCCGTGGCGGCCGCGCTCAGACACACCACCGATCCGGTGCCGGAGGTCCTCGCCGCCCGGCCGGACGTGCCCGTGCGCGTAGCGGGCGCGGTCGAGCGTGCGCTCGCGAAGGATCCCGGCGACCGCTTCCCCACGATGGACGACTTCGTGGACGAGCTCGTCGCCTGCCGCAACGAGCTGCCCGCGCCGGACGCCGCGCAGACGATGATCCTCCCGCACGCTGTTCCCGCTCCGGCGCCCCGCGCCGCGGGGTCGCCTCGCCGCCGCTCCCGCGTCACGGCCTTCTTGGTCGTCCTGCTCCTGCTCGCCGCGCTCGCCGGCGCCGCGTACTACCTGTGGCACCGGCAGAACGGCTCCTCGTCCAGCGACGCCACGCCGCCCCCGCCGGCGGCCGTCGTCCCGCTGCGCGCGGTCACGGCGTTCGACCCGCCGCCCGGCGACGGTGTCGAGCGCGACGACCTCGTCCCCGACGCCACCGACGGCTCGACCTCGACGTACTGGCAGACCGAGCGCTACACGACCGCCCAGTTCGGGAACCTGAAGAAAGGCGTCGGCCTCGTGCTCGACGCGGGCCGGCCGGTCCAGCTCGGCTCGCTGACGGTGACGAGCGGCACGACCGGCTTCGTCGCGGTGATCAAGGCCGGGAGCTCGCCGGACGGCCCGTTCACGCCGGTCTCATCGGAGCAGACCGCGGGCTCGAAGACGACCTTCACGCTCCACGTCCCGCAGCAGGAGCGCTACTACGAGATCTGGATCACGGAGCTCGTCCGGACCGACACCGGCGATCCGACGAAACCGTTCGTCGCCCAGATCGCGGAGGCCACCGCCGCCACCTAGTAGTCGCGCGCTCGTGCCGCACGCGGTACGGTCGGCCGGGATGGAGAGCTTTCGGACACGTGACGGGCTCGCGCTCGCGTACCGCCTCTCCGGGTCCGGGCCGACGCTCGTCTGCCACCCCGGAGGACCGGGGTTCTCGTCCCGCTACTTCGCCGATCTGGCCGGGCTCGGCGACACGTTCACGCTCGCACTGCTGAACCCCCGCGGGACCGAGGGCTCCGATCGGCCGGCCGACCCGGTCGCCTATGCCGTCGAGGACTACGTCGCCGATCTGGACGACTTCCGCGCGCACCTCGGCCTCGAGCGGATGCTGCTGCTCGGGCACTCCCATGGCGGCGTCGTCGCGCAGGCGTACGCGGCCGCTCATCCAGACCGCATCGAGCGGGTCATGCTCGCCAGCACCCTCGCACGCTTCCAGGCCGAGCAGGAGACGGCGATGGAGGCGGCGATGGCCGCGCGTGCGGGCGAGCCGTGGTACGAGGACGCGGTCGCGGCGCTCGAGGCCGAGCAGGCGGGCGAGTGGGGGACGGACGAGGAGCTCGCGAAGCTCACCCTGCGGGAGTTCCCGTTCTACTTCGCCGTCTACGGCGACCTAGAGGCGGAGTACCTCCGTGAGCTCGAAGGCGAGGTCCCGTGCGGCGACGCGCTCAGGTTGTTCAACCACGAGATCTTCACGACGTTCGACCTGCGCCCCGAGCTCCCACGGATCACGGCGCCGACCCTGGTGATCACCGGTGAGCACGACTTCATCTGCGGCCCCGTGTGCGCCCGCGAGATCGCGGATGGCATCGACGACGCCGAGCTCGTGCTCCTCGCCGACTGCGGCCACTTCGTGTTCGTGGAGCAGCCGCAGGCCTTTGCCGACGAATTGACCCGGTTCCTCGCAGGCTCCGGCTCGCCCGGCGACTCGTAGGCTTCGACGGTGGAGTCGTCAGGTGGAGGCAGTCGGCCGTTGCCGGCCGGGAAGCTCCCGAACGAGCTCCTGGAACGGCTGCTCGACCAGCTCCCACCCGCTCCGCCCGAGGTGCGTCTCGGCGCACGGATCGGAGAAGACGCGTGCGCGCTCGAGCTTCCCGCGGGCCTCGTCGTCGCCGCAGCGGACCCGATCACCCTCACGAGCAGCGATGCCGGCGCTCTCGCCGTCGTCGTGAACGCGAACGACGTGGCGGTGACCGGTGCCCGCCCACGCTGGTTTCTCTCGGTCGTGCTCGTCCCGCCTGGGACCACTGAGAGCGCCGTCGAGGAGCTCTTCCGTTCGATTCGAGACGCGCTGACACAGATCGGCGCCCACCTCGTCGGGGGCCACACCGAAGTTACGCCCGCGGTCACTCGCCCCGTCGTCGTCGGCCAGATGCTCGGCATCGCGGAGTCGCGCCTGGTCGCGACAGGCGGTTGCCGGCCCGGTGACTCTGTCGTCCAGGTCAGGCCCGCGCCGATCGAAGGCGCCGCCGTCCTCGCTCGCGCTGCCGGCGACGTTGCCGTGTCCCCGCCGCTTCTCGAAGAGGCGCGCGCCGCCCTCGAGCAGCCCGGGGTCTCGGTCGTCGAGCCGGCCCTGCTCGCCACCGAGCTCGGCGCAACGGCGCTGCACGACCCCACCGAGGGCGGTCTCGCCGGAGGCCTGCACGAGGTGGCACGGGCCGGCCGTCACGGCATCGTGGTCGATCGCGACGCGGTGCTCTGGTTCCCGCCCGGCGTTGCGGTCTGTACGGCTCTGGGAGCCGATCCGTGGTGCACGTTGGCGTCCGGAACGCTGCTCGCGACCTTCCCCCCGTCGGCCGCCGAGCGCGCGCGTCGCGAGCTTGTGCTCGCAGGCCACCAGGCGGCCGTGATCGGACAGGTCGTCGACGGCGGCGGCGTGACGGACAGGCACGGAACCTCGATCCCCTGGCCGGATCGCGACGAGGTCGCGAGGCTGCTGTCCGCGGAGGACCGGACGGAGGGCCTCGCTACGATCTGACCCGTGTCCGGGCACAGCAAGTGGTCCTCGATCAAGCACAAGAAGGGCGCCGCCGACGCCAAGCGCGGCCAGCTCTTCTCCAAACTTGCGCGCGCGATCATCGTCGCGGCGCGCGAGGGTGGCGCGGATCCCGCGGCCAACCTCGCGCTGCAGAACGCGATCGAGAAGGCCCGCTCCTACTCGATGCCGAAGGAGAACATCGAGCGCGCGATCGCCCGCGGCGCGGGGAGCGACGACGACGCGGACGCGTACGAGCCGATCGTCTACGAGGGCTACGGACCGAGCGGGGTCGCGCTCATCGTCGAGGCGCTGACGGACAACAAGAATCGCACGGCGGCCGAGGTGCGGCACATCTTCGCCAAGCACGACGGCAACCTCGGCGGGTCGGGCTCCGCCGCACATCTCTTCGAACGCCAGGGAATCGTGCTCGTGCCCGCCGAGGGGGTCGACGAGGACGAGCTGACGATGGCCGCCGCCGACGGCGGCGCCGAGGACGTCGCGCTCGACGGATCGAGCTTCGAGGTCAGCTCGTCGCCGGATGCGCTCTCGGGGCTGCGCGAGGCGATCGAAGGCGCCGGGTTCGCGATCGAGTCCGTCGAGGTCGCTCTCGTGCCGAAGACGACCGTGCCCATCGACGACGAGGCCACGGCCAAGAAGGTCCTCCGGCTCCTGGAGGCGCTCGAGGAGAACGACGACGTCCAGGACGTCTTCGCGAACTTCGACATCCCGGAAGCCGTCCTCGAGACCGCGGCTGCCTCCTAGGCGGCGCGTCAAGCTCTTGCAGTTGCCGCGAAGCCGTGGCTTTGCCGCGGCGTAGCTCGGGCGGCCGGGGACGCGCTGCGAAGAAGAAGGGGGCACACGGGGGAAACATGGTTTCCTCCGTGTTGGACGATCCTCCGGCGACTGGCCTAGACTGATGTGGGCTTTGGCCGGCCGAACGTTTGGGGCGTGCACCATTCTCCTGGCAGCTGCCGGGGTCCTGGGCGTTGCGAGCGTCTCTCGCGCGGCGCCCTCGCCGCCGAGATGGCTGTCGCCCCGTGACCTGTCCGCGAAGGGCGCGGATGCCGTCATACCGGACATCGCCGTCGACTCGAAAGGAAACGCGATCGTCGTCTGGGCTCAGGCGAAGGGCTCGAGCTGGACGGTCGAGTCCGTCGAACGGCCGCCCGGCGGCCGCTGGAGCGCGCCCCGGGCCCTCTCGCTGCCGGCCGATCACGTGGCCTCGCCGCAGCTCGCGATCGCCGGGGACTCCCTCGTCGCCGTCTGGAACCGCTTTGACGGCAAGAACCTGATCGTCCAGGCCGCGACCCGCGACCCGAAGACTCACGCCTGGTCTGCGCCGGCCTCGCTCTCGCCGTCCGGCCGCGATGCCCAGGCGCCCAGGATCGCCGTCAACGACCGAGGTGACGCGGTCGCCGTCTGGGCCAGCGTCGGCCTGACCGGCTGGACCGTCCAGGGCGCCTATCGCCCCGCCGGCGGGACCTGGCAGGCAGCCGTGCCGCCTCAGGCGCCCCAGGCGGGCACGACCGCAACGGACGTGGTCATCGACGCCGACGGGCGGGCGGTCGTGGTCTGGGCGGCGACGGCGACCTCGGGGACCGGGTGGCGCGTCCAGTCCTCGTCACGAAGCCCCGACGGCTCGTGGACGAAGGTGACCCCCATATCGGGTCCCGACGCCACCGGGTCGATCGCTCCGCAGCTCGCGCTCGAGGGGACGGGCGACGTCCTCGCGGTGTGGTCGCGCACGATCAAGACGAAGACGGTGATCGAGGCGGCCACGCTGAGCGCCGTGAAGCGCACCTGGAGCGCGGCCGCCGAGCCCTTCACGGTCACTCGCGACGCGTTCGCTCCCTCCGTGGCGGTCAACAGGCGCGGCGACGGCGTGATCGTCTGGACGAGCTCGGATCCGACCGGCCTGTCCGTTTTGGCGTCGTACCGCCGCGCCGGCAAGCCGTGGGGCCAGCCGCAGCCGGTCTCGGGCACCGCGGCAGGGGCGCCCACGCCGGACGTCGCCGTCAACGCCCGGGGGGACGTCCTCGCGGTGTGGACGCAGTCGGCCGGCGGCTTCTCGCGCGTCCAGGCGGCGAGCTTCGCGGCCGCGGGGAGCACGTGGTCGGCGCCGCGCGTCCTCTCCAAGATGGGCGCGGACGCGCTCACGCCGCAGGTGATGCTCGACGACGCCGGCGACGGGGCCGCTGCCTGGTCCCGCTACAACGGGCAGTCGTTCGTCATCCAGGGCGCCGGCTACGACGGCAGCGGGCCGGCGCTGAGCAAGCTCTCGATCCCGGTGACGGGCAAGGTCGGAAGGCGGCTCGCCTTCGCGGTCACGCCGAAGGACGTCTGGACGACTGTGAGCGCCATCCGCTGGAGCTTCGGCGACGGCACGGCGGGCAGCGGCCGCGCGACGGGCCACTCCTACGCGCAGCCCGGACGGTATGCCGCGAAGGTCACGGCCGTCGACGCGTTCGGCCACGTGACCTCCGTGCGCCGGTTCGTGAACATCGCGCCTTCGTAAGATCGGAGGCGGTGCGCGGACTGACGCGGCCGCGACGATCAGCAGGCCCTCGTGCCCGAGGCGGAGACGAAGTAGCCGTTCTCCGTCGTGCGGACGCTCAGGCGCCACCCGACGGCCGCCACCTCGCGCTCGAGCTGCCCCGGCTCCCAGAAGCGCTTGACGATGTCGAACTCGCGGCCGTCCGAAAGGCGACGCCGGGCGACCTCGCCGGTCGAGCTCACGAGGTGGCGGGAGTCGCCGAGCCGCGCGTTGTCGACGAGGAAAACCCGGCCCTCGGGCTTCAGCGCGCGGCCGACGAGCTGCCAGAACGCCTCGAAGTGCCGGCTCGGCACGTGCGAGTGCCAGAAGCCGAAGAAGCAGACGTCGAACTCGCGCGGCGGCTCCCACTCGAAGACGTCGGCGAGGACGTAGTCGGCCGCGCCGCTCGTCCGCGTGCGGTTCAGCTCGAGCACCTCGGCGACGGCGTCGACGGCGGTCACGCGATTCGCGTGCCGGAGGAGGTGCTGCGTCCAGATCCCGGTCCCGGCGGCGAGCTCGAGGACGTCGCCGCGCGGCCCGAACGCCTCGAGCGCCGCCTCCAGCTGCCGCACGTCGGCGAACCAGCGGGCTGCAGTCTCGGTGTCGAAGGCGTAGCCGGCGCGGCGGAACCACCAGTCGTCGTACTCGGGCGCCCGCTCGCGGTAGTACCGTCGCTGCTCGGCCAGCAACGGGTCGACCGTGGCCTCGTCCATGCCGGCGACTCTATCCCGGCGGCGCGGCAGGGAGGACCGTCCGCATCCGCGCCTAACCTCTGCCCGTGAGAGTCCTCGGCATCGACCCGGGAACGGCTGCATGCGGATACGGAATCGTCCACGAAGACCACGGGCGCCTCAGGGCCGTGGACTTCGGGTGGTGGCACACGAGCTCCGGCGAGCCTCCGGCAGCTCGTTTGAAGACGATCTTCGAGGGCGTGCAGCAGCTCATCGAGCTGCACGGCCCGGATGCCGTCGCGCTCGAGGAGTCGTTCGTCGGCGCCGACGCCCGCATCGCGCTCTCTGTCGGTCAGGCGCGCGGCGCCGTGCTCGTCGCGTGCGCTCTCGCCGCCGTTGACTGCCGCGAGTACCCGCCCGCCACCGTCAAGCAGGCGGTCTGCGGGTACGGACGGGCCCAGAAGGACCAGGTACAGCGGATGGTGAAGACGATCCTCGGCCTGCGCTCGGCCCCGACCCCGCATCACGCCGCCGATGCGCTGGCCGTCGCGATCTGCCACGCGCTGGCCACGCCGCTCCAGCGAGCCGCCTCGTGATCGCGCGGCTGCGGGGAAAGCCGGTGACCTCGACCGCAGAAGGCCTCGTGCTCGACGTCGGCGGCGTCGGCTATCTGCTCGCCGCGACCCCGTCGGCGGCGCGGAAGGCGTCCGGAGCCGCCGAGGTCGTCCTCGAGACCTATCTCCACGTGCGCGAGGACGCGCTCCAGCTCTACGGGTTCGCGGACTCGGAGGAGCGCGAGCTCTTCTCCCACCTGCTCTCGGTCTCGGGCGTGGGGCCCAAGGTCGCGCTCGCGATCGTCTCCGGCTCCCGGCCCGCGGAGCTCCGGCGCGCGATCGCGCTCGAGGACACGGCCCGGTTCGAGGCGATCCCCGGCATCGGCCGCAAGACGGCCCAGCGCGTCGTGCTCGAGCTCAAGGGCTCGCTTGCTGACGCAATCGAGCCTAGTGGGGCAGGCCATCCGGAGGTGGTCGCTCGCGACGCTCTGGTAGCGCTGGGCTACAGCGTCGTCGACGCCGAGCGCGCGCTCGCGGACGTCGACCCCGATCTGTCGCCGGAGGAGCGCGTGAAGCTGGCACTCAGGAGGGCGGCTTGAGCACTCCCGGGCTAGTTTCCGCTGTCGTTCTCGACAGCGGAGACGAGGAGCTCGACCGCTCGCTGCGCCCGCGGCGGCTCGACGACTTCGTCGGCCAGGAGCGGGTCAAGGAGCAGCTCGCGATCGCGCTCGCGGCGGCGCGCTCCCGCGGCGAGGCGCTCGACCACGTGTTGCTCGCCGGCCCGCCCGGGCTCGGGAAGACGAGCCTCGCCCACGTGATCCGCGAGGAGCTCGGCGTCGGTATTCGCACTGTTGCCGGCCCGGCCGTCGAGCGCAAGGACGTGGCCGCGATCCTGACCTCGCTCGAGGAGCGCGACGTCCTCTTCATCGACGAGATCCACCGCCTCGCCCGCGCAACCGAGGAGATGCTCTATCCGGCGCTCGAGGACTTCCGCATCGACATCGTCATGGGGCAAGGCCCTGCTGCGCGCACGCTTGCGCTCGACCTGCCCTCCTTCACGCTCGTCGGGGCGACGACCAGGACCGGGCTCCTGACCACGCCGCTCCGCGACCGTTTCGGCATGACCTTTCGGCTCGAGTACTACGAGCCCGAAGAGCTCACCCGCATCGTCCGCCGCTCGGCGCGGATCCTCGCCGTGAAGGTCGCCGGCGAGGCAGCCGACGAGATCGCCCGCCGCTCCCGCGGGACGCCGCGGGTCGCGAACCGGATCCTGCGCCGCGTGCGCGACGTGGCCGAGGTGCGGCACGAGGGCGTGGTGACCGCGGAGATCGCGCACGAGGCGCTCGAGCTTCTCGAGGTCGACGAGCACGGGCTCGAGCGCGCCGACCGCGCGCTGCTCGAGGCGATCGTGGGCAAGTTCGGCGGCGGCCCCGTCGGGCTGTCGACGCTGGCGGTCGCGCTCGGCGAGGAGCCGGACACGATCGAGGACGTCCACGAGCCCTACCTGCTCCAGCTCGGGTTCATCCAGCGCACGCCGCGAGGACGGATCGTCACCGAGCTCGGCCGCGAGCACGTGGGCGCCGCCGCTGCTGCCCGGCCCGCGGACGAAGTCGGGCGCCTCTTCGATGCCTGAGCTCTGGGTTCCCGGCGCGGCCGAGCCCTCGATCGACGCGTTCGTCGAGCGCATCCACGCTCAGATCGAGCGCTTCGCCAAGGACCTGCCCGGCGGCGAGGCGCAGGTCGAGATCGAGCTGCGGGACGGATCCGTGCTCCCGCTCGAGTCCATCCTCCCGGAGCCCGGCTTCGGTTTCGTCACGCTCAGGCCGCACGCGCCGCAGCAGGAGGAGATCGTGATCCCGATCGGCGCGATCGCCCGCCTCCGGCTCGGCCCGCCCGAGCAGCACCCGCCCTTCGGCTTCTCGAAGCTCCCTTAGCGACGGCTCAAACGCCGTGCCGATTCAGCGGCGGAACTGCAGGTCGTGCCAGGACGGCACCGGGGCGAGTTCGAGCAGCGCACGGTCGCCCTGCGGGTCGCGGTAGGCGAAGTCGGACGCGTCGTCGTCCCACACCACCTCGAGGCGCCCCTCCTTGACCCGATGGTCGAGCCAGGCGCTCCGGAACACGAGCTTGCGCAGCCAGTAGACGAGCGACTCGCCTTCCACGAGTGACACCCGCTCCCAGTGGCGCACGAGATACCAGCCCAGCGGGCTGCGCGCCGACTCGACCCGGCCGTCCGCCGCGAGCTCGACGAGATCGGAGGTCTCGTCCTCGTCCAGCTCGTTCCGATCGAGCAGCCCGAGCTTGACCGCCGCGGCGATCACCCGCTCCTCGAAGTCGCGGCGGTTGAACTGGAACCGGTAGGAGAGGAACTCGACCTCGTAGTCCTCGCCGGAACGGTAGTTCGTCTCGCTCACGGTGCCTCTGGAAGGAGGGGGCCCACGGGGGAACCATGGGTTTCCCCGTGCTGGACGTGGTAGTCCTCGCCGGAACGGTAGTTCGTCTCGCTCACGGTGCCTCTGGAAGGAGGGGGCTCACGGGGTGGCGTAGGCTCGACGGAGTCGGCCAAGGAGCGGAGGTCGCGGATTAGCCGCGGCCGTAGCGGGGAAGCAACGCGACGCGTGATCGCGGGCCAGAGGCCGGCGAACATTTGCCGAAGGGGCACGGGCCCAGAATAGCCGCGTCCCTTCCGCGTGCTCCGTCCGGCCGTCGCCGTAGCGTGGCTCGCAGTGCAGTGGACCGTCGCTTCCGGCTCCCCGAGCGAGGCTCGCCGCCTCGCCGAGTCGCTCGGCATAAGCGAGACGACGGCGCGGGTGCTGATCCTGCGCGGCTACGCAGACGCCCGGGCCGCGCAGGAGTTCCTCGACGGGAGCTCGCCGAGCCACGCCCCCCGGCTGCTCGGCGACGTCGACGCCGCCTGCGCCGCGATCCGGGCCGCGATCGAGGCCGGCACGCGGATCTGCGTCCACGGGGACTACGACGTCGACGGAATCTGCGCCACCGCCCTCGCCGTCCTCTGCCTCCGCGATCTCGGCGGCGACGTCGGCTGGCACCTGCCCAGCCGCTTCGAGGAGGGCTACGGGCTCTCGGGCACTACCCTGCGGCGCATCGCCGACGAGGGCTACGGCCTGGTGCTCACGGTCGACTGCGGCATCACGGCCGCGGAGGAGGTCGAGGAAGCAAAGCGCCTCGGCCTGCAGGTGATCGTCACCGACCACCACCGGCCGGCCGAGACGCTGCCCCAGTGTCCGATCGTGGCCACACGGCCCTCCGACTACCCGTTCCCGGAGCTGTGCGGGACGGGCGTCGTCTACAAGCTCGCACAGGCCCTCGGGGCGCCCGGCCTCGACCGCCACCTCGACCTGGTCGCGCTGGCGACGATCGCCGACGTCGTCCCGCTCGTGGACGAGAACCGGATGTTCGCGATTGCGGGGCTGCGGCAGCTCGCGCTCGCCGAGCGGCCGGGCATCGCTGCCCTCATGCGCACGGCGCACGTCGACCCGGCCGCCGTCGACGAGAGTGCGGTCGCCTTCCGCCTCGCCCCGCGTATCAACGCCGCCGGGCGTCTCTGCCGGCCGGAGGCCGCGCTCGAGCTCCTGCTCACCGACGACCGGGACGAGGCAGGCCGGCTCGCGCAGCGGCTCGAGGAGCTGAATCGCGACCGCCAGGCGGTCGAGGACAGGATCCTGCGCGCCGCCGTCGACCAGATCGAGAGCTGGCCGCAGTCGCGGCGCGCGCAACGCGGCTACGTGCTCGCGGGCGAGGACTGGCACGAAGGCGTGATCGGCATCGTCGCTGCCCGCCTGGTCGAGAAGTACCGTCGCCCTGTCGTCCTCATCGCCGGCACGGACGGCGACTGGAAGGGCTCCGGGCGCTCGATCTCGAGCTTCGACCTGCACGCGGCGCTCGGGGCGTGTGCAGAGCATCTCGGCCGCTTCGGCGGGCACCGGGCGGCCGCGGGGCTCTCGATCCGGCCCGACTGCGTGGACGCGTTCGCGGCCGCGTTCGCCGCGCGGGCCGACGCCGAGCTGACCGAGGACGACCTGGCGCCGCTGCTCGTCGTCGACGCCGTGGTTCCGGGACGGGCCTGCACCCTCGAGCTCGCGGACGAGCTCCGCAGGCTGGCGCCCTTCGGTCTCGGGAACCCCGGTGTGACGCTCCTCGTCGCCGGCTGCGAGCTCAGCGACCTGCAGCCGGTGGGGGACGGGAAGCACCTTCGCTTCCGGGCCAGGGACGAGAACGGCGCCGCCGGCAGCGCGATCGCCTTCGGGATGGGCCCGCAGCTCGACCGCTGGCGGCAGCGGGGCACGTACGACGTCGCCTTCCGGCTCCAGGCCAACACCTGGAACGGCACGACCGCGCCGCAGCTCGTCGTCCGCCGCATCTTCGAGTCGCCCGAGCGCTACCGCGACCTCCGCGCTCAGCTTGCCGCCGAGTGGCAGGCCGGCCCCGAGCACTGGAGCCCCGCGGCCAGAGCGGTGTTCGAGGAGCTCGGGCTCGACGACCCGGGAACGAACGGCACGTCCTGGCGCAGCCTGCTCGAGTCGGAGACGTTCCGCGCGCTGCTCGATGAGCCGCCGCTCCTCGCCGAGGCGGCCTGAGCCGGTCTGAACTGCCTAGCGCGCCGAGACGTGCAGCCGGGGCAGAGGCCGACGCGCCTGGAGCCCCGCCGCGTCGAGCTCCACCAAGAGTCTCGCCACGCGGCGAATCTGGCGCCTGCGGCGCCGTTCTGCGAGTCGTGCGAGCAAGACAATCATGTTCGGCCGGTACCCGGGTTTTCCTTCGGCAATCGCGGCCGGAGTCAAGATCCTCCGTTCGAGGGCCGAAGTACACTTGAAGTATGGCAGCCGTCCAGTCTGCCGAGCACCAGGAGCTCGTCGACCAGCTGGTCGCGGACGTCGAGACCTACAAGCCCGACGTCGACCGAGCCCTGCTCGAGCACGCTTTCGCGTTCGCCGCGCGCGCCCACGAGAGCCAGCAGCGGCGCTCCGGAGAGCCGTTCATCGAGCACCCGTTCGCCGTCGCGCGCATCCTCGCCGAGCTCCACCTCGACGAGGAGACGCTCGCTGCGGCGCTCCTCCACGACGTCGTCGAGGACACCGGCGTCGAGACCGAGCAGCTCAGGGCCGAGTTCGGCGAGGAGATCGCCAAGCTCGTCGACGGCGTCACCAAGCTGACCCGGATCCAGTTCCAGAGTCGCGAGCACGCCGAGGCCGAGAACTACCGGAAGATGATCGTGGCGATGGCGCAGGACCCGCGCGTGATCCTGATCAAGCTCGCCGACCGGCTCCACAACATGCGCACGATCGAGTACCTCGGCAAGCAGAAGCAGATCCAGAAGGCCAAGGAGGCGCTCGAGGTCTACGCGCCGATCGCGCACCGGCTCGGCATCCACGCCATGAAGTGGGAGCTCGAGGACCTCGCCTTCGAGACGCTGCACCCGCGCAAGTACGCCGAGATCAGCGCGATGGTCGCCGAGCGCAGGGGGGACCGCGAGGAGCACGTGAAGAAGGCCGCGAGCGTCCTCGGGCGCGAGCTCGAGAAGGCCGACATCCCGGCCGACATCTCCGGCCGGCCGAAGCACTTCTACTCCATCTACGACAAGATGGTCCGCAAGGGCCGCGAGTTCAACGAGATCTACGACCTCACGGCCATGCGCGTGATCTGCGAGCGCGACGGGGAGGAGGGGACCCGCGACTGCTACGGCGCGCTCGGGCTCATCCACTCGCTCTGGAAGCCGATGCCCGGCCGGTTCAAGGACTACGTGGCCATGCCCAAGCTGAACCGCTACCGGGCGCTGCACACGACCGTGGTCGGGCCCGAGGGCAAGCCGCTCGAGATCCAGATCCGCACGCGCGAGATGCACCGCGAAGCCGAGTTCGGGATCGCCGCGCACTGGATCTACAAGCGCGGCCGCAAGGGCAAGGCCGACGAGGAGTGGACGAAGTGGGTGCAGCAGGTGATGGACTGGCAGGCCGACGAGGCCGACCCGCGCGAGTTCATCAAGACCTTCCGCACCGACCTCTTCGATGACGAGGTCTACGTGTTCACGCCCAAGGGCGAGGTGAAGACGCTGCCCGCCGGGTCGACGCCGGTCGACTTCGCCTACGCCGTGCACACGGACGTCGGCCACCGGATGGCGGGCGCGAAGGTCAACAGCCGGATCGTCCCGCTCCACTACCGGCTGCAGAGCGGCGACTTCGTCGAGATCCTCACCTCGAAGCAGGGCCGCGGGCCCCTCGCGCGACTGGCTCTCGCTGGCCCAGTCGTCGCGGGCGCGCAACAAGATCCGCCAGTGGTTCTCGCGCGAGACGCGCGAGGAGACCGAGCAGAAGGGCCGCGAGGCGCTCGAGGAGGCGCTCAAGCGGCAGAACCTGCCGATCAAGAAGCTCCAGGGCTCGGCTGTCCTCGCGCAGGTCATCCGCGAGACGGGCTTCAAGAAGGCCGAGGACTTCTACATCGCGCTCGGCTCCGGCAAGCTGCAGCCGTCGCAGATCGTCAGAAGGTCATCCAGCGCCTGAAGACGGACGAGGTCGCCGAGGAGGAGGCGCTCCCGCTCAGGCCGACGCGCGCCCGGCCCACGGACAACCAGGCGCTGGGCGTCAAGGTGCACGGGGTCGAGGACGTCCTCGTCCGGCTCGCCAAGTGCTGCACCCCGGTGCCCGGGCGACCCGATCATCGGCTACATCTCGCTCGGCAAGGGCATCACCATCCACCGCGAGGACTGCCCGAACGTGAAGGCGCTGCGCCGCAACGCCGAGCGGATCACGCCGGTCGACTGGGACGGCGACGCTGCGCAGAGCTTCCGCGTCCAGATCGCGGTCTCCTCCTGGGACCGCCCGCGGCTGCTCGAGGACGTCGCCCGGACGTTCGCCGAGCACGGCGCGAACATCGTCGCCTACGGCGGCATGGTCGAGGACCAGCTCGCGCGCAACTGGTACACGGCAGAGATCGGCGACGTGAAGGAGCTGAGGCAGCTCCTGAACGCGCTCCGCAACATCGACTCGGTCTTCGACGCCTACCGCGTCACGCCGTCGTGAGGTCGCTCACCTTCGGTTCGCTCCCGTGGGGGAAACCATGTTTCCCCCACGAGCCCCCTTCTTTGAGAGGCCGCTTTAGCCCGGGGAACCTCCCGGTTCCCCTCGGACCCCTCCCCCCTCACAGGCCGGCGGGCCCGTGAGCGAGATTCACCCCGCGGCCGCCGGCGGGTTCTCGACCGCGGCCGAGGCGTACGAGCGCGGCCGTCCTGGCTACCCCGAGGAGGCGGTTGCGTGGATCGCCGAGCGGCTCGGCATCGGCCCCGGCAAAGACGTGCTCGATCTTGCCGCCGGCACCGGCAAGCTGACTCGCGCGCTGCTCCCGTTCGGCGCGCGCGTGATCGCGATCGAGCCGATCGACGAGATGCGCGAGCAACTCTTCGCCGCGCTCCCGGACGTCGACGCGTTCGACGGCACGGCCGAGTCGATCCCGCTGCCGGACGAGAGCGTCGACGCGATCACATGCGGGCAGGCGTTCCACTGGTTCCGCACGGACGAGGCGCTGCGAGAGATGCACCGCGTCCTGCGTCCCGGAGGCGGCCTGGCCCTCGTCTGGAACATCCGCGACCTCTCCGACCCGCTCCAGGCGCGCATCCAGGAGATCCTGGCGCCGCACGGCGCCGAGGTGCGGTCGCACCGGAACATCGAGCCCACGGAGCTCCTCGGGGGCGATCTCTTCGGCCCGGTCGAGACCCGTTCGTGGCCGTACGTCCAGCGCCTTTCGCGTGCGCACCTCGTCGACCGGATCGCGTCGACGAGCTACATCGCGATCCTCGATCCGGACACGCGGGCCGAGGTGCTGAGCCGGGTCCTCGAGTCGGCCGACGGACTTCCGGAGCCGATCTCGATTCCGTACACGACCGACGTGTACGCGGCCGACCGAATGTAAAACCGTCCGCCGCAGCGGGTTGCCCACCATGCCGAGTGGGTACGACGAGGCCGATTCCCTCGGCGGCCAGAGTTGAGAGAGCCCCTCCAAGAGACCACGCGGCCACGGCTCGGGCCCGACGACGAGACGTCGCGGCTCTACTCGGAGTACGGCGACAAGATCTTCCGCTACTGCTTCCGCCGGCTGCGCTCACGCGAGGAGGCGGAAGACGCGGTGCAAAACACGTTCATCCGGGTCTGCACGGCGCTGCGCAAAGCGACCGTCCCCGAGTTCGAGGGGCCCTGGCTCTACAAGATCGCGCACAACGTCTGCCTCTCACGCCTGCTCGGCGCCTCGAGGCGTGCGCGTGTCGAGACGACCGCCGACCTGGACGCGCTCGCGGAGCGCGGGGCCGCGCACACGCCCGACGCCGACGAGCTGTTCGGACTGGGCGACGCCCTCGCAGACATGCCGCCGAACCTCCGCCGGCCGCTGCTCATGCGCGAGTGGCAGGGGATGAGCTACATGGAGATCGCAGAGGCGCTCGGCGTCTCCCACTCCGCGGTCGAGACACTGATCTTCCGGGCGCGCCGCCACCTCGCTCAGGCGCTGACCGATACGGTGAAGAAGACCGGCCGCGCCATCGCCTCCATCTTCAACCTCCGCTGGCTGGCCGACCTCGCCAGGGATCTCGGCGGCGGTCCGGGAGGCGCGGGTCTGGCGGCGGGAGCGGCGGGGCTCGTCGTCGTCGCAGTAGGCGGCGGCGTCGCGATCGACCTCGCAGTCCAGCATGCGCGGACGTCCCGCGCGGCCGCGCTCAAGCCGGTCGTGTCGACGCAGGCTGCGCGCGCGGACCCCGTGGTCTCGGCGCCCGGAAAGGCACGGCTCAGGCCGGTGCCGGTGAGCACGACGAGCGCCGACGGCGCCCGCGGCGACGGGGCAGCAGCGCCGTCGCGGGCCGGCCCCTCGGCGCGCAACGCGCCCGGCGCGGCAGCCGGCGCAGGCTCCGCGCCGCGCGCGCAGGCGCCGACTGTTGGCAGCGCTGCGCCGGACAGCTCTCGCGCCGCCGCGCCGAGCGGCGCCGCGGACGGCGGGGCTGCCTCGTCGGCAGGGCGGAGCTCGCCGCCGCCGCGCGGTTCCGACGCTGCCGCCAAGGGGACAGGCGCCGCGTCGGGAGGGTCGAAGCCGGTGCCCCCGGCATCCTCGGGAAGCTCGTCTTCGTCGGCTGCTTCGGCCGCGCCGATCCCCGATCCGGGCAGCCTTCTGCCTCCCGTCGACCTCCCGACCCTCCCCGCCGTGCCGGATCTCCCGCCGGTTCCACCGCTGCCTCCGCTGCCGCCGCTCCCGCCTTTGCCGCCGGTGCCGCCCGTGGCGCCGCCGCCCGCGCTCGACCCGCCGCCGCTGCCGCCCGTGCCTCCGCTTCCGCCCGTTCCTCCGCTACCGCCCATGCCGCCCGTGCCTCCGCTTCCGCCCCTACCGCCGCTCCCGTAGCTCGGCGGCGCGGAGGCGCCCCGCCTGTGCCCGACAGCGAGGATGGGACTGGCGCGCGTCTCGTACTCGGGCCTTGACATCGGCACGCGCGCGCCGCACAGGCTGGCGCCGCACTCGCACAGGAACGGCGCTCTCGGCTCTTCTCTGACGTTGCGCTCCCGCAACAGGGGCTGAGACCTCGCGGCGCCGGGAAGCTTGCAGGTCACCCGTTCGAGGGACGCTGCAGAAGAACACTCGAACGGGTGTCGAGCCGCGACGAAGCAGGGTCACCCGTTCGAGGGATCGGCCCTGCAAACCCGCATGGACACGAGTACGTCCTCACTCGAACGGGGGAACCCGTTCGAGTCAGGCGACGAGGTCGTCGCCCTCGAAATCGGCGAGGCGCTCCCTGATCCAGCCGGGGATCTCGCGGGGGCGACGCTGGGCGAGGTCGACGAGGACGAGCGTCTGCGTCGCGGTGACCATGAGCAGGTCGTCCGGCTTGCGGTAGGCGGCGAACTCATAGGTGATGCTCGTGCGGCCGATCCGTGCGACGCGGGAGAAGACCTCGATCTCGTCGTCGAACACCGCCGGCGCAAAGTACTCGACCGTGTTCGCGCGCATGACGAACTCCGCACCGTCCTCGTGCCGGCGGAGCAGGTCGAGCCGGCGCAGATACTCGACCCGGGCCAGGTCGAAGTACGGGTTGTAGCGGCCGTAGTAGACGACTCCCTGCGCGTCGGTGTCCGAGAAGCCGACCCGCGTCCGCGCGGAGTGTTTGAACGGCGGTCTGGCGCTCTCCCCGTGCACGAGCCGGATCGTAGACTGCACTCGCATGAAGGTCGGGATGATGCTGCCGCTCGGCGAGACCGACGACGTCGGAGACTGGCCCCGGATCCGGGAGTTGGCCGAGTTGGCGGAGGAAGAGGGGCTCGACTCCCTTTGGGTCGCCGACCACTTCTTCCACAGGCCGCCGGACGGCGAGCCGCAGGGCCTGCACGAGGCCTGGACGCTGCTCAGCGCCGTCGCCGCGGTCACGAGCCGCGTCGAGGTGGCGCCGCTCGTTCTGTGCAGTGCCTTCCGGAATCCCGGCCTGCTCGCGAACATGGCGGCGACGCTCGACGTCGTCTCGAACGGCCGTCTCGTCCTCGGCGTCGGTGCCGGCTGGCACGACCCCGAGTTCGAGGCGTTCGGCTATCCGACCGACCACAAGGTGAGCCGCTTCGAGGAGTGGATCGAGATCGTCGTCCGACTGCTCCGCGGCGAGCACGTCACCTTCGACGGGCGGTACTACGAGACCCGCGATGCCGTGGTCGTCCCCGTCCCGACCCGGCGGATCCCGATCCTGATCGCAGGGAACAGGCCGCGCATGATGCGCCTCGTCGCCCGGCACGCCGACTCCTGGAACACCGCCTGGTTCGGGATGCCGGACGACCGGCTCCGCGAACGGCTGCGCGACCTCGACACCGCCCTGGACGCGGAAGGGCGCCCCCGTAGCGACCTCGAGCGATCGGTGGGGCTACTCGTCCGCGACCCCGACCAGCCCGGCGAGGAGGACGAAGACTGGTTCTCGGGCAGCGTCGAGGACGTCGCGGAGCTCCTCAAGGCCCACGAGCAGCTCGGCTTCGCGCACGCCGTCGTCATCCTCGAGCCGCGGATCCCGCAGTCCGTCCGGCGGCTCGCAGAGGCGGTGCGACTTTCTAAGAGTCCCTGACGGAACGAGCACGGGCTGCTTCGCCGCGCTGTGCGGCGCGCTGTCGCGTCCTCAGTCGCGCCCGTATTTGGCCAATACGGGCGCTCCCTGCGTCCTTTCATCTCACTCGCCCATCACGCCGAATCAGCGCGTGATCATTCCATCAGCGACTCAGCTGCGGATGACGGCGAGCACCTCGTCGCGCTTGCGCGCCATCAGCTCGCGCGAGCGGGCCTCGAGGTTCAGCCGCAGCAGCGGCTCGGTGTTCGAGGGCCGGACGTTGAAGTGCCAGTCGTCGGCATCGACAGAGACGCCGTCGAGTTCGGAGACGGTTCCGGCGCTGCCGAAGCGCTCCTTCAGCTCCTCCAGCTTCCCGGCCACGTCCGCGACCGGCGTGTTCAGCTCGCCGGTGATGAAGTAGCGCTCGCGGTACGGGCGCAGGATCTCGGACAGCTTCTGCCCTTTCCGCGAGACCAGCTCGAGCATGAGCAGGAACGGGATCACGCCGGAGTCGGCCTGGCAGAAGTCGCGGAAGTAGTAGTGGCCGGAGACCTCGCCGCCGAAGGCCGCGTCCTCGGCGCGCATGCGGTGCTTGATGAAGGCGTGGCCGACGCGGTTGACGAGCGGCTCGCCGCCGGCCTCGCGGATCGTCTCCGGCACGGCCCAGCTCGCGCGCACGTCGTAGATGATCTTCGCGCCCGGCTCCTTGGCCAGGACGGACTCGGCCAGCAGCGCGGTCACGAAGTCGCCGGGGACGAACTCGCCGGTGTCGTCGACGAAGAAGCAGCGGTCGGCGTCGCCGTCGAACGCGACGCCGACGTCGGCGCCCTCGTCGCGCGTCCTGCGGGTGATGAACTCGCGGTTCTCGGGCAGCAGCGGGTTCGGCTCGTGGTTCGGGAAGGTGCCGTCCGGCTCGAAGAAGCAGCGCACCGTGTCGACCGGCAGCCGTTCGAGCACCGGCGGGAGCATCGCTCCGGCCATGCCGTTCGCGGCGTCGATCACGACGCGGAGCGGTGCGATCTCGGCGAGGTCGACGAAGGAGAGCACCTTGTCGACGAAGGCCGGATAGATGTCCTCGTACCTCGTCTCGCCTCGCCGAAGCGGAGCCGGCTGCGCGCCCGCGAGCGCGCGATCGCGGATCTCGAGCAATCCCGACTCGCCTCCGACCGGCAGCGCTCCGCTGCGGACGATCTTGAGCCCGGTGTACTCCTTGGGGTTGTGCGAGGCGGTGACGGCGATGCCGCCGTCGAGGCCGAGCGAGCCGACCGCGAAGTAGACCATTTCCGTCCCCACGAGCCCCAGTTCGAGCACGTCGGCGCCCCCGTCGGACGCTCCCTCGATCACGGCCTTCGTCATCGAGGGCGAGGAGAGGCGCATGTCGTGGCCGACTGCGATGCGCGACGTCTCGAACTGTTGGACGAACGCGTGGCCGATCGAGTAGGCGCCCTGCTCGTCGATCTCCTCGCCGTAGATCCCGCGCACGTCGTACGCCTTGAACACCTTCGGCTCGAGCACGAGGCGGATGCTACGGAACCTGCGTGGGTTTCGAGGTGTAGAAACGGAAGATGAAGAGGATCGCTCTCGTCATCGTCGCCGCTCTGGTCGCTCTCGCGGCCGTGCAGGGCGGGGCCGCGAAGTCCGGGCCCGTGCTCGCGATCGTGGGCCAGGGCTCGGCAGCGCGGCTCGGCCACGTCGATCCTGTTTCGCTGAAGCTCGTCGGCCGCTCGACGCAGGTCGGCTTCTACTCGTGGCCGAGCGCTCGCTCACCGGACGGCTCCCGACTCGCGCTGGCACGCAACTATCTGACGAACGGACTGCGGATCATGGATCTGCGGCGGCTGCGCACCGTCAAGGCGTTCAGGGTGCCGCACAGCGAGACGGACGCGCTGTCCTGGGTCGCGCCCCGGACGATCCTCGCCGCCGTCGGCGGGAACTGGGTGGTCGCCATGGACCCGGTCACGGGCAAGCGGCTCTGGGAGCGCTCGCTTCCGACCCTGTTCGACGCGGTCGCGACGACGGCCGACGGTTTCGTCTTCCTCTCGTCGCCGGCGGACGACTACCAGAACGCGATCGGGCCGGCGACTCTGACCTCCGTGAGCTCGAGCGGGGTCCTGCGGTCCGTCGTCCTCGACCGGATCCGGACAGGCTCCCAGAAGCCGACCGACAGCAACCCGCTCGGCGTCCAGCGGCGTGCCGGGCTCGCCGTCGACGTCGTCGGCAACCGCGCCTTCGTCGTCGGCGCCGGCGAGCCGATTGCGGAGGTCGACCTCGGCTCGCTCGCGGTCGTCGACCACGGTGGGTCGCGGACGCTCGCGAAGCTGCTCGACGGGCCGAATCGCGAGGCGACCTGGCTACCCAGCGGGGCGATCGCCGTCACCGGCTACAACGGGCATGTCTCGAAGGACGCAAGCGGCAAGGTCACCGAGTCGCAGTCACCGGCCGGCCTGGCGATCGTCGACCCGCGCGACTGGTCGTTGAAGACGGTCGATCCGGCGGCGAGCTCGCTGGCCGTGGCCGGCAACGTCCTCGTCGCCTACTCCTGGTTCGCCAATGCCGGCCTCGCGGTCTACGGGCTCGACGGCACGGCTCGCTTCCACCCCCTGGCAGGAACCGTGGACGACGTCCAGTTGGCCGGCGGCCTGGCCTTCGCGACGCTGGCCAACGGGCAGAAGCTCGCCGTCGTCGACCTCGCGTCCGGGCACGTCATGCGCACCGCGCCCGCTACGAGCGCAAATATCCTGCTCGTGGGCTGAAAATCCGGCTCCGCAGCGGGACGTTCGCGCCTTCCTCGCTCGTTTCTACACTGAAGGGATGGAGCGGAAGCTCGCAACCGTGCTGTTCGTGGACCTGGTCGGCTCGACGGCCCTCGTGGCGAGCGCCGACCCGGAGGTCGTGCGCCGCCGTGTGACGCGGTATTTCGCAGAGGTCACGAACTGCGTCGAGGTGCACGGCGGCGTCGTCGAGAAGTTCGCCGGCGACGCCGTCCTCGCCGCCTTCGGGGTGCCGCAGGCGCACGAGGACGACGCCGAGCGCGCCATCAAGGCCGCGTTCGCGATCCTCGACCAGGTGCACGAGCTAGGGCTCGAGGCGCGCGTCGGCATCGAGTCCGGCGAGGTCGTCGTCGACGACGACGCGCAGTCGACGTTCGTGACGGGGGAGGCCGTCAACGTGGCCGCGCGGCTCCAGCAGCAGGCTACGCCCGGGGAGGTCCTGATCGGCCCGGTCGCGCGCGGCCTGTCCTACCAGGCTGTCGACGCCGAGGAGATCGGCCCGGTCGAGCTGCGTGGGCTGCAGGAGGCGATCCCGGTCTGGCGCGCCGTCTGCGCCGGGACCGGCTCCGGCCGCTCGTCCAGCGTCCGCGCGCCCCTGATCGGCCGCGAGTCGGAGCTCGACCTGCTCGGCAACACCTTCGACCGCACGGTCCGCGACCGCCGAGCGCACCTGTTCACGATCTACGGCGAGGCGGGCGTCGGCAAGAGCCGGTTGGCGCGGGAGTTCGTGGACGGCCTCGAGGGCGCGACCGTGCTGGTTGGCCGCTGCCTGCCGTACGGCGAGGGCATCACCTACTGGCCGCTGGCCGAGATGGTCAAGACCGTCGCCGGGATCTCCGACGACGACCCGATCGAGGAAGCGTTCGAGAAGCTGAAGGCCCACTGCGAGGACGAGGCCGTCGCCGACTTGCTCGGCCTTGCCTCCGGAGTTCTCGAGGCGCTCGACGGCGAGCGCTCGCCGCAGGAGATCGCCTGGGCGGCACGCGCGTTCGTCGAGAAGCTCGCCGAGACCCAGCCCGTCGTGCTCGGCTTCGAGGACATCCACTGGGCCGAGGAGCCGCTGCTGGAGCTGATCGAGCACCTCGCCGACTGGGTGCGAGCGCCGCTGCTCATCCTCTGCCTCGCCCGCGCCGAGCTGCTCGACGTCCATCCCGGCTGGGGCGGCGGGCGCGTCCGTGCGACGGCGATCGAGCTCGAGGCGCTCGGCCGCTCGGAGAGCGAGCTGCTCGTCGAGGCGCTGCTGGCCGAGCAGGTCGCGGCGTTCGACCCGGAGGTGCGCCGGGCGCTGCTGGAGAAGACCGAGGGCAACCCGCTGTTCGTCGAGGAGACGATCCGTATGGTGCTCGATCGCGGACGCGGCAGCAGCGTCGAGCGGATCCCCGACTCGCTGCAGGCGCTGATCGGCGCGCGGATCGACCGGCTGCCGCCGTCTCACCGCTCCGTGCTCAGGCGCGCGGCGGTGATCGGCCGGGTCTTCTGGGCCGGCGCGATCGAGCACCTGTCGCCGGACATCGAGGACGTCGGCGAGACCATCGACGACCTGCTGCTCCGGGACTTCCTGCTGCCCGAGGCGCGCTCGTCGATCAGCGGCGAAATGGCTTTCCGCTTCAAGCACGTGCTCATCCGCGAGGTCGCGTACGCCGGCCTGTCCAAGTCTGCGCGGGCCGACCACCATGCGCGGTTCGCCGGTTGGCTCAGGGAGCGCGCCGGCGACGAGCTGATCGAGATCAGGGCCTACCATCTCGACCACGCCGTGACCCTCCTCGGCGAGCTCGACGGTGCGGCTCCGGAGGAGCTCGTCCACGAGACCGCCGAGGCGCTCCACGCGGCCGGCAAGCGCGCCCTCGCGCGCGAGGCCAACCGCTCGGCGCGCAAGCTGTTCGTGCGCGCAGCCGAGCTGGAGCCGACGCTCCGCCACCGCTACCGGGCTGCGCTCGCCGCCCGGCGGCTCTCCGACCTTCCCGCGCTCTCCGCCGAGATGGAGCTGGTTGCCCGCGACGCCGAGGCACAGGGCGAGCAGCGGATCTACGGGCTCGCGCTGGTCGGGCTCGCCGAGACGGCGCTGCTCCGCGACGCGGACGTGCTCAAGGCGAAGGAGCTCGCCGAACGCGCGCTCGAGGCGCTCGAGAACGAGGATCCGGCCGCCCGCTACGAGGCGCTGGCGATGCTCGCCCACATCGCGTGGTGGCTGGCCGATCTGGAGGAGTCGGAGCAGTACTGGCAGCAGGCGCTCGAGGTCGCGCGCGAGAGCGGGCACAAGTACTCGGAGAGCGTCGCCACGCACGAGCTGGCCAGCCTGTTCCGCATCCGGCTCGAGCTCGACCGCGTGCAGCCTCTGCTCGAGCGGGCCCGGGAGCTGGCGGAGGAAAGCGGCAGCATCGTCGCCCGCGCGAAGGCGCTCGGGTCCTGGGCGAATCTCCACTACCTGCGCGGCGAGCTGGACGAGGCCGAGCAGGTGGGCGAGCAGGCACGCGAGCTGCTCGTCGAGGCGGGCTCGGTCTGGTGGGTCGCGCGGATCCTGCTCTTCCTCGCGCACGTCGCGCGCAAGAAGGGCGACAACGTCAAGGCCGAGCGGCAGCTGCGCGAGTCGATCCGCATCCTCAAGCCGCTCGAGGACAGAGGCTCCCTCTGCGAGAGCCAGCGGCTGCTCGCGGAGATCCTGCTGGACGGCGGAAAGGTCGAGGAGGCGGAGCGGTTCGCGCTCGAGGCGATCGACACCGTCGGCCCGCTCGACCGCATCTCGGTCGCGACCACGACGATGACGCTCGGCCGGGTCCGCGCGGCGCAGGGGCGGGACGAGGAGGCCGAGCGGCTGCTGCGCGAGGCGCAAATCGCCCTGAAGGCGACGGGCTTCCGGGAGATCGAGCTGATCGCGCTCGAGGCGCTGGTTCAGTTCTTCCGGCGGCGCGGGCTCGAGGAGGAGGCCGCGGTCTTCGAGCGGCGCATGCTGGAGCTGGCGCCGGTGGCGGCGATCGGCTCGGCCTTCGAGAGCAGAGTCGAGCGGATCGCCTGACTCGACGCCTCGTCGGGCGACTCGCTGATCACCGTCGCCGGCCGTTCGAACCGCGCGAGCGCGTCGCGCAGCGGGTCGGCGCGAAGCGTCCCCTCCCCGTAGGGCAGGTGCTTCGTCTCGTTGCGGTTCGCGTAGGCGATGTCCGAGAAGTGGACGTGGAACGGCGTGCCCTGTTCCTGGATCGCGTCCGCGGCGGCGAGCACGGCAGCGAACGGCTCGGTCTCGACGAAGGCGCCGTCGCTCGTCGCGTGCAGGTGCGCGAAGTCGAGCACCGGTCGCACCCAGCCGAGCTGCGCGGCGATGCCGAGCACGTCCTCGGCCGTTCCGAAGTCGCGCACCCTGCCCATGATCTCGACGCCGAACGGCACCGCGCGCCCCTTGCCCTCGAGGCGCTCGCGCAGGTCCCCGAGCTGCTCGACGACCGCGGCGAGCGCCTCCTCGCGCGGACGCTCGAGCAGGAAGCCGGGGTGGAAAACGACGGGCTCCGCGCCGGACGCCACCGCGAGGCCCGCCGAGTGGTCGAGCATCCCGACCGCCATTCGGTACTTCTTGTCGCGCTCGCGATGCCCGAGGAAGCCCGCAATCGGAGCGTGCAGGGAGAGCGCGATGCCCGCGTCGCGCGCGAGCTCCCCGAACCGCTCGGCGAACGGGTAGCCCATCCAGAACCCGCCCTCGCAGTCGATCTCGCAGGCGGTGTAGTTGCGCTCGAGGAGCAGCTCGATCGCCGCTTCCGGGCTCTCCCGGGACGGAACACGAGCCGGTCCGATCCGAATGGCGCTCATCGTCTTTGGCCGGTCGAGCAGGAGCGGACGTTCGGAGGCGGAGCCGGGCTTTGCCCGGCGGGAGCCGTGCCCGTGCTCGAGGTCCGCCGCCGGAAGGAGGGGGCCCACGGGGGAACCACGGGTTCCCCCGTGCTCGAGCCGCCCTCGCAGTCGATCTCGCAGGCGGTGTAGTTGCGCTCGAGGAGCAGCCGGATCGCTCCCTCGGGGCTCTCACGGGACGGAACCCGGGCGGGCCCGACTCGAATCGCGCTCACGGGTCAACGCTAGCGCAGGCCCCTCGACAGGTGCTGTCCGACGGCGTTCCTACGCTGTTTTCATGCCCAAGCGACCATCCCGCATCGAGTTGCTCGAGCTCGACATCGACCTCCGGCTCGCCGATCTCTGGCGCGAAGCGGACGACATCACCGAGTGGAATCTCGAGATCGCGGCCGCCTTCATGCGCGCGGCCTACGGCAAGGGGTACTGCGACGCGCTGACCGAGGAGTCGCCCGGCGAGCTCTGCCACGAGCATGGCTACCGTGTGCCGCCGAGGCAAGCTGAGACACCCCAGTCGTGACGTCCAGGGCTTAGGGCGTTCGCGGCCAAGAGGCGGCTCGTGGGCGGAGCCGGGCTTCGCCCGAGCGCAGCCCAGGCGGCGGCCTGTACGCGCTGCAGAGTGAAGGAGGGGGCCCGCGGGGGAACCATGGGTTCACCCGCGCTCGCAGGGCTAGACTTCGGGCGTGCGTGTCTCGCGCAGTCCCGTGCGCCTGATCGTCGCCCTCTCGGTCGCCGGCGCGCTCGCGATCTTCCTGCTCTACACGGCCATCGCCGGTTCGGGCACAGCGACGGTCAAGCCGAGCCAGCTTTCCGACCAGCGAGGGCGGGTCCAGATCGTCGGGACGGTCGTAGGTCCGATCAGGGGCGACGCGTACGGGCCCGGTGGACAGCACTTCGCCATGCGCGACATCGGCGGCAAGGCGACCGTGCCGGTGCTGTACAGAGGCGAGGAGGGCCCGCTGTTCAAGCTCGGGCAGAACATCCTGGTCACGGGTCGGCTCACGAACGGCACCTTCGTCGCCGAGCGGGACTCGATGCTGACGAAGTGCCCGTCGAAGTACCTGCCCAAGAAGAGCTCGTAGGCCGTGCCCGAGCAGAGCCGTGCCTGAGCTGGGCCGCGCCGCGCTCGTCGTTTGCCTGGGCCTCTCCGTGTACGCCGCGGTCGCGGGCGCGATCGCCGCGCACGAGCGGCGCCGCCGTCTCGCCGTCTCGGCGCAGAACGCCCTGATCGCAGCCTTCGGCGCGGCCCTCGTCGCCGCGGCCGTCCTGCTCACGGCGCTCATGCGGCACGACTTCTCCTTCACCTACGTCGCCGACCATACGAGCAAGAAGCTGCCGGCCTTCTACACCTTCTCGGCCTTCTGGGGCGGGCAGGAGGGCTCGCTGCTGCTCTGGCTGCTCGTCCTGCTCTGCTACGCGGCCGCGGCCGTCTACTTCAACCGGATCGCCGCGCGCGAGGTGATCGCCTGGGTCGTCCCGACCCTCGGCGTCGTCGCCTCGTTCTTCGCGCTGCTCCTCGTCGCGGTCGCGAGCCCGTTCGAGACGCAGGCGGCCCCGGCCGACGGCCTCGGCCTCAACCCGAGCCTGCAGAACCCCTACATGGTCATCCACCCGCCGATGCTCTATCTCGGCTACGTGGGCCTGACGGTGCCGTTCGCGTTCGCGATGGGCGCGCTTCTCTCGGGCCGGACGGACGAGCGCTGGATCGTTGCCACGCGCCGGTGGACGCTCGCCGCCTGGACGTTCCTCGGCGTCGGCCAGCTCCTGGGCGCGCACTGGGCCTACGTCGAGGTCGGCTGGGGCGGCTACTACGCCTGGGACCCGGTCGAGAACGCGGCGCTGATGCCCTGGCTCGCCGCGACGGCGTTCCTGCACTCGGTGATGGTGCAGGAGAAGAAGGGGATGATGAAGGTCTGGAACATGCTGCTCGTGATCCTGGCCTTCTGCCTTTCGATCTTCGGGACGTTCCTGACCCGCTCCGGGATCATCAACTCGATTCACTCGTTCACCCAGAGCTCGATCGGGCCGTGGTTCCTCGGCTTCATCTGTCTCGTGACGGCCGTGAGCCTCGCGCTCGTCTTCTGGCGGCTTCCGCTCCTCCGCGCGAAGACGAAGCTGGAGTCGGTCGTGTCGCGCGAGGCGACGTTCCTCTACAACAACCTGCTGCTCGTCGCGCTCTGCCTGACGATCCTCTGGGGCGTGACGTACCCGCTCCTGACGCAGGCCGTGCGCGGCGAGTCGGTGACCGTCGGTCGGCCGTACTACGACTTCTTCCTGCGCGTGTTCGGCCTGCCGCTGCTCCTGCTGATGGGCATCGGGCCGCTGGTCGCCTGGCGCCGGGCATCGTGGGGCGCGCTCCGCCGCACGCTCTGGATCCCGGCGGCGGCCGCGATCGCGGTCGGCGTCCTCGTGATCGCGCTCGGCGGCGGGTCGTCGCTGCCGGGCCTGCTCGCCTACTCGTTCTCGGCCTTCGTGCTCGCGTCGATCGTGCTCGAGTTCGTGCGCGGGACGATGGCCCGGAGAGCGGTGGCCGGCAGCGGCTACTTCCCGGCCTTCTTCGACCTCGTGGCCCGCAACCGCCGCCGGTACGGCGGCTACGTCGTCCATGCCGCGATCGTCTTCCTGGCCATCGGGATCGCCGGCTCGAGCGTCTACCAGTCGGTCTACGAGACCGGCACGAAGGCGCTCCAGCCCGGTGACGAGGTCAGGGTCGCCGGCTACACCTACGTGTACCGGCAGCTGGTCAACAGGCCGAACGTCGGCAACCACAGCGAGATCCGAGCCTGCTTCGACGTCTTCCAGGGCTCGGGCTACGTCGACCGGCAGTGCCCGGGGAAGAACTTCTACTTCCGGGAGCAGCAGACGTCGAGCGAGATGTCGATTGCGTCCAGCTGGCTCACGGGAGAGGACCGCGACGTGATCCTGGGCGGCGTCACGAAGAACGGCGGCGTGTACGTGAAAATCCTCGTCAAGCCGCTGATCAACATGATCTGGCTGGCAGGCTTCGTCTTCGTCGTCGGCTGCGTGATCACGCTCTGGCCGGACGCGCGCGAGGAGCGTCGGCTGGCCGAGCGGTACGGCCAGGCCGGGGCGCTGGTCCGGGCATGACCACATTCGCGCTCGTCCTCGGCGCCGCGCTCGCGATCGCATGTGTCGTCTTCGTGTCGCGCCCGTTCCTGCGCGAGCCCGCTGCCGCCGCGGATGCCGACCGGCTCTACGCGCCCGACGCCGCGACGCGGCGGAGGCTGTCGCTGGCCGAGGAGCGGGACAGAGCGCTCGCCGCGCTGAAGGAGCTCGAGTTCGACCACCGCACCGGCAAGGTCTCGGATGAGGACTACCGCGCCCTGGTCGGCCCGCTGCGCCGCGAGGCCGCGGAGGCGCTCAGAGCGCTCGACGGCTAGGCGAGACCGAACGTCTTCGCGAGCAGGAAGATGTTCAGGGCCGTGATCAGCCCCGCCATGCCCCAGGCCGCCCAGGTGGTGAGGCGGCGGTTGACGTGGGCGCCCATGACGTCCTTGCGGCTCGTGAGCATGACCAGCGGTATCAGCGCGAAGGGGATCCCGAAGGAGAGGACGACCTGGCTGAGAACGAGCGCATCCGTCGGGCTGACGCCGGCGGCGAGCACGGCGAGCGCGGGGATCATCGTCACGATCCGCCGCACGTAGACGGAGAGCCGGATCTTGATGAAGCCGGCCATCACGATCTGGCCCGCGTAGGTGCCCACGCTGCTGGAGGAGGCGCCCGAGGCGAGCAGCGCGACCGCGAAGGCGAGCGCGGCGCTGCCGCCGACGAGGTCGCCGAAGGCCTGGTGCGCGCCCGGGATGCTGTCGACGTCGGTGAGGCCGCTCCCGTGGAAGAGTTTGGCGGCGACGGCGAGCATGCTCATGTTGATCACGCCCGCGAGGCCGAGCGCGATGATCACGTCGAGGCGCTCGAAGCGCAGCACCTTGCCGCGCTCGGCGTCGTCGCGGCAGGGCATGCGCTTGCTGGTCAGCGCGGAGTGAAGGTAGATCGCGTGCGGCATCACCGTCGCGCCGATGATCCCGACGGCGAGGTAGAGCGAATCCGTACCGGCGAAATGGGGGACCAGCCCGCCCGCGGCCGCAGACGCGGACGGGCCGATCTTGAGGGTCTCGTAGAGGAAGCCCATGAAGATGAGCCCGAGCAGCGCGGTGATCGCGAGCTCGAACGCGCGATAGCCGCGGCGGCGCAACTCGAGGATGCCGAAGGCGATGAATCCGGTCATCACGCCGGCGACGAGGAGCGGTACGTGGAAGAGCAGGTTGAGCCCGAGCGCGGCGCCGAGGAACTCGGCGATGTCCGTCGACATCGAGATGATCTCCGCCTGCACCCACATGCCGATCGAGACCGATCGAGGGTAGTGCTCGCGGAAGTTCTCGGGCAGGTTGCGGTCGGTGACGATGCCCAGCTTGGCCGACAGGTACTGGATCACCATCGCCATCAGGTTCGCGGCCACCACGACCCAGAGCAGCAGGTAGCCGAACTGGGCGCCGCCCTGGACATTGGTCGCGAAGTTGCCCGGGTCGACGTACGCGATCGCCGCGACGAACGCCGGGCCGAGCATTGCCAGCGTCGCCCGCAGCCTGCCCTTCGCGAGCAGCGTTTCGAGCGCGCTCTGTTCGTACTCGTACGGGGCCGGGAGCGAGCCCGAGTCGGCCGTCGCCGCGGCGACTGGCTCTGAGGGATGCGACTTCACTTCGGCAGGTCGTCGCTCACCCGCATCGCGCGGGCGAGCGTCGCCCCGAGCGCGTGCACCTCGTCGGCGACGCGCACGTAGATCGGGCCGTCGAAGGGCTGCTTGTCCAGTACCTCGAGGAACGCGCCCGGGGCGATGCCGCGTTCGGCCAGGAAGCGGAGCATCTCGGGGTCGGAGTCCGAGACGCGCACGAACGTGCCCTCCTCACCCGGCTGCAGCGAGTAGAGGCCGCGGCTCTCGCTGGTGTCGATCGTCAGCTCACGGCTGGGGATGGGGTCGCCGTGCGGGTCGAGCGTCGGGTCGCCGAGCTTGGCCGCGATCAGCTCTTCGAGCTGGTCGGAGAGCACGTGCTCGAGCACCTCGGCCTCGGCGTCCACCTCGTCCCAGCTCATCCCGAGGCTCTCGACGAGGTACAGCTCGAGCAGCCGGTGATGGCGGATGACCTCGAGCGCCACCTTACGGCCCTTCTCCGTCAGGCGGACGCCGTGGTAGGGCTCGTGCTCCGCGAGGTCGAGCGCCGAAAGTTTGCGCAGCATCGCGGAGACGGATCCCGGCTGGACCTGGAGGCGCGCGGCGAGCGCCGTGGTCGAGACCGCGTCCTCACGCGCCTCGAGGGTGTAGATCGCCTTGACATAGTCCTCGACGGCGGCGGTGAGCTCTTCGGAGGCGGATCTGCCGAGCGTTTTTTGAGGCATGCCTAAATCATAGCTGAGTCGGTCGAGACTTCAAGCGACACGGTGCCCGCGTCCGGCCGCGCGGCGAGGGACGGCGCGCTAGCCGCCGTTGCCGTCGGCGGCCAGATGCAGGTCGGGCAGGTTGCGGTAGCGCTCGTCGAGGTCGAAGCCGTAGCCGACGAAGAACTCGTCCGGCACGGTGAAGCCGACGTAGCGGACGGGCAGCTCCTCGACGAGCCGCCGGTACGGCCGGTCGAGCAGGGTCACGGCCGCGATCGACCGCGGATTGCGCAGGCCGAGCGTCCTCGTCAGCGTGTGCAGCGTCAGCCCCGTGTCCACGACGTCTTCGACGAGCAGGATGTCCTGGCCGACGATGTCGAGATCGAGATCCTTGAGGAGCCGGATGGCGCTGGAACCGCCCGTCCCACGGCCGCCGTAGCCGGCCAGTTCGACGAAGTCGATGCGGTGCACGATCGGCAGCGCGCGCGAGAGGTCGGCGAGGAAGATGAAGCTCGACTTGAGGCAGCCGATCAGAATCGGCTCCCGGCCCGCATAGTCCTGGCCGATCTGCTCGCCGAGCTGCACGACCCGCGCCGCGATCTCGTCGGACGAGAGGTAGACGTCTCCGATCCGCCGGTCGGAGGGAGGCGGCGGCACGCCCGCGGCGTCCGCGGCTAGGAGGCGAGGTCGAGTCTGTATCGCTTGGCCAGGCGCTCGATGTCGCGCTTGTAGAAGAGCTTGACGTTCACGTGCGGGTACTGCTCACGCAGCTTGCGGAGCTTCCGATTCTTGCGCGTCACGAGCGACTGCTTCATCACCGTCACCTCGAGGAAGAGATCCTGCTCCGGGAGGTAGAAGTCGGGCGTGAACGCCTCCGTGACCCGGCCCTCGTCGTCCTTCTCGAGCACGAACGTGCGCGGCTCGTACTCCCAGGGGACGGCGTAGTAGTCGAGGATCTTGGCGCACTCGAGCTCAGCCTCGTTCTGGAACTGAGGCGGGGCTGACCCGCAATACGCCTGGAAATCTGGGATTTCCAATGGCACTGCGTCAAGGCTACCAACCGGCCCGGACGCGGCCGCTCGCCGGGTGACGGATAGCCGTGAGTAGGATCACGAGCCGATGGAGGATCGGTACACGAAGCTCGTCGATCGGCTCGGCGAGGTCCAGGACATCACCGGTGCGGGGGCGATCCTGGCCTGGGACCAGCGCACGAAGATGCCCGAGGCGGGCGCGCGCGCCCGCGCCGACCAGCTGGCGACGCTCACCCGGCTCGCGTTCGAGCGGTTCACGGCCGACGAGGTCGGGAGCCTGCTCGACGAGCTCGAGGACTGGGGAAAGTCGCTCGACTACGACTCCGTGGAGGCAAGCCTGCTACGGACGACGCGGCGCGACTACGACAAGGCCACCCGCGTGCCCATCGAGCTCCGCGCCGAGATGGCCCGGACAGGGGCGCTCGCGGAGCCGGTCTGGCGCGAGGCCCGGCGCACGTCCGACTTCGAGCTCTTCCGCCCCTATCTCGAGCAGAACGTCGAGCTGAAGACGCGCTACATCGAATGCTTCCAGCCGGTCGACGAGCCCTACGACGCGCTGCTCGACGACTTCGAGCCGGGCGTGAAGACGGCCGACGTCCGCGCGGTGTTCGACGAGCTCAAGACCGGGCTCGTACCGCTCGTCGCCGAGATCGCCGAGCGCGCGGACGTCGTCGACGACTCGGCGCTGGCCGGCGACTTCCCCGTCGAGCGCCAGCAGCAGTTCGAGGCCGCCGTTCTGCACGTGTTCGGCTTCCTCGACGAGGAGTGGCGCGTGGACGAGACCGTGCACCCCTTCGCCTCCAAGGGCGGGCCGCACGACGTCCGGCTGACCACGAACCACCACGCAGCCGATCTGACCTCGCTCTTCGCCTGCATGCACGAGTTCGGCCATGGGCTCTACGAGTACCAGGTCGACCGCGACCTCTACCGCACGCCGCTCGGCCGCGGCGCCTCGCTCGGCTTCCACGAGTCGCAGAGCCGTATGTGGGAGAACATGATCGGGCGCAGTCTGCCCTTCTGGGAGCGCTTCTTCCCGCAGCTCGCCGAGACGTTCCCCGGCGCGTTCGCAGGGCTCGACGCGGAGGCCGTCTACCGCGCCGTCAACTGCGTCCGGCCGTCGCTGATCCGCATCCACGCGGACGAGTGCACGTACAACCTGCACATCATCCTGCGCTTCGAGCTCGAGCAGGAGCTGGTCAGCGGCCGGCTCGCGGCCGCCGACGCGCAGGGGGCGTGGGACGCGAAGGTGCAGGAGTATCTGGGGATCGACGTGCCCGACGTCGCCGACGGCGTACTCCAGGACATGCACTGGTCGGGAGGGGCGATCGGCTACTTCCCGACCTACGCGCTCGGCAACGTCATCTCCGCCCAACTCTGGGAGCGGATCGCCCGCGAGTTGCCCGGCCTCGACGACCAGGTGCGTGCGGGCGAGTTCGGCGACTTTCGCGCGTGGCTGCGCGAGAACGTGCACCGGCACGGCCGCAAGTACCTGCCGGGCGAGTTGCTCGAGCGCACGGTCGGCGGTGGGCTCGACCCGCAGCCGTTGCTGCGCTACCTGCGCGAGAAGTTCGGCGGCATCTACGGCTTGTAGCACGGGCCATACGGCCGGTTTCCCCCGTGAGCCCCCTTCCCCGAAGTCTCGTTGAACTGCCGCCTCTGGCTCCGCCGGAGTGAATCCGGCTACGCGTCCGAGCCGCCGCGGTTTCGCAAACTCAGGATCAGCGAGATCGCATCGCCACCAACGAGGCAGCGGCGGCTCGTCCACGGTTTTCCCGTGCTGAGGCGGGTACGCTTCGCGCCATGGCGGGCGTCGAGAACGGCGCGTTCAGCATCGCCCACATCTCCGACCTGCATTGCGGAGGGCCGCACTTCGTCCCCACGCTGCTCGAGCGGGCGATCAGCGAGATCAACGACATGGAGCCGGACCTCGTCGTCTGCTCCGGCGACCTGACGACGTTCGGCTTCAAGCCCGAGTACGTCCAGGCCAAGTCCTTCCTGGACAGGATCGAGTGCGAGTCGCTCGTGATCGTCCCCGGCAACCACGACGCGCGCAACGTCGGCTACGTCCACTTCGAGGAGATGTTCGGCGACCGCAGCTCCGTGCTGCACGTCCGCAACGTGTCCGTGGTCGCCGTCGACTCGACCGAGCCCGACCTCGACCACGGCGAGATCGGCCGCGGCCGCTACCCGTGGATCGAGGAGCAGTTCTCGCGGCCCGCGGCGCTCCGGATCTTCGTCCTTCACCACCACCTGCTGCCTGTTCCCGGAACCGGCCGCGAGCGGAACGTCGTCTACGACGCCGGCGACGCGATCGAGTGCCTGCTCCGCTCCGGCGTCGATCTCGTGCTCTGCGGGCACAAGCACGTGCCGTACGCATGGCGCCTGGAGGACATGTTCATCGTCAACACCGGCACCGTGTCCTCGCTGCGCCTTCGCGGCAACACGAGGCCCTGTTACAACGTCGTCCAGATCGACGGGCCGCAGGTCGAGGTCTGGCGCCAGTACCCGTACCACGGGCGCGACCTGATCATCCGCTTCTCGACGGAGACGCTCGCGTACGAGAAGCACGTCGCCGGTATCGACTCCGAGATCACGGCCAAGACATGAAGGCCGTCGCGCTCATCGACGGCGAGCACTATCCCGACGTCGTCCGGGAGGCGCTCGCCGGGCTCCCATACGAGTTCGTGGCCGCCGTGTTCGTCGGCGGCAAGGAGAAGCTCCGCGGCGGCGAGAGCTACGGCGTGCCTCTCGCCGGCGGGCTCGAGCAGGCGGTGGCCGAGCACGCGCCGGAGGTCGTCGTCGACCTGTCCGACGAGCCGGTGCTCGGGCCGCCTCGAGCGCTTCCGGCTCGCATCGCGGGCGCTTGCGCTCGGCCTTCCGTACGTCGGGGCCGACTTCCGGCTCGACCCGCCCGCGTTCGAGCCGATCGGCGTGCCGGCGATCGCCGTCGCCGGAACGGGCAAGCGCGTCGGCAAGACGGCGGTGACGGGGAAGCTGGCGCGGCTCGCGGCCGAGGACAGGGACGTCGTGGTCGTCTCGATGGGACGGGGAGGGCCGATCGCGCCCGAGGTCGTGGAGCGGCCGCCGACCGTCGACGAGCTGGTCGCGCGGTCGCGGGCGGGCGACCACGCGGCGTCCGACTACCTCGAGACCGCGGTCACCGCGGGCGTCGTCACCGTCGGCTGCCGCCGTTGCGGCGGCGGGCTGGCCGGCGACACGTGGGTGTCGAACGTGCTCGAAGGGCTCTCCCTGGCCGAGGCGCGCGGCCCGGAGCTCGTCATCTGCGACGGGAGCGGCGCCGCGGTGCCGCCCGTGGCCGCCGACGCGCGGATCCTCGTCGCGTCCGCGCTGCAGGGGGCCGACCTCGTCACCGGGTACCTGAACGCGTACCGGATCATGATCTCTGACCTCGTCGTGCTCACGATGGCCGGCGAGGACGCCGGGGAGATCCGCCGAAGGATCGAGGAGGTGAAGCGCGTGCCGGTGATCGCGTGCGACCTGCGGCTGCGTCCGCTCGAGTCCTTGCGCGGGCGCCGCACGGCCGTCTTCACGGCCGGCCGCGCGGCAACGGGCCACCTCGACGCCGAGGTCGTCCACGCGTCCGCGAGCCTCGCCGACCGGGCCGCGCTGCAGGAGGAGCTCGCGGGCGTCGACGCCGAGGTCTACCTCGTCGAGATCAAGGCAGCGGGCATCGACGTGGTGGCGGAGACGGCCCGGAGCCGGGACGCCGAGGTGGTCTTCGCCGACAACGAGCCGGTGCCGCGTGCGGGAGAGCCCGATCTCGAGGCCGAGCTGCGGGCGCTTGTCGAGGCAGTCGTGCGGGAGCGTGCCGCGGCATGAACGAGCTCGGGTCGCACGAGCCGCCGTACTCGAAGACCATGCTTACGCGTGCGCTGACCGCCGTCGGCCTGCCCACGACGCGCGCGTACGAGCTGGCCCTGCGCGTGGAGCAGGACCTCGCCACGCATGGCGACTCCGCGCTCGAGCTCGAGCACCTGGAGGAGCTCGCCCGGTCGATCGTCGGCGAGGAGGAGGCCGCCCACGCCGTCCGCAAGCTCCGGCTGTACCGCGAGTTCCAGCGGCTCGAGCTGCCGATCGTGCTCATGATCGGCGGCGGCACCGGCAGCGGCAAGTCGAGCGTCGCCACCGAGGTGGCACACCGCCTCGGGATCACGCGCGTGACCTCGACGGACGTGATCCGCCACACGATGCGGGCCTTCTTCTCCGAGGAGTTCATGCCGACGATCCACTACTCGAGCTTCGACGCCGCGCGCGCCTGGACCGGGGAGGACGACAACCCGGTGCTGGCCGGCTTCCTCGACCAGACGCGGAACGTCCTCGTGGGCATGGGCGCCGTGATCGAACGGGCGCTGTCGGAGCAGTGGTCGATCGTGCTCGAAGGCGTCCACCTCGTTCCCGGACTGCTCCCGCCGATCGAGAACGCGCTCACGGTCCACTGCGTGCTGCAGATCGAGGACCGCGAGGCTCACGCCGCCCACTTCTGGATCCGCGACGCGACCTCCGTCGGCCTGCGGCCGGTGCAGCGCTACCTGGACGCGCTCGACGACATCCGCCTGATCCAGCAGTCGATCGTCGACCGGGCGCACCGGTTCGACGTGCCCGTGATCGAGAACCGGAACATCGAGCAGACGATCACGACGGTCATGGAGCTCGTGCTCTCGAGCGTCGAGGCCAGGCAGGGCGTCGCGGCCCGCGCGAGCTAGACTCGGGCCATGCCCACCCGCGAGGAAGTCTTCGAGGCGCTGCACCAGGTCGAGGATCCCGAGCTCGGCATGGACATCGTCGAGCTGGGGCTCGTCTACGACGTCGAGGTCGAGGGCCCGAAGGTCAAGGTCACGCACACGCTGACGTCGATGGGCTGCCCGGCCGGTCCGATGATCCAGGAGGACATCGACTCTGCCGTGCGCGCGAACTTCGACGGCGTCGAGAACGTCGAGCTGGAGCTGACCTGGGACCCGCCCTGGACGCCCGAGCGCATGTCCGACGACGCGAAGTTCATCCTCGGCTTCGGCTGAGAGCTCCTTACGAAACGAAGCACGGGCTGATTCGCCGCGCTGTGCGGCGCGCTAATCCCGCTCCGGCCGCGGCAAAGCCGCGACCTCCGCTCCTGGCCGGCTCCGTCGAGCCTACGCCGGCTGCGTCCTCAGTCGCGCCCGTATTTCGCCAATACGGGCGCTCCCTGCGTCCTTGCATCGCGCCCGCCCATCGCGCCGAATCAGCGCGTGGTCATTCCGTAGAAGCTCTGGGCCCCGCCCGGTTTTACCGCCGTATTAGCCGGCCGCCGCAGGCTAGGAACGATGCAGGCTCGCATTTCGACAGGCGGCAGTCGTATGCTCTGCATGTCTTCACTGCAAGGGGAGGGTTCCAATGAGAAGAGTTCGTTTGCTCATCGCGTCCCTGTGTGCAGTCGCAGGGGCGCTGGCCGCAACCGCGGGAAGCGCGCAGGCGGCCGTCATCGTCGTCTACCCCGGGCAGTCGATCCAGGCCGCGATCAACAAGGCCCATCCGGGCGACACGGTCTCCGTCATGCCGGGCGTGTACCGCGAGGAGCTCGTGATCCCGACGGGCCGGGTCAGGCTGGCCGGATCGCTGGCGACGCTCCTCCCACCGGTCGTGCTAACGGATCCGTGCGGAAGCCCGATCGGGATCTGCGTCGTCGCGAACGGCGTGACCGTGACGGGTTTCATGGTCAACGGCTTCGAGGACAGCGGGATCCTGGCCTTCGGCGTCGACCATACGACGTTCTCGAACAACCAGGCGAACGCGAACGGCGAGTACGGCATCGTGGCGTTCGAGACGACCAACACGACGATGTCGGGGAACAAGACGGTCCGCAACGGCGAGGCCGGGCTCTACGTCGGCGACTCGCCCGTGTCCAACGTCTCGGTTCACGACAACGCGTCTCAGGGCAACGCGTTCGGCCTTCTGTATCGAAACGCCTCGGGTGGGAACATCCTGGCGAACAAGTTCACGAACAACTGCGCCGGGATCGCCGTCGTCGCGGACGCTCCCGGCCCGGCGGGCCAAGTGAACATCCAGTCGAATACGGTCAACAACAACTCGCTCGCGTGCGACACGGAGGCCGGGCCCGTCTCCGGGGCGGGGATCGTGCTCTCCGGCGCCAACCACGTCGGCGTGCACGGAAACGACGTGGAGTTCAACGTCCCCACCGGCTTCACGGTCTGGCAGGGAGGCGTGGTCGTGATCTCCGGCTTCGGCTTCACTCCGGCCCAGTTCAACTCGATCACGGGCAACACGATCTTGCACAACTCGCCCGACCTGTTCTGGGACTCGCAGGGCATCGGCAACGTGTTCAAGCCGAACACGTGCCACTCGAGCTTCCCGAGCGGGCTCTGCGGCGGCTGACAGGCTCCAAATCGGCCGGCGGGGGCACATCGCCTCCGCCGGCCGTCGTCAGCCGGGGATTCTGAAGACGATCTTCCCGAGTTGGGCGCCGGCCTCGAGCCGCTCGTGGGCCGCGCGAGCCTCGGCGAGCGGGACGACCTCGTCGATCACCGGCCGCGCGCGGCCGCTCGTGACCAGCTCGAGACAGGCCTCGAAGTCCGCGGCCGAGCCCATCGTCGAGCCGTGGACGACGAGCTCCTTCCACCAGATCCGGTGCAGCCCGGCAGGCGGATTCGGCCCCGTGGTGGCGCCGCAGGCGACGATCCGGCCCTGCGTCGCGGCCACCTCGAGGGACGTCTTCCACGTTGCATCGCCGACCGTCTCGACGACGACGTCGGCGCCCCTGCCGGCCGTCAGCTCCTTCATGCGCGCGCGAACGTCCTCGCGTGCGTGGTCGATCGTCTCGTCCGCGCCCAGCTCGCGCGCCCGGGCCAGCTTCTCCTCGCTCGACGAGGTCACGATCGCGCGCGCCCCGAGCGCTTTCGCGATCGCGAGCGCGGCCGTGGCCACTCCGCCGCCGATGCCCCAGACGAACACGGTCTCGCCCGCCAGCAGGCCTGCCTTCGTGACCAGCATCCGGTAGGCACTCTCGAACACGAGGGGGAACGCCGCAGCCTCCTCGAACGAGAGCTCCTCGGAAAGTGGGTAGACGTTGCGCGCCGGGAGCGCGACCAGCTCCGCGTGCGTCCCGTCCATGGCCTCGCCGACGACCTGCATCCGACCGTTCTCGATCACGCCCGGGTTGATCACGACGCGTTGTCCCTCCTCGAAGCCGGAGACGTCGCTCCCGAGCGCCGCGACGACGCCCGCGCCGTCGGCGCCGAGGATCCGCGGCTTCGGCGCCGAGGGCAAGCCCTTGCGCACCCACACGTCCAGGTGGTTGAGCGAGGCGGCATGGAGCCTGATCAGCACCTCGCCGGCGGCGGGCTCGGGATCGGGCGCGTCCTCGTAGCGCAGCACTTCCGGGCCGCCGTCCTCGTGGATCCGGATCGCCTTCACGCGCGGCGATCCTATCCGGTGCCCCGCCCGCGGGAGGCGGCGGGCGGGGCAGGGCCCGGAGGGAGTACTACGCGGGATGAATGCGGTAGACCTGCGTGCCCTTGTAGCTCGGCACCCAGATGTCGCCGAACGCCTCGGCGGCGGGGAACGGCCCGGGGCCGACGGCGGTCTTGCCCACCACGGCGTTCGTCGCCGGGTCGATCTCGACGAGCTTGTTGTCGCCCTTGGTGGGGACGAAGACGTGGCCGTTCGCCGCGATCGCCGGGTTGGACGGCTGCGGGCCGATGTCGATCGTGGCCACGACGGCGTTCGTCGCCGGATCGATCCGTGTCACCGTCCCCGGGGTGTTGGCGGAGACCCAGACGCCCTTGTCGTCGACGGCAGGCGAGGCCGGCCACACCTGCTTTGTGTCGATCGCGGTCGCGCGGTTCGTGGCCGGGTCGATGCGGAAGATCGAGGTGCCGGCCTGCGAGCCGACCCAGATCGCCCCGGCGCCGTAGCGGAGGTTGGAGGGAGCGCCGCCCGTCTTGATGCGGGCGACGACGCGGTTCGTCTTCGGGTTGATGCGGAGGACGAGTCCGCGGATGTAGTCGGTTCCCCACACGGAGCCGGCGCCGAAGGTGACGTCCCAGAGCGCGTTTGGCCCCGTGACCTTGATCCGCTTCACGATCTTCATGCGACGCGGGTCGATGCGCTCGACCGCCCCGGTTCCCCACCCGTCCACCCACACCGCGCCCGCGCCGATGCCGATGCCACACGGGGTGGCGCCGACCTTGACCTTGCCCGTGACACGGTTCGTCTTCGGGTCGATGCGAGCCACGGTCGAGTCGCCGTAGTTCCCGACCCAGACCGCGTTGAAGCCTCCCGTCTCCGAGCACGGGCCGATCCCGGTCCTGATCTTCGCGACGACCCGGACGGTGTGCCCGGCGCCGGCCGCGAGGCCGGCGGAGAGAGCGGAGAGCACGAGCGCGACAGCGGCGATCCTCAGCACTGGAACCTCCCGTGGAGAAAGTCCGAAGTCGGACTAAAGTAGCACGGGTTCGGACTATTCGTCCAGCGGTGCGGAACGGCGCGCGAGGATCGCGCGCATGGCCCGGTCGAGCTCGCGGATCGACTCCGCGATCTGGCCCGACGGGATCGCGAGCTCCTCCTCGAGTTGCACGGTCGCTTCCCGCCACGCTGCGAAGGTGCTTTCGAATGCGGCGCGGCCCTCATCGGTGAGCGAAACGAGGTGGGAGCGACCGTCAGCCGGGTTCGGCCTGCGTTCGGCGAAGCCTTTGTCCTCGAGACGTCGGATGCGGTCGGACGCGGTCGTCACCGGGATGCCGAGACGCGCGGCGACCTCCGTGGTCGTGATCGACTTGGAAGCGCCGATCAAGCTCATGAGGCCGTAGCTCTCGGAGAGCCTCGGGTCGCGGAGAAAATGCTGCACGTACGGATCGGACACGTTGTAGGCGGCCATGACCTCGAACAGGGCGTGCATCCGCGGCGGCTCGGAAAGGGCTTCCTGCGCGGGAATCACGACCGGTCGCCGGCGGGACACGGGCACAATCCTTGCATGACACGTGCCGAACTCGAACGGCTCGCCGAGGAGCTCGGGATCGACGTCGTCGGCGCCGCGCCGGCAGAGCACTACGTCGAGACCGAGCGGCACATCGTCGAGCGGCGGGCACGCGGCCTGTTCGCCGACATGCGCTTCACGATGGCTCAACCTGAGGTGTCGTGCCATCCCGAGCAGCTCGTGCAGGGCACACGCACGGTGGTCTCGGCGGCGCTCTGCTACTGGGAGCCCGGCCCGGAGCCGCAGCTCGGCGAGGGGCGCCTGCCGCGCTACACGTGGCGCAACGCCTACGCGGAGCTGCGGGCGAAGCTCGAGCGGCTCGGTGAGCGCATCGGCGGCTCCTATCGCGTGCTCGTCGACGAGAACCAGCACGTCGACCGCGAGGCCGCGGCCCGCGCCGGCGTCGGCTTCTACGGCAAGAACACGATGATCATCACCCGCCGCCACGGGTCCTGGGTCGTGCTCGGGACGCTCGTCACCGACGTCGAGATCGAGCCGACGCCCCGGCTCGAGCTCGACTGCGGCGAGTGCAGGCTCTGCATCGACGCCTGCCCGACGGGCGCCCTCGACGAGCCCGGCGTCCTCGACTCGACGAAATGTCTCTCGTACTGGACGCAGTCCCGCCGGGAGATCCCCGAGGCGTATCTGCGAGGCGCTCGGCGACCAGGTCTACGGCTGCGACATCTGCCAGGACGTCTGCCCGTGGAACCGCGGGATCGAGAAGCGCCGCGCCGGCCGCCCGCTCGGCGAGGGGGCCGAGCCGGTCGTCTCGCTCGTCGATTGGCTCGAGGCCGACCCGGACGAGCTCTCACGCCGGTACGACCGTCTGTACGTGCCCCGGAACGACGGCCGCTACCTGCAGCGGAACGCGCAGGTCGCGCTGGAGAACCAGCGGATCAGGCAGGAACGCGAAGCCGCGACAGCCCCAGCGAGCTGAGCAGCGCCTTCGCCCGCGCCGCGACGAGCTTGCGGAGGTCGTCCGGCTCGACCACGGCCGCCTCACCGAGGAAGCGCAGGATCTCGCTGACCAGCCACTCGGGGCTGCCGACCTTCTGCTCCATCAGTGCCGTGCCGTCGGTCAGCTCCTGCGCGCCGCGCTCGACTTCCCAGCGCGCGACGTCCTTCGAGTAGACGATCCGCGCCACGCGCGCATCGCGTAGCCGCACGGGTTCGAAGCCCTCGCGCGGCTCGAAGGTCTCGCCCGTCGAGGCGGCAGCGCGCATGCGGTCGAGGCGGAAGCTTCGCTGGCCGTCGCGCGTGCGGTCCCACGTGTGCACGTACCAGTACGGCAGCTCACGCTCGAGGACGTACGGCTCGACGAGATGCGTCGCCGCCTGGTCCTCACCGACCTTCCAGTACTCGAGCTCGACCAGTTCGTGGGCCTTGATCGCGTCGCTGAGCGTGCGGATGAGCGACTCCTCGTCCTTGTCCGGCCGGGTCGGGGCGGTCTGCTGGAGGTCGAATTCGCCGAAGGTCTCCTCGAGCTTCTTGCGCACGCGGTCGAGCGGCCTGTGGGCCTCGGCGGCGATCATCGGACCGACGAACTCGAGCGCGAGCCGGATCGCGCGGGCCTCGAGCGGCGTCAGGCGCGGTGGGGAGCGGAACGTGTCGCCGAACAGCTCCTTGTCGACATGGATCTCGTTCCCGCGCAGTTCCGCGTAGACGGCGTAGCAGCCGCCGCCGAAGTTGACGAGGTTGAGCAGGGCCAGGTGCTCCTCCAGCGCCTCCTCGGGGATCTGGGGGAAGCGTGCGACGAGATCGCGCGAGGAAATCGTCGCGCTTGCCTCCTCGCCGCAGGCGGCGAGCAGGTACGCGAGCAGGGCCTGGAGCACCCCGAACCGCTCCGGATTGACAGGCCCGCTTGGACGCTCCACGGCATCCTCGGCCGGCCGCGGCTTCGGCTTCGCGGGCGCCGGCGGCGGCCCGGTGTGCCGCTGGATCACGCGACGCAGGCCCGTTGCCACCGTGCGGCGCAGCTCGTCCGGCTCCAGTGGGACGGCCCGGCCGTCGAGGCGCAGGATCCAGGCGGCGAGGTGCGAGAGATCCGCGTACTCCGTGACGAAGACGCCGTCCTCGACCTGGCCGTGCGGCGTCCGGTAGGTGCGTTCGACCCACCAGGCGGTGTCGCCCGAGAGCTCGATCCGCGCCTCGCCGACGATCTCGCCCAGCTGCCACGGCGGCCGCGGCCGCTCCTTGGCGACGTCGAAGTCCTTCGGCAGCCGGAAGTCGCGCTCGCGGCGGGTCGCGAACTTGATGTCCTTGCGGATTCGAAGCACCTTGAAGGTGCGGATCGCGTCGCTCTCGTGGTCGCGTCCGACGACGTACCAGCTGCCCTCGTGCGGCAGCAGCGCGTAGGGGTCGAGCGTCCGTTCTCGCTGCACGCCGCGCGCGATCGACCAGTACTCGAACTTGACTGTCCGCTGCTTCGAGATCGCCGTCTCGAGCTTGCTCAGCCGCCCGGCGAGCTCCGGCGAGTAGTCGGGGTCGCGGACTTCGACACGCTCGGCGATCTCCGTCGGCGCGTCCGGGAAGCCCTTGCGCCCGAGCGTCAGGTTCTGCAGCGCGAGCCGGAACGGCTCCGCGTACGCGAACTGGCCCTCGAGCAGGTAGAGGCAGGTCTGCAGGGCGGCCAGCTCCTCGTTCGTGAGCTGCAGCGCGGGGAGGAAATAGCGCTCCGAGCGCAGCGTGTACAGCTCCTCGCCGGTGAACTCGTCGCGCTGCGACTGGAGCGGGACGCCCAGAGAGAGCAGCTCGGCGCGGTCTGAGTAGAAGCGCCGGGCGAAGGCCTCGTCCGACATCTCCGAGTAGCCCTCGACGTTCTGCTTGACGTCGCGCGCCGTCAGCGCCCTCCGGTCGGCCATGAGGTAGGCGACCAGGGACAGCTGCCGGATCAGCTTGTCGGTGTCGTGCGACATCGTCCGCCGAGCTTAACGTCCGCCGGGGGCGACGAGGAAGCGCGCTCCCCGCTCTTAGCGGGAATCGCGAACGCGATTCAGGCGGCGACCTTCGAGCGCTGCTCGAGGTGCTGGTGAGATGGGCAGTACTCGCGCTCGGGCAGCGGGGTGCGCTGGCACGGCTTGCCCTTGCGCGTCGTGGCGCGGCAGCGGGCGACGCCGCCGTCGAACGCGCCGGCCTCGATCTGCTCCTGAATGAAGTCGCAGGCGGCCGTGACGACCTTCGTCACGCACCAGGCGACGTGCGCCTGGCTCGTGATCGGGAAGTAGCGCCGGATGTCCTGGAACAGCGTGCGGTCCGGGTTGGCGAAGTAGTGCGGATCGCTCGCCAGCCGCTCCATCGTCTGCTCGCATGCGTCGAGGACGGCGCGGCGGTACTCGAGCTGCGTCTGGGGGGCCACGTACGGGTCGGTCAGGTCCTTGATCGACCGGTAGATAGCCCTCGAGTACTGATACATACCGGCCTGAATCTCGGCTACCCGTTCGTCCATCGTCTCAGTATCTCGGCTTCGTGTTAGCGGCTCGAAAAGGCTCGTTGAGAAGACATTAAGGGTCTCTGTGAACTGCGCCGGAGCCGAGTCTACTACGTTCTGTCCTCTGTTACAAAGTCCGGTCGATCGTTTGCAGTCGAGAGAACGGCCTACCGTGCGATCGGACGAGCGTAGGCGCCCGGAAACGACGCCTTCGCGGTGTCGAGCGACGACTGCGCCTCCTCGAGCGACGGATAGACGCCGCTGAAGATCACGTAGTAGCCGGGCTGGAGGCTCGGGTAGCTCGAGGAGACGAGCACGCCGACCTGGCGCAGGCCCTTCCGCAGGGCGAAGAACGCCTTCTTGCGGGCGGCATCCGCCCCCTGCGCGAGCGGCAGGGAAGCCAGGACGATCGTGTAGCCGTTGGTCGACGGCCAGGCGATCAGCCGCTGGGTCGTCTTGTCGCTCTTGCCCTTTGCCGGCCTCGGAGCGGCGGGCGGCGGCGGAGCGGGGAGCGGCTTCAGCGGCGAGATCGCGACGATCGGATGATGGCTGCTCTTCGTCCGGTCGTGCGTCGCGGCGATCGCCGCCGCCGCGCCGACCGCCGCCACGACCAGCGCCACGAACGCAGGGACGATCCATGCCGCGAGAGCAGGTGCGTGGCGCGGCGGGAGGATGCGGCTCCCGCACTCCAGGCAGTACTCCTGTCCGAGGTCGGCGGGGGCCCCGCAGCGCCGGCAGACGGGGAGGGGCGGTGCCTGCGGCACGTCAGCTCTCCGTGAACTCCGCGACGGGCGACGGCGATTCCTGCTCGATCTCCGCGGCAGGCTCTGCCTGGCGCACAGTGCGGGCATCGGTTCGCATGCCGCAGCGGGAGCAGAACGCGGCCTCCGCAGGCAGCGCGTTCCCGCAGCCGGAGCACTGCCGCGAAGCTTCGCCGATCGACCGCCCGCAGGCGGCGCAGAACTCCGCGCCGTCGATGATCGGCGCGCCGCAGGCGCAGCGTGCCTGGTCGGGGAGCGTCCAGGAGAGGCCGAGGAGCGAGTCGACCGCGGCCAGGTGGTCGTCGATCTCGAGCAATTCCTCGCACCGCTCGCGGACCAGGTTCTCGCGGAAGCGGTCGCGCCGGAACATCTCGAGCAGGAGGCCGCCGAGGTCGCGCAGCCGTTCCTCCCGGAACTGGAGGAGCGCGCGGCGCTCGCGGCGCAGGACCCCCGCGGGTGGAATCGTGCTTCTCGTCCGCCGTCCGTGGCGTCGAAAGATCGGGCTCACGGTGTGCCTCAGTGTAGGTAATCGTGGAGAAGCCCTCAGACGAGCTTCAGCGCTCGAGTGCGCCTGCCGATGAGCAGGGCATGACGAGGCTCCTGCTCAGCTTCTTCCGGCGCGCGCCGCGCCGGCGCATCACCCTCCTGCACGGCCCGCGGCACGCCTAGCCGGCTCCTGCAAAGTTCCCCCCGCACTGCGGCCTTGGGCCGCGGTGCGTCGGGAGTCTTTGCGGCGGGGAAAGGCTAGGCCCGCCGCAAAGTTCCACTTTCGTCACGGTTGCGTTTCACACGCGTGACGATTTCCGAGCTACCCTCGACACCAGGGGGCTCGGGGCCGAAGGCCCCTGGGGGAACGAATAGAGTCTCCGTCCGTGGAGATCGGGACCGTTGGCGTCGTGGGGCTCGGCACGATGGGCGCCGGGATTGCGCAGATCTGCGTGCAGGCCGGCGTCGAGACCGTCGGCCGCGAGGTGACCGAGGAGCTCGCGGAGGGCGGGCGGGCGACGATCGAGCGCTACCTGGCGCGCGGCGTCGAGAAGGGCCGGCTGACGCAGGAGGAGAAGGACGCCGCGCTTGGACGGCTGCGCCTGGCGACCGAGCTCGAGGACCTCGCCGGCTGCGACCTCGTCATCGAGGCGATCGTCGAGCAGATCGACGCGAAGAGGGAGCTGTTCGCCGCGCTCGACGGGATCCTGGCCCCGGGGGCGATCCTGGCCACGAACACGTCCGCGCTCTCCGTGACCGAGATCGCCGCTGCCACGTCGCGCCCCGAGCGCGTGGTCGGCATGCACTTCTTCAACCCCGCGCCGGTGCTCCCCCTGGTCGAGGTCGTCCGCACGGAGTTGACCGATCCGGCCGTCCACGACGCGGCCTACGCGTTCGCCGAGCGCATCGGCAAGGAGCCGATCCGCTGCTCGGACACGCCGGGCTTCGTCGTCAACCGCGTGCTGATCCCGATGCTGAACGACTGCGTGCGCGTCCTCGACGAGGCCGGCGTGACGCCGGAGGACCTCGACAAGGCGATGCTGCACGGGACGAGGTGGCCGATCGGGCCGTGCGCGCTGATCGACCTGATCGGCGTCGACATCCACGTGCACGCCTCCGAGGCGCTGTGGGAGAGCCTGCGCGAGCCGCGGATGGCACCGCCGCCCCGGCTCGTGGCCATGGCCAAGGCGGGGTTGCTCGGCCGGAAGACCGGCCGCGGCTTCTACACCTACGATCGGTAGTCCACCTCCGAGGCGTGGCCACCGGGTTCGCCATCCCGCTCTTCTGCGTGAGCCTGGCGCTGACGCTGATCGCGACCGTCTACTTCGCGCGTCAGATCGACCGCGCGAGCGAGCGTCTCGGCGTCTCGGAGGGCCTGCACGGGATCCTCACTGCGCTCGGAGCCGACGCACCAGAGATCGCCTCCGCGGTCGCCGCGCTCGTCGCCAGCCAATCGAAGATCGGCGTAGGCATCGTCGTCGGATCGAATGTGTTCAACCTCGCGGCGCTGCTCGGGGTCAGCGCACTCGTTGCCGGCAAGGTCCCCATCCACCGCCACGGATTGCTCCTGAACGGCGGTGTCGCCCTCGCGGTCACGGCGCTCGTCGCCGCGCAGATCCTCGGAGCCATCGGCGCCGTCGCCGCGACCGTCCTGCTCTTTGCCGTTTTCGTGCCCTACGTCGTCTTGCTCTCGATCCGTCCCGGGCGGATCGTCGTGGCCGTCCCGGCCGGCCCGGTGCGGAGCTTCCTGGTCGCGGCCGTGCGCGAGGAGGTCAGGGATCTGAGCACCGGTGAGGTGGCGCCGAGGGCGTCGCGCAGAGACCTCGTCGATCTCGCCGTCTCGCTCGCCGGCATCGTGCTCGGGAGTGTCGGCATGGTGCGTGCCGCCACCGACCTCGGACACCGCTGGGGCGTCTCGGACGTGGTCATCGGGACGCTCGTCCTGGCGGCGCTGACCAGCCTGCCGAACCTGTTCACCGCCGTTCGCCTTGCGCTCCACGGGCGCGGCGCGGCCACCGTGAGCGAGGCCTTCAACTCGAACAGCCTCAACGTCTTCGCCGGGATCGCGATCCCCTCGCTCTTCCTGACGCTCGGCCCGGCCACAGGGCTCGTGACCTTCTCGATGTGGTGGCTGGTCGGGATGACCGCGGTCGCCGTCGTCTTCGCGTACATGGGGCACGGCGTGCGACGGGTCGAGGGCGGCGCTGTGATCCTCCTCTACGTAGCCTTCGCGGTTGTGATCGCATCCAGATGAGCACCTACGACCTCGTCGCCGGGCTGACGCTCGAGATCGAGTCCTACGAGCTCTCGGGCCTGACAAGCGACGTCTCGAGCGGCTTCACGCGCCGGACGACGGTCGTTTCGCTGCATGGGCGCGGCGAGACCGGCGTCGGCGAGGACGTGACCTACGACGCCGACGAGCACGAGCGGCTCCAGCGTGCCGGCGCCGTCCACGACCTCGCCGGCACGCACACGATCGACTCGCACTCGAAGCTCGTCGGCGCCCTCGACCTGTTCCCGGATGGGGCGCCGAGCATCGACTCGTGGCGCCACTATCGCCGCTGGGGCTTCGAGAGCGCCGCACTCGACCTGGCGCTCCGGCAGGCGGGACGGCCGCTCACCGACGTGCTCGGCCTCGAGGCGCGGCCGGTGACGTTCGTCGTCTCGCTGCGCCTGAGCGAGCCGCCCGGGCCCGAAAGCGTCCTGCGCCTGCTGGCGGACTACCCCGGCACCCGCTTCAAGCTCGACCCGACGAGGGACTGGGATGCCGCCCTCGTCGAGCAGCTCGCGGCTCTCGACGCCGTCGACACGCTCGACCTCAAGGGCGCCTACCACGGGACGATCGTGGACAACCCCGCCGACCCGGCGCTCTACCGGCTCGTCGCCGAGGGCTTTCCGCGGGCGTGGATCGAGGATCCCGACCTGCACAGCGAGGCCGCGCGCGAGGTACTCGAACCGCACCGCGACCGGATCACGTGGGACGCGATCATCCACTCGGTGGACGACGTAGAGGCGCTGCCCTTCCCGCCGCGCGGCCTGAACGTGAAGCCGTCCCGGTTCGGCAGCCTGAAGGCGCTCCTCGACGCCTACGACTACTGCAGCGAGCGGGGCATCCAGGTCTACGGCGGGGGCCAGTTCGAGCTCGGCCCGGGGCGCGGCCAGATCCAGTACCTGGCGTCGCTCTTCAGCCCCGGCTCGCCGAACGACGTCGCGCCGGGCGGCTACAACGAGGCGCTCCCCGGCCCCGGCCTGCCGGCGAGCCCGCTCGCGCCCGAGCCCGCCGGGAGCGGCTTCCGGTGGGGCTCGAACGGGTGTAGCTTGTAGTTCCCCGGGATGTTCCTCCACGACCGAATCGACCCCAACGATCGCTTCCGCGAGCGCCGGCGCCAGGCGCAGCGGCACCGGAGGATCAGACGGGCGATCGTCGTGCTGCTGGTGGCCGGGATCGTCGCCGCGATCGCCGGCGGAGCCACGTACTTCACGAGCCGGGGAAGTCGTTCGGCCACGGCCGCGAAGGCCGTGAGCACGGTGCGTCCGAAGGTGGTGACGAGCCCGTTCCGGACCCCGGCGCCGACGGAGATCCGGGGCGTCCACGTCACCGAGGGTCTCGCCTCGCTGCCGGGCAAGCTCGACGAGTACCTCGGCCTGACCAGGCAGGGGCTGAACACGATCGAGGTCGACGTGAAGGACGAGAACGGCTACGTCGGCTTCGTCAGCGCGGCCACCCCTGCGCTCGCACGCGCGACCGGCGCGGCGCGCCCGTACTACGACGCGAAGGAGTTCATCGACAAGGCGCACAGGGACGGCGTGTACGTCATCGGACGCGTCGTCGTCTTCGAGGACCCGACTCTCACGAGCGCGAAGCCCGAGCTCGGCATCCAGAGCAAGTGGGGCGGCGTCTGGAAGACCTCGAGCGGCCTCGGCTGGGCGAACGCGTACGACCCGCGCGTGTGGAAGTACAACGTCGACGTGGCCACCGCCGCGGCCAAGGCTGGGTTCGACGAGATCCAGTTCGACTACGTGCGCTTCCCCACCGACGGCGACATCTCGGCGATGGTCTTCCCGCACAAGCGTGCCGAGCCGCGCTCCGCGACGATCGACCGCTTCTTCGCCTACGCCGTCGAGCGGCTGCACCCTCTGCACGTGCGCGTCTCCGCCGACGTCTTCGGCCTCTCCGCGTCGCGCGACCTCGGGATCGGGCAGGCACCGCGCCGGATCGGCAAGATGCTGGACGCGATCTACCCGATGGTCTACCCCTCGCACTACAACCCCGGCGAGTACGACCTCCTCGAGCCCGAGGCGTTCCCCTACGCGACGGTCGTCCACTCGCTGCGCGACTTCAACAAGCAGACGCGCGGCGAGAAGGTGCGCATCGTGCCCTGGCTCCAGGACTTCACGATCAAGTACTCGTACGGGCTCGAGCAGGTCGGCGAGCAGATCGACGCTGCCCGGACCATGCACGCGAAGGGCTTCCTGCTCTGGAACCCGAGCGGCGAGTACACGTCGAACGCCCTCGCGCATCGGTCACCCTGACGGGTGAATCATCGATTCTTTACATCCCGCTCAAGCTCGGCACACCTGGAGAGCGATACCCTGATCACATGCGCTCGCGCCTGCTAGCCGGTGTTGCTCTGGTCGTCGTTGCCGGCGCCATCGCCGGTGTCTTCGCGACGGGCGGAGACGCCCGGTCGAGCACGCCCGGCGACGGCTGTCTCGTCGTCAACAAGGGCTTCGGGAAGATGACGATCACACTCACGCGGGGCGTCGTCTTCGGGCGCTTCCAGGAGGGCACGCTCGCCTACAGCGACCAGGACAGCGGCGACACGACCACGAACCTGCCCAAGGTCCCGGGCGTCACTCCCACGAAGGTCAACGACCACGTGTGGAAGTTCGTGGCCGCGGGGCCGAACGTCCGCTTCCGCTCCGCGGGGCCGACGAAACTGATCATCAATGCCCAGTCGGTCGACCTGAGCGTGGCCGGGAAGGGGACGGCGACGCTGTTCCTCGACCGCTGGATCCAGGACTTCGCGGGCAAGTTCTCGGTCGATGCGACCAGCTTCTGCGAGGACAACTTCCAGAAGATGCCGCTGACCCCGACGAAGTTCCAGATCTCAAGCCCGGTCGCGGGGTAGCGTCCCCGCCTTCTGGCATCCTCGCAGGATGGCTCAGGCCTCAGAATCCATCCTGATCGTCGAGGACGAGAGCTCGATCGCGTCCTTCGTCGCCCTCTACCTGAAGAACGCGGGCTACTCGGTGCGGACGGTGGCCAAGGGCGCCGACGCGCTCGACCAGGTGTCGTCCGACCCGCCCTCGCTGACGATCCTCGACCTGATGCTGCCGGACATCGACGGCATCGAGGTCTGCCGCCGGATCCGCAAGACGTCCGACGTGCCGATCCTGATGCTGACCGCCCGGGACGAGGACGTCGACAAGATCATCGGGCTCGAGGTCGGCGCCGACGACTACATGACCAAGCCGTTCAACCCGCGCGAGCTCGTGGCGCGGGTGAAGTCGATCCTGCGCCGGTCGGCCCCTGAGCGGCGCCAGGCGGAGAGCGCGGTCATCCGCCACGGCGACCTGAGCATCGACGCCGGCCGCCGCGAGGTGCGGGTAGGCGAGGAGGAGATCCAGCTCGCGCCGAAGGAGTTCGACCTGCTCTGGGAGCTGCTCGACCACCGCGGCCTCGTGCTGACGCGCGACCAGCTGCTCGAGCGGGTGTGGGGCTACACCTTTGCCGGCGACACGCGCACGGTCGACGTGCACGTCCGCCAGCTGCGCCGCAAGCTCGGCGACGCCTCGCCGATAGTGACCGTGTGGGGCGTGGGCTACAAGGTCTCGCCCGCGAAGAATCCCGCACCGTCCTAGGCTGTCCCCGATGATGCGCTCGCTGCGCTTCCGGCTGCCGGCACTGTTCCTGGCCGGCATCGTCGCAGCCGGCTTCGTCTCGGTGGCGATTGCCTTCCAGCTGCTGTCGAACTACTCGCGCTCGCAGTCGCTGAAGGAGTTGCGCCGCGAGGCCGCGGGCCTGAACAGGCTGCTCTCCCAGCAGGCGACCGACGTCATCGACCTGGGGCAGTCGGCGCCCGCGATCGAGCCGGGCCAGCTCGAGAAGGCGACCGGCGACCTCATCTACTACTTCGGCGTCCCGCCGTTCCCCGGCGAGGGGGAGGGGACCGCGGGCCTGCGGAGGCTGCCGGCGGACGCGCGCAAGAAGATCGACCTCGAGCGGATCAAGGCGGGAACCACGCAGTCCTTCGACTTCACGCCGCCGCACGACCGCGCCCTGATCGGCGTCGCGGGGCCGCTCACGGCCGGGGACACGACGCTCGGAGTGCTCGTCATCGCGAAGCCGCAGACCGAGCTCCGTGACACCTGGGTGACGCTGATGAAGTTCTTCGGCGTCTCCATCCTCGGCGGGCTGCTCGTCGCCGGAGTCCTCGCCTGGTACGCCTCGCGCCGCATCACCAAGCCGGTGCTCGGCCTGTCTGCGGCCGCCGACCAGATCGCGCAGGGCAACTACAACGTCCCCGTGCCGCAGGTCCCGGGCGGAGACGAGATCAGCCACCTGGCCGACCGCTTCCGTGAGATGGCCGCCCGGCTCGCCGAGACCGAGGAGCGCGAGCGCAACTTCCTGATGACCGTCTCGCACGAGCTGCGCACGCCGCTGACTGCGATCCGCGGGCACGTCGAGGCGATGCGCGAGGGCCTGACCGCCGACGATCCCGCCGCGCAGCAGGCCTCGCTCGACGTCGTCGCCACCGCGACGGCCCGGCTCGAGCGCCTCGTCGGCGACGTGCTCGACCTGGCCAAGCTCGACGCGCACCGGTTCACCGTGCTGCGGGAGGAGGTCGACATGGGCCGGCTTCTCGACCAGGCCTACGCGGCCTACGGCGAGGAGGCGCGCAGGCGCTCGATCGAGTACCACTGCGACATCGGCGAGGCTCCGGTCGTCCTCACGGACGGAGACCGCGTGCTGCAGATCATCTCCAACTTGCTTTCGAACGCGTTCCGGTGGACGCCCGACGGCGGGCGCGTCGCCCTTCGGCTGTCGTCGGGCAACGGGACGGTCTCCGTGCTGGTCGGCGACACCGGCCCGGGGGTCCGGCCCGACGAGCGCGAGCGCATCTTCCGGCCCTTCTTCTCCCGCGACCATTCGCGCGACGGAGGCGGCACGGGGCTCGGGCTCGCGATCGCGCAGGAGCTGGCGCTGGCGCTGGGCGGCCGCCTCGAGCTCGACGCTGCGCCCGGCGAAGGCAGCCGTTTCCGGCTGGTCCTGCCGGTCTCGCCCCCTATCAGGCCCTCGCGCGTCTAGCATCCGCGTCCGTGGCGGTTCTCGAGGCACTCGAGCTCCCGCTTGCACGCAGCCGGGCACGCGCGGCTCTCATCGCCATGCGGCCGAAGCAGTGGACGAAGAACCTGCTCGTCTTCGCCGGCATCGTCTTCGCCGCCGAGATCGGCGTGTGGGAGAAGTGGGTCGAGGCGCTCGTCGTCTTCGTCGTGTACTGCGCGGCCTCGAGCGCGGCGTACCTGCTCAACGACCTGCGGGACGTCGAGCTCGACCGGCGCCACCCGGTCAAGCGGCTCCGCCCGATCGCGCGCGGCGAGCTCTCGGAGCGCGCCGCGGTCTGGCTGGCGCTCGTCCTCGTTGCCGTGGCCGTCGTGCTCGCTTCCCTGCTCGGCGTCTGGTCGCTCGTGCTGCTGCTCGGCTTCTTCTGCCTACAGGCCGCGTACTCGCTCGAGCTGAAACACATCGTTCTGCTGGACGTGGCGGCGATCGCGGGGCTGTTCGTGATCCGCGCGGCGGCCGGCGCCGTCGCGGTGTACGTGCACATCTCGGTCTGGCTCCTGGTCTGCACCGCGCTGCTCGCGCTGTTCCTCGCGCTCGCGAAGCGCCGTGCGGAGATCGCCCTCGTCGCGGCCGACGCCGCGCCGGGGCGGCCCGTCCTGTCCGGCTATTCGCGGAAGCTCGTGGACAGGCTCGTCGGCGTGCTCGCGGTCGCGGCAGTGCTCGTCTACGCCGCGTACACGCTGCTGGCCGGCAACTCCCGCTGGATGGTGCTCACGGTCCCGTTCGTCGTGTTCGGGATCGGCCGCTACGTGTGGCTCGTCCGCGGGCGCGGCGCCGGCGAGGAGCCGGAAGAGGTGCTGTTGCGGGACGTGCCGCTGCTCGCGTCGATCGTCGCCTGGGCCGCCGCCTGCGGCGCGATCCTTCTGGTGACCTGAAGCTCCTACTCTGACGAGCTAGCGCTAGGCCGCGTCGGCGCGGCGAAGCTCGTCGTGCTCGGTTCCCGCGAGGCCGAGGACATCGACCCGCTCGTCGCCGCCGAGCAGCTCCTCGATGCGGGCGAGGCGTTCGTCGACGCTCCGCCAGCCCGCGGAGATCAGCTCGACGAGCACGGCAAGGTCGTCCACGCGGGCCGAGCGCTCCGCGCCGATGCTCTCCTCGATCCGCTCGAGCTGCCGGATCGCGCGGACGCTCATCCCGCGCACCTCGGCGAGGTGGCGCCCGACCGGTGCAGCCTCGGCGCGAACACCGTCTCGGACCGCCGCGGAGATCTGCTCGTCGAGTGGTCGGGCCGGTGGCCGGAGTAGGCCTTCGCTCACGGGCGCGACGATAGCTTGGCAGTCGGATGGACTCGGCGGCGCTCGACTACGACCTCCCGCAGGAGCTAATCGCCCAGCGGCCGACCGATCCGCGTGACGCGTCGCGCCTGCTCGTCTACGAGCGCAGCGGCGGTGCAATCAGACACCGGCGCTTCGGCGAGCTGCCGGAGGAGCTGACGCACGACGAGCTCGTCGTCGTCAACGACTCGCGCGTCGTGGACGCGCGGCTGCGGCTGCTGCGGCCCGGCGGCGGCGCCGCCGAGGTGCTGCTCCTCGAGGAGCTCGGCGACGGGCTCTGGGAGGCGCTGGCGCGGCCCTCGGCGCGGCTGTGCGCGGGTACGCGGCTCGGCCCGGTCGAGCTCGTGGAGGCGCTGGGCGAGGGCCGCTGGCTCGTCCGCCTCGAGGGCGAGCCTGACGGCGAGACGCCGCTCCCGCCGTACATCACGGAGCCGCTCGACGATCCCGGGCGCTACCAGACCGTGTACGCGCGCGAGCCCGGCTCGGCGGCCGCGCCGACCGCCGGCCTGCACTTCACGACCGAGCTCCTCGGCCGGCTCGACGTCGAGCGCGTGACGCTCCATGTCGGGCTCGACACCTTCCGTCCGCTGACGACGCCGACCCTCGAAGGGCACCGGCTGCACGGCGAGCGCTACTCGGTCGAACCGGACGCATGGTCGCGGATCCGCGAGGCGCCGCGGGTGCTCGCTGCCGGAACCACGTCCGTTCGCGTGCTCGAGTCGCTGGCCCGTGGCGCGCCGCTCGCCGGCCGGACGGAGCTGTTCGTCACCCCGGGCTTCGAGTTCCGCCGGGTCGATGCGCTGCTCACCAACTTCCACCTGCCGCGCACGACGCTGCTCGCGCTCGTGATGGCCTTCTGCGGCGTCGAGGAGACGAGGGAGCTGTATCGGCTCGCGGTCGCCGAGCGCTACCGCTTCTACTCGTTCGGGGATGCAATGCTGATCCTGTGAGACCGCGGAGCGCGAACGAGTGGCGGAGCTTCTGGCACGACGGCGGCGAGGAGGAACTCGCCGACCTGCTCGCCTCGGTGTGGCCGCCGCTCGCGACCGCCGGCGACGAGGCGGGCAACGCCGCTGTCGAGCGGGTCGCCTTGCTCCTGGGAAGCGCGGCGCCGGCCAGGGCGCTTGCCGCCGAGTTCGGTCGCATCCGGAGCAACCTGGGCGCCGAGGCGGACCCCGCTGCCGACGCCGGAGCCGCCGAGGCCGTCCACGCGTGGTTCGAGGCGCAGCGGCCAGCGGGCGGAGTATCGTGCGAGTCATGACTGACGGCGAGTACCTCGAAGCCGCGCTCGCCGGCGCGCCGCGCCTCGGTCACCGCGAGCACGTCCGCCTGGCCTGGCTGGTGATTCGCGACGAGGGTCCGGAGGCGGGCGGCGACCGGATCGCGCGGATGCTCCGGCACGTCGCCGAGGCGCACGGCGAGGGCGATCGCTATCACGAGACGCTGACCCGCTTCTGGATCCGGCTCGTCGCGCACGCGATCGAGGTCGAGCCGGGCCTCGACGACTTCGACGCCTTCGTCGAGCGTTTCCCGCTGCTGTTCGACGGAGCAAGCATCGGCCGGCACTGGAGCGCCGACACGCTCGCGTCGGGCCGCCGCGCCTGGGTCGAGCCGGACGTCCTCGCGCTCCCCTGAGCTGCTTCGAGGTCACGGCGAAGGACGGTGCAGCTCGTGCGGGCGTCCTGCGCACCGCGCACGGCGACGTGCCGACGCCCGTGTTCATGCCGGTGGGGACGAAGGCGACCGTGAAGGCCGTCGACCCCGACGAGCTCCACCGCCTCGGCGCTTCGATCGTCCTCGGCAACACGTACCACCTGCACTTCCGGCCCGGGGCGGAGACGATCGCCGGCCTCGGCGGCCTGCACGCCTTCATGGGCTGGGACGGGCCGATTCTCACCGACTCCGGCGGCTTCCAGGTCTTCTCGCTCCGCGACACGCTGCTCGCCTGCGACGAGGACGGGGTCACCTTCCGCTCCGTCTACGACGGCGACGCGGCCCGTTTCACCCCCGAGAGCGTCGCCGTCGTGCAGGCGCTGCTCGGCTCCGACATCGCCATGTGCCTCGACGTCTGCCCGCCGGTGGACGCCTCCGAGGCCGACGCCCGGCGCGCCGTGGAGCTGACCACCGCCTGGGCGCGCCGCCAGGTCGCGGCCCCGCGCGCGCCGGGGCAGCTCCTGTTCGGGATCGCCCAGGGCGGCGTCGACCCGGAGCTCCGCCGGCGCTCGGTGGAGGAGATCGTCGCGCTCGGCTTCGACGGGCACGCGCTCGGGGGACTCAGCGTGGGGGAGAGCCGCGACGTCATGCTCGAGACCGTCGCCGCCGCGGCGCCGCTCTTGCCCACGGAGAAGCCGCGCTACTTCATGGGGATCGGCGATCCGCTCGGCATCCTGGACGTCGTCGAGCGCGGGATCGACATGTTCGACTGCGTGCTGCCGACCAGGGTCGGTCGGACGGGCTCCGCGCTGACCTGGGAAGGGCGCCTCAACCTCAGGAACGCGCGCTTCACCCGAGATCCCGGGCCGCTCGACGAGGACTGCGACTGCCCTGCCTGCACGCGCTTCTCGCGCGCGTACATCCGGCACCTGGTCACCCAGCAGGAGATCCTCGGCCTGCGCCTGCTCACGCTGCACAACCTGCGCTTCCTGCTCCGCCTGACCGCCGGGGCCCGCGAGGCGATCGAGGCCGGGCGGCTGGCAGACTTCAAGCGACAAGCCGAGTCCCGGCTCGGGCTCTTTTCTCCGGAAGCCCCGGGCCGGAAGGAGATGCCGTGTCCATAGTCGCGCTCGTTGTCCTCATCGCCCTCCTCGTCCTCTTCTGGTTCGTCTGGGTCGTGCCCCAGCGGCGGCGGCAGCGCCGCCAGGTCGAGGACCTGATGCGGCTGATCGAGCTGCTCGAGCCGGGTGACGAGATCATCACGGCGGGCGGCATCCACGGCACCGTGCGCGGGGTCTACGGAGAGGAGCTGTCCGTCGAGATCTCGCCCGGCGTCGAGGTCCGGCTCGACCGGCGCGCCGTCGCCGCGGTGACGACGATCGACGAGACGGCCGGTGAGCCCGAAGACGTTCCGGCAGGCCGGTAGGCTACCCCTGCAACATCGGTAATCTGGGCTACTCCTGTGCGTGAACGCCGGAAGTACCTCGTACTGCTGCTCGTGATCATCGGCGCCCTGGTCGGAGCGCTCATGCTCGAGGTTCCCGGATCCCCGGCGCAGAAGCACGCGACGCTCGGCCTCGACCTGCGGGGCGGTCTCGAGGTCGTCCTCCAGGCGGAGAACCTTCCGAACCACAAGGTCACCTCGGACGACCTGGACACGGCCGTCTCGATCATGCAGGACCGCATCAACGGGCTCGGCGTCAACGAGCCCGAGATCCGCAAGCAGGATCCAAAGCAGATCGTCATCCAGCTCGCCGGCATCCACGATCCGCAGAAGGCGGCGAAGATCATCGGGCAGACGGCGCAGCTCGAGCTCTACGACCTCGAGGCCGACATGACGAGCCCCTCGATCGACTCGCAGGGGAACATCACGCCGGCCGCCTCGCGGTATGCCCTCCTGAGGCCAGTCCAGTCTCTCGCGCTCGCCAAGTCGAACGGGAAGCCAGGGGAGTGGTACCTCTTCGACAAGAAGCACAAGCTCGTCTCCGGCCCGGCCTCGACGAAGGCGGGGCTGTTCACGGCCGAGCACCCGAAGCTGCTCGAGGGCGAGCAGGCCTTCGCCGTCCCGCGCGGCACCGTGATCATCACCTGCGGCTCGACGAACCCGAAGACGGCGCCCGCCGTCTGCCCCGGCTCCACGGCGAGCCCGGCCGTCAAGAACTTCTATCTCTTCAAGTACCGGCCGGCCACGGACTCGAAGGCGGAGGGCATCCCGGAGCTGACCGGCAAGGACCTGAACGCGGGCGGCGTGCGCGCCGACGTCGATCCGACGACGGGCGCCCCCCTCGTCCGCCTGTCCTTCCACAGCCACGGCGACCAGGAGTTCCAGCGCGTGACGCGGCGCCTGTACCAGCGCGGGCAGCTCCGTCAGTCGCCGCAGCACTTCGCGATCGTCCTCGACCGCGACATCAAGTCCTTCCCGCAGATCGACTACACCGACTCGGCCTTGTCCGACGGCATCTCCGGCGGCGGCCAGATCACGGGCGTGACCACGCAGGAGGCGCACGACCTCGCGCTCGTGCTCAAGTACGGCGCGCTGCCGATCCCGTTCAAGCGCGTCGAGCAGACGAACGTCTCGGCGACCCTGGGCCAGAGCTCGCTCGACCAGGCGAAGACCGCCGCGCTGATCGCGCTGCTCATCGTCGGGATCTTCCTGATCGTCCTCTACCGCTTCCTCGGCGTCGTCGCCGTGATCGGTCTCGCCATCTACGCCGCGTTCATGTACGCGGCCATCCTGCTCCTCGGCGTGACCGTGACCCTGCCGGGCTTCGCGGGGCTGATCCTGACCATCGGCGTGGCCGCAGACGCGAACGTGGTCATCTTCGAACGGATCAAGGAAGAGGTGCGCGCCGGCAAATCGGTGCGCGCCGCTGTGACGACGGGGTACCAGAAGGGCTTCCACACGATCATCGACGCGAACGTCGTGACGGTGATCACGGCGCTCGTGCTCTTCGCCGTCGCGACGGCGCAGGTGAAGGGCTTCGCGCTCATGCTGTTGATCGGCACCGTGATCTCGCTGGTCACGGCCGTCGCGGCCACGCGCGCGATGCTCGGGCTGCTGTCCGGCTTCCGCTGGTTCAGCCACCCGCGCTTCCTCGGGGCCGCCCACGAGCAGCACGGCAAGTTCCTGCAGATCGACTTCATGGGCAAGCGCAAGACCTGGTTCGCGATCTCGGGCGGGATCGTCCTCGCCGGCGTGATCTCGCTCGCCGTACAGGGCCTGAACCTGGGCATCGACTTCAAGGGCGGGAGCCAGATCAGCTTCGTGACGCCGAAGCCGCATACGACCGGCCAGGTCAGCGACCTGGCGAGCCAGATCGGACGGCCCGAGGCGCAGGTGCAGGGCCGCGGCGAGCCCGTCCCGAAGGGCAGCAACACGTACACGTCCTTCCAGGTGCGGATGAAGACCATCTCCGCGGCCGACCAGCAGAAGTTCACCGACCTGCTCCAGTCGAAGCTCGGCGTGACCAAGAACCCGGACTCGCGCGTCGTCTCCTCCAGCTTCTCGAGCCAGGTCGCCGACTCGGCGATCCTCGCGATCGTCGTCTCGCTGCTCCTGATCGCGGGCTACATCGCGCTGCGCTTCGACTGGAAGTACGCGATCCCGGTGCTGGTCGCGCTCGCCCACGACATCCTGATCACGTTCGGCGTGTACTCGATCTCGCAGCGGGAGGTGAGCACGGCCACCGTCGCCGCGGTGCTGACCGTGCTCGGCTACTCGATCTACGACACGATCATCATCTTCGACCGCATCCGCGAAAACGTCCCGATCATGCGCCGCGCGTCGTTCGCGACGATCGCGAACGTCTCGCTGTGGGAGACGATCAGGCGCTCGCTGGCGACGACGTTCATCACGCTGCTGCCGATCGGCTCGTTGCTCCTCTTCGGCGGCGAGACGCTCAAGGACTTCGCGTTCGCCCTGCTGATCGGGATCATCGCGGGCGCCTACTCGTCCATCTTCATCGCAGCGCCGATTCTGACCATCTTCAAGGAGCGGGAGCCCGAGTACCGCCGGCGGAAGGGCGTCGACGTGATCGAGAAGGGCGTCGGCGGCCGGGTCGCCGCGCCTGCGCCTGAGCCCGTTCCGGCGGCAGTGGCCGTGGAGGCCGAGGGCGGCGACGGCGAGCTGGAGCCGGAGCCGGAGCCGGCCGTGGCCGGGGCCGCCGTGGCGCCCGCTCCGGGCGACGGTGCGGCCTCGCGCTCGCAGTCGAAGCGCGAGCGTCGGCGGCAGCGCCGGCGGACGCGCCCGCACGGCCGCGCGCGCTGATGGTGGCCGACCCCGAGCGCGACGCGGACTCGGGCGAGCTCCTCGACGAGGTGCGGCGCGCGATCGAGGAGGCCCTGACGCGCTGGCGCGGAGACGCCTCGCGCGTGACGGAACGCGCCGGAGCGAGCCTGCACACCGTCTTCGACCAACTCGGCCTCGTTTCCCGCGAGTCCTTCGACGAGCTCGAGCTCCGGGTGGCCCAGCTCGAGCACCGGCTACGCCTGACGGAGAGCCGCGTCGAGTCCGGGCAGCCCGCGCCCCCGCCGCCGCAGCCCTAGAGCGCCGCAGCAGGCACGTCCTGGTCGCGCGTGCACAATGAGCGCATGGCCACGCAGCCGAAGGCTTCGCCGACGCGCAACCTCGGGCGCATTTCCGAGATCGCCCAGGTCGCGGTCAAGCACGGGTTCGGCTACTTCTTCGCGCGCCACCGCCTGACCGACCTGCTGCCCTGGGGCTCGAAGGTCGTCCCTGTCGAGAGCGACCGCTCGCACCGCGGCGAGCACCTGCGGGAGATGTTCGACGAGCTCGGCCCGACGTTCGTCAAATTCGGGCAGCTACTTTCGACGCGGCCGGACGTCGTGCCGCCGGACATCATCGTCGAGCTGCGGAAACTCCAGGACGACGTCACGCCGTTCCCCTACGAGCAGGTCGAGCAGGTCGTCCAGGCCGAGCTCGGCCTCCCGATCGAGAAGCTGTTCGTGGAGTTCTCGGAGCGGCCGATCGCCGCCGCCTCGATCGGCCAGGTGCACGACGCGACCCTTCCCAACGGCAGCCGTGTCGCGGTCAAGGTGCAGCGGCCGAACGCACCCAAGCAGATCGACGCCGACATCCAGCTGCTCTACCAGGCCGCGAAGATCACGAAGGAGCGCGTTCGGGCCCTCGACTTCGTCGACGCGCGCGGCCTCGTGGACGAGTTCGGCCGCTCGATCCGGCAGGAGCTCGACTACCGCCACGAGGCCCGAAACGCCCAGGCGTTCCGCCGCAACTTCGCAGGCGACCCGCACGTCCAGATCCCGAAGGTGATCTGGAGCTACACGCGGGCGCGCGTCCTCACGCTCGAGTACCTCGAGGGCGTCCAGTTGCAGGACGTCGAACTGGACGAGTACACGGTCGAGGAGCGCCGGCGGCTCGCGTACCTGATGACCGAGGCATGGATGACGATGATCTTCAAGCACGGGATGTTCCACGGCGACCCGCACCCGGCGAACATCCTCGTGCTCGACAGGGAGCGGATCGGCCTCGTCGACTTCGGCCTCGCCGGGAAGCTGTCCGACGACGACATGACCAAGCTGACGCGGCTGTTCATCGACGCCGCGAGCGAGAACGTCGAGATGCTGCCGAGACGGCTCGCCGATCTCGGCGTCCGCTACGACAGGAGCCGCGAGGACGAGTTCGTCGCCTACATCCGCGAGCTCTACGACCGCTACTACGGCTCGCGGCTCTCCGAGATCGACCCGCTGCAGCTCATCCGCGAGGCGTTCTCGGCCGTGTACGCGATGAACCTGCGGCTGCCGACGCGCTTCGTCATGCTCGACAAGACGGTCGCGACGCTCGGCTCGGTCGGCGATCGAGCTCTACCCGGACTTCAACGTCTTCGAGGTCGCCCAGCCGTACGCGCGCGACCTGATGATCAGCCGCTACACGCCGCGCCGGGTGCTGGCGGACGCGCAGAAGGAGGCCTTCGGGCTGGCGCGGGTGCTGCGCGAGGCGCCCTACCAGTGGCACGACTTGCTCGAACAGCTCCGCGACGGACAGATCGAGGTCGGCTACGTGCACAAGGGCCTCGACGAGTTCATGCCCCGGATCGAGCAGGGCTTCAACCGGCTCGTGATCGCGCTCGTCGCCGCCGGCGGCCTGATCGGGTCGAGCCTGATCGGCGTGTTCGCGACCGGGGGCCCGCACGTCCTCGGCCTGCACGTGATCGCGCTCGTCGGTTTCATCCTCTCCGGCGTGCTCAGCGTCTGGCTTCTCTGGGGCGTGGTCCGCTCCGGGCGGTTGTAGACAGAGCTGTTCGCGGAAAGTCACGAAGCTGTGCGAAAGGACATCTGGACGGGCCGTGGGAGCGCGGCTACCGTCGGCTCATGTCCTGTGCGCTGCTGATCGCCGAGCCGGAGGTGGAGACCGGCGGGTTCCTGGAGCGGCACCTCTCGGAGGACGGGTTCGACGTGCTGCGGACGGAAGACGGCGAGGTGGCGCTGTCGCTGGCCGAGCAGGCGCGGCCGGACCTCGTGCTCCTGGGCGGCGAGCTCGACGTCTGCCGTCGGCTGCGCCAGGGTGAGCCGGGCCGCTCCTGGAATCGCGACGTACCGGTGATCGTGCTCGGCCCGGAGGAGGCTGACGCCATCGACCGCGTTCGCGCCTTCGACCGCGGCGCCGACGACGTCGTCTGCCGGCCGTTCGAGTACGACGAGCTGCTGGCCCGGATCCGCGCCGTGCTGCGCCGCGTCTCTCCGGCGCCGGCGATGCTGATCGAGGTTGGCGACCTCCGGATCGACCGCTCGACCCGCTGCCTGACCGTCGGCGGCGAGCTGCTGCCGCTCCCTGCCCGGCAGTTCGACCTGCTGGCGAAGCTCGCCTCCCGCCCGACGCACGTGTTCCCGAAGGACGAGCTGCTCAAGGACGTGTGGGGCTACCGCTCCGTCGGCCGTACCAGGACTTTGGACTCGCACGCGAGCCGGTTGCGCCGCCGCCTGGCCGAGGCGACCGACACGCCGTACGTGCTGAACATCTGGGGGGTGGGCTATCGCCTGATGCTGCCGACAGGCTGACGGGTCAGCGGCCGAGCGGCACGAACGCGCCGACGACCGGCGAGGTGATGCCGCCAGGTCTTTGCTCAGTACAGGCCGTCGCGGCGGGCGTAGCGCTCCGCGCGGGCGCGGTCGTACTCCTCCGCGTCGAAGCTCTCGTCCTCGCGCACGGCGCGCATGATCTCGCCCGAGCTCGGCAGTTCCGAGCGGTCGATGTGCTGCTCCGGGTTCCAGAGGTCGGACCGTATGAGCGCCTTCGAGCACTGCGTGTACGCCTCGTCGATCTCCACGAGGATGCCGAGCTTCGGGGCCTTGCCCTCGACCTCGCTTCCGGCCAGCAGCTCCTCGTCCGTGACGAGCGTCGCCCGGCCGTTGACGCGGAACGTGTCGCCGATCCCCGGCACGAGGAAGAGGAGGCCCACGTGCGGGTTGACGAGGATGTTGCGCAGCGAGTCGGCGATGCGGTTGCCCGGTCGGTCGGGGATCAGCAGCGTGCGCTCGTCCAGGATGCGCACGAAGCCGGCGGGGTCGCCGCGCGGGCTAACGTCGCAGCTGCCGTCCGGGGCGGACGTGGCCAGGCACATGAACGGCGCGCGCTCGATGAACTGCCGCGTGAGGTCGTTGAGACGCGTCGCGATCTTCGAGACGACGAGCTCCTGCGGGTTGCCGATCAGCTCGCGCAGCTCCGCTTCGGTCGTGATGCCGGAGATCGTGGCCATGCTCGGATCGTACTCGAGCGCAGAGCCGGAGCCGCGATACTGAGCGTATGGACGAGCCGAAGCCGATGCCGCTCGGGCAGCTGGTGCTTCAGCTCGGCCTGCTGGACGAAGCCCAGCTCGAGGTGGCGCTGGCCGAGCATCTGTCGAGCGGGAAGCAGCTCGGCGAGGTGATCGTCGACCACGGCTGGATGACCCGCGAGCAGCTCGCGGAGCTGCTCGGGCAGCAGGAGGAGGGCGCGCGCGGCATCGACCTGCTCAGGACGCGGGTGGCCGCGGCCGAGCTCGAGCCCGAGGCCGACGAGGCGGACACGAACGCCGACCCTGGGCACCTGCTCTTCGTCTGGGCTCCGGCCGGCTACGAGCTCCTCAGCCGGGCCGGCGAGCCGCCGCGAGTCGGCGACGAGGTCGGCGTCAGCGGCGGCCCGCGCGTCGTGACGAAGATCGGCCCCTCGCCCCTCCCCGGCGACGCGCGGCTCTGCGCGTTCCTCGACGCGCCCTGACAAGGAATGGGGGACAGACTGAAGTCTGTCCCCCATGCGGGCTCAGGTGAGCAGCGCGCCCTCGAGCTCGAGCAGCGCCTGCTTGCGGTCGAGGCCGCCCCCGTAGCCGGTCAGGCTGCCGTTGGCGCCGATCACGCGGTGGCAGGGCAGGACGATCGGGATCGGGTTCCGGTTCATGACCACGCCCACCGCCCGAGCCGCGCGCGGCCGGCCGACCCTGGCGGCCAGTGCGCCGTAGGTCGTGACCTGGCCGTAGGGGACGAGGGCGAGCTCGCCGAGAACGACCCGGTGGAAGTCCGCGACCCGCCCGATGTCGAGCGTCATGTCGAATTCGGTCCGCCGTCCCTCGAAGTACTCGTCGAGCTCCCGGCGGGCGAAGTCGAGCTTTCCGGGCACGCGGAGCACGCGCCGGCCGAGCGCGTGCGACAGCTCGTCGACGCCGCGGTCGGGATCGAACGAGATCTGACAGAGGCCCCGGTCGGTCGCCGCCACGAGCAGCGTGCCGATCGGCGTGTCGGCAAGGTCGAACGCCGCGTCGATCAGCCCCGCGGCGGCGGCGGCCTCGCGGAAGCGGCGGTCGAGATCGGGCGATACGGTCATGACAACTCCTTTCGTCGCAGGCGGCGCACCCCCGAGGACGCCGCCTGGCGCGCGGCCTCCGCGCTCGACCCGAGCACGGCGCCGATGCGCTGGTAGTCGAGGTCGTAGCCGTACCGGAGCACGACCGCAGCCCGCTCCTTCGGCGGTAGCTCGGCGGTCAGCTCGCGGAGCTCCTCGTAGCCGGGCGGCTCGTCGACCGACTCCATGTCCGGCACCTCGGCCCCGCTCCAGAGCTTCCCGCGGCGGTGTTCGTCGGTCGCCACGTTGCCGGCGATGGTCAGCACCCAGGCGCGCAGGTTGTGCCCGTCGCGGAGCTTCGGATAGGCCCGGAGGGCGCGGAGGAACGTCTCCTGGAACGCGTCCTCGGCGCGCTCGCGGCCGAGCCGCTTCACCAGCATTCCGAAGACCACGCCACGATGCTCCTCGTAGAACCGCTCGAACGGTGGCACTGTCACGACCCCCATCATCCGTACAAACGCGCGGGCGCGTCGTGATGTGAGACTGCCGGGATGCGGGTGGCCGTCGTCGGGCACGTCGAATGGGTCGAGTTCCTGCGCGTCCCGCACGTGCCGACCCCGGGCGAGATCGTGCACGTGAGCGACGCCTGGGACGAGCCGGCCGGAGGAGGCGCGGTCGCGGCGGTCCAGCTCTGCAAGCTGGCCGGCGGCGCGGGCTTCTTCACCGCTCTCGGGGACGACGACCTCGGCCGCCGCGCCCACCGGGAGCTCTCCGACCTGGGTCTGCGGCTGCACGTGGCCTGGCGCGACGAGCCGCAGCGCCGCGCGGTGACGTTCGTGGACGCCCGCGGCGAGCGGACGATCACGGTCATCGGCGACCGGCTCGTGCCGCGCGGCAGCGACCCACTGCCCTGGGACGAGCTCCGCGAGATCGACTGCGTCTACTTCACGGGCGGGGACGTCGAGGCTCTCCGAGCGGCTCGGGCGGCGCGCGTGCTGACGGCCACGCCGCGCACGCTGGCGACACTGCGCGAGGCGCACGTCGAGCTGGACGCGCTGGTCGGCAGCGGCCGCGACGCGGGAGAGACGTACGAGCCGGGCGAGCTCGACCCGGCGCCGCGCCTGTACGTCGCGACTGCGGGAGCCGACGGCGGCACGATGACGCCGGGCGGACGCTTCGCGGCGGCGCCGCTTCCGGGGCCCGTTGTCGACACGTACGGCGCGGGCGACTCGTTCGCCGCCGGGCTCACCTACGGGCTCGGGGCCGGCATGAGCCCCGAAAGCGCGGTCGCGCTCGCCGCCCGCTGTGGCGCCGCCGAGCTCACCGGTCGCGGCGCCTTCGCCGGCCAGCTCGAGCTGGACCGAGACCGCTAGTCGTTGTCCGTAAGGGCGGATCCTCAATGGGGCCTGCTCGGCGCGGTCTGTTGACATCCGCCACGCCGGGCGTGATGATCGCGGCGTGTAAGTCCGCTCGCAGCTGCTGAGGATTGACCCAGTCGCCGGCCCGATGGGCCGCGCGAGCGAGAGACGACACGAGGAGGAGATCGTGAGCACGCCGCAGACGTGGCACTACGGACTCGTTGCCGAATGGTGGGAGGCGTTCAACACCGACGGGCCGGAGATCGACTACTTCGGCCGCTTCGTCGCTGCCGGACAGCCCGCGCTCGATGCCGGCTGCGGCACGGGGAGGCTGCTGCTGCCCTGGCTGCGGGCGGGCTACGACGTCGACGGCTCCGACGTCTCGGCAGACATGATCGCCCGCTGCCGCGAGCAGGCTCGCGCTGAGGGTTTCGACCCGACGCTGCTCGTCCAGCCGTTGCACGAGCTCGACCCGCCGAGGCGCTACCGGACGATCGTGGCCTGCGGCGTCATCGGGCTCGGCAGCACGCGGGGACAGGACGAGGAGGCGCTCCGGCGGTTCCATCGTTGCCTCGAGCCGGGCGGATCGCTGCTGCTCGACAACGAGGTCCCGTATGCGAACGCGCCGCGCTGGCCGTTGTGGACGCGTGACGGTCGCAAGACGCTGCCCGAGCCGTGGCCGCCGCCGGGTGAAAGAACGCGCGCGGCGGACGGGAGCGAGTATGAGCTTCGGGCACGTGTCATCGAGTTCGATCCGCTCGACCAGTCCGTCGTCATGGAGCTCCGCGCAGACAAGTGGGTCGACGCCGAGCACGTCGCGTCGGAAGTGCACACGCTCACGATGCGCAAGTACTTCCGGGACGAGCTCATCCTCATGCTCCGGAACGCCGGCTTCTCGCGCGTCGAGGTCAGCGGCGGCTACGACGGCGAGGAGCCGACGCCCGACCACGACTTCCTCGTCTACGCGGCGCGATCGTGATGCAGCGCTTCCAGGGCGACGAGTGATCCCAGCGTGCGTCCACGTGAGTCTGAACGGCGTCGATAAGCTCGACGGTCAGGTGGCCGAAGCGGTCCTGCGTCTGTACCGCCAGCCCGGAGGGCACGCGTTGGGCAGCCGGAGCGTTCCCCAACGGAGTCGGGCGGGCCCGTAGCGCTGCGGATCGCCTACGCGGGGAGGTACGCGGTCGGGCGCGTGAACGTTGGCAACGGCTCAGAGGGCGGCGACGAGGCCGGGTGTGGCGTCGGGATAAGTGGCTCGATAGCGGTACTCGCGCCGGAGCTGCGGGTTGTCCCAGATCGCGGTGGTATCGACGCGGTAGTTGAAGTAGAGGGTGGGCGTGTCGCCTTGCATGATCACGCGCGCGACGCCTTCGGGGTCGGGATGATCGGTTTGCTTGCCGCTGGTGGAGAACAGGTACCTGCGTGTGTCGATCAGGTCGAGGCAGGTCTTCCGGACGTTGAACTTGCTCCCGTGGTGGGGCACTTTGAGGGCATCGACTCGGAGCCGCTCGACGCCCCGCTCCCGGCAGAGGCGCTCGAGCCCCTGCTGCAATACGTCGGGGTGAGCGTCGCCGGCGAGGATGCAGCTGACGTCGCCGTACTCTGCGAGTACCGCGATCGTACTGCCGTTTGCAGGGGCTGTGTCGGGTTGGGTCTTCGTGCTCGCGAGGGCCCGCACGTTCAGCCGATCGCCCATGAGGTCGGAAATCCCGCGTCGCTGGGCCGCCTCCCGAAGCGCCGGGTTGGGCACCCCGGGGTCGAGGCCTGCCTTGCGGACGACCTTCTCCCAGACGGGGCGCAGCTTCTCGAGCTGCGAGGCCGTCGGGGAGAGCACCGTGAGCTTCATGCCGCCTGCGAGGGTACGAGTCGGTAGGCGCCCCTTCGGCGGTGTGACGACAGCCTTGCCGTCGAAGGCGGCGTTCCAGGGCCAGCCCAGCTCGTCGAGTTCGGCGCTGACCATCTCGCCTTCGACGGGCCCGAGCCGGTCGCCGACCTGTGGGAGGTGACGCCAGGCGTTGAACCAGACGTCGTCCGGTCGGAAGCCGAGGGTGTCGTCGGCGAGCAGCTTCGGGGCGGCGCCGATGTGGTCGGAGTCGACGTGCGTGATCACGAGCAGGTCGAGTGATCGCGCGTCGACCGGCAGGCCTTCGATTGTGGTCTTGAGCATGTCGTATGTCTTCCTGATGCCCGTATCGACGAGTAGGTGGTGCGGATCGATTGACGATCCGTACGTGATCCAAATGGCGTCGCCCTGTTCTGCCGGCAGCATCGTGATCTCGAACAACTTCAGCCGCCGATCTGCCACTGGGCGTCGCCGAAGGCGGTCAGGCAGAGTGACGTCAGCTCGCCCTGGGCCAGCAGCTTGCGGCGGACATGGCGCATCAGTTCCCCCGTCGAGGTCGCGCGCTTCGCCGTCGAGGCCCTGGCGATCTCCCTGGCGACCAGTTGCGCGACCGACGCGACGCGCTCTCCGAGGACGGAGGCGACGGTGCCGACCACCACCGCGGCTCCCAGATCCTGGAATCGGGCGACGAACGTCTGCAGCTCGAAGTCGGAGACTGCGGTCTCGCAGCCGAGAAGCAGGACGATCGGGTGGTCGTCGGCGCTTGTACGGATGTACTGCGGCCCCAGCTGCGCGAGCTGGCAGAGATCGGCCTGGCCGATCTCGAGCGCAGACTGCATCTGCGCGGTCGACGTGTGCGAGAGCAGGACGAGCAGCGACGGCCTGTGCGTTGCCACCGCCTCGACCCAGGCAGTCCACGTCTCGGCGGGCACGGTGTTCGCCCAGATGCGGCCGAGCGTTGTCCTGACTCTCGCGATGCGTCCCCGGCGCACGGCGTCGACGCGGTTGCTGGCGCCGAAGACGACGGCCGCGGGAGGCAGCAACCGGTCGAGCCCGGCCCTCGGATGGGCGCGAACGGCGAACTCGGCGTCGTGCAAGTCGAGCGCCCTCCAGCTCTGTGGCCCCAGCACCTGCCGCTCGATCACTTTCGAGAGCGACCAGAAGCCTGTGGGGCAGACGTGGTCGGCTCGCTGCAGGGGGCCCTTTGCCTCGTGCTGCTCCGAGCACTTGCCGTCCTTCCGTTTCAGCGCCGACTTCCAGCCGGGACACAGGCCGGCGTCGTTGTCGGGAGCGGGCAGGTCGTACACGAACTCGACCGGGAAGAAGTCCGTCGCGTCCTCGACCACCACCTGTAAGCGGTCGAGGTCCCGGTCACCCAGTTGCTCGGTGAACGCCTCGTACAGGAGCCGTCCCTGCCCGGCGAGTGCACGGAGGCCGCCGACGACCTCGGGGTCGTCGAGCCGCCGCTGTCGGGCCGCGTCGCTGGTCACGATGGTCGTCAGCAGGCCGACCAGCGTCGGCACGACTCTGTCGATCCGGGCGACGTCGATCGGGATCAGGTCATCGGCGACTCCGGTGGTGGTCGTCGCGGTCTTCGTGAACGCAGCGTCGTAGGGCCGGCGGGAGGCGAGGTCGGACGTGACCGGGGCGATTACGGCCAGCTCGAACGTGATCGCGGAATCGCGTGCTTCCTCGGGAGCCGTGACCACGGGGCCGCGCAGGATCGCCGTCTGCACGAGGCGATTGCCGTGATAGACCTCGATGCGGGCCTCGAACGTCTCGCAATCGCCTGGTATGTCCACGTAGAAGGGGCTGGCTGCGCTCGTGCCAGAGGGCGGTAGGACCATCGTCGCCTTCTGCTGGTTGCCGATCGGAGGCGGAGGCGTGAAGACGATCAGCAGCTCCGGCAGGTGCTCGGCCGACCCCAGGGCCTGGTCAAAGGTTTCGCTTCCCTTGGCCGCGAGCGAATCCGTGTCCTCGGCCCCGATCGCGACCGAGATCTCGTGCTTCGCGGCCGACCTGAACGCCGTCCGAAGCTGCGCGCCCGTCTCGACGTCCCTCACCCGGGAGAGCAGCCAGCGGGACGCGTCCGGCTCAGCTGGTTCGGGCTCGGATGGGGGCTCTGTCTGGGCTTCGGGTTTCTCGGACGTGTCGTCGATCAATTCTTCGGAGACGGCCGGCTCCGGGGGTACGGGCGCACCCCCGAATATGGGTGGATACGTCGTCTGGAGGTAGGTGCCGGCTTCGGTCACGAGCCTGGCTGCGGTCAGCCGTGTCTCCGGTGCCGCCAGCCTGGCTTCGAGGCCGGCCAGCAACCCGTCAGGCGCCGCCCTCGAAGCCGCCCAGCCGATCTGAGCGCCCAGCGTCGTCGTTGCGTGGCGATCCTCGGCGAGTTGAAACGCCTCGAACAACCCCTCGAGATCGGGAGCGTACTCGGGCTCTGCCGCCAGCGCGGCCACGTCGTTGCCGAGCCCGATTCCTCGCTGATCCGGGACGTCGACCGCGACCTTGAACAGCTCGGACACGGCAAGCGAGAGACGGGCGGACTTGCCGACGGTCGGATCCAGCTCGCGGCCCACGGCTTCGAGTTCGAGCCGACGGTCGTGGTGTGGCCATCCCTGCTCGTCGAACAGCTCGGTCGCTTCGACGGCGGCCGCGACCTGAAGTCTGGTCTCGTCGACCGCGGGAGGCAGCGGCGCGCGCGAAGCGGCGCCCCCTGACTCAGGTGCGAGACCGCCGGCGGCGCCCGACTCGTCAGAGGTCTCGAGCAGCAGCCGCACGAGCGTTTCCTCGTCGCCGGAGGCCTGCTCGGCCCGCGCTTCGAGCCGATCTTGGACTTCCGTGGGCAGGGGCGGGCCCGCCCTGAGCTCGGCTGCGACCACACCCGGATCTCCCCACAGAATCGGCAGCTCCTCGCCCGCCCGCAGACCGTCGAGCACCGCGACGAGCTCCGAATCCTCCCCCGTTCGCGCGAGCGCCAGCGCCAGCCAGAAGCGCTCGATGGCGTCCTCGCCCACAGCAGGAAGGTCGCTGAACCTGTCTCGAAGCGAAGCGTCATGGCCGGAGACGTCAAGGCGCGCAAGCAGCCGCGCCGCCTCCGGCCCCTGGCCCGGGTCCGCCAGCAGCTCGACGAGCGGCCCTGCCACCGCGGGATCTCCGACCTGCGCGAGTGCGAACGCCGCGCCCCGCCGCTCATCGCTCTCGCCGTTCCAGGCGACCGATTGCAGGCGCTCCCGGATCGACTTGACCGGCACCCGCGCCGCGATCTCCATGGCCTGAAAGCGCTCCGAGGGATTCGGGTTGTCGAGCGCCAGGTCGACGTAGTCACGGATCTCGAGCCAGCACGAGCGATCGAGCGGGAGTCGAGTCGACCCGTCGAGCAGCGCCAGCCGCGCCTGAGGGTCACCGGCCTCGAGCGCGTCGAACAGCGGTCTAGCCTCCGCCGCCCCCAACAACTGCGGAACGTGCGAGCCGTGCACGGGGTCGTCGCCCATCGCCCTCCTTCGCCCGGCCTCTCGTCGCGTGACTACCCGTGACATGATCAAGGGGCGCTTGTCAGCCGTCAACCAAGCCAGCGAGCCCGGCCCCGGCGATGAACCAGCTGCCTCCGGGCTCCTGCCGGGCATCGGCATCTGCCTCTCAGGAGGCGGATACCGCGCGATGCTCTTCCACGTCGGTGCGCTCTGGCGCCTGAACGAAGCCGCCTACCTGTCGAAGCTGGACCGTGTCTCGAGCGTGTCAGGCGGCTCGATCACCGCCGGCGTGCTCGCCCGCGCCTGGGCGCGTCTCGATTTCGACCAGAGCGGTGTTGCAGCCGCCTACCGCGAACAGGTCGTCGCGCCGCTTCGCGGGCTCGCCGGCCGGACGATCGACGCCCAGGCGATCGTCACCGGACTTCTCCTCCCGGGTACGACGATAGGCGACCGGGTCGCACATGCCTACCGACGGCATCTGTTCGGACCGGCGACGCTCCAGGACCTGCCCGACCTGCCGCGGTTCGTCTTCAACGCGACCAACATCCAGTCCGCCGTCCTCTGGCGCTTCGCCAAGCCGTACATGCGCGACTACCGCGTCGGCGAGGTCAAGTCTCCGCGCATCGAGCTCGCAACGGCCGTGGCCGCCTCCTCGGCGTTCCCGCCCTTCCTGTCACCGGTGACCCTCAAGCTCGACGACGCCGACTTCACTCCGGGCAGCGGCCTCCTGCAAAGGCCGCCCTTCACCACCCGCGTCGTCCTCTCGGACGGGGGCGTCTACGACAACCTCGGTCTCGAGGCGATCTCGAAGCGCTACCAGACGATCCTCATCTCAGACGGCGGCGGCCACATCAAAGACGAAGAGAAGCCGAAGCGGGTCTGGCCGCTGCACGCCGCACGGGTACTCCAGGTGATCGACAACCAGGTGCGCAGCCTGCGAAAGCGAGCAGCGCTGGAAGCATTCGTCAGCGGCGCGCGAAAAGGCACCTACTGGGGCATCCGCACCGATATTGCCGACTACCAGTTGCAAGCAACACTGCCCTGCCCCCACGACGCCACCATCCGGCTCGCCAGCCTGCCCACACGACTGGGGAGGCTCGACGACACGACCCAGGAACGGCTGATCAACTGGGGCTACGCCGTCTGCGACGCCGCCCTCCGCCGCTGGGTCGAGCCGGACCAGCCCGTCCCCTCCTCATTCCCCTACCCGGCAGTCGGCGTCGCCTAGCGCGGGAACGGTATGCCTCCGCGCCGGCACGTCCGCTTGACCTCTTCGACACGGCGTGCAAGAGTCGGCAAGCCGTCCACGCCTCTCGGCGTGAAAGTTTCTCGCTTTGGATCAGGGTCGAACCATGCTCGATGGAGACAGGAGCTGACCGATGAGTAGATCAGGTGACCGCACGCAGGTTCCTGTGGCGCCCGACGCGGTTCGCGTCTGGCGGGGGTTCCGCAACCCGAACGTCGAGCAGGAGACGTTCTTCGGCAAGCTCGGCTCGGTCTTCATCCCTGCCACCGTTCAGATTCAGGGTCCCGTCGGGCTGGCTGCCTATCTGCCGAGCGTGCTTCCCGGACAGAAGCCGGAGGGGGTGCCCGACGAGATCGCCCTGGTGTTCTACGAGTATCAGGCGGCATACGACGAGGCAAAGGAGAGCGTAGGGGGGCGATCGTACAGCGACATGCACGCCCTCGTCTTCGACCTCTCGAGGAGTACCTCCGGATTTCCGGTCCGGTTCGAAGGCGAGCTGGAGCCCGAGATGCGCTACCACCTCTTCGACGAGCACGTCGACTGGCAGTTCGGGACGGTCAACGCGTTCGTCGGCGTCTCGGCGGGGAGCGATCCTCAGGGGTTCACGAACGCAGTGCGGGAGTTCCTGCTGGCCGTCCAGGCACAAGGAGCCGGCGGTCCGGACGGCGCGATTGCGGTCGCCTCCACGGAGTATGTCGTGTACTGGGAGCACTGGCCGACCGCGGACCAGGACTCGCTGATCCCGCGCCTCGCGGAGCTCGTCGAGCCGGTCTACCACGAGGCCATCGAGCCCCAGTCCCTGTTCGAAGGGCTCTGGGCGCGACCATACGCGGGCGTCGCGGTCACCGGGGGCGAGAGCTTCAACACCCAGTTCATTCGTCGGCAAGAAACGACACGGGAGGAGCGGTCATGACGACCAAACCGCTCGAGCAGTACGACCACCGGCGGTTCGGCCCGATTCTGGGCGTGAGCGACGAAGGCAGCGCCGCCGGGGCCATCGTCCGGGCGGCCTACGCGTCGGCGAAGGCGCAGGCGCATGATGACGCAGACGACATGTGCGTCGGCATGATCATCGACGGCGAGCGCATGGGCAGCGCCGGGGAGGTGCCGATCGGGCCGGACGAGTACGACCTGGTGCTGCCGAAGGCCGAGGGACGGACGTTTGCGACGACGAACGTGGGCGTACGCGTGAACACCCGCTTCTACCAGCCGCTGCCGCAGTTCCGCCTCGTCGATGCCGCCGCGGACGAGCAGGCGTGGGTCGACGCCGTCCTCGCAAGGTTCAAGCCGTTCATTCACACCCCGGACGGAAAGCCCCGGCCGATGACCGTCCGGATCACGACCGAGGCGGGGGAGGATCACGAAGCGCTTCGACGGCTGGTGCCGGCGATCGAGGCCGGCCGCGATGACGGCCGCCTCGGGCCGGCCGACCTGCACAGGCTGACGGTGTTGATCACGTTCGAGGGCGAGATCGGCTCGGAAGCGGACCTCGCCGAGATCCGGGGCGTGGTCGATATCGCCTCGGACATCGGTATGCCCGAGGTCGCTGTCGACGCCCAGCTTCGCGAGGCCGCGCGGCGCCGGCTGAGCGTCCAGGGCCTGCTCAACGTCTTGCCTCCGGACCAGGTTCGGTCTCTTCTCGCCTACGCCGGCGACAAAGGTGTGCAGGCGCTGTACGAGTTCGACGTCGACACCGAGACTGCCGCACGCACCGTCTGGACGGGCCTCAACTCGGCCTACAAGAGCGGGTTGAGCGCCGCCAAGTACGGGTTGGTGCCTCTGAGGCTCGAGCAGATGCGCGACGTCGTGCGGGATGTCCAGCGGTGGCTCACCGACTGGACACCGATTCCGGCGTTCTACGTCGACACGCCACTCGTCACCAGTCGGGAGGTCTACGGCCTCGACCGTGTCGTCGAGGCGGGCAAGCTCTGGATGAGCATGGTCGCCGAGGAGGGTGCCAAGGTCGTCCTGGTCGACGCTCCCGACAGGGTCGATCCCCACAAGCTCCTTCGCAAGAGCGATGCCCCCGACGACCCCGGATGCCTGACCCTCACCGATCTCGAGGAGCTTCTCGACCACTCGAGGAACTGCGGACTGAAGGTGCTCTGGTCGGGTGGGAACAGCGCAGAGCAGGCGTTCGAGCTCGGCAAGCTCGGAGTGTTCGGCATCTTCACGACCGGCAGCACGGCGAGGATCGTGCCGGTGTCCGGGACGCTCGAGCACGACATGCAGCTCGCGCAGATGCCCGAGCCCACGGAGTTCGGCGTGCGGCGGGTCCATGCGCTGCTCCAGGGTGGCTACCTCTGCGCTGTGCTGGACGACCAGGAGATCATCGACGAGATCAACGAACGGGCGCCGGCGTTGATCGCGGCCGCGACGGACACCGATGAATGCTCCGCTGTCCTCGACTCCTTCGACGCGACGCTACAGCGAGGTTGGACACGCCACTGGGACAACGTACCCGCCTAACAGGGAGGAAGAACCGTCATGTCTGGACCGGAAACGACATCCATCGACCAGGCGATGAGCCGCCGCAGCGAAGTGCTCGCGGAGAAGGAAAACGTCCTCTCTGGAGCGACCGTCTACCTCTCGGGGCCGATGGACTTCGTGGCGTCGCGCCAGGAGGAGAAGGAGTTCGGCTGGCGCAACCGGATCGGCCAGTTTCTGAAGCGATACGGAGTGACCGTCTACGACCCCTGGGACAAGCCGCCCGTTGCCGGCCTCGCGCACTACGGCAAGGAGGACGAGTTCTCCACGAACAAGCGGAACGACTGGACCTACGCGGACACGGAGGAGGGCGATCGGGTTCGCGCAGAGCTCTGCAACGAGTTCTGGCCGACGCTGCACATCGACTTGCGGATGACCGACACCGCCGACTTCCTGGTCGCGTTCTGCCCGACGAACATCTACAGCGTCGGGACGGTGCACGAGATCGTGATGGCGCGGCTGCAACACAAGCCGGTGCTGTTCGTCAGTCCCCCGGTCACGTTCCCGGCGCAGGACGAGTTCGTGGAGCACCTCAAAGCTCAGGGCGACGACAAGGGACTCGAGCTGCTCGCCGAGCTCGAGGCCCAGGCGCCGCTCCGGCCCAACCCGCACGCCATGCCGAGCATGTGGTACATGGCGCTGGTCGACGCCCACTACTTCTTCGACGGCTTCGGCTTCGACGGCTACATGGAGGAGTTCGGCTGGACGGCGGGCGCGCTCGACGCGCACGAGAAGGAGTTCCCGCCGCAGCGGCCGCTCCTTCCGTACCTCGAGCAACTCAACAAGGCGGTTCCGAAGCGGTTCGACCTCGGACGGGGTGAATACGTGGAGAACCCCGAGTGGCTGATATTCGATACCGATGCCGTCGCCTGACGCAGCGCCGCGACGGGAAAGGAGGGCTCCGTGAACCTGAGGCCGGGTATCGACACTCCGCCGCCGGCGAACTTCCTGCTGGCGAAGCTGAACGTCCCCTTCGACGATCGGACGAAGATGATCCAGGTCCTCAAGGACCTGGAGGCCGTCCAGCGGGAGGCCGTGAACCCGGACCGCGAGTTCGGCGGCAAGAGCGTCGTCGACGGCTGGGCGCTGAACCTGCTCGTGGCGTTCGGGTTGCGCTTCTTCCTCGGCCCGCTCGCTGACCGCAAGCCAGAGGAGGCGATCCCGAACTTCCCGCCCGGCGGCGTCTTCACTCCCCGGCACCCCAAGCGTTTCGACGTCGCGGACCGGCAGGTGCCCGTCTACCTCCGCACGATGGCGGCCGCCGGAGATCGCGAGGCCGTCGCGGCCCGCCTGGCCTCCGAAAACGGCAGCGCTCCGACCGGCGAGGCTGTCGACGAGGCCTACGAGGCCTGGCTTTCCGCCAACGAGAGCGACCTGTTGCTCTACATCGAGGCGAACACACGGTTCCTCTGCACCGATCTCTGGGACCGGATCCGCACCAATGTGGTCGTGCCCCACGGACTCGAGCTGGCCATGCCCCTGGACGAGTCGAATGCGCGCGGGGACGGGCGGGATCTCATCGGCTGGCACGACCCGATCAGCAACATGGACGACCTGATCGAGAAGGAGCCGCAGTACTACCGCTCGAAGATCTACGTCCCCCATCCGGCTCCCGGGTTCCCCGGCGAGAACATGAAGAACCGTGACGAGCTTCGATACGACGGCGGGACGTATCTCGTGCACCGCAAGTACGTCCTGAACCTGGAGAAGTGGAACGCGGACGAGTTCTCGATCACCGACAGCTTCGGCCGTACGCACACCGGCGAGGAGGCACGCAATCGGGCGATCGGCAGGGACCGGGTGACCGGGCGCGTCATCCGGGGCAGCGACGGGGCGCTGCTCGAGACGGAATACGACTCCCAGGACGCACACCTGGCATCGGTCGACGCACACATCATCATGGCCCGGGGCGGCAACCCGGCGCCCTTCGCCGGCCCCTTCCCTCCGGTGGCCGAGGGTGACACGAATGCGTTCCACATCCAGGACGTCAGGGTTCGCCGCCGTGGCGGGAACTGGCGCGAACTCGACGACGCCACCGGCGAGGTCACCAGCGGTCTTCACCTGATCGTCTTCCAGAACAACATCCAGCAGACGGGATTCGAGTTCATCAACAACATCTGGCTCGTGAACCCGGCTTTCCGCCTTCACGGGGACCATCTGATCGATCCCGAGAAGGGGATCGGCACCCCCGTCGCCGGGTGTTACTACTTCGTGCCGCCGCCTCACCGCGAGTACGCAGGCGAGGTGTTCTTCGCATGACGGGGGAGAGCATGATCACTCACTTTGGAGCCGTCGAGTTCAGCGGCGGGGCGTACAAGCGGATCTCCGGCACGACGAACTGGGAGGTGATGCCCGTTGCCGGCTTCGATCCTCCGATCAGGGTTCCGGTCGGCATGATCGAGATCGTCTTCGCCGAACCGGTAGAGGGCCCGTACGGCGTGCTGGTCACGGCGGAACGCAGCCTGCAGCAAACCCAGCTCGTCGCGGCGAACTACGGCAACGTCAGCGAGAAGGGATTCGTCGTCTATCTGTGGGAGACGATTGCCGATCGGACGGTCGTCAACGGGGGGTTCTCGTTCGCCGTTCTCCAGGGGGGTTGATGGCGCCAAGAGGATCGAGTCGGATCGAGCGTTGAGCTTCCTCGACGACTTCGACGCGACGAGCGAGTCCGACCGGGTCGATCTCGTGCACACCTGGATCGGCGCATCCGGTCGCGCCTTCTTCGCCGAGCTTCGCGGGTCCCGCCCGATCCTGCAGACGCCCGGGCCCGTGATCGTCACCCGGTTCGCCGATGTCCAGGAGGTTCTGTCGCAGGAGACGGTTTTCTCGGTCCGTCTCTACGCCCCGAAGATCGACGAATGCGTAGGCCCGTTCATGCTCTCGCGGGACGCCACGGTGTTCAACGAGCGCGACAAGTCGGTGATGAAGGTCATGTTGCGCCGCGACGATCTGCCCACGGTCGCGACGATCTCGAGACGACTGGCTCGAGAGGCGGTCACGGACGGGGATGGACGCCTCGAGGTCGTGACCGGGCTGACGCGCAAGGTGCCCATCGAGGTGTGCGGAGAGTATTTCGGGGTGCCCGGACCGGACGTCGAGACGATGATGCGCTGGTCGCGGACCGCGAACCTCGACATGTTCGCCAACCTGGCCGACGACCCGGCTCTCCACGAGGCCTCCGTCCAGGTCGGTCGGGAGATGAAAGAGCACGTTGGCGGTCTCATCGCGCAGCGCCGCGCCGCCGGCCCGAACGGCGACGACGTCCTGGCAAGGCTGCTGGCGACGAGCTTTCCGGATGCGATCGGCTTCGACGACGAGCGGGTGCGGGCGAACGTGATCTTCCTGCTCGTCGGCGGCGTGGAGACCACCTCGGCCGCATCGGTTCTCGTTCTCGACGAGTTGCTGCGCCGGCCGGAGCAGCTCGCGGCTGCTCAGGCTGCCGCCCGGGCTGACGACGACACGCTCCTCGACCGCTATCTCTGGGAGGCGCTGCGGCTGAACCCGATCTTCCCGTTCCTCGTCCGCTATTGCGAAGACGACTACACGCTTGCGTCCGGCACGGATCGCGAGACGCGGATCCCGGCCGGGACCACGGTCTACGCCGCGATCGGCTCTGCGGGGTTCGACGAAGAAGAGTTGGAGGATCCCGAGTCGTTCCGGCTCGATCGGCCCGAGCGTCATCTGAGCCTGCACTGGGGCTACGGCCATCACCTGTGCCTCTGCTACGCCATCAGCAAGGTGGAGGTCTCTGCCATCGTCGGCGCGTTGCTGCGGAGGGAGGGTCTGCGGCGGGCGGACGGGCTCGAGGGGCAGGTCGACACCAGGGGCGGGCCGTTCCCCGAGCGTTTCGTCCTCGAGTACGACGCTTCGGGATGATGCGCTTTCCTCCGGGAAGGACCCACTCTCACGTGACGGCGATCGGGCTCGTGGGGGCGCTTTCGGTGACGTGCGCCCTGTTGTGCGGATCGACGGCCGCGGCAGCGGCGGCCCCGGCCATCAGGGCGGTCGCAACCGACGACAATGGTGTCTGGCTGGCGACGAGGGCCGGGTTGTTCTTCAATCCGTCAGACACCACCTCGACGGATTGGCAGCACTGGCCGCGGGAGAAGATCGGCGGACGGCTCGATCGTCCGATAGACGCGGTCGAGGCGGTCGCCTTCGCGCACGGGAAGAAGGGTGAGATGTTGACCATCGCGTCAGAGGGCGTGTTGTGGCGACGCGAGGCTCGCGGGAAGTGGGTCGAGCTGCGCTGCGGCAACCACGACGACTGCCCCAGCGAGATCACAGGATTGACGGTGGTAAACGGTCCGAACAAGATCGCCAAATACCTCGTCGGTTTCGGCGACCGTGGCATCTGGATCCTTGAGCGTCGCCGGAAGTCGGGCACGCCCTGGCAGCCAAATGCGTGGCGATGGAGCCAACTCAATGACAAGCGCAAGCCGATCGACGTCGTCGCCGTCGCTCAGGACAGTACGGGCCGCCGGATCTGGGCTATGACCCTCGACCACAAGAAGCCAGAACTGAGGATCTTCAGGCCCGACACCAACCAGACCACGGTCAGACCCTTGCCGCCCGGGTGGCCCCCCGTCCGAGGTGCAGCGGGGGACTCGCTCATGACACCGGACGCGACCGGCGGCATGTGGCTCGGCGGTGACGACGGCGTGCTCTGGATGGGGGTGGACGCCCGAGTGCACGAGGAGTTCCGAGGGGCGGGCCATCCGCAGACCCCGAAGCGAGTGCACGATGAGTCAGGAGGGACTGACCGCCGGCAGGCTTCCGACCTGACTCTGCCCGGCAACGGGCCGTTCAGCGTGTTGTCGGTCTATTCCTTCTTGAACGACATCCTGGTTGGGTCGTCCGCGGGAGTGGCCCGACTGAGTCTCGGTCGATCCACGGGGCCGAGTATCTCGAGTCCCTCACCCGTCGACAAGGAAGACGCCCCGGTCGTGACCATGGCCCCGGTCGCTTCGGGAGGCGAGATCTGGGTTGCGAAGCCGTATGGGCTCAAGCCCGTCTGGGTCGACACCTGGTCGCCGGCCGACGTTGCCGGGGGGGACGACCCGACCCCGGAGGTCACGGCGATGACAGCGCGCAACTCACGGGTCGTGGTCTCCCTGCTACCGGGAGGGCTCAAGGTAGGGCACTGGAACTCTCACACCGGAAGGTTGGATGACTGGCAGCAGCCAGCGCCGCGGAACAGGCCGAAGCTATTCAAGGTCACTCTGCGTCTCAGCAGCGTGCTACCGGACGGTTCGGCGTTCGTCGCCCCGTCGAACGGGCTCTGGCGCCTGAACAAGGACGGCCGCACGACTGTCGAGGTCCCCGCACCCGAAATCAACGAGGAGCGAGTCTCGGCCGTGGAGGTCGTGGGCGATCGCCTGTACGTGGGCACACCCCACGGGCTCTTCTCCGCACCGTACGACTACAAGCAAGGGAAACCCCCCAAGAAGCTCGAGCCTGTCAAGGGCTTCGACACCGCCGATGTGACGGCGATCTGGGGAGTCCCGGCGAAATGGGGAGTCCACCAGCGGGCCTGGGTCGGCACGAGCGGCGAGGACCTGAAAAGCGGGGACAGCTTGCGTGAGGTCGGCAGCCCGGCGCCAGGGTGGTGCGGCGACCCCCCGTCGCCGGACGCGATCGTGCGATCGGGTGCCGGCACTGGGCCCGACTCGTTCGTGGTCGTGACGTCACACGCCATCTACGACGTGCGGCCGTACGACACCGCCGCTGATCCAGCCGACAGCGAGTGCGCGGACGGCGAGCTGCGCTTCCAGCGTCGGGCCACGGACGACACCAACGACGCGGTCCGCGTGATGGGGTTCGACGGGAGCGTCGGCAGGCAGGCGAAGGGCAGCCACCGCACCCGGCTCGTCTGGGCCGGCGCGGATCACGGCCTCGACCTCATCGCGTTCGGTGGGGCCTTCGAGCACGTCCCCATGATCGTCGTCGCCAGGTTCGACAGCAGTACGTACTTCCACGCGAACCGGGTGAACGCAGTCGCAACAGTAGGTACCCAGGGCAATGCGGCGCTGCTGGTGGGGACCAGCGGCGGGATCTACGTTCACCGCCCTGCCCACGTCCCGACGAAAGGCGCCGTCCCCGTCAGGGTCGACTCGGTCGCGGGGTTCAGCGACACCTGGAGCCCCACCGGCGGATGCCGAAAGGGGTGCGGGCGCACGATCCGGTTCCCCCATACGACCCGCAATCTCGAATTAGGGCTGGCCGTGCGCAGCCTCGGTAACAGTGATCTCTTCCGCTTCATCGTCGAAGACGGAAGCGGCAACCCGACCCTCGACAGCCGTTTGTTCTACCTGACGACGGGGCGAGGACAGACCACCGATCTGCGGATCACGGCGCTCGACCCTCACCTGAACCTGAGCGACCGCCCGCTAGAGGTGACCCTGTCGGTTCGATCCCGCACGCTCGCGCAGTGGTTTCAGGAGACGAACGCGAAGTGGGTCGCAGCCTTGCTGGCTGTTGCGCTGGTCGCCGCGCTCAGCGGTTTCTTCGTCGTGCGCACCATCCGCCGGCTCGGGCGCAAGAAGCTCGTCGACGTCGAGCTGAGCCTGCAACCGAGCGAGGAGGGCCGCACGGTGGTCGCCTTCTCGGGATCGACGACGGAGACGAGCGTTCGCGTCATCGATCGGCCCTGCGCGATGGAGCTCTGGGATCGGCTGCGATCGGAAAAGAGCTCCGAGCTCGTCGGTGAGGTCGGCGACGTGCTGTACGACGGGCTGTTCTCGCACACCGCGTCCCGGGCCCTGGAAGGGGAAGGGCTCGGCTCGCGCGACATCCGTCTCCGGCTTCGCGGACTCGACGGCGAGCTGGACGTCCTGCCGTGGGAGGCGCTGCGCACGGCGTCCGGTGTGCTGATCAGCCGGGCGCGAACCAGCACGGTGCGCGACCTTCGCCCGCCGAGCAACGGCTCGTCCGACCACGAACGGCCTGACGTCGACTCCGTCCACTTCCCCGTGCGGGTCCTGGTCGCCGTGGCCGCTCCCAACGATCTCCCCCCCGTCGTAGGTGCGGACGAGGAGATCGGTGCGATCAGGAAAGCGGCCGCGACGAGATACCGCGGCCGAGCGCGCGGCTCGGTCGACGTGCTCGACCACGCCACGCCTGACTCGCTTCGCGCCAGCATCGGTCACGGCTACGACTTCGTGCACGTCATCGCCCACGGCGAGCGCACCGGTCGGGGATCGAGGATCTGGCTCGAGGACGTCGACGGGGACAAGGTCCGCATGGAGAGCGACGAGCTCGCCGACCTGTTCGCCGGGCAGGAACGAGGCGTGAGACGGGCCCGGCTGGTCGTGTTGAACACGTGCTCGAGCGCCGACGACGCCGAGTCGGGACCTGGTGAGGCAGCCTCCAGCCTGGCCACGACCCTTGTCCGCAGGGCAAACGTGCCGGCCGTGGTCGGGATGTCGATGAAGATTCGTACCCCCGCCGCGGTCGCGTTCGGAAGCGCCTTCTACCGCACGCTGTTCCGCCATGGTCAGGTCGACCACGCGATGATGGTCGCTCGACGCGAGGTGGCCGAGAGCGACGTCGACTGGATCGCTCCCCGCCTGTACATCGGCTCGTCCGAGCCCGAACTCTTCGGTGACGAGTGATGGGCGAGATCCGGCCTTACCATCTCGAAGAGCTCGAACCGTCGTTCGTGAAGGTGGCGGCGACGGCGACGGTCGGCGAGATCCGCCCGAGTCTGGGGGACGGGGTGCGATGGGTCGTCGTCGAGTTCCAGGACTCCGAGCACACCACCTGGTCGATCGCCGACGCCTACACCGTCGGGCACCTCGTCGAGGCCGACGCCGCGCCGATCGGGCTCCTCCCCCAGATCCTGACTCCTGCGCTGACGCTCGAGCGGACCGCCCAGGGCTTCGGGGAGGCCTGCTGGCGGGCGTGGCGGTCACGCGACCGCGTCCTCGTCGTCGTCGAGAACGGGTCGTTCGCCGGCCTGGTCGGCGACCCCGAGCATTCGCTGACGCGCGGCGAGGACGCAGCGCAGGACGAGGCCCGATTCCTCCGCGCCAAGGTCGAGGCTCCGGGCGCCGACCCCGAGCTGCGCACGGAGTCGTTCGCCCCGGGCCGGGCGCATACGTTGACGATCAGCATCGGACCGCACCAGGCCGGGCTCCTGACGGCGGAGACGGCCGTGCCGCCAGAGCAGATCTCGGCGGAGCTGCTCAAGGTCACCGTCGTGGCTCCTTGGATCACGGTCGAGGGGCAGCTCTTCGTTCCCGAGCGGGGGGCGAGCAGCGACTGCGTGCTCGACCTGGGTGTTCCACCCGAGGGAATCGTGCGCCTGACGATCATGGTCTTCTCGAAGACCAGCCTCGTACAGACGGCGACCCTGATCGGCGAAACCACCGACGCCGAGCCCGAGGCGCCGCTCGCTCTCCTGATCGATGCGTCTCTCTGGCCGAGACACGGTGACCCGATGCCCACGCTCGTGGCCGACACCGAACGGGTCGTCGCGGCCGTTCCGACCGACGACGGCTTCGATCTCAGCGGCAGCGGCGATCTGGAGGAGGCGTCGAAGAGCCTGTTCGAGGACCTCGAGATGGATTTGCAGGGACTCTGGCTGGACAAGCACGATCTGGACGATCCCGAGACGGTCGACGTGCTCCGCAAGATCGCGCGCGCAGGGGTGGCATTGCGAGACGACCTCTTCGAGCGGCTGCCCGCAGACCTGCGCGATGCGTTCGGGGGGGCCGGCCCGATCCAGCTCGTCGTTCGCGATCCCAAGCTCGACGTGCCGCTGGAGCTCTTCTACGACGCGCCCACGCCACACCTCACCGACTCGGTCCTGTGTCCCGGCGCCCGCGAGGCGCTTCGCACGGGCTCGTGCAAGAGCTGCAGTGACGGGGGCTCGACCGGCTTCATCTGTCCGATGGGGTTCTGGGGGTTGCGACGGGTCATCGAACGGCGCGTTCTGGAGCCTGACCGCAGCGGTGCGGCGCCACTGCGTCTCGCTGCGCCGACGAACGGCGGCCGGCCGATCCTCACGCCACTCGACTCCGCTCTGGTCGCCAAGAGCGAGCGGGTGGAGGGGGGACTCGACGAGCTGAAGGCCGCCCTCAAGCAGGCTCCGCTCCGTGTGCTCGTCGCCGACAACTGGGTCGAGTGGTCGCAGGCCGTGAGCGGCCAGAACCCGCCGCCGATGCTGATCGCCATGCCCCACGTCGACCAGACCGGAGGCGAATCCCGGATGGAGATCGGCGATCAGACGCTCGAGCGCGTCGACATCTCTCCCCAGTACGTCTGCTTCCCGCCTCGCACAGACGATCGGCCAGGCCCGGTCGTGCTTCTCCTCGGGTGCCAGACCGCCGACGCGGCGCTCGCCCACCGGACGATGACGAGCAGGTTCCTCGCCAGCGGCGCGTCCGTCGTCCTCGGGACTCGAATGCCGGTCATCGCCGCAGCAGCCGAGCACGTGGGCGCCGCCATCATCAGATCGGTGTTCGCCACGCACACCAACGGCGCTCACAAGGCGAAGACGGCCCACGCCCACGACATCGACGCCGACGGCGTCCCGCTGGGCGAGGCCATCCGAGCCGCACGGTGTCAGCTCGTCGCCGAGGGCAACCTCGTCGCACTCGCACTCGTTGCACTGGGCGACGGCGGTTGGCTGCTTCCGACCCGAAAGTCGGCCTGATGTTGCGCATCGAGTTCCTGCCTGCCGAGCGTGGCGACTGCATCTTGTTGTCGTACGGCGAGCGCGACCCCGACCACTGGGTGCTGATCGACGGTGGTCCGTACAACACGTACGAGAACCTCCGCAACCGTGTGATCGAGGCCGGGATCGAACGGTTCGAACTCGTCGTCTGCAGCCACATCGACGCCGACCACATCGACGGCATCATCCGGCTGGTTCAGGACACGGGGGTCACCCGCGACATCGCCGATTTCTGGTTCAACGGTCGCCATCATCTCGACGAAGCGGTCGATCGAAAGCGGGTCGAGGGCGTCGTCCAGCTCGGCGGAGTCCAGGGGGAGATCCTCGGCGTGCTGGTCGCCGACCTGAAGCTGCCCTGGAATGCCGCCTTCGACGGCGGGCCGGTCGTGATCGACGACGACGACCGGCAGCCGCTTCCCGCCGTCGAGCTCGCCGGCGGACTGAAGCTCACCCTGCTCAGCCCGTACGTTCGAGAGCTGGATCGGCTGCGCAAAGCATGGGACAAGGCGGTCCGCCTGGCCGGATTCGAGCCCGGGGACAGGGAAAAGACGCTCGAGGCCCTGAAGAAGCGCACCGTCCTGGCACCGCCGGCTCAGCTCGGCGGTGACGATTCGTCCGAGGCGAACGGCAGCTCGATCGCGTTCCTCGTGGAATACGGCGACGCGGCAGTCCTGCTCTCGGCCGATGCGTTCCCCGCCGTGATCAGCCGGTCGCTGGACCGGTTGCGCGCCGAGCGCGCACTCGACCGCGCCGTGGATCTCGATGCGTGGAAGATCTCGCACCACGGCAGCCGCAACAACACCGATGCGCCGATGCTGCGCCGGGCACGTTGCCGCAACTTCGTCGTCTCGACCAACGGCGCGCGGTTCCGCCACCCCGATCGCGAGACGATCGAGACCGTCGGGGCCGTTCCGGACGCCGAGCTCTGGTTCAACTACCGGTCGCCCACGACCGAGCCGTACGAGACCGACAAGGCCTTGACGGGCAGGACCCACTATCCCGCGGACGACGGCAACCTCGTCTTCGAATTCTGATCACTGACAAGAGCCGACAGAGGAGTTCGACATGCGCCAGCGCAAGAAGAACGACGAACTTTCGGTCAACGCGATCGCCGGGTCGCACGTCGTGCTGTTCGGGCTCGACGTGTCCGAGGAACGAGCTCGAAACCTCCTGGGATTCAACATTCTCCGCAAGGGGCCGCGCGACAAGGATTTCACGGCGCTCGAGGGTGGCCGGGACTTCGCCGGAGTCGAGAGCGACCCTCCGGTCATCCAGGCGTTCATGTGGGGCGACTACCGAGTCGAGGCCGCGACGACGTACACCTACCGGATCGTGCCGGTCAGCGGCACCCCGGCCAAGCAGGCGAAGGGTGCTGCGCTCGACATCACCGTCACGTCGGAGGACCCGGCGGCGGGATCGCACGCGGTGCACTTCAACCGCGGAGTCGCAGGAAGCCAATCGTACAGCCGCCGATTCGGCGAATACCGTCGGTTCTACAAGACCGATCCGAACGAGACCGATCCCAGGAAGGTCAAGTACCAACAGTTCCTCCGGCCCGAGGATGTCCCCGATCGCGCCGCCTACAAATGGCTGTCACGCGGCCTCGAAGAGGCGATGCACGCCTTCATCGGACAGGCACGCGGGCCCGAGTACTCGCTCCGTGCCGCGGTCTACGAGTTGACTCATCGTCCCGTGATCCAGGCGTTCGTCGACGCACTCGAGTCCGGAGCGGACGTGAAGATCGTTCACCACGCCAAGGAAGTGGGCGCCAGCGTGATGAGGACGAACAAGGCGGCGACGGTGACGACGAGCTACACCGACGGAACTCTGGAAGTGGTATCCAGGGGGAGGGAATTCGCCAGGGAGATCGGGCCCGACCCCGTGGCGCGCGCCGCCAACGCCGCGGTTGCCGGCGTCGGCGTGCACGACAAGTTCCGACGCCCGTTCGCCGGGATGCTCATTCCACGCAAGATCACCACGATCTCGCACAACAAGTTCATCGTCCTGTTGAAGAACGGCGTGCCCGAGCAGGTCTGGACCGGTTCCACCAATTTGACGGGCGGCGGCATTTACGGCCAGTCGAACGTCGGGCACATCGTTCGCGATCCGAAGGTCGCGGCCGCCTACTTCGCCTACTGGGAGAAGCTGGCGACCGACCCCAAGAAGACCGCTGCAAGAGGTGATGAGCCGGGCACGGCGATGCGCGACTGGACCGTACTCCAGCAGCCGGACCTCGGCGGACCCCCTCCGCCCAATTCGACCACCCCGGTCTTCAGTCCGCGCAACTCGGCGGCGATGCTCGAATGGTATGCCGATCAGCTCGCGTCGGCCAAGAACTCGGTGTTCTTCACGGCGGCGTTCTCGGTGGCCGATCAGATCATGGGCAAGATCACCACCGACAAGCAGGTGCCGGCCGACGAGCCGTTCCTCCGTTACCTCCTGCTCGAGGGCATCGGCGGACTCCTGAAGGACAAGTACCCGATCATGGCCAAGCAACCGCAGAACCGCATTGCCTGGGGCGAGACGATGCGCACTCGAGCCGGCGACGATCACGACCTGATCGAGACCTTGACCGGTCTGAACGACCACGTGAACTACCTGCACACGAAGTACATGCTCGTCGACCCGTTGAGCGACGACCCCATCGTCATCACCGGCTCGGCGAACTTCAGCAACGCGTCGACGGTCGACAACGACGAGAACATGCTGATCATCCGGGGCGATACCCGCGTGGCCGACATCTTCCTCGGCGAGTTCATGCGCCTCTTCAACCACTTCCAGGTGCGGAACCTGCTGAACAAGCTGTCCGACGAAGCCGAGGCCGCCTCGTTTCCGCTCGTCCCCGACGGGTCCTGGACGAAGCCGGCCTACACGATCGGGACGCCGGAGTACAACGAACGACGGCTGTTCGCATAGGACAGCCGGTCGGACATGGGCTTTCGGAACATCGAGGGGAAGGACCGATATGGACTTCACAAAATCCGAGGCAAAGGCGTGGGCCAGGGAAGCGTACGTCGGGCTGGAGAGCCTCATCTGCCCGTCATTTACACCGGATCTGGCAAACCTTGACGAAGAAGGGATACGACACGATGTCCAACATGCCATAAGCCAGGGCTTCTTCTCGATCCTCTGCAATACCGACTCGACAGCAATGACACTGGAGGAGCGCAAGAGGTTCGTCGCGATCGTGAATCACGAAGCTAAGGACAAGATTCTCGTGTCGTTCCCATTCATGACCGACACGTTCGAGCAGGAGCTGGAGTTGCTAAAGCATCACGAGAAGACAGGCGGCACGCACATTCTGCTCGGCTATCCCGTCCAGTACTACCCCGATTCAGAGGAGGATATCTATCAAGCGTTCAAGACGGTATGCGACTCCACAAACGTAGCGGTAGATCTTTATCCCGCTTCCAAGTTCAATTTCGAGAGGTTTCATCCAAGCACGTTCAACCCAGCGCTTCTGGATCGGATGGCCGACCTGCCGAATGCGGTCGCGATGAAGATCGGGGTGCTGGATCCCGGCTACATGGCCGAGTGTTTCCGGCTTGTCGGCGACAAGATCCTGGTCAATTCTCCCGCGGAGGGAAACTGGCCTACCGCAGTGCCCAAGTATGGTCAGCAGTGGGCAGGTGGTTTGATGTACGACGCATATCAAACTCCCGACAACCCACTGCTGGTGACGCACTTCGATCTGCTCCGCGCCGGCGAGCTCGACGAGGCGATGGAGATCTACTGGCGAGTTACTGCGATCAGAACCGTTGTGTGGCAACAGTTCATGCTGTACTCAGTGGCGGCGTGTTATCCATTCACCCTTTGGAAATACTACAAATGGCTGGCTGGTGGTAATGGCGGCATGCTGAGACAGCCAATCCACAGACTTTTCGAGCATGACAAAGACGCCATCAAGGGAGCCATGAGAGCCGCGGGGCTGACCCTACGCGACGCTCCCGAAGAGGAGTTCTACGTCGGCAGGGTCAATTACGCCAAGGGCGCCAGGCTGAAGGCAAGGGTCGAAGGCTAGCTCAACATCGTCGGGACGCCGGCGTGCGACGAACGACGGCTGCTCGCGTAGGACGCTCGAGACTGGCCGACAGGCTGCCGCCAGGAGTGTCTACGCACGCCTGAGAAGTCCGACGTTCGATCGGAACGATCGGCGCGCCGTGGGGCAACGGCCTTGCGTTGTGGTCCATAGTGGGTTAAAGTGGGGACCGGTGGTAGAGACAGCAGGTCGCTGGCGACGATGTTCCTGGGTGAGTTCGAGCACACACTCGACGAGAAGAACCGGCTCACGCTTCCGGCCCGGTTCCGCGAATCCTTCCCGGACGGGCTCGTCGTCACGCGCGGAATGGACGGCTGCCTGTACGCATACGCCCGCTCGGACTGGCAAACCCTCGTCGACACCCGGCTCGCCAACCTCGAGCTGCTCAGCCGCGACGACCGCATGATCCAGCGCTACTTCTTCTCCGCCGCGGTCGAGGCCGCACCCGACAAGCAGGGCCGCATCATGCTGCCGGCGCCGCTCGTCGAGCACGCGAGCCTCGGGCGCGAGGTCGTGGTCGCCGGAGTCCACGACCACCTCGAGATCTGGGACCGTGCCGTCTGGCGCGCGCTGGTGAAGGAAGTCGAAGGGAGGGCGGAGGATGTTGCCGAACGCCTTGCAGCCAAACACGACTGACCATATTCCCGTCCTGGCCGAGGAGGTGCGCGAGCTCCTCTCGGTCGAGCGCGGGAACACGGTCGTCGACGGCACCTTCGGCGCAGGAGGCCACGCCGAGCTGCTCGCCGCCGACCTGCGGGGTGAGGGCAAGCTGATCGCGATCGACCGCGATCCGGCCGCGCGAACCTATTTCGAGCGCTTCCGGCGGCGCACCGGCGTGCAGGCCCGGTTCCTGCGCGGCGAGTTCGCAACGGTGCTCGGCCAGCTCGCCTCGAACGGCATGAAGGCCGACGCCATCCTGCTCGACCTCGGCGTCTCGAGCATGCAGATCGACCAGCCGGAGCGCGGGTTCTCATACGCCGTCGACGCACCGCTCGACATGCGCATGGATCCCTCCGCCGACTCGACCGCCGCCGACTTCGTCAACGAGCTGAGCGAGCGCGAGCTCGAGATCGTCTTCCGCCGCTACGGCGAGGAGCGTTTCGCGCGCGCGATCGCCCGCGAGATCGGCCGACGGCGGCAGCGCGAACGCTTCGAGCGCACCGGCCAGCTCGTCGACGCGATCAAGGCGGCGATCCCCGCTCCGGCCCGGTTCGGCGACGGCCACCCGGCCAGGCGCGTCTTCCAGGCCCTGCGCATCGCGGTCAACGACGAGCTGGGCCAGCTCGACGAGGCTCTGCCGGCGGCGGTCGAGATGCTCCGCCCGGGCGGGCGGCTGGCGGTGATCAGCTTCCACTCGCTCGAGGACCGGATCGTGAAGCGCTACTTCCGCGACCAGCAGCGCGGCTGCGTCTGCCCGCCCGATTTCCCCATCTGCGCCTGTGGGCGCGAGCCGCTCGTGCGCGTCTTGACGCCGCGCGCCGTGCGTCCGACGGCGCAGGAGACGGCGCACAACCCGCGGGCGGCGTCGGCGCGGCTGCGCGTCGCGGAGAAGGCCACGTGAGCAGCGTCGCCACGGGTTTCCGTTCGCGGCGCGTGCATGCGAAGGCGCGCACGACCGGACAGAGGCGCCTCGCCGGCGGCGTGGCCTGGATCGTCGTCGTCGCAGCGCTGCTCGCCGGCGTGGTCGCCGTCAACGTCGCCGTGCTCCAGCTCAACCTGGGTCTCGACGGCGTCAACCGCCAGCGCGGACAGCTGAAGGCGGACATCGCCGCCGACCAGGCGAAGCTGGCCGGCACGAAGCGTACGGCCCGGATCATCGAGGGGGCTCGCGGCCTGGTGCCGGCCGATCCGGCGACCACGTCGACCGTCCACCTGTCGCGCTGACCGTGCGCCCAAGGCGTCCGAGCAGAAAGCTCGCCGACCGCCGGCTCCGCATCCTGCTCGTCGTGTTCGCGATCGTCTTCGCGGTCACGCTCGCACGCGCCGCCTGGCTGCAGACAGTGCAGGCGAGCAGGCTCGCGGGCAAGGGCGCGAGCCAGCAGCGCGAGACGCTCGACGTGCCCGCCGGTCGCGGGACGATCTTCGACCGCGCCGGCGTCCAGCTCGCGATCGGCGAGCAGGCGACGACGGTGTACGCGAACCCGCGCGAGATCGTCAACGCGCGGCGAGTGGCCACGGCAGCCGAGGAGACGCTCGGCGTGGACGCGAGCTCGCTCTACCCGCAGCTCGCCGATCGCTCCAGGGGCTTCGTCTACGTCGCCCGCGAGGCCGATCCCGAGAAGGCTGCGGCGCTGAAGCGGCGGCACCTCGCGGGGCTCGGCTTCTACCCGGAGGAGCGGCGGTTCTACCCGCTGGGCCCGGTCGCCTCGCAGGTCGTCGGCTTCGCCGGCATCGACGACAAGGGCCTGGCCGGCACGGAGCTGGAGAGCGACCGCACCCTCTCCGGGCGGCCGGGCCGCGAGACGGTGATCAAGGATCCGTTCGGTCGAGTCGTCGACGTGCTCGACTCGGTGCCGGAGCGGGATGGGCACGACGTCTTCCTCACCATCGACCACACGATTCAGTCGCAGGCGGAAGACGCGCTGCGCACGGCCGTCGCGCAGTGGCATGCGAAGCGCGCGAGCGCGATCGTCCTCGACCCGCACTCGGGCGCCGTGCTGGCTATGGCGACCGCGCCCGGCTACGACGCGAACAGCTTCGCGACCGTCCTTCCCGGCTATCAGCGCAACTCCCCCGTGACCGACGTGTACGAGCCCGGCTCGACCTTCAAGCTCGTCACGGTCGCGGCTGCTCTCTCGGAACACCTGGTCACGGCCAGGACGACCTACACGCTTCCGTACACGATCCAGGTGGCGGACAAGGTCATCCACGACGCGGAGCCGCGCGGCACCGAGACGATGACGGTCGGCCAGATCCTGGCCCATTCGTCGAACGTCGGCGCCGTCACGCTCGCACGACTCGTCGGCGCGACCCGGCTCTCGCGCTGGATTTCCCGCTTCGGGTTCGGCCACGACACGGGCATCGACTTCCCCGGCGAGAGCCCTGGCATCGTGCCGCCGCGGAACCAGTGGTACGGCTCGGCGGTAGGTACGATCCCGATCGGCCAGGGCATCGCTGTCACACCGATCCAGCTCGCAGCGGCGTACGCCGCGGTCGCGAACCGGGGCGTGTGGGTGACGCCGCACCTGGTCGACCGCGTGATCGGCGCCTCGCGCCCGCATGTCGCGCACCGCCGCGTATTCTCGCGCGGGATCGCGCGCGAGCTGATGGCCATGCTCGTGAACGTCGTGGCCGAGGGGACGGGGACGCTCGCGCACGTGCCCGGCTACAACGTGGCCGGCAAGACCGGGACGGCGAACAAGCCCGACCCGGAGACCGGCGGCTACTCCACGTCGAAGTACGTCGCGTCGTTCGTCGGCATCGTGCCGGCGACCGCGCCGCGCCTCGTGATCCTCGTCACCGTGGACGAGCCGCACGGCGCGATCTTCGGCGGCACCGTGGCAGCGCCGATCTTCCAGCAGATCGCGCGGTTCGCGCTCCAGTACCTCGACGTGCCGCCCGACGACCCGTCCGAACTGGCCGGATCGGCCACGTCCTCGGCGGCCACCCCGTAGGTACCCCTAACCTCCTCCCCGTTTCGAGCGTATCTCCGGGAGGCGTGCTCCGCCAGTGTCTTTCGCACAAAAGACCCGCATATGAGTGCCTTTTGTGACAGTTCGTGCGCATCTGGTGACCCCTGGCCCTGGTAGACTCGCCCGCCGTGGACCTGGAGCGGCTCATCGCCACGCTCGCTCCGGTCGAGGTCCTGCACCAAGCTCCGGTCGACGTGCTCGAGCTCACCTACGACACGCGCGCGGTTGTGCCCGGAGCGCTGTTCTTCTGCGTGCGGGGAGAGCATGTGGACGGCCACGATCTCGCGACGGAGGCGGTCGCGGCGGGCGCGGCGGCGCTGGTCGTCGAAAGGCCGCTCGACCTGCCGGTACCGCAGCTCGTCGTCGCGGACTCGCGCCGGGCCATGGCCGAGGCGGCGGGCGAGTTCTTCGGCCACCCCTCGCACGAGCTGAGGCTCGCCGGCGTCACCGGCACGAACGGCAAGACGACGACTGCTTTCCTGCTCTTCGCCGTGCTGGCCGCCGCGGGGCTGCGGCCGGGCCTGCTCGGCACCGTCGAGGTGCGCGTCGGCGGCGAGCGGCGTCCGGCGCTTCGCACCACGCCGGAGGCGATCGACCTGCAGCGCACGCTCCGCGAGATGCTGGACGCGGGCGACCGCAGCTGCGCGATCGAGGCGACGTCCCACGGCTCGGAGCTCGGCCGCCTTGCCGGCACCCGCTTCGCCGCGCTCGTGTTCACGAACCTGACCCAGGACCATCTCGACCTGCACGGGTCGATGGAGCGCTACTTCGACGCGAAGCGGCGCCTGTTCGTCGAGGGCGATCCGCCCTCGGCGGCGGTGAACGTCGGCGACGCTTACGGGCGGCGGCTTGCCGACGAGCTGCGCACGCTGGACGCGGCGCCGCTGCTCACGTTCGCGCTCGACGGCGAGGCGGACGTGACGCCGGAGCGGCTCGAGATCTCGCCGCGCGGCGCTCGTCTCGTCGCCGCCGGCATCGAGCTCGAAACCCCGCTGCTCGGCGGGTTCAACGTCGAGAACGTCCTCGGCACGGTTGCGGCGGCGCGGCTGCTCGGGCTTCCCGACGAAGCGGTCGCGCGCGGGATCGCGAGCGTCCGCGGCGTGCCCGGCCGCTTCGAGCCTGTCGACGAGGGGCAGCCGTTCCTGGTCGTCGTCGACTACTCGCACACGCCCGACTCGCTCGAGACGGCGTTGCGCACGGCGCGAGACCTCGCCGACGGGCGCGTCATCTGCGTGTTCGGCTGCGGCGGCGACCGCGACCGCGGCAAGCGCCCGTTGATGGGCCGGGCCGCATCGGAGGGGAGCGATCGCGCGATCGTCACCTCCGACAACCCGCGCAGCGAGGACCCCGACGCGATCATCCGCGAGGTGCTCGAGGGCGTCACCGGCGAAATAGAGGTGGAGGCGGACCGGGCGGCGGCGATCGCGCAGGCGATCGAGGCCGCCCGTCCAGGCGACGTCGTCCTCGTCGCCGGCAAGGGGCACGAACAGGGGCAGGAGTCGGCGGGCAAGACGGTTCCGTTCGACGACCGCGAGGTGGCCCGCGACGCTCTCCGCCGTCTCGGGGCACGGACGTGATCGCGCTCACGCTCGGCGAGGTGGCGGAGCTCTGTCCCGGCCGCCTGACCGCTGCCGCCGGCACAGATCGGATCACAGGCGTCCAGGTCGACTCGCGGCTCGTCGCGTCGGGCGACCTGTTCGTCGGGGTCAACGCGGCCGGCGCCCAGTTCGCGGACGACGCCCTGCAGCGCGGAGCCGCCGCCGCGCTCGTGCCCGGCGACGGCTTCGCGGCGCTCGCGGCGCTCGGCGGGGCCGTCCGCGACCGCAGCGGCGCGCGCGTCGTCGGCATCACCGGCTCCGCGGGAAAGACCTCGACGAAGGACATCCTGGCCGCGATCTGCCGACCTCGCGCCCGCACCGTCGCCGCCGAGGAAAGCCTGAACAACGAGATCGGCGTCCCTCTGACGCTCTGCCGGCTCGAGCCCGACACCGAGGTCTGCATCCTCGAGCTGGCCATGCGCGGGCCCGGCCAGATCGCCGAGCTGTGCGCGTTCGCCCGTCCAGGGGTCGGCATGATCACCACTATCGGCGCGGCGCACGTCGAGCAGCTCGGGTCGATCGAGGCCGTGGCGAGGGCGAAGTCCGAGCTCGTCGACGCCCTCCCGCCCGGCGGAACCGCGATCGTCCCGGCGGACCTGGCTGTGACTCGGGACGACATCACGGTGATCCGCCTCGCCGAGCCCGAGGCGCGCGTGGAGGACGGCCGGACGCTGATCCGCTGGGACGGCCGCGAGATCGCCTTCGACTTCACGGCGCGGCACCAGGCCCGGAACGCGCTCGCAGCCCTCCATGCCGCACGCGCAGTCGACATCGAGCCCGAGGACTCCGTCGACGTCCCGTTCTCGAAGTGGCGCGGGGAGGAGGTGCCTCTTCCGGGCGGCGGCCTGCTCGTCAACGACGCGTACAACGCGAACCCGCTGTCGATGCGAGCGGCTCTCGAGCACATCGTCGAGCGGGCGGGCGGAAGGCGCACCGTGGCGATCCTGGGCGAGATGGCCGAGCTGGGCCCCGACGCGCCCCGCTACCACGAGGAGATCGGAAGGGTGGCGAAGAATCTCGGCGTCGACGTCGTGATCGGCGTCGGCGAGCTCGCGCGCGGCTACGAGCCCGACGACTGGTGTGCCGATCCGGCGGCCGCGATCGACATGGCCAGAACCGTCATCCACTCCGGCGACCACGTGCTCGTGAAGGGCTCGCGCGCGGGCGGCCTCGAGGTCGTCGCCGAGGCGCTCGCGACGGTCACCGCGTAGTGGTCCGCGTCCTCGTCGCCGGGATCATCGCGCTGATCGTGTCGATCGTGCTCGGCCCGAGCTTCATCCGCTACCTGCGCCAGCGCGAGTACGGCCAGCAGATCCGCGAGGAGGGGCCGAGCCACCACATCACGAAGCAGGGCACGCCGACGATGGGCGGCGTGCTGATCGTCGTCGCGATGGCGATCCCGTTCCTGGCCCTCACCGGGTACACGACGAACGCGGTGCTCGTCTTCCTCGTCACGCTCAGTTGCGCCGCGATCGGCTTCGTCGACGACTTCTCCAAGCTGACGCGGAAGCGCTCGCTCGGCCTGCGCGGCCGCTGGAAGCTCGCGCTGCTCGGCTTGATCACGCTCGGCGTCGCCTACGTGACGCACCACCGGCACTTCGAGACGAAGGTCTACATCCCGGTGATCAACGGCAAGCTGCCGCTCTCGTGGGCCTGGTACGTCCTGCTCTTCTTCATCATCGCCGGCGCCGCGAACGGCGTGAACCTCACCGACGGCCTCGACGGACTCGCGGCGGGGACGGGGATCATCGCCGTCTTCACGTTCACGTCGATGGCGGTGATCGCGTGGATCCGCTCCGGCGCTCCGGGCCACCGCGACCAGAAGTACCTCGACCTGGCCATCTTCGGCGCGGCGCTGATCGGGGCGATCATCGGCTTCCTCTGGTACAACGCCTGGCCCGCCGAGGTGTTCATGGGCGACACCGGCTCGATGGCGATCGGCGGCGCGCTGGCAGCGTTCGCGATCGTGCTCAAGGTCGAGTTCCTGCTGCTCCTGATCGGCGGGATCTTCCTGATCGAGGCGCTGTCCGTGATGATCCAGGTGTTCAGCTTCAGACGCTACGGGAAGCGCGTGTTCCTGATGGCGCCGATCCACCACCACTTCGAGATGAAAGCCTGGTCCGAGACGAAGATCATGGTCCGCTTCTGGATCCTCTGCGCGATCTTCTGCGCCCTCGGGTTCGCGCTCTACTATCGCTACTACTTCCAGTTCTTCCGGGGCAAGTGAGCCGGCCGGCAACGTTCGGCGTCCTCTCGCCCGCGATCACAGCGCCATGCGGCGTCGTCAGTCGCGGCAATATGCCCGCACATTGCCGCTCCCTGCGTCCTTGCAGAGGATCCACCAACGTCACCGTGCGACTCACTGATGACGACGCTCGTGATCAGCGACGACTCGGCTCTGGTCGCCGCCGCGCTCGGTGGGCTCGGCGACGACGACCTCATCGTGCTGGAAGGCTCGGCCGACGTGCTCGAGCGAATGGAGGACGAGATCGCCGACCCGCGCGTGTGGTTCATGATCGGCGACGCGGAGATCATCCCGCTGCCGGACGACTGCGTGGACGAGGTCGTCGGGGTTCCCGGCTCGCCCGAGGTCGATCGGGTCACGAGGTGACCGGCGTAGGCTCGACGGAGCCGGCCAGGAGCGGAGGCGGCGGCTTTGCCGGCGCCGGAGCGGGAAGCGCGGAGCTGCCGGGGCGTGCGCTCGTCGTGGGCATGGGCCTGTCCGGCGAGGCCGCGGCCGGGGCGTTGCGCGGGAACGGCGCCGAGGTCGTCACCGCCGACCGCGAGGACGGAACCGACGAGGAGCTCGCGCTGCTCGACGGCGTGGACGTGCTCGTCAAGAGCCCGGGCGTGCCGGCCGAGAACCCGCTCGTCGTCGAGGCCCGGTCGCGCGGCATCCCGGTCTGGAGCGAGGTCGAGCTCGGCTACCGGCTCCTGCCGGACGGCGTCCGGCTCGTCGGCGTCACGGGCACGAAGGGGAAGACGACCACGGTCAGGCTGCTCGGCGCGATGCTCGACGCCGCCGGCTGGAGCGCGCGCCTCGCCGGGAACGAGCAGCCGCCGCTGAGCGAGGTCGCGGGCGAGGTCGAGCCCGGCACCTTGGTCGTGTGCGAGCTGACGAGCTTCCAGCTCGAGGACGTCCACACGCTCGCGCTCGACATCGCCGTGCTCCTCAACCTCGAGCCCGACCACCTCGACCGCCACGGCACCTTCGAGGCCTACCGCGGCGCGAAGCTGCGCGTTTACGAGCGCGCCCGGCAGGCGATCGTCCCGGCGGGCAGCGGCCTGCCCGGAATCGAGTGGAGCGCCGAGGAACCGCTGCCCGCGGAGCCGCGGATCCCCGGCGCGCACAACCGCGAGAACGCCGCCGCCGCCACGCGCGTCGCGCGGGAGCTCGGCGTCCCCGAGGCGGCGATCGCCGAGGCGCTCGTCTCCTTCTCCGGCGTCGAGCACCGCCTCGAGCCGATCGCCTCGGCGGACGGCATCCGCTGGGTGAACGACTCGAAGGCGACGACCGTCTCGGCCGCGGTGCGCGCGCTGGCCGCCTACGCGGACGAGCCGGTGCGCCTGATCGCCGGCGGGCGCGGGAAGGGTCAGAGCTTCGAGCCGCTCGGCGCCGCTCTCGGGCCGAACGTGAAGGCCGTGTACCTGATCGGCGAGGCCGCGACGGATATCGCGGCCGCCGCGGGCTCGCGCGCGGTGGTGGTCGGCGACCTGGCGTCTGCGGTCGGGCGCGCCGCCGCGGAGGCGGAGCCAGGCGACGTCGTCCTGCTCTCGCCGGCCTGCGCGAGCTTCGACCAGTTCAAGGATTTCGTCCACCGCGGCGAGGAGTTCCGCCGGCTGGTGCAGAACCTGGAGGGGTGAAGCGAGCCCAGCTCGAGTCGAACGTCCTGGTCCTGGTCACGCTCGCGCTGACCGCGTTCGGGCTCGTCATGGTCTACAGCGCGACGTCGGCTCGTGCCGTGGACGGCGGCAACGGCCGGCCGATGGAATACCTCCTTCGGCAGGCGCTCTTCGCCGTACTCGGCCTGGTCGCGCTGTTGCTGGCGGCGCGGACGCCGTACGCGTTCTGGCGCCGAATCGCACCGAGCTTCCTCCTCGTCAGCCTCGTGCTCCTTGCCGGCGTGCTGCTCGTCGGCCAGAGCGTCAACGGCGCCCGCCGCTGGGTGCCGCTCGGCCCGTTCGCCTTCCAGCCCTCGGAGCTGGCCAAGCTGGCCTTGGCCGTGTGGGTCGCTGCCTATCTGGCCAGGCCGCGGCGCCGTCAGCCCGCGTCGCTGGCGGAGCTCGCCAAGCCGCTGGGCTTCGTAGCCGGCCTCGCCTGCGTCCTCGTCCTCGTCGAGCCAGACCTGGGCACGGCGGTGTCGATCGTCGTCATGCTCGTGGGCATCCTCGTGGTCGCCGGGCTCCCGAGCGGCCTGCTCGTACGGGCGTTTGCGATCGTGGCCGCCGCCGGGGCGCTCGCGATCTGGCTCGAGCCGTACCGGCGCACGCGCTTTTTCGCCTTCCTCGACCCGTGGCACGACCCGCAGGGCGCCGGCTTCCAGATCGTCCAGGCGATGATCGGCCTCGGCTCGGGCGGATGGCTCGGGGTCGGCATCGGCCACGGCGTCGTCAAGGTCTTCGACCTCCCCGAGGCGCACACGGACATGATCTTCGCGACCGTGGGCGAGGAGCTCGGCCTCGTCGGCACCGCCGGGGTGATCTGCGCCTATGCGGCCTTCGCGTGGGCCGGCTTCCGCATCGCCCTCGCGTGCAAGGACCCGTTCGGGAAGCTGCTCGCGGCCGGACTGACCGTGCTGATCTGCGGCCAGGCCGCGATCAACCTCGCCGCCGTCCTGGCAATCGCGCCGCTGACGGGGATCACGCTGCCCTTCGTCTCCTACGGCGGCTCGAGCCTGATTGCAGCGCTCGCCGCGACGGGGATCCTCCTTAACATCGGGAGCGCAGATGCAGTCGGACGGCAAACTCGCGTGCGTGATCGCGGCCGGGGGGACGGGCGGTCACGTGGCGCCGTCGATCGCCGTCGCCGAAGCCCTGAGCCGGCGCGGCGTACGGGTGACCTTCGCCGGGTCGCCGGATCGGCTCGAGGCGCAGCTCGTCCCTGAAGCCGGGTTCGAGTTCGACCCGTTCCGCGTCTCCGGCTTCCCGCGCGAGGCGAGCGTGGCGCTGCTGCGGTCGCTGGCGCTGGCAGCCCGCGCTCCCTTCGCGTGCCGGGAGATCCTCGCTCGCCGGCAGCCGGACTTCGTGCTCGGCGGCGGCGGCTACGTCGGCGGCCCGATGGTGCTCGCCGCCTGGACACGCCGGATCCCGGCCGCGCTCACCGAGGCCGACTCACGCCTCGGCCTCGCCAATCGGCTCGCGGCGCCCTTCGCGCGCCGCGTCTTCCTGTCCTTTCCGATCGACGGACGACGGCCGCCGAAGTTCCGGGTGACGGGCCGACCGGTGCCGTCGCGGTCGCACGCGACGTCGAGAGAGGAGGGCCGGCGCCGGTTCGAGCTGCCGTCCGAGGGGCCGGTGCTGCTCGTCTTCGGCGGAAGCCAGGGAGCGCGGAGCCTCAACGAGCTCGTCGTCCGCGAGTTCGGCGCTCGAGGCCCGGCCGTGCTGCACCTCGCCGGTGAGCGTGACTTCGAGGCGTTGCGCGGACGGGTCTCGCGGGACGACTATCGGCTCGTTCCGTACACGCACGAGTTCGGCGCCGCCCTCGGTGCCAGCGACCTCGTGCTCTGCCGGGCCGGAGGGTCCGTGTACGACCTCGCGCTCGCGGGCAAGCCCGCCGTGCTCGTTCCGTATCCGTACGCGACCGCCGACCACCAGGCGAAGAACGCCCGCTGCTTCGAGCAGGCCGGGGCTGCGCTCGTCGTTTCGGACAAGGAGCTCGACCGCGTGCCGGGGCTCGTCCGCGAGCTGCTCGCCGACCAACCGCGCCTGGAGGCGATGGCGGAGCGGATGCGCTCGGTGGCGCGGCCCCATGCGGCCGACGAGATCGCGGAGGAGCTGATCGCGCTTGCCGGGCGGTGAGCTCAGGGGGCGGCGGTTCTGGTTCGTCGGTATCTGCGGCGACGGGATGAGCGCGCTCGCCCTGCTTGCCGCCGGGCTCGGCGCCGAGGTGGGCGGGTCCGACCTGCGCCCGTCGCGGTTCACGCCGCTGCTCGAGGCGGCGGGGCTCGAGGTCGTCATCGGCGAGCAGCGGGCCGAGAACGTGCCGGCCGGCGTGGAGGTCGTCTACTCGTCGGCAGTGCCGCTCGACAACGTCGAGGTAGCGGCAGCCGAGCGGCTTCTCCACCGCGCTGAGCTCCTGGCCGAGATCGTGGCGGCGCGGAGGTCGATCGTCGTCGGCGGCACGCACGGCAAGACGACCACGGCGGCCATGATCGCCTTCTGCCTGCAGGAGCTGGGCCGGGACCCGGCGTTCGTGCTCGGCACGGAGGTGCCGCAGCTCGGCGGGAACGCGCGGGCGGGCGAGGGGTGGCTGGTCACGGAGGGTGACGAGGCCGACCGCTCGATCGAGCTGCTACGGCCGACGGTCGCCGTGCTCACGAACGTCGACTTCGACCACCATTCGACGTTCGCGTCACTAGCGGAGGTCGAGCAGCTGTTCGGTGGCTGGGTCGGTCGGGCCGAAGAGGTCGTCCAGGGCGACGGGCTCGAGCCCGTGGACGTCGAGCTCGCCGTGCCGGGCGAGCACAACCGGCGGAACGCGGCGGCGGCGCTGGCCGCGCTCGAGCTCGTCGGCGTGTCCCGGACCGAGGCGGAGCCCGTAGTCGCCCGCTACGAGGGGGCGGGCCACCGCTTCGAGCTGCATGGCGTGGCAGGCGGCGTCGCGGTGGTCAGCGACTACGGGCACCACCCCGCCGAGATCAGTGCATCGATCGCGACGGCCCGTGAGCAGGTGAACGGCGGACGGGTGCTGGTCGTCTTCCGGCCGCTGCGCTACTCGCGTACGCGCCACCTCGCGTTCGATCTAGCCCGGGCGCTCGTCGCCGCGGACGCCGTGGCCGTCGCCGACGTGTCCGGCGCGAGCGAGCCGCGACCCGACGGCGTCTCCGGGAAGCTCGTCGTCGATGCGCTCGCCGAGCTCCGTCCAGGCATGCCGCTCGCGTGGGCGCCCGCGCTCCCCGACGCAGCCGCGTTCATCGCCCAGCGCGCCCGCGAGGGCGACATCGTCCTGGCCCAAGGCGCGGACGACGTCGCCACCACCGCCCCGCTCCTCCTGGAGGCCCTCGGCTGACCCGCCCGCGGACACCATGCAGTCTTGCTCCCCCGGGGGCGCTCTCGCGCCCTGCCCCCGCTTTGAGGGTAGCGCGGAAATTCGCACGGGTGTGTGACCCGAGCGTGTCGAGAGTGTGACGATGAGTCCCCAGACGAGGGGCACGGTCGACATCGAAGAGGGTGTGCCGCTCGCGCGGTTGACCACGGTCGGGGTCGGGGGGCCGGCCCGGTGGCTGGCCGAGCCGCGCACGGTGGGCGACCTCGAGCAGGCGGTTGCCTGGGCGGCGGAACGCGACGTGCCCGTGGTCCCGATCGGGCTCGGGTCGAACCTGCTCGCGGACGACGACGGCGTGGACGCCCTCGTCGTCCGGCTGGCCGGTGAGCTCGCTGCAGTCGAGATTCGCGGCGAGGTGCTCGTCGCCGGAGGAGGCGCGACCAACGCGGTCTGCCTCCATCGCGTGCGCGACGCGGGCCTGGGCGGATTCGAGTTCGCGTGCGCGATCCCCGGCACCGCCGGGGGCGGAGTGAGGATGAACGCCGGGGCGTACGGGAGCGACTGGTCGCAGGTGCTGACGCGGGCGCTCGTGGTCGACCCGGACGGCGCAGGTTGGCTCACGCTCGAAGAGCTCGACCTCGGCTATCGGCACTCGGCGCTTCGTCAGGGCCAGGTCGTGGCGCGGGTCGAGTTCCGGCTCACGCCGCGTCCGGCCGCAGACGTGAAACGCACGGTCGCCGAGCTCAATGCGCAGCGCAAGGCGACGCAGCCGACGAACAAGCGCACGTTCGGAAGCGTCTTCAAGAACCCGGCGCACGAGCTCGGCGCGGGAAAGATGCTCGAGTCGTGCGGCCTCAAGGGCCATCGGATTGGCGGCGCCCAGATCTCGCCCGTGCACGCGAACTTCATCGAGAACACCGGCGAGGCAACCGCGGCCGACGCGCTGGCACTCATGGCCGAGGCGCGCCGGCGGGCGCTCGATGAGTACGACGTCGTGCTGGAGCGCGAGGTCGAGCTGGTCGGCGGTCTCGAGCTTCCACCCGCCGGAGAGCTTCCGGAGTAGGAAGGCCGCCCGCCAGGGCGAAGTCACGCCCGTGGTCGGCAAGGAACCACCGCGCGCGCCTGCGCGCGCACGAGCACTCCCGGTACCGCATGGCCGCGGGCGCGCCGCGCCCACCCGGCGCTGGCTGCCGAGCGGACGATCCATCGCAATCGGCTTCGCGCTCGTAGCCCTAGTCGGCGGTGCGTACCTGGTCGCGCGCGAGAGCTCGATCTTCGCCGTGCAGCGCATCGACGTCCGGGGGGCGCCGCCCGCGCTCGCGGCCCGGATCCGCTCGGCGCTTCAGCCGCTCGAGGGCACGAGCCTCGTCTCGTTCAGCCGCTCCGCCGCCGATCGGAGGCTGGCGGGCTTCCCGCAGATCGCGGGCGTCGGCTACGACCGCGACTTCCCCCACACGCTGCACGTGCAGGTCACGGTCGAGAAGCCGGTGGCGATCCTCCGGCGGGCGACCGACGCCTGGCTCGTGTCGGCGACCGGACGCGTGCTGTCTGCTCTCGGGGCGGGCTCGTACCCGCCGCTGCCGCGGATCTGGCTTGCCGCCGAGACCGAGATCGCGGTGGGGGGGACGGTCGAGACCGGCCGGGCGCTGCTCGTGGCCGCGGCGCTACAAGCCGAGCATCCGCGCATGCACGTGCTCGCAGTCCGCGACGACGGGAACGGACAGCTCGTCCTCCAGGTGGCGGGCGGGGGCGAGGTGCGCCTCGGCGACACGAGCAACCTGGCCCTCAAGCTCGCCGTCGCGGCGGCCATCCTGCCCCGCGCCGAGGACGCGCTGTACGTCGACGTCAGCGTGCCGACCCGCGCCGTGGCCGGCTTCCAGAACGGCTCGACGCCGTCGTCATCGTACGGCGCTGAATCTCAAGTCTCAGGGCAGGGTTGAGATATCGACGGTGCCACAAGCAGGAGTTTTCGATTGACAGGCAAATCAGGAGTACCTACCCTGGCGGTAGATTTCACCTACCGAGGCAATAACGCTCCAGTAAAGGTTCAGGTTCCCTCAGTCGATACGTCGCGGAGAGGCAGAAGCTGATGAGAGGTCAAGCCGGAAACTACGTCGCGGTGATCAAGGTCGTCGGTGTCGGCGGCGGCGGGACCAACGCCGTCAACCGGATGGTCGATGCAGGGCTCGCCGGTGTCGAGTTCATCGGCGTCAACACGGACGCGCAGGCGCTGCTGATGAGCGACGCCGACGTGAAGATCCACATCGGCGAAGCCGTCACGCGCGGACTCGGCGCGGGCGCGAACCCGGAGGTCGGCCGGTCCGCCGCGCAGGAGTCGCGCGACGAGCTGAAGGAGGCGCTCAAGGGCGCCGACATGGTCTTCGTCACCGCCGGCGAGGGCGGCGGCACCGGCACGGGCGCCGCGCCGATCGTCGCCGACCTGGCACTCGAGGTCGGAGCGTTGACCGTCGGGGTCGTCACGCGGCCGTTCTCGTTCGAGGGGCGCCGCCGCGCTGAGATCGCGCAGCAGGGCCTCGCCTCGCTGCAGGAGCGCGTCGACACGATCATCGTGATCGAGAACGACCGGCTGCTCCAGGTCGTGGACAAGGACACGTCCGTCGTGGACGCGTTCCGGCTGGCCGACGACGTCCTGCGCCAGGGCGTTCAGGGCATCACCGACCTGATCACGATCCCGGGGCTCGTCAACCTCGACTTCGCCGACGTGCGGACGATCATGCGCGAGGCCGGCACCGCGATGATGGGCATCGGCACCGCCAGCGGGCAGGACCGCGCGAGCGAGGCCGCGCGCAGCGCCGTCTCCTCGCCGCTCCTCGATTCGACCATCGACGGTGCGACCGGCATCCTCCTCAACGTCACCGGCCCGGGCGACATGGGCCTGTTCGAGGTCAACGAGGCCGCCGAGGTCGTCACGGAGGCGGCCGCGAACGACGCGAACATCATCTTCGGCGCGGTCGTCGACGAGAGCATCGGCGACGAGCTGCGCGTCACGGTGATCGCGACCGGGTTCGGCGACGCCAAGCGCGCGCGGCGCCGGCAGGCTTCGCAGGCCGAGCCGCGGACTCAGCGGGCGCCGGCGACGGTGGCCGCCTCGGCGGGAGCCCGCGAGCGTCCGGCCGAGAGCCGCGAGCGCCCGTCAGAAGGCTTCGAGATTCCGGACGAGGTGCTCGACGTGCCCTCGTTCCTCCGCGACTCGTAGCAGCGCGGCGTCGTTAGCATCCGGGCCGTGCCGACCGAGGCAGGGCTGCGCCGGACTCCGCTCTACGAGCACCATGTCGCGCTCGGGGCGCGGATGGTGCCGTTCGCCGGCTGGGAGATGCCCGTCCAGTACGAGGGCGTCATCCCCGAGCACCTCGCCGTGCGCGAGGACGCGGGCGCGTTCGACGTCTCGCATATGGGCGAGATCGACATCGAAGGGCCGCGCGCTCCGAAGCTGCTCGACTCGCTGCTCTCGAACGACCTCGCCAAGATCGGCATCGGCCGGGCCCAGTACACGCTGCTGACGAACGAAGGCGGCGGGATCGTCGACGACCTGATCGTCTACCAGCTCGACAACTGCCGTTTCCTGCTGATCGTCAACGCGTCCAACGCCGACGGCGACTTCGACTGGCTGCGCGGGCGCGAGCTGCGGGGCTCCGACGTTCGCAACGTGTCCGACGAGTACGGGCTGATCGCCGTGCAGGGGCCGCGGTCGCTCGACCGCCTCGGGCTGGAGGAGGCACCGGCGTTCACGTTCATCGAGGGCGAGATCGACGGTATCGCGTGCATGGTCAACCGCACCGGCTACACGGGCGAGAAGGGCGTGGAGCTGCTGGTCATGGCCGACGAGGCCGGCGACCTGTGGGAGCGCGTCCTGGCCCGGGGCGTCAAGCCGTGCGGGCTCGGCGCGCGCGACACGCTGCGGCTCGAGGCCTGCTACCCGCTGCACGGGAACGACATCACTCCCGACACGGACGCGATCTCCGCCGGGCTCGGCTGGGTGTGCGCCCTCGACCGGGACTTCACCGGCGCCGACGAGCTGCGGCGGATCAAGGAGGAAGGCCCCGAGCAGCGCCTGGTCGCGTTCGTCATGGAGGAGCGGGCGATTCCGAGGCAGGGCATGCCGATCGCCGAGGGAGGCGAGGTGACCTCGGGGACGCACTCGCCGATGCTCGACCGCGGGATCGGCATGGGCTACGTGCCGGCCGGCCTCGCGACCCCCGGCGAGGAGATCACGATCGACGTGCGCGGCAAGCCGCGTCGCGCGAAGATCGTCCAGAAACCGATCTACAAGCGAGAGGAGCACTGAGGAGACATGGCCGCTTCGGAGAGCTATCCCGAAGAGCTTCGCTACCACCCGGAGCACGACTGGGCGCGAGTCGAGGGCGACGAGGCGACGCTCGGCATCACCTGGTACGCGCAGGACTCGCTCGGGGAGCTCGTGCACTACGAGCCGCCCGACGACGGCGCCACGATCGGAAAGGACACGGCATACGGCGAGGTGGAGTCGGTGAAGGCCGTCTCCGACCTGATCTCGCCCCTTTCCGGCGAGGTGCTGGCCGTCAACCGGAAGGTGGTCGACGAGCCCGAGACGGTGAACGACGATCCCTACGGCGAGGGCTGGCTTGTCCGCGTCCGCCTGACGAACCCGTCGGAGCTCGACGACCTGCTCGACGCGGACGCCTACCGGAAGCTGCTCGAAGAGCTCGCGTGAGATACGTCGCGCTGACCGACCGCGACCGCGAGGAGATGCTCGCGGCAGTCGGCGTCTCGAGCGTCGACGAGCTCTTCCGCGAGATCCCGCCCGGCGTCCGGCTCGACCGGGCGCTCGACCTCGAGCCGCCGCTCTCCGAGCTGGAGATCGCCTCGCACCTGGACTCGCTGGCGGAGAGGAACTCGCACACCGGCGTCGAGCTGTCCTTTCTCGGCGCCGGCCTCTACGACCACTACGTCCCGGCCGTGGTCGACACGGTCCTCTCCCGCGGGGAGTTCCTGACCGCCTACACGCCGTACCAGCCCGAGATGAGCCAGGGCGTCCTGCAGGCGATCTTCGAGTACCAGACAGCGATCTGCGAGCTGACCGGCATGGACGTCTCCAACGCGTCGGGCTACGACGGGACGACGGTCGCGGCCGACGCGTGCTTCGTCGCCAAGCACGTCACGGGGCGTTCGCGCATCGTCGTCACGGAGGCGACGAGCCCGCAGGTCAGGCAGGTGATCAAGACGTACGCGCCCGGCTTCGGCCTCGAGGTCGTCGAGGTTCCGCACGACGGAGGCACGACCGACCCCCAGCGCGTCGCCGAGGTCGCCGCGGACGCGGCCGCGGTGATCTTCCAGCAGCCGAATTTCTTCGGCTGCCTCGAGCCGGCGCCGGACCTCGCGGCGGCGGCCGCCGAGGCCGAGGCGCTGGCCGTTGCGCACGTCGACCCGGTGTCGCTGGGCGTGCTCGAGGCGCCGCGCCGCTACGGCTGCGCGCTGGCGATCGGCGAGGGGCAGGGCGCCGGGAACGCGATGTCCTTCGGCGGACCGCACTACGGCTTCATCGCCACGCGGATCGAGCACATCCGGCGCATGCCCGGGCGGATCGTCGGAGAGACCACCGACCTAGCCGGCGAGCGGGCTTACGTGCTGACGCTGTCGACGCGCGAGCAGCACATCCGGCGCGAGAAGGCGACTTCCAACATCACCACCAACCAGACGCTGCTGGCGCTGGGCGGGCTCGTCTACCTGTCCTGGCTCGGCCCGCAGGGGCTGCGCGAGCTGGGTGAGACGTGCATGGCGCTCTCGAGCTATGCCAGGCGGGAGCTGGAGGCGGCCGGGTTCGAGGCGGTGTTCTCCGACAGGACAACGTTCAAGGAGTTTGCCGTCCGCGTCGGACGGCCGGCAGCCGAGGTGATCCGCCACGCCCGGGCGAAGGGCGTCCATCCCGGCTACCGCCTCGGCCGCGATTACGCCGGCCTCGACGACGCGCTGCTCGTCGCCGTGACGGAGAAGCGCACGACGGCGGACATCGACCGGCTCGTCGAGGTGCTGTCGGAGGTGGCACGGTGAAGTTGATCTACGAGAAGTCCGTTCCGGGACGGACCGCCTTCTCGCTCCCGCGCCGCGATCTGCCGGTTCCCGAGGTGCCCGAGGAGCTTCGCCGCAGCGAGCCGCCGCGGCTGCCCGAGATCGCCGAGCCCGACCTCGTGCGGCACTTCACCGAGCTGACGACGCGCAACTTCGGCGTGGACACCGGCTTCTACCCGCTCGGCTCCTGCACGATGAAGCACAACCCGCGCGTCAACGAGCGGGTCGTGCTCCTGCCCGGGTTCCGCGACCTGCACCCCCTCCAGGAGGCCGAGGGCGCCCAGGGCGCGCTCGAGCTGATGTGGCGCCTGCAGGAGATCCTCGCCGAGGTCTCCGGCCTCGACGCGGTCTCGCTCCAGCCGGCGGCCGGCTCGCAGGGCGAGATCACGGGGCTGATGCTGATCCACGCCTACTTCGCCGACCTCGGCGAGGCGGAGCGGCGCCGCAAGGTGGTCGTCCCGGACACGGCGCACGGGACGAACCCCGCCAGCGTGACCATGGCCGGGTACGAGCTCGTCGGGGTCAAGACCGATCCGCGCGGCAACATCGACCTCGACGACCTTCGCGGCAAGGTGGACGGTGAGACGGCCGCGCTGATGCTCACCAACCCGTCGACGCTCGGGCTCTTCGACGAGGGAATCGAGGAGATCGAGCGGATCTTCCACGGCGCGGGCGCGCTCATGTACTACGACGGCGCCAACCTGAACGCGGTCTGCGGGATCGCGCGGCCCGGCGACATGGGGTTCGACGTCGTGCACATCAACCTGCACAAGACGTTCTCCCAGCCGCACGGCGGCGGCGGGCCCGGCGGCGGCCCGATCGCGGTGCGCGACATCCTCGAGCCGTTCATACCCTCGCCGCAGGTGGTCCGCCTGGACGACGGGAGCTTCGGGCTCGACGACGACCGGCCGAAGACGATCGGCCGCGTGCGGGGGTTCACCGGGCCGTTCGGCGTCTTCGTCCGCTCCTATGCGTACATCCGCGCCTACGGGCCGGAGCTCAAGGGCATGTCCGAGACGGCCGTGCTGAACGCGAACTACCTGCTCGCCCTGCTCAAGGGCGCCTACGAGCTGCCGTACGACCGGCTGTGCATGCACGAGTTCGTGCTCTCGGCGCGCCGCCTCAAGCGCGAGCACGGGATCACGGCGCTCGACGTCGCGAAGCGCCTCCAGGACTACGGCTTCCACCCGCCGACGATCTACTTCCCGCTCGTCGTGCCGGAGGCGCTGATGATCGAGCCGACCGAGACGGAGGCGAAGGAGACGCTGGACGCGTTCGCCGATGCGATGCTCGCGATCGCGCGCGAGGCGGCGGAGGAGCCGGAGACGGTCAAGGAGGCGCCGCACACGCGGCTAGTCCGCCGGCTGGACGAGGTCAAGGCCGTCAAGCAGCTCGTGGTCAGGCACGGGTTCGGCGAGCAGCCGGTCGCGACCCAGGCGTGATCGGCGAGACGGCACACGCGGCGTCCCGGAAGGCGATCCTCGCACTCGCCGACAGCCGGAGCCTCGACCACTTCGTGAGGCGTCACGGCCCGCGCCTCGGCGCCGCGCGCTTCGTCGCCGGCGAGACCCTCGACCAGCTCGTGCCCGTGCTGCGCCGGCTCGAAGAGCAAGGGCTGCTCACGAACACGACGCTGCTCGGCGAGCACGTGAACACCCCCGACGAGAGCAGGGCGGTGGTCGACGCCTACCGCGAGGTGCTCGACCGGATCGGGACGGAGGGATTGAAGACGAACGTCGCGCTCAAGCTGACGCACATCGGCCTCGCGCTCGACGAGGAGCTCGCCTACGGGAACGCGGCCGCGCTCGTGGAGCACGCGGCCGGCCTCGGCAACTTCGTCCGCATCGACATGGAGGAGTCGCGCTGGGTGGACGTGACGCTCCGGATCTACCGGCGTCTGCGCGAGGCCGGGCACGAGAACACGGGCACCGTGCTCCAGTCCTATCTCTTCCGGTCGGAGAACGACCTCGCCTCGCTGCTCGACCTGCAGCCGAACCTGCGGCTCGTGAAGGGCGCCTACCTGGAGCCGCCCGAGGTCGCCTACCCCCACAAAGCGGACGTCGACGCGGCGCTGGTCAGGCTGATCGAGCGCTCGCTCCGCGACGGCGGCTTCACGGCGATTGCCACGCACGACGAGGCAATCGTCGAGCACGCAATCGCGTTCGCCGAGCGCGAGGGCATCCCGCGCGAGCGCTTCCAGTTCCAGATGCTCTACGGGGTGCGGCCGCAGCTCCAGCTCGACCTCGTCCACCGCGGCTTCTCGGTGCTCGTGGCCACGCCGTTCGGGCCTGACTGGTACCGCTACCTGATGCGGCGGCTCGCCGAGCGGCCGGCGAACACGCTCTTCTTCCTCAAGAACCTCGTTCGCGGCTAGCGACGTAGGCGGCCCAGCCGCCGTGCTCCGACACGTCGTGGCCGCGGGCGCGCAGGCTCGGGTCGCCGAGGAACGCCTCGACGCGGAGGCCGTCCGCGAGCTCGACCGGCGCGCGCTCCCAGCCGGGCGGCTCGAGCTCCGCGAGGCGCGCGAGGTGCGGCTCCTCGATCTCCCACAGCTGGCCGGCGATCGTGACTCCCTCGTCGTCCTCGATCAGCGCGGGCCACCGCCCGTCGACCTCGAAGAGCCGGTAGCGCGGCGCCGTCTCGACCTCCCGGAGGGTGCGCGCGCCGTGGAGGTTCGCGTGGCCGGGCTGGCCACGCATGAACGTCCCGTAGATGAGGAAGGCCGTCACGCGCCGGCCGAGGCAGCCAGCCGGAACGCGTGGTCCATCGGCCGGGCGCCGCAGGCGTGGGCGAGGCACGGAAGTCGGAGAAGCCGCTCGGCGGTCCGCAGGAGGGAGTAGTGGTCGAAAGGTGCGCCGACGACGGTTCCAGGCGGCACCGACCGGGCGGCGACCACCGTGTAGACGCGGTTGTGCGCGCCGCTCCCCTCGTCGTAGGTGACGAACACTGCCGTCCGGCCGGCGCGATACCCCGGTGACGCGAAGATCCGCGGCAGCCAGGCGCGGAGCCACGCATCGCCCATCGCGATGGAGCAGTCGTGCTCGCTGTGACACCGGTCGGGGACGACGAGGCTGAACCGGCTCAGGCGGCCGCGGGCGAGGTCGGTCCGCAGCCTGCCGAGCGGGACGGCGCGCCGCGCGTATCCCGGTCGCAGCGGCGTGTAGTAGGCGGCCGGGTTGTGGTGCTTCACGTACCGGCCGTTGGAGGTGCCCTCGAAGCCGGCCGCGGGAATCCCTTCGAGGTACGACCGCCAGTCGCCGCGCGTCTGGCCGAAGATCGAGGGCGCGGAAACGGCGCAGTCGTCGCAGTCGCTCGTGATTCCGTGCGTTCCACCGGACGTGAGCGCGAGGTAGTTCGGCAGGCTCGGGTGCGAGACGGTGCTGTAGCCGGTCGCGAGGCCGCACGCCCGAGCGAGCGCGTTCAGGTACGGCGAGTGGCCCGCGACCTCCGAGAACCTGTGGTTCTCGAGCACGACCAGGACGACGTGGTCGTAGCGGGGCGGCGGGGCCAGCGCCCGGCAGGGCGCGCCGGAAACCGGTGCCGCCACGGCGGCGCCGCAGACGGCCGTCGCCGAGACGAGCAGGGCCAGCAGCAGCGCCCGCACGTCAGTATCTGCCGAGCTCGACGAGCCGCTCGTCGGAGATGCCGAAGTGGTGCGCGATCTCGTGTACGACCACGTGCCGGACCTCCGCGCGCAGCCGCTCGGGATCCCGCCCGGCGACGCGCTCGATCGGGCGGCGGTAGATCGTGATCTTGTCCGGTGGCACGGCGGCGTAGCCCGAGGTGCGGCGCGTGAGCGGCACGCCCTGGTAGAGACCGAGGATCGGCGAGTCGGGGGGCGCGTCCTCGTCGACGACGATCGCCACGTTCGACATCGATCGGCGCAGATCGTCGGGCAGATCGTCCAGCGCTTCCTCGCACCCAGTCCCGGAAGCGGTCAGCGCTCGACTCGAATTCGAGGCCCACGTGGGCAGGGTAGTCCGCTGCCCCGACCTGGCGCCGGATCAGAGGTAGCTGTTGCGCTGGAGCCAGCGCATGGCGAAGAAGCCCCAGATTGGAGGCAGGTAGAAGCTCGCGAGCCGGTAGAGGAGGACCGCCGCGAGCGCGGGCTCTTCCGGCATGCCGGCGGACGTGAGGCCGAGGGTGAGACCGAACTCGGTGACGCCGACCCCGCCCGGAACGGGGATGAAGCTCGAAAGCAACGAGACGCTCATGTTGATGACGAGGAGGTCGGGCAGGGAGATCGGGAAGCCGAGGCTCCGCGTGAACAGCCCGAGCGCGCTCGCGAAGAGCAACTCGGTGGCGACGTTTCCGCCGAAGAGCATCGTGAGCTTGGCGGGGTTGCGCAGAGCGTCGAGGCCCGAACGCATCTGCGGCCACCAGGTGCGCACCCGCTCGACGATCGCCCGGCGGAGTCGCCCCACCAGCGCGACGCCGAGCACGACCGCGACGAGCAGGCCGATCAGGATCCAGAGCAGGCGCAGCGAGTCACCGGAGGGCGTGTTCAGGTCGAGGCTGAGGCTCGCCTCGGAGAAGATCAGAAGCAGGACGAGGAGCGTCGCCTGCACGAACGTGCTGACGAACGAGTCGATCAGCCCGGCGGTGATCGCGGTCGCGCCGGGAAGGCCCTGGCGCTGGAAGAACCTGATGTCGACGCCCGATCCGCGCGACGTGCGAGGGCATGGCGAGGTTCAGGTAGCTCGTCGCAAGCTGCTTCATGTAGACGCGTCCGAAGGGGAGGTCGGCGGCGATGGAGCCGAGCGACGAGGCCGCCTGCGTCAGGCGGGCGAGCTGGGCGAGGACGAAGCCGACGATGATCCACCCCCAGACGGCGCCCGAGAGATCGTTCCAGAACGCGTCCCAGTCGATCGTCGTCGCCACGTTGATGACCGCCGTCGCCGCGAGCCCGAGCAGCACGATCTGGGCGACGGTCCACCAGGTGAGCCGGCGCAGCTTGATCGGCTCCGGCAGCTCGGCGCCGACGGTCTCGGCAACCTGGGCGCGGAACTCCTCGACGTCGATGCCGGCGCCCTTCACCGCGTCCCTGAGCGGTGTCCGGAGAGCCCCCGACTGCAGATACGGGAGCAGGTCCGCCACCCGCTCGCCGCCGAGGGACTCGACGGCCGCGTGCACGGCCCGATCCGCTCCCGCCACCGTGGCGGTGGTGACGAGGAGCTGGACGCGGTCGGTTGCGAGCTGGTCCTCGCGTGGCGAGACCGTGGCACCTGCGAAGTCGACGATGCCGACGTCGTCGCCGACGACCGTGACGCTGGAGGGATCGATCTGGAGATGGGCGACGTTCGTCTCGTGGAGAAGCGCGAGGGCGTGCCAGCTCCCCCGCAGGAGCCTGTCGTCGAACCGGTCGGCCGGGATGCTGTCGAGCCGCCGCCCAGGATCGCGGAACACGATCAGCGCGTCGCCCGGCGTCGTCTCGCCGGCTGTGACGACCGTGCGGGTCGGGACACCGCCGTCGCGGGCGAGGAGCGTCACGAGCGCTTCGTGCTCGACTGCCTGGCCGCGGGTGAGCCTGAGCTGCGGGCCGTCGTTCTGGTAGAGGGCCTTCCGCCAGAGCTTGGCTGCGAGTTGCGTGTCGTACGCGTCGCGTCCGTAGACCTTGACGAGCAGCGCCCGGCCCTCGGCGTCGCGACCGCTGAACAAGAAGACGCCGGCGGTCTGGCGTTCCGCCGCGGTGAGGTCCTCTGGCATCGACGCCGAGCTCGCGCAGGCCCCACTCCACGAGCGCCACCTCCGGCCGGCCGGCCGAGGTGCCGAACGCGAGCCTGATCGCGGATGCCGCGGCCAGCGCGACCAGGAAGCCGGCTACCGTCCCGCCCGGAGTCGCCGTCCCGCCGATCAGCACGCCGAGTACGGCCAGACCGACGACCCAGCGCCCGACGGCCTGCAGCGGCCGGATGAGCTGCGGGTTCATGGTGAAGACGACCGCCGTCGCCTCGGCGATGAGGACGGCCGGGAACCGCGGAGCATCCGAGCCGCTCTTGACGGCGTTCCAGAAGGCGGGCCAGTGTCCAATGGCGAGTCGCGACGACACGAGCGCGACGACGAGGGCGAGCGCGAACGCTCCCACCGCCTCCAGCGCGCCGGCCCAACGGCGCCCGATGAGCGCCGCCAGCACGAGCACGATCGCCCAGAGGCCGAGCAGGTCGTAGAAGAACCCCCAGAGCGGGTCGAGCCAGTGGGGAACGGTGTCGAAGAACGACTCCAGCGAGCGCTCGAACACCGAGGGCGGATAGGCGACGATCAGGAGCGCCAGCCCGATCAGGGCCGGCACGAGCATCAACGTGTCGGTCGCACGCCGGAAGCGGGGCTGCCCGACCGGCGCAGAGAAGGCGCGGAAGCCCATTCGGGATCCACCCGCGATGCCCGTGGCCGCCGTCAAGCGACCAGCTCGCGAAAGCGCTGGTAGAGCAGGAAGAGGGCAAGCCAGAGCAGCAACCCGACGAGCGCGAATTCCCAGAACTGGACGAAGAGGACGACGACGGCGACCAGGGCGGCAACGACCGCCAGCCTGTTCACAGTCCTGACGAAGCTTCCACGCAGAACCGATTCGCCGACGACGAACGCGATCACGAGGATGATCCCCTCCGACCACACGTTGGCCGGCGCGGCGAGGATCAGGACGGCGAGCCCGATCAGGAGGAGGCTGACCGAGAGCGCGGCCCAGAGCTCCGCCGCGCCGTTGAAGCGCATCGTCGCGGGCGGCACGGGCTCGGCGGCGTGCGTGATGTGTGCCCGGGGGTCGTCGACCTTGCCGGCCCGACGCCGCTCGCTGCGTCTCAGGAGGCTCTCGAGCACCGCCTCGTTGGCGGAGCGCTCCCTGCGCATGTCCCTGAGCTTCGCGGCCTGGGCGGCCACCTCGGCTTCGAGCAGCAGCGCTTCGCCCGCCAGGTGCGGGCTCCCGTGCATGCTCTCGAGACGAACGCCGCTTTCCTGGAGGACAGCGGTCTCCTCCGGGATCAGGCGAGCCAGGTCTTGCTGGCGGCTCTCGAGCCGTGCAGATTCGGCCTCGAGGGCCGCGATCTCCGCTGGCGGCGGTGGAACGCGGTCGAGCCCCGCGAAGCCGAGCGGATCGAACCACGACGGGCGCGGGGAACCGTCCCGTTCGTACATCGGGCCTGCCGGCGCGTTCTCGCCCGAGATCGGGTCCTGAGCATAGAGCCCCCACATCCCGCGGTATCTCGCGGCCCAGGGGGTTGTCTCGTCGATGAGGTTCGGCGTCCACGCGTCGGGCTGACCCGGGCCGACGGCGACCCCGTCGCCGCGGGCGAAGTCGATGAACGGGATCCGCAAGGGGCTCCGGTCATCGCCCTGGCCCAGCGTCGTCCGCCAGAGCCGGCCGATCGTCTCCGCCGCCCGCTTGAACTGACGTGGGCTCGGGATCGGCACCTCCGCCTGGTACTCGCCCTGTTTGAAGTAGGAGGCATGGGACCCGGCCCCTGCGTAGACGACGGGGTGCCCGTCCTGAAGCTCGAGGTCGACAGGGTCGTCCCAGCGGCGGCGCAGGTCGGCGCCGTGGAAGTCGTGAGACGCGTAAGCGACCCACTCCGGCCTGAGCCGGCCGTCGTCCTCGTAGAGGTACACGGAGACCATCTCCCAGTCGGACTCGTGGTCGTTGACGCCGTGGAAGCCCGAGCGCCAGGGGTTGTACGCGAAGAAGAACCAGTACTGGCAGATCGTCCAGCCGCTCTGGCGGGCGACCCGGCCCTGGTAGACGAACCGCCCGTCCTGCTCCCGGATCTGCGCGTACTTGAGTACGGCTGCGGCTGCCGTCGCGCCCGGGACGTTGCCGCGGAGGAGCAGCGAGAGCGAGAAGAGGCCGTCCCCGAGCCGCGGCAGCAAGCCCCCGCGCGCCAGGCGACCGACTCCGGCGTGGAACTCGTTCTGCTCCCGTTTCGCGAGCTGACGCTCCTCGGCCAGCGCGTGCGTGCTCTCCCCGAGGTCGAGTGGATGCACGAAGCGCAGGTAGAAGAGCGACCGGAACGGGGCGTCCCGCGGCTCCACGAGGCCGTCCAGGCTCAAGTTCCCTTCGGCAACCAGCTCCTCGTCGGCTCCGTCGGCGACGTACAGCCAGAGACTGCTCGCCTCCACGTACGGCTCGACGGCCATCGGGTAGAACTTCTCGCCCTTCGTGTAGCGGACGATCGGCTCGAAGGCCCGAAGGATCTCGAGGTCAGCCGAGCTCGCCGGGATTCCTGGATGCGGGTTCGAGAGCGACATTGCGGGAGGGCCGGATACCGAAGGCGATCTGGACGTCGAGCGGCGTGAGGAAGAGCACGGCGACCGTGTCCAGAGCCATGGCCAGGTAGTCCGGGTTGTCGTAGAAGAAGTGGCGCAGGAGCTGATGGACGAGGCCGACCAGAGCCCAGGTCATGAACGCGACCCAGGCCCACCGACGCATCCGCAGGGCAGCGAAGCCGATCGCGATCGCGAGTCCGCCGAGCACGAGGTCGACGGCACCCTCGGCGAGTCTGCTCGAGCCGCCTCCGTCCACGAGCACGGCCACGCCGTGGGCAATGTGATAGCCGCCGAGGATCAACGCCAGCAGGCCGACGAACGTGACCGCTACGGGCCTCTTCGCGGCGAGTGACGACTCACGGGTTGCGGGAGGCGGGTCCGCCGGCGCCTGCATCCGGAGAGCCTAAACGGATTCAGAGACCGGTCTCGGCGGTGACGCGTCCGTTCTTGACGGCGTCGACGAACGCCTCGTAATCCCGCTCGTTCTGATCGGCATATGCCGACGAGAAGTCGGCGATCGCCCGGTCGAACGCGTCGCCCTTGCCCAGATACGAGGCGATCGCGATCCGGTCGCCCCAGCGCGCGTGCGCGCGCGCCAGCGTCGATCCGCACAGCTCCGCGTAGAGCGTCGCCCCCGGCACCCGAAACGTCTCCACCTCGGCGCTGCCCTTCCAGTCGTGCAGCTGACGGGTGTAGTAGTCCCGGCGCCGGCCGTCGAGACCCTTGACGGACCACCAGCCGAGGAAGATGTCGGTCGCCGCCTGCATCAGGTGCTGGCCCACGACCACCCGTTGGCCGTCGTTCCGGTACGCGCTCTTGCCGAGAAATCTGGCCAGCACAGAAGGCTGAGCCTCCTTGGACTGGAGGATGAGCGGATCGTCGTCGTCACGCCCGACGAAGAGGTGCATCCAGGCGTGCGTCCCGACACTGCCGACGCCGACGACCTTTCGCGCCGTGTCGAGCAGGCGGTACTCCTCGATCGGATGGTGCTCCCGCGCGAGCGAGCGCCGGTACGCCTGGACTTGCTCGTGGATCACCGCGTCGAGCTCGTCGCGGGCCACGCCCGGCGGCGCGAGGTCGTGAATCGGCACGATCAGCGGCGGATCGGGAACGAACCGCAAGCGGCCGCCGATCTCGTCCGCACGCTTCGCGAAGACGCGCGCGTGATCCCGCGTCCGCGCCTTCGCGATGTCCTGCTCGGCCTCCTTCGCCTCCGTCTTGCCCAGCCGCCCTGTCGCGCACCGCCTTCCTGACCAGACTGAGGACCTGATCGGTGTCCGACATGGTCGTACCAGGCGTCGATGACGCGCATCCTCGACGCGCGCCGCATGGCTCGGCGATACACGCTGACGCCCGCCGTGACGATCGCGCGTCTGTCGGACGGGCTGAACCCGAGCTCCCGTCCCGCGACCTCGAAGCTCGCGGCCAGACGCTTCACGTCCCACTCCCATGGACCGGGAAGGGTCTCGTCGAAGTCGTTGATGTCGAACATCAGCTTCCGCTCGGGCGACCCGAAGACGCCGAAGTTCGACAGGTGCGCGTCGCCGCAGAGCTGAACGGTGATGCCGGTCGTCGGGGTCGGCGCGAGATCGGCCGCCATGATCAGCGCCGCGCCCCGGAAGAAGGTGAACGGCGAGACCAGCATTCGCCCGAATCGGACGGGGACGAGCTCGGCGACGCGGTTCTCCCCCTGCTCCTCCAGGAGCACGATCGGATCCGGCCGATCCGGTGCGGGCGCCCACGCCCCGTGGCACGACCGCGGCGCACCGACACGTGCGGCCTTCCCGCGCGCGACTCGCTCCTCCAGTGTGAGCGAGAGGCCGAGCGGCCTCCTACGTCGGGGTTGCGTCGAGCCGGGGATCAGGAGCGCTGCTCCTTCTCCAAGCCGGTCGGGAGCAGTCGCTCGCCTGCCTCGACCGCCACGGGTAGCCGGCTGTCGATCGGCGCGAGCGGGCAGACCCAGCGCGGGTGGTACGCGCAGGACGGGTTGAAGGCGAAGTTGAAGTCGAGGACGAGGCCGCCCTCCGTCGAGCCGAGGTCGGCGCCCTTGGCCGTGTCGAGGAGATAGCGGCCGGCGGCGTAGCTCGTCAGGCCGTTCGTGGCGTCGCCGAAGGGGAGGAAGAGCCCGCCCGCGTAGCTCTCGAGCCAGAAGCAGTCCAGGCTCAGCTGCCGTCCGCCCAGCTCGAACTCGGCCTTCGCGAAGCGGGCGAAGCGATAGCTCGACCAGCGGCTCGTCCCGATGTCCAGGTCGACCGGCTCCGAGCGGACGAGCGCTCCCGTGACTCGAAAGGCCGGGTCGTACTCGAAGTACGGCACCCCGGTGAACCCCTCGCAGTGCTCCGGGAGCAGCGGCGACTGCGGATGCGAGCCGATCAGCTCGTCGCGAACGGTTCGCCAGTGCTCCCACGCTTGCCGCGGGTCCGGCTCGCTGCGAACCTCGTGGTAGAGGTTGGCGATCCGCCTCCGCCAGTCGAGCAGGGTCGCCGCGTCGCGGTGCGCGTCCTGGCGTGCGGCGAACTGCGCTTCGTCGTAAGGAGCGGCCGAGATCGGGCGAGTCTAGCGACCGGACCGCGCTAGGCCGCCTGCTGCGCTGCGAGCTGGCCGCAGGCGGCCTGGATGTCGCGGCCACGGGTAAGCCGTACCGTGGCCGGCAGCCCCGCGCGGTCGAGGACTGCCTTGAAGGCGGCGATCGCGTCGCGCGAGGAGCCGTCGAAGGCGCCGGTCGGGTTGTAGGGGATCAGGTTGACCTTGTAGATCTTCCGGTCGAGAAGCCGCGCGAGCTGCTGGGCCTGGTCGACGCGGTCGTTGAGGCCGCGGAGCATCACGTACTCCACGAACACCTTCTGGCGGCGGAGCTCGAAGTACCGCGCGCCCTCGGCGAGCACGTCCGCGAGGGGGTAGCGCAGGTTGACGGGCATGATCGCGGAGCGCAGCGCGTCGTCCGGCGCGTGGAGGGAGATCGCGAGCCGGATCGGCTCGGAGACCTCGGTCACGAACCGGCTCAGACCGGGGAGCCAGCCGACGGTGGAGATCGTCGTCCGCCGGTGGGTGATCCCGAGGTCGGGCAGCCTGCGCGCGGCGGCGAGCACGTCGTCGAGGTTCATCATCGGCTCGCCCATCCCCATGAACACGCAGTGGGTGAGCGGGCCTCGGCGGCGGAAGTGGAGCGCCTGGTCGAGGATCTCGGAGGCGGTCAGGTTGCGCCGGAAGCGCATCTGCCCGGTGGCGCAGAACGTGCACGTGAGCGGACAGCCGGACTGCGAGGAGATGCAGAGCGAGCGGCGGCCGTCGCGGTAGGTCATGAGCACCGCCTCGAGCGGATGCCCCTCCTGCGTGTGGAAGAGCGTCTTGACCGTCCCGTCCCGGGAGTGCGCCTCGGCCTCGACGGACAGCGTCGAGAAGGGGACGTCGCGCGTGAGCTCGGCGCGGAGCGCGGCCGGGAGGTTCGTCATCTCCTCGAACCCGGCGGCGCCGCGGGCGGCCCACTCCCAGACCTGCTTCCCGCGGTAGGCCGGCTGGTCCCGGTCGGCGAGCGCGTGCTCCAGAGCGGCGAGGTCCATCCTTTCGCGAGAATAGCCGCGTGAGGCTCATCGATCTGCGCTCGGACACGGCCACGCGCCCCTCGCCCGGGATGCGCGACGCGATGGCGCGCGCGGAGGTCGGCGACGAGCAGAAGCGAGAGGATCCGACCGTCAACGAGCTGGAGCGCCGCGTCGCCGGGCTCGTGGGCCAGGAGGAGGCGGTCTTCCTCCCGACGGCGACGATGGCCAACCAGATCGCGCTGCGGCTCCTGTCGGAGCCCGGCGACGAGCTGCTCGCTGATGCCTGGTCGCATCTGTTCATCAACGAGCTCGGCGGGCCTGCCGTCCATTCCGGGCTCGCCATGCGCCCGCTCGTCGCGACCGACGGCCGCTTCTCGGCCGATCAGGTCCGCGAGGCCGTCTGGGACCGCCGCGACACGCACCGGCCGATCACGCGGCTCGTCTCGATCGAGAACACGAACAACTCCTCGGGCGGACGCGTGTGGCCGGTGGATGAGATCGCCGCGGTCGCCGAGGCATGCCGCGAGCACGACCTGAGCCTGCACCTGGACGGCGCACGGCTGATGAACGCGTCGGTGGCGAGCGGCGTCCCGGCCGCCGAGATCGGAGGCCGCTTCGACACGGTCACGCTGTGCCTGTCCAAGGGGCTCGGCTGCCCGTTCGGCGCGCTCGTCGCCGGCTCGGCCGAGCGCATGGCGAAGGCGCGGCGGCTCAAGCACCTGTTCGGCGGGGCCATGCGGCAGGCGGGCATCGTCGCCGCGGCCGGCGTCTACGCGCTCGACCACAACGTCGCCCTACTCGCCGACGACCACGCGCGGGCTCGCCGGCTGGCCGAGGGCTGGCACGCCGCCGGCCTGCCGGTCGCCCTCGAGCAGGTCGAGACGAACTTCGTCCAGCTCGACGTCGAGCCGCTCGGCCTGGCCAAGCGAGACGTGATCGCGACGCTGAAGGACGCGGGTGTCGGCGTCTCCGACACCGTGCATCCGACGAAGCTCCGCGCTGTGACCCATCTCGACCTCTCCGACGAGGACATCGAGGCGGCGATCGAGCTGGCGCCCGAAGCCCTCGCGGCTCGTGTCTGACGACCTCGAGCGGCTCGCCCGCGCAGCGCAGTCCGAGCCCAGCGCGAGCCGCCGGGAAGCGTCTGGGAGACGTTCGAGTTCCCGGACGCCGTCGACCGCCTTGGGGACTCGCAGCTCCTCCTCCGCGGAGCCGTGGCTCTGCCGCGGCGTAGCTCAGGCGACGGTGGTCCCGCTGCGGAGGGGAAGGGGGCCCACGGGGGAAACCGCCTGTTTCCCCCGTGCCAACTAGCGGTTGCCGGACACCCAGTACGCGGCCACGCAGGCCGCGTAGGCGACGAGGAGGACGATGCCCTCGCGGCGCGTCCCGCGGCGGTCCCACACGGCCGCGCCGACGAGCAGCGCCGCCCCGGCCATCGTCGCCAGCTCGACCGGGCGGAACGCGAGCGGGAGCGGCGGCCGGATGACGAAGGAGAGCAACGCGGCGAGCGGCGCGACGAGGAGCGCGACCTGCGCGGCCGACGAGACCGCGATCTCGCTCGCGAGCCGGATCTTGCCACGGCGGGCGACGACGATGGCTCCGCCGTGCTCGGCCGCGTTCCCGACCACGGCCACGATCACCGCGCTGACGAAGAACTGCGACAGGCCCGCCGAGTCGGCGAAGCCTTCGAGCGTCCCGACGAGGATCTCGCTCACGACCGCCGTCGCCGCCGTTGCGATCGCGAGCGTGACCAGAGCGCTCCTCAGGCTCCAGCTTTCCGGTGCGGGGGCCCGCTGGGATGCCCGCCGCCCGCGCACGTTGAACCACGTCTGGCCGGCGTAGAAGACGAGCAGGATGACGGCGACCGGGATGGTCGCGATCGCCAGCGAATGCCGGTCGGGATCCCCGTGCCACCCGGGCACCGAAGGGATCAGGAACAGCAGCGCCGCCCAGACGACGAGCCCGATGCTGGACATCAGCGAGCGCGTGTCGATGTCCTCCTCGTTCGTCGCGACGAGCGAGAGGCCGAGCACGAGCAGGAGGTTCGAGACGATGCTGCCGGTGATCGACCCGCGTACGACGTCGGGGAGGCCGTCGCTGATCGCGAACAGGGCGATGATCAGCTCGGGGGCGTTGCCGAAGCTCGCGTTGAGGAGGCCCCCGACGGTCGCGCCGGTGTGCTCCGCGGCCTGCTCTGTCGCCTCGCCGATCAGCCATGCGAGCGGGATCAGCGCGAGCGCCGACACGCAGAAGACGGGGACGTCTCCCAGGTCGAAGACCCAGTGCAGGACGGCCGCCAGAGGCCCGAGCGCAAGCCCCGCGACGAGGATCTTGCGCGCCATCGGCCCACCCTACCGTTGCGTCGTCACGAGCGACCCGAAGCGCGAAAAACGGCTCTGCAAGCGCGCATACCCCCTCTGGGGGTGGCTTGTCAAGTCTTGCGGAGAGCCGGTCCGTGTGCCCACAATTCCGGTATGGACCTATCCGCGGCCAACGTCCAGAGCCTCCCGCTGCATCCCCAGGACGAGACCGAATGCCGGCGCTGCGAGGCCCACTGCGACAAGGTCGTCTACCCGGCCGCCTGTCTCGAGCGGGCCTGTCCGTTCGTGTACGCGTTCGAGGAGTTCGGGCACCGCTACATCGGCTGCATGCAGAAGGTCTACGAGGTCGAGATCGACATCCGGCTCCTCGGCCTGGCCGAGCGCTCGCGCTTCGGCTTCGGCGCCGTCAAGGCCGTGCGCCGGCCGCTGCCCATGTGCCGCGCCGAGGTGTCCACGACCTACGAGCGCCGCGTCGGGGAGCTCGGCTGCGTCAACCCGGAGTTCTCCGAGCTGCCGGTCGGGGAGCCGACCTTCCGCGTGTTCGCCCAGGTCCCGCTGGACGCCTAGGGGGCCCACGGGGAAAACCGGCCGTTTCCCCCGTGTCAAATCCAGCGGGCGTGGAGCTCGCGCAGCTTCGTGACCTCGCCGGCGTCGGGGCCGTGGCCGTCCGGGCCCGGGACCTCGAGGACGGCCGGTAGGCCCTGCAGGGCCGGATGCCCGAGGAAGACGCCGAGCTTCTCGCCCATCACGCCCTCGAGGATGTTGTCGTGCCGGTCGCGGTTGGACCCGAGCGGCGCCTTCGAGTCGTTTACGTGCAGTGCGCGGACGCGGTCGAGGCCGAAGGTGGAGTCGATCTCCTCGAGCAGCCGGTCGAGTTCCGCTCGGTCGGTCACGTCCATCCCGGACGCGTACAGGTGGCACGAGTCCAGGCAGATGCCGAGTCGCGGGTGGCGATCGAGCCGCTCGAAGAGCGCGTCCAGCTCGTCGACCGAGCGCCCGATCGTCCCGCCGGCGCCGGCCGTGTTCTCCATCAGCAGCCACGTCGGCTCCGAGCACAGCTCGAGGATCGACTGGAGCGCCGGAACGACGCGCTCGATGCCCGCGTCGAAGCCGGCCCCCTGGTGCGAGCCCACGTGCAGCACGACTCCGTCCGCCTCGATCGCGCACGACGTCTCCACGGTGCGGCGCATCGTCTCGACCGACTTGCCGTAGAAGTCCTCGTTCGGGCTGGCGAGGTTGACGAGGTACAGCGAGTGGACGAGCACGCCGCCGAGGCCGGCCTCCTCGCGGCGACCGCGAAACGCGGCCAGGTCGGCCGGGTCGTGATCGGGGAACCGCCAGGCCCTGGGGCTCTGCACGAACAGCTGCAGCGCGTCGGCGCCGATCTCGGTCGCGCGGTCGATCGCCTTCTTGATTCCGCCCGAGCAGTGGGCCCCGAAGATCACCGCGACAACCTAGCGTTCGTCGTAGACTCCGGCGCATGCGGATCCCGGGCGCGGTGCGCTTCGTCACGGCCGCGCGGGCCGGGCACGCGGTCTACGGGTCGATCATCGTCCTCGCCTTCGTCACCGGCCTGGACGAGGTCTCGGCCTCGGCGCGCGAGGCGTTCTTCGGGGTTCTCGGGGCCGCGATCGCCGTTGCCCTGTCGGAGATGTACGCGGACATGATCGGCGCGACGATTCGCGAGCGGCGCACGCCGAGCCGGGCCGAGTACCGGGAGTTCGGCGTCGACATGGCGTTCGGGTTCGGCGCCGCGATCTTCCCGGCCTTCTTCTTCCTGCTCGCCTGGCTCGAGGTCATGGAGCTCGGTCGCGCGTTCGCGGTCGCCGAATGGAGCGGCGTCGGGATCCTGTTCGGGTACGCGCTCGTTGCCACGCGGGCGGCGAGCATGACGCTCTCGCACTCGCTCCTCTGGGCGGGGGGGCTGACGGTGTGCGGCATCGGGCTCGTCGAGCTGAAGAAGGCCGCCGGCCACTAGGCTGGGCGTGTGAGCGTAGGCTCGACGGAGCTCACCAATGAGCGGAGGCGCCGGCTTTGCCGGCGCCGGAGCGGGGGGGGGGGGGAGCGGGGAGTGAGCGTAGGCTCGACGGAGCTCACCGATGAGCGGAGGCGCCGGCTTTGCCGGCGGCGAGGGCGGGCATGAGTGTCCGCGTCCGCATGGCGCCCAGCCCGACCGGGTTCCTCCACATCGGGAACGTCCGCACGGCGCTGTTCAACTGGCTTTTCGCCCGGCACGAGAGGGGCGAGTTCCGCCTGCGGATCGAGAACACGGACACGAGCCGGGAGGTTGCGGAGGCGACGGAGCAGATCCAGGAGTCGCTGCGCTGGCTCGGCCTCGACTGGGACGGCGTGGTCACGTTCCAGCTCGACCGCCAGGAGCAGTGCGTCGAGGTGGCGCGGCGGCTCGTCGACGAGGGCAAGGCCTACGAGGACGAGGGCGCGATCCGCTTCCGCATGCCCGACGAGGGCGTGACCGCCTGGGACGACCTGATCCTGGAGCGGGTCGAGGTGCCGAACAAGGAGATCGAGGACATGGTCATCGTCCGCTCCGACGGCCGGCCGACATACAACTTCGCCTCGCCGCTCGAGGACGTCTGGGACGGGATCACCCACGTCCTGCGCGGCCCCGACCACATCTCGAACACACCCAAGCAGGTCAACCTGCTGCAGGCACTCGGGGCCGAGATCCCGCTCTACGGCCATGTCCCGAACGTGAACGGTTCGGGCGGCCGCAAGCTCTCGAAGCGGCACGGCGCGGTGACCGTCGAGGAGTTCCGCGCTGCGGGTTACGTTCCGGACGCGCTGGTCAACTTCCTGGCGCTGCTCGGCTGGAGCTACGACGACAGGACGACGATCATGTCGCGCGAGGAGTTGGTCGCGCGCTTCACGCTGGAGCGGGTTGCCGCGAGCCCGGCGACCTTCGACTACGAGAAGCTCGACTGGATGAACGGCATGTACCTTCGGGCCGTGTCTCCGGAGGAGTACGCCGGCACCCTCGTCGCGTACCTCCGCGAACGGGGGTACGACTGGCCGGAGGAGCGGATCCGAGCGGCGGCACCGCTCGCTCAGGCGAAGATCGAGCGGCTCGGCCAGTTCCCCGAGTACGCCGGCTTCCTGTTCGGGCCGGTGGAGCCCGACGCGGCGCAGCTCGACGGCGGCGGCCCGGTCCTGCGCGAGGCGACCGAGGCGCTGCGCGAGACCGAGCCCTTCGACGCGTTGCAGGTCGAGGCGACGCTGCGCGCGCTCGCCGAGCGCCTCGGCCTGAAGCCGCGCGACGCCTTCCAGCCCATCCGCGTCGCCGTCACGGGCTCGAAGGTCAGCCCCGGCCTCTTCGAGAGCATCGCGCTGCTCGGCCGCGAGGAGACCCTCGCACGGCTCGAAGCGGCGGCCGCCCGGGCAGACTGAGCGTCCGTAGTTTCCGCGGCTCTCGCTTCCGCGCCCCTGCCGATGACGCTCCGGCCGGGCGCCGTCACCATGGCTGTGAAGCCGGCCGACGGGACGATCGGATGCATGGCTCGCGAACACATGGCAGTGCGCGGCGCGCTGCGGCGCTCGGTGGCCTCGCCGCGCTCGTGCTTGCCGCGATCGCGACGACTGCCTGCCCGGCAGCGGTAGCGCTGTCCGTCCGCGAAACCGGACCAGCGCCGGCGCTCGTCATCCCGGGCGACCGGGTGCGGATCGTCTACCGGCCGGGGACGCCCGGAGCCGACACGGTGGGGACGCTGTACGTGCGCAACGATCGGCAACGAGCGTTCACGCGCGTGCAGCTGGCGCGTCTTCACGGACAGCTCGTGGCGACGGTACCCGGCAGGCTTCTACGTGGGCAGAAGCTCCTCTACTACGCAGTCTTCCGCGCTCGTGGCAAGCGCGGTTCCGTGAAGGTCCCCGCCCGTGGCGCAGCCGGTCCGGAGCGGGTCTGGATCGCCGAGCAGCCACTCGCCATCGATCTCGGGGCGCACGCGTTCGGTCGCGTCGCCAAGCCGGAGGCGGTCGTCGCCGTCGCCCGTCCGGAACAGGTCGCGTTCAGCGACCCACTGGAGGGCTCGAGGTACGGACCGTGGTCGTTCCAGGTCACGGAGGACGGCTCCGTCTGGCTGCTCGACGAGCTCGATCGAACACTCCTCGTCTGGCGCGCCGGCAGTCCGGACACGATCGCGCAGTCGCTGCCGGTTCCGGAGAGGACGGTCGATTTCGCGGTCAGCCCGACCGGCGGCGTCTACGTCACCCGCTGGCTGCCGCCGACGATGCGCCTCGCCCAGCTGACGCCGGCCGGGGCCGTGGGCCGGGAGATCATGCTGCCAACTCAGGCCTTCAACACACTGCTTCGGGTCGGCCCCGACGGCACGGTCTACTGGGTGAACCCGGCCGCCGACCCGTCCCGCCGCTGGGTGCCTGCCGTCACTCCGACCGGCCGGCTCCTCCCGGTATCCGAGCAGCTTCGCAGGGCCGGGTACGAGCCCGTCTCGAGAGCACATCGTCTCGTGACCGTCTTCGTCTCGCCGAGCGAGATCCGCCTCGCCCTCGTCGACGCCCGCGGCAGGCTCGCCCGCGCGTGGAGAGTGACGAGCCGGACGCCGCTGCCGGACGGCGTCGTGAGCACACCGGCGCTGGTCGGCGGCGACCTCGTCGTCGCCGTCCACGCCCAGTCGACCGACTCTCGGCAGATCGAGGACGTCGTGGTACGACTGCGCGCGTCGGGCGGAACCCGAGCGCGTCTCTCGCTGCGGCCGGCCGCCTTCGGAGACGTGATCACCGATCTGCGCATCGGGCCGGACGGCAAGCTCTACCAGTTAGCCTCGTCTCCGACGAAGGGAGTTCGGATCGACCGTTACTCCCTGGCCCGCTAGAGCTCGAAGACGAGGAAGCTCGCGGCCACGAGGGCGAGCCCTACCGCCCACACGGGCCAGAGCGTCGCGACCGCGCCCACGGTGAAGGCGACGGTTCCGGCCAGGACGAGCGCGACGGCCAAGGCCGGCCGCCAGTCGAAGCGCTCGGACCGCTCCGCGCGCGGCTCCGGCAGCGCACCGGCTTCGAGCCGGCGCCGCGCGAGCCGCACGTTGAACAGCGCCCCGCGCCACTCGTGCACCAGCTGCCACGCACCCGCGGCGCCTTCCAACTCCAGCGCCTCGCGCATCTCGCCGGTCGCGTCGCGCGCGCACTGCAGCGCGACGGCCAGCTCCGCATGGGCGCGCTCACCTCCGAGCGGAGGCTCGATCCCGGCCACGAGCTCGCCGGCCCAGTGCAGGCGGTTCTGGAGCACGGGCAGCTGCCCGGCGGCGTCGCCGAGCGACCTGACGTCGGCCGCCACCGCGTCCAGCCGGGCCAGCGTGGTCGAGAGGCTCTCCCAGAGCCCGGCGAGCGCCGACGCGTAGCGCTCACGTTCGGTCGTCCCAGCTCCGTATCCCACCGTCCTGCGATCATACAAATGCTGCGCTAGCTAGATTTCCGCGCGATGTCGACAATGGTCGTCCGCACGCCGAACGAGTTCGAGGCCCGCCTCCAGGCGTACCTCTTCGAGCGGTCGGAGGAGGGGCGCGCGGTGCGGGTGGGGGAGAAGGAGACGTCGGACCAGGCGGCGATCATCGCCCGCTACGCCGACCTCTTCTCCCGCGACCAACTGGACGCGCTCCGCGAGGCCGAGCAGGGCGTGGACGACCCGGACGAGCGCGAACGCGTCTACCGGCTGCGCAAGACCTGCGAGGAGGGGCTGATCACGGCCGAGCTGGTCGAGAAGGAGGACGCCCTCGAGAACGCCGAGCTGGCGGCGACGGTCGAGTTCCGCGGCGAGACGATGCCGCTACGCAATGCGCAGGCGAAACTGGCGGTGCTGACGGCCTACGCCGACCGCGACGAGCTCGGAGACCTCGCCGTGGAGTCGTCGGCGAAGCTGAACGACGAGCGCCGCGACCTGCTTCAGGCGACGGAGTCGCTGGCGGCGGAGCTCTCGGGCGAGCCGGACCCGGTCGTGAGGAGCGAGGACGAGAAGCGCATCTCGCTGCGCCAGCTCGCCAACGTGCTCGCCGACGCCAGCGCGCTGATCGAGGACACGTTCGCGGAGCAGCGCGAGCGCTGGTTCGAGCGGCTGCTCGGCCCTGAGCGCAAGCCGCAGCCGGCGTCCGCGCATGCCGCCTACATGCGCCGCCTGTCGCCGCTCGAGCACGTGTACACGAAGGAGCGCGCGACCGAGATCTGCCTCGAGACGCTGAAGGCGCTCGGCTTCGATCTCGCCGCCGACCCGAATATCCGCCCCGATCTCGAGGACCGCCCGCAGAAGGCGCCGCGCGCCTGCGTGATCGCTTCCGACCCGCCGAAGGTCGTCCACCTGATCACTCGTGCCCAGGGCGGCCTCCACGACTACCAGGCCTTCCTGCACGAAGCCGGCCACGCGCTCCACTACGCAGGTGTCGACGCGAGCCTCCCGTACACGTTCCGGCGGATCTCGCGCGACCACGCGCTGACCGAGATCTACTCGTACATCGTCGAGGAGATCTCCTACGAGCCCGAGTGGCACGCGCTGCACTTCGGCCTCTCCGAGGACGAGGCGCGCGAGAACGCGCAGGCGACGATGTTCATGAACTCGCTGCTCTTCCGCCGCTACACGGCGAAGCTCCACTTCGAGATCGACTTCTGGTCGCGCTTCGCCTCGGACGGCGGGACGCCGGAGGGCTACGCCGAGCGCCTCAGCCAGGCGACCGGCCTGCGCTACCGCTCGGAGAACTATCTCGCCGACATGGACTCGGGCTTCTACTCCGCCGACTACCTCCGCGCCTGGATCCGCAACGCGCAGCTTCGCCAGCACCTCGTCGCCACGGTGGGCAAGGACTGGTGGCGGAGCCCGGAGACCGGCACCCTGCTTCGCGGCCTCTTCCGGGAGGGAGCGAAGCCGACGAGCGAGGAGATCGCGGGGCGCATCGGCTACCACGCATTCGACGTGAGACCGCTCGTGGCGCGGTTCCAGGCGGCTGCGGACTGGGTCTCGTGAGCGCCTTCACATCTTCTTAACAACGGCTAACGCACGCTCAGCACGGCGTTGTCTACGTTCTTCGAGTGTGCTGGGTAGGTGGTGGAGAGCCGATCCCATCCGGTCTCCGGCCCGCCGAGCGCGCGCTCTACCTCTCTCTCGTCCTCGCGCCGGAGGCCGACTCGCCTGCCGCCGCTTCGCCTGCCACGCTCGGCGGTGGTTCCCTCCAGTAGGGATCGGGGCCTTCTTGCGCACCCAGAAGGGCGCCGCGAGGCGCCCTTCGTCTTTCCGGCCTAGCGCGGCGACGACGAAGGCCGCCAGCACGAGGACGACCGCGCGCTGCACCCACACGTGCCAGCCGCGCCCCTCGAAGTCGCGATGCCGCTCGAGGACGATGTTTTCCCGGATGCCAGGCACCGCAGGCGTTTCCCGATTTGGTGCCGCGAGAAACGATCAGCGCCTGGGCCTGAAGATGAGGATCACTGTCTCGCCTGCTTGCTTCGTCTCCACGAGTTCCATCGATTTCGTGCTCTCCGCGTCCGCGAAGAGCTGTTTGCCGGCGCCGAGCACGATCGGGAACACCATCAGGTGCAGCTCGTCGACGAGGTCGTGCGCGAGCAGCCCCTGGACGAGCTGCGCGCTGCCGGCGACGAGGATGTCGCCCTCGAACTGATCCTTCAGCTTGCCGATCTCGCCGGGCAGGTCCGGCCCGAGCACGGTCGTGTTGTTCCAGGTCGGGTCCTCGAGCGTGCCCGAGACCACGAACTTCGGCATCGCGTTCATCTTCTCGCCGAACTCGCCCGTGCCCTCCATCGTCGGCCACGCCTTGGCAAAGCCGTCGTAGGTCACCCGGCCGAGCAGCTGCGCGTCGGCGGCCTTCAGCTCGTCGAACTTGAGCGTGTCGCCCTCCTCGCCGCGGTCGAACTGGAACGCCCAGCCTCCGCGGTCGAACTGGTCCTTCTCGCCGCCGCCCGGGTCCTCCATCACGCCGTCCAACGTCACGAACTCGGTCACGACCAGCTTGCCCATGATTCCTCCTGTCCTCGGGGTTGTCGTCTAGGACGGCCCGGCGCGCGGAAACTCATCGGCAGTTTCGGCCGGGGAGAAGGGTTTTCGCGACTCACTCCCTCGGGGGATGACAAACGTCCCGGCTCGTTCTATGTCGTGTACATGTCCTATGCATCCTGGCCGTACGACAGGTCGACTACGAACCCGATCAATACCCTCAGCGGACGGATCGTAAGACCCGCCCTCGACGATCCGCCGCCCGCCGTGCCCGACCGTCCCGTGCCCGCCTCGGCCCGGCACGACGAGCCCCAGCAGTACAAGTGGAGCGTCGCCGGCCTGGTGCGCGCAGTCCGCGGCACCGGCTGAGCGGCCCGACTTTCCGGATTCGCTCGACCGGAGGGAAGACGACGGTGTCCCTGGCCGTCTGGAGAGAAAAGGCGGGCTCGGTCCCACCACGCACCCTGCATGCGGGGGAGTATGAGGCGCAGCAGGGCCAGCCGAGCCCGCTACTCCGAACGTACACGATCTTGGGGTCGTCGGCACGCTTCCGGGTGCCGCCGGCCCCGGTTTCGTCTAGTCGTCTTCGTCCTGCCCGAGCATGCGCCAGAGGCCCTGAAGCAGCGCCCAGGCGAGGTCGGGATGCTCCTTGACGAGCGGCCGGAACTCCAGCCCGCTCAACGTGTGACCGGTGAGGTGTGTCTCGGCGGTGACGGTCGCGGCGCGCGGGCCCGGGTCGAGCAGGGCGATCTCGCCGAAATACGAGCCGGGGCCGAGCGTTCGTCGCTCCTCTCCGCGCACCGTCACCCTCGCGGTCCCGGACTCGATCACGAAGAAGCCGAAGCCGGGCGCCCCCTCCCGGGTGATGACGTGCCCGGGCGCGAACGACAACTCGTTGAACGCGGGGACGAGCGTCTCCAGGTCCTCCTCGGACAGCGAGGCGAACAGCGGAACGTCCTTCAGAGCGCCGGCATCCAAGGGCACGGGCGACAGTCTAAGCGTCCGGCCTTCGGGCAGCCTGAAGAGGCGCACGGCGGATCACGGCGAAGCCGGGGCTCGACTCGATGCCGGCGGCGCGACGGCTGGCTCGCGACACCGGGCGCGCTGCTCTCCCGCCGGTACTTGCGCGCGCTCGGCGCTGCAGATGCCGCGTTCCGAGCACTGCCGGTCGTTTCTGGCCGGCTAGCGGCCGCGCCGCAGTCTACGCTCGAGCTCGTGTCGAGGCCAGCACCTACCGGGGCGACCGGGTGCGGCCGACGTCGTCAGCAGTCAGCTCGGGCTCCGGCCGCGTCAAGATCCTGTCCGGCGATCGTCTCGGCCTCTACGATCCAATCGGTTTCGCCAACGTCGCGACCGTCACCCGGCGCGGCGGGGGAACACCCGCCGCCGCGGCGGCTCGTCACCGAACCGCCCGGCGGTCAGCGGCGCGCTCGCGCTTCAAAAACCGGTGCCCCGGGCGGGAATCTCAGGCCGGTCGGTGTCACAATGAATGCGAAAGGGGGTGAGCCTGTCGATGCACGCACCCCACCACGTCCATCCGCCACCTTTCTGGCTCGTTGCCGGTGTTGCGCTGGCGGCCCTGCTGCTGTTGCTAGTCGCCGGTGCAAGACCTGTCTGAGCGTCCTTCGGCGGCCGCCGCTCGTGGCTCAGCCATGCGGGTTTGCGGGGGTGTTCGCGGATGGCGGTGACTTGCGCGTCCGGGTAGGCGGGCGTGCGGCAGAGTGAGGCTCCGGAGAGGTGGACCTGTGGCGTCGGGTGACGCCGTCGACGCGCGCCCCAGCGCGCGGCCACAGGCTTGGTTGGCTCGCATCAGAACCAGATGCGGCGTGGGTCTGTCACCGCCCCCGGGCGGCGCGTCCGGTTCGAGCGGCGCTGCCACAAATCACTTACCCAGATCGGTGATAGCGCGTATGGCTTGTTCGGGTCGGCGGGAGAAAATAGGGGTGCCGCCGACGGCTCTTCGCGAACGGCGGGGGGCTTTTCTGACCTGCGAGGGATTGTGCTCAGCTTTCAGCATGTGAACAAGCGGTTCGGGAGGGTGCAGGCGCTCGCGGACTGTTCGTTCTCGGTTGGACGCGGCCGGATGCTCGGCTTCCTCGGGCCGAATGGTGCGGGGAAGACGACGGCGATGCGGGCGGTGTTCGGGCTCGTCCGGATCGACGGGGGCGAGTTGTTGTGGGATGGGCGCCCGGTTGGGCTTGCGGAACGGCTGCGCTTCGGCTACATGCCGGAGGAGCGCGGTCTCTATCCGCGGATGCCGGTCGGGGAGCAGCTCGCGTACTTCGGGTGCCTGCATGGGCTTGACGAGGGCGCGGCGCGGGCTGCGGCATCGGACTGGCTCGAGCGGCTCGGCCTCGCCGACCGCGCCGGCGCGAAGCTCGAGGAGCTATCGCACGGCAACCAGCAGCGGGCGCAATTGGCGGCGGCGTTGCTGCATGAGCCGGAGCTGCTCGTTCTCGACGAGCCGTTCGCGGGGCTTGACCCAGTCGCGGTACAGACGCTCGCCGAGGTGCTACGCAGCCAGGCGGAGCGCGGGGCCGCGGTCCTCTTCTCCAGCCATCAACTCGAACTCGTGGAGGACATCTGCGAGGAGGTCGCGATCGTCGATCACGGCCACATCGTCGCCACGGGTGAGGTGGGCGCGCTGCGGCGCAGTTCGCAACGGCGGCGGATCGAGCTGCAGCTCGAGGGCGCGCCGCCGCAGTGGTCCCCGGACGTTGCCGGCGTGAAGTTGATGCAGCGCCGCAACGGCGACCTGCGGCTGCTGGCGAGCCGAGACGTCGACCCCGAACAGGTGCTCGCGGCGGCCGAGCGGACGGGACGGGTGGTCGAGTTCAGCTACGGCCCGCCCTCGCTCGCGGAGCTCTTCCTGGAACTGGTGGAGCGATGAGCGGAAGGCGTGCGATCTCGCTCGTCGCCCGGCGCGAGATTCGCGAGCGCCTGCGCAGCAAGGTGTTCCTCGCCTCGACGTTGGTCATGCTCCTCATCGTCGGCGGGTCGACCGCGTTGAGCGGGGCGCTGTCGAAGGAAAAGACGTACCAGGTCGCGGTAACAGCGCCGGTTCCGACCGGCCTCGCCGCCGCGCTCCAACGCACGGCCAAACCTTTCGACGGCGCGGAGGTGCAGATGCGTGTGGTCGCCTCGCCGGCAGCCGGTCGCCAGGCGCTGGAAGCCAAGCAGGTGGACGCGCTCCTGCTCCTGTCCGCCGACCGGCTCGTCTTCCGGGCGAACGTCGACGCGAAGGCAGCGGCGATCGCAGACACCGCGGTACGCGCACTCCGCCAGCATCTGCCACCGGCACCGGAACTGACGACCTCGACGCTCCATCCACCCGCCAAGGAGACCACCGACGCCGAGACGCTGGTCGCGTACGCCGGCTCGCTGCTTCTGCTCATGTCGCTTGCGATCTATGGCCAGTGGGTGGTCAGCGGCGTCGTCGAAGAGAAGAACAACCGGGTCGTCGAGCTCATCCTGTCGACAGTGCGGCCACGCCACCTCCTCGCCGGCAAGGTGATCGGCATCGGCCTACTCGGACTCGCGCAACTCGCGCTCGTCGCCGGACTCGCCGCCACCCTGCTCGCCGCCGGGGTCTTCGACGCCCCCGCCGGACTCGGCGGCAGCCTCGCGCTCGTCATCCCCTGGTTCGCGCTCGGGTTCGCGCTCTACGCCACCGCCTACGCAGCCGCCGGCGCGCTCGCCTCCCGACAGCAGAACGCGGAAACCGCGGGCCAGCCCGTCACCTACACGCTCCTCGCAGCCTACTTCGCCGGCTACGTCGCACTCGCCAGCAACACGGACGGCCTGCTCGCGAACGTTCTCACCGTCTTCCCGCTCACCGCACCGCTCGTGCTACCCGCCCGCGGCGCACTCGTCGGCGTCCCGCTCTGGGAACACGCCCTCGCCGTCGTGCTCGTCCTCGGCACAATCTACGCGCTTGTCCGCTTTGCCGGCCGCGTCTACGGCCACGGCCTCCTCCACACCGGCCCCCGCCTCGACCCCCGCACCGCGTGGCGCCTCACCCACCAGCCCTGACGGGCACAGCCCGAGGTTTCGGCGCCCAAACGAAGCTCGCCGACCCGTGCAAACGCGGCATTTCTCGCACAAATGACACGAGGGTTTCGCTCAACACATTGTTTAGGCGGATCAGAGCGAAACCCAGGAAGGCGCATACGGGATTCGAACCCGTGCCGCCGCCGTGAGAGGGCGGTGTCCTAGGCCACTAGACGAATGCGCCCGGCAGGCGACAGTCTAGCGGCGCTAGTCGAGGACGATGCCCACGACGACCCGGTTGACCTTGCCGCGGAGGATGAAGAAGTTCGTGACCGTCCTGCCCGGGAGGAGCGCGCCGACGTGGCAGTCGCCGATCGTCGCCCTGCCCTCGCAGCGCACGCCCGGGACCTTCGAATGCACCTGCGACCAGGTCGAGCCGACGCCGATCCCGGCGGGCGTCCGCTCGCGGGCGAGGGTCGTCACGATCGACGTGGCCCGGGCGTTCCCCTGGAGCACGACGACGTAGCCGCGGTAACGGAGCTCCGTATACGGGCCGAACTCGTTCTTGCCGTGGACGACCACCACCGGCTTGCCGAGCCGCGCGCGCACGGACGCCTGGCTCATGCCGAGCCGGACGCCGGCGATCCCGCGTCCGATCGCGATCGCCGGCGACGCGCTGCCCGCCAGTGCGAGCGTGCAGGCGGCGACACCTGCGAGGACTGCGAGCCGTCTCACGGGCGCTCGAGGACGGCCAGCGGGCTCGAGTGCGGGTAGCGGTCGGTGAGCGCGTACAGGTAGCAGTTCAGCTGCGCGCCGTAGCCGATCGCGTACGCTCCCGCGCGCTGGAGCCCGACCGGCGCCCGGCCGAGTACGAGCGACGCGAACCAGAGCAGCAGGGCGACGACGAACTGCAGCCAGCCAAGGGCCGAGTTGAGGAGCAGCGCCGGGATCGCGAGGACGATCTTGAACCCCGTGATCCAGCGGTTCTGCCGACCCGCCTCCGGGATCTCCACGTCCACGGGATAGCTCCCCGCGGCGCCGACGAAGCCAGGGAACGGGTTTGCGACGAGCCATAGGAACGCGCTCACGTGGGCGCTGTAGCGGATGTAGGCGGCCAGGAAGCGCACGAGCGGGGCCGCCGGCGTCCCGCGCACGAGCGTCACGACCCAGTTCGCGATGCCGGCGAGGATCGCCGCGATCGTCCAGAGCAGGAGCCAGACGATGTGCGGGAGTGCGAGCAGGAGCCGGAAGAAGACCGACAGGCGCGAGCGACGGTGGTCGTCGGCGTTCGCGAGCCGGGCCCGGCCCTCGGCTTCGGGCGGCTCCAGGCCCTCGAAGAAGATCGAGGGGTCGATGTTCGGGTAGCGGTCGGTGAGCAGAAAGAGGTAGGCGTAGACCTGGGCCGTGTAGCCGACTCCCCAGGCGATGAAGTCGCGCAGTCCTCGCGGAGAGCGGCCGCGGACGAGCGCCGAGAACCAGATGAGCATCGCCGCGATGCTCGAGACCCCGCCTGTCGTGCCGCCGCGGGAGTTGGCAGAGGCGCCGCCGCCTGCGAGCGCCCCGGCCGCAAGCCCCGCAGGGATGGCGAGGACGAAGCGGAAGCCGGTCGCCCAGCGGTTCTGCCTCGCCGGCGGGTCGATCTCGACGTCGACCGGGTAGGCACGCTGCTCGGTGCCGATGTAGAACCCCGGCCACGGGTTGGCGGCCAGGAAGAGGTAGGCGAAGACCTGCGTCGCGTAGCGGAGGTAGCCGGCCAGGAAGTCGTGCAGGCCTTTCGGCGACCGTGCCGTCGCCAGCGTCGCGAACCAGTTCACGAACGCGACGACGAACGCGGCGATGGTGAACAGCGCGAGCCAGAAGAGATGGGGGATGGCCAGCAACAGGCGGAAGAAGACGGTCAGGCGCGAGCGCTGGAGATCGTCCGTGACGACGAGGCGAATCGGATGTTCGGGCTCGGCGGACATGGCCCGACACTACCCAGCGGGCTTCGCCGGCTCAACCTCGCGCCGCTCGGCTTCCTCGCGCTCCATCTCCTCCCGCGCCGGGCTGACGATCCGCTTCCAGCGCAGCGTGCGCGCCATGAACGCGAGGGAGATCAGCCCCAGGAGCACGTTGAACGCGGTCAGTGCGATCTGCATGCCGACGCTGAAGCTGACCAGGCGCGTCCTGGCCACCTGCTCGTTCCGGAACACGTAGACGATCAGCCCCTGCTGCGTGCCGACGCCGCCCGGCGTGAACGGCAGCAGCGTCGACAGGCTCTGCACGGCGAGCACGAGCGCGGTCGTGTAGGCGTTGGCCGGGAGGTGGAACGCGCGCAGGAAGAAGTAGACCGTCGCGGCGCGGAAGACCCACGACAGCGCCTGCCAGGAGATCACGCCGGTCACGAACCTCTTCGGCGTGCGCAGGATCGCGAAGCCGGCCGCGACGCGCTGCTTGAATCCCTCGACCCGCTTCGACCAGAACCAGATCAGGAGTGCGATCACCGTCACCCAGACGAGGCCGATCACGATCGCCGGCGTCGGGTGCTCGAGCGGCCAGTGCCAGTCGACCGAGCTGAGCTTCGGCCCGCGCAACACGTCCAGCCCGGGAAGGACGTCCTGCTGGAACGCCCAGATCAGGACGCCGGCGGCGACGACGATGTCGAAGAGCGTCTCCACGATCAGCGTCGGCGTCAGCGTCGAGTAGGTCGAGCCCTCGATCCGCGTGTGCACGAGCACGAGCTTGAGCACGTCGCCCGCGCGCGCCGGCGCGACCGAGTTCAAGCCGACTCCCGCCAGGTAGGCGCCGAGGACCGGCAGGCGGCGGACGGCGACGCTCGGGAACGCCGCGGCGAGGATGTTTCGCCAGGCGAAGCCGCGGCAGACGAGCCGCGCGAGGTGCATGCCGAGCCCGATCGCGAGCATCGTCCAGCCCACGGCCGCCAGCTGGTCGAAGAACGTCCGGCCGGCGTCGATGACCTGGCTCATGGCTCCAACGATAGGGACCGCCGTAGACTGCGGTTGTGACCGGGTCTGCTGCGCCTCTGCACGGTGGCGGACCGGCGGCGGCGCGGACGATCGGCGTCGCGGCCGAGATCGTGGCGACCGTCGCACGCGCGTCGCGCGACTCGTGGACCGACGCGCCCGGGATCGCGGCGCAGGCGGTCGAGATCGCGGATCGGTGCCCGCGTCTGGCCGTGGCCGACGAGCAGGCCTGGCACGCCGCGCTCGTTGCGATCGGCGCCGCCGTGGAGGGCGAAGCCGGCGAGGGCGACGGCGACCTGCGCGGCCGGCTGGAGGACTCCGTCGAGTTGCCGGTCGTCATCGCCGAGACCGGGGCCGACGTCGCCGAGTTGGCCGCGACGGCGGCCCGACTAGGCGAGGGCACGTTCAGGTCAGATGCGGTGTCTGCGGCGCTGCTCGCGCACGCCGGGGTGCGCGTGGCCCGCCACCTCGTGGCTGTGAACCTCGGAACGCGGGCCGACGACGATCGCTCCAGACGGGCCGCGAGCGCGGTATGGCGCGCCGAGCAGGCCGTCGCTCAGGCACTCGGCGACGCAGAATCGCGCTGAGAAAATGACGCCAGAAATGCCTCGGGCGGCCTGGAGCCGCCCGAGGATTCAAGTCCGTCAATAAAAACTACGAGGGGACGTCGCCCTTCTTAGGCCTCTTAGGTGCCATGCTCCCTCCCTTCCGCAGTACGAAGGTGCATGTCAACAACTTGTATCTGCCAATAAGACGGTCTCGACCCCCATAATCTTCCCACAGCCGAAAAACTCGCGCAAGTTTCTTCATGCGTTCCGCCAGACTCCCGCGCGCAATCGAGAGAGTCCCTGTTGTCGTAGGCGGCTCGTGATCGAGTCGTCCGATTGGAACCGGAGCCAGCACTCCGCGGAGAAGAGCCGCCAGGCGGCGAGGTGTGCGCCGGGGCCCGAGGCGTTCAAGACGGCATCGAGCTTGGCCGAGCGCACGTAGGGCCGGATCTCGGCTTCACGCGCGAGGACCAGGTTTCGGATCACCTCGAGATCGCTCCCCCAGAGGGTGTCCCGGTAGAAAGGGGTGAGGTCGCTCTTCGTCGTCGATAGTCGGACGCTGTCCGGCACCCGTCCTTGCATCGCTCGACGCGCGAGAGGCCGATCGAGCATTGGGTCGAAGTCGAACTCGGGCGGCAGGCGCAGTGCGAGCTCGATGAGGCCCACGTCGAAGAACACGGGCCGCGCGGCGAGCCCGGCGAGCGCTGCCCGCTGCCGAAGGTATGAACCGAGGCTCGAGGCCTGGCGAACACGCGTGACGAGATCTGCCTTCTCGGCCCACCAGCGGGGAACTCCGCGCCGCCTCTTCCAGGCCCAGAACTCGTTCGTCGAAACATAGATGTCGGCGCTCTCATCCGTGAGGTAACCCGGCGCCTGCCCGGAGGGCTTTCGCAGGCTCGAGACCGCCCGTTGGAGGCCGAGTGGGACCAAAGGCTCGACGGCGTAGCCGTACCACTGCTCGAGCCTGGAGCGCCAGTCGGTTTCGCTTTCCGGGAACCGTCCCGACAGACGCAGGCTCGACTGCACTCGTCCGCGGCGGAGCAGATCGGCGGGCAGGTAGTTGGCGGTCGCGCCGAGAGTCTCGTCGCCCCACTGACCGTCGAGCACGACCGTCGAGTCGTCCGCGAGTGCGAGCAGCGCGTGTTCCAGCACGTAGCCCGGCCCCAGCAGAGGGAGGTTCCAGGTCTCGAGCCAGTCGAGGGAGACGGCAACAGCGCCCCCGGGCTCGACGGCTACGAACGTCGTCGGCAGGTCGAGTGCGGCGACGAGCTCTCGAGTCCGCTCGGCTTCGTTGACGCGAGGATCGGAGTACCGGGGAAACACGGCCGTCAAGCCGTGGGCGCGAGCTCCCGATCGCCGCGCATGGTCGGCGGCGGCTGCGGCAACGATCGACGAGTCGATGCCGCTGCTCATCACGATCGCCGCGCCCTCCGTCAGGCTCATGCGCAGGCTCACGGCGTGGACGATCTCGTCCCAGAGGGCTTCCGCCGCGTCTTCGAACGAGAGCCGCTCGGGCGCGTCGTAGCGCGGCTCCCAGTGCGTCCCTTGGGTCAGGCCTCCGGCCCCAAGCTCGAAGTGCTCGCCTCCGAGCAGCTCGCGAACCTTCTCGTACAGGGTCGTCCCGGCCGGCACCCGGCTTCCGGCGAGCCAGTGGACGAGGCCGACCTGGTCGGGGCCCGGGCGCGTCGGCAACAGGCTCAGCAGGCTGCGGATCTCCGACGCAAAGGCGACGCGGTCGCCGTGCCGGTGGAAGAAGATCGAGTGGCCGGCCATGCGATCTGCGGCGATCAACGCGCCGTCGCCCTCCGCTCCACAGAGCACCGTCGCAAACGATCCGTGCAGCCGTCGTAGAAGATCGCGGCCCCAGCGGCCGAAGCCGGCCGAGAGAACGGCTTCCGGCCCCTCCTGGAGCGGAACGCCGGCGTCGGCTGCCAGCTCCGGAAGGTTGAACACTTCACCCACGAGGAGCGTTCGGGGCCGGCTTCCAGGGTCTCCACCCGACGGGAAGACGGACACCGGGCCGGCTGCGAGCTTCTCCACGACGGCCGCCGTGTTCTGGTCGACACCTCCTGGATCGACGACGCCGAGCAGCTCTCCGGTGCGCGAACGGCCTGCGACGAGTTTCGGTCGACGGTTGACCTCCCCGCTGCTCGGCGCTTGCAAATTGTTCACGGGCAAACGAAGCTTGCCCCATGGGGATGCTTCGCGCGCAGCTCTCCGAGTCGGGAGTGGCGTTCAAGTCCGTCTTCTCGAACCCGAACCTCCGGCGGACGCAGCTGGCCCTCGCCGGAGCCTCTCTCGGGGGCTCGGCATACATGCTCGCCGTCTCGGTCTACGCCTACCAGCAGGGAGGCGTCAACGCGGTCGGACTCGTCTGGCTGATCCGAATGATCCCCTCGGCGCTGTTCTCCCCCGTAGGAGGTCTGATCGCCGACCGGTATCCACGGCTCCGGGTGATGATTGCGACCGACGGCATCCGGATCGGCCTGATGCTGGTCGCCGCGCTCAGCGTCTGGAGAGGTGGGCCGGCCGGAATCGTCTACGCGATCTCGGTCGTCAACTCGGTGTGTCGCTCTCCCTACGAGAGCGCGAACTCGGCCTTGCTCCCGTCCCTGTCGCGAACCCCTGCCGAGCTGACGGCTGCGAACGCCGTGTCCGGAACGATCGACAGTGTCGGGATGTTCGTCGGGCCGGCCCTCGCTGGGGCAATCCTCACGGTCTTCAGCATCTCGGCGGGGTTTCTCTTCACCGCTGCGATGATCGCTGTGTCCCTCACCCAGGTGATCGGTATCCGGGTGCCGAAGGCGGAGGCCGAAGAACCGACGCTGGAAGCCACCGATGCCGACGCGGCCTCGGCGATGCAACGGTTTCTGGTCGAGGTGCTGGCGGGCTTCAAGGCGATCGGATCGGACTCGCGCCTGGCACTGATGCTCGGCCTGTTCGCAGCAGCGTCGGCCGTTGCCGGAGCTCTCGAGGTGCTGATGGTCGACATCGCGTTGAACGAACTCGACATCGGGAATGCGGGCCTGGGCTATCTGAACACTGCGTTCGGGGTCGGGGCGCTGATCGGTGGGGTTCTGACAGCCGGTCTCGCGGGCAAGCGGCGGCTGAGCTTTCCCTTCGTAGCGGGCGGGCTGCTCTGCGGCGCTCCCGTGCTCATCGCCGCCTTCCCGAACACCGCGGCAGCGCTGGTGGCGATGGCGCTCCTCGGGCTCGGGAGCCCGCTCGTCGACGTCCCCTGCTTCACGATCCTCCAGCGGGCTGTGCCACAGGCGATTCTCGGCCGTGCGTTCGGTGCGCTGTTGCTGATCTGGATGTCGTCGATCGGCATCGGCGCGATCGTCGTACCGCTGCTCCTGCACGTCATGAGCCTGAGAGCCACGCTCATCGTGGTCGGTGCGTTCGTGCCCGTGCTCGTGGCGATCTTCTGGCGGCCACTCTTCGACATCGATGCGAAGGCCGTGGCACCGGCGGGCGATCTGATCGAGCTGCTGCGTCGGACGCCGATCTTCGCGCCGCTGCCGGGCGGGTCACTGGAGACGCTGGTCAACCGCTCTGATTCCGGTACCTGCAGCCGCGGGAGAGACCATCATCACGCGAGGGCGAGGCCGGAGACCGCTTCTACGTGATCGCGGACGGGCAGGTCGAAGTGACCGCCGGCGGCCGACATGTCAACACGCTCGGCCCCGGTGACTACGTCGGGGAGATCGCCCTGATCCGGGACGTTCCCCGTACGGCGACGGTGACCGCCACCCAACCCACACAGCTCTTTGCGCTGGAGCGGGACGACTTCCTGACGGCGGTGACGGGACACAGCGCCAGCCGGACGGCGGCCGAAGCCGAGATCACGTCGAGGCTCACCGGCCTGGAAGCGGCTTCGGGGCGCTTGTCGGCCCTGCGGACGTAGGAAGCAGATTCTCTTTCGGCTACGCTTCCGGCGTCATCGAGAACGAGTAACTGGTTGCGCGGCATCGCCTTCCGTACGCGTTCGTGATCGTTTGAGGGAGGTGTCATGGCAACCGGAACTGTCAAGTGGTTCAGCGACTCCAAGGGCTACGGCTTCATCACGCCCGCCGACGGAGGCGCCGATCTCTTCGTGCACTTCTCGGGCATCGCCGGCAACGGCTTCAAGACGCTCGCCGAGGGTGCGAAGGTCGAGTTCGAGTCGACCGAGGGCCCCAAGGGCCTGCAGGCGACGAACGTCGTCCAGATCGAGGGCTAGTTCCCGACTTCGCGGGCGCTCGGCTTGCCGGGCGCCCGTTTCCTTCAACCCAGCTCTCGTAGCCGCGGCAGGAGATCGGCGGCGATCTCGGCATGCGCCTGGGCCTGCCCCGGCGTGAGCATCACGATCACGTCGCCGATGGGGATACCCACGTACTCCTGAACGGTCCGGAGCGCCTTCTCCGCGTCCCCGTCGAAGCGGAACTGCACCGAGCGCCGGATTGTCGCCGGATCGCGGCCGACGTCGGCGCAGTGCCTGTCGAGCACGCCTGAGAGCCGCGCGACCTCCGCGGCGTCGCCCCCGCCGGCGTTCCAGACGTCCGCGTGCTCGGCGACAACCCGGAGCGTCTTGCGCTCGCCGGAGCCGCCGATCCAGATCGGCGGGTACGGTTGCTGGACCGGCTTCGGGTTCGCGATCGCGTCCGTGAGGCGGTAGTGGCGGCCCTCGAAGTCGCTCCGCTCCTCGGTCCAGAGCAGCTTGAGCATCCGGCAGGCCTCCTCGAGCCGGGCGATGCGCCGGCCGGCGGTCCCGAACTCGAGGTCGAACATCGTGTGCTCGAGCTCGGCCCAGGCGGCGCCGAGTCCGAACTCGAGCCGGCCGCCGGACAGGTGGTCGACTGTGACGGCCATCTTCGCGAGCACGGCCGGATGCCGGTACGTGTTACCGGTGACCATGCAGCCGATGCGGACGCGCGCGGTCGCCTCGGCCATCGCCCCGAGCATCGTCCAGGCCTAGGCACGCTGCGGCGTGAAGCGGGCCTTGCGGCGGACGATCGGCAGCTCGAGCAGGTAGTAGGACGCGACGGCGACCGCTACCGCCAGCCCGAGCTCGAGCGGCACGCGGCGCGCCTGGCTCCAGCCCCCGGTGTGGTCGCGGACGATCCAGAACACGACGTAATGCCAGAGGTAGAGGCCGTACGAGATCTTCCCGACGAAGACGACGGCGGGCTGCTCCAGCGCGCGCACGAGCAGCGACGGGCGGCCGAGGACGACGCCGCCGATCAGCACCGCGGAGGCGAGCGAGCAGGCGAGCAGGCCGTACACGTACAGGCTCCGGCCGGGCACGGTCGCGAACCACATCAGCGCGGCGAGGACGGCGACTGCCGGGAGAGCCAGCCAGACCAGGAGCCCGGCGAGCCACCTCGGCAGCCCGCGCGCCCAGAGCAGCGCGAGCGTGCACCCGATCAGGAGCGCGTCCGCCCGCGTGTCCGTCCCGAAGTAGAGGCGCATGAACGAGTGGGGATGGGCGAGGCTCACGCCCGCGCGCACGATCGCGACCGCTGCGGCGGCGGCGAGCGGCAGCAGCCAGAGCTCGCGCCGGGAACGCGTCAGCCCGAGGACGAGCAAGAGCAGCAGCGGCCAGACGACATAGAACTGCTCCTCGATCGACAGCGACCAGGTGTGGAGCAGGATCGTCGGGTTCCCGATGTTCAGCCCATGGAACCAGTTGTCCCAGTAGAACACCGCTGCGATCGCCTCCTTCGCGGTCTCGTGCAGCTGGTTGCGCGGCGCGAAGCTCGCGTAGATCACGGCGACCGCGACCGCTGCGAACAGCGCCGGGAACAGGCGCAGCGCGCGTCGGACATAGAAGAAGCCGAGCCTGATCCGCCCGTTCCGCTCGTACTCCTCGACGAGCAGCGCCGTGATCAGGAAGCCGGAGATGACGAAGAAGATCTGGACGCCGAGGAAGCCTCCGCCAAGCGTGGTCTGTCCTGCGAACGCGCCGACGTGGAAGGCGAGCACGGTGAGGATCGCGAGCGCGCGGAGGCCGTCGAGGCCGGGCCGGTAGCCGAGCCTGCCCGCGTGGGCCGGCCGTGTGGTGTCCACCCGCCCGGCCATCCGGCGGGACTCTACTCGCCGCCTCGACCCTCCTTCCGCCTGACTGCGATTCGGGTCGGGACGGTCACGACGCAGTAGCCCGGACGGCGCTCAAGGTCCGCCGACGGGGGCCGATATCCCCCGTATGAGGTACCCCGTTCGGTGGATGGCCCTCGCCGCCGTGGCTCTGTTCGCCGGCGTCGCGTCCGCCTCCGCGAATCCACAGCTCGCGGGCTTGCAGGTGGCGCTCGCGCGCCACGCCCTCTATTCGGGGCCGATCGACGCGGAGCTGGGGCCGCTGACGCGCGCCGGGGTCGTGCGGTTCCAGATGCACCACGGCCTGGTGCCCGACGGGATCGTCGGCCCGAGGACGCGGCAGGCGCTCGGCGCGCTCGGGCGGCCGCTGTTCGGGACGCGGGTGATCCGGGCGGGCATGAAGGGCTGGGACGTCGCCGTCCTGCAGTACCTGCTGACCAAGCGGCGGCTGCTACACACCGAGCCCGACGGGCAGTTCGGCCCGAAGACGGAGGCTGCGGTGATGCGCTTCCAGCGGGCTCGAGGGCTCGCGCCCGACGGCGTCGTCGGGCGGGCGACCGCAGGAGTCCTCTGCAAGGTGTCGGTGTGCACCTGGGACGCCGGTACCGCCCCGAAGCCCGTGTCGCGCGAGACCGTCCGCTGGCTTCTCGACCGCTGGGCCGCGTACTACGGCGTCGACCAGCACCTCGTCCGCGGGCTCGCGTGGCAGGAGTCGGGCTACCAGCCGGGCGTCGTCTCGAAGCAGGGCGCGGTCGGGGTGATGCAGGTGATGCCGGATGCCTGGTCGTTCGTCGAGCTCTTCGTCGTCGGGCACCCGGTCGCGCCGACGGTGGACGGCAACATCCGGGTCGGGGTCGCGTACCTGCACTACCTCCTGCGCTACTTCGGGGGCGACACGGCCAGCGCGGTGGCGGCATACCTGCAGGGCCCGCGGTCGGTGAGGGCGCGCGGCATCACGGCTGAGACGCAGATCTACGTGAACAACGTGCTCGCGCTCGCCCGGCGCCTCTAACCGATAGCCGTTCCGACCGTCCAAATACATGGCAGCTCTGGGGGCTGGAGCGCGCATCGCCCCCAGCCCCCGAGCGCCGCGCAGCGCGCATCACAGGGTTCGTTTGGGAGGGCAGCCCCGTGTGCGCGCTGCGGCTATTGGGAAGGCGCCGCCAGCTACCCTGACGACGATGCGAACGTCGCTCCAGAGACTGCCCGCCTATCCCGCCACGGGCGACGACGTCCGTTTCGTCCCGGCCGGATGGCTCGTCGCTGCGATCGGCGTGGCGAGATTCGTGGTCAGCAAGGGGAAGTACGGCAAGCTCGGCATCGCCGCGCTGCTCTGGGCCGTGACGCCGCGCAAGCTCAAGCTGTTCGCCGCCGGTCTCGTCGCGGCCGCCCTCGTCGTCGTGATGGGCGCGCTCGCCGCGATCGTGCTCCTGGCGATGCAGCTCGCGTAGCTGCGAACGGACAGTTCAGGCTCAACCGAGACTTGGGCCGACGCCGATGTCGAATCTCCGAGAACGAAAGCCGCCTGGCGGCGGCTCCTGAGGCTGCGGGGCAAGGATTCGAACCTTGACTACCTGGTCCAGAGCCAGGCGTCCTACCATTAGACGACCCCGCAACGGTCCGGTCATTCTAGCGGCCTGGCGTTTGACGCCACCACGCGGGGCCAGGCTTCGCCGGTGCAGCAGCCGGGGACGCCGCTGACTCGCGAAAGCTTCTAGGTCTCGAGCCGGTAGATCGGCACGAGGCTCTTCTCCGCCTCGGTGTCGATGTGCGCGACGACCTCGACGTAGGGCTCGAGGCCCGAGCCCCGCAGCTTCTCCTTGAGCAGGCCGTCGACCTGGTAGACGCCGGAGGAGTTGGTCATGAGGATCTCGATCAGGATCGGGCGCGCATCCCCGTCCGAGATCACGACCTTCTCGATCGCCGCCGCCGAGAGCGCGTGGATCGAGACGCTGCCGCGCTCGAACGGAATGCGCGACCGGCCTTTCGCCATGTCGAGCGCGTCGGCGACCCGCAGGACGCCGGCCTCGAGCGTCAACGGCTTGCCGTAGGCGCGGTGGCTCGTGACCGCGTGCAGCACCTCGGAGACGAGCACTGCCCGTTCGGGCAGCTCGTAGAGGTCCTCGAGCAACTCTCGGCTCTTGCGCTCGGCGAGGAAGAGGCTGAAGTCCTCGTGCCCGTCCCGGTGCACGGACATGCCCACGTCGTGCAGCAGTGCGCCGAGCCCGACGACCACCTCCGCGTCGTCCGGAGCGAAGTCGTAGTCGGAGACCATGTTCGGCTCGACACCGTGCTTCGTCAGCTGGCGCAGGAGCTTCAGCGCGATGTTGGTGACGATCTGGATGTGCACCCAGGAGTGGTCGTTGATGCTCAGGCGGCCGATCGCGTTGACGTTGGAGACGTGCCACCACGCCTTGAGCTCGTCGTCGGCGTTGACGTGCTCGATCAGCGTGCGGAGCTTCCGGTTGCCGCGCGTGGGGACGCGGATCCGCATGCGCGCGGTCGCCTCGGCGGGAGTCATGCGCGTCTCGCGCTCGACCTCGACCTCGTCCGCCGGTTGCTCTATCAGCTCCTCGGGGGTCGGCTCGGAGGCCATCGCGTGAAGCGTACTCCCGCTAGCCTGAGGCGTCGTGAGGCTCGCCGGCGTCGCCGTCCTCCTCGCTCTGGCCATGGCCCTGCCTGCCGCAGCCGTCGGTCCGAAGCCGACGCCGAAGCCGACGCCGGCCGAGTCCGTTGACGCGACGATCGCCCGCATGGCCGGCGCGCTCCGCATCAAGGGCTGCAACGGAAAGCTCCGCGCGTTGATGCACTCGGAGTACGGGTCGACGAAGGCGAGCGGGTGCACCTACCTCCGCCAGGGCCTGGGCACGTTCAAGTCCCCGCACGGAATCGCGTACGGCACGGCCGCCGAGATCGACGCCGGCACCGGGTACTCGCAGCCCGCGACGACGGTGCTCGCCCTCGACCGCGACCGGCGCTTCCACGTCGCCTTCATCCAGTTCGAGTACGGGTCGATCGGGTCGAAGCCGAATCCGGCTTTCGACCGGAACGTGCGGCTCGCGGTCGCGGCGCTCCGGCGAGCCGACTGCGCTGCGTTCGTCAAGGTCGCGTTCAGGAAGTTCGGGCTCGGCGGCGGGCCGGACACGTCCGTCTGCACACGCCTGCCGAAGAACGCGCTGCACCTGGCGCTGGCCGCCGATCCAGCGGCGAAGCCGGTCAAGCTCGGGCGGCAACTCGCTGCACGCCTTCTACGGCCTGGTCGCGAACGGCGGGTACTGGACGGTCGTCATGGCGCAGCAGCCGCCGTCGGCGTCCCTCCCGATCGGCTCGGCGCAGTACGCATTCGTGGACGCTTACCCGGCGAGCTAGCCTCGCGTCGAATCGTCTTACAGACGCAGGGCAATGACGACGAACGCCACCAGGCCGAGCGCGAGGCAGCCGACGCAAGAAAACGGCCGGTTTCCCCGGTGTGCCGCCGTGGTCGCGTCCCTCGCGGTTCGAGCTACACCCGGGCAAAGCCCGGGCTCCGCGGCTGATGGAGACGACAGCACGATCTGGGTTCGTCTGTCGAGCCGCTCTGCCGTCGATGCCGGCTTTGCTGGCATCGAGCGCTGCGGCAACCTCTCGTCGCGTCGCCGCCTGAAGTCCGCCGGACTTCAGGCGGACAGAGCCCAGTCGCCGTAGAGCGAGGTGTAGAGGCCGCCGCGGCGCATGAGCTCCTCGTGCGAGCCCTGCTCGACGATGCGGCCGTGTTCGAGGACGACGATCACGTCGGCGCCGCGGATCGTGGACAGGCGGTGGGCGATGATGAAGGCGGTCCGGTCGGCGAGCAGCCGGCGCAGCGCCGTCTCGATCTTGCGCTCGGTGCCGATGTCGACCGAGCTCGTGGCCTCGTCGAGGATCAGGATCCGCGGGTCCGCGAGCAAGGCGCGGGCGAAGGCGATCAGCTGGCGCTGGCCGAGCGAGAGGCGCGTCCCGCGCTCGCCGACCCCGGTGTCGTAGCCGTCCTCGAGCTGCCTGATGAACTCGTCGGCGCCCACGGTCTGCGCGGCGGCGACGACGTCCTCGAAGGACACGTCCGGGCGGCCGAAGGCGATGTTCTCGCGAACGGTGCCGGCGAAGAGGAAACCCTCCTGTGGGACGATGCCGAGCTGGTCGCGGAGCGACGCCTGCGTCACGTCGCGCAGGTCGATCCCGTCGATCGTGAGCCGGCCCTCGGTGGGGTCGTAGAAGCGTGCGAGCAACTTCGCGATCGTCGACTTGCCGGCTCCCGTGTGGCCGACGAGCGCGACTGTGGTCCCCGCCGGCACGTCGAGGTCGATGCCGTGCAGCACCTCGTCGCCGCGGCCGTAACGGAAGCGCACGTCCTCGAAGCGAACGCGTCCCGAGACGGCGGGCAGCGGCCGCGCGCCGGGCCCGTCCGAGACCTCGGGTTCCTCGTCGAGCACCCCCATGATCTTGTCCAGTGCGGCCGTGGCCGAGAGGAACGTGTTGTAGAGCTGGGAGAGCTGCTGGACCGGGTCGAAGAAGTTCTGGACGTAGAGCATGAACGCGAACAGCGTCCCGAGCGTCAGCGCCCCCTCGAAGTAGAGGTGCCCGCCGTAGCCGAGCACGACGGCGAGCGCAACGGACGAGAAGAAGTCGATGGCCGGGAAGTAGACGCCGCTGATCCTGACCGTCTGCATGTTCGACTCGCGGTACTGGGCGGCGACGTTGCGGAAGTTCGCGAAGGCCGCGTCCTCGCGCGTGAACGCCTGCACGATGCGCATGCCGGCGATGTCCTCTGCGAGCGTCGCCGTGACGAGGCCGAGGCGCTCGCGCACCGAGGCGTAGGCGCGCGCCGACCGCTTGCGGAAGATCGCGGTCGCGAAGGCCATCAGCGGGATCACGGAGCAGGTCGCGAGCGCGAGCCGCCAGTCGAGGATGAAGAGGATCACGGCCGTCCCGATCAGCGTCAGCGTCGACTGGAAGAGGACGGTGACGCCGTCGGTGACGAGCTGATCGATCGCCTCGACGTCGTTCGTCAGCCGGCTGATGATCACGCCGGCGCGGTTGCGCTCGTAGAAGCCGAGCGACAGCCGTTGCAGGTGGTCGAAGAGCGTCGTCCGCAGGTCGGCGAGGACGCGCTCCCCGACCCAGCCGGTCATGTACGTCTCGACGTAGTACATGACGCAGTTCGCGATCCCCGCCGCGAGGAAGACCGCGACGATCAGGTAGATGCTCGCGCCGACGTCCTCGCCGATCGCGTCGTCGAGCGCGAGCTTGGCCAGGTAGGGCGGCGCGAGGGCCGTCACCGTCGCCAGGAGCAGCGAGACGACCGAGAAGGCGGCGCGGCGGCGGTACGGCTGCATGAGGCGCCAGAGCAGGCCGAGGCGCCTCCTGGTCTTGCCCCACGACCAGTCGTCGACCCGCACGTCCCGCTCGCGCATGAGATGGCCGCCGGGCTGGTGAACCCTCATGCCACTTCCTCCATCTCGCCGCGGGCCTCGACGGCGTCGACGAATTGCTGCTCGAGCAGGCCGTGCTCGTAGATCTCGCGATAGACGGGGCTCGACTCGATCAGCTGCTCGTGCGTGCCGCGGGCGGCGAATCGTCCGTGGTCGAGGACGACGATCTCGTCTGCGAGCGCGATCGTGGACAGGCGGTGCGCGATGATCAGCGTCGTCCGGCCGCGCATCGCCTCGCGCAGGCCGGTGCGGATGCGGGCCTCGGTGGTCGCGTCGACGGAGGCGGTCGCGTCGTCGAGGATGAGGATGCGCGGGTCGACCGCCAGCGCTCTCGCGATGGCGATCCGCTGGCGCTGCCCGCCGGAGAGCGTGATCCCGCGCTCGCCGATCACCGTGTCGTAGCCCTCGGGGAGCCGCTCGATGAAGTCGTGGGCCTGGGCCGCACGCGCGTGGCGCTCGATCTCCTCGTCGGAGAGCTCGCCGCGGCCGAAGGCGATGTTCTCGCGCACGGTGGCGGAGAACAGAAACGGGTCCTGCGAGATGACGCCGATCGCGCCGCGCAGCGAGGCGAGCGTCACGTCGCGGACGTCGACGCCGTCGACGGTGACGCGCCCCTCGGTCGCGTCGTAGAAGCGCGGCACGAGCGAGGTCAGCGTCGTCTTGCCGGAGCCGGTGTGCCCGATCAGCGCGACGGTGCGGCCGGCGGCGACGTCGAGGTCGAGGTCCTCGAGCACGGGGCGGTCCGGCAGGTACTCGAAGCTCACGTCCTCGAAGCGGATCTCGCCCTCGCCGGGCGGCAGGTCGACCGCGCCGGGCCGGTCGGCGACGCCCTCGGGCTCGTCGAGCACCTGGAAGATCCGCTCGCCGGCCGCCGTCGCGCGCTGCGCCTGGCCGACCCACATCCCGAGCGCCCGCAGCGGGACGACGAGCATCGTCAGGTAGAGGTTGAAAGAGACGAAGGCGCCAGCGCTCATCGTTCCGTCCTGGACGCGCTGCGCGCCGATGAGCAGCACGCCGGCCTGGGCGAGCAGCGGGATGAACGAGATCAGCGGCACGTACAGCGCGCGCTGGCGGTTCGCGCGGAGTGTCTGCTCGAACACCCGCTCCGAGCGGTGCTTGAACTTCGCCTCCTCCGACGGCTCCTGCGCGAAGGCCTTGACGACGTGGACGCCGACGATGTTCTCCTCGGCCACAGTGGCCACGTCGGCGAGGCGCTGCTGCACTTCGCGCAGCGTCGGGTGGGCGACGTGGCTGTAGCGGTAGGCGAGGAGCGACCAGCACCGGCGTGATCGCGAGGACGATCAGCGCCAGCTGCCAGTCGAAGAAGAAGAGCACGATCGTCACCGAGACGACCGTGAGCACGTTCTGGAAGAAGAAGATCAGCCCGTAGCCGAGGAAGAAGCGCACGCCCTGCAGGTCGACGGTCGCCCGCGACATGAGCTGTCCGGTCTGGTGGCGGTCGTAGAAGCCGAACGACATGCGCACGAGGTGCGCGTACATGCCGCTGCGCATGTCCATCTCGACGTCGAGCGCCTGCCGGCCGGAGAGCAGCCGCCGCCCGAGCATGAGCACCGCCCGCGCGAGGCCGAGCCCGACGATCGCGCCGACGGAGATCCAGAGCAGCTCGGTGTCGCCGCCCAGGAGCGCGCGGTCGATCACGTCCCGGCCGGTGATCCAGACGAGCGCGATCTGCGCGGCCTGCGAGCCGATCGCGAGGATGATCGAGATCGCGAGCCCGGTCCGGTACGGCTTCAGGAACGCGAGCAGGCGAAAGAAGATGCTCCTGTAGGCAGCAGGCTCCGCGTCCATCACCCAAACTTAGCCCGTGGACACGCCGCGGACGCAGTACGCGAAGAGCGACGGCGTCAACGTCGCCTACCAGGTCGTCGGGGACGGGCCGTTCGACCTCGTCTCTCGCCCGGGCGCGCTCTCGCACGTCGAGCTCGGCTGGCGGATCCCGAGCGTTCGCACGTCTCCTGCGCGGCCTGGCCGAGTTCTCCCGGCTGATCGTTCTCGACAAGCGCGGCACCGGCATGTCCGACCCGCTCGACGAGTCGATGACGTTCGAGCAGCGAATGGACGACATCAGGGCCGTGATGGACGCCGCGGGCTCCGAGCGGGCGGCGCTGCTCGGCGTGTCCGAGGGCGCGCCCATGTCCGTCCTGTTCGCCGCGACGTACCCGGAGCGTGCGACTGCCCTCGTGCTCTTGGCAGGGGTGACGAAGGCACTGTGGTCGCCCGATTTTCCGCACGGGATACAGGCCGAAGAGGACGACCGCCTGATCGATGAGGACGAGGCGAACTGGGGTAAGCCGGGCTACCTCGAAGACCTCGTGCGCGGTGGCTTGCCCGGCGCGGACGAGGACGAGGTTCGCGCCTGGACGGACATGCTGCGCTACTCCGTGAGCCCCGGCGCCGCGGCGGCGCTGGGACGGCTGAACCAGGCCATCGACGTCCGTCCGGCGCTCCCTGCGATCCGAGTGCCGACGCTCGTCGCCCATCAGACCGGTGATCCCTGGGTGGTGATCGAGCAGGGGCGGTACCTCGCCGACCACATCGCGGGCGCGACGTTCCTCGAGCTTCCGGGAGAGGGGCACATGCTCGCCGAGGAGAACATCGACCGGTACCTGCGGGAGGTAAGGGCGTTTCTCGAGACCGCCTGGGCAGGCGGCTGGCCCGAGACCGAGCCGGACCGCGTGCTCGCCACCGTGCTGTTCACTGACATCGTCGGCTCGACGGCGCTCGCCGCGGAGCTCGGCGACCGCGCTTGGCGGGAGCTGCTCGAGCAGCATCACCGGCGTGTGCGGACGCAGCTCACCCGCTTCCGGGGCACGGAGCACGACACGGCGGGCGACGGCTTCTTCGCCAGCTTCGACGGGCCTGCCCGCGCCGTCCGCTGTGCGGGCGCGATCCGCGACTCGCTGCGCGAGATCGATGTGGACGTCCGCCTGGGTCTGCACGCCGGCGAGTGCGAGCTGCTCGACAGCAAGGTGACCGGCATCGCGGTATCCATCGGCGCCCGCGTGGCGAGTCAGGCCGCCGCGGGCGAGGTGCTCGTCTCCGGGACGGTGAAGGACCTCGTCGCCGGCTCCGACCTCCGGTTCGAGGATCGCGGCACCGCCACGCTCAAGGGCGTCCCGGGCGAGTGGCACCTCTACGCCGTCGCCTGAAGCCTCGCCAGCTCTATCCGGACGAGTGCGGTCGCCTTGGCCAGTAGCCCGCGGTTCGCCGGCGAGTTGAGCCAGGCGCTCGCCCCGGACGGGTGTGGCAGCGGAATCGCCGTCGCACCGTCGAGGTCGAGGCGCCGGCCGATGCAAGCGGTCAGGTTCGTCTGGCCGAGGAGCGCCTTCGCCGCGAGGCCGCCGACGGTGACGACGAGCTCGGGCCGGAGGAGACGGAGCTCGTGCTCGCGCCAGACCGCGCAGAGCGCGCGTTCCGTCGGGCGTCGGCGTGCGGTCGCCGCGGCCGGACGGCGCCTTTCCCGGATAGCAGCGCGTGACGGCCGCGCAGTAGAACGTCTCGTAGAACTCGTCCTCGTCGAGCCCGAGCCAGGCGCGAAGCGTCCTGCCGGCCCGTCCGCGCCAGGGGCGGCCTTCGTCCGCCTCGACGATCCCGGGCGCCTGGCCGTACAGGTACGCGCGCTGTCCTGCGCGGCCCTCGACGACGGGGCGCGACTCGAGGTGGTGCCCGGCAACCGCGCAGGCTCGGCAGCGGCGGTTGTCGCGCTGGAGCGAGGCGAGCGAGCGGTACCGCTTCGTCACGAGCGGACGACGACGAACCACTCGCCGGCGAAGAGCACGTCGCCGCCGCCGAGTTCGCCGACGAGCTGCTCAGGCAGGAAGAAGCGCTTGAACACCGGCCAGGTGCTGCCGTCGCTGATCTCACGCTGCTGCCACTCCTCGGGCTCGTGGCCCGGACGACGGGCGGCGTCGGCGACGACGATCTCCCTCGCGACACGCCGGGCCTCGACGAGGAAGACCTCGCGCTCGGGCGGCTCGAGATGGCCGTAGAAGTGCCCGGTGAAGAGCCGGTCGAACGAGCCGTCGGGAAACGGCAGCGCGAACGCGTCGCCCTGAACGTACTCGGCGTCCGGCGCCTGCTCGCGCGCGACGTCGAGCATCGCGCCGCTCTGGTCGACGCCGACGACCTCGCCTGGGAGATAGCGCGTGAGGAAGCCCGTGCCGCATGCGACGTCGAGCGTCCGCGCCGGGGTCAGGCCGGAGAGCATGCGCTCCAGCCTGGCTCGCTCGCCGAGGAAGCTCGAAAGCTCCGGGTCCGTGTAGTACACGCCCTCGTACCAGTCGTCGTACTCGGGCGCGCGGCGGTGGTAGTACTCCTTCAAGCCGGACCTAGACTACGTCCGTGGCCTATCCACTCGAAGCGGTGCCCAACTTCTCCGAGGGTCGCGACGGCGCGACGATCGAGGCGCTACGGGCTGCCCTGGGCGGGCGCGCGCGGGTGCTCGACGTGCACGTGGACGCGGATCACAACCGGTCCGTGTTCACGCTCGCCGGGGAGCCCGGGGCGCTCGTCGATGCGCTTCTGGCCGGCGTCGCCTGCGCCCGGGAGCGGATCGACCTGCGGCGGCACGAGGGAGCGCACCCGCGGGTCGGCGCCGCGGACGTCGTGCCCGTCGTGGCCGTGCGGGGTGAGGACCTGGGGCTCGCACAGGGGGCGGCAGTCGAGCTGGCGCGGCGCGTGGCGGAGGAGCTGGGGCTCGCCGTGTTCCTCTACGGGGCCGATCGGGGGCCGGCGTTCTTCCGGCGGGGCGGCCCCGAGGAGCTGCAGCGGCGGCTGGACGCCGGCGACCTCGGGCCGGATTTCGGGCCGCCACGGCTCGACCCGTCTGCGGGCGCGGTGCTGGTCGGGGCCCGCCGCCCGCTGATCGCGTTCAACGTCTTCCTGCGCACCGATGATCTCGACGTGGCCCGCGAGATCGCCGCGGTCGTGCGGGAGGCAGGCGGAGGCTTCCCGGGCGTGCGGGCGCTCGGGTTGGCACTGCCGAGCCGCGGCCTCGTGCAGGTGAGCATGAACGTCGAGGATCCTGAGCGGGTGGCGCTGCACGAGGTCGTGGCGCGGGTCCGGGAGGAGGCCGCGGCGCGCGGCGTCGAGGCCGGCGAGTCGGAGCTCGTGGGCCTGCTGCCCGTCTCGGCTGCGGCCGCCGCGTCGAGGGGTGCGCTCGGGCTTGGCGACCTCGACGCGTCGCGCCTCCTGGAGCTGCGTCTGCTCGACCCCGGCGCCTGACAATCGTCACGAAATCGGCACGTTCACGGGCGGATTTCGCCGGCATCCTGACCCCCTCGTGGACCTCTCCCCGGGTGGGTGGGGGTTAGGGATGGGACCAGAACAGCGTGTCCCCCCGGCCACGTCCGCACAGGGCACGGCCCGGAGGGCCGGGCGAACGGGGCTAGACTCGGACGCCGTGAGCGGGCGGGAGCTGACGGGCGAGGACCTGTCGATCGAGGACGTCTGGGCCGTCGCGGTCGAGGGCGAGGCGGCCGGACTCGCCGACGCGGCGCGCACGAAGATGAGGGCCGCGCGCGAGCTCGTCGACCGGGCCGCGCACGGCGCGCGCGAGCACACCTACGGCATCAACACCGGGTTCGGCCGCTTCGTCTCCGAGTCGATCCCGGAAGACCTGACCCGCGAGCTCCAGCTCCGGCTCCTCCGCAGCCACGCCTGCGCAGTCGGCGATCCGTATCCCGACGAGGTCGTGCGGGCGGCGATGCTCCTGCGCGCGAACGCGCTCGCCAAGGGCTACTCCGGCGCGCGCGTGGAGACGGTGGAGCTCCTGCTCGCGTGCCTGAACGGAGGGCTCGTCCCGCACGTGCCCAGCCGCGGCTCCGTCGGGGCGAGCGGAGACCTTGCCCCGCTGGCGCATCTCGCGCTTCCGCTCGTGGGCGAAGGTGAGGCGTCCATCGGCGGCGAGAGGCTCGCCGGCCGCGACGCGCTCGCCCGGCTCGACCTCGAGCCGACCGAGCTCGAGGCGAAGGAAGGGCTGTCGCTCGTCAACGGCACGCAGTTCATGGCAGCCCTCGGTGCCCTCGGCATCGTCCGCGCCAGGCGGCTCGCCCGCGCCGCAGACGTCGCGTGCGCGCTCTCGCTGGAGGCGCTCCAGGGCTCGCGGACGAGCTTCCTGCCGCAGGTGCACGAGCTCAGGCCGCTGCGCGGGCAGCAGGCGGCTGCCGCGAACGTCCTGCGCCTGCTCGAAGGCTCGGCGATCATCGAGTCGCACCGCTGGTGCGACAAGGTGCAGGATGCCTACTCGCTGCGCTGCGCGCCGCAGGTGCACGGCGCCTCACGGGACCTGCTCGACTACGTCGACTACACGGTCTCGGTCGAGCTCAACGCCGCGACCGACAATCCGCTCGTCTTAGTAGAAGACGACATGCTCGTCTCGGCGGGGAACTTCCACGGCCAGTCGCTTGCCTTCGCGCTCGACGCGCTGGCCATGGCGGCGGCCGAGCTGGCCAACATCTCCGAGCGACGCGTCGAGCGGCTCGTCAACCCGAACCTCTCCGACGGGCTGCCGGCGTTCCTCACAGACGAGGGCGGGCTCAACTCGGGGTTCATGATTCCGCAGTACGTGGCCGCGTCGCTCGTCAGCGAGAACAAGGTGCTCGCCCACCCGGCGAGCGTCGACTCCATCCCGACCAGCGCCGGCCAGGAGGATCATGTGTCGATGGGCAACGTGTCCGGGCTGAAGGCGTGGCAGGTGCTGGACAACTGCGAGCGCGTGCTGGCGATCGAGTTGCTGGCCGGGGCGCAGGCTGTCGAGTTCCTCGCGCCGCTCGAGCCGGGCCCCGGCGTCGCGGCTGCGCGGTCCTTTGTTCGCGGGCTGTCGCCGCGACTGGTCGAGGACCGGTCGCTGTCGCCGGAGATCGAGCGCATGGCGACGGCCGTCCGCGACGGCTCGCTCCTCGACGCCGTCGAGCACGAGATCGGTGCGCTGGCGTGAGGAAGCTCCGCTGGGACGTGGAGCCGGGGCGGAGCAGCTCGAAGCACCCGTACCGAGACAGCGCGCTCGTCTACGCGGGGCTGGCCGGGCTCGTGGTCGTGATCGCGGCGGCCACCGGCGGGAGCGTGGTCAAGGCGCTCATTGCCGGGCTCGTCGTCTTCGCCGCCGCCACCGCGTACAGCTGGTGGCGCGTCCGCGAGAAGACCCGCCGCCAGGAGAAGAGCGAGAAATGACGGTCGCGCCCGCGCGCGAGGCCCTCGTCGAGGCGCTGTGCGGCGACCTCTCCTCGATCCGCGCACCGAGGGGCACCGAGCTCAATGCCCGCTCGTGGCAGACCGAGGCCCCGCTGCGCATGCTTCTGAACAACCTCGACCGCGAGGTGGCCGAGAAGCCCGAGGAGCTGATCGTCTACGGCGGCTCCGGCCGCGCGGCGCGAAGCCACGAGGCGCTGCGCGCGCTCGTCCGCTCGCTGCTCGCGCTCGGGCCCGACGAGACGCTGCTCGTCCAGAGCGGCAAGCCCGTCGGCGTCTTCCGCACCCATCCCGGCGCACCGCGCGTCCTGATCGCGAACGCGATGCTCGTCCCGCGCTGGGCGACCTGGGACGAGTTCCGCCGCCTCGAGGCGCTCGGGCTGACGATGTTCGGGCAGATGACCGCCGGGAGCTGGATCTACATCGGCACCCAGGGGATCCTGCAGGGCACCTACCAGACCTTCGCCGCCGCGGCTGCGCAGCACTTCGGGGCGGACGACCTCGCCGGGCGCACCGTGCTCACCGCCGGGCTCGGCGGCATGGGCGGCGCGCAGCCGCTCGCCGCCTCGATGCTGAGCGCGGCCATGCTCTGCGTCGAGGTCGACCCGGCGCGGATCGAGCGCCGCGCTCGAGACCCGCTATCTCGACGAGGCGACCGACTCGCTCGACGATGCGCTGGCGCGGGTACGCACGGCGGCAGCCGAGCGGCGCGGGCTGTCCGTCGGCCTGGTCGGCAACGCCGCCGACGTCGTCCCGGAGCTGGCCCGCCGCGGCGAGCGCTTCGACCTCGTCACCGACCAGACCGCGGCGCACGATCCGCTGAACGGCTACGTGCCCCAGGGACTGTCCGTCGAGGACGCGGCCGCGCTGCGGGAGTCCGATCCGGACGAGTACATGCGCCGCGCCGGCGAGTCGATCGCCGTCCACGTCCGCGGCATGCTCGACCACCTCCGCGCCGGCAGCCATGTCTTCGACTACGGGAACAACCTGCGTGGCGAGGCGGAGGCGGCCGGGGTCGAGAACGCGTTCGCCTACCCCGGCTTCGTGCCGGCGTACATCCGGCCGCTCTTCTGCCGAGGCAACGGGCCTTTCCGCTGGGCGGTGCTGTCCGGCGACCCCGCCGACATCGCGGCCATCGACGACGAGTTGCGGAGCCTCTTCCCCGGCGACGCGATCCTGCAGCGCTGGCTCGCGCTCGCGCCCGAGCGCGTCGCCTTCCAGGGGCTGCCCGCGCGGATCTGCTGGCTCGGCTACGGCGACCGCGCCCGTGCCGGCCTGGCGATCAACGACCTCGTCCGCTCGGGTCGGGTGACCGCGCCGGTCGTGATCGGCCGCGACCACCTCGACTCCGGCTCCGTCGCCTCCCCCTACCGCGAGACCGAGTCGATGCGCGACGGCTCCGACGCGATCGCCGACTGGCCGATCCTGAACGCGCTCCTGAACACGGCCGCGGGGGCGACCTGGGTCAGCGTGCACCACGGCGGCGGTGTCGGGATCGGCAACTCGATCCACGCGGGGATGGTCGTCGTCGCCGACGGCACCGACGACGCCGCCGAGCGGCTCGAGCGCGTGCTGACGACCGACCCCGGCACCGGCATCCTCCGCCACGCCGACGCCGGCTACGACGAGGCGCTGGACGCGGCCCGCGAGCACGGGCTCGACCTGCCCGGAACCGCCTAGCCGAGGTCGTAGTCGACGCTCGCGAACGGCCAGTCGGCGGCGAGCCAGATGGATACCGCGCGCCGCAGGGGCACGTCCAGCTCGGCGCGGTCGGCCCGCACCCAGGAGCGGACGCGTGCGTCGGCCGTGCCTTCGCGGTCCGGGTAGATGTAGACACAGCCGATCACGTCGCTGCCCTCGAGGACCGTGTACGTGAATCCGGTGCGGTGGGCGAAGTCCTGCGCGTGCCCCTCGAGGTCGCGCAGGTTCTCCTCGGGGGTCATCTCGTGGGGCCAGCGGCGGCTCTCGAACCCGGGGCTCGAGTGGATGTGCTCGACCGAGGACGTCCAGGCGGCGTAGTCCCGCTCGTTGTGCTCGGGCCCGAGCGGTTCGAGCCTGAAGAGTGGCTCGGCGAGGCTCTCGGGCACCATGAAGTCGGCAGGAACGAAGGGCTCGATGGGCATCCCCGCAGCCTAGGCGCTCGCGTATAGAGTCGGCGCATGGTCGAGGAAGCGAAGCTCGTCGAGACCGAGAGCGGGCTCGAGGCCGACAGCCCGGGCTGGTTCGTCGTCAATGCGCGCGACGCCGCCTGGTGGAGCCACCGCGACATCTTCGGGTACGGCTGCCCGTTCGGAAGCCGGAACTTCGAGCTCTTCCCGGAGCTCGGCATCACGCTCCGCGTGCTCCAGCCGGGAAAGCCGAACTGCCGCTACCACGCCGAGTCGACGCAGGAGGACTTTCTCGTCCTCTCCGGCGAGGCGCTGCTCATCGTCGACGAGCAGGAGCGGCCCCTGAAGGCGTGGGACTTCGTCCACTGTCCGGGCGCGACGAAGCACGTCTTCGTCGGCGCCGGCGACGGGCCGTGCGTGATCCTGATGGTCGGCGCTCGCCGCCCCGACGACGACATCGTCTACCCGGTGTCGGAGCTCGCGCTGAGGCACGGCGCCGGGGTCGAGACGGAGGCGCACGACCCGGCCGAGGCCTACGCCGACCTGCCGCCGCCCCGGCGCGCGCGGCCACCGAAGCTCGGCCTGCCCTGGGAATGAGCGAAGCAAAGCTCGTCGAGGCGGACGGCGGCCTCGTCCCCGAGGGCGAGGGCTGGTTCGTCCTCAATGCCCGCGAGGCGAAGTGGCTCGACGGCCACTTCGGCGCCTACACCCGGTTCGAGGGCACCCCGAGCTTTTCCGAGGTCGGCATCAACATCGGGGTCCTGGCGCCAGGCCAGGCGGCGTGCTACTACCACGGCGAGGGAGCTCAGGAAGGCTTCCTCGTGCTCTCCGGGGAAGCGCTCCTGCTCGTGGAAGGCGAGGAGCGGCCGCTCAGGGCCTGGGACTTCGTGCACTGCCCGCCGTGGACGGAACACGTCCTCGTAGGCGCTGGTGACGGGCCGTGCGCGATCCTCGCCGTCGGTCGCCGACCCGGTACCGGTGTCGTCTATCCGGCCTCCGAGGTCGCGCAGCGCCACGCGGCCGGGGTCGAGGTCGAGACGCGTGACTGGAAGGAGGCGTACGGGGGCCTCCCGCAGGATCAGCCTGTCGGGCACCGCGAGGGCTGGCTGCCTACGGCTTGACGACGACGGTCAGCGAGAGGGTGTTCGTGGCGCCGAGGGTGGTCAGCCCGCGCTCCTCGGGCGTCTGGACGTTGGTCGCGATCAGCCGGTAGAGCCCTGTCTTCGCGAAGACGATCGTGCGGCTGGTGCCGGCATAGGTGCGCGGGTCGCCGAGCGCGAGCCGCGGCCCCTTCACCTGCTTGAAGTCGAAGTCCATCGGGCAGTCCGAGCGGATCACGACACGCGCGCCGCGCCGAAGCGTGATCTTCGCTGCGGGACCGAGCGTCTTGACCGCGCCGAGGGGCTTCGGGGCCATCGTCCAGACGTGGCAGTGCTCGAAGACGTGGGCGATCACGAGCCGCACTGTCGCCGCGCCCACGGCTGTGCCTCCGGGGGCGACTGCGAACAGGGCGACGGAGGCCACCAGGACTATGAGCCATTTACGCATCGAGAGCCTCCTCGAGTCGGGGCAGGGACACCGTGGTGCGCGGGACGCCGGGGCGCAGCGAGGGCAGCCACCAGTTCCACCGGCCGAGGATCGCCATCAGCGACGGGAGGAGCAGCGCGCGGATCAGCGTCGCGTCGATGAGGACGGCGAAGGCGAGCCCGAGGCCGAACTGCTGCAGCCCCGGAACGCTGCCGGCGACGAAGCCGGAGAACGAGATCGCCATGATCAGCGCCGCGGCGGTGATCAGCCGACCGGTGCGCTCGAGACCGAAGGCGACCGCAGCCGTGTTGTCTCGCCGCGCGTCCCACTCCTCACGCATGCGGGACACGAGGAACACCTCGTAGTCCATCGAGAGCCCGAACAGCGCGGCGAGCAGGAAGACTGGGATCCAGCCCTCGATCTCCGCCGAACGCTGGACGCCGAGCAGGCCGGCTCCGACCCCGAAATGGAACACGGCGACGAGCAGTCCGTAGGCGGCCGTGACCGAGAGCAGGTTCAAGAGCACCGCCTTCAGCGGCAGGACGAGCGAGCGGAAGGCACGCGCGAGGACGAGGAAGGTCGCGACCAGGGCGGCGAGCACGAGCCAGGGGAGGGAGCCGTACGTGCGGGCGAGGAAGTCCACGCCCTGAGGCGGCGCGCCGCCTGCGAACACCGCCGTGCCGACCGGGAAGCGCGCGGCTGGCACGAGGACGTCCCGGATCCTGGCGACGAGTCGGCGCGCCGGCGGCTCGCCGTACTCGTGGCGCCCGATCACGACGACGCGGGCGTAGCGCCCGTCCCGCGAGACGTACGGCGCCTTGCGGCCGAGTGCGACGATGGAGACCTCGGGGTCGTGTAGCAGACGATCGGCGAGGCGCTCGGCCGCCGCGTGCACCTGCGGCGTTCGCGCGACCCCGGCTCGGCCGGCGTCGACGACGATCTGCGTCGGCGTCAGCGCGCCCGGTCCGAAGCCGTCGCGGAGGGCGGCGAGGCCGCGCGTCGCCTCCGTTGTCGTCGGCAGGCTCGCGAGCGAGCCGGGCGTCAGCCGGAGGAACAGCGCCGGCGCCGAGGCGGCCAGCAGGAGGGCGACGGTCGGAACGAGTACGGCAACCGGGCGGCGCATGATCGCGTGGGCGAGCGCGGCCCAGGGCTCGCGCGGTGAACGGCCTTCGCGGCCCGGGAGGCGGACGCGTGCGAACACCCTCGGCCCGCAGAGCGAGAGCAGCGCGGGGAGGAGCGTCAGCGCCGCGGCGATCGCGACGAGAGGGACGAGTAGCCCGGCCAGTCCCATCGTGCGCACGAACGGGACGGGCACGACGAGCAGCAGGGAGAGCCCGATCGCGACCGCGATGCCCGAGAAGACGACGGCGCGCCCTGCGCCGGCCATCGTCCGCACGATCGCGAGCTCGCGGGGCTCGCCGGCCTCGAGCTCCTCGCGATAGCGGGCGACGACGAGCAGCGAGTAGTCGACCGCCAGCCCGAGCCCGACGAGCGTGACCAGATTCGTGGCATAGGAGGTGACCGAGACGAGCTGGGCGGTCGCGAAGAGCAGCGCCAGCGTGCCCGCGATGGTGCACGCAGCGAACGCGAACGGGATCGCGAGCGAGACCGAGATGCCGAGGACGAAGGCGAGGACGAGCAGGGCGAGCGGGAGCGCAACGGTCTCGCCGCGGCGGAGGTCGGACTCGAGCCGGGGGTCGAGGTCGTGCTGGATCGCCGGCTCCCCGCTGACGAGGGCGGCCGGGCCGCCCGAACGTCGGAGCGTCTCGCGGAGCGGCGATGTGTACGCCTTGGCCTGCTGCAGGCTCAGGCCGCTCTCGAGCTCGCCGTAGACGACGCCGACCCCGCTTCGGAACAGGCCCAGCCGGCCGTGAGGGAGCGTCTGCGCAGCGTGCTCGAGACGCGCCCGCAGGCGGTGCTGGACGCGCGAGTCGGACGCGTGGCGGACGCGGAAGACGACGGTGAACGTGCCCTCCGCGCGCTCGCCGAATCCGCGGGCGAGCGCCGCGTCTGCGCGGGCCGAGTCGGTGCCCGGCACGGCGAACGACGTCGAGAGGTGCGCCGGTAGGAGCAGCGAGAGCGAGATGCCTGTCGCGAGCAGGAGGAGCCACGCCGCCAGGACATGCCCACGGAAGCGGACGACGAGAAGCGTCCAGCGGGCGAGCGGAGATGAAGGGGAGCGGGCCGTGAGGCCCCCGGCCCCCCGGCCCGCTCGTCGCCGTCTCGAGTCGAAGAGCACCGATTCGCCTCGGCGGCGTCCCGGGCGGGAGAGGCCGTCGCCCCTCCCGCCCGAGAACTGCCTACTTGACGACCTCGATCGCCATGCGGATGGCAGGGAGCTGGTAGCCGAGCGCGAGCCCGGGGATGTCTCTCGCGTAGGTCAGCACCGGCACCATGCCGTACGGCGTGTTCGGGTACGAGGGCTGCTGCGTGTACAGGAGCGGGTACATGTCGATCAGGTGCGTCCCCGGCGTGCCCGTGGCGACCAGGTTGAGGACGACGTCACCGTTCGAGTTGAACCCGCAGCCGTAGCCGACGTAGCTGTTGTCGTAGTCGACCGCGATCGTGTTGTCGAGCTGCGTCCAGCCGACGCCCTTGAGGTGGATCGTGAACGGCTGGCCGGTCTTGACCTTCATCGCCGACTGGCCGACCACGCTTCGCTTCACGAAGTACGGCACCTGCGCCTTCACGTCGCCGCCCTGCAGGAGCTGGATGACGTGCCAGCCGCCGAGGCCGTCGGGCACGCGCACCGTGGACTTCAGCGTCCCGTTGGCGGCGGCTGTTGCGTTGGCGAGCGGCACCGAGACGAAGCTCCAGCAGGTGCCCGTGCAGTTGACGCGGTTCCCGACGACGGTCGACCACACGAGGCTGACCGGCTGGTTCGCCGCCAGGCCCTTCGCCGACACGGCCACCTTGGACAGGATTGGGCCGGCGGTCGAGCTCACCGTGGCGGTCGCGTTGCCGACCGTGCCGCCGACCGTCGCCATGGTCGTCCTCGCGTTCAGCGTCGGAGCGACCGTGAGCGGCCAGTCGATGCGGGTCTTCGGAAGCCCCGCGTCCTTCGTCACGGTGAAGGAGAACGTGCGCCCGGTTGCCCACGGGATCGGGGCCTGCGGGATGTTGAGGTACTCGAAGCTGATCGCGTCGGCGATCCGGATCGTGTGCCTGCCGACGGGCCCCGAGGCGCGGAACTTGACCGTCGCCACGCCGCGGGTCCAGTTGGCCATCACCGCGCCGACGTAGTGGTTGTCGTACAGGAGCGACGCGCCGCCCTCGTACAGCGACGAGCCGAGGCCGGTGTAGGTGAGAGTGATCATCGTCCCGATCGGCCCTCGCCTCGGCGTCATCGTCGCCGAGCGGGCGATCAGGAACCCGCCCTTGGCGACCTGGACGCCGTCGATCACGGCGTACATGTCGTGGATGCCCCCGAAGTCCTTCGGGGCCTTCAGGGTCACGGTGAACGCGCCCTGTGCATTCGTCTTCGTCGCCGCGAGGACGACGTTGAACTTGTCCGCCTTGCGGCCGAGGTAGTCGACGCTGTCGGGCCTCGCGTCGACGACCCAGGTGACGTTCGCTGTCGCCCAGACCAGGCTGACGTCCTTGCCGGGGGCGAGGCCGGAGCCGGTGACCTTGAACGTCGTGCCGGCCAGGCCGATGTCGGGCGTCGTCTTGAGCACGCCCATGTTCTCGGCCGGCGTGGCCGGTGCCGCGAGCGGGCCGGGGAGCGACGCCACGCCGGGAATCGACGGAGCCTTGAGGGCCACGGTCGTCGAGGCGGACGTCGCCGAGAGGACCGGCGCCGACAGGAGCAACGCCCCTGTCAGCGCCGCACCGATCAGCAGTGCCTTCTTCGTGATCCTGGTGCTCATGGTGTTCTCGCTTCCGTATCCGGGGGTTGGTAGGGAGATCAGGGGATGACCGTGATCGGGTAGTCGTGGGTCGCGGGCTTGCCGCTCGTCAGCGTGAAGACGATCCGGACGGTCGTGCTACCCAGCGCGTAGTCCTTGGGGATCTGCCACTGGTTCGTCCAGAAGAAGACCTTCTGCGCGCCGTGAGAGCCCCAGTTGAGCGTCACGTTGGGCTGGCCCGGCACGGTGAAGTGGGCCTCCGAGACGTTGTCGATGCTCAGCACCTGCCTCGTGGTCAGGTCGTAGCCGAAGCTGCGGAGCACGAACTGCTCCCCGCGTTTGAACACGTTGGTCTGGGTGCAGCCGATCGGCCGCGGGGCGCTGCCGGCGGGACGCGTCCCGTTGACGCTGTCCGCGTAGATGACGGTCGTGACCTTGCCGGTCGGGCCTGCGGGCGCCGACGGGCCGGGGCCCGGCGGAACATTCGGTGTCGTCGAGATCGTCAGCTGCGACGTCACGACGGGCATCTGGACGAACGAACCGATTCTCTTCGCCTTCGACTTGACGAGCACCTTGAACGGGACGACGCCGGTCGGATAGTCGGCCGGGACGTTCCACGTGCCCGTCCAGCTGTACTGGCCGCTTGCGCAGGCGCCCCTCGGGGTGGCCTTGAGCTTGATGCTGGCCTGGGTCGGGATCTTGACGTAGAAGTAGATGACGTTCTTCGCTGTCAGGACCTTGCGGGTCTTCCCGTCGACCGCGTACGCGCGGAACGTCACGGAACTCCCGGGCGCGAAGTAGTCGCTCATGACGCAGTCCTTGTTGACGGTCTGCGCGATCACGAAGATGTCCCCGGCGTGCGGCGACGGGAACGGGATCGTGTCGGCGGACGCGGTTCGCCCGGCGGCGGCTGCGGCCGTGAGGGCCAGCGCCGCCAGGATCAGAAGCTTCTTCATTTCTCGACCCCTCTTTCTCTCGAGTCAGGGTGAAACGGGTCAGTAGGTCAACTTGCCGGTGAACTTGACGGTGAACTTGAAGGCCTTGCGGTCGTAGCTGCCGCTGAAATGCAGCTTCCCCTTGGCCTTCTTGAACAGCTTGGTCCCGCCGGCCACCTTCGCGTCGCCGACGACCGAGATGTTGTCCTGGTCCTCCTCCGAGGCGGCACAGGCACGTGCCGTCGGGAGGAGCGAAACCTTGAGGTTGCCCTTCCGGCCGGTGATGGTCGCGGCTCCCGTGATCGGCGAGCAGGGCGGGTTCGCCGTCGTGCCCGCGGGGGCGCCGATCAGCTTGCCCTTGCCGACGACGGTGCTGGAGCCCGTGCCGTTGGTCAGGCCCGTCACGTTCTGACCGTCGACCTTCTCCGTCACGGTGCCGGCGTACACGCCTTTGAAGGTCACCGTCTTCGGTTTCGGCGTCGCGCCGAGCGCGGCGCCGGCTGCGGCCACGAGGGCGATCACCCCGGCGGCGGCGACAAGTGCTCGGAAGTGCTTCATCGGTGCTCCTTTCGCGAGTCTTCGGTTCATTCCGCGCATGCTGGGCGCCGCGCGTGGAGGCGGCATCGGGGCATCGCGCCGCTCGCCTTCGGAAAAGCCGCAGGCCGTGCGTGGGACAATCGCGTAGTAGGAATGGCCCGCCTTCTCGTCCGCGACCTCGCGCAGCTCGCCACGCCGGCAGTCATCGACGCGCCGCTGCGAGGCGAAGCGCTCGGCGACGTCGGGGTTCTCGACGACGCCTTCGTCCTCTGCAGCGAAGGCAGGGTCGAGGCGGTCGGGCGCATGCGCGACCTGCCCACGCTCGACGGCGACGTCGTGGAGATCGACGGCCGCGGGCGCTGCGCCGTCCCCGGCCTCGTCGACTGCCACACGCACGCCTGCTTCGCGGGCGACCGCGTCGACGAGTTCGCGCTGCGCTCGGCGGGGGCGAGCTACGAGGAGCTGCACGCGGCGGGCGGAGGCATCCTCTCGACCGTCCGGGCCACGCGCGCCGCCGGCGAGCCGGCGCTCTGCGAGGCCGTCGAGCGGCACCGCGGCTGGATGCGCGCGAGCGGCACGACGACCTTCGAGGCCAAGTCCGGATACGGGCTCGACCGCGACACGGAACTGGCCCAGCTGCACGCGATCGCCGCGGCCGGCGGCATCCCCACCTGGCTCGGCGCCCACGCCGTGCCGCCCGAGTTCGGCTCGACCGACGCCTACCTCGACTTCGCGCTCGCCGAGGTGCTGCCCGGGGCGGCGACGATCGCCGAGGCCGCAGACGTCTTCCTCGAGCGCGGCGCCTTCGACGCCGCCCAGGCGCGTCGCTACCTGGAGGCGTGCGCCGCCGCCGGGCTCGCGCTCCGCCTGCACGGCGACCAGTTCACCGAGGCCGGCGCGATCCCGCTCGCGGTCGAGCTCGGGGCGCGCTCTGTCGACCATCTCGAGACCACCGGGCCGGACGGCGTGGCGGCGCTCGCGGCGAGCGACGTCGTCGGCGTGCTGCTCCCGGCCAGTGCGCTCTTCCTCGGCCGGCCGATGCCGCCTGCGCGGGCGCTGGTCGAGGCCGGCGCGGCCGTCGCGCTCGCCACCGACTTCAACCCCGGCAGCGCGTTCTGCGAGAGCCTGCCGCTCGTCTGCTCGCTCGCGTGCACGCAGCTGCGGCTGTCCCCGTCCGAGGCGCTCGGCGCCTGCACGGTCAACGCCGCACACGTGCTCGGCCGCGGTGACCGGAAGGGCCGCCTCGCGCCGGGCTACGACGCGGACATCGCCCTCCTCGACGCCGACGACTGGCGCTACCTCGCCTACCACCTCGGCGGCGACGTCGTCTCCGGGGTGGTCGTGGACGGCGCGGTACTCTAGCTTCGATGGCGACGAAGAAGCAGCGGCGGCGGCGCGAGAAGGGACGGCGGCACGAGTACGAGGTCGTCTACGTCGACTCGGAGGGCCAGGAGGTCGAGGTCCAGGAGCCCGAGGAGAAGCCCCGCGAGGAGCGCAAGCCGACGAGCGGGATCAAGCCGACGGCCGCGACGAAGTCGAAGTCGACGACCGCGGCCAAGTCGACCTCGCGTGCCGACCGCGTCGTCGACCCGCCGTCGTGGGAGCGGACGCTGAAGCGCGCCGCGATCTTCGTCCCGATCATGCTCATCTTCCTCTACCTGACGAAGCCCAAGACCGCGTCCACTGGAGCCATCGTCCTGCAGGCCCTGTTCATCATCGTCCTGCTGATCGCGTTCATGTACCTGATGGACTCGTTCCTCTACCGCGCGTACCAGAAGCGGCAGGCGAAGCGGGACGGCGGCTCACCGCCGAAGACGAAGTAGCCCGCCCGTAGACTCATTTCCCATGGCGCTCGTCGTCGACCAGTACGAGCTGGGCCCGATCGGCACGAACTGCTACATCGTGCGGTCGGAGCGCGGTGCGAAGGAGGCCGCCGTCGTCGACCCGAGCGGCGACGCGGCCACGATCCGGCTCGAGCTCGCCGGGATGGGCGCGACCTGCGCCGGGATCCTCGTCACCCACTCGCACTGGGACCACATCCTCGGCCTCGCCGACCTCGCCGAGGGCACGGGCGTGACCGTGTACGGGCCTGCCGGCGAGTCCGACGTCCTCGAGCGCCCGAACGAGTACTTCGCCGGGATGGGCGTGTCGCTGCGCGGCCGCAAGCCGGACACGCTGCTCGCGGGCGGCGAGACGATCGAGGTCGCGGGCATCTCCTTCGAGGTCATGGCTGTTCCCGGCCACTCTCCGGGCCACCTCGCCTTCCACGCGGACGGCGCGCTGCTCTCGGGAGACGTGCTCTTCTCCGGTTCGGTCGGCCGCACCGACCTTCCACGAGGTGACTGGGACGAGCTGCTCGCGTCCATCCGGGCGCTCGCCGACAGGTTCCCGCCCGACACCGTGGTCTATCCCGGCCACGGCCCGGCGACGACGCTCGGCGCCGAGCTCGAGCGCAACCCGTTTCTGGCCGAGCTGCGCCCGTCGTGACCTTCGAGGCCCCGCGCGGGACGCACGACATCCTGCCCGCGGAGTACCCGTTCTGGCAGCGGGTGATCGGCGAGTTCGAGGGGCTCTGCGACCTGTACGGCTACCGGCGCATCCAGACGCCGGTTTTCGAGGACACCGAGCTGTTCGTGCGCACGAGCGGGCACGGCTCGGACGTCGTCACGAAGGAGATGTACACGTTCACGGACCGCGGCGACCGGTACCTGACGCTCAGGGCGGAGGCGACGGCGCCGATCGTCCGCGCCTACCTCGAGCACGGGATGCACCGCGAGCCGCAGCCGGTGAAGCTGTATGCGTACGAGACGATCTACCGCTACGGCCGCCCGCAGAAGGGCCGCTTTCGAGAGCACTGGCAACTCGATGTGGAGGCAATCGGCTCGGACGATCCCGCGGTCGACGCCGAGGTGATCCAGCTCTACGACGCGCTGCTCGGGCGGCTCGGCGTGACCCAGTACCGGTTGGAGCTGAACTCGATCGGCGACCCCGTGTGCCGCCCCGCGTACCTCGAGCAGCAGCTCGGGCCGTGGCTGGCCGAGCACGGGGGCGACCTGGACGAGGCGACGCGCGAGCAGGCGGCCCGCAACCCGCTGCGCGCGCTGGACAACATCGCGGCCAAGCCGCCCGGCGTCCAGGAGCTGCTGCGGACGGCGCCCGCGATCGGCGACTCGCTCTGTGACGCCTGCCGCGAGCACTTCGCCGAGGTGCGGCGCTACCTCGACGCATACGGCGTCCGCTACGAGCTCGTACCCACGCTCGTCCGCGGTCTCGACTACTACACGCGCACGGCCTGGGAGTTCGTCGGCCCGGAGGGAGGCTCGCAGAGCACGCTCTCGGGCGGCGGTCGCTACGACGGGCTTGCGGAGGAGCTGGGCGGCAAGCACACGCCGGGAGTCGGGTTCGGCGCGGGGATCGAGCGCCTGCTGAACAGCCTCGAAGCCTCCGGCTTCGCGGCTGAAGAAGAAGGAATCGACGTTTTCTTCGTGTGCGAGCAGGGTGTCGACCGAGCTCGTGTCGCTGCGGCTTTGAAGCAACTGCGAGCCAGGGGAAAGCGCGCAGACATGGACTACGCGGGCCGCTCGGTCAAGGGGCAGCACACGCAGGCAAGCCGGCTGAGCGCGAAGAACGTCGTCGTCGTGGACGCACAGACCGACCTCGAGGAGGCGCTCCGTGGCCTGGCGTGACCTGATGTGCGGCGAGGTCCGGGCCGAGCACATCGGCAAGCGGATCGCTCTCGCCGGCTGGGCGAACACGCGCCGCGACCACGGCGGGCTCGTGTTCGTGGACCTCCGCGACCGCGCCGGGATCTGCCAGCTCGTCGTGAATCCCGAGCGCGCGCCCGAGGCGGCAGGCGTCGCGCACGAGGTGCGCAACGAGTTCGTGCTCCGTGCCGAAGGCGAGGTCGTCGCCCGGGCCCCGGAGCTCGTGAACCCGAAGCTCCCGACCGGCGAGGTCGAGCTCCAGGTCGACACGCTCGAGATCGTCTCGCGCTCGACGCCGCTCCCGTTCCAGCTCGACGAGGAGGGCGTCGACGAGACGCTGCGCCTGCGCTACCGCTGGCTCGACCTGCGCCGCGACAAGCTCCAGCGCAACATCGCCCTCCGCGCGCAGATGGTCGGGATCATCCGCCGGACGATGGAGGAGGCGGGCTTCCTCGACATCCAGACGCCGATCCTCTTCAAGCCCACGCCCGAGGGCGCGCGCGACTTCGTCGTCCCCAGCCGCCTGCAGAAAGGCCGTTTCTTCGCGCTGCCGCAGAGCCCGCAGATCCTCAAGCAGCTGACCATGGTGGCCGGCTTCGACCGCTACTACCAGATCGCGATCTGCTTCCGCGACGAGGACCTCCGCGCCGACCGCGTCCAGGAGATCACCCAGCTCGACGTCGAGATGTCCTTCCCCGACCAGGAGGAGCTCTTCGCGCTCCAGGAGCAGATGTTCGCCCGGATCTGGCGCGAGTGCCTCGGTGTCGAGATCGACGTGCCGTGGCCGCGGATGACCTACGAGGAGGCCGACCGGCGCTTCGGCACCGACAAGCCGGACACGCGCTTCGGCCTCGAGATCGAGGACGCGACCGAGCTCACGCGCGGGTCGCAGTTCGGCGTCTTCGCCGGCGCCGAGGCGGTGCGGTTCCTCCGCGTGCCGCGCGCGTTCTCGCGCACCGAGCTGGCCGGGCTGGAGGAGTCGGCGAAGGAGTGGGGCGCGAAGGGGCTCGCCTACGTCGTCGGGGCCGAGGACGGAGAGCTCCGGTCGCCGATCGTCAAGTTCCTCTCGCAGGAGGAGCTGGACGCGCTCGCCGTCCAGCCCGGCGAGACACTGCTCTTCGCCGCGGACGAGTGGACTGCGACCTCGCGCGTGCTCTCGGCGCTGCGGCTCCAGCTTGGCCGTGAGCTCGGCCTGATCGACGAGGAGGCGTTCACGTTCCTGTGGGTGACCGACTTCCCGATGTTCGAGTGGGACGAGGACGAGCAGCGCTTCGGCGCCGTCCACCACCCGTTCACGCGGCCGACCGACGAGTGGAAGGAGCGCTTCTCCGACGACCCCGTGCGCGCGCTCGCGCACGCCTACGACATCATCGTCAACGGCAACGAGCTCGGCGGCGGCTCGTTCAGGATCCACGAGCCGGAGATCCAGGCCAGGGTCTTCGACCTGCTGAAGCTGAGCCAGGAGGAGCAGCGCGTGAAGTTCGGCTTCCTGCTCGACGCGCTGGCGATGGGCGCGCCCCCGCACGGCGGTATCGCGCTCGGCATCGACCGGATGACGATGGTGCTGGCCGGCGAGCCGAATCTGCGCGACGTGATCGCGTTTCCGAAGAACCAGGCCGGCGTCGACCCGATGAGCGGCGCGCCCTCCGAGGTCACGCCCGAGCAGCTCGTGGAGCTCGGCATCCACATCGTGGCTCCGCCAGGCAGCACGGGGTAGCCTTCGGGCATGGGCGGGTTCACGCCCCGGTTCGCCTTCGAGCTGATCTTCCTCGTCCTGCTGGCGATCGCCTGCGGGCTCGCGGAGCTGCGGCCGCTCGTGATCGGCCTCGTGATGGGCGGAGCCTGGCTGGTGACGGTGGCCATCGAGTGGCTGGCCTGGAGGTCTGAGACCTCGGTCGACGCGCCGCCGGACTGGCCCCCGGAGGCCGACGGCGCCGAGCCCGTCGACAGCTGGGACATCGAGGAGATCCTCGCGCCGCTGCCCGAAGACGAGGACGAGGGGTCGTCGACGTCGGTGTTCCCCCCGGGTCACGGCGCCGGCGACGAGCCCCCGGAGCCAGGGGCGCGGTGAGCGCCTCCCTCGGGCAGCGTTTGCTCGCGCTGACGGGCGCGGGACTGCTCGCCGGCGTGATCGCGGTCGCGGTGGCGCAGCAGAACGAAAGCAGCGCGCTCGCGTCCGGCCCCCAGCCGGCCGTGGGCCAGGGAGCGGGCTGGTCGAGCGCCGTCGCCGGGGTGACCCGCAGGTACCCGGCGGCCGGCAAGCGCTCCCGCTGCGGCTGGCTCCTCCGGACGACGACGCTCGGCGTCGTCCACCCGGTGCTCCCGTGCGGCACGAAGATGTTCGTCGAGCTGCACGGGAAGCGCGTCTACACCGAGGTGGTCGATCGGGCGCCCGTGCCCTCGCGCGAGGACTTCGATCTCACTGCCGCGCTGGCCGCGCGTCTCGGCCTCGCCGGCACCGACGACGTCCGCTGGGCGTTCGCTCGCTAGGAACAGCGCACGACGCCGCCGCGTTAGGTACAAAACTGCGATCAGCACGACAGGAGGAGACGATGGCACTACAGATCGGCGACATCGCACCAGACTTCGAGGCCAAGACGACGGAAGGCCCGATTCATTTCCACGACTGGATCGGCGACTCGTGGGCCGTGCTGTTCTCACATCCGAAGGACTTCACGCCAGTGTGCACGACCGAACTCGGCTACATGGCCAAGATCAAGCCGGAGTTCGACAAACGCGACGTCAAGATCATCGGCCTCTCGGTCGATTCGGAGAGCGACCACGAGGCGTGGGCGCGGGACATCGAGGAGACGCAAGGCACAGCCCCCAATTACCCTCTGATCGCGGACCCGCTCCTCACGGTCGCAAAGCTCTACGGGATGCTGGCCGCCGAGGCCTCGGGCGACGCGGCAGACCGCACGCCCGCCGACAACCAGACGGTGCGGAATGTGTTCGTGGTCGGCCCCGACAAGAAGGTCAAGCTGATCCTCGTCTACCCGATGACGACCGGGCGCAACTTCGACGAGGTGCTGCGGGTGATCGACTCGCTGCAGCTGACCGCGAAGCACAAGGTCTCGACGCCGGTGAACTGGCAGCAGGGCGAGGACGTGATCATCGCGGGCTCCGTCTCGAACGACGAGGCGAAGGAGATCTTCGGCGAGTGGGAAGAGCCGAAGCCGTACATCCGCATCGTCCCCCAACCCCAGTAATCACCGGCCGTTGGGGCCGTGTCCCGGCCTGCTACCGGGGCCTGACCCCAGCCTGACCCCAGCCTGACCCCGCTCTAGACCCGCGCCTGACCCGGGCCTGGCCCGGGTCAGGCGCTGTCGGGTGGGTGACGTGTCCGCTCCGGCCGGCCGGACGGAGACGTTAGAGTGGGCGTGCGTGCTCGACCCTGTGCGAGACCCGGCGGCCGTACAGTTGAACCAACAGCAAGTGAAAGGGAATCCGCGTCGGGCTCTAGGCGTTGCCGACGGCCCGCAGGTATCCCACCTGGTTCTCCAGGTTCACTAGGTCGCCACAAGGCTCGGCAGGGTCAGAGCACGCCTTGCGCGGCCGCAGGCACGAGCGGCCGGTGCCGTGGCCCAGGACCGGTGCGGGCGAACTCCCGGAGCAGAACCTGCTCGAGCGCGGCGACGCAGCGCGCGTCGTAGCCCTTGCCGGTTTCGCGGCGGAGCAGCGCTACGGCGTCGTCGTGCGTCCAGGCCGGGCGATAGACGCGCGGCGAGATGAGCGCGTCGAAGACGTCGCAGACGGCCATGATCCTCGTCTGCAGATCGAGCTCTGCACCGGACAGGCCGCGGGGATAGCCGCTCCCGTCGAGCCGCTCGTGATGGTCGTGGACGAGACGGCGGGCCGCCGTAGAGAAGCCCCCCAGCTCCTGGAGCAGGCGGCTCCCGGACTCCGGATGCCGGTGCACGACGTCGAGCTCGTCCTCGCTGAGCGGCCCCGGCTTGCGCAGGATCGTGTCCGGGATGGACAGCTTGCCGATGTCGTGCACGAGCCCGCCGATCGCGAGCGTGCGCAGGTGGCCCGCGTGCAGCCCGAGCAACTCTCCGACCTGGACGGCGAGCAGGGCGACGCGGCGCGCATGTTGCTCGGTATGCGCGTCCCGCTCGGCCAGGCACCGGGTCAGCGCCCTCACGTTCGAGCCGAGGAAGACCTCCTCGCCGGCGACGAGCTCGGCGGCCTTCAGATCACCGGCGAGCATGCGCGACTGGCCGGTGGAGCGCGCCAGGTCGAGCGCGACGATCGCGCCGACGAGGACGATCCCGTTCAGCTCGAGCTCATGCCCGAGCCACCAGCCCAGCTCGGCGTAGGTCATCGTCAATGCCGGGACGACGGCGGTCAGGAGCCAGACGAGGCCGACGGCGACCGCGAGGTCCGCGACACGCCGCGTGAGCAGGAACGTGCGCAGGGCGCGCAGAGCGAGGAGGCCGAACGCGAAGAGGCCGAGCGCGAGCAGGGTGAGGGCGCTGAAGCTGCTCGGCTCGGGGACAGGCGGAACGATCGACGGCGCAGCGAGCGCCGTCGCGCCGAGCAGGAGCAGCCCGGCGATCGCCGCTCCCTCGAACGCGAGCAGCGGACCCACGCGCCGGAGCATTCCTCTGGGCACGGCCACCGAGACGAGCAGGATCATCCCGCCCAGCGGCAAGGTCAGCCCGCCCGTGATCGCGATCACGCCGTTGTCGCCGACGAAGATGCCGGGCGTCGACAGGCCGTGGAGCGCGAGCAGGCCGGCCATGACCGCAAAGGCGGTGGCGGCGAGCACCGTGCGCCCGTCGCGACGGCGGGCGCCGACGATGCTCAGCGCGACCGCGGCGACGGCTGCCGCGAGCGCGGTGAAGCCGACCGCGAAGACGTGAACCCGGCCCGTGAAGCTCGCCGGATCGCCGCCGATGACCAACTCGACGACCGCCGGGGCAACCGCAAACAGCGCGCCGAGGACGAGCAAGGGCAGCAGCCGCTCGCGCAGTTCGTGACGCACGGAGCAATCTTCGGCACGGAGAGGGCTCGGCTTGAGGATTCGACGCCGTTTCGGGGCGCGTACTCTGACCGCATGATCGAGGCCTTCGGCGACGCGACCCGCTGCGGCGACTGGGCTTCCGTGTGCCTCCGGCTCGACGGCGACCGGATCGTCGACGCCGATGCCGAGGGGCTCGCGGAGGACGTCCGCGGGCTGAGCCTGCTGGAGGCGGCGGCGGTCCCCGGCGACGACCTCGCCACCGATGCGCTCGCGGCCGCGATCGGGTCCGTCTTCCGCGCGTCCGCTTCGACCACGCGGGTCGCCGTCGCGATGAGCGGCGGCGTCGACAGCGCCGTGACCCTGCTCCGCTCGGGCCCGGACGCGATCGGCGTCACGCTGCGGCTCTGGGTTGACCCGGAAGCGCCCGACACCGAGCGCGCCTGCTGCTCGCCGACGGCGGTGCTGTCGGCGCGGAAGCTCTGCCACGAGCGGGGGATCCCCCACGTCACGCTCGACCTGCGCGAGGGCTTCCGCCGCGCGGTCGTCGAGCCGTTCGTCCGCGGCTACGCGCGCGGCGAGACGCCGAACCCGTGCACGCGCTGCAACGGCGGCTTCCGCTTCGCGGAGCTCCTCGCCTTCGCGCGGCGCGCGGGAGCCGCGCGTCTCGCCACCGGCCACTACGCACGCATCGTCGAGCGCGGCGGCCGGCTCCTGCTCGCACGCGCCACGGATGAGACCAAGGACCAGTCCTACATGCTCGCGCGCCTCGATCCGCGCAGGCTCGACTGCATCTCCTTCCCGCTCGGCACGCAGACGAAGGCCGAGACGCGGACCGAGGCCGAGCAGGCCGGCCTCGCCGCCGCGCGCCGCCCGGAGAGCCAGGAGGCCTGCTTCCTCGGCGGCGACGACTACCGCTCCTTCCTCGAGCGGCGCGGCCTGCGGCGGAAGCCCGGCTCGATCGTCGACGCGCGCGGAACCCTCCTCGGGACGCACGACGGCCACTGGCAGTTCACGCCCGGTCAGCGCAAGGGCATCGGCGTCGCCGCCGGCGAGCCGCTCTACGCTCTCCGCACCGAGCCGCGCACGAACACGCTCGTCGTCGGCCCGCGCGCCTTGCTCGCCCGCGACCGCGTCACTGTCCGCGGCCGTCTCTACGCGCCGGCGTCGCAGGTCGAGGCGAAGCTCCGCTACCGCTCGCCGGCCGTGAACGCGCGCGTGGAGCAGACCACGCGCGGATTCCGCCTCCTCCTCGACGAGCCGGGATACGGCGTCGCCCCCGGCCAGACCGCGGTCCTCTACGACGGCGACGCCGTCGTCGGCGCCGGAACCGTGCTACGGGCCGCGTAGAATCGCGCCGTGGTTCCTGCCGTGACCACGAGCGAGGCGCTCGACGTCGTCCTGATCATCTTCTTGATCGTCGTCGGTCTTGCCATCGCCTACGCGTTCTGGCGGCTCGGCGTCCTCTTCTCGCAGCTGCGCACGACGGTGGAGCACACCGAGGCTGAGGTGCTGCCCGTAGTCAGCAAGACGGGCGGCACGCTCGACCGGGTGAACCGGGAGCTGGACAAGGTCGACGTGATGACGGACAGCGCCGTCGAGGCCGTCACCGCAGTCGACCGGGCCGTTCGCGCGGTCACCGCGGTTGTGACCGCGCCCGTCCAGGTGCTCGCCGCCCTCGCGGCGGCGGTGCGCCACGGCGTGTCGTCGCTCCTGACGCACCACGACGTCAACGAGGCCGTCCAGACGGCCAAGGACGCGGGCACCCGCCGCATGGCCGACCTCGCCGACGAGCTCGACCAGGCGGGTCGCCGACAGAGCAGCTTTCGGTAGGCGTCCCTAACCCGCGACTTCACGCGCGGGCCGCCGTCGACAAGCTGGCTCGTGAGCCGGAACCCTAGAATCGAAGCGATGCGCACGACCGCCGAGCTCCGCCAGGGCTACCGCTCCTTCTTCGAGTCCAGGGGGCACACCTTCCACCCGTCCTGGCCGCTGATCCCCCGCCCGGAGGACCGCTCGACGCTGCTCACGTCCGCCGGGATGCAGCCGCTGATGCCGTTCTTCCTCGGCCGCGAGCAACCGCCCGCGCCGCTCCTGACGACGGTGCAGAAGGTGTTCCGGACGCCGGACATCGACGTGGTCGGGCTCGACAACTACCACCTGACCTTCTTCGAGATGCTGGGCAACTTCTCGTTCGGGCAGTACTTCAAGGCCGGCGCCATCGAGTTCGCCTGGGAGTTCATGTTCGAGCACATGAAGCTCGACCGCGATCGGATCTGGGTCAGCGTGTTCGCCGGCGATCCCGAGCTGGGGCTGGACGAGGACGACGTCGCGATCACGGAGTGGGAGAAGATCGGCATGCCGCCCGAGCGCATCGTCCGCCTCCCGCGCGCCGACAACTTCTGGTCGGTCGGCGGGCCGGGTCCGTGCGGGCCCGACTCGGAGATGTTCTTCGACTGGGGGCCGGAGGCGGGCTGCGGCCGCGCCGAGTGCCAGCCCGGATGCGAGTGCGAGCGCTTCCTCGAGTTCTGGAACCTCGTGTTCATGGAGTTCGAGCTGCACACGGACGGCTCGCTGACCCCGCTCCCCAAGCAGAACATCGACACGGGCATGGGGCTCGAGCGCGCCGCGCGCATCCTCCAGCAGGTCGACTCGGTCTACGACACCGACGGCTACCAGCAGATCATGCGCTGGATCGCCGGGGAGTCGGGCGTCGCGCACGGCGACAGCCCCGAGGCGACGAAGGCGCACCGCATCCTCGCCGACCACGGCCGCGGCCTGACCTTCCTCGCCTCGGAGGGCGTCGTGCCCTCGAACGAGGGACGCGGCTACGTCATGCGCCGCATCGCCCGCCGCGCCGTGCAGCAGGCCGGTCGCATCGGGCTCGACTCGCCCTTCCTCGCGCGCCTCGCCGACGTCGTCGTCGAGCAGATGGGCGACGCCTACGCGGAGCTCCCCGAGCACCGCGACGAGATCGCGCGCATCCTCACTGCCGAGGAGGAGAGCTTCTCCCGGACGCTGTCGCGCGGCCTGCGACTGTTCGAGGAGATCGCCTCGGGCGGCGACGCGATCTCGGGCGAGGACGCCTTCAGGCTCCACGACACGTACGGCTTCCCGTACGAGCTCACCCGCGAGCTGGCGCACGAGCGCGGGCTGGCGATCGACGAGGAGGAGTTCACGCGGCGGATGGAGCAGCAACGCGAGCGCTCCCGCTCCGCGGGCGCCTTCGAGGTGGGGCTCGTCGGCGAGCGGCCGACGGAGTTTGTCGGCTACGAGAAGACCGAGGTGCTGACGGCGATCGCGGCCCTCGAGCCGCGCGACGACGGCCTCTTCGATGCGAAGCTCCACGAGTCGCCGTTCTACGCCGAGGGCGGCGGCCAGGTGTCCGACGCCGGGTGGATCGAGAACGAGCAGACCCGCGCCCGCGCCGAGCTCGAGCGGGCCACGCGCGTCGGCGACGACCAGGTGCTGACCTTCCGCGGCGAGGGCTTCGCCGTCGGCGACCGTGTCAGGGCGGTCGTCCCCTGGGCGCACCGCTTTCCGACGATGGCCAACCACACGGCGACGCACCTCCTTCACGAGGCGCTGCGGCAGGTGCTGGGCGAGCACGTGCGGCAGGCAGGCTCGGCCGTGCGGCCCGACAAGCTGCGCTTCGACTTCACGCACACGGAGGCGCTGACCACGGAGCAGCGGCACGAGGTCGAGGAGATCGTCAACCGCAAGGTGTTCGAGAACCTGCCCGTCCGCGCGTACGTGACGACGATCGACGAGGCGCGGAACCTGGGCGCGACGATGCTGTTCGGCGAGAAGTACGGCGACGAGGTGCGCGTGATCGAGATCCCCGGCTTCTCGATGGAGCTCTGCGGCGGCACGCACGTGCGCTGGACGGCGGAGATCGGCCCGTTCGCGATCCTCTCGGAGAGCTCTGTCGGCGCCGGCGCCCGCCGGATCGAGGCGGTCACGTCGGGCGAGGCCTACGCGCTCCTGCACGGACGCTCGCGCGAGGCGGACGAGCTGCGCGCCGAGCTCGAGCGGGTACGGCGAGAGCAGAAGAAGGCGCCGGCGGCTGCCGTGGCCGAAGAGGACCTCGTCGTCCGCTACGAGGACGCCAGCGTCGCGGTCATCGAGGTGAAGGAGTCGGCCACGCCTCTCAGGGACCTGTCCGACCGGATCAAGCAGCAGCGGAAGGTGGGCGCCGTCCTCCTCGGTGCGCGCGTCGACGGGCGCGTACAGCTCGTCCTCAACATCGACAAGGGGCTGGTCGACCGCGGGCTGGACGCATCGCAGGTCATCCGCGAGATCGCCCAGGTCGTGAAGGGCGGCGGCGGTGGCCGCCCGGACTTCGCCGAGGCGGGAGGGCGCGAGCCCGAGAAGCTCGGCGACGCGCTGGACGCCGGGCAGGAGCTGCTCGTCGCCGCGCTTTCGTGAAGGTGCTGGCGCTCGACTACGGCTCGACTCGCACCGGCGTGGCTGTCTCGGATCCCACCGGGACGATCGCTCGACCGCTCGGCGTGGTCGAGCGCGCGACGACCGAGGCCGGGTTGGCGCGGCTCCGCGAGCTGATCGCCGAAGAGGAGCCCGAGGTCGTGGTCGTCGGCCTCCCGCTGACCCTGCGCGGCGACCGGGGCGAGCAGGCGCAGGAGACGGAGCGGTTCGTCGAGCAGTTGCGCGGCGTGGTGGACACGCCGGTCGAGCTGTTCGACGAGCGCTTCACGTCGGTGCTCGCAGACGGCGACGACGCCCGAGCCGCGGCGCATCTGCTCTCGAGCTACCTCGAGTGGTTGCGCGGCCGCTAGCTCTCGCAGCCGCGGCGGGCGCCGCGGTGCTGGTCGCAGGCTGCGGCGGCGATCCGGCGAAGCCGAAGCCGACCGTCCCCGCCGGGCCGAAGGTGCTGCACATCGTCTTCCCCGAGGGGTTCACGCGCGCCGAGATGGCCGAGCGGATCGACGCCGTCCGCAAGATCGCGCAGGAGAGGCGGCACGTCATGCCCCGAATCACGGCCGCGGGTTACCTCGCCGCCACGGCTTCGTCGAAGCTCCCGGCGTTGTATTCGGGCGACTCGAAGCGCCGGCCGCTCGAGGGGTTTCTGTTCCCGGCCAAGTACGCGTTCTTCTCGAACGAGACTGCGCGGCACTTCGTCGGGCGCCAGCTGACGGCGTTCAAGCAGGCGTTCCGGAAAGTGGACATGCGCTATGCGCGCTCGAAGAACCTGACGCCCTACGACGTCCTGACGATCGCGTCGATGATCGAGCGCGAGGTCGTCGTCCCGTCGGAGCGGCGGCTCGTTGCGGCGGTGATCTACAACCGGCTGCACGACCGCATGCCGATCGGCATCGACGCCTCGCTCCGCTACGGCCTGCACATCCCGCCGACGAAGTCGATCACGAAGGCCGACCTGGCCTCGAACTCGCCGTACAACGTCCGCAAGTTCCGAGGGCTGCCGCCGACGCCGATCGGCAACCCGGGCCTCGCCTCGATCCAGGCCGCGGCGCACCCAGCGCACGTGCCCTATCTCTACTACGCGCGCAAGAAGGACAAGAAGCACCACTTCTTCACGGCCAGCTACGCCGCGTTCCAGCAGTTCCTGGCCGAGAACGGCTACGGCTAGGCCGGCGGCTCGTCCGGCGGCTGGCCGATCCGGAACCGAAGCGACGCCGCCCGCTTGCTGACCTCTCGGTCCACGGCCCTCTTCGCCAGGTGGTTCGTCCACTGGCGGCTGATGCCGAGCGCCTCGGCCATCTCCGCGACCGAGAGCCCGGCCGCCCGGCCACGCTCGAGAAGGGACTGGACCTCGGTGCGCCAGCGGCGCTGCTCCTCCGCCGCCCGCTCGGCGGCGGCCCGTTCCCCGGCCAGTCCTGCGAGCACCGCCTCTCGCTCCGCGCTCATCACCTGCATCGCCTTCTCGACCTCGCTCCGACTCTGCATGCAAGCCAGTTTACTTGTCGTCAACGGCGATTGCACTATGCCGGACCACCTCCGGGGCCTGGCCCTGCTCTGACCCTGTGTCAGAGGCAGGCTCAGAGCCGGCCGGGGCGGCCGCGATACTGGCGGCCATGGCGGCGATCGAGGGGACGACGACGCTGGTGGGGCTGCTGGGCGACCCGGTGTCTGGGTCGCTGTCGCCCCGGATGCAGAACGCCGCCTTCGCGGCGCGCGGGCTGGACTGGGCCTACGTGCCGCTGCCGGTGGACGACGCCGCGGTCGGCGCGGCCGTGGCCGGCCTCGTCGCGCTCGGCTTCGCCGGCGCGAACGTCACGACGCCGCACAAGGCAAGTGTGATTCCGTTCTGCCACGAGCTGGAGGAGTCAGCCGAGCGGGCCGGCTCCGTGAACACGCTTGTCATCCGCAAGGGCCGGATGATCGGGCTCGAGCACCGACGCCGAGGCGCTCGACGAGGTCGACGGGGCGAGCGCAGCCGTGGTCGGCGCGGGCGGCGCGGCGGGCGCCTGGATCGCCGCGCTCGAGGCGCGGAAGATCCCGGTGACCGTCTTCGCGCGCCGCGGGACGTGGCCGCCGCAGACCGAAGCAGCGGAGCTGGTCGTCCACGCGACCCCGGTCAAGGACGAGCTGCTGTTCGAGCCCGGGTCGGGCCAGACGCTGATCGAGCTCGCCTATTACCCGGACGGCCGGGACACGGCGCACACGGCCGCCGCGCGCGCCGCCGGCGCCACGGTCGTCGACGGGCTCGAGGTGCTCGTCCGCCAGGGCGCAGCCTCGTTCGAGCGCTGGACGGGCGTATCAGCGCCCCTCGACGTCATGCGCGCGGCAATACGGCCGTAGGCTTCGGCTGTGACCCTGACCCTCACCACCGCCGGCGAGTCGCACGGTCCGGCGCTCGTCGCGATCGTGACCGGCCTGCCTGCGGGGCTCGTCCTCGACCGCGAGGCGATCGACCGCGACCTGCAGCGCCGCCAGCAGGGCTACGGCCGCAGCCCGCGCCAGCAGATCGAGACCGACCGCGTCGAGGTGCTCGCCGGCCTGCGCCACGGCCGTACGCTCGGCACGCCGCTCGCGCTCCTCGTCGCGAACCGCGACCACAAGAACTGGACGTGGGGGATGAGCCCGTGGCCGCCGGAGGGTGAGCCGACAGGTAAGGGCACGAAGCCCGTGACGGTCCCGCGCCCGGGTCACGCCGACCTCGCCGGGGTGCTGAAGTACGGGCTCGAAGACGTCCGCGACGCGCTCGAACGGGCGAGCGCCCGGCACACGGCCGTGGCCGTCGCCGCCGGTGCGGTCGCGAAGGCGCTGCTGCGCGAGATCGGCGTCGGCGTCGCGGGCGCGGTCGTCGGGCTCGAGGAGCTCGCGGGCCGCGTCGACGAGGCGCGCAAGGACCGGGACACGATCGGCGGCGTCGTCGAGGTCCGCGCCCCAGGTGTCCCGCCCGGCCTGGGCTCTTACGCCACGAAGGACGACCGCCTCGACGCACGGCTCGCCGCCGCGCTCATGGGCATCCAGGCCGTCAAGGGCGTCGAGATCGGCGACGGGTTTGCGCTCGCCAATCTTCGCGGCTCCCAGGCCCACGACGAGATCGTCGCCGGCCTGCACCGCGAGACCAACCGCGCCGGCGGCATCGAGGCGGGCGTCTCCAACGGCGAGGAGATCGTCGTCCGCGCGGCGATGAAGCCGCTGCCGACCCTGATGCGTCCGCTGCAGACCGTCGACCTGGCCACCGGCGACGCCGCCGAGGCGCTCGTCGAACGCTCCGACACAGCTGCCGTCGAGGCGCTGGCCGTCGTCGCCGAGGCCGCCGTCGCGTTCGAGCTCGCGCGCTCCGCGCGGGACAAGTTCGGCGGCGACGCGATCGGCGACTTCGTCGCGGCCCACACGTCCTACCTGGAGCGGATCGACTGGTCTCCCCGCTAGACAGGCACGTCGCCCTGATCGGCTTCATGGGGGCCGGCAAGTCGACGATCGGCGAGCAGGCCGCCAAGAGCATCGGCCGCGCATTCGTCGATCTCGACCGCGAGATCGAGACTCGCGCCGGCGACACGATCCCCGTCATCTTCGAGTCCTGGGGCGAGGCTGCGTTCCGTGAGATCGAGGAGGAGGCAGCGCTCGAGGCGCTCTCCTCGCGCGAGCCGAAGGTGATCGCCCTCGGCGGCGGCGCCCTCGGCGCGGAAGCGGACCAGTCGGCTCCTGCGCGAGCGCGCGGTTACGGTGCACGTCGACATCGACCCGGGCATCGCCTGGAGCCGCGTACGCGGTGGCGACCGCCCGCTCGCGCAGGACGAGGAGGCGTTCCGCCGCCTGTATGCCGAGCGCCGGCCGGTCTACGAGGAGGCCGCGGACGTGGTCGCGCGGAACGTCGACGACGTCGTGCTCGCCGCGGGCGGCGTCCACGTGCACGTGGGGTCGCTCGAGCTCCTCGGCGAGCTGCTGCCCGGAGACGGCCCGGCGGCGCTCGTCTCCGACGCGCACGTGGCCGGGATCCACGGCGCCGACGCGCAGCTTGCGCTCGGGCGCCGTCTCGCCTCGACGCACACGGTGCCGCCCGGCGAGGAGGCGAAGACGGCTGCGGTCTGCGAACGCCTCTGGCACGAGCTCCTGCTGGACCGCGGAGGAACCGTCGTCGCGCTCGGCGGCGGCACGACCGGCGACGTGACGGGCTTCGTTGCGGCCACGTACTTGCGCGGCGTGGCGTGGGCCGCGGTGCCGACGACGCTCGTGGCCCAGGTGGACGCGGCCGTCGGCGGAAAGACCGCGATCGACCTCCCGCAGGGCAAGAACCTCGTCGGCGCCTTCCACTGGCCGGTCCGGACGGTGATCGATCCGGCCCTGCTCGAGACGCTGCCGGAGTCGGAGCGGCGCACCGGACTGGCCGAGGTCGTGAAGACGGGGCTGCTCGCCGGCGAGCCCCTCTGGGAGCTCGCGGACGCGGAGATGGTTCGCAGCTGCGCCGCGTTCAAGACCGCCGTCTGCCTGCGGGACCCGCACGACCGCGGCGAACGAGCCGTCCTCAACCTCGGGCACACGTTCGCACACGCGCTCGAGGCGGCCGCGGGCTACGAGGAGATCAACCACGGCGCGGCAGTCGCACTGGGGTTGAGCGCCGCGCTTCGACTCTCGGTCGAGCATCTCGGGCTGGACGCGGCCGTGGCCGACCAGGTCGAGGCGGTGCTCGCCCCCCGGCCGGTGCCCGTCGACCTCGACCGCGCCTGGGCGGCGCTCGGCCGGGACAAGAAGGCCGAGGGCGGCCACGTCCGGCTCGTCCTGCTCGAGGCGCCCGGCAAGCCGGTGCGCGGCGTGCAGCTTCCCGACGAGGACGTGCGCCGGGCGCTCGCATCACTCGTGGCCTAGAGTCCGGCCATGCGCGTCGAGGTGCTGAACGGCGTGAACCTGGACCAGCTCGAACGCCGGAACCCGGCCGTCTACGGCGACCTCTCGCTGCGCGACCTGGAATCGCGCATCTACGCCTGGGCGAAGGACCTCGGGCTGTCCGTCCGCTGCCGTCAGACGAACCACGAGGGCGAGTACGTCGACTGGCTGCACGAGACATTGGACACGGCCGGTGGAGTCGTGCTCAACCCCGCCGCGTGGACGCACTACAGCTGGGCGATCCGCGATGCGGTCGAGCTGCTGACGCAGCCGGTCGTCGAGGTGCATCTCTCGAACGTCGACGAGCGCGAGGAGTGGCGCCGGTTGTCCGTCATCTCCGACCTGGCCGCGAAGCGGATCACGGGCAAGGGGCCCGACGGGTACCGTGAGGCGCTCGAGTTCCTGGCGGGGCGGGTATGAGCGAGCGGCTCGCACGATTGCAGGAGCAGCTCGAGGAGCCGCTGCTCGTCTCGAGCCTCGTGAACGTGCGCTACCTGACCGGGCTTGCGAGCTCGAACGCAGCGCTGCTCGTGACGCCCGAGGGCTCCCGCCTGTACACGGACTTTCGCTACGCCGAGCGCGCCCGCGCCGTCCAGGGGGTCGAGCTCGTGGAGACCCGCCGGGACATCTACGCGGAGCTCCCGTCGCTCGTGCAGGGCCGCGTCGGGTTCGAGCCGAACGCGCTCAGCTACGAGCGGCACGCAATCCTGGAGGGCGGCGGGCTCGAGCTCGTGCCCCGTCACGGCCTCGTCGAGGCGATGCGGGCCGTGAAGGACGATGGCGAGCTGGGCGCGATCCGCCGCGCGGCCGCGGTCACGAACGAGGCGTTCGAGCGGCTCTCGGAAGAGACGTTCGTCGGCCGCTGCGAGCGCGATCTCGCCTGGCGGATGGAGTCGCTCTTCCACGAGCTGGGCGGCGACGAGCCGGCCTTCCCGGTCATCGTCGCGGCCGGGCCCGCAGGCGGCTCCCCGCACGCGGTGCCCGGCGACCGCGTGATCGAGCGGGGGGAGACGATCGTCGTGGATGCCGCCTGCCGGATCGACGGCTACTGCTCGGACTGCACGCGGACGTTCCTGACGGGTGAGCTCCCCGACGAGCTGGCCCGCGCGTACCAGGTCGTGCAGGAGGCACAGCTCGTCGGCCTCGAGGCGGTGCGCGCCGGAGCCGACAGCGCCGACGTCGACCGGAGGGCGCGCGATGTCGTCGAGGCGGCCGGCTTCGGCGGGCAGTTCGGCCACGGCCTCGGGCACGGCCTCGGCCTCGAGGTGCACGAGGCGCCCTGGCTGAACGCGGAGTGGCCGTCCGAGCTGGCGGCGGGAAACGTCGTCACCGTCGAGCCTGGCGTCTACCTTCCGGGCGTCGGCGGCGTGCGGATCGAGGATCTCGTCGTGGTCACGGAGGGCGGGGCAGAGGTGCTCACCTGGTTCACCAAGGAGCCGGTGACGGTCGGCTAGATTGGAATTGTGGCCGAGACGGTCAACACGAACCAGTTCAAGAACGGCATGCACATCGAGATCGACGGTGAGGTGTGGCGCATCGTCGAGTTCCAGCACGTCAAGCCCGGCAAGGGCGGGGCGTTCGTCCGCACGAAGGTGAAGAGCCTCGACAGCGGCGCCGTCGTCGACCGAACCTTCCGCGCGGGCGAAAAGTTCCCCCGGGTCCACACCGAGGTCAAGAACGTGCAGTACCTCTACGATGCCGGCGACGAGGTCGTGTTCATGGACGAGGAGACGTACGAGCAGATCCAGCTGCCGCGCGGCAGCGTGGAGGACGACCTGCAGTTCCTGCTCCCCTCGGGATCGGTGCCGATGCTGACCGTCGACGGCCGTCCGGCCGGGCTCCAGCTGCCGGCGTCGGTCGAGCTGTCCGTGACCGAGACGGAGCCGGGCGTGCGCGGCGACACTGTCTCGAACGTGACCAAGCCGGCGACGCTCGAGACGGGCGCCGTCGTCCAGGTGCCGCTGTTCGTGAACGTCGGCGACCGCCTCAAGGTCGACACGCGCGAAAAGCGCTACATAAGTCGAGCCTGATCAGGCGGAGTCTCCGACCGGGTTCCGGGCGGCCTCGGATCCTCGAGATCGGCTGAGGTCGGCTCAGACGGCGGGCTGGCAGGCGCGGGTGGGGTGAGCCCCGCCACGCCCCAGGGGCGCAGCGGGGCTCGTCAGTCAGACGTCGGAGGGCGAGTACATCGTCGACGACGATGCGCCCGTCGAGTTGCCCATGTTCGGACAGTTGTGGTGCTCTGCCGAACCGGCCCTCGGCGTCGTCTGGCTCTTCGGCGTCGTCCCGCTCTTCGGTGTCGTCGAGCCGGGCGACGAGGCCGCCATGGCGACCGCCCCCCACGTCCCCGCAACGGCGACGGCAGCCGTCGCCGCTGCGGTCAGCAGCATGCGCTTCGATTTCGGCAACCGGCCTCCTTTCTCGGGGAGTCGGGACGGCCCGTATCCAAGCACGCGGTGATGAGAAACGGCTGAGAGTGGGCGAGGAATGCGAAGCTAGCCGCTCACCGACGAGGCCTACATCCCCTGCATCAGCATGCTCGACTTCTGGCTGCCCGCCGGGGAGCTCGAGCTCGTCGTCTTCGCGCACAGCCTCGACTTCGGCAAGAAGGCGTACAGGAACCTGGTCGAGCTGGCGCGGCTGCAGGAGCACGTGGCCGGGTAGCTTGGCGTTTCGCACACAAAGGGAAGGGGGCTCATGGGGGAAACCGGCTGTCATGCTTATCCGCTCTGCTCCGCGAGGCCGTTTGGCGGCTGGCGGCGGGTGATCTGGCGGTATGGGGTGGGCTCGTGGACGGTGCCGAGTCCCAGGAGCGTTTGGAAGCCGGCGAGAGGCGTGCGGCGGCGATTGTGGCGGAAGACGAACTCGTTTAGGTAGACGTGGAGGTGCTTGGGCGAGACGCCGTGGTGGGTGCCCTGCAGCCAGGTCTTGAGGTTGGAGAGCGCGCGGTGTGCGCGCGGCAGCACCCATTGGCGGTCGGGAAAGCGCTCGTGCTGGATGTGTGGCCGGTGGTCGAAGCCGGCGGCGCGCAAGCCGGTGTAGCCGGCCCAGCCGTCGGTGTGCACGATCGTGCCGGCGGCCGCGTTCGAGCGGACGAAGGAGGTGAGCGAGTGCGCGGAGGGATCGGGCAGCAACTGCAGCCGCAGACGCCCCGAGCCGTTGCCGCGCACCTCGACCGCGACCCCGACCAGCGGCTTGCCGTCGCGCTGGCGGCCGCCGCGGAGATCGGTGTCGCGGCCGCCCAGGTAGCCCTCGTCGACCTCGACCTCGCTCGTGAGCGGCTCTCGCTCCGGTGCGACCATCGCACGTCGCAGCTTGTGCAGGATCGTCCACGCGGTCTCGTAGCGCGAGATGCCGAGCTGGCGTTGCAGCTGCAAGGCTGAGACCCCAGGCCCGTGCGTCGCGACCAAGTAGGCGGCCCAGAACCACAGCGTCAACGGCAGCCGCGTCTTATGCATCACCGTTCCCGCCGTCACCGACGTCTGCCGGCCGCAACCCCGGCACTGCCATAGGTGCCGGCGATGCTCGACACCGATGTCGCCACCGCCACAGACCGGGCAGCGGAACCCCTCCGGCCAACGCGACGCAAACAGATACGCCCGGCATGCTGCTTCGTCCGGAAACCGACGCTGGAACTCAATCACCGAACGCGGAAAGTCCGGACGCAGCACGCCACGAAGCTACGAACCGTCCCGGACGGAGCTAACCGGATAAGCATGACCGGCCGTTTCCCTCATGCGAGCGGTAGGCTCAGCGCGGTATGCCGAGGCTCGTCGACACGACGCTGCGCCTGCTCGGGCAGGAGCCCCTCGCGGGGTCGATGCCGGCGTCCGACCAGCTTCGGCTGGCCGAGATCCTCGGCTCGGCGGGCTTCGCTTACCTCGAGGTGTCCGGCGGCGGCTGCTTCGACAGCGCCGTCAAGCGTGGGGTCGAGAGCCCCTGGGAGCGCATCCGCGCGATCAGGACGCGAACCGAGACGCCGCTGGCGATGGCGCTCCGCGGCCGGTTCCTCGTCGGCTCGCGGCCTGTCGGCGTCGACGTCGTCCGCAGGTTCGTCGCCTCCGCGGCCGACAGCGGCATCGACGTCTTCCGTCTGCACGACCCACTGAACGACGTCTCGAACCTCCGCGAGGCGGCCGAAGCGATCACGGCGGCCGACCGAGAGTTCGACGCAGGCCTCGTCTACAGCCCCGGCCGCACGGACGAGACCGAGGCGATCGCCGAGCGCGCGAGCCTGCTCCCCGGGCTCGGCGCCGCCCGCGTCCTGATCCACGACCCTTCCGGCTCGCTCCACCCGCGCCTCGCGGCGGAGGTGGTCGGCGCGGTGCGCGAGGCGAGCGGGCTCCCGGTCGGGCTCTACTGCCAGGGCGCCGGCGGCGCCGCGCTCGCGGCGGCCTTGGAGGCGGTCCGCGCCGGGGCCGACCTGATCGCCACAGCCCTCTACCCGCTCGCGCTGTCGCTGCACCGCGTGCCCGGCGAGTCGGTCGCCCGTGCCCTCGCGGCGCTCGACTTCGACACCGGCGTCGACATCGACGCGCTCTGGCGCGCCTCGGAGCTCGTCGACGAGCATCTCGGCGACGAGCCCGTCTTGCCGATCCCGCCGCGCGTTGCCACACGCGCTGCCCAGCACAGCCTGCCGCCGGGGCTCGTGGCCGCGCTCGACCTTCACCTCCGGGCCAACGGCGCCGGCGACCGGATCGACGAGGTGCTCGATGAGCTCGCCCTGATCCGCAGCGAGGCCGGTTGGCCGCCGCTCGCGGCGCCGATCGGGCAGATCCTCGGCTCGCAGGCACTGATCCACGTCCTCTCAGCGGAGCGCTACCAGACGGTGCTCGACGAGCTCGGCGGGCTGCTGTCCGGGCGCTTCGGGTCGCCGCCGGCCGAGATCGACGAGACCGTCCTGCGGGCCGTTCGCCTCGTCAGCGGAGAGGAACCGGCGCCGGAGCCCGAGGTCGATCTCGACGACGTGCGGGAACAGGCGGCGGGCCTGGCGGCGAGCGAGGAGGAGCTGCTCCTGCTGGCGTTGTTCGGCGAGGCTGCGGAACCGCTGCTGCACTCGATCCGTGGGCGCGGGCGGCACGACGAGGTCGAAGCCGCCGCCGCCGAGCCCGCCCGCGCCGAGCGCATCCGGGAGCTCGTCCGCATCGTCCAGGAGTCGGGTGTCGGCGAGGTCACGATCGAGGACGCCGGCATGCGCGTGACCGTGCGCCGCAGCGAGGAACGGGCGCCTGCACCCGCGGGAGCTCCCCCGGGCCTGGCCGGGGAGGACGCCCAGCCCGTCGAGCCGGCGCCGGCCGCCGCCAACCTCGTGCGGATCGAGGCGCCGATGGTCGGCACCTTCTATCGGGCACCGGAGCCGGGGGCGGCGCCGTACGTCCAGGTGGGCGACATCGTCGTCGCCGGGCAGACGCTCTGCATCCTCGAGGCGATGAAGCTGATGAACGAGATCAAGGCCGAGGTCGAGGGACAGGTCCGGTCGATCCTGGTCGAGAACGCCCAGCCGGTCGAGTACGGGCAGGTGCTGTTCGAGCTCGAGCCGGTCGACGGCCGGCCGCCTGCGTTCTAGCCATGTTCCAGCGCGTCCTCGTCGCCAACCGGGGCGAGATCGCGGTCCGCGTGATCCGCGCGGCCCACGAGCTCGGGCTGGAGGCCGTGGCGGTCTACTCCACGGCGGACGAGAACGCGCTGCACGTCCGCCTCGCCGACCGTGCCGTCCGTATCGGGCCGCCGCAGGCCGCGCAGAGCTACCTGAGCATTCCCGCCGTCGTCGCCGCCGCCAAGACGACGGGCTGCGACGCGGTGCACCCCGGGTACGGGTTCCTGGCCGAGAATCCCGCCTTCGTCGAGGCGTGCGAGCAGAACGACCTCGTCTTCGTCGGGCCCGGCGGGGACGTCATGCAGCGCATGGGCGACAAGGTCCAGGCGAAGGCCGAGCTGAAGGCGGCGCACGTGCCCGTGGTCCCGGGCACGGAGGGCTCGACCACGCCGGACGAGGCCGCGTCCGTGGCGGGCGAGCTCGCCTATCCGGTACTGCTCAAGGCCAGGGCGGGGGGCGGCGGGAAGGGCATGCGCCTCGTCGACGGCCCCGGAGAGATCGAGAGCGCCTTCCAGATGGCCTCGGCCGAGGCGCTCGCCGCCTTCGGCGACGGCAGCCTCTACGTCGAGAAGGCGATCGCGCCCGCGCGGCACGTCGAGATCCAGGTGCTCTGCGACGGTCGAGGCGGCGTACTCACCCTCGGCGAGCGCGAGTGCTCGATCCAGCGGCGCCACCAGAAGCTGATCGAGGAGTCGCCGTCGCCCGCGCTGACGCCGGAGACGCGCGAGGAGATGGAAGCGGCGGCGGAGCGTGCGTGCCGCGCGATCGGGTATCGGAGCGCCGGAACATTCGAGTTCCTGGTCGGCCCGGACGGCGCCTTCTATTTCATCGAGCTGAACGCGCGCCTGCAGGTCGAGCACCCGGTCAGCGAGCTGACGACCGGCATCGACATCGTCCAGGGGCAGCTCCGCGTCGCCGGCGGCGAGCCGCTCGCGCTCACCGGCAGGGCGCCGCGACGCGGTCATGCGATCGAGTTCCGCATCAACGCCGAGGACCCCGCGCGGGGGTTCGCGCCCGCGCCGGGGACGATCGAGCGCTTCCGGCCGCCGCTCGGCCTGGGCGTCCGCGTGGATACCGCGGTCGAGGACGGCACCGTGATCTCCCCCTACTACGACTCGCTGATCGCGAAGCTGATCGTCTGGGCCGACGACCGGCCGACGGCGATCGCACGCGGCCGCCGCGCGCTGACCGAGCTGGTGGTCGACGGGCTGCCCACGACGCGTGGACTGCACCTCGACGTCCTCGCGAGCGAGCCGTTCGCGGCCGGCCGCTACTCGACGAGCTATCTCGACGACGCCGAGGCGTTGCTCCCGGCGCTCGCTGCAGGATGAGCCGCCCGCGCAAGCCCACAGGCCGCCGGGCCGCCCGCCGCTCGGCGCTCTTCCTGCTCTACAACTGGGACCTGACCGGCAAGCCGCTGGCCGAGCAGAACGAGCAGCCGGTCGATCCGTTCGCGCTCGAGCTGGCCGAAGGGGTCGTGGCCCGGAGCGCCGAGCTCGACCGGCGGATCGACGAGGTCTCGGAGGGCTGGCCCGCCGACCGTCTCGGCGTCCTCGAGCGCAACATCCTGCGGATTGGCATCTCCGAGCTGGAAGGCGCTACGGTGCCGCCTGAGGTGGCGATCTCGGAGGCAGTCGGCCTGGCCAAGCGGTACGCGTCCCCCGAGGCGGCGCGGCTCGTGAACGGCATCCTCGGCCGCGTGGCGGAGGACGAGGCGGCGGCATGAGCACGTCCGATCCGCTCGATCACGCGGCGGAGCTGCTCGCGCAGCTGGAGGAGAAGCGGACCTTGCTGGAGGCGACCGAGGATCCCGACGCGGCCGTCGACCTGCTCGGCGAGATCACCGAGCTGGCCAAGGAGGCGCACGCCGAGATCGAGCGGGCGCGGAGGGAGGCCGATGCGCAGCCCTGACGAGCTCAAGGCGCTGACCGACGAGGCGATCGCACGGTTCGCGTTCTGGCCCGAGCTGGACGGCCAGTCGGCGTCGATGCGCTATGCGCTCGCCGAGATGGGGGGCAAGCGGGTCAGGCCCGTGATCTGCCTCGCGACCGGCGAGGCCTGCGGGGCGCCGGTCGAGCAGGTGATGCCGGCCGCGCTCGCCGTCGAGCTCGTCCACAACTTCTCGCTCGTCCACGACGACCTGCCCGCGCTGGACGACGACGAGGAGCGGCGCGGGAAGCCGAGCGTCTGGGCCGCGTACGGGGAGGGCACGGCGGTGCTGGCCGGCGACGGGCTCCTCGCCGAGGCGTTCCGGCTCGCGGGCTCGTACCCGACGGCCGACGTCTCGCGCGAGCTGGCCGAGATGACGCTAGGGATGATCGGCGGCCAGTACCTCGACACGATGGTCGACGGCGCCGACCTCGAGGTCGTCCACCGCCTGAAGACCGGGCGCCTGTTCGCGGCGTCGGTGTCGCTGGCGCTGTGGGCGGCGGATGTCCCCGAGTGCGGAGCAGGGAGGCTGGCGTGCGTTCGGCGACGAGCTCGGCATGCTCTTCCAGGTCGTCGACGACATCCTCGACGAGGACGGCTTCTACGTCACGGACGGGCCTGAGCGGTGCGCGCCGGCTGGCCGACGAGGCGGCGGCGCGGGCGCACGAGCGGCTGGCCGCGATCCCGGCGGACACGTCCGTCCTGGACGGCATCGTCGCGGAACTCGCCGTCCGCGTCGTCTGACCTTGGACGCCGACAGAGCGCGAGAGCTGGAGGAGCGCGACCCGCTGCCGTCGCTGCGGGAGGAGTTCCTGATCCCGCAGGACCGAGCCGGCCAGGACTGGGCGTACCTGGCGGGAAACTCGCTCGGCCTGCAGCCGCGCGCGGCGAAGGCGGCGATCGAGGAGGAGCTCGACGAGTGGGCGCGACTCGGCGTCGAGGGCTGGTTCGAGGCCCGCGAGCCCTGGCTCGAGTACGCGGGCTCGCTGCGCGGGTCGGTCGCGCGGCTCGTCGGCGCGGCGCCGGACGAGGTCACGGTCATGAACACGCTGACCCTCAACCTGCACCTGCTGCTGGCCTCGTTCTACCGGCCGACCGCGGAGCGCTTCCGGATCCTGATCGAGGACACGGCGTTTCCGTCCGACTCGTACGCCGTGCAGAGCCAGGCGGCCTGGCACGGCCTCGATCCTGCAGATGCCGTGATGCGGGTGCCGATCGGCGAGGTGGAGGATGCGATCGCGCGCGCCGGGGGCTCGCTCGCCGTCGCCCTGCTGCCGGGCGTGAACTACCTGAGCGGGGAGGTCCTCGACGTGGCGGCGCTCACCGACGCGGTGCACGCGGTCGGCGCCGTCGCGGCCTGGGACCTCGCGCACTCGATCGGCAACGTCGCCGTCTCGCTGCACGACGCGGGCGTGGACTTCGCGGTCTGGTGCCACTACAAGTACGTGAACGGCGGGCCGGGCGCGCCCGGCGGCGCATTCGTCCATGAGCGCCACGGCCGCGAGCTCGGCCTCGGGCGGCTCGCCGGCTGGTGGGGGAACGACCCGGAGGAGCGGTTCAGGATGGAGCCCGACTTCGTTCCCCGGCCGGGCGCGGAGGGCTGGGCGGTGTCGACGCCGACGGTGCTCGCGCTCGCGCCGCTCCGCGCCTCGCTCGAGCAGTTCGACCGCGCCGGGCTCGACGCGCTGCGCGGCCGGTCGCTGCGACTCACGGCCTATCTCGAGGAGCTGCTCGACGAGGTCGCCCGGTCGCGGCGCATGGTCGTGACGACGCCGCGCGATCCCGAGCGGCGCGGCTGCCAGCTGTCCGTCTCGTGCGACGGCGCCCGCTCGCTGGCGGCGCGGCTGCGGGCCGAGCACGGCGTCGTCTGCGACTTCCGCGAGCCGGACGTGCTCCGCTTCGCGCCCGTCCCGCTCTACAACACGTACGAGGACTGCCGCCGCGTCGCCGTCGCGCTGCTCGACGTCCTCGAGCCGCGTTAGCCCGGCTTCCGGAAGAGCGTGCGGCCGAGCTGTCGGTCGCGTTGCTCGAGCGTCCGAGCGATGCGCTCCGACGCGGTCGGGAGGAACGGCTCGATCTCCCGCGCGATGACGCAGCAGGTCTCGAGCAGGAGCCCGACGACCGGCTCCCTCTCGGAGGCGGACAGCTGCCAAGGCTGCGCGCCGGAGACGAAGCGGTTCGCCGCCGTGACCAGCTCCCAGACCGAATCGGCTGCGGCGCGGATGTCGAACGTGTCCAGCGTTGCGTCGACGGCACCTCGTGACCGGAGCAACGCCGCCCTGAGCTCGCCGGCGCCGGGCGGGTCGCCGGACGCCCCGTCGAAACGAGCGTCGCCGGCGAGCGCGATTGTGCGATTGACGAGGTTGCCGAGCTCGTTCGCGAGCTCGTTCGCACGAGCAGCGACGAGCTCGGCCCGGAAATCGACGTCTCCGCTGCGGGGAACACCGCGGGCGAACCACCAGCGGAGCGCGTCCGTGCCGTAGGCATCCGCGACCGCGAACGGATCGATCGCAGACGCCGCCGACTTCGACAGCTTCGTGCCCTCCGCGGTCACGTAGTCGTGCACGAAGATCCGCGTCGGTAGCGTCAGGCGCGCGGAGAGGAGGATCGCCGGCCAGTAGACGGCGTGGAAGCGGAGGATGCCCTTGCCGATCACGTGGATGCGCTCGTCCGACTCGTCCCACCAGGTCCGGTACAGCCCGCCGTTCCCGCCGAAGCCGAGGGCGGTGATGTAGTTGGCCAGCGCGTCGAACCAGACGTAGACCACCTGTGAGTCGTCGTCAGGCACCGGGATCCCGAAGCCACGCGCCCTCGGGGCCGCCCGCGACACGCTGAAGTCCTCGAGCCCGCCCCGGACGAACGCGAGCGCCTCGTTTCTCCGCTGCTCCGGCTCGATGCGGAGCCGGCCGCTCTCGATCAGAGCACGGAGCTCGTCCTGGTAACGGGAGAGGCGGAAGAACCAGTTGCACTCGGACACCGGCTCGGGCGGTATCCCGTGCTCCGGGCACACGCCGTCGCGAAGTTCGTCGGGCTGCACGAACGCCTCGCACCCGACGCAGTAGAGGCCCTCGTACTCGCGCGGGTAGAGATCGCCGGCCGCCGCGCACGCCTGCCAGAGTCGATCGACGCCCGGCCGGTGGCGAGGATCGATGCTCGTCGAGATGAAGTCGTCGTAGGAGAGCTCGAGCCGCTCCTGGAGCGCGGCGAATCGCGCGGCCTTCTCGGCGACGAACTCGGCGACCGGAACGCCGGCGGCGGCCGCGGCGCGCACGTTCTTGAGCGCGTTGTCGTCGGTGCCGCTCAGGAACCGCACGTCGTCGCCGCGGGCGCGGTGGTGGCGGGCAAGGACGTCGGCCTGAACGCACTCGAGTGCGAAGCCGACGTGCGGGTCGCCGTTCACATACGGGATCGAGGTGGTGATGTAGATGCGCTGCTTGCTCATCGTGTCGTCCTTTCCGGCCCCTTCGAGGCCGACTGCCGATGAGCGTCCCGGCCCCGATCAGGTCTGGGGCCGTTTGCGCGTGGAGGTCAGTGCACGCCGACAGGCCCTGGCGGCAGGGCCATCATCGCGGCTGCTGCGGCGTGCGAGAACACGTCTTCAGGGTAGCGTGACCGCGGTGAAGAAGCGGCTCGACGTCCTGCTCGTCGAGCGCGGGCTCGCCGAGTCGCGCGCGCAGGCGCAGGCGCTCGTGCTCGCAGGGCTGGTCCCGGGACGCTCGAAGCCCGGGGAGCAGGTCGACGCCGACGCCGAGCTCACGGTCGACGCCCCGCCGCGTTTCGTCTCCCGCGGCGGCGAGAAGCTCGCGAACGCACTCGGCGCGCTCGGCGTCGACGTCACCGGAGCGAGCTGTGTCGACGTCGGTGCCTCGACCGGCGGCTTCGCCGACTGCCTCCTGCAGCACGGTGCGGCGCGCGTCGTCGCGCTCGACGTCGGCTACGGGCAGCTCCACCCCAAGCTGCGGAACGACCCGCGCGTGACGGTCCTCGAGCGGACGAACGCGCGGGCGCGTCGACTCGCTCCCGTTCGCGCCCGAGCTCGTCACCTGCGACGTCTCGTTCATCTCCGTGCGGACGGCGCTGCCGCCCGTGCTGGCGCTGGCGGCGCCGGGCTGGCAGGCGCTCGTCCTCGTCAAGCCGCAGTTCGAGGCCGGCCGCGCCGAGGTGCCGAAAGGCGTCGTCCGCGACCCTGCCGTCCACCGGCGCGTGCTGCGCGAGGTCGCGGAAGCGGCGCTCGGCTGGGGAGCTGGAGCACGGGTCGCGGGGGTCGTAGACTCCGGGCTGCCCGGCCCGAAGGGCAACCGTGAGTTCTTCCTCCACCTCGTCCAGGCAGGCGAACCTTCCCATCCCGATGAGCTCGACGACTGGATCGACGCCGCAACCGAGTAGCGCGGTGCATTGCGCCGCCGTGCTGACCCACGGCCGCCCCCAGGCGATCGGCCCGGCGCTCGAGCGTGTCACGGCGGCCGCCGAGGCCGCGGGCGTCCACCTCGTCTTCCCGCAGGACGAGGTGTCCAAGCACGACATCGACGAGCCGCCGCACGACCTCGCCGACGCACAGCTCGTCCTCGTCCTCGGCGGCGACGGCACGATGCTGCGCGCCCTCCGCCGGCTGCTCGGCACCGGCATCCCGGCGATCGGCGTCAACTTCGGACGGGTCGGATTCCTGACCGCGATCGCCGAGGACGAGCTGGACGCGCAGCTTCCGCGTGTCTTTGCCGGCGAGCACGTTGTCATCGAGCTGCCGACCCTCGAGCTGGAGCTGAACGGCGAGCGGCGCTTGGCCGTGAACGACGTCGTGGCCGCGAGCGCCACGGTCGGGCGGATGGTCGAGCTCGCGCTGGTCGGTCGGCGGCGAGCCGCTCGGCCGCCAGGCATGCGACGGGATCATCTGCGCGACCCCGCCGGGCTCGACCGCGTACAACCTCTCGAACGGCGGCCCCGTGCTCGTCTGGGGGCTGGATGCGGTCGCGGTCACCTTCATCGCGCCGCACTCGCTGCACGCTCGCTCGATGGTCGTGCCGCGCGGGCTCGACGTCGCCGTGACGAACGAGACGCCCGACGTCGCGGCGACGGTGCTCTGCGACGGGCGCCACGTCGGCGAGATCGCGCCGACGGGCCGGGTCGCCGTGCGCCTCGGCGAGCAGCGCAGCCTGCTCGCGACGCTGCCCGAGGTGACGTTCTTCCGCCGCTACCGGAATACCTTCACGGCGTAGCCGAATCGGCACAGAGCGGTATCACAGCTGTGCGGATTTCCTCGATACGATCGCAGTGGGGAGGAGGTCGGGGGTACCTGGCCAGGGACAAGGCTTGGCCGGTCGTGTCCCGCGGGGGCAGGGCGGACGCGGCGGATGGCCGCAGCCCGACCGGCCCCGTACGATCACAGGCGATGCTCTCGAGGCTCCGCATCGAGAACCTCGTCCTCATCCGCGACGCCGAGCTGGCCTTCGCGCCCGGGCTGAACGTCATCACGGGCGAGACCGGCGCGGGCAAGACGATCCTGGCGCAAGCCTTCGGCCTGCTGCTCGGCACGAAGGGCGACGCGGGGTTCGTCGGCCTCGCGGGCGAGGACGCGTACGTCGAGGCCGAGCTCGACGTGTCCCCGGACTTCCTCGCCGAGGACGGGCTCGAGCCGCTCGCGGAGCTCAGGCCCGAGGACGAGGACGGCCTCGTGATCGCGCGCCGGGTGTTCGCCGACGGGCGCACACGGGCGTACGCCTGGGGGCGGTCGGCCGCGCGCGAGGACGTCGGCGGCGCGGCGGAGCGCCTGTGGCGATGTCCGGCCAGTTCGAGCAACGGCGGCTCGCCCGGCCGTCGTACCAGATCGACGCCCTCGACGCCTTCGCCGGCGCCGAGCAGCTCCGCCGCCGCGCAGAACTCCGCTCCGCCTGGCGGGAGCTGCTCGCTGCCCGCCGCCGCCACGACGAGCTCACCCGTGACGCCGCCTCTGCGGAGGCGCGGCTCGCTGAGCTCCGGGCACTCGTCGAGGACACGCAAGGGTTCGACCCGGGCCTCGAGGAGGCGCTTCGCGCGGAGCGCGAGCGCTTCCGGCACACGGGCGAGCTCGTGGAAGCGACCGCGACCGCCACCGCGGCCGTCGACCCGGAGGATGGCGACGGCGCAGCGGACCTGATCGCGGCGGCAGAGCGGGCGGTGGCGAGCGTCGAGCGGCTCGCGCCGGAGCTCTCCTGGGCGGGCGACGAGCTGCGCGACGTCGAGCTTCGCCTCCGCGAGGTCGCGAGCGCGCTCCGTGGGTTTCTCACGTCGCTGGACGCCGACCCGGCGCGGATGGAGGAGGTCGAGGCGCAGCTCGACCGGATCGCGGACGCCAGGCGCCGCTTCCGCTGCGCGAGCTACGAGGAGCTGCTCGAGCGCGCTGCGGCGGCCGACGACGAGCTCTCCGGGCTCGAAGCGGGCGGGGACCCGGTTTCCGCCGCCGCCGAGGCGCTCGGCGCGGCAGAGGCGCGCGTTGCCGCCCTCGCCGGTGAGGTCTCCGCCGCGCGCCGCGAGAGCGCCGGCCGCTTCGCGGCCGCCGTCGAGGCCGAGCTCAACGGCATCGGCCTCGGCGAGGGCGAGTTCCGCGTCGATCTCCGCGGGCGCGCCGACGGGCCGGGGCCGACCGGCGCCGACGAGGCGGTCTTCCTCATCCGGCCGAACCGCGGGCTGCCCTTTGCTCCCGTGGCCGAGACGGCCAGCGGAGGCGAGCTATCGCGCATCGCGCTCGCCATCGCCGCGGTCGGCGGCAGCGCCACGATGGTGTTCGACGAGATCGACGCCGGCATCGGCGGCCGCACCGCCCACGCCGTCGCGGACACGCTCGTCCGCCTCGCCGAGCGCGCGCAGGTGATCACGATCACGCACCTACCCCAGATCGCGAGCCGCGCCGACCGCCACTTCCGCGTCGACAAGGTGCCGGGCGACCCCACGCACACGCGCATCGAGGAGTTGACGGACGAGGAGCGGCGTGACGAGCTCGAGCGGATGCTCGGCGGCCGGGAGTTCCTGGCCGCGCTGGGCGACGCCGAGCACCGCTGAGGGCTCTCCGGTGAGGGCCGAGGCCACGCGCGATCTGGACGCGTCCCGCGCAGACGTCTGGGCGTTTCTCACCGAGCCCTACCACCTGTCCGACTGGTGGCCGGGGATCACGTCCGTCCGTCCCGACCGCCGCGGGCTCGCGCCCGGCGCGCGTTGGGAGGTGATCGGCCCCAGCCAGCCGACGCTGTTCCGGAAGGCCTACGCCTCCGGGATGCTGCTCGTCCGCGAGGTCGAGCCGTACCTGCGTGCCTCCTGGTACCTCACGGCCGAGAAGCTGTCCGTCGAGATCGTGCTCGAGTCCCTCGACGAGAGGCACACGCGCGCGCGGGTCGCGGTCGAGGGCCAGTGGCGCCCCGAGGCATGGGGGCGCCCGCGGGCGCTCCCGCGGGAGGCGCTCGAGAGGCTTCACGCCCTCTGCCAGACGGCCGCCTCGCTCTGAGACGCGCCGTCCTGCGGCGACCCTAGGATCGAAACCGTGATCGTCCGCGCGCCCGAGACGAACCGCGGCCGCGCCGTGGTACCCTGGAGTTCCGTGGGCTACGGCAGGGCGCCAGCGGGAATCCTCTCGACAGCAGCCCGCCCGACCCTCTTCCTTTCCATCGGAGCGCAGGCGTGAGCCGACCGCCGGTCAAGTACGTCTTCGTCACGGGCGGCGTCGTCTCGTCGCTGGGCAAGGGCATCACCGCTGCGTCGCTCGGCGCCATGCTGAAGGCGCGCGGCCTGAAGGTCGGCGTCCAGAAGTTCGACCCGTACATCAACGTCGACCCTGGCACGATGAGCCCCTTCCAGCACGGCGAGGTGTTCGTCACGGAGGACGGCGCCGAGACCGACCTCGACATCGGGCACTACGAGCGCTTCCTCGACCAGAACCTCAGCGCGACCGCGAACCACACCGCCGGGGCGGTCTGGTACTCGGTCATCCGCAAGGAGCGCCGCGGCGAGTACCTCGGCTCGACCGTGCAGGTGATCCCGCACATCACGAACGAGATCAAGGAGCGAATGCGCCGCGCCGGCGAGAGCTCCGACACGGACATCGTCATCTCCGAGATCGGCGGCACGGTCGGGGACATCGAGTCGCTGCCGTTCCTCGAGGCGATCCGCCAGATCCGCCGCGAGGCCGGCCCCGAGAACGTGCTCTACCTGCACGTCACGCTCGTGCCCTTCGTCGACTCCGCCGGCGAGCTGAAGACCAAGCCGACGCAGCACTCGGTCAACGAGCTGCGCCGGATCGGTATTCACCCCGACATCGTCGTCTGCCGCTCCCGCGACCCGCTGTCGCCGGAGATCCGCGACAAGATCGCCCTCTTCGCCGACGTCGACGTGAACGCCGTGATCTCGAACGAGGACGTCGCCGACGTCTACCTGGTGCCGGAGGCGCTCGAGCAGCAGGGGCTCGACGAGCTCGTCTGCCGCAAGCTCGGGCTCGGCGACGAGAAGGCCGACCTCGGCGAGTGGCGCGAGCTGACCGAGCGCATCGCCGAGCGGGAGGACACCGTCGAGATCGCGCTCGTCGGCAAGTACGTCAAGCTGCACGACGCGTACCTCTCCGTCCACGAGGCGCTCAAGCACGCCGGGATCCACCACGGCTGCTTCGTCAAGGTGCGCTGGGTGGACGCCGAGGGCATGTCGCTCGAGGAGGCGAGCCGCGAGCTGGAGCAGGTCGACGGTGTGCTCGTTCCCGGCGGGTTCGGGTCGCGCGGGTGGGAGGGCAAGATCCTCGCCTGCCGCGTCGCCCGCGAACGGCAGATCCCGTACCTCGGCATCTGCCTGGGCATGCACGTCGCGGTCTCCGAGTTCGCCCGGCACGTCGTCGGGCTCGACGGCGCCAACTCGACCGAGATGGACCCGGAGACGCCCTATCCCGTAATCGACCTGCTCCCCGAGCAAAAGGAGGTCGAGGATCTCGGCGGGACGATGCGGCTCGGCGCGCAGGCCGTGGAGCTCGCCGACGAGACGCGCGCCCGCGAGACGTACCGCGAGGCGGTCGTCCACGAGCGGCACCGGCACCGCTACGAGGTGAACAACCACTTCCGCGCGCGGCTCGTCGAGGCAGGGCTGGTCGTCTCCGGCACGTACCAGGAGGGCCGGCTCGTCGAGATCGTCGAGCTGCCCGAGCATCCCTGGTTCGTCGCCAGCCAGTTCCATCCGGAGTTCAAGTCGCGGCCGATGCGGCCTGCGCCGCTCTTCCGTGACTTCGTCGGCGCCGCGCTCGAGCGCGCCCGTGCGCGCGACCGCGCCGCCGTTGCCGCCCGTTAGCGCCGGGGTGGGGGGCTCCAGCCCAGCGCTCGACCTGTTCCTCGAGTTGGCGGCGATCTCGAGCCCGCCAGGGCAGGAGCGGCCGGTCGCGGACCGCGTCGTCGCGTTCCTGCACCGTCTCGGGCTCGAGGTGGACGAGGACGACGTCGGCCCGAGCATCGATGCGACGGCCGGGAACCTGCTCTGCCGGCTCGAGCCGACCGAGGACGCGGACGTGGGCACGCCGGTCTTCCTCTGCGCCCACCTCGACACGGTGCCGCCCAGCGGCCCGATCGAGCCGGTGGTCGAGGACGGCATCGTCCGCAACGCGGCGGGCACGATTCTCGGAGCGGACGACAAGTCAGCCGTCGCGGTCATGCTCGAGGCGACGAGGCGCGTGGTCGAGGAGCGGCGCCCGCACGGCGGGCTCGAGCTCCTGTTCACGCCCAAGGAGGAGGTCGGCCTCGTCGGCGCCTACGCCTTCGACCACACCCGGCTGCGCGCGCGGGTCGGCTACGTCTACGACCAGGCGGCGCCGATCGGCGAGGTCGTGCTGGGCGCGCCCTCGTCCGTCGCGATCGAGGCGGTTTTTCGGGGGCGCGCGGCCCACGCGGGGATGTACCCGGAGGAGGGCCGGTCGGCCATTGCCGCCGCGGCGCGGGCGATAGCCGACATGCGGCTCGGGCGGATCGACGAGGAGACGTCCGCGAACGTCGGCGTGATCGAGGGCGGAACCGCGCGAAACATCGTCCCCGATCACTGCTCGTTCCGCGCCGAGGCTCGCAGCCACGACGAGGAGAAGCTGTCCGACCTCGTCCGCGAGATGACGGAGACGATGACCTTCGCCGCGACCCTCGAGGAGTGCGAGGTCGAGACGACCGTGCACCGGAGCTATCGCGCGTACCGGTTCCGGCCCGCCGACCCGGTGGTCGCTCTCGCAGTCTCGGCGCTCGAGCGGACGGGCCACACGCCGCAGTTCTCGCTCAGCGGCGGCGGCGCCGACGCGAACGTCTTCAACGAGCGCGGCCTTGCCTGTCTCAACCTCGCGAACGGCATGGCCGACATCCACACCCCTGACGAGCACATCGCGATCGAGGACCTCGACGCGATGGTCGAGCTCACGCTGGCCCTGCTGGACGCGGCTCGCGAACCGCCTGCCTGATCCCCGACCTAGCCGTTCCCGACATGACCCGTCCGGCCGTCGTGGGCGGGGCACCCCAGCCCACCACCCACTGCGAGTCTATCGTGAAAATCCGCACAAATGTGTGACGTGAATGTGCCGATTCCGTGACAGTTCGCCCCCGGCACCCGGGTCGCGGCGCGACCGTAGGGAGATAAGCTGCCGCCGCCATGAGGATCGGCGTCGCCCGCGAGATCAAGTCCGACGAGCACCGTGTCGCGCTCACGCCCGCTGGTGCGCTCGAGCTCGTGCAGCACGGCCACGAGGTGCTTGTCGAGGACGGGGCGGGCGAGGGCAGCGCCTTCGCGAACGAGGCCTATGTGGCTGCGGGCGCGCGGATCGAGTCGGTCGACGAGGTCTGGCGAGCGGCCGACCTGCTCCTGAAGGTCAAGGAGCCGATCGCGGCCGAGTACGACCGGCTGCGGCCGGATCTCGTGCTGTTCACGTACCTCCACCTGGCGGCCGACGAGCCGCTCACGCGCGCGCTCGTGGCCAGCGGCGTGACGGCGGTCGCCTACGAGACGGTCGAGCTCGACAACGGCCGCCTGCCCGCTGCTCGCGCCGATGAGCGAGGTCGCGGGCCGGCTCGCGACCCAGATGGGCGCGTGGACGCTCGAGAAGTCGCAGGGCGGTCGCGGCATCCTGCTCGGCGGCGTGCCCGGCGTGCCTCCCGCCAAGGTGGTCGTCCTCGGCGGCGGCATCGTCGGCTACAACGCGGCGCTCGTCGCTGTGGGCATGAAGGCGGACGTGTGGGTGCTGGACAAGTCGGTCGAGCGCATGCGCGAGCTCGAGACCATGCTCGAAGGACGGGTCACGCTGGCGATGTCGACAAAGCTCGAGCTCGACCAGGCGATCGCGGCCGCAGACCTCGTCGTCGGGGCGGTGCTGATCCCGGGCGCGCGGGCGCCGAAGCTGATCACCCGCGACATGCTCGGCCTGATGAAGGCCGGCTCGGTCATCGTCGACGTCGCCATCGACCAGGGCGGCTGCACGGAGACGTCGCGGCCGACCACGCATAGCGACCCGATCTACGTCGTCGACGGAGTCGTCCACTACTGCGTCGCGAACATGCCGGGCGCGGTCCCGATCACGTCCACCAAGGCGCTCACGAACGTCACGCTCCCGTACGTCGAGGCGATCGCCGACCACGGCCTGGCCAAGCGCTGTCGGCCGCGACCGAGCCCTCGCCCGCGGTGTCAACGTCCTCGGCGGCCGCGTGATCCATGAGGCCGTCGCCGAGGCACACGGGCTCGACCGCAGCCCGCTCGGCGATCTCCTGCCCGCGGCGGCCGGTTGAGCGCCGGGGCGGCTCAGGACGAGCGGGTGGGTGCCTGGGCCGCGTCGTCCCCCTTCGCCGTCGGCGTGTAGCGGACCACGACCCAGGTGACCGTAGCTGCCAGCGAGATGATGGCGACGATGAAGCCTGCCACGCCGAGGAGTCCGAGGAACGTGCTCACGACCCTCGTAGAATAGCCGCATGCCCCGCGCGTGCGTCATCGTGCTGGACGCCGTCGGAGCCGGGGCGCTACCCGACGCGGCCGAGTTCGGAGACGAAGGCTCGGACACGCTCGGGAACGTCGCCAGGGCGGTCGGCGGCCTCGACTTGCCCAACCTGGAGGCGCTCGGGCTCGGCAACGTCGAGCCGTTGGAGGGCTGCCCGCCCATGCCCGGCGCGCCGGCCGTCGCCGGCCGGTTGGTCGAGCGCTCGAAGGGCAAGGACACGACGCTCGGCCACTGGGAGCTGATGGGTATCGTCACGCCGCAGCCGCTGCCCACGTACCCGCACGGCTTCCCGTTCGAGGTGATCGACCCGTTCATGCACCGGACCGGCCGCGGCGTGCTGGGCAACCGGCCCGCGTCGGGGACGGAGATCATCCAGGAGCTGGGGGAGGAGCACCAGGAGACGGGCAAGTGGATCGTGTACACGTCCGCGGACTCGGTCTTCCAGATCGCGGCGCACGAGGACACGATCCCTCTCGACGAGCTGTACGACGCCTGCCGGATCGCCCGCGAGATCCTCGTCGGCAAGCACGCGGTCGGTCGTGTGATCGCACGGCCATTCGTCGGAGAGCCGGGGAACTACGAGCGCACGCCGAACCGGCACGACTTCTCGCTCGAGCCGCGCCGGCCGAACTACCTCACCCTCGTCCGCGAGGCGGGCCAGCAGGTGCACGGCGTCGGCAAGATCCCGGACATCTTCGCGCACCTCGACATCGACGGAGAGCATCCCACGAAGTCCAATGTCGAGGGCATCACGCAGACCGAGAAGCTGCTGCGCGAGCTCGACAGCGGGCTCATCTTCACGAACCTGGTCGAGACGGACATGCTCTGGGGCCACCGCAACGACCCCGTCAACTTCCACCGCTGCCTGCAGGACTTCGACCGTCGCCTGCCCGACCTACTCGACGCCCTGCGGACCGGAGACCTGCTGATCATCACCTCCGACCATGGGTGTGACCCGACGACGCCGTCGACCGACCATTCGCGCGAGCACGCCCTGCTGCTCGCCTACGTCCAGGGCAAAAACGCCGCGGGACGTATCCACGAGGGCGAGTTCGCCGACGTCGGCGCGACCGTCAACGCCTGGCTCGGCGGCAAGGCGCCGCCGAAGCGGCTCCCGGGCCAGCCGATCGTCGAGCCGTGACCGGTCCGGGGATCCGCGGGTTGAACGACCCGCGTGCACGTCCGGCGGCAATACGAGGACGAGAACAACCTGCGGGCGCGCAAGGCGGTCTACGACGCGGTCGACGGGCCTGACCCCCGTGGCATTGCGGTTCGCGGCGGTGAGCGAGGTGCGCCGCGACCGCGTGCTCGAGGTCGGCTGCGGCGAGGGCGAGCTCTCCGAGCGGCTGGCGATCGAGCTCGGCGCCGAGGTCGTGGCGCTCGACCAGTCGCCGCGCATGGTCGAGCTCGCGTCCGCGCGAGGCATCGACGCGAGCATCGGCGACGTCCAGGAGCTGCCGTTCGCCGACGGGTCGTTCGACGTCGCCGTGGCGGCGTGGATGCTCTACCACGTGCCCGACCTCGACCGGGCGCTGGGTGAGCTCGCGCGGGTGCTCGTCCGTGGCGGGCGGCTCGTAGCCGTCACCAATCGGGCGACCCATCTCCAGGAGATGTTCCGGCTCGTGGGGGTCGACCGCTGGGAGCTGCCGTTCGGCGCCGAAAACGGGGAGGAGCTCCTCGCCCGGCACTTCGCCCGAGTGGAGCTCCGCGACGGGACCGGGACGGTCACGTTCGAGGACGCCGGGCCGATCCGCGCGTATTTCCGCTCGTCCGAGCGGCTGTCGGCGTACGAGCCTGCCGTGCCCGAGCTCGACGAGCCGCTGGTCGTGCATCGTCGCCCGGTCGTGTTCGTGGCCGACGGGCCGCTGTGAGCGCACCCGCGGAGCTGATCCAGCGCAAGCGTGACGGCGGCGAGCTCTCGGCCGAGGAGCTTTCGGGACTCGTGCTCGGCTACACACGCGGCGAGATTCCCGACTACCAGATGGCCGCGTTCCTGATGGCCGTCTACTTCCGCGGGCTGTCGGGAGCAGAGACGTTCGCGCTCACCGACGCGATGATTCGCAGCGGCGAGACGCTGGCGCTCGGCGCTGCGCTCGGCCGCAAGGTCGTCGACAAGCACTCGACGGGCGGTGTCGGCGACAAGACCTCGATCGCAGTCGGACCGATCGTGGCCGCGTGCGGCGTGCCGTTCGGAAAGATGAGCGGGCGGGGGCTGGGCCACACGGGCGGGACGCTGGACAAGCTCGAGTCGATCCCCGGCTATCGCGTCGAGCTGGCCACGGACGAGTTCGTCGAACAGGTGCGCGACGTCGGCATGGCCATCGTCGGACAGACCGCCGACCTCGTCCCCGCCGACAAGCTCCTGTACGCGTTGCGAGACGTGACGGCGACGGTCGACAACGTGTCGCTGATCGCGGCCAGCATCATGTCCAAGAAGATCGCCGGTGGCGCCGACGCGATCGTGCTCGACGTCAAGGTCGGAGACGGCGCGTTCATGAAGACGCTCGACGACGCCCGCGAGCTGGCCGGCGTGATGATCGAGCTCGGCCGGCAAGCGGAGCGGGAGACGATCTGCATCCTGACCGACATGGACCAGCCGCTCGGCTGCGCGGTCGGCAACGCGCTCGAGATCCGCGAGGCGGTCGACACGATTCGGGGAGACGGGCCGGCCGACCTCACGACCCTCGTGGTCGCGTCGGTTGCCCATCTTCTCGCCCTGTCCGATCTCGGCGTCGACGAGCACGAGGGCCGGCGCCTCGCCGAGGAGGCGATCGCGAGCGGAACTGCGCTCGAGGCGTACGAGCGGTGGATCCGCGCGCAACACGGCAACCCCGACCTCGCCGCCCTGCCCGATGCTCCGGTCGTGCGCGACGTGAGCGCAGCGCGCCCGGGAGTCGTCGTTTCGCTCGGGGCGAGTCGCGTGGGCACGGCTGCGCTCCATCTGGGGGCGGGCCGACAGGCGAAGGCCCACACGATCGACCACGCGGTCGGGATTGTCTGCCGCAAGAAGCGCGGGGATACCGTCGAGGCTGGCGAGGTGCTTGCCGAGATCCACGCCCGAGACGCAGCGTCGGCCGAGCGCGCCGAGGCCGAGGTGCTCGCCGCTTATGAACTCGGCAACGGCGATACCCCGGGCACGGGACCGATCGTCCTCGAGTTCGTCACGTAGCGTGCCCGAGCTTCCCGAAGTCGAGACCGTCAGAGCCCAGCTAACGCCTGTCCTCGTCGGCAGGAGGTTCCGAGCGGTCGAGATCCTCGACGAGCGGCTGACCCGGCCGGTCGATCCTCGCCTGGTCGCAGGCCAGCTCGAAGGCAAGCGCGTCGCGAGCGTCGACCGACGCGGCAAGTATGTAGTTGTCCGGTTCGAGAGCGGGCTTGTCCTGCTGGTTCACCTCCGGATGACGGGGAGCTTCCTGGTCGCACCTCGAGGAGAGTTGCCGGCGGATCCCCATCGACGTGCTGTCGTCATTCTAGACAACGGAACGGACGTCGCCTATCGTGATGTCCGCAGGTTCGGCACCTGGCTCGTGCTGGAGGAGGACGAACTGCGCCCGTATCTCGCAGTCCGGCTCGGGGAGGAGCCGCTCGGAGCGCGGTTCACGACGCGGCAGCTCGTGCGCCGTCTGGCGGGACGGCGCACGCCCGTGAAGGCGGCGCTGCTCGACCAGCGGACCGTGGCGGGGCTCGGGAACATCTATGCGGACGAGGCCCTGTGGTATGCGGGCGTCCATCCGCTTCGACCGGCGGGGGGCCTCGACCCGGGCGAAATTGCCGCGGTGCGCCGAGGAGTCCGCCGCGCACTGCAAATCGGCATCCGGCGACAGGGCGCGACGCTCAGCGACTACGTGACGCCGAACGGCGGGCGAGGGTCGATGCAAGACGAGTTCAAGGTCTACGGGCGCGACGGGGAGCCGTGTCTTCGCTGCGGCACGCTGATCGCGAAGACCCGCGCGGGAGGCCGGGGTACGTCCTATTGCCCCGGCTGCCAGCGGTGAAGCCGATGGTCCCGGACAGCGTGCGGGTCGGCCACTGGACGAACCGCGATGCCTGGACCGGTTGCACCGTCTGCCTCCTTCCGGAGGGGAGCGTCGCATCCTGCGAGGTCCGCGGAGGGGCGGCCGGCACGCTCGGCAGCGACATCCTCCAGCCGTCGAGCGCCGGCCCCGGCGCCAACGCGCTGGTGTTGACCGGCGGGAGCGCCTTCGGGCTTGCCGCCGTCGGCGGGGTGGTCCGGTGGCTCTCCGAGCGGGGCATGGGGTTCGAGACGCCTGCGGCCCGTGTGCCTCTCGTCGGTGCCGCGGTCGTCTACGACCTCGGGCTGGGCGACCCGGCTGCGCGTCCCGGCTCCGACGAGGGCTACGCGGCCTGCGACGCCGCAGCCGAGTCGTTCGCGCGGGGCACCGTCGGCGCCGGGCACGGGTTGCACCGTCGGCAAGCTCCTCGGGCCCGGGCACTGGACGAAGGGCGGGCTCGGGCACGCCGTGGCGGAGTTGAACGGAGGCGGGGCGATTGCCGCAATCGCCGTCGTCAACGCGGTCGGAGACGTCCTCGCCCGTGACGGCTCGGTTCTCGCCGGCATCCGCAACGACGGCGCCTATCTGTCCTCCGCGGAGGCCGTCGCATCGGGAGCCGTGATCCGGCGCCCGTGGCGTGAAGCGACCACGCTCGTCTGCGTGCTGACCGACGTGACGCTCTCGAAGACCGAGGCGTGGATGTGCGCCCGGGCGGCCAACGCCGGCGTCGCGCGGGCGGTCTCGCCGGTTTGGACGCCGTTCGACGGCGACACCGTGTTCTGCGCGTCGACCCGGCGAGTCGAGGCGGACCCCCTGACCGTCGCGCTGACCGCTCCGGAGGTCGTGGCAGAGGCGATCCGCGACGGTGTGTTGTCGGCGACAGGCGTTCCCGGCTGTCCCGCTGTCTCCGAGGTCTGAGCCGGGGCTTGTGGACGAGAAGTCACGCTTTCGTCACTGTCATGTTGCAGACACGTCACACATTGCCAAGTACGATCGAACGTGGGTGGTGGGCTGGGGTGCCCCAGACGGTAGGGCCCAGCGGACGTCCGCTCTAGACTGGTCCGCGTGTCGGGGCGGAGCGTCAAGACCGAGGCAGTCGTCCTGCGTTCGCTCCGGTTCGGCGAGGCCGATCGGATCCTGCATGTCTATACGCTCGAGCACGGCCGCATGGGCGCGATCGCCAAGGGCGCACGCAAGACGAAGTCGCGCTTCGGGGGCCGCCTCGAGCCGCTCTCCCACGTCGAGCTCGTCCTGCACGTCGGCTCCGGCGAGCTCGCCACGGTCACCGGCGCCTCGCTCGTCCGTCCGCACGCGACCGCTCGTGAGCACCCGCACCGGCTGACGGTGGGTCTGATCGGCGCCGAGGCGATGCTGCGCCTCTTCCCCGAGCAGGAGCGCTCCGATCGGGCATTCACGGCGCTGACCCGCTTCCTCGACCTCCTCGACGAGCTCCCGTGCCGAGACGGTGTGCGGCCCGAGCTCGAGCCGCTCGGGATCGCATTCCAGCTCAAGCTCCTCTGGGTCGCGGGCTACCTCCCGCACCTCGGGAGCTGCGCCGAGTGTGGCGCCGACGGGCCGTTCGCAGGCTTCTCGGCGCGCGCCGGTGGCATCGTCTGCCGCACGTGCTGCGCTTCTAGCGACGCGCTGGTGCTCTCGCCTGACGGCGCGGCCGGGCTCGAGGAACTGCTTCGGCGGCCGCTTGCAGACTCGAAGACGGTGCGGCTGAGCCCGCGCGGCGCCCGGGAGACGCTCGCCGCCGTGACGGCGTGCTACGAGCACCACGGCGGGTTCCGGCTCAGGACGCTCTCGGCGTGAACGACGCGCAGAGCATCCCGAAGTACGTAGGCGCCTCGTAGGACAGAAGCTCGGAATCGAACGCCTCGTCCGTCGCCCCGTGCAGGACGAGCATCTGCCACCAGCTGTCCGCCTGAGCCGTGACCACGAAGTTCGGGTCGATCTCGAGCAGGTGGGCGAGCCGGTTCTCGCGCACCATCGCGACGATCTGATCGTCGTACTCGGCCGAGGCCGGGTCGAAGCCGTACGGGCCGTCCGGATCGTGCGCGTGCCCATGGTCCGCGCTTGCGATCAGCGCCGACCCGCTTCCCCGTCACGACGGCGGTCTCAGCGATGACTCGGCCGGCGGCGACGTGGGTCGCGGCCGCCAGGTCTCGCGCCGGCGACACGAGCACGACCGGCGGCGGGGGATCGAAGCGCCCGCCCATGTACCAGAGCGGGATGAGCGCGCCCCAGTCCATGGGCATGGACGCCTCGGCAGGCCGGTTACCGCCGTAGCTGACCGACGTGACCGGCACTCGCTCCCGCTCGAGGCCCTCGAGGAGCGCCAACGAGAGGTCGACGTCGACGGGAGAGGCGAGCGCGATCTCCCGGCCGTCCTCTTCGACCGAGCCCTCGAGCTGACCGGCGACGATCACCGCCATCGAGCCGGCGATGTGGACGTTGTGAGGGGTGAGCACGACGATCGCCTCCGGCGCCGCCGCCTCGAAGCGGCGGCCGAGCTCCTCGAGGCCCACCCGCGTCCGGGCCGCGACGTCCAGATCCGCCTCGTCGCAGAGCTCCGCGACTGCGATGCCGCCGTGAGGGGCGATCGCGGCGACGACGACTCCGGCCATTCGACCAGTATCGCCCAGTCGCTGTCGGGGGCGGCTGCGTGTGGACGAAATGGTCCACTATCGGCACGAGCACGGCACAGACAGGTGCGCGCTTCGCCAGTATCGTCCTCGGCGAGGCGGAGGGACGACGCCCCGCCCGTGGGCGGGGACCGGACGCGGCCACGTCCGCCGCGGCCGTGCCCGGATGCGAGACTGCGGCGCGATGAAGCGGGAGCTTCCAGAGGGGTACGAGCTGGACGACGATCCCGGCCGGGTCGACCTCGACGCGGTGTTCCGCTACCTGTCCGAGGAGTCGTACTGGGCGGCGGGCCGGCCGCGTGAGACGGTCGAGCGGCTCGTCTGCGAGGCAGCGCGCGTGGTCGGCGTCTACCACGCGGGCCGGCAGGTGGGGTTCGCGCGCGCGGTCTCCGACGGCGTGGCCGTCGCGTACCTGGCGGACGTGTTCGTGCTTCCCGAGCACCGCGGCTGCGGGCTCGGCAAGGAGCTCGTACGCGAGATGGTCGAGCGCGGGCCTTTCGTGAATGTCCGCTGGCTGCTGCACACATCCGACGCGCACGAGTTGTACGCGCGGGTGGGCTTCGGCCCGCCCGGGGAGCGGCTCATGGAGCGGCCCCCGGGTGACTGACCGGCATCCCCGTCTGCTCGTCGCCGCGGTCGGCGCCTCCGTGGCAGTCGCCTTCGCCGACTCCTCGATCGTCGTCCTCGCCCTTCCGGCGCTCTACACCGATTTCCATGCCTCGCTGGTCGGCGTCTCCTGGGTGATCACGTCCTACAACCTCGTCGTCGTCATCGCCGCCTTCGCTCTCGTTCCGCTCGTCCGGCGGGTGCACGTGCGCGTCGTGACCCGCGTGGGGCTGGCGCTGTTCACGATCGGCTCGGTCGGCTGTGCGGCAGCCTGGGGGCTCACCGACCTGATCGCGTTCCGGTGCGTCCAGGGCCTCGGCGGAGCACTCGTGCTGGCGGGCGCGCTCCCGATGCTCGGAGGGCTGCTCGGCAGCCCGGCCGCGGGCGCCCGCCTGTGGACGGTGACCGGGACGTTCGGCGCCGCGCTCGGACCTGCTCTCGGCGGTGTGCTCACGCAGCTCGCCGACTGGCGGGCGATCTTCGTCGTGCAGGCGCCGATCGCGGCCGTCGCCCTCGTCGCGACCTTCGACCCGCGCGTCCACGAGCTGCCCGTGGAGGGAGTCGCTCCGAGGAGGCCGGGCAGCTTCGCCGCCAACGCAGGGCTGGCGCTCGTCTTCGGCGGCCTCGTCGGCGCGCTCTTCCTGTCCGTCCTGCTCGTGATCACGGTCTGGGAGCGGCAGCCGATCGCCGGCGCCCTCATCGTCAGCGCGCTCCCGGCCGCCGCGTTCCTCGTCCGCGCGCTCGCGGAACGACTCGGGCGGAGAGAGGCCGTCTCGGCCGGCGCGATCCTCCTCGCCGCCGGTCTCGTGGCGCTGGCGCTGCTGCCTGCAGTCAGCAACGCGCTCGTCGCCGCCGCGCTCGCCTTCTGCGGGGTCGGGCTCGGGCTCGCCGTCCCGGCGCTGACCCGGGACTCGATCGATCCCGAGCACGCGCCGCTACGGACAGGGACGATCACGGTGGGCGCACGCCACCTGGGGCTGGTCGCCGCCCTGGCTCTCGTCGCGCCGCTGCTCAGCCACGAGCTCGACAGGGTCAACGAGCCCGCGACGCTCGCGGGCACGCGCGTGATCCTGGACGGGGAGATCGACCTGACGAAGAAGGTGCCAATCGCACTTGACATGCGCGACGAGTTCGACCGGGCGCAGCAGGGCGAGATCCCCGACCTGGCCAAGCCGTTCAACGACCGCGGTGCGCAGCACGATGCTTCGCTGCGCGCAGTTCGTGACCGCCTCCTGGACACGCTGCGGCTAGTCGTGACGAGGAGCTTCCGGTACGCCTTCCTGCTCTCGGCCGTCTTCGCGCTGATCGCGCTCGTGCCCGCGCGTCGGCTGCGCGAGGAAGGAGCGGCGCCGTGAGCCGTCGCACCGCCTCGGGTGTCGTCGTGCTGCTGATGGTCGCGGCCGCGGTCCTGATCGGGGTCGAGCTGGGCATGGGCGCGATCAACGCCGGCAAGAGCGGGATCAAGGATCCGTGCACGGCGAAGCCGCAGCTACACGAGGGCGGCTTCTTCGGCTCGATCGACGCCGCCGTGCAACGCGTCGCGCTCTCCGGCCTCAACGGCGCAGCGTGCTCGCTGCACACCTCCCGCGAGGAACTCGCCCTCTCGTTCGCGCCCGAGCCGGGGACGACCAGGGTGCAGTGGGACAAGGCCACGATCCGCAAGGCGCTCCGCGGCGGGATCGACAAGGCCGTCCACGACACGGCCGGCGGGGGCTTCCTGGGCGACGCGATCGCGTTCGTGCTGCGCGAGGTGCTCGCGGATCCGCTCGCGTACTTCCTCGGCCAGCTGAACGACTAGCGCGCTAGTCGGCCTTCGGCGTCGTCCAGGGCCGCTCGAGCGCGTCGTCGAGCCAGGCGCCGGCGCCGCCGATCGGGATCCGCTCCTGGGCGAGCGAGTCGCGGTCGCGGACGGTGATCGTGTCGTCCTCGAGGGTCTGGTCGTCGATCGTGAACGCGAAGGGCGTGCCGATCTCGTCCTGGCGGCGGTAGCGACGGCCGATCGCGGCGCTGTCGTCGTGCTCGACCACGTGGCGGCGCCGGAGCTCCTCGTAGAGCGTCCGGGCCTTGCCGGCCATGTCTTCGTTCTTCCCGATCAGCGGCAGGATCGCCGCCTTGACGGGCGCGATCAGTGGGTGGAGCCGCAGGACGGTGCGCTCGCGCTCCGCCACGATCTCCTCGTCGTAGGCGTCTGCGAGCATGGCGACGAAGATCCGCTCGATGCTGACCGCCGGCTCGATCACGTACGGGGTGTACCGCTCGCCGTCCGGGCCAACGTACTCGAGCTTCGTCGTCGAGAACTCGGTGTGGCGCGTGAGGTCGTAGTCGCCGCGGTTCGCAACGCCCTCGAGCTCCGACCAGCCGATCGGATAGAGGTACTCGATGTCGCTCGTGGCGCTCGAGTAGTGCGAGCGCTCGTCTTCGCCGTGCTCGCGGATGCGCAGTCGGCTGCGGCGCAGGCCGTGCGCGAGATGCCAGTTCAGGCGCTCGTCGATCCAGTACCCGTGCCACTGCTCGCCATCCTCCGGAGGCACGAAGAACTCCATCTCCATCAGCTCGAACTCGCGGACGCGGAAGAGGAAGTTGCCCGGCGTGATCTCGTTGCGGAACGCCTTGCCGATCTGGGCGATCCCGAACGGCGGCTTGCGCCGAGCCAGTTGGAGGACGTTCTTGAAGTTGATGAAGATCCCCTGCGCCGTCTCCGGGCGCAGGAACGCGCGCGCGCCGGCCTCCTGCACCGGCCCGACCGTCGTCTCGAACATCAGATTGAACTGGCGGGCATCGGTGAGGTCACAGTCGGGCGTCTCGCCGGGCCGCTTCGACGGCTTGCGCCCGCACTGCGCGTCCTCGAGCTTGTCGGCTCTGAACCTCAGCTTGCACGTGCGGCAGTCGACGAGCGGATCGGTGAATCCCTCGACGTGCCCCGACGCCTCCCACACGCGCGGGTGGAGGATGATCGCCGAGTCGATCGCGACGACGTCGTCGCGCTCCTGCACCATCGCCCGGAACCAGCGCTCGCGGATGTTGTTCTTCATCAGCACGCCGTAGTGGCCGTAGTCGAAGGTCGAGCCGAGCCCGCCGTAGATCTCCGAGGACGGGAACACGAAGCCGCGGCGGCGGCAGAGCGAGACGATCTTGTCCATCGTCACCTCGGCGGTGTCTTGCGGCTCGGCCATGGAGCGACACGTTATCGGCGCGCGAGGCGGAATCCGGGAAGTGACGCCAGCTGCGCAGGCGGGCCGATCGCGGCCGCGGCCGACAGGTTTGCCGCGGAGAACCGGGGGCGGGGTGGGCATGCGGCGATGCCGCATCTCACGGTCGACCCCGTCGTGGTCGCGGCTCAAGTGTGACCACAACCTGCAGCAGCTCGTCTCGCGGCCCGTCGACCCGCTGAAGAGCGCCGTCGTCTCCGCGCAGCGCTCGGCGACGACGCGTTCGTGGACGCGGAACCGATCATGGGCGGCGAGGACTTCTCCGCCTATCTGGAGAAGGCGCCGGGGGCGTTCTTCTTCGTCGGCGCGGGCGGCGAGGGCGCGTTCCCGCACCACCATCCGCGCTTCACCCTCGACGAAGCCGCGTTTCGCCCGGGCATCGCCGTGTTCGTGTAGACGGCACTCGACTACCTCGGCTAACCGGCCCTACGCCTTTCCGGCCATGTCCCGCCGGGAAGGCCACTTGCACCCACCCCCGCCCGAGGGTGGGGGTGGGAGAAAACCACCCGCCACCCGCGGTGAGCGTATCGCTGAAATCCGCACGAGAACGTGACGCGGGTGTGACGAGAGTGAAACTTCTCGTCAACAGAGGTCAGAATGGGACCATGGCGCCCGGGAAAACGCCGGTCGAGCTGCACATCGTCTCGGACGCGACCGGCGAGACCGCGACGCGGCTCGTCGCGGCGCTCGAGGCGCAGTTTCCGGAGCAGGCGTTCGAGGAGGTCCGGCATCCGCGCGTCGAGACCGTCGACGATCTCCTCCTGGCCGTCGACCGCGCGAAAGGGCGGCCGGCCGTCATCGTCTACACGATCGTCAAGACCGAGCTCCGCGAGGCGATGCGGGCGGCCTGCCGGCAGGCCAAGCTGCACTACTGCGACATCCTCGGGCCTCCGCTGGCGTCGATCGCCAAGGTCTCGGGCGTGGCCGCGCAGATGAAGCCCGGGGCCCGGCCCCCGCTCGACTCGGCGTACTTCAGGCGCATGGCCGCGATCGAGTTCGCGGTCAAGTTCGACGACGGCGTCGGCGACGGGCTGCGCGAGGCGGACATCATTCTCGTCGGCGTGTCCCGGACCTCCAAGACGCCGCTCTCGATGTACCTCGGCTACCTCGGATACAAGACCGCGAACGTCCCGATCGTCAAGGGGATCGAGCCGCCCGCGGAGCTGTTCTCCAGCGATCAGGCCAAGGTCGTCGGGCTGACGATCGGCGCGGACCGGCTCGCCGACATCCGCCGGGAGCGGGCGCGACTGATGCGCGGCGGCCGCCGCTCCTACGCCGGGATCGTCGAGATCTACGACGAGCTCGACGAGGCCGCGTCTATCCATCGGCGGCTCGGCTGTCCCGTCATCGACGTCACCGAGCTCTCGGTCGAGGAGACCGCCCAGCGCGTGATCCGGCTGGTCGAGACCCGCAGCAACGGGCGGCAGGCGTCGTGACGGACGACTTCCCCGGGTTCGTCCCGGAGGCGCGGGCCGCGCGGGCGAAGCGGATCCCGATCTGGCGCTGGGTGCTGTGGGAGGTGGCGCTCGTGATGGGGATGCTCGTCTTCTATGTCGGGCTGACGCCGGTGTGGATCACCCTGCGCTGCGCGGCCTGGGTGGCCGAGGTCAGGTCGAGGCGGCGCCGCGAACGAAACGGTCGATCTCGTCCTGCGTCCGCAGGCGAATGACCGGATAGGCGGCGAGCTCGACGGGGTAGCGCCGGCGACGGTCGAAGTGGGCCCGCAGCGCGTAGCCGAACAGCGAGTCCCGGCCCCAGAAGGCGTTTCGCAACGTCTCCTTGTTGTCGTTCCAGAGGATCTCCTGGCCACGCATGCGTCGGAACGTGCGCCGGAGGAGGCGCGGCAGCCAGACGTGGAGCGGGAGGTCGATCCACACCACCGTGTCCGCCCGCGCGAGCACGAGGTCGCCGATCTTGGTCCGGTAGCCGCCGTCGATGACCCAGCCGTCGCCGGCGACGATCGGCTCGACGAGGTCGCGCAGCCCCTCGTCGGAGATCTCGGTCCAGTTGGGTCCGTGGACGAGCGAGTCGAGCTCGACGAACGGGACGCCGAGGCGCTCGGCGAGTTGCTTGCCGACCGTTGTCTTGCCGCTGCCGCTGGCGCTGGCAGTGACCGCGACGCGCCTCATCGGCGCGCCGAAGCTAGACCCGGGGGCCCGAGGCGGTCGCGCACTGGAGGCCGGACAGAGAACCGACCACGAGCGCGAGCGCGATTACAAGCAGGACGTTCATCGAGAGCTCCTCTCCATGTTACGAACTGGGCGGAATTCACCGTAGCAAGAGGGGTTGAGGGCGCACAAAGGTGAACCTTTCTCGATTCAGTACCTTCACCGGACCGACATCCGTGTGCACGCCGACGAGTATGCACCCGCCTATCGGATACCTTCAGGCCGCAATGCGCTACGTCTACGACTTCGACGAGCCCTCGGACGGCGGCCGGATTCTGCTCGGCGGCAAGGGCATCGGGCTCGCGGAGATGACGCAGCTCGGCCTCCCCGTGCCGGCCGGTTTCACGATCACGACCGAGGCCTGCCGTGACGCGATGGCGCGCGGCGGCGGGTTCCCCGACGGTCTCGAGGACGAGGTCACCGAGCATGTCGAGCGGCTCGAGCAGCGGACCGGCAAGCGGTTCGGCGACCCGCACGACCCGTTGCTCGTCTCGGTCCGCTCGGGCGCCGCCGTGTCGATGCCGGGGATGATGGACACGATCCTCAACGTGGGCCTCTCGGACGTCGCCGTCCGCGGGCTGGCCGAGACGACCGGCAACCCGCGCTTCGCCTACGACTCCTACCGCCGGCTGATCCAGATGTACGGCGAGACCGTCGACGGCGTCGACCCGCACCGGTTCGAGAGCGAGCTGCAGAAACTCAAGGACGAGCGCGGCGTCGCGCAGGACGTCGACCTCTCGGCCGACGACCTCGCCGGGCTCGTCGAGACCTTCAAGGCGATCTACGAGCACGACGTCGGCCGGGCTTTTGCGCAGGACGCGCCCGAGCAGCTGCGCCGCGCGGTCGAGGCCGTGTTCGCCTCCTGGAACACGCCGCGCGCCCAGGTCTACCGGCGGGCGCACGAGATCCCCGACGACCTCGGTACGGCCGTCAACGTCGTCCAGATGGTGTTCGGCAACAAGGGCGCGCGGTCGGGCACCGGCGTCGCGTTCACGCGCGACCCGTCGACAGGCGAGGCCGGCGTCGTCGGCGAGTTCCTGCTCAACGCGCAGGGCGAGGATGTCGTCGCCGGAATCAGGACGCCCGAGCCGCTGGCGCGGATGGGCAACCGGCTGCCCGAGGCGTACGAGCAGTTCCTGGAAACGGCGCGGCGGCTCGAGGAGCACTACCGCGACGTGCAGGACCTCGAGTTCACGGTCGAGGACGACCGGCTCTATCTGCTGCAGACACGCACGGCCAAGCGCACCGCGGCGGCGGCCCTCAAGGCCGCCGTGGACATGGTCGGCGAGGACCTGATCAGCCGCGAGCAGGCCGTGGCGCGGATCGACCCCGCGCAGCTCGACCAGCTCCTCCATCCCATGATCGACCCGACCGCCGAGATCGACGCCATCGCCACGGGCCTGAACGCGTCGCCCGGCGCGGCCTGCGGGAAGATCGTCTTCGACGCGAACCGCGCCGAGGAGCTCGGCCGCGCCGGGGAGGCGGTGATCCTCGTGCGCTGGGAGACGACGCCCGACGACATCCACGGCCTGATCCACTCGCAGGGCGTCCTCACCGCCCACGGCGGCATGACCTCTCACGCCGCGGTCGTCGCGCGCGGCATGGGCAAGCCCTGCGTGGCCGGCTGCGAGGCGCTCACGCTCGACGCGGCCGCGGGGACGGCCACGATCGCAGGGCACGTGCTCCCCGAGGGCGAGGTGATCACGATCGACGGGGGCACCGGCCGGGTCATGCTCGGCGAGGCCCCGCTCGTCCCGCCGCAGGTCAACGAGGACTTCCAGACCATCCTGCAGTGGGCGGACGAGCTCCGCCGCCTGCACGTCCACGCCAACGCCGACACGCCCGAGGACGCGGCAAAGGCCCGCGAGCTCGGCGCCCAGGGGATCGGCCTGTGCCGGACGGAGCACATGTTCATGGCGGAGGACCGGCTCCCCGTGATGCGCGAGATGATCATGGCCGACTCCGAGGACGGGCGCCGCGCGGCGCTCGAGCGGATCCTGCCGATGCAGCAGCACGACTTCGAGGGCATCTTCGAGGCGATGACGGGGCTGCCGGTGACGATCCGGCTGCTCGACCCGCCGCTGCACGAGTTCCTTCCGCCGCTGGAGGAGGCGACGGACGAGCGCATGCGCGCCCGCATCCGCGTCCTGCACGAGACGAACCCGATGCTGGGCATGCGCGGCTGCCGCGTCGGGCTGATCTTCCCGGAGATCTACGAGATGCAGGTGCGGGCGATCGTGCGCGCGTCGAAGGCCGTCCACGAGCGGACGGGCGAGGCGCCGATCGTCGAGATCATGCACCCGCTCGTCGGCTTCGGCGAGGAGCTGCGGCGGCTGCGTGAGCTGACGGTGGCGACGGTCGAGGAGGAGGGCGAGATCGAGTACCTCGTCGGCACGATGATCGAGCTGCCGCGCGCCTGCATCCGCGCCGACGAGATCGCCGAGCACGCCGACTTCTTCTCCTTCGGCACGAACGACCTCACGCAGACGACGCTCGGCTACTCGCGCGACGACGCGGAGAACAAGTTCCTCGCGCGCTACCTCGAGGACGACGTGCTCGAGCGCAACCCGTTCGAGGTGCTCGACGAGGGCGGCGTCGGCGACCTGATGCGCATCGCCGTGGAGCGGGGGAGAGGCGCGAAGGAGAACCTCAAGCTCGGCATCTGCGGCGAGCACGGCGGCGAGCCGCACTCGGTCGCGTTCTGCCACCGCATCGGGCTCGACTACGTGTCCTGCTCGCCGTTCCGAGTGCCGCTCGCCCGCCTCGCCGCCGCCCAGGCGGCGCTCAAGGACGCAGGCATCGAAGCCGCGGTCGCCGGCGGCTGACCCGGTCTGCCACGTCGGTTCGGGCCATGTCTGGGGGACAGTCCCTGTAACGGAAGTGTGACCGCCGATTTGCCTGCCCCTAGCGTCGGCCGGCAGCGGTTCTGGACATGGCTCCTGGCCCTGAACGGTCACGGCCGGTTCGGGTCCGCGGGACATGGCCGTTGAGGCCACTGTTCGCGGCACGTCTGCGGCGGTAGAGTCGCCGGCATGGAGCGATGGGCGGTCCTCGCCGCGGTGCTCTTCAGCTCAGCGGCGTTCGCCGGCTGGGCGATCGCGTCCCTGCCGCTGTTCTCGCCGCCGCGCCAGATCACCGAGTACGGCTACGTCATCGCGGTGACGCCGAAGGGCAAGGGGTACATGCTGCGCTTCGACCCGGCGCTCTGGCTCGAGGGGCAGACGGCGAACGTGGCCGCCGCCGAGGACGGCGCCGTCAAGCCGGGCGAGGGCGTCCCGAACGACTACTGGATCCGCAACCCGGATCACAAGCTGCTCACCTACAAGCTGCCTGCCAACGCGCACGTCACCGTGCTGAAGAACCTCGGGACGACGAAAGTGACCGTCGCCAAGCTCGCCGCCCTCCTGAAGGCGGAACCGAAGAATCCCTGTGCGTCCCCGTACCAGCTCCATCTGCCCTGCCGGCTCGGGTTCTGGCTGCGCTACTCGATCGACACCGTCAAGGCGCTCGACCAGCAGTACCAGCCCTAGAGACGCACGTCCGAACCTCCCCGGGGCCCCGACTATCCTTACTCTCCCGGCCCGGAGCCGACCCAGCCTGCAGTGATCTTCCCAACGACGACCTTCGCCGTCTTCTTCTGCATCGTCCTCGTGGCGAGCTGGCTCCTGATGCCGCATCCGCGCTTCTGGCGGCTGTTCATCATCGGCGCCAGCTTCGTCTTCTACGCCGACTGGAACTGGAAGTTCGTCGGACTGCTCGCGTTCTCGATCCTCTGGAACCAGGCGATCGGCCTCGGCATCCACCGCGCGGGAGTGCAGTCCCAGCGCCAGCTGCTCCTCGCCCTCGGGGTCGTCGTCGATGTCGGCCTGCTCGGCTACTTCAAGTACTACGACTTCTTCGTCAGCTCGGGCAGCAACGTGTTCGCGGATCTCGGGCTGGGCGGCTTCCCGCTCGGCACGCGCTCGCTCGTGCTGCCGGTCGGCATCTCTTTCTTCACCTTCATGGCGATCAGCTACATCGTCGACATCTACCGGCGTGAGCTCGAGCCGGCCAGCCTGGCCAAGTTCGGCGCCTACCTGTCGTTCTTCCCGCACCTCGTCGCAGGGCCGATCGTCCGCGGCTCCGAGCTCCTACCGCAGCTCGAGACGCCGCGCGACCCGCGCCGCGTCGACACCAGCCGCGCCTTCTACCTGATCGCCACCGGCCTGTTCAAGAAGGTCGTGATCGCGAACTACCTGGCGACGCATATCGTCGACCAGGTCTTCGGCGCGCCGGTCCAGCACTCGTCGCTGGAGACGTGGATCGCCGTCTACGCCTATGCCGTGCAGATCTACGCCGACTTCTCCGGCTACACGGACATGGCCATCGGCATCGCGCTCCTGCTCGGCTTCCAGTTCCCGCAGAACTTCGACAGCCCGTACGCCGCCGTCTCGATCCAGGACTTCTGGCGCCGCTGGCACATGACCCTCTCGCGCTGGCTGCGCGACTACGTGTACATCCCGCTCGGCGGGAACCGGAAGGGCGAGCCGCGCACGTACCTGAACCTGATGGCGACGATGCTGATCGGCGGCCTCTGGCACGGCGCCGCGTGGTCGTTCGTGATCTGGGGCGGCCTCCAAGGCGCCTGGCTCGCGATCGGCCGGTACCGGCGCGAGCACGGCCTCGCGACCGACGCCGTCACGGGCTGGGTGCTGTGGCGGAAGCGGATCATCACCTTCAACCTCGTCTGCTTCGCCTGGATCTTCTTCCGCGCCGGCTCGGAAAACGGTCTCTCGACCGCGTGGGAGATCATCGGCAGGCTGTTCAACAACTGGGGTGCCGCCTCACCGCTCGTCACCGGCGGCGTCGTCCTGGCAATCGTCGTCGGAATCGGCACCCAGTACCTGCCCGCCCGGATCCCGCAGGCGATCATGGCCTGGTTCTCACGCAGGCAAGTGGCCGTCCAGATCGTCGTCCTCGCCTTCGCCCTGATGGTCTCGCGCACGATGGGCCCGCAGGGCGTCGCCCCCTTCATCTACTTCCAGTTCTGATGGCCACGAAGCCCCGCACCCGCTCGTCACGCCGTTCCCGCGCTCGCGAGGACCGCGTCCCGCAGGGGCCGCTGGCCGGAACCGACAACGGCGCCGGCGGACGCGGGCCGCGCCGCCGGCTGAACCCGGCCGGGCAGGCGATCGTCGTGGCGATCGGCGCGCTGCTCCTCGGCGCGTTCCTGAACGCGCGCGGGCTGCACAAGACGGCCCAGTCGATGAACCCGAGCTGGAAGCGCGACCTGGGCCTCGCGCTGGCGAGCCCACTGCAGACGGTCAGCGACGGCACCGGCCTCGACCTGCCTCGGCGAGGGCTGCAGGCGGCACTCGGCCGGTCGGGGGACGACGACATCGTCACGGCGATCAAGCTCCCGCCGCCGCCCCCGCCGGTGGTCGTGAAGCAGCCGCCGCCTCCGGTCGTCCCGCCTGCGCCGCACGAGGGCAACCCGCAGCCGCCCCCGCCGCCGGTGGCGCCGCCACCGCCCGCGCCGCCGCCGAAGAAACCCGCCTTCTCGCCCAGGCACCCGCTCCGCGTCTACATCGGCGGCGACTCGCTCGTCATCGTCCCCGGCGAGTCGCTCCTCCGCGCGATGGGCAGCAAGGTCTACAAGCCGATCGACGCGGTCGACGGGCACGTTGCGACGGGCCTCGAGCGGCCGGACGTCTACAACTGGTTCGACCGCATCCGCGAGGTGATGAAGAAGGAAAGGCCGAACGTGGTCATCGTCGCGTTCGGCGCGAACGACGACCACAGCTACATGACCGGGCTCCCGCCGGGCGCGAACCTCGGCGACTTCGGGAGCGCCGCCTGGATCAGGGAGTACCGTCGACGGGTGGGCGGGTTCATGGACACGGTCATCCGCGCCCACGGCTTCGTCGTCTACCTGGGCATGCCGATCGTCCAGAGCCCGTCCGAGCGGAGGGACTTCGACCTGATCAACCGGATCCTCTACCAGGAGGCGAAGAAGCGGCCGAACGGCGCCGTCTACATCGACACCTGGTTCCAGTTCGCCGATCCGAAGACCGGCGGGTACGCGGAGTACCTCGAGAACGCGCACGGCGATCTGATCAAGGTGCGTGCGAACGACGGCGTCCACTTCGAGCCCGCGGGCGGCGACATCATCGCCCGCCTCGTGCTCAAGGAGCTGAACAAGCGCTACGACCTCACGACCTGGAAGAAGCGCGGCTAGACCCGGCTAGCAGTGCTTGATCAACCAGGCGAGGCCCGAGGCGCGCGCCCGGTAGCCGGCGCTGTCCGGGTGGACGCCGTCGGAGCCGAACCACTCGGGATGTGCCTTCGCGCGCGCGGCCCAGTCGAAGACGTGCAGGTTCCTGTAGCGGGCGTCCAGCGACCTGAGCACGGCGTTGTAGCCGTCGTACGAGACCCCGTTGTAGGGCGGGCGGTTGATCGTCGACCAGATCACGCAGCGCGACGGCCCGGCCGCACGGAGAACGCCCAGCACGTAGCTCCGGAAGGCGCCGACGGCCGACGGGTCGTCGTTCGTGCCCAGGTCGACGACCACGACGCGCTCGAGCAGGCCGTCCCGCGCACGCTGCTCCACGGCCGCTGCTCCTTCCGAGGCATGTCGGCTGACGGCGGTCGTGCCCCTCAGCGTCCAGCCGTGCAGGTGCGGCGACAGGTACCAGCCGGTGCCGACCGAGAGGGAATCGCCGTCGACATACAGCGTGCGCGCGGCAGACCGCGAGGTCGCGGAGAGCGCGCCTCCGGCGGCGCAGAGAAGGATCAGGACCAGCGCGAAAAGCATCGAGCGACGGACGGCCACGCGGCCAGGGTAGCCACCGGGGCGGCCGGACCCGCTACGCGTACTGTCTGACTTTGAGGTAGGCGATGAGGATCGAGGCCACGCCGATCCCGACGACGATCAGGGCTCGGAAGAGCGCCGCGCGGCCGACCACGGGGTAGTACCGGCGGAAGCCGACGAAGGCGATCGTGCCCAGGATCCCGGCGACGAGGCCGCCGAGGTGGCCGCCGATCGAGATGTTCGCGACCGCGAAGCTGAAGGCGACGTTGATCACGATCAGCGTCATCGCCTGCCCGGCCAGCGAGCCGGTGACCTGGTACTCGAGGACGAGCAGGGCGCCGAGGATCCCGAAGATCGCGCCCGACGCCCCGACGGTGACGGACAGCGGGTTGAGCAGCAGCGCCCCCGCCGAGCCGGCTATGCCGGCGACGACGTAGAGCAGGAGGAAGCGCGCGCGGCCGAGCGCCGCCTCGACCGGCTGGCCCAGCCACCAGAGCGCGAGCATGTTCATCCCCAGGTGGATCGGGCCGTAGTGGAGGAAGGCGGCGGTGAACAGGCGCCACCACTCACCGTCGCTACCCGGCGACGTTCCGTCGGCGTAGTGCGCGCCCGCACGAGCGCGCCGTGATCGAAGATCGAGTTCCCGGTCGCCGTCGATGTTGCCGCCCTTGGCGAGCTCGGCGAGGTAGATGAGCACGTTGACCACCACGAGGACGCGCGTGACGCTGAACTCGGGGATGACGTATCCGTGCCGCGCGGCCGTTCGGCGCACGCGCTTGTTCGCGACAGTCGCGGGCCGCGTCGCCGCCGTGACCGCCCGCGGACGCGTGCCGCCGTGGTCAGGGCAGCGGATGCCGACCGGCGCCACCGTCATGCAGTCGACGCAGATCGGGCGCCCGCATTCGGAGCACGACAGCCCCGTCTCGCGGTCGGGATGGCGGTAGCAAAACCGCTGTTCGGCCACGAAGCTAGCGTACTGACGTGCGTGTCCACGTCGCGTTCACACCCGCCGAGGACGTCTCGGCGCCGGTGGGGATCGTCGTCGACGTCCTCCGGGCGACCTCGACGATCACACAGGCACTCGCGGTGGGCTACCGCCGGGTGCTCTGCTGCGGCGAGGTCGAGGAGGCGAGGGCCGTCGCGACGAGCGAGGGCGGGGCCGTGCTCGGCGGCGAGCGCAAGACGGTCCGAATCGACGGCTTCGACTTCGGCAACTCGCCCCGCGAGTTCACGGAGCCGGCGGCCGAGACGCTCGTCCTGACGACGACGAACGGCACGCGGCTGTTGCTCGCCGCGGCCGAGCGCTGTGACCTCGTGCTGGTCGGCTCGCTGCTCAACCTCGAGGCCGTCGCGCGGGCGGCGCGGGAGCAGGGCGTCCCCGACGTCGCCGTCCTGTGCGCGGGTGTGAAGGGCGAGCTGGCCATGGACGACGCCTACTGCGCCGGCCGGATCGCGCTCGAGCTCGGCGGCGAGGCCGCCGACTCGGCGGTCGCCGCCATCCGCCTGGCCGGGAGCTTCACGAGCGCGGAAGACGCGCTCTCGGCGTCCCAGAGCGCGCGCAACCTGCATGCGAGCGGGCTCCAGGACGACATCGCCTACTGCGCCCGCACGAGCGCACTCTCGGTCGTCCCGCGGTACACGCGCATGCTCGGGCCGGCCGCCGAGGTCGCCCTGCTCTGATGCCGTACCGGTTCGCCTTCGGTCGCCCGCCCGCCGTTGCAGCGCGCGGCATGGTGGCGACGAGCCAGCCGCTCGCAACGCGCGCCGGCCTGCGCATGCTCGAGCGAGGCGGCAACGCGGCCGACGCGGCGCTCGCGGCGGCGGCCGTCCTCTGCGTCACGGAACCGATGTCGACGGGGATCGGCGGCGACTGCTTCGCGCTCGTCTGGCGTGACGGGCGCCTCGAGGGCCTCGACTCCGCCGGGCCGGCACCGCGCGCCGCGGACCCGGTCACGCCCGTCGAGCTGCACGGCCCGCGCTCCGTGACCGTCCCGGGCGCGGTCGCGGGGTGGGCGGCGCTCGCCGACCGACACGGGCTGCTGGGGCTGGACGCCTGTCTCGCCGCTGCGATCGAGATCGCCGAGCGAGGCTTCGCGATCGCGCCCCGAACGGCCGAGTCCTGGCGCGTCCACGGCGGCCCGGACGAGCTCGGCCCGCCGCCCCGAGTAGGGGAGATCGTGCGCTTCCCCGAGCTCGGCGCGACCCTGCGCCGGATCGCGAGCGAGGGGCCGGACGCCTTCTACCGCGGCCCCGTCGCCGAGGCGATCGTGGGCGCGTCCTGGCTCGACGAGGACGATCTCGCCGGCTTCGAGCCGCGCTGGGTCGAGCCGCTCCGCCTCTCCTACCGCGGCACCGAGGTCGCCGAGCTGCCGCCGCCGACGCAGGGCGTCGTCGCCCTGGAAGCGCTCGGCCTGCTCGGGCGGTCGTCGCCGAGCCTCGCCAGCCGCATCCGCTGCGCACGCCTCGCGCTCGAGGACGGGCTCGCGCGCGTGCGCGACGGCGCCGACGTCTCCGAGCTGATCGATCCCGAGTACCTCGACCGGCGGCGGCGCGGGGAGGAGGCGCCGGTGGCCGAGCCTGCGGGCGGAACGGTCTACCTGTGCGCGGTGGACGAGAACCGGATGGCCGTCTCGTTCATCCAGAGCCTGTTCGAGGCCTTCGGCTCGCGCGTCGTCGCGCCGGGGACGGGGGTCGTCCTCCAGAACCGCGGCGCGTGCTTCTTCGTCTCCGGCGCGGTCGAGCCGGGCCGGCGCCCGTACCACACGATCATTCCCGGCATGCTCCTCCGCGACGGCGGGCTGCTCGGGCCCTTCGGCGTGATGGGCGGCTTCATCCAGGCGCAGGCGCACATGCAGTTCGTCTCGGCCGTGGTCGACGACGGGCTCGACCCGCAGGCGGCGCTCGACCGGCCGCGCTTCCGGGTCGACCACGGCGTCGTGCGCCTGGAGGAGGGGCTGTGGGAGCGCGACGCCGATCTCGAGCCGCTCGGCTACCGCACCCAGCGGGAGACAGACACGTACGCGTTCGGCGGTGGCCAGGCGATCCTCGTGCAGGGCGATGCCCTCGTCGGCGGGTCGGACCCGCGCAAGGACGGGTACGCGGCCGGGATCTAGTGGACGCCGCCACGGTTCGCCGGATGCAGGCCGTGACGGCGGAGGCCTGGCGGATCGAGGGCCCGCGGGCTCCGCAGCACGTCGGCGACCTGGCCTGGATGCGCTATCCAGCACCGGGGACGCGAGCAGGAGTGGCGCGTGCGCCTCTGGCAGCGCGACGGCGCGCGACGTCGCCTGGGCGTGGCTGCGGCTGCCGGACTCCACCGCCTTCGGCTGCGTCCTCCCGGACGTCCGGGAGACGTTGACGGACGAGATCCTCGACTGGGTGGAGCAAGAGGCGCCGGAAAGCAGGATCGCGTTCGAGTTCCAGTCGACTGACGCGACAACGACGGCGATCCTCGAGCGTCGCGGCTTCGTGCCGGACGCCGACCAGCGGGTGCTCGCCGTGCACCATCGCGAGCTCGCCGGCGAGCCGCGGGACGAGCCGCCGGCCGGGTTCCGGCTGCGGACGGTGGAGGCCGGGGACCTTTCGGCGCGCGTCGAGCTGCACCGCATCGTCTGGGCGCCCTCGCGCGTCACCGAGGAGAGCTACCGCGACGTCCAGGCGGCCTGGCCCTACCGGGCGGACCTCGACTGCGTCGCCGAGGCTCCCGACGGGAGGCTGGCCGCGTACTGCCTGGCCTGGCTCGACCCCGACAACCGTGTGGGCGAGCTCGAACCCGTGGGGACGCACCCCGACTTCCGGCGCCTCGGGCTCGGCTCGGCGGTGTCCCGGTTCGCGCTCCGGCGGCTCGAGGAGGAAGGCGCGACGCAGGCGATGGTGTACGCCGTCGTCGATCCGTCGAACACGGGCCCGAAGGCGCTGTACGAGTCGATCGGCTTCGTCGAGACCTCGCGCTTTCTCCGCTACGTCCGGTAGCACGTAGGATGCCGACATGTCACTCAGGGAATGGTGGGAGGCCCGGCAGCAGCGGAAGCAGGACCACGAGAACGAGGAGCTCCTGACGCTGGCGAATCACCCCGAGCCGGGCGCCGAAGTCGGCGGAACCGATCTCGACGAGCTGAAGACGGATCTCGGCACGTCGAAGATGGGCGAGATGTCGATGGACGACTCCCATCGCATCGAGTAATCCTGCGCGTGGTCGGCAAGGTGAATCTGGCCGCGAAGCTCGCGGCCGTCGATGAGCCGTGGCAGCCGAAGATCGTCGCCGAGCTGAACGACGTCTACGTCAAGGTCGTGAAGTTCGACGGCGAGTTCGTCTGGCACCACCACGACGACGAGGACGAGCTGTTCCTGGTCGTGTCCGGCCGGCTGCGGATGCAGTTCCGCGACGGCGACGCCGTCCTCGGGCCGGGCGAGCTGATCGTCGTGCCGCGCGGCGTCGAGCACTGCCCGCTCGCCGAGACCGACGACACCCACGTCGTCCTCGTCGAGCCGAAGACGACGCTGAACACGGGCAACGTCCGCAACGAGCGCACGGTCGACGAGCTCGAGCGGATTTAGTACCCTGGCGCGGTCATGGACCGCTGGCTCGCGAGGATCTTCGGCCAGAACGGCTAGTCCGCCGCTTCCCACCCAGGCGTCGAGGGAAGCGGCGGGAATCAGGACGCGAACTCGCGGCCGCCTCGATGGGCGGCTGGGCTCGCGGCCCTTTCCCGCTTCGTAGCAGCACCGAGGAAAGGAGTCCGCAATGCCCATGCCCCACCGAACCCAGATGCAGCTGATCAAGCGCCGCCTCGTCGGCAAGGAAGGATCCGAGCGCACGCGCGAGCTGCGCGCGATCCTCGCCGACCTGCCGAACTACAAGAACGGCCCCTACGCGGACATCCGCAAGTGGGTCAACGCGCAGATCGTCGAGACGCGAACCCGCGGCCGCGTGCTCAGCCGCGACTCGATCGCCGTGCGCCGGGAGGGCGCGGCGCAGATCGCGCTCGTCGGCCCGCCGAACGCGGGCAAGTCGTCGCTGCTCCAGGCGCTGTCGTCGATCCAGATCAAGACCGGCGACTACGCGTTCACGACGACGCGGCCCGTGCCGGCGCTGACGCGGATCGAGGGCGTGCTCGTCCAGCTCGTCGAGATCCCCGGCCTGATCGAGGGCGCGAGCGAGGACCGCGGCGGCGGCCGCGCGCTGCTCGGCGTCCTCCGCGGCGCCGACGCGATCGTCTACTGCCACGCCTGCGGCTCGCCGCTCGACGAGCTCGAGACCGTGCGGGCCGAGGTCGCTGCGGCGGGGATCGAGAAGCCGTCCATCCTCGCGGCGACGAAGGCCGACGAGGCGGAGCCCCCGGCGTGCCCGGAGCTCGAGGTCGTGCCCGTGTCCGTGCTCGACGACGAGTCGCTCGACCGCTTCCGCGCCGCCGTCTGGGGCCTGACCGGCCTCGTGCGCGTCTACCTGCGCGACGGCGGCGACCCGGTCGCACTGCACCCGCCCGCGACCGTCGAGGACGTGGCGCACTCGATCCACCACGAGCTCGGCGAGCGCTGCACGCGGCGCGCGGGTCTGGGGCCCGTCGGCGCGCTTCCCGGGGCAGCGCGTGGGGCGCGCCCACGAGCTCGCGGACGGTGACGCGGTCGAGATTCTCGACCGCTGACGTCTACGATCGCCTCGTGCCGACCCTGACCGGAGTGTCGCCCGTGCTGCTCGTCGCCGACCTCGACCGGGCGGTCGAGTTCTACCGCGACCGGCTCGGCTTCGAGTGCAGCGTCTACGGCCACCCGCCGAACTTCGGCGTCGCCGTCCGCGACGAGGCGACGATCCTGCTCGCGCTCTGCCCCGACTCGGAGCGGATCGTCCCCAACTGGAAGATCGTCGACAAGACGTGGAACGCGTACATCCGCGTCGACGACGCGGACGCGATCTACGCGGAGCTGCAGGAGCGGGGCGCGACGATCGACTACACGATCTACGACGCGCCCCACGGCTTCCGCGAGTTCGGCGTCCAGGACCCGGACGGCCACGACATCGCCTTCGGGCAGCCGCTCTAGCCGGCCAAGGTCCGGGATGAGGAATGACGAGTACCGCCGGTTCACCGAGCTGCTCCTCGCCTCTCTCCAGAGCGATCCGCGCGTCGTCGGGCTCGTCGCGCTCGGCTCGATGGCCGAGCGGGACTACGCGCCCGACGAGTGGTCGGACCACGACTTCTTCGTCGTCACGCAGGCGGGAGAGCAGGAGAGGTTTCGCACGGACCTGTCGTGGCTCCCGCGCGCAGGCGAGATCGCGCTGGCCTACCGCGAGACCGAGCATGGTCTGAAGATCCTCTACGAGGACGGCCATCTGCTCGAGTTCGCGGTCTTCGATCTCGAAGAGCTGCGCCTCGCGCCGGTCAACCGCTACCGCGTCCTCCTCGACCGCGGCCGCGTCGCCGAGCGCATGGACGAGGTCGCAGGCGCGCGTGCCGGCTCACATCCACGTGAGGACGATCGGTTCCATTTCGGGCAGCTCGTAACGCACGTCCTCGTCGGCGTCGGACGTCACCGGCGGGGCGAGGCGATGAGCGGCGTCTTTTTCGTCAAGAGCCTGGCGGTCCGCGATCTGATCGTGCTCGTCGAGCGCGCCGTGCCGTCCGAGCAGGCAGGCCTGCTGGACGACCTCGACCCTCTCCGCCGGTTCGACCTCGTCTACCCCGGGATCGCCCACGAGCTGGAAGGACTGCTTCTCGCGGGGACGGTCGAGGCGGCGGACGGCCTGCTCTCGCTCGCCGAGCGTGAGCTCGGGCCGCGGCTGCCCGGGCTGCCCTGGCACGCTCTCGTCCTCGTCAGGGAGCGACTGAAGCACGCGTCTGTAAAAGCTGGTTGACAGGAGAACGTCTGTTCGTGTAGAACATACGTTCCCATGATCGCCTGCATCCTCATCCCGGGATTCGAGCTGCGGGCGGCTCTTCGGGAGCGGCCGCGCCTTGCGACCCGGGCGGCGGCGCTGGCTCCGCTCCCGGGGACAGATCCTCTCGTCGGCTGCGTGACGTCGGCCGCGGAAGCGGCCGGCGTGCGGCCGGGCATGCGGCTCGGCGAGGCGCTCGCCATGTGCCCGTCGCTCGAGCTCGTCGAGCAGGACCCGGCCGAGGCCGGGCAGGCGTGGGAGGGAGTCGTGCGCCGGCTCGAAGACGAGGGCTTCGCGGTCGAGCCGGCTGGTGTCGGACCAGCTGAGTACGGCTGCCTCTACTTCGACACGCGCGGCGTCGAGCGCCTGTACGGCGGCGTCGCCGGCGTGCTCGAGCGCGCGCTGTCCGCCCTCGGCTCCTCGTGGGACGCGCGCGCGGGAGCGGCCGAGCGGAAGTTCGCCGCGCTCGCGGCGGCGAGCGTCGCCAGGGCGGGGCAGGGGCTCGTGGTCGAGGGCGAGCGGACGGAGGACTTCCTGGCGCCGCTGCCGTTGTCACTGCTGCCGCTCGACGAGACGCGGTACGCCGAGCTCGAGGGGCTGGGGATGAAGACCGTGGGACAGCTTGCGTCGCTTCCCGGCTCCGCGGTCGCGGAGCGCCTGGGACAGGACGGACGGCGAGCGTGGAGCCTGGCGCGGGGAGGGGACAGGCGTCGCGTCAGGCCCCGCCGCCCTCCGGCCGAGATCGCCGAGCGGCTCGAGTTCGGCGAGGCGGTCGGGAACGAGCTCACGCTCCGCCGCGCGCTCGGCACGCTCGTCGAGCGGACGCTGGGCCGGGCAGAGCGCGCCGACCGCGCAGTGCGCAAGCTCGCCCTCTCGGCGCGGCTGGTCGGCGGCGGCTCGTGGCGGCGGTCGCTGACGCTGCGGGAGCCGACGGCGGAGAAGGAGCGGCTCCGCGTCGCCCTGGGGCCGAAGCTGGCCGAGCTGCCGGCACCCGTGACGGCGATCGGCCTCGAGGTCGTCGAGCTCGCGGAGTGGACAGGCCAGCAGCTCGAGCTCGTCCGGCCGGAGGGCTCGCGCGCCCGCTCGCGGTTGAAGGAGGGCCTGCGCCAGGCGCGTGCGAGCGCCGGGTCAGGCGCAGTGTGCACTGTCGTCGAGGTCGCGCCGTGGTCGCGGATTCCGGAGCGGCGAGCGCTCCTCGTCCCGCGCGACAATTGATTCGAGGTGCGGGCGCTTGAGCGAAGCGCCCGCACGAGTCGAAGGAGGGGGCACACGGGGGAACCATGGGTTCACCCGTGTTATGAACTCGCCGCAGCCGGCGCTCGTCGAGTCCGGCTTCGACGGGACGCCGCGCGAGGTGAACAGGTGGCCGGTGATGCTCGTCCGCGAGGAGTGGCGCGTCGTCGACCGCTGGTGGACGGACGACCCCGTCAGCCGCCGCTACTTCGACCTCGTGCTCGAAGGCGGCGAGCGCTGCGTCGTCTACCGCGACCTCGAGCGGGGTGGATGGTTCACGCAGCAGGCCTAGCGGTTGCGCGCGACGAAGCCCGCGTCCGGCGCGTGCATGTTCAGCAGCGTGGCGCGCCCTGCCCCCGAGTTCGAGAGGCCGTGCACCGCGCCGGGCGGCGCCGCCATCAGCGTCCCGGTTGGCCCTGCCACGGTGCCGTCTGCGGTCGTGAACTCGACGGCCCCGTCGAGCACGAAGAAGGAGTCGAGGTGGTCGCCGTGCTGGTGCCCGGGCACGGCCCAGCCGGGCACGACGTCGAGCTCGAGCACGGAGAGCTCGGCGAACTCGGTCTTGATCCAACGTACGCGCTCCTCGTTCTCGGCCCGGTCGCCGTCACCCGGCAGGCGGACGACGCCGTCGTGGAGCGGCCTACCGCCGTCGGCCGGCGGATCGTGGCTGTCGAACTCTCCGAGGCCGCGGAGGTTGTCCGCAAAACCGGTGCTCGGCGCGTGCAGGTTGAGGAAGCAGGCCCGGGCGTCGCTCTCGTTGCCGAAGGTGTGCACGAGGTTCGGCGGCGCGGCCACGAAGGTGCCGGCCGGCGCACGCACGGGCTCGACGTCCGGGCCCAGGCCGAAGACGAGCTCTCCCTCGAGGACGTAGAACGCGTCGACGTGCCGGTGGTGGACGTGCGGGTCCGGGCCGCGCTCGCCGGGCTCGTAGCGCGTCCACGTCAGGTCGAGGAGCTCGTGCGCGCAGAGGATGCGGATCGTGCGCCCGGGGCGGTCGGTGACCGTCTCGCCCTCGCCGGGCCCGACCACGATCGGCTTCATCGGTGACGTACGTCGAGCTGCACTGCCACTCAGCGTATTCGTTCCTGGACGGGGCATCGCAGCCCGAGGAGCTCGCCGCGCGCGCCGCCGAGCTCGGCTACGAGGCGCTGGCCCTCACCGACCACGACGGCGTCTGCGGCTCGCTCGAGTTCGCCCACGCGGCGAAGGTGTTCGGCGTCCGCCCGATCACGGGAGCCGAGTTGACACTCACGGACGGTTCTCACGTCACGCTGCTCGTCGAGACCCCGCGCGGCTACGCAAACCTCTGCCGGTTGATCACGGCGGCGCATGCCGAGACGCGGCCGAAGCCGACCGAGCTGCTGCCGCCGGCGCTTCCGCTCGACCTGCTCCTGGAGCTGAACGAGGGGCTCGTCTGCCTCTCCGGCTGCGCCCGGCACGGGCTCGGCGTGCGCGACCCGAACGGCGCCGACCGCGTCGCAGGGGCGTTCGGGCCGGACCGCTTCTACGTCGAGCTCCAGCGCCCGTACGAGCGCGGGGACGCGAGGCGGAACGCCGCGTTGCGCGACCTCGCCGAGGCGCTCGGCGTGCGCACGGTCGTCAGCGGGGACGTGCACGCGCACAGCCACGAGCGCGCCGTGCTCCAGGACGCGCTCGTCGCGATCCGCAACTGTACGTCGCTCGAGGGCTGCGAGCCCGCGCGGCGCGGGAACTGGGAGAGCGTCCTGCTTCCGCCCGCCGAGCTCGCCGAGCGCTTCCCCCACGACCACGACGCCGTCGCCCGCACGCGTGAGCTCGCCGAGCGGCTCGAGTTCGACCTGACGCAGGAGCTCGGCTACCGCTACCCGGACTTCTCCGACCGCGCCGATCCTGCCGACGTCCAGCTCCGCCGCGTCTGCGACCTCGCCTTCGCGGAGCGTTACGGCGGCGCGAACGGGCACAAGCGACGCGCGCGCCAGAGGCTCGACGAGGAGCTTGCGTTGATCGCCGACCTCGGCCTCTCCGGCTTCTTCCTGCTCCACCACGAGGTGCTGGAGATGGCCGCCGAGATCGCCGTCCGCCTGCGCGGGCCCGGCTCGCCGCGGCACGCGCTGCCGCCCGGCCGCGGGCGCGGCAGCTCCGTCGGCTCGATCGTCTGCTACCTGACCGGCCTCTCGCACGTCGACCCGGTCGCCGCCGGCCTCTCGCTCGGCCGCTTCCTGAACCGCGAGATGGCCGGCGTGCCAGACATCGACCTCGACTTCCCGCGCGACATCCGCGAGCAGCTGATCGTCGCCGTCATCGAGCGCTACGGCCCCGAGCATTCGGCGCTCGTCGCCAGCTTCTCGACCTACCACGCGCGCGGCGCGATCCGCGACCTCGGCAAGGCGCTCGGCCTGCCGTTCGCCGAGCTCGAGCGCCTGGCGCGGCTCACCGAGGGCAATCCACACCGGGTCGAGGACGAGCTGCGCGCGCTCCCGGGGGCCGAGCCGAAGCTCGCGTCGCGGCGCTGGCGGGCGCTCGGCTGGCTCTGCAAGCAGATCGCGGGGCTCCCGCGCCACATCTCGCAGCACCCGGGCGGGATGGTGATCTCGACCCGGCCGCTGATCGAGCTCGTGCCGGTCCAGCCGGCGGCGATGGTCGGCCGGCAGATCTGCCAGTGGGACAAGGACTCGTGCTCCGACGCCGGCTTCATGAAGATCGACCTGCTCGGGCTGGGCATGCTCTCCGCGGTCGAGGACTGCGTCGACCGCATCGCGCGCGCCCGCGGGGAGACCGTCGACCTGTCGCGGATCCCGCTCGACGACCAGGAGGTCTACGCCGGGATCCAGGCCGCGGACACGGTCGGCGACTTCCAGATCGAGAGCCGCGCACAGATGCAGAGCCTGCTGCGCACGCGGCCCGAGAACCTCGACGACCTCACCGTGCAGGTGGCGCTCGTCCGGCCGGGGCCGATCCAGGGCGGCGCCGTCCACCCGTACATCGAGCGGCGGCAGCGGCTGCGCGAGGATCCGTCCTTCGTCCCGCCGGCCGACCACCCGCTGCTCGCAGGTCCGCTGCGCGAGACGCTCGGCGTCGTCGTCTTCCAGGACCAGGTGCTGGAGGTGGCGATGGCGCTCGCAGGCTTCTCGGTCGGCGAGGCCGAGGGGCTGCGCCGCGCCATGAGCCGCAAGCGGAGCCTCGCGGCGCTGGAGAGCCATCGCGCGCGCTTCATCGAGGGCGCGCTCGCGAAGGGCGTCGACGCGGCCACGGCCGACCAGGTCTACGACAAGCTGGTCGGCTTCTCGGGCTTCGGCTTCCCCAAGTCGCACGCCGCCGCCTTCGCGCTGCTCGCCTACCAGTCCGCGTGGCTCCGCCACCACTACCCGGCGGAGTTCCTGTGCGCGCTCCTGAACGCGCAGCCGATGGGCTTCTACCCGCCCGCCAGCCTCGTGCGCGACGGCGAGCGCCGCGGGGTCCGCGTGCTGCCGCCGGACGTGAATCGCAGCGCTGCGCGCTGCGATTTAGAGGACGGGGCGGTCCGGATCGGGATCGGTTACGTGAGCGGAGTCGGGGAACAGGAGGCGGATGCGATTGCCGAGGGCCGGCCGTATACCGATCTGCGGGAGCTGGCACAGCGCGCCCAAATCGAAGCCAGGGCTCGACCGCGCCGGCCTCGAGGCGCTCGTCGAGTCCGGCGCGTGCGACTGCTTCTGCGAGCCCCGGCGGACCCTCCTGTGGCAGCTCGGCCTCGTGCCGCGGCCGCAGAGCGTGCCCGGCACCCGCGGCGAGGCGAAGCAGCTCGCGCTGCCGCTCGAGCCGACCGCCGAGGTGCCCACGCTTCCCGAGCAGACGCAGTGGGAGCGGATGCTGGCCGACTACCGGACGACGAACCTCTCCGTCGGCCCGCATCCGCTGCATCTGCTGCGGCCGCTGCTGCCCGGCGAGGTGATCTCGACCGTCGAGCTGGCCGAGCGCAGCCACGGCGACCGGATCGCGATCGCGGGCCTCGCGGTTGCACGGCAGCGCCCGGCCACCGCCAACGGCATCGTCTTCATGCTGCTCGAGGACGAGGTCGGCCTGGTCAACCTGGTCGTGCGGCCGCGGGTCTACGAGCGCTTCCGCGCGCTCGTCCGCGGAGAGCCGCTCCTGCTCGCACGGGGGACGCTCGAGCACATCGGCCGGAACCGCAACGTCGTCGTCGACCGCCTCGAATCGCTCGCCCCCCTCGCCCGCGAGGCGGCCGGGATCGCCGAGGTGCGAACCGCGCTGCCCCAGGCCCATCACTTCGGGCATCGCTGAGCGTCCCGAGACCGATTCCGGCTCTCAACGAGTTCTTAACGAGATTTTGCAGGCCTCTGCGTTTTTTCTCAGCCGCCCGGGGCAATCTCATTAGCCATGCGAGTTCCCCTCGCTCTCGGGATCGCGCTCGTCGGCCTTGCCGCTGTCCCCGCTCCCGCAACGCCGGCAGCGTCCGCGTCCACCCCATGCTGGAAGGCGGCGATCGCGGACTGGTCGGCCAACGGGTCGATCGATGCGCGCTACTCGCCCGCGTGCCTCCGGCAGGCGATGCAGAACGCGCCGACCGACCTGAAGATCTATTCGACGCTGGAGGACGACCTTCAGGCGGCACTGCGGGTGCGCTCCGCCCGGCACCTCGCAGGCGCCGGCACGCATCCCGCCGTGGCCAGCCTCGACGAGCCGGACCGCTCGTCGCCCGTCTCACAGCTGGCCGTGGTGCTCGGCGGCCTCGCGATCTTCGTGCTCGGGTCGGCCTCGCTCGCGACGATCCGCCGCCGGCGCGCCGGCCGTTAGCGCAGGTCGATCTCCGACCCGAAGCGCGGCAGCCGCTTCTTGACCGCCTGGTTGAACGCGTGCTCGTACTCCTCGGCCGCGTCCTCGTCGAGCGTGGCCGCGTAGGTCCAGCGCAGGTCCGCCAGAGCCTCGGTGCCCGACTCGACGAGGTCCTGGTAGTCCCCGTAGAGCTCCTCGGCCTCGTCTCGCCCGGCCCGGTCGTAGCGGCGCTCGGCCTCGACGCACTGCCGGATGAGATCGGCGTCGTCGCGCTCGAACATGTCGAGCTGACGCGAGATCACATCGGCGAAGCGGCCGCGGCGGAACACCTAGAGCAGTTCCCGGTAGAGGTCGAGATGCGCCGCAGCGGAGCGGTCCCACGTCAGCTCCTCGCGGGCACGGCGTGCGCCCTCGCGGGCGGCGTCGAGCGCGGCCCGGTCGGTGAGCAGCTCCTGCAACGCCGCGGCGAGCGCGTCGACGTCGCCGGCGGGAACGACGCGGCCGGCGCCGTACGCCTGCACGGGTTCGGCCAGGCCGCCGACGTCGTAGACGACCGCCGGCACGCCGGCGCCGAGCGCGCGCAGGAGCGCGCCGGACTGGTCGAGCTCGGCGCGATAGGGGAAGACGGCGACGGTCGACTCGCCGAGCGCACGGTCGAGCTCCGCGTCCGGGAGATAGCCGAGCCGCCACTCGGCCCGGTCGCCCGCGGCGGTGCGATAGTCGTCCACGGGCTCCAACGGGTCGCCGGCGACGAGCAGGCGGGCGCCGTCCACACGCTTCGTCGCCTCGATCGCGTCCGCGACGCCCTTGTACGGGCGGATCACGCCGAGCGCGAGCACCGTGCGCCCGTCGTCGGCGCGGAGCGGATCGCTCGGGAAGACGGGGTGAGGGATAACCCGCACGCCCTCCTCCGGGACGCCGAGCTGCACGAGCAGCTCGCGCCCGCGGGCGCTGTGGACGACCACGCGCTGGAAGCGGGCGAACAGCCCGCGCCAGAGGTCGCGGTCGGAGGCCGAGCGGCGCGGGAGCAGGTCGTGCGCCGTGAACACGGCGGGCGCCCGCAGGCGCAGCAGCGTCCGGTCCAGCTTCGGCCAGGCGAGCCACTGTACGTGGACGACGTCGGCGCCCGTCCTGGCCAGGCGAGCCATGCCGAACGGATGCTCCAGCGCCTTCAGCGGCAGGCGCAGCGGAGAGCGGCGGAACGCGCGCGAGCTCCAGGGGTAGAACACCTCGCGCCGCTCGTAGCCGTCGGGCGTGGGAGTCTCGCCGAAGCGGAAGCGCGACGTGAGCAGCTCGACGTCGGCCCCCGCGCGTGCGAGGCCGGCGGCCAGCTCGTGGTCGTACTGCGGCGTGAACGCCGAGGGATCGCAGAGGAGCACGCGCACGACGCCTACAGTAAAAGGGCAGGCCGTGCTGATCAGGAGCTGGAACGTCTACCACGGCCGCTCGCATCCGGCCGGGCGGCGGGGACACCTGCGCGCTGCGATCGAGCTGGCCTCGGCCGACGAACCCGACGTGCTCTGTCTGCAGGAGCTGCCGCTCTGGTCGCTGGCGCGGCTCGAACGCTGGAGCAGCATGCGCGCGTTCACTGCGCGGACGAAGCGGGCGCCGCTGGGCGCTCACGTCGGACGCGCTGTCACCTCGACCCACTACGGCGTCCTCCGCTCCGCCTTCACCGGCCAGGCGAACGCGATCCTGGTCGGGGCCGGCCATCCGGCGACGGACCTCGGCGGGCTCGTGATCAGCGACCGCCGCCATCACCCGCGGGTCTGCCATGCGGTGCGCGTGGGCGAGCGGCTCGTCGTCGCGAACATCCACGCCTCCGGCGATGTCGCCCAGCGGCAGGTCGACCGGGCGTTGGCCTGGCTCGGCGACCTCGTGCACGACGGCGAGCCGGTCGTCCTCGCGGGGGACTTCAACTCTTCGCTGACGCTGCCAGGCTTCTCGCCGCCGCACGGTGGCATCGACGACGTGCTCGTCCGCGGCGTGGAGGCCTCGGCGCTCTCCGTCTGGCCGGTCGAGCGGCGACGGCAGAATGGCGTCCTGCTCTCCGACCACGCGCCCGTCGAGCTGACCGTCCGCCCGTGACCTTCGAGGAGGCCCGCGCGGCGTTCCCTGTCCTGGAACGCCTCGCCTACCTGAACGCCGGCACGAACGGGCCACTGGCCCGGGCGACGGTGGAGGCGATGGTGGCACAGGAGCTCGTCGACCTTGCCGCGGGGCGCTGTGGCGCCGACTACTTCGCCCGGGTGCGCGAGCTGCGCGAGCGCGTGCGCGAGAAGCTGGCGGCGCTGATCCGCGTGCCCGCCGAGAACATTGCGCTCACGACCTCGACGACGAACGGCTGCAACATCGTCCTCGCCGGCCTGGGGCTCGCGCCCGACGACGAGGTCGTGACGACGGACGAGGAGCACTTCGGGCTTCTCGGTGCGCTGCACATCGCGGGCGTGAAGGTGCGCGTCGCCGCCACCCGCGGTCTCGCCGGGCCCGACGCGCTCGAGCGCCTGCTCGACGCGGTCGGCCCGAAGACGCGGCTGCTCGCGCTGTCGCACATCTCCTGGGTCACGGGGAACGTGCTCCCGATCGCCGAGCTGAAGCGCGAGACCGGCCTGCCGGTCCTCGTCGACGGCGCGCAGGCAGGCGGCGCTGTCGAGGTCGACGCGACGCCGTACGACTACTACACGGTCTCGGGGCAGAAGTGGCCCTGCGGGCCGGACTCGACCGGCGCCCTCTACGTGTGCGACCCGGACTCGCTGCGGATCTCGGCGCCGAGCTACCTGTCGCAGGAGCGGTTCGAGCCCGACGGCGCCTTCGAGCCGAAGGCCGGCGCGGCCCGGTTCGACGCGGGCGTCCTCGGGGCGACGCTGATGGCCGGCCTCGAAGCTGCCCTCGACGGCGCGCCCGAGTGGCGCTTCGAGCGCGCCCGCGAGACGGCCGTCCGCTGCCGCGACCTGCTCGCGGAGCGGCACGAGGTCGCCACGGCCCCGGGGCAGTCGACGCTCGTGGCCTTCCGGCCGCAGGGCGACACGGCGGAGACGGTCGAGCGGCTGGCCGAGCGTGGCGTCGTCGTCCGCGAGATCCCGGGCAGCGGCCTCGTGCGCGTCTCGGTCGGCTACTGGACGTCCGACGACGACCTGCAGCGGCTGCTAGACGGGCTCTCCTGACGTACTCGGGATCAACGAGGCAGATTGCAGCGGCCGCCGCGCGGCCGCGTTCACGCTGAAGTACAGACGTGAGCCGCAGGGCCGGATTGGCCCAAGGCCTTCACGGCTGAGGCGAAAACAGCGCTACGTCGTTGCCGTCGGGATCCTTGAGGATCGCGTAGCGCTGGCCCCAGAAGGCGTCCCAGGGCTCGAGGTGGCCCTCGTAACCGGCACCGGTGAGCTCCGCGTAGACGGAGTCCACCTCCGCCGGGGACTCGACGAGGAAGCAGAGTGAGAAGGACGTGCCGCTCTCGGCGGGCTTCCACGCGGGGTCGAAGCTCCGCATCACCTCGTGCGTGTCCCAGCCGACGCGCAGGCCGCCGGGCAACGTCGTCTCGACGTGCGCCTCGCTCTCCGCGCCTTCGGCAAAGTCGAGCCCGAGCCGGCGGTAGAACGCGAGCGATGCCGCCATGTCCCGGACGTGGAGTCCGATCATGTCCAGTCGCGGCGTCATGCAGAGGCCGTCCGTTCCAGTCCGAGCTCCGCCGCCGAACCGCGCATCGCCTCGATCACGTTCGCGATGTGCTGGTCCAGGTCGAGCCCGAGCAGCTCGGCGCCTTCGTAGACCTCGTCCCGGTGGACGCCGGCGGCGAACGACGGCTGCTTGAGCTTCTTCTTCACCGAGCGCGGCTCGAGCGTCTCGATCCCGTCTGGCCGGACGAAGCAGCATGCGGCGACGAAGCCGGAGAGCTCGTCGCAGGCGAACAGCGTCTTCTTCAGCGGCGTGTCGCGCGGCATCTCCAGGTGCTCGGCGTGCGAGAGGACGGCCTCGACGACGACCTCGGGATAGCCGACGCTCGCGCAGGATCGGCGCGCCGTCCTGCGGATGCTTGTCGAGCGTGGGGTGGATCTCGTAGTCGAAGTCGTGCAGCAGCCCCACCACCCGCCACAGCTCCTCGTCCTCCCCGAAGTCGCGGGCGTACCAGCCCATGCACGCCTCGACGCCGAGCGCATGCCGCAGCAGCGCCTCGCTTTTCGTGTACTCGGTCAGCGTTTCCCAGGCGTGCGCACGCGTCGGCTCCACCGGGGTAACGTACTTGCGCCGTGCAGACCGCCGTTGCAGACGCGCTGAAGCAGTCGTTCGTGATCGAGGGAGGCAGCCGCCTGTCGGGCCGCGTGCGCGCGGCCGGGAACAAGAACGCCGCCCTGCCGATCCTCGCCGGCTGCGTGCTCACGGCGGAGCCGGTTACCCTCGAGAACGTCCCGCGCATCAGGGACGTGGACACGATGCTGGCGCTCCTGCGCCACCTCGGAGCCGACGCGGAGTGGACGGGGACGAACGAGGTGCGCGTCCACGCAGCAGAGATCGCGACGCACGAGCTGGACGAGGAGCTGTGCCGGGAGATCCGGGCCTCGATCCTCCTCGCCGGGCCGCTGCTGGCGCGCTGCGGTCAGGCGGTCGTGCCCCCGCCCGGCGGCGACGTCATCGGCCGGCGTCGCATCGATACGCACATCCACGCGCTCGACGCGCTCGGCGCCCGGATCGCCATCGGCCAGCACTACGAGCTCGAAGGCCCGCTCGTCGGCACGCGGATGTTCCTCGACGAGGCCAGCGTGACCGGCACCGAGAACGCGGTCATGGCCGCTGCCCTAGCCGTCGGCGAAACCGTGATCGAGAACGCCGCCTGCGAGCCGCACGTCCAGGACGTCTGTCGGTTCCTCGTCGGGCTCGGCGCGCGCATCGACGGGATCGGCACGAACCGCATCCGCGTCGAGGGCGTCGAGCGGCTCGGCGGCGGCTCGCACCGGATCTGCCCCGAGCACATCGAGGTTGCGAGCTTCGTCTGCCTGGCCGCCGTCACCGACAGCGAGATCACGATCGACGACACGGAGGCGGAGGACCTGGCCTCGATCCTGCCCGTGTTCGCGCGCCTCGGCGTGCACGTCGAGTTCGAGGGAACGAGCCTCCATGTCCCTTCGGGTCAGAAGCTCACCGTCCTGGACGACCTCGGCGGACAGATCCCGAAGGTCGAGGACGGCCCCTGGCCTGCCTTTCCGGCCGACCTGACCTCGATCGCCGTCGTCCTCGCCACGCAGGCGCGCGGCACCTTGCTGATCTTCGAGAAGATGTTCGAGAGCCGCCTCTTCTTCGTCGACAAGCTCGTCGGGATGGGGGCGAGGATCGTCGTCTGCGACCCGCATCGCGTCGTCGTCGCCGGCCCCGCGAAGCTGTACGGCCAGCGCATGGAGAGCCCGGACATCCGCGCCGGGATGGCCATGCTGATCGCGAGCCTGTGCGCCGAGGGCACGTCGACGATCGGCAACGTCGGCCAGATCGACCGCGGCTACGAGCGGATCGACGAGCGGCTGCGCGCGCTCGGGGCCCGGATTGAGCGCGTCGACGGCTGACGGGCCCGACACTCCGCGCCTGCGCGTGCGCGCCGCGGTGAGCGGCCGCCCGCAGTCGTCGATCTCGACCGGCCTGCCCGTCCTCGATCACCTGGTCGTCGCTGCTCGCCGAGTACGCATCCCTCGACCTCTCGCTCGAGGTACAGCCCGGAGCGGCGGCGGACGAGGTCGCGGCCGCGGGCCGCGCGCTGGGCGAGGCGCTCGCCGACGAGCTCCGCGGCCCCGGCGTCCGCGGTCACGGCTCCTCGGCCGTGCCGTCCGACGAGGCGCTCGCCCACGTCGCGCTCGAAGCCTCGGGCCGGCCGCTCGTCGTCTCCAACGTCGACCTGACGGAGGCACGCGTCGGCGGGCTCGAGACGGACGTAGTCGGCGAGTTCCTGCGCCAGCTCGCGGAAGGCGCCGGGCTGACCCTGCATGTCCGGCTGATCGAGGGCCGCGACACCGAGCACGTCCTCGAGGCGATCTTCAAGGCTCTCGGCGTCGCCCTCGCTCAGGCCGCCCGCCCCCGCGGCACCCCCACGACAAGGAAGGAGTGACAGTGGCTCAGAAGACCGTGATCTCGACCGACCAGGCCGCCGGGCCGTTCGGAGGCGCACCGTACTCGCAGGCGATCGTGGCCAACGGCTTCGTGTTCACCGCCGGACAGATCGGCGCGAAGGCGGACGGCTCGGGCATGGCCGGCGACTCCGTCGAGGAGCAGACCGAGCAGGTGCTCGCGAACCTGACGGCGATCCTCGAGGCCGCCGGGTCGAGCCTCGACCGCGTCGTCAAGACGACCTGCTTCCTCAGCGACCTCGGCGAACTTCGGCGCCTTCAACGAGGTCTACCGGTCGCATTTCGGCTCGGACTTCCCGGCCAGGTCGACCTTCGGCGTCTCGCTGCCCGCCGGCGTGCTCGTCGAGGTCGAGGCGGTCGCGACCGTGGGCTGACCGGCCCACGTGCAGGTCCCGCAGGCGCTCCGCGAAGAGTGGGCGCGGGAGGCCGCCTGGCTGGCGGAGCTTCCTCGGCTCGCCGACGAGTGCGCCGAGCGCTGGGGGCTCGAGCTGGAGGCGCCGGTCGACACGCCGCACTCACTCGTCGTGCCGGCCGGCGACGTCGTCCTCAAGCTGAACGCTCCGGGCCACTTCGAGGCCGACCACGAGGCGGAGGCGCTCGGGCGCTGGGCCGGTCGCGGTGCCGTCCTCGTCGTCGCGCGGGACGACGAGCGCAGGGCGCTACTGATCGAGCGCTGCCGCCCGGGAACGCGGCTCTGGGACGCCGGCGTCGACCAGAGGGCCGTAGCCGCCGAGCTGTTGCCGCGGCTATGGATCGAGCCGGCCGAGCCGCATCCGTTCCGGCTCCTGGCGGACGAGGGGGAGCGCTGGGCGGAGGCGGTTCCGCGCCGCTACGAGCTCGGCGGCCGGCCGTTCGAACCCCGGCTGCTCTCGCTCGCTGTCGACGTCTTCCGCTCCGCCGACCGCAGTGCAGCTTTCCTCGTCAACCAGGATCTCCACGGCGGCAACGTCCTCCGTGCAGAGCGCGAGCCGTGGCTCGTCATCGACCCGAAGCCGCTGGTCGGCGAGCGCGAGCTCGACGGAGTGGGGTTGCTCCGGAACGCGGTCGACGGCGGCGCGCAGGCGATGCGCCGCTGGCTCGACGTCCTCGCCGGCCTGGGCCTGGACGAGGAGCGGCTGCGCGGCTGGGGTGTCGCCCACGCGCTCGCGTGGGGCTGGGACGAGCGGGACGGCTGGTCACGCCGTGCGGTCGAAGCCGCGCGAACGATCGCCGCGGCCTGAGAGACGTGCGAGGGGGAGATGGTGAGCGGGGCTATTCCCTTCGGGGGAGTCGTGAAACGCAGCCCAGGTCACAATGTGAGCGATGAGGCCCGCAGAGGTGATCGCCACGCACGTCAACACGGACTTCGACGCGTTCGGCTCGCTGCTCGCCGCACGCTGCCTCTATCCCGGCTCGACGGCAGTGCTACCGAGCGTGCTCAACCGCAACGTGCGCGAGTTCGCGCGGCTGCACGCGGACGAGCTGCGCTGCGCCGAGCCGGCGCGGATCGAGCTCGACGCGATCAGGCGGCTCGTCGTCGTCGAGACGGTGCACGCGGCGCGGCTCGGCGAGCTGGAGCCGGTGGCGCTCGACCCCGGCGTGGAGAAGGTCGTCTTCGACCACCACGCGGCCGAGCTGCCCGGCTGGGTGCGCCCCGAGAACGCCGTGCTCTCCTCGGACGCGGCCCTGACGACGACGCTGGTCGGGATCCTGGCCGAGCGCGAGATCGCCGTCACGCCGCTCGAGGCGACGGTGTTCGCGCTCGGCATCCACGAGGACACCGGCTCGCTCGTGTACACGTCCTCGACCCAGCGCGATGCCGAGGCGCTCGCATGGTGCCTCCGCCACGGCGCTCGTCAGGAGGTGCTGGCGACGTTCCTGCGGACCCCGCTCTCGGAGGAGGAGCGGACGCTGATGAACGCGCTGCTCGAGGCTGCGGATACACATCACGAGTCGGGCGTCGAGGTGCTCGTCGCCGCCGTCTCCTGGCCCCGCTACGTCGAGGGCATCTCGCACCTGGCGCAAAAAATCATCGACGTCACCGACTGCCGGGCGCTCGCGCTCCTCGTCGAGATGGACAAACGCGTCTTCGCGGTCGTCCGCAGCCGCACCGACGAGCTCGACGCGGGCGCGGCGGCCGCAACGCTGGGCGGCGGCGGGCACGCGCAGGCGGCGTCGGCGATCTTCCGCGGCAGCCTGAAAAAGGCCCGGAAGCGATTCGTCGGCGGCCTCGGCGACGCGATCCGGAAGCCGCTCCGCGCCCGCGACGTCATGGCCCGCCCGGCCCGATCGGTGGCGCCGGACGAGACGGTCGCGGCAGCGATGGTCGCCTGCCAGCGCTACGGGCAGAGTGGCATCCTCGTCACCGAGGACGGCCGCCTCGTCGGATCGGTGCGCCGGGAGGACCTGGACAAGGCCATCGGCCACGGCCTCTCGCATGCCCCGGTGAAGGGGATCATGTCCGGCCGCGTCCCGACGGTGGACGAGGACGCCAGCCTGGCCGAGCTGCAGCGGCTGCTCACGGCCTCCGCCGAGGGGCGCGTCGCGGTACTGCACGGTGAGCGGCTCGCCGGAGTCGTGACCAGGAGCGACATCCTCCAGGCGCTCGGCGAGGCCGCGGAGGCGCCGACCGAGAAGGGCGAGTCGATCGCGCATGAGCTGCGGCGCCTCGAGCGGCTGGCGCCGGTGTTCGACGCCGTCGCCGCCGCGAGCGATACGGTCGACGGCGTCCATCTCGTCGGCGGCACCGTCCGGGACATCCTCCTCGGCGAGGACAGCTTCGACGTGGACATCGCTGTCGAGGGCGACGCCATCGCGCTCGCGCGGGCGATCGCGAAGCAGCTCGGCGGCCGCGTGCGCGCGCACGAGCAGTTCGGCACTGCCGTCGTGCTCTACGGCGACGGCCGGCGCGTCGACGTCGTCACCGCGCGCACCGAGTTCTACGATGCGCCGGCCGCGCTGCCGACCGTCGAGCATGCGTCGATCCGCGATGACCTCCACCGCCGCGACTTCACGATCAACGCCATGGCCGCCTCGCTCCGCGGCGACGACTTCGGCCGGCTGCTCGACCCGTTCGGCGGCCGCCGCGACCTCGTCGCCGGGCGGATCCGCGTGCTGCACAGCCTGTCCTTCATCGACGATCCGACCCGGATCCTGCGCGGCATCCGCTACGAGAACCGCTACGGGTTCCGGATGGACGAGCACACGGCCCGGCTCGCCCGCGGCTGCATCGAGATGGGGCTCGTCGGCGACCTGTCCTCGGAGCGGCTGCGCGACGAGCTGGAGCTTTTGCTCTCGGAGGGCGAGGTCGAGCACGCCGTGCTGCGGCTGGCCGAGCTGGGCATGGCGACGGCCATCCATCCCCACCTCGCGGCCGACGAGGAGGCCGCAGGGCTGATCCTTCGCGCGCGCGGGCTGGCGTCGGAGTACGGCCTCGACGTCCCGGCCTGGAGGATCGGCATCGCCGTGCTCGCGCGGAAGCTCCCGCCCGACGAGGTGTACGGCTGGCTCGAGCGGCTGAAGATGCGGCGCCGGGACGTCGAGCAGATCGCCCACGCCGTCACCGTCGGCCCGCGGCTCGTCGAGCGCATGCAGGGCGAGCCGCTCTCGGCGGCAGAGGTCGTCGCGCTGGCCGAGCCGTACGCGCCGGACACGCCGCTCTTCGCGCTCGCGCTCGCCGACCTGCCCGCCCTGCAACGCTATTTCTCCGACCTGCGCGGGATCCGGCTCGAGGTCACGGGCGCCGATCTGGCCGAGCTGGGCCTGGCCGAGTCGCCACGCGTGGGGGAGGTGCTCGCCGAGCTGCGCCGCCTGAAGCTGAACGGCCAGCTCGACGGGCGCGAGTCGGAGCTGGCTGCGGCACGTGAGCTGATCGCCGGTGGACGCTGACCGCATCCGCGAGACCTACGGGCGCATCCGGGCCGAGGTCGGCCCCGGCGTGACGGTCGTGGCGGCCACGAAGTACGTGGCTGTCGAGGACATGGCAGCGCTGGTCGAGGCCGGGATCGAGGTCGTGGGTGAGAACCGGCTCCAGGACCTCGAGGCCAAGCACGCGCGCTACGGCGACGCGTTCCGCTGGCATTTCATCGGCCACCTCCAGAGCCGCAAGGCGCGCGACGTCAGCGCGCTCTGCGAGCTCGTGCACTCGCTCGACTCGGAGTCAGCGGCGCAGCGCCTGGGCATTCCCGCGCTCGTGCAGGTCAACCTGGCCGGCGAAGAGACGAAGTCCGGCGTCGCTCCCGGGCAGGTCGCGGGCTTCGTCGAGCGCTCGCCGGTCGAGATCCGCGGCCTGGCGACGATGCCGCCGCTCGCCGACGACCCCGAGCGGTCGCGACCGTACTTCCGCCGCCTGCGCGAGCTGGCGGAGAGCCTCGGGCTGAAGGAGCTCTCGATGGGCACGAGCCAGGACTACCGCGTGGCCGCCGAGGAGGGAGCCACCTTCGTCTCGGTGTGGGCTCCGTGTTGTGGCGGGACTAACATTCCGGGCATGGGTTTCGGCGATCTCTGGAACCGCACGCTCGTCTACTTCGGCATCGCAGAGGAGTACGACGACGCGTGGGACGACGACGGCTACCTGACAGAGGACGAGCTCGAGCAGAGCTACGCGGAGCGGCAGAGCGCGAACGTCCGACGGCTGACTCCGCGTGGGCGGTCTGCCGACGATTACGACGACTGGACCGTTTCCGAGTCCAGCGTCCTGGCGGAGCCTGCTGCGGACACCCTCGCGCGCAAGCCCTCGCGCGAGCTCGCTCCGGTCCCGGCGCAGAAGCCGAAGCCCTCGTCCCGCCAGTCGGGCCGGTCTCGGCCGCGCCCGGTCGAGGCGGTTCCGCCGCCTCCGGGCGCCCAGGTGCACCTCGTGCTCCCACGGAGCTTCAACGACGCGCAGCAGATCGCGGACCGCTTCAAGCTCGGCGTGCCGGTGATCGTCAACCTCCAGAACGCCGACCAGGAGCTGTCCAAGCGGCTGGTCGACTTCGCCAGTGGGCTCACGTACGCACTCAACGGCTCCATGCAGCGCGTCGCGGACCGCGTCTTCCTGCTCACGCCGCACAACGTCCAGGTCTCGGCCGAGGAGCGCGCGAGAGTGCTCGAGAGCGGCGGCTTCTTCAACCAGGCTTGACACGGGGGAAACGGCCGGTCCCCCGTGGGCCCCCTTCCCTGAGCGTCTCGCACACAGCCGCTGCGGCCGACGCCGGCAAGCCGGCATCGGCGGCCAGCGAACGTCAACGGACCCAGGCCACAAGGAAGCATCTGCTGTGAGCCGAATGTCACGTCTATGGGCGTCCTGGGCGCCAGTCTTGGGCTGATCGCTGACACGGCGGACGTCGTCGCGCAGTTCGTGGCCGTGTTCGTCTACGTCTACTCGGCGCTGATCTTTGCCTACGTGATCCTGTCCTGGATCCAGGTTCCGTACGCGCTCAACTGGCTGCAGCGGTTCCTCTACGACACGTGCGAGCCGTACATCCGGATCTTCCGCCGCCTGCTGCCGCCGATCGGGGCGCTCGACCTCTCGCCCGTGATCGCGATCGCCGCCCTGTACCTGGCCCGGCTGCTCATCAACGGGGTCATCATCGACCACCTGCACTGAGGAGGTACCCATGAGCTACTCCCCTGTCGAGATCCGCCACGTCCACTTCCGGAGGACGCTGCTCGGCTACCGCCGCGGCGCCGTCGACACCACGCTCGCCGAGATCGCGTCGAGCTACGAGTCCGTGTGGCAGGAGCGCATGGACCTCGTCGACCGGGTCGACGAGCTCGAACGCGAGGTCACCCGGCACCGCGAGGTCGAGGAGCTGATGCGGACGACGATGCTCACGGCCGAGCGCGCGTCCCAGGACGTGCGCGACGAGGCGCGGCGCGAGGCGGGCACGATCCTGGACGAGGCGCACCGCGAGGCCCGCTCGATAACGCAAGAGGCCCGCCACGAGCGCGAGCTCCTGCTCGTCGCCGCCCGGCGCGTCCGCACGCTGCTCTCCGCGGCGCTGGACGCGGTCGAGGACGCCGATCTCGAGGACGCCGCGCAGGGCCCGGAGGGCCGCCAGGCGGCGTAGAAACCGCGGCCTATACTGGGTCCAGCATGCCCGAGCCGACGACGCGCCTCCGCATCCGCGTTTCGCCCGGAGCCGGGAGAACCGAGTTCGTCGGACGGCAGGGCGAGGCCTGGAAGGTCCGCGTGGCGGCCGCGCCGGAGCGAGGCCGCGCGAACGACGCCGTCCTGAAGCTGCTCGCCGAGCGGCTCCGGGTCCCACCCGCCGAGCTGACGCTCGTCGCCGGCCGCTCGAGCCGCGACAAGGTCGTCGAGCTGCGCGGCCTTGCCGCCGAGGAGGCCGACCGGCGGCTCGAAGGAGCGGCATGACCGTAGACGTGGAGCACTTTCGTAGCCGTCTCGAGGAGGAGCGAGGGAGGGTCGAAGCCGCGCTCGACAACCTGCGCAGCGAGAACGAAGGCTCGCTCCAGGACGAGCTCGACGTGACCTCGGCCGACAACCACCTGGCCGAGACCGCGTCCGTGACGCTCGACCGCGAGATCGACTACTCGCTCGAGGAGAACGAGACGCGGCTCCTGACCGCGATCGACGCGGCACTCGGCCGGATCGACGACGGCACGTACGGGCGCTGCGAGCGGTGCGGCGAAGAGATCGAGGAGGAGCGCCTGGAGGCGCTGCCCTGGGCCACGCTCTGCATCGAGGACAAGCGCCGCGACGAGCGCGGGTAGGACTGTGGAGCGACGCGTCGCCATCCGCCCCGGGGAACGAACGGACGCCTTCCGTGCGATCTCGGTCGCGGAGCGCTCCCTGTCCGCCGAGCGCCGCCAGTGGATCGGGCTCGCGATCGTCGCGCTGGCAGCCGTCGCCGCCGATCAGATCACGAAGCACGTGGTCGCGAGCAACATCACGCTCGACTCGGCGGTGGACCTGGTCGGCCCCTTCTCGATCCGCCACGTCCAGAACTCGGGCATCGCCTTCGGCCTGTTCTCGAGCGCGACCGTCGTCGTCATCGTCCTGACGACCGTCGCCGTGGCCTGGATGCTCGTGTTCTTCGCCCGCTCCGGCGCCCGGCACCCGGCGCTCCCGGTCGCGCTCGGGCTCCTGATCGGCGGCAGCATCTCCAACCTCGTCGATCGCGTCCGGCTCGGCTACGTCACCGACTTCCTCGACCTGCGCTGGTGGCCGGCCTTCAACCTCGCGGACGCGTCGATCGTCGTCGGCGTCGCCGTGCTGCTCGGGTCGCTGCTGCTCGCCGACCGCGGCCAGAGCCCCCGCTCCTGATCCGCGTCCGCGTCCCGGAAGCCTCGTCGGGGCTGCGGCTCGACCGGTTCCTGGCCGGGCTCGACGAGGTCGGGTCGCGTGCTGCCGCGGAGCGGCTGCTCGCGGCCGGCGAGGTGTGCGTCGACGGCGTCGCGCGCACGAAGTCCTACCGGCTCGAGCAGGGCCAGCAGATCGAACTCGAACCGCCGGTTGCAACGCCGCTCGTCGCAGAGCCGCTCGACCTGCGCCTCGCCTACGAGGACGAGCACCTGCTCGTCGTGGACAAGCCGGCGGGCATCGTCGTTCATCCCGGCGCCGGTCGTTCCGGCACGACGCTCGTCCATGCGCTGCTCGGGCTGACCGCCGGCGGGACGGAGCCCGAGCGGCCCGGGATCGTGCACCGGCTCGACCGGGACACGTCCGGACTGCTCGTAGTGGCGAGGACGGAGGACGCGTACCGCCGCCTGCGCTCGCTCGTCCGTCGGCGCCGGCTCGAGCGCGAGTACCTGGCGCTCGTTCGCGGCCGTCCGCGGTCGCGCGCCGGGCGGATCGAGGCGGCGATCGGGCGCGACCGCGCCGAGCCGACGCGCCAGTCGCTGGACACGGACACGCCCCGGGACGCGATCACGCATTTCGAGGTCGCCGAGCTCCTGCCGGAGCACGCGCTGCTCCACGTCCGGCTCGAGACGGGCAGGACGCACCAGATCCGGGTCCACCTGGCCGCGATCGACCTGCCCGTCGTCGGCGACCGCGTCTACGGGGTGAAGGACCTCGCGCTCGAGCGGCAGTTCCTGCACGCGGCCCGGCTCGCCTTCCCGCACCCGATCACGGGCGACCTGGTCGAGACCGAGTCGCCGCTGCCGGACGACCTCCGCGCTGCGCTCGAACGCGCGCGCGGGTGAAGAAGACGTACGCAGGCTTTCGCCGGCGCTGGGAGCTGCCGCTCGAAGGCGACGCGCACCCGGCGATCGAGGAGTTCGTCCAGACGAAGCTGGCCCGCTATGCGCGGGACCGCGACTTCCCCGGCCGCGACGCCACGTCGAGGCTCTCGCCGCTGATCGCCTCGGGCGAGATCGCAATCGCCGACTGCGCAGCGGCGGCGCTCGCGGCGCCGCCGAGCGAGGGCCGGGACAAGTGGCTCGACGAGCTCGCGTGGCACGACTGGTTCGAGCACGTGAAGTCGAGCGGGCTCGACGCGCCGAGACTCGAGCCGCGGTGGGATCCGCCCGGCGAGCGCTTCGAGCGCTGGCGGACCGGCCAGACCGGCTTTCCGCTCGTCGACTCGGGCATGCGCGAGCTCGGGGCGACGGGCTGGATGCACAACCGGGCGCGGATGGTCACGGCCAGCTTTCTCGTCAAGCACCTGCACGTCGACTGGCGCCTTGGCGAGGGCCATTTCGCCGAGCTCCTCGTCGACTACGACCCGGCGCAGAACGAGGGCAACTGGCAGTGGGTTGCCGGCACCGGCATCGACGCGCAGCCGTGGTTCCGCATCCTCAACCCTGAACGCCAGCGCGAGCGCTTCGACCCCGCCGGCGAGTACTGCCGCCGCTGGGTGCCGGACTGGGGGACGTCTTCGTACCCCGAACCGATGGTCGACCTCGCCGCCGAAGCCGCGAAGGCAAAGGAGCGGTACCGGGCTGCCGCGACATGACCGGAACCGCCTCGTCCGGGGTCTGACCCCGGCCATGGCTGGCCGAGACAGGCGGCGGACATGGCCTTCGCGGCATGACAGGGCTCGGGCACCGCCGGTTGGACCTGTCCGGGGTCAGACCGCGCTAGCCGCGCGTGACCTGCGCCGACGCGAGCATTGCCCGCACCTGCTGCTCGGCGGCGGCAACTCCAGGGCTGCGGATGCAGGCGTACACGAACATGCCGCCGGTGAAGCCGATCGAGATCGTCTCATCGGCGGCGAGGCTCCGGCAGGCACCGGGCCGTGCGACCGAAAGAGGCACCGGGCGTCTAGAAGAATGCGGGGGCCTCGAGAGGTCCCACGTCACGAAGACGGCACGGGGCGGCAAGTGACGGAGCGGGGTGGAGCATCTGGTCGAGCTGCCGCTCCGGACGCAGGCAGGCGGAAGCTTCACGTTGCTGAGCCAGACGGCGAAACGAAGCTCGCCGTATCCGGGGGCCCACCGCCGAATGTGCCAAGCGCCTGGATAGCGGAACGTGACGTACCGGTTGTGAAACACGGCGTCGGATGCGCCGCACGCGATCCCGTTCCCTGGACCGTGACCCCGTCCAGAAACACACGCCGGTGAACGTGCCACGTGGCGGGATAGCGGAACGTCAGCGACCGGCTGTGGTACCACGCCGCCTGCCCCTGCCGGCGGCACGATCCCGGCGGTAGCGGCCGCTGCGACGACCCCGGCCAACGTTCGTTTCATCTGATTCGGACGCGCCGGCGAGAGGCTTGTTAGGCGGGCGTTGCTACCCTGGCCGAGCTTCTGTCCCTCGATCCGGCGGCAGAGGCGTGAGAGGCGGTGCCGGCGCTCAGTTGCAGGTACTGGGCCGGTTCCTCTCGCGGGCCGCCGGCTGTGGCAACCAAACCGAAAGGAACACCGTGTCAGTCGTCTCCATGAAGGACCTGCTGGAGGCCGGGGTCCACTTCGGCCACCAGACCCGCCGCTGGAATCCGAAGATGAAGCGCTTCATCTTCGCCGAGCGCGGCGGCATCTACATCATCGACCTCCAGAAGACGCTCGAGCTGCTCGAGGAGGCCCACGACTTCGCGCGCAACGTCGCCGAGCGGGGCGGCAACGTGCTCTTCGTCGGCACGAAGAAGCAGGCGCAGGACGCCGTCTCCGAGCAGGCGCAGCGCGTCGGCATGCCATATGTCAACCACCGCTGGCTGGGCGGCCTGCTCACGAACTGGCGGACGATCTCCGAGCGCATCGAGCGGCTGCACGAGTTGCGCCGCCTGAAGGAGGAGGGCCAGCTCGACCTGCTGCCGCCCAAGGAGCGCATCACGCTCGAGGGCGAGCTCGAGAAGCTGAACGCGAACCTCGGCGGTGTCGCCGACATGCGCCGTCAGCCCGACGCCATCTTCATCGTCGACCTGCGCAAGGAGCAGCTCGCCGTGCGCGAGGCTCAGCGGCTGGGCGTGCCGGTCGTCGGCCTCGTGGACACGAACTGCGACCCGGACGAGGCGACCTACGTGATCCCGGGCAACGACGACGCGATCCGCTCGTGCTCGCTGATCGCCCGCGTGATCGCCGACGGCATCGCCGCCGGCAAGCAGAAGGTCACGGCGCAGGAGCTGGCGCGCCAGACGGAGGCGAAGCCCGAGCCTGCACCGGAGGCCGAGGCATCGGCCGAGACCGAGGCTGCCGCCGAGGCCGTGCCGCCCGCCGAGCCCGAGACCGAGGCTGCCGCCGAGGCCGTGCCGCCCGCCGAGCCCGAGGCCGAAACCGAGGCGGAGGCCGACGAGGTGCGGTCGTGACAGAGATCCCGGCCAGCATGGTCAAGGAGCTCCGCGAGCGCACCGGGGCGGGGATGATGGACTGCAAGCGCGCCCTCGTCGACACCGGCGGCGACATCGACGAGGCGATCAAGCTCATCCGCGAGAAGGGCCTGGCTCAGGCCGCGAAGAAGGCCGGTCGCGAGACGGCGGAGGGCAAGGTCGTCTTCGACCTCTCGACCGCGAACGTCGGCGCGATGGTGGCCGTCGGCTGCGAGACCGAGCCCGTCTCCAACAACGCCGAGTTCATGGTCTTCGCGCAGCGCGTCCTGCAGGCCGTCGAGAAGCACGGTCCCGACGCCGCGTCCGAGCTCGAGGACGAGCGGGCCGAGCTCGTGGGGAAGCTGGGCGAGAACATCGTCGTCCGGGACGCCGTGCGCTACCAGGGCCAGGACGGCGACGTGCTCACCGCCTACGTGCACCCGCCGGCGAACAAGCTCGGCGTGCTCGTCCACGCGCGCGGAGACGGCGACCAGGCGTACCGCCTGGCGATGCACATCGCCGCGTCGCGGCCGCTGTACGTGCACCGCACCGACGTGCCCGAGGCGGAGATCGACGCCGAGCGCGACATCCTGGCCAAGCAGCCCGACGTCCAGGAGAAGCCCGAGCAGGTGCGCGGCAAGATCGTCGAGGGCCGGATCCAGAAGTGGCTCGAGGAGATCGTCCTCGAGGAGCAGCCCTGGATCCACGAGACGAGCAAGCGCGTCGGCGACGTGCTCGACGAGGCGGGGCTCGAAGTGATCGAGTTCAGGCGCCTCGCGGTGGCAGAGTAAGGCCCGTGAAGAATCGGTCGGTTACCCCGCGCGCTCCTCGAGCGGTGTCAGGCGTCGGCGGAGGCCGGCTTTGCCGGCCAGGAGCCGTCGCCGGCGAGGGGCGCGCGTAATGGCAGCGAGCCCGACGCCGGCACCGGCCGCGACGTTTCAGCGCGTCCTGCTCAAGCTGTCCGGGGAGGCCCTGTCCGGCGAGCAGGACTTCGGCATCGACCAGGAGCGGATCGACTCGCTCGCGGACGAGCTCGCCGAGGTGCACGGAACGGGTGTCGAGCTCGCCATCGTCGTCGGCGGGGGGAACATCATCCGCGGGATGGAGCGGGCTGCGGCCGGCATGGACCGCTCGACCGCGGACTATGCGGGGATGCTCGCGAGCGTGCTGAACGCGCTCACCGTCCAGGACGCGCTCGAGCGCCGCGAGGCCCAGACGCGCGTCCTCTCGGCGATCACCGTCGCCGAGGTCGCCGAGCCGTACATCCGTCGGCGCGCGGTCCGCCACCTCGAGAAGGGCCGGATCGTGATCTTCGCGGCCGGCACGGGCAACCCGTTCTTCACCACCGACACCGCCGCTGCGCTGCGCGCCCTGGAGATCGGTGCGGAGGCGATCCTCATGGCCAAGAACGAGGTTGAAGGCGTGTACGACGGCGACCCGCGCGTCGACAAGGACGCGAAGTTCCTGCCCAGCCTGACCCACCTCGAGGCGATCGAGCGCGGCCTCAGGGTGATGGACACGACGGCGCTCTCCCTGTGCATGGACAACAAGCTGCCGATCCACGTCTTCGGCCTCGAGCCCGGCAACATCGGCCGCGTCCTCGCGGGCGAGGATGTCGGCACGATCATCTCGACCCCAGCAGGCCCGAAGGAGAGCTAAGTGCTCCTTCCGCGGATACATGTCGCCTTCTGGCCCGCTATCACGCGGCGCGCTGCCTCCCCGCTCCGGCCGCGGCAAGGCCGCGACCTCCGCTCCTGGGCCGGCTCCGTCGAGCCTACGCCGGCTGCGTCCTCAGTCGCGCCCGTATCTGCTGATACGGGCGCTCCCTGCGTCCTTGCATCGCTTGGTGTTAGCGACCCAGAATCTCGACGGCATCCCCGGAAGGAGCACTAATGGCCACGATCGACGAGTTCATCCAGGACGCCACGCGGCGCATGGACAGGTCCGTGGAGTCCACGCACGAGCACTTCAACTCGGTGCGCACCGGCCGCGCGTCGGCGGCGCTCCTCGACCGGATCACGGTCGAGTACTACGGCACACCCACGCCGCTCAAACAGATGGCGACGATCAACGTGCCCGAGCCGCGCATGCTGACGATCCAGCCCTTCGACCCTTCGCAGATCAAGACGATCGAGAAGGTGATCATGGAGTCGGACCTCGGCCTGCAGCCGTCGAACGACGGGAAGCTGATCCGCCTGCCGATCCCACAGCTCACCGAGGAGCGGCGCAAGGATCTCGTCAAGCTGACGAAGCAGTACGCCGAGGAGGGCCGTGTCGCCGTGCGCAACGTGCGCCGCGACGTGATGCGGCACCTCGAGGAGCTGGTGCGGTCAGGACAGGTCGGAGACGACGAGGAGAGGCGGGCAGAAGGCGCCGTCCAGAAGCTCACCGACGACCACGTCCACAAGATCGACGACCTGCTCAAGCGCAAGGAAGCCGAGATCATGGAGGTCTGAGCCCGCCGGGCTCGAACCTCTCGCACGCGTTGAACCTGATCACGCGCATCCGGTCGCTCAGGCGTATCAAGCCCCTCCCGGCCCGGGAGTCCGCCGACGTCGCCGAGTCCGTCGCGATCATCATGGACGGCAACGGCCGCTGGGCGAAGAAGCGCGGGCTGCCGACCGCCGCCGGGCATCGCGCCGGCGCACGAACGGTGCGGAAGATCGTCGAGGCCTCGATCGACCTCGGCATCCACGACCTCTCGATCTTCGCGTTCTCGACCGAGAACTGGTCGCGTCCGCGCGAGGAGGTCGACGCTCTCATGGACATCTTCGCTGAGACGATCGAGCGCGAGCTGCCCGACCTGATCGAGCAGGGCGTGCGCGTGCGTTTCATCGGCCGCAAGGACCGGGCCCCGGAAGAGCTCCGCCGGCGGATGAACGCGATGGAGGATCGCACCGAGCTGAACGCCCGCATGAACCTGTGGGTGGCGTTCGACTACGGCGGCCGGGCGGAGCTCGTGGAGGCCGCGCGGCGGCTCGTCGAAAGCGGCGTCGACGCCGACGAGATCGACGAGAACGTCTTCGCCGCGAACCTGTACGCGCCCGAGTTGCCCGACCCGGACCTCGTCATCCGCACCTCCGGCGAGCTGCGCGTCTCCAACTTCCTGCTCTGGCAGCTCGCCTACGCGGAGCTCGCCTTCGTCGACAAGCTCTGGCCCGACTTCGGCGCGCCCGACCTCCAGCACGCGCTCGACGAGTACGCGAGCCGGCGCCGGCGCTTCGGCGGACGGTGACGACCGGGCCGCAGCCGGCGCGCGCCTCCTCCCGGGCGTACACCCGTCCGCCGGGGACGATGAGCAACCTCTGGTCGCGCGTGCTGATCGCCGCCGTCGGGCTGCCGCTCGTCCTCGGCTTCGTCTGGCTCGGCCACTGGTACCTGTTCGTGCTCGTCCTCGTGGCCGGCACCCTCGCGCTGCACGAGTTCTACGCCATGACGCGGCCATTGAGGCCGATCGGGATCGCGGGGCACGCCGGCCTGATCGGGATCCTGTTCGCGATCCAGGTGAGCACGATGACCTGGGCGCTCGGCGCGCTGCTGGCGACGATCGCGCTCGCCTTCCTGCTCAAGGGCCTCGGCGGCACGAGCGGCTCCGCCACGGTCAGCGTGGGGACGACGCTGCTCGGGCCGGCCTGGATCGGCTTCGGGCTCGGCTTCGTGCTGCTCCTGCGCGACATCCCCGAGCACGGGCGGCTGGCGGCCTTCACGATGCTGCTCGCGGTCTTCTCCGACGACACGTTCGCGTACATCGGCGGCCGCCTGCTCGGCCGCCACAAGCTCGCGCCGGCGCTGTCGCCCGGGAAGACGCTCGAAGGCTTCCTCGTCGGCACCGCCGCCTGCGTCTTCGTGACCTTCGTCTCCCTGTACCACGACCGTGCCACCTACCTGTCGATCGGCCAGGCGCTCCTGCTCGGCGTCGTCATCGCCGCCGCCGCCCCGGCCGGCGACCTGTTCGAGTCGATGCTCAAGCGGGACATGTCTGTCAAGGACACTGGCCAGCTGCTCGGCGGCCACGGCGGCGTGCTCGACCGGCTCGACTCGATCCTCTTCGCCTCGGTCGCGAGCTACTACGCGATTCTCGCCTTCACCTCCTGAGGTCCCTACACTGGATGGGTGAAGCGCATTGCCCTCCTGGGCGCCACCGGTTCGATCGGCCGGCAGGCGCTCGAGATCGTCGACGCACATCCAGAACTCGAGCTCGTCGCCGCCGCCTCCGGCACGCAGCCGATCGACGGCCTCGCGCCGTTGACGCAGGTCGGCGGCGACCTCGTCGAGCTGCTCGAGCGCGCCGAGCCGGACGTCGTCCTCAACGCCGTCGTCGGCTTCGCGGGCCTGCCCGCGACGCTGTGGACGCTCGAGCGCGGCGCCGATCTCGCGCTCGCGAACAAGGAGAGCCTCGTCGCAGCAGGCGCGCTGGCGCTGGACGCGTGGGAGCGGGGAGGAGGCCGGCTGCTGCCGGTCGACAGCGAGCACTCCGCCCTGTTCCAGTGCCTGGAAAACCGATCGCCCGCAGCAATCGAATCCCTGGTGTTGACCGCGTCGGGCGGCCCCTTCCGGGGAAAGAGCGGCGAGGAGCTGACCGGCGTGACCCCGGCGGAGGCGCTCGCGCACCCGACCTGGAACATGGGCCCGAAGATCACCATCGACTCCGCGACGCTCGCCAACAAAGGACTCGAGCTGATCGAGGCGCATTTCCTCTTTGGCGTGCCGTACGAGCAGATCGAGATCGTCGTCCATCCGACCTCGGTCGTGCACTCGATCGTCCGCTTCCGGGACGGCGCGGCGCTCGCACACCTCGGCTACCCGGACATGCGCGTGCCCATCTCCTACGCGCTCACCTATCCCGAGCGCGCCGCCACGCCGGTGCCGGCCCTCGACCTCGCGTCCGGTCTGACCCTCGAGTTTCACGCGCCCGACCCGGACACGTTCCCGCTCCTGACCCTGGCCCGCGAGGCGGGAATGCGCGGCGGGGCCTATCCCTGCGCCTTCAACGCCGCCAACGAGGTCGCCGTCGCGGCCTTCCTCGACGGGCGCGTCGGCTTCCTCGAGATCGCCGAGACGGTCGAGCGCACGCTCGACACCGTCGACGGCGCTCCCGCGTCCGACCTCGACGAGCTGACCTCCGCCGACGCGGAGGCGCGCCGGATCGCGGAGACTGCGCTGCAGCCGGCATGAGTATCGCCATCGCCATCCTCGGCCTCGCCTTCCTCGTGCTCATCCACGAGTGCGGCCACTTCTTCGCCTCGCTGGCGGTCGGGATGCGGCCGAGGAAGTTCTACGTCGGCTTCCCGCCCGCGGTCCTCGAAGACGACGCGGAACGGCATCGAGTACGGCCTCGGCGCCATCCCGCTCGGCGGCTACGTCCGCATCCCGGGGATGCACCGTCCGGCCGCGAAGGACGTCGACCTCGTCTTCTCGCGTGCGCTCCACGCAGCCCCGGAGCTCGTCGGCCCTGCGGAGCGACTCAAGCGCTCGCTCGCCGCGGAGGACTACGAGACGGCGAAGCTCCGGCTGGCCGAGTTCCACCAGCGGGCGCTCGAGCTCGGCGTGCCGCCGATCGACAAGCAGGTCACCGACCTCGAGGACGCGCTCTCGCCGCAGGCCTACTGGCGGGCGCCGACGTGGAAGCGCGTCACGGCGATCGCAGCCGGCCCGGTGACAAACCTCGTCTTCGCCGTCGTGCTGTTCGCGATCGTGTTCATGACGGCCGGGTGGAACCCGACCACGAAGGTCGCGACGGTGCTGCCCGACAGTCGGGCCAAGGCCGCCGGTCTCGAGGTCGGCGACCGCGTCGTCGCCATCGACGGCCGCGCCGTGACGCCGAGCATGATCTCCGACAGCATCTCGGCCTCGAAGGGCCGGCCGATCCGGCTGCTCGTGGTCAGGAACGGCCAGCTGATCGTGCTCAAGCCGGAGCGGCCGAAGAAGGAGAGCGACGATCGCTACCGACTCGGCTTCGCGCTCGCAGGCCAGCCGCTCGGCTTCGGCGGGGCGATCTGGCAGTCGGTCAAGACGACCGGGACCGTTTCGCGCGACACGATCAAGGCTCTCGGCGGCATCTTCCGCAGCAAGGAGCGCAACCAGATCTCCGGCCCCGGCGGAATCGTCAAGCGCAGCGCCGACGCCGTGCACTACGGCTGGGCCTCGTACCTCTCGGTGCTCGCGTTCATCAGCCTCTCGCTGGCGCTGCTCAATCTGCTGCCACTACTTCCGCTCGACGGGGGCCACATCGCCTTCTCGCTGCTCGAAGGCATCCGGGGCCGGGCGATCGCCCGAGAGGTCTACGAGCGGGTGTCGGCCATCGGGATCGCGATCGTGCTGCTGCTGTTCGTCGTCGGCCTCTCGAACGACGTGAGCCGCCTCGGCGGCGGCTAAAGCCGAACGAAGTCCGGTGCCGGCTTCGCCGGCCGCCATGGTGACTTCGCTCGGCAACTTCTTGGGGACTGGCGCGAGTGAGCGGCGCCCGCCATGTCGGTCGCGGCGTCGAACGAACACCATCACCACCTTGCAACACTGTGTTACAAGGCCGGTCCGGGGAGCCCGATAAGCTAGGACGGCGTGGCAAGCAAGCGATCGATCACCGTCGGCGGCGTCGCCGATCGGCGGCGGCGCTCCCGTCGTCGTCCAGTCCATGACGCTGACGAAGACGCACGACGTCGAGGCGACCATGGGCCAGATCGGCGCGCTCGCGTCGGCGGGCTGCGAGATCGTGCGGGTGGCCGTGCCGAAGTCCGAGGACGCCGACGCGCTGCCGCTGCTCGTTCGGCTGTCGCCGATTCCCGTCATCGCCGACATCCACTTCAACGCCTCGCTGGCCCTGCGCGCGATCGACGCGGGCGTCGCGGCCGTCCGGATCAACCCGGGGAACATCGGCGGCCCGGACAAGGTCGAGATGGTCGTCAAGGCCGCAAAGAAGAAGGGCACGCCGATGCGCATCGGCGCCAACTCCGGCTCGCTGCCCAAGCATCTCGCGGGCGTTGCCCAGAAGGACCAGGCCGAGGCGCTCGTCGCCGCCGCGATGGAGGAGGTCGAGCTGCTCGAGAAGCTCGACTTCCACGACTTCAAGATCTCGGTCAAGTCGAGCCACGTGCCGACGATGATCCGGGCCTACCGCATGCTCTCGGACAAGGTGCCCTACCCGCTGCACCTGGGCGTGACCGAGGCGGGCACGCCGTTCTCCGGCTCGATCAAGAGCGCGGTCGGCATGGGCGCGCTGCTCGTCGACGGCATCGGCGACACCATGCGCGGTCTCGCTCACCGCCGACCCGGTCAAGGAGGTCGAGACCGCCTGGGAGATCCTCAAGGCGCTCGGCCTGCGCGAGCGGGGCCCGATCATGATCGCCTGCCCGTCGTGCGGGCGCGACAACGTCGGCGTCGAGAACCTCGCCGTGGTCGTCGAGGAACGGCTCAAGGCCTACCCGCAGCACATCGAGGTCGCCGTGCTCGGCTGCGCCGTCAACGGTCCGGGCGAGGCGGGCGACGCCGACTTCGGGATCGCCGGGGGCCGCGACGTCGGCTTCGTCTACGCGCACGGCCGTGTGCTCAAGAAGGTCTCCTCGGACATCCTGATCGACGAGCTCTTCCACGAGATCGACAGGTGGATCGCGGACGGCATGAACCGTCCGAAGCGGCTGAAGATGGCCAAGCCGGCTGCGCTGGCCATGGCCGAGATGTCCGAGATCCCGCTCGAGTCCCAGCCGGCCCCGGTGCCGGTCGAGTCCTAGTAGCCTCAGGCGACAACGATGATCGCCCGGGCTTGGAAGCTCTTTCACACGTGTGCAGCACCAGCCTTCCGCGTGCGGAGGCGAGACCGCGCTCTCGCCGGAGCACACGAGCCACTCGCGACGCGCCGACAAGAAGGAGGGGGCGCGTGGGGGAACCATGGGTTCCCCCACGCTGAACGATGATCGCCCGGGCTTCGAAGCTTTTCCTTCCGACGCTGCGCGAGGCGCCTTCCGACGCGGAGGCGCTGTCGCACAAGCTGCTCGTCCGCGGCGGCTTCATCCGCCAGGTCTCGGCCGGCTTGTGGACGTTCCTGCCGCTCGGCTGGCGGGTGCACCGGCGGATCGAGCAGATCATCCGCGAGGAGATGGACGCGATCGGAGGGCAGGAGATGCTGATGCCGGTGCTGACGCCGGCGGAGCTCTGGGAGACGAGCGGCCGCATCAAGATCCCGGAGATCTTCCACCTGCAGGACCGCAACGGGCGCCACTACATCCTGCCGCTGACGCACGAGGAGACCGTCACCTTCCACGCGCGCGAGATCCGCTCGTACCGCGAGCTGCCGCAACTCTGGTACCACTTCGAGATCAAGGACCGCGACGAGCCGCGCCCCCGCGGCGGCCTCCTCCGCGTCCGCGAGTTCATCATGAAGGACGGCTACTCGTTCGACCGCGACGAGGAAGGCGTGAAGGCGAGTTTCGAGGCGAACCGCGCCGCGTACCACCGGATCTTCGTGCGCTGCGGCCTGGAGGTATACGACGTCCAGGCCGAGAGCGGGATCATGGGCGGCAAGTTCAGCATCGACTACCTCGCCCCCTCGGGCTCCGGCGAGAACACCCTCGTCCGCTGCGAGAACGGCGACTATGCGGGCGACCTCGAGATTGCGCGCGCGATCCCGCGTGAGCCCGTCTTCCCCGACCGCGCTCGACGCGCCCGAGGAGATCGAGACGCCCGGCGTGACGACGATCGAGGGCCTGGCCGAGTTCCTCGGCATCGACGAGTCCGCGACCTCGAAGGCGATGCCCGTCGTCAAGGACGACGGCACGCTCGTGCTCGCGCTCGTGCGCGGCGACGACCGGCTCAGCGAGACGAAGCTCTACGACGCGCTCCCCGGACAGTCGCGCCCCGCGAGCGACGAGGAGATCCGCGCCGCCTTCGGCGCCGGCGGCGGGCTCGCTCGGCCCGATCGGCTTCTCGGGCGAGGTGATCGCCGACGAGGCCCTGCGCGAAGGACAGTTCGTCGCCGGCGCCAACCGGGACGGGTGGCACCTCCGCGGCGTCGAGGCGGGACGTGACTTCGAGCCCCGCTTCGCCGACCTGCGCGAGCCGCACGAGGGCGACACGTGCCCGGAGTGCGGCGGCGCGCTCGTGTTCCGGACGGCGATCGAGGTCGGCCACATCTTCAACTTCGGCAGCTTCTACTCCGGCCCGCTCGAGGCGACGTTCCTCGACGAGGACGGTGTCGAGAAGCCCCTGCTCGGGGGCAGCTACGGGATCGGGCCGGCCCGGACGCTGGCGGCGGTGGTCGAGCAGCGCGGGGAGGAGAACGGTCTCGTGTGGCCGGCAGTCGATTTCCCCGTACGATGCGCACGTGATCGCGCTGCCCGGCGCCGAGGAGATCGCGGCACGCGCGGCCGAGGTGCTGTCCTCCGCCGGACGCTCGGTGCTCCTCGACGACCGCGACGCCCGCGCGGGGGAGAAGTTCGCCGACGCCGACCTGATCGGCGTCCCGCTGCGGATCACGGCCGGCAAGAAGAGCCTCGAGGACGGGCTCGTCGACGTGAAGGACCGCGAGACCGGCGAGGAGCGGCGCGTCGCTCCCGGGGAGCTCGCGTAGCCGTGCCCAAGAAGCGCCGCTTCAGCGAGGACTCGTTCGGGCCGACGGTCGAGCGGCTCATGGACGAGACCGGTACGACCTACCGGGGGCTGGCGGCGAAGACCGGCCTCTCCGCCGGATACCTGAACCACATCGTCCACGGAAGCCGCCCGGTGCCGTCCAACGACGTGATCGCGAAGCTGGCCAAGGGCCTCAGCGTCGAGCCGGAGCACTTCCTCGAGTACCGGATCAGGGTGATCACGGACGGGCCTCGAGCGCATGCCCGACCTGGTGGATCGCCTCTATCGGCGTCTCCGCGGCGAGTAGCGGCTGAGAGCTCCTAACGAAAAAAGCTCTTAACCGAGCGTCGGCAGCGGGTCGACCGCCGCTCCGCGGATGCGTACCTCGAAGTGCAGGTGCGGCCCCGTCGTCTCGCCGCTCGCACCGACGAGGCCCAGCAGCGACCCGACGGTCACGGCCTCGCCCTTGTAGGCGAGGATGCGGGAGAGGTGCGCGTACATCGTCGCGACACCGCCCGCGCCCTTCACGATCACGAGGTTGCCGTACCCGCCGACCGTCGGCCCCGCGAACGTCACACGGCCGACGGCGGCGGCGTGAACCGGCGTACCCGTGGCGGCGGGCAGGTCGATCCCGGGGTGGAAGCCCGTTCCGCGCGGCCCGAACCTGTCGCCGACCTTCGCGCGCAGCGGCCACGCGAGCGCGACCGGGCAGGCCGGCACGGGTTCGCGCAGCGCGGCCACGGTGGCCGGGCCGGCCATGCCCACCGGAGGCAGTCCCGCCCAGCGCTGGAAGCGAATCAGTGCGGCCCGGGTGTGCTCTCCGAACTCGCCGTCGATCGTCCCGTTGGGGAAGCCGTGCCAGGCGAGCAGGAACTGGAGTTGGACGACGTCGCCGCCGATCGCCCCGAGCACGAGTTGGCGATCGCCGAGGTCGTGGCCGGCGAGGTCGTCCGCCGCCCGGCCGGTCCGCTGCTCGAGCGCCGCGAGGGCCGCCTTCGTCTGCGGGCCCTGCACCCCGTCGATCGCCCCGTTGTAGAGATGCTTGGCCTGCAGGACGACCTGGACCGCGGCGACACGCGGGCTGCCGATCGCAAGCGCGGCCGCAGGCACGACCAGCGATACCCCGAGGAAAGCCACGATGGCCGCGAGTCCACGAGACCGCGTCATCGTTGACTTGTTCGGCGCCGGGCGCGAAGTCCTTGAGAGACGGGCACGAGCGCCGAGCAGATCGACAAGACCCAAGACCACCGGGTGCTCGACGCTCCAGAGCGCACCCGGCTCGCCCGATAACTTCCTGCGGTGCAGCGACGCGACACAGCGGGAGGAAGAAGCACGTGACGCGAGTGCGGCTACCGGCCGGGCTCGGCCTCGCGGAGGGGATCTATGACTTCGCCGACGGCCGGCTCGACACGCAGGACTGGAACGCACTTCGTGAAGCTCCAGGCGTCGAGATCGAGTGTGCCCGGCATCCGGGGCTATGGTGGCCGACCGCCGGGAAGCACATCGACCTCGGCGAGGTCCGGCGTTGGCGCTGCCCGGACTGCGCGTGGGCGTTCAGGCAGGGATTGGGTGGTCGGGGGGGCACGCCGCAGTTCTAGGTGGAGCGCGCGCAGCCGCTACAGTCCTGGGACGGGGCGTGGCGCAGCCTGGTTAGCGCGCTAGTCTGGGGGACTAGAGGTCGGCAGTTCGAATCTGCCCGCCCCGATGAGCATGGGGGAAACCATGGTTCCCCCATGAGCCCCTTCTTCGTAGGCGCGTTTCACGCGGCCAGAGCTGCGTCCGGGGGAGAGCCCGGGCTCCGCGGGCGGCCCGGCGCGCGTGTCTACACGGTCCCGGATCGGCTTGGCAGGATGCGCCGGTGTTCTTCTCGCTGAGCAGTTGGGCGCTCGCGCTCATCGTCTTTGCGGTTGTGTTCGGCGTGACCCTGCTGGGTGTCGCGACCGGTCGCTATCTGCGAAGGCACTCGGAGACGCTGAAGGAGCCGTTCGGCGTCCTGCAGGGTGCGCTGCTGGGCGTCGTCGGGCTCCTCCTGGCCTTCGGGCTGACGCTCGCCGTGGGCCGCTACGAGGACCGACGAGCCGCCGTCGTCTCGGAGGCAAACGCGATCGGGACGACCTACCTCCGCGCCCAGACGCTGTCCGAACCGGTACGGAGTCGGTCGCTCGACCTGCTCCGCCGCTATACGGATTACGCCCTGCACGTATCGCACGAGGTGCCGGCGAGCGAGGCCGAGAAGCGCACGGCCGCCGCCGAAGGCGTCGTGCAACGGAAGCTGTGGCGGCTCGCGGGGGAGTCGCTGGTCGGCGCTCCCGTGGCGAGCGCACCACGCCTCTATGTCGACAGCCTGAACTCCATGATCGACCAGCAGACCGTCCGCATCTCGGCTCTCAACAATCGGGTGCCCGGCGCCGTCCTGGCACTGGAGGTGTTCGGGGCAGCGATCGCGCTCGGGCTGCTCGGCATGTATCTCGCCGTGCTCGGTCGTGGGCTCTTACCGATGATCCTTGCGGCCGCGCTCGTCACGCTGTTGTTGCTCGTGACCTTCGATCTCGACCGCCCGACCCGCGGGCTGATCACCGTCCCGGATACGCCGTTGAAGGCGCTGCGGGCCTCGATGGCACTGCCGCCGGCAGCGACAGGTCCCTAGCCGCTTGCCAGCCCGCCCACAGGAGCCGCCTGACGAGAAACCACCGCCACGCCTGCCTAGTGAGATGTCGAGGACGACGAAGAAGCAGGAGATGCTCACGCGATGACAGTAGATTCCGGCGTGAACGGCTGTCATGATCCGGCAGGCTCGGCCACTCGGGTCCTCTGCGGAATGACACGGCTCGCACTCGCTCTCGCGCTCCTTCTCGCGCTCGCGTCCGCGGCCGCCGTGGGGCGGGGGCACGCCGCCTCGTCCGGGCGCGAGGCGTCGATCTTCTACTACCCCTGGTACGGCACGCCCAAGTTGGACGGTAGCTACGAGCACTGGGACCAGAACGATCACCTCCCGCCGCTCGACCTCGCCTCCAGCTACTACCCCGCCCGCGGCCCGTACTCGAGCCGGGATCCCCGCGTCGTCGAGGCGCAGATGCGCGACATTGCCGGCGCCGGCATCGGCGAGGTCGTGAGCTCCTGGTGGGGCCGGGGCTCACCTGAAGACGAGCTGCTGCCGATGATCATGGGCATGGCGACGAAACAGGGCCTCAAGGTCGCTGTCCAGATCGAGCCGTACGACGACCGAAGCGCGGAGAGCGTCGCGGCCGACCTCGCGCACCTGCTGGAGCTCGGGATCACCCGCGCGTACGTCTACCACCCGTTCGAGATCGACGAGGCGGACTGGGCGAGCGTGCTCCCGCTCCCGGGGATGCAGGTGCTCGCGCAGACAGCCAACGTCACGCGGGCGCAGGCCGCGCACTTCGCCGGCGTCTACACCTACGACGACGTCACGTTCGGGCCGGGCTCGTTCGGGTCGCTCTGCGCGCGGGCGCACAAGGCCGGCCTGCTGTGCGCCCCGTCCGTCGGACCCGGATATGACGCGCTGCGGGCGACGGGCGACACGCGCTTCCGGCCGCGCGACGCCGGCGCGACCTACGACGGGATGTGGAAGGCCGCGATCGCCGCCGGCGCCGACCGGATCACGATCACGAGCTACAACGAGTGGCACGAAGGGACCCAGATCGAGCCGGCCATGGCGTCGCTCCCGCGACGGCTGACGAGCGTCCACGGGCCTGCGACCTCACCCGTCAGGCAGCCTTATTCGAGCTATGAGGGCGCCTACGGGCTTCGCGGCAAGCAGGCCTCGCGGGCGTACCTCACGCGCACGGCGTACTGGACGGCGCTCTACAGGACCGGCGCCGCCGCGGCCTCGTCGGCCCACAGGGCGCGAAAAGGTGCTGCACAGGGAAGGAAAGCGACCGTCTCGGGCCGAACCTGGGCGGATGATGACGGCGGTGGACCGTGCCCGCAGCACCTCCGCAAACAGCGCGAAAAGCGGCGTGGCTGCTGCCTTTGGCGCCTCGCGTACCAACTTGCGTTTGGGCGCGTTGCCGACTAGGCTCATGCCTGCAGTGCGTGTGACGGGCAGTGAGACGGTTGTGAGACCGCTGGGGCGTGCCGCGCCCCGGACGGCTCGGGCGACCCGTTTTTGGTCGTGCTACCGTGCTCGCCGTCCGCTTGCGCTGCTAGAAATGTCCGTCATCACAAGGTGCGCAAGCTCCTCGGGAGACTCAAGGAGTATCTGCACCAGACGTACTGCCAGCAGGACAGGTTCGTATTGGGGGAAAGCTAGGCGTTCGAAAGGGGGGTGATGACCTCGAGGGCAGGGATGTTTGTTGCAGTGCTGTTTGAGGAGGAGGAGAGAGGAAGTTGGAATCGAGAGGAGAGGAATCTGTGAAGCGACGCAAATTTGCAACAGCGGTGGCCTTCGGGGCCGCGCTGCTGGTGGCTGCGCTTGCAGCTGCGTCGGTGAGCGCAGCGACCTCGTCGACGCAGGCTGGCCACAACAACCTCAAGTTCGGCCCGAAGAAGCAGGCCGTCAAGAAGGCCGGGACGGGTCAGTTCAAGCCGGCGCAGGGCAAGAAGGCCAAGTTCATCAACTCGCCGACGCCGAGCAACGCCAATGCGATCCTGAAGCACGACCGCAGGATCCCGGGCAAGCTGGGTCCGAAGGGCAGCATCGGCACGAACGGTGCGGCCGGCGAGGCGCGGTCAGTGTTCGTCCCGCATGCTGCCAGCCTGCCGGTCGCACCCGCCGTTGCCGGTACCGATTACTCGGTGAGGGCGCGGGGCCTGAACGCGTTCGACCAGGGGTTTGCCGGCGGCTACATCGACACGCCGCCGGACCAGGCGCTGGCCGAGGGCAACGGCTTCGTGTTCGAGGCCGTGAACAACGTGTTCGCGATCTACAGCAACTCGACCTTCGGTCATGTCACGAACGCGGAGCCGATGGAGCAGTTCTGGGCTGACGCGATCCTGACCACGGGCTACTGCTCCGTGTCGGATCCGAAGGCCCACTACGACAACGTGACGCGCAAGTGGTACGTGACCGAGGTCGCGTACGGTCCGCCCGGGTGTGCTCCCGGCTCGGCTGTCTTCATCGCCGTGAGCACGACGTCGGACCCGCTGTCCATCTACAACATCTACGTGATGGACACGAGCTTCGACGGCCTGGTGTGTGACCCGGTCGACGGCTGTCTCGCAGACCAGCCGTTGCTGGGGATGAACAAGAACGCGCTGTTCATCTCGACGAACTCGTTCGACTGGGATTCGCCGGCGTTCAACGGCACCCAGATGTACATCATCGACTCGACCGCTCTCGCGGCCGGGTTCGTGTTCCCGAACATCGTCTACGCAGACATCGGTGGGAGTTTCCTCACGCCGGAGGGCTTCGACGACTGCGGTAACGGGTTCTACGGGCCACCCATCTCGAGCGGTATCCCGTTCAACCCGTTCTGCTGGTACTCGCTCCAGCCGGGGACGTCACCGAACCTGTCGCAGGTGACCGATCACGCTGGCACGGAGTTCGCCCTGTCGGCACTCGACTGGTTCGGCTCGGTCGACAACCGGATCGCCCTCTGGGCGTTCACGAACACGGCGTCGATCAGCGGGTTCTTCCCGTCGATCGCCGTCAGCTACACGATCGTCGGCACCGAGTCGTACGGCTTCCCGTTCACCGACACGCCGTTCTTCTCTCCGTACGCGGAGCAGCCGTCGTCGGGGAACCAGCCGCTCTGCGACGTCTTCGTCGGCCCGTTCTGCGAGCCTGGGCCGATCGCCAACAACGATGACCGGATGAACGAGGTCAAGACGGTGAAGCCGGCTACGACGGCGGCGCACAACTGGGGCGGCCTGAACACCGACGCCCTCGTTGCCGACCCGGTCGGCAAGCTCCACCGCCGCTCGGCGATCGCGTACTTCGACATCTCGGCCACCTGCTTCGCAGGCCCGTTCGTCTGCGGAGGTCAAGGTCAGCAGCAACGGTAAAGCCCAGGGCTACATTGCCAACTGGAACAACGACGTGGTCTTCCCGGCGATCGCCGTCGGGCCGGCGGCTGATGAGAATGCCGCGATCGTCTACACGCTCACCGGCAACACGCACTTCCCGAGTGTTGCGGTCTCCAGGGTGAGCGACGCACACCCGGTAAGCAGCATCCCGGTCGTGCTGGCGGGTCAGGACATCCTCGATGACTTCGCCTGGTACTTCTTCGGTACTCCCCGCTGGGGCGACTACTCGGCCGCCGTCGGTGACGGTCACTCGCTCTACCTGGCGTCGGAGTACATCCAGTACCCGAGTTGCAGCACCGCGGACTTCGTCTTCGACCCGACCTGTGGTGGGACGAGGGACGAGTTCACGAACTGGGGTACTGGGCTCGTGAAGGTGAACGTCTAGCTCGACATCACCCCCAAGTCGTCTCGCGAGAGGCGACACGAGAGGCGGCGGGTCTCCCCGCCGCCTCTCTTTTTGGTCCCGTCTCGGCCTCAGGCGCGGAGCACGTCGGCGCCGCACGAGAAGACGAGCGCGGCCGGCACGTCCTCGGGGGCGACGCCGCGGAGAGCCGGGTGATCGAGATCGACCTCGACGTCCGGCCAGTCCTCGAGGCCGAGCGTCTCGGCGCCGCCCGACGACCCGATCGCGAGCAGCTCGGGCACCGGGATCACCTCCCGCCGGCCCGTCAGGCGGCGCGCAGTGCCCTCGAGCTCGCGCAGCTCCTCGAGCGGGTCGAGCCGGACGTTGGCGTCGGACCCGATCGCGAGCCGGATCCCGCGCTCGAGCAGCCCCTCGAGCGGCGGGAAGCCGTCGCCGAGGTTCGCCTCGGTGGTCGGGCAAAGGCACACGGCGGCGCCGGCGTCCGCGATCAGGTCGAGCTCGGCCGGGGAGGCATGGGTGGCGTGGACGACGGTCGTGGCCGACGTCAGGCAGCCGGCGCGGGCGAGGAGCTCGATCGGCCTGACGCCGTGCTCGGCGAGGCACTCCTCGACCTCGCGCGGCTGCTCGTCGGCGTGCACGTGGAGCGACGAGGCTCTCACGCTCCGCATAGCTGCCGATCTCGGCCAGCCACGCCGCCGAGCAGGCTCGGACGGAGTGGGGGGCGACGCCGACGTTGCGCGCCGCCCGCACGGAGGCGCTCGACCTGGTCGAGGTACTCGGTCACCGAGCTCTGGCGGAACCGCTCGAGCCCACCGCGCTCGTAGGCCGCGAGCAGCAGCACGATCTCGATCCCGGCCGCGCGAGCGGCCTCGACGGCCGCCGTGGCCTCGTCGAGCCCGAGGTAGTGGAACTCGCCCACGGCGGTGTAGCCGGCGCCTCGCATCTCGCGGTACACGTGCTCGTACCCGGCGCGGACGGTCTGCGGGGTCTGTCGCGCGGCCTCGGCCAGCATCGACTCGCGCCAGGCCCAGAAATCGCCTCCGCCGCCCAGACCGCGAAGTGCGCGCTGAAAGGCATGCGAGTGCGCGGTGACGAACCCTGGCAGTGAACGCCGATCGTCGGCCATGGGGAAGGATTGTCACGCTTCCGGCACTGTTGCGTTTCACACGCGTGCGGACTTCGTCGATACGATCGCGGTGGGGAGGAGGTTGGGCTACCTGGCGCCGGCAGAAGCGACATGTCGGACCGAGACACGTTGGGCAGGACGAGGCATGAGAGCATGAGCGCCGTGGCCGTTCCGCAGGTGTACCGCCAGATCCCGAATGCGCTCACGATCCTGCGCTTCGTGCTCGTGCCCGTCTTCGTCGTGCTCATGGTCGAGGCCGAGGGCGGCCACAGTTGGCCCGCGGGCATCATCTTCGCGATCGCGGCGGTGACCGACCAGGTCGACGGCGCGCTGGCACGCCGCTGGCACGTCGAGTCGGAGTTCGGCAAGTACGCCGACCCGCTGGCCGACCGTCTGATGATCGACGCGGCCGTCCTGCTGCTCTTTCTCGCCGACCGTCTGCCTTGGGTGGCCCTCGTCATCGTCTTCGGCAGGGACATTCTCCTGATCGTGGGCGCGCGCTTCGTGCAACCGCGGGGCTACGAGTTCTCGGTCAACTTCCTGGGCAAGACCGCGACGTGGGTCCTCTACCTCGCCGTCGGCTGCGTGATCGTCACCGACAGCGACGCGACCTGGCCGCTCGTCCTCTTCTGGATCGGCGTCGGGCTCGCGATCGCCGCCGCCGGCGTCTATGCGGTGGGCGCCTGGCGCGCTCTGGGCAGGAGAACGGCTCCGGGCCGCAAATCTCAAGTAGAGGTTGACCCTTGATCGGCCTGCTGCTTCAATGAGCCGGCCGTCCGAACGCGACGAAAGGGCGATGTGGAACCACTTCCGGATCTGACCACGCTGAGCGACGAGGATCTCGACCTGCTGATCGAGGAGCTGGAGCGGAGGGAGAGCGAGGTCTCCTACGAGCGCAGGCTCCTACAGGGGAAGATCGACATCCTGCGGGCCGAGCGGGTCGCGCGCAAGCGCGGCAAGTCCGAGGAAGAGCTCGCTCACGTCGACGTCCACCGTCTGAGCGAGATCCTCTCCCGCAAGGCCACGCCAGAGTCAGAGTGAGCCACATCTACTGCGCCGAGTGCGGCTTCCAGAACTCCGAGGCCGCGAACTACTGCGCCCGCTGCGGTGCGATGCTCGAGCGCGAGGCGAGCGAGGCCGAGACGACGCTGAGCTACACGCCGGAGAGCCTGACGGACGATGCCGGTCCCGGCGTCGAGGGCGTCGACGGCCCCGCGTTGGTGGTCCGTTCCGGCGGCGGCCGCTCCGGCGAGGTCTTCGAGCTCCAGCGCGAGCGTACGTCGGTCGGCCGCTCCCCCGACTGCGACATCTTCCTCGACGACGTCACCGTCTCTCGCAGCCACGCCGTCATCGCCCAGGAGGGCGGGCGGTTCACGATCGAGGATCTCGGCAGCCTCAACGGCACGTTCCTGAACCGGCACCGCATCGAGCGGGCGTCACTCACCGACGACGACGAGGTACAGATCGGCAAGTACCGCTTCGTGTTCCTCGCGCGATGAGCGTCGCGACCAGCTACGAGGCCGCGTCCGCGTCTCCGCGGCTGCAGACGATCGGCGCGGTGTGCCGCCGCCTGAAGCCGGAGTTTCCCGACATCTCGATCTCCAAGATCCGGTACCTCGAGGACCAGGGACTCCTCACTCCGCGCCGGACGCAAGGGGGGTACCGGTTGTTCGGCGAGGACGACGTCGAGCGGCTGGAGACGATTCTGCGCCTGCAGAGGGACGAGTTTCTTCCTCTACGGGTGATCCGGCAGCAGCTCGCCACCTCGGTCCCGAAAGGCAAGCGCCGCCGTCGCGCGGCGCTGGCATCCGCGGAGGAGCAGGACGTGACGCTCGAGGAGCTGTGTGCGCGCGCGGGCATCCCGCCGGCCGCCGTTCGCGACCTGGAGGGCTTCGGCCTGCTGCAGTCGGCGACGGGCCGCGGCGAGCGGCGCTACCGGGAGTCCGACGTCGAGATCGCCGTCCTGTGCACGCAGCTCGCCGGCTACGGCATGAGCGCGCGCCATCTGCGGACGTTCCAGACCTCCGCCGAGCGGAACGCCGCGCTGCTGGGGCAGATCACCGCCCCAGCGCTGCATGGGCGGAACCTCGAGCGTCGCCAGGCAGGGCTCGAGGATCTCCGGTCGCTTGGCGAGCTGACCCAGGAGCTGTCGCAGCTGCTCCTCTGGCGGAGCCTGCGCCGGATCGCTGCCGGCTGAGGGCGATAGGCTCCGTCCGTGCCGATCGACCTCACGACCAGAATCCGCGACGTTCCTGACTTTCCGAAGCCGGGGGTGGTCTTCAAGGACATCATGCCCCTGCTCGCCGATGCCGAAGCCCTGCGCGAGGCGGTCGACCGCATCGCGGAGTGGGCGGGGCCGCGGGAGCCAGACATCGTGCTGGGAGCGGAGGCGCGCGGCTACATCACGGGGGGCGCGCTCGCTTGCCGGCTCGGCTGCGGCTTCGTCGCCGCCCGGAAGCCGGGCAAGCTCCCGTGGCGGACTGTGGCTGTGAAGTACGCGCTCGAGTACGGCTTCGACCAGCTCGAGGTGCACGCGGACTCGATCCGCCCCGGGCAGCGCGTCCTCGTTCACGACGACGTCCTGGCGACGGGCGGCACCGCAAAGGCGACGGTCGAGCTCGTCGAGCAGCTCGGCGGCACCGTCGTGGGCCTTCCGTTCATCATCGAGCTCGGCTTTCTGAAGGGCCGCGAGCAGCTCGAGGGCTACGACATCTTCTCGTTGATCGAGTACTGAGCTGTCGACAGGCCGCGCACGCCGTTTAGAAACACGTCCGGGCCGCCGATTAGAACTCCCAGGATGTACGACCCGATCACCACCAGGTACACGTTCTCGTGTCCGGCGTGGGGCGAGGCACGCGTGAAGCTGCACGACTTCCGAGAGCTCGAGAGGCTGCCGGGCGCTGCCCATCCGTCGGTGTTCCGGGTTCGGTACGCCTGCGCCTGCGGCGACGACCACTTCGGTCTGCTCTCGCACGACGAGCTCGACTGGGCGCCACTCGGACTGCAGCCGAGCCTGTTCCTGAACCTGATGACCGACCGGCTCGAGCCCCTACAAGACGAGTTCGGCGACCTCGCTGCGAGGCGTATCGGTGCGGGGGAGTGGCCGTGGAGCTTCTTCTGCTACCCCGAGGAGCGGCCGCGGCCCGTCTTCCCGTCCATGTTCTGGCTCCTGGCACCCGGAACGGCGGACGGATCGATCGGCGTGGCCGTGCGCTGCCCTGCCTGCATGAAGGTCTCGATCAACATCGTCTCTCCCGAGCACGTCGACGTCCCCTTCCACAACGACGCCGCGGTCGGGGTCGTCCGGCACGTGTTCGTGGAGGACGCGCTGCGATCGATCGAGGAGTTCGAAGCCGAGCTCTACTCGGCGTCGTTCGACGCGCGGCGCCTCGAGCTGCACTAGCGGCTCCCCTCTCGTCAGGGATCTTTCTTCGCGGCCGCGTGCCGATCTTGGAAAGCACCATGAGCTCCTACGTCGTGGAAAACCCCCGGGCGCGACGGCGGCTGCTGAGCCACTGTGCGCTCGTCGGTCGGGCCGTCAAGCGCCGCATTCCGGCCCGGCGCCGCCTGGAGCGGGCGCTCGGCCGCGAGCAGGCCCGTCTCCTCATGCATTCGCTCTCAGGCGATCAGGGGCTCGTGCGCCGGCGCCGCCGCCGGCGGGTCAGGTCCTCGCCGTAGAGGCGCACCAGCATGAACACCGCTGCCCCGGCGACGACCGCCACGATCGCCGAGACGGCGCCGTCGACGCCGACGGCGAGCATGAACAGCCAGAGGTAGACCGTGATCGTCAGCGCCCAGAGGAACGCCTGGACGCCCGGTGCGATGCTCGGAGCTCGGAGGTGCACGAACGGATCCTAACCACCGCGGCCGCCGGACATCTTCGCAAAGACAATGCGCCGAGTCGGTGGCGCTTTCGTCCTCCGTGCCCGCCGACGGTCAGCTTGCGCATTCCGCCGCCTGGCTCGGATTCGTCCTACCGGCGCTCCGTGCTCGACGCAAGGGGGACTCTACGACGTGCCGACCCTTCGCGCAAGCGCCGCCGGAGAGGGAAAGTTCGCAATTTGCAAAAGATCCAGTTTTCCACATTTCCACAAGCTGTTCGCAGCCTGGGGAGAAGGCGTCCGGCCGGTCTCGTGGCCGCGAAGGACGGTCGCTCGAGACGACCCGGGTGTGGAGGAATCGTTCCGAACCCGGCACGATCGCGTATCGCCTCTGTGCGAATCTCCGCGTTATGGTCCAACCGGGGGGTCAGGGCCGAAGGCCCCGGGGGAACAAGGAAGGGGAACGACGAGCCGGCACGGCTGGCCGTAGCTTCTTCGGTCAACTTGACATAACGCGCGTTATCGTGCACACGGGTTTCGGGCCGGGGCTTTCGCCGGGTTGCGGGCGCGGGCTATGCTTAGCCGCGCGGTCGGGCGCATCGAGGGCGCGCCCCCACGGCGGCAGAACGCAGGCAGCGAACAGGAAGGCGCGATGACGACCACTGAGCGGCCGGAAGAGCCGACAGTCGATTTCGAGACCCTCTTCCAGAGCGAGGATTTCCTCCAGCTCCTGGAAGCCGCGGATGCGCAGGGCTCGATCAAGACCGCGGAGGTCGCCGAGCTCCTCGATGTGCACGGTTTCGACCCAGTCGAGGCCGATCTCGTGTTCCGCGAGCTCGAGGCGCGCGGCTACGAGCTGATCGAGGACGAGCGCGAGACCGCCGCCGCGGTCCTGACGGCGCCGGTCGAGACGACCACCGACGCGCTCCAGCTCTTCCTGCGCGAGGCTGGTCGGCATCCGCTGCTGACGGCGGCGCAGGAGGTCGAGCTCGCGAAGCGGATCGAGCGCGGCGACGAAAGTGCAAAACAGCACATGATTCAGGCGAACCTCCGCCTCGTCGTCTCGATTGCGAAGAACTACCGCAACCAGGGCCTGCCTTTCCTCGACCTGATCCAGGAGGGTACGCTCGGGCTCATCCGGGCGGTGGAGAAGTTCGACTGGCGCCGCGGCTACAAGTTCTCCACCTACGCCACCTGGTGGATCCGGCAGGCCGTCGCGCGGGCGCTGGCGGACAAGGCGCGGACGATCCGGATGCCCGTGCACATCGTCGAGCGGCTCCAGAAGATGAACCGCGCCGAGCGCAACCTCTGGACGCAGCTCGGCCGGGAGCCGTCGCTCGAGGAGATCGCCGAGGAGGCGAGCCTGCCCATCCAGCAGGCGCGCGAGGTGCGGGCTGCAGCGCGGGCCGCGACGAGCCTCGACCAGCCCGTCGGCGACCAGGAAGAGGCGGTCCTCGGCGACTTCGTCGCCGGCGAGGGGCCGCTGCCGGACGAGCAGGTCGAGCTCTCGCTCCGCAGCCAGGCGCTGCAGCAGGCACTGCAGGCGCTGACCGAGCGCGAGCGCGAGGTGCTCGCCCTGCGCTACGGGCTCGACGACCAGGAGCCGAAGACGCTCGAGGAGATCGGCCGGCGCCTGGGGCTGACGCGCGAGCGCGTCCGGCAGATCGAGGTCGAGGCCCTGCGCCGGCTCGCGAGCCTGCGCGAGATTCAGGCTGTCCCCTACTGAGGTGCGGTGCCAGGCTGAAGTCTGGCACTCGCGCTCTTAGCGAATCCGCTAGCTGACGAGATAGAACGAGAGCTCGGGCGCGGTTTGCCGGAGCTGCTTGAGCGCCCGTGTCTCCAGCTGCCGGACGCGCTCGCGCGTGATGCCGAGCTCCTTGCCGATGTGCTCGAGCGTCTGCGGGTTGCTGCCGGCCAGGCCGAACCGGCGCTCGAGCACCTCGCGAAGACGCGGCTCGAGCCGAGCCAGGGCGTCCCGGAGCTCCACCGCCTGCAGCCGCTCGGCGGTGGCCGACTCGGGCTGCGGAGTCGCCTCGTCCTCGATCAAGTCGGAATACAGGCTGTCGCCGTCGCCGACAGGCGTCTCGAGGCTTACCGGATCCTCGACCAGTTCGAGCAGCTCCTTCACCCGACGCTCGGGGAGATCCGCTCTCCTTGGCGATCTCGGCCATCGTTGGATCGCGGTTCAGCTTCTGGGCGAGGACGCGACGCGCACGCGCGACTCGCCTCACCTGGTCGGCGACGTGCACAGGTAGCCGGATCAGACGCCCCTGGTCGGCGAGTGCGCGCGTGATCGACTGGCGGATCCACCAGGTGGCGTAGGTCGAGAGCTTGTACCCCATGCGGTAGTCGAACTTCTCGACCGCCCGGATCAGGCCGAGGTTGCCCTCCTGGATCAGGTCGAGCAAGGGGACCCCCGCCTTCGTGTAGTTGCGGGTGATGGACATGACCAGGCGCAGGTTGCATTCGACCAGCCGGCGCTTAGCGGCCTCGTCGCCCTCGTCCTTCCGCCGCGCGAGCTCGCGTTCCTCGGTGACGGTCAGCAGCCGCCCGTCGCCGATCTGGCGGACGTAGAGCTTCAGCGGATCGCGAAGCTGCGGCTCGCTCTCCTCGTCCTCGGGCTCGTCGACCGCCTCCGGCTGCGGAAGCAGGGTCGGCTCTCTCCCGTCGTCGGGCTCGAACTTGGGCAGCGCGCGTGCCATCCCTGCACCTATCGGCAGTTCACGCGCCGAGCCTGAGTGGGTAACTACCCCTGCAGCGTGCCGTCCGAGCCGACCTGGATTCCCTGCTCGAGCAGGCGGTCGCGGACGAGGAACTGGAACATCGACCAGGCCCCCCGGCGGGCATCGAACATCCGGTAGATCTGCCATTCGCTGAGCAGCTGCGAGTCGGCGCGCCGGGCCTCCGCCCAGTCGACGAATCGCGGCAGTCGACCCAGGCGTTGTGCCAGCGCCTCGCCCTGGTCGATCGCGCGCTCGAGCCGCTCCTCCCCCACCGGCACGTCGAACCCGGCTTCGCGCAGCGCGTTCGTCAGCGACCCGAAGGTGTGCCAGTACAGGGACTTCGAGGGGACGATCCCGCGGTTCGCGTCGACGTCCTTCGCCGTGGGCGTGCGGCCGAGCCTCTCCCCCAACTCGCGCAGGCACCGCAGCAACTCCTCCTTCGTAGCGAAGCGGCGCGGGACGAGCCCGGCTGCTCGCTTGGCGCGGTTCCAGCTGCCGAAGCGCTCGATCACCGTTTGCGGGTGGATGGATGTCTCCTTCGTCCTCGGCGAACTCGCGCATCGTCGGCGAGCGGCCGAGCCGCTCGGCGGACGCCTTCAGCTGGCCGAGGATCTCGGCGTCCGAGTAGCGCTTGCGGATACCGGCCTGGAACTCCGCCAGCGCCTTCGGGTCGACCCGCGACACTGCGCGGTACGCGCGTTTACGCGCCATGCAAAACAGAATAGAGCATATCTACCAACGCGCAACAAAGGTCGGTGCTCGCTGACGACGATCGCCGTCCATAGACTGGCCCGATGCGCCTGGCGGTCGAAGTGGCTCTTGCCCGCGGGATCGGGCGGCTCTCGCGCCTCGCGCGTGCGGGCGGCGGGACGACGCTGCCGGGAAAGCTCCTGGCGACCGTCGACCGCGATGCCGTGGATGCCCTCGCCGCCCGCCTTCCGCAGGGCTGCGCGCTCGTCTCGGCGACGAACGGGAAGACCACCACCTGTGCCCTCGCCGCAGCTGTGCTGGGTCGGCAGGCGCGCCTGGCGCGGAACGCCGCGGGCGCCAACTTGATGTCGGGCATCGCCTCGGCGCTCGTCGACGCGCGCGACGCGGAGCTGGGCCTGTTCGAGGTCGACGAGGCCGCGCTGCCTGAGGTGGCGAGCAGGGTCCGCCCGCGCGTCGTCTCGCTCGGGAACCTGTTCCGCGACCAGCTCGACCGGTACGGCGAGCTCGAGATCGTGGCGGAACGCTGGCGGAGGACGATCCCGGAGCTTCCCTCAGACACGACGCTCGTGGTCAACGCCGACGATCCGCTGGTCGGCGACCTCGCCTCGGAGGACAGGCGCAGCGTGACGTTCGGCGTCGACGATCCGGCGCAGGCGCGACCGGATCTCCAGCACGCCGCCGACTCGAAGTACTGCCTGCGCTGCGGGACGCCGTACGAGTACGCGGCTGCCTACGTTGGGCATCTCGGCGACTACCGCTGCCCCAACTGCGGGCACTCGAGGCCGCCGCTCGGGATCGCCGCCCGCCGCGTCGAGCTCCGCGGGACGACCGGTGCTGCATTCGACCTGGTGACGCCGGAAGGAACGGCGCGGGTCGAACTGTCGCTCCCCGGGCTCTACAACGTCTACAACGCGCTCGCCGCCGCGGCGGTGTGCCGCGCGCTGGGCGTGGAGACCGGGTCGGTCGCGGAAGGGTTGGGACGCGCTCGGCCCGCGTTCGGCCGCTTCGAGCGCATCGAGCTCGACGACCGGACACTGCTCCTGCTTCTGATCAAGAACCCTGCCGGGGCGAACGAGGCCCTGCGCACGGTCGTCTCTGCGGGCGCCCCGAAGCTGGCCGTCGTCGCGCTGAACGACGCGATCGCGGACGGCCGCGACGTGTCCTGGATCTGGGACGTCGATTTCGAGGTGCTCGGCGCCGGGCTCGAGCGGCTGATCGCCTCCGGCGACCGGGCCGCCGAGCTCGCGCTGCGGTTCAAGTACGGCGGGATGCCGGCATCGGCGATCGAGGTCGTACCCGACCTGGGCCAGGCGCTCGACCGCGGCCTCGAGCTCACGGAGCCGGGCGGAGAGCTCGTGTGCCTGCCGACGTACACGGCGATGCTTGGGCTCCAGGCGATCGTCACAGAGCGCGGACATGCGCGGCCGTACTGGGAGCGCGCCGCGTGAGCGCCGTCGAGCGCGTCGTCGTCGGGCACCTGTACCCGAGCTACCTCAACATCTACGCGGACCGGGGGAACATCGCAGTTCTGGCGGCGCGGGCCGGCTGGCGCGGCGTCCAGCTCGAGGTGCGTGCCGATCGGCCCCGGAGACGCGACGCCGGCGGACGTCGACCTCTTCTACGTCGGCGGAGGACAGGACCGCGAGCAGGCGCTGATCGCCCCCGACCTCGCCGAACGCGGGCCCGTCCTGGCCGCGGCCGTGGGGGCTGGAGCCGCGGCTCTGGCCGTTTGCGGCGGGTACCAGCTACTGGGGCGCTTCTATCGCGATCGAGCGGGCGACGAGCTGCCGGGGGCCGGCGTCCTCCCGCTGCATACCGTCGCAGGCGAGCGGCGGATGATCGGCGACGTGCTGCTCGAGTGCGAGCTCGAGCCGGGTCTCGTCCGGACGCTCGCCGGTTTCGAGAACCACGCCGGTCGGACGATCCTCGATGACTGTGCCGAGCCACTCGGCCGGGTCGTGTCGGGGTTCGGGAACGACGGCGAGTCGGGATTCGAGGGCTGCCGCCTGGGTCGCGCCGTCGGGACGTACCTGCACGGGCCCTTGCTGCCGCGCAACCCGTGGCTCGCGGACTGGCTGCTCGCGCAGGCTCTCGGTCATCGCACGGGAGAGGTGCCCGCGTTCGGGCCGCTCGAAGACAGGCTCGAGGCCGAGGCGCACGCGATCTCCTCGGCGCGGGCGCGCTCACGCGGCGGCCGTTACTGACGTGTCCCGGCGGGACTCGTCCATTCCGCCATCGCCAGGAAGCCCCAACTTCAGCCCCGCGGCAAGCCGCAGGGATCCAGTTCAGCGAGCCCAGAGCGAGCCCAGGTAGACGCTCGGATCGCCGGGCTGCCAGCGTTCGAGAAAGCGCTGGATCGGCGGGTGGAGCACGATGTCTTCGAGCTCGCCGATCCGGAACAGCCGGTGGCCGCGGACCGCAGCATCCTGGGACGTCACCTGCTCGAGCGAGCGGCCCGTGAGGTCGCCCGCGAAGATGATGTGCACGACGTGCTTGCGCGCGAACGAGCGGGCGGGTGCGATCGAGTCGACGAGGGCGACCGGGCCCTCGAAGGGGATGTTCACCTCCACCCCGATCTCCTCGTACAGCTCGCGGCGCAGTGCCTGTACCAGGCTCTCGCCCGAATGCACGCCGCCACCCGGAAGCAGCCAGTAGCCCTTGTCGCCCTTCTCGTGGCGGCACAGGAGCACGCTGTCGCGCCAGCGCAGCACGGCCGACACCCGGATACGGGGCTCGCCGGTCACGTGCCGGAGGATCCGAAGCCCGCCGCGCCGCGCTCCGTCTCGGGAAGCGCGTCGACATCGACGGGCTCGGGAGCGGCGACCGGGACAACCACGAGCTGCGCGATCCTCATGCCCGGCTCGACCGTGAACGCCTCCGTGCGGTCAGTGTTCACGAGGACGACCTGAACCTCGCCGCGGTAGCCGGAATCGACGAGCCCGGGGGCGTTGGCGATGCCGATGCCGTGGCGGGCCGCCAGCCCTGAGCGAGGAACGACGAGGCCGGCGTGCCCGTCGGGAATCGCCACGGCAAGGCCCGTGCCCACGACCGCGCGCTCGCCGGGGCCGATCTCGACGCGCTCGCGAGAGGCCAGGTCGAGGCCGGCGTCACCCGGATACGCGCGGAGAGGCAGCACGGCCTCCGCCTGCAGACGTTGGATCGGGAGCTCGCTCACCGTGCGGCTGAGCTGGCGTCGTCGCGCCGGGCCTCGGCGACGAGGAACGGCGCGAACCGGCTGAGCTCGTGCTCGGGCAGCCGGGCGCGGATGAAGACGCCGTCGGCACGGTCCTCGCGGAACTCGATCGGAGGCCCGAGCGCGTAGAGCTCGGCCAGCTTGCCGCCCTTCGCGTAGGGGACGAGCAGCTCGACGACGGCGAAGCGGCCGGCGAACCGCTCGGCGATCCGCACGCGAAGGTCGTCGAGCCCCTGGCCGGTCGCGGCTGAGATCTGCAGCGCGCCTGGAAACCGGTTCGCCAGCCGCCGGCGCGTGAGCGAGTCGACGGCGTCGATCTTGTTCAGCACGAGCTCGACCGGCAGGTCGTGCGCGCCGATCTCGTCCAGCACCGCGTCGACGGAAGCGACCATCTCGTGCAGCCGTTCCTCGGGTACGGAGGCGTCGGCAACGTGGAGGACGAGGTCGGCGACGAGCGTCTCCTCCAGCGTGGCTGCGAATCCCTCGACGAGTTGGTGCGGGAGCCGCCGGATGAAGCCGACCGTGTCGGTGAGCAGATAGCGGCGGCCGTCGTGCGTGAACGAGCGCGTGGTCGGGTCGAGCGTCTCGAAGAGCCGGTCCTGGACGGACACGTGCGCGCCGGTGAGCGCGTTCAGGAGCGTCGACTTGCCGACGTTCGTGTAGCCGGCGAGCGCGACTGTGGGGGTCTGCGAGCGGCGCCTCGACTTGCGGCGCGTGTCACGCTGGCGGCTGAGCCCGCCGAGGCGCCGCTTGAGGATCGAGATCCGGCGCCGCGCCAGTCGGCGGTCCGTCTCGAGCTGCGTCTCGCCCGGTCCGCGTGTTCCTACGCCGCCGCCCAGGCGCTCGAGGTGCTGCCACATCCCGCGCATCCGCGGCAGGTTGTACTCCAGCTGCGCGAGCTCGACCTGGAGCTTGCCCTCGGCGCTGACGGCGTGCTGCGCGAAGATGTCGAGGATCAGCTGCGTGCGGTCGACGACGCGGGCCTGGAGGGCATCCTCGAGCAGACGCTGCTGGGCAGGGCCGAGCTCGTCGTCGACGATCAGGACGTCGGCGGAGGCGGTCCCGAAAGCCTCCTTCAGCTCGTTCAGCTTGCCCTTGCCGACGTAGCTGCGCGGGTCGGGGCGGGAACGGTGCTGCACGACCTCGTCCACGGTCTCGACGCCTGCGGTGCGCGCGAGTTCGCGTAGCTCCGCGAGTTCTTCTTCCTCGCGACTGGGTGGGAGCACTGCGACGACGAGCCCGCGCTCGGGCTCGGCGCCCGGCGCCGGATCGGGCTGACGTGGCGTCACAGGGAGATTATGCTCCGACCTGCCCCTCGCCGGGCGAACGGCTAGCGTTCGCAGCGTGCGCGTCTCCTCCGTCCTGGCCGCGCAGGCCACGTATCCCTTCGTCCGCATCGAGCAGGCGAAACGCGCGGCCGCGGCAAGCGGCATCGAGATCGTCGACTTCGGGCCAGGCGATCCGCGGGAGCCGACGGATCCGCTGATCCGGCAGGCGCTCGTCGACGCGCTCGCGGAGACGCAAGGCTATCCGAGGGCCGACGGCCTGCCCGAACTGCGCTCGGCGATCGCCGGCTGGCTCCGGCGGCGGTTCGGCGCCTCCGTCGACCCGGAGACCGAGATCGTGCCCACGTACGGCAGCAAGGAGGCGATCTTCAGCTTCGCCCAGGTGGTCGTCGATCCGGCGAGCGGGAAGGACACCGTGCTCGTGACCGAGCCCGGCTACCCCGTGCCCGAACGCGGAGCTCTCTTCGCCGGTGCGCGCGTGGCGCACCTGCCGCTGCGGGAGGACGGCGGCTTCCTGCCGGATCTCGACGCGATCGACGACGATACGCTCGCGCGGACGGCGCTCCTCTGGCTCAACTACCCGAACAACCCGACGGCGGCCGTGGCGCCTCTCTCGCTGTACGAGCACGCCGCCGCGCTCGCCCAGGAGCACGACTTCCTGCTGGCGTCCGACGAGGCGTACACGGAGCTCTGGTTCAGCGAGCCTCCACCGTCGGCGCTCCAGGTCGCCGACCGCTCGAACGTCGTCGTCTTCAACACGCTCAGCAAGCGCTCGTCGATGACCGGCTACCGGTCGGGCTTCGTGGCCGGTCCGCGCTGGATCGCGGACGCGCTACGGTCGTACCGGCCGACCGTCGGTACCGCTCCGCAGGAGTTCGTCCAGCTCGCATCCGTGGTCGCGTGGAGCGACGAGGCGCACGTGGAGCGCGCCCGGGCCGTCTACGGTCTGAAGCGCGAGCTGCTCCTCGGCGCTTTCGATGCCCTCGGCTGGCGCGTGGCCGGGAGCGAGGCGACGATGTACCTCTGGGTCGAGGCCCCGGCGGGCGAGAGCTCGGAGGAGCTTGCCGCGCGCCTGCTCGGGCACGGGATCGTGGTCGCGCCCGGTGCGTATCTCGGCCCGAGCGGCGAGGGCTATGTCCGCATCGCGCTCGTCCCGACCGTCGAGGACTGCGAGCGCGCCGCCGCGATCCTGAGGGACCTCGCGTGACCGCCCTGGACGCCGCCCGCGTCGAGGAGACGGTGTCGCGCCTCGACCGGGGTGAGCTTCGCGTGGCGGAGCGTGTCGACGGCGAATGGGTCGTGAACGAGGAGGCGAAGCAGGCCATCCTCGACTTCTTCCGTCTGCGGCAGGTCGAGCCGATCGAGGTCGGCCCGTTCGAGTACCTGGACAAGATCCCGCTGAAGCACGACTACGCCGAGGCAGGCGTGCGCGTGGTGCCGCCTGCGGTGGCTCGGTACGGCTCGTTCCTGTCCCGCGACGTCGTGATGATGCCGAGCTTCGTGAACATCGGCGCCTGGGTCGGGCCGCGGACGATGATCGACACGTGGGCGACGGTCGGATCGTGCGCGCAGATCGGCGCCGACGTCCATCTCGCCGGCGGCGTGGGGATCGGGGGCGTGCTCGAGCCGGTCAACGCGCGCCCGGTGATCGTCGAGGACGGCGTGTTCGTCGGGTCGCGGGCGGCGGTGACCGAGGGCGTGATCGTCGGGGAGCGGGCCGTCCTCGGGCCGCATGTGTCCCTGACGGCCTCGGTGCCGATCATCGACGTCACCGGCAAGGAGCCGGTCGAGCACCGCGGCTACGTGCCGCCGGGCGCGGTCGTCGTGCCCGGCTCGCGCCCGCGCGAGTTCCCGGCGGGGACGTACCAGCTTTCGTGCGCTCTGATCATCGGCTGGCGCAGCGAGTCGACCGATCTGAAGCTGAGCCTGAACGAGACGCTTCGCGAGTACGGCATCGGCAGCGGGTAGCTGACCGGGTCAGGACACGCGTTCGGCCGGGCCGACGAGGGTCGCCCGACCGTTCTCGAGCCTGACCGTCAGGTCGCCGCCGGGGAAGTGGACGACGACCGTTCCCCGGCCGTGGGTCGCGGCGGCGACGGCCACGGCGCTCGTCCCCGAGGACTGCGTCTCCCCCACGCCGCGCTCCCAGACGCGCGCGGTCACCGACCCGGGGCCGTCGACACGCACGACCTGGACGTTCGTCCGCTCCGGAAAGCGCGGATGCGTCTCGAGCCGCGGGCCGATGCGGCCGACCAGGTCAGGATCGCCGACGACGACGGCGTGCGGATTGCCCACCGAGACCGGCACGACCTCGATGCCGTCGACGACCTCGCCCGGCGCGACCTCGTAGGGGCCGAGATCCTGCTCGATCTGCCCGTCCTCCCGGGCTCGCGCCTCGACGACACGGTCGCCCACGCGGATGTGGACGACGTCGCGTCCCGTCCGGTCGGCGAGCCAGCGCGCGGCGATCCGCGTGCCGTTGCCAGACATCTCGGCCTCGACCCGTCCGGGTTCCAGATCACGATCTCGGTTTCGCCGGCCGAGACCGAGACGACCTCGAGAATGCCGTCGGCGTCGGCGCCGGCGCAGGCATCGCGCACCGCATCGGGCGTGAGCGGCACCTCGAGCTCAGCCCGCTCGACGAGCAGATAGCGGTTGCCGGCGGCCTGCCAGCTCGAGAATCTCGCGGGCGGTCTCACGGGGCGGGCGATCGCCGCGGACGCTAACAAGGCCAGGAATCCGCCGCATCCACTTGCGCTGGTACGCGGCGTACTGCCTCGTGCGGAGCGCGATCGCCTGGAACGCCTCCGCCTGCGGCAGCGCTGCGGCCTCGTGCAGCCCGATGACCTTCCCAGCTGTCGCGGAGAGCGGTGAGGCGAGCGCCGATCGGGCTTCCTCGGCTGCTCCGGCGTCCAGCATCGCGCGTGTGCGCGCCTCGATGCGCCGCAGAAGCTCCTCACGCGGCACGTCGAGGCCGACGACGAGTGTCGAGTGCCTCGTCTCCGTCGTCCAGAGCCTGTCGGCTCGGGGGCGCAACGTGGAGCCGGCATCGGCGAGCTCGAGCGCGCGGACGATCCTGCGGCGGTCGTTTGGATGCAGGGCCGCCGCGGCGGCCGGGTCGCGCTCGGAGAGCACGGCGTGCGTCGCCTCCGCGCCGAGGCGGTCGTAGACGCGGGTCCAGTGCTCACGGGCGCCCGGCTCGGGTGCAGGCGGAACCTCGAGCTCGGCCAGCGCGGCGCGGAAGTAGAGGCCCGTGCCGCCGACGACGACCGGCGTCCGCAGCCGCCCGAGGACGCCGTCGATCGCTGCGTGGGCCAGCCGGGCGTATTCAGCGACCGAAGCCTCGTGGTCGAGATCCCAGACCGCGACGAGATGCGCCGGTGCGTCGGCCTGGTTGGTCAGGATCGGCAGGCCCCGGTAGACCTGCATCGAGTCCGCCGAGACGATCTCGGCGGGAATCTCGTCCGCGATCGCCTCGGCGACGGCGCTCTTCCCCGACGCGGTGGGGCCGAACAGCGCCAGCACCTGGGGAGGCTCAGGCGGCGACGAGCGCCTCCTGCGTGCCGCGCAGCGTCGTGGACGATGCCGCGGTGATCCTCACCGGGGTCGAGCTCGCCGGCTGCTGCGGCGCCGTCGAAGTTGACGGTCGTGTTGCGACGCGTCCTGCCGCGAAGCAGCCGCGGGTCGGTGCGGCTCGGCCCCTCGACCAGGACCTCCTCCGCACGGCCGATGCGGCTGCGGTTGCGGTGGGCGGCGATGCGCTGGACGAGCCCGATCAGGCTCTCGATCCGTTCGCGCTTGATCTGCTCCGGGACCTGATCGGGCATCGCAGCGGCCTCCGTGCCGCTGCGCGGCGAGTAGACGAACGTGAAGGCGCCGTCGAAGCCGACCTCCTCGACGACTTCGAGCGTCTGCGCGGAAGTCGTCCTCCGTCTCGCCGGGGAAGCCGACGATGATGTCGGTGGTCAATGCCAGATCCGGGATTGCGTTCCGAAGCTCGGCGACGAGCCGGAGGTAGCGCTCGCGCGTGTACGTCCGACGCATGCGCTTCAGGACCTGCGTCGAGCCGGACTGGAGAGGCAGGTGCGCGTGCTCGCAGACGGCGCCGCACGCGGCCATCGCCTCGATCACGTCCGGCCGGAAGTCCTTCGGGTGCGGGCTCGTGAAACGGACGCGCTCGATGCCGTCGACCTCGTCGACGGCGCGGAGCAGCTCTGCGAACCCGGTCTCGATCTCCGGTGCGAGGTCGCGTCCGTACGAGTTGACGTTCTGGCCGAGCAGCGTCACCTCGCGGACGCCCTGGCGCGCGAGGCTCGTCACTTCGGCGAGGACGTCGCCGGGGCGGCGGCTCACCTCGCGTCCGCGCACCCGCGGGACGATGCAATAGGCGCAGACCGAGTTGCAGCCCATCGACACCTGCACCCAGGCCTGGACGGGCCGCTCGCGCTGCGTCGGGAGCTCGGCCGAGAACCGGCGCTCGTCGGCGGTGCCGAAGGAGTGCCGGGCCACGCCGACGCCGCCCGCTCCCAGCCAGTCGCCGAGATGCCGGATCGTTCCGGGCCCGAAGGCGACGTCGACGAACGGATACCGGTCGAAGATCTGCTCGCGCTGGGCCTCCGCATAGCAGCCGCCCACGGCGACGACCGTGTCCGGCCGGCGGCGCTTCAGCGCGGCGGCGTTCCCGAGGTGCGCGGCGAGTCGTTGGTCGGGCTTCTCGCGGATCGTGCAGGTGTTGAAGACGAGGACGTCGGCCTCGGCCTGCGTCGGCGCCTCCCCCAGTCCGAGGTCCTCGAGCAGTCCCCGGATGCGCTCGGAGTCGTGCGCGTTCATCTGGCACCCGAACGTGGTGACGTAATAGAGCTTCGACATCGGGTGGCGGCCTCGGTCGGCAGGCATGACATCGAAGAGTAGCCGTCTCCGTTTGCCGCCCCGCGCCGCCGCGGCGCGTCGCAGCCTCGGGCCTTCCGTCCTAACTCGCGCGGGCGATGGCGAATCACCTCCGGACGGTTCATGATGTGTGTTCGGGAGGGAGGGACAAGATGTCGAGCCTCTGGGGGAGGGTCGAAACGCATGGTGGTGGAGCTCGAGTGCCCTGGCGGCGCGGAGCTCCGCAGGCGGGTCTCGCGGTCGTGCTCGCGTCCGTGCTCGCGCTCGTGATCGTGCCCGGCGCGTGGTCGGGCGTGAGCGTTCAGGGCTCGCTGTCGCGGGTCGCGTCCGCGCTGGCGGGGCAGCCCGTCACGGTCGCGTGCACGCGTCTTCCGGGGATCGAAGGCGAGGCCGATGCGCAACGGATCTGGCTCGACCTCGGCACGTGTGCCCCGCTCCTGCGCCGCGCGGCACGCGGGCCGGACAACGTCGACGCGGCCGAGTCCGCCGCCGCGCTCGCCCACGAGGTCGGGCACGTGCTCCTGGGCGTGTGCGAGTATCGCGCGGAGCGCTATGCGATGGCACACTGGCGCGAGATCTACCGGGCGCTCGGGCTCGGGACGCCCGATTCGGTACAAGCCGTCTACGTGCTCTCCATGCACCAGGCGCTGCCACCCGAGTACCTGTCTCCCGGCGCCGGCTGCTAGCGGGCGAATTCGACGGCCCGTGACTCGCGGATCACCGTCACCTTGATCTGACCCGGGTAGTCGAGGTGCTGCTCGATCTCCCGTGCGATCTCGTGCGACATGAGCACGGCGTCGTCGTCGCCGATCTCCTCCGGCTTCACGATCACGCGGATCTCGCGACCGGCCTGCAGCGCGTAGACGCGGTCGACGCCGGGCTTCTGGCTCGCGAGCTCCTCCAGCGACTCGAGCCGCTTGATGTACGACTCGAGGGACTCGCCGCGCGCGCCCGGGCGGGAGGCCGAGATCGCGTCCGCCGTGATCACGAGCACGGCCTCCACGGTCTGCGGCTGCACCTCGTAGTGGTGCGCCTCGATCGCGTGCACGACGCCGTCGGACTCCCCGTAGCGCTTCGCGTAGCGGGCGGAGATCAGAGCGTGCGAGCCCTCCTCTTCGTGGGACAGCGCCTTGCCGAGGTCGTGCAGGAGCGCCGCCCGCTTGGCCGTCTTGACGCTCGCCCCGAGCTCGCCGGCCATGATCCCGGCCAGGTGGACGACCTCGAGCGTGTGCTTGAGGACGTTCTGCCCGTAGCTCGTGCGGAACTTGAGTCGGCCCAGGATCTTGACCAGCTCCTCGTGGAACTCGCCGCAGTGCGCCTCGAACACGGCCTGCTCGCCGGCCTGGCGCACGAGGTCGTCGACCTCCGCCTTCGACTGGTAGTACGTCTCCTCGATCCGTGCCGGGTGGATTCGCCCGTCCTCGAGCAGCTTCTGCAGCGTCAGCTTCGCGACCTCGCGGCGCATGCCGTCGAAGGACGAGAGGACGACGGCCTGCGGCGTGTCGTCGATGATGAAGTCGACGCCGGTCAGGTGCTCGAGCGCGCGGATGTTGCGACCTTCGCGGCCGATGATCCTGCCCTTCATGTCGTCTGACGGCAGCTCGACGATGGACACCGTCGTCTCGGCGGCGTGGCTCGCCGCCACGCGCTGGAGCGAGTCGGCGACGAGGTTGCGCGCGCGCCTGCGGGCCTCCGTCTGTGCTTCCTCCTCGAGCTGGCGGACGCGCCGCGCCAGGTCGTGTCGCACGAGCTCCTCCGAGCGGCTGAGGATCTCGGCCTTCGCCTCGCCGACGGTCAGGCCGGAGATGCGCTCGAGCTCGGCAGACCTCGCGATCCTTCGCCTCCTTGAACTCCTCCTGGAGTTGCTTGACGTGCGTCTCACGGTCGGCGATCCCCTGCTCTCGCCGCTCGAGCTCGGTCAGGCGGCGCTCGGTGTCGTCCTCGCGGGCGTGCAGGCGCTCGCGCTCACGGAGGATGTCCTCCCGCTGCCCCTGGAGCTCTCGCTCGACGTCGGCGCGGTGCTTGACGGCGGCTTCCTTCGCCTCGAGGTCGGCCTCGCGGCGCACCGCCTCGGCTTCCTTGCGGGCCTCCGTCAGCATCAGCTGCCGGGTGCGGCGTGCGGCGGCGAGCTTGTTCCCGGTGAACGAGACGAGCACGAGCCACGCCGCGAGGGATCCGACGACGAGTCCGATCAGGATTCCCACCACGTACGCCACAGGAGCTCCTCCGGTCGACAGTCCGTGTCGGGGGTGACACGGGCTCGACCCGGCAGCAAGCCCGCACGGGCTCTAGCGAATCGGTGCAAGAGGCGGCGACGGCCGCCTGCGGAGGCTCACATCAAGCCTGACTCTTGCCTCCTGGTTCCTGCTCCTCTCTTCATGTCGTCGGCGTCGGTTTCGGTTTCGTGTCAGGTGTTCCGATTCGGAAATCGCTTTGTGTGCAGACAAATTGTCGAGTCGTGCTCTTCGAATCCTACCGCTGCCTCCGCTCACTGTGCAATGTGGAGACCGACCGCGCGCTCGACGACGTCCTCCGCGTAGCCCTTGCGGGCGAGTGCGCGCGCCGCCCGGGGGCCGCCTCCGAGCCGCAGCGCGAGCCGCTTGGCCCGCTCCGTCTCTGGCGGAAGCGCCTCCAGCGCCGCCTCGACCGCGGCCTCCCCCACTCCGCGCCGGAGGAGCTCGGCCCGGATGGCCGCGTCCGACGCGTCGCGCTCGGCGAGACGACGGGCACGCTCCACGGCGACGCGCGCGTCGTCGAGGTAGCCGGCAGCGGCCGCGCGCGCGATCGCGTCTGCCCGTGCATCCGCCTCGAAGCCCGCTCGCGCGAGACGCTGCTCGAGCTCGGTCGAAGTGAGGTCGCGGCGCGCGAGCGCATCGACGACCACCCCGAACGCGTCCTTCGTCACGCCTTCGCTGCTGCAGGCTCCTCGGTCTTGGCCGCCTTGCCGTTCGAAACTGCGGCCTCCGACGGCTCTGCCTCTGCGGGCTCCGACGGCTCTGCCTCTGCGGGCTGCGGCGGCTGCAGCCTCCGCCGCCGCGGACGGCAGGAGCCGCGCCGAGACGACCTGGCCTTCGTCGGCCTGCGCCTGGATGCGGGCCAGGATCTGCTGGCACACGTCGGGATGCTCGCGCAGGAAGGCGGTGGCGTTCTGCCGGCCCTGGCCGAGCCGTTCGTCCTCGAAGCTGAAGTACGAGCCCGACTTCTGGACGATCTTCTTCTCGAGCCCGACGTCGAGCACCGTGCCTTCCCAGGAGATGCCGGAGCCGTAGATGATGTCGAACTCGGCCTGCTTGAACGGCGGCGCGACCTTGTTCTTGACCACCTTCACGCGGACGCGGTTGCCGATCGCCTCGACGCCTTCCTTGAGCGTCTCGATGCGGCGGATGTCGAGCCGCACGGAGGCGTAGAACTTGAGCGCGCGGCCGCCGGGGGTCGTCTCGGGGTTCCCGAACATGACGCCGATCTTCTCGCGGAGCTGGTTCGTGAAGATGCAGATCGTGTCCGTGCGGTTGAGCGTGCCGGCGAGCTTGCGCAGCGCCTGGCTCATCAGCCGCGCCTGCAGGCCGACGTGGCTGTCGCCCATCTCGCCCTCGATCTCGGCCTTCGGCACGAGCGCGGCGACGGAGTCGATGGCGACGATGTCGAGGGCGCCCGAGCGGATGAGCAGCTCGGCGATCTCGAGCGCCTGCTCGCCCGTGTCGGGCTGGGAGACGAGCAGCTCGTCGATGTCGACGCCGATCCGGCGGGCGTACTGGGGGTCGATGGCGTGCTCGGCGTCGATGAAGGCGCAGATCCCGCCGCGGCGCTGGGCTTCCGCGACCACGTGGTAGACGAGCGTGGTCTTGCCCGACGACTCGGGGCCGAAGATCTCGACGATGCGGCCGCGAGGCAGCCCGCCGATGCCCAGCGCGAGGTCGAGCGCGAGCGAGCCGGTCGAGACCGCCCCGACCGACACCTGCGCGCGGTCGCTCATCTTCATGACCGACCCCTTGCCGAACTGGCGCTCGATCTGTCCGAGCGCGGTGTCGAGTGCTTCAGCGCGATCCAACGTGATCAGCCTCCTAGCGCAAACGATTCGAGAATCTCGTACTGCGCCCCACCGGGGCGAAGCAGGGAATGGTAGACAGCGGCTCCGGACGGACTGACCTCGCCGAGGGCGGGCAACTGTGGCCGTAGCCGCGGCGGGCGGCGGAACCGGAGCACCGTGACGTGTGGGAGCCACGGGCGGCGCTCGCGTTCGTACACGCCGAGACGCTCGAGTCGCTCGAAGACGTCCGCTGCGAACCTGCCCGCGTGGCCGTCGACATCGTCGAAGACGAGCATCCCGACGCTGCGAGTCTCGCGGTAGCGCTGCTCTCGGAACGCGATCGGCCCGGCGGCCGCGGCGGCGGCGGCGAGCTCGGCTCCGATCGGCGCAGCCTCGGACGCCGGGCGGCTGCCGAGGAAGACCAACGTGGCGTGCAGGTTCTGTCGCGGCACGATGCGCTCGCCGGCGGCGAGCTCGCGGGCCTGCCACTCGGCCAGCCGGTCGAGTGCCGGCCCGGGCAGCGTGAGCGCGCAGAACAGCCGTAGTCGTTCATCGGGATCGACGGTACCGGGCGAAGTCATACGTGTGTGTCACGAGACTGTGACAACACTCGTCGCGCGAGGTGCAGGCCGGCCACGGTCGCACGGCGGCGGATCGACTCCCGGTCGGCGGGGTAGCTGAACTCGAGCCCGCGGCTCGCGTCCGGAGTCTCGACGTGCATGTACACGAGCCCGACCGGCTTCTCCTCCGAGCCGCCGCCGGGCCCCGCGATGCCCGTCACGGCGATGCCCACGTCCGCTCCGAGGCGCTCCCTGACCCCCGCGGCCATGGCCGCAGCCGTCTCCGCCGAGACGGCCCCGTGTGCCTGCAGCAGCTCCTCGGACACGCCGAGCTCAGCCTCTTTCACGTCGTTCGCATACGCGACCACGGCGCCGAGGAAGACGTCGCTCGAGCCCGGAACGGAGGTGAGACGGGCCGCGACGAGACCGCCTGTGCACGACTCCGCCGTGGCCAGCGTCAGCTCCCGGGCGCGGCAGAGCTCGAGGACGATCTCCTCGACGGACTGCTCGTCCTCTGCGAACAGGTAGCGGTCGAGCGGCTCCACGAGCGCGCGGGCAAGCTCGTCGGCGCGCTCGTCGGCACCCGGTGCGACGACGAAATCGACGTGGATCTCGAAGTCTCGCGCGCAGATCGTCGCCTCCACCCCGTCCCCGTCTCCGCCGGCTGCGGCCAGCGCCTGGGCGATTGCGGACTCGCTGGCGCCGTAGAAGCGGAGCACGCGCCGCGAGGGACGGTGGGCGCGGGCGAGCAGCGCGCGGACCGGCTCGGACTCGAGAGCGCGCGGCCAGAGCTGCTTCAGCTCCCAGGGTGGGCCGGGCAGCACGACGGCGACGCGGTCGCCGAGCGGCACGACGAGGGCGGGCGCCGTACCCACGAGCCCGACGGGGACGGCCGTCTCAGGGCGCGTCGCCTGCTTCGTCACCCCGGCTGCAAAGTCCGTGTACGGGCGCTTGAGCCGCTCCGCGACGGCCCGCGAACGCGCCTCGATCTCGCGCTCCACCTTCTCGTCGACGACGAGGTCGAGCCCTGCCGCCGCGGCCAGGAGCTCGACCGTGCGGTCGTCGTGGGTCGGCCCGAGGCCGCCCGAGACCACGCAGAGGTCGGCCTGCAGGCCCTCGCCGAGCGCGGCGGCGAGCTCGCCTGGCGTGTCCCCGACGATGGCGATCCTCGTCGGCTCGACGCCGAGCGAGAGCAGCTCTCGCGCGAGGAAAGGGCCGTTCAGGTCCGTGCGCTCGCCGCGCACGAGCTCGCTGCCGGTGACGACGATCGCGGCCCGCGGCCGCTCCGGCGCCGGTGCCCCCGTCAGCGGCAGGCGACCGTGGACGTGATCTGCTGCGGAGTGACCGCGACCGACCGCGGGCAGAGGCCGCTGAGCGCGAGCGGCGTGCCGCCGTTCAGCGAGAGCACGACGTGCTTCGGGGAGCTGACGACCACCCAGAGAGACTTGTCGACGAAGGTCTGGGACTTGCCGCGCTCGAGCGTGCCGTGGTAGAGGAGCCGTCCGACCCGGCCGGGGCTCTTCGAGGACGCGCACGTCGATCAGCGAGCTGCCCTTCACCGCCTTCACGGTCAGGCGTGCGACGGGCTGGTGCGTCACGGTGCGCGGCGCCGCCGCCGCGGGCGGGACCGGCCGCGCCGGGGGCGTCGTGTCCGCGCCGCCGAACTTCCAGGCGGCGATCACGAGCGTGGTCACGCCGGCGATCGCGACCACGGTGAGGATGACCATGTTCAGCTCGATCCGGCGGTGGTGCTTCCTGCGGATGCGCACCTTCCGCCGCGTCGCCGGGCTTCCGTCCTCGTTGACCCAGAAGCGGGAGCTGTACTCGTCGACGTAGAGCTGGCCGTCGAGGTCGAGGAAGTCGGCGTAGGTCTTGAGGAAGCCGCGGACGTACGTCTGGCCCGGGAGGACGTCGAAGTGCTCGTCCTCGAGCGCCTGCAGGTGCCGGGAGCGGATCTTCGTTGCGTCGGCCGCCGCGGCGAGATCGAGGCCCTTGCGGAGACGGGCCTCCTTCAGGCTCGAGCCGATCGCGAACATGCGGCTCCGATTCTATGGCAGCCGGCGGAGCGCGGCTACGACTTCGCGAACAGCGTCAGCAGGCCGTAGAAGCCGACCGCGAGCGCTGCGCTGATGCCCATGCAGAGGCCGAGCCAGCCGAGTGCCCGGCCGACCGCGCTCGCCGCTCCGCCGCCCGAGCGACCGATCGTCCGGGCGATCGTCTCGCGGCCGCGCCGGGCGAGCAGGATCGCGTACAGGCCGAAGACGAAGGCGAGCCCCGCCGAGGCTGATGACTGGACGAGCGTGACCGTCTCCGAGTAGTAGGAGAGGACGACGCCGCCCGGGATCGCCAGCACCGAGGCCAGGCCGAACACGACCGACGCCACCGCGCGAGGATTGCCGGCGTGTGGGCGGCTATTGCTTCTTGTATGGACGGCCAACGGCTGCAGGCGGTGTCGAGCTTCCGATCACGCCGGCGACGGCGATCAGCGTGAGCAGGTAGGGCAGAGCGGCGAACAGCGTACTGTAGTTCGCCCACGCATCCACGTTCTCGAGCTGCGGCGCGAGGGCGCTCGAGAAGCCGAAGAGCAACGTGGCTCCCAGAATGCCGAACGGCCGCCAGTTGCCGAAGATGAGCGCGGCCAGCGCGATGAAGCCGCGGCCGGCGGTCATGTTCTCGCTGAACGAGTGGACGTAGCCGATCGAGAGGAAGGCGCCGCCGCAGGCGGCGAGCGCTCCCGACGTCGTGACCGAGGCGTAGCGGACGGCGTAGACGTTGATCCCGACCGTGTCGGCGGCGCGCGGATGCTCGCCGCAGGAGCGGATCCGCAGGCCGATGCGCCGTCCGGAACATGATCACGTACGTGATCGGGACGAGGGCGAACGCGGCGAGCGTCAGCAGGTTGATGCCGCCGAAGGAATCGAACAGGAACGTGCCCAGGGTCTTCGGTGGGATGCTGCCGAGCCAGCTGAGATCGATCCGGTCCGTGAGGTTGGGGATGCCCGGCAGATCGCTCGGGCGTCCCCTGGCCGCCGTAGATGTCGTTGTAGAGGTAGCCGGTGATGCCGAGCGCGAGGAAGTTGACCGCTGTCCCGCTGACGATCTGGTCGGAGCGGAGGTGGATCGAGAAGTAGGCGTGGACGAGCGCGAGCAGCGCGCCGGCGAGGATGCCGATGGCGAGGCCGCCGACCCACCCGCCCGTCTTGTCTGCGCCCCAGACGCCGAAGAAGGCGCCCATCAGCATCATCCCCTCGAGGCCGATGTTCACGACGCCGCTCCGCTCGGAGAACATCCCGCCGAGCGCGGCGAAGAGGAGCGGCGTCGTGAAGACGAGCGTCAGCGAGACGAGCGTCGACCAGGTGATGACGTCGGAGAGGTGCGCCGGCGCTCGCGCGGGTGACGAAGACGCCGCCGATCATCCCGATCAGCCCGCTGGCGACCGCCCCCCAACCCGCTCGGCGGGTCGCCCTCGTGCACCGCCCAGGCACCGGCTGCGACCCCGCCTGCCGCCGACGATCAGCGGGACGGCGACCGATCGGGCGGTGACCGGCGGCAGCGCGAGCCAGAGCGCGAGCAGCGCCCAGCCCGATCCCGACCGACAGCGACGTAGCCGGTCGGTTCGCCAGGCGACCCGGGACGGCCTCGGCGTGCGTGCTCAGATCGGGCTCCTCTGCCGCGTCGGCAGCCGCAGCTTCTTCCCTCTCGTCCACAGGTAGAGGATGAGGACGTCGGCGCCGACGAACAGCACGACGAGTCCCTGGATCAGCTGCGTCAGGTTGTTCGCCAGCTCGGGCTTGAAGACGGTCGGATCGAGGTTGCGCGCCGAGGTGCCCGTCTTGAGCGCCGCGAACAGCAACGCCGCGAGGAAGATGCCGACCGCCGTGTTGCGGCCGAGCAGCGCGACGGCGATGCCGATGAAGGCGATCTGCGAGTAGCCCTGCACCGAGGTCGAGGTCGAGCCGGAACTGCCAGCCGAGGATGTCCATCGAGCCGGCGAGACCGGCGAACGCGCCGGAGATGGCCATGGCCAGGAAGTAGTTCCGGGAGACGTTGATCCCGCCGTAGCGCGCCGCCTCGGGGTTGAAGCCGACCGCCCGCACCGCGTAGCCGAGGGTCGTCCGGTTGAGCACGATCCAGTACAGGACGAGTGCGCCGAGAGCGACGAACAGGCCCATGTGCAGCCCCTGCGGCAGATGGATCCCGCCGTTCAGGTCCTGGTCCCAGATGATCGGCAGCTTCGCGCTGCCGACGACCTCCTTGGTCACGGGCACATCTCCGCTCGCCGGGTCCTGCAGCGGGCCGCCGAAGCCGATCAGGTAGCTCGCCACCCAGAGGGCGATCCAGTTGAGCATGATCGTCGTGATCACCTCGTGCGCGCCCACGGTCGCCTTCAGGATGCCGGCGATCCCGGCCCAGAGCGCACCGGCCAGCGTCGCCGCCCCCATGCAGAGGAGAATGTGGACGGCCGTCGGCAACCCCGAGAGCGACGTGCCGAGCTGGACCGCGGCGACGGTGCCGACGATGTACTGGCCCTGGCCGCCGATGTTGAACATCCCGCACCGGAACGCGAACGCGACCGCGAGGCCGGTGAGGACGAGGACGGTGAACTGGATCAGCGTCTGCTGGAGGTTCGTGCGTCGCGGTGCACGGGATCGACGTGGCCGTGCCGCTCGAGGAGCAGAACGACGCGAACCAGTTCAGCCCGGTTCCGTTGAAGATCTCCCGGTACGTCCCCAGCGGGTTCTTGTGGCTGATCGCGAGCACGACCAGCCCGCCCATGAAGAACGCGAGCAGCGTCGTCAGGAGCGGGACCGCGATGCCCCCGGCGCGGTGCCACAGCTCGAGCCTCGCGGCGAGGCCGAGCGGTGCCTCGGGGCGCTGCTCCTGCTCGGTGGTCGGTGGGGGCGGCGGCTCGGTCACGCCGCGGCCTTCCCGGGCACCTTGCCGCCCGTCATCGCGATGCCGAGCGTCTCCTCGCTGACCGTCGGGGGGTACTCCCCGACGATCTCGCCCTCGTACACGACGAGAATCCGGTCGGCGAGCGACAGGATCTCCTCCAGCTCGAGCGAGACGAGCAGGATCGCGCGGCCCTGGTCGCGCTCCTCGACGAGCCGCCTGTGCACGAACTCGATCGCGCCGACGTCCAGGCCCGCGCGTCGGCTGGGCGGCGAGGAGGACGCGCGGGTCGCGGCCGATCTCGCGCGCGAGCACGACCTTCTGCTGGTTCCCGCCCGAGAGCGCGGCAGCGCGCGTCGAGGGCCCGCCGCCGCGGACGTCGAACTGTCGCAGCAGGTTGCGCGCCCGGCGGACGATCCCTTCCGGGAACAGCCAGCCGTGGATTGCGTTCGGCTCCTTCGCGTAGTCGTGGAGGACGAGGTTCTCCGCCAGCGTGAAGTCGAGCACGAGACCGCGCCGCTGGCGGTCCTCCGGGATGTGGCCCATGCCGGCCTCGAGAGCGTCGCGAGGCGACGCGTGAGCCGACAGTGTCTTCCCGGCGACGGTGATGGTGCCGGTCCGACGGATGCCGCAGGCCGGTGAGGCAGTCGATCAGCTCGGTCTGGCCGTTGCCGTCGACGCCGGCGACGGCAACGATCTCGCCGGCCCGGACCTGGAAGGACATGCCTCGCACCTTGGGAAGGCCGCGGTCGTCCGAGGCGTGCAGATCGGCGACGTCGAGCAGCGGCTCGGCGGGCTTCGCCGGATCCTTCTCGACGCGCAGGACGACGTCGCGCCCGACCATCATCCGCGCGAGCTCGGGCTCGGTCGCACCCTCCCGTGCAACGGTTCCGACCTTCCGGCCGCGCCGCAGCACCGTGATCCGGTCGGCGATCTCGAGCACCTCGTTCAGCTTGTGGCTGATGAAGATGATCGACATGCCCTCGGCCTTGAGCGAGTTCAGGATCGCGAACAGCTCGGTCGCCTCCTGGGGTGTCAGGACGGCGGTCGGCTCGTCGAGGATGAGGATGTCCGCGCGGCGGTAGAGCGCCTTCAGGATCTCGACCCGCTGCTGCTGGCCCACGCCCATGTCCTCGATCAGCGTGTCGGGCTCGATGTGGAAGCCGAAGGTCCTGGCGATCTCCTCCACGCTCTTGCGCGCCTCGCCGTAGTCGAGCAGCACGTGCCCCTCGGTCGGCTCGTTGCCGAGCACGATGTTCTCCGCCGCCGTCATCACGGGGATGAGCATGAAGTGCTGGTGCACCATGCCGATCCCGGCCCGGATCGCGTCCTTCGCCGAGGAGAAGTCGACCCGCTTGCCGTTCAGGAGGATCTCGCCCTCGTCGTGCCTGTACAGGCCGTAGAGGACGTTCATCAGGGTGGACTTGCCGGCCCCGTTCTCGCCCAGCAGGGCGTGCACTTCGCCGGGCTTCAGATCGAAGTCGACGTTGTCGTTGGCCACGACGCCGGGGAAGCGCTTCGTGATTCCCCTGAGCTCGAGGACGGGCGACGTCGGCCACGGCGCATCCTAAGGGGAGGCGATGGGGGACAGACCGAGCCTGTCCCCCTTGGTGTCGCCGATCTACTGCTTCGGGGGCTTGACCTTGCCCCGATGATCAGCTGCCTCGAGCGCGTTCGTGCTCTTGGTGATCTGCTTCCGCACGGACGCCGGGAGCTTCGGGCTCAGGCGGCCGTAGCCGACGCCGTCGTTCTTCAGGTTGTACAGCTTCTCGTCTCCGCCCTTGAAGCCGGCCGGATTCGCCTGGTACTTCTTGATCGTGTCGAAGACGGCCTGGTCCACCTTCTTGGTCGCACTGGTCAGCATGTGCTTACCGAGGAAGTACTGGTCGGCGTCGACGCCGATGCCCCAGATCCCGGCGGACTTCGCCGCATCGAGGGCGCCGAGGCCGCACTGGCCGGCGACCGCGAAGATCACGTGCGAGCGGCGGGCGATCTGCGCCAGCGCCGTCGCCTTGCACTTCGTCTGGTCGGCGAACGTCGGGTCGTTCGCGTAGTTGACGAGGACCTTGATGTTCTTGTTCACCCGCTGCGCGCAGTACTTGTAGCCGGCGATGTAGCGGACGATCGCGGGCACCTTGTTCGCGCCGATGGCCGAGATCGTGTTGCGGTGTTCGCGCTTCATCTCGAGCGCCGCGATGTTGCCGACGAGACAGCCGGCCTCCTGCTCGGCGAACTGGATGCCGTGGATGTTCGGAACCACGCCGTTCTTGCACGCGGGCGGCACCGGTTTCCCGCCGCACATGTCGCCCTGCGCGACGTCGATTCCCGCGAACTTGGTCGTCGGGAACGCCGCGGCGACGGTCGGCAGCGGGCCGAAGGCGAACAGGACGCCGACGCCGAACACGAGCGGATAGCCGGCCTGGGCCGCCGACACCAGGTTCGGCTGCCGGTCGGCCGCGGTCTGCGTGGCATAGATGCGTCCGTCGACCCCGAGCTGCTTCTCGGCACGCTTCAGCCCCAGGCCGGACAGCGTGTTGAAGCCCTTGTCGTTGAGGCTGCCGATGTCCGCGACGACCGCCACCCTGGTCGCCTTCGTGGCGGCCTTGCCGCCGCTCGTCGACAGGCTGCCCACGATCGCCGCAGACGCGACGATGGCGGCAGCCAGCACGAACAGCAGCTTCTTGCCTAGCTTCATGTGCCCTCCCTGAAAGATGGAACTACCCATGAGGTCCGACGTGCGATTTTACTTGGAAGTTGGTGCTGCTCAGCCGCACTTACACGACCTTTGCAAGGCGTGAAATGCGCTAGCGATCGAGCGTGGATACGCGCTCGACGTCGCCCTCGCCCACGAGCACGCGGCGGGGCTTCGAGCCCTCGTAGCCGGAGATGATCCCGCGGCGCTCGAGCATGTCGATCAGCCGGCCGGCGCGCGTGTAGCCGACCCGGAGCCGCCGCTGGATCAGCGACACAGAGGCGGTCTGGGTCTGGACGACGATCTCGATCGCCTTCTCGAGCAGCGGATCCTCGTCCGGGTCGAACTCGCCGTCCTCGTCGTCCACCTCGGCGTCCTCGGGCTCGGGCGGGACGAGAATCGATTCGTCCAGCTCCTGTGGTCGCTGGGCGCGGCACTGCTCGACGACGAGGGCGATCTCCTCCTCGCTGACGTAGGCGCCCTGGAGCCGCTGCAGGCGCGAGGTGCCGAGCGGCTTGAAGAGCATGTCGCCCTGGCCGAGCAGCGACTCGGCTCCGCCCTGGTCGAGGATCACGCGCGAGTCGGTCTGGCTCGAGACGGCGAAGGCGATCCGGCTCGGCACGTTGGCCTTGATCATCCCGGTGATGACGTCCACGGAGGGCCGCTGCGTCGCGAGCACGAGGTGGATGCCGACGGCGCGGGACTTCTGCGCGAGCCGGATGACCGCCTCCTCGACCTCCTGCGGCGAGATCATCATCAGGTCGGCGAGCTCGTCGATGACGACGAGCAGGTACGGGAGCGGCTCGTTCGAGCGGGCGCGGAGCGTCCGGTTCAGCTCGGGAAGGCTGCGGGCGCGCATGAGGCTCATCCGCTCGTAGCGGCGCTCCATCTCGCCGACGACGTTGGTCAGGGCCGCGGCGGCCTGCTTGGGGCTGGACACGACCGACGTGAGCAGGTGCGGGATGGACTCGTAGTAGCCGAGCTCGATCCGCTTGGGGTCGATCAGGATCATCCGCACCTCGTCGGGTGTCGAGCGGAGGAGGATCGAGGTCAGCATCGCGTTCAGGCAGCCGGATTTGCCCGAGCCGGTCGTGCCGGCGATGAGGATGTGCGGCATCCGCGCGAGATCGGTCCAGACGGCGTTGCCGGAGATGTCCTTGCCGAGCCAGACGGTCAAGGGGCTCGTCGCCTGGGGCAGGTCGTCGAAGACGTCGCCGAGCGTGACCAGATTCGGCGAGGTGTTCGGGACCTCGACGCCGACGGCCTGCTTGCCCGGGATGGGCGCGAGGATGCGGATCTCCGTCGTCGCGAGCGCGTAGGAGAGGTCGTCCTTGAGGCCGGCGACCTTCGACACCTTCGTGCCGGCGGCGAGCTGCAGCTCGTAGCGGGTCACGCGGGGCCCCGAGATCTCCCCCACGACGTTCGCCTCGACGCCGAAGTGCGAGAGCGTCTGGACGAGGAGCTCCGCCGTGCGGGCGCTCTGCTCCGCGGTCGATCCGGACACCGCCTTGGAGCGGCGCAGGATTGTGCGGTCGGGAAGCCGGTACTCGGGCGGAGGCGCGTCCGCGGTCTCGAACAGCGAGCCCTGCGTCTCCTCGACTGCCTCCGGCGGCTCGACGAGCAGCGGCGCGGGCTCGTACGCGTTCTCCTCGGACGAGATGATGTCCGGGTAGTCGTGGACCCCGTCCACGAGGGCCGGCGCCGGCCCGGCAACCGCCTCGAGACCAGGCTCCTCCGGACGCTGCAACACAGTGTCGCTTGGCTCCAGGGTGGCGGGGCGGTCGAGGCGCTCGCGGGCGGAGCGGCCGACGACGCGGACGGCATGGTGCGAGCGGCGCAGGATCGCTCCGACGGATGCGCCCGTGAGCAGGAGCACACCGGCGAGGAGCGCGAAGACGCCGAGGATCACGAGCCCCGTGGAGCCGATCGCGCCGCCGAGGACGGTGTCGATGCCACGTCCGTAGTAGCCGCCGTGCTCGCGGCCGAGGACGAAGCCGAGGCCGAGCGCCGTCGCGAGCAGGCCGAGCCGGAAGGGCCGGAAGTCGACGAGGCTGCTGCGCGCCAGCATCAGGCCGCCGACCGCGACGAGCGCGACCGGCAGGACGTAGGCGGCCGCGCCGAGCAGGTCGTAAACGCCGGTCGCGAGCCAGGCCCCCGCGCTGCCGCCGTTCCAGCTCCCGTACAGGCAGGCGCCGAGGAAGACGCCGAGGGCGACGAGCGCGAGGCCGGCGAGCTCCGGACGATGGTGGCTCGCGACGGCGCTCTTGCGGGCGGGCGCGCGCTTCTTGCGCACGCGGGCGGGCTTCCGCGGGCGCAGCTTCGTCGGCCGCTTCTTGCGAGCCATGGGGCTGACTTCGACGGGCCGGCCGCTACCCCTTTCCCAGCACGCGCTCCGGGAGCCCCGGCTCGACCGAGCCTTCCGGCATCTCCCAGTCCCACGGATGGAAGAGGACGAGCTCCTCGAAGCCGGCTTCTTCCCAGCGGCCGACGAAGTCCTGGAACGCTTCTTCGGAGCACCACGGCGTCTCGGCGATGAACGGGTAGCCGACGATGGCAGAGCGCAGGACGGTCCGCCCGGTCCCCGCGCAGAGCTCGTCCAGCCGTTCGTTGTCCCGGCGGCACTTGGCGAGCCCGTCCTCGGCGCTGAGACTGACGCCGCCGAATGCGTTCCACCGGTCAGCGTGCTTCGCGGCCAGGCGCAGGACCGTCGGGCCGTGCCCGCCGATCGTCAGCGGGATCGGCGCGTTCGGCTTTGGCTGGAGGCGGTCGTCGGCGAGCAGCTCGACCAGCCGTTCGACCCACTCTGCGAACAGGGCCGCGCGTTCCTTCGGGCTCCAGTCCGGCACGCCGGCCACCTCGTGGTCGAGCTGACCGCCACCCGAGCCCACGCCGAGCTCCAGGCGCCCTCCGGAGAGCTCGGCGACGCTGAGCGCGGTGCGGGCGAGAACCGCTGGATTGCGCAACGTCATCGGGCTGACGAGCGGCCCGATTCTCGGGCGGCTCGTCACGTGTGCGAGCGCCGTGAGACAGCTCCAGCCCTCGAACCACTGCATGTCCGCTCGTGGCGCGACGTGGTCCGCGACCCAGATCGTCTCGATCCCGAGCTCCTCGAGCGAGCGCCAGCGCTCCAGCAGTTCGCCCCAGGGCGCGTCCTGGAGCGCGAGAACGCCGAATTTCATCCCAGCGATGCGAGACGCTCGACGAGGAAGTCCACGAAGCCCTGGGCGTCGATGTCCACGGCCACGTGCGTGTTCGGCGCCCAGCCCGCGCGTCCCCACAGGTCGACGTAGGTGCGGCCGCGCGAGAGCTCGCCGCCGCAGTCGACGACGACTCCGCGGTCGGCCGTCTCGACGAGGCCGTCGCGGATCACGTGCGCGACGGCGACCGCGTCGTGCACGGGCGAGCCGTCCCAGCCGTACTGCTCCGAGTGGAAGCGCTGGTAGAAGGCGAAGAGCTCGGCGACGAGCCTGCCGGTACGGCCCGTCGTCGCGAGGCGCTCGGAATCGGCCGGCCGGAACAGCGCCTTGTGGGTCACGTCGAGGCCGATCATGGTCAGGTCGATGCCGCTCGTGAACACGCGCGCCGCGGCCTCGGGGTCGGCCCAGATGTTGAACTCGGCGGCCGGAGTGACGTTGCCCTCGGCGATCGTCCCGCCCATCAGCACGATCCGGTCGAGCCGTTCCGCGACCTCGGGATGGCGGGCGAGGAGCAGGCCGATATTCGTGAGCGGGCCGGTCGGGACGAGCACCACGCCCGGCTCGATGCGCTCGGCGAGGAAGTCGACGGCGTGCTGATCGACCGGCCGCGTCCCGGGGTCGGGCAGGTCGGGGCCGTCCATGCCGGTCTCGCCGTGGACGTAGGCGGCGACGTAGGGCTCGCGCACGATCGGGCGGGCGGCGCCGGCGGCGACGGGGATCTCCGTGCGCCCCGTGAACTCGAGGATCTTCAGGGCGTTCGTCGTCGTCTTCTCGAGCGTCTGGTTCCCCGCCACGGTCGTGATGCCGAGCACCTCGATCTCGGGGCTGGCCAACGCCAGCAGGATCGCGATCGCGTCGTCGTGACCGGGGTCGCAGTCGATGAGAACCGGCGTAGTCATAGGAAGATCTCGTCGATCTCGGCGGCGGTGGGGAGCGACGGCTGCGCCCCGGGACGGGAAGCGGCGAGCGCGCCCGCCGCGCAGGCGCGGCGCAGCGCTTCCTCGCGCGACCGGCCCTCGACGAGCGAGACGACGAGGCAGGCGGTGAAGGCGTCGCCGGCGGCGGTGCCGTCGACGGCGCGCACGGACGGCGGCTCCGCGCGGGCCACCTCCTCCCCGTCCTCGAGCAGGATCGCGCCCTCGGCGCCGAGCGTCACCGCCACGAGCTTGCCGCGGTCGCCCGATACCTCGTACTCGAGCCGGTTCACGATCAGCAGGTCGGGCTCGACGTCGACCGGCCGGGCGGGTGCCGCGTTCAGGCAGAAGAACCGCGCCTGCTGCGCCGCGGCGTAGACCGCGTCGTCGGGGATCTCCAGCTGGCAGACGACCGCATCCGCGTCGGCGACGTCGATCTCCTCGGGCTCGACGTGGGCGTTCGCTCCCGGCGCGACGACGATCTCGTTCTCGCCCAGCGTGTCCACGAAGATCAGCGCGACGCCGGTGTGCATGCCCGGCTCGCTGATCCATTCGACGCCGCTCGTGTCCACGCCGGCCTCCTCGAGGCCGGCCAGCGCCTCGTCGGCGAGCTCGTCGACGGCGACCGCGCCCACGAAGCGAACGTCCGCGCCGAGTCGGGCTGCCGCCACGGCCTGGTTGGCGCCCTTGCCGCCGGGCACGCGGTCGAACGACGCGCCGCTGACCGTCTCCCCCGGCCGCGGCAGCCGCTCGCAGCGCGCGACCAGGTCGAGATTGACGGAGCCGACGACAGCCAGTCTCGGCCTGCGGCCGAGACTGGCTAGGGATGCGTCGCTCATCGCCTTCTAACCTAGAGGTTCGCGGCGTGCCGCGAAGCTCTAGGCGGCGAGCGCGCGCAGGTCGTCCACGGCCTGGCTGAGCAGGTTCTCGCGCAGGTCGAAGAGACCGGCCCAGAGCGAAGCCGTGTCGGGCGGCGAGCCGACCTGGGCGGCGTCGGCGAGCCCCTCGAGCGCACGGACGAGCACGGCCAGCTCGAGGTACGCCTGCGCGACGCGGGTCGCGGACACCTTCACCCCGGCTCGCCGGAGGACGTCGTCCCATTCGCGTAGCTCGCCCGCGCCCGGCTCGCCGTACCACGAGCGGCCCTCCGCCATCTCGGGCTCGAGCTCGAGCAGGTAGCGCCCGAGCGGCTTCTCCAGCCCGGCGAGCGCGGTCTCGGCCCGGTCGGCCGCGCGCCGGAGCGCGGCCTGCCGCTTCCCGGGCGTGCACGGGTCGGCCTCTCCGCGCGCCCAGCGCTCGAGGAGACGGCAGAACGCGAGCGCGGACACCTCGCAGGCGCGGAGCTGGGCCACGAGTCGCCGGCCGGTCTCCTTGCGCGTCGCGTGCTCGGCGAGGACGTCGGCCCAGTCGCGGGTGCGGACGGTGCTCATACCTCGACGACGATAGGCAGGATCATCGGACGGCGGCCGGTGCGGTCGTAGACGAGCTGGCCGATCCCGTCGTGGAGGTGCTCCTGCAGGAGCTTGATCTCGACGATGTCGTCGGCGAGGCAGGAGTCCAGGATCTCCTCGGCCTCGACCCGCATCTCGTCCATCAGCGGGCCCAGGGCGTCGGTGAACCCCCGTGCGATCAGTTCGGGCGAAGCGCTGCGCGAACCGTTCGAGCTCGTCAGCGTCGCGACGACGATCAGTACCCCGTCCTCGGACAGCCGGCGGCGGTCGCGAAGCGCGACGTCGCTCAGGTCGCCGACTGCCAGGCCGTCGACGAACGTCACACCCGAGTCGACGCGGTCGACGATGCCGACGCTGTTGCGGCTGAGCTCGACGACGGAGCCGTTCTCGGCCAGAACGATCGAATCGGCCGGGACGCCGGCGTCCCCGGCCATCCGCGCCTGCGCGGCCAGCATCCGGAACTCGCCGTGCACGGGCATGACCGCTCTCGGCCGCACGAGCGAGAGAACGGTGCGGATCTCCTCCGAGTTCCCGTGCCCGGAGACGTGCACCGGCGCGATGTCCTGGTGCAGGATCTCCGCCCCTGCGCGCGCGAGCTGGTTGATCGTGTCGTGCACGCGCAGCTCGTTTCCGGGAACCGGCTTCGCCGAGATGATGACCGTGTCGCCGCGGTCGACGCGCACGGCCGGGTGATCGCGGTACGCGATCCGGGTCAACGCCGAGAGCGGCTCCCCCTGGCTGCCGGTGCAGAGAACGAGCAGCTTCTCCGGCGGGTACTCGTCCAGCTCTGCGGGGCGGATCAGCGTGTCGTCCGGGACCGACAGGTAGCCGAGCGAGCGCGCGATGTTCAGGTTCTTGCGCATCGATCGCCCGACGACGCACACCTTGCGCTCGGCCTCGAGCGCCACGTCGATCGCCTGCTGCATCCGGTGGACGTTGGAGGCGAACGTGGCGATGAGGACGCGACCCTTGCGCAGCGGGATGATTTGCCGGAAGGCGTCGCCGACGAGCCTCTCGGAGCCGGTAAAGCCCGGCCGCTCGGCGTTGGTCGAGTCGCCGAGCATGAGATCGACGCCCGAGTTCCCGAGATCGGCCAGCTTGCCGACGTCCGTCTTGAACCCGTCGATCGGCGTGTGGTCGAGCTTGTAGTCGCTCGTGTGCAGCACCCGCAGACCGTCGGCCTCGAGGACGAACGCGACGTTGTCGGGCACCGAGTGAGCCATGCGCACGGTGTCGACGCGGAACGGGCCGACGTCGATCGGGCCCTCCTCGGGGCGGATCTCCTCCAGTTGCGTGCGCGAGAGCAAGCCGTGCTCGTCGAGCTTGGACTGCACGAGGCCGAGCGTGAGCTTCGTCGCCAGGACGCGAGGCACCGGCACCTCGCGCAGCACGTACGGCAGCGAGCCGACGTGATCCTCGTGCGCGTGGGTGAGCAGCACCGCACGCATGTCGGCCGCGTTGTCCTTCAGGTACGAAAAGTCCGGGAGGACGAGGTCGACCCCGAGATGCTCGTCTCGCGGGAACGCGAGGCCCGCGTCGACGAGGACGCTGCCGCCCTCGGTCTCGTAGAGGGTCATGTTCTTCCCCACCTCGCCGAGGCCGCCGAGAGGGATGATGCGGATCCCCGCCACCGGACGAGTCTAGCCCTGTCGCTACGCGGGTACGAGCGCGCCGAGCCGCTCGAGGCAGTCCCGGATGCGCTCCTGCTCGTCCTCGGTCGCCTCGACCAGCGGCAGCCGCAGGCCGCCGACCTCGTGCCCGAGGATGTTCAGCGCGGCCTTGATCGCGATCGGGTTCGTCTGCACCTGGAGCAGCTCGTAGGCGGGCGCAAGCGCCTCGTGGATACGGCGCGCCTCGACATGGTCGCCCTGCCTGTAGAGCCGGATCATTTCCTTCACCTGCGGCCCGACCACGTGCGTGTGGACGCAGATGCCCCCGACTCCGCCGACCTCGAGGAACGGGAAGAGGATGTTGTCGTCGCCTGCATAGAGGTCGAGCCCCGCGTCCTCGACGATGCGGCGCGCCTGGAGCAGATCGTCGTTCGCCTGCTTCACGGCCGTGACCGTCGGGATCTTCGCGAGCTCGACGATCGTCTCCGGCTCGATGTTCACGACCACGCGCGAGGGGATGTTGTAGGCGACGATCGGCCGGTCGCTGACCTCGGCGATCGCCTCGAAGTGCGCGACGATCCCGCGCTGCGGCGGCTTGTTGTAGTAGGGCGTGACGACGAGGAACCCGTGCGCGCCGATCTCGTGGGCCTTGCGTGTCAGGTGGATCGAGTGGGCCGTCGAGTACGTGCCGGTGCCGGCGACGACGGTGGCGCGGTCGCCGACGGCGCCGAGGGCGACCCGGATCAGCTCGATGCGCTCGTCGTCGGAGAGCGTCGGCGACTCGCCGGTCGTGCCTGCGACGACGATCCCGTCGGAGCCGTGATCGACGAGATGGTGCGCGAGCGCCGCGAAGCGATGGAAGTCGACCGAGCCGTCCGGGCGGAACGGCGTCACGATCGCCGTCAGGACTTCGCCGAGCACGCTCCTAAGAGTACTCACGCGGTTCGCCACGCGCAGGTCGCGGCCCGAGACCCCGCGCAGTTCTGCGCGCGAATCGGCACAGTCGCGTATCCCCTCCGTGCGGATCTGGCCGCTATGGTCCAAAGCGGGGGTCAGGGGCCGAAGGCCCCGGGGGAACAAGGATGGATCGCAGCGAGGCGCCGGGTCAGGCCGAGACGAGCGCGTTCGGCGGGTACGGTTCGAGGTCGTTCACGAAGCCGGCGGTCGCCTCGACACGCGCGAGCCAGGGGGCGATCGACGGGAACGCGGCCGTGTCGATTCCCGCGTCGGCCGCGACATGCGTGTATGCGTAGAGCGCGATGTCCGCGACCGAGTTCAGCCCGGCGACGAGGAAGTCGCGGCCGACGAGGAAGCGGGCGAGAATCTGCAGAGCGTCCTCCCCCGCCCCGCGGCGCTGCTCGAACGCCTCCGGCTGCTGCTGGTCGCGACCGGTCAGGCGCCAGAAGCGCGCCGTGCCCACGTTGGGCTCCAGCAGGTTCTGCTCGAAGAACAGCCACTGGTGCACATGCGCGCGCTCGACCGCGTCGGCGGGCAGAAAGGGGGTTCCCTCCGCGAGGTAGAGCAGGATCGCATTCGACTCCGCGAGCGCCCGTCCGTCGTCAAGCCGGAGAGCAGGCGTGCGGCCGGCGGGATTCAGCTCGCGGTACTCGTCCGTCCTCGACTCGCCGGCGAAGATGTCCACGTTCACCCGCTCGTACTCGACGCCGAGTTGCCGCAGGAGCACGCGCACCTTGAGGCAGTTCGCGGACGGGCCGTAGTCGAAGAGTGTCAGCACGACGATGTGAACGCACGGCGGCGCGAGTCCGTGAGATCAGTGTCAGGCGCCAGAAGTCGCCGGTGAGCCCGATCGACGCGAACGCCGCCTCCGCCTCGGCGGGAGTCGCCCGGTTCGGGTCGGGCGAGAGCTTGTCCGCGTACACCCGAGCTGCGTGGGTTCGCCATCCAGATCGTGCGCGTGTCAGGCGCAAACACGTGCACGTGAGTCTCTTCCAGCCGTCCGAACGAGGCTTCGACCTCGCCGGATGCGATCGAGAGCCCGGTTGCGACCTCGTCGATCGTCGGGGGTCGCGCTTCGGCGAGGAACTGGTCGTAGACGAAGAAACGGACGTCGCGGTCGATCGACTCCGCCGTCACAGCAGGGTGTCGAGCCCGACGGTCAGACCCGGCGGCAGCTCGCGCACCCGCTCGAGCGCGAGCAGCACCCCCGGCACGAACGCATCCCGCGACGTCGTGTCGTGGCGGATCGAGAGGGTCTGGCCGAGGCCGCCGAGGATGACCTCCTGGTGCGCGACCAGGCCGGGCAGCCGCACGGAGTGGATCGGCACGCCGCCGCCCATCGCCTCGGCCGTCGCCCTGGCCGTGCCCGAGGGCGCGTCCAGCTTCGTGTCGTGATGGAGCTCGACGATCTCCGCCTTCGGCAGATGCCTCGCCGCGTCGGCTGCGAAGCGCATCATCAGGACGGCGCCGACCGCAAAGTTCGGGGCGTGGAAGACCGGGACTCCGTGCTCCCGCGCGAGCCGGTCGACGGCGTCCCGGTCGAAGCCCGTCGTGCCGATCACGCAGGGAACGCCGGCACCGGCGCACGCGGACACGTCCGTCTCGACGGCGGCGGGCTGCGTGAAGTCGACGGCCGCGTCACAGCCGTCGACCGCGACCGGGTCGCCGAGGTCGATCCCGACCACCTCGTGCCCCGCGTCGGCGAGCGCGGCCGCCACGACGGCGCCCACTTTCCCGCGAGCCCCGAAGACAGCGACCCTCACGCCGCGGCCCGGGCCGGCAGCCCCGGGTGCACCTGCTCGACCGCGGCGAGGAACCGGTCCTCGCTCGGGCCGATGCCGCTGGCCGACAGCGTCTCGGGAGCGAGCAGCACGGCTCCGAGTCCCGCGATCTCCTCCGCGTCGACACCGTCGATCTCGGCGATGATCCGGTCGAGGGTCAGGAGCTCCGTGTCCGAGATCAGCGACTTGCCGAGCCGGCTCATCCGGTTCGACGTCGATTCCATGGACAGGGCCATGCGGCCCTTGAGGTTCTCCTTCGCCCGCGTGAGCTCCCGCTCGGTGATCTTCCCGGAGGCGATGTCGGCGATCTCGCGGGCGACGATCTCGAAGCAGGTCTCGAGGTTCTCCTCGCGGGTGCCCACGTAGATGCCGACCAGGCCGGTGTCCGTGTACTGCGAGGCGAAGCTGTACACCGCGTAGGCCATCCCCCGCTTCTCGCGGATCTCCTGGAACAGCCGCGACGACGCCGACCCGCCCAGGATCGCGTCCAGGATCGAGGCGGCGAAGCGGCGGCGGTCGGTGCGGGAAACGCCGATCCCCCCGACGCAGACGTGGTACTGCTCGGTCTCCTTGGACTGGAAGCGCAGGCCGGGCGGCGGAGGCTTCACGAGCGGCCGGCGCACCCGCGTCCGCGCCTCGGGCGGTTCCACGCGCTGATGCGAGGCGCGCTCGAGCAGGGCGAGCAGCTGGTCGTGCTCGACGTTGCCCGCGGCGGCGAGCACGATGTTCCCGGCCGTGTACATCTGCCGGTGGTAGGCCGAGAGCGTGCGCTTGCTCACCGACGAGATCACGTCGGCGCTGCCGATGATCTGGCGGCCCAGCGGGTCGCCGCCGAAGATCGCCTCCGAGAGCAGGTCGTGGACGAGGTCCTGCGGCGTGTCCTCGAGCATCGCGATCTCCTCGAGCACGACCGCGCGCTCGGTCTCGAGGTCGGCGAAGGTCGGCGAGAAGACCATGTCGGCCATCACGTCGAGCGCCGTCTCCACGTGCCGGTCGGCGACCCGGGCGAAGACGACGGTGCTCTCCCGGGACGTGGCCGCGTTGAGCTCGCCTCCCAGCTCGTCGAAGATCTCCGCGATCTCGACCGCCGAGTACGAGCGCGTGCCTTTGAACAGCAGGTGCTCGATGAAGTGCGTCACGCCTGCTCTGGCGTCCGTCTCGTCGCGCGACCCGGCGCCGATCCAGAAGCCGAGCGACGCGGAGCGGACGCTCCCGACCCGCTCGGTGATCAGCCGCTCCCCGGTATCGAGCTCCGAGAGGACATACTCCTGCATCCGCCCATGGTAGACCGGGCGGCGGCGCTAGATCACGCCAGCGGCAAGGCTCTTCGTCTCCTTGTCGCGGAGCGCCTCGCCGGCGCGCGGGTCGATGAAGGCGTAGAGCAGGTCGACGGCGAGGTTGCCGATCACGACGATCGCCGTGATCACGACCACGACGGCGAGGATCAGCGGAAGGTCGAGCGCGACCGTGCCGAACATGGCCGTGACCGCCATGCTGCCGAGTCCGCCGATCCCGAAGGCCGCCTCGATGTAGATGCAGACGCCGATCGCGGTGCCGATCTCCATCCCGACCATCGTCAGCACCCGCAGGCCGGCGTTCGGGAGCACGTGGCGCGTCATCACCCTCGTCTCCCCGGCTCCTTTTGCGCGCGCGGTGCGGACGTAGTCGGCGTGCAGCGTGTCGGCGACGCTGGCGCGGATCATGCGCGTGTACAGCGCCAGGAAGAGCAGGGCGAACGTGATCCAGGGCAGGATCAGGTGCGACGCCCAATCGATCGGCCCGCTGCAGGGCACGTTCGAGTCGGGCGTCAGCTGGCAGTACCCCCCGGGGTCGACCCAGTGCAGCTGGTTCCCGAAGACGGTGCGCAGGATCAGGCCGACGACCATCGGGTGCGTGCAGATCCCGATCAGCGCGAGCAGCATGATCGTCCGGTCGCCGATGGAGCCGATCCTGCGGCCCGAGATCGCCCCCAACGGCACGGCGATCAGCACGACGAGGAGCGCGCCGCCGAGGATGATCGACAGCGTGGCGGGCACGGCCGACGCGAGCTGGGGCCCGATCGGCTGCTCGGTCAGCTTCGGTTCGATCAGCTGCGAGCCACTCCACTGGCTGCCGAAGTCGAAGCGGAGCAGGTGCCAGAGGTAGTCGCCGTACTGCTCGATCAACGGTCGGTCGATCCCGAGCAGGTGATGCGCGTGCGCGATCTGGTAGTCCGACAGGTGCTGCGCGCTCGGATAGACGAAGGCGGCCGGCTCGCTCGGGATCAGCCAGAAGAGCACGAACGTGAGCGTGATCATCGTGACGAACGTGAAGAGCGCGGCCCCGAGCCGGCGGCCGAAGAAGGTCAGTACGCGCCTCATCGGCTCGACCAGGGCTCCAGCGCTCCGACGGATCCCCTCCGAGAGCTGGTTCAGGGCGACGACGGTGAGCAGGATCGCCACCGTCGGGAACACCGTCTGCCAGGGCGTGTACGAAACGGCGTCGTAGGTGCGGGGCGAGAAGACCGTGCCCCAGGTGGTCGAGAGCATCGAGCCCCAGGTCGGGGTCGGGGCCTGGACGCCGACGCCGACGAAGCTGATCCCGACCTCGAGCAGGATGTTGGCCGCGATCGCGATCGCCGCCCAGACGAGCAGCCCGGGCACGAGGTGCGGCAGGAGGTGCCGGCGGATGATCCGCGAGGTCGAGGCGCCGACCATGCGCGAGGCCTGGACGAACTCGGCGTTGCGCAGCGTGAGCATCTCCGCGCGCACGAGCCGGGCCGGGTAGAACCAGGTGAACAGGCCGATCAGGAGCGCGACGGCGAAGACTCCGTCCGGCACGATCGAGCCCCAGCCGATCGGCGTCAGCGTGTTGCTCAGGCGCACGCTGGCGAAGACCAGAAAGAGGATCAGCGGAAAGGCCATGATCGTCTCCGTCAGCCGCGAGACGATCGTGTCGGTGAAGCCGCCGAAGTAGCCCGCCAGCACGCCGAGCGGAACGCCGATGAGCAGGGCGACGAAGACGGCGAAGAACGCGACCTCGAGGGACGTGCGGCCGCCATCGAGCAGGCGGAGCATCTCGTCGCGGCCGAGGACGCTGTCCGCGCCGAGCACGAAGAGCGTCGTCGGTGTCCCCTTGGCCGGGGGCAGGATGTCTCCGTAGTCGTCGGAGCGGATGTAGCTGGCGGTGGACACGCGCGTCCAGGGGCCGACCGGCTTGTAGTTCTCGTCCGCCGCGTAGGGGAACTGGTCGGTGGAGGTGTGGCCGAGGATCGCGCTCGCGATCGGCCCGCCGGCGAACGAGCAGAAGACGATAGCCCCGAACAGGCATGCGGCGGCGAACGTCCACCGGTCGCGCCGGACCCGGCGCAGCGTCAGCCGCCACGGCCCTTCCGCCGCCGCGGCGCGCGCGGAGACCTCGGTCGTAGCGATTCCCTCCACCGTCTGCCTCCTACGAGACCGAGTCGATCAGGTCGATCAGCTCGTCGCGCCGGAGACCGTGGCTCCGCGCCAGCCGGACGAGCGCCTGCGCGCCCGTCAGCACCTCGCTTCGCTCCGGTGTTCCCACCACCGTGATGCCGCGGCCCCGGCGGAACTCGAGGAGCCCTTCGTCCCGCAGCAGCCGCAGGGCGCGCAGGACCGTGTTGCGGTTCACGCCCAGGACCGCGGCCAGGTCGCGTGCCGGCGGCAGCCGCTCGCCGGGGCTCGCCTCGCCGTCGGCGATCGCCCGACGAATCTCGGCCGCTACTCTCTCGTGGAGAAAACCGTCAGCCGGCGCGTCGTCTCTGACCGATCGCATGAAGCTAGCCATACTAGCACCATGATCTCACGGCTCTTCGTCTCGAGCGGAGCTGCAGCGGTCTTGTGGCCGCTGATCCAGGAGGCGCGCGACCGCCAGCGCCGCCGGCGCGCGGCCCTCGCGCAGATGGCCGCCCTGGCGGCGGTCCTGGCCCTGGCGACAGCGGCGAACCACGGAGGCGGCTCCGCGCTGACCGAGGTCTCGGACAGCTCCGCGACCACGCAGGCCGATGTTCGGAGCGTGATCGCCGAGTTCGACGACGCGCTCTCCGCCGGCGACTTCGCCCGGGCCTGCGGACTGGTCGAACCGTGGATGGGGATGGCGACGGTCCGCGCGGCGACGGACGAGGTGGGCGCCCACGGGTCGTGCGAGCAGCGGCTCGCCGCGGTGGCGAGGATCCTCGGCCCGGGGCTCGTCGGTGCGCTCGAGCGCGCGGCGATGCCGTCCGTCGAAGTCGCTCGCTCCGATGGCGGCTTCATCGCCGCCGGCGTGATGCAGGTTCCGAGCGAGATCGTCCGCCGCAACGCCTACGACCCGCTCGTGGCCGTGGCCAAGCCTTCTCCGGGTGCCAAAGTCCTGATCACGTGTCCTCCGCTCCTCTGCAACTCCGGCTTCCTCAGGTACGTCCGCGCGCAGCCTAGAAACCGAAGCGGACGTTCGTGAAGTACCAGGCCGCGGAGGTGGCCCAGAGGCGTCACGAGCACGGCGAACATCGTCCCGCCGGCGACAGGCAGCGCCCAGCCCGGGTACTTGCGGCTGTGCACCATCAGCAGCTTGACGACGAGCACGCCGTAGACGAACGAGCCCACGATCGAGTGCACGAGCACCCGCGTGTTGTAGGTGCTGAAGCCGAGGATGAAGATGCAGTGGAAGGCGACGGGGAGCGTGCACAGGACCGCGAGTCGCCCCGACCAGCGGTGGATCGGCGCCACCGACCCGGGCGACAGCGGGATGACGTGCTGGAGCTTCCCGAAGATGCGCGCCCCGGTCGAGACCTGGACGAGCGCGAGCGTGAAGGCCGCCGTCGCGAACCAGGCCTTGGCGGCGATCGTCGACGAGAACACCGACGTGACGATGTCGGTGTAGGTCGAGTTGGCGCTCGCCAGCAGGTGCATTGAGCGCCACGAAACTACTCGATACGATCGCGACGTGTCCAGGCTGGTCGTCGTCCCCGTCGTCCTCCTGTTCGGGGTCGCGGGCGTGACCTACGCCCTCGCGAAGTGGCACCCGGCGCGGCCCGGCATCCCCAAGGCCGCGGCAGGCTCCGTGGCGCTCGGCGACCAGTACCGCGGGCAGACGGTCTTCCAGTCGAGCTGCGCGGGCTGCCACGGCATGAACGGCACCGGCGGGGTCGGCCCCAGGCTGCAGGGCCTGCCGATCTCGATCGCCGCCGTGAAGGCGCAGATCGACAACGGCGGCGGCACGATGCCGGCCGGCATCGTCAAGGGCGGCGACGAGAAGGACGTCCTCGCCTACGTCGCGACCATCATCGCTCAGCCGAAGCGCTGACGGTTGGTTCCCAGGGCAGCGTTCTTGGAGGCTCGCGCGCTGTCGCCGCAGGCCGATTCACTCGGCCGGAGGCGCACCAGCAATAGCCACGCGCTGCGGCGGGGAAGGGGGCACACGGGGGAAACCGGTCGTTTCCCCGTGCTGAACGGCGGCGGCACGATGCCGGCCGGCATCGTCAAGGGCGGCGAGGAGAAGGACGTCCTCGCCTACGTCGCAACGCTGATCAAGCCGCCTGGCGGCTGACGTAGCGGCGCGGCTGGAGGATGCCTCGGTCGACGTACAGCCGCCGCGCTTCGCGGCGCTCCTCGACGAGGAGCAGGATCCCGGAGGCGAGGCCGAGGATGGCCATGGCGACGAGTAGCCCGCCGCACACGCCCGCGAGTCCGCGCGAGAACCCAAGTGCGACGGCGCCGAGGACGGTGAGCCCGACCGTGCTCGGGAGCGCGGCCCGGGCCGCCGCCTCCCACCAGGGGCCGAACGTCGCCGACTCGGGCGGCACCGGGAAGTCGTCGAATTCGCGGATCCGCCGGGTGGACGCTCCGCCGAAGACCATCAGCACGGCCCCGACGCCGACGGCGAGCAGCACGCCGGCACGCGGGAGCCCCTCGGCAACCGCCCCGCCGAGGATCGCGCCGCCGAGGGCGGCGCGCACGGGTGTGACGAGCAGCGTCCCCGTCGAGACCGAAACGAGACGGGGCGCTGCTAGCGCCCCGTCTCGTCGTTCCGTCTCGCCTCTCAGCGCCGCCTAGTCACGCCGTCGGCCGCCGCGTCCGCCGCGGCCGCGGTCGCCGCCGCGCGGGCGCTCGTCTCGCTCCTCGCGGGGCGGGGCGTTCTTCGCCCGCTCGATCAGCTCCTCGGGCTGGACGAGCGATCCGTTCTCGTGCTTGGCCACGAGCTTGAGGCCGATGCGCCCGCGCTCCTTGTCGACCTCCTGGACGATCACGTCGAGCACGTCGCCGCGCGTGATCACGTCCTCGATGTGACCGACGCGGCCCGGGCCGACGTTGGAGACGTGCAGCAGCCCGTCGGTGCCCTTCTTGAGCTCCACGAAGGCTCCGAACTGCGTCGTCTTGACGACCTTGCCGGTGTAGGTGTCCCCCACCTCCGGATCCTTCGTCAGCCCGTTGATGGCCTCGATCGCGGCCGCGGCATTCGTGCCCTCGGTCGCGTAGACGAGGATCGTCCCGTCCTCCTCGATGTCGATCTGCACGTCGTGGTCGGCCTCGAGCCCGCGGATCGTCTCGCCGCCCTTGCCGATGACCATGCCGATGTACTCGGGGTTGATCTTGATCGTCGAGATCCGCGGGGCATGTTCGCGGAGCTGCGACCGCGTCTCGGGGAGCGCCTCGGCCATCCTGTCGAGGATGAACTCGCGCGCGCGCCGGGCCTGGTCGAGCGCCGAGCGCATGATCTCCTGCGTGACGCCGGTGATCTTGATGTCCATCTGCAGGGCGGTGATGCCCTCGCGCGAGCCGGCGACCTTGAAGTCCATGTCGCCGAGGTGGTCCTCCGCCCCCTGGATGTCGGTGAGGATGACGTAGTCGTCGCCCTCCTTGACGAGGCCCATCGCGATGCCGCCGACCGGCCTGCGGATCGGCACGCCGGCGTCCATCAGCGCGAGCGTCGAGCCGCAGACGGAGCCCATCGACGACGAGCCGTTCGACTCCAGCGTCTCGGAGACGATCCGGATCGTGTACGGGAAGTCCTCCGCCGTCGGGATCACGGGCTCGAGCGCGCGCTGCGCGAGCGCGCCGTGGCCTATGTCGCGGCGCTTCGGGCCGCGCATGAAGCCGGTCTCCCCGACCGAGTAGGGCGGGAAGTTGTAGTGGTGCATGTACCGGCGCTCCTCCTCGAGGGAGAGGTCGTCGATGCGCTGGCCCTCCTTGGCCGTTCCCAGCGTGAGCAGGGACATGATCTGCGTCTGGCCGCGCGTGAACAGCGCCGAGCCGTGCGTGCGCGGCGAGACGCCGACCTCGCAGGCGATCGGGCGGATGTCCTCTGCGCCGCGGCCGTCCGGGCGCCGCTTCTCGACCGCGATCTTCTTGCGGACGAGGTCCTTGTAGACGGCGTCCGCGGCCCGCTTCAGGAACTGCTTCGTCATCGTGTCCTTGACGGGCGTCTCGCCCTCGCCCACCGGCGATCCGGCCGGGAAGGGCAGTTCGGCCGTCTCGACGACGCGGTCGAAGAGCAGGCCGCGCTTGGCCGACTTGAGCTCCTTCGAGTCCTGCTCTGCCTCGGTGAGCGCACGCAGGTCGGCCTCGAACTGCTGCCGCACCGGGCTCTCGACGGCGTCCATGCGCACCGTCTCCAGGACGGCGGCGAGGCTCGCGCGGACCTGAATCCGGCGGAGGATGTCCTCCTCGGTCGAGTCCATCGAGATTTCGGGACTGAGCTCGGCCTCGAGCGCCTCGACGACCGTGGCCGCCTCGCGCAGGCCGTACAGCTGGATGTGCTCGAAGATCCGGTCGCTGTAGCGCTCCTTGAGCTCGGCGGTCAGCTCCTGGTCGAGCCACTTCGGCTTGCCCGCTCGCTCGCGGAGCTCCTCCTGCGCCTCGCAGAGCAGGATGATCTTCTCGTGCGCGATCTCGAGCGCCCGCAGGAGCGTCTCCTCGGGCACCTCGTCGGCGCCGGCCTCGACCATCGTCAGGCCGTCCTTCGTGCCGACGACGATCAGGTCGAGCGTCGAGTCCTGGGCCTGCGGCAGCGTCGGGTTCACGACCGGCTCGCCGTCGATCATCGCGATCCGAACGGCGCCGACCGGGCCGAGGAACGGCAGCGGCGAGAGCATCAGCGCCGCGGATGCGCCGTTGATGCAGAGGATGTCGTGCGGCGTGACGAGGTCGGCGGACAGCGTCGTGCAGATCACCTGCACCTCGTTGCGGTAGCCCTTCGGCCAGAGCGGCCGGATCGGGCGATCGATCATGCGCGCGGTCAGGATCGCGCGCTCCGTCGGCCGTCCCTCGCGCTTGAAGAAACCGCCGGGGATCTTCCCGGCGGCGTACATGCGCTCCTCGACGTCGACGGTGAGGGGGAAGAAGTCCGCGCCCTCGCGCGCCTCCGTCCGTCCCTGCGCAGTCGCCAGCACCATCGTCTCGCCCTCGCGGACGAGCACGGCGCCGTCGGCCTGCTTGGCCAGCTTGCCGGTCTCGAAGACGATCTCCTCGTCCCCGACGGTCACCGAGACCGACGTTGGCTGCTCGGTGGCAATACTCATGTTGTCCTCCACTCTTCTTCGAGGAGAGTGGAGGTTTGAGTCAGTCTCGCCCCCTGGTCGGCTGGCAGGGCCCGGGACTCGCTCAAACTTCCACTCCCCGTTTCGTGTTCTAGCGCCGGAGGCCGAGCTCCTTGATCAGAGCGCGATAGCCCTCGACGTTCGTGCGCTGGAGATAGCCGAGCAGCCGGCGCCGGCGACCGACGAGCTTGAGCAGGCCGCGCCGCGAATGGTGGTCCTTCGGGTGCGTGCGCATGTGCTCGGTGAGCTCGTTGATGCGCGTCGTCAGCAGCGCCACCTGCACCTCGGTCGAGCCGGTGTCGGTGCCGTGGTGCCCGTGCTTCTCGAAGATCTCCTGCTTCGCTTCCTTGGTGAGAGTCATGCAACCTCCATGTAGACGTCTCCGCAGTCCCAGCACGTCGCGTAGGAAGCCACGCGTGCGGCCGAGGCTGCGGTCTCGGAACAGGGTACCTGACCGGCCTTACAAACGGGCGAGAATCCCGCTGCAGTGCGGCGCAGCGGGGCGCGGCCTGGCTGCGACTGGATCGGACCGGCTGAGTAGGGTACGCCGGTGGACCCGGCGGCGATCTTCGATGCGGTGGAGCAAGGCGATCTCGAGCGCTTCGGAGTGACTGCGCTGGCCATCGCCGTCGACCACGGCGGCGGCGGGCACGAGCGTGCCTGGGGCGTCCCGATCGAGACGACCTTTCGGATCGCGTCGATCACGAAGCCCATCGTCGCGGCGGCCGCGTTGGGGCTCGTCGAGGAGGGCCTCCTCGCGCTCGACCAGCCGCTCGACGGTCTCCGGCTTCCGTGGGACGGCATCACGCTCCGGCAGCTGCTGTCGCACCAGGCCGGCCTCGCCCACGACTGGTCGCGGCCGCTCGCCGAGTACGGTGAGGGCGACGACGCGCTTCAGCGGCTGTCCGCGGACGAGGCGGTTGGTGGCCCCGTCGGGCCGGGCCGGTACTTCGCGTACTCCAATCCCGGCTACTGGCTGACCGGCGCGCTGATCGAGCGGGCCGCAGAGATGCCGTTCGAGGACGCGCTGCGCGTGCTCGTGTTCGAGCCGCTGGGAATGGAGCGCACGGGCTTTTCACCGATCGAGCCGTCGGTGCCGAACGACATGCCGTATCCGCGGGCGCGCCGTCCCTCCGGCGGCCTCTATTCCTGCGCCTCCGATGTGCGCCGGTTCGCGCGGCATCTGCGCGACTCGGAGTCCCTGCGCGAGATGCAGACGCCGCAGGTCGAGGTCGGGCCCGACGGCGACTACGGGCTCGGGCTCGGCATCGTGCGCGGTCGCGGCCGGCTGACCCTCGAGCACGGCGGCGCCGTCTCGTGCGCACGCGCCCAGCTTCTCGTCGTGCCCGGGGAGGGCACGGCGTTCGTGCTGCTCACGAACTCGGACCAGGGGCATTTCCTCGTCAACCGGCTGCTCCGGTCAGTCGGGCTCGGGCTGCCGCTGCCGCCGGAGGTGGAGGTGACAGAGGCCGACCTGGCGACGGTCTCCGGGACGTACCGGGAGCCCCTCGGCACCACGATTCACGTCAGCCCGCGTGACGGCGGGATCGACCTGACGCCCGTCGGCGGCGACGGCTCGGCGCACCTTCGCCCCGTCTCGCCGGCCCGGTTCGTGGTGCGGGAGGGCGACGAGAAGGGCGACTGGGCCGAGTTCTTCGAGGACGGAAGGCTGCTTCGCTACGACACGCTCTTCGAGCGCGTCCAGGCGTGAGCCCGGGCACGGCAGGAGCCCGCCTTTTGCGGGCTCCTGCCGTGCATGTACGAGCCCGTTAGACGGGGCGGTGCGCCGCGACGCTGGTGGATCGCCGCCCGTAGCGGACGGCGAGGCAGGCGCCTCCGGCGAGCAGGACGAGGCCGAGCATTCCCGCCGCGCCGATCCCGAAGTCGCGCCACCCGAAGCTCGACGGCGAGCTGGTGACGGCCGGGGTCTGCCCCAACCTGGCGAGCAGCGCGTTGCGTGTATCCACCGGCAGGGAGCCGAGGGCGGCTTCGACGTTCGAGATCGAGCTGAGAGCCGCCCTGGCAGCCCAGCTCTGGCTCATGGCCTGGAGCTGTTGCTTCGTGTAGTAGCTCGCTGCGGGACGCCCGTCCGCCAGAGCGGAGCCCGCGACTACGAACACGATCACCGCCACGGCGACGATCGTGCCGAGCGTGCGGCGGATCATGGTGTCGAGAGAAGTGGTCATTGCCTTCCCTTTCTGTCGCTTCGACCGCTGTCGCGGCCTTTGCGAACCTGACCTGAACCGGCTAAAAGTGGGCTTGCCTGGACCTAAAGCGCGACTAAAGGGAAGCGAGAGCCGCACGTGGAGTACCGCATTCTCGGCCCGCTGGAGGTACTCGACGATGGTCGGCCCGTCGCCATCAGTGGCTCCAAACAGCGCGCGCTCCTGGCCCTGCTCCTCCTGAACGCGGGCGCGGTCGTCTCGCGCGACCGGCTGATCGACGGACTCTGGGGCGATGCGCCGCCCGAGACCGCTGCGACCGCGCTCCAGGTACACGTGTCGCAGCTGAGGAAGATCGTCGGCCGCGAGGCGATCGTGACGCGTTCCCCGGGCTACATGATCCGAGTCGGCGCCGGAGAGCTCGATCTGGAGCGGTTCGAACACCTCGTCGACGCGGCCCGCGTCGGCGAGCCGGCGGTCGCAGCGCAGCAGCTGCGCGAGGCCCTGGCGTTGTGGCGCGGGCCGCCACTTGCCGACCTCGACGGCGTCGAGTTCGCCGACGGGGAGCGTGCCCGACTCGAAGAACACCGGCTAGGAGCGCTCGGGGAGCGGATCGACGCCGACCTTCAGCTCGGCCGGCATGCGGCGCTCGTTCCCGAGCTGGAGCTCCTCGTCCGGGAGCATCCTTTGCGCGAGCGGCTGCGCGGCCAGCTGATGCTGGCGCTGTATCGCTGCGGCCGGCAGGCCGACGCGCTCGAGTCCTATCGCGAGGGACGGAGACTCCTCGACGAGGAGCTGGGACTGCAACCCAGTGAGGAGCTGCGGCGCCTGGAGCGATCGATTCTCGAGCAGGACCCCACCCTGGCGCTGTCCGGGCCGAACGGCCAGCGTCGTGCCGCACCCGTCCCGACGGGCACCGTCACCTTCCTGTTCACGGATATCGAAGGCTCGACGAGGCTCGTGCAGGAGCTGGACGATGGTTACGGCCAGCTGCTCGAGCAGCACAACGCGCTGCTCCGGGCGGCCTTCGAGACGCACGGCGGGCAGGAGGTGGACAGCCAGGGCGACGCGTTCTTCTTCGCGTTCCGGCGCGCGCGCGACGGCGTGCGGGCCGCGGTCGAGGCTCAGAAGGCGCTCGCCGCCGCCGACTGGCCGCGGGGAGTGAGCGTGCGCATTCGTGTGGGCATCCACACCGGGGAGCCGGGGTTCGCGGAGTCGGGCTACCACGGGCTCGACGTCGTGCGCGCGGCCCGGATCTCAGGGTCCGCCCACGGCGGCCAGATCCTCATCTCCTCGGCGACGCGCGACCTCGTCGGCACCGCGGTCGAAGACGTCGGCTTCCGAGACCTGGGCGAGCACCGCCTCAAGGACATCGAGCAGGCGCAGCGCATCTTCCAGGTGCTCGCACCCGGCATCGAGGAGGACTTCCCGCCGCTGCGAACGATGGACGCGGCGAAGGTGATGGCGATCGGCGGGCGCGAGGAAGAGCTCGCGGCCGCAGCGGAAGCCGCCGTCGGCGTCGAGGAGCGCCGGGTGCGCGTTGTCAGGCGCTCACGAGTCGCGGCCGCGGCCGGAGCGCTCCTGCTCGCAGGCGCCGTCGCCGGCATCGCGCTCGCCCTCACGGGGGGCGGCTCGGCGGCGGTCAAGGTGGTGCCCAACTCCGTCGCGTTTCTCGATCCGGACACCGGCCGCCTGCAGGCCGACGTCCCGGTCGGAAGGCGCCCGGTCGCGGTCGCGGCAGGAGAGGGCGGCATCTGGGTGGCGAACGCGGGCGATCAGACGATCTCACGCGTCGATGCGAAGACGAGGAAGGCATCCAGCCCGATCGGCGTGGGCGTGGATGTCAGCGACATCGTCGTCGCGTACGGGTCGGTCTGGGTTGCGGACGGAAACGACGGGACGATCACGCGGATCGATCCCAAACTGAACGCGGTGCGTGCGACGATCCGGCTGGGGGCGCAGGACGAGCTCGCGCCGAACCCCGTCTTCTCGGTCGCCGCCGGTCTCGGAAGCGTGTGGGCCACGCGCGGCAACAACCTCGTCCGAATCGACCCCCGTACCGGAGAGCCCACGGCGACCTTCCCGATTCCGCCGCCGGTATCGGTTGCCGCCGGCGAGGGCGCGGTGTGGGTGGCGACCCAGGACGAACGTCTCCTGCGCCTCGATCCCCGCACCGGAACGTCCACCGAGAGCCTAACCCTGCCCGCGCCCGCGCTCGCGACCGCGGTCGGCCGTGGGGCGGTGTGGATTAGCATGTTGCTCGGCGACGGTCAGATCTGGAGCATCGACCCGGACTCGGTCACAGTCACAGGCACGACCGCGAGCCCTGGGTGGCCGAGCGATCTCGCGGCCGGCGGCGCCGCCGTCTGGGTTGCCCAGCAGCGAGGCACCGTACGCCGGATCGACGTCCAAACCGGCAGCGTCGCCACGACCCGGATCGGGCTCGCGCCGCAGGCGCTGGCCGTCGACCAGAGCGGCGTGTGGGTCGCGGTGCAGCGACCTAGCTGATCCGCGAGGGGACCGTGATCTCGCCGCGCGCAATCCGGTCGCGGATTGCGCCGAGCTTACGAAGGTACGCCTGCGGCACCTTCGGGCTGATCCTGCCGAGGCCGACGCCCATCTGCTTCAAGCCGAGAGAGGCCGTTCCGCCGGTCCTGAACCGCCCCTCCTTGAGCGCGCGCAGCTCCGAGTAGATCGCGACGTCGTACCGCTTGACGACGCTCGTGAGGATGTGGGAGCCGAGAAACGACTGATCGATGTCGACGCCGATTCCCCAGACGCGCTTGGCCCCCGCGGCGTCGAGTGCCCCCAGGCCGCAAGCGCCCGCGACGTTGAAGATCACGCCCGCGCCGCGGCTGATCTGGCTGAGCGCGATCGCGCGGCACTTGGCAGGGCCGCTGAAGTCGTGCGAGTACCCGTTCAGCGTCGTGATCCCGGGCACGGCCTTCCTGGCGCCCGCGCGGTAGCCGGCAATGAAGGCAGTCACGGATGCGTACGGGTCCCCGCCGACCGAGCCGACGACGTCCTTCCCCGGTCGTGCTTTCTCCATCAGCGCAGCGAGATAGCCGGCCAGGTACGCCGCCTCCTCGACGTGCAGGACGTAGCCCTGCACGTTCTTCGGCGCGTGCGGCAAGTAGTACAGGGGCTGGTCGACCAGGAACTTGGCCTTGGGAAAGGCGCGTGCAGTCTGGATCAGGGGGCTGGGATTGCTGGGTACCGCGTCGATGATGAGGTCGTAGCGCTGCCGTGCGAGCGCCATCAGCGTTTCCTTCGGATCCTGGAAGGGCCGCACTTCGACCACGCGGCCGCTCAGCCCGAGACGCCGCACGGCCCGGACAAAGCCCTCATACGCCGCCTGCCCGATGCCCCGGTCGTGGCGCGAGCCCTGGACGGTGACGTAGCCGACACGCAGCCGTGATGCCGTGCTGCCGCCCCCTGCCAGTAGCGACGCGAGCACCACGGCAAGAGCGACTGCGGCCACGAAAGCGCGTCGACTCACGCCCGGAATAGTGACAGTACGCTCGTGAGCATGAGAGCTGCGGTCGCAGCAGGACACCCGGCGACGGCGCACGCCGGGATCGAGATCCTGGCCGAAGGTGGCACGGCTGCCGACGCGGCGGTCGCCGCGGCACTTGCGTCGTGCGTGGCCGAGACGGTCATGACCGGGTTGCTCGGCGGCGGCCACGCGATCGTGTGGGACGGCCGGCGGGCCCGGAACCTCGACTGCTTCGTCGCGGTGCCGAGCGGAGCCGGCTTCGAAATGGTGGACCTCGCAGTGCCGTTCGGCGAGGAGACCGTCCACTACGCCGTCGGGCCCGCGTCGTGCGCTGTCCCCGGCCTTCCGGGCGGGCTGGATGCCCTTTGGCGTGAATATGGGCGGCTGCCGTGGGCGCGGCTCGTCGAGCCGGCGCTGCGGCTCGCGCGCGAGGGCACGGCCCTGCCCGGGCGGCACGCGGCCTGCCTGGCCATGCTCGCGCCCGTGATGACGCTGAACCGCGGCGCCGAGCTGTATGCGCCGGGCGGGCGGCTGCTTGAGGCGGACGAGATGCTGCGGCAGCCCGGGCTCGTCGCGGCGCTCGAGGTCGTCGCGGCGCGAGGGCGCCGCCAGCGTCTACCGCGGCACGATCGCCGAGGCACTGCTCGCAGAGCCCGGCGTCGTCATCACGCGGGACGATCTGGCCGTCTACGAGGCGCGCTGGGCCGAGCCGGTCGAGGTCGCGTACGCCGGCACGCGGTTCCTCACGCGCGGTGGGCTCTCCGGCGTTCCCGAGCTGCTTCCGCGCCTGCCTCGTCTGGCGGGGCTGTCGGAGACGGACCGCGTGCTGGCGCTCGTGGACGTCCTCGCCGACGAGGGCGTCGAGGGGCACACGACGAACCTGTGCGTCTGCGACGGCGAGGGGTGCGCCGTCGTGCTCACGTCCAGCCTCGGCCTGGGCTCGGGCGACTTCCTCCCCGGGCTCGACCTGCATCTGAACAGCATGCTCGGGGAGAAGGACCTGCTCGTCGGCGCGCTCGAGCGCGGCGAGCGCATGCAGAGCATGATGGCGCCGTCGCTCGCCGTCGACGCGGACGGCCTCGCGCTGGCGATCGGCTCGGCGGGCGGCACGCGGCTGCGGACGGCGCTGTGCACGGTGGCGGCCGGCGTGCTCGACGAGGATCTCGAACCGCGGGAGGCCGTCGACCGGCCGCGTTTCCACCCGGCCGGCGGCACGATCAACGCCGAGCCGGGCGTCGACGAGGCGGCCCTGGCGCGGCTCGAGGCCGCGGGCCGCGCCGTCCGCCGCTGGCCTGACCTGCACCACTACTTCGGCGGTACGAGCCTCGTCTCCCGCCGCGGCGCAGCCGCGGACCCGCGCCGGGACGGCCTCGCGCTCGAGCCCTAGCCTGGCCCGGATCGCCGTGGCCCTGGGACAGGACCGGCCGTGCCCCCTCACGACGGCACGCCTGCCGAATCCCGCTCGCAGTGCGGCCGCAAGCCTGTGGAAAGCGCGTTACAGGGACTGTCCCCGGTACAGGGCTCGACGAGACGTGTCAGCTGGGACGAGTCGCGGCCCGGGTGGCCTCGACGTCGCGCGCGATCTGGTCGATCAGCGCCTGCTCGCTCTCGAAGGCCTGCTCGTCCCGGAGGCGCTGCCACAGCTCGACCACGAGGCGCTGTCCGTAGAGGTCGCCCTCGAAGTCGAGCAGGAACGCTTCGATCTTGCGCTCGAGGCCGCCGTAGTGCGGGTTCGTCCCGATCGAGATCGCCGCCGGCCGCTCGAGCGCGCTGCCTGCGTAGATGCCGAAGGCCGGGACGAGCAGCTGTGCCTCGACGGCGAGGTTCGCGGTCGGAAATCCGAGCGTGCCGCCCCGTTCGTCGCCGACGACGACGGTGCCCTCGACCTCAGGCGGGCGCCCCAGCATTGCCGCCGCGCCGGGCACGTCGCCCTCGTGCAGGAGGCGCCGGATCTCGGTCGAGGAGACACCCTCGAGGAAGGGCACGGCGCGCGCGTCGAAGCCGAGCTCCCGCAGGAGCTCGAGATCGCCGCGGCGGCGGTGCCCGAAGCGGAACGGCTCGCCCGCCACGACGACGCGCGTACCCGATCGCGCCGAGCACGTCACGCGCGAAGTCCTCCGGCTCGCACTGCTGGAGCTCGTGGTCGAAGTTGACGACGAGCGTCTCCTCGACGCCGTGCTCGGCGAACAGCTCCAGCCGCCGCTCCAGCGTCGCCAGCAGCTCCACGCCGTAGCCGAGCGCGATCCGGGGATGCGGGTGGAAGGTCACGACGGTGGGGACGAGTCCCGTCTCGACCGCGGCCGCGATCACGCGCTGATGGCCCCGGTGCACGCCGTCGAACGTGCCGATCGCGACCGCGCGCTCGCGGCTGCCGAGCTCGGCCGGCGAGTGCGCCACCTTCACGGCAGCACCGTCCCGTTGACCGCGACCAGCTCTCCGCCGCAGAGGACACGCACGCGTTCCTCGACGCGCCGCCGTCCCTGGCGGATCGCCCGGGCACCGTCTTCGTCGACCTCGTGCGAGGGCAGGAACGCCAGCGCCTCCGCGGGCGGCACGATCCTGTCCTCGTCGGCGTCGACGACCGAGAACGGGCCGACCTCGGTGCGCCGCAGCGAAAGGCAGTGGCCTCCGAGCGCCTCGGCGATCGCGCGCACGTACGTGCCCGAGGAGACGCGCAGGTCGAGCGTCGCCACGCCGTCTGCGTAGCCGAGCGGCTCGAGCTCGTGCACCGTCGAGCGGCGGAGCGGCATCTCGACCGCGACGCCGCGCCGGGCCAGCCGGTAGGCGCGCTCGCCCTCGATCTTCACCGCCGACGCGGCCGGAACCGGAAGCTCGATCTCGCCGCGCAGGCCGTCCAGGCGGGCCTCGAGCTCCTCGCGTGACGGCGGGTCGTGGCGTTCCTCGATCTCGCCCTCGAGGTCGCCCGTCGTCGACGTGGCGGTGAGGTCGATCTCCGTGAGGTAGCGCTTGTCCAGGCCGACGAGGTACTGCGCCAGCCGCGTCGACGAGCCGAGCAGCACGAGCAGGAGTCCGGTCGCGAACGGGTCGAGCGTTCCCGCGTGGCCCGCGCGCGCGCCTGTGCGGTCGCGCAGGCGCTTGACGACGGCGAACGACGACGGGCCCGCCGGCTTGTCGACGAGTACGAGGCCTGACGGGCTCAGCGCACGGGGCGGCATGTCACCGGTGGGCTCGAACCCGCCCGCGGACGTGGATCGGGGCGCCGTCGGCGAACTCGCTCCCTACCGTCGCGTCGACGGCGACGTCGACTCGCGCCGGATTGCAGCCGATGGCCCGGAACCTGAGCGTGCCCCGCGCCGTCTCCGTGGCCGAGGACGCCTCGTTCTTCCTCGGCCCGTCGTTGACGAACAGCACTGCCTTCGTCGGATGGTCGTAGACGGGGCTGTGCGGCAGGCGGACGACAGTGCCCGCATGAACGTCTCGCAGCACGGCGGTCAGCTCCCAGGCCACGCGCCGGCTACTGGACACGGCGTGCAGGTGGAGCGACGGCGTCCGCACCGGCGTCTCCCCGGCGGCGCTCTCCCACGGACCGCAGAAGACCGACACCGTCTTGGGCATGGGAATCCGCGTGCCGTCCGCGCGCGTGAAGACGAGCGTGTTGGACGAGGTCGTGGCCGTCACGGCGGCCGCGAGCAGCCCGAGCGTCCTCACGTGACCACCCTGGCCGCGAACGCGGAGCGGATGAACTCGACGATCTCCTCGATCGACTCCGGGCTGGAGAAGCCCGCCGCCTGGCGGTGCCCGCCGCCGCCGCGCTGCCTGGCGATCGCGGACACGTCGACCTCGTCGCTCGACGCCCGCAGGCTGATCCGCCGCTGCGCGTCGGGAGGCTCCGGCGGCTCGCGGATCGTCGCGGCCAGCTCGGCTCCCTCCACGGCGCGCAGGTAGTCGATGATCCCCTCCGCGTACTCCTCCCCCACGCCGAGCTCGTGGAAGTCGCTGCGCAGCAGGTAGGAGATCACGAGCCGCCCGCCGTCGAAGACCTGCGCCCGTTCGAGAGCGCGCGCGAGCAGCTTCAGCTTTGCGAACTCGACCGACTCGTAGATGCCTCGGAAGACCCGGTGCACGTCGACGCCGGCCTCGACGAGTTCGGCCGCCAGGCGCAGCGCCTTCGGCGTCGTGTTCGTGTACTGGAAGCGGCCGGTGTCCGTGACGAGCGCGACGTAGAGCGGCTCGGCGATCTCGGCGTCGAGCGGGACGTCGAGCTCGCGCAGGAGGTCGCGGACGATCTCGCCGGTCGAGGACGCGTCGGCGACGACGTGGTTGATGCGCGCGAAGCGCGAGTTGTCGTGGTGGTGGTCGACGTCGATCGAGAGCGGCACGATGTCGAGCAGTTCCGCCGCCGTCCCCATCCGCTTCGCGTTCGCGCAGTCGAGCGCGAGCAGGACGCGCTCGGAAGCGTCGCCCGGCAGGTCGCGCCGCAGCTCGTCGAGCGCGAGGAAGTCGTACTCCGTCGGCGGGTCGGTGTCACCGCCGAGGTACATGACGCTGTCCTTCCCCAGGCGGTCGAGCCCGATCTTCATGCCCAGGATCGACCCGAGCGCGTCTCCGTCCGGGTTCTCGTGCGTGACGAGCAGGAAACGGTCGTGCGTGCGGATCGCCTCGGCGACCGCGGCGAGGTCAGTTGTCGGCGGCGTGGTCATCGTCGTCGGAGTGCTCGGGCCCGGGAGCGAGGTCGTCGATCAGCTTCGTCATCCGCACCCCCCGCTCGACGGACGGATCGTATTCGAAGGCGAGCTGGGGGGTCCGCTTCAGCTTGAGTTCGTGCGCGATCGCCGCCTGGAGGACGCCGTGCGCCGCGGTGAGGCCGCGCAGCGTCGCGTCGCGCTTGCGCGCGCCGCCGAGCACGCTGACGTAGACGGTGGCGCTGCGGAGGTCGGTCGACGTGGCCACGCCGGTGACCGTCACGAAGCCGATCCGCGGGTCCTTGAGGCCCGGCAGAGCCTCGGAGAGCACCTGCCGGATCGACTCGTTCACCCGTCGCATGCGCTCAGTCGTCAAGGCTGACCATCTCCCTCTCCACCCTGACCAGCTCCCACTCCTGGCCCGAGAGGTAGCGCTCGGCTCCGTCCAGGAGCTGCTGCAGCTCGCTGTGGCCGCGTGCGACGCAGGCGATGGTCAGGCGGGCCCGCTGCCAGAGGTCGTGGTGGTCGACCTCGGCCACCGAGGCGCCGAAGCGCTGCTGCAGCTGCGCCTTGGCCGACTTCACGTACTTGCGCTTGCCCTTCAGGGAGCCCGCCTCGGGGAAGTGCAGCTCGACCGCGAGGATGCCGACGTAGCCCGAGCTCACGCAGCTATTCAAGCGAACTCGATGCGGGAGGTCGGCGGGGCGGGCGGGGTCATCGGGTGCGCTCGGACGCCGGAGGAGATGCGCGGAAAAGTCACACAAGTGCGCGCGAAAGTCACGGACGCGTTCCAGACGCGTGCGCCGGGACGCGATATCGTCGAGCACGAGGGTGGAGGGTGGTACCCCACCCTCGATTGGGTGGGGGTGCGCGCCTACGACGCGGCTGGCGTCGCCGACTCGTCCAGCGCAGTGCGCTCGACCTGGCGCACCTCGTACGCCTCGATGACGTCGCCCTCCTTGACGTCGTCGAAGCCCTCCAGGTGGATGCCGCACTCGAAGCCTTCGGTGACTTCGCGCACGTCCTCCTTGAACCGCTTCAGCGAGTCGATCGTGGTCTCGTAGACGACGGCCCCGTCACGGACGATGCGGGCGCGGGCACCGCGGCGGATCGTTCCGTGCGTGATGTACGAGCCGGCGATCGTGCCGAACCGGGAAATCCGGATCAGCGCGCGCACCTCGGCCTCGCCGAGCGCGACCTCCTCGCTGACCGGGCGCAGCATGCCGACGAGGGCGTGCTCGATGTCCTCGGTGAGCTTGTAGATGACGCGGTAGGTGCGGATCTCGACGCCCTCTCGCTCGGCCAGCGCGCGCGCCTCCTGGCTCGGGCGGACGTTGAAGCCGACGATCAGCGCGCTCGACGCGGCGGCGAGGTTGACGTCGCTCTCGGTGATCCCGCCGACGCCCGAGTGGATGACGCGGACGCGCACCTCGGCGTGCTGGATCTTCTCGACCTCGCCGACGGCGGCCTCGACCGAGCCCTGGACGTCGGCCTTGACCACGAGGCGGAGCTCCTGGACCTGGCCCTCCTCCATCTGCTCGAACAGGCTCTCGAGCGTGATCCCGCCGGGGCGCGAGGCGAGCTGCTCGCGGCGCAGCCGCTCCTGGCGGAGCTGGGCCAGGTGACGCGCCTGACGCTCGTTCTCGACGACCCGGGCGTTCTCGCCGGCGAGCGGCGGCGTGTCGAAGCCGATGATCTCGACCGGCTCGCCCGGCCTGGCCTCCTTGACCTTCTCGCCGCGGTAGTTGAACAGGCCCCGGACGCGGCCGAAGGCGTTGCCGGCGACGATCGCGTCCCCGACCTTGAGCGTGCCGCGGTGGACGAGCATCGTCGCCACCGAGCCGCGACCGACGTCGAGGCGCGACTCGATGATCGGGCCGGAGGCCTCGGCGCTGGGGTTGGCGCGCAGGTCGAGCTCGGCGTCCGCGACCAGGAGCACCTTCTCGAGCAGGTCGACGAGGTTCTGCTTCTGCTTCGCCGACACCTCGGAGAACTGCGTCGTCCCGCCCCAGTCCTCGGGCTGCAGCCCGTCGGCGGCCAGCTCGCTCTTGACCCGGTCGGGATTCGAGTTCGGCAGGTCGATCTTGTTGATCGCGACGACGATCGGCACCTCGGCCGCGCGCGCGTGGGAGATCGACTCCTGGGTCTGCGGCATGACGCCGTCGTCGGCAGCCACGACGAGCACGGCCAGGTCGGTGACGTTGGCGCCGCGGGCGCGCATGGCCGTGAACGCCTCGTGGCCCGGCGTGTCGAGGAACGTGATCTTGCGGCCGTCGTGGTCGACCTGGTAGGCGCCGATGTGCTGCGTGATCCCGCCTGCTTCCGAGGCGGCGACCGACGTCTCGCGGATCGCGTCCAGGAGCGTGGTCTTGCCGTGGTCGACGTGGCCCATGATCGTGACCACCGGCGGCCTCGGGCGCAGCGCCTCCTCGGGATCCTCGAACGTCTCCGGCTCCTCGTCCTCTTCGCCGACGTGCTTGATCGTCACCTCGCGCTTGAGCTCGGCGGCGATCAGCTCGACCTCGTCGTCGGTCAGGGACTGCGTGGCCGTGCGCATCTGGCCGAGGCCCATCAGGATCTTGATCAGCTCGCCCATCGGGACGCCGAGCGCCTGCGAGAAGTTCTGGACGGTGACGCCCGACTCCACGGCGGCGGGTCCGGTCGGCGCGGCGGCCTGCTGGTCGGTCTTCGGCTCGCGAGGCGTGCGGTCGCGGGCCTGGCGCGCGTCAGGGCGCGGGCGGCCGGCGCCCGTGTCGATCACGACGCGGCGCTTGCGTCCCCCGGCACCGTGGCCGCGGGGGCGAATCGGTCTGTTCGGACGTTCTGCCATCTAGCTCCAGGTCAATTGTAAAGGCGTTTCAACGCCGGATCGAGGCGGACGGAGGTCTTGAGCGTTCGCGCGAAGGCTCTGCGGGCGGCCGCCCGCTCGAAGCAGCTGAGGCGGCGGCACGTGTAGACGCCGCGGCCGGGCGCGCCGCGCCCTGCCTTCGACGAGCACGCCGTCCCGGGCAACGAGCCGGACGAGCTCCCCCTTCGGCGCTCGCCGTCCGCAGCCCGCGCAGGTGCGGATGGGGATGTGCCGCTCCGTCGCGGTGTGGTCTACGCGGCCGAAGAGGACTCCTCCCCGCTCCCCGGCTCTGACCGAGGCCCGGCGTCGACCACGGCCGCGGCCGGCTCCGCGGCGAGCGCCTCGTCGGCGCCTTCCTCGGCAGCGGTCTCGGGCTCGTCGTCATCGGCGCTGCCCACCTGCACGACGCTGCCGGTCATGTCCTCGCCGGCCGCCTCGCGGGCGGCGAGCTCCTGGTGGGCCTGAACGCCGCAGAAACGCGAGCCCGGAAGCGCCGTGTTCGGGCAGCGCTTGCCGTTCGAGAGGATCGCGGCGCAGCGGCCGGTGAACTCCTCGCTGTCCTCGCCGCCGAAGGCCGCGTCGGCCTCCTCCTGCGCGAACTCGGTGTCGGACTTGATGTCGACCTTCCAGCCGGTCAGGCGGGCGGCGAGGCGGGCGTTCAGCCCCTCCTTGCCGATCGCGAGCGCGAGCTGGTCGTCGGGGACGATCACGGTTGCGTCGCGGGAGTCGTCGTCGATGTAGACCTCGCGCACGCGCGCCGGCGACAGCGCCTTGGCCACGAAGCGCGCCGGCTCCGTGTTCCAGGGGATGATGTCGATCTTCTCTCCGCGGAGCTCGGACACGACCATGCGGACGCGCGAGCCCCGGGGGCCGACGCAGGCGCCGACCGGGTCGACGCCCTGGGCGTGCGACTCGACGGCGATCTTGGCGCGGTAGCCGGGCTCGCGGGCGACGGCCTTGATCTCGACCAATCCGTCGGCGATCTCCGGCACCTCGAGCTCGAACAGCGTCCGGATCAGCTCCGGGTCGCGGCGCGACAGGATCACCTGCGGCCCCTTCGTGCCCGAGCGCACCTCGGTGATGACGGCCTTGATGCGGCTGCCCTGCTCGTAGCGCTCGCCGTCGACCTGTTCCGAGCGCGGCAGGAGCGCCTCGACCTTGCCGAGGTCGATGAGCACGTTGTTGCGGTCGCCGGCTTGCTGGACGATGCCGGTGACGACCTCGCCCTGGCGGTCCTTGTACTCCTCGTACATCATCTCGCGCTCGGCCTCGCGGATGCGCTGCAGGATCACCTGCTTCGCCGTCTGCGCCGCGATGCGCCCGAAGTTCTCCGGTGTGACGTCCTCGCGCGTGATCTGCTCCTCGGGGACGTCGGACCAGTCGAGGTCGAGGTCGTCGTCCGAGACGAGCACGTGGGACTTCTCCCCCGTCTCCACCTCGAGCGCCTCGAGCTCGTCGTATGGCGCGCTCTCGGGCCTCCTCGAGCAGCCGCTCCTCGAGGTCGGCCGGCAGCTCGATCGAGAACACGCGGAAGTCGCCGGTCTCGTCGTCGAGCTCGACGGTCGCGTGCCGGGTGGCGCCCGGCGTCTTCTTGTAGGCGGCGAGGAGCGCGTCCTCGAGCGCCTGGATCAGCATGTCCTCTTCGATGCCCTTCTCGCGCTCGATCGTGCGGACGGCTTCGATGATCTCTCGGCTCATCGTCAGTTCACCTCGTCGATCAGGTTCCCCCGCACGATCGCCGCGTACGGGATGGAGACGCGCTCGCCGCCTGCCACTTCGAGCGCCAGGGCGTCGTTGCCGGCGTCGGCCACGGTGCCGCGGAAGCGCTTCCTGCCGGCCAGCTCGTGGTCGGTACGGACGGTCGACCTTCCGGCCGACCGCGTTCCGGAAATGGGCCTGCTTGCGGAGCGGGCGCTCGATGCCGGGCGAGGAGACGTCGACCGTGTACTGGTTCAGGTAGGAGCGCAGGAGGTCGGTGACCCGCGCGCACAGCGCGTGGTCCACCCCCTGCGGATGGTCGATGAAGACGCAGAAGCGCGTCGGGGACAGCAGCTCGACCGCGAGCACCTCGACTCCCGGGATCTGCCGTTCGACCGTTCCTGCGACCTCTCTCGTCAGTTCTTGCTCCTTCTCGTAGCCGGTTGCCATCTGTCCTTCTCCGAAAAAAATGGGCGCCGTGCGCCCATTTCGCCAAGCCGGTGAAATGTGGTGTTTGCAGGATAGCAGCGCAGGCGAGCCCTAGGATTCAAGCCGTGGAGGAGCTCGTGATCCGTCACGACGGGGTGTCGCTCGCGGCCACGTATTCGCCGGGCGGCGGGACCGCGCTCGTCGCCCTGCACGGGGCGGGCATGGGAACCCGGGACTACTTCCTGTACCGGAACCTGCACGAGTTGCTCCCCGAGGTCGGCATCGGCGTGGTCACGTTCGACCGCCGCGGAGAGGGCGAGTCGACGGGCGATGCGTCGCGCGGCCGCTTCGAGGTGCAGGCCGCGGACGCGCTGGCGGTGTGCGAGGCGCTCGACGTGCCTCGCGTCGGGCTGTGGGGCGTCAGCCAGGGCGGGTGGATCGCGCCGCTCGCGGCCTCGCAGTCGAGCCGGGTCGCCTTCGTCGTCGGCATCGCGTCGACCGGCGTGACGCCGTCGGAGCAGATGATGTACGCGGTCGCTCAGCAGCTCGAGCGGGCGCGCTACGGCAGCGCGGTCGTGCAGCGCGTGCTGGCGCTGCGGCGGTTCTACGAGGCGCACGTGCACGGGTACGCCGACGGCCGTGAGGAGGAGCTGGCGGCCGAGCTGACCAGGGCGATGGAGGAGCCGTGGTGGCTGCTCGCCTTCCTGCCGCCGGTGCCGCTCGACGCCGAGGGCCGTCGCCTGTGGATCGAGGAGATGGACTTCGACCCGCGGCCGATCTTCGCCAAGGTGAACGTCCCGGCGCTGATGTTCTACGGCGAGGACGACGCCTGGACGCCGGTCCAGCCGAGCGTCGACGCCTGGCGCGCGGCGCGGGGCGAGGCGGTGGAGATCGTCGTCGTCCCCGAGGCCTCGCACGAGCTCTGCCTGCCCGACGACACGCTCTCGCCCGACTACGAGCAGAAGCTCGTGGACTGGCTGCTCGCGCTGAGCTGACAGAGTTGTCGCGTGAGGGCTGCCGTCGAGGCAGCCACCGAGGGTGGTCGGCGCTACGTGTCGAGTACGAGCGTGACGGGGCCGTCGTTGACGACCTCGACGGCCATCCGCGCGCCGAATGCACCCGTCTCGACGTGCACGCCGAGATCGCGGAGTGTCTGGCAGAAGTGCTCGTAGAGCGGCTCGGCGCGTTCGGGTCGTGCGGCTCCCGTGAAGCTCGGGCGGGTTCCTCGCCAGCCTGGAAGCAGCTTGGCCGGTGCGGTTCCCTTCTGACTCTTGTAGTCCGCGATCAGCGTGAACTGGCTGACGACGAGCGCGGCCCCGCCGATGTCCATGAGGCTCAGGTCGAACTTGCCGGCGTCGTTGTCGAACACTCGCAGGCGCGCGACCCGGCCGGAGAGGCGCTCGGCGACGGGCTCGTCGTCGGTCTGCGCCACGCCCAGGAGGACGCAGAGACCGGGCCCGATCTCGCCCACGACGGCCCCGTCGACGAGCACCCGCGCCCTGGCGACTCGCTGCACGACGGCTCGCACAGGCGTTCTCTAGCACACGGCGCCGTAACGCCTCACGGCCTGGCGGGACTGAAGGCGCATGACCCGTCGACCGCTCGTGCTCGCGCTCGCCGTGGCCGCGCTCGCTGCCGGCGCCACGGCGCCGGCGGCGATGTCCACCTCGCACAAGGCCACGCCGATACTCCAGGTCAAGAGCTCCCGCTTCGGCAAGGTGCTCTTCGACGGCCGCGGCTTCGTTCTCTACGCTTTCACGCGCGATCGGGTCGGCGGCAAGAGCACGTGCTACGGGGACTGCGCGGCCTCCTGGCCGCCGTATGTCCTCGAGGCCAAGCGCTCTCTCGGCCCCGGCCTGGAGCAGTCGCTCCTCGGCACGACGAAACGGCGCGACGGCAAGCTGCAGGTCACCTTCGCCGGACGGCCGTTGTACTACTACCGCGGCGACACGAGGCCCGGCGCGATCCTCTGCCAGGACGTGGCCGAGTACGGCGGAACGTGGCTCGTGGTCGCAGGCACGGGCAAGCTGGTTCGCTGACACCGGCTCCGGGGCACTCGGCTATCTTGGGTCCGTGACAGGAGTCACGACGCGTCTCTTCGTTCTCGCCGGCGGTCTCTGTGCCGCCGTGCTCACGGCAGCAGCGGCCCTCGCCGCGCCGGGCGACCCGAAGGTCGACATCAGGCCGGCCGACCAGAAGCGCGCCACGACGATCATTGCCAAGAAGGCCGAGCTAAAGGGACCGGGCTGGCAGGGCGCCCCCACCGACTTCGGCCGGACCAACCCGACGTGCGTGATCAAGCACTACAGCCTCGGCAAGCTGACCGCGAACGCGCGGGTCGGCACCGAGTACAAGCGCGACGTCGACACGGGCACCTTCCTGGTCGACTCCGACGCCTACGTCTTCCGAACGCCGGCGCAGGCCGCCCTCGCGACGAGCCGCGTGTCCGATCTCGGGTACGGCCGCTGCCTCGCGCAGGTGCTCGTGGCCGAGGCGCCGAACGGGTCGGTGGCGACCAGCAAGACGAAGCCGTTCGCGATGAAGGGGCTCGCGCTGCCCGGCAAGGGCTTCCGGATCGTCGTCACCGTCATCACCGGCGGCCAGACGTCGCACCTCACGGCGCACGTCCTCGGCTTCCAGCATGGTCGCACGCTGTCGACGCTGAGCGTGCTCACCCTCGACAAGGGCTGGCCCGACTCTGCGCTGCAGTCGCTCGCCGGCAAGGTCGCGGCGCGAACCGCCCAGAGCTGAGCGGCGACCACCGTCGGGCTAGTCGGCGGCGAGCACGCGGCGAACCGACCGCGCCAGCGCCGTGGGCAGGTGCGAGAGCAGCTCGGTCCGCTGTCGCGGCGTCAGCCTTCGCGTGAGCGACCGGCCCAGCAGGTCCGCACGGCAGCCGTGCCTTCGGAAGGCGACGAAGCCGTTCCGGAAGGTGAAGTAGCCGACGTCGGCCGGGTAGGAGGACTGCGGCCCGTAGTGGAGCAGGATCTGGTGAGCTGCGTCCGCGAGAGCAGTTGCCTGGTAGGCGCACTCGTGCTGGGACCAACCCGTAACCGTCGCCGTGGGCGTCGATCGACCCGCCGTCGAGCCGCATGCCGCCACAACGGTCGCGAGCAGTACCGCCGCGAGAGCGCCGCACGCAGCTGACCGGCGACTCAGGCGTATGCACAGCCGTATACTCGCTGGCAGATGTGACAGGGCTGCCCATCATGCCTGTCCGGTCGTGGGCCTCGCCCGTAACCAGGGATGCACAAATCCCTTCGAGGGAGGTGGATCAATGAGTCCGAACCGAGTGACCTGGCGGCTGGTTGGCATGGCCGCCCTCGTCGTGGTGGTCTCTGCCGCTGCCGCGTCCGTTGCACTCGCGCGCGCGACGGGAACGCACTCGACCAAGGCCACCACGCTCGTCGACGGCACGACCGACAGCGTGACCAACATCGACCCGGCCAACGAGTACGACTTCGGCACGTTCACGCTCGACGTGCTCGCCTTCCAGGGGCTGTACGGCTTCCCGCACGGGACCAAGCTCGAGCCGGTCCTGGCGACGGGCTGCGCGCCGAGGCCGACCCTGAAAACATGGGTCTGCACGCTGAGGAAGGGGATCAAGTTCGCGGACGGCTCGGCGTTCGACTCGGCCGACGTGAAGTGGTCCTTCGACCGCGTGATCAAGATCCACGGCGACCAGGGCATCTACGCGCTGCTCTCGAACCTGCAGAGCACGTCGACGAGCGGCCCCTACAGGGTCGTGTTCCACCTGAAGTCGCCCCAGTCGACGTGGCCCTTCATCCTCGCCACGAACGCGGGGTACATCGTCCCGAGCGACCTCTATCCCGCGGACAAGATCCGCACCAACGACGAGTCGCAGGTCGGCACCGGCCCGTACAAGCTCGTCAAGTACACCCCGGGTCAGCAGGCCGTCTTCCAGGCGAACCCCAACTACCGCGGGCCGAAGGCGAAGTCGGAGAACCTGATCATCAACTACTACTCGAAATCCTCGACCATGAAGCTCGCGCTGCAGAAGGGCGAGATCGACATGGCCTTCCGCGACTTCACGCCGACCGAGCTCGCGTCGCTCGGCAAGGCCAAGGGGATCAGGGTGCACGCCGGGAACGGCGTCGTGATCCGCTACCTCGTCTTCAATCCGACGCGGGCCCCGACCAACAACGCGGCGGTGCGCAAGGCGATCGCCTACCTCATGCCGCGCCAAACGATCGCGAACCGGGTGTACCACGGTGCCGTGCAGCCGCTGTACTCCATGGTGCCGGCCGGTCTCCCCGGGCACACCGACGCCTTCGCGCAGATGTACGGACGGGTGCCGAGCGTCGCCAAGGCGCGCGCCGTGCTGAAGGCGGCGGGCGTCACGACGCCGGTCAAGATCGACATCTGGTGGACGCCCAGCCACTACGGCGACGCGTCCGCCGACGAATACGCCGAGATCCAGCGTGCCTTCAACGGCAGCGGCCTGTTCCAGGTGACGTTGAAGTCGGCGGAGTGGGCCCAGTACAGCGCCGAGCCGGGCAAGCGCTACAACGCGTTCCAGCTCGGCTGGTTCCCGGATTACCCGGATGGTGAGGACTACATCGTCCCCTTCTACCAGCCCGACAACTTCATGGCGAACGGCTACGACAACCCGAAGATGACAGCGCTGATCAAGAAGGAGTACGCGGCCAAGACGACCGCCCAGCGGCTGACGATCCTGAAGGCGGCGCAGGTGCTGGCTGCGAAGGACGTCCCGATCGTCCCCTACTGGCAGGGCAAGATGATCGCCGTCTCCCGCACCAACGTCCGCGGAATCGACAAGACGCTGGACGCCGCGTTCCAGATGCGGTTCTGGGTCATCTCGAAGTCCTGAGCACATGGATCGCTGGAGGGGCGCCCCGCGGCGCCCCTCCACCGCCTCCGACGGCAGACAGCCGTGACTAAGCTCGCGTAGCACGATGGCCGGACAGGGAACGTCGCTAAGGGTCTACCTGCTCACGCGCCTCGCGCTCGCCCTGCCGATGGTGCTGATCCTGCTCACGTTCGTCTTCCTGCTCATGCGGGTGGCGCCGGGCGATCCGATCTCGGCCGCCCTCGGCGGGCACGCGCCGCAGTCGGTCATTGACGACATCAAGCACCGGCTCGGCTTCGACAAGCCGACGTACGAGCAGTACGGCACCTACCTGTGGAACGTGTTTCACGGTGACTTCGGCACCACGATCACCGATCGCCGCCCGGTCAGCGACATCATCCTGACGAACGGCGCGGCCACGCTCGAGCTCACCTTCTTCGCGATGATCGTCGCCGTCCTCGTCGGCGTGGTCATCGGCCTCGCCGCGGGGAGGTTCCGGGACACACCGATCGACGTGGGCGGCAGGCTGTTCGGGATCGTCGTCTACGCGACGCCCGTGTTCTTCCTCGGCCTGATGGCGCAACTCCTGTTCGGCTCGTACCTCGGCTGGCTGCCGACGTCGGGTCGCGCCAGCCCGATCACGCAGGCGACGCTGCAGACCCACACGAACCTGTTCATCGTCGACTCGATCATCGACGGCAACTGGGAGGCGCTCAAGGACGTGCTCGAGCACCTCATCCTGCCGGCGGTCACCCTGGGGCTCGTGACGGCTGGAGTGTTCATCCGTCTGATCCGGGTCAACGTGATCAGGACGCTCAAGGACGACTACATCGAGGCGGCGCGGGCGCGCGGAATCAAGGAGCACTCCGTGCTCTACAACCACGCGTTCAAGAACGCGCTCGTCCCGGTGATCACCGTCGCCGGGCTGACGCTCGCCGGTCTGCTCGGCGGCGCCGTGCTCACGGAGACGACGTTCAACTGGCCCGGGATCGGGCACTCGCTCGTCCTCTATCTGGAGAACCGCGACTACGCCGCCGTGCAGGGCATCATCATCGTCTTCGGCCTCGTGATCGTCGTCGTGAGCGTGCTCATCGACATCGTGAACGCGTTCATCGACCCGAGGATCAGATACTGATGGCCGCGCCGACGCGTACCACGTGGTTGCCCGCCGGCAGGCGCCGCGGCCGCGGGCTCGCGAGCAGGTTCGGCCGGGCGCTCGCGCCCGTGCGTGAGGCCCGCGGGTTCGCCAGGACGATGCTCTTTGTCGGTGCCGGAATCACGGCGTTCTTCATCCTGCTGGCCCTCTTCGCTCCCGTCGTCTCGCCGTACGACTTCGACCAGTACAAGGAAGGTGTCCACCGCTTCCCCCAGCTCGCCGGCCCATCGTCCGACCACCTGATGGGAACCACGGTCCAGTCGACGGACGTGATGGCACGGGTGATCTGGGGCGCCCAGACCGAGCTCAAGGTCGTGATCATCTCGCTCGTCTTCGCGCTCTCGATCGGCGTGCCGCTGGGCTTGCTGTCCGGTTTTTTCTCGGGGAAGCTCGACCGTGTGCTCGTGGTGTTCATGGATGCGCTGTACGCGTTCCCGTTTCTCCTGCTCGCGATCGTGATCGCCTTCCTGCTTTCGGAGAGGATCGGCAAGGGCGTGCTCACGGCTGCGATCGCGATCTCCGCGGCGTACATCCCGCTCTACTTCCGCGTCGTGCGCAACCACGTGATCAGCCTCAGGGAGGAGTCGTACGTCGAGGCGGCGCGGGCGCTGGGGGCGCGCCCGGTCACGATCATCCGCAAGTACGTCTTCTACAACGTCGTCCAGAACGTCCCGCCGATCGCCACGCTCAACGCCGCGGACGCGATCCTGACACTTGCCGCACTCGGGTTTCTCGGCTACGGGATCCAGCCGACCGATGGAGCCGAGTGGGGGTATGACATCCAGCGCGCGGTCTCCGACGCCGCCTCGGGGATCTGGTGGACCGGCCTCTACCCCGGGCTTGCCATCCTTCTCCTCGTCACGGGCCTGACCTTGCTGGGCGAGGGTCTCAACGAGACGATGAACCCGGTGCTGCGCCGCCGCTCGATCACGAAGTTCGAGCTCAGCAGCACGCAGCCCGCATCAGAGATCCCGGAGCCCTGAAGCGGATGCCGGTTCTCTCGGTCCGCGAGCTCCGCGTCTACTACGGCACGGTCCGCGGCCCCGTTCGAGCAGTCGACCGCGTGACGCTGGACATCGACCAGGGCGAGGTCGTGGGGCTCGTGGGCGAGTCCGGATGCGGCAAGTCGACGCTCGGCCGTGGCATCCTCGGGCTGCTTCCCGAGGGCGCAAAGGCCGACGGCGAGGTGCTGTACGGCGGGCGCAACCTCATCGGGATCCCTCCAAGGGAGCTCCGCCGTCTCCGGGGCGCCGAGCTCGGGTTGATCTTCCAGGAGCCGATGACGAGGCTGAACCCGCTGCTGCGGATCGAGGACCACTTTCGCGAGACGCTCCAGGAGCACGAGCCCAGGCTCGGCGACCGCGAGATCCGACTGCGCTCGCTCGAGATGCTCGGCCGCATGGGCATCCCGCCCACGCGCTTCCGGCAGTATCCGCACGAGTTCTCGGGCGGGATGCGGCAGCGGATCATGATCGCGCTCGCGCTCGTGCTCCGCCCCAAGCTGGTCGTCGCCGACGAGCCGACGACGTCGCTCGACGTCATCGTCGAGGCGCAGATCCTGCGCATCCTCGCCGACCTGAAGACGAACTTCGGGACGGCCCTGCTGCTGATCACGCACAACCTCGGCATCGTCGCGGAGTCGTGCGACCGCGTGGCCGTCATGTACGCGGGCCAGATCGTCGAGGAGGGGCCTGCGAGGGACATCTTCAGCGAACCGGCGCATCCGTACACGCAGGAGCTCCTGCGCTCGACGATCTCCCTCGAGACGACCCGGCTGCACTCGATCCCCGGCGCGCCGCCGAACCTGATCGACCCGCCGAGCGGCTGCCGCTTCCACCCGCGCTGCCCCGAGGTGATGCAGGTGTGCCCGGTCAGGGATCCGATCGAGCAGTCACCGGAGCCGGGGCGGCGCGTCCTCTGCTGGCTGCACGGCCCCGGGGCCGCCATCCCGCCGGGAGGGGCCGACAGGCTCGAGCGGGAAGAGATCGCCGTCGCGGAGGAGGCGTAAGGTGAACGAGGGCGCGAACGGCGCCGAGCCCGTGTCCGGCGACGTCCTCGTCGCGGTGCGCGGCCTGAGGACGTACTACTCGATCCGCGGGAGCTTCCTCGACCGCCTGGTCGGACGGGAGGCGGGCCAGGTGAAGGCGGTCGACGACGTGTCACTCGACGTCCGCAAGGGCGAGGTGCTGGGCCTCGTCGGCGAGTCGGGCAGCGGCAAGACCACTCTCGGCCGAACGCTTCTTGGACTGGTGCCGGCGACGTCGGGTAGCGTGCTCTTCGAAGGGCACGAGATCGTCGGACTGGACGAGCGGGGACTGCGCGAACTCAGGCGCCGGATGCAGATCGTCTTCCAGGACCCTCACGCCTCGCTCAACCCCGCCATGACGATCGAGCAAGCTGTCGGGCACCCGCTCAAGATCCACGGCCTCGCCAAGGGCAAGGAGAGCATCCGCCGGCGCGTCGCGGACGTCCTCGAGCACGTCGGGCTCGCCCCGGCCGAGCAGTTCATGGACAAGTACCCGTCCGACCTCTCGGGGGGCCAGAAACAGCGGGCGGTGCTCGCGCGGGCGATCATCCTCGGCCCCCTACTGCTCGTCGCCGACGAGCCGGTCTCGATGCTGGACATGAGCGTCCGGGCCAAGATCCTCGAGCTCATGCTGGCGCTGAAGAGCGACCTCGACCTCACCTACCTCTACATCACACACGACCTCGCGACGGCGAAGTTCTTCTGCGACCGGATCGCAATCATGTATCTCGGTCGGATCGTCGAGATCGGGCCGGCCGAGGCGATCTTCGAGGATCCACGGCATCCGTACACGAAGGCGCTCCTGCGGGCGATCCCCGAGCCCGACCCTCGCAAGAGCGTCCCGCGCGACCTTCCCCGGGGCGAGGTCCCAGACGCCGCCCGCCCGCCCCTGGGCTGCTCGTTCCATCCTCGCTGCCCGAACGCGTTCGAGGTCTGCGGGTGGGAAACGCGCGACCTCCGTGACCTGCTGGAGCGCCACTGGGTCGGTCTCCCTCCGGAGCAGTACGAGGCCGAGCGCGGACTCGTCGAGGACATGGCCAGCCTCGACGCTCCTGCGGCGGAGCTTCAGATCCCCGTGGCCAAGGGCGCGCGGGCCTCCGACTTACTCGGGGTCCTCGACCGTGCCCGAGCCGAGGACCCGGCGGAACCGTTCTGGAAGGGCGTGCGTCGCCTGAGCGCCACGAACGGGTACGTCGAGATCGAGTGGCACGACCCGGTCGAGCCGCGGCTGCTGCCCGCGGGAGGCGTCGAGGTCGAGTGTCACCTGTACGACGAAGCGTCGCTGCGGAAGGCCGAGGAGTACCGCAAGGCCGCTGATCAGTCGAGATCGAGGATCCGCGACTCGTAGACCTCCTCGCCCGGCCGGAGAGAGCGTGCGAGCTTGTAGTGTCCGTTGGCCTCGCTCGTCCGGCCGAGCTTCTCGAGGCAGCGCCCGAGCGCGTAGTGCGCGTAGTCGTCCACGGGCGAGATCTCGAGCGCCGCGCGGAACTCCGCTTCGGCCTCCTCGTAACGCCCGAGGCGGAAGTAGGCGATGCCGAGCGTCTCCCGGATGGAGGCCTTGTTCGGTTCGTCGCGCCTGGCCTTCTCGAGCGGCACCGTCGCCTGCGCGGCCTGCCCCTGCCGCAGTCGCCGGCGGCCCTCCTGGAAGTTGTCGTAGGTGTCGCTCATAGCCCCCTCAGGTACCCGAAGTTCTCCTCCACCAAGTCAAACGGGTCCGTCAAGTCCCGCGTCGGGCCGATCTCGATGCCGGCGACGCGGGCGCCCTCGTCGATCGCACGCTGGACGGCGGTCGCGTTTTCGAACGGCGGGCCGGGCAGGCCGTCGAGACGGGCGTGGACGCGGTCGCCGAAGAGCCAGAGCGGCGCGCCGGCGAGCGGGTTTTCCGGGTCGTCGTCCAGGACGCGCGTGACGAGGCCGTCCTCGATTCTGACCGCGGAGCGGCCCGGGCCCGGCGGCGGGCGGCGCCGGACCGCGACGGCGCCGTCGAATCCTTCGGCAGCGGCGCGAAAGCGGCCGACGTCGCCGGGCCTGAAGGCGGTGTCGGCCCCGAGGACGAGGTAAGGCGGATCGAGGGCGGCGCGCCGGACGGCATCGGCCGACCCCTCGGCGCGCGGCTGGTGGACGAAGCGGAGCTCGGCAGGGAAGCCGGTGAGCAGCGCCTCGACCTGCTCGGCCAGGTGCCCCGTGACGACGGTCATGCGCTCGATGCCGGCCAGACGCAGCTCCTGGAGGACGCCGACGACCACGGGCCGGCCGTCGATCGGCAGGACGGGCTTGGCGTAGCGGTCGGTCAGCGGACGCAGCCGGCGCCCCTCGCCGGCGGCCATGACCACGGCCTCGGTGACGGAGCCGCTCACAGGTGCGCCCACAGCACCGTCAGGCCGCCGAGGACGGCGAGGCCGCCGATCGCGATCAGGGCAAGCACGAGTGCTCCCGGGCCGTCGTCTCCCCCGCTCTCCGCGGGCGCGACGGCGGCGACCCGTGCCGTCGCGTAGCGGTATGTAGTCGTGCTCGCGCCGCCGGGCTTCGGCGAGGCGAGGTACTGCTGGAACTGCAGGGCGACGGCCGTGCGGGCGAGCGCCGTCTGCAGGGTGAGCAGCGGGTCGGAGGACGAGGCCAGCTCGTGTGCGGTCGGCAGGAGCTTGCGCCGGTCGCGCTCGAAGGCCGCGTCGAGGGCGATCGTCGCGCGCCCGTCGCCGCGCAGCGCGACGACCCTGCTCCGCGGGTAGGCGCCTCCGAGCGTCGTGTCGACCCTGGCCGTCCGGCCCCCGGCGACTGCGATCGTCCCCGTGACGTGGAGCGGGGAGTCGATCGGGACGATCCGCTGCGCGGTCGGCCGCCCCTGCACCTGCTCGAGGACGACCGGGAGCGGCCGTCCGGCGGCGAGCTCGCGGCCGAGCTCCCGCCGGGTGCGCGCGAGCACGGCCTGGAGCGCCGGCAAGGGAGCCGTGCCGCGCGTGACCGCGAACTGCCTGGCCGTCCGGTTCTCGAGCCTCACGCGGGTGACGCCGCCACGCCGCTCGACCGAGACGCGGAGCGGCAGGCCCGTGGCCGCCTTCGTCGGGCGCAGCGTGATCCGGGCGGCGAGCAGCCGCTTGCCCGGCGAGAACCCCTGCCAGACGATGCCGGACTGCCGCAGCCCGGGCAGCGACTGGGAGCCGTCTGCGGGGACGACGGCGACGGCGGGGGCGGGCACGACGAAGCGGAAGTCGCCGAGCCCCCGGATCGACATCCGCTCGACGACGACGACCGAGACGGGCGTCCCGTCCTGCGCCAGGCCGACGCGAACCGCCTCGGCGTTGTCGAGCGATCCGGGGACGCGTACTTCGCCCGGCTCCGACGAGAGCTGCTGCCCGCCCGCGAGCGGCGGCGGGGCGGGCCCGGGCGTGTTCGGAGAGACGAGCGTGATCGGCGCGGCCCCGGCGGCGGCCGTATGCGCGAGCGCTGCGAGGCAGCAGGCGCAGACGGTCGCCGTGACGTGCTTCACTCGCCGCTCCGGCCTACTCCGGCCGGATCGTCAGCGTGACGCTCGTCCGCTCCTTGCAGGTCTGCAGCAGCTTGACCTGTCCGTTCTTGCCGAAGAGACCTTCCGCCCACTCGATCTCGGCGTCGATCTCCTCTTGCTCGGACTTGTCGACCTGGTAGGGGGGCGATTCGGCCTCAAAGGCGTTCTTGTAGGTGTCGAAGGCCTCGTCGATGTCGCCGTCGAAGTAGCCCTTGACCACCGAGGTCGGTCCCTTCGCGATCTGGCCGGTGTACGTGACCTGGTCGGGCGTCGGGAACCCCGTCGGCAGCGTCGGCTGGCCCGACATCGCCGCTGCGGCCGGCCCGCAATCCTTCCCCGCCGCCTCCTTGTCCTTGTCCTCCCCGCTCCCGCCGCACCCGACTGCTACCGCGACCGCCACGAGCACGAGGGCTCCACAAACGCGAGTCCACATCGTCAGTCGTCCTCCCCGTGGGTTGCCTGCCGGCAGGAGCTTACGGGAGCGCAGACGGGCACCGTCTTCGATGCCCGCCCCTCATCCCTCCTGGGGAATGACCGGCAGCGTGCGCGAGAGCGGGTCGTCCTTTACCGGGACGTAGACCATGTCCCGGAAGCGCGCGAAGTAGACGTCGTCGTCGACGACGCCGTCGTGGTTCGTCTGGCTGAACCCGCGCTGGTCGCCGTTCGCTCCGGCGACCGAGACCTCGTTCAGCTTCGCGATCACCTTCTCGCCGTCGACGCCGTGCGCGGTCCGGATCGCGGCCACGAGGAGGTTCGCGAAGTCGTAGGGATACATGGCGTAGTCGGGAGGCGCCACGACTGGCTTCCCGTGCGGTCCCTTCACGCCGACCCGCTGCAGGCCGAAGGCGTTCCTGTACATGGCCTGGAAGGTCAGGAACGGCCCCGGGCCGACCTCGGCCGTCATCCGCCCCGACGCGAACGTGAGCCCGTCCAGCCAGTCCGGATGGCCGGCGAGCTCCTGCCGGACGAGCGGGTCCTCGGCCGACGGGGCCGAGTAGATCGGCACCTTCCAGCCCATGCTGCGCGCGGCGATCACGACCTCGGCCACCGACGCGGGCTCCGCCCAGACGAGCAGCGCGGTCGCGCCGGAGCGGCGAGCCTGGAGCACCTGCGGGGCGAGGTCGGTGGCCGTCGCCGGGATCTCGATCCGCGCCGCCACCGAGGATCGGTTCTGCTCGAAGGCGTGGTCGAGCGCCGCCCGCCCGCCGCGCCCGTAACCGGTGTCGTCGGTGAGGAAGGCGACCTTCAGCCCCTTCGGGATCAGGTACTCGGCGAGACGGAAGGAGACGCCGTGGTTCGTGGGCGCGATCCGGAAGACGTTCGGGCGCTGCTCGGGGTCGACGAGCCCTCCGTCGCCGTCGAAGACGACGCAGATCGGGATGTGCGCCTTCGCCGCGAGCGCCCAGGTCGCGTCCACGCCCGTGCCGTCGCTGACGATCGCGACCGCATGCTCCCTGATCGCCCGCCGCACGTCGGCCACGGCCCGCGAGGGCGACTGGCCGTTGTCGAGCCGCAGCACGCGGACCCTGTACGACCTGGAGCCGACCTGGATCGGCGTGTGCGTCTGGAACGCGAGCTCGGCGGCGTCGGCGATGCCCTGGCCGAGGTAGGCGGAACGCGCGAACGGCGCGTCGACGACCACCGTCAGCGTCTCGGTCTGCTTCGGGCCGTCGCCGCCGCAGCCGGCCGCAGCCGCCGTGAGCGCCGCCAGGACGAGCAGGCCTGCGAGAGGACGGCGCACTGCTTCGAGTCTAGTGCGCCGTTTCGAGCTCCTCCGGGGAACCGTCCGCGACCGCACGGCCCTCCTCCATGACGACGACGCGGTCGGCGATCGAGGACACGAGCCGCAGGTTGTGCTCGACGACGACCAGCGAGACGCCGAGCCGCTTGATCTCCGCGACCACTGCGCCGAGCCGGATCGCCTCCCCGGCCGTCGCTCCCGCGGAGGGCTCGTCCAGGAGCAGGACGCGCGGCTCGGCTGTCAGCGCCGAGGCGAGCATGAGCAGCCGCTGCTGGTGGCTGTCGAGCCGCTCGGCGGGCTCGTCGACGGCCGCTTCGAGCCCGACGAAGCGGAGCGCCTCGAGACTCCGCGCGCGCGCCTCCTCTGCCTCTCGGCGGGATCTGGGCGTCGCCGCGAGGGTCCGAAACGGACCTGCGAAGCGGCGGTGCAGCCCGGCGCCGACGAGGGTGTTCTCGAGCGCGGTCATGCTCCGGAACACGGCCGTGCCCTGCAGCGTGCAGACGATGCCCGCGTCGACCCACGCGCGGGGCGCAGGCCCCGGCGGAGGGCGGCCGTTGAGCAGGATCTCGCCGCCCTCGACCTCCATCACCCCGCAGAGCGCCCGCAGGGCCGTCGTCTTGCCGGAGCCGTTCGCGCCGACGATCGCGACGCACTCGCCGCGCTCGACGCGGAAGTCGAGGCCCGCGAGCGCGTGGAGCCCGCCGAAGCTCTTGCGCAGGCCGCGCGCGCTCAGCTCCGCGGGGCGCCGGCGACCGATGAACCGAGCGCCCGAGTCCCGAAAGCGGCCCTTCCCGGGCCGGTAGCGCTCGACCGAGCGCGAGATCGCCGGCAGCAGCCCGTCGCTCCCGAGGCCGAGCACGAGCAGGAGAAGGATCGCCGCCAGCAGCGGCTCGAGCTGCGCGGACGCATGTCCGCCGGCCGCCGACCACGCGCGTACGACGAGCGCGATCCCGCCGACGATCAGGATCCCGACCGGGCCGGAACCGGCGAAGGCGGCGCCGCCGAGGAGCACGGCGACGAGCAGCTTGAAGGCGGTGAAGGGGCCGAACTCGTTCGGGTCGGAGACGCCCGCGAGCTGGACGGCCAGCGATCCGGCCAGCCCGCCGACGGCGGCGGAGGCCGCGAAGGCGCCGAGCAGCAGCCGTTCGCGCGGCACGCCCAGCCGGACGGCGGCGGCGGGGTAGTCGCGCAGCGCGCGCAGCCGCACGCCGACGCTCGAGCGCTGCAGCGTCATCCCGGCGACGACGAGCAGGATCGTGAGCACAACCGCGAGGACGTAGTGTCCGGTCGGGTCGAGGCTCGAGGAGACGACGTAGCCCTGGGCTCCGCCGGAGATGCCCGGGAACTCGGTCGCCAGCAGCACGACGAGCCACGTCAGGATCCAGGTGCTGACGGCGATGTAGAGCCGCGGCAGCCGGACGACCGCCGCACCGATGACCAGTCCGGCGGCGAGAGCGACGGCGGTGCCCACGGGGACCGTCGCCTCGACGGGCCAGCCTGCCCGGGCGGTCAGCAGCGCCGTCGTGAAGGCGCCCATGCTCATGAACGCGCCCTGTCCCAGCGAGGGCATGCCGGCAAGGCCGGCCGCGATCCAGAGGCCCTCGGCCGCGAGCGCGAGGTAGACCCAGCCCGCGAGCGTGTCGACCTCGACGAAGCCCGGCGCCCACCAGGGAAGCAGCAGCACGAGGACGGCGACGAGCACGGCCGCGGTGTGCGCGGGCCGCCACGCGGCGCGCATCGCCCGCCCGGCGTCCGCGATCGCCGTGCGCGTCTCGGCGAGCACGGCGGTCATCCCAGCTCCGTCTCCACGTCGGGCCGGCGGGCGCGCTCGCGCAGCGCGAGCACGACGAGCACGGCCGCGAAGGGCAGCACCTCGCGGTAGGCCGGCCCGAGGCTCTCCCCGAAGATCGTGCCGCTCGCGATCGCCGCCTCGACGACGCCGTAGCCGAGCCCGGCGCCGAAGGCGGCCCAGGGCGTCGAGAAGCCGACCAGCACGGCCACGATCAGGCCCTTGACGCCGAGGATCGTCCCCGTCGTGACGCCGAACGGGCCGCTCGGGGCGGCGACGACGGCGATCACGACGGCCACGGCGGCAACGAGGCCGAAGGCGAGCGAGACGTAGGTGTCGACGGGGACGCCGACGACGTGCGCACCCGCCACGTCCTCGGAGACGGCCTGCAATCCGCGGCCGAAGCGGGTGCGGGTGATCGTGGCCGTGACCCCCCACGCGAGCGCGAGGCCGAGCGCGATCACGAACAGGGAGCGCACCTGGAAGGAGGCACCGGCGACGGTGACGATCCCGTTGCTCCCCACATCGTGGAACGGGATCGGGTCCGGGAACACGTACGCCGGCCGCCCGAAGAGCGCGGCCAGGAAGGCCTGGATCGCAAAGGCGACGGCGACCGAGCCCGCCACCCAGCCCATCGTCGAGCCGCGCAGGAGGTAGGGGTGGATGACCACGAGGTAGCTGGCAACGCCGATCGCCGTCGTGACGACGAGCGCCACGACGAGCCCGAGCGCGAAGCGACCCGTTGCCGCCGTCGCCTGCGTCACCGGCCCCCGGCCCGCGGTGACGAGCAGCGTCAGGAAGACGCCGAGCCCGACGAGGTCGCCGAGCGCGAAGTGGACGATGCCCGTCAGCCGGTGGACGAGCGTGTGCCCGATCCCGATCAGCCCGTAGACGCTGCCCGCCGCGAGGCCCGAGAGGACGATCTGGACCCAGAGGCTCACCGCGCGAGCCTAACCGGGGGTCCCGGCGTTACGGCAAGAGCTCTTCGACGGCGTCGAGCACCGCTACTGCTACGGCTTCCTTTGGCGCCCGCGCGACCTGGCCCTCGCCCCGCCGGGTGAGCAGCGCCACTTCGTTGTCGGGAGCGTCGAATCCGATCCCGTCCTGGCTGATGTCGTTGAAGACGATGAGATCAGCGCCCTTGGATCTGAGCTTCTCCCGGGCGCGCTCGCGGCCCCGCTCGCCCACGTCGGCCGCGAACCCGACCAGAACCTGCCCGTCGCTCCGGTTGCTGCCGAGCGCCGCGGAGAATGTCCTGCGTCGGCTCCAAGCGCACCGTCCAGCCGTCCGCGTCCTTGGGCCGCTTGCCGGACTCGGGCTCGGCCGGGCGGTAGTCGGCGACGGCCGCGGCCATGACGACGACGTCGTAGTCCCGTCGCGCCTCTGCCGCTGCGGCCATTTCCGCCGCGGTCGGCGTCTCGACGACGTCGATCCCGCGCGGCGCCCGCACGGCGAGGTTTGCTGCGAGCAGCGTCACGTCGGCGCCGCGGCGGCGCGCCTCCTCGGCGAGGGCGACACCCATGCGGCCGGAGGAGCGGTTGCCGAGGAAGCGGACGGCGTCGAGCGGTTCCCGCGTTCCCCCGGCGGAGACGAGCACCCGGCGGCCCTGCAGCCGCCCGCCCACGCCGAGCAGCACCTGACACCGGGCGAAGATCGCCTCGGGCTCGGTCATCCGCCCGAGGCCGGTCTCGCCCTCGGCCAGCTCGCCCTCCTCGGGGCCGACCAGCTCGACGCTCCGCTCGGCGAGGAGCGCGGCGTTCGCCTGCGTGGCCGGGTGCTCCCACATGCGCACGTTCATCGCCGGTGCGACGAGGATGTGACCGGGGAACGCGAGCGCCGTCTGGGTCAGCACGTTGTCGGCGATCCCGTGCGCGAGCTTGGCCAGCGTGTTGGCCGACAGCGGCGCGACGACGAGCAGGTCCGCGTCGAGCAGGTGCGGGTACAGCTCCCGCGGGCTCTCCTGCCGCGCGAGCGCTTCGAAGGTGTGGGCGGTGACGAAGCGCTCGGCGTCTGCCGTGAGCACGGGCGTGACGTCGTGCCCGGCCTTGACCAGCAGCCGGCAGAGCTCGCAGCTCTTGTAGGCGGCGATCCCGCCGGTGACGCCGAGAATCACGCGAGCCATGGGCGAATTGTGCCCTTCGCGTCGAGCACCCGCTCGAAACGGGGCCTGACCCGGGTCTGACCCCGGTCTGACCCCGGTCTGGCACCGCTGTTAGAACATGCCCGGAAGGGCCGCGCCCCGGGGTCAGACCCTGTCATGTTCGGCCCAGACAGGGGTCGCGCGAGTGCTTGGGCTGTCCCGGTGAGCAACCTCGACGGGCCACTCGAGGAGACCGGAGACGGTCTCCGGGCCGTTCGCACCGGCGTGCTGGCCGGCTCGGAGCCCCGTGACCGGAACGACACGGATTCCCCGGTGCGCGTGCTCGTCGTCAGCGAGATGAACGGTCCGAACATAAGCGTCTACCCCGACTCGAACCAGATCGGCGTCTTCGACGCCGGCCGCCGCGAGGAGCGCCGTTTCGGGCTTCGACGTCGCGGACGCGCTCGGCGACGACGGCGGCAAGGCGGGCTCGTCCCACCAGCCCAGGTCCACGCCAGACGACCTAGACGCCGGTGGCGGCTCTGTCGGCGTCGGCCGCACGCGCCAGGGCTCGACCCTCGATCCCGCCGACCCATGGTGCCGCCGCAGGCGGCGCCGGACTCGTCAGGACGAAGGGTATTCGTACTTGATCTTGCCCTCGGCGATCTCCTCGAGGGCCATGGTCAAGTAGTTCTTCGAGCGCGACTCGACGAGCGGCGGGAGCTCTTCGAAGGTGCCTTCGCCGAGCTGGTGATGGTAGTTGTTGATCTGCCGGGCACGCTTGGCCGCCACGATCACGAGCGCGTAGCGGCTGTCGACGTTGCCGAACAGCTTGTCGATACGAGGCTGGATCACGCGGCCATGCTACCGATCGCCGTCGCGCACGGCGCCGGCGATGGCCACGAGCTCGTCGACGGCGCGCTCGACGTCGTCGTTCTCGACCACGTAGTCGAAGAGGCTGGCCTGGAGCAGCTGGCTCTCGGCCAGATCGAGGCGCTCGCCGATCTCCCCCGCGCTCTCGGTCGCCCGCTCGCGCAGGCGTCGCTCCAGCTCTGCACGCGGCGCCGTCACGAAGATGGTCACGACGCCCGGGAGCTCCTCGGCGACCTTGAGCGCGCCCTCGGTCTCGAGCTCGAGCACGGGGATGCGCCCTTCGTTCCCGATCCGCTCGACCTCCTCGCGCAGCGTCCCGTAGCGCTGGCCGGACACGTAGGTGATGTGCTCGAGGAACTCGCCGGCTGCGACACGGCGGGCGAAGTCTCCCTCCGCGAGGTAGTAGTAGTCGCGTCCCTCCTGCTCGCCTGCCCGCTGCAGGCGAGTCGTCGCGGACACGGCCAGCTCGAGCTCGGAGACACGGGGAAGGAGGGCCCGGATGAGCGTTCCCTTGCCCGCGCCCGACGGGCCCGTGATGACGATCACGGGGGGCGGCGTGCCTGTCCTCCCGCGGCGACGTCTGAGGCCGAGCAGGCCTCCGGCGCGACCGCCTTTACCTTCTGAAGAGCCCAATCAGCTCGGTGCGCTGCCGTTCGGAGAGACCGCCCACCGTCTTCGACTCGCTGATCCGGCACTGGTTCAGGTACCGCTTCGCCTTCACCTGGCCGAACTTGGGCACCGCCATCAGCATGTCGAGGACCTTTGCGGTCGACACGTACTCGGGCGGGTCGCGGAGGATCTCGTCGATACGCGTCTGGCCCAGCTTGAGATCCTTCTTCAGTTGCGCCCGCTTGACGCGGATGTCGTTTGCTCGCCGGAGGGCATCCATTCGCTGATCGAGGGAGCGCGAGGGAGCCTGGCTCTGAGTCTTGGACGCGGCCATGGGGTGGGCCGTCGATACTAACAGGGAGGTGGCGGGGGTTCGCAAGCCTCTCGTGAGGCTTCTACCGAGCGGCGAGAACGGTGCCGCCGATGTGGGCAACACCCCGGGCGGCGTCCAGCGAATCGAAGCCGAGACGGTCCAGCTCGTCGCCGATCTCCGCGCGGATTCGCGCCGGCGCGTCGGGATCGGCGAAGAGGATCGTCCCCAGCGCGACCGCCGATGCGCCGGCCGCGACGAGCTCGAGCGCGTCCCGTCCGGAGGTCACGCCGCCCATGCCGACGATCGGCAGGGCCGTCGCCCGGCGGCAGGCGAAGACGGCTGCGAGCGCGATCGGCCGCAGCGCCGGACCCGAATAGCCGCCGGTCGCGGTGCCCAGGACGGGCTGCAGGCTGCCCGGGTCGAGCGCGAGGCCGCGCATCGTGTTCACGAGCGAGAGGCCGTCGGCGCCCGCGGCCTCGACCGCGCGGGCGACCTCGGCGATGTCCCAGGCGGCCGGGGACAGCTTGGCGTAGAGCGGGAGCTCCGTCGCCTCGCGGCAGGCGGCGACGATCTCCGCGGCGGACTCCGCCGCCTCGTCGACGTTGGGGCAGGAGAGATTGAGCTCGATCGTCGACGCTCTCGAGCCGCTCGCACGTCTCCGCGTACTCGCGGGCGGAGAAGCCGCCGACGGACACCCACAGCGGCAGATCGAGCCCACGCAGGCGCGGCAGCGCGTCGGCCAGGAACCGCTCGCGGCCGGGGTTGGCGAGGCCGATCGAGTTCAGCATGCCCGCCTCGGTCTCGACGATGCGGGTGGGCGCGTTGCCCGCTCGTGGAAGCGGCGTGACCGTCTTGGTCACGAAAGCGTCGAGCTGCCGAGCGACTTCGGGCGCCGTCAGCGCGTCGAGACAGCCGGAGGCGTTGAGCAGCGTCACGCCGCCGCCTCCTGCCTTGTAACAGTCTGTCGCTTGGTCAGGACCGGGCCCTTCGACGCAGAGGCGCTTCCACTCGCCGTCGATCTCGACCGCGCAGCCGTAGCACGCGCCGTACCCGCATGCCATCGGGGCCTCCCAGGCGAGCTGCGCGTCGGGGCAGAGCCGGCGTACGGCGTGCAGCATCGGCTCCGGCCCGCACGCGAGCACGTCGAACCCTTCCAAGTGACAGTCTGTTACAAGGACCGGGTCGACGACGACCTCCGCTTCCGGGAGCAGCGCGGCGGCCTCTGCGTGCGCCTCGCTGCGGAAGCCGAGCACGGCGGGCGGCGAGCCCAGCGCCTGGGCGAGGTAGGGGAGCGGCGCGATGCCGATGCCGCCGCCGACGAGCAGCGGCCGCTCGACGCCGAGGTCGAAGCCCTGCCCGAGCGGCCCGAAGACCGCGAGCTCGTCACCTGGCCTCGAGCGCGCAGAGCGCATGCGTGCCGGGGCCGATCGGGTCGATCAGGAAGGCGAGCTCGCCGGGCGGCGCCAGGCACAGGCTCATGGGGCGCGGGAGCACGCGCCCGGGCGGCGAGAGCATGAAGAACTGCCCCGGGGTGCCCGGGCTCGAGCCCGCCGCGCTCGACGCGCAGCGAGCGTGTAGAGCCCGACCGGCTCGACGCCGGTGACCCTAAGCCGTCGCCGCTGCCTCATGCCTCTCCTGGAGCGAGCGGGCCGCCTCGCCGCGCGCGTGGGCGATCGCCTCGACGGCCGCGGCCGCGCCGGCCAGGGTCGTGATGCAGGGCACGCGGGCTACGAGCGCGGCCTCGCGGATCCGGTAGCCGTCGCTGCGTGCCTCCGAGCCCTGCGGCGTGTTCACGACGAGGTCGCACTGTCGGCGGCGGATGAGGTCGACGACGGTCCGCGAGCCGTCACCCTCCGAGACCTTCGCGACGAGCTCGACGTCGATGCCTGCCGCGGCCAGCACGGCGGCTGTTCCGCTCGTCGCCACGAGGTCGAACCCGAGCCCGGCCAGCGTCTCGGCCACGGGCACGAGTGCCTGCTTGTCGGCGTCGCGGACGGAGAGGAACGCGGTGCCCTCGGCCGGCAGCGGCCGGCCCGCCGCCCGCTCGGCCCGGGCGAAGGCGCTCGGAAAGTCGAGCGCGAAGGCCATCACCTCGCCGGTCGAACGCATCTCCGGCCCGAGCACCGGATCGCTGCCGGGGAAGCGCGCGAACGGCAGCACCGCCGCCTTCACGGAGACAGGCCCGCGCCGCGGCCGGCCCGTACGGCGGCGCGGCAATGCGATCTCCGCCAGGCGGGCCCCGGCCATCAGCCGGCACGCCGCCTCGACGAGGTTGACGCCGATCGCCTTGCTCGCGAACGGCACCGTTCGCGAGGCGCGCGGGTTGGCCTCCAGCACGGAGACCGTCCCGTCGACCACCGCGAGTTGGACGTTGATCAACCCGACGACCCCGAGGGCCGGCGCCAGCCGCTCGACGATCGCGCGGATCTCCTGCTCCTGAGCCGCCGCCAGGGAATGCGCGGGCAGCACGCACGACGAGTCGCCGGAGTGGACGCCCGCCTCCTCGACGTGCTCCATCACGGCCGCGACGTACGTGTCCTCGCCGTCGCAGAGCGCGTCGACGTCGATCTCGAGCGCGCTCTCGAGGAAGCGGTCGACGAGGGCGGGCCCGTCCAGCCGCGCGAACGCGGCCTCGATCTGGTCCGGCCGGTAGCAGACGCGCATCGCGCGCCCGCCGAGCACGTACGACGGCCGCACGAGCACCGGGTAGCCGATCCGCTCCGCGACCGCGATCGCCTCCTCCCCGCTCGACGCCGGTGCCCCACTCCGGGCAGCGGATGCCGAGCTCGCGCAGCACACGGCCGAAACGCTCGCGGTCCTCGGCGAGGTCGACCGAGTCGAAGGGCGTGCCGAGAATGCGGTAGCCGGCGCGCTCGATCGCGCGCGCGAGCTTGAGCGGTGTCTGGCCGCCGAACTGGATGCAGACCCCGATGGGCTGCTCGCGCTCGAGGACGGCGAGCACCGCCTCCTCGTCCAGCGGCTCGAAGTAGAGCCTGTCCGAGGTGTCGTAGTCGGTCGAGACGGTCTCCGGGTTGCAGTTGACCATGACCGACTCGTGGCCGAGCGCGCGGAAGGCCTGCGCCGCGTGGACGCAGCAGTAGTCGAACTCGATCCCCTGGCCGATGCGGTTCGGGCCGGAGCCGAGGATGACGACGCTGCGGCCGGGCTCGGGCGGAGCCTCGTCGCGCTCGCCGCGCGTGGAGTAGAAGTAGTTCGAGGCCGCCTCGACCTCGCCGGCGCAGGAGTCGACGCGGCGGTAGGCGACGTCGCCCTCGGGCCGGGGCGCCTCCAGCTCGCGCGCGAACCAGGGATGGAGGTTCTCCGGGCGCCACTCCGGGTCGATCTCGAGCCCGCGGCGCGCCTTCCAGAACGCCTCGGCGAAGGTGCGGCCGATGCCCATCGACTCGCCGACGGACTTCATCTGCGTGCCCAGCGTCGTGTCGGCGCCGGGGAACTTCTCGAACGCGAAGCGCGGGAACTTGACGACGACGTAGTCGAGCGTGGGCTCGAAGCTCGCGGGCGTCGTCCGCGTCAGGTCGTTCGGGATCTCGTCGAGCGTGTAGCCGACGGCGAGCTTCGCGGCGACCTTCGCGATCGGGTAGCCGGTCGCCTTCGACGCGAGCGCCGAGGAGCGGGAGACGCGCGGGTTCATCTCGATCACCCGCAGCGCGCCGGTCTCGCGGCTACCGCGCGAACTGGATGTTCGAGCCGCCGCACTCGACACCGACCGCACGGATCACGGCCGCGGCCGCGTCGCGGAGCTCCTGGTAGGCCTCGTCCGAGAGCGTCATCTGCGGCGCCACGGTGACCGAGTCGCCGGTGTGGACGCCCATCGGGTCGAGGTTCTCGATCGAGCAGACGATGACGACGTTGTCCTTCGCGTCGCGGACGACCTCGAGCTCGAACTCGTCCCAGCCGCGCACCGACTCCTCGACCAGCACCTGGTCGATCGGGCTTTCGTCGAGACCGATCTCCACCTGGCGATGGAGATCGAGCGCGCTCGACACAAAGCCACCGCCGTGGCCGCCGAGCGTGAATGCAGGGCGAATGACCGCGGGAAGCTTGATCCCGCCCAGCTCGCCGAGGCGGTGACGATCCGCGACTCGGGCACGGCGAGGCCGGTGCTGCGCACAGCCTCCCGGAAGAGCTCGCGATCCTCGGCGCGCTGGATGACGTCCAGCGGGGCGCCGATCAGCTCTGCGCTCGAAGAGCAGGTCGGCCTCGGCGAGCGACCGCGCCAGATTGAGCGCCGTCTGGCCTCCCATCGTCGGCAGCACCGCGTCAGGCCGCTCGCGCTCGATCACTGCGGCGACGCCCTCGAGGTCGAGCGGCTCGAGGTAGGTGCGGTCGGCGAAGCCGGGGTCGGTCATGATCGTCGCCGGGTTCGAGTTGACGACGATCGTGCGGAACGCCGTCCTCGCGCAGCACCTTCAGCGCCTGGCAGCCCGCGTAGTCGAACTCGCACGCCTGGCCGATGACGATCGGCCCGGAGCCGATCAGCAGGATCGACCTGAGGTCGCTACGCCGCGGCACGGAGTCTCCTCCACCCAGGTCTCGAGGATCGGCCAGGCGTCGTGCGGGCCCGGGCCCGCCTCGGGATGGAACTGCACCGAGCGGGCGCGCAGCTCGGGGTAGTCGAGCCCCTCGACCGTGCCGTCGTAGAGCGACACGTGCGTCGCCTCGCGGCCCTCGCTCGGGCGCACGGCGAAGCCGTGGTTCTGGCTCGTGACGAGCACGCGGCCGGAGCGCCGGTCGACGACGGGTGGTTCGCCCCGCGATGGCCGAACGGGCAGCTTGAAGGTCTCGTGCCCGGTCGCGAGCGCGAGCAACTGGTGGCCGAGGCAGATCCCGAAGACGGGCACCCGTCCGAGCGAGCGCCGCAGATCGTCGCGATCTCGTCCACGAGCGGCTCGGGATCGCCGGGGCCGTTCGAGAGCAGCACGCGCGTCGTGGGCGGCCAGCGTGTCCGCGTCGGCGTCGTGCGGGTAGACGGTGACCGCTGCGCCGCCGCGCTCGAGGCGGCGCAGGATCGAGCGCTTGCAGCCGTAGTCGACCACGGCGATCCTGGCTCCGCCCGACTCGCCTAAGCGAGTACGGCTCGTGGTGCGAGACGTCGGCGGCGAGCGAGCGGCCCTCCATGGACGGCTGAGCCCGCGATCTCGTCGAGGTCGACCTCGCCGGTCGCGATCGCGCCGCGCTGCGAGCCCGTGCTCGCGCAGGTGCAGCACGAGCGAGCGCGTGTCCACGCCCGTGAGCGCGACGACGCCGTTCTGGGCGAGCCACGCTCGTCCACTCCGGCCCCCGCGCCTCGCGCATGACGACGCCGCGCACGTGGACGCGGTCCGACTCGCAGCGGTCGTCGGCGACGCCGTAGTTGCCGACCATCGGCGCCGTGAAGCAGAGGATCTGCTCGGCGTAGCTCGGGTCGGTGACGAGCTCCTGGTAGCCGGTCATCGCGGTCGCGAAGACGGCCTCGCCGAAGGCGATGCCCTCGGCGCCCACCGGCCGGCCGGGGAAGACCTCGCCGTCCTCGAGGACGAGCGCGCCGGTCACGCCTCGTGCACGACCCGGCCGGCGGCGATCGTCAGCTTGACGCTGCCCTTGAGCGTCTGTCCGAGCAGCCAGGAGTTGGCGGAGTGCGAGCGGAAGCCGTCCTCGGTCACCCGCCAGGCCGCCTCGGTGTCGAGCAGGACGAGGTTCGCGGGCGCGCCGACCTCGATGCGCGGCGGCTCGATCCCGAACGCGCGGGCGGGGCCGGCCGACATGCGCTCGAGCAACGTCGTCGAGGCGTGAGCGAGCCCGGCGCAGACGAGGTGCGTGTGCAGCGCGGCGAACGCGGTCTCGAGCCCGGTGACGCCGAACGGCGCTTCCTCGAACGGGACGTCCTTCTCGTGCCGGGCATGCGGGCGCGTGGTCCGTGGCGACGCAGCCGATCGTCCCGTCGCGCAGCCCGGCGATCAGCGCAGCGCGGTCGTCGGCGCGACCGCAGCGGCGGGTTCATCTTCACGTTCGCGTCGAGCGAGCGGACGGCCTCGTCGGTCAGACAGAGGTGGTGCGGCGTGACCTCGCCGGTCGCCTGGACGCCGGCCGCCTGCGCGCGCGAGAGCGCCTCGACCGACTCGCGGGCCGACAGGTGCATGAGGTGGAGCGGCTGCCCTTCGTAGGCGGCGATGGACAGGTCACGCTCGACCATGACGCTCTCGCCCACCGAGGGCCAGCCGGCGAAGCCGAGCTCGGCCGAGACCACCCCCTCGTGCATCTGGCCGCCCCGCGTCAGCGTCGGCTCCTCGCAGTGGACGGCGACGCGGCGGCCGGCGACGGGGCTGTACTGGAGCGCACGGCGCATCAGGCCGGACGAGACGACCGGCCGGCCGTCGTCGGTGAACGCAGCGGCGCCCGCGTCGGCGAGCTCGCCCATCTCCGTCAGCTCCGCGCCTTCCTGGCCCTTCGAGATCGCGGCCATGAACCCGACCGGCACGAGCGCCTCGGCCCTGGCCTTCTCGGCCAGCGAGGCGAGCACGGCGGCGGAGTCGACGACCGGCTCCGTGTTCGGCATGGCCAGGATGGCGCAGTACCCGCCGGCCGCGGCGGCCGCGGTGCCGGACGCGATCGTCTCCTCGTCCTCGCGGCCGGGCGTGCGCAGGTGCACGTGCGGGTCGACGAACGCGGGCGCGAGCATGAGGCCGGGCTTCGCGCTGCCCGGCTCGAGGCGCGTGATCACGCCGTTCTCGACCGTGACCGTGAGTGCCGCGTCGATGCCCTGGGCAGGATCGATCACGCGCGCGCCCTCGATCACGCGGCTATCCGTGTCGCCGTTGCGGGAGTACAGCATCACGCCACCTCCATCGCGGCTTCGGTGGGGACGACGACGGGCCCGTGCGTCAGCAGGTCGTAGAGCACCGCCATCCGCACGACGAGACCGGCGCGCACCTGCGCCTCGATCAGCGCGTCCGGCGAGTCGGCGACGCGCGGGTCGATCTCGACGCCGCGGTTCATCGGGCCGGGGTGCATCACCTTCTGACCGGGCCGCAGCCGCTCGGGGGTCACGCCCCAGTAGGCCGTGTACTCGCGGAGGCTAGGCACATAGTTTGCGCCCTCGAGCATGCGCTCGCGCTGCATGCGCAGGACGTAGACGACGTCGGCTTCGACGATCGCGCCGATGTCGGCGGTCGTCTCGCAGCCCATCGCCTCGATCCCGCGGGGGATCAGCGTCGGCGGGCCGACGAGCGTGACGCGCGCGCCGCACATGACGAGCGCCTGGATGTCGGAGCGCGCGACGCGCGAGTGGAGCACGTCGCCGACGATCGCGACGTGGAGGCCCTCGATTCGCCCCAGCGCCTGCTGCATCGTGTACAGGTCGAGCAGGGCCTGGGTCGGGTGCTGGTGCTTGCCGTCCCCGGCGTTGACGACGTGCGCGCCGGTGACCTCGGCGACGAACTGCGGGGCGCCGATGGCCGCGTGCCGGATCACGATCACGTCCGGGTCGTAGGCGTTCAGGGTCAGCGCCGTGTCTTTCAGGGACTCGCCCTTGTCGACCGCGGAGCCCGAGGCCTTGATCGACATCACGTCGGCCGAGAGCCGCTTGGCGGCGAGCTCGAAGCTCGACGAGGTGCGCGTGGACGACTCGAAGAACAGGTTGACGACCGTGCGGCCGCGCAGCGTCGGGAGCTTCTTCATCTCCCGCTGCGTTGCGTTGTCGAAGGAGCGGGCGGTCGCGAGCAGCCGCTCGACGTCGTCGCGGCTGAGATCCTCGATCGAGAGCAGGTGCCGCCGCGGCGTCCTCGCCGGCGGCAGGTCCTCTCGCATGACGGTGATGTCGGACATGGCTACGTCTCCTCCTCGGGAGCCGGGATGAGCAGGACCTGGTCGATCTCGTCCACCTCGACGAGCTGCACCTGGATGCGCTCGCCGCGGGCCGTGGGCAGGTTCTTGCCGACGTAGTCGGGGCGGATCGGAAGCTCGCGGTGCCCGCGGTCGCAGATGACGGCGAGCTGCACGCGCGCCGGCCGGCCGTAGTCGAACAGCGCCTCGATCGCGGCGCGGATCGTCCGGCCGGTATAGAGCACGTCGTCGACGAGCACGCAGGTCTTGCCCTCGAGCGGGAACTCGATCCGCGTCGAGCGCACGAGCGGCTGCGGGTGCAGCGGGGCCTCGCGGCCGCGCACCTGCACGTCGTCGCGGTAGAAGGTGATGTCGACGGTTCCGAGCGCGGGTTTCGCTCCGGCGAACTCCTCGATCAGCCGCCGCAGCCGCTGGGCGACGAACACGCCGCGCGTGTGGATGCCGATCAGCGCGATGTCGTCGAGCCGCTCGTTGCCCTCGATGATCTCGTGGGCGATGCGGTGGAGGGTGCGCTGGAGCGCGTCTGCGTCGAGGAGCACCCGCTCACCGGCGGGCGCATGGGCAGCATTCATTCGACTCCTTTCCGGCCTCTCGGGACCGGGTTAAAGGACCCCGTATCGCCGACGAGTCTACCGAGCCCTACGGACGTGGCGGAAGACACCCGCCCACTGGTGCTGGTCGAGCTCCGAGGGCGCCGAGTCGGGCGCGAAGCCGAGCTCACGGCCGAGGCGCTTGAGCTCGAGCGGCGAGACCGTGCCGCGCAGGCTGCGGCGGAGCGAGGCGCGGGACTCGAAAGCGGTGGAGACGAGGCTCCGGTAGGCCGGCGCGTCTACGGGCGCGACCAGCGGCTCCTCTCGCCTCTCGATGCGCAGCACCCCGGCGTCCGTAGCCGGCGGCGGCGCGAACGCGGTGGCGCCGAGTCGCCGGACGAGCGCGAACTCGTACCAGGCGCCCCAGTAGGCGCCGAGGGCGGTGCTCGGGGTGCAGCGGGCGCGCTTCCAGGCGACGTCGAGCTCGACGACGAGATCGGCGCGGGCGAGCGGCACGCGCGGGTCGTCGAGGAGCCGGCGCATGATCGCGGTCGTCAGATTGAAGGGGATGTTGGCGACGACGCGGAACGGCTCATCCGGCAGCGCGACGCGGAGCGCGTCGCCGCAGACGATCTCGACATTGCCCGTCGCGGCGAAGCGGCTCCGCAGCCGTGACACGAGCTCCGGGTCGATCTCGATCGCGCGGACGCGCCGCGAGCGGCGGGCGAGCTCGGCGGTGAGCGCGCCCTCGCCTGCCCCGATCTCGAGGACGAATTCGGTCCGTGCCACGCCGGACTCGTGGACGAGCGCCGCGGCGAGCGCGGCAGACCTCAGGAAGTGCTGTCCGCGTCTAGGCCGTGGAGACGCGCCGTGGGGGCGCTTGACGGCCACGGAAGGTCACCGTCGTGATCATCGGTGCCGAGTTTACCCCGGCTGCTCGACCGGGAGCCCGGCGGCGAGCCAGTCCTCGACGCCGCCGATCACGTCGGTCGCGTGCTCGAAGCCGAGCTCGCGCAGCTGTGCCGCGGCCAGGCTCGAGCTGTAGCCCTCGCGGCAGATGAGCATCACGCGCGCGTCGAGCGGCACCGGCGCACCGCCGGCAGGCTCGTCCGGGTCGAGCCGCCAGAGCACGACCGAGAGCGGGAACTCGAGCGCGCCCGGAATCGCCGCGCCCTGCTCGCGGCGCTCGTCGGGCGAGCGGGTGTCGACGAGGACCCCTCCGTCGCGTTGCGCGGCCAGCGCCTGCTCGGGCGTGACACGGTCGAAACCGGCGCGCGCCTCGCTCAGGAGATCGTCGATCGTGGTACGGCCCGTCACGCCCCGTAGCCGTTATCGACCAGGAACGCTCGGAGAGCGTGGACGTACTTCCTCCCAGCGGGCCAGGTCGTCGCGTCGACGCGAGGCGCACTCAGCTCGCCGCGTCGGTAGGCGGCCTCGATCCGCTTCCAGCCCTCGTCGGCGCGGCCGAGCCGGTACTCGTCCGCGAGCAAGGCGGCCAGGAGCCCACGCAGGTCGGCGTCCCGGTTCCGCCTGTCCTTCAGGTACTCGGCCCACAAGGACGCGGCCTCGGCGCGTACGAGCGACGGGAAGCGCGACGTGACGTCGGTGAGCGTGCCGTGGTCGTAGCTCTCGATCCGGATCGGCAGGACGGAGGCGGCGTAGAACGTGAACGCGTAGGCGAAGCGGTCGTCGGCCGTGACCAGCTCCGGCCGGCCGTCCCGATCGAGGTCCCGCAGGTTGTAGTCGGGATCGCCCCAGAAGGCGACCGTCCCGCGGTAGGTGCCGCCCTCGTAGCGCAGGATCACCGTGTAGAAGCAGCAGTGGGCCCCGCCCGTAAACAGGTCGATCAGCACCTCGGGCTCGCCGTCGCCGTCGAGGTCACGGACGGTCACGGGTCGCGCCGAGGCGAGGACGTCGAGCCCGGAGACGGAACAGCCGTGGCAGGCAAAGCGGGCAACCCGCGCCGCGAGAGCCAGGACGCCGTTGCGGCGGACCGCGATCCGGAGGTCGCGGAACGAGTTGTTGCTCTCCCGGAAGGAGAGGTCTGCGGCAACCCGGCCGTTTGCGGCGCGGTCGTGCGAGACGACGTTCCTGCTCAGCTCGAGCTGCCAGCAGAGGAGCGTGCCGGCAGTGGTCGGTGCGCCGTCGTCGATCCGGAGCGACCAGCGGCCGCGCGCGTCCTCGCCGTTCAGCGAGGTGAGCGGGTGCTCGGGTCGCTGCTGGCCCGCGAACGGAGCGTCCTGGGCGGACACGGGCTCGAGCGCGTCCGACTCGAACCAGGCCAGGTTGCCGCTGCAGCCTCTCGGACCGGAGCCGTAGTCGGCGCCCTCGCCGCCACGGTGCCTGCTGAGGACGACCTCCCGTCCGCGCGGGCTGACGAGTGTGAGGGTGAGGTCTGCGACGTGCGGGTGGGCGATGCGCACGCCGACGGCGACGAAGGAGACGGGGCCGGCATCCGGCACCCGGATGGAGCGCGTGAGCGTGCCGCCGTCCGGGATCGCGGCGTGCAGCTGATGGCTCGTGTACGTCCGCGTCGCGGCGGGCGCGCTGCCCGCAATTGCGAGCAGGGCGAGCGGGCAGAGGACGGCGAGGACGGCGCGGCGCACGGCTACTCCTTCGTTCCGATCGCGATCATCCATTCCTGGTCGTACTCGACCCGCTCGGGCAGCTCCTGTTCTGCTCTGGCGGTCCCTGACCGGATCTCCTCCTCGTCGAGCAGGTCGAAGGTGGAGATGTGCCGTCCGCGGATGCGTTCGAGCGCGGCCTCGCGGGTCAGCGAGCCCCGCTGGGACAGGCGCACGAAGCGGACGCCGGGGAGGCCCGCGGCGCGCATCTCGGCCGCGAGCGCGTCCTCGCCGGGGAAGCGCTCGGCGTCGATCCTGGCGATCGCCGGGAAGTAGCGGTTCAGCCAGTAGCGCTCGAAGTGCTCGGTGGCGAACGTGACGACCGCGAGCCGGCCTTCGGGCGTGAGCACGCGCGCGACCTCGCGAAAGGCCGCCGGCCTGTCGACGAGGTGGGCGACGAGCCACATGACGACGCGGTCGAACCACTCGTCGCGGAACGGGAGCTGCTCGGCCCGCCCCTCCTTGAGCCCGACGCTCGCGGGCAGCTTCTCTCGCGCGACGGCAAGCATCTCGGGTGAGGCGTCGACGCCCCAGACTCGGGCGATGCCCTGATCGGCGAGCGCCGCAGCGAGGCGCCCGGTCCCGCAGCCGAGGTCGAGGATGCGCCGCCCGCGAAGATCCGCCTCCCGGACGACGACGTCGAAGGCGTTCCGCCAGTTGTCGTCCACCGGCCGGATCCGGTCGTAGGTCGCCGCCAGTCGCGCGAAGTCGACGCTCATGCCCTCTCTGCCCCCGACGCGCCGCCTCCGCGGTCGCTCGGCACCCCCCACCCATCGAGGGTGGGGTACCACCCTCCACCCTCGTGCTCGACGCTATCGACGTTCGACGCATCGCTGTGTGACTCTTGCGCGGGCACCTGTGCCGATTCTGTGCCGATTTCGAGGCGACGTGTCTCCTCCGGCGGAATCTCCCCGATCGTAGGCCTCCCCTCGGCCACGAGCCAGCGGTTGTGGCCCTCGCGCACCTCGGGCAGCCGGCGCCGCGGCTCGATCACGCGTGACGCGTACCCGTGGCCGCGCAGAGCTCGACGCAGCCGGCTCCGGCTCCGCGGTGTGCGGCTCGACGACGGCGTGCGGCCGGCGCTCGGCCAGCAGGCGCTCTCCACCGTCACGAAGGCGTCCGCCCCGAACGCGAGTCGTCGAACGTCACGTCCCGGTCCCCGCATCTGACTGGCCACACGCGCCAGGCCGAAGCCAATGGTCCCGGCGCGGCACCCGGCGGCAGCAGCGGCCGGACGACGCGCTTGACGGACCCGGCGACGCGCACGGGCGCGCGCAGGTCAGTCGCCCGACATCTCGTCCGGATCGGTCATCGCTTCGATGGCGTGCTGGGCCCGCTCGAGCGACGTCTCCGGGACGAGCACCTTCTGCGGAGCGTCCTCGGTCGAGGTCGGATGATGCTCGACCGCGGTCTCGAGGTGGGAGTCGATGCCCGCCAGGCGCAGGATCTCCTGGATCTCCTCGGCCTCGGTGATGTCCTCCGCGAGAGCGACTTGCACCATCTCGGTCATGTGGCTCCCTCCTCGCCGACGGGAACAGCTTCCTCGACGGGCGCCGGCGATTGCCGCTCTCGCCTGTGCAGCGCACCGCCCTTGACCAGCCTGGGCCCGCCACGTTCCTCGAACCCGACCTCGATCGTATCGAAGTCCTTCGGCACCACCGTTGCCGGAAACACGGTCCGTGCCTCCCTGGCGGCGTCGCGGCCGAGGTAGCGGTTCGATAGGTGCGTGAGCGCGAGCAGCCCGACGTCCGCCTCACGGGCCGCGGCCGCGGCGTCCAGGGCGGTCGAGTGCAGCGTCTCCCGCGCGCGGTCCTGCTCGTCCTCGAGGAACGTGGCCTCGTGGACGAGCACGTCCGCGCTCCGCACCGCCCTGACGACGTCCGAAGACGGCGCCGTGTCGCCGGTGATCGACACCTTCCGTCCGCGTCGCGGCGGGCCGAGCACCTGCTCCGGCCCGACCGCCCGGCCGTCCGCGAGCGTGACCGCCTCGCCACGCTGCAGCGCGCCGCGCTCGGGCCCCGCAGGCACGCCGAGCGCGTCCGCGGTGGCGACGTCGAAGCGGCCCGGACGGTCGTGCTCGAGCAGCGTGTAGCCGACCGCGAAGCGCCCGTGCAGGACCGGGAACACTTCGAGGGCGTAGCCGTCTCGTGCCAGGCGGTCGCCCGGATGGAGTTCGACCAGCGTGTACTCGTACGTGAGCTTCCCGAAGATCCGGCGCAGGTCGGAGAAGAGCGCCGTCAGTCCGGCAGGCCCGTAGACCGTGATCGGCTCCTCGCGACCGCGCAGCGCGAACGTCTTCAGCATCCCGGGCAGCCCGAGGTAGTGATCCGCGTGGTAATGGGTGAAGAAGACCTCGCGCAGGTCGACGAGCCCGAGCGACGAGGCCAGGAGCTGCCGCTGGGTGCCCTCGCCGCAGTCGAAGAGCAGGCGCTCGCCGCCGCGACGGACGAGCAGCGACGGCGCGCCGCGGAAGGCGGTCGGCATCGAGCCCGACGTTCCGAGGAAGACGAGGTCGAGGTCCACGCCGAAAGTATGGACGGCCTCGCGAGCCGACTGCAGTCGAGGCCCGGAGCTAGCCGGCCGGGAGCACGAGCCGCACCCCGGGCTGGATCGTCGCCCCGGCGAGGTGGTTGCCGCGCTCGATCTTCCAGACGCCCTCACGCGGGTCGCCCGCGTAGTGCGCCGTCGCGATGCTCCAGAGCGTGTCGCCGGGCTGCACGACGTACGTCTGCTGGTGTCCCGCGCCGCTCGACTGGCGGGCGGCGACGGCGACGACGAGCGCGGCGGCCGTGAGCAGGAGGATCACCCGTGCGAACATCTGTTCGCCATGCTAGAGCGAACAGATGTTCGTGTCAAGGCTTCCCTCGCCGACCGTGACGGTCGCCATCGCGTGGTAGGGCCCGCGCCGCCGCTCGGTCGGGCTGCCCGGGTTGAGCAGCGTGACGGCGCCGTGGCGCGTCAGCTCGGGCACGTGCGTGTGGCCGTAGACGACGAGGTGGCAGCCCCGGAAGAGCGAGGCGAGCCGCGCCTCTCGCCCGGACTTCGGGCCGGGATCGTGGATCATGCCGATCCGGTGGCCGGCGACATCGACGACGCGGCGGGCGGGCAGGAGCATCCGCAGCTGGGCGTCGTCCTGGTTTCCGTGGACGCCCTCGACCGGAGCGAGCGCGCGGAGCTCCTCGAGCACCTCCGCGGCGACGAAGTCGCCGGCGTGGAGGATCAGGTCGGCGCGGTCGAGCTCGCGCAGGCAGGCCTCGGGGAGCCGGCGCTGCCCGCGCGGCTGGTGGGTGTCGGAGATGACGGCGATCCTCACGGGACCGCGGCGAGCACGGCGTCCAGGAGCCGCTCGGGCCCGAAGCGGACCGGGTCGTCGGCGGTGAGGCCCGTCTCGGCGGCGGCGTCCGAAACGGCCGCGCGAGCGTGGTCGTCGTCGAGCCCGCGCGTGTTGACGGCGATCCCTGCGACCTTCGCCGGCCTGACGCGCAGCGAGATCCGTTCGTGGAGGTCGACGAGCTCCGCGAGGGCAGTCAACGGGTGGCCCTCGAAGCCCTCGTGCCCCGTCGAGCCCGCGCGGTGGCAGAGCACGAACGCGTGCGGCGCGGAGCCGTGGACGAGACCGAGCGTCACGCCGGAGTAGGCGGGGTGCGTGATCGCGCCCTGGCCCTCGACGAAGAGCAGGTCTCCCCCGCGCCCGGCGCCCTCGACCACGAGCCGCTCCGCGGCGCCGGCGATGAAGTCGGCGACGACGGCGTCGACCGCGATGCCCCAGCCGGCGATCGCCATACCCGTCTGGCCGGTGGGCACGAACACGGACGCGAGGCCGCGCGCACGGGCGGCGCGGTCGAGCTCGAGCGCGACCGTCATCTTCCCGATCGCGCAGTCGGAGCCGACGGTGAGGACGATCCTCGCCGGGACGCGCAGGTTGTCGCCGGCGGGGACGTTCAGCCCCTCGGGCGGCCGGCGCAGGTCGCGAAGCTCGACCCCGTGGCGCGCCGCGAGATCGGCCAGCTCCGGGTCGTCGGCGATGAACTGGTGCAGGCCGTTCTCGACGTCGAGCCCCCCGGCGATGCAGTCCTCGAGAAGGGCGCGCCACTTGGGGGGAAAGCGGCCGCCGGCAGTGGCGACGCCGACGACGGCCGTGGTCGGGCCGAGCGGCAGCGCGTCGTCCACCGTGCCGACGATCGGGATCCCGTTCTGCGTCTCCCCCGCGCGGCTCGAGTCGAGCAGCGCGACGGTCGGCGTGAGGCCGTAGCGCACGATCCCGCGCGCCGTCTTCCCGTAGTGCGGGTCGCCGGAGAAATCCTCTGCCAGGATCAGGTACCGCTTCTCGGCCACTACCCGCGCCCTGCCGCCTGCAGCGTCTCCGCCGCCCGCGCGGTCAGGAGCTCGTGGGCCGTCGCGCCCCAGTCGACGACGTCGACCCCGCTGCCCTTCGAGCCGGGGCGCTTCCACCAGCGGCGCTCGCAGCGCCAGGTCCCGTCCGGAAGGCGCTTCGACTCGAGGAGGTCGAGCGCGTCGGAGGAGCGTGGGTCGTCGAGCCCGACCGAGCGGTTCAACGTCGTCAGGCCGACGAGCACGTCGTAGTGCCAGTAGGGCGGGTAGGCGAGCTCGAGGAACACCGGGTGCGCCGGCCGGCCCGTTCGCTCCGAGAAGACGAGTCGATGCCGGAGGAGGAACTCGACGCCCCTGGCGGCTGCGTCGGTCGCGCCGTACGCGGCGAGTCCCTGGATCGGCCCCCAGGTCTCGTTGAACGACGAGTGCGTGCACTCCTCGTGGCGGTCGCAGTTCCAGCCGCCGTCCGGCCACTGCGTCTCGACGAGCGACTCGGCCAGCGTGTCCATGCGCTCGTCCTTCAAGCCGAGCCGGCAGCAGGCCCAGAGCCCGCGCCCGTCCTGTGAGGCGCAGCGGCGCACGCGGCCGTCGATCACGCGCCTGTGGATCTCGTCGAGCCGACGGGGGCTCGCCAGCCAGCCGAGCGTCTGTTCGGCGGCGTCGAGGACGCCGGGTTGGTCGACCCCGACGCCGAGCTCGACGAGCGAGAGCAGCCGCCAGAAGGCGCCCTGCCACTTCCCGTACGCGTGACCGCCGTGGTCGCGCGCGAGCCCGCTCACGAGCGCCTCATCCACGCGGGGACACACCCAGGCCCGGCTCGGCGGCGCTCGGCATCTGCACGCCGTCGACAAGCTCGATCCCCGGCCACGGGTCCTCGCGGATGAGCAGGTTTCCGTCCAGGTCGACGTGGTCGAAGAGCGACGCGATGTGCGCGCCGGGCGCGATGCCGAGGCCCGACTCGACCATGCAGCCGAGCATCAGCCCGAGGCCGAGCGCGCGTCCCGCGTTGGCCATGCGGATCGCCTCGCGTACGCCGCCGGACTTGGCCAGCTTGACCGTCAGCCCGTGCGCGATCTGCGCGCAGTCCTGGACGTCGGCGAGCGTGTGGCAGTCCTCGTCGACGTAGATCGGGAGCGGCGAGGAGCGCTTGAGCTCGGCTCCGGCCGGATCGCCGGCCGGGAGCGGCTGCTCGCAGTACTGGACGTCGAGCGCCTTTAGCTGCGGCAGCGCCTCGAGCGCCTCGTCGAGGGTCCAGCCCTCGTTGACGTCGACCTGGAGCGGCAGCGACGTGACGCCGCGCACGGCACGCACTCGGTCGAGGTCCAGGCCGTCGCCCGCGCCCAGCTTCAGCTTCATCCGCCGGAACCGGGGCGCGTCGCGCTCGGCCTTGCGGGCCATCTCGTCCGGGTCGCCGAGCCCGATCGTCCACGAGGTCGGCGGCCCGCCCCGGGTGAGGCCGAGGAGCTTCCAGAGCGGAACCCCGGCCAGCTTCCCGCAGAGGTCGTGCAGGGCAGCGTCGAGTGCCGATCGCGCGGCGGGCTCGCCGTGCGGGAGCCGCCCGTGGATGGCGTCGAGCGCCCACGGGTCGTCGCCGAGTGCGTCCGCGTTGGCCTCCACATAGGCGAGCGCAGACTCCGGGGACTGGTCGTAGTGCTCGAGCGGCGCAGCCTCCCCGTTGCCGACCGTCTGGCCGTGGCGGATCTCGACCTGGATCACCGCGGCCTCGTCCGTCGTCTCCCGCGAGATCCGGAACGTCTCGGCCAGCGGCAGCCGGGCGATGCGTGCCGAGACCTCCATGCTCGTACCCTAGTTCCCCGATCGCGGGCGAGGGCTGTACCTTCTCGCCGTGGAGTCCGGCGTCGTGCGGGAGGTCGAGCAGGCCTCGAAGCCGAAGAAGTCGCGGCGCAAGCAGCTGATCACGATCGGGATCGCGATCGTCGTCATCGGCCTCACGTTCGCGTTCGTCCTGCCGAAGATCGCCGACTACCGGGACGTCTGGAAGCGTGATCAAGACGCTTTCCTGGCTCAGCATCCTCGCGCTGATCGGCGCGACCATCCTCAACATCGTCACGTTCGCGCCCCCGTGGATGGTCTGCATGCCGAAGCTCGGCTTCGTCCGCGCGCTCGTCGTCACCCAGGCGTCCACGGCCACGACTTACATCGCTCCCGGCGGGGCGGCGCCGGGCATGGCCGTCTCCTTCGGGATGCTGCGCGCCTGGGGCTTCACGAGCCGCCAGGTCGCCGTCACCGTGGCAGTGCTCGGCGTCTGGAACCAGATGATCATCTTCGGGTCGGTCCCGTTCGCCCTCGCGCTCCTGGCCCTGATCGGCGAGAGCGACCCGCTGCTGCGGAGCTTCGCGATCGCCGGGCTGGTGGTCTTCGCCGCCGGGGTCGCCCTGTTCGCCGGCGTGATGTCGAGCGAGCGCCTGGCGCGCTCCGCCGGCGACCTCGCCGCCCGCGTGACGAACTGGCTCCTGGGCGTGATCCGCAGGGGCCCTGTCGACTTCGGCGGCCATTCGCTCGTCGGCTTCCGCAGCGACGCGCTCGAGCTCCTGCGGACGCGCTGGCACCTGATCACGGCCACGACACTGGCCGGCCAGCTGAGCATGTTCCTGGTGCTCTACACGACGGTGCGCGTGCTCGGTGTCGGCTCGAGCGAGCTGCTGGGCGTCGAGATCTTCGCCGCCTGGTCGGTCGCCAAGCTGATCGGCTCGATCCCGATCACGCCCGGCGGGCTGGGCGTGATCGAGCTCGGCCTGACGTCGCTGCTCGTCGCCTTCGGCGCCCCCAAGCCGGATGCCGTGGCCGCCGTGCTCATCTACCGCTTCCTGACCGTCGTCCCCACCCTCGTCCTCGGCCTGATCGCAGCGGCCACCTGGACGCGCTTCCCTCGGGCCAAGGAGACTCCGTCGACGGAGGGCTAGACTGAGGCCACGCGCCTGTAGCTCAGGGGATAGAGCGTGCGCCTCCGGAGCGCAAGGCCGCAGGTTCGATTCCTGCCAGGCGCATCGAGGGGCCAGTCGGACCAGGATGGGCCAGCAGGGGCCAGGAATGGGGTGTGGCGCTAGTCCGCGGGCAGGACCGATGCGAGCGCGGCTTCGTAGGGGCGGCCGAACCAAATCTGCTCGATGTTTTCGTACAGGTGCTTGTGTTCACCGGTCCAGGCGCCTTTTGTGTCGACCCCTCGAAGTGTCACGGCGTTCTTGCCGACGTTGGCGATGCGGCCGATCGCGACTTCGTAGGCGTTGCCGCGTGTCGCATCGACGAGCGAGACGAGCTGGTATCGCTCTGACACTGACGCGAGGATGGAGCGGTGGTCGTCGAGCGGCACTCCTGGGTCGGATGGCCGCTCGCCGCGACGTTCGAGTGCGGGTAGGACGAAGTCGTCGTCGGCCGCGATGATGTCGGCATCGGCAAGGCAGTCGATCCGGATAGCGCGATAGCCGTCGAAGGTCACGACGCCATTGTGGATTCTCTGGATCAGAGCCCAGGTTTCGTTCGCATCGATGGCGAACCCGCTGTCGAAGCCGTCCTCGCCCAGCACGCGGTACTGCACGGGTTCGCCGCTCTCGGCCGCCGTCCGCAGCGTGATCGCGTCCACGTCCTCGGCGTCCAGCGGCTCGTCGGTGTAGTGGGTGAACACGGTCGGCTCGCCGGATTCGGCCGTCTCGAAGGCACAGGCGAGGTGGTCGTCGATGTCCATCATCTCGTTCAAAGGACCGGAAGCGTCCAGGCTGACCAGCTCGAGGTGGTTGTCGGCAAGCGCAGCCTCGAACGCCCCCTGGAAGCCGTCAGCCGACGTCGCATAGGCGAAAACGACGGCAAAGGCCGAGGTGGCGTTCGCCAGCTCGGGATCACCGCCTTCACGAGGACGCACCTCGCCACGGCCCATCCAGATGACCTCATCTGCGCTCACGGCCGCAATCATCTCACCCGGGCCCGCAACGCCGCCCACCGGGTTGGCCGTCGTTCCGCTGAATCACAGGCGCATCGATACTCGCTCGGCCGGGCCGGCGCCGCATGCGCGCTCTTCGGCTACTGGTCGCGGCAGTAGACGATCACGGAGAGGCTTTCCGCGGCTCCGGTCCTGGGCGGGATCGAGGAGACGCTCGTAACGAGCACCTGCTCGCCGTCGACATCGATGAGATCGCCGCGGTTGGGCACCGTGTGCATGAGCCGCTTGAAGGAGCGCTCGTCCTCGCGGCCATGTACCTCTATGAGGATCTGGCACCAGGGCACACGAGACGACCTACGAGACCGGCGGTTTTCGGCTCGTCGGTTACGACCCGGTGGTGGTCACGTTCGTGGCCTGCATGCCCTTCGCGCCCTGCTCGGGCGTGTACTCCACCTTCGCGCCTTCAGCCAGCGTCTTGAACCCTGTCCCACCGATCGCGCTGTGATGAACGAACAGGTCATCGCCGCCCTCGTCCGGCGTGATGAACCCGTACCCCTTCGAGTCGTCGAACCACTTCACGGTGCCTGTAGCCATAGCATCCTCCCTCGAACGAACGGGGCGGAACCGCTCCGCCCCGGCGGACACTACCAGCGCCCCGATCATCCACCGGCCGGCTCAGGTGTCTCCGCGACAGGCGGAACAGCGCCAACCGCGAACCTCGTCCAGCGGTATCTCGTGGACCTCGCACCACTCCCGGCAGTAGACGCACTCGATCTGGACGCCAGAGCGGCGCTGTAGTGACTCCCACTCGGGCTTGTCTTTCTGGCCGAGGCTGATCCTGCTCGTTGCGATCTGGAGCACTCCGGCAGCCGGGAGGACATAGAGAACCTCGTAGTCGCCCGCCGGCATTTCGTCGAACCCACTTGGGATTCGGAGCCGAGTCACCCCTCCTGGCTCTCGGACCTCGGCTGAAGGCCGAGCGTCTTTGCTATCCGAGCGGCTTCCTTCTTCTCACGCTTGAGCTCACGCCGCTCCCTCAATTCTCGCTCACGCGCAACCTTGCTGAACGTCGTTCTGCTCTTCTTCGCAGCCATTCCGCCCCCCAATCAGAAACCGGCATCCGGGTTTGCCAGACCCACGGTACCGAGTCACCAGGCCTGACATGCTCAGCATCGAGCAAGAGTCCACGTCAGGAGCAAGCCGCCGGGTCAGCGACTAACGTCCGGGGCAGCGATGCTGCTGGGGTTCGATGCCTTGACCGTCGCGGGCGTGATCGTCGGCTTCGGTCTCTGGCTCGCGCTCATCTTCGCCGTCCATCGCTGGGGGCCGTTCGAGGACGAGGAAACGACCGACCGCCCTTCGGACGAAGTCTCCTGAGCCGCCGCGCTACTGCGGTGGGCCCGCCGCGGGGCGGACGACGGCCGTATTGGTCGAGCCGAAGGAGTCCGTCCAACTGAGGCGGATCGGCTTGCCCGGGAGACGCCCGGAGCATGACGCTTCGCAGATCGGCGCCCGAACTGATCGCCCGGCCGCCGGCACGCGTGATCACGTCCCCGCTCTCGATGCCCGCGCGCTCGGCGGCGGAGCCGGAGAGGACGGATTGCACGATGGCGCCGGACGAGTCGTCGGGGTAGTCGGGCGGCTCGATCAGGACGCCGAGGAACGCGGTAGGCCCGACGTGGACGGTCGTCGACCGCCGTCCGGACTCGATCTGGTGCGCGATCGAAACGGCGCGGTTGATTGGGATCGAGTAGCCCTCCCGCGGCCCGTCGTAGCTGATGATCGAGGACGCGGCGGCGTTCAGGCCGATCACCCGCCCGCCCGCGAGCAGTGGCCCGCCGGAGTCGCCCGGCTCGAGCGGCGCGTTCGTCTCGATCAGCCCGATCAGCCGGTTCGAGCCGCCCTGGTCGTCGCTCACGCTGATCGACTGCCCGAGCCCGGTCACACGGCCGGTCACCGTCGTCAGCGAGCCCGTGCCGCCGGCGTTGCCGACCGCCGTGACGTGCTGGCCGACCCTGGCCGTGGAGGAGTTGCCGATGGCCGCGACCTTGAGGCCGCGAGGGTTGTGGAGCTGCAGGAGCGCGACGTCCTTCGAGACGCTGTAGCCGAGGACCTTCGCGGAGAAGGTCAGGCCGTCGGACGGGTCGGTGACGCGGATGGTCGAGGCGCCGCGGATGACGTGGTTGTTCGTGAGCACCTCGCCGGACGACGTGAGCACGACGCCCGTGCCGGCCGCGGAGTTGTTCTCGTAGGCCAGGTTCGTGTTCACGATGACCACGCCCCGGCGCGGGCCGGTTGTCGCGGACGACGTCGCGCCGGCGCCGTGCGCCCGGCCGAGCAGCAGCGCCGAGGCGACGACGACGGCTGCGGCGATCACCGCCACCGGGAATGCCTGTCTTGGAGACCTGCCGTTCATGCCACTTGAAGCACATCATGCCCGTCTGAGAGTGGGCTGAGCGTTCGGCAAAACGGGTGTTAAGCGCCGGAGCCGGGCATAGGGGCCCGGCTCCGGCGCCGATCGGCGCTAGCTCGGCTTGACGTTCTGGTTGCGGCGGAACACGTTCGTCGGGTCGTACTCGTTCTTGAGTGCGACCAGGCGGTCGTACGTGTCCGGGCTGTACGAGAGGTCGGCTGCGTCCTCGTCGCCCTGGAAGTTGCTGTAGCCGCGGCCCGTGGCGCTGTCGCCGACGGCCGCGACGACCTCCCGCGCCCACTCGACGTGCGCGTCGGTCGCATCCGCGTCGTGCCAGCCCGTCACGGCGTTGAGCAGGAACGGCATCGAACGCTCGGTGAACGCGGTCGCGTCCGCCGGGACGCGGGCGACCGCGCCGCCCATCTGGTGGACGTGGATCTCGCACTGCGGCCCCGGCGCGGCGAGATGCCGTTCGCAGAGCGCGTCGATCAGGCGGTCGTCGAGCCCGGAGAGGTTCGTCGACTTGAAGTACGACTGAATCCCTTTCGGCCAGAGCGGGTCGAGCAGTGTCTGGATCACGCCGTACGGCATCGGGCCGAGGAGATCGGCGATCGGCTCCGCCACCGTGCGGAACTCCTGGACGAGGCCGTCGCCGTCTTCCACCCGGCCGGCGGAGGCGGCGACGAATGCCGCGACCTTCTTGCCGTGCCAATCCTCCGGGATCACGGGCAAGGGCGGCGCGGTCGTCAGGTTCACGAGCGCCGTGATCTCGTCCGGCGCGCCCGGCGCCCACTCGCGGAAGGCCCGCAGCAGCGTCGCCGAGTCGTCGCCCGCGTAGAAGATCGGCCCCGCGTACACCATCGGGCCGAGCGGATGCAGCTCGAGCTCGAACTGCGTGACGACGCCGAAGTTGCCGCCGCCGCCGCGCAGGCCCCAGAAAAGCTCGGGGTTCTCGGTCTCGCTCGCGTGGACGAGCCGTCCGCTCGCGGTGACGACGTCGGCGCCGACGAGGTTGTCGCAGGCGAGGCCGTGCTGGCGCATCAGCCAGCCGATGCCTCCGCCGAGCGTGAAGCCCCCGACGCCTGTGGTCGAGACCAGGCCGCCGGTCGTGGCGAGGCCGTGTACCTGCGTCTCGTGGTCGACGTCGCCCCAGACGGCGCCGCCGCCGACGTACGCCCTTCGGGCCTCCGGGTCGACGTGGACGTGCCTCATCGGGCCGAGGTCGATGACGATGCCGTCGTCGACTGTCGAGAAGCCGGCGATGCTGTGCCCGCCGCCGCGGACGGCGACGGTGAGGTCGTTGCTGCGCGCGAAGCCGACCGCGGCGACGACGTCGGCCGCGCCGCCACAGCGGACGATCAGCGCCGGGCGCCGGCCGTCGTGCATGCCGTTCCAGATCCGGGCCGCCTCGGCGTACCCGTCCTCCTCGGGGGTGATGACCTCGCCGCGCACGGCCTCGCGCAGCTCCTGGACGGTCGCTTCCCCGAGAACCGGTTCGAGTGTCTGGCTCATGTGTTCCTCCCTTTCTTCGTCGGTGTCGGGGAAGTGGTAGCCGGAGCCCGTTTGCGGCCACTTAGCGGCGGCTTAGCAAGGCTGCGAAGTCGCTCGTCGACGGCGGCGACGCCGTTCGCGTCGGCGTTCGCCGCATAGCGGTCGCGTGCCTGAGAGAAGAGCTCCGCCGCCTGCTTTTCCCTGCCCTGGAGGAGAACCACCTCGGCCAGTGCGGACTGCAGGTGCGCGTTCCAGCGCGACAGATCGGTCTCGCGCACGACGGCCTCTGCTTCCGCGAGCGCCGCCTCGGCGGCGTCCAACCGGTCGCGGGCGACCTCGAGGTCGGCGGTGCGCAGCAGCGCGATGATCAAGCCCCAGCGGTCCCCGGCGCGGCGGAACAGGCCACGGGCCTCCTCGAGCCGGCGCTCTGCGTCTGCATAGGACCCGGCGTCGGTGTCGATCATCGCCAGGCCGTTCAGGACGAGCCCGATGCCGCGGCGGTCGATCGTGCGACGGCGATAGTCCAGCGCGCGCTCGAGGCAGTCCCGGGCGTCCCCCGGCAGGCCTTCGGCCACGTTCAGGTAGGCGCGCCGGACGAGCACGTCGGCCCGGCCGCGCTCGTCGCCGGAGGCGAGGAAGCGCTGGTCGCTCTCGTCCAGTAGGGTGCGCGCGCGGTCGAAGTCGCCGCGCACGCGGAGGACGCTGGCCTGGTTCACGAGCACGTAGGAGAGCGCGGCGTCGCACGTGACGTCGACGAAGGGCTGGAACGAGTCCTCGAGGACGATCCGAACGCCTGGCCGGCCGCCCACGGCGGGCACGCGCATCTCAGCCACGTTGATCGGGGACTCGATTCTCCGGGCCGGGGCTTCGAGCGCACGGAAGGCCTCGATGCCGTCGGCGAGGAGCGTCTCGGCCACGGCCGGATCGCCGAGGAACCAGTGCGCGACACCGAGCGTGTAGATCCCCAGCGCCTCTTCGGGCGCGAACCGCTCCCGGCGGGCGAGTGCGAGCGCAGGCTCGAGCCAGCCGAGGGCGTTGGCGACGGCGTACGTGATCGCAAACGATCCCTGGAAGTTGAGTGCGGCCCATTCGGCGCGTGTGTCGCCGACCTCCTCGGCGACGGAGAGGCTCTCTCCGGCATGCGCGCGCATGGGGACGAGCGCGCCGCCCCGGGCCTCGAGCGCCGCGGCGGCGAGCAGTGCCTCGGCGCGGAAGGAGGTCCGCTCCGGGACCGCCGCCAGCGCGTCGTCGAAGCGGCGGTACGCCTCGGCCAGGTCGATCCGCCGCAGCCAGAACGTCCACAGCGCGACGCAGAGCCGCAGCGCCTCGGGCGGCCGGTGGGCCCGGAGAGTGTCGAGCGCCGCCAGGAGGTTGGCCTGTTCGCGGTCGAGCTCGGGCCGGTCGCCGGGCTCGGCCAGGTCGAGCGCCCACTGGGCGTGCCCTTCGGCCGCGGCGCGACCTTCGCCGGCGGCCTCGAGCTGCTGCCGTGCATACAGGCGGACGGTCTCCAGGAGTCGGTAGCGCCCGGCATCTGCCGAGTCGCCGCGAGCGACGAGCGACTTCTCGACGAGCCGGGCGAGCACGTCGACGATCTCGGACCGCTCGAGCCCGTCGCCGGCGCACACCGCCTCGACCGCGCCCAGCTCGAAGCCGCCCGCGAACACGGCCAGGCGCCGGAAGAGCAGCCGCTCGTCATCCTCGAGCAGGTCGTGGCTCCACTGCAACGTGGCCTGGAGCGTTTGCTGCCGGGTTGGTGCCGTGTGGCTCCTGGCGCGAAGGACACGGAAGCGGTCGTCGAGCCGCTCGGCGACGATCGCCGCGCCCAGGGCGCCGAGCCGACCGGCGGCGAGCTCGAGCGCGAGCGGGAGGCCGTCCAGCCGGACGCAGATGCGGGCGACGTCGGCGGCGTTCTCCCCGTCCAGCGCGAACTCCGGTGCGGCTGCCGTCGCCCGGTCGACGAACAGCCGGACGGCCTCGAAGCCGAGGAGGTCGTCCGGTTCGAGCTCCTCGCCCAGGTCGGGGATGGCGAGCGAGGGCACCCTGAACACGACTTCGCCGGCGACGCGCAGCGGCTCGCGGCTCGTCGCGACGACGGTCAGGCCCGGCGCTGCCCGGAGGAGCGTGTCGACGAGCGTCGCGCTCGTTCCCAGCACGTGCTCGCAGTTGTCCACGACGAGCAGGAAGGTGCGCGGGGCGAGGAAGTCGACGAGCGCGCCGACGACCTCCTGGCCCGGGAGCGCGCGCACGTCGAGGGCAGCCGCGGCTGCGGTCGGCACTAGACGCGGGTCGGACACCGGCGCGAGCTCGACGACGACCGCGCCCGCGGGATACGCCTGCTCCACCTCGCGCGCCAGCTCGAGGGCGAGCCGGGTCTTCCCTGCGCCACCGGTGCCGGAGAGGGTCAGCAGGCGTGTTCCGTCGAGCAGCGCGCGCAACTCGGCCAGCTCGTGCCTGCGCCCGACGAACGAGCTCGTGTCCGCCGGCAGGCCCCGGAGACGGTCGTCCGCCGGAAGCGCCGCCAGCTCCGCGGCCAGCGCGTCGTGCAGCGCCGCCAGCTCGGCCCGGCGAGCCTGGGCCCAGTCGTCGTAGCGGTTCTCGGGCAGCAGCTCGCCGCGGTACAGCGTCAGTGCGGCTCGGTAGGCCGAGGGGGCCGCGGCCCGCCGCGCGTCGGCGGCGGCGCGCTCGAAGTCGTCGGCGTCGACCGCCGCGTCGAGCACGAGCAGCTCCTGCCGCACGCCGATCACGTCGGCACCCAGAGCACGCCTGGCCACGTGTACGGCCTGGTTCAGGTTGTTCGCCGCGGCCGCGGGCGCGAGGTCGCGCCAGAGTGTGTCCATGGCCTGCTCGCGGTGCAGCCGGTGGCCCGGCGCGAGCGCGAGGAGCTTGACGAGCTCGCGCGCCTTCTTGAGCCGGAACGCCCGGTCCGGGACCGCCTCCCCGTCCAAGAAGGCGGCAAAGCCGCCGAGCAGCCTCACGGTCACCTGCGACACGCGTTGAACGATGCCGTACGCGGCGGCTCAGTGGTTCTCCGCACGCGGTCTCCGGCTCCGCACCGATGCCCGCCCCGGGCGCGTCGGGTGTGATTGCACCTACACACGGAACGAGGAGGTGCGTCATGGCAGCGGATGTGCTCATCGTGTACGCGTCGAAGCACGGCTCGACCGAGCAGGTCGCGCGCGGCATCGGCGAGAAGCTGCGCCGGCTGGGGTTGACGACGGCGATCGAGCCCGCCGGGGAGGTCAAGGATCTGAGCGGCTACCGCTCGGTGCTGGTCGGCGGATCGATCTACACGGGGCGCTGGCACCACGACGCGCGTGACTTCCTCAAGCGGCACCGGCGGGCGCTCGAGCGCCTGCCCTTCGCCGTCTTCGCGCTCGGCCCGGGCAAGAACACGCCGGAGGACTTCGCGGAGTCGCGGGCGCAGCTCGACCACGCGCTCGCCGGGTTCCCCGAGCTCGAGCCGAGGACGAGGGCGGTCTTCGGCGGCGTGATCGACCCGGAGAAGCTGCGCTTCCCGTACAGCCACATGAAGAAGCGCGACCTCCGCGATTGGAAGGAGGTCCGCAGCTGGGCCGCCACGCTGCCGGTCGAGCTCGACCTCGAGCCCGCCGTCCACCACCGGGAGCTGGTGCCGTTCTAGGAGCACGGGAAACAGCCGGTTTCCCCGTGAGCCCCCTTCCCCTCGTGGTCGCGTTCCCAGCGGCTCGAGCTACGCCGCGGCCAAGCCACGGCTCCGCCGCCACTCGTCGGTTACTCCAGTCGGGAGTTCGGCGACCGCAGCCGACATGCGCGGCTGCGGTCAGAATCAGCCAGGACGCCGAGCTCGGCGGCCGGAAGTGCTTGCACTTCCGGCCGATCACACGGGGGAAACAGCCGGTTTCCCCCGTGAGCCCCCTTCCCCTCGTGGTCGCGTTCCCAGCGGCTCGAGCTACGCCGCGGCCGAGCCACGGCTCCGCGGCCACTCGCTAGCTTCTGGCCCAAGGACCCGGTCGCGGTGGCAACCGAGTCAGCGCGCGAGACGAAAGCACCGTCAACATCGCCTCGTCGGGCTCGACTGCGACGACGTCATGCCCTGCCGACAGCAAGAGGCGAGTGAAGATGCCCGTCCCCGCATCCAGATCGACGACCTTGAGCGGCTTCCTCCCGAGGAGCTATGTGACCGACTCGGCCGGGTAAGACGGGCGGATCCGGCCGTATAGCTCGGCTGCGGGCCGAAGGACAGGCGCCGCACTCAGTCACCGAAGACCTCCGTTTCGGCTTCGTTCAGCGCACGGTCACCGCGACGCGCTGGACGGCGTTGTTCGCGTAGCCGCCGACGTTCCACTCCGGCTCGAGCGGCTGCTCGTTGCCGTCGGCGTCGCGCGCGCGGCAGGCCAGCTCGTGGTCGCCGGGCCCGGCATCCCATGTCCACGTCCAGCGCGCCCAGGCCCAGCGGTCGGGCGCGGCCTCGAGCGCCGCAGCCGTCCACGTGCGGCAGCCGTCCGCGCTGACGTCGACCGCGGCCACCGGCGCCGCACCCGACCAGGCCCGGCCCTCGACGACGCACGGCCCGGGCTCGACGTAGCGCCGCCGCGTCATGAACTCCGGCACCCCGGGCGGGACCATCAGCGCCCGCGGACGCATGCGCGTGATCGGCTCGCCCTCGTCGTCCTCGCTGCGACGGAAGCGGTAGGCGTGCGCCTGCTGGTAGCCGTCGAACGGGCGGTCGAGGACGGTGACCCGCTCGAGCCACTTCACGCTCGTCATCCCGTACCAGCCGGGGACGACGAGGCGCAGGGGCGCCCCATGCTGGGGCGGGAGCGGCTCGCCGTTCAGCTCGTACGCGAGCAGCGCCTCGCCGTCCAGCGCCTCGGCGACCGTCAGGCTGCGCTCGTACGCCTGCTCGACGCCGCCGTCGATCCCGCGGTCGAGCGCGCCGAACAGCACCTCGACGCCGCCGTCGCGGACGCCCGCTTCCTCGAGCACGGATGCGAGCTCTGCCCCTCCCCACTCCCCGGTGCCGACGGCCTCCGCGAGCCACGGCTGGCTGACGATGTGCGGATCGAGCCGGGCGCGCCCGTTGCCGGCGCACTCCATGGTCACGATCCGCCGCACGAGCGGCCGCTCGCGCAGGAGGTCGAGCGACAGCGACAGCTCGCGGTCGACGTGGCCGCCGACCTGCAGGCGCCAGTCGGCGGGCACGTCCGGGACGTCGAAGTGGATCAACAGGTAGTGCAGGCCGACCGGCGTCACCTCGTAGCGGAGCGCCTCGAGCGGCATGCCGTGGTTGCGCGCCGCGAGCTGTAGCTCCTCCATGGAGATGCTCATGCGTACAAGACTATGACGTGACCCGCCTCGGCGCATACGTCCGCGGGCTCGATCCCGAGCTGCCGCGCGCAGTCTGGATCCTCGAGGTCGGGACTTTCGTCAACTTCTTCGGGAGCGGGATCGCGTTCCCGTTCCTGCTCATCTACCTCCACAACGTGCGCGGTTTCGGCCTGGCCACCGCCGGGCTCGTCGTCGCGACCCTGGGCCTGGTCGGGATCGCCGCCGCGCCCGCCGTCGGCCCGCTGATCGACCGCGTCGGCGGACGGAGAACACTTGCCGCCGCCCTGCTGATCGCCGCGATCGGCTTCGCGCTCATGCCGCTCGTGCACGAGCCGTGGGAGGCGTTCCTGCTCGCGGTCGTGATCGGGATCGGCGGCGGGACGTTCTGGCCCAGCGTCTCCGTGCTGCTGACGAGCCTGGCGCCCGCCGAGAAGCGGCACCGCGCGTTCGCGCTCCAACGCGTCGCGCTCAACCTCGGGCTGGGCCTGGGCGGGCTCGTCGGCGGCCTGATCGCGTCCAGCGCCGATCCGTCGAGCTTCACGGTGCTCTTCCTCGTCGACGCGGCGACGTTCGTCGGGATGGTGTTCGTGTTGCCGCTCGTCCCCGAGCCCGAGCTCGAGGAGGCGCTCGAGGACGAGCGCCGCCCCGGCTACCGGACGGTTCTGCAGGACCGGGTGCTGCTCTCGGTGCTCGGCCTCAATGTCGTCTTCATCGCGGCCGGCTACGCGCCTTTCGAGCTGCTACCCGTGTTCGCGAAGAACAACAACGGCGTGTCGGAGCGCTGGATTGGCGTGATCTTCTTCTTCAACACGATGGCGCTCGTCGTCGCGCAGCTCCCGGTCGCCCGCTTCGTGGAGGGGCGGAGCCGGATGCGGATGCTCGCCGTCATGCCCGCGACGTTCGCGCTCTGCTGGCTGATCGTCCTCGCCGGCGCGGCCTGGCTCTACGGGACTGCGGCGGCGCTCGTGTTCGTCTTCGCGGCGACCGTGTTCGGCCTCGCGAGCTGCTTCCACGGGCCCACGCAGGCCGCCCTCGTCGCCGACCTCGCGCCCGCCCGCCTGCGCGGCCGGTACATGGCGCTGTCGTCGGTGTCCTGGGAGATCGGGTTCGTGCTCGGCCCGGCGATCGGCGGCGTGATCCTCGCCGTCGCGCCGCTGGCGCTCTGGCCGATCGCCGGAACGGCGCTGGCGCTGAGCGTGATCGCCGTCCTGCGCACGGAGAACCGGCTGCCGCCGTCGCTGCGAAGAACGCCGTCCGCCTAGCCAGCCACGCTGCCACCGGGGTACGATGACCACATGGCGACCCCGACCGACGACCCGCTCAGTCCCGATGCCGAGCCTGCCCCGCATCAAGCGGACGCCCCGGCGCGCGCGCATGCCCGAGGTCGTCGTCACGGCGCCCGAGCCGCGGCTCGCTGAGCTCGACGAAGGCGAGCTCACCTGGATCCACCTGACGGCGCCGACGGCGCAGAAGGCCGAGCAGCTCCAGGCGCGCTTCGGCTGGCACCCCCTCGATCTCGAGGACGTGCTCTCCAAGCGCCAGCGCCCGAAGATCGACGAGTATCCGGACTACCTCTTCGGCGTCCTGCATTTCCCGGTCTACGACAAGGTCGTGCAGCGGCTGAACGCGGGCGAGCTCGACGTCTTCCTCGGCGACGGCTACCTCGTCACCCTGCCCGCGGTCGAGCTGCTGCCGGTGACTCGCCTCTTCCAGCGCTGCACCGAGGACGCGGACCTCCGCGAGAGCCTCTTCGGCAAGGGCTCGGGATACCTGCTCTACCACGTCCTCGACGACCTCTTCGACTACTGCTTCCCGATCCTGGACAAGATCGGGCACAAGCTGGACACGATCGAGGACGACATGTTCGAAGGCCGCTCCGAGGAGGTTGTCCGCGACATCTCCAACGTCAAGCAGGAGATCATCTCCTACCGCAAGATCATCAAGCCCGAGCGCGCCACGCTGCGCGTGCTCGAACGCCAGACGCGGCGGTTCCTCCCCGAGGAGCTCGAGGTCTACTTCGACGACATCGTCGACGCGGCCGAGCGGATCTGGGACCTGCTCGACAACTACAAGGAGGTCGTCGAGGGGCTCGAGTCGACGAACGAGTCCGTGATCTCGCACCGCCAGAACGACATCCTGCGCGTGCTGACGATCTTCAGCGTCGTGCTCCTGCCGCTGACGCTGCTCACGGGCATCTTCGGGATGAACGTGAAGTTCCCCGGCTTCGAGAGCGAGGTGGCATGGTGGGCGATCATCGGCGCCATGGTGGTCGTCCTCGCGGGGCTGCTCGGCTTCTTCCGCTACAAGAAGTTCTTCTGAGGTAGCCCGTGAAGCAGCTCTGGGCTCCCTGGCGGCTCGAGTACGTGGCTGCGGCCGATGAGCCGGCTGATGGCTGCGTCTTCTGCCTCGCCGAGGCGGGCGACGACGAGGAGCGGCTCGTCGTCCACCGCGGCGAGCTGGGTTTCGTGCTCCTGAACAGGTTCCCCTACGCCTCCGGGCACCTGCTGGTGGCGCCGAGGCGGCACGTGGGCGAGTTCGCCGGGCTGGACGACGACGAGGCGCTCGAGCTGCACCGGCTGGCCCGGCAGGGCATGACGGCGCTGGCCGAGAGGTTCGCGCCACAGGGCTACAACGTCGGCTGGAACCTCGGGCGCATCGCCGGAGCGGGCATCGTCGACCACGTCCATCTCCACGTCGTGCCGCGCTGGGCCGGCGACACGAACTTCATGCCCGTGCTCGGCGACGTGAAGGTGCTGCCGGAGCACCTCGCCGAGACGCGCCGAAAGCTGGCCGCGGCCTGGCCTCTTGCGGGGTAGCGGGCCGGGGCGTCCGGGACTAGTGTCCGCCGGGAGCCTGAGCACCGGTTCCCGAGGCTCCGGCGACTTCGCCCGGTACAACAGGTGCGAAGCGTTCGACCTCTCCTAACGGGCTTCCGGATGCGCTCCCGGAAGCCTGCTCTCGTTTCCGGCTACTGTGCAACGGCCGACGCGCCGATTACCGTCGGGGAGGGGGTTCGTGGTGCGACTGGAAGTACAAGCCTTCGGCCGGAGACGGTGTTCCATGACATGCTTCGGCGACCCCTGCCCCGGTACCCACCAAGAAGGAAGGGCATGTTCACAAAGCTCGCTCGCTCACTGACGCCGCGCGTTGCCGGCGTCGTCATCCTTGTCGCAGCCGCGATCGCCGCCGCCCTCGTCGCCACCGTCGGGGGCAGCAGCACCGGGACGTCCGCCGCGCCCCAGCGCCTGGGGGCAGCAGGGGCCGCCTCGGCCTCGTCCGCCGCCTCCGGCGCGAGCGCCGCGGCGGTCGGATCGGGGCCGATCGTCAGCAAGGCGATCCACCACGATCTCTCCCCGCCTCTGCGCACGCTCAAGCCCGTCGTCGTGCCCAGTGGCGGCCCGCAGCTCACGCCTGACGCGGGCGAGAACCATCAGTTCGCGGGCGGCGTCGGCGGAGCAGACACGGCCGTTCAGAGCGCGCCGGGCACCACGCAGATCCCGTCGCCGATCGCCAACTTCGAGGGCGTCGCGGTCGGTCAGGGAGGCGAGTGGGCGCCCCCCGATCCCAACGGGACCGTCGGGCCCAATCACTACTTCGAGATCGTGAACGACGGCCTCGCCATCTTCTCCAAGACCGGCTCGACTGTGTACGGGCCGGTTCCCACCAACACGCTCTGGAGCGGCTTCGGCGGCGGCTGTCAAGCAAACAACGACGGTGACGGGACGGTTTCGTACGACCAGTTCGCGAACCGCTGGATCGTGAGCCAGTTCTCGGTGAGCTCGACGCCGTATCTCCAGTGCGTCGCCGTCTCGCAGACGAGCGATCCAACCGGCGCCTACTACCGCTACGCGTTCTCCTACGGCAACGTCGACTTCAACGACTACCCCAAGGTCGCGGTCTGGCCGGACGCGTACTACGCGACCTACAACATCTTCGCGAACGGCGTGAGCTACACAGGCCCCGAGGTCTGCGCCTGGGACAAGGCGAAGATGATCGCGGGCCTGTCGGCGACCCAGCAGTGCTTCAAACCCGGGTCCAGCGTCGGGACGCTGATGCCCTCGAACGTCGACGGGCCGACCCCGCCGCCGGGGGGCTCGCCGAACTTCGTCCTCGGCATGGCCACGAACAGCCTGCAGCTTTGGAAGTTCCACGTCGACTGGGCGACCCCGGCGAACTCGACGCTCACCGGTCCGCAGCAGTTCAGCGTCGCCTCGTTCACGACGCTCTGTCCCAACTTCCCGTGCGTTCCGCAGCCGAGCACGAGCCAGAAGCTCGACTCGCTCGGCGACCGGCTCATGTACCGCCTCGCCTATCGGAACTTCGGCGACCACCAGTCGCTCGTCGTCGCCCACACCGTGGCGCTGACGGGCAGGTCGGGCATGCGCTGGTACGAGATCCGCAGCCCGAACACGGCGCCGACGGTGTACCAGCAGAGCACCTACGCGCCGGACACGACCTACCGCTGGATGGGCAGCGTCGCCATGGATCACGTCGGCGACATCGCCCTCGGTTACGCCGTGTCGAGCGGTCCGTCCGCCCCGGCGTCCGCTACACGGGCCGGCTCGTCGGCGACCCGCTCAACACCATGGGCTCGGAGGCGACGATCGTCTCGGGCACGGGCTCCCAGGTCGACGGCCTCGAGCGCTGGGGCGACTACACGAGCATGAGCATCGACCCGGCCGACGACTGCACGTTCTGGTACGTCGGCGAGTACCTGACGGAGGACGGCAACTGGAACTGGCACACGCGCATCGGCTCGTTCAGGTTCCCGAGCTGCACGAGCGGCGGCGGGAGCCCGCCCGTCGTCACGTCGTTCACGCCGACGAGCGGGCCCGTAGGGACGAATGTCGACGTCACCGGCACCGGCTTCACCGGGGCGACCGGGGTGACGTTCGGCGGCGTCGGGGCGACGACGTTCAACGTCGACTCGGCCACGGAGATCCACGCCACCGTCCCGGGCGGCGCGCAGACCGGGCCGATAGCCGTCACCACGCCGAACGGCACCGGCGCGAGCGCGTCGACCTTCACGGTCACGGGCGGAGGCGGGGGCAACCCGCCGACCGTGACATCGTTCACGCCCACGAGCGGCCCGGTCGGGACGAGCGTCTCCATCACCGGCACCGGCTTCACCGGCGTCACGGGCGTCAAGTTCAACGGCACGGCCTCGACGACCATCACGTTCAACTCCGACACGAGCATCACGGCCCGCGTCCCGACCGGGGCGACGACGGGCCCGATCGCCGTCACGACCCCGAACGGCACCGGGACGAGCGCCGAATCCGTTCACCGTGACGACGGCGACCGGCAAGCCGTCGATCTCCAGCTTCACGCCCACTTCCGGCAGGCGCGGGATCCAGGTGACGATCGTCGGGAACAACTTCAACGGCGCCACGGGCGTCAGGCTCGGCCTGGTGTCGGCGGCGTTCACGGTGAGCTCGAACACGCAGATCAAGGCCACGGTGCCGGCGAGCGCGCGCGTCGGCTCCCAGTACCACTGGACCGTCATCGGGCCGGGCGGCACGGGGACGAGCCTCGGGTACTTCCGGGTCACCGGCTAGCGCCGGGACCCGAGCCGGAGAGGGCCCGTGCCGCACGGGCCTTCTCCGCGCGGGCAAGATGCGCGCCGTGCACGTCGACGAGGCCATCCGTGGGCGGCGGACGCACAAGTCGTTCGCGCCCGAGCCCGTGCCGCGCGAGACGGTCGAGGCACTGCTCGACGCGGCGCGGTTCGCGCCCAACCACCATCTGACCCAGCCCTGGCGCTTCCGTGTGCTCGGGCCGGAGTCGCTGGCGCGGCTGAAGGAGGCGGCCGGCCCGGTCGAGGCGCCCAAGCTCGACCGCGCGCCGACGCTCGTCGTCGCCTCGGCACGATTGAGCGGTGCGCAGCAGCAGGACGAGGAGGACGTCTGCGCCACGGCCGCCGCGATCTACGCCGTGCTCCTCGCCGCGCACGCGCGCGGCCTCGCCTCCTACTGGCGGACGCCGGCAGTCCTGCGGACGCGCGAGGGGCGCGCCGCGGTCGGAGTGCCGGACGGCGAGCGCGTGCTCGGGCTCATCCACCTCGGCCGCCCGGTCACGCAGCCGACCGGCAAGGAGCGCGAGCCGGCTGCGAGCTTCGTGACCTTCCTCGACTGACCTCGAAACGAAAAACCGCGCTCGTTGCGAACATTGTCCCGCCGAGCTACTTGATCGACGCGGCCCGGTCCTCTAGGGTCGCAATTGCACCGAGCACGGGACGCGAGTAGGGCGAAGTCGTTCCTGTGGGCCGTACGCGTCACCCGCAAGGGCCGTCGCGGAAAGTCTGTGGGGGCGGTGGACGAAAGCGCACCCGGCTCGGTGTTTTCTTTGCGCGCGCGGCCTGACGCATCGTGACGACGCCTCGCTAGTCTCCGCGCGTGCCCGAGCTTCCGCTCAGCGGCGGCTGTCTCTGCGGCGGCGTCCGCTTCGAGGTGACGGAGCCGCTCGTCGCGGCCGGGTACTGTCACTGCACTCGCTGCCAACGGCGCACCGGGACTGCGGCGGCCGCGTCGGGGCGGATCGCGCCCGGCTCGTTGCGGATCCTGCAGGGCGAGGAGCTCGTCCGCTCGTACGAGCCGGCCGGCGGCTTCGCGAAGGACTATTGCGGCTTCTGCGGCTCGGCCCTCTGGAGCCGGAACCCGAACGATTCCCTGTGGATCAGCGTCCGCCTCGGCGCGTTCGACGGCGATCCCTGCATCCGGCCGTCGTACCGCCAATTCGTCGCCTACGCGGCGACCTGGGAGCCGATCCCCGACGACGGCCTTCCCCGCTTCGACGAGCGGAAGCCGGCGTAGCGCCCGCTCAAGCCGCCCTTCCAGGCGACCGAAGAACCTCACATGCCGTTGCAGACACTGCTGCGAGCTGCGCTCCCCTTCGTGGCGGGCGGCGCGGTCGCAATTCTCGTCTCCGAGCTCAGGCGCGACGCCGCGCAGCCGGAGGGGACGGCTTTCCCGGAGGCATGGTTCCGCGAGGCCGACCGGGCGCCCGAGCACCTCTGGACGGGCGAGCCGCGCTTCGACTGGGGCGACTGAGCTTTCCCCCGGCCCGACGGGCGCTGCGAGCGCTGCGGCGCCCGCGGGCCAGGGGGAAGGAACTACAGCGTGTGGTCGCTGGTCTCAGCATGGGACGCTTTCGGGCGTCTGTCGTCCCCCGTTGGAGTGATTTGCGGGCGAGGCTGCGCGGACGGCGGGGTCAGCGACGGCCGTGCTTGCCGAGGTCGTACGGGCGCAGGAACTGCGTCGGCTCGAAGGGGATGTAGCCCGGGGCAGCGGTGTTGTAGGGGACCCCGAGCGCGGCCGCATCCGCATTCAGGGTCTCCGGATCGGTGCGCCACTTCCCGGTGTCGAGACGGAGGACGAGGGCCTGGAAGGCGCTGATCGTCTCGGCCGGCGTGAAGGTGCAGTGCCCTGCGCGGTGCACGAAGGCCTCCCGGAGGAGCTTCTTCCCCTTGCCCTCCTTGACGACATCGCTGTAGGCCCGCTCGTCCTGGTCGACGACGAGGCCGTCGCCGGTCGTGTGCAGCGTCAGCACCGGGCGGCCGCTCAGGTCACCGTCGAAGACGATGTTGTCGGTCAGGTACTGGACGGCACCGGGGTCGGCAGCGATGCGAGGCGCCGAGTCGAGGGTGGCCAGGTCGGCGTCGAGGCTGAGACCTGCCTCGGCGTACAGCGCCTTCACCTCGTTCCGGTCGATCGAGCGGTCGAGCTGCTTCCTGTAGTCGACGCCGGTGTTCCAGGACGGATCGCCCCCGGCCCGCGCCTCGAGCTCGGCGCGCAGGGCAAAGGCGAACGGGGCGTCGACCTGCGTCTGCCACCGGAACTGGTTGAGCTCCTGCGCCGCGTAGTCGGTCGCGGCGGGCTCCGGGCTCGCCGGATCGAACCAACCGGGGAGGTCGCCGACCGCGCCGGCGAGCGCGATCCGAGCTCTGCCCTGGGGCGTCGACTGCGCGGCGAAGAGGAGCTGCTCGGCGAGCGTCAGGTTCGCGCCGGGATTGGCGATGTTCACGATCTGCAGCCCGGTGCCGGGCCCGAGCAGCTGCTGGATCGCGAAGGCCCCATCGAGAGCCTGGTTCCACGTACCCACGCCGCCGGCGAGGACGCCGCACATGGGCATCGCCGCGGTGAAACGGTCGGGATGGTCCTGCAGGAGCCCGGCCGTGACCATGCCGCCGAGCGAGTGCCCCCAGGCGATCGTGCGGGTCGGCTTCCCGACCAGGGTCGAGAACGTGTCCAACGTCGAGATCTGATCCGGGATCGCCTGCTGGATCGCCCAGCCCGTGGTCGCGTAGGACGAGCCGGCCAGCGCGTAGCCGTGGTCGAGGAGCCACTGGCCGGTCAGCGGGTCGCCGACGTCCTGCGCCGGGTTCGGGCTGCCGGGCGTCACGTACCCGTGGCTGTAGAGGAGGAGCGTGCCGTTCCAGTCGGCCGGGACCTCGATCTTGTAGGTCGCCCCGTCCACGAGCGTTCCAGTCAGCGTGTCGACGGGACCGCCGGCCGTTGCGCGAGCGACGCCGATCGCCGCCAGAACCGCCGCCGCCGCGACGACGAAAGCGCCGCGGAACCAGCCGACCCTGCTGCTTCTCGCCACCGAGCCTCCCTGCGCTCGCGAGGACGGACCTCCGGCTTGGGTACCCAGCCGGGCGTCAGGTCAAACGCGCTCGGCGAGCGCTTCCCGCTCAGCCTCCGAGATCGGCCGCCCGCGGCGCTGCTCGCGGTCCCAGGCGACGAGAACGGCGCGTCCTTCGAGCGCGGGCGTCCCATCTGTCCGCGAGACGCTCACCGAGAAGGTGACGCTGGAGGTGCCGACCCGCTCGACCGACGCCGTCGCGACGACCTCCCGATCGGACAGCCGAAGCTCGCTCCGGAAGTCGAGCTCGACCCGCGCCGTCACCCAGTCGTCGCCGAGCACCGGCCCGACGACGGCCGTCAGCAGCTCCTCGAGGTAGGTCAGGTAGACGGCGTTGTTGACATGCCCGAGCGCGTCGATGTCGCGCCAGCGGATGGGGATCGTCAGGCCGTCCGTAGCGCCTCGATCGTCGCCGTCCGGACAAGGCCTTCCGCCTGGCGTGCCAGCTCCGGGTCGAGCGTGACGAACGCGTCTGCCTGGAGCTGCGTGAGCGCGACGTACTCGGCGTCGTAGGTCTCGGCCCATCCCAGCTGCTCGGCGACCTTCCAAGCGTTCCGCCGAAGCACGGCGTCGCCGAGCAGGCGGATGGGTAGGGCCGAGACTCGTTTGAGCCGTTCGAGGGCGACGTCGGGCGCGATCTCGCCCCGGTGCACGGCCTCGTGCAGGGCCGACAGCGTCTGGGAGCGCAGGAGCGTCGGCGCGAGCAGCTCGTGCTCCGCCGGGATCTCGATCTCCTCCTCCGCGATCCGGAGGACGACGCCGCAGTCGACGACGAATCTGGTCATGCGCGGCGGACGCTACCGCGTCCAAGGCCGCGAGAGCGGACGACGGGGATCGAACCCGCGACCCTTGGCTTGGGAAGCCGCTACACCGGCAAGTGCAGGCGGACACGAACGAAGTCAAACGCCCTCAACCATGCGGGTTTCCGGGGCTTCCGGGCGGCCGCCCCGCATGGCTACGTGAGCCGGTTCTGAGCCGTTTAGGCGTGGAGTAGGCGTCGGCGTCAGAGCCGGCGGCGCCGCCTCCTCTTATCCCGGCGCAAGACCTCGACGTGCGGAAGCGTGCCCGCGATCGCCCCGCCCAGCGAGCCGCGGCCGCCGATCGCAGGCAGACCACGTAACCGTCGCCGATCGCCCGCCGCCGCGAACGGGTTCGCCTTCAACTCCTCCTCGGTGGCGGACTCCCTGAGCGCCTTCTCAACCTCGGGGCTGAGCGTCCTTTCGTGGTGGTCGAGCACGACCTCGCGGAACCTCGGCAGGACGTGATGCCCGTCGGTCACCAGGGCGGCCAGGATCGAACTTCGCTGAGCCCGTACGTCTGGATCCACCAACCCTTTGCCTTCTCGACCGCGGCGGGTGTCGGGCCACGGCCCGGGCATCGGCAGTCACGGCAGAGATGCGGCAGCCCGCGCCGCCGATGCTCGAGCTCGTTCCGTACGCTCAGGCTGAAGCCGGAGCCGCACTCGGCGCATGTGACGGTGACGGCCGACGCCGCCCGGGCAGCCACGGCCGCGAGCATACCGTCCGGTATGAACATCCTATACCGACCGGTATAATCACGCCTATGAACACTCAGGAAAGCACGTCTTTGTTGACCGTCCGGGAAGTAGCCGTCCGGCTCGGCCAGCATCCCGTCACCATCTACCGCAAGATCGGCACAGGACAGTTGTCCGCGGTGCGGATCGGCCACGGCCCGAACGCGCCGCTCCGCGTCGACGAGGCAGCGCTCGCGGAACTCCTCCAGCCGGTCGCGGCGAAAGGAGAGGCAGCGTGAGCGGCATTTTGTCGATCGGCCGCCGGCAGCTCGTCGACGAGCGGCACGAGAAACGACTCGAGCAGGCTCGGCGGTACTGGCCCCAAATCTCCGAAGAGGATCTCGAAGTCGTCGGCAAGTACATCGCCGACCGGGCCTCTGGTGTCTTGTACACGCGGGTTGCGGGACTGGTCGACTACGCGAACCGCGAGAGCAACTCGGGTATCCGCGGCTTCGTCGCCACGCCGGACGGCAGCGAGATCGTGTTCCTGCAACGCCCCGAGAACAGCCCGGCCACCGTCGAGGAACTCGAGCAGGCACGGCAGGCAGCCCAGGCCCAGGAGGTGCGGGAGCAGAAGGAACGGCAAGCGTGGCTCCGGGCACAGCCGACAAAGGTGGTCACCCTCAGCGACCTCGAGGGCGTGGCCCTGCCGACCGTGCGGGAGGCGGCCCAGATGATCGTTTCCTGCGGCGGCCATATCCGTGAGGTGGACGGGCACCTTCAACTCTCACTACCCGAGCGCGTTTCCGGTGCCGGTATCGCCGGCATGTTCGAGCGGGAGACACGCGCGCCCTACCTTGCCGCTGCCCGCGTGCTCTACGCCGCCGAGAATCTCGTGCTGCAGGAGCTCCAGCGCGGCAAGGGGAAACTCGACCCGGCGAGGTTGCCCGACCAGCATGTGCTCCCGAACGGAGCGATCGCGTGACTCCGGTAACCCGCCGGGACTGGCGCGACCCCGCCGCGTGGGAAGGCCGCGCATGGCAAGGCACCGATCCGTGGACGCGAAGCCGCCCGCCCGCAAGCGCCCAGGCCCTCGAGCGCGAGCACGAGAAAGCGAAACAGATCGACTGGCAGATTCGGATCGCGAGCGTGCGGTTGTACGGCGAACGACTGGATCAGTACCGGCGCCTGCGAAGACTCGGTGTCAAATGCCCGCCGCCGACGCACTACTCGGAAACGCTGGATTACAAGCAGGCGTGTCGCAGGCTCGCAGCCCCACCACCCCAGGCCGCAGCACGCGCCGCCACGCCGCCACACGACCCCACGTGCCCAGGCCTCTACCGGCGCCCCTTCGGCCACGTCATCGCCGTCTACTGAATGTGTCAATGCAAGCGAGGCAACGCAAACCCGCGGTCGCCTTCGTGGGCAACAGGAAGCGCGATCACCCGCGCGTGAACTGTCGCGCGAGACAAGGCGGAAACGGGCTCGGCGCTGCAATCACCTCTTGCGGCCGCGTCGAGCCCCTGGCCGAGAGAAAGCTTGTCCACGAACGGACCCAGCCGGGCAACTAGAGGGGAGAGGCCGGCCGAGCCCGCTCGGGGTTCCTCAACGCGAGCCCGCGTCGAACCTGCGGCAGTTGGTCGCGGGCCCACAACGAGACTGGCACACCTCCCGGCGACCGCGGTCAGCAGTTACTACCGCTCTTTCTCCCCGATCCCAATGTCAGACCACTCAGGATGAAAAGCGTGGAGGGGCGCGATCGCGCGTCGCCGGCACGGGCTTGCCTGCCCGCGACACAGGCGGGTGCGAGACCGCAGTCTCGCACCCGCCTACTTCTTCTTGTACGACGGGCAGGCCATATTGGATATCGCCCAAAGGCGGGAGCGTCAACACATCGTTTGCCCGCCCTCAGTCGCAGCTGGCCCGCTTTTTGAAGTGCGGGAGGGCAGATCACCCGCTCTTGCCGTTTGGAGACTCACTTCCGCGGTGAACAGTGAACGTGTCTGATCTCGCGGTTTCCGAGCGGATCTCGGCGGAAGTTGTGCTTCCTGATCGGGTGCATGGGCGTGGTTGTTTGTGCGTCGTCTGTGGGACGACCGGAGTCTCCGGGGCGACTGGGCCGACTGGGCCGACTGGGCCGACCGGGCCGACCGGGGCGACCGGGGCGACCGGTGCTTCGAGTGCGACCAACGTGACTGTACGAAGCAACAACAGCGGCTCGACTGAGACGCCTTAGCGGGGGCGGGCGACTGTTACGACCGCCGCGCCCCGGGCGCTCAAACGCGAGACGTGTGGCCGGTACACCCGCCATGCCGCTCGTCGAGCCACGCCTCGAGCTCGGCCGGGTCGAACCGGAGCACGTTCGAGGCGAGCCGGATGCCGGGGAGCTCGCCGGCGCGCCAGCGGCGCAAAACCGTGGCGGGGCTGACGCTGAGAAAATCGGCGACTTGGCGGGTTGTGAGCAGCCCTCCTTCCCGGGTAGGGCCCCCATTTTCGGAAACTTTCTCCCGCGCGTGTACGTAGAAAAAGTTTCCGGATTTGCCGGCCCTACCCGGGAAGCTCACTTGTCCCCGTCCCGCAGCCGGATGCCCCTGTACCCCTTCCTACCACCGGCTTTCGACTCACGCGCGCCACGTTCCGTGAGCCACCGTCCGATGGTCGTGGCCGGCGGCACCTCGTCGCCGTTGTCGTCGCAAAACGTGGCCAGCGCGGCCCGGAGCTCCTTCCGCTCCACGCGGAAGTCGTCGCCGAGCTCGCAGCACTCGTCGACGAAGCGGCCGATGACGTCGTTCTCGGTGCGGTAGGCGGCCGTCGCCTGCTCGACGGCGTCGCAGCTGCCGAGCCCGCTGTCCTGCCACTCGAGGCAGCCCTCGACGAGCCAGGCGAGGATGCCTTCCGCTTCGGCGGCGAGCTTGTCGCCGAGCTCCTGGTCTTCGCGGTCGGCGAACGAGACGCGGAACGGGATCAGCCGGATGCGATCCCAGACGGCCCCGTCGGAGCCGTCGACCTTCGGCCGGAAGTTCGTGTACAGGACGAGCTTGTACTCGGGCTCGAACTCGAACCACTCGCGGTGAGGGCGCGGGCGGCGATCTTGTCGCGGCCGGTGAGCATCTTCACCCGGTTCTCGTCGAGCCGGTGGCCGTCGGCGGTCTCGGCGATGACGACGAGCCGCTTGCGGGCGAGGGCGGCGATCTCGTTCGGGATCTCCGCCTGCCGGGTGCGCATGACGACGCGGATCGGCGCCGTGTGCGCGAAGTCGCCGAGCACGTGCTGGATGGCCCGGTTCAGCGTCGATCTTGCCGTTGAAGCGCGCGCCGTACTCGATGAGCAGCGCCCGGTCGCGGGTGTCGCCGGTCAGGCAGGAGCCGTAGGCGCGCTTGACGAACGCGACCAGCTCGGCGTCGTCGTCGAACACCTCGCGATGAACCGCTCCCAGCGCTGCGCGGGGCGCGTCCGGGACGTAGTCGACGTCGGTGCCGAGCGTGATCAGGTCGGCCGGGTCGGGCTCGCGCAGCTCGCCGGTGCGCAGGTCGAGGGTGCCGTTGCCGCAGCTGAGCAGGTACGGGTCGCTGTCGAGCTGGTCGAGCCGGACGACGATCTCCGCGTCGCTCGAGGCGAGCGTCGAGCATCGCGCGGATGGCGCTGCTCGACTGGCTGCGCAGCGCCCACTCGGCGGCTTCCTTGCGCTCGTCGGGCGGCAGCCGCAGCACCTGCGCCCAGAGCGCCTCGACGACCTCGGCGGCGGCGCGCTCGGCGGCGCCGGTGACGTCGCGGCGCCAGCGGCCGTCGCGCCACTCGAGCCAGCGGCGCTCCTCGCGGCGAGTAGCGGAAGCGGCCGGCGTGCATGGCGACGAACCGGTGCGCGTTGCCGAGGTCGGTGTGCTGGTAGCCGAGCAGGTCGCCGTCCTGCTCGGCGAGCGTTGACGCTCGTCGCGAGCAGCTCGTCGAGGTCGCCGCCGGCGGCGATGTAGTCGTCGAGGCCCTGTCTTGCCGCCGTCACGGGCCGGCTGCAGGCGCGCGACCCGCACGCGCGCCGCGCGACTCGAGGAAGCGGCCGAGCCGCGCAGCGCCGCGCGCACCTGCGGCTTCGCGCCGCGTCCGAGTCGAAGACGAGGTAGACGGCGCGGCCGTCGAGCGCGACGCGCTCCCAGTCGGCTAGCGCCGTCTTGCCGCCGTCGCCGTTCGTGCCGCGCCAGTTCCAGACGCCGAGCAGCGCGACCGCGTCGACGCCCTGCGACAGCGCCGCGTCGGCTTTGCGCACGCCCTCGGTGACGACACTCGCTTACTGTTCGCGAGCCCGTCAGGTGCCGTGTACGACCTGCACAACTGGCGACGGCGCGAGTTTGACTGGGCGCGGGACGTGGCCGGATTGCCGAAGACGGTGACGCCGTACACGCTGCGTCACTCGGGGATCAGCTGGGCGCTCGCCGCCGGTGTCCCGGCGAGCGATGTTGCCAGGTTCGGTTGGCACGAGCCTGGAGATGCTGCAAAGGACGTACGCGCATCTGCTCGAAGGCAGCGCCGACGCGGCACGAGCTCGGCTTGATGTGTTCGCCACTACGGCCACGGCCGCAGGGAAAGCGAAAGGACGATGAGGCTCCCCGAGCTCGTGACGCCGGACTCGCCGAGCTCGAGCGACATCGCCACGCTCGAGCGTCGCTGGCGCGGCGAGTTCGGAGGCACGTCGTTCGCTTGGGACGAAGCGTGGTTGTGGCCGCCCCTGGACGGGTACGCGATCTTCGAGTGTCACCCGCGACTGCCGTGGGTCGCCGGTGACTCGGAGTACTGGATGCTCCACCGCATCTGGTTCCGCAAAGAGCTGCGTGGCAAGGGGCTCCTGAGTGCCGTGTGGCCCGTGTGGCTAGAGCGGTACGGCGAGTTCAAGGTGACAGCGCCGAACGAGTCGATGCAGGCGTTTTTGGCTCAAGCTCGTCGTTTAGGCGTGTAGCAGGCGCCGCGGCAGCGGCCGTCGCGCCGCCTTGAGACGTGAGAAAGCCCCGTGTTTGCGGGGCTTTCTCGTGAGAGCGGACGACGGGGATCGAACCCGCGACCCTTGGCTTGGGAAGCCAATGCTCTGCCAGCTGAGCTACGTCCGCGCGCGGAGAAACGTTACCGAAGCGGCACAGACGGGTCACAGGTTTTCCGGCACCCTGAAGGCTCCAGCGACGGCGACCAGCCCTCCCCTCCTCGCCTCGCTCGCCTCGCGCCGGACAGCGGTTCCGGCGCGAGGCCATAATGCTCTGAGACCAGAGCCGAGGAGGAGAGATGGCCATCCAGACGATGTCACTCGAGGAGACCGCGCAGGCACTCGTCGCGCCCGGCAAGGGCATCCTCGCCGCCGACGAGTCGAGCGGGACGATCAAGAAGCGCTTCGACTCGATCGGCGTCGAGTCGACCGAGGAGAACCGCCGCGCCTACCGCGACCTGCTGTTCACGACCGAGGGCGCCGAGGACTTCGTCAGCGGTGTGATCCTCTACGACGAGACGATCCGCCAATCCTCGGAGGACGGCACGCCGTTTCCGAACCTGCTCGAGAGCAAGGGCGTCATCCCCGGGATCAAGGTCGACATGGGCGCGACCGACCTGGCTAACGCGCCGGGCGAGAAGGTCACCGAGGGCCTCGACGGCCTGCGCGCCAGGCTGGCCGAGTACCACGAGCTCGGCGCCCGGTTCGCGAAGTGGCGGGCCGTGATCACGATCGGCCCCGGCATCCCCAGCGAGTACTGCCTGTGGGCGAACGCGCACGCGCTGGCGCGCTACGGGGCGCTGGCGCAGGAGGCCGGGCTCGTCCCGATCATCGAGCCCGAGGTGCTGATGGACGGCGACCACTCGATCGAGCGCGCGTTCGACGTCACCTCGCGGACGCTGCACGCGGTCTTCACCGAGCTGCGCGACCAGCGCGTCCACTTCGAGCAGATGCTGCTGAAGCCGAACATGGTGCTGTCCGGCTACGACGCGTCCGACCCAGGCCGGCGACGACGAGATCGCCGAGCAGACGCTGCGCTGCTTCTACCGCCACGTGCCGGCCGCGGTGCCGGGGATCGTCTTCCTCTCCGGCGGCCAGTCGGACGAGGACGCGACGGCGCGACTCTCCGCGATGAACGCGCTGGGCCCGCACCCGTGGCAGCTCTCGTTCTCGTACGGCCGCGCGCTGCAGGCGCCGGCGCTCAAGGCCTGGGGCGGCAAGGCGGAGAACGTCGAGGCGGCCCAGCGGGCCTACTACCACCGGGCGAAATTGAACGGCGCCGCCCGCTCGGGCTCGTACACGCCGGACATGGAGAAGGAGGCGGGCTAGCCGCCGGCAAGCCGGTGCGCGGCGAGCCAGTCGCGCACCGTTCCGAACAGCCCGGCCGGGAAGCCGTTGACGTCGAAGAGCGGGTGTGGCGCGGCCGCGTAGTACTCGACCGCGAAGTCATGGCCGGCCGAGACCTCCTTCAGGATCTCGCGGCTGTGCTGGACCGGCTGGGCACGGTCGCGGCCCGCGTACAGCCAGAGCACGGGGATACGGAGCCGCTCGATCCACGGCCGCGGGTCGTAGCCGCTCGGGCCTGCGGCCCGAGCCTGGGCCTCGGCGTCGAGGAGAGGCACCCCGGAGGCGACGAGGTTCGCGTACGCGTCGGACTCGCCCTGGGTCACGGTCGGGCCGGACTGGACGACCGCCCAGGAGACGGCTCCGTCAGCGCGCCCGACGGCCTGGGGAATGATCCAGCCGCCCTGGCTGAGCCCGTACAGGCCGACGCGTGACCGGTCGATGCCTGCCTGCGCGGCGAGGAAGCGCGCGGCGGCGACCGCGTCGCCGGCGAGCATCCGGATCGTCGACTCGCTCGCGAGGCTGCCCGGGTAGCGCCCCGTGGACTGGCCGTTCCCGCGCTTGTCGTACGCGAGGACGGCGATCCCGCGGGAGACGAAGACGCTGTCCAGCCAGTGCGCCTCCTCGCGCAGCGTCGGGCCCGAGCCCGAGACGTAGACGACACCCGGGTGCGGGCCTCGGCCCGGCGGCACCGTCAGCGTGCCCGCGAGCACGGCGCCGGTAGCCGGGACGCGGACCTCGTACTGCCGGACGGCGAGCCTCGCGCCGATCCGAGGCGGCGGGCCGAACCCCCCGGTATCGACGTCGATCGCGAACGGCGCCGTCGAGAAGCCGAAGCGCGTGAAGCGGGCGATCTCCACCTGAGGCGACGCGTAGTACCCGAGGCTCGCGTCCGGGCCTACGCGGCCGCGCGTGAGCGTGACCGCCGCCCGGGCCTTGCCCTGCGCGGCCGCCCCGGCAAGGCGCGTGCCCTTCGCGCGCAGCGTGAGGACGATCGGCTTCGGGAGGCCCGGCACGATGAACCGCAGCGCGCCCTGGACGCGCCGGAGCGGGACCCGTGCCTGCGCGACGTGTCCCGGGCCGAGCGTGACCGTGACCACGTCGCCGGAGACGCGCAGGCCGATCCCCGACGGCTGGGCGCCCGCGAACCTGATCGTGCCCGAGTAGACCGCCTGACCCGCCGTCGTGCCCGCGGGCGCGAGAACGGCCGCGAGCACGGCGAGCGGCAGCAGGGCTCGCGCGATCAACGGTTCAGCAGTGCGAGCGCCTGCTCGGCCCACCGAACGTCGGCGGCCGCCGTCTCCTTGCCGCGCAGGAGCGTCAGGTACGGAAAGAGGTGCCGGCCGTGGTCGAAGGTCTGCTCGATCCGCTCCAGCTCGGCCAGGTGCTCGCGCGCGTGGTCGCGGACGCGCTCGAGGTCGGCGATCACGGCCTCCCGCGGTCGGTGGGCTCCGTAGAAGATTCGCAGTTCGAGCGGGTTCCGGTTCACGCTCGAGCCGACCTGCTCGAGCCCTGTCCGCAGACGGTCGAGCCCCGCGGACGTGATCTGGTACAGCGTCTTGTCCGGACGGTCCGTCTGCCGGACACGGCGCGAGGTCGCGAAGCCGTTCTCCACGAGCTTGCGCAGCACCGCGTACAACTGCGTTTTCGCCGGCGTCCAGAAGAACCCGACGCTCTGCTCGGCAGCGCGCAGCAGGTCGTACCCGGAGCGCTCGCCGTCCGTCAGCAGCCCGAGCACGGCCACCTCCGTCGAGGTGACGGGCGGAGCCGCGACGCGGGCGCTAGTTCGTACCGGCATAGTTCGGAGCGAACTATAAGCGCGACCATGTGGAAGCGCAAGATGGCGCAGCGGATCGAGCGCCGTCTACGTGCGCTCGAACAGTTCGATCGAGACGATCTGGTCTGCGGCCACGAAGCGCTTCGTCACGGCTCCCCCGCCCTCGACCTCGATCCACCCGCCGTCGGGCGGCCACGACTGGCCCTTCGCGGCGAGCCCGACCAGTCCCTCGGCGGTGGCGTTCTCAGGGACGAGGACGGTGTGCGTCGAGCCGTCGCGGAGCGTGACCCGGATGAAGGAATCGGCCACGGCGCGATCCTAATCGCTTTCAGCCGTAACGTTCGGCCGAGAGTGCGCGCAGCTTGTCGAACGCGTGGAAGGCCTCGATCCGGCGCACGGTGCCGGACCGCGAGCGCATCACGATCGACTCCGTGGTCGCACCGCCAGGGGTGTAGTGGACGCCGGACAGCAGCGCACCGTCGGTGACGCCGGTGGCCGCGACGAACACGTCCGCGCCGGAGACGAGATCGTCCGTCGTCAGCACCTTGTCGAGGTCGTAGCCGGCGTCGACGAGCGCCTGCCGTTCCTCGTCCGACCGCGGCCAGAGCTTGCCCTGGATCGCCCCGCCCAGGCACTTGATCGCCGCCGCCGAGATCACGCCCTCCGGCGTGCCGCCGATGCCCATGAGCAGGTCGACGTTCGACTGCACGCGCGAGGCGGCGATCGACGGCGCCACGTCGCCGTCCGTGATCAGGCGGACGCTCGCGCCTGCCTCGCGCACCTCGCGGATGAGGTCGGCGTGGCGTTCGCGGTCGAGTACGACCACGACCATGTCCTCGACCTTCTTGCCCTTCGCCTTCGCGACGCGGCGGACGTTCTCGGCCGGAGGCGCGTCGATGTCGATCGCGTCCGCCCCGTCGCGCCCGACGGCGATCTTGTCCATGTACACGGCCGCGCCGGGGAAGAACATCGTCCCGCGCTCCGCGACCGCGATCACCGCGATCGCGTTCGGCATGCCGAGCGCGGTCAGGCGCGTGCCCTCGAGCGGGTCGACGGCGACGTCCACCTCCACCCCCTGTCCGTTCCCGACGTGCTCGCCGTTGTAGAGCATCGGCGCCTCGTCCTTCTCTCCCTCGCCGATGACCACGACGCCCGTCCATCGCCACGGTCTGCAGCATGTGCCGCATCGCGTCGACCGCGGCCTGGTCGGCGGACTCCTTCTCGCCCCGCCCGATCCAGCGGCCGGCGCCCATCGCCGCGGCCTCGGTGACGCGGACGAGATCGAGCGCGAGGTTCCGGTCGGGTGCGGCACCCGCCACGGCGGGATCCTACGCCTACATGCGCTCGGGCGCGACCACGCCGATCAGGTCGAGCGCGCGCGTGACGACGATCTGGGTCGCGCGGCAAAGGCCCAGGCGGAAAGCCTGCGGCTCGCCGCTCTCGAGCACGCGGTGGTGGTGGTAGAAGCGGTGGAAGTCATCGGCGAGGTAGATCGCGTAGTTCGTGAGCTGGTGCGGCCCGCGCCGCTCCGTCGCCTCCGCGACGACGGCCGGGAACTCGACGAGGCGCTTGACGAGGTCGCGCTCCTCCGTCGCGCAGTTCGGCGGGCGGCTCCGCTCCGACCGCGGCGTCGCCGGCGTTGCGCATGATCCCGGCGATCCGCGCCGCCGAGTACTGGACGTAGTAGACGGGGTTCTTCTGCGTCCTCTCGGCGGCCAGGTCGACGTCGATCTCGATCGTCTGGTCGTGGCTGCGCGAGACGAGGTACCAGCGGGCCGCGTCGACGCCCACCTCGTCGATGAACTCGTCGAGCGCGACGATGTCGCCGGCGCGCTTGGACATCTTCGCCAGCTCGCCCGACCTGACCAGGTGGACGAGCTGGTAGAGGAGCACCTCGAGCCGGTCGGGATCCTCGCCGAGCATGCGGGCGACGGCCGAGTACCAGTTGCGCGTGCCGTGGTGGTCGGCGCCGAGCACGTAGATCGCCCGGTCGAATCCGCGCCAGAGCTTGTCTTCGAGGTATGCGATGTCCGCGGCGCGGTAGGTCGGCGTGCCGTTCGAGCGGATCACGACCCGGTCCTGCACGTCGCCGTAGGCCGACGACCGCGCCCAGACGGCGCCGTCCTGCTCGTAGGTGTCGATCGCGCTTCGAGCAGCTCCGGGACGCGCCTGCTCCAGCTCGCTCTGCAGGGCCCAGGAGTCGAAGTGGATGCGGAAGCGCTCGAGTGTCGCCTCGATCTGCGTCGAGGACAGGCGGCACCGGATCGCCGTCGAGCTTGGCGAGCTCCTCGATGTACTCGCCGCGGTAGCCGTCCTCGGGCGGCTCGCGGCCCTCGCCGGACGGCCTCGACGGATGCCCGGAAGAGGTCCATCTGCCGGCCCGGCGTCGTTGTAGTAGTACTCGCGCTCGACCTCGTGGCCGGCGAAGGCCAGGAGGCGCGCCACCGAGTCGCCGTAGGCGCCGTTGCGCGCCGCGGAGACGACGATCGGGCCGGTCGGGTTCGCCGACACCATCTCCACCTGCATCGCGCTCACGCCGGCTCCGCCTGCCCGCCGCCGTACGCAGCGCCCGGCCTCGAGGATGTCGGCCAGCGCGTCGCCGTACCAGGCCCGCCCGAGCCAGAGGTTGACGAAACCGGGGCCTGCAACCTCCGCGCGCTCGACCTCCGGCAGCGCCGCCGGCCCTTTCGGCCAGCTCCTGGGCCAGTTCCCGCGGCGGGCGGCCCTGCGCGGGCGCGAGTTGCAGCGCAGCGTTCGTCGCGTAGTCGCCGTGCTCGGCGTTCGCCGGGCGCTCGAGCTCGATCGCGGCTCCGGCGAGGCCGGAGAGCGCCGCCTCCAGGCGCGCCAGCGTTCTAGCCGGCAACGGCCTCGCGGGACTTGAACATGCTCCTCGAGCGCCTGCAGCTCGGAGGCCGTGCCGACGGCGATGATCACGTCGCCGAGGTCGAGGACGCGTCGGCGCTCGGGGTCGTGTCGAAGCTCCCGTCCGGCTTGCGCAGCGCGACGATGAGCGCGCCCGTCTCGCGGCCGATGCGGAGCTCGCGGATCGTCTTGCCGGCGTTCTCGCACCTCGGGCGACAGCTCGATCTCCTCCATCTGCAGGTCGGGCCCGCCGACGCTCGTGACGATGTCGAGGAACGCCGCCACCTGGGGCCGGAGCACGAGCTTCGCCATCTCCTGGCCGGCGGAGGTGTACGGCTGGACGACGCGGTCGGCGCCGGCACGCCACATCTTGCGGCCCGCGTCCTCGGTCGACGCCCTGGCGACGATGAACAGGTCCGGCCGTGCGGCCCGGGCGGAGACGACGATGTAGAGGTTGTCGACGTCCGAGTCGCTCGATGCGACGAGGCCCCTTGGCGTGGTCGAGGCCGACGGCCTCGAGGTCCTCGTCGCGCGTCCCAGTCCCCTCGACGTACGGCACGCTTGTCCTCGCCGGCGAAGTGCTTCGAGTCGGGTGTGGAGTCGAGCACGACGTAGTGCACGCCGGCGTCGCGGAACTCGTTACCGACGCGGCGGCCGACGCGGCCGTAGCCGCAGATGATGTAGTGGTCGCGGAGCCCCCGGATCACGCGGTTTCTCCTCCTCTCGGTCAGAACGCCCGACAGGACGCCGTGCGCGATCAGCTCGACGATCGCGCTGGCCAGGTATCCGTAGATTGCCATGCCGGCGAGGATCACCAGGATGGTCACTACCTGGCCGCCGACGGTGCGGCGGCTTGGAGTCGATGCCGGTCAGCGAGATCGTCACCGTCGTCCGGTAGAAGGCCGAGAAGACGTCTCTCGTCCATGACGAGCCGGAACGCGAGCGTCCCTAGGCCAAGCGCGACGAAGAACGCGCTCAGCGGCGATCTTGAAGTGCCTGAGCGTGTACGGCGTCGTCACGCCGTACAGTCCTAGCGGTTTCGCGCGCGCCAGGCTTCGGCCATGGCGATGCGCTGCATCAGCGTCGGATGGTTCGCAAACAGTGACGTAGGCCCAGGTCGGCGGGTTGGGATCGGCGAGATCCTTGCTACCGAAGTGGCGCATCACGGCCGCGAACCCGGTCGGGTTCGCGTGTCGTCTTCAGCGCCATCCAGTCCGCCTCGGCCTCGTAGTGGCGGATGACGACGTTCTCGAGCGGAAGCGTGACGAGCGTGAAGACCACGACGACGAGCAGCGCCAGCGGGATGGACTCGGGTCGCGAGATGCCGCCCCGCCGACGCGCCACGAGAGCGATCAGGAACGCCTCCGGGAACGCGAACAGCGCGTACCAGCCGATCTCCTTCCAGAGGTGGTCGCGGGCCTGGTGCCCGAACTCGTGCGCGAGCACCGTCTCCAGCTGGCGCTCGTTCAGCCCTCCGTGCAGCAGCGTGTCGAAGACGAACACCTTGCGGCTCGGCCCCAGCGCCTGTCGTGAACGCGTTCTCCTCGGGCGTGTAGTCGTGGACGACGAGCACCTTGACCGGGATGCCCGAGAGACCCTCCTTGCGCTGGAGGCGCTCGGCCGCCGCGGCCAGCTGCGGATCGTCCTGCCGCAGGGAATGCCCGCCGACGAGGTAGGGCCCGACGAAGGTCTGCAGCAGCGCGATGCCGGCGAAGATCGGCACGGCCGCGACCCACCAGAGCCGCGGCAGGAAGCGGGCGATGTTCATCACGATCGCGACCGCGATCGACAGGCTCAGGAACGTGAACCCGAGCCCGAGCCAGCCGCCGAGGATCACCTCGGCATAGCCGACCTTCAGCACGCCGTACTTCCGCTCCCACCACGTGTCCAGGATCTGGAAGGGCACGCGCACGAACCAGGTGAGCGCGAAGCCCATCATCGCGAGGAAGATCCCGGTGCCGATCGGCCCGGCGGCGGACTCCTGCATGAACCGCGTTCCCCAGCGCGCGTAGGCGACGAAGACGGCGATCAGCAGGATCTGCTCGCCGATCCAGGACAGCTCCAGGAACTGCTCGAAGTCGGCCGCGCGCGAGAGGGTGTGGGCGCTGAAGAAGCGCGAGGGGTCGAGATTCGGGAGCGAGAGGCCCGAGGGGACGACCGACTCCCAGAGGAAGTACGCGGCGACGGCCCAGACGGCCGCGAGCGCGACGACGACCGGGAGCTGCCACGTCAGCGGTCGCGCCCGCATGTGCGGACTCTACGACCCGCGGGAGGTCGGCTCGGCTCTCACTTGGCGGCAAGCTCTGCAAGGTCTCCCCCTAGATCGCACCAAGTGACGACACGGGTCAGGGCGCGAGACAGTGCGCCCCTGACCCGTATAGGCTCGCGCTCCGATGCGCATCGCGGTCGTGTCCGACATCCACTCGAACCTGCACGCGCTGGAGGCCGTGCTGGAGGCGATCGACCTCGAGCGGCCCGGCGCGATCTGGTGTCTCGGGGACGTGGTCGGCTACGGGCCGAAGCCGGACGAGTGCCTGCGCATCGTCGAGGAGCGGTCGGCGCTGTGCCTGGCGGGAAACCACGACCTCGGCGTGCGCGGGGATGTCGGGCTCGACGACTTTGCGCCCGACGCCGCGGCGGCGGCGCTCTGGACGCGCGGCGTGCTCGGCGCCCCGGCAAAGGAGTTCCTCGGTGGGCTCGTCCCGCAGGCCGAGGCCGACGGCGTGCAGCTCTTCCACGCCAGCCCGCGCGACCCGGTCTGGGAGTACATCCTCACCGACCAGGCGGCGGTCGCCGCGCTCGAGATGACGTCGGCGCCGATCGTCCTCGTCGGGCACAGCCACGTGCCCCTCGCAGTGACCGTCGACGACGGGCTGCTGGACGGAGGCCACGCGCCGGCGGAGACGGAGGTCGATCTCGGCGAGCTCCGCTGGCTGCTCAACCCGGGCTCGGTCGGCCAGCCTCGGGACGGCGACCCGCGGGCGGCCTGGCTCCTGCTCGACCTCGACGCACGCCACGCCTCCTTCCGCCGCGTCGACTACGCGATCGCGGACACGAACGCCGAGATCCGGGAAGCGGGTCTCCCGCCGATCCTGGGCGAGCGGTTGTTCTCGGGCGCGTGAACCGGAGGCGGTGCCAGACTGAAGTCTGGCACGCAGCCGCTACTTGGCTACCGGCAGTTCTACGACTTCGGCCAGCTCGGCCAGCTCGGCCGGCTCGGGCTGCGCCGCCTGCGGCTGCTCTGCGGCGCCCGGATAGCCGATGCCCTCGCGGGCGAGCGCGAGCTGGACTTCCTCCCGCGCCTTGTAGATCCGCCACTTGACCGTGGCGAGCGTGATCTCCAGCGAGTCGGCGATCTCCGTATAGGAGAGGCCGACGATGTCGCGGAGCAGAAGTGCCATCTTCAGGTCGACATTGAGGCCGTTGATCGCCCGCCAGACCGCGTCCATCGCCTCGATCCGCTCGGCCGGGGCGTCGAGCACCTCGAAGGCCGGAGCGTCCTCGAGCTGCATGACCGCACGCGGGCGGCGCTCGAGCGCTCGGAGCTCGTCCAGCACCCGGTTCTTCGTGACCTGGAACAGCCAGGTCGTGAACCGGCAGCGCAGGGAGAACTTCGGAAGGCCCTGGTAGACGCGGAGGAAGACCTCCTGCGTCAGATCCTCGGCCAGCGACCTGTCGCCGACGAGCCGGAGCACGTAGTTGAACACCGGCGTTTCGTAGGAGCGCACCAGGATCGAGAAGGCGCGCTCGTCACCCTTTTGCGCTTTGCGCAGAATCCCGAGGTCAGGTTGCGCGAGTGACAAGGTGGCGGGAGTATAGCCCCGTCGTATGCGCGAATCGCCGGTATTCATGGCGGCGTAATCGTCGGCTTACGGCGGTTTTACGCGACTCTTGTCACGAGGCTCCGGCCGGTCATCGCGTCCGGCTTCGGAACGCCCAGCAGATCGAGCGCCGTCGGCACGAGATCGGAGAGCTGCCCTCCCTCTGCAAGCTCGATTCCCGGCGCCGTGACGACGAGCGGGACCGGGTTGGTCGTGTGCGCCGTGTGCGGGCTCACGCCGTCGTCCTCGAGCATCTTCTCGGCGTTGCCGTGGTCGGCGGTCACGAGCAGCGTGCCGCCGGCGGCCTGGACGGCATCGACGACGCGACCGAGGCAGGCGTCGGTCGTCTCGACTGCCTCCACGACCGCCGGGATGACGCCGGTGTGCCCGACCATGTCCGGGTTGGCGACGTTGAGCACGGCGAACGCGTAGCCGCCGCCGATCTCGGCGCAGAAGCGCTCCGCGAGCTCGGGCGCCGACATCTCGGGCTTCTTGTCGTATGTGCCGACCTCGCGCGGCGAGGGCACGAGGATGCGCTCCTCGCCGGGCCAGGCCTCCTCGCGGCCGCCGTTGAAGAAGTAGGTCACGTGCGCGTACTTCTCGGTCTCCGCTGCATGCAGCTGGCGCAGGTCCTGTTCGGCGAGCACCTCGGCCATCGTCTCCTCGACCTCCTGCTCCTCGAAGGCGACGGGGCAGTCGAGGTCGGCGCGGTAGCGCGTCATCGTCGTCAGGTCGTAGCCCGCCTCGAGCAACCGCTGGGCCAACTGGCGCGCTCGATCCGGACGAAAGTTGAACATCACGGCTGCGTCCTCTGGACGCAGCCTAGGACGTCCTGAGAGGACGATTGGCTCGATGAACTCGTCCGTGACGCCGCGGTCGTAACTCCGCTGAACGGCCTCCACCGGATCACCGGCTTGCTCACCGTCACCTTCGAGGATCGCGCGGAGCGCCCGCTCCGTGCGATCCCACCTCTGGTCGCGGTCCATCGCGTAGTAGCGGCCGGCGACGGTCGCGATGCGGTCGACGGGCAGCTCGGCCAGGTCCTCGACGGCCGCGTGCGGGGAGACGTCGCGGCCGTCCGTGAAGGCGTGGATCCAGGTCTTCTCCGGCGCGAAGCGGAGCAGCGCACGCACGTGGTCGATGTGCGAGTGGACGCCGCCGTGGGAGACGAGACCGAGCAGGTGCACCCGCTCTCCGCGCTCGAACGCGGAGACGAGCGCCGGGTTCTCGAAGAAGGAGCCGTCCTCGATCGCCCTGTTCACGCGCATCAGGTCCTGGAAGAGCACGCGGCCGGATCCGATCGTCAGGTGGCCGACCTCGGAGTTCCCCATCTGCCCCGGCGGCAGGCCGACGGCCTCACCGGAGGCGGCCAGCGTCGTGTGCGGGTACTCCGCCCAGAGCCGGTCGAACACCGGCGTGTCCGCGAGGGCGACCGCGTTGCCGGGCCCGGGCGGTGCGCAGCCCCACCCGTCGAGGACGACCAGTACTACGGGCTGGTGCGGCTCCGTCAAGCCTACGCCGCTCGGGCCGCCCGGCAAATCGCGGCGAACGAGTCGGGATCGAGGGACGCGCCGCCGACGAGGGCGCCGTCCACGGCCGGCTGGGCCAGGAGCTCGGCGGCGTTGTCGGGCTTGACCGAGCCACCGTAGAGGACAGGAGCGTCGATCAGCGACTTGATGAACGCGTGCGCCTCCTGGGCGATCTCCGGAGTCGCGGTCTTGCCGGTTCCGATCGCCCAGACCGGCTCGTAGGCGACGACCAGATCCGGGTGCGGCTCGAGCGCGGAGACCTGGCGGCGCAGGACGGCTTCGGTCTCCCCCGCCTCGCGCTCGGACTCGAGCTCGCCGACGCAGGCGATCACACGCAGCCCCGCCTCGAGCGCGGCAGCCGCCCGGCGCGCCGCGCCCTCGTCCGTCTCGCCGAAGTACCGGCGCCGCTCGGAATGGCCGACGAGCGACCCGGCGACGCCGAGCTCCTCGAGCATCGCGACCGAAACCTCGCCGGTATAGGCGCCTTCGTCGGCCCAGTGCACGTTCTGCGCGAACACGGTCAGGCCACTCTCTACCGCGGCGGCAAGGGACGTGTACGGCGGGCAGATGACGACGTCGACGCCGTCCGGCGGCGAGAACTCCGCGCAGAACGCGCGCGTCTCCGCCTCGGTCTTGAACATCTTCCAGTTGCCCGCGATCAGCACCGGGACGATCCTACGAGGCGGGGATCGCGGCCACGCCGGGCAGCTCTTTGCCCTCGAGCAGCTCGAGCGAGGCGCCGCCGCCCGTCGAGACCCAGGACAGGAGCCCGGCCAGGCCGAGCTCGTTCACCGCCCGCACCGAGTCACCGCCGCCCACGACCGTATACGCCTCGGAGTGCGAGACCGCCTCTGCGACAGCCTTCGTGCCCTCGGCGAAGTGCTGCCACTCGAAGACGCCCATCGGGCCGTTCCAGAAGATCGTCCGGGCCCCCTCGATGAAATCGGCAAACCGCTCTCTCGTCTCCGGCCCGATATCGAGCCCGAGCCATCCCTCCGGAACGTCGTCGTAGGCGACGACCCGCGTCTCGGCATCCGCCTCGAATGCCGACGCTGCGACGACATCGGTCGGCAGCTCGACCTCGAACTCGAACGGGTTCTCGTCGCGGATCTCCTCGGCCATCTTGCCGCCGACGAGCACGTGATCCGCCCTCCGGCCGAGCTGCTCCAGTACGCCGAGCTTGTCCTCGACCTTCGCGCCCCCGGTGACGAGCACGAACGGTGCCACCACCTCTCCGAGCAGCCGCGCGAGGTGATGGAGCTCGGATTCCAGCAGGAGGCCGGCGTACGCCGGCAAAAGCTCCGCCACGCCGACGGTTGAGGCGTGTGCCCGGTGGGCCGAGCCGAAGGCGTCGTTCACGTAGAGGTCGCGCCCCTCGGCGAGCTCGCGCGCGAACGCGGGGTCGTTCTTCGTCTCTCCCGGGTTGAAGCGTGTGTTCTCGAGGACGCGGAGCCGGTCGTCGGGCAGGAGGGTGAGCAGCCGATCTTCTACCGGCTCCATCGCGAAGTCGGGATCGGGCTTCTTGGGCCGGCCGAGGTGCGAGCAGACGGCGACCTCGGCGGCGCCGCGCCGGAGCAGGAACTCGAGCGTCGGCAGCGAGGCACGGATGCGCGTGTCGTCGGCGACCCGACCGTCCTCGAGCGGGACGTTGAGGTCGGCGCGAACGAGAACCCGCTTCCCGGCGATGTCGGCGTCCCGGACTGAGCGCGGAAGCCTGGCTACAACAGCCTCCCGACCAGGTCGACGAGCCGGCACGAGTAGCCCCACTCGTTGTCGTACCAGCCGAAGACCTTGACCAGGCGCCCGTTCGCCATCGTCAGGTCGCTGTCGAAGATGCACGAGTAGGGCGAGTGGACGATGTCCGTGGAGACGATCGGCTCGTCGGTGTACTGGAGGATGCCCTGGAGCGGCCCGGTATCCGCCTTGCCCTGGAACAGCGCGTTCACCTCGTCGGCCGTCGTGTCACGGCCGACCTGGACGGTGAGGTCGACGACGGAGCCGGTCGGGACCGGCGCCCGCATGGACATGCCGTCGACCTTGCCCTTCAGCTCCGGGATGACGACGCCGATCGCCCGTGCAGCGCCGGTCGAGGTCGGGATCAGGTTGATCGCCGCCGCGCGCGCCCGGCGCAGGTCCTTGTGCGGCAGATCGAGCACGCGCTGGTCGTTCGTGTACGCGTGGATCGTGGTCATGAACCCCTGCTCGATCGTGAGCTCGTCGTGCAGCACCTTCGCCATCGGCGCGACGCAGTTCGTCGTGCAAGAGGCGTTCGAGACGATGTTGTGCGCGGAGGCGTCGTACTCGTCGTCGTTGACGCCGAGCACGACGGTCACATCTGGATCGGTCGCCGGTGCCGAGATCAGCACCTTCTTCGCACCTGCCGCGAGGTGCTGCTCGGCCTGGTCGCGCTTCGTGAACAGACCGGTGGACTCGATCGCGACGTCGATGCCGAGATCGCCCCAGGGCAGCTCGGCGGGCGACTTGACGTTGAGCCACTTGATCGTCTTCCCGGCGGCGGTGATCGAGTCGTCGCCCACGTCGACGTCCTGGCCGAGCGGCCCGAGGACGGAGTCGTATTTGAGCAGGTGCGCCATCGTGTGCACGTCGCCGACGTCGTTGGCGGCCACGATCTCGAAGTCGCCGCCTCGGTCGAGATGGGCGCGCAGGAAGTTGCGTCCGATGCGTCCGAAGCCGTTGATGCCAACTCGTAGTGCCATCTCTCCCCCGGTCTCGTTTACCTGCCTCGAGTCTATGCCTACAACTCCGCGAGCCGCTGCAAGCGCGACAGGCGCCGGTGGGCGGACGCCTTCGTCGCCGGCGGCCGGCACTTGGTTGCCAGCTCGCGGAGCGACAGCGACGGGTAGCGGACACGGAGGTCGGCGATCTCGCGCAGCGGTGCCGGCAGCGTCTCGAGCCGGCCTTCGGCTTCGAGCCTGCGCACCGCGCGGAGCTGCTCGTGCGCGGCGCGGCTCGCGCGGACGAGGTTGGCCTGGTCCGCGTTCGTGAGCCGGTTCGCGTGCGCGCGCGCTGCGCCGAGGACCGCGTGCTCGTCGACGAGCAGCGCCGCGTCACTGGCGCCGGCGAGCGCGAGTGTCTCCGCGATCGCGTCGGCGCCCTTTGCGTACGCCACCGCGTGTCGGCCCCTGTCGCGGGCCCGCAGCACGACGTCGTCGAGCCCCGCGATACTGACCAGCAGCGCCGCCGCACCGAGTGAGGCGCAGCGAATCTCCAGGTGCGGCGACTGCGGCCCGCTGACCGACCCGGCACCGAGGAGGGCGCCGCGGACGTAGGCAACGCGGCAGCACTCGCGCCCGACGACCCGCTTGGGCGGCAACTGCAGCGGAGCGCCCGTCCGCGAGACGATGCCTGCCTCGGCCAGCACTTGCCGCGCGAGCGCCGAGCCGGCCACGTGCAGCTGGTACCGGGTCGACTTCGCGAACGCACGCTGCCGGTACGTGCGGATCTCCGACTCGACGCCCAGCTCGCGCAGCAGCCGGAACGCGTGCCGCGCGACCGCAGGGCTGGACAGGTCGAGGTGCAGCGCGATTTCCCCCTGCCCGCGCAGGTGCAGGCTCCCGGCGGTGTGGGCCAGCGCCGACAGCTCGGCCAGCCGGTCGCAGCGCCGAGTCGGCGACACGCGTGCGAGCTCCTGGCGGATCTCCTCGGAGCTCCACACGAACTAGATGCGCGCTCCTTCGAGCTCGAGCAGGCGCCGCTTGAACGCCGCGCCGAGGGAGCCGTACCCGCCGAGCCCGCCGGCGGCGACGACGCGATGGCAGGGCAGCACGAGCGGCAGCCGGTTGTGCGCACAGAACGTTCCCGCCGCCCGCTGCGCGTTCGGATGCCCGGCGAGCGCCGCCAGCTCCCCGTAGGACACCGTCTCGCCGTACGCCACCGCGCGGAGCGTCTCGGCGACTGCGCGCTGGAAGTCGGTACACCAGTCGAGGTCGATCGGAATGTCATCGAAGGAGGTCGGCTCGCCCGCGAAGTACCTGCCGATGCGCTCGACGACCTGTTGAGAAAGAGTCACGGAATCGGCACGGTTCGGTCCCACATTTGTGCGGATTTTCACGATAGACTCGCAGTGGGTGGTGGGCTGGGGTGCCCCGAACGAGGTTGTGTCGTTCCGAGGGCTGGGCAGCTCGTGCCAGACCAGCAGCCCGTCGGCGAACCAGAGCGTCCCGGTGCCCCAGCCGTCGACCTCGTACGTCACTTCGCTGACCGCCACCGCGGTGCATCCTAGAAGCGGGCCGGGACCCTCACGGCACTAGAATCGGCCGCGTGAGCGTGCACGCCATCGTCGAGCTCCCGCCGGTCGAGAACGAGCCCGTGCGCTCCTACGCGCCCGGCACGCCCGAGCGGGCGGCGCTGAAGCAGCGCCTGACCGAGATGCAGGCGGAGCGGCTCGAGATCCCCTGCGTCGTCGGCGGCAAGGAGGTGCGCACCGGAACGACGTTCGAGGCGGTCATGCCGCACCGCAAGCAGCATGTTCTCGCCGACGTCCACGAGGGTGGCGCCGCCGAGGTCGAGCAGGCGATCATGAGCGCAGCCGGCGCGTGGCACGACTGGTCGCGCACCCCGTGGGAGGAGCGCGCCGCGATCTTCCTGCGGGCCGCGGAGCTCCTCGCCGGACCCTGGCGCTCCACGCTCGTCGCCGCGACCATGCTCGGGCAGTCGAAGACGGCGCACCAGGCCGAGATCGACGCCGCCTGCGAGCTCGTCGACTTCTGGCGCTTCAACGTCCACTACATGAAGCGCATCTACGAGGAGCAGCCGCAGTCGTCCGCCGGCGTCTGGAACTGGCTCGAGTACCGGCCGCTCGAGGGCTTCGTCTTCGCGGTGACGCCCTTCAACTTCACTGCCATCGGCGGCAACCTCCCGGCCAGCCCGGCGCTGATGGGCAACACGGTCGTGTGGAAGCCCGCCTCGACCGCGGCCTACTCGGCCCACTTCGTCATGCGCGTCCTGCAGGAGGCGGGCCTCCCCGACGGCGTGATCAACCTCGTCTACGGCCACGGCGCGGGAATCGGTGATCCCGTCCTGGCCAGCCCGGACCTGTCCGGTGTCCACTTCACCGGCTCGACCGCCGTCTTCAACGCCATGTGGAAGACGATCGGCACGAACATCGACTGCTACCGCAGCTATCCGCGCATCGTCGGCGAGACGGGCGGGAAGGACTTCATCGTCGCGCATCCGACCGCGGACGCCGAGGCGGTCGTCACCGCCGTCGTCCGCGGCTCGTTCGAGTACCAGGGGCAGAAGTGCTCCGCCGCGTCGCGCATCTACATCCCCGAGTCGATCTGGGACGGCATGCGCGACGAGCTCGCCGACCGCGTCTCCGAGCTGAAGGTCGGCGATGTGGCGGACTTCGAGAACTTCATGGGCGCGGTCATCGACGCGAAGGCGTTCGCGACGCACAAAGAGGCGATCGAGGAGGCGAAGTCCAACGGGCGCACGATCGTCGCCGGCGGCACGGCGGACGACGGCGAGGGCTTCTTCGTCCAGCCGACGGTGATCGAGACCTCGGACCCCGGCGATCGGCTGTTGCGCGAGGAGCTGTTCGGCCCGATCGTGACCGCCTACGTCTATCCCGACTCCAAGTGGGACGAGACGCTCGAGCTCGTCGACACGACCTCGCCGTACGGGCTCACCGGGGCCGTGTTCGCGCGCGACCGGGCGGCGATCGACACGGCCGCGGAGAAGCTCCAGTACGCCGCCGGGAACTTCTACGTCAACGACAAGCCGACGGGCGCCGTCGTCGGCCAGCAGCCGTTCGGCGGCGGGCGCGCATCGGGCACGAACGACAAGGCGGGCTCGATGTGGAACCTGATCCGCTGGGTCAGCCCGCGGACCGTGAAGGAGACGTTCGTGCCGCCGACCGACTACCGGTATCCGTTCCTGGCACCGGACGACGCCCCGGGCCATCCCGGCGGCAGCGCTTAACGAATCCGTACCGCGCGAGCGTCTCGACCTGCCGGGTAGGGGTCGAGCATGGTCACCGCGTGGATGCAGTCGATCGGTAGCCCGTTCCTTCGCGCTATACGCCGGATCGCTTCGGGTGTCGGCCCTTCATAGAGGGAGAACAGCTTCTCCTCGTTGGCCGCGAGGTACGAGTGCAGCCACGTAACTCCCGCCTCGGCTCCGGTTCCGAGAACTGCGCGTGCACCGAGCTCGATCAGGGTGCTCTCAACGAGGTATCGCGGCACTCGTCTTCTCTCCTTCGCTGATTCTGTGAGCCTGTGCCGCGGGGCTGCCCCGATCGATGGGCAGCCCCGCTAGTTGTCACAGGAATCAGCAGCCGGTGCGTGGCCGACGTGCAAGCAACCCGGAGGGACGATCGCCCCCGATGCGCTGCTCGCCGCAAGGCCCGAGCCGATTGCGGCGATCACGAACGCGATTGCCAGTAGCTTCCTCACCCTGACCTCCTCGCTCCCCCCGGGAGAGCGGTTCCCTCCCCTGGCGAACGATGAAAGCGCCTCGCGTCCGGGCGCGCATGTGCGAAATCGCGCAACTTTCGCGTGCGGTTACCCATCTTGGGTGAGCCCGAGCTTCGCGGCCTCTGCGGCGGCTTCAGTCCTCGTGTGGACGTCGAGCTTGCGGAAGATGCTGGACAGGTGACGATCGACCGTCCGCGGGGATACGAACAGCCGGGCCGCGATCTCGGTGCTGCGCAAACCCTCGGCCAGCAGCCGCACCACCTCGAGTTCCCGCGCGGTGAGCCCGGCGGTGTTCTCCCGCGTCGCGGAGCGAGGTCCTCTTGCGATTCCCGTCGCCCCCCGCTCGCGCAGCCTTCGCCCCACCATCCGTGCGGCGGCGTGCGCACCGAGCTCCGCCAGTTCCGCGTGCGCCTGCCGCAACAGCGCCTCGTCCTCGGAGAAGGCGCGCGTCATGATTGCCTGGTAGCCGGCCCCGCGCTCCTCCCACGCCGCAGCCGCCGCAGCGTGGTCTCCGGCGAGCTCGAGTGAGAACCGGTCGGGCAAGTCGTCGTCGGCGGCCGGTGCGGCGCCGGCTCGGTGTGCCCAGACGAGGAGTGCGCCGGTCTCCGCCGAGCACGCAAAGCGGTGTGGGTCGATCGCCAGCGCTTCGCGCCGAGCAGCCTCGAGATCGCCGGCGAGAACGGCTGCCTCGGCCCTGGCTCTCCTCACGAGCGCTGCCATCGTCGAGGTCGCGAAGAACGGAAGAACATCGTCCAGCGGTGCCCATGGCTCAGGGTCTCCCCTCCTTGCGCGCAGCAGCCCGATCACGACGAGCGGGACCGCCCGGATGACCTCGGGAAGCCCCGGATCCGTCAGCGGCGAGGCAACGTCGGCGGCATCGTCGAAGCGGCATTGCCCCAGCAAGGACCAGGCGCGCCAGCCCAGCACGACAAGACGGTGGGTGTCGAGATCATGCGCTTCGGCATACCGAATCCCAGCGTCCAGCCATCGATCCGCCGTCACGAGGTCGTCGCGAAGTCCCGCGGAGAGCGCGAGGATCATGTAGGAACGGCAGGCCAGGTCGTGGAACTCGCGCTCGAGGGAAAGATTCAGCGAAAGTTCGCACCGAACCGTTCCTCGCCCGGCCATGGCGTCGACGCACCCCGCAGTGCTCAGGACGTACGCACGGAGCTCGTCACTCCCTCCAACGGTGTCGGCGACGCTCAGGGCCCGGTCGGCAAGCTCGAGTGCATCGCCCAGGTCGAGCTCGAGCGACGCCTTCGAAGCCGCAACGTCGGCGTAGGCAAGGGCGAGCTCTGGACATGCCGGCAGCGTCCGCAGCACGTGCAGAGCCTCCTGCGCGCTCTCGACCGACTCTCTGCCCCGGCCGAGTAGGAACAGGAGCAGCGAGAGAGCGCGGAGCTGCTCCCCCTCCCGTAGCCGGTCGCCGAGCCGTCGATAGCCGTCGAAGGTGTGTTGACGAAGCTCGAGAGCCGCGCGGACATTGCCGGTCAAGAAGCACTCGTCGGCCAGACGCTCGTGGAGGCTCAACGACGTCCGCTCGTCGACGGCAGCGGCGAAACGCAGGGCGCGCTCGTATTGAGCCGCTGCCTCCCGGTGCGCGCCGAGCCCGCTTGCACGTGCCGCAGCCGCGACCGAATACTCGAAGCACGCCGCGCGGTCACCGGCGACTTCGGCGTGATGGGCAAGCGCTGCGGCGTCTCGCTCGCCGGGGCGATCCAGGAGCGCTGCAAGGATACGGCGGTTGAGATCTCTGCGGCGTCCAGGGCCAAGAGCGTGCTCGACTGCGATCCGGGCAAGCTCGTGCCGGAAGCGCACCGTGTCCCCGTCGAAGCAAAGGATGCCGCCGAAGACGCATTCCGCCACGCTCTCGTGCGAGCCTGGCACCACCGCCTCCAGAAGCTCGCTGTCTACCCGGGTGCCGATGACTGACGCGGCCTCGAGCACATCCCTGGCGCCAGAGGACAACCGCGCCACACGCGCGAGCACCGCGTCCCGCACCGTTTCCGGGACCTCCCCTTCCGCCACATCCAGAACCTCGGTGGCAAAGAAGGGGTTTCCGCCTGTCAGGCGGTAGAGCTCGGTCGCGTCCACCTCCGAGCCCGCTGCAAGCAACCGAAGCCCATCCTCGGACAGCGGTGCGAGTTGCAGCCTCCGTACGGTCTCCACACCGGCAAGGCCGCCGAGCAGCGTCCCCAGCGGATGGTCGGGCCCGAGCTCGTCGTCCCGGTACGTCCCGATCAGGAGGACCGGCGACGTGTCCAGCCGTCGGGCGACGAAGCGCAGCAGGTCGAGCGTGGCCTCGTCTGCCCAGTGCAGGTCTTCGAGGACGACGACCGTCGGCCTCTCGCGGCTGATCTCGCCGAGAAAGGACGCGAACAGCTCACGGCGCGGCCGGGCAGCGGCGGCCGCCGCCAGGAGCAGCCCGCCGGCCTGGTCGGCGATGTCGAACAGGGGAGCGAGCGGCTCCGGCGTGAACAGGCCGTCGCACGCTCCAGACAGGATGCGGACGCCGGTGACGAGCCCGGTGAGGAACGCAGCGACCAGCGCCGTCTTGCCGACTCCTGCCTCGCCGGCCAGCAGCACGACCCTGCCGTGTCTGCCTCGCGCCTCCTCCAACCAACCGGCCAAGGACGACATGGCCGAATCACGCTCGATGAGGGTGGCCTGCCTCATCGCTTGGCCGAACCTACAGGACTCTTGACGAAAAGTACACCCACGCCAGGGGCACCGCCTCCGTGCCCGAAAGCGTCGAAGGAGCCGCTAACGCGCCGGTAACACGGCGCGCCCTCAGTGATTCCTTACGCGGGTCTCACGAAGCGCTCAGACCGTGCCGATACGGTCGAGGACATGTGTTTCCTCGTCGTCGGCATCTCCGCGCTCGCGCTGATCGTCCTCGTCATCCCGACGCACTGAACGTCCACGCCTCGGCGCCGGCGTCGTTGCCGTCGACCGCGTAGACGACGGCGTGTGCGTGCCCGGCGACAGGGCTCGCGCGAGGCTCGCGAACACCGTCGCCCGACCCTGCCCGGGCGCGAGGCTAAGCCTCGGCGGCTTGAACCTGCGTCAGACGCGGGTGAGCACGAGGTCGAGCGGCCGCGGTAGGTGGTCGAGATCGAGCGTCTCGACGAGAAGGCGCGCGTAGCGCAGCTTGCGGCGGCCGCCGCTGCCCATGAAGCGCCGCAGTTGCTCCTCGGTCGGCCGGCCTCGCCACGCGGGCTGCTTCTGGAGCGTTCGAAATGCCGCAAGGTCGCCCTGGGCGCCGACAACCTCCTCGACCCGGTCGGCGCCGAGCGCGCGGATCAGCTCATCCTCCAGGTCCTCCACGCACACGTAGAACCCCGCTTGCTCCAGGTCGTCGCGGCTGACCCCGGGGTCGAGGCCGGCCCGCTCGAGACCGCGCCGGACGACTCCCTCCTCCCCGGCGTCGTAGAGACCGGCCAGCGCGAGATCGGACCCTCGAGGCCCGAACGCCTCCAGGAAGCGTCCGATCGCCTGGGCGCCGCCGATCGGCAGGACCGCGATCCGCTCGGCAGCGAGGTCGCGGCCGCGCCGCGCTGCCAGGGTCTCGACCGCAGTCTGGTCGCTCGCTCCTTCGACGAGCACCACGGCCCGTGCATCGACTGCCGGCTCGTCGAGCGTCATGTGCCTACGCTCTGCCGGCCTTGTGAAGCTGCGCGTAGATCGCGCGGGCCGTCTTCTGCGGGATGCCGGGCACCCCCTCGAGCTCCTCCTGCGACGCGGCGAGGAAGCGCTCGGCGGAGCCGAAATGCCTGATCAGCGCCCGGCGACGCGCCGGGCCGACGCCGGCGAGGTCGTCGAAGATCGACTCCCGGGCCTCGGCGCTGCGGCGGACGCGGTGGTACCCGAGCGCGAAGCGGTGCGCCTCGTCGCGGAGCCGCTGCAGGAGCTGCAGGCCGGCCGAAGAGCGGTCGAGTCTGATCGCCTTCGCGCGGCCCGGGACGAACACCTCCTCCTCGCGCTTGGCCAGCGCGATCACGGCTACGCGGGCCAGGTCGTAGCGGTGCATGGCGTCGAGCGCGGCCGAGAGCTGCCCCTTGCCGCCGTCGACGACGACCAGGTTGGGGACAGCCGCGAACCCCTCGTCGTAGTCGGGGTCCGTCGGTGAGCCGCCGGCGCGTGCGAAGCGGCGCTCGATCACCTCGGCCATGGCCGCGAAGTCGTCCTGGCCGCCGGGCCTGCGCACGGAGAACTTCCGGTAGTGCGCCTTCTTCGGTGTCGCGTCCTCGAACACGACCATCGAGGCGACGGTCGCCGCTCCCTGGATCGTCGAGACGTCGAAGCACTCGATCCGGATCGGCAGGCTCTCGAGGTTCAGCGCCTCGCGGAGCTCCTCGAGCGCGGCCACGCGGCGGAGGCGCTTCTGCTCGGACGCGACCGCCGCGGACGCGAGCGCGAGGCCCGCGTTCTGCTCGGCCAACTCGAGCAACCGCCGCTTCTCACCCCGCTCGGGCGTGCGGACGACGACTCGCGCGCCCCGGCGCTCCGACAGGAACGCGGCCAGCGCAGCCGTGTCCCCGGCGGCCACGGGCACGAGGATCTCCGGCGGAACGCTCGGCGACGAGCCGTAGTACTCGAGGCAGAACGTCTCCACGAGCGTGGACACCTCCTGCCCGACCACGTTCTCGAGGTGGAAGCTGTAGCGGTCGATGAGCTTGCCGTCCCGGAGCGGGAAGACCTGCACCGCCGCTGCGTTCCCGTCCACGGCCAGCCCGACCACGTCCACCGTGCCGACGGTGCGCCGGTCGGCCGCCTGCCGCTCCGCCAGGTGACGGATCGAGAACAGCCGGTTGCGATAGCGGGCGGCGTCCTCGAAGCGCTCGGCCGCGGCAGCGGCCTGCATCTGCGCCTCCAGCTCGCGCGCGATCGTCCGCGTGTCCCCGCTCAGGAAGCCGATCACGCCGTCGATCACCGCGCCGTACTCCGCCTCGGAGACGTAGCCGACGCACGGTGCCAGGCACCGGTCGATGTGGTAGTCGAGGCAGGGGATCCCCGAGTGGCGGCCCGGCTTCGGCCCCTCGCACGGCCGGAACTTGAAGACGCGATTGAGCACGTCGAGGGTCTCCCGCACCTTCTTCGCGTTCGCGTACGGGCCGAAGTAGACGACGCCGCGGCGGTGCCGTTCCCGCGTGAACATGATCCGCGGGTACTCGTCCTCGACGGTCACGGCGATGTAGGGGAACGACTTGTCGTCGCGCAGCCGGACGTTGAACGGCGGCCGGTGGCGCTTGATCAGGTTCTGCTCGAGGTGCAGCGCCTCGACCTCGGTGCCGGTCACGATCGTCTCCACGTCCGCGACCCGCTCGACGAGCTGGGCGCTGCCGAGCCTCATCCCGCCGCGTCCCTTCTGGAAGTAGCTGCGCACGCGCGACCGCAGGGACTTGGCCTTGCCGATGTACAGGACCGCCCCGGCCTCGTCCCTGAAGACGTAGACCCCCGGCCGTGCGGGAAGGCCCTTCAACTGCGCTTCCAGCCTCGAATTCACCCCGTCCTAACATAGCCGGGCTACGTTGGGCCAATGCGCCGTCTCGTGGTCGTCGCCGCTGTCCTGGCGGCCTGGGCCGCGCCTGCCCACGCCGGCGGGCCGGCGCTGATCGCCGGCGCCACGGAGGACGCGGTCCAGCAGGACAGCGTCACCGCCGCCAAGGCCAAGCTCGACCTGCTCGAGCTGGCCGGCTTCGAAGCCGTCAGGATCAGCGAGGTCTGGGCGCCGGGCCAGCGCGCACCGAGCGCGATCCAGCAGATGCGCCTGGACGCGGTGACGCAGGCCGCGAAGCTCGACGGGATCAAGGTCTACGTCTCGGTGCACAACGCCGGCAGCAAGACGACGCCGGAAACGACGACCGAGCAGAGCGACCTCGCCGCTTTCGCGGCCGCGATCGCGCGCCGCTATCCGTCGTTGACCGAGTTCGTCGTCGGCAACGAGCCCAACAACAACCGATTCTGGCTGCCGCAGTTCGCCCTCGATGGGAGCGACGCTGCCGCTGCCTCCTACCTCTCGTTGCTGGGGCGAACGTACGACGCCCTGAAGGCCGTCTCGCCGGACATCGACGTGATCGGCGGCGCGCTCTCCCCGCGCGGAATCGACAGGCCCGGCACGACCAAGGACACGCACTCGCCCACGGCCTTCCTGACCGACCTGATCGCCGCGTACAAGGTCTCCGGCCGCACGTCTCCGATCATGGACGCCTTCGACGTGCACGCCTACGAGGACAACTCGAGCCTGCCTCCGTCGTTCCAGCACCCGAAGACCTCGACGATCGCCATCGCCGACTACGGGAAGCTCACCGCCATCCTCGCGGGCTTCGACGGCACCCCGCAGCCCGGATCCAGCCTGCCGATCGTCTACGGCGAGTTCGGCGTCGAGAGCCAGATCCCCGCGGGCAAGGCGTCGCTCTACACCGGCAAGGAGCCGCAGACGACGAAGCCCGTGGACGAGAGCACTCAGGGGACGTACTACCACGACGCTCTCGCGCTTGCCTTCTGCCAGCCGAACGCGAAGGCGTTCTTCGTCTTCCACGCCTTCGACGAGCCCAACCTGCCGGGCTGGCAGTCGGGGGTCTACTACCGCGACGGGACGCCGAAGTCGAGCCTCCCGGTCGTGCGCACGGCGATCCGCGACGTGACCGGCGGCGTGATCACCCGCTGCCCGGGCCTCCAGCTGACGCCGAAGGCGCTCGTCGGCTTCCCCACGGGCAAGAAACTCGCCGTCCGCCCGTTCTCGGTCGTGGTCAGGTGCGACATCGACTGCGACGCCGTCGCGAAGCTGTCGCGGCAGCCGGCGAACTCGACCACGCTCTCGGCCCGCGCACACCTGCAGGCGGGCGAGCTCACGCGCATCCAGCTGCCCTCGCGGAAGATCCTCGGCGGGACCTACCGCTTCAGCGTGCGGCTGACCGCGCCGGTCAACACGGGCCCGCCGAAGGTCGTCGTCGGCAAGCCCGTCCAGATTCCGACCGGTTAGCATCACCGCCATGGCCCAGGAGGTCGGGCAGTACGTCGCCTATACGTTCTTCAAGGCCGATCCGGCCTGGCGGCGGCTGCCGGTGGAGGAGCGCGTGGCGGGCAAGGAGGCGTTCGCGGACGTCGTCGAGTCGTGGGCGGAGCGCTTCACGCACCTGCGCGCCTACTCGACCGTCGGGGTCCGGCCCGATTGCGACTTCTTCCTCTGGAAGATCACCGAGCGCTACCTCGACCTCGAGGAGCTCGGCGGCGAGCTGAACGGGACGCCGCTGGCCGGCTGGCTCCAGACGCCCTATTCGTACCTCGCGACCACGAAAGCCTCGCAGTACACGAGCGCCCGCAAGCCGCGCAAGATCGTCCCGCACGGGTCGCCCTATCTCGTCGTCTACCCTTTCGTGAAGGTACGCCCCTGGTATGCGCTGCCCGTCGAGGACCGGCAGCGCGCGATGGACGAGCACATGCGCATCGGCCACGAGTTCTCGTCGATCCACAACCACACGACGTACTCGTTCGGGATCGACGACCAGGAGTTCATGACCGCGTTCGAGTGCGAGGAGCCGGCCGACTTCATGCACCTGATGCTGACGCTGCGCGAGTCGGAGGCGAGCCGTTACACCGAGCGCGACACGCCGATCTTCGTCGGCCGCCTCGTCGAGACGCGCGCCGCGCTCGACGCGCTCGACGGCGCCTCGGCACACGTCTCCGCGACCTAGCTAGCCCGTCGTCAGCCGTACGTGTGCTGGTCGCGCCAGACGCGGTACATGCTGAACCCGCAGATGCCGAGCACGAGGAAGAACGCCAGCGCGGCCACCCCGGAGGGCTGCGAGATCCAGAAGGCGGCGATGTCGGCGAGGATCAGCCCGGCGCCCCCGTAGAAGGCCACGCGTGCGCGGAGCGGCCAGAGCTCGATCTCGTGCCGCCGCTCGCGCCACATCCGGTAGACGAAGATCGCGACGACGACCACGAAGGCGATCTGGAGCAGGACGGACACCTGCACGAGCGCCGAGTACGCCCCGAGGGCCACGACAGCAGCGGAGACTGCCACGACGACGAGCAGCCCGCGCAGCGTCGGGTTCATGTCGGCGATGTAGCGCCTCACGGGCCAAGCGTAGCGCCGGGCCGCGGATAGACTCGCGCGATGGTCGAGGAGGGCAAGCCCGCGCCCGACTTCGAGCTCGCGAGCGACGCGGGCGAGCGTGTGCGCCTCTGGACCTGCGCGGCAAGCCGGTGGTCCTCTAAGGGATCTATTCGAAGTAAAAGCTACGTGACCCGAAATCTGAACCGTGCGACGAACGGGCCGTACGTCGAGCACGGTCCATTGTCGAGTCCGGGCTCGCCGCAGCCGATTCGGTACTCGACGCGGATCGTTCCTTTGAAGACCCCTCGGCACCAGCGAAACTTGTCGACCGGGCGCAGCGCGACCCGCACTCGTTGGCCTTTTGGCGCGTAGGTGACGGCCGCGCTCTCCTCATGCTCGCAGTCGTTTCGACGCACACTGCTGACCGCCTCGACGGTCAACCAGCGGTAGCCATCCACGGGTCTATCGACGACGAAGCTGACGATGAAGACGGTGTTAGCGTTGCCCGTCGCGGGCGAGACGGTTGCATTTGACGGCGCCGACGGCGCTCGCGCCCGCCAACAGAAACCCAGCCGATCAGCCCTCCGATCAACGCGAGTCGGGTCGCGAGTACCGCCACCGCAGGCGAGCCTAGAGCGGCTACGCACGAGACGCAAGCCCATTAGCCCGACGATCACGCCGTGTCCGAGGAGTACGGCGTCTGGAAGCAGAAGAGCTTCTCGGGCCGCAAGTACGGTGGGGGTCGAACGCTCGACCTTCGTCATCGCCCCGGACGGCACCGTCGCCCGCGTGATGCGCAAGATCGATCCGAAGGCCCACGCAGCCGACGTGCTCGACGTGCTGGCCGCTTCGTAAAACCCTCGTTGAGACACGTAAAGGAACGGTTTGGGTCGGCAGGAGCCGTCAGGGGCGCCGACTAAGGTCGAGTCCATGACCCGATTCCGCGCGCTTCTCATCGTGCTCGGGCTGCTGGCGTTGGCGGTGCCGGCAGCGGCGACGAGCGCCGACCGCATGCTGGTCGGCTTCCAGGACGACCCGTCCTTCCGCTGGCTCGACACACGTGACACCAACATCGCGACCGCGTCCGAGACGGGCGCGTCCGTCGTGCGCACGACCGTCTACTGGAACCGCATCGCTCCGACCCGGCCTGCGGTCGCCTCCGATCCGTTCGACCCGGCGTACCGGTTCGACGACCTCGACGAGTTCGTCCGCAACGTCACCTTCCACGGCATGACTCCGATGCTCGCCGTCTGGGGCACGCCCGACTGGGCGAACGGCGGCAAGGGCCAGAACTACGCCCCGACGCGCCTCTCCGACTTCCAGGCCTTCACCCGTGCGCTGGCCGCGCGCTATTCCGGGCTCAACCCCGGCTACCCGTACGTCGGCTACTTCTCGATCTGGAACGAGCCCAACCTCCAGCAGTTCCTGGCCCCGACCTACGACGGCCACGGCAAGCCGCGATCGCCAGCCGTCTATGCGGGGATCGCGCGTGCGGGCTACTCGGGCATCAAGGCCGGCAACAAGCGGGCGCTCGTCGCCATCGGCGAGACCTCGCCGCGCGGCCGGCTCAAGCCGACGACCCAGAAGGGCGTGCAGCAGACGATCGCGCCTGCGCTGTTCGCGCAGTACCTCGCGGAGGCGCGCCCGATCGTCAAGTTCGACGCCTGGGCGCACCACCCGTACTCGGACGTCGGTGCGACGCCGACGCAGCGCGTTCGCTACCCCAACGTCAACCTGCCCCAGCTACCGACGTTCGACAAGGACCTGAACAAGTGGTTCAAGCGTCGGTCGACCGCGATCTGGGTCACGGAGTACGGGTTCCAGACGAAACCGGGCCAGCCGCGGGGCGTCACCCAGGCCAAGCAGGCCGCCTACCTGAAGCAGTCGCTGTCGATCGCGCGCAAGGACACCTTCGTGCAGATGTTCATCTGGTTCATCTTCCGCGACCAGCCCGTCAGCCTCTGGCACAGCGGCCTCTTGAACGAGAACGCGAGCCGCAAGGCCTCGTACGCCGCCTTCGTGGCGGCCGCGCGGCCCTTCGACGTGCGCAACCCGGTCGTGGTCGTGAAGGCGGGCACCTCCAACCCGGTCGTCCATGTTCCGGTCTGGGAGCTGCTGGCCCGCGACGGCCCCGGCGCCGACGTCGGCTCGACCATCTCGGTCGTGTACCGCGGCGCCACGATCGCCGTCACGCAGCCGGCCACGAAGATCGGCGTCGGCGGATACGTCAACTACCGGCTGCCGATCACCAAGGCGAAGGCGCACGGCCTCTACCGCGTCTTCCTGACGATCGGCGATGCAAACGGCAACTCGGTCACCAGGACTGCTACGGTCGTCGTCCGATGATCTTCCTTCGCTTCCGGCACGGCTCGACGACGAACGAGTGGGAGTTCGGCGGGATGGACGAGTCCGCGCTGCGCCAGATGCTCGTGGAGCTGAAGGTGTACGAAGCCCACGGCTCCGACGACGCCGTGCTGACGGCGGCCGGCTCCGACGGGAAGGAGTTCGGCGCCTGGACGCGCGCCGGCGCCGCCCACCTGGCCTCGGTGATGTTCCGCGAGCGGCAGAACCCGCCCTGGTCGGAGGTCGAAGCCGCGGTCCAGGCCGCGGTCATGGACCCGCATCCGGACGACCAGACGGCGCCCGCGACGTAACCGCCTCGAGCGGAGGGGCTCGCTCCGCATGGAGCCCCTCCGCGGCCGGTCCGGCCGGTCCTTCTGCTTCACTCACGGTCGCGATGCGGCGACTCCCTTTGTGGCTCGTGCTCGGCGGTGCTGCCGTCCTGGTCGTCGGCATCCCGCTCCAGGCGTTTTCGATCGTCGCCTACGTCCGCGGCGCGGGCTCGGGGGCGCTCGACATGCACAGGGGCGTCGCCGATGCGATCCACGTCGGCGAACTCGCAATCGTGATCGGCGCGATGTGGGCCTGGTGGCGCAACTGGACTGCTGTCGGCCTCGCGGCGGCGTTCCTCGTCGTGTCCGTCCTCCAGCTGGTCCTGATCGGGGACACGGACACGAAAGGCGACTGGGTGAACGGCCTCCACGGCCTCCTCGCCATCGTCCTGCTGCTCGCTGCGGTGCTGTACGCGCAACGAGCCGCCCGCGAGCTCGGCATTCGCGCCTCCACATAGCCCTAGACCCGCGAGCACGACCGCGATCGCAGCCGCCTCGATCCCCTCGCCAACGAGAACAGACACCGTCGCGGCGCCGACCAGGAGCGCCACCAGAGGATCGACGAACTGTCTCAGCACGAGTCCCGCGGACGGCGGACGGCGGACCGCCCGGGGACGCTTCGGCCCGTACGACGCCAGCCGCTCCGCCGCCGCCGCCGAAAGCCCTGACTCGCGTCGGCGCCCAGAACCTCACACAGCACCTCGACCGACGCGGCATGCGGCGCGCCGAGACCATAGTCCGGTTGCCGGCTCCAGGCGCCCAACCGCTTCAACAACCGGCGCGGTCGACTGTGCTCCCATCCCGATCATGCTCCCCGCCGTACCTCGCATGAGCATCGGGGCTACCGCGGAACGCCGTCAGTAGTTCGACCCTAGCCTCAGTTCCAGACTGGGCCGCTTTGCAGACCTCCGCTTCCTATGCTCTCGAGGTGGAAAAGACAACAACGGTCTTCACAGACATCGTCGGCTCGACCCAGCTAGCGGTAGCGCTCGGCGACAGCGACTGGGCCGATTTGCTCGAACGCCACCACGCCGCAGTGCGCGCCGAGATCGCCCGCTTCCAGGGTCAGGAGATGGACACGAGCGGCGACGGCTTCTTCATCATCTTCCCGCGTCCGGCACCCGCGATCGAAGCAGCCCCAGCGATCATCGAAGCAGTCCGCCCACTGGGACTGACGATCCGCGTTGGCATGCACACTGGCGACTGCCACGTCGCGGATGGCAAATGCACCGGACTCGCGATCCATATCGGAGCGCGGATCGTTGGGCTGGCTGCCCCAGGCGAAGTGCTCGTCTCGGAGTCTGTCAAGGAGAAAGCCGGGCCGGACTTTCGCTTCCTGGACCGCGGAGTGCACACGCTGAAGGGAGTGCCGGGTGAGTGGCACCTCTTCGCGGTCGATCGCTAGCTGCGAATCTCCGAGGGTGGCCGACGAGCTCGACCCCGCGTTACCGGGCGATCCCGGTCGTGGCTGTCGGATGCGGCCTCCGGCCCGAGGAGCTCTTCGCCTCCACCGGGCCGACGTCGACCGCGAGGCCGGCGTGCTGCAGATCCGGAGGCGCTTTACCGGCGGTGCACTCAAGGAGGGCAGCAAGACACCCGGCTCCGTGCGTGCCGTGCCGCTCCGATAGCCTCAGCTTCTCGCGCTCGATCTCGCCCCAGGGCAAGAATGCCGAGCCTGTGCCGCACGGCAGTTCGAGCAATGACAGTTCAGCGCGGCGACGAACTCATCGGAGACCTCGTGGCAATGCGGATGAGAGGACTTGAACCTCGACGGGGGTTCGCAGACGGGACGACCACGAGATGCTGTTCGCTCGGTTTACGTCGGAACAGGCGCATTCGCTTGTGCAGAGGCCGGGGAACAGCAACCCCTGCGAAGGGATACGGGCTCGCCAACCCCTTTGGCTCGGGCGGTGTTCCATCCAGCCTTTGTCGGGCATACAGGGAGCGTCGGAGCCCGTGATGCGCGTCGAAACGTGGACACCCCGGGTCTTTGCTATGCCCGAGGGGCCGGCCCGACAGTGGAACGGGAGTGGCCACCGACCGCACCAGGGCGGGGACGGCAGGTGCTACCCGCACTGGTGGACGCCTGGCAGCACGACCGCGATCGATGTGTCACTCCGACAAGGTCTAGGCATGGTGATGGAGTTCTGGTCACGCGGACATGCGCAAGCGGCGCGAATGCCGGCTCCGCTCTGGAGCCTGCTCAAGGCAGGCGCCGGCGCTGCGCTGATCGTGATCGCGTTCCGCCAGATGCCGTCGCTACAGCACACGATCGGCGAGCTCGGTCATCCGAGCCTGATCCTGCTGCTCGGTGCCGCCGCCGCGCAACTGCTGTCGCTGCTTGCCTACACGCTGACCGTCAGCAGACTGCTCGCCAGAAGCGGTGTCCGCGTCGGGCAGCGTCCGCTGCTACGGATGACGGTCGGCGGTATTGCCATGTCCGCCTCGTTGCCGGCTGGCGCGGCAGCGTCCGTCGTCTACTGGTACCGACAGCTGCTCCGCGAAGGGGCGAACGCGAGCGCCGCGGCGTCGGCGATCTTCTGGTCGATGATCGCCGGCATCGCCACGCTCGGCGGCCTGCTCGTCTGCGGGGTCGCGATCGCGGGAGAGCACGGACCGCTCGCCGGCGTCCGCCTGCCGATCCTCGCCGCAACCGCGGCGACGCTCCTTGCCACGCTGCTCGCCGGAAGCCACCTGCGAGCCGGGCTCGCGCGTCTGACCCGCCGCTTTGCACCACCCGCCGCCGTCGGCGGCGCCGCCCCGCTCCTGAGAACACTGATCGAGGTCACCGCCCTCGCGGTCGCCAACTGGCTACTCGACTTGGCGACGCTCTACCTCTCCCTCCGAGCCGTCGGCGCCGACGTGCCACTCAACGGTCTCCTCCTCGTCTACGCCCTCTCGCAGGTCGTCCAGAGCCTACCGCTGCTGCCCGGCGGCGGAGGTACCGTCGAGGCCAGCCTCTCCCTGGGCTTCGCCGCCTTCGGACACACAACAGGCAGCGTCATCGCCGGCGTCCTGCTCTACCGCCTGATCAGCACCTGGGGCCTCGTCCCACTCGGCTGGACGGCAATCGCCCTCGACTCCCAACACACATTCATCAACAGGATCCGCCGACCACTCCTACCCCCGGCGCGAGCATAACGCGGCGAACCGTTTCCCTACTCCTCCGCCGTCCGCGCACCCACCCCTCACGGGGAGGGCGATTCAGCTCGATGCGTACGGTGGTGGGACTCCTCGCGACGGATCCTGCTTCGCACGAAGGTCGGGCCGGCGAGTCCGTGCCCAACGTGCGCCACAGGCGCCGCCGGCCCGCTGCCCCCAGGGGGTTGACCGATGATGTATGCGTCCCTGCTGAGTCTCTGAGGAAAGCCCTACTCCGGCCCCGCGAGCGAAGGAGCACCAGATGATGAGCAAGGTGGTCGCAATCATGTCGATGTCTCTCGACGGGTACGTCGCCGACACGAACGACGGGGTCGCCGAAGTTTTCGACTGGTACTTCTCGGGCGACGTCGAGGTCCCCGACGGCGAGCACGACATCGGGTATGACGTTCCACGTCTCGGCGCCGAGCGCTGACCACCTGAGGGGCTTGGCGGCTGAGGTCGGCGCCATGCTCACCGGCCGGCGCACGTTCGAGCGCGCCGACGGCTGGGGCGGCCAGCACCCGTGGGATGTGCCCGCTTTCGTCGTCACCCACAACGTGCCCGACGGCTGGCCACGGCCCGGCTCGACAGTCCAGTTCGTCACCGACGGCATCGAAAGCGCCGTTGCCCGAGCGAAATCGGCTGCCGGCTCGAAGTCCGTGCTGGTGCACGGCGCCCAAACGATCCAGCAGTGCCTGGACGCCGGGCTGCTCGACGAGATCCACATCGATCTGGCTGCCGTGTTGCTAGGCGCAGGAGTGCGGCTGTTCGACCACCTCGCGAACACACCGGTCGTCCTCGGGAATCCGACAGTCGTCACCGGTGTGGGTGTCACGCATCTGCGCTATCCCGTGCACACGTCGTAGACCTGCTCGGAAACACATGCCTCGGCTACTCAGCGAGCTTCGGCGGCTCAGGGGACTGTGAGAACGCTGGCCCAGACGAGGGTTCTCTCCCCAACTACAGAGTTGTCTCTAGGGTTTTGTCGTGCTGAGGGGGCGCTGCGGATGCAATGCCGTCGCTTACGAGGTCGCGGACGAGTTCGTCGCCGCGTTCAATTGCCACTGCTCGAACTGCCGTGCGACGACAGGCTCAGCGTTCTTGCCCTGGGGCGAGATCGAGCGCGAGAAGCTGAGGGTGACAAAGGGTGCCGGTTCGCTGATGGTGATCGGCGATGCGGACGCGATCCACGAGATGCGCTGCGGGGAGTGTGCGTCGCTTATCTATTGGACCGTGCGCGACGGCACGTACGTCCGCGTTCCGTATGGATCACTCGTCGACGAGCCCGCGCTCAAGCCAACGGCGCACATGTTCGTCGGCTCGAAGGCTGCGTGGCACGAGATCCTCGACGACCTTCCTCAGCACGACGAGTACCCCTGGTCTTGATCGGCTGATACGGGTAACGCGACGCATAGTGGTTGCTCGCAGTTTTCCAATTGCCAGCGATCGGGTATCGGGGCTCCTTCCGCATGAGGGCATGGGTGACTCGATGGGAAGACGTATTCCTTCAGGACAGCTACGTGAGAGGAGTGACCTGTGAGTGACGACTCTGAGCACAAACACGCTCGCGTTGCCGACGAGGCGAGGCAGAGGGCTCGGGAGGCGGAAGCACGGGCTAGGGCGGAGGCCGAGCGGATCGCGGCGGGGGCACGGACCGGCGAGATGAAGGAGGAAGAGCTCCGGCAGATCGGGGTCATCTACGGGGGGCTGATCGCGATCGCGGTGGTCATGGTGCAGGGGTTCCTCGAGGCGAGCTCGCTCGACGCCGCCGCCACGGTCAGCACCATCGCGTTCGCGGTGGCCATCCCACTGCTGGCGGCGCTCGTGATGATCAACCGGCAGGAGGCGTTCCGAGGTCGGCGAACCACGTCCGTGTCGGTCACGCTCGCGCAGCCGATCGCCTACCTGGCTTCCTTCGTCGGGATCGTCGCCGGCTTCTGGGACATCACGTGGGTCGCGGGGGTGACGTTCCTCGTGGCGGGCATCGTTGCCGTCGGGGTTCACTCGGCCGGCTTCTGGCGCGTGGAGAGCCCGCGCCCGCCGGCGACCACCGCGTGATCGAGCGGGATCCGGCGGTCGAGGCGAGCTCGAGAGCTGCCGCGAGAACGTGATCACGACACCCCACGTACAAGAACTGCACGGCGTTGAACCGCGGCCAACTTGGGTAGAGACCTGTGGGGCTAGGCGAGCCAGTCGCTCACGAGTAACCATGCAAAGACCAAGGCCCCCGAGGTCGCGGCCAGGAGGAAAGCGGTCACCATGAGGGCTCGGTTCGCCGACGATCAGCGGTCTTTCGCCGATCGGCTGATGCACGCCGCTCCCGAGGTCGGCGATCGGTGAAGGTGCGAAGCGAAGTGGAGAGATACTGGTCGGCGCACAAGCCCGAGCGCTCGAGGTGCCGTCGCTCGATCAGAGCGCGAAGCCCGCTGCCGAACCCACCTTCGTCCTCGAGCGCCACACCGGCTTGCTGGGCCAGCACTCGGGCCAGAAACGGACGCGAGAGCAGGTCGCGCTCGATGAGGATCTCACCCAGCTTCCGCCCCGACTTCACCTGTTCTGCGAGCGCCCACTCGACTTCCTGCTGCCCGAGCACGCCTTGCTCGATCAACAACACGCCGAGCGGCGGACGCCGGCCGAGAGTCTCCACCGCTCACCCCCTCCTCAAGACTCGCTTCCTCACACTCTGCAATCCCGAGAGCGGTCTTGGAATCCCTCAACAAAGGGAACCGAGGCGAAGAACGTCGTGCCTGGCTCGTTCGGGTACGGATGGGGTACAGAAACCGCTGAAAACGCCAGTGCGGATGAGAGAACTTGACCTCCACGGGGTTCTCAGAGCGTCCCACCCTGTTCCGGCGCCGTTCCGCTCGCGTGCCGCTTTCACGCCGCAAACCCGCATGGTTAAGCCAAACGGCACGCTACCGGCACCGCAGCGGGACAACCCCTGCAAACGCGCTGGTTCGACGTTTGGGCCACGAGCGGGCCACGGGAGCTCATCGTTCACCGCCGACGATCCGGCGGAGCTCGTCGCCGTCGAGCAGGCCTCCCGGCGCGAGCTCGAGCGCCCCCGCGACAGCCTCAATCGTCTGCCAGTGACCAGCGACGAGCTCCCGGGCGCGCTCTAGGCGGCTGCTCGCGGGGATGATCACCGGCGTCGACGAGCTCGGCGCCCGGTTGTGCGGCGAGTGCGGCGGCGAGCTCGACCCTGGCCGCCGCCGCGACACGCGCTTCTGCTCGCCGCGGTGCAGGATGCGCGCCATGCGCCGCAGCCGCCGCGACGGCGTCGCATAACTGTCTACGACCGTAGACATTCGGAACGAGTGGCAGGCGCGCGTCGCCGCCCGCCCGCTACTCGAGCTCGAGCGCGCCGCCGAAGCCGCTAAACGGCCGCTGCGGGACCCGGCAGGGGATCAATGCAGCCGCATTGGCGGCCCGCTGGCAGGCCGAGCGGGGCCGTTTAGCGACGGCGGCGAAGCGACGAGGCCGCCGCGAGGCGGCCTCGTCCGTTTTAGCGGCGTGTTACCGGCGCCGTCGAACCTCCTTCGCGACAGGAGTCACGACCAGGAAGGAGTTGGTGAGATGATGGGCAGACGCAAGCTACCGAGCCCAGCGATGGTGATTGCAGTTGTTGCGCTCCTCTTCGCACTATCGGGAACGGCGTTCGCCGTCACGATCGTCCCGATTGCTAAGCGGGCGCTCACGGCAGACAAAGCCAAGACGGCAGACAAAGCCAAGGTGGCGACCCTGGCCCTGAACTCGCAAAAACTCGGAGGCCAGTCGTCCACCGCGCTCGTCCAGCAAGCTGTCACCCAGGCTTCGGCGGCGGCGGGGCCGGCGAGCACGGCGGCGGGACTGGTAACGACCAAGACGGGGCCGTTCACAGTGGCTCCGCAGGGTGGCGAGCAACTCGTCATCGTGCCGTGTGACTCCGGGAGCAAGGCGGTGGGCGGCGGGTTCTCCAACCCGACGTCCGCACTTGTCATCAGTGTGGGGTCGGGCGTCACTGCGGACGGGAGCGGCTGGACCGAAGACATGTTCAACCTCAGCTCATCGACGACCGGTTCCGGCACCGTTCAGGCGGTCTGCGTCAAGTAGCTAACAGACGCGAGGGGGCGGCTCACGCCAGAGCCGTCCCCCCGCCTAATGGCGAGCGACCCGAACGTCGTCACGGCGTGCGAAGAGTCGGTCGGCGTCGTCGACGAGGCGTTCGAGCTCCCGTGCGACTCCGTGATCGACAGTTGCGAGCTCAGCCAGACGGGGATGCCGTAGATCGACCGCTGCACGGCCGCCGCGCCCGAGCCTGAGCTCTCCTGCAACAGCGGCTTGTTGCTGGCCGCGGTGCCTTCCTTGACCTTGATCAGTGAGCGCCAGGTGCGGGGGTGCATGACGATCGCGGTCGGGTTGGCGTTCTCGGTGTTCAGGAGCCCGATGGCGTCGGCGAACGGGTCGAGGTTCGTGAGCTGGGCGCCGGCGGTGGCGCCCATGTCGACGGTCTGGATGGCGGCGATGTTCGCGAACCCGCGGATTTCCGGCGGGGTGCCGGAGCCCTGGAACACGCCGAGGTCGTAGCGGAGGCCGAGGCTGCGGACGAGCTCGAGCGCGAGCACGTTCAGGATCGGCGGCTCCGAGTCGGCCAAAACCTCGTTCGAGCAGACGGTGATCGCGGCGACCTTCCGCGGGACGGCGGTGACGATGTCCGCGGTCGGGTCGGACGCGGTGATCTGCGCGCCCTCGCTCACCCACGAGCTCGTCATGTCGGCGCTGACGTGCGGCACCTGCACAGAGTCACGCTCGGTGCGGATCACGCGGACGCCGGACTGCAACGCGACGCTCGCCGCCGGCAACAGGTCGAAGAAATAGCCGGCCGCCTCCGCCGGCGTGAACGCGCCGCCGCCCGTGCTGCCGCTGCCGACGAGCGCGGCCCCCATCACAGGCCCCCGGAACTCGAACCCGCTTTCGTGCAGCGTCGCGGTCAGCCACGCGGCCGCGCGCAGGTCGCCGCCGCCACCGAACCCGCCCGGCGCTTCGGGCACGCCCGCCCGGAACATGGCGCCGTCGAAGGGTGAGCCGCCGACACGGCCGGCGGCGCGCAGCTTCTCGTCGATGCCCTCGATTGTTCGCTCGTTCTCGCGGTAGCGAGCCTCTTCCCGCCGGCTCAGATCCTCGCCGCGGGCCTCCGCCTGGTCAAGCACGCCGCGCTGCTCTGCGAGCAGCCGTGTCAGCTCCTGCAAGAGCTCGTCAAACCTCATCGTCCTCATCTCCTTCCAACGTCGACGTGGCCCCCGTTCACCGGGAGAGCGCCTCGACGTCGGTGCCCGCCGGGGCGTGGTCACGGCGGGCGGCGCCTCTACAACCGGCCACGGGACACGAACACGCGACCGGCCTGGCGAATCACCCGGGAGCGTAGCGCGCCTCGCGGCGCGCGCACGAGCCGCGCTCGCGGCCTGCGGGGCGTCGGCGCGGCTGGTCGCTTGAACGGGGGTGCGTGGCCCGATTAGCGTGGCGTATGGGCCGTTTTCGGGCCGCGAGGCCGCGTCACCGGCCCGGAATCCCGCATGAATCCTTAGGTGCGGATGAGAGGACTTGAACCTCCACGGAGTTTCCCCCACACGGACCTGAACCGTGCGCGTCTACCAATTCCGCCACATCCGCGCGCTTCGATCTTAGCGGCGTGCCGATCGTGAGCTACGCGACCCGGTAGCGCAGGTGCGTCACCCCGGGGGCCTCGACTGCCCGCACCTGCTCCAGCCGGAGATCGGGCAGGTCTTCGAACGGCCGCTCGCCGCCGCCGAGGAGGATCGGCACCAGCGAGACGTTGAGCTCGTCGACCTGCCCCGCGGCCAGGTACTGCCGGATCGTCGCGGCGCCGCCTCCGATCACGACTAGGGCGGCTCGTCGCCCCACCAGCCGTTCCACGGCGGGTCCTCGGGCCACGGGCCCGGCCCGCCGCCGAACATGTTCCGCCCCAGGATGTACGCGCCGGCGTTCGCGAACCGCTCCTCGACCACCGGCGTGCTCGCGTTGACCTCGCCGCCCTCGCGGCCCTGCATGGCTCGGAAGGCCTCGAGCGGAAACGCCCACTCGAAGAGCGCCATCCCTCCGGCGCCGATCGGATTCTCGAGGCTCTGGTCCGGACCGGCCATGAAGCCGTCCAGTGACAAAGAGATGTCCAATCGCACCTTGCCCATGCGTCTCCGACCTCCAAGGAGAGCAAAACTCATCGGTTGACCCGGACGGAGCCTGCCGAGCCTACGTACCATTCCCACCCTGAGACGGGGGGTCCTGATCGCGTTGATCGGCACGATCGCGCTGGCTGCGGCGCCGTTCGCGCATGCGTCGGCGCCGTCGCGAACGGAGGTCGTCGTCACCCTCGACGCCCCTTCGCTGGCCGACTTCGTGCAGGACAGTCGGGTCCTCACGGTGCAGGCCAAGGCGCAGCGGCTCGACCTGCAGTCCGCCTCGAGCGTGTCCTACCTGCGCGGGCTCACGGCCAGGCAGGACGCCGTCGCCCGCCGCATCGAGCGCGCCATCCCGTCGGCGGAGGTTCGCTGGCGCTACCAGGTCGTCCTCGACGGCCTCGCGGTCGTCCTCCCCACGAGCCAGCTCTCCACGCTGTCGCGGATCGGCGGCGTCCGTGCCGTCTACCCGGACACGAAATACCACCTCGCACTGGACCGGAGCCCTGAGCTGATCGGCGCCGATCAGCTCTGGGGGCTGCCGAACTTCTCCACCGCGGGCAACGGGATCAAGATCGGCATCGTCGACGAGGGCATCGACCAGGTGCACCCCTTCTTCAATCCTGCAGGCTACGTCTACCCGCCCGGCTTCCCCAAGGGCAACACGGCCTACACGACCCCGAAGGTGATCGTCGCGCGCGCCTTCCCGCCCCCCGGCGAGACCTGGCAGTACGCGGACACGCCCTTCGACCCGCTTCTGTCCGACCATGCGACCCACGTGGCCGGGATCGCGGCCGGCGACTACACCGTCGGCGCGGTGGCCCGACGCGGGCCGCTCTCGGGCGTGGCGCCGCGGGCATATCTCGGCAACTACAAGGCCTACACCGTCCCTACCGACGAGTTCGGGCTGGACGGCAACGCGCCCGAGGTCGCCGCGTCAGTCGAGGCCGCGGTCAGGGACGGCATGGACGTGATCAACCTCTCGCTCGGCGAGCCGGAGATCGAGCCCGCACGCGACATCGTCGTCGCCGCCATCAACGGCGCGGCCAAAGCCGGCGTCGTGCCCACGATCGCGGCCGGCAACGAGTACGAGGACTTCGGTGACGGCTCCGTCTCTTCCCCCGGCAGCGCGTCGGGCGCGATCACCGCCGCCGCCGTGACCAAGGGCGACGAGATCGCGCCGTTCTCCTCGGGCGGGCCGACGCCGATCACGCTGGCCATGAAGCCCGACGTCAGCGCGCCCGGCGTCTCCATCCTCTCCTCGGTGCCGCCGCGGGAGGGGACGTGGGCCTCGTTCAGCGGCACGAGCATGGCCGCCCCCCACGTCGCGGGCGCCGCCGCGCTGCTCCGGGAGCGCCATCCAGGCTGGAGCGTCGCTCAGATCAAGTCGGCGCTCGAGTTGACCGCCAAGCCCGTGCTCAACGCGCAGCAGAAGGAGGTCCCGTCGACGCGCGAGGGGGGCGGGCTGATCCAGCTCCCCGAGGCGAACGACCCGCTCGTCTTCGCCGCTCCGACAGGGATCTCGTTCGGCCTGCTCCGCACCGGCACACGGGTTGCGAGGACCGTCCGGCTAACGGACGCCGGCGGCGGCTCGGGCGCCTGGACGGTGTCGGTGGACGTCCAGGACCCGACGAAGGGGGTGGGCGTGACCGCACCGGGCTCCGTCAACGTCCCCGGGTCGCTGCGCGTCCAGGCGGCGGCGACCGGCACGGCGGCCCAGGCGGACGTGACCGGCTTCATCGTTCTGCAGCGGGGCAGCGACACGCGCCGCATCCCGTTCTGGCTGCGGAGCGAGCGGCCGCGCCTGGAGAAGCCCTCCACGATCCTGCGCAAGGCCGGCACGTACAGGGGCAACGCGCGCTCGGGCGCGTCGCGCGTCGCCTCGTACCGGTACCCGGAGGCCCCCTCGCAGATCGGCAACAACCTTCCCGGCCCCGAGCAGGTCTTCCGGGTCGCGCTGCGAGGCCGCGTCGCCAACTTCGGGGTCATCGTGACGTCCCACGCAGCCGGCGTGAACGTGTCTCCGAGGATCGTCTTCCCGGGAGACGAGAACCGGCTGGTGGGCATCCCGGCGCTGCCCCAGGACGAGAACCCGTACCGCGACTCGTTCGGGGCGCTGATCCCCGTCTCGGGCGTGATCGCGCCGGCATCGCGCACGTACGACGTCGTCTTCGACACACGGGGCCGGCGGCAGGCGGGGCCGTTCACCTTCAGGCTCTGGATCAACGACGTCACCCCGCCGGTGGTCAAGCTGCAGACGACCTCGGTACCGGTCGACACGGGCACGCTGGTCGCATCGGTCGTCGACAAGGGCTCCGGCGTCGATGGCTCGTCGATCGAGGCCCGCGTGGACGGCACGAAGCGGTCGTTCACGTACTCGGCCGGCAAGCTCACCGTCGCCGCGCCCGGCCTGTCCGGAGGCACGCACTCGCTGGAGGTGACCGTCTCCGACTACCAGGAGACGAAGAACATGGAGACGTACGGCGGCGTGTTGCCGAACACGCGCGACTACCGCGCGAGCTTCACGGTCAGGTAATCCGCGGATTTAGCCCTGCGCCACGTGACTCGCTGGGAGAACCGACCTTCCGCGTCGCGGAGACGAGACCGCGCTCTCGCCGGAGCGTAGGACGTTGGTCACGCGTCTACGAAAAGGAGGGAGCCCATGGCGGAACCATGGGTTTCCCCACGCTCAGCGGCGGGGATCCCGCTTCTTCTCGATCGTCGGCAGGCGGTCGAGGTCGCGGCGGACACTGGCCTCGAACTCCTCCGACTCGTCGTGCACGACGCGGAGCTTCGACTTGCGCTCGGCCCGCGCGCGCCGCTCGCGCGCCTCCATGCGCTCATCGATTCCCAGATGGGCGCTCAGCCGGGGCCATTCGGCGGCGATCAGGACGACAACCGCACCGGCGAGCAGCCCGACGAACACCCAGCTCACGCCTGAATACTAGCCACCGGCGCGTCCGCCGAATCCCCCACCGGTGTTAAACACGAGCGGCGCGCCTGCCGATAGGCGGAACGTGATCACGCAGACCTGGCTGCTCGCACCCTGGGCGATGCTGTGGATCGTCCTCGTGCGCACGCTGCTCGTGCGCGCCGGCATCCTGCCGCCGACATGTATCCGCTGCGGCCTCCACCTCGAGCGCCGCGAACTCGGCGGATCGGTCTGCCGCTGCGCGCCTAGGGAGCGGACCTCGTGGATGTCGCGGCTTGCCAGTCCACGTTGGAGAGGGTGGCGAGCGCGAGGATGAGGGATTGCGTCCCTTTGCGGCCCTTCCCCTGGGCCGCGAGCGCGACGTAGAGCTGCTGGGCCAGCGCCAGCCCCGGTAGCGACAGGTTCATCCGCCGCGCCTCCTCGAGCGCGATGCCCATGTCCTTGACGAAGTGCTCGACGACGAAACCCGGCTCGAAGTCGCCGTTCAACATCCGCGGCGCGTAGTTCGTCAGCGACCACGATCCGGCCGCGCCCGGCGCCACCGACTCCAGCACCGTCTCCAGGTCGAGCCCCGCCTTGTAGGCGTACAGCAGCGCCTCGCAGACGCCGATCATCCCGCTCGCGATCAGCGTTTGGTTGACCATCTTCGTGTGCTGCCCCGCGCCCGGCCCGCCCTGGCGCACGATCGTCTTCCCCATCACCTCGAACAGCGGCCGAACGCGCTCGACCGCGTCCTCGTCTCCGCCGACCATGATCGACAGCGTCGCGTTCCGGGCGCCGATGTCGCCGCCCGAGACAGGCGCGTCGATCGACGCAACGCCCTTCTCCGCAGCGCGCTCGTGGATCTCGACCGCGAGCGACGGCTCGCTCGTCGTCAGGTCGACCAGCACCGCCCCGGATGCCGCGCCGGAGAGCGCGCCGTCCGTGCCGAGGATCACCTCGCGGACGTCCGCCGGATAGCCGACGATCGAGCAGACGACGTCCGCCGATGCCGCGGCGGCGGCGGGCGTGTCCGCCCACGTCGCGCCCTTCTCCAGCAGCGGCTCGGCCCGCGATCGCGTGCGGTTGTGCACCGTGACCGCGTAGCCGGCGTCCAGGACGTGGCCGCACATCGAGACGCCCATCACGCCGGTGCCGATCCAGCCGATGCTGGTCGATTCTGGGCGGGTCGTCTGCCGATCGATCGTCAAACGCCTGCTTGCTCGTGCGGCTCGCGCTCGTCGAGCTTGTGCTCGAACGAGCGGCGGAGGTCCTCCCCGCTCACCGGCGTCTGGTAGCGCGGCCGCTTGGGCTCCAGGTGGACGATGCGGACGTCGGCGCCGCGCGTGCCGTGGCAGCGCGCGTAGGCCTCGGCCTCGTTCAGCGGCCGCAACCGGAGCTTGAAGGAGCGGAGTCGCACCCGGGCATCGTAACGCCGGTCACGCTCTGGTAAGAAGCGGCCGGGCCGAGGTACTAGAGTCTCCGCGACGTGCTCGGCGCAATCATCGGCGCGATCGTCGCGGTCCTGCTCCTGCTCGGCTTCCTCTACCTGAGCGTCAGAGTCGTCCGTGAGTACCAGCGCAACGTCGTCTTCCGCTTCGGCCGCTGCATCGGCACCAAGGGGCCCGGGATCATCTTCCTGATCCCCGTGATCGACCGGCCGGTGCTCGTCGACCTCCGCGAGCAGTACCTGGAGATCCCGCGGCAGACCGGGATCACGAAAGACAACGCGCCGATCTCGATCGACTTCATCGTCTTCCACCGCGTCGTCGACGCCGTCGACTCCGTCGTCAAGATCCAGGACTTCGCCGGCGCCGCCGAGAACATCGCCTCCACGACCCTGCGCAGCGTCGTCGGCGACATGGCGCTCGACGACGTGCTCTCCAGGCGCGACCAGATGAACGCCGTCCTGCAGTCGAAGCTGGACGAGGTCACCGAGCGCTGGGGCGTGAAGATCACGAACGTCGAGCTGCGCGAGATCACGCCGCCGCCCGACGTCCAGGAGGCGATGACGCGGCAGATGTCGGCCGAGCGGTCGCGCCGCGCCGTCGTCACCGAGGCCGAGGGCACCAAGCAGGCTGCGGTCACCGTGGCCGAGGGCGACAAGCAGGCCAAGATCCTGTCGGCCGAGGGCGACCGGCAGGCGGCGATCCTCCGCGCCGAGGGCTTCGCGCTCGCCCTCCAGAAGATCTTCGAGGTCGCGCAGACCGTCGACGCCAACACGATGCGCCTCCAGTACCTCGACGCTCTGAAGGAGATCGGAAGCTCGGACGCGACCAAGATCGTCCTGCCGATGGAGGTCGCCGACGCGCTGGCCCGCATCGCCGGCGACCGCAGCTGATCTCCCGCCTGGCGCGGCGGGCTTGACTACGAACATATGTTCTGGTTGCATGACGCGCCATGCAACTCGCCTTCGATGCAGTCGACCGGCTCGTGGAGCTGCTCGAGGAGCGCCGCCGGCCGGTCTCCGCGGCCGAGGCGGCCGCGCACGTGTTCGCGCTGCGGAGCGCGCCCGACGGGCTCGCCCGCTCGCTCGTCTCCGACCTCGTCGAAGGCGACGGCCGGCTGGCCTGGCGCGGCTCGGCGATCGCGCTCGCCTCCGTTCCCGACGACCCACTGCTCGAAGAGGCGGAGCTCGTCGTCTTCGACCTCGAGACGACCGGGCTCTCGGCCCGCTCGTCGCGGATCTGCGAGATCGGCGCCGTCCGCGTCCGCGCGCCTCGAGCTCGAGGACACCTTCCAGACGCTCGTCCGCACCGGCGTGCCCCTCCCCGGCCCGATCAGCACGCTCACGGGCATCCGGGACGAGGAGTTGCGCCGCGCGCCGGGCATCGACGCCTCGATCCGCCGCTTTCTCGCCTTCGCGGGAGGCGCGACCCTGGTCGCGCACAACGCCCGCTTCGACGTCGCCTTCCTCGACCGACAGCTCGAGCGGCTGACCGGGCGCCGCCTGGCTGCGCCTGCCCTGGACACGGCCGCGCTGGCGAGGCGGCTGCTCGACGGCCGTGTCCGCCGGGTCAGCCTGGCGTCGCTCGCGCACTTCTACGGCACGTCGGTCTCGCCCTGCCACCGCGCGCTCGCCGATGCGCAGGCCACGGCCGAGGTGCTCGTCAGGCTGATCGGCGAGGCGCAGGAGCGAGGAGCGAGGACGCTCGCCGACCTGCACGGCCTCGCGGCTCCGCGCACGCGGCGGGTGTACGGGAAGCGCTCGCTCGCGCACGGGGCTCCCGCGCGGCCCGGCGTGTACATGTTCGAGGACAGGAACGGGCTCGTCCTGTACGTCGGCCGCGCCCGCGATCTCCGCGCCCGGCTGAGGTCGTACTTCCGCTCCGACCGGCAGCGGCCCGTCCGTCGAGGCTGCGCTGGGCGCGGTCGAGCGGATCGAGTGGCGGGTGCTGGGCAGCGAGCTCGAGGCGGGCCTCGAGGAGCTTCGGCTGATCCGCGAGCTGCGGCCGCCGGCCAACGCCCGCAACGCTCGGCCCGACCGCTACGTCTACCTGCGCCGCCGCGGGGAGCGCATCGTCGTGACCTCGACGGCCGGCGAGCTGGGTCCGATCCACGGACGACGGCGGGCAGAGCGCGCGGCCCGCGCGCTGGACGGGGCCACGGAGCGCGAGCTGGCGCTGCTGCTCAGCGGCGGGCCTCTGCCGCGGCTGCGCCGTCGCCTCGGAGAGCTCGCCGCTTGTCTGCGCTACGAGGACGCGGCCCGGCTCCGCGACCGCATCGCCGCGCTGGAGGCCGTCATCGGGCAGCTCGGCCGGCTCGACCGGCTGCGGGCCGAGCGGCGCTGCCTCGTCGCCCCGGCGATCGAGCCCGGCTGGCGGCGCGCCTTCTTCGTCGCCGGCGGACGAGTGTCCGCGGTGCGATCGCTTCCGCCCGGGAGCGGTGCGAGGATCGAGGTCGAAGTCGGCGTCGCCGCGGCGCGGTCGGCACTCGCCGAGGGGCCGTCGTACGCGCCCGAGCACGCGGACGAGCTGCTCGTCGTCCACGAGTTCCTGCGCCGACCGCCGCCCGAGCTGCAGGTGCTCCCGCTCGACCCCGGCGTGATCTGCGCGCAGCTCGCGGCGTAGCTGCGCTATCGAGCCTGCGCGCGCAGCCAGCGCGCGAGGTTCCCCGCGGCGGCGGCCGGTGTCGACGCCGACGGGACCGGTGCGATCCTGGGCTGCGCCGGCGGCGGCTTCCGCGCGGCGCCGCCTCCGCCGAGGCCGAGCCCAAGCCCGAGACCGATGCCCGCCACCAGCGCGGCCGCTCGCCGCAGCCGCGAGCCGCCTGTGATTTCGCCCTGGCCCGAGGACCTGAGTCGGGCGCTCCGACGCGCGCGTCAGCACCCGCGTCGGCGGATCGAGCTCGCCGCGCAGGGTCAGCTCGACCTCGCGCGCAGTCGGCCGCGCCGCCGGATCCTCGCGCAGGCACGCGAGCGCCAGGCCGTCGAGCTCGAGCGGGACGTCCGGCGCCAGCGCGCTCGGGGGCGGAGGCTCTCCCTCCGCGCGTCGGCGGAGGAGCTCGGTGACCGTAGAAGCGTCGTACGGCGGCCTCCCGGTCAGGAGCTCGTACAGGACGGCGCCGAGTGCATAGACGTCGGCGGCGCCGGTCGTCTCCTCGCCGGCAGCCTGCTCGGGCGCGAGGTACGCCGCGGTGCCGAGCACGGTGCCGACCTGTGTCAGCCGCGTCCCGTCCACGACGCGGGCGATGCCGAAGTCCGAGACCTTCAGCGTCCCGTCCGAGGCCAGCAGGAGGTTCTGGGGCTTGACGTCGCGGTGCACGAGGCCGCGCTCGTGCGCGTGCGCGAGCGCGGCGGCGGCCTGAGCGCCCAGCTCCGCCGCGCGCTCGGGCCCGACGCGCCCGTTGCCGTGTAGCTCGTCGGCGAGATTCCCTCCGTCGACGTACTCGAGCACGATGAACGAGCGCCCGTCCGCTTCACCGCTCCCGAGCGTGCGCACGACGTTCGGGTGCGAGAGCCGCTCGGCGACCTCCGCCTCCCGTGCGAACCGGCTCCGCAGCTCCGGATCGGCCGCCAGGTTGTCGGCGAGCAGCTTGATCGCGACCGGCTCGTCGTGCTCGCGATCGCACGCCCGGTAAACGAGTGCCATCCCGCCCCGGCCGATCACGCCCTCCAGCCGGTAGCGCCCCTCGTCGAGGGTCGTCGTGCTCAACCCTGGTCTCCTTCGTCGTGCTTCTTCGGGCCTTTCCCGCGCCGTTTGCCCTTGTCCGGCTCGCCCTTGCCGTGCTTCTTGTCCTTCTTCTCCTTCGGCGCTCCGGGAGCGGCCGGCGCGGGCGGAGGTTGCGGGGGCGGAGGAGGAACGCAGCCCGGTATCCGTCCGGCGAGGTCGTCCACGGCCGCCCGCAGCCGCGCCCGGAACGCGGCGGGCACGCGCCCGGCGTCGATCGCCAGGCGCGTCTGGCGCTCGAGCCCGTGCATCTGGATCCTGGCGGCGCAGCCGTCGCCGCGCCGCAGCGCACCGGCCAGCGCGTCGCTCCGGGCGGCGAGCGACATCGCGACGGCACGCGGGAGCCGTGCCGTGCGCCGTGCCTGGACATGGCTCTGCGAGCCGCAGGCCGACACCGCGAGCACCGCAACCGCGAGCGTGACCGCAACCGGGCGCACCTACCGGTGCTACCCGTTCAGGCCGGTTCCCATTCCGGCCGGACGTCCTCCATCCGGTCGACGCGGGCGAGGGCGGGGAACAGGCGCGGCCAGATCGCGGCGACGCCGATCGTGACCACACCGCCGGCCACCACGGCCGGGGCGGCTCCGAGGACGGCCGCCGCGAGGCCCGACTCGAACGCGCCGAGCTCGTTCGACGCCGAGATGAAGACGTTCTCCACCGAGTTGACGCGGCCGCGCAGCGGGTTTGGCGTGGCCAGCGCCGACGTCGTCGAGCGGATGTTCATGCTGATCATGTCCGCGAAGCCGCTCACCGCCAGCGCGACCAGCGAGAGCGCGAACCAGCGCGAGAGGCCGAAGACGACCATGCTCAGCCCGAACAGCCCGACGACGAAGAGCAGCGTCCGCCCGGCGTGCCGGCCGAGCGGACGGCGGGTGAGCATCGCTCCGGCGAGGAGTGCCCCGACGGCGGGGGCGCTGCGCAGCACGCCGAGCCCGGCGGGCCCCGTGTGCAGGATCGAGCGCGCGAAGACGGGCAGCAGCGCGACGGCCCCGCCGAAGAGCACGGCGAAGAGGTCGAGCGAGATCGCGCCGAGCAGCACGGGTGTCCGGCGGATGAAGCCGATGCCGGCGACCATGCTTCGCAATCCGGCCATGCGCTCGCCCACGCTCTCGGTCTCCGCCAGGCGGCGCGACCCGAGCGCGAGGATGCAGCCGAGGCCGGCCGCGAGCAGCGCGATCGCGAGCGCGTACACCAGCTCGGGCTGCACGGCGAAGAGGACGCCGCCGATCGCCGGACCGACGATGACCGCCGCCTGGCCCGCCATCGAGCGGAGCGCCATCGCGCTCGGGAGCAGCTCGGCGGAGACGACCTCGGGCGGGATCGAACGGCCCGCCGGGGCGCCCAGCGCGCCCGCGACGCCGGTCGCGGCAGCGAGGACGAGGAACGGCCACAGCTGAGTTGCGCCGGCCAGCGTGACGACGAGCAGCAGGCAGGCCACCCCGATCTCGACGACGAGCGAAACGGCGAAGACCCGCCGTCGCTGGAAGCGGTCGGCGACGTGTCCGGCGGGGAGCGCGAGCAGCGGCAGCGGCAGGAACTCGGCGAGTCCGATCAGCCCGAGGTCGAACGGGTTTTGGTGGATCGCGTAGACCTGCCAGCCGACCGCGACCGCCGTCATCTGCGTCGCGAAGGCCATGACGAGGAGCGCCACCCAGAGCAACGCATAGTCGCGCTCCTGCATGACCGGCGGCAGCCGGCGGCGAACCCTCATCGGCCTCGTCTCTCCATGGAAAAGCCCGCACGGGCGGGCTCTCCGAGCGTAGCAGCGGCGATCCGGCCTCCTTTCGGGGCTAGCAGGACGGGCTGGTCTCGAAGCGCGGAACCGCGAACGACGGTGCGCGCAGATCGCGCCGCGAGAAGTCGAGGGCGGCGGCCAGGTTCCTGGCCGCGCGGTCGCGCGGCGCCAACGCGGGCAGCCCGAAGCGCCACTCGATCAGCTTCAGGATCGAGGTGTGGTCGTACACGCCGTGGTCGACGTGCCCGCGGCGCGCGAACGGAGAGACAAGCACAGTCGGCACCCGGAAGCCGCGCAGCGCGTAGCGCGCGGCGACGTCCGGGGCGCGCTGCGGCGGGACGTGCTCGAAGAAGCCGCCCCATTCGTCGAACGTGATCACGAGCAGCGTCCGGGGCCAGGCCGGGCTCGACGTGACGGCCGAGTAGACCTGGGACAGGAACCACTCGCCCGCGCGGATGTCGGACGGCGGGTGGTAGTCGCTCCCCAGCCCGAGCACCGGCAGGGTGTAGGCGGGATCGACGTACGCGACGGCCGGCAGCTTGCCCGTGCGGCAGTCGCGGAGGAACTCGGGGTACGAGCGCGTGATCCGCGAGTACTTCGCCCCCCAGAGCCCGAGGAAGGAGAAGTTGCGCCGGTAGTAGCGGCCGCTGATCCCACGCGCGCGGAGCAGGTCCCAGATCGTGCGCAGGCTGCTCGGCACGGGCAGGTCGGTGGTGCGGTCGGTGCGGCCCGCGTGGACGTACATCCGGTTCGAGAACGTCGGGCCGAGGATCGACGCGAAGTACCGGTCGCAGACGGTCCAGGCCGGGGCAGCGGCGCCGAAGAAGGGCAGGTCGCCCTGCGTGTAGTAGCCGATCGCGTACAGGTCGTTGTTGCCGGCCCTCAGGAATCCGTCGCAGCGCCCGCCGTCGTACGCGACCCGGCTGCCGGCGTAACTGTGATCGGGATCCGCGTGCCCGCAGCCCTGGAAGTCCGGCGCCAGCCGGTAGGTCGACTGTGCGACACCGCGCTTGTCGAGATACGTCAGCCCGGCCTGCCTGCCGTCGGCGCCGGGAAGCCAGCCGAGCAGATGGTCGAACGAGCGGTTCTCCATCATCACGACGACGATGTGATCGAGCCCCGAGCGGGCCGGCGACGGAAGGGCCCGGCCCGCGCCACGAGCACCACGCGGGGCGATCACAGCCGCGCCGAACGCGCCCCCCGCGACGGCCAGGAGCCGCTTCCGGGAGAGTCGCGCGGCGGGCATCACCCGACGATACGCAAGCGGGCGCGGGACGCGCGCGGCCACCCGGGCTCTGGCTCATCCGCACGCTCAACCGATCGGAGGATGCCGGGACGGGCGCGAAAACGGTTCCCTTGGGACTCTCCGGCCGTACGCAGACTCGCCTTCATCCCTCCGGCAAGTCGTACGTGCGACCGGACACCGAAGACCCGCCGGTCGCCTGCCCAAGCGGGTCTTCGTTTTGGACCGGGCGAAACCTCAGCTCAGCGTGACCTTCGCGCACGTAACCGCGCTGACGTTCCCCGCCCGGTCCTGTGCGCGCACGCAGTGGGTGATCGTGCCCTTGATCCCGGCCGGCGCCGGCCAGTTGACGAAGCCTGTCTCCGCCGACGGCGTGGACATGAAAACGGTGGTGTATGACTTGATCACGTGCCCGTTCCGCTTGACCTGGTCGCGCAGTCTGAGCCGGCCGGAATTGTCGAACAGCCGCGAGAAGAGCTTCACGACGTGCCCGCGCTTGCCCCTGCTCGGCAGCGCGCGGGCCGTGGGGCGCGTCCGGTCGGGAGCGGTCAGCGTCGTCGGCAGGCGCAGCGCGCCGGCGCCGCTCTGGTCGTCCACACCCGGAGCGCCGATGTCGACGGCAGCCTTCTGCTGCAGGAAGGCCTGGAGCTGGGCGGCCCTGAAGGACGGGTTCGCCTGCTCGACGAGCGCGGCCGCTCCGGCGACGGTCGGCGCCGCGGCCGACGTACCCGCGAAGCCCGACGGGCACGAGCTGAAGAACGGCCCGTACGTCCCGTTCGAGACGCTGTCCTGGGCGGCGAGGTCGGGCTTGACGCGGCCGTCGATCGTGGGGCCCTGCGAGCTGTAGAACTCGAGCGTGTTGTTCTGCCAGCACAGTGCACCGACCGCGAGCGCGCTCGGCGACGTGGCCGGGTCGACGATGCTCCCGGCGGCCGTCTGGTACTGGAGCGACTCACTGGTGCCGATCGAGAACAGGTCGATCCGCGGCGTCGAGACCACGTGGGCGCCGAAGATCATCCATCCGACGGTCTGCAAGCCGCCGGTCAGGTTCTGGTAGCACGTCTGCTCGACCGGCGGCTGGGACCCGTTCTGCGTGTTCGTGGACTGCGCGAGAAGCTGGTTCGAATCGGAGTAGAGGGCGAGGTCGAAGTCCGACTTCGCGGACGGCCACTCGTCCCACTTGAGCTCTCCGCAGACGCCCTCGCCGCGGTCGAGGACGAGGCTGTTCGTCTCGTCCCCGGGCGTGAAGTCGTTGTAGCCGTTGCCGTTCGCATCTGTGAACGTCCCTGACCAGTGCTCCTGCGCGTGGTTCCCCGCTGCGCTGACCCAGAGGATGCCGTTCGCGCGCGCGTCGGCGGCGGCTGATCCGACGATGCCCGAGCCGTCGCCGCGCCCGGAGGCGAAGTACCCGATGGAGAAGTTGATGATCCGCACTCCCCTCGCCTTCGCCCAGCGCTCGGCGTCGAGTACCGAGGCCTCGTCGCTCGTACACGCGAGGTAGAGCTGGGCGTCCGGAGCCATCTCGTGGACGATCTCGGTGACCGCCGTCCCGTGCTCCGTCGCGAACGAGAACCTGCCTCCGCAGAAGTCGCCCGTCGTCACGTTCGCGGGAATATCGCCGCTGGACTGGAGGCTCGAGAGGCCGAGGAAGCCCCCGTCGATGATCGCGACCTTCACGCCCTTGCCGGTGATTCCCTTCGTTTGCAGCGTGGACGCCAGGCTGGCCTGGACCTCCTCGCCGGTGACGCTCTCGTCTGTCCCCGTCTCCGGCAGGCGCACGAACGCGACGGAGGCGGACCGGGAGAGCTCCGCAAGCGAGGCGGGCGGCACGAGCGCGATGACGTGCGTGTGCCAGGTCATCCTGACCGCCCCTCCCAGGCGACGGACGGCGGCAGAGGCGGCCTTCACGTTGCGCGCCGACACGTCGACGCGCACGCGGCCCCGCTGCACCTGGAGGCCGAGCTCACCGGCCGCAGGCGACTTCGCCCAGCTCGCCTGCGGGTGGCGCGCCAGCAGGGCCAGCCGTGTGTCGAGGCGCGGCAGCCCCGGCGACGACTTCACGAGCGGCGCCGTCAGCGTGGTCCGGCCCAGCGGGACGCTCACGGCCGCCGCCGTCCCCTGCACGAGGAGCGCCGCCCCGGCGAGTGTCGCCAGGACAGCCGACGAAGCGAGGAGACGGCGCACGCGCCTGCGCTTCGGAACGAGCTGACGGCCAGGCTGCATCGGGTCGGCTCCCTTCATTGGCGTGCTCGCGCAAAAAGAGCCCGTGTGCAGGCTCTTTTCAGCTCCCCGGGTTGGACTCGAACCAACAACCCTCCGGTTAACAGCCGGATGCTCTGCCAATTGAGCTACCGGGGACCGGCCGTCAAGGCAGCGCCAGTGTACCGGCTACCGGAGCGTGGCTTTCAGCGCCGCCGCCGCCCGCTCGGGGTCGCCCGCGTCCCCGATCGCCCGGACGACCGCGATCCTGGTCGCGCCCGCAGCGACGACGTCCCCGGCGTTCGTCTCGTCGATGCCGCCGATCGCGAACCACGGCTGCCGCGCATGCGTGGCCGCATAGCGCACGAGTTCCAGCCCCACGGCCGGCCGGCCCTCCTTCGTCGGCGTCGCGTACACCGGGCCGACGCCGATGTAGTCGCCGCCGGCGCCGTCGATCTCCTCCGGCGCATGCGTCGACAGGCCGACGGCGACGCCGAACCGGCGTGCCATCTCGACGGGCAGGTCGTCCTGGCCGACATGGACGTAGTCGGCCCCGACGAGCGCAGCGAGATCGGGACGGTCGTTGACGACGAGGGGCACGCCGAGCCGGCGAGTCACCTGCCGCACCTCGTGCAAGACCGGGATCAGCTCCTCGTCGGGCAGCTCCTTCTCCCGGATCTGGACGATGTCGACGCCCCCGCGGACGGCGGCCTCGAGGAACACGGCCAGGTCCGGCCGGGCGGCGGTGATCAGGTAGAGGCGGGCGCTAGCCGCCGGCGACGGGCCGCGCGACAACGAGCCTGTCCCCCTCCTCGAGCGCCGTCTCGTCGTACCGCTCGCGCTCGACCGGCTCGCCGTTCCGCTCCACGAGGGCGTAGGGTCCGTCCAGCCCGAGCGCGTCCAGCAGCCGCGAGACCGTCGCCTCGGGCTCCAGCTCGAGCGGCTTGCCGTTGCAGACGACGTTCACGAGGTGACGAGCCCGGTGATCGGGCTCGAGGGACGGGCCTCGCGCGACTCGTCGATCAGCCCGGCGAGATGCGCGGCCCGGCCCGCCTCGACGGCCAGTGCGAACGCCCGCGCCATCGCCGCCGGATCGTCTGCCAGCCCGATCGCGGTGTTGACGAGTACCCCGCCGGCACCCATCTCCATGCACTCCGCGGCCTGCGAGGGCGCACCGAGACCCGCATCGACGATCACCGGCACCTCGGCCTGCTCGATCATGATCTCGATCGCGTGGCGGAGCTTGAGCCCGCGCCCGGAGCCGATCGGCGCCGCGAGCGGCATGACCGTCGCGCAGCCGGCCGCCTCGAGCTTGCGCTGTAGCACCGGATCCGGCTGCACGTAGGGAAGGACGGTGAAGCCCTCGTCGACGAGTTGCGTCGCCGCGCGAAGTGTCTCCTCGCCGTCCGGCAGCAGGTAGCGCGGGTCGGGGATGACCTCGAGCTTGATCCAGTCCGGTAGGCCGCCGGCCCGCGCGAGCCGCGCGACGCGGACGGCCTCCTCGGCGCTCTGGCAGCCGGCCGTGTTCGGCAGGAGCGTGACGCCCTCGGGCAGCCAGTCCGTGATCGCCTCGCCTACGTCGTCCAGGTCGATGCGGCGCACCGCGACGGTGACGAGCTCGCAGGCCGAGGCGACGACGGCGTCGCGCATGGCCTCGAACGACGGGTACTTCCCGGTCCCCGTGATCAGCCGCGAGCGGAACTCGCGCCCGGCAATTGTCAGGGGATCGTTCACTGCTCCTGCGCTCCCTTCGCCGGCATGACCCGGATCAGGTTCTGCGGTCGCGCGCCTCGTGGCCGCCTCTCAGCCCCCGTCAGGGGCTCCCGCCTGCCGCAAGCCTAGCTCACGCCAGCCGGGCGATCGCCTCGCGCACGCGCTCCAGCTTCTCCTGCAGCTCCTTCGTCCTGACGAGATCGCCGTTCGAGTGCGCGAGCTCCCGGCGGAGGCCCCGCTCGGCCATGCGCAGGAGCAGCTCCTTCGTCGTCTCCTCCGTGATCTGCTCGGACTCCGCACGCGCATCGAGCTCCGCGACGAGCGGCAGCAGGTCGGGCTCGGGCTCGCTGCCCTCGACGAGGTGCTCGCGCACCCTCCGGTGGCGCTCCGAGTCGAAGTGGTCGGGCAGCAGCGCCGCCAGGTCGGACACGAGGCCCGGGTGGGCCATGCACCCGGCGAGCGTGTCCCGCTCGAGCCGGTCGCCGGCTTCGAGAAGCTTCGGCGAGATCACCCCGCCTGCCAGCGCGCTCCCCGTCGCGCCGCGCTGGATCTGGATCGTGATGCCGAGCCTGTCGTTTGCGATCCGCCACGCCTCCTGCCGGTCGGGCGACTCCGGCAGGCGATCGAGGATCTCCTTCACCCGCTCGTACTTCCGTTGCTGGTCGGCATCCGAGGCCAGCTCGACCTGCACGCGGTAGAGCGCGAACGGGACGGCGTCGGCCAGGCGCTCCTCGAAGCCGGTCGCGAGGTCGGCGGGGTCGCTTCCGGACGGCAGCGTCACGATCCTGATCACGAACCCCTGCTCGGCGGCCAGCTCCATGCCGCGCAGCGTCGCCGCCTCGCCCGCCGCGTCGCCGTCGAAGCAGAGCCAGAGGTTCTGCGTCAGCCTGGCGAGCTGGCGGAGGTGCCTGTCCGTGAGCGCGGTGCCCATGGCCGCGACGACCGGCTCGAGCCCCTCCTGACGGAGCGCGATCACGTCCGTGTTGCCCTCGACCACGATCGCGCGGTCCTGCCTGGCCATGGTCGCCCGGGCCAGGTCGAGGCCGTAGAGGACGTCGCCCTTACGGAACAGGTCGCTCTCGGGCGAGTTGACGTACTTGGCCTGCAGCGGGTCGTCCTCCCGCAGCTTCCGCGCCTGGAACCCGAGCACGCGTCCGCGGGCGTCGGCGAGCGGGAAGAGAATGCGCTGCGAGAAGTAGTCGTTGCCGCGGCGGTTGACGAGGCCCGCGGCGGCGAGCTCGTCCCGCGTGAACCCGCTCGCCTGCGCCTTCTGCGCCAGCGTCTGCCCTCCTGGGGCGAAGCCGAGGCGGAAGGCCCGGCAAACCTCCTCGCCGAGCCCACGGCCGGCCAGGTAGCTGCGCGCCGGATCGGCGCCGGCCGTCTCCCACAGGCTGCGCCCGTAGAAGGAGGCGGCCTGTTCGAGCAGCTTGCCGAGCCGCTCGCGGCGCTCGCGCGCGCGGTCGGCGGCGGGCGAGGTCTCCTCGTACTCGAGCTCGACGCGAAAGCGTTCGGCTAGCCACTCGATCGCCCCGGCGAAGTCGACGTTCTCGGTCTCCTTCACGAACGTGATCAGGTCGCCGCCCGCCCCGCAGCCGAAGCAGTAGTACAGCTTCTCGACGGGGTTCACGGAGAAGCTCGGCGTGCGCTCCTCGTGGAACGGGCAGCGGCCCGTGTAGCGGGCGCCGGCCTTGCGCAGCTGCGTCCGTGCCCCGATCACGTCGAGGATGTCCGCGGCGGCCTTGACCGCCTCGACCGATTCCGGCTTGATCCGCGCCACTTAGGCTCCGCCAGCTACCCCAACGTCTCCGCGAAGGTGAGCGCGAAGCGGTCGGTCATGCCGGCCACGTAGTCGACCGCGTCGTCGAGGCCGTCTCCGCGCGCGACCAGGTGGTCGAACACGCGGCGGATCACCTCGCGCGCGCGGCGGTGCTCCGGCTCCACCTGCGGGCCGAGATAGACGCGCTCGAACATGAAGGCGCGCAGCGAGAGCATCGCCTCCCCCACCTCGTCCGACTGGCGGATATCGCCGGCCGCCTCCGAGGTCTCGACGAGGTCGTGGACGAGCGTGTCGATCCGCTTCGCGCCCGTCGGCCCGAGCAGGTCGATCTCCTCGCGCGGCAGGTCCGCCTCGGCCAGGATCCCGAAGCGCATCGCGTCGTCGATGTCGTGGTTGATGTAGGCGACGCGGTCGACGATGCGCACGATCTTCCCCTCGAGCGTGGCCGGCTCCCGCTCGCCGGTGTGCGTGAGGATGCCGTCGCAGACCTCGTGGGTGAGGTTGAGCCGCCCGGCGATCCGGAAGGACTGCTCGTTGTGGCGGAACGGGCGCCCGAAGCGTTCGCGGAGCACCTCGTCGAGCGCGTCCTCGCCCGCGTGGCCGAAGGGCGTGTGGCCCGTGTCGTGGCCGAGGCCGATCGCCTCGACGAGGTCCTCGTTCAGCCGCAGCGCCCGGGCGACGACGCGGGAGATCGCGGTCGTCTCCAGCGTGTGCGTCATGCGGGTTCGGTAGTGGTCGCCGAGCGGGTCGATGAACACCTGCGTCTTGCCCTTCAGGCGCCGGAATGCCTTCGAGTGGACGATGCGGTCGCGGTCGCGCTGGAAGGGCGTGCGCACCGCGCACTCGGGCTCGGCGCGTCCGCGGCCGCGCGTCTCGTACGAGCGCACGGCGAGCGGCGAGAGCGCTCTGCTCCTCCTGCTCGCGGACGCGCTCGGCGAACGCGTCGGCGACTCTCCCGGCGATCTCGGCCATACCCGCCAGCGTACTCAGGGAATCGGCGGCGCCGAGCACGCGGCCGGGGAAGCCGGCGCCGGCGGCGGGGACGCGAGCGCCTTCCAGGTGGCGCTCGTCGTGATCGGGAAGTCGTACAGGCTGTAGCCCACCGTTCCGCAGCGGGCGACGGCGTCCATGAACCCGGCCGCATCGGTCGCGCTCGATGCGGCTCGCGATGCCGCCGATCACGTGGACGGGCGCGTCGGCGCCCGCAGCCGCGCGCAGGAGCGCGACGCTGCGCATGACGTAGCGTGCGCTCAGGAGGCGCCCTTTCACGCGGTACGTGGAGTACGCCATCGGCAGGAACACGTCGAACGACTGCCGCAGCTGCGCGTACGGAAAGTCGGGCCAGTACTTCGGGTGGCGCTCCATGCCGACCGCAGACGGCACGATCGCGCCCAGCGGATACGTGGAGCCGACGGCCGCTCTCAGCGCCGTCGAGAGAGCCGCGAGGCGCGCGTTCCGGAGCGACACCGCGCGCACGTCACTGGCCTCGATGTCGAGCGCGAAGGAGTCGAAGTGTCCGCCCCCGGGCGTTGCGAAATGCACGGCGGCGAGTACGCGCCGGAGATCGCGGGGCGGATAGAGAAGCGTGGGCAGGTACCAGGCGACCACCTTCAGGCCGACCTCGTGGGCCGCGTCCACGAGGCCGCCGAGCTGGCGGGGTCGCACGAGGTCGGTCGGCTGACGCGAGTTGCCCGTCTCGAGAAAGAGGGTCTTTACTCCGCGCGCGGCGATCGCAGCGACCGTCGACTCCGGCGCGCGCCACTGGGCCTTGTCGTAGACGTCCAGCCACGTCCCGAGCCCGGTATACGCGGAGAGGTCACGCGTCCGCGACGCGTCTGCCGAGCCGACGGCGGCACAGACGGCGACGATCGCGGCGAGGACGGCGAGCCGGGCCAGGACGAAAGTGTAGAGACGTCCGCGTCAGCTCTTTCCGCGCGGGCAGAGCGCGGCGAGGTCGACGTAGCCCCAGTCCTGCGGCCGGAAGATCTGGCACCCGATCCGGCTCGAGAAGACCTGCGCCGGCCCGTTCTGCGTCCCGTACGGCGCAGCGGGCGGCGCGGCACGGAGCATTCCGGACACCAGGCGTCGGTACTCCTCTCCGCGGGCGGCGCCTCCGACGTCGTGGGCGGTGCGCAAACGGGCTGGCCACGGATCGTCGATGCCCGTCGGCAGGGGGTTGGGGTAGCCGTAGCCGAGCGGATCCTTCGGGTCGAAGAGGAGGTTGACGAAGTCGGTCGGGTCGACGTAGTCGAGGAGCCAGGTGAACGACACGAGGTCCCAGTCCTTCGACGAGATCGCCTTCGTGAACCGGTCGTCGGTCACCTTCACACGAACGGTGATCCCGATCGCCGCCAGCTCGCTCCGCAGCAGGTTCTCCGTCTCCGGGCAGCGCGGGCACCCGTCGGGCGTGCCGCTCAGGAGGACGAGCTCGAGGCGCCGGCCGCGCATCAGCGCGAGCGCGCGCCTTACGTCAGGCGCATTGAGCGGATACACCGCAGAACCGCCGGCGCCCGGGATCCCCGGCGGAATCAGGCTCGCGTAGGGGTCCGATGCCGTGAGCGCGGCAAGACGCTTCCGGTCGATCGCAAAGTTGATCGCGCGTCGCACGGTCGGGTCGGCCAGTGCCTTCGAGTTCACGTTGAAGATGAACGACTGGACTGCGCTGAACGGCGGGTTGAAGTAGCGCTGACGGCCGGCCTTCGCGGCCGCGCTCCCTGCGCCGTACTTGCGGGCGAACGCCGAGGTCGGCAAGAGGTCGTCGGGATACGGGGGCTGCTCCGCAAACGCGTAGTCGTCTTTCTCGTTGATGACGCGAAGAGCGGCCGAGCCGGCGTCCACGCCGTTCTCGACGACGAAGGCGTCCAGCCCGTGAGGCCGTGGCCCTGTGTAGTTCGGGTTCTGCTTGACGACCTCGGCGAGGTCGCCGACGTGCGCGGAGATGTAGTAGGGCCCCGCCGAGGGGATCGGCCGGTCGACGCCGTGGGGAAGCGCCGGGGTTCCGAGAGGGACCGCGGAGAAGGCATTCAGCGAGATGCGCGCCGGAAAGTCGGGCGCGGGCTTCGCGAGCGTGAACGAGAGCGTGTCGCCGTTCGCGCGGATGCCGGAGATGTGCGCGGCCTTCTCGGCTCTGTAGGCGTCGAAGCCGACGATGTCCTGGATCATGTTGTAGCCCTGGGCGCCGGGATCGGTGATCTTCGGCGAAACCGCGCGCTCGATCGAGTAGCGCATCACCTCCGCGGTCACCGGCGCGCCGGACGGCGGCGAGAACCGGTAGCCCTTGCGGATGTGGAAGGTGTAGGTGCGGCCGCCGTTCGACACCGTCGGGAGATCGGCGATCTCGGCCATCAGCGTCGCGCCCTCGGGCTGCTCCTTGTCGGGATAGCGCAGCAGCCGTGCGCCGATCGCTTGCTGGAGCGCCATCTGTGCAGGGTTGCCTGCCAGCGCGGGATCAGTGCTGAAGTACGGATCCCCCTCGGTGACCGCGTGCAGGACGTTCTTCCCGGCGAGCCCCGCGGTCGCGTCCGCGACGCTCTCGGCGACCGGCACCCACAGGAGCCCCGCCCCGACCGCGATTCCCTGCGGCCGGTGCCCGACGTGCACTGTCGTGACCTCGTCCGTCGTCGTGTCGATACGCGACAGGCTGGCGCCCTTGTTGTTGACCACGAACAGGTTCGTGCCGTCGTCCGTGAGCGCGTACGGCAGGTCGCCTGTCGTGATGCTCTTGAGGATATTCCCGCTCCCGTCGACCTTCCACACGGCGCGATCGTTCTCGATCGGAAGCCACGCGTTGCCTCCGACGACGCGGAGGTCCTCGACCCAGCCGCCATGGAGCTTCGCGGTCGCGGCGACGCCGTACGTGTCGGGGTCGACGCGCCAGACTTGTCCCGTGTCCTGGCTCGCGACCCAGAGCGAGCCGTTCGCGAATGCGAGCAGTGCTTGGCCGTGGTTCTTGGGGAGGTCGATGATCTTCACGACCTTGTTTGTCGCCGGGTCGATCCGGGCGATCCGGAAGGGCCACTTGCCGTAGGCCGCCCAGACCGAGCCGGCGCCGAAGACGAGGCCGTTGGTGATGTCTGGATAGTCGAGGCCCTTCGTCGGCAGCTCGATCTTCTTGACGATCGTCCCGTACTGCGGGTCGTAGCGGACGACGGTCGCGTGGCTGTAGTCGCCCATCCAGAACGATGCCGCTCCCCACGCCGGCGGCCCCGGGTCGATCTGGAGCGGGAAGCGTGCGGTGACCTTGCGCGTCTTCGGGTCGATCCGCGCAACCGACCCGCTCGCGGCATCGAGCGACCAGATCTGCCCTTGCGGATCGCGCCAGGTGGCGTCAGGGACGCCGAGCCCGTCGACCGTCCCGACCGGCTTCATCGTCTTCGCGTCGACGAGACCGATCGTTCCCTGCTTCAAGACTGACGCCTGGGCCGACTCGCCACCCGAGAGCAGCGCCACGGGCACGGCCACCGCGACCGCGACCACCGCCGCGAGAGCCGCCACGAGGAGCCGTCTCTTCGGCCGCGACCCGCCGAGCCTTTGCTTCACCGAGCGGCCGAGCTCCCGCTTCGGCGCGCGTTCCGCTGGGTGCACCTCGACCACACCGACCGGCTTCTCGAAGCCCTTCAGCCGCTCTACGCGCCGGAAGCCGAACGCCACGCCCTCGGTGGCTCCGGCGACCTCGCGGACGCTGTCCGAGGCAAGCACCTCGCCAGGCTTCGCAAGCGCGCAGAGCCGTGCAGCCCGGTTGAGCGCCCCTCCGCGGAACCCGTCCTCGACCGGCACGGCCTCGCCGGCGTCGAGCCCGATCCCGACCGGGCGCGGAAGCTCCTTGGCAGCGACCTCCTGCTGCAGCTCGACGCAGAAGCGGAGCGCGCGGCGCGCGGAGTCGAAGACGACGAGCGCCTCGTCGCCGCGTAGCTCCTGAAGCGTGCCCGTGTGCTCGGGTGCGAGCTCCTCGACAATCGCGGCGAAGTCGCGTGCCAACGCGGCGCCGGCCTCGTCACCCTGCTCGCGCGTGTACGACGTGTAGCCGCGGACGTCCGCGAACACGAACGTGCGCAAAGCCGCAGTCGTAGGCCTCGGCTGCTCGACGGCCTTCGGCGCGTCGCCCCGCAGCGCCGCCTCCGTCGCCTCGACCAGCTCGCGGCCGGTTCCGTAGCGCTGGTCGCGGTCCTTCGCGAGCGCGGTGGCCACGACCGTGTCGAGCGCCTCCGGCAGCTCGGCCCGTCGCTCCGAGAGCGACGGCGGCTCGTCGTTCACGTGCGCGAGCAGCGCTGCGAGCTCGTTTCCCCGCTCGAACGGCGGCGCGCCCGCGAGGCATTCGTAGAGCACGCAGCCGAGCGCGTAGACATCGACGCGCCCGTCGACGGGCTTGCCCTCGATCTGTTCCGGGGCGAGGTAGTCGACGGTGCCGACGATCGCGCGGCTGCCGGTCAGGCTCGAAACCGTCGAGGTGTGCTTGGCGAGGCCGAAGTCGCAGAGATAGGCGTAGTCGTCCTCGGCTCCGTGGCGGGTCAGGAGGATGTTCGCGGGCTTGACGTCGCGGTGGACGAGCCCGCGCGCGTGCGCGACGTCGAGCGCCGAAGCGACCTGCCCGACGATCGCGAGCACGCGCTCCGGATCGAGCCGGCCGAGCGACCTGAGCAACGCCGCGAGATCGCGCCCCTCGATGTAGCGCATGGCCAGGTAGAGGGAGCCGTCGGCCTCGCCGGCCGCGTAGATCGGGACGATGTGCGGGTGCTCGAGCGAGGCGGCGAGCTTCGACTCGCGCAGGAAGCGTTCACGGAAGCGCTCGTCGCGGTGGAGCTCGGGCGTGAGGACCTTCAGCGCCACGCGCCGCTCGAGCCCGGTGTCCAGGGCGGAGTAGACGGTGCCCATCGAGCCGTGGCCGAGCACGGACTCGATGCGATATCCGGCGACGGCCGCGCCGGTGCTCAGATCGGCCACAGAGGACCAAGTCTCCCGGCCGCCCGCCATACCGTCAAGACGGCCGGACGGCCCAAGTCCCTTCCGTCAGATGATGATCGGGACGGTCCCGCCGTCGGCGCTCCACGCGGCCCCGGTCACGTAGGCGGCTCGCTCGGAGCAGAGAAAGACGACGACGGCCGCGATCTCCTCCGGCGTCGCAAGGCGTCCGAGCGGACGGCCGGCGCCGACCTTCTTCAGCACCTCCTCGCGATCGCCCTGCTGGTCGGCGAGGCCGCCCTCGCCGAGCCAGGCGTCGGTGGCCGTCGGCCCGGGCGCGACTGCGTTGCAGCGGATCCCGTCCTTCGCGTACAGGTCGGCGAGCAGGCGCGAGAGCGAGAGTACGGCGGCCTTCGTCACCGAGTAGTGCGGCATGCCGGTCGACGGCCGCTTGCCGGCGGTCGACGACACGTTCACGATCGCCGCGCCGCCGGCCGCGCGCAGGTGCGGCAGGGCGGCGCGTGATGCGCGCACGTAGCTCATCACGTTCAGCTGCCAGTACGCGTCCCACTCCTCGTCTGGGACGTCCTCGAACCTGGCCTGGCGGGCGATCCCGACGTTGTTGACGAGGACCTGCAGTCCGCCCAGAGCTTCCACCGCCTCGGCGACGACCCGCTCCGGCTCGCCCGCCAGCGAGAGATCCGCCTGGACATGCACCGCCTCTCCGACCCCGGGCGCGTCGCTCCGCCCGCAGGTCGCGACCCGCGCGCCTTCGGCCGCCAGCAGACGCGCCGTCTCGAGGCCGATCCCGTTCGTGGAGCCGGTGACGAGGCACAGGCGGTCGCGAAGGCCGAGATCCATGCGGGCGCTAGCGTACAGCGGGCGTGTATGAGTCGGACGGCCGGGCGCGAACGGTCTCGCTGTGCGAGATTCAGCTGAGCGCCTCAGGCGGCGATCTTGACCGCGAGGTCGAGCGGGCAGCCCCGTTCGATCAGGTGCTCGATCTCGTGGACGTCGACCGGAGCACAGGCGAGCAGCGTCGCGCCGTCCAGCGGATAGCCGAGCGCGAGGAAACGGCTCTGCCTCCAGTCGAGGATGCGCAGCGTCTCGTCCGCGGGCAGCGCGTCGTCGAAGTCGAACTCGAAGTCGAATTCAGCGGTTTCCATGGCTGCACGGTCGCAGCCGGGTCTTTTCACAACCTTTCAAACGGATCACGATGGCCTGCCTAGGCATCCCGGAACGCTGCAGATCGGATCGCGGCAGCAAAGATCGGCAACCCTGCCGATGCGGAGCGCACGGCGCGGCTCCTACCCTCGATCGATGGCACGTACGGAGATCCGGATGTTCGGGCCGATCGCCGTCCTCGACGGCAATCGCGAGCTCGGCCCGCGCGACTTCGGCGGGATCAAGCCGAAGCGAGTCCTGGAGATCCTGCTCGCGGCCCGCGGCCGGCGGGTTCCGAAGGATCGCCTGGCCGAGCTCCTCTGGGCCGACGACCTGCCGCAAAACATCTCGGGCGCTCTCGCGACCTATGTCTCGGTCCTCCGGCGGAGCCTCGGCCCGGACGGCGCCCCGGCGCGCGAGCTGGTCGCCACCGAGCCGGAGGCGTATCGGGCAGCGATGGAGCACGTCGAGGTCGATCTCGATCGATTCGACCGGCTGCTCAAGGAGGCGGAAACGCTGTCGGCACCGTCCGGGCGGCAGAAGCTCGAGCATGCCCTCGGCCTCGTACGAGGGGAGCTCCTCGAGGACGAGCCCTACGCGACGTGGGCAGAGGATCTTCGCGGCACCTACAGGGCCCGCATCCTCGGGGCGAGGCTCGATGCCGCCGACGCCGCCTTCTTCGAGCGCGACTTCCCGGCCGGTCTGCTGCATGCCGAGGCGGCGGTGGCGCTCGACCGGTTCAGCGAGCGTGCGCACCGGCTGCTGATGCTCGGCCTGTACGCGGTCGGGCAGCAGCGCGATGCGCTCGAGACCTTCCAGCGTCTCCGGCGCACGCTCGACGGGGAGCTCGGTCTCGAGCCCCTCCCGGAGACGAAGGCGCTCCAGGGATCGATCCTGCGCCAGGACGAGCTGGAAAGTCTGCTGCCGCGACCCGACCGGATCTCCGAGCAGACCGGCCTCGAGCCTGCCCCGGTCGCATTCATCGGACGTGCCGCCGAACTGCACCAGCTCACGTCCGGCGTCCGCTGCTCGCTCGCCGGCTCGTGCTCGCTGGTGCTCGTCGAGGGGGAAAGCGGCATCGGCAAGTCGCGACTCCTCGACCGCTTCGTCTCGAGCCTCGAAGGCGTCCGCGTCGGCCGCGCCACCTGCTCCGAGCTCGAGCGTCACCTCCCCTACGTGCCGCTGGCCACCGCCGTCCGCGACGCGCTGCGCGACGTCGAGCCCGATCTCGAGTCGCTGCCCGCGCTGCGGCAGATCCTCCCCGAGCTGAGGCTCGCGGCCGGGTGCAGCGACTTCCCCGAAGTGGACTCGCTCGAGTCTCTGGTCGAGCTCGTCCAGACTCACGCGCCCATCGTCCTCGTGCTCGACGACCTCCAGTGGGCCGATCCGGCCACGTTCAGCGCGCTCGCGTACCTGCAGCGGCGTTGCGTCGCCCTACCCGTCGCGCTCGTCGCCGCCGCCCGGACGGACGACGTCGGGGCAGACCATCCTCTGTGGCGCCTGACGCCGAGCCGCCGACTCCGGCTCGGTGCACTGACTGCGTCCGACGTCGCCGCACTCGGCGTTCCGAATCTTCACGAGCGCACCGGCGGCGATCCCCGGCTGGTCACGGCCGTGGCGCGTGCCCTCGAGCCCGATGCCATCGAGCAGACGCTGGCCGAGACGATGCTCGCGCGCTGCAGGGCCGAGGGCGCGCACGCCTACAGGCTCCTGCTGCACGCGTCGGCGCTCGCCCAGCCGTTCAGGGCAGAGGCCCTGGCGCCGATGCTGCTGGCCGACCCTGCGCGCACGAACGAGGATCTGGAACGGCTCTGCGACAGGGGGCTGCTCCTCGTCGACGGCAGCCGCTTCCGCTTTCGGTTCGACATCTACCGTGACGTCCTGCTGAACAGCCTCTCGCCGATTCGCCGTCGTCGACTGCGGCAGCTCGCGGCGGGGTACGAGCGGGACTGGCTCCCGCTAGCCGACGGTGCGCCGCACGATGTCGCGGTCGCCCGCCTCGCCGAGCGATTCGCGGGCTAGAGCGGCCATGAGGCCTGTGTTCGAGCGGCTGCTCGCCGAGGCCGCGGAGGCGATACTCGTGGTCGATCCCGGTCGCGACGCGATCCGGTACGCAAACCGCGGAGCCGCGACGCTGCTCGGCATCGAGCGGGACGAGCTCCTGGCCACGTCGATCTCCTCCATAAACCGCGGCCAGGAAGGAGCGCTGCGAGCGTTCTTCGCCGCGGTCCGCCAGCGCGGATATGCGCGGACGAACGTCCTCAGCCTGCGCAGGGTGTCCGGCAGCTCCTTTCCCGCCGATGTCTCTGGCATGAGGGTCAGGAGCGCAGGCGAGCTCGTGCTCGTCCTCGTCCGGGATCGCAGCGAGCATCGCTGCCCACCGGCTGCGCCTCGGGGCGACGACCCGTCGCCTTGCGACGTGCGACACTAGCCTGCGTGAACCCGAGCCGCGTTCGCGGTCTGCCGGCCTCGACGACGTCGCTGGTCGGTCGGGAGCAGGAGTGCGCCGCCGTCGCGCAGCTCCTGCGGGCACCCGGCGTTCGGCTGCTGACCCTGACGGGGCCGGGAGGGGTCGGGAAGACGCGGCTCGCACACGAGGTGGCGACGAGGGTCGCGGGCGAGTTCGGCGACGGCGCCCGCTACGTCCCGCTCGCTCCGCTCGGCGATCCAGGCCTCGTGCTGGACGCAATCGGCTCCGTCCTCGAGATCCACGAGCAGGGAGGCGAGTCCCGTCTCGAGCAGCTGCAGTCGGCGCTGTGGAGCCGGCGGCTGCTGCTCGTGCTCGACAACTTCGAGCATGTTGCGGACGCCGGTCCGCTCCTGGCGCGCCTGCTCGCGGAATGCCCGCTCGTGAAGGCCCTCGCGACGAGCCGCGCCCGTCTGCGGCTGTCCATCGAGCAGGAGTTCGTCGTCCGGCCGCTCGCCCTGTCCCCGGCCGAAGGCGCCGACGACGCAGCGGCGGCACCGCCCGCGGTCGAGCTGTTCGTCGAACGCGCGCGGGCGGTGCGGGACGACTTCCGGCTGACGGAGACGAACGCAGCGGCGGTCGGCGAGATCTGCCGCCGGCTGGACGGCCTTCCGCTCGCGATCGAGCTCGCCGCCGTGCGAACGAACCTGCTCTCTCCCGACGAGCTGCTCGCCCGCCTCGACCACCCGCTCGAGGTGCTGACCGGAGGGCCGGGCGACCTGCCGGCCCGCCACCGAGAGCTGCGGAGCACGATCGCGTGGAGCTACGAGCTGCTCGATCCCGACGAGCAGGCCACGTTCCGGGCGCTGGGGGTGTTCGCGGGCAGCTGCTCGCTCTCGAGCGCCGAGGCCGTCTGCGGGGCAGACGGCGGCAGGCCTGTTCTCGACCGGCTGGGCTCCCTCGTCGACAGCGGTCTCGTTCGTCGCAGCGACGCGGGCAACGAGTCCCGGCTCGAGATGCTGGAGACGATCCGCGAGTTCGCGGCCGAGAAGCTCGTCCAGCACGGCGAGGAGGACGACCGGCGAGCCGCTCATGCGTGCCACTTCGTCACCGTCGCGGAGACATCGGCAGTGGAGCTGACCGGGCATCGCCAGATGGAGGTGCTCGAACGGCTCGGGCTGGACTACGCCAACCTGCGCGCTGCCGTCCAGTGGCATCTCGACCACCGCAACGGCGAGAGTGCGCTCAAGATCTGCAACGCCCGCTGGCGGGCCGGCTTCTGGCTCGCTCGTCCTCACCTCCGAGAAGGCCGCGGTTGGCTCGTGCAGGCGCTCGATCGCTACGGGCCGCAGGAGACGACGTTACGGGCAGCCGCCCTTGCGACGTTGGGCACCCTGAGCTTCCTGCTCGGGGACTTCGACGCGGCGGAGGCGTCCTCCGTCGAGGGCCTCGAGGTCTCCCGCCGGCTTGGCGACCACGCGAGCATCGTCGAGACCAGCGTCTGCCGCGGCCGGATCTTCCGGGAGAGCGGTGCCACGGACAGAGCCCGTCCGCTCATCCTGGAGGCGCTCGACGCGGCCCGCCACGCGGGGGAAGGCGAGCTGGCGCTCGCCCGGCAGCAACTCGGGTTCATCGCCGTCTGGGAGGAGAGCTTCGACGAGGCCCGCGGGCTGCTCGAGGAGTCGCTCGCGATGCTCGAGCAGCGGGGCGATCGCCTGAACGCCGTCCTCAACCTGCTCGCACTCTCGTACGCCGTGTCGTCGATCGGCGACGAGGACGAGGCGTCGAGGCTCGCCGAGCGCGCGTTCGCGCTGTCCCTGGAGCTGGGCGAGCCTTGGCGGATCTCGGTCACCCTGCTCGCGTTCGCGCGCATCGCGCTGGCGGAGAGCCGCCCGGAGGCCGGGGTGCAGCTCCTCGGCCTCGCGGAGCGAACCCGCGACGAGACGGCCGCCGACTGGGTGCTCTTCGACCGCATGGAGTTCGACCGCAACCTCGCGCGTGGCCGAGACGAGCTGAGCGAGGAGGCCTTCGCAGCTGCCTGGGCAACCGGTCAAACGCTGACGCTCGAGCAGGCGCGAGCGCTTTTCGTCGATCACGGGCCACCTCCGCGCGTCTTCGGGACCGGACCGCTGACCGCGCGCGAGCATCAGGTTCTCGAGCTGATCGCGAAGGGCCTCACCGACGCCGAGGTCGCGAAGGAGCTCGTCGTCAGCCCGCGCACGGTGCATGCGCATCTGCGCTCCGTGTACCGCAAGCTCGGAGTCAGCTCTCGCGCCGAAGCCACGCGGGTCGCGCTCGTGCGCGAGTTGCCCGAGTAGCCGCCCGAAACCTGGCCGAAAGGTCGTTCGAATATCCGCTTCCTACGCTCGCCGGGTCTGTGACATCAGCTCATCTACCCGAAGGAGAAGGACTCATGCGTTGGAAGCACTACCTTCCGATCGCCACGGCGCTTGCCGTCGCGGTCGCGGCCACGACCACGGGCGCCTATGCGGCGAGCCGGGGTCACGCGGCGAGCGTATCGCGGGGCCAGCTTCAGGAAGTGACGGGCACGATCCACGGCGGCGTGCTCACGGTCAGGGGAACGAGCCGGAGCGACACGATCTCGCTCAGGCCTCGAGTCCGGTGACCCGAACACCCTCGTGGTCGACGCCGTCTCCAAGCTCCTCAGCTTCGACAGGAGCCAGTTCGACCTCGATCGTCGTCGACTCGGGCAGCGGCAACGACGCGGTCTCGATCAACGAGGTCAACGGTGCCTTCACGGACACCGAGACCACGCTCCTGGAGGGTGGGAGCGGAGACGACACGCTTCTCGGCGGATCGTTCGCCGAGACCTTTGACGGCAACGCGGGGAACGACTTCGTGGACGGGAACCGCGGCGCGGACATCGGCGTGCTCGGCTCCGGCGACGACGTCTTCCAGTGGGACCCCGGCGACGGCAGCGACGTCGTCGAAGGCCAGTCCGGCACGCGACACGATGATCTTCAACGGCGCCAACGTCGCCGAGAAGATCGACCTGTCCGCCAACGGCCACCGGCTGCGCCTGTTCCGCGACGTCGGCGGCATCACCATGGACACCGACGGCGTCGAGACCGTCGACGTCAACGCACTCGGCGGCACCGACACGCTCACCGTCAACGACCTGAAGCCGCACCGACGTCACCAGCGTCAACGCCAACCTCGGCGCAGCGACGGCGGCAGGCCGACGACAGGTGATCGTCAACGGCACCGAGGCCGCCGACCACGTCCAGGTCAGCCTCGGACGGGCCGCGGCGAGGCCCGCGTCTCGGGGCTGGCGGCAACGGTTGCCGTCACCGGCCCGGAGCCGTCCGACGTCGTCGCCGTGAACGGGCTCGGAGGCAACGACCGGTTCACGGCCGAGCCGCCGCCGCGCCGCTGCCGTGCAGTTCGACGGCGGCGACGGCGTCGACACGACCGCAGCCGAGGGCTCGACGGGCAACGACTCGATCCAGGTCGCGGCGGCCGCACCGGCAGCGGCGTTCTCCTCCGCGCGGCAGCCCGGGCTCCGTGCAGTCGGTCGCCGAGAACCTCCTCGTCGAAGGCCTCGCCGGGAACGACTCGATCAACGCCGGCAACGGCCTCGCCACTCCTCACCGCGCTCACGATCGACGGCGGCGCGGGCAACGACACGATCGGCGGCGGCGACGGAGCAGACACGCTCATCGGCGGCGACGGGAACGACTTCGTCGACGGGAACCGCGGCGCGGACGTCGGCGTTGCTCGGCACCGGCGACGACATCTTCCAGTGGGACCCCGGCGACGGCAGCGACGTCGTCGAAGGCCAGTCACGGCACGCGACACGATGATCTTCAACGGCGCCAACATCGCCGAGAAGATCGACCTGTCCGCCAACGGCCACCGGCTGCGCCTGTTCCGCGACGTCGGCAGCATCACCATGGACACCGACGGCGTCGAGACCGTCGACGTCAACGCCCTCGGCGGCGCCGACACGCTCACCGTCAACGACCTGAAGCCGCACCGACGTCAACAGCGTCAACGCCAACCTCGGCCGCAACGGACCGGCGAGGCGCGACCGACAGCGTGATCGTCAACGGCACCGACCACAGGGACACGTTCAGGTCGCGGGCGCCGCAGGCTCCGCCCTCGTGACGGGCCTGGCCGCCGACGGTGGCGATCAGCGGCGCGCGAGGTCCCCGACGACACGCTGACGATCAACGCGCTCGGCGGAAACGACCTGGTCGACGCGTCAGGCCTCGCCGCGGATGCGATCATGTTCACCGCCGACGGCGGCGCCGGCAACGACGTCCTCACCGGGGGCGAGGGCAACGACGTGCTCAGCGGCGGCGACGGCGACGACGTCCTGATCGGCGGCCCGGGGAACGACATCCTCGACGGCGGCGCAGGGAACAACGTCCTCATCCAGTAGCCGAACTCCAGCCAGGAGGTGTCGAAAGGGGCTCGCCCACGCGGCGGGCCCCTTCGCCTTGCACATGGCCCTATGTCGGGCGGAAAGCCAACCGAAATCTCGCCAAAATCTCCGGCTCCTAGCCTCTCTGAGAAGGCCCGGCAATCGTGCCGGCCTCGTGACAGGAGGTCAAGAATGCTTCGCAACGCAACGCGCGGACGGATGCTCGCCATCGCTGCCGCCGCCCTGGCAGCACTCGCCATCGGGGTCGCGTCCGCCGCGGCCACGAGCGGGACGGCGACGGCGAACGGCATCCAGGTGGACGCATCGCTGAGCCCGGATACGGCTCAGAAGGACACGATCGTCACGGAGAGGGCATCGGTCAAGAACGTCTCCGACGCGGTCGAGCGCGTCGGGGTGATCCTGCTCGGACCCACTGCGACCGACGCTCCGGTCACGTTCACCGTCTCTCTGGAGCCCGGCGCGACCTTCTCGAAGTCGTTCTCGTTCCCTGCCGGGATCCTCAAGAAGGGCACCGACACGCTGACCGTGGTCGCGGCGAACCTGCAGACACGCGCAACCGCTCCGCCGGCCCCGGTTCGCCGGACACTCTGGTGGACAAGCTGATCATGCCGCGGCGGCCGCCTGAGCGCGCAGGTGTTCGCGCGCTTCGATCGGGGTGCGGTAGTCGTGGCGTTCGATCAGCCAGTGCTGGTTGTAGGTCCGGCCGAAGGCGCGGACGGCGGTGCGCAGCTCTCGAGCGTGTCGAAGCGTTCGATCCACAGCACCTGCTCCTTGAGCGTCTGGATGGCCTTCTCGGCGCAGCCGTTCGTCTCGGGCTCGTAGTGGAAGGCGGGCGAGCGGGCGATGCCGAGGTGGTCGATCTCGGCCTGGTAGTGGTCGGAGCGGAAGCAGGAGCCGCCGTCGTAGCGGAGCGCCAGCCCGGCGGCGACCGCCCGTTCGACCGAGCCGAAGCGCTCGGCGCAGACCTCGCGGAGCAGGTCGGCGGCGGCGAACCGGTCCATCCGGCGGGCGGCGTCGTACCAGACCTCGTTGGAGGCATGGTCGACGAGCACGAACACCGCGCAGCGGCCCTCCTGGCGGGTCCAGGCCTCGGTCGCGTCGGTCGCCCAGAGCGTGTCGGGCACCTCGACGGTGATCGTGCCCTCGTGCAGCCGCTGGGAGCGCTTGCGCACCTGCGGGGTCGGGGCGAGCAGCCCGCCTCCCGGGTCAGCCGCAGCACGCGCTTGCGGCTCGTGCGGATGCCCGCGCTGGCGGCGCAGCCGCGCCCACACCTTGCGGTGGCCCTCGCCGACGAACGGCGACGCCTCGAGCTCGCGGCGGATCTCGGCCAGCAGCTCCGCGTCGGGCATCGCCCCGACCGGGCCGGGACGGCGGCGAGCAGGAAGCCTGCAGCCGAGGCGCTCCGGCGGCGGCGCTGCTCGCACGCCGCCGACCGGGACACGCCCGCCACCCGGCAGACCGTCTTCAACGGGCCGGCAGCTCCGCGCTCACCTCGAGCGCCTCGGCAACGGAGGGCGTCCCTTCTTCTCCAGCAGCGCCCGCAGGATGTCGATCTCGAGCTGCAGCTCGCCGACCTTGCGCTGCGCGTCGACCAGCCGACGGTCACCCTCCGGCGCCGGCCGCGTCTTCAGCCCCTCACGGCCCGCCGCGAGGAACTCCTCCCGCCAGCCGGCGATCCTCCCCGCCGGCTGCCCCGTCTCCCGCGCCAACAGGTCCAACGACTCGCCGCGCAACAGCCGCAGCACCACCTGCTCCTTGCGGCGCGCGCTCCAGCGCACCTCCCGGCTCGCCTCCGGCTCGCCGCCCGGCGCGCCGGAGCGCGGCCCCTCCCCCGCCTCCATCCGACCTCCCGAACTCCCGACATCGCGACCTCCTCGGTCCCACGCGACTGCCTCGATCGTCGTCAACTAGTTCTCCCGCGGCATCTTCCCAGCCGACGGTCGGGCGACTGCGATCACCCCGCCCGGCACCGGAATTCAGACGCGAGATCCAGGAGGTTTCGATGAATCACCCCATCAAAGCGCTGGCGGGTCTTTCTGCCACCGTCGCCTGCGCCGCGGCCCTCTTCGGGCCGAGCGTCGCCGGCGGCGCGACTCCCAGGCTCGTCGGCACCGTCGGACCCGGGTTCACCATCGCCCTCAAAGACGGAGGCGGCAAAGCCGTCAAATCCCTGAAGGCCGGCAAGTACACGCTCACCATCCGCGACCAGGCGTCGATCCACGACTTCCACCTGAGCGGACCCGGGCTGAACAAGGTCATCACCGGAGTCGACTTCGTCGGCTCGAAGACCATCACGATCGCGCTTCGTAAAGGCACCTACGCCTTCCAGTGCGACCCCCATGCGAGCATCATGCACGGAAGCTTCAAGGTCCACTGAGGATCGAGCTGGCTCTTGGCTACCTACCCGGCGGCCGGCGCGTCGTCTCGACGAGGCGTGCCGGCCGCCGAAACGAGCGCGGGCCAAGAACAGAAGCATGCTCCGACTTCCCTGCGCACGCACGCGCCTGCGCGCGCGAGGGATAGCGCGGGGGCCGGCGGCGAGGGGAATCGCGCTCGCGGCTCGCGCGGCGGAAGGTGGGCCGGCGTGCCACGCAAGGTAGCGAATCACGAGGAGTCGAAGGAGCCAGGTTTTCGGTCATACCCACCGCGGCTCCCGGGGGCTGAAGCGGAGCGGGCGGCTCGTGACCGAACCGCCCGCCCGACCTGCTCTGTCACCTGTTTCTAGGCGTGTATGAGGCCGTCACCTAATTGAGGGCAATCCGAAGGATCTCGCCGAAGCCCGGAGTGGTCGGGCCAAAGCCCTTGTTGGAGACCCAGAGGGCGCCGTCGGGCCCCATCGTCATTCCCGTCGGGAACGTGAGCCCGGAGACGATCGTCGTCTGGGCGCCCGAGGGATCGATCCGGACGATGTCGCCCATGCCCGGAGTTGGATTGCCGGCGTGGTTCGACGTCTCGAGCACGTACAGCCGGTCGCGGTTGTCGAATGCGATTCCGAGGATCGTCGTCAGGCTCGTGGCCCAGGACTTGAGGTTGCCGCTCGGTGTCAGCTTGAACACCGTCTGCGTCCCCGGCACTACCGGGAACGTGCCCAGGTTGCCGAGGAAGAAGTTCCCCTTGTACGCGAGCGCTGTCGGGACGATATGGCCCTGGCTCGCCGAGACGTCGACGACGCGGCTGATTCCGCCGGTCGCCGGATCGACCCGATCGACCTCACCGTGGTTCGGCTCCACTGCGTAGAGGTCGCCGTGCACGGCCACCATCGAGTACCAGGTGCCGTCCGGCTCGAAGTCGTCCTCGTCCGGATTGGCCGCCGGGTTCGCCTTGATGAACGCGCTCAGGTTTGCGACCTGGGTCGTCGAGCCGTCGGGGTTGACCTGGATGATGCCGTTGTCCTCGTTCAGATGGCCGTGCGAGCATCCCGCGCCCGCGAGCAGCGCGTAGAGCGTGTTGCCGACGAACGCGACGTCGGCCACGCCGCTGCGGAAGTTGCGCGGCGGCGCTGTCTGGTCCGACGGCAGATTGGCTGCGACGACCGTCCTCGTCCCGTTCGGCGCGAAGCGGAGAATGTCAGCGCTGAAGCCGCCTGTATAAGGCCCGATGACTGGCTTCACCTGCTCGCAATCGCCGATCGTCGACAACGTCCCGCCAAGGCCTCCCTCGGCGACATAGAGGTTCCCGTCAGGCCCGAACTCCAGCCCGCGCGGGTTGTTCAACCCCGTCGCAAACACCGACACCGTCGGCCCCGAAGAGCGCGACGCTACCGCCGGCACGGCGAACAGGGCAATGGCGACCAGGGCGGAGACCGCCCCGACCAGCGACACCGCGACGATACGTCGTCGTTGATGCGCCAGTCGAACCGGCCTCCGGTTCATCGTCCCTACTTTCCCAACCAGACCGCCTCCACGGCTCAGGCCTCGGAGTCGATGCATGGTCGCCTCCTTTCTGCCTGCCCGTTGATGCTTTGCCTCGCCAAGGAGTCTTCACCCCCAGAAGACCTGCGTCAACAAAACGGAAAGGCGCGGCCCTCACAGCCAGCAGCCACGCTCCCGCAAGTCAGACTCCCGGCATGTCTGCTTGGCCGTCAGAGTTCGAGCGGACACTGGCGCTGACTCACTCCCGACTCGCTACGTGTGCGCGATCACCTCGACGATGTCGATGCTGTCGAACGTGACGAACTCGGGCGAGTTGGCGCGGGCATTCTCGGCTGCCGCACGGGCAGCCTCTTCGGACTCGAACACGATCAGCGATCTTCCCTGGTCAGCTTCCGGCCTTAGCCAATAGCCGGCGACGAGACCCGGCAGCTTGGAGACCCGTGGCACCACCTCTTCCTGTAGTGCCTTCAGTGCCGGCTCGGGGTCATTGATCGTCACACGCGCAAAGACGGCATGCATCTCGGCCCTCCTCTCGACGGGGAGCAAGAGACTCTACTGAGTCTCGTCCGGGGACACCGGCGACGAGCCGCCGGTCTACTACGCCGGGGTGCTGGGAGCGGGACTTTGGCGTTTCCGCGCCAGGCGACGATCCCGAGACACCAGCCGGGATACCACCAGCACGACATCTAGGGGCAGGCACGGCAGGGGCGACCCTCTTGGTTGAGCGGAACCGGCTAGGCTGCGCGTCGTGGACGACTACACGAGCAAGTACAAGGGCGAGCAGGTCGAGGTCGCGCTCTTCGGCGGCGACTACCAGGAAGGCGTGCTCACGGCATACTGCTCGATCGACGACGTCGCCCATGTCGAGCTCAACGGCCACATCCTGATTCCCCTCCAGAACGTCGCCTCGCTGCACTGCTCGAGCCGCTGTGACGCACCCGAGCCCGACTGGCCGCCGCGCGGGCTCGCCGAGGACGAGACCGAAGACGAGAGCTAGTTGCCCCGACCAGTGATGCTGCCGGCGTGTATCACTGGTCGGGGCACCTGATGAGCGCAGCCGTGCGCAACGTGCTCAAGGTGTGGCTCGTGCTCGTCGGCATCTGCGGGATCCTCGCGCTGATCGGTTACGGAATCGGCGACGTGCGCGTGCTCTCGTCGTTCGTCTTCTGCGGCGTGCTCCTCGGCATCGCGGGCTACCTGTCGCTCGACCGCGTCGTGATCGGCATGCTCCGCGCGCGCGAGCTGCACGCCCGCGAGGCGCCTGACGTCCACACGACCGTGGAGCGGCTGGCGGTCAAGGCCGGCATCGCGAAGCCGCGGCTGTATGTGATCGAGAAAGGCCCGCCGCTGGCGCTCTCGACTGGTCGTGGCGTGAGCTCGTCGGCGATCGTGGCCACGGAGGCGCTCGTCCGCCTGCCGGTTCCGGCCGAGGTCGAAGCCGTGCTCGCGCACGAGGTCGCGCACATCGTGCGCCGCGACATGATCGTGCAGACGACCGCGGTCGTGATCGCGACCGCCGTCGTCGAGGTCAGCCGCATCGGCGGCTTCCTCGAGCGCTCGCTCCTCTTCGTGCTCGGCCCGGTGGCGTCGGCCTTCGTCCACGTGCTCCTGTCGGTGAAGCGCGAATTCGACGCGGACGAGCTGGCGGCCGGATTCTGCGAGTCCCCGCACGGCCTGGCCGACGGGCTGATCCGGCTGGAGCAGGCCGCAGAGCTCCTCGAGTTCGAGGCCTCGACGGCCACGGAGCCGCTGTACACGATCAACCCGTTCCTCGAGGAGGGAGTCGCGGCGCTGTTCGTCACCCATCCGCCGGTCGGCGAGCGCGTGCGCCGGCTGCGCGCGCTCGACCCCGACTGGCGGGACAAGCTGCGCGCGGCCTAGAAACGGCGAAGGCCCCCGAAGGGGCCTTCAAGCTAATTCGGCGGCGACCTACTCTCCCGGGGGCTTGCGCCCCGAGTACCATCGGCGCTGGCGGGCTTAACTGCTCTGTTCGGAATGGGAAGAGGTGTACCCCCGCCGCTATGACCGCCGAAACTGTCAAGGGCGCCGGCCGCGGTTCCGCGCACTTGCGCCACCCTGCCCGGCACTGGGCCGGGGCCGACGCGAGTGCGCAAAGCCAACAGCGCACCCTCAAAACCCCATAGCGACACGTAGGTGTTCTAAATCAAGACCTCGGGCAATTAGTACGGGTCCGCTGAACGCATTGCTGCGCTTACACGTCCCGCCTATCGACGTGGTGGTCTCCCACGGCCCTTACTCCTTCTAGAGGATGGGGAGCCTCATCTCGAGGTGGGCTTCCCGCTTAGATGCTTTCAGCGGTTATCCCATCCAGACGTGGCTAATCAGCAGCGCCGTTGGCACGACGACTGATACACCAGAGGTCTGTTCGTCTCGGTCCTCTCGTACTAGAGACGACTCCTCTCAAGCTCCCAACGCCCATGGTGGATAGGGACCGAACTGTCTCACGACGTTCTGAACCCAGCTCGCGTACCGCTTTAATGGGCGAACAGCCCAACCCTTGGGACCTACTCCAGCCCCAGGATGCGACGAGCCGACATCGAGGTGCCAAACCGGGCCGTCGATGTGGACTCTTGGGCCCGATAAGCCTGTTATCCCCGGAGTACCTTTTATCCGTTGAGCGACGGCAATTCCACTCTTAACCGCCGGATCACTAAGACCTGCTTTCGCACCTGCTCGACCTGTCTGTCTCGCAGTCAAGCTCCCTTGTGCCTTTGCGCTCTACGCACGATTTCCAACCGTGCTGAGGGAACCTTTGCGCGCCTCCGTTACATTTTGGGAGGCGACCGCCCCAGTCAAACTACCCACCTGACGCTGTTCCCGACCCGGATCACGGAATCGGGTTAGAAGCCCAGAACACGAAGGGTGGTATCCCAACGTTGGCTCCACGAGAGCTGGCGCCCCCGCTTCACAGCCTCCCACCTATCCTGGACAACGCAGCCCAGACTCCAACGTCAAGCTGTAGTAAAGGTTCACGGGGTCTTTCCGTCCAACCACGGGTACTCGGCATCTTCACCGAGACTACAGTTTCACCGGGTCCCTCGAAGAGACAGCGCCCAAGTCGTTACGCCATTCGTGCAGGTCGGAACTTACCCGACAAGGAATTTCGCTACCTTAGGACGGTTATAGTTACCGCCGCCGTTTACCGGGGCTTAGTTTCAAAGCTTCGCCCCGAAGGGCTAACCTCTCCACTTGACCTTCCGGCACCGGGCAGGCGTCAGCCCCTATACGTCGTCTTTCGACTTCGCAGAGACCTGTGTTTTTGGTAAACAGTCGCTTGGGCCGTTTCACTGCGGCCGCCTCGAGCTTGGAGGCGCAAGCCTCCTCACTCTAATGCGGCGCCCCTTCTCCCGAAGTTACGGGGCCATTTTGCCGAGTTCCTTTTCGAGGGTTCTCCCGATCGCCTTAGTATTCTCTACTTGCCCACCTGTGTCGGTTTTGGTACGGGCACGCCCCATCTCCCTAGAGGATTTTCTAGGAGGCATGGCTTCAGGAACTTCGCCCTTGCGGGCTCGGCATCCCGTCTCAGACTTGATGGCCGGCGGATTTGCCTACCGGCCGTCCTACGCGGTTACCCCAAGTCGACCAACGCTTGGGTTTCCCTAGCCTACCCCGTCCCCCCATCGGTCAAACGACAGGTACGTGGTACCGGAATATCAACCGGTTGTCCATCGCCTACGCCTTTCGGCCTCGGCTTAGGTCCCGACTAACCCTGAGCAGATTAGCTTTACTCAGGAACCCTTGGGCATTCGGCGGAGAAGTTTCTCACTTCTCTTTCGTTACTCGTGCCAGCATTCTCACTTCCCAGCGTTCCACACCGGCTTACGCCGACGCTTCGCAACACTGGGAACGCTCCCCTACCACTCCGTTCCAGTGACTAGCACTGCGACGAAGTCCGTGGCTTCGGTTTCCAGCTTGAGCCCCGTTACATTGTCCGCGCCCGACCACTTGACCAGTGAGCTGTTACGCACTCTTTAAATGGTGGCTGCTTCTAAGCCAACATCCTGGTTGTCTTGGCAATTGGACATCGTTTCCCACTTAGCTGGAAATTAGGGACCTTAGCCGACGGTCTGGGCTGTTTCCCTTTTGAGCACGAAGCTTATCCCCCGCACTCTGACTGCCGCGCTTTGGAATATCGGTATTCGGAGTTTGCCTGAGTTCGGTAAGCTGGTAGGCCCCCTAGCCCAAACAGTGCTCTACCGCCGATATTGAACGCGCGACGCTATACCTAAATATATTTCGGGGAGAACCAGATATCTCTGAGTTTGATTAGCCTTTCACTCCGACCCACAGGTCATCCGAGCAGTTTTCAACCTACTTCGGTTCGGTCCTCCACGGGGTCTTACCCCCGCTTCAACCTGCCCATGGGTAGATCACTCAGTTTCGGGTCTACCTCCAACGACTGAATCGCCCTGTTCGGACTCGCTTTCGCTTCGGCTCCGTTTCCTTAACCTTGCCGCTGAAGAGTAACTCGCTGGCTCATTATGCAAAAGGCATGCCGTCACAGGACAAGCCTGCTCCGACCGCTTGTAAGCACACGGTTTCAGGTACTATTTCACTCCCCTTCCGGGGTACTTTTCACCTTTCCCTCACGGTACTGGTTCACTATCGGTCGCCAAGTAGTACTTAGCCTTACGGGGTGGTCCCCGCGAATTCCGACCGGGTTTCCCGTGCCCGGCCGTACTCAGGAACCTGTCAAGGAAGGCTGCACGCTTTCGCCTACGGGACTCTTACCCCCTGTGGTGCGACTTTCCATTCGCTTTGGCTAGCGCACAACTTTGTAACTTCCCGACCCGCCGGCAGACGGATCAAGACAGGCCCTACAACCCCCGCGTGAAAACGGCTGCCGCCTATCACGTCACACGGGTTTGGGCTCTTCCCCTTTCGCTCGCCACTACTCAGGGAGTCGAGGTTTCTTTCCTTTCCTCGGGCTACTAAGATGTTTCAGTTCGCCCGCTTGGCTCCTCCTGCCCTATGTATTCAGGCAGGGGTACGCGCGCATTACCACGCGTGGGTTTCCCCATTCGGACATCCCGGGATCAAAGGTTGGTCAGCACCTCCTCCGGGCTTATCGCAGCCGCCCGCGTCCTTCATCGCCTCTTGGCGCCTAGGCATCCACCGTGTGCTCTTATTCTCTTGATCAGAAAGAACACCATGTATGCCGCTATGGAGTTTTCAAGGTGCGCACGGGCTGCGCCCGCAGAGCTGCCGCGCCTTTAGCCGGCACGGCCTCTCAAAACTCAACAGCGTAATAGTCGAGGTCGACATACATTCCAGGCGAGCTCGATATCCCGACGGCAGTGTTTCGCCATCAAGGGCCCGAGCGCCTACCGGAGTAAGAGCTCCGGTATTCCCTAGAAAGGAGGTGATCCAGCCGCAGCTTCCGCTACGGCTACCTTGTTACGACTTCGTCCCAATCACCAGCCCCGCCTTCGACGGCTCCCTCCCTTGCGGGTTAGGCCACCGGCTTCGGGCGTTGCCGGCTTTCATGACGTGACGGGCGGTGTGTACAAGGCCCGAGAACGTATTCACCGCGGCGTTGCTGATCCGCGATTACTAGCAACTCCGCCTTCATGGAGGCGAGTTTCAGCCTCCAATCCGAACCGGGACCGGCTTTTTGAGATTCGCTCCCCCTCGCGGGTTCGCAGCCCTCTGTACCGGCCAATGTAGCACGTGTGTAGCCCAGGACATAAGGGGCATGATGACTTGACATCATCCCCACCTTCCTCCGACTTTTCGCCGGCAGTCTCCCTAGAGTCCCCGACATTACTCGCTGGCAACTAGGGACAGGGGTTGCGCTCGTTGCGGGACTTAACCCAACATCTCACGACACGAGCTGACGACAGCCATGCACCACCTGTGCACGAGCCCCGTGAGGGGCTGCCATATTTCTATGACATTCCCGTGCATGTCAAGCCCTGGTAAGGTTCTTCGCGTTGCGTCGAATTAAACCACATGCTCCGCTGCTTGTGCGGGCCCCCGTCAATTCCTTTGAGTTTTAGCCTTGCGGCCGTACTCCCCAGGCGGGGTGCTTAATGCGTTAGCTTCGGCACAGAGAGAGTCGACACTCCCCACACCTAGCACCCATCGTTTACGGCGTGGACTACCAGGGTATCTAATCCTGTTTGCTCCCCACGCTTTCGCGTCTCAGCGTCAGTACCGTCCCAGAGAGCCGCCTTCGCCACGGGTGTTCTTCCTGATATCTGCGCATTTCACCGCTACACCAGGAATTCCACTCTCCTCTTCCGGACTCTAGCCAGAGGGTTTCCGCCGACGTCTCGAGGTTGAGCCTCGAGTTTTCACAACGGACCTACCTGGCCGCCTACACGCTCTTTACGCCCAATAAATCCGGACAACGCTTGCCCCCTACGTATTACCGCGGCTGCTGGCACGTAGTTAGCCGGGGCTTCTTCTGGAGGTACCGTCACCCTCTGGGCTATTAACCCGAGTGGCTTCGTCCCTCCTGAAAGCGGTTTACAACCCGAAGGCCTTCTTCCCGCACGCGGCGTCGCTGCGTCAGGCTTTCGCCCATTGCGCAAGATTCCCCACTGCTGCCTCCCGTAGGAGTCTGGGCCGTGTCTCAGTCCCAGTGTGGCTGATCGTCCTCTCAGACCAGCTACGGATCGTCGCCTTGGTAGGCCGTTACCCCACCAACAAGCTAATCCGCCGCGGGCTCATCCTCAGCCGGAAGCCGAAGCCACCTTTTCTCCGATGCTCGAGAGCTTCGGAGGCTATCCGGTATTAATCCGGGTTTCCCCGGGCTATCCCGATGCCGAGGGCAGATTACCCACGTGTTACTCACCCGTTCGCCGCTTTCCCCGGGCCCGAAGGCCCGGTTCTCGCTCGACTTGCATGTGTTAAGCGCGCCGCCAGCGTTCGTCCTGAGCCAGGATCAAACTCTCCGTGAAGAAGTGTTGTCGGTCGGCTCCACCGGGGTTAGCCGGAAGAGAGCCGGGTGACATCTTGTTCACCTTGAGCTTGTGCTCAAAGGTCCACCCCCGAAGGGGCAGACGAGGATTAAGGCCTAGTCTGGATCGCGAAAGCGAGCCGGACGAGGTCTCGACGTATCACGCTGTTGAGTTTTCAAAGACCGCGCCACTTGCCTCGGCCGCGTAAAAAAGCCTCCGGTCACACCAGAGGCCCATCGGTTCCCTTCCTCTACGGACGTATCGGACTCGGGTCTGATGGACTCCAGTGTCGGTTGAAGACTTTCTTGCGCAGCCCCTGTCGAGGCGGCTTGAGAATGGTAGCAGAGTCCGACGGCTTTATGTCAACCGCAGGAAGCGGCGTTTGCCGGCCTGCAAAACAGCGTGGTCGAGCCGGTCCCTCGGGATGTCGAGTTCGGACACGACCTCGCCGTCGATCCTGAGGGCGCCCTGGGCGATCAGGCGCCGCGCCTCGCTCGTCGACGAGGCCAGGCCGTTCTCGGCGAGCAGCTTCGGCAGATGGACTGGATCGTCGGCCGGAAGCGGCGCCTCGGGGATCTCCTCCGGCGCCTTGCCCTCACGTACGACGCGCGTGAAGTGCTCCTCGGCGCGGGCGGCCGCCTCCTCCCCGTGCGAGCGCGCGACGACGAACCGTGCGAGCGCGAGTTTGGCCTGCATCGGGTCGCCCTCCGGGACCGGGCGTTCGGCGACGAGCGTCCACCACTCCTCGAGCTGCTCGTCCGGAATCCTCATCGTGCGGCCGAACATCTCCTCCGGCGGCGCCAGCAGCGGAATGTTGTTGCCGACCGACGACGACATCTTCTCGCCGTCCCAGGAGAGAAGGAGAGGTGTGGTCAGCGCGACCTGCGGCTCGAGGCCGTACGCCTGCATGACCTCGCGGCCGGCGAGTAGGTTGTAGGTCTGGTCGGTGCCGCCGAGCTCGACGTCCGCTTCGATCGCGACCGAGTCGTAGGCCTGCATGAGCGGGTACAGGAGCTCCGAGACCGAGATCGGCTCTAGCGCGGCCATGCGCTTCGCGAAGTCGTCACGCTCCAGCATCCGGGCGACCGTGATCACGCGCCCGAGGCGGACGATGTCCGCGTAGCTGAGCCTGGAGAGCCACTCGCCGTTGTAGCGCACCTCGGTGCGCGGCTCGTCGAGGATCACCATGGCCTGCTCGAGATACGTCTTGGCGTTCCGGTCGATGTCCTCGTCGGAGAGCACCGGGCGCTCGGCCGAGCGGCCAGACGGATCGCCGATTCGCGTCGTGTAGTCGCCGATGATCAGGACCCCTGTGTGCCCCTCGTCCTGGAAGGCGCGCATGCGCTGCAGCTGGACGGCCCGGCCGATGTGAATGTCCGGCGAGGTGACGTCGATGCCGAGCTTGACCCTGAGCGGCCGCCCGCGCTCCAGCTTGCGCTCGAGCTCGCCGGCGGGCAGCACGTCGACGGCGTTGCGAGTGAGCTCCGCAATGCCCATCAGGTGCGGAACCATAGCGTTACAATCCTTCGGCTCTGTTCGGTCGTCGGGGAGAACCGAAGAGGCGCCGGCGGAGGATTCGCAAGCTCCGTCTGTTCGTCCTCGTGCTGATCCTGTTCCTGCTCGGAACGGCGTCGTTCTGCTACGGCCTCGTCACCGCGGTCGCGGGCGAGATCCCGACGCTCGATCCGGCGCGGTACCACCAGGTCAAGAACAGCTACATCTACGCGAGCAACGGCCAGATCCTCGCCATCCTGCGCGGCCGCGAGAACCGGAAGGTCGTGCCCTCGAACGAGATCGCGGACGTGATGAAGCAGGCGATCGTCGCCGTCGAGGACCGGCGTTTCTTCGAGCACCACGGCATCGACCTGCACGGCATCTTCCGCGCGATCTGGGCCGACCTCACGGACAAGAAGGTCGTGCAGGGGGGATCCACGATCACGCAGCAGTTCGTCAAGAACGCCTTCACGGGCCAGCAGCGGTCGTTCGGGCGCAAGCTCAAGGAGGCGGCGCTCGCCTGGCAGCTCGAGCAGCAGTGGTCGAAGGACCGGATCCTCACCGCCTACCTGAACACGATCTATTTCGGGAACGGCGCCTACGGGATCGAGCAGGCGGCCGAGGTCTACTTCGGCGAGCATGCGTCGGGGCTGTCCTTGTCGCAGGCTGCGCTCCTCGCCGGCATTCCCTCCGATCCCACGCTCTACGACCCGGTCACGCGACCGATGCTCGCGCGCGAGCGGCGCGCCCAGGTGCTCAGGGACATGTTCGAGCAGCAGGACATCAGCCGCGACCAGTACCGGCTCGCGCTCGCGGCGCCCCTCCCCCGCCCGCAGGACGTCCACCTTCCAGGGGCGCAAGGCCCGGCGCCCTACTTCACGAACTACGTCAAGCAGCTCCTGGTCGACAAGTACGGGACCGCCCGCACGTTCGGCGGCGGGCTGCAGGTGCGAACGTCGATCGACCTCAACCTGCAGGAGCTCGCGCGCGAGGCGATCTCGAAGTGGCTGCCCTCGGACCGCGGACCCTCCGCCGCGCTCGTCGCCGTCGACCCGCGCGACGGGCGAGTGCTGGCCATGTACGGCGGGAGGAGCTTCCACGAGAGCCAGTTCAACCTGGCAGTGCAGGGCGAGCGCCAGCCGGGATCGTCGTTCAAACCCTTCGCGCTCGCAGCGGCGTTACAGATGGGCATCTCGCCGTCGACGACCTTCGTCTCGAAACCGGTCACGATCTCGCTCGACAACGGCAAGGTCTGGCACGTCCGCAACTACGAGGGGTCGAACCTGGGAACGATCGACCTCGAGTCGGCGACGATCCACTCCGACAACACGGTCTACGCCCAGCTGGCTCGTATCCTGGGGCCGCAGAAGATCGCGGACACCGCCACCGCGCTCGGGATCACGAGCCATCTCAACCCGTTCTTTTCGATCGTGCTCGGCGGCGAAGCGGTCAACCCGCTCGAGATGGCGCGGGCGTTCTCGCCCTTCGCCGACGGCGGCCGGCGCGTCGACGGCTCGATCTTCCGCAACCACCCGCGGGCGATCCTCTCCGTGAACGACCAAGGCAACAACCCCGTGCAGCGGCACGCGATCAGCGCCAACAGCGCGGCGATCGTGACCCGCTACCTGCAGGAGGTCGTCCAGGTCGGGACGGGCGTCCGGGCACAGCTCGCCGACGGCCGGCCGGTGGCCGGCAAAACCGGCACGAACGTGAACTACGGGGACGCCTGGTTCGTCGGGTACACGCCGCAGCTCGCAGTGTCGGTCTGGGTCGGGTACCCGAACAAGCTGCGGCCGATGACGACCGAGTTCAACGGCGGCCCGGTCGCGGGCGGGACATTTCCTGCGCTGATCTTCAAGACGTTCATGCAGAGCGCGCTCTCGTACCTGAACGCGAAGCCCGAGTCGTTCGCGACGCCGACCTTCGCAGCCCCGGTCACGGAGAGCGTCGTGTACCGCAACGGGATCTGGCAGCGGGACAATGGGGAGTGCAAGGGCACGGTCTCGCTCGTTTTCTTCAGCGGGGAGGGTCCGTCCAGGCTGGCCAACTGCCGGCCGAACGAGGTCGAGGTGCCGAACGTGCTCGGGCAGTCGTTCGACGACGCGACGGCGCAGCTCTCGAACGGCCCGCTGCGGTCGCAGGCTCTCTACAAGCCCGCCCAGCCGGGGCAGCAGATCGGGGTCGTGGTCGGACAGATCCCCGCGATCGGATCGCACCTCGAGCCCTTCGACACCGTCCGGCTCGTGCTGGCGAAGCCGCTCCACGGCGTCGTGCCCGGCGTCATCGGCCTCAGCCCGACCGTGGCGCTGGAGCGGCTGGCGGCACGCGGGCTGAAGCCCGTTGTCGGGGGCAGGCTCGTGGACGGCTCGGGCCGCGAGCGCGTCGTATCGCAGACGCCCAACGCGGGCGTGGCCGCAGGGCCTGGCCTGGGCGTCAGGCTCGTAGTCGCCGGCTGAGGTAGCGCGAGCCGGCGAGCACGTAGCGCCACGGGCGCTCGGCGGCGCGCGTGATGCCGATCCGAGGGCCGGCCACGACCGCGACCGGCTCCTCCCGCGCGTGGAGCTCGAACGGCGGCTCGTCGAGCGCAAGGCCGTCGTGGGCGCGGGTGACCGCAAGTGCCTGGCAGAGCCGGCCAGGGCCGGAGCAGAGCAACCGCTCCTCGTCGAGCCCGCGGCGGCGGCGCATCTCGTCGAGCCCGTCCGTCGGCTCGAGCGCGCGCACGAGCACGGCCTCGGCCCGCCCCTGCTCCGCGCAGACGAGATTCAGGCACCAGTGGATGCCGTAGGAGCGGTACACGTATGCATGTCCCGGCGGGCCGAACATCGAGGCGTTGCGAGTCGTCTGCCCGCGGTAGCCGTGCGCGGCCGGGTCTTCGTGGTCGTAGGCCTCGACCTCGACCACGATGCCGCCGACGCCGTCGACGAGCAGTCGGGCGCCGACGAGCTCGGGCGCGACCTCGTGCACGGAGCGCGCGAAGAACTGCCTCGGGAGCCGCGAGGAGCTCAGAACAGCTGCTGCGGGCCGCCGGGGTTCGAGGTCTGCTCCAGGATGCGCCGGGCACGGCGGCCGAGGTCGGCGAGGTCGACGCGGCCGGACTCCGACTGCTGGGCGATGCGCTCGGCGAGCTCGACGGCCTCGTCGACGAGCTGCGAGCTCGCCCCGGCGGCGTCCTGGCCCATGTCGTGCAGGATCGTCCGCTCGGTTCGCGAGGCGACGACTGGCTCGGGGACGCCCTCGATCCAGACCAGCGTCCGGCTGCCGCTTCCGCGCCTGGTGTCGGTGATCGGCTCGAGGAGGTAGATCTTGTCGGCGCGCGCGTACTTCCCGAAGCCGAGGAAGACCATCTTCGCGACAGCGGCATCTGCCACGTGCGGATTATGCAGTTACGCTCGTGGCGCCGTGGCCCGCATCTACCTCTCTCCCCCACACATGTCCGGGCGCGAGCTCGAGCTGCTACGCGAAGCGGTCGAGTCGAACTGGGTAGCCCCGCTCGGGCCGCAGGTGGACGCGTTCGAGCGGGAGGTCGCCGAGGCCGTCGGCGTGCCGCACGCGCTGGCGCTCTCGAGCGGGAGCGCGGCGCTGCACCTGGCCCTGATCGTGCTCGGGATCGGCCCCGGCGACGAGGTCGCCTGCTCCTCGTTCACGTTCTCGTCCAGCGCGAACGCGATCGTCTACACCGGGGCGGCGCCGGTCTTCGTCGACTGCGACGACGACACGTGGACGATCGACCCCGACCTACTCGCGCAGGTCCTCGACGAGCGGCCGGGGATCCGGGCCGTCGTCCCGGTCGACCTCTACGGCCAGTGCTGCGACTACGACGCGCTCGAGGCGGTCTGCGCGCAGCGCGGCATCCCGATCGTCCAGGACGCAGCCGAGTCGCTCGGCTCGTCCTACGGCGAAGCGCCCGCAGGCGGCCAGGGGGCGATGGGGGCCTTCTCGTTCAACGGCAACAAGGTGATCACGACGAGCGGCGGCGGCATGCTCGTGTCGGGCAACCCGGACTGGATCGCCCACGCGCGCAAGCTCTCGACCCAGGCCCGCGAGCCCGAGCCGCACTACGAGCACACGGAGATCGGGTTCAACTACCGGCTCAGCAACCTGCTCGCGGCCGTCGGCCGGGCGCAGCTCGAGGTGCTGCCGGAGCGGGTGGCCGCGCGGCGCCGGATCAACGACCGCTACCGCGAACTGCTCGCGGCCGCGCCGGGCATCTCGTTCATGCCCGAGGCGCCGTACGGGCAAGGCAACTGCTGGCTGACGTGCATCGTCGTCGATCCCGAAGAGGCGGGCACCGACCGGGAGAGGATCCGCCTCGCGCTCGAGGCCGAGGACGTCGAGTCACGGCCGCTGTGGAAGCCGATGCACCTGCAGCCGGTGTTCCGGGACGCGCCTGTCGTCGGCGGCGACGTCTCCGCCGGGCTGTTCGACCGTGGTCTCTGCCTGCCGAGCGGCTCGGCGCTGACCGAGGCGGATCAGGAGCGGGTGGTGGAGATCCTGCTCTCGTCGCGGACCGGCACGAAGTCGAGCCAGTCGGCGTAGCGCTCGCTCTTGCCGCGCACGACGTCCCAGTAGGTCTGCTGGAGCTGCAGCGTGATCGGGCCGACGCCGATCTCCTGGTCGTCGACCGACCGCACCGGGGCGACCTCGGTGGCCGTGCCGGTCATGAAGACCTCGTCGGCCAGGTAGAGCTCGGGTCGGATCATGCTGCGCTCCTCGACCCGGTAGCCCAGGTCGGTCGCGATCTGCATCACCGTCTGGCGGGTGATGCCGGGCAGGATCGAGGTCGAGAGCGGCGGCGTGGCGATGACCTCGTCCTTGACCACGAACACGTTCTCGCCGGGGCCGTCGGCGATGTAGCCGTCGTCGGTGAGCATGATCGCCTCGTCGTAGCCGCCGCGCCGCGCCTCGCTCGTCGCCAGCATCGAGTTCAGGTAGACGCCGGTCGCCTTGGCCACGTGCGGGATCGTGTTCGGCCCCACGCGCTTCCAGGAGGAGATCATCGTGGCGATGCCGGCCTTCTGTCCCTCCTCGCCGAGGTAGGCACCCCACGGCCAGACCATGATCGCGACCTCGACCGGGTTGGTGCCCGTGTGGACGCCGAGCTCGCCGTAGCCGTAGAAGGCGATGGGCCGGACGTAGCACTCGTCGAGGCTGTTGACCGCAACCGTCTCGTGCACCGCGGCCCGCAGCTCGGCAACCGAGTACGGGAGCGGCATGTACAGCAGGCGGGCGGAGTCCTCGAGGCGCTGGAGATGCTCGGAGAGGCGGAACACGGCCGGACCGCGGTCCGTCCGGTAGCAGCGGATGCCCTCGAACACGCCCGTGCCGTAGTGAAGGCCGTGCGAGCCGACATGGATCTTCGCGTCCGCCCAGTCGACGAGCTCGCCGCTGAACCAGATCTTCTCGGTCTCGTTCATCTGGCCTAGATCTTACGGGTCGGCACACGAGATCGAGCTGCTCTGCCCCCGACAGGCGCAGGAGCTCCGCCGGCGAGACGCAGGCCATGTGCGTCGGCGAGCCGGCGCCGACCCAGACGATGTCGGGCAGGAGGAGGCGCCGGTCGACGAAGACGAAGTCCACGGGCGCCGGCGGGAACGGTGCGACGGCACCGGGCTCGAAGCCGGTGAGCTCGCGGACGCGCTCGGCGGAGGCGACCTTCGCGTGCCCGGCGCCGGCTGCCTCGGCGATCTTGGCCGCGTCCGCCCGGCGGTCGCCAGGGACGAGTGCAAGGACGGAGCGGCCGTCGCACTCGAACACGATCGACTTGACGATCTCCCCGAGCTTGCACCCACACGCCTCGGCGGCCGCGGCGGCCGTTGGCGTACCGCCTGGGAACTCCTCGACGCGCGCCTCGGCCCCGGTCTGCGTCAGGAAGTCCGTGACACGCGCGACGGACTCGGACCAGGCAGTCATCCGGGCAGCCTAGCCCTGTGCGGCCTCGTCCCCAGCGACGAGCGGGGCCTGACCCCGGCCTGACCCCGGCCTGACCCCGACCTGACCCCGGCCTGACCCCGACCTGACCCCCGCCTGACCCCGGTCAGCCGAGCGTGATGAAACGGGCGTCGTCGAAGCCTGCGGCCAGGAACTCGTCCATGAGCTCGGGCGGGGCCGGCGAGTCGATCGACAGCGCCATCAACGCCTTGTCTCCCTGGTTCGAGCGGGACACGGCCATGTTGGCGATGTTCACGCCGGCGCGGCCGAACGTCGTGCCGACCCGACCGATCACGCCCGGCACGTCGTCGTAGCTGAAGAACGCCATCAGCGGCGCGAGCTCGATCTCGATCAGGTACCCGAGCGCGGCGGCCAGCCAGAGACGGTCGTCGCGGCCGATCGTCGTGCCCTCGACCTCGAGCTGCTCGCCGTTGCGGTGGACGGCGACGCGCAGCAGGTTCGTGTAGCCGCTCGTGAGCGCGCGACGCTCCTCCTCGACGGCGATGCCTCGCTCGGCCGCGATCAGAGGCGCGTTGACGAAGTTCACGGGCTGGTCGCAGCGGTCCTGGAAGGCGCCGTTCAGCGCGGCGACGGTCAGGAGCCTCGTGTCCCGCTCGGCGAGCCCGCCGAGGTAGGAGAGCGTGATCCGGTCCGCCCGTCCCTCGGCGAGCTCCATCGCCAGCCGGCCGAGCTTGGTCGCGAGCGGGATGAACGGGCCGAGGAGCTCCAGGTCCTCCGCCCCGACCGAGGGGATGTTGACCGCGTTCGACACGAGCCCGCCCTCCAGCGCGATCGCGACCTGCTCGGCCACGATCACCCCGGCCCGATCCTGCGCCTCCTCGGTCGACGCGGCCAGGTGCGGCGTCGCCACCACGTTGTCGAGCCCGAGCAGCGGGCCCGAGTACGGCTCCGTCGAGAAGACGTCCAGGGCGGCGGCCGCGACCTTGCCCGAGCGCAGCGCGTCGGCCAGCGCGGCCTCGTCGACGAGCTCTCCGCGGGCGGTGTTGATGATGCGCACGCCGTCGCGCATGCGGGCGATCATCGCCGCGTCGATCAGGCCGCGCGTCGCCTCCGTGAGCGGCACGTGCAGCGTCACGAACTCGGCGGCGGCGAGCAGCTCGTCGAGCGTCTCCGCGCGCTCGACGCCGAGCTCACGGAAGCGGTCGCGGGCGACGAACGGGTCGTACGCGACGACGCGCATGCCGAGCCCCAGCGCGCGGCGGGCGACCTGCTGGCCGATGCGCCCGAAGCCGAGAACGCCGAGCGTCTTGTCGGCGACCTCGATGCCGCCGTAGCGCCAGCGCTCCCAGCGCCCGTCCTTCAGCGCCGCGTAGGCCTGCGGGATGTTGCGGGACAGCGCCAGCAGCAGGCCGATCGTGTGCTCCGAGGCGGACACGACCGTCGACTCGGGCGCGTTCGCGACCACGATGCCCTTGCGCGTCGCCGCGTCGAGGTCGACGTTGTCGACGCCGACGCCGGCGCGCCCGATCACCTTCAGCCGCTCGGCCCGCCCGATCAGCTCGGCCGTGAGTTTCGTCGCCGAGCGGATGATGATGCCGTCGTAGTCGCCGATCACCTCGGCGAGGTCGGAGTCGCCGTCGACATCCACCTCGAAGCGGTCGCGCAGCAGCTCGATGCCCGCTTCGGCGATCGCTTCGCGGACTAAGACTTTCACACCTTGGCACCCTCGGCGTACACGTCGAGGGCTCTCGTCACGGCGACACTGCGCTCGATGTCGGCGCCGAGGTCGGCCAGGCCCAGCTCGACGGCCCCGAGGGCGGTCGCGATGTCGAAGACGTCGTAGTAGCCGATGTGACCGATACGGAAGATCTTCCCCTTCAGATGCGCCTGGCCGTTCGCGAGCTGGACGCCGTGACGGTCCCGGAGCAGCGAGACGAGCTCGGTAGCATCGATGCCTTCGGGCGCCTTGACCGCCGTGACCACGGCCGCGGAGTCGTCGTCCGGCGAGAACAGCTCGAGTCCCATGGCCTTCGCGCCCTCACGGCAGGCGCGGCCGAGCAGCCGGTGGCGCTCGAACGCCTGCTCGAGCCCACCGTCGACGATCATCCCGAGCGCGACATTGAGGGCGACGACGAGCGACGTCGCGGGCGTGAACGCCGCGTCGAGCTTGCTCCTGCGCGCGGCGCGTCCGGTCCCAGTCGAAGTAGAAGCGCGGCGACGACGAGCTGCCCTCCGGCGCCCAGACCGCGTCCGACACCGAGGCCATGGCCAGGCCGGGCGGCGTCATCAGCGCCTTCTGCGAGCCGGCGCAGGCGACGTCGATCCCCCAGGCGTCGACCTCGAGCGGGACGGCGCCGAGGCTCGAGATCGCGTCGACGACGACGTGCGCACCGCCCGGCCGCGCGACTGCGGCGAGCGCCTGCACGTCGGCGACCACTCCGGTCGACGTCTCGGAGTGGGTCAGGAAGACGGCCCGGGCGCCGCTCGTGTCCGCGAGCGTCGAGGCGAGGTCGTCGGCGGACGGCGCCTCTCCCCACTCGTAGCGGACGGCTTCGACCTCGCAGCCGTAGCGCTCGGCGAGCTGGATCCAGCGCTCGCCGAAGCTCCCGGCGGAGACGACGACGACCCGATTGCCGGGCGAGCAGAGGTTCGCGACCGCCGACTCCATCGCGCCCGTCCCTGACGCCGTGAACAGGAGCACGTCGGACGACGTGCGGAAGATCTGCTTCAGCCGCTGCAGGCACTCGGCGTAGACCGTGCGGAAGTCGGAGCCGCGGTGGTGGACGACCGGCTCGGCGAGCGCCGCGAGCACCTCCGGCGGCACCGTCGTCGGTCCAGGCGTGAACAGGTACCGCTTCGCGCTCACCGCTTCAGCCTAGCCAAGGGCCCGGTTGATGAAGACGCGCTTAAGACGGGGGCTACCCGTACTCCAAGCTCAAGCAATCGGGGTTAGGGTGCCGCCGAGAACGGTTACCTCTGCGAGGAGAAGCGATGAGCAATCCGGAAGCGAACGGCACCGTCGTCACGGCAGAGGAGCTCACGCGCCGCTACGGGGAGGGCGACACGGCCGTCGACGCGCTGCGCGGCGTCTCGCTCGAGGTCGCGAAGGGCAAGCTCACGGCAGTCATGGGCCCGTCCGGGTCCGGCAAGTCGACGCTGATGCACATCCTCGCCGGGCTCGACAAGCCGACGTCAGGCGAGGTCTCGATCGCCGGCCAGACCATCACGTCGCTCGACGACACGGATCTGACCAAGCTGCGCCGCGAGCACATCGGCTTCGTCTTCCAGTTCTTCAACCTGCTGCCGATGCTCACGGCCGAGGAGAACATCCTCCTGCCGCTCTCGATCTCCGGCGAGAAGCCCGACGAGGCGTGGCTCGAGGAGTTGCTCAAGCGCACCGGCATCGCCGCGCGCCGTTCGCACCGGCCCGCCGAGCTGTCGGGCGGCGAGCAGCAGCGGGTGGCGATCACACGCGCGCTCGTATCGCGGCCCACGGTGGTGTTCGCCGACGAGCCGACGGGCAACCTCGACTCGAAGACGAGCGGCGAGATCCTCGAGCTGATGCGGGACTCGGTCGAGAATCTCGGCCAGACGACGGTGATGGTCACGCACGACGCGCGCGCCGCGGCGATCGCCGACAGGATCCTGTTCCTGGACGACGGCCAGATCGTCAAGGACCTCCCCCGCTCCGAGCCGCATGTCGTCATCCAGACGATGGAGGAGCTCTCGCAGGAGTGATCCGCTTCGCCGTCCACAGCTTCTTCTCGCGCAAGCTCCGCGCCGTCCTGACGGCGCTTGCGATCGTCCTCGGCGTCGCGATGATCTGCGGGAGCTTCGTCCTCACGGACTCGATGTCGAAGGCGTTCGGGGCGATCTACACCACGATCTACAAGAACACGGACGCAGTCATCACCGGGAAGTCCGCGATCTCGAGCAGCTCGCAGAACGCGCCGCCCTTCTCCCAGACGCTGCTGCCGAAGGTCCGGGCGCTTCCGGACGTCAAGGCCGCGATCGGAGGCGTCGCCGGGCTCCGCCCACCTCATCGGCAAGAACGGCAAGGCGATCTCCCACGGCGGCGCTCCGAACATCGGGTTCAGCGTCGACCAGCGCCTGCCCGAGCTCAGCTCGATCAGCTTCGCCGAAGGCACGTGGCCCGGCCCGAACCAGGTCGTCGTCGACAAGCACACGGCCGGTGACGAGCACTGGAAGGTCGGCGACGTGATCGGCGTCCAGGGCGAGGGCCCGGTCAGGAAGATGCGTCTCTCCGGGATCTTCCTCTTCGGCGGGTCGACGAGCATCGGCGGCGCCACGCTGGCCGGGTTCGAGCTCACGACCGCGCAGCAGATCTTCGACAAGGTCGGACAGCTCGACCAGATCCGCGTCCAGGCGAAGCCGGGCGTCTCGCCGGCGCAGCTCGCCCACGGGATCAACACGGCGGAGGTCAACGGGCTGCCGCTGCTCCCGCCCGATACGCAGGTCCGGACGGGTCAGGGGCAGGCGCAGAAGGAGACGAACGACACGAACGACGCCCTCAGTTTCCTGCAGGACTTCCTGCTCGCCTTCGGCGGGATCGCGCTGTTCGTCGGCGCCTTCGTGATCGCGAACTCGCTCTCCATCACCATCGCCCAGCGAACACGTGAGTTCGCAACGCTGCGCACGCTCGGCGCCTCGCGCCGGCAGGTGCTGCGCTCCGTGCTGTTCGAGTCGCTGATGCTGGGCGTCTTCGCCTCGCTCGTCGGGATCGGGATCGGGGTCGCGCTCGCGCAGGGGCTTTCGAGCCTCTTCGACGCGTTCGGCATCACCCTGCCGCGCTCGGGACTCCCGCTCGAGACGCGGACGATCGTCGTCTCGCTGCTCGTCGGCATCCTCGTCACCGTCCTCGCCAGCCTCCGGCCGGCGATCCGCTCGACCCGCGTCCCTCCGATCGCAGCCGTGCGCGAGGGGGCGACGCTCCCGGAGGGGCGCTTCGCGCGCTACCGCACCGCGGGCGCCCTCGCCACCATCGCCGTCGGCTTCGCCCTGCTCGCGTTCGGGCTGTTCAAGAACGGCCTCAGCACGACAGGGATCCTGGCGTCGATGGGGCTCGGCGTCGTGTTCGTCTTCATCGGCGTCGCGCTCTTCTCGTCCCGGCTCGTGCGCCCCCTCGCCGCCGTGATCGGCTGGCCGGGGAAGGAGGTCGGCGGCAGCCCGGGCAGGCTCGCCCGCGACAACGCGCGGCGGAACCCGCAGCGGACCGCGTCTACGGCTGCCGCTCTGATGATCGGGCTCGCGCTCGTGACCGTCGTGGCCATGCTCGCGCAGGGCATCCGCGTCAACTTCCGCGACGCCGTCAACCAGATCTTCATCACGGACTACGCCGTCGAGGCGCAGAACAACTTCGACCCGCTCCCCGTGAGCATCGCGGAGGCCGCGCACACTGCGACCGGCGTCGTCGCCGTCTCGGGCGTGCGCGAGGGCGACGCCCGGTTCCTGAACGACAACCGCTCACTGACGGCGGTCCAGCCGGGCGCGAGCAAGGTGTTCAAGCTGAACTGGGAGGTCGGCTCGCAGAAGACGCTCGACACCCTCGGCGCCGACGGCGCGTTCATCTCGCACGCCTTCTCCAAGGACCATCATCTCGTGCGAGGCTCGCAGGTCGTGCTCGAGACGCCGCAGGGCGAGACACTGCCGTTCACGATCGTCGGCATCTTCAAGCCGCCGCCGGGAGGCTCGCCCTTCGGCTCGCTGACGATCTCCAGCAAGACGTTCGACCAGCACTACACGCAGCCGCAGAACATCTACACCTTCGTGACGATGAAGGGCGGTGTCACGCCGCAGAACACGCAGGCGCTCGAACGGACCCTGAAGCCGTATCCGAACGCGAAGGTTGCGGACCGCGAGCAGTTCGTCGACGACCAGATCAGCGGCCTGAACACGATCCTGAACGTCCTCTACGTGCTCCTCGCGCTGTCGATCATCGTCAGCCTCTTCGGCATCGTGAACACGCTCGTGCTGAGCGTGTTCGAGCGGACGCGTGAGCTCGGCATGCTGCGCGCGATCGGGATGACGCGCTGGCAGGTGCGGTGGATGATCAGCTGGGAGAGCGTGATCACGGCGCTGATCGGCGCCGTGATCGGGATCCTGCTCGGAATCGTCCTCGCTGGCCTGCTCGCGGCGCGCCTCGACTTCGTCGCGTTCTCGGTCCCGCTCGGCTCCGTGCTCCTCTTCGCGGTCGTCGCGATCGTGGTCGGGCTGCTGGCGGGGATCTTCCCGGCCAGGCGTGCAGCGCGGCTGAACCCGCTCGAAGCGCTGCAATATGAGTAGGTGAGCTCGCTCAAGGGCCGCCTGCTCGTCGCCACGCCGGCGTTGTTCGACCCGAACTTCCGACGGACGGTGGTGCTCGTCGGCGAGCACGGCGACGAGGGCGCGATGGGGCTGGTGCTGAACCGGCCGTCGGAGGTGACGGTCGGCGAGGCGGTGCCGCCGCTCGCGTCGATGGCGGGCTCCGACGCGCGCGTGTACGTCGGCGGGCCGGTGCAGCCCGAGGCGGTGCTCGTGCTGGCCGAGTTCGACGATCCCGAGGCAGCGGCGACGATCGTCGTCGGCGACGTCGGCTTCGCGTCCAGCGAGGGCGAGCTCGGGGAGGTGGCTGGAGCGACCCGGCGCGCCCGCGTGTTCGCGGGCTATTCCGGCTGGGGCCCGGGCCAGCTCGAGGCCGAGCTCGAGGAGGAGTCGTGGCTCGTCGAGCCGGCCGAGGGGGTCGATCTCTTTCCCGAGCCCGGCGACGACCTCTTCGGCGCGGTACTCCGCCGGAAGGGCGGCACCTACCGTGTGCTCGCTCTCATGCCCGAGGATCCGTCGACAAACTGACCCCGGAGCTGCCCGTTCACGAGTCGGAACGGCCCGGGAAGCCGGGCACGACGCTCGCGAGGCGGCGCCAGCGCTCGATCTCGCAGCTGTCTCGCACCGTCAGGCGCGCGTCGACCGGCTTCCCTCGCAGGCGTCCCTTCACGACTGCCTCTTCCGGCCCGAGCGCGAGCGCGGCGCAGATCGTCCGGGGCGGCACGGGCGAGAACGGGTCGGAGAGACGGGCGAGCGTCTGGCAGGCAGAGTGCCGGGCTCGGCACGTTCCCGGTCGCGGGGCCGCAGCTCAGGTGGTACTGGCGCGCGCCCGGCTGTCCGACGCCGTTCGGATACACGGTCATGGACAGCGACGTTCCGCTGGGCGTATCACCGGGACAGCCGCCCGCCGTCAGAAGTGACACGAGCGTGATCGCGAGACGCATGGCGCCCAGATCACGCTAGCACGGGCCTGCTGGCGCCTGGCCCGGGCCAGGCCGGGGTCAGGCCGGGGTCAGACCCCGGACGTGGCCGGAGCGGTCACGGCCGGTCGAGGCAGGCGCGGAGCTCGTGGGGCGTGATCGTATGGCGGCCGAGTTCGTCCGCGGGCGGAACGCAGTCGCGGACGGCGCGGAGGACGACCTCGGGCGAGTCGGCGAACGGGCTGCCGATCTTCGCGCCCTTGATCAGGGCCTTCGCCGGCATCGGCGTCGAGAAGACGGCCAGCTGGGCCTCGCGGTAGCCCTTGCCGCGCAGGATCTCGTTGGCCTCCTCGACCGGGTCGCTCACGAGCTCAGCTTCTCACGGATCAGCTCGTTCAGCACCTTGGGATTGGCCTTGCCGCCGGTCTCCTTCATCGCCTGCCCGACGAAGTACCCGAGCAGGCCCTCCTTGCCGCCCCGGTAGGCCTCGACCTGCCCGGGGTTGGCCGCCAGGATGCGCTCGATCAGCGGCTCCAGCTCGGCTGCGTCGCTCACGGCTTTCTGCTCCAGGAACTCGTCAGCCGTGAACCCCGGACTCGCGCTCGCGGCCACGGCGCCCTCGATGCCTGCACGGGTCAGGCCCGGCTCCTTCACGACCCGGGCGAGCTCGGTGAGGTTCGCGTTCGGCGGGATCGGCTGATTCATCACGAAGTTGTACGCCGGACGCGCCTCGACGCCGGCTGCGACGAGCCCTTCGAAATCCTGCTCCCGGTCCGTCGTGACGAGCGCCCACGCATCCGCCGTGCCGAGCTTGCGCGCGTGGCGACCGATCCGTGTGCCCGGCAGCTCCGGCAGCTCGCCGCGCAGCCGCTCGACGAGCGAGGCCTCCGGCTCGACCGGCACGAGATCTGGCTCCGGGAAGTAGCGGTAGTCGTCCGCCTCCTCCTTCGAGCGATGCGGCGTCAGCGTGTCGGCATCGGCGTCGTAGTCGTACGTCTCCTGCGCGACCTCCTCCCCGGCCTCGTGCAGCGCGATCTGAGCACGCACGGCCGCGTCGATACCGCGCGCGATGAAGCTGAACGAGTTCATGTTCTTCAGCTCCCAGCGCGTGCGGTAGCCCTCGCCCGGCTGCCGGACGGACACGTTCGCGTCGCAGCGCAGCGTCCCCTTCTCCATCTCCGCGTCCGAGATGCCGAGCTCGACGATCGTCTGCCGCAGGAGCTGCAGAACGCGCCGCGCCTCCTCGGCCGAGCGCAGATCGGGCTGCGTGACGATCTCGACGAGCGGCGTGCCGCCGCGGTTGAAGTCGACGAGCGAGCGCGTGGCGCCGACGATGCGGCCGCCGGCGCCCTCGAGGTGCACGGTCTTGGCCGCGTCCTCCTCGAGGTGCGCGCGCACGATGCCGATCTCGAGGTCGCCGTCCTCGCCGGGAACGACGAAACGGCCGTCCAGGCACAAGGGCTCGTCGTACTGCGAGATCTGGTAGCCCTTCGGGTTGTCGGGATAGAAGTAGTTCTTGCGCGCGAACACGGCGCGGTCGGCGATGCGGCAGCCGAGCGCGAGGCCGAGCTTGATCGTCCACTCGACCGCCGCCCGGTTCGGCACGGGCAGCGTCCCCGGATGCGCCAGGCAGACCGGGCACGTGCGCGTGTTCTGCGGGTCGCCGAAGCCCGTCTCGCAGCGGCAGAACATCTTCGTGCGCGTCTTCAGGTGGGCATGGATCTCGAGCCCGATGACGGTCTCCCACGTCATCGCAGCCGCTCCGGGACGGTGTCGAAGCCGATCGCCTGTTCGAGGGCGTGCCCGACGCGGAAGAGCAGGTTCTCGGAGAACTGCGCGCCGACGAGCTGCAGGCCGACGGGCAGCCCCATGGAGAGCCCGCAGGGAATCGAGAGCCCGGGCAACCCGGCCATGTTCGGCGGGATCGCGAGCACGTCGGAGAGGTACATGGCCAGCGGATTCGCCGTCTTCGCTCCGAGCGGGAACGCGACCGTCGGCGAGGTCGGGCTGACCAGCACGTCGAACTGCTCGAGCACGGCGCGGAACTCGTTGCCGATGATCGTCCGCACCTTCTGCGCCTGGCCGTAGAACGCGTCGTAGTAGCCGGCGGAGAGCGCGTAGGTGCCGAGCATGATCCGCCGCTTGGGCTCGTCGCCGAAGCCGTCGTGGCGGGTGCGCTCGTAGAGGGCGCCGAGATCGCCGTCGACCGCCGAGCGGTGGCCGTAGCGGACGCCGTCGTAGCGGGCCAGATTCGAGGAGGCCTCGGCCGGGGCGATCAGGTAGTAGCAGGGCATCCCGTACTCCACGGACAGGGGCAGCTCGCACTCGCCGACCGAGGCGCCGAGCTCCTCGCAGAGCGCGATCGCGGACGCGACGGCGTCCTTCACGCCCGGCTCGATGCCCTCGGCCTCGTTCAGCTGGCGGGGAACGCCGACGCGCAGGCCCTTCAGGTCGGTCGCCTCGGGGATCTCGACCGGCGCCGGCAGCTCGACGGTGGTCGAGTCGCACGGGTCGCGGCCGGCGACGATCCGGTACAGCAGCGCGCAGTCGCGGACCGTGCGCGCCAGGGGGCCGATCTGGTCGAGGCTGGAGGCGAAGGCGACGATGCCGTAGCGCGAGACGGTGCCGTACGTCGGCCTGAGGCCGACGATGCCGCACAGCGCGGCCGGCTGCTTGATCGAGCCGCCGGTGTCCGAGCCGAGCGCCCACGGCGCGAGCCCGCCGGCGACCGCGGCTGCCGAGCCGCCCGACGAGCCGCCGGGCACGCGCCCCGGGTCCCAGGGGTTTCGACTCGGCCCGTAGGCCGAGTTCTCCGTGGACGAGCCCATCGCGAACTCGTCCATGTTCGTCTTGCCCAGCAACGTCAGCCCGGCGTCGTAGCAGCGCGACGCCACGGTGGCGTCGAAGACCGGCTTGTAGCCGGCAAGGATCTTCGAGCCCGCGGTCGTCTCGACGCCCTTCGTCGAGATCACGTCCTTGAACGCGATCGGCACCCCTTCGCCGTCCGGCTCGTCGATCGTGCGCAGGTAGGCGTGCAGCTCACCGTCGCGCTCCCCGACCGCGGCCAGATAGACGTCGTGCAGCTCGCGGGCGGACACTTCGCGCCGCTCGAGCAGCTCCGTCGCCTCCTCGGCGGTCAGGCGCAGCGTGTCGATCGCGCTCATACCTGCTCCCGGCGCCGGCCGAGCCGGCGCCTCCGCTCATTGGTGAGCTCCGTCAAGCCTACGCTCATACCCGCTCCCGGCCCCGGCAGAGCCGGCGCCTCCGCTCATTGGTGAGCTCCGTCAAGCCTACGCTCATACGGCCGGCACTCCGAAGAAGCCGTCCTCGGGATCCGGGGCGTTCGCAAGCGCGTCCTCGAGCGGGAGCGACGGCCGCGGCTCGTCCTCGGCCAGCACGTTGACGACGTCGAGCGGGTGCGCGGTGGGCTCGACGCCCTCGAGGTCGAGCTCGGAGACCTTGCCGACCGCCTCGAGGATCGCCGACAGCTGCTCGCGCATGCGCTCGAGCTCCTCCTCGGACAGCTCGAGGCGCGCGAGGCGCGCCACGTGAACGACGTCTTCCCTGGTGATCACTGTCCCGTCAATCCTCGCAAAATGAAACGGGCCCCTTTCGGGGCCCGTGGTGGTCGCTCCGAAAGGAACTCAGGCTGCTTGGACGTTGGCCGCCTGCAGGCCCTTGTCGCCCTGCACGACCTCGAACTCGACGCGCTGGCCCTCGGTCAGCGTCTTGTACCCCTCCATGTTGATCGCGGAGAAGTGCACGAAGACGTCGTCGCCTTCCTCGCGCTCGATGAAACCGTAGCCCTTCTCGTTCGAAAACCACTTCACGGTGCCCTGAGCCAACTTCTTCCTCCTTGAACGTCGAAACGACGGCCCGGGCACCGAGCCGCCGTGCTGGTCTAAAGCGCGGCCACTCTAACCACTGGCCCTACGGAAACGCAAGCAGCTCGCGGCGGTAGCGCGCAGCCTTGACCGTGTTGGTCAGAAGCATGGCGATCGTCATCGGCCCGACTCCGCCGGGGACCGGCGTCAGGAACCCCGCTCGCTCGGACACCTCGGGCACGACGTCACCCTGGAGGCCCGCGTCGGTGCGGGTGATGCCCACGTCCACGACGGCCGCGCCCTCCTTGACCATGTCCGGCGTGACCAGGCCCGGTCGGCCGATGGCGACGACGAGCACGTCGGCGGCTCTCGTCTCCTCTCCGAGGTCGCGGGTACGCGAGTGGCAGATCGTCACGGTCGCGTTCGCGCCCAGGAGCAGGTGCGCGACCGGCTTGCCGACGATCGTGCTCCGGCCCACGACCACAGCGCGCGCGCCGGCGAGCTCGACGCCGTAGTCCTCGAGCATGACCATGATCCCGAACGCCGTCGCGGGGACGAAGGTCGGCTGCCCGGCGTAGAGGCGGCCGGCGTTGAAGGGGTGGAAGCCGTCGACGTCCTTGATCGGGTCGACCGCGCGCAGCACCGCCTCGGCATCGATCTGGTCGGGGAGCGGCAGCTGGACGAGGATGCCGTCGACGGAGTCGTCCGCGTTCAGCTCGTCGAGGACGGCGAGCAGCTCCTCCTGCGAAGTTTCGGACGACAAACGGCGGTCGATGCTGTCGATGCCGGCGGCGACCGCGGCTTCGTGCTTCTTCGACACGTAAACGTGCGAGGCAGGGTCGTCGCCGACGAGCACGGTCGCGAGACCGACCGAGCGGAGCTCCGCGGCATCGGCGCGTGCCTGCTCGCGAATCCTCTCGGCGAGCGGGGCACCCTTCATGAGAACCGCAGTCACGGCCCGAGCCTAGCCGCGTCCTAGAATCGATGCATGCCGAGGCTGAGCGCGATCGTCCCGGCCACGAACGCGCCGCCCACGCTCACGGCGTGCCTGTCGCGCGATTCACGCGGCCGCCGAGCCGCCCGAGGAGCTGATCGTCGTCGAGGAGGGCGGCGGGCCCGCGGATGCGCGCAACCGCGGGGCCGCGGGGGCAATCGGCGACGTGCTCGTGTTCGTGGACGCGGACGTCGTCGTGCATGCGGACGCGTTCGCGCGGATCCGGCGGGCCTTCGACGCCGACGCGTCGCTCGACGCCGTGTTCGGCTCGTACGACGACCGTCCCACCGACCCGGGCACGGTCTCGGCGTTCCGCAATCTCCTCCACCACCACGTGCACCACGAGGGCGCCGGCGTCGCGACGACGTTCTGGGCCGGCCTGGGCGCCATGCGCCGGGACGTCTTCGAGGCTGCGGGCGGTTTCGATGCCGAGCGCTACCCGGTTCCGTCCGTGGAGGACATCGACCTCGGCGCGCGGCTGGCGGCAGCGGGGTGCCGGATGGAGCTCGACCCCGCGGTGCAGGGGACGCATCTCAAGGCCTGGACGCTCAGGACGATGGTCGAGGGCGATCTCTGGCACCGCGGCGTGCCCTGGGTGGAGCTGCTGCTGCGGCACGGAGTGCGCTCGTCGGCACTGAACCTCGGCTGGCGGCACAGGGCGAGCGCGCTTGCGTCGCTCGTGGCCGTGTTCTCGCTTCTGGGAGGGCGGGTGCGGACGGCTTTCGTTGCACTGGGCGTGCTCGTGGCGCTGAACCGGTCCTTCTACGGGCTGCTCGCACGGAGGCGCGGGCCGGTCGAGGCCGCGGCCGGCGTCGGGCTCCACGTGCTCCACCACGTCGTCGGGGCGCTGTCAGTGCCGATTGCGCTCGTCGGGTACCTGCGGCGCGACCGCGACGGCTAGTGCGGGTCGAACGGTTCTCGACCGGCCGCGTGCGGCCGAAGTGCGCCTCGCGGGGCGTCCGCCGCTATCTCGGCGGCGGGTGGAGCGACAGGACGTTGCCGGTCAACGTGTTCCTCGTGCACCACCCGGATGGGGTCTGCCTCTTCGACACCGGGCAGACGGCGCGGGCGGCCGAGCCCGGCTATCACCCGAGCTGGCATCCGTTCCTGCGGCTCGCGCGCTTCGAGCTCGAGCCGCAGGACGAGATCGCGTCGCAGCTCGTGCGCTCAGGGGTCGACCCGGCCTCGGTGCGCTGGGTCGTGCTCTCGCATCTGCACACGGATCACGTCGGCGGCGTCGGCGCGTTCCCCGCGGCGGAGGTGCTCGTGTCGAGGGTCGAGTGGGAGCGCGCTCAGGGGTTGTCAGGGCGGTTGCGCGGCTACGTCCCCCAGCACTGGCCCGCAGGCCACGGACCGGTGCTCGTCGACTTCTCCGGCCCGCCGGTCGGGCCCTTTGCCGGTTCCTCCGAACTCGCCGTCGACGGCTCGCTCGTCCTCGTGCCGACGCCGGGCCACACTCCCGGGCACGTGTCGCTCCTCGTCCGCGACGGCGGCGGGCACGCCGGCGGCGCCTTCCTGGGCGGCGACGTCGCGCACTCGCCGGCCGGCCTGCCGGCCGACGTGGCCACGTTCTGTGCGGACGAGGGGCTCGTCGTACTGCTCGCCCACGACGACGAGCTTTGACCACGGCCACTCGGCCGCAGTCGTGCAGGCGCCGGCCTTGACCGGGTTCTGAAGCACGTACGCGCAAGTCGCCGCGTAGTGCTTCTCGTCGCGCACGACCCAGGATCGGAATCGGCCCTCGAAGACGTGCCCGCGGCGGCGGTGACGCTCGTTGAAGAGCAGCGCATACCGGCCGTTCAGGCGATGCATACCGGCAGAAAGCCTGGTCGTGGTCGTCTCGACGACGAGGTGGTAGTGGGTGTCCATGAGGCAGTACGCCTTGACGCTCCAGCCGAACTCGCGCACGACGATCGCCAGCAGGTAGAGGAAGTCGAGCCGGTCGACGTCGTCGCGGAAGATGGGAGCGTCCTCGATCCCGTGCGACGTCACATGGAACGTCCCGTCCGGAAGGCTGCTACGCAGAACCCGTGCCATCGACTCCGACCGTACCTCCCGCCGGCCGCCGCTTCGGGCCACGCGTGCCTTTTGTTCCAAAATCGGCACAGTTCTGGGCCAGACCCTCGGCACGAAGGGGCGTGATCGGGGCCTGACCCTGGCCTGACCCCATCGGGCCGGCTCGCGGGCCGAGCCGGCGGTGCGCTTGGCTAGGCTCACCCGCGTGAGCGGGACGACGGAGCGTGCGGCGCGGACCACGACGGCGCTTCGGTGTCCACGGTGCGGGGGCGAACTTCCGGCCGGCGGGGAGGACACGAGCTGCCGCGGCTGCGGCGAGGCCTACGGCGCGCCGCTGCCCGGGATCCCGGACCTGCGGCTCTCCTACCCCGACCCGCAGCTCAGCCGCGACGACGACGCCCGGATCGCGCGCGAGCTCGCCGAGCACGCCGCCGGAGACGACTTCGCCGCCCTGCTCGACCGGCACTGGCGCCTCGTCGGCAAGCAGCCGGAGCTCGCCGCCCGGTTCACGGCCCAGGAGCTCGCCGCCGGCGCGAAGACGGAGCCGATCGTCGACGCGATCGACGCGGCGCGCGGACGGCCGATCGGCCCGGGAGGCCACGTCCTCGAGGTCGGCTGCGGAACCGCCGCCCTCGGCGCCGCCATCGCCGCGCGCGGCGCCTCTGTCGTTGCGAGTGACCTCTCGCTCCGCTGGCTCGTGCTCGCCGGCAAGCGCCTCGCGGAAAGCTCGTCCGGCGCAGTCGAGCTCGTCGCCTGCGCCGCCGAGGTGCTGCCCTTTCCAGACGGGTCGTTCGACCTCGTCGCGGCCGCCGACGTCGTCGAGCACGTCGAGAGCCCGGAGCGCTTCGTCCGCGAGTGCGCGCGCGTCCTCCGGCCCGGCGGGCTGCTCTTCCTGGCCACGCCCAACCGGTACTCGCTCGGCCTGGAGCCCCACGTCAGGCTCTGGGGCGTCGGCTACCTCCCACGCGGTGCGGCCGCGCGCTACGTGGAGGCCGCCCGCGGCGTCTCGTACGACCACGTCCACCTGCTCTCGGCGAGAACCCTCCGCCGCATGCTCGACGACGCCGGCTTCGAAACGACCATCGTCGCTCCCGAGATCCCCGATGCGTCACAACGCATGTACCGCGGCCCCGAGCTCCGCCTCGTCCGCTCCTACAACCGCGCCCGCCGGATCGCTGCCGTGCATGCGGTGCTCCTCGCCGTTGGCCCCTTCTTCCACGTCTTCGCTCGGAAGCCCGCGTGACGAGGATCGTCGTCACGTCGGCCGTCCGCCATGCGGGCCACGAGCGGTTCTCCGGCTTCGTGCGCATCGTCGACCTCGACGGCGGCGCGGCGCTCCACACGGAGCCGGTGCCCGAGAGCCCCTGGCGCGCGGTCGACCCGAACCCGCGCGGCGGTACGCGCGGCGCCAAGGGCGTGTCGGTGCACGGCGACCGCCTCATCGTCTGCAACTCGGACTCCGTCTTCGTCCTCGACGAGCGGCTGGGGCTCGTCGCCACCTTCACGCACCCGCTGGCGGGGGCGATTCACGACGTCCTCGCCGAGGAGTCCGGGGTCTGGGTGACCTGCACGAACGCCGATCTCCTGGCCCGGTTCACGTGGGAAGGCGAGCTGGCCGAGACCTGGAGCTGGCGCGACGACCCCGACCTCGTCCGAGAGCTCGGCTTCGACGCTCTCCCGTCTCCGGACTTGACGCTCGACTACCGCGACCCGCACACGCTCCAGAGCGGCGTCACGAACATCGCTCACCTGAACGCGGTCGCCCGGGGCCACGAGGGGCTGCTCGTGAGCCTTGGCCGCATCCTCGACCCGGCCGAGGTCGCGCGCCGCCGCCGGATGGCGCCGCTCGGCCGGGCCGCGTCGAAGCTCGGCGTCACGCGCCGGCGGAAGCCGGGCACGGCACCGACGCCGGCCGGCGTGATCCCCGGCTCGTCCTCAGCGATCGTCGTCCGCCGGGAGGACGGCTCGGCGCACCAGCTCATGTGGCAGACCGGCATCGGAGTCCCGGGCCACAACGTGCTCGAGCGGGACGGCGTACTGCTCTACAACGACACGAACGCCGGTAATCTCGTCGCCTTCGACCGCGAGCGCAAGGCCGAGACCTCGATCGTCGTCCCGGGCGACCCGAGCTTCGCGCGGGGCCTCGCCCTCTGGCACGACTGCGTCTACCTCGTCGGCAGCCAGCGGCCGCTCGCCGTGCACGCGATCGACGTCGGGCTCGGCCGGGTGACGAGGACGTTCGAGCTGGGCGGCGAGGAGAACGAGTCGGTCTACGCGGTCGCCGTCCTCCCGGACGGCTTCGCCGAGCCGCCGAACGACCGATCGATCTTCGCGCCGGCGACGACGACGGCCGAGGTCTCGTGAAGCTCGGCTTCGCAGGGCTCGGTTGGGCCGCCCGCGGCTTCCACCAGCCGGCGGCCAAGCGGACGCCGGGGGCCGAGCTCGTCGGCGGCTTCGACTCCTCGCCGGAGCAGCGCGCCTCGTGGACGTCCGAGACGAGCCTCCCGGCTTACGAGACGTTCGACGAGCTGCTGGAGCGCGGCCGGCCGGAGGTCCTCGTCGTTGCCACGCCGCCCGACTCGCACGCAGCACTCTGCGCCCAGGCGCTCGGCGCAGGCCTGCACGTCCTCTGCGAGAAGCCGTTCGTCTCCACCGTCACCGAGGCAGACGCGGTGCTGGCCGCTGCGGAACGGGCCAACCGGCAGGTTGCGGTCAACCACGAGTTCCGCGAGAAGCCGATCTTCAAGGCCGTCAAGGATGCGATCGGCACCGACGAGGCCGGGCGGCTCGTGTTCACGCAGATCTGGCAGCTGATGAACCTCGCCCCGTGGGACGAGCCCGTGGCGTGGCGCGCCGCGATGCCGAACCGGACGCTGTTCGAGGGCGGCGTCCACCTCGTCGACCTCCTGCTCCACCTCCACGGAGAGCTACCCGCAGGCGTCTACGCGCGGCACTCCAGTGGGCTGGACGAGAGCCGGCAGGCGGACGCGATCCACCTGGTCACGCTCGACTTCCCCGACGGCCGGCTGGCGCAGATCACGATCGACCGGCTCTGCCCCGCAGGCACTCGCTACACCGAGCTCCGCGCCGACTGCGAGCGGGCCTCTTTGCGCGCCTCGCACGGCGGCCGCGCGCTGCTCCGGCTCGGCGCCAAGCGTGCGCAGAAGACGGGCATTCGGCTCGAGTACGCGCCGGGAGGCGCCGCCTGGATGGAACGCGGCCTCGGCCGCACGACGCTCGCCCGCAACCCGCGCGACGACGGCGTCGACGGGACGGCGAAGCTCCTGGCCAAGATCCTTCCCGCATTCGCCGAGAACCGCGAGCCGCCTTCCAGCGGCCGCGAAGCGCGCGACGGCCTGCGCGTGATCGAGGCGGCGTACCGCTCGGCCGAAACCGGCGAGCGCGTCGCGCTCTAGCGTCCGGCGACCTCGGCCAGGACGTCCATCACGCGCAGGGCCCGGTCCTCCCAGGTCGGAAAGCCCGCGGCGAGGGCGAGGCCACGCGCGCGCAGGTCGGAGCGGACATCCGCGTCCTCGACGACCGAGCGCAACGCCGCCGCGAGCAGCGCGGGCTCGGGACGGAGCACCCTGATCACGGCCGAGCCGGAACCGTCCTCGTCCAGCCAGGGCCCGTCCGTCGTCACGACCGGGCAGCCGCAGACGAGCGCCTCGCGGATCGGCATCGACCACCCCTCCTTCGTCGTCGGCAGGACGAGTGCGACCGCCGAGCGGTAGAGACCGGCGAGGGTCGGCTGGTCGAGGTGAGCGACGTGGAGCACGCGGTCGCCGGCGCGCGTGTCCGCGAGGAGCGAGCCCACGGGGATGTTCCACGCGTTCGGGCCGACGACGAGCAGCCGCAGGTCGCGGTGGTCGGCGGCGACCTCGTCGAAAGCGCGTAGCAGCTCCGGCAGGTGGCGGCGCGGCGAGAGCTTGCCGACGAAGATCAGGAACGGCATGTCCTCGCCGAGCACGTCCCGAACGACCGCCGGCTCGGGCTCACCGGGGGCGAACGGCGCGCCCATGCCGTAGGGGATGACGTGGATCTGCTCAGCCGGGACGCCGTACCAGCGGACGAGGTCGTCTCGGACGACGGTGGAGATCGCGATCACCGCGTCCGCCCGGCGGGCGCTGTACCGGAAGTGGCGGCTGCGCGCCTGCGCCCGGAGCTCTCGCCACGCCGCGCGGTCTGGCCCCTCGAGGATGCCGTGGTTCTCGACGACTGCCCGCCCCGGATACCCGGGCGGCAGCGCGTACGGTGCCATGAGTACGTCGAGGGCTGCGGCGCGCTTCCGCAGCACCGAGACCTGCCACCAGAGCCCCGCTGCACGAGCGGGCAGGACGTGCAGGTGCAGTCGTGGATCGACGGGAATGTCGCCGACCGGAGCCGGGCTGAACAGGTCGATCCGCTCCGCCGGCAGCTCGGGCGCCGCCGCCCAGCCGCGGAGCAGCTGCTCGTAGGAACGCCCGATGCCGGTGCGCGGACCCACGAGCCGGCTGGCGTCGACGCCGACGATCACGGCGGCACACTAGCCCTGTCGGCGGCGGGGAGCGACGACGAGCGATGCGGTGGCCCGCGCCGGCTTCGTCAGCGAGGCCGTGGCCCGAACGTCCAGCACATAGCGGCCCGGACGCAGGCCGCGGCCGAAACGGAGCGTGTGCCGCCCCGGCGCGGCCTTCGCCGTCAGGCGCGTGACGCTCCGCGTCCCCGCGCGCACATCGATCCGCAGCGTGGCCGGATCGGACAGGTCGAACACGAGCCTGGCCTGCGCGCCCGCGCGGATGCGCAGCGAGCGGCTCGTGAGCCGCAGCCGCAGGGCAGGGCGCAGGTCGATCGTGACCACGCGGATGCGGCTGTTGGCCGCGTCGGCGACCAGGAAGCCCTGGAGATTCGGCAGCACGGCGATCGCCTTCGGCTGGTTCAGCTCGGCGGCCGTCGCCCGGCCGCCGTCGCCGGAGAAGCCGGCCGTGCCCGTGCCGGCCGCGGTCGTGATCGTCCCGTTCGGCCAGACGCGCCGCACGCGGTTCGAGCCCTCGTCCGCGACCAGGAAGCCCCCGTCGGGTAGCACGGCCAGGTTGTGCGGGCTGTTCAGCGACGCGCTCGTCGCCGGCCCGCCGTCCCCACCGAAGCCGCGGATTCCGTTCCCGGCGACGGTGACGATCGTCCCGTCGCCGGACACCTTGCGCACGCGGTCGTTGCCCGTGTCGGCGATTAGCAGGCCGCCGCCCGCCAGCGCCACGGCCGCGAACGGCCTGTCCAGTTCGGCATCCGTCGCCGGGCCGCCGTCGCCCGAGAAGCCTCGCGTGCCGTCTCCCGCGACCGTGACGATCACGCCGTCCGGGCGCACGAGCCGCACCCGGTCGTCGTCCGTGTCCGGGATCAGGTAGCCGCCGCCTCCTGGGACGGCCGCAACGCCGCGCGGTGCGCCCAGCGTCGCCCCGGTGGCCGGTCCCCCGTCGCCCGAGAAGCCGTGCGCCCCGGTACCGGCGACGGTCGAGATCGCTCCGCCCGGGGAGAGCGCGCGGATGCGGTTGTTGAGCGCGTCGGCGACGAGCAGCGTGCCGCCCGCGGTGAAGGCGACGCCGTGTGGCTGGTCGAGCTCCGCCTGCGTCGCCGGGCCGCCGTCCCCGGAGAAGCCCGCAGTGCCTGTTCCGGCCACGGTCGTGATCGTCCCGTCCGGCAGCACGCGCCGCACGGTCTGACCGAATGCGTCGGCGAAGACGAAGCCTCCCCCCGGCGCGATCGCGACGCCCCGCGGATGGACGATCTGCGCCGCAGTCGCGGGCCCGCCGTCGCCGGCCTCGCCCGGAACCCCGGTGCCGGCGACGGTCGCGATCGTGCCCGGAGCCTGGGTGGCGGCGGCCGCAGCCACCATGACGAGCGCGAGCCGCGTCACGGCTCCTTCCGGGCGGCGAAGACGAGCTGGGCCGCCAGCGCGCGCGAGAGACCGGGGCGCAGGGTCGCCCCGGTCGCGCCCAGCAGGATCTCCGCCCGCAGCGTCAGCCCTGCCTCGCACAGCCGGGCCGCGAACGCTTCCGCGTCGAGACGGTTCTGCGCCGGCGGCGGCGACGGCCGTCCGAGCGCACGGGCGAGCGGGTTGACCAGCCCTCGCCGGCACGCGGCATACAGGCTCCCGAAGCTCGGCCAGCTGACGACCGCATCGCCGTCTGGGCGCAGCACGCGGGCGAGCTCGCGGAGCGCAACGGATACGTCCTCCGTGAACTCGAGCACGCCCAGCGCCGTGACGACGTCGAAGGCGCCCTCGGCGAACGGCAGCCGCTCGACCGGCGCGACCAGGAGCGAGTCCGCGAGCCGGGGCACGCGTTCCCGGGCCAGATCGACCATCTTCTCCGACAGGTCGATCCCGGTCACCTCCCACCCCGCGAGATCGAGAGCCTCGACGAAGCGGCCGCCGCCCATGCCCGCGTCGAGCGCCTTGCCGGGGTCGCCCGGCAGGAGCGCGCGCGCGGCTGCGATCCGCGCGCGCACGAGCCGGCCACGCCGACCCGGATCGTCGTAGGCGCTGTCATAGCGCTCGGCCAGCTCGTCCCACCGGGCCGGCTCGGCGGTGATCAGCTCACGACCTCCCGCTCGGCGAGAGCAAACAGCGTGTGCCCGTACGGCAGGCTTCCGCCGCGCGCGACGATGCGCGTCTCCAGCTCGAGCAGCGCGCGCCCTGCGGCCGCCTTCGCACCCTCCTCCGCCGGCGGGATGCCGCACGACTCGTCGGTCGGCGCCTCCGGCCGCCGACCTCGCGCCGCCGCGGCCAGCGACAGCATCGCGTTCGCGTGGGTCAGCCGTCGGACGGCGAAGCCCGCCCGCCGCAGGTCGGCGGCGAGCGTCTCTGCGTCGTAGGCGCGCCAGTCGTCGCGCACGCGGCGCGCACGGCGGTCGCCGTTCGTGCGCACGAGCAGCGCACCCCCGGGGCGCAGGACGCGCCGCAGCTCCCACAGGCTCGCGTCCAGCAGGCCCTCGGGGACGTGCTGGAGGACGTCGAGCGAGACGACGAGGTCGAACTCCCCGTCGCCAAACGGGATGCGGTCGAGCGGGGAGGCGCGGAGCTCGGCCTCGGGAACGACCTCGCGCGCGAGCTGGATCGCCTCGGGGCTGAGGTCGAGCCCGCAGAGCCGGGTGAACGCACCCGTGCTCGCAGCCCAGGCCAGGAAGCCGCCCGTCCCACATCCGGCGTCGAGCAGCGCTCCGCGCATCCGCCCCTCGAGCAGTGCCGCTGCCAACGAGCGCATCCCGAGGTGCCACCAGTGGCGGGTGTCGACCTCGCGCAGCCGGCGGTAGTAGTCGCCGGGTACGTCCTGCATCGTGCCTAGGCCCGCCCGCGACCGGGCAGGACCCGCGGGATCCGCCCGGTGAAGACCTCCACGAGCGAGGGCGCCAGGCCGCGCCTGACGCAGGCGCCGTGGTTCAGGAAGAGCATGATCCCGTAGGTGGCGACGCGCACGCCGGCGGCTGCCGTAATGCCGACGAACGTGATCATGAGCGCGTTCGTGCCGATGTTGAACGCGGCGCCGACGATGTTGTTGCGCATGAGGACGTCCTGGCGGCCGCGCGCGATCAGCACCGAGCTGTAGGGAACGGCCAAGCCCGCGAGCGGCAGCGCCCAGGCGAGTACGGCAAGCGGCGCCGCGGCGTCCGCGTACTGGTCGCCGAAGACGAAGGTGACGAGCGGCGAGGCCAGGCTGAGCGCGATCGCGACGGCGACCATCGACAGGCCGCCGAACAGCACCGAGCGGCGGAAGAGCGAGTTCCGCTCGTCCTCGGGCGCGGCGCTGTAGCCCGAGAGCAGCGAGACGGAGAACAGGCCGAGCGCGCCCAGGAAGAACGTCGCCGGCTTCAGCGCGGCGCCGTAGAGCCCGACCTTGCCGTGGCCGAGGATCAGTGCGATCAGCACGACGTCGGCGGTCAGGATGGCGGCGCGGCAGGCGCCGTAGACGAGCAGCGGGAATCCTTCCGTCAGCGTCTTCCGCCAGGCGGCGAGGTCGATCCGAGGCCGCACCAGGCCGTACCCCTTGGCCGCGAGCACGATGATCACGGTGGCGTACGTGGCCTCGCTCAGCGCCTCGAGGATGGGGACGATCTTGTCGTCCGAAGGGCCGGAGACGAGCAGGACGATCGCGGCCAGGAAGACGATCCGCGAAGCGACGTTCCCGAGCGCGACCGCTTTCGCCTTGCCGATCCCGAGCACCATCCAGCGCAGGTTGATCGCGAGCGCCGGGAGCACGAGCGCGAAGCGCGGCAGCACGGTGCGCGCGTCCTCCGAGTTGGAGAACAGGTAGGTCACGGAGGCGAGCACGACGCCGGCGACGATCGAGAGCGCGAGGCGGAGGCCGAGGACCGTGTCGGCGAGCTCGCGGAAGCGCTCGGGCCGCCGCGAGATGTCGCGGACGTTCAGCTGCTCGGTGCCGGAGTCGACGACAAGGCCGAACCAGCCGATCAGCGCGATGCCAAAGGTGATCACGCCGTACGGTCCCGGCGTCAGCTTGCGTGCCAGCCAGATCTGGATGGCGAGTCCGATCAGCCGCGCGACCCACTCCCCGGCGGCAAGCGTCAGGAAGCTGCGCAGGACGCCGCTCAGGAACGACTGGCCGAACAGGACCCGGCTGAATCGGGCCCGCATGCCGGTTTGGTCGGTGCCTGCAGCGGCCTCGGGAGCCTCGACGGGACCCAAGGCGTCTAGCTTACTGTCGGCTCCCACGGGCACTCCTCGTCTCGCGGGCCTCGTCGACCGCCTCGAAGTACCCGCTCAGGTGCCGTTCCTCGCTCCACAGGCGCTGCCAGGCGTCGTGGCCCTTCGCGCCGAGGTCGTCGCGGTGGGTCTTGTCCGTGCGCAGGCGCTCGACGGCGGCGACGAGCTCGTTCGGCGTGCGGTAGACGAGGCCGCCGCCGGAGTCCGCGACGAGCTCGGGCAGCGCGCCGAGGTCGTGGACGATCACGGGCGTCTGCCGCGCGAACGCCTCGAGCACGACGAGCCCGAACACCTCGTAGCCGACGGAGGGCACGACCAGCGCGATCGCGTCGCGGTAGAGCGCGTCCAGCTTGGCCTGCGGGACGTAGCCGAGAAAGCGCACGTGATCGAGGCCGGCCGCCTGGCGCTCGAGCTCGTCCCGCTCCTCTCCGTCCCCGGCGACGAGCAGGTCGAGCCCGCGGTATCTCCGGAACGCCTCGACGAGCACGCTGACGCCCTTCAGCCGCTCGAGCCGGCCGACGAAAAGCACGTATGGCCGTCCCGCGGGGACATGGCCGGGGTCTGACCCCGGCCTGACCCCGGCCTGACCCCGGCCAGGCCCCGGGCTGCCGATCATGGACACGTCTTCCCGGGCCAGGAAATGCGGGAGCACCCGCATGGGCCGCGAGAAGCCGCGGGCCCGATGCGCCTCGAGGGTGAACCGGCTCGGCGCCAGGAAGAGGTCGACGTCGGCCGCCGAGCGGTCGAGCAAGCCCGAGTAGCGCCAGAGCTGCGGCGGCCGCCGGAACGCCAGCGTACAGCGGAGGCAGTGCGGCTCGACGCAGGGCTCGCGCCCGTAGCGGAAGAGGACGTGCATCGGGCACACGAGCCAGTGCTCGCTCGTCGTGTACAGCTTGATCCCGTCTCCGTAGCTCAGGGCGCCCGGGCCGCCCGCCAGCGAGACGTTGTGGAAGTGCACGACATCGAACGGCTCCCGGAACACCGCGTCGAGCTGCGCCGCGTAGAACGCCGGTCGGCCGGAGACGTAGGTCGCTGTCGCCGCCGCGACCGGAAACGCTGTCCGCAGCGGACGCAGCGTGACGCCAGGCTCGTGATAGAAGGGATCGTTCCGCGCGCGGCCTCCGAGCGCCCGGTAGGCGTCCTCGCTGTAAACGACGGTGACCGCATGCCCGCGGCGGGCGAGCGCGTTGCTCAGGCGGTGCGCGTGCGTCGCGTCGCCGCCGAAGTGGTGCGGCGGATAGAAGGTCGTGACCATGCAGAACGAGAGCGGCTCAGCCACGCGCCACCTCGTGCAGCAGGGTCCGAAGCGCGTCGGCAGAGGCGTCCCAGGAATACCGCGCCACGCGGCGGTGCCCTCGCTCGCCGAGCGACCGACGCAGCATGTCCGACCGGAGCAGCTGCGCCAGGTGCTCGGCGAGGCCATCCGAGTCGCGTGCCTGGAAGAAGAGCGCATCGTTTCCGAGTGTCTCCCGGTGAGCCGGAATGTCGCTGAGCACGACCGGCGCTCCGCACGCGGCCGCCTCGACCGCGGGGAGCCCGAAGCCCTCCGCGAGCGACGGCGACACGACCGCGGCGGCGCCCGTGTACAGGCAGGCGAGCGCATCGTCGGTGACGAAGCCGGGCAGGATGACGCCGTCGCCGAGCCCGAGCTCGTCGATCCGCCGTCGAACCGGCCCCGCCGCTGACAGGTACGCTTCGTCGTCGAGCGCGCCGACGAGGACGAGACGCAGGTTGTCCTCGCCGCCTCGCACCAGATTTGCGTACGCATCGACGAGCGTCTCGACGTTCTTGTGCGGGCTGATCCCGCCCGCGAAGAGCAGGTAGCGATCGCCGGAGGGCATGCCGATCGCGGCGGTTTCCCGCTCGACGTCTCCTGTCGGCCGCGGCGTGAACGCTGGATCAGGCGCCTCGGGCACCACGGCCAGTTTCGCGGGCGCGACGCCGAGGCTCGCCGAGACCGCGTCGCGCGCCGACTCGGATACTGTGAAAAGTCGCCGCGCGAGCCGGATCGCCAACCGCTGCTTCGCCTGCCAGAATGCCCTCGCCCGGCGGGTGGGCAGCGTCAGCTCGGGAAAGTCGACGGCGATCGGGTCGTGGATGCCGACGGCGCTCGGCGCAAGCGCGGACGGGAAGTACGTGTAGACGGAGGGGAAGAGCACCGCGTCGAACCGCGCGCGCGTGACCGCGGCGCCGAGGCGGAGCAGATCGGCCGGCGGACGGTAGGAGTCCGCGGCCGACGCGGCCGGGCGTGACAGCGCGACGGTCAGGCGCTCGGCCCCCGCCGGGAGCTCGACTGACGGAGCGCTTGCCTCGTCGATCACGAAGACGTACGTCGCCTCGCGGTCGAGCGCGACGAGGCGCGTCAGCGCGTTCCGCGCGAACCGCCCGTAGCCGCGACGGTTGACCCAGCTCGTCGCGTCGACGCCAATCCTCATCTAGCGCACCTTGAGCAGGCTGCGTCCGCCGCCGAATACGTAGCCGACGAGCTCTCCGAACGCCCAGACGGTGACGTAGAGCAGGATCAACGGCGTCGCCAGGAGGAACTTCCCCCGTGTCCGGCGCCGCGAGAACACGTTGCGTCCCACCCGGTAGTAGAGGAGCGGGACGAGCAGCGGCGTCGCGAGCGCGTAGAGCGGCCGGCGACGGCCGAGCTCCAGGTTCCGCATGCCCGCGTACGAGCGCGAGTAGTGGTAACGCTGCGAGAGGAACTCGCCGAGGTCGAAGTCCTTGTCGTGCTCGACGAAGGCGTCGGGCTCGCACCAGAGCTCGAAGCCGCGCAGCTGGAGCCGCGGATGGAGCCAGTTCTCCCAGCGGCCATCGCGGAGAAGATCGTCGATCGCGGCCAGCGCCTCGCGGCCGTAGGAGACGTTCATCCCGGGGAGGCCGGCGGCAGGGCCACGTGGCATCGGCTCCATGACAGCGCTGTACTCGCAGAAGAACGCCGCCCAGTCGCGGATGCGTTCGGTCGCGACATTCCGGATCGGGCCGCCGACTACTCCGTGCCCAGACGCGTGCGCCGACGCCAGCCGCTCGGCCCAGGCGGGCGAGACGAGGCAGTGGTCCTCGATCAGCGCGACGAGCGGTGCCGCAGCGGCGAACACCCCCGCGGCGCGCAGCTCCGGGATCGCCATCGGCTCGTCGAACGACAGCAGCTTGACGGACGGCCACCGCTCGGCGACTTCGGCGCGGGTCGCCTCGTCCGTCCAGTCGGCAACCACGATCTCTGCGGCCGGACAGCGCTCCGCCAGCGCATCCAGGCACCTGCCCAGATATGGCATGCCGTTCACTGACGCGATCACAACGGACAGGCCAGCACCCGGCCGTTCTGGGCCTGACCCGGGTCTGACCCCAACCTGACCCTGCTTTGACCCAGGTCTGACCCCGGCCTGACCCTGCTCTGACCCGGGCCTGACCCCGGCCTGGCCCCGGCCTGGCCCCGGAGTGGTCATCGCCGGCGCAGGGTGTCCAGGTGGCCCATGGCCTCGCCGGCCGCCCAGGCGGCGTCGAAGACGAGGAGCGCCGGCAGTGCGACGACCAGCCGCGAGCGATAGCGCCTCCGGGACAACACCTCACCGGCCGTGCGCGCGACGAGCACGAACGGAACCACGACCGCCAGCGCGACGCCGGCCGCGTTCCGCCCAGCGCCAAAGCGCGCGCCCCGCTGCCGGCCGTACGCGCGGCCGTGCTGGAGCCGCTGCCGGAAGAACGCACCGAAGCCGGCCGACCGCCCCTGGAACACGACCACGCCGGGGTCGTGCCAGAGCTGCACGCCCTCGCTGCGCAGCGCCCTGTTCACCTCCGGCTCCCAGAAGCCGTCGCGATACAGATTGCGCGTGCGCTCGAGCAGCTCGCGCCGATAAGCGCAGTTGTCACCCGGGATCTCCGGGTCCTCGCGCCGCTCGAACGGCAGCATGTCCCGGGCGTAGCGGCAGAAGTACTCCGCCCAGTCGACGATCCGCAGCCCCTCCCCCGGCTCGATCGCGCCGGCCACGACCTCGTCGTCTGCCAGCCGCTCGCGGATCCGCGCAACCCAGTCCGGCGCCGGCCGCATCGGCGAGATGGTCAACGCGACGATCGCGCCGGTCGCGGCGTCGATGCCGTCGCGCCAGAGCTCCGGCACGACCGCACCCGGGCGCTCCTGGACGATCACCTCGGCCCCGTCGACCTGGCCGGCCAGCGAGGCGAGGCACACCTCCACGGAGCCAGGTGCTCCGTTCGAGGCCACGACGATGGACAGGGACTGGTCAGCCAACGAGCTCGATGTCGAGCAGCTCGTCCACGATCCTGCCCTCCTCGTGGTACTCGGCCTCGGTGTTGACGGCCCAGACGTCGTGGTTCGTCCCGTCCAGGAGGTTGAGCGTGGCGAGGATCGCCGTCCACATGGAGTGGTCCTGGTTGTTGTAGCGGTGGAGCCCGTTGCGCCCGCACGTCTTCAGGTTCTCGAACCCGGCCAGGTAGCCGTGGATGAGCGCCACAGCCTCGCGGTAGTAGGGGTCGTACATCGGGTACGCCTTGGGCACGCGCACCTTCACCCCGTCGACGACGTCCGCCGGGTCAACCAGGCCGATCCGCGCCATCTCGCCGGTCGCCAGCGCCACGGCCTCCTCGTCGGACATCAGCCAGATCGGGTCGTCCTCGAAGCAGAAGTACTCGACGCCGAGGCAGGTCGTCCCGGGCTTGACCATGTCGGGGCTCCAGGCGCCGAAGTTCTGCACGCGACCGGCGACCGTGCCCGGGTCGTGGAGGTAGATCCAGTTGTCCGGGAAGGGCTGCTCGTCGTCGATGATCAACGCGACGAGGCAGAGCGCCCGGTAGCGCAGGCGCTTCGCCGCCGCAACGATTTCGTCGGGCGGGGGCGGGTCGAGGCTGAAGATCAGGTCGCTGAGCGGCAGCGACGAGACGACGCTGTCGACGGCCGCGTCCGTCGAGTTCCCCTCCGACTCGACAGTGATCCCGGTCACGAGCTCGCGCTCGTGCCTGATCGCGGTCACCCGGTGGTTCTTCCGGACGGGGATCCCCCGCGACTCGACGCGTTCGTCCATCCGCTCCCACAGCTGTCCGGGCCCGAGTCGCGGGTAATGGAACTCCTCGATCAGCGTCGTCGCCTGGCCACGCTGGAGGTGCAGGATTGCGAGCACGGCCCGCCAGAAGGAGAAGTCCTTGATGCGCTGGACGGCCCACTCCGACTGGATCTGCGAGCCGGGGATTCCCCAGACCTTCTGCGTGTAGGAACGGAAGAACGTGTTGTTCAGCCGCCGCCCGAAGCGCATCGTCACCCAGTCGTCGAAGCTCTTCGGCTCTTCACGCCTGAAGTTCACGCGGCTCCAGAAGTAGGAGAGCGAGCACATGACCGACTCGTAGATGCCGAGGCGCTTGACGACGTCCCGCGCCTGCAGCGGATACGCGAGGAACTTGCCGTCGTAGTAGATCCGCGAGAGGCGCGGGCGGACGAGAAACTCCTCCCCCATCACATCCTCCCACAGCCGCTGGACAGGGCCGAGCTTCGTGAAGAACCGGTGGCCGCCGAGGTCGAAGCGGTAGCCGTCGTAGAGCACGGTCTTGGCGATGCCGCCGACGGTGCCGTCCGCCTCGTAGACGACACCGGGCGCACCGCGCAGTGCCAGGACGTAGGCGGCCGTCAGGCCCGCCGGCCCGGCACCGAGCACCGCCGTGCCCACGCACTGCTCGTTCCCCTCCCTCACGGCCGGAGGCGAGTCTAGCCGAGCGTTGTGAACGCTCTGTGAGCGCGGCGAGGCCGATTCACCGCTTCGAGGGTCGAGCCGTCAGACCGGTGCTGACGATGATGTCCCCAGCGACGAACGACCTTCGGACAACTAAATCCGCTGTGATCCCCGGTTCTCACACCTCGAGCGCACGCGGCCGCGAAGACGGCCAGACGACCTCCGAGTACGCGGTCGTTCTGGGCATGATCACCGTGATCATCATCGGCGCCTGGGCGGCGCTGAGCGGCGCCATCCCGAACGCGATCAGCGCCGTGACAAGCGCGATCTGATCCCGCGGCAGGGTCGCTCACACGTTGCGCGACGTGCTGAGGGCGCCCACGGCATCTTGGAGCGCGTTCCGCTCCGCATGCAGGCCGGTGAACGAGCAGGCCAGCCGGCGCTCTCCCTCCGCAGTGAGGCGCAGGTAGGTCACCCGGCCGTCCGCGGCCGAGCCCTCGCGCTCGACGAGCCCGGCATCGACGCTCCGGGCGACGAGCTCCGTGACGGTGCTCTGCGCGAGCTGGAGCCGGTCCGAGAGCTCGGTCACCGTCGAGCGGCCGCTCCCGTCGGGCGCGCCCTTGATCATCAGCAGCAGCAGGTAGCGCTGCGGCGTCAGCCCGCACGAGTCGGCGACGAGCTCCGTCCGACGGAGGAATTTCCGCAGCGCCGAGCGGAACGCGGCGGCGGTGACGACGTCTTCGACCTTCAGCTCTTCGGGCGCCATCGGAGGACGATACGCCATTCGACGCCCGCTGTCCTGCCAAGGCGACGAGCGGATTCGAACCGCTGTACAAGGCTTTGCAGGCCTCTGCCTAACCTCTCGGCCACGTCGCCGCTACGCCACACATCGTAGCCCGGGGTCAGACCGGGGTCAGACCGGGGTCAGGGCAGGGTCAGGCCCGGGCCAGGCCCCGTCGCTGTTCGTACTCGTCGATCGCGGCCTCGTGCTCCAGGGTCAGGCCGATGTCGTCGAGCCCGTTCAGCAGCCGGTGACGCTCGAACGCGTCGAAGGGGAACGGCGTCAGCTCGCCGCTCGGGTCCTCGATCGTCTGCTGCTCGAGGTCGATCGTCAGCTCCCGGCCGTTGAACTCGTACAGCCGCTTCACCTGCGCCGCCGGGAGCACGATCGGGACGAGGCCGATTTTGACGCAGTTCTGCCGGAAGATGTCGCCGAACGAGGGGGCGATGACGACGTCGAACCCGGCCTCCTGCAGGCCCCAGGGCGCGTGCTCGCGCGACGAGCCGCAGCCGAAGTTGCGGCCCGCGAGCAAGATCCGCGCACCAGTGCACTCCGAGCGGTTGAGCTCGAAGTCGGGGTCCTTCGCCCAGTCGAAGAACAAAAACTCGCCGAAGCCCGTGCGTTCGATCCGCTTCAGGAACTGCTTGGGCATGATCTGGTCGGTGTCGACATCGGGCCGGTCGAGCACGGCGGCCGGCGCGGTCAGGCGCGTGAACGGCTTCATGCCGGCACCAGCTCGAGTTCGCGCACGTCGACGAAGTGCCCCGCGATCGCGGCCGCCGCGGCCATGGCCGGGCTGACCAGGTGTGTGCGGCCGAGGGGTCCCTGCCGCCCCTCGAAGTTCCGGTTCGACGTCGATGCGCAGCGCTCGCCCGGCTGGAGCACGTCCGGGTTCATCCCCAGGCACATCGAGCAGCCGGCGTGACGCCACTCGAAGCCGGCGTCGAGGAAGACACGGTCGAGCCCCTCCTCCTCGGCGAGCCGCTTGATCGCCGCGGAGCCCGGCACGACGAGCGCGGTCACGCCGTCCGCGACCTGCTTGCCGGCGACGACCGCGGCGGCGGCCCGCAGATCCTCGATTCGGCTGTTCGTGCACGAGCCGATGAACACGCGGTCGATCCGGATCTCCTCGATCGGCATCCCCGGCTCGAGCGCCATGTACGCCAGCGCGCGCTCGACGGCCGCGCGCTCCTCGGGGTCGCCGAAGTCGGCGGGATCGGGGACGGCGGCGCCGACCGGCGCGACCATGCCCGGGTTCGTCCCCCACGTCACCTGGGGCTCGAGCGCCTCCACGTCGACGACGATCTCGCGGTCGTAGCGCGCGCCCTCGTCCGAGGCCAGCGCGCGCCACTCGTCGAGTGCACGCTCCCACGCAGCCCCGGTCGGCGCGAACTCCCGTCCCTCGAGGTAGGCGAACGTGGTCTCGTCGGGCGTCACCATGCCCGCCCGGGCTCCGGCCTCGATGGACATGTTGCAGAGAGTCATGCGCCCCTCCATCGAGAAGCCGCGGATCACCTCGCCCGCGTACTCGAAGACGTGCCCGACGCCGCCTGCCACACCGACGTGGCCGATCAGCCCCAGCGCGACGTCCTTGGGCGTCAGCCCGGCGGGTAGCGCGCCCTCGAAGCGGACGATTGCCGTCTTCGGACGCGTGAGCGGCAGCGTCTGGGTAGCGAGCACGTGCTCGACCTCCGACGTGCCGATGCCGAACGCGAGCGCCCCGAACGCGCCGTGGGTCGAGGTGTGGCTGTCACCGCAGACGATCGTCCTCCCGGGCTGCGTCACGCCGAGTTCGGGGCCGATCACGTGGACGATTCCCTCGCGGCCGCTGCCCGTGGCGTAGAGCGGGACTCCGAACTCCTCGCAGTTCTTCCGCAGGGCGTCGAGCTGCGCACGGGCCAGTGGATCCTCGATCGGCCCGGGCAGCGTGGGCACGTTGTGGTCCATCGTCGCGACGGTCAGGTCGGGGCGGCGCACGGCGCGCCCGGCCAGGCGCAGACCGTCGAACGCCTGGGCCGAGGTGACCTCGTGCACGAGGTGCAGGTCGACGTACAGCAGCGTCGGCTCGCCCCCTGCCTCGCGGACGACGTGAGCCTCCCAGATCTTCTCGAACAGGCTCCTGGCCACCTCGCCAAGCCTAGCGGGCACGGGCTGGCGTCACAGATACGCGGCGTGCTACAACGACTGTGCCGACAGTCGAGACGAAGGGAGCCCGTGAATCCCTTGCACGACATCCAGGACGCGCCTCGGGAAAGCGACGTGCCGAGGTGGACGTTCTTCACCAACCATTTCCTCGTGCTGGCGTCCGTTGCCGACGATCCGCACCTCCGCGTTCGCGACATCGCCGCCCGCGTCGGGATCACCGAGCGCGCGACGCAGGCGATCCTGAGCGATCTGGCGAACGACGGCTTCCTCGAGCGGATCCGGGTCGGGCGGCGGAACCGGTACAAGGTGCGCCGGAAGGTCCACTTCCCCCACCCGGTCGTCGGGGGAGCGAGCATCGGCCAGGTGCTGAACGTCGTGCTCTCCAACGGGCGCCGCGCGGCCGTCGGCTAGGCGGCGCGGGCTCAGAGATAGCGGTTTCGCTGCATCCAGCGGAAGGCGAAGAAGCCCCAGATCGGCGGCAGGTAGAACGTCGATAGGCGGTAGAGGATCACGGTGACGAGCGCCGACTCCGGCGTCATCCCTGCCGAGGTCAGGCCGACCGTGAGGCCGTACTCGACCACGCCGATGCCCCCCGGTACCGGGATGAAGCTCGACAGGAGCGCGACGCTCTCGTTGATCAGCAGCACCTCGCCGAAAGGGATGTGGTAGCCGAGCGCGCGGGCGAAGACGCCGAGCGCGGCCGAGAACAGGAGCTCCGTGGCCAGGTTGCCGAGGATGAGGAGGCGGAGCTTGCCCGCCCCCCGCAGCCCGATGATTGCGTCGCGAATCTCGGGCCACCACTTCCGGATGCGCTCGACGATCGCCCGTCGGACCTTGCCGACCAAGACGATCACGAGCGCCGTCACCACCACGAGCCCGATGAGGATCCAGAGGAGGCGCCCGGGGCCGCTGTCGGAGCTCGGCGCGCTCAGGCCGACGTCGACACTCGACTCGCCGAAGATCAGCAGCAGGACGATGAGGACGACCTGGACGACGTTGTTGGCCAGCGAATCGATCGCCCCCGCTGCCACGGCCGCCGCGCCGGGCAAGCCCTGACACTGGAAGAACCTGACGCTGAGCGCCATGCGGGCGACGCTCGACGGAACCGCGAGGTTCAGGTAGCAGGTCGCGAGCTGCTTGATGTAGACGGGCATGAACGGTAGGCGGGCGGCGATCGAGCCGAGCATGGCCACCGCCTGCGTCAGCCTCGGCACCTGCGAGAGGAAGAAGCCGAACACGACCCAGCCCCAGTCGGCGTTCTCCAGTTCTGTGCGGACCTCCGACCAGTCGACTTCGGAGAAGGCGCTGAAGACCGCGACGGCCGCGAGGACGAGGAGCGCGGCCTGGATAGCCGTCCACCACGTCATGCGACGGAGCTTGATCAGGTCGGGCACGGCAACTCCCGCGGCCTGAGCCAGATCCGCGCGGAGCTGATCCACGTTGATCCCGGCCGCCCGGACCGTCTTGCGTAAAGGGGTCGCCAGCGCGGCCGACTGCAGGTACGGAAGGAGCGCCGCCGCGCCGTCGGCACCGAGCGACTCGAGCGCGGCGGCCACGGCGCGCTCGCCCCCCACCACCGCCGCCGTCGCCGCCAGGAGCTGCACGCGGTCGGTCTGGATCTCGTCCTCGCTCGGTGCGGCGGTGGCCCCACCGAAATCGAGCAGCCAGATCGCCCCGTCGGCGATCGCGACCGTGGAAGGATCGATCTGCTTGTGGACGATCCGGGCCTCGCCCAGCAGCGCGACCGTGCGCCAGCACATCCGCATCAGCGCGTCGTCGAGCTCCTCTGGGGACACCTCGGTCAGCGGGCGGGCCGCCCCACGAAGCACGAGCAGGGCATCGCCTCCGGCGGTCTGGCCCGCCGTCACGACCTCGCGGCTCGGGACGTCGGTCCGCTGCGCGAGCAGCGTCAGGAGCGCCTCGTGCTCCACCGCCTGGAGCCGGCTCAGGCCCAGCTGAGGGCCGCCGTCGCGGTACCAGAGCATGCGCCAGAGCTTCGCGAGCAGCTGGTTGTCGTATGCGTCCTGCCCGTAGACCTTGACCAAGAGCTCGTCTCCAGCTGGATTGCGGCCGTTGAACAGAACGACCCCCGCAACCTGCCGCTCGGCGGCCCGCAGCTCCTTGCAGTCGATGCCCAGCTCGGCGAGCGCCGAGGCCACCTCCTCCAGGCCCGGACGGCCGGCAGAGGTGCCGAACGCAAGCCTGACGCCTGCGGCGGCAGCGACGGCGGCGAGGAAGGCGGCGAGGTTCCCGCCCGGGGTGGCTGTGTTGGTCAGGATCCCGCTGATAACGCCGAGGAAGAGGATCCAGTGTCCCGTGGTGCGCAGTGAGCGGACGAGGTGCGGTGAGACGACGAGGATCACTGCTGCGGTCTCCGCAACCCGCATCGCCGGAAACGCCGGCGAGTCCGATCCGCCCTCGAGCGCGGAGCCGAGATCGGGCCAGTGCCCGAGCGCTGCCCGTGAGCAAATCCAGGCGAGGATCGAGACGAGGACGAACGCACCTACGGCCTGGAGCGCGACCACCCACCGCCGGAAGACCACCGCCGCCAGCAGGAGGAGCATCGCCCACAGCCAGAGCAGGTCGTAGAGGAACTCCCAGACCGGGTCGAGCCAGCCCGGCCTGTTGTCCAGGAACTCCTGGAACGAGCCTTCGAACCCCGACGGCGGATAGGCCGAGGTGAGCAGGATCAGGCCTACCAGCCCGCCCAGAAGGAGCAGTACGTCCGTGGCCCTGCGGGTGCGAGGCTGGCCCGGAGGTGCCGAGTAGATGCGGAACCGACGGCGGAGTACGCCGCGTTCCGAGCCCGCGACTTCCTGCGAGGCGACGTGCCCGCCCACGTGCGGAGCGTAAACGGTGGGTCGGACCGGTGCGATGCGTCTCACCGCCTCGACATCCGCGGAACCGTCGTGTGATGATCGGGGGATGAACGACGACGGGGAATCCGGTCGCCTGGCGGGGCAGCTCGGGAACGAGCTGGCGCACCTCCTGCGCTGCGACGCCGAGCTGGCGATGGCGGAGCGCATACCGGAGATCCGGCGCACCGCGGGCGAGGTCGCGGTGCTGGCCGCAGGCGTCTCCGCCCTCCTGTTCACGCTCGCGGGCGGTTCCTGGGCGGCCGGGCTGGGCCTGGCGAGCGTCGTCCCTGCCTGGTCGTCCGCGCTCATCGTCGCCGGTGCCTGGCTGGTCGTCGCGGCCGTGCTCCTCCTGCACGAGCGCACGCGCAGGCTGGTCTCGCGCCTCTCCGACGAGAGCCAGGCTCAGGCGCTCGCTTCCAGGCGCGCCGAACGCGACGAGGCCGAACGGACCCTGCGCGACACTGCCGAGGCGCTTGCGGAAGCGCTCCTGCACGACGCTGAAGCCCGGGCCATGCACGCCACGACCGGGGCCGCGAGGCGCGGGATCGACGAGGCCGAGCACGAGGCGGGACAGCTGATCACACAGCTCGCCGACGCCCTGCGCGAGCGCGGCAAGGCCGGCCAGGGCTTTCTCGACTGGCTGCGAGGCGAGGAGAAGCCCGCCTAGGCGCTCGCGTCAGGAGAAGCGTGGGGCCTGTGCTTGACGGTTCGTCGAGAGGGCGGCTCGACAACGAGCCGCCCGCGGACGGTCTGGGATGGTCACCGTCTTCGTCGGCGGAGCTGGCGGTGTCTGGGAAGCAAAACCCCGCCGGGGCGGGGCTTCGATGGAGCGGATGAAGGGATTCGAACCCTCGACCTTCTGCATGGCAAGCAGACGCTCTAGCCAACTGAGCTACATCCGCCCGGCGCCCCGATTATAGCGGCGCCCTGTCGAGGGCCTCGTTCACGAGCCGGTCGGCGAGCTCGTTGTGCTCGCGACGGACGGCGGTGTAGGTGACGCGGCCGATCCGGCGCGCGAGCCGCGCCGCCTCCACGGAGAGCTCGCGTAACGCCGCGTTCTTGACGCGGTACTCGCCCCGCATCTGCTTGACGAGGAGCTCCGAGTCCGAGACGACCTCGAGCTCGTCGATGCCCGAGCTCCCCCGCGCGCGCGAGGCCGGCGAGGAGCGCCCGGTACTCGGCGACGTTGTTCGTGGCCACGCCGAACGCCTCGCCGTGCGCGGCGAGCGTCGTCCCGTCCTCGCCCTCGAGGACGTAGCCGAACGCGGCCGGCCCGGGATTGCCGCGGGCGCCGCCGTCCGTGAACAGCCTCGCCTTCACGCCGCGAGTCTCACAGACGCTGTGGACGAGTTGTCACGCGCTCGGCGCACTCCCGACACACACTTGTGCGGATTTCAACGATATGCTCGCAGTGGGTGGTGGGCTGGGGTGCCCCGGCCAACAGGTCGGGAACGGACGTGGCCAGAACGGCTACTCGTTCGTGTCGATCTGGGCCTTCTGCAGCTTGCCCGAGTAGTCGACGTAGACCGACTTCCACTCCGTGAATACGTCGAGCGCCGCCTGGCCCGCCTCGCGGTGGCCGTTGCCGGTGTCCTTCGTCCCGCCGAAGGGCAGGTGCACCTCGGCGCCGATCGTCCCCGCGTTCACGTACGTGATCCCCGCCTCGAGGTCGCGCATCGGCGCGGAACGCCCGGTTCACGTCCCGCGTGAAGATCGCCGACGACAGGCCGTAGCGCATGCCGTTGGCGACGCGGATCGCCTCGTCGAAATCGTGTACCGGAATCAGCGCCGTCGTCGGCCCGAAGATCTCCTCCTGCGCGATCCGCATCTGCGGCTCGACCGCGCCCGAAGATCGTCGGCCGGTAGAAGAAGCCCTTGTCGAGGCCGTTTCCCGTAGCGACCTCCCCGCCGGTGAGCAGGTCGGCGCCCTCGCCCTTGCCGATCTCGGTGTAGGAGTGGATCTTCTCCAGCGCGGCGCCGTTGATCACGGGGCCGACGTCGGTGTCGGCCTCCCACCCCGGCCCGAGCCGCATCCGCTCCGCCGCCTCGACGAGCCGTGTTGCGAGCCGGTCGTAGACCCGCTCGTGGACGATCACGCGGCTGGCGGCGGTGCAGCGCTGGCCCGACGTGCCGAACGCGGACCAGAGGATCCCTTCCAGCGCGAGGTCGAGGTCGGCGTCGTCCATGACGATGATCCCGTTCTTGCCTCCGAGCTCGAGGTGCACGTGCTTGAGATGGTCGGCGGCGGCCTTGAGCACCGCGACCCCGGTCTCGCGCGAGCCGGTCAGCGTGATCACGGGGACGTCGGGGTGGCGGACGATCCGGTCGCCGACGTCGCGGCCCGAGCCGTGCACGACGTTGACGACGCCGTCGGGAACCCCGGCCTCGGCCAGCAGCTCGACGAAGCGCTCGCCGAGCGCCGGCGTGTCGTTCGCCGGCTTGAACACGACGGTGTTGCCGCAGACGAGCGCAGGCACGATCTTCCAGGAGGGGATCGCGATCGGGAAGTTCCAGGGCGTGATCACGCCCACGACGCCGATCGGCGCGCGCAGGCTCATGTTGAACTTGTCCGGAAGCTCTGACGGCGTCGTCTGGCCGGACAGGCGCCTGCCCTCGCCGGCCATGTAGTAGCTCATGTCGATCGCTTCCTGGACGTCTCCCCCGGCCTCGGCCAGCACCTTCCCCATCTCGCGCGTCATCAGCTCGGCGAGCTCCTGCTTGTGCTCGGCGACGAGCGCTGCGAAGCGGAAGACGATCTCGCCGCGCCTCGGCGCCGGCACCAGGCGCCAGCGCGCGTAAGCCTCCTTCGCGGCGTCGACCGCGCGATCGACGTCCTCAGCGCCGGAGCGCGGGAAGATCCCGATCGACTCGCCCGTCGCCGGGCTCAGGCTCTCGAAGGTCTCGCCGCAAGCGGCGTCGACCCACTCGCCGCCGATGAAGTTCTGGAAGGTCCGCGACGTCGTCGTCACGGAGCCGAGTCTAGCCCGCCCCGGAAACCTCGATGGTCGGGAACGTGCCGGTCACGCGCGAGCGCCTGCGGTCGCGGATCACCCGGCGCTCGTCGGACGGCTCGAGGCCGTTCGCGCTGCGCGGGTCGGGCCCGCGCCTGCGGTCGACGATCACGGTCACGTCCGGATTGTCCGCGTAGTAGTCAACCAGCTTGTCGAAGAGTTCGTCGACAAGCTCTTGCGGGACGACGCAGTAGATCACCGTCTGATTCTAGGCGTCTGCCCGGCGGGCGCTACCCCTACCGTCGTCCCCGTCGGGATCGGGCAGCCTGGGGACGACGAGACCGGCCTCGTTCAGCTCCGCGTTCCAGTCCCGGAAGCTCGAGTCCAGGTCGTCGGGCTCGAGCCCGCGTTGCGCGAGCCGCACCTGGGACGAGCTGAGCACGATCCGGTACTGGTACCAGGAGATCTCCCAGCAGACCGTGATCACGATCTCCGGATTCGTGCCCGAGAGCGGGACGATGCTGACCGCCGGCCAGCCCAGGCTGCGCGTGAGGCCCTCGACGGTCCGCCGGTGGGGGCTGAGGTTGAAGAGGGTGGCGGCCTCGACGATCGCCTGCTCGCCTCGGGAGAGCGGGCGCAGGATCGGCTCCGGCATCGGCTCGATCGGCGGCGGCTTCCGACCCAGCAGCTTGGCGATCAGCCCACGCGGCTGGCGGTCCCCGGCCTGCACCGGCACGGTGGGCCCGCCCTCGCTGACCCAGCCGTGCGCGAGCGCCTCGTCCTTGCAGAGCGGGCAGACGTCGACGAACTCGCGTCCGTCCGGCGTGAACCTGAACGTCCGCTCGCCGACGAGGACCGTGCGGCCGCAGATTGCGCAGATGACGGCGGGACGGGCGCCGACCACGTTTCGACTATAGGTGGAAACCCCCATATGCGGGGAGTTTAGGCCTTGACTGCCTCCTTGGCCTTCTTAGCCTCCTCGATCAGCTTCTGCGCGATGTGCGTCGGCACCTCCTCGTAGCGGAGGAAGTGCATCGCGTAATCGCCGCGGCCGCCCGTGAGCGAGGTCAGCGACTGGGAGTACGTCAGGATCTCCGCCATCGGCACCTCGGCCTTGATTGTCGTCATGCCCGCCGTCGGCTCCATGCCCTGCAGCCTTCCTCGGCGCGAATTGAGATCGCCGTTGACGGCCCCGACCGCCTCGTCCGGAACCGTCACCTCCAGCTCCATGATCGGCTCGAGCAGCACCGGATCGGCTTTCGAGTACGCGTCCTTGAACGCCATCGAGCCGGCGATCTTGAATGCCATCTCCGACGAGTCGACGGTGTGGTATTGCCCGTCGACGAGCCGCACCGTCACGCCCTGCACCGGCGCGCCGGCGAGCTCGCCGTGCAGCATCGCCTCCTGGATGCCCTTGTCGACGGCCGGACGGAAGCTCTGCGGGATGACGCCGCCGACGATCTTGTCCTGGAACTCGTAGCCATCGTGCCCGGGGCGCGGCTCGATGACGATCTCGCAGTCGCCGAACTGGCCGCGGCCGCCCGTCTGCTTCTTGTACCGGGCCCGCGCCCGCGCCTCCTTACGGATTGTCTCCAGGTACGGCACGCGCGGCTGGTGCAGCTCGACCTCGACGCCGAAGCGCCGCTTGAGCCGCTCGACGGCCACCTCGACGTGTATCTGCGAGAGCCCGGCGAGGAGCTGCTCGCCGGTCTGCTCGTTGCGACGCAGCTGCAGCGTCGGGTCCTCCTCCGCCAGCCGCCGCAGCGACTGGTTGGCCTTGTCCTCGTCGCCCTTCGCCTTGGCAGACACGGCGAAGCTCATCACGGGCGCCGGGAACTGGATCTCCGGGGCCTGGACGTCGCGCTCGGAGTCGAGCAGCAGGTCGCCGGTCTGCGTCTCCTTCAGCTTGGCGACCGCGCCGATGTCGCCGGCCACGAACTCCGACGTCGCCACGTGTTCCTTGCCCTGCAGCGTGAGCAGCTGGCCGAGCCGCTCCTTCGCGTGCGCGCGACCGTTCGCGACCGTGGAGTCGGCCTTCACGCTCCCGGCGAGCACCCGGAAGACGTTGATGCGCCCCGCGAACGGGTCGGCGATGGTCTTGAAGACGAACGCCGCCGCCGTCGCGTCGCCGACGTCCACCGACGAGCCCTTCCGCGCCGGCGACGGCACGCCCTCGACGAGCAGGTCGAGCAGCGCAGTCGTGCCCAGGTTCTTCGTCGCGACGCCGCACGCGACCGGGAAGATCTCTCCGCGCGTCACGGCGCCCTTGAGCGCATGAGCGACCTCCTCGACGCCGAGCTCCTCGCCCTCGAGGTAGCGCTCCATCAGGCTCTCGTCGGTCTCCACGACCGTGTCGAGCAGCTTCTCGCGGTACTCGGCGACCGTGTCGGCGAGCTCGGCCGGGATCTCCGTCGGCCCGCCCTCCTTCGCGCCCTCGGGGCTCGCGTAAGCCTTCATGTGCAGCAGGTCGACGATGCCCGTCAGTTCGTGCTCGGCGCCGATCGGCAGCGCCACCGCGATGCACGAGCCGCCGAGCTGCTCCTGGATCTGCCCTAGCGCCCGGTAGAAGTCGGCCCGCTCGCGGTCGAGCATGTTCACGAAGACGACGCGCGCCAGGCCGCCCGCGTCCGCACGCTTCCACGCGCGGCCGGTGCCGACCTCGACGCCCATCACGGCGCTCACCACGACCAGCGCTCCGTCTGCCACGGTCAGCGCCGCGATCGCGTCGCCCTGGAAGCCGGCATCTCCGGGCGTGTCCAGGAGGTTGATCTTCCGCCCCTCCCAGTCCGCGTGGCAGACCGAGGTGGCCAGGGTCATCTGCCGCTTGTGCTCCTCGTCGTCCCAGTCGGCCACGGTCGTCCCGGACTCGACGGTGCCGAGCCGGTTGACGCCCCCCGACTGGTACAGCATCGCCTCGACCAACGACGTCTTTCCGGTGCCGCGGTGCCCGACGACGGCGACGTTACGAATCTTCCCCGGCTCGGTTACAGCCATAGCGGGAAATCACCTCCTGAGGACGATTGTGCGGGTCAGCTTAACGCCGTCCCGACCGTCCGCCGGACGGAGCTACTCGGCGGCGGGCGGACGCGCCTGCACGCCCGCGAGCCGCGAGCGCAGGCGCAGGATCGCCTTCGTGTGCAGCTGCGACACGCGCGACTCGGTCACGCCGAGCACGTCGCCGATCTCGCGCAGCGTCAGCTCCTCGTAGTAGTAGAGGGTGATGACGATCTTCTCTCGCTCCGGCAGGGCCGCAATCGACTCGGCGAGCGCCTCCCGGGTCTCCGTCTCGTCGAGCGCCGCCTGCGGCTCCGGCCCCTCGGTGTCCTCGATCGTGTCGATCAGGGCGACCTGGTCGCCGCTGGAGGACGAGATCGTCCACACCTCGTCGAGCGCGGCGATCGACGAGCGCGCGATGTCGGTGAGGCTGTCCTCGAGCTCCCCCTCGGTGATCCCGATCTTCTCCGCGAGCTCCTCGTCCGTCGGCGCCCGGTGCAACTGCGCCTCGAGCGCCGCCATCGCCCGCTCGATCTCGCGCGCCCGCGCCCGCACGGATCGCGGCACCCAGTCCATCGCTCGCAACTCGTCGATGATGGCGCCCTTGATCCTCGTGATCGCGTAGGTCTCGAACTTGACGTCGCGGTCGGGGTCGTAGCGCTCGATCGCGCCGATCAGACCGAGCAGGCCGTAGGAGACGAGGTCGTTCTCGTCCACGTGGGCCGGCAGCCCGCTGCCCAGCCGGCTGGCGACGAACTTGACCAGCGGTGCATAGGTAAGGATCAGCCGGTCGCGGAGCGACTTGTCCTTCGTCTGGCGGAACTCGCGCCAGAGCGCCTTGAGATCCTCGCTTGTTCGTTCTACCACGCCTGGGGAGAATACGCCGCGCTCCGGCCGTTTTCCTCGGCCGGCCCGCTAGCCGGCGCGAAACGCGCGTATGCAGAGGCCGACGAACCAGAGCGCGATCAGCCCGGCGCAGACAGCGACGACCCAGTGGGCGGCGCTGCCCGAGTTCGACGCGGCCGAGGCGAACGCCCCGCCGGCGAAGATCGCCGCCAGCAGGAGAAAGAGCGCCCCGAGCGAGGGCCGAGGTCGCCTTCCGGCCACGGCTCCGACTGTAGCGAGCGGCCCGAGTACACTGACCGGGCAACCCAGGGGAGTAGCTCAATGGTAGAGCACCGGTCTCCAAAACCGGGGGTTGCAGGTTCGAGTCCTGTCTCCCCTGCTGGCTCCGTGAGCCGATTTCCCGAGAGCGATGCGGGCTCGGGACCTCCTCCCCGCTCCGTCTGCTCTCCGCTCTGATCCGCTGAAAACCGCTCTTCGCTGGCGCGCACTGGCGCACAACTGGCGCACAGGGCTTCGTCGGAGGTCGAGGAAACCTGTCGAGCTTACGTGTGACACGACAGAAGCGAAATCCCCTTACCCACCCTCGCCGTTCGAACGAGTTCTGCACGCGGTAGTGACGGTGCCCCGTGCCCGATGCCTGGTGCCCGGTTGGGGCTTGCTCGGTGCGATGGGGACTTGAACCCCTGGGTCTGCCCGTGACCCCCCTGATGTGCAACTTCGGCAGTTGCCGCCTCGTGCACGCCACCCGCTTTCACGGCTACCGACTCGCTTCTAGTCGATTAGGTCAGTTGTCCAGTTCGTCTCCTGGATGCTCGCATCCAGCTCGCGCAGCTCGCGTGCCAGATCGTCACCCGCCTTTCGCAGGTCGGCCACGTTGACGGTCGCGACGAATCGAATCTCGGACTGGCTGTAACGGTGCTGCTGTTCTGCGGCCACGTCGGCAACCTGTCGCACTGCTTTGATGCGAAGACCAAGGACGTCACGCCGTGCGAGCGCCTCGGTTAGCGTCTCGCCCGTGGCAAGACGAGTCGTCAGGTTCGTCTGGTTGATGCGAGCGATCAGGGACTGAAGCTCGCTCGCCATGGCCTCGAACTCAGAGAGCAGTTGACGGGGATCTTCAGCAGGCTGCTCGCCTTCTTGAACGAGAGCACTGGCTTTCACGCGGTCCCGAACCTGCCGCATGCGAACTAGCAACTGACTGCGTCGCGTGAGTGCTTCGCCAAGCTTCATCCTCAGCCGGTTTCGCCCCCGGTCGGGCCTCTACAGGTGAAGCCGAGGCTAACCCAGCCTCCGACGGATGGCAACCGGTCCCGGCAGCCGATCAGTACGACGGAACCGACTACCCGAAGGTGATCGGAGCGTCGTACCCTTACTCGACCCCCAAAGCTGCCATAGCCCTGGCCAGGTAACCGTCCAGTAGCCCCGCCGCCCTCATCACGGACGCATGCCCCATGTACGTCGAGAGAGCCTTCGCGTTCACGCCGGCGGCGATCATCATCGAGGCGAACGTGTGTCGGCATTCGTGCAGGGCGATCGGCTCCAACTGCGAGAGCCCAACCCCTTCCTCTTCTTGTTCTCGGTCTTCCAGGCGGTGAGAGCACGACGCCGGACGGCGCTCGGCGTGAAGGGTCGAGTCCCCGACGTTCCGAACACCAGGCCGTCTCTGCGCCCGAAGCGCAACTGGTAAGCGATCAGGTACTGGCGGAGGACCGAGGCGATTGGAACCGGCCGATGTCCAGCGTGGCTCTTCGGCTCGATCGGGCCGGGTGGTGGATCACCTATCGCCGTCATGGACGCAAGCGCCTCGCTCCCGAGCGGATCAAGGTGCTCGACTCACTCGGCATGGTCTGGGATCCCTTCGAGTCGGGCTGGGAGGAGGGCATCGGTCACGCGCGGGCCTACCGACAGGCCAACGGGCATTTACGCGCCCCCCGGAGCTTCGTGGCAGACGACGGCTTCCGACTGGGCAGCTGGCTTCATATCCGCCGCCAGGATCGACGCAAGGGCAAGCTCTCGGTGGAGCGAATCACCGAACTAGACGACCTCGGGATGGTGTGGAGCCCGGCGAACGCCACGTGGCAGCACGGGCTGGATAGCGCACGCGCCTTCAGCGAGGCGAACGGGCACCTGAGGGTTCAAGGTCGCTACATCACGGAAGATGGCTTCCCCCTTAGCTCCTGGATCTACAGCCGCCGAGCCGAGCACCGACGCGGCGCACTGAGCGAAGAACGCGCTGCCGAACTCGAAGCCCTCCCCGGCTGGGAGCGGACGCCGAGCGAGCGCAAGAAGCGGCAAGCGAGGCATTGACCCCTGCTGGAGCAGGGCATCGACCGCGTGTGCTGCCGCGACCTCCAAAACACTCGTTCCCAGCCCACGGGAACCGCTCGGAGGGCACGGGAACGAGAGAGTAAGGTCGGAGGCCTTCCCTCCGCGTCAGGGTCAGGCGATGGGACTCCAGCCGGGCTCTCGACCACGGTACTCCGCCTGAGTCGTCGCCTCCGAGGCGGCTGCAGGAAGTGGGATTCCCGATCGATCGGTTCTTAGCGCCTGCAGCGAGATGGGTAGGTGGCGGCGGAGTATGACGAGCGTTCCCGTGCCGGTCCGATCGACGTCCACCGAGTCCATCAGCGCTCGCATCAGCGGGTAGCCATGGTGGTCACGGTCGGGTGAGGGCTCGACATCTTCCCATCGTCCGTAGTCGCGGACGGCGACGACGATCGCATGGTCGATCACTTCTGCACTCACGTCGACCGCCTCCCGATCAGGGTCGATCGGGTACTGGACGGCGTTGTTGAACGCTTCCGAACAGGCTATTACCATGTCAAATGCGGCCGCCCCGTTGACGCCGAGTTCGTCACTCCAGCACAGCAGCCGCTCCCGCATAATCTGGGCCGCTGCCGGGGTCGCGGCGAGGCGGAGGTGGAGTGGCTGCGTGACAGGGTCTCGGTTCCGCAGTCCTGCTGTCGAAGATCCTGCTGTCGAAGATCGATAGCTCCTATCCCCTCCCAGTCAACCAGCCAAACGCCAGCGAACCAGACCGGAACAGTCGTGCGTCTACCGAGCCCGGATCTTCAGACCATCGAGCGCAAGGGGAGTAGTCCCAGTCGGACCTAGGCCGCGTAGCTGGGGCGACGCTGCTGCCGGCGCTTCAGCAACTTTCCGATTACGAAGAGGACAAGCCAGCCCACCAAGACTTTCCGCTTGCCGAAGATCCGCATCAGTCCGAGCAGCGCCACGGCGTATCGATGCCCCGGCAGCCGGCCGGCCAAACGCCATGACACACGACGTTGGTGATCACACTGGCGCACACACTGGCGCACACGGCCTGTAAACGGCGTGGTTAAGCCAAACAGGGAGAGTCTCCAAAACCGGGGGTTGCAGGTTCGAGTCCTGTCTCCCCTGCTGATTCCGAACCCGATTTCCACGCACGACTGGCGCAGAGGCCCAAGGTCGAGGGCAGTCCTGCGGCACGTGCCTTTCGCGTCCGCAGACGCCCACAACCGGGACGGGGAACGAGGCTCGAATGTCCGCCGATCCCTCGCTGTCGTCAGTTGGCGAGGGTGGTGACGAGGTGTCCGATTGCGTATCCGACGCCGGCGCTGATCGAGCCGACGATCGTCACCTGAACGCCTGAGCGGAGTAGGGAGAGGCGCGTCACGCGGCCCTTGGCGACTCCGACCGCGAAGAGAGCAAGCAGTGTGCATACGAGGCTGATCGCCAGCGCGATGTTGAGGGGGAAGAAGAAGTACGGCCAGAGGGGCACGATCGCGGCGCCGAGGTAGGTGGCGCCGACGACGAACGCGTCGCCGAGTGCGGCGCTGCCTGCGTCGGGGGAGAGCCCCAGCTCCTTCTGGACCTTGGTGCGGAGGAAGACGTTCGGGTTCGAGGCGAGCCCGACCGCGACCGTCTCGGCTTGGTGGCGAGGGAGGCCTTCGCGCTCGAGGACGATGGCGAGCTCGGCTGTCTCGCGTTCTGGGAAGTCGTCGATCTCCTTTCCTTCCGAGGCGATCTCGGTGGCGTAGAGCTGCTCTTCTGCCTGGCTGGCCAGGTAGGAACCGCCTCCCATGGAGATCGCACCTGCGACCGCCTCCGCTAGACCTGCGACGATGATCAGGGAGCGGGCCGGCTGCGCGGCTGCCATGCCGGTGACGACCCCGAGCGGGACGAGCAGGCCGTCCTGGGCGCCGAGCACGAACTCACGGATGCGCGAGAGCTTGCCGATCCGGGCCGCTTCACCCAGGGAATGCTCCTGGATATGGCGAGCCGCCTCGTCACGGTCGGCCATGCGGTTGGCAGCATCTCCGTCCTGCCGTGTCAACGGGGCTTGTCCCGGGTGGCCGTCACGTGATCGGTCGGGTCAGTCGTGCTCGTGTGGCTCGGCGCTTCTTACGGTGTGCCAAGAGTCCCAGGTGATCTTGAGGATGATCAGTGTGATCACGAGGCCGATGACAGGGTCGGCGATCGGCGCGCCGAGTGCGACCCCGGCAGCGCTCGCCAGGACGCCGAGGCTGACGAAGCCGTCGACACGCGCGTGGTTGCCGTCCGCGATCAAGGCGGGACTGCTCAGCCGGTGTCCGGCACGTGTCCGGATCTGAGCCGCAATCTCATTCCCGAGGAAGCCGATCACGCCAGCCGCTGCCAGCCACCATAGATGGGTGAGCGTGTGAGGGTGGATGAAACGGAGGATCGTTTGCCCGAGTGCCACGCACGCGCTGACGAAGATCGTCGCAACGACGGCGATTCCGGCCCAGCGCTCGCCCCGGGCGCTGCGGAGGAAGAAGGCGAGGCCGAGCGGGATCGCGGTCAACGCGTCTCCGAAGTTGTGGATCAGGTCGGCCAGCAGCGCAACGCTGAGCACGAGGACGTAGATCGCGGTCTGCGCCACCGCCGTCACCGTCAGAACGGCGAGGCTGAGCGAGACGGCCCTGATCCCCGCCCGCGAGCGGATGATGGAGCGATCGACAAACGGGCCGTGCGAGTGGCCGTGGTCGTCGGCCGACCGGCGGTCTCGGCGCGCGGCAGGGTGGTCGTGCGCGTGGGTGTGGTGGCTCACGAGGCGCGGCGCACGTGGTCGACCGCGCCGAGCCGGACGTGTTCGACGTGGTAGATGGCTTCCTCGAGCAGAACGGCAACGTGGCTGTCGTGGAGGGCGTAGACGATCCGGCGCCCCTCGCGCTCGCCGACGACGAGGCCGAGGTGGCGGAGGATCCGGAGCTGGTGGGAGACGGCGGACTGCTCCATCGCCACAGCTGCAGCCAGCTCGTTCACAGAGCAGGGCGACTCGCGGAGCCGTGCGAGGATGCGGACCCGGCTGGGTGTCGAGAGAGCGTCCATCGTCTGAGCGATCTCGCGAGCGGTGGCGGCGTCGACCGCGGCGGGCTTCGCATGTCGGCCCTTGACACCGTGTCCCATGTCCCAAGTGTATATGAGCGAGTGTTCATGTCTTCGTGCCATGGTCGGTGCATGGTGGAGGCGGACGACGCCGCCACCGCTCTTGCCCGCCTCCCCGACGAACAGCGCCTGACGATCCTCGACCTCCTCCGCCCCTCCCAGCGGAGGCGCATCCAAGGACGCGGCCACCGCCAAGGTCTTCGTCGTCAACAACACCAGAGGCTCGAGGGGGCTGTCCCGCCCGCCGAACTCCTGCGCGCAAACCGCCGACACGCCACTCAGCGACCTGACCCGTCCCAGCCCTTATGCCCAGGAGGCTGCGGACGGAGTGCGGTGCGGGAAGGGCGGTGGCGAAGACTTGAGGTCGAGCGGGCGGCTCGTTGCCGAGCCGCCCGCAAGTCCAGTTCGTATCACCCTATGAGGGTCGTCCCACGCGGTGTTTTCGTCGGGTCACTTCCTGGCGCCCGGGGAACCTGGCTTGATCGCGGCAGCACCCAGCGAACCGGCGGGGACACAGGTCGCCTCCGCCTGGTACGTCTGGTCGCTTGTGCCCTCGTTCTTCACATCGACAGTCCACGCCCCGGTGGGCGTTGTGCCATTGAGATAGCCGTTGTTGAACGAGTCGAGCGTGACGAGGACGAGGTCACCGATGCCGGCGGTCGGGTCGATCAGGACATCTCCCGAGATCGCGATGTCACCCGCCGGACATACGGCTGTACCTTCGGATTCCGCGCCCGCAGGTGCGGTAGCGACAGATCCCAGCACCATCTGCAAGCCGACGACCCCGCTCGGTCCGCTCGGCCCTGTTGAGCCCTTCGGCCCCGTCGGACCCGTCGCGCCCTTCGGGCCTGTCGGCCCAGCCGGTCCACTCGGCCCTGTTGAGCCCTTCGGGCCTGTCGGCCCAGCCGGTCCACTCGGCCCTGTTGAGCCCTTCGGCCCCGTCGGACCCGTCGCGCCCTTCGGGCCTGTCGGCCCGGCCGGTCCGGTCGCACCCTTCGGGCCGGTAGGCCCTCTGGCACCGGTCTCGCCCTTCGGCCCCGTCGGACCGGTCTGATTCCAGCTCAGCGCCTTCTCGCTCGGACGGCAAGCGTCGCCCTGACTCGTGTCGATCACGCGCAAGTTGCCGACGTTCTTCTGATAGCAACCATGGATCACGCCTGCATCGGGAATGTCCGCCTGCACAGCCGTCGCGATCCCGAACAGTGCCCCGCCAACGACGAGCGCCAGCACCACGCGCCCTCCGCGGCTGAGGCGACGGAGACGGTGCATATGACCTCCTCTCGATGGGTTCCGCGTGGCGAAGGGCGCCAAGGCCCCGCGCCGACACAGAGCCGGTGCCCGCACCCCTCGACTGCTAAACCCGTGACAAGACTCAGGCACCCCGAGTCGTCATCCTGCGATCAGGGCTCGCGCGGACGCTAGCGCCAGGCCGGTGCGACAGCGAGACTGCTCTCGCGTATATCGCGCGCCGCGTCTTTCGCCCGGTCGAACTCCGCGCGCACGGCCCTGAGCTCTTCCGGGCTCAATCGTTCGGCATTGCAGTAATCGAGCTTCCACTCGGCGCTCTCGCTCCAACACAGCGGTGACCGCACCGTCGTGCGGGGCCTCGAGGCTGTCTCGAGCAGTCGCAGGGCCAGCTCGAGCGTCAACGCTTGCGAGGCAGGGTCGTGCGGGCGACCAGCACTATTCCCCAACGGGAAATCGCTGAACACGAAGCGGGGCACGCCGCAATGCTCGACGATGTCCTTCGCGCAGCCCATGACAACAGTGGAAATGCCGTTCGCCTCCAGATGACGCGCGATCAGACCCACGCTCTGATGACAGACAGGGCAGTTGGGCACGAGCAGAGCCGCGTCAACCCCGTCATCCACGCAGCGCGCTGAGACCTCGGGGGCGTCTGTGTCCATCGTCTGCTGCTGGCTGCGATTGGTCGGCGCGCCATGGAAGCGGGGAGCGAGCCGCACCCGGCCTGACGCCGCAAGCTTCCGCAGAGCCGGCAACGGGAACCAGGTGCCGCTGTCCTCCATGCTGGTGTGCTTGCGGTCGATCGCAACATGCGCGATGCGGAGATCGTGGTCGACGTCGGTGTCCCGTGAATAGACCGAGAAGAACTTCGCCTGCGCGTTGTACGGCGCGCCCGGACCCTGCTCGCCCTTGCCGGGGTGATACGGCGCAGCCGTAGTGATCAAAGCCACCCGCGACTCGCTCAGGGGCTTCCTCAGGGGTTGAAAAGGCACGTCCTCAAAATGAGCCCACTCATACGGATTGCCATAGCCAAGCGCCAGATACCAGTCCCGCGTGCGCCGCATGTAGTCAATCGGCGCCTCCGGGGCCGAAGCAAGATCACTATCGGCGATGGACCCCATGCGCAGGACCGACTCGATCGTACCCAGTGACGGCGCTCGACGCGATGTGGTCGAGGCGAGTGAATCGGCCTCCGGCGCCGAAGTGCAATTAGGGTAGGGCGCGATGGGAATCCTCGACGGCAAGGTCGTGCTGATCACCGGGGCCGCCAGCGGCATCGGGCGCGCTACGGCGCTCGAGGCACACCGAGAGGGTGCACGGCTGCTGCTGTCCGACGTCAATGCCGACGGCGGCGAGACCCTGTGCAGGGAAATCGTGGCCGACGGCGGCGAGGCGGTCTTCAGCACGTGTGACGTGACGAGCGAGGAAGCCGTGGAAGCGCTGGTCGCACAGGCCCTCCGGGAACTCGGCGCTCTCGACTGTGCCTTCAACTGCGCCGGCATTCTCGGTACGGTCGCGCTCACGACCGACACGGACTACGACGCGTGGCGCCGCATCCTCGAGGTGGACCTGAACGGTGTCTTCCTGTGCACGAAGCACGAGCTGCGGGTAATGGCCGATCGAGGGTCCGGCTCGATTCTGAACATGGCCTCGGCCGCCGGGCTGATCGGCTGGCCCGGAGCTGCCGGCTACGTGGCCGCGAAGCACGGCGTGGTCGGGCTCACGCGGGCCGCGGCGCTCGAGTTCGCGGCGCAAGGGATACGCGTGAACGCCATCTGTCCGTCGTACACGAAGACGCCGATGGTGGACGACCTCTTCGAGAACCTCCTCGGCGGCGACCCGGCGCACGTCGATGCGGCGCTCGCGAACCACCCGATCGGGCGCTTCGCGGACGCGGAGGAGATCGCCGCCGCGTGCGTATGGCTCCTGTCGGACAAGTCCTCGTACGTCACCGGCATCGCGATGAGCGTCGACGGCGGCTACACGACGCCCTGACGACGCGGAGGCCTCCGCCGCGTCGGACGCCTAGGCGAGGAACTCGACCAGCAGCGCGTTCACCTGCTCGGGCTGGTCGAGCTGGAGCCAGTGGCTCGCACCCTCGATTCGCTCGTAGCGCCACGGGCCGGAGACATGGTCGGCCGACCTCACTATCCCGTCCTCGGCGAGGTAGCGGTCACCGCTGCTCCAGAGGCCGAGGGTCGGAGCGGCGACGGCCGGCACCGGCGGGCGCTCCTCGAGCTCGCGCGCCGGAGCCAGGTTCGCGCGGTACCAGTTGAGGCCGGCGGTCAGCGCTCCCGGCCGGGAGAGATCCGCGAGGTAGCGGTCGAGGTCGCCGGCGCCGCGCAGCACCTCGCGAAGCAGCTTCCAGTCGTCCCGCACGAGCAGCCGCTCGGCCGCCTCGAACTGGAACAACAGCTGGTACCAGCTTTTTTCACGCTGCTCGATCGTCCGCTCCCGAAGGGCGTTCGGATGACCGACCGACATCGCCACCAGCCTCTCGACCCGCTCGGGCGCGGAGACGGCGACGAGCCAGGCGACGACCGCGCCGAAGTCGTGGCCGACGACGTGCGCCCGCTCGACCTCCAGGGCATCGAGGACCGCGAGCACGTCGAGGACGCTGCGGCTCAGCGCGTAGTCGTGAACCTCTGCCGGCCGATCGGACTCGCCGAAGCCGCGCAGGTCGGGCGCGATCACCCGCAGGCCGGCACCGACGAGTGCAGGAAGCTGCCGCCGCCAGAGGTACGACGAGTCGGGAAACCCGTGCAGCAGCACGACGGGCCGGCCGTCGCCCACGTCGAGGACGGCGAGCGTGACTCCGTCTCCCACGACCGATTTCCGCGGGCGAAGCTCGAGGCTGTCGGTCGTGGGCACTCACGAATATTGCAGCACGAACGCGTGGGTGGTCCCGGCTCGGTCCCCTAGCTTGTGCCCCAGATCGTGGCGAGGTCACCGGGCCAGATCGTGATCGCCCGGTAGACGAGCGCGTCCCGGTCTTACGCGAGAGCGTGACTTGCGCCGATCAGCCGGCGCGAGTCACGCGGACACCCTCGGACACCGATGCGGTCGTCGAGCGGTCGCCATTCGGCTCGGCGCTCTCGCGCCATACGCGCTCACCGTTCCGGTCGCTGACGGCGACGAGCTTACCCTCCGCGACGGCGCGGTACCAGGCCTCCGATTCGACCTCGAATCGCTGCGAGCCCATCCTTCCCCCTTTCCCGGTTACACCGCTCCGGGTTCCCGCGGGGCACTCTACGGACGGGGCACGATACGCGCCATCCCTCGAACGAGCGAACCGCGCAGGCGCTACTCGAGTCCGGAGCCCGACCTTGACGCTGAGCGTGATCAGCGCGCCGAGGACGAGCGACGAGCTCGCGACGGCACCCCAGCCGAATGCCGCTCCCATCGGCCGATCCTTACACGGGACTCAGCCGACGGGAGCGGTGGCGGTGCTAGGCGGCCAGGAGCTCGGCCCAGGGATCGGCCGAGCTGGCCGGGAGGTAGGCGTACGGGTGGTTGAACGCGTCCAGCGCGTTGTCGTGGGGGACGGTGATCTCGAAGACGACGCCCGTCGGGACCTCGACCAGAAGCAGCAGCAGCGAGTTGTCCGCCGGCCGCCAGAACAGGGACACCTCGATGTCCTGGGCGACGCGATGCGCGAGCTCGCGCAGCTTGGGCTGCAGCTGCGGGCACGTCTGGCGTCGTGCCGCGGCGTTCTGCGTGGACTTCGTGATCTGCCTGCTGCCTGTCATCGTGTCCGTCCTCGTTGCCTGAGAGCGTGCTTTCGCTCTGTTGTTGACATAGACGTGGAGCCTGTAAGACCAGGTACAGAAACGGATGAAGGTCGGATTACCCCTTTGTTGCGATTGGATTGAGTGGGGCGGGCGGCGCTAATTCGCGGCCGGGTTCTCGTATCAGCGGGCGTCGCGCGCGTTCATGACGAATCAGCCGGGGCGAGCGGGGACGAGTCCGGCCCCGGTCTCCTTCAGCTCGGCCTCGGGACCATGGCCCGATGATAGAAGGGGCCATGCGAGTGTGGGCGCCCGGACCGGGCGAGATCGAGGCGCTGCGGGCGCGGTTGTGCGAGATCCTGGTCGACTGCGTCCGTCACGGCGCGTCGGTCGGCTTCCTCGATCCGCTCGAACCCGCAGAGGCGGACGCGTACTGGCAGCGGATCGAGCGCGCAGTCGAAGACGGCCGCTGCGTGCTGCTCGTGGCCGTGCCGGCCGACGGTGACGTGGCCGGCACGGTGCAGCTCGATGTGGACACGCTGCCGAACCAGCGGCACCGGGCGACGGTGTCCAAGCTGCTCGTCCACACGTCGGCCCGGCGCCGCGGGCTGGGCGAGGCGCTGATGGCGGAGATCGAGCGGGCCGCGGTCGCCCGCGGCCGGTCGCTGCTCACGCTCGACACGGCGACCGGTGACGCGGCGCGCCTCTACGAGCGCACGGGCTGGACGGCGGCCGGGACGATCCCCGGCTACGCGCTCGACCCAGACGGCTCGCTCACCGGCACGACCTTCTACTGGAAAGCGCTCGAGCCGGGCTAGATCGTGAGTGCCGAGGGAGGGTTCGACCCGCCTCCCCTGCCCGACTTCGGGCCGTTGAGGCGGGTGCCTGACGGGCGCAGGTGGCGACGCAGCACGACGGTAGCCCCGTCGGGCCGCGCGTGCGTCTCCGCCGACTCGACGAGGGTCTCCATGAGGCGCAGGAACATGCTCGTCTCCTCCGGGCTGCGCTCGGGGCGAGCGAGCGCATAGTCGCGGACGACGAGCGTCAGCACCCGGTGCGCGTTGAGCGTGGCCTCGACGTCTACGATCAGCGTCGCCGGCCGCAGCGGGTTCCCGATCGAGTTCGCGAACGCCTCCGAGCAGGCCAGCGTGATCTCGAAGGTTTCCCGCTCGCCCGCGCCTGCGGCCTCGAGCCAGGTGCGGAGCGTCTCGCGCAGCTCCACCGCCGCCTGCGGCGTCGCGTGCAGACGCAGCCGGAGCGGCCGCATCTCGACCGCCGCGCCAGTCCCCGTGATCCCGCTGCCTCCTCCGGCCATCTCGTTGGGTCCAGCCGCCCTCGCGCCGCTGGAGTATGGAAAGCGTTGTTCCCACCCGGCCCCGAGCTGAAACTTCGGCCGCGGCGAATCCCCATTCCGGGCGTCCCTCGATCGAGGGATCTTTGCGACCACCGCGTACGTTTCCGCCGCAGCGGGCGTCTTTCCCGGTACATGCCCAGACCCGGAGACAACCAAGGAGTCGATATGCGTTTCGAGGACAGCACCGCGGCGAGCCGTCTGCTGCACGATCTCGACGCCCTCGGGCGGATGCAGACGGAGCGGCCGTCGGCCGCCGATCGTGTCGATGCCATCCTCGGCGTCGAGCTGGCCGGCGTCCTGCGCACCTTGCTCGCGGGCGAGCCCGGTCCGGCACACGGACTGCAGCCTCGCCGAGCTGCCTAGCGACGCGAGGTCAGGACGCCGGCCCGCTGGAGGCGTCTGTGCGGGCGCGGCGCTCGACCTCGAGCAGGCCGCGGCGGAAGGCGATGGCCACCGCGTGCGTCCGCGTCCGGGCATGCATCTTCATCCGGAGCGCGTGCAGGCGGCTGCGCATCGTCTTCGGCGAGATGGCGAGCTTCTCGGCGATCTCGGCGTCGGTCAGCCCGTCGGCCATCAGGGTCAGGAGCTGGAGCTCCCGCTGCGACGGCTTGGGCGCCTCCGACAGCGCGGCGACGACCTCCTCGTAGCCGTCGAGATCCCGGGCACCGTCGGAGTCCATCCGGCATCTTATCGGCCGCGACTCTCGCGGGCTGGAGCCGGCTGCTCCCTCCCTCGTCGCGGCCAGTAGCGTTCCCGTCGTGAGCCAGGCGAACGTCGAGCTGGTGCTGCGCGGCTACCGGGCGTTCGTCGGCGGCGACCTCGAGGCCGTCGCGGAGATGCTCGATCCGGACATCGAGTGGATCGCCGTCGATCCCTCAGAGTCTGCGGGGCACGAGGGGGTGGTCTCGATCCTGGCCGACCGCTTCGCGGACGGCTACCGCGTGGAGATCGAGCGCTGCGTCGGGATCGGCGACGACGTCGCGATCTCCTTCCGGGTCGCAGGCGTGGAGCGGGACGTCTCCGACGACCGGCCGCTCCAGACGCGCCGCTACTTCACGGTCGGCCGGTACTCGGCGGTCGTCACCGTCCGCGACGGCCGGGTCTGCCGCGTGCAGGAGTACCCGCACCTGGGCGCGGCGCTCGAGGCTCTCGGCATCGACGACGACGAACATTGACCGAGCCGCAGTGGTGGGAGGTGCGCCGGCGGGTCTCGAGCAGCCGCCCGGCGACCTACCGCTGCCCGTTCTGCAATCGCCTGCTGCACGCGATGAGCGATCACGTTCTGATCGCGCCGGAGGGAGACTCGAACCGACGTCGTCACGCGCACGTGGGCTGCGTCACGCGGGCGCGCGAGGCCGGCCGCTTCCTCACGTACGACGACTGGCGAGCGCAGCAGAGCGGGAGCGCCAAGCGGCGCTTCAGGCTTCCCTGGGGCTAGCGCCGTCGGGAAGCGCGGTGTAGAGCTAGTGTCTCGACTGTGCGTGTCGGAGTCCTCACTGGCGGCGGCGACTGCCCGGGGCTGAACGCCGTGATCCGCGCCGTCACCCGGCGGTCGCTCGACCGCGGGCACGAGGTGATCGGCGTTCGGGCGGGCTGGCGCGGGCTGATCGAGGACCAGCTCGAGCCGCTCGGCCCGCGCGAGATCTCCGGGATCCTTCCCCGCGGCGGCACGATCATCGGCACGAGCCGGACGAACCCCTACCGCGTCGAGGGGGGAGTCAGCCGCGTCCTGGCCACGTTCGCGGACAGGCTCGACGCGCTCGTCGCCATCGGCGGCGAGGACACGCTCGGCGTCGCCATGCAGCTCAACGCCGAGGAGGGGCTCCCGATCGTCGGCGTGCCGAAGACGATCGACAACGACCTCTCGGGCACCGATTACACCTTCGGCTTCGACACCGCCGTCGCGATCTGCACCGAGGCGATCGACCGCCTGCACACGACGGCGGAGTCGCACAACCGCGTGATGGTCGTCGAGGTCATGGGCCGCCACACGGGCTGGATCGCGGTCATGAGCGGGATCGCCGGCGGCGCCGACGTCATCCTCATCCCCGAGTACCCCCTGACGGTCGAAGAGACATGCGTCGAGATCGAGAAGCGCCACCGCCGCGGCAAGGACTTCTCCATCGTGGTCGTCAGCGAGGGCTACAAGCTCACCTACGCCTCCGGCGAGCAGCACGAGGTGACGCAGGAGGCGGAGCTCGACCAGTTCGGCCACGTCCGCTTCGGCGGCGTCGGCGAGTCGCTCGCGCGCGAGATCGAGAGCCGCACCGGCTTCGAGACGCGGGTCACCGTGCTCGGGCACGTGCAGCGCGGCGGGACGCCGACCGCACGCGACCGGGTGCTGGCGACGCGGTTCGGCCTCGCCGCCGCCGATCTCGTCGACGACGGCCGCTTCGGCCGGATGGCCGCCCTGCGGGGAAACGACGTCATCGACATCCCCCTTGCCGAGGCTGTCGCCGAGCTCAAGACCGTGCCCGAGCGCTGGTACGACGTCGCCAAGGCCTTCTTCGGCTAACCCGACGAGCGCCAGGAAGGGCAGGTAGGACGTCAGCTCGAGCGGCGTGGCGGCGGGCACGTCGTCGTCCAGGCAGATCGTGACCGCGAGCAGCTTCTGCTCCTGCGCCTGCAGCCAGGCCTCGTACGCGTCGTCCTTGGCCAGCTTCGTCAGTGCGGCTGCGATCGCGGGACGCGCAGTCGCGAGCGGAACCGCGGCCAGCGGAAGCGGCGGCTCGAGCGCCTTGACCTCGACCGTCCCGGCCGCTGTCTGCAGCAGCCGGCTGCGGCCAGTGGGGAGCGCCAGCACCGACGCCCGGCGCGAAGCCGGCGATCGCGATTCCTCGCGTGCGGCCGCCGAGCCAGCGGACCGGCGTCTTCGTCGTCACGAGCCGGGCGTTCGCGCCCGCGTACGCGTCGGCGAAGGACGCCACGGAGCCGGCCGGGACCGGCGGCACGGTCAACTCGGCTTCCACGGCGATCCGGCGCAGCTCTGCGCCGAGCGCGGCTCGGGCGAGGCCGCGGTTCGCGCCCTTGCGCTTGAGCGCCGCGAGGTACGCGCTCCGGTTCCCGCCGAAGCTCGCGTCGATCACAGCCTGCTCGGCCGCCGCGATCTGGCTGCCGCCGGCGCCCTTGGCCGCGCGCGCGGCGCCCCAGCCGAACGCGATCGCCAGCGCGGTCTCGGGGTCTCGAGTCACCCCCGCCAGCGCCGCGCGCGTCGCCGACGCGATCACGCCCGCCGAGCCGAGAGTGCAGAAGACGCGGGGCGGCAGCTGCAGCTGCCCGACCGTCAGGGACGGGTCGAAGTCCGGTCCCGCCGCTGCAGGGCCGTCGCAGGCGCTCTGGCTCCGCGTCCACAGGTACACGCACGCCGCGGCCTGCTTGTCGGCGTCGAACGGCGACTTCTCCGTGTACGTCGCCCACCCCCACGACCAGACGGTCGGCAGCCCGAGCTCACGGGCGACCTCGCGCGCCGCGAGCGCGTTCAGCTTCACGTAGTCGAACCACGCCGAGGCCGGCTTGAGCCCGTTCCGGCCGTAGACGCCGGACACGAACTCGAGCATCAGCCCGAGCCGGGAGGCCGGGACGCCGATCGAGGTGAACGCCGTCATCGCCTGCCGCATCTGCGTGCGCAGGATCCGGCTGCCCACGATCGGTCCGGCCGCGGACACCTCGGGCGGTGACGGGGAAGAACTCGCGGACGATGTCCGAGACGCTGCGCCACGGCCCGCCACCAGTCCCCGGCCACGTCGCCGCCGAACGGCGGCGAGGAGATCAGCAGGTACGGATGCGCTCCGCGGGCGGCGAGCTGCGTCAGGAGCGCGAGGACGTTGGCGCGGTACTGCGTGTTACCGGGCGACCACGGTGTCTGCGTGGAGGCGCCGAAGAGCTCGTTCTCGGCGATGAGCGGCGTGGCGCAGCCGGTCTGCTTGGCGGCGGCGTCGAACAGCGCGTTGGCGGCGCCGACGATCTTCGCCGGGTCTGCGGGCACGTCGGGCGTGCCCACCCGGCTCGCCAGCTTCAGGTCGAAGTAGACCGTCGACGCGCCTGCGGCGCGCAGCCCCGCCGGAAGGCCGCCCGTGCCCGGCGGCGTGGCCAGAACGAGCCCCGGCTTGGCGAAGACCTGTCGCCAGAACGGCACGGCGGCGTCCGTGTAGTCGACCCAGAGGGGCGCGGCGCTCGGGATCCCGCACGGCCACGTGACGGCGCGCGAGGATCCCGTCGCGGTCGCGGCGACGGCGGCAAGAACGCAGAGGACGGCGACGGCAAGCCGTTTCACGGCTCTCCATGGTGCCCGCTTTCTAGGACGGCCGTCGAGGCTCGTACACCGGAACGCCGTCCACGACTGCGGTCCGGCGGTAGTTCCGGGCCAGGATCGCAGCCGTGCGGCCCGAGTCCTCCAGCGATTCCAGCGGCTGCACGAGCGCCACGACCGCCGGCACTCGGCGTGCCAGCTCGCGCTCGAGACGCCCGCGCGCGCCCGGGATGGTCTCGATGTTCCGCCGCCACATGTACGGGATCGCCGGCGCCCGGTCGGCGAGGTAGTAGACGTTCGCGGCCGCCCAGAGCACGAGCGCCTTCTGTCCGGGCCGGGTGTGGGCATCGACGTAGCGCACGACGGCGGCGTCGTGCTGCAGGTGCTGGTCCTCGGGCCAGATCTCCTTCGCCTGCGTGCGCGGGCTGTCGAACCAGAGCGGCACGGTGAAAGCCGCGGTCGCGATCGCGACGGCCGCGAGCACCGCGGTCGCGAGGCGCATGCGGCCCTCGATCAGGCGCTCGACGCCGCCTCCGGCCAGGATCGAGAGCGGCGGCACGAGCTGCAGGTAGTAGTGGAAGTGGAAGTTGCCGCCTCCGAGGACGCCGAGGAGCGCGGCGCCGAGCCAGAGCCTCAGCGAGCAGCGGCGATCCGCGCCAGCCGAACACGGCCAGCAGGAGGAGCAGGCCGAGGCCCTTTGCCGCCCCGGGCAGCGAGTCCACGAGCAGGCCGAGCCGGTGGACAACGGAGCCTGTGACGAGCGAGTCGCCCGAGCCGCGGTAGCCGACGACCGCGAACCACCAGCTGTGCAGGGAGAACGCGCTCAGCAACCCCGCGAGGACGGGGGTGGCGGCAGCGCCCACGAACAGTGCGAGCGGGGCGAGCGCGCGCCGCCGCTCCGTCCACGCCACGTAGACGACGATCGCGAGGGCCGCGTCGAAGCCCGACTGCTTGAGCATCACCGCGCAGCCGGATGCGAGCCCGGCGACGGCGAGCCACGCGAGCGAGCGCGAGCGCAGGTAGGCAGTGAAGGCGAGCAGCGAGAGGATCGCCGCCAACGAGGCGAGCAGCTCGCCCGCGAGCGTGAACGACTCGAGGAACGGCGACGCGCCGGCGGTCGCCATCAGCAGGCCCGGAAGCGAAGGCGACGGTGCGCCGGCCGGTGAGCCGGAATGCGAGCAGCATCGTCGCGAGGACGCTCAGCGCGCCGACGGCGGCGGCCACGCCGCGGATGACGTCGGTCGAGCTTCCGAGCTCCAGGACGCCGCGGAAGACGAGCAGCAGCCCCTGCGGCCGGTCGACCCAGACGTCGCGATACAGCGTCGCCCCGCGTTCCCAGAGGCGCGCCGCCTCGGCGTACCCGCCCTCGTCGGCGGTCAGCGGAGCGTCGAAGAAGGGCAAGCGCAGAAGCACCGCGAGGGCGACTGCGGCCAGCGCGACGAGAATCGCCGTACGGCGCCCGGTGCTCATGCGCGTACCCTGGCACGCCCGAGAGGAGATCGCAGCCGGACGGAGAAACGCTCAACGAATGGCAGAGCAGAGCCATCTCGAGGCGATGCGCGAGGCGATCAGGGGCGACCTCGAGCGCGCGCGCTCGCGCCGCCCGTCGATCTTCGAGCGCCCGGCTCCCCCACCGCTCGAGGTGCGGGCTCCCACGGAGCAGGCGCCGGAACCCGCGCCCGAGCCCGCCGCCGTCGAGCCGGTCGCGGTCGAGCCCGAGCCGGAGCCCGTGTCCGAGCCGGTCTCGGACGAGCCGGAGCCTCTGCCCGAGCCTGCCGCGGTCGAGCCCGACCCCGAGCCGGAACTGCAGGCGCCGGTCGAGGCGGAGCAACCGACGCCGAAGCCGCGCCCGCTTCAGGCTGCGCTTCTGGCGCTCCTGAGTCTCGAGTCGACACGTCCCCTCGAGCCACGTCCGGGGTCTGACCCCACCCTGACCCCCGTCTGACCCCGGCCTGGCCCACGCTTGGTGCCGGCCAGGCACTCGAAGGCAGCCAGGGCTAGAATCGATGCGGCGTGCCGTACCGGAAGGTCACGATCCGGCCGTACAGGGCCGAGGACGAGAGCCGGCTGTTCACTCTCGCGCACGAGTCGTTCGGCGAGCAGGCCGCCTGGAGCGACCGGGCGACGATCGCCGGCCTGGAGACGGACACCGTCTTCGTCGCCGATCTCGAGGGCGACCAGGCCGGCTACGTCGCGCTCAGGCGCGAGGGCGACGCCGTTCGTATCGAGCAGCTCCTCGTCAGCCCACGGCACGAGCACGAGGGCATCGGCCGCCAGCTCGTCGACTACGTCGAGGGGTTCGCGATCGCCGAGGGCGCCGTCCGCCTGCAGATCGTGGTCGAGCCCGACAACCGCCGCGCCCTCGACTTCTACGAGCGTCGGAGCTTCGCGCCGATCGGTGAAGACGTGCTCGAGCTCACGCTGCCGCAGCAGCTCTAGCGCTTGTCGAGCCGCGACGGCGCGGCGCCGCCTTGCGGCAGCACGATCGCTCGCGGTCACGGCGGCCGGCGCCAGCTTCGTGCCGACGCCGCGAATCCACGGCTTCGCCCGGACGGCTGCAAGAGCCGGAGCCGGCGCTAGGCTCACCGGACCGTGGGCGTGCTCGCCAGCCAGGTCGAGCGTGAATCGGACGTCTTCGAGGCGCGCCGCGGCCGCATGGAGGAGCTCGTCGACGAGCTGCGCGAGCGCACCGCCGCGGTGGCGCGCGGCGGAGGCGAGAAGGCGCTCGAGCGGCACCGCTCGCGCGGCAAGCTCACCGCGCGGGAGCGGATCGACCGCCTCGTCGACCCGGGCGGCTCCTTCCTCGAGCTCTCCGCGCTCGCCGCCTGGGACCTGTACGACGGCGACGCGCCCGGCGCCGGAATCATCACGGGGATCGGCGTCGTCGAGGGCCAGGAGTGCGTGATCGTCGCCAACGACGCCACCGTCAAGGGCGGGACGTACTTCCCCCTGACGGTCAAGAAGCACCTCCGGGCACAGGAGGTCGCCGAGCAGAACCGCCTCCCCTGCATCTATCTCGTCGACTCCGGCGGCGCTTTCCTGCCTCTCCAGGCCGAGGTCTTCCCCGACCGCGACCACTTCGGCCGCATCTTCTACAACCAGGCGCGCATGTCCGCTCGGGGCATCCCGCAGATCGCGTCCGTGATGGGCTCCTGCACCGCCGGCGGCGCGTACGTGCCGGCCATGTCCGACGAGACTGTGATCGTCAAGGGGACGGGCACGATCTTCATCGGCGGGCCGCCGCTCGTGAAGGCCGCGACCGGCCAGGACGTGACCGCCGAGGAGCTGGGCGGTGCGGACGTGCACACGCGGCAGTCGGGCGTGGCCGACCACTACGCCGCCTCGGACGAGCACGCGCTCGCGATCTGCCGCCAGATCGTCCGCAACCTCGACCGCCGCCGCCCCGAGCCGCCGTGGGATCGCGGCCGAGTCGGAGCCGCCGCCGTCGACCCATCCGACCTCTACGGCCTGATCCCCGAGGACTTCCGCCATCAGGTCGACCCCCGCGAGATCATCGCCCGCCTCGTCGACGGCAGCCGCTTCCACGAGTTCAAGGCGCTCTACGGCGAGACGCTGGTCTGCGGCTTCGCCCGGCTCGAGGGCTACCCGGTCGGGATCCTGGCCTCAACGGCGTGCTCTTCGCCGAGTCCTCGCAGAAGGGCGCGCACTTCATCGAGCTGGCCTGCAAGCGGCGCATACCGCTCGTCTTCCTCCAGAACATCACGGGCTTCATGGTCGGCAAGGAGTACGAGGCAGGCGGCATCGCCCGCGACGGCGCCAAGCTCGTCATGGCCGTGGCCTGTGCCGACGTGCCCAAGTTCACCGTCGTCACCGGCGGGTCGTTCGGGGCCGGCAACTACGGGATGTGCGGCCGCGCCTACGGCCCGCGGCAGCTGTGGATGTGGCCGAACGCGCGCATCTCGGTGATGGGCGGCGACCAGGCGGCGACGGTGCTGACGATGGTCGGCGACGCCGACCCGGGCGAGATCAGGGCCAAGTACGAGGCGGAGGGCAACCCGTACTACTCCACCGCGCGCCTCTGGGACGACGGCATCCTCGACCCGCTGGACACGCGCCGCGTGCTGGCGATGGGCATCTCGGCGGCGCTCAACGCGCCGATCCCCGAGACGACGTTCGGCGTCTTCCGCATGTAGATCCGCGCCCGCCCGACCGCGGTCCGTCTGAAGGCGTCTCTAGCATCGTCCAGAGCCCAGTCCGAGGGGAGGATCTATCGTGAGAGCACTGAGAGCGTTCCGCCCGTCGCCCGCGACCGTGATCGCGATGATCGCGTTGCTCGTCGCGCTCGCGGGCACCGGCTACGCCGCGACGAGCCTGCCGGCGAACAGCGTCGGCACGCCGCAGCTGAAGACGAACGCCGTCACGTCACCGAAGGTGAAGGACCGTTCGCTGCTCAAGGTCGACTTCGCCGCGGCCAGCTTCCGCGCGGCCCACGCGGCCCCGCGGGCGCTCCCGGACCGCCCGGGGCGCCCGGCGCCAAGGGTGCCGACGGGGCCGGCAGGCCCGTCCGGCACCGCTGCGACCAAGTGGGCGCTCGTCGGCAAGGACGGGAACGTGATCGCCTCGAGCACGCCTGCACCGCGTCGCCGTCCAGCGCTCGAGCGGCCAGTACTACGTCAACTTCGGGTCGGCGGTGACCGGCCACGCGATCGTCGTCGTCGGCTCTCCCGAGACGCCGACAACGGCTCCGCGGGCACGTCTTCGCGACGATCTGCGGCAGCCGGCGTCGCGCTCGCCGCCGCCCGACACGTCCACTGCACGACCAACAACAACACGAGCACCGTGTTCGTGTCCACGCTCAACAACGAGCAACACGTTCGCCGGCGAGCCACGCGTTCTACATCGCCGTCCTCTGACGGCTCGCTCGCCGCCGCGCGGGGTGCGGCCTCCCGCACCCCGCGGCGCGGCGAGTCGCTAGGTTCCCGCCATGCACACGATCGAGCTCACCCCGGAGGAGCTCCGGCTCGTCCACGCGGCGCTGAAGTCCTACCTCGACGACTTCGGGCACGAGGAAGCGGAGGTGCTCCGCGAGATCAAGGCGCTGATCGCCAAGCTGCCCCCCGAGGAGTAGACCGTTGCCGGATCCTCCCCGCTCCGCGTCGAGCGCGACGGGGAGCTCCTACGCATCACGCTCGCGCGGCCGGAGCGCAGGAACGCCCTCGACGCCGAGCTCATCGCGGCGCTGACGGCGGCGTTCTCCGACGTCGGCGACGCCCGCGCGGTCGTCCTCTCCGGCGAGGGCGAGAGCTTCTGCGCGGGCGCCGACGTCGAGTGGATGCGCGCCGCGGCGGGTCTCTCCTACGAGGAGAACGTGGCTGACTCGACGCGCCTGCGGCGGATGTACGAGGCGGTCGACCGCTGCCCGGCGCCCGTGGTCTGCCCCATCCAGCGCCACGCGCTCGGCGGCGGGATCGGGCTCGTCTGCTGCTGCGACGCGGTCGTGGCCGCGGACGACGCCGTGTTCGCATTCTCCGAGGTGAAGCTCGGGATCATCCCGGCCGTCATCTCGCCGTTCGCGCTCGCCCGGATCGGCGCCGGCGCGGCGCGGCGCTACTTCATCACGGGCGAGCGGTTCGACGCGGCGACGGCGCTCAGGATCGGGCTCGTCCACGAGGTCGTCCCGGGCGGGGAGCTCGAGGGAGCGGTCGACCGCATCGTCGCCGAGATCGCCACGGCCGGCCCGGAGGCGGCGCGGCACGCGAAACGGCTCGTGCTCGACGCGCCGCTCGACGGCCTGGAGACGGCCCGCCGCATCGCCGAGCGCCGGGCGAGCGACGAGGGGCAGGAAGGCCTGCACGCGTTCCTCGAGCGCCGGCCGCCCGGCTGGGGCTCGGAGCGCTAAAGGGCCGCAAGCCGCCGGGCGGGCGTTTTTGTAAGTCCAGTATCCGACGCCCCGTGGCGGCGGCAGGGTCGGCTCGGCGAAGACAGACGCCTATTCGTCTCTGACCCATCCCTTCGCGTAGGCGACCATGAGTAGCCACCAGACGGCGGTGCCGATGATCAGACCGAGCGGGAGCGCGGTGACGCTTTGAAGGTGCAGCGTGTTCTTGGCATGGAGTGACGCGAACGAAGCGACGACGAAGACAATCCAGACGAAGAACGGCCCGACTGGGTTCTGCTTGAGCAGATTGCTCGCGCTCGTCGGCGTCTCCAACTCCCAGTCAGCAGCCTCGACCGGATCGCCGAACAGGTGGTTCACGAGGTGGTACAGCAGTGCCGACGCGAATCCGACACCAAAGATGACGATAGTCGCAGGTACCAGCCACCTCGGCGATGGATGGACGACGAAGCCCGTGACCCAGCACGCCATGAACGCGACTATCGCGCCTGAACTCAGCCATTTCAGGACAAGCAGTAGCCGTGCTTTCACACCCCACAGATCGGCCCGTGACGAAGCCGTTGCGTCACCCAAAGCCGTGATTTGTGCGTAGCTCCCTGTGGAAAGCCTGCCCGGGTGAGCGGTTCCACACTGCGGTTGATACCCCGGTTCGAGGCTCGCGGACGCATGATTCGCCCGTGGCAATCGAGAAGCTGCTCGTGGCGAACCGTGGCGAGATCGCGGTGCGAATCTTCCGGACCTGCCGTTGGCTCGGGATCGGGACGGTGGCGGTCGTGGCGCCGGACGACGCCGGCTCCCTCCACGCGCGCTCCGCTGACGAGACGGTCGAGATCGCCGGCTACCTTCAGCCCGAGGAGCACATCCGGGCCGCCCGGCAGACGGGCGCGGACGCGATCCACCCCGGCTACGGCTTCCTGGCCGAGAGCCCCGCGTTTGCCGAAGCGGTCGAGGCGGCCGGGCTCGTGTTCGTCGGCCCGACGGCGGAGAGCCTGCGCAGCGGCGGCGACAAGCTGGCCGCCAAGGAGATCGCCCGCAGCGTCGGCGTGCCGGTCGTCGAGGAGGGCGAGCCCGACGCGCTCGGCTTTCCGCTCGTGATCAAGGCCGCCGCGGGCGGCGGCGGGCGCGGGATGCGGGTCGTCCGCGACCGGGGCGAGCTCGGCGAGGCCCTCGCCGCCGCGCAGCGCGAGGCCGGCGCGGCCTTCGGTGACGAGCGCGTCTTCTGCGAGCGCTACGTCGAGCGACCCCGTCACGTCGAGATCCAGTTGCTCGCCGACGCGGCCGGGAACACCGTCGCACTCGGCGAGCGCGAGTGCTCGATCCAGCGGCGCCACCAGAAGGTGCTCGAGGAGTCGCCCTCGACCGCTCTCGACGCCGACCTGCGAGCCCGGATGAACGAGGCGGCGGTCGCGTTCGCGCAGGCGATCGGCTACCGCAGCGCCGGGACGGCCGAGTTCATGGTCGACGGCCGCGACTTCTGGTTCCTCGAGCTGAACGGCCGCATCCAGGTCGAGCACCCGGTCACGGAGCTGGTCACCGGCGTCGACCTGGTCGCGGAGCAGCTCGCGATCGCCGCCGGAGATCACGTAACGGACTGTTACCCGGCCGAGGGGCACGCGGTCGAGGTACGGCTGTACGCCGAGGATCCGCGGACGTTCCTGCCGCAGGCGGGTCGCGTCCAGCTCCTGCGGCTTCCATCGGGGATTCGCGTGGATGCGGGCGTCGAGCAGGGGGACGAGGTCGGCCTCGCGTACGACCCGATGATCGCGAAGCTGATCGCGCACGGCCGCACGCGCGACGAGGCACTCGACCGGCTCGCCCGGGCGCTGGACGAGACGGCCGTCGAGGGCGTGACCACCAACCTCCCGTTCCTGCGCTGGCTCGTCCGCCACCCGGACGTTCGCGCAGGCGAGACGACGACGGCGTTCCTCGTCGAGCACCCGCCGCTCTCCGCCCCGCCCACGCGAAGCGCGCCCGGCCCGTGGCGCAGGCCCTTCCGACTCAACCTGCCCTCTCCCCCGCCCTCGTCTCCGCCCGACGTCGACGCCGCGCAGCGTCAGCCCGGCGCCGCCGGGGGCGAGAGCTCGCTGACGGCGCCGATGCCGGGAACCGTCATCCGCGTGCTCGTCGGAGAGGGCGACGCCGTCCGCGCCCGCCAGCCTCTGATCGTGCTCGAGGCGATGAAGATGGAGACGCCGCTCGTCGCGCCGTACGAGGCGGTCGTCCGCCGCGTGCACGTCGGCGAGGGCGACCAGGTCGCGGGCGGAGCGCTGCTGGTCGAGCTCGAGGAGTAGCGGCGCGCTAGGCGAATGCGGCGCTGAGCGCCGCGGACGACTCGGCCAGCGCGTCGTTCGCACGGTCGATCACGGCCGGCATGCGGTAGAAGCCGTGGATCATGCCGTCGTAGCGGCTGAGCGTCACCGGAACGCCCGCCTCCTCGAGGCGCCGCGCGTAGGCCTCTCCCTCGTCGCGGAGGGGATCGAACTCGGCGGTGATCACGAGCGCGGGCGCCGTGCCGCTCACGTCGTCGGCCCGGAGCGGCGACGCGTCGGGCTGGAACCGGTCGCCCTCCGGAAGGTAGTGGTCCCAGAACCAGCGCATCGCGTACGCCGTCAGGAAGTAGCCCTCGGCGAACTCGCGGTAGGTCGAGGTCTCGAGGTCGGCGTCCATCACCGGGTAGACGAGCAGCTGCAGCGCGAGCGGCAGGCCGGTGTCACGTGCCTTCAGCGCGCACACCGCGGCGAGGTTCCCGCCGGCGCTGTCGCCGCCGACCGCGAGCGCGCCCGGCCGCCCGCCCAGCTCGTCCGCGTGCTCCGCCGCCCAGGTCGTCACGGCCCAGGCGTCGTCGACCGCGGCCGGGAAGCGGTGCTCCGGGGCCATGCGGTAGTCGACCGAGCAGACGACGCAGCCTGCCTGTTGCGCCAACGTCGCGCAGACGCCGTGGTGCGTGTTCAGGCCGCCCAGAACCCAGCCGCCGCCGTGGAAGTAGAGGAACACCGGCGCCGGCTCGTCTCCCGGCCGGTAGACGCGTACCGGCACGGGTCCCGGCCGGCCCCGGCAGCTCCCGGTCCTCGAAGGATACGTCGGGAACCGGCCCGAACACCACGGCCGCCGCCTCGTCCTGCGTGCTGCGCGCCTCCTCGGGCGGCAGCTCGCCGATCCCGGGCACGCCGAGCTCACGCATCCGGTCGAGATGGGCCTCTGCCTGGGGGTCGAGCGGCATCGCCGTCGCTAGCCGAGGAGGTCTTTCAGCTTCATCGCGGCGCCGACGTCTCCCTTGACCTTGAGCTTGCCGGTCATGTAGGCGGTCAACGGGTTCTGCTGCCCGTCGACGATGCGCAGGAAGGTCTTCTCCGAGGCCGTGAACGTGCACTCGGCGCCCTGGTCGCCTTCGGCCACGGACACGTGGCCGTCCTTGACGACGACCGTCCAGATGCCGGCGCCGTCGACGACGAAGACGTAGCTCGCGTCGAAGTCCGCGGAATGCGAACCGTTGGCGCGGTCCGCCAGCGTCTCGAAGAACTCTTTCACCCTCCCGTCCATGCGACTGCTCCAAGCTATCTCAAGAAGGGGCGATCTCGGGCGCCAACCGTGTGCGGACCCGCGAGGGCGGCAGCATCGTCGTGAACACGGCGCCGAGCACGGGCGCCGCTGCGCAGACGTAGAACGCGGTCTCCAGGTCGACAGAGTCCGCCACGGCGCCGAGGATGACGGCCGCGATACCGCCCAGCCCGATCGAGAGCCCGATCGACAGCCCCGAGGCCATGCCGATGTGCCGCGGCAGGTACTCCTGGCTCATCACCATCGTCACGCCGAACGTGCCCACGACGGCCGGGCCCACCACGCACAGGGCGATGGCGCCGGGAACGCCGCCGACGAGCACGAAGATCAGGATCGCCGGCGGCACGATGACGTTGCTCGCCATCAGCACCGGACGCCGCCCGAAGCGGTCCGCCGCCGGACCTGCGAGCAGCGTCCCGACCGCGCCCGAGAGCAGCATGAGCGCGAGCAGGTGCGCGCCGAAGCTCTTGGAGTGGCCGAGCGAGACCTCCCAGAGCGGCACGAACGTGATCAACCCGAACCAGGCGACGCTGCGCAGCGCGACGATCACGAGCAGGAGCACCATCGCGCCCGGCCGGTCCCGGCTCGCGAACGCCCGCCGGCCGAAACGGCCGCGCCCGCGCCCGGCTCGAGCGAGAGCAGGAAGGGTACGAGCCGCAGCAGCATCCCTGCGACGACGAGGCACGGGACCATCAGCAGCAGGCCGCCCGTGAGGCCGAGCCCGACGACGATCGGCGTCGTCACGATCGCGCCCAGCGCGTAGCCGATGTTGCCGCCGACGGAGAACACGGACATCCCGCTCGCGCGCCGGTCGCCGCTCGCGTAGGCCGCGAACTTCGAGCCTTCGGGATGGAAGGCCGCGATTCCGAGCCCGCTGACGACGACGCAGAGGACGACGAGGCCGTACGCGGGCGCAGCCGAGGCGAGGGCGATGCCGATCCCGCCGACCGCGACGCCTGCGGGCAGGAGCCAGATCGCGCCGCGCCGGTCCGACCAGAGCCCGAAGAGCGGCTGGATCACGGAGCTCGAGAACGACGACGCGAGGATGAGCACGGCGACGAGCGTGTAGGAGAGGTCGAACCGGTCCTTGAAGAACGGCAGCAGCGCCGGGAGGGCTCCGCCGGCGAAGTCGACGGCCATGTGACCGGAGGACAGGGCCGGCCATGCCCCGCCGGTCGATTCCCGCCCGCATCGCCTGAGCCTACTTGCGGCGGGTGCTCTGGTTCAGCGTCCTCGTCCGTGCGGGCGATGACGCGAGCTGCGTTGGGGTAGCATCGCCGCGCGATGGAGATCGACGTCGCCCAACGGCCGCCCGAGGGCGTGGCGCTCGTCGTCCCGCTGGCCGACCCTCCCGGATCGCTGCCCCCGGAGGCCGACGGGGTCGCGGAGCTCCTCTCCTCGCACGAGGCCAGCGCCGATCGCGGCACGCGCGCGGCTCGTTCAGGTCGAGGGTCGCCGCGTCGTCGCGGCCGGCCTCGGCCCCCGCGACGAGCTCGAGCCCGACGCCGTCCGCGACGCGGCCGCCGCGGCCGTCCGCGAGCTGCAGGCAACCGTCGGTGGCCCGGCAGCCTTGCTGCTGGACGACTCGCTGCCGCTTCGCGTCGACGAACAGGCCCGCGCCGCCGTCGACGGCGCCGTGCTGGGCGGCTACGACCCGGGCGCCTGGAAGACCGCGGCCAAGAACGGCCGGCCGGTCGAGCAGCTGACGCTCGTCGGCGCAGCCGACGTCGAGCCGCGCTGCGCGCCGCGCCGCCGTCGTGGCCGGCCTGGACGAACCACGCGCGCGACCTCGCCAACGCCCCGGCGAACGAGCTGACCCCGCAGACCTTCGCCGACCGCGCGGCCCGGCTCGCGGCCCGCTTCGACACGGTCACCGGCAGAGGCCCTCGGCCCCGACGACATGCGCGAGCGCGGCATGGGCGCGCTGCTCGGCGTCGGCATGGGCAGCCACAACCCGCCGCGCTGATCGTCCTGCGCCACGAGCCGCCGCAGCCGGCGCACGGGCCGATCTCCAGCTCGGCCTCGTCGGCAAAGGCATCACCTTCGACAGCGGCGGGATCGCGCTCAAGCAGCCGCTGTACATGGAGGAGATGCGCGGAGACATGTCCGGCGCGGCCGCGGTCGTCGCCGCCACCGGCGCGATCGCCGAGCTGGGCCTGCCGATCCGCGTGCTGACCGTCGTCGCGGCCGCCGAGAACGTCATGGGCGGCGGCAGCTTCCGCCCCGGAGACGTGCTCACGGCCTCGAACGGCAAGACGATCGAGATCACGAACACGGACGCCGAGGGCCGGCTCGTGCTCGCCGATGCCCTCGTCTACGCGCGCGGACCAGGGAGCGACGCACGTGATCGACCTCGCCACCCTGACCGGGGCGATGAGCCGGGCGATGGGCGACCTCTACGCGGGCGTGTTCGCGAACGAGGACGACTGGCGCGAGCAGATCGTCGCCGCGGGGGAGGCGAGCGGCGACCATGCCTGGCCGTGGCCGCTGCACCCGCGCTTCCGCAGGTTCATCCAGTCCGACTTCGCCGACATCAAGAACCACTCCGTCCGCGGCCAGGGCATCCCTGTCTACGCCGCCGAGTTCCTGCGCGAGTTCGCGGGCGAGGGCCCGTGGGCGCATCTGGACATCGCCGGGCCTGCCTTCCTGACCTGGCCGCGCGGCGACTACCTCTGGCAGCGCGGCGGCACCGGGCTACGGCGTTCGGCTCCTTGCCGAGCTCGCCTCCCGGCTCGCCGCGCGATGAACTTCGACCTCTCCGACGAGCACGAGCTGATCCGCAGGACGGTGCGCGAGTTCGCCGTCGAGCGGGTCGCCCCGGTCGCCGAGGAGCTCGACCGCGAGCATCGCTTCCCCTACGAGCTCGTCTCGCGAGCTGGCCGAACTCGGGCTGATGGGCCTCCCGATCCCCGACGAGTACGGCGGCGCCGGCGGCGACACGCTCTCCTACGCGATCGCGATCGAGGAGCTGACGCGGATCGACTCGTCCGTCGCGATCACCGTCGCGGCGCACACGTCCCTGGGGACGATGCCGATCTTCCTCTTCGGCTCGGAGGAGCAGAAGCGCACGTGGCTGCCCGATCTGGCGGCCGGGCGCAGGCTGGCGGCGTTCGGGCTGACCGAGCCGGGCGCAGGCTCGGACGCGGGGGCCACGCAGACCCGGGCCGAGTTGCGCGACGGGCAGTGGGTCGTGAACGGCTCGAAGATCTTCATCACCAACGCCGGCACGGACATCAGCGCCTGCGTCACGATCACGGCCCTCACCGGCGAGGACGAGATCTCGAACATCGTCGTCCCGAACGGCACCGACGGGTACGTGATCTCGGCGCCGATGCAGAAGCTTGGCTGGCGCGCCTCGGACACGCGCGAGCTGTCCTTCCAGGACTGCGCCGTCTCCGGAGGGCAACCTGCTCGGCGAGCGAGGCCGCGGCTTTGCGCAGTTCCTCGAGATCCTCGACGGCGGCCGCATCTCGGTCGCGGCGATGGGCGTCGGCCTCGCCCAGGGCGCGTACGACCTCGCGCTCGCCTACGCGAAGGAACGGCATCAGTTCGGCCGGCCGATCTCGACTTCCAGGCGATCCAGTTCCAGCTGGCGGACATGGCCACCGAGATCGAGGCCGGCCGCAACCTCGTCTACAAGGCCGCGTGGCTGAAGGACGAGGACCGGCCGTTCGCGCAGGAGGCGGCGATGGCGAAGCTCTACACCGGCGAGCTCTCCAACCGCGTCGTCAACCAGGCACTCCAGATCCACGGCGGGTACGGCTTCATGGACGAGTACGCGATCTCACGGCTCTACCGCGACCAGAAGGTGCTCGAGATCGGCGAGGGCACCAACGAGGTGCAGCGCATGGTGATCGCCAAGCAACTCGGCCTCTAGTCGGCTAGCCTGCGCCGCGCTGTGCTGTTCACGCAGTTCGTCGACGACGATCTCGGCTGCGCGTCCTACCTGATCGGCGACGAGGAAGCCGGCGATGCCGTCGTCGTCGACCCCGCATACGCGATCGAGCAGTACCTCGAGGAGGCGTCGCGGCGCGACGTGAGGATCGTCCGCGTCCTGGAGACCCACACGCACGCGGACCACGTCTCCGGACACGGGCGCCTCGCGCTCGAGCACGGCGTGCCCGTCGCGATCCACTCCCTCGCGCGAGCCCGCGTATCCTTCGAACCGCTCGCCGACGGGCAGGCGATCGACGTCGGCAGCGTGCGGCTGCACGTGATTCACACGCCGGGGCACCGGCCCGAGCACTGCTGTTTCGCGGTCACCGACCGGACACGCGCCGAGGAGCCGTGGCTCCTGCTGACCGGGGACTCGCTGTTCGTCGGCGACGCTGCGCGGCCCGACCTGGCGATCGAGGCCCACGAGGGCGCCGAGGGTCTGTTCCACAGCCTGCATCGCCTGTTGGAGCTCCCGGACGGCGTCGAGGTCTACCCCGGGCACGTCGCGGGCTCGCTGTGTGGCAAGGGCATGAGCTCGAAGGGCGTCGACCACGATCGGCTTCGAGCGACGGTTCAACCCCGCGCTGGCGCTGGCGACGGTGGAGGAGTTCGTGGCCGACTCCGCCTCGATCGAAACGCCGCGCCCGCCGAACATGGAGCGGATCGTCGAGCTGAACCGAGGGCCGTTCCTGGGCGCGCCGGCGCCGCTCGTCGAGCTGTCCGACCCGGGCGACGCGACCGTCCTCGACGTCCGGCCGTCCGAGAGCTTCTTCGTCGGGCACATCGCCGGAGCGCTCAGCGTTCCGGTGTCGGGCCCGAGCTTCGCGACGAAGGCCGGCTTCGTCGTCCGGCGGCCTCGGGGCCGGTCGTCCTGCACGCGTCGTCGCCCGAGGAGGCCCACGAGGCCGCCCGCGGCCTGCGGTCCGTCGGGTTCATCGGAGCTCCGCGGCTACCTCCTGCTCCGCGCCCGCGGACGAGACGATGGAACCCGTCGAGATCGGCGAGCTCGACGCGCTGCTCGCCTACGACGCCCAGCTGATCGACGTCCGCGAGGCCGACGAGCGCGAGGACGCGCCGCTTCCCGGCAGCCGCCACATTCCCTACCGCCTGATCGAGGCGGCCGCCGCGGACCTGCCTGCCGACCGGACGATCGTCACGATCTGCGAGAGCGGTGCCCGGGCGGCCGTGGCGGCGAGCATCCTCGCCGCGCACGGGCTCGACGCCCGCCCGGTCGCGCACGGAGGCTTCCGCGACCTCCGCGAGCGCCTGCACACCTCGGCCGTCTAGCGTCGGCTCAGCTCAGCCGCCGGACGTCGTAGCCCCAGCTGCGCATCGTCTGCAGCAGCACGTCGCAGTGCTCCTCGTCGCGTGTGCCGAGAGTGAGCTCGATCCCCGTCTCGGTGACGCCGATGTCCACGCCCTCGCGCCGATGCTCGACGCCGATCACGTTCATCCGCGCCTCGGTGACGAGCGAGAGCAGCTTGAAGAGCTCGCCGGGCCGGTCGGGCACCTTCGTCTCGACGACGAGATAGCGCCCCGCCGCGGACAGCCCGTGCCGCGCGACCGACATGAGCAGCGTGGCGTCGATGTTCCCGCCCGATAGCAGCTGCCAGCACCGGGCCCTTGGCGTCGATTCGGCCCGCCAGCAGGGCCGCGACGCCGACCGCCCCCGCGCCCTCGACGACGAGCTTCGTCCGCTCGAGCAGGAGCACGATCGCCTCGGAGATCTCGTCGTCCGTGACCTCGACCATCTCCTCGAGCTCGCCGTCGAGGATCGAAAGGGCCAGCTCGCCCGGGTGCTTGATCGCGATCCCGTCCGCGATCGTCTGCTCCTGCGCCGCCCTGACGCCGATCAGCCGCACGCCGGGATGCGTCGAGCGCAGCCCGAGCGCGATACCCGCCGCCAGCCCGCCGCCGCCGACCGGCACGAGGACCGTGCCCGGATCGCGAACCTGCTCGGCGAGCTCGAGGCCGATCGTGCCCTGACCCGCAACGACGAGCGCGTCCTCGAACGCGTGCACGAACGTGGCGCCGGTCGCGTCGACGTGCTGCCGCGCAGCGGCCACCGCCTCCTCGAAGGTCGTGCCGCCCATCTGCACGTCGGCCCCGTAGCTCCGCGCGGCGTCGACCTTGGCCATGGGCGCATCGGTCGGGACGAAGATCGTCGCCGCGATCCCGGCCTCGCGCGCCGCCCAGGCGACCGCCTGACCGTGGTTGCCGGCGCTGGCCGCGACGACGCCCGCCTTGCGCTCCGCCTCGCCGAGCGTGGCGATCTTGTTGAACGCGCCGCGGATCTTGAACGAGCCCGTCCGCTGCAGGTTCTCCGCCTTCAGCGACACCTCGCGGCCGGCCAGCCGCGAGAACGTCTCCGACCGGAACACCGGCGTGACCCGCGCGACGCCGTCCAGGCGGGCGCGCGCGGCCTCGACGTCACGGAGCGAGGGGGCGGTTCCCGTCGCCAATGTGGAACACCTTCTCCAGGATCTCCTGCACGGCCGAGAGCGGGTCGAGCTCCCGCCGCTGCACGGCGTCGAGCACCCGCCGCAACTCGGGGTCGTCCCCCACCGCCTGCTCGAGGTGCGACTTCGCGCGCGACGACGCGACCGCGAACACCTCCTGCGAGAGGTTGCGGCGGCGGCGCTCCTCGAGCAGGCCGTCGCGCTCGAGGAACTCCCGATGCGCTGTGATCTCGGCCCACAGCCGCTCGACGTTCTCGCCGCGCACGGCCTCGGTGAGGACGATCGGCGGCCTCCAGTCGGGGTCGGTGTCGAGCGTGAGGATCGAGCGCACCTCGTTCACCATCGTCTTCGCGGCCGGGTGGTCCATCTTGTTGACCGCGATCACGTCCGGGATCTCCATGATCCCCGCCTTCAGTGCCTGGATCGAGTCGCCCGACCCGGGCATGAGCACGAGGAGCACCGTGTCTGCGATTCCGATCACCTCGACCTCGCTCTGCCCGGTCCCGACGGTCTCGACGAAGACGACGTCCTTGCCGGCCGCGTCCAGGAGCAGCAGCGCCTGCAGCGTCGCCTCCGCCAGGCCGCCCAGATGTCCGCGCGTGCCCATCGAGCGGATGAACACGCCGGGATCGAGGAAGTGGTCGGCGAGCCGGATGCGGTCGCCGAGCAGCGCCCCCTGTGAGAAGGGGCTCGACGGGTCGACGGAGACGACGCCTACCGACAGGCCGAGGCCGCGGACGTGCGGCAGGAGCGCCGCGACCAGGCTCGACTTGCCGACCCCAGGCGGGCCGGTGACGCCGACGGCGTACGCGCGGCCGGTGTGCGGATAGAGGTCGTGGACGACGGCCTGCGCCAGCGGATCGCGGTTCTCGACCAGCGAGATCGCCCGCGCCAGCGCGCGCCGGTCGCCGGCGCGGACGGCGTCGACGAGCGCCTCGCGCGTCCACCCGCGCGGCACTGTGCCAACCGGCGGCGGACGCCGGCTGGGGTGCGGGCTCGGCGGTCGTGAGGCTGCCCATCCCCCGCGTCAGCGCCCGCCCGACGAGAGCCGCGATGCCCGCGAGCACGGCGGCGAGCGCGAACGTCCAGCGCGCGCCGACCCTGCCGGTGATCGGCCCGGCCAGCGCCATCCCGAGCCCGAGCAGCGCGAAGTTGACGCTCATGATGGTCGTGAACGCGCGGCCGCGGAGGTGGTCGGGCGCCCCGCGCTGGACGATCAGCGAGTTGCACACCATGGCGGTCGCGTTGCCGGCGCCGCCGACAGCCATGCACGCGGCGCCCAGCCACACGTTGGGCGACAGCGCGGCCCCCAGCGCGCCGAAGCCCATCAGGCCCATCCCAGCGCCGTAGACGAACGACACGCTGCCGCGCTCGAGCCAGGTGGAGGCATAGAGAGCCCCGGCGACCATGCCGACACCCGATCCGGCCCACAGCAAGCCGAAGCCGAAGCTGCCCGAGTCGAAGGTGGCCTTGGCCAGGACGATCTCGGACACGTTCACGCAGGCGTTCGCGAGCATGATCAGGTTCCAGGACAGGAAGACGGCCAAGAGCGGCCGCGTGTGCAGGACGAGCGAGAACCCGCTCTTCAGCTCGTCGAGGTAGCTCTCGTGCGGAGGCCGCTCGCCTTTCTGCTCCATCTGCCCGGCCGGGATCGTCGCCAGCAGCACGGCGGAGAGCGCGAAGCTGGCCGCGTTCAGCGCGTAGCAGACATGCGGCCCGGTCGCGGCGACGATCACGCCTCCGAGCAGCGTCCCGAACACGGTGGTCAGGTTCGCCGTCGAGCGCAGGAGCGAGTTCGCGTCCGGAAGGTCGGCCTCGTCGACGAGGTTCGGCAGGCCCGCATACGTCGCCGGGCGGAAGAAGCCCGTCGCGAACCCCGCCACCGCGGCCAGCGCGACGATCTGGCCCGGCGCGTCGGCGAAGAGCAGCGCGATGAAGACGGCCACGCTGACGACGTCCGCGCCGACCATCAGCCGCCGGCGGGAGAAGCGGTCGACGACCGGCCCGAAGGCGAGGCCGATGACGACAGCCGGAAGGAAGTCCGCGATCAGCAGCGCACTGACCCACTCCGGGGAGTGCGTCCTGTCGTAGACGTCGACCGTGAGCGCGATCACGGCCAGCCAGGTGCCGAGGCCCGAAGCGGTTATCGCGAGGAACAGCGCCCGGAAGGAGGACGAGCGGTCCAGGAGCTGAAGCTGGCGTCGCGGCCCGGTCAACACGGACGAAACACGGTACCCGTGCTAGGTGACGCCCGCCATCACGCGACCGAGGGCTTCGTCGAGGAAACGAAGCTCGTCGGGGGTGCCGACGGTCACGCGGATCGCCTCCGGTGCGCCGAAGCCGTGGGTGGGCCGGACGATCGCCCCTTCGCGCAGCAGCCGCTCCTGGAAGGGCCGTGAATCCTCACCGAGTTCGACGAACACGAAGTTGGCCACGGAGCCGGCGACAGGGTCGAGGGCGTTCGCCTGCAGGACCCGCTCCAGCTCCGCGCGGCCGGAGGCGTTGAGCTCGCGGCGGCGGCGCAGCTCCTCCCCGTCGGCCAGGCTGGCGAGCGCCGCCTCCTGCGCCGGCGTCGACACGTCGAAGGCCCGGCGCACCTTGGAGATCTCGGTCACGACCTCCGCCGGGGCGACCGCGTAGCCGATTCGCAGCCCCGCGAGGCCGTAGATCTTCGAGAACGTCCGCAACACGACGACGTTCCGGCCCTGCTTGAAGTGCTCCTCGACGGCGTCGACGTACTCCGGATCGTCGATGTACTCGAAGTACGCCTGGTCGACCACCGTGACGACGTGCTCCGGCACCTGCTCGAACCACGCGTCGACCTCGGCGCGCGTGTTGATCGTCCCCGTCGGGTTGTTGGGGAGGCAGAGGTACGCGAGCTTCGTCCGCGACCCCACGGCGGCCAGCATCGCCTCGAGGTCGTAGCGCTGGTCGCGGAGCGGGACGAGCCGCGGCGTCGCGCCGAGCTTGCGCGCGTCGATCACGTAGCTGACGAAGGACGGCCAGCCGCAGACGATCTCGTCACCCGGCTCGAGGAAGACCTGCGACACGCAGTCGATCAGCCCGTCCGCACCGGCCCCGGTGATCACCTCCTCGAAGCGGACGCCGTGGCGCTCGGCCAGCGCCGCACGCAGGCGGTACGCCCCGCCGTCCGGGTAGCGGTTGAGCTCCTCCGCTGCCCGAGCGAGCGCCTCGAGCGCCGCCGGGAACGGCCCGTACGGCCCCTCGTTCGACGCGAGCTTGACGACGCGCTCGATCCCGAGCTCGCGCTGGACCTCCTCCACGGGCTTGCCCGGCTCGTAGGGGACGATGCCCTCGAGCGCAGACGAGAACCTGGGGAGACCGCGACCCGGACATCGATGTGACTCTAGCGGCGTAGCACCGAGCAACTAGGCTTGGCCGGCGTGAACGAGATCGGCCTGTTCCCGCTCGAGCTGGTGCTGCTGCCGACGGAGCGCGTCCCGTTGCACATCTTCGAGCCGCGCTACAAGGAGCTGATCGGCGAGTGCCTGCGCAGCGGCCGCGAGTTCGGGCTCGTGCTGCAGGACGAGCAGGGCCGACGCGACATCGGCACCCGCGCGGCCGTGGTCGAGGTGCTCCAGGTCTTCGACGACGGGCGGATGAACGTGGTCGTGGAGGGCCACGAGCGCTTCCGGCTGCGGGAGCTGACGACGGGGCGCATCTTCCTGACGGGAGACGTCGAGCCCGTGGACGACGATGACGACGAAGCCGACGAGACCGAGAACGAGCAGGCACTCGCCCTGTTCCGGCGCCTCGTCGAGGCCGTCGGCGGCGACATCGACGAGCCGGACGACGACGCCGGCCCGTTGTCGTTCCAGATCGCGGCCCGGATCGACTTCGGGACGGAGCCCAAGCAGGAGCTGCTCGAGCTGCGATCGGAACCCGCGAGGCTTCGTCACCTGGTTCCGCTGCTGGAGGCGGCGATCGAGGCCGTCCAGCGCGAGCGCGAGGTCCGCGAGCGCGCCGCGACGAACGGCAAGGTCTCCCAGGGCTAGGACTCGCCCACGCAGTACGCCATCAGGATCGCGTCCACGTAGCCCGTGCCGCGGCGGTAGTGGTCTCGCCGGTAGCCCTCGCGGACGAAGCCGAAGCTCTCGTACAGCGCGATCGCAGGCGCGTTGTGTGGAAAGACGTGCAGCTCCAGCTTCCGGACCCGCGACTCGGCAGCCCACTCCACCGCCCGCTGGAGCAGGGCGCGCCCGACCCCACGCCGGCGGTGCGATGCGACCACCATCAACCCGAGGTCCGCGACGTGGTAGCTCCCTGGATGAGGGTCGCGCGCAATCGACAGCCGCCCGATGATCTTCCCGTCCTCCTCGGCGACGAAGACCGCCGCGTGCGGGTGCCGGCGGATCGCCTTGAGGTAACGCCGCTCGTCCGCGACCCCCCGCCAGGAGTCGTCGGCGATCAGCCAGCCTTCCGGCTCCGCCCCGACTTGCTGCGCGAGCTCGACCAGCGCAGACGCGTCCGCGGGCCCGGCAGCGCGGACGGCGAACCCACTCATGCCCCGACGACGACGCCGGCACCACCCCGGCGCGGATCGCCCGCTGCGGCCAGGCTCCCGTCGACCAGCCGCTCCACAGCGGACACGCCGCCGAAGAACAGGTTCTGCCGCCGCCAGCTGACGACGTCGTACCCCGCAGCCTCGAGCGCCTCGACCGCACCCGGCGCCTGACCGCCCTCGCAGTGGACGTGGGGCTCGTCGACGTGAACTCGCGGTCGGTCGATCGCCTCGGCCACGGGCAGACCGTGCCCGACGACGTTCGCGACCACCTGCATGATCGCGCCCCGCAGCCGCACCGACCCGGCGCTTCCGACCACGAGCCGCGGACGCCCGCTGCCGAGGACGATCGAGGGAGCCATCATGCTGGTCATCCGGTGGCCGGGGGCGAGCGCGCGTCCTGTCGGGTTCAGGTCGTACTCGCCGAGCATGTTGTTCATCTGGATGCCCGTGCCCGGCACGATCACCCCGGAGCCCGAGCCCGTGGAGGCCGAGAGCGAGGCGGCGTTGCCGTCCACGTCGACGACCGAGATGTGCGTGGTCCCGCCGAGCGGCGCGGGCTCGGCCGCTCCCGCCTCGCGGGACTCGATCCTCCCGAGCGCCGCGTCGATGCTCGTGTCCGCGAACAGGCGCCGCGCGAGCCCGCCGCGATGCAGCCGCGTCGTGAAGCGGCCGCCGCGCGCCCTCCCCTGCTCTCGCATCACCTCCACGAGCGCCGCGATCGCCTCCGGCGAGCCCGGCGAGCCCGGCGGGCCTCCGGGCAGCCGATCGAGGAGCGTCAGCCCGTAGCCGATCAGGATCCCGCCCGACGACGGCGGCGGGTTCGACTCGAACACACAGCCCTTGAACCCTGCCCGCACGGGACGGCGCCAGATGACGCGATAGCGCCGCAGGTCCTCGGCGGTCACCGCACCGCCCGTGTCCCGCAGGTGCCCGACGATCGCGCGCGCCAGATCGCCCGTGTACAGGTCGCCCGGGCTTTCAGCGAGACGCTCCATCGTCCCGGCGAGATCGGGGAGCCGCAGCACGTCTCCGGCGGCTACCCGTGAGCCCCGGATCCCGTAGACGCGGCGGCCCTCGTCGGTGTGCCGCAAGATCAGGTCGAGGATCGCGTGCAGGTACGCCTGCGGACGCGTCAGGTCGATCCCGGTCCGCGCAGCCTCGATCGCCGGCTCGAACAGCGTCCGCCAGGGCAGCGTCCCGAAACGCCGGTGGACGGCCGCGAGCCCTGCGGTCGTGCCCGGCACCGCGCACGACGCGGAGCCGATGCGGAACGCCTGCGTCGACTCGCCGCTGAAGTCGACGTCGACCGACTCCATCTCCCCTCGCCGCCGCCTGGACGCGCCCAGCCCGGGCGTGGCGACGAAGAAGTCGAGGAGCCGCGTCGAGCGGTCGTGGGCGCGGTGGACGAGCATGAAGCCGCCCGCGCCGGGTCCCGTAAGCGGGCTCTCGGCCACCCAGGACATGAACGCGGCGGCGATGCAGGCATCGACGGCGTTCCCGCCTTCGGCCAGGATTCGGGCGCCCGCCTCGGCGGTCAGCTGATGCCCGGCGGCAACCGCTCCCTTCACCGCGCAAGCGTACTGCGGGTTCCGGGACTGCTCGGTCTAGAGGTCGGACAGAAAGCTGGGCGGCTCGAACACGTCGCGGTCGCCCGCGCGGAACGTCGTCGAGCGCCTGGCGGCGCCGCCGAAGCCGGTGGCGACCACGGTCACCCAGACCTGCCCGTTCAGGCGGTCGTCGATGGTCGCGCCGAAGATGATGTTCGTGTCGTCGGTCGCCCGCTGCCGGACGATCTCGGCGGCCTGGTTGACCTCGAAGAGCGACAGGTCCTCGCCGCCCGCGATCGACAGCAGGATGCCCCTTGCGCCCGTCATCTCGCCCTCGATCAGCGGCGAGCGCAGCGCCCGCTCGACGGCCTCGACCGCGCGGTCGCCGGAGCTGGAGTAGCCGATGCCCATCAGCGCGTTGCCGGCGTCGGCCATGATCGTCCGCACGTCGGCGAAATCGAGGTTGATCAGGCCGGGCATGGTGATCAGGTCGCAGATCCCCTGCACGCCCTGGCGAAGGACGTCGTCGGCGATGCGGAAGGCGTCGAGCATCGAGGTCGAGCGGTCGAGCACCTCGAGCAGCTTCTCGTTCGGGACGACGATGACCGTGTCGCACTCGCTGCGCAGCTCGCCGACGCCCTGGTCCGCTGCGCGGCGGCGCTGCGTGCCCTCGAACTTGAACGGGGTCGTGACGATCCCGACCGTAAGCGCGCCGAGCTCGCGCGCGATTTGCGCAACCACGGGCGCGGCGCCCGAGCCGGTGCCGCCGCCCTCGCCGGCGGTGACGAAGACCATGTCCGCGCCGCGCAGGGCCTGTTTGACCTCGTCATAGCTCTCCTCGGCCGCCTTCCGCCCCACCGACGGGTCGGCGCCCGATCCCAGGCCCTCGGTGAGCTCACTGCCGATGTGGATCTTCAACGGCGCGTCCGAGAACTGCAGCTGCTGCTGGTCGGTATTGACGGCGATGAACTCGACCTGCGAGAGGCCGGCGTCGATCATGCGGTTCACCGCGTTCAGCCCGGCGCCGCCGACGCCGACGACCTTGATCACGGCGACGTAGGTGCCCGAGTCCGGGCGCGGCACGGCGTGCAGGATCGGCGGCTCGGGAGCGACCTCCCAGATCTCCGGCTGCAGCCGCTCGACCGCCGGCGGCTCGGAGGGCTTGCGCGCCGGGGCCGGGGCGTCGACGGCCGACTCGACCGGCTCGAGATGGCGCGCGGGCTGCTCCGCGAAATCGGGCGTGTGCTCGACGGTTTCCTCGGGGACTCGTGACTCGGCGCCTGTCGCGGCGCTCCCGGGCTCCTCCGACTGCCGCTGCGCGGCTTCCGTCGCCTTGAACAGCTCGGCGAGCGGCCCCTCACGCATGCTCGCGCGCTTGCGCGCCATTCATGACCTCCTTCGCCAGCTCTCGATAAGCCTCCGCAGCGCTTCCCTGCGGCTCGTACTTGAGCACGCTCAAGCCCTTCACCGGCGCCTCCGCATAGCGCACGGTCTTGCGGATCCGCGTCTTGAAGACGAGATCGCCGAAGTTCTCCTGCAGGATCTCGACCGCTTCGCGGGCGTGCAGCGTGCGGCCGTCGAACATCGTCGGGAGGATGCCCTGGATCGCCACGTGCGGGTTCAGGTTCTCGCGGATCATGCTCAGCGTGTTCTCGAGCTGCACGAGCCCGCGCAGCGACAGGTACTCGCACTGCACCGGCACGATCACGCCGTCCGAGGCGACGAGCGCGTTGATCGTCAAGAGGCCGAGCGACGGCGGCGTGTCGATGAGGACGTAGTCGTACGAGCCCTTGTCGGGGGCGAGCGCCCGCTCGAGCGCGCGCTCGCGGCCGATCATGCTCGAGAGCGCCAGCTCGGCGCCGGCCAGGTCGATCGAGGACACGGCCAGGTCGATCTCGCCCTTGTGGATGACCTGCTCGAGCGGAAGCCGGTGCACGAGCACGTCGTACATCGAGCGCTCGATCGTGTCCGGGTTCAGGCCCTGGCTCATCGTCAGGTTGCCCTGTGGATCGAGGTCGACCGTCAGCACGCGCTTGCCCTGCTCCGCGAGCGCGACGGCGAGGTTGAGCGTGGAGGTCGTCTTCGCCACCCCGCCCTTCTGGTTGGCGAACGCGATCACTGATGCCATGGTGGCTTTCTCCGGAGCCGTGTCCGGCTCAGGCTGCGGTAGTACCTGCAAGAGGCCCATTCTGCAGCCTCTTTCGGGCCACGTTATCAGAGTCCTGCGCGGGCCCTTTCCGTCGCGTCGGCGTCGCGAAGAGTCTCGAGGCAGCGCTCCAGCGCGGTCTCCGCGAGGTCGGTCCCGTGCGGTTCCGTGCGCACCCATGCCTCGGCGTCGGCGAGCAGCCCGCGCACCTCGTCGAGCAGCAAGCCGGCTGACGCGCCGGCCGCCTCGAGCGCCTCGATGCGCTCGAGCCTCGCGATCACGGCGCGCGCCTCGTCCATGCTCCGACGGTAGCCGGGAAAGACGCGCCGCTTCGTGACGACTTCGCGCCGGTTCTAGCTCGCGACCGACCGCACCGCGAAGTAGCTCTGCGGGCGCGGCTTCAGGCCGAGGAGCGAGTCGTCGAGCCGCTCCACGAGCGCGATCCGGTCACCTGCCAGCAGCACCTCGAGCACCGCGCGGCGGAGAATGTCCGCGTCCCGGCGACTCGCCTGGCCGCCGCCGGTCAGCCCGCGCAGGCGGGCGAAGAGCTCGCCGCGCTGGGCCGCGTCCTCCCCGACGAGCACGGCGAGGCGGGCCGCAGCGGCCCAGAGCCCGTCGCCGCCGCCGAGCAGGGCGGCGAGCGACTCGCGCAGCTGCTCCGACCGGTACGGCTCCGCCGCGAAGAGGGACAGCTCCCAGCGGTCGAGCGCCTCGCCGAGGCGCTCATCCGCGTCCAGGGCCGCGAGCTTCTCGAGCAGCTCGGCGGCGAGCTTGCCCCGGAACTCGTCCAGCCGCGTCGGCTCGCCGGTGGGCTCGGTGGCCGCGATCGGGAGCACCGGCCGGATGCCGTAGGGACGCCCGTCGAGCCTCTCGAAGAGCACCGGGCCGGCCGCGACGGGGGCGGCGGTCGCCAGCCGCAGCGCGGTGACGGCGTCGGCGATCTCCCCCGACGCGTCGGGGACCTCGACGGCGCCGCCCGGGAACGTGCACTCGAGCTCGATCACGCAAGCGCGCTCGGGCTCGCGGCCGAAGCCCGGCGGGAGCAGGCCGTTGGCCTCGGGCCAGTAGTCGGCGATCTCCCCCGGAGCGATCATCCGGACGCGTAGCTTGCGGCCGAGCTCGACGGTCAGCGGCGCGGAGAGGCCGACGAGCGGCGCGACGGCGCCGTAGTCGTGGCTCTCGCCGAAGATCTGGCGCTCGAGCTCCGCGTAGCCGCGGTTGAACACCTGGTCGTCCCACTCGAAGCCGCCGCACCGGTCGGCCATGCCCGAGAGGAACGGCAACAGGATCGTCCGGAAGAGCGCCGACTCCTCGGTCGTGTCAGGGCCGGAGTGCGCGCGGGCGAAGATCTCGGCGGCGGGCTCGCGGCCGAGCTCCTCGATCGCGAATTGCGCGTCGTCGAGCCGGCGCAGGTCGCCGGCGCGCGCCTCGACGTAGCTCCGCGCGCGTGGACGGTACTCGTACAGCGCCGGACGACCGGGGGCGGCGTGCTCCTCGAAGGAGAACTGGAGCGGCGCGTCCGTCTCCGACTCCCGGTACAGGTACGCGAACGCGCCCAGACAGAAGCGCCTGACCGCGTCGTAGAGCTGTGGAGAGCGGACCGCCACCTGTCCTCTTACTTCCCTAAGAGCTCCTCTCCTCTCTGGCAGGCCCTGTCGGCTGACAATCTGGACACCAGTACGAGATGCGGTTGTCGTCACCCTGCCCGCGACTCCGGATCGTCGCGCCGCAGCGCGGGCACGGGCGTCCGGCACGGCGGTAGACGTGTCGCTGATGTCGGCGGCCGCCGAGCGAGAGCCGCATCAGCCGAGCCGCCGAAGCGAGGACGGCTTCGAGCTCCGCGTCGGTCGTGTCCGCGGAGCGGCAGCCATGGAGAGAGCTGCGCCTCCCAGAGCGACTCGGCGCGCCACACCGTGCCGATACCCGCCACGAGCCGCTGGTCGAGCAGCGCCTCCCCCAGCTCCCGGCGCTGGTCCGCGGCGCGGAGGCGTGCGCAGCATGGCCGCGAGGTCAGGCGGGTCGGCGAGGATGTCCGGGCCCAGGCGTCGCGTCGCACGGTCCGTGAGCTCGAGCACCGATCCGCCGCGCAGCACCGCCTGCCACTCGCGGCCGCGGAGGACGAGCCAGGGCAGACCGGGAGTCTCGGCGGCGGCCGGGACGACGCGCCAGCTTCCGTTCATGCGCAAGTGGCTGCGCAGGACGTAGCCACCGCCGAAGCGGAGCAGGAGGTTCTTCCCCTGCGCCTCGACGCTCTCGAGCACTCTGCCGTCGAGCCGTTCGGCAACGCCTTTCGACCGCGCCCGCGGATGAACCGCCTCGACCGCGACCGCCTCGCCGACGAGCACCTGGATGTGCCTCGCGGCCCGGTGCAGCGCATCACCTTCGGGCATTCGGGAAACAGTAAGGGGAGTGCGACACGTCCGCTCAGCAGCCGCCGGGGCGGTCGCCGCAGCCGTGTGGGCGCTCCAGGAGCCGATCGACCAGCGCCTGTTCCGGTACGAGTACTCGGACGTGGCGCTGCTGGGCAAGTTCGTCACTCGCGGACCCGGCTGGTGGAACGCCGGGTTCGCGGTCCACGTGGGAAACGGCGCTGCGTTCGGGCTCGCGTTCGGGGAGGCGAGACGACGGTTCGAGCTCGATCCGCGCCGCCTGGCGCTCGGCATGGCGCTCGCAGAGCACCTCGTCTTGTTCTCGCTCGGAGCCGTCGTCGACCGCTACCACCCGGCCCGCGGCGAGCCCGGGCTGCCGCCGATCTTCACCGCGCGCGCCTTCGCCCAGGCGACGTGGCGGCACGCGCTCTTCGGCTGGATCCTGGGGCGACTGGCCTAGGGCCGGAGCACGGCGCGCCGAGGCCCGGGAACGAAGCCCACCTCGGCGAGCAGCGGCATGACCTCCGACTCGGCGACGGCCTCGCCGTCGAAGCGCTCGACCGAGAGGCGCCGTATCCGGGTGTCGCGGGCGTGCCGAACGAGCGCAGCGAGCGCAGGACGTAGCCACGCCGCATCGGCGTCGCGCAGCGGCACGAGCGAGCGGCCGCTGCGCTCGACGAACAGGACAGCCTCTCCCCCGAGCAGCACGACGTAGGCGCCCGCGACCCGGGCCGCGCGGGCACCGGCCCGCTTGGGCCAGGGCAGGGCGGCACCGTACGGCTGCGCGGGATCGGCGGCCGCGAGCACGAGCGCCTCGGGCTCCTCGTCCTCACGAGGACGCATCTCGCGCACACGCTCGACGGCGCCGCCGAGTGCGAACTGCGCTCCGCCGAGACCCTCGACGAAGTAGCCGCGGCGGCAGAGGCCGAGAGTCTCGAGCGCCCGCAGCTCGCCGTAGACGGCGCCGTAGCCGCCGGCGATACCCTCGGCGCGGACGCCGTCGCGCGTGACGATGCCCTGCCGCTCGAGCAGCAGCTCGGCGAGAGCGCGGCGGTCGGGCGGGCCGGCAAACAGCCGTTCTGTCGGCGACCAGCGACCCTGCGTGGCCGTGATCGCGGCGGCACGGCGCCTCGAGAAGCGGCGCGGCCGCCGCTCGGGCTTCGGCACCCCGTAGCGGCGCGGGGCCCGCAGCGGTTGCCAGGCGTCGTTCGTGACCTCGCCCGCCCAGACGAGCTCCCAGAGGGCAGCGAGTGCCTCGCTGCCCTCTAGCTGTGTCGCTTCGAGGAGGTCGAGCCAAAACATGGCGCTAGTGGCGAGAGCGGCCAAGATCGCGTCGGCTGCCTTACTAGGGCTTCTCGGGGCGCCGGCAGGCGCGTCGAGAAGCCCTGCGTCCTCGCGAAAGTAGACCGCGACGCGGTCGAGGCCGGCTCCCACCCACACGACCTCTCCGGTCGCGCAGAGCTGGTCGAGGAGCTCCGGCCGGTAATCCGGCACGCGGCGGGGCAGCACCTCGCTCTCCCACAGCGCGACCGGCAGGGCAAGAGCCTGCAGAGGCACGAGCGCCTCGCGCAGCGTGGCACGGCGCCCGATGCCGTGCCAGGACGGGAGGAAACGCGCGTACGCGGTCTGCTCGACCGGCTCGACCTCCTTGCGCAGCGCGGCGAGCGACGCCCGTCGCAGCCGGCGCAGGACGTCCGGATCGCACCATTCGCGCTCGGTTCCGCCGGGGCGGAGCTCGCCGCGGACGAGCCGCTCCTCGCGCTCGAGCGCCTCGAGCTCCGGCTCGGCCAGCGCCGGCTCGATGCCGAAGCGAACGGCCGCCTCGGCGGTCGTGAACGGTCCGCGTCCGCGCGCGAAGCGCGCCAGCAGCGTCCGTAGCGGCAGCTCGCCGCTCTCCAGGAACGCGTCCGGAAGGCCCGAAGGAGGCATGGCCCCGAGCGCGTCGCGGTAGCGCCCGGCGTCCTCGGCCGCGACGAGCACGTCCTCGTCGCCGATCCGAACGCGGATCGCCCGCCGCTCCGCGAGCAGCGGCTCGGCCAGCGACCGAACGTATTCGACTGCGTGCAAATGACCACGAAGCAACAGGAGATGATGCAAGTCGTCCGGAGTGCGCGGCTCACCGCGCAATTGGGCCTCGACGTCGGCGACGGCGCCTGGATCGAGCAGTTCGCGCAGCTCCTCCGAGCCGAGCAGCTCCCGCAGCAGCTCCCGGTCGAGCGACAGCGCCTGCGCCCGCCGCTCCGCCGGCGGCGTGTCGTCCTCGTACATGTACGTCGCGACGTAGTCGAAGAGCAGCGACGCGGCGAACGGCGACGCCGACGGCGTCTCGACCTCGACGACGTCGACCTGTCTGGTCGCGACGCGCCGCAGCAGGTCCCGCAGGCCGGGGAGGTCGAACACGTCCTGCAGGCACTCGCGGTACGTCTCCAGCACGATCGGGAACGCGGGGTAGCGCCGCGCGACCTGGAGGAGCGCCTGCGCCTTCAGGCGCTGCTGCCAGAGGGGCGTGCGCTCGCCGGGGCGATTGCGAGGGATCAGGAGGGCGCGTGCCGCGTTCTCGCGGAAGCGCGAGCCGAAGAGAGCGCTCTGCCCCACCTCCTGCACGACGAGCTCCTCCACGTCCTCGGCCGCGATCAGAAGCTCCGCGAGCGCGGGCGCCGCGTCTGCGTCCGGCAGGTGCAGCGCAATGCCGTCGTCCGACCAGATCGACTGGACCTCGAGGCCGAGCGACTCGCGGAGCCGCGCCGCGAGCGCGAGCGCCCACGGTGCGTGCACGCGGCCGCCGAACGGGGTCAGGATGCAGACGCGCCAGTCCCCGATCTCGTCGCGGAACCGCTCGATCACCACCGTTCTGTCGGACGGCACTGCCCCGGTCGCGGCTTCCTGCTCGCGCAGGAAGCCTAGAAGGTTGCGGGCGGCGAGCTCGTCGAGTGAGTAGTCGTCTCGCAACCGTTCTAGCGCTTTCGCCTGCGAAAGCGCCACGAGCTCGCGCGACGCGGCGCCGATCGCCGCGCCGAGCTCGACGGGCCTCCCAACGCCCTCGCCCTTCCAGAAGGGCACGGCGCCGGGCACCCCGGGCGCGGGCGAGACGAGCACGCGGTCGCGCGTGATCTCCTCGATGCGCCAGCTGGAGGCGCCGAGCAGGAACGTCTGGCCCGCGCGGGCCTCGTAGACCATCTCCTCGTCCAGCTCGCCGACACGGCTCCCGCCGTCCACGAGCTGCACCGTGTACAGCCCGCGGTCGGGGATCGTGCCCGCGTTCGTGACCGCGAGGCGGCGCGCGCCCGCACGGCCGCGGACGACCCCGGCGGTCCGGTCCCAGACGATTCGCGGACGCAGCTCGGCGAACTCGTCGGACGGGTAGCGACCGGCGAGCATGTCGAGGACGTTCTCGAGCTGGACACGCGAGAGGTCGGCGAACGGATAGGCGCCGCGGACGAGCTCGTGCAGGTCGTCGACGGCGACCTCCTCGTCGGCGCAGACGGCGACGACTTGCTGGGCGAGCACGTCGAGCGGGTTTCGTGGAATGACCGTCTCCTCGATCTCGCCGGCCCGTATCTTCCGGGCGACGACCGCGGACTCGAGCAGGTCGAGGCGGAACTTCGGGAAGATCCGCCCCTTCGACACGGCGCCGAGCTCGTGCCCGGCCCGCCCGATCCGCTGCAGGCCGCGGGCGACGGACTTCGGCGACTCGACCTGGACGACGAGGTCGACGGCTCCCATGTCGATGCCGAGCTCGAGCGAGGAGGTCGCGACCAGGCACGGGATCTCGCCCCGCTTCAGCAGCTCTTCGATCTCGACCCGCTGTTCCCGTGCCAGCGAGCCGTGATGGGCGCGTGCGATCTCCCGCTCGGCGAGCTCGTTGAGGCGGAGCGCGAGCCGTTCCGCGAGCCGGCGGTTGTTCACGAACACGATCGTCGACCGGTGCTGCTCGACGAGCCGCAGGAGCTCGGGGTAGATCGAGGGCCAGATCGAGGCCGTCGAGGGCCCGACGCCGTCCGTGATGTAGCTGCCGTCGACGACCTCCGGCTGCCGGATGGGCTGCGAGGCGGTCAGATCGCCCATGTCCTCGACGGGCACCACGACCTCGAGGTCGAGCTCCTTCGCCCGGCCCGCGTCGACGAGCTCGATCGGGCGCGCGCCGGAGACGAAGCGGCCGATCTCCTCCATCGGCCGCTGGGTCGCGGACAGGCCGATCCGCTGCACCGGCCCGGCGGCCACCCGTTCGAGGCGCTCGAGGCTGAGGGCCAGGTGCGCACCGCGCTTCGTGCCGGCGACGGCGTGCACCTCGTCGACGATCACGGTCTCGACCGAGCGCAGCATCTCCCGGCCCTGCGAGGTGAGCAGCAGGAAGAGCGACTCCGGTGTCGTGATCAGGATGTCCGGCGGCTTGCGCAGCATCGCCTGGCGCTCCCGCGGGGGGGTGTCGCCGGTGCGGACGCCGACGCGGAGCTCCGAGCGCAGACCCGCGAGCGGGCCGCGCAGGTTGCGCTCGACGTCGTAGTTGAGCGCCTTGAGCGGCGAGACGTAGAGCAGCCGCAGTCCCTCGCCGGGCGAAGACGTCAGGCGGTCGATGCCGTAGAGGAACGCCGCCAGCGTCTTCCCCGAGCCCGTCGGCGCCTGGATCAGCACGTGACCGCCCTTTGCGATCGCCGGCCAGCCGAGCGCCTGCGCAGGCGTCGGTGCGTCGAACGTCCGCTCGAACCAGGTGCGCGTCGCCTCGCTGAACACGGTCCGTGACTCCATAGCAGAAAGAGCCTAGCTAGGGAACGTATGTTCGTCTAGCGTTGGCTCTCGAGGATCGTTTCCGAGGAGATGTGGGCATCGCCGGCGATCGCGGTCATGTGGCTCGCGGTGCTCTTCGACGCGGTCTTCGGGCCTGACATCGCGTCGGTGAGCGGCGGCAACAGCACGACGGTGCCGTCCGCGATTGTCGTAGCGTTCTTCGCCTTCCTCGGCACCTGGGTCGTCGCTCAGCCCGGGCCTGGGTGCCCGTGCGGTGGCGGCCACTCGCCGAGCGGCTTCCCGATCTCCCACTGGTGGCCGAACGGATCCTCGATCCGGCCGAGCAGCCAGCCGTGCTCCTCGCCCACCGGCGAGCGCAGCGTCGCGCGGAGGCCGACCGCCCGCTCGACCACCCCGGCCGGATCGTCGACGACGAGCAGCAGGCGCACCGTGCTCCCGCCCAGGGACTCAGGGCTGAAGTGCCCGTTCGGCGGCGACTCGTCGGCGACCCAGAACGACGTCTCGCCGACGGCGAGCTGCGAGACCACCGGCTCGTGCTCCTCGGTGCCCCCGACCCGGTAGATCTCGACCGCGCCGAAGGCCGCCCTGTAGAACTCGACGGCCTCCCGGCCCCGGCGCACGGACAGCTGCGGCGAGATCCCGGTTCGAGCCTCGTCTCGTGGAGCCATGTCCGAACGGACAATACGCCGCCGGCGACGCGCGCTTGGCTTTCGGCTGTCAGCTCTTGCCGAGCGTCGCAGACAGGAGAACGTCGAACACGGCAAGCAGGACGGGAGCACAGAGGCCGATCCAGAACCGACGACGACTTCCCCCAGCAACACCGGCAAGAGGAAGAAGGACTGCCGACGCGACCAGGCTGACCTGATGATCTGGCACTCACCCAGCCGATGAATCCGACCCCGGTTGCATTAATTGGGATCACGGCGTAGAGTCGCGCTCGCTCTCAACCTCGACCTGCGGCCAGAAAGACAGGTCGACGAATGCCCGATATCGGAGCCGTGCTCCTCTTGGCCGGTACGGCCGTCTGTTCCCTGCGAATCTGTTGGCTGCTCATGGCCTTTTTCGAGTAGGGCAGAACGCCAGATCACCGACTATGACCCTGTGATCTTCGTTGCCGTGCTTCTTGGCGGTGTCGCTAGTCCGGGAGGGCTCTCTCCAGACGGAGAGGGCGGCCGCAGCCCGCCCTCTCCGTCGTTTCCTGCTACCTGCTGGGAGGAATCATGCATCGCGATCCGATAGTCGTCAACAACAGATACTCAGGCACGGCCACGGAAGCGAAAGCAAGTCCGGTCCCGAGGACGAGCAGGAGGTGCTGCGGGCGCCGGTGAAGCGCCGGCATGGGACGCGGGGACGGTAGAGGGCGGTGGGGGCAACGAGCCGCCCTCAGAGCTTTTCTCGCGGATCGCTTGCGGGGTCAGGCCGGGTGCCCCCAGGTCACGATCGGGACCGGCCCCCCTCTGTTACCGGTCCGCCACCCTGGTGGGCGGTTGTGGGCGATGCTCCCGGAGGATCGTGAGCTCTCGCTTGCGCGCGTTGCTCGGGGTCTTAGACTCGCGTCTGTACGGTTGCCGAAGGCAGGGAGAGGAGAGCACATGAGCACGGTCACAGCAGGGAACGAGACGGCGGTGGGTGCTGTCCTGCTCTACGTGGACGGGGTCGCGAAGGGCGACGCCGCGAAGCTCGAGCAGGCGTTCCGCGAGGGTTCGTGGATGTTCGGGTCGGTCAGCGGGACGCGGTACGACGTGCCGATCACCGAGATGATCAAGATGGTCGAGGCTCAGCCCGCCGACGTCGACGGCAGCTTCCAGGCCACCGTTCGCTCGGCCGACGAGGAGGGCGATGCGGCGCTCGTCGTGCTGGAGGAGCAGGGCTTCTGGGGCACGCTCTCATTCGTCGACTACTTCTCGCTCGTCCGGGTCGACGGGAGCTGGAAGATCGTCAACAAGACGTTCGCGCATACGGGCGGTTCTCTGCCGCAGAGCTGACCTTTCGGGACATGTCCGAAGCGGGCGATACGGTCCGGCCATGCGCCTGATCGTCGCCCGGTGCGAAGTCACCTACACCGGCAGGCTGAGCGCCTACCTGCCCGAGTCCACGCGCCTCCTCATGCTCAAGGAGGACGGCAGCATTCTCGTCCACGCAGACGCCGGGGGGTACAAGCCGCTGAACTGGATGACGCCGCCGACGGTCGTCGAGGAGCACGGCGACGTGCTCGTCGTCCGCAAGCGCGCGGGCAGGAGCGAGGACCGGCTCGAGATCAGGCTGCACGAGATCCTCAGCGACGTCGCGCACGACATGGGCGAGGCGGCCGCGCTCGAGAAGGACGGCGTCGAGCGGCACCTCCAGGAGGAGCTGGCCGCGCAGCCCGAGGCGCTCGAGGAAGGGCTACGGCTCGTCCGGCGCGAGTGGCCGACCGACGTCGGCCCGGTAGACCTCATGTGCCGCGACGCGGACGACGGCTGGGTCGTCGTCGAGATCAAGCGCGTCGCGACGATCGACGCCGTCGAGCAGCTCTCGCGCTACCTGGAGCGAATCCGGCTCGACCCGACGCTCGCCGGGTGCCGGGGCGTACTTGCCGCCGAGCAGCTCAAGCCGCAGGCCGTCACGCTCGCCGATGCGCGCGGGATCGCCTGCGTCCGGGTCGACCTCGCCGAGCTGCGCGGCGAGCGCGAGCCCGAGCTGACGCTCTTCTCGTAGGCTTTCGGCGTGACGCTCCGGTACGACGTGCTCGTCCTCGGCGGCGGCACGGCCGGCTGCGTCCTCGCGGCCCGCCTGAGCGAGGAGCCCGGCCGCACCGTCTGCCTCGTCGAGGCAGGCCCCGACTACGGCCCGCACGACAGCGGCCGCTGGCCGGCCGACCTGCTGGACGCCAGGCAGCTCGCCTTCTCGCACTCCTGGGAGACCGACCACGACGACCGCTCGCAGCTCCGCGCGCGCGTGATCGGCGGCTGCTCTGCCCACAACGCGTGCGTCGTGCTCGAAGGCACACCGGCCGACTACGACGAATGGGGCCCCGGATGGACGCATGACGACCTGGCGCCGTACCTCCGCCGCGCCCGCGAGCAGATGCGGGTGCGTGTGCTGGACGAAGACGAGCTCTCGCCCTGGCACAGGGCGTTCGCGGAAGCGGGCGGCCCGGATACGTACATCCATCCCGTGAACGCGGTCGGCGGGGTGCGGTGGAACCTCGCCTTCTCCTACCTCGACCCGGCCCGGTCGCGGCCGAACCTGACCATCCTCGCCGACACGCTCGTCGATCGCGTCGAGCGGGAGAGCGGCCGCGTCCGGACCGATCGCGGCACCCTCGAGGCCGGCACGATCGTGCTCGCCGCCGGCGCTTACGGCACCGCGGGAATCCTCCTCCGCAGCGGCCTCGGCGCCGAGCTGCCGATCGGCGAGAACCTGACCGACCACGTCGGCGTCGGCTTCGGCTACGAGCCGACCGAGCGCTGCGGCGAGGAGATGGCGCGCTTCGAGGCCCAGCGACCGTTGTTCATGGCCGGCGTGACGATTCGTGTGAGCGGGAGCGACCTGTTCTACTTCCCGGCCGCCGACCCGGGCGGCGAGATCAGCGCCGCGGTGTTCGCGATGAAACCGTGGTCGCGAGGCCGTGTCTCGCTCGGATCCGACGACCCCCGCGCGCCGCTGCAGATCGAACACGGATTCCTCTCGGATGAACGCGACCTCGACACGCTTGCCCGCGGGGTCGAGGAGTACCGGCGGCTGGTCGCGGACGATCCGATCGCGCTCTACGCGTCCCGGGAGACCAGGCCGGGCAGCGACGTCGACTCGAGGACGCACGTCCGCGAGACTGCACGCGGGTTCTTCCACCCGGTCGGCACATGTGCGATCGGCGCCGTCGTGGACGCGAGCGGCCGTCTCCACGGCCACGAACACGTCTACGTCGGCGACGCCTCGATCATGCCGACGATCCCTCGCGCGAACACGAACCTGACCGTCGCCGCCGTCGCCGAGCGAATGGCCGAACTCGTCGCTCGGCTGGCTGATTGACGCTCTCGAGCGGCGCGGGCGCCGTTAGCATCGGGCGATGCCCGAGACTCCGGAGGAGTTCCACCGGCGCGTCCCCGGCGCCTTGCGGGCGTCGCCGGTCGAGACCTGGGACACGTGGCCGTTCGAGGGCAGCGTGCGACCGCGGCCGCTGGCCCCTCCCGTCGAGCGGGAAACGCCGCGGCAGGGCGAGGGCGGCGTCGACTGTCGACGCTGTGCGGCGGGCGACGACGAGTACGTCTGGACGAACGAGCGCTGGCAGGTGTACGCGCCGGCGGAGCCGACGGGGCTCCCCGTAATCGTGCTGCTCGAGCCGCGAGGGCATTTCTCCGAGCCGGGCGACCTCCCCGAAGATCTCGCCGCAGAGCTCGGCGTCCTGATCGGTCGCCTCGACCGGGCGATCTCGGCCGTCGGCGGTGTCGGCCGCGTTCACATCGGCCGCTGGGGCGAGGGCGGCGCGCACCTCCACATCTGGTTCATGGCGCGCCCTGCCCGGATCGAGCAGCTCCGCAGCAGCTTCGCGGAGATCTGGGACGACGTGCTACCGCCCACGCCCGAGGACGTCTGGCGCGCCAACCTGGACGCGGTCGTGTCCGCGTTGCAGGGAGGGGCGTGAACGACGCCGAGTTCGCCTTCCCCGGAGAGCTCCGCGACCGTCTCGTCGCGGCCGTCCTGCGCGGGGAGAAGACGGCGACCTCGTCGCTCCGCGCCGAGTACGCGCCCGACGGGAGCGACCTGCCACGGGTGGGCGAGCGCGCGCGGGTGCTCGACTCGAACGGCGAGCCCGTGGCCGTGATCGAGACGACGGAGGTGCGCGTGCTCACGGCAAGCGACCTCGATGTGCAGTTCGCTTGCGACGAGGGCGAGGGCTTCGAGACCGTCGCCGACTGGTGGGACGCGCACGAGCGCTTCTGGCGCTCCTACGCCGAGGATCCCGGGTGGCGGCTGACCGAGGACACGGTCGTCGTCGCCGAGCGCTTCCGCCTGGTCGAGGCGTCGTGACCTATTCGATCGTCGCGCGAGATCCGGAGACCGGCGAATTCGGCGTCGCCGTCCAGACCGGCACCTTCGGCGTCGGTGTGGGCGTCCCGTGGGCGGAGGCGGGCGTGGGCGCCGTCGCCACCCAGTCGATCACCGAGCACAGCTACGGACCGTTCGGCCTCGAGCTGATGAAAGCCGGCCGGGCGGCGCCCGAGGCGCTCGCCGGGCTGGTCGCCTCCGACCCGAGGCAGCGATTTCGACAGGTGGGCATGGTCGACGCGAGCGGTCGTGCCGCGGCTCACACGGGCGACGGCTGCATCCGGGACTGCGGCCATCTCGTCGGGGACGGCTTCACCGTCCAGGCGAACATGATGGCCCGAGACACGGTCTGGGGTGCGATGGCCGCCGCGTACGAATCCGGAAGCGGCAGTCTCGCCCGACGTCTGCTCGCCGCGCTCGACGCCGCCGAGGCGGAGGGCGGCGACTTCCGGGGGCCGCAGTCGGCGGCGATCCTCGTCGTCGAGGGTGAGCCGACGGGCTTCGCCTGGAAAGGACGCGTGTCGAGCCTGCGGGTGGACGACGACGAGGACCCGCTCGGCGAGCTCCGCCGCCTGCTCGACATCGAGGAGGACTACCGCGCCGAGCGGTGGCCGGGTCACCTGCGCGAGAACGCACAGCGGTGGATGGCGGCCGAGGAGGCAGCGAAGGCAGGCGATCCGGAGCGCGCACGCGAGCTGCTCCAGCCGCTCTTCGACCTGCACCCGAACTGGCGCGACGCCGTTCGTGCGGCGGGCGAGTACGGCGAGTTCCCCGGCTGGGAGCAGGTCCTGGAGTAGCATCGAGGGGTGCCCGAGGCGCTCTACTTCACCGGGAACGACGAGGCCGACCGGCTGCTGGCCGCCGACCCGATGGCGCTCCTGATCGGCTTCGCGCTCGATCAGCAGGTGCCCGTCCCGACCGCCTTCTCGGGGCCGCTGAAGATCAAGCAGCGGCTGGGGTCGATCGACGCGGCCGAGCTGGCCGCGGTCGAGCCGGAGCGGCTGGACGCGGCTTTCCGGGAGAAGCCCGCCGTCCACCGCTTCCCCGGCACGATGGCGACGCGCGTGCAGGACCTGGCGCGCACTGTCGTCAGCGAGTACGGCGGCGACGCCGCCAGCGTGTGGACGGATGCGACGGACTCGGACGACCTCCGGCGCCGGATCGAGGCGCTGCCCGGCTTCGGCGAGATGAAGGTGAAGGCGCTCGGCTCGGTGCTGGCGAAGCGCTTCGACGTCGACGCGGCGCAGGGGCTCGTCCCCGGCCATCCGACGCTCGGCGACGTCGACTCGCTGCAGGCGCTCGAGCGCTACCAGGCGCAGAAGCGGGCGTACAAGGCGTCGCTTCGCGCCGCTCGCTGAAGCGCGCTCGTCATCGCCTGCGGCGTTGACGCGTCGCCTCGACCCCAGTAGAGTCGCCCCACTTCGTAACGTCTGCGGCAGCGAGGTGCCCGATGCCAGAATTGGATTCTCTCGGAGATCGCGAAGTCTTCTTCTCGAGCGTGGCCGCGGAGATCGAGCGGTTCCTCCTCCACCTGGAACAGAACCCCGACGATCTCCTCGCCTACATCAACAACCAGGTTGCCTTTCTCAACGAGTTTCGTTTTCCGGACGGTGATGACGACGACGACGACGACAAGCGTAAGCTCACCGATCGGGCGAAGGCCCTCCTCCTCGAGACGAACTACTCGGTGATAAAAGAAGTGATGAGGCACCGGGAATCGACGGCGATCCGCTGGATCTGCATCTGGATCATCTAGAGGCGCGCACCTAGCCCGTGGGTACGGGCTCGCTGACCGTCGTCGGAACCGGGATTCAGCTCGGCACCCAGATGACGCCGGAGGCGCGGGTGGTGATCAAGAACGCCGATGTCGTCCTCTCGCTCGTCGCCGAGCCCGTCATGCAGGCCGCGATCAAGCGCCTCAACCCCGAGACGCGTTCCTTGCAGGAGCACTACGTCGTCGGCGAGAGCCGCGCCGACGCCTACGAGGCGATGATCGTGGAGATCCTCTCGCACGTGCGCCGGGGACTGGACGTCTGCGCGGCGTTCTACGGCCATCCCGGCGTCTTCGTCGCCCCGTCGCACGAGGCGGTGCGCCGCGCGCGCGAAGAGGGATTCCGGGCTCGAATGCTCCCCGGGATCTCGGCCGAGGACTGCCTCTTCGCCGATCTCGGCATCGATCCGGCGCGCTTCGGCTGCCAGTCCTACGAAGCCACCGACTTCCTCGTTCATCGCCGACGAGTCGACAGGACGGCCGCACTCGTGCTCTGGCAGCTGGGAACCGTGGGCAACGCCGCAGCCGCGGAGGAGGCCACGCCCAGCGGGCTCGGCGTCCTCCGCGACACTCTGCTCGCGCTCTACCCGCCCGAGCACGAAGTCGTCGTCTACGAGGCCTCGCCGTATCCCGGCTTCGACCCGAAGATGCGGAGGGTCCCGCTGAGCGAGCTGAGTCCCGAGCACGCGACCGCGATGTCGACGCTGTACGTCCCGCCTGCAGAGTCTGCCGAGCTCGATCTCACGATGATTGACCGGCTGGGCCTTCCGCGACCGTGATCGCGCTCGTAGCTCGGTCCGCGAACCGACGCGCGCGGTCCGCAGAGACGGCGTTCCCCTCCGGCTCGAACAGGTGGAGACCTTCGGTTGCAGCCTCCAGTGCATCCGCCGGACGACCCTCGAGCTCGAAGACCTCCGCCAGGGCGAGCAGCGCCTCGCCGCGCAGGTTGTGGCCGTCGGTCTCACGGAGGATGTCGACCGCCTCGCGGGCGAGCGACTCTGCAGCCGCATCCCCGGCGCGCGCGAGCACCTTCGCGCGCGTTGCCCGCGCCGATGCCTGCGTCCAGATGTCGTCGGGGGCTGCCTCCTCGACTGCGTGGATGGCGATCTCCTCCGCTTCCGCGAGCCGATCCTGGCGGTAGAGCGCCTCCGCGAGAAACGCTGCCACGCTCGAGCGGTATCCACGTTCGCCCATGCGGTCGAGCGTCTCGAGGGCCTCCCTCAGCTCTCGTTCCGACACGTGCTCGTTTCCGGCGAGCAGCTCGATCTCCGCCACCGCGAAGGCGATCGAGATCTGGACGTACCCGGACACGCCGATGTCCTCGAAGATCGCCCGAGCCTGGCCGATCTCCGCCCGCGCGTTGTCGAACTCCCCGAGTCGCGCTTCGAGCACGGCGATGCATCGGAGCACATATGCCTCGATCAGCCGATCCCCCGCCGCCAGCGCAAGGATCTCTCGGCAGCGGACGATCGACTCCCGGACGGTCCGCGGTCCCCACGTGGCCGCCAGCGCGAGATTCCGCAGGATCTCGGCCTGCTGACGCCGATCACCCGAGCGGACGGCGTAGTCGAGCGCTCGCCCGAGAGCGTGCTCTGCGTACTCGAACCGTCCGAGCCAGATTCCTTGCCGTACGCCGATCAGCGTCCAGGCCGCCGCGAGTGTCCGATCGTCGTCGAGCTCTTCCAGGAGAGGCAGGCTCGCCTCGATCTCGGAGAAGATCTCGGCCGCCGACCCGGGATCGCTGATCAGCCTGACGTTGGCCCGCTCGATCGTCGCCCGCAGAGCCGTTCCCCGATCGCCGGTCCGGCGAGCCGCCTCGACAGTTTCCGACAAGAGCTCCTCGGCCCGCCCGAGCTCGCCGTTCGTGGCGAGCGCCACCCCGAGCTCGGGCAGGACGGCCGAGTCTCGACGGTGGATCGGCTGCGAGCAGCTCGCTCGCGCGCTCGAGCAGGTTGACGGCCGCCGGCGCATCGCCCTTGCTCAGGGCCCGCCGACCGGCGGAAGCGAGTCGCGTGCCCGCCCGGACCGCAACGGCCCGGCCGTGATCGTCCGCGCGGATGACCTCGAGGCGGTGCCGATAGGCCTGCTCGAGGTGATAGCCGAGCACCTCGTCGAGCTCCGGTAGCCGCTCGCCGGCAACCTCCTCGAGCCAGGCCGCGTACCGCTCGTGCAGATCGGCACGAAGCCGTTTCGGCACTGCCTCGTACGCCGCTTCGCGGATCAGCACGTGCCGAAAGCGAAAGCCGTCGACCCCCGCGAACGACGCGCGGTGGGGGGCGATGAGCTCCTTGCGAACGAGGGCGGCCAGACACGAGTCCACCTGGCCGCGGAGCTCGTCGTCGGCCAGGGCCTCGACGGCGCCGGAGTGGAAGACGGTCCCCTCCACGGCCGCCCGTTCGATTGCGCGGCGCTCGCCGGTTGAGAGCTGATCGAGCCGCGAAGCGAGCAGCACCTGGATCGACGCGGGCACCGGAATCGTCTCCAGGCCCGGCGCCGCACCGTCCCCGTCTCCATCGAGGTAGCCGCCGTCGATCAGCATCGACACCATCTCCTCGACGAACAGCGGGTTGCCCTCGGCCGAGCGCTGAATCCTGGCCACGACATCCTCCGTCGCGTCGGCCGCCAGGAGGTTCCCGAGCAGTTCGCGCGACTCGTCCTCGGAGAGCGGTGCGAGAAAGATCGACGTCGCATTCCTCTTGCCTCCGCCCCACGCGGGACGCAGATCGAGCAACTCGGGCCGCGCCATGCAGACGACGAGCAGCGGCTCCTCGCGCACCCAGTCGCCGAGATACTCGATGAGGTCGAGGAAGTGCCGCTCCCCCCAGTTGACGTCATCGAAGACGAGGACCGTCGGACGCTCGCGGGCCAGTGCTTCCATCAGCTTGCGAAAGCCCCAGAAGCCCTGCTCCGCCGTGCCCCCGGTCTCCTCGAGGCCGACGAGCGCGGCGACGCGCTCCGCGGCCACAGCCGCCGAGTCGTCGTCACCGAGAGCGGCTCGGATCTTCGCGAGCGCGTCATCGGCCGAATCGCCGTCTTCGATCCCGGTCCCCTGCTTGACCACCTCGAGCGCAGGCCAGTACGTGATCCCCTCGCCGTACGGTAGGCACGTGCCGACGAGCAGCCGCGCCCGATCACCCACCTGCGCGAGGGCCTCGCGGACGAGACGCGACTTGCCGACTCCCGCGGCGCCGAGGACGGTGAACAGGTGGCACGACCGCTCGGCGGCGGCACGCTCGAACGCGTCGACGAGCGAGTGGAGCTCACGCCCGCGCCCGACCATCGGCGAGTCGAAGCGACGCGTGTGCGACAGGACGCCGGGCAGCACCTCGACGAGCCGGTGCGCCTCGACCGCCTCCTCCTTCCCTTTCAGCAAGAGCGGACCGAGCGGCTCCGCGCGGATCGCGTCGCGAGCGAGGCGGTACGTCGCGTCGCCGAGCAGGATCTCGCCGGACTCGGCCTCGCTCTCCAGCCGCTGGGCGACGTTGATGGCGTCGCCGGCTGCGAACGAGTGCCCCCGCAGCGTGTCGCCTGCGATCACCTCGCCGCTGTTGACCCCGATGCGCACGGCGATGCGGATGCCGTAGACCTGTTCGAGCTCCTCGTTCAGCCCGTCGATCGCGTCCCGGAGCTCGGCGGCCGCGCGCAAAGCCCTGAGCGCGTCGTCCTCGTGCAGCACGGGCACGCCGAAGACGGCCATGACGGCGTCCCCCATGAACTTCTCGACAGTGCCTCCGTGACGCTGCAGCACCTCACGCGCGACCTCGAAGTAGCGTGAGAGCACGCGGCGGATCTGCTCCGGGTCCTGTCGCTCGCCCATCGTGGTCGAGCCGGTGACGTCGCAGAAGAGGACCGTCACGGTCTTGCGAACCTCGAGCGGCATCTCCTCGGGCGGCTCGAGCGGGCTGCCGCAGGCGGCGCAGAACCGGGCGGTCTCGGGGTTCTCCTCGTTACAGCGAGGGCACGCCGACATGGCCGGAGTGTACGGCCGTTGCGGCAGACTTCCCGCGATGGCGACCCGGCGCGGCCGTGTCCTCGCGTATGTCACGCGCGAGCGCGAAGGGCGAACCGAGCTTCTCGTGTTCGACCAGCTCGGAGATCCCGCGGCCGGGACGCAGGTGCCGGCCGGCCGGCTCGACCACGGCGAGTCGCTCGAGGAGGGCCTGCGCCGCGAGCTGCACGAGGAAGCCGGGCTCGAGCGCGTCCGGATCGTGCGCGAGCTGCCGGTCCTCGGCGACTGGGTCGCGGGCTCCGAGTACGACAACCACGCCTACGAGGTGCGCGTCGAGGGCGAGGAGCCTCCCGATGCGTGGGAGCACGTCGTGCTCGGCGACGGCGACGACGCGGGGATGGTGTTCCTCTACCGGTGGGTCGCGGTCGAGCCGGGCGTCGACCTCTGGCGCGGCCTCGACCCGACCTACACGCAGCTCGCATGAAGACGTTCGCGACCGCCGTCACCGTGGGAACGCTGGCGCTCGCGGGCTCGACGGCTGGTTCGCCGCGACTCGCAGGCTGCCCCGCGTTCCCCGCCGACAACCCGTGGAACCAGCGGGTCGACCGGCTGCCGGTCGCGAGGGGCTCGGCGGCGATCGTCGACTCGATCGGGGCGGACACGGCGCTGCACCCGGACTTCGGCGCCGGCCTCTGGGACGGCGCGCCGATCGGCATCCCGGTCACGACCGTGCGCGCGGGCGTCCCAAGGTCGCGTGTGGCGTTCGACTACCCGGACGAATCCGACCGAGGTCCGTACCCGATCCCGGCGACCGTGAAGATCGAGGGCGGCGGCGACAGGCACGCGCTGATCGTCGACTCGTCCACCTGCACGCTGTACGAGCTGTACGCGCTCCGGCGGCGCGGCGGTGCCTGGCACGCCGGCTCCGGGGCGATCTGGAGCCTGCGCTCCAACCGCCTGCGCCCCGCGGGCTGGACGTCGGCCGACGCCGCGGGGCTGCCGATCGCGCCCGGCCTCGTCCGCTGGAGCGAGGTCGCCGCGGGACACATCGACCACGCGCTGCGCTTCACCGTCGAGCGCACGCGCCGCGCGTACGTCTACCCCGCGCGCCATTCCGCCAGCGACCTGACCGACCCGAACCTGCCGCCGATGGGCCTGCGCGTGCGGCTACGCGCCGACTACCCGATCGCCGGCTTCCCCCGCCAGGCGCGCATCGTCCTGACCGCGCTCGAGCGCTACGGGATGATCGTCGCCGACAACGGCTCGTCCTGGTACGTCAGCGGCGAGCCGAGTGCGCACTGGTCGAACGACGACCTGCACACCCTCGGCCGCGTCCCGGGCTCGGCGTTCGAGGTCGTCGACACGTCCAAGCTCCGGCCGCCCAAAGCCAAGTAACAGTCTGTTACTCGAGCCACGGAGTCGCGGAGAGCCGGGGCTCAGCCAAACCGGATCGCGGGCCGCGGGACGAAGCGGAGCGTCCGCCCGTCCGAGAAGTACAGCCGCTGCTGCTCGAGCTGCGCGTTTGCGGCGTGCGTGAAGATCGCCCTTCGGCCGTCGGCGAGACGAATCAGGGTCGTCGTGCCGTGGAAGCCGAGCACGGCGACGCCGCCATCCAGGTCTTCGAGCACTCGCAGCCCTCGGACGAGAGGGATCGTCCGAATCACCTCGTTGCGGTGAAGATCCCAGACGGCGAGCGCGGTCGAGGTCAGCGTCACGAGCTGAGAGCCCTGAAAGACCGCGCCGACGAGGCTCGGGGCGGCGGAGTGGCGCCAGAGCATGCGGCCCGCCGAATCGAACAGCACCAGGGCCTGATCGAGGGTGTGGACGAGAGTCGCCTTGCCGTCCGTCCAGATCGGCAGGATCGCGTCCTGCCCCCAAGCCAGCACGCGACCGCCGATCCGATGGAGCCGCTGCGCATACCGGTCGGGCCGGCTCGCCGAGCACGGACGCGTGGAGTCGCCGCCGGCCCGGTCGCACTGCTTCCACGAGGCGTAGGCCAGAAGGCTTCCGTGACCGACCAGCGCCCCTGTCCAGTCCCCGGCCGGGTCGCCGGCCGCGCCGCCGCCGTTCTCGACGTAGGAAACGGTCTGTGCCTTCGGACGCGTCAGCGTCGCCTTGCTAATCGCGAGCTCGAGGTTGTTGCCGCCGTTCGTCTCCTGCCAGAGGACGGTCTGCCCTCCGAGCGCGAGCTGGTCGATCGCGTCTAGGCCGACGCCGTCGTCGTTGCACTGGGCGATCGTCTGGATCGTCTTCGCGCGTCCGCCGACGCGCCAGAGCACGATCTCGGCACAACGGCCCTTGCGGTTGCCGGGCACCGCCGCCGCCACGATGTTCCCGTCGGCGCGGACGATCGCGGGCGCCGCGGGCAGCGGCAGCGAGAGCGCCGTCGTCGAATGGGCGGCCGGAACCGCGAGCAGGAGCAGGAAGCAGCTGCTAGCCCACGCCGGCCAGGAGAAAGGCACGCTGCTCCTTGACCATCTCGCGGGCGATCACGAGCCGCTGGATCTCGTTCGAGCCCTCGTAGATCTGCGTGATCTTCGCGTCTCGCATCATGCGCTCGACCGGGTACTCGCGGATGTAGCCGTAGCCCCCGAGGACCTGGACCGCCTCAGTCGCGACCCACATGGCCGTGTCGGCGCAGTAGAGCTTCGCCATCGCGCCCGCCTTCGTCAGCTCGGCGTCGGGAACGCCCGCGTCCGCCATCTGGCCGAAGCGGTAGAGCAGCCCCCGGGCCGCCTCGCAGGCGGTCTCCATGTCGGCGAGCTTGGCCGCGATCAGCTCGTGCTCGACGATCGGCTTGCCCATCGTCTCGCGCGTCTTCGCGTACTCGAGCGCGTAGTCGGTCGCTCCCTGCGCGATCCCGAGCGCCTGCGCGGCCACGCCGGGTCGCGAGCGGTCGAGGATGCGCATGGCGAGCTTGAATCCTTCTCCTTCAGCGCCGAGCCTGTTCGCCTCGGGGACGCGGCAGCCCGTGAAGGTCAGTTCGCCCGTCGTCGACCCGGAGATGCCCATCTTCGGCTCCAGGCGCGCGACCTCGAAGCCGGGCGTGTCCGACTCGACCACGAAGGCGGAGATCCCCGAGTGGCCCTTCGTCGGGTCGGTCTTCGCGAACACCGTGTACAGCGAGGCCACGGCCGCATTGGTGATGAAGCGCTTCGAGCCCTCGAGGACGTACTCGCCGTTGTCGCGCCGCGCCTCGGTGCGCATCGCCGCGGAGTCCGAGCCCGAGCCCGCCTCGGTGAGCGCGTACGCCGCCAGCCACTCGCCCGAAGCCAGCCTGGGCAGGTAGCGCTCCTTCTGCTCCTCGGAGCCGCCGAGCTCGAGCCCGAGCGAGCCCAGCGACTGCACCGCGAGGATCAGCCCGCTCGTCGCGCAGACCTTGGACACCTCCTCGATCGCGACCAGCGACAGCAGCACGCCGGTGCCTGTGCCCCCGTGGCGCTCGTCGAAGAAGAGACCGAACAGCTCGTGCTCGCGGAACAGCTCGACGAGGTCCCACGGGAACTCGTGCGACTCGTCGATCTCCGCCGCGCGCGGCGCGATCCGCTCCCGCGCCAGCGTGCGGACGAGGTCGCGGATCTCCCGCTGCTCCTCGCTGAGCACGTCGTAGGGCACGAGGCCAGTCTACGCTCAGTTACGATCGGGTCTCCCGACGGAACGGAGGCGGTTATGAGACGGCTTCTTCCCTTCCTGCTCTGCTTCGTCGCGCTCGTCGCGGGCTGAAGCGTCGCCGTCGCGCAGAGTTCTGCGCAGTCGCACGCACCGGCGACGGTGCACGCACATGTGCAGGCGGTGAGCCGCTAGACGGAGCTACCTTGGCTCCATGCGAGGCGCGGTCGTCACGTTGGTCGCTACCGGCATGGCGGCCGTCGCGACCCTGGCGCCTGCCGGTGCGGGCGGCGCCGACTCGACTGCGCTCCTGGCCCGCTACGCGCCCGTGCTCCAGCTCTACGCCTCCGACCGGAAGCCGACCGCGATCGAGCCGTTCCTGGCCGGAGCGAATCTCGAGCGTCGGAGCGCCGGCGGGTGGCGCGTCGTCCGCCGCAGCCCGCCGGCCTCGGCGCTCGCAGGCGGCTCGAAGCTGCTCAGGCTGAACACGCGCGGCTGCTCGCCCGCCGTGAGCTCGGTCACCTGCTACACCGTCCGCCCCACGCAGCCGACGATCTACGGCCGCGTCTGGACCGGCTCCGGCACCTTCGCGAACACGACCGTGCTCCAGTACTGGCTCTTCTACCAGCTCAACGACTGGCGCAACTCGCCGACGAAGCCGACTGTCTGGTACCTGCACGAAGGCGACTGGGAGGAGGTGTCGGTCGAACTCGGCCCCGCCGGCAAGCCGATCGCCGTCGCCGTCAGCCAACACAATCTGGGCGTCAACCGCCCCTGGAGCCGCACGCCGACCCGGGGCGGCACGCATCCGGTCGTGTACGTGGCCCTCGGCTCGCACGCCAACTACTTCTCGCCCGGCCACAACGGCGCGGCGGGCGTCCCCCACGTCGTCCCGACGAAGTTCTCCGGCGTCCCGCTCCCCGAGCCGGACTTCACGGCGGCGCAGACCTCGGTTCGTTCGGCGTCGATCGTGGACGTGAGCGACGGGAGCGCGCCCTGGCTCTCGTTCGCGGGAGCCTGGGGCGACGGAAGCTACGTGCTGGTCGAGCAGAAGAGCTCGAAGAATCCGTACACCCGTCTGCGGGTCGGCGACTCGCCGCCCGGCCCTGCATTCCACGGGATCTGGCGCGACCCGCTGCAGCAGTTCCGGACGTGGCCCGCGGACGACGGCCACTGAACGCTCGCATTCCAGCCGCCGTCGGAGTTAGAGTTCCGGCGTGCTCCCCCGCACACGCGTCGCCCTGACGGCGGCGGTCGCGATCGCGATTACCGGAGTGTCGGTGAACGCGGTTTCCGCTGCGCCGGCAACGCATGCGCGGAACATCGTCACGCAGATGCCGACGCTGGCGGTCCGGATCCTCGAGCGCATCAACTCGGACCGCGCCCGGCAGGGCCTCGGCCGGCTCCACCTCTCCTCCCGGCTCCAGGCGGCCGCGGGCTTCCACACTTACGAGATGGCAGAAGGCGGCTTCTTCTCCCACAGCTCGCTCGACGGCAGTTCGCCGTGGGCGCGCATGGCGCGCTTCTACCGATCGGGCGGCTATCGCAACTGGACCGTCGGCGAGACGATGGACTGGTCCTCCGGGGGTACCGACGCGGCGAGCATCGTCGCCGACTGGATGACGAGCCCCGAGCACCGGCGCATCCTGCTCGCCCGGGGATTCCACGAGATCGGCATCTCCGCCGTGCACGCGAGCGCCGCCTCCGGCTCGTTCCGGGGCGCGGCGATCACGCTCGTCACCGCCGACTTCGGCGCCCGCACGCGCTACTAGCCGCGGACGTCTGCACCCCTCAAGCCGGGGATGCCACCTGTCGATAACGACGGCAGCCCGGCAGCCTGAGCCGGGCCACGACCCACCGATGCGCAACAGACGATGAGGAGAGGCGATGGAGGCAGTTGAGAATTCCTGGCGTTCGGTCGGCGAGATCCTCGTCCAGCGCGGCCTCGTCTCCGAGGCCGATCTCGACGAGGCCGTTGCCGAGGAGGCCGAGACGGACCGGCGCGTGGCGGACATCCTCGTGGGGCGCGGCCTCGTCACGGGGCACGACATCACGAACGCGCTGATGGCGCAGTTCACGCGTTTCTCCGGCCCGAACGGTGACGCTCCCGAGGCATCCGAGGCTGCGGACCCCGAGGCGGTTCCCGAGCCCGAGGCCGAGGCTGAGCCCGACGCCGAGCCCGAGGCGGTTCACGAGCCTGAGGCTGAGCCCGAGGCCGAGCCCGAGGCCGAGCCCGACGTTCACGCCGAGGAGTACGACGTCCCGGTTCCGGTCGCCTCGTACGAGGAGCGCCCGGAGGTCATGCCGTCGGGGCTCGAGGACCTTCCCGTCCAGCCGCGCATCCTGATCCACGAGGCGGACGCGCGAAGGCTCGCCGCCGAGTCCAAGCTCGCCGCACTCGGCCACATCTGGCAGGGGCTCGAGCAGATCCACGAGGACCTCGAAGCGCATGAGCTCTGCACGCTTCCCTTCGCGCACGAGTTGGCGGCGACGCAGGAACGGCTCACCACCCAGGGTGACGCCCTCTCGGCCGAGATCGCCCTGCTCAAGCAGGCCCGGGAGCAGATCGAGAGCACGGCGCAGGAGCTCGAGCACCTCCGCACCGAGCTCCGGGGCAAGGTGCACGAGCTCGCCGAGCTGAGGGCCACGGCGTCGATCTGGAACACGCGGGTCGGCAACCAGGAGGCCGAAGTCGACGCGCTGACTGCACGCGCCGACAACGCGGCCGCGATCCTCAGCGCCTTCGCGGAGACCCGTCTCGACGCGCCCGCGCTCGAGGCCGTCACCCGGCGGTTCGGGTACGACGACCTTCCGTCGCACGACTCCGCGGCTTCTCGCTCGACCGACGGCGGGTATGTCCTGCTCGTCCCGCGCGAGGAGGGCCCGGAGCTAATCGAGTGCGACGGCGGGCCCCCCGACGTCGGCGAGACGGTCGACGTGGGCGAGGAGTCGTGGCTCGTGACGAAGATCGGGCGCTCTCCGCTTCCGTTCGACGAGCGCGACTGTGTGTTCCTCGCGGGAGGCTCCGAGGAAGGACGGTAACTTCACACGGTGCAGTCCACGGGCATCAACTGGCGGCCACTCGGGGAGCTGTTCGTCGAGATCGGACTGATCACGCCTCCCGAGCTGGAGGAGGCGCTGACGGAGCAAGCCGAGAGCAACCAGCGGCTCGGTGAGATCCTCGTCGCCCGCGGCTTCGTCTCGGAGCCGGAGCTCATGACCGTGCTCATGGAGCAGCTCGGGCATGACCTCCGTCAACAGGAAGAGGAGCCCGAAGACGGGGAATCGCCGGTCGTCGACCTGGAGTTCCGGCCCGCGGATCGTTCCCCGGACGACGAGGCGGCCCGCGCCCCGTCAGAGGCCACGATCGAGCTCGTCGACCTGTTGCGGGAGAGGGACGAGCTCCGCGAACAGCTGGCGCGCGAGACCGCGTCCCGCGAGGCGGCGACCGGCGAGGCGACGCTGGTGCTCGAGGTGCGGGTGTCCGAACTCGAGGCCCTGCTCGCCCGCGAGCGCGCGGGGCACCACCGAGCGCTCGAAGAGCTCGACCGGGCGCGGGCCGAGGCGCGCACGGAGGCCGCGGAACTCCGGTCCTCGATCGGGCGCCTCCGAACCGAACTGGCGAATCTCGACGCTCCGACCGCCTGGTTCGAGTACTGGTCCGGCGGCGCGCAGCCGACCTCGACACCCGAGGACGACCCGCCCCCGACGGCGTAGGCCGTTCACATGACGGAGCACGGATCGAACGGCCATAGTGCGGCCATGGACGACGGCCCCGCGGCGGCCCGACGGCTCGGCGACCTGATCGTCGACCGTGGCCTGATCAGCCGGGAACAGCTCGAGGACGCGCTGCTCGAGCAGCAGGCATCACGCAAGCGCCTGGGAACGATCCTGGTATCCAACGGCGCCATCACGCCCCCGGACCTGACCGAGGCGCTCGTGTCCCAGATCCACGGCCGGACGGGCATGGGCTTGGAGCTCGAGGACGACGGCCTCGACGCCGGCGAGCTCGACGAGGACAATTCCTCCCCGAAGCGCAGGCGCCGCATCTTCCGTCGACGGCGCGCCAGGGCGGCGGTTCCCGAGACGCCGGCGATCACGGAGGACGACCTGCTCCTGCTCCGGCGCGAGCTGGAGATCGTGGCGGCCGAGCTCGGAACGGTGCGGCGCGAGATCGCGGCCCGCGACGCACGGATCGCCGAGCTCGAGTCGAGCCTCCACGCGCGCGAGCGCGAGCGGGCGCTCGTGGCCGACGCCCTCGAGACGGAGATCCGCGACCTGGGATCGTCGTTGGAGGCGGCTCGCCTCGCGGCGCGAGTCCTCGACGAGAGGGCAGAAGAGCCAGAAGAGCCCACTACCTCGGATGAGAGCCGCGACCTCGACGCCGTGGCCCGCGCCGACGGCTACGTCGTGTTCGTGCCCACCATGGAGGGCGGTCACGAGCTGCGCGAGCTTCTCGGCCATCCGCCGGCGGTCGGCAGCGAGATCGAGCTCGACGGCCGTCGGTTCCTCGTCGTCTCGCACCGCCGCTCGCCGCTGAGCTTCGACGGCCGCACCTGCGCATACCTCCGGGCGACATAGGCAACGCCCGCGACCGGTCGCCCTGACCGCTATCGGTGGTCGTAGAGTGCGGCCGTGATCCTCGAGAACGGCACCGTCCGCACCCTCGACCCGTCGCTGCCGGTCGCGCGTGCCCTCGCGGTCGCAGGCGATCGGATCGCCGGCGGCGTGGGGACGCACGAGACCGCACTCGCCAGCCCCGAGGTCGTGGACCTCGGCGGCCGCACGGTCGTCCCCGGGCTCGCCGACGCGCACGTCCACTTTCCCACCTGGGCGCTCGCGCAGCGCGAGATCGACCTCGACGGCTGCCGCTCGCTCGCCGAGGCGCTCGACCGGCTGCGCGCGGCGCCGGCCCCCGAGCCCGGTCGCTGGCTCCGGGCCTACGGGTGGCGGAGCGGCGACTGGTCGCCTTCGGTCGAGCCGACCCGCGCCGACCTGGACGCCCTCACCACGGCGCCGACGGCGTTGATCTCGAAGGACTACCACTCGCTCTGGCTCAACTCCGCCGCGCTGGCGCTCGCCGATGGGCAGCTCGACGTCCCGGGCGGCGTCGTCGAGCGCGACGAGCGGGGCGAGCCGACGGGCGTCCTCCGCGAGGAGGCGGCGTGGGGCTTCAAGGAGCGCTACATGACCGTCTCCGACGACGAGTACGTCGAGGCGATGAAGGCGGGAGTGAAGCTGGCGCTGTCCCGCGGGGTCACGTCGGTTCACGACAAGGACGGCTGGCTGGGCGCACCGCGGCTCTGGCAGCGCCTCGCGGGGCAGGGCAGCCTCGGCCTCCGCGTCTGGCAGTCGCTCCCGCACGAGAAGGTCGCCGCGCTCGAGGAGCTGGGCGTGCGCTCCGGCGTCGGCGACGACCACCTGCGGATCGGCTACCTGAAGGTGTTCATGGACGGCACGCTCGGCTCGCAGACCGCGCTGCTGCTCGACGGCTCCGGCGTCGAGATCACGAGCGGTGCGGAGCTCGCCGACATCGTCCGCCGGGCGGCGCGAATCGGCTGGCCCGTCGCCGTGCACGCGATCGGCGACCGGGCGAACCGGAACGCGCTCGACGCCTTCGAGCAGACGGCGGACGAGTGGCGGCCGCTCGGGCTGAGGCACCGGATCGAGCACGCGCAGTGCCTGGCACCCGAGGACGTCGAGCGCTTCGCGCGGATCGGAGTGGCGGCGTCGGTGCAGTTCTCGCATGCGACGTCCGACCGCGACCTCGCCGAGCGGCTCTGGCCCGAGCGGCTCGACGGCGCCTACGCGTGGCGCTCGCTCCTCGCCTCGGGCGCCGTGCTCGCAAACGGCTCCGACGCGCCGATCGAGGAGCTCGACCCGCTGGCCGGCATCCGCGCCGGCGTCCTGCGCACGCAGGACGAGCGGCCCGCCTGGCGCCCCGAGCAGGCCGTGACCGTCGAGGAAGCGCTCCACGCGACGTGCGTCACCCCGGCCTGGCTGGCGGGCGACGAGCGGCGCCGCGGCAAGCTCCTCCCCGGCTATCTCGCCGACCTCGTCGTCCTCGACCGCGACCCCGTGGCCTGCCCGCCCGAGGAGCTGCCCGAGGTCACCGTGGTCGCGACCATGGTCGGTGGCCGCTGGCTCCACAACCCGCCGCCCTGGGGGTAGCGATGCGGCTCGCGGACCTGAACTGGATGCAGGTCGAGGCGTACCTCGAGCGCGACGACCGCATCGTCTGCCCCGTCGCCTCGACCGAGCAGCACGGTTACCTCTCGCTCACCACCGACGTGATCCTCGCCGAGCGCGTTGCCGTCGAGGCCGCCGAGCCGGTCGGGGTACCGGTGCTGCCGGTGATGCCCTTCGGCGTCGCGCCGGGCTTTACGACCTATCCGGGCTCGGTCTCGCTACGGCTCGAGACGCTGGTCGTGGTCGTCAGCGAGGTCCTCGACGCGCTGCACGGCCAGGGCTTCCGCCGCTTCCTCGTGGTCAACGCCCACGGCGGCAATGCCCCCGCCGAGGAGCCGCTCGTCGCCTGGTCACGCGGGCGCGAGGGAGCGACCCTGCGCTTCCACAACTGGTGGGCGAGCGACCGCACGACGGCCGCCGCCGAAGCGCTCTACCCCCACCCCACCCACGCCAACTGGTTCGAGAACTTCCCGTGGACGCGGCTCGATGGAGTCGCGCTGCCCTCGGAGGACAAGCCGGTCCCGGAGACGATCCCCTTCGGCGACCCGGTGGCGATGCGCGAGACCCTGGGCGACGGAACGTTCGGCGGCGCCTACGAGCGCCCGGACGAAGAGATGCTGCAGCTCTGGGCGGTCGCCGTCGCAGAGGTCCGCGAGCTGATCGAATCCGGCTGGTAGCGGCCCTCAGCGGCGCAGAAAGCCGCGCCTGCGCGACTCGGGGCGGCGGGGCAGCGGGGCGTCCGTGACGATCGCCATCGGCATCTCGAGGGTCAGCCAGCGGGCCAGAGCCGCGTCGCCGACGGCCTCCGCCGCGGCCAGCAGCCCGGCCTCGCGGATGTCCGGCGTGTGCGCGTCGCTCGCGAGGACGTGCGCGAGCCCCTGCTCGATGAGCGTCTCCGCCGCCGCCCGTGACGAGCGGCCGATGCGGCCGTCGAGCGACGCCGCCGTGATCTGCACGAGCGCCCCCGCGTCGACGAGCGGGCGCAGCTCGTCCGGGTTCGCCTGCACGTCGGCGTTCCGCTCCGGGTGCGCGATCACCGGCGTGATCTGCCGGGTCACGAGCCGGAACACCCACTCGTGGAGCGAAAGCGGCCAGCCCGCGTACGGGAACTCGACGAGCAGGTAGTGGGGGCTGCCGCCGAGCCCGAAGCGGACGAGATCCTCGTCGGACAGCCGGTCGAGCCAGTCGATCGCGATCTCGCCGCCCGGCCGCACGTCGACCCCGATCCCTTCGTGCTCGAGCGCCGCCCGCAGCTCGCCCAGAAGGCGCTCCATCGTCGCGGGCTGCGTCGGGTAGTCGTCCCGGACGTGCGGCGTCGCGGCGATGACGCGGACGCCGTCGGCAGCGGCACGGCGCGCGATCTCGAGGCTCTCCTCGAGCGTCGCGGGGCCGTCGTCGACGCCCGGGAGGATGTGCGAATGGAGGTCGATCACGGCGAGTGCCCCTTCCTGCGGTGCCGTCGAGCTTCTGGGCCGCGAGCACCAAGCGATGCAAGGACGCAGGGAACGGCCGTATCAGCAGATACGGCCGCGACTGAGGACGCGGCAGCGCGCCGCGTGATCGCGGGCCAGAAGCCGACATGCATCGCAGGACGGGGCACCACGATGCTCGCAACCGTACCCAGTACACTGAAAGCGTGGCGATGCGCACGATGAAAGACGTGCATGACGAGACCTGTGCGGTCGCCTGCTGCGCGGAGATCATCGGCGCCAAGTGGACGGCCCTGCTCGTCCACGACCTCTCCGAAGGGCCTCGACGGTTCTCCGAGCTCGAGCACTCCTGTCCAGGCATCAGCCCGCGGACGCTCTCCGAGCGGCTGCGCCTCCTGGAGCAGGAGGGCATCGTCGTCCGCCGCAGCTACAGCGAGACGCCGCCTCGCGTCGAGTACGAGCTGACCGACAAGGGCGCGTCGCTCCTACCGATCATCAAGGCCATGCGCGACTTCGGCCACGCCTGGCTCGTGCCCGAGCACGATCACTCGCACGACCTCGCGCGGCGCCGTTAGCGCAGCCCGCTGGTCAGTAGCTGAGTTCAGCGCCAGAGCCGCTCGACAATGGTGAATTGACCCGCTCGGGTCATTGCCGGGGATTCGATCCCCAAATAGCGTTGGTCTCGAACAAACCGCTCGACCCTTTTCGAATCGAACTGGCGAAGGCCCACGGGCAATCGTTGGACAAAGTCTTGATTGGGAGGCACTTCTACAACGCCCGACAGCCAACCCTGCGAAGGCCCGCCCCGTGGCGGGCCTTCGTGCTACTGGCGCAGGCCGGCGAAGCCGACGAACAGCTCGCGCGCCGCGGCGACGCCGAGCGGCACGTACTCGAGCAGTAGCCGCTCGTTCGGCGAGTGGACGTTGCTGTCCGGAAGCGCGAAGCCCGTGATCACGGTCGGAATGCCCCGGTCGCCGAGCGCCGGCACGATCGGCAGCGAGCCGCCGGAACGCAGGAGCAGCGGCCGCGTGCCGAGCGCGCGCTCGAAGGCGTCCTGGGCGAGCCCGATCGCCGGCGAGCCCGGCGCGACCCGGCCCGCGCGGCTGCTCGCCATCCGCTCCAGCTCGACCTCCGCGCCCGCCGGCGCGGCGTCCCGGAGCAGGCGTTCCACCTCGGCGAACATCGCGTCGGGGTCCTGGTCCGGCGCGAGGCGGATGGACAGGTTCGCCTCGGCCAGCGCGGGGATGACCGTCTTCTGCAGGAACGGCGACCCGCCCGCGATGCCGTTGACGTCGAGCGACGGCTCGGCCCACGTGCGCACGTAGAACTCCTCGCCCGCCGCAGCGTCCATCGGCCGCGCGCCCTGGTCGGCGAGCACCTCGTCGCCGGCGGCCAGCGCGCCCCAGCCCACGAGCTCCTCCTCGGTCGGAGGGACCACGCCCGCCCGGAGCGGCTCGGGCAGCCGCCCGCCGCGGGCCGTCACGCCCGAGAGCGTCTGCGCGAGCGCGTGCATGGCGTTCAGCGCCGCCCCGCCGTACATGCCGGAGTGAAGGTCGCGCTCGCCCACCCGGACGCGGAGGTGCATGTAGACGATCCCGCGCGTGGCCACGTAGAAGGCGGGAACGCCGCGCGCCGGCATGTCCGCGTCGAAGATGACGGCGGCGTCCATGGCCCGGTCCTCGCCGGCAAGGAAGTCGATGATCGAGTGGCCCCCGACTTCCTCCTCGCCGTCGCAGGCGAAGCGCACGTTCACGGGCAGCGCGCCCTCGGCGGCGAGACCCGCGGCCGCCTTCAGCAGCAGGTACAGCTGCCCTTTGTCGTCTGCGATCCCGCGCGCGTAGAGCCAGCCGTCGCGGACGTCGAGGTCGAACGGATCGCTCTCCCACAGCTCGAGCGGATCGGGGGGCTGGACGTCGAAGTGGCCGTAGACGAGGACGGTCGGCGCCGAGTCGGCGCCCGTCGACGCGCGCAGCTCGCCGACGGCCAGCGGGCTGCCCTGCCAGTCGACGACCTCCGCGCCGCCGCCCGCGTCGCGCAGGAACGCAGCCACCCAGTCGGCCGCGCTGCGGACATCGTCGCCGTGCGCCGGGTCGGCGCTCATGCTCGGGATGCGCAGGAGCTCGGCCAGCTCGTCCAGCAGCGGCTCGACGGGAGGGGTCGTCGTCACGCGGCCCAGCCTACTTGGCCGGGATCTTCGAGAGCAGCAGTTGCGCGGGGGCGCGGAACGGCGAGGGGCCGGCCGCGACGACGCGGTCGAGCTGTGCCTTGCCGGCCTGCGCCTGGCCGAGCCAGAGCAGCATCAGGCCGAGGTGGAAGCGGACCGTGACCGCGTGCGGGAACGTCCGGACGAGCGGGCCGAGCTTCGAGAAGGCGAGCGACGGGCGCGCCTTGTCGAACAGGCCGACGGCGGCTGCGACCCGTGCGTCGGGATCGTTCGGCGCCAGCGCAGCCGCCGCGGCGAACTCGCGCTCGGCCGACAGCGGGCGGCCGAGTTTCTGCAGCGCCGCCCCGTAGAGGAGCTTCGCGTGCGCGTCGCGGCCGCGCGCGCGAAGGGCGAGGAAGGCGAGCTGCTTCGGCGGTGACAGGGTCGCGAGCTCCGGCGGCGACGCGAACGAGGGCGAGAACGGCGGATGCCCCGTGAAGTACCGCGGGTAGAGGAGATCCTCGGCACGGAGGGCGTACGACGTGTCCGGCTCCAGCTTCCGCGCCTTGCGCCAGGCCTCCTGCGCCTGCTGGAGGCGGCCCTGCCAGAAGAACGCGAGGCCGAGCTCGAGCTGCGCGAGCGCGCTCCGTGGGTGCTCGTGGGCCAGCCCTGCGATGCGGTCGAAGCCGTCGGGCCACGCCGCCAGCGCCGCGCCGATCCTCGCCCCGAGCGAGTCGTAGCGCGCGAAGATCGCCCCCGCGCGCCGGCGCTGTCCCTTGTCGTAGAGCACCTCGGCACGCCGCAGCGCGGCCGCCTCCGGGTCCGTGCGGACGCCGAGATCGAGGTCGAGCTCGGGCGCGCCCTTCTGCGTGACCGGACGCGCCGCGGAGGCGCCGCCCGTGTCGGTTCGGGTGAGCAGGGTCGCCCCCACCGTCGCCCCGGCCGCGAGCAGCGCGATCGCTCCCACGAGCAGCCACATCCGACGCCTTGCCGACACGAATCGAACATACGGGAATCCCGGCCGTGGCCCGCGCGTTCAGGTGTCGGAATCCGTCGAACGGGCAGCAAAATCCCGACACTTTCCGGAGTAAACCGTGAAGCTATACTTTCTGAACCAATGAGCAGCTACCGCGATCTCCTGCAGCAGGTCAAGTCCGAGATCGACGAGCTGGATGCGACCGAGGCCAGCCGACTGCTCGAGTCCGAAGACGCCCCCGCGCTGCTCGACGTCCGCGAGTTGCACGAGTGGCAGGAGGGCCACATCCCGGGCGCCGTGCACATCCCGCGCGGCTCACTCGAGTCGCAGGTCGAGCAGGCGTTCCCGGACCGCGAGCAGCCCGTGGTCGTCTACTGCGCGGGCGGCTCGCGCTCGGCCTTCGCCGCGAAGACGCTCGGCGACCTCGGCTACGAGCGCGTCACCAACCTTGCCGGCGGCTACACGGACTGGAAGCGCAACGGCTTCCCCACCGTCCTGCCGCGCTCGCTCGACACCGACAAGCGCAGCCGCTACAGCCGCCACCTGCTCATCCCCGAGGTCGGCGAGGAGGGCCAGATCAAGCTGCTCGACTCGCGGATGCTGCTGATCGGCGCGGGCGGTCTCGGCTCCCCGGCCTCCCTCTACCTCGCCGCCGCCGGCGTCGGCACGCTCGGGATCGTCGACGACGACGTCGTCGACGCGACGAACCTGCAGCGCCAGATCGTCCACTCGACCGACCGCCTGGGAGTCTCCAAGGCCGACTCGGCCAAGCAGACGATCGAGGCGCTCAACCCCGACGTGCAGGTACGCCTGTTCAAGGAGCGGCTCACGTCCGAGAACGTCGACCGCATCCTCGCCGAGGGCTGGGACGTGATCGTCGACGGCGCCGACAACTTCCCGACCCGCTACCTCCTGAACGACGCGTCGGTCTGGCACGGCATCCCGTCGTGCACGGCTCGATCTTCCGCTTCGAGGGCCAGGTCACGGTCTTCAAACCCCACGAGGGTCCCTGCTACCGCTGCCTGTTCCCGCAGCCGCCGCCGCCCGAGCTGGCGCCGAGCTGCGCCGAGGGCGGTGTTCTGGGTGTGCTGCCCGGAATCATCGGCTCGCTGCAGGCGAACGAGGCGATCAAGCTCGCGCTCGGCATCGGCGACAGCCTCATCGGCCGGCTGCTCCTCTTCGACGCGCTGGCACCCGCCTTTACCGAGGTCAAGCTCCGCCGCGACCCAGCCTGTCCCGTCTGCGGCGAATCGCCGACGATCACCGAGTACGTCGACTACGTCGAGTTCTGCCAGGGACGTCCCGCCGGGGTGCATTAGGGGCACTGATGGCGACCGTTCGCATCCCGCCTACTCTCCGCACTGCAACGGGCGGCGCGCGAGAGGTCGAGGCCTCCGGCGGAACCGTCCGCGACCTCCTCGACGACCTGACCGAGCGCTACCCCACGCTGCGCGGCCAGGTGTTCGAGAACGGCGAGATCGCCCCCTTCGTGAACGTCTACGTCGAGGGCGAGGACGTGCGCACGCTGGACGGGCTCGAGACGGACGTGCCCGACACGTCGACCGTGATCCTGCTGCCGGCGATGGCCGGCGGCCAGCGCATCGACCTCGCGCCCTCGCTGCTCGACCTGGTCGGGCACACGCCGCTCGTCGAGCTGTCGCGGCTCTCCCCCGACGGCGTCTCCATCTACGCCAAGCTCGAGGGACAGAACCCGACCGGCTCGATCAAGGACCGGGTCGCCAAGGCGATGATCGAAGCCGCCGAGGCGTCGGGCGAGCTCCAGCCGGGCCGTGAGCTCCTCGAGCCCACGAGCGGCAACACCGGCATCTCGCTCGCCTTCATCGCCCGGCTCAAGGGCTACAAGCTCACCGTCGTGATGCCGGAGAACGCGACCGAGGAGCGCAAGCGCCTGCTGCGCCTGTACGGCGCCGAGATCGTCGATTCGCCCGCCGCCGAGGGCTCGAACGGCGCCGTCCGCGTCGCGCTCGAGCTGGCGGAGCGCGAGCCGCGCTACTACATGCCCTTCCAGTACGCGAACGAGGCCAACCCGCGCGCCCACTACGAGGGCACCGGGGCCGAGATCGCCGAGGCGCTCGAGCGCGTCGACGTCCTCGTCGCCGGGCTCGGCACGGGCGGGACGCTGATGGGCACCGGCGAGCGGCTCCGCGAGCGCTTCCCCGACGTCGTCGTCGCGGCCGCGGAGCCGCTTCCGGGCGACCCCGTGATGGGCCTGCGGTCGCTGGAGGACGGCTACGTGCCGCCGATCCTGGACGTGTCCAGGCTCGACCGGAAGCTGCTCGTCTCCAACGCCGAGTCAGCCGCGGGCATGCGCGCGCTGCTCGACCGCGAGGGCATCTTCGCCGGAGTCTCCGCCGGTGCCGTCGTGCACGTCGCCCGGAGGCTGGCAGAGGAGGCCGAGCACGGCTCGGTCGTCGTCTGCATCCTCGCCGACGCGGGCTGGAAGTACCTCTCCGCCGACTTCTGGGAGGCCGGAGACCCGGAATCCTCGATGGAGAGCGGCCACTGGTGGTAGTAGTACCCGCCGCTCTGCGCCGGGTACTCGAAGCTCACGCAGAGTCGGAAGCTCCGAACGAGGCCTGCGGGTTCGTCGCTCTCCGCGACGGCGTCGCCGAGCGCTTCCTGCCCGCCGAGAACGCCGCCGCGAGCCCGTACCGCTTCGACTTGCGCGTGCGCGATCCCGGCCTGGTCATCGACCTCGAGGACGACGGCTACGAGCTCGCCGTCTTCCACTCCCATCCCACGGACAAGGCCGAGCCGTCGCGCACCGACGTCGAGAACATCGGCCTCTGGGAGGGGAAGCCCTACCTGATCCTGTCGCGCCCTACGGGCGAGCTCCGCGGCTGGCGGATCGCCGATGGGCGCGTCGAGGAGCTCGAGATCGGCTGAGCCCGGCCGCAGTGATGGACGTCCGCCAGATCGAGCCCGGACTGTGGCGATGGACGGGCTTCCACGAGGAGTGGAAGCAGGACGTCGGGTGCGTCTACCTGGAGACCCCCGACGCGATCTGCCTGATCGACCCGCTCGTGCCGGGCGAGGACAGGGAGAAGTTCCTCGCCGCGCTCGACCGTGACGTGGAGCGTGCCGACCTGCCGGTCCACGTCCTTGTCACGGTCTTCTGGCACACGCGCAGCGCCGAGGAGCTGGCCGCGCGGTACGGAGCCGAGGTCTGGGCGCCGTCGCGTGCCCGGAAGGCGGTCGAGCGCCGCGCCGGCAGCGCCCGCGCGTTCCGCCCCGGCGCCGCGCTGCCGGGCGGAGTCGCGGCCTTCGCGACGGCGAGGTCGAACGAGGTCGTGCTCCACCTCCCGGCGCATCGGGCTCTTGCCGTGGGCGACGTGATTCTCGGCAGCCCGACTCGGCTCTGCCCGGCGTCCTGGCTCCCGCCGGGCGTCGGCCAGGAGGAGCTACGCGAGAGCCTGCTGCCCCTGCTCGACCTCGATGTCGAGCGCCTGCTCCTCTCGCACGGCGACCCCGTGCTCGAGGGCGGCGGCGCGGCCCTGTCGGCCTTGCTCGTCTGACGGGCGGCCCCGCGAAGGCCGCCCGCCAGGGTGATCGTCCGTCTAGGTGACCTTGAAGAAGCCGAACATCGAGCTCTCGTGCGGCATGCAGTAGAACTTGTACTTGCCCTTGCGGAAGTGCACCCGGACCGTCTTCGTGCCCTTGTAGTTGACGGTCGTGACGCGCTTGTCGAGGCCGGGCCCTTCGATCTGGAAGTTGTGGATATCCGACCCGTCCGTGATCTTGAGCTTGTAGAAGCCTGACGGGAGCGTCTTCACGGTCTTGCCGGCCGACGTCTTCAGCGAGATCTTGAAGGCGTCGTTGATGCCGACCTTGCCGATCAATGTCGGGGTCGCGGTCGATGCGGCCGAAGCGACCCCGATCGCAGCGCCGGTGGCCCCGAGGGCCGCCACGGCGGCGACGGCTGCGATGCGAATGCGCAAGGGAATCTCCCTTCGTTGGTTGACGGTCGTTGCCGCACCAAGATACGGACGCCGGGCGTCCAGCGGTTTGGCGGATACTCAGAGGATGGCGGTCTCGACAGAGCTCCGGCTGGTCGGCGAGCGGGCGCAGTTCCTGGTGCAGACGGACGAGCCCGCCTACCGCCGCGCGCTGGCCGACCTCGCTTTCGAGGAGCAGGGCGACGGCTTCGTGCGCAGCTTCCCGGCAGAGGCGCGGGGCCTGCACGAGAGCTACCTCCGCTTCAAGCTGACCCTGGACGACGTCCTCGCCCACGCGGCGGGGAGGAGGCTCCCGCCCTGGGACGACGCCCTCGACGCAGTCGCGCTGCGGCTGCGCGCCGCCCGGACGGACTGGTTCCTGGCCGGCAGCGCCGCGCTGGCCGTGCGCGGGATCGACATCGTCCCGCGTGACCTGGACCTCGTCGTCGCCGACGCCGCAGGCGCGATCGAGGCGCTCGCCGACGTGCAGATCGAGCCGGTCAGCGTCAACCGTCCCGGATCGTGGATCGCGCAGTGGTTCGGCCGCGGGTTCCTCCACGCCCGGGTCGAGTGGATCGCGGGCGTCGATCCGGAGATCGACGTCTACGGCTCGCCGAACGAGTACGGGCCGCGGGCGGTCTCGCGGCTGGAGACGGTGCGCTGGCGCGACCACGAGCTCGCTGTCGCTCCACTCGACGTGCAGCTCGCAGTCACCGAGCAGCGCGGCCTCGCCGCCCGCGCCGAGGAGATCCGCGACTTCATCGGCTAGCGCCGCTAGACAGAGACCGCAGACTCGCTGCGCGCCGAGTCGAAGAGCGCGCTGATGACCCGCGCCTGCGCGACGGCGTCGTCGCGGCCGAGCAGCGGCGAGCCCTGGCCCCGGATCGCGTCGCCGAGGTTCTCCAGCTCGAGGCCGTAGGAATCCACCGGCTCCAGCTCGACGCGCTCGACGCCGTCGTCGCGCCGGATCTCGATCACGGGCGTGCGCGCGTGCCAGGGATCGTCGAGGAAGAGCGAGCCCTCGCTCCCGATCGCCTCGAGCTCGTCCCGGTTCGTCATCGCGGTGCCGCAGTCGAAGAGCCCGAGCACGTCGTCGGGGAAGCGGAGCGAGGCCGAGAAGACCCAGTCCGTGCCGCTCGGTCCCGTCCACTGCCGCCCGAACACGGACTCCGGCTCGCCGCCCGCGACGAAACGTGAGCCGCTGATGCAGTAGCAGCCGACGTCCATGAGCGCGCCGCCCTCGACGTCCGTCCTGCAGGCGGATGTTGTCCTCGTCGTAGAGCCCGTACGAGAAGCAGGAGCGCACGAGCCGCAACTCGCCGATCACGCCCTCGTCGAGGAACTCGCGCAGGCGCGCCGTCTGCGGGTTGTGGCGCCACATGAACGCCTCGGAGAGCAGCGTGCCGGCGCGGTCGGCGGCGTCGAAGGCCTCGTCGACCTTGTCGGGGTCGCTGTCCATCGGCTTCTCGCAGAGCACGTGCTTGCCTGCCTGCGCGGCCCGGATCGACCACTCGCAATGCATCGTGTTCGGCAGCGAGATGTAGACCGCCTCGATCTCGGGGTCGGCGAGGAGCGCCTCGTAGGAGCCGTAGGCGCGCGGAATGTCCCAGTGGGCTGCGTACTCGTCCGCGCGCTCCTGCGTCCGGCTGGCGACGCCGACGAGGTCGACTTTCTCAGACGTCCTGGCCGGCGGGATCACCAGCCGGTTGATGTCGGCGGTCGAGATGATCCCGAAGCGGACAGGCTCGTACGTCATCGCTCCTCCAAAGACTTGACGGCCGGGTACAGCGCGCGGAAGCGAGCATAGCCCTCCTCGTATACGCGGGCCCACGCCTCGTTCGGCTCCACGCGGTCGCGCACGCGCACGCACGCCTCGACGGCCTCCTGCGCGCTCGCGAAGACGCCGTTCGAGACGCCCGCGAGCAGCGCGGCGCCGTACGCCGAGCCCTCCTCGACCTCGGTCAGCTCGAGCGGGATACCGAGCACCGAGGCGACGATCTCGAGCCACAGGCGGCTCCGCGCACCGCCGCCCGAGGCGCGCCCGGCCTGTGCGTCGATGCCGAGGCCGCGCAGCAGCTCGAGCGAGTCGCGCAGGCCGTAGGCCACCCCCTCCATCACGGAACGGACGAGGCCCCCGCGGCCGTGTCTGAGGGACAGTCCCTCGAACACGGCCCGCGCGGACGGGTCCGCGTGGGGCGTGCGCTCGCCGGCCAGGTAGGGGAGGAAGGTGAGACCCTCCGCCCCGGGCGGCCACTCGTCGGCCTCGGCCGTGAGCTGCTCGAACGTGGCGGCCGGGGCCAGGGCGTCGCGGAACCAGCGCAGCGCTCCGGCGGCGCTCAGCATCACGCCCATCGCCTCCCAGGTGCCCGGCACCGCGTGGCAGAAGACGTGGACGCGCGCCTGCGGCTCGGCCCGGTACTCCGGCAGAGCGGCGAGCACGACGCCGGAGGTGCCGAGGACGACGGAGAGCGTCCCGGGCTCGACCACGCCGACACCGAGCGCCGCCGCCTGCTGGTCGCCCGCCCCTCCGTACACCGTCGACTCGCTCACCGGCGGGAGCCACTCCTGCGGGATCTCGAGCGCATCGACGACCTCGTCCGACCAGCGACGGCTGCGGACGTCGAAGAGCAGAGTCCCGGACGCATCGGCTGCGTCGATCCCGTGCTCCCCCGTGAGCCGCAGGAGCACGTAGTCCTTGGGCAGCAACACGCGGCGGATGCGGGCGTAGACGTCCGGCTCGTGCCGGCGGAGCCAGAGCAGCTTCGGCGCCGTGAACCCGGTCAGCGCCCGATTGCCGGTCAGCTCGATCAGCCTCTCGAGCCCGATCCGCTCCTCGATCTCGGCGCACTCGGCGGCGGTGCGCTGGTCGTTCCAGAGGATCGCGGGCCGCAGCACGCGATCCGCCTCGTCCAGGCAGACGAGCCCGTGCATCTGGCCGGAGAAACCGAGGCGGATCTCGCCGAACGGGAGCCTCGTCAGCACCGCCTGGGCGGCGCGCCACCAGTCTTCGGGGTCCTGCTCCGCCCAGCCCGGATACGGCGTCGAGAGCGGGTACGCCTCCTCGTCGGTCGCGAGCACCTCGCCCTCGGGAGAGATCGCGACCGCCTTGACGCCGGTGGTGCCCACGTCCATCCCGACCAGGGTCGTCACGCGGCGATCTCCTCGACCCGGACGGGGCGGCGCGTTTCGGTGGACCGCGCGATCGCCAGCACGGCGGCGAGCGTCCGCAGATTGTCCTCCGCCGAGCACTCGGGCTCGTCGCCGGCGTGGATCGCGCGGCGGGCCTCCTCCAGCACTCCGAGCCGGTCGAGCGCGGGCAGGACGGGCAGCTGCGCACGGCGGCGGCGCGAGCCGTCGCGCTCGACTGCGACAGTCCCGCGCAGCGCCGCCTGCACTCCCCCGGTCCACGTCGCGCGCCCCGCGAGCCGACGAGCTCCCAGTCGCCGTTCCAGGAGGTCTCGCGCCCCAGCGCCTCCGCCCACGTGCCGTGGTACGCGACGGCGTGCCGCCGCGAGCGTCAGCAGCGCCGAGACACGTCGGGTCGTGCCGGAACGGCCCGTCCGGCACCGTTCCAGCTGCGGCCGTCGACCTCGACGATCTCCTGCCCGGTGATCGAGCGGACCAGGTCGACGTGGTGGACGGCCATGTCCAGGAGGTACGGGTGCGGCATGCGGCCGCGCCAGTCTCGCGGGGAGACCCAGGCGGCGCGCAGATCGCGGCGGCATTCGCAGCGGATCGCGCGCAGCCGGCCGAGCTCGCCGCCCGCGACGAGCTCGCCGAGCGCCGCGCGACTGGCGGCGGAAGCGGTAGTTCTGGGCCACCATGCGATCCGCCCGTGCGCGTGCGCGGCGGCGGCGATCGCCTCTCCGTCCGCCAGCGTCGGCGCGAGCGGCTTCTCGGTCACGACGTGCGCGCCTGCGGCCAGCGCCGTCTCGGCCAGCGGCCGGTGCGTCTCCGGCGGCGAGACGAGCAGCACGAGGTCGGGCTTGCACCCGCGCAGCGCCTGGTCGAGCCGCCCGAATACGGGCACGCCGAGCCCCTTGGCCCAGTCCCGGGCCGGCGCCCCCGCGTCGACGACGCCCGCCAGCCGGAACCCACGAGCCCGCGCGACCAGCTCCGCCCAGCTCCTCCCCCAGAGGCCGAGACCGACCTGGACGACCGACAGAAGCTCCTGTGGCACGATCCCGACCCTAACGCCACCACGCCGGAAAGGAGAACGCCATGCTCTTCCACGTCACCTGGGAGTTCACCGACACGAGTGAGGAAGGGTCGCGCCGGTCGCTGACCGTCTTCTCCCAGTGGCAGCCGCCGGCAGGCGCTGAGTTCAAGGGCTTCTACGGCTTGTCCGACGGCCGCGGCGGTGTCGCGATCGTGGAGGTGGACAGCGCCGCGACCCTCTTCGAGACGACAGCCCCCTGGACGCCGTGGCTGCGCTTCACGGCCACGCCGATCGTGCCGATCGAGGAGTCGACCCAGATCGCGAACGCAGCGGTGGCCTTCCGCGACGGCGTCCGCTGAGCCCGCCCTCGCCACGCGCGAGCGGTCGCCGAAGCGATTGTCGCCACCGGGGGAGCACGACCCTTCGAGCTCCCCCGGCGGCGAGTGATGGTGAGGCTACTTCGGGCCGGTCCCGAACTGGTAGATCGTCTCGGAGGTGTAGGTGTTGCCCGGACCGAGGACGGTCGACGGGAAGTTCGGATGGTTCGGCGAATCGGGGAAGTGCTGGGTCTCGAGCGCGAAGCCGTCGCCCTGGCGGTACGAGTGCCCGCTCGTCCCGACGAGCGTCCCGTCGAGGAAGTTCCCCGAGTAGAACTGGATTCCCGGCTCCGTCGTGTAGATGTCGAGCGTACGCCGGCTCGACGGCTCCCACGCGTGCGCCGCGAGCACGGGCTTCGTCGAGCCGCCGCTGTCGAGCACGAAGTTGTGGTCGTAGCCGCGGCCGAACTTGATCTGCTGGTTGAACGCGTCGCGGACGTGGTCGCCGATCGCCATCGGCTTCGTGAAGTCGAACGGCGTGCCTGCAACCGGGTCGATCGCTCCGGTCGGGATCAGCGTCGAGTCCACCGGCGTGTAGTTGTGCGCCTGGAGCGTCAGCATGTGATCGTAGATCGTTCCCGTCCCCTCACCGGCGAGGTTCCAGTACGCGTGGTTCGTCAGGTTGACGATGGTCGAGAGCGAGGAGTCCTCGTTCGTCGCCTTGTAGTCGATCCTGATCTGGTTATCGTCTGTGAGGGTGTATGTCACGTCCACGGACAGCGTGGCGGGGTAGCCCTGATCGCCGTCGGGGCTCAGCAGGTGCAGCCCCAGCTCGGGGCCATCAGGACCGACGTCTGCGTTCGTGACGTCCCAGACGTGCTTGTCGAAGCCGACGAAACCCCCGTGCAGCGAGTTGGGCGGGTTGTTGATCGGCAGGTGGTAGGTGGTGCCGTTGAGACTGAACGTCCCCAGCGCTATCCGGTTTCCGTAGCGGCCGATCAGCGCACCGAAGTAGGGGCCGTTGCCGCTGTCCACGTAGCTGTCGTCCGTGGAGCCGGTCAGGTTCGCGAACCCGAGCGTGATGTTCGCCATCTGGTGGCGCTGGTCGGGCACCCAGACCTGCTGGATGATCCCGCCGTAGGTCAGGATCATGACCTTCACGTCGTTGCAGTTCGTCAGCGTGTAGCGCTGGACATCCGTCCCGCCGACCGCACCGAACGGCTCGGACGAGATCGTCTGGCAGCCCTTCGGCTTGGCCTTTCCGCTCGCGCTCGTCACGCTGACGACGCCAGCGGCGAGACCGGCGAGAGCGAGAACCGCTGCCGCGACGCCAACACGCGTAACGGCCCTTCTGGTGAGTTGGAGCTTCCCGAACATGGGCACCCTCCTTGGTCGACGACGTTCCCTGCCGGGCTGGAAGCGACGGCCACAGGAGACCGCGGTGCCGGGAAACGGCGTATCGGGTGCCCGGCCAGCCACTATCCGGCCGCGCGTCGTCGTCCCCCGTGACCTCGATCAGCAGCTCCTCCCGACCTGCGTACACTTCCCCGTTCCCTCGTCTTCAAAACCTGCTCGCTCGGCTGCCTAGGCGCCGAGGGCCGCGTAGACGAGCTCGTAGGCGGCGACGGCGTCCTTGCGCGTCTGCGCCTCGCGCAGGGCCGCGTCGTCGATGCGCGCGGCGATGCCGTCGATGAAACGCCACTGCAGCACGCTCCGTCTCACCGCAGCGATCGCGTCCTCGGTGTACGGGTAGAGGTCGAAGCCGAGCCGCCGGCCGTCTTCGCCGTACCCGGCGCGGCGGAGCTCGACCGCCAGCTCGAGCGTCTCCATGAACGCCGTCGCGCCGACCATGTTGTCGTCGTCGAACGTCCCCCAGCCGGAGTTGGCGTGGTGGTGGCCCATCAGGCCCTCTGCGGAGAGCAGCGCCGCATACTCGGCCAGCGACTCGCCGTTCATGATCAGGTGCTGCCAGTCCATGTTGACCTTGACGTTGTCGATGCCCTGGCCGCGCAGCGTGTGGATGACATGCAGCGTCATGCCGATGTTGCGCATGAAAATCTTCATGGCCGGCTCGGAGTTCTTGTGCTCCAGCCACAGCTCGACGCCGTGCTCCCTGCACGTCGACGCCACCCGGCCGATGCCGTCGACGAACCAGGCCCAGCTCTCCTTGTACGGCGTCTGGAACGGATAGTTGTAGCCCTCGATCCCGGGCCAGACGATCAGCGGCACGCCCAGCGTCCCCGCGAAGTTCGCCGCCGCGACGGCGATGTCCACGGCCTCGCCGCGGACGGTCGCGTCCGGGTTGACGAGCCCGCCCCGCCCGAAGCGGGGATCCAGATGGAGCCCGCCGGCGAGGCAGTAGACGTCGTGCGAGCCGAGCGCCGCCTGTACCTCCTCGATGTTCTCCTCGGACAGCTCCTGCGGGTAGTGGAACTCGTAGCCGTCGATCAGGTCGCCGAGGCCCTCGACCGCACGCCGCACCTTCTCAGGCGTCGTCTCCCCCGCCCACTGCGGCTGGTAGCCGCCCGGCACGAAACGGGTGATCATCGATCCGAGCGCCCAGATACCCAGACTCGTCTTCACGCTGCACTCCCTCCCTCGTCGACCCGCGGAAGTATGACGGGTCGGATTTTGTCCGACTCTTGACGAAGAGGCGCCGGTGCGAGAGGGTTTCCCGTCGCACCCCTGCGAAATTGCACCCGGGAGAACGGTGGCTGAGGAGAACGGCGAGCGGTCCGAAGGAGTCCTGCGCGAACGCAACCGCGTTCGGATCCTGGACGCGCTCCGCCGGCAGGGGACGGCGAGCCGCAGCGAGCTCGCCCGCCTGACGGGTCTCTCGCGGACGACGGTCGGCACCGTGGTCGCCGATCTCCAGTCCCGGGGGCTCGTCGTCGAGCATGCCGACGGCGACCGCCAGCCTGGCCGGGGCCGACCGCCCGTGTTTCTCGGCCTCGACCGCTCGGCCGGCGTCGCCGTCGGCATCGACTTCGACCACGACCGCGTCCGGGTCGCTCTCGCCGACCTGTCCTCGAACGTCATCGCCGAGGACTGCGTCGAGATCGACGTCGACCACGAGGCGGACGACGCAATCGACGCTGCGGTGGAGATGGTCGGCGGGCTCCGCCTCATCGCCGGTGTCGACGAGGCGGCGGTCGTGGGCGCAGGCGTCGGCCTTCCCGGGCCGATCGACCGGCGGACGGGGACCGTGGGTTCGGCGGTGATCCTGCCCGGCTGGGCGGGGATCCGGGCGCGCGAGGCGCTGGCGGAGCGGCTCGGCGTGCGGGTCCAGGTCGACAACGACGCGAACCTGGGCGCGCTCGCGGAAGCCTCGTTCGGCGCGGGCCGCGGGCTCTCCGACATCGTCTACGTGCGCCTCGGCTCGGGCGTGGGCGCGGGGCTCGTGATCGGAGGACGCCTCCATCACGGGCGCCACGGGCCTGGCCGGAGAGATCGGGCACGTCCAGGTGCGTCCCGACGGCGCCGTCTGCCGGTGCGGCAACCGCGGCTGCCTGGAGACGATCGCCGCCGAGGCGGCGATCCGGGCGCTGCTCCGCCCGACCCGGGGCCACGACGTCACCCGGCGCGAGCTCCTGGAGCTCGTCGCCGACGGCGACCTCGGCGCGACGCGCGTCGTCAACGACGCGGGCCTCGCCGTCGGCCGGGTGCTCGCCGACCTCTGCAACGTCGTGAACCCCGAGGCGATCGTGGTCGGCGGAGAGCTGAGCGAGGCCGGCGAGCCGCTGCTGAGCGGCATCCGCGAGGCGGTCGACCGCTACGCGCTGCCGGGCGCAGCCGACGTCGTGGAGGTCGTGCCCGGCGAGCTCGGCGAGCGGGCGGAGGTCCTCGGCGCGCTCGCGCTGGTGACCCAGAGCACCGACTCCTTGCGCGTGATCGGCAGGGAAATCGCTGTACGATTCGGGCACGCGGCAGGAGCCGGATCGGTCGCGGGGAGTCCCGTGGGCAGAAAGGAGGGCATGCACGCGGAGACCAGCTAGACGAAGCAACTTCTGTCCGAATTGCTCGAAAGCAATCATGGGAGGGCACGTGAGAAGGATCTTCAGCAAGTGGACGGCGGTGGGGCTGATCGTCCTGGCCGCCGTGATCATGAGCGCGGTCGCGACCGCCTCGCGGAAGGCGAGCATCCAGGTGTGCGTCCTGCTGCCGGAGACGAAGACGTCTCCGCGCTGGGTGCAGTTCGACGCACCGGACTTCAAGAAGGCGCTCAAGGCGGCCGGTGTCACCTACAGCGTTACCAACGCGCTGGGTGACGCGCAGAAGCAGAAGTCGCAAGCCGACGCGTGCCTCGCCGCAGGCGCGAAGGTCGTGATCGAGACGGCGATCGACTCCGGGTCGGCCGCCGCCATCGAGAAGTCGTTCACGTCGAAGGGCGGCAAGGCGATCGACTACGACCGCCAGACCGTCGGGGGAACCGCCTCCCTCTACGTCTCCTTCGACAATAAGGGGGTCGGTGTGCTTCAGGCCAAGGGCGTCGCTCAACGCCCTCAAGGGCAAGACGAAGCCGGTCGTCGCCGAGCTGTGGGGCGGGCAGACCGACGCCAACGCCTTCCTGTTCAAGAGCGGAAACGACGCGGTCCTGAACCCGCTGTTCAAGAGCGGGAAGATCGTGAAGGGCCCGCAGCAGTTCGTCGACGGCTGGCTCGCACAGAACGCCGCCACGGACTTCCAGCAGTTCCTCGTCAAGACGAACAACAAGATCGACGGGGTCGTCGCGGCGAACGACAACATCGCCGGGGCAGTCGTCGCCACGCTCAAGGCCAAGGGCCTGAAGCCGCTCGCGCTCAGCGGGCAGGACGCATCGTCGCTCGGCGTGCAGAACGTCATCTCGGGCTGGCAGACGATGACCGTCTACAAGAAGGTGCCGCTCGAGGCCGCAGCCGCAGCCAAGGCCGCGGTGCAGCTTCTCAAGGGGCAGAAGGTCACCGGGATCAACGGGTACTGCGACGCCAGTAAGAACGTCTGTTCGAAGACGAAGTCGGGCAAGGCCGCGCCGTCGATCCTGCTCCTGCCGATCACGATCACGAAGGCGAATTACAAGATCCTGTTCGCGGACAAGTTCCTGAAGAGGGGCCAGGTCTGCGTCGGGGCGTACGTCAAGTACTGCAAGTAGTCAAACGCGTCACGGTGGAGGCGTCCGGATGGACGCCTCCACCGGCTTTGTGGTAGGAAACGCGCCACGTGACCGACACCCCGCTCCTCGAGCTCCGCGGCATCACCAAGACGTTCGGTTCCGTGCAGGCGCTGACCGACGTCGACTTCGAGGTGCGAAACGGCGAGGTGATGGCGCTCGTCGGCGACAACGGGGCCGGCAAGTCGACGCTGATCAAGTGCGTCGCCGGTACCCACACCGCCGACAGCGGTGAGGTCCTCTTCGAGGGCAAGGAGGTTCACATCCACGGGCCGAAGGACTCGGCCCGCCTCGGCATCGAGGTCGTGTACCAGGATCTGGCCCTCTGCGACAACCTCGACGTCGTCCAGAACGTCTACCTGGGCCGCGAGGAGCACAACTGGTTCCAGCGGCTCAACGAACCTGCCATGGAGACGAAGACGGCCGAGACGCTGAAGTCGCTGGCCGTCACCACGATCCGCTCCATCCGTCAGCCCGTCGCCACCCTCTCCGGCGGTCAGCGGCAGTCGGTCGCCGTGGCCAAGGCCGTCCAGTGGAACTCGAAGCTGGTGATCCTCGACGAGCCGACGGCGGCGCTCGGCGTCGCCCAGACCGAGCAGGTGCTCGCCCTCGTCCGGCGGCTGGCCGAGCAGGGCCTCGCCGTCGTCATCATCTCCCACAACCTGCACGACATCTTCGAGACCGCCAATCGCATCACGGTCCTGCGTCTCGGCCGGAACGTCGGCGTCTACGAGCGCGAGAAGACGACGCAGGAGGAGGTCGTGCACGCGATCACGGCCGGCGTGCCCACGAAGGTCTCCGGCATCCCTGCGACACAGGCGGGAGCGCCTGCATGACCTCGGCCGGGGTCGAGGTCGTCGGTCAGGACCGGCCGGCTCCCGAAGACGAGGAGCCGCGCGGACTCGAGGGTGCCTATCGCCGCGCGCTCGACAATGTCAAGTCGGGCAATCTCGGCATCCTCCCGATCGTCCTCGGGGAGATCTTCGTCGTCGTCTTCTTCAGCTTCAAGGCGACCAACTTCTTCACCGCGCAGAACTTCGTCAACATCATCATCCAGATGGCCGGGACCACGATGCTCGCCTACGGCGTCGTGTTCGTCCTCCTGCTCGGCGAGATCGACCTCTCGATCAGCTACGTGTCCGGGATCGGCGCCCTCGCGGCAGCCGAGTTCGTGGATCCGGCGAGTGGGCACCAGATCCCGGGGGGAGGACTCGTGGCGATCGCCGCGGCACTCGCCATCTGCGCAGCAATCGGGGCCGCCCAGGGGTCGATCGTCGCCTACATCGGCGTCCCGTCGTTCGTCGTCACGCTGGCCGGCTTCCTCGTCTGGCAAGGGGTGATCCTGAGACAGCTTGCCGCGAAGGGAGGGCTCGCCATCCAGGACCGGTGGGTCAACTACGCCGCCACGTACTACTTCTCGCCGCTGGCCGGGTGGATCATCGCGGCGGTCATCACCGGCGGGTATGCGCTCTTCACGCTCGCCGGGGCGGCGGGCAAACACCGTGCCGGACTGAAAGTTCAGAATCCGGCCGTCGTCGCGCTCAAGGTGTTCGCGATCGCCGCCGCCAGCTTCGGCGTCGTCGCGATCTGCAACCACGCATCGTATTTCGGCCAATCGGTGGGCCTGCCGCTCGCCGGCGTCATCATCGTCATCTTCCTCGTCATCCTGACCTATCTGGCCAAGCGGACGACGTTCGGCCGGCACGTGTACGCGGTCGGCGGGAACGCCGAGGCCGCCCGCCGCGCCGGGATCAACGTCGCCCGGATCCGCGTGCTCGTCTTCACGCTCGCGGCCGCGTTGGCCGCGATCGGCGGCATCATCCTCGCCGCCAACATCCAGTCGGTCTCGCCTGATGCCGGAGGCGGCACGCTCCTGCTCAACTCGATCGCCGCGGCAGTGATCGGCGGTACGAGCCTGTTCGGCGGACGCGGCGAGGTGCGCAGCGCATTCATCGGCGCGATGGTGATCGCGACGGTCGCGAACGGACTCCTCACCGCGGAGTACAACCCGGGGACGATCTACATCGTCACCGGCATCATCTTGCTCCTCGCCGTCACGCTCGACACGATCGCTCGGCGGCTGCAGGTTCGCTCAGGTCGTTAGGGCGCGACGGTCAGGATCTGGTCGGCGGCGACGTTCCTCAGGCGCGTCGTCTTGCCGTCCGGCCAGCGCACCTCGAGCGCCTGGAGCTTCGTCGCCTTGCCGAGGCCGAAGTGGGCGCGCGGGTCCTCGGAGGAGAGGTAGCTGCCGCCCGCCTGGATCTCGTCCACGAGGCGGCGGCCGCCCGGGAGGACGGCGGTAACGACCGCGCCCGGCGCGAAGCGGGAGAGACGCACCTCGAGCCAGTGCCCCCCGTCGCCCGTGTTGTGGAGCAGGACGAGCTTCCCGGCGATCGAGTTGACCGCGATGTCGATGCGGCCGTCGTTGTCGTAGTCGGCCGCCGCGAGACCGCGCCCGTTCACGAGCGGCCCCGACTTCAGGCCCAGTGCCGCCGTCGCGTCCGCGAAGCGGCCGCCGGTGTTCTCGAGCACCTGGATCGGTCCCGCGTCCTTCGCCAGGTTTGTGACCGGGATCACCCCGTTTGCGAGCACGAGGTCGAGGCGCCCGTCGTTCGCGAGGTCGACCCACGAGTCGCCCCAGCCGGTGCCGGCACTCCCGATCGCGCGGGCGATCAGCGCGTCGACGTTCCTGTACGAGCCGTCGGCGGTGCTGCGGGAGGCGGAGTGCCCCTGATCACGTGAGTTCGTGGCGAGGAGATCCGGGCGGCCGTCGCCCGACCAGTCCTGCGCGGCCGCGCCCATCCCGGCGTTGCGGTCGGCGACGCGCCACTGGCGCCCCTCCTCGACGAAGTGGAAGCCGAGCGGCCCGCCGGGCACGTTCAGGTAGAGCCGGTTCGGGTCGAGGTCGTTGGCGACGTACAGGTCGGGTCGCCCGTCGCCGTTCACGTCGGTGAAGACGGCGCCCAGGCTGTGGTCGGTGCCCGCCCTGTCGATCCCCGCCTTCACCGCGACGTCTCTGAACCTCGAGTGCCCGTGCGCATCCGGCCCCTCGTTCAGATAGAGCAGGTCGGGATAGGCCTGGTAGTTCGACGGGAAACCGCCAAGCGAGTTCGTCGGCCCGTTCACGTTGGCGTACCCGGAGACGAAGATGTCCGGCCGTCCGTCGCCGTTCACGTCAGCGACGGCCGCGCCCGTATGCCAGCCGAAGGTGCCGAAGACGTCGATGCCGGCGGCCTTCGTCCCGTCCGTGAACGTCCCGTCGCCGTTGTTCCAGAGCAGGACGTTGTAGGTGTTGGTGGTGATGAAGAGGTCGGTGTAGCCGTCGCCGTTCAGGTCGGCGGCGACGCAGCCGTTGCCCTGAACCGCGGGATCGGCGTGCGAGCGGGCGCTGACGTCCACGAACTTGCCCGCGCACGTTCTCGAACAGCGCGCTCCTCGGTGGGCCACCGTCGCGCATTCCATGCGTCGATGTCGGCGTCCGAGTAGGAGTTGACGACGAACAGGTCGAGCCTGCCGTCGTTGTTGTAGTCGAGCCAGCAGAGGCCGCCGCCCATCATCGAGTGGACGTCGCCGGTCACCCCGTAGCGGAAATCGCCCTGCCGGAACCGGAGCCCGACCTGGTCGGCGACGTCCTGCAGGCGCACGCCGTCGAAGCTCTTCGCGACCAGCAGGCTTCCGGGCGCGACCGCCTTCGCCTTCGGGCCGGGCACCTTCGCGCCCGAGAGCGAGATCAGCTCGTAGCCCACCCTGCCCCTGTCCATCTGGAACGTGCCCGCGAACGGCCGCGCGTTGCTCCGGAGCACGAGCCGCTGCGGCGTGCCTCCGTAGATCGACTCCTGGACCGCCCCCGTCGCGTCGACGACGACGATCGGCTCCCCCTGCCCCTCGGTCGGGCGCAGCTTCATCCGCAGGCGCTCGAGCCGGTAGGTCGGGACGGTGATCCCCGTGCCCTTGGCCCGCCTGACCACGCTGTCGATCTCCGTCAGCGCCTGGCAGCACGACCCCGGGCTGGCGAGGTCGCTGTTACGCGCCTCGAGAGCCGCGGCCCCGCTCTTCAGGTCGGCGACCAGGCTCCTCGCGATCTCCCGCGCGGTGCGGCGGTCGAGCTGCGAGGAGACGCCGCTCGAGTGCAGGATCGTGATCTGCGGCAGCTGCCCGGTGTCCACGAGCGGCGCCGCGACGGCCGTGCCCGGGCCGCGCCGGGATCCCGGCCAGGACGAGGATGCCCGCGAACGCCGCCGCCGCCGCGAGGCCAAGCCCGCCCAGCTTCGCGATCCCGGCGCGCCCGCGCGATGCTGCGCGCTCGATCCAGGCTCCGAAGCGGTCGTCCTGCGAGCCCGCGGCGGGCAGCAGCCACTCGAGCAGCGGGCGGACCGCGCAGACGATCGTGAGCGAGCCGAGGAGTGCCACCTTGGCCTGGAACTCCGTCTGCATCGGCGCGATCAGCAGGGTGGCCAGGAGGCCGACGCCGACCCCGTACGCGACCCGGGCGACCCGGCCCTTCGGCGTCGTCCTCGGGTCGGTGATCATGAAGAACATGAAGACGAGCACCTCGGGCGAGGTGACGAGGATCCACCAGAAGTAGCGGCTCGTGATCGGCCCCAGGTGGTACCGGGCGGTCATCGCGTGCCCGGTCGCCGCCACCACCGCCGTGGCCGCCGCGAAGGCGACCCAGAAGCCGATCGCGATCCCGAGCAGGCGGAGCCGCATCAGGATCGCGAGCCCGCCCAGGACGATGATCGCGAGCGCGACGGCCATCCAGAACGACATCGGCCCCCACCAGAACGCGAGCGGCTCCGCCCGGTCCGAGCCGAGGACGAGGAAGCAGAGGACGAGCCCGAAGTTGGACGGGTTGAAGATGTGGCTCCCGCGCCACTTGATCACGTACTTGGACAGGAGCGAGATCGCCGCCGTACCGGCGAAGATCCACCACCCGTTCGTGCTCCACCAGTCTCCGTGCTGCGTCCCGGGCACGCGCAGGACGAAGGCGACGCCGTTGCCGGTCAGGAGCGCGCTCGCCGGCCACATGATCACGTGCTGCCGGGCGAACGCGATCCCGACCTCGAGCACGGCGCAGGTCGCCAGCGCGATCAGGATCTGCGCGATCGACAGGTCGAAGTCGAACGCGGTCTGCCCCAGGACCTGGAGCGAGATGATCACCGCGGCCAGGTGCAGCCGGGGATCGCTCAGCCTCGGCAGCAGCACCGGGTACGCCCGGCCCCTGAGCACCAGCGTCGGCGGGCCGGCGGGCACTGCGGCGGACGTTGCCATCAGCCCATGCTACGGCGCTCGGAACCGGGTTGGCTAGCCAGGCACGGCGGCGCGGTCGAGCAGCTCCAGGACCGCCTTCGACCGCTTAGTATCGCGGCCATGGCGCGTCCGGTCACGCTGTTCACGGGCCAGTGGGCCGACCTCCCGCTCGAGGAGCTGGCCCGCAAGGCAGGCGAATGGGGGTTCGACGGGCTCGAGCTCGCCTGCTGGGGCGATCACTTCGAGGTCGACCGCGCGCTGGCCGAGGAGGACTACGTCAGGTCGATCCAGGAGATCCTCGAGCGCAACCACCTGAACTGCTTCGCGATCGGCGCCCACCTGGTCGGCCAGGCCGTCTGCGACCCGATCGACGCGCGGCACCGCGCGATCCTGCCGCCCGAGGTCTGGGGCGACGGCGACCCGGAGGGCGTGCGGCAGCGCGCGGCCGGGCGGATGAAGGACACCGCACGCGCCGCGGCCCGCCTCGGCGTCACCCAGGTGAACGGCTTCACCGGCTCGGCCGTCTGGCACATGCTCTACTCGTTCCCGCCCAACGACTTCGCCGACGTGGAGCGCGGCTACGTGGACTTCGCCGAGCGCTGGGGGCCGATCGTCGACGTCTTCGACGCGGAGGGCGTGCGCTTCGGGCTCGAGGTGCACCCGACGGAGATCGCCTACGACTTCGTCACGACGCGGAAGGCGCTCGATGCGATCGGGCGACGCGAGGGGTTCGGGATCAACTTCGACCCCAGCCATTTCGCGCACCAGCACCTGGACTCGTCCGCGTTCGTGCTCGAGTTCGCCGACCGCATCTACCACGTCCACGTCAAGGACTCGAAGAAGACGCTCGACGGGCGGAAGTCGATCCTCGGCGGCCACCTGAACTTCGGCGAGCTCGAGCGGGGCTGGGACTTCGTCTCGCCCGGCCACGGCGACGTCGACTTCGAGGCGCTCGTGCGCGCGCTGAACCGGATCGGCTACGCGGGGCCGCTGTCGATCGAGTGGGAGGATTCCGGCATGGACCGCGAGTGGGGCGCGCAGGACGCCTTGGCATTCGTGCGCAAGGTTGATTTCAAACCGTCGGAAGTGGCCTTCGACGCGGCGATGCAACGACCGGAAACGTGAGTCTCACGGGCCCCACTAGGGATTCCGCCGCAGGCGGAATCCCGGAGATCGGCGTCGGGATGCTCGGCTACGCCTTCATGGGCAAGGCGCACTCGAACGCGTTCAAGAAGATCGCGTACATGACCTGGCCGCCGCCGCTCGTCCCACGGCTGGTCTCGATCGCCGGCCGCAACGAGGAGTCCGTCCGGAACGCCGCCGAGCGCTACGGCTACGAGCGCTGGACGACCGACTGGCGGGACATCGTCGCCGATCCCGCGATCGGGCTCCTCGACAACGGCGGCCCGAACTCGCTGCACGCCGAGCCGACGATCGCCGCGGCCGAGGCGGGCAAGCACGTGATCTGCGAGAAGCCGCTCGGGCGGACGGCCGACGAGAGCTACGAGATCTGGAGCCGCGTGGCCGCGACCGGCGTCAAGCACCTGTGCGGTTTCAACTACCGCTTCGTGCCCGCCAACCGGCTCGCGCGCGAGATGATCGACGGGGGCGAGCTCGGCGACATCCGCCACTTCCGCGCGCGATACCTGCAGGACTGGGGCGACGACCCCTCGCTCGACACGTGGCGCTTCCACGCGGACGAGGCAGGCTCCGGCGCGCTCGGCGACCTCGGCGCGCACGTGGTCGACCTCGCCCGCTACCTCGTCGGCGAGTTCGAGACCGTGTCGGCCGTGGTGAAGACCTTCCTGCCCGGCCGCGAGGTAGACGACGCGATCGAGGCTGCCGTCTCGTTCGCGGGCGGGGCCGTCGGCACGGTCGAGGCGACGCGGCTCGCGCTGGGGCGCCGAAACGCCCTCCAGTGGGAGATCAACGGCTCCAAGGCGTCGCTCGCGTTCGACGTGCACCGGCTGAACGAGCTCGAGGTGTTCCGCGCCGACGGCGACCGCGCGCGTGGCTTCAAGACCGTGCTCGTCTCGGAGGCCGACCATCCCTGGTGGGAGAACTGGTGGCCGCCGGGCCACATCATCGGCTGGGGCGAGACGTTCGTGCACGAGCTCCACCACCTGCTGCGCGCGATCGCAGAGGACGGCGACGTCGCGCCCGTCGGCGCCACGTTCGAGGACGGCTACCGCGCGGCCGAGGTCTGCGACGCGATCGTGCGCTCGCACGAGACCGGCGCGCGCCAGACGGTCACCTACCGCTCCCTCTGAACATCCGGCTCGACGGCGCCGGCCCCTGCGACCGCACGGCAACGGTACGTCGTCGGAGCGAGCCCTGTCGCCTCGCGGTAGCGCGCCTCGGCGTTGCTCGTCACCTGCGTCTCCTCCCCGCTTCGAACCAGCGCGACGGCGCAGCCGCCGAACCCAGCGCCGGTCAGCCGCGCCGCGAGGGCCCCGGCGTCCACGAGCGCCTCGACGAGCGCGTCCAGCTCGGGAGTGGAGACCCGGTAGTCGTCGCGCAGGCTCGCGTGGCTCGCGGCGAAGAGCGGACCGAGGCGCTCGATCTGCCCGGCACGGATCGCTGCTGCCGTCTGCAGCACGCGCTCGTTCTCGGATACGACGTGGCGCGCGTACGGATCGTCAGCGACGTCCTCGGGCCGCGCGTCGCGGAGCGACCGGAGCCCGAGTTGTTTCGCCGCGGCCTCGCAGGCAGCGCGGCGTTCCGCGTAGGCGCTGTCGGCCAGCGCCCGTGGCATGCCGGAGTGAACGGCGAGGATGGCGATCCCCTCCGGCAGCGGCACCGGCTCGACCGCGAGGCTGCGGCAGTCGAGAAGGAGAGCGGCGTTCGGTGTGCCTTCGAGCGAGGCAAGCTGATCCATGATCCCCGAGGGGACGCCGGTGGCGATCTGCTCCCCATGCTGGCACGCTGTCGCGAGCTCGCGTGACGGCAGCCCGAAGTCCGCGACGACGCAGAGAGCCAGTGCACATGCCACCTCGAGGGCGGCGCTGGACGAGAGCCCCGACCCGAGCGGGACATTCGCCGACAGGGCCGCTTGGGCGCCGATCGCGGGCCGTCCGCATCCGGCCAGCGCCCGCACGACGCCCGCGACGTACCGGCCCCACGCCGGCGTGACGGCGGCCGGCTCGTCGCTGCCGTCGGCTGCTACGTCGACGACGGTCTCCTCGCGCCCAACATCGAGCGAGCGCACCACGATGCGGGAGCCGGCGAGGGACCGGACCGCGATCAGGCAGTCGCGATCGATCGCCGCCGGTAGTACGAAGCCCTCGTTGTAGTCCGTGTGTTCACCCATGAGGTTCACGCGCCCCGGCGCCCTGAACCAGTGGAGTCCGCGGGGCCCGCCGAGGACCTCCTCGATACGCGTTGCCCGCTCGTCCACGCGGTCGCCGCTAGAGCTCGAGCGGGGGAGGCACGGGCGGGTCCGTCGTCCCCGCGCCGGTCTCCACGAGCCCCTGCTCGATCTCCGCGAGGTCCTCCGCCGACAGGGTGACGTCCGCCGCCCCGATCCAGCCGTCGAGCTGTGACGGACGACGGGCTCCGACGATCGCCGCCGTGACGCCGGGAATCGCCAGCGTCCAGGCGACGGCGAGCGCCGCGACGCTGCAGCCGTGGCGGTCGGCAACCGGCCGGAGCCGCTCCACGAGCGCGAGATTCCGCGAGAGCATGGGCTCGGTGAACGCGGACGCGCGGCGCCGCCAGTCGTCAGGGGCGAGACGGTCGACACTCTCCCGGCCAAAGGAGCCGGTCAGCAGACCGGAGGCGAGCGGCGAGTAGGCGAGCACCCCCGTCCCGTGCTCGCGGCACCACGGGATCGACGCCTCGAGGGGATGGCGGCTGAGCAGGGAGAGGGAAGGCTGGAGCGAGTCCACGTGCCGCACCCTCTCGATCCGCTCGAGCTGCTCGAGGGAGAAGTTGCAGACGCCGAGCCAGCGGACCTTGCCCTCGTCCTGCAGCGCCGCCATCGCCTCCCACGACTCCTCCACCGGCGTGCCGGTGGCGATGTCCGGCCAGTGGAACTGGTACAGGTCGATCCGCTCGATCCCGAGTCGCCGCAGGCTCTGCTCGCACTCCTCGCGGATCGACCCGGGCGTAAGGTCGTAGCGAATCGGACGGTCTTCCCCCGGTGCCGGGAACCGACGCCCGCACTTCGTGAAGACGAGCACGTCCTCGCCGGGGCGGAGCGGCTCGAGCGCGTTCGCCAGGACCTCCTCTGCATGACCGTGACCGTAGAGAGGCGCCGTGTCGACCCAGCCCACGCCCTGCTCCACCGCACGGCGGATCGCCGCGACCGACTCGGCGTCGTCGGCCGGGCCCCAGCCGAACTGCCACGGGCCGCCCATCGCCCACGTGCCCAGGCCCAGCGCCGTGATCTCGGGGCCGTCGGAGCCGAGCCGTCTCGTCACCACGGCTCGACCACTCCCGGCTTCAGCCGTCCGTCGGCGTCGAGGTAGTCGCGCCAGGAGCGCTTCGGCTCCCAGCCGAGCAGTCGGCGCGCCTTCGACGAGTCGATCGCCGACGCGTCCGGGCGCGGCAGCGGCCGGATCTCCACCCGGTGGTGCCCGTGGTGACGGCGCACGACCTCCTCGAGCGGGTGACCGCCGATCGTGTCGGGCGAGGCGACGTAGACCACCTCGTGCCCGGGCAGGTCGGACTCGACCGCGAGCACCGTCGCGTCGCACAGGTCGTAGACGTCGATGTAGCTGCAGTAGTTCTCGACCAGCACCGACGGGTCGCGCACGATCGGCCCGAGGTTCCGCTCGTAGCTCCCGACGTCCTGCACCCAGCACGGGCGGATGGAGATCGCCGCGATGTCGGCGCGCTCCGGGGCGCGCTCCATCAGCAGCTCGCCGAACCACTTCGAGCTCGCGTAGGGGTCCTGCGGGCGGATCGGATGCTCCTCGTCGATCGGCAGGTAGTCCGGCTCGAAGCCACGGTGGGCGAAGAGGAAGCCGGGCACCGTCTCGCTGGAGAAGTTCACGATCCGCCGCACGCCCGCGGCGATCGCAGCCTCGAGCACGTTGAACGTCGCCATCAGGTTGTTCGCGAAGACGACGTGCGGAGCGTTGTGGATCGGCTGCGGGATCGCGGCCGTGTGCACGACCGCGTCGCAACCGCGCGCGAGCGCGTAGCAGGCGCCGGCGTCGGTGAGATCGGCCTGGACGTAGTCGGTCGCCGCGCGCGGATCGACGATCCGGTCCCAGTCCGGGCGGGTGAGATCCGTCGCCCGGACGTCGTGCCCCGCGCGCGCGAGCGCCGGGACGAGGGCTCGGCCGACCTTTCCGTGTGCGCCCGTGACGAGCACCTTCATCGATCGTCTCTCCTTTTCAGAGGTAGGTGACGGCGTCGTGAACGACGGCCGAGCGGCCGCGCAGGAAGTCGAAGTCGCACCCTTCGTTCGCCTGCAGCACGTGGTCCTCGTACAGCCTCCGGTAGCCGCGGTCGTCCTTCCGCTCTGGCGGCGTCCAGGCCGCCCGGCGACGCTCGAGCTCGGCGTCGTCGACAGCCAGGTCGAGGCGCCGCTCCGCGACGTCGAGCCGAACCGGGTCGCCGTCCCGGACGAGCGCGAGCGGCCCGCCGACGGCCGCCTCGGGCGCGACGTGCAGCACGACGGCGCCGTAGGACGTGCCGCTCATCCTCGCGTCGGAGATCCGGAGCATGTCGGTGACGCCGGCCCGCAGGAGCTTGGACGGGATGGGCAGGTGCCCCCACTCGGGCATCCCCGGCGCGCCGACAGGCCCGGCATTTCGCAGCACCATCACCGAGTCGGCGTCGATCTCGAGCGCGGGGTCGTCGACGCGGGCCGCCAGGTCGTGGATGTCGTCGAAGACGACTGCGGGGCCTTCGTGGCGAAGCAGGCGCGGATCGGCCGCCGAGACCTTCATCACCGCTCCGTCCGGGCAGAGCGAGCCGCGCAGGACGACCAGGCTCCCGCCCTCGTCCAGCGGTCGCGCCCGCGGCCGGATCACGCCCTCGTCGACGATCCCCGCACCGGCGATGTTCTCCCCCAGGGTCCGGCCGGAGACGGTCGGCGCATCGAGGTGCAGCAGGTCGGCGATCTCGGCCATCACCGCCGGGAGCCCGCCCGCGTAGTAGAAGTCCTCCATCAGGTGCCGGCCGGCGGGCTTGAGGTCGACGAGCCAGGGTGTCGAGGCGGCGAGCTCGTCGAAGCGCTCGAGCGGCAGCGGGACGCCGACCCGGCCCGCGTAGGCGACGAGGTGGAGGACCGCGTTCGTCGAGCCCGAGATCGCGTGGAGGACCCGGATCGCGTTGTCGAATGCCTCGGCGGTCAGCACGTCGGACGGCTTGAGATCGCGCTCGACCAGCTCCACGATCTTGCGCCCGGCCGCCTCCGCGAGGCCGGCGCGCCGGGCGTCGACCGCCGGGATCGCCGCGCCGCCGGGGAGCGTGAGCCCGAGCGCCTCGGTCACGCACGCCATCGTCGAGGCCGTGCCCATGGTCATGCAGTGGCCGTGCGACCGCGACATCGCGTCCTCGATCTCCTCGAACTCCACCTCCGTGATCCGCCCGGCGCGCAGCTCCTCGTGGTAGTGCCAGCAGTCGCTGCACGAGCCGAGCTCCTTGCCCCGCCAGCGTCCGTTCAGCATCGGGCCGCCGGTGACGACGATCGCGGGGATGTCGGCGCTCGCCGCGCCGAGGACGGACGCGGGATTCGTCTTGTCGCACCCGGTCAGCAGCACGACGCCGTCGAGCGGATAGGAGCGGATCGACTCCTCGACGTCCATCGCCATGAGGTTCCGGTACAGCATCGTCGTCGGCTTCATCAGCGACTCGCCGAGCGACATGACCGGGAACTCGAGCGGGAAGCCCCCCGACTGGAGAACGCCGCGCTTGACCGCCTGTGCCAGCCCGCGGAGGTGCACGTTGCAGTTGACGAGCTCGCTCCACGAGTTGCAGATTCCGATCACGGGCCGGCCCCGGAACGTCTCGTTCGTCACCCCGGTCGACTTCAGCCACGAGCGGTGCAAGAACCCGTCGAGGTCCGTCCGGTCGAACCACTCGGCGCTCCGCCGGCCGCTCGCTCCCTCGTAGGCGTCCCCGTTACGCAGCGTCGGCATCTCGTTCCTCCGTCTCGTCGGGCAACCGCCACAGGAGGGCGGCATGGTCGATCACGGCACCGCTCCCGCCGCAGCGCCGGCAGGCGCTCCGGCCGTCGCAGTCGGGGCAGCGCGTGAACACGGGCACGGCGACGTCGAGGATGCCGCCGCACGCGCAGCGCGCCACGAGCAGCCCGCCGGGCGCGGCGTTCGATTTGAAACCTTCGAACGGATGACCGGGATGAACGTGGAACGGCCCGACGGCGTCGCGACGTCGCTGCCCGGGCCCATGCCGAGGATCATAAGGACGAAGCCGCCCGGCGGCCTGCGCCATCGGCTGCTAGCTGTGGGCGACGACGATCATCGACTCATACGTCAGGCGTCCGGCTCGAGACCTTCGTCGAGTTGCCGCCGATAGCTCGAGACCATCAGCTCGGTGAGCTCCTCGAGTGACGTCTCGTGCACGGGCTGGTCGATGGTGATGCGGCCGCCCTGCATGACGTTGAGGCGGTCACACAGCTCGAAGAGATGGGCGTAGTTGTGGTCGATCACGATGATCGACACGCGGCCGCTCGAGGCGAGGTCCTTGACGAGATCGATGATGAGGCGCGACTCGCGCGCGCCCATGGCCGCGAGCGGCTCGTCGAGCAGCAGGATCTTCGGCGCCACCCGCACGGCTCTCGCGACCGCGACCGCCTGCCGCTGTCCGCCGGAGAGCTGCTCGGCCTCGGCCTCGACGTTCGGCACGCGCACGTGGATGTCGTCGAGGTACTGGCGCGAGAGCTTGCGCATCCCTCGCTTGTCGAGGAAGCGGAGCGGGCCCATTCTCGTCAGCTCGTGGCCGAGGAACAGGTTGAGGTAGACGGGCAGCTGCGGGATCAGCGCGAGGTCCTGGTACACCGTCTCGATCCCGCGCGCGCGGGCGGCCTCGACCGAGTGGAAGCGGACGCGCTCGCCGCCGACGAGCACGTCGCCGGCGTCCTGCTGATGGAAGCCGCTCAGGATCTTGACCAGCGTGCTCTTGCCGGCTCCGTTGTCGCCGACGAGCCCGAGCACCTCGCCTGGGCGGAGGACCATGTCGATGCCGCGGAGCACGACGACCGCGCCGAAGCGCTTGGTCACACCGCGCACCTCGAGCGCGGCCTCGCCTGCTGCGGGCGAGGGCGGCGTCGGCTCCGCGAGCTGGGCGCTCATGCCGCCCTCGAGCGCGCGATGATCCGGTCGAACTGCACGTTCAGGGCCATCGCGACGATGATCACGACGCCGACCCAGACGTAGAAGTCGTTCGTGCTCACCCCGATCAGCGTGAGCCCGTCCTCGAGGACGCCGATCAGGATCGCCCCGATGAAGGCCCCGATCACCGTTCCGCGCCCGCCGGTGAGAGCCGTGCCGCCGATCACGCAGGCGCCGACGGCATAGAGGATGTAGTCGACGCCGAAGTTGCCCGGGTCGAGGCTCCCGTACTTGACCGCGTCGACGATGCCGACGAGGCCGGCGAAGAAGGAGCAGAGGACGAAGCACCACACCTTCACGCGCCGGACCGGCACGCCCGCCTCGGCCGCGCCGACGAGATTGCCGCCCGAGGCGATGATCCGGACGCCGAAGCGCGTACGAGTCAGCATGACGTGCGCGACGATCGTGATCCCCAGCACCCAGAGGAGCTCGGACCACAGCCAGACGCCCATCAGCTGGCTCGCGAAGCCCGTCCCGGCCGACAGCGGAATCGGCGTCGCCTGCGTCTGTTCCGACTCGATGAGCACGAGCCCGAAGAGGATGAAGTTCATCGCCAGCGTCGTGACGAAGGACGGCACGTTCAGGCGAACCGTGATCAGTCCATTGATCGCGCCGACACCGCAGGCGACCGCGAGCGCAAGGACGATCGCAAGCGCGACCGGCAGCCCGAGGTTGTACAACCAGTACTCGACCCACGGCGTGAACAGGAAGACCTGGCCGGCCGACAGGTCGATCTCGGCGAGCACGAGCAGCAGCACCTCTCCGACGGCGATGGCGGCGACCGGTCCCGCATAGCCCGCCGCCGAGCTCAGGCTGAGCTCGTCGGTGAAATTCGACCCGGCCTTGATCGTGAAGTACGCGAACAGGCCGATCGTGATCAGGAGCGGCGTCAGCTCGCGCTGGTAAACGAACAGGCGCAGGACACGACGCCCCGCCGACAATGCTCCGCGATGATGCCCCGGCGGCTCGGCCGCCGGGGCATCGGTAGGCGTTGGGGCGCCCACTTGCACGCTCGCTGCGACTAGAACGGGATCTTCGCGGGCGGCTTCAGGGCCTGCTGCGCCGCGGTCGTCCCTGAGAACCTGTTCTTTCTCAGGTACGGCGCGACGGTCGACTTGACCACGATGCCGAGGCCCGTGTCGGTGTTCGTCGGCTTCATCAGCCCGCCGGAGACGTTGTACAGGTAGAGCTGCATGATCGTGTCGAAGCCCTGCAGGTAGGCCTGCTGGTCGATCGTGAAGGTCAGGTTGCCGGCCTTGACGCCCTGCACGACCGGCGTCCCGACGTCCCAGCCGGATCCGCCGACCTTCCCCTTCAGGTTGTTCTTCGCGATGAAATTCGCAATTTCGTTGCTGTCGCCGCTGTCCACGCCGAACATGAACTTGACGTTCCTGTGGCCGGCGTACCAGGCAGCGATCTTGTTGTACTCCGGAGATCCTTCGGTCGCCGAGGTCCCCACCTCGACGAACTTGATGCCGGCCTTCTCCAGCACCGGCTTCGCGCCGTCGATGCGCGGCTGGATGTTCCCCGTGCCCGGGGTGGCGATGATCCCGGCCACGAGGTCGCCCTTCTTCACGTGCTTGAGGACCTCGTTCCCGACCGCGGCGCCCGCGGTCAGGTTGTTCTGACCGACGTAGGCCAGCCGGTGGTTGGGGACGCCCGCCGAGACGTCGGCGTTGTACGCGATCACGGGGATGCCGTGGCTCAACGCGGTGTCGACCGGCTTGTTGAAGGCGGTGTTGTCGATCAGACAGCACCCGATGCCCTTTGCCTTGCCGGCGATCGCGGCGTTGAACGCCGCGACCATCTGGTTGACGATCGAGGTCGCCGAGCCCGTCCACTGGAACGTGCAGCCGGTCAGGGCACAGGCGTCCTGGCACCCGTAGATCGTCGCCGTGAAGAACGAGTTCGTCGTGACGTGGTTGACCATCACGAAGTGGTACTTCGGATGTTTGACGAAGACCGCGTTGTCGCTGTTGCGCCTGTAGGTCGCCGCACCGGCCCCCTGCTCACCCAGGATGCCGGCGAGCCCCCCGTAGAGCGACGCGCCTGCGGCCGTCGCCCCGGCGAGGCGGAGGAAACGCCTCCGCGAGAACTCTCGCTGTTCCTCGCTGATGTCAACGGGCTCGTTGTCGCTCACCGCTGCACCTCCCTGTAGTCGTTGAAACCCGCCTCGCGACACTAACGCGAAAGCATATCGCTTGTCCAGCTATAGGATTATCGTATGACGAAAGCTCGGACGTACCCGCGGCGGGGGCTCCACGGGGCGGTCGTCCACGACATCGGCGTACGGATTGTCCGCGGCGACCTCGAGCCCGGCGAGCCGATTCCCACCGACGAAGAGCTCGGTGCCGAGGTCGGAGGGGACGTTGCCGTCAGCCGCACCGTCGTCCGCGAGGCAGTCAAGGTTCTGGCGGCGAAGCGACTCGTCGACTCGAGGCCCAAACGCGGAACCCGTGTCCTCCCGCGGCGCGAGTGGAATCTCCTCGATCCGGACGTCCTCGCCTGGCAGCGTGAGGCAGGCGCGGACCGCCGCTTTCTCGACGACATGCTCGAGTTACGCGCGCTGATCGAACCGCACGCCGCCCGCCTCGCCGCGCTCCGTGCAACGGGCGATCAGGTGAAGGCGATGGAGGAACAGGTCGAAGCGATGAAGGAGGCCGGCGAGGACGCGAACGCGTTTCTCGAGCCTGACCTCCAGTTCCACACGCTGCTGCTGGAGGCGAGCCACAACGAGCTCCTCGAGCACATGTCGACGATCGTCACGGCGGTCCTCCGTACGCTCTTCACCTACTCGGGGCGCCCGCCCGGGCGCGTATGCCCGGGCTGCGGAGCAGCACCGCGCCGTCGTCGATGCGATCGGCGAGCACGATCCCGATGGAGCCGAGTCGGCCCTGCTCGCCCTCAGCGTCGAGACGACGGACAGCATCGGCTGGGCCCTCGAGAACGGGGCCGGGCCAATTCCGTTCTAGACGTGCCCGCACGCGTTCCCATCCGGAAGGCGGTCGGCGAGCTCGAGGTCTGGTTCGTCACCGGCAGCCAGCACCTCTACGGGGAGGACGTGCTGTCAACGGTGGAGGCGCATGCACGAAGCATCGCGGCCTCGCTCGACGGCGCGGCCCCGATTCCGGCGCGCGTCGTGGGCACGCCCGTCGTGACGACACCCGACGCGATCCGCCGATTGTGCCTCGAGGCCACGGCCTCGGACACCTGCGTCGGGGTGATCGCGTGGATGCACACGTTCTCCCCCGCGCAGATGTGGATCGGCGGCCTCACCGCCCTGCAGAAGCCGCTGCTCCACCTCCACACGCAGTTCAACCGGGAGCTGCCCTGGGCGGAGATCGACATGGACTTCATGAACCTGAACCAGTCCGCGCACGGCGACCGCGAGTTCGGCCACGTGCTGACGCGGCTGCGGCTTCCCCGCAAGACCGTCGTCGGGCACTGGAGCGATCCCGACGTCGTCGCGCGGATCGGTACCTGGTCGCGCGCCGCGGCCGGGCTGCACGAGGCGAGGCGCCTCCGGGTCGTCCGGTTCGGGGACAACATGAGGCGCGTCGCGGTCACCGAGGGCGACAAGGTGGAGGCGGAGCTGCGGCTCGGCGTCTCCGTCGACGGGTACGGCGTCGGCGACCTCGTTGCGGCGATGAACGGCATCGGGGACGCGGAGGTCGAGCGGCTCACCCGCGACTACGCGGAGCAGTACGAGATCACGCCCCCGCTCCTGCCGGGCGGCGAGCGGCACGAGTCCCTTCGCGAGGAGGCGAGGATCGAGGCCGGCCTGAGGGCGTTCCTCGACGAGCGCGGCGCGAAGGCGTTCACGGACACCTTCGAAGACCTCGGCGCGCTGCCTCGGCTGCCGGGCCTGGCCGTCCAGCGGCTGATGGCCGACGGCTACGGGTTCGGCGCGGAAGGAGACTGGAAGGCTGCGGCCCTCGTCCGGATCGCCAAGGTGATGACCGCCGGGCTCGACGGCGGAACGTCGTTCATGGAGGACTACACCTACCACCTCGGGCCCGGCGAGCCTCGCGTCCTCGGCGCGCACATGCTCGAGATCTGCCCGTCGATCGCGGGCGCGACGCCCTCCTGCGAGATCCACCCGCTCTCGATCGGGGGCAAGCCCGACCCGGTGCGGCTCGTCTTCACGGCCGCCGCCGGCCCCGCCGTCGTCGTCTCCCTGGTCGACCTCGGGCACCGGTTCCGGCTGGTTGCGAACGCGATCGACGTCGTCGCGCCCGACGAGGAGCTCCCGCGGCTGCCGGTCGCCCGTGCGGTGTGGACGCCCAGACCGGACTTCGCCACCGCCGCCGAGTGCTGGCTGCGCGCCGGCGGCTCGCACCACACCGTGCTCACGCAGGCGCTCGGCCTCGAGCCGTTCGACGACCTCGCCGAGATGGCGCAGATCGAGCTGATCGCGATCGACGCCGACACGTCCGTCCGCCAGGTGCGGAACGAGCTGCGCTGGAACGAGGCCTGGTACGGAAGCGGTTCGGGCCGGTGAGGCCGCACTCGGAGCTCCGCGAGCGCGCCTACGCGGCGAACGCGGCCGTCGTTCGCGCCGGACTGGTCGTCCTCACTTTCGGCAACGCGAGCGAGGTCGACCGCCCGGCGGGCGTGATCGCCATCAAGCCGAGCGGCGTCCCCTACGACCGGCTGGGCCCGGAGGGGATGGTCGTCGTCGACCTCGAGACCGGTCGCGTCGTCGACGGAGACGCGCGCCCTTCCTCGGACACTCCCACCCACCTCGTCCTCTACCGGCGCTTCGAGGGCGTCGGCGGCGTCGTCCACACGCACTCGCCCTACGCGACCGCCTGGGCCCAGTCCTGCCGTGACCTGCCCTGCCTGGGCACGACTCATGCCGACCACTTCCACGGGCCGGTTCCGTGCACGCGCGCGCTCACCCGGGAGGAGATCGAGACGGATTACGAGGCGCGCACGGGCGACGCCATCGTGGAGGCGATCGAGAAGCGCGGCCTCGAGCCGCTCGAGATGCCGGCCGCCCTCGTCGCGTCGCACGGGCCCTTCGCCTGGGGCGCGGACGCCGCGCAGGCGGCCGAGAACGCGGTGGCGCTCGAGGCCGTCGCCGCAGCCGCGCTGCGCACGCTCCTCCTCAGCCCCGAGGCGGATTCGATCGCGGACGCCCTGCTCGAACGGCACTTCCAGCGGAAGCACGGACCGGCGGCCTACTACGGCCAGGCGTGAACGCCGTCCGCCTCCACGCGCCGGGCGACGTCCGCCTCCACGAGGAGCCCCCTCCCGTTCCGGAGGAGGGCGAGGCGCTCGTCCGCGTGACGGCGGTCGGCCTCTGCGGCTCGGACCGCCACTGGTTCGTGGACGGGGGCATCGGCGACGCGACCCTCACCGATCCGCTCGTCCTCGGCCACGAGTTCGTCGGCGTCGTCGAGAGCGGGCCCCGTCGCGGTCGCCGCGTGGCGGTCGACCCGGCGATCACGTGCCGACGCTGCGCGATGTGCTTGGCCGGGCAGCCGAACCTCTGCACCGAGGTCAGGTTCGCCGGGCACTCGATCGACGGCGCGCTGCGGTCGCTGGTCGCGTGGCCGGAGAACCTGCTCCATCCGCTCCCGGACACGCTGCCCGACGCGGAGGCGACGCTCCTCGAGCCGCTCGGGGTCGCGGTCCACGCGGTCGACCTCGGACATGTCCGGCCGGGGACGTCTGCCGCCGTGCTCGGTTGCGGCCCGCTCGGCCTCCTGCTCGTGCGGCTGCTCCTGGCGGTCGGCGCCGCCCCGGTCGTGGCCGTCGACCCGCTGCCGCACCGTGCCGCGGCCGCCGAGGAGGCCGGCGCGGTCCTGGACGCTCCGGACGGCGTCGACGTCGTCTTCGACGTCACCGACGTGGACACGGCCGGGCAGGCGGTCGACGCGGCACGCCCCGGCGGACGGATCGTTCTCGTCGGGATCCCGAGCGGCGACCGGACGACTTTCACCGCCTCCACGGCAAGACGGAAAGGGCTCTCGATCCTGCTCTGCCGCCGGATGCAGCCGGTCGACCTCGAGCGTGCGCTCCGGCTGGTCGAGAGCGGCTCGGTCCGCACGGGCTCGCTCGTGAGCGAGCGCTTCGGGCTCTCGGAGGCGCGGGAGGCGTTCGCAGCGCTTGCCGACCGGCGGGGTCTGAAGGTCGTCGTCGAACCCGAGCGCGCGCCATGACGGAGCGGTACGCGGTCGGCATCGACTTCGGGACGGAATCGGGCCGGGCCGTGCTCGTCGACTGCGACGACGGCCGCGAGGTCGCAACCGCGGTCTACCCCTACCGCAACGGCGTCGTCGACGAGCGTCTGCCCGCGCCCGACGATGACGTCCTGCTCGAGCCCGACTGGGCGCTGCAGGACCCGGACGACTACGTCCGGACGCTCGCGGAGACCGTCCCGCGACTGCTCCGGGACACGGGAGTCGACCCCGCGCACGTGATCGGCGTCGGCGTCGACTTCACGGCGTGCACGATGCTGCCGACGACCGCGGACGGGACGCCGCTCTGCCGCCTCGACGCGCTCAGGCGGCAGCCGCACGCATGGGTCAAGCTGTGGAAGCACCACGCGGCGCAACCCGAGGCCGACCGGATCAACGAGGTCGCCGCACGGCGCGGGGAGCCCTGGCTGGCGCGCTACGGCGGCAGGATCTCGTCCGAGTGGTTCTTCGCCAAGGCGCTGCAGATCCTGGACGAGGCGCCGGAGGTCTATGCGGCCGCCGACCGGCTGATCGAGGCCGCGGACTGGATCGTCTGGCAGCTGACCGGTGTCGAGACCCGCAACGCGTGCACGGCCGGCTACAAGGCGATGTGGTCGAAGCAGGACGGCTTCCCCGGCCGCGACTACTTCGCAGCGCTGGACCCGCGCTTCGCGGACGTCGTCGACGAGAAGATGTCGCGGCAGATCGACCCGCTGGGCATGCGTGCCGGAGAGCTGACCGGGGAGGCCGCGGCGCGAACGGGGCTCCGGCCGGGCACGACCGTCGCCGTCGCCAACGTCGACGCGCACGTGTCGGCCCCTGCGGCGACCGTGACGACGCCGGGGACGATGGTCGTAATCATGGGGACGAGCAACTGCCACATCCTCCTCGGACGCGAAGCCACGGTGGTCGAGGGCATGTGCGGCGTCGTCGAGGACGGGGTCGTCCCGGGATTGCACGGTTTCGAGGCCGGCCAGTCCGCGGTCGGCGACATCTTTGCGTGGTTCGCGGAGAGCTGCGTGCCGGCGCGCTACGCGGAGGGTGACGTTCACCGCCTGCTCGAGCAGGAGGCCGCCCTGCTCCGGCCGGGCGAGAGCGGGCTCGTCGCTCTCGACTGGTGGAACGGGAACCGCTCCGTGCTCGTCGACGCCGACCTGAGCGGCCTCCTCCTGGGCATGAGCCTGACGACGAGCGCGCCCGAGATCTACCGGGCGCTGATCGAGGCCACGGCGTTCGGGACGCGCGTGATCGTCGACGCCTTCGAGGCACGCGACGTCCCGGTCGAGCACATCGTCGCCTGCGGCGGACTGCCGCAGCGGAACAGGCTCCTGATGCAGATCTACGCGGACGTGACCGGACGCTCGTGGAGCGTCGCCGCGTCGCAGCAGACGCCCGCGCTGGGAGCGGCGATGTACGCCGCCGTCGCGGCCGGCCCCGAGGTCGGCGGCCATGCGTCGATCGTCGAGGCCGCCGAGCGGATGGCGCACCTTTCCGGCGAGACGTACCGGCCGACGCCGGCCGACCAGGAGGCCTACGAGCTCGTCTACCGGCAGTACGTGCACCTGCACGATCTCTTCGGGCGGGGCGGCTCGGACGCGATGAAGGCGCTCAGGCGCATCCGCGACCAAACACGCGCCGAACGGCTCGGACCGGACCGGAGCTCGTGACCGCCGGCGTCGTCTTCGACAACGACGGGCTGCTGCTCGACACCGAGCCGTGCTGGACGCGTGCCCAGACGGAGGTCTTCCGGCGCCGCGGGCGTGCGTTCGGGCTCGCGGAGAAGCACGCGCTCGTGGGCACCGCGCCCGAGACGGCCGCACGCGTGCTCGAGCGGCTGCTCGACGCTCCCGGAGAGGGCGACGCGCTCAGCGACGAGCTGTACGAGCTGGCGCTTCGCGAGATCGCCGCCGGCGCGACGCCTCGGCCCGGCGCGGTCGAGCTGATCCGGCGGCTGGGCGACCGCGCCCCGCTGGCCGTCGCCTCCAACGCGCCTCGCCGCCATCTCCTCGCCGGTCTCGGCCGCACTGGTCTCGAGGGCGCCTTCGCCGTCAAGCTCGGAGTCGACGACGTCCACGAGCCGAAGCCCGCGCCGGACCTCTATCTCGAGGCCTGCCGGCTGCTCGGCGCCGCTCCGGCGCGCTCGACCGCGCTCGAGGACTCCCCGCCCGGGGTCGCCGCCGCCCGCGCGGCCGGCCTGCTCGTGATCGGCGTGCCGTCGGTGCCCGGCGTCCGGCTCGAGGCAGACGTCCTCGCGTCCTCCCTGGCCGACGAAGAGGTCTGGGACACGCTCACGGCGCGCCTGGCCTGACCGGCCGCGGCGTCCTAGGCGGCGGGCGGCTCGGCGGCCTCCTGATGCGAGGCCTCCGCGGCGGGCACCTCGGCGCGCTTCGCCGGCTGGAACTCGACCTCGAGCCGCTCGATGCGGTTGCCCTCGGTCTCGAAGACCGTGAAGCGGAGCCCGTCGTACTCGACCGTGTCGCCTTCGTGCGGCGCATGGCCCAGCTCGCCGAAGACGAAGCCGCCGACCGTGTTGTAGTCCTCCTGCGGCAGGTCGACGTGGAACTCCTCGTTGAAGTCGTCGATCGTGAACGTGCCGTGGATGCGGATACGCCTGTCGTCGACCCGCTCGACCGACTCGTCCGGAAGGTCGAACTCGTCCTCGATCTCCCCGACGATCTCCTCGAGCAGGTCCTCGAGCGTGGCGATGCCCTCCATCGCCCCGTACTCGTCGACGACGACCGCGATGTGCTCCTTCATGCGCCGGAACTCGCGGAGGAGCGCGGCGAGGTCCTTCGTCTCCGGGACGACGTGCACGCTGCGGAGCAGCGGTTCGATCTTCACGTTCGCGATCCCGCCGGCCTCCTCGGCGGCACGGAGCAGGTCGCGCACGTGGAGGACGCCGACGATCTCGTCCAGCGACCCCCGGTACACCGGGTAGCGCGTGTAGGGTGATTCGACCGCTGCCCTGAGGCACTCCTCGGGCGGCATGTCGATCGCGAGCGCGACCACCTCGGGCCTCGGCACCATCACGTCCGAGACCTCCTTGTCCGCGAAGTCGAAGACGTTGTAGAGCATCTCCCGCTCCTCGTGCTCGATCTCGCCCTCGTCGGTCGAGCGCGAGAGCAGCATCTTCAGCTCCGCCTCCGAGAGCACGCTGCCCTCGCCCGACGGAGGCTCGAGCCCGAGTGTGCGCAGGCCGAAGTCGCTCGACCGCTGCAGCACCCAGATCAGCGGCTTGAACAGGACGAAGAATCCACGGACGGGCGCCGAGACCGCCAGCGCGACCCTCTCCGAGTGGCCGAGGGCGATGCCCTTCGGCATCAACTCCCCGATCACGACGTGGAGGAACGTGAGGATCAGGTACGCGAAGACCCACGCGAGCACCGACGCCAGCACCGTGTTGAACACGCGATGGAGCACGGGTTCGCCGAGAGCACCGATGGCCAGGCTGGTGGCGGTGACGCCGAGTTGCATCGCGGCGATGAACCGCGGCGGGTCGGCGGTGATCGTGAGGACGAGCCGCGCCCTGCGGCTGCCCTCGTTCGCCAACTCCTGCAGTCGCGTCCGCCTGGCGGTGACGAGCCCGTACTCGGCCGCCACGAAGTACCCGTTCAGGAGGATCAGCGCCGCGACGGCGATGAGGAGAAGTGCGACAGTCATGCCCCGTCAGGCGGGGCGGCAGGTCGAGGCAAGTCGTCGGCCACCGGCTTCGTCCAAGTATAGGCTCCCCGTCTGCCGACCCTTGCGCAGACGAACACGTGTTCGCTAGCGTTCCGTCATGGAGCCCGTCGAGTACCGGGAGGAGCCGTGCAAGGTCGCGCTCAACCGCGTCAAGGGCATGCCGTTCCCATGGTCGCTCAACCCGTACATGGGCTGTGCGCACCGCTGCACGTTCTGCTACGTGCGCGCGTTCGAGCGGCGCGCCGACCGGCCGTCGGGGGAGGCCTACGGGCGCTCGATCCGCGTCAAGGTGAACGTCGCCGAGGTGCTCAGGGCCGAGCTCGCGAAGCGGGCGTGGAAGCGGGAGAGCATCTCCATCGGCGCCGCGACCGACCCGTACCAGCCGGCCGAGGGCAGGTACCGGCTCACGCGTGCCTGTCTCGAGGCGCTGCGGGACGCGTCCAACCCGTTCCACGTGATCACGCGCAGCCCGATGATCGTGCGGGACGTCGACGTGCTCGCCGAGGCGTCGGTGCGGGCGAGGGTCGGTGTCAACTTCTCGATCCCGACGCTGGACGAGGACGTCTGGCACAAGACGGAGCCGGGGACGCCGCCGCCGCGTCAGCGGTTCCGTGCTCTCCGCGAGCTCGTCGACGCGGGCATCGACGCTGGCGTCGCCCTCGCTCCCGTCCTGCCGGGTATCTCCGACAGCCCCGACCAGCTGCGGGCCGTGATCGAGGCGGCACGGGAGGCCGGTGCGAGGCACCTGTGGGCGGGCGTTCTGCACCTGAACCCCGGAACGCGCGAGCACTTCCTGGCCGAGCTGGCCCGCGACTGGCCCGAGCAGCTCGAGCGCTACGAGGAGCTCTACGGGCGCGGCGCCTACCTCCGAGCGGCCGAGACGAAGCCGGTACAGGCGCTCGTCGCGCGCCTCAGGGCCGAGGCCGGGCCGCCCCGGGCACGGCCGCGCGCTCTCCGCCCCGCGCCCGAGCCCGAGCAGCTGCAGCTGGCTCTGGCCTAGCTACGATCCCCGCCGTGACGCACGTGCTCTTCGTCTGGACGCCGAGCGGCTACCGGTTCCAGGAGCGGGACGGCGAGCCGCCGCCGGTCGGCGCCGAGATCGAGGAGGAGAACAGCCGCTTCGTCGTCACGAAGGTGGCACACTCCCCGCTCCCGGACGACGAGCGCCGCTGCGCGTACCTCCAGCCCGTCCGCTGACGGGCGCATGGCCCGGCCTCGGCAGCTGCTGCAGGAGGCCGCGCGGACACGCCTGGAATCGCTCCGCGACCTCGCCTCGCCGATTGTCCAGACCGCGGTTGCGGCTGCCCTCGCCTGGTACGTCGCGCACGACCTGATCGGACACGCGAACGCCTTCTTCGCGCCGATCGCGGCCACGGTCGCCATCGGCCTGGCGGCGCAGCAGTACATCCGCCGCGTGGTCGAGCTCACGTTCGGCGTCGCCGTCGGGATCGCGGTTGCGGACGCGCTCGTCTCGGCCGTGGGTCATGGCACATGGCAGCTGTCCGTGGTCGTGCTCGTGTCGATGGCCGTCGCCGTCGTGATCGGGGGCGGGCCCCTCTTCATCACGCAGGCGGCGGTGCAGGCGATCCTCGTGGCCACGCTGCCCGCCAGCAACACCGGCGCGCGCTTCGTCGACGCGCTCGTCGGCGGCGGCATCGGCCTCGCGGTCGTGATCCTGGCGCCGACCAGCCCCATGCGCACGGCACGGCGCGAGGCCGCCGTCTTCTTCGCCGACCTGGCGAGCGCGCTCGACGACATCGCCGACGCGCTCGCGTCGCACGACGTCGCCGCCGCACGCGAGGCGCTCGCCCACGCCCGTGCGGTGGAACCCGGCTTCCGCCGGTGGCTCGTGTCGCTTCGCTCGGGACGGGAGAAGGCGACGCTCTCGCCGCCCTACTGGCGCGTGCGGCCGCAACTCGCCCGTGATGCCGATGCCGCAGAGCCGCTCGAGCACGTCGTCCGCAACGTTCGCGTGCTCGCACGCGGTGCGGTTCGCGTCACCGAGCTCGATCCCGGATCGCCGGAGGAGCTCCCGGCGGCAGTCCGAGCGCTCGGAGAGGCGGTCAGGGCAACGGAGGCCACGCTCGACCGTCGCGACCGGTCTCCCGCCATCGACGCGGCGCTGCGCGCCGTGGAGCTCGCGAGCACCGCCTACGCCCGCGACAGCAGCCTGCCCACCGCGCACGTCGTCGGCCAGATCCGGTCGGCCGTCACCGATCTGCTCACCACGCTCGGCGTCGAGCGGGCGGCCGCGGTCGACCGCGTCCGGGCGGGAGCCGGGGTCACGACGCGCTGATCGCCTCCGCGGCGGCGAGGCCGAGCACGAGCGCAGTCGCCAGGCCGCTCGCGTAGCCGCCCGTCGCGATGCCTCCCGCGTCGACGCCCGCCGCGTACACGCCGTCGATCGCCGATCCGTCCGGGCGCAGCACCCGGGCCTGCTCGTCGACCCGCAGGCCGCCGAGGGTGTGCGTGACGGCGGCGACCACCTTCACGGCGAAGAACGGCGGCCGGGTGAGCTTCGGGGAGGCGAGCGGCCCGAGGCCGAGCGCATCCAGAGTCGGCGCGCCCAGCAGGACATCGCCGCCGCAGCCGACCGCGTGCGAGATCATCTCCCCGACCGTGTAGCGGCCGCCCACCCGCTTGGGGATCGCGGCGCTGTCGACGACGTACCACGCCGTACCGCCCGATTGCCGCGCGATCGCCTGCGCGAGGTCGGTCTCCGACCAGGTGGGCTCCCCCGCAAACACGCCTCGTCCCGCGTCGTCGACGACGTGCGCGTGGCGCCCGTACAGCTGCGCCGCGCGCACGAAGGCGCCGTCGAGCTTCGCCGGCGGGGCGGGCATCGCGCGGCCGTAGAACTCGTCCGGGTCGCCCGCGAACGCCGCGCCCCGTTCGCGGGCGAGCCGGAGCCCGTCGCCCTCGCTCCACGGCGCCGCGCGCAGCGGCAGGCCGTGCTCGCGCGCCAGCTTCGCCCCGAACCCGCCGGTGGCGAGCACGACCGGCTCGTCGGGCAGCGCCGCCAGCGGCTCCGACAGCGAGACGCCGCCGGCGGCCCGAACGAGCGCCTGCGTGAGCGGACGCGGCTCGAACCGCCGCCCGATCGTCCGCGGATTGCGCGTCTCGTGCTCGACTGCCGGTACCGCCGTGCGCTCGAGCCAGTCGAGACCCTCGTCGAGCCGCTCGACGATCAGCCGCTGGAGCGCCGGGTCGCCGCCCGGACAGTCCTCGTCAAAGGCCTCGGGCGAGCGGTGCCTCCAGACGACGCCGCTCGAGAGGAGCATCGAGCCGCCCGGGCGGTCGCCCTTCTCCAGCACCCGCGCCGACTGCCCGAGCTGGCGCAGCCGCGCCGCCGCGACGAGACCAGCCATGCCCGCGCCGGCGACGACCGCCATTCAGGTGCCCCTCAGGCGAGCGAGAAGCTCGGCTTGTGCTCGACGTATTCGAGCTTGACGCCGTCGGGGCCGTTCACGAAGACCGCGTAGGTGTTCTCGGCGTCCTTGACGTCGACGATCTCGGCGCCCGCCTCGACGGCCTGCTCGGCGAGGTCGTCCGCCGACTCGACGAGCACCGCGAGGTGGTTGAGCAGCGGCCGCTCGGGCTCGGTGCAGCTCCCCTCGCCGCAGCTCCAGGTAGGCGCCGGCGATACCCATCCTCACGGCTCCACGGCTCGGGCGGGCCGGATGGAGCCCGAGCAGGTGCCAGGCGTCGGCGGAGCGCTCGGGGTCGGGCACGACGAGCTGGACGTGGTCGAGGTCGTACTCCACCGGCGTCGGCGCCTCGACGAGCCCGATGCGCAGACCCTCGGCGACGTCGAACGAGATCTCCCCCTCGGTGGAGCGCTCGAGCCCGAGGCCGCCGTCGGGCAGGGCCGCCTCCGCGGCGGCCAGGTCGGAGACGCGCAGCGCCACAAGCTGGAGCGGCCCAGGGTCGCGCGGGCCGTCCGCGACGAACAGCGTCAGCTTGAACCGGCGCGCATCGGAGCCGACGAGGGTGAAGGCGTCCGTGCGCTCGATCTCGTGCATGCCCAGATGAGCCGACGCGAACGCGGCGATGCGGTCGCGGTCGGCGACCCAGAGCGCGACGTGATCCAGACGCAGAGGGCTGAGCGCCATCGCGCGTGAATACCCCAGCTGCCGAGCCCGGAAACTAGGCGATCGGCTCGTTCTGGACGTTGTGCTCGGTTGCGTACTCGTCCGTCAGCCGGTTGATCGTGTCCGGGTCCGGATAGGCGTAGTTGATCTTCACGAACGGCTCCCACTTCTCGGGCAGCGCATCCTCCGGGAAGATCGCCTCGACCGGGCATTCCGGCTCGCAGGCGCCGCAGTCGATGCACTCCTCCGGGTCGATGATGAGCAGCCGCTCGAACTCGTGGATGCAGTCGACGGGGCAGACGTCGACGCAGGATCGGTCTTTGATGTCGATGCAGGGCTCGGCGATGATGTAGGTCACGCGGCCTACTCTACCGACGAGGTCAGCAGCTCCTCGACGAGTACCGGCGCCCGCTCGACGAGCGCGGACCTGGCCACGACCTGGTCGAATCCGGCGGCGTGCGCGGCCCGCAAACCGGCCGTGTCCGTGTGGTTCGTGAAGCCGATGATCGGGATGGCCGGATAGGCGTCGGCGACCTCGTCCGGCTTGATCCGGGCGATGTCCGCGATCACCAGCTCGGGCTCGTCGACCGTGTCCGTGGTCACGAAGTGGTGCCCGGGCAGGAGCGCCTCGAGCTTGCCACGGAAGAAGAGATCGACCCCCGCCAGCAGGATCGTCGCCACGGCGGGAGCGTAACAGGATTTCCGGCGAGAATCGGGCTCGTGACCGGCAACGAGCTCGAGCGAGGCCTGGAGCTGATGCGGCGCGGGGAGTTCTTCGAGGCGCACGAGGAGCTCGAGGTCGCCTGGCGGGCAGCTGCGGCCGGCGGAGCGCGACTTCTACCAGGGCCTCGTGCACGTCACGGTGGCCTGGTACCAGGCCGGACGCGGCCGCCCGGTCGCGTGCGCGAGCCAGCTGGAGAAGGCACAGCGCCGGCTCGCGGCCTTCGCACCGGCACACCGAGGCGTCGACGTGGCCGACGTGCTGGCGATCAGGTCGAGGCGGCAGCCAGCATGGTTTCGGCAGGCTCGCTCGCGCTGCCGGACCTGCGAATCTAGTCGAGCATCCGCGCGCGCGCAAGCAGGCGCGCGAGCTCGGTTCGAGAGCGGATTCCGAGCTTCACGTAGACGCGGTGGAGATGCGCCTCGACCGTCTTCGGGCTGATGAAGAGAGCTGCGCTCGCCTCCTTGTTCGTTGCTCCCCGACCCACGATCAGGGCGAGCTGGAGCTCTTGCGGCGTCAGAGACCGGATCCACCCTTCGCCGCCCGCGTTTGTGGTCTCCCCCGTCGCGGCGAGCTCGGCGCGCGCCCGGGCTGCCCAGGGGGCGGCGTCTAGGCGTTCGAACGCGTCCAGTGCGGTTCGGAGATGGGTCCGCGCGTCCGAACTGCGTCTGGCGCGACGCAGCCGCTCGCCGAAGCAGAGCTCCGTCCGCGCGCGCTCGAAGGGCGTCGGTACGCGGTCGTGGAACGCAAGAGCCTGCTCGAAGTCGGCAGCGAAGCCGTCGTCGTTCGCGAGCAAGCCGCGACACCGGCTGGCTGCCGCGAGGGCAGAGGGCAGTCGCGCCCGCTCGGCCTGGAACTGCAAACGGGCGAGCACCCTCGCGGCGTCCTTCCGGCGACCGCTACGCGCATACGCCTCGACCAAATCCTGCGCCCACGGTACCTCCAGGGGATGGCGCATCTCGTGCTCGTCGACGAGCCCGACCACCTGCTCGAGCTCCGTGATCGCCTCCGACATGCGACCGAGTCCAAGCGAGAGCAGACCGAGTGCCCAGTGCGCGTATGTACTCGCGGCGCCGATTCCGTCGCGCTCCGCCCGCTCGATCGCCTCCGACGCGTGCGACGCGACAATCCGCTTCCAGCCCCCGCGCTGCTTCGACCCGGGCGAGGAAGGCGAGACTGTGAAAAGCGAGCTGACCGGTCTCCCGCGCGAGGCGGAGCGCCTCGGCGGCGTCGGCATAGGCGGGAATCCAGTCACCTGTCCGAAACGCAACGTCGGAGCGGAGGCAGAGCACAGGCACGAGAATCGTCGGCGCGCCTAGCGCTCGCGCCTCGTCGTGGAACCGGTCGAGCAGCGTTCGGGCCCGATCGTACTCCTCCAGGCCGATCAGGACGACCGGCGTCATCGCCACGGTCGGGGACGGCGGCCTCAACGCTGCCAGCGACGTCGCCGCATCGACTGACCGACGCCGTTCCTGTTGGTTCAGCGACTCGCCGTGCGCCTCCAATTCGCCTCCGAGGACGACCCGAGCCGCGGCTGCAACGTGGCCGCCGATCGGCTCTGCAAGTCGTCCATGCTTCACGGGCAAGCCGGACGGCTCGACCGACGGCTCCCGCCGTCGACGCCGAGATCGCGGCATCCATGAGCATGGACGAGGCAGTCTCGGGATCCGCCCCCGCCACCGCAGGCGGCTACGGTGGCCAACAAGGTCGATGCCCGAGCGAACCGGCCCAACGACATGTCGATGCGAGCACGCAGGTGTTGGATCGGCGCTCTCGTCCGCGAGTCACGAGCGAGCCCGAGCGCCTCGTCGAGCAACGCGGCGGCTGTGTCCAGTCGGCCGGCCAGGTGCCAATCTCCGCGCCGACTCCACGAGTCGGGCCGCATGCGTTCTCTGCCCGCGGCGTGAGCCGTGCAGCGCGCTCGAGGCCGGCCGCCGCCGCCGCATAGCCGGAGCGTCGCCGCGCTTCGCAGGCGGCAGCCTCCAGCGCGGAGGCGACGGTTTCGTCGGGCTCGCGGCTCGCAGCGCCGAGCTGCCACGCTCGACGCATTCTGGCCGTTGGCCCCAGCGGCCCACCGTCACCGGTCGCGCCCGGCTCCTCTGCGAGGACCTCCGCAAGAGCACGGTGACCGGTCCCGCGTCACTGCGGGGCGGCGTGGTAGACAGCAGCGCGAAGCAGTGGATGCGTGAACGTGATACGGCCGCCCCCACCGGATCACTCCGGCTCTCCTCGGCAGGATCCAGGCAGCCGCCGGGAGGCCCAGGAGTGAGCAGGCATCGAGAACAGTCTTCGCCGACGCCGGAGTCCGCCGCGACCACCACCAACCCCTCCCGCGTCTGCAGGGGCAGCCCCCAATGCGTCGGAGAAATGCGCGCTCGACTGTAGTTGCCGCCGGAAGCTCTGCGCTGTCCTCGTCCCGGATGCCGCCGGAGTGTCTCGCCCATCCGCTCGCCAGCTCGCACAGGCCGAGCGGATTACCACCCGTGGCGTCCATCAATCTGTCGATCATGTGTGGAGAAACGGATGCCCGCATTCGCCCCTCGAGCAGCTCCGCTGCGGCGTCACGGTCGATTCCCGGCAGCATCAGCTCCTCCAGGCCCGGAAGATCGAGTGCCGGCCCCCATTCCAGCCTGGCCATCAGCATGATCACGTGCTCCGCGTCGAGGCGGCGTGCGGCAAACAGCAGCGCCTCCGCGAGAAGCGGCGTCGATCCACTGGGCGTCGTCGACGACCGCGAGCACAGGCCGGTCCTCAGCCGCCGCCGCGAGGAGACTCAATGTCGAGGCACACACGAGGAAGCGATCGCTCGGGGTAGCCGGGCCGAGGCCGAGCGCACCGGCGAGCGCGCCGCCTTGCGGCGCCGGGATCGCGTCCAGCCGGTCGATGACCGGGCCGAAAGACGTCGGCCAGCGCGCAGAACGCCAGCTCCGACTTCGACCTCGAGCCCCTGGGCATGGAGCACGGTCATGTCCTGCGCCCGCTCGGCTGCGTAGCGAAGTAACGCCGTCTTCCCGATCCCGGGCTCGCCGCGCAGCATCAACGCCCCGCTCGTGCCTGCCCGCGCTGCCTCCAGGAGCGAATCGATGCGCCGGGTTTCCTCGTCGCGGCCGTTCAGCCGCATCGCGCACTATACGACAGGCGGGCAAATTTGTGACTATTGCCTCGACTTGCCTCCGTAGGGATTTCATCGATGCGCACCGCGGGGACGCTGTGGAAGCCTCATCCGCGTCCGTCCGCCGTCGGATCAAGGAGGTTCTCATGAAACGAAACCTGGCGCTACCGCTCGCCGCGGTTGCCGCTCTCGCGGCGCTCGCGGCGGTCACGGCCCCGGCCGTTGCGCAGGCGAAGCCCAAGCCTGATTTCGTCACCGTCTGGAACCGGACGATGGTCGACGCGCTCGAGACGGCCCAGACGCCCGCGCCGCCGGCGATGCGGATCGGGGCGATCGTGCAGTCGTCGGTCTTCGACGCGCTGAACGGCATCGAGCGCAAGTACACGCCGATCCACGTACAACCGGCAGCGCCGCCCGGAGCCTCCAGGCAGGCCGCCGTGGTCGAGGCCGCCTACGAGGCGCTCGTGACCCTGTTCCCCGCCCAGAAGGCGACCTTCGACGCGCAGCTGGCCGCCTCGCTCGCAGAGCATCGGGGGCGGGCCGAACGACCAGTCCGTCCAGCGCGGCCTGGCCTGGGGCAAGCAGGTCGCCGACGAGATCCTCGGCCTGGCGGGCCGGCGACGGCATCAACACGCCGCCTCCGCCGTACGTGCTCGGCACCAATCCCGGGGACTGGCAGCCGACACCGCCGGGTTCGGCCCGCCGCTCTTCCGCCAGTTCGCGACCATGACGCCGTGGGCGATGACGTCGCCGTCGCAGTTCCTGCCCGGGCCGTCCGCCCGCCGCTGACGAGCGCGCCGCTACACGCAGGACTTCAACGAGGTGAAGACGATGGGCAGCGCGACAGCACCGACCGAACGCGCCTTTCAGACGCAAACCGCCCATGTTCTGGGCACGGCGACTCACGCCGTCGCGATCTGGGACCGGGTCGCCGACGACCTCGCCGTGGCGAACCATCTCACGCTCACCGAGAACGCGCGTGCTGCTCGCCCGGATGAACGTCGCGCATGGCCGACGCCGTGATCGCGATCTGGAACGCGAAGAACACTACAATCACCTGGCGGCCGATCACCGCGATCCAGCAGGCGGGACACGACGGCAACCCCGACACCATGGCCGACCCGACCTGGACGCCGCTGCTCGTCACGCCCTAGTTCCAGGAGTACCCGTCGGGCCACCCCGGAGTCAGCGACGCGGCCGCTGACGATGCTGGCGCTGTTCTACGGCGACGACACGTCCTTCACCGTCACCTCGTTCGGCTGCCGGGCGTCGACCCGGGACTTCACGAGCTTCTCGTGCGGCCACGGAGCCCAGTGGCCGACGCCCGCGTCTTCGGCGGGTATGCACTTCCGCTTCGCCTGCAACACGCGTCCAGATGGGCACCGAGATCGCGAATCTGGTGGATAACACCGTGGCCGTGCGTGTCACGGCGAGGGCCCGTGAGAGGGGTGAGTGCCGTGGAGCAGAGAGGAGGAGCGATGTATCGACCGATCACGCGGAGGGCGCTGCTCCGGAAGGATGCCGGCCGGCGTGCCGTTGCCGAGGCGGAGCGGCGCCGACGCAGGTCAAAGCCGGCCTCGCCTTCTTGGTGCTGAGCCTTCTCACGGCGCTCAGCCTCGCCATCGCGCCCGCGCAGGCCAAGAACCTGTTCGCGATCGAGCAGGCACACAACCTGTTCGTCGCCAACCAAACCACCAACACGATTCGGGAGTTCTCTCCGACCGGAGTAGACCTGGGCGACTTCGCCACCACCGGGCTGAACGGACCCACTGGCCTGGCCTTTGACAAGCGCGGCGACCTCTACGTCTCCAACATCGATGGCAACACGATCCGGGAGTTCTCCCCGACCGGTGTAGACCTCGGCGACTTCGCCACCACCGGGCTGAGCTCTCCCCGTGGCATCGCCTTCGACAAGCACGGCAACCTCTTCGTGGCAAACGTCAGCTGGATTCGGGAGTTCTCCTCGACCGGTGTAGACCTGGGCAACTTCGCCACCAGCGGGCTGAACATCGCTCGTGGCATCGCCTTCGACAAGAGGGGCAATCTCTACGTCGCCAATGCCGGTGACAACACGATTCGGAAATTCTCTCCGACCGGAGAAGACCTCGGCAACTTCGCCACCACCGGGTTTGTCGCTCCCGCGCTCATCGCCTTCGACAAGAGAGGCAACCTCTACGTCACCAACTTTGGCGGCAACACGATTCGGGAGTTCTCTCCGACTGGTGTAGACCTGGGCGACTTCGCCACCACCGGGTTGAACACACCCGCTGGCCTGGCCTTCGACAAGGACGGCAATCTCTACGTCTCCAACCGTGGCGACGGCACAATTCGGAAGTTCTCTCGGAGCGGCGTAGATCTGGGCTACTTCGCAACCACCGGGATGGTTACGCCCGTTGGCCTAGCCTTCAGCCCCGAACCGGAGGACGACAACGGAGACGGCTGAAGCCGAGTGGTGGCCTGAACGCTCGTGCGAAAGCCAGAGCAACGTGAGGGGTCCGCCGTTCGGTTACTTCATCGGCTAGCCGGTCAGTTGATGACTAGACCTGGCCGAGGCCGACTGCGTCGAGAGCGCGATTCAGCCAGACGTGCAGCCACCAGTCCTTGCCGAAGAAGAGCAGGAGGCCGAGCGCGACGAGCGTCACGCCGCTGACGACGCGGATCGCGCCGTAGTGGTCGCGCACCCAGCGGAACGCTCCCATGGCGCGGGCGAAGGCGATCCCGGCGAGCATGAAGGCGAAGGCGATCCCGAGCGAGTAGGCGAGGAGCAGGACGGATCCGCGCAGGACGGTGCTCGAACTGCTCGCGAGCACGAGGACCGAGGCGAGCACGGGCCCGATACACGGTGCGGCGCAGACGGCGAAGGCGGCGCCGAGGAGCGCGTTCGACTCGCTCCGCCGGGCGCGGCCGAGCAGGCCCGCGCCGACGACGCGCTCGGGCCAGGGCAGCAGGCCCATGAACACGAGCCCGAGCACCACGAGCACGAAGCCGGCGATGGCGTTCCGGCGGCTGATGTCGATCACCGTCGCGATCGCCGCCGACCCCGCTCCCAGTGCGACGAAGACGACCGTGAAGCCGAGCATGAACGGGAGGCTCGCGATCGCGATCCTCCTGGCCACCCCCCGCTCCCCGAGCCGCTCCGCCTCGACGGACGAGACCGCGGTCAGGTAGCCCGGCACGAGCGGCAGCACACAGGGCGTGATCACGGAGATCAGGCCGGCGAGGAACGCGATCGGGATGCGCTCGGCCATCGGTCAGTGAAGCATTAGCGCGTCGAAGCGTGCGAGCTCTCGGTCGAGCTGCTGCTCGAGATCGGGCTCCAACGGGGCCTCCGGAGGCTCGTCGGGCGGCCCGCGGCGTCCGCGGCTCCAGCGCCACGCGAGGAAGCCGAGCGCGACCGCGCCCGCCAGGATGCCCGCGATCGGAAGCCACCACGCGAGGATGTTGAAGCCGCTGTCCGGGGGCGCGGCGAGGATCTCCGGCCCGTACTCGGCGACGAGCTTCTTCTTGATCTGGCTCTTCGTGTAGCCGCGGTCGATCAGGCGCCTGATCAGCGTCCGCTCCTGGTTCGCGAACGCCGAGTCGGACTGGTCGAGCGTCGTCTTGCAGACGAGGCACATGACCTCCGGCTCGATCTCGGCCAGGGTCGGATGCTGCTCGCTCGCGAGCGCGACCGGCGCGGCGACGGCGAACGCCGCGGCGGCCACGGACGCGGCGAGCGCTCTCACGACTCGAGGGCCTGGTCGATCGCCTGCTTCAGGTCGGACCCCGAGACGGCGCCGTGGAACTGTGTCTTGCCGTAGCGGCCGTTCCGCTCGATGACACGCGTCTCGGGGACACCCGTCAGGCCGTACGGCCCCCACAGCGAGTAGCCGATCGAGCGCACGACCGGATACGTCAGCTTGTGCTTGCGGACGAAGGCGCGCGCGTCCTCGGACGCGTCGGCGGTGTCGACGCCGAGAATGACGACCCCCTTCGAGCGGTACCGGCGCCAGAGCTTCTCGATCTCGGGCGCCTCCTGTCCGCAGGGGACGCACCACGAGGCCATGAAGTTGAGCACGACGACCTTGCCCTTGAGCGCTGCGAGCTCGACCTTCCCCTGCCCGTCCAGACGCTCGAGGTCGAAGTTCTTCGGCTGCGCGGTCGTGCCGCTGCCGTGCACGACCTTCCAGACCAGCAGCGCGAGCAGCCCCGCGACGAGGGCCACCGCCAGGACCTGCCCTGTCACCTTCAGCCGGCTCGACACCACCGTCGAGGTTACCCGCGTGCCCCGGGGGCTGAGCTGCGAGTTAGGCCGGGACGATGAAGACCGGCGTGCCGATCTGCACGTGGTTGAACAGCCATTCCGCCGAGGGGATGAACATGCGGATGCAGCCGTGCGAGGCGGAGTAGCCGAGCGATGCGGGATCGGGTGTGCCGTGGATGCCGACGCCCGGCGCCGAGAGGCCCATCCAGCGCGTGCCCAGCGGGTTGCCGGGCCCCGGCGGAATCGGCTGCGCGCCTTTCGCCCACTCCGCGTCGGGCGGCGGGTACCACCAGGGATCGCGCTGCATGTTGACGATGTCGAAGTCGCCGACGGGGGTCGGGTAGATCGCCTGCCCGGTCGCGACCTGGAAGCGGCGCCAGAACGTCACCGGCTTGCCCGGCGTCGCGTTCTTGTAGAGGTAGAGCCACTTCGAGTCGCGGCGGATGACGATGATCGGGCCGAAGCTCGCGGCCGTGACCGTCGGCTCGATCGACTTCGACGGTATCTCGACCGGCGCACGCGTGTTGCGCTGCAGGGCGACGATGAGGTTCGTGACGCTCGCGTCGCGCCCGATCGAGTTCCCCACGACCTCGTGGACGACGACGGGCCGCAGATCGCGCAGGACGACGCGTGCGTCCGCGACCTGACGGTCGTACCGCTTGCGGAGCGCGTCGACGTAGGCCGCCACCTTCTGACGCTTGACGTCGACGACCATCTTGATCGCCGTTCCCGGCCTGGCCTTGAGCGCGCGGGCGATTGCCGGGCCGATGAACGGCTTCGCGCCGAGCTTCCACGGCGACACGGTCAGGAACCGGTCGCCGAGCCGGACCTCGAGCGGCGAGCGGAACTCGACGGAAACAGCTGAGTAGGCAGGCCCGAACGCAAGCCCACCGACGTGGATGCCGCTGATCGTGACCCCCGGCGCGATCCGCGCACGCTTCGGGGGCGGGGCGGGCGGCGGCGGCTTTGCCGTCGTCGTGGTCGACGTGGTGTCGGTCGGCGCACCCGTGGGCCCGGTCGGGCCGGTCGGCGGGGAGTCGGCGAGCGCAAACGCCGCAGCGGCCCCGGCGACACCGAGCGCGACGACCAACACGAGGACAGCAGCGCGTTTCACGGCGGCAGTGTATCCGGGCCGCCCGTCGGCGTCCCCTCCTGCCGCACCCCGAGCCTCGGGGCGCATTCGCGCGCCGAACACCGCGCTTTGCAGCGCAATAGCACTAGAATCCCGCACGTGGCCGAGCCGGTACCGATTTCGACCGAGCCGGAAGAGCCTCCGCTCCACGACCCGAGCTCCGCGCAACGGGCCTACCACTACCACCGCGCGAAGCGCGCGGCGCGGATCGAGCGCAGGCGCGAGCGCAGGTGGGCCCGGATCCGGTTCTGGTTCATGCTCGGCTGCCTGCTGGTGGCGATCGCCGTGATCGGCGTGCTCATCCTCCAGCAGGTCCAGAACGTCTTCGGCATCTAGCGTGCCCCCGGGCACGCCGCCGCCCGCCCGCCGCATTCGCGACGTCCGCCTGCGCGCGCGGCCGGCCGTGCTCACGGCCGGCGCGGAGGCCGCGTGGGTGAGCGGCCTCGTGCTCGCCGTCTCCTCGTTCACCAGCTGGTACTCGGGGGAGTCCGTGGAGGGGCCGACGCTGTCCGTGACGGGCTGGAACAGCGGCACCCTCGGCAAGCTCGTCTTCCTGGTCGGCATCGCGGTCGTCTGCCTGGGCGCGCTGCGGCGATTCGGGCTCGCGTTCCCCGCCGCCACGCCGCTGCCGCTGATCGTGGTCGCCCTCGGCGCGCTCGCCGCCGTGTTCGTCGTGGTCAGGATCGTGTCCGTGCCCGACTCGGTCGTCGGCACGGCCGATCGCAGCATCGGGATCTGGATCAGCCTGCTCTCTGCGGCGGGCGTGATCGTCGGCGGGCTGCTGCAAGCCGGCGAAGAGCTATAGCCGCCGCTGTTCCGAGGGCCGCGCCGGCGATCACGTCCAGCGGGAAGTGGACACCGACGTAGACGCGCGAGTAGGCGATCGCAGCCGCGAGCAGCAGGACCGGCGCCGCCAGCCGCGGCACGAGCAGCGCGATCGTCACGGCGCAAGCGAACGCCAGCGTGGCGTGACCGGACGGGAACGAGGGGTCGGACGGCGTCGCGATCAGCGGCCTCGGCTCTCCCACGGGCAGGTGCGGGCACTCGCGGCCGACGGCCGCCTCGAGCCCCTTCTCGATCACCCCGCGCCGCTGACGGTCACCGTGACCGTCCTGGGCGCGATCGACACCGCCCGCAAGATGCGCTCGGTCGTCCTCTCTCCCCCCGGCCTGGGGTTGTCGTGCAGCGCCTCGCCCAGCGCGAGCCCGACGGCGAACGCGCACGACGAGCAGGACGCGCCGCGACCCACCGCCAGACCACGGCACGGCGGCGACGGCGCGCGCGGCGCTGCGTGAGCGCCTCCCGTTCGAGCGTCACGGCCGGTAGTCCCGGGCGCCGCGCGCGTAGAGGTGGAACGCGGCGTCGGCGGCCGTGCTCGCCGAGGAGAGCCAGTCGCGGGCTCTCCGCGTGCTCCTCGACGGCCGCGTACGCCCAGCTGTCGGCCCCGTCGTACGCATCGGCGAGCTCGCTCGAGCGTGAACGTCTTGCCCACCGGGCGCGAAGCTCCGCGGTCACCATCTCGACCTGCTCGAGCAGCCGGGCGTGCAGCCCGGGCTCGGTCGTTCGGAGGAGCCGGCGGTGCCCTTCCGCCCAGTGCTGCCGCGCGAGCTCGACCGACCCTTCCACGCGGGCGATGCTAGCGAGGCGACCCGGCGCCGAGCAGCACCGCTCGGGCCAGAGCGGGTCGAGCTCGGCCGACGATCCGCTCGCCGAGCTCGTACCCCGGCTGGGCGAGCGCGAACGCGACGTGCGCATGCAGGCACTTGAGGCGCTCCGGGCGGGCCGCCCCGCCGATCCCGAGCTCCAGCGACGTGCCGTCGTCCTTCCCTGTCGCCCTCCGGCCAGCGAGCGCCGGAGCCGCCGCTGCAGCTCGGTCGCCTGCTCGAGGCTCGCCCGCAGCTCGGGGTCGGCCTGCCGCCGTCTCCGTCCAGCCCTCGACGCCGCCCCCCGCCTCGAGCCGCGACACGGCGGCGACCAGGTGGCGGCAGGTGAGGTAGTACGTCGTCGGGAACGGCTTGCCGGCGACGTCGTACGGCGACTGCTCGGTCACGGCGGGGAGCCCGAACGGGCAGCGCACGACGACGCGGCGGAACGCGCGCGGAGCGCGGCCGAGCTGCTGCGCCACCATTGCCCGATCGTCGTTCGGGCCCACGCCGGCCAGGCTAGTGCGTCGCGGCCGCCGCCTTCGCGTGCGCGACAAGCCACTGCTTCACGCCGCGGACGACGAACAGGTGCTCGCCCGGCCGCACGTAGCCGAGGCGGCGCGCCTCCTCGAGCAGCGTCTGCCCCGTTCCCGAGAGCTTCAGGCGCCGCTCGAGGCTGGCCTTCTCGCGCGCGAGCGCCCGGACTTCGGCCTTGCGCTCCGCGAGCTGGTGCGAGGCCGAGACGTAGGCCTTGACCGGGCGGTAGTAGAGGTAGGCGACGAGACACGCGCCGGCGACCGCGACGATCCAGAGCCGCGAACGGCGCTTCGTGCCTGTGCGAGAGCGTGCAGCGCGCGGCATGGCCAGACACGCTTCGCCCCGTGGACCGGACCTCCTCTGTCGCGGACATGTCCGGAGCGCCCCCACTTCCCCACCCAGGGTGGGGAAGAACGTCCACCCGCCACCCGCGTCGAGCATACCGCGGAAACCGTCACGTGTCTCGCACGAAAGTGTGACGAGACCGTGACTTTTTCTCCACAGCCGGCGCCTCGAGACGGCGGCCGTCGGGGACGGAGACCGTCTTACGCCGTGTCGACGCGGATCAGGTTCGTCGAGCCCGCGACGTTCACGTGCGTGCCCGGCCGCGATCACGACGCGGTCGCCGGCTTGCACGACGCCCGCCTCGCGGGTCGCGGCGATGGAGCGCGTCCACAGGTCGTCGACGTCGGTCGCCTCGGGGATCACGAGCGGCACCACCCCCCACTCCAGCGCCATCTGCTGCGCGCGTCTCGTCGGTGTGCGTGATCGCCGCGATCGGCCGCCGCGGCCGCAGGCGCGCGACCGCCGAGGCCGTGCGGCCGCTGTACGTCGGCACGACGATCGCGGCCGCACGAAGCACCTCGGCGATGTCGCACGCCGCGTTCGAGAGCGCCTGCCCCACCGTCGGCTCCTCGCTCGCCTCCGGCAGCTCGTGCCGGTAGCCGAGGCTGGGCTCGACCGTGCGCGGCGATCTGGTCCATCACCGCCACCGACTCGACCGGGTACTCGCCGATCGCCGTCTCCTGCGAGAGCATCAGCGCCGACGTCCCGTCGAGCACGGCATTGGCCACGTCGCTGGCCTCCGCCCGCGTCGGCTCGGCGTTGTGCACCATCGACTCGAGCATCTGCGTGGCCGTGATCACCGGCCGGCTGCGCTCGAGCGAGCGCAGGATGATCTCGCTTCTGGAGCAGCGGCACCGCCGCGGGGCCGATCTCGACGCCGAGGTCGCCGCGGGCGACCATGACCGCGTGCGGACTCGGCGATGATCGCGTCCAGCGTCGCGACCGCCTCGGCCTTCTCGATCTTGGCGATCACGTGCGCCGCGGAGCCGTGCCGCCTCGATCCGCCGGCGCAGGTCGCGAACGTCGTCGGCGGAGCGCACGAAGGAGAGCGCGACGAAGTCCGACGCCGAGCTCGAGCGCGAACGCGAGGTCGTCGAGGTCCTTCGGCGTCAAGCGACGGGATCGGCAGCGGCACGCCGGGGAGGTTCACGCCCTTGTGGGACGAGACGCGCCGCCGACGACGACGGTGCAGATCGCGCCCGCGGCGCTCGACGCGGTCGACCCGCAGTCGGATGTGCCCGTCGTCGATCAGCACGTCGTGGCCGGGCTCGAGCACCTCGCCGATCGCGGACGGGCTGACCGGCAGGTCGACGCCGGAGGCGTGTCGCCGTCGGGGCCGATCACGATCTCGTCGCCCGCGGCGCGAGCACGATCGTCTCGGGAAGGTCGGTGACACGGAGCTTCGGGCCCTGGAGGTCGCCGACCAGCGCGAGCGGCTTGCCGTGCGCCGCCTGGGCCTCGCGGACGAGCCGCGCGTTTCGCGCGTGGTCCTCGTGCGTCCCGTGCGAGAAGTTCAGCCGGGCGGCGTCCATGCCCGGCCCCGACCAGCTCGTCGATCCGGTCCGCTGGACGCAGGACCGATCGTGGCGAGGATCTTCGTGCGGCGTGGAGTCGGCTGTCGGGGCCACCGCCTCGGAGAGTAGCTAGCGCTTCGCGTCCGCGGAAACGCCGACCAGCCGGGATACGTCGCCCGTTCGCCGAGCTGCTCCTCGATGCGCAGAAGCTGGTTGTACTTCGCGACGCGGTCGGTGCGCGCCGGCGCGCCGGTCTTGATCTGGCCGGCGCCGGTGGCGACGGCGAGGTCGGCGATGGTGGCGTCCTCGGTCTCGCCCGAGCGGTGCGAGATGACGGTCGAGTAGCCGTTCGAGCGCGCGAGCGCGATCGCCTCCAGCGTCTCCGTCAGCGTGCCGATCTGGTTCACCTTGATCAGGATCGAGTTCGCGACGCCGGCGTCGATGCCGCGCTGCAGCCGATCGGGGTTGGTCACGAACAGGTCGTCGCCGACGAGCTGCATGCCGGTCGCCCGAGGCGCTCGGTCAGCGACTTCCAGGCCGTCCCAGTCGTCCTCGGCGACGCCGTCCTCGACGGACACGAGCGGGAACTCGTCCGCGAGGCCGGCGTAGAAGTCGGCCATCTCGGCGCCGCTCGCCTCGCGGCCCTCGAAGCGGTAGACGCCGTCCGAGAAGAACTCGGTCGATGCCGGGTCGAGCGCGATCGCGACACGGTCGCGATGCCCGGCGCGCTCGGCCGCCTCGAGGATCGCGCTCGATCGCGGCCTCGCTCGACGGCAGATCGGGAGCGAAGCCGCCCTCGTCGCCGACGGCCGTCGCGAGGCCGCTGCTCCGGCGAGCACGTTCTTCAGCGCGTGGTAGGTCTCGGCCCCGATCCTGAGCGCCTCCGAGAACGACGCGGCGCCGAGCGGCACGACCATGAACTCCTGCAGGTCGATCGAGTTCGCCGCGTGGACGCCGCCGTTGATCACGTTCATCATCGGCACCGGCAGCGTCGTCGCGCCGTCGCCGCCGAGATGGCGGTACAGCGGGACGCCGTGCTCGGCGGCGGCCGCCTTCGCAGTCGCCAGCGAGACGCCGAGGATCGCGTTCGCGCCCAGCCGCCCCTTGTTCGGCGTGCCGTCGAGCTCGATCAGCAGCCGGTCGAGGCCCTCCTGGTCCGACGCGTCGTGCCCGCGCACGGCGTCCGCGATCTCGCCGTTCACGTTCGCGACCGCGCTGCGTGACGCCCTTGCCGCCGTAGGCGTCGCCGCCGTCGCGGAGCTCGACCGCCTCGAACTGCCCGGTCGAGGCGCCCGAGGGCACGGCGGCGCGGCCGAAGGCGCCCGACTCGAGCCGGACGTCGACCTCCACGGTCGGGTTGCCACGCGAGTCGAGGATCTGCCGCGCGTGGACGCCTGCGATCGCGCTCACTCCGCCTCCTTGGCCCGGTCGAAGTAGCGATCCTGCTCGTCGAGCGGCAGCTCGGTCCAGCTCTCGCCGGCCTCCCCGGCGAGCCGCTCGGCCGCCTCGACGCGGTCGCGGAAGCGCTGCGTCGCGCGCCGCAGCTCGAGCTCCGGGTCGGCGCCGATCCGGCGCGCGACGTTCACGCAGGCGAAGAGCACGTCGCCGAGCTCGGCGGCGCGGCGCTCGTCCGAGCCCGTCCGCAGCTCCGCGTGCAGCTCGCGCAGCTCGTCGTCGAGATCCTCGACCGCACCCTCGACGTCCGGGATACTCGAAGCCGACGGTCGCCGCGCGCCGCTGCACCTTGCGCGCGTAGAGGAGCGCGGGCAGCGATTCGGGCACGTCGTGGAAGACGCCTTCGCGGCCCTCCTGCTCGACCTTCACCTGCTCCCAGTTCTCGATCACGGACGGCGCCGGCGGTCGGATCTCCTCGCCGCCGAAGACGTGCGGATGGCGCCGGACGAGCTTCTCGTGGATGGCCGACGCGACGGCCTCCAGGTCGCCGTCGCCTTTCTCCTCCAGCAGCAGCGCCAGGAAGTAGACCTGGTAGAGCAGGTCGCCGAGCTCGTCGAGGAGCTTCGCGTCGTCCTCCTGCCAGGGCGGCGTCGGCGACCTCGTAGGCCTCCTCGACCGTGTGCGGGACGATCGTCTTCGCGGTCTGCTCGCGGTCCCACGGGCAGTCGCGGCGGAGGCGGCGAGCGAGCGTGTCCAGCCCGGTCAGCGCCTCGGAGAGGCTCAACCGGTGGCCGTGGTGGGCGTGAGCCCGGTGGCGGGGGGCGTCGTTGTCGTCGGCGGCGCGTACGCCTTCGCGTACTTCACGCGGTTCTTGTAGTACTTCTCGACCTTCGCCTGGAACTCCGCGGTCGCCGAGGAGTTCTTCGCCTGCTGGAGCTGCTGAACGATGCCGGCCTTCTCCTTGCTGAAGGGCGAGGTCGATGCCGGGATGACCGGGCCGAGCGCCCTGATGATGTGCCAGCCGAACTGGGTATGGACGGGCTTCGAGATCGTCCCCGTCTTGATCGCGAACGCCACCTTCGAGAACGGCTTCACGAGCCCGTTCTCGGGCTGGACGCCGAGCTTGCCGCCCTGAACGGCGGAGCCGGAGTCCGTGGAGTTCTTCTTCGCCAGGGTTGCGAAGTTCGCGCCGCCGAGGAGCTGCTTGTAGAGCGCGTCCGCCTTGGCCTTCGACTTGACGAGAATGTGCGCCAGGTTGCGCGACGTGGCCTTGTGGTAGCTGGCGATGTTCTTGTCGTAGTAGGCCTTCGCCTCGGCGTCCGTGACCTTGAGCCCCTGCGTCAGCTTCTTCGTCACCTTGCTCTGCAGCAGGTTCAGCCGGAGGGTGTTGCGCACGTCGGCGATCGTGGAGCCCTGCTTCTTCGCCGCGGCGATGAGCTTGCTCATCTTGCCGTCGAAGTACTGGTCGAGGACGCTCTTGAGCTCCTTGTCGATTTCCTTCGGCGTCACCGTCACGCGGAGCTTCTTCGCCTGCTGCTCGAACTCCGTGAGCTGGACGAGGTACGGCACGATCTTCTGCTGGACGGCCGACGTGTACTCGCCGGTGCCCGGCTTGATCGTCGGCTGCTTGGCCCTGACGGCGCTGCGGTTGTACTGCGCGACAGCCTTGTCGACCTGCGCCTGCGTGATCGGCTGGCCGGCCACGACGGCGACTGCTCCCTTGGGCACGCCCGAGCTCGAGCTGTCGCTGCCGCCGCATCCGGCGGCGACGCCGACGAAGGCCGCGCAGCATGCGAGGAGAAGGACGAGGCGACGATTACGAAGGATTGCGGTCATTCAAAAAGCGCCTCAGGCTGCCCGGCGCAGTTCGAGAATAGCATCAGCAAGGACAAGGGCCGCGTCGAAAGTCTCACTTCTTAGGGTTACCTCATGTGAGCCCGTCGAGTACACCGCGGTGTCCACCGTGGAGCGCAGCGACCGCAGGTCGTCCGAGCCGAGCACGAGCGGCCCGACGGCCAGGCGGCCGCCCCGGAAGACGAGGTAGTCCGCCCCCGCGAGCGCCAGTTTCAGCTTCGCCTCCTGGATCGTGAACAGGTTCTCGACCGGCTCGGGGAGCGGCCCGTAACGGTCCTCCACGTCGAGCCGCAGCTCGCGGAGCTCGTCCTCGGACTCGGTCAGCGCCAGCCGTCGGTGCAGGTCGATCTTGAGCGCTTCCGAGTCGACGTAGCTGGCCGGAATGTACGCGTCGATGCGCGCGTCGACGCGGATCGGGCGGGCGGCGACGCGCCGGCTCCCTTGCAGCTCCGCCACGGCCTCGTTCAGCAGCTCGACGTAGAGCTCGAAGCCGAGCGCGGCCACGTGGCCCGACTGCTCGGCCCCGAGGAGCTCGCCGGCGCCGCGGATCTCGAGATCGCGCATCGCGATCGAGAAGCCCGAGCCGAGCTCCGTGTGGTCTGCGAGCGTCGACAGGCGAGCGCGCGCCTCGGGCGGGAGCTCCATCGCGTCGGGATAGAAGAGGTAGGCGTGCGCCGGCACCTCCGAGCGGCCGACGCGGCCGCGGATCTGGTAGAGCTGGGCGAGCCCGAGCATGTCGGCGCGCTCGACGATCAGCGTGTTCGCCTGCGGGATGTCGAGACCCGACTCGATGATCGTGGTCGAGACGAGCACGTCGGCGTCACCGCGCAGGAACTGCATCATCCGGTTCTCGAGCTCGCGCTCCTTCATCTGCCCGTGCGCGACCAGGAAGCGCAGCTCCGGGCAGAGCTCCTGGAGCTTCGTCGCGGCCTCCTCGATCGTCTCCACCCGGTTGTGGAGGTAGAAGGACTGGCCGCGGCGCTCGAACTCGCGGCCAAGCGCCGTCTGGATCAGCTCCTCGTCGTACTCGCCCACGTGCGTGCGGATCGCCTGCCTGCCCTCGGGCGGGGTCTCGATGATCGAGATGTCCCGAAGCCCGGCGAGGGACATGTGCAGCGTGCGCGGAATCGGGGTGGCGGTCAGCGCCAGCACGTCCACCTCGAGCCGCAGCGAGCGCAGCAGCTCCTTCTGGGCGACGCCGAAACGCTGCTCCTCGTCGACGATCACGAGCCCGAGGTTCTTCGGGATCACGTCGCGCGAGAGCACGCGATGGGTGCCGATGAGGACGTCGACCTTGCCGGCGGCGAAATCGGCGAGCACCTGCTTCACGTCCGCGGGCTTGCGGAACCGCGAGACCATCTCCACCTGCACGGGGTAGTCGGCGAAGCGCTCGCGGAACGTGTTCCAGTGCTGCTGGGCGAGCACCGTCGTCGGCACGAGCATCAGCACCTGTCGGCTCTCGAGCGCCAGGGCGAACGCCGCGCGCAGGGCGATCTCGGTCTTGCCGAACCCGACGTCGCCGCAGACGAGCCGGTCCATCGGCCGTGGCGCCTCCAGGTCCTCCTTCACGGCCTCGATCGCCGTCTGCTGGTCCTCCGTCTCGCGGTACGGGAAGCTCGCCTCGAGACGCTCCAGCCAGTCGCTGGTCAGGTCGTAGGCTGTTCCCGGCGTGGTCTGGCGCCGCGCGTAGAGCGTGATCAGCTCGCCCGCGAGCTCCCGCGCCGACTCGCGGGCACGCGACTTGATCAACTGCCAGGCCTTGCCGCCGAGCTTGGAAAGCGCCGGCGCCCGCGCGTCGGCGCCGATGTAGCGGGAGACCTTGCCGATCTGCTCGTGCGGCACGTAGAGGCGGTCCTCGCCGCGGAAGCCGACGAAGAGGTAGTCGCGCGTGACGTCGGCGACGGTCTTCGTCTCGAAGCCGAGCAGGCGGCCGACGCCGTGGTCCTCGTGGACGACGTAGTCGCCGGTGCGGAGGTCGGCGAAGGACTGCAACGCGCGGCCGATGCGGGCATCCGCGCGTGGGGCGCGCTTGCGGAAGACCTGCGTGTCCGGCAGGAGAGCGAGGCCTAGCTCGCGCCACACGAATCCGCGCCGTGCCGGCGAAACGGCGAAGCGCACCTCGGCCTCGGCCGGGAGCCCGTCCGCAGGCTCGAGCAACCCCGCCTCGACGCGGCGGAGCAGGCCCTGCGTCCGCAGCGCATCGCCGCGGTGCGGGAAAGCGACGACGACGCGCAGGCCTCCGCGGACGAAGCTCTGCAGCTCGTTCTCGGCCTCGGCGAGGCCGCGCGCAGCGAGCGCGGGGCGCTGCGCCTCGAACGCGAACGGCTGCCCCTGGGGCAGCGGGTCGAGCCGGGAGGCGCCCTGGAGCTCGAGCTCGTATCCGAGCTCCTCCTGCCAGGCCTCGAGAACCGCGTCCGGCCGCCAGACGAGCTCGGGCGGAGCGGGCAGGGCCGGAACCAGGTCGTCCGGCCCGGCGGCAGGCTCGCTCTTCGCCAAGCAACAGACTGTCACTTGGGTCGACCAGGTCGAGACGGCGTTCGGCGGCAGGGTAGAACACGGCCTCGTCGACGGCCCGGAGCGCGCGCTGGGTGAAGGGCGAGAAGACGCGGATGGCCTCGACCTCGTCGCCGAACAGCTCGATCCGGACCGGCTCGCGGCCGGTCGTCGGGTAGACATCGACGATCCCGCCTCGTACCGCGAACTGGCCGCGCTCCTCGGCTCGCTCGACGCGGTCGTAGCCGGCCAGCGCCAGCCGCTCGGCGAGACCGTCGGCGCCGGGCTCGTCGCCGGTCCTGATGGCGATCCGCTCGGGCCGCGCCCCTGGTGGCGGCAGCTGCTCGGCGAGCGCGACCGCTGAGACGCAGACGAGCCCGCCCGCAGCGAGCACGTCCAGCGAGCGGAACCGCTCGCCCACGAGGTGCGGCGGCGGCTCGAGCCCCGACCCGACCGCGACGCCGCGGCTCGGCATGTACGCGACGTGCTCGTCGCCCAGGAACCAGGAGGCGGCCTCGGCGGCATCCCGCGCCTCGGCGTCCTCGGGCAACAGGCAGACGAGGCCGCGCTCGAGGCGTACGTGCAGCGCGGCGAGCAGCAGCGGCAGCGCCGGCTCGGACACACGTGCATCGGCGCGCCCGACCTCGTCCGCGAACGCGACGAGCCGCTCGCTGTCGGCGAGCTCGAGCGCGAGGATGTTCAGCACCGGCCGGTCCACGACGATCGGCGGAACCACGCGGTTCCGCCCCCCTCAGTCTAGGCGCAACGACCGAGTCCGAACCAGCCTCGGCCAAGCCGGCCAAGAGGCACATCCCCACCCAAGGGTGGGGAGCTAGCCACCCTCCACCCGGCTCGATCGTATCGCCGAACCTGTGACCTGTCTCGCGCGCAAACGTGCCGAATGGGGTATCCGGATGACGCCCCTTGGTTGTTCATGGGCGGCCGCCGGAGATCGCGGCCACGGGAACCGGCTCGAGCTGGACGGCTTGTTCGAGCAGCCGGTAGAAGAGGAGTCCGCGCTGGCGGGAGCGGCGGCGGTTGAACCGGAACGTGAACTCGTCGAGGTAGAAGTCGAGTTGGTTTGGCCGGGCGGCGCCCTGGTGGGTTCCGAGCAGCCAGCGTTTGAGCAGCGAGGCGATCCGGTGCGTTCGGGGCATCGTCGCGTGCGCGGGGTCGCCGCTGGCGGCGACGTTGGTTGGCTGGTGCAGGTAGCCGGCGTCGTCGAGGCCCAGGTAGCCGTGCCAGGCGTCGGTGTAGACGACCGAACCCGGCGCGGCTGCCTGGCGGACAAACGCGGTCAGAGTCGGTTCGCTGACATCGCCGATCCGGGCCAGTCGGACGCGGCCGCAGCGGCCGGCCGGTCGCGCCTCGACGGCGATCGCGACGATCGCCTTGTCAGCCGTCCCGCGGTCCAAGCAGCGGGGCCTTTGCCGGCGCCGACGTAGGTTTCGTCCACCTCGAGCTCGCCGCTGAGCCGCTCGCGTCCCGGCCGCACCATCGCCCGCCGCAGCTTGTGCAAAAGCGCCCACGCCGTCTCATAGCTGCCCAGTCCGAGCAGCTGCTGCAGGCCAAGCGCGCTGACGCCGTGCTTGGTACCGGTGACGTACCAGGCGGCGGCAAACCAACTCGTCAACGGCAGCCGCGTGTCGGCGAAAATCGTCCCCGCGGTCACCGACTGATCCGCACGGCAGCGCGCGCAGCGGAGATTCCGACCCTTGCTCATCCGCCACGCCCGCTCGCCACCACACGCCGCGCAGACAAACCCGCCCTGCCAACGCAGCCCCGCCAGGTAGCGCAGGCACGCCTCATCGTCAGCAAACCAGACATTGAAAGCACGCAACGTGCCCGGATAATCACGACCGCTCAGCGCAACACCCACGCCCACAAGCATCCCAGCCGGGCAAGACGGAATCCGCACAAAGGGGCGTCACGCGGATACCCCACACGTGCCGATTGTGTGACTTTTCGTCCACAGCCGTCCGGCCGGGCTAAACCGTCAGTTGAAGCGCTGCTGCGCAGCCTCGAGCCCGTCCCTGGCAATCGTCTCGACTGCGTCCGCCGACCGGGAGCCAAGGGCGCCGACGTCGACGACCGGGTCGAACCCGGACAGCACGTAGTCGGCGACCGAGCGCCGATCGCCGCGGCCCGGCCGGCCGACGCCGATGCGCAGCCGGAGGAACTCCTGCGACGAGAGCACCTGCGCGATCGAGCGCAGGCCGTTATGACCAGCGAGCCCGCCGCCGAGGCGTGCCTGCAGCCGCCCCTCCTCGAGGTCGACGTCGTCGTGGACGACGAGCAGCGCTTCCGGGTCGACCTTGAAGAAGCGCACGGCCGCGCCGATCGAGCGGCCCGACTCGTTCATGTACGTCTCCGGCTTCAGCAGGCCGAGGCGCAGGCCGTCGAGCCGGATCTCGGCGAGCTGCCCGGAGAACTTCGAGCGCCAGGAGCCCTCGTGCCGCGCGGCCAACTCGTCGACGACCAGCCAGCCCACGTTGTGGCGCGTCGCCGCGTACTCGCGGCCCGGGTTGCCGAGACCCGCCACCAGCAGGTCGAGCGTCGAGGCTCCCTCGCCCCGACGGAACAGGCGCACGGGCTACTCCTCGGCGGCGTCCGACTCGCCGGCCTCGGCGGTCGGTGCTTCGCCCCCGGCCTCGGCCGCGGGCTCCTCGCCCTCCGGAGCCTCCTCGCCCTCGGCCAGCTCCTCCTCCGGGACCTCCTCCTCGACCTCGACACGCGGCGCGGCGACGGTGACGACGACGGTGTCGGGATCGTCGAGGAGCTTCGACCCTTCGGGAGCGACGAGGTCGGCGACTCGCAAGGTGGTCCCGATCTCGGCGCCGGAGATGTCCAGCTCGAGCCGGTCGGGGATCTCGAGCGGCAGCGCCTCGACGCTCACCTCGCGCACGAGCGCGGACAGCACGCCGCCGGCCTTCACGCCGGGCGACTCGCCGACGAGCTCGACGGCCACCTGAGCCGTGATCGGCTGGTCGAGCCGCACCTCATGCAGGTCGAAATGGGTCAGCCGGCCGCGAATCGGGTCGACCTGGAAGTCCTTGAGGATCGACGCGTGGGACGTCTTCTGGCCGGCGAGCGTGACGTCGAGGATCGCGTGGCGGCCGTTAGGGCCGCTCAGCGCCGCCCGCAGCTCCCGCTCGGGGACGGCGATCGCGTGCGGCTTCTTCCCGCGGCCGTAGATGACACCCGGGATGACAGCCCTCGCGGCGCAGCCTCGCGGCCGCGGTCGTCCCCACAGTCTCGCGCTCCTGCGCCTCAAGCTTGACTCGCTCTCCTGCCACGGCGGCGAATGGTAGCGACCGACGCGCCTCGGCCCGCGGCCTGCCGGCTAGAACAACTGCGTGTCGCCGCCGAAGATCGCCGAGACGGAGTCGTCGGAGAACACGTTCATGATCGTCTCTGCGAGCAGGCCCGAGATCGGAAGCACGGTCATCTTCTCCGGCTTGTGCGTCGGGTCGATCGGAACGGTGTCCGTGACCACGATCCCGGTCAGCTCCGAGTCACCGATCGCCTGCAGCCCCTCCGCGGAGAAGAGCGCATGCGTGAGGAACGCCCAGACGTCGGTCGCCCCCTGCTCCTTCAGCGCCTCCGCGCCGGCGATCAGCGTGCCGCCGGTGGTGGACACGTCGTCGCCGATGATGGCGATCTTGTCGCGCACGCGGCCCGTCACCTCGGTCATCTCGACGGTGTCGGGGCTCGACCGCATCTTGTGCATGACGGCGAAACCGGCGCCGATCATCCCGGCGAACCGGACCGCGTGCTTCGCCCGGCCCGCATCAGGAGCGACAGACACGATCCCGTCGCCCTCGAGCCCGAGATCGCGGAAGTGTTGGCCGAAGAGCGGCAGCGCCGTCATGTGGTCGACCGGGATGTTGAAGAAGCCCTGGATCTGGCCCGCGTGGAGGTCCATCGTCAGCACGCGGTCGGCGCCCGCGAGCTGGACCATGTCCGCGACGTAGCGTCCGGAGATCGGCTCGCGCGGCTTCGCCTTGCGGTCCTGCCGCGAGTACGGGAACCACGGGATCACGGCCGTGATCCGCTTGGCCGACGCCAGCTTCGCCGCCTGGATCATCAGGCAGAGCTCCATCAGGTTGCGGTCGACGGGCCGGCAGCCGGTCTGGACGAGGAAGAGGTCGGCGCCACGGATCGACTCGCAGTAGCGGCAGTAGGTCTCGCCGTTCGGGAAGGTCTCGAGGGCGATCTCACCCAGCTCGACGCCGAGTTTCTCGGCAATGGCCGACGCGAGGCCGGGATGCGAGCTGCCGGAGAAGACCATCAGCCGCTTCGACGGCCCGCGCTCGAGGTAGTGGCCCGAGGTCATCTCGGGGCGCTCCGACCCGACCGTCTCGAGGCCGGGGAGCCGGAACGCCTCAGTCGTCGCGCTCTCGACGGACATACCCCTCCTTGTTCACCTGACGTGGCGGAAATCCGGCCAGCGCGGCCGGGGGCACGTCCTCGGTGATCACGGTTCCCGGATAAACCCATGCATCGTCGCCGATGTCGACTGGTGCGACGAACGTATTGTCGACGCCGGTCCTGACGTTGCTGCCGATCCGCGTCCGGCCCTTCCCACGCCCAGGCCGATGGGACAAGTTCGCCGTCACGTTCGCGGCGGCGATGTTGGAATCCTCACCGATATCGGCGTCGCCGATGTAGGAGAGGTGCGGCACCTTCGTGCGCGCGCCGATCCGCGAGTTCTTGACTTCCACGAATGTGCCCGCCTTCGCCCCTGCTTCGACGACCGTGCCGGGCCGAAGGTAACAGAACGGCCCGATCTGTGCACCCTCACCGATCGACGCGTCGGAAACGGCCGCGTGCGGCCCGATCCGGGCGCCGCGCTCGATCCTCGTGCGGCCCGCGAGGACCGTGAACGGGTGGACGACGACGTCCTCGGCCAGCTCGACCTCGGCCTCGATCCAGGTCGTGTCTGGATCGACGATCGTCACGCCCGCGAGCATGTGCCGCTCGTTGATCCGCGCGCGCAACACGGCTGCGGCCGCGGCCAGCTCCGCGCGCGTGTTGACGCCGAGCGCCTCGCGAGGATCCGGCGCGCGATGCACCGCCCCGTTGCCCCCGTGCTCGATGATGTGGCGGACGGCATCGGTCAGGTAGAGCTCCCCTTGTGCGTTGTGCGGCTCGAGCACGTCGAGCGCCGGCCAGAGGGCCTCCGCCTTGAACACGTAGATCGAGCTGTTCACCTCGCGGGTCTCCAGTTCCTCCGGCGACGCGTCGACCGCCTCGACGATCCCGCGCAGCGCGCCGTCGGTCTCTCGAAGCACGCGTCCGTAGGCGCCCGGATCGTCCGGCTCGAACGAGAGAACCGTGACGTCGGCTCCTGCCCGACCGTGTTCTTCGACCAGCTCGCGCAGGAGGGTTTCGGTGAGGAGCGGCGTGTCGCCGGAAAGCACGAGGAGGTCGCCGGCGAAGCGGTCGAGCGCTTCTCGCGCCGCGACCACGGCATCGCCCGTTCCACGCGGCTCGTGTTGCACGGCGGTGACGACGCCGTCGGTGTCGCCGAACGCCTCGAGCGTCTCCGGCGAGAGCACGACGACGAACAGGCCCGGATCGAGCGCCCGCCCGGCTTCGATCGGCCAGTCCATGAGCCTCCGGCCGATCAGGGGGTGCAGGTGCTTGGGCAGCGTCGAGCGCATGCGCGTGCCCAGGCCAGCGGCCATGACGAGAGCGGCGAGCGGCGTGTTCTCGGGGCTCATCGCAATGGCTGGGGCGCCAGGATTCGAACCTGGGATCGCGGGACCAAAACCCGCTGCCTTACCACTTGGCTACGCCCCAGCGTCAGTTGGCCCGCTCGAGGGGCGGTCGACGAACAAGAGGTAGAGCGCGATGACCGCGAAGACGCCGGCGGTGACGAACGTCAGCACCTCGATCCAGTACCAGAGCAGGACGACGATCACGGTCAGCGCCTGGGAGGCCGCGGCGACCCAGGAGATCTGCCTGCCGAGATCCGACTCGAGCATCCTGCCGGCCAGGAGGTAGAAGAGAATGATCGGGATCGCGACCACGATCACCGTCCACTTCGACCAGTCGTGGCTGATGGCCACGATCAGCGCTTCGACCGCCGCGATCGAGATCGCGATCTTGACGCGCGTCTGCGCGTAGAACGGCTTTCCGTGGGGATGTGACTGCTGGCTCAACGCGGCTCAACCGTACCACGGTGCGGCGCGCAAACCCGGGTGGCGCCGAAGCCGCTCAGCTCGGCGGCTGCGGCCCCGGCGGCGCTCTCGTCGTCGAAGAGGCCGTAGAGCGCCGGACCCGCTCCGCTGACGTCCGCACGGAAGGCTCCGAGCCTTTCGAGCTCGGCCGCGAGCCGTGACGACACCAGGTCGTTGGGCGGGAGCGCCGCGAGATCGCGGGGTGTCCGGACGCTGCGCAGCGCCTCGAGCAGACTGCGGCGCCGCGCCTCGAAGCCTTCCTCCCCGCCTCGGCGGTCGAACGCCTCGTACACGTCGGCGGTGGACGACTTGACGGCGCCTTCAGGGAGCAGCAGCAGAACGGCATAGTCGAGCGGCAAGTCGAGCGGCTCGAGCACGGTGCCGTCGCCGGTTCCGAGCTGCGGGCCGGACGCGAGCAAGAACGGGACGTCGGCGCCGAGGCTCGCAGCCAGCCCGCTCAGCTGCCCGGCCGAGAGCGGCTCGGGCAGCGTCTCGTTCGCGAGCTGTAGCGCAGCGGCGGCGTCCGAGCTGCCGCCGGCGAGCCCCGCCGCGACGGGTATGTGCTTGTCGATCGTGACGTTCCAACGCGGTTCGATCCCGGCGGCCGCGGCCAGCTCTCGCAGCGCGCGGTCCACCAGGGTGTCGTCTGCAAAGCCGGTCACCCGCAGGTCCGGGCCTTGCGCGAGCGAGAGCGAGTCGAGCAGATCGACGGCCTGCAGCACGGTGGCGACCTCGTGCTTGCCGTCGGCGCGCCGCGGCCCGACGACGAGCGCCAGGTTGATCTTGGCGGGAGCGCTCGTGGTCTTCATGCGACGAGACGGGCGAGCTCCACGAACTGCTCGGGCGGAAGCGCCTCCGCGCGGGTGCCGGGCTCGAGGCCGAGCTCGGCCAGGGCGGCCGCGCCCTGGCCGCGGCTCGCGACGCCGGAAAGCTCCAGCGAGTTCGGGAGCGTCTTGCGCCGGTGCGCGAACGCCGCTTGGACCAAGCGCTTGATCGACGCGAAGTCGTCCGGCAGATGCCGACGCTCGAACGCGACGAGGGCCGAGTCGACGTTCGGTCGGGGGCGGAAGACGGTGCGAGCGACCGGATGGGAGCCGGTGCGCTCGGCAGCGAGCTGCACGAGCACGGATACGGCGCCGTAGGCCTTCGTGCCCGGCGCGGCGAAGAAGCGATCGGCGACCTCTCGCTGCACCATCACGCACCACCGGCGCACGCTCGGCAGCCCGTCCAGGCTCTCGACAACGATCGGCGTTGCGACGTTGTAGGGCAGGTTTGCCACGAGCTTGCCGGGCGGCGGCTGCAGCGCGGTGAGATCGAGATCGAGCGCGTCGCCGAAGACCAATTCGACGTTCGCCTGCGCGGCGAGATGCTCCGAGAGGCGCGGCTCGAGGCTGTGATCGATCTCGACGGCGACAACCCGAGCGACCCGCTCGGCGAGGTACCGAGTCAGAACTCCGAGGCCGGGGCCGATCTCGAGGACGACGTCGCTCGGGCTGCAGATCGGCCAACCTGCCGATCACGCCGAGGATGTTCTCGTCGACAAGGAAGTGCTGACCGAGCCCGCGCTTGGCGTTGACGCGGTCGGTGCTCACGCCAGACCGAAAGCGCGAGTCGCGTTGTCGTCGATCTGCGTTGCCAGCGCCTCGACGGTCACGCCCCGCACAGCAGCGAGCGTCGCGACCGTGTGGATGACGTTCGCAGGCTCGTTCGGACGCCCCCGCACCGGCTGGGGCGCCAGGTACGGGCAGTCGGTCTCGGAGAGGATGCGATCGGCCGGCACCTGCGCTGCCGCCTCCCGAAGTTCCTCCGCCTTCGGGAAGGTGACGTTCCCGGCGAAGGACACGTAGTAGCCGCGCTCGAGCACGACTGGAAGCAGCGCCGGCGACGAGAAGCAGTGCATGACCACGGTGCCGTCGAAGCCGTCGAGAAGCAAAGCGGTCTCCTCGTCGGCCGCCCGCGTGTGCACGACGACAGGGAGGTCCAGCGCCGCCGCCAGACCGAGCTGCGCTTCGAAGACGAGCCTCTGCGCGTCCCGCGGCGCGTGGTCACGGTAGAAATCGAGCCCCGTCTCGCCGACGGCAACCGCGTGGGGCGCGCCGAGCAGCTCTCGCAGCTCGTCGATCCTCCGGGCCTCTTCCCCGCCGGCCTGGTGTGGATGGACACCCAGCGCGCAAGTCACGCTCGTCGTTCGAGCGCGGCGACCGCGAGCGCGGCACGGCACGAGTCGATTCCGGAGCCGACGGCGATGACCCGGTCGACCCCGGCCGACCTCGCGCGGGCGAGAAGATCGTCGGCGGCCTCGGAGCACGCGTCCAGATGCGCGTGCGTGTCGATCACGCCGCAGCCGGCTCGTCGATGCGCGGGAAGAGCGGCGTCGCGGGCTCGATCCCGTCCATCGGCCCGGTCTTGCCGGGGACGACGTTCTCCCACTCGATGCTCGTCGGCTGCCCGAGCGCGTCGAGGATCATGCCCGACGTCGCCGGGACGAAGGCGGCGAGCGCGACGGCCACGCAGCGGAGACCGTCGGCGAGGTCGTAGAGCACCTCGTCGAGCGCGGCGCGGTTCGCCTCGTCCTTGGCCAGCTCCCACGGCTTCGTCTCCTCGACGTACGCGTTCAGCCGCCGCACGACCCGCCAGATCGCCTCGAGCGCGCCCGTCAGGTCCCAGACGTCGATCCGCTCCGTCACCGCGGGGCCCAGCGCGTCGAGCTCGGAGCGGATCGACTCCGACCCCGATCCGACGTCGAGCCGGCCGCCCCGGTAGCGCGAGACCATCGCCGTCGTCCGGGACAGGAGGTTTCCGAGCTCGTTTCCGAGCTCCCGCTCGTAGCGCTCGCGGACGCTCTCGAGCGAGACCGAGCCGTCATTGCCGAACGAGACCGAGCGGATCGCCCAGAAGCGGACGGCATCAGGTCCGTAGACGTCGACGAGGTCGAGCGGGCTGATCACGTTTCCGATCGACTTCGAGATCTTCTGCTCTTCGAGCAGGAGATATCCGTGGACGAAGATCTGCTTCGGGACCTCAAACCCGGCCGACAGGAGCATCGCCGGCCAGTAGACGCAATGGAAGCGCAAGATGTCCTTGGCCATGAGGTGCCTGACCTCCGGCCAGAAGGCGGCGCGCAGGTCCTCCCCCGGCCGGGCATAGGTCAGGGCGCTCAGGTAGTTGACGAGCGCGTCGGCCCAGACGTAGGCGACCTGGCTCTCGTCCCACGGAAGCGGGATGCCCCACGTTTCCCCCGCTCGGCTGATGGAGAAGTCGCGCAAGCCGCCGTCGATGAAGCTCCGGGCTTCGTTGGCGCGGAACTTCGGCAGGACGAAGTCCGGTCGCTCGTCGTAGAGCCGTGCGAGCCGCTCCTGGTAGGCCGACAGACGGAAGAAGTAGTTCCTCTCCTCCAGGTACTCGAGCGGCGTGTTCGGGTGGTCGGGGCACCGTCCGTCAACGAGCTCGGACTCGAGCTTGAACGCCTCGCAGCCGACGCAGTAGAGGCCCGAGTAGACGTCCTCGTAGACGTCACCGTTGTCGTAGATGCGTTGGAGGAACTCACGGACGAACTCCGCATGCTCGGCGTCCGACGTGCGGATGAAGAAGTCCGGCTCGGCGTCGACGCGGCCGGGCAACTCGCGCCAGGCGCCCGAGATGCGATCGACGTACTCCTGCGGCGGGATGCCCTCGGCGTCCGCGACCTTGCGGACCTTCGTGCCGTGCTCGTCCACCCCGGTGAGGAAGAACGTCTCGGCGCCCCGCTGCTTGCGGTTCCGGGCGACGATGTCGGCCGCGATCGTCGTATAGGCGTGCCCGATGTGGGGCACGTCGTTCACGTAGTAGATCGGGGTCGTCACATAGAACCGCATCGCCAGGGATGATAGGCGGCGGCTTCGCGCCGGCAGACGCCCGCCGTGCCGCCCCACCACGTCGTCGCCGAGCCCACGCCAGGAGCGAGAGAAGGGCAACGCCGAGCGTCAATCCCGATACGACGTCCCTCGGAAACGGCGTTTCGTGAGGTCGGGCAAGGAGCCTCGTGGGCACCGCCTTCGGGGTCGGCTGCGAGCGCGGAGACGGTGCCTTCGCCGTTGCCACTGTGACTCGAACCCAGTGTCTGCTTCTCGCGATCGCGGCGTTGACCAGGCGCGTGACTCGGAGAGGCCGCCCGGTCGAAACGGACCGGCGTATGACCGCGGGCCTGGTCCGCGGCGGGCCGGGGGTCAGGAGTGGAACCGGCTTGGGTTCGGCGACGACGCTGATCTCGGCGCTCCCTTTCACAGGTGCGAGGTGGGTCGCCGGGGGTCGGACGGATACCGCCGGCGTGACCGGGGCGGGCAAGTCTGCCGGGTCGATTGGTGTCGACGGCAGCGCCGGCGAGGCCGGAACAGGCGGAGTCGCGGGCTGCGAGACCGGCGGCTCCGGCGCGGGCGTCGCGGGCGGATCCGTTACCGGCGGCGCGGGTTCGGGCTGGGCGGACTGGACAGGCTCTGAAGGCCCCGGGACATCGGCCTGGGTCGGCGGAGTTGGATGCGGGTGCGCTGCGGCGGGAGGCGCCGGCGCCACGGCCGGAGGCTGCGACGCGCCGGGAACGCCCGTGCCATCCGGTGGAGGGTCCGGGTCGGGCGCTCGCCGCGCAGGCAGGAGCGTGAGCGGGTCGACGTAGCCCTGTTCGTCGTCGGCGTGGCGGATGCCGAGATAGACGTAGGGCTCGGGCCAGTCGGGCTCGCCGCTCTCCCCGATCGTCGCCACCGGCGTTCCCTCGGCGATCTCATCTCCCTTGCGGACACGGAACGACCCGAGATGCTGCAGGGACACCGCGTAGCCGTCAGGAGTGCGGATGGACAGCGTCTTGCCGCCTTTGGGAACCGTGCCTGCGAACGCGACGACGCCGGGCGCAGGCGCGGGCACGTCGGCGCCGAGGTCACCGGCGATATCGATGCCTCGGTGCTGTCCGGGAGCGTAGGGATCGTCCCCGAAGACGAAGGGGCGCAACACCGGCCCCTCAGCGGGCCAGGACCACGCGTGCGCGGACGCGGGCACGAAACCGACCACGACGATGAGGACAAACAGCACTCGGCGCATCCGGCGACTCCTTCGTTCTCGGTATTGACAACAGCAGGAACGCACGCTAGCGTGTGCGTCGGATGTTGTCAATATTGGCTACGGAGGACGAGTCCGGAGGCTTCCGCCGTAAAGCCGGTTCCGCGGAAGGCCCGTCAGACGCGCGACGAGATCAGCGGCCCGGCTTCTCGACATGCCGGACGCGACGAGCTCGGCCACCGCCTCGAGCCCGGCCCGATCCGGGACGCTGCGCGCCGGTGCCGGGGCGAGAACGAGCGTGATCTCGCCCTTGGGTGCGCGCTCGAACCGCTCGGCAACGACTCGCGACGTGCCCCGGACGACCTCCTCGAACGCCTTCGTGAGCTCGCGGCAAACGGCGACAGGGCGCTCCGGCAGCGCTGCCGCCAGAGACGCGAGCGTCGCGGGCAGCCGTTGCGGCGATTCGAACGCAACGGCGGCGTGAGGCCAGGCGGCGAGCTCGTCCCACAGTGTCGAGAGCGCACGGTCTCCACGAGGCAGGTACCCGAGAAACTGATAGCGCTCGAGCTCGAAGCCGCTCGCGACGAGCGCCGTCTCGACGGCCGACGGGCCAGGGAGCACCGTCACCGGGAGACCGGCGTCGCGCGCCGCCGAGATGAGTCGCATGCCCGGATCGTTGACGCCGGGCAGGCCGGCGTCGCTCACGAGGACGACGGTCTCCCCCGCTTCGAGCCGAGGAAGCATCTCGACGGTCCGTCGCGCCTCGTTGTGCTCGCGGTAGCTGGCCAGACGAGCCCGGACCCCGTGCCGTTCGAGGAGGACGCGCGTGCGGCGCGTGTCCTCGCAGAGGACGAGGTCGGCCGCTGCGAGCTGGTCGAGGACGCGCAAGGTCACGTCGGCGAGATTGCCGATCGGAGTCGCGCAGACGGCGAGCGGCATGCCGCCGTCAGCCGCGCGCGACGGCGACGCCGACCGCCCCGAGAGCCTCGAATCCCACCAGCGCGGCTCCGATCAGCCCGGCGTCCGCACCCAGCTCGGCCGGCACGATCCGGACGACGTCGCGCGCGGGAACGACCCCATCACGCGCCAGCACCTCGCGCACCGGGCCGATGAGCAGGTCGAAAGCGTCGCCGAAGCCGCCGCCGACCACGATCAGCTCGGGGTTGAGCAGGTTGACGATCGACGCGATTCCGGCGCCAAGCCGGCGGCCCGCAGTGGCGAGCGCCTCCAGGGCGGCCGGGTCACCGGCGCGGGCGGCTGCGACCAGCTCCGGCGTGCCCGCCCCCGCACCGAGCAGCCGCTCCGCGACGGCATCGACGGCGCGACCGGAGGCCATCGCCTCGAGATGACCGTGACCCTCGCAGTGCCCCTGGCACGGGGCGCCGTCGGCGTCGACGACGATGTGCCCGAGTTCCGCTCCCACGCCGATCCAGCCGCGGTAGAGCCTGCCGCCGAGGATCAGTCCTCCTCCGATGCCCGTTCCGAGGGTGATCATGACCATGTCGGTCGTCCCGCGACCGGCCCCGGCCCGCCACTCGGCGAGCGCGGCGCAGTTGGCGTCGTTGTCGATCGCGGCCGGGAGGCCGAACGTCTCTGCAGCCCACGTGCGGACGTCGACGTCCGCGAGCGGGATGTTCACGGAGAAAACAGCAGTTCCCGAGCGCTGGTCGATCGCGGAGGGAATCCCGATTCCCACGGCAGCCACGCTGTCGTCGCGGACGGACGCGACCGCCTCGGCGAGGCCGGCCAGCAGGGCATCCGTGGACTCGACGGGAGTCGGCCGGCGCTCGACGCGGACGATCGTCCCGTCGCGCTCGACGACGCCGACGACGATCTTCGTCCCGCCGACGTCGACGCCGATCGTGCGCTCAGCGGCCATGGGCGCCGACGATAGCTCCCCGCGGGTCACCGCGCAGTGCCCGCCAGACCCGCGGCTACATTGGGCCGCGGATGGCCGAGGAGGAGAAGCCCTACCGCGTCTACAAGAGCGGACGTGGCCGGGGCAAAGTCCCCAGCCTCGGTGCCCGTAAAGGCCGCGCGCCCAGCCGGCCGCCGGCCGGGCCAAAGCCTCCGCGCCAGCCGAAGACGACGCGCCGGCGGATCCTGCAGGCGGTCGGGATCCTGATCGTCCTCTTCGTCGCCTGGCTCGCGGCCTGGATTCTCGCCAGCTACTTCTCTTTCCGGGACGGAGTCGACGCCGCCAACGCCCGCCTGCCCGCCGGCGCCAAGAAGGCGCTGACACACAAGGGCGGGATGCTCTTCGACACCTCGACCACGATCCTGCTGCTGGGCACCGATCACGCGACCTTCTCGGGACGCCAATCGTCCCACCGCTCCGACTCGATCATGCTCATGCGCACCGACCCCGCGCACGACCGGATCTACTACCTGTCGATCCCACGGGACCTCTACGTCGCCATCCCGCGCCACGGGGAGGACCGGATCAACGCCGCCTACCAGTTCGGGCGCGAGGCGCTCGCGATCCAGACGATCGAGGACTTCACGGGCTTGAAGATCAACCACATCGCCATCGTCGACTTCAACGAGTTCAAGAAGCTGATCGACGAGATCGGCGGGATCACGATCGACGTGCCCAAGCCGATCCAGTCGAACCGCTTCGACTGCCCGTTCTCCGCCGCCCAGTGCCGGAACTGGAAAGGCTGGCGCTTCGGGAAGGGCAAGCAGCACATGGACGGCCAGCGCGCGCTGATCTACACACGCATCCGGGAGAACCAGCTCGATCCGGGCGAGAACGACCTCACCCGCTCGGCGCGGCAGCAGCAGGTGATCCAGGCCGTCTCCTCGAAGCTGGCCGGGGTCGGCACCTTCCTGGACTTGCCCTTCATCGGCGGCGACCTGATGAAGCCGCTGTCGACCGACCTGTCCGCCGGCGACTTCATCCAGCTCGGCTGGGTGCGGTACCGCTCCGGCAGCGGGGGCAGTGTGCACTGCCGGCTCGGCGGCGACCCCGAGTACGTCGACGGGAAGGCGGTACTCGTCCCGAACGAGGACAATCGCGCCGTAATCTCGATGTTCACGGGCGAGTCGGCGCCTCAGCCGCCGCCCCCGGGCTCGAGCGCGTACGAGCCGGGCTGCGTGACCGGCAACAAGCCCTTCCCGAGCTAGCCCGCCGGTTACGTGTCGGCGGTCTTCGCGCTCTTCTCGGTCGGCTTTTCGGCCGGTTTCGAGCTGTCGCCGTCGGCCTTGCCGCCGTCGCCGCCCGACGACTCGACCTTGCGCTTGCGGCGCCCGTAGTCGGTCGAGTAGAAGCCCGATCCCTTGAAGAAGACCGGCACCGGGCGGAAGACTCGCTCGACGGGCTTCGCACCGCAGACCTCGCACGCCTTCGGAGGAGGATCGTCCATGCGATGCAGGACCTCGAATTCGTGGCCTTTGGGGCACCGGTACTCGTAGATCGGCATCGCGGCAAGGCTAGCAGCGTGTCCAGCGGCGGCCACCACGGCTAAAGCTCGACGATGCGGGGACGAACCGCGACACCGTGCTGCAGGCGGAGCGCCTGCTCCGGGCCGAGAAGCATCCGAGCGCCTGCTGAGCCGGGCTAACGAGAGCGCGACGATTCGTCCCGCGCCTCCTGCTCCCGAAAGCAGGGCGCGTCCTCGAACGCCGACAGGCCTCGGCGCGGTGAGGATGGGGTCGCCGGCCGCCTCCGCTTGGCGGCTGCGAGCACCGCAGAGGCGCCGACGAGGCCGCCGAGCAGGAAGGTCTTCGTGCGGTTGCGCTTGCCGTCGCCATCCATGCGACGATCTTAGGCGTGATCCTGTGCGCGCTCGGCGACCTGATGCTCGACCTGATCGTCCGGATCGAGCGTCCGCTCGCCCGTGGTGACGACACGCCCGCGGTCACGCGGGCTGGAGCGGGCGGGCAGGCGGCCAACGTCGCCGCATGGGCTGCGGTGCTCGGCGCCCAGTCGAGGCTGATCGCCAAGTGGGGCGGCGACACGCCCGGGCGGCTCGTCGCCGCCGAGGTCGGCGCGCGCCGGGTCGAGGTGCTGGGGCCGATGGCTCCCGGCCGCAACGGCGTCGTCGTCTCGGTCGTCGAGCCGAACGGCGAGCGCTCGATGCTGTCCGACCCGGGTGTTGCCGCCGAGCTTCGTCCCGAGGATCTCCAGCCCGAGTGGCTGTCCGGCTGCGACGCGCTCTACGTGTCCGGCTACGCGCTCCTGCGGGATCCGGTCGGCGCCGCGGGGGCGGCGGCGGCGCGGGCTGTCCGCGAGGAAGGCGGCGTCGTCTCCGTCGACCTGTCGACGTGGAGCTCGATCCGCTCCTTCGGAGCCGACCGCTTCCGCGACCGGATCGCAGAGCTGGAGCCGGACGTCGTGTTCGCGACCGAGCTCGAGCTCGAGGAGCTCGGGGGCGCGCCGGACGCGGAGACGATCGTGCTCAAGCGTGGGCCGGCCGGCGCCGTCGTCAGGCGCGGGGACAAGGAGACGGAGCACGAGGCGCGCGGGGCCGACGTCGTCGACTCGACCGGCGCCGGAGACGCGCTCGCGGCGGGCTTCCTCGTCGGCGGGATCGAGCTGGGGCTGGAGGCGGCCGCCCGCTGCGTCTCCAAGCTGGGCGCGATGCCGTGATCGCGCGAATCGAGCTGGCATCGCCCGAGGCGATGGCCGAAATCGAGGGGTGGGCGTACGAGCCGCCGTACGACTTCTATGACGGCAAGCACGAGCCCGTGCGGAACCCCGAGCGCTTCTTCTCGGCCCGCGACCACGACGGCTCGCTCGTCGGGTTCTACTATTTCGAGCTCAAGGGGCCCATCCTGGAGTACGGGCTGGGGTTGCGTCCCGACCTGACGGGCCGCGGGCACGGGCTCGACTTCGTCCGCGCCGGTCTCGAGTTCGGCCGCAAGCGGTTCCGTCCCGAGCAGATCGTGCTCGCCGTGGCGGCGTTCAACGAGCGGGCGATCGCGGTCTACGAGCGGGCAGGCTTCGCGGAGACAGGGCGGCACGTGCGCTCATTCCCCGAGTTCGGCGACGTCGAGTTCGTGGACATGAAGGAGCAGTGCTGAGACTTGCCGAGGAGGTTCGCGCGGCGCTCGATGCGGGTGGGCCGGTCGTCGCGCTCGAGACGTCGATCGTCGCGCACGGCTTTCCGCCGAGGGAAGGGCTGGAGGTCGGACGGGAGTGCGAGGCGCGCGTCCGAGCCTCCGGCGCGGTGCCGGCGACGACGGCCGTCCTCGACGGCGAGCTCGTCGTCGGCCTGTCGACGGCCGAACTGGAGCGCGTCGCCGGGGCCGGCTCGGAGGCGTGGAAGGCCGGGCCGAGGGACATCGGGCTTTGCCTCTCAGCGGGGTCGTTGGGGGCGACGACGGTCGGCGGGACCCTCGTCGCCTGTCGGCACGCCGGAGTCCGCTTCATGGCCACCGGCGGGCTCGGCGGCGTCCATCGCGGCTGGGCGGATCGCCCGGACGTCTCGGCTGACCTCGCGTCACTTGCGCGGACCCCTGTGCTAGTCGTCTGCTCGGGCATCAAGTCCCTGCTCGACGTCCCCGCGACGATGGAGGTGCTCGAGACACTCGGCGTGCCCGTCCTCGGCTACGGCACAGACGAGCTACCGCTCTTCTACTCCGCCCGCGGGGGGCCGCAGGTCCCCGTGCTCGACACGGTCGAGGGTACGGTTCGGCTCGCGCGGGCGCATTGGGAGCTCTCCGATTCGGCGATCGTCGTCGCCCGTCCGCCGGCCGAGAGCCTGGACGACGTCGAGCCGCTGATCGAGGCTGCGCTCGCGGAAGCCGAATCCCGAGAGGTGAAGGGTCAGGCGGTGACGCCGTTCGTCCTGGCGTACCTGCACGAGCACAGCGGCGGCCGGACGCTCGAGGTGAACCGCCGGCTGGTGGCCGACAACGCCGAGCAGGCGGGGCAGTTCGCGGTGGCGTTCAGCCGCGCGGGGTGAGCATCTCGATCCGCTCCGCGGCCCCGTCGTCGCGCCCCGCCAGGGCCAGCTCGGCAGTCTCCTGCGCCCGGCCGAAACGCGTGTGGAGACAGAGGTCGAAGGGCGCGTGCGCGAGCTCGAGGACGAGCAAACGCGCCTCGGCCTTGCCGTCCTCGGTGATGTGCACCGGCATCACGGGATCGCCGTTGATGCGGCGCTCGACGTTCAGCTGCGAGTGCGCGTGGCGCGGGAAGACGACGAGCGTGCGCTAGGCCGACAGGCTGTCCAGCAGCTTGTCGACCGGGATCAGCTCGTAGCTCTCGAGCTTGGCGCTGCCGCGTGCGCCGAGCGCGACCGAGATCCTCGCGATCGCCTCGGAGTCCGGCGCCTCGACGATGTTGACGAAGTCGAAGTGACCGAGCGAGATCCACTGGTGGAGCACCCGCGCGCCGAGCTCCTCCACGTCGCGGTTCACCTCGCGGAGCCGCTCAGGGTGCGATTGGAGCGTCCGCAGACCCTGGTCGGTCAGCGTCGTCAGCATGAGATAGGTCGGCATCGGGCCTCCTTCGGTTCCGGGAGCCCGACTTTATCTCCAGGCGCGCGGCCTGGTCGTCGTAGAGCAGGGCCGCGCCGAGGAAGAGGAGCGGCTGAATCACCAGGCTGGCCAGGAAGGCGGAGATGTGCACCGACTGCTTGCTCGCGCCGTGGAGCAGCGCGGTCAGCAGCACCTGTGTGAGGAAGACGACGAGCCCGAGCGTGACCAGCGATCCGAGCGCGTGGACGTAGTCGACGCGGGCGAGGTCGAAGCCGCGCCGGAATGCGCGCCGGAGCGGCATCTGCTCGGTGACGATCACCGGCACGACGAGCCCGGCCGGAGCGAGCCAGAAGAAGCCGACGAGGAACGGCAGCGAGACGAGACAGGCCGCGACGAAGGCGGTGACGAGGACACGCCGCGGGGGCCGGGCGCCCGAGACGAGCACGCACGCCCCGACGTAGGACGCGGACGCGAGCACGACCCAGGCCGCGACGACGGCCGCGAGCCAGGGGTGGAAGCCCGCGTAGTAGCCGGCCACCGTCACCGCGGCCGGGCCGATGCCGAGGAGCAGCGAGCGCCAGAAGTGCCTGCCGTAGAACCGGATCGTCTCGGCGACGAGCTGGCCGATCGTCCGCTTGCCGGGCGGGAGCGGCGGGGGGAGCTGATGCGTCCGGCGCTTCGGCTTCGACTTCGGTTTCGCCTCCTGCATGCGCGAACCGTAGCCGCGTGCCTGTGCGCCCGCGGCCGCTAGAGTGGCCGCCGATGGGCCGCGGATCGAGACCGACGCGACGCTGGGCGAACGACCGGCAGCGCAAGAAGAAGGGGCGCGACAAGAAGCGCGCCGTCGAGGCCGGCACCGCCCGCAAGGGCGCGAAGCGGCCCTAGGGCCAGCGCGGCGGGCCCGCCTCGGCCGGCTCCAGCGCCGACCAGTCCTCGCGCACCGGCGAGAAGACCTCGACGAGCACCGCACCCTCGGGGCCGGCGACGACCGAGTGCGGGACGTTCCCGGTGATGCACCACGCCTCCCGCGGACCAAGCTCGGCGGGTCTCGCCGCCGACGGTGAACGTCAGCGAGCCGGTCAGGACCATCCCCTGCTGCTCGTTCTCGTGGCTGTGCTCGGGCACCGAGACCCCGGGCTCGAGCTCGACGAGAGTGAGCGTGATCCGCTCGCCGTGGACGGTGCGGCCGACAACGCCGTCCCAGATCCGCTGCGGCTGAACAGCGCCCAGGTCGGAGAACGCGCTCATGGCGGGAGCCTAGCTCCCCGTCACCGTGCGTGCCGCGGCGCGCTTGTGGAGAAGACGGCACAGAATCGGCACGGTTGCGTCGCAGGCACGTCACGATTTCCGAGCTACGCTCACATCGGGGGGTCAGGGCCGAAGGCCCCGGGGGAACGAGTAACGGAGTGGATCGGCGCGGCCGATCCTGTGGCGCGGCTTGCTACCTGCCGCGTCCCCTGCAATCCTCGAGGCCGTGTCCGTTCCGCCGGCTCGTCGCGCCACCGCAGCGGCGGTCGTCGCGCTCGCGACCGCAGGGTACGCCGCCGCGTCCGGCTCGAAGGACGTCGCGCCTTTCGCCTACCAGTACCGGTTCACGTCGGTCACGGTGACCGGCACGTTCACCCAGGGCGACGCGACCGCGACGACCAACCTGCGCCTCTCGCGGGTCAAGGTCGGGAACCTGTACTGGTACGGGAAGCGAGGCCTCGGCGAAGGCACGTCCACGGTCGTGCTGGACATGGCCGGGACGTACACGTACGCCGGCCTCGAGAACCCCGCCTGCAACGGCACGTTCAAGGTGGACGAGACCAGGTGGGCGAGACCCGCCCACGGCTCGCTCGGCGTGGTCAACGCCCGCAACGCGGTCGTCACGCGCGCGGCGATCTCGGTCGGCGTCGGCGAGTTCGTGTTTGCCTCGACCTACCCGGCCCGGGGCGTCGGCTGTGAGAACAAGTCGCCGTACTACTACGGCGGCGCCGGCGTTCGCCCGCTGTCAGTGCTCAACCGTCCCAGCTTCTCGATCACGGACCACAAGAAGCTGGACTACGGGGACGGCACCGCGCTCGAGTGGACGACGAAGGCGACGGTCAAGAAGCTGGTCTACAAGCAGATCGACTGCAAGAAGAATCCCTTCTGCTAGATCCGAGGAGACATAAAGGCAGGCACCCTCACAATCGTCATTGCGGCGATCGTCGCCGCGGGCATGCTGGTCGGCGGCGGCGCCGGCCCGGCGCAGGTGGCCGCGCCGCCCAATGGCAGACAGTGCCGCGCACAAGCGGCATGGAGTTCGCCGTCTGGGCCGCCGGCCGCCTACACCTTGGCGGGCGAGTACCTCGTGTACTCCGGCACCGGCGCCGACGGCAAGACCCCGAGGTCCAGGCCTCGCGCCTCTTGCCGAACCGCAGCGTCAGCGCGCTCACGGACGCACGACTACGGCGGCCACCTCGTCGTCGCCTTCGCCACACTGGACAAGAAGAGCCAGACCGTGGTCGGGCTTGCCCGCGGCGACGCGCGGGGCGGCAACGTCCGGGTCGTCCGCTCGATCACCGCCCCGGGCAGCCTCGGGCCGCAGGCCAACACATCGGCTTTCTACACAGGCATCGTGGGTCCCGGGAGCGGCTGTGGCGGGGAGCCGCGTTCGGCCCGAACGGATTCGCCCCAGCGGTGCTGTACGAGGGCAGGAAGGGTGCCGTACTCGTGGCGATCCTGAAGCTCTGACGAGACGTCAGGCGGCGGCCGCCGCGGCCTCGGCCTTCTCGAACGTGAGCTCGCCGGCTTCGGTGTCGACGATGATCGTGTCGCCCTCGGCGAACTCGTGCTCGAGCAGGCGCTTCGCGAGCGGGTTCTCGACCAGGCGCTGGATCGCGCGCTTCAGCGGCCGGGCGCCGTAGGCGGGATCCCAGCCGGCGTCAGCGACCAGCTCCTTCGCGGCCGGCGTGAGGACGAGATCGAGGCCGCGCTCGGCGAGCCGCTCGCGCAGCCGCGCGAGCTGCAGCTCGACGATCTCGCCGAGCTGGTCGCGCGAGAGCGGCTCGAACTCGACGATCTCGTCGACCCGGTTCAGGAACTCGGGCCGGAAGAACTCGCGCAGCGCGTCGGCCGAGCGCAGGTTCGAGGTCATGATGATCACGGTGTTGCGGAAGTCGACCGTGCGGCCCTGGCCGTCGGTGAGTCGGCCGTCGTCGAGGATCTGCAGGAGCACGTCGAAGACCTCGTTGTGCGCCTTCTCGATCTCGTCCAGGAGGACGACCGAGTACGGCCGCCGGCGCACCGCCTCCGTCAGCTGGCCGCCCTCCTCGTAGCCGACGTAGCCGGGCGGCGCGCCGACGAGCCGCGAGACCGTGTGCCGCTCCTGGTACTCGGACATGTCCAGGCGGACCATGGCCCGATCGTCGTCGAACATGAACTCGGCGAGCGCGCGGGCGAGCTCGGTCTTCCCCACGCCGGTCGGGCCGAGGAAGATGAAGGAGCCGATCGGCCGGTTCGGATCCTGCAGGCCGGAGCGCGCGCGGCGCAGCGCGTTGGCGACGGCCTCGACGGCCTCGTCCTGGCCGACGACGCGCTCGTGGAGCCGCTCCTCCATGTGGATCAGCTTCTCGGTCTCGCCCTCCATCAGCCGTGAGACGGGGATGCCCGTCCAGCGGCGCGACGACGAGGGCGATGTCGTCCTCGTCGACCTCCTCCTTGACCATGGGCGGCGTCGGCGACTCCGCCCTGGCTCGGACAGCTCCTGCTCGAGCGCCGGGAGCTCCGCCGTAGCGGATCTCGGCGACGCGCTCGAGGTCGCCCGTCGCGCTCCGCGCGCTCGGCTTCCATCTTCAGCTCGTCGATCCGCTTAGTGATCTCCTTGACGCGCTCGAGTGCCTCCTTCTCCTTCGACCAGCGCGCCGCCAGCTCGTCGCGTACCGACTTCGCCTCGGCAAGCTCGCGCTCGAGCGGCTCGCGACGTTCTTGCTCCTCCTTGCGCCATGGCCGCGAGCTCGATCTCGAGCTGGCGCACGCGCCGCTCGGCCTCGTCGAGCTCGAGCGGCGAGGAGTCGATCTCCATGCGCACGCGCGACGCGGCCTCGTCGACGAGGTCGATCGCCTTGTCCGGGAGGAAGCGGCCGGAGATGTAGCGGTCGGAGAGCACGGCGGCGGCGACGAGCGCGGCGTCGCGGATGCGGATGCCGTGGTGCGCCTCGTAGCGCTCCTTGAGGCCGCGCAGGATCGCGATCGTGTCCGCGACCGACGGCTCGCCCGACGAACACGGGCTGGAAGCGCCGCTCGAGCGCCGCGTCCTTCTCGATGTGCTTGCGGTACTCGTCGAGCGTCGTCGCGCCGACGACGCGCAGCTCGCCGCGCGCCAGCATCGGCTTGAGCATGTTCGCAGCGTCGACGGCACCTTCGGCGGCGCCGGCGCCGACGATCGTGTGCAGCTCGTCGATGAAGACGACGAGCTCGCCCTCGGCGGCCTTGATCTCCTCGAGCACGGCCTTGAGCCGCTCCTCGAACTCGCCGCGGTACTTCGCGCCGGCGAGCATGGCGCCGATGTCGAGCTGCCAGACGCGCTTGCCCTTGAGGCCCTCGGGGACGTCGCCGGCGACGATGCGCTGGGCGAGCCCCTCGACGATCGCCGTCTTTCCGACGCCGGGATCGCCGATCAGCACGGGGTTGTTCTTCGTGCGGCGCGAGAGCACCTGGATGACGCGGCGGATCTCCTCGTCGCGGCCGATGACCGGGTCGAGCTTGCCGCTCTCGGCGAGCGCGGTCAGGTCGCGGCCGAACTTCTCCAGCGCCTGGTACGTGCCCTCGGGATCCTGCGACGTGACGCGCTGCGCGCCGCGGACGTCCTTCAGCGTCGCGAGCAGCTCGTCGCGCGGGACGACGTCGAGCGCGAGCAGCAGGTGCTCAGTCGAGACGTACTCGTCCTCGAGCTTTCGCATCTCGTCCTCGGCCCGGTCGAGCACGCGCGAGAACGCCGCGCCGACCTGCGGCTGCTGCGTGCCCGCCGCTCACCTTCGGGAGTCGCTGCGACGTGCTCGGCCGCTTCGCGGCTGCACCTCGGCGGCGCGACCTGCGAGCAGCGTCCGCGGCAGCTCCTGGTCGAGCAGCGCGAGCAGCAGGTGCTCGGGCGTGATCTCGGGATTGCCGTTCGCGTCGCGCGAGCTCCTGCGCGGCGCCGATCGCCTCCTGGCTCTTCAGTGTCAGCCGGTTGAAATCCATCAGCGTCTCCTCTGGAAGGTTCTGCTCCGTCCAGACGACGAGGTCGCGTCGGTACTGCTTGTGCACGAGCTCGACCTCTTCGCGCATCTGCCGCTCGAGACGCGCCACGCGCGCGCGCAGCCTCTCCATCTCGTCCTCGAGCACGAGCACGCGCTGGACGCCGGCCAGGTTCAGCCCGAGCTCCGTCGTCAGCCGCTGGATCACGCGCAGCCGCTCGAGGTCGGTCTCGGAGTAGAGCCGGGTGCCGCCGGGCGTCCGGCCGGGCCGGACGAGCCCCTTCGACTCGTAGATCCGCAGCGTCTGCGGGTGCATGCCGACGAGCTCGGCGGCGACGCTGATCGTGTAGCGCGGCCTGTCGTCGATCATCGGAACGCCTTCTCCCTCGGATCCTCGCGCGAGACCTCCTGGAGCTTCTCGATCGCCTCCTTCTCGGCCTTGGAGAGCTTCTTGGGCACGGTCACGTGGACGCGCGCGATCAGGTCGCCGCGTCCGGAGCCCTTCAGCTTCGGGCGCGCCGCGGCCGCTTGATGCGCAGGAGCTTGCCGTCCTCGGTCCCGGCGGGCACCTTCAGCGACACAGGCCCGTCCGGCGTCGGCACCTCGACGGTCGCGCCGAGCGCGGCCTCGGCGAACGTCACCGGCACGTCGATCTCGAGGTCGGCCTCGCCGCGGCGGCGGTAGAGCTTCGACGGCTCGACGCGCGTGACGACGTAGAGGTCGCCGGCCGGGCCGCCGCCGTAGCCGGCCTCGCCCTTGCCGCGAAGCTTGATGCGCGTGCCGTCCTTGACGCCGGCGGGGATCTTGACCTTGAACCGGCGCGTCCGCCGCTCGCGGCCGGAGCCGCGGCAGTTCGGGCACGGCTCCTCGATGATCGTCCCGTTGCCGCGGCAGCGCGGGCACGGCGAGGAGAGCGCGAACAGCCCCTGCGACTCGGCGACGACGCCGCGGCCGCCGCACTGCGGGCACACGGTCGGCGCCGTTCCCGGCTTCGCGCCCGAGCCGCTGACAGACGTGGCAGCTCGACTCGAGGCTGACGGGCAGCGTCGTCTCGACGCCCTTCAGCGAGTCCTCGAACGAGAGCGAGACCTCGACCTCGACGTCGGCGCCGCGCTGTCCGCGCTGCTGCCTGGCCGGCCGCCGCCGCCCATGCGGCCGCCGAACAGGCCCGCCGAGAAGGTCGCTGAGGTCGCCGAACTCGCCGAAGTCGAACGTGACGCCCTCGCCGCCCGGGCCGAAGCGCACACGGCCGTCCGGCGAGCCGTAGTCGTCGTAGGCCTTGCGCTTCTCCGGCGTCGGAGAGGACGTCGTAGGCGGCCTGGACCTCCTTGAACCGCTCCTCGGCCTCCTTGTCGCCCGGGTTCTTGTCCGGGTGGTACTGGCGGGCGAGCTTGCGGTAGGCCTTCTTGATCTCCTCGTCGGACGCGCCCTTCGAGACGCCGAGGATCTCGTAGAGGTTCCTAGCGGTGCCCGTCGCCACCCGCCGCCTCCTGCGGCCCCGCGACGACGACCCGCGCGGGGCGCAGGACGCGCTCGCCGAGCCGGTAGCCCTTCTGCACGACCTCGATCACCGAGCCCTCCTCGGCCTCTGACGGCTGCGAGAGCAGCGCCTCGTGGACGTGCGGATCGAAGCGGCCCGTCGGTCTCGATCTCGACGAGCCCTTCCTTCGCGAGCGTGTCGCGGAGCTGCGCGGTGCACGAGCGCGACGCCTTCCTCGAGCTTCGCCTCCTCGTGCTTGGCCGCGGCCTCGAGCGCCCGCTCGAGGTCGTCGAGCACGGGCAGCAGCTCCTTGACCAGCCGCTCCGCCGCGCGCGCGGCCCGCTCGCTCTGCAGGCGCGCCTCGCGCTTGCGGTAGTTGTCGAACTCGGCCTTGAGCCGCTGCAGGCGGTCGAGGTACTCGTCGCGCTCGCGCGTCACCGCGGCGAGCTCGTCGAGCTCCTCGACCGTTCGGCCTCCGCCTCCTGCTGCGTGTGTTCCTCGGGCGTCACTTGCCCTCGTCCACGACCTCGTAGTCGGCCTCCTCGACGACCTCGTCCTCGCCCGGCGCAGCCGAGCCGTCGCCGGACGGCTGCGAAGCGGCCTGCTCGGCCGTGGCCTTTGCGTAGACGGCCTCGGCCAGCTTGTGCGAGGCCTCGCCGAGCGCGTCCGACTTGGCCCTGATCTCCGCCAGGTCGCTCGAGTCGAGGACGCCCTTCAGCTCCATGATCCGACCCTCGATCGTCGAGGCGTCGGCCTCGGACAGCGCCTCGCGGTGCTCCTTGAGGCTCTTCTCGGTCTGGTAGACGAGGTTCTCGGCCTGGTTCCGGGCCTCCGCGAGCTCGTGCAGCTTGTGCGCCTCGCCCGCATGCGCCTCGGCCTCCTTCATCATCCGCTCGACCTCCTCCTGCTTCAGGCCCGAGCCGCCCTCGATGCGGATCTGCTGCTCGTTGCCCGTGCCCAGGTCCTTCGCGGACACGTTGATGATGCCGTTGGCGTCGATGTCGAACGCGACCTCGATCTGCGGCATGCCGCGCGGCGCCGGCGGGATGCCGACGAGCTGGAACTTCCCGAGCGTCTTGTTGTACGTGGCCATCTCGGACTCGCCCTGGAGCACGTGGATCTCCACCGAGGGCTGGTTGTCCTCGGCCGTCGAGAAGATCTCCGCCTTCCGGGTCGGGATCGTCGTGTTGCGGTCGATCAGCTTCGTGAAGATGCCGCCCTTCGTCTCGATCCCGAGTGACAGCGGCGTCACGTCGAGGAGCAGGATGTCCTTGACCTCGCCCTTGAGCACCCCGGCCTGGATCGCGGCGCCGACGGCGACGACCTCGTCCGGGTTGACGCCCTTGTGCGGCTCCTTGCCGATCAGCTCCTTGACCTTCTCCTGGACGGCCGGCATGCGGGTCATGCCGCCGACGAGCACGACGTGGTCGATCTCGCTCGGCTGCAGGCCGGCGTCGGCGAGTGCCGCCTTCGTCGGCCCGACCGTGCGCTCGAGCAGGTCTGCCGTCAGCTCGGCGAGCTTCGCCCGCGTGAGCTGGAGGTCGAGGTGCTTCGGGCCCTCGGGCGTGGCGGTGACGAAGGGCAGGTTGATCTGCGTCGTCATCGTCGAGGAGAGCTCGATCTTCGCCTTCTCCGCGGCCTCGTAGAGCCGCTGAAGGGCCATCCGGTCCTGCGACAGGTCGATGCCCTGGTCGCGCTTGAACTCGGCGACCATCCAGTCGACGAGAGCCTTGTCCCAGTTGTCGCCCCCGAGGTGGTTGTCGCCGCTCGTCGCGTGCACCTCGAGCGTCGTGTGCTCCTGGTCGTACTCGAGCACCGAGACGTCGAACGTGCCGCCGCCGAGGTCGAAGACGAGGATCTTCTGGTCCTCCTCCTTCTCCAGGTTGTATGCGAGCGCGGCCGCGGTGGGCTCGTTGACGATGCGGAGGACCTCGAGCCCGGCGATCTTGCCGGCGTCCTTCGTCGCCTCGCGCTGCGCGTTGTTGAAGTACGCAGGGACGGTGATGACCGCCTCCGCCACGGGCTCGCCGAGAAACGACTCGGCGTCGGCCTTCAGCTTCTGGAGGATCATCGCGCTGATCTCCGGCGGCGCGTACTCCTTGCCGGCGGCCTTGACGCGAACGTCGTCGCCGGGGCCCTTGACGACCTCGTAGGGGACGATCTTCATCTCCTCCGAGACCTCGTCGAACTTGCGGCCCATGAAGCGCTTGATCGAGAAGACCGTGTTCTCCGGGTTCGTCACCTGCTGGCGCTTCGCGGGCGCGCCGACGAGCCGCTGATCGTCCTTCGTAAACGCGACGACGGACGGGGTCGTCCGTCCGCCTTCTGCATTGGGGATGACCGTCGGCTCCCCACCCTCGATCACGGCCATGCAGGAGTTGGTCGTGCCGAGGTCGATTCCGAGTACTTTCGCCATGTTCATCGCTCCTTGCTAGAAGAAAATCTAAGCGTCAGACTAGCAAGTTTCTCCTGGGAAGCGCCAGCCGTAGACGAGCGTGGCCTCGGCAGCCGGCTGTCCGCCCGCAGTGGCGTACGTCCGCCTGGCCGGCTCGTTGTCGTAGGACGTGTCCACCCACATCTTGGCCGCGCCGACGCTCTCGGCGAGCGACCGCGCCTCGTCGACGAGCGCGCGTCCGAGCCCCCGGCGACGGAAGCGCTCGTCGACGCCGAGCTCGTACAGGAACACGCTCGTGTCGCCGTCGATGCGGAGCAGGACGTACGCGTAGGCGAAGCCCGCGAGCTCGCCGTCCACCTCGGCAGCCCAGACGTAGATGTCGTCGCGCGCCAGGAAGGCCGCCGCCTGCTCGTCCGACGGCACGCGGGCCTTGAACAGACGGCACAGCTCCTGCAGCTGCGGGCCGTCTCCGGCCCCGAGCCGTCGGATGCTCACTTCTTGCAGGCCGCGCGACGTAGTCGATGCTCGAGTAGACCGGCTGGAAGACATAGCAGCCGAAGCTCCTCGAGACGTAGTCGCTCGACGTCCCGACTGCAAACGGGGCCCAGGGGGGATCGTCGCGCATCAGCTTCACGTCCAGGTTCGCCCAGGCCTTGCGGCGCGCGTCGCCGGTGAGGCTCCCGATCCGCGCGATCTCCGTGTTGACCTTCGGCCGGTCGAAGTAGGAGAGATTGTTGTTTCCGGTCTCCGCGAGGTTGTTTCCATCCAGCAGCGGCCCGAAGTAGGCGGCGCCGTCCGGGTAGTCCGGGATCCAGCCGTTGATGAGGACGTCGAACGGCTCCCCCCGCGTGCCGGCTCGCCGGAAAACCTCCGTAAACGAGCCGAAGTACTTGATCTCGACGTCGATGCCGAGTTTCGCGACGGTCGAACTTGAAGATCTGCGCCCAGGCCGCGTTGACGCCCTTGAACCCCGGGATGTGGGTGTACAGGACGAGCTTGTCAGGCTTGACCGCGGCCCTGGCCACGAGCGTTCGGGCCCTGGCGATGCTGCGTTCGGGGGGGACTCCGAGCGGGTAGATGCTCGCGTCGCGCCCCAACCCTTCAGGAAGGATCTGGTCGGTGCGCTTCAGGCTCAGGTAGGGGGAGGCGGCCGCGAGCGCATGCCGGTCGAGAACCAGGTTGATCGCCTGCTTGAGCGGAATCTGGCCGGTGCCCTTGAACGCCGGCCGATCGTGGTTGAAGGTGAAGAAGAACGTCAGCAGGGCCTGATGGCGGAAGAACCTCCGCCTGTTGATCCCGTATCGGGCCACGATCTGCGGGATGTCCTGCGGCGGCACGAACCAGCAGTGGTCCACCTCGTTGCGGTCCGCCGCCTGCCGGCAGGCCCCGGGCGACGCGAACGTCCATACGATCCGGTCGACGTTCGCCGGGCGCGGTCCGCGGTAGAAGCGGTTCCGCTCGAGCACGATCTCGCGGTTCTGTACGTGGGAGTCGAGGTAGTACGGCCCCGACCCGATGGGTTCGTTCGTCTCCTTCGGTGGAAGCCCGACCTGGACCGGGCAAAAGAACGGCAGGGCCAGCCTCGGAAGGAGGTCGGGCAGGGCCGGGTCGTCCGGATCTGGAGGGTGTACGGACCGAGCGCCCTGATGCCGGAGATCGTCTCCGCCTTCCCGTCGATCACGGCGTCCGCACCCACGATCTCGTGCATGTACTGCGTCACCGGCGAGGTCAGCACCTTGACCTTCGGATCAGGGTTGAGAAGAGCGATCGGCTTCGCGTCGCGGTTGAAGGCGGCAACGAAGTTTGCGGCCGTCACCCGAGCGCCGGTGTGGAAGCGGTACGTCCGCTTGAGCTCGATCGTCTGCGTCTTCCCGTCCTTCGAGAACCCCGGGAAGTCGGCCGCCACCTCCGGGGTCAGAACCGCACCCTCCGAGCCGGGCTTGTCCGGGTAGCTGTAGAGCTCCGCGCAGGTGGCGAACTCGAGCGCCCAGCTGTCGGTCGCGTAGGCGAGCGCCGGGTCGAAGTGGTCGAGGTCGTGTGTGCTGACGACCCGGAGCGTGCCGCCGCTCTTCTGCGCTTGACCGGCGAGTCCGGCAGCCGCGAGCAGGCCCGCTCCGATGAGGAGCAGCACGATCGAGATCGAGGCCCGGACGCTCACTTCTTGCAGGCGGCGGCGAGGTCGATGTCACCGAGTACCGGCTGGAAGACGACGCAGCCGAAGCTCTTCGAGACGAACATGCGCGCGGCCGAGTTCATGAACGGGACCCAGGGCGGGTCGTCGCGCATCATCTCCACGTCCAGGTCGGCCCACGCCTTGCGGCGCGCGGCTCCGGTCAGGCGATCGATGCGATCGATGGCACGGTTGTACTTCGGCCGGTCGAAGTACGCGAGGTTCGTGTTGCCCGTCTCTCCGATCGTGGCGCCGTCCAACAAGGGGCGAAAGAAGCTGACCGGATCCGGGTAGTCGAGGTTCCACGCTGCGAAGACGACGTCGAAAGGCTCCCCCCGCGTCCCTGCCTTCTCATACAGCGCCGTCGGGGAGAAGTACTTGATCTCGACGTCGATCCCGAGGCGTCTCAGGTCGAACTGGAAGACCTGGGCCCGGGCAGCATTGCCACCCCCGTTGATCGCGTAGAGGACGAGCTTCTCGGGCTTGAACTGCGCCTTTGCGAGCAGCGCCCGCGCCCTGGCCAGGTTCTGCTCCGTGACACCGCCGAGCGGATAGATGCTCGCGTCTCGACTCATCACCGGAGGCAGGATCTGGTCGCTCCGCTTGCCGCCGAGGTAGCCCGAGGCCCGAACGAGCGCGGGGCGGTCGATCGCCCAGTTGATCGCCTGCTTGAGCGGGATCTGGCCGACCCCCTTGAAGGCCGGGCGGTCGTGGTTGAAGGCAAAGAAGTACGTCTGCAGCGCCGGTTCGAAGAAGAACCGGCTCTTGTTGATGCCGTACCTGGCTGCGATCTCTGTATAGGCCTGGGGTGCCAACTGCCGGCAGTAGTCGAGCTCGTTGCGCTCGACCGCGACCCGACAGGCTTCCAGGTCTCCTCCGATCGTCACCACCACCCGATCGACGTTCGCGGGGCGCGGTCCCCGGTAGAAGCGGTTCCGCACCAGCACGACCTGGCGGTTCGGGACATTGGAGGCCACGTAGTAGGGCCCGGATCCGAGGGGGGCCTCGATCTCTACCGGCGGGGTACCGGTCGGGACCGGGCAGAAGTACCCGATCGCCAGGCGAGCCCGCAGGTCGGCCACCGGTCGCGTCGTGCGGATCTGAAGGGTGTAGGGACCGAGCGCCTTGACGCCTGTGATGGTTCGAGCCTTCCCCTCGATGACCGCGTCCGCGCCTACGATCTCGTGCAGGTACAGCGTCGCCCCCGACTGCAGCTTGGGGTTGGCGTCTCGATTGAAGGCGGCCACGAAGTTGGCCGCAGTGATGCGAGCGCCGGTATGGAAGCGATAGGTGCGGCGAAGCTCGATCGTCTGCCTCTTTCCATCTCTCGACACGCGCGGGAAGGTCGTCGCGACCTCGGGGACGACCAACGCGCCCTCAGGCGCCGGCTTGTCGGGGAAGTTGTAGAGCTTCGCGCAGGTGGCGAAGTTGACGCTCACATCCTGGCCGACGCCGGGGTCGGAGGTGCCTAAATCGAAGAGGCTGCCAATCCGAAGCGTGCCGCCCTGCTTCGCCGCCGGGCTGGCGGGCACGGCGTTCAAGACCACGGCCGCCCCGACCCCGACAACCACGAGCGAGAGCCACACGCGGTGCCCCAACGTCCCCTCCTTCCTGAAGCGATCGTACGCGGAAAGGCGGAGGCAGTAAAGGTCAGGAGCGCGGTTCGCCCGGGCTCGTCCAGACCGCTCCGAAGGCCGCGACGACCCCGCCCGGCGCCGGTCCGACGGGGATCGAACCCGTCGGCTTGCCGCTGCTCGGATCGACCCGGGAGATCGTCCCGTCCCGGCTGTTCGCCACCCAGACCGCCCCCTTCGCGGAGGCGATGCCGCTCGGACCATGGCCGACCGTGAAGGTCTCCTTCGTGGCGAGCGTCTCCGGGTCGAGCTCGAAGAGCTTCTCGCCCGAGGCGGCTGCAAACCAGACTGCGCTCGCGCCCAGCGCGATCGAAGCCGTCTCGGTGAAGTCCCCCGTGCCGATCAGCATCGGCCCGACACGGGTTCCGGTCACGGCATCGATCCTCGTGACGCTGGAGGACCCGGCGACCCAGACTGCGCCGGCTCCTGCGGCCAGCGAGAGAACATCGAGGCCATCGGCGAGCTTGCGCTTTCTCGGGTCGACTCGCCACACGCCGTTGACGCCGGGGTCGATCGCCCAGACAGCGGCGCCGCCGAGGGCGAGCCCGTGAAGACGAGAGAAGATCGGGCTCTGTCGCCCGGCCGCCGTACGGAATCGTCCTGCGCAGATCGAGGACGTCGGGCCCGAACTCGAGCACGCTCTGGTTCTCGTGTTCGTCGACGACTGCCACCCAGACGGCGCCGTTCCCGACGGCGAGCCCGAACGGGATGACGGCCCCGCCGGGGGTGATACCGAACGTGCGCACGCGGTGAGTGCGCGGGTCGACTTTCGCGATCGTGCCTCCGTTCGGATCGAGGACCCACACGTGCCCCTCGCCGGCCGCGATCAGATGCGACTTGAAGCCGAGCTCGATCGCGTCCACGACCTTGTTCGTGTCGGGCGAGACGACGGCAAGCGCAGTCGGGCCGACCTCCACCGCCCCGGGGCCGCCGGAGCTCAGCGCGACCAATGCGCCGGCGATCGCTCCTACGAGCACGAGTACAGCCACGGCGAGCAGGAACCACCGCCGCCGGGTCGGCCCTCCCTCAGCCCGGATCGGCGGGAACTTCGCCGGGCCGCCGTCGAGGACGACCTGGTAGATCGGCTCGGGTGCGGAGAAGTCCTTGAGCCGGTAGGAGCCGAGCGGCTTCAGCGTCGCTCGATCGTCGTCCGCGAGCAGCGATCGGGCCGACGACGAGAGCAGCACCTGCCCTCCGTGGCCGGCCGCGCAGATCCGGGCGGCCCGCGAGACCGCGAGGCCGACGTAGCGGTCGCCTGCGAGCTCCGGCTCGCCCGCGTGGATCCCCATCCGCACCCTGGGCTCCGCGCCATCGGGCCAGACGTGGTCCGAGATCGCCCGCTGAGCCTGCACCGCAGCTCTCACGGCATCGCGTGCCCGCGAGAACACGGCGAAGAACGACTCGGTCTGGCGGTCGACGACCGTCCCGCCGTGGGCGGCGATCGCCTCCTCCAGCAGCAGGCGATGACTCTCGACGACGCCCTGGTACTCGTCGCCGAGGCGACGTTGCAGCTGCGTCGAGCCCTCGATGTCCGTGAACAGGAGGCTGACCGTCCCGCTGGGCAGCTCGGCCATCGGTTGATTGTCGCGCTCCGGCCGGAAGGCCGCAACGGCCGCTATACACTGCGCCGGCCGTGGTCGATCCTCGCGTGGAGAAGCTGGCGGGGCTGCTCGTCGAGCGCTGCATCGACGTGCAGCCGGGCTGGCAGGTCCTGGTCATGGGCCACCCGGGAGCCCGGCCGCTGCTCGAGGAGGTCTGCAGGCAGATCGGCCGGCGCGACGCCTACGCCCTGCTTCGGCTCCGAATCGACAGCCCGCCGCTTCGCGCCTGGATGCTCGAGGCCGACGAGGCGCTCATTGCGGAGTTCCCGGGGATCGACGCGCACGGCTACGACGCGATGGACTCCTACGTCGTCGTCGAGGCGCCCGAGAACACGCGCAACGGCTCGGACGTCCCGGCCGAGCGCATGGCTCTGCGCAACAAGGCGACGCGCCCGCACATGGAGCGGGTCTTCACGGGCGAGATGCCCTGGGTCGGCCTCGACTTCCCGACCGCAGCGATCGCGCAGGACGCGGGCATGACGCTCTCGCAGTTCGAGGACTTCTACTGGGGCGCGTTGCTGATCGACTGGGAGGAGCTGGCCGCGAAAATGCGCATGATCGCCGACCGCTTCGACGCCGCCGACGAGGTGCGCATCGTCGGCGACGGCACCGACCTGCGCTTCAGCCTGGCCGGCCGCCACGGCCTCGTGGACGCGCTGGGCGCGAACATGCCGGGCGGCGAAGTCTTCTACTCGCCGGTCGAGGACTCCGCCGAGGGCGTCGTCAACTACTCCGAGTATCCGGCCTGCTATCTGAACCACGAGGTCGGCAACGTCCGCCTCCGGTTCGAGGGCGGGAAGATCGTCGAGGCGAGCGCCGACTCGGACGAGGAATTCCTGCTCGGCATGCTCGACGCCGACGAGGGCGCGCGGCGCCTGGGCGAGTTCGGCATCGGCTGCAACCCGGGCATCCAGCAGCACATGCGCAACACGCTCTTCGACGAGAAGATCGAGGGCACGATCCACCTGGCGATCGGCCAGGGCTTCGGCTATCTCGGCGGGTCGAACGAGAGCGCAGTGCACTGGGACATGGTCAAGGACCTACGCCGGGGCGGCCGCATCGAGCTCGACGGCGAGCTCGTCCAGGAGAACGGACGGTGGCTGTTCGAATGACGATCTCGGCCGATCCCCGCGTCGACGCGTACGCGAAGCTGCTCGTGGAGCGCTGCCTGGACGTCCAGCCCGGCATGCAGGTGCTGATCCGGACGACGCACCTCGCGACGCCGGCGGTGCTCGCGCTGCAGCGCGAGATCGCGCGGCGCGGGGCGCATCCGATCCTGCGCATCGGCTTCGTCATGTGGCCGACGAACCCGGCCTGGGCGGCCGAGGCGCCGGAGGAGCTGCTCGGCGAGCTGTCGGAGATCGACCGCTTCTCCTCTGACCACATGGACGCACGGATCACGATGGACGCGCCCGAGAACACGCGCGACGGCACGGAGCTGTCGCCCGAGCGCTTCCGGCTCGTCAAGCAGGCCGAACACCACTTCTACGTCCGCACCATGGCGGGCGAGATCCCGTGGGTGAGCTGCGCGTACCCGACCGAAGGGCTCGCCCAGGACGCCGGGCTGACGCTCGAGCAGTTCGAGGACGTCCTCTACGGCGCCTGCCTGATCGACTGGGACGCGCAGGGTGAGCGGATGCGCCGGTATGCGGACCGGTTCGACGCGGCCGAGGAGGTGCGCATCGTCGGGGCCGGCACCGATCTCCGGCTCAGCCTCGCCGGACGTATCGGCGAGGTGGACGAGGGCCACACGAACATGCCGGGCGGGGAGTTCTTCTACTCGCCGCTCGAGGACTCGGCCGAGGGCGTGATCGAGTTCTCCGAGTTCCCGTCCGGCTACCAGGGGCACGAGTTCTCCGGGATCAGGCTCGTCTTCCGGGACGGTGCGGTGGTGGATGCATCGGCGACGAAGAACGAGGAGACGCTGCACGAGATGCTCGACCGCGACGAGGGCGCGTGCCGGATCGGCGAGCTCGGGATCGGCTGCAACCCGGCCCTCACGCGGCCGATGAACCACGTCCTCTTCGACGAGAAGATGGACGGGACGATTCACCTGGCGCTCGGGCAGAGCTACGAGAAGGTCGGCGGGAAGAACGTGAGCTCGATCCACTGGGACATCGTCAAGGACCTGCGTGCTGGCGACGAAGAGCAGGGCGGGCGGATCGAGCTCGACGGCGACCCGGTGCAAGAGAACGGCCGCTGGCTGATCTAGTGCCCTGTTGATCGGCCTCGTCACCTGCGCGGAGCTTCCGGAGGGCGAGGAGGCGCCGCTGCTCGACGGCGCGCTGCGACGGCACGGGCTCGCGGGCGAGTGGGCGGTCTGGGACGACCCGGGCGTCGACTGGGGGCGGTTCGAGCTCGTCGTCGTGCGCTCGGCGTGGGACTACGCCGAGCGGTGGGCCGAGTTCCTGGGCTGGGCCGAACGGCTCGCGGCGGTCGAGAACCCGCTCTCCGGTGCTGCGCTTCGGCGTGGACAAGGAGCGGTACCTGACCGCGCTCGCCGGGGCAGGCGTGCCGGTGGTGCCGACCCAGTTCGTGCACCCGGGCGAACCGTTCCAGGCCCCCGGCGAGTCGTTCGTCGTCAAGCCGGCAATCTCGGCCGGCGGCCGGCGCTCGGCCCGGTTCGAGCCCGGCGACGGGAGCGCGGCGGATCTCGTCACGGAGATCCTCGCGACCGGTACGACGGCGATGGTCCAGCCGCTTCTCGGAGGCGCCGCCGAGAGCTCGCTCGTCTACGTCGACGGTGAGTACTCGCACTCGCTGAGACGTCGCGCGGAGCTTCCCCGCGGACGGTTTCAGGAGGTGCTGTACCTCGAGGAGGAGCTCGGGCTCGCACGAGGCTTCGAGCTCCGAGCGGCGCGTGGCCGAGGCAGCGCTGGCGCTCGTTCCGGCGCCGACGCTGTACGCCCGCGTCGATCTCCTCGGGGGCGTCGTGCTCGAGCTCGAGGTCGTCGAACCATCGCTCTACCTCTCGTTCGACGCGTCCGCGGCCGACAGGCTCGCAGCGGCCATCACCTCGCGGCTGCAGCGGCCCTGACCTCCGCGGACTTTCTCCTGCTCAGCGCCGGCTCGGTGCCTGGCACGTGCCTGGCACCGCTCTCGCACTGCCTCTGAGGGTGCCTCTGAGACCAGGGCATGGCCTGGTGGGACAGGCGGTGCCGGAGGCGCGGGGTACGCTTGCCGGGTGAGCGTCGTCGACACCATGGGACGGCCCGTCCGCGACCTGCGGATCTCCGTCACCGACCGCTGCAATTTCCGTTGCGTCTACTGCATGCCGAAGGAGGTGTTCGGCCGCGAATACCGCTTCCTCGAGCGGCGTGAGCTGCTCACGTTCGAGGAGATCGAACGGCTGGCGCGCGCGTTCGTGCGCCAGGGCGTGCAGAAGATCCGCCTCACGGGCGGCGAGCCGCTCGTCAGGCGCGACGTCGAGCGCCTGGTCGAGCTCCTGGCCGCGATCGACGGCGTCGACCTGACGCTGACGACGAACGGCTCCCTCCTCCCGCAGAAGGCGCAGGCACTCCGCGACGCCGGGCTGAACGCGGGTGACCGTGAGCCTCGACTCGCTCGACGACGACGTCTTCCGCGCCATGAACGACGTCGACTTTCCGGTCGCACGGGTGCTGGAAGGAATCGATGCAGCCGCGAGCGCCGGCCTCGCGCCGGTGAAGGTGAACATGGTCGTCAAGCGCGGTGTCAACGATCAGGACGTCGTGGCGATGGCCCGCCACTTCCACGGCAGCGGCCACATCCTGCGCTTCATCGAGTACATGGACGTGGGCCATACGAACGGCTGGCGGATGGACGACGTCGTGCCGTCCGCGGACGTCGTCGCCGCCGATCGACGCCGAACTGCCCCTCGAGCCCGTCGAGCCCAACTACCCCGGCGAGGTGGCCTCGCGCTGGCGCTACCGCGACGGCGGCGGCGAGATCGGCGTTATCTCCTCGGTCACGCAGCCCTTCTGCGGCGGATGCACGCGCGCGCGGCTGTCGGCCGAGGGTCGGCTGTTCACGTGCCTGTTCGCCGTGCGTGGTCACGACCTGCGCGCGCTCGTCCGCGGCGACGCGACGGACGACGAGCTCGACGAGGCAATCGCCACGATCTGGCGTGGCCGCTCCGACCGCTACTCGGAGCTCCGCACGGCCGAGACGGCGGCTCTGCCCAAGGTCGAGATGAGCTACATCGGCGGCTAGAATAGATTTGCGACCGTTTCCACCGCCAGGGATTGTCTCGACGGGCGGTCACGTTAGAATCCGGCAGTTGTGCTGACCGTAGGCGGACAGACAGCATGACGACCGTCGTTGCACTCGGACGACGGGTTCTCCCGCGCGGCTGGAAGGACTTCGGCCTCCAGCTCGGGATCTGGTTCGGCTTCCTCTCGTCTACCAGCTCGCGCGTGGCCTCGCCGGTCACGACCGGATGGTGGCGCTCGACCACGGCCGCTGGGTCATCCACGCCGAGGAGCGCGTCGGCGACCTGTTCGAGGTCAGCGCCCAGAAAGTCGCGTCATCCTCGCACTGGCTCGAGGTCGCGGTCTCGTGGACGTACTGGATGTCCGAGTTCACCGTCCTCGGGTTCGCGCTGCTCTGGGTCTACCTGCGGCGGAACGAGCACTTCCGGAGCTTCCGGAACTGGGTGCTGCTCGCGGGCGTGATCGGGTTCATCGGCTACGTCGTCTACCCGACCGCACCGCCGCGGATGTTCCCGGGCGCCGGCTTCGCAGACACGCTGGCGGAGTTCGCTTCGCTCAACCACGGGAGCGGCGTCATCGAGTTCGCGTCGAACCAGTACGCCGCGATGCCCAGCCTGCACGCCGCCGACGCCTTGATCGTCGGGATCACGCTCTTCTACGTCGTGCGCACGTGGTGGCTCAAGCCCCTCTGGCTTCTGTGGCCCGCCTGGGTCTGCTTCTCAGTCATGGCCACCGCCAACCACTTCTGGCTCGACTGCGTCGCCGGCGGGTTCGTCGCGCTACTCGCAGGCGCCATCATCCACCGCCGCCGGCTGGCGGCGCTGGTCGGGCGCCGGTCGGCGATCGAGCCTGCCTAGCCAGTCACACATCCAGGAGCTCTACATCGACGGCGGCCGCCGCCTGGCCGCGCGCGCCATGGCCGGGCTCGCGCGAACACGGCTGACGCCGACCGCGCTCTCGATCGGCGGCGTCTCGCTCTGCGTCCTCGGCAGTGTGAGCGTCTACTTCGAGTACCGCAACCACCTGCTCTACTTCTGGGTCGGCGCCGTGCTCTTCCTGCTCGGCTCGATCCTCGACGTCCTCGACGGCGCACTCGCCCGCGCCGGCGGCAAGGCGACGCCCTTCGGCGCCTTCATCGACTCGACCACGGACCGGATCGGAGAGGCGTTCATGCTCGGGGCGATCGGGCTCGTCTTCGCGCGGGAAGGGAACGAGACCGCGCTCGCCTTCACGTTCGCGGCGCTCGCGGGGGGAACGTTCCTCGTCAGCTACACGCGAGCCCGAGCAGAGGCGTTGGGGCTCAAAGGCGACGTGGGTCTCGCCGGCCGGGCGGAACGGGTCGTCCTCGTCGTGATCGGCCTCGTCGTCGCGCCCTGGGGCGGGCTCCAGTGGGCGATCTATGCGCTCGCCGCCACCGCGTGGGTCACCGTCTTCCAGCGAATCTGGAGCGTGCGGTCCCAGCTTCGCGCGCGCAGCTGACGCCGACCGACTCGACGATCGCACCCGGAGCGCCGCTCTTGCCCTGAGCGCTGCCGTGCGCTATCAGACTGCATGACGGCGGTCGTGGGCAGGGACCGCGAGCTCGCGGCGTTTCTCGATGTCGTCGACAAGGCCCCGCGCGTGCTGCCCAACGAGGGCGAGGCGGGGATCGGCAAGACGACGCTCTGTCGCGCCGGGGTGGAGACCACCGCGTCCGCGTCGTATCGGATGCTGGCGGCGGCCCCTGCGGAGAAGGAGGCGACGTTCTCGTACTTTGCCGGGGCGAGTCGAGCAACAGACTGATAGTCTGATAGCACTTTGAGTGCTAGCACTTCACCGCGGAAGGGCGTCCTGGTCAGGGCGCCCTTGCCGCTGAAGAGGGCGCTCGTCCGCGAGACCGCAAGACGGGGCGTCTCGCTGAACGACGTCGCGGTCGGCTTGCTCGCCGAGTCCTTCGACGTCCCCTACAGCCCCACGGGACGCCGGAGCCCTCTTCCCGGCTCGAGCCCGGTGCTTCTCCTGCGCATGCCGTCCGACCTCAAGCACGAGATCGAAGCCGAGGCGCGCCGGGAAGGCTCGAGCTCCAACGACGTGATCGTGCGGGCGCTCACGGACGCGCTCGCCGTCTCGCTCCCCCACTCCAGAAAGGACACCATGGCAACGACCAACGGATCCAGCAACGGTCGCAGCCGCCGCGACGACAAGGTACGCGTCGCGCTGATCGGCGTCGGCAACTGCGCCAACTCGCTCCTTCAGGGCGTGCAGTTCTACAAGGACGCCGACCCGGACGAGTTCGTCCCCGGACTGATGCACGTCGACCTCGGCGGCTACCACGTCCGCGACGTCGAGTTCACGGCCGCGTTCGACGTCACCGCCGACAAGGTCGGCAAGGACCTCGCCGACGCGATCTGGGCCAAGCCGAACGACACCTACCGCTTCGCCGACGTGCCGAAGACGGGCATCACCGTCTCGCGCGGCATGACGCACGACGGCATCGGCAAGTACCTTTCCGAGGTCGTCACCAAGGCGCCGGGCGAGACCGACGACGTCGTCGGCATCCTCAGGGAGACGGGCACGGACGTGGTCGTCAACTTCCTGCCGGTCGGCTCCGAGGAGGCGACCAAGTGGTATGCCGAGCAGATCCTCACCGCCGGCTGCGCGATGGTCAACTGCATGCCGGTCTTCCTCGCCCGCGAGTCCTACTGGCAGCGGCGCTTCGAGGAGGCGGGCGTGCCGATCATCGGCGACGACATCAAGTCGCAGGTCGGTGCAACGATCACGCACCGCGTGCTCACGACCCTGTTCCGCGACCGCGGCGTGCACCTCGACAAGACGATGCAGCTGAACGTCGGCGGCAACTCGGACTTCCTGAACATGCTCGAGCGCGACCGGCTCGAATCGAAGAAGATCTCGAAGACCAACGCGGTCACGTCGATGCTCGACTACGACCTCGGCGCCGGGAACGTCCACGTCGGCCCGTCCGACTACGTGCCGTGGCTGACCGACCGCAAGTGGGCGTACATCCGCATGGAGGGCACGACCTTCGGCAACGTGCCGCTGAACGTCGAACTCAAGCTCGAGGTCTGGGACTCGCCCAACTCGGCCGGCATCGTCATCGACGCTGTCCGGATGGCGAAGCTGGCGCTGAACAACGGCGTGGGCGGCGCGCTCGAGGCTCCCAGCTCGTACCTGATGAAGTCGCCGCCGAAGCAGATCCGCGACGACGAGGCGCGCGAGCGGACCGAGCGCTTCATCAAGGACAACAAGCGCAAGAAGACGAAGACCGCAGCCAAGACGTAACCGGACATCAGCGGGCCCGCTGGCGCGGGCCCGCTCTATCCTGGGAGCGTGCAGCTCCGTATCTGCCTCGTCACGCCGTTCGCCTGGTCGCTGCCCCACGAGGTCAACGAGCACGTCGACGCCGTGTCCCGCGAGCTGCGCGGGCTCGGCCACCACGTCACCGTGCTGGCGCCCTCGACGCGGGCGCGCGACCTGCGCGAGGGCCGGCGGGCGCTCCAGCGCGAGCTGCTGCCGGACGTGGTCGCGCTCGGGCAGGCGCTGCCGATCTCCCGCCGCAGCCGGATGGGCGTGCCGGTCGGCGTCCGGGCCAACCTCTCGCTCGCGCTCTCGGTCGGCGGCTTCGACGTCGTCCACGGCTTCGAGCCCGGCCTGCCGAGCCTCTCCTATCTGGCGCTCCGCGACACAGCGGCGCTCTCGGTTGCGACCTTCTTCTCCCCCGACCGCCTCGCCTATCCGCTCGGCAAGGCACAGCGCGACCGTCTGCTAGCGCGCGTCGACGCGCTGATCGCGACCACACCCGAGGTCGCCGACGCGGCGCGTCTGCGGTTTCCAGGCGACTTCCGGGTCCTCTCGCACGGGGTCGACACGAGCCTCTTCCAGCCCGGCGCAGGAAGACGAACCGCATCGTCGTCGAGTGGGACGCCGACCGAGCGCCCGTCCGCGCGCGCCGCGATCCGTGACCTCGACGACATGCCCGGCTGGGAGCTGATCCTGCTGCGCACGCCGGCCGCTCTCGGGCCGGCCGACGATTCCCAGCCGGCTGCGCGATCGCGTCCACATTCGCACGGCGCTCGACGCCGCTTCCAGGGCAGCCGTCCTCGCTCCGGCGCGCGTCTTCGTCCCGGCGCCGGACGGCAGCCACGGCCTGAGACTGGAGGCGACCGCGTGCGGCGCGGAGGTCGCAGGAACGGCTCCGGGCCGGAGAAGGTCGTCGAGCTATCGCCGAGGTCGCCGCCGAGCTCGACCGCCTCTACCGCCGGCTGGCCACGCGGCGCCGGATGGGCGCCGCCGAGCCTGCCCTCGCCGACCGCGACTGGATCATCTGCGACCTGCACATGCACACGTCGTGGTCGCACGACTGCTCCATCGAGGTCGACGAGCTGCTCGACTACGCCGAGGAGCAGGGCCTCGGCGCGATCGCGATCACAGACCACAACGCGTTCGGCGGCGCCCTCGAGGCGGTCGAGAAGGCTCGCGATCGGAATCTCGTCGTCATCCCGGGCGAGGAGATCAAGACGGACAACCAGGGCGAGGTGATCGGGCTCTTCCTGCAGGAGGAGATCCCGCGCGGCATGTCGTTCGCCGACACCCTGGCCGCGATCCGGGCCCAGGGCGGGCTCGTCTACCTCCCCCACCCCTTCGACCGGCGCCACGCGATCCCCGACCCGGCGACGCTCCACCGGCACCTGGCCGAGATCGACGTGTTCGAGGTCTACAACGCACGCCTCCTGTTCGAGACCTACAACGACGAGGCGCTGCGCTTCGCCCGCAAGTACAACCTGACCATGGGCGCCGGCTCCGACGCGCACGTGCTCCCCGGGGTCGGCACCGGGGTGATGAGCATGCGGGCGTTCCGCAACGCGGAGGAGTTCATGATCAGCCTGCACAGCGCCCAGGTGCTGCGCCGCCCGAAGTCCCTCGCCTACCTCCAGAGCCTCAAGTGGATGGCCCAGGTCAAGGAAAAGGTCCTCTAGGGGAGAACAAGGACCGGCTCCCCGTGGCGGTGCCGACCGACGAGATCTACGAGAAGTACCTGCAAAAGGCGATCTCCGAGATCAACGATCTCGCGGACGAGATCGCCCGTGCAGCCGGCGAGCGTGCGACCGTGCTCGGATCGGGGCACCCGCTCGCCGACGTCATGCTGCTCAAGTACTCGCCGCAGGAGTCGGAGCTGCTCGAGGGCGTGGCGTTCTACGGCCGCGCCGGCCAGGCGATCCTGAAGTCGCTGCAGCGGCTGCACGTCGACCCGATGGCCGTCTACGGGACGAACTGCCTCAAGTTCGCCGGCGCCGAGCCCGACAAGCGCGCCGATGCGTGGCTGACGCGCGAGCTGCACATCGTCCAGCCGAAGCTCGTCGTCGTCATGGGCGAGCATGCGCTCGAGTTCCTGAACAGGATCGAGTTCCCGCTCTCGCGTCCTGTGGAGCCGAAGACCGGCGAGCTCCAGGCGTTCACGCCGACCGTGGAGGCTCTCGTCGTCCCGGACGTGGACGCGTCGCTGGACGAGCAGGCGGCGAAGACGGCCTTCTGGAACGCCTTCAAGTCGCTCGGCGACTGGTGGGCGGCGCTGCCTCCGTATTGACGCCGACCTGGCGCGTCCTGCTCGCCGCCGCGATCGGCGTTCTCGTCGGCAGCTACTACGCCTGGTCGAGCTCGCTCTGGGACGCCTCGACGTGGTGGGACGTGGCCTGGATCTCACTCGTGCTCGTCCCCGCCGTGTTCTCGTTCGTCTACCTCGCGTTGCCGCTGCGCACCCGGCGTTGGACCCTGCCGGTCGGGCTCGCGCTCGTACTCGTCACCTGGGGGCTGGAGGAGGCCGACCTGGACGCGGTGGCCAACTTCACCAAGCTGGCGGCGGCGACTCTGCTCGGCTTCTGGTTCATCAACCTGTTCGAGACCGTCGGCCTCGTCGTCTTCGTCGCCTGCCTGATCCCCTGGATCGACGCCTACTCGGTCTGGCGCGGGCCGACGTCGAACATCGTCTCGAACCATCCGCACGTGTTCACGTCGGTCTCGTTCGCGCTGCCCATCCCCGGCGAGAACGACGCGGCGCGGCTGGGGCCGCCGGACATCCTCTTCTTCGCACTGTTCCTGGCCGCGGCCGACCGCTTCGGGTTGCGCGTCTTCTGGACCTGGCTGGCGCTCGCGCTTTCGTTCGGCGCCACGCTGACGATCGCCGTCGGCGCCGACATCAGCGGCCTCCCGGCCCTGCCGGGCCTCTCGATCGCGTTCCTGGCCGTGAACATCGACCTGCTCTGGCCCACCTTCCGGCGCGGCTGGGCGGCGGTCGCAGGCGGTAGCCGCACCCCTCCCTAAGCTGAGCTTCCGTGACTGTCGAGCGCGCTGTGGGAGGCCTGATCCGGCGCGCCGAGACGTACGAGTCGCTCGCGACCATGGGCGGAGCGTGCGCGCTCGCCGCCTACTCGTACGCGACGCTCCCGACCAAGCTCGTCTCCGTCCACTCGAACACCTTCACCGCCATTCGCTGGGCCTCGCCGGTGCTATGGACGCTCTTCTTCGTCTCGATCGTCGTCGTGATGCCGCCGAAGGGATTCGAGCCGCTCGTCAGCCCGCTGGCGGCACGACCCGTCTTTCGCAGAGCCGGCACGACCATGATCTGGGTCTTCGGCGTCGCCCAGCTGTGGGTGATCAGCCTGCTCGTGCACTTCCTGCTCCGCAACCAGGTCACGAACAACGGCACCGACCTGATCCACATCGCCGCCCGCATCGAGGGTACGACGATCGTCGTCGCGGCCTTCGCGTTCTGGCTGTTGGACTCCGGCGGCCCGATCGCGCGGCAGGCCGGCCTCCGCCACGCGCCTGACTTCATGTGGCCGCAGACCGAGAACCCCCAGTTCGCCTCTCCCGAGTGGGCTCCGAGCTTCCTCGACTACCTCTACATCGCGTTCACGAACGGCGTGGCGTTCAGCCCCACGGACGTGATGCCGCTCAGCGCGCGCATGAAGATGGTGATGATGGTCGAGGCGGGCGCGAGTGCGATCACGCTCATCCTCGTCGCCGCGCGGGCGGTGAACATCCTCAACGCGTAAGGAGCGCCACCGCCTCGACGTGGGGCGTGTGCGGGAACATGTCCACCGGGCGGACGCGCTCGAGGCTGTAGCCCCACTCGGTCATGAGCTCCTTGACGTTCCCGGCCAGCGTCGTCGGGTTGCAAGAGACGTAGACGATGCGCTGCGCCTCGAGCCGGCCGAGGTGGCGGACCGCGCGGCCGGACAGCCCCGCGCGTGGCGGGTCGACGACGACCACATCCGGGTCGCCGGAGCGCGCGTGGAGCTCCTCGAGCGAGCGGCCGACGTCGCCTGCGAAGAAGGCGGCGTTCCCGATACGGTTGAGCGCGGCGTTGTCGATCGCGCATGCGACCGCTTCCTCTGACGCCTCGACGCCCCACACGGTCAACGCGTCGGCCGCCAGGGTCAGGCCGATCGTGCCGATGCCGCAGTACAGGTCGTAGACAGTCTCGCCGCCGGAGAGCCGGGCGTATTCGCGGGCGAGGCCGTAGAGCCGCTCGGCCATGGCCGTGTTCGTCTGCAGGAACGCGTTCGGGCTGACGTGGAAGCGGAGCCCGCAGAGCTGTTCCTCGATCGCATCTTCACCCCAGAGTAGGCGCGTGGGCAGATCGCGGGTCACCTCGGCCGGGCGGTCGTTGATCGCCCAGTGGATCGAACGGACCTCGGGGAAGCGGCGGAGGACGTCGACGAGGTGCTCCTCCTCGGGGAGCTCGCCGGGCGCGGTCACGAGCACGACCAGCGCCTGGCCGGTGTTGCGGCCCTCGCGGACGACGAGGTGGCGGAGGAATCCCTTGTGTGTCTTCTGGTCGTAGGCGTGGAGCCGCTCCTCGCGGGCCCAGTCACGGACGGCGTTGCGGATCGCGTTGCCGAGGTCGGTCGTCAGCCAGCACGTCTCGATCGGCAGCACCTCGTCCCACCGTCCGGCCCGGTGCAAGCCCGGCGCGGGCCCCTCCGGCGCCTCGGTGAACGAGTACTCGAACTTGTTGCGGTAGTGGAACGGCGACTCGGCGGGAAGGATCGGCTCCAGCGGCAACTCGCCGAGCCCGCCGATGCGCTGCAACGCGTCGCGGACCTGGGCTTCCTTGGCGTCTACCTGAGCCTCGTAGGCCAGGTCCTGGAAACGGCAGCCGCCGCAGGCGGGGTAGTGCGAGCACGGCGGGTCGACCCGCGCCGGCCCGGGCTCGAGGACGTCGACGGCCAGCGCCTCGGCGTGGTTGCGCTTCACCTTCGTCACGCGCGCACGGACGAGGTCGCCCGGCAGCCCGCGCCGCACGAACAGGACGAAGCCGTCCAGGCGTGCAACGCCGTTCCCGCCGTAGGCGAGCGAGTCGATGCGGAGCTCGAGCTCCTCGTCGAGCGCAACGGGTGCGGCCATCGAACGCACCCTAGCCAGGACGCCGCTCGTCCCGACCGGGCATGTCCAGGGCCAGGCCCAGGCCAGGCCGGGGTCAGGCCGGGGTCAGGCCGGGGTCAGGCTAGGGTCAGGCCGGGGTCAGACCCTGGACGGGTCCGGTCAGGACAGGGTGGCGAGATAGACCTTGCGGTCGCGCGGGCCGTCGAATTCGCAGAAGAAGATGCCTTGGTACGTGCCGAGCGCGAGGTCGCCGTCGCGCAGCGGGACGAGGACCTGCGGGCCGATCAGCGAGCCGCGCACATGCGAGGGCGCGTTTGGGCCGTCCTGGTCGTCGTGCCGCCAGGTCCAGCCGTCCTCGACGATCTTCTGCAGGGCGTCCTCGAAGTCGTCCAGAAGCTCGGGGTCGATGCGCTCGTTGATGGTCACGCCGGCCGTGGTGTGCGGCACGTAGACGAGCGCCGCGGAGGCGCCGTTCGCGTCCTCGAGCGCGCGCCGCACTTCGCCGGTGATCTCGACGAGCTGTGTCCTCCTGTCGGTCCGCAGGGTGATCTCGCGCACGCGGATATCCTATGCCGGTGGACGAGCCGTTCGCGAGCGATGCCGCCCTGGACTCCTATCGCGAGCGGGCCGACCGCTTCGAGGCGGAGATGCTGGAGGAGTACTACCTCCACTTGGCCGGGCTCAAGGACGAGCTCGAGATCGAGGCGATCTACGAGCGCTACCAGGACCTGACCACGCTCGACGCGGCCGTCGGGCTCGGGCAGCGCGTGAACGGCGACCGCGGCGTGCGCGAGCTGTGGCAATTCGCCTGCGGCGGGTACCTCGGGAACCTGATCAAGAGCCAGGAGGCGAGGGCGAGCGAGCTCGAGGCGACGATCACGGCGACGGTCGAGGGGCAGACACTGCCCTACCGGATGCTGCGCCCGGCGATCGCCAACGAGCCCGACCGGGCGAAGCGGCAGGCGCTCGAGGAGGTGCGCTGCGAGCTCGGCGACGAGCACCTCAACCCGGTCTACCTCGAGGCCTCGACGATCCTGCGCGAGGCGATGCCAGCACTGGGATCGCCGGACTACGTCGATCTCCATCTCCGCTTCGGGCTCAGGCTCGACGAGCTCGCCGAGCAGTGCCGGCGGTTGCTCGACGACACCGAGCGGCTGTACGAGGACGCACTGGACAAGCTCTTCCGCGAGCGCGTCGGGATCTCGCTCTCCGAGGCGGAGCGCTGGGACTCGCCACGGCTCGTCCGGGCGGTGGAATGGGACCCGGTCTTCCCGTCCGAGGGCATGGTTCCCGCCCTCGAAGGGACGCTGGCCGGGCTCGGGATCGAGCTCGACGCCCAGCCGAACATCGAGCTCGATGTCGAGCAGCGCGAGAAGAAGACGCCCCGCGCGTTCTGCGCGCCGATCGAGGTGCCGGGCAGGGTCGTCCTCGTGATCCAGCCCATGGGCGGGCCCGACGACTGGCGCGCGCTCTTCCACGAAGCGGGCCACACCGAGCATTTCGCGAACACCTCCGCCGACCTCCCGGTCGAGGGCCGGCGGATGGGCGACAGCGCGGTCACGGAAGGCTGGGCCTTCCTGTTCGAGCACCTCGTCAGCGACGCGGCATGGCTGACGCGCAGGCTCGACTTCCCGCGTCCGCGAGAGTTCTCGGCGGAAGGCGCCGCGCAGCTCCTGTTCTTCGTGCGCCGCTACTGCGCGAAGCTGCTCTACGAGCTCGAGCTGTTCAGGGCGGCCGATCCGGTGCCGATGAAGTCGCGCTACGTCGAGCTGCTCGGGGACGCGCTCAAGATCGAGCCGAGCCCGACGGACTGGCTCGGAGACGTGGATCCGGGCTTCTACGTGACGCGCTACCTGCGCGCCTGGGCGTTCGAGGCGCAGATGTCGTTCAACCTGCGCGAGCGCTTCGGCAGCGACTGGTTCGCCGCCCGCGACGCCGGGTCGCTGCTCCGCGAGCTGTGGTCGCTCGGCCAGAGCCCGACCGCGGACGAGCTGCTCGACGACGTCACGGGCGCCGAGATCGACATGGCTTCGGTCACCGAGCAGGTCCGAGAGCGGCTCCGCTAGGCAACCGCCTCGCAGAAGTCCTCGAACCAGGCGCGCGCGGATTCCCCCGACTCGGGGTCGTCGGGCCCGGCGGCCGCGCGGAGCCACGCGAGCGCGCGGCTGAGCCTTCCGACCGCCTCGGTCAGCTCGACGGCGCGCAACAGGCTCGGGCGGTCGCCGTACGCCGTCCACGGCTCGAGGTAGGCATCGCGAACGCGCTCGAGGTCGGGATCGCGCTCGGCCAGCTCGAATCGGTACGCGATGCCGCGGAGCCCGACGACGAGCGACGCGAACGGGTGCGACGCGCAGCTGTCGCCCCAGTCGAAGACCGCGTGCCCGCCTTCCGGTCGGACGAAGACGTTGCCGTCGTGGAGGTCGTCGTGCTGGACGGTCTCGGGGAAGCCGAGTGCCTCGAGCTCCGCGCGGAGGGCGTCGACGCGGCCGGGCGGCGGAGGGTCGAGCCCCACCCGGACCGCGACCTCGTCGATCAGCTCAGGCATCATCGCGAGCCGGAAGTCCGGCAGGCCGAGCGCGATCAGCTCGTCCAGACGCGGAGCCGAGGCGATCTGGAGCTCGGCGTACCGTGGCATGACCTCGAGCCAGCGGGCGGGGCTCCGCTCGCGCTCCACGACCTCACGGAGCCGCTCGCCGCCGTCCGGGAGGATCATCCAGCCGCGCTCCAGGTCGACGGCGACCGGCGTGAGCACGACGTCCGGCCGCAGCCGTGACAGCACGGCCGTCACGCCGGCGTCGTGGTCGAGCCCCGGCAGTGCCGCCTTGAACCAGAGATCGCCGTCTTGAGTGGGCACGCGCAGGACGGTCGACCACGGCCGGACGTGCGGCTGCTCGATCGCTCCTGACACGACGACCTTGGATTCGATCCACTCGCGCGCCTCCGCGAGGAACGCCGGGGACTGCCAGCCAGTCATCAGGCATTCTCACCGCGGTGAATCTCCGCCTGCTGCTTGTCCTTCTCGCCGTACTGGTACCGGTTCAGGCCTTGGCGAGCACGGCACGAGGAGATCCGACTGGAACCCGCGAGTGCACGGCCACCGCAACCAAGGCGCTCGTGCGGCTGTTCGTCCGGCGTTACGACGGCGGACACGTCGCTGCGGCGGAACAGCTCTGGGCGCCGGCGCCGCACTTCGAGTGGTTCTCGAGCGGGTCGCCCGGCGCTCGGCTCGGACGCCAGGCGTACGTCCGTGGGACGCTACGAGCGCACTTCGCCGCTCGGGCGCGGGTCCACGAGCGCATCCGGCTGACCGAACTGCACGCCGGCTACGACCCCGTCAGGAACATCGTCAACTTCGGCGGAAAGCTCGTCCGCAGCGCCGACGATCTACGACCGGCACGTCACGATTTCAAGGGTGCCGCCGACTGCGTGTCCGTTCAGCCGACACTGATCGTCTGGAGCATGTGACCCGCCGCCGATGCCGGCTTCGCCGGCGTCGGCCGCCGCGGCCCCTGTTGGCGCCACTCAGGGGAGGGGGCTCACGGAGGAAACCGGCCGTTTCCCCCGTGCTAAAGCGCGCCGCCGGCGGCGGCAGGGGCGTCCGCCTCTGGAGCGCCCTGGTCTCCGACGGCGTTCCGCGACAGGAACTCCTCGACGAGCAGGAGGGAGTCGCCCGCCCGCTTCACGACCGCGAGCAGGGCCGACATGCTCGACACCTCCTCGCGCTGCTCCTTCAGGAACCAGTGCAGGAACTGCTCGCCGACGAAGTCGTTCTCCTCCCGCGCGAGCTCGACGAGGCCGGCGATCTGCTGCGTCACCGTCTTCTCCTGCTCGAGCGCGAGCGCGACAGGCGCGGCGGCGTCCGCGAACGTCGTCTTCGGCGCGGCCACGCCCGGGATCTCGACCTGCTCGCCTGCGTCCAGCAGGTACTGGACGAGCATCATCGCGTGGTTCCGCTCCTCGACCGCCTGCCGGTAGAAGTGCGCGGCGAGCTGCGGGAGCGTCTCCGCGTCGTAGTAGACCGCGATCGCCACGTACTGCTGCGACGCGCCGAACTCGTTGCCGATCTGCTCGTTCACGGCGCGAGGGAAAGCGAGCCATGCCGGGACTCTACTTTCTCGCGCCTAGGTTCGCGCGGACATGGCGCCGGAGCCGGGCTCCGCCCGGCGGGAGGCTCGCCGACGGAGAGGCAACACGGATCCAGTCGATTCAGCCGCCGGCTCCGCTCGATCCTCGAACCGGCCACGTCGTGAAGGAGGGGGCTCACGGGGGAACCAGGGGTTCCCCCGTGACTAAGAGCGGAGAGGCGGCTCAGCACCGCCTCTCCGTGCCGTTAGCTGCCCGGCGGGCAGCAGGACAAGCGTACGCGGTTCGGCCGTGAACTCCTAGGACGACCGAACCGCTTCCGCCGGCCGGGCGAATGTGGCGCGACGACGGCCACACCCCGACACGCACCGGGCCGTCGACGAGAAAGGAGCCACGCGACATGAAGAAGTACGTGCTGTTCCTCCTGGTCGCCGCAGCCGCCGGCCTCGTCGCCCTCTTCGTGGGGCGACTCGCTCCGAGCGCAGGCACGGCGTCGAGCCACCGGGAGGCCCCGTTGATCTCGGAGGATCCGACCGCGGACAACACGGACCTGTACGCGTTCCGCAGCCCGGACAAGCCGAGCACCTTCACCGTCGTCTCCAACTGGATCCCGGGCGAGGATCCGGCGGCGGGCCCGAACTACTACACGTTCTCCCAGTCCGCCCGCTACAACATCTTCCTCGATCGGAACGGCGACGGCCGGCCGGACGTGACCTACTCGTTCCGGTTCAAGACGCCGACCGGCCCCTACTTCCTCGGCAACACGCAGCAGACCTGGACCGCGACGCGGAACGGGAACGCTCTTCGCCAGGGGCAAGACGCCGATCAACAACATCGGCCCGCGGTTCAACGGCTTCGTAGGCGTCAAGAACTACGAGGCCGCGGCCGAGAAGACCATCGTCCACGCCGGCGGCGTGTCCATCTTCGCCGGCCAGCGTGACGATCCGTTCTACGCGGACGTCGGCGCCATCTTCGACCTGGTCGCTATCCGCAAGGAGGGCACGACCGGGAACATGGGCGGCGGCAAGGACTTCTTGTCCGGCTACAACGTCCATACCATCGCCTTGCAGATCCCGATCTCGCAGGTGCACGCGAGCAACAACGTCGTCGGTGTCTGGACGTCCACTGACCGCCAGAACGTGACCATCAACGGGAAGCTGCATCGCGGCTGGACGCAGGTGTCCCGCCTCGGCAACCCGCTGATCAACGAGGTCGTCATCCCGACCGGGAAGAAGGACCTCTGGAACCGCACGAGCCCCGCACAGGACGCGCAGTTCAAGCAGTACTACACGACCCCGATCCTGGCCGCCGTGCTGAACACGCTCTACAAGCTCGGCGTGCCCACGACGGGCCGTGACGACCTCGTGGCCGTCCTGCTCACGGGTGTCCCGAAGCTGAACTTCACGGGCAACACCCTCGCGGACGAGCTGCGGCTCAACCTGTCCATCGCCCCGACGGCGAAGCCGAACCGGATGGGCGTGCTGGCAGGCGACAACGCCGGCTTCCCCAACGGCCGCCGCCTCGGCGACGACATCGTCGACATCGAGGAGCAGGCCGTGGCCGGCTTCCTGAAGGGCAAGAAGGTTCCGCTCGGCGACGGCGTCAACGCCGACGCGGACGGTTATCTCGGGCACTTCCCGTACGTGAACACCCCCCACCAGGGCTACGCGAACGAGAAGGCAACGAGCTAGGGACCTACGCGAAAGGGAGGGCCTGCTGCGGCGGGCCTTCCCTCCTCTCTCTCAGACACGACACGGCAGATGACCACCAAGATCCTCATCGGGCTCGCCGCCCTCGTCGCCGCCGGCTTCGTCGCGCTTTTCGGCGGCGCCTTCGACAGCTCGCCGTCCACACCTTCGAGCGCGCTCGCCGGGGCGCAGTCCGTCCAGGACTTCAAGGCCGGCTTCGCGCTCGGCGCCAGCACGCCGGCGCTCGTCGCGCAGCTGCAGTCGCAGCTCCAGGTCGAGCCGAAGGACGAGCACAGCTGGGTGCTGCTCGGCCTCGCCTACCAGCAGCGCGCGCGCGAGACCGGCGATCCGTCCTACTACTCGAAGTCCGGCGGCGCTCTGCAGAAGGCGCGCTCGCTGAAGGCCGACGACGAGCTCGTCTACAGCGGCCTCGGCTCGCTCGCGCTCTCGCGCCACCGCTTCCGAGAAGCTCTCGCGCTCGGCGAGCAGGCGCACTCGCTCAACCGGTACGACGCCCGCAACTACGGGGTCATCGGCGACGCCCTCGTCGAGCTCGGCCGCTATCCCGAGGCGTTCCGCGCCTTCGACCGGATGAACCGCCTGCGCCCGAGCCTGTCCTCGTACGCGCGCGTCTCCTACGGCCGCGAGCTGCTCGGCCGGACGGGCGCCGCGATCCGCGCGATGAAGCTCGCCGTCGACGCGGCCACCGACACGGCCGAGCCGACCGCCTGGACCCACGTCCAGCTCGGGAAGCTGTACTTCAACCACGGCCGCTACGCGGACGCCGCGCGCGAGTACCGGCTCGCCAACGCCGCCTTCCCGGACTACGCCTACGGCCTCGACGCCCTGGCGCAGGCCGAGGCGGCGCTCGGGCACTACGGGCCGGCGATCGCGCTCGAGCGGCGCGCGGTCGACCTGATCCCGCTGCCGCAGTACGCGGGCGCGCTCGGCGACCTCTACCGCGTGACCGGCCGTCCGGGACTTGCGCAGCGGCAGTACGCACTGATCGGCGCCATCGAGCGGCTGCTGCGCGCGAACGGCGTCAAGACCGACCTGGAGATCGCGCTCTTCGACGTCGACCACGGCATCGCGCTGCGACATGCCCTGAAGCTGGCGCGGGTCGGCCGGCACGACCGGCCCTCGATCGACGGCGACGACGTCCTCGCCTGGGCGCTCGCCCGGAACGGGCAGTGCGCGGCCGCCCTGCCCCACTCGCAGCGCGCACTCCGGCTGGGCACGCAGGACGCCCTGAAGTTCTTCCACCGCGGCTTCATCGAGCGGTGCTTGGGCCGGACCGCCTCCGCGCGCGTCTGGTTCAGGCGCGCGCTCGCGCTGAACGCCAGGTTCTCGCTGATCTGGTCACCTGTCGCCGCGAGGTACGCACGGTGAAGAAGCTCGCGATCCTCCTCACGCTGACTGCGGTCGCACTCGCGTTCGCGGCGAGTGCGAGTGCTCACCCGCTGGGCAACTTCACGGTCAACCGCTTTGGACGCATCGAGCCCTCGGGCGCGCGGCTGTACGTCCTCTACGTGCTGGACATGGCCGAGATCCCGACCTTCCAGGCCAGATCCGAGGTGCAGGCGAAGGGTGAGGCCGCCTACGGCGACGCTCTCGCCCGCTCGGTCGCCCGCCACGTCGACGTCACCGTCGGCGGCCGACCGGTGACGCTGACGGCGGCGAAACACGTCCTCGCCTTCCCGCCCGGGCAGGCCGGCCTGCGCACGACGCGGCTCGAGGTGCTGCTCGCCTCGCCCCGCCTCGCCCACGGCGGGCCGCTGGTGTACGACGACCGGAACTACCAGGACCGGATCGGGTGGAAGGAGATCGTCGTGCAACCCGGCTTCGGTGCCACGGTGGCAGACTCGAGCGCACCCTCGAGCTCGGTCTCCCACGAGCTCCTCTCCTATCCCAAGAACCTGCTCCAGAGCCCGCTGGACGTGACCGAGGCGACCGCGCAGCTGCGGCCGGGAACCGGCGACGGGTCGCCGCCGAAGCTGCTGCCCAGGAGCGTCCTCGAGCAGCGCGTCGGCGTCCGCGCGGTTTCGGACGGCGGCTTCGCGTCGCTGATCACGCGCGACCACCTGAGCGCCGGCGTGATCCTGATCTCGCTCGCGGTCGCCCTCTTCTGGGGCGCGGCACACGCGCTCAGCCCCGGCCACGGCAAGTCGATCGTCGCCGCCTACCTCGTCGGGCAGCGCGGCACGCCGCGGCACGCCGTCCTGCTCGGCCTGGTCGTGACGATCACGCACACCCTCGGGGTCTTCGGGCTGGGCCTCGTCACTCTGCTCCTGTCGCAGTTCATCGTCCCGGACACGCTCTATCCCTGGCTCAACCTCGTGGCCGGGGTGATGGTGGTCGGCATCGGCGTGTCGGTGCTGCGCGCCCGGCTGCGCCGGCGCCGAGGCCATGACCACGATCACCATCACGATCACGATCACGACCACCCGCACGACCACGGCCACGGGCACGAGATGCCGGCTTCCCTGTCCGCGCGGTCGCTCGTGGCCGTGGGCGTGTCCGGCGGCCTGCTGCCCTGCCCGTCGGCGCTCGTCGTCCTGCTCGCGGCGATCTCGCTGCACCGGGTCGCGTTCGGGCTCGTCCTGATCGTCGCCTTCAGCCTCGGCCTGGCACTGACGATCACCGGCATCGGACTCGTCGCCGTCTACGCCAAGCGCGTGTTCGGCCGCATGAGCATGGAAGGCCGGCTCGTACGCCTCCTGCCGGCTGCGAGCGCGCTCGCGATCCTCGTGGCCGGCGTTCTCATGACTGCCCGAGCAATCCCTAAGATCACGTGACGTGGAGCAGGATCTCGTCCACGACCTCGTAGCGGCGTACGCCTTGGACGCTCTCGACGAATCCGAGCGGCGCGAGTTCGAGGAGCACCTCGCGGGCTGCGAACGGTGCCGGGAGGAGCTCGAAAGCCTCCGCGACGCCGCGGCGGCGCTCGCCTACGTGCCCGAAGGCCCCGCGCCTCCGCCGGCGCTCCGCGAGCGGGTGCTTCAGCGCGTCCACGACGAGAAGGCCTCGAACGTCGTCCCGCTACGGCGCCGCGTGGCGCTGCCGGCGGTCGCGACCGTGGCGGTCGTGGCGGCGGCAGCCGCGATCGTGCTCGCCGTCTGGGCGTCGAGCCTCTCCAGCTCGCTGGACACGAAGAACGCCGCGCTCGCCGTGCTCTCGAACACCGCCTCGCAGCGCACGCCGCTGGGCACCGCGAGCGAGGTCGTCGTCGCTCCGGACGGCCGCGCCGTCGTCGTCTCGGGCCTGTCTCGCGCGCCCAGGGGCAAGACGCTACGAGCTCTGGGTGCTCGACGGCAAGTCCGTCCGGCCGGCCGGGCTGTTCAGCCGGGGCGCGAGCGGCTCGCCAGTCCTGCTGGCGCGGCGGGTGCCGAAGGGCTCGCAGGTCGGGCTCTCGCTGGAGCGCTCGGGCGGCCGCAAGGACCACCCCACGACGATCATCGGAGTCTCCCGGCCGCTGTGAGCGTGAACCTCAGGGCCTTCCCCGGCGGCGCCCGGCGAACGTCGCCACGCGACTACTCGGACTTCCCGGACGAGGCACTGCTGGCGCTGGCCGCGCGGGAGGACGAGGAGGCTCTCGCCCGGATCTACGACCGGTACAGCCGCGTCGCATACGGCCTCGCCCTGCGCATCGTCCGCGACCAGGCCCTGGCCGAGGACGCCGTACAGGAGGCTTTCCTGACCGTGTGGCGGACGGCCGGCTCCTTCCGCGCCGACCGCGCCAAGCCGAGCACCTGGATCCTGACGCTCGTCCACCGCCGCGCCGTCGACGTCGTCCGCCGCGAGGAGCGACGCCGCGCCGCACCGCTCGAGGGGACGGAGGAGCCCGACGAGCGCGGCCTCGCCGCCGACGAGGAGATCGAGCTGACCGACCGCCGCCGCATCGTCCAGGAAGCACTGCGGCAGCTTCCCGACGAGCAGCGCGAGGCGCTCGAGCTCGCGTACTACGGCGGGCTGACGCAGTCGGAGCTGGCCGAACGCCTCAGCGTCCCGCTGGGGACGATCAAGAGCCGCATGTTCACGGGCTTACGCCGGCTACGGGACCTGCTCTCCGAGGCCGGCGTCGACGAGCCGCTCGCCGAACTCTAGGCACCTCGTACCCTAGGCTCCATGCGTGCTCCTGTCTCCGGCCCGTGCCTGGTTCCGCCGGCAGGCGTTCGTGACGCTGCACTTCGCCTCGCTGCAGGAGGCGAGCTTCCGAACAGCGGCGCCAGCGGCGCGGTCGCCGCCGTGCTCGGGGCCTATGCATGACGAGCCGGCGAGCCTTCGAGGAGACCGTCCGTCGTGCACTCGACGCGCTTCCCGCTCCGATCGCCGCGAAGCTCGAGAACGTGGCCGTCGTCGTCGAGGACGAGGATCCCGACGACCCCGATCTCTTCGGCATCTGCCGAGAGGACCCGTACATGCCGGTGACGATCGCGATCTACCGCCTCCCGCTCGAGGACGAGTTCCCGGACCGCGACGAGCTCGAGCGGGAGATCCGGATCACCGTCCTGCACGAGCTCGGCCACTACTTCGGCATGGACGAGCGCGAACTCGACGAGCTCGGGTACGGCTAGGTCATCCGGGGGCAGGAGTAGCCTCGACAGCCTCCTCGTCGTCCTCGAACGAGCCTTCGGACGCGAGGCTGGGCAGCCACTCGAGCCAGTGCGGCAGGTACCAGTTCCACTCGCCGAGCACCTTCATCGTCGACGGCAGCAGCACTCCGCGGATGACCGTCGCGTCGATCAGGACCGCGATGGCCAGCCCGAACCCCATCTGCTTGATGTCGAGCTCTCGCAGGCTGCCGAAGATCGCGAACACCGCGACCATGACGATCGCCGCGCTCGTGACCGTGCCGGCCGTCGTCTTGATGCCTCGTTCGACCGCCTGCTCGGTCGGCATCCCGCGGTCGAAGAGCTCCCTGATCCGGCTGACGATGAAGACGTGGTAGTCCATCGACAGGCCGAAGAGGATCACGAACAGGAACAGCGGCAGCCAGGACGTGATCGCGCCGTTCGACCGGAAGTCGAGCAGGCCCTCGAGATGGCCCCACTGGAAGACCATGATCAGGATCCCGTACGCAGCGCCGACCGAGAGCAGGTTGAGCACGATCGCCGTGGCGGGGATGACGATCGAACGGAAGGTCAGCAGCAAGAGCACGAAGGCGAGCCCGAGCACGAACGCGAAGACGAAGGGCGCGCGCTCCTTCATCAGCTCGTTGAAGTCGTGGGTGCCGGCCGTCTCGCCCGTGACCGCGATCGTCGCCTCCGGAATGGTCGCGGCGATCGGTGGAATCACGGACTTCCGCAGAGTTTGCAGCGCGTGCTGAGAGGTCTCGTCGTCGCCGTTGCCCGCGATCGCGAACTCGACGCGCGCGACGGTCTTGTCCGGGTTGACGAAGACGTGGAAGGGCTTGAAGAACTCGCCGGTGAAGAGTGCGGTCTTCCGGAACTGGTTGTAGGCGACGGCGTAGGCCGGCGTCGTCACGTCCTTGCCGCGCACGACGACCTCGGCCGGCGTCTGCGAGCCCGGGAATGCTTTCTGGACGCGCTCGTAGGTGCCGACGATCGCCAGGCTCTTGGGCAGGTCGGTGAAGCTCGGCAGCTTCGTGTGCATCCCGAGGACGGGCACGGCCAGCGCCAGAAGTGCTCCGGCGCTGAGCAGCATCGAGACCCACGGGTGCCCTAGCACCGGTGTGAGGATCGCGCCCCAGAACCGCGACTCGCCGTTCGCCCGCCCTCGGCGAATGAAGGGGACGCGGCCCTTCTCGATCCGGTCGCCGAGCTTGTACAGCACGGCGGGTAGCACGCTGAGGGAGCCGACGATGGCGACGAAGACGACGATCATCGTGCCGAGGCCGATCGAGGTGAACACCGTGTTGCCGGCGAAGAGCATCCCGGCCATTGCGATCAGCACGGTGACGCCGGAGATCAGCACCGCCTGCCCGGAGGTGCCGGCAGCCCGCAGCAGGGCGTGGTGGGGGTCCCTTCCCTTTCTCCGCTCCTCCCGCTCGCGCCGGAGGTAGAAGAGCGAGTAGTCGACGCCGACCGCCATGCCGACGAGGAGGATCACGGAGCGGGTCACGTCCGAGGTCGGCAGCACGTGGCTGAGCAACTCGTTGAGGCCGATGGCACCAAGGACGGCGGTGAAGGCGAGCAGCACAGGGACTCCTGCCGCCACCAGCGACCCGAACGCGAGGATCAGGATGATCAGCGTGATCGGGATCGACAGCGCCTCGGCCCGCGTGAAGTCCTCGTTCAGCGTCTTGTCGATGACATGGTTGGCGCTCGCGAAGCCGAACTCCTCGACGAGGAAGTCCGGATACGTCTGCTGTACCTTCGCCACGGCGTCGACGATCGGCTGGACTTTCCCCTTGGCGTCGTCCTGGTCGCCCTTGATGTCGAACTGCACAAGGGCCGAGTGCTTGTCCTTCGACACCTGAGTGGCCGAGAGCAGGGGGTTCTGGACGGACTTCTCGTCCACTGCCGGGGAGGCCGAGACCGCCTTGATCACCTCGCCGACGACGACCGAGAAGCCGCTGTCGGCGCTTGTCAGGGTCTTCGACTGGACGAGCACGCTCTCCGTTGCCGGGCGCTTGAAGCCGGCGTCCGCGAGGATGTGCTCGGCCTTCGCCGCCTCGCCCGAGGCCGTGTCCTCCTGCTTCAACGTGGTCGAGCCGGATGCGGTGCCCAGGAGCACTGCGGCCGCCACGAAGGCCAGCCAGCCGAACGTGGCCCGCTTCCAGTGCGCTCCACTCCAGGCGGCGGCGCGCGAGGCGAGATTGTGGTGCACGCCGATCGCCTTGCCCTTGATATTCACCCTGGTCTCCTCCGTTGGCCGCCGAACAAGGTGGAGAGCTGGCTCGAAACTACCTCCGACCGACCCGGAACGTCAAGCTAAGGCCGTGCTCGAGGCGATCGAGATCGCCGCAGGGATCGTCTTCGCTGCGGTGCTGCTGGCGTACTTCTTCGGGCCGTGGCGCGACTAGCCTGCGCGGCGCGCGGTGACCAGAACGGCGTCGGTCCGGTTCCGGTATGTCCCGCCGTGGGCGTCGAGGACCGCCGCGAGCCCCTCGTCCAGACGCCGCTGATCCTCCGGCGAGAGGTGGAGATAGTAGTTCGACGTACGCATCCGTGCCAGATAGTCCTCCGTGGACACGTCGACTTCCGACGACTCCCGCGCGACCGCGACGTCCGTGAACAGCTCTGCGGCCTCCGATCTCGTCAGGTCGTGGTACGTGAGCCACGACCAGAGCTCCGAGACGTTGCCCAGGCGGCTCTCGACCCCGTGCCACAGCGTCTCCTCGTCGAGAGGCGTCCAGCGCTCCTCGGAGCCCGGCACGACGTCGTGCCAGACGCGAATCAGCTCCCAGTCGAGCTCGTCTCGAGGCCCGCCGGTGTGGGAGAGCAGCGCGAACGTGCCACGGGGCTGGAGCAGGCCGGCGACCTTCTGCCAGCCGACCGCCGGATCGATCCAGTGGAAGCTGGTGGCCGCGAAGACGGTCGGGAAGGGGCCGGAAGGCAGGTAGACCTCCTCGAAGCTCCCGACGTGAAAGCGCACCGACCCTTCGGGCACGATGCCGCGCGCCACCTCGATCAGCTCCGCGTCCGGCTCGACGGCCTCGACGCGCAGGCCACGCTCGACCAGTGCCCGTGTCAGCTTGCCGGTGCCGCAGCCGATCTCGACGACCGTGTCCCCGGATCGCAAGCCCGCGAGCGAGCAGGCCTCGTCGACGAGAGCAGCGGGATACGTCGGGCGCACTCGCTCGTACTCTTCGGCCACACGGCCGAAGCGCAGCCCGGGCCTCTCGCTCACGGCGAACCGGGGGCTACTCGTGGTGCTCGTTCTCGGAGCCGGCCGCGACACCCGCGACGACGGTCTCCTGCGAGCGCTCGTGCAGACGCTCGCGGCCCCGGCGGACGGCGGTCAGGAACTTCTCCAGGTTGACCTCGAGCGTCGACAGGATGCTGTCGGCCCAGTCCTCCATCTCGAGCTTCGTCTCACGGGCCTGACGACGCGCGTCGTCGATGAGCTCCTGCGCCTGCCGCTCGGCGAGCTTGACGATCTCGGTCTGCGAGGCCTCGCGAATCGCCTGTTCGCGCGCCTCTCCGAGCATCCGGTCGCACTCCCGCTTGGCCTCGGCGAGCATCTCTTGACGTTCCTTGACGATCCAGCGGGCCTGCTTGATCTCGTCCGGGATCGTGGCGCGCATCTGGTCGAGGATCTCGTAGATCTCGTCACGATCGATACGCACCTGGTCGGTGAGCGGTACGGCCTTGGCGTTGTGCACCAGGTCGTCGAGCTTGTCGATGAAAACGAGTACGTCCATGCGCCCAGTCTACTCACGAGGGCTGACGGGAGCCCCGGGCCGCGCCTCCGGATACAGCTCCCGGAAGCGCCGGGCCACCGCAGGCGGCACGAGCTCGTCGACGTTGCCGCCGAACGAGGCGATCTCCTTCACGCCGCTCGACGAGACGAAGCTGTACTGCGGGCGCGCCATCACGTACATCGTCTCGATCTCGGGCGCGAGCAGGCGGTTCAGGTGGTTCATCTGGAACTCCCACTCGAAGTCAGAGGTCACGCGGAGGCCCTTGACCATCGTCTTGGCGCCCCAGCGGCGCGCGAACTCGACGACGAGCTCGCTGAAGACCTCGACCTCGACATTGTCCGCTCCGCCGCCGTCGGACAGCGCGGTGCGGATGAAGTCCACCCGCTCCTCGACGGTGAACATCGTCGCCTTGTGCTGCGGGTCCCGGACGACGCCGACGACGACGCGGTCGAAGATCTCGGCGGTGCGCCGAATCACGTCGAGGTGCCCGTTCGTGACCGGGTCGTACGCGCCCGGGCAGATCGCCGTGACGGGATTGCTCGTGCTCATGCCGCCGCCTCGAAGAGCGTGACGCGGGCGGAGCCGTAGCGGCGGCTCGTGCGGATCTCCAGCGGCAGGAGCTCCGGCTCGAGGCGCGAGGACGACTCGAGGGCGACGAGGCCGTGCTCGGCCAGGACGGCCGGGAGGTAGAGCGCGAGCCGCACGGCGACGGATTCAACCACGTCGTACGGCGGATCGACCAGGATCAGGTCGAAGCGGCGCCGTTCAGCGGCCAGAAACCGGAGCACGTCCGTGCAGGCGATCTCGGCGCCCGCGAGGCCGAGCTTGTCGAGGTTGCGGCGGATCGTGCCGCAGGCGTCGCGGTCGGACTCCACGAAGACGGCCGAGGCGGCGCCGCGGGAGAGCGCCTCGAGCCCCATCGCGCCCGAGCCGGCGTAGAGGTCGAGCACGGCCGCGCCCTCGACCGGCCCGATCAGGTTGAAGGCAGCCTCGCGGACGCGATCGCCCGTCGGCCTCGTGTCGCGGCCCTTCGGCGCGAAAATCCGCGTCCCCCTGTGGCTGCCGGCGATGATCCGCATCGCCTCAGCCTAGTCCCGTCAGGACCTGTGCCAAATGCGGTGCCAGGCCGGGGTCAGGCGCGGGTCAGAGCAGGGCCAGGGCGGGGCCAGGGCGGGGCCAGGGCGGGGTCAGGGCGGGGTCAGGGCGGGGTCAGGCCCCACCTGGCCAGCCCGGACAGGCCCCAACTGGCCAGCCCGGACATTTCCGGACTGGCCGGTACCGCGACGGCCCCTAGACCGGGTACCGGCGGCGGAGCCAGTCGAGACCGGCGTCGGCAGCTGGTTCACGCAGGCCGGGGTACCGGTGTCGCGTCACGGCCAGCCACTCGACGATCAGGAGGACGCGAAGATCCACCCAGGGCGCAAGCTCTGCATCATCGAACCGGTCGCCGAAGGCGGCACGGTATGCGGCTCGCACGTCCTCGTTCGGGCCGAGAACCCAGTCGGACTGGATCATCGTCGCCGCGTCCCATTCGAGCGGTCCGCGACACGCCTCGTCGAAATCGAACCAGACGGCGCCGCCGCGGGCCTGGAGCGTGTTCCAGATGTGCGCGTCGCCGTGCAGCGGGCGTACCGGCCGATCAGGGAGCTCAGCGCGGAGTCGCCGTAGCACCGACGCGAGGAACGTCAGATCGTCCTCGCCGAGCTGGGAAGCCACCTCCGGATGCGACAGCAAGGCCATTGCCTCCCGAGGAGGCCAGAACCCGGACAGCTCACCCTCATACGTCGCGGAGAGCTCGTGGATGTCTCGGAGCAAGATCCCGGCATCGTGTGGATCCACCCGCCTGGACTCCCCCCTTTCGACGTACTCCCAGTAGCTGATCACGGCGCCGTCGCGCACGTGCGGCCCCGATGGGAGGAGATCGCTGGGCCGGACGACGGCCGCTCCGGCCGCGGCGAGGTGCCTGCAGAGGCCGATGGCACCACGCTGCCACTCCACGCGAGGGCCGAACACGTCCTCGACGCCGATGCGGGCCACGAGCGGCGCAGGCGGGAGCTGGACGACCACCGCCTGTGTCCGGCTGAGGACATGCGGCTCCCCGACAGGCACGCCGTACTCTTCGGCGAGCGCCACCGCCACTGCGACCCCCGCGGCGCTCGCGTCACGCGGTTGCTTCGGCATCCGCGAACGCGCGCTCGGCCTCGTCGGCCAGCGGCCCTTCGTAGTCGACGAGCGCCGCCGCGTCCTCCCGGGCCTGCTCGAGCAGCGGGCGGTCCGCGACGAGGCGGGCGAAGCGGAAGTCCGTGAGGCCGGACTGGCGGCGGCCGAGGAGCTCGCCTGCGCCGCGCAGCTCCAGGTCCTTCTCGGCGAGCACGAAGCCGTCGGTCGTGTCCACGAGCGCCTGCAAGCGCTGCTGGGCGATCTCGGTCAGCTCCTCCTGCGGACGCGAGACGAGCAGGCAGTACGACTGCTCCGCCCCGCGCCCGACGCGGCCGCGCAGCTGGTGCAGCTGGGCGAGCCCGAAGCGGTCGGCCTCCTGGACGATCATGATCGTCGCGTTCGGGACGTCGACGCCGACCTCGATCACGGTCGTCGCCACGAGCACGTCGAGCTCCCGCGCCTTGAACGATCGCCATCAGCTCGCGCCGCTCGGCGGGTCGCAGGCGGCCGTGAAGAAGCCCGACGCGGTAGCCCTGGAGCTCGCCGCGGCGGAGCCGCTCGGCCTCCACCTCGGCCGCGCGCGCGACGGACGTCTCCGACTCCTCGATCAGCGGGCAGACGACGTACGCCTGCCGGCCCTCGTCGAGATGGCGGCGCAGCCGGCGGTACGCCTCGGAGGAGCGCTCCGCGCCGACCCAGGCGGTGACGATCGGCTTGCGGTCGGCCGGTGGGCGCGCGATCTCGGTCACGTTCAGGTCGCCGTAGACGGTGAGCGCGAGCGTCCGCGGGATCGGCGTCGCGGTCATGTGCAGGACGTGCGGCGTGCGGCCCTCGACGAGGGCGCGCCGCTGCTCGACGCCGAAGCGGTGCTGCTCGTCCACGACGGCCACGGCCAGGTCGTGCAGGTCGACCCCCTCCTGGATCAGCGCGTGCGTGCCGACGAGGATGCTCGCGCCCGCCGCACGCTGCCGGTCGCGCTTCCCGACCGAGCTCGTCGAGCAGCCCGACGCTGACGCCGAGCGCGGAGCAGTAGCCCTCGAGCGTGAGGAAGTGCTGCTCGGCGAGCGTCTCCGTCGGCGCCATCAGGGCGCCGAGGCGGCCCGACTCGACGGCGCGCAGCAGCGCGTAGAGCGCGACGACGGTCTTGCCCGAGCCGACGTCGCCCTGGAGCAGCCGCTCCATCGGCACGGGCCGCTCGAGGTCGGCGTCGATCTCGCTGGACGGCCCGCTCCTGGTCGGGGGTCAGCCGGAACGGGCAGCTGCTCCCGCAGGCGGGCGGCGAGCTCGCCGGGCGGGCCGAGCGCCGGCGCGACGTCGTCGGCGCGCTCCGCCCGCCGCCGCGCCAGCCCGACCTGGAGGACGAGGAGCTCGTCGAACGCCAGCCGCGCCCGCGCCCGCTCCGCCTCCGCCGCGCGAGCGCGGGCGGTGCAGCGCCACGAGAGCGTCGGCCTTGAGCGGCAGCTCGCGTCGCGCCTTCAGCTCCGGCGGGCAGCGGGTCGGGCACGTCGCGCACCGATTCGAGTGCCGCGCCGACGAGCTCGCGGAGCTTCTTCGGCGTGATGTCCTCGCCGGCGTGGTAGACGGCCACGAGCGGCTCCGTGCGCGGCTCGCCCTCGCGCTCGTGGGAGCGGACGCTGAAGTTGCCGCGGCGGATCGGTGCCGATCAGCCGGACGCGGCTTCCGGGCTGGAGCTGGTCGGCGACCCAGGGCTGGTTGAACCAGACCGCCTTGATCGAGCCGGTGTCGTCGGAGACCGTCGCCTCGACGATCGTCGAGCCGCCCGCCGCGCCGCGGCGCTTCGAGATCGCGCTCGACCTCGACCTCGATCGCGACCTCCGTCGTCGTCGCCGAACAGGCTCGAGATCTCGCGCGCGCCGACGTGCCGGAACGGGGCGCTGCAGAGCAGGTCGCCGACCGTCTCGCAGGCCGAGCTTGCCCAGCTTGCGCTGGATCGTCGACCCGACGCCGGGCAGGACGTCCACGGAGCGCTCGAGCCGCTCCGGGCGCGGCGACGAGGCGCGGCCGCTCCCAGCCCGCGGGGCGGTCGAGCGAGGAGAAGGCTCTCAGCGGCCGAGGCGGAAGGGTGTGTGTCTCTGCCAGCGGCCGTTCACCTCGTGCATGAGCCAGATCTCGTTCGCGTCGCAGCGGATCGGCAGCGACCCGGCCACGCTAGCGGCGGCGTCGGCTCGCACGACCGTGTCGTCAGTGTGCACGACCGTGACGTGCGGGATCACCTCGTGGACGGCGATCTCGCCGCCGTACGGCGGGTATTCGGGAAAGCGCTCTGCGAGCCCCCGGATCAGCCCCACGAACGGCTCGGCGGGATCCGGCTCGAGATAGAGCACGCCGTCCGGCCACTCGTGACAGCGAACGCAGCGCGTACGAGAACGGCTCATGCCCGGCCGCGACGTCGCGAACGGCGTCGACGATCCACCTCGGCGGCGGGCGCGAACGGATAGAGCAGCGTCACGTGCGCGGGCATGCCGGCGGCGCCGTCCCGCGTGTGCGCGCTGCGCCAGCCGCCGATCGCCGGCTCGGCCTCCGGCACGAGCACGACGATCGCGGTCTCGGCGCTGGAACGAATACGCGACACGCAACCACGCTAGCGGTGGCGCTTCTCGTGCACGGCTACCGCCACGCGTCACGCGTCGCGGCGGAGCCGTGGCTTTGCCGCGGCGTAGCTCGAACCGCGCTTGTGTCGCCGCGGCGGAGAAGGGGGCTCATGGGGGAAACAGGGTTTCCCCCATGCCCGCTAGACGGCCTTCTCGACCTTGCCGGCCTTGAGGCAGCGCGTGCAGACGTACGCGCGGGTCGGCTTGCCGCCGAGAAGGATGCGGACGCGCTGGAGGTTCGGGTCGAACCGGCGCTTGGTAGCCACCATCGAGTGGCTCCGGTTGTGCCCGAACGACGGCTTCTTGCCGCAGATTGCACAGACCTTGGACATCGGCCGACCAGTGTAGCGGGCGGTCGCTCTAGCCCGTGCGGGTGGCTCGGGTGCGAACCTGCGTGAACAGGTCGGCCATCTCGAGCGCGGCCCGGGCGGCGTCGGCGCCCTTGCCGACACGCGCCTCCGCCTGCTCCCTCGTCTCGCAGGTCAGGAGGCCGAACGAGACGGGTACGCCGGTCTCGATCGCCGCCAGCTGGAGCCCGCTCGCCGCCTCGCCGGCGACGAAGTCGAAGTGCGGCGTCTCGCCCCGGATCACGCAGCCGACGCGCGACGACGCAGGAGAAGCGACGGGTCTTCGCGAGCGCCATCGCCGCGAGCGGAAGCTCGAACGCGCCGGGAACGGGGACGATCGTGATCGCCTCCTTGCTCACGTGGCCGTCGACGAGGGCGCCGATCGCGCTCTCGAGCAGCCGGTTCGTGATGTCGGCGTTGAAGCGGCTGACGACGACGGCGACGGTGCGGCGGAAGCCGTTCGGGCTGCCCGACAGCACCTCGGGGCCCTCGGGGATCTGGAGCTCGCCGGGCGCGTGCTCCTCCGCGGCTGCCGACCGCCGCGACCGACGGGCGCGACGCGGCTCCTGCTGCTCGGGCTCGGGCTCTCGGGCTCGGGCTCGCTCGGCTCCGGAGCAGCCTCGGCCTCCGGCTCGGGCTGGGGCTCCGGCGCTGCTTCGGGCTCCGGCTCGGCTCGCGGCTCGGGCTCCGCTGCGACCTCGGCCTCCGGCTCCGGCGTCTGCCTCCGGCTCGGGCTCCGTCCTGCTCCGGCTCGGGCTCGGGCTCGGCCGCGACTGCGGCGGCAACCGGCTCGGGCGGGGCCTCGGGCTCCGCAGCGGGCTCGTGGGCCTCGCGGTCGAACACGGCGGGCGCAGCAGGCGCCTGCTCGTCCGTGCCGGCCTGCGGCGGCGCAGGCGGCGTCGCGGACTCGCGGAACGGCCAGTCGCCCGTGTCCTCGAAGGGGTTGTAGGTGCCGGTTCGGTCGTGCTCAGTCATCGCTCTTCTCGAACTTCAGGTCCTGATGGTGCAGCCTATGCCCAAGCTTGTCACGCTTGGCGGCCAGATAGCCCCGATTCTCCTCGTTCGGCGGCACCTCGATCGCGACCTGCTCGACGACGGTGAGCCCGAAGCCCTCGATGCCGGTGAGCTTGCGGGGGTTGTTGGTCAGGATGCGCACCGTGGTGAGGCCGAGCTCGGAGAGGATCTGGTTGCCGATCGCGTAGTCGCGCGCGTCGGCGGGGAAGCCGAGCTCGAGGTTCGCCTCGACGGTGTCGAGGCCCTGCTCCTGCAGCTCGTAGGCCCTGAGCTTGTTGAGCAGGCCGATGCCGCGGCCTTCCTGCGCCATGTACAGGAGGACGCCCTGGTCCTCGGCGGAGATCTGGCGGAGGGCGAGGTCGAGCTGCTCGCCGCAGTCGCAGCGGAGGGAGTGGAAGACGTCGCCGGTCAGGCACTCGGAGTGGACGCGGACGAGCACGTTCTCCTTGCCCTCGACCTCGCCGCGGACGAGCGCGACGTGGTGCTTGCCGGTGAGCGTCTCGCGGAAGGCGACGGCCGTGAACTCGCCGTAGTCGGTCGGCAGCCGCACGGAGGCGGTTCGCTCGACGAGCCGCTCGTGCCGGCGCCGGTACTCGACGAGCTGGGCGACCGTGATCATGCGCAAGCCGTGGTGCTCGCAGAACTTCGTCAGGTCGGGCACGCGGGCCATCGTCCCGTCGTCGTTCATGATCTCGCAGACGACGCCGGACGGGGTCAGGCCGGCGAGCCGCGCGAGGTCGACGGCGGCCTCGGTCTGGCCGATCCGCTCGAGGACGCCGCCGGGCTTGGCCCGCAGCGGGAAGACGTGTCCGGGCTGGACGAGGTCGCCCGGCTTCGAGCTCGGGTTGATCGCGACCTGGATCGTGTGCGAGCGGTCGGCGGCGGAGATGCCCGTGGTCACGCCTTCGCGCGCCTCGATCGAGACGGTGAACGCGGTGCCGAGCGGCGCCTCGTTGTGGTCCGTCATCGGGCGCAGCGCGAGCTCGTCGGCGCGCTCCTCGGTCAGCGACAGGCAGATCAGCCCGCGCGCGTGCGTGGCCATGAAGTTGATCGCCTCGGGCGTCGCGAACTGGGCGGCGATGACGAGATCGCCCTCGTTCTCGCGGTCGGGGTCGTCGACGACGACGACGAACTTGCCCTGGCGCACGTCGTCGAGCGCCTCCTCGACGGGCGAGAAAGGCGTGAGGTGCGGCTTCGGCGACGGCCGACATCGCCCCAATCGTAGCCCCGGAGCGGCTCAGCCTCTCGGGACGAGCTTCTCGACGTACTTGGCGAGCACGTCGGCCTCCAGGTTGACCTCGTCGCCGGGCTCGATCGACCCGAGCGTGGTCTCGGCGAGGGTGTGCGGGACGAGCGCGACGGCGAAGCCGTCCTCGTCGACCTCGGTGATCGTCAGCGAGACGCCCTCGACGGCGACCGAGCCCTTCTCGACGCAGTACCGGCGCACGCTCTCGGGCGCGTCGAAGCTCATGCGGACGCCCTCGCCCTCGCGCGTCACCGCGCGGACATGTCCGACGCCGTCGACGTGGCCCTGCACGTAGTGGCCGCCGAGCGGCTCGCCGACGCGGAGCGCCGGCTCGACGTTGACCGCGTCGCCGGCGCGGAGGCGGCCGAGCGAGCTGCGCTGCAGGGTCTCGGCGACGGCGTCGAAGGCGAGCTCCTCGCCGTCGACGGCGACGACCGTCAGGCAGACGCCCGCGATCGCGACGGAGTCGCCGAGCGCGGCCTGGGCCGCCGCGCCGGGCGCCTGGAGGCGCAGGCGTGCGCCTTCTCCGTCGCCCTCGACGGAGACGATCCTCCCCCGCTCTCGCACGATGCCCGTGAACACGCGGTCAGGCTAACCAGTGACTAGCCGAGCGCGACGGCTTCGAGCGTCTCGCGGACGAGCATCTCCAGGCTGCCGCGCGTCCCCTCGGGCGCGTCCTCGAGCTCGCGCCGGAGTTCCTCGACCGCCGCCGACTGGCCCGTCGAGAGGCCCTCCGTGCCGATGCCGGCGAGCCGTGCGCGGAGCTCGGCATTGCCGAGATGGAAGGCGAGCCAGTGCGAGAGCGCGCTGACGATCTCGTCCTCGGGCTCCGCGTGCGGGCGGCTGGCTCAGGGCTCGTGGACATAGGCGGTCAGGAGCACATCTAAGCCGATCGCCTCGGCGGCCAGGCGGGTCAACCGCACCGGGGTACGGAGGTCGCCGAGCAGGCGCGGGCCCGCGCCGGCGACCGTCGGCGCGACGAAGAGGAGCAGCTTGTCGACGAGATCGTCGCGCAGGAACGCGGTCGCGAGCGTCGGGCCGCCCTCCAGCAGAAGCGACTGGACCCCCTCGCCGGCCAGCTCCGCGAGCTCCTCCGCGAGCGCGCCGGTGCGGAGCTCGAGCCCCGAGCCCTCCGGCAGCGGCCCGCGGCCGAACGCGAGGCGCCGGGGCTGTCGAGCCGCGCCGACTCCGCGCGCGTCCAGCCGCGGATCGTCCACGCGCACCGTGCCCATGCCGACCGCGACGGCGTCCGACCTCGCCCGCAGCTCGTGGACGCGCCGACGGCTGTCCTCGCCGGAGATCCAGCGCGTGCCGGGGACCGCCACCCGGCCGTCGAGCGTCACCGCGACCTTCCAGGTCACGAACGGCCGCCGACGGGTCACCCAGGTCCGCCAGGCCTCCGTCTGCGCCCGCGCGGCGAACGAGTCGACGAGCTCGACCTCGACGCCCTCCTCGCGCAGCCGTTCCACCCCGCCAGCCGCCTCGGGATTCGGGTCACGCGAGCCGACGACGACGCGTGCCACGCCCGCCGCCAGGATCGCCTCGGTGCAGGGCGGCGTCGTGCCGTGGTGGGCGCAAGGCTCCATCGTCACGTAGAGCGTGGCGCCGCACGCGGCCTCGCCGGCTGCCTGGAGGGCGACGATCTCACCGTGGCGGCCGCCCGCCTCGGTGGAGCCCTCCCCCACCACCTCTCCGTCGCGGACGAGCACGGCGCCGACGTCGGGCTTTGGATGGGCAAGCCCCCAGGTGGCGTCTGCGAGCGCGAGCGCCCGCTCCAGGTAGTCCCTCACGCGGGCAATCTCCGTTGAACCCGTAGGCGGGCGACGAAGAACCCCGAGGTGCCGTGGACATGCGGCAGGGTGAGCAGGAACTCGGGCCGGGACGGGTGCCGGAAGGCGGGCCAGTCCGCGCCGAGGTCGTCGATCTCGAGCCCGGACGCATCGACGACCGCCTCGCTCTCGTCCGCGTTCAGCGTGCAGACGGAGTAGACGATCGTGCCGCCCGGCTTGACGCGTTCGGCCGCGGCGCGCAGGAGCGCGAGCTGGAGGTCGGGCAGCGCCTCGGCGCGCCAGCGCAGGTCCGGCCGGCGGTTGAGGACGCCGAGCCCCGAACAGGGCGCGTCCACGAGGACCCGGTCGAAGCCGCGGAGGTCGTCGGGCAGCTCGAGCGCGTCCGCGTGGACGACCTGGACGTTCGCGGCACCGAGGCGCTGCACGTTCTCCGCCAGCTCGCGCGCGCGGCCCTCGTTCTTCTCCACGGCGACGACGTCGCCCGCGAGCTGCGTGGCCTTGCCGCCGGGAGCCGCGCAGAGGTCGAGCGTGCGCTCCCCGACGCGGGAGCCGACGGCGAGCCCTGCGAGCTGCGAGCCGCGGCTCTGCGGCCAGATCCGGCCCTCGGCCAGGGCGTGCTCGTCGACGCGCTCGACGCGGTAGGCGCCGGGAACGTCCGTCGCCTCGCCGGGGAGATCGCCCTGCACGAGCCGGACGACCGTCTCCGGCGGCTCGTTCTGCGCGCGCATGAGCTCGATCGCGGCCACGCGGCCGAAGTCGCGCTCCCAGACCTCGGCGACCCAGTCGGGATAGGAGTGCTTCAGCGGACCCTCCGGAAGGGCTTCGAGAAGGTCTCGCAGCCCGACGGTGAGCCGGCGCATGACCGCGTTCGTGAACGCGACGGCGCGTTCGAGCCGGGCGGCGCGCACCAGCTCCACGGTCTCGTTCACCGCCGCGTACCGCGCGACGCCGCGCAGGTAGGCGAGCTGGTAGGCGCCCGTTCGCAGGGCCGCGCGTACGGGCGGGTCGAGCTTCGCCACCGGGCGACGGGCAAGCGTCTCGATGCCGTGGTCGAGCGCGCGGACGCGCTGCACCGTGCCGTACGCGATCTTCTGCGCGAGCGCACGGTCGCGCGCGTCCAGGCCGGCGACGGCGGTGGTGAGCGCGCGGTCCGCGTACGCATCCTGCTCGAAGACACGGCGCACGACCTCGTAGGCCGCGCGCCGCGCGGGAGAGATGGATCGAGCCATCGCTACGGTTCCCCGATGACCGGCACCTGGGAACCGTATGCCAGCACGCCGGAGTCGACGATCGTGGGCGAGCTCCTCGTCCATCGCGGGCTCGGCCGCGACCTGCTGGCGCTGCTCCCGCCGTCGTACGGCGGCGGCGGCCGCTACCCGGTGCTCTACGCCCAGGACGGCCAGAACCTCTTCGACGCGGCCGCGAGCTCGAGCGGCGAGTGGCGCGTCGACGAGTCGATGCTCGAACTGGCCCCCGAGGGTATCGAGGCGATCGTCGTCGGGATCACGAGCCGAACCGAGTCACGGGCGAGCGAGTACTGCCCGTGGCCGCAGGAGCCGTACGTCTCCGAGGGCCGGGCCGACGAGTACCTCGACTTCGTGCTGGGCTCGGTCAAGCCGCTCGTCGAACGCTCGTTTGCGACGCAGCCCGGGACGAGCGGCATCCTCGGCTCCTCGCTCGGCGCACTCGTCAGCCTGTACGCGTTCTTTTCACACCCGGGGGCGTTCGGGTTCGCGGGCGCGCTCAGTGCCGCGATCTGGGGCGGCGAGGCCGCGTTCGGGTTCTTCGAGCAGGCGCCGTTCGTCGACGGGCGCATCTGGCTCGACGCCGGCGACCGCGAGGTGCCGCAGGATCCGGAGGCGAACGCGTGGTACGTCGAGACGCTCGAGCGGATGGCGGAGCTCCTCGAGCGCAAGGGCTACGGGACGGACACCCTGCATGCGAAGCTCGTCGCGGAGGGCGTCCACCACGAGTCTGCGTGGGCCGCGCGCTTCCCGGACGCGGTGCGCTTCTGGCTCGGCTGAACGGGCTCAGCGCAGGCCGCGGAGCCAGGCGGCGTACTCCATCCGCCGGCCGCCCTCGGGCTGCACCTCGAGCGGCTCGAACGACCCGTCGTCCGCGACCCGCGCCCGCCAGACGGTCACCGGGCGGCCCTCGAGCTCGGCCCGCGCCCCGATGTGCGGCGAGAGCGCGCACACGCGCCTGACGAGCTCGTCGGCCGGACGGGACAGGTCGAGGCGGCGGTCGTCCGGGCCGATCTTGTCCGCGTACGTCACCCCCTCGTCCGCCTGGGGGACGAACCGTTCCGGAAGCGGTGCGAGCAGGCGCGCTGCCGCCTCGGCCGCCCGCTCGTAGACGGCGCCCGCGTCGTCGTCGGGCCCGATCGGAAACGACTCCTGGGCGCCGATCGGCCCGGCGTCGAGGGCCTCGACGAGCCTGATGATCGACACGCCGGTCTGGGCGTCTCCCGCCATGATCGCCCGCTCGACCGGCGCCGCGCCGCGCCAGCGCGGGAGCAGCGACGGATGGACGTTCAGCCACAGGTGGCGATCGAGCAGCGACGCCGGGACGAGCAGGCCGTAGGCGACGGCGACGATCGTCTCCGCCGGCAGCTCGACGGACGCATCGAGCCGCTCGGGCTGGAGCACGGCAAGCCCGAGCCGCTCGGCCGCGACCTTCGCGGGCGGCGGCGCCACCTTGCGGCCGCGCCCCTGCGGGCGGTCCGGCCTCGTGAGCACGAAGGCGATGTCGTGCCGCGCCGCCAGCCGTTGCAGCACGTCCGCGCCGAACGGGGCCGTCGCCGCGACGCCGATGCGCACTAGGGCTCGGCGACGAGCACCGGGCGCGGACGGAGCGTCGCCAGCGCCTCGCGGCGCGCCTCGTCCGTCGTCCGGTCGAGGATCAGCACGCCGTCGAGATGGTCGAGCTCGTGCTGGACGACGCGGGCGTCGAGATCCTCGAGCTCGACGCGCACCGGCTGGCCGGCGAGATCGCGCGCCTCCAGCGTCAGCGTCGTCGCCCGCTCCACCGGGACGAGCACGCCCTGCATCGACAGGCAGCCCTCGTCGTCACTCTCCCGTCCGTCGCCGACGGCTGTGATCGCCGGGTTGACGAAGGCGTGCGGCTGGGCCTCGTCGTCCTCGCCGAGCCGGCAGACGAACATGCGGCGCACGACGCCGACCTGGGTCGCAGCCAGCCCGATCCCGCTCGCGTCGTCCATCAGGCGGAACATCCGCGCGGCCAGGCCCCGCAGGTCGTCGTCGAAGGCCTCGACCTCGGCCGCCGTCATGCGCAGCGCCGGGTCGGGGTACTGGCGGATCTGGGCCAGCGCGAGCCGCCGCCGCGCCTCCTTCTCCGGATCTCGCTTCTCGCCCGGCTCCTGCTCGACGACCTGTCCGTGCTCCTCCGCCACGAGGCCAGTCTACTTTCGCCCCGGACGCGGGTAGGCCGCCCGCTCAGCGGCCGGTGGGAGCTGCGGCGGCCTCCGGAACCGCTTCCTCCGGCGCGACGCCGATCCGGAAGAGGCGGGCGCATACCACCGCGCCGACGAACGCGACTGCCGCGCCGAGGATCGCCGCGGAGTGCATGCCGGCTACGTAGTCAGACGGAGAGCCCTGCCCGAGCGCGGCGCCGGCGGGGACGATCGCCCCGAAGACAGCGACGCCGACGGCGATCCCGCCCTGACGGAACGCGTCGTTGGTGCCTGCCGCGAGCCCGCTGACGTTCTCGGGCACCGAGCCCAGCGCGATCGCCACCACCGCCGGGTTGAGCAGCCCGGTGCCGAGACAGGCGACCAGCAGGCCCGGCATCAACGCCGACCAGTCGGAGTCGACCTGGACGATGAGGACGAGCGCCAGCCCGGCGGCGACGAACACGAGCCCGACGACGACGAGGACCGCCGCCGACATCCGCTTCACGAGCTCGGCGCTCGCTCCCGACACGAGGAAGATGACCACCGTCCCCGGCAGGTAGACGAGGCCCGTCTCGATCGGCGACAGGTGCAGGATCTCCTGCAGGTACAGCGTCGTGTACAGGAAGAGCGCGAAGAACGACGCGGAGATCGCGAAGGCCGCGATCTGCGCCCCGGTGAACGCCGGCCGCCTGAAGAAGTCCAGCGGCAGCATCGGTGCACTCGACCTTCTCTCCGCGACCACGAAGGCCACGAACAGCACGGCGGAGCCGGTCAGCGCGGCGACGATCGTCGTGCTCGCCCAGCCGTCGTCGTTGGCGCGCAGCAAGGCGAGCACGAGCAGGAACATCGCTCCCGAGAGCGTGAGCTGTCCCGGCCAGTCCACCTTCCGCGGCGTCGGGTCGTACGACTCGCGAACCCATGCGTACATGGCCACGAGCGCCGCCAGTCCGAGCGGGATGTTGATGTAGAAGACGGCGCGCCAGGAGATGCCGCTGGTCAGCGCGCCGCCCACGAGCGGGCCGATGGCGAACGAGGCGCCGATCGTCGCGCCGTAGGCCGCGAACGCCTTGGCACGCTCGTCGGAGTCCGGGAACGCATCGGCCAGCACGGCGAGCGAGCTCGCGAACATCATCGCCGCGCCCAGGCCCTGCGCGGCGCGGGCGACGTCGAGCAGCTCGATGGTCGTCGCGAGCGCACAGACGAGCGAGGTGACCGTGAAGATCGCCATCCCCCAGACGAAGACGCGGCGCCGCCCGAGGCGGTCCGCGACCGAGCCGGCGGTCAGGACGACGGTGGCGAGCGCGAGCGTGTACGCGTCGACGATCCACTGCAGCCCGGACAGGCTCGCGTCGAGGTCGGAGGCGATGTGGGAGAGGGCGGTGTTGACGACGGCGATGTCGAGCATCAGCATCGCCGTCGCCAGGCAAACGACGGCAAGCGTCCCTCCCTGGCTGAATCTGGCCCTCATGGGCGCACTATCGCCGATCGGCGATGACGGTGCCGGAGGGTCCGGTTCGTCAAAAGCGTGAAGGCCCGCACGAGGCGGGCCTTCACGAGCGGTGGACGATCGATCTAGCGGGCCCTGGCGCCGACTGCCGCCGCGGCCAGCTGCTTGCCGGAGGAGGCGAGCCCGACGCGGAAGAGGCGCGAGCACGCGATAGCTCCGACGAGCGCAAGGACCGCTCCGACGATCGCCGCGTAGTGCATGCCCGAGATGTAGTCGGCGGCCGAGCCGTGGCCGAGCGCGGCACCGGCAGGGACGATGGCGCCGAACACGGCCACGCCCACGGCGATGCCGCCCTGGCGGAAGGCGTCGTTCGTGCCCGCCGCGAGCCCGCTGACGTTCTCGGGCACGGAGCCGAGCGCGATGGCGACGACGGCCGGGTTGAACAGTCCCGTGCCGAGGCAGGCGACGAGCAGGGCGGGCATGAAGGCCGGCCAGTCGGAGCTCGTGTCGATCAGCATCAGCAGCGCCAGTCCTGCGGCCACGAGCAGGAGGCCGGTGACGACGAGCACCGCGGGGCCGACCTTGTTCACGAGCGACGCGCTCGCGCCCGAGACGAGGAAGATCACGATCGTCCCCGGCAGGTAGACGAGTCCGGTCTGGATCGGCGACAGGTGCAGGATCTCCTGCAGGTACAGCGTCGTGTACAGGAAGAGCGCGAAGAACGACGCCGAGATCGCGAACGCCGCCACCTGCGCGCCGGTGAAGGCGGGCCGGCGGAAGAACTGCAGCGGCAACATCGGCTCCTTCACACGCGCCTCGATCGCCAGGAAGGCGGCGTACAGAACGGCCGCTGCGGCCAGCTCGACGACGATCGCCGTGCTACCCCAGCCGTCCTCGTTGGCCCGCAGCAGAGCGAGCACGAGCAGGAAGAGCCCGCCGGTCAGCGCCGCCTGTCCGGCCCAGTCGATCCTGCGCGGGACCGGGTCGCGGGACTCGCGGACCCAGGCGTACGTGGCGACGAGCGCGGCGATCCCGAGCGGGATGTTGATGTAGAAGACGGCGCGCCAGGAGACGGCGCTCGTCAGGGCGCCGCCCACGAGCGGGCCGATGGCGAACGAGGCGCCGATGGTGGCGCCGTAGACCGCGAAGGCCTTCGCGCGATCCGCGGCCACCGGGAACGCGTCGGCGAGCACGGCGAGCGAGCTCGCGAACATCATCGCCGCGCCGATGCCCTGCACCGCGCGTGCGGCGTCGAGGAGCTCGATGCTCCCGGCCATCGCGCAGACCAGCGAGGTGACCGTGAAGATGCCCATGCCCCACGCGAAGACGCGCCGCCGTCCGAGGCGGTCGGCGACCGACCCCGCCGTGAGCACGACGGTGGCGAGCGCGAGCGTGTACGCGTCGACGATCCACTGCAGCCCGGAGAGGCTCGAGTTCAGGTCCTCGGCGATGTGCGAGAGAGCGGTGTTGACGACGGCGATGTCGAGCATCAGCATCGCCGTCGCCAGGCAGACGACGGCGAGCGTGCCGCGTTGGCTGAATCCCGGTTTCATGGCGTGTCCCCCTGTCCGTTTCATGTACGGCAACTGTCGCCCCGGGGAAGGGGCCTGGGCCAGGGGGGCACCCTGCGTCTCGACGTGTGGCTAGCCGAACCCCGAGGTCTACAGGCTCTGCGGGTCGACGTCGACGACGGCCTGAAGGCCGGCGCGTCGCATCGCCGGTGTCGCCGCTGCGAGCAGGCGCGCGGCCGCGGAGGCGATCCGGCGCGGCTCGCCCGTCTTCGCGATCAACTGCGCGCGGTGGCGTCCCCGCAGGCGGAGCAGCGGCGCCGGGCCGATCGCGTCGGCGTCGCCGAGCCCGTGGCGGATCTCCTCCAGCAGCCGGCGCGGATCGTCCGCGATTCCGGCCCGAGACGAGGATGCGCACGATGTGCCGGTAGGGCGGATAGGCGAGCTCCTCGCGGCGCCGCAGCTCCTCGGCGAGGAAGCCGGGCACGTCGTGGCGGGCGGCGAAGACGACGGCGCGGGAGTCGGGTTGGAACGTCTGCACGATCACGCGCCCCGGCGCCGTGCGCCCGCTGCGGCCGGCGAGCTGGGTGACGAGCTGGAAGGTACGCTCCTCGGCGCGGAAGTCCGGCATCGCGAGGCCGGTATCGGCGTCGACGACTGCGGCGAGGGCGACGTCGTCGAAGTGGTGCCCCTTGGCGACCATCTGAGTGCCGAGCAGGACGGCGCGGTCGGCGCGGCCGAAGCGCTCCAGCGCCTCCTGAAGCTGGGCGGGCCGGGCCGCCGTGTCGGCGTCGAGCCGGATCCGCTCGAGCCGGGGCACGTGCTTCTCCAGATCCCGCTCGAGCCGCTGCGTTCCGGCGCCGACGCGGACGAGCTCCGGTGAGCCGCAGGCGGGGCAAAGCTCGTGCCCGGGCTGCTCGTATCCGCAGTGGTGGCAGCGGAGGGCGCCGTCCCCGTGGAGCACGAGCGCGACGTCGCAGCTCGGGCAGCGGCTCGTCTCGCCGCACGCCCGGCAGTGGAGCGCGGGGACGAGGCCGCGCCGGTTGAGGAGCAGGATCGCCTTGCCGCCGTCGCGCTCGATGTGGGCCAGCGCGGCGAGCAGCGGCGCGGAGAGCGGATAGCCGGCCTCGCGGCGCATGTCCACGACGGACACGGGCGGAAGCGGGGCGCCGAGGCGGGCGCCGAGCTCCAGCCGCTCCAGGCGCGCCCAGCTCTCGGGGCGCGGCGTGGCCGAGCCGTAGACGGCGACGGCACCCTCGAGCGCGGCGCGTTTCGCGGCGACGGTGCGGGCGTCGTAGCGCGGGTCGGACTCCTGCTTGTACGACGGGTCGTGCTCCTCGTCGACGCAGACGAGCCCGAGCCTCGGCAGCGGCGCGAAGACCGCCGATCTGGCTCCGACGACCACCGGCGCCGCGCCGGACGCGATCCGTTCGCGCTCGTCACGCCGCTCCGCGTCGGAGAGCCCGGAATGAAGGACGGCGACGCGATCGCCGAACCGGGCGCGGAAGCGTCCGAGCGTCTGCGGCGTCAGCGCGATCTCCGGGACGAGCACGATCGCGCCGTGGCCGCGCGCGACCGCGGCGGCGCACGCCTGGAGGTAGACCTCGGTCTTGCCGCTGCCGGTTGCGCCGTAGAGCAGGAAGTGGCCGCCGCCGTCCCTCGTGGCAGCGTCGATGCGCTCGAGCGCGGCCCGCTGCGGCCCGCTCAGCTCGCGCGGCTCGGCCTCGCCGCCGAGCGCGTAGTCGCGGCTCGGGCTGCGCGGCTCTCCGCGCCGGGCGGGCTTCGTCGGCGCGACCAGGGCGAGCGCGCGGGCCGGCGTCGAGCCGTAGTAGTCGGCCGTCCAGAGCGCGAGGTCGACGAGGGCGGGCGGCAGTTCGTCCAGGAGCCGTCCGGCGGCGACCGCCTCGACCCCGTCCGGCGGCGCGTCCTCGAGCCCGACGACGACGCCGCGGCGCTTCGCAGCCCCGAACTGGACGGCCAGGACGGCGCCCTTGCCGATCTCCTCCCCCACCTCGTACGTGAACGGCCGCGCGAGCGACCGCGCCGAGACGAGCGGATAGACGGACGCGAAGGGCACCCGTCGAGCCTAGCCCCGGAGTCGGCCCTCCAAGAGCACGGTCCAGGCCTGGATCGACGTGATCGTGAGCATGCCGGTCTCGATCCACGGATCGGCGGCAAGTCGCCCGCGCACGGCCTCCTCGCTCTCGCCGTCGACCACGAGCAGCACGTCCTTCTCGTCCAGCGGGCCGCCGAGGACGACGAACCCGTCCTCGACGAGAGCATCCATGAAGGCGGCGTGCTCGTCCCAGCCCTCCTGCTCGCGAAGGCCTTTCGACCAGTCCCACGGCCCGCCGTGCTCCTCGGTGACAAGGAAGAGCTTCTTCACGGGTGGACCCATAGCACGGCTTCGCCGGAGTCGAAGAGCTCGACGGTCCGTTCGGGTCGCGCGCCGAGCCGCTCGGCGACGCGCTGCGAGGCCATGTTCGTTGGCGCGATGAGCGAGATCAGCCGGCCGATGCCTCGCGTCTCGCGCGTCCAATCGCGTACCGCCCGCGCCGCCTCGGTCGCGTAGCCGTGGCCCCGGTGCGACCTGCACGAGCGCCCAGCCGAGCTCCGGCTGTGCGTGCTCACCCGCCTCGGCCAGCGACGAATGTGTCCACGTTCTCGTGTCCCAGACGAGGAGCCCGGTTCGTCCGACGAAGGCGCCGTCCTCCCGCCTTTCGACAGCGAACGGCCCGACGTCGTCGCACTCCCAGCGGCGGGTCCACTTCTGGATGACCTCCGGGATCGCCTCGGTCGGCACGGAGCGGCCGCCGAGGAAGCGCATCACCTCGGGGTCGGTCAGCAGCTCGCCGACAACCGAGACGTCCTCGATCCGCGGCGGCCGGAGCACGAGCCGTTCGGTCTCGAGGCGCACCTCACCCACGCGAGCAGGCTAGTCCGGAAAGGCCGACTGGCGCCTGGCCAGGGCCAGGCCCGGGACTAGGCCGGCGGTCAGACCGGGGCCAGACCCCGTAAAGCGGCTTTACAACTGGACGCGTCCGGAGGCGGCGCGGCCGGATCAGCCGCCGACAGCCGCGAGGACGAAGTCGGTCGCGAAGCCGGCGACGAGGCCGGCGAACAGGCTCCAGGCGACCAGCGTCTTGTACCCGAGGCGGGCGTTCACCTGCACGAGCTGGATGACGACGTACAGGATCGATCCGGCGGCGAGGGCGAGGAAGCAGACGGAGACTGCCGTGCTCGTCCACGCCTGTCCGACGAGGGTGCCGAAGAAGGTCGGAGCGCCGCCGATGATGCCGAGGAAGATCAGGAAGCGCCACGTCGGCCGCTGCGTGTCGCCGGCGAGCGGGGCGACGATTCCGAAGCCCTCGGTGCCGTTGTGGAGTGCGAAGCCGATGATCAGGACGAGCGCGAGGCTCGTCTCTCCGAGCGCCGCGGACTGGCCGATCGCCAGGCCCTCGGCGAAGTTGTGCAGGCCGATGCCGGTGGCGATCAGCACGGCCAGCCAGCTGGCGTTGGACATGCCGTGGATCCACGAGGGCTCGAACTCGACCGCCGATGCCGCGCCCGGGCCGAGGAGGCCCTTCGCGCGCTGCTTCGACATCCAGCGGTCGTAATAGACGAGGCCGAGGAAGCCGAGGCCGAAGCCCACGGCGAGCAGCGCCGCAAGGCCGACGAAGTCGCTCCACGAGCCACCCTTGTTGACGGCACCGGTGAGCGCGTCCTCCACGGGCTGGACGCCGTGCTCGAGCACGTCGAAGAGCAGGAAGAGCAGGATCCCGGTCGCGGCCGCGCTCAGGCTGGCCTTGAGAGCCAGGCTCGCGCCGGTCATCCGCCCGACCGGAAGGCCGACGAAGATCGTGGAGCCGGCGATGGCGCCGAGCAGGAGGATCTGTGCGGTGCTCATGTAAGGGGCACCTTACTGGCGCCGCCGATGTCAGGCAAGCCTTACATGCTCGGGGCGTCGTCTATAGTCGAGCCGTGGCGGGCCACTCGGTCGACGACTACCTGGAGACCATCTACTTCCTCGCCTTCCCGATCGGCGAATACCAGCCCGCCACCGGCTCCTCGGCGATCGCCTCCCGGGTGGCCGAGATGCTCGGCGTCTCCCGCGCGTCGGCGGGCGAGATGCTGAAGCGGCTCGAGGCCGAGGGGCTCGTCGAGCGTGGCGAGCAGAAGGAGGCGATCCTCACGCCCCTCGGAATCGAGCGGGCGCAGAGGGTCGTGCGCAAACACCGGATCATCGAACGCTTCCTCACGGACTTCATGGGCTACACGGCCGCCGAGTCGCACGTTCAGGCAGACGAGCTCGGCGATACCTTCACGGACGACATGATCGAGCGCATCGCCGAGCGGCTCGGCAACCCCGACCGCTGCCCGCACGGCTGGCCCGTGGACACCGACTTCGAGCAGGCGGAGAACCGCGAGCTGGTCGCGCTCTCCGACCTCGGGCCCGGCGACCGCGCGACCGTCGTCCGGCTGGCCGAGCACGACGGCGAGCTCCTGCACTGGTTCTACGACGAGGGCCTGGCGCCCGGAACGCCCCTCGAGGTCGCAAAGGCCGACGGCGGCATGCTCACGGTGGTCGCCGGCGGGCGCGAGCACGCCGTCGAGGACAAGCGGGCCGCCGGCCTGTTCGTCCGCCGCGCCGCCTGACGGCAAAACCGCTGTCAGCGGTCCTCCGAAGGAAGCTGCATGGCCGTGTTTGCTCCCGACCCTCCGCCTAGACTCGACGACGTGAACTGCCCCAGCTGCGGGAAGGATCTTCCCGGCGCGTTCCCGTTCTGTCCTTTCTGCGGGACATCGCTCGGCGCCGGGTCGCCCGCGGGCCGCGAGGAGCGGAAGGTGGTCACGGCCGTCTTCATCGACCTGGCCGGGTTCACGGCCCGGGCGGAGAGGCTCGATCCGGAGGACGTGCGCGCGCTGCTCGCGCCGTACCACGCCCGGCTGCGCGCCGACCTGGAGCGGTTCGGCGGGACGGTGGAGAAGTTCATCGGCGACGCGGTCATGGCGCTGTTCGGCGCGCCGGTCTCCCACGAGGACGACGCCGAGCGGGCCGTCCGTGCGGCGCTTGCGATCCGGGACTGGGCGCAGGAGCAAGGCGACGCGCTGCAGGTGCGGATCGGCGTGAACACGGGCGAGGCGCTCGTCGCGCTCGACGCGCGGCCCGTCGAGGGCGAGACGATGGCGGCCGGCGACGTCGTGAACACGGCTGCGCGCCTACAGGCGGCCGCGCCGCTGAACGGCGTCCTCGTCGGCGGGCCGACGTACCGCGCCACAGCCGACGCGATCGTCTACCGCGACGCCGAGCCCGTGACCGCCAAGGGCAAGAGCGCTCCGATCGAAGTGTGGGAGGCCCTCCGGGCCCGCTCGCGCTTCGGCGTGGACGTGTCCTCTACCTCGTCGACCGAGCTTGTCGGCCGCCGTCGTGACCTCGAGCTGCTCGTCTCGACGCTCGACAGGGTGCGCGAGGAGCGCTCACCCCAGCTCGTGACCCTCGCCGGCGTCCCAGGGATCGGCAAGAGCCGCCTGGTCGCCGAGCTCTTCCGCACCGTGGACGAGGACGTCGCGTTCGTACGCTGGCGGCAGGGCCGCTCGTTGCCCTACGGCGAGGGTGTGACCTTCTGGGCGCTCGCGGAGATCGTCAAGGCCGAGGCAGGCATCCTCGAGAGCGACACTCCGGAGCTGTCGGCCGACAAGCTTCGGCACTCGGTCGACCGCGTCGTCGGCGACGACTCCGAGGCGGACTGGGTCTTCCGCCACCTGCGGCCGCTCGCGGGGCTCGGCGAGGACCAGGCCGGGAGCCAGGACGAAAGCTTCGCCGCCTGGCGTCGCTTCCTCGAAGTCCTGGCGGAGGAACTGCCGCTCGTGCTCGTCTTCGAGGACCTCCACTGGGCGGACGACGCGCTGCTCGAGTTCGTCGACGGCCTCGTCGACCGCACGCACGGCGTTCCCTTGCTCGTCCTGGCGACCGCCCGTCCGGAGCTGCTCGAGCGCCGGCCGGGGTGGGGCGGCGGCAAGCCCAACGCGCTCACGACCTCGCTGTCGCCGCTCTCGGACGAGGAGACCGCAGAGCTGGTCGGTGCGCTTCTCGACCGGGCCTTGATCGATCCTCAGACGGAGGAGGCACTCCTGTCCCGCGCCGGCGGCAACCCGCTCTACGCGGAGCAGTTCGCGCGGGCTCTGCACGAGCGCGGCGACGTGCCCAGGCTGCCCGAGACGGTCCAGGGGATCATCGCCGCCCGGCTCGACGCGCTCTCCGACCGGGAGAAGCAGCTGCTCCAGGATGCATCCGTCGTCGGCAAGGTCTTCTGGGGCAGCGCCGTCGAGGCGATCGGCGGGGTTCCGCGCTGGCAGGCGGAGGAACTCCTGTACTCGCTCGAGCGCAAGGAGTTCGTGCGCCGGGCCCGGGCATCCTCTGTCGGGAGCGAGACCGAGTACGTGTTCCGGCACGTGCTCATCCGCGACGTCGCCTACGGCCAGATCCCGCGCGCCGCCCGCTCGGCGAAGCACGAGCGTGTCGCGGCCTGGATCGAGTCCCTCGGCCGCCCCGAGGAGCAAGCTGAGCTCCTCGCCCACCACTACCTGGAGGCGCTCAAGCTCGCGGAGGCGGCCGGGCTCGACGCCGCTGCGCTCCGAGCCTCGGCCCGCAGGGCGCTCCGCGACGCCGGCGACCGGGCCGCGGCGCTCTACTCGATCGACGCCGCCGAGCGCTTCTACGACGAGGCCCTCGAGCTGTGCACGGAGGACGGTCCGGAGCGCGCCGACCTCCTCTTCCGGCGAGCCGTGCCGGTCGGCCACCACGTGGGCGGCGGCGATCTCGACCGGCTCGCGGAGGCACGGGACGCCCTGCTCGCCGCCGGCGACGACTCCCGGGCGGCCGAGGCGGAGATCCTGGTCGCGCAGACGCACTGGATGCAGGGACGCGCCGAGCTCTCGGACGAGCATGCCGAACGCGCGCTGCAGCTCGTCGCCGATGCGGCGCCGAGCCGATCGCGCGCGTGGGTGCTCATCCGGAACGCCTCCCGAGCGGCCCTGATCGGAGACTACGTCTCGGCCGCGGCACTGGCGTCCGACGCTCTCCAGACGTCGGAAGAACTCGGCTACGTCGAGGGTATGAGCGAGGCGCTGAACCTGCTCGGCATCGAGCGCGTGTACAACGGCGACCCCGGGGGCCTCGACGACCTCGAGCGCAGTGTTGTGCTCGCGAGTGGCACGCGAGCGGCCGGTACCCTCACGCGCGCTCTCAACAGCCTCTCCGTGGCCCATCAGGTGCGCGGCGACCTGGAAGCTGCCTACGCCGCACGCCTCGAGGCTGCCCAGACCGCCGTTCGTACAGGCTCGGAAACGCTGCTCAGATGGTTCGGCGGAGCCCTCGGTGATCACCGTTACCGCCTCGGACAATGGGACGCAGCGCTCGAGACGGCGGACGGCTTCATCGCCACGGTGGAAGCGGGGACGCCGAACGTCGCCTCCTGGCAGGCCTACGGAATCCGGGCCGAGATCCGTCTGGCCCGTGGAGACCTCGACGGCGCGCTCACCGACGCCGAATTCGGGCTCGACGCTGCGCGGGCCGTCGGGGAACTCCAGTCCGTGACCTTCGCGCTCGCCCTGGGGGCACACGTGTACGCCCTAGCCTCCGGCCCCGAGCGCGCGCTTCCGGTCGCCCGCGAGCTGCTCGACTCGCTGCAAGCCGGTGTCGACATGCAGTTCGCCGTCGTCAACCTGCCTCTGTTCGCCGCGGTTACCGACCGGCTGGGACTGCTCGACGAACTCGCCGCCGCGCTCGCAAGCCGTCCCGCGACACCGTGGGTGGAGGTCGTCCGGGTCTCTGCCGCAGGCGACTTCGTGGCGGCCGCGGACATCCTGCAACGCATCGGCTCGAAACCCGACGAAGCCGAGGCAAGGCTCCGGGCGAGCCTGGATGGAAACGCAGGCGAGCAGCTCGAGCGGGCGCTTGCGTTCTACCGCTCCGTCGACGCGACGTTCTTCGTGCGCGAGTGCGAGGCGTTGCGCGCGGCCTAGGCCGGCGTCTCGGCGGGAGCCTCGAGACCGGCGGCGGCGCGCAGGGCGTCGGCCTTGTCCATCTTGCTCCCATGTGAAGTCGTGGTCGTCGCGGCCGAAGTGGCCGTAGGCCGCCGTCTTCGCATAGATCGGTCGCTTCAGGTCGAGGTCGCGGATGATCGCGGCCGGCCGGAGGTCGAAGTGCTCGCGGACGAGCGCCTCGATGCGGGCCGGCGACATGCCGGGCGCCTCGGTGCCGAAGCAGTCGACCTCGATCGACATCGGGTGCGCAACGCCGATCGCGTAGGCGATCTGCAGCTCGCAGCGCTCGGCCAGGCCCGCGGCGACGACGTTCTTCGCCACGTAGCGGGCCGCGTACGCCGCGGAGCGGTCGACCTTTGTCGGGTCCTTGCCCGAGAAGGCGCCGCCGCCGTGCCTCGCCGCGCCGCCGTAGGTGTCGACGATGATCTTGCGGCCGGTGACGCCGGTGTCGCCCATCGGGCCGCCGCGCACGAAGCGGCCGGTCGGGTTGACGAGCACGAAGTCGCGCTCCCCGAGGCGCTGCTCCTCGCAGAGGTCGCGCGGCAGGATCGGGTGGAGGACGTGCTCGATGATGTCCGGCTTCAGCAGCGTGTCGATGTCGAGCCCCTCGCGGTGCTGCGCGGAGACGAGGACGCGCTCGATCTCGACCGGACGCTGCCGGCCGTGCTCGTCGACCTCGTAGCGGACCGTCACCTGCGCCTTGCCGTCGGGCCGCAGGTAGGGGAGCACGCTGGCCTTGCGCACCTCCGCGAGCCGCTTGCAGATCCGGTGCGCGAGCGTGATCGGCAGAGGCATCAGCTCCTCCGTCTCCGAGCACGCGTAGCCGAACATCATCCCCTGGTCGCCCGCGCCGGTGCGGTCGAGCGGATCGTCGTCGCCCGGGTCGTGCTGGACCTCGTAGGCCGTGTCCACGCCCTGGGCGATGTCCGTCGACTGCTCGTCGATGGCGACGATCACGCCGCAGGTGTCGGCGTCGAACCCGTACTTCGCCCGGTCGTAGCCGATCTCGCGCACCTTCGTGCGGACGAGCGTGGGGATGTCGACGTAGGTCTGTGTCGAGATCTCGCCGGCGACGACGACGAGGCCGGTCGTGACCAGCGTCTCGCAGGCGACGCGGCCCTCCTTGTCGTCGGCGAGGACGGCGTCGAGGACGGAGTCCGAGATCTGGTCGGCGACCTTGTCCGGATGGCCCTCCGTGACCGATTCCGAGGTGAACGAGAAGCTGTGCGCGGCCATGTCGCCCTCAGGGTAGTCGAAGCTCCGAACGACCGGCTACTCCCCTTTCGGACGGCGTCCCATCAGCGAGGCGGCGAGCTCGTGCAGGCTCGCCCCGTCGAGAATGCCGCAGACGGCCTCGGTGATCGGCAGCTCGATGCCGAGGCGGTGCGAGAGGTCGCGGAGCACCGGCGCCGTCGTCAGGCCCTCGACGACCTGGCCGATCTGCGAGGCAGCCTCGTCCGGCGTCGAGCCGCGAGCGATCAGCTCGCCTGCGCGGCGGTTACGGCCCAGGCTGCTCCAGCACGTGACCATCAGATCGCCCATGCCGGCGAGACCGGCGAACGTCTCCGGCTTGGCGCCGCACGCCGACCCGAGCCGTGTCATCTCGGCGACGCCGCGCGTGATCACCCCCGCCTTGGCGTTGTCACCGAGCCGCAGGCCGTCCACCCCGCCGGCGGCGAGCGCGATCACGTTCTTCGCGGCGCCGCAGAACTCGACGCCGGTCAGGTCGGTGTTGACGTACACGCGGAAGAGCGACGAGTTGATCTCCTGCTGCAGGCGCTCGGCGAGCGCCTCGTCGCGGCTCGCGATCACAGCCGCGCAGGGAAGGCCGGCGGCGATCTCCTCGGCGAACGTCGGGCCAGAGAGCGCCGCGACGGGCCGGTCTTCGACCAGCGTGTGCAGGAGGTTGCCCGTGGCCGGGTCGAGACCCTTGGTCAGCGTCAGGATCGGGGAGGAGCCGGGAAGCGCGGCGACGACGTCGCCGAACGAGCGGCTGGGCACGCACACGGCGACGACATCGGCCTCCGCCACGGCCGCCTCTGGAATCGCGATCGGAGCGATCCCGCTCAGGTCGGCGCTCTGCAGGTAGCGCGGGTTGTGCCCGGTCTCGGCGATCGCGCGCGCCTGCTCGGGGTCGCGGCACGCGAGCGTGACGTCGTGTCCGTGGTCGCGAAGCAGGCACGCAAACGCGCTGCCCCACGAGCCGGCACCGACCACGACTGCCCTCACGTCCCTGGCCGCCTTCGGCTCACGCGCGGCGGAGCCGCGCTCCGCCGAAGGCTGACGACGCTGGCAGACTGGTTGTTCGGCGCTCTTCCCGGCTCAGCCGGGAAGAGCTTGCAAAGCTGATTCTGGATGCGGCCCCCGCGGGGCTTGTCCGTGCCACTAGCACTGTCCTGCGCCCCGCGGGCTTGCCTCCTTTGCCAGCGTCGCCCCAGGAACGTGAACGAGTTCATGCAGCTAGGAGCGTCTCACGAAATCGATCGAGACGGGCACTCCCTGCATCTCGAACCGCTCGCGCAGCCGGTTCTCGACCCAGTAGCCGTAGTCGCGCGTGATCAGGCCGGGGTCGTTGACGAAGAACCGGAAGCGCGGCGGCCGGACGCCCGTCTGCGTGGCGTAGAGGACGTTCAGCCGCTTGCCGGCGCGCGACGGCGGCTCTCGGGAACCGCGGATCTCGGCCACGAAGCGGTTCAGCTCCGGCGTCGGGATCCGGCGCGCGTGCTTCGCGAAGAGCGCCTCGACACGGTCGAGCAGGCGGTCGATGCCCCGGCCGCTCTTTGCCGAGGTGACCACGATCGGTGGCCGCTGGCGGAGCCGCCCCTCGAGCCGCGGCCGCACGTCCTCCAGGGCGAGAGTGGACTCGTCCCACTTGGACAGGACGACGAGCGTCGAGCAGTCCGCCTTCCGCGCCACGTCCGCGATGGCCAGGTCCTGCTCGACCAGCCCCTCGGAGGCGTCCACGAGCACGAGCGCCACGTCCGCCCGCTCCGCCGCCTCGAGCGCGCGCAACTCCGAGTAGTACTCGATCCCCTGCCGTTGGTGGCGCTTGCGCCGCAGGCCGGCCGTGTCGACGAGGACGAACGTCTGCTCGCCACGCTGCAGGACGGTGTCGATCGCGTCGCGCGTCGTGCCGGGGACGTCCGAGACGATCACTCGCACCTGCCCGAGCAGCTTGTTGAGCAAGCTCGACTTGCCCACGTTCGGCCGGCCCAAGATCGCGACGCGGATCGCCTCCTCCCCCACTTCCGCGCGGTCGGTGCCTGGGAGCCGCGCGACGATGTCGTCCAGCAGGTCGCCCGTCCCGTGCCCGTGCATGGCCGAGAGCGCGACCGGCTCGCCGAGGCCGAGCCGGTGGAACTCGTGCGCGAGCGCGTCCGCCGCCGGCTCGTCGATCTTGTTCGCGAGCACGATCACGGGCCGCTGCGAGCGGCGCAGGATCTCGGCCAGCTCCTCGTCGCCCGGCGTGATGCCGGCGCGCGCGTCGACGACGAAGAGCACGAGATCGGCCTCCTCGATCGCGGCGGTCGCCTGCTCGACGATCCCGCGCGCGATCGGCGAGCGGTCGACGACGTCCATGCCGCCCGTATCCACGATCGCGAAGCGCTTGCCGTTCCACTCGCAGACGAGCTCCTTGCGGTCCCGAGTGACGCCGGGCGTCGCGTGCACAACCGCCGCGCGGGTCTCCGTCAGCCGGTTGATCAGCGTCGACTTGCCCACGTTCGGGTAGCCGACGATCGCGACCTTGCCCAGCAGCCCATCGGTTCTCGCTCATGGCGTCAGTATCGCCTCAGTGACCTTGCAAGACTGCGTAGCAAGGTCTTTTGCCGTTCGAGAGCCTCATGCTGACCAGGAGCGCGGCTGTGTACGCCGACTTTCTGCTTCCGCACCTGGCGGACGGCGTACCGCGTTCTCGACGTCGGTTGCGGTCGCCGGCTCGATCACGATCGGGCTCGCCGCCGAGCTCTCACCGCGGTCAGTTCGTCGGCGTCGATGCGGAGGACGACTTCGAGCGGCGCACGCGACTACGCGGCCGAGCACGCGATGGGAACGTCGAGTTCCGGGTCGGCGACGTGTACACGCCTCGACTTTCCCGACGACCGCTTCGACGCCTGTCGACCTTCCTCGCCGTCGCTGCGAGTCGCCGCGGAGCCCGGGCTTTGCCCGGGCGTAGGTCAGGCGGCCGGAAACGCGACCATAAAGGGAAGGGGCTCACCGGGGGAAACCGGCTGTCTACCCCGTGCTGCTCGCGGCTTCCGCGTGCCCGCCGCGACCCGCGTATCCGCTACGAGCGAGAGCGCCCCGGCGAGCTCCTGCACGTCGACACCAAGAAGCTCGGTCGTTTCTTCGAGATCGGCAAGCGCATCCGCCGAGACGGGATCAACCGCTCGCTCAGGGCCGGCTGGCAGCACCTGCACGTCGCGGTCGACGACCACTCGCGTCTCGCCTATTGCGAGATCCTCCACTCCGAGCGCAAGGACGCCTGCGCGGCCTTCCTGCGCCGCGCCCACAGCTGGTATCGCGAGCAGGGGATACCACAATGCGAAGGAGGCTCACTCGGAGCGACCAACAGCCGCTGTCTCCCCCGTGCTTCTAGGCCGCTTGGCGGGCGCGGACGAGGGCTTCGATCCGGTCGACGACGTCCTCGACCTGGAGGTCGGTCGTGTCGATCTCGACCGAGTCGTCGGCGGCGACCATCCGCTCGGCGTCCTGCTTGTCGCGGCGGAAGAGGTCGGTGTCGAGGGCGGCGTTGCCGACGTCGGGCCGCTCGGCGCGTCGCCGCGCGGCGCGCACCTCGGCGTCCGCGACGAGGTACACCTTCACGTCCGCGTCCGGAACGACGATCTTGCCGATGTCCCGGCCCTCCATGACCGAGTCCCCCTGCTCCGCGAGCCGCCGCTGGCGCTCGCGCATGATCTCGCGCACGGGCGAATGGCGCGCGACGACGGGCACCATCTTGTCGATCCGCGCCGTGCGGATCGAGGTCGTCACGTCGGCGCCGGCGATCGAGACGCGTCCCGACGGGTCGAGGTCGACCGGGTGCTCGCTGGCGAGGATACCGAGCTTGTCGGCGTCGCCCAGGTCGAGCCCCTCGTGGATCGCCAGCCAGGTCAGCGCACGGTACATCGCCCCGGTGTCGAGGTAGCGGAAGCCGAGTCGCTCGGCCAGCATCCGCGCGACGGTGCTCTTGCCTGCCCCCGCGGGGCCGTCGATTGTGACGATCATCTCTGCGCCAGTGAGTCGAGGAGGTCGAAAAACCCGGGGAACGATACCGCGACGCACTCGGCGCCCTGCACCTCCACCCCGTCGCGGGAGGCGAGCCCGGCCACGGCCGCGAGCATGGCGATGCGGTGGTCGCCTGCGGCGCTCATGCGGCCGCCGCGCGGACGGGCAGGGACGCCGCGCACCGTGAAGCCGTCCTTCCGGGCGGTCACGTGGGCGCCGAGCCCGCGCAGGCCGTCGGCGACCGCGGCGATCCGGTCGGTCTCCTTCGCGCGCAGCTCGGCCGCGCCGCGCACGCGGCTCGTGCCGTGCGCCATCGACGCTGCGAGGACGAACAGCGGCAGCTCGTCGACGAGCCGGGGCACGTCCGCAGGCTCGATCTCGGCGGCCACGAGCTCGGAGTGCGTCACCTCGACGTCGGCGACCGGCTCCTCGGCCACCCTGCGCCGGTTGAAGACCGCGATCCTGGCCCCCATCCGCTCCAGCACGTCGAGAAAGCCGGTACGCGTCGGGTTCACGCCGACGCCGGTGACGATCAGCTCGGAGCCGGGCAGGAGCGTGGCGGCGAGGATCAGCGGCGCCGCGGACGAGATGTCCCCGGGGACGGTCACCTCACCGAGCTCGAGCCGCTCGGCGGGCTGCACCGCGATCCGGCCCGGAGCGGTGCGCACGCGGGCGCCGGCGGCGCGGAGCATGCGCTCGGTGTGGTCGCGCGTCCGCACGGGCTCGAGCACGGTGGTCTCGCCCTCGGCGTAGAGCCCGGCCAGGAGAACGCACGACTTGACCTGCGCGCTCGCGACGGGCAGCTCGTACGCGATCCCGCGCAGCGGCCGGCCGTCGATCCCGAGCGGGAGGCGGCCGTCGGCGCTCTCGACGCCCGCGCCCATCTGCGTCAGCGGGTCGGCGATGCGGCCCATCGGCCGGGCGGAGAGCGACTCGTCGCCGACGAGCTCGAACTGCTGCCAGGCCTGGCCGGCCAGGATCCCCGCGAGCAGGCGGACGAGGGTCCCGGCATTGCCGCAGTCGATCGGCCCGTCCGGCGCGCGCAGCCCGCGCAGCCCAACGCCGCGGACTCGCAGGACGTCGGCGCCGTCCTCCTCGATCCCGACGCCGAGCGCCCGCATGGCGCGCACGGTCGAGAGCGTGTCGGCAGACGACCCGAAACCGCGAACCACCGTCTCTCCTTCGCAAATCGACCCGATCAGGACGGCCCGATGCGAGATCGACTTGTCGCCCGGAAGCGCCACCGCGCCGCGCAGGCTGACGGCCGGCGCGACGAACGTCACGCGATCGCCTTGTAGAGCGGCCCGAGCGGCCCTTCGGCCCATGCCTCTCTCGGCCAGGCGCTCAGGCCCGACGGGCGCGCGACGTCCCGCTCCCGGACCTCCGGCTCCCGCGGCGTGCCGTCACGAAGCCGGTCGGGGAACCCGTCGGCCACGGCCAGGGCAGCGAGGCGCCACAGACGTACCACTTCGGCCTCGACGAGGCCGGCGGCCTCCTTGTAGCCGCGGCCGTTGGCGGGGAACCCGCTCAGATCCATGGGCTCGCCGATCGCGACCGCCAACCGCCGCCGGTTCTTCAGCGACCAGCCGAACGCGTCGACACCGATCGGCACGACCGGAACGCCCTCCCGCATCGCGACCATTGCCACGCCGGAGTGCGCGGGGCCCGGATAGCCCAGCTTCTGGCGCGTCCCCTCCATGAACATGCCGACGACATGTCCCTCGCGGACGAGCCAGCGCGCGACGCGGAGCGAATCGCGGTCGCCCTCACCCCGCCGGACGGCGAAGGTGCCGGTCATGCGCAGGAACTCGCCCGCGATCGGGATCTGGAGCAGCTCGACCTTCGTCATGTAGCGGATCTCGCGGCGCGAATACACGCCGATCACGGGCGGGTCGATGGCGTTCAGGTGGTTGGCGGCCACCACCGCGCCGCCCGTTTCCGGCATGCGCGATACGCCGTAGCCGGCGTTCGGCGCCAGGACACGGATCACGGCCGGCAGCCACATGCGCATGAACTGCCAGACGACGGTGGGGTCGTCGCGGAAGAGCTTGTAGGCGCCATGCTCGAGGAGCATCAGCCGGCATCGTCCATGACCGGTGCGATCACGGCGCCGTAGCCCTGAGCCTCGAGCAGGTCGGCGGCGCGCCGCGCCTCGCTCTCGCCGGAGACGAGCATCGTCAGGACGCCGCCCCGCTCGGGAGAGAAGTGGCGGAGCTCGAAGTCCTCGATGTTGATCCGCTCCGCCCCCAGCGCCTGCGTGATGCCGGCCAGCACGCCCGGCCGGTCGGGGATGTGGACGCGGAGACGCTGCAGCTCGCCCGGCTCCGTGAACTCCCGCTCCAGCATCCTCCGTCGGTTGCCCGCCGCCTCGGCGATCCAGCGGGCGAGGAAGCCCGCGTCGCCGGCCGTGAGCGCCGCCTCGAGTTGCTCGACGCGGCGGCGGTGGTCGGCCAGCGCCGTCTGCAGCTCTTCGGCGTTGTCGAGGAAGATGTCGACCCAGATGCGCGGGTTGGCGCCGGCCACGCGCGTCATGTCCCGGAGCGACCCGCCGGCCGCCGCGAGCGGCTCGTGGCCGTCGACGCGCGTCGCACCCGCCTGGTTCACGAGCAGGTTCGCGAGCGCGTGCGGCAGGTGGCTCGTCAGCGAGACGAGACGGTCGTGCGCGCGCGGGTCGACGGCGACCGGAGTCGCGCCGAGCCCGGCGACGAAGCCGTGCACGAGCCGGTAGCGCTCGGGGTCGGTCTCCGGCAGCGGGGAGAGGAACCAGGTCGCGCCCTCGAACAGGTTCGCGCTCGCGTTCTCGGGGCCGCGCGCCTCGGAGCCGCAGATGGGGTGGCCGCCGATGAAACGCGGCGAGCCGGCCGCGGCAGCGCAGACGGACTCCTTCGTCGAGCCCACGTCGGTGACCGTGCACGAGTCCGGTGCGGCCTGGAGCGCGGAGGCGACCTGCGCGGCGAGCTGCGCGATGGGGGCGGCGACGACGGCGAGGTCCGACCCCGCGAGCGCCTCCTCCGGCGACGCGGCCGCGTCGTCGAGCGCGCCTCGCTCGACGGCGGTCGCGAGCGTGTCCGGATCGGGATCGTAGCCGGCGACCTTCGTGTCCCCCGCTCGCTTGGCGGCGAGGGCGACCGAGGCGCCGATCAGCCCGGTGCCGAGGATGGCGAGCCGCTCGACGGCCACGTCACATCTCGGCCGCGGGCCGCCAGGCGTCGCGCATCAGCTCGGCGACGTGGAAGGCGAGGTCGAGCGACTGCCGCGCGTTCAGCCGCGGGTCGCAGAGCGACATGTAGTTCGTGGACAGCGCCTCCTCGAGCACGGTGTCCGAGCCGCCCAGGCACTCGGTGACGGCATCGCCCGTGAACTCGAGGTGCACCCCGCCGGGCCACACGTCCTCCCCGCGGCAGGCGGCGAAGAAGCCCTCGATCTCGTCGACGATCACCTCGAAGCTGCGCGTCTTGATCCCCGACGCGGTCTTGAAGACGTTGGCGTGCATCGGGTCGCACGCCCAGACGACCGGCTGCTCGGCGTCGCGGACGGCGCGCAGGAGCGGCGGCAGGAGCTCGCGCACGCGGTCGGCGCCCATGCGGGAGATCAGCGTCAGCCGTCCGGGCTCGCGCTCGGGGTTGAGCCGCTCGGCCAGCTCGACGACGTCCTCCGGCGCGGCGGCGGGGCCGAGCTTGCAGCCGATCGGGTTGTGGACGCCCGAGAAGAACTCGACGTGCGCCCCGTCGGGCTGCCGGGTGCGCTCGCCGATCCAGAGCATGTGCCCCGAGCAGTCGTACCAGTCGCCCGTCGTCGAGTCGCGCCGGGTCAGCCCTTCCTCGTAGTCGAGCAGCAGCCCCTCGTGGCTCGTCCACACGTCGACCTGGTGCAGCGACTGCGCGTCGGCCAGGTCGATGCCGATCGCGGACATGAAGCGCAGCGCGCGCTCGATCTCCGAGGCGATCCGCTCGTAGCGCTGCCCCTCGGGCGAGGAGGCGACGAACTCCTGGTTCCACATGTGCACGCGGTTCAGGTCGGCGAACCCGCCCTTCGTGAACGCCCGGAGCAGGTTCAGCGTGGCCGCGGCCTGGTGGTAGGCATGGATCATCCGCTCCGGATCGGGCACGCGCGCCTCGGCGGTGGGCGCGTCGTCGTGCACCATGTGGCCGCGGAACGACGGTAGCTCGACGCCGTCGACGGTCTCGGTCGGGGACGTCCGCGCCTTCGCGAACTGGCCAGCGATGCGGCCGATCTTCACCACCGGCGTCGTCGACCCGTAGATCATCACGGCCGACATCTGCAGCATGATCTTCAGCTTCTCGCGGATCGTGATCGCCGAGAAGTCGTGGAACGACTCGGCGCAGTCGCCCGCCTGGAGCAGGAACGCGCGCCCCGCGGCGACCTCGGCCAGCGCCGAGCGCAGCTGCCGCGCCTCGCCCGCGAAGACGAGCGGCGGCATCGCGTGCAGCCGGTCGCGCGCCGCCTCGGCGGCACCCTCGTCCGGCCAGTCCGGCTGGTGCTCGGCAGGACGCCCCCGCCACGAGGACGGGGACCAGGTCGGGGGCGAGACGGTCACGATGCCAGTCTAGAGGCCGATTCGATGCCGATTTCGCGGCTACACTCCGGGAGATGACTCCCGCTTTCGCAACGGGACGCTGGGTGTGGCCCCGCGGGCGAGGCGGGAGCGTGCGCACCTAGCGCAGACTCGACAGCCCTCCTCGTCCGCGTTCCGATCCCTGTCTCGCGGAAGCTTGCGGGTGGGCCAAGGTGCATCCCCGCCTGCAAGACTCCGATGCAGCCGCGACTCTGTCGAGGCTGCGAGGAAACGTAAGGAGTCACCATGCGCATCTTTTCCGGCATCCAGCCCACCGGGCAGAAGCATCTCGGCAACTACATCGGCGGCTTCCGGCAGTACGTGGCCACACAGGAACTCGGCGAAGCCTTCTTCTGCATCGTCGACCTGCACTCGATCACGGTCGACTACGACCCCGACGATCTGCGCGCGTCCACGATCGACCTGGCGGCGATGCTCTTCGCGAGCGGCCTCGACCCCGCTCGCTCGGCGACGTTCGCGCAGAGCCACGTCAAGGCGCACGCGGAGGCGGCCTGGCTTCTGAGCTCGGCGACGAGCTTCGGCGAGTTGCGCCGGATGACGCAGTTCAAGGACAAGGCCGACAAGCAGGAGTTCGTGTCGGCGGGCCTCTTCACCTACCCCGTGCTGATGGCGGGCGACATCCTGCTCTATCAGACCGATGTCGTACCGATCGGCGACGACCAGCGTCAGCACCTCGAGCTGACCCGGGACGTCGCCGCCCGCTTCAACCAGCGGTTCGGCGAGACGTTCAAGATCCCCGACGGCAAGTACCCGGAGGTCGGCGCGCGGGTCATGGACCTGCAGGAGCCGGAAAGCAAGATGTCCACGACGGGCGGCACCGCGCAGGGGACGGTGCTCGTCGCCGACCCACCGGACGTGATCCGGAAGAAGTTCAAGGTCGCAGTCACGGACTCCGGCAAGGAGGTCCGCCGTGCCTCGGACAAGCCGGGCGTCTCGAATCTCGTCGAGATCATGTCGGTGGCCACCGGCGAGGCGCCCGAGGCGATCGAGGACCGCTACGACGGCCAGGGCTACGGGCAGTTCAAGTCAGACGTGGCCGAGGCGGTGATCGCGTTCCTCGAGCCGGTTCGCCTTCGCTACGAGGAGCTGTCGCGGGATCCGGGCGAGCTCGAGCGGCTCCTGCGAGTCGGCGCCGAGCGGGCAGCCGCGGCGGCGGCGCCCACGCTCGAGGCGATGTACGAGCGCATGGGGTTCGTCCGGCCCTGAGCTCGACCGTTCGTGGCTTGCTGATCGCCGCCACCTTCGGCGTGGCGGCGATCGCCGGCGTGCTCCATTACGCGACGGACGAGGCGGTCGCGACCTTCGTCGTCTGCGCGTTCGCGCTGGCCGGGCTGGCCTGGCTCGTCGCGCTCGGAACCGAGTCGATCGGCGCGCGGTTCGGCCCGGCGGTAACCGGTGTCCTGCAGTCGACGCTCGGGAACCTGCCGGAGCTCTTCGTCGTCCTGTTCGCCCTCTCCGCCGGCGAGGTGGTCGTGGCGCAGACATCGATCCTCGGGTCGCTGTTCGCGAACGCGCTGCTCGTGCTCGGCCTCTCGATCGTCGCCGGAAGCCGAGTGGCGACCGACCGCTGCATGCGCTTCGGCGCCCGGTTGCCGAACGACACTGCGGTGCTGACGCTCCTGGCCGTCTTCCTGATCGTCGTGCTCGGGGTATCCGACCGCATCGGCGACCGGGCCAGTCATCACGCCGTGGCCATCTCGGTGATCGGCGCGATCGTCCTGCTCTTCGTCTACGCCACCTGGCTCCCCGGCTACCTGCGGAGCGACCAGCCCGCGGCAGACCACGAGGCGAGCACCGGCAGTGTTCGCGTTCCCCGTCGCGATCGGGCTGCTCGCCGCCGCCGGCACAGCCGCCGCCCTCGTCTCGGACTGGTTCATCGCCGCCCTCGACCCGGCAGTGGAGAGCCTGGGCATCTCGAAGGCGTTCACGGGGCTCGTCATCGTCGGGATCGCCGGCAACGCGGTCGAGAACGTGGTCGGCATCACCCTCGCGGCGAAAGGCAAGAGCGACCTGGCGCTGTCCGTGGTCAAGAACTCGGTGTCGCAGATCGCGGTCTTCCTCTACCCCGTGCTCGTGCTCGTGTCGCTCTTCTTCACACATCGCCTCACCTTCGTGGTCAATCCCGTCCTGACCGGTGCGCTGGCGCTGACCGCGATCGCCGTCTGGGCGATCACGGGGGACGGCAAGGCGGCGGCGTTCGAGGGCTGGGCCCTGGCCGGGTTCTACGTCATCCTGGCCGCGATCGTCTGGTACGAGTAGCTGCCTGGAGGCGCTCGACCTCGGCGCGGGTGAGCTCGCGCCAGGCGCCGGGTCGCAAGCCTCCGAGGGTCAGGCCCGCGTAGGCGCGCCGGTGCAGGCGGCGCACCGGGTGGCCGACGGCCTCGCACATGCGCTTGACCTGGTGCTTGCGGCCCTCGTGCAGCGTGAGCTGGATCCGCGAGGGGCCGAGCCGGCGCGCCTTCGCCGGCGCGGTGCGGCCGTCGTCGAGCTCGACGCCGTCGGCGAGCGCGCGCAGCGCGTCGTCCGACGGCTCCCCCTCCACGTCGGCCACGTACACCTTGGCCACCCCGTAGCGAGGATGCGCGAGCCGGTGGGAGAGGCCGCCGTCGTTCGTGAGCAGGAGCGCGCCGGTCGTGTCGGCGTCGAGCCGTCCGACCGGGACGACGCGCGGCTCGGGTGGCACCAGGTCGACGACCGTCGGCCGGCCCTGCGGGTCGCGCGCGGTCGTGACGACGCCGGCCGGCTTGTGGAGCAGGAGGTAGGCGAGGCGCTGCTTCGCGACGGGGCGGCCGTCGACCTCGACCGTGTCCCGGGCTTCGACGAATGTGTTGAGCTCGCCGGGCAGGCCGTTCACGCGCACCCGCCCCGCCTTGATCAGCTCGTCGGCCTTGCGCCGGGAGGCGATCCCGGCCCGGGCGAGATAGGCGTTCAGGCGCATGGTTGTGCGGAAGTTCTTGCGATCGCGTCACCCACTCGTGCGGATTTCCCCGATACGATCGAGTCGGGGAGGAGGTTAGGGGTACCGGCGGTGGGCGGAAAGGGCATGGCCCGAGCGGACGTGGCCGACCGGAGCGAGTCTCAGTAGAGCGCCGTCGCGAGCTTGCGGCGGTAGGTGGTCGCCAGCGGGTGCTCCTGGCCGAGCTCGGTGAAGATCGCGACCATGAGCTCGCGCACCCGGTCGCGGCGCTCGGGGTCGGCCTTCTCGACCTCGTCCAGCAGCTGCTGCAGGGCGCGCTCGTAGTCGCCGGTCTCGAGCGCCGCGATCAGCTCGGGCTCGTCCCCCGACTCGCGCAGCTCGTCGAGCAGGCGCTCGGCCGCCGACGGGCCGGTCAGCTCGTCGAGGAACGTCGCCACACCCTGGGCCGACCGCGCGCCGACGAACTCGCTCACGACCTGGCCGTTCCTGAACGCCTTCACGGCCGGGATGCTGCGGATACCGTAGTGCTCGGCGACGTTCGGGTTCGCGTCGACGTCGAGCTTCGCGAGCGCCACCTGGCCTTCCCGCGTTGCGACCTCGCGCTCCAGGACGGGCGCGAGCGCCTTGCACGGCTCGCACCAGTCGGCCCAGAAGTCGACGACGACGGGCAGCTCGTGCGAGCGCTCGACGACGTCGGTGTAGAAGGTCTCGTCGGTGACATCCATCGCCACGCTCAAACGTAGCGACCTAGTAGAGCCTGTCGTCGGGGTGCTCCCGGTGCTCCTCTTCGCGCCATTCGGTCTGGTACTCCTCGGCCTTCTCGAACTCCTCCTCTTCCTCCTCCCGCTCTGCGGCGACGGCCGCCTCGTCTTCCGGGATCGGCTCCACGCCGCCGGCCGCCGATCGGCGCCGAATCCCGACGAACGCGATCAGAAGGAGAGGGATCGCGACTGCGACGAAGATGATGACGGGCAGCACGTCACGCTCCGCGCTGCGCGGCGACTTCCTCGAGGCGGCCGCGGATCGACTCGGCCTCGTCGCCGAGATCGTCGAGCCGCGGCAGCGCCGAGAGGCTCTCGAGGCCGAAGGCCCGCTCGAACAGCTCGGTCGTCCGGTAGCGGACGGCGCCGCCCGCATCCGGCTCGCGGCCGGCCTCGGTCAGGAGACCGCGCTCGACGAGACCCGCCACGACCGTGTCCGCGGCCACGCCTCGCAACCGCGCCAGCTCGGGACGCGACACCGGCCCGAGGTACGCGGCGACGGCCAGGGTCTCGAGCGCGGCCGGCGACAGCCCCTTCTCGACAGGCCGCTCGACGAGCCGGGCGCACGCCTGCGCCTCGGCACGCGAGGCCCGGAACGCCCATCCGCCGGCGACGTGCTCGAGCACGATGCCGCTCCGCCCCTCGTGGAAACGCTCCGAGAGCAGCTCGAGGGCCGACTCGACCCGAGCCTCGTGGTCGTCTGCGGCCACGGCCAACTCCTCCACGCTCAGCGGGGCGGACGCGACCACGAGCAGCGCCTCCAGCGTCCTCGCCAGCCGCTCCAGCGGGCCGGACGTGATCAGGCGGAACGGGCGGTTCTCCACTCGGAGCTCCTTTCGACGTCGGGACGCGAAACCCTTATCGGGGCGAACGGCGCCGCCTGCTCGATCCGGACCTCGTTGCCCTTGCGTAGCTCGAGCAAGGCGAGAAACGCCGCCGCCTGCTCGAGCCTCGACAGGCCCTCGAGCTCGGAGTCGAGCATGAACGCGCTGCGGCGGCGCAGCACCGCCCGAAAGCGGTCGAGGAAGCGCTCGATGGGCGGAAAACGCAGGCCCATGTGCGCGAGCGAGAGCTGCGGCGGCTCCTGCGCCAGCGACCGCATCGCAGCGGCGAGATCCTCGGGGCGGCCGTTCGGGAGCGGTCGCTCCGGGCGGGGCTGGAGCGGCGCAGGGCCGAGGCGGAAATAGCGGTCGGACTCGGCCGCGAGCCGCTCGGCCAGCCAGGCCGCGGCGAGCTTGACGCGGCGGTACTCCTCGAGGCGGCGGGCGAGCTCGTCGGCGGCTTCCTCCGGAGAAAGCTCGGACAGGTCGACGTCCTCGTCGGGGAACAGCTCGCGGGCCTTCAGCTCCAGCAGGGATGCGACCAGGACGAGGAACTCGCCGCAGCCCTCGAGGTCGAGGCGCTCCCGGGCAGCCAGCCGCTCGACGTACGCGAGCACGATCTCGGCCACCGCGACCTCGCCGAGCGCCAGCTCCTCGCGAAGCACGAGCGTCAGCAGCAGGTCGAACGGCCCCTCGAACGTGTCGAGGTCGAGGTCGAGCTCGGGCGCGCGCACCGCGTCAGGCTAGCTTTGCGGGCGGACACGGCCCGTTGCGGTCGGCGCGGGCCGAGGGGGCCGCAGGAACTGGAGCCAGACGAACGCACCGACGGCCGCGAGGAGCACGAGCAGGGCGACCCAGAAGTTGATCCGCTGGCCCAGGAAGTGGTGCGACGGGTCGACCCGCAGCAGCTCCTCGAAGATGCGGCCGAACGTGTACCAGGCCACGTAGAGGCAGAAGAGCGCCGGCGGCCTGATCCGGAACAGGCGGTCGACGAGCAAGAGCATGCCGACGCCGGTCAGGTCCCAGAGCGACTCGTACAGGAAGGTCGGGTGGAAGGTCGCGTACCGCTCGTAGCCCACGGGCCGGTGGTCGGGGTCGATCTCCAGGCCCCAGGGCAGGCTTGTCGGCTTGCCGAACAGCTCCTGGTTCCAGTAGTTGCCCCAGCGGCCGATCGCCTGGGCGAGCAGGAGGCCGGGCGCGACGCAGTCCATCATCAGCGTCACGCTGGCGCCCGCGCGGCGCACGACGATCGCACCGGCGGCGACCCCGCACGCGATCCCGCCCCAGATGCCGAGCCCGCCTTCCCACACGGCGAAGGGGCCCCACCAGGTGTGCGGCACCTCGTTCCAGCTCGTGATGTCGTGGTAGATGCGGGCGCCGACGACGCCGGCCGCGACGCCCCACACCGCGGCCTGGAAGACGAGGTCCCAGTCGCCGCCGCGGCGCGTCCAGCGGATGCCCGTGAGCGCGACCGCCGCGGCGATCCCGAGCAGGAGCATCAGGCCGTACATGTGGATCGTGAACGGCCCGACGTGGACGCTGCCGCTCGAGGGCGAGGGGATCGATGCGAGGATCACGCGCAGCGTGATTCTGCCCGCGTCCCCGGAGGCCGGGCTCTAGAGCAAGATTTGCATGGCGGTGTCCTGCGGACAGCCGCGCATGAGCAGGTCGACAGCGAGGTGGAGGTCGACGGCGGGCGAGGCGGCGAGCACGGCCGCGGCGCTCAGCTCGTAGCCCGCCCGCTCGAGCTCCCCGGCCCGCCAGCGCTCGACGCGCTCCGACTCGGTCTCTTCCAGCTCTTGAACTTCGGTGACGGACACCGCTACCTCCAGATCTTGTCTCTCTACATTCGTCCGCCGACCCTCATTGGATGTCCCTCGGACGGGGGATCAGCGGACGAAGCGGGTCGATTCCGTGAACTGATCAGCGCGAGGTGCTCCGGGCGATCCGCAGCGCCTCGGCCTTCGTGAGGCGGCCCTCGAGCCGGAGGGTGATGCCGTCGCGCTCCCAGAGCAGGGCGCTTCCGGACATGCGCGGCTGGTCGAAGAAGTCGCCGACAACGTGCGCGTCCGGGAGCCAGACACCCGGATTGCCGCCGACGCTGACCCGCTCGACGCGCTGTTGGCCGGAGACGAGCTTCTGGAAGATGCCGATGCCGGTCTCCTCGAGGCGCAGCGGGCGCGGGCGCCCGTACAGGAGGAGCACCGCCTGGTTCGAGTAGTCGGTGAAGACCTTCGCCGGCGGACCGATGTCCGGCAGGAGCGGGCGGAAGCCGACGCGCCGCTCCGCCGCGTCGAGCGTCGTCCGCGTGCCGAACACGGCGGGCAGCCTGGGGACGCTCGGCAGCTTCTCGACGCGGACGATGCTCACGCCCTCGAGGCCGAAGAAGCGGAGGATGGCGCCGCGGGCCGGCGGGACCGCGAAGGCGATGCCGACCGCCAGGGCGACCGCTGCGGCGACGACGACCGCGCTGCGCAGCCACGGCGTCGGGCGCCGATCTCCGAGCCGCGCCTGGACGGCCGGCCACAGGTCGCGCTCGGCCGGGAGGTCGACGTATGCCGCCATGGCGCGGAGATCCCGCTCGAGCTCAGCCATCGAGCTCCTTCTGAAGCTCGGCGCGCAGCCGCTCGAGCGCCCGCGCCAGCCGTGACTTGACCGTGCCCCGGCGGAGGCCGAGCGCGGCCGCCGTCTCCTCCTCGGAGAGCTCGAGCAGGTAGCGGCAGGCGAGCACGTCGCGGTGGTCGTCGCCGAGCCGGCCGAGCGCCGCGAGCAGCTCCTGCCTCCGCTCCGCCGAGACGACCGCCGCCTCGGGGGACGGGGCCGCGTCCCCCGGGGCCGCGTCCGCCGCGGCGCGGAGCGCGAGCGCCTGCCGACGGCCGGCCGAGCGGCGGCGGTTCCTGGCCTCGTTGGCGACGATGCTGAGCAGCCAGGGACGGAACGGCGCGCCGGCGCGGAAGCGGCCGAGTGCGCGGTACGCCTTGACGAACGCGTCCTGCGCGGCCTCCTGCGCGTCGGTCTCGTCCCCGGCGAGGAGGTAGGCGGTTCGGAATGCGATTGCCTGGTGTGCGCGCACGAGCTCCTCGTATGCGGCGGCGTCGCCCTTCTTCGCGCGGGCGACGAGCTCCGTCTCGGGAAGTGGCCGGCCCACCACCCTCGCTAGTACACCTGACGCTACGCTCACGTTCCATGCCCCGCGCCGTCGGCATCAACCACGTCGCCGTCGAGGTCGCGTCGATCGACGAGGCGCTGCAGTTCTTCGATCGGATCTTCGACGAGGTCAGGCTGCGCGGGCGCGGCCGGACGATGGCCTTCATCGACCTCGGCGACCAGTTCATCGCGCTGTCAGCGGGCCGGTCGCAGCCTCCGGACGAGCACCGGCACATCGGGCTCGTCGTCGACGGACGCGAGGAGACGCTGGCGCGCGCGGCGTCAGCAGGGGCGACGATGCTCGCGGACAACGACTTCCTCGATCCGTGGGGCAACCACTGGCAGGTCGTCGACTACCGCGACGTCCAGTTCACGAAGGCGCCGCGGATCCTCGAGGGCATGGGCCTCGGCGGCCTCGAGAAGTCGGAGCAGGCGCGCGGCGAGCTGCGCGCCAAGGGGCTGGCGGACTGATGGGCCGGTTCGACTGGCTGAGCCTGAAGCGGTTTGTCCGAGACCGCGACCAGCTCACGGTCGAGCTCGCCGAGCAGGGCATCGCCCCCGAGGACGAGAAGGAGTGGACGGAGGAGCAGGTGGCCAAGCACCACCATCCCGACCCGCCGCCCGAGAGCGACGAGCCGCCCGCGGACCGCTCGTAACACCACTCGTAGTCGGTTCATGACAAACCGCCACGCGTCCCGAGAAGCTGCGGAGCCGTGGCTCTGCCGCGGCGCAGCTCGAGCCGCCCGTCACACGACGAGAGGGGGAAGGGGGCCCGCGGGGGAAACCGGCCGTCATGCTTATCCGGTTAGCTCCGTCCGGGACGGTTCGTAGCTTCGTGGCGTGCTGCGTCCGGACTTTCCGCGTTCGGTGATTGAGTTCCAGCGTCGGTTTCCGGACGAAGCAGCATGCCGGGCGTATCTGTTTGCGTCGCGTTGGCCGGAGGGGTTCCGCTGCCCGGTCTGTGGCGGTGGCGACATCGGTGTCGAGCATCGCCGGCACCTATGGCAGTGCCGGGGTTGCGGCCGGCAGACGTCGGTGACGGCGGGAACGGTGATGCATAAGACGCGGCTGCCGTTGACGCTGTGGTTCTGGGCCGCCTACTTGGTCGCGACGCACGGGCCTGGGGTCTCAGCCTTGCAGCTGCAACGCCAGCTCGGCATCTCGCGCTACGAGACCGCGTGGACGCTCCTGCACAAGCTGCGACGTGCGATGGTCGCACCGGAGCGAGAGCCGCTCACCCAGGAGGTCGAGGTCGACGAGGGCTACCTGGGCGGCCGCGACACCGATCTCCGCGGCCGCCGCCAGCGCGACGGCAAGCCGCTTGTCGGGGTCGCGGTCGAGGTGCGCGGCAACGGCTCGGGGCGTCTGCGGCTGCAGTTGCTGCCCGATCCCTCCGCGCACTCGCTCACCTCCTTCGTCCGCTCGAACGCGGCCGCCGGCACGATCGTGCACACCGACGGCTGGGCCGGCTACACCGGCTTGCGCGCCGCCGGCTTCGACCACCGGCCACACATCCAGCACGAGCGCTTTCCCGACCGCCAATGGGTGCTGCCGCGCGCACACCGCGCGCTCTCCAACCTCAAGACCTGGCTGCAGGGCACCCACCACGGCGTCTCGCCCAAGCACCTCCACGTCTACCTAAACGAGTTCGTCTTCCGCCACAATCGCCGCCGCACGCCTCTCGCCGGCTTCCAAACGCTCCTGGGACTCGGCACCGTCCACCAGCCCACCCCATACCGCCAGATCACCCGCCGCCAGCCGCCAAACGGCCTCGCGGAGCAGAGCGGATAAGCATGACCGGCCGTTTCCCCGCGCTAGGAAACGGCTGCCTCGCCGAGAAGCGCCTTGATCTCGGCGTAGAAGTCCGGCACCGGCGCGACGCGGTAGCCGGGGCCGAGCTCGAGCGTCTTCATCCCGTCCGAGGTCTCGACGGCGAGGACGACCTTCGCGTCGCCCGGGAAGTCCTTCACGACGTGCGAGAGGTCGCGCACGATGCCGGCCGGAGCGCGCCGCGCGTCCACCTTCAAGCGCACCTCCTCCGCCGGCCGGGTGACCTCGAACTCGCTCACCTCGATCGCGATCAGCTTCGTCTCTCCCTCCTGCTTGTGGTCGACGCGACCCTTGACGACGAGGATGCGGTCGGCCTCGAGCAGCTCGCGTGACGCCGCATAGACCGAGTTGAAGACGACGACCTCGGCGTTCCCGGTGAGGTCGTCGAGCCGGGCGAACACCATCGGATCGCCCTTCTTCGTCGTCAGCTGCTTGAGCGTCGAGACGATTCCGGCGATCGTCAGCACCTCGCCGTCGCGGCGCCGCTCGAGCTCGGCCAGCGGGATGTCGACGCGGCGGCGCAGCTGGTCGCGGACGGCGTCGAGCGGATGCTCGGACACGTACAGGCCGAGCGTCTCCTTCTCGAGGCGCAGGAGCTCGGCCTTCTCGTACTCGTCGGGCGCGATCGGTGGGTGGTGCGCGCGCTGCGGCGCCGGGCCTTCGTCCTCGCCGAGGTCGAAAATCGACGACTGGCCGGCGAGCCGGTCGGCCTGCTGGCGCCCGCCCCACTGCAGCGCATGCTCGAGCACGTCGAGCATGCCCCTCCGCGACGCGCCGGTCGAGTCGAGCGCGCCGCACTTGACGAGCGACTCGAGCGCGCGCTTGTTCACGACCTGCGGGTCGACGCGGTCGGTGAATTCCCAGATCGACGCGAACGGCCCGCCGTCGGCGCGCGCGGCGACGATCGCGCGGCACGCGGACTCGCCCACGTTCTTGACCGCGTTCAGGCCGAAGCGGATCTTCCCCTCGACGACGGCGAAGTCGACCTGCGAGGCGTTCACGTCGGGCGGCAGTACCTCGATGCCCATCTCGTGGCAGGCGTTGACGTAGAAGGGCACGCGGTCCTTCGTGTTCATCACGGACGAGATCAGCGCGGCCATGTACTGGGCCGGGTAGTGCGCCTTCAGGTAGGCCGTGCGGTAGGCGATGAGGGCGTAGCAGGCCGAGTGCGCCTTGTTGAACGAGTAGTCCTTGGACTGCTGCATGTCGCTCCAGAGCTGCTGGATGACCGCCTCGGTCGTCCCAGAGGCCGCGCACCCCTCGCGGAACTTGCCCTCGAGCGACTGCATCAGCTCGTGCACCTTCTTGCCGATCGCGTACCGCAGGGTCTCGGCCTCGGCGGGCGTGAAGCCGGCGATCTCCTTGGCGATCCGCATGTACTGCTCCTGGTATATGCAGATCCCGTACGAATCGCTCGTGATCGGCTCGAGACGCGGGTCGATGTACGAGACCGCCTCCTGCCCGTTCTTCCGCCGGGCGTAGGACGGGATGTATGTCATCGGGCCGGGCCGATAGAGAGCGACGAGCGCCACCAGGTCGTCGAACTCTGTCGGCTTGACCTGTCGCAAGGCTTCCCGCATACCGGACGACTCGAACTGGAAGACGCCCGTCGCGTCTCCGCGCGCGAGCATCTCGTAGGTCTTGCGATCGTCCAGCGCGATTGCGTCGATCTCGAAGCCGCCGCCGATCAGCTCCACGGTCTCGTCGATCACGTCCAGGTTCCGGAGGCCGAGGAAGTCCATCTTCAGCAGGCCGAGTTCGACGACGTCGCCCATCGCGAGCTGCGTGACGACCTCCTGCTCGGAGCCCTTCTGCTGCAGCGGCACGACGTCCGTCAGCGGCCTGTCGGCGATCACGACGCCGGCGGCGTGGATGGAGTCGGCGCGGACGAGCCCCTCGAGCGGCCTGGCGAGGTCGACGATCTCTCGCACGAGCGGGTCGGCGTCGTAGGCGGAGCGCAGCTCCTGCCCGTTCTTGAGGCACTCGTCGAGGTAGACCTTCGGACCCTCCGGGATCAGCTTGGCGATGCGGTCGACGGTGCCGTACGGGATCTCGAGCACGCGACCGGCGTCGCGGACGGCGGCGCGGGCCATCATCGTCGAGAAGGTGATGATCTGGGCGACGCGGTCGCGGCCGTATTTCTCGGCGACGTAGTTGATCACGCGGTCGCGGCCGGCGACGGCGAAGTCGATGTCCATGTCCGGCAGGTCCTTGCGGGCCGGGTTGAGGAAGCGCTCGAAGAGCAGCCCGAAGCGCATCGGGTCGAGGTCGGTGATCTCGAGGCAGTAGGCGGCGAGGCTGCCGGCCGCCGAGCCGCGGCCGGGGCCAACGGTGACGCCGTTCCGCTTCGCGAAGCGGACGAAGTCGGAGACGATCAGGAAGTAGTCGGCGAAGCCCATCTCGCGGATCGTCTTCAGCTCGAACTGGAGCCGCTCGCGCAGCTCGGGGGTCTCGGTGCCGTAGCGCGCGCGCAGGCCGTCCTCGCACTGCGCGACGAGTTCGTCGAACGCGTCGCGGCCCTCGGGCAGCGGGAACTTCGGCAGCAGGATCTGCCCGAGCTCGATCTCGACCGAGCAGCGCTCGGCGATCTCGAGCGTCCGGGTGAGCGCCTCAGGGTCGTCCGGGAAGTCGGCCGCCATCTCCGCCGGGGTCTTGAAGTAGAACTGGTCGGTGTCGAACTTCCAGTGGTTCGGGTTCTTCAGCGAGTCGCCGGACTGGATGCAGAGCAGCGCCTCGTGGGCGCGCGCGTCCTCGTGGCGCAGGTAGTGGACGTCGCCGGTGGCGACGAGCGGCAGGCCGGTGTCGGCCGCGAGGCCGGCCAGGAGCGGGTTGATCCGCGCCTGCGCGTCGAGGCCGGCGTTCTGGATCTCGACGTAGGTGGAGTCGCGGCCGAAGACCTGGACGAGCCGGTCGAGATCGGCGGCCGCGTCGGCGGGCCGGTTCTCCTCGAGCGCCCGTGAGACGCGACCCGAGAGGCAGCCGGACAGGCAGACGAGCCCGGCCGCGTGCCGCTCGAGCAGCTCCCAGTCGACGCGCGGCTTGTAGTAGTAGCCCTCGAGGTAGCCGAGCGAGGAGAGCTTGATCAGGTTCGCGTAGCCCTCGTTCGACTCGGCCAGGAGGGTCAGGTGCGCGTAGCCCTTGGCCTGCGCGTGCCGGTCGTCGGCGAGGTAGACCTCGCAGCCGACGATCGGCTTGACTCCCTGCTTGCGGGCCTCCCGGTACAGCTCGACCGCGCCCGCGAGCGAGCCGTGGTCGGTGAGCGCGACGGCGGGCATCTCCAGCTCGGCCGCGCGCGCGGCCAGCTCGGGGATCCGGCATGCCCCGTCGAGGATCGAGTACTCGGAGTGGACGTGCAGGTGGACGTAGGGCGCGGCCACGGGACGCCCATTGTCGCACCCGGACCCGACGGCCGGCCTACCCGCGGAGGTTCGCGGCCGCGGGCGACGCGCGCCGCCGTCCGGGCGGCGCGCAGCGGCTCGGGCGTCCGCATCGGCCCGCTGACGGAGAGGACGACCTCGAGCGCCGCCTCCGGCATCGTCCGCCAGGCGGCGTGGACGCAGATCGGCCGCGTACCCTGCCTGGTCCGCAGCAGGTAGCCGACCCGCTCGCCCTCGAGGACGAGCGGCGACGCCGCGCCGCGCTCGTCGGCCGGTTCCTCGCCCACGGCGCGCAGCGGCCGGTCGGTGAGGCCGACGGTGGGAATGCCGAGTACGGCGCCGAGGTGGAGCGCGAGGCCGGCGCGGCGCGGATGGTCGCGCCCCGTGGCGTCGACGAGCAGCGCATCCGGCAGCTCCGGCAGGCCGCGGACGGCCGCCTCGAGCAGCGGGCCCTCGCGGAGCGCGAGCATGCCGGGCTCGTAGCCCTCCGGGCTGACGGCACTCGTCACGGCGATCTCGCCACCCAGCGCGGCGGCGGCCCAGCCGGTGTCGTCCGGCATGCCTCGCCCGGGCTCGGCCTGCGCGAAGCAGGCGTAGCACGCGCCCACGCGAAAGCGTCCGAGCGGCCGCCACGGCGTCCAGCACGGCCCGCGCGAGCGCCTCCTGAGCCTGGATGAGGTCGTCCGGAGTGGTCGGCCAGCCGGAGGCCGGCCAGATGTCATGCCTGCTGTTCGTCAGTGCGGTCGTCCCGGAGCCGGTGATTCGGGCTCGGCGACGGACGCCGAGCGGAGAGCGTTCTCGGATCAGACGGTTTCGCCGGTCTGGCCGGTGTCGCCGGTCTCGGGCGGCCCGGACTTCTTCTTCTTGCGCCAGAAGAAGATGACCCCGATCAGCGCGGCGATGAACGCAGACTTCTTGTTGAAGATACTCACGACGGAGCTCCTTTCGTTGGTGCGAGGCTAGCGCAGCCTAGGCAGGCGCGGCAGCCTTACGTTTGGGCGGCAGGTGGATCGCCCGGCCGAGCGCCACCAGGCCGGCTTCCTTGATCGCCTCGGACAGCGTCGGGTGCGGCGCCATCCCGTCGGCGACCGTCTCGACCGTCGCCTCCGCGTCGAGCGCGACGACGCCGGCCTCGATCAGGTCGGTCGCGTGCGGGCCGACGATGACGAGCCCGAGCAGCTCGCCGTACCGCGTCTCGTGGATCGACTTGACCCAGCCCACAGTCGCCGCCTGCATCACGGCGCGCGCGTTCGCGACCCACGGGAACATGCCGGTGGCGACCGCGTCCCCGTACTGCTCGCGCGCCGCGGCCTCGGTCAGCCCGACGCCGGCGATCTCCGGATCGGTGTAGATCGGCCGCGGCACCGCGCGGTCGCTGACCACGGCCTCGTGACCGAGCGCGTTCTCCGCCGCCACCTCGCCCTCTCGGAAAGCGGTGTGTGCGAGCTGCCAGTAGCCGGCACAGTCGCCGACGGCGTAGATGTGCGGGACTGTCGTGCGCCGGTGCTCGTCGGCGGCGATGCCCTTGCGAGGGTCGAGCTGGACGCCGATCTCCTCGAGCCCGAGACCCTCGACGACAGGGCCGCGGCCGACGGAGACGAGCATCAGATCGGCGTCCACGACTTCCCCGTCACCGAAGTGCACGGTCAGGTGCGAGCCGTGGTCGTCGACCTGCGTGCACTGCTTGCCGGTGTGGACCGTGATCCCGCGGCGCTTGAACTGTTTCGCGAGCTCCTTGGTCGCGTCCTCGTCCTCCTGCGGGATCAGGCTCGGGAGCATCTCGACGATCGTCACCTCGGAGCCGAAGCGCTGGAAGATCGAGGCGAACTCGCAGCCGATGATCCCGCCGCCGAGGACGACGAGGCGTGCCGGCACCTGCTCCTGCGCGAGCAAGCCCTCCGAGTCGACGCACTTCGGCGAGTCGAGGCCGGGGATGGGCGGGCGCAGCGGGAACGAGCCGGTGGCGACGATCGCGCTCTTGAACGTGACGTCCTCCCCGCCCTCGACCGCGATCGTGTTCGCGTCCTCGAAGCGGCCGACGCCCTTCACCCACTCGACGCCGAAGGCCTTGAACAGGAACGCGACGCCGCTCGTCATCTGCTTGACAACCCCCGCCTTCCACTCGTTCGCGGTGCGCCATGTCGAGTTGCGGCTCGCTCACGTTCACGCCGAACTTGGCGAAGTTCTCGGCCGCCTCGTGCATTGCGTGCGCCGTCTGCACCCACGCCTTGGTCGGAATGCAGCCGATGCGCAGGCACGTGCCGCCGAGCTCCGGCTCCTTGTCGATGCACACCGCCCGAGCGCCGAGCTGCGCCGCACGGATCGCGGCCGTGTAGCCTCCCGGCCCGCCGCCGAGAACGGCAACGTCACAGTCCATTGTCCCTCTCCCGAGATCGCTTGACTCGGGGACGATCCTAGCCGCACCGCACCTGTCGGCCGCCGGGCTCAGCCGCCGTGTGGGCCGGCGTTCAGCGCGACGAGGATCGCGGCGACGAGTGGCGCTGCCGCTACGAGGAGCGCAAACAGTTTTCTCTTCTTGCAGCTCATGGCCGGAGGATCGCCGCTCCCGGCCAGCGAGGCGGTGGGGTGGGCAGGCGTCCGGGAGTGCGGCTAACCGAACGCCCGAGGGGCCGCCGGTGAGGCGGCCCCCTGGCGCGATGTAGTCGGTTACTTGGTGATCTTGGTCGGCAGGGAGATCGCCGTGTTGTCGGTCGGCTGGCTGTCGCGAGCAGCCATGATGCTCGTGACCGCCTCGAACGTCACCTTGCCGAGGGCGGCGTCGTCGTTCGTGAAGGTGTAGTTGAACGTGAAGTCGGTCGTCCGATTGCCGCTCCTGACCGGAACGAACTGCTGCGACGAGCCGACCGGCACGAAGTAACCGCCGGCGACGCTCTTGTAGAGCTGCACCTGCACGGTCTCGTCGTAGCGGTGGTTCGCCAGGCTGACGGTGACTGACCGGGTCTGGCCACTGCTCGCCGACTGCGGAACGCTGAACTTCGTGATCGCCACGTCGTGCGTGCGGACGTGCACGACCTGCGAGGTCGACGCCGTGCGTCCGTCGTTCGTCGTCACGTTCAGCTTGACCGTTAGTCGCCGTCGGCGGCGTACCGATGCTGCGGACAGCAGCCTGGATTGGAGATGGTCGTGCCATCACCGAAGTCCCAGTTCTCGGACGAGAAGCCCGCCTGGCCGGGATCGTACGACCCGTCGTAGAACTGCAGCGTGTCGAACGAGGATGGATCACCGGGGTAGAAGACGAGACTGGCCGTCGGAGGTGGTGCAATGTCGATGGTCAGGCCCAGCAGTCCGTTCGACAGCGGGTCAAAGGGTACGAGTTGCAGGTAGTAAGTCGACCCTGCGACCGCGTGGAAGGTGAGAACGGAGCCGTAGTTGCGGCATCCGACCTCACTCAGATCCGCCAACGAGCTGCCGGTGTAGGCGGCGATGCTGCCGTAGCCGCTGAAGTTCGCGGACGACCGATTCGCTCGTCGCCGGCGTGAACGCGTACCACACGCTCGCGCTCGCCGAATTGATGCAGTCCGACGCGTGCGGCTCGCCGGGCTCGACCGTCGCCGCCGTCGTGTCGACGTTGTCCCCGAACGGCAGGGACGCGACTCCCGTTGCGTTCGCGAAGTCGTCGTTCGGCGGAGGCAGCACCTCTTGCACCGAGATCGCCAGGTTCCCGCTGCCGTAGTACGAACTGCCGGCCTGGAAGTAGTACGTCTGCCCGGCCTGGGCCTGGAAGGTCAGCTTGCTGGTGTAGTAGGCAGAGCAGCCGAGGAAGGTCAACCCGTTCAGGCCGGAGCCGTCTTGCCGGTAGAGGTTGATGACGGCGCCGAAGAAGCTGGTGCCCGCCTGATCGGCTCGGACCATCTCGTCGCTCGAGGGGGTGAACGAGTACCAGACGGTGTTGGAGACACCGCAGTTGCTCGACTCACCGGGTTCGTACTGGGCTTCGACGATGTTGACCGAGTCGCTGAACGGCAGCGACGAGATCGCCGTCGCGTTCGCGAAGTCGTCGTTCCCCGGCGGGGAGGCGAGCGCCGCCGCCGGAAACGCAACCGCCGCCAAGGCCAACGCGGCGATCAGTGGAAGAAACAGCTTGCGCATCTCGAACTCCTTTCGTGCCCTGGGAGGAATGGCCGAGTCCGGAGGGTGCGACGCGGCGCTAATGCGCCGGTAACACGGCCACCCGATCGAGAGCACGCAGGCTCACGGCTTCCACGCGGGCTGAGAGGCGTTGCGCACGAGCACTCTCTAGCCGCCGCCGGGGGGCTTCATGAGCCGGAGGTCCCTACTCAGTGGTCCCGGGGCCGGCGGTGGACGAAGGCGATCCAGCGTCCGGAGACCAGACCGAAGCGAGTCCCCGGACCGCCGTCATAGGAAGACCGCCGCGGCGCTACGAAGCACGCCGGACGACCTCGCAGTCGGCCGCGACGTGATCGAGCCGGTCGGCGTGGACGACGTCCCGTCCGGGACCGCATTTGATCGTGTCAGCGCCCGCGCCGCCCGTGACCACGTCGTTCCCGGGGCCGAGGTCGATCCTGTCGTCGCCGGCCCCGGCCCAGATCCTGTCGTTGCCCGCGAGCAGGCAGGCGACGTCGCGCCCGTCCGAGAGGCGCAGGCGGTCGTCGAGCGCCGTTCCGCGGACCGGACAGGGGTCGACCTTCCGTTCGCGCTGCCAGTCGGGCGACGTGATCCAGAGCTCGCTCGCCGAGAGCACGTCGACGTTGTCGCCCTTCGCGTCGACCACGGCGACCTGGCGCTCGTTTGGCGTGCCCGCATCCGTCTGGAATGCGATCAGACGGCCGTCCGGAGACCACGCCGGCCGCGCGTCGGTTCCGGGCCTCGTCGTGACGAGGCGGACGTTCGTGCCGTCGGCCTTGACGACGTAAAGCTCGCGGTTCCCGTTGCGGTTGGAGTCGAACGCGAGATATCTCCCGTCCGGGGACCAGGCCGGATCGCGGTCGCCCCACACGTTGTTGTGGGTGATCTGGTGCACCTCGGAGCCGTCCGCGTTCATCACGTAGATCTCCTCGTCGCCGTCGCTGAAGCTCGCGAACGCGATCTGGCTGCCGTCGGGCGACCAGGCCGGCTCCTCGTCGGTCAGCCCACTCGTCGTGAGCTGCTCGAGCCCGGATCCGCCCGCGTTCATCGTCCAGATGTCGCGATTGCCGCTCCTGTCGCTCGTGAAGGCGATGCGGGTCCCGTCCGGCGACCAGCTCGGGTCCTCGTCGGACGGCGGCCCCGAGGTCAGGCGCCTGAGACCGGTCGCGTCCGGCCGGATCACGAACAGGTCGTGATCGACCCGCGTCGCACCCAGGGCGTTGCTGTCGAAGGCGACCAGCTTCCCGTCTGGCGACCAGCTCGGATTGGCGTTGTTGTCCCTGCCGCGCGTAAGCTGGACGAAGTCCACCTCGCCCGGGAGCCGGAAGAGGTAGAGGTTGGCAGGTGCGAGCTCGCTTCCGCCGGGTGCCGAAACCTGGACGACGATGCGCCCGTTCCGGCCCGGAACCACGTCTGTCCCCGCGTGCCCGAGGCTGACGGGCACGAGCACGGCGAGCACGGCCGCTGCCCCGACCGCGAACGCCACCACCCGAGACCGAACTCCGCTCATCGTCCCAGGATGCGGGCGCCCGCTAACGCGCCGGTAATACCTCCGCGGACCGAACGCGTGGAGGGGCCGCTCCAGAACGGCCCCTCACGCGCTTCACCCCCAACATCAGGCGTTGAGCTTGGCCTTCCAGGCGTAGGGCGCGCTCGAGCAGTCGTAGTGCGTGCCGTTCTCGTCCCACGAGATCGACGTCAGCGCGAGCGACCCGTTCACGTTGCCCGCCGTGTCGAAGGTTCCGTCGATCGAGTAGGTCGCCTGGAGGTTGGTGATTGAGCTCGAACCGGGGGTCAACTGGCCCGAGAAGTTGTAGGTGAAGCCGAGATTCGTGATCGGCGGGCTGGTGTGGAACGACAGGCGCCACTGCCACCGCGACGAGTCGGTGCACGTGACGATCGACTCGGTCACGAAGTTGGTCACGCTCGAGGAATCGGACGTGACGTCGAGGCAGACGCTCTTACCCTGGTCGTTGAACCCGCAGTAGTGGCCGGCGAGCGCCATCGGCGGCGGGGGCGGCGGGGGCGGTGGAGGCGGTGGGGCCGTCCACGTGACGGTCACGGTCCGCGACTTGCCGAGGGTCTTGACGATCGGGCCTCTGGCTCCGTTCTTGCGCTTGATCGCAATCGCCCTGAAGCGGTCGGTCGCATCCCCCGGCTCCGTCCACTGGCCCCTGCAGGTCGACGTCCCGCACTCCGCGGTGCTCGACCACGCACGAGCGCCCCGATCGCGCTCCTGGATGAGCAACCGGTCGCCGCGCGGGAGCGGTCTCGCTCTCGCCGAGAGCAAGACGGGGTCGCCGCCGGTCGCCGAGGTGCCGCCGACCGTGAGCGTGACCTTGACGGGCGCCGGCGCTTTGCCGGCCCCCTTGTCGGTCGCCGCCAGCGCGGTGGCTGTGAACAGCGTCATGAGACCGACCCCGACGGCGGCGAAAATGAAGTTGCGCCGTTTCATCTCAGAACTCCTTCCGGTTGTCCCCCGAGAATGCGGCGCCCCGCTAATGCGACGGTAATACAGCGGGGCCGCTCCCTTCAAGCGGCCCCGCGTGTTTACCGGCGGTCGTCGACGGGTCTCCTGCCGGAGCCCGCCCCTTCCTCGGAGCCTCGAGCTACGTCTTCGAAGCGCTCCAGGTCTGGTTCCCGGTGGTGCAGCCGTACGCCGTGCCGTTGTACGTAAACGAGGTGTCGACTCGGTAGGTGCCGGACGCGCTCCCGCCGGAGACATTGCCGGTGATGGCGGCCGTGCCCGTGGAGGGATTGCCGCCGACGGAGCCCGTCAGGGTGGCGTTGATCGTGAAGCTCCCGTCACTCCCAACCGGGAACGGCCCCTTGAACGAGAGGTTGCCGCCGGAGAGAGTGATGTCGTCCGGGGTACACGACTTGTTCATCTGCCCCGTCTGGAGGTTGGCGAGCGACAGACCGTCGGGATTGATGTCGAAGGCCCAAAGCTCGTTGTCCGCGGTCGTGCCCTGGTAGTGGCCGGGCGTTGCCGCGGGGGGTGGCGGCGGGGGCGGAGGCGGAGGTGGGGGCGGAGGCGGTGGCGGCGGGGGCGCCGGCGGGGGCGGCGGCGGTGAAACCACCAGGCCCTTGACGGTCTCGCAACTCTTCGAGACCGTGTCGCCCTTTCCGGCCATCGCGATGTCCTTGCCGCTGCCGCAGTTGAGCTTGTCGGCACCGGGACCGCCGACGAGGACGTCGTTCCCCGGTCCGCCGACGAGACGGTCGTTCCCGGCGTAGCCGTAGAGCTTGTCGTTTCCGGCCTTGCCGTTGATGACGTCCGCCTTCGTCGTGCCTCTCAGCACGTCGTTCCTCGACGTGCCGTTGATCGTCTTGGAGGTCGCAGCCAGAGCAGTGACCGCGAGCACGCTCGTGAGTGCGACCGCCGCGACGGCGAAGATCATGCTCCATCGCTTCATCTCACCGAAACTCCTTCCTTGGTAGTGGAACTGCACGGGTCAGCGTGCGCGTGCGCCGCTAATGCGCCGGTAATACGGCGGGGCCGCCGAGGGCGGCCCCGCGTCTCGCCGGCGGTCGTCGGCGAAAGCCGCCCAGGATCAGGGCGTGACGAGGTGGAGCGCGAAGCGGCCCGGGGCGCCGATCCGGGACACGCGGACGAGCATGCTCCTCTGGCCGCAGATCGTGAACGCCAGCGTCTTCGCTCGCAGCCCCGACCAGAGCCCCTTGGCCAGAACGCTCCGGCCGTCGGCCGCGAGCAGCGTCACGTCGTAGAGACCCCCCTTGGGCAGCGAGAGCGAGAGCTGGAGGTCGCCGTCGAGAGGCGTCGCGAGAGGAAGGGTGAATCGGCGCTTCCCTCGAGCCGTGAACCTGCCCGTGATGCTCCTCGCCGTCCCCGTCGCCCACGGCTGGAGCACGTCCTGCTCGACCGCCTGTATTGCGTTCGGGTCGGGGAAGAACAGGATGTCGACAATGGGCCAGTCGAGCGCCAGTCCTTTCTTGGAGTAGTTGAGCGCCCGATACACCTCGGCGAACGCCTCGCCCGGGTTCTGCCGGTAGTGGACGTCCTCGTCGCCGGGAAACATCGTCCCGGCGGCGGACTTGGCGCAGACGTTCACGTAGGACGACCACCGCTTCGTTCCCCAGTCGACGGCCTGCCAGGGCGTGTCGACGCGGTTGAAAGCGATGTGGTGGCCGTACTCGTGGGTGGCGATCTCCGTCGGATCGACGCCCTGGTCGACGTCGCCGGGGATCACCAGGCGGTTGCTCCCGTAGCAGCCGAGGATCGACTCCCCGCCACACGTCTTGCTGACCTCTGCCGGCGTCTCGACGTAGGTCGTGAGCAGTCCGAGCTCGCTGCCGTGCACGAGGCCGGCGAAGAAGTCGGCCCACCTCTGCACGACCGACGGATCCGCGGCGTACGAGTCCGAGACGAAGACCGTGACCGTCTCGCCGTCCGCCGCAGTCGTCGGACCGCCCGACCACGTGCGTCGCGACAGGCGGCGTATCCCGGCGGTCGTCAGCGGCGCCGATGTGCGCAGGGCGAACGCGGCCACCACGACCGGTCCGCCGGGAGATCCGCCGGGTGCGAACGCGCCGACAGGCGCGGCCGAGGCGAGCACAGCGGCCGCGCCCGCAAGAAGCGCCCTACTTGAGGCAGACGGCATACAGGGTCCCGGACTGCTGGCCGGGCGCGTTCGAGCTCGTCCCGATGAAGACCTGCCAGCCTCCGTCGTCCGACGTCGGTTTCGTGTCGAAGCCGGAGCTCCAGCCCATAGCATCGTCGTAGCCGCCGCCGACGGCCTTCTGGCCCGCGTCGCACGTGACCGTGAACATCTGTCCCTGCCGGGGCGAGTTCGACCATGTCGCGGTCTTGACCGTAAGCAGCCCTGCCGCGGAGCTCGCCGGTCCCGGCGCCTGTGACGCCTGGCCGACTGCCTGCTGGACGATCTGAGCCGCCGTCTGCGTACCGACCTTCTTCGCGCTGTCGGCGACGAGCGCGTGCTTGGCGCTGTCGGCGACGAGCGCGTGCTTGGCGTTGTCCGCCGAGAGCGCGCGCTTCGCGAGCGGCACGATGCCCGCGGCGACCGCCGAGCCCGAAAGCGCCACGAACAGCGCCACGAGCGCGACGACCATTGCCGGGCCGGGCTTTCGGATCCTGGACATCTTTCCTTCCTTCAGGTGACGATTGACGTCGCCCACGATGGAGGGGGCCGGTAACACGGCGCTCATACGGACCCCTGTTCAGCGGCCCTGTCAAGTGGTAAGACCGCCTCAGCACAATGGAGTTTCGGATCCTGGGCCCGTTGACGGCGGTCGACGACGGGCGCGCGGTCGAGCTGCCCAGAAGGAAGCACCGCGCGCTCCTCGCGGCGCTGCTCCTTCGTGCGGGCGAGACGGTCTCCGGTGACCGGTTGATCGAGGATCTGTGGGGCGAGAGCCCGCCGCGCACGGCTCGGGACGCGCTGCAGAACTACGTGTCGCTGTTGCGCAAGTCGCTGGGCTCCGACGTGCTCGTCACGCGCGAGGGCGGCTACCTCCTGGACGTCTCGCCCGATCAGGTCGATGCCGCGCGGTTCGAGCGGCTGGCGGCGGAGGCCCGCGAGATCGACATGCCGGACGGGCGCGCGGAGAAGCTTCGCGAGGCGCTCGGGCTCTGGCGTGGCCCGGCGCTGGCCGATCTCACGTACGAGCCGTTCGCGGCGGTCGAGATCGCGCGGCTCGAGGAACTGCGGCTGGCCGCGACGCAGGACCTGATCGACGCCGAGCTGGAGCTGGGTCGCCACGCCGACCTCGTGCCCGAGCTCGAGACGCTGATCCAGGAGCATCCCTTCGACGAGCGGCTCCGAGGACAGCTCATGCTCGCGCTCTACCGGAGCGGCCGCCAGGCCGAGGCGCTCGAGGCCTACCAGGCCGCGCGACGAGCGCTGGACGAGGAGCTCGGCCTCGAGCCCGGGCCGCCGCTCCGGGAGCTGGAGCAGGCGATCCTGCGGCACGACGCGTCGCTCCAGGCCATGGCGCCGGCCCGGGCGCAGCCCTCGCGCCGGACCGTCACGGTGCTCGTCGCCGGCCACCCCGGCACCGGCGAGCGGGATCCCGAGACCGTTGCCGTCGAGCTCACCGCGCTGCGCATCGCCGTCGACCGGCACGGCGGAACGACGGGACTGTTCGCCGGCGATGCGGCGATGGCCGTGTTCGGCGCGCCGCGAATGCACGAGGACGACGCGCTGCGCGCGGTCCGGGCCGCTGCCGAGCTACGCGCGGCGCTGCCGGAGCTGAGGATCGGCGTCGCGACCGGCGAGGTGTTCGCGGGCGACGCGGGCGTGGCCGGCGCGCCCGTCACGCTCGCGCGGCAGCTCGAGCTGGTCGCACAAGCCGGTGAGGTGCTGGTGGGCGTTCCCACGCTCCGGCTCGTGCGCGACGCGATTCGCGGCCAACAGGTGACGCGAGGCGCTCTGGCCGCGTTCGAGCTCGGCGACGTGATCGAGGGCGCGCCCGGCATCGCCCGGCGGCTCGACCGGCCGCTCGTCGACCGCGAGGCCGAGCTCGAGGAGCTGCGGCAAGCGTTCACGACCGCCCGCGACGAGCGGCGTTGCGTCGTCTTCACCGGCTTCGGCGAGGCCGGTATCGGCAAGACGCGGCTCGCGCGGGAGTTCCTCGCCCAGGTCACGGACGAGGCGACGGTGCTCGTCGGCCGCTGCGCCTCCTACGGCCAGGGCATCACCTTCCTGCCCCTGCGGGAGATGATCGACGGCTTCGACGACCTGGTCGAGTCGGCAGGCTCGACCGGCGAGATCTTCCTGGCCGCGAGACAGCGGTTCGAGGAGCTGGCCGAGGAACGGCCGCTGCTGCTCGTGTTCGAGGACGTGCACTGGGCCGAGCCGACGCTGCTCGACCTGATCGAGTACCTCGGCTCGCAGGCGAGCAACTCGCCGATCCTGGCGCTCTGCCTCTCGCGCCCCGACCTGCTCGCCGATCGGGCCGGCTGGGAGGAGGTCGGCCCTTCGCTCGTCCTCGAGCCGCTGACCGACGAGCACGCGCGCCTGCTGGCGGGCGACGAGCCGCATCGCGACCGCATCGTCGAGATCGCCGAGGGCAACCCGCTCTACGTCGAGCAGCTCGTCGCATCGGTCGAGGAGGCGGGCCCGGAGGCGCTCGAGACGGTCCCGGGCTCGGTCGAGGCGCTGCTCGCGAGCCGACTCGACCGGCTCGGCCCGGCCGAGCGTGCCGTCGCGCAGCGCGCGGCCGTCGTCGGCCGACGGTTCGCTCCCGCAGCTGTCGCGGCGCTGGAGCCGTCGGAAGCGCTGCCGGCGCTCGAGAACGTCGGGTTCGTGCACCGCGCCGGGAGGCTGTACCGCTTCCACCACGTGCTCGTGCGCGACGTCGTCTACGCCGGGACGCCAAAGGCCGAGCGCGCGGAGCTACACCGGCGCCACGCCGAGTGGCTCGCGGATCGGCCGGACGGCGCCGACGAGCTGATCGGCTACCACCTCGAGCAGGCGGCCGGGTACCTCGGCGAGCTGGGCGCGCCGGCCGACGAGGTCGAGGAGCTCGCCGTCGACGGCGGGCCGCCGGCTGGCCGCCGCCGGGATCAGGGCCTGGAAGCGGGGCGACGCGAGGACCGCCGTCAACCTACTGGGCCGCGCCGTCGCGCTGCTTCCTGACCACGACCCCGACCGCCTCGAGCTGATGTGCGAGCTCGGCGGCGCGCTCAGGGTTGCGGGGGAGTTCGCGCGCGCCGAGGCGGTGCTCACGGAAGCGCGCGACGAGGCGGCCGCGGCGGGCGAGCGCCGGGTCGAGCTGCGCGCCGACCTGGGCGCGCTCGCCGCAGGCCTGTTCGCCGGGAAGGCCCGGCCGGGTGAGCTCCTCGAGCGTGCTCTGGCGGCGATCCCGGAGCTCGAGAAAGCCGGCGACGACCGGGCGCTCGGCCGGGCATGGCTCTACGTCGACCACGTCGAAGGCCCGTACCGCTGCAACTACGCCGCGGCCGCGGCGGCCGCGCGGAAAGCTCTCGTTCACTACAGGCGTTCTGGGTGGCCGGTCGCGGCCTGTCTCGGCGCGCTCTGCTCCGCGCTGGCGAACGGCGCGACGCCGGTCTCGGAGGCGATCCAGGCGTGTCAGGACCTGCTCGCGGACGCCGACCTGGTCGGGCAGGCGAACGTCCTCCCGTTCCTCGGCGTACTCGAGGCGATGAGAGGGGCGTTCGCCCGGGCGCGGGAGCACGTCCTGCTCGGGCGGTCGATCCAGAACGACCTCGGCCAGCCGCTGTCGGCCGAGATCAGTGCCGGAGAGACAGCGGGCGCGGTCGAGCTCGCGGCCGGCGACCTGCCCGCGGCGCAGGCGGCGTTCGAGCGCAGCCTGGCCGTCCTGCGCCGCATGGGAGCACATGACTACGCGGCGACGCGCGCCGTGCAGCTGGCCGACGTCCTCTACCGTCGTGGACGCTTCGACGAGGCTGCACGGGAGGTCGAACCCGCGCGCTCGGAGTTGGACGCCGACGACCTCGGGACGCAGTCGCGCTGGCGCTCGGTCGCGGCCAGGCTCGCCGCACGCGAGGGATCGGTCGAGCGCGCGGACGAGCTCAGCCTCGAGGCCCTGGAGGTCCTCGAGGGAACCGACGGCCTCAACACCCGGGCCGAATGCCTGCTCGACCGGGCGGAGGTGCTCTCGCTGGCAAGACGTCCGCTCGAATCCGCGGCCGCGATCCGGGAAGCGCTGGGCCTCTTCGAGCTGAAGGAGAACCTCGTCGGCGCAGAACGAGCGAGGCAGCTTCTGGCCGAAACGACCGAGAGCCCCTGAACGGGGCTCTCAGCCTCCGCCGCCCGGCCCGAAGCCGCGTTTCTTTGACTGAGCCGCTTTCCGTGGTAAGAACGCATCAGCACGATGGAGTTTCGGATCCTGGGTCCGTTGACGGCGGTCGACGACGGGCGCGCGGTCGAGCTGCCCAGAAGGAAGCACCGCGCGCTCCTCGCGGCGCTGCTCCTCCGTGCGGGCGAGACGGTCTCCGGCGACCGGCTGATCGAGGACCTGTGGGGCGAGAGCCCGCCGCGCACGGCCCGGGACGCGCTGCAGAACTACGTGTCGCTGCTGCGCAAGTCGCTGGGCTCCGACGTGCTCGTCACGCGCGAGGGCGGCTACCTCCTCGACGTCTCGCCCGATCAGGTCGACGCCGCGCGGTTCGAGCGGCTGGCGGCGGAGGCCCGCGAGATCGACACGCCGGACGGGCGGGCGGAGAAGCTGCGCGAGGCGCTCGAGCTCTGGCGCGGCCCGGCGCTGGCCGACCTCACGTACGAGCCGTTCGCGGCCGTCGAGATCGCACGGCTCGAGGAGCTGCGGCTCGCGGCCACGCAGGACCTGATCGACGCCGAGCTGGAGCTGGGCCGCCACGCCGACCTCGTGCCCGAGCTCGAGACACTGATCGAGGAGCACCCGTTCGACGAGCGCCTCCGCGGGCAGCTCATGCTCGCCCTCTACCGCGCGGGACGGCAGGCAGAGGCCCTCGACGCCTACCAGGCGGCCCGGCGCGCGCTGGACGAGGAGCTCGGCCTCGAGCCCGGCCCGCCCCTCCGCGAGCTCGAGCAGGCGATCCTCCGGCACGACGCGTCGCTCCAGGCCACGGCGGCCGCGAAACCGGTCACGCTGCCGACCCGCCGCACGGTGACCGTGCTGTTCGCCGATCTCGTCGACTCGTCGAGCCTGGTCGAGGGGCTCGATCCCGAGGCGGCTCATGTCGCTGCTCCAGCAGGTACTTCGCGACCGCGCGGGCGGCGGTCGAGGGCCACGGCGGCATCGTCGAGAAGTTCATCGGCGATGCGGTCATGGCCGTGTTCGGCGTGCCTCGGGCGCACGAGGACGATGCGCTGCGGGCGGTGCGGGCGGCGATCGAGATCCGCGAGCGGGTGCCCGCCGCCGACGAGCGCCTCGAGGTCAGGATCGGCGTCAACACCGGCGAGGTGCTCGCCGGCGCCGGCGACGAGGTGCTGGTGACCGGCGCAGCCGTCACGGTCGCGAAGCGGCTGGAGCAGGCCGCCCGCGGCGGCCAGGTCCTGATCGGCGCCGCGACGCAGCGGCTCGTTCGGGACGCCGTCCGCTCGCGCCAGGCAAAGCGCCGCGACCCGGTCGCCTTCCGGGTGGAAGAGCTGATCGAGGGAGCGCCCGCGATCGAGCGGCGATTCGACACGCCGCTCGTCGGACGTGACGAAGAGCTGGCCGCGCTGCGCGGCGCCTTCGAAGCCGCGCGCGAAGAGCGCCGCTGCGTCGTCTTCACCGTCGTCGGCGAGGCGGGGATCGGCAAGACCCGCGTCGCGCGGGAGCTGATCTCCTCACTCGGCGAGGAGGCGACCCTGCTCGTCGGGCGCTGCGTCTCGTACGGCGAGGGCGCCACGTTCCTGCCGCTCGTCGAGATGATCGGAGACGACGTTCTCGGCGCGGGCTCGACCGGCGAGATCTTCCTCGCCGCCCGCCGGCGGTTCGAGGAGCTCGCCGCCGAGAAGCCGCTCCTGCTCGTATTCGAGGACGTCCACTGGGCCGAGCCGACGCTGCTCGACTTCGTCGAGTACCTGGGCGCGCAGGCGACGGGGTCGCCGATCCTCGCGCTCTGCATGTCGCGGCCGGACCTGCTCGCCGAGCGCTCCGGCTGGGACGCGTCACTCACGCTGGAGCCGCTGACCGACGAGCAGGCGCGCGAACTCGCCGGCGGCGAGCAGCACGCGGACCGCATCGTCGAGATCGCCGAGGGCAACCCGCTCTACGTCCAGCAGCTCGCGGCGTACGTCGCCGAGGAGGGCGAGGCCGCGCTCGACGCGGTTCCCGGCTCGATCGAAGCGCTGATCGCGAGCCGCCTCGACCGGCTGGGGGCGGACGAGCGGGGCCTCGCGCAGCGGGCGGCGGTCGTCGGACGCCGGTTCTCGCCGGCCGCCGTCGCGGCCCTCGGGCCGCTGGACGGCCTGGCGGTGCTCGAGCAGGACGGCTTCGTCCACCGGGCCCGAGACATGTACCGCTTCGACCACGTCCTCGTCCGCGACGTCGTCTACGCGGGCACGCCGAAGGCAGAGCGCGCCGAGGTCCACCAGCGCCATGCCGACTGGCTCGACGGCGCAGCCGGACGGCTCGGACGAGCTGGTCGGCTACCACCTCGAGCAGGCGGCCGGCTACCTCGGCGAGCTGGGCGCGCCCGAGCAGCAGGTGACGCGGCTGGCGACGAACGCCGGCCGCCGTCTCGGCGCCGCCGGGATCCGGGCCTGGAAGCGCGGCGACGCGCGGGCAACGGTGAATCTGCTCGGCAGGGCGACGGCACTGCTGCCGGAGCAGGACGAGGAGCGGCTGTGGCTCATGTGCGAGCTCGGGGAATCCATGTTCACCGCTGGCGATCTGGCCGGCGCCGAGGGAACACTGAGCGACGCAGCCGAACGAGCGGAAGCGGCGGGCCTTCGTGCTCTCCAGCTTCGAGCGCGGCTTGCGCTCCTGAACCTCCAGGCCTTTGGCACCCGGACCGCGAGCGCCGACGATCTTCTGGAGGCCGCCTTGACGGCAATCCCGACTCTCACGCAGCCACGAGGACGACCGGGCACTCGGGCGAGCGTGGTATTACGCCTCCTCGGTCCACGGCGCCTACCACTGCCGCTACGCCGAGGCGGCGCGCGCTGCACGGCAGGCCCTCTTCCACTACCAGAGAGCCGGCTGGCCCACTGCGGCTGTGCCTCGAGCGTCCTGGCAGCTTCGGTCTACTTCGGGCCCACACCTGTCCCGGAGGCAGTCTCCGATTGCATCGCTCTGCTCACCGACGCAGACGTCAACGGTCGGGCGAACGTGCTCGCGCATCTCGCCGGACTGCGGGCCATGCAGGGGGATTTCGATCGTGCCCGTCAGGAGCTGCTGGAGGCGCGCTCGCTGTTCACCGAGATCGGCCAAGGTGCGCACGCGGAGATCCTGTGCGGTGCAGATCGAGGCGGATATCGAGCTGCTCGCGGGAGACGAGACCCGTGCGCAAGAGCTGCTCGAGGCGAACTGCTCGGCACTGGAGCGCTCGGGAAGCCGCGCCTCACCTCGCGACTCGCGAAGGCGGTACTGGCGGACGTGCTGTACCGCCGCGGCCGAGTCGCCGAGGCAGACGAGCTCGCGCGGGATGCGCAGGCCCATTCGTCGCCCGACGACGTGCCGACCCAGTCGGATCGCGCGAACCGTGCAGGCGAAGGTGCTCGCGCGCCGTGGGCAGTTCGCCGAGGCCGAGCGGCTCGCCGAGCAGGCCCTGGCTCTCCTCGACGCTACGGACATCCTGAACCGGAAAGCGGCCTGCCTGCTGGACTTCGCCGAGGTGCTGGCGTTGGCCGGACAGATCGGCCGAGGGCGCTGCTCTCATCGAGAGAGCCGTCGACCTGTACCGGTTGAAGGAGAACGACGTCGGGGCTGCTCGGGCGCAAGCGCTGTTGGCGGCTGCGATCTGACGAAACGCTCTTGCAACAAGACGAAGAGCCCTCGTCGGGCTCTGCGTCTGCGTTGCATGAGCGCTGCGGGACTAGCGGGGACCGCCGCCGCCGCGCCGTCGGGCATGTTCGCCTCGAGCGTCATGGCTGCCACCTCCTTTCCGGAGGCAGCTCACGGCCGGCCGCCAACGGCGCCCCAAGGCGCGGCTCATCAACCGCTAATGGAGGCCCTCGACGCCGGCCTTCGTGAGCTGCGGCCGGATGTCGTCGGGTCGCAGACGACGCTAGAAGGCGGCCGCTCTCGCGACCTCGGGCGCAGCCCTTGCTCTAGCTCAGAGAAAGCCTGTCGGCGGCCTCGGGGATTTCCCCCGGGCGGCCGACGGCGCGGATGCTCGCGAGCGACGAGACCACGACGCTCGCAGCGGCGATCACGGCGGCGCAGGCGAGCAGCGTCGAGCGCGTGCCGATCGCGGCGACGAGCGGCCCGACGAGCGCGTACCCGGCCGGCTTGAAGACGATCGAGCCCAGCCAGTCGTAGGCGCTGACGCGCGAGATCGACCCGGCCGGGATGCGCTCCTGGAGCGCCGTGAGCCAGAGCGCGCCCCCGAACGCGCTCCCGCCGAAGCCGAGCGCGGCCGCCGCCGCGACGACCGCCGTCGAGGCCGGCCCGGCGAGCAGCGCCGGCTCGAGCGCACAGAGCCCGAAGAGGAGGAAGCCGGTCGCGAGCGGCCGCCGCGGCGTGAAGCGAAGCGCGGCGGCCGCTCCGACCAGCGACCCGACGCCTGCGCAGGTGACGATCAGCCCCCAGCTCGACGCGCCGCCGAGCGACTCCTCGGCCACGAACGGCCCGAGCACGAACATCGGCGCGAGCGCGAGGTTCCAGATCGCGAAGTAGACGATGCTCGTCCACACCCACGTCCGGCTCGTGACCTCGCGCCACCCGGCGCGGAGCTCGGCGACGAAGGGCTTGCGATCCGGCCGGGGTCCCGCGGCAGCCGCATCAGGGCGAGGAAGGCCGCGCTGACGGCGAAGCTGGCGGCATCGACCGCGAACGCCCACGCCGGCCCGGCGGACGCGACCACGATCCCGGCCACCACCGGCCCCGCCAGCAAGAACGAGTTCCGCGTCAGGCCGAGCAGCGCGTTCGCCTGCTGGATCCGCGACGGCTGCACCGTCTCCGGCACGAGGCCGGTGATCGCGGGCTGGAAGAAGGCATCGCCCGCGCCGTAGAGCGCCGAGAGGACGAGCAGCGGCCACAGCTCGTCATGGCCGCTGAACAGGAACACGGCCGTGAGCGCCTGCATCGCGCAGCGCAGCACGTCGGCGCCGAGCATCACGCGCTGCCGCGGCAGCCGGTCCGCCCACACCCCGCCGCCGAGCACGAGCACGACGCGCGGGATCAGGACGGCCATGAACACGAGCCCGAGGTCGGCCGCCGAGCCGGTCAGCTCGACGACCGCGAACGCGAGCGCGACCGGGTACAGCCCGTCCCCGAACGCCGACACCGCCTGGCCCGCCCACAGGAGCCGGAACTGTTTCTCCTGGAGGGCTCCGAGGCGGCCGGTGAGTTGCATCGCGGGAAGGGAACCGGGCGCCGCCAATACGGCGGTAACAGGCGCTGTATTGAAACCGCGCGGCGCCGGTTCTACGCTCCGCTGGTGGCGAAGCCCACAATCGGCAGGCTCTCACCGATTGCGGCCGCCCTCGGCGTCATCGCGGGCGGCATCGTGCTCGGCCTCGTCGGCTACGACTTCCTCACCCACGGCGATCACGCGCCGTGGTGGCAGGCGGTCCCGAACGTCGCGATCGCGTGGACGTTCTTCGGCGCCGGGCTGATCGCCTGGTGGCGCCGGCCCGGGACGCTGGTCGGCCCGCTGCTGCTGCTCGTCGGCGCGGCGCTGCTCGTGCGCAAGCTCCAGTACACCGACAACTCGGCGCTGTTCACGATCGGCTTCGCGTTCGGAGGCCTCTACGCGGCGGTCTTCGCGCACGTCGTGCTCGCCTATCCGTCCGGCCGCGTGCGCGACCGGCTCGAGCGCTGGTTCGTCGTCCTCGCCTACGCGCTCGCCCTCCTCCTCCCCGTCGCAGTCCTGCTCACCTTCGACCCTCGCCGGTCGTGCCTCTTCAACTGCTCCCGCGCGGACCGCGCCCGGCCGGAGAGCGTGATCGCCGTCACCGACGACCACACCGTCTACGGCGTCGTCCACGCCGCTCAGCACGTCGGCGCCTACGGCGTCGCTGGCGCGCTGTTCGTCGCGCTGATCGTCCGCCGGCTGTACCTGTCGTCGCCGCGCGCGCGGCGGCGGCTGAGCCTGCTGCTGGTGGCGGGCTTGGCACTCGGGGCGCGCGCCGTCACCGAGGCCGTCTACTCCTTCGTTCCGCGCTCGAACGTCGAAGGGCTGGCGCTGTTCTCGATCCAGGCGGCAGCCCAGATCGCGCTCCCGATCGTGCTCCTGGTCGCGCTGCTGCGCGAGCGGCTCGCGCGCGCCAACGTCGCCGATCTCGTCCGCGACCTGGCGCTGACACCCCCTACGGAGGTCGCCGCGCCGGTGGCACGGGCGCTCGGGGACCCGTCGCTCGACGTCGCCTTCTGGATGCCGGCGCGCCGGGGCTACGTCGACGCGCAGGGCCTTCCTTACGAGCTTCCGGCGGCCGGCTCCAGGCGGGCCGTCACGCCGCTCGCGCACGACGGCGAGCCGGTCGCCGCGCTCGTCCACGACCCGGCCCTGCTCGAGGACCCCGAGCTTCTCGAGTCGGTCTGCGCCGCCGCAGGCCTGTCGCTCGAGAACGCAAGGCTCCACGCCGAGCTCCAGGCGCAGCTGCTCAAGGTGCGCGACTCGCGGACGCGCATCGTCGCGGCGGCGGACACGGAGCGCGAGCGCATCGAGCGCGACCTCCACGACGGCGCTCAGCAGCGCCTCGTCGCCCTGGCCCTTGACCTCCGCATCGCCGAGCGCGACCTCGAGGAGTCCGACTCGGCAACGCGGGCGCTGCTCAGCTCCGCCGTCGACAGCCTGCAGACGGCGGTGCACGAGCTGCGCGAGCTGGCGACACGGCGTCTACCCGGCGCTCCTGACCCAGTCCGGCCTGCGCGCCGCCCTCGACGACCTCGCTGCCCGGACATCGGGGCCCGTGACGGTCGTCGAGGCACCGGCGGAGCGCCTGTCCTCCGACGTCGAGGCGACGGCCTACTTCGTCGCCTGCGAGGCGCTCGCGAACGCCGTCAAGCACTCGCGCGCGAGCCTGGTCGAGATCACGGCCGTCGTCGAGGGCTCCAACCTGGTCGTCACCATCCTCGACGACGGTGCGGGCGGCGCCGATCCCGGCGGAGGCGGGCTCAGCGGCCTGGCCGACCGCGTCGAGGCGCGCGGCGGCCGCCTCTGGGTCGACAGCCCCGCCGGCGGCGGCACCCGCATCACCGCGGAGATCCCGTGCGAGTCGTGATCGCAGACGACTCCGCGCTGCTCCGCGAGGGCGTCGCGAAGCTGCTCGAAGCGGACGGCGTCGAGGTCGTCGGTCGCGCCGTCGACGGCGACGACCTGCTGCTGAAGGCGCGCAGCTACAAGCCCGACGTGGCGATCATCGACATCCGCATGCCTCCGTCCCAGACCGACGAGGGCGTACGGGCGGCCGAGCAGATGAACGCCGACCTGCCGGACATTGCAATCCTGATCCTCTCCCAGGTGATCGACGTCGACTTCGCGCTGCGCTTCTTCACCGAGCGGCCGAACGGCTTCGGCTACCTGCTCAAGGACCGCGTGCTCGAGGTGGACGACTTCCTCGAGGCGGTCAGGCGCGTGGCCCGCGGCGGCACGGCGGTCGATCCGGAGGTCGTCTCGCTGCTCCTCGGCCGCAGGCGGCCCGACGACCCGCTCGCGGGGCTGACCGACCGTGAGCTGGGGATCCTGGCGCTGATGGCCGAGGGTCGGTCGAACCAGGGCATCGGCCGCAAGCTGTTCCTGAGCCCGAAGACGGTCGAGACGCACGTGCACGCGATCTTCCGCAAGCTCGGTCTCGAGACCCAAGAGGACTACAACCGGCGAGTCCTCGCCGTCCTCACCTACCTCGGTCGGCCCTGACGCGGCCCGAACGGACGGTTCGACAGGTCCGATTCAGTCGCCGGGCCGCGTCCGCTCCGGACGAGCCCCGCACACCCGCGCTCCCACCGAACCTCCTGCAAACTGCACGGACACCGCTCGAACAGCCACGACCCTTCGGGCCGCGTCTTGGGGACAGTCCCCGGGACCTGGCGGGAACAGCCGCGCCCGAGCGGTCGGTTCGAGCCGCGGCCGGCTCGAGCTCAACGCTCGGCCAGCCAGCGCGGCTCGCAGCCCTCGCGCCGAAACGCGTCGACGGCTGCCAGGTAGCGCCTGATCTCGTCGAGCAGCCGGTCGATCGCCGGCTTTCCCCTTTCCTGCCTCATGCTCATTGCTCGACGATGGATAACGCCGCTAATGCGGCGCTAACAGCCCGCTCTCTACGCAGCCGAGGGCGTGAGCTCGGCGACCATCACGGAGGCCTCGCCGCGCTGGGCGACAGTCTCGAAGCCGTGCCGCTCGTAGAGCTTCACGGCCGGACTGTCGGACTCGACACTGAGGCCGATCCGGTCGAAGCCGTCCGCGCGGGCGCGGTCGAGCAGGGCGGTCAGGAGCTCGGCGCCGTAGCCCTTCCCGCGGCGGCTGGGAACGACGGCGATCGTCAGCTCGGGCGTGTGTTCGTCGATGAACCCGTAGCCCGGCTCCGAGGCCTTGAACAGCCGGTACCAGGCGGCGCCGACCGGCCGGAAGCGCTCGATCAGGACGAGCGCCGTGTCGCCCTCGCGACCCCACCGGTCGACGTAGCGACCGACCGGCAGGTCGTCGAGCTCGGGATCCGCCCAGCGCCAGTAGTAGGCGTGGCGCAGCATGTCGCGCATGAAGGGGACGTCCTGCTGCCCGCCGCGACGGATCATCGCCGAGAGTTTAGGCGGCTGACTGCGCAGATCCAGTGGCGCGGCCGGCGCTCGTTCCGGCCGAAGCAGGACTAGCGGCTCGGCAAGGCGCAGTCGCCGACGTCGTGGCACTCGAAGTACAGCCAGGCCTCGTTGCCGTGGACGTCGATCTGGATCTTGAAGGACCACGAGCGAGAAGCGCCGATGCGTGAACGAGCCCGAGCCGAGCCAGAACCTCCTTCGCGACCTCGTGCCCTCCGACACGGTTGGGTGCGGCGAACAGGATCGCATCCGCGAGCGCGAGGTCTATGCCAAGCTCGGCGTCCACTCGCGCACCGCCGCCGTCGCCCGCGCCGGGCCGCTCTGAAACCCGGCTCAGAGCGCCAGGCCAGGCTGTTCGAGCATTGCCTTCACTGTCCGCAGGAAGTCGGCTGCCGGCGCGCCGTCCACGGCGCGGTGATCGACGGTGAGCGTCATCGTCATCGTCGGCCGGACGACGACATCCCCGCCGCGGGCGACCGGCCGGTCGTCGGTGGCACCGACGGCGAGGATCGCGGCCTGCGGCGGGTTGAGGACGGCGATGAACGACTCGACGCCGAACATGCCCAGGTTCGAAATCGTGAACGTGCCGCCCGCCATGTCCTCGCCCTTGAGCTTCTGGTCGCGCGCGCGCTCGACGAGGTCGGCGCGGACGGCGGCGATCTCTGCGAGGGACAGGCGCTCGGCGCCCTTCACGACGGGCACGACCAGGCCCTGCGGCGCGGCGACGGCGATGCCGACGTTCGCGCTCGGATGCCGGAGCAGCGCCTCGTCCGTGAAGGAGACGTTCACGTCGGGATGGCGCACGAGCGCAGACGCGCAGATCGTCGTGAGGAGGTCGGTGACGCTGACCTTCACGTCGGGATGGAGCTCACGGGCGGCGGCGACGACCGCGTTCGCTTCCTCCATGTCGGCCGAGACCTGTAGCTGGAAGACGGGCACGGTCCAGGCCTCGGTGAGGCGACGTGCGATCGTCCGGCGGATGCCGGTCAACGGAACGCTCTCCACTTCGCCCGCGGGCACCGCAACCGGCCGGGCGGGCGCGGCGGGAGCGGACGCGGCGCGCTCGACGTCCTCGGCGATGATCCGCCCTTCCGGGCCGGTGCCGGCGATCGACGAAAGCTCGACGCCCCGCTCGCGCGCGATGCGCCGCGCCAGGGGCGAGGCCTTCACTCGCCCTCCGGGCGACTGAAGGCTAGGAGGCGGCGAGGCGGCGACGGGCTCCGGCTCGGGTTCCGGCTCCGCGACCACGTCCGCCCGCCCGTTGCCGCTAGAGATCTCGGCCGGAACCAAAATCTCGGGAACCTGCTCGTCAGCCGCGCCGATGAACGCGATCGTCGTCCCGACCGGCACCTCGCCTTCGGCCACGGCAATCTTGAGCAGGACGCCGGCCGCCTCGGCCTCGACCTCCTGGGTCACCTTGTCCGTGTCCAGCTCGTAGAGCGGCTCGCCCTTGTCCACGGCGTCGCCCTCGGCCTTCAGCCACTTGACGATCGTGCCGGACTCCATGCCCTGCCCGAGGCGCGGGAGCTTGACCTCAGCGGCCATCGTGACCCTCCCGGCTCCATTGCCGCGTTCCTGGTGTGCGAGCACCAAGCCAGGCAAGGACGCAGGGAGCCCTCGTGCTGGTTGCACGGGGGCGACTGAGGACGCGGCATGGCGCCGCGTGATCGCGCGCCGGGGACTCGGAGGATGGGGTCGGGTGGGTCACGTACTCCTCCCCACCGTTGCGCGGATCGCGTCCAGCACGTCTGACGCATGCGGGACGACGAACTGCTCCATCACCGGCGCGAACGGGAGCGGCGTGAACTTCGAGCCCACGCGCTCGATCGGGGCGTCGAGCCAGTCGAAGGCCTGGTGCTGCACGATCGCGGCGACCTCGGCGCCGAAGCCCATGCGCACGACGGCCTCGTGCGCGACGACGCAGCGGTTCGTCTTCTTCACCGACGCGACGATCGTCTCCTCGTCGAGCGGCAGCAGCGTCCGCGGGTCGACGACCTCGACCGACAGGCCCTCGCTCTCGGCTTCCTCGGCCGCCTTCAGCGCCTCGTGGACGAGCCGGCCGGTGGCGACGACGGTGACGTCCTCGCCCTCGCGGTGGACGCGGGCCTGGCCGAGCGGGATCGGCTCGAGCTCCTCGGGCACCTCCTCCTTGATCGGGTAGAGGGTGCGGTGCTCGAAGAAGACCACCGTGTTGTCGTCGTAGATCGACGACCAGAGGAGGCCGCGCACGTCGGTCGGCGTCGAGGCGAAGACGACCTTGAGGCCGGGAACGTGCACGAACCAACCCTCGACCTGCTGCGCGTGCTGCGCCCCCGGGGACCAGCCCGCTCCACCCTGGGTGCGGACGGTCAGCGGCACCTTGACCTGGCCGCCCGACATGTAGCGGTGCTTCGCGGCCTGGTTGACGATCTGCTCCATGGCCAGCGTCGTAAAGTCCTCGTACATGATCTCGACGATCGGACGCATGCCCTGCATGGCCGCGCCGATGCCGGCGCCGACGATCGCCATCTCGGAGATCGGTGTGTTGCGCACTCGCTCCGGCCCGAACTCGGCCAGCATCCCCTGTGTGACCGCCATCGAGCCGCCCATCTCGGCGATGTCCTCGCCCATGATGAAGATGTCGTCGTCCTCGCGCATGGCGCGCGAGAGCGCGTCGCGGACCGCCTCGCGATAGCTGAGCTCAGGCATCAGGCGTAGATGTTCTTCAACGCGTCCTCGGGCTTCGGGTCGGTCCCTGCCTTGGCGAACTCGACCGAGGCCGCGACCAACTCCTCGACCTCGCGCTCAACGGCCGCGTCTTCCTCCTCGGAGAGCTCGAGCCTCGCCCGCACGCGGTCGAGCGGGTCCTGGTTCTCGCGCAGCTCCTTGACCTCCTCCTTGGCCCGGTAGACCTGCGGGTCGCCGACGTAGTGGCCGACGAGCCGGTAGGTCTCGCAGAGCAGGAACACGGGACCCTTCCCGGAGCGCGCGTGCTCGAGGGCCCGGTCGGCGGCGCGCAGCACCTCCTCGACGTCCTGCCCGTCGACGGTGATCGAGTGCATGCCGAACGCGACCGCCCGCTTGGCCAGGTCCTTGATCGGCAGCTGCTGGGAGGCCGGCGTCGACTCCGCGTAATGGTTGTTCTCGCAGACGTACACGGCGGGCACCTGCCAGAGCTGCGCGAGGTTCAGCGACTCGTGGAAGGTGCCGATGTTCGTTGCCCCGTCGCCGAAGAACGCCACGGCGACGCGCGGCTCCTTGCGCAGCTTGAACGCGAGCGCGGCGCCGGTGATCGCCGGCAGCCCGCCGCCGACGACCGCGTTGGCGCCGAGGAAGCCGATCTCGACGTCGTACAGGTGCATCGAGCCGCCGTAGCCGTGCGAGCAGCCCTCCGTCTTCCCGTACAGCTCGGCCATGAGCGCGTTCGGGTGCATCCCGCGGGCGAGCGCATGGGCGTGCGCGCGGTGCGTCGAGGCGAACACGTCCCCGTCGGTCATTGCCTGGCAGACCCCCACGGCCACCGCCTCCTGCCCGATCGCGACGTGGAGGAAGCCGGACAGCTCCCCGGCTCGGAAGCGCTCCTCCACCATCTCCTCGAACCGGCGGATGAGCAGCATCTCGCGGTACAGGCCGCGCAGCTTCTCCTGGGAGAGGCCGCCGCGCTTTCTGGACTCGACCTTCGCCACGAAGGTCAGTCTATGCTCCACCTGTGGGGCTGGCGCAGCAGTGGGACCGCATCTCGCGGTCGCTTCCGGACGGCTGGCACGAGGCCACTTTGCGGCTCGTCGTGCCCGACCAACGGATGCGTGCGCGCGCGACGGCGCTGCTCGGGCCGCTCACGCCCGGCCGGGTCGGCGACGAGCTGCGCTTCGTCGTCTCCCGCCGCGCCGGCGTCGGGCCTGACGCGGCGCGCCGGCTGCTCGCGAACGTCGACGAGGAGAAGATCGCGGGCAAGCTCGTCCTCTCGTCGACGGAGGCCCGCGCCGCCGCCGAGCCCCCTCGGCGCACGGCGCTCGTGACCCAGTGGGAGGCGAGCGTCGCGGGGCTGCCTGAGGACTGGAGCGACCTCCTCTGCCGCGTCGCCCTGGCCTCGAGCGACGACGTGCCGCGCGCTGCGCTGCTCTCGGCGCCTCTCAATCCCTCACGCCCGGCCCGCGAGGTCGGCTTCGACTTCCGTGTCGCGAGCAGCACCGGCTACGGCGCGTCGGCGCAGATGACGCGGCGCTGCCTCGCGCGCATGGACGAGGCCGGGATCCAGGGGACGTTCGAGGTCCTGCGCGCACTCTCCGACACGCACCATGCCTCGACGCAGGGCCCGGTCTGGTACGTGGGCGGGAAGGTCCTATGAGCACGACCGGGTCGGACGAGCCGCAGGTCGCCTGGATCGCGGTCGAGGCAGGCGCTGCCGTCCTCGGGGAGGACGGCGCCCAGGTGGGGACGATGAAGGAGGTCGCGGGCGACGAGGAGCACGACATCTTCCACGGGCTCGTCGTCACCAGGCCCGGCGTCGAGGGCGACCGCTACATCGCCGCCGAGCGGGTGACCGGGATCTGGCCGGGCCGGATCGAGTCCGATCTGACCGCCGACGAGGCGCGCGCCCTGCCGCCGTACAAGCCCTCGCCGGTGACCGAGTGGCACGCCGACCAGGGCGGCGGCTTCGGCGCCCGGATGCGCCGCGCCTGGCACGCGCTGATCGGCAAGCGCTAGCCGGTCAGGAGCCGATCAGGGCCGACAGCTCGCGGGCCAGCGTGCGCGCGGCCGTCGAGGTGCTCGCGATGACGAGCACGGTGTCGTCTCCCGCGACCGTGCCGACGACGAGCCTGTGCTCGAGCCGGTCGATCGCCCGCGCGATTGCGGGCGCCGTGCCCAGCTCCGACGCGACCACGACGAGGTTCTGCGCAGCTGTGGCGTCGCGTGCGAACTGCCGGAGGACGCCCGCGAGGCTCTCGCGCGGATCGGTGCGCCGCGCCCGGTGCGGCGCGACGTAGCGCGGCCGGCCGAGGCTGTCCTTCCCCTTCTCGAGGCCGAGCTCGCGGAGGTCGCGGGAGATCGTCGCCTGCGTGACCCGGCAGCCGGCGGCCGCCAGCGCATCGCGGAGCTCGAGCTGCGTGCCGATCCGCTTGCGCGCGACGATGCTGCCGATCAGGCGCAGGCGCTCGCGCTTCCCGAGCTCACGGTCGAGCTGCATAGGGGCAGAATCGTATGCAGCTGGCCGCTCGGGCGCACCGCAATCCACTCTCCGCGCGCCCGCGTAGGAAGAGGACGGACGGCGGTCCAACCAGAGAGGGAGGAACCATGCGGAGACGCACCCCGCGGATGTCATCCAAGCTCCTGCTGGCATGCGGAGGAGCGATCGTGCTGTTCGGGCTCGGCATGGGCGCCTCGTTCGGCATCGCGAGCTCCGGCGGGCACGATCTGGGCCAGTCCTACACCTACCCGACGAACCCACCGCCTCCTCCCCCGCCTCCCCCTCCACCGCCGCCGCCTCCGCCGCCGCCACCGCCGCCCCCCCGGACCGCCGCCCCCGCCGGGGCCTCCGCCCCCACCCGCGCCTCCGCCCCCGCCCGCGCCACAGCCGCCTCCACCGCCGGCGCCCGAGCCGCCTCCGGCTCCCGCTCCTGCCCCTGCGCCTCCACCGCCCCCGCCGCCCGTGCTGAAGAACGTCAAGCTCCGGGCAGTGCGCAACCCGGCCCTGAACGCGATCATCCTGGTCAGCCCCCGCGGCATGACGCTGTACCACTTCACGCTCGACAAGGGAAAGAAGATCGCCTGCACCGGGAAGTGCTCCGTGTTCTGGCCCCCGCTGCTGATCAAGCGAGGCGCCAAGCCGACTGCCGCGCGCGGGCTGGACGCGAAGAAGCTCGGGACGGTCCGCCGGCCCAACGGCAGGTACCAGGTCACCTACGCGGGCCTGGCGCTGTACACCTTCGCCGCCGACAAGCGGCCGGGTGACGTCAACGGCCAGGGCGTCGAGAAGACCTGGTACGCGATCGGCCCGACGGGCAAGCTCGTCAAGCGCGCTGCGCCGGCCGGGTGACCGGGGCCGGCGCTCGTCGCATCGGAGCAATCGCCGCGGCGGCGCTCGCCGCCGCGGCGGTCGCGGCCGGGGCGAGGCCGGCGCAGGCCGGCACGGTCTACGTCTGCACAGGCAGCGCCACGGTCGACGAGGCCAACCTGCAGCCGCTGATCGCTGCCGGCGGCTCGATCACCCTGGAGGGCCCGAACGCCTGCGCCGGGAACTACGTCGCGTCGAAGGTGACCCTGGCGATCGCCGGCGCCGGGGGCGGCGTGACCATGGACGGCGGCGGCACGGGCTCGATTCTCGTCGCCGCGGGCTCGACGGTGACGCTCTCGAACCTCACGATCACGAACGGCGAGGGGAGCGGATCGGACGAGCCCGACGGCCTCGACGGCGAGGACGGCGGCGGCGTCTCGGTGGTCGACTCGACGCTGACCGTCGGCGGGCTGCCGCGTGGTCGGAAACCACGCCGGCGACCAGGGCGGCGGGATCTACGCCGAGGAGTCGACCGTCATGGTCACCGACTCGTCCGTGTCCGGCAACTCGGCCGATTTCGACGGCGGCGGCATCGACGGCGACGAGGACGTCGACATGACCGTCGTGCGATCGACGATCGGCGACAACACGACGGGTGCGCACGGCGGCGGCCTGGAGCTGTTCGACGGCTCGTTGACCGTGGTCGACTCGACGATCAGCGGCAACGTCCTCACCGACACCTCGGACTTCCGCTCCGGAGGGGGCATCTGGTCGGGACTGGCCGACGTCACGCTCATCCGCTCGACCGTCAGCGGCAACCGCTCGACCGAGTTCGGCGGCGGGATCGGATACTCGGGCGGGCCGGGGACGACGCTGACCGTGAGCGGCTCGTCGATCACCGGCAACCGTGCGGCCGTCGGCGGCGGCGGCATCCGCAACGACGCGTTCTACGGCGACGCCGTGCTCGTCGTCGACCATTCGACGTTCATTGCCAACTCGGCCGGGAACGGCGGGGCCGTCGACGCCTTCGCGCTCAGCGGCAACACGTCGAGCGTGTCGGTGACCTCGTCGACGATGGCCGGCAACCGCGCGACGCGGGGGACGCGGCGGGGCGGTCAACAGCTTCGTCGATCCGAGCGGGGGTGCCGTCGTCGTGTCGGTGGAGCAGTCACGGATCGGCCCGCGGCCGGCTCACCTCAACGACGGCAACCAGGCCGACTTCGGCGGCGGGCTGGCCGCGAACGGGGCGAACGGGACGGCGACGGTCGTCCTCCGGTCGGGCGCGGTCGTCACCGGCAACGTGGCCCGCGTGAGCGGCGGCGGCGTCTACCGCTCGGGCGGAGCGACCCTGACGATGCTGCCGGGGTCGATGGTGCTGCTCAACCGCCCGAACAACGTGAGCTAGGCGCGCAACTCGGCGCCGAAGCGGTCGCGGAGGGCCGCGACGATCCGGCCGCGCAGGACGGCCGCGTCCTCGTCGGAGAGCGTCCGCTCCGCCGACTGGAAGGTGACCGCGAAGGCGAGCGACTTCTTCCCCGGGCCGACCTGCTCGCCACGGTAGACGTCGAAGACCCGCATGTCGCGCAGCTCCGGCCCGGCCGCCTCGCGCGCCGCCGCGATCAGGTCGCCTGCCGGGACCGACTCGTCGACCGCGAAGGCGAGGTCCTCCTTCACGGCCGGGAACGTGATCACGTCCTCGTACAGGATCCGCTCGGGTACCTGCGCGAACAGCTCGGCCAGGTCGAGCTCGAACGCCGACCACTCGCCCTCGAGCAGGCGCGGGTCGAGCTGGGCCACCCAGCCGCCCTGCACCGCTGGCCGATGCAGGCGAGGCCATGAACGGGTGTGGGCCGGCCTCGAAGCGCGGCTCTTCCTTCGAGCAGCGCGAAGATCTCCTCGACGACGCCCTTGGCGCGGAAGAAGTTGCCGCGCATCACGCCCGCGAGCCCTCCACGGCTCGCGCGGGAGCGGCCCGTCGGTCGGCAGGTAGACGTGCGCGACCTCGAACAGCGCGACGTCCGGGTTCCCGACGTTGACGTTGTGCCGGGCGGCGCGCACGAGGCCGTAGAGCAGCGTCGTCCGCAGCACGCGCTGCTCCGCCGACAGCGGCACCGGCAGCGCCAGCGCGGACGGGTCGGGGTCGGACGGACCGAGCGAGTACGTGTACGCCTCGACGAAGCCGCACCCGACGAGCAGGTCCGAGACGGCGCGCCGGAGTCGCTGCTCGTGGGCGAGGCGGCCGAACATCTCCGTCCGCTCGGGCAGCGTCGGCGGGAACCTCCTCGAGCCGGAAGCGCGCGACCTCCTCGACCAGGTCGATCTCGCGGCGGACGTCGCGGGCGCGCCACGGCGGCACGCGGACGTCCCACTCGTCGGAGACCTCGAAGCCGAGCCGCGTCAGGCGCCTGCGCTGCTCCTCGGCGTCGATCGGGATGCCGACGACCTGCTCGGCGCGCTCGGGCCGGAGGCGGACGATCGGAGGCTCGGCGAGCGTCCGCCTTGATGTCGGTGTCGCCCGTCCAGCGCGCGCCGCAGAGCTCGACGAGGAGCTCGCTCGCGTAGACGGCGGCCTGCTCGGCGAGCTCCGGCGCCACGCCCTTCTCCCAGCGCGTCTGCGCCTCGGAGCGGACGTGGAGCCGCTCGCCGCTGAGCAGCACGCCGAGCTGCTCGAAGTTCGCGGCCTCGAGAAGCACCGTCTCGGTCGCGGCCGACACCTCGGTCTTCTCGCCGCCCATGATCCCGGCGACGGCGACGGGCCGCTCGGCGTCCGCGATCACGAGCTCCTCGGTCGTCAGCTCCCGCTCGGTGCCGTCGAGCGTGCGGATGCGCTCGCCGGGGCGGGCGCGGCGCACGACGATCCGGCCCTCCGCGAGCGTGGCGTGGTCGAAGGCGTGGAGCGGGCTGCCGAGCGCGAGCATCACGTAGTTGGTCACGTCGACGACGTTCGAGATCGGGCGCATGCCGGCGCCGAGCAGGCGCGCCTTGAGCCACGGCGGGGACTCGCCGACCGCCACGTCGCGGAAGAGCCGCCCGATGTAGCGCGGGCAGCGCTCGAAGTCCTCGATGCGGATGTCGACCGGCTCGTCGCCGGCGCGCTCGGGCTCGCGGCCCGGCGGGGCCGCGAGGTCGACGTCGAGCAGCGCCGACACCTCACGGGCGATGCCGTAGACGCTCGTCAGGTCGGGCCGGTTGTAGCCCGTCTCGATCTCGAGCACGGTGTCCGAGAGCGGCAGGACGTCGGCGAGCGGCGTGCCCGGCTCGAGCGCGGGGTCGAGGAGCATGATCCCCGTGTGGTCCGTGCCGAGCTCGACCTCGTCCTCCGCGAGGATCATCCCGTCCGACAGCTCGCCGCGCACCTTCCGCTGCTCGAGCTCGAGGCCGTTCGCGATCGTGGCGCCGGGGAGCGCCACCGCGACGGTCGCGCCCGCGCCGAAGTTCCACGCGCCGCAGACGATCTGCCGCGCGTCGCCCTCCCCCACGTCGACCTTGCAGAGCTGCAGCCGGTCCGCGTTCGGGTGCTTGACCGCCTCGAGGACGCGGCCGACGAGGAAGCGTCCCAGGTTGCCGTTCGTGTCCGGAACGCCGCGATGGACGATCCGGTCGACCTCGCAGCTCGTGAACACGAGCCGACGGCCGAGCTCCTCGACCGGCAGGTCGAAGCTGACGTACTCGCGCAGCCAGGAGACGGGGACCTTCATCGCACCCCTCAGAACTGCTCCAGCACGCGCACGTCGTTCTCCCAGAACAGGCGCAGGTCCGGCAGGCCGTGCCGGAGCATGGCGATGCGCTCGATCCCGAGGCCGAACGCGAAGCCGGTCCACTCGTCGGGGTCGTAGCCGACGTTGCGGAACACGTCCGGATCGACCCAGCCGGCGCCGCCCATCTCGATCCAGCCCGAGTGCTTGCAAACCGGACAGCCCCTGGCGTCGCAGATGAAGCAGGTCACGTCGAACTCGACCGAGGGCTCGGTGAACGGGAAGAAGCTCGTCCGCATGCGCACCTCGCGCGTCGGCCCGAACAGCTGCCGGAAGAAGTGCAGCACCGTCCCCTTCAGGTCGGCGAGCGTGATCCCGCGGTCGACGACGAGAGCCTCGACCTGGAGGAAGGTCGGCGAGTGCGTCGCGTCGGGCGTGTCCCGACGGTAGACGCGGCCGGGCATGATCACGTAGATCGGCGGCGTCCGCGACTCCATCAGCGGATCTGGTCGGGCGACGTGTGCGTGCGCAGGAGCACGTCGTCGGTGAAGTAGAAGGTGTCGTTCGGCGAGCGCGACGGGTGGCCGCGGTCGGTCGTCAGCGCGTCGAAGTTGTGCCACGCGTCGACGACCTCCGGGCCCTCGTAGACCTCGTAGCCCATGCCGAGGAAGATGTCCTCGATCTCGCGGCGGATCTGCGTGAGCAGGTGCAGTCGGCCGCGCGCCGACGGGCTCCCCCGGGAGCGTGACGTCGACGGCGCTCTCGGCGTACACGCGCTCGAGCTCCGCGCGCTCGAGCTCTGTCGCGCTTCGCCTGGACGGCGGCCTCGAGCCGCTCACGCAGCGCGTTCAGCGCCATGCCCGTCTCGCGATCGCGGACCTCGCGCAGCGCCTGCTTCAGCTCGCTCTTGCGGCCCAGGTAGGCGACGCGGGCTGCGTCGAGCTCGTCCAGCGTCGCGGCCGCGGAGATCTCCGCGGTTGCGTGCTGCTCGAGTGCCTCCGCGTCCACGGCGGCGAATGTATCGGCTTTCGGATCGTTCACGGTCATGCGGGCACACCTCCGGCACGGTCGAGGGACAGAAACGCCCCGGCTCGAACGGACGGTGGTCGGAGGACGCCTACGCGCGCAAGCCCCGATCCCCGGAATCGAGCCGGGGCCGGGTAAACAGGAAGCTCGCGCGGGTGCCGCTCATGCCCGGAGGATAGCCACCAGGTGGCCGTTCGAGCCAGGTCCTTTCCTCTGAGACCTCTCTGAACTCCCTCAGAGCCACCCTCTGAGGATGGCTTTGAGCCCGCCGCGCCGCGCTGCGGCGAGAATCAGCCCGATGCGGGACAGTCCGTACGACGCGATCGCGCGGCTCTACGACCCCTGGAGCGTGAGCGTGACCGAGGACGTCGAGTTCTACGTCGACGAGGCGCGCGCCGCGGGCGGGCCGATCGTCGAGCTCGGCGTCGGCACGGGCAGGATCGCGGTGCCGATCGCCGCGCAGGGGATCCGCGTGATCGGCGTCGACTCCTCCGAGGGCATGCTCGACGTCTGCCGCGAGCAGGCGGAGCTCGCGGGCGTGGCGGAACTCCTCGACCTGCGCCTCGGCGACCTGCGCGAGCCGCCGGTCGCCGAGCGCGTCCGCCTGGCCATCTGCCCGTTCCGCGCACTCCTGCACATGCCGGACGACGCCGAGCGGCTCCGCGCCCTCCGCTCCGCGCACGAGCTGCTCGTGCCCGGCGGCCGCTTCGTGTTCGACGTCTTCGCGCCCGGCGAGCGCGACATCGCGGAGACCCACGGCCGCTGGCTCGAACGCGAGCCGGAGATCTTCGAGCGCGCGCACTGGGACGAGCGGCGACGCACGCTGACGCTGTCCGTGCGCGCCACGGGCGGCGAGACGACGCTCATGCTCGCCTGGATCTCGCCCGACGAATGGCACGCTCTGCTCGAGCAGGCCGGCTTCGAGGTCGAGGCCTGCTACGGCTGGTTCGACCGCCGCCCGTTCACGGGCGGCGAGGACACCGTCTGGGTCGCGCGGCGCCCCGACGCCTAGTAGAGTCCCGCCGTGCTCCTCGCGGTGAGCTCGGGCCTGATCATCGCGATCGTGATCATCGCGATCGTCGTCCTGCTCGTCTTCGCCCTCGTCGGGATGTACAACGGCCTCGTCCAGAAGCGCAACCGCGCGGAGAACGCCTGGGCGCAGGTCGACGTCCAGCTCAAGCGGCGGCACGACCTGATCCCGAACCTCGTCGAGACCGTCAAGGGCTACGCGGAGCACGAGCGCGGGACGTTCGACGAGGTCACCGCCGCGCGGACCGCCGCGCAGCAGGCACAAGGCCCGCAGGCCCAGGCGGAGGCGGAGAACGTGCTCACCCAGGCACTCGGCCGGCTGTTCGCCGTCGCTGAGAACTACCCGCAGCTGCGCGCGACCGAGAACTTCCAGCAGCTCCAGGCGCAGCTCTCCGAGACCGAGTCCAGCATCGCGATCTCGCGCCAGGTCTATAACGACACGGTGCTCACCTACGACAACGCGCTCGAGACGGTCCCCACGAGCATCATCGCCGGCATCTTCAACTTTCGGCCGCGCGAGTACTTCCAGGCCGACGAGGGCGACCGCGCCGTGCCCCAGGTGTCGTTCGACAGAAGCACGCCGCCGCCGGCGGCGCCATCACCCCCTCCCGCGTCCTGAGCACCAGGCGACTCGCCCTCCTCGTCCTCGCCGCCGCCGCGGTCGTCGCGCTGTTCGCCGCCCCGCCGGCTGCCGCGAGCAGCTACGACCTGGAGAAGGCCGACGTCTCCGTGCGGGTCCTGAAGAACGGGGCCCTGAACGTCACGGAGCGGATCGAGGTCTTCTTCTTCGGCAGCTTCACGTACGGCTACCGCGACATCCCCACGCGCGAGGGGGAGTCGATCGACCACATCACGGTGTCCGCGCAGGACATGGTCGGCAACGTCACGCGCTACCGGGGCGGCGGCTCCCCGGAGAAGAAGCCCGGCCTGACCCCGAACAGGTTCGGCGTCGAGCAGACGTCCGGCAAGACGACGATCGTCTGGCACTTCCCCCCCTCGAGCGGCAACCAGACCTATGTCATCGGCTACCGCTTTCGCGGCCTGGCCAAGGCCTACTCGGACGTCGTCGACGTGAACCTGAAGGTCTGGGGCGACCAGTGGAAGACGTCCCTCGGCCACCTGACCGCGGTCGAGACGCTCCCCCGCCCGACCACGCCCGGGCCGCGCTACCGCGTCTACGGCCACCCGCGCTGGGTCAAGGGCGTCACGCACCGGTTCCCGACCCGGGCGACGCTCGAGGCGGTCGACGTGCCGTCGCAGCAGTTCGTCGAGCTGCGGGTCGTCTTCCCGCGGAGCCTGCTCACCTCCACCGCCGGCGCGACCGTGGTCGCCGGGCCGGGCCTCGCGAAGATCGTCCACGAGGAGGTCGCAGACGAGCAGTCCTACCGCGACAACCAGGCGAACATCGACGACGCGAAGCACCACTGGCTCCGCACGGCGGGCTACCTGATCCTGATCGGGCTCGTGCCCGCGCTGCTCGTCATCGCCGTCATCTGGCTCGTGTTCGGCCGCGAGCGGCATGCGGACTACGACCGCGAGTACGAGCAGGCGCCGCCGACCGACACCGCGGCCGCGCTCGTGCCACCCCTGCTGCGCCAGACGCACGAGGCGGGTTCGTTCGAGTTCACGGCCACGCTCTTCGACCTGATCCGGCGCGGCTACTACAAGTCCACGCCGGTGACGACCGAGCACGACGCGTGGGGCGGCCTGAAGAAGGAGAGCGTCGCCGACCTGGAGCTCTCGCCCGGCGACCAGGGCATGGAGCTGGAGCCGTGGGAGAAGCCCGTGGCGGGCGTCTTCAACGCCGTCCTCGCGAGCGGCCCCGAGCGGCTGTCGAACATGCGCGACCGGATCAAGGCCGACCGCACCGAGAACGCCGAACGCTTCACCACCTTCAAGAACCGCGTCGGCACCGCGATCAAGGCGAAGAACTGGTACGTCGGCCAGGGCGGCTGGGCGATGTGGCTCGCCATCGTCGGCTTCGTCGTGGCCGGGGCGATCCTGATCGTCATCCCCGCTGTGGGCTGGCGATCCAACCAGCCGCGCTGGACTGACATCGTCCTGCTCGCGATCGGCATCTGCATGATCGTCAACGCGGCCGCGCTCTTCATCGCGTTCCTGTACGCGAAGGTCTGGCGGCGGCGGACGAAGAAGGGAGAGCTCGAGGCCGAGCGCTGGCAGGCCTTCCGCCGCTACCTGACGGACTTTCCCCGACTGCAGGAAGCCCCGCCGGCCACGCTGCAGCTCTGGGAGCAGTTCCTCGTCTACGGGATCGCCTTCGGAATCGCCGAGCGAGTCCTTCAGGGAGCGCAGCTGCGGATGCCGCAGGAGCTTCACGACCAGAGCCGGATCTACTGGATCACACCGAACGGCGATCTCGGCTCGGGCGCCAGCGCCCTGGCGATCGGGGACCTTTCCGCCGGCTTCGGCTCGGCGCTTTCGCCGCCGAGCTCGAGCGGCTCGGGCGGCGGGTTCTCCGGCGGCGGGGGTGGCGGAGGAGGCGGCGGCGGAGGTGGCTTCGGCTAGACATCCGAACGGGCACGTTTGCGATACTCAGAATCCTGGCGGGGGACGATGAAGAAGAAGAGGAAGAATCCGATGACTCCTGAGGAGTACAAGGCCAGGAAGGCGCGAGGGGAGTACCAGGTCAGGAAGCTTCGGGAGTACGCGACGCGCCGACCGGGCGCTCGTGAGCGGCTCGAGGGCTTGCAGGACAAGTAGCGCTGCGCTCCGAACTGACCGCGCTGCTCGGTGACGATGCCGTGCTCGACGGCTCGGATCCCGTCTGGAGCCGCGACGCGACCGAGACCCGCGGCATCGAGGGCCGTGCCGACGCCGTCGTCCTCCCAGGCACGGCCGAGGAGGTCGCGCGCGTGCTCGCCTGGTGCTACGAGCACGACGTCCCGCTGACGCCGCGCGGCGGCGGCTCCGGGTTCGCAGGCGGTGCAGTGCCCGTGGACGGCGGCGTCGTGCTCGCGCTCGACCGGCTCGACAGGGTGCGTGCGTTCGAGCCGCTGCTCTGGCGGGCGCACGTCGAGGCCGGCGTGCGGACGAAGCGCGTCCAGCAGCTGGCGCGCGAGAGCGGGCTCCTCTTCCCGCCCGACCCGGGCGCGCCCGAGCAGTCGCAGATCGGCGGCAACGTCGCGACGAACGCGGGCGGGCCGCACGCGTTCAAGTACGGCGTCACCGGGCGCTGGGTGACCGGCCTGGAGGCGGTCGTCCCGCCGGGCGAGGTGATCGCGGTGGGCGGCCCCATTCGCAAGGACGTCGCGGGCTACGACCTGAAGAGCCTGCTGATCGGCTCCGAGGGCACGCTCGGCATCGTCACCGCCGCCTGGCTGCGGCTCATCCCCGCGCCTGAGGCTGCCTATCCCGTCGCCGGACTCTACGAAGGAACGGCCGCAGGCTGCGCGGCGATCGAGCGCGTGGTCGGCTCCGGTCTCGTCCCCGCCGCGCTCGAGTACCTGGACGGCGGCGCGCTCGCGGCGGCCGGCGGCGCCTTCCCCGGCGGCGTCCCGACGAGCGCAGGTTTCATGGTCATCGCCGAGGCGGACGGTTCGCATGACGAGGCGGCGCGACTCCGAGACGAGCTGATCGAAGTGCTGGGCGACGGCGCGGTTGCCGTGGTCGCGCCCGAGCCCGACGATCTCTGGCGCTGGCGCGAGGGCGTCGCGTTCGCCGTGATCTCGCTGCGCGGGGGCAAGTCCGGCGAGGACGTCGTCGTGCCGCTCGACCGGCTGGTCGAGGCGATCGAGGAGACGGTCGAGATCGGCCGCCGTCACGGCCTCGTCGCGTGCAGCTGGGGCCACGCCGGCGACGGGAACGTGCACGCGAACTTCGTCGTCGACCCGCGCGACGAGGCGGAGCTCGAGCGGGCGCGCGCGGGCGCGGAGGAGCTGTTCGCGATGGCCATTCGCCTCGGCGGCTCGATCTCGGGCGAGCACGGCATCGGCTGGACGAAGCGCGGCTGGCTGGAGCGCCAGTGGGGCCCGCGCGCGGTCGAGCTCCACCGCGAGCTGAAGCGGACCTTCGACCCGAAAGGCCTGCTCAACCCCGGGAAGAAGGAGTAGATGGGCGAGCGTTCCGAGGTAGCCGGCTGGCTGAGCCTGAGAAGCGAGGAGATGCAGGCTTTCATCGACCAGATCGAGGGCGACGTCTCGCCCAAGATCGAGGCCTCGTCCGGGGGGGATTTCCATCCGCTGCCGACGCCGTCCGTCACGTACGACATCGGCAGCGCGCTTTGCGTCGCTCCGCCGGCGGCAGGGACCATGCGCGCCGCGCTCGATCCCGGCGAGGAGCGACCGGACTTCGAGCGGCTGCTCGGCGACTTCTACGCCCGTGCGCTCGAGGCGCTGCGCTCGCTCACCGGTCCCGACGAGCTCGTCTTTGCCCTCGACTGCGAGCATGAGGGCTATCTGTTCTGGCCGCACAAGGCCGTCCCCGGCCAGCCCTGGCCGCTTCGGGTTCCCGGGCCCGAGGCGTACTTCAGCCTCTACGCGTCGCCGGATTATTCGTGGGGCTTCTTCTTCGGGTGGTACACCGCCGAGATCTGGGGGCAGCCACTCATCGACGCGTTCGAGCGGAACAAACCCGAGATCCTGTCGAAGGTGACCCCGATCGACGGCGTCGAGCTAGAGGCGAAGCTGCCGCCGACGGAAGCCCAACAGGCGGAGGACCGCGTCTCCCAGATCCTCTTCTGGACGGGATTCAACTACGAGCTCTGCCCGGAGGGGCCCTGGACGCCGGAGCTCGAACGCCTGCACGGCGAGTTCGAGCGCACCCGTGATCGCAGCGACCTCGCGAAGCTCATCGTGAAGATCGAGCTGGTCCTGAACGAACAGGGAATCGCCCACACGCCGTGCGTTCCGCTCGACGATCCCGCCGACACGACACGCTGGCGGCCGCCGCGGTGGCCGTTCCGGCGCCCCGGAGCGCGGAAGAAGCCCTAGCTGGAAACGGTAGACATCCGCGGCGGGCCCGCGGCGATCCTTTCGCGGACCCGCTGCATCCGCTCGGGGACAGCCTGCTCGAGTTGCTCCAGGCGGGCCGCCCGGGAGGATGACGCCGAAACGCATTCCGGACGGAGTTCTAGCGAGACGCGTGATAGAGCGCGATCGCGGCCGCGGCGGCGACGTTCAGAGACTCGACCGCGCCTTCGATCGGGATCGTCGCGACCTCGTCGCAACGCGCGACGACGTCCTCCGGCAGTCCCTCACGCTCCGCGCCGAGCACGAACGTGAGCGGCTCCTCGAGCGCCACCTCCGCCAGCGGCCGGCCGCCGTGCGCGACCAGCGCGATCCGCCGCCCTCTGGCTTCGTCGAACCCGGCCAGCGGCACGCGGAAGATCGCCCCCGCCGAGGCCCGGAGCGCACGGGGCGAGGTCGGATCGGCGCAGCCAGCCGACAGCGCCACCGATGCCCCGAACGCGCCCGCGGTGCGGACGATCGCCCCGACGTTCCCCGGATCCGCAACGCGCCACAACGCCACGCCTAGTAACAGACTGTTACCTGGCAGGTCGTCGCGCCGGTAGACGGCGACGACGCGCGGTGGGTGCGGTAGGTCGGTCACGCCGGCGAGCAGCTCGGGCGCAACGTTCTCGCCGGCGACGAGCAGCTCGACCGGCTCGATGCCTGCGGCTTGCGCAGCCTGAACGAGATCCTCTCCCTCGGCGACGAACAGCCCGAGCTTCTGCCGCCAGCGTTCCGACTGCAGCTTGCGAACGAGCTTGAGCTTCTCGTTCGCCGCCGACGTGATCAAGAGGCCAGCGGCTTCTTGTACTGGTCGAGCCGGCGCGCGACGTGCATGCCCGCCTCCTCGTAGAGCCGGACCGCGCCCGTCGGGTTGAGGCCGTCCACGCCGAGGCCGGCCCCCTGCTTGCCGCGGCCGTGGAACTCCGCGAACGCATGCAGCAAGAGCGCGCGCCCGAGGCCGCGCCGGCGCCACGGGCGCCGGACTCCGAGCACGTTGACCCATCCCAGCTCGCCCTCCGCGCCTGCATGCGACTTGCACAGGCAGAGGCCGGCGATCTCGTCCCCCTCGACGGCCACGAACCAGAGCGACGGATCGAACGACTCGGCGAACGCCCACTCCCGCCAGCTCTCGTATGGCCAGGTCGCGTGCTCGAAGCCGTCCACGAACGAGTCTTGGTGCGCTTCCCACACGGCGTGGTCGTCCTGCCCGCGCACGAACGTCCGCACCGAGATGCCCTCCGGCCATTCCGCTGACGAAGGGTCGCCGTCGAAGTGGATCCGCATCGTGAACGCGTGCCGGAAGAGCTCGTAGCCCGCGGCTTCGACGGCGCGGCGGGTGCGCTCGTCGGCCTCGGCGACGTAGACCCGTGCGGTGGCGCCGGGCGCAGCCACCGCCGCCGCCCGCTGCTCCATCTCCTCGAGGAGCGCGGCACCGACGGCGTCGGCATCCTCCATCGGCGGCACGCGCAGGTCGATCCAGAATCGCAGGTGATCGAGCGCTGCGTCGACCATGTCGGCGTACGCCGCAATGCGCCCGTCGGGGCGCTCGGCGACCAGCATCACCGTGCCCGACGACACGGCGAACCAGTCCCGGAGCTCCTCCGGGGTCGTCTCCGCCTCGCCGTAGAGGGCCTGCGACAGCTCGTTCATCGCCGCCGCGATTCCCGCGGCGTCGTCGACGGCTGCCGGTCGGACGGTGAAGCTCAGCTGGCCTCGAGCGCGGCCTTGGCCTTCTCGGCCACGGCCCTGAAGCCGGCCGGATCGCTCACGGCCATGTCCGCGAGCACCTTGCGGTCGAGCTCGATCTCGGCCTTCTTGCAGCCGGCCACGAACTGGCTGTACGAGAGCCCCTCCTGCCGCGCCGCCGCGTTGATGCGGATGATCCACAGCGAGCGCATCGTGCGCTTGCGGACCTTGCGGTCGCGGTACGCGTAGACGAGCGAACGGTCAACCTGCTCCTTGGCCCGGCGGTAGCTCGAGTGCTTGAGGCCCCAGTAGCCCCTGGCCTGCTCGAGGACCTTGCGGCGCTTCTTGCGTGCGTGGACGGATCGCTTGACGCGCGGCACGACTCAGGACCCCCTCCCCAGCAGCTTGCTCACCTCACGCACGTCGCTGGGAGCGACGGCCTGGTCGTTGCCGAAGTCACGCTTTCGCTTGGCGGACTTCTTCTCGAGGTTGTGGCTCTTCATCGCGTGACGGCGCAGGAGCTTCCCCGAGCCCGTCACCTTGAACCGCTTCTTCGCCGCCCTCTTCGTCTTCTGCTTTGGCATCGTGCTTCACTCCTGCGTTCTTCGTCGGCCCGAGCACCATGACCATGTTCCGGCCGTCCAGCTCGGGGTTCGATTCGATCAGGCCGATCTCTTTCACGTCCTCGTAGAGCCGCATCAGCAGGTCACGCCCCCGCTCCGGGTGGAGGTTCTCACGCCCCCGGAACATGATCGTGACCTTGACCTTCGCGCGCTGGTTGAGGAAGCGAACGACGTGGCCCTTCTTCGTCTCGTAGTCGTGGATCGAGATCTTCGGCCTGAGCTTGATCTCCTTGACGTGGATCTGGGACTGGTGCTTCCGCGCCAGCTTCGCCTTCTGCTCCTGCTCGTACCGGTACTTGCCGTAGTCCATGACCTTGGCGACAGGCGGATCGGCCTGGGCGGCCACCTCGACCAGGTCGAGCCCCTTGGACTCGGCATGGGCGAGGGCCTCCTTCGTCGGCTTGATCCCGAGCTGCGTGCCGTCCTCGTCGATCAACCGGACGCGTGGCACGCGAATGTTCTCGTTGATCCGGGTCTGCGGGACCGGACGGACGGGTTCGACGAACCGTCTCGGTCTCAAAGAGTTGTCACCAAGCCGCGAGTTCCTCCCTCAGGAAACGACAAGACCGTCGCAAGCACGCAACGGCCTCGGCCCCCTCGTCTTTCGACTCGGTTGAACCCCCACGGAGCCCTCGGCTCGGAAGGTGAGGAGACAGATCCGCCCCTGCTTGCAGGCTCACAGGCTACCAAGTTCCGCCAGGAAGTCCGCAAGCGACTTCGTCGACTGCTCTCCCCCGCGCTCGCGGATCGCCAGCGCATCCTCCGACTCCCTGTCGCCGTAGACGACCACGTAGGGGATCTTCTCGACCTCGGCGTTGCGGATCCGCTTGCCGACGGTGTCGTCGGAGTCGTCCACCTCGGCCCGGTACGGGATCTTCGCCGCCAGCGCCTGCGCCGCCTCGCGATGGCCTTCGCCGACAGGGATCACGCGGACCTGGACGGGCGAGAGCCAGAACGGGAAGGCGCCCCCGTAGTGCTCGACGAGGATGCCGATGAAGCGCTCCAGCGAGCCGAAGAGCGCACGGTGGATGACCCAGGGCATGTGCTCGCGGTTGTCCGCGCCCGTGTACACGCACCCGAGCCGGGCGGGCTGCTGCCCGTCGAGTTGGATCGTGCCCATCTGCCATGCGCGCCCCATGGCGTCGTTCATGAACAGGTCGATCTTCGGTCCGTAGAAGGCGCCCTCGCCCTCCATGACCCTGTAGGGGATGCCCTGTCGCTCGAGCGCGGTGCGCAGGACGCCCTCGGTGTAGTCCCAGTCCTCGTCGGTGCCGAGCTTGTTGTCGGGCCGCGTGGAGAGCTCGGCATGGGCGAGCTCGCGAACGCCCAGGCGATCGTAGAGGAAGCCGACGAAGTCGAACATGGCGTCGATCTCGTCCGCGATCTGCTCCTGGGTGCAGAAGACGTGCGAGTCGTCCTGGTGCATCTGCCGAACGCGCAGGAGCCCATGCAGCGTGCCCGTGGGCTCGTCGCGGTGGAGCGACGCCGACTCGGCAAAGCGGATCGGCAGGTCGCGGTAGCTCCGCACCCTGCTCGAGAAGAGCAGCATGTGGCCGGGGCAGTTCATCGGTTTGAGCCCGAAGGTGTGCTCGCCGTGGGGGACGAGGAAGAGCGCGTCGTGGTACTTGTCCCAGTGCCCCGAGCGCTTCCAGAGCTCGACGTCCCACATCAGCGGCGTGCGCACCTCGAGGTAGCCCCGCTTCGCGTTCTCCTCGCGCCGGAGCTGCTCGAGCGCGTTGAACAGCATCGCTCCCTTCGGGTGCCAGAGCGCCATGCCCGGCGAGACCTCTTCGAAGTGGTAGAGGTCGAGCTGCGGGCCGAGCCGGCGGTGGTCGCGGCGCCTCGCGTCCTCGAGCTTCTGCAGGTAGGCGTCGAGGTCGGCCTGCGAGTAGAAGGCGGTGCCGTAGATGCGCGTGAGCTGCGGCTGCGTCGAGTCGCCGCGCCAGTACGCGCCGGCGAGGCCGGTGAGCTTGATCGCCTTGATCGGCTTCGAGTCCTGGAGATGGGGGCCGCGGCAGAGGTCGGTGAAGTCGCCCTGCGTGTAGAGGGAGATGTCGCCCTCGGCCGTGTCGACGAGCTCGACCTTGTACGGCTCTTCGTCGGCCTCGAAGCGGCGGTGCGCCTCGTCACGGGAGATCTGCTCGCGGCTCCAGCTGCGGCCTTCCTCGAGCTCCTTCTGGATCTCCGCTTCGATGCGCTCGAGGTCTGCCTCCGAGATCGGCTCCGGGAAGTCGAAGTCGTAGTAGAAGCCGTTCTCGATCGGCGGCCCGATCGCGACCTTCACGCCCGGATAGAGCCGGCGCACGGCCTCTGCGAGCAGGTGCGCGGAGGAGTGCCTGAGCACGGCGAGCGCGTCCGGATCGTCCGTGTCCCGCGTGGTCAGGATCTGGATCTCGTCGCCGTCCTCGACCGGCAGCCTGAGGTCGCGGACATGGCCGTTCGAGCGCACGAGCACGGCCTGCTCGGCCAGCTTCGGCCCGATCGCGCGCGCCGCGTCGAGACCGGTCGCGCCGTCCGGAAGTTCGAGTTCCGACCGATCGGGAAGGAGCACTTTCATGGAGACCAAGGATACGACCCCGCGCGAGGACGATCGCGTGTCTCGTCAGGGCTCCGCCTGACCGGCCGCGGCTCGTCCGGCCCCGTCCTGTGGACAGCGCGTTACAGGGACTGTCCCCCGGACACGGCCCGGACGGCCACTCGGCCGCTCAACCGTGCGGTGCTGCCGGCGAGGCCGGCGCGGGGGCTGTGGACGAATCGTCACAGGGACTGTCCCCCGGACAGGCCAGGTAAGGACGTGATCGGCGCGGCCGCGAGGCAGTCAGGAGCGCCAGCGGGGCGAGCACGAGGATCCACATCGTCGGCTCGAGACCGGCCGACGAGGCCACGCAGCCGATGACGAGCGGCACTGCGGCGCCGACGAGACCGCCGAGGCCGCCGACGGCGACGGCGGCGCCGCTCCGGCCTGGAAGCGCCTCGTACAGCCGAGCCTTCGGGATCGCGTACCACCCGGAGTTGAGGAGTCCGAGCACGCCCGCGAGCGCCAGCTTCCCGGCCGGGGACGAGACCCCGAGGAACGCGGGGTAGACCACGAGCGAGGCGAGCGCGCTGAGCCGCAGGTAGCGCAGGCCGTCTACGCGCCGCAAGACCGCGAGCAGGAGCCAGTCGCCGACGAGGCCCGCGCCCGTCCATACGGCGACGCCGATCGCGGCCGCACCCGGGTCGAGCCCGGCGACGTCGACGAGGTAGAGCGCCAGGAACCCGTGGAAGACGTCGAGGAGCAGGTCGGCGGCCTCCAGTGTCGCCAGCCAGCGGAGGACATCGCGGCGGCGGAGCGCTCCGAGCGAAGAGCGGAAGCTGGCTGCCAGCGTCTGCGGCTCGGACGGCGCGATCTGCGGCGTGCGCCGGGCCGCGAGCGTCAGCGGCACCGCCAGCGCCGCGAGGCCGGCGACAGCGGCGCGCCAGCCGAAGCCGAGCGAGAGCGCGGCAGAGAGCACCAGCGGTCCGCCGACGTATCCGAATGCCCCCGCGAGCGTCCAGCGCGCCATGTTCCGCTCGCGCTCGCCGGGTGCGATGTCCATCAGCGTCGCCTGCGCCAGGCTCACGAACGCCCCCACGGCCGGGTTGCCGACGATCAGCGCCACGAGCAGCATCGCGAAGCCGACGGCCGCGGCCGAGAGCGCCGCCGAGACCGCGAAGCCGAGCCCGCCGAGCACGAGCAGAGCCCGTCTCCGAGCCGTGTCGCCCGCAGCGCCGATCAGCGGATCGAGGGCGCTCCCGACGAACCCCGGGATCGCCAGGACGATCCCGATCTGCACGTAGCTGAGCGAGAGATCGTCCTTGATCAGCGGCCACGCTGCAGCCCGCGTGCCGCCGACGAGCTCGTCGAGGAGTTCGATCGCGAGCAGGAGGACGACGGTGCGGCGGAGACCGCCGCGGCCGGCCGGTTAACAGGGAGCGCGGGCCACGATCCGGGGAGCCTAGCTCACCTGCAGGCGGGCGAGCGTCGCGCGAACCTCGTCGAGGTAGAGCACCTCGACGTAGGCGATCTCTCCGCGGACGACGTCGATCGCGATCTCCCCCGGCTCGTCGTCAGGCAGCGAGACCTGCCGGCCGCGCATGAACCAGCGTTTCATCGGCCGGGCTGCAGTGTGGAAGCTGCCACAGTAGGCGTGCTCGCAGGGGCAGACCGCCGTGATGCGCAGGTCGTCGACCTGCTCGGCGAGCCGCTCCTCGCCCTGCGCTCGCAGCCCGGCCTCGATCCGGCCGGCGAGCCGGGGCAGCTCGGAGCGGACGAGCGGCGCCTCGGTCACTCGACCGCCTTGCGCAAATGCGCCGGCGCCTTCAGCCAGTAGCTCTCGCGCAGCCACTCGAGCGCGGCGTCGAGCGACTCCTCGTCCGTGACCTCGGCCGTGATCCACCCGTAACGGCCCACGTAGCGGGCGATGGTCACGAACGGGAGCAGCATGGCGATCTCGCGCTCCTCGGCGGTCAGCTTGACCGTCAGCTGGACCGGCGCCTCGTTCGACATCGCCGCGAACATGCGGTTGTCGCCGACCTTGAAGACGGGGTGGCCCCACGGCGAGTCTTCGTAGGCCTCCGGGAAGGAGAGCGCGAGCTCCCTTATCCGGCCGGCGATGCGCTGCGGCTTCACGCCGCCATTGTCGCGACGGCCGCTAGATCGCGTCGGCTTCGATGCCTTCGCCGAAGCCGAGCGTCTCAGCGTACTCGCGCTCCCACTCCGCGTCGCGCTCGGCGGCGCGGCGCTTCCAGCCCTTGTCGAAGAAGACGATCATCCAGATCGAGAGCTCGAAGAGGATCATCAACGGGATCATCTCGAGCGTCGTCGTCACCGGGTCGACGCCCGGGAGCGCCACGGCGACGGCCGCCACGATCACGTAGCCGAGGCGCCGGTTGCGGCGGAGCTTGTCGGCGGGGAGGATGCCGATGCGCGCCATCGCCAGCATGAAGATCGGCAGCTCGAAGACGATGGCGCACGCGACGAGGATGAGCATCACGAACGGGTAGTAGCTCTTCGCCTGGATCTGAATGTCGTAGTGCGTGCTGTCGTAGCTCGTCAGGAAATGAATGGCGGGCTTCGTGACGACGAAGTAGCCGAACAGAACACCGGCGGCCAGGAGCACGGCCGAGAAGACGGAGAACCCGGCCACGATGCGCTGGGTGTGCTTCTGGAATGCGGGCGCGAAAAAACCCCACATCTGCCAGAGGATGATCGGGAGCGCGAGGACGAATCCCGCCCAGAGGCTGACCCAGAACGAGGTCATGAACGGTTCGGTCACTGCCAGCGTGACGGGCTTGATCTGTTGATGAGTCGTCGGGTTCTTCGGCAGCGGCTTGTTCAGCCAGCCGAGCAGCGTGCCGTGGAAGGCGTAGGCGACGGCGAACGTAACGGCGAGCGCGAGCAGGCAGAACACGATCCGCGTACGGAGCTCGCCCAGGTGCTCGACAACGGTCGCCTCCTCCCCGTGCTCGAGGCGGCGCGGCAGCAACTGCATGGCCCTAGATCGAGTCGAGCTCGCGCTTGCTGGTGCTGGCCGGGGCTATGACCGGCTCCTCCACGGCGCGCGCAGTCGTGATCTCGGCCGGCGCTTCGTCATCCTTGTGACTGCCGGTCACCGAGGACTTGAACTCGCGCATGCCCTTCCCGAGCGAGCGGCCCATCTCCGGGAGCTTCTTCGGCCCGAACACGAGCAGCACGACGAGGAGGAGAATCAAGAGCTCCGGAACTCCAATCCAACCTGGCATGCGAGCCAGCCTAGCACGCCGGTCAGGCGGACGTCCGACGGGCTACGAGGCGGGCAGCGACTTCGGGATGTCGTCCGTCTTGCGCGTGCAGAACTTCTTGGCCGCGCTCTTCAGCTGCAGGCAGCTGTGCGTGATCGTCTTCCCGTTCACGACCGTCCGCGAGAAGGAGACGACGGGGCTGGCGACGGCGGCATAGTAGGTCTTGTCGCCGCTCGAGTCGATCTGGATCGTGACGACGCCGTCGGCGAGGTCGCTCGCAAGCCTCGGCGCGAGCGGGATCAGGTCGGACACGTGGTCCGCGTACTTCCCGTTCTTGGCCAGGTATGCGGCCTGGGCCTTGGTCACGCGCTGGAGCGCCTGCTGCGTGCGCACGGCGCGGTCCGTGTCGTTCAGGCTCGACGAGCTCTTCCTGTTCACGATCGAGAGCACGATGAAGAGCAGGAAGAACAGCGCGATGATGATCAGGATCGGGTTGCGCCCGAAATTCATGCTCGCGACAGTAGTGGATTTCCGAGCTTCGCCGTCGCGGGACCCGTCAGCGCCCGAAGGCGACGACGATACGCACGACTTTCTTGCGAACCGGGTCGACGAGGAAGGACGTCCCGCCGGTTCTCCCCACGTAGCCGTGCTGGCAGACGGTGCCGAAGCAGCGCACGCCGGGGATCGCCCTGACCGCGGAGAGGGGCGAGCCGACGTGGACGCCCTGCGGCGTTCGGAACGACGTCCAGATCGTCTCGAGGACGACCGCCTTCCCGGCCGCGAGCCGGGCCGGCGTCACACCGGCCGAAGCGTAGGTCACGTAGAGGCCGGCCGCGCTGTACACGACCCGTTCGACGTGCCCGGGCGGCGTGGTCGACGTGTCGGTGCGCGCGGAGACGACCGAGCCCGTGCCGGTCCGCCGCTCGACGGCCGCGCGCGCCTCGCCGAGGCCGACGCCGGCGATCGAGCGGTCGAGGACGATCGTGCGCGTGATCGTGACCGCATGCGCTGCCGCGGTCAGGACGCACGCGAGTGCGGCGGCGGCGCCGAACAGGCGGAGCGGGCTTCGGCGCGGCATCGGGGAAATGGTGCCCGAATGTCAGATCAGCTGCGCCCGGGGTTCGCCGTCGAGGGCTCGAAGGCACCGCACGAGCGTGATCGTCTGGCCGTCCGGGTGCCGCTCGAGCTCGACGGAGTCCATCAGCGCCCGGATCAGGGACAGGCCGAACGGCTCCTCCTGCTCCAGCGCGTGTGACTCGTGCCACAAGCCGTAGTCGCGGACGGTGACGACGACCCGCTCCCCGTCGAATGCCCCGGCGACGTCGATCACGAGCGCCACCTGGCGCGGTCGATCCTCGGTCACGAGGGTCAGGCACTCGGAGCAGGCGAGCACGACGTCGAACACGTCGCACGGCTCGAACCCGAGCTGCTGGAGCCAGTCCCGCAGGGCCTCGCGGCAGAGCCCCAGCGAGGTGGGCGTCGCCTGCAGCCGCAGCCTGAGCCCGGGTTGCGCGGCCATGTACAGGGAAAGACCCGCGTCCGCGGCGTTTTCTTGTATCCGAGGCGCACAATGGCCGGGCCGGCGCGCGTAGGCGGCATGACGAACGCGGTCAGCCGGGGAGCGTATTCTCCGGAGCTCAGTCGAGGGGAGGGTCGGTGTGAGCGACGTGGGACAGGTAGCGGCGATGCCCAGGCCCCCGCGAATGCGGCGGCAGCGTCTGACCCACATCGCAGCCTGGATCCTCGGTCTGATCGCGTTCCTGGTCGTCCTGGAGGCGCTCGGCGTCGACGTCACCGGGTGGATCTCGAGCTTCTGGGACCAGGTCAAGGCGATCCCCAAGGGCTACCTGGTCGCCGCGCTCGTCTTCCAGCTCGCGTACACCACCCTCTGCGGCTTCTCGTACTACTCGATCCTCCGCTACGCCTACCCCGGCGAGGTCCGCTTCGCCCCGATCCTCACCGCGTACGCCGTCGGCGTGGCGTTCAACGGCTTCCTGCCGGCGAGCCTGGGCACGCTGATCACGCTGCTGATGTTCGTGGCGATCATCCCCTCCGGGACGTTCAGCGGCTCGATCGCCGCTTACCTCGTCCAGAAGATCTTCTTCACGCTCGCCGGGACGTTCGTCTACGTCTACATGTTCCTGTCCGTCCCGAACTCGTTCAACCTCAACTTCAGCAATCTGACGGCCCATCCCGTTGCGGCCGTGATCATCGTCGGCGGGGTCGCGGTGCTCGTCCTGCTGCTCGTCCGCATCTTCTGGCGGCAGGTCAAGAAGCTCTGGGAGCAGGCCAAGCAGGGCGGCGCGATCCTGAAGTACCCGAAGAAGTACATGGAGCTCGTGTTCCTGCCGTCGTTCCTCGGCTGGTCGTGCAAGCTGATCGTGACCGGAATCTTCCTGGCGGCGTTCTCGATCCCGGTGACGTTCGAGGCGATCATCTGGGTGTCGGGCTCGGGGTCGCTCGCGAGCGTCACCTCGTTCACGCCCGGCGCGATCGGCGTCACGCAGGCGACGAACGCCCTCGCGCTCAAGACCTGCTGTGGAGTGCCGCAGGACCAGGCGGTTGCCTACTCGACCGCGCAGCAGCTGATCTGCACGGCCTGGAACGTCCTCTTCGCGCTGATCCTCGTCGTGCTCGTCTTCGGCTGGACGGGAGGGAAGGCGCTCGTCGGGACGTCCTACGGGCAGGCGAAGGACAAGGCGTCCGAGATGAAGGCCGAGCGGAAGCGCAAGAAGCAGGAGAAGAAGGCCGCCAAGAAGGCGGCGAAGCACCACGGGCAAACCGGTTAGCCGGGCGCGAACACGGTCTCCCAGTCGTTCTTGACGCTCACGACCGTCCACCCGTGCGTCGCAGCCTGCTCGAGCGACCTCTCGGCGCCCGCCGTGTAGTCGAACTCGCGCTCGGCGTCGTCGTGCAGCACGAGCAACCGCAGCGCGGGCCGACCCTTCCCGCCGGCGTAGCGCAGCATCGGGATGTCCCCGTTCGAGTTGCCGGCGGCGACGATCGGACGGCGCCCGATCCGGCTCCAGATGCGGACCGGCTTCACGGGCCCGTCGTCGAAAACGTCCATCTCCGCCGCGTAGGCGACCGTGCCGCCGTGCTCGTCCTCCAGGTAGCGCAGGGCGCTGGAGGTGCCGATCACGCGCTCGGAAGGGATGCCGTAGATCTCCTAGTCCCTGTCGTGCGCGGCCTTCCACGGCTGCTTCTCGCGTAGCGACTCGTCGGCCTCGGCCATGTCGGCGAGGCGCACGAGGATGAAGCCGAGCTCGATCGGCATCGGCTTCTCACACCAGAGCGTCCCGTCGTTGTCGAAGACGGCGATCCGCTCCGGCGGGACGTACTCGGCGCCGCCCTCGTCGGTCACCCGCTCGACGAACTCGACGATCGCCCTGCGGGTCGGTGTGTCGCGCCACGAGCCGAGGAAGGCGCCCATCAGCTCACGCGGCCTCGCCGCGGACGACGCAGCGAAAGCCGATGTGGCTCATCCCCGTATCGACCATCTGCGGGCGACGCGCGGCGGGGCGGTAGCGGAGGCAGTAGCTGTCGGCGCAGAGGTAGGACCCGCCCTTGATCACCTTGCGCGGGATGCGGAACTGCGGCTGGGCCGGGTCGAGGCTGGCCTCGAGGGCGCCGCCGCGCGGATTGTGCGGCACGCAGCACGGCGGATCGGAGCCCTCGTCGGCGCGCTCGGCGTACCAATCGTCCGTCCACTCCCAGACGTTCCCGGCCATGTCATGGAGGCCGTAACCGTTCGCCGGATACGAGCCGACCGGCTGTCGCGCGCCGTAGCCCTCGCAGTGGCACCAGGGGAAGTCGCCGTGCCAGTAATTCGCGAGCCGCTCGCCCGGCGGCTCGGGCTCGTCGCCCCAGACGTAGGTCGCGTCGTCGACGCCGCCACGGGCGGCGCGCTCCCACTCCGCTTCGCTCGGAAGCGACTTCCCGGCCCAGGCCGCGTACGCCTCGGCGTCCTCGAACGCGACGTGGACCACCGGCTCGTCCTCGAGGCCGTCGAGGGTGCTCCCGGGGCCGTCCGGGCGCCTCCAGCAGGCTGCGGGCGTCCAGGTCCACCACTGGCTCAGATGGCGCAGGTCGACGGGGCCGGCGGTCATCGTGAACACGAGCGAGCCGGGCACGAGGTTCGCCGCAGGCGCGCCGGGAAACTGCGCGGGGTCGAGCGGCCGCTCGGCCACCGTCACGTAGCCGGTTGCCTCGACGAAGTCCGCGAACTGCCGGTTCGTGACCTGGCAGCGGTCGATCCAGAACCCGTCCACGGAGACGCCGCGCACGGGCGCCTCCTCCGGGTAGTGCCTGTCCGAGCCCATGCGGAAGGTCCCGGCCGGCACCCGGGCCATGTCCTCGTGCGGCTCCGCCGACACTCCTAGTGGCCTGTGGTGAGCGCCGCCTCCAGCCTCTCGACCGCCTGGTCGATCGTGAAGCTCGCCGCCTTCTGCCTGGGCGGGAACTCCTCGAACGTGTCCAGGAACTGGGTGATGACGGCAGTTGCCGCCAGGGCGATGTAGTCGTTGTCGAGGAACCAGTCGTAGTAGGTGTTCGACGTGATGTCGGCGCGCTCGAACGGGTCGGTGCGCAGGTTGAAGAGCTTCGGGACCCGCAGCGCGACGAACGGCTCGGCCCAGATCTGCAGCGTGCCCTGGCAGCGCTGCTCCATGAACACGACCTTCCAGTTGTCGAACCGAAGCGCGAGCAGGTCGCCGTCGTCCGAGAAGTACACGAACCCCTGGCGCGGGCTCCTGTCGACCTCGCCGGTCAGATACGGGAGCAGGTTGTAGCCGTCGATGTGCACCCTGAAGGTCTTCTCACCGGCGGTGTGTCCCTGCTTCAACTTCTCGACGATGTCCGGGTCGCCGGCGGCGGCCAGGAAGGTCGGCAGCCAGTCGTGGTGCTGGACGATCTCGTTCGAGACGACCCCGGCGGGGATCCTCCCCGGCCAGCGGATCATCTGCGGGACGCGGAAGGCACCTTCCCAGTTCGTGTTCTTCTCGCTGCGGAACGGCGTCATGCCGCCGTCGGGCCACGTGTTCATATGCGGCCCGTTGTCGGTCGAGTAGACGACGATCGTGTTCTCGGCGATCTCGAGCCTGTCGAGCAGGTCGAGCAGCCGGCCGACGTGCGCGTCGTGGTCGAGCATCGTGTCGTGGTAGGGCGACTGCCAGCGGCCCGCCTTGCCCCTGCTGCGCCGCTTCGTGTGCGTCCGCAGGTGCATGTGGGTCGTGTTCACCCAGCAGAAGAACGGCCTCCTGCGCCTGTGCTGGCGCTCGATGAAGTCGCACGCCGCGTCGACGAACTCGTCGTCGCACGTCTCCATCCGCTTCTTCGTCAGCGGGCCCGTGTCCTGGATCCGCTGCTTGCCGACGCGACCCCAGCGCGGGTGCTCTTTCGGATCGTCCTTGCCCGTCGCCCGGCAGCGAAGCACGCCGCGCGGCCCGAATCGCTCCCGGAAGTGCGGGAAGTCCTCCTCGGGCGGATAGTTCGGGAGCTCCGGCTCCTCCTCGGCGTTCAGGTGGTAGAGGTTGCCGAAGAACTCGTCGAAGCCGTGCACCGTCGGCAGGAACTCGTTGCGGTCGCCGAGGTGGTTCTTGCCGAACTGCCCCGTCGAGTAGCCGTGCTCCTTCAGCAGCTCGGCGATCGTCGGATCCTCGGCCCGCAAGCCGACCGGCGCGCCGGGTACCCCGACCTTGCTCAGCCCGGTGCGGAAAACGCTCTGTCCCGTGATGAACGCCGCCCGTCCGGCCGTGCAGCTCTGCTCGCCGTACGAGTCCGTGAACCGCATCCCCTCGTTCGCGATCCGGTCGATGTTCGGCGTGCGATAGCCCATCAGGCCGTCGCTGTAGCAGCTCAGATTCGTGATCCCGATGTCGTCTCCCCAGATCACGAGGATGTTCGGCTTGTCCAACGGCACGGCCAGCTCCTCTCGGATGTGAGTGCACGCGGCGGGCGAAAACTTCAGGTTGTCTATCAGACCGACACTGCTCAGGCCGGTTGCGGAAGCGGCCCGTCGCGCCACCGGTCGAGGAGATCGTCGATCTGCCGCCGTGAGCCGGCGCTGACCATGATGTAGAGCCGGTCGCCGGCTTCGACCACAGTGCTCCCGCGCGGCGGAATGCCGGTCCCGTCGCGGACGATCAGCATCACGATCGCGTCTCGCGGGAGCGCGGTCTCGCGGACGTGGAGTCCGACGACGGCATCTCCGGGATCGACCTCGTGCTCCACGATCTCGGCCCCGACACGGCCCACCGATCCGACCTCGATCGGCGCCCGGTAGAACGGCCGTCGCTCGGTGGTGAGGCCGAGCCGGTCGGCGAGCGGCTCCACGGTCATCCCCTGGACGAGCGCGGACACGAGCACGACGAAGAAGACGGCGTTGAAGATCGTCGTGCTTTCGCTGACCTTCGCCGAGAGCGCGAACGTGGCCAGCACGATCGGCACCGCGCCGCGCAGGCCGGCCCAGCTGACGAAGACGCGCTCTTGCCAGCGGAAGCGCATCAGCGGCGTCGAGACGAGGACGGCCAGCGGCCGGGCGACCAGGATGAGGACGGCCGTCAACGCGATCGAGTCCACCGCGACCGAGCCGAGCTGACTCGGGAACACGAGCAGGCCGAGGACGACGAACAGGGAGACCTGGGCCGCGAACGCGAGCCCTTCGTGGAAGCCGACGATCGAGCGCCGGTAAGGCATCGGCCGGTTGCCGATGAACAGCGCGACGACGTAGACGCAGAGAAAGCCGCTGCCGCCGGCCGCGTCCGCCGCGCCGTAGGCGAGCGCGGCGGTGGCGACGGTGGAGACCGGCGCGAACCCGGACAGCTCGGCCGGGATCCAGGCCAGCGCCCGCGAGGCGAGGATGCCGATGCCGATCCCGATCAGCAGGCCCAGCCAGAACTGCCGGATCAGCAGGACGATGATGTCCTCGACGCCGTAGGTCGGCTCGGTGACCCACGAGATCAGCCCGATCGTGAGCGCCACGGCCATCGGGTCGTTGAGGCCCGACTCGACCTCGAGCAGGTTGGCGACCCGCCGCCGCAGCGCCGTGAACCGCAGCGCCGCGAACACGGCGGCCGCGTCGGTCGAGCCGACGATCGCCCCGAGCAGGAGGGCCCCCGACCAGGTCAGGTCGAACAGGCCGTAGGCGGTCAGGCCGACCACGGCCGCCGTCACGACGACGCCGACGGAGCCGAGCGACACGGCCGGCACGAGCACACGGCGAACCGAGCGCCACTCGGAGGTCAGACCGCCTTCGAAGAGGATCGCGACGAGTCCGATGATCCCGATCGCGCGCGCGAGCTCGGCGTCGTCGAAGTAGATGCCGCCGGGACCGTCCGAGCCCATGAACATGCCCAGCCCGAGGAAGAGCACGAGAACGGGCACGCGCAGGCGCCGCGCCGCGATCGCCGCGGCGACGCCGAGGAGGAGGATCCCGCCGAAGAGCGCAAGACGGTGCTCCACCGAGTAGGTGGCCGCTGCCTGCATGGCCAGATCATCGCGGTACTACGCCCAGGGGAGGCGGTCCCAGTACGCGGGACGCTCCCGCTCCGGCCGCTCGAACGGCGCGTACGCCTGCTTCGGATCGGGCGTCTCCTCCTCGGCGCTCGCGCCGTAGCGGGCCGCGAGCTCCGACTTCGGATAGAGCAGCTTCTCGTCCTCCGACCGCGCCCCGGTCATCAGGATCACGCACGGGCCGTCGCCCGCGCCGACGAAGACGTGCTCGACTCCGGCGGGGCAGTGCACGAAGTCCCACTGCCGGAGCGGCCGCTCCTCACCCTCGACGAGCAACGTGCACTCGCCGGCGAGCACGAGAAAGTCCTCCTGCTGCGACTCCGAGTGGTAGAGGCAGTTCGGCTCGCCCGGTTCGACGACGCTCAGGTTGATGCCGAGCTCGGAGAACGGGTACTCCCGGCTCTCGAAAGCGCATCCCGAGCCGAACGCCTTCGACACCCACCATTCCGTGTCGCGGACGTTCACGACGAACCACCCTTCGCTCGCAGGTGCGAGTCCTGATCCTGCGTCCTCGAGCCGCGCCTCGGGCACAGCGCGAGTTTATCGGCGCCGATTCCGCCCGGGCAGCGGGGGCGCACTGCTCGCGTCGACGGTGCGGCTGGCCGCACCGAAAGTGACGGGGCAACCGCATTCCCGCGTGGGCGCGTCACGGCGACGATCCCCGCATGGAAGCCGGAAGGACGATGCAGGAAAGCTGGGGGCGTGCTCAGGCCGCGGTCGCGGTCGCGCTCTTCCTGTGCCTGTTCGCCGCCCAGGCGGGGCTGATCGTGCTCACGCCCGTGCTGTCGCAGGTCGCTGACGATCTCGACGTCTCGACCGCGACGGCCGGTCAACTCCGCACCGTGTCGGGCCTGGCCGCGGGGCTCGCGGCGATCGCCCTCGGCACCGTCGCCCGCGGCCTGTCGCTGCGGCGCACCATTGTCGCCGGTGCGGCCGGGCTGGCGCTCGCGTCGCTGGCCAGCGCCGCGGCTCCGTCCTTCGCCGTACTCGTGTTCGCGCAGATACTCCTCGGCCTGTCAGTCGCCGCGCTGCTGATCGGCGGCACCGTCGCCGCGGCCGAGTGGGTGCCGCAGCAGCACCGCACGCGTGTGCTCTCCTGGGCGCTCGTCGGCCCGCCCGCCGCCTGGATCGTGGGGATGCCGCTCATCGGTGCAATCGGCGAGATCGGCTGGCGCTGGACGTGGCTCATGTTCCCGCTCGCAGCCGCCGTCGTCGCCGGCGTCGCCGTCGCCCGCCGGCCGGAGTCGCCCCGCGCCGGCGGAAGCGAGAGCCTCACGGAGGCGCTCCGTGACCCGCCGACCGCGCGCTGGGTGCTGGGCGAGATGTTCGGAGCCTCGGCGTGGGTCGGGACGCTCGTCTTCTCGGGCGCGCTCTTCACCGAGTCGTACGGGGTGACGTCGATCGTCACCGGCCTCGTGCTCGCGGCCGGCGCAGGGGCGTTCGCGGCAGGCAACGTCTACTTCCGTCGCGTGGTCGAGTGCCGGGCACGCGTCCTGATGGTGCGGCTGTCGCTCGTCCTGGCGCTCGGGGTCGCGCTGTTCGGCGTCGTCCGCCCGGCGCTCTGGGTCAGCGCCGTGCTGTTCGCCGGGGCCGCGTTCGTCGCCGGGGGCCGGCAGCTGATCGGGAGCGCCGTCGGCCTCGGGGCGACACCGGAACGGCGACGCGCCGTGATGGGCGCGCGGGCAGCCGCCTCGCAGTTCGGATACTTCCTCGGCTCGGCCGCCGCGGGTGGGGCGCTCGCCGCGGGCGGCTACCCCGCGTTCGGTCTCGTGCTCGCGCTCCTCTTCGTCGCGTCGGCACTGCCCTTCCTCGTCCACGTCGGCGGGCGCAGCGACACGACGCTCCACGCCGCGCTGCTGGAGCCCGCCTGCCAGTCGAGACCGGTGTAATCGCCGGCCGCCGTCACGCGGCGGTCACCGCGTGCTTTCCTGCGGGCATGGAGATCACGAGGAACACCATCGGGAGCGCGCCGGGGCCGAGCGAGTGGTTCACCGGCCTCGTGTACATCGACCCGGTCGCGGTTGCGACCTGGGGCGATCACGTCGGCGACGAGGAGTACGCCGCGGCGCCCTCGCTGGAGGACTGAGTCGTGCGGGCAACCGTCATGCACGGCGCAGGCGATGTTCGCGTCGAGACCGTCCCGGACGCCGGGCTCGTCGAGCCGACCGACGCCGTCGTCGCCGTTACCCGCGCCGCGATCTGCGGCAGCGATCTCTGGCCGTACAACCAGATGGAGCCGAGCGAGACGGGCCGCCGGATGGGACACGAGTTCATCGGGGTCGTCGACGCCGTCGGCGCCGACGTCCGCACGCTGAAGGTCGGAGACCTCGTCGTGGCGCCGTTCGTCTGGTCGGACGGCACCTGCGTCCTGTGCCGGGAAGGAGTGCACACGTCCTGCCTGCACGGAGGCCGGTACGGGTCGGAAGGCGTCGACGGCGGCCAGGGCGAGGCGGTGCGCGTCCCGCAGGCGGACGGGACACTCGTCGTCCTGCCCGTCGACCGGGACGACGAGCTGATGCCGTCGCTGCTCACGCTCTCGGACGTGATGGCGACCGGCCACCACGCCGCCCTCGCCGCGCGGGTCGGTCCCGGGAAGACGGTGGTCGTGGTGGGCGACGGCGCCGTTGGCCTGTGCGGCGTGATCGCCTCGCGGCGCCTCGGCGCCGAGCAGATCATCGTCCTCGGCCGCCACCCGGACCGCATCGCGCTCGCGAAGGAGTTCGGGGCAACCGACGTCGTTCCCGAGCGGGGCGAGGCGGCGGTCGAGCGCGTGCGTGAGCTCACGGACGGCCTCGGCGCCCATTCCGTCCTCGAGTGTGTCGGTCACGGCGAGTCGACCGTCACCGCCCTGGGCAGCGCCCGCCCGGGAGGCGCCGTCGGCCGCGTGGGCCTCCCGCAGGAGGAGTCGCTTCCGGGGTCGCGGTCGACCTTCTTCGACAACGTCACGATCTCGGGCGGTCCCGCCCCGGCTCGTGCGTACATCGAGGAGCTGTTGCCGGACGTCCTCGAGGGCCGCATCGAGCCCGGCCGCGTCTTCGACCGCGTCGGGCCGCTCGAGGACGTGCCGGACGGCTACCGGGCGATGAACGACCGCGAGGCGATCAAGGTGATGGTCGAACTCTGAGGCTCAGCCGGCGCCGCGTGCCGCGCGCTGCGCGACGACCGCGTCGCGCCGCTCGAGGCTCTCCGCCGGCCACAGCGTCTTCGAGTCGTAGTAGACGTCGAACGCCGGCGTGTCGCCGGGAAGCTCGACCCACGGCAGCTTCGACCTCGTGAAGATGTGGACGTCCGGCTTCACCGCGGACGGCTCGTCCAGCGTGCCCCCGCGCACGAACAGGAGCTCGGGCCACCCGTACTCGCTGAACACGGCGACCTGGCAGCGGGGGCAGCGGTGGATCCGCTGCATGCTGCCGTCGTCGCGCGGCGCGTCCACCGGCTGAGGCTCGCCCTCGACGATCACCCGGTCGGCCTCGATCAGCAGGTTGATCACGAACGCGCTCCCGGTCTGGCGCTGGCAGTTGAGACAGTGGCAGCAGTGGACGAAGAGCGGCTCCGACGTGAGCCGGTAGCGGACTGCCCCGCACGAGCACCCACCCTCACGATCGCCGCTCATCGCCACGAAGCTAAGCAGACGGCCGCTTCCCGACCTGACGTCTGCCGGGCGCCTACGGGGACGTGCCGCCGAAGTCGACGTTCTCGGCGTCGACCGTCCCGGCCGTCCGCCCCGGCGCTGTCTCGTCGGTCCAGTACAGGTTCGTGTGCGCGATGACCTGGTCCGGCGGCGGCGCTCCCCAGGCCGTCTGGTCCTCGGTCGTGTGGGCGTCGCTGACCAGCGTCGCGTCGTACCCCCTGACGAACGCCCCGTGGAGCGTCGCGCGGATGCACGCATCCGTCTGTGCGCCGACGACGACGAGCCGCCCGACTCCGAGGTCCGACAGCACGTTCTCGAGGGTGGTGTCCTCGAAGGAGTCGCCGTAGCTCTTCTCGACGAGCGGCTCGGCGTCGTCCGGAGTCAGCTCTGGAACGATCCGCCAGTCGTCGCTCCCTCTCGCGAGCTGCTCGTCCGAGTGCTGGACCCAGACGACGGGCACCTGCTCGCGCCGGGCTCGTTCGACGAGGCCACGGATGTTGGCGACGACCGCGTCGCGCTCGTACGCCCCCTCGACGGCGCCGTTCTGCACGTCGACGACGAGGAGCGCGGTGTGCGGCCGGTTCTCGAAAGTCGTCATCGTCCTCCTTTGGTCTCCCCGGGCTCTCTATGCCCACGCGGGAAAATCTCGAAGCAGATCGGAGGCTGCGTCTCGAGTCGCCATCGTGGCGAAACCTAGCCGATGTCGGTCGTTCTCAAACCCTCCGGGCCGGCGCTTCGACACTCGGCTCGTTGCTCGGCTCCCGATGGCCTTTCGGCCCGGCCCTGCCTTCAGAGATGGAGGTAGGACGCCCCGTTGACGTCGAGCGTCGTGCCGCTGACGAACTCGGCCTCCGGCGAGGCGAGGTAGAGGACAGCCTTCGCGACGTCGGCAGGCGTCGCCACGCGACCGAACGGGCTCTCGGCCTCGATTGCCTCGCGGCGCGGGCCATCCAGGCTCTCCGCGGCCATGTCCGTCTCGGTCCAGCCGGGGACGACCGTTGTCACGGCGATGCGGTGCGCGGCGAGGGCGCGGGCAAGGGAGTTCCCGAAGGCGATGAGTCCGGCCTTGGCCGCACCGTAAGCGGGAGCACGCGGCTCCCCGCGATAGGCGCCGCGCGAGGAGACGTTGACGATCCGCCCCGTCCCGCGCTCCAGCATGTGCCGGACAGCACACCACGTGACGTTCGCGGCGCCGACGAGATCGACGAGAAGAGTCTCCTCCCACGACTCGCGCCACTCCTCGTAGGAACTCGAGACGAGATCGTGCTCGAGGTAGATGCCTGCGTTGTTGACGAGCACCTCGAGGCCGCCGAGCCGGGCGGCCGCGTCGTCGACCATCGCGCGGACAGCCGACGCGTCGGCGAGGTCCGCGCCGACAACCGCGTGCTGACCACCGGGCAGCGACGCTGCGACCTCCTCGGCGGCGGCCCGTGAGCGGACGTAGTGCACTGCCACCCGGTCGCCCGCGGCGGCGAACTCGCGGGCGATCGCCGCGCCGATGCCGCGTGACGCTCCGGTGACGAGCACGGGCCTGCTCAGAGCAGCAGCCCCATATCGATCAGATCCCAGAGCTCGCCGCTGGCGCGTCGGATGTGCTTGGTGCGCCGTCCCTCTTCCACGATCTCGCCGTCTTCGAGTGCGACGAGCGTCCCATCCAACCGCCAGCTCGCCGGCCGCTTCTCGACGTCGATCGGCGGCTCGGACGCGATCCCGTCGCGCTCCTCTGCCACGGCGGCAAATAGGACCGCCAGAGGACGGCGATCGCCTTCCTCCGCGAGCCGGATCTCGACGGCTTGCGCAGCCACGCTCCCATCCTGGCAAAGACTGCCCTTGTCAAGCGCGGCGCCGGCAGCGATGATCGGGGTCGTGGCCGCAGACGTGATCCGAGGCAGCGCAGCGTGCTACTCCAGCGCCACTCCCGGCCGCGCGATCGTCCAGATCAGGGACAGCCACCTGGTCACCGACGACCCGTCGGAGCCGAGCAGCTACTACCAGGGCCCGGGCGAGGCGCCGGGGTCGTTGGAGCTGTTCCTGGGCGGGATCGTCAGCTGCGCCGTGCTCATGCTGGAGCGCATCGCCCGTTCCGAGGGCAGGACACTGGGCCCGCTCCGCGCCGAGATGGAGGCGACCCGCGACCCGACCTCCAGCAGCCAACCGCCGGTGCTCGACTCGGCGCGGCTGATGTTCGTCTTCGAGGGCATGACGAACGAGGAGGCCGGGCACCTGGTCGAGACGTTCAAGAACCGCTGACCGCTGTACGGCTCGGTCGCGGTCGCGACCCCGGACACCATCGTCGAATACCGGGTCGAGAGCTGACCGCAGCTACGAGCCGACGCCGTGCTCGAGCTGACGCTCGTACTCGGTCTGGTCGTAATGACCGAGCGAGGCCGCGATCAGGCCGTCCTCGCCGATCGCCCACTCCTCGAAGCCGCTGATCCGGACGTTCTTGCCGGTCCCTCCGGGGCCGGTGTTCGTCCCCACGAGCGTCCAGTGATACTCGGGGCTCTCGTCCTCGAGGCGGAGATCGTCCATCAGCACCTGCATGTCCGGGAACGCGACCATGAACGATCGCGCGGCTTCGGTGATCGCGGCGCGCCCGACCGCCGGTTCGCCGTCGTTGATCGTCAGCCGGCCGGTCGGTGCGTAGTGCGCGGCCACGCGCCCGGGGTCCCGGCTGCACCACGCTTCGGTGTACCGCTCGGCAAACTCGCGCAGTCGATCCGGGTCGCTGGCCATCCGCGCACATCTTGGCGGGTCAGGCGTCGCCGAGGAAGGAGAGCAGGAGCGCGTTGACCTCGTCGGGTCGCTCGAGACTCGGCAGGTGCGCTGTGTTCGCGATCGTGACGAGCCGCGCACCCTCGATCGAGCCCGCGACGTGAGCCGCGATGGCCTGCATGTCGGGGACGTCTTCATCGCCGACGAGCACCAGCGTCGAGCAGCGGATCTCGCCCAGACGACCGCCGATCGGAGGGTCGAGAACGCCCTCCTCGTCCGCGCCCGACTCCCAGGCACCGTGCTGCATCTCGTAGGACCGGAGCACCATCTCGGCGGCGGCGGCGCGGACGTCCGGATCGACCTCCTCGGGCGAACGGTTCGGACCGTCCACCCACAGGCGAAGGCTCGCCTCTGCCGCGTTCTCGAAGTCGCCGGCCTCGTACGCCGCCTCCTCCGCGGCCCACCCGGCGCGCGTCTCGTCGGACCACTGCCAACCCGGGAAGCCCGGAGCGATCACTATCAGACGCTCGACGAGATCGGGCCGGTGAACCGCCAGCTCGAGCGCGACGCGGCCTCCGAGCGAGCAGCCGACCACCGCGGCCGGTCCGTCGAGAAGCGCCTCGGCGTCCCGTAGGTGCGAGAAGGGCGCAGGCTCCAGCCGACGCTCCCCGAACCCGCGCAGATCGGGGGCGATCACCGGGTGCCCGGCTGCCTGCAGCGCCTCGACCTGCGGCTGCCACATGCGACTGTCCGCGATTCCGGCGTGCAGCAACAGGACGGAGCTCACGGCGAGACCCTAGAGCGGGGACCCGCCGTAGCGTGTGGATCCGCCGTCCCAGCCGGGGATGGAGGCCGCCTGCTCGATCCAGGTCGCCAGCTGCGTCTCGTCGAGCTCGTCCGACTCGCGCACATCCAGGGAGCGCACGCCCTTGGCCTGGCCGACGGGCGGAACGGGCTCGAGCGAGGCTCCCTTGAAGAAGCTGAACTTCACGTGGTGCTGGAAGGCTGCGAAGGCGAGGAACCAGCCCTGTCCTTCCACGCCGTAAATCGGGCAGTGCCACCTGATGGCCTTGCGGACGCCGGGCACGCGCTCCACGACGAGCGCGTCGACGCGCTTGGCGAACGCCGCCTGCCACGGCTCCATGCTGGCGATGTACGCCTGCACGCCGGCGTCCCCGTCGGACTTGGGCAGCGACGCGGGTTTACGGGCCTTTCCGGGCAAGCCTTTCTAGGCGCTGCTCGAGGTGTTCAGGGCAACGGCGGAGCGAACGAGAGCCCTGAGAGCCTTCTCGTCGATCTCGTCGCCTTCGTGAAAATCGATGGCGCGCCTGACGTTGCCTTCGAGGCTCGAGTTGAACAGGCCCGAGGGGTCGTCCAGCGACGCGCCCTTGGCGAAGGTCATCTTCACCACGCTCTTGTAGGTCTCGCCCGTGCAGATGATCCCGTCGTGGTACCAGACCGGAACCCCGGCGGGGTTCGCCGGCTTCCTCCATCTCAACTCCTCGACCACCTCGGGGTCGGCCTCCTTGACGAGAGCACGGAGCCGGGAAAGCATCTCGCCCCGCCAGTCGCCCAGCTCCCTGATCCTCGCGTCGATCAACTCAGACGGGGATCCGGGTTCCTGCGCAGCGCTCTTCGTCACGACCTCCCTGTCATAGCACATCGATTCTCAGGCACGCGCGAGCCGAGGACGACGCCTGCCGCGCTGGGTGAGCTCGCCCGGTCTGCGGTCGTCGATGGTTGTGAGCCGCTCGTCGGCCTTTGTCGAGGTCGCCGCGCTCGAGCGCCGCCCCCGGCCGGGCCGCCTCACGTGGGCCCGGCCGGAGGTTGAGCGCACGGCTGCTCAGTGAAGGACGATGCGCAGGACCTGGCCTGCCCCCTGGCCGCCGAGGAAGCCGTTCACCGAGACGTAGAAAGCCCCGTCAGGGCCGATCGTCATCCCGGTTGCCAAGTTGAGCCCCGACGCGACGGTCTCAGCCGGGCCTCCGGCCTGAACCCGCACGATGGCCCCCGAGTTCGGCGACGGACCTCCAGGTGTCGCGCTGGACTCGAGCGCGTACAACTTGCCCCCGTCGAAGGCGAGCCCGAGCACCTGCTCCAGCCCAGAGGCGTACACCTTGAGCTTGCCGCTCGGGTTCAGCTGATAGACGTTCTCGTTCGGCACCGATCCGTCCTCGGCACCGAACACACCGAGGTTGCCGATGTACCAGACGCCGTGGTGCGCGAGCGCGGTCGGAACCACGTGCCCGACCTCCGCCGAGATGTCGAGTACCCGGCTGATCTGGCCCGACGGAGTCACGCGGTCGAGCTCGCCGTGGTTGGAGTCCATCGGGTAGAGGTTGCCTCCGCTGGAGGCCATGCTGTACCACGTCCCGTCGGGCTCGAAGTCCTCGTCATCCGGATTCGCGACCGGATTATCGAACTGGAACTGGCTCAGGTCGGCAATCAGCGTCCAGCTATTGCCCGGACCGACCTTGAACACGCCGTTCGGCACCGCGGGGACGCCGTGCGTGCAGCCTGCACCGGCGAGCAACCCGTACAGCTGGTTGCCGATGAACGCGACGCTCGAGACCCCGCTCACAAGGCTGCCCAGCGTGGGACTGGTCTGGCTCGAAGGCAGTTTGTCGACCACCGTCGACACGACCCCGCTCGGACTGACCTTGGAGATCCGCCCGCCGAGCACCGAGTCGTTGGTGCTCCCGCTGTACGGAAAGGCCCCTCCTTGGACGACCCCGTTCGGGCACGACGGGGACTCCATGTTCGGGCCGCCGAGGCCGCCCTCGGCGACGTACAGATTCCCGTCCGGACCGAACGTGAGGCCGCGCGGGTTGTTGAAGCCGGACGCGAAGACCGAGACCGAAGCCGAGGGATGCTTGCTCGGTGCAGCCTCCGCGCGCGTAGCGGATGCGAGGCCGCTCGAAAGACCCACAAGGGCCGCAAGCAGCGACGCGGGAACCAGGAATCGTCTCATTCGCTCTCCTCTCCTTTCGCGAATGCGATAGCAACCCGTCCTGTGCACGCAGACCCCGAGGAGCCTACCAACCCAGAGTTGAATCACCCTCCCACGCAGGTCGCGGATTGCTAGGCGATTCGCGTCGGTGATCGGCCGGAGAGAAACGAGGAGCTCCGGAGCATCAAGGCGCGGACTCTGCTCGTCATCGGCGACGGCGACATCGTCACGCGCGAGCACGCCGTCGAGATGTTCAGGGCGATCCCCGATGCGCAGCTGTGCATCGTCGCCGGCGCAGGTCACGGGGCCATGCCGGAGGAGACTTGACCGGCCCCGTTTGTCGGTCCGGCCGCTATGAGAGTCGGGCCGGTTTCTGCGACTTGTACGTGGTCAGGCTAGCGGCATAGGCCGCCGGCGGTCTCCAGCCGAGACTGCTGTGTGGCCGCCGGTGGTTGTAGATGGTTAGACGGTGCGGGGTCGCCATGGCTCGTGCTCGTGCGCGAGCCAGACCAGCTCGGGGTCGAGCGCACGCACCCGCAGCTGGCCTTCAGTGTGCGGCTCGTCGAGCTCGCCGAACCAGACCGCAACGTCGCCGCCGACGACGACCGGACGCCCGCCAGTCTCGACGACGACCACCTGCATGCCGCGTGTGTGGCCCGGCGCCGGGACGAGTCGGAGCCCGGGAAGCAGCTCGAGCTCGCCGTCGATCGGCACGTACCGCACGCCGGGCGCGTCGACCCACTCGCGAATGGTGTAGTCGTCCTCGCTGCGCGCGTCGTCGAGCTCCCGACGCTGGACGTAGATCGGCCTGCCGGCGAAGAGGTGGTTGCCGCCGCAGTGGTCGAAGTGCAGGTGTGTGTTGACGACGATGTCGATGCCGGCGAGATCGAAGTCCTGCTTGCTCAGTGGACGGAGGCGGGGATCGAGGTCGGCCACCGCCGGGTGCAGCTCCGTTATGCCGGTGTCGACCAGCACGCGCGCATCGGGATGGTCGATGACGTGCACGTAGACCGGCATCCGCTCGCCCTCGGCGAGCAGGTCGGCAACGCGGACTGGCGTGATGGTGATCGAGGCGGGGGCGTTCATTGTGTACCGACCGCCGCGGTGGTGGTTGCTATGTGAGTCATGATGACCTTCTTTACCGGTTACTGGCTGACGCGCTGGCCGGCCGCACTGCCTCGCGCGCTGGCCGAGCAGCTCCTTCAGTCGTTGGCTGGTAGAGCAGTGAGCCGGACTGTCCTCGCCTTCCTGCACGCAGGTGCCATCTTCGAGACGTAGTTCGCTGCGCGGAGCCACGCCAACCACAAGCCGTATGGACCGAACCTTGACGATTGATCGGAAATTCGTCGATCACTTGGCTAGCGGTTGCCGGCTGGCAAGCGTACGCATCAGCCTGGTGGCGTTCTGGGTATCAAATGGCTATCCCAGAGACGAAAAGAGGCGGCGAGTTCCTGGCCGCCTCCTCCGTGCCGTTAACTGCCGACGGGCAGCACCCACGACTCTAGGGCCGGTGCTGCCCGTCTGCTATCGGTTCGGCTGCCGCGGCCTCCTGGTCGAGGATGTCCGCGAGGTCGGTGCTGACATCGTGCACGACGACTCGATCGGCGTCCACGACCTTCAAGAGCTCCTGCGCCTTGTCGACTGCGTCGTCGTCGACGAGCGCGACGATCGCGCCCGCGCCTGGCCTGAGGTCGTCGCCGAGTCCCTTGAGCTGGGCATCTGGGAAGCCGGAGTCACGCAATTTCGCGGCCAAGGAGCCGATGCCGGCCCCGATCGCGCCACCGCCGATGACGCCGACCGGGCCGGCGATGATCCCGACAGCCGCGCCGATCACTCCGCCGGTCACGGCGCCCTGCTTCGTTCCCATGTCCTTCGTCTCGACGAACTTGATCTCTCCGCTGTCGGTCTTGTTGACGACCGCGCCCTGCTTGAGAGCGCCGCCGAGAGCGCCCGCGACGGACGCTAGGCCCTTGCCGGCCGCGGCCTGATCGGCGAACGTCGCTGCAATGACCTTGGGCATGTTCTCCCCCGATCCCCTGCGGGCAGCCCCATGCCGCCCGTCACACCACCCAGGACGATAGTCGACCAGTGCAGCGGGAGGCAGGCGCGTACGCACGCACCGCTCCGAAGGCGCCCGGCACCGCCAGGGCGACGCCGAGCATCGCGCCCATCGCCGCGAGCATCGCCAGCCGCACCCCACCGTCGTCGACGTCGGTCGCGCTCGTCAGCCACGCGTACGTCGCCCACGCCCACCACACGGCTGCGAGCACGAGCATCCCGTGAAGCACGCCGCTCCACGTGGGATTCCGCGACATCAGGCTCGTGACCTGCGTGATCGCGAACACGAAGACCAGGTCGAAGAACAGCTCGAGCGGCGTGACCTGGTGCTCGCTCTCGGCTGCGCTCACCGGTCGATCATGCGCTGCTGGGCCTCCGAGTAGCGCGCGCCTTCCGCCGCGAGGTGTGCGTCTTCGATCTCGCGCAGGTCGTCGGGCGTCAGCTCCACGGTGGCTGCGGCGAAGTTCTCGTCCAGGCGGTGGAGCTTGGTGGTGCCCGGGATCGGCACGATCCAGGGCCTCTGGGCGAGCAGCCAGGCAAGCGCGATCTGTGCCGGGGTCGCCCTCTTCTGCTCGGCGATCCGGGTGAGAAGCTCGACGAACGCCATGTTCGCCTTTCGCGCCTCGGCGTCGAAGCGCGGGACGGTGTTGCGGAAGTCGGTGCTGTCGAAGGTCGTATTCTGGTCGATCGTCCCGGTGAGGAAACCCTTGCCGAGCGGGCTGAACGGGACGAAGCCGACGCCGAGCTCCTCCAGCGTCGGCAGGATCGCCTCTTCCGGCTCGCGCCACCAGAGCGAATACTCGCTCTGGAGCGCGGCGACCGGCTGCACCGCGTGCGCCCGGCGGGTCGTCTGGACGCCGGCCTCGGAGAGGCCGAAGTGCTTGACCTTGCCGTCCTGGATCAGCTCCTTGACCGCGCCCGCCACATCCTCGATCGGGACGTCAGGGTCGACGCGGTGCTGGTAGAGCAGGTCGATCGTGTCGGTGCGGAGCCGTCCGAGCGAGCCCTCGACACTTCGCTTGATCGTCTCCGGACGGCTGTCCAGGCCGCGGTTCTCCCCGCTCTCCAGATCCCAGCCGAACTTCGTCGCGATCACGACCTGGTCGCGCACCGGTTCCAGCGCCTCCCCGACCAACTCTTCGTTCGTGAACGGCCCGTAGACCTGGGCAGTGTCGAAGAAGGTCACGCCTCGCTCGACGGCGGCGCGAATCAGCGAGATCATCTCCTGCCTGTCGGCGGCCGGGCCGTAGCCGAAGCTCATCGACATGCAGCCAAGGCCGATGGCGGAGACCTCCAGGTCTCCGAGCTTGCGCGTGTTCATTGCTTCTCCTCTCGTCGGGGTACGAGCTCGAGCGTTGCAGCCCGCGCCTCGGGGCCGATCCTGTCGAGTTCGTCGCTCGTCCAGGCGCTCATTTCTGCACCATGACCTTGATTGCTTCCCGCGAGTCGGTGACTGGTTCACCGGCGCCGTCTACATCGACAGTGTCGCGGCGCCGTCAACCGGATCACGCCCGAGCGCCAAGGGAACGTCGTCTCCTGGTGCGACCACGTCACGGACGCTGAGTACGTGTCGGCACCGGCAATCGGGCGTTCATACCCGCGGCGGTCATCAGCGGGGCGAAGGTATGGGCACGGTCACCCGCATCCTTTGGGACCGTCGAGGCGGCGTCTGCCTAAGATGAGTCGGTGACGCTTCCCGTCAGGAGGCCGCGCGATCATCCGCAGCTCGGGTTGGAGAGACGCGCGGGGGTCGTGATCGGCTCCGGACGACGTCAGTTCGTCCACGTGTGGACAGCGCCGCGATCGCCGGCGGCGCGCATGGTGGTCGTCCCTCTTCTCCTGCTCGCGACGCTGGTGATCCTCATGGTCGGGCTGCTCGCACTGCTCGCGCTCGTCGTCGTCGCCTTCGTGGTCGCGTTCTTCATCCTGCTGGTCGGCGCGCCGCTGGCGGCGATCAGGGGGAGGAGCGGCCCCCCGACCCGCAGGCCCCCCGGCGCCTGAGACGCATACCGCGATGCGCGGTTTCCTCGGACTGACTCGACGTTACGGACGACCGGCTTCCCCAGGCGGGCCGAGGCGGTGCACGATCGCGGCGGCCTCGCGCCTGTTCTGCGCACCGAGCTTGCGGAGGATGTGCGAGACGTGGACGCCGGCAGTCTTGACGCTGATGACGAGCGTGTCGGCGATCTCGCGGTTCGTGTAGCCGCGGGCGACGAGGCTCAGCACCTCCGCCTCGCGCCGCGTCAATCCGAGGCTCTCCTCGAGGCTCTCCTCGCGCGCGTCGACGTCCGGCGGCGGAGCGAGATCGAGCCGTGCGCGCTCTGCAAGCAGCTCGAGCTCGCGCTGCAGGGGCTTCGCGCCGATCCGAGCAGCGACCGCGTGCGCCTCCCGGAGAGGCGCGCTGGCCTCCGTCCGCGAGGCGCCGACCGCAACGAGGGCCTCCGCCTCGCGCCAGCGACAGTAGGCGGCGACGGGTGGTCCTTCGAGTTCATCCCACGCGGCTGCGGCGCCGGACCAAAGCTCCGGACGCACCGTGCCGCCGGCGCGCTCGTACTCGGCCTCGGCCACGCCGAGCCAACCGGCGGCGTTCGGCGTGACCGCCGCGGCCTCGCCCGCTGCGCGCCGGGCGGCGACGATCAGCGTGCGCGCCCGCGTCAGCCAGGTATCGGCAGCGCCGCTGTCCCGCCGCGCTCGCGCGAGCGTCGCGAGCTCGGCGTGGGCGCGCAATCCGACTGCGCAGAGCCAGACGCGGATATGGGCGGCTTCTCGCCGCCGGGCTAGCGTCAGCCCAGCGCGGACGGACTGGTCTGCCTCCGCCCAGCGACGCTCCCAGAGGGCGAGCTCCGCGACCCAGCCGTCGTAGAGACCAAGCCCACGGTCCTCGCGCAGGGTGGTGTTGGCGGCCTCGAGGTGCGCTCGCGCGGCGTCGAACTCGCCACGGCCGATCTCGACGAGGGCGCGGACGATGAACAGCGAGTACGGGAAACTCGAAGTCATGCCGCGCAGCGCGGCGGCGCTGAGCTTCTCCGCCTCGTCCCAGTCGCCGGCGGCAACGAGCGCCTCGATGAGGTTGGAGACGATCAAGGCGCTGTGGATCCCGTACCGGCGCGTCACCTCGAGCCCGGCCCGGCCGAGCCGAGCCGACTCTCGAGGCTGTCCGAGCATCGTCAGCACGTGGGTGAAATTGATGTACGCACGTTCCAGGCCCCAGAGGTCGCCAATCTCCTCGGCGAGCTGAAGGGCTTTCCGAAAGTAGGCGAGACCCTCGTTGCTGCGGCCCAGCTGAGCCAGGTCGCCGCCGATCACGGTGAGCGCCCGCACCTCTGCCTCGCCGGCGCCGACCCGCCGGGCGAGCGCGAGCGCCTCCTCGGCCACCGGCAACGACTCCGAATAGCGCCCGGCCACCATCAACGCGCCCGCGCGTGAGCTCACCGCGTACGCGCGCTCCACCGAAGGCGGCTCCGCCGGCACGAGCTCGACCGCGCACTCGAACTCGGTGAGCAGAGCGTCGTTCGTGCCGGTCTCGTAGAGGTACTCGCCGAGGTACACATGGAGGATCGCCGCACGGTGCAGGTCGTCCGCCCCGACGAGCTCGATCGCGTGCCGTGCAAGCTCGACCGCCCGCGAAGCGCTCCCGATCTGGCTGGCGAGCTTCGCTGCCCGGGAGCAGACGTCCGCGAGGTCGAGCCCGGCGAGCACCGCCGCGTCGGGCACCGCGGGCCAGAGCGCGAGCGCCCGCTCCAGGTGGGCCTGGGCTTCCGCCAGGCCGAACACGGCTTCCGCCTCGCGGGCTGCCTCGATCGACGCGACGAGCGCCTCCCTGCTGCGGCCCGCAGCCGTCCAGTGCGGCGCGAGCTCTGCCGGTGACGCCGCTCCGCTGCCCGCCAGCGCCTCGGCGAGCGCCGCGTGCAGCTCTTCGCGGTCGCCGGGCAGGATCGTCGCGTAGATCGCCTCCGCGAGCAGCGCGTGGCGGAAGCGGAAGTTGCCCGTCGCCTGGTCGGCGACGAGCGCGCCGTGCTCGACCGCGCGGCGCAGCGACGCGCGCAGGTCCTGCTCCGGCAGCTTCGTCGTCGCGCGAAGCAGCGGGTACGCCACGTCACGTCCGGCGGCAGCCGCAAGGCAGAGGACGCTCTGTGTCGGCCGGTCGAGCCGGGCGACTCGCTGCAAGAGCACGTCGCGCAGGCCGGGTGGAAGCTCACCGCTCCGGTCGCCGGCCGCGGCGACCAGCTCCTCGGCGAAGAAGGGATTGCCCTCGCAACGGGCGGCGATCGCGTCCGCCAGCCCCGCGGGCAGCGGATCCTCGGCGCGCGCCTCGATCAGGGCCGTCAGCTCCTCGTCCTCGAGCGGGCCGAGGTCGAGCACGAGTGCCGCGTCCGAACGCCTTACGCCGCCGGCGAGCCGGCGCATTCGCTCGGCCGACGCGGGCTCGTCGGCTCGGTAGGTCGCGAGCAGCAGGATGGAGTGCTCGTCGACGTTGTGGCTGACGAAGACGACGAGGTCGAGGGTCGAGGTGTCGGCCCAGTGCAGGTCTTCGAGCACGAGCAGGAGGGGCGCGGCTGCGGCGCGCTCGGCGAGGAGCGCGAGCGTCTCCTCGAACACCTGCAGCTGCGAGCCCGCGGCCTGGCGGTCTGCCGGCCGGAGTTTGCCGAGCGGACGCAGCGCTTCGACGAACGGCTGGTACGGCAGCTCCGTGCCGCCGAGGTCGATCGAGCGGCCGATCAGGACCTCGAACCCCGCGTCGCGGGCGCGTCCCGAGAGCTCGGATGCGACGCGGGTCTTGCCGATCCCCGCGTCTCCGGCGAGGAGGACGGTCGTCCCGCTTCCGTCCCGGGCAGCTACGAGCGCGCGCTCCAGCTGTTCGAGCTCATGTGCGCGCCCGACGAACGCTGCGTCCCTGCGACCCACCATCGCAGCCAGTATTGCGCCGCTCCGCCGAAAATAAGGAGCCGGACGGCGAAAGATAAGGCTCTCCGCCCGATGCGCCGATGGCTCTCGACGACCACGATCTCCCGACACGACGACTGCGAAGGAGGCGAGATCGATGACGGCAATCGCGGAGAACCTCGGCAGGCGGACGAAGATCCACACCGTGCGGGGCGGCGGCGGGCTGCGGCTGCACGTGCGCGAGTGGGGCAATCCAGACGGCGCACAGATCCTGTTCATCCACGGCTGGTCGCAGAACCACCTCTGCTGGGTGAAGCAGTACGAGAGCGAGCTTGCCGACGAGTTCCGGCTCGTCGCCTACGACCTGCGCGGTCACGGCATGTCCGAGGCGCCGCTCGAGGCCGAGCACTACACGGACGAGAAGCTCTGGGCCGACGACGTCGCGGCGATCATGGACGAGCTGCGCCTCGACCGGCCCGTGGTCGTCGGCTGGTCGTACGGCGCCTTCGTCATCTGCGACTACGTGCGTGCGTACGGACAGGATCGAATCGCCGCGATCGACCTCGTCGAGGGCGCGGCCAAGCTCGGCGAGCCGGCGTTCGGCACGCTGATCGGGCCAGGGTTCCTCGACCACTTCGCGGGTGCCACGGCGGACGACCTGCCGACGAACATCTGGGCGATGCGCTCGTTCGTGCGGACGTGCGTGGTGAAGCCGGTGCCGAGCGACGACCTGGAGGCCGCGATGTGCTGGAACGTCGCCGTGCCTGCGCCGATCCGCGCCCATCTCGCCGCCCGCGCGATCGACTGCGATGACGTGCTCGGCGCGCTCGAGGTGCCGGTGCTCGTCACGCAGGGCCGGGCCGACTCGGTGGTGCTGCCGGCGATGGCCGAGCACATCCTCGCCGTGTGTCCCACGGCCGAGGCCTCCTGGTACGAGGGCGTCGGCCATGTGCCGCACCTCGAGGAGCCGGAGCGCTTCAACCGCGAGCTGGCCGCCCTCGCCCGCCGAGCCCGCGCGCGGTCAGCCGGCAGGTGAGCTGGGCGGGACGGCGATGTCGAACTGGAGGCCGCTCGATCCCTCGCCGCGGCCGGGGCCGACCTGCCGGGAGAGCCAGGCGTAGGTCGCTCCGTCGAGCCAGCGGGCCACGGAGGGGACGCGGCGCACGCGCAGGCCGGTGCGCGGCACCTCCTCCTCGTGGAAGAACCACGGGCTCACGTCGGGCTGGAGCAGGACACCCTGTGCCGTGATCGGACGGGCGCTGCCGTCCTGCGTGAGCAGCGAGCCGCGCTGGAGGACGACCGCCCCGGAGCCGCCGGGGTCGACCACGGGTACGAGCGGAATCCAGTGCTCGGGAACGGTCGTCTGCAGCACGTAGACCAGGGCCGCCGGCGACGCCAGCTCCGGCGGTGCCGCCGCGGTCAGGCGCGACCCGTACTCGATCGAGCGGTCCCGCGGCCGCCCGTCCGCTCCCTCGACGACCCGCTCGACCGCCCAGGCCAGGTTCGCCATCTCGTCGCGCAGGAGCAGCAGCTCCTCGACGGGATCGGCGTCGAGCGCGCCGGCGAGGACGGGCGCGAGCAGGAGCAGCGCCGGGGCGGGGCCTGATCCGGCACCCAGCCCCGCATCGGTGAGCCGGAACATGCGCCAAGGCGCGGACGCCTCGGACGCCGTCTCCGTGGGCTCGACGAGCACGTTCTCCCCGAAGCTGTCCCGCACGACCAGGCTGCGCACGCCGACCAGGCCCCCGAACCTGGCCGGCACCGGTACCGACCACCAGTCGTTGCCGAAGACGGTCGCGAACTCGACCGCGAGCAACCGGCCGAGATCCTCCACGGCCGCGCTCACCGCGCCGAGGTCGACGGCGGCGTCCTCGAACTCCCAGAAGCGCTCGGCCGGCATCCCGGAGAACGAGACCCGCATCGGGAGCAGGTGAGCGACCCGCGGATTTCCGTCCTCGACAGGTGCGTTCAGCGTGTGCGACGAGTCCGTGTCGACGTCGAGGTCGTACCACTCGAGGCGGCCGCCGAGGTACTCGGGCGCGGCCAGCACGAGCTCGCCGACGTCGGTGTTTGCAGCGACCGTGAACCGGTACTCGAGGCGATCGGTCACCCAGCTATCCCCCGCTCCGGCCGCCGTTTGCGCGCGCGCCCAGGCGACGAAGGTCTGGACGAGGTCGGCGGGAAGTCCGGCCGGATCGGCGGCGAGCGACTCCGCGGCGGCGAGCCCGTCGGCGGCATCCGGGCCCGCGAACAGACGCAGTCGCTCCTCGGCGGGATCCGTCGCGACTCGCGGCGGCGGCAGCGGATGAGCCGCGGCCAGTGCCGAGACGCGGTCGCCGAGGTTGGCGGCGTGGAGCAGGTCGACGAGCCGCGACCAGGCGTCGAGCCGCTGCCGGAGAGTCGGCGCCACCGGCGGCTCGCGTTCGACGAGCGCCTCGAGAGGCATCGTCTTCGGGTCGAAGTCCGCCGGCTCGCCGGTTGCCGGGCGCCAGCGAGTGAGCGGGTGCTCGACCGTCTCGACTCGCACGGCCGTCGGTGAGGCTGCATCCTCGCCGAGGAGCTCGCCGACCTGCCATTGCCGCCCCAGCAGCCAGAGCGGGTCGTGGACTGCGGCCCTCAGCCCGCCGGCGGGGTCGAGCCCGCGGACGCGCGGTTCCAGCCGGTGCCAGGTCGTCGTCGCGATCATGTGTCGACCACCAGGGCCCTGGCGCTTGCGAGCTTGACGAGCTCCTTCATCGGCAGGTCGAGTCCGCTCGCGACGTCGCCGTCCGTGAGGTAGATGGCAGGCAGGAAGCGGCCGGCCCACGCGACCGTGGAGAGATCCACCATGCGGATCTTGGCCAGGTCGAGCATCTCCCCGACGACGGACGCGAGCGCGTCGAAGGTCCACGCGACGCCCGGGACCGGCGGCACCGCGAGGAGGATCGTCTGCGGCGGCCGGGCGCCGGGTGCGTCGAAGCCGAACGAGAGTGCTGCCGTCGTGTCCAGGGCAGGAACCGTCTCGACGAACTCGTCGACGACCAGCACGGCCATTCCCGCGGCCGGGTCGGGATCGCCCAGTACGTGGGCGACGATGCTCGTGACGGGATCGGGGCCGAGCGCCGCCGGGAAGGGCAGCGAGATCCACTGCCCACGGCGGGCAGGCTCGGCAGCGGGGAACGGCTCGGCCGGCTGCTGGATCGCGCGGAGCGTTGCCGGGCCGCCCGTCCTCCGCAGGCGGGCGGCGAACAAGACGTCGGCGAGCCGTCCGACTCCCGGTCGCACCCGTCCGTACGTCTCCAACCAGGACGTCAGCGCTCCGGCCGCGCCGCCGAGCGGAGCCAGCTCCTCGGCGGACGCCGCCGAGAGCGGATCGTGTGCCATAGCGGCTGCCACTGCAGCCGGGAAGGGCGGGGCGGCCAGAGGCAGCACGGGAAAGCCCTCGCCGAACAGCGCGGCCGGGTCGTCCGGGGCGGCCTGGGATGTCGCCAGCCGGGCCGCGCCGGCCTCGCGCAAGGCGATCAGGGCCCCGGCACCCGGAGGGCGGGACGGGTCGTCGCCGGGCGCGAGACCGAAGCAGGCGAGCTCGTCCAGCGCGGCCGCGAAGCTGTGCTCGTCCGGCGGCGCGTCGGGCGTGACAGAGGCTAGGGCCGAGACGGCCGTGTCGAGCCTCTGGCGGGCGGCGTCGAGGCGGCTCCGGCGGTCGCCCCCATCGACGTCGGGAAGCGTCGTCGTCAGCGGCCCAGCGCCGTTTGCGGAGCCGGCGGTGGGCGGAGGGCCGGTCAGTGTCCCTCCGCGGTCCTGCGGCCGGGCGAGATCGAGGCCGGTTCCGATCCGCGCACTCGTGAGTAGCTCGCGCAGGGTCTCGGCCATGGCGATCGTCGTCGCCAGCCGTTGCTCGCCGAGATCGACCGTCGCCCCCTCGGGGACTCCCAGCCCCCGCGCGTGACGCAGCACGCGGCCTGTGAGCTGCTCGTACACGAGGTCGAGAGCCCCGAGCCCGAGGTCGGAGAGCGGGATCTCGGTCGCAGCCCCGTTCGCGCGCACCGTGACGGCCAGCCCGGACGGGTCGCCGAGGAGGTGCCCGGCCCAGGCGGCCAGCCGCGGCTCAGCCTGAGCGCGAGCCCCGTCAACCGGCCAGCCCGGAGCCGCCGGGGTGTCGGCCGCGAGCAGCACGAGCACCCGCTGCGTGATCGAGGTCCCGGTCCTGGGGGTGGCGACGACCTCGGGCTGGGCCGTCGCCCCCTCGCCCCGGTTCAGCGTGTCGAGCGCGCCGGCTGCTCGGTCCGTGTTGCCGCGAACGACCTGGTGGACGCTCTCGGCCAGCAGCAGGTCGGCCACGGCGTCCACGGCGTCGAGCAAGGCGTCCAGGACGGCTTCGACCGTCGCCCGCTGGCCGGCGTCGACCGCATCGAGGACGGTGCTCCGATCCATGCGCGACAGCGCCAACCCGTCGCACACCGCGGTCGGCGGCAGCCCCTCCGGTGTCCCCGTCGCGGTGACCACGGGCGGCGGGGCCAGGCGGCGGACGACCTCGACCGCCGTGTGCGCGCCGCGCTCGTGGAGCAGCCGCTCGGTGCGGTAGCCGAGCAGCGCCCCCAGCGACTGTCCCTCGCGGACACCGTCGAGGAGGCCCAGCGCGGTGCGGACGCGGCTGCTGGACAGGTCGATCGCGAGCGCGGCCGCGTGTGGATCGCGCGCTGCGTGAGCGAGGTGGCCTGCACGGAGCACCGCCGCCGTCGCGGCCTGGGCCAGCGACGGGGCGAGGACGTAGCCCGCGCCGGTGGTGTCGTCGAGGAGCGGGGTGGGCGCGCCCGCAGGCGGCTGGGCGACGGCCGGCCGGCCGGGCTTGCGCGTGAGATCCTCGACCGCGCCGTAGGCTCCGAGCGTCACCCCGACGGGTGTCGCGGAGCGGATGTCGGAAAGCCGTCGGGTGGCGAGGCTCGTGACCCACGCGTCGAACCGGTGGGAGGCGACGTCGAGCGCCTCTCCGAGCAGGAGCGCCGCGCGATCGGGCTCGAGGGCGGCGACTGCCTCTGCCGCAGCCACGGTCTCCGCGTAGTGGTCGTGCTTGACCGTGTCCAGCACGCCGGTGACGAGCTCCAGGTCGAGGTGGTCGACGACCGAGAGCGTGCTGCCGTCTGGCTGCTGCGTGGAGCCGGCGAGGAATGCACCGGCGGCCGAGCGGCTGTCGCCGATCTTCAGCGTCGCCGTCGTCGAGATCATCTGCGCCTGCAGCACCGGAGCCTGGTCGACCCGCAGATGGGCTTCGACGAGCTGTCCCCCGACGACGCCGGTCGTGTCCTTCAGTCCCGCGCGGACGCGTTCGAGCATCACCGAGCGGCGGGCGAGCAGAGTGAGCAGCGACGTGAACGTGCGCGGGTCCTCAGCCTGGAGGTCGCGCGTGAGCCGGCCGCGAAGCCCGTGCAGATAGCCGGTGATCGCGTCCCATGCGGACGCGGCCTGATCGGGCCTGACGCGCGGGTCGACCGTGTACGGAAGCTGGAGCAGCGGCACCGGATCTGCCGCGGCGACGAGCTGGCCGAGGTACGGGAAGCCGGTGACCCCGAGCGACCGGAAGCCGAGCAGCGCGAGCCAGCGCTGCCTGTTCGCCTCGCTGCCGGGCGCGTCGTCGCCGAGATAGATCATCGGGACGTAGGAGACGTTCGCGCCGACCATCGAGCGTACCGCCACTGTGGTCGAGACCGGGGCCTGGCCGAGCACGTCCAGCGTCCCCTCGTCCGGATCGGCCCCGGCCCGGACGACGGGAGCGCGCTCGACGCCGTCGAGCCACCACGGCAGCGCCGAACGCAGGAACGACGCAGTCTGCACGACGCCGGAGGGCTCCGATCCCTGCTGCCAGGCGCGCAGGCTGGTCACGGGGAGCACGCCGTACGGCTGCCGCCCGATCCGCAGCGGCGGGAGGGGCCCGCGGCCGCGCACCATCTGCACCGCGTGGCGGCGGATGTCCTCGACGATCCCGTCGCCCGGGCCGGGCTGGACGAGGCTGTCGAACCAGTAGCCGAAGGTCGACGGCCAGACGAGCGCATTCATCTCCCCGGCCGCCGCCTGCTCGGCGTCGCCCGCGTGGGCGATGCCGCGGAAGGCATCGGGCGCGATTCCGAGCGCCCGTGCGAGCAAGCCGCCGTCGGTGCCCGGAGGCGGAGCAGGCGTCCGCCGCTCGACCGCGAAGGACGTGACCGGGTCGTCGGGGCGGCTGAACCCGCTGCGCTCGGCCGCGCTGTTGTTCGTCGCCGTCCCGACCGGCAGCACCTCCAGGCCGCGGGTGTGATGGTGGCCGACGAGGAGGTCGGCGAGGCGCGAGGCGGCGCCCGCGGCGTCGATCGACCCGAGCACGCCGAGGACGACGAGCCGGTCGATGCGCGTGACCCCGGCGGGCAGCGGAAGGCGGATGAGCAGACCGGCCTTCTCGGCGGCGTCGGGATCGACGAGCCAGCGCATCCCCTCGGGAAGCGCCGGGCCCTCGTCGGTCACCTCGGGCGCGGGCGCGCCCGGGTCGAAGCCGAGCTGGATGCTGTCGTCGACCGGCCCGCCCGAGGCCCTGGCGATCTCCGTCCACGAGGCCTGGCCGCCCGTGCCGTCGCGGCGGTAGGCGATGGCGACGAACCGGTCGGGGAGCGATCGTGCCTGCGCGGCCCGCGACCAGGCTCCGGCACGTCGCGGCGGATCCGGGAACACGGGCGGGTCGGGGAAAGCCGTGTCGCCGCCGAGCGGGGCGGCCGGCCGCGTCCCGCCGGTCGGCGCCGTCTGGTCGGCGACCCAGGAGGCCCGGCGCGAGCTCCCGATCGCCGCCACCAGGCGTCCCCACGCCTCGCGCTCCGCGTCGGTGGCCGCCGGCTCCGCGGTGCCCCCGCGCCAGACCTGGGCCCAGAACGCCCGGCCGGCATCGACTTCCCCGTCGGTCAGCTCCGGCTCGTGATCCTCGACGTGCACCTCGTCCGGGAGCACGCGGATCAGGAGCGTGTCGCCGCTGAACCTGGTCTCGAGACCGACCGGAAGGAGCGCTACCGGGACAGTGGGGTCGGCGATCGGCGCCTCGACCACGATCTCCCCGAGGTGCGAGCCGAGCGCGTCGTGCAGCGCCGCGTGCGCATCCGCGACCCCGGTCACCGCCTCGTGCGCCGCGGCCGTGGCCGCGTCGAGGTCGGCCTGGGCCGCCGCCAGGTCGCCTACACCCGTGCGGCGAACCTCGTCGAGCGCGGCGGTTGCACGGGCGAGCTGTGCCTGGGCGGCGACGTTGCGGTCGAGGGCCGCCGAGACGTCCTCGCGCAGTCCACCGAGACCGAGCGGCGGCATCAGGGCGGCCCTCCGGGCCCTGCCGACGGCCCGGGCGGAGGCTGCGGCGGCGGGAGCAGGTCGGCGCCGCGAATCGCGACCCGTACCGGATGCTGGTACGTCAGGTGCGCCTGTACCGCCGCCGACGCGCCCCAGGCCAGCCCGTCGATCAGGGCTCCCTGCAGCAGCGGCGGATCGGCCTCGGCGAACGGCACCGGCGTCGCGGGCTTCCCGTCCGTGGACAGGTGGCTCCAGGCCAGGTCGTTCGACTCGGTGGGCACGTCCGGAGTCTCGGGCGACCATTCGTCCAGCCCGAAGCGCGGCTCCGAGGGCGGCTGGGCGATCACGAACCACCACGGATCGCCGTTGGCGCGAAGCGCATCCGGCGAGATCGGAAAGCCGACGAAGGTCACGTCCGGCGGCAGATCGCCGCGGAAGGCCGGCAGGACGATCGTGCCGTCGTCGAGGACGAGGTTCTCGCCCTGCTGGGTGGCGCGGCAGAGATAGACGATCGAACCCGGATAGCGGCGCAGGAGCTCGCTGCGCAGCAGCAGCACTGCTTCACCGTCCTTGCCGACGAGCAGATTGTCGACGAGCCCGCCGGCGAACAGGTGCACCTGACCGATGTCGTCCGGGTGGTCGCCGCTGCGACCCCAGAAGCGGGCGAAGGCCGTCCCGCGCTGGTCGGTGGGGTACTCGCGCCAGAGCAGCTCGCGCATGAACTCGTGGTTGAGGCCGACCATGTGCGTGACGACGAAGGACGGGTTCGTGCGGACGAGCGTCGCCGTGTCGGGCGGGACGAGCTCGAGCCCGGGGAGCAGCCAGCCGTGGCCGAGGTCGCGCACCGCCTCCCACATCGGGTCGAGGAACTTCGGACAGGCCATGACCGGGTCGAGGTCGTCGCGCGGAGCCACGCCGACGATCGCCCTGACGTCGAGCCGGACACGCAACCGAGCGGCCACCGTCGTCTCCGGGTCGAGCTTCACCAGCAGCCCCGTGCGCGCGGCATCGAGATCGAGCACGGGCCCGGGTGGTGCGGGCGGCGCGTCGGCAACGGTCGCGAAGCGGTCGAACGCGGCCGCCGCCGCGGTGATGATCTCGCTCGAGGCGGCGAGGTCGGCCGGCCCGGTCACGTTGGCCACGACCTGCGGCAGCGGCACCTCGAACGTCCCCGTCGCGAGCTTCTCGAACGAGGCGGCGCCTGCTCCTGACGTCGACAGCCCGGCGGCGGTTGCGTCGAGTGCGAGCGCAGCGTCCGGCCGGCCGTCGGCGAGTCTCGCGAGCGCGGCGAGCGCCGCCGTGTCGTTCCGGAAGGCGTCGAGCCTGCTGCCGGGATCGGTGACCGGATCGGCGTTCACGAGCGCGGCGGGGACCGTGGCCGTCTGCTCTAGCCCCGCCCATTGCGCGTCCTCGACCCGGCGGACGTTGACCGTGCCGTCGACGATCTGGTGGACCGTGTCCGTGTCGAGGACGACGCGCCCGCCGCGCGCGATCACGCCGCCGCCGAGCACGCGATCGCCGCCGGGGGGAACGAAGCGGATGCCGGCGAGGTCGCCGACACGTGCCTCGACCGCCTCGCCGTGGGCCACGAGGCCCTGGGGCAGGTGCGCGCCGATCGCCGGGGTGACGTGCGTCGCAGGCAGCGCAGGCCCGTGAGGGTGGAGCGGACCCGCCGGCGGACCGGCCGGCGGGGCAGGCGGAGCCGGCGGTGGAGCCGTCTGCACGGCGGCGCCGAGCACGGCCGACACCGCCGAGGCCGGCACCGCGCCGAGGCCGGCCACGAGCGAGACCGCGCCGATGTCCGTCCTCGCCGTGCCGGCTCGGATCTCGTCTCCGGTCGGCAGCGCCTTCGCATTGGCGTCGAGCGTCGTCAGGACGCGGTCGAGCCGGGTCGAGTCGTCCGGCTGCTCGTCGCCGATCGCCGTCAGCGCCGCAGAGGCACCAGCGGCGCCGATCACCTCCGTGGCCGGGCGCATCGACGTCACCCCGTCCGGCCCTCCGACCGGTGCCGCGAACACCTCTCCCGCGAAGCGGGCGACGACGGCGGTTGCGAGACCCGAGTCACCGGCGGCGCGAGCAGCAACGGCCGAGGGCCTGGCCAGGCGGCGAAAAGCGGGCTCGACGGCCACCTCCGGCAGTCGGCTCGCCCGCACGGCGTTGGCCAGCGTGACCGCTGCTCCCGTGACGCCGGCGACGCGCGCGTGCGCCGGAGACGAGAGGGCGAGGAGCGTCGGGGAGTCGAGCGCCGCGAGCCGATCGTGCACGCGCAGCGAGCCGCTACGGGCCAACTGCGCCGCGCGCAGAAGCCGGTTGGCGGCGAGAACGTCCCCGAGCTGGCGCCAGGCGCGGGCTACGAGATCTTCCTGACGCATCTGCACGACCTGGGTGCCGAGGCCGGCGGCCACCCGCGTCCGCGGATCGAGGTTCAGCTCGCTGATCCACGGCGGCGGCGAGCCGGCGCCGAGCTCGACCACGAGGGCGTGCTTGTCACCGTAGATCGGAGGCGCGACCACGGGATCGGCGTCGCCACCGCGCCGCAGCGCCGCCGGCCGGTCGAGGAGGATGGTCAGACTGGAGCGGAAGGCCTGGTCGGCCGTCGACTCGCGCTGCGGCAGCGAGTCCGAGTCCACGGGACGCAGCGCGCCGTCGAGCCAGACGATCGACTTGCGGTCTTTGACGTCGGCCGGAGCGGGGAAGGAGGGCAGGCCCGCGCCCGGCCGGGACACGTCGAGCGCGCGAGTGCCTACCCCGGTCGGAAGCGGCCGGCCCTCGAGCTTGCGGGCCAGCGACTCGAAGTCCGCCTCCTCCCCGGTCCGGAAGCGGAACGAGTAGTAGACCGGCAGCACGGCCTCGCCGCCGGGCTGCCACGCCGGATCAAGGCGGCCCTCGTCGCTCTCGGTGACGGGCTGCCCGAGCCCGGCCAGGCGCCCCACGTCGAACGCGGGCACGACGGCGGCGAGGTACCAGCGGAACGGCTCCAGGTGCCGTGGGCACAGGAGCCGCGAGCTCGAGAGCCGCGGATCGCCGCCGAGCGCGGCGGCCACGGTCTGCCCGTCCGGTGTGACCACCTGCGCATGGGCCCAGAGGTAGGACGCCGCGAGATCCGGGAGCTGCGACGCGGCGCCGGCCGGAACCTGCAGACGTGGCAGAGGCGAGGCGTCGCTCAGCGTGCCGGGATTGGGGCCGTCGAGGTCGACGACGACGAGCACGAGCCAGGGCCGCAGCCGCTCGCCGACGGCGGCCGCCGGCGTGAACAGCCAGGGCAGGTCGGGGCGGTCGAACTCGATCTGGGCGAAGTAGTTCGGCTCCACGCCCACCGCGCCGTCGATCGGATCGGTGCGTACGACCTGGCCGGGGATGAGCCCGACGATGTCGCCGGGGCCCCGCACGACCGCCTGGTGGGTGACCGGAGCCGCGACACCCGAGACGGACACGCCCACCGGAGCCGCGGCCAGAGCAGGCTGTCCGGCTCCGAAGGTGTCCGGCTGAGTGATCGAGCCCGCGAACCCGCTGCGGACGAAGGAGAGGAAGTGGTAGGTCGCATCGGCCATCAGCTCACCACCTCGTGCGCACCCACGACGAGCAGCGGACCGCCCGCGGCGCTCGCGGCGGTGTACGCAGCCGTCGCCGACGTGAACGTGCCGGGAGCGGCGCCCGTCGCCGTGAGGGTGTCCGCGGCCACGACCCTGTACGTCTCGTCGAACAGGCGCACCCGCTGCTCGGGGCCGTCCAGGAACTCCGCCCGGTGGAGGCCCGAGCGGGCGATCGCGCCCACCTCGAGAGCGTGCACGAGGAGCCCCAGATGGAGAGGACCGGTGCTGCGCTGCTCGTCCGGGATGAAGACGGTCTCGTACGAGGCCGTGCTCACCTGCTCCGCGGACGTCGCCGTCTGGGCCGCGCCGAAGGCGACGCCGTCCTGGAAGGGCTCGAACGACGGGCGCGAGAGCTTCTCGTCGTCGCTCAGGTCCTGGAACTGAGAAGCCGCGAAGAGGCCGGTCGTCGGCGCCGACGCCGGTGCTCCCGCGATCGGGGTCAAGACCACGGTGGCGCTGCCGCCCGTCACCTTGCTCCGGCCGACACGCGCGACGGGCACGCCGATGGGCACGGCCTGCTGCCGCACGCTCAGCTGTCCGTAGGGGTGGACGCCGGTCTCCGTGCGCTCGACGGTCCGGAAGGTGACGACCGCGTCGGTGTCGGGAGCGATCGCGCTCCAGGCGCCCGGAGCCGAGAGCGCCTGGGCCGTGAGCAGGGAGACGTCGACCTCGACCTGGGGATCGGCCGCGGCCGACTCGCCCCAGGTCACCTCGAAGCCGGCATGGATGCTGAAGAAGAAGAAGCTGATGCTCGCGTCGCCCTTGGCGTGCCAGGGGCCCGGCCCCTCGAGCAGCAGGTCGACCGAGACGCCCGCGATCGACTCTCCGCCCACGCGCAGCTCGAGGCCGATGTCCATGTGGATCGTGAAGTGGACGACCGGGTCCCACTGGATGAGCGTGTCGAAGTCGAGCCATCCGTGGATCGACGCGGCGCCGGCGTCGATGTCGAGCGAGGCGTGCAGGCCCGCCTGGAAGGTGTTGGACGTGACGGCGAGGTAGGCCTCGGCCCTGATCTTCGTGATCGGATTGGCCGAGATGTCGATCGCGACCCGCCGCAGCTTGGGCATGCACGCCGGGGGAGTGAAGCGGGGGTTGAAGCCTCCCACCGAGAGGATGAACCCCGGCTGCCCGGCCCGCATCGCCATGTCGCCGGTGAGCGGGAACGCCGCCACGCGGCTGTCCACGAGCGACGCGTCGAACGACACCGACGGCTCCTCGAACGAGATCACGCCGAGGAAGTCGGCCTTGATGTCGACGATCGCGAAGTCGGGTTCGGGCACGCCCACCCGGACCCGGCCGAGGATCGCGAGCAGGCACGGGGATGGGAAGACGAGGACGACGGCCACCGAGAGCGAGACGAAGGAGTTCGGGCGCCCCCAGCCGAGCTGGAACATCGGCCCGACAACCCATCCGCCCGGCCGCGGTGGGAAGACCGCCGTCATCGTCTCGATGATCGCCGGAGCGTTCCCCACCGGGTCGTCGGGGAAGAGCAGCCGCCCGACCGAGCCGTCGTGCAGGCCGGCCCGGAGCTTGATCACGTCGACGGCGACGTTGATCCCGAACATGCCGCCGACGCCGTTCAACGTCAGCCCGAGGAAGATCTCGATGCCGGGCTCGAACTGCGCCGAGACGATGACGACGAACGACCAGCCGTCGTCGGTCTCCCGCAGCAGGCCCGCAGCCTTGATCTGGATGCCCTTGCTGCAGAGATCCAGCGACGCCTCGAGCACGCCGCCGTAGGTGCGGTGCGGCGGGTCGAAGAAGAGGAAACCGCCGCCCTTGACCGGGCCGGCGTTGATAGCAACCCCGATCCCGCGCGGCGCGACGAACTCGACGTCGACGTCGCCGTACGGCCCGAGGTTGCCGTGGACGACGGGCGCGCCGTTGGTCTCGCTCGGAGAGGTGGGCAGGGTCCAGACCAGCTTGGCGCCCATCCGGTCGACGCTGACCCTGAAGGGCTTGCCGAGGTTGAGCCCGAACGCCACCGTGGCGGCGAGCGTTGCGCCCACGCCCTTCTCGGCGTCCTCGATCGCGAGCGCCACCGTGACGGAGCGGATGTCGAGGCCTGGGATGGAGACGTTGACGGGAGTCGTCACCGTCATCCCGGCGCCGCCCGCGAACGTGACCTTGCCGTTCGTGTCCACGACCAGGTCGACGTCGAACGTCAGCTTCGCGCCGTCGCTCGGCAACACGGCGCCGAGAAAGCCCATCTTCTCCTTGGGCATGTCGAGCTCGCCGTCGCCGACCGCGAGGTGGAAGCGCGTCGGGTCGCCCAGCTCCATCCCGAGCAGGAACGTGCCGATCTCGAGGTGAACCGACTCGTCGTTCCCGATCACCCAGTGCTCGGCCGCCTCCTGCTTGCGCCGCAGCGAGACCTTGGCCTTGGTACCGGTGCCCGACACCTCGGTGAACCCGGGGACGATGTCCGAGCCGGTGAACGAGTCGATCGCGTTCGGGAGGTCGGCTTCCAGCAGCAGCTCGAGGTGCGCGCCGACCGGGAATGTCAGCCCTCCGCCGACGTCGAGCGCGAAGAACATGCCCCAGCCCCCGTCGGCCGGCGGAACGACCACCGCTGTCAGCCCGGCGTGCTCCTCGACCGCCCCTCCGTCGTCGCGGTGCGTGAGGACGACCGTCGCCATGCGCTGCAGCACGTGGACGGCATGGGGATGCGCGGGCGCCGGCTCGGGGTCCCAGCCGAAGAGCATGTCCACGGCCCACTCGCGTCCCTTGCTGTCCTCGTAGGGAACGAACGCGCCGACGAGCATGAGCGCCGCGCCGAGGAGGATCGACCAGCTGTCGGCCTTCGCGTCGTCGTCGGCGGGGTGGCCGAGCACGTAGCTCCCCCACTGGTCATGGGCCCGGAACAGGTCGGCGATCAGCAGCCGGTCGTCGGAGATCAGGTGCGCCGCCTGGAGGAGCGCGACCGTGGGCGGGTTCTTGAGACGCAGACGCGTGAGCGCGACCGCGTCCAGCAGGGTGGCGGTCACGTTCACCCAGTCGTCCGGGCTCTCCACGTCCATGGCCACCGCCTCCTCGACCAGCGAGACGAGCACGACCATCGCCTGGGAGAGCTCGACGAGCAGCTCCAGGCTGTCGGCCTCGCCGGTCTGGGCGCCGGCGTGGGCCTTGGTGTGGAGGGTCTCGAGGAGATTGGCGGCATCCTGCGAGGCCGGCGGTGCGCCGGGCGGGGCGGGCAGGCCCGCCTGCCCGAGCAGCTCGTCACGCGCCTGCGGGTCGTGAAGGGTGGTGGCCACCTCGTGGCCGAGATCGGCCATGAGCTCGACCAGCTGGGCGAGGACGTCGTTCGCCATCGCCGTCAGGCCCCCGGTCCGACGCTCGCGGGGACGGGCACCGGGTCGGGCTCCAAGGTCGTTGCATGGACGATGTAGTCGGCCGCACGCTCGTTCGGGTCCTGCCGCGAGCGCAGCGAGAGCAGGGCCTGCCTGACGTGGACGGTGCCGTTCTCGGTCGCGAAGGTGACCACGCCGACGTTGTTCAGGAACTGGAGCCCACGCGCGACGGCCGCCGTGCGCAGGGCCTGGACGTGCATGGCCGCGAGGTCGCCGTACTGACGGACGGCGCCGCCGTCGGCCGGCAGGTCGGCGGCGGGCTCGGCCAGGCGCGCGGCCGGGGGTCGATCGTCCGGCGCACGCTCGTCCACGATCGGCCCGGCGCGCCAGACCCACTCCGGCGGGCGCTGCAGCGGGTGGACCGCGCGGAACATCTCGTCGGAGAGCAGCACCGGGCCGGTGTGCACCCGGATGCGGGTCGCCGGGGGCTCCTGGTCGAGCCCTTCGACCACCGGGGGCAGCGTCGCGCTCCAGCCGAGCCTCGTCAGCGGAAGCCCGATGTGCTGGAGCCCCGTGGCGAGCCCGTTCAAGGCGATCAGGTTGTGCACGATCCCGGGTGCGCCGAGCTTCGACGCGCTCTCCTTCCATTCGTTCCGGGCCGCGCTCGAGGTGAAGTGGACGATCCGGCTCGTGCGGCCGGCGCCGGTCCAGTCCATCGCGAACGCGGCGCCGTAGTGCACGTCGCCGCCGAAGACGACGACGCGCGGGTGGTGCGACAGCCGCTCGAGCAGCCGCTCGAAGGCGGCGGGGTGCGCACCCCAGTACTCGATGTCGTAGAACTGCTTGCCGACCGGCGTTCCGTACGGCAGCCCGGTGACGTCCTCTTGGAGTGCCCGCTCGGTCTCCGAGCGGGCGATGTTGAAGACGTCGTGCTTGGACATGAGGATCGCGCCCCCGATCTCGCTCAGGAGCGGCGGCCCGTACACCGGGGCAGGCGAGACGACGACGAGGACGTGTGCGTCCGGCAGGTCGTCGAGGTCGGACTGCGGCAGCTGGTGGTCGAGCGCAGCCTGCGTCAAGAGGCCGGGCGAGGCACCCGCCGTGTCGTACTGGCGCCGCATCCGGGTGTCGAGGACGCGGACGTGGTGCATCGGCCCGTCGACGCCGAAGGAGAAGTCGATGACGGGCTCGGCCTCGGCGGAGGTGAGCCCGAGCACACGGTCGACCTCGTTGCTGCCGGCGCTCTGCGGCGGGCCGCCGCTCCAGCTCTCGGGGAACATCGCGGCGATGCCGTTGAGCAACGCCTGATGGTCCGCGTCGTGGAACCACGTCACCGGCTCGTTGCCCCACGCCTGGCAGACCGTGTGCGCGGCGAGCGCGTTCCGGACGAGGGCCTTGCCGAAGGGGTTGCCGAGGTTGCGGCCGCGAATGCCGCCGGTCATGAACCAGTCGTCGGTGACGTCGTGGTCGTCGCAGATCATGTACGTGGGCACGTTGGCGAGCAGCCGCCGCACCTTCGCCACCTCGCGCCGGTACTCGTCCAGCTGCGCTTTCGAGGCCAGGAACTCCTCGCGCACGCGCTTGAGGGCGTCGGCCGCGGGCTGGGTGCCGCCGTAGAGCGGCGTGATCACGTCGTCAGGCGCGTCCGGTGACGGCCGACGGAGCACGACGGGCAGGGCGGGGGCGTCCGGATGTGTGCTCTCCGAGTCGGTCGCATCCTGAGCCAGGCGCGTCTTCAGCGCCTCCGAGAGGTCGGGATCGCTGCTGTCGGCGACCGCCAGCAACGGCCACAGCGCCGGGTTCCAGGCCACGCAGTACATGGCCAGGTACTCGCCGTAGCCGATCAGGTGGCTCGAGGCCCAGTCGGACGTGAAGCCGGCGCTGCCGGTGATCCGCTGCCGGAAGCCCGCCGGCAACACCGTCATGTTGACGAGCATGGGCGCGCCCCCGCGCGGCGACGGCACCTGCTCGACGTCCCCGAGCAGCTGGATGGCCAGCGCGTTCACACCGGGCAGCAGCGCCGACGAGACGTCGTCGGCGTAGATCTGGTCACCGGTCAGGAAGAGCATGTGCGGCCTTCCCTCGGCCGCCCCGTCCAGGTCGTCGATGTACGCATCGAGGTTCTGCAGCGCGGGGTGGCCGACGCCGTGAGCCATCCGGCAGGACGCGTGGGCGAGCACGAGCTCGTCGAGCGCGGCAGGGCAGGTGACGAACGACGGGAGCCGGTGCTCGGCGTAGCCCAGCGCGACGACCTCGACGTCGGCGCTCGCCGGTTGCTTCTTCCCGTAGCCTTTGAGCTTGACGTCCTCGAGCAGCGACTTCGTTCCCTCCTCCTGGATCTCTTGCGGGGTGTCGCCTGCCGCGAGCGTCGGGTCGCCGAGCAGCTTCAGGTCCTTGAGCGACTGCGCGGCCTCGCCGGGCGGCGTGATGCGGACGTCGTACGAGTACAGGTGGCCGGGCTGGAGCGACGCCGCGTCGGCGAAGCTGACCAGGCAGACCGCGGCATGGAAGGCTGCGGCGAACCGGGTCGTCTGGGTCTCGAAGGAGCCCAGCTCCGGAGGAAGCGAGGCCACGTCGACCTGGCCGTCGTAGACCGCCACCCGCACGCTCGCCGCCTTGCTCGTCGCGACGAAGACGGCCACCGCGTGCGGCTCGACCCGCCGCAGGATCGGTCCGATCAGGAGGAGCGGGAGGTCAGGCATCCGCCAACCTCGGCGAGCCAATCAGGCCACTGTGACCGCGACGGACCGTAGGGTCTCCCCTTTCTCGCCGCAGTCGCTCGGTTGTGGGCGGCGAGCGTATCGGATGACGTTCGACCGGTCAATCAGCGGTGTTGGCGGTTGGCGGCGCCCGTCGCGTACGATTTCGGAACAGATCTGCCAGCCGCGCACGAGGGGAGAGCTGGGGACGTGGCCACGGGAGGCCGGAACAGCTCCCGAGACTCGGGATCGCAGGCCGACTGGCTCGGCCGTGCCCATTCGCGCCGCCGGCGGCCGTGGGCACTTCCGGAGCTGCTGGGACTCGAGCCGCCGGGTGACACCGAGGAGCTCGTGAACGGGCTGGCCGAGCGACTCACCCGGGAGAGGCTCGCTCTCTCCCGGCTCGAGGAAGAGCTCAGCGCGCGTCGAGAGCGCGTGTCGGAGCTCGAGCGTCGCCTGGAGGCGATCGCTCACGACGAGGACCGGTCGAAAGCAGGCCGGCCGGAGCAGGCGACGAGCTCCGCGCCCAGGGTCGTCGTTCGGGCCAACGTGCAGGCGTCCGGCATCGACTACTGGCTGACCCGGTGCGACGGCTTCCTCGTCGAGGCGCCTGCCGGCCGCCACGTCGGCGTGATCGAGGGCGTCCGCTTCGGCTCGCGCATCGATCGGCCCGAGCAGCTCGAGGTCGCCGTCGGCCGTCTGAGGCAACGGCACGTGCTGGTCCCGGTCGACGCCGTCGAGCACGTCTCCTCGGAGGAGCGGCTGGTCGTCCTCGACCTCGACGCGGTGCCCCGGCGCGGCGTCGCCCACGCCCTGCTCGCACGGGCCCGCGGCAAGCCGCAGCCCCCCGCACCCCAGATGTAGCTCTTACAGCTCGTCACGCGGCGAGCGCGTTCCGCCGCGGTGCCTTCGATGACCGCCGCTAGACTCGGCTCAGGCTTGAGCATCGTCGCGGCGCTGCCGAGCAACCTCTAGTCCGGCCCTCCGCCGGCGGCGCACACGCTGATCAACCGCTCTCACATCTGGACACGGCATGTTCCTCGAGCGCCCGGCCTCGCGCCGCTCGGCGGCATGCTCCCGCGCCTGACGGCGTTCTGTCTGCGCCGTCGCCTTCTGGTCGCGAGCGTGTGGGCGGCGGCCGTCGTGCTGGGCGTGCTCGGCGCGCTTCGGTTCGTCGCCGCTGTTCAGCGGCGGGTTCTCGCTTCCAGGGACCGACTCGAACCGCGTCAAGCAGGTTCTGGCGAGCGAGTACGGAGTCCGCTCCGGTGGGCGCTTCGTGCTGATCACGAAGGGTGACGGCGCGCTCGAGCGCGCACGTGGTGCGGCCGAGAAGGCGATCGGGGTACTGCCGGGCGGCAAGGTGGACGGGACGGAGCTGTTGCCGTCCGGCGTCGCGGCGGCGGCGTTCGTCGAATCCCGGCTCGCAGCTTCCGCGGCGGCGTCGAGGATCGACCCGCTGCGCCAGGCGCTCGGGCCGACGGTGCTCGTGACGGGCGACGCGGCGATCCAGCACGACCTCGGCCCGGTGCTGGCGCACGACCTCCGGGTGGGGGAGCTCTACCTGGCGGTGCCGGTTGCCTTGCTGATCCTGCTGCTCGTATTCGGGACGGCGTCGGCGGTGCTGCCGTTCCTGTTCGCCGCGGCCACGATCGCACCCGCCCTCGGGATCGCCTGGGGCGTCGCGCACGTACTGGAGCTGAGCGACTACCTCCGGAACATGATGCTGATGATCGGCCTCGGAATCGCGATCGACTACTCGCTTCTCGTCGTCAGCCGCTACCGGGACGAGCGGCGCCGGGGCGTTGCGCACGAGGAGGCGGTCGTCGAGACGATGGTGCACGCCGGCCGGACGATCGTCTTCAGCGGGCTCGCCGTCTCCGTCGGCCTCGCGCTGATGCTGCTCCTGCCGGTTCCGTTCCTGCGCGGGTTCGGCGTCGGAGGCCTGCTGATCCCCCTGGTCAGCATCGCCTGCGCGCTCACGCTCCTGCCGGTGATGCTGCTGACCTTCGGCCGGCAACTGGAGCGAGTCCGCATCATTCCGCAGGGCCTGGCCGAGCGCCGTCACGTCGGCGAGACCCGTCTCTGGGCGGCGCACGCACGCTGGGTGATGCGCCGGGCGAAGTTCTTCGCACCGGTGGTCGCGACGCTTCTCGTCCTGGCGGCGATGCCGCTGATCGGGATCCGCGTCGGGCCAGGCTCCTATAGCAGCCTGCCGACGGGGATCGCCGCGATGCGCGGGCTGACGATCCTCGAGCACAGCACGACCCGTCACTCGCTCGATCCGACCACCGTCATCGTGGACACCCACCGTGCGGGAGGCGTGCGTACGCTCGGTGCCGCCGTCGGCCGTCTCGACCGGATGCTCCGTGCCGACCGCGAGGTCGTGACCGTGTCACCCGCCCTCGCCGCGGGGGACGGCCGCTATCTCCGGATCGACGTCGTCGGCCGACACGATCCCGCCAGCCCGCAGGCTCAGGCGTTCGCGGACAGACTCCGCAGCAGTCTGATCCCCGCCTCCGGCTTCCTCCGATCCATGCAGGTAATCGCCGGTGGAGGCGGCGCCTCCGCGACGGACTTCGTCTCCCGCACCCTCGGCTCGTTCCCGTGGCTGATCCTGGGAGTGCTCGCGCTCACGTATCTCCTGCTCGTCCGCGCCTTCCGCTCGCTGCTGCTGCCGTTGAAGGCGATCGTCCTCAACCTCCTCACCGTCGCCGCAGCCAGCGGCCTGATGATCGCCGTCTTCCAGTGGGGCTGGGGCGAGCTGGGCCGGGTTCCTCCAGGTCGGCCAGATCGAAGGCTGGATCCCGGTCTTCATGTTCACTCTCCTGTTCGGGCTCTCGATGGACTACGAGGTCTTCCTCGTTACGCGCATGAGAGAAGCCTGGGACCGGACGCGGTCGAACACGGGCGCGGTCGCGCACGGGCTCGCGAGCACCGGCCGGATCGTCACGGCTGCGGGGCTGATCATGACCGTGACGTTCAGCGGCTTCCTGCTCGGCTCGATCCCGCCGATGCAGCAGCTCGGCTTCGGACTCGCCACCGCGATCCTGCTCGACATCACCCTCGTCCGTGGCCTGCTGCTCCCGTCGACGATGGCGCTTGCGGGCCGTTGGAACTGGTACCTCCCCGCCTGGACGGCGCGAGCTCTGCGGATCAACCCCTAGTCCCCCGAGCCGGCAGGCGATCGCGGGGTGGCCTTCGGTCGCTCGGCGCCGCTCAGTCGCATCCGAACAGCGAGCTACCGACCACGTAGAAGAGCGCGGTCCCGGCGAACAGCGCGAGTGCCGTGCGTCATGAAGTGGTGATGGTTGACCCACCAGATCCCGATGATCAGGGACGAGACACCCTAGGCGGCGTACTGGGGCCAGGCGTGCTTGATTGCCGCGCCGAGCGAGCCGCCCGGGGCGTGGACGGAGACGTCGAGGATCAGGAGCGTCGCCGCGATCGCGAAGATGGCGTCGGCGAAGATCTCCAGCCGGGAAGTCTCCACCGCCCTAGACGGAGACGGCGAGACGCCGAAGGCCGGGAACCACGCGGCCTCAGCCTACGGCTCGATCCGGCTGTCACCGGCAACGCCGTTCCTCTCGGCGCCGTTCCCATCGGCCGCGCGACGTATGGTCCTCCGTGGCATTCGTCGTTGGGCAGCTGCAGACGCCGCGTCTCCGGCTGCGGGAACACTCTGCACGCGTCCGTCGTTGAGATTTGACCAATGGCAGCGTGGATCGTGATCGGGGTGCTGGACGCGGTGGTCTTGCTCGGCTTCCGCGTCCTCGGCGGCTTCGGGGCCGCAGCCGCCGCTTTCGAGGAATGGGGCTGCGCCGCGGGCCGGATCGGCGACCCCGGTAGCTGCTCCTAGCTCGAGGCCGCGCGGCGGTTTCCGTCGCGGGCCGGTGCGTTCGGGCGGCGACAGAAGCGTCAGCAGCGCCCGAACCTGCCGGCGGGGAGGCGGGGCTCAGTGAGGATGGTGCCCCTTCGTTGCCCACCCGGATCTGACGGCTCGCGCACCTCGCGTCTAGGATCGACGGACCCCGACGAGGAGGGACCGATGGCCGTCAAGTTCCACGACGTAGAGAGCTACAGCTACGACTTCGACGCGGCGTCCGGCGGCCCGCGCCTGCTCCAGCTCTGGAGCCACACCCGGCTCCTCGCCGACGTCCACTTCTACCCCGACGGTCAGGCACAGCCAGCGCCGACGATCGGGCCGAACCTCGACACGGCGATCGTGTCGTTCCCGTTCAGCCAGCTCCCGTCGATCGTCGACCTGCTCCGCAACGAGTCGCCGGTGCGGCTGCAGATCGGCGACGCGCCGCCGTCCGGATACGTGTTCCTCGGTACCTACCAGGAGCCGGTCGGCGAGGGCGAGGAGGCCTGACAAGTGCGCGGGGGAAGCAGTGCGTGTGTGCTCGTCTTGGCGCGCCCCAGCTCATGAGCCTCGAGCGCGAATCTCCCTCCTCACCGGCCCTCTCACCCTCGCGCGCGTAGGCGCGTGCGTGGGCACGGAGAGCATGAAGGTGCTTCGGGTCCTGGCTTGGCACGGTGCCCTGTCCCCGGGAGAGATCCGCCTATCGGCCCGCGCCGTACTGGCTCCCATTGGTCAACTCGAACCTGGGGGTATGGACGTGAAACGCGGACTGATGCTGGGGGCGGCGATCGCCCTCGTGTGCGCGGGGGTTGCAGGAGCGGCGGGAGGGTTCCGGGTCGTCTCGAGCCCGAGCCCGCCGGGCGCCACGCTGAGCGGAGTCGGCTTCGTGTCGCCGACCGACGGCTGGGTCGTCGGGGCGCAGACCAGTAACGCTCCGGATGATGGGGGGCTCGCGACGCTCACCGAGCACTGGAATGGGAGCGCGTGGTCGGTCGTGCCGAGCGTCGATACGCTGTTCAACGACGACACGCTCGCTGCCGTCGCCGGCGTTGCGTCGAACGACGTCTGGGCGGTCGGACAGACCAAGCGAACCGGCTTCAAAAGCCCCGTGACCCCGCTCGCGCTGCACTGGAACGGCCGCGCCTGGAGCGCCGTGCCGACGCCGTCGATCAGCGTCCCGCGCGCCTCGTTCGCCGGGGTCGCAGCTCTCGCGTCCAACAACGTCTGGGCCGTCGGGACGACGATCACGGGAACGCTCGTTGAGCACTGGAACGGCAGCGCCTGGAGCGTCGTGCCGAGCCCGAGCCCGGCGGGGTCGCAGTCGAACTCCCTCTCGGGCATCACGGCGATCGCGCCGAACGACATCTGGGCCGTCGGCTCGTCCACGTCGCTGAGCGGCGTCAACGTGGTCACGAGCACCCTTGTCGAGCACTGGAACGGCAGCGCGTGGACGATCGTCCCGAGCCCGAACGTGCCGCCGCAGCGGCCGGGCCTGACCGTTCGCGATCTGCTCACCGGCATCACGGCGATCAGCGCGTCCAACGTCTGGGCGGTCGGGTACTCGATCGACGTCGCCAGCGGTAGCGGGGCGCCCAACAAGAGCCTGATCGAGCACTGGAACGGCTCTGCCTGGACGATCGTCCCGAGCCCGAGCCCGCAGGGCCACAACACGCTGACCGGGATCGCAGCGATCTCTGCGAGCGACATCTGGGCGGTCGGCTTCGGCTCGACCGATGTCTCGACCGGCGTTCCCGTTGACAAGCCGGAGCTGCTGCACTGGGACGGGAGCCGCTGGAGCTCGGTCGCCCCGCCGCCAAACGTCGGCATGAGCGACAACCTCCTGCGGGGTGTCGCGACGACGTCCGGCACCGTGTGGGCGGCAGGCACCGCGCTCGGCGTCGGGACGCTCATCCTGCAGGGCCCGTAGGTCCAAAGCTCGACTTACGTCGAAACGCGCCCGGTGAGCCTCCGTGCAAGCCGGGCGCGGATCGGCAAACAGGATCACCTCCCTGCCGTCGGCGACCGGTCGCACGCCCCCACCGGCAGACGACCCTCGCGTACGCGCACGAAAAGCGGCGCGACGCCCAGCGGTAAAGCAGATTCACCTCCCCGCCGGCCCCTTCTTACGCGTATGCGTGCGCGGGTGTCCGCACCTTCACGGGACTCCCTCCCGTAGCCCTCCCGTCTCTCCCGAATCCGGCGCCCGCCGTCGTGCGTAGAAGGCCTGTGCTGTGCAACCCATGCGGAAGGAGAGAGGAATGAGGTTTCCGTTCAGCAGGCGCGTCCGCCTGGTTTCGGTCGTCGCCTTGGTCGTCGCCGCCGCCGCCGTCGGCGCCGGCGCCACGCTCGCGGCGTTCCCGGACTCGGACGTCGCGACGTTCACCGGCTGTCTGAGCGACGCGAGCGGGCAGATCGGTGAGTTCAGCCCCGGCCTGAGCCCGCGCAAGGCGTGCGGCCCGAACCAGGAGCAGATCCACCTCGGCGGCGGTGACATCACGAAGGTCACGGCTGGCACCGGGCTCGTCGGCGGCGGAGACAACGGCGCAGTCGCGCTCGGCGTTGACCCTGCCTACCAGCTGCCGCAGAACTGCTCGGACGGAGAGACGCCGAAGCAGAGCAGCGGCACGTGGACGTGCGCGAGCATCGACCCGACGGCGTGGACGAGCGCGGGGGACGCGACGGTCGGCCCGAACGACGCGAAAATCGTCACGAGCTTGTCGCTTCCCGCCGGCACGTTCTTCGTGCTGCTGACGGGAGGCGTGAACAACAACGACACCGGCAACGTCGAGGCGACGTGCGAGCTGACGAACAACGGCTTCCCCGTCTTCGGCGGCTTCGGGGTGCAGACCGAGCTCACGGATGTCGGGCACGCCGTGATCCCGGTCTCGAGCTCCGGCATCACGACGGGGAAGGACCCGTTCAAAGTGAACGTCAACTGCATCACACTCGGCAGCGACCGCAACGATCCGAGGGACGTCGTCCACTACAGCCTCGCGCTGACGGCGTTCAGGGTCGGGGCCGTCGTCGCCCAGTGAGCGTCTAGCGTGCCTGGAACTCGAGGAGGCGCGGGAATGTCTTCGCGCTGGCGATTCTTCCACTGGTCGGGTTGCGGAGCGCCCAGGCCCGATCGCCGATGGCACCGGTTGGCCCGACGGTGAGTTCGCGCATCCGCTCGCCGCGCATCGACTTGACTGGGTACCGCCAGAGCGAGTCGATGACCCCGACCTCCTGGGGGATCTGCTCGGTTGGGGACTCGACGTGCACTGGGCGTAGGTCAGCACCGGCCATGGCCCCTCCTAGGAACGTCTCGCTGTGGTGATGCTACGCATAGCAAAGTCTTGGAGCCTGCGCCCTTCATGGACAGGTACTGTCTCGGTCGCCATGCAGTACGGGCGCGGCCGTCCGCGCGCTTGCTAGAGCCAGTTTGGTCTTGGTCTTGGTCTTCTTCGGCTTCGCTTCGGTTCGTCGGCTTGCGGCTACAGGTAGGCGGAGGTCGGCGGCCGCCCCGCAATGGGTGCGGGACGGCCGCGGGTGGACGGGAACTTGCTTACGCCGCCTCGTGCAGCGGGCGCTCGCGCGGCAGCTCGTCGCGCGCCGTGACCGGCCTGCGCCGGCGGGGCCACCAGGCCCTCTCGCCGACCATCGTCGTGATCGCCGGAACGAGCAGAGTGGAGACGAGGAAAGAGGCGATCAGGATTCCGACTGCCATCGCGAATCCGACCTGTCTCGCGTTCATGTCCTTGTTCAGCATCAGGGAGCTGAACGAGGCGGAGAGCACGAGCCCGGCCGCGGCGATCGCCGGCGCAACAGCACGTACTGCGTGGGCCGTGGCTTCTCGCGGGGTCACTCCGTGTTCGAGCTCTTCGCGGAGTCGGGCGGACATCAGGATGTTGTAGTCGGTGCCGATGGCGACCACGAAGAGGAAGAGCACGAGTGGCAGGGTGAAGACGACCCCGTTGTGGTGCATGCCGTGCTGGAAGACGAGGACGGCGGCGCCGAGAGTGGCCGCGAACTCCAGTCCGACCGCGAGCAGCAGGTAGATCGGGGCGAGAACGCTGCGCAGCATCAGGAACAGGATGAGCAGGATCAGTACGGCCGCGATCGGGAAGATCAGCCGCAGGTCCTTGTTCACAGAGTTGCTGACGTCGGCGTAGGCAGAGGCTTGTCCGGCCACCATTGCCGTTGCCCCGGCCGGTGCCGACTCGTGGGCAGCCGTGCGCAGCGGCCCGCCTGCCTGGGCGAGCTCGAGCGCCTTCGACGTGGTCGCGTCGACCGTCAAGGCGACGTCGATCTCGGCGGCATGGCCGCGGTCGACGATGACCGGCTGCGAGACCTGACCGACGTCCTCGACCTTCGCCAGGGTCCGGCGCATCGGCTGTAGCGAGTCGGTCGTCATTGGATGCGGGGAGCTGACGTAGATCTGCTGCTGGTCGGTCACGCCCTTCGGCAGGACTCGATTGATCTGCTGCTGCACCTGCTCGGACTTCGCGCTCTTGGGCGCTGAGCCGACGTCGTAGCTCATCTTGACCCCGGTCGCAGCGATCGCGAGCGCTGCGAGCACCCAGGTGCTCACGAAAGCGATGCGTGCCGGACGCCGGGCGATCAACGAGCCGAGCCGCGCGGCGGGTCCGTCGGTGCGCCGTGTTCTGCCAGGACTTCGAGGGCCAGAAGAGTTTCTTGCCGGTCGCCGCCAGCAGGGCGGGAATGAGGGTGATGCCTGCGAGCAGCATGACGGCGACCGAGATCGCGACCGAGGGGCCGAGGACGCGGAACTGCCCGAAGTGGGCAAGCCCGAGGGAGGCGAAGGCAACCACGATCGCCAGCCCCGCCGAGGCGACGACCTTGGATACGCTCGCCGCCGTCTTCCGAGCTGCTTCCTTTCGCTCCTCACCGAGGCGCAGCCGCTCGCGGAAGCGAAAGACCATGAACAGGAAGTAGTCGATCCCGATTCCGATCAGCACCACCTGGATCAGGTTGGGAACCCCGGAATCGAGGTGATAGCCGAACGCGAGCGCGCTCAGCACGACGACACCTGTCGCCGCCTGTGCGACGACCAGCACGAGCAGCAGCGGCAGCACCGAAGAGAGCACACCCCGGAAGAAGAGCAGGGTCAGCAGGAAGATCGCCCCGAGGAGCAGATACTGCCCCAGAGCAGTCCGATGCTTGGTGGCGTCGGTGATGTCGGTCTGCGACGCGATCCCACCGGTGAAGCCGATTCGCAGGTCGTTGCCGGCGAAGGCGCTCACGGTCTTCGAGCGGAACTGCTTGAACGCCTTCATCGTCGACGGGTCGGCCGAGTTGCCCTTGAACTGGAGCGAGACCAGTTCGTCGCGTCCGGCGCCGGTGACGCCGAGCACACGCGGGTCGAGCGCGTGCACGTCCTTTTCGCGACTGGTGAGGCCGCTACCGAAGAGGCCCCCACCGCCGTTCCCGAGCGCCTTGATGTCGACGCGCCACGCCGGGAAACCTGCGACGAGCGATTTGACCGCGCCCTGGTCGGCGGCAGTCAGCGCCCGATGATCGGTGCGTTGGACGAGACCGGTGACGGTCGTTGCGCCCTTGATCTGACCGAAGTGCGATTCGCCGAACTTGATTGCCTTTACTGACTCGTACGAACTGGGCAGGAAACTCGACGTGTCGTCGGTCGTGACGTCGTAAAGCTTGGCACCTCCGATCGATGCGAGGGCGAAGGCCGCCAACACCCAGGCGCCGATTACGAGCCAGGGACGGCGTGTCGCCACGGCTCCGATTGCATTGAACATCACTGAACCTCCAAGGTCTGTGGTTGATGCCTCGGCCACCGACCGTAGGGATCCGGGTGCATCGGTTTGGCATCCTGCGGGGCCCCCGGGAACCGGCACGACTCCGTCTCCGAGCGAGGTGTTCGCGAACGCGCGCCGGCACCGCGATGTCGATCATCTCGCGGTGCTGGTCAAGGGTCGCGACCGGCATCTGTGTTTGCGGGGACGGTGGATCGCGCCCGGAGCTGACTCGGAGAGCCGCCAGAAGATCGGAAACCGCTACCTCCCTCGGCGTCCTCGTGGTGTTTTCGCGAGGCGCGCGTCCAGGCGACCATCGAGCGATGGCAACCAAAGCGCTCACCGCGTCGCGCACTCAGCCAGGCCTCTGGCACGATCTGGCGCACCGCGCCGGAGCCTTCGACGGCCTCCCGATCACCCGGTACTGGGCGCAACCTGTGCCCGAGAGTCGACCAACGTCCCATTTCGGGGGCGGGTGAAACTGTGGCTACCCACAGTACAGCCGCCGCTCGGCATCGGAGAGGCTATGCGAACGTGCCGCGGACGCTGATCGTCGACGATAGCGAACAGTTCCTCGCCTCTGCCGAGCGATTGCTCGGCCTCGGCGGTGTGACCATCGTCGGCACGACCAAGTCGGGCAGCGAGGCTGTCCGCCTGGCCGAGGAGCTGCAGCCGGACGTCGCGCTCGTCGACATCGACCTCGGCGGCGAGAGCGGCCTCGACCTGGCGCGCGAGCTGGCCGCCCTCGTGCCCGCTCCGATCGTCCTCCTGATCTCGACCCATACCGAGGCAGAGGTTGGGGAGATGGTCGACGCGTCGCCGGCGACCGGGTTCATACCGAAGTCACGACTCGACGCGGCCGCCGTGCTTGCGTTCCTGCCCAGATAGCCGGTTAGGGTTGGATCCTCGGCGACGGGGAGCGCGACGCTGAGCGTCGTCCCTTCGCGCCGTGGGCTTACCAGCGACAGCCGTCCGCCGAGCGCCTCGACACGGTCCAGCAGACCTGTGAGGCCAGAGCCACGCGCGCTATCGGCGCCGCCGATTCCGTCGTCGCGAACCGTGGCCCGGAGCCAGCCGCCATCCACGGTGACCGTGACACTCGCGTACGTCGCCTGGGCATGTTTGGCCACGTTGGCAAGCGCCTCGGAGACGACGTAGTAAGCCGCGATCTCGGTCGATTGCGCCAGCCGGCCGGGAACGTCGATCTCGAGCTCGACGGGAATCGTCGACCGGCGTGTGAGCGTTCGAAGAGCGGGGCCCAGCCCCCACTGGGAGAGCGTCGCCGGATGGACTCCTTGCGAGATCTCCCGCACATCGTCGAGCACATTCTCGAGCGCGCCTTGCAGACGCTTGATGTCCCGGTGTGTCTGCTGAAGCTCACGGGGGATTCCAGCTTCGAGGGTCTTGGCCTCGAGCTCGAGTGAGACGAGTTGCTGCTGGACGCCGTCGTGGAGGTTGCGTTCGATCCGGCGTCGCGCCTCGTCGGCGCCCGCAACGATTCGGGCGCGAGAGGCGATCAACTCGCTGCGGTTGGACGCGTTCGAGACCGCCGTCGCGATCAGCTCCGCGAATTTCGCCAGGCGAAGCTCGGTTCCCTCGGGCGAGAGCTGCGCGCCGTCCCAACCGGCGATCAGGGCACCCCAGACCTCGCCCTCGACGACGACGGGCGCGCCGACTTCCGACTTGATCCCGCGCCCACGAATGAGCTGCGCCAGCTCGCCGGCGACGCCGTCGTAGCTGTCGACGCGAGCGGGCGCGCCCGTTCGACGAACAAGGGCATTGATCGTCTCGCCCTCGAGCGGCAGGCGCGTGTCTGTCGGCACGTGCGTGTCGCGCAGGCTCCAACCCGCCATCGTCAGGTTGAAGCCGTCGGACGTGAACCGCGCCAGGTTGACGCTGGCCGCCCCGATCAACCGGCCGGTCTCCTCGCAGACCGCGTCGAACACCCCACGTGACTCTGCACCTGTGGCGACGAGCGTCGCGACCCGTCGAAGTGCCGCCTGCTCCTCGAGGAGCCGTCGGAGGTCGGCGCGCGCCTGCGTGTTCGCGATCGCGGTGGCGACAAGCTCCGTGAACTTCGCCAGCCGCTGCTCCGCATCCGGCGGGAGCGGGATCTCCGTCTTCGAAGCGGCCATCACTACTCCCCACAGGCGGCCGTCGACGTTGAGCGGTACAGCCACGCACGACCGCCAGCCGCTGTGGAGCGCATGGGCTGCGCTCGGACCTGTGGCATCACGTGCGTAGTCCTCGATTCGGACAGGGCGGCCGGTCTCGAACACCAACGTCGCCGCGTTGTGGCCGCCGAGTGCCGTGCGCTCGCCGACCAGCTCGAAGTCGGTGTCGGCCAACTCGGTACGCGTGTAGTCGTCGTGGTAGCGGAGCAAGGACGCTCCGTCTGCCCCGAGCACGTCGCGAACCTCCTCGATCACCGCCCAGAACACGTCCTCGGGTGGCGAGCCTCCGGCGACAAGCGTTGCCACCCGCCGCAGCGCGGCTTGCTCGTCGGCGACCAGGCGAAGCTCGTCGCGCGCCTGCGCGTTCGCGATCGCGGTCGCGACCAGCTCTGTGAAGGCGGCGAGGCGGGTCTCGGTTCCGTCGGGAAGACGTTGTCGCGCAGTGGAGAGGACCATCATCACGCCCCAGAGCTTCCCGTCGACGACGATTGGAACGCCGACTCCCGAGCGGATTCCAGCCGCCCGGATCATGTCGCCGATCGTGCCCGGGACATCGTCGTAGCTATCGATCCTCGCGGGGCGCTTCGTTTGCAGTACGCGCGCTGAAAGAGTGGGCCCATCCAGGGGCCAGCTGGAGCCGGGCGGGAACGGTTGCTCGCCCCAGGTGCCGATCACAGTCACGGTGTCAGCCGATGCGTACCGCGACATTTGAACCAACCGGACGTCAAGAACGCGAGCGACCTCCTCGGCGACGACGGCAAACACCTCTGCCGTCGAGGCCTCACGCGCTACGAGGACCGCGACACGGCGCAGAGCAGCCTGCTCGTCCGCGAGAACGTGACGCTCGTCGCGTGCCTGAACGTTGGAGATCGCCGTGGCGATCAGCTCGGTGAACGCCGCCAACCGATCCTCGGTACCGGGAGGCAGAGGTCTCTTCTCAGTCGAGAGAGCCATCATTACCCCCCACGGTGCGCCGTCAACGAGTACTGGGACGCCGACCGCGGTCCGGATGCCGGCCGCGCGAGCGAGCGTTGCGGCGATGTCGCCGGAGACTTCCGCGTAGTCGTCTACTCGAGCAGGCCGCCCCGTGTGCGCGACCATGCCGGAGACGCTGTGTTCGTCGAGTGTCCAGGATGTGCCGACAGGGAACGGATTCTCCTCGCCCCAGGCTCCAACTTGGGTCGCAGTTCCGTCTGTCTCGTACCGAACAACGGCGGTTAGCGGAACATCCAGGGTCTTGGCGACTTCCGTGGCGACGGCGGCGAACACCTCCGCCGGACGCGCCTCGCGGGCGATCAGCGTTGCGACCCGTCGGAGTGCGGTCTGTTCGTCGGCGAGCTGGTGGAGGTCCTGACGTGCCTGAGTGTTCGCGATCGCGGTCGCCACGAGCTCGGTGAAGCGGGCGAGCCGATCCTCGGCCTCGGCGGACAGCTGTTGCGGGTCCGGCGAAAACGCGATCACGACTCCCCAGCAGGTTCCGTCGACGGTGATCGGCACACCCGCGGCCGCGCGAATCCCGGACTCGCAGATGAGCTCTGCCTGCCTGCCGGAGACTGTCGCGTAGTCGTCGATTCGCGACGTACGACCGGTCTCGGCGACCGCCGCCATCACACTCGGTTCGTCGAGCGTCCATTGGCTACCGACCGGGAAGGGGCTCTCGCCCCAACCGGCGACTTTCGTCGCCGTCCCGTCGGCATCGAACCGGACCATGCTGATCGCGGGTACGCCGAGCAGGTCGGCGACTCCTTCGGCAACCGCCGCGAACACGTCCGCCGGTGACGCGCCCTGCGCAACGAGCGTTGCGACACGGCGCAGAGCCGCATGCTCGGCGGCGTGTTTTCGCAGCTCCTCGTCAGCTTGCTTCGCGTCCGAGAGGTCGCGCAATGCTCCGCACACGCGGAGCGGGTCGTCCTGAACCAGGCTCAGCGCCAACTCGACCGGAAACTCGCTGCCGTCGGCGCGCATGCCGGTCAGTTCGAGTCGCTGCCCGAACAACCGCCCCTCTCCACTCTCGACGAATCGGCGCGAAGGCGTCAGTGTGTCTCCCGCGCAGCGAGGGCGGCACGATCAGCTCCGCGAGCGTCCGCCCGAGCGCCTGCGCGCGGCTGTAGCCGAAGGTGCGCTCTGCGGCCGGGTTGAACTCGACCACACGGCCGGCAGCATCAGCCACGATGACACAGTCGAGCGCCGCCTCCAGGTAGGCGCTCGAGGCGAGATCGCCGGAGCGCCGTTAGATGACCGAATCTCCGTCACTCGCGAACCCCCGAGTCGCGTGCGCGAGTGTTTCGAGCCGTCGTCATGGGATCATCGCATGGTCGAGTCGGCCGAGCGGGCGATTTCCTCGGTCCTCCGGGAGCGCGTAAGCTCGGCGGAACCCCATGGCTACAGGTCGCGTTGTCGTTGCAGACGACGATGTTCTTCTTCGCGAGGGCGTCGCGAGTGTGCTGACACGCGCCGGCTTCGAGGTGGTCGGACAGGCCGCGGACGGCGTCGAGCTGAAGGACTTGGTTCGGTCGCTTGCGCCCGATGCAGCCGTGGTCGACATCCGCATGCCGCCGACCCAGTCGCTGGAGGGACTCGAGGCCGCGAAGGAGATACGCGCCGAATTCCCGTCCGTGGCCATCCTGCTGCTCTCGGCGCATCTCGAGGTCGAAACCGCAAGCGAGCTGCTGAAAGACGGTGACCGTGTCGGCTACCTCCTCAAGGACCGCGTCAGCGACACGCGAGGACTTCGTCGGCGCCGTCGAGCGGATCGTCGGGGGCGGCTGTGTGATCGATCCAGCGCTCGTCGAGGAGCTGATGGGCCGGCGCCGTAGGCGCGACCCGCTCGCCGAGCTGACTGCACGCGAACGCGACGTCCTCGACCTGATGGCGCAGGGCCGATCCAACATCGGCATCGCCCACCAGCTCTGGATCAGCGAGAGCGCCGTCGAAAAGCACGTCAAGAACGTGCTCGCGAAGCTGAACCTGCCCGCCGGGCCAGACGACCACAGGCGGGTACTAGCGGTCGTCACCTTCCTCAACGCCGGCAGCTAACAGCCCGCCGGAGAACTGCGGTCTCCCACACCCAAGGTCTGCGGGTCGCCACATTCCGCATCTGCGAGACCGCCCCTAGGCTCGTCCGCATGTTCCAGCACACCCAACGGAACACGCGACCCAGACGAGAGGGAGGCCTCAGATGACCGCTATCCGACCGCTGCAACCGATCCGCGAACTCGCCTCGCGCGAGAGCAACGGGATCGAAGTCACGCTCCTCTGGAAGCGCACGACCGACGAACTCAGGGTCTGCGTCAGCGACGCCCGGTCGGGCGCCTACTTCGAGCTCACCGCCGAGCCCGACAACGCACTCGACGTCTTCCACCACCCGTACTCGCACGCGGCCTTCCGCGGGATCCCCTATGACCATACCCGCGGACATTCGGTTCACACGACCGCGCAGCCCCTGTGCCTCGCGGCCTGACCACCACACCCGACGAAGGAGAAACGACCATGCACAAGCCGACGAACGAATCAAGCTCACTGCAGCTCGTTCGCCTGCCGCGACCCGAGCGCAGCCGCGCCCGCCTCGAGGACTTCGAGATGATCGAGCGCACCCGCACCGCCCTCGCCCTACTCGATTCGAAGTGGAGCGTCGCCGTCATCATCCTGCTCGCCAGCGGGATGCGCCGCCACGCCCGGCTCGTGGACAACATCCCCGGTCTGTCGAAGAAGGTGCTGACCGCGACCCTGCGCAAGCTCGAGCAGCACGGCATCGTCTCGCGCCAGGTCTACCCGGAGATCCCGGTTCGAGTCGAGTACACGCTCACCCCGCTCGGGTGGCAGCTCACCGAGCCGCTCATGGCCCTGTACGAGTGGGCACTCGCACACGAGAGCGAGCTGGCGGGTGCAACGCAGGACGCCCACCCTTCCCGCCCCCCCACGTCGCACCCTGCTCTGACGCTCGCAGCGGCATCGGCCGCCGCCTAGGGCCAAGAAGCTGCCTCCGCCGTCTACCCACGCCACGACTCCCCTCCACCAAGAGCATTCAGCGCTGTTGCCATTTTGTTGCTACGCGGGCGTCGACACGATCCCGGGCCGCTCGCGTAGACAGAAAACCCGCCGTTTCCAGCGGGTTTCGAGGTGGGCGGTACTGGGCTCGAACCAGTGACCCCCAGCTTGTCGAGCTGGTGCAGCGGCGATAGCGCTCGACGGCAGACGACGACGAACGCGCTCAACCATGCGGGTTTCAGGCGGATTCGTCGCTGGTAAGCCGCATGGCTGCGTGAGCAGGTTCCGTGACGTTTGGGCCAGGATTGGCCCGCGCACCGCAGTCCAACATAGGGGACTTGCGTTCAGGAGAGAGTACGGCGGACAACGCTGGCCATGGAGCGAGGAAGATCCGCGATGAAGACGCTCCGCTGCTTGGCCGTAAGCCCGCGGTTGAGCGCATCGCCGAGTAGAGCCGCTGCGCAGTGGTGGGCCTCGAAGTCGACGAACTCGCCTCGCAGGATCACGTAGTACAGATCGGCCGGATACGCCGCTTCCGGGCCGAAGTGGGCAAGGAACCTCAGGGCGTCGTCGGCGAAGTTCTGGGCGTCTTGCCGGCAGCGGTGCGAATCCGGCAGCGTCGGGCCTGAGATGGAATCGGTCATCGCTGGATACACGCCGTAGGCGGGGATCGTGAGTTGCCTACTCGCTTTGCGATGCCTTGCCGAGTCGCCGCATCCGGCAAGAACGACCGCCGCGACAAGCAGAGCGCCGACCAGCAAGGACCGGCTCATAGCACCCGATTGTAAGGTCCAACCGGTTGCTCACAGCAACGGCGGCCAGGATTGGAGCTCGGCCAGCGGATACCGGGCGAGCCACCATCCCTTCATCGTCTCGACCTGGACCGGGGCCGCCCCGGCGCCGGGGTAGCGGCAGGCAGCGCAGCGGTCCGGGAGGCCGGCGCGTTCGTGCTCGCGCTCGGTGCGCCTGCTCATTTCGAACGGCTCGGCACACTCGGAGCAGGCGACCTCGACGGTCGGCGTGCTGATGCTCGCGACGCCAGGATTCTATGCTCGGTTTGCGATCCTACCAGTGTGTTACAGTCCTTGCAGAATCTTTGTAACGAGAGGGTGGTGTGCAGATGACACAGGGCACTACGGAACGGCCGGAACTCGTGCTCGTCGGAGCACACGTACGGGCTCCCATCCGAGAGCGGCTCCAGGCTCTCGCCGCCCGCGAAGAGGTCAGCGTGGCCGCTGTTGTGCGGAGGGCGCTCCGAGCTGAGCTCGACCGCGCCGACACGGACGGGGAGGAGTCGTGAGCGTCTTCAACATCTCTGGCAGGGCCTCGAGCGTCCGGCCTTTGGCCTCGGTGACGTGGACGGGGAAGGTGCGGACAAGAACGGCAGCCGGGGGCGTGGGGGTGAGCCCGCCCCCGACATACGGGCGTGGCCGTCGCCGTAGTTCCGCGGGTGTCGGCAACGGCACTGGCCGCAACGGTGGATAGCCGAGCGCTTCGAGTTTCGGGGAAAGGATTCGGCGCCGGTGCTGTTCGCGCTCGAACTCGAGCTCGTATGTGAGCTGGGCGCGCTGGCGTTCGAGGCGCTCGATCTCGTCGGCGGCGCTCACGGCGCGATCGCCCCGCTTGGGGTCACGTCCGCGTCTGGGAGTTGGCCCGGATCAAGCTGCTTGCGACCTGGACGCGCGAGTTCGGCCATGATCAGGTCGGCGCCGAGGTAGCAGATGCGGGCAGCGCGAAGGAGCGGCGCCCGTGCTGATCGCTCAGCCGGGCCGGCCGGGCTGACACGCTCGGGAAGCTCGATCACGAGATGCCCGTCTGCCACGCGGAACCGTCCGCCTGAGTTGAGGATCGTCCGGGCCGCCGACTGCAGTGTCGGCAGGGAGTCATCGTGCTCGATCTCTTTGACCGTGACCGGCCGCATCGGCTGCGACTTCAACCACTTCGCGTGCTCCTCGTGGGCCTGCTGCTCCGCGGCGGCGGCTGTCGCCTTCTCCGCCTCGAGTTCCGCGACGGTGGCCGCGCCGCTCGGGCGCTCCAGGAACACGACGGAGCCGTCGACGTCGATGGTGAACGCCCTGACGCGCTCAGCGTCCTCGCGGGATCCAACGTCGACGAGCCGCATAGCCGGTGCGAACAGAAGCCCGCTGCCCTTGTCGGCGACGAGGCGGTCGCCGACGGGCTCCAAGTCCTTCCGCTGGATTTCGGGAAAATGCGCCCGCGCCTGCGCGATCCGCTTCTCCTGCCTATCGTCTGTGAGGTTGCTGAACTTCGAGCACGAGCGCGGCATCAGCAACATCGTCGGCCGCGCCCTCCGCCTGTCCGATCGCGGCGATGCGCTACACGCCGAGTTCGCCATGCTCAACACCGCGGCCGGCGACACCGCGCTCGAACTCGTCCGCGCCGGCGTGCTCGGTGGTGTCAGCGTGGAGTTCGCACCGATCAAGAGCCGAGTCGTCAACGGCATCGTCGAACGCCTCCAGGTACGCCTCGGAGACGTCGCGCTCTGCCGACGGCCAGCCCACGCGGGCGCGGAAGTCTTGTCAGTCCGCGAAGCTCTCGCAAACCCGCATGGATAGTCGCCTTTTTAGGCAACGGGAAGCCATCTCACCCGCTCTGGCCATTCGGACTGAGACTCGAAGATCGAACATGAAACAAGGACGATGGAGGCTGTTGTGAGCGGTTCCAGGATTCCGCGGGCGCATTCCGAGCGATGCATTTGCGTCATGTGCCAGACCCGTCGCCGGAGGCTGAGGCGGGAGGCTGAGCGGCCTCGTCGGGTACCTGCGGAGAACGTGAGCCAGGTGATTCTCGCAGCCAGGAAACACGGGATGACATATCGGGAGATCGCCCAGGTTGCCGGCGTATCCCCGAGCACGATCTTCCGGATTGCTCGCGGTGACGGGCAGGTCGATCCGGCGACGCAGCGGGCGCTCGAGGGGCTCGAGCTGGTCGAGGCGACCGGCCGTGCCAGTGAGACCTAGCCGGTGGCGACCTCATCAACGTCCCAGACCCAGTCTGCTCGTCACCGTCTGCCGCAAGCACGACCCCCGCGGCGGCTGAGGCAATGAAGGCGACTCCAGTGCGCCACACCTAGTCGGCTTGTCCCCCGAGGCCGGCGGGCTTAGGGGAGTACCCGTCTGTTGGGGCTGCGGCCACCCAAGACACCCCGGGAGAACCAAGGATCGCAGGTTGAGAGGGTTACGTCAGTTAAGTGGCTGTTGCGTCGTCAGCTCTAGCGCCCCAGGGCAGCTAGGGGACGGGTGCCTCCTTTGAGGGAAGGAAGCGGTCTCGAGTCCGGCCTAAGTTGAGTAGGCGCGGGCTCGGTGGTGGAAGCTCGCCGCGGTGGTGGGGAGAGCAGGTTGGGGCCATCGCAGCAGCCAAACAACCAGCCCGCGCAGCCGGGGGGTGAGTTCCGCATCGTGACGAGCGGGAGCGGAGCGGCCACCCCGCTATCGTTCCGCGAGAAAGACTGCGGGAGCGGGCGGCTCGTCACCGAACCGCCCGCTAGTAGCCGAAAAATCAGCGTTGTTTCACGAGCCGCGAGGTCGCTGGTGCATGGGTCGGCGCTGCGGTTCCCACGGGCGCATTTGCACAGACGATTTGGCCTGTGACTGAATCGGTGCCAGCGGTGGTCACGGTCAAGAAGACATCCCACTCGTTGGTCGCGGCCCCGCCTCCGAGAGTGCCGCCGTTTCCGCCGCCGTTGATGACCATGTCAGGGGCGATTGTGGTGTCGACGGTCGAACCACCAACCGCGATCTTCCCTGCCGTGGGACAGAACAAGATCGCTTTGAAGCTGCCAGTGGTCGCGTTTGCGGTAAGCACGTCACTGATTCCTAGTCCAGGGACACCGGCTGGTCCAGATGGCCCGGTGGCACCCTTGGCCCCGGTTGGTCCTTTCGCCCCGGTTGGTCCCTTGGCTCCGGTCGCTCCTTTCGCTCCGGTCGCTCCTTTCGCGCCGGTCGGTCCCCGAGAGCCGGTCGCCCCTGTTGGCCCCGTTGCCCCGGTCGGCCCACTAGCGCCGGTCGCGCCCGTACCGCCCTGACCCCAATTCAGCGGCGCTTCCCAGGACGCACAGTTCCCGTTCGGCTTGGCGGTGTCGATGACCCGCAAGGCACCTGTCGGGTTGCCGTGCGCCAGGCTGGTGTTGTAACAGCCGTGGATCACGCCGTTGGCGTCCGGGATGCTCGCCTGCACGGCCGTGGCGATCCCAAACACCGCCCCTCCGACCGCGAGCGCCAACACCAAGCGCCCCCCGCGGCTGAGGCCTCGAAGTCGATGCATGCTGCTCCTTTCCGTCTCGGGCTAGTTACTTTCGCCTCGTCCGCCGGAGTCTCCTTGCTGGGGCGGCTGACGTCAAAGCGTCGACGGCTAGGAGCCCCGCCGACTCGGCCGGATAACCACCGCGCACGGTTTTGTGCTCTGGCCGTCTTCCACGACGAGGGCCGGCGTCCGGTTGGCCTCAAGGAGCCTGGGCCGCTCGCTCCGAGACCTCTCACCCCCGGGCGTCGGCCCAAGTGGGCATGTCCGAAAAGCGTTACGCGGGCTGCCGCCCTAACTCATGCGGCAGACGATCTTGCCCATGTACGTGGGGTTGTTTGGCATCGGCTCGACCTGGGTCACGAGGCACTTGCCGTACTTCGTCTCGATGGGTTCACCCTCGCTAGGGGGTTGCCGCAGTTCAGTGTCATCGATGTCCTCCCAGTTCTCGCCCTGGATCACCAACATGAACTTCGGCATCCGGTTCATGATCGCAGGCTGCGGAGGAGACCGCGCCGACAGCCCGCCGTCGTTTCGCGACCGCCGCGCCCCGGCGTTTTGCCTCAAGCCACCCCTCGAGCTCGTCGGCGCGGAACCGCAACACGTTCGAGGCGAGCCGGTAGCCGGGAAGCTCACCGGCGCGCCAGCGGCGCCGGACGGTTGCAGGGCTCAGACCGAGACGCTCGGCGACCTGGCGCGTCGTCAGAAGCGGAAGCGTCTCCGCTTTATACGGGTGCCTATATATCTCACCCTCACCATAGGAGGAGATAAAGCGGGTACGGTCGGAATCGCTCATGTTTCCAGGCGTCCACGAGCCCAATCGGTGACGTGCCACAGGTTGGGCTTCCCTGGCCCGCTCACGGTTCGCACAACGAGCCGGTAGGCGGTCAGATCCTCGAGCGCGCGTCTGACGGTGTTCGTCGGCACGCCGACGAGTTCGGCGATCGCGCTCGTCGATGCGGGCGCCTCGGTGTCGCACAGTTGCTCGAGCAGTTGGCGGCGTAGCGCCGGGATGCAGTCGAGCGCGACGCGACGGATGACACGGAGAGCGAGCTCCCGGTCACATCCGAGCGTGTCGAGGCCGGCGAGAAGCCGCTCGAAGGTGACGGCGAGCCGCGCCGGCCCTTCCGCGCCAGGAACCTGCTCGACTTCGCGTGTCATCCTGTCGCGCTCGACGGCCGAGCGGGCACGGGCGACGAGCCCGGCAAGAGCGACGAGGGTGTCTCGCTCGCTCGGCCCGAGCGGCCGCGGGTTCGGCCGGCCGCCGGAGAACAGGGCGGCCACGGCTTCGGCCTTCTCGCGGCGCATCGCGCCTTCCTGGTCGCCGGCATGGGCGAGCGCCCGGACGGCCTGCTCTTCGCCGGCTTCGGGAAGCCGGCAGAGAATGAACCTCTCCCCCATGCTGGCGAGCACGCCGTGGTGGCGATCGAGCACGGGTGTCGCCCCGGCGAGCATGCCCAACTTGCCGTTCCAGTGCAGCGTGCGACCGCCGTCCGTGCCGACGTAGCGCGTCCAGCTTCCGTCGTAGATTTCGCGCAGCGCGGCGAACACTTCCGACTTCGCATCCGGCCGCATCGAGAGCAGGCTTCCCATGTCTTTCAAGATCACGAGGCCGAAGTTGCCCAGCTCGCGTAGCAGCCCACCTTTCGCCCCTTTACCGTGCTCGCGTTTCGGCGAGCCGCTCAAGAGTGACGCCTCGGTGAGTGTCGCCGCCTGCAGCACATCGGGCAGCAGCGCGAGCGAGCCGAGAATCTCCGTCTTGCCGCTCGCCGGCGGCGACACGAGCACGAGCCATACCGGCGTGCCGGGAAGGTAATTCGCGGCGGCAGCGCCGAGCGTCGCGTAGACGGGCTCGAGGTCGGGCAGGTGCAGCCAGCGCGCGAACACGGCCACGGTTTCCTCGAGCGCCCGTGCCGGGCCTGCGTAAACGGGGCGGCCGAGCGCCTCGACGGGTTCGTACCTGCCGACGCTGGCGGCGATCACGCGCACCTCTTGCTCGGCGAGCGGCGGTTCGCAGTTCTGATTCTCCTCGAGCAGCGCGGCGGCGATCGCGGGCTCGCTCATGCCGCGGCGACGCATCGTGCCCGCGAGCGAGGCGAGCGTGTCGTTTCGCCTCCCGGTCGGAATCACGGCGCCGATCGGTTGCGCCCGCCCGTTCCGCCGCGTCTCGCTGACGTAGGCGAGCACGGCAGCGGGCACGTCGCCAAGCGGCACGCTCCACGGCTCGAGGTTGTCGAGCCAACGGTAGGCGCGGCCGGTGTCGGGGTGCACGCTCGGCGGCAGCACGCACAGGTGCGCACCTGTGCGCAGCTCGAGCCCGTCACGCGCCTGTTTGCTTAGGCCGCCGGGATCGCGGAAATACAGGTGGAGTAGTCGACGGCCTGTCTCGACGATCGGCGTCGTCGGCAACTCGCCGTCGAGCAGTTCGATGAGCTTGTCGCCGGCCTCGAGCGTGTCGACGTCGACGACGGCGAGCCCGGACGGGCCGAGCACGACGCCCATGTTGTACCGGCCACCCCATTCAGCCCATTGGCCGGCCGCAAACCCCGGGCGGGCTGGCGGTGTCCGCTGCCAGTTGCCGCCGTGCGGTTTCTTACCGTTGACGCGGATCAGCTCCCAGCCGAGCTCGGCGTAGCGGCGTGCGTGGTCTGAGAAGACGGCGGCGAGCTCGTCACCCGCCGCCGTTCCACTGGCTCCACTAGCGGCCATCCGTGGTCGCTTCGTTCCCGTCGAGGTCGAGTTGTCCCTTCAGTACTCGTGCCGGTTGCGATTTGCGCCTCGGCCGGTCGGTGTCGGTTGCCGGGCCCCTGCGCGCCTGGAGCGCGCGCAGGGCTTCGGCGATCGCTGCGTGCATCCTCTGATCGCGGCTGTCAGCCATTAGAAGGGGATGCCGCCGTCGTCGGTTTCGGGCTCAGCAGGCTCGTCGGGCGCCGGCTTGTCGGGCTCCGGCTCAGGCGCGGCTACGGACTCGACAACCGGCGCCGCCGGGTTCCGCTCGACGACGACCAGGTAGTCGTAGGCGTCGTTCTCGCCCTTCTTCTTCGCCGGCACCGTTCCCCGGTACACGAGCGCGGCGAAGTCGTTGACTCGCGGGCGTTTCCGGCGAAGCTCGCTCTCTAGGTAGCCATGGAAGGCGACGATCGACCAGACGACGTTGTCCTCGGTCAGGACGCGGCACGTCGTCACGGTGTCGCCGTTGCCGTATGAGCTCGTGTAGGTGCCGAGCTCGAGCACGAGCCCGCAGATGGTGGCCGGGCAGTTGTGCTGCGGCTGATGCGGTCGCCATTCCCGATCGGTTACGGCGAGTTTCTCGGCGAACGTGCGCGGGTCGGTGAAGAACGGCTGCGGGTCGCTGGGTGCTGGGTTAGGCTGCGTTGACACTTGTTTCTCCTTTCGTGGTTGCGCGGCCCGGCTTCCGACCGGGCCGCTGTCGTTTAGCTAGGCGGCCAGAGCTCCTCCACCGAGACGCGCAACACGCGCGCAACATGGGCCTTCAGGGAGGCAGAGCCTCCGAGCCCGCGCTCGAGGCGGGAGAGCTCCGAAGCGAACTCGTCATGCGCCGTACCTTAGAGCATGTGTGCCGTTATCGTGATAGCCTGTTCTATATTCGCACAAGGGAGGTAACAGTGAGGAAGCGCAGCCACCCGGCGACGGTTCGCCAGGTCTACAGCGAGCGCCTGGGCCGGATCCGACGAGGCCGGGATTGGACACAGCAGCGGCTCGCCGACGAGATGGCGCGCATCGCCTTCCCGATCGGCCGGGCAACGATCGCCAAGATCGAGGCCGGCAAGCGGCCAATGGAGGTTTCCGAGCTCGTCGCGTTCGCGGCCGCGCTCGATGTTCCGCCCGCGTCGTTGTTCCTGCCACTCGACGCGGACACGGTCGCGCTCACTGACGGCGTCACGGTCGACGCTGTGACCGCGGCCGCCTGGACGGCAGGCGACCGCCCCCTCGACCCCGCGAACGTGGCGACGTACTCCGTGGAGTCGCCGAAGGTGCGCCTCGAGCTCGAGGCGAGATTCCGCACGAGCGGCACGGTGACGCCCGGGCCGGGAAGGAGCGACGATGCCAGCTGAACAACGCGGATCGACCTATAAGACCGCCAGCGGTTACGGGCTCCGGTGGCGCGACGAGCAGGGCATCCGCCGCCGCCGCGCCGGCTTTCGCTCGAAGTCCGAGGCGCGCGCATGGTTCGAGAACGTCGAGAAGAAGCGGATGCGCGGCGAAGCTGTCGCGCGGCCACCCGTCACGCTCGCCGAGCACGTCGACCGCTACCTCGAGGTACACGCAGCGACCCGCGACCCGAACACAATCCGTGTGCTGCGTGAGCGACTCAGGCGGCCCGTTCGGGTGTTCGGCGACACGCAGCTCCGCGACCTCGAGCGGATGGCCGCGGAACTCGCCGAGTGGCAGGCGACGCTGCCAGCACGCTCCCGCTACGGGATCGTTCAGGCGCTCCGACAATGTCTCGAAGCCGGGCTGAGATGGGGCGACCTTGACCGGAACCCGGCGAAGCTCGCCGGCTCGAACCCGCCGCCGCCGCCCCGCGGCGTGCAGACGTTCGCGCTCGAGGAAGTCGACGCGATCGCCGTCGAGCTCGGCCCCGTCTACGGGCCGATGATCCGCTTTGCAGCCGCGACAGGGATGCGGCCCGAGGAATGGTGCGCGCTCGAGCGTCAGGACGTCGACCGGGCGGCCGGCGTCGCCCGCGTCGTGCGCACGCACGTCGAGGGCCGCACGAAGCAGTACGGCAAAACGTCGGCGTCCGTGCGCGAGGTTCCGTTGTCGGCGCGGGCGCTCGCCGCGCTCGACGACGTACCGGCGCGGCTCGACACGAGGCTCGTGTTTTACGGGCCGCGCGGTCGGCACGTCAACCTGCGGAACTTCCGCCGTCGCGAGTGGCATCCGGCGCTCGAGGCGGCCGGGGTGCCGCCACGGCGTATCTATGACTTGCGCTCGACGTTCGCGTCGCAGGCGCTCGCCGCCGGTGTCAGCGTGTTCGAGCTCGCAAGGATCATGGGCACGAGCGTGCGCATGATCGAGAGGCACTACGGGACTCTCCTGCAAGGCTCGGGGGATGCGATCCGTGGCAAGCTCGACGTCTACCTAGCCGGGCTCGAGGCCGAGGCAGAGAAGGCAGAGGAAGGTTCCTGATGCTCGTCTACAAGTGGCAAGCCTGGCCCGAAGGACGTTACGACGAGCCGTTCCCGGACAAGTACCACTCTCCCGGGGCGTGCCTAGAGAACGCTTGGTGGTTCGCTGTCGACCATGGAAAGCTCGAGCTCGTCCGCGGCTACGCGCAGCATCCCATCGCCAGGGCGCAAGGCCGCGCCCCCGTCTGGCTCGGCCGTTGGTGGTGCGCCGACGAGCAGGGGCGCGTGGTCGACCCAAGCTGGAAGAACGAGGGTTCCATCTACGTCGGGCTCGAGGTAATCGAGCCGTTGGACGTTCGAGACGCAGTGCTCGGACTCGGGAACCACGCCGGCACTCTCCGGCCCCAGGTTGAGAGCCTTGTCCCCCCGCCGCATATCAAGACGCGGCTCGAGCAGATTCGTTTGGGCCAAGAGTCGGCCAGCGCTGGCGAGACTGAGTCGCCAGCCTGAAACAAAAACCCGCCGTTTCCAGCGGGTTTCGAGGTGGGCGGTACTGGGCTCGAACCAGTGACCCCCAGCTTGTCGAGCTGGTGCTCTCCCAACTGAGCTAACCGCCCTGGCAAGCCCAATCTTAGCGGCGCTTCGCTGCGGTTTCCGAGCGGGCGGCCAGCTCATCGTCGATCGCCTGCCGTGCGGCCGCGAGGCCGCTTGTCAGAGCGTCGACCTGCTGCTTGCAAAGCCGCGCCTCCACCGCCTCGGCGTAGGAGCGGAACGCGGGCCGCTCGGCGAGGCCGGTGGGCGTCGAGGGGCCTTCCGCACCCATCATCACGTAGAACGGATAGCGCTCGCAGCGGCCGTCCTCGCCGATTCCCGCCCTCACGCCTGTGGCGACCGTCTCGGTCGGCGCCGGGTCCGGGATGCTCCTCCCGGCCGCGGGCTCCGTCTGGACGTCGGACTTCACGCTCGGCCAGGTCGTGCGCATCGATCCGCAGGACGAACAAGGTCGCCCGCCGGATCTCCCTCCCCGGCCGCCCGTTCGGCCTCGCGTACGGCGCGGGCAACATCTGGGTCGCCGACCGGTCGGCCGTGACGAGCGAGGCCGACGGCACCGTTCGCCGCATCAGCCCGAAGACGAACCGCGTCACGAAGACGATCAAGGTCGGCGCTCTGCCGAACGGCGTCGTCTACGCGTTCGGGGCCCTGTGGGTCGCGAACCTCGGAAGCGGCGGCCTCGTCCGCGTCGACGCCAGGACGAACCGCGTCACGAAGAGGATCAAGCTCGCAAAGGTCGACTGGATCACGCGGTCGCAGGATGCGCTCTGGGTCTCGAGCGAGACGGGCCGGGTCTTCCGCGTCGATCCCGCCCGCGGAACGATCGTCGCGAAGATCAGCGTCGGCGCGAACCCGCTCGGCTCCGCGTGGATCGGGAACGAGTTGTGGGTCCCGAACATCGACGACGGCACGGGTCGATCGTCGACCCGGCGCAGAACGCCGTACGCACGACCCTCACCGCCGGGAAGGGGCCTCTCGCGATCGTCACCGCCGGCGGCGACGTCTGGCTCTCGAACTCCGGCGACGGAACCGTCTGGCGCGTGGAGTCTCAGCAGTAGACGTCAGAAGATCTCCGGACACCAGGGCGCGGTGTCCGTGCGGAAGAGATCGTCCGCTCGGGCGATGCCGCCGCGAGCTCCCTCCTCGACGCGCTCTCCGCGGGCGAGCTCGGCGAAGGAGAACCCGCCCAGGAGTACGGAGCCGAGCGCCTGCACGTCGAGGCGCACGTCCGGCCGCCGACTCGAGCGCCGGGCCCCGCCGTCCGCGATCGTCCACGTGCCGACATTGGCCTCGAACAACGGGTCGGAGACGACCTCGAGCGTCACGCGGCCGTCGACGGCGTACGAGCGGCCGGACAGCGCCGCCCCCACGTCCACCGGTCGCACCCAGAGCCCGTCCGAGACCTTCATCCCGAGCGCGCGGGGCGTCGCGAGCAGGTGCATGAGCTCGTGGTCGACCGGCAGCAGCCGGATCTGGATGTCGTCCATCCAGTCGATGCCGAGCAGGAAGCGCCAGATCTCGCGCGTCGCCCGCGGGTCGAGGCCGAGCGCCTCCTGGATGCGCAGGGTTCGCTTCCACTCGGTCTGGTGCGAGTAGATGCGGTAGATCGCGTAGCCGGCCGGCCGCCCGTCGAGCTCGAGCAGCACACGGTTCAACGGCCCGGCGCCGCCGCGGCGCCACTCGTTGTCGTCGAGGTTCCGCGTCGACCACCACTCCTTCGAGCGGAGGACGAAGCCGACCCTGCGCTGACGGAGGCGCTCGTAGATGCGCGGAAACGCACGAACAGCCTCGTCGTGGTCGATCAGGCGTACCTCGCCCTCTCGGGGCGGGAGGTCAGGTCGGAGATCCGCCGACGCCCGGGGAAGCAGTACATGACCCGAGCGAGAGGCGGCGCCGTAGCCGTAGCGCCCGTAGATCGTGTCCTCGGACGCCCAGAGCGACGCGATCGGCTCGCCGCGCTCGCGGATATCGGCGAGCTGCGCCGTCATCATCCGCCGCAGGATCCCGCGACGGCGATGGGTCGGAAGGACGCCGACGATGGTCACTCCCGCGCACTGCATCGGCCCGCCCGGAACGGTCATCTCGAAGGGATAGACGCCGGAGCCGCCGACGATGTCGCCGCCGTCGAAGGCCGCGTGCATCCGGTCGAGCGGCAGGTAGGCCATGAACGACTCGGTCTGCTCGGGGGTCGGCACCCAGCCGAAGTAGTGGCCGATGGCCCCCATCGCCTGTGCGAGCTCCTCCTGGTTCCGGACCGTGCGGACGCGAATGGCCACGCCTGCAGCCTAGATCCTCTCGACCACTACAGCTTCTCGAGGGGTGCGTATTCGAGCATCAGCTTCCGCTCGGCGCCGTCGTCGGCGAAGCGCACCGTGACGACGCCGCCCGGCTCGATGCCGACGACGACGCCCTCGCCGAGCGTCCCATGCCGCACCGAGTCGCCGGTCGAGAGCGCCGGTACGTCCTCGCGCGGGTGGATCCCAGAGGCGGCGGGCGCGCCGTAGCCGGACCACGAGCCCGGCCGCAGCCGCTCGCGCGCGACCTCCTCCTGCGGCAGCTCGTCGAGGAAGCGTGAGGGCAGGTTGTAGGCGCGGCTGCCCCAGAGCGAGCGGCTGGACGCGTGCGTGAGCGTCAGCTGCTCCTTCGCGCGGGTCATGCCCACGTAGGCGAGCCGCCGCTCCTCCTCGATCCCCTGCTCCTCGACCGAGCGCGCGTGCGGGAAGATGCCCTCCTCCATCCCGATCATGAACACGGCGCCGAACTCGAGCCCCTTGGCGTTGTGGAGCGTCATCAGCGTGACCAGGCTCTGCTCCTCGCGGATCGTGTCCTGGTCGGAGAAGAGCGAGATCTGCTGGAGGAACTCGGACAGGCTCGGCTCCTCGGCCTGCTCGGCGTACTCCTGGGCGACGCCGACGAGCTCCTGCAGGTTCTCGATCCGGCCGCGCGCCTCGATCGTCCGCTCTGCCTCCAGAGACTCGAGGTAGCCGGACTGCTCGAGCACGCGCTGCACGAGCTCGGCGACGGACAGCTCCTGCGACTGCGCCTGCAGCGACTGGAGCAGGGTCTGCAGGGCGTTTACCGCCCGGAGCGAGGCGCCGCCGACGCCGGCCGCCTCCGCATGGCCGAGCGCCTCGTACAGCGCCGTGCCGTTCGCCTCGGCCCAGAGTTGCAGGCGCGTGAGCGTCGTAGACCCCACGCCGCGGCGCGGCCGGTTGGCGATGCGCAGCAGCGAGACGGCGTCGGCCGGGTTGTCGATCACCTGCAGGTAGGCGACCGCGTCCTTGATCTCCGCGCGCTCGTAGAAGCGGGGGCCGCCGATCACCTGGTACGGAACGCCCTGGCGGACGAGCACGTCCTCGAGCACGCGCGACTGCGCGTTCGTCCGGTAGAAGACTGCGATCTCGCGGCCCGAGAAGCCTTCCTCGATGCGCTGTGCGACCTCGGCGGCGACGAACCGCGCCTCGGCGTGCTCGTCCTCGACCTCGAGCACGCGCACCGGGTCGCCGTCGCCGAGGTCGGACCAGAGGTTCTTCTCCTTGCGCTCGCGGTTGTTGGCGATGACGCCGTTCGCGGCGCGGAGGATCGTGTTCGTCGAACGGTAGTTCTGCTCGAGGGCGATCGTTCGGGCGCCGGGAAAGTCGCGCTCGAACTCGAGCACGTTGCGGATGTCGGCGCCGCGGAAGGCGTAGATGCTCTGATCAGGGTCCCCTACGGCACAGATGTTCTTGTGCTCGGCGGCCAGGAGCTGCAGCAGGCGGTACTGCGCGTGGTTCGTGTCCTGGTACTCGTCGACGAGCACGTAGCGGAAGGCCTTGCGCCACTTCGTCGCCGCGTCGGGAAAGCGCTCGAGGATCTCGACGGTGAGCATGAGCAGGTCGTCGAAGTCGACGGCGTTGGAGCCGTGCAGGCGGCGCTGGTAGAGCTGGTAGACCTCGGCGACGGTCTGGTCGTAGAACGACGAGACGCGGGCCATGTACTCGTCCGGGCCGACGAGATGGTTCTTCGCGTTCGAGATCTGCGCGTGGATGCCGCGCGGGACGAAGCGCTTCGGGTCGCGCTCGAGCTCCTCGAGGCAGGCCTTCGTCAGCCGGACCTGGTCGGCCTGGTCGTAGATGGTGAAGTTCGAGCGGTAGCCCAGGCGCTCCGCCTCGCGGCGCAGGATCCGCCCGCAGGCGGCATGGAAGGTGAGGATCCAGATTGCGCGAGCGACACCGCCGAGCAGGCCCTCGAGCCGTGTGCGCATCTCCCCCGCGGCCTTGTTCGTGAACGTGATCGCGAGGATCTCGTTCGGCTTCACGCCGCAGGCGGCGATCAGGTGCGCGACGCGGTGCGTGAGCACGCGCGTCTTGCCGGAGCCTGCGCCGGCGACGACCAGCAGCGGGCCTTCGGTCTGCAGGACGGCCTCTCGCTGGGCATCGTTCAGCCCTTCGAGGTAGCGATCGGGGCTGACGACAGCCACTGGACCCGATGCTAGCGGGGAGGCTAGGCGGCGACGGGCTCGGGCCGCAGCAGCGCCGCGCGGGAGAGCTCGGCGAAGCGCCGGCCGTACAGGGCGAGGCCGACGGCTGCGGCAATGGCCGTTCCGGCCGTCGCGTAGACCGGGGCGACGAGGCTGACGGCGGCGGCGTGCGAGCCGGAGACGCCGGCCATCGCCAGCGCCCCGATCGCCGCTCCCTGGTACACGCCGGCGTTGCCGGGCAGCACCGGCGCCGTGTTCGCGAGGCCGGTGACGATCATGTACACGAGCGTGATGCCCAGGCCGGCCCGGATGCCGAGCGAGTGCAGCATGAGCATGATCGCGACCAGGCGGACGACCCAGGTTGCGACCAGGATGCCGCCGGCCCTGAGGAGCACCCGGGGCGGCGCCCAGGCGGCGGCGAAGAACCGGTCGACAGCGCGTGGCAGGCGTCGGCCGAGCTTCGAGTGCAACGTTCCGGCGACGGCGATCGCGGCGAGGGAGAGCGAACAGCCGGCGGCGAGACCGATCCGCGCCCAGTTCGGCAGTGGGAGGAACGGCGCCCCGACGGCTCCGACGACGGTGAAGGCGCACGCCTCCAGCATGTGCGAGCAGAGGAGGCTCCCGGCCGCCCGGGGAAAGCCCGGCCACCGGTCAGCGGCTGCAACGCGGAGCACGGCGGCCTTCGAGGCTTCCCCGAGTCGGCCGGGAAGCACGGTGTCGAGCAGCGATCCGACCGAGCTGGAGCAGTAGAGCGCCCGGAAGCCGACCGGGGCTCGGAGGGTCGTCGACCAGGCGAGCGCCCGGAACGGCTGGACCGATGCTGCGACGAGGAGAGAGAGTACGGCCAGGCCCCAGTTCGGCGTGACTGCGGCGGCGAGCGCCTTGTGCCCGCTGGAGAACCCGACCACGACGAAGACGCCGACCGTCGCCACGATGCCCGCGACGGAGAGGAGAGTTCGGCGCCCCACGTCTTGCTCATCGGCCTTTACAGGGCCGCGCCGCCTCCCTTGATCGAGGCGGCTCTTCCGGCCTCTGAGGATGCCTCTGAGGATCCTCTGCGACCTCTCTGAGACTGGCTCAGAGCCAGCCTCAGAGCCATTCTCAGAGGCTGTTGGCGGCGGCCAGGGCCGTTTCGGCCCAGGCGGCGGCTGCGGCGAGCTCGGCAGGGTCTGACGACTTGAGCACGACCTCCACGCGGCTGCCCTCCGGGCGGAAGCTCGGATAGGAGCCGACGCGCACCGCCGGGTGGCGACGCTCGAGCTCCCGCAGCACCTCGACGATGCGGCTCTCCGTGGTCGCGTACGTCTGCCGCCAGGAGCCGATCGGCGCGCCGCCGCCGAGCTCTGGCTCCACGATCTCGTACATCGCCTCCATCTCGGCCGGTAGGCCGGGCAGCACGTAGACGTTGCCGATCGCAAAGCCGGGCGCACCGCCGAGCGGGTTGTCGAGCGGGCGGCTCCCCTCCGGCAGGCGGGCCCACGGCGTCACGTAGTCGGGATCGCGCCGGAAGCGCGCTCTCAGCTCGGCCGTCAACTCCGGGAAGTTGACCTGCGGCACGCCGAACGTCGACGCCAGCGCCTCGCGGGTGACGTCGTCGGGAGTCCCGCCGAGGCCGCCGGTCACGATCACCGAGTCGACCATGGGGCCGTGCCGGCGCAGGAACTCCGCGATCGCCTCGATCTCGTCCGGCAGCACCGCCATGAGAACGACGGCGACGCCCACGCCTTCGAGCCGCCGCGCGAGCCAGGAGCCGTTCGTGTTCGCCACGTCGCCCGAGAGCAGCTCGTTCCCGATCGTGACGATGGCGGCGGTGGCCACGCGGGCCGAGTATAAGGAGGCCGTGCCGACCCTCAGCGAGCTGCAGGAGCGGCGCGCGTACGAGTGCCGCCTGACGCCCGACCGCGCGCTTCAGACGATCGATGACGCGGCCGCCTTCGTCCGCGACCGCGGGCTGCTCACGCGGACGACCGACTGCGCGCTCCCGAGCCTGCACGAGGCCTGCCACGAGGAGCCGTACAAGCCCGGCGCCGGCGGCTTCGCCGAGTGGCCCGCGACCAAGTGGCCGTGGGGCTTCGAGCTCGCGCGCCGCGACGACGTCCAGGCCGCCAAGATCCACCGCGGCAAGACCATGTTCCTGAGCGCCGAGGCGGCCGCGCTTGCGGACCCGGTCTGCCGCGCCGAGATCGCGCGCATGGAGGCCGAGGACGAGGGCTGGGCCCTGCTGCTCCGGCACCTCGGCAACATGGGGCCGTCGCTGACGGAGGACATCCTGCGCGAGCTCGACCTCAAGCCCAAGGAGCTGAAGGGGATCCGCACGCCGCTCGAGCGCTGCGGCGCCGTCGTCGCGCGCTTCTTCCAGGTCGACGACGACTGGGTGACCGAGCTGGCGCGCTGGGACCAGATCCATCCGAACGCGTCCACGCGCGGCGGCCTCGACGAGCTCGTCGTCGCCGGCGTCCGCGCCGCCGTCGTCTGCCCCGAGCGCGAGCCGAGGCGCTGGTTCTCGTGGACCTGGCTCTGGCACGAGGGGCTGATCGAGCGGCTCGTGGACGAGCAGCGGCTGACACGCCCGGAGCCGGGCTGGCTGGCGTCGCCGTGATCGTCGACGTCGTCCAGACGCTCTGGCTCTGGCAGGTCGACTACGACGACTGGCGGCCCGGTCTCGGCTGGGGGCCGACCGTGAACGCGACCTGCGTCGAGTCGGGAGGCGAGGTGGCCGTCCTCGACCCGATCGCGCCGCCCGAGGAGGAGAGCGAGGTCTGGGCGCGACTCGACGCGAAGCCGCCGACACTCGCAGTGATCCTCAAGCCGGATCACGTCCGCGACGTCGACCTCATCGTCAAACGCTACGGCGCTCGCGCGTTCGGTCCGTACCTCTTCTGGCGCGGGAACGTCCCCGAGACCGAGCTCGAGGGCATCCAGCCGGGTAGCGAGCTTCCCGGTGGGCTCGTCGCGCTCTACGACGGGCGCGGCGGCAACGAGACGCCGCTCTGGCTGCCGGAGCAGCGCGCGCTCGTCTTCGCCGACGGCATGACGGCGCCGCACGGCGAGCTGCTGATCTGGGCGACGCCGTGGCACGAAGAGCGCGTCCTGCCGGCGTTCCGGGCGATGCTCGAGCTGCCGTTCGAGCTCGTGATCGTCTCGCACGGCGAGCCCGTGCACGACCGGGACGCCTTCGAGCGGGCGCTCGAACTCCCGCCCTGGTCGGGCTAGAGGCGCTCCAGGTACTCCCGCACGTCGTCGGTCGAGTGCAGCCGGCGGACGTCGACTCCGTCGAGACCCTCGAGCTGCGCGAGCACGCGCGGAAGGCTCCGGTCCGGATAGCGCCAGACCCAGCGCATGAACGAGAGATCGATCGTCTCCCGGCATCCTGCGGGCAGGTCGCGGCGCGGCTTTTGCGCTTCCCGGATCCGGCGCTCGAGGACGCGCCACAGGCAGGTCGTGCGCGGGAGGTCGAGGAGGATGACCGTGTCCGCGCGGGCGAAGCGGGGATCCTCGCCGTCCCGAAGGAAGTTGCCGTCCAGGATCCAGCGGTCCCTGGCCACGGCGCTGTCGAGCGCTGCGGCGAACTCCTCGGGCGGCGGCTGCGTCCAGTCCGGCTTCCAGTACAGGACGTCGAGATGGACCACCGGGAGCCCGGTGCGCTCGGCGATCGCGTCGGCGAGCACGCTCTTGCCGGCCCCGCCGGAGCCGAGGATCGCCACCCTCTGCACGGGCTAACCGTGCCGGACCGGGACGACGACGACATGGCCGTCGTCGTCCCGCAGCACTCGCACAGATGCGCCGTAGTGACGGGCGATCAGCTCGTCCCTGAGCACGTCGTCGACGACCCCTGCGGCGACGATGCGGCCGCCGTCGAGCAGCAGCAGGCGGTCGGCGTACTGGCCGGCCAGCGTCAGGTCGTGCATCGCCGCCAGGACGGTCAAGCCGGCCTCGCGGCGCAGGTTGTCGACGAGCTCGAGCGCCTGCTGGCCCCGGCCGATGTCGAGCGAGCTCGTCGGCTCGTCCAGCAGCAGGATCGGCGCCTGCTGTGCGAACGCGCGCGCGAGCACGACCCGCTGGCGCTCGCCGCCGCTCAGCGTGCCCAGCTTGCGCTCGGCGAAGTCGACGAGGTCGAGGCGGACGAGGGCAGCGTCTGCGATCTCGAGGTCGTGCCCGCCCTCCCGCCCGAGGTAGCCGAGGTGCGGCGTGCGGCCGAGCAGCACGTATTCGGCGACGGTCATCGAGGGCGGCAGCTCCGGGAGCTGCGGGACGAGGGCGATGCGCCGTGCGAGCTCGCGCCGGCCGAGCGCCGAGCCGTCGTCGCCGCCGATCTGGACGGCGCCCTGCCGCGGGACGAGGCCTGCGACCGCCCGGAGCAGGGTGCTCTTCCCGGCGCCGTTCGGGCCGATCACCGTCACCCACTCGCCGGGCTCGACCGAGCCGCAGACGCCGTCGAGGATCCGCGCGCCGCCGAGGTCGACGGTCAGCTCTCGCAGCGCCAGCGCCGTCACGGCCCGACGCTCCTGCTCGTCCGCAAGACGACGGCGAAGAACGGCGCGCCGAAGAAGGCGGTGACGACGCCGATCGGCAGTTCGGCAGGCGACACGACCGTCCGGGCGAGCACGTCGCAGAGGACGAGAAACCCGCCGCCGACGAGCAGCGACAGCGGGACGACGATGCGGTAGCTCGAGCCCGCGACGAGGCGGATGAAGTGCGGGACGATGATCCCGATGAAGCCGATCAGCCCGGCGACCGCCACCGCAGCGGCCGTGCCGATCGTTGCTGCGACGACCAGTAGGAGGCGCGTCCTGCCGACGTTCACACCCAGCGCCGAGGCTTCGTCGTCGCCCAGCGTCATGACGTCGAGCACGCGCCGGTGGAGGAGCAGCACGATCGCGCTCACGGCCGCATAGGGCAGGATCAGTACGACGTCGTGCCAGCCGGCCGTGTCCAGGCTGCCGAGAATCCAGGAGTAGACGGCCTGGAGCGTGTCCGAGTGCTGCTGCTGCACGAACGTCTGGATCGATGTCAGGAACGCCGTGACGGTGACGCCGGCGAGCACGAGCGTGGCCGAGACGCGCGACCTCGACGTGCGGCCGATCGCGTACGCGATCACGACGGCGATCGCGCCGCCGGCGAAGGCCGCGACCGGGAGCAGGTCGCCGTCGAACGCCTGCCCGGGCGCGTACGCGATCATCAGCGTCGCGCCCAGCCCGGCTCCGGCGGCGACGCCGAGGAGGTACGGATCGACGAGCGGGTTGCGGAAGACGCCCTGGTAGGTCGCGCCTGCGCACGAGAGCATCGCTCCCACGAGCAGGCCGAGCACGACCCGCGGCAGCCGCAGCTCCCAGACGATCGCCGAGTCCGACGCGGACAGGTGCGAGTGCAGGCCGAGGAACGGCAGATGGGAGGCGGCGGACTCGACGATCGCGCCGATCCCGATCGGCGCCGGGCCGACCGCGACGCCGATCAGCAACGCCGCGAGCGCGAACGCGACGCCGCCTCCCATCCAGACCCACGTGCGCCCGTGGGCGCGTCGCCGCCGTGCGTCTACCTTCGCGGCCTCGGTCAGAGGCAGCTGCGCTCGCGTGGGGGAACCCCTGGTTCCCCCACGGACCCCCTCCTTCCCAACGGCTCCGAGCAGCCCCACGGTTGCGGAGCCGGCGGTGGGTGACAGCGATTCCACCGTTGCCTCGCGTGGGTGAGCCTCCCGCCCGGCAAAGCCGGGCTCCGGCGGCGACTCGTTGCGACCAGACAACGCCATCACTTCACCGACTCGGGGCTACTTGTTGGCCGTCGTCTTCAGCGCGCTCGAGACGGCGTTGACGAAGTTGACGAGGCGCGGGCCCCAGCGCGAGGCGATCGAGTCGTCGATGACGGCGATCGCGCCTTTCCTGACCGCCGCGATCGTCCCCCAGCCGGGCCGCTGCGAGACCCTCGAGCGGCTCTGGCCGCAGCAGCGCGTGTCCGCGAGCACGATCAGGTCGGGGCTCTGCGAGACGATGTACTCGGCCGAGAGCTGCACGGCGCCGACCGAGCCCGCCCCGGGCGCGGCGTCGGCGATGTTCTTCAGGCCGAAGAGCCGGAGCACCTGCCCGATGATCGACGCCGACGTTGCCGAGTAGTAGTCGGGGCTGAGCTCGTCGTACACGGACGTCGACTTCTTCGGCGCGCCCTTGACGAGCTTCGCGATCCGCGCCTTCATCCGCGCCACGAGCGCGTTGGCCTCCTCGAGGTGGCCGGTGACGCGCCCCAGTTGGACGATCTGCGCGTAGGCGTCCTTGAAGGTGTCGGCCGGCTCCTGGTCGAGGACGCGGACGTGCGCCTTGGCCAGCGCGCCCGCGAAGTCCTTCGGCGAGTAGGAGATGACGACGAGGTCGGGGTGGTAGGCGACGATCGCTTCGACGTTGGGGGTGAAGCCGGACAGGCTCGTCTTCGGCGCGGACTTCGGGTAGTCCGACCGGTCGTCGACGGCGATCACCTGCTTGCCGGCGCCGATCCTGAACAGCGTCTCCGTCGCCGTCGGGGAGAGCGACACGATGCGCTTGGGCATCGCGGCCGCCGTCCCGTGGACGTGCGCCGAGACGGTGGACGCGGCGGTCCCGACGACAAGCGCCGCCAGGAGCGAGGCGAAGAGGTACTTCACGACGAATCCTCCTTCCGCGAGGGGTTCGGTGTCTCGGCGGGAGGCAGGTCTTCTGACTCGGGGCTCCCCCTCCGCCGCCTTCCCGGCCCCTACCTCGGTAGGCAGGGCCCAGTGGCGTCGTGGCGGAGGGCATCTCCCCTCACAGCGGCGGGACCGTCCCGGATTCGCACCGGGTTCCCTTACCGCTCGCCGGTCTGAGGGAGCGAGCCTACCATTGAGCCTCGATGGAGCGGAGAGAAGTCGGCGACCGCCAGCTCGACGCGCTACTCGAGCGCCTCGACGCGCTCACCGCCGAGGTGCGCGCGCTCAACCACCGGCTCGACTCCGGCGACAATCTCGCGCCGCTCGTTCACGAGCTGCGGGCGCTGCGGGAGTCGCTGCAGGCGCTCGCGTACGCCGCGCTCGGCCAGCAGGGACCGCAGGTCAGGCGCCGCCGGAGCTGATGTCGAGCCGCACGATCGCGGTCCTCGTCGCGGTCGCGGTCGTCGCCGGCATCGGCGTGGCCGCCTACGGATTCGCGACGCGGAGCTCGGGCGAGCCCGCGCGCGTCCTCCAGATCGACGAGGTGAACGGCCGGGTCGGGAAGGTGGTGCTCGGCGAGACGCGGGAGAACGTCTTCGGCGTGCTGGGTCGGCCACATGCCGTGGGCCACGCGCCCGGCGACGTCCTGCTCTACCCGCACCTGCAAGTCGGCCTGCGCGACGGTCGCGTCGACTCGATCCGAACCGACAACCCGGCCGCCCGCACCGACAAGGCGGTCCGGCTCGGCGATCCGATCTCCGCGGTCCGCGCGAGCTACCGGAAGGCCGCGAGCTGCATCCCCAACGCGCCGGACAAGGACGATCCCAATCCGCGCTGCACGGTGAGAGTTCCGGCGGGCCGGCTTCTCGTCAGAGGCGACCCGATCAAGACGATGACGCTGGTCCGAACGAGCTGAGCTTGTAGACCTGCCCGCCGAGGGTGCCGACGTAGAGCTCGCCGCGGGAATCCTCGCCGAACGTCGATCGAGCAGCCTGGCGGATCAGGACGGAAGTCGCCAGATGTCGAGGACGCCGCTCATGCGGTGGTCGTTCGCGTTCCCGACCGGCAGCGCGATCCGGCCGTCGGTGACGATCGGGCTGTTCCAGTGGCCGGCTCCCGCGGGCAGCGACGCGAGCCGCTTCCCGGTCGTCGGCGCGTAGACGTCGAGCTCGCCCCCCGGGTCGTAGACGTAGAGCAGCCCGCCCGCGACGACCGGGCTCGTGCCCGCGGCCGACACGTGCCACGCCTGTGTGAGCCGGCGGCCGTCCAAGACATAGGCCGCCGTGGCGCCGAAGTCGGAGACGAAGAGCCAGGTGCGGCCGCCGCTCCGCCAGACCGCCGGCGCCGAGAAGAGCCCCGAGCCGCTCGGTGTCGGCAGCGTCTGGAGCTCGCCGCCGGTTGTCGGCCCGGCGCCGCCGTTGCCGTTCAGCTTCGTGAGGTCGAGTAGCCGCAGCTTGCCGTCCTTGCCGCTCTGCACCGCGAGCCCGCTGCCGAGCAGCGCAGGCGCCGTCGAGCCGAGATCGACGTCGCCGGAGTTCAGCTCGGCCTGGTTCGCGGGTGTCCAGTTCTGGAGCAGCTTCCCGGCGTCCGGCGAGAGCTCCAGCACACTGTCGCCCCAGTACGTCTTGCCGTCCCACCTGGCGTTCCCGGTGGCGACGAGCAGGTTGCCGGCGCCCGGCTCGACGACGACGCCGGACCGCGCCCAGATCGCGGAGTCGCTCTCCGGGCATGTCGACGGCTGGATGAGCGCGTGCCGGTCGCTGCAGAGCGAGTTCCAGACGTGGACGAGGCGACCGGACGCGGCGTCGATCGCGACGACGTGTCCCTGGTACGGCGGCGCATCGCCGATGTAGCCGCCCGTGCCTTCCAGCAAGAGGCCGCGCGAGAGGTTGAGCGCAGGCCCGAGCTTCTCGTGCGTCGGGTCACGCGTGATCGTGACCGGCCAGCGGCCGCCTACGTTCTTGCCTGTCGCGAGCCGCAGCTTGTAGAGCTTTCCGTTCGACGCTGCGGCGAAAACGTACCTCCGATCCGTCGAGAGAATCGGCGTCGCGTTCGTGATCTGCGGACTTCCCGCCCAGCCGGCGTAGCCCGCCGGCGTGAAGCGCCACACGACCCGTCCGCTCGACGCGTCGACGGCCTCGGTCTTTCCGTACGTCGTCGTGACGACGAAGACGTCGCGCACCTTGCCCGCGACCCGAACGGCCCGGGCATAGATCGGCGACGAGTCGACCGTGCCGTCCAGCCGGACGCGCTGCAGCTTCAGCCGGCGGAGGTTCGCCGCCGTGATGCCGGTGCGCGCCGGCCCGCTCGAGGAGCGCGCAGCGTCGTAGCCGAACCGCGTCCAGTCCCCGCCCACGCGGGTCGCCGTCCCGCCGTCGCCGCTGACTGCACCAGCAGCGGCTGCGGCCAGCGCAGTCGCCGAAGCGGCGAGCAGGAGCCTACGAGCCACCTCCGAAGGATGCCGGACGCGGCCATGGCCGAGGAACCGAAGCCGACACGTCCCGAGCCGCCAGGCAGCCATGGCCGAAACCGCCGGACCTCTCGTCCGTGAGCAGGCAAATCGGCGCGTCACACTTCCGTTACAGGGACTGTCCCCCGTACATGGCCGACCGGGACGCGGCCATTCCCCGCGCGGGGTGCTAGCGCTTGTTCAGCAGGACGCGCTTGAGCTCGTCGGTCTTGCCGGGCTCGAGGATCGCCAGGACCTGGTCGCCGGCCTCGAGCCTCGTCTCGCCGTCGGCGATCTTGGCCTGGCCGTTGCGGACGACCGAGATCAGCTGCGAGCCGGCCGGGCAGCTCGATCCGGTCGACGACCTTGCCGACGCAGGGCGAGCCCTGGTCGATCTGGACCTCGACGATCTCCAGGTTCTCCTTGCGCAGCTCGAGGAGGTGCACGAGCTCGTGCTCGGGCACCTCATGCTCGACGAGCGCGAGCAGGCTCAGCGTGGCGCACACCGTCGGGGAGATCCCGAGCAGGTCGAAGTGCGGCTGGTTACGCGGGTCGTTCACCCGGGCGATCACCTTCGGCACGCCGTACTTCTCGCGGGCGAGCTGGCAGATGATGATGTTGTCCTCGTCGTCGCCGGTGGTGGCGATGAGCATGTCCGGCGGCCGCGCGATCCCGGCCTGCTCGAGCACGAACACCTCGGTCGCGTCGCCGCGCTGCACCTGGTGCTCGAACTCCTCCTCGAGCATCTCGAACCGGTCGGCCCGCTGCTCGATCATCGTCACCTCGTGCCCGTGAGCGATGAGGCTACGCGCGAGGTTCGCGCCCACCTTCCCTCCGCCCGCCACGATCAGGTACATGCCTACGTCGCTCCTTCGACCGTGACGGCCGCCGGGATCTCGCAGGCGCGGACGGACTCGGTGAGGACGTCGATCGCCGTCGACGTCGGGCAGACCGTGCGCAGGCCGCGCGCGGCGTAGAACTCGGCGCGGGCCGGGTCGAGCACGCGGACGACGACGCAGTCGATGCCGTAGCGTTTTTGCGCCACCTGGGCGACGACGAGGTTCGTGTTGTCGCCGTCGGTCGCGACGACGACGGCGTCCGCGTCGGCGATCCCCGCCTCGCGCAGCACCGACTCGTCCATGCCGTGCCCGACGACGAAGCCGCCGTTCCACGACGAGCCGAGCCGGTTGAGCGCCTCCTCCTTCTCGTCGATCGCGGTCACGTCCCAGCCCTCGCCGTCGAGGCGCTTGGCGACGGCGGAGCCGACGCGGCCGCAGCCGATCACGATTGCTTTCACCTGCTCAGACTAGCGCGGAACAAGGAATCGGGGGCAGGCTGAAGCCTGTCCCTCTCTGCTGTTCCGGCCTAGACGAGCCCTCCGGCCTTGCCCTCCCAGGCGTCCTCGAGCAGTTCGGCGAGGAGCCGCTCGTCGGCCCGGCTCGGGTGGACGCGGACCGCGGCGAGCCGCTACGCCCCGTCCTCCTCGAGAACGCCCTGTGGGAAGGCGACGACGAGCACCTCGCAGGGGGCGCGGCGGAGCACGTACTCGACCGTCGGCGAAAAAAACCGCGACTGGCGTCGCCAGCGCGGCGCCGAGCCGAGCACGATCAGGTCGGCGTCGCGCTTGCGGGCCTCGTCGACGATCGCCTCCCCGATCGAGCGGGCACGGACGGTCTCGCCGACGACCTCGACGCCGTTCTCCGCGCCCAGCGCGTGCGCTTCCTCGAGCGACTCGATCGCCCGCTCCTCGTCCTTCTCCAGCGCCGAGTCCAGCGGCGCATTCATCGGGACCCGGATCACGTGCAGCGCCTCGACCGCCGAGCCGCGCTCCTGCGCGAGCTTGATCGCAGTGGCCAGCATCTCCTCGCCGATCAGCCCGATCTTCATCGGCACGAGGATCCGGCCGATCTGCGGCTCGGCGAGCTCCTGCTCGTCCGGCGACGCCACCGCCTCCAGCAGGCCCTCCCCGCGCGAGTGCCGGACGAGCGAGAAGACGATCAGCCCGACTGCGAGCCAGACCGGCCCGGCGTACCGCGCGGCGTCATGCGTGACCATGGCGATCACGAAGATCGCGATCGTGGCGACCAGGCCGACGATCGTCGGCAGCGGCAGCCGGTGGCCCCTGACGGACACGTCCAGAGGCACGCGGTAGGGCCGCGCGAGATCCGGCGCGCGCACGCGCAGGCGCAGGACGGCGATCTGCGCCGCCGCGAACGCGAGCAGGACGCCGAAGCTGAACAGGCTGGCCAGGAAGACGACCGGATCGGCGGCCACCGCCTCGACGACCACGAGCAGGGCGATCGCGATCAGCGCGGCGGCGACGATCGACTGCGGCGCGATGTGCGTCCGGCGCCCCAGGCGGCCGAACGTACGCGGCAGCATTCCGTGCTCCCCGAGCGAATAGGCGAGCCGCCCGAAGCCGGAGACGGCCGTGGCGATGCTGGCCAGGAGGATCAGCGCGCCGGAGACGCCCACGAACGCGCGCACGGCCGCGACGACGCCTGAACCGATGTGGCCGTGCAGCGCGTCGACGATGCCGATCAGGGGCGCCCGCAGCCACGTCGTCCCCAGTTGGGTCGTGCCGTCCTCGACCGGGTACGCCGACAGCCCGACGTACGCGATGGCGACGTAGACGAGCGCGACCAGGGCGACCGCCGAGAACACGCTGCGCGGCAGGTCGATGCCGGGCCGCTTCGCCTCCTCGGCCAGGTTCGCAACCGTCTCGAGGCCCGTGTAGGCGAGCATGGCCAGCGGGAGCGCGAACAGCAGCGAGTGCCAGGTCGGGCTCGTGCCCAGGTCGAGCCCGTGCCTCAGGGCATCCGGCTTGGCGAGGACGGCGAGGCCGAAAAGGAGCAGCAGGAGCTGCGTGAGCACGTCCAGCGCGGCCACGACGATCCCGATCCTGTAGAAGGCCGGCCGGCGCACCAGGCGTATGAGCGCGACGCCGGTGATCGCGCAGATGCCGACGATCTCGTCCCAGGGGCCATGATTGAGCGCGTCCACCTGGAGCGCGCCGGCGAGATAGTGCGGCAGGAACAGCGCCGAGAGCGCCATCACGATCAGGTAGTCGAGGAACAGCGCCCAGCCGGCCATGAAGCCGCCGAGGTCGTTGAACGCCTTACGGACGAACGTGGCGGCGCCGCCGGTTTCCGGGATCGCCGCCGTGCCCTCGGCGTACGACATGGCGATCAGCAAGAAGAGGATCCCGATCGCCACGAGCACGACCGGGGTCAGGCCGAGCGCCTTTCCGGCCACGATCCCGAGCGCGACGTAGATCGAGGCCGCGATCTCCCCGTATGCGACCGAGAAGAGCGCCGGCGCGCCGAGCACACGCTCGAGGGCAGGGAGCTTGCGGGCCATTTGCGCAGACTAATGCCGCGCCGTGTGACTGACTTCAGTCTGTCACCGGCTCCTTCCCCCTCCCCGTTGCTGGAGGACGAAGCGGCCCACGCCGAGGCCGATGAAGAGCACACCGATTAGGTAGCCGACCCCTCCCCCGGCCTGCGCGGTCCGCACGATCAGCGCGATGCCGAGGGCCACGAACAGGACGCTGAAGACGAGGACGGCGGTACCGTAGGCGCCCCTCACGCAACGGCCTGACGGCCGGCTCCGACCATGACCCGGCAGTCCGCGTGCTTGAGGACGTAGTCGACGGTCTTGCCGAAGATCGCGCTGCGCCGCGTGCGGTGCGGCAGCCGCGGCGCGCCTATGACGATGATCTCCGCGTTCCGGCGCGCAGCCTCCTCGACGATCTCCCGTCCCGCGTGGCGAGCGCGGGCGACGCGCTCGATCACGCGCACGCCGTAGAGCTCGCCGATGTCGTGCGCCTCGTCGAGCAGGTCGTCGGCGAGCCGCTCCTGCTCAGGCAGCGGCGCGTCGAGCGGCAGCTCCACCGGCACGACGATCACGCGGATGGCCACGATCGCCGAGCGCCGCTCGGCCGCGAGCCGGCAGGCGAGGTGCACGGCCTCGCGCGACTGCTCGCTGTCGACGAGCGGCGAGAGGATCATCCGGTACTCGAGCGCGAGCGCAGGCGCGAGTAGCGGCGGCGCCTTCGTCGTCTCCGCCATCGGCTCGTGGACGTACCGGCGCCGGTAGACCGCGTAACCGGCGAACCCGACGACGAGCCAGCCGAGGCCGACCCACCGCGTCGTCGGGTTCTGGACGACGATGACGACGAACGAGATGCCGGTCGCGATCCCGCCGAGCAACGCGAACAGCGGCCAGTCGACGCCCCGGAAGCGGAGGTTGGGCCGGGCACGGTAGAGGAGCTCGGGATCGCCCTTCCGGCGCAGCGCGACGATCGACGCGTGCGCGACGGTGAAGGAGAGCGTGGCGCCGAACGAGTAGAGCGTCCCCACGAAGGTGACGCTGCCGGGCAGGATCACGCAGATCGGGCCGATGCCCGCGAAGACGAGCAGAGCCAGCCACGGGGTCTTGAAACGCGGGTGCAGGTGGCGGAAGATCTCCGGGATCTGCCGGTAGGTGGCCATCGAGTAGGTGATCCGCGAGGCGCCGATCACGCCGGCGTTGGTGGCGACGAACAGAATCGTGGCCGCGAGCAGGCCGACGTAGATCTGCAGGGCGCGGAGCGTCGCCCCGTGCACACCGAGGTTGTCGACGATCCCGAGCACGGGGTCGTTCGCGAAGCCGTCCTTCTCCGGCGGCAGCGCCAGCTTCGTCGTCAGCTCGCCGTCGATCCGCTCCACGGGCATCGCCGACAGCGCCACGAGCGGCAGCGTGAAGTAGATGGCGAAGACGGCGCCCGCGACGAGCTTGTACGCCGACGGGACGCTGCGCGACGGATCGCGCGCCTCCTCGGCCAGGTTGGAGACGGTCTCCACCCCCGTGTACGCGAGCATCGCCACCGGGATCGCGATCGCCAGGTTGGCCCACGTCGGTGCCGTGCCCCAGTGGACGTTCGAGGTCAGGATGTGCGGGTCGACGACGAGGACGAAGCCGAGGATCACGAGGAAGATCTGGGTCGCGAAGTCGACGACGGCGAGAACGATGCTCACGCGGGTCGCCTCCTGCACGCCGACCGTGTTGAGAACGACGAGGACGATGATGACGATGATCCCGCCGACGATGTCCCAGGGGTTCTGCTTCAGCGGCGCCCAAAAGATCGAGAGGTAGTGCGGGACGAAGAACGCGGACGTCGCGACCGTGACGACGTAGACGAGCATCTGCGACCAGGCGGCGCCGAAGGAGACGACCTCGTTGAACGCGTGGCGCGCGAAGCTGGACGAGCCCCCGGCCTCGGGATAGCGGACGGTGCCCTCGGCGTACGTGGCCGCGGTGGCGGCGAAGATCACGCCGGCAATGACGAAGACGAGCGGCGTCAGGCCGAGCGCGTAGACGGCGGTCAGGCCGAGCGCGTAGTAGATCGAGGAGCCGACGTTGCCGTACGCGGTGGCGAACAGCGCCGGGGTGCCGAGGACGCGCTCGAGCGTCTGCTCCTTCCGGCGCCTGCGCGGCATAGGCCGAGACTCTAGTGCCGTACGGTGCCGGGCACGTGCCTGGCACCCGCTGTTAGGCCGAGGCTTCTAGCCGTGGATGGAGACGATGATCGGGATGATGAGGATGGCGACGATGTTGGCGATCTTGATCATCGGGTTGATCGCCGGGCCGGCCGTGTCCTTGTAGGGATCGCCGACGGTGTCGCCGGTGACGGCGGCCGCATGCGCCTCGGAGCCCTTGCCGCCGTAGAGGCCGTCCTCGATCGTCTTCTTCGCGTTGTCCCAGGCGCCTCCGCCCGAGGTCATGGCGATCGCCAGGAAGATCCCGGTGACGATCGTCCCGATCAGGAGGCCGCCGAGCATCTTCTCGTTGATGATCCCGACGACGATCGGGATCAGGATCGGGATCGCGGCGGGGACGAGCATGCCCCTGATCGCCGAGGCCGTGACGATGCCGACCGCCTGCGAGTAGTCCGGACGGGACGTGCCCTCCATGATCCCCGGGTTTTCGGCGAACTGGCGGCGCACCTCGACCACGACCTCGCCGCCGACGCGCCCGACGGCGATCATCGCGAACGACGCGAACAGGAACGGCATCAGGCCGCCGATGAGCAGGCCGGCGATCACCCAGGGATCCGACAGCCTGAAGAGCGTCGGCAGACCCTGCTCGGTCAGCCGTCGGGTGTACTCGTCGAAGAGGATGAGCGCAGCCAGCCCGGCGGAGCCGATCGCATAGCCCTTCGTGACCGCCTTCGTCGTGTTGCCGACGGCATCGAGCGGGTCGGTGACGTTGCGCACTTCCTCGGGCAGGTCGGCCATCTCGGCGATGCCGCCGGCGTTGTCCGTGACCGGCCCGTACGCGTCGAGCGCGACGATCAGACCCGTCATCGACAGCTGCGCCATGACGGCGACGCCGATGCCGTAGATGCTCTGCCCCGCGGCGTAGTAGGACGACATGATCCCGACCACGATCAGCACGACCGGCGCCGCCGTCGCCTGCATGCCGTAGGCGAGGCCGGCGATGATGTTGGTCGCGTGGCCGGTCTGCGAGGCCGCGGCGATCCGCTTCACAGGCGGCCAGCGGGTCCCCGTGTAGAACTCGGTGATCGCCACGAGCCCGAAGGTCACGGCGAGACCGATCAACGCCGGGCCGTAGAGGTTCCAGAAGCTGAACCGCGCGCCGTCGAAGCCGAGCGTGACCGGGATGAAGCCGAGCGCGCTCAGGCCCGTCGCGACGAGCACGGCCTTGTACAGCGCGTTGATGACGGCGTTCGGGCCGCTGCCGAGGCGGGCGAAGAAGGTGCCGATCACGGAGGCGAGGATGGAGATGCCGCCGAGCGCGAGCGGATAGACCCAGAGGCGCTGGTCCTCGGCTCCGATCAGGTGGTCGCCGAGCAGCATGACGGCGACCGCGGTGACGGCGTAGGTCTCGAACAGATCGGCGGCCATGCCGGCGCAATCGCCGACGTTGTCGCCGACGTTGTCGGCGATCACGGCCGGGTTGCGCGGATCGTCCTCGGGAATGCCGGCCTCGATCTTTCCGACCAGGTCGGCGCCGACGTCGGCGGCCTTCGTGTAGATGCCGCCGCCGAGTCGGGCGAAGACCGAGATCAGGGAGCCGCCGAACGCGAGACCGACCAGGTCGGTGATCGCGTCCGAGTGGCTGAGCCCGAACCAGTCGGTGAGCGCCCAGTAGTAGCCCGCGACGCCGAACAGGGCGAGCCCGACGACGAGCAGTCCGGTGACGGTGCCGGCGCGGAAGGCGACTTCCAGCGCGGGACCGAGCCCGCGTCGCGCCGCTTCAGCCGTCCGTGCGTTCGACCGCACGGCCACGTTCATGCCGATGAAGCCCGCAGCGGCGGAGAGGATCGCGCCGATCAGGAACCCGACGGCCGTGCCCCAGCCGAGCTTGTCGTACGCGCCGATCAGGACGAACGGCACGATCGCGACGAAGGCGATCGTCGTGTACTGCTTCTTCAGATAGGCGGCCGCGCCCTCCTGGACGGCGCGCGAGATCTCGCGCATCCGCTCGTTCCCGGGCGAGAGCTTGAGCAGCCACTGGGTGAGCCAGAGCCCGTAGGCGATGGCCACGAACGAGCACACGATCGCGATGCCGACAGCAGAATCTTTGAACCAGCTCATCGTCCCTCCGCACCCCGCACAAAGTCAGCGCCGAGACCCCTCGGCGCGGCGATATTTGTATCACGATCTCGCCCTCGGACGGGAGCCAGAGGCACAGGCACCGCTGGCACGCCGGCCCGCGACCTTGTACTATTTGCCACTTCAACGGTTCGACAGTCGACGGCTCGGACAGGAGCCCGGCACGTGAAGTTCGGTGTGTACATCGGCCCGGTCTATCCGGGCGACATGGACGGCGGCCGAGCGTTCGATTTCGCCCGCGCCATGGCCCGCACCGCCCACGAGAGCGGGTTCGACGGGATCTTCGCCGCCCATCACTACGCGACCGGCCCCTCGCACACGGTCTTCCATCCGCTGCTGCTGCTCGCCGGCCTGTCGTCCGAGTGCCCCGACCGCTACCTCGGCACCGCGGTGTACATCCTCCCGTATACGCATCCGATCATCGCCGCCGAGGCCACGGCGCTCATCGACGTGATGTGCGGCGGCAAATTTGTCTTCGGCGTCGGGCGGGGATACCGCGCGGTCGAACTCGAGAGCTTGCGCATTCCACGCGGTGAGCGCGGCGCGCGCCTGGCCGAGGCGGTGCGGGCTGTGCGAACGCTCTGGTCCGACGACCCTGCGTCGTTCGAGGGGCGTTTCTATCGCTTCGCCGACGTCTCCGTCCGGCCCAGGCCGATCCAGCAGCCAGGCCCGCCGATCTGGATCGGGGCCGACACGATCGAGAGCGTCTCGCGCGTGGCCGAGATCGGCGACGCGTGGATCGCGAGCGGGCGACACACCCGCACGTTCATCCGGGAGGCACTTCCCGGCTACCGACGACGGCTCGACGAGGTCGGCCGTCCGTTCGGCGGTGTGCCGATGTTCAGGGAGATGCACGTGGCCCGCGATTCGCGGCGGGCGGAGAAGGAGATGCAGGCGTCGTTCCGCGCGATGTACGCGTCGTATGCGAAGTGGGGCCAACCCGGCGAGCGCTACGACCTCGATTTCGACGAACTGAAGGACGAGCGCGTCCTCGTCGGCTCCCCGCAAGAGGTCGCAGAGCGTGTCATCGAGTACCGAGACGAGTTCAACGTGCCCTTCATGTGGTTCCGTCTCTACTACCCGGGAATGGATCCCGAGCTGGCCCTGGAGACGATCCGGATGTTCGGCCAGGAGGTCATTCCGCTCTGCCGTGGAGCCGGGGACCGGCCCGAACCGGCAGTGGCCTAGTCGAACCGGGCGCCACGGAGCGCCGTCGAGCAGACGTCCTCCGGCTGCGGACCGATCTTCGGGACGACGGCGAACAGGAGCTCGCGAAGTCGCTCGTTGTTCTCCGTGAAGACGCGGATCACCTGGTCGTGCGAGACCGGTTCCGTGCCCTCCACGCCGACGTCGTGGTCGGTAACCATCGAGATGTTGGCGTAGCAGAGCTCGAGCTCGCGGGCCAGGTAGCCCTCCGGATACGCGGTCATGTTGATCACGTCCCAGCCCGCCTGCTGGAACCAGCGCGACTCGGCTCGTGTCGAGAAGCGCGGGCCCTGGATCACGACTACGGTGCCGCCGTCGCGGACGGGAATGCCCAGCTCCACGGCGGTCTCGACGAGCAACCGCCGCAGGTCGGGGCAGTAGGGGTCGGCGGCGGAAACGTGCGTCACCGGCGGTCCCTCGTAGAACGTGTCCGGGCGGTCCCAGGTGCGGTCGACGAACTGGTCGCAGACGACGAACTCGCCTAGCCGCAGGTCGGCCCGCAGGGCGCCGGAGGCGCACGGCCCGATCAGCCGCCGCACGCCCACTTCCCGCATCGCCCACACGTTTGCGCGGTAGTTGATCTGTGCAGGCGGCAGCTCGTGATTGCGGCCGTGCCGGGGCAGGAACGCGACGCGCCGCCCGCTCGCCTCGCCGATCGCGAGCGGCGCCGAGGGCTTTCCGTACGGCGTCTCGAACTCGACCTCCTCGACGTCGTCCAGCAGGGAGTAGAAGCCCGAGCCTCCGAAGATGCCGATCTCCGCCTGCGCCACCGGCCGGAGACGCTAGCCCATGCCGACCCATCAGCCTCCCACTACCATGCTGGCAATCGACCGGGAGGCAGGCTCTTGGAGATGATTCGCGCACGTCGTCTTGATGGCCAGGCGGAGCAGCCGGCTTCGGCATCCGTCCTGCAGAGCGCGCGCGAGACGCTCGAGACAGCGACCTTCTACGCGGCGACAGTCGCCCGCGTGCTCCCCCGGGCAAGCTTCTCTCCGAAGCGGCTCCGCCCGCACGAGGAGCGGAGCGTGTTCATCGTCGGCTCGCCCCGCTCCGGGACGAGTTTCGTCGCCAGGTCGATCGGATCGCTTCCCGGATTCGTCGACCTCGGCGAGGTTACGCCGCTGAAGGCGTCGATCCCAGCGCTGACCAGGGACCCGGTGGAGCAGGCCGGCCGCGGCGTCCGCCACCGGCTGGAGATGGTGCGGTGGCTCGCGCTCGTGCCCGGGCTGCGCGGCGTCGAGCAGACGCCCGAGTTCGCGTTCGTCCTCCCCGCCGCGATGAGCGCCTATCCACAGGCGCTCGCCATCCACATGATCCGCGACGGCCGCGACGTGGCCTGCTCGCTACTCGAGCGCGGCTGGCTGCGCAAGAACCACGGGGGCCGCGACGACGCCCACCAGCCCTACGGCGCCTACGCCCGCTTCTGGGTCGAGCCGGAGCTCACCGAGGCCTTCGAGAACGTCTCCGACGCGCGGCGGGCCGCCTGGGCGTGGCGGCGGTACGTCACCGCGGTGCGCCGGCAGCGCGAGCGCGTCGTCGAGGTCCGCTACGAGCGGCTCGTCGCCGACGGCGAAGGCGTGGCGCGGGAGATCGCCGGCCACCTCGGCGTCCCCCACGAGCCGCTGGCCAGGGCCTTCGAGGCCGTCCACGGCGACTCGGTCGGCCGCTTCCGGAAGGAGCTCTCTCCCGAGGAGCTGGCCGACGTCGAGCTCGAGGCCGGCTCGCTCCTGGCCGAGCTCGGCTACACGGACGCCGGGCCGGGGGACCGTGTGCAGGTCCGGGCCCGGGCCGCAGCCCAGACGCCGGGGTCCGCCGCCGACCCGCCCGGGAGCCGCGTTCCGCTCGACGACTACATCGAGGACGCCGGCCCGGGAGGGCCCGCGCCCTTCTAGCGACCGGAGCGGGACCAGGCATGCCCAGGCTTCCGGCGGAGCTGGTTCCGACGATCCCGGAATCGGCCCGGGTGGTCGTGCGCAACACGATCTGGGCCTACGGGAAGGCGACCTCGAGCGTCCGTCCGCTCCCGGACTTCCTCGTCATCGGCGCCCAGAAGGCCGGCACCACCGCCCTCTACGCCTACCTGCGCTGGCATCCCGGGATCGGCGGCCCGTCCTGGAAGGAGGTCAGCTTCTTCGACCGGCACTGGCAGCGCGGGGAGGCCTGGTACCGCGGCCACTTCCCCAACTCGCTGCGGACGTGGCTCGCTCAGCGCTCGAACGGCCGGCCGCTTTTCATCGGCGAGGCGAGCCCGAGCTACGTCTTCCACCCGCTGGCGCCGGAGCGCGTGCGCGAGGTCGTCCCAGACGTCCGGCTGATCGTCCTCCTGCGCAACCCGATCGATCGGGCGTACTCCCACTACCAGCACGAGGTCGCGCTCGGCCGGGAGCCGCTGCCGTTCGAGAAGGCGCTCGACGCCGAGGAGGAGCGGATGCGCGGCGAGGTCGAGCGGATGACCGCCGATCCGTCGTACTTCAGCTACGAGTGGTGGAACTACACGTACGCCGCCCGCGGGCGCTACGCCGAGCAGCTCGAGCGCTGGTTTGCGGTCTTCCCGCGCGAGCAGCTGCTCGTCGTCTCGAGCGCCGATCTCGACGACCGTCCGGGTGAGACGTACGGCGAGATCCTCGCCTTCATCGGCGTCGCGCCGCACGAGCTCGACTCCTACCCGCGTCTCTTCCGGCGCGAGTACTCCGCGATGGGCCCGGAGACGCGCGAGCGGCTGGCCGCGTACTACGCGGAGCCGAACCGGCAACTCTACGAGCTGCTCGGGCGCGACTTCGGCTGGACGTGACTCGTACGGGCTCTGCGACAATCGCGGGCATGAGCGACTACACGATCGTCAACATCCGCGAGAGCGAAGACCTGGCGCCCAAGTTCGGCATGCCCTCCGAGATGAAGGCGCACTTCCCCAAGCGGGAGCTCAACTGCGAGATCGGCGCCGTCAGCCTCGAGCGGCTCGGACCGGGCTTCCGAACACCCTTCGGCCACAAGCACAAGCGCCAGGAGGAGCTGTACGTGATCGTCGCCGGCAGCGGGCGGGTGAAGCTGGACGACGACATCGTCGACGTCCGTCAGTGGGACGTGGTCCGCGTCGGGCCGGAGACGATGCGCAACTTCGAGGGCGGCCCGGACGGGCTCGAGGTGCTGGCCTTCGGCGCGCCCATCGCCGAGGAGAACGACGGCGAGATCGTGCCCGGATGGTGGACCGACTGACTCGGGCGTCGCTAGTCGGGAAGCCACCCGTCGCGGTACCGAATGAGCCCGCCCTTCGGGAAGCGGGCGTACGCCTCGCTCGCCTCCGTCGTCTCCCGCTCGACTCCCGCGCCGTGGCGTGACGCGGCTTCGTCCACGGTGTAGGCGCCCCAGTCCGGACCGGTCGAGCGGTCCCGGGCGCCGACGGCGAGCACCAGGCAGGGGCCGTCGCCGGCGCCGACGATCACGTGGTTCGTCCCGGCGGGACAGTGCACGAGGTCCCACCTCTTCAGCGGCCGCTCCTGGCCCTCGACGACGAGCAGCGCCTCGCCGTCGAGGACGAGGAAGTCCTCCTGGTCGTTCTCCCGGTGGTACATCGCCATGGGCTCGCCGGCGCCGAGCAGGGTGAGGTTGATCCCGAGCTGCTGGAAGTCCGCCGCGCCCTCGAAGCCTGCGCCCTCGAACTCGCAGAGGACGCCGCGCCCCGGTCGCTCCCACCACTGGGTCTCGCGGGCATTGAGCACGAACCAGCCCTGCCCCTTCGGGACGAGCCCACGCTCGGTCGACACGAGTTCCGCCTCGGGAACCATCGCCGCGCCTAGGCGCCGACCAGCTCGGCGAAGCGCGGGTCGGAGCGGATCGGCTCGAAGTCGGGATCCTCGCGCGCGCTCTCGGCGTACTGCGGCTGCTTCTCGAGCGCCTCGCGCAGGTGGCCGAGCGCCTCGTCGGTCTCGCCGAGCAGCGCCTCCGCGCAGGCGATGTTGTAGAGCATGCCGGCCTTGTCCTCGTACTTCGGGAGCGCCTCGGTCAGGAGCTTCTTTGCCTTCTCGTGCTCGCCCCGATCGAACATCGCCGGGACCTCGGCATTCATCTCCCACGAGCGCGGCTGATAGGCCTCTCCCGGCTTGGCGCCGACCGCGAGCACGGTCGTGCCGGCCTCGCGCGCGTGCGCAGCCCGGTTCGCCGCCGGGTCCTGCACGAGCAGCACCGTGCCCAGAGGCCCGTCGATCTCCTCGCCGTCGACCGTGAACGTGGCGTGCCCCGCGATGACGATGTAGAGCTCCTCGTGGCCGGACGGGACCTCGTCGTGCTCGGGAATGATCCGCTCGTCGGCATTGCGCACCGTCCAGGCGTTGATGCCGAACGACTCGACGCCGAAGTGCTTGCGGATCGGCGACCACCCCCTGGAGTCGGCGATGTCGGCGATGCTCGCGGTCTCGTAGCGCTTCCCGGTCATGTCGTCTCCTCCTGACTCTCCTCGTCGGGGACGGGCGTGTCGGTCACCTTGGACGCGTAGGCGAGCTGCAGGTTGGCGGTCGCCTGGCGCAGGTCGCGGATCGAGTCGGCCGGCGCCGCGCCGTCGAGCACGGGCAGCACGGCCCTGAGCGCCTCGATCGCGAGTCGCGTCTGCTCGGTCTCGCCCTTGCCGAGCTTCGCGTAGCCGAGCTGGACGAGCGAGGCGAGCGTTCCGAGCAGGACGTCCGAGACCTGGAGCTGCCTGATCAGCTCCTCGGCCGAGGCTCCACTCTCGGTCTCAGCCAACCCGCTCCCCCGCCCCGACCTGCTCGGCGTAGATCTGCTCCATCGTCGCGCCCTCGGCGTGCCTTGCAATCTGCCGCTCGGCCGAGTTCGCGGCCGGCAGCGCGAGGTAGGGCGCGGCACCGAGCTCCTCGGCCACGGGCAGCACCCACTCGACGAGCTCCTCGAGCGCGGCGCGCGCAGGCCGCACCGTGAGCGTGCGCAGGTCGATCAGCTCGCCGGCGAGCCCGTGGCGCAGCGCGCGCCAGAGGTTCTCCTCGATCATCCGGTTCGGCGGCAGCGGGACCGGCTCGCCCTCGTCCAGCGCACGCGCGATCCGGGCCGCGACCGAGTAGCAGAGCGCCGCCAGCGCCTGCGCCTCGCCGACCTCCGGCTGCGCATCGCAGATCCGGATCTCGACGGTGGGGAAGGCGAGATGCGGCCTGACGCTCCACCAGATCTGCGTGTGCTCGTCGATCGACCCGGTCTCGTACAGCACCCGGACGTAGGCGTCGAACCCGTTCCAGCCCTCGTAGGCGTCCGGCACGCCGCAGCGCGGGAACATGCGGGTGAAGATCTGCGTCCTCGCCGAGTGCAGGTACGTGAAGACACCGTCGACGAACGGCGAGCTGGCGGAGAGCGCGAGCAGATCGGGCAGGAAGGCGCGGAGGCCGTTGCAGACCGCGACCGCGCGGTCGGCGCCCGCGATGCCGACGTGGACGTGGAGACCGAAGGTGTTGTTGCGCCAGACGACGTAGCGGAGCAGCTCGTCGTTGCGGCGGTAGTGCGGCGTGTCGATGATCCGCTGGTCGCGCCAGGAGCTCCATGGGTGCGTGCCGACGCCGCCGAGCGTGATGCCGAGCGGCTCGGCCAGCGCCGTGAGCTGGCGGCGCCGCTCGTCGATGCGCGCCGCAGCCTCGGCGAAGGACTCGCAGCGGCCCGTCCGGACCTCGACCTCGGAGGCGATCAGCTCGCCGACGAGGTGCCTCTCCAGCTCGGTGCCCTCGGACGCAGCCTGCAGCTCCTCGAAGCGGTTGTCGAGCTCGAGCGTGACCGGATCGAGGATCGCGAACTCTTCCTCGACGGCGAGCGTGAAGTCGGAGCCCTCCTCGTAGCGCTCCCGCGCCTGCACGAGCAGCTCCTGCCAGGGAACCGTCTGCGCTTCACCCATTGAAGTGGAAGGCTAGTGCCTCGTCCGGTGATGTTGTCGAGTCACTGGGTCGCGAGCACCAAGCGATGCAAGGACGCAGGAAGCGCTCGTAGTGATAACTACGGGCGCGACTGAGGACGCAGCCGGCGTAGGCTCGACGGAGCCGGCCCAGGAGCGGAGGTGCTGACTTTTGCCAGCGCCGGAGCGGAAGGGCAGGGCGCCGCGTGATCGCGGGCCAGAGGCCGGCAGGCATCGCCGGACGAGGCACTCAGGGGATGAACGGCGCGAGGAGGCCCTCGGCCACGCTCTTCCAGCTCCAGCGCTCGACCGCGACCTCCCTGGCTGCGGCTCCCAGCTCTGCCCGTTCGGCTGCGCTCAGCTGCAGCAGCTCGTGGAGCTTGTCGGCGAGGTCGATCGGGTCGCCGGTCGCGAACGTGGTCAGCGTACGGTGGCGCTCGGGGTAGGCCCGCTCCAGCCCGGCCGCGACCTCGGCCAGGCCCGAGTGCCCGGCGACGAGCGGCGGGACGCCGGCGGCTGCGGCCTCGGCGGCCACCATCCCGAACGCCTCGGGGAAGATCGAGGGCACGACGACGACGTCCGCGAGCGGCAGCAGGTGGACGAGGTGCCGGTGCTCGAGCGGGCCCGTGAACAGCGTGTGCCGCGGCGCGAGCTCCTCGAGGTGCCGGCGGTAGTCGCCGAACCCGACGATCAAGGCGCGCGCGGCGCTCCCGTGCAGCGCCTCGATCAGGAGGTGGACGCCCTTGTTGTAGAGCAGCTTGCCGAAGTAGAGGACGGTCGGCAGCTCGCCCTCGAAGAAGCGCTCGAGGCGGCGTGCGTTGCCCTCGTCCGGGAGGCGCTCGCTTCGGTTCCCGGGGTTCGGGGGGTCGTGCCGCGCCTCCGCCAGCAGCGCAGCGAGCGCCTCGGCGCGGCCCTGCGGCCGGAACTCGTCGACGTCGACCCCCGGCGGGACCTCGTGCACGCGCTCGACGTGGCCGACGACCTCCTCGAGCACGGAGCGGATGTGCGCCGAGCCGACGAAGACCGCGTGCGCGCGGCCGAGCGCCTCCTGCGCCTCGGCGGTCAGCTCGTCGTTGCCGCGAATCGAGTACTCGAGCTCCGAGCCGTGCGCCTTGACGGCGAAGGGCCGGCCAGTCGCGGCGGCGACGGCTGCGCCCGGCAGGACGTGGTTCGCAAAGACGACGTCGGCCGGAAGGTGTTCCTCGAGCGCGCGCGCGTTCGCGTCCACGTAGCGCGCGCGCTGGATCGTCGTCAGATCCTGCAGCAGCCGCGCCTCGAGCCCGTCGTAGCGGTCGAGGACGAAGACGGGGAGCAGCCCGTCGGGCAGCTCGGGCCGCACGACCTGGGCGCCGTCGAGGTCGAACCGCTCAGGTTGCGGCTCCTGGCAGAAGACGACGACCTCGTGCCCGGCCCGCTGCCACTCCCGCGCGACGGCCCGCGTGTAGACGTTCGACCCTGTCCCCTCGAGCAGGTACCCGTGCCAGAGCAGGATCCTCACGACGCGAGCGTAGGACATGTCACGGCCGACCTAAAGGGTCAGGCAGGGGTCAGGCCGGGGTCAGGCCCCGGACGTGTCCGCTCAGGCCAGGTGGAAGTAGAGCGCGTGCAGCAGCTCGACGGCCGGGTTCGAGGTGTGAACCTGGACGTCGTGAGGGACGTCGAGCAGGGCCTCGGAGTAGTTGAAGATGATGCGGACGCCCGAGTCGACGAGCTCGTCCGCGGCCTGCTGGGCGCTCGCGGCGGGCACGGCGATCACGCCGACGATGATGTTCTTGTCGCGGACGACGTCGCTGAGCGTCTTCGAGTCGAGCACCGCGCCGGCGTTCGGACCGACGGGCCGGCCGATCATGTCCGGGTCGCGGTCGAACACGGCCGCGATGTTGATGCCGTGCTCGGCGAAGATCGGCGAGCTCGCGATCGCCTGGCCGAGGCGGCCGGCGCCGACGAGCGCGATGTTGTGCTGCCCCTGCGTGCGCAGGATCTTCCGGATCTCTGCCAGGAGGCCGTCGACGCTGTAGCCGACGCCTCGCTTGCCGAACTTGCCGAAACCCGAGAGATCGCGCCGGATCTGGGTGGCGTTGATGTTCGTGTAGTCCGAGATCTCCTGCGAGGAGATCCGCTCCTTGCCCATCTTCTTCGCCTGGGTCAGCACCTGCAGGTACCGACTCAGCCGAGACGCGACGCCCACCGTCACACGTTCCGCCACACCAACTCCTTGTATCGATGTTTGTAACAGCTGGTTCCCATTGTGCCAGCCCTCTGAAGGCCGTCGCCTGGGGTACCGACTCCCGGATCGTGGCGAACTTTGTGCCGCGCTCGCGCGCTCAACCCCCGCGTGACACTTTAGCCACTTCTGGCACGGGTGAACCCATGGTTCCCCCGTGAGCCCCCTCCTTTCCTCGAGGCTTCCTGCTGCCGCTCGGCAGATACGGGCAAAGCCCGCATCTGCCTGCTATCCGCTGCTCACGGTCGAGCTCTCGAAAGACGTCTTCTGAGACCGCCTTCGTCGACGTATAGACGAAGGCGCGCTCGCCGTCGATCTCCACGACCGGCAGCCACTCGCGATAGCTCGCCTCGAGCTCCGGATCACCCGAGATGTCGACCTCGAGGAGCTCGAACTCGAGCTCCTCCCGCACGCTCAGCAGCACCTCGCGGGCGCGGTCGCAGAGGTGGCATCCAGCAGCGTGATAGAGGGTGACGACCGTCACGCGACAAGATCCGCCGCGAAGCCCGGGCTCGGCCCGGGCGTAGCTCGGGCCAAGCTCCAGGCGCCGCGACGGGGAAGGGGGCTCACCGGGGAAACCGGCCGTTTCCCCCGTGCTCCTAGGGATAGAGGCCGCGCGTCGTGGTCGCCTCGGCGACGCGCATCACGGCGGCGCCGTATGCGGCCATCCGCATGCTGGTCTGCCGTTGCTTGCGCAGCTCCCAGGTCTCCTCGAAGGCGCGGCAAACGATGTCGCGGAGCTTCTCGTTGACCTCGTCCTCCTTCCAGAAGTACTCCTGGAGCCCCTGCACCCACTCGAAGTACGAGACGACGACGCCGCCGGCGTTGGCGAGCACGTCCGGGAGGATCAGGACGCCCATATCCTCGAGGATGTCGTCGGCCGCCGGGGTCGTCGGCCCGTTCGCGCCCTCGAGGACGATCTTCGCCTTCACGTCCGAGGCATTGTCGGCGGTGATCACCTGCTCGAGCGCGCAGGGAGCGAGCACGTCGCAGTCGAGGAGGATCAGCTCCTCGTTCGTGATCTCGTCGCCGCCGCGGAAGCCGCGCAGCGAGTGCGTCTCCTGCTTGTAGGCCAGGACGGCGGGTACGTCGAGGCCCTTCGGGTTGTGGATGCCGCCGCTCGAGTCGGAGACGGCGACGACCTTCGCGCCCTCGTCCGCGAGGAACTGCGCCAGGTAGCTGCCGACGTTGCCGAAGCCCTGGATCGCGACGCGCAGGCCGACGGGCGTCCGGTCGAGCTTCTTGAGCGCCTCGAGCAGGCAGTAGAGCCCGCCCCGGGACGTCGCCTCGAGCCGGCCGAGCGAGCCGCCGACCGTGAGCGGCTTGCCCGTGACGACGCCGAGCACGGAATGGCCCTTGTTCATCGAGTACGTGTCGAAGATCCAGGCCATCTCGCGCGGGCTCGTGCCGACGTCCGGCGCCGGGATGTCCTTCTCTGGCCCGATCTGCGTGATGATCTCGGAGGTGTAGCGGCGCGTCATGCGCTCGAGCTCGCGGACGGACATCGCCTTCGGATCGCAGACGACGCCTCCCTTGGCTCCGCCGAAGGGGATGTTCATCAGCGAGCACTTCCAGGTCATCCACATCGACAGGGCCTTGACCTCGTCGAGCGTGACGTCCGGGTGGTAGCGGATGCCTCCCTTCGACGGGCCGCGCGCGACGTTGTGCTGGACGCGGTAGCCCGCGAACGAGCGGATCGTGCCGTCGTCCATGCTGATCGGAATCGCGACTTCGACCGCTTTCTTGCACCCCTCCAGAACGCTGATCAGGTTCGGATCGATGTTGAAGGTCTGACCGACGAGCCGGAGCTGCTGGCGCGCGATCTCGAACGGGTTCTCTCGCAGATGCGAGGTCGTCTCAGTGGTTGCCACCGTGGTCTCCTTGGTCGACTGTTGCTCCGTGAAACCCGAGCTTACGAGCGAGAATACGCCGCTGTATAGACAGTATTAAAGGGTGGAAAACCTGATTACTCAACCCGGAAAACCACTGATCTGCCCACGGCCCGGCCTCCCGCCGGAGGGAAGGCGAGGAGCCGCAGGGAGTAGCGCCCGCGCGGAAGCACGCCGCTGTTGGGGCCGCGGCCGGTGAGCCCGAACGCGTACCGGCCGGGTAGCACGTCGCGGAGCCGCGAGAGCAGCCCCAGGTCCCTGCCCTTGCGGTCGAGCAGGTGGATGTCGAGGCGGGTCACGGGCTGGAACGAGAGGCCGCCGGGGCCGGTCTCGACGGTCCCGAGCTGGACGAGCAGCACTGCGGGCGAGCCGTCCGAGGGCTTGAACGCGGGCGCCGAGAGCTGCACAGAGCCGATCAACGACTTCGCGACGGGCGCGGTCACGACCGCCCACGGGACCCGGAGGCGCACGCCGGTCAGCGGCGCGATCGTCAGTGCTCCTGAGAGTGCCTGCGCCCGCGTCGGCCGGCGCAGCCGCGCGGACACCGCCAGGCCGGCGACGGCGCCCGGTGGGATCGTCAGCGATCGCGGCGCAACGGTCAGGGCCAGCGCAGTGTCGGGCGACGGCGCCGCGGCAAAGACGCGCAGCCAGCGCGTGGAGACGTTGCGGACGGTCACCTTGCGGGTCGCTGTCCAGCCGCGCCCGGACGCGCGTCCGAACGCGAGCGTGTCGGGCTGGGCGACGAGCTCGGCGCCGGCGGCCGCGGCGATGTCAACGAGGCCGTTGCCCTGCGCAGACTCGGGCTGGTCGGGCAGGTCGCGAGCGGTGCCGACGAGAAGGCTCCTGAGCTCGGCCGCCGCCAGCTCGGGCCGCGCCTGCACCGCGATCGCCGCCTGACCCGCGACCGCGGCCGCGGCCGCGCTGGCGCCGTCGACGACGACGAAGCGGGACGAGCCGTCCGTTAGCCGGCCCGGATCCACGGTCACGACGCCGACTCCTGGCCCGGCCACTTCCGGCTTGGGATGCCCGCCGAATGCGAGACCCCAGGACGAGAAGGCGGCCACGCGGCGCCCCGCGCCGGTACGCGTGACGTGCGTTGGCCCCACGGAAGCGACCAGCTGCGTGCCCGAGCGAACGCCGCGGAGCAGGCTGGAGGGAACGCCGAGGACGGGAACGGCGAGCGCGCCGCCGCCTTCGAGCGCGCCCGCGGGGAGGCGGTCCCCGGCGAGGAGAACGACGTCGGCGCCGGCGCGGGAGGCGTCCCCGGCAGCACGATTCGGGTCCGTCCCGGCGGGAACCAGCACGGCGCGTCCGGCGGCGACGCTCAGGCCGGTGCGTGTGAAGAGCCGCTTGGGAACGACGAGGCGGGCGGTGCTCGCCTGCAGCGGGCCGCTCGCGCCGAGCACCGGGACGTCGCGATTGAGGAGGACGTCGAGACCGTCGCGTACGACGAGCCGGGCGCTGAGCGTGCGGCTGCGCAGGTCGGCTGCGCCGACGGTGAGCGCAGACGGCGCCCCGCCCGGGCCGGACAAGCTGCCGAACGCCGGCCCGGCGACGCCGTCGTTTCCGGCCGGCGTCACGACCAGCGTGTTGAGGGCCGCGGCTCCCGCCGCCGCCGTCGCCAGCGGCCCGTCCTCGAAGGCGCCGAACGGCTCGGCGAGCGGGATCAGCGCGATCCGGGCCGCGTCGTGCGCGTCGCCGTTGCGGTCCGGGTCGACGGCCCGCTCGAGCCCGGCGAGGATCTGGTCGGTGCGCGCGAACAGGCCGAGACGGCCGGCGTCGTCGCGCTGCCAGCCGCCGACGCGGATCGGGAGCAGAGTCGCTCCCGGAGCGACGCCCGAGAGACCGGAACGCCCGGAGCCGAGCACGATCCCGGCCATCTCCGTGCCGTGGCTCTCCGGCGTGCCGTCCGGGCCCGCTTGCGGCCGGCCGTTGATCGCGGCGCCGGCGACGTCGATCCCGTTCAGCACGTGGCTGTGCAGGTACGGCGCGGAGGCGTCGACGCCGGTGTCGAGCAGCGCGACGAGCACGCCGCTGCCGTCGAGCCCGACGAGCGTCGAGCGAAGCGGCTGGGCACGCTGGCTGCGGGCTGCGGCGGCCGTCGGCGTCGCCGAGACCGAGGCCGGGTAGGCGGTGCGGACGCGATAGACGCCGGCCACCTGCGGCATGCGCTCGAGCACGGGCACCGCGCTCGGGGCGAGCGCAGCGGAGAAACCGTTCAGCGTCCGCGTGAAGCGCAACTCGGGCTTGATGAAGATCCCCTTCGTGTCCAGCTTGAGCAGCACGTCCTGCTGGGCAGACATCGCCTCGGCGGTCCAGCGCTGCTCCTGCTGCTCCGTCGCCGTCCCGCCCGCCTGCTGGAGCCGTTCCGCGAGCGACGGCGCGCGCATGACGACGATCATCCGCTGGCCGAGCGCGACGTCGCCGCGCGGGCCGCCCACGAGGCCCTGCCAGCTCTCCGCAGGGACTGACACGGCCCGAGGCTTCGACGCGGAGCCGCGCGAGGCGAGGACCGCGCCGGCGATCACCGCCGCGACGGCGAGCAGCGCGCCGACGGCCAGCCTACGCGGCGGCATAGGCATCCAGGTCGAGGTACGCCGGCGGCTCGATCGGCGCGACGTAGCGGCCCGCCGAGGCGATCATCGCCGCGTTGTCGGTGCACAGCGCGAGCGGCGCGAGCACAGCGTCGCCGAGGGCCGTGCGCAGCTCCGAGTTGGCGGCGACGCCCCCGACCACGGCGATCCGGTCGTGGCCGAGCTGCTCTGCCCCCGCCCGTGTCCGGTCGACGAGCGCCCGCACGATCGCCCGCTGGTAACTCGCGGCGAGGTCGGCCCGGCGGCGCTCGAGCCCGGCGTCGTCCATGCCCTTGAGGGCGTAGAGCAGCGCCGTCTTCACGCCCGAGAAGGAGAAGTCGAGCCCGTCGACGCGGGCGACCGGGAAGTCGAACGCCTCGGGGTCGCCGTCGGCCGCGAGTCGGTCGAGTGCCGCGCCGCCGGGGTAGCCGAGCCCAAGCAGGCGCGCACCCTTGTCGAACGCCTCCCCGGCAGCGTCGTCGATGGTCGTACCGACGACGCGGTAACCGGACCGGTCCTGCACGTCGAGGAGCAGCGTGTGCCCACCGGTCGCGAGCAGGCAGAGGAAGGGCGGGTCGAGCGGCTCGGGCTGCAGGTAGAGCGACGCGACGTGCCCGTGCAGGTGGTCGACGGGCACGAGCGGCAGGCCTCTCCCCCACGCGAGCGCCTTGGCCCCGGACAGCCCGACGAGCAGCGCGCCGATCAGACCCGGCCCCCGCGTGGCCGCGACGAGGTCGACATCGCCGAGCGTCGCCCCGGCCTCGTCGAGTGCCTCTCGAACAACCGGCGCCAGCAGCTCGAGGTGGCGCCGTGACGCGACCTCGGGCACGACTCCGCCGAACCGTGCGTGCAGCGCGGCCTGCGAGGCGACCACGTTCGCGCGGATCTCCCCCCTGGTAGTGACGAGCGCGGCCGCGGTCTCGTCACACGATGTCTCGATGCCGAGGATCATCGCGACGGGTCGACGGGCTCCCTCCACATGATCAGTGCGTCCTCGCGATTGTCCGTGTAGTAGCCGCGGCGAATGCCCTGGGACGTGAAGCCGAGGCCCTCGTAGAGCTCGATGGCGGCGTCGTTCGACACCCGCACCTCGAGCGTGAAGCCCCGCCGGTCGTCGTCGGCCGTGAGGTCGAAGAGCGCTCCGAGCAGGCGCGTGGCGATCCCCTCGCGTCGATGCTCGGGAATGACGACGAGGTTCATCACGTGCCAGGCGTCGACGTAGCGGGAGACGATCACGTAGCCGACCAGGGCGTCGTCGACGAAGGCGCCCAGACAGATCGACGTGGCCTTGACGATCTCGCTGACGAACATCATCCGCGACCACGGTGCGGGCATCGAACGCTGCTCGATCTTCTCGATCGCGCTCACGTCGCTCGAGTCCGAGCCGCTGGATATCGAGCCCGCGCGTCGTGCTCATGCGACCCTCGAACCAGCCAAGTAACAGTCTGTTACTTGGCTCATGCCCGCTCCCGGCGCCGGCAAAGCCGACGCCTCCGCTCCGCCGCCGCTCCGGCGCCAGCAAAGCTGGCACCTGCGCTTCTCGCGGGCTCCGTCGAGCCTACGCCCGTGGTGAGCTCCGTCAAGCCTACGCTCATGCGGCGGCCTTCTCGGCGTCGGGAAGGCGGACGTAGATCGGTTCGACCAGGTCGCCGTCGCCGGGCTCGCCCGCGAGCTGAGCGTGGAAGCGCGCACGGGGCACGTGGACGAGGTCGTGGTCCGGCGGGATCTCGGCGCCTGCGGCTTCGAGCTGTGGCCGGTAGCGGACGGCACCGTCGCCGACGAGGAGCGCGCCCGGCTCGACGTCGAGCTCGGCGGGACGGACGGCCACGGGCACACCGTCGCGGACGGTGAAGATCTCGCGGCGCTGCGCATCGATCACCGGCAACGTGCCGCCCGGCGCTCCCGCGGCCAGCGCGTCGAGCGTCGAGACGCCGGCGACGGGGATGCCCAGCGCAAGCGCGAGGCCGCGCGCCGCGGCGAGGCCGATGCGGATGCCCGTGAAGCTCCCGGGGCCGGTGCCGACGACGAGCAGGTCCAGGTCGGCGGGCGCGAGGCCGGCCTCCCGCAGCAGCCGGTCGGCGTCGGCGAGAACGGCCGACGCGCGCGATGAGCGCTCGCCGAGCACCTCGCCGTCCCGCAGCAGCGCAGACGTGGCGATCGGCGTGGCGGTATCGAAGGCGAGAACGAGCCCCCGGCGCATGCGCCTCAGATTAGCCCGGCGAGCAGATCCGCCTCCCGGGCCTCGAACTCGATTGACCGGTGTTCCTCGTCGACGTGCCCAAGCGTGACGGTCACGCGCGGTGGGGGCAGCCTGCCGCCTGCCCGCTCGGGCCACTCGACGAAGACGATCGCGTCGGCGAAGTAGGGCTCGAGCGCGCCCCAGTCGGCGTCGGTGAGCTGCTCGAAGCGGTAGAGGTCGAGATGCGACACGCCGTCGTAGCGGTGGCCGACCGTGTACGTCGGGCTGGTCACGAGCCCCTCCACGCCGAGCGCTCGGCACGCGCCGCGGACGAACGTCGTCTTGCCGCTGCCGAGCTCGCCGGAGACGTAGACGACGTCGCCGGGAACGAGCCGGACGGCGAGCCGGGCCGCGATGTCCTCTGTCTCGTCCGGGGACGCGCTGACCATGCCCTGACGCTAGCGGTCGACTTCCCGGCGCCCGGCGCTACCGCCGATCCAGAGAACGTGGTCGAGCAGGGCTAGAAAAGCCCGAGCTGCACTGCCGGTTCGGTCACCGGCGTGGCCATCGCCAGCTCCGGGTGGTCGCGGCTCGGCGCCGGCTCAGGCTCCCCCGCTAGGAGGACGCGGCTGATCAGGCCGGGGATCCGGCGGAAGTCCTCCTCCAGCACCTCGAGCATCTTCGGCGTGTACAGCGCGGCGGCCGGATGGTAGAGCGGGTAGAGCAGCACGCTGCGGCCGCCGAGCGTGACCTCCTGCTCCTGGCCGTGGACGCGCGTGATGCCGAGCGGCTTGCCGGAGAGGAGCTTGGTGGCGAAGTTCCCGAGGGTCGCAACCAGCTTGGGCTCGATCGACTCGATCTGCCGGAACAGGTAGCCCTCGCACAGCTCGATCTCGTCGGGCATCGGGTCGCGGTTGCCCGGCGGCCGGCACTTCAAGACGTTGGCGATGTAGACGTCCGCACGGGTGAGCCCGATGCCGCTCGAGCAGCTTGTCGAGCAGCTTGCCCGCCTGGCCGACGAACGGAAAGCCCTGCTTGTCCTCGTGGAACCCCGGGGCCTCGCCGACGAACATCAGCTCCGCGTCCGGGTTGCCGACGCCGAACACGACCTGCGTCCGCCCCTCGGCGAGCCGGCAGCGGGTGCATCCCGAGGCCTCCTGCTGCAGTTGTTCGAGCCGCGCCAGCCTCTCGTCCATCGAGCCCGAGTCTAGGCGCCCACGCGGACGGATGCGAACGGCTACCCGTGGCCGGGGGCAGGCGCGTACTGGCCGAGGAAGCCCTCGCTCACGATCTTCTGGTCGACCGCAGCGCGGCCGAGGTAGCACTCCCATTCCCGGCCGTCCGAACTGACGCTGCGGCAGCCGCCGTTGACGTGCTTCGTCGCGTCGACAGTTGGCTCCACGGTGCTCTTCCAGTCCGACACCTCGGGCGCCGGGGGCCTCGCCAGGGTGCAGTGGTACTCGATGTCTTGCTTCACCACCGTGCACGTGGGGTCGGTGCCGATCAGCGCGGCGGTGCCCGCTGGGAGGCTGTTCGCCACGTCGGAGGTGGAAAGCTGGTCGGCCGCGATCGCGGCCGCGGCGCCGAGGATCACCGCAACGGCGGCAGCCACGAGCACCATGCGCCGGGTGCGCCGGCGCGGCCGTCTCGTCAAGTCTGCGGCGCAGGCACGCTCGAGCTCGTCGCCGAGGCCGGTCAGCCGGGGAGAGGGCGAAGCGGTCATGAAGCCTCCAGTCGTTCGCGTAGTCGGTGTCGGAGAGCGGACAGGCCACGGTGGACGCGCACCCGGGCCGCGGCCTCCGTCGTGCCCAGCTCGCGGGCGACCTCGTCGTACTCGAGCTCGTCGATGACCCGGAGCCGGATCGCGTCGGCCTGGCCCGACGGCAGGTCGTCGAGCGTCTCGCCGAGGCCGTCCAGCCAGGTCTCGTCGGGCTCGGACGACGCCTCGACGAGGATGCCGAGCCGCTCGCAGGCGCTCCGCTCGAGCCGGCGACGGCGGACGGAGTCCACGAGGACGTTGCGCGCGATGGCGAACAGCCACGGCGCGGCGCTGCCTCCGCGCCGGTCGCGGAAGCGCCCGCGGGCCAGCCAGGCCCGGGCGAATGTCTCGGCGGTGAGGTCGTAGGCCGCGTCGCGCTCTTGCGTGCGGCGGAGGTGGTAGACATGGACGCGCTCCGCGTACCGCTCGTAGAAAGCCCGGAACGCCGACGCGTCGGTGCGGGCGGCGGCGAGGAGATCGGCGTCGGTCGGCAGCGCCATCACAGGCTATATCGCCGCCGGCAACCTGCTTGTTACGCGGCCGCGACTAGACGAGGCAGGTCACGACGGCACGCCCGCGGGTAGCCGCGCCGTCGTAGAAGTCGCGCAGCTCGTGGAAAGCGTCGAAGATCCACTCGCGGTTGTCTTCCTCGTCCCAGCCGAACGGGTAGATGCCGAGCTCGGTCATGCGCTCCGGGTCGTAGCGGTCGGAGGCATCCTGCTCCACCTGCGGATCGCCGAGCGCGCCGGCCAGCTCGGCGACCTGCCCGGGCGTGAAGCAGCGCGCAGGCCCGTAGCCCGAGAAGTCCTCGCCGACCTCGGTCCCGCCGAGCACCGCCTGGCTGAGCAGCGAGTCGCCCGGCTCGACCGCTCCGCAGAGCACGTAGTGGACGCCGTGCCAGGCCTTGTCCAGCGAGAGCTCGGCGTCGGCGCCCTCGGCCGTCCCGGCGGGTCGCTCGCCGAGCCGCTGCTGCATCAGCGCGAACAGCGCGTCGCCGCCCTCGCCGCTCCGCAGCGCTTCCTGCGTCCGGCCCAGGCTCTGCTCGATCTGCGCTCGCAGCTCGGGGTGCAGGTCCATCGCGCCTGCCAGGAGCTGCGGCCCGCGGTCCAGCACCGCCTCCCGCATCTGCTCGGGGTCGAAGATCGCGGGGAGCTCGGGCATGAAGAGCCCTTCGGCGACCGACGGATCCGCCTTCATCCGCTCGAGCAGCGCAGGCTCGACCTGCACGAAGGTGGCGAGCATGGACATGCGGCCGGTATCGACACGAGGCCGGCCGGACTCAATCCCGCGTCCAGAGACAACCGAAGCGGTTTCTCTAGTGGCGGCAGCCGCAGGAGCCGCCGCAGCAACCGCCCCCGCCGCCCGTCGCCCCGCGAAGGCTCGGCTGCGGGGCCTCGCCCTTGGTGGCGAAGACGGAGAACTGCCGCGCCACCTTCTCCGCGCCGCAGTCGGGGCAGGCCGGGTGCTCGTCGCCGCGGACGAGCTCCTCGAAGTGCGACTCGCACGTCATGCAGACGTACTCGTAGATCGGCACGCGCACAGTCTAGTCGCCGCGTCGACGGTCAGCGGTGCTCGGCCGAGTGCGCCGCGAAGGCCCGGATGCCGGCGGCGGTGCAGTTCGGCGAGCGGGCGGCGCTCAGCGTCCGGATCGCGCGCTGCACGACCGGGAGGCTCGACTTCGGCGTGTTGTCCGCGTAGAAGAGGCCGGACTGCCAGCGATCGAGGTTCGGCTCGTCGCTCACGTGGAAGATGAGCAGGGCGGTGACGGTGGGCTCGCAGGCGGCGAGCGCGAGCGCCTCCGCGTAGTACTCGCCCTGGATCGCCTCGCTGACCGGGCGGTCGGACCGCGGGGCGAGGCCCGTGTAGACCGTCGTCTTGCGCGAGGGGATCTTCGACTGGACGCCGAACTCGTCGTAGACGATCGGGAGCGCGGAGCCGGTCTGGGCCGTCCCGTCGAACGCCTTTCCGAGCAGCGCGACGAGCTTCGGGTAGTCGGCGAGCGAGATCGTCGTCGTCCGCGGGTGCGCAAAGCTCGGCGGCACGCTCGAGTTGTCCAGGTAGGGGTGGAGCGAGAACGCGTCCATGATCGGCCGCGTCCGTCCGCTGCGCCGGTAGGCAAGGCCGAGGTCGCGGATGAACGTCGTCGGCGAGTGCTTCCGCGACATGACCGAGTCGTTCCCGCGCGGGGAGACAGCGCCCCCGATGACTGTGATCGACGGCGACACCGCCTTGAGCGCGTCGTACGTCTGCGCGAGCATGGCCTCGTAGGCCGGCGCCGCGACGTCGACGCCTCGGCTCGAGAACTGCGGCATCCAGAAGCGGTTCAGGTTCGGCTCGTTGCCGACGATGAACCGCTGCACCGTCGGCAGCGCCCTGGCCAGCGCCGTGGCGTACGAGACGAAGTCGGCGCGGGCGGCGGCCGTCAGCGGGGTGACCGAGCTGCCGTACGGGTAGACGGAGAGGTAGACAGTGATCCCGTCGAGGTCGGCGGCGCCGACGGCGTTCTGGAGGCCGGTGAGCTCGCCCGGGGTGGGGGCTGTCTTGCCCGTCCGCCACTGGGCGGTGATGCGGATCGCCTCCAGGCCCGCCAGCTTCGCGAGGTCCATCTTCGCCTTCGCGACGGCGAGCGACGGCGCCTTGGCCGAGTCCTCGGCGGCGCCCACGGACATGCCCGGCGAAGCCTGGGCCGCACCCGGCACCACAAGAGCGGCGACGGCGGCAGCGACGACGGCGAGGCGGACCACTGCGCCCCTTTCTCGGCACGGCGCAGCACGTCCTTGAACAGACGCACCCGAACGAGCGAGCCCACGCAAGCTCGCCTCGACCCCCCAGCCGCAGGCGTGCAAGGCGGGCACGGTAGCGAAGCCGCGCACGGGCCAGAGCCCCTACCGGTGGATAGACTTCGCGGTGCCCGGTATCCGCTACGGAACTGGAGCCAGCATGTTCGAGAGCGTCACCGTCATCGGGGCCACCGGCCGGTCGGGCTCGACCGTCAGCGCCCGCCTGCGCCAGCGCGGCGTCAGCCTGCTCGAGCACGACGCCGAGCTGATCGTGCTCTGCGTGCCCGACCGCGCGATCGTGGACATCGCGCAGCGCATCGAGCCCGGCCCCTGGATCTGCCACGTCAGCGGCGCCACGCCGCTCGCCGCGCTCGATCCTCACGAGCGGCGCTTCTCCGTCCATCCACTGCAGACGCTGGTCAAATGGCGAGGCCCCGAGCAGCTCGACGGCGCCTTCGGCGCAGTCACCGCCGAGACGGACGAGGCCCGTGAGCGCGGCTTCTGGCTCGCCGGCACGCTGGGGCTGCAGGCCTTCGAACTCGACGACGCCCGGCGCGTTCTCTACCACGCCGGGGCGATGTTCGCGAGCGGCTACCTCGTCACGCTCCACCAGGCGGCCGTGGCCCTGTTCGAGCTCGCGGGCGCTCCGCCGGCGGGTCTGGAGCCGCTGATGAAGCGCACGATCGAGAACGGCTTCGAGCTGACCGGGCCGATCTCGCGCGGCGACTGGACGACCATGGACGCGCACCTCGCCATGATTCGCGCGCAGAGGCCCGAGCTCGAGCCTCTCTACCGCGCGCTTGCGGAGGCGACGGCCACGTGAGGACGCTCCGCACGATCTCCGAGGTGCGCGCGGCGCTCGAGCCCGCCCGCGGGGAGGCGAGAATCGGTCTCGTCCCGACGATGGGCGCGCTCCACGAGGGCCACCTCGCCCTCCTGCGCGCCAGCCGCGAAGAGTGCGACCTCGTCGTCGCGAGCCTGTTCGTCAACCCGGCCCAGTTCGGCGAGACGACCGACCTCGCCCGCTACCCACGGGACGAGACGCGCGATGCCGGGGTCGCCGCCGAGGCCGGCGTCGACCTCCTGTTCGCGCCGCCGGTCGAGGAGATGTACCCCCACGGCTTCCAGACCTGGATCGAGGTCACCGAGCTCGGCGCGATCCTGGAGGGTGAGTTCCGGCCGGGCCACTTCCGTGCCGTCGCCACCGTCTGCTGCAAGCTCTTCAACATCGTCCGCCCCGACGCCGCCTACTTCGGGCAGAAGGACGCGCAGCAGGTCGAGGTCGTCCGCCGGATGGTCCGCGACCTCGACCTCGAGCTCGACCTCCGCGTCGTCCCCACCGTCCGCGACGAGAACGGGCTCGCGCTCTCGTCGCGCAACGCACTGCTCTCCCCCGAGGAGCGCCGGCTCGCATCCGCGCTGCCGCGCGCTCTCGCCACCCGCGACCCGGCCGAGGCGCGGCGCCTGCTGAACGGCGTCGACGTCGACTACGTCGAGATCGCACCGTTCGACCCGCCCGTCCTCGCCGCCGCGATCCGCATCGGCGGCACCCGCCTGATCGACAACGTCGTCCTCACGGAAGGAGCCGAGTAATGGCCACGACCCCGCCCGCCGGCAAATTGCCTCTCCCCGAGCTCGCCGCCATGAAACAACGCGGCGACAAGATCGTCGTGGTCACCGCCTACGACGCGCCCGGCGCACGCTTCGCCGAGGACGCGGGGATCGACATCGTCCTCGTCGGCGACACGGCCGCAATGGTCGTGCTCGGCCACCAGGCCACGACGGTCCCGGTCACGGTCGACGAGATGCTCTTCCTCACGCGCACGGTCGCGCGGCAGGCGCGCCGGCCGCTGGTCGTCGGCGACATGCCCTTCGGCTCCTACCAGGTGTCCGACGAGGACGCGGTCAGGAACGCCATCCGCTTCGTCAAGGAAGGCGGCGCCGACATCGTCAAGCTCGAGGGCGCCGGCCCGATGACCTCGCGCGCCCGCGCGATCGTCGAGAGCGGCATCCCGGTGATGGGCCATATCGGCCTGACGCCGCAGTCGGCGACCATGCTCGGCGGGTTCAAGACACAGGGCCGCACGGCCGATGCGGCCCGGCGCCTGGTCGTCGACGCGCACGCGCTCGAGGACGCCGGCTGCTGCACGCTCGTCCTCGAGGCCGTCCCCTCGCCCGTCGCGGCGCGGATCACCTCGGAGGTCTCGATCCCGACGATCGGCATCGGTGCAGGCCCGGACTGCGACGGACAGGTGCTCGTCTACCACGATCTGCTCGGACTCACGGAAGGGCATCTGCCCCGGTTCGTGAAGCGCTACGCGAACCTGTCGCGGGAGATCAGGGACGCGCTCGAGGCCTACGCGGCCGAGGTGCGGAGCGGGGCATTCCCCGGCGAGGAGCACGCGTACGCGATGCCGGAGGAGGAGCTGGCCGTCTTCGAGAGCGACTAACCGGTCGCGGTCGCGAGCACACGGCCGACCCGGTCGCGCTCCCAGCCGCCGTGCACCGTGCGCGGCAGGTCGTCCGGCGGGAACCATTCGGCGGGGAAGCCGGCCTCCGGGTCGCCGTCCGCCTCGATGCGATAGGTGAAGACGACGTGCCAGCCGCGCCGGCCGCGGAACGACTCGACCTCCTCCATCGACATCGACGTAACGGTGAGCCCGCGAAGACCGTCGAGAATCGCCCGGGCGCGCTCGTCGGGATGCTCGTAGGGCTCGAGGTCCTCGCCGGGGAGCCACCAGCGCTCGTCGTCAGCGTGGTAGCGGACGAAGAGCACGTGCCCGTCGGGCCGCACGATCACGAGGTTCGCGATCAGCTGGATGTCGGGTTGCTGCTCGGCCATCACTGACTCCTTTCCTTCGCCAGGAGGTTCTCTGTCCACTCGAGCTCGGCCTCGGTCAGCGCACGCCTGCGGTCGACCATCTCCGGCGCGAGCGCGGACCTCGCCTGCGCGTCGAGCCGCTCGAGCCGGTCGCGGAGCGCGTCACGACGCTCGGCCAGGAGCTCCGGGATGCGCCGTTCGTCCTCGAGGTCCGAGCGCGCGGCGAGCGCGAGTCCGATCGGGTCTCCCGTGGCCGGAAGCTCGCGCCAGGCGCGCTCGAGCAGCTCCGACAGGTGCTGCCGGCCCTCGTGCGTGATCGCGTAGCGCGTTCGTTCCGGGCGCTGTCCCTCCCGCTCGACCGCGACCGTGTCGACGAAACCGCCACGGACGAGGCTTCGCAGGACGGCGTAGATCGACGCGTACTCGACCGGGAACCAGAAGCGGAGCGCGTCGTCGTCGAGGATCTTCTTGATCCGGTAGCCGTGCAGCGCTTGCTCCGAGAGGAGCCAGAGCACGAGGAGCCGCGTGAGCACACCACTAATACTAAAACTTTAGTATTAGATCGTCAACTATGCGTCGCTGCGTACGTCAGCGTCCCGAGCATGATCGCGAACAACGCGGCGATCCCGAGCGCGGAGGCTGCTCTCCCCCAGTTCCAGCGCTGCGTGACGCGGATCCCGGTCAGCGCGAGCGCGAGCGTCCACGCGAGCGCCAGCGCGTCGAGGGCGATGAAGACGTCGCCGCCCGCGCCCGAGTCGCGTCCGGTGTCGCGGAACAGGTCGACGCCGTACAGGCCCAGCCGGACCGGCACCGCGAGGACGAGCACGAGCACGAACGGCGCGGTGGCCAGCGCCGCTATGTGCCTGGCGAGCCTGTACCCGGTCGTGGCCCCGAGCCCGCGCGCGCCCAGGTAGAGGAGCGCGCCGCCGAGCCAGAAGTTCGAGATCGCGACCAACGCGCCGCCGAGGATCGCCTCGAAGGTCATGTTGAACGCGCTCAGGTCGGCGTAGAAGCGGTTGTACGGCGGCTGGATCGCGACGATCCCGATGAGCATGGCGATGCCGGCCAGGAAGGCGAGCGCGACGAGCGGCTCCTGGCGCGCGTCGGCCGCCGCGCGCGACTCGTCGCGAAGCTCCGCGAACACCTCCGCAGGCGCGTAGAAGAGGCGGGGCAGCCGCGCCCACCACTCGCGCTCCAGTGCCTCCGGCCGGCTCGAGCTCACCGCCACACGACGAGCTTAGTCGGGCGGCGAGGTCAGAGTGTGGCCGGCACGCCGCCGAACGTCCGCGGGTCCTTGCCCTTGATCGTGCCGGTGTGAGGCCCCCTCTTCGCGACGACCTTGTTGCCGTCGGACGTGTCGATGACCATCTGCTCGGCGGTGAAGGTGTAGTCGATCACGTCGTCCTTGTTGATCGGCTTCGCGCCGGGGTTGTCGTTCGAGGTGAAGTTGACGTCGCTGAGGGGGTTGCCCGAGTCGTCGTCGGCGCGTGAGTAGTTGTCGTCGTGCAGCGGGCTGTTGTCGTGCTTGAACCCCTTCTTCGGCCCGGCCGTGATCTCGATGACGTGGAACGCGTTCTGCCGGAACTCGGCGACGGCCGGGTCGTGAGTCGCGTCCTTCGAGAACTTGACGGCGTAGTCCAGGCGCAGCATTGCGGCCGTCGAGCTCGAGAGCGAGTTCTTGGTCCACTTCACGGTGAAGGAGTCGACCCCCGCCGCCTTCTTCACGGGAGCGCCCGCGTCCGTCTTCACGGCTCCCCCGCCGCCCCCGTCCGGGTCTCTGTCCTGGACGAGCCCGAAGCGATCCTCGCTCACGTAATCCACGGACTTGTCCGTAGCCGGGACGCCGAAGGCGAAGCTGAACCTGGCGGTATCCGACGCCGGATCATCCCGCCGAGACGTGCCGAGGTCGAACCGGCGTCCCGTCTGCTCGGGGATGACGATCCGTCGCGAGGCCGGCGGCCTGGGCTGTTCATCGTACGCGTACACGGCCGACCTCCTTGGCGCGGCAGAACGTCACCCACGTGCTTCTACCCGCGATCCGGCTGAGTGTCAAACGACGCGAATGCGAGCGAGACGCTCGTCCAGGCAACGGGCCCTCGCTCGTGAACGCCTTCCACGTCTCGCTGTCATACCGGTGCACGTACCCGAGCGCAGGCAGCAGCGCCTCGTAGAAGGGCAGCGCCCCGTCCAGCGACGACACGCGGAGGTCGACGTGCCCGAACGGGTTGCGCGCCACTAGGCGGCCGCGGCCGCGCGGGCCGGGAGGACGGCGCGGAGGAACCGCCCCGTGTACGACTCCTCGACCTGCGCCACCTCCTCGGGCGTGCCGCTCGCGACGAGCTCGCCGCCGGCGTCGCCGCCCTCGGGGCCGAGGTCGACGATCCAGTCGGCCTGCTTGATCACGTCGAGGTTGTGCTCGATCACGAGCACGGTGTTCCCGGCGTCCACGAGCCGCTGCAGCACGTCGAGCAACTTCTCGATGTCGGCGAAGTGGAGGCCCGTCGTCGGCTCGTCGAGGATGTACAGCGTCCGCCCCGTCGCGACCTTGCTCAGCTCCTTGGCCAGCTTCACGCGCTGCGCCTCGCCGCCGGAAAGCGTCGTCGCCGGCTGGCCGAGCTTGATGTAGTCGAGGCCGACGTCGTGGAGCGTCTGCAGGCGCCGTCGCAGCTTGGGGATCTTGGCGAAGAACTGCAGCGCCTCCTCCACCGACATCTCGAGCACGTCCGCGATCGACTTGCCCTTGAAGCGCACCTCGAGCGTCTCGCGGTTGTAGCGCCGTCCGTGGCAGGTCTCGCACGGCACGTAGACGTCCGGGAGGAAGTGCATCTCGATCTTGATCTGCCCGTCGCCCTTGCAGGTCTCGCAGCGTCCGCCGCGGACGTTGAACGAGAACCGGCCAGGCTTGTACCCGCGCACCTTGGCCTCGGGCGTGAGCGAGTAGAGCTCGCGGATCGGGGTGAACAGGTCGGTGTACGTGGCCGGGTTCGAACGCGGCGTGCGGCCGATCGGCGACTGGTCGATGTCGATCACCTTGTCGAAGCAATCGATGCCCTCGACCGAGTCGTGGTCGCCCGGCTTCGTACGCATGCGGTGGAGCCGGTTCGCGAGCGCCTTGTAGACGATCTCGTTCACGAGCGTGGACTTGCCCGAGCCGGACACGCCCGTGACGACGACGAAGCGCCCGACCGGGAACTCGACGTCGATGCCCTTCAGGTTGTGCATGCGTGCGCCGAGGACGCGGAAGCTGCCGTTGTCGGCCGGGCGCCGCTCCGGCACGGCGATCTCTCGCGCCCGCGAGAGGAACTGGCCCGTGATCGACTCCTTGTTCCGCGCGACGTCCTTGGCCGGTCCCTCCGCGACGACGTAGCCGCCGTGCTCGCCGGCCCCCGGGCCCATGTCCACGAGCCAGTCGGCCGAGCGCATCATCTGCTCGTCGTGCTCGACGACGAGCACGGTGTTGCCGAGGTCGCGCAACCGATCCAGGGTGGCGATCAGCCGGTCGTTGTCGCGCTGGTGGAGCCCGATCGAGGGCTCGTCGAGGATGTAGAGGACGCCGACGAGCTGCGAGCCGATCTGCGTCGCGAGGCGGAGTCGCTGCGCCTCGCCGCCCGACAGCGTCAGCGCCGCCCGGTCGAGCGTCAGGTAGCCGACGCCGACGTTGTCGAGGAAGCTGAGCCGCTCCCGGATCTCCTTGATGATCCGCGCGCCGATCATCTCCTCGACCTCGGTCAGCTCGAGCGACTCGAGGAACTCGAGCGCCCGCGCGACCGACATCTGCGTGAACTGGTGGATGTTCTTCTCGCCCACCGTCACGGCCAGCACCTCGGGCTTGAGCCGCGCGCCGTGACAGGACGGGCAGGCCCGGAAGGACATGTACTCCTCGATCCGCTCGCGCTGCTGGGCCGAGTCGGTCTCCTTGTAGCGCCGCTCGAGGCTCTTGACGATGCCCTCGAAGGCGAGCATGTACGAGCGCTTGCGGCCCATGCGGTTCCGGTACTGGATGTAGATCCGGTCGCCGTCGGTGCCGTAGAGGAAGAGGTTCTGCTGCTCGTCGGACAGGTCCTGCCAGGGCATGTCCAGGTCGATCTCGTACCGGTCGGCGATCGCCTGGATCACGGACTCGTAGAAGCTCGACCCGCCCACGGACCACGGCACGAGCGCGCCCTCGCCGATCGAGAGCGTCGGGTCGGGCACGAGCAGGTCGGGGTCGATCTCGAGCATCGAGCCGAGCCCGGTGCAGCGCGGGCAGGCGCCGTGCGGCGAGTTGAAGGAGAAGATGCGCGGCTCGAGCTCGGGCAGCGAGACGCCGTGCTCCGGACAGGCGAAGTTCTCGGAGAAGAGCATCTCGTCGCCATCGACAATGTCGATGGCAACTAGACCTTCGGCAAGCTGCGCTGCCGTTTCGATCGACTGAGACAAGCGGGGCCGAAGGTCGGGCTTCATGACGAGCCTGTCCACCACCACGTCGATGGAGTGCTTGAACTTCTTGTCGAGCTCGATCGACTCCTCGAGCATCCGCTGCTCGCCGTCGACCTTCACCCGGGTGAACCCGTCGGCGCGCAGCTCCTCGAAGACGTCCTTGTACTCGCCCTTGCGGTCGCGCACGACGGGCGCGTTGACCGTGAACTTCGTCCCTTCGGAGAGCCTCAGCACCTGGTCGACGATCGCGTCCAGGCTCTGGCCGGCGATCGGCCGCCCGCAGACCGGGCAGTGCGGCCGACCGACCCGCGCGTAGAGCAGGCGCAGGTAGTCGTAGATCTCGGTGACCGTGCCGACCGTCGAGCGCGGGTTGCGCGAGGTCGTCTTCTGGTCGATCGAGATCGCCGGCGAGAGCCCGTCGATCGAGTCGACGTCGGGCTTCTCCATCATCTGCAGGAACTGCCGTGCGTAGGCAGAGAGCGACTCGACGTAGCGGCGCTGCCCCTCGGCGTAGATCGTGTCGAAGGCAAGACTCGACTTGCCCGAGCCGCTCAGGCCGGTGATGCAGACGAGTGAGTTGCGCGGCAGCCGGACCGTCACGTCCTTGAGGTTGTGCTCCCTGGCGCCGTGAACGACCAGTTCTTCCTGGCTCATAACCAACCCAGTTTACCGACCGGATCGGACGGGAACGTATGTTCGTCAGAGCGCGGATTTGACGCTTGCGGGGACTCCGTCCACGATCCCGAGCGTGGGCGAACGACGTCGCGTCGTCGGGCGCGACCAGGAGGTCGCGACCATCGAGCGCCTGCTCGACTCGGACGAGCAGGGCCTGCGCGCGCTCGTCATCGAGGGCGAGCCGGGCATCGGCAAGACGGCCCTCTGGGAGACCGTCCTCGACGCCGAAGCGCACGACCTGCCGGTGCTCTGGTGCCGTCCGGTGGAGGCCGAGACGAAGCTCGCGTTCGCGTCGCTGGCCGACCTTCTCACGCCCGTCGTGGAGGACTCCCTACCCACCCTTCCGGAGCCGCAGCGGGTCTCGCTCGAGATCGCCCTGCTCCGGACGGCTCCCGCGGGCGTGGCTCTCGACCGGCGTGCCGTGGGCACGGCGGTCTGCTCGCTCCTGCGGGCTTCGGCGGCCGACGCCCCGCTCGTCGTCGCCGTCGACGACGTCCAGTGGCTCGACCGCGCGTCGGCTGCCGCGCTCGCGTTCGCTCTCAGGCGCCTCTCCGGCAGCCCGATCCGGCTGGTTGTCGCGCGCCGCTCGGATCGCGGGGCGAAGCCCGACGCCCTCCAGCTCGAGCGCATCCTGCCGGGCCACGTCGAGCGCGTGCGCCTCGGGCCGCTGAGCCTCAGCGGCCTCTACCACGTGATCAGCGCGCAGCTCGGGCAGGTCTTCCCTCGGCCGACGCTGCGCCGGATCGCGGAGACGTCGGGCGGCAATCCGCTCTTCGCCCTCGAGCTCGCGCGCGCGCTGGCGGCAACCGGCGCCCGGCTCGGCCCGGGCGAGCCGCTTCCCGTTCCGGAGACGCTCTCCGCGCTGATGGAGGGGCGCGTCGACCGGATCGCCGCCGGACATCGGGACGTGCTGCTCGCGGCAGCAGCCCTCGCGGACCCGACCCCGGAGCTGATCGCGACCGCGCTGGGCGAAGAGACCGGCGAAGCGCTGGAAGCTGCCGAGCGGACACGCATCGTCGAGCTTCAGGGCGGACTCGTCCGGTTCACCCATCCCGTGCTTGCCTCCACGGTGTACGCGTCCGCGGCCCCGCAGAGGCGGCGTGCGCTGCACGGGCTGCTCGCCGCGGCGGTGTCCGAGCGTGAAGAGCAGGCCCGGCACCTGGCCCTCGCGGCGGTTTCCCCCGACGAGGCTGTGGCCGAGCGGCTCGACGTGGCGGCGCAAGACGCCAACTCGCGGGGTGCACCCGAGGTCGCGGCCGAGCTCGCGGAGCTCGCCTGCCGGCTCACGCCGGCGGAGCACTCCGACGGGCGGCGCCGGCGGCTGAGCGAGCTGGCCGAGTTCGCCTTCAGTGCCGGCGACACGGGACGAGCGCAGGGGCTGGCCGAGGAGGTCCTCGAACCGGGCGCCTCCGGCGCGCTACGGGCGTGCGCGCTCGAGCTCCAGGCGCGGATTCTCCACGTGGCCGGTACGCCGGCCGAGGCCGTCGCATGCTGCCGCAGGGCCCTCGAGGAGGAAGGCACCGACCCGCAGCTGCAGGCCCGGATCCACGCAACGCTCGCGCTGGTCTCCTGGAACGACTTCGAGCTCGCGCAGCGGCACGCTCGGATCGCCCTCGAGCTCCTGGAAGGGGTCGCCGACCCGGACCCGAAGGTCCTCTCGCAGGCGCTCCTGGCGTACGTCGAGAGCGAGTTCTACACCGGCCACGGGCTGCCGATGGACGCCGTGGAACGGGGCCTCGCCCTCGAGCGCGTGGCGCCGGCGCCGAACGTCGCCGACCGCATGAGCGCCGCGCTCGGGCCGTGGCTCAAGTACCAGGGCAGGTTCGACGAGGCGCGCCCGTGGCTGGAGTCCGCGCACCGGGCCGCGGTCGAGGAGGGCGACGACTCGTCGCTCCCCTACGTCGTCGGCCATCTGCCGCAGCTCGAGCTCTGGACAGGCAACTGGGACGAAGCCGCACGGTACGCGGTCGAGCACCTCGAGCTCGCCGAGGCGACCGCGCAACCGGAGCAGCGGCGGCAGGCGCTCTACAACCTCGCGCTCGTCGACGCCCACAGGGCAGGATCGAGGAGGCGCGCGCGGAGGCAACCGAGCTGCTCTCCGAGGCGGAGAGGTGCGACGAGCCGTGGAACAGCTCGAACGCTCTCTCGGTGCTGGGCTTCATCGAGCTCTCGCTCGGCGACGCGGCCGCGACGGTCGCCCACCTGTGGCGAAACATGGAGATCCGCGAGGGAATCGGCACCACCCAGCCGGCCCGTTCCTACGCCGACTTCGCCGAGGCGCTGATCGAGGTCGGCGAGATCGAGCGCGCCGAGGGCGTGATCGGCCTGCTGGAGGAGCGTGCGCGCATTCCGGAGAACGTTCCCGTGCTCGCAGTCTCGGCGCGGTGCCGCGGGCTACTCGTCGCGGCCGTCCAGGACCTGGACGGGGCGGCCGACGCGCTCGGCCACGCGCTGGAGCTCCACGACCGGGCAATCGTGCCGTTCGACCAGGCGCGAACGCTGCTCGCCGTCGGCCAGGTGCGACGCAGGCGCGGCGAGCGGAAGGCCTCGAAGGAGGCGCTCGAGCGCTCCCGGGAGATCTTCGACGAGCTGGGGGCGCCGCTCTGGACCGCCCGTGCCGAGGCAGAGCTCCGCCGCGTTCCGATCCGCCGCGGCGCGCCGCAGGAGCTCACGCCGACCGAGGAGCAGGTGGCCGAGCTGACCGGGTCGGGCCGAACGAACCGCGAGGTGGCACAGGCGTTGTTCATGAGCCCGAAGACGGTCGAGGCGAACCTGACGCGCATCTACCGCAAGCTCGGCATCCGCTCGCGGGCCGAGCTCGGGGCGAGGATGGCGGAGCGCAGGCACGAGGGGGCGGCGCCAAAACCGTAGGGAACCCCCTGATGCGAGGGGGCAGGGCCGGCTCGTAGCCTCGCGCTCCATGAGCGACGCGACCGGGCCTCCGCAGACGTTTCTGGTCGAGCACTACTGGCCGGGTATCACGGCCGACGAGTTCCAGGCTGCGGCCGACCGGGTGCGCCTCTCCGCCGACGAGCTCTCGCGCGAGGGCGCGCAGATCCGTTTCCTGCACTCGACGCTCGTGCCCGAGGACGAGGCGGCGTTCTGCGTGTTCGCCGCGGCGAGCGTCGAGGTCGTCGAGACGGCGTACCGGCGGGCAAACGTTCCGTTCGAGCGAATCGTCGACGCGCTGGAGCTGAACTCGAACACCGTAGCGCCGACGGCGGAGACGACGCCGTGACCGCGGCGCTCGTGCTCGCGCGGCTGGCCCTCTCCGCCGTCTTCGCCTTCGCGGCACTCGGCAAGCTGCTCGACCTCGACGGCTCGCAGCGTGCGGTCGAGCGGTTCGGCGTCCGCGGTCGAATGTCGCGGCCTGTCGGGCTGGTGCTTCCGGTCGTGGAACTCGTGCTCGCCCTGGCACTCGTGCCGGCGCAGACCGCTCGCGCGGCGGCTGTCACGTCGTGCGGCCTGCTCCTCGTCTTCTGCGCGGCGATCGCGCGCAGCGTCGCCCGCCGCGAGTCGCACGACTGCCACTGCTTCGGGCGGCTGCACTCCGCGCCCGTCGCCGTTACCACCCTCGTCCGCACCGGCGCGCTCACGGCGCTCGCCGTCGTAATCGCGTGGCGACCCACCTCGCAGCCCGGCATGACCGAGCTCACCGCCGTGGCCGCAGCCCTCGTTGCTGCCCAGGCCTGGCTCTGGCTCGAACTCCTCCGCCGCTACGGCCGAGCGTTGCGGCGGATCAACGAGTTCGAGGCAGGCTCGCCCGGGCTCACGCCGCTCGAAGTCGGCGAGGCGGCGCCGTCCTTCGCGCTCCCCGATCTCACCGCCGCGGTCGTAGCGCTCGACAGCCTCCTCGAGGAGTCGGGAGACACGATCCTGCTCTTCACGGCCCCCGGCTGCAGCGCCTGCAAGCACGTGCTCCGTAACGTCGACGCCCAGAGGAGCAGCCGCGTCGTGGCGGTCGCCGGCGGCGATGCGGACGCGGTTGCCGCCACGACCGCGGCGCACGACGTCGACGTGGTGCTCGTCGACGCGGAACGCAAAGTCATGCGGCTCTACGGTGTGATCGCCGTGCCCACGGCTTTTCTCGTGGACGGTGACGGCCTCCTTGCCAGGCCGCCGGCTGTCGGGGCGGCCGAGGTCGGGGAACTCATGCGGACAACACCGTCGCTCCACCTCACGGGAGCAGCCGCGTGAGACTCCGCCGGCATGGAGCGCCGGACGCGGGCGCACAGGAGATCCGCCGCCTGATGACGCAACCCAACCCTGCGCTCGAGCGGGCGGGACGGCAGCTCGCCGCTGCGCTGCCGCAAGGACTTTCGCTGCGGGCAAAGCCACATCTGCGCCTCGTCGTCGAGCCAGGGCTCGTCAACTCGATCAAGCAGGTGCGCAGCGTCTACCGCGTGCTGTGGACCGAATCGACGCGATCGACACCAATCGGCACGTCGCGAAGCGGCACGCGCTCGAGGCGATCGACCTGCTGAACGCGTCGCTCACGCTGCTCGTCCAGAGCGCAGGCGCCCGGAGCTATACGAGGTGCGTTGCCCTGGTCGGTGACGCGAAAACGAGGCATGCCCGTGCAACCGAAAGGCTCCAGCAGGCCCTGAGGGAACTCGCATGACCGGCGACTGGCTCGACCGCGCAGCGCTCAGGGCAGAGAGCCGCTCTCACGCGGCGGTGTCCTGAAGCTGGCGGGCGCATCGCTCTTGGCACTCGGGCCGCTGGCGCGCTCTTCCGGACGCCGGCTGCGACCGCCGCCGCGGCTCGGCCCGCGAGCGACACCGACTGTCTGTACTGCACATGGAACCGGAACGCCAGGAACCAGGAGAACAGAAAGGCCTGCGCGAAGGTGATGGCCGTAACGTCGTCGCAGGGGTTGGGTGCGTCGCGGCCACGTTCTTCGACCCGCTGAACTCGTACTCCGATTGCCGCAGCGTCTGCAATGCCCCGCCGCCGCAGTCGCGTGGAACACTCCGCCGAAGGAGCCTGCGGGGCCGCTTCGCAACGAGAAGGACAGATCGAAGCCGAAGCCCGTCGAGCGGGACCAAGCCGTCGAAGAAGGAGAAGCAGGCGGCGGGCGCGGCGTATTGCGAGATCTGCACGACCCTCGCCAAGGGTTACTGCCTGCCGTGCCCGACCGGCGACAGCGGGTTTCTCTGCTGCGCAGTTCCCCCGACACCGAAAGACCCCAATCCGTGCTGCCCCAAGTCGTGACTCGTCGTGCAGCCATTCTGGCGGTCGTCGCCGGGCTCCTCGCCGGAGGTTCTGCGGGAGCCTTGGCCGCGGCCACCGTGAAGGACCCGAAGGCGCTCGTCGTCCAGAAGGCGGACCTGCCCGCGGGCTTCGTCAAGGGCCCGTCCTCTGCCGTCTCCCCGAGCACGTTCGGCGACCGGGAGTTCACCGTTTACTACAACTTCCGCGCCGGCAAGCGCGAGGAAGTGCTCACGAGCGACGTCGCCGTCTCCGGCGCCGGCAAGCGCGCGGCCGCGGGCTACAAGATCATGCTCGCCGCCTACACGGGCTTTCCGGGAGTCTCGGCGCTCAAGCTGCCCGCCTACGGCGACGAGCAGCGGGCCGAGTATCAGCCCGATCCCGGCCGCGGCGTTCTCGTCGTGCACAAGGGAAACGTCGTCTGGCGGCTCGTTGTCGAGGACTGCGGGCCGCAGTCGCCCGCCGGCTGCCTCGGCAGCGTCACCCCTCCCAAGCTGACCAGGGCGCAGGCGCTGGCCGAGCTCAGGAAGTACGCCCCCAAGCAGAAGAGGAGACTCCGATGAACAGCCGTCTGCCGCTCATCCTGTCCATCGCCGCTCTTGCGATCGCGGTGCTCGGCGCAACCCCGGTCGGCAACGCGGCGCGCGGTCTCGTCTTCCCGGCGCACAGCATCGGCGCCCGGGAGCTCAAGGACGGCGCAGTCAACGCCGCCAAGGTGAAAGACAGCTCGCTGCTCGCCAAGGACTTCAAGGCGGGCCAGCTGCCGGCCGGGCCGCAGGGCCTCCCAGGGGCCTCAGGGACCCCAGGGGCCGCAGGGCAAGCAGGGCCCGCCCGGGCCGGTCGACACGTCGAAGCTGCTCGGCCGCACGATCGTCGTCAGCGCGACGCGCTCGCTGCCGCCGGCGAGCACCAGGCGTACCGACTTCGTGCAGTGCCCGACCGGCTACGAGGCGGTCGGAGGAGGCGCGTGGGGCGGCACGTACGCCGCCGACGACAGCTCGACGGCGATCCTCTGGACGGCGCCCGGGTCGGCAACGGCCCGCCTGCGGACACGACGAACGGCCCCGCCGCAACAGGGTGGACGACCGCCGTGTTCAACCTCAGCGGCCTGTCCAGCTTCGTCCACTGGACGGCGATCTGCTCGGGAAGGTCGGTGGGTGATGAGGCCCCGCCTTCCGGTGCTCCTGGCGCTCACCGCGCTCCGCCGTCACGGTTCCGGCCGCCACGTTGCAAGCGGGCGGCGCCCTGAGCGCACGGAAGGCGGCGACCGACGACCCCTCACTCGCCGGCGAGTGGCACCTGGACGAGATCGTGAACGTGAACGACATCCTGACGACGCCCCGACAGCTCGGGCCACGATCTCACCGGTCGACGTCGCCGGCGTCCGAGTTCGCCGCCAATCCGGGGCGCTTCGGCCGAGCATTCTTCTTCTCCGAGCCAGAGCTTTCGGTCGACGTCGACGCGCCCGGCGCCGTCTTCCTCAAACCGTCCACGCTGACCCTGCTCGCTTGGGTACGCGCCTCGCAGTCCCCCGAGCGCCTAACAGGGTACATCGCCGCAGAAGGAGCGCGAGCCTGCATCGCCTCCCAGTATGCGCTCTACACGGGAGCGCCTCGGGCGGGCTCGCCTTCTACATCGACGACGGTCAGACGGAGTACATCTTCACCGGACGCCGGCCAGGGCATCTGGGACCGGCAACTAGGCCTACGCCGTCGCCGGCACGTTCGACGGACAAACCGTGCGGCTGTACGTGGACGGCGCGCAGGTCGGCACGGGAACGCCGGCCGCGACGGACGATCGGCTACCCGGCGGACGCTCTGTCGACGGACTTCCAGGATCGGGTACTACCCGGGCGGCGGCTCCTGCGCCCCTTCCGGGTTTCGCAGGTCTTCGACGAGGTGCGCATCCTGCGCGGGCCCTGACCGCCGCTGAGATCGCGTACCTGCAGACGACGAACGGGCCGACGCCGCCGGAGCTTCCGGCGCCGGGCTCGCCGCCTCTTCCGCCGCCACCACCTCCGCCGCCCCCACCGCCACCGCCGCCGCCGCCTCCGCCTCCGCCCCCGCCTCCGCCTCCTCCGACCCTGCTCCCGCCGCGCAACCGATGCTGCCGTCGATCAACCAGGACTTCACCTGCGCGCGGCAGTACTGCACGCCGATCCCGTCCACGTACTCCTGCGATCCGGGGACGTGGGAGCGTCGTGATCCCGCGCGTCCCTACCAGTTCGAATGGCAGCAGCTCTATCAGGCTCGCGGGAACAAGCCCATCGGCCGCTACTGGCATACGGAAGCGAGCGGACCGACCTACTACGCACGCACGCGACTCGCCGGCATCGATACCCCGACCGGCACGTATCGCTGTTGTGGTGACGGCCTCGAACGCGGCGGGATCCGCGAGCGCGGCCAGCCGGTCGAAGACGCTCGAGGTCGGCCCTCCGCTCCCGCCCGGGGTCAAGCTGCCCACGCGGGTCGGCATCCTCGTCACCGGCATCGAGGTGACGCAGGCGGTTCAGGAGAGCCACTGCGGCGGACCTGGGGACGCTGCCCTCCGGAACCAGTCGAACCCCACGAAGAGCCCCAGGGCCGGGCGAGCTACCCGACCGAAGAACAAGGCGGAGTGCCGATGGCTGCCGGGAAGTTCACGGTCGTCCGCGTGTACGCGCACGTCACCTCGGGCACGCTGTCCGGCACCACCGCGCAGCTGGAGGTGCTCGACTCGAACGGGAACCGCATTTCGACACTGAGCCCGGACACCTCGCCGAGCGCAGCTCAACCGTGTCGAACTGCTCCGGGGTCTGCGTCAACGCGTCCGAGCGGGCGAATCCGGGCTCGTCGTTCAACTTCCTGGTTCCGTGGCAGGAAGACCTATCACCGTTTCCTCGGCTTTCGTGCCACTGTCACCCCCGCCGCCCGGCCCTCCAATGCGCAGGGCCAGTGCCTCGGCTGCCGCGGCAACGTGTTCGCGCTCAGCTCCGTTCCGTTCCTGCCCACCGCGACCGTCCCGATCCACCCGATCCCGCTGACGGTCAGCGACGGCGCCGCCAACTGCGGGAGTTCACTCGCAAACGGTTGCACCAACCAGACGGTGCAGCAGGTGTTCGGCGACACACAGACCGTCCTGCCCGAGCCGCTCCAGCTCTTCCCCTACGACGCGCCGCTCAACGTCGCCGGGATGACCGCCTGCAAGGCGGCCGCCGCGGTCAGCCAGCGCGGGGCGGACAACAACCTCGGACCCGGGCGATTACGGGATCGGCGTGTTCGCCAGGAGGCGAGGGCTCGCTCGCGAACGGCTGCACGCTGGGCGGCTACACGCTCTTCGACAACGGAGCGGCGTCCGCCGTCCAGGACGACCGGCCAACCCCTGACCAGCGTCACGCACGAGATCGGTCACGGGCTCAGCCTCCTGCGGACGACGACGGCCGGCTCTAGGAAGTGCGGCCAATACACGGTTCCTGGTTCGAACCCGCCCACAGCAGTCTACGGTTGCCCCGGACCGCACCCGGACGGGAGCAGCCGAGCTGCTTGCGGTGGCTACTCCGGCGGGCAGACCGGCGAGTCATCACCGCAGCCGGATGACGAGGGACGGCTCCACAGCATCGGCCTCGATCGCCGCTTCATGGGCATCTACTCGACCGGGCTCGCTGCCCAGCACCTACGCCGAAGGCTTCGATCATTTCCGGCAAGCCCACAGCGAAGGAGGCGACGGAGGACGCCAGGTGCTGCGACTTCATGTCGTACTGCCCCACCGGGGGTGTGCCTCGAGGCCCACTGGACTGGATCTCGCAGCGGAACTGGGATCGCTTGATCCACTACCACGCGCCGGAGAGCCGGCTTCCCGTAGCAGTCGACCGAGGCGCGTTGTCCGCAAAGGGCCGGGTGCGAGTGATCGCCGTCATCGAGCCCAACGGCCATGCCTCGATCTTTCAACGTCGCACCCGGGCAGAGGACACAGGACGCCGACCCGCGCAGCCCGTATCGAATGCGACTGCGCGACCGCGCCGGCCGCGTCGTCGAGAGCGCCGTTCCACGACCAGCCACGCGCACATCGACCATGCCGGCCGGCGCCCCTCCGTGTTCATGGTCCTCGAGACGACGCTCCCGTTCGCACCGACGACCGCCGCTGTGACGCTGACTGCCGTCGGGCAAGTTCTGGCCCGCCGGGCTCGGAGCGCGCGCGCTCCGAAGCGCGAGGTTCGTCGCTCCTCGCGCGGGTTCACAGGTCGGGGAGCCGAACCACGCTCGTGCGCTGGACCGCGCGCGACGCCGACGGCGGCCCGCGACCTCGACGGTCGACTACTCCCCGACGGGCGGGCGTCACTGGAAGGTCGTGGCCGATCGGGTGGCCGGGCAGTCGGTACGTGTGCCGGGTCGGTTCCCTCAGCGCATCCGCAACGGCCGGCTGCGCGTCCGGGATCAGCGACGGCTTCAACGCCACGACCGTGACCTCGGGGCGGCTTCTTGCCGAGGGCGTGCCTCCGGTCGTCGAGATCGTCGGCGCACCGCGGCGGGGTCATGTGCGCGCCACGGCGTCCCTGCTCCTGCAGGGGAGCGCCTTCGACGACGCCGGCAGGCCGCTGACCGGAGGGCATCTTCGGTGGTACGCCGGCAACCGGCTGATCGGTCGCGGCGGACTCGTAACGGTTTCAGGTCTCGTCGCCGGCAAGACGACGATTCGCCTGGTCGCCACCGACTCGCACGGGCGCTCGTCGCAGGCGGTCCTGCCGCTGCGCGTCGACGCGATCCTCGCGCGCTACCTCGTCTTCCAGGCGCCGCTGAGCGTTCGCGCCGCGCGCGGAGCATTCGGATCGTGGTCGCATCGACCGCGCCGGCGACGTTCACGATCGCCGGCAGGCGGTTCGCTGTCGATCCCAGTCCGCGCACGCTGACCGTCGGCATCCGTCCTGGACGAACCGTCCTCCGGCTCGCCTGCTCGCTGCGCTCGCCCGGAGGCATATCCGAGGAACGTATGTCGCCGTGCGCTAGCCGTGAAAGGCGCGGCAGCCTCCTAGGCGGCGAGGCGCTCGACGAGGTCGCGCACGCGACCCGCGTGGGGCACGTACTCCACCTCCAGCGGCCCGGCCTGCAGCGTGCCGTAGCCGAGCACGCGGCCGGGTAGCGTCTGCTCGAGCGAGACGAGGCGGAGCGACCGGATCATCACGGCCGAGGCCCGGCGGCGCGTGACGCCGTGGACGAGGAAGACCTTCTCCGTCGTGACCACGAAGCGGGTCCGGTCCCAGCGCACGACGGCGACGAGGGCGGTCACGGCGGCGACCGCGAGCACGATCGCCCCGGCCCCGGACACCGGCCAGGGCAGGGTCAGCAGCAGGATCCCGCCGACGGCGAGCAGCACGGCGCGCGAGAGCGGCCGGGCAAGCACCATCGTGTGCCGGCGCGCGTCCAGGCAGACGTGCTCCTCGGGCCGGATTCCCACGGCGCACCGCTTCGGCGCCGGCGGAGCCATTCCTTTCCGACGGAGCGTCGGCTATCGTCGGAAGGTGGAGAGGCTCGACCTCCGCCGCAACTGGCCGGCCGCGATCCTCGTGCTCGCCGCGCTCGTGCTGATCCCGTGGGCGATCGCGCTCGGGCAGATGCTCCCGTCCCGCGAGGTCGCCAACCACTGGGACGCGGCCTGGACGGGGTTCGACGTGATCCTCGCCCTCTCGCTGCTGGCGACGGCCCTTGCGTGGATCCGCAGACGCGACCTCGTCCGCGGGCTCGCCGCAGTCAGCGGCACGCTCCTCGTCTGCGACGCCTGGTTCGACCTGCTCGACCTCGTCGTCGGGGACCGACCTCGAGGTCGCGATCCTGCTCGCCGTGTTCGGGGAGCTGCCGCTCGCGATCGTCTGCTTCCTGCTCGCGACCGGCCGCACCGACTGGGCGCGGGCTCATGTTCGCGCTTGCCGTCCGCCGATTGAAGCTACTCTAGGCGCGCGCCGCGCCGCCCAGGCCCGCAACCCGAGTGATCACGTTCGAACGCCACCAGCTTGGCCCGCGCGTGCACGTGCTCGGCCGCCGCGTCCACGAGTGGCAGCTGGGTGTCGTCGTCGCCGGGCTCGCCTGCGCGCTACGGCTGGCCGACGTGGTCGACGATGCCGGCGCTGCCCTGCTCGCCCTTGTCGCCTGCTGGCTGGTCCTGAAGGACTGGCACGACCTCTTTCCTTCCCGCCGCGACACCGCTGCGTGGCGGCCGGTGCTGCACATGCGCGTCGCGGCGCTCCGGGACGTGCGGCGCGGCGACCAGCTGCCCGGCCTCGCCGCCGCTGCGGCAGCCGTCACCGGAATCGTCAACGTCTGCTCGGCGTTGACGCCGAACGTCTCCTGGCGGGGACACCTGCTGCTCGAGGTCGAGCCCGTCACGGCGCTTCCCGTCTTCCACGCGCTCGCGCTGCCGGCCAGTGCGGCGCTGATCGTCACTGCCTTCTACCTCGCGCCGCCGCAGGCGGCGCGCCCTGTACGCGGCGCTCTGCTTCCTCCTCCTGCTCGGGCACATTCGACCTGCTCAAGGGGCTGGATCTCGAGGAGGCCCTGCCTGTCCTGGCTCGTGGCCGGTCTGCTCTGGTCGGGTCGCGAGGCCTTCTACGTCCGCCACGACCCGATCGGCCTGCGCGGCGCCGTCTGGCGCGTGCCGGCGATCGCCGCCGGCGCCTTCGCGCTGACCGGCGCTGGCCGCCTTCGCGGCCGCGCCGCATGCCGGCTTCTCGGACGATCCAGCGCGAGGCGGCCGACCTGCTGCTCCTTGACAACGGCCCGATCCACTTCGGCGACGAGCTCGCGCTGGGTGCCGCTCGGCTGCGGGCGTGCTCGGCGCGCTCTCGCTGCTCTCGATCGCCTACGTGGTCTTCCGCCCGCTGGCGGCGCCGCGGAGTCTCCCGGACGCCGACCTGCCGGCGCGCCGCGGCCGAGCTCGTCCGCAGGCACGGCTCCGACACGCTGTCCTTCTTCAAGCTCCGCCGCGACGCGCACTACCTCTTCTCACAGGACCGAGCGTGCCTTCGTCGGCTACCGCGATCGAGAACCGGCGTGCTCCTCGTCTCCGGCGACCCGGTCGGGCCCGACGACGCGCTCCCGGATCTCGCGCGCGAGGTCTGCCGCGTTCGCCGAGGTCGCACGGCCTCGAGCTCGGCGTCGCTCGGCGCCAGCGAGCGCAGCTGCCGCTGTGGCGCGAGGCCGGGCTGCGCGACGCTCTACCTCGGAGACGAGGCGATCGTCGACACGCGCGCGTTCTCGCTCGAGGGGCGGGCGATCAGGAAGGTTCGCCAGTCGGTGTCGCGGCTCGAGGCCGCCGGGTACGACGTCGCAGCTCGTGGACGTCGCCGAGCTGGACGACGGCCGTGCTCGCGGAGCTCGAGCGGGTCTCGGGCCTGTGGCGCGACGGCGCCGCGGAGCGCGGCTTCTCGATGGCGATGGACTCGCTCCGCTGCGAGGAGCGACTGCGACGGCACGGTCGTCGGTCGCCGCGCGACGCCGGCGGCGCGATCCGCGGCTTCCTCCACTTCGTGCCGACCTACGGCCGAGCGGCCGATGTCGCTGTCGTCGATGCGCCGCGACCGTGACACGCCCAACGGCCTGATGGAGTTCCTCGTCGTCCGGGCGGTCGAGCTGTTGCGCGACGCCGGCGTCGACGAGATCTCGCTCAACTTCGCTGCCTTCGCGCGCTTCATGCACGGCCCCGAAACCCGGCCGAGCGGCTCGTCGGCCGGCTCGTCCGCGCTGGCAACCCGTACTTCCAGATCGAGAGCCTGTACCGGTTCAACGCGAAGTTCCACCCGCGATGGGAGCCGCGCTACCTCGCCTTCGAGCGAGCGCGCAGACTGCCGCGCGTCGGGCTTGCCGCGGTGTGGGCCGAGGGCCAGCTGCCGAAGCCCGCGCTTCGCTCGTGACGCCGAGCCTCGTCTGGTGGTTCGCCGTCGGCGCCGTCGAGCTCGTGCTCGCCATCGTGCTGCTCGCCTACGGCTACTGGTGGACGATCTTCGTCACCGTGCCGGCGACGGCCGTGTGCGCGTACTTCGCGCACAGAGAGTGGGAGCCGGGCACGGAGCTAGACCGCTTCGCGATTGCCCGGGCGGCTAGGCCGCTTCCTGCTTACCCGGGCGGCTAGGCCGCTTCCTGCTTACGTCGCCGGCTGAAGACGATGCCGCCGAGGGTGAAGCCGAGCCCGAAGGTGCCGACGGCGAACGCGCCTATCGCGATCGCCTTGCGCCACTGCGAGAGACGCTGCCACCGAGTGAGCGCCGCCTCCTCCTCCGCCGTCAGCAGCTCGCCGCGCCGGCGCTTGCGGATCGCGCCTCCGGCGCGCAAACCGAGGTAGAGATCGTCGAAGAGCTCGGTCGGCTCGGTCATGCGATGAGTGTATAGCGTGCTCCGGTCGTGGCCACGAAGCTGATCCACGTCTCCGACCTGCACGTCGGTGCGCACGAGGAGTGGTCGGTCGAGCCCGCCCTGCGGGCTCTCGTCGAGCGTCTGCAGCCGGAGCTGATCGTCGCCACCGGCGACCTGACGCACCGCGGCCGCGCCGACCAGCACGAGCGCGCCGCAGCGTTTCTGAACGGGCTCGGGCCACCCGTGCTCGCCGTCCCGGGCAACCACGACGTCCCCTACACGTTCCCGGCGCGGTTCTCGCGGCCGTGGCGGGAGTTCGAGCTCCGGTGGGAGACGACGGAGCCCGTGTTCCGCTCCAGCGGCCTTCACGTCGTGGGCCTGAACTCCGCGCGGCCGTGGCGCCACCAGTCGGGCGGCCTGGACGGGGCCGCGCTCGAGCGCGCCGCGGCCCGGCTGGCCGACGCCGAGCAAGGAGCGCTCCGCGTCGCATGCCTGCACCACCACCTGACCGGTGCGCCGTGGCGGTCGCGGAAGCGGCCGGTAGCCAGGCGCGGTCACGTCCTCGGCGCGCTCGTCGATGCGGGCGCGGAGCTCGTCCTCTCCGGCCACATCCACCAGTCGGCCGCGAGCGAGCGGCGCGAGTTCGAGGTCGGGCTCGGCGACGAGCGGAGCATCGCCATCGTGATCGCTCCCGGGCTCGGGCAGCCGCGGCCGAAGCGTCGCGGGGAGGCCCGCGGGCTGCACGTCATCGACTCGGACGAGCGGGAGATCGCGATCGAGACGCTCGTGGTCGCGGACGGCGAGTTCACCCGTGCCGCAGCCCGCCGCTTCCCACGCCGGGCGCGGCCGCTCGACTAGGACCGCTGCTCGGGACCGTCGCCGGAGAGCAGCTTCGCGCGCTTCTCGGCGTACTCGTCGTCGGTGAGCAGGCCGTGCGCGCGCAGGTCGTCGAGGCTCTTGAGGAGCTGCGCCTTGTTCATCGCGTCGCGGAGCGACGGGCGCCGCGGGCCGCCGATTCCGAAGCCGCGCGTCGGCGGCTTGTGCGCCTCCGGCCCGAGGATCGCTCGGTGCTGGATGAAGTGGCGGTAGGCGACGACGAGCAGGATCGAGGTCAGGATCGAGGCGAGCTCGATCGTGAAGTAGTCGGCCCGCGAGACGTCGTCATGGGCACCGAGAACCGCCGCGGTGATACCGCCTCCGATCGCCGATCCCCCGAGCCCGATCAGGACCGTCATCCAGACGGGCATCGGGTCCGGCCCCGGGACGGCCCAGCGGGCAAGCGCTCCGAAGACGAAGCCCGAGACGAACAGGAGGAGGATCGTCGCCAGCACGCGGCGATCCTAACGAGCGGCCAGGCGGCGCCTGTGCGCGGAGGAAGTGCAGTTGCAAGCGGGGGCGAAATCGTCCAGACTCGCCCCCGGAGGGACTGGCGGTATGAGCAGGTCGAACAAGGCAGGGCTCGTCCTCGCGCTCGCCGTGACGGCGGCCGACAGCCTCGTGGCCGGGGCGCTGTCCTCGCCGAGCGCGTCGCGCGCCGGTGCCTCTCCGGCCGCCAGCTGCAAGAAAGGCTCGACGTCGGCCGCCATCGGCGGCAAGCGCGTCTGCCTGAAGGCAGGGCAGCGCTGCAACCGGAAGCTCGACAAGCAGTACCACCGCTAGCCCTCTCCCCGGTGCGACCAGGGCTCGGGCCGCCGTCGCGAAGGACGCAAGGGTCTGTGCGTACGACCGCGCAGGGCTGTGCGCGAGCGATCCGCGCCCCGCGGGGGTAGCTCCGACCGGACAGCGGTACGCGGACGAGCTCCACGCGTTGCTCACGGGAGCGAACGTCCCCGGCCCCTACGTCCTCGTCGGCCCCTCGTTCGGCGGGCTCGTCGCCACGGCGTTCGCCATGCGCTACCCCGGCGAGACCGCCGGCCTCGTCTTCCTCGACGCGGACGAGCCGTGCCCGCAGACGTGCAGCTACGAGCCGCCCGAGGCCAGCACCTTCGACGTGAGCGCAGCGACGTTCGGGTGCCGGCCGGTCGCCGTCCTGGTCGCCGAGTTCGGTTCCGGCGTCGACGGCCGCGCCTTCGCGAAGCGCTCGACCAACAGCATCCTCGTGACCGCCCTCGGAAGCAGCCACGCCATCATCAACGACAAGCCCGACCTCGTCGCCGCGGCGACGCGTCTCGTCGCCGCCTCTGCCCGGACAGGAACGAGCCTGCCCCCGTGCTCCCAGTCGCTGCTCCCGACCGCCGGCGGCAGGTGCGAGACCGTCGGTTAGACCTCGCCGCTGAACGTATCCAGCAGGTACTCCCGCCGCGCCGAAGGGTCCCGACGCGAGCGCAGGTAGCGGCTCCAGGCCTGCCGCTCGTGGCAGACGGCGCCCAGCTCCCAGACACAGAAGGTCGGGCGGTGCGGCCCGTCGGTCGGCCACGGCTCGAACGCAGGCGCCGCGGCGCCGTTCTTCGCCCAGACCGCCTCCCACAGCTCGTTGTCGTTCCGCCAGGTGGAGACGAGCAGGAAGTAGAAGCTCGATCCGCAGCGGTGCAGGATCACGAAGCCGAGGTCGCCGGCGAGCTCCAGCTCGCCCGACCGGGACGCGCGGCAGACGGCCTCGTAGGCGAGCTCGCGGACGCCGACTGGTACGGGCGCTGCGGCCGGGGCGATCTCGTACCACTTCAGGACCCCCTCGTCCAGGACGAGCATCGACCCCGGCCGGACGACCTTCGGTACATGCGTGTAGTCGGACTGGACGTGTCCGGTTTGCTCGAGGACGCTGCTCATTCGGACTCCGCGCGTGTGAACTCGGTGACGAAGTTGGTCTCCCAGGTCTCGCCGTCGTCGTCGGAGAACGCCTGCTCCCAGCGCGGCGTCGCCGTCGTCACGCCCGACCACGTGTAGCGGACGAGGATCGGGCGACCCTCGAACGTGTCGGGCCCTTCGAAGGTGCCGACGTCGCCGTCGAACGAGCCCACGACGGGCGGATCGAGCGGGCCCGGAAAGCGGCTGTCGGCCCAGTAGATCGACCAGAGCTTCGTCTCGGGATCGAAGAAGCGGAAGGACATGCCGATGTAGCCGCCCGCGCGGTCGGTGAGGAACACGTCCTCGTTGGCCGTGCCGCCGAGGATCGAGCGCGCGATGCTCAACGACTCGAACTCGTCCCACTCCTCGCAGCCTGCGAGCCGCTCGCGCAGCACCCGGTTGCGGCCGTGCCAGCGCCCCATCCAGAAGTCGAAGTCCCTCGCCGTGCTTTCCGAGACCACGGTCTCGCTCATATCGACCTCCTCGTTCTCGTCGTGACTCGTCGCACGCTATCGACGAAATAGGGCGGATATTGCCCGCTATCTGTGCTTGACTTGGCGCGTGGTCGCGCCGACGTCACGGCTTTTGGAGCTGCTCGAGCTCCTGCAGACGAAACCGCTCGCCACGGGACGCGAGATCGCCGACCAGCTCGGGATCGACCGTCGCACCGTGCGGCGGTACATCGCCGCGCTACAGGCGCTCGACATACCCGTCGAGGGCCAGCGCGGCGTGGGCGGCGGCTACCGGATCCGGCCCGGATACCGGCTCCCGCCGCTGATGCTCACGGACGACGAGGCGGTCGTCGTCGCGCTCGGCCTCGTCGCCGCCCGGCACCTGGGGCTCGACACGGCTGCGCAGCCGGTCGACGGCGCGGCGACGAAGATCCACCGTGTCCTGCCGGAGAAGCTTCGCCGCCAGGTGGAGGCGCTCGAGGCCACTCTCGGCTTCACGTCACCGCCCACGGCCGGCGCGCCGGTGGCCGGCGGCACCGTGCTGCTGCTCGCCGACGCGGTTCGCCGCCGGCGCCGCGTCCGCGCCGGCTACACGTCGTTCGAGGGCGTCGAGACGGTTCGCGAACTCAGCCCGTTCGGGCTCGTCATCCACCGCGGCCGCTGGTACCTCGCAGCGTACGACCACGTCCGCGAGGACATGCGCACCTTCCGGATCGACCGCATGCGCGACGCCGAGGTCGGCGACGGCCCGGCCGCGGAGCCGCCCGACGACTTCGACGTCGTCGCGCACATCAGCCGGTCGCTCGCCCGCGTTCCCTGGCGCTTCGAGGTCGAGGTGCTCCTGGAGCTCCCGTTCGAGAGGGCCGCGCGCTCCCTGCCGCCGACGCTCGCCGAGCTCATCGACCAGGGCGAGCAGACGCTGCTGCGCATGCGCGTGAGCTCACTCGACTGGACGGCCCGAGTGCTCGCCGGCCTCGACTGCAGCTTCTCCATCCGCGGCCCGGACGAGCTGCGCACGAGCATGAACGAGCTCGCAACCCGCCTCGGCGCGTCGGCCGCAACGTCGTGATCTGACATGGCGATTTGTATTAGCGTCCTCGGCGAACGACGATGGAGTTTCGCATCCTCGGCCCGCTCGAGGTGATCGAGGACGGGCAGGCTCTCGAACTGGGCGGACAGAAGCAACGCGCCCTCCTGGCGGTCTTGCTCTTGGAGGCAAACCGGGTCGTCTCGAGCGACCGCCTGATTCAGGCGCTTTGGGAGGAGGGGCCACCGGAGACGGCGCAGAAAGCCCTCCAGGTTTACGTCTCTCAGCTGCGCAAGACGCTCGGCCGCGAGCGGCTCGAGACGAGGGCGCCGGGCTATCTCGTGCGCGTCGAGGAGGGCGAGCTCGATCTCGAGCGCTTCCAGGAGCTGCGGGCAGAGGGGAAGCTGGCCGAGGCGCTCTCTCTCTGGCGCGGCCCGCCGCTGTCGGATGTCGCCTACCAACGCTTCGCCCAGACCGAGATCGCTCGGCTCGAGGAGCTGCGCTTGGCCTGTCTCGAGGATCGCCTCGAGGCCGACCTGGCTTCGGGCCGCCACGCTGAGCTCGTGGGCGAGCTGGAGGCCCTCGCCCGCGAGCACCCGCTCCGTCAGCGCCCGCGTGGACAGTTGATGCTCGCGCTCTACCGCTCGGGTCGCGATGCAGAGGCCCTCGATGCATATCAGGAGACGCGCCGTGCCCTCGTCGAGGAGCTCGGCATCGAGCCGAGGCGGGAGCTGCAGGACCTCCAACAGCGGATCTTGCGCCAGGATCCGAGCCTCGACCTCGTCGCCGAGGAGGTTCACTCCGAGGCGACTCGTGGAGTCTTCGTCGGTCGCGAGCACGAACTGACGGAGCTCTGCGCCGGCCTCGATGACGCCGTTGCCGGCCGCGGACGTCTCGTCCTGCTCGTGGGGGAGCCGGGGATCGGCAAGAGCCGGCTCGCGGACGAGCTGATCAGCCGGGCGCGAGCACGAGGCGCACGCGTCCTCGTCGGGCGCTGCTGGGAGGCGGGCGGCGCACCCGCCTTCTGGCCCTGGGTGCAGTCGCTGCGCGCCTGTATTCGTGAGATGGACGCGGAGATGCTGCGGGCACAGCTGGGCGCGGGAGCGTCTGACCTTGCGCAGCTGCTGCCCGAGCTGCGCGAGCTCTTCCCCGACCTGCCTGAGCCGCCGGAGCTCGAGCCGGAGAGCGCCCGCTTCCGCCTCTTCGAGGCTGCCTCCCACTTCCTCCGCAGTGCGGCCGAGAATCGCCCGCTCGTGCTCGTCTTGGACGACCTGCACGCGGCCGACGAGCCTTCTCTTCTTCTGCTCCAGTTCCTCGCCCGTGAGCTCACGGATAGCCGACTGCTCCTTGTCGGCGCGTACAGGGACGTCGACCCGACCGTGCGCGAGCCGCTCGCAGCGACGCTGGTGGAGCTGGCGCGCGAGCCCGTCACGGCGAGGCTTCCGCTCGCCGGCCTCGACGAGCCGGCCGTCGCCCGCTTCATCGAACTCACATCCGGCGAGGCACCAAGCGACGCACTCGTCGGTGCAGTTCACGGGGAGACCGAGGGTAACCCACTCTTCGTAGGGGAGATCGTGCGTCTGCTTGCGACGGAGGGGCGCCTCGAGGACGCCGAGGCGGGGCCGATCGCGATTCCCGAGAGCGTTCGAGATGTCATCGCCCGCCGCCTCGGCCATCTCTCGGAGGAGTGCAACCGCCTGCTGGTGCTCGCCTCGGTGCTCGGGCGGGAGTTCGCTCCAGACGCGCTCGCGCGCGCGGGCGGCGTCACCGAGGATGAGCTACTCGGCACGCTGGACGAGGCGATGGCCGCGCGCGTTGTCTCCGACGTTCCCGGTAGTCCCGGACGTTTGCGCTTCGCACACGTGCTCATCAGGGACACCCTGTACGAGAGGCTCACGACTGCACGTCGGATCCGTCTGCACCGGCTGGCGGTCGAGGCGCTGGAAGGGCTCTACGGCGAGGAATCCGGCGCTCATCTCGCGGAGCTCGCGTACCACGCCGTGGAGGGAAGCGAGCTCGCCAAGGGACTTGTCTACGCACGTCGAGCCGGAGATCGCGCGCTCGCGCTCCTCGCCTACGAGGAGGCAGTGCCGCTGTACGCGATGGCGCTCGACGCGCTCGCGTTGGCGGATCCCGAGGACGAGAGGATGCGGTGCGAGCTACTGCTCTCCCTTGGCGAGGCGCTGACGCGGGCGGGAGACGCGACGGCCGCAAAGCGCGTCTTCCTCAACGGTGCGGATGTCGCGCGCCGACTGGGCCTTTCGCGCGAGCTTGCGCGGGCAGCAGTGGGCTACGGTGGGCGGATCGCCTTCGCGCGGGCCGGCAACGACGAAAGGCTCGTACCGATGCTGGAAGAGGGGCTCGCCGCCCTGGGCGACCAGGACATCGAGCTGCGCGCCAGGCTCCTCGCTCGTCTCGCGGGAGCGCTGCGCGACGAGCCGTCCCGGGATCGCCGTGACGCCCTCAGTGCGGAAGCGGTCGAACTCGCCCGCCGCACCGGCAATCCGCCTGCGCTCGCCTATGCACTCGACGGTCGTATTACAGCGATCAATGCTCCCGACAATGTCGCGTTGGGCCTGGCACTGGGCGACGAGCTCCTCGAGCAGGCGCGGCGGATCGGCGACACCGAGCGGATTACCCTCGCATACGCTCATCGCGTCGCGTGTCAGCTCCCGGCTGGCGATCTCAGGGGCGCGGAGGCGAGTCTCGCCTCGGCGGCCGGCTTGGCGGAGGAGCTGCGCATGCCGGCCCTCCTCTGGCTCGTCCTCGCCGGGCAGGCAATCCTGGCGCTTGCGGCCGGGAGACTGAGCGAGGCCGAGAGCTTCATGGCGCGCGCGTTCGCGCTCGGAGAGCGTGCGCTCGCCGAAGCGGCCATCCCCGTCTACCAGCTCCAGCGCCTCGCCCTCAGCGATTTCCGCGGATCGCTCTCGCAGATCGAGCCGGCGATGCGGGAGCTGGCCGCCGCGTATCCGGCCCGTCCGGTCGGCCGCTGTGCACTCGTGTACCTACACGCGCAACTCGGCCGGACAGAAGAGGCACACAGAGAATTCGAGGAGCTCGCGGCCGACGACTTCTCGGGTCTGCCGTTCGACATGGAGTGGCTGTACGGGATGAGCTTCCTCGCCGAGACCTGCACGCTGCTGCGCAAGGCCGATTCAGCTGCGACCCTGTACGGCTTGCTTCTTCCCTACGGTGGGCTCGTTGCGGCCGACTACCCCGAGGGCTTCCGAGGCGCGATTTCCCGCTACCTCGGCTTGCTCGCGATGCAGCTCGAGGACTGGGACGACGCGGCCCAGCACTTTGAGAACGCGATCGAGATGAACGAGCGCATGGGTGCGCGCCCCTGGCTCGCCCACACCCAGTGCGACTACGGGCGAATGCTCGCCGAGCGTGGAGAGACGAAACATGCTTTCGAGCTAGTCGCGGCTGCCCTGGCCACCTATCGAGAGCTGGGCATGGACGGCGCCGCGGCGAGAGGGTCGGAGCTCGCGCAGCAATTCGGCGCCACGCCCTGATTCCGAGCGCACCGATTCGGGCCGCCGGCGTTTCAGGCCGCCGAGGGCGCGAACCGCTTGCGGGCGCGCTCGCGGGCGCGCTCGGCCTCGACCTCGCGGTTCCGCGGCACGGCTGTCGTGACGAGCGCGGCGAGCAGGCGCGTCGACGCCGCGGTCACCTCGTCCACGGCACGATCGAACGCGGCCTCGTTCGCCTTCGACGGCTTCGTGGCACCGCTGACCTTCCGCACGTACTGCAGCGCGGCCGCGCGCACCTCTTCCTCGGTCGCGGGCGGCTCGTAGTTGTGGAGCGTCTTGATGTTCCGGCACATCCCGGCAATCTAGCGAGCGCCGCCTTCCTAGACTCACGGCATGGCAGGCGTGGTCGGCCGGGAGGCCGAGCTCCGTGCGCTGGACGCGCTTCTCGGCGGTGACCGCTCGGAGCCCCGTGCGCTCTTCTTCGCCGGCGAGGCGGGGATCGGCAAGACGACGGTCTGGGACGCCGGCGTCGAGCTGACACGCGCCCAAGGCTTCCAGGTGCTCGCGGCCAGACCGGCCGAGAGCGAGCAGGAGCTGCCGTACGCGGCACTCGGGGATCTGCTGGAAGCCGTGTCGGACGAGGAGGTCGGGCGTCTCGCGGAGCCGCAGTCCGCCGCGATCGAGGCCGTGCTCGCACGCGCGTCGTCGGGCAGGCCTGTCGATGTGCACGCGCTGTCGCGAGGCGTGCTGGAGCTCGTGCGCGGCCTCTCCGGCGAGAACCGTGTGCTCGTGGCGGTCGACGACGTCCAGTGGCTCGATCGTCCGACAGCGTCGGTGCTCGAGTTCGTCCTCCGCCGGGTGCGGCCGTCCCCGGTGCGCGTCCTCGTCGCGGCGCGTTCCGAGGCCGGCTCGACCACCGCTCCGCCGCTCGGGCTCGACGACTGGGGCTCGGCGCTGCAACGCGTCGAGATCGGCCCACTCTCGGCGACCCAGCTGGGGAGCGTGCTTGCGTCCGCGCTCGGCACGCACCTCTCCCGGCCGCAGCTCGAGAAGCTCGCGAGCGTCTCGGGCGGCAATCCCATGTTCGCCCTCGAGCTCGCGCGTGCCGGCTCGCTCGACCGCGAGACGGTGACGCTCCCACCCACCCTGCTCCGGGCCCTCGCGGACAGGATCGACGCGCTCGACCCCGAGGCCCGCCGCGCCGTGACGGTCGCGGCCGCAGCGCTCCACCCGTCGGTCGAGCTCCTGGCACGGGCGGGCGTGGACGACGGCGGGCTGAGATCCGCGCGTCGGGCAGGCATTCTGGAGCTCGAGGGGTCGCGCATCTCGTTCACGCACCCCCTGCTCTCGACCGCTGCGTACGAGGGGCTGCTGCCGCACGAGCGGCAGGAGGTGCACACGCGGCTCGCGGCGGCGAGCGAGGGCGCGATCGAGCGGGGCCATCACGTCGCTCGCTCGACGGCCGAGCCGAGCGACGACGCGGCCCGGACGCTCGACGAGGCGGCAGAGGCGGCAGCGTCGCTCGGCGACCTTGCGGGCGAGGCCGCGTTCCTCCTCCGCGCTTCGGAGCTGTCACTCGACAGGGAGAGCGCCGATTCGCGCGAGGTCCAGGCGGCCTCCGCGCTGTGGAAGGCAGGCGACACGGACGGGGCGAAAAGGCTCGCCCGGGCCCTGGTCGACCGCTTGCCGCCCGGGCCGTTGCGGGCCGACGCCCGCCTGACGGTCGCCCATTGCACCGTCGGCTCGACTCTGTCGTTGGCCGGGTTCGTGGACGAGATCGAGCTCGCCCTCGCCGACGCCGAGGGCGACGACGAGCTCGCCGCGTCGCTCCACCTCGCGAGCGCAGACGCGCTGACGATCATGTTCCGGCTCCAGGAAGCACGCGAGCACGTGCCGGCGGCGACCGAGCTGGCCGAGCGCGCCGGAGCGGAGCAGCTCGCCGTCGCCGCCCTCGCCGAGGCCGGCTTCGAGGACTCGATGCTCGGCCGGGGCGTCTCGGAGAGCGCTCTCGGCGCGTTCGAGCGTTGGGACGGCAACCCGCTCTCGGCGAGCGTCTACTCGCCCAGGATGGTGCTCGCGTGCGCCCATCTCCATGAGGCGAACTTCGACGAGGCCGCGCGGTTGTTCGCGGAGGAGATCGAGGCGGCCGACCGGATCGGCCTCGAGCCGATCGAGGCGCAGGCGCGCGCGCATCTCGCCGAGGCCCAGCTCCGCTCCGGCCGGACCGCAGCCGCGCTCGCGAACGCCCGGCTTGCGTTCGAGCACGCGCACCAGGCGGCGAACCCGCAGTCGATCGCCGGGGCGGCGTTCGGGCTCGCGCTCGTCCAGGCCCACCTCGGCGATCACGCCGCCGCGCGCGACCTGTCGCGCGAGACGCTCGCGACCACGGAGGCGTCGGGCGACGCCTGGTACACGATCTCGCACCGCGCGGTGCTCGGCCTCGTCGCGCTCGCCGAGAACGACGCCGGTTGCAGCGATCGACGCCCTCGAGCCGGCGTGGGCGCTGATGCTCGCCGGCGGGCTCGGGAACCTGTCGATCTTCCCCGTCCCGCACGTGCTCGGCGAGGCCTACGTCGGCGCCGGTCGGCTGGACGGGGCCGGTCAAGTGGTCGAGGCGCTGCGCGCGTCGCCGGCAGGGGGCAGGCCCTGGTCCGTGGCCATGGCGGGACGGTGCGAGGCGCTGATCGCAGCGGCCGGCGGGGACCACGACTCGGCCGTCCGCGCCCTCGAGGCGGCGCTCGAGGCGCACGAGAGCCTGGCCGAGCCGTTCGAGCTCGCGCGCACACTGCTCGTGCAGGGCACGATCGAGCGGCGCGCGAAGCGGCGCGCCGTCGCCCGCGACGCGCTCACGCAGGCGCTCGGGGCCTTCGACACGCTGGGGGCGGCGGCCTGGGCTGAGAGGACGGCCGCGGAGCTCGCTCGCATCTCCGGCCGCCGCGCCGAGGGCGACCTCACCGAGACCGAGCGACGCGTGGCCGAGCTCGTCGCGGACGGCCTCTCCAACAAGGAAGTGGCCGCGCGGCTGTTCGTCAGCGTCCGGGCGGTCGAGGCGAATCTGTCGAAGGTCTACGCGAAGCTCGGCATCCGCTCGCGCACCCAGCTCGCCGGTCGGCTCTAGCTCAAAGCGTGTGGATCTCCACACTTTCGCGCCTGCGGCGCGAGACCTACGGTCGAACGCATGCAGAAGCTCACGAGCTACACCGTCGAGCTCCGCCTCCCCGAGACGGGCTGGCAGGAGCTCCAGCAGGCAACGACCCGGGCGCGGGAGACGACCGAGGAGATGCGCCGCGAGGGCGAGCAGGTTCGCTTCCTCCGCTCGGTGTTCGTGCCCGAAGACGACACCTGCTTCTTCCTCTACCAGGGCACGTCGGCGCAGTCGGTGCGAGCCGCAGCGACGCGGGCGCAGGTCGGCGTCGTGCGCGTCGACGAGGCCCTCCGCGTCGATCTCGAAGGAAAGGAGACATCGTGACTCGGCAGGCATTGAGTGGATACCGCACCGTGGGAGGTGCGTTGGCGTTCCTCGTCGTGACAGCGCTGCTCGCGCTGGCCGTCGGGACCGGCAGCGCACGCGCCGCCGGCGGCGGCACGTACCGCATCACCGCCGGCGGCAACCAGGACTGGGGGCCGGCGAGCGGCGGCATCGACCAGACCTCGTCCGACCCGATCAGCAAGACCGACACGCTCGTCGGCAGCAACGGGGCCGTCGGCCAGGCCCACTACGAGCTCCAGGCCGGCCCGGGCGTCGTTCGGACGAAGATCGACGGCTCGGTCAGCATCCCGGGCGGGCTCTTCTACCCCTTCAACCCGTCCACGCAGGCGGTCTCGTCGACCGAGCTGACGGTGAGCGGGCCGCCAGGGTTCGTCAACGTGTCGATCAACCTCCACGTCGACGGCATCCTCGACATCCCGGTCTGTACCGGCGACAACCCGAACTGCGGCGGGCTTGCCGTCGCGGTCAGCGCCGGGGTCTTCACTGTCGGCTCAGAGTTCAACACCGTCGACGGCGGAACCGTGCGACAGAACGATCTCGGCCTCGCCTTCGACCCGATTCCCGGCGGCTTCCACATCCACGGGGACGTGACCTTGCCGCCCTTCGGCGTACCGACGAACACACCGGTCGGGATCCCCATCGTCGTCAACCTCAGCGGTCGCTTCGGCGCCTCGGCGACGTTCGACAGCACGTTCGACGATCCGGCGATCCAGTACCAGGTCAGCTTCCCGGCCTCCGGCCCCGTGCTCAACGTTCCGCCCGGCTACACGGTCTCGGGGCCGAACGTGACGGACAACCACTGGACCGATCCGTTCGCGGAAACCGTCCCTCCCGATTCGACATCACCGACGGTGGTTGGGGTGCCGGATCGGCAGCCGAACGTCTTCGGTTGGTATCGGGCACCGGTGACGATCGACTGGCAGGCGAGCGACGACTCGAGCCAGGCCAGCGACCCCCCGGACACGGTCGCCGATCAGGACGGCAAGGACGTTCCCTACACGAGCAACCCGAGCTGCGACCCGTCGAACAACTGCGCAACAGGAACCGTCAGCCTGTCGCTCGACCAGGTCCCACCGGTGGTCACGTGCCGCGAGGCGCCGGTCTTCGAGGTCACGCAGAACAGCATCGCCTTCGTCTCCGCCGACGAGAGCGACGCCCTGTCAGGGTCGGGGGGCGAAACCCCCGGCGTGGGCGTCGACATCTCCAGCGCCGGCCAGAAGACGGTCGACATCACCGGGGAAGACTTCGCCGGCAACACCACCACCGTCACCTGCCCCTACACCGTCGTCGATTCGACATCACCGACGGTGGTTGGGGTGCCGGATCGGCAGCCGAACGTCTTCGGTTGGTATCGGGCACCGGTGACGATCGACTGGCAGGCGAGCGACGACTCGAGCCAGGCCAGCGACCCCCCGGACACGGTCGCCGATCAGGACGGCAAGGACGTTCCCTACACGAGCAACCCGAGCTGCGACCCGTCGAACAACTGCGCAACAGGAACCGTCAGCCTGTCGCTCGACCAGGTCCCACCGGTGGTCACGTGCCGCGAGGCGCCGGTCTTCGAGGTCACGCAGAACAGCATCGCCTTCGTCTCCGCCGACGAGAGCGACGCCCTGTCAGGGTCGGGGGGCGAAACCCCCGGCGTGGGCGTCGACATCTCCAGCGCCGGCCAGAAGACGGTCGACATCACCGGGGAAGACTTCGCCGGCAACACCACCACCGTCACCTGCCCCTACACCGTCGTCGACACGAGGTCCGACACCCAACCGCCGGTCGTGACCGTGCCCGCGGACATGGCCGTCGACGCGACGAGCCCGGCCGGCGGCAAGGCCGGCTACTCGGCCTCGGCGACGGACGACGTCGACTCCTCACCGACGCTCGCCTGCACCCCGCCCTCCGGCAGCGTGTTCCCGATCGGGACGACGACGGTCACCTGCAAGGCGACCGACGCCGCCGGCAACTCGGGCAGCGCGAGCTTCAAGATCCTCGTCCGCAGCGCCGGTGAGCAGGTCGCCAACCTGACGGACAAGACGGTCGCCTACCTCGACCTGCCCGCGCTCAGGCCGGCGCTCAAGGCCGCGCTGCAGGCGGTGGCAGACGCGATCGCAGCCAGGCACCCGAAGGCAGCCTGCGTCGCGCTCGACCTCTACGTCGTGGCTGTCAAACTCGCACCGGCCAAGGCGTTCACCGCGGCGGAGAAGGCGGGTCTGATCGCCGACGCGACCAGGATCAAGGCCGTGATCGGCTGCTGAGCACGCCGAACACGTCTCGCCTCGACGGCCCGCTCCGGCGGGCCGTCGACATCTAGCTGTCGCCGAGGGCGTACATCGCGCCGCCGCGCGTACCGATCCAGATCTTCCCGTCGAAGACCGCCGGCGTCGACTCGATGCAGCCGCCGAGGTCGACGTGCCAGAGCTCGCGGGGCCGCTCGCGCTGGTGCGAGATGTCGAACGCGTGCAGCGTCCCCGAGCAGTCGCCTTCCAGGAGCACGTTGTCGACGACCACCGGCGACCCCCAGGTCGGCCCGGCCAGATGGATCCGCCAGAGCTCGTGGCCGGTCGCGCGCGTGACCGCGAACAGGTCGCCGTGGTTCGTGGCCGCGTAGAGCACGCCGCGGTCGATCGCCGGCGTTGCCCAGAGGCCGCCGGCGTGCGCGGATGCCCCCTGGGTCACGGGCACCGACCAGACGAGCGGCTGCGCCGGGTTCCGCGGGTCGAGCTTCATCAGCTGGCCAACCTTCGCCGACCGCGCGTCGAGCCGCTGCAGCTCGCTCGCGACGTAGAGGACTCCGTCCCGGTCTATGACGACCGACGCGTCGGTGTCGTCCCCGGTCCAGAAGCGGAAGACGCGCTTCGCCGTGTGCCCGCCGTGGAGGACGCGTCGCAGGTCCCATCCCTGAACGAGCCCGCCCGAGTTCGCGAAGTAGACGATCCCGTCGCGGAAGGCGACCGAGTTCTCGATCGAGACCTGGGTGTCGCCGAGATCGTGCAGCAGCTCGGCGTCCCATCCCGGGACGCGCAGGACGACCCGCGGGTGGACGGACACGAGCCCGTTCGGGAGATAGCCGCGGTTCAGCTTGACGACGTAGAACCAGGAGTTCTCTCCGCCCTCGAGCAGGTAGTCGCCGACGACGAGCGGCGCGCCGTCCCAGTCGTTGTTCCAGAGGACGCGCGGCACGCTGGTCGTCGAGTTCAGCTCCCAGAGCACGATCGGCCGAGCGCGATCCAGCGCGACCACGCGCAGCATGTTGTCGCGCGAGCCCGCGTAGTAGAGCGGGTAGCCGTCGGGATCGGAGGTGGCCGAGCCCTTGGCGAGATCGCCGGTGGCGAGGTCGGGGCGAACCGGCTCGCCCGTGGCGCCGTCGAGGAAGTGGTAACGGTCGTCGTAGGCGCCGAACCGGATCTCCCAGCCGCCACCCTTCTCCGGCAGGACGTTCGGCTGGCCCGTCCACCCGACGCCGCACCAGGTCTCCGTCCCGTGTTCGTCGGCGGAGCGCGCGCACATGTCGCCTGACCGCGGGTAGCGCCAGAGGACGACGGGGCGGCGCGGCACGGGGCCGCGGCCGTAGTAGCTGCGGGTGGCGTTCCCGCGGAACGTGGTCAGGCCGGGGAAGGAGGCGTTGATTGCCTGCACGGCCGGGATCGCGGCGCTCGTGCGGGCGCGGTGCGTGGCCGTAACCGCGTGGTGGGCTGGGGCGTTGGCGCGCGTCTCTGCCGCGCCGGACCGCGCCGAGACGGCCGCGGTCCCTCCCCACGCGGCCGCGATCAACAGCGGCACGAACGCGAGCCCGAGCCGACCTCGGGCCAGCGAGGTGCGGTAGACGGTCGCGTGCGGAGGCAGCACGGGACGCGGTTCGACGCCCACCCGGCGAACCCTCGGCGCGTGGGCGTCCTGCACGAGGTCCCCAGCGATCCGTATCCTGCGGGTTCCCGCGGAGGGCAACGATGACGAGGTACGGGTTCGAGCACGAGAAGCCCGAGCGTCTCGCGGGCATCGAGGCGACATGGGATCCGGGGACGCGAGAGCTCCTGGGCTCCCTCGGGGTCGGTTCCGGCTGGCGTTGCCTGGAAGCCGGCGCGGGCGGGGGGTCGATCGCGGCGTGGCTGGCGGATCGAGTCGGCCGGGAGGGCTCGGTGCTGGCGGTGGACATCGACACGACCAATCTCGAGCCGCTCGCGGGCATCGTGGAGGTTCGCCGCCACGACCTGAGGGTCGACGAGCTGCCGACCGGGTCCTTCGACCTCGTCCACGAGCGGTCGGTGCTCTCCTGGCTGGGCGAGAGCGATGCGCTGGAGCGGCTCGTCGCCTCTCTCGCCCCCGGCGGCTGGCTGCTGGTCGAGGACCTCGACTGGGCAATCTGCGGACCGGCGGACGGCTCGCCCCTGGTGGCCAAGGCCTACGAAGCCATCATCAGCCTGCTCGAAGGCGTCGGCTACGACCGCCACTACGGGCGTACGCTTCTGCGGCGCCTCGAGCAGTCGGGGCTCGAGGACACCGACTCGAAAGGACGCTCGTACGTGCTGCGCGGAGGATCGCCCGGCACGGCGTTCGACCGCTTCTCGCTCCTCGCCCACCGCGACGCGCTCCTCGCGTCCGGCGCGCTGACGGAGCCGGAGCTCGAGGAGACCCTTCGCTACATCGACGACCCCTCGAAGCACCTTCTCACCCCGGTGCTGTTCGCCGCCTGGGGGCGGAAGTCGAAATCATGAGGAAGGCGAGCATCCGCTCGAGGAAGAGCCTGCCCTCGGACGTGTCGAGCGCGAACTGGTACTCGTGGCCGAGCGGCGGGTCGTGGTCGGATGGGAAGAACAGCGTCTCGACCTCGACGCCGCTCGCGCGGAGCTTCTCGACGAGCAGCTCCGAGTGCGGCCTCAGCGGGTCGGCGTTCCCGACCGTCACGAACGCGGGCGGAAACGCCGGCGTCACGTGCGGAACGACCGACATCGTCGCGAACGCCCCGTCGTGGAGGAAGTCGCGCTTGCCCGAGTCCCCGCCGTTCCGGGACTGACCGGAAGAGCCACCTTGCGCAGCCGATGAGCCGAGGCCACGATCTGCGGGTGGAGCCGCCGGTCTCACACAGCGACATCACGACGGTCATGGCGATCCTCGGCGACATCCAGCTCGACGTCCACAGGATCCGTATCCTCCTTCAGGAAGACGATGGCGAAGAAGAGGAAGCTTCCGAAGCTGACCGCTGAGGAGGAGGCGCGTCACGAGCGAATCCAGGCGATGGTGCGCGAGCGGATCGCCTACCACGAGGAGAAGGCGCGCGACGAAGAGGAGAGACACGCCCGTGCGAGCTCGGGCTGGCTCAACCGGCTACGGCTACGAGTAGCCCGCGCCGTGGCTCCCTGACCGCGTCGCTCGCGGCGGCGGACGGCTGCGAGGTTGATCAGGCCGCAGTCACGGCCTGGAGGTCCCGCCGGAGCTCCTTGATCTCGTCGCGGAGCTTGGCCGCGTACTCGAAGCGGAGCTCCTCGGCGGCCATGTACATCTCCTCCTCGAGCGTGACGACGAGCTTCTCCAGCTCCTCGGGGCTCATGCCCTCGACCTCGCGCTTGCCGCGGCGGCGGCGCGTCGGCACGTGCGGCTGCTCGAGCGCGAGCAGCTCGGCGATGTCGGACACGCCCTTGACGATCGACTCCGGCGTGATCCCGTGCTCCTCGTTGTACGCGAGCTGCTTGGCGCGGCGGCGGTTGGTCTCGTCCATCGCGCCGGCGATCGCCTCCGTGACCTTGTCCGCGTAGAGCAGCACCTTGCCGTTGACGTTCCGCGCGGCGCGGCCGATCGTCTGGACGAGCGCCGTCTTGCCGCGAAGGAAGCCCTCCTTGTCCGCGTCGAGGATGGCGACCAGCGTCACCTCGGGCAGGTCGAGCCCCTCCCGCAGCAGGTTGACGCCGACGAGCACGTCGTAGTCGCCGAGCCGCAGCTCGCGGATGATCTGGATCCGCTCGAGCGTGTCGATCTCGGAGTGCAGGTAGCGCGCCTTGACGCCCGCCTCGAGCAGGTAGTCGGTCAGGTCCTCGGCCATCTTCTTCGTCAGCGTCGTGATCAGGACGCGCTCGCCCGCCTCCTCGCGGTGGCGGATCTCGTTCAGCAGGTCGTCGATCTGGTTCTTCGTCGGCCGCAGCTCGACCTCCGGGTCGACGACGAAGGTCGGCCTGATCAGCTGCTCCGACACGACCGCCGAATGGCGCATCTCGAAGGACCCCGGCGTGGCGGAGACGAACACCAGCTGCGGCACCTTGCCGAGGAACTCGTCGAAGCGCAGCGGCCGGTTGTCGAGCGCGGACGGCAGCCGGAAGCCGTAGTCGACCAGCGTCTGCTTTGCGAGAGCGGTCGCCCTCGTACATGCCGCCGAGCTGCGGCACGGTCTGGTGCGACTCGTCGACGAACACGACCATGTCGTCCGGGAAGTAGTCGATCAGCGTGAACGGGTGCGAGCCCGGCGGGCGACCCTCGAGAGGACGCGAGTAGTTCTCGATCCCGTTGCAGAAGCCGAGCTCCTGCAGCATCTCCAGGTCGTACTCGGTGCGCTGCCGGATCCGGTGCGCCTCGAGCATCTTCCCCTGCTGCTCGAACATCCGCACCTGCTCCGCGAGCTCGGAGCGGATGTCGCCGATGGCCCGCTCGATGCTGGGCTTCGACGTCACGTACTCCGTCGCGGGCCAGATGACGAGGTTGTCCAGCTTCGCGAAGATCTCGCCGGTGAGCGGGTCGAAGTGCGTGATCGCCTCGACCTCGTCGCCGAAGAACGAGATGCGATAGGCGGTCTCGATGTTCGCCGGCTGCACCTCGACGACGTCGCCCTTGACCCGGAAGCGGCCCCTCCCCAGCACGGAGTCGTTGCGGACGTACTGGCTCTCGATCAGCTTGTGCAGGGCCGCGTCGCGGTCGTGCGTCTCCCCCACCTCGAGAATCAGCACGCGCTCGCGCCACTCCTCCGGCGAGCCGAGGCCGTAGATGCAGGAGACCGAGGCGACGATGACGACGTCGCGTCGAGTCAGCAACGCGGAGGTGGCCGCGAGGCGCAGGCGCGAGATGTCGTCGTTCTGCGACGAGTCCTTCTCGATGTAGAGGTCGGCCTGGGGGACGTATGCCTCCGGCTGGTAGTAGTCGTAGTAGGAGACGAAGTACTCGACCGAGTTGTGCGGGAAGAACTCGCGGAACTCGTTGCAGAGCTGCGCGGCGAGCGTCTTGTTGTGGGCGATCACGAGCGCCGGCTTGCCGACCTGCTCGATGATCCACGCCATCGTCGCCGTCTTGCCGGTGCCGGTCGCGCCGAGCAGCGTCTGGTAGCGGTTCCCCGCTTCGATGCTCGCCGACAGCTCCGCGATCGCCTGGGGCTGGTCGCCGGTCGGCGCTGTACGCGTCGGTTGTCCGGAACTCGGCCATCGCCGCAGCGTAGCGGCAGCGGGCGGCGCTCCCAGACCGCCCAACTGCCGACGCCGCGCGGCCTAGCAGGCGACGGTCAACATGAAGTCGGTGTTGCTCGCGTTTCCCCCATTCTCGTTGAAGAACACGGTGATGGTGGTGCCGGACGACGCAACGATCGTCGTCCCGACGGCGTCATTGGTGATGCCTCCACCGTGCCACACGCCGGGCGTGGCGGTCGCCACGCAGCTGCTGATGTCTGACGGAAACGTCACGGTGTAGATCCCCGTCCCGCCGTGCGAGGCGCTCGTCGCCGAGCCGCCTTCGAGTACGCCGCCCGTCGTGACTGCGGCGGTGAAGACGACCCCCGGCCCCGTCGCTAGCCGCCGTACTGCTTGAGCTCGGCCGGGGTGAGCGTCCGGCCGGTGAGCGTGAGCCGCGCGTGGGCGATCCTGAGCAGGTCGTCGAGGCGCCCGCAGAGCGCGCAGTGGTAGGTGCTGACGGTTCCGTCCTTGCTCGCCACGAGCACGGTGCGGCTCGTCCGGTCGAAGACGGCGCTCGTAAGGGTGTCGGATGGACCTCCGATCCCGGACGGGAAGAGCGGCAGGCTCACACCTTTGGCCCACCAGATCTGGGCCGCCTGTTGCGCCGCGGTGACGATCCAGCGGCCGTCCGGGCTGAACTCGGCGTCGTTGACGGTCGTGAAATGCCCGCTCAACGACTGCATCGGCTTTCCGCTCGGCGCGCGCCAGAGGCGTGCTTTGTGATCCACGCTTGCCGTCAGAACGAGTCGACCGTTCGGACTGAATGCGACCGATGTGACGGCCTTCTTGTGCTCGAGCGTGTGGCGACGCTCAGCGCTGTGGGCACTCCAGAGCCGTGCGGTTCTGTCTTCCGACGACGTCGCAACGAGCCCGCCGTCGGGGTCGAAGGCGACTCCGGTCAGTGGACCCAGGTGACCTTTGAGCTCGTGTAGAAGCCCCCCGCCCATCCGCCAGATCCGCGCGATCCCGTCCTTCCCGGCCGTCGCGAGACGGGAGCTGTCAGCTGAGAAGGCGATCGCCGTGACCTTCGAGGGTTGTTTGAACCAGCCAAGCTGATGCAGGTCCGGTAGGCGGTAGAAATAGATCTTGGGGCCGGCAGCGATCCCTAACACCTTGTGGTTCGGGGCAGGCTTTGCGGCGGTCACGTTTGCCGGAAGTGTCACGCGATCGACCTGTTTGCCGTCCGTGACGCGTATGAGCTCGGCCCCCGATCCTGGGCCGGCCACGGCAATCAGCCCGTGCCCCGCGTACGACGCTCCGAGTATCGGTCCGTCCTCCTGCGCTTTGACCTGAAGCGTGGGCTGCCTTGGATCCCAGAGCCGCGCAGTCCCGTCGTCGCTGGCCGTCAGCACGCGGGTCCCATCCGGGCTGTAATCAGCCTCGTTCACGGCAGCCTTGTGACCAACGAGGAGCGCGACCGTGTCGGGCGAGCCCGTGTTCTTCCAGACGCGCACGGTCCGGTCAGAGCTCGCCGTCACGAGGGACCTCCCGTCCGGACTGAAGGCGACGCTGTTGACGGCCCCTGTGTGGCCCACAAAGCTTGCAAGTCGCCTACCGGCGAGGCTCCAGGTGCGAGCAGTCCCGTCGAGGCTGCCGGTCGCGATTGTCTGACCGCTCAGGCTGAAGGCGATCGCGACGATGTCTTCCGTGTGGCCGTCGAGCTCCGCAACGCGGTCTCGCCTCCGGACGTCCCAGACCCGCGCCGTCGCCTTCCGTTCGCCCTTGACAACGTGCGCTCGCCCGCCCGTGACCAGGTACGCATCGTTCGGGCTGAAGGCCACGCTCTTGACGAAATCGCCCTGATCGAAGCTGTGAACGACCTCGCCGGAGGACTCGTCGAGGAGGAGCGCCTCGGGACTGTTGCCGATGACCGCCACGAGGTGCCCGTTGTGACTCACGACAGCCCGGGTCACCGGCGAGCCGAGACGGTTTTGCCAGACCGGCGCACGTGAACCGACATGCCAGAGCTCCACCACACGCCCGGCAGCCGTCACCACATGCGTACCGTCAGGAGTGAAAGCTGCGCTCCGCACGCCCCCGCCCGTGTGCAGCACCTGAAGCCGTTGACCACTGGTCGCCAACCAGATCTTCACGGTGCCGTCGCGTCCTCCGGTCAGGATCAGCTTCCCCGACGGGCTGATATCGCCGGCCGTGATCGGCGCCGCGTGGTGCAGCTTCCGGGGCTCGCTCCGCGTGTCAGCGTCGTAGAGACGGGCGACGCGGTCGGCACCTCCCACGAGGATGCGGTGGCCGCGGTACTCGGCCACGGAGACCGCCCCACGCGTCCGGAAGATCCTGCGCTCGCGGGACGCAGCCAGCGCCCGTCTGAGGACATCGTCCACCTGCCCGCCGCGGTCGCGGGTTGCAGCCTCGACACCCAGTAGCAAGCTGAGCTCGGGGTCGACTGGCAGCTGCGAGAACGCCGACGCAACGAGCGCGCGCGCCTGTGCCTTGCGTGCGTTCGCCTCCGCACGGGTGGTCGCCCGCCTGGCCCGGTCGGCCTGCTTCTGCGCTTCGCTCCGCTGCGCGAACGCGAAGATCGTCACGCCTGCCATCACGCCTGCGAGCAGCAGGGCGGCGACTGCGATGACGAGCAGCCGGCGGTGCCGCCTGGCTCCCGCCGCTCGCACGCGTTCGAGCTCGCGTTCCGACTCGTGCCGCGTGCGCCAGGCGAGCACTGCAGCGGCGAGGATGTCGTGGTAGATCTCGTACCGCGGCAGGTCGGAGCCGGGAATTCCCGGAACCGGCCGGAGGATCCGCTGGCCCGCCAGCGAGGCGAGGACCGGCGCAACCTCTGCCTGTTCGGCGCCGATGTAGCCGGCAAGATCGGCTGCGTCGTGGGCGATCTTCGTCCCCGAGGGCGTGACCAGGTGGTTGAACATCGACGCCGCCAGGTCCTGCTGGTGCGGGTTCAGCGCGTCGAGAGCGTGGTCCAGGTGGTCCCGCACTATCTGCTCCGCGCCTCCGAGCGCCGTCAGCGTGGCGAGCCGGAGAACGTGCGAACCCGCCGCGCGCTCGGCCTCCCAGAGCCGCGCCATCACGAGCTGCAGGAACGGCGCCTCGATCCGCCTGCCCGGGACGTTTTCGTCGACGCCGCCGCGACCGCTCTCTCCCAGCTCGACCTTCCCTGCAGCCACCTGATCGAGCACGGCCTCGACGAGCGCCGGCTCGACCTCGACGGCCCCGTTCGAGGACAGCTCGTTGTAGCGGTCGACCGGTCCGACGATCGCCTCGCGCGCCGAGTCCCTGTCGAGATGGTCGAGCCGGAGGTAGTTGCCGAGCACGTTGGGAATGCGGGCCTTGAACCGGTCGAGCTTCGCGAGCGAGTCCTCGCGGATCGAGAGCAGGAAGCTCGCCCGCAGGCCCGGCCAGGCGACGGCCTCGGCGAAGTCCTCGAGGAAGCCGTCCGGCTCGTCACCGGAGCCGTGGTAGAGGAAGTACTCCTCGAGCCCGTCGAGGACGACGAAGATCTCGGCGTCCGCGAGCGTGGCGCAGCGCTCGAGCGTCTCCGCGAGCGAGTCCGCGGGCTCCTGGCCCGCCGCGTGCGCGAGCTGCGTTCGCAGGGCCGCCGCAGGGTCGTCCTGCCAGTCGTCGAAGACGACCACCTTCAGCCGCTCGGGCAGCGCGCGCAGGTCGCGGACGACGCCGGCGCGCAGCACGGAGCTCTTCCCAACGCCGGTCTCGCCGTACAGCACCGTGAGCGACGAGGCCATCAGGTTGGCGGCGATGATTTCCCGCTCGCGCTCCCGACCGAAGAAGAGGAGCGCGTCGAGCTCGGAGTCCTCGAAGGAGGCCAAACCCTTGTAGGGGCTTGACGGCGCGCTCACGCGGCGAGCTCCGCGAGACGACGCTCGAACGCTCCGACGTACTCGTCGAGTGGCGCATCGACGACCTCGATCCCCCTCCGGCGCCAGTGCTCGCGCTCGATCCGCCCCGCCCCGGGCACGACGGCCCAGGACCGGTAGCTGACGCGGTCCCTGCCCCAGACCCGGTGCAGGAAGACGCGCAGGCTCCAGTCCTCGAGCGGGTAGCCGAGGAAGAGGAAGTGACTCCGGCGGAGCTTGGCCGCCAGCAGCACGGGCACCACCGAGGCGATGTCCGACCCTGCCAGGTAGTCGATGTGGTCGTCCTCCGCGACGACGAAGCTCTCCCACTCGCGCTCGGGCCCGCGGTCGACCTGCCCGTGGATCTTGAGCAGGATCGTCCGCTGGTCGAGCGAGAGCCCCGTGTAGGCGTTGGGAAGGTCGATGACGGTCGCGCTGCCGTCGGGGAGAACGTGCACGAACTTCCCGCCGTAGCCGCCCACCGCCAGGTAGGAGACGACGTCCACCTCGGCGGCGCGCTCGTCGAGCGCCTGCTCGAGGGCCGTGTCGAAGTTGGTCGACACGATCAGCTGCCGCGGCTGGTTCTGGGTGCCGAGGAGCTCGGCGACGACGGCCAGGAACCGGTGAACAGGGCCGGGCTCGTGGTCGCGGTCGAAGAGCGTATGGAGCTCGTCGTAGAGCGGGCCGATCCCCTGGGTCAGCGCGGCGTACTCCGCGACCCGGGCCAGGTCCCGCCCGCGGTCGACCGGACAGTCGAACTGCTCGGCCAGGCGGGCGGCGACGGCCGTCGCATCCGGCAGCGGCCCGAAGTTCACGCCCGGTCCCAGCACGGGGACGAGCCGGCCGGAGAACAGCGCCTTGACGGCCTCGGCGAGATGGTCTTCCGGCGATGCCTCGTCGTGGGCCGCCTCCAGGACGGTCTCCTGTCGCAGGATCGACGTGTAGACCTGCTGTAGCGCCGGGCTCGGCTCGATGCCGAGCTCGTCGACGAGCGCCCGGCGGGTGGCGTGATAGCACTGGAGCGCGTCGGCCTGGCGGCCGGCGCGGTAGAGCGCGAGCATCAGCTGGCCGCGAAGCCGCTCCCGGAGCGGAAACCGGTCGACGAGCGACTCGAGCTCGGGCACGAGGTCTCCGGCGCCTCCGAGCTCGAGGTCGGCGTCGATGCGGCTCTCCAGGGCATCGAGCCGCAGCTCCTCGAGGCGGCGGATCTCGTTCTGGGCGAAGGTCTCGAAGGCGAGGTCGGCGAGGGGCGGTCCTCGCCAGAGCGCCAGCGCGTCGCGCAGCAGCTTCACCCGTTCTTCGGCTCCCGCCTGACGCGCGTCCGCGCACAGGCGCTCGAAGCGCGCCAGGTCGAAGCGGCTCGGATCGACCTGCAGCACGTACCCGGGCGGTCTCGTCTCGACCGCATCCGGGCCGAGCAGCTTGCGGAGCTGGGAGACGAGATTCTGGAGGGACGTCGTCGCCGTCTTCGGCGGCGTCTCGCCCCACAGATACGTGACGAGGCGCTCGCTCGCGACGACCTGGCCCGCGTGGACGAGCAGGAGCGCGAGCAGCCCGCGCTGCTTCTGGCCGCCGAGCGCAACGGGACCACTCTCGCCCACGACCTCGAGAGGCCCGAGGATCCGGAACTCGATCACGGCTTCTTGTAGCACTGGTTACGGGCGTTGAACAGGTCTGCACAGCTTCCGCGCCGCCGGTAATACCCCGCTAATCCCGCCCGACAAGGCCGTTAGCGAGCCGTGAGCCGGCCGTGAGAGAGCGATTTGGGCCCCCTTCGACGGTGGCCGCATGATCACTCTCACAGCACATATCAGCCGCGGCGCCGCCCATATCCTGGCGATCGCCGCCCTCGTGATCTGCGCGATCACGACGTCCCTGTCCCTCCCGACGACGGCAACCGCCCACCCGAGCTCGACCACCTGGTCGGCGTACGGCTGGCCGGTGAAGCCGTTCGATCGCCAGCATCCGATCCGCGGAGGTTTCGGGGATCCGCGAACGATGTTCTGGAGCCCGCCGACGACCACCAGCGTCCTCACCGGTGACGGATCGTTCACCTTCCACTTCGGCGTCGACATCTCTGCGCCTGACGGCACCAAGGTCTATCCCGTCGTCTCCGGCACGGTTTCCACGGTTCACGTCGACTGGGTCGGCGTCGACACGGGCGACGGCCGCTCGTTCCAGTACTGGCACATCCAGCCCGCCGTGACCGTCGGTGCCAAGGTCGAGGCCGACAAGAGCGTGCTCGGCACGATCCTGAAGGGCCAGGAGCACGTGCACTTCACGGAGAGCGACAACCACAGAGTCGTGAATCCGCTGCAGGCCGGGCATCTCACGCCCTACAGGGACGCGACGAGGCCCGAAGTCGACGCGATCACCTTCCGCGCCACCGATCTGGGACGCGACCTGATGCCGAACTTCCTCCGCGGGTCGATCGAGCTCGTCGCGGAGGCATACGACACACCGGCGATCCCCGTCCCGGGGAGCTGGAAGGGCATGCCGATCTCACCCGCGCTGCTCACCTGGCATCTGCAGACCCTGGGTGGACGGGCCGTCGGGTCAACCCACGTCGCGGCCGACTTCCGCCGGGTGATCCCGCCCAACCCGGAGTTCTGGAGCTACTACGCACGCGGGACCTACCAGAATCAGTCCGTGTTCAAGCCCCACTACTCCTACGCGCAGCCGGGGTGCTTCCTGTTCAAGCTCACCCGACGCTCCTTCGACACCAGGTCGGTGCCCGACGGCATCTACGACCTGGTCGTGACGGCCACCGACATCCGGGGGAACCACAGCTCCTCCTCGCGGCGGATCACCATCCACAACCGCCCCGGTTGGCTGGGCGCGGGCGCCTGAGTCACGCTCGCGCTAGGCGCCGACATCCCGCTCGAGCAGGACGAGCGGGATGTCGCGCGTCGTCCTGGCGCGGTACCTGCCGTAGACCGGCGCGCGCTCGAGGACGACGGGCCACAGGCGCTCGGCCTCCTCCTCGGTCGCGCGTCTCGCCCGCACCCGCCGGTGCTCCTTCCCGACCTGGATCTCCGCGTCCGGCTCGGCCTCGAGGTTCAGGTACCAGTCCGGATGCCGCGGGGAGCCGCCCCTGGAGCCGACCACGAGCAGCGCGTCGCCGTCCTCGAAGTACGTGAGCGGGACCGTCCGGGGTCTCCCGCTCCGGCGCCCGGTCGTCGTCAGCATCAGCACCGGCATGCCCAGGACCCGGCCGCCGACGCGCCCGGCGGTCGCCCGGTAGGCGCCGCCGTGCAGCGCCTTCAGGATCGGGAAGACGCCGCGCAACGCCGCAGCTCCTGCTGGAGAGCGCGCGCCGCAGGCCCGGGCCGGCCGTCGCCGATCGCCCCGCCGTCGACTTCGACGACCGGCATCACCTCGCGAACGGCCGAGGACGTGAAGGCCTCCTCCGCCTCGGCGACCGCGGCGAGCGGGTAGACGCCGACCTCGACCTCGTAGCCGAGGTCGGCCGCGAACTCGATCAGCGCCCCTCGGGTGACGCCCTCCAGGATCGCGAGCTCGAGAGCCGGCGTGTAGAGGACGTCGCCCCGGCGCCACCAGATGTTCGTCGTCGGGCCTTCGAGGACGGTGCCCTGCGGGCCGAGGAAGAGCGCGTCGTCGGCGCCGCGGCGCCTGGCCTCGTCCACCGCGACCATGTTCAGCGCGTAGCTCGTCGACTTCACCCCGCCGAGCAGCGACGGCTCCTGGCTCAGCGGCAGCGCGACGAGACGGATCCCCGTCGCCCGCGTGTCCTCCAGGTCGGGCGGCAGCGCCTGGACGAGCACGAGCGCGACCGGCTCGCCGACTTCTTCGCGGCCGGGCGTCATGTACAGACGGACGAAGCAGTCGGGCTCGCCGGCCGCCGCGAGCGCCTCGGACGTGAGCCTGCGGAACTGGTCGCGGTCGAGCGGCGGCAGGTTGAGCCTGGCGGCCGAGTTGGCGAACCGCTCGAGGTGCTCGTCCAACCGGAACGGGACGCCGTCGTAGACGCGCGTCGTCTCGAAGGCCGCGCGGCCGCGGAGAAACCCTTCGTCGTCGGCGAAGACGGCCGGCCGGGCGGGATCGACGACGCCCCGCCCGGAGACGGCCAGAGCGAGCAGGCTCATCGCAGCGCCGGCTCCGGCAGCGGAGCGCCGATCGCGGCCAGGAGCGGGGCCGCCTTCGTCCACGACTCCTCGATCTCCTCGGCAGGGTCGGAGTCCCAGACGATCCCGCCCCCGACCCACAGGTGGATGCGCCCGTCCGCGACCGCGAAGGTGCGGATCGTCAGCGCCAGGTCGAGGTCGCCGTTCGGTTGGATCGTCCCGTAGGCGCCCATCGAGGCGCCTCGCCCCACCGGCTCGAGCGCCGCGATCAGGTCGACGGCCGCGATCTTCGGGGCGCCGGTGACCGACCCGCCGGGGAAGGTCGCGGCCAGGAGGTCGGTCAGGCCGACATCCGGGCGGAGCTCGCCCTCGACCCGTGAGACGAGGTGCTCGACACCGGCGAGCACACGCGGCTCCATCAGCTCTGGCCAGCCCACCGAGCCCGGCTCGCACACGCGCGACAGGTCGTTGCGCTCGAGGTCGACGATCATCACATGCTCGGCCGCGTCCTTCTCCGACTCGGTCAGCCCCTCGACGCCGAGGGGCCGCGTGCCCTTGATCGGCATCGTCCAGACGCGGCGGCCGCGGCGGCGGAGGAAGAGCTCGGGCGATGCGGAGACGATCGCCCACCCGTCGCCGACGAGCGGCCTGGGCGCGAGCGGCCGCAGCGGCGCCAGGCGCTCGGCCACCATCGCGGGGTCGCCCCGGAACGACGCCGACAGGTGCTGGACGAGGTTCACCTGGTACACGTCCCCGGCGGCGATGGCATCACGAACGGCCTCGACCGCAGCCGAGTACTCCCGAGCAGACCACGTCCGCGTCCCACTCCCCCACCCGCCAAGTAACAGTCTGTTGCAAGGACAGAAGGGGCTCGTTTGCAGGGCGGATCCGCAGCGCGGCCGGCGGAAGTGGACATGGCTCGGGCGGCGGCGGGGTCGTGTCGCGGCGGATCCCGGCCGAGAGGCAGTAGCCGAGGTAGACGTCGGCGACGAGGCCCTCGACGCCGCCCTCGAAGAAGCCCTCTCCCCGCAGGGCGGCCTCGACCTCCGCGAGCGATGCCAGCTCCCTCACGGCCCTACGCTAACGTCTCGCCCTTGCTGCGGGTCGCCGCCGCTCTCCTCGCCTTCGCGCATGCGCACCATGCTGCGGCCGCGCGGCTCGACGTCCAGCCGCAGGCGTTCTCGCCCCGGGTCGCGCCACTCCGGGTCAGCGGACAGCTCCCCGGTCCGGTGCTCGCGGGCGTGCGGCTGGCCCCCTTCGGCGGGCGCCCTCTCGGCTGGCTGCTCCCCGTGCGGCGGCGCGGACGATTCGCCCTGTCCTGGCACGGCCGGCTCGCCGGACGGAGCGTGCCCGACGGTCGCTACGAGCTCCAGCTCGTGGTCGACAAGCGGACGGTCGCGCGGGCCGGCTTCCATCTGGACGCGACCGCGCCCACGGTGACCGATTTCCGCGCGACGAACGGCGGGCGGCCGTTCGCCGGCGACGGCCCGCTGCTGACGACGATCAGCCCGGACGCCGACACGGGCCGCACTGCAGCGCGCATCGTCTTCTCCCTCAGCGAGGCGGCGACGGTTCGCCTCCAAGTCCAGAGCCCCAATCGGCGCCAGCGCGCGGTGACGACGATCGAAGAGACGCTCGGGCCCGGCAGGCGCGCCCTCGCGTGGACGCCCGACACGACGGTCGCGCCGCGGACGTACCTGCTGCTGCTGACCGCGACGGACGCGAGCGGCAACAGTCGCGTCTACGGCGCCCGCACGCCGTACGTCGAGCGGTTTCCCCGGGCGCCGGTGGTGAGGGTGCTCGGGGTCGAGGCAGCGTTCACGAGGCAGAGCTACGCGCCCGGCGAGGCCGCGACGCTGCGCGTGTCCACGGATGCGCCCTCCTTCACGCTCGGGCTCTTCCGGGCCCCCGGCGCCAAGGCGACCGAGAACGCGCTCGCCGGGACCGCAGTCACCGAACTCGAGCACGTCGACTGGACGACCCACGAGGACGCCCCGGGAACGATCAGGCTCGCGATCGGCGACTGGCCGAGCGGGCTCTACTACGCGGAGCTGAACACGTTCGACGGGCGCATCGGCTACGCGCCTTTCGTCGTCCACCCGGCCGTGCTCGGACAGGGCACCCGCGTCGCCGTCGTCCTGCCCACGCACACCTGGCAGGCGTACAACTTCTACGACGCGGACGGTGACGGCTGGGGCGACACGTGGTACGCCGGCCGCAGCGACCTGCGGGTCGCGCTCGACCGACCGTACGTGAACCGCGGCGTGCCTCCGAAGGTGAACAGCTACGAGGTGCCGTTCCTGATCTGGATGGCCCGCTCGAAGCTGACCGCGGACGTCCTGTCCGAGGAGGAACTGGAGCAGGTCGCTGCGGGCAGCGACCTCGCCGCGCTCTACGACCTGATCGTCTTCCCGGGCCACACCGAGTACGTGACGACCCACGAGTACGACCTGATCGAGCAGTACCGCGACGCCGGCGGGAACCTGATCTTCCTGTCGGCGAACAACTTCTTTCGCCGGGTCGTGGAGCGGAACCGCGTTCTCACGCGTCTGGCGCCGTGGCGCGACCTGGGGCGGCCGGAAGCGGCGCTGCTCGGCGTGCAGTACCGCGCGAACGACGAGGGGCAGAGCCAGGCGCCGTTCGTCGTCCGCGACACGGCCGCGACCCCGTGGCTGTGGCAGGGCCTCGGGCTCGCCCCGGGCACGACGTTCGGACAGGTCGTGGGCGGCTTCGGGGTCGAGATCGACGCGACGACCCGCGACTCGCCGCCGGGGACGGTCGTGCTGGCAGAGATCCCCGACCTGCTCGGCCCCGGTCTGACCGCGCAGATGACGTATTACTCGACGCCCGCAGGCGCCCAGGTGTTTTCCGCGGGCGCGCTCGACTTCGTCGGCTCAGCTCTCACCTATCCCGTGAACCATCTGCTGCTGAATCTGTGGCGCCGGCTCACCAGTCCCTAGCTCGCGGACCTGCCTGACGGACAGCGTCCCGATCATGCCGGCGAGGAAGATCACGGCCGCGCCCCACAGCGTCGCGTCGACGCTGGTGGCGGCCACGATCGGCCCGATCAGGATCTGGCCGATCGGGGCGAGGCCGAGCGAGACGAGCCAGTCGTAGGAGCTGACGCGCGACAGGGCCCGCTGCGGGATGTGCTGCTGGAGCGTGGTCTCCCAGAGCGTGTTGCCGACGGCACCCGCAAGCCCGGCGAACAGCGCGCCGGCGGCGACGACGCCCGCGGGCACCCCGAGCGCGAGCAGCGCCGGCGGGAGCGCGAAGAACCCGAAGCCGACGCACGCGATCTTCAGCGGGTGCCGCGGCTTCATCCGCAGGACGACGATCCCGCCGGCCACCGCGCCGAGCCCGAACGCCGACGTGATCAGCGCCCAGGGGCCGGCCCCACCAAGCTCGGTCTTCGCGACGTAGGCCCCGACGATGAAGAAGACCATGCCGGCCATGTTGGCCAGGCCGGAGAAGACGAGGATCGACCAGACCCACGACCGGGACGTGACCTCGCGCCAGCCCTCGCCGAGGTCGTGGAGGAACGGCTTCACCGGCACCCGCTCGTGGTCGGGCAGGCGAAGCATGGCGAGGAAGACGGCGCTCGCGCCGAAACTCGCTGCATCGACGGCCAGTGCCCAGCCCGGGCTTGCGACCGCGACGAGAATGCCCGCGAGCGCCGGCCCGGCCACGTTCCCGGCCGCCATCGCCAGCGCCCGCAGCGCGTTTGCCTGCTGCAGGCGGCCGGAGCTGACAACCGACGGCATCAGGCCGGTCGACGCAGGCGTGAAGAAGGCGGTCGCGGTGCCGTAGACGGCCTGCGTGAGGACGAGCTGCCAGATCTGCGCCCGGCCCGAGATCAGCAGCACCGCGATCGTGCCCTGTGTGATCAGCCGGGCGACGTCCGCGTTGAGCATCACGGCGCGCCGGGGCAGCCGGTCGGCGAAGACGCCGCCGACGAGCAGGAAGACGACGAGCGGGATCGTCCGTGCGGCGAAGACGTAGCCGAGGTCGGCGATCGATCCGGTCAGGTCGAGCACGGCGAAGGCGAGGGCAACGCCGACCATCCCGTCGCCGAGCAGCGAGATCGCCTGGCCGGTGAACAGGAGCCGGAACTCGCGCTCGCGCAGGGCGCCGAGCGACTCGGGGACGCGCAGCCTCACGCGCCGCTTTTGTCCAGGAACCCTCGGATCTCGCACACCGTGCGGAAGCCGAGCCGTCCGAGGATCGGCCGCGACATGTGCCCCGCCTGGACGGCGAGGGCGGGCGTGCCGCGCTCGACGGCGATGTCCCAGCGCGCCCGCACCAGCGCGCGATAGACGCCCTTGCCCCGCGCCGCCACCGCGACGTTCCCGCCGCCGAGGTAGAGGCCGGCCGGCGTGTAGGTCGCGCCGGCCGCTCCTACGATCCGGCCGTCGAGCAGCGCGACGAGATCGAAGCCGTTCGGATTCGCCTTCACCCGCTCCCAGCGCTCGCGCCTGCCCTCGCGGGCAGCAGTCCGCTCCTCCTCGGTCAGCCCGAACGAGTCGAAGCTGAGCTCGTCTGCGGCGACCTTGTCCTCGAACGTCTCCACGCGCCGGACCTCGACGCCCGGCGTGCCGGGCGGCTCGTCCTCCAGCACCATGCCGACATAGACGGAGTCGCGCTCGGTCGCCTGCAGCCCGAGGTCGGGCAGGCGCTCGCCGAGGTCTGCCGGGGTAGCCGTGTCCGCGACCGCCCAGCCGAAGTGAGCCCGGCCGCGGTCGCGGAACCACGCTCGCGCCGCCTGGACCGCGTCGGGAACGGCCCCGGCCCCGAGCCGCTGGCGCAGGACCAGTCCGAACAGCGGGTACGGGTTCACGGGGTTGTTCTTGAGCACGTAGCCCTCGCATTCCTCGATCTCGACGTCGAGCCCCGGGAGGTAGGCTTGGCCGTCGGCGGCGAGGTCCTCGATCGTCGGCTTCATGCCTGCAGCCCTTCCCAGCCGCGCTCGTCAGCGACGGCGAGCATCGAGGTGAAGAACTCGGGCGTGGCGCCGCCGGGCAGCCATGCGACGATCGCCCGGCCGCCTTCGGTCGAGCCGAAGAAGGCGGAGAAGAACCCGAAGGCCCCGCCGAGGTGGCCGAACCAGCCGTCCAGGAGGAAGAGTCCGAGGCCGAAGCGGTCCGGCGGCCTCATCCCCAGGTCGGCCAGCGCGCTCCATTCTCCGTCCGCCGGAAGATCGACCTGCGGCGCCCTCATCGCCGCCCCTTCCTGCTGGACCGCGATCACGAAGCGCGCCAGGTCCTCCGCGGTCGTCCACAGCCCGGCGGCGGCCTGCTCGGGATACCGGTGCCAGGCACCGAGTCGCTGCTCGAACGTGCTCCGCGTCATTCCGAGCGGCTCGAAGACGAGCTCGCGCGCCAGATCGACGAAGGGCATGCCGCAGACGTCCTCGAGCAGGACCTGGACGAGCACGTAGCCGCCGCCCGAGTAGGAGAAACCCGCGCCGGGCGGAGCCTCGACGCGCACCGGGCCGGTCGTGGCCGGGGGCGCGTCGTCGAGCACCTGGACGAGCGACGGCAGCTCCGCGTTGCCCTCGTAGCCCGGGAAGAACCCGACGCCGAGCCCGGCCGTGTGGCTGAGGAGCCTCCGAAGCGTCACACCGTCGCCGCCCGGGAGCCGCCACGAGACGAGCCGTTCGTTGACGTCCTCGTCGAGGTGGAGGTCTCCGGACGCCACGAGCTCGAGGGCCGCGAACGCCGCGACGGCCTTCGACACCGACCCGGCCTGAAACGGCTCGTCCGGATCGTCGCCTCGGACGAGCTCGAAGCCGTCGACGACGGCGAGCATCACTCGGCCGTCTCCGGCAGCTCGCGCATGCCCATGACCGGCGACGGAAGCAGCCACAGGACGCCGGCGATGGCGCCGACGGTGGCGATCCAGAGCGTCGAGCGAACGCCGATCTCGGCACCGAGCAGCCCGCCCGCAAGCGCGCCGAGCGGCCGGACGCCGTAGTTCACGAGCATGTAGGCGCCTGAGACGCGGGCGCGGAGCCGGTCGGGCACGACCGCGGCCTTGATCGCGCCGCCGGAGATGTCGAGGAGCATCACGCCGAAGCCGGAGAAGAACTCGGCGACGGTGACGCAGACCAGCACGAGCCAGTGGGGCCCGCCAGCGAGCGGCACGAGGACGAGCGGCGCCGGGAAGAGCACGCAGCCGAGGGCGAACGCCGGGCCGATGCCGATGCGCCGGCCGATCCGCCCGGTGACGATCGAGCCGATCACGCTGCCGATCGACGCGACGGCGATGACGGCGCCGAGCGCTCCCGGCTGGATGTGCAGGTACTGGTTCGCGTACAGGATCACGAGCGCGAAGAAGACGAAGTTGAAGAAGTTGATCGTCGCCGTGGCCAGCAGCGAGGCGCGAATCACGGGCGAGTGGCGGATGTACGTGGCGCCCGCGCGCAGGTGACCGCTCTCGGCGGGCTCGGTGGGCGGCTCCTCGGGCGAGATCCGGCTCAGCGAAAAGGCCGAGACGAGGAACGAGACCGCGTCGGCCGCGAGCGCGGCCGGGGCCGAGAGCGCCTGCACGAGCAGGCCGCCGAGGCTCGGCCCGCCGACGAACGAGAGCGCCCGGCTGCCGTTCAGCAGCGACTGCCCCTCCACGTACCGGTCGCGCGGCACGAGCGCGACGAAGAGCGCGCTGTAGGCGACGTAGAAGAACACGCTCAGCGTTCCCTCCAGGAAGCCGACGACGTAGAGCTGCTCGATCGTGAGCAGGTCGAGCCCGTAGGCGATCGGAATCGACACGAGCAGCGCCGCGCGGCCGATGTCGGTGGCCAGCATCACCTGACGACGGCGGCCGTGCCGGTCGACCCAGGCGCCCGCGTGCAGCGAGAAGAGCAGGTTCGGGAGCAGCGCCGCCGTCGTCAGGTAGCCCATCTGCGCCGGGCCGGCGTGCAGCACGAGCACGCCGACGAGCGGCAGCGCGATCAGCGAGACCTGGTCGCCGACGAGCGAGACGAACTGCCCGGCGAAGAAACGCCGGAAGGGAACGTTCTCGCGCAGCAGCGGGGGGAGGAGCCGCGGCACGCCGAGCGGCGCGGAAGGGTGAGGCGACGTCGATCACGCTCACGCGCGTCCCTGCCGGCGCTTGCCCCGCCGGGGCTCGGGGGCCGGGCGAATCGCGAGGAGGGCCGGAAGCATCACGCGCGCCGCACCCTCACGTCGCCGCTCATCGTGCGTGCCCGGAAGTCGATGTTCGGGCCGTCCGACTCGGGCGGCGGCGCATCGGTGACGTCCAGATCGGAGGACATGTCGCCGCTCATCGAGCTCGCGTCGATGAAGACCTTCGAGCCGCGGCGGATGCCGACCTCGACGTCGCCGGACGCCGACTGGATGTCGATTCTGCCCTGTACGACCGAGCGGATGACGATGTCGCCCGGACGCGGTGCGCACCTTGGCGTCGCCCTCGGCCGCGCCGATGGTGATGTCGCCCGACGCGGAGTTGGCGCGCAGGTCGCCGCCGACGGAGTCGACGTTAATGTCGCCGCTGGCGGTGTTCACCTCCAGGCGGCCGTCGACTGCGGCGAAGGAGACGTCGCCCGAGGCCGAGTCGACCTCGACGTCGCCGAAGCGCCCCCCGCCGTCGGACGTCCGCGGAGGCCGTGCGCGCGTCGACGCGCGCGCCGCTGGGCGCGGACACGACGAGGTCGCCGGTCGCCGCGGCCGAAGAGCTTCTTGCCCTCGACCTCGATGACGATCTCGTTCCCGCGCTGCTCGATCCTGGCCTCCTCCTCGCGCGGGCCCGGAGAGCACGATGCTCGTCTCGGCCGTATCGGTGGTCTCGATGCGGACTTCGCCGGAGGGCAGGTTGATCCGCAGGCTCGGGCGGCTCGGGAGTGCTGAACGTCTCGCTCCTCATCGCCGCGCCCGCTTTCGCATCTCGGCGAGCGCACGCGCGCGCGCCTCGGGCCTGGGGTCGCGCGGGTCGACGCGCCATTCGCTCAGGTGTCCGAAGGGAGTCGGGAAACAACGCATGACCTCTCCTTTCAGCTTTCGGCGTACCCGGTCAGGCGACGGCCGGACCGGCGGACGGTGGTGGGCGCGCTCGTGGCTCGGCCGAGCGCGCGGACGATCCAGGTGTTGACGGACACGCCCTCGCGCGCCGCCGCGGCCTCGACGCTCGTCTTGAGCGCCTCGGAGAGCCGCAGCGTGATCCGCGCGCTGGCGTCGTCCGGCCCCGCGGCCGGCGCGGGTGCCGACGGCTCCTCGTCGACGTAGACGAGCGACGGCTCCTGCCCCGCTAGCCGGACCTCGACGTGGCCGGAGGGGAGCTGCCCCGAGACCTCGAGCGCGGCCTCGCCGAGCAGGTCGAGAAGGCGGAGGCCGGCGGAGGCCCGGAGGCTCTGGCCCAGCCGCCGCGCGGCATCGGCGACGGCCTCGTCGCCCAGCTGCCGCCATCGCTTCCAGGTCGGCGAGCAGGGCATCGACGTACGGTGTGGTTTGCATGATGACATCATTATGACATCATCAGTGCTGTCTGTCAAGTGTCAATATAGTCGGCAGATCACCGCCATAGGCATGTCTATAGACCTTCTTGGTGCCTTCGACGTTGTCGACGTACGACCGCACCTCGGCGGCGGCGATGCCGCGCCCCTGCGCCAGCCAGCGGTCGACGGTCGTCTCCCCCGCGTTGTATGCAGCCAGCGCGAGCCGCTCGTCGCCGTACTTGTCCAGCAGCTGACGCAGGTACCACGAGCCGTAGCGGATGTTGATGTCCGGGTCGTAGAGGTCGGAGACCCGGAACGCCGTGCCGCCGGTTCGGTGCGCGATCGTCTCCCCGGTCGCCGGCTGGATCTGCATCAGCCCCATTGCCCCCACCTTCGAGCGCGCGTGCGGGCGAAACCGGCTCTCCTCGTAGATCACCGCGGCGACGAGCGCCGAGTCGAGGTGGTTGCGCGCCGAGTGCGTGCGCACGAGGTTGCCGTAGTCGAGTGGGTACTCCAGGCGGTCGATGAAGGCGGGCCGGTCGACCGGGGTCTCGCCGAGCACGACGGCGGTGCCGGCGGCGACGATCGCGACGGCGGACACGAGCACGAGCCGGCCGGCCTTCACCGCCTGAGCTCCTCGAGCACGCGGGCGACGAACGCTTCCAGCTCGGCGAGGGACCCGTCGTTGACGTAGGCGAAGTCGGCCCGCCGCACCTTCTCATCGTCGGGGAGCAGCCGGTCGGAGCGCTCGGCGAGCACCCCGTCGGGCAGGCGCGCGGCGCGGACCGCCTCGGGCGCGGTGACGACGACGACGGCGTCGAACAGTGCCTCTCCCCCGGTCTCGTACAGCAGCGGAATCTCGGCCACAGCGACGTCCACCGAGTCGTCGAGCTGGTCGCGCCAGGCCGCGTATTCGGCGCGGACGCGGGGATGCAGGAGCTGCTCCAGCCACTCGAGCTCGGCGCGGTCGGCGAAAACGATCCCGGCGATCCGCGCGCGGTCGGTCGTCCCGAAGCGCTCCTCGAGCGAGGCCCGCACCTCCGCATCCTGCGCGATCAGCCGGTGGACGACCGCGTCGCTCGAGAGGACGGCCGCTCCGCCCCGCTCGAATGCCCTCAAGCGCCTCGCTCTTGCCGGCGGCGATCCCGCCGGTGAGCGCGACGTTACGCCTCTGCCTCGGGCTCTTCCGACTCTGCCTGTGGGTCGGCCTCAGCCTCGGCCTCCGGCTCGACTTCGGCCGTGGGCGCCTGAAGCTCGGGCTCCCGCTCGGGCTCGTCCCCGGCGGCCTCCGGCTCCGGTTCGGGCTCGGGCTCGTCCGCGGCAGCCTCCGGCTCCGCTTCGGCTTCGGCCTCGAGGACGCCGGGCTCGACCTCGACGGCTTCGAGATCCACCTCGTCCTCGACCGGCGCGCGCTTCTCGGAGAAGACCTCCTCGGACAGCCGCAGCGGCGGTGCGCCCTCGGGCCGCGGGCGCGGCTCCTCGCCCTCGACGCGCTTGAGCGACAGCGATAGCCGGCGGCGCTCGGCGTCCATCTCGATGATCTTCACGCTGACGACGTCGCTTTGCGAGACGATCTCGCGCGGATTCTCGACGTGGTGCGCGGCGAGCTCGGAGATGTGCACGAGGCCCTCCACGCCCGGGAGGATCTCGACGAAGGCGCCGAACGTGACCACCTTCGTCACCCGGCCCTGGACGACGTCGTTGACCGAATAGCTGTCCAGCACCTGCTGCCACGGGTCGGACTGCGTCTGCTTGAGGCCGAGCGAGATGCGCTGGCGGTCGCGGTCGATGTCGAGGACCTTGACCTGTACCTCCTGGCCGATCTCGAGCACCTCGGACGGGTGGTTGACGTGGCTCCAGGAGAGCTCGGAGATGTGGATCAAGCCGTCCATCCCGTCGAGGTCGACGAAGGCGCCGAAGTCGACGATGTTGGAGATCACGCCGGGGACGACGTCGCCGGGGTTGAGCCGGTCGAGGATCGCCTGGCGCATCTCCTTGCGCTCGTCCTCGAGGACGGCGCGCCGGGAGAGCACGACGTTGTTGCGCGAGCGGTTGAGCTCGATCACCTTGCAGCGGAGCTCGGTGCCGAGGAACTCGTCCAGGTCCTGGACGCGGCGGATGTCGACGAGCGACGCGGGCAGGAAGCCGCGCACGCCCAGGTCGAGGATCAGCCCGCCCTTCACGACCTCGATCACGCGGCCGGTAACGGGCTCGCCCGACTCCGCCGCCTTCTCGATCGACTTCCATGCGAGCTCGAAGCGCGCGCGCTTCTTGGACAGGATCAGGCGGCCTTCGGCGTCCTCCTTCGTGAGGACGAGCGCGTCGATCTCGTCGCCGAGCTTCACCTCGTCGGCCGGGTTCACCGACCGGCGGATGGACAGCTCCGCGACCGGGATCACGCCCTCCGACTTGTAGCCGATGTCGACGAGGACCTCGTCCTTGTCGACCCGCACGACGGTGCCGTGCACGACCTCTCCCTCGTTGATCGTCGGGAAGGTCGACTCGTAGTCGGGGACGAGCTCTCCGTCGGGTCCTTCGACCCAGACGCCGGGCTCGGCGGCCATCTTCTCCTGTTCCATCGTCTCGTTGGTCACCAAGAGCGGGTCAGTATAGCCCCGTCCGCGAAAATGCCTGCCGAGGCACCCGGGGCGAGATCACACTCGAAGAGCCGCGAGAGCCGCGGCGAGCGAGACGGGCACCAGCGCCAGTCCTACGCGGGAGTAAGTCAGGATCGAGGGCCGGGCTCCGGCGTCCCTCGCCGCCCGGAGCCACAGGTAGGCCGAGAGCGAGCCGGTGACGGCCAGGTTGGGGCCGAGGTCCAGCCCGAGGAGGAGGGCGCGTGGGTGCGCAGGAGCGTGTGCCGAAAGCATCATGCACGCAGGCAGGTTGTTGACGACGTTCGCTCCGACGGCCGCGAGTGCGGCCGTCGACCAGTTCCCTAAATAGTTTAGTTTTATTCACTATATGCCTCGTCCTCGCCGTGCAGGCAACGCGAAGGAACAGGCCGCGGAGGCGCTGGCGCGGGTCGCCCCGCTGGCGAGCCGATGGGTGGAACGCCTCCTCGCGGCTCACGACCCGGCGCTGACCCCGGCCCAGTACGCCGTCCTGCAGGCGGTCTCCGAGGATGACGTCGTCGGCGCCGACCTCGCCCGCCGCGCTGCGGTGACCCCGGCGGCGGTTTCCCAGCTGCTTGCCGGGCTCGAAGAGGCAGGGCTGCTCGAGCGGCTTCGCGAGTCCGGCGACCGCCGCCGCCACGCCCTCGCCCTCAGCCCGCGGGGCGAACAGGTGCTGGGCTCGGCGCGGGAACTGCTCCGCGGCGGCCTCGCTGGTCTCCTCGAGGGACTTCCTCCTCCGGAGGCGGAAGCGCTGACCCGTGGGCTCGAGCGGGTCGAAGGGCTGCTCGGCGGAACGGCCCCGCCTCCACGACCGCCGCGCCCGCCTCGGCCGCCGCACCCGCCCGGGGCGCATGGCCGGAGATAGCGCGATGCGCTGGCTGCGTCGGATCGACGAGGCTCAGCTCTTGGCCTGGTTCCAGTCCTCGCCGACACCGACGTCGACCGCAAGCGGCGGGTCGAGCGGGTAGGCGCCGCACATCTCCTCGCGGAGAGCCTCCCGCGCGGCCGGCACCTCGGCGTCCGGCGCCTCGAGCAGAAGCTCGTCGTGCACCTGCAGCACGAGCCGGGAGGCGCGCCCCTCCGCCCGCAGCCGCTCGTGGACCCGGACCATCGCCACCTTGATCACGTCGGCGGCGGTCCCCTGCATGACCGAGTTGACCGCCAGCCGCTCGCCCAGCGAGCGCGTCTGGCGGTTCGACGCGCGGATCTCGGGGACGGGGCGGCGCCGCCCGAGCAGGGTCGTCACGTAGCCGTCCTCCTTCGCCTGCTCGATCGTGCGCGCGATGAAGTCCTGCACGTGCGGGAAACGGGCCAGGTAGGCGTCGATGTAGGTCTGCGCCTCCTCGCGCGAGATCTCGAGGTTCTCCGACAGGCCGAACGCGGAGATGCCGTAGATGATCCCGAAGTTGACCATCTTGGCGATGTTGCGCTCGTCCTTCGTCAGCTCCGCCTGCGGGCGGCCGAGCACCTCGGCGGCGGTGGCAGCGTGGATGTCCTCCCCGCGCGCGAACGCCTCGCGCAGCTTCGGCTCGCCGGAGACGTGGGCGAGGATGCGCAGCTCGACCTGCGAGTAGTCGGCGGAGACGAGCTTCCAGCCCGGCTCGGCGACGAACGCGGAGCGGATCTCGCGGCCCAGCTCGGTGCGGATCGGGATTGCCTGCAAGTTGGGATTCGAGGTCGAGAGCCGTCCGGTGGCGGCGACGGCCTGGTTGAAGGTCGTGTGCAGGCGCCCGTCGTCGCCGATCATCGACGGGAGTGGCCCGAGATAGGTGTTGATCAGCTTCGTCAGCTCGCGCCACTCCTCGAGGACGGGCACGATCTCGTGCTCGCCCCGGATCGTCCGGAGGACGCGCGTGTCCGTCGAGTAGCCGGTCTTGCCCTTGCGGCCCGGCGTCAGGGCGAGCGTCTCGAACAGGATCCGCGCCACCTGCTGCGTCGAGCCGAGCATGAACTCCTCGCCAGCGAGCTCGTACGCCTTGGACTCGAGCTCCTCGACACGCTCCTGGAGGCGCGCCGTGATCTCGCCCATCCGGTAGTCGTCGATCCTGACGCCGACGTCCTCCATCGCCGCCAGCACCTGCGTCAGCGGCAGCTCCACGCGCTCGTAGAGGTCGACGCTCCCACGCTCCTGCAGGCGCTCGCGCATGCGCGGCGCGATCCGGAGCGGCACGGCGGCACGGCGGACGAGCTCGGCAGTCTCCTCCTCGGCCTCCGGCTCGGGCTCGACCTCGAGGCCGTACTCGGCGGCCAGGTCGGAGAGCTCGTACGCGGCCCGGCCGGGCTCGATCAGATAGGCGGCGATGAGCACGTCCTCGGCCGCCGCCACGCGGAGCGCCTTGGCGTCGTAGACCACCAGCTCCGCGTCCTGCAACAGACTGTGACTTGGCCGCTCGGGAAGGACGACCACCTCGTCGTTCGTCGCTACTGCAGCACGCTCCCCGTCGGCCGAGTACCCGACTCGGCCTTGTAACAGACTGTTACTTGGCTCGGAGAGGCGCCAGGGGACGGACTCGCCGACGGCGCGCACCGGCTCGGCGGCCGGGACCGCCTCGTCGAGCAGGTCGACGCGGCTGAGCAGGCCGCGGAACTCGTACTGGCGGAACATCTCGCGGAGCTGCGAGCGGTCCGGCGGCTCGAGGACGAGCTGCGAGGGGTCGCAGTCGATGTCGAGGTCGCGCTGCATCGTCGCCAGCACCTTCGAGGCGCGTGCCTGATCGGCGTGCGCGGCCACGTTCTTCGCGCGGGCCGGCGAGAGCTCGTCCGCGTGCTCGAGGACCTCCTCGAGCGACCCGTAGCGGATCATCAGCTCGGCGGCGGTCTTGTCGCCGATGCCGGGGATCCCCGGGATGTTGTCGGACGTGTCCCCTTTGAGCCCGATCAGGTCGGGCACCTTCTCCGGGGGCACGCCGAGCCGGGCCTCGACCCGTTCCGGCGTGTAGACGTTGACCTCCTGGACGCCGCGCGGCGTCATCATCAGGACGACGTTGTCGGAGACGAGCTGGAAGGCGTCGCGGTCGGTCGAGACCACACAGGTCCTGAGCTCGGCCTCGTCGGCGCGGGTCGCGAGCGTGGCGATCACGTCGTCCGCCTCCCAGCCCTCGAACTCGAGATTGCGGTAGCCGAAAGCCTCGACGATCGGCCGGAAGTGCGGGAACTGCTCGCGCAGCAGGTCGGGCATCGGTCGGCGCTCGGCCTTGTACTCCTCGGAGATGGCCGCGCGGTGGACGGGCTTCGTGTCCCACGCGACGGCGACACCCTTCGGCTTGTAGTCCGAGAGCAGCTTGAAGAGCATGTTCGTGAACCCGAGCAGCGCACCGGTGGGGAAGCCCTCGCTCGTGGCGAGCTCCTCGGGGAGCGCGAAGTAGGCGCGGTAGGCGAGGTTGTTGCCGTCGACGAGGAAGAGCTCGGCGTCGCGCGCGGGGGCGTCGTCGAGCTGCAGCTCCTCTCCGGTCAGCGTCTTCGGCATCTTCTGCGAGTCTACGGCCCGTGGACATCGTCGCCTTCACGGACGAGCACCTCGAGGGCGCCGCCAGGTTGCTCGCCGAGAGGCACGCTGCTCACCGGGCCGTCGAGCCGCTGCTGCCGCCCGACGTCGACTTCCGCGCGCAGATAGAGAAGGAGCGTGAGGACGCGACCGGCGCCGTCGCCGTGGACAGCGGCGAGATCGTCGGGTACCTGCTCGGAAAGCGTCGCGAAGACAGGATCGGACCGCATGTGTGGAGCTACGTCGCCGGGCACGCGACGCGTGAGCCGGAGCTCGTGCGGGATCTCTATGCAGCGGCGGCCGCAAACTGGGTCGACGCCGGGCTGACACGTCATTTCGTCTACGTTCCGGCGCGCGCAGAGCTGATCGAGCCGTGGTTCCGGCTCTCCTTCGGCGCCTCGGCCGCGCTCGCCACGCGCCAAACGGGGCCTGAGCCCCGGATCGACGCAAGCGTGACGATTCGCGAGAGCACTCCTGACGACGCGCGAGACGCCGCACGATTGGAGAGGCACATGACCCTGTCGATGCTGCCGTCGCCGAGCTTTTCCCGGTTCGAGCCCGACGACGAGGAGACCATTGCCGCGGAGTGGGCGTCGGACGCGTGGGACGAAACGGGCACCTACCGCCACTTCGTCGCCGAGCGCGGCGGTCGCATCGTCGGCCACGCCCTGCTCTACCGTCGGCCACACGATCTGCGGGTTCCGATCGACTCGATCGACCTGGCCGGGGCATCCACCGAGCCGACCGAGCGCGGGACCGGCGTCGGGCTCGCGCTCGCCCATCACGTCATCGACTGGGCCTACGAGCACGGCTATCCGACGATGGTCACCGACTGGCGGATGACGAACCTGCTCGCGTCGCGCTTCTGGCCCCGGCGCGGCTTCCGCGAGACGTTCCTCCGGCTCTACCGCTCGATCCCCTGATGCCTCGCATCCCGCTCCTCTCCGGCAGTCGGCTGCTGATCGTCAGCGCGCCCGACGACGCCGTCGTGCTAACCCCGCCGGCCCCGCCGCCGACGACGATCGTCGACGTCCCAGTAGCGGTCCGCGAAGCCTTGCGCTTCCCGCTCGACGGTACGGCCCTCGACCGGACCGTTACGCGCGGCGGGCGGGTCACGCTCGTCGTCGAACAGGCCTCGCTGCCGCTGCCCGGAGCACCCGTCGACCCTCGCCGACAGGCGATCTCGACCACGGTCGACGAGCTGCGCCGACTCGGCGTCCCCGACGAGAAGCAGACGATCCTGGTCGCGTCGGGCCTGGCGCGCCGGCCCCGGCGAAAGGAGCTGGCCGCGCTCGTCTCGCCGCGCTTCGCCCGCACGTTCCGTGGAGAAGTGGTCGTGCACGACGTCGAGGACGAGGGCCTCGTCGAGCTCGGCTCGGAGGACGGCGTGCCGCTGCGGGCTTCACGGGCGCTCGTCGAGACCGACGCTGTTGTCACGGTCACCGCGGCGGAGTCGGTGCTGCACGGCGGCCCCGCGGCGCTCCTGGCCGCAGGCGGGGCCGAGGCGCTGCGGGCGGCGAACGCCGACTCGCTCCTGCAGACGCGCGGCTCGAGCGGCTGGGACCTGGCGCTGGCGATGGAGAGGGCGGTCGCTGCCCGCGTGCCGGTAATCGGCCTGTCGCTGACGCTCGACCGCGTGCGCGTGGCGGAGACCGCCTACGGTTATCCATACGACCCCGCGTCGCTCGAGCGCATCGTGCGGTCCCCGCTCACGCAGCTGTTCCGGCGGCTGCCAGGCCCGGTGCGGATGCGGGCGCTCCGGTCGCTGCCCGTCGCGCTCGGCGCCTCGGCGGCGTTCGCAGGCCGGCCGTCGGTGGCGCATGCCGAAGCGCTCCTGAGGGCCGTCGAACTGCGCTCGGCGCGGCTCGACCGGCCGCTGGACGCGATCTGCATCGGCATCCCCCGATCGACGCCGCACCTGCCGCGCGAGCGCCCGAACCCGCTCCTGGCGACCTACCTCGGTCTCGGCCTGGCGCTGCGCATGTGGCGCGACGAGCCGCCGGTCGCGCCCGGAGGGACGGCGATCCTCGTGCACCGCTTCCACCGGCATTTCCCGAACCCGACCCAGCAGCCGTACCGCGCGTTCTTCGCGGCCACGCGCTCTGGCCCCGACCCGGAGGCGATCGCGACGGCCGAGCGCGCGGCGCGCGAGGACCCGCGTGCCCTCGACGCCTACCGCGCGGGCCACGGGTGCCATCCGCTGCTGCCGTTCGCGGACTGGGACGGCTGCCGGCCGCAGCTCGACCGACTCGGCGCCGTGCTGATCGCCGCCTGCCGCGATGCCACGTCCGCCCGCCAGCTCGGCTTCGTCCCCACGCACGGAGTCGGCGCGGCGCTGGAGATGGCGACCGGCGTCGCCGGCGCGCCGCCGCGCATCGGCTTCCTGCTCGCTCCGCCCTACTTCCCCGTCCGCGTCGGCTGAGCAGTGCCTGACACTGCTCAGATCGGTGCCAGGCAGGTGCCAGGCAGGTGCCAGGCACTGGAAAGGCGCTTGACAGAAGGACTCGGCCGGGGAGGACGGGGCCGGTCAGGACTCGCCGAGGTAGGTCTTGCGGACCTCCTCGTTCGAGCGGAGTGACCTGGCGTCGTCGGCGAGAGCGACCTTGCCGGTCTCGAGGACGTAGCCGCGGTTCGCGACCTCGAGCGCCATGAGTGCATTCTGCTCGACGAGCAGGATCGGCGTGCCCTGCTTGTTGATCTCGACGACGATCTCGAAGATCTTCTCGACGAAGATCGGCGCCAGCCCCATCGACGGCTCGTCCAGCATCAGCAGTGTCGGCCGCGCCATCAGCGCCCGGCCGATCGCGACCATCTGCTGCTCGCCGCCGGACAGCGTGCCCGCCTTCTGCGTCCGCCGCTCCGCGAGGCGCGGGAAGAGCGCGAACACGCGGTCGATGTCCTCCTTCATCCCCGAGCGGTCGGTGCGCTGGAAGGCGCCCATCTCCAGGTTCTCGAACACGGTCATGCGCGGAAACAGGCGCCTGCCCTCGGGCGACTGCGCGACGCCGCGCTTGACGATCGCGTGCGGCGAGGCGTGCGTGATGTCGGTGCCCCGGAAGCGGATCCGTCCGCGCCGGGGATGGTTGAGGCCGTTGATCGAGCGCAGCGTCGTCGACTTGCCGGCGCCGTTCGACCCGAGGAGCGTGACGATCTCGCCCTCGCCGACGTCGAGCGTCACGCCCTTGAGCGCGTGAATCGAGCCGTAGTAGGTGTGGATCCCATCGAGCTCGAGGATCTTCTTCGCACGCGCGCCAGTGGCGGTGCTCATGCCCGCTCCCGGCGCCGGCGAAGCCGACGCCTCCACTCACTGGTGAGCTCCGTCAAGCCTGCGCTCATGTGACCGCCGCCGTTCCGAGATAGGCCTCGATCACGCGCGGGTCGTGCTGGACGTCCTTCGGCGTGCCCTCGGCGATCTTCTCGCCGTAGTCGAGGACGGTGACCCGGTCGGAGACGCCCATCACCACGCGCATATCGTGCTCGATCAGGAGGATCGTCACCTTCTGGTCCGCGCGCAGCTTGCTGACGAAGCCGGTGAACTCGGCCGTCTCCTGCGGGTTCATCCCGGCGGTCGGCTCGTCGAGGAGCAGCAGTTTCGGCTGGGTGGCGAGTGCCCGCGCGACCTCCAGCCGCCGCTGATCGCCGTAGGGCAGGCTGGCCGCCATGGCGTCGTCGCGGCCGCTCAGGCCGCAGAACTCGAGCAGGTGCCGGGCCTGCTCCCGCGCCTCGCGCTCCTCCCGCCTCTGCCCGGGCGTGCCGATGATGCTGCGCACGATGCCGCCCTTCAGGTGGCCGTGCATCCCGACGAGGACGTTCTCGAGCGACGTCATCTCCTTGAACAGCCGGATGTTCTGGAACGTTCGGCCGATGCCGCGGTTCGTGACCGCGTGCGGCGGCTTGCCGGTTACGTCCTCCCCGTCGAAGATCACCTGGCCGGCGGTCGGCTTGTAGATGCCGGTGAGCATGTTGAAGAAGGTCGTCTTGCCGGCGCCGTTCGGCCCGATCAGGCTGACGATGGCACCCTGCGGGATCGCAAAGTCGACGTCGTTGACCGCGACGAGGCCGCCGAACTCCTTGCGCAACAACGCGGCTGTGAGCAGCGTGTCCATTACTCGTGGGCCAGATCGTAGAGAGGCTCGTCGGCCACGCCCTGCTCGAACTCCAGCCGGTGCCGCTTCTCGGGAATGAGGCCCTGCGGCCGGAACAGCATCACGATCAGCAGGATGACGCCGTAGATCCCGAACTCGTACTTCGGGACGTCGATGTTCGTCCCGAGGTGGTCGTTGATCCACGCCCCGGTGTTGGCGAGTCCGGCCTGGTCGAGATAGGCGAGGAAGGCCGCGCCGAACATGACCCCCCAGACGTTGCCGACGCCGCCCAGGATGACCATCACGAGCACGAACACCGAGAACTGGAACTGGAAGCTGTCCGGATTGGCGCCGGTCGTGTACTCGGCGAAGTAGGCGCCGGCCACGCCCCCGAAGAACGCGCCGATCGCGTAGGAGAGCGTCTTCGTGCGCATGAGCGGGACGCCCATGGCCGCCGCGGCGGTCTCGTCCTCGCGGATCGCGACCCAGGCGCGGCCGAGCCGGGAGTCGCGCAGCCGCAGGCTGCAGAAGAGCGTGAAGAGGACGAGGACGATCGCTGTCCAGAGGAACAGTCGGTCGCTGTTCGCCGCGGTCAGGTAGTTCGCCGGCAGGCCGATTGCACTCTGGAGCCTGTGACCGAACCCGATCCCGTCCATCGAGGTGATGCCCTGCGGGCCGTTGGTGAGGTTGAAGCCGGTGTTGAAGAGGTCGTTCCCGTTGCGGGCGACCTGGGGCAGGATCTCTCCGAACCCGAGCGTGACGATGGCGAGGTAGTCGCCGCGCAGCCGGAGCGTCGGCAGGCCGATCAGCATGCCCAGGAGGGCTGTCACGAGGCCGGCGACGAGGAGCAGCAGCCAGACCGAGACGTGGATGCCGCCCAGGGTGTGGTCGATGTCGACCCCGCCGAGGTTGAGGAACCTGACCGGATTGCCCTGGGCGTCGGCGCCCGAGAACTGCGTCGAGGCGAGCGAGGCGGCCGTGTAGGCGCCGATCGCGTAGAAGGCGACGTAGCCGAGGTCGAGCAGCCCCGCGTAGCCGACGACGACATTCAGACCGAGCGCCATCATCATGAAGATCAGCATCACGACCGCCGTGTGCACGTCGGGGAACGCGCCCAGGATCGGGATCGTGAACATCGAGTCCGTGTAGTAGGGGAACGTGACCGCGAGCGCGAGGAAGGCGAGCGGGATCACCCAGCGGCCCGCTCTGCCGAGGCGCGACCAGCTCGGCACGTACAGGAAGACGAAGATCAAGTACGTGACCACCGCGCCGACGTCGATGCCGGCGAGCGGGCCGAGGATGACGAGCAGGAGCACGCCGACCGTCGCGGCGATGACACCCCTGCGCGCGGTCGGCGACAGCGCCTGCCAGCGCGACTCGGACAGCCCGGCGCCCCCGAGGGAGTGCCACCAGAGCTCTCTCATGCGCGGCTTGCTGACGACGCCCGCCTGCGGGCTCGACGAGATGCTCGCGGAGAGCGCGGGATAGGCGTCGGTCTGGAAGCCGAGATAGCCGAGGGTCTGCGCCTCGTAGCCGGCGAAGACGACCTGGAGGTTGCGGAGGTCCCGCGGCATCCGTCCGATCACGAGCGCGATCAGCCCGCCGACGATCGCCAGCAGGATCCCGACCAGGCCGAGGAACCAGGAGGCGATCAGCGCCGGGAACGCCCAGACCGGGCGGAGGAAGTAGTCGAGCCGGCCTTGCTTCGGCGGCGAGGGCAGGCTCGCGTCGACGGGGTATCCGGGCTCGCCGCCGAAGTCGGGAAACGGCTGCGACGCGAGCAACCGGTACGACCGAACGTGGATGTCGTAGCGGACGAAACGGGAGATGAACCCGGGGAAGAACGCAGGAATCCGGCCCAGCACGATGCCCGAGACCCAGGCGACGAGCCAGGCGAAGAACGCGCCGATTCCCCACAGGCGCAGCCAGATGCCGTGCGGCAGGTAGAGGAGCGGACGGAAGAGGACGGTCAGGCGCTCGCGCCGCAGATCGTCCGTGACCATCACCCGGACCGGGCCGGCCTCCGACTCGTCCAGCTGGTCCTGGCCGTAGTGGTGCTCGGTCGGGAAGTTCTCGGGCACCGCCCGCTACGTCCCTTCCGGAGTCCGCTCGCCGAGCAGGCCCTCGGGACGGAAGACGAGGATCAGGATCAGGATCGCGAAGACGATCGACTGCGTCCAGTCGCCGCCGGGCGCGTGCCACGTGAGCGTGTTGTTGAAGGACTGGATCAGGCCGATGAGCAGGCCGCCCAGCACGGCTCCGGGGAGGTTGCCGATGCCGCCGAGCACGGCGGCGGTGAACGCGATCAGGCCGAGCTGGAACCCCTGGTCGAAGCGCACCGACGTGAAGTAGAGGGCGTAGATCAGGCCGGCGGAGCCCGCGAGCCCCCCGGCGATCAGGAAGGTGAACGAGATCGTCCGGTTGACGTCGATGCCCATCATCGCGGCGGCCTCGCGGTCCTGCGCCGTCGCCCTCATCGCCTTGCCCTGGCGGGTGCGCTGCACGAGGTAGACCAGGGCCGCCAGGACGGGCGCCGTGATCAGGACCACGATCAGGTCGGCCCACGAATAGTGGCCGTTCTGGCCGAAGGTGAAGACGTTGCCCTGCGGGAGGAAGTCGGCCGCCCCGGACGGCCCGCTGTTGAGCGTGACGTAGTTCGGGCCCTTCCAGGCGATGGCGACGTTCTGGAGGATGAAGGACATCGCGATCGCCGTGATCAGCGGCACGAGCCGCGGCGCGCCGCGTAACGGCTTGTAGGCGATCCGCTCCACGGTCGTGTTGATCAGGCCGCAGGCCACCACCGCGATCGCGAACGTGGCCAGGATGCGACGACCAAATCACGAGCGCGGAGTCGCTCGGCGTCAGCCCGAAGACCTCGGAGATGAGCGTGATCGACGATCATCCCGCCGAGCATGAAGACGTCGCCGTGGGCGAAGTTGATCAGCTCGAGGATGCCGTACACGAGCGTGTACCCGAGGGCGATCAGCGCGTAGATGGCGCCCCGGGTGAAGCCGATCAGGAACGCCTGGAGGAAGAGCTCCGGCGTCTTGACGAGGTTGACGATCAGCCAGACGGCCAGGAGGGCGACGAGAGCGAGACCGATCGCCGTTAACGGATTGAAGCCGGCGAGCCGACTCACCCTGACCTGGCCTTCTGTGCGGGCGTCGGTGACCAATGGGCCGCTACGAACCGGGTGCTAAGACCCGCCGGGGGAGGATCGGCTCCTCCCCCGGCGGTGGTTCACGTCTTCGACCGTCCTCCTACGGCTTCGCCAGAGCCACGAGGCTCGCCGGCGGAGAGATGACCTTGAGGAAGGGCGCGTTCGAGCCCTTCACCTGGTAGAAGCTGATCACGCCGGCGTTCGTGTCGCCGTTCGAGTTCAGCTGGAAGTTGCCGATCGGGGTGTTCTTGAAGGCAGCGCTTGTACACGCCGCCCGTGACGCCGCCGCGCTTGCCGCCGGAGCCGGCGATCGCCTTCAGCATGACGAGCATCGCGGTCGCGCCGTAGTTCGAGTACGGGTTGACCTTCTGCGCGCTGAGCCCGATCGACTTGCCGAACGCCTTGGCGAATGCCTTGCCGGCGGCGTTCAGGTTCTGGTACGGCTGGCCCGCGATCGAGATGTACATCCCGTTGGACGCCGAGCCCGCGTGGGCGATCGTGTCCTTGAACGAGCTGAAGCCGTCCGGGGCCTCGAGGATCACGTTGTTGCCGAGACCGGCGCGGAGGTCCTTGATCAGCTTGCCGCCGTTCTCGCACTCGAGCCCGCCGAGGAATACCGACTGGGCGCCCGAGGCCTTGATCTTCGTCGCCAGGTCGCTGTAGCTCGAGGCCTTGGGATCCCATGCCTCGAACCCGACGACCTTGACGCCGAGGCTCTTGGAGCCCCTGGCGACGTTGGCGACCGCGGAGGCGACGCCGAAGCCGTAGGCCTCCTTGTCGTTCAGGACGTACACGGACTTGGCACCGAGCGCCTTGAGCTGGAGCACGTCGGCCGAGCCCTGGAAGTCGTCGGCGGCGACGACGCGGGCGTACGTCCGCTTGCCCGTCGGGTAGTACTTCTTCGGCTCACCCGGAAGCGCCGGCTTGTGCGTCAGGCCGATGTACGTGTTCGCCGGGCTGACGTACTGCAGGCCCGCGCGGTTCGTGATCGGCACCTCGATCTCCGCACAACCGGAGTTGAACGTCCCGATGCACGCCGATGACCGACTTGTTCCGCGCGTAGAGGCCGGCGTTCGCCGAGCACTTCGCCGGATCCCACTTGCCTGCCTGCGCGGTCGAGTCGTCGCAGGACTGGTAGCCGATGTTGTACTTCCCGGCCTTCCAGCCCGCGGACTTGAGCTGGAAGACGATCGCCTTCGTCATCTCGATCGTCTGCGTCCGGCTCGATCCCTGCAGCGGCAGGTCGGACGCCACGATGAAGTCCGGGCTGCCCGAGCCGCCGTACTGCACGTTCCCGCACGCGGATGCCGGCAACGGCGTCACGCTCTTGGTGGCGCTGCCGGCGATTCCGACCATGGCGAGCGCGATGGCCGCGGCCGCCGCCGCGACGAGCCCACCCATGAAGAACCGCTTTCTCACGCATTCCTCCTTTGTTGCGAAACACTCCGCCCTGTGGAACGGCAAGTATGGGACGAATGCAGGCACTCCGCAACTGGGTACGGGGGAAACCATGTTTCCCCCGTATGCCCCCTTCTTCTCGACGGCTCGTTGTACTGCCGTGTCGTGGGCTGCGCTCGGGCAAAGCCCGGCTCCGCCCCACGGGCCGCCGCTCGTCGCCTTCACCGAACATCGCGCTTGCACGGACAGTCGCCCGAGTACGATCCCCTGGCAGGCCGAAGTGGCGGAACTGGTAGACGCGCCGGACTCAAAATCCGGTTCCCTTCGGGGAGTGTGGGTTCAAGTCCCACCTTCGGCACCTAGCTCCTCGGCAGGGATGGAGTCCGCCGTTCACGCTACGTCGTCGAGCAGACGAGGACTTCCTCGAAGAACTCGCCCGCGCGCCGCCCCGTGCGCCGGTTGACGTGGCGCGTCAGCCGCTCCTCGAGACCGAGCCCCGACCGTTCGAGGATTTCGGGATAGAGCTGCTTGGAGTCGGCGACCACGATGATGACCGGCGCCCCCGTTGGAAGCTGCCGATGCGCGTTTGCGAAGACGGCGATCGTGTCCTCGACGTAGGCGCGGACTGCTCGCCGGGACTGGCCGCGCGAGGCAGGCCCGATCTCTTCCTCCCGGCGATCGACCAGCCCGAGCAGCTCGTACGAGTAGCGATGCTGCTCGTGGTAGTCGATCAGCCCCGGATACGGCGGCGACGTGATGATCCCGGTGGGTTTGCGAGGGAGATCGACCTCGCGCGCGTCCTCGTGGAGGACGGCGACTTCCGCGCTGGTCCGAATCAGCGAGAAGGCCCGCAGACGCCGGGTCGTGTCCAGCGTGTAGCGCCCGAGGAACTTCGACGCCTCATCGACTGGCCGGCACGTGCGGCTGTGCTTGTGACACCAGTACGGCTCGAGCTGCGGCGCGCACGGGAAGTCGAGATCGAAGTGTGTCGTCTGCCGTGCCGAGCGAGCGGAGCGGCTCAGGACGATCTTCGCGGCATCCGAGATCGGCTCATCGAGCTTCGTGATCGCCGTCCGGTAGGCGAGCAGCTCTGAAAGCGCACGGTCTGAGTACCACGAGCGCAGCCACTTGCTCGGCTTCTCCTCTCCGACCTCCTTTGATCGCCGCGCGTCCTCGAGCGCCACCTTCAGGCCCAGCTCCAGCCCGCCAAGCGAGTACGAGGCCGTCTTCACGCGCGACAGCAAGCAGTTGAAAGCCGAGATATCGCAGCCGATCGACGCGGCGCCGAAGACGTTGGACTCGACGAGCGTCGTGCCCGAGCCCACGAACGGGTCGTACACGCAGTCCTGCGGCGTGAAGTAGCGATGCAGGAACACCTCGACGAGCTGCGGGATGAACTTGCCCAGGTAGGGATGGAGGCTGTGGACGTGCTTCGTCCTCTGGACCTGGGGCAGGTCCTCCTCCGACCACGACAGCTCTAGGTCGATTTCTGCGTACAGCGCCTCCTGCGTCTTCCCCGCCACAGGACAGCGAGTGTAGGGAGTGCTGCGGACCGCACAGGAGTGGACCGTGGGGGCGACGCTAGGCGGCGTCGCTCGGCGGATTGCGCAGCGCGTAGAGGACCGACAGGGGCGGCCGAAACGAGGGGGCTCCGCCGGAGCCCCCTCTTCGCGTGGCATGCGAGCCGACCCACGCTCGACAGGCCGCGCTTCCTGCGCGGAATGCGCGGGTCCCGGCCGGCCCCGGGCATTCCTCCACCCCCTAGGATCCGGCCATGGCTGAAGCGGCCGCTGCGGAGCGAGCCTACGGCGGGCAGACGATGGTCGAGCCCTTGCGGCGGGTGCTCGTTCGGCGGCCGCCCGCGGACACGTCGGACTGGCGGCAATTCGGCTGGCGCTCGCAGCCCGATCCAGTGCGAATGGCCGAGGAGCACGAGGCGTTCTGCCTCCTGCTCGAGGAGGCCGGCGCCGAGGTCGTCGTCGCGCCGCCGACGACGCTCGACGCGATCTACGCCTACGACCCGGCGATCGTCGGCGACGCGGGCGCCGTCCTGCTCCGGCCCGGCAAGCCCGAGCGACTCGAGGAGGTCGACGCCGTCGCCACGGACCTGGAGCGCGCCGGCGTGCCGGTCACGTCGCGGCTCGAGGAGCCGGCCTTGGCCGAGGGCGGCGACACGGCCTGGCTGGACGAGTCGACGCTGCTCGCCGGCCGCGGCTACCGGACGAACACCGACGGCATCGAGGCGCTCGAGCGGATCCTCGGCGTCGAGACGCTCGCCTTCGACCTGCCGCACTTCCACGGCCCCGGTGAGGTCATGCACCTGCTCTCGCTGTTCAGCCCGCTCGACCGCGACCTCGTCGTCGGCTATCCGCGGCTCATGCCGGTCGCGCTCGTGCAGCTCTTCGCCGAGCGTGGGATCCGCATCGTCGAGGTGCCGGACGACGAGTTCGAGACCATGGGCCCGAACGTGCTCGCCCTCGCGCCCCGCCGCGCGCTCGTCGCTCGCGCGCAACGTCGAGACGAGGCGGCGCCTCGAACGGGCCGGCGTCGACGTCGCCGTCTACGGCGGCGAGGAGCTGTCCAGGGGCGACGGCGGGCCGACCTGCCTCACGCGGCCGCTGCTGCGCGGCTGATCAGGAGCGCAGCTCGGCGAGCGGGAACGACCGGTGCCGGCGCGGCGGCACGAGGAAGTTCTGGCGGTGCGTGGTCGTGAGCACGGAGTTGAAGCCCTGCCCGCGGTCCTTCGGATCGAACGGCAGCTTCGTGCCGTCGGGGAGCACGCCGTCCATCGCCAGCCGGTTGCGGTGGAAGTCGTCGCTCGTCGGGTTGAAGACGACGAAGTGGAGCCCGGCCGCCGGCTGGTCGCTCATCTCGTCGACGTCGGGCCGCGGCGCTCCAGAAGAACGGGTTGTCGAGCGTGTTGAAGTCGGCGCGGTGCGGGATCGCCGTGCCCTTCGTGTACAGCGTCCCGTCCGTTCCGGTCGTGTCCTCGAGGAGCCGGGACGTGGTCTGGATCGAGGCGCTGTGCCCGATCGCCCGGAAGCGCACGTAGTCGGCACGGTTCTGCCGATCGGTTGCGACGTCGTCCGGGCCCTGCGCGACGGTCATCGTCCCGAACGGCACCGTCACCGTCGGCCGGAACGCGGTCGAGACGCGCTGGTCGTGCGTGAAGTTGATGTACCAGCCCTCCAGGTCCTCGAACAGGTGCGAGACGTGCATCGCCGTCCCGTGCCGGAAGTAGCCGTCCGGCCCGCCGTCCGAGTAGCCGAGCGTCTCCACGTTGGCGATCCGCGTCGGCCCCAGCCCGGCCTTCTGCGTCGAGGTGAAGCCGAGGAAGAGCTCGGCCTGGTCGGGGATCAGGTCGGCGCCGCCGACACCGGCGGCCATGGCCATCCGCTTGGGCAGGCTCTGCCCGCCGTCGAAGCCGCCCCCTGCGAACCCCCGGCGGATGCTGGTCGGCCGCCAGAAGTCGAGCTTCTCCACGAGCTGCTTCGCCCCGTCCGCGATCGAGGCGAGATGGTCCGAGCGGAGCAGGAGCACCGCGTCGTTCTGCTCCAGGATCGTCTCCGGGGGGTCGCTCGGAAAGCGGACCGCGTCGAGGAGCGCGAGCACCTTCCGGCCCTTCGCCTTCGAGGCGCGGCGGTCGACCGGTATGTGCCGCGCCGCCGGCCCGGCGACGTAGTGCCGGAAGTACGGAAGGCCCCAGCCGACGGTGACGCCGAGCCCGGCCGGCGTCGGCGCATACCGCGTCTCGAGGTCGTCGAGGGCGTGCTCGAGCTCGCCCTGCGCGTCGAGCAGGTCCTGCTTCGAAGTGCCCGTCTTCAGCTCGAGCGTGACGAGCTGGTGGTGCAGCGGCGGCACGAGGACGACGACCTTGTTGTCGACCACCTTGCGAACGCCCTCGAGGACGTGCTGCTCGGGCGGCAACGGCGCGATCGGGCGCGCGGCCCGCTCGGGCGCAGCGGTGAGGTGGTCGACGAGCTCGTAGATCCCGGCCGCGGCGAGCGCACCGGCCCCCGCGCCGGCGAGGAACTGCTTCCTGGTCGGACGCACGTCAGACGTTCGGCCGGACGACCACCAGGCCGCGCAGCATGCGATGCAGGTTCGCGACCACCTTCTGGTACGTCAGCGGCTGGGCGACGTGCTCGCTGAGCGTGTACAGGCCGCCGCGGAAGTGCCAGGCGTAGAGGACGTGCCAGAGGTCCGCGTCCTGGTTGACCGTGTAGACCGTGGCCGTGATCCCCCGCTCGCTGACGGTGCCACGCGCTGTCGGCGAAGCAGGGCACCGGCTTCTTGTAGAGCTTGCCCTTGTTGTAGTCCTCGTAGATGCAGGTCGGCACCTTCGTCCGGCCCGGGTAGCCGCGGAGGTTGACGTGCACCTCCCCGCTCTGCGGCTCGGCCCAGGCGAGGCTGACGAGATAGCTCCGGTCGGGGTCGACAGAGACGGAAGGCCCGCCCGCGCCGCCGAAGCTCACCTGGCCGACGATCTGGCCCGTGAGCGGAGCGGGCAGCCAGGAGGGGCAGTAGACAGGCGCCTGGATCTTGTTCGCGAGCTTCTGCCAGCCCGGCTTCCAGGCCCTCGGGCAGACGGGCTTCGACGGCTTCCGCTCCGCGGCCTTCGAGTTCGTGGCCGTGTCCGCGCCGCAGCCCGAGGCGACGAGCGCCAGCGCGGCGAGGATCGGAAGCGATGCGAGCGTGAGCTTTCTCATCTACAGCCGGTAGACGGCTACCCAGGGGCCGGCGAGGCCGTGGGTCGGCTTCACATAGTAGAGACGCTTCGCCTGCCGTTGCAGTTGGTCGTAGAAGCGCACCTCGCGCGGGTAGTGCGACTTCGCGGCCAGCACCCGGTCGGCCACGGCTCCGGTGACGAGCACGTACCGAATGCCCTGGCGGCGGAGCCGGGCCACGTCGCGGTTGGGGTCGGACGGCCTCCCCGGCCCCGGGAGCAGCAGCGGAAGGACCTTCCGGGGAAGCAGCGGCGTCGACGACTCGGCGGCCAGCCCGGCCGAGGGCGGCACGTGCTGGTCGATCCAGCGGGCGGCCACGACGCGCGTGTCGGTCTTCGTCAGCGTGATGTCGTGCCGGATCGAGTAGGTCAACGGCACGATCAGGAGCAGCAGTGTCACCGGTGCGAGCGCCCGCAGCCGGCCCGCGAGCACCCCCAGCACGGGGACGAGCGGCAGCAGGTAGCGGTCGAAGTGCGCCCGAAGCGTCAACAGGTCGACGAAGTAGACGACGACGAAGGAGACGAGGACGAGGTCGGCCTTGCGGCGGGCGACGATCGCGACGCCGAGCCCGACGAAGGAGACGATCAGGGCCGGGCCGAGCGTGTGCCAGAGCCCGCCGGTGAAGGAGAAGAGCGAGAAGCTGTCGTTCTCGAAGCCGAGCCAGCCGTCGCGGGCCAGGCGCTGCACGCGCGTGGCGTCGTCCCAGGCCCTCTCCGGGTGGACGAGCACGAACGGGCTCGTGGCCAGGAAGGTCGCCGCCCCCAGCCCGATCGCCACGGCCAGACGCTTCCACTGCCCGAAGCCGGCGACGACGAGCGGCACGATCAGGAAGACGCCCGGGTACTTCGCGCTCGTCGCCAGGCCTGCCACGACCCCCGCCCAGGCCAGCCGATTCGAGACCATCAGCGCGAGCGAAGCGGCGACGCCGGCCTCGAGCGGCACGTCGGTGACGGCGGCGTGCGAGTAGGCGACGCTCGTCGTCTGCACGGCGACGAACGCGCCGCCGACCGCGCCCGCGACGTTGTCGTACGCGCGCCGCCCCAGCCACCAGGCGGCGGCTACGGACGCGACCCCGAAGACGACGATCACGATGCGCGCGGTGAGGATCGACGGGGAGTCGTTCCAGGCCTGGAACGGCGCCAGCGCATACAGCACGGCCGTCGGGTAGTCGAACCAGTGCGGGTCGAGCCCGAAGCCGTGCACCATCTTCCACGCGCGCGGGACGATCGACTGCTCGTCGGGATCGAGCAGGGTCGTGTAGGGGAGCCCGTACTGGAGCCCGACGACGCGTAGGCCGAGCGCGACCCCGAGCAGCGCGGCAAGCGCCGTCCACGGGCCTCCCCAGTTGCCCCTCAGGAGCGGCGGGGGAGTCTCAGACTTCGGGGGCGCTGCCACCGACGAGGTGGGCCACGTCGCCTCCGGCGACGAGGACTGCGTCGATGCCCGCCCGTTCGAGCGACACGACCTCGTCCCGCGTCGTCGCGCCCAGCTCCGCGATCGCGAGCTTCCCTGCCGGCACGTCCGGGAGCAGCTCGAGCACCCGGTCGAGCGCCTCCTCGTCGTCTTCCGCCTCCCGGGGCGAAAGCAGGACGATCTCCGGGTCGACGCGCTCGAAGACGAGCTCGAGCTCTTCCTCGTCGCGGACGTCGATCACGCACTCGAGGCCGAGGCCGAGCGCGCGCGCGTAACGGTCCTCGAGCTCGGAGCCCTCGTCGTGATGGTGCTCCGCGATCAGCACCCAGCCGTCCGCACCTGCGTTCCGCGCCTCGTCCGGCGACTCGCCTCGGAAGAGGAGCGGCAGCGACGTGGCCTCGCGCAGCCCGCCGCCCGGGCGGTCGATGACGAGCCCTTCCGCGCCCTGGTCCTCGGCGGCCGCGGCAGCGTCGGCGTCGGCGACGTGCACGAGCACGGAGATCCCATCTCCCTCGGACAGGGCCTGGCTCAGACGTCGCGAGCCGGTCACGTAGGACGAGATGCTATCTCCCGATCGGATGCCAGACGGTCTTGAGCTCGAGGAAGGCGGCGATCTCCCACAGGCTCTGCCCGTCCGCCGCGCCGTGGACGACCCGTTTGACGTTCTCCGCGGCCAGGCCCTCGAGCTCCGCTGCATCGCCGTCGGCGCCGGCCCCATCGGCGCCGGCAAGGTCGATCGCGTTCACGTCCATGTGCCCCGCGAGCCAGGGCGCCAGCTCGCCCTTGAAGCCGGTGAGGATGTTCACGACGCCGCCGGGCAGGTCCGACGTGGCGAGCGCCTCCGCCAGCTCCACGGCGGCGAGCGGCTTCGATTCCGACGCGACCGCCACGACCGTGTTCCCGCCGACGATCGCGGGAGCGATCCGGGAGACGAGCCCGACGAGCGCGGGCGTCTCGGGAGCGAGGATCCCGACGACCCCCGTCGGCTCGGGCACGGTGAAGTTGAAGTATGGGCCGGCCACGGGGTTCGACGAACCCAGCACCTGCGCCAGCTTGTCGGCCCAGCCCGCGTACCAGACCATGCGGTCGATCGCCGCGTCGACCTCGGCCTCGCCCGTCGCAGAGGCCTGCCAGGAGCGCCCGCCGCGCCTCCATCATCTCCGCCATCCGGTAGAGGATCTGGCCGCGGTTGTAGGCGGTGCGACCGGCCCACCCTGCCTGCGCGGAGCGGGCGGCCCGGACGGCGTCGCGGACGTCCTTGCGGGACGCGCGGGCGACGTTCGCGCCCTCGGCCTCGTAGGAGCGGCCGGACTCGGAGCGCGGGAACTCGCCGCCGATGTAGAGCTTGTACGTCTTGCGGACGTCGAGGCGGCTCACCGGGCGCGCCGTTCCTGTGGACGAATCGTCACGAAATCGGCACAGAGACGTTGAAGACACGTCACACTTTTCGCGGTACGCTCGAACGTGGGTGGTGGGCCGGGGTGCCCCAGCCAAAGGCCGGAAAGAGCGGTTTTCCGCGCCCTCATTCGAACCCCAGGTAGGCCTCGAGCCCGTGGCGGCCGCCTTCGCGGCCGAAGCCGGACTCCTTGTAGCCGCCGAACGGCGAGGCCGGGTCGAAGCGGTTGTACGTGTTCGCCCACACGACGCCGGCGCGGAGCCGCTCCGCCATCCACAGGATCCGCGAGCCCTTCTCCGTCCACACGCCCGCCGACAGCCCGTAGGGCGTGTTGTTCGCCTTCTCCAGCGCCTCCTCGGGCGTCCGGAACGTCAGCACCGACAGCACCGGGCCGAAGATCTCCTCCTGCGCGATCCGGTAGCTCTGCGCCACCTCCGTGAACACCGTCGGCGCGAACCAGTAGCCGCGCTCGGGCAGGCGGCACGGCGGCTGGTAGATCTCAGCGCCCTCCTCCTCCCCGCTCGCAACCAGCTCCTGGATCTTCTCGAGCTGCTGCCGCGAGTTGATGGCGCCGACATCGGTGTTCTTGTCCAGCGGGTCGCCGACACGGAGCGTCCCCATCCGCTGCTTCAGCTTGCGGATCACCTCCTCGGCGACCGACTCCTGGACGAACAGCCGTGATCCCGCGCAGCAGACGTGACCCTGGTTGAAGTAGATGCCGTTGACGATTCCCTCGACGGCCTGGTCGAGCGCGGCGTCGTCGAAGATCACGTTCGCGGCCTTGCCCCCGAGCTCGAGCGTGAGCTTCGTGCGCTTCCCCGCGAGCTGCCGCTGGATCGCCTTGCCGACCTCGGTCGAGCCGGTGAACGCCACCTTGTCCACCGGCGCGTCGACGAGCGCGGCGCCTGCGCGGCCGTCGCCGGTGACGATGTTGACGACGCCCGGCGGGAGCTCGGCCTGGCGCAGGACGTCGCAGAAGAGCAGCGCCGAGAGCGGCGTCGTCTCGGCGGGCTTGAGGACGACCGTGTTCCCCGTTGCGAGCGCCGGCGCGATCTTCCAGGCCAGCATCAGCAGCGGGAAGTTCCAGGGGATGATCTGGCCGGCGACGCCGAGCGGCTGCGGGCGGCGGTTGGGAAAGGCGTATTCGAGCTTGTCCGCCCAGCCGGCGTGGTAGAAGAAATGCGCAGCCGCGAGCGGCACGTCGACGTCGCGCGACTCCTTGATCGGCTTGCCGCCGTTCAGCGACTCGAGCACGGCGAACTCGCGCGACCGCTCCTGGAGGATGCGCGCGATCCGGAACAGGTACTTGGCCCGCTCCGAGCCGGGCAGCGCCGACCAGCCGTTCTCGAACGCCTCGCGCGCGGCGCCGACGGCGGCCGCGACCTCCTCGGGCGTGGCCTGCGCGATCTCGGCGAGCGGCTCCTCGGTCGCCGGGCTGATCGTCGTATACGTCTCCGTCGGCTCGAGCCACTGCCCGCCGACGAAGAGCCCGTACCGCTCCTGCAGCGAGACGACGTCGCGCGCCTCCGGGGCGGGCGCGTAGTCCCAGCCCGCGGGCGCCGGAACGGACGCCTCTTTTTTCTCGACGTCAGTCAACGGTGAAGTAGTCCGGGCTCTGGTACAGGCCGGTCTTCTCCTTGCGGATCTGCATGAGCACGTCGTTCAGGAGCGACGAGGCGCCGAACCGGTACAGGTCCGGCGTCAGCCATTCGGGGCCGAGGGTCTCGTAGAGCTGGACGAGGTACTGGACGGCCTGCTTCGCCTGGCGGATGCCGCCCGCCGGCTTCATGCCCACCTTGCGCCCCGTCTGCTCGTAGACGTCGCGGATCGCCTCGAGCATGACCAGCGTCACCGGCAGCGTGGCCGAGCCGGGGAGCTTGCCGGTCGAGGTCTTGATGAAGTCGGCTCCCGCGGCCATGGCCAGGATCGACGCGCGGCGCACGTTGTCGTAGGTGCCGAGCTCGGCGACCTCGAGGATCACCTTCAGATGCGCCTCGCCGGACACGTCCTTCACGCGCACGATCTCGTCGTAGACCTTCGCGTAGCGGCCGGACAGGAACGCGCCGCGGTCGATCACCATGTCCACCTCGTCGGCGCCCATCGCGACGACCTCCTCGACCTCCCGCAGCTTGACGTCGAGCGGCGCGTGGGCCGACGGGAAGGCGGTCGCGACCGAGGCGACCTTGACCCCCGTGCCGCGCAGCCGCTCGACGGCGGGGGGCACGAGGTTCGGGTAGACGCAGACGGCCGCGCACGACGGGATCGACGGCTCGGACGGATCGGGCCGCACGGCCTTCGAGCACAGCGCCGCGACCTTGCCCCAGGTGTCGGCGCCCTCGAGCGTGGTCAGGTCCATCATCCGGATCGCCAGGTCGAGCGCGTAGAGCTTCGCGTCCTTCTTGATCGAGCGCTTCGCGAGCGCGGCGGCGCGTTCCTCGACCCCGACCTCGTCGACCGAGCCGATCCGAGGGAGCCGCGGCTCGAGCGGGAGCTCGAACCCGCCGGGGAGTGCAGGCGCCTGCGCCATGGCCTGAGTGTAGGCGCTGGCCGAGGCCCGGCGTACGCTGGCGTCGATGGCGCGCACGGCCTGCCTGGTGATCGCTGCGCTGGTCGTCACCGCCGGATGCGCCGGGAGCGACAACGGGCGGCTCTCGAAGTCGGAGTACGAGGCGAAGCTCCGCGCCGCCTTCGGCGCCGCCGCAGCGCAACTCCGGCCCGGGCAGGGCTCGACCGCCTCGCCCGAGCTCGTCGCGCGTATCGCCGGGGCCTACGGCGGAATCGCGTCCAGGCTGAAGCGCGTGCGCCCACCGGCCGACGCGCAGGCGCTGAACACCCGGCTGGTCGCGGGGGCCACGAGGGAGGCCGCGACGCTGCACGGGCTGGCTGCCAAGCTCGAACGCGCGCCCAACGCCGCACGGGCCCGGCTGCTGGCCGAGTTCGACGCCTCCAGCATCGCCGGGCAAGAGCAGTTCGACCGCGCCGTCGCCGGTCTGCGGGCGAAGGGCTACCGGTTCAGCTCGAGCGCAGGTACGTGAGCACGGCCAGCACGCGGCGGTGGTCGTCCGGGCTGGTCGGGAGCCGGAGCTTCCCGAAGATGCTCGTCACGTGCTTCTCGACCGCGCGCTCCGTGACGACGAGCGTGTCCGCGATCGCCTGATTCGAGCGGCCCTCGGCCATCAGCTCGAGCACCTCGCGTTCGCGCGGCGTCAGTTCGGCCACGGGATCGTCGCGGCGCTGCCGGCCGACGAGCTGCGAGACGACCGCGGGGTCGAGCGCGGAACCGCCCTCCCCCACGCGCCGCACGGCGCCGACGAACGCGTCGATGTCGGCGACGCGGTCCTTGAGCAGGTAGCCGACGCCCTCGGCGCTCTCGGAAAGGAGCTCGAGCGCATAGGCGGTCTCGAGATACTGCGAGAGCACGAGCACGCCGGTGCCCGGATACTGCTCGCGGATGCGCCGCGCCGCCTGCAGGCCCTCGTCGGTCTGGGTCGGCGGCATACGGATGTCGACGATGGCCACTGCGGGGCTGTACGAGCGCACCTTGAGCAGTAGCTCGTCGGCGTTTCCGGCCTGGCCGACGACCTCGAAGCCCGCGTCCTCGAGCAGGCGGGCGATCCCCTCGCGGAGCAGCACGGAGTCCTCGGCCAGAACGACACGCATCGGCGGCTCGGCCTGAAGCTTGCCTGTTACCTCGGCGGTGGTCGGTTCAACCTGGCCGAGACGGAGCGGAGGGAACTCCAGATCGAGCCCCGCGGCGACGACCTGGTAGACCTCCTCCGGCGCCTCCAGGCCCCGCAGATGGTGCGCGCCGAGCGGGCGAAGGTCGAAGTCCGCCTCGTCGGCGAGCTCGCGCGCCGAGCCGGACGCGAGAATCTGGCCGCCGTGGCCTGCCTCGGTGATCCGAGCAGCGCGGTGCACGTCCACGCCGTAGTAGCTGCCTCCGGTCAGCGACGGCTCGCCCGTGTGGACGCCCATCCGTACCCGAAAGCCGTGCTCGGTCAGCGCGCGCTGCGCCTCGATCGCGGCCACGACCGCCTGCGCCGGCTCCGAGAACACGTTCGACGTCTCGTCGCCGAGGGTGTCGAGCACGACGCCCTGCCGTCCCTCGACCGCCTCTCGCAGCAGGTCGCGGTGGCGCCCGAGCGCGATCGGGTACTCCGCTCCGAGCGTCTGCACGAGCGCAGTCGAGCCCTCGATGTCGGTGAAGAGCAGCGTCACTCGGCCGCGGGGGAGCTGGGTCATCGGTTCCACGGTATCTCGGCCACGATCCTCGTACCCTCCCCAACCGGACTCTCGACCTCCAGGCTGCCGTCGAGCGCCTCGACACGATCGACGAGGCCGCGCAGACCCGTCCCACGGGCGAGATCGGCGCCGCCCACACCGTCGTCCGCGATCTCGACGACGGCGTGGCCGTCCACGCTCGTCACGCTGATCCTGGCGACCGTTGCCTGCGCGTACTTGCCGATATTGGCGAGCGCCTCCGAAATGACGTAGAAGGCCGCGGCCTCGACCGGCGCGGGCAGCCGGTCGTCCGGCATTGCCGTCACCTCGATGGGCACGGGCGCGCGCGTGGCGAGGCTCTCGACGGCGGCGCCGAGGCCGCGGTCGGTGAGCATCGCGGGATGGATCCCTCGCGCGAGCTCGCGGAGCTCGGCGAGCGCCTGCGTGAGCTCGTCCCCGGCGGCAGCGAGGATGTCTCCCGCGCCCTCGGGGTCGGCCGCGAGCTTGGCCTGCGCGAGCCGCAGCGCGAGCGAGAGCGAGACGAGCCGCTGTTGCGCGCCGTCGTGGAGGTTCCGCTCCAGGCGGCGGCGCTCGGCGTCCTGCGCCTCGACGAGGCGGGCGCGCGAGGCCCGGATCTCCTGGAGGTGCCGCTCGCGCTCGGTGACGTCGACGCCGCAGAGGAGCTGCTTCGTCCGGTTGTCGAGCCCGACGAGGGGCCGCGAAGTCCAGTCGATCGTGCGCCGCTCGCCGGCCTGCGTGACGACCTCGGCCGAGAAATACCGCACCTCGCCCGAGGCCACGGCAGCGGCGAACTCCTTCCGGACGGCGTCGACCTGCTCCGGCGCGACGACGAGCTCCCAGAACTCGCGGCCGCAGGCGGTCGAGTCGTCGTGCCCGGTCATGTCCTCGAAGGCCGGGTTGACGCCCTCCCAGGCCACACGCCCGTCCGGCTCGGCGACGAACAGGAGATTCGGCGTCGCCCGCGCAACGACGCCGAGCAGGTCGCGCTGGCGCACGAGCTCCAGCCGGGACTGCTCGCGCTCGGTCACGTCGAGGCCGGCGACGATCCGCCGGTGCAGGCCCTGGCCGTCGAGGACGTGGTTGATCGTGCAGTCCATGATCAGCTCCTCGCCGGTCTTCGTCAGCCAGCGGCACTCGATCTCCTCGGGGAGGCGGCCCGGCTCGACCCGCCGCATCGACGTCTCGAACGCCTCCGCGTCCTCGGGGTGGACGAAGACCTGGGAGACGGGGCGGCCCCAGACCCGCTCGTCGTCGTGGTACCCGGTGAGGCGCTCCGCGGTGTCGTTGAAGCGGATGATCGCGCCCTCCTCGTCGCAGAGCATGAGCACGATCGGCGCCGTGTTCACGACCGTGCGCGTGAACGCCTGCTCGTGCTGTACCTCGCGCAGGCGTTCGGCCAGCTCGCGCTCGAGCCGGTGCGCGGGCGTGATGTCGCGGACGATGGAGACGATCTCGTCCCCGCCGCTCGGGGTCATGCGGGCCTCGAACAGGCGGCGCTCCCCGCCGACGTCGAGCTCGTACTCGAGCGTCTGGGTGCTCTTCGACGCGATCGCCCGCTCGACGCAGGCCATGACGCGGTCGACGACGTGCTGCGGGAGGAAGTCGCGGACGTTGCGGCCGATCATCTCCTCGCGGGTGCGGACGAGTCCGCTCGTGTTGCCGGTGATGTCGGTGTACGTCCCGTCGCGATCGAACCGGATCATCAGGTCCGGGATCGCGTCGAGCAGCGCCCGCAGCCGGGCCTCGTTGCGCCGGAGCTCGTCCAGGCCGGTGTCCTTCGCGCTCATCGCAACAGCGCGGCAATACGTGCACCGGAGAGCTCGGCCTTGGGCACGAACCCGCTGGCCCCGCTCTCCTCGACGAGCGGCCCGTAGTCGCAGCCGTCCCGGCTCGAGACGAGCACGACGTTGACCACCGACCCGTTCCCGGTCAGCTGGGAGGCGACCTCGAAGCCTGTCCGGTCGGGAAGCTGGACATCGAGCAGGACGACGTCGGGCTGGAGCTCGTCACATGCCTGGACGGCGCTCTCCCCGTCGTTCGCCTCGCCGATGACGTCGAACCCCTCCGCCTCGAGCAGTGCCCGGGCACTTGCCCGGAAGCTCGGGTGGTCATCGACGATGAGCACGCTTGTCACGATCTCAATGGTCGCACAACGATGTGTCCGGTCGTATACGGCTAGCCACACCATGTGAGGGGCGGCGTGTGCCGGACTCTAGTCCGTCACAGCCTCCGTTTCAGATCCCCAGCCTTTCGAGCATCGCCTCGTCCCGGCGCCACCTGGGGCGCGCCTTCACGCGGAGCTCCAGGAAGACATGGCGGCCGAGGAGCGCCTCCACCTCGGGGCGGGCGCGAGTGCCGATCTCGCGCACCATGCTGCCGGCGCGCCCGACGACGATCTGCTTCTGCGACTCGGTCTCGACGTAGATCACCGCGCGCACCGAGCTCTCGACGATCTCCTCGACCTGGACGGTGATCGCGTGCGGCAGCTCGTCCCGGGTCAGCTGGAGCGCCTTCTCGCGCACGAGCTCGGCGATCTGGACGTCGTCCTCCACGTCCGTGCGCGCGTCCGCCGAGAAGTACAGCGGCCCCTCGGGGAGCAGCTCGACGAGCTCGTCGCGCAGCTCGCCGACACCGTCGCCGGTCTTCGCGCTCACCGGGTGCAGCGCCTTGAAGTCGCCCAGCGCGGCCCCGGTCTGCATCTGCGTGGCGATGTGCCCGGGCTTGAGCCGGTCGACCTTGTTGAGCGCGATCACGACCGGCACGCCGAGCCCGAAGACGCGCTCGGCGATGAAGCGATCGCCGCCGCCGATGCGGTCACGGCAGTCGAGCACGAACAGCACGCCGTCGATGTCCTCGAACGCCTGGTCGACGGTCCGCTGCAGGTGCTCCGTGAGCAGGTCGCGCGGGCGCTGGAAGCCGGGCAAGTCGGCGAGCACGAGCTGGTGGCCCGGCCCGTTCGCGATCCCGAAGATGCGCCGCCGAGTCGTCTGCGGCTTGTCCGACACGATCGCGACCTTGCCGCCGCAGAGCGCGTTGACGAGCGTCGACTTGCCGACGTTCGGCCGTCCGGCCACGGCGACGAATCCCGTCCTCACAGCTCGAAGGTATCCGGGAGCAGCGCGGCCGGCGTCGTCGTCACGACGTCACCGTTCGCCCGCGCGTAGATCACGCGGTCGAGCCCGAGCTCGTGCAGCCACTGGCGGCAGCCCCCGCAAGGGGAGGCCGTGATCGCGATCGCCTCGAGGTCGCCCGGCCGGCAGCCGTCGGTAACCGCCCGCGTCAGCGCCGTCTTCTCCGCGCAGACGCCGAGCGGGTAGGCGGCGTTCTCGACGTTGACGCCCAGGAAAATGCGGCCGTCCCGCGCCAGTACCGCCGCACCGACGTGGAAGTTCGAGTAAGGCGCGTAGGCCCGTTCGGCGACGGCGACGGCCTGTTCGTAGAGCTCGCGGTCGGCAGTGCTCATCGGAAGCAGTTTGGCATCCAGCGCGCATCGAAGAACTCCGGGCCAAAGATCCACGGGCCGTCCGAGTGGAGCTCTGCCAATTCCGGCGCCAAGCCGTCACGGTCGTCCTCGAGCGAGAGCCTCAGCGTCTTGCCGTCGTCGAAGGTCAAGACAATCTCCTCGCGCGTCCAGTATCCGTCCGTGAGCCGGGCTCCGAGACGCTCGCAGAGTGCGTCCCAGCCGCGATGCCGCGTCGTCTATGCCAGCGGCCCGATGCCGGCTTGGCCGGCGTCGGCCTCGTGGTGCTGTCCCCGGCAACGCGAAGGAGGGGGCTCACGGGGGAACCATGGGTTCACCCGTGCTCAGAAGAAGAGTTGAAAGACGGCAAGCGTGACGAGGGCGCCGAGGAGACCGCCGTACACGACCTCGAGCGTCGAGTGGACGCCCGCCTCGATCCTCGTCTGCGCGACGAGGAAGGCCATGAGGAGCATGATCGACGAGACCACGAAGCGATGCTCCTTCGGGCTGAGGATGTACGTCACCGCCACCCAGCCCGCGAAGGCGATCGCGGCGTGCCCGGACGGAAGCCCGCCGCGTAACGGCGTGCCGCGGCCGACGAAGGCCTTGGTCGCGATCACGAGCAGGACGGTCAGGACAAGTGCGGCCAGCGTGATCGCCGGCGGGAAGTTGCGAACGCGTTCGAGGCCGGTGGCCGCCGACGACCCGATCGCGTGCGAGAAGACGAGGATGCCGACCGCGACCGCGTTCACGGCCGCGATCAGCACGGCGCCGGCGGCGATGTCCTTCGCCAGCTTGGCCAACGGGTCGAACGAGGTCGTGGCCACGTCGATAGCCTGCTCGATCGCGGAGTTGATCATCTCGGCGACCAGCACGAACGTGATCGAGAGGAGGAGCGCGATCAGCTCCAGGCGGCTGACTCCGGCCCAGACCGCACCGACCATCACGGCGATCGCGATCGCGAAGTGGATGCGCATGTTCCGGTGCGTGCGCAGGACGTGGATCAGCCCTTCGATCGCGTAGTTGAAGCTGTCGATCAGGTTCAGCGAGCGGCGACTCATGATTCGTGGGCCTCCTCGCGCGCCTCCATCTCCCTGCCGTGGTCGTAGCCGAGCAGGTGCAAGAGGCCGTGGACGAGCGGCCGGCGCCAGGCCTCGCCCGTGACCTGGGGGCAGAGGACCGCGTCGCCGAGCTGCCGCGGCACCCCGTCCGGCAGCGGCTCGCGACCGTCGATCGGGAACGACAGGACGTCGGTGGCCTCGTCGATCCCGAGGTGCTCGCGTTTCAGCTCTCTGATCTCCTCGGGCGGCACGAACATGATCCCCAACTCACCGTCTTCGACCCCTTCACCGCGGAGGACGCGTCGAGCGAGCTCCTCGGCGGCCGTCTCGTCGACCTCGACGCCGCTGCGGTTGGCGACCTCGATCTCGACCACGGTCAGCGCATACGGTCGGCGCCGGTCGCCTCGCTATGGCGCCTGTAGGCCTCGACGATCCGCTGGACGAGCTTGTGGCGGACGACGTCCTCGTGCCCGAAGCGGATGAAGGCGATGCCCTCGATCCGCCCGAGGATGCCTTCCACGGACAAGATGCCGGACGCCTGCTCGCGGGGGAGGTCGATCTGCGTGTCGTCGCCGGTCACGACCACCTTCGACCCGAATCCGAGCCGGGTGAGGAACATCTGCATCTGCTCGGGGCTCGTGTTCTGCGCCTCGTCGAGGATGATGAACGAGTCGTTCAGCGTGCGCCCGCGCATGAAGGCGAGCGGCGCGACCTCGATCGCGCCCTTCTCCATGTACGAGGCCAGCCGGTCGGCGTCGAGCATGTCGTAGAGCGCGTCGAACAGCGGCCGCAGGTAGGGATCGACCTTGGCGAGCATGTCGCCGGGCAGGAAGCCGAGCCGTTCCCCGGCCTCGACCGCGGGCCTCGTCAGGATGATTCGCCCGACCTCCCGCTCCGAGAGCGCCCTGACCGCGAGGGCCATGGCGAGATAGGTCTTGCCCGTCCCGGCCGGGCCGATCGCGAACGTGACCGTGTGCTCGCGGATCGCGTCCACGTAGTGCTTCTGGTTGACGGTCTTCGGAGCGATCTTCTTGCCGCGGTGCCGCCAGACGACGTCCTCGAAGATCTCGCGGACGTCGTGCGCCTGGTCGATCGCCCCGATGACCGCATCGACCGTTCCCGGCCCGATCTCGTGCCCGCCCTCGACCAGCTCGACGAGCTCGTCGACGACGGCCCGAGCCTCGGAGACCTGGGCCTGCTCGCCCTCGATCGTCAGCCGGTTGCCGCGGAGCAGGATCGTGCAATGCAGCCGGTCGCGCAGCGCGTCGAGCACGCCGTCACCGACCCCCGCCAGCTCGGCGGCAACGTCGTTCGAGACGTCGAGGACTTGCTGCACGCGTCTCAGTGTAGGTCGGCGGGCCGCCGGAATCGCCGCCCGGCCCGTGCCTGAATCGTCATACCCGAGTCACAGACAGGTGCGTGTTTCCTCGATACGATCGCCTCGGGGAGGAGGTCATGGGTACCTGGCGGATGGCCGAAAGGGACCGGTCCGGTCAGGCCAGCTTCTCGCGGACGATCTGGCTAACCGCCGAGCCGTCGGCGCGGCCGGCGATCTGGGGCATGACGTCGGCCATGACGCGGCCGAGGTCGCGCAGGCTCGTGGCGCCGTTCTCGGCGATCGCGTCGTCGACGATCGCCTCCAGCTCGTCCTCCGACAGCGGCTCGGGCATGAACTCCTCGAGCACGTCGAGCTCGTCCTCCTCCTTCTCGGCCTGCGCCTCGCGCCCCGCCGCCCGGTAGGCCTCGATCGCGTCCAGCCTGTTCTTGCGCTGGCGCTGGAGCACCTGGAGCTCCTCGTCCTCGTGCAGCGGCCGCTGGATCTCCTTCTCCGCCGCCCGCAGCGCGTTCAGGATCAGCCGCAGCGCGTCGCGGCGCTCGGCGTCGCGATCCTTCATCGCGTCCTTCAACTCCGTCTCGAGGCGCGCGATCAGGGTCACGCCGGCATCCCGTGGAAGCGCCCGCCGAGGATGTGCCAGTGGAGGTGGAAGACGGTCTGGCCGGCGCCGGCGCCGACGAACACCATCAGCCGGTACTCGTCGAGCCCGGCCACCTTCGCCGACTCTGCGACGAAATCGACCATCCGCTTCGCCTCCTCCTCTCCCAGCACTGAGACGTCACGGAAGGTTTCCAGATGGCGCTCGGGGATGACGAGGAGGTGCACGTCGGCCTTCGGAGCGATGTCCTCGATGGCCAGTAAGCCGTCGGTGCGGTGGACGACCGTGGCGGGCAGGTCGCCGCGGACGATCTGGCAGAAGATGCAGTCGCCGTTGGTCACGCCGCCAGGATCCCCTCCTCGGTCACCGAGCCTCCACGCACCGCGACGAGCTCGCCTACGGGCGCGTCGACGAGCCAGGGCGAGTAGTCCTCGCCGTAGCCGAGGCCCGGCCGGTCGACGAGCACGAGATCTGGGCGGCCGATCTTGTCCCTCCAGCGGCGCAGGGTCTGCTCCCGCGACAGCTCGCGCAGGCGCGCGCCCCGCTCCCGCTTGACCGCCTTCGGCACAGTGTCCTCGCCGGCCGTGCGCGTGCCGGGCCGCGGCGAGTACGGAAAAACGTGCACCTTGGTGATCCCCGCCGCGGCGACCGCGTCCAGCGTGTTGCGGAAGGCGCGCTCGTCCTCGGTCGGGAACCCGACGATCACGTCCGTGGTCAGGTTGAAGCCGCCCGCGAGGGCGGTGCGGCGGAGGTAGGCCTGCACGCGATAGCGGCGGCCCATCGCCTCCAGCACCCGGTCGTCTCCCGACTGGAGCGGCACGTGCAGGTGCGGGCAGGCAGTCGGCGTCTCGCGCAGCGCGGCGACGAGCTCCTCGTCGAGGTGGTTGACCTCGATCGAGGACAGCCGCAGTCGCCCCAGCCCCTCGGTTGCTCCCACCTCCCGGACGAGCCGCGGCAACCGGTACCCGGCCTCGCGGTCGCGGTAGCAGCCGAGGTTGATGCCGGTCAGGACGACCTCACGGTGCCCCTGGGCGACCCGCCGGCGGACCTCCGCGAGCACGGCCTCCGCCGGCCGGCTGCGCGAGGCGCCGCGCACGAGCGGGATCACGCAGAACGAGCAGGAGAAGCTGCAGCCGTCCTGCACCTTCACGAACGCCCGCACGCGGTCGAGCCTCGCGTCGGCCTGCACGCAGCCGAGCGCGCCCACGTCGCCGGCGACCGCTTCCGGCGTCTCCTCGCTCCGCTTCGCGACCACGAAGACGTTCGGCGGCAGGCCTGCGAACGCATCCGTGGACAGGTTCGCACCGCATCCGGTCACGTACACACGGCGATGGGTGCGCGCCAGCCTCGCGGCCGACTTACGGGACTTGGACACCGCCTCGTGCGTCACGCAGCAGGTGTTGACGACGGCCACGTCGGCGCTACCCTCGTGCTCCTCGTGCCCGTCGGCGAGCAGCCGCTCGCGCACAGTGTGCGCGTCGACGTGCGAAACCTTGCAGCCGAGGAACGCGACGGAGAAGGTCGCCACGCCCGGAGACCTTACTTGCTGGCCGCCTCCCACACATCGGCCGCCCAGCCCTCGTCGTCGCGCCGCCGGACCCGCGAGTAGCCGGGAAGTGCAGGCTGGTCGGAGACGAGGTAGCCGGACGTGACGAGCCGCTCGCACTCGACCGCGGCGGCGACCTCCTGCACGGCACCGAGCGCGATGTTGGCGACGACGGTTGCGGCGGCAGGAAGCGGCTCCCGAGTCGCGTCGAGGAGCCGTGCCTCGACCGCCGCGCCGTTCTCCGACGCGTTCGCCTGCGTCGCCTCGACGGCCAGCGGGTCGACGTCGACGGCGACGACCGGGGCGAAGCCGAGTCTGGCCGCCGCGATCGCGAGCACGCCCGACCCGCAGCCGACGTCGAGCAGCGACCCGCGTGGAAGGTCGAGCAACAGCTCGAGGCAGAGCCGTGTGGTCGCGTGGCCACCGGTGCCGAACGCGCGGCCGGGATCGATAACGATCGCCGTCGCGTCCGTCTGCGCAGCCTCCCACGGCGGGCCGACCCAGAGCGGCCCGATCGTGACGGGCCGGTGGAAGCTGCGCCAGCGTTCCTCCCAACCGGCGTCGACGTCAGCCGCGTGCGCCCCGCCGAACGCGTGCCAGAGACGCTCCTCGCCCCCCGCGTCGGTGTACGCCGCCAGCTCGACGTCCTCCCCGTCGTCGACCTCCTCGAAACCCTCGGGGAAGAGCTCGATCATCGTCGCGCGGGCCTCCTCGACGCGGCGGCGGGGAACGGTGACCGAGACGCGCCGGAGCGGACGCTCTCCGGCCACCGTCAGCGGAACGCGCTCTTCAGGCGCTGAAAGAACCCGCCCTCGGCGACGTAGGTTTGCTCGTCGGTCGAGGCGGCGAACTCGCCCAGGAGCTGCCGCTGCTCGTCCGTCAGGCGTCGCGGCATCACGACGTTGACGAGGATGCGGTGGTCTCCACGCGCGGACGAGCGGAGGATCGGCATCCCGCGCCCGTCGAGGACGTGCACCTCGCCGGGCTGGGTGCCGGCCTCGAACTCGAGCTCGACCTCGCCGTCGAGCGTCGGCACCGTCAGGCGGGTGCCGAGGGCCGCTTCGGTCATGGTCAGGTCGACCTCGGAGAAGATGTCGTCGCCCTCGCGCGCGAAGCGCGGATCTGGCTCGACGTGGACGAGGACGTAGACGTCGCCGGACTCGCCGCCGGGGAGCCCGGCGTGGCCTTCGCCGGAGATGCGGATGCGCTGGCCGTCGTGAATGCCGGCGGGCACCTGGACGTCGAGCCGTCGCTCCTCGACGACGCGGCCGCCCCCGCGGCACTTCTTGCACGGCGATTCGATCACCCTCCCCGAGCCGTTGCAGCGCGGGCAGGTCTGGGTGCGGATGAACTCGCCGAAGACGCTGCGCGAGACCTGCTGCAGCCGCCCTGCGCCGCCGCACGACGAGCACTGCACCGGGCTCGTTCCCGGTTCGGCGCCACTTCCGTTGCAGGCCTCGCACGGAACGGCGACCTGGAACGGCACTTGCTTCGTGACGCCGCGGGCCGCCTCGACGAGCTCGATCGCGATCTCCGCGCCGATGTCGGCGCCTCGCCGAGCGCGCCGCGGACCGACGCCGAACAGGTCGTCACCGAAGAAGGCCGAGAAGAGGTCGCTGAGGCTCCCGAAGTCGAAGCCGGGCGTGTAGCCGCCGCTTCGCAGCCCCTCGTGCCCGAAGCGGTCGTAGACGTCCCGCCGCTCGGAGTTGGAGAGCACCTCGTAGGCCTCGACGACCTCCTTGAATCGCTCCTCCGCGTCGGGCTCGTCGGAGACGTCCGGGTGCAGCTCGCGGGCGAGCGACCGGAACGCCTTCTTGATCTCCGCGTCCGAGGCGCCGCGCGCGACGCGGAGCACCTCGTAGTAATCGCGCCTCGTCGTCGCCATCGGCTTAGGTTAGCCCCGGGTCAGGCCGTGGCCCGTCGCTAGTTCTCGCCGAAGAGCTCTTCCGAGAAGCGGCTGAGCTCGGAGGCAGCGGCGCGGACGGAACGGATGGCCTTGTCGTAGTCCATACGGACCGGCCCGACTAGCGAGACGGCCCCGAGCGTGCGGTTGGAGAGCCCGTAGGCGGCGCCGACCAACGCCAGCTCGTGCAGAGCAGGGTCGGCGAACTCGCCGCCCACCCGGACGAACGGACGCCGCGGATCGAGCGCCTCGGCGAGCACGTCCAGCAGGGCACGACGGCGCTCGAGCAGCTCGAGCAGTCCCCGATAGGCCGTGACCTCGTCGTCGCGCACCTCGTCGAGGAGGCCGGCGGCGCCGCCGACGAACAGTCGCTGCTCGTCGTGCGCGACCAGCTCGGTGAACGCCGGCTGCAGCCGCTCGATGAAGTCCCGCTCCACCGGGTTGAGGCCGGGATCGTCGAGCCGGCGCCTGAGGAGCTGCGTCCCGAGCTGCACCCCGACGAGCTGCTCGTTCAGGTATTGCCGCGCCCAGTTCGCGAGCCCTGGATCCACGGGACGGTCGAAGGACGCGATCCGCTTCGTGACCGCCCCGGCCGAGGTGATCACGACGATCATCACCACGTCCCGTTGCAGCAGGAGCACCTCCACGTGCCGGACCGTCTCGGCCTGGAGCGGCGGCGCGGAGACGAGCGCGAGCAGACGCGTCGCGCTGGCCAGCATCTCGGTCGTGGCCTGGAGCGCAGCCTCGACCTCGGATCGAGCCTCGGAGAGCTGGAGGTCGAATGTCCCCGGCTGCGGCTCGAGGCTGTCGAGCAGCGTCCGCGCGTAGTGGCGGTAGCCGTGCTCGGTCGGCACCCGCCCGGCAGAGGTGTGCGGATGTGTGAGCAGGCCGACGTGCTCGAGCTCGGCAAGCTCGTTCCGCACGGTCGACGGCGAGACCTGCATCCCTGATCGCTCGACCAGGCCCTTCGAGCCCACGGGCTGCCCGGTCGCCACATACTCCTCGACCACGCGGAGCAGGATCTCCTGCTGGCGCTCGGACAGCTCGATCTGCATGTATGCAGGCATTTTATGCCAGCAGCTCGGCGGTCACGCCGCCGCCCAGGAAGCGTCCGCGGGCGGTCAGGCTCAGCGTCTCGGAGGTCCCTTGCGGGCTGCGTGCCGCGAGGCCGAGAGCCTCGAGACGGTCGAGCGCCTCGTCGTCGACCACGTCCTCGAGGCCGGCAAGTGAGAGTGGCTCGTCCAGCCGGAGGCCGAGCATGACCCGCTCGCGGTGCTTGACGTCCTCGTCGAGAGGCTCGACTTCGCGGAAGGGCCGCATGCCCCGGCCGAGCGACTCGAGGTAGGTCGGCAGGCGCGGCGTGTTGCGGTAGCGGGTCGAGCCGACGGTCGACACGGCTCCGATCCCGAGCCCGAGGTAGTCCCGCCCGAGCCAGTACGCCAGGTTGTGCCGCGACCGGAGGTCCCGCCCGCCGCTCAGCTCCGGCTGTCGACAGAAGTTCGCGGTCTCGTACCAGCGATAGCCGGCTCTCGCGAGCATCTCGACGACGTCCTCGAAGTACCCCTCCAGCGCCTCGCTCTGACGGGTCAGCTCATCCCCGAAGGTATGTGCGAAGCGCGTCCCGAGCTTGGCCTCGAGCTCGTAGCAGGACAGGTGCTCGGGCTCGAGGGCGAGAGCCTCCTCCAGGTCGCGCCGGAGATCGGCGGGGCTCTGGCCGGGGATGCCGTAGACGAGGTCGAGCGAGATGTTGTCAATACCGGCATCATGCAGAGTCTGCACGGCGCGCCGGACGTCGTCGGGGGATGCCCGTCGCTCGAGAACGGAGAGCAGGTGCGGGCGGAAGCTCTGCGCTCCCATCGACACGCGGTCGACCCCGCCTTCGACCAGCAACTCGGCGAGCGCCGGCCTGACCGTCTCGGGGTTGGCCTCGACCGTGACCTCCGCGGCGCGAGGAAGCGAGCCCAGCAACCGGGCGAGCTCGCGCGGCTCGGTGAAGGTGGGAGTCCCGCCTCCGAGGTACACCGTCTCGAGCGGCTCGGCGAGGAAAGAGTGCTCGAGCTCCAGCTCTCGCAGAAGCGCGTCGACGTAGGCGCGATGCGAGTCGTTCCGGCCGACGACGGTCACGAAGTCGCAGTACCCGCAGCGGTGCGCACAGAAGGGCAGGTGCACGTACAGGTGCCGGACGGTTCCGTTCACTTCCGCTCCAGATTGAGCACGGCCAGGAACGCCTCCTGCGGGACCTCGACCCCGCCGACCTGCTTCATCCGCTTCTTGCCCTTCTTCTGCTTCTCGAGGAGCTTGCGCTTGCGCGTGATGTCGCCGCCGTAGCACTTGGCGAGCACGTCCTTGCGCTTGGCCTTGACTGTCTCGCGGGCGATCACGCGGGAGCCGATCGCCGCCTGGATGGGGACGTCGAACATCTGGCGCGGAATCTCCTCGCGCAGGCGCTCGACGAGCTGCTTCCCGCGCTCGTAGGCCGCGTCGCGGTGGACGATGAGCGAGAGGGCGTCCACCTGTTCCCCGCCGACGAGGATGTCGACCCGGGAGAGCGTGCCCTCGCGAAAGCCGATCAGGTCGTAGTCGAAGCTCGCGTACCCGCGCGTGCGCGACTTGAGCTGGTCGTAGAAATCGAGCACGATCTCGCCGAGCGGCAGCTCGTACAGGAGCAGCACGCGCTGCTCCGACAGGTACTCCATGTGGTCGAACCGGCCGCGCCGCTCGTTGCAGAGGCCCATCACGTCGCCGACGTAGTCCTTGGGGACGATGATCGACGCCTTCACGTACGGCTCCTCGACGAGCTCGTGCTCGCGCGGCATCTCCGCGGGGTTGTGCACCTCGATCTCCTCGCCGTCGGGCAGCGTGACTCGATAGGCCACGTTGGGCGCGGTCACGAGCAGGTCGAGGTCGAACTCTCGTTCGAGACGTTCCCGGACGATCTCCATGTGCAGCAATCCGAGGAAGCCACAGCGGAACCCGAAGCCGAGGGCCTGCGAGGTCTCGGGCTCGTAGAAGAGCGCGGCGTCGTTCAGCTTCAGCCGCTCGAGCGAGTCACGCAGCTCCGGGTACTCGTCCGAGTCCGTCGGGAACAGCCCGGCGAAGACCATCGGCTTGACGTCCTTGTAACCCGGCAACGGCTCGGCGGCCGCACGGCGGACCGTCGTCACGGTGTCGCCGACGCGGAGACGGCTCACGTCCTTCAGGCCCGTGATCACGTAGCCGACCTCGCCGGCGCCGAGGGTCTCCGCGGCGGTCATCGCCGGCGCGAAGAAGCCCAGCTCCTCCGCCTCGAACTCAGTCCCCTGGGCCATCGCCTTGAGCGGCTCGCCCCGGCGGAAAGAGCCGTCAACGACCCGGACGAACGCGACGACACCGCGGTACTGGTCGTAGGACGAGTCGAAGATCAGCGCTCGCGCCGGAGCCTCAGGATCGCCGACAGGGGCGGGGATTCGGTCGACGACCGCGTCGAGCACGTCCGCCACACCGGTGCCCGTCTTCGCCGAGATCCTCAGGACGCGCTCCGGCGCCTCGCCGACGAGCTCCGCGACCTCGGACGCCACGTCGTCGGGCAGCGCCTGCGGGAGGTCGATCTTGTTCACGGCCGGCACGATCTCGAGGTTGTTCTCGATCGCGAGATAGGCGTTCGCGAGCGTCTGCGCCTCGACGCCCTGCGACGCGTCGACCACGAGCAGCGCGCCCTCGCAGGCTGCGAGCGAGCGCGACACCTCGTACGTGAAGTCGACGTGGCCGGGCGTGTCGATCAGGTTCAGCTCGTATCCCTTCCACATGACGCGCACGGCCTGGGCCTTGATCGTGATGCCGCGCTCGCGCTCGAGCTCCATCGAGTCGAGCAGCTGGTCGCGCATCTCGCGACCGGTCACCGTCTCCGTCAGCTCGAGGATCCGGTCCGCGAGCGTCGACTTGCCGTGGTCGATGTGCGCGATGATCGAGAAGTTGCGGATCTTGCGCTGGTCCATGGGCCCGCCCGACGTTACCGGTCGTCCGAGCCCACCGAGCGCAGCGGTCGGAGCTCGCGGACGCCGAGGAGCAGGCAGACACCCGAGGTACACGCCCGTGCCGACGGCGAGCGCGAGGAGCAGCGACACGATCTGCGCCCCGATCGAGCGGCCGAGGGCGGAGTCGAGCCACATCCAGACCGCGTGGGCGACGACGGCGAGCGCACCTGCAGCGACCAAGACACGCAGAGTGGAGCGGATCGTCTCCTTCAGCTCGAAGCGGCCGATTTTCCGGCGCAGGAGCTGGATCAGCACCGCCACGGCGGCGATATTGCAGAGTGAGGTGGAGAGCGCGATCCCCCAGGCGCCGACGGGGTAGAAGAGCGCGTCGAGGGCCGCATTCAGGCCGAGGTTCCCGAGCGCGACCGAGGTCGGCACCCACGGCGACTGCAGGCTGAAGAACGAGCGGTTCAGCATCAGCTGCGCGCCGTTGAACGCGAGGCCGAGCGAGAACGCGGCGAGGCACTGGGCGACGACCACCGTCTGGTTCGACGTGAACTCGCCGTGCTGGTAGACGAGCCGCACGATCGGCGTTGCCAGCGTCGCGATCGCGGCGCTGGCCGGGATGAGCAGAAAGCCGATCAGCCGCAGGCCGCTCGCGGACGTCGTGCGGAAGCCCTCCATGTCCCCGCGGGCGGCCAGCCGCGCCAGCGTTGGGAAGAGCACGGTGGCGACGGCGACCGAGAAGATCCCCTGCGGGAGCATGTAGATGCGGAAGGCGAGTTCGATCGAGCGCGGCGCCAGCTCCGGGTCGACGAGCCTGGACGCGAACAGCGTGTCGACGACGGCGTTGAAGTTGATCAGGCCGAGGCTGACGGTCACCGGGATCATCAGCACGAAGACCTGCTTCACGGCCGGGTCGCGCCAGTCCAGCGCCACGCGCAGCCGCCCGTCCAGGCCGCGTAACCACGGCACCGGCAGCAGAACCTGGATGACCGTCCCGATCAGGATCGAGAAGGCGTAGACGTAGAGCTTTGTGTCGACGGTCTCCGCCTGCGGCACGCCGAGGACGAGCCCGGCGATGATGGCGAGGTTCCACGCGACCGGCGCCAGGGCGGGCACCGTGAACTGCTCATAGCTGTTCAGGATCCCGACGATCACGCCGGACAGCCCGAGTAGCGTCACGATCGGAAACAGGATCCGCGTCAGCGTGATCGCGAGCTGCTCGTCTCCGCCCGGGTCCCCGAACGGCGCGATCACCAGCGGCGCGAAAATCATCAGGAGCGCGGTCAGGCTGCCCAGGCCCAGCAGCATCAGAAAGAAGACGCTCGACGCCACGCGCCAGGCGCGTTTCCGATCGCCCTTCTCGAGCAGTTCCGTGAAGACGGGGACGAAGGCGGAAGAGAGGGCCGCGTCGGCGACGAGCGCGCGGATCAGGTTCGGGATCTGGAAGGCGACGGTGAACGCGTTGATCTTCCCCGCCGAGCCGAAGTAGTAGGCGGCGACGATCTCGCGGATCAGGCCGAGGACGCGTGAGACGCCTGTCGCCGCGCCGAAGATCGCGGTCGAGCGGATGAGGTGCCGGCGATGGGCTCGGCCGCCCTGGCCGCCCTGGGCCCCGCCCCGTGATGCTCGCGATGTCACCACGGGATCACCGCGAAAGAGCATAGGCGGCGGGCCGGTTTGCTACGATCGTCTCTGCCCGCGCAACAACGGCGGGCCCTTTTCGTGAAGTTGGCCTAATTACGAATGCCGAACATTCGCCAGCAGAAGAAGCGCGTCCGCAGTGCGGCCCGCCAGCGGGTCGAGAACCTGCGCTATCGCTCTACCGTCAAGACGCTGGCCCGGCGCCTCCGGGACGCGGTCGACGAGGGCGACGCGGAGAAGATCGCCGCCGAGCACGCGGAGCTCGTCCGCTGCATCGACAAGGCCGCGACGCGCGGGGCTCTGCACCGGAACACAGCGGCGCGCAAGAAGGCTCAGGCCGCGCGGCTCGTCTCCGGCCCGGCCGCGTAGCTACCGCGCCGCGGCGGTCCGGGCTCCGGGAGCTCGCGACCGCGTGATCGCGACGAGCGTGCGCTCGAGCTCGAGGTCGTCGGGCAATCTCGATCCACCCTTGACCGCGAGGTCGAGCGCGGCCAGACGCGACACGGCATCGTCCAGCTCGGCGTCGCTGAACGCCTCGGCCTGACCGAAAGCTTTGCGGACCGGATACTCCTTCTTCTTCAAGCGCTTGGCCGCTTCCGCCACCGAGACGCCGTCGCGCGCGAAGTCACGGCAGGCTCGCACGAGACCGACGTGGTCGGCCATCTGCCAGACGAGGCCGCTCGGCGTGCGATCGCCGCTCCTCAGGACTCGCTCGCAGGCGGCAAGCACCCCGCTCGTGTCGCGACGGGCCCAGGCGTCGGTCAACGTCCACGGAGGCGTCTCCGCGCGCGAGGAGACGAGTGCCTCGACGTCGGCCTCGCGGATCTCGTCGCCGTCCGCCCACGTGGTCAGCTTGGCGACCTCCGTGGCGAGGTCGACGAGGTCGTCACTCGACCAGCTCGACGAGCAGCCGGCAGGCCTCCGGTTCGGCGCGCGCGCCTTCCCGGGCGAACTGCTCAGCGACCCAGGCACTCAGCTTGCCCCGCGGCGTCTCGTAGACGAGGACGTCACCGGCCTTCGCGCACGCCTTGGCCAGCGCGGACTCCTTCTTGATCCCCTCGCCGACGAGGGCCAGCACCGTATCGGGGGTAGGCGAGCGCAGATAGTCGTCGACCGCCTTCGCGTCGGCCGACTTTCCAGCGGTCGACGCCCTCGACCAGGACGAGGCGCGAGCCTCCGCCGAACAGCCCCAGCGTGTTGCAGGCTGCGACGACCTCGTCTCCGTCTCGCCTCGGTTGCCCAGAGGCGCTCGACGGCCTCCGGATCGAAGTGGGAGCGAAGGCGCTCCACCGCGCGCTCGACTTTCGGGCGGTCGCTGCCCGCGAGCAGGTAGACGGCCCTTCAGCTCGGCACTCGGCATCGCCTCCAAGCATAGGCGCCGGTCAGGGCAGCAAAGACCCCGATCGCGGCCGCGGCCCAGCCGGAGCGGATCTGCGCGAACGGCAGGCCACCGATGATGCGCGCGCAGAACGCGAGATAGGCGGCGCACCAGCCCGCAAGCCATGTGAGCGCGGCGGCTGCGGCCGGCGCCAGCGGGTGAACGGCCGCGGCCGCCAGCGCGAGCCCGAGGAGCGGTGCGACCGCAGGGCCTGCGAGCGCGTTGGCCGGCACCGCCAGCAGCGGCACCGCGTGGAACTGGAGCCAGAGGATCGGCGCGGTCGCCAGCCCGCAGGCGGTCGAGACGGCGAGGAAGCCGGCCGCCTTCGCCGGCACGGGATAGCCCTCGAGCGCATGGCCGAGCCGCGGGGCCAGCGTGAAGATCGCCACCACCGCAGCGAACGACAGCTGGAACCCGGCGTCGAACAGCGTGTACGGGTTCCACGCCAGCAGGACGAACGCGCCGACGAGCAGGAACCACCAGCGGTCGCGGTCGCGTGCCAGCAGCCACGCGATCGAGCCGAGCGCGCCCGCGATGCCGGCGCGAACGACCGACGGCTGCGCGCCTACGGCGAGCACGTAGGCGGCGATCGCCGCGATCGCCCCGAGTTGGCCGACCATCCGCGGGACGCCGGCCAGCCAGGCGACCAGGAGCGCGCCGCCGGCCACGAGCGCGACGTTCTGCCCCGAAACGGCAAGTAGGTGGTAGAGGCCCGAGGCGCGAAAGCGGTCGCGCAGGCTTTGCGAGAGCCCTTCGTCTGCTCCGAGCACCACGCCGAGCAACAGGGCGCGCCGCTCGCCGCCGCTGCCCTGCGAGAGACCTCTGGTCACGAAACCGCGCAGACGGTCGGCGACGCCGCCGAGTCCCGCCCCGGCGGCCGATAACCTGCCAGCGGTCGACGCGGAGGACGACGTGGATGCCGCGGTGGCGGAGCCATGTGCGCTCGTCGAAGCCGTTCTCCGGGCCGTGCGGCGCGGAGAGGACGCCGAGCGCGTCGAGAACGTCGCCCTGGGCAGGTGCGTGGCCTGCAGGCAACTCGAGCAGAATCGGCTCGGTGACCCGGAGCGCGCCGAAACGGTGGAGGTCGCCCTGCACGCGGATGTCGAAGCGCGAGCGGCGCGGCGGCGCCGTGACCACGACCTGTGCGCGCTCCGCCGTGCCCAGGAGTCGGGTCAGGGGGCTCCGGTCGATCGCGTCGAGCCGAACGCCGCCCCACCACCAGCCGGCGAGCACTGCCGCGAGCGCGACCGGGACAAACCGGTACTCCGGGAGCACGAGCACCGCCAGCAGGGACGAGCCGGCGGTCAGGCTGACGAGCGCCAGGCCGTGGATGCGCGCGACGTTCGCTGTCAGCGACGCCGCAGCAGGCGGCGCCGAGTAGCACGTGCGGCGCGGGCAGCCGTGCGAGCGCGGCCTTCACGGGACGACCAAGCCCCTGCAGCTGGTCGAGCTTGGCTGGGCCGATGCCGGAGATGGCGTCCAGCTCGTCGACGGAGTGGAACGCGCCGTGCTCCTTCCGGTAGTCGACGATCTTCTGCGCCGTCACGGGACCGATTCCAGGCAGCGCGTCGAGCTGTTCCTCGGTCGCCGTGCTCAGGCTGACTGGCCCCGACGCCCCGGAGGCACCGGCAGCCGCCGCGGCGGCGGCACCGCCGCCCGCAACCCGGAGCGGCACGACGACCTGCTCGCCGTCCGCGAGCGGCGCCGCGAGGTTGACGCCGTCGACGGCAGCTTTGGCGGTCGCTCCTCCGGCCCTGGCCAAGGCGTCGGCGATCCGCGAGCCCTGCGGCAACCGGTACAGCCCTGGCCTGCGAACGGCGCCGGCGACGTCGACCACGAGCTGCGGCGGAGGCGTTGGCGGCGCGGCGCGAGGGAGCGCAAAGGCCGGGGAGCGATGTGTCTGCCCGCCGCCGGTGAGCAGCTTGCCCGCGAGCACGAGGACGAGAGCCAGCGCCCCCGCGACCACGAGCGCCTGGCGTCGAGAGAGCGGCAGCGCTGGCATGTCGTCCAGTGTGGCGACAGACCTTTTACGTGTCTGTGACCTCTCTGTGCCAACATTGACGCATGGCCTCGATCCTCCGACTCGGAGCGAGCGTGGCCGTCGCGCTCGTCCTGCTCCCGGCGTCGGCGCCCGTCAGCGCTACGGGAAGCGGTCTCTACGGCACTGTCAGAAAGGGCCCGGTCAAGCCTGTTTGCCAACAGGGGGTTCCGTGCGACGCGCCGGCGCAGCTGACGCTCGCCTTCTCGAAGACGACGCCGGCCGGGGCGAGCTACGGGCACCAAGCAGTCGTACGGACGGACACGCAGGGCCGCTACCGGATCGCGCTCGATCCCGGGTTCTACGACGTGCGCGCGACGAAGAAGGTCGGGATGAGCAGGCTGCCCAAGCCCCACGCCGTGCACGTCCGACGCGGACACTGGGACAGGATCAACCTCTTCTTCGACACCGGCATCCGTTAGCCAAGCAGCGGCTGAGTGCCAGACTTCAGTCTGGCACCGCCTCCGTTTTCAGCCTCGGCTTACCCCACGACGAGGTTCACGAGCTTGCGCGGGACGACGATCGCCTTGCGCACCGTCTTGCCGTCGATGTGGGACTGCACGCGTGACGAGGCCTTGGCCAGCTCGACCAGCTCGTCCTCGGACAGCGTCGCCGCGACCTCCATCCGGTCGCGCACCTTGCCGTTCACCTGCACGACGAGCTCGAACGTGTCGCGGACGAGCATGGCCGGATCGTGCGACCGGCCAGGGCTGCTCCCACAGCCGCTCGTGCCCGAGCGCCTGCCACAGCTCCTCGGCGATGTGCGGCGCGTACGGCTGGATCAGGCCGACCGCGGTCTCGGCCGCGAAGCGCGCGGCAGGGTCGGCCGGGTCGCGCGAGAGCTCGTTCGCGAGCTCCATGATCGCGGCGATGGCGGTGTTGTAGGACAGCCGCCGCTCGATGTCGTCGGTCACCTTGGCGATCGTCTCGTGCGCCTTGCGCGCGAGCGGCGTGTCGGCGCCCGCGTCGCCCGTCCCGCGCCCTCGGCCACCTCGTGCACGAGCCGCCACAGCCGGCGGAGGAAGCGCGCGATGCCCTCGATGCCCGAGTCCGTCCACTCCATGTCCTGGTCGGCAGGCCCGAGGAAGAGGATGTAGAGGCGCACGGCGTCCGCGCCGTAGGCGGCGACGAACTCGTCGGGGCCCTGGACGTTCCCCTTCGTCTTCGACATCTTCGTGCCGCCCATCTGCACCCACCCCTGGTGGAAGACCGTCGCGAACGGCTCGCGGAACCCGACGAGGCCGAGCTCGTTCATCACCTTGACGAAGAAGCGCGAGTAGAGCAGGTGCCCGGTCGCGTGGTCGATTCCGCCGATGTACTGGTCGATCGGGCACCAGTAGTCGACGACCTCGCGCCCGAACGGCGCCGCGTCGTTGTGGGGGTCGACGTAGCGAAGGAAGTACCAGGACGAGTCGACGAACGTGTCCATCGTGTCCGCCTCGCGCGTCGCCGGCTTCCCGCACCGGGGACAGGGGACGTGCAGCCACTCCGTGTTCGAGGCGAGCGGCGGCACGCCCTTCGGCCGGTAGTCCTCGACCTCGGGCAGGAGCACCGGCAGGTCCTCGTCGGGCACGGGGACGAGCCCGCAGTCGTCGCAGTAGATGATCGGGATCGGGCAGCCCCAGTAGCGCTGCCGCGAGAAGCTCCAGTCCCGCAGGCGGTACGAGACGGCAGGCTTCGCCCGCCCTCGCTCGCCCAGCCACTCGACGATCGCCGTCTTTGCCTCCTCGGCAGGCATGCCGTCGAACTGTCCGGAGTTGACGAGTGTCTCCCTCCTCCGTGATCGACCTCGACGATCGGCAGCCCGAACGTCTCCGCGAACTCCAGGTCGCGCTCGTCGTGGGCGGGAACGGCCATGATCGCTCCGGTGCCGTACTCCATGAGCACGTAGTCGGCGACCCAGATCGGGATCTGCTCGCCGTTGGCCGGGTTCGTCGCGTGGAGGCCGGTGAAGACGCCCGTCTTCACCTCCTCGGCCGCGCGCTCCTCGCCGCG
>CAVZMF010000001.1:0-849312 GCA_963776375.1 uncultured Actinomycetes bacterium | reverse complement strand
GCGGCTGGGGCAAGTATCGGACGCTCCTACTGGAAGAGGGTTTCCGCGGCAGCTGCGGCACCTACGACGGACCGTTGCTTCCCGACGTCGTCGCGGCCTGCACGGCGCCGGACGGCTCCTACTGGGCGGCGCAGAGCTGGCCGCAGCCGCTGCCCGACCTCGGCTTCACGCCCTGGAACGCGGCGCGTCGTGCCGACTGGCTCGAGGTCTCGCACTGGACCGGGCCGGTGGCGCAGATCGAGACCGGCATGGACTGGGTCTACAACGGCCGCTTCCAGGACCTGTTCGGCCGCTACACCTATCGCGGGATGCCGGTCTACGGCTACGGCACCACCCGCTACGGTGCCCCAACCGACGGCTTCGGTGCACTGATCTATCTCGACACGTACGACTCCGTGTACGGCCCGCTGGCGAAGGGAGAACTCGTTCGTCTCGCACAACCCCACCGGAGCGTTCTGCTACGGCTTCTACCCCTTCGACCCGACCAAGGGCGGATACGCGCATCCGCCCGGCCAGACCGCGATCCGCGGGCCCGGGACGGGCACGCAGTACCGCCTCTTCGCCGAAGGCCCCGGCGTGACCCCAGACGTCGCCGTGATCGTGCCGGGACTACACCCCTTCGACCAGCGCAACCCACAAGACGTCGCGCTCCAACAGGAAGAATCAGCCAAACTCGCCTCCTACGGCGACCTCTTGTGCCGCGCCGGACACTAGAGGGTCCGGCGAAACCGCGGGGAGCGGCGGCGATGATCTCGCTATCAGCCAGCCCTGTCCCGCGCCGCTCACGTTCCAGCCTTGTCCCGCCGATACGCCAGGCATGGAGTTCCTGGTCGCGCTTCAATACCCGAACGGCCGCATCCACGAAACCGTCTACCACGACGAAACCGTCTACCACGCTGCGCTCGGGTTGGAGCCGGGGACAGAGTTCCAGATGTACGGACACAGGTGGCGCGTCGTCGGGCTCCTCGACAAGCCCCACCGCTCACACCTGCCCGCCGCGCAGCCTCCACGGTTCCTCTGCGTCCCAGTTGCAGACTTCTTGCACGCCACCGGCTAGCCCCCATAGCGACCTGCTGCCGAGCGCGCTCTGCACCTCGCAACGCCACGCTGGTGGCGTTCGATGCCGTGACGGGTCAACGGCTCTGGTCGACCGGCGTTGGCCTCGTCGCTCCTATTGACCCTTTCTCGCCGACCGTCGTTAACGGATCCGTCGTCGTCGGCAGCGACGAAGTCCTCCTGTTCTTCCACGCGCCTGCAACCGCGAGGAACCGTTCGCGCTCTCCCCAAAGACGGCTGCGCTCACCTTGCAGGCTCCTTGCGGAGGGCATGCCGACGCTGCTCCTCCCTCGCGTCTCCTGACGCGTTCGGGTTGGACGAACAACCATTTCGAGGAGCATGGGAGGGGTGACGGTCGTCACGATCCGATCGGCCCTCTCGAGCCAAGATGACTACTCGCGAGCGGTGGGGGACCCTTGAACTTGTTCGCAGCGGCTGTCAGGATCGCGGCTTCTGTCTGCGGCCATGAGAGGGGTTCTTGTGTCTGTGCGTTTGCGTCTGCTTGGCAGCGTGCTGGGGATCGCTGCGGTGGTGCTGTGCTTCTTGCCTGCGCTGGCATTCGGGGGCAGGGGCGTCGGGTGGGGTGACGGTGTCGGCGGGACCGCCTTGGCGGCGCCGCCTCCGGGGGTGACAAAGCACGCCGACGCGCTGTCCTTCTTCCCGCGCAATGTGACGGTGCATGTCGGCGACACGGTCACGTGGCAGTTCTTCGGCTTTCACACGGTGACGTTCCCGGGCACAAAGCGCCCGTATCCGTTTGCGACCCCGATGGGGAAGCAGCCGAGGATGAGGACGCGGCCGGGCAGCCGTTCTGGTGGTCGGGCAAGGCTCCGCTGCTCGTGCTGAGTCCGCTAGCGCTGTTGCCGCAGGGTGGAAGCACGGTCTCGAGCACGTCCGACACGGTCAGCTCCGGGCTGATGCGGATCCTGTCAACGCCGCCCAACCAGCCGCCTGCTCCGTACGCGATCACCTTTACGAAGCCGGGCGTCTACCACTATCAGTGCGCAGTACATCCCTCGATGCACGGATCGGTGATCGTCCTGCCGCCGACCACCGGGGGCCCGTCGGCAGCGTCGGAGGCAGCGGCGGCTCAGGCGCTGCTGCAGAAGACGATCACCGATGTGAAGAAGCTCCAGGTACTGGCGAAGCCGAAGGCCAAGCTCACGGTGTTCGTCGGCTACGGCCATGCCGCAACCGGTGCTGAGGTCACGGCGTTTTCGCCGGGGCGGCTCGTTGTGAATGTCGGTGACTCGGTCACCTTCGTCAACCACGACCAGACCGACATCCACACCGTGACCTTCGGCCCGCCGAAATTCACCGGCAAGCTCGAGAACAACTTCGTCGCTCCCCACGGCAAACAGCTCCGGCTCAGCGCCCTCGGCGCGTTCCCCAGCGAGCCGCCGGGAGCACCGGTTCAGTACAACGGCAACAACCACGGCAACGGGTTCGTCGGCTCCGGCATTCTCGAGCCGCAGGGTGCGCCGGCCTCGGCGGGGCCGAAGTCGTTCACGGTCACGTTCACAAAAGCGGGCACGTATCACTACGAGTGCCTCATCCATCAAAACATGGACGGGACGATCGTCGTCCACTGAGAGCCGGTGATGCGCTCGAACCTTGTGAGGGCGGCGGTGGCCACCGCCGCCCTCGCCCTTGCCGCCATGGCAGCCGCCGCGCCGCCGCCCCGCTTCGACGGGCCGACAATCAACAACCCGCACGCACCGCCGGACTTCGCGCTCCGCGACCAACAGCAGCGACTCGTCCGGCTCTCTGCCCTGCGCGGCAAGGTCGTGCTGCTCACGTTCCTCTTCACGCACTGCAAGGACGTCTGCCCGCTCACCGCAGAACGGCTGAACAGTTCGCTCTACCTGATTGGCGCGAAGCGCTCGCAGGTGCGTATCCTCGCCGTCAGCGTCGACCCAAAAGGCGACACGCCTCGCTCCGTCGCCCTCTTCATCCACACTCACCGGCTGCTGCCGCAGTTCCGCTACCTCACCGGCAGCCGCGCCGCCCTCGACACGATCTGGCACGCTTACGGCGTCCAATCAACCGTCAGAGCCGGAGCAGGCATCGACCACACCCTCTACACGCTCCTCCTCGACCGAAACGGACGCGGACGAGTTCTCTACGACTCGACCGCACGCTCGGCCAGTGTGGCCCACGACCTGCGCCTGCTCCTCGCGACCCCTTGAAAAGACCCAGCCCCTGTTGAATTGCTCTTAGAGATCGAATCGGAATGAAGGGACCCGTTCCCTGACGACGAATGCCGTCGGCATCTGTCGTCAAGCTGGGAGGGGTGCCGATGGCTTCAGCGCCGTGGATCGTGTCGGACGAGTTCTGGGTGCGGGTCGAGCCTGATGCTGCCGGGGGCGAGCGCCGGTTTCGCTATCCGGGTCGGAGGCGGCTCGATGATCGGGCGGCGTTGCAGGGGATCCTGTTTGTGCTCTACACCGGGATCGCGTGGCGGCATCTGCCGCTCGAGCTCGGCTTCGGTTCCGGCTCGACCTGTTATCGGCGGATGGATCGAGTGGCAGCAGGCAGGCGTGTGGGAGCGGCTGCACGCGCTCTTGCTTGCCGAGCTGCAGGCGGCCGGTGAGATCGAGTGGTCGCGGGCGGTCGTCGACTCGCAGTCACGTGCAGGCGAAAAAGGGGGCTCCGAGACGGGCCCGAGCCCGGTTGATCGGGGCAGAGCCGGCTCCAAGCACCACCTTCTCGTCGACGCGACCGGGATCCCGCTCGCCTGGTCGGTCACGGGCGGCAACCGCAACGACGTCACCCAGCTGATCCCGCTGCTCGACCGCGTGCCGGCGGTGCGCGGCAAGGTCGGCCGGCCGCGCAGGCGGCCGGAACGCGTCACCGCCGACCGCGGCTACGACCACGACAAGCACCGCCGCCAGCTCCGCGAGCGCGGGATCAGACCGGAGATCGCCCGCCGCAAGACCGAGCACGGCTCCGGCCTCGGCCGCGTGCGCTGGGTCGTCGAGCGCACCTTCGCCTGGCTGCACAAGCTTCAAGCGACTCCTCGTCCGCTACGACCGCCGCGACGAGATCCACGAAGCCTTCCTCGCGATCGGCTGCTGCCTCGTCTGCTTCAGGAGACTCCAGAACTCATTGTGATTCGATCTCTTAGAGGTCCTAACTCAATGACGTCTCCAGCCGTCGCCAGCAGATGAGGCAGCAGGCGAGGGCGAGGAAGCCTTCGTGGATGTCGTCGCGGCGGTCGGTGCGGACGAGGAGGCGGCGGCGGTTGTGGAGCCAGGCGAAGGTGCGTTCGACGACCCAGCGGTGGCGGCCGAGGCCGGAGCCGTGGTCGGTCTGGCGGTGGGCGATGATCGGCTTGACGCCGCGTTTCCAGACGAGGCGGCGGTACTTGTCGTGGTCGTAGCCGCGGTCGGCGATCAGCGTCCGCGGTCGGCGTCGCGGCCTGCCGATTCGGCCGCGCACAGCTGGAACGCGGTCGAGCAGTTCGAGCAATTGGGTGACGTCGTTGCGGTTGCCGCCGGTGAGCGTCCAGGCGAGCGGGATGCCGCCGCCGTCTACGAGGAGATGGTGCTTGCTGCCCAGGCGGCCGCGGTCGACTGGGCTCGGACCTGTCTTGGCGCCCCCTTTTTCGCTTGCAGGTGGCTTGCGTCGGCGACCGCGCGTTCCCACTCGAGCTGATGAGCGGCGTGCAGTTCCGCGAGCAGCAGCTCGTGCAGCTTCTCCCAGACGCCCGCCTGCTGCCAGGTGCGTAGCCGGCGCCAGGCTGTCATCCCGCAGCCGAAGCCGAGCTCCTGCGGCAGGTGCTCCCAGCCGATCCCGGTGTGGAGCACGAACAAGATCCCCTGCAAGACCTTGCGGTCATCGAGCGGCTTTCGACCTGGATAGCGAAAGCGGCGCTGCTTCTTCGGCAGCAGCGGCTCGATCCGCTGCCACAGGCCATCCGGCACCTCCCACGGCTTCACCCTCATCGACAGCCTCCCGAGCTTGACGACAGATGCCGACGGCTTTCGCGCCCAGGATGCGGGTCCCTCCCTCTGCCCCCGGCCACGGAGCCGGCAGATCAGCCTCACCGGCTGTGACCTTGACTTCCGTACCTAGGTACGGGTCTACAGTCCGTTGTGTGAGAGTCGGCGAGGTCGCGGAACGCGCGGGCGTGAACGTCGAGACGCTGCGCTACTACGAGCGGCGAGGGCTGCTGCCGGCGCCGGAACGGGCGCCGAGCGGGCATCGCCGCTACGACGAGGAGACGGTGCGCTTCCTGCGCGCGATCAAGGAGGCGCAGGCGGTCGGCTTCACGCTGGAAGAGATCGCGGAGTACCTGCGCGCGGCACGCCGCTCGGCTGCGCCCTCGGAGGCGTTGCGCGTGCGGATGGCGGCGAAGATCGACGAGATCGACGATCGGATCGCGGCGCTGCGGCGGATGCGGGAGGAGCTGGCACGGGTCGTCGGCTGCGCCTGTAGCTCGCTCGACCACTGCACCTGCGGCGCCGCCTACCTCGCACGACGAGGAAAGGAGCCGGCCATGCGGCCGACGCTACTGCACATCACCAACGGGGAGAGCGCCGGCAACACGCTGCGCCAGACCGCACTCGGCGGTGCCGTGCTGCCCTGGCAGGACGCACTCCACGCCGGGCCGGTCCCGGTACTGCCGCGAAAGGAGCTCCTGCGAACACGCGCCCGCTTTCTCGCCGACTGCGGCTGGGGCCGCCAACAGGCGCTCCTCTCCTCGCTCGAGCGCCGCGACCAGCAGCTCCTCGACGCACTTCACGAGGACGCCCACGTCGTGCTCTGGTTCGAGCACGACCTCTACGACCAGCTGCAACTCCTCGACGTGCTCACGCTCGCCCACACCGCAGAGGCTGCGCCCGAGCTGATCGTCATCGGCTCCTTCCCCGGCAAGCCCTCCTTCGCCGGCCTCGGCGAGCTCAGCGCACGCGAACTCGAGACGCTCTGGCCCTCACGACGCCGGACGGAAGCCGCGGCTCTCAAGACAGCGGCGGACGCCTGGGCCGCTTTCCAGGCACCGGAGCCCACGGCACTGGCCGAGTGGGCGACACAGAGACCACCCATCTGCCGTTTCTCGCGCACGCGCTGCAACGGCTGCTCGAAGAACTGCCCGCGCCCACGAACGGGCTCTCGCGCACCGAACGGCACGCGCTCGAAGCGATCGACGCCGGCGCCCGCACCCCCCCGGCCGCCTTCGTCGCCGCACAACGACTCGAGGACACCCCTTTCCTCGGTGACACCTGGTTCTACCGTAGCCTCTCCGCGCTCGGCCAGGGCACGAACAGACTCCTCGAAACCGACGACGGGACCCAGCTTCCACCGCCACCCCCGCTCAGCGACAACCAACTCTTCGCCCGCCTCCCGCTACGGCTCACCCCAACCGGCGAGCGCACCTTGAGCGGCAAAGCCGACCGAGTCGAACTCCTCGGCATCGACCGCTGGATCGGCGGCACCCAGCTCACCCCCGACAACACCTGGCGCTGGCACTCCACCAAATACAAGCTCGTTCCGCCGCCTCGGCACTAGCCCTCCGGCAACAGCTTCTATTACCGCCGCCGGTCATTGAGTTAGAGCTTCTTAAGCGGCTGCCATCGCGGCTGCCACCGCTCTGAGCTCGCGCCCGTTGCAGGCGTACCGCGCCGCTTATGAGGTCTTGTGAGGGCGTGACCGGCTTCGGATCAGGCTGGAACTGGCAGGACCGTCGGCACCATCGACTAGCGTCTGCTCGAGCTGGGCCGCTACTCACGCGACAGGCATCAGCGCAGCCGCTGGTCCCCTTCACCTGAACGGGGGATGATGGCCCCGTGCTCGGGGCACCGGTCGTCGAGACACCCGCCACTTGCCCGGAGCCCGGCGGCCCAGCCCCGGGCCAGCGGTACCCGAGATCCGTACAAAGGGTGACCGGGGCCGGCGTGGAGGGGTTGCACCAAACGAGATAGTCATGCATCTCCGGCGAGTACGCGAGATAGAGCGCGGGCGACGTTGTCACCCACCCGGTGCGCGGCAGATGCACCGCGGCAGGCGCGTCCTGTACCCCTGCAATGCGCAACACAACAGGACCGCGAGGAGCACGAGCCGCAGAAGTCGCACGCGGCCCGATCGTCTCACGCTCGCCCGCGTTCGCAAACGCCTGGCAGGACGCCGACGAAAAGGCGAGAGACCGGGCACGCGCGCTGGCCTACTAGATGGGAGTGCTGGGTGTTCCGGTCGGCCTCTCAGGCCGTCCCGTGTCTGCCGACGCGGCGTACAGTTGCGCTGACATGGCGTACGGCTGCGTCGAGGCACTCGTCCGGGTCGGCGGCTACACAGGGACTGCTCGTGGGCATCAGCGTCCAGACGTGGTACGGGTAGCCGTCGTGTTCCATCGGGGCTCGTCGCTCGCACTCCGACTGGTACTCGCCGGTTCGAAGATTGTGCTTCGCGGTGATCCGAATCTCCCGCCTGTCCAGGGTTTCGACGACAATGGTCTGGGGCCCGACTTGGTAGACGGCCAGAACTCCTTCGGGCAACTTGGTGGCATCTTCCAGAAGGACCAGGGGTTCGGCGGTGGCAATCATTGCCGCAAACCGCCTTTCCGACCCCGAGGGTGTGGTTCGCGCGTTCATTACTAACTCGGCCGAGCGCAGGAGCGCATCAGCGAACGCGCGTATGCGCCCGGCCCCGAACTACTTGGCCACCTGCATGACTAACCCACTGCCCCGCCTTTACAGCACGGGCAGCGTTCCGACCACCTTCAGCCGATAGCCCTAATACCGGACGCAACGTACTCAGGCGAGAAGCGCCGACCAGACGGGGACTCCCGTTCTCACGAAGTCCCTTGAAGGCGTGACCGTCGATGAATCAGAGACGCGAGTTCCATACAAAGCGTGACTGGTCTCTTGCGGCCCGTCGTAACTGCTCGAACTCTCGGTCACGAAATTGGGCAGATGCGTGACTCCGAAGTGCCAGTTCACCCTGAAGTGAGTCCACCGTCCTACATGCGCTCGATCATCGCCTGCGCGAATGCCGAGGTCGAGATCTCGTGCGCGCCGTCCATCAGCCGGGCGAGGTCGTAGGTGACCTGCTTGTCGGAGATCGCGGCGCCGAGCGAGCTGATGATCAGGTCGGCGGCCTCGACCCAGCCGATGTGGCGCAGCATCATCTCGGCCGAGAGGATCAGTGAGCCGGGGTTGACCTTGTCCTGGCCCGCGTATTTCGGCGCGGTGCCGTGGGTCGCCTCGAACATCGCCACCTCGTCGGAGAGGTTGCCGCCCGGGGCGATGCCGATGCCGCCGACCTGGGCGGCGAGCGCGTCGGAGATGTAGTCGCCGTTCAGGTTCAGCGTCGCGATCACGTCGTACTCGGCCGGCCGCGTCAGGATCTGCTGCAGGAAGGCGTCGGCGATCACGTCCTTGATCGTGATCGTCCGCCCCTCGTGCTGCGAGCGCGAGCCAGGGGCCGCCGTCGATCGGGGTCGCGCCGAACTCGCGCGCGGCGAGCGCGTAGCCCCAGTCGCGGAAGCCGCCCTCGGTGAACTTCATGATGTTGCCCTTGTGGACGAGCGTGACCGACTCGCGCCCGTTCGCGATCGCGTACTGGATCGCCTTGCGGACGAGCCGCTCGGTGCCCTCGCGCGAGACCGGCTTGATCCCGATGGCCGACGTCTCCGGGAAGCGGATCTTCCGCACGCCCATCTCGTCCTGGAGGAAGTCGATCACCTTGCGGGCGCCCGCCGACTCGGCCTCCCATTCGATCCCCGCGTAGATGTCCTCGGTGTTCTCGCGGAAGATGACCATGTCCGTCTTGGACGGGTCCTTGAGCGGGCTCGGGACGCCGGGGAAGTGCCGCACCGGCCGCAGGCAGACGAAGAGGTCGAGCTGCTGCCGCAGTGCGACGTTGAGCGAGCGGATGCCGCCGCCGATCGGCGTCGTCATCGGCCCCTTGATCGAGACCGAGTACTCGCGCGCGGCCTCCAGCGTCTCGTCGGGCAGCCAGACGTCGCTGCCGTAGACGCGCGTCGCCTTCTCGCCCGCGTAGATCTCCATCCAGTGGATCTGGCGGGCGCCGCCGTAGGCCTTCTCGACGGCGGCGTCGACGACCGTCCGCATCGCCGGGGTGATGTCGACGCCGATCCCGTCACCCTCGATGAACGGGATGATCGGGTTGTCGGGAGTCGGCTCGCCGGGGACGATCTTCGCGCCGCCCGCCGGGACCTCGATGTGCGTGGTCGCGTTCATTGACCTACCGTGTGCTCGTGGAGACGAAGGAGCCTCAGGCTATCGCAGCCGCTCTCCGGAGGACGTGCCGCGACAGATCGCCACGGTCCTGATCGAGGGCTTCGACAAGCACTACCGGATCTTCCGCGCCGCGAGCGCCCGCGCCAGGGAGCAGTTCGAGGCGGGCGCCTGGACGGAGCTGCAGCAGGCGGTGCAGGAGCGGATCCGCTTCTACGACGAGCGCGTCCTCGAGTGCGTCGACCGGCTTCGCGGCGAGTTCGACGTCGGGGCGCTCGCCGACGAGACCTGGCGCGACGCGAAGCTCTACTACATCGGCCTGCTCGTCGAGCACAGCCAGCCGGAGCTCGCCGAGACCTTCTTCAACTCGGTGATCAAGCGGATCCTGCAGCGCAGCTACTACGACAACGACCTGGTCTTCGTCCGCGCGGCGATCTCGACCGAGTACATCGAGTCCGACCCGCCGATCTACCGCAGCTACTACCCGAACGTCGACGGGGAGCGGCGAGTGCTTCGCGCGGCTCTTCCGCGACTTCGGCTGGAGCCGGCCGTTCGCCGACCTCGACCGCGACCTCGACCACGTGCTGCGCGCCCTCGAGGAGCGCCCGGGCGGGCCGTGGATGCACCTCGAGCCGAACTACCAGATCCAGGTGCTGAACTCGGCCCTCTACCGCAACAAGGCCGCATACGTGTTCGGCAAGCTCGTCAACGGCCACGACGAGCTGCCCTTCGTCGTCCCCGTCCTGCACGACGGCCGACGGCCGGCTCGAGCTGGACACGATCCTGCTCGACCCGCAGCAGATCAACGTCCTCTGCTCGCTCTCGCGCGCCTACTTCATGGTCGACATGGAGGTGCCGTCCGGCTACGTCGAGTTCCTGCGCTCGATGACGCCGGTGCGCGCCCGCTCCGAGCTCTACACGATGCTCGGGCTCGGCAAGCAGGGAAAGACGCTCTTCTTCCGCGAGCTGCTGCAGCACCTGCACCACTCCCGGGACGAGTTCGTCGAGGCGCCCGGGATCCGCGGGCAGGTGATGCTCGTCTTCACGCTGCCGTCCTACCCGTACGTCTTCAAGGTGATCCGCGACGAGTTCGGGCCCGGCAAGGACACCGACCGCGCGACCGTCCGCTCGAAGTTCACGATGGTCAAGCACGTCGACCGCGTCGGGCGCCTCGCCGACACGCTCGAGTTCGTCGACCTCGCGCTGCCGCGCGAACGCTTCTCGGCCGAGCTGCTCGAGCAGCTGCACGAGCTGGCGCCCTCGATGGTCTCCGACGGCGAGCCGCTCGTGATCCGCCACTGCTACGTCGAGCGGCGGATGGTGCCGCTCAACCTCTACCTCGACCGCGCCTCGCCCGACGAGCTCGAGGCGGCGGTCGTCGACTACGGCAACGCGATCCGCGACCTCGCCGCGGCGAACATCTTCCCCGGCGACATGCTCTGGCGGAACTTCGGCGTCACCAGCTACGGCCGCGTCGTCTTCTACGACTACGACGAGATCGAGTACCTGTGCGACGTCAACTTCCGCCGCATCCCGACGCCGCCGGACGCCGAGTCGGAGCTCGCGGCCGAGCCCTGGTACGGCGTCCTGCGCAACGACGTCTTCCCCGAGGAGTTCGCGACCTTCCTGCTCGGCGACCCGCGCCTGCGCGAGCTCTTCCTGCGCCACCACGCCGACCTGCTCGAGCCGGAGTTCTGGCAGGCCGCCCAGCGCCGGATCGAGAGCGGCGAGCTGATGGACTTCTTCCCCTACCCGGACGTCGCTCCGCTTCCGCAATCGCAAAGCCAGCGTGGCTGACTCGCCGCCGCCCGACCGGCGCGCCTCGCTACCCCCTGGCAAACGCTGCGGGCGCTCGCCGGCCGACGGCTCGTTGCTGCAGGAACCCCCCAGCCCCGTCGGGAGTCCGGGGTGCGGCTCGACATCGGCTCGCACGCTGGCGTAGTGGGGCAGCGACTCACACGGGCTGGCCGTCGCGATTGGGCTGCGGCAATCGCTGATCGCCCCTAGCTGCATCTGCTGCTGGTAGGTTCCCCGGCATCGGCCCCGGGGAGTCCCGCCGGTCGAAAGGGTTGCTCAGGGGGGGACGTCCCGATGTAACCTCGCCCTCCCGCGGCCTGATAGAGTCTGGTGACGAAGGGGCCGCGAGGGATCCAGCGCAGGTCGGGTCCCCGACGTATTACGCCCAATGCTTCAGACCTGGGGGAGCGGGAGCGGGCGTAGAACGGCGACCGAGACCCAGGATGTAAGCGTCCCGGTCGCCGTATGCGGGGGTGGAGATTGGCCTATGTTACACGATATGTCTTTGGAGGAGTCGAGCCCCATGGTCTTCGTCCTGTTGCGGGGTCGATCTTGATCAGCGTTGTCGTCTCGGTCCACCGAGCGGAACCGCCAGACTGACACCGCCCGCCGGATTAGGGGTAATGCCGGCGGGCGCTTGTGGTCGAGCTGTTAGTTGTGGCCCCCGGCGAATCCGTGAGTGTGAAGTGGGTCGAAGAGCGCCCAGGATGAGTCCGCCGCCTTCGACGAGGGGCGGAGGTAATCCAGACGGCGCCTTCTCCGGCGGTGATCGACCTCGCGTAGGGAGCGGCCGGGGACTGTGCCGGTCACCTTGTCCGTTCGAGTGTCGATCCCGCAGCACATACCCGCCCGCGGACACAACCCAAAGATTGCCGCCCGCGAGTGCGATATCGATGGGAGCGGTCCCGACGGGGATGCGGTCGACCACAGCTTGCCTGTCCGCGGGTTGATCTTTAGCACGAGCCCCGCACCGGTCCACCACCCAGATGGCGCCTGCGCCGGCGACCACTGTAGAGACGCCCTCGGGCACAGGCTTTCCGCTGCCTGAGAGAACGATCGTCTTGTCGACCCTGTTCGTGTGCTTGTCGATGCGGATGAGATTCCCTGAACGGCCGCCTGTGACCCAGACGGCGTCCTCGCCGATCGCGACGTCGGATGCGGTGGCGCCGACGGGTATCGTCGCTGCGATTCGTCTCGTCTTCGTGTCGATTCGCGTGACGGTCTCGTCGGGTCTCCGCCTAGCGACCCAGGCGCCTGCGTCGTCGGCAGCGATGGCCGTCGGGCGCGAGTGGAGTGTGATTTGGCCGGTGACGCGTCGGTATCGAGGGTCGACGATGGCGACGCCGTTGCCGGCGATCCCGAACGGGCGCGGGTTCGAGTTCCACGTAAGCGCCAAGGCAATAGCCGAACTGGCGGCGAGCAAAACGACGACCAGACCGATGATGAGCCGTGGGTGGCGCAGCCTGCGAGCGATGGGCGCGGTTCCGGGCGTCCGGGCGGCGAGAGCGGGTATCACCTTCGGCGGCGCGACCAGCTGTGGGTCGTGTGTGAATCGCCCGGTGGAGCTTCTGGAGCTCCTCGCCCCGGCTCCAGGCCGAGTTCCTCCACGAGCGCCGTTCGGATCGCTCGGTAGGCTGCGAGTGCCTCGGCCTGACGGCCCGAGCGGTAGAGCGCCAGCATCAGCTGGGCATGCAACCGCTCACGCAAAGGGTTGCGCTGGACGAGCTCTTGAGTTCGCCGACTTCCTCCGCGTGGAGCCCGAGCTCCAGGTCGGCTTCGATGCGCCCCTCGGTCGCTTCGAGACGGCGTTCTTCGAGGCGTGCGATCGCCGACTGAGCGAACGGCTCGTAGGCGAAGTCGGCGAGCGGCGGTCGCGCGGAAGCGGAGCGCCTCGCGGAGGTTCTCGGACGCCGCTTTCGGGTCGCCGCTGGTCGCGCTCTCGCGCCCCGAGCGGCGAGCGACTCGAACCGGTGGAGGTCGAGAGCGTCCGGCTGCAGCTCGAGCACGTAGCCATGGCCGCGGGTGACAAGCTGCCCGTCGCCGAGTGCGTGACGAAGCCGCGAGACGTAGTTCTGAACGATCTTCGCGGCGGTCGCGGAACGCGCTCGCCCCGAAGCTCGTCGATCAGGCGGTCGCTCAAGACAGCTCGCCGCGTGCCGGAGCAACGCAAGCAACGCACGCTGACGCAGCGAGCCGAGGGGGAGCTCGCGCCCCCTCCTCGTCGCGGACTTCGAGCGGGCCGAGAATCCGGAACTCCATGTTCCGCCTTCCATAGGCAAATCAGCCGTCTCTTGAGCTCCGCAACCAGCAGTTTACTCGGGTTTCCTGGCCGTTGACCAACCGATGGGCGCTGTAGCGCATGCTCAATGCGTCATCGAAGATCTGCCAAATGAGGTGAGAAGCGATGGCTGCGTCGAAGGTCTCGTTCGGGTGCCGATGTGGCTCGGGATCGCGGTGGTCTCAGCGCTCGCTGTCATATCGGTGCTGCTCGCCAGCAACGCGCCCTCCGCGCGCCCCGGCATCACAGCGGCTGATCGCCTTCGCCCGCGGCGACGGCGTGTATGTGATGCACGCAGATGGAAGCGGCGAGCATCGCATCCTGACGCATCGCGGGGCACTCTACGGCGGAGTCGCCTGGTCCCCCGACCGGAGCAGGCTCGCGCTCGCCACCTCGGAAGGGATCTGGGTCATGGGTGCGGCGGGACAGCAGCTGGTTGGGCTCGCAACGCCCGGACAGGTCGGGATGCTCGACGGCGAGCCCTACCCAAGCGCCTCTCGCTTTCGACTCCCCCCACCTGGTCACCCGACGGCCGGAAGATCGCCTTTACCGCCTATCAGGGGCATGACCGCGACATCTGGGTCACCAACGCCGACGGCACTAACCAGCATCGGCTCAGAAGACGCCGTTCCGCCCTTCTTCGAGGGTGGAGTCGACTGGAGCCCAGCCGGAGATCGGCTCGTCTTCGACAGCGGCAGCTGGGTGTCCGACGTATACGTGATGAGGACAAACGGCAGCAGCCTCCGCAACCTCACACCCGGCGGAGGCTCGGGTCGGATCAGGCCTCCCTCATGGAAACCCGACGGGCACAAGATCGTCTTCGCACCGGCCAACGGGATCTGGATCATGGAGAAGACGCAACGGCAGCTCGATGGTCCGCCTGACGGCCAACAAGCTCCGGGGACTCTGTTCCCAACTGGTCACCCGACGGACGACAGATCGTGTTCGTCCGCCGACTCAGCCCCCACACGGACAGCTCCGGCGAGCTTTACGTCATTAACGCAGACGGAACCGGGCTGACCAGGCTGACGCACAACGACGTTGCCGAGGGAAGCCCGGCCTGGGGAGCCTGATGGATGAGAAGGAGGTATCGGTCATGACTGCCTATGCGTCTCACGCCGACCTACACCGGCCGCGCCTCAACCTGTGGCTGGTGGTCGCCGCCGCCGCCGCTGCGCTGATCGTCGCAGGAGTGGCGGGTTACGCGATCGCCGGCGGGTTCAGCAGCGAATCATCACCCGGACAGGACGTCTCGAACAAGGTGATGGCCGTATGGACGACCGGCGATACAGCAGCAATCAACGCGCTGTACGCCCCGGCCGTGACATTCGTTCTCGAGTATCCGGGGCGAACTCCGACAGACGTCCAAACGAACCGCCAGCAACTCACGGACACGATCAAGAACGCCATCGCATACGGCAACACCTACACGCAAGTTGGATCGGTCACTTCGTACACAGCCGCAAAAGGCGATACATATATCGCCAGCCTCGTCGAGGTGAAGGGGCCGGGTCACCCGAGCGGGATTCCCGTCGTCGGGTTCTACCGCGTCCACAACGGCAAGATCATCCGGCACATCTTCATGGACGCCGAGCACTACTGAAGGGCCTATCCCGCTAGGTAGGGGCCCGGCGTGGGATAGCGAAGTCCGACCTCGTTGCTGGAATCGACGAGGGAAGCTTCGATGGGTCTTGTCTGGAGCAACGGGGGTAGTCAGGCACACACGCACTGCTTCCCCCGCACGCCCGCGTACGCGTGAGGGCCGGCGGGGCCAGAATGCCGGGGTCCAAATTTACGTGCTGGACGGCCACGGGAGGTCGGCAGGTGGTGGGTTGGCGAACAGGGCCGCTCGGCCAGTCGGCCAGTCGCTGACCGGGTGGGTGATCAGCGGTGTCGTGCCCTCGCCCGACATCGACTGCTCTCTCGCCTTCCTATGACCCCTGCGCATCGCGTCCTCGCTGTCAAACAACGTCACTCCGATCATGCCGCCGGACTCGCGGTCGACGAGCAGTAGGAGTTTCGCCTCCGCAAGCTCAGGCGGCAGATCGCCAGACAAGACGGCGGCTCGAAAAGCCGCCCGATCCTTTCGTCAACGCTCGCCGGATCACCCTCGAACTTGGCCACGCGTGCCCATATCGCAAGGTCCTTTTCAGAGTCGCGGACAGAACGCGCGCGAGTGAACCCGCATGCTCCGGTCAAGAACGGGAGCCAGACGGAGACTCGCTCGGAGGTGTTGTCTAGCCACCTCCCCCGGCCGGAGGAGGGGATGCGGCGAAGGTTGCCCGGAGGCCGCGGATGAACGCCTCCTGGTCGCGCTTCGACAAGCCGGCGTTGGGGTGGAGCACGACGTAGAACCAGGGAGGCATCGAGCCGCTCCTGATCGCTTCGGAGATGTCGCCGAGGCTGGTGTCCTGTGGGCGGTTCCACTCGGAGAAGTTGAGCGTCCTACGGCCGTCCATCACGTCTCGCTCGATCAGCCAGGAGGCGGGCGCGATGTTGCTGTACCACTTCCAGCTGGTCTGGTTGCTGTGGCAGTCGAAACAGGACCGCACGGCGAAGGCGCGGGTCGCCGCGGTATCCCATTGCGGCTCCTGGAGGACGGGCGGGTTCGTGTGGTCGCGGCCGTAGGGAACGGCCTGGATGAGCATGAAGAGGGCGAGGAGACCACCGAGCCCGAAGAGGACGAGGCGCTTGATCGACACCTGTCGTCGGCCGATCTTCATCTGCCTCACGGTGTTCGGCAGGCGCCGGCGCCGAATCGGTAGAACGCCATTCGGGAGCTACGGGCGACTACGGATCCATGATCGCCCGGTGCCTCCCGCCTCCCGGAGGATCAGCCGGCGCCCTCCCCAGGTCGTCCACCGTCGCACCAGTCTCCAGCGTCGCGTCCGCCACCCGGTGCGTCAGGTCAGGCCCGAATGGGGGGCAGCTCGCCCCTCGGGACGGACAAGACCAGGCCCCTCGCGACCCCCCTACCCCTCCCACCACCTGGGACATGCTTGCGCGGGTCTGGGGACTCCCGCCGGGGTGTTCCCACCCCTGGGCGGCTTCCTCCCCGAGGTGGCTCCGCGTGCCGTGTGCGGCGGGCACCTTGTTTTGCGGTCCGTGGGAGCATCCCAGTGAAGACCATGCGGAGCTTTCTTCGTTGAACTCAGAGTCGCGCGCACTCGTCCGGCTTGCGAATGGGGCGATCGGCACCGTTGTGGGTGTCTATGCGTTCCTGGATGACCTTTTCCTCGGCCCGATCCTGGTCGGGGTGACGGTGGTGGTCCCGTGGTTCCTTACGTTTGGTGTCGCCGCTGGGGTGTTCACGTTTGTCAACATCGCTTCCTGCAATTGGATGCAGCGAAGCTGGGAGAGTTGGATCCGCGGGTACGGAGCGAAGCTCGAAGCCCGGCTCGCAAAGCTGCGACGGGGCCGTCTGCTGAGGCACCCGGTCAGTTGGATCACGCGCGATTCGGACGTATGGTTCACGATCGCGGCGGGACTGATCGGGACGATTATCGTCGTCGGTGTGGCCCGTCTCGCCGGCAGCAAGCCGGTCGGCCATCGCCGTGTCGTGTTCGCCTCCGTCGCGTATTCCGTTGGCTTTGCCGCCACCTATACGGGTGTGGGCGTTGGCGTCGGAGATCTGGTGCGATTTCTCTAGACCAGGTATGCGGGTGTAGATCCTGTTGTTGCGTCGGCATGGGCCGTTCTCCCCGGGGAGGCGCTCGTCTCGGTAGTCGTCGGCGGACCCACGACGTGCCCCGGAACCACGAGGCTGGCTCGGGCTCCGAGGGCGAGTCGCTGGCGCCCGATCCATCGGGAGGGTGCCGGCCGATTTTCTGCGCCGGAGTCACGTCATGGCCTCGCGCTGGCCGACGCCGCTCGCGGACGCCGCAGCCGGCGTGCGAGCAGTTTCTTGGCCTCGGTGGCCCACAGCACCAGGCTCGCGAGTCCGATGCAGATCAGCCATTCGTTGAGCCCGAGTGGCGCTGTGCCGAACGGCTTGTTGAGGAAGGGCAGCTGCACGACCGCGACTTGGAGTAGGGCGGAGAGCGCGATCGCGCCCCACAGGAAGCGGTTCGTGAACAGTCGGTGGAAGGCACTCGTATGCTCGGAGCGGGCGTTGAAGCAGTTGAAGAGCTGCGCGAAAACGAGGGTGGTGAACGCCATCGTTCGCGCCTCGACGATGTTCCCGGAGTCGCCGACGATCCCGCCGGGAAGGCGGAGGTCGAGCGCGACGAGTGTGACGATCGCCATCACCGCGCCGACCCAGACGATGCCGATCCACATCTCGGCGTCGATTACGCGGTCCGTGAGTCCGCGCGGCGGTCGCCGCATGACGTTGTCCGGAGGCGGGTCCATCCCGAGCGCGAGCGCTGGCGCGCCGTCGGTCAAGAGGTTGATCCAGAGGATCTGCGTTGCGAGCAGCGGCACGGCGATCGCCTCGCCGGTGTTCTCCAGGCCGATCACGCTCGCGAGCACGACGCCGAAGAACATCGTGAAGACCTCGCCGATGTTCGACGAGAGCAGGAAGCGCAGGAACTTGCGGATGTTCGCGAAGATCCCGCGACCCTCGCGGATGGCGCTGACGATCGTGGCGAAGTTGTCGTCGGCGAGGATCATGTCTGCCGCCTCTTTGGCGACGTCGGTGCCGGCGATGCCCATCGCGACGCCGATGTCGGCCGCCTTGAGCGCGGGCGCGTCGTTGACTCCGTCGCCCGTCATCGCGACGATCCTCCCGTCCGCATGAAGCGCGTCGACGATCCGCAGCTTGTGCTCCGGCGCGACACGGGCATAGACCGAGACCTCCCGGACCGTGGCTGCGCGCGCGTCGTCGTCGAGCGCCTCGAGTTCGTCGCCCGTGACGACGCGGGAGCCGACCGGGGCGATGCCGAGGTCGGCTGCGATCCGCGCGGCCGTGTGCGGGTGGTCGCCGGTGATCATCAGCGCGCGCACGCCCGGCGGCACGCGCCTCCGCGATGGCCGCCCCGGCCTCGGGCCGAGGCGGATCGATGATCCCGACCATCCCGAGGTAGACGAGCTCCCGCTCGATCGACTCGTCCTCAGGAAGCCGCTCGTCCGCAGGCAGCGGCCGGTAGGCGACGGCCAGCGTCCGCAGCGCCATGTCGGCGAGGCGGTCGACGGAGCCGAGGATCTCGCTCCGCCGGGCGTCCGTCAGCGGCCGCACCTCGCCGCGGAGCCGCTCCTTGGTGCAGCGGGCCAGCAGGACGCCCGGCGCGCCTTTCGTAACGACGATACCGACCGTCACTTGTGATGTCGGTGTGCAGCGTGCTCATCAGCCTGCGCTCGGAGGTGAACGGAACCTCGCCGACGCGCTCGAACCGTGAGCGACGTGTCTCGGTCAGCCCCTCGACCTTCGCCTCCGCGACAAGAAAGGCCGCCTCGGTCGGGTCGCCCTGGATCGTCCACTCGCCGCCTTCCTTACGAAGCACGGCGTCGTTCGCCAGGCTCCCGGCCGCCAGGACCGCCTGGACCTCGTTCAGCAGGACCGGGTCGTCGAGCGGCCGCCCGTCTACGCGCAGCTCGCCCTCGGGCCGGTAACCGCTGCCGGTGACGTCGACCGCGCCCGAGCCGGTCACCACCTTCTGAATTGTCATCTCGCTCTTCGTCAGCGTCCCGGTCTTGTCCGAGCAGATCACCGACGCGGACCCGAGCGTCTCGACCGACGACAGCTTCTTCACGATCGCCCGCTGCTGCGCCATCCGCTGCACCCCGAGCGCGAGCACCACGGACAGCACGGCCGGAAGCCCCTCCGGCACCGCAGCGACGGCGAGCGAGACGCCGACGAGCAGCACCGAAACGAGGTCGGAGGCCGTGCCGATGTCGGCGGTGAGCAGGATCGCGCCGACCACCACGACCGCGATCGCGATCACCGCGATCCCGAGCATCCGTCCGAGCCGGTCGATCTCCCGCTGCAGCGGTGTCGGTAGCTCGAGCGTGCGACCGAGCAAGCTGGCGATATTGCCCATCTCCGTCGCCATCCCCGTCGCCGTCACGAGGGCGCGGCCCCGCCCGCGCGCGACCGCGGTGCCGCCGAAGACCATGTTCACCCGGTCGCCCAGTCCGAGCGGCTCCGCGATCACGCCGGCCTCCTTCAGCACCGGCTCGCTCTCCCCTGTCAGGGATGCCTCGGCCACCATCAGCGACGCCGCCTCGACCAGCCGCCCGTCAGCGGCGACCGCGTCACCCTCAGCGAGCAGCAGGACGTCCCCGGGCACGACGTCGGCCGCGGGAACGCGCTCCCGGCGCCCATCGCGCACGACCCCGGCCGTCGCCGCCGCCATCCGCTGCAACGCCGCCACCGCCTGCTCGGCCCGCGCCTCCTGAACGTAGCCGAGCACCGCGTTGGCGACGATGATCGCCGCAATCACGATCGCGTCGAACGGCGCCTCCTCACCGCCCCCCAGCACCCACGCCACCAGCGAGACCACGACAGCGGCAAGCAGCAGATAGATCAGCGGATCGGCGAACTGGCCGAGAAACTTCCGCCACGCCGACATCTGCTGCGCCGCCTCGAGCTGGTTCGGCCCAACCCGCGCCAAACGCGCCGCCGCCTCGGCCTCACTCAACCCTTGACGAACGTCGGTGCCGAGCGCACCTGCGACCTCATCCGCCGTGCCCCGCCAGACTTCGGTCGAGCCCGCCAGGCTCGCGTCGGTCCCCCAGTCAGGCGTCACACTCACTCGCGCACACGAGCGTGGCACATCCCTACCCGGCTGCGCGTCCGCGACGAGTCCGACCGCACCAAGCTCGTACTGACCGTCTGGAGCGGGTCCGCACGTCCGGAAAGCCCTACTCTCCGGGCATGTCCCGCACGATCACGATCGGGCAGGGCGCGTGGTGGGCGCACTGCTGGCCAACCGAGCCAAGAAGAAGAGCCTTGAAGCCGCCCAGTCCGCGAGAGCCCACGATGAGAAGTTCGGCATTTCTCGCGGCAGCAACGAGGGCGGCTGCCGGCGGCCCCTCGACGACGGATTTCTCGACAACGATGTCGGAGTCGTCACCCAAAGCCTCGTCGACGATCTCGTCGAGCAGCGCCCGGGCCGCGTCGTGTATCCCGTCGAAGTCCGTTCGGATGGCGTGCTCGGCCTCGTGGTAGGTGGAAACCGGCGGAACCGCCCAGGCGTGCACGACGCGCAGCCGTGCCTGTCGCAGCCGCGCCTCAGCGACCGCGAATCGCAGGGCTGCCCGCGAGCACTCCGAACCGTCAACACCAACGACGATCGTTTCCATGAGCCCCTTTCGAGTCACAGTCTCCGGAACCGCCCAGCGTCGCATCAGGACGCCCACCGATCGCCACGCGGGGAACTACTCGAATTTGGCGTTCTGGGCGACGCCGAGACGTCCCACGCGGCGCGCCGGTGGAAGCGGACTGGCTACACGTCGAATATGGACACAAGAAGGCCCGCTATCGCGGGCCCTTAGTGATCTTCGTTGAGTCGGTGTCGCTTTCGTCTACCCGATCAGAAAGACGTTCGGAGGGTTCTTCCTGCCGCCTTTTCGGTTGGGCTTCGGCCTACTCACGATCCGTGCTAAGCGCGAGTTGATGATCCCGCCGCATCGCTTCGACGGCGTCAGAGAATTCTCTGATCTGTCCTGACCTCCAATGAGACGGTCGGGCTCCCTGGCGGGTCACTAGACGCCACGCCAGTAGACGTCACGCACCGAGGCATGTGGCGTCAGTTGGTTCCGGGCTTTGCGTCCTCGAGTCGGTCGAGCGTCGCGTCGTCGAACGAGGTCGGGTCGTCGAGCGGCTCGATATGGGTGAAGATCGTAGTGTGCGGGAGCGTTCCGCGCACGTCGGCCTCAACGCGCTCGAGCAGCGCGTGCCCTTGCTGCACAGACCAGCGGCCCGGGACGAGCACGTGCATGGAGACGAACGAGCGCCGACCCGACTGCCTGGTCCGGATTGCGTGGAACACGACTCCCTGCGTCCGGAACGGCTCGAGCGCTGCGTCAAGCGCTAACTGCTCCGCCGAGGGCAGCACGCGATCCATCAGGCCTCCGCCCGCCCGGCGGATGAGCTTGACGCCGGTGAAGACGATATTCGCGGCGACCACGAGCGCGATCAGCGGGTCGAGCCGTTCCCAGCCCGTCAGCGCGACGACAGCGACGCCGACGATGACGCCGACGGAGGTCCAGACATCGGTGAGCAGGTGACGGCCGTCGGCCTCGACCGTAATCGAGCGGTGACGGCGACCGGCACGGATGAGCGTGACACCGACGAGCAGGTTGATCAGAGAAGCGCCAGCTGAGACCGCGAGGCCGATGCCGACATCTTCGAGCGGTACCGGATGAAGAAGACGTCGGACCGCGACCCAACCGATCGAGACGGCGGCCACCAGGATCAGACCGCCCTCAACACCGGCGGAGAAGTACTCAGCCTTCTCGTGGCCGTACATGTGCTGCTCGTCAGGCGGGAGAGTGGCCCAGCGCACCACGACCAGCGCGATCAGCGCCGCCGCGAGATTGACGATCGACTCGAGCGCGTCCGAGAGCAGGCCGGTCGACCCAGTCAGCCGCCAGGCCAGCATCTTCAAGGCGATAGTCGCGATCCCGGCCGCGACCGACAGCAGCATCAACCGGGTCAGCAGACGCCGCTGCCCGCCGGAATCCACCCGCGCAGCGTATGCACGCTGCCGAGCCGATGTCGCCTCGTCCGGGCTCGCAGCCGCGTGCGCCGGCCGGGTAGGGGTTACTTACCCGTAGCTTTCTTCTCCTGTTCGCGAAGGAACCCGAAGACCGCGCGGCCCTTCGCGGTCAGCACCCACCCCGACATACGCGAGCTGTGGCTCGGGAGGTTCGAGCTGGGCGTGACGACTCCGGTCCTCCGCCGAGTTACGTCGAGTTCGTCGGGTTTCCGAGTGCCGGTAGCCCTCCCCCCTGAACCCGGCCCGAACGGCGGGACTCCCGTCGAGTGACCGTCGAAGCGCGAGCCTAGTGGAGTCCCGTCGCCTGATCCCGACCCGGAGGGGAGGCCCCGACCCGGAGGGGAGGCCCCGACCTAGCGCAGAGCCCGACCGTGCCCTCTGAGCGGTTCCCGTGGACTGGCTCTGCCGTGGCTCAACGGCCGCGAGCGCTCATCTGCTCACTTCCAGGTGGGCGCAACGGACACGTCCGTTGTCCATCTCCAGGGAGACCTGGATCTTTGTACGGCCGCTGCGAACGGTCTTTTCCCATCCGATGACCCCGCCCTCGAAGAGACGCTTGCGGTAACCGTTCCAGCGGTCGCCATACGGGATTCGAGTTCCGGAGGCTGTTCCGTCGGGGAGGCTGAAGATCGGGTCGCAAGTGCTTACGGTCAGGAGGCGGTTGGCCGGTCGCTGTGTGCCGCCGTAGTACGTGAAGCCGTCCTCGGTGACGGCGTTGGTGCATCGCCAGAAGCACGCCCAGACTTGGCCTCCGCGAACGCGGATCTTCCGGGAAGGGATGTTGTTGGCCGCGACGCCGTAGTCGTAGTTGATTTGGTCGCGGCTCTCCCAGAGGCATATGGCCGCAATGCATCTCCAACTGGGCTTCGGGGACGCGCTTTGGGCGGCGACCGGAAGCGCGACGAGGGTGAGAAACGAGACAACCGTAGCGAGGACGACAGTGACCCTCATTGCTGACCCAGTCTAGGCTCCCCCAAACTCCCGCTCCCAGCACTCCTGGCAGTAGATGATCCAGTCGTCGTGCCCGATCGGCTCGATTCGCAGCGTCGGGCTGTCGGCTGGCATCGCCTTGCCACATGCATGGCAGGTGAGGAACCGCTCTGATGGGGTCGTCCTTGATTCACCCACCGCAGATGCTCGTCGGGATCATTCTCTATTGAGAGGGCTATGAGAGATGTCGGCCGGCTAGGGGCGCGAGACCAGCCCTAGCTTGGTTGATACCCAGCAGCCCCGCTGCAGGGAGTCCCGTCGCCGTGTTCCTACTCGGAGGGGAGGGCTATCCGATTCGGGGTCGGCTCTCGGAGGTGCGACACTCTCGGTTCGGTGGATCGTCTTCGTGCACTCGTGCTCCCGTCGGTACTGCTCGCCTGCTCATTTTTGCGAGCGGGTCGTTTGCGTGCGCTGAGGGTGGGTATGCGATCAGGCGTGCGGACATGCCGGACATCAGACCTCAAGATCGGGTTGATCCGCTCGTTCGCGGCCATGACGAACGCGGGCGGGTATCTCGGGTTCACGAACGTTTCTCGCAGACCCTGCGTTCTTATGGCTGGCCGCGGGTGGTGGCGGTGAGGGACAGCGGACCGCAGGCGAGAGTGACACCGATCCAGACCATCTCCGGCCACGCCAAGTCCGGAGCGGTGAACGAGGAGCGGGTGGCGACGATCGCGCTTCCGCCCGTCGGTCGTGCCGACGCCGTTATCAGCGGAACCGATGACCCCGGGTACGGAGCCACGAGATGCCGGTCGCTTATCCGCTTCCTCCCCTGGCGGGAGTCCCGCGCATCAGACGGGGTTCGGGGGGAGGGCTACCCGGCCTGGGCCCGGCGCGGCGTGGAGTCCCGCGCGACTCGGCTGCTTCGGGGGAGGCCAGCCGACCTGCCCGACCGGACGAGAGACTCAGTGAACTCGGCGGAAACTCTCGGCCTTGTGGGCTAGGGGGTGACGGGAGTCCCGCGCGGCGGACGCGGTTCAGGGGGGAGGGCTACCCGAGCCGCCTCCCCGGAAACTCGACACCCTAGGATCGAGGCACTCTGCGCCGACAGTGCATGACCTGGAAGCGCCATTTCGTTAGGGACTCTTAGGGCTCTGGCATCGGGCGAACCCGACTTCACCCTCAAGGCGCCGTCTGAATTCGCCGATAGGAGAGGGACAATGGCCGGCGCGCTTCTCGTACTCGGTACTTTTGCCTGCTCCTTGCGTATCTGCTGGCTACTCGTCACCGGCAACGAACGCTGACGAGTATTTCGGGCGGCGTAGGCGCCCGCTGCAGCTTCAGGGCGCGGCCTGAACGCGGCCGAGGCGGCATTGCGGAGCCTGCCCTCGCTGTCTCCCGAAGGCAGCCACCGCGATCGCGTGCGCGTCCACACGTTCAGGCCGGGCGAGCTTCGGCGATCCTGTACGAGACCCGCGCGGCTCGCCCGGCTCTCGGGGACAGTAGACGCGCCGGTACTCGCTGCCTAGTCGCTCTTTCGGACCTGTCCCGCTCGGGAACCGGACTACTTCGCCTTCGCGTAGTCGGAGGTCGCATGCAGCGTCTTCGTCGCCTCAGCCGAGGCGGGCGGTTTCTGCTGGCGCTCGCTGTTGGCGGGGCAGTGTTCGGGATCGCCACGGCTGTGCAGGCGAGCATCCCGGACGCGTCCGGGGTGAACCGGCTGGGACGGTTCTGACGCGACTACGGTCCGGAGACCGTCACTGAGCAGGCGAGCAGCGTGCCGCTCGGGAGCTGTTCCGTCGCTGTGATCGTGCCCGTGTCGCCGATCTTCACGTCCGCGAACGTGGCAGACGAGCCGTTGCGCGAGTAGGTCGTGGCCGGCGTCATCGTGAACGTGGTCGCGGCGTTCACCTTGCCCCGGATCACGTGCAGGATGATCGTCTGCGGGTTCGAGTACGTCAGCAGCACTGTGCCCGAGTACTTCGCGCACCGCTGTGAGGCGACGCTCGCACTCGGGGCTGCGGTGCCTGCGAGTCCGAGCGGCGCGGCGATCGCGGTAAAAGCGACAACCGCCGCTACCGTCACGGCCAACCGTCTCCGTCTGAGTCTCACTGGGACCTCCTTCGTCGTCGAGACGCGAAGCTATCCCGACCCGTCTTAAGCGCGGGCCAACCCCAGCCCTGGATTCGGAACCAACCACCTCAATCGGGCGTCTCTCCACCGCGACTCCCAACTGCCGCTTCCAACCCACGGGAACCACTCAGAGGCAGGGCTAACAGGGCAAGGACAACCCGCTCCCCTCCGCCTTCAAGTCAGGCGCCGGGACTCCTAGAGATGGACGGCTGCGGGACAGCCGCGTGCAGACAGGCGAGGAGAGGCTGTTCTCGCGAGGTAGACGAATATGTGATCTCATGGACACGACCGCTCGTGGTCGTTACGCTCCGGCACAGCCCAGCAGGCAGGCACTCGGGGGGGCAAGGAGGGAACATGAAGAGGTTATTGCTGGGTGTCGCGTTGGTCGCGACGGTCGCGCTGACGGCAGCGGCGGGCTCTCAGGCCGCTGTCACCCACGTCACCATGCCGTTCTCAATCCTGACGACGAATCCTTGCACCGGAGACGACGTGATGCTCACGGGCAGCATGGACGCCTTGATCAGAACGACAACGAGCGCCAGCGGGCGATCCAACTTCGCCCTGCACCAGGTCATTGATGCATCGGGCACAGGGGCCCCGAGCGGGACCCACTACACCTCGCACGAGGTCGACAACTTCGAGGAGAACAACGTTACGTCCGCGAATGGCGCGTTCGAGGTCACCGAGACGACGAATCTGCATCTCCTGACGACGGGAAGCGATCCCAACTTCGTAGTCCACCTGACCGAGCACGAGACGGTCAACGCCAACGGGGACATCACGGCCATGACGGTCAACTTCGTCTCCGAGTGCAGAGGCTGAACCCCTCCTAGCACCGTTCGACAGGAGGGCGCAGCGTTGAGCCCAGGGAGTCCCGCGTGTTCCGGGAAGGCCGCGCGTCGTGTGGGGATCCGCGGCTCGGATCCGCGGCGACTCGGTCGTCGGGGCGGGTTACTCCTCGGTGCCTGACGCATCCGGAGCCGGAGGCGCTCTGCCGGTCGCGGTACCGCCGGTGACTTCGGCTGCGAGCCCCGTGGGCAGATCCAGGTCGGCGTGCGGTGTTCGCAAGGCTCGCCGTGCGTCCTGATCGGTACTCAGGCTGGCTTGGGATCGGCTGGTGGGTCCACGGTGGCGAGCCAGGTTCCGAAACCACTGCCTGATCGACTGTCTGTCGGCCTCGTCGAGCAGTGGGTCGCGTTGCTCGTCAGAGGGCTGAGGCAACCGGGTCTCGCGACGGCAGACGAGCTTTCACGACTCCGACATTGTGAGTCGTGATCACGGCATCGTCAAAGTGCAGGCCGCCCCCGACCGGACTTGACGAAGAGGCCGTTTCGCCCGCCGAGTCAACTCAGGAATCCGAGTAGCTCGGCGGTGAGCTCGGTGGGACGTTCTTCGGCAAGCCAATGGCCGGAGTCGATTGGCCGGCCCTGCACGTTCCGCGCATAGTCGCGCCAGGGTGAGAAGAGATCTGCGGAGCGCCAGCGCGTTCCCCAGACAACCAGGAGTGGACATTCGACGAAGCGGTTGCCGTCCCGGTCGGCCCGGTCGTGCTCGAGGTCAACGCTGACAAGCGCGCGTATGTCCTCGCAGGTGGCATGGATCGTGGCCGGGTCGCGGAAAACAGCGCGCGTACTCCGTGACGGCCTGCTCGTCGAGGAAGGAGTCGTCGCTGCCGCTCCAGCTGCGAAGCGTCCAACGCAGGAAGTAGTCGGATCCGCCCCGATCAGCCGCTCCGGCAAGTCGTACGGCTGGGTCAGAAAGTACCAGTGGTAGTTCGCCCACGCGCTCGCATGGCTCGTCGACTCGACAACAAAGAGCGTCGGCGCTACGTCGAGCAACACCAACCGCACGACCCGCTCGGCGTGGTCGAGCGCCATCCGGTGAGCGACCCGTGCGCCGCGGTCGTGGCCGACCACCGCGAACCGGTCGAAGCCCAGCGCCGCCATCACCTCGACCTGGTCACGGGCATGCTCACGCTTCGCATACGCCGCGTGCCGCTCACCACCGGCCGGCTTCGAGCTGTCACCATGCCCGCGCAGATCGGCCAACACAACCGTGAACCGTTCAGCGAGCAGAGGAGCGACCCGGTGCCACTGCGTCAGTGTCTGCGGCCAGCCATGAAGCAGTAGTACCGGCGGCCCCGAGCCCGCACGCAACACGTTGATCGTTGCGCCCGTCGTCTCGACCGACAACCGCTCAAAACCCTCCAGCACGGGCCGAGGCTACCTCGTTACGCCATCGGGCCGAAATCGGCCTGGGCGCGGTCGGCCAGTGCGCCGAGGCGAAGCTCGACCGCATGAAGCTGTGCGCGGAGCTCCCCGATGTCGAAGCACACGCACTCACTCCCCCGCACACTCGCGCGCGTACGCGTGAGAGAGGGCCCCCGGGAGGGTCAGTTCAGTTCGTTCCGCTCTCCCCTCGGGGGCCCCTGCAGGCGCGTGCGCACTCCTTCCCCCGCACACCCGCGCGCGTACGCGCGGGAGCGGGCGCCGGTGGGGAGGCTGACACGGCGTTGACGGCTTAGCGGCCGGGGCGACAGGGCACACACGCACCTTCCTCCGCAGACTCGCGTACGCGTACGCGTGAGGAGGAGGGCCGCCAGGGTCGGGCGGGACGGGGGCGGGGCCTCCCCCCTGAACGTCGCTCGACGCGCGGGACTCCCCGTCGGGCTGAAGCCGGTGCGGCGCGCGGGACTCCTCACCCAGCCCTCCCCCTCGAGAGCCCGGTCCGGAGCGCGGGACTCCCTCCCGGCCGACTCCCTCCCGGCCGGGACTCCCGGCCGACGGGACAGCATGAACGTGTCTCGGCCAACCCCGTTCCCTGAGTCGCTGAGACGAGCATCGTCTGCGGCCGCTTAGTGCCAATAGAGGGTGTTGAGGTCGGCTCCGACTGCTCCGAACGTGGAGTAGGTATAGCCGCCGACGTTGGGCGCGACGAAGCCGGGAGCGTTTACGTGGGCGAGGGGTGCGACGGGAGCGAGGTCGCGCATTGCGTTCTTGTCGATCTGAGCGAACGCTTCTAAACGTTTCGAACCGAGGGCTAGTAGGTTTGCTCTCTCGATTGCCTTGTTCAGGTTCGGATTGTCGATATAGGAGAAGTTGAAGTTGTTCTTTGCTGTGATTGTGTTTCCGTCGAGGCTGTGGTAGAGGATGTCAAAGGGGTCAGGGGGGTAGGAGAACCAGGCCATCGGCAATATGTCGTAAGCTGCCCCTCGGATGCCTGCTGCGACGTAGAAGATGTTGGCTGAGAGCAATTGCAGTACGACGTTGCAGCCGATCTTGCGAAGTTCTGATTGGAGAGCCTGTGCGAGTACTTGGGAGCTTGAGTCCGGCCCTGTCCAGTAGACAAGTTTGCCGCACTTGCCGTTCGGGAGGAGTGCTTTTGCCTTGGCGAGGTTTGGTCCAGATAACGGGGTAGACGTTGTATGTCCGTCCCCCGGAGAGGGCGGTGGGGAGAAGCTGGGACGTGGGCGTGTTGCCGTAGCCGGACAAGTTGGCGAGAGCGCGTCGATCAAGTGCGTAGTTGATCGCCTTGCGGAGGTTGACGTTGCGGAAGACACGTGCGATACGTGCGACTGCGTGCCCCCCTCGGTGCCCCCCTCCAGCGGTTAGAAACCGCCGATTAGCAGGGCTGTTCGGTACCAGCCGCGCCCATCAGGAACTGGCTGCAAATCGCGTACTTGTGTTTGCAGATCAGGCACAACAACAGAAGTTGCCTTCATCTTTGGCAAGTTTTTGGCAAGTACGGCCATCCCGCGCTGCCTCCAGGAGCCAGGCTCGACCGACGTTCTTCCAATCCGCGGGTCGGAGGTTCGAATCCTCCCAGGCGCACTTCGCGAAGGCGCTGCAACTCAGAGGGTTTTGATCTGAACGATGCCGACCTGGCATGGCCGCTTGGGTCGAGGAGGGCAACAGACGGGGCAACACGCGGACACTGCACCCCCTCTTCTTACTTGTTCAAGTTCCGCGTCCAAACGATGGCGGCCATTCCCCGTCACCAGCCAAGGGCGCGAAGAACAAGCGCAGCCGCGGAGGCCGCGGCGAGCGGTAGGAAGATGCGCACGAGCCACAGACGCGCGACACGCGCCGAGCTGTCGCGTAGCCGATTCATTCTGGCGCGCTGCTCGGTCAGGTCGCGAATAGCTCGGAAAACGGCCTCAACAGCGCATTTCGACGCCCGCGAGACAGACGTGCTTTCGAGCGCGGGCTCCGGTCTCAACTACTATCCTGCCTAAGGGCAGCTGCGTATGGGACGAGGTTCTTTTCATAGGGGCCCCCTCCCTTCTTTGTTGCCGTGAGAGAGGCCGTGCCCAACACGGCCTCTCGTTCTTTAGCAGCGAGATCTTGGTTCCCTCTTCTCCTCGAGCGAGCAAGTGGGATGCGGCATGATCGACTCCATCTCGTCGCGCCCGGCGGGCGCAATCAAAATCAACGGTCTCCACGGGCCCGAGTGTGCTCCCGCCGGCCGCTTTCCTTCGCGGCCTGAGAATCGGCACGAAGACGTCACAGTCACGGTCACTCGTAATGAAGGGGTCCACGGTTCGAATCCGCGCGTCGGCTTCAGTAATCAAGTCGAACGCGCAGCAGCCTACACCCCGGTGAGATGATTGAGGCCGAGCCGCAACGGGACTAGCACTCAGTTCGAGAAGCGCTGCTAGCCGAGTTGCGCCAGTCCCGCCATTGTGTAGGCGACCATCAGGATGACGAGCGGCGTCTGGCTCAGAGGTGCGTCCCGCGTACGCGTTCGTGTTTTGACCGCGACATGGTTCATGCGCAGTCGCTGCTGGAGGAACCGCAGCCGCCGTTCTTGGAGCAGCAGATCGCGCAGCAGATCGGCCCCGAGTCGCTCTTGCAGCAGATGTCGCCCTGGACGCAGTCGACGTTGCCGCAGGTCGGAGTGGGGCCTCCGCCGCCGGGTGGCGTGGATCCCCCCTCCGCCACCTGGCGGCGCAGCCGGCGGTTTCTTCTTCGGCTTCGGGCAACTGGCCCGGCAGTCCTTCCGCGCGTCGAGACGGGAGCTCAGCCAGCCGACGTAGCACGAGTAGCTCGCCGTGCCGAACGGGTCGCCGGCCTTGTCCTTCAGCGTGTCGCAGAGTTGGCGAACGTACTTGTCGAAGTTCTTCTCGACCGTCGCATAGCAGGCTTTCAGCGAGCCGCCCGTGCAGCCGGACGCGACCTCCGCCGTGGCCCGGGCGGACGGAACCCCGCGCAGCGAGAACGCCACGATCCCGAGTGCGCCTGCGCGGAGCAGAGACCTGCGATCGAGGCTCGTCTCGCCTGAGGACCTCCGGACTCGCGAACCGGAGCGGAGCTCCCCGCCGGCGAGGCTCCGAGCCAGCCTGTCGATCCGGTTAGGCGTCGAGCCGGTCATGGGATCGTCACCGTCGGCGGCTTGCGACAGCCGTACGGGCAGTGGAGCGCCCGGTCGGCGGCGAGAAACTCGCTCCCCGACCGGGCAAGGAGCTTGCGCGCCGAGGCGAGCTCGCCTGCCGTGGTGGCGCCGGTCGAGCCCAGCGCGCCGAGGAGTGCCGACAGTCCCTGACTTAGGTAGAGGAAGCCTCGAATCGCCTGGCCGCCGCCCGGGATCAGACGGATGTGGCCCGCGTTGGCGGCCTTGAGCGAGTTCTGCGCGGCGACGGCATGGTCGCGCGCCGAACGGAGCGCGCTGATCGCCGACGCCGGCGGCTTGTCGCTCGCTGCGGTCATCGCGTCGAGGCCGGCGCGAAACCGGGCCATGTCGGCCTGAATCGGGGCAAGCCCGCGATCGATCAGATCCTTGACGATGTTCGCCTCGCTAGACACGGACAAGCACATCCTGGGCCGAGACCGCCTGCGCAACGAGCTCGGCGATGGCGGCTTCTCCCGCCGCCACCGGGCCGGCAATGCGCCCGTCGCCGTCGACGAGCACCGCCATCGGCGTCCCGAGGGCGCCGTAGGCGAGGGAAAGCTCGTGCTTCTCCTGGGAGAGGACGAGCGTCAGGTCGTGCTCGGCCGCGCTCGCGCGATTCTGCTCCGGGCACGCGTTCGAGATCACGGCGAGCGTCAGCTCCCTCGCCCATTCCTGCTGCCAGCGGCCGACCTCCGGCAGCAGGGCGGAGCAGGGTCCGCAAGCGGGGTCGCTGAAGAGCAGGAGCACGGGGAGGCGCCGCTTGCGGAGCGCCGCCAGGGTGACGGGCTCGCCTTCGAGATCCGGCAGCTCGAACTCCGGCGCCTCGCTCCCGACCGGAAGGCCCGCTGGTACTTCGTCCTCGGCGTCGACGTCGTCCAGCCGGGCCAGAACCTGTCCGTGGCGTCGCAGCACGAGCACGAGCAGGACCGCCTGCGCGAGGACGAGAGCCGTCAGTCCGCCGATCGTCGCCAGCAGCGGATCGGAGAGCCATGCGACTGCACTCGGGCCGCGGTCGCGTAGCCCGACGACCGCCGCGTACGCTGCCAGCCCGAGCAACATGACGTTCCGGGCGAGGGTCGACGGCCCGATCGGCTTCGCGCGTAGTCGGCCGAAGCAGTTGCAGTCGGGCCGGCGGCCGCGAGCGAGCTGGTATGCGATTGCGCCGGTGAAGACGGCCAGCAGCCCGGCCGCGGCAAAGGCTCCGGCCGCGGCCGTCCGTGCCGGGAGCAGCGAGGCGGCGACCGCGAGCTCGACGACCGGCAGCGCCGTCGCGAGCGGCTTCGACAGCCGCCGCCCGAGGCCGAAGGTCTCGAGCCCGTCGATTGCCTCCCGACGCCCGGCGAACTTCGCGGCCGCGGCGGTCGCGAACACGGCGGCGAGGACGAGTCGGATGGCGAGAACGCTCATGACGATCCGCTCTCGGTCGCTAGTTGAAGACGACGTAGAAGTCGTGACGTTGGTCGAAGTTCCCCCCGACCGAAGTCTCGACGAGGGCGTCGGCCTTGCCCTGACAGCGCGAAGCGACGATGTCCGGCTTCATGATGGCCACGATCTGCCTATCCACCGCGGCGAACGACCCGAGCGTCGCGACCACGTTCTTCGGAGCCTGCTTGGCCGTGGCGTCCAGGCAGTAGTCGAAGGCGCTCTTGTCGGTGTTCTTCGCCGGGATCGCCGCGACGTTCTTCGAGTTCGCAGCGTCGAGCGTCCCGTCCTCGTTGACGTGGGCGTAGGCGAGCGCGCCCTGGCTCGGGATCGCGCCGGGCTTCAGATCCTTGGGGAGCAGGGAGCCGTCGACCACCTGATTGGTGCCGACGCTGTTCACCGGGCCGAGCTTGCTCACGGCAGCCACGCCCGTGCCGCCGAGGGCGACGAGGAGCGCGATCGACGCGACGACCATGGCGGGCGACGGGCGAAGACGGGTGATCCGGGACATGTGGTCTCCTTTCGTTCGAGGTTGCGGTGTTACGAGCCGGTCGCGCTCGCGATCCCGATCGCGACGAGCGTGACGTCGCGGGCCGCGAGCGCCCTGCCCTTCGCCGCCGTGGTGCACCGGAGGTCGACATCCCCGGGCTCCGCGAACACGTGGACGGCGAGGTGGGAAAGGGTCGTCTTGAATGCCCCTCCCCCACGGGCTTGGTGGGGACGTTGGCGCTGCTCGTGTCCGAGCTGTCGCCGGCGATCAGCGCGCAGGTGATCTCTGCGTCGTCGACCGTGAACCGCCCTTTCGCCGAGAGCAGATAGGTGCCCGGCCTGGAAATCGTCAGCGTGGCAACGGACAGCCGCGGGTCGGACACGTCGGAGTCCCCGGTGTTGATCGTGACCGGACCGGCAACGGAGCGTGAAAAAACGACGGTTTGCGCGGGAAGCACTCCGGCGTGGAAGTCCCTGCTCTTGAGCGACCCGTCGATGACCTGAGCACTGCCGACGCTGTTCCTGGGCAGGAGAGCGACGGCGGCGGCGCTCGTGCCGCCGAGCGCGACCAGGAGCGCGACCGTCGCGACGACCAGCGCGGGTGTGGGGCGGAGGCGGGTGATCCGGTACATGCGTTTCCTCTCTGTTGTCAAGGCGTTGTCGAATCCAGCCGAGCGTGCTGCGGAAGCCGCAGCCGCGTCGGGTTTTGCCTAGGCGTCATCGCTTCGCCGCGATCCACGTGCGAAGGACCCTGCCCATGACGGTCGGCGTCCCCGAGTAATCCCGGATCAGGAGCGGGCCGCCCTCGCCGTACCGGCCGGTCGGACAGTGCCAGTCGCCGCCGGCGTTCCAGGCCCACGCGAGGACGCCGACGACGTTCCCTTTCCGCCGTTCGGCGTCGACGAGCCCGAGTACGCGGCGCGTGTACGCGCCCGTCCCCGAGTCGCACCTGCGTTCGCCGAGCTCGCCGAGGATGACCGGCATCCGACTCGCGATCGGCTCGAGCTGGTCACGGAAGGTCACGCCGACGTCCTTGCCCTGGACGAAGTCGTAGACGTGGAACGAGGCGACGAGCTGGCGCGCCTTGTCGACGGGCAGATGCGTGAGGAGCTGGCTGAGGTCGGCGTTGTAGTCGATCCCCCCGAGGACGATCGGCTGCTTCGCGCCTGTGGCGCGGATCGTGTCGACGATCGACTGGAGCCCGGCAGCGGCGTAGCGCGGCGCCCCGTCATAGACGGAGTCGATCGTGCAGCCGTGCAGCCAGCAATCCCACTGCCCGGGCGGATCGGGGTGCGGGTCGTTCCAGTCGGCCATCGCGACCTCGGTCACGGGATCGAAGAGGACGCCGTGATCTGCCTTGAACGTGGTCGCGACGCTGCGCCAGAAGTCGAGCATGTGGCTCCGGTCCGGCATGTAGTCGATCTGCGTCGCCTTCTGCGTGTCGGGCCCGAAGACCTCGACTACCGGCATGACGTACAGGCCGTTGCGCCTGAGCAAGGAGACGTAGGAGCGAACGGCCCGGCGGTAGCCGGCAGCGTCGCTTCCGAGCGGCAGACCGTTCACGCCAAGCCAGCAGTCCTCGTTCAGCGTCACGCGCACCGCGTTGATCCGCCAGCGCTTCATCGCGGCGACAGACGCCTGGCCGACAGGCCCGTTCGCGAAGCCGTTGGAGTCGTACGTGCAGCGGCTCTCGAACGCCGCCCGGTTCACCCCGCGCAGCTGCACCGGCCGGTCGGCCCCGTCGACGAGGTTCCGCCCGTGCACTCGGATCGTCGGCGGGCCGGACCCGTTCCCGCCGAGCGGGCTCGCGGTCGCAGTAGCGGCAACGAGCGAGGCCGCGGCCAGCGCGGCGCCGACCAACGCGAGACTCGATCTCACCTGACGAGAGTCCTCACGACGCGTACCGCGTTCTTGCCCGCGGCCGTGACGAGCACCTGGGCGCCCCGCGTGTCCCGGGCGTCGAACGTCGCGCAGCTGAAGGCGTAGTAGTACTCGGTGGTGCCGGTCGAGCGGTGAGGCTCGAGCCCGTAGCAGAGGACACGGGCGACCTTGTGCGCCTTCGCCCAGGAGCTCTTCTGCAGCGCGATGACCGCATCGAAATCCTGGAGGATCGGGGTACCTCTCGGCACCGCGCCGATGGCGCGGGCAGGCTTGAACGTGCCGCCGGAAGCGCTGACGACGCGGAGGGACTCCGGTCCGAGCGCCTTGACGGTCACGACGCCCGCGGGCGCGCCGCCCACGGCGACGTCGCAGCGAAACGAGCTGTGCGTGGCCCCCTTGAAGCGCTTCCCGGCCGCGCCGATCCCGGTGCACTGCGCCCCGCTGACGTTGTTCGTGCGTCCCCAGGCGGAGTACGCGAGGACGTCGTAGCTGTTCTCGTCGTACATCCAGGGCGGCGGGCCGGCGGAAGCGGCCGCGACCACCGAGAGCGCAGCCAGCACGAGGATCAGACCGGCGAGCCCGGAGAGGCGGCGAGGGCGGCGGTCGCTCACGGCCGCACCGTGTTCCGGCCGGGACCGCCACTGAGCCGGTCGAGGCCGGGGCCGCCGATGAGCGTGTCGTTGCCCGAGCCGCCGGAGAGGGTGTCGTTGCCGGCTCCACCCGAGATCGTGTCGTTACCCGCTCCGCCGCAGAGGACGTCGTCGCCGCCGAGGCCGAAGATGATGTCGTTGCCGCCCAGGCCGGCGATCACGTCGACACCGGGAGTGCCTTTGAGCCTGTCCGGTCCCGCGGTGCCGACGATCGTCGCCTTCAGCCCTGCGCAGCGGACGGCGGCGACGGGGGGTCGCTGGCGCAGAGCGCCAGCACCCGGTACACCCGTGCTCCGTTGTTGGAATAGTTCTCGACGAACGCGTACCAGGATCGTGCGACGTCACCTGTATCGGTCTTCGACTTCTCGCCGGTCCCGTCGACCGGGCCGCTCTGGTAGAGCTCGCCGATGGCGTAGTCGTCCCCCGCAGGCCTTCCCGTCTGGCCGACGCCTCCCCCGAGCGCGCGCTTGCCGGCCGGACAGGTGACGACTGCACCAACCTTCCTGCCGGCTCCGGCCGAGTCGGCGGAGAAGATCTTGGCCTGGACCGTCGCGTCGGAGCCGGCCGAGCAGAGAGCGAACACCCGCCACGTCGGTCTGGACAGGTCCTGGTTTGCGACCGAGACCGACCATGAGCCAGCGACGTCCCCGGACTCCGTCGAAGCGGCCTCGCCGTTCTCGTCCACCGGCCCGCTCACCTCGAGCCAGTCGGACCTGGACTCGGTGCCCGGCGGGCTGACGTCACCGGCTCCTCCGCCGACGACACGGGTTCCGGCCGGGCAGGTCGCGTTTTCTTGGCTGTCCCGATAGGGCGAAAGGCCGAACGACGTGGCCTGGATCGTCGCATCGGAGCTGGCCGAGCAGATGGCGAAGACGCGGAACTCGAGCGCCTTCCCCCTGCTCGCGACCGTGGCGATCCACGACCGGGCGACCTCACCCGAGTTCGTGTTCGCAAGCCACGACCGACTCGCCTCGAGCGACGTCGTGCCGGCGGCGGAACCGGTCCCGTCCGCGGGAGCGCTCTGGATCAGCTGCCCCCCGAGCGGGACTTCGGGCTGCGTGCTCTGATCGACACCGCCGCCCACGACCCGCTTGCCGGCCGGGCAGCTCGCAACCGCGGTGACCTGGGCTCCGCTCTGGGTCGGGAGCGTGAACGAAGTCGCGACGAGCGTCGCGTCCGACCCCGGGGTCGCGGCCCGGGCGAGAGGAGCTGCACTCGCCGCGGGGTTGCGTGCGCCAGTAGGGGCGGCGGCCGCCGCTGCGCTGACTGTTCCGGCGAGCGCAGCGGCGGCGAGTGCGACCGGCAGGAGGCTCCGGCCGGTCCGCCGGACGATCGGCTGATTCCTCATCGCGTGTCCTTTCGCTCCAGGCCCGGCAGAAAGAGGACGCCGAACTGGTTGTCGGTCAGGTCTCCGGTGTCGGAGAGCAGGAAGTTGGAGACGATGCGGCCGCTCGCGCCCTCGAAGGCCCCGGCGCTGCCGTCGATCTCCCACGTGACGGCGCCGTGCCGGAGGCCCGGCTCGGCAGCGTTGGTGAGCACGCCTTCAGCCGAGCTGCGGAAGCGAAGCGCGTTGCCGTTTCCGAAGCTGATCGTCCCGACCTCCTCGAAGCGCGTGTCGTCGAGGAACGTCAAGCGGCATTCCAGATGCGCCTCCTGGCCGTCTCTGACCTCGAGACGGCTGTGAACGCCGTCGGGATCCACCTCCGTGATCAGAGCCGAGCTTGGAGCCGTTGCCCGCGCCGTCAGGACCCCCGGCGACAGCCGGGTCGAATGGCCGCGGAATTGCATCGAGAAGGCGACGTGTCGCATCTACGCCGAGGATGCACCGGAGACGCCCGGTGCCGCCTCGGGTATTTCCCTAGTCGTGCGGGTCGAGTACCGTCCGCGTGTGCTCGTCGGGCGCGAGGCTGAGCTGCGGCGCGTCACAGCGCTGCTCGACGAAGCGCGACGCGGGCGCAGCAGCATACTGGTCGTGGTCGGCGATGCCGGGCTGGGCAAGACCGCCCTGCTCGAGGAGGGACGTGCGCTCGCCACCGACATGCGCGTCCTCGGCTCGATCGGAGTCGAGTCGGAGTCGGAGATCCCCTTCGCCAGCCTGCACGCGCTCTTCCGCCCCATGCTCGACCTGTTGCCGCGAATCCCGACGGTGCAGGCGCGGGCGCTCGCCGCGGCGCTCGCGCTGGAGGAAGGCGAGCCGGACGTGCTCACGGTCGGTGCCGGGACGTTGTCGCTGCTCGTCGAGGCGACCGCCGAATCGCCGGTGCTGGTGGCCGTGGACGACGCGCACTGGCTCGATCGCGCGTCCGCGGAGGCCCTCGCCTTTGCTGCGCGGCGGTTGATCGGAGAGGAGTTCGCCATGCTGGCGACGCTTCGTCCCGATCCGGGCACGCCGTTCGATGCGTTTCCACGGCTCGAGCTCGGACCGCTCGCCGCAGACGCTGCACGGCGTCTGCTGCGACAGCGCAGCGAGCCCGTAGCCGCCGCGGACGAAGCACCGCTGCTTGCGGCGGCGGCGGGCAACCCCCTCGCGCTGCTGGAGCTGCCGGTCGAGCTGGCGCGTGAGTTTCCCACCTCGGTGACGTCTCATGACCGGCTGCTCCGCGCCTTCTCGCGACGGGTCGACGAGCTGCCCGGGCCGGCGCAACTGGGGCTTCTGCTTGCGGCTGCGGAACCCGAGGTCGAGGCAGTGCGGCGTGCAGCGGCAAGGCTCGGATTGCAGGAGCCGCTCGCCCCTGCGGCGGCGGCCGGGCTTGTTCGAATCGGAGCGGGCGATGTCGTGTTCCGTCACCCGGTGGTGCGCTCACTCGTCTACTCGCACGCCGACGACGACGACCGAAGAGCGGCGCACCAGGCGCTCGCCGACGTGCTTTTCGACGAGCCGGATCGCGACCGTCGCGCCTGGCATCTCGCTGCCGCCGCGAACGGCGCCGACGAGGAGGTCGCGGCCGTTCTCGAGGAGACCGCGGAGCGGGCAGGCGCGCGGGGGGGGCATGCCGCGGAGGCACGTGCGCTCGAGCGTGCGGCTCGGCTCTCGCCAGAGCGCGCCTCGGTCGCCCGCCGGCTCTACGCGGCGTCGCGAGCGGCGTACTGGGCGGGCGATGCGGTCCGCGCTCGCGAGCTGGCGGAGGAAGCGCTGCCGCTCGCCGAGGATCCGCTGCTACACGCCGATCTGATCCAGCAACTCGGCGGGATCGCAGACTGGCAGGGGCAGAGCCTGCCGGAAACGGTCTTCCTGCAAGAGCTCGACCAGATCGAAGAGCTCGACGACGAGCGAGCCGCTCGGATGCTCTACGTCGTGATCACGCTGCGTCTCAAGGCCTTCGACGCGGCCGGTGCGGCCGAGCTCGCGCCGCGACTCGAGGTCGCCGCCCGGGACGCCGGGCCGTGGTGGAAGCCCCGAACGCTCGCGGGTGCAGCTGCCGCCTACTTGCTCGCCGGGGACCGCGAACGAGCGATGCCGCTGTACCGGTACCTCGCCGACTCCTACGCGATGCCTGCCGGGTTCGGCTACGACTTTCTCGCCATCGAGTGGTACGACGTCCTGCGAGCATCGCTCGACGAGACCCTCCGCGAAGGCCGCGCAAAGGGGAACCGGTTGCGCATCGTCTGGAACCAGAGCTGTGCCGCCCACCTCGAGCTCCGCCAGGGGCGTCTCGATGCGGCCCTCGTCGCGGCCGCGGAGGCGATCCAGCTCGGAGAGGCGATCGGGACGCCGGCGCTCGTTGGCGCCGCATCAGCCGCTTCGGCGAGCGTCCACGCCTGGCGCGGCCAGGAGGAGGCCTGCATGGCCAGTGCTCGGATTGCGATCGCCGCCGGCCTAGGGCTCGGCGATCGCTTTCAGGAGGCGATCGCGCACCAGGCGCTCGCTGTGCTCGCGCTGGGAAGCGGTCGCCCCGAGGACGCGATCGTCGAGCTCGAGCCGCTCGCCAAGCGGTGGGCGGCAAGCACCGTCGTCGAGCCGAGCACCGTCCCGTTCATCCCAGACCTGATCGAGGCGTATGCACAAGCCGGCATGCCCGAAGAGGCAGCTCGATGGCTCGGGCGGTTCAAAGCAATCTCCGAGGAAGCGGGGCGGACGTGGGCACTTGCCGCGTGCTCGCGCTGCGAAGGGCTCCTGGCCGTCGCCGACGAATTCGACGAGCCGTTCGAGCGGGCTCTCGACCTCCTCGAGCCTCCCTCGCTCCTCCTCGATCTGGCGCGAACGCAGCTTGCCTACGGTGAGCGGCTCCGGCGTCAGGGGAGGCGCCGGGACGCCCGTGTGCACCTCCGGGCCGCGTACGACGCGTTCGCCCTCGCGGGCGCAGCCGCCTGGCTCGAGCGCGCAACCGCCGAGCTTCGGGCCACCGGCGTCCAGGTTGCAGATGCCGCGCCGCGACTGCCCGATCTGACGCCCCAGGAGCTGCACATCGCGCTGCTCGTCGCCGACGGAAAGACGAACAAGGAGATCGCGGCCGCGCTCTTCCTGAGCCCGAAGACGATCGAGTACCACCTTGCGAACACGTTCCGGAAGCTCGACATCCACTCGCGCGCCGAGCTCGCGCGGATCGTGACCCGAGAGCCGGAATCGGCTTGATCGGCGACGACTTCCCCGGACGACGGACGCGGTGCTCGCCGATCTCAACTCGCACCCCGGCCACGGCGATGGCAGCGCATCGCAGCGGATGCCCGCGCCTGTGTCCGCGTAGGGTGTGTTGAATGAAAAGGCCGTTGATGGCCTTGCTGATCGCGGCACTATTGCTGGCCGCGGGGTTGGCCACGCTTTGGGCGTGGCCGGATACGAAGCAGCAGCGTCCCGCCGCCTACCATCAGTGCGGTGCCCTGGACGCGGTACGGGTCTCGGCTTTATGCGTGCCACTTCCGCCCCGCGCGCGTACCCAAGGGCTACGTGCTCTGCATGCCGCAAGATCCGCGCCGACTGGGCACTTCCTTGCAGGCGTGCGATCAGGCATGCAGGCACACACGCACCCGTTTCCCCGCACACCCGCGCGCGTACGCGCGTGAGGGCCGCGGGAGAGGGAAACGCGCCTCAGCTCATCTCGGCTCGAGCCAGGGTCGTCAGGGACACACACACTCTTTCCCCCGCACGCCCGCGCGCGTACGCGTGAGGGGGCCGGCGGGGAGGGTGAACTTGGCGTTGGTCGCTCGCCGGCGGGGCGGGGGTGTCAGATGTCCGGACCGGGTTCCGTGCCTGCGTCCTTTGCCAAGCTTTCCTTCGCAGGCAGTGATCCGAGCCCACGAGAACCCCCAGAGGGCGCGGGACGCGGGCTGGCGCACACACTGGCGCACGCCGGCCGTGGACGGCTTGGTGAGCCAAATTCGGTGGTTTCCTAGACCGCGTGCGCAAGTTCGTCGACGTCCGGTTATCGTGGCCCGCGTCTCAACGCGGACGAACGGATGAAGCGTCGGCTACTACAGCAGCCCATGCTGTCTGGGTTCTTCGGCTTGGCCGCGCTGCTCGTGATCGCGTCGGCAATCGCGAGCCGGTCGGCACAGGCCGCCTTTCCGCCCGAACCCAGCGCGCCTCTACAGCCGCCGCGCGTGACCATGATCTCCGACTCGGTAGCCGCAACGCTGCTCTGGCATCCCGACGCACGCGCCTACCTCGGCGAAGGCCTCGATTTCAGACTCGAGGCTCTCGCCTGCCGCAGGCTCGCCGTCCCCGGCTGCTATGCGTACGGTTCGAACCCGCCGAGCGCGCTCGAGACGATTCGCACACTCGGCACCGAGCTCGGCCCGCTCGTCGTCATCGACGTCGGCTACAACGACCCGCCGGACGAGTACGCAAAAGGAATTGACATCGTCGTGCAAGCGCTCGTCGACGCGCACGTCGAGCGCACCATCTGGGTAACGCTCAACGAGCACGAGGACGTGTGGGCCGAGAACAACGCGATCACCCGTGACGCGCCCAAACGATGGCCTCAACTCGTCGTCGCCGACTGGGCACCGCTGGCTGCCGAGCACCCGGACTGGTTCGCCGACCCAGCGCACCTCAACGCCGATGGGGCACAGGGCTTCGCACACTTCTTGCGCCCGATCATCCTCACCGCCCTCAAGGACAGCGGCAACCCCCGCCCACCGTAAACACCCGCCCCGGCCCGAGACGAACTGAGGCGCGGTCACCCTTCCCGCCGGCCCTGTCCTCGCGCACGCGTACGCGGGCGTGCGGGGGAAGCAGTGCGTGTGTACGCGCCGGCCCACGCATTCGTCGCGTCAATCGTCGGCTTCCTCCCAACACCCCTCACCTTGCGAGCGCATCACCGATCACGGCTGACGAAACCGCTACCACCACCACGTCCGCGTCGGAAGCGTCACCGCCCTCGCTGCCCAGAGCCGAGACCTCGTGTCCTGCCTGCTCCCACAGGAGGGCCAGACCACCGCCGACGTTTCCCCGTCCGACCACGGTGATCTTCATGCGTCCCACGAACGCGACAACCAACCCTCCCATTCCCTCCCGCCGACGCAAGACCGGCGCTAGTCGAGTCGAGGGCGCGTGCTCATGGCTGATAGGCAGAGTACGAGGGTGAGGTCAGCGAACGATCGAAAGGGTGCGCGATGTCCGAGGCGAACGGAAACCAGGAGATCATTGAAGAGTTCCGAGCGAATGGAGGCAAGGTCGGCGGCTGGTTCGAGGGCGCGCCGATGCTCTTGCTCCACACAACCGGCGCGAAGTCGGGCCTCCCTCGCGTCAATCCGCTGATGTACCAACAGGTCGGCGACGACCTGGCCGTGTTCGCGTCCAAGGCAGGGGCACCGACCAACCCCGACTGGTACTACAACCTGCGCGCGAACCCAAACGTCGAGATCGAGCTAGGCACGGAGACCATCCCTGTGACTGCCCGTGTCGCAGACGACGATGAACGGGATCGGATCTGGGGGATCCAGAAGGAGAGGTATCCCACCTTTGCCGAGTACGAGAAGACAGCAGCGGGACGGAAGATCCCAGTCGTCCTCCTTACCCGTAAGCGCTGAGTGTCCGCCGATAGCTGATGCGACGCGGCGAACGGTGCAGATCCTCGCCGGCGTCATGCTCCAGCTGCAGGACGGGACACTCGAGCATGCGGCGACCGACATGGAGCTGTAGCTGCGAAGCGCGCTGCCTGAGATTGGGAGGAGGCCTCTGCCCGCCGCTATCCCGTTGGCCGGAGCGTGAGGCTGGCAGCGGGGCTGAAGGTCGGGGCGCCTGTCTCGCTGAGCGGACGGTACGCCGTCCAAGGCCGCGAGGCCCGCGCCGGGTTGAAGGCGTGGGCACACGACCACACGGTCGAGCTTCTGCTCCGCGATGACCACAGCTCGCCAGATGTCGCCGCACGGCTCTATCAGCAACTAGCAAATACCTGCCGGTTCGTCGTTGGCCCCTACGGCAGCGACTCGACCCGCGCGGTGGCTGAGCAAGCCAGTAGTCAGGTCGTCTGGAACCACGGGGCCGCTGCCGACGATGTCCAACGTCTGCCGGGAGTCGTGTCCGTACCCTCGCCTGCGAGCGGCTACCTGGTCGCGCTTGGTCGAACCGTTTCTCTGTTGCGGCCGAACGCGGCAGTCTGTCTGCTGACCGCGCCAGGCCGGTTCGCCACCTGGGCACGAAACGGCCTGGAAGCCGGCGCCCCCCGACTCGGGCTTCACCTGATGGCCGATCCAGCCGTCGCCGACGTACTGCTGCTCTGCGGTCCAATCGCCTGGGAGATCAACCGCATCCAGCGTCTACACCGCCCCGGTCTCCTCATCGGTGGCGTCTCACCGGGCATCGCCAGCTTCCCGCGACTCCTCGGCGCCGACCCCGAAGGACTGCTCGCACCGGTGCAATGGCACCCGGACCTGCCCACCCGACCACAGCTAGGCCCAACATCCGTCCAACTCCCCGGCTACCTAGCGGCACAAGCCTACGCCGCCGCACTCATCGCCGACCACTGCCACCACCTCGCCCCCGAAGATCCCCTCACGGCCGCAAGACAGCTCCAGACCGCCACCTTCTTCGGCGGCTTCAAACTCGCCAACGACGGACTCCAAACCGGCCACCAACTCGCCGTCGTCCGCTGGAAGAACCGTCGCCGCGAACTGCAACCAACAACAAATTACTAGCCCCACATCTCGCTGACCGATCGAGGCCACATCAAACGACGCGCCGAAGTCTCGCCGGGCCGGGCCACCGCCTCCAACGCAGAAAGCGACACCTTGTCGAGACGCTGACACACTTCCGCTGTGTTGGCATGTCCTCGGCTTGCGCTAGACGAGGTGGCAGCCGCCACCATGAAACCCCAGCTTCATCCTAGAACGGCCGCCGCAAGCCGCCCTTCCATAGTCCGGGGCTTCGTCTGCGCCCAGGGATGCCGATTTGCACGCGGGTATCGTCTTCAGCATGAACGCGAGCCCGCGGTACCAGCCGCCCGACTGGTTCACCCGCAACATCTTCAACCCAGTGGTCGCCGGCCTGACCCGTGTCGGCATCAGCGTGTGGGGATCGCGCATCCTCGAGGTACGTGGCCGCAAGACCGGAACGCCGCACAGGACACCCGTGAACCTCCTGACCCTTAATGGCTCCCGCTACCTTGTCGCACCGCGTGGCCACACCCAATGGGTGCGCAATCTCCGCGTCGCCGGTGAAGGCGATCTTCTGCTCGGAGGGCGGCGCGAGCACTTCCGCGCAACCGAGATCGCCGACGGCGCGAAGGAGGAGATCCTGCGCGCTTATCTGCGTCGCTGGAAGTGGGAGGTCGGACAGTTCTTCGGAGGAGTTGGGCCAGAATCTCCGGCCGCTGACCTCAATCGGATCGCCCCCGACCACCCAATCTTCCTGATCAACTCGTAGCTCCGCCCAGGCGGCTCGTTCAGTGCCAAAGAGGCCCACGGCCACGGCGGACGGTGCCCCAGCTTTGCAGACGGCCGCCCGAGTCCCGCGCCTTCGCGGGTGCGGGCAGCCATCAGCGATGGAACCTGCTCGCGGGGGTGGGGGTCGCCGGAGCGACCGACCGCCGCGCAGGCCTCCCGTCCCAGATGGGCCTTCTCGGGACTCCTTCCACGCATGATGGGGACCCGCTGATGGGGGTGGGTCGCCGGCCTTGACTACCTCGGTGCTCGAGGCTGTTCTGCGGTGGCGACCGCCGCCCCCTGCTCTTGAAGCTCGTGAGGACGCGTCGAGCTCTCGCGGTGCCTCGGACGGGACAGCAGGGAGCTAGGCTGCCGTAGTGGATCCGGATCGGGCGCGTGAATTGCTTGCCGTCGAGCGCGGGCGCATCGAGGAGGAGCTTGCTCGGCTTGCTCGCGACGACCGCGGTGAATCCGACGACGATCTGGACGAGGGCGACCAGGCGACTGACCTGTACCAATCCGAGCTCGACGATAGCCGCGAGGAGGATCTCCGTGAGCGGCTCGCAGCAGTCGAACGCGCCGAGCAGCGGCTTGCGGCTGGCAACTATGGCCTGTCGGTCGAAAGCGGCGAGCCGATTCCCGACGAGCGGCTCGAGGCGATCCCGACGGCCGAGTTAACGGTCGAAGAGGAGCGGGCTCTCGGCGGCTAGACGGGCTGGGCGGCCGCGTCCAAGCAGAGTCAGCCGCTCGCGAGTTTCTAGTCCGAGGAGGAGACATGATCATCACGACGATGAACGACATACCCGGGTATGAGATCGAGGAGGTCTATGGGGAGGTGTTCGGGCTCACTGTTCGCTCTCGCAACCTCGGTTCGCAGATCGGGGCGGGCATGAAGTCGATGTTCGGCGGGGAGTTGAAGGGGATGACGAAGGCGCTTGTCGATAGCCGCGAGCAGGTGCAGCAACGGATGGTCGAGGAAGCCGAGGCGAAGGGAGCGAACGCGATCGTCGCCATGCGCTTCGACACCTCGGACATGGGCGGAAACTGGACGGAGATCTGCGCCTACGGAACGGCCGTGCGAGCCAAGAAGCGTTAGACCTGGGTCGCCGCAGCCGAGGGAGTCTCTTCCGCTCGAGCCGTTCCGTCGTCGGGGGATGCGCCTTGCTACGAGGTGGGCTTGCGCGCTTCCACGCTCTTGGCGCCTTCGAATCGGAGGCGCTTCATCATCGCCGCGAACCGGTCGAGGTCGCCGGGGACGACTCGCGCGAAGATGCAGCCCTGGTTCGGATGCGGCTCGTCTCCGTACCAGAGCGTCGTCGGGAAGCGCATCTCGGCGTAGCGGCCGTAGGCCCAGGTGATCTCGTGCATCCACGGATCCCAGATGAACTCGCCGGGGGTCAAGCGGACGCTTCTGTTTTCGAGCATGCGGCCGGTGCCGAGGTCGATGCGGTCAAGCCAGAACGCGGCATGCCCGAAGAACGCGCAGTGGATCGCGTGGCCGCGGATCGGCAGGCCGTGCCAGAAGCACTCGCAGGTTCTGGGCGCGGCGTTCTCGAGCAGCGCGACGGACACGATCTCGCCGTCGCACTCGAGTTCGAACACGCGCGCGTCCTCCGGAACCGTGTTCGGGATCTCGAACTCGTCGTACCAGTGGGCGTTCCACATCCGGTGCATCTGATCCGTGCGTACGGAGGCCTCCTTGGAGAAGCCGGCATCGGGTGCATTCCGCTTGGTGGCGCTCATCGCGTCCTCCTCAGACAGCACTCAGCAACGAAGCGGCGATCTTATCCGGGCACGAGGCAAGCGACGAGCTGTCGAGGCGCGCACGCGAGCGCCGGCACGAGGACACGATTGCCTTCCCCTCACGCGTACGCGGGTGTGCGGGGAAGCAGTGCGTGTGTGCCTGCTCGGTCATGCCCTCGCGCGCGTAGGCGCGTGCGCACTAGAGCGCCGAGTGTGCTTCGGTCTTCCCGTCGCGATTGGGCTGCGGCAATCGCTGATCGCCTAGCTGCATCTCCTGCTGGTAGGTTCCCGGCATCGTGCGCGGCCGGAACGCCGTCGTCGTCCTGGCAGCCGCAGGCGCGGCGGTCGCCGTCGCGGGCGCGGTGGACGCGAGCATCCCGGACTCGGCCGGCGTCATCCACGCCTGCCGCGTCACCCAGCCGTCTCTCGGCCCGCTCGGGGCGCTCCGTGTCGTCGACACGGCGGCCGGCCAGACCTGTCGCCTCGGCGAGGTCGCGCTCACCTGGAGCCAGACCGGCCCGACCGGCGGGCGCGGCCCGACCGGCGCGCGTGGCCCGACAGGCGCACGGGGCTCGACGGGGTCTCGTGGCCCGACGGGCGCGAAGGGCGCTACGGGCGCACGGGGCTCCCCTCGTGGGCCGACGGGCGCGAAGGGCGCTACGGGCGCACGGGGCTCGACCGGCTCCCGCGGCCCGACGGGCGCGAAGGGCGCTACGGGCACCCACGGGCCGACCGGGGCGACGGGATCGACCGGCCCGACCGGCCCGGTCGGGAGTGGCCCCTACGTCGACGCCTACGAGACCACGATCCAGCAGCTTGCGGTTGCCAATTCGTTCCAGAAGGTGACGTGGGACACGGTTCGGGTCGCGAATGGCGTCGCGCTCGTATCCCCGGGGACCGACCTGGTCGTCTCGGAGGGCGGCGTCTACGCGCTCACGGTGACGATGCGCATGTTGAACTCGAACACCTCGATCGCGGCCGGAACCGTGGTCGACGTCCACGTGAACGGCGCGCTCGTCGAGGCCCAGAAGCTGAACGTCGGTGCGATCGACGACGGGGTCCTCACGATCTCCGCGCTGCTGCCGCTCAACGCGGGCGACGACATCGACGTGAGCTGGAGCGCGAGCCTCACCGGGGTCGAGCTCGACCCGAGCGGCTTCGGCGGCAACGAGATCGCGCTCTACCGCGTGCGCTGAGGCGCGCTACTCGGCCCCGGCCGTCGCCAGGTCGACGCAGCCGCGGCAGCGAAGGCGGCGGGAGTCCCGTCGCGGGCAGAACGGGAGTCCCGCGCGTCGGGGCTGGTAGGCCAGCTCCGTGACGCCTTGCCGCTCGAGTTCGTCGATCCGCCCCCGGATCTCGTCGCGCGAACCAGTGAGTGTGAACTCGCCCAGCAGCTGCCACGAGCCGGCCGCCCACGCCGCCTCGTCGTGCTCGTTCAGGTAGGTCAAATGGCCCCTATGGATCTCGAGATGCCGTACATCCTCGCCGACCGCCTCCACTGACGCTCGCCACTCGTGACCGCCGGGCAGCGCGTCGACCGCCTCCGGCCCGTCAAGCTCGTAGCTGCCGTGGTAGAGGGCGCGATAAAGGGACCGGCCGCTTCCGCACCCGCCCCGACGATGGATCCTCGCCGTCGTTGAGGACCGTGCCTGCCAGGAGCATTGCCTTCCACCGCAACGCCGTCTCGAGCGGCGGCGCCGGGATAACAAAACTCCATCGCCAATCTCCTCCGCCACCGCAAGCCCCTTCGGCCCCATCGCCGCGATCACGATCGGGACTTCAATCGGACGCGCCGCTCCGAACCTTCCGAGTGGAGCATGCGGATCGTCTTGCCTTCCCATTCCACATCCTCGCCGCGCAGAAGCGCGCGAAGAGCCAAGACGTACGACCGCACATCCGCCCAACGCATCGGCCGCTGACCCATCGCTAGGTGTTGGTCCCAACAAGGTTGTTCATCTCGGCGAGCCGGGTGAGGGGTGGTTTGCGGCCGAGTGAGCGGTGTGGTCTTTGTCGGTTGTACCAGTCGAGCCAGCCGGCGAGGGCACGGGTGCGTTCGCTGCTGGTGCGGTAGACGGCGCCGTAGGCCCACCCATCGATCAGGGTGCGGATGAACCGCTCGGCTTTGCCGTTGGTGCGCGGGCGATAGGGGCGAGTGCGCAGGTGGCGGATGCCGAGCGTCCTGCAGGCGAGCGCGTGCACGATCGCGCGGTAACAGGAGCCGTTGTCGCTCAGGATCCGCTCGACCCGGATCCCCCAGCGGCGGAAGAAGGCGACGGCGCGGCGGAGGAAGCCGGCGGCGGTCGAGCCCTTCTCGTCGTCCAGGACTTCGACGTAGGCAAGACGGGTCGCGTCGTCGACGGCGACATGGACGTACTCCCAGCCGATCCCGCGCGTCCTCGTCCTGCGGTCAGCGTTGACGCGGTGGCCGGGGCGGCCGATCCGGCCGAGCTTCTTCACGTCGATGTGAACGAGCTCGCCCGGCCTGGGCCGCTCATAGCTGTTCGCCGGCTCCTCCGGCCGCAGCCGAGGCAGCCTGCCCAGCCCGCTCCGAGCGAGCACGGCGCCGACGGTTGAGAGCGGCATCCCCAGCGTCTCCGCGATCTCCGGGCTGGTGAAACGCAACTCCCGCAACGACAAGATCAGCTCCTCCCGATCAGCGGGCGTCCGCCCCGGCACCCGCCTGGGCGCCGACGAGCGATCCTCCAGCCCAGCCTCGCCCTCCAGCCGGAAGCGATCGACCCACTTCCACGCCGTCCGCTCGCTGACACCGGCGGCCTCGGCCGCCGCCGCCAGCGACCACCCCTCAACCAAAACCCGACCCGCGAGCAGCCGCCTCGAGCGCGGGCACGTCCTGGCGTTGCGATGCAATGTCACCCTCCGACCTCCTTGGACTCGCTGATCGCCTTCCACACCACCAGCCTCCAAGGCAGGTCGGACGAACAACGCTGCTGGGACTTACAGCTAGGCGGCCGCTGAACCCCGAGCCAACCCCGACGCCGACCCGACCCGGTGCCAGCTGAGCAAGCGTCGCGATCGCGGTCGCATTCACCATCGGATGACGCAGGAACGGGATCAGCACGCCAGGCCCGAGGCCGATCCGTGAAGTGCGCTCCGCCGCCCGCGCGAGAATCATCCACACATCGGGATACAACGCTGGCGAGTCGTAGCACCAAGCCCGCGAACAGCCGAGCTCCTCCGCACACCGAATATGAGCCGGCGTATCAAGCGACGTCGCGAACGCGCACGAGATCTTGATGCGCGCGACCCTGGCAAAGCGGGGACGAACAATCCCTGCCGACACTTGTCCAGTCCCACACGGCCATCGCGTCGAGCCTCCCTGCGAGAAGTCCCACGACCGAACCAGGATGCCGGGGTAGGGCTACTCGACCGGCGGGAGGCGAGCGAGCTCGAGGTGCGCGGCCAAGATCATTGCCCGTAGCGCCCTAAGGGCGCGTCCAAAAAGCATCGCTTTGCTGGTCCGGCGGGGGTCCTAAGCTCGGCTCAGTCGAGTCGAGCGAGGGGGTGTCGGCGTGGCGATGGGTGCCGTGAAGGGCCAGGAGGCGACGCTGCAGGTGGCGATGGTGTGTCTGGACGAGTTGGTGCCGGAGGACTGCCGGTATCGCAAGCTTGATCGGCTGATCGATTGGTCGTTTGTGCGTGAGGCGGCCAGCCCGTACTACGCCGATGAGGTCGGGCGGCCCTCGATCGACCCGGTCGTGCTGGTCAAGCTGTTGGTCGCTGCGGCGCTGGAGGGGATCGGTTCGGCGCGCGAGCTGTGCCGGGTCGCGAGCCTGCGCCTCGATCTGCGCCGTTTCCTCGGCTACGGCTTCTACGAGCGCCTGCCCGTCCACCAGACGCTCTCGCACGCGCAGACGCGCCGCTTCGTCGACGGGGCGTTGTTCGAGCGCCTGTTTGTGCGCTCGCTCGATCTGTGCAAGCAGCACGGTCTGGTCGAGGGCTCGCATCTGTCGGTCGACGGCTTCCACGCCGAGGCGAACGCGGCGCTCGCCAGTCTGCGGGCGAGCCTCGCCCTCGTCGCTGTCGATGAGCCGGGCAAGGAGGAGCCGGCCGAGGCAGAGCCGCCGCCGCCGCTCTCGGGGCCGCCCCAGCTGGCGCTCGCCGAGCCGCGCTCGGGCCGGACGCCGAAGCGTAGGAGCTCGAACCAGACGTCGGTGTCGCGCACCGATCCGGACGCGAAGCTGCGCGGCAAACCGGGCCAGCGTCCGCATCTCGTCTACCGCGGCCAGGTGGCGGTCGACCCGAAGGCGCGCTGCGTCGTCGCGTGTGTCGGTGAGCAGGCGGACGGCTACGAGGGCGACGGGCTCGACCCGATCCTCGACCGCGCCCGTTTCGCCTGCCCCGAGCTCGCTTCGGTCGGCGCCGACTCCGGCTTCGCTGCCGAGCGGGTCTGGCGGGGTGTGGAGCGGCGTGGCCTGGTCGCCTACATCCCGCCGCAGCCAACGATGCTGCCCGAGAACGGCGAGCCGACCAGCGACGCCCAGCACCAGGCGATGGCAGCCCGCGCGCGCTGCAAGAGCGAGCAAGGCGTCCGGGCGCACAAGCGGCGGATGGCCGACGCCGAAGGTGTGATCGGCGAGCTGAAAAACCACCATGCGCTCGACCGTGTCCGCTCGCGCGGAACGCCGCTCTTCCACGTCCAGCTCCTATTGGGCTGTACCGCTCTCAACTGCAAGCGCCTCGCCGACCACGTCCCCGAAGCGGCCAGCGGCGTCGCCAGCGCACCAACAACCACCGCCCGCGACCTCCAGCCCGCGATGACGGCAGGCGGCCGCGCCAATCACCCGCTGGACGGCCACACCACCGACGCGGCCAACAGCGCCTCCACCACTCCACCGACCAACTGGAACCACACCGTCTGCCTCAACTGACTCCAGAGCGGCCGCCGGAAGCCGTTCTTGGACGCGCCCCTAAGCGGATCGGGCGACAGACCCTCGAAACGGCGTCTCGGTGCAGAAGTGCAAGCGCTAGCAGGTCCGCCGAGACAGACTTCGAAGCCTGCCGGAACCCGTGACCGCGCCGTGCCAGGAGTGCTGCGTCGAGCTCGGGAGGGGCCGACGCGTTGGCCGGCCCCTCGCCGGCCTGAGGAACGCGGCTAGCCCGCGGCTCGGAAGTAGAGCCAGGCGTCGCGCATGCGCTGGACCTGGCCGGGTGTGAACTCGCTGTAGCAGCCGTCGTACGAGTAGTCCATGTAGTTGTGGATCGGGTCGAGACCCGGATCCGAGCATGTGTCCTTGCCCTCCGGGCAGCCGGAGGTGGGCACCTTCTCCGCCGGCGTGTCGTCGACGAAGTCACCCTTGGCGTTGCAGCCTCCGAAGAAGGTGTGCTCGAGGTCGAACCAGTGGCCGGCTTCGTGCGTCGCCGTCTTGCCCTCGTCGTAGCGTCCGGCGTAGGTGCTCGACGTGCCGGGCATCGACTCCCAGTCGACGACGATTCCGTCGAGGTACGCCTGTCCCGGCTTGGTGACGATGTCGGGCAGATAGGACCAGCCGAGGTACGGCCCAGCCGTCGTCGAGTAGAGATTGAGGGCGTTCGTTCCTCCTTGGTGGAGCGCGTTCTTCATCGAGTGCTCGTCGGTCCCACCGGGGCCGGCGTAGAACCATGCGGCGTTGTCCGTGCGCGTGACTCCGGCGAGCGCGAAGCTGAATCCGGTGTCGGCGCCGCCTTCCTTCCCCGCGTAGGTCACGTTGAGGACTTTCATCTGGTCGGCGATCTGTGCGTCAGTCAGGCTCCCGATCGCCCCGTCGGTGACGACGTGGAAGTAGACGGGTACAGTCGCCTTGAAGCCGGTCCCGGCTTTGCCCTTGGCCGAGCCGGGCAAGTCCTGGGGAACCTGGCCGAGGCCTGGCTCGCGGACGGTCCCGGATCGGTCGGCGATGCCGGTGATCAGCCAGGGAGCCGAAAACGGCTCGCTGCTCCCTCGCGCGAGACTTCCGCAGTAAGACGACGCGGCGGCAACGTCGATTCGACCGCCTGCCGTGAGCGCAACCGCAACGAGCGCAAAGAGCCCGAGAGCAAAACTGATTAAAGAAAACAGCTTGGCTCGAGTCATGCGTCCTCCCTCCTCTCGGACGGGTCGTCGACCCAGATCCTCAGATGCCTGAGCGTGCACTGCAGAAAGGTTCCCGATGCAAAGGCCCCCCGAAACACCGCGGGCCGAACCGGTCGACAGGCACACGCGCACTTCCTCCCCCGCACCCGCGCACGCGTGCGCGAGGACCGGCCGGTGGCCGCCGCCGAAAGGCGGGTAGCCCTCCCCCTGAACTCCGTCCGAGGCGCGGGACTCCCGCCCCTGGGGTTTCCGAGGGCCAGGGGTAGCCCTCCCCGGGTAGCCCTCCCCCCTGAACTCCGTCAGAACGGCGGGACTCCTCTCGAGCCCTCTCGAGCTCCAGGCAGCTCTGATCAGCTTGACCGCTTAGCTGTGGTCACGCCGGATGGACGGCGCATGGTTTGGCAGCGCCCCTTCTGCCAGACGCAACCTGCCATGACAGACCGGGCAGACGCCGGTTCGTCTGCCTCTGCGGTCGAAGTCCTCGCTGCCCGGAATGGCAGGCTCGCCAGTGCCCGGACAGCTTCCTTCTGGAACGGCCACGTATTCAGGCTAGCGCTGCGCTGTCCGGGCTCCTGGTCAGACTCGTCGCCTCATGTGCGGACGGTTCACATCGAGCCAGCGGCGCGAGACAATCGCGGAGAGGTTCCAGGTCTCTGTCCCGGAGGGCTACTCGGAGCGCTACAACCTCGCCCCGACGCAGAGGGCGTTGATCGTCCGCAAACACGAAGGTGAGCGTGAGGCGCTGATGGCCCGCTGGGGGTTGCTCCCGCACTGGGCGAAGGACGAGCGGATCGGCTTCAAGATGATCAACGCCCGAGCGGAGACGTTGCTGGAGAAGCCAGCCTTCCGGTCAATTGTCGGCAAGCACCGGTGCCTTGTCGTGGCGGACGGCTTCTACGAGTGGATAGTCGTGTACGGCAAGAAGCTGCCAATCCACTTCCGGCTCAAGGACGGTGGCCCGTTCGCCTTTGCCGGGCTGTGCACGTGCAAGACCGACGATCAGGGCGAGCTGGTCGAGAGCTGCACCATCATCACGACGAGCCCGAATGAGCTGGTCGCTCCGGTACATGATCGGATGCCGGTGATTCTGCCAGTCGAGCTTGAGCGGGAGTGGCTCGATCCGGAGATCAGTAAGGAGCACGCAACGTCGCTCCTCCAGCCGTATCCGGACGCGGCCATGGTCGCCGTTCCTGCGCCCCCGTTGGTGAACTCGGTTCGGAACGACGATCCGACTTGCTGCTCGCAGGCTCGCTGGCGGCAAAGCAACCGATCGCTTGTTACGCGGTCTTGTCGCGAGGAACCGCCTCGTCCTCTGGCGAGCGCGTGAGGATCGCTGCTAGTTCCGGGCCAACCTCGTTTGCAAGGCGCTCCAGGGCAGGGGGCCGATCGTTGTCAATCGTGTTGCCGATGGTGGCGCAGTCCCAGAGCAGACGCGTGCTGCCCCGGCTGCTGGGTGCACTTTCGTTGGCCACAGACTCGCTTTCCTCCAAGAGGATAGGCGACGAGTGGCTAGACGAAGTGGTGGGCTTCGTCTTTCGTTGCAGTGACCGGGCAGCGAGAGAGCGTGCGGGGGCTGCCGGGTTTGTGGTTGGTGGTGCGACCTTAGCCGCCGCCGCGCACGAGCCTGAGATGCGGCTTTGTGGCACGACCGTCGGGCTCTTCGGTGTGGGTGTGGAGGATTTCGACCTGGGTTGCTGCTAGCCCGAGCATGGCTGCCGAGTGGCGGTCGAGGAAATCACAGATCGCGCTCGCGCGTCGAAAGTGTTCAATGAGCAGTGGCTCCAGGTCGGTGGATAATGAGTTGGCGTTATTCATGCTGTCTATAAGTCCGCTTCATGTGCGGGGATGATTGTGCCACGCTTGTCAAGCTCTCGGTTGTTTCAAGAAGCCGGGAATCACTTCAGCCTTTTTCGGGATCTGCTCTTCAACCGTTCAGCCGCCAACGGTTGACAGAGCCAATCGTCAATGGAAGGTTCACCTCCAGCCAGCGCTGAGAGACGATCGCGGAGCGATCGACGACGGCTAGAGATAGAGCCTGGCCGTGGACTGTTCAGGTCGGTGGTCGCCTTGGACAGTCGGTGAGCGTTGAGTCCCCGCTACTTTCTTTTCTTCTTCGGCTCGGCCTTCTGGATCGTCGAGTCGCTGGAGGGATAGAAGACGCTCTCATGGTCGTCGTCCCAGTGGACGCGGTAGATGCTCGTTGTCGCTGCCAGTCGCTCAACCTCGCGCCTCCAGGATGTCCTTGAGCGTGCCAAAGTCGAACTCAAGCTCGCGGCGCATGGTGCGTATGAGCAGCGGCCCCTCGGCCTTGACCAAGCCTGCTAGCTCACCCTTGACCACCACGTCAAGCCGTGTTCCCTCGTCCGTCCGTGTCAACCGGTGTGAAACCTCGAGAGGCAGCGGCCCCTCGACGACCCGGAGTGAGAAAAGTTCGGTCGGTTGGTGCTCAGTCACCTCCAGCGTCGACTCGGCTCTCGTTCCGAGCAGCTTCCGTAGCTCCGTCAGCGTCGAGCCCTTCCGGAGCGGGCCGTCGCTTCTCACCTCGAGCACCCCCGATTGCCACTCGGACAAGTTTGCGATCTCGGTTAGGTACTCGAAGACCTCCTCCGAGGGTCGCTCAATGTCAATCGAGTGCTCGATCTTGGCCATCGCCAGCCTCCCATCGACGTTGACCCAGCGATCGTGGCAGAACTCACGGCTGCCTGCAGCCCGGCGGCGGGAGTCCCGCGCGTCGGGCGGAGTTCAGGGGGGAGGGCTACCCGGCGTGGCCATCAATTTGCGGTAGACGCGGGCGCGTCGAAACCTGAGGGGTGCAAGCCCGGGTCGCGGGGGTGCGGGACTCGCCAGGCAGGTTGTAAGTCGTCCTTGACGCTTGGTCGATTTGTTGGAAGGATCCGGTCGCCGATCAGAAGGGGGTTGTCATGAGTCAAGACGCCATCAAGAAGCTCGAGTTGCGGGTTAAGGAACTCGAGGATCAGCTCAAGACCGCCCGAGCACGTCCTGAGCCTGAAGATATCAGCGCGGACGAGCTCCAGGCCTATCTCAAGGTTCGCGGGCAACTGACTGTTGACTGGGGTGATTTCTGCGGTCCCAACGACTGTATGCCCGTCCCGAGGCTCTGCGACCGCTGCATCAGGTGGCCGAGTGAGACGATCTCGCGCTGCGTGCATGTATGCGGCTGTATCTTCGAGTGCTTCTGCGGGCCGTGCAACGTTGGGGGGTTCGGCAGCGGCGGGATCCAGCGGTTCTCCGGGCTAGGAAGCTAAAGACCCGGTTTTACTCGCTCGCCGTGAGTGCGGAAGGCCCGTATTACCGCGCGGTCCCGGGCGTCGACGTTGTCCGGCTCGACGACGGCAACGTCCTGCTGGAATCGGGTGCAGTCAGACTGCGGCTTGAGGGCGAGTCGGCGACTTTGCTGGTCGACGAGGTCTTTCCGCTGCTTGACGGACGCCGCCCGCTGCGCGAGGTGATGGCGTCGCTCGGGGGGATCGCCGAGGACGACCTATGCACTCATCTCGACGGGCTGGTCGAGCGGGGCATGCTACGGCGGAGCGCGGTCCCGCAAGACGACCCATCGCCATTCGCGGCGATGCTCGACGACCTCGGTCTTCCCGATGCGGAAGTTGCCGAGGGCTTGCGTAGGCTGTCGGTCGGGATCGTCGGGCTGGAGGCTCACGGCGCCCATCTGGCGCGGTACCTCACGCGGCTGGGGGTCGGCAGGCTCGTCGCGGCCGACCCATATCCCTGCGAGCCCGGCGACCTGCCGCTGATGGGTATCGACGAAGGCGTTGGGGTGCCGAGACAGGAGGTGGTCGCCGGTTTGGTCCCGGACGAGACCGAGACCTCCGTCGTCGTGCCGACAGGAGGAGGCTTGACCCGGGCGGACGTCGCGGCCCTTGCTGCGGAGGTCGACCTTGTCGTCGGCTGCTTCGACCGGGGCTTCGCCGCCGCAAACGTATGGGTAAACGAGGCGATCCTCGAACGCGGGATTCCGGCGCTGTTCGGACGGCTCCAAGCCCACGTCGCAGTCCTCGGGCCGCTCGTCCTTCCCGGACGCACAGCCTGCTACATGTGCTGGAGGATGCGCTCGATTGCCTGCGCGGACAACTTCGCCGAGGCGATGGCGTACGAGGAGTTCCTCGACCGCCGTCGCCGACCGTCGCTTCATGAGCGCAGCGTGCTTCCGTTCCTGCCCGAACTCGCCGCCAGCGTCCTTGCGACGCAGGCGCTCGTCGCCTTGCTCGGAATCTCGACCCCGGCGCTCGCGGGAAACATCGTGGAGCTCAACGGTTTGACGTTGACGAGCGACATGCATCCGGTGCTGCAGAAGCCCGACTGTCCAGCGTGTAAAAAAAAAGCGGCTCGACTGCAGCCGACTCTTGAAGAGTTGCAGACGGCAGATGACGACGAGGGTGATCTCGACGATGCCCGCGCGAGGCTTGTCAGCCCGCGGTGTGGTGTCGTTAAGGATCTCCGCGAGGTGCCCCGGGACGCGAGCGAACCCGCAACCCCGTACGTCTACAGAGCCGAGCTAGCAAACCACCGGTTCGTGGAGGAGCCCGGTGACGAGCTTGTCGCGTCAGGGAAAGGCATGACCAGAGCGGCCGCCGTGCGCAGCGCCCTGGGGGAGGCCGTCGAGCGTTACTCCAGCGGTTGCTGGGAGGAGGCCGAGGCCGTGCGCGGCCGAAGGCTCGAACTCGGCGATCAGGCGCTCGACCCGCGCAGCCTTGTGCTTTACCGCCCTGAGCAGTATGAGCATGTCTCCTACGCGCCGTACTCGGATGACACCGAGCTCGCTTGGGTTCCCGCTCGCTCGCTCGTCACGTCACGCGAGGTCCTCGTCCCCGCCCTCGCCGCCAGCCTGGTCCATCAGGTCGCGGCCAAAGAGGAGTATCTGTTCGGGCCGAGTTCCAACGGGCTGGCGGCCGGATCGACCCTGGCCGGAGCGCTGCTCGCGGCGACGCACGAGGTTCTCGAGCGGGATGCGTTCGTCATCGCCTGGTTCAACCAGCTGTCGTGCACGGAAGTCGACCCGGAGAACCATCCAGACGGAGAAATTCGACGCCTCAGCCGCTCGTACGCCCGGCGCGGTGTCGCGCTCCATCTCTACAAGCTTCCGACCGACCACCCGGTGCACGTCTTCATGGGCCTCGCGCTCGAGGCGACCGCGACTGACGGCCCGGCAGCGGTCGCCGGCCTCGGAGCGGATCTCCACCCGGCGCGAGCGGCGGCAAAGGCGGTCTTGGAGGTGGGGCAGGTCCGACCGGCGCTTCGGATGCGACTCCGCGACCCGCAGGCGTGGCAGCGGATGGAGGAGCTGGTAGCGGACCCGCATCTCGTCAGCGATCTGCACGACCACGACCTCCTGTACGCGAGCCCTGCGATGGTCGACGCGTTCTCGTTCCTCGCGGGCGGGGTGGCGGACGAGTTCGACTGGCGGGCAGATTCGCTGGGCGAGCCGGTGCCCGAGGCGGCTGGGGATCAGCTCGTGCGCGTCGTCCGCTACCTCGGCGACCTCGGCTATGACGCGCTCTACGTCAACTTGACCTCGCCGGATTTGCGCAAGCTCCGATTGCACACGGTTCGGGTCGTGATCCCGGAGTTCCAGCCGATCGACTTCGGCTGGGGCGAGACGAGGCTGGGCGGCAGGCGGATGTTCGAGCTGCCACACCGCATCGGCCTTTCGGCTGCGCCGACGACGGTCGCCGGCCTGAACGACCTTCCACATCCGCTCGCATGAGCAAGCAGCCGCTGTTCCGCGACGCACAGCCAGTCGCGTGGCACTTCCATCGCAACACGAGCCGCTGGCCGTTCAACATCCTCGAGCCCGAAGAGGGGAACGAGCTCCAGCTTCCGCCGAAGGAATATCCGGACGCGCCCTATATCGCCCTGCCTGCACCCGAGCCCTATGAGCAGTCCTTCGACCGGGTGCTCAGTTCACGATTCTCGTGCCGCCGTTTCCTGGAGAAACCGATCGATCGAGACGCGCTCGCCCGGCTTCTGCACGTAAGCATCGGTGTGCTCGGACGCGCGCGCGTGGGGAGCCTCGAGTTTCTCGAGCGGCCAACCCCGTCAGCCGGGGCGCTGTACCCGCTGGAAGCGTACGTCCTCGCGCGTGCGGTCGAGGACCTCGAGGAAGGTGTCTACCACTATGCGATCGTGACGCACGGACTTGAGCAAGTGCGGCTCGCGCCGTTGCCGTCGTCCTTCCTCAGTTACCTGTTCATGGGCCAGCGTTACGTCGGCTCGTCCTCCGCCGTGATCGTCCTGACCGCCGTCGTCCACCGATCTCTGCGGAAGTACGATGATCGGGGCTACCGATACCTCCTCCTTGAGGCAGGCCACGTGGCGCAGAACCTCAATCTCGCCGCCGCCGCGGAGGGCCTCGGAAGCCTCAACCTGGGAGGGTTCTTCGACTCCGACCTCTCCGTGCTCCTCGACCTCGACCGCGAGATTGAGATCCCGCTTTATGGGGTCGCACTCGGTGCACCGGCCGGAACGGATCCCGTTGCGCTCCGGATGCCACCCGAATAGCCCCGGGCCAGGCCAGGTTGCCCTCCCCCCTGAGCTCCGTCCGAAGCGCGGCCGAGTCGCGTGGAACCTTCCCCCCTTAACCTCGTCCGACGCCCGGGACTCCCCTCCCGTCCGTGAGTCCGGGTTCTGCTCGGTTCACGACGGTAGATCACCGCTCGGCACCACCGAGGGGGCTCTCATGGGTGCTCGCCGCAGCGCCGAGGTCCGCAAGGCGAAGGCCGAGGAGCGGCGCAAGACGCTGGAGGATCTGCTCGCCGAAAAGCTGGAGGCCCACGCCGACGAGGTCGTGGCCTGCTTCCTTGCGAACATCCGGGAGGGGGACTGGCGGGCGGCGGACGCCTTCGTCACCAGGGTCTACGGCCGTCCGGTTGAAAAGGTCGAGGCCACGACTGAAAGGATCGAAGGCCTCTCGCTCGACGAGCTTCGAGCGCTGCGAGCCCGTTTGCTGGATCGCTACCCGGAACTGCGGGCCGTCGAGTAGCCCTCCCCTCCGGGAGGGGATCTGGCGACGGGACTCCTGCCGGGCCTGGGCAGCCCTCCCCCCTGAACCCGGTCCGAACGGCGGGACTCCCGTCTGCCCCGTCTGCCCGGCGGGACTCCCGTCTGCCCGCCAGCGACCGCGAGTCGTCCTAGCGGCGCACGCTCATTGTTGTTACGGCCACTCAGGGGTGCGCGGCATCCGAGCTCCAACCCGCTCCTCGGGCGAGGATCGGCCAAATGCTCGTGACGTGGTCTTCGTCCACGACGTTGTATACCTCGTGGAGGTTGACGGTGACTGGGCAGTAGCTGGGGATGACTTCGACGACGTCGCCAGCGTCGAGATCGGCATCACCGTCGAGCTGAAGCACCGTGTGTTCCTCGGCTACGTAGCGCACGGATGCGCCGTGTCCACTAAGAAGCGGCGGCGGGGTGTCCAGCCCGAGCGTCTTCTTGCCGGCGTCCAAGACGAGGGTGTCACCTTGTCGGCTGATGATCGTTGACAGGACGGTGAGCGCGAACTCAAAGCCGGAGACGACGGCGGCGTGGGCGGTGTCCATGAATGCGTACGACCCCGCCTGGATCTCCGTGACGCGATCTCTATCCCCGGTCATGTCATAGGTTCCTGTCCCACCGGATGCGACGATCTCGACCTCGAGTCCTGTGCTCTCGATTGCTTCAACGACGGCGAGGAGGTGGTCTAATGCTGCTTCCGCGCGTTCTGCCCGAAGCGCACGATCGGGCTCCAGCGCGCAGTGGCCTTCGTAGCCTGTGACGCCTTGAAAGCGCAGCCCGGGCAGGGTGGACAGCAGTGTCGCGAGCTGACAGGCGTCGACAACTGTGCGGACGCCGCAGCGGCCCATGCCGATGTCGACTTCGACGACGACTCCGAGCTCTGTCTCGGCTTGAGCGGCGGCGTCTGAAAGCCGCACCGCGTTGCGCTGGTCGTCGACAGCGACGGTAATACGTGCTCGTCGCGAGGCTTCGATCAGGCACCGGATCCTGACGTCACCGACGACTTCGTTGGCGATCAGGATGTCATCGATCCCGGCTTCCGCAAGTGCGGCAGCCTCCCAGACTGTCGCGGTCGTGGCGCCGATGGCCCCATGGGCAATTTGGAGCGCCGCGACCTGAGGGGACTTGTGGGTCTTCGCGTGTGGGCGGAGCTTCGTCTGCGCGCTGAGAAGTCCGACCATCTCTCTCACGTTGCGCTCGAGCTTCGAGTAGTGGAGCAGGAGAGCAGGCGTTGTGAGGTTCCGGTAGGGCTCGCCGATCGCATGTTGGAACCTCGTCAGGTCCGGGTCCCACTACAGGCCGATGGCGCGAAGAACGCGCTTTTACGGCGGGTTGGCGCGGGGTCGTTGACACTTCTTTAGTCCAGAGTTATGGTCACAGCTTCCAGGATCATAGACAGCCTTGGTCATGGCCTGGCTGGCCTTCTCTGAGGGTCGCAGCGTTGGCTTCGGCTAAGGAGTCGCGGCGGCGAGGAGGACTCGGAATGGGCGACAAGATCGACTTCGATGGAACCGTTGTCGATGCGGAGGGAAGCTCTGGGCTTACCCGGCAGCAGTTGCTCAAACGCGCCGCGGCGGGCGGCGCCGTTCTCGCGCTGCCGAGTCTCGCTGATACGGCGCTCGCCGCAACCGGCCGGCGCTCGGCGGGGACAGTTCAGCGCGGCGGCGTGCTCAAGATGGCGCGCAATGAGGAGGCGCAGTCGTTCGATCCGATCGTTCCTGGTGACAACGGCTCGATCTACACGATCCAGCAGATCTTCGATCAGTTGACCCGGATCAACCAGGGCTCTACCTACGTTGCCCCGTCGCTTGCTCAGAGCTGGACGATCTCTGCGGATCGCAAGACGTACACGTTCCATCTGCGGCCGGCGCGCTTCAGCAATGGGGCACCGGTCACGGCGGACGACGTCGTCTTTTCGCTCGGCCGCACGTTCAACCCGAAATTGTGTTTCTACTCGTTCCTGTTCGCTTCGGTAAAGAGCGTGAAGGCGTTGAACAATCAGACGGTGCAGTTGAAGCTGAGCGAGCCGAACACGCCGCTGCTCGAGAGCCTTTCCGTGTTCGCGGCGGCGATCGTCCCGAAGGCCGTGGTATCCAAGGATCCGAAGGGGTTTGGTCAGCACCCGATTGGAACCGGCGCGTTCGCGTTGAAGCAGTTCTCGAAGGGCCAGTTCACGCACCTTGTCCGCAACCGGTACTACTGGCAAAAGGGCAAGCCGTACGTGAACGAGGTGATGATGGAGTACGTGCCTGACGACAACACTCGCATTCTCAAGTTGCAGGCGGGGGAGGTCGACGTGGCCACATTGATCCCGTACTCCCAGATCTCAGGGTTGAACAAGGGGAGGACGCGCGTTCAGATCGAGCCGTTGTTCCGGTGGGACGGCATCTGGCTGAACCATGCGCACAAACCGGTCGGCGATAAGAAGGTTCGGCAGGCGCTCAACTACGCGACCGATAAGCAGGGCCTGGTCGAGCATGTGCTGTTCGGGAAGGCTCAGGTGGCGAATCACATGATGCCGAAGCACAGGTACTGGCGGCCGGACGTCAAGCCGTACCCCTACAACATCGCTAAAGCAAAGCAGTTGATCGCCGCCTCGTCGGTTCCGCGCGGCTTTTCAACCAACCTGGTCGTGCCGACCGGCGACACGATCGTCCAGCAGGTCGCGTTGGTCGTCAAGCAGGCGTGGGCGCAGATCGGGGTAAAGGTCAATATCCAGAATCTGGATCCGGGAACCGCGGCGACGGATTGGACTAAGGGGAGCTACACGATTGGGACCAACTGGTACGTGACTAGTGATGTGACCGCGCCCGATGAGCCCGCTGGGATTGAGTTCGACGTCACAGCCCCGGGCGGCTTCAACTCCGCCTTCACGAGCTACAAGAGCGCCAAGGCAACCCAGTTGATCCGTGCTGCGGCTCGCTCCAGCAGCGAGGCCCAACGGAAAAGACTGTTTGGCTCGCTCCAGCAAGTGGTCATGGACGATGCTTACGGTGTCTCGCTCTTCTTCTCACCGGCCCGAACTGGGCTGAGGAGCAACGTGAACGGTTTCCACACCTATCGCACCGGTTGGTGGGCGCTCGAGGACGTTTGGCTCAAGAAGTAGCGTGCCGATTATCTGGGTTGCACTGAGGTAGGTAGGTCCTGTGGCCCTCTATTTCGGCCGCAGAGTGCTCCACAGCGTTCCCGTGATTCTCGGGATCACCCTATTCTCATTCGTCCTAATCCACCTCGTGCCAGGTGATCCGATCACGATCATGCTTGGGGGTAAAGCTCCGCCCGCCGTCGTCGCATCGATCGATCACCAACTCGGGCTCGACCGGCCACTCCCAACGCAGTATCTGAGCTTCCTTGGCAATGCTCTACGCGGGGATCTCGGCGAGTCGATCATTCTCCGCCGGCCGGTATCCAGCGTTGTCGGAGAGCGGATCGGCCCAAGCCTGTTCTTGCTCGTTTACGCAACGATCATTGCGGTTGCACTCGCGATCCCGCTCGGGATCATCTCGGCTCGTTGGCGCAATCGGTCGCCCGACCATCTGATTCGGATACTCACCTTGGTTGCCTTCGCAATGCCAACCTTTTGGCTGGGTTTGGTGTTTGTCCGCAAGCTCAGCCTCGACTGGGGTCTCTTCCCAGTCTCGGGTTACGGACAGGGATTTGTCGGGCACGTACACAGCCTGTTCTTGCCTGCATTGACGATCGGATTGTTCTTGACATCGATACTCGTTCGGACTCTCAGGACAAGTTTGATCGATATCTTCTCGACCGAGTATGTTGAGGCGGCGCGCGCGCGCGGTGTGTCAGAGCCCCGCATTATCTTCAAACACAGTCTCCGCAACGCGTTAATCGTGCTCTTGACGGTCCTGGCGGTCAACCTTGGCTTTCTAATTGGCGGCGCCGTCATCGTCGAAAGAGTTTTTGATGTCCCAGGCCTCGGGCAGTTACTGGTTGAGTCGATCTTCACTCGAGACTTTCCTGTCATCCAAGGGCTAACGCTCGTCTTCGGTCTGCTTGTGGTCGCTATCAACCTCCTTTCAGACCTCGCGTACGCGGCGATCGACCCTCGCGTCCGGCTCAACTGATGGCCGCCCGTCAGGAACTGGTATTTGCGCACGCGGCTCGTCTTCGTCGCCGAGCCCGCAGCGACCGCCGTTGGACGAATGTGACCCTGTACTCCGGAGTTGCGATCGTCGGGCTTGTAGCCATCGCCGCCATCTTCGCGCCACTGATCGCTCCCTACGATCCGAACGCACAGAATCTGCTCGCCTCGTTCGAGAGTCCATCCTGGCACCACCTGTTCGGAACCGACAACCTCGGCCGGGATGTCTTCTCCCGTGTGGTCTATGCCGGCCGCGTGGATTTCCAGATCGCGATCATCACGACGTATGTGCCGCTCGTCACGGGCATGCTTGTCGGCGCGGTGGCAGGTTACTTCGGGAGTTGGCCCGACTCCTTGATCATGCGGTTGGTCGACGTCGTAATCGCCTTCCCGTTCCTGATCTTGGTGATCGCAATCCTCGCAATCGTTGGGCCTGGTCTGACCGGGCTTTACATCGCGGTGCTTGCGGTCGGATGGAGCATATACGCCCGGCTGACGAGAGCCGAAATGCTGGTTCTCCGCGAACAGCAGTTCATGCTCGCCGCTCAAGCGCTCGGCTTCTCTCGCCGACGGATCATCTTGCGGCATGCAATGCCAAACTTACTTCGCCCGAACCTCGTCTTCTCGATGGCGGACTTCGTGCTCAACATCCTGCTGGTCGCGTCTCTGTCGTACTTGGGACTCGGGGTTCAGCCGCCGACCCCCGAATGGGGTGCGATAGTGGCAGACGGGCAGAACTTTCTGCTCAACGCCTGGTGGATCACGACGCTGACGGGACTCGTCATCGTCATCGTCGGCGTTGGGCTCAGCCTGATCGGAGACGGGCTTGCGGAGCGGATGGGTGAGCGCTTCCGGCTCACGGTATGAACCCCACCCATAGGAAAGGAGTGCAATGAAGGTCTTCATCTCAGTCGACATGGAAGGCATCACCGGGCTCACGGATCCGGAGGACGTCCTGCCGGAAGGAGCCGACTATCAACGCGGCCGCGTCTTCATGACCAGCGACGCGAACGGGGCTGTACTTGGTGCTTTCGACGCGGGGGCTACCGAGGTCATCGTCAACGACTCGCACTGGAACGCCCGTAATCTGCTGTTCGAGGACCTTGATCCTCGAGCACGGATGATTAAGGGGTTCCACAAACCCATGTGCATGGTTCAAGGCCTCGACTCGAGCTTCGACGCGGCTGTGTTCGTCGGCTATCACTCGTGCGCGGGCACCGAGGGCGGCGTGCTCAACCACACGCTGCTCGGCAAGGAAGTGCAGAACCTTCTCCTGAACGGGGAGCCAATCGGAGAGACACGTCTCAACGCGCTGATGGCCGGCCACTTCGGCGTACCCGTCGCATTCGTCGCGGGTGACGCTGCTGTCTGCCGCGAAGCGAAAGGCGTGCTCGGGGACGACCTAGAGACGTACGCAGTCAAGGACGGGATCGACATGTTCGCCGCGACCTGTCTTCATCCCAAGGTGACCCACCAGGGAATTCGGGAAGGAGTCGCCCGAGCGCTGGCTGAGATCGGAACGCGGGAGCCATACCGGATGGAACCACCGTATACGTTCGGTCTGGAATGGAACTCGACTACGATCGCCTCGACGTGCGCGTACATCCCTGGCATCAAGAAGACGACGCCAAGAACCACGGAATACACGACGGCTGATCTTCCCGAGGCGATGAGCCTGGTCTTCGCCGAATGCATCATCGCCCTGCAGGTGGGGCAAAAAGGGATCTACAGCTGACCAAGATCGCCGACGAAGCCCGAGCCCTCGGAGTGCCTGCCGGCGAAGCCCGTATAAGCGACGACCGTGAGGAAGCGCTCCTGGTCGTTCAGGACCTCGTCACCCTGTTCCCAGCCGCAACGGGGGTCGCCGCCGCGGTCAATGGGGTCTCCCTAGAACTTGAACTGGGAGAAACGCTGGGTCTGGTCGGCGAATCAGGCTCGGGCAAGAGCGTCACTTGCCGCTCGATCATGAGACTCGTGCCCGAGCCTGGCGAGATCGTTGCCGGATCCATCCGGTTCGACGGCAGAGATCTGCTCGCACTCTCGCGACGGGAAATGCGGGCATTGCGCGGAGCCGAGATCTCGATGATTTTCCAAGATCCGATGTCGAGTCTCAACCCCCTCTACACGGTGGGCGACCAGATCAGCGAGCCGCTGCGGCTTTACAGCGGCCTAAGCAAGCGCGGAGCTCGTAGAGCTGCAGAACATCTACTTGACCGTGTCGGCATCCCCTCAGCTCGTCAACGGCTGCAGTCGTACCCTCACGAGTTCTCGGGCGGAATGCGGCAGCGAGCGATGATCGCGATCGCGATCAGCTGCAACCCAAAGCTGTTGCTCGCTGACGAGCCGACAACCGCACTCGACGTCACGATCCAGGACCAGATCCTCGCCCTTCTGCTCGAGCTGCAGGCCGAGAATGGGATGGCGATCCTGCTCGTCTCCCATGACCTCGGGGTGATCGCGCAAACCTGCGACCGAGTGGCGGTGATGTATGCGGGACACGTCGTCGAACAGGCGAGCACGCGCCAGCTGTTCGCAACACCAAGGCACCCTTATACGGTTGCCCTGCTCGGCGCACTCCCCGAGCTCGCCCAATCCAGGAGCGACCGCAGACTGCAACCGATCCAAGGCCAACCGCCGGACATCGCCAAGCTGAGCGGAGGTTGCCCGTTCGCACCCCGCTGCGAACACGCCCGCGACGAGTGCACAGACGTCTCGATGGCCCTGATGCAGGTCAGTACCGGCCACCGAACCGCCTGCCCGTTCACCGTGGAGATCGGACTATGAGCCCCCACGTGGAGGAGGCTCTGCTGCAGGTCGACAACCTAGCGAAGGCGTTCTCGGTGCGAAGGTCGCCACGTGAGCGTCTGCGACGCGGTGACGCCCCGCGAGCAGTCGCCGTCGACGGTGTCTCCTTCACCGTCGCCCGACGCGAAACACTTGGGATCGTCGGCGAATCTGGCAGTGGCAAGACGACGCTCGCTCGCTGCTTGATCCGCCTCGTCGAACCGGACGCAGGCTCAATTCGCTTTTCAGGGATCAACGTAACCGGCTCGAGCCAAGCCGATCTGCAGCGGATCCGCCGCCGGATGCAAATGGTGTTCCAGGACCCGTACGCCTCGCTCAATCCTCGGGTCAAGATCGGCGTCGCGATCGCCGAGCCTGCACTCGTCCACGGAGTCATCGACCGTGGCGGCCGCGAAGCAGCATGTTGACCACATGCTCGAACTCGTTGGTTTGCCGGCCAGCGCCGCAGACCGCTACCCGCGTCAGCTTTCAGGCGGGCAGCGTCAACGCGTCGCCATCGCCAGGGCGCTCTCGCTCGAACCCGAGTTCCTGATCGCAGATGAGCCTGTCAGCGCCCTCGACGTCTCCATCCAAGCGCAGATCCTCAATCTGCTCGAGGATCTCGCCTCGTCGCTCTCGCTAACGATGGTTTTCATCGCCCACCAGCTTTCCGTCGTCAGGCACGTCTCTGACCGGGTCGCGATCATGTACCTGGGGCGAATCGTCGAGATCGCGTCGACCGAACAGGTCTTCGAAGCTCCCCAACATCCCTACACGGTCGGCCTGCTGGAAGCCGCACCACGCGCCGACCCGAACGTCGACACCGCAACCCGGCGCTCCAAGGAGACATCCCCTCACCGATCAGGATCCCCTCAGGCTGCCGCTTCCGAACCCGCTGCCAACACGCCGAGGATCGCTGCGCCAGCGACGATCCACAGCTTCGGCAAATTGCCGACCAACATCTAGTCGCCTGCCACGTATTGCCTTTCAAGGAGGCCCCTCAATGAACGCATCCCCCAACATCGAAACCGTCACAACACCCGCACTTCTCATCGACGGGCCAGTGCTGAGCGACAACATCGCCGCAGATGGCGACGCGCGCAGATGCCGCCGGCGTTGAACTGTGGCCACATTCGAAGACCCACAAATCGTCGGCGGATCGCGGCGCTTCAGCGCGACCACGGAGCGTCCGGGCTGACCGTCGCCACGGTGCGCGAGGCCGAATGCTTCGCCGACGCCGGCTTCGAAAACCTGCTGCTCGCTTACCCGCCCGTCGGAGACTGGCGACTCGACCGCCTGAGCAAGCTCGCCGACCGCACCAACCTGCGCGTTGTGCTCGACGGCGTCGAAACCGTCGCCATCCTCGACGACGCTTGCCGCGCGAACCGCACCTCGGTCCGATACCTGTGGGAAGTCGACTGCGGCGTCGGCCGCTGCGGTACACAAGCTGGCTCCGCAACCGCCGCGCTGATCGAACAAGCGACAACCGACTTCACGCATGCCACCTTCGACGGGCTGATGACCTTCGGCGGGCACGCATACGCGGCAGCCGACACCGACGGGATCGCGGCAGCCGCACAGGACGAAAAGAACGCTCTGGCCGAGACCGCCGCCGCCCTTAACAGGCTCGGAATCGAAGCACGCGCCAGAAGCGCAGGAACAACCCCCACATCTCACCAACTGACCGAAGCAGGCCCGATCACAGAAATCCGGCCCGGCAACTACGTCTTCTACGACGCAACCCAGGTCACACTCGAACTTGTCTCGGAGGACCGATGCGCGCTCAGCTGTCCTCGCGACGGTCGTCTCCCGGCCCGACCCCCGGCGGATAATCCTCGACTGCGGCTCGCAAAGCGCTCGCCGCCGAACGACTCACGACACGCTCGCAGAACTTCGGGCTAGTCGCCGGTCACCCCGAACTCGCCGTTGAGCGCCTGTTCGAAGAACACGCCATCGTCACATCATCCGATCCGACAGAACATTCCACTCGGGGCTCGCCTCCGTGTCATCCCCAACCACTCGTGCGCAACGGCGAACCTTCACACGAGAATGCTTATCCTCGAAGGCGAGCAGGTCGCCGACGTCTGGCCAGTAGATGCCCGAGGCTGGGACAACTCTCGCCACTGCGCGCGACCGATCTTCGGCCGGAATGGCCAGAGAGGCTCCGTGACCGAGGCCACACGCGCACCCGACCTCGAAGACGTACGCGACGCAGCCCAGGCACTCGACGGCGTCGCCCGACGTACCCCTGTCCTTACCGACCAACTGCTCGACGAAGCAGTCGGGGCCAAGGTGAGCGTGAAAGCGGAGTTCCTCCAACGAGGCGGCGCCTACAAATTCCGCGGCATCTACAACAAGATCCGGCTCGTTTCCTCCCAAGAGCGAAGTCGAGGGATCGTCACTGTCAGCTCGGGCAACGCGGGGATCGCCGCGGCGTACGCGGCACGCCTCTGCGACACATCGTGCCTAGTCGTAATGCCAGCCAAGCCGCTCGAGGAAAAAGCAAGAGCCATCGAAGCGCTCGGGGGACAAACACTAAGGCACGGCACATCCTCAACCGACATGTTCGCGAAGGCGCAAGAACTCATCGAGGAAGGAAGGACATTCGTTCACCCCTTCGACCAGCCTGAGGTGATCGCCGGGCAGGCAACGATGGCGCTCGAACTCGTCGACCAAGCAGCGGACTTCGATGTCATCGTCGCCCCAACTGGGGGCGGCGGCATGCTGGCGGGCATCTCTGTCGCCCTACGCGAACTGAAACCCAACGTCCAGATCATCGGTGTCCAACCCGAAGGCGCGGCTGGGATCGCGCTCTCCCTCAAGACCGGAACCGTCACCGAGCTCGACACCGTCGACACGTTGGCCGACGGCCTTGCCGTCCGACGCTGCGGCGAGTTGACGTTCAACCTGATCAATCGCTTCGTTGACGACGTTCTCGTCGTATCAGACGACGAGATCCTCGCGGCCGTCGCCATCTACTGGCGAGCTCTGCACGTAGCTGTGGAGCCAGCCGCCGCCGCTGCCCTCGCCGCGGTCCTTCGCTATCCGCGCTTCCGAGGCGAGCGCATCGTCGTCCTCGCAAGCGGAGCCAACGTCGACGTCAACCTCTTGCGGCATGCACTTGACGGCGGAACAGCCACTGATTGGAAGCAGGCCACAGCAGATGGCTAGCACGAGCACGGCCCAACTCGGCGATGCGCTGAAATCTCTCCGGCGCCAGCGAGGCTACTCCCTGATCCAGGTATCGAAAGGCACGGGAATCTCTAGATCATTCCTGTCGCTGGTCGAAAGCGGCCGCAGCGACATCACGATCGGGCGCCTGCTCCGACTCGTCACGTTCTACGGAGCCCACATCTCCGATCTTCTCCCCCAAGATGAACCCCACGATCCGATCGTCGTCAAACACGACCAGCAACGCGAAGTCAAATCATCCGCGGAAGGCATGCGAGTCTTCCTGCTCGCTCCAGACACCGAACGCAGGATGACACCCTCGCTGGCAGTCGTCGACCCAACGGGAGCCTCCGCCGAACGAGCGACCCACGAAGGGGAAGAGTTCGTCTACGTGCTTGAGGGCGTGATCGAACTCGAAATCGCTGATAGCGAACTAGTACGTCTCGCCGAAGGAGACAGCGCTTACTTCCGAGCCGACCGGCCTCACGCATACCGAAACAGCGGCCCCGCACCGGCTCGCTTCCTGTCGGTCGCCACGCCGCCAACCTTTTAACAGCGGGGGCATCCGGCGGGGTAGCCCTCTCCCATGAACCCGTCTGACGTGCCTCTCCCCTCTGAACCCGGTCCGACTCGCGGGACTCCCGTCTTGAACGAGCGACGGGGGCGGGCGAGTTCCGTCGAGTTTGTCGGGTTTCCGAGGTTCAGGGCCGGCAAGCCCTCCCCCCTGAACCCCGTCCGGCGCGCGGGACTCCCCCGCCCGTACCACTCGGCCGATCCACCTAGTTACCAGAGCGGGCGGTTCGGCAACGAGTCGCCCGCTCACTGTCCCGCGTCCCATGCCGACGCTTCACCATCACCCGAAGCACCTCCCGCGTCCTCCCCGTAACCCGCTGCCAGCCCGCGCAAGCATCCGAGCGCCGCGATCTCCTCCTCCACCTGGCGAACGAGTTTGACCGCGAGCGGTCGGCCCGCGTGTCCGGGGATGCGTATGGCATGATTCCTTCCGACTGGCTAGTAAAGAACGCGGAGAGGGCGGTGTCAGCCGCCCTCTCCGTTTAGAAAGCCCTCCCGACTCGATCTTTCGGACATGTCCGGCGCAAACCTGGCCTGCCCGGTTGACGCCGTCCACCCGGGACAGGGAGGCTGCGGAGGCCAGGCGAAGTTCTCGCCATCGTCAGTCACAAAGGAGCTGCGGATGCACAGGCTGCGAAGCCTTAGCCGCGGCGGGCGGCTGGTGCTCGCGCTCGCTGTCGGCGGGGCGTTGTTCGGCTGATCTGCTCCTCCATCTAGTCGTTGCCGGCGTGATGAGCAGAGGTGCACTGCGATGCCCATCGTCGCCTGTCGATGTGATCGCGGCGACACTGCTTGTGTAACCGGCTTCTTGTTCGCGAAAGCCTGGGCTGCCGATTCGCAGTCCGGCGATAAAGGCATCTCTTAGGGCGTTGGTCGGCGGTGTGTTCCTCGACGCGGAGGCGATCGGTGTCGGTGAAGAAAGCGGTGGTCGTTGATCCCAACCCGCTCTGGCGAAAGGCGACCGAGCTGGTGCTGCGATTGAACCAGGTCGAAGTGGCCGATACCACAGACTCGCTAGGCGAGGCATCAAGGCTGATCGGCCTGCTACGGCCCGACCTCGCGGTGATCGAGCCTGACCAGCAGGATCGAGAGCCGCAGGAATGGCTCCGAGACCAACGGCAGCGTTACCCGACGATGCAGGTGATCGTCTTCTCAGGTCGAGACGATCCTGGCCTGATCGGGTCGATGCTCGCCAACGGCGCGGCCGCTTACGTCCTCAAGAGCGCCCAGCCGATCGAAGTCGGGACCGTGCTGCGGCAACTCGACGAGCGCCGCTCGATCTACTTCCGCGGCGCAGCACCTGGTCAGGAAACGGGAGGACTGGCGAAATCGCTGACGTTGCAGCGGACAGGGCTGACGCGGCGGGAGCAGGAGATCCTGCGCCTGGTCGCGGAAGGCGCCTCGAACAAAGCCATGGCCCGACACCTCTGGCTGACCGAACAAACGATCAAGTTCCACCTCTCCAACATCTACCGCAAGCTCAACGTCAAGAACCGCACCCAGGCCAGCCGCTGGGCGCATCAATACGACCTCGTGCCCAGCACCTAGCGCCGGCTTTGCTCGCTCTGGCACCGTAAACCTGATCGACGGGGCCGAACCCGCCCCGCCGGCCCGCAACCGTTGCGGGCATTACGCTTCCGGGCGTGCTCGAGAGCATCGTCGCGATCCGGAGGGACGACCTCGACTCGCGCGGACGGATCAGCGACGCGGCGTGCTTCACCTATCTCGAGGAGCTGTTCGCACACGGGCTCGACGACGTCCTGGGCCAGGACTGGGTCACCGTCCGCGTGGAGCTCGACCGCGGCTCGGACACGGCGCAGGCGGATGGGGAGGTGCGGGCGGAGGCGTGGTTCGAACGGGCGGGGAAGGTCGAGCCTTTCGTTCGGTGTGGCGATCCGCGGACGCGACGGCGCTGTCGCCGAGGGACGCGTCGTGCTCGTCGCGTGGGACCCGGAGGTCCGCCGTTCACGAGCGCTGACGGCGCAGGAGGTCGAGCGTCTCCGGCTGGCCGCTTCTCCGCGAGGTGTTGACACGGAGGCGGCCGAGCGGTAGAACAGCTACCTATCTATCGCCCGATAGGTAACTGGTGTACCGGATCGCAGTCGACACCGGCGGAACATTCAGCGACGTGATCCTGCTCGACGAGGCGGGCGAGCTGTCGCTGAGCAAGGCGCCGACGACGCCCGACCGGGTGTTCCAGGGGATCTCGGAGGCACTGTTGCTGGCCGGAGAGGCGCGAGGGCTCTCCCTGCGGGAGCTGCTTGCCGACACGCAGGTGTTCGTCTACGGGACGACGGCGGCGACGAACGCGATCATCACCGGCCGGACCGCCCGCACCGTGTTCCTGACCACGGAGGGCTTCGGTGACACGCTCGTGCTGCGGCGAGGGCGGGAAGCTGCATCCGTTCGACTTTCGGGCGGCGTACCCGAGGCCGTACGTTCCGCGGCGGATGACGTTCGAGGTGCAGGAGCGCATCAGCTCGGAGGGCGACGTGCTCGTGCCCCTGGACGTCGAGCGCCTCCGCGAGACGTTGCGCGGGTGCGCGAGCTCGATGTCGAGGCCGTGGCCGTTTCGCTGCTGTGGTCGATCGTCAATCCCGGGCACGAGGAGGCGGTCGCCGAGCTGCTCGAACGACGAGCTCCCGGGCGTCCCGTACACGCTCTCGCATCGGCTCAACCCGATCATCCGCGAGTACCGGCGCGCCTCGTCGACGGCGATCGACGCGTCGCTCAAGCCGCTCATGCAACGGCATCTCCGGGAGATGCGGGACGATCTCGAGGACGCGGGCTTCGAGGGCGAGCTGCTCGTCGTCAGCTCGTTCGGCGGCGTGCTCGACCTCGACGACGTGGCGAGCCGGCCGATCTACTCCGTCAACTCTGGCCCGGCCATGGCCCCCGTCGCGGGGCGGGTGTACGCAGGCGACGAGATGAACGCGATCGTGTGCGACATGGGCGGGACGAGCTTCGACGTCAGCCTGATCCGTGACGGCTACATCAAGTTCACTCGCGAGACCTGGCTCGGCGGCGTCTTCACGGGCCACATGACCGGGTTCTCGTCGGTCGACGTGAAGAGCATCGGCGCCGGCGGAGGCAGCATCGCCTGGATCGACTCCGGCGGGCTCCTGCGCGTCGGACCGGAGAGCGCTGGCGCGACGCCGGGCCCGGCCTGCTACGGCCGCGGCGGCTCGCAGCCGACCGTCACGGACGCGGCGGTCGTCCTCGGCTACATCGATCCCGACTACTTCCTCGGCGGCCGGATCAAGCTCGATGCAGAACGGGCGTCGGAGGCGATCAGCACGCAGATCGCCGACCGGCTCGGGCTGGCGACCGAGCAGGCGGCGTACGCGATCCTCGCCGTCGCGAACGAGCACATGGTCAGCGCGATTCGGGACATCACGATCAACGAGGGCGTCGATCCGCGCGAGGCGACGATCGTTGCCGGCGGCGGCGCCTGCGGACTTGCGATCGCGCGCATTGCCGAGGAGCTCGGCACTCACAGGATCCTGGTGCCGCGAACGGCGGCGGCGCTGTCGGCGTGCGGAGGCCAGTTCTCCGACGTCGTCACGGAGTTCAGCATCAGCCGTCGCGCGGACACGAACAGGTTCGACGCGGAAGCCGTCAACGGAGGGCTCGCGGAGCTGGAGGACCGGCTCGACGAGTTCTTCGAACGGTTGGGCACCCCTGCCGCCGCGCGCCGCAAGGAGTTCTTCGTCGAGGCTCGGTACCCCTACCAGGTCTGGGAGCTCGAGGTGCCGCTGCGGCAGAGCCGCGTCGAGAACGAGGCTGCCGTCACGACGCTGGTCGACGACTTCCACTCGGTGCACGAGCGAGTGTTCGCGGTCAAGGAGCCGGGCCAGTACGTCGAGTGCCTGTACTGGAAGGGCCGTGGCACCGCTTCGCTCGCCAAGCCCGAACTGCACCTGCTCGAGCCGAACGGCAACGGCAACCGGCCCGACAGCCGGCGACCGACGTGGATGACAGCCGACGCCGCGGTGGATACCCCTGTCCATCTCGGCACGTCCCTGGGCGCCGGGGCGCGAATCGACGGCCCCGCCGTCATCGAGGAGCCGACGACCACGATCGTCGTACCGGACGGCTGGACGGCGACCGTCGGTGCGCTCGGCGGATACCTGCTGGAGCGCGGATGACCGCCTCGCCTCGCACGACATTCGACCCGATCCTCCTCGCCGTGCTCGCGAACCGGCTCGACGGCATCTGCCGCGAGATGACGAACACGCTGCTGCGCTCGGGCCGTTCGGCTGTGCTGAACATGGCGCGCGACTTCTCGTGCGCGCTCGTGACCGCCGATAACCAGCTGCTCGCGTCGGCCGAGGGACTGCCGGTGCACGTGATCGGGATGGAGTTCCTGGCCGAGGCGATGACGGAGCTCCACGACGACCTCACCGAGGGCGACGCCTTCCTCCACAACGACCCCTACCTGGGCAACACGCACTCGGCCGACCACGCCATCCTCGTGCCGGTGTTCCACGAGGGCGAGCACGTGTTCACGGCCTGCGCGAAAGCCCACCAGGCCGACTGCGGCAACTCGCTCCCGACGACGTACATGCCGGGCGCGCGGGACATCTACGAGGAGGGGGCACTCAACTTCCCCTGCGTGAGGATCCAGCGCGACTACGACGACGTGCCGGACATCGTCCGCATGTGCCGTCGCAGGATCCGCGTGCCGGAGCAGTGGTACGGCGACTATCTCGCCGCGCTGGGAGCGGCCCGCATCGCCGAGCGCCGCCTGAAAGAGCTCTGCGACCAGTACGGGGTGGACATGCTCCGGGACTTCGTCGCCGAGTGGTTCGACTACAGCGAGCGACGCATGGCAGATGCAATCGGCAAGCTCCCCTCCGGGACGCTCACAGGCCGCACGACCCACGACCCGTATCCGGGGCTGCCGGACGGGATCCCGCTCGAAGTCAAGGTCCACATCGACGCCGAGACGGGATCGATCGAGATCGACCTGCGCGACAACCCCGACAACTACGCCGGCGGCCTGAACGAGTCGCGGGCCTGCGCGACCAACAACGTCGTCACGGGCGTGTTCAACTCCATCGATCCCGACATCCCCCACAACGCCGGCAGCTTCCGACGGATCAACGTCGTCTTGCGCGAGGGCTGCATCGCCGGCATCCCGAGGTTTCCGCACTCGTGCTCGATGGCGACGACCAACGTTGCCGACCGGCTCGTCTGCGCGACGCAGGCGGCTTTCGCCGACCTCGGGGAGGGCTTCGGGCTCGCCGAGGGCTGCTTCGGCCTGCCGCCGGCCTTCGCGGTCGTGTCCGGACAGGACTCTCGACTCGACGACGCCCCCTACGTCAACCAGCTGTTCCTCGGCGGCGGAGGCGGCCCGGGCGGGCCGGATGCGGACGGCTGGCCCACATACATGCTGCCCGTCGTCGCGGCGCTGCTCTACCACGACAGCATCGAGGTGGACGAGCAGAAGTATCCGATCCACGTCGAGGCGCAGCGGCTGATCCCCGACTCGGGCGGAGCCGGTCGGCGCCGCGGCGGGCTGGCGTCCCGGGTCGTCTTCGGCCCGAAGGACCGCGAGATGACGCTGGCCTACACCGTCGAGGGCCACTACAACCCGCCTCGCGGCGTCCGCGGCGGCGAGCCGGGCGCGATCCCCGACGCCTGGAAGCTCGATCGAGCCGGCGAGCGGGATGAGCTTCCGAAGGCGGCCGCGGTGGCGCTCGAGCCGGGCGAGCGGGTCGTCTCGGTTTCCGGCGGGGGTGGGGGGTACGGAGACCCCCGGGAGCGGGACCCGCGCCTCGTGCTCGAGGACGTGCTCGAAGGCTGGGTATCGAGGGAATCGGCGGCGGGCGTCTATGGAGTCGTCCTGCGCGAGGCCGACGGCGACGGGCTCGAGATCGACGAGCAGGCCACCGAGAGGCTTCGCGGCCAGGCGGCCGCGCCGGCGTCGTGACCGCGGCCTCGGCCGCTCCGGTGCGGCCGCCGAGCAGACCTTGGCGGACGCTGCCCGGAGCGCTGCGCTCGTGGGCGAAGACCCGGCCGGGCGCGCCCGCGCTGACGTGCGGCGACGCCGAACTCGACTATCGCGAGCTCGATCGGACCGTCGCGGCAGCCTGTCGGCTGCTCGCGGGTGCCGGCGTCGCGCCCGGACAGCGGGTGGTGATCGCGGGCCACAACAGCGTCGAGTGGGTGGTCGCCTTTCTCGCCTGCCTGCGCATCGGCGCGGTCGCGGTTCCGCTCAACGTCAGGCTGAGCCCGCTCGAGCTGCGGCGGCAACTGGCGGTGTGCGATCCGGCGCTGATCCTGGCGGGAGAGGCGCTCGTACCGGCGATCGAACGTGCGCTTCCGGGCGGCGCTCCCCGCCTGTTCGCTCTCGAGCGGCGGGCGGACTCGGCGCGGTCCTTCTGGCGCCTGCCGGCTAACGAGGTGCCGTACCTCTCGCCGCGGGCCGCGGCGCCGGCGCTGATCAGTTTCACGTCCGGATCGACCGGCCCACCACGGGGAGCGCTGATCTCGCACAGGGCGCTCGTCCGAAGCGCCTCCTCCTTCGTGCCGCGGCTCGAGACCACCTCGGCCGACACGACTTCGACGCTCGTTCCCCTCTTTCACAACACCGGGTTCGTCGACCAGCTCGCGCAGATGCTGCTCGTCGGCGGCGCGGTCGATCTCCTGCCGGAGTTCCACACCGAGGCCGCGATCGACGCGCTCGCGCGCCGGCCGGCCAGCTACCTGATCGCGGTGCCGAGCATCGTCCGGCTGCTGATGCTGCACGACCGCGCAGACGAGGCTTTTCGCGGCTGCCGCGTCCTCGTGTACGGGGGCGCTTCAATGCCGGCGGCGTGGATACGCGAGCTCGCCGAGCGCTGGCCTGCGCTCCGTCTCTTCAACTGCTACGGGCTGACAGAGTTCACCTCGGTCAGCCATCTGCTCGACCCGGAGCTCGCGCTCGAGCGGAGCGACTCGGTCGGTCGTCCGGTCGAAGGGGTGCGGCAGCAGATCGTCAAAGACGCAGGAGCGGTGCAGCGGGAAGGCGAGCTGGGCGAGATCTGGCTGGCGGGGCCGACGCGCATGGACCGCTACTGGCGGGCCGAGGCGGCGACCCGCGAGGTGGTGCGAGGCCCGTGGGTGCGGACAGGAGACGTCGGCACGATCGACGACGGCTTCCTGAGCGTGATCGGGCGCTCCGCCGAGGTCGTCAACCGCGGTGGAGAGAAGATCTACGTGCGCTCGATCGAGGCCGCGCTCGGCGAGCTCGGGGAGGTGGCCGAAGCCGCCGTCGTCGGGGCGCCTCACCCGATTCTCCAGGAGCGCGTCGTCGCCTTCGTCGTCGCGCGCCGCGGGGTGGACTTCGACGAGCGTGCGGCCCGGGAGCACCTGGCGGAGCGGGTTGCCGACTACGCGATCCCGGAGCGGTTCGTCCTCGTCGACGAGCTGCCCCGCAGCGGGGCCGGCAAGGTCGACCGCGTCCGCCTACGGGCAGAGGCGTCGACCGCCGGAGGGACGACGTGAGCCGCCGGGAATCCCTGGCCGTCGCCGGTCGGGAGCCGACACGCGCCCGCGAGCTCCAGCGCGCCGCGGCGGAGCTCTTCTTCAGCAAGGGATACGAGGCGACGACGATCCGGGAGATCGCGCAGGCCCTCGGGATCAAGTCGGCGAGCATCTACTACCACTGGGAAAGCAAGGAGGCGATCCTGTTCGACCTGATCCGCTCGACGATGCAGCAGCTCGCCGCGGGTGTCCGCAGCGAGCTCGAGCCGAAGGTCGGCCCGGACCTGCAGCTGGCAGGAGTCGCGGTTCATCACGTCGTCCTGCACGCGCTCCGCCCGAAAGAAGCGGTCCTGGGCGAGACGGAGCTCCGCAGCCTCACCGGGTCGCGTCTGCGCGACGTCCTGCGCATGAGAGACGACTACGAAGCGCTCGTCTGCGGCGTGCTCGACCGGGGCGCGCGGGAGGGTCTTTTCGACGTGCCAGATCTCAAACTGACCGCGTACTCGATCATCTCCCAGTGCACGAACGTCGGCATCTGGTTCAGGGAGGACGGACGGCTCGGCCTGGAAGACGTCGCCGGTATCTACGCCGGCTTCGCACTCCGAACGGCCGGTGGTCCGAGCCTGCCTCCAGCGGCCGTCTCGTCGCTCGCGGTGAACGCCCGGGCGTTCCACGAGGAGTGGCAATGAGCGGCGACAATCTCGCCGGCCGCGTCGTCGCGGTGACGGGCTGCTCGCGCGGGCTCGGGGCCGCGTACGTGCGCGCCCTGGCCGCGGCGGGAGCGAGCGTCGTCCTCAACGGACGGCATTCGCAGCAGCTGGACGACCTCGCCGGCGAGCTTCCCTCCGCGGTGGTCGCTCCCGGTGACGTCTCCGATCCCGAGACGGCGACCCGCATCGTCGAAACGGCTCTCTCGACCTTCGGGCAGCTCGACATGCTCGTCACGAACGCCGGCACGCTCCGCGACCGGACGCTGCTGAAGATGTCGGCCGAGGAGTTCGACGACGTGCTGCGCACTCACCTCTACGGCACGTTCTTCGTCGGCCAGGCGGCCGCGCGTGCGATGCGCGACGGCGGCGGCGGCATGATCGTCACGGTCGGATCCGATTCCGGCATGCGCGGGGCGTTCGGCCAGACGAACTACGCGGCCGCCAAGGGGGCGATCGCAGCCATGACGCTCACCTGGGCGGGCGAGCTCCCTCGGTACGGGATCAGCTGCAACTGCGTGCTTCCGAACGCGCGCACCGAGATGACCGAGAGTGCGCCCGACCTGCTCGCCGACTATCGCTACGGGGAGCCCGACGCCTTCCCGCGGGCGCTCGGAGAGCCGTCCGAGTCGGCGCCGCTCGTCGTGCTCCTCGCGAGCGAGCGCTGGCGGCACCTGAACGGACTGTTCCTGAGCCTGGGCGGCGACAAGCTGTCGATCTGGGATCGCGCACGCGAGGTGCGCTGCGCCTTCAACGTCGGCGGCTGGTCGTACGCCGACCTCGACCGGTCGATCGAGTTCGCCCTCGGGTCCGACCTCAATGCCGGCTGGAACGTCTGGCAAACCGAACCGTCAACGAGCTGAGAAAGGGGAGACCGCTATGGGCCTTCGCACAGCCGACGAGTACCTGGACAGCCTCCGAAACCAGCATCCCGAAGTCTTCGCGCGCGGGCAGAAGGTGAAGAGCGTCGTCGATCACCCGCTGTTCAGCTCGACCATCTCCTGCTGGGGCACCTGGGTCTTCCGGGCCGCCCACGACCCCGAGCTCTCCTCGACGATGGTCGCCTCGCCCGATCTGAACGGCGAGCATTGCCACGTGTTCTGGCACATGGCCACGAGCCCGGACGATCTCGTCCAGAACCTGTGGGCCGCTCGGCTCCTCTCCGAGCGCTCACCGCTCTCCGGGTACGCCAGCATCGGGCGCGACGAGCTCCAGTCGCTGCTCATGGCCACCTACGACCTCGACCGCGAGCGCGGGACCGACTACAACGCGCGGGTCGTCGAGTACGTCAAACGGTTCCAGCGCGAGCAGATCCTGACCGCCGCAGCGGTGACCGACGTCAAGGGCGATCGGAGCCGGCGTCCTGCCGAGCAGGACGACCCCGACCTGTACCTGCACGTCGTCGATCGTTCGCAGGACGGCATCGTCGTACGGGGCGCCAAGGCCCACACGTCCGGCTCTGTCGTCTCCAACGAGCTCGTCGTCATCCCCACGCGCGCGATGCGCGAGGACGACAGCGACTACGCGGTCGCCTTCGCCGTCCCGGTCGACACGGCCGGTCTGAAGCTGATCTGCCGCGGCTTCAGCGGCGAGGACGCGAACGAGTTCGAAGCGCCGATCTCGAGCCACGACGACCTGATGGAGTCGCTGACGATCTTCGACGACGTCTTCGTGCCCTGGGAGCGCGTGTTCCTCTGCGGCGAGTGGGAGTACGCCGGCGCGATCGCGAACAACTTCGCCAACGTCAACCGCCAGGGCTATCTCGGCGCCGACGTCGGCAAGCTCCGCCTGTACATCGGCGCCGCCCAGCTCGTCGCCGAGCTCAACGGTGTCGCCCAGGTGCCGCACATCCGGGACAAGATCACCGAGATGATCCGGCTCGAGCGGTCGGTCTGGGCGTGCGGCATCGCGGCCTCGATCGAGAGCAGCCGCCATGCGTCCGGCTACCAGATCCCCGACCCGGTGCTGACCAACGCGGGCAAGAACGTCTGCATGGAGGGTCACTACCTGGCCGCCCGGCACCTCCTGGAGATCGCGGGCGGCTCGCCGATGACGGCCCCCTACGTCGAGGACATCTTCCACCCCGAGCTGCAACCGTACATCGAGAAGTACTACCGCGGCGCGGACCCGGACGGGGCGATCGAGCGGTTGCGGGTGATGAAGCTGATCCGCGACCTCGTCGCCTCCGAGTACGGCGGCTACTGGTACACCGAGATCATCCACGGGTCGGGCTCTCCCGCGGCCGAGAAGATCCAGATGTACCGGGAGCACGACCTCGACTACTGCCGGCAACTCGCTCGAGACGCGCTTCGGGGACGCGCTGCGGTCGAACAGCCGCTCGAACCATCCGCTTCCGTCTGAGTGCGCGGCGCCTGTCGTCGCCGTAGCCGGAGGGCCGCCGGAATCGGTGGTCCCGCGATTGTCCTTGACTTGGCTAGCCGTCGGGCATGTGCCCGCCGCCCATGTCCATCCCGCCGGGATGGTCCATCCCATCGTGGGTGTGCGGCTCTTCCGGCTCCGGTGCCCCGTACCCGTCGAGCCGGAACGCGGGCCCGCACGCGGCGGGAACAGCAACCGAGCCGATGTGCGCGATGTACCAGAGGACGACGTTCGTACGTTGGACGCTGCCGCCGTCGGCGTAGACCGCGGGGACGCTGTCCGGCGATCCTCGGGCGCCGCTGCCTGCGGCGCCCCACGAGCCCCAGCTCTCTGAGCGGCGGTACCTGAGCGCCCAGAGCTCGGCGTTGTCGCCGAGGCGGGCGCGCACGGATGCGCTTCGTCCGCTCGCCCGGTCGAGGACGCCGGCTTGAAGGCGCACACGCACCGTTTCCGCGCGCACGCACGCGCCTGCGCGAGGGGCCGGCGGGGAGGGAAACGCATTCGGTGTTCGTGCGCTCGGGCTGACGACTCCGGGCACACGCGCCTCGCGCATACGCACACGCGAGATTGGGGCGATCAGCGGTCTTCTTTGTGGTGTGAGAAAGGGTTCGCGTCGACTGGCGTATCAGTGGGGGTGTCGGTGAAGTAGAGCGATTGGGTCGTGTACAGCATCCATGTGCCCGTCGGTGGTCCTGGCTCGAACTTCTCCCACGCGGCCAATGCAACCTTTGTGCAGCTATCCCAACGCTTCCGCTGTTCGGCTGTTTGGACGAAGGGCGGATAGACACGACCTGACGGATCGAGCAGCATGCCACCACCGTGCCTCCAGAAGTGCGCGCCGACAATGACCCGAGTGGGTCAATCCACGCTGCGCGCAGAAGACCAGTTGCACTTCGGGCGGGGAAGGCCGTGCACGGGGTGCAGGCGAGGCAAACTGGCACACGTCCCTCGCGCACCCGCGCACGACCGCCCCAGAGGAGATGCGGCTCACGGACCCCGATGGTTATGTGCTGATGGTCGCGCAGGTCGAGCCCCCAGAATCCGGCTGATCGTCGCGACGCGTGCCCTTCTTGCCTGGGCCAACCGATCGCCCTGTGTCGCCTACTTGACTGAGCGTCGGTGTGGATGAAGACTGACTTGACATATGGGGGTCGACAAGACGAATGCGTGGGTTAGGTGCGTGAAGCTCGGGAGGGCGAAGTAGTCGGCGCGGCCACAGCACGGGGCGCGATTGACGTCGTCGTTTTCCCGTTCACGCCGGAGACGAAGGCGGATCCGTATGAGCACACCCGGGTGCTGAAGGACTCACTTCTTCATCTTGGGATCTGGGACCGCGAGTTCACAGCCACACAGCTTGTCGAGCAGATGGATGCGGCGAGTGTCGAGAAGGTCCTGCTCTGTGCGCAAGCCGGCGGAAGCTGGGAAGTTTCGTACGACTACATCCGGCAGATGATGAACGAGGCGCCCGACCGGATTCTCGGGACGGCAGGAATCGACCCGCGCGACGTCGCCGCTGGAGTTCGCAAGCTAGAACAAGCGGTAGGGGAGTGGGGTTTCGTCGGCGCGCACAGCTATCCGCATTGGTTTCGACTGTCGCCCGCGGACCGTGTCTACTACCCTTTCTACTGGAAATGCATTGAACTCGACGTTCCGGTGCAAATCCAGGTCGGGATGGCATATCAGACGGGTCTACGAAATGTCGGGCACCCGGCCGAGATTGACACCATTGCCGTCGATCTGCCTGAGCTGAGGATGATTTGCATCCACACTGGATACCCGTGGGAACGCGAAATGATTGCTGTCGCTTGGAAGCACCCAAACGTCTTCATTGGTGCCGATCTGCGCCACCCGCGTGATTGGTCGCCGGAACTCCTCTCCTTCATCAGAGGCGAGGGTCGCGAAAAGACTATGTGGGGCACGAACAAGCCAGTTCTCGAGTTCCGAGACTCGCTCGACGGCGTCGACGCGCTTGGCCTTGACGCGGACACGAAGGACCTGCTCCTGCACGGGAACGTAAGCCGTGTCTACCGCATACCCGACGACTAGGCAATTTCTGAGCCGCTAGTTCGCTGATCTCGGCGAGCGTTGTTACGTCATGCTCGCACGCCGGCTATCCGCTCGTATGCTCTGCCGACGGTCTCCTAGGGCGAGGAGGAGTTGATGGGTGACGAGGGTCGTGCAACCCATTACTGCTGGGATGAGTTGCCGCGCGAAGCGCTGAGTCCGTTGATCGGTAGGCGGCTGATCAGCACCGACCGGATGATGGTCGCGCACGTGTATCTGGAGAAGGGCGCCGTCGTGCCCTGGCATGCGCATGAAAACGAGCAATTGACGTACATCCTCGAAGGCACGTTGCGCTTCTGGCTCGGCGATGAGCAGGGAGAGGTCGTCGATGTCGCCGCCGGCGAGGTGTTGCATATCCCCTCGCAGCTGCCGCACAAAGCGGAAGCGCTCGAGAAGGTGCTGGATGTCGACATCTTTTGTCCACCTCGATCGGACTGGCTGGACGGAAGCGATGCCTATCTGCGGCAGCCGGCGGCGAGCATCGACTCATCGCTCGACCCCGTATGAACGGGGATGCGACCAAGACGGCTGATCTTCTCGACGTCAACGAGGACGCGCAGGTCTGCATTCTGCGGCTGGGCTCGTTCGGGGCACCGTCGTTTTTTCGGGCCCGTCGCGACCGTGCGGTGCTTCGAGGACAACGCGCTCGTGAGGGAGTGGCTTTCCGCTCCCGGCGAGGGTCGTGTGCTCGTCGTCGATGGCGGCGGTTCGATGCGCTGCGCGCTTGTCGGTGATCAACTTGCGGCGCTTGGACGGGACAACGGCTGGGCCGGGATCGTGTTGAACGGGTGCGCCTCGGGATTCGGCTGCGCTGGCCGAGCTCGGCTTCGGCGTGAAGGCGCTCGGCACGAATCCGCGGCGAAGCGCGAAGGACGGCGTCGGCGAGGTCGATGTGCCGGTGACCTTCGGCGAGGTGACGTTTACGCCGGGCGCGCCGCTCTATGCGGGCGAGGATGGCGTCGTCGTCCTGGCTCCCGGCGCCGGGTCGGTTCGCGGCTAGCGCTTTCCGCACGGTCGATGGCCTGGCCGATCGTCGTAGACTCGGCCCGTGGCGGCTTGTCCCGCGTGCGGTAAGGAACTGCCGGGCGAGTTTCCGTTCTGTCCGCATTGCGCGGCGCCTCTGACCGGCACGGGCCGTGAGCAGCGGAAGACGGTGACGGTGCTGTTCTGTGACGTGACCGGGTCGACGGGCCTGGGGGAGTCGACGGATCCGGAGGCGTTGCGGGCGCTGCTCGCTCGGTATTTCGAAAAGATGAGTGGGATCGTCGACTCGCACGGCGGGACGGTGGAGAAGTTCATCGGTGATGCGGTGATGGCGGTGTTCGGGGTGCCGGTCGCGCACGAGGACGATGCGTTGCGGGCCGTGCGTGCCGCGTCCGATATGCGGGAGGCGCTGCCCGACCTGGGAGTGCAGGCGCGGATCGGTGTGAATACGGGTCAGGTGGTCACCGGGACCGAGGAGCGGCTCGCGACGGGCGACGCGGTGAACGTCGCCGCGAGGCTGGAGCAGGCGGCGGCGCCGGGCGAGGTGCTGATCGGTGAGGGTACGCACGCGCTCGTGGACGAGGCGGTCGTGGCGGAGCCGGTGGAGGCGCTGACGCTGAAGGGGAAGTCGGAACCGGTGTCGGCGTATCGGCTCGTCTCGGTGCTGAATGCGCCGGAGCGCAGCCACGCGATGCGGTTCGTCGGCCGCGAGCCGGAGCTGGCGCAGATTGCCGCGGCGTGGGAGCGCGCGCAAGCGCGCTGCGGAATGGTGACCGTGATGGGCGAGGCCGGTGTCGGCAAGTCGCGGCTCGTGGCGGAGGCGCTCGCCGGGATCGAGGGTCGTGTCGTCCGAGGTCGCTGTCTGCCCTACGGAGAGGGGATCACTTACTGGCCGGTGGTGGAGGTCGTGAAGCAGCTCGCGGTTCTGCCGTCGGATCCGGTCGCGGCGGCCGCGATCAGGTCGCTCCTGGGCGAGTCGGAGCAGGGGACGAGTTCGGACGAGATCGCGTGGGCGTTCCGCAAGCTGCTGGAGGATCAGGCGCCGCTGGTGGTCTGTTTCGATGACCTGCAGTGGGGCGAGGAGACGTTTCTCGACTTGGTCGAGACGACGGCGCTGATGTCCGCCGGAGCGCCGCTCTTGCTGCTGTGCATGGCGCGTCCCGAGCTGCTTGACCGTCGCCCGGGCTGGCCGGGGGCGTTTCGCCTGGATCCGCTGGGCTCTGAGGAGACGGATGAGCTGATCGGCGACGCAGTGTCCGAGGAGCTGCGTGGGCGGATTGCTCATGCCGCGGGCGGAAACCCGCTCTTCGTGACAGAGATGCTGGCGCTGGCAACGGACGGTGGCGAAGTCGAGGTGCCGCCGACGCTGAAAGCTCTCCTGGCCACTCGGCTCGACCAGCTCGAAGAACCGCAGAGGCGCGTGCTCGAACGGGGCTCCGTCGAGGGTGAGCTGTTCCACCGCGGCGCCGTGCAGGCGCTCGCTCCGGAGGAGTCGGAGGTGCTGCCGAGACTGGCGGCGCTCGTCCGCCACGACTTGATCCGTCCCGACAGGCCGCAGTTCTCCGGCGAGGACGGCTTCCGCTTCCGTCACCTGCTGATCCGCGACGCCGCCTACGAGGCCCTGCCGAAGGCCGTCCGCGCCGACCTCCACGGCCGGTTCGCCGACTGGCTCGAAGAGAAGCGGACGCTCGTCGAGCTGGACGAGCTCGTTGGGTACCACGTCGAGCGGGCCGCCCGTTACCAGGCGGAGTTGGGCCGACCCGTCCCGGAGCTCGCGCTCCGCGCTGGCGACCGGCTCGTAGCGGCGGGGCGGCGCGCGCTCGACAGAGGCGACGAGCGCGCTGCGGCCGGATTGCTCGAGCGGGCGCTCGCACTGACGCGGCCGCTCCGGCTCGACGTCCACGCCGAGCTCGACCTTGCCCAGGCTCATTGGGACGACCCCGAGCGACCGGCGCGAATCCTTGAGGACGCGTCCGTGCAGGCCGGCGAGGCCGGCGACGAGACCGCCAAAGCTCTCGCTCTCGCGATGGCCGCCTTTCACCGCCACTGGGTCGCCCCAGGTTCGCCTGACGAGCTAGAGGCGCTCCTGCTTCGGGCGCGTGCCCTGCTCGAGGAGGCCCAGGATCACGTCGGGCTCTCCTACGTCTGGTCGGCACTCGGATACGGCGTCGCAAACGGGCGTGCCCGAGCCGACGCTTGGGCGGCAGCAGCCGAACAGGCCCTCCATCACAGCCGGCTGGCCGGTCGACCGGGTCTTGCTCGTCCCACCGATCTCGGGGTCGCCCTCTGTGTCGGGTCGCGGCCGGCCGACGAGGCGCTCGAGACGGTGGACCGCCTGCTCGTAGAGTTGGGGCGCCGCCCGGAGTTGCTGCTCAGCCGCGGCTGGCTGCTCGGCATGCTCGACCGCCGCGATGAGGCCTGGCGGGACGCCGAAGAGGCGTACGCTAGGCTCAGCGAGCAGAGCAGTACCCGCTGGCCGGATTGGCACCTCGCCGAGATCTCGAGCCTCGCTGGTGACTACGCGGACGCTTGCAGCCGGCTGCAGATCGTCTGCGACTGGCTCGACGCCACGGAGCAGACCGGGTTTCTCGAGACCTACCTGGGGCGCCTCGGCCGCGAGCTGTGCATGCTCGGCCGCTTCGAGGAGGCGGAGCAAGCCGCCGAGCGCGGGCGATCGCTTGAGGCAACGCTCGGTGGCTCGGTGCCGGACTACTACTGGCGGCAGGTGCTGGCGCGAGTCCACGCGCATCGCGGGGAGCACGCGAAGGCCGAGCGGCTGGCGCGGGAGGCCGTGGCCGCGAGCAAGCAGACGGATTTTCTCGGCGACCAATGCCACGTCCTCTGGGACATGGCGGAGGTTCTGGCCGCGGCGGAGCGCCTCTACGACGCGGAAGCAGCACTCGCGCAGGCGCTCGAGCTCTGCCGGCAGAAGAAGAACCTCGCGCTCGCCAGACAGGTGGACGACCGCCTCGCGCAACTTCGTGACGAGGCGCTGAAGGCGTAACCAAACATGCGATTCCGGGACAACGCTGTTCTTGGTCCGAGGAGCCAGACGGGGCGCATCGCGCCAAACTGGAATGGTGAGTTTTGGTGAGTACGCGAGGGGACAACAGGGAAACCTGGGCCGCTAGCGCTGCGGTAAACCGCTCAACCGTCCCCTCTAGTCCCCTCCAGTCCCCATCTGCGCACCGTTCACACGCGGGAGGTCGCTGGTTCGATCCCAGCCGCGCCCATTCAGACCCCGCATGGCGAGCCGACTTCGCTCAACCATGCAGTGCGATGGCTGCGATAGGTGCGAGCAGTGCGGGGTGGTGCCCCCCTTGGTGCCCCCCGCGGACGGGAGTCGCGCGCGTCGGACGGCGTTCAGGGGGGCGGGCTACCCGGCCCATCGAAAACCCGACCTAGCCAGGGAGTCCCGTCGCTCGAGCCGCCCCCGGAGGGGTGGGAGCAGGGACTTCGTTCTGCTTCCGACAACGAATTGCCGCGGGAGGAGTCGAACCTCCGCACGCAGATTCGAAGATCGCCCCGGCGTCTCACCCGACCTCACCCCGCCAGCGGATCGCCTGCAAGACCACCTTTTCCGCTCACTGTGGCAGACCGGCGATCTCACGACTTCCCACGGGGTCAAGTGGCCCCCCTTTTGTGGCCCCGACAGGTCGGCCATCGTGATCTGTGGCGTGGTCGCGCTCGGGTCAGCGGCCTCCCGACGCTGTTCACGGGCAGCGAGGTTGCTGCCTACGACACACCGCCGAGAGCGATGAACAGGGCCAACGTCGACTCCATGCCAAGGATCACCCAAGACGGCTGGTTGCCGTTCATGTCTCCGGGTGCCTTCTTGATCCTCTGAGCCTCGAGGGTGTGTCCGTGACGGCGAAGTTCCTCTTGTCGAAGAACCCTCACACCTCAAGGTCGGCGGTTGGGCGGCCGATACGCGGTTGCACACCGCAAGTCGGCGAGGAGACAGAATTCAACCTACGTTCGGGAGAGTCGGCCGCCGCGTCGAAAGCGGCATCACGCGGACGGCCGGAGAAACGACAGCCGCGATCACGCACCTGTCGCCGCGCCCGCGTGTGGACGGGAAGTTCATCGCTGTCGGCGACGACCGTCTCTGGCTGAGAGGCGTCACGTACGGGACGTTCGCGCCCGATCGGCTGGGCGCGCGCTTCGGCAGCCCCTCGCGGGTCCGCGCCGACTTTGTGGAGATGGCCGCGATCGGGGTGAATGCCGTCCGCACCTACACGGCGCCACCACGCTGGGTCCTCGACGAGGCGGCCGTACGTGGCCTGCGCGTGATGGTCGGTCTCGCCTGGGAGCAACACATCGCCTTTCTCGACGAGCGCGGTTGCGCCGATTCGATCGAGGCCGCAGTCAGGTCGCAGGCGCGCGAGTGCGCGGGACACCCAGCGGTGCTCTGCTTCGCGGTCGGCAACGAGGTTCCAACGCCGGTCGTGCGCTGGCACGGCAGGCGCCGCGTTGAACGCTTCATCGAGCGCCTCTGCGCGGCCGTACGCGAGGAGGATCCGGATGCGCTCCTCACGTACGTCAACTACCCGAGCACGGAGTACCTGAGGCTGCCTTTCCTCGACTTCTCGGCGTTCAACGTCTACCTTGACGATGAGCCGTCGGTTGCCCGTTACCTCGCCCGGTTGCAGAATCTGGCGGCCGAGAAGCCGCTCGTGGTGGCGGAGTTGGGCGTCGACAGCCGCAGGGGTGGGGCAGACGGCCAGGCCGTCGCAGTCGGCTCGCAGGTCGGGGCGGCTGGGGCCGCCGGCTGCGCGGGCACGTTCGTGTTCTCGTGGACCGACGAGTGGCACCGTGGCGAGGATGAGGTGCTCGACTGGCACTTCGGGCTCACCGACCGGGAGCGGCGACCGAAGCCGGCACTTGCCGCGGTGGCGTCGGCCTACGCCGGTGCCGAGCAGGCCGGGGCGGACGGCGACGAGCTCGTGTCGGTGGTCGTCTGCACGCACAACGGCGAAAAGTGGATCCGCGAATGCCTGACAGGCATCTCGCGGCTGCGCTATCCGAATTACGAGACGATCGTCGTCGACGACGGGTCGACTGATTCGACCGCCGCGATCGCGGCCGAGTTCGACGTTCGGCTGATCCGCACGGAGAACCAGGGGTTGAGCGCCGCCCGGAACGTCGGACTATCGGCGGCGGAGGGTGAGATCGTCGCCTACATCGACGACGACGCCTATCCGGATCCGGATTGGCTGCGCTTCCTCGTGATCGCATTCCGATCGACCGAGCACGCGGCGATCGGCGGGCCGAACCTGCCGCCTCCCGGTGACGGTCCCGTGGCCACGGCGGTCGCCAATGCCCCAGGCGGTCCCGTCCACGTCCTCCTCTCGGACACGGAAGCCGAGCACATCCCCGGCTGCAACATGTCGTTCAGACGCGCCGACTTGCTGCTGATCGGCGGCTTCGACCCGCAGTTCAGGGTGGCGGGCGACGACGTGGACGTGTGCTGGCGCCTCCAGGCCCAGGGCGCCACGCTCGGCTTCCACCCGGCGGCGGTCGTCTGGCACCACCGGCGTCCGTCGATCCGCGCGTACTGGCGCCAGCAGCGCGGGTACGGCAACGCGGAGGCGCTGCTCGAGCGCAAGTGGCCGGAGAAGTACACTCGCCGCGGCCACCTCACGTGGCAGGGGCGCCTCTACGGGCGGGCCCACGACCGCGTGTTCCGTCCCGCGCGGATCTACCACGGGACGTGGGGGAGCGGCGCCTTTCAGCCTGCCGACGAGCCGCGGCCGGGGATGCTCACCGAGCTCGCCAGCGCTCCCGACTGGTACCTGCTGCTCGCCGGGGTTGTCACCTTCTCCCTGCTCGGGCTGGTGTGGTCGTTCTTTGCGTGGTCGCTCCTCGCCCTTGCTCTCGCGGTCGCGGTTTCGTTGACGGTCGCGGTCGCAGGCGGATTGCACGCTGACCTCGGACGGCACGGCCGGACGCGGCGAGGACGTCTCACCTTCGGCGGTCTGACGGCCGCGCTGCACCTCCTCCAGCCGGCCGCGCGTCTGATCGGGCGACTCTCGCACGGTCTTTCGCCGTGGCGCCAGCGGCGAACGGCGGGCGTTGTCGTCCCCCGGCGGTGGATGCGCGTCGCATGGCACGAGGTCTGGGAATCACCTCTGCGCCGCCTCGGGCGGATCGAGCGCGTCGCGCGGGCGGGCGGCGCGCGGGTGGTGCGGGGCGGTCCGTACTCGTCGTGGGACCTCGAGATCTCCGGCGGGGCGCTCGGCGCGGCGCGCCTGCTCGTCGTCGTCGAGGAGCACGGCCGCGGCCGGCAATTCGTCCGCTCACGCGTCTGGCCGCGGCTTGCGGGCGGGGCGTGGCGGGCGATCGCGATCCTCGGCGCCTTCGCCGTCGCCTGCGGCTTAGCCCAACAGCAGGTGCTCGCTGCGACTTCGTACGCGACGGTCGGACTCGTCGCCGTCGTCGCTCTCTGGGAGTGCGGGCTGGCGACCGCCGCCCTGCTCGCCGCCGTGGATGCCTCGGCTCCAGAGTCCCGGCACCTTTCCGAGGTCGAGCGGCAGGAGCCGGCGTGGACGCTCGACGCCGTGGAGGCGGAGAGCAGATGACCTGGCGGCCGTTCCAGCGGACGAAGCGCGAGCGGGGTCCCTGGTGGACCTGGCTGCCGCTGCTGCGCCAGGCGCTCCATTACGCGCGACCCTTCTGGGTGCTGATCATCGCGTCGCTGGTGATGATCGCCGCGACGTCGGTCCTCAGCCTCCTCGCACCCTGGCCACTGGCGATCATCGTCGACTCCGTTCTCGGGTCGAAGCCCTTGCCAAGCTTCCTCCCGGAAGGGATGAGCTCGTGGAGCACTGGGATGCAACTGGTGGCGCTTGTGCTCGCCGGCCTGCTCATCACCGTTCTGGAGAACGCGATCAGCGTCCTCAACGAGTACGTCACCACCCGGCTCGACCAGTGGATGGTGCTCGACCTCCGAAGCGACCTCTTCCGCCACGTGCACCGCCTCTCACCGAGCTTCTACGAAGGGTCGCAGACCGGGACGCTGATGTACCAGATCAACGGTCTTGCTTCCTCGGTCGGGGCCGTGATCGTCGCGCTCCCGCCGATCCTCCAGAGCGTCGTCACCCTCGGCGGCATGTTCTACGTCGCCTACCGGATCGATCCGACGCTGGCACTTCTGTCGCTGAGCGTCGTCCCGATCATCTACGCGTCGCTCGGCTACTACGCGCGCCGGGTCGAGCCGCGGCTGGTCAATGCCCGCCGGCTCGAAGGGCAGTCGCTCTCGATCGTTCACGAGGCGATCTCGATGCTCAAGGTGATCGTCACCTTCGGGCGCGAGGCGTACATGTACGGGCGCTTCCGCGAGCAAGGCGAGAGGGCGGTGAATGCGCGGGTGGGCGTCACGGTGCGGCAGACCGTCTTTTCCCTCGTGGTCAACACGACGACGGCCGCGGGGAGCGCGCTCGTGATCGGTGTGGGCGCCTGGCACGTACTCCAGGGGACGTTGACCGTCGGCGAGCTGCTCGTCCTCCTCGGCTACATCGCCGCGATCTACAAACCGCTCGAGCAGCTGAGCGGAACGATCTCGTCGCTCCAGGAGCAGTTCGTCGGCCTCCGGTCGGTCTTCAGGCTGCTGGCGACAGAGCCCGAGGTGCGTGACCCGGACGTCCCGGTCGAGATCGGCCGCGTATCAGGCCGGTTGTCCTTCGAGGGCGTCTCTTTCGCATATCCGAGCCGGGAGGAGACGATCGCCCAGGTCAGCTTCGCGGTCGAGCCCGGATCGCGTGTGGCGGTCGTAGGCCCGACCGGAGCGGGCAAGACGACCCTCGTCTGGCTGCTGGCGCGCTTCTACGACCCCGCGGCCGGCTGCATCCTCATCGACGGGATCGACCTTCGCCGGATGCGGCTCGATGACCTTCGGCGCCAGCTGAGCATCGTGCTCCAGGAGCCGGTTCTGTTCACCGGCACGATCGCCGACAACATCCGCTACGGGCGCCTGACGGCGAACGATGACGAGATTGTGGCCGCGGCCAAAGCCGCCAACGCCGACGACTTTATCCGGCGCCTGCCGTCCGGATACAAGTCGGTGCTCGGCGAGCGCGGCGCGCGCCTCTCGGGCGGCGAGCGCCAGCGGCTGTCGATCGCCCGGGCGTTCCTCAAGGACGCACCGATCCTCATCCTCGACGAGCCCACTTCGTCGATCGATTCCAGGACCGAGTCGATCATCCTCGACGCGCTCGACAGCCTCAGCGACGGAAGGACGACGTTCACGATCGCCCATCGACTGTCGACGATCTCGAGGTCGGATCGGATCGTGGTCATGGACCGGGGGCATCTGGTCGAGTCCGGGACCCACGAGGAACTGCTCGGCCGTGAAGGGCTGTACCGCCAGCTCTGGGAGGTACAGACCGGCGCGCGGCCGAGCAGTCGGGAGAGCCCGTGGTCGGCACCTCGCCGCGACGCTGTCGCCGCCGGCAACGCGCTCGTCCACGCGGTCCGGCTGCTGCTCGCCGCGGGGCCCGCCGACCTGCGCGCTCTGGCCGAGAGCGAGTCCGAATCGGAGGCGCTGCGCGAGGCCGCCTCGATCCTGGCAGAGCTGACGCCGGAGCAGCTCGACGCCCTGCGCGACCTCGACCGCAGTGGTCTTGCCGCACTGATCGGAGAGGCGGCTCGTCCCGCCGTGCCCGTGGAGGCTGCACTGTGACGAGGCCGCGGGTCGTTCTCCTGGGGATGCTGACCAAGATCCCGGTCGCGGGCCCGGCCTGGCTGCTCGTGCACTACATGGAGGCGTTCAGGCGGCTCGGTTACGACCCCTGGTACGTCGAGGCGCACGCGCGGACGCCCTCGATGTTCATGCGCACGCCCGACGACGACGGCTCGGCCCGCGCCGCAGCGTTCGTCAGCCGCGTGCTCGGCAGGTTCGGCTTCGGCGATCGCTGGGCGTTCCACGCCCTCCACGACGGCGGCCGTGTGTACGGCCTCTCCGAAGCGCGGCTCCGGCGGCTCTACCGGTCTGCGGATCTCCTCGTCAATCTCCACGGCGGGACCGTCCCGCAGCCTGAACACTCCGAGAGCGGGCGGCTCATCTACCTGGAGACCGATCCGGTCGAACTCGAGGTCGAGCTCGACGAAGGCCGTGCTGAGGCGTGGTCCTTCGTCGCGCACCACACCGCGTTCTTCACCTGGGGGCTCAACTACGGCGGCGCCGACTGCCGCGTGCCGATGCCACGCGGCATCGACTTCGTCCCGAGCCCACCGCCGGTGCTCCTCGACCAGTGGTCGACACACCGGAAGCCGCCGGCAGGGCCGTTCACGACGGTTGGCAACTGGGCACAGCGCTGGCGCGATGTGACCATCGACGGCATTACTTACCACTGGAGCAAGCACCACGAGTTCATGAAGGTGCTCGACCTCCCGGAGCGGACGCCCGAGCCGCTGGAGCTGGCTCTGTCGAGCTACGGCGAGGACGACCGGCGGCTGCTCGAGCGCCACGGCTGGCGTGTCCGTCCCGGGCTGGGCTTCTCGACCGACCTCGACGCCTACCGCACCTACATCCAGCTCTCGCGCGGCGAGTTCAGTGTGGCGAAGGACCAGAACGTGCGCCTGCGCAGCGGATGGTTCAGCGAGCGCAGCGCGACCTACCTCGCCTCCGGCCGGCCTGTGATCCTCCAGGACACCGGCTTCGGAAGCTACCTGCCGACCGGGGAGGGTCTGCTCGCCTTCTCGGACGTCGACGGTGCGGCCGCCGCAGTCGAGCAGGTCGCCGGCGACTACGAGCGCCATTCGCGGGCTGCGGTCGAGATTGCGCGGGAGTACCTCGACGCCGAGCGGGTGGTCGGCGCGATCCTCGAACAGCTGTCGGTAGGCCGGCGGGCCGAGCAGGCGGTTTCACCGTGACCTCATCCTCGATCTTCGGCCGGCCTCGTACGGTCCCCCTCCGTCGTCCCGCGGCCACGCCGCCGGTTCCGGCGTCTCCCCTCCTCGTCGTCGGCGTCCCTTTCTCGGGCGCCACCGCGCTGGCCTGGGCGCTCGGACAACATCCCGGCGCTCCAGCCGCTGGTCGGCCCGGACGCGGAACGGGTGGCTGCCACCCTCAGGATCTTCGAGGAGGAGCTCGTTCCGATCCTCGAGCCGGACGAGCTCGTGTCGTTCTTCGGCGGCGCGAGGCGTCGCGGCCGTGCCCGCGTGATCTGCGCGCCTTCGATCGCCGCCCGCATCGGCGCTGCGAGGACGCTGTTCCCCGAACTCGGTGTCGTCCATGTCCACCGCGGCGCCGACGGCGCTGTACCGCCGATGGTCGAGGCGCTGCGGCGCGACGGCGCGACGATCACCGAGGAAGCCGTCGCAGCCATCTGGCGGCGGATGGCCGGCGAATGCTGCCGCCGCCGAAGAGCTCGTCGGCTCCGGGCCGAGCCGTCCGGCTCACCTTCGAGGAGCTCGTGACCGAGCCGATGGAATCCCTGAGCCGCTGTTTCGAGCTGGTCGGCGAGCGGCCGCACCGGAACTGTCAGTGGCCGTTGCGGCTGCTGACCACAGCCGCGCCGGTCGAACTACGCTCGGCTACCGATCCCTCGCTGTCTTCCACACCGGCCCTCCACGACTTCGGGCGCGACCCTCCGTGCGAGGTGGTGACCGGCGTCTGCGGCAGCTCGTCGAGGCGGTTGTCCCGGCCGACGCGAACGTTCTGGTCGTGAGCCGCGGCGACGACGAGCTGCTTCGCTTTCGTAGCCGGCACGGCGCTCACTTTCCCCAGATCGAGGACGGCAGCTGGGCCGGCTTCTACCCGGAGGACGGCGACACCGCGGTCGCCCACCTTCGGACGCTCGTGGGCGCCGGTGCGACGCATCTGCTGTTCCCCCGGCCAGCGCTCTGGTGGCTCGACCACTACAGCGACCTGCGCGACCACCTCGAGCGCGCGGCACGGCTGGTCGCCTGCGACACGCAGATCGGCGTCGTCTGGGAGCTCGACTCGGGCCTGCGGCTCGAGCTCCCGCAGGTACTCCGCACACCCCCTCGAGTGCCTCGGGAGCCGGACAACCGGCGCGCGTTCGCGTCCTCGGTCCGCGAGTCCCGTGCGACGAGGCGGCCACAGACGCTCTCCGGCTCCCTGTGGGCGGTGACGACCCTCTACAACCCTGCCGGCTACGCGACGAAGAGTGAGAACTACCTGCGTTTCCGCGAGGGCCTCGCCGACGCAGGAGTGCCGCTTCTTGCGGTCGAGCTGGCCTTCGGCGACACACCGTTCGAGCTCGGGCCCGACGACGCCGAGAAGTTGGTGCAGCTTCGCGGCGCCGACGTGCTCTGGCAGAAGGAGCGACTGCTGAACATCGGGATCGAGCTCGTTCCGCCGGACTGCGACAAGGTGGCCTGGCTCGACGCCGACGTGCTGTTTGCCCGCGAGGACTGGGCGGCCGAGACGGCACGCCTGCTCGAAGATCACGTCGTCGTCCAGCCGTTCTCGCACTGCGTGAGGCTCTCGCCCGGCGCGACCGCGTGCGAACCGGCGACGCTTCCGTTCGGCCCCGGCGAGGGCGAGCTTTTCTACGGGGTCGCTCGCGGCATCCACGCCCATGGTCGCCGCAGCCTCGACCGGTACGCGGACCACGGGCACACCGGGTTCGCCTGGGCGGCCAGGCGGTCGCTGCTCGACCGTCACTCTCTCTACGACGCCAACCTGCTCGGGAACGGCGACACGGATATCGCCCACGCGATGTTCGGGAGCACGAGCTACTGGGGCCTCCGCAAGCTGGGCGAGCGGGCGCGCGCCCACCTGCGTCGGTGGGCCGAACCCCTCGCTGCCGACGTCGATCGGAGCGTCGGCCTACGTCGACGGCGTCCTCACCCACCTTTGGCACGGCGATCAGCAGCACCGGCTGTACGACCGACCGCTCGACGTGCTGCTTGGGTTCGACCCAGAGCGCGACCTCGAGATTGGGCCGGACGGCCTCTACCGCTGGGGCGCCGCGTCGCCCGAGCTCAAGGCGTGGTCGCTCGACTACTTCGCCCAGCGCCGGGAGGACGGCTGATGCAGCGCCCGACGGGTCGTGACCTCTGCTTCACGCTGTCCGTGACCGACGAACACGAGCTGGTCGCCGACCGCGTGAGCCGTCTTAAGCGCGTCTACCCCGAGTCGCGGATCGTGCTCCTGCCGGACGGGCCCGCAGGTGACACTCGAGGGATGGCCCGCCGGCGTCGCCGTGCGTCCCTCCAAGACGCGCCTCTACGCGGTCGAGAACGGCGGCCGGGTCGTCCAGGCACACCTGGACGCGTTCCTTGAGACCGCGGCCCTCTGGTGGTTCAAGTTCGATCCGGACACCGTCCTCCGGCGGCGCTTCCGCCGGCTGCCCATTGGAACCTGCTTCTTCGGAACGATCCAGGGCGGCAATCCCGGACCGTCGCTGCAAGGCGGCTGCATCGGCGGAACCAGGGCTGCCTGCCGCCTGCTCGCGGACAGCGGCGTGCTGCTCGCACCGCAGCTCCGGAGCCCGGAGCGAACATGGGCACGCGCCAACCCCAACCTCCTGGCACGAGCCCGCGGCGATTTGGTCAGCTTTGACTTCGTCCACGCGTGGGCGTGCAGGCAGGTCCGCATTCCGCTCGTCGACCACGCGGAGATCCGTTCGGAGTGGAAACAGCCACCAGACTACGCGCGCTCGTACGCGGTCACACACCCGCACAAGTGCGTGGACATCGGAGCCGAGGAGAGGGAGGCAGCCCGGCGACGTCGCGTTGCCGAGCGCTTGGTCGAGCTTGTCGGCACCTCCGTCCCTGCGGACGCAACCGTCGCCGTAGTGAGCAAGGGCGACGCGAGGCTTGCCGCACTCAAGGGGCAGACCGCCCGGCACTTCCCGGCGGACGAGAATGGCAGCTGGGCCGGATACCACCCGGCCGACAGCGCGCACGCGATCCGGTTGCTGGAAGCGGAGCGAGCCCGCGGCGTCGACCATCTGGCGCTTCCGGAGACTGCGGAGTGGTGGCTCGACCACTACGACGGTCTCGCGCGCTACCTGTCGACGCGGCACCGGCTGGTCGCCCAGGCCTCCGGCGCGGGGCGCGATCTGGGCGCTGGAGGGACCGGCCTGATGCGCGTTTCCGTCGCAGGAGCGCTCGCCGCGAAGCCGCGGAACGGAGGCGAGGCCTGGGTCCGCCTCAGCTACGTGCTCGGGCTCCGCAGGCTCGGCCTCGATGTGGCCTTCGTGGAGCAGCTCGAGCGACCGACACCCGCAGGGACGACGTGGTTCCTGGACGTGACCCGCACCTATGGACTCGACGCGAGCCTCGTCGACAGCACGGGGACCGTCGTTGCCGGACAGCCGCTCCGCGAGGCGGACGTCCTGCTGAACGTCAGCGGCAATCTCAAGTCGTCCCCGCTGCTGGCGCAGTTCCGGAGGCGCGCCTACATCGATCTCGACCCCTGCTTCACCCAGGTCTGGCATGCAAACGGCGCCGTATCGCTCGACGCCCACCACGCATACTTCACCGTCGGCGAGAACATCGGCAGGCCTAGCTGCAACGTCCCCACGAGCGGCATCCGCTGGTTGCCGACCCGCCCGCCCGTTGTGCTCGACGAGTGGCCGGTCGCCGCCGAGCCGCGCTTCGACCGCTTCACGACCGTCTCGACGTGGCGTCCAGGCCACGGCGGCATCACAGTGGGCGACCGAAGCTCGGGTTGCGGGTTCACGCGTTCCGTCGTCTCCTCGACCTGCCGCAGGCGACGGCGCTCCCTTTCGAGGCTGCCCTCGCGATCGACCGCGCGCGAGACCTCCGACCTCGCGCGGCTCCGGGACGGCGGCTGGCGGCTCGTCTCGCCCACGCGTGTCGCCGCGACGCCCCAGGCGTTCCGCGTCGTACGTCCGCGGGTCCGGCGCAGAGTTCAGCGTCGCGCAGGAAGCATACGCAGCCACTCGGTGCGGATGGTTCAGCGACCGCACTGCGCGCTACCTCGCGAGCGGCCGGCCCGCGCTTGTCGCCGATACCGGCCAGCGGTCCATCCCAACCGGTCAGGGGCTGCTGACCTTCCGGACACCGGCAGAGGCGCGACGGCAGGCGACGGCGCTCGTCCGCGACTACGACGCGCATAGCGCAGCAGCGCGTGCGCTCGCAACAGAGCACTTCGACTCGTCCGGCATCCTGCGCTCCCTCCTGGGGACATAGCGTGAGGCCGTTGCGCGTCGTGGTCAGCGGGATGATCGCCGGCGATCCCGACCAGGGTGGGGCGACCTGGGCGGTTCTCCAGTACGTCCTCGGGCTCCGGCGACTCGGGCATGACGTGCTGCTCGTCGAGCCGGTCGACCGGCTGACGCGCCCCGTGGTCGAATCCTTCGAGACAACGACCGCCGCCTTCGAGCTGGCCGGAAGCGCTGCGCTCGTCGTGCGCGGCACCCGGGCGTCGCACGCGCTCGGCCGAGACATGATTCGCCGAGCTTGCAAGCGCGCCGACATGCTGATCAACGCGTCGGGGCTTCTCCGCGAGCGCGACCTCGTCGATCCCATCCCGATCCGCGTCTATCTCGACCTCGATCCGGCCTTCACGCAGCTGTGGGCGGTTGCCGAAGGAATTGACATGGGTTTCGACGGCCACACTCACTTCGTCACGTTGGGTGGACTTGTCGGGACGCCGCGCTGCGCGGTGCCGACGTGCGGCCTGGACTGGATCAGGACTCTGCCGCCGGTCGTGCTCGAGCGGTGGCCGGTCGCCGAGCACCCGCCCAACGGCGCGTTCACGACCGTGGGCAACTGGCGGGCGTACGGGTCGATCGAGACCGCCGGGCGGCACTATGGGCAGAAGGCACATTCGATGCGGCGCCTGATGGCGGTGCCGACGAAGTCGGCTCAAGCCTTCGCCGTCGCGCTCGCGATCCATCCCGCCGAGCGCGACGACCTCGCGGCTCTTCGCGCGAACGGCTGGCGTCTCCTCGACCCGCGGTCCGCTGCCGGGACTGCGACCGCATACCACGCGGTTCGTGCAGGCGTCGTTCGGAGAGATCGGGGTCGCCAAGAGCGGATACGTCGAGTCGCGTTGCGGCTGGTTCAGCGACCGCAGCGCCTGCTACCTCGCCTCCGGCCGGCCTGTTCTTGCCCAGGAGACGGGCTTCAGCCAGCTGCTCCCGGTCGGGGAGGGCCTACTTGGGTTCGGCAACGACGACGAGGCGGCGGCGGCGGCCGATGCGGTCGCGTCCGACTACGCCCGACATCGCCGCGCGGCGCGGCGGATCGCCGAGGAGCACCTGGACTCCGACCGTGTCCTCGGGCGGCTCCTGGAGGACGTGGGAGCCGTATGAGCCGCGTCCTGCTCGTCTGCAACCAGTTCCCGAAGTTCTCGGAGAGCTTCATCGTCCGGAAGTTCGCCGGCCTCTTGAGCTTGGGCTGGGACGTCCACGTCGCGTGCAGCCGCAGCGACGACGAGCAGTGGGCGCATTTCGATCACGTGCTTCCGCGGGGCGATTACGGAGAGCACGTAAATGTCGTCGGGGACTTCGACGCGCTGGTCGACGACCTGCGGCCCGATCTCGTCCACTTCGAGTTCGGTCACCTCGCACGGGGCCGCGCCGGCAGCCCCGCCGTGGCGAGAAGCAGGGTCGTGGCGAGCCTCCGCGGCAACGACGTGAACGCACTCGGCCTCGACGACGACGCCTACTACAAGGAGCTCTGGGAGTGCGTGGACGGGCTCCACGTCCTGACCGCGAGACTCTTCGAGCGCGCGGTCGCGCGGGGATGCCACCCGGAGCTTCCCTATGTCGTGATCCCGCCGGCCGTCGACACCGCGTTCTTCGCGGCCGAAGAGCGCGAGTCTCCGATCGCGGGAAGCCGCAAGCGCCCTCTGAGGATCCTCAGCGTCGGCCGGCTGCACTGGATGAAGGGCTACGCGACCTCACTCCACGCGGTCGCGGTGCTTGGCGACCGCGGCGTCGCCTGCGAGTACCGGATCGCCGGTGCAGCCGATTACGGCGAGGGGATGATCGAGACGCTCTTCTCGATCCACGACCACGGGCTCCGGGACAACGTGGAGCTCCTCGGGCCGGTCTCGCAGGAGGACGTCAGGGGGCAGCTCGCCTGGGCCGACGTTCTGCTCCACGGGGCCATCTCCGAAGGGTTCTGTAACGCCGCGCTGGAGGCGCAGGCCATGGGCGTTCCGGTGGTCGGCACCGAGGCGATCGCAGAGAACGTGTTGGACGGCGAGACCGGATTGATCGCGCCGCTGCGCGATGCCGCGGGCATTGCCGACCGGCTGGAGTGTTTGGCGAACGACGGCGAGCTCCGCCGCCGGCTCGGAACGGCGGGTCGCAAGCGAGCCGAGACGGACTTCAGGCTCGAAGTCCAGATCCTGCGCTTCTCCAACTGGTACAGGCGGGTGCTGGCGGCGGCCGGCGAGGACAACGAGCTCCGGGCTCTCCGAATCCGGCTGCGGCTGGAGCAGCGCCGCCTCGAAGAGCTCATGTTCGAGCGCGAGCGGCTCGCACGCGACATCGAGCGCCGGGAGAGCGCCGCGGCGATGAAAGAACTCGTCGAGGAGTTCGTTCCCGAGGACGAGCGTGTTCTGGTCGTCAGCCGCGGTGACACGTCGCTGCTTGACATCGACCGTCCGGCCGATCATTTCCCGCAGACGGCGGGTGGCGAGTACCTTGGACACCACCCGGCCTCGAGTTCGGAGGCGATCGAGCAGCTCGAGGAGCTTCGGGCCGCGGGCGCCGCCTTCATCGTCTTCCCGCGCACGGGCCTGTGGTGGCTCGAGCACTACCGCGGCCTCCTGAATCATCTCGAGCGCAGCTCGACGTGTCTCGCGCTGGACGACACGGCCGGCGCGGTCTTCCGCCTGAACGGGCCCGAGTCGCAGGAGGAGGTCGCATGAGCCGGGTGCCGGTCAGCGTGATCGTCAACAACTTCAATTACGGCGATTTCGTCGGGGCCGCGATCGACAGTGCTCTGGCACAGGGGCCCGGGGTCGAGGTGGTCGTGGTCGATGACGGCTCGAGCGACCACTCGCGGCCGGTGATCGAGTCGTACGGCGACCGAGTGATCCCGATCTTCCAGGAGAACGGCGGCCAGGCGGCCGCGTTCAACACCGGGTTCGCCGCGTCGAGCGGGGAAATCGTCATCTTTCTCGACGCAGACGACATGCTCGCGCACGGTGCCGTCGCCGTGATTGGGGATGCTTTCTCCGACGCCACTGTCGCGAAGGTGCACTGGTCGCTCGGCGAGATCGATCGGGACGGTGCGGAGACAGGTTCGTTGCGGCCCGAGATCCTCATGCCCGAGGGCGACCTCCGCCAAAGCCTGGTCGACCACGGGCCCCTCGGCCACTCGAACCCACCGACATCGGGTAACGCGTTTTCGCGACGCGTCCTCGAGCAGATGATGCCGATGCCGGAGGCCGAGTACCGGATCTGCGCTGATGCCTACCTGGTCATGCTCGCCTCGATTTACGGCGAGCTGCGACGGAGCCTCGTGCCACTGTCGTATTGGCGCCGTCACGGCGAGAACCGGTACAACGGCACGCGGGAGACGATCTCCGAGCGCGTCGCCGCAGACCTCGACCGGTACGACGCTCTCGCCTCGACTCTTGCCGTCCATCTCGAGTCGCAGGGAACCCGGGTAGATCCGGATGTCTGGAGGCGTCGCAACAACGGCTACCGGCGGCTCGACCGCGTGCGATCTACCTGTGCCGAGATCGAGCGCGTCGTGCCTGACGGCGGCACCTTCGTACTCGTCGAGGATGGAGACTGGAGCCAGGGCCACCTCGGCGGGCGGGACATTCTGGCGAATAGGACGACGCTTGCGCTCTTCGACGGGGCCGCGCTGGACGAGCCTCCATCCGAAAGCGCCCTCCTGGCGGAGATGAAGCGGCTGCGACGTGCCGGTGCGACGCACGTCGTGTTCGTCTGGCCCGGCACGTGGTGGCTCCAGCACTACCCGGGACTCGAGGCCAACCTTAAAGCTGGCGGAACCCCTCTGACCGGCGGGCTCGTTGGTTACGAGCTCGGCACGGGGGCCGATGGGGACGCCCGGGACCGGCCCCTTCCCCGCCTGCCGCGCGACGCCGACCTGCCTGCACGCCACGCGCAACTCGCCGAGCTCGACCGGCGGATCGAGCGCTTGCAGGGCTCGATCGTCGGCATTGAGGAGGCGATTGCATCGGCGGGAGGCGCTTGACGATGCCGGGCGCGTCGACGACGCAGCGTCCCAGCCGGGTCGAGCGTGCAGCAGAGGCGTTCGAACGGGCGGTTCGCGACGCCCCTTCGGTGGATCTCTCGTGGATCGGCCGGCCGCTTCGAGAGGACGGCTGGGAGCTGGCCCCCGACGTCCTCCGACTCCTGTGGTCACTCGTCCACTCGCTCCAGCCGCGGCATGTCGTCGAGTTCGGCTCCGGCCTGTCGACGCTCGTTCTCGCCCGAGCGGCCGCACCCATCGGGTGCGTCGTGTCATCAGTCGACCATGACCCCACGTTCGCGCGGGCGACCGCGGAGCAGCTCTCGCCGGAGGACGCCGAGGTCGTGACCCTGCAAACCGCCCCGATCGTCGCCCGGACACGGGCGGGTCGCCTGCACCCGACCTATCTGGTCGATGCTGCTCGTCTCGGCTCGTCACGTGCAGCCGATCTCATACTCATCGACGGGCCGCCCGAGGTCCTCGGGGGCCGTCTCGGCGTCTTCTACCAGGCGCTCGACCACGCACAGGCGGGAACGATCATCCTGCTCGATGACGCCGAACGAGACGGTGAACGACAGGCCCTCGCCGAGTCGGAGGCCGTGCTCGGCGACGCCGTCACCATCCGGCACCCCGAGGGGTTTGCGCGCGGTCTTGCCGCCGTGACGCTGATCGCACCGACTGTCGCAGGAATCCGGATGGGCCAAGCGTGACCGCCGTTCCAGCTCCCCACCCGTATGCCACGAGCCATGCGCTCTGGGACATCAACGCAGAGACCGCCGATGGACAGGTGATCCCTGCGGTCGCGAAGGAGACCTCGCGCCGCCCCACGGCACGTCCCCGGTTCGTCCATCGTCCGCTGCGCGAGCGCGAGGTCTACCGCGAGCTCCTTGATGGATCAGGAGCGCCCACTCCGCGCCTGCTCGGTGTGGCGGGCCCCTACATCATTCTGGAGCGTGTCGCCGCTGCTCCCCTCTGGGAGACCGCCATCGAAGAGGTGGCGGGCAGAGTGGGGAAGGCTGTGCGGGCGATGCACGACGCTCTCTCCGATCACACCGACGCGCCGTTTCTCCTGCGGTACGACGCTTCGTTCTACCGGCGTTGGCTACGGCGGGCCCGGCTGCTCGACCCGTCGACCGCACGGCTCGCGGACGTCTACGCGGCGGCGTGCACAAGGCTGCTGCGCGAACCGCTCGTGCTCATCCACGGTGAACTGTATCCGTCCAACGTTCTCGTGAGCGAGCAGGGGGTATGGGTCGTCGACTGGGAGTCTGCAGCCACCGGGCCAGCGGTGGTCGACCTCGCAGCCCTCGCCTCCGGATGGCCGGAACCTTTCGTCGACGCGCTGCTCCAGTCGTACGGCGCGGTCGATCCGGTGGCCGTGGATTGCGCTCGCCTCCACCTGGCGGTGCGGTGGCTCGGCTGGTCGGCGGGCTGGCTCCCGCCACATGAGCACGCTCGTGACTGGCGGGGAGAAGCCGAGCAGGCGGCAAATCGCCTGGAGAGGAGCCTCGAGTGATCCCCGGAGCCGCACGGATCTCGCTCGTGGTGAATGGCGACGACTTCGGGCGCAGCCCCGGCATCACCAGGGGGATCGTCGAGTGCTACGACCGGGGCATCCTGACCAGTGCGAGCCTGATGACCCTGTGGCCGTCGTCGGCGAACGCGGCCGAATGCGCTCACCGTCGACCGGGCCTCGGCGTGGGCCTCCATGTCGATCTCGGCGAATGGACCTGCTCGGCGGGCTCGTGGCATTGCACGTATCTGCGCGTCGACCTCGAGGACGAGCAGCAGGTGGCGGTCGAGGTCGAGCGTCAACTTCGCGCGTTCCGCCGCTTGCTCCATCGAGATCCGACCCATCTCGACTCCCATCAGCACGTTCATCGGGAGGAGCCGCTCAGATCGATCCTCGCCTCGCTCGCGGCCTCGCTCGGGGTCCCGCTCCGTCAAGCCGCCGTCGGCGTCCGATACTGCGGCGAGTTCTTCGGCCAGACGAACAGCGGAGAACGCCGGCCCGAGGCGGTCTCGGTCGACGCATTGGTCGGGATTCTCGAAGGGTTGCGTCCGGGAACAACCGAGCTCGCCTGCCATCCCGGATATGCGAACGACCTGGCGACCGATTATCGCGCTGAGCGCGAACTGGAGATCCGGGCGCTGTGCGATCCCCGAGTGCGTGCCGCAGTCGGTCAGCTTGAGATTGAGCTTTGTTCGTTTCAGCGGTTGGCAGAAGCAGCAACAGCCTGAGCCGGAGTTTAGGGCCTCGCGAAATGCGACACCCCCGTGGTCAACGCGTGGGGAGTTCTAGGAATCGACCAAACCCGGACAGGCGAGCTGAGCTAACCGCGCGCGCGTTCGCTCCGCCATGGGCGCGCGCCCGTGGCGATGATCACCCTGTCGTAGGGGACGCGCTGCCCATCCGCGAGGCTCACCTCCCGGCTCGCCCGATCGATCGCCGTGGCTGCGACCCCCCGCCGGTAGTCGACGCGGCGTGACTGTGCCCAGTCCCGCGGGTTCAGGTACAGGCTCTCGATCGACACGGACTCGGAGACGAGGCGCGTGATCGCCATACGGTTGTAGAAGGGGTACGGCTCGTCGCCGATGAGCGTCAGCCTGGCGTCGGCGAATGCTCGGCGGAGTTCTTCGGTCGCGGTCACTCCCGCGACGCCCGCGCCGATCACGACGACCCGCCGGACCGCCCGCCGTAGAGCGGCGTCGACATGGACAGTGGGTGGGGGCGGCTTCTCCCCCTCCAGCTCCGACCGAGTCTCGAGCGCGGGGTGCGGGTCGACGACAACCGGTCCCCGGACTCGCGCGACGCACGCCATCCGACAACCGGAAACGAGACCCAGACGCTCGAGGGTTCGTCGCTCCGCCGATCGCATCGGCGAGAGGTTCTCCTCGCCCTCCAGGATGCGTACGGGATCCGACCCACACATTCCCATCCGGCAGCCGGACTCCATCGGCACCTGGCTGATCTCAGCGATGTCGAGCAGCTTGTCGCCGACCTTCGCGCGCACGGTCGGGCCGGGCCGGAAGGCGACCGGGACCTCCCCCGCGTGCACGGCTTCGGCGACGCGCAGCAGCTCGTCGCGGGGACGACGCACCCCACTCTCCTCGGTCACCTCCCCGACCCTAATGGATCACAGGCTTGGGGCGGCTGTTCATGCGGGTTTGCTGCTCTGGCGCGCCAACCGAGGCCACGTCGGCAGGCGTACACGCACTTCGTCCCCCGCACACTCGCGTGCGCACGAGGAGCCGGTGGGGAGGGTGAATCTGGTTTAGCCGCTCACGTCGGGGGAGGGTCGACCGAAGCACGCTCGTCCCTCCCGCGGCACGCACGCGCCTACGCGCGCGAGGGGGCCGGCAGGGAGGGAGAGTCCGCTCACGGTTCGGGCGCTGGGGGGAAGGGAAGACCGAGTTCAACCCCCCAGACGCTCCAGTGGGACCCACAGCCGCGGCGGCTAACGTTGGCGCGTGGATGGTATCCCGGTGACCGGCGTCAGCGAACTGGTCCTCGAGTTTGAGGACCTCGACGCGGGGGAGCGTTTCTACACCGAGGTCCTCGGGTTTCCCGTCGTCGAGCGCTGGGGCGATCGCGATGCCACCTGGGTGATGGCCGGCACCGGCACGCGTATCGGCCTTTGGCGCCCGTTCGTCGGCCTCGCCGGCGGGCGCGGCGGCGCCCACGTCCACTACGCCTTCCACCTCGCAGAGTCCGACTACGACTCGGCTGTCGTCCGGTTGCGCGAGCACGGCTACGAACCCGAGGAGCACCGCTTCGAAGGGTACGACGACAGCCGCGCCGCATATGTGACCGATCCGGCCGGCAACGTCGTCGAGTTCTGGACCTGGGACGTGGGACGTCACCTGGAGCCCGGAGCCCCAGCATCGTTGTAAGCGGTTCACAGGTCACATGCCGCAGGTGTGCGTCTGCCCCACGATCTCCGCGGACGGACCCTCTTCTACTTCGTCTCCAACCGGGCGGGGCGCGTCGACCGAAGCATGCTCGGACTTCCCGTGCGCACGCGCCTGCGCGCGAGGGGGGACGGCGGGGAGGGTGATTCCGCCGTAGCCGCTTGACGGCGGGTGCCGCCCACCAAGTCGCACACACACGTCGTCCCCCGTACGCTCGCGCGCGCGGGGGGCCGGCGGGGAGTGAGCCGGACCGGGTTCGGCGGGGACCGTTTCAGTTGTGTCTCGTGCTCTGGATGGTGAGCGTAGTAGCTCCTTCGTATTCCGCGTCGCCGTCTCGTGGAGCGAGCCCGGAGGGCGAGCGGAGCGAGGCGGCGACGGCGAGCCGGTCGGCGTGCTGCTGCTCGTACTCGAGCGGCGGGATGTCGCCGAGCGACTCGTGCAGCCGGGGGTTATTGAACCAGCCGACGCATTCGACGACCGCCAGCTCGAGCTGTGGCCGGGTGCGCCAGACGCGGTCGGCGATCAGCTCGGTCTTGAAGCTGTCGACGAACGACTCGGCGAGTGCGTTGTCATAGGCATCACCGACGCTGCCGACCGATGCGAGCAGGCTGTGGTCGTCGAGCGTCTGGCTGTAGTCGATCGAGGTGTACTGGCTGCCCCGTCGCTGTGGTGGACGAGCTCGACGTCGGCGCCGGGGCCGCGCAGGCCGAGCGCCATCTTCAATGCGTCGAGCACGAGGTCGGTGCGCATGTGCGTCGCGAGCTGCCAGCCGACGATCATCCGGCTGAAGGCGTCGATCACGAAGGCGAAGTGGACGAGCCCCTCCCAGCAGCGCAGATAGATGAGATCGGCGACCCAGAGCTGGTTCGGCGCACGAGGCGGTGAAGTCGCGCTGCACCAGATCGGGCCGCTGCTGCGCCTGCGGATCGGCCTTCGTCGTCCGCCATGGCTTGCCGCGCCGCTTCGCGCCGACGATCCCGTTGGCGCGCATCAGCCGCTGCACCTGGCAGCGCGGCACCCGCTCGCCGGCACGCTTCAGCGCCTTCCACATCCGCCGGTAACCGTAGGCGTGGTAGTTGGCCGCGTGCAGCTCGCGGATCCGCTCCAGCAGCCGCTCGTCCTCGAGCGCGCGCGGCGATCGGCGACCGCAGCGCCGCTCGTAGTAGGCAGACGCCGACACGCCCAGAGCCGTGCAGATCGGCTCGACCCCGAAGCGCCCACGCTCGCTCGTCGACGAACGCGCTCACCTCGGCCGGTCCGGGTCGAGCTCCTTGGCGAAAAACACGCTCGCCGCCTTCAAGATCTCGTTCGCGCGACGCAACTCGAACACCTCGCGCCGCAGCCGGCGGATCTCCTCGCGTTCCCGCCCAGTCAGCAGCTCGCCACGCTTACCGCTATCGGCCTCCGCCTGCCGCACGCGCCTCCTGAGCGTCTCCGGGTGGATGCCCAGATCCCCGGCTACGTGCGCGACCGGCCGCTCGCTCTCCAGCGCCAACCGGACGCCGCGCTCCAACAGCTCCTCGGGGTACTTCCTCGGTCTCGACATAACAGCGGACAATCCCCTCTCCCCAGGACAGCATCCTGGAATCGAGGTCTCCGCCGAAACCGGCCTGGCTCAAGTGTGCGGGGGAACGGGTGCGCGTGTGCCTGTCGCCCCGTGGCGAACCGCTCATCAGGTTACAACCTCCGGTGAGCGGGAGTTTCATCGCCGGCGGACCTGGGCGCTGGTTGGTCGTGTCTTCTCGGGGGGAATGCGGCATCCGTCGAGGATCGTGTCGACGAGCCGGGTGCCGAGTTTGCGGTCGAACGGGGGTCCGCTGAAGAGCAGGCGGAAGTAGATCGGGCCGATCAGGAGCTCTTGGATGAGCCGTGGGTCGGTGTCGGGGCGGAGGTCGCCTCGTTCGATGCCGCGTTCGATCACTGCCTGGATTTGCCGCCGTCGCGGCTCGACGACGTGCTCCTGGTAGACGCGGGCGAGCTGCGGATCGGTCGCGACCTCGGAGACGAGGCCCTGCATCGCCGCGCCGTATGGCTGCGACCCGAGCGTCCTGACGGCGGAGTTGACGAAGGTGATCAGTTCTTTGCGGGTGTCGCCGATGTCGATCGGGTCGTCGAAGGTGGTGAGCGTGTCGATCATGGCGGCGTCGAGGGCGAGTTCCCATTTGTCGCGCCAGCGCCGGTAGATCGTCGTCTTGGCAACGCCTGAGCGGGCGGCGACCGCTTCGATCGTCAGCGCCCGAACTCCGCCACTTTCGGCGAGGAGCTCGCGGGTGGCGTCGAGGATCGCCTGCTTCGACCGCTCGCTGCGTCCATTTGGTTTCGGAGTGGTGTCGGTCATGTCACTGGGAATTATACAACGCAACGTAGCGTTTCAGATCTCAAGACACGCTACGGAGCGTAGCGGAAACCAAGAAAAGGAGACCGACCAAATGCAGCACTTCAAGCGGTTTCTCGTGGGCGCGGCTGCGCTCGCGGTCGGAACCCTCGTCGTCGCCTCCGCGGTCGCGGCCGGCGGCAACACGATCGTCAAGGTCGGGCCGAGCAGCCTCGGCCCCGTCCTCGTCGACGCCCACGGCAAGACGCTCTACATCTGGGCGCACGACAAGACCTCGAAGAGCACGTGCAACGGCGCCTGCGCCAAGTACTGGCCCCCGCTGATCACCAAGGGCCGGCCGAAGGCGATCGCCGGTGCCAACAGCAAGCTGCTCAGCACGAGCAGGCGCAGCGACAGGCGGATGCAGGTCACCTATGCCGGGCACCCGCTCTACTCCTTCGCGTTGGACACGAAGGCAGGCCAGACCAAGGGCGAGGGCTTGACCGACTTCGGCGGTCGCTGGGACCCCGTCTCGGCGGCCGGCAAGGTCGTCCGCAAGGGCGGCGGCGTCAACACGTCGGGATCCGACGGCGGCTACGGCACCCCGGCCACTCCGCTCCAGGCAAGCATCATCTCGCCCGGGTCCGGCGACACGGCCGGCGTCGGCGGCACGTTCAGCATCGAGGTCTCGTTGCAGGCCCATACGGCGCAGTCGAACAGCCTGCTATCCGGGTACACCGCGGCCTTCAACGACCCGAGCAAGCCGACGTTTCACCCGGGCGCGAACACCGCGGCGCCTGGGCTCGTCGTCCTGCTCTCGACCACGCCGACGGTCGACGGGACGCCGCTGCAGGGCGCGAACACCAACCTGGCCGGCGTCTTCCAGATCAACGACGTCTCCCAGGTCAAGGGCCTGACTCGCACCTTCAACAGCTGGATCGTCACCAAGGCCGGCTTCTTCGGCAAGGGCGTGCAGGCGACCCTGACCGTCTACGCGGTCAACGGCACCGCCCCCGCGCTGATCACCGGCAACGAGCAGCCGATCTCCAACGTCGTCCGCGAGACCTTCACTATCGCGGCCTGAACAACCTCTCCACGCCGGCGGGGCCGACCCAGGTCGGCCCTGCCAGCACCCGACTCACAGGAGCAAATCATGAGCACCCGAATTCCGACCCCGAACCCGCCCCGCGAGCTTGCCCGACGCCTCAACAGCGGCATCGAGGTCACGCTCTACTGGAACGCCGACGACAACAGCACCAGCATCGAAGTCTGGCAACCCGCGACCGAGGAGACGCTCACCTTTGCCGTCGCGCGTGAACGAGCCCTCGACGCCTTCTACCACCCCTTCGCCCACCTGGCCGCGCCAACCAGCAACCTTCCCCGACGACGGAGGTCAACATGTATGGGCTAAGCGCTTATGGCTGGAGCACACAATCATTCATGCAGTACTGGGATCACCCCAGCGACAGCGACTGGGCGCAAGTACTGGCAACGCTTCCCCTCTTCTCGGGAATCAACAAGCGTCGCCTGCGCAAACTCGTACGGCATGCAAAGGTCGAGGAGTTTGCCCCAGGCGACACGATCTTCGATACCGGCACACCGGGCGACTCCCTCTACATCATCCTCAGCGGCACGGCGAAGGCACTTGGAAAGCCCGCAGCTCGGACGCTCCGCACCGGCGACTACTTCGGTGAGTTGGGCGTCTTCGACCGCCTCCCACGCTCGGCAACAGTTACCGCGACACACGAGCTTCACGTAATGAAACTCCGACGAGAATCCTTCCTCCGGCTCGCGACACAAGATCCGGCGATCCCGCTGACAATGCTGAGAAATCTCACCCGGCAGTTCTGGAGACTCGAAACTCAGGCAGCCCAGCATTAGCCCGGGGACCGGTCGAATACAAGACGTCAAGAGCCGCGAGCGGTGCATTCCGAAAATGCAGGACTAACAATCCGCGGCGGCACCCCCATGTCGCAGTTCCCGCAGAAGGCGACAGGTGCTCACCTAACGCGGTTAACGAGGGCGCGAGGATCATTGCCTCCACGCCGGAACGACTCCGCCGAGGCGCATGACCCCGTGGTCTTCCTCGCTGCGGTCGGCAAGGACGCCAGGCTGGAGTACGAGTACGTTGTGCTGCGGCTGGCGCCGACCGCGAGCGGAACCCGCGCACGGCTCTCGCTCTCGACGAAGGCAGAACCCGCCGCGTGGGGCACGGTGGACACCGACTCCGCGTCGGCCCCGACGGGAGGCCGCGCCCGCGGGCGAGTTACGGCGAGTTTCCGGCTGGCGCGCGGGACTCCTCGGCGGGCCTGAACCCGGTCCGGCGCCCGGGACTCCCTGGTGGTCTGACGCGCGGGACTCCCGACGGATCGTCTGCCCGGCCCACCCGTCTGCCCGGCCCACCCCTCCGGGATCGGATGAGGCGGGTAGCCCTCCCCCCTAAGCCCGTCTGACGCGTGAGACTCCCGTCCCGCGGGACTGGCGCCGTTGCTCGCGATCATGCAAACGCTGTACTACCGAACCAGGGTGGGCTACTAGGCTCGCCTGGTGAGCTTCGGTGTGTTAGCCCTGATCGTTTGCGCAGGTCTCGCGGGGCCACTCTTCTCAGCGGCGCAACCGAAGTTCGTGCCCGTGGTGGCGGGTGAGATTCTCGCCGGCATAGTGATCGGTCGAACCGGGTTTCGCTGGCTCGACACGCACAATCCGACGGTCACCTTCCTCGGCGAAGTGGGCTTTGCGATGTTGATGTTCGCGGCTGGGATCCATGTGCCGGTGCGAAACCGTGCTCTTCTCGGCGGTGTCCGCCGGGCGGCTCTAGCTGCCGTGATCGTTGCTCTCCTTGCCGTGGCGGGTGGTATTGCGCTGACCACTCTTCCCGGTGTGAACCACCCGGCCGTGTACGCGCTCTTGCTCGCTACCGGCTCTGCCGCGATTGCGCTGCCGATGCTCGACGAGGCGGGGCTGCTGACCTGGCCACCGGGGCTGACCGCCATTGCGCAGGTAACGATCGCGGACGTCGCAACGATCGCGGCGCTTCCGCTGGTGCTGCAGCCGGGGCGGGCCACTCGCTCGGTGCTCGGCATCGCCGTGATCGTGCTCTGCGCGGTTGCCTTCACCTTGCTGGCGGAACTGGCGAGGCGGCGGGGCCAAGTTCGAAGCTTGCGGAAGCTGTCGAAGAAGCGGGCGTGGGCGCTCGATTTGCGCCTCTCGCTTCTGATTCTCTTCGTGCTCGCTTGGCTTGCCACTCGCATCGGGACGAGCATTCTCATCGCGGGCTTCTGCGTCGGCCTCAGCGCCGCCTGGCTCGGCGGTCCCAAGCGCTTCTCCCGCCAGGTCGTCGGAATCGCGCAGGGCTTCTTCGTGCCGCTCTTCTTCGTCGTGCTCGGAGCGAGACTCGACCTGCGTGCGCTCGTAGGCGATCCAACACTGATCGCATTAGCCGCGGCCATCGCCGCTCTCAACCTGGCGGTCCATCTGGTCGCCGCACGCGCGACAAGGCAACCGCTCGGGGCCGGCTTCGTCACCACGGCTCAGCTCGGTGTTCCTGCCGCAGTCGTGACGCTCGGTCTTAGCCAGGGGATCATTACCGCCGGCCAGGGCGCCGCGATCGTCGCCGCCGCACTCATCAGCCTCGGCTTCGCTGCAGCAGGAACATCGCTGCTCGCACGAAGCAGACCTCGACCGACGGCGGCCCCCGCTTGACGAGCAAGCTTCGACTCTCGCGACCGACCGCAGACTCGTGCGCCCGCGACGCAGCGGCGTGGGTGACGAGGGGCGGCAGGGAAGGGGGGCACGCCGTCAGCCGGTTGGCATCGCCTTCTGGTTTCGACGATCGCAGACTCGTCCCCGGGGGGCACCGGTGTGCTGACGTCCACGCTCCCTACGGGCGCGGTCACGTAGTGCGAAGGGTCATCCTGCTTCGGCACGGGAAGTCGAGCTGGTCGGATCCGACCTTCCTGACGTCGACCGCCCGCTCGCACCGAGAGGCGAACGTGCCGCGAGGCGCATCGCTCAGCACCTGCGCCGGAAGAGGATCCGTCCCGCTCTCGGCTCTGCTCCCCCTCGCTTCGCACCCGCCAGACGCTTGAAGCGATTCAGCCCTCGCTCGGCAAAGGCTGCTCCGTCGAGGTCGTGGCAGAGCTCTACGCCGCCTCGGGACCGTCCTGGATCGTCCCCCAGACGAACAGCCCGAGCACCGACATGACCACGATCGCGGTTACGGCGACGATGCCTGAGCGCTCTACTCGTATTCGAGCGCCCGCCACAGCCGGTGCACCCCGGTCTCGCTCTGGCTCAAGTTCCGGCGCGGTCGGATGAGGGGATCCACTGATGCCTTCCCGGCAGATGCGGCGTGATTTGCAGTTGCGCTTGGCACGGGTCGTGAGTAGGACGAAGCCCCGATCGAGAAGGCGGCAGGACGATCCCTCCGAACGTCTTCCCGGTCGGGTAAGACGAAAGCGACACCGACTCGACGAAGGTCAAAGGAAGGCCCGCGAAAGCGGGCCCTTCTTCTGGCCGTACCAAACGCGTGCTGCGCCGGTTAGGGCCCTGCCGTTCGTCCAGCTGGGCCTCGACTGCGGCAGGCAGGGATAAGCGATCCAGGACTGTAGCGATGTCCTCGACCCGCCTTACTCTGGAACATAGGCGCAGCTTGAGAAGCTGACGAACCGAGAGCGCTTTAAGACGCTGGCGACGAGGAGCTGGCGTTTGCTTCTCGGCCAGCTTCGTCCTGCTCGCGCTCGATCCGCTCGTCGTTCTTCGCCAGGGTCTCCTGCCGCAGCTCTTCAGCATCGGCCGCCTCCGAGGTGGTCAACGGGCCGGTCGGCGGCCGGTGCCCACCGGGCAGGCGCTCGAGGAAGGTGCGGAGGCGCTTCATGCGGAGAGGGTACCTGGGCGGGCCCTCAGCCTGAGGATAGGCACGAGCCTCGCCCTTAAGAGATGCTTGTTTGGGGTGACCCGCCTCCTCGACCCCCGACGAGAGGCAATGACGACGACGGGCCAGGGCTGTCGGGTCGTGGTCGTCTTCGGTTCCGGCGATGGATGTCTGGGAGACCGACGACGAGATCGTCTATGCGTTCGATCTGCCCGGCATCCCCAAGGAGACGGTGTCGATCGAGTTCGAGCACGGTGTCTTGACGGTCAGCGCCGAGCGTGAGCGCTCACCGGAGGTCTCGGCCGACCGGCTGTACCGCTTTGAGCGCCGGTATGGCAGCTTCTCGCGGGCGATCGGGCTGCCGCAAGGCGTAGTCGAGGATCAGATCTTGGCTCGCTTCGAAAACGGCGTGCTCGAAGTCCACGTCACCAAGCCCGAGCTGGAGAAGCCGCACCGGATCCAGATCGGCAACGGCAAAGCCGCGATCGAAGGCAAGGCAACAAAGGCCTAAGAGCCACAGCCAGCGGTTAGTAGTAGCTCAATGGGAGGCGGCCAGCCAGCCGCCTCCCGTCTAATCAGGAGCGAGACGTGGGCCGACTCAACTGGCGCCGAGAGGATCGGAGCGCCGGCCGATCCAGCCCAACTTGCCAAACGCTTGCCAAGCGCTCAACAACCCCCAGCGTTTCCAGGGATTTCCCAGCGACCGACTGCTCTCCAAGCGGGAGGTCGATGGCGCCGGTCCGATGCTCGCGGGCGGTTCGTCGAGGTTGTGCGCAACGCACTCAAGTGTGGCAGCACGTCGGCACCCTCCCCCTCGAACGGGTCCCATCGCGATGAGCCAGAGTCCGCATCGGCACACGGCGAGCCCCAGCTTCCTCGATTTCGATCCGACCCCGTTCCTGCGCCCGTACGACCTAGGCGCACACTGAGCACTCCCTAGGCCAGCGAGCGTTCCTCCTCGCTCTCGTCGTGCAGGAGCGTCTTCTCGAACCGCCCGACGTCGTCGACGTGGTGCGCGTACATGGTCACGCGGTAGAAGTTGACGGCGACGTTCCCGCCGCCGACGTTGCAGACGATGATCGGCCCGTTGTCCGACTCCTCCTCGCCACGGTCCGCCAGTCCGGCAGCCTGGGAGAGCCAGTCGTGGTTCGTGATCACGGTCTCGATCCGACAGTCGGCGGGCAGCTCGATGCCGATCGCGCCGAGAAAGCCGCGAGGGTCACGGAGGTAGGCAACCGCCTCCTTCGGGCTGACCTCCCAGAAGTGGAGATGCCAGGGCTCCTCGCGAATGTGCTTCGAGCGTGCAGACAGGTCGACGACCTTCGACGGCATGGGGTCTCCTTCCCTTGTGTGTTGACGACGACGTCCGAACTCTGCCAATTCTCACCCGCCACATAGATCAGCGGGAGGTCGGAGACCATTCCTCTGCAGCGCCTGGGCGAGGTAGCAGGGGGTACCCCCCTGAAACAGGAATCGTTCGAGGGACTCCAGGACGCCCCAGCGTCGAACGGGGGACCGGCGGGGAACTCCCCGCCAACGCCGGCGTGTTACGCGGGTGCTGCCACTTTTTCCGTGAGCTGCGCACAGAGGGTGTCGAGGGCGTTGCTTTGCTCTTCGATGATCTCGTGCGCTTTCTGCTTGAGCGCGGCGATGTTGGTCGCGGTTGCGTTGTCCATGTCGTCGCTGCCGATGTTGAGTTCCGTTTGGAACCGGTAATAGCGCGGGTCGCCCTCAGGGCTGTTGCGGCAAAGAATGGCCATCTGGTGGTCGACGGTGTCGCTGACCCCGTCGAAGACGACGTTCAAGATCGGCTTGGCCCACATCGCCAGGCCCCAGTCCTTTGCTTCGGCGTAATGGATCGGCCGCGTGTGCTGGCCCGTCCCGAGCGAGACGACCAACACATCCTCGACATCCGGACGGAGCATCTTCATCTCCACATATCCACACATGGTCGGGTTGTTCGCAAACACGCCGCCGTCGACGAGTCCCCCGTGCGGCGTGGTTGCCTTCAACTCCTCGGGCTCGAAGAAGGTTGGGGCAGCCGACGTGGCGCGGGCGATAAAGCGCATCGGGAAATCGTAGGTCGGTTCCTTGCGGGCTTTGTGGCGCGCAAAGAACCAAGGCTGCCTGGTCTCGAGCTCATAGCTCGTCACAAGCGTCTCCGTGACCGCCTTGCTCAGCGGGGTGTCGCCAAAGTAATCCCGGAGCACCGCCTCCAGCCCCGCGGCGTCGTACTTCTCGTCGATCAGGTTGTCGAGAGCGACGATCCTGTGCCAGAGCGAGCGATCGAAGATCCGCCTGCCCTCCTTCTCGTACAGCTCGGCCAGGTCGGCAGCCTTGTACTCCGGCCGCTCCTCGTCCTGGGCGGAGGGCTTGACTAGCCCGAGCGCGAGAATGCCACCCGTCGACGTACCAGCGATGAGATCGAACAGCTTGCAGATCGACGTCTTCGTTCGTTCCTCGATCGCGCTGAGGATCGTGGCCGGTATGACACCCCGAATGCCACCGCCGTCGATCGCGAGAACCTTGAGGAGACCTGCCATGGGCGCGCGCTCCTTCCGCTCCGATGATCGAGCCAAACGCCGCCGCAGTCCGAACTGTCGCGGGAGGGACCCCGGGGGAGTCCCGCGCGCCGGACCGGGTTCAGGGGGGAGGCTACCCGGGGCGGGGAGTCCCGCGCGTCGGGCGGGGTTCGGGGGGAGGGCTACACCGGCCGGTCCTCGCGCACGCGTACGCGAGTGTGCGGGGGAAAGCGTGCGTGTGTGCCTGCATGCCAAAAACCTCGACGGCGAGCTGTTAGGGCAGAATCACCCTCACCGCCGGCCCAGTAGATGCGGTCGCTACCGCCCCGGATTGCCCGACGCACGGTGCTCGTTCAGCACCTTGAGCCATTTCGGGACCAAGCCCCTTCCGTTCCCGAAAGGCCCGCGGGAGCGGGCCTTCACAGGAGAACGGGTTCTCCGTCGTTTGGGCTACTTGATCGTGACCGACTCTGACGTGATCACGCCGAAACGGCCGGCGTGATAGCTGACGAGGATCGAGATCGTTTCTGCCCCGGGCGTCTTGCCGAGCTTCCAGTTGTAGATGAACTGGTCAGAAGCGCTGTCGTATCTAAGACAGGTCGCAGCGAGAGTTTGCACCCCGACCGCGAAGACCTGCACCTTGCAGGCGGGCGAGAGCAGCTGGGCCGCCAACGCGTCCGAGATGCGAACGCCGTTGACATCGGTGAGCGCGAACTTGATCGGGACGGTCCTGCCTCCCTTCAACTTCGAGTTGGGAGCCGGCCCTAAGAAGCCGGAGGGGGGCTGGTACGCCGCCGGCAGGAGCTGGGCCCGGATCTCGCCGAGCGGGTACTGCTCCGTGTGCATATCGAGGAAGAGCCCGCCTGATCGTGCCGCGGCCAAAAAGTCCTCGTAGCTGTCGAAACTACCCCCGCCACCCGGGAACTGGTCGTCGAAGAGCGATCCCGTCTCGGGGACACAGCTCTCAAAACTCTGCGACCACTGGCAAGGCACTGTCCGATCCCCCTCGTTGATGACCTCGTGGAAGAAGAGGCCGTCCGTGGGTGATCCTTCCGGGCCGCTGTGGACGTGAGCGCGGTCGGCAGGTCCTGTCAGGCCCGACCAGTCCAAAAAGGTCTCCATTCCCTCGACCGCGGGGTCGATCTGAACCGTTGCCATCCCCGTCGCAGTCGAATTACTCCCGGCCACGACCTGGTCAGCAATGAGATCACCCGTAAGGATGAGGATCTGGGACGGCGGCGCAGCGGTCGATGCTGCCTGAGTTGCGCTGACTCCCACACCGACAGACCCGACCACAAGAGCCGCAAGCAATGCGCAGAAGAGACGCCGTCTCCTGGTCATGTATCTCTCCCCTCGTTGGCTCGACGCAGGGATCGGTTGGAGGCGACACGTGACTCTCCAACCCGAAAGGCGATCTTATGCGCGCGTGCCAAATGGGTCAAAGGCCGCCAAAGCTCTCGCCGATCCAAACCCCGCACCTCGACCCTGGGAGGCACTAGCCGCAGGAGCCCACGTCGCGAGGGGTCAGCCTTGCTGATGTGCGTCGTTTGCGACCTCGTGCCTTTAGCCGTTCAGTCGGGTTTCCGCGGGTAGCCCTCCCCCCTGAACCCCAGCCCGACGCGCGGGACTCCCGCACGGGACTCCGGGCAAGGGTTCAGTCGACGTACCGGAGGAGTGGGGCGCTGAGCTCGACGCTCGTCGGCCAGTATCGATTGTTGTGGATCGTCATCCCGTGCGTGCCACAGGGTGGCTTGTACTGGCCGTCGAATCCGATTAGCCCGAAGACCACTCTGATGAGGACGTCTGAGAGGTGCGAGATGAATGAGATGGCATTGTCGATGTCGTATTTCTCGAAGTCGATGAAACCAGCGTGGAAGATCCTGTTGCGATACGCGCCGGCGGCGGATGTCCAGCGGGTTGGCGCTTTGTCGATCCGTGTCCGGAACCTGAAGTCGCGCAGCCAAGATGCGTCAGGAAGGTTGGCCCGATCAATGAGCGCCTCTAACTGGGTCGGGAACGAGGGTCGGTTGGCCTCGATTTCCTTCAGTCGGCTCTTCAATCCCCAAATGCGCTCGCGGTCTGGCGTTCCGGCTTGAGCTGCGATGAGATCGAGGGCCGTTGTGCAGTTGGTGAGCTCGAGGAGCACCTGTTCACGGGTTTCGTGGGTGACCTCGAGCGGCCGCGAGCTGTTGAGGTCGAGCCCGGCGCAGAGTCCTTCGATCGTCCTGAACAAGTGCGAGAGCCGGTCCTCAACGGTTATTGAGCCGGTGAATGCTCTTAGGAGATGTCGGAGCGCGACGCGCAACCACGGTTGACGGCAGTGTTCTGAACTGAGGAATGCCGAGAGCAACGCGCCTGTCGATCGATCAACTACCTCTTCGATCAGCCCCCTCCCGCGCTCTCCTGGCGATGCATCGACCTGGATGTGGAGTTGCGCCACGAGCTCGCCGGCCGGGCCACGCAGTTCGACAAACGGAACTCCGACCCCTCGGCCGCTCGCAAGCCCAAGCAGCGCGATCAGGTCCGATGGGAACCATTCCTCATCGATAGCCGGGTAGAAACCCTCGCGAACGCGCCCAACCATCACGGCAATCGCCAATGTTTCGCCAGCCTCGACTCGTGCTCGACGCGCTGCATAGTCCGGCAGCGGCTCGATAAAATTCCGGCCGCTCGTCACCCACCAGCACTAACACGCCACCGAGGGGGTCGCTCAACCGACCCCCTCCGCTGAATCGACGAGGCGGGCCGCTCCGGCCCGCCCGCTTTAGGCGTCGATGACTCTCAGCTAACAGACCCTGCAGGGTTCCTGAGTTCGCAGTTCGGCGGCGGTCGCCATTCTCGCGCCGGTGAGCGGTTTGTTCGCCGACGGCTTCAAGTGGTGGCAGGTCGGCTCGTGGAGCTTGCAGTTGCCGACTGGACAATTGGGATAAGTCACGAGCCAGATCTTGGTGGTGGACATCTCGTCTCCTTTGAGGGAGTTGATCTAAAAGCAGTGAATCCGAGCCGGGCCCGACGAGCGTCGGGAGTGTCGTGGCTCCGCCAGTGATCAGAAACTGAACCGGGTCGCGACCAGGCTGCTCCGCCCGAGGATCGCGGGTGTGTGTCGGGCCGCTTTCACGTGATTTTGTCTGTGCTTCATCGAAGCGCAGTAACCGGCGTCCACGGTTTTCGTCAAAATTGGGAGTGGACGTGACGAGGATCGAAGCGTGGACGGGCGGTTGGGCGAGGCGGTTGTTGGTCGCCGTGGCGGCGGCGGCGCTGCTCGCGGTCGTCTCGGCGCCGGCTGGGTCGGCGACGGCATCGCCGCGACGTGTCGTTGCGAGGGTGCACGGGATCGAGTTGATCGCCCGGCACACACAGGGAACGTTCAGTGGTTACGCGACTGGCGGTCTCTCCGGCGGTTGGCTCGCGGTCGTCGACCATACGCCGCTCGACCCGAACGCCCGCATCACCGGCGGCAGTTTCTCTCTTGCGACATCGCTGGATCAGCTCGGTCATCCGCTCGCGGCTCGCATCGAGCGCGGCGCGATCACGATGACCAACGCGGGGAGGAGGTGCACGAACCAGACATTCACGGTCACCGGCAACCTCACGGGCCTTCATGGCTACAGAACGGGAGCGTTCTCGCTCACGCTCACGCACTGGCGCCACGACATCCTCGGCACCTGTCTCAGCTATTTCGCCACTACCGACGGCACGCTGACACTCACCCCGTAGCCAGCCAAAACGGCTTCCAGCCTGGCGATCCCTGACCGTCGGCCGAATCGTCAGGCCGACTTGGAGCTCTCGCCTCGATTCCGGGGGCCGATATGCGCGTGTGGGGCCGGGATCCGCGACGCGATCGCGATCCCGAGGAGCCAGCCTCTGACGAATCCCGCAGCCGCGACGGCGGCATAGAGGACGAGCCCGGTCCGCGTGATGCCGTAGGGCTGGTCGATCCAGCCGATCCAGATCCAGCCGGCGAGAGCGACGACGACGGCGGGCAGACGCAGGAGCCTGCCGGACTGGGGGAAGATCAGGCCCAGGATGAAGCCGGGCACGATGCCGGCGAGGGCGAGCGCCACGAACACGACGATCGCGTACGCGAGGAAGAAGGAGAGCGCCACTGCGTCCGATTATCGACCTGGGCACGCTTTCATGCCGTTTTCACACTTGATCCTTAGCCTCGGGCGGAGTGATCCCGCGATCCGGCCACCTTGTGCGCGGTTGAGGTGGGCTCCGTGCGGCGCGCACACAGGGAGCGACTCGAGCGTCGGCGGCGCCAGGCGAAGCGTCGCAACCTGCGTCGGCTCGGCCTCGTCATCCTCGCAGCGCTCCTTGCCCCGGTCCTCTACTCGTATGCGACGACGATGGCAAGGCCGTCGAGCCTGCCCCTGTCCGTGCGGTCCGTCGAGTGGGTCCGGGCGAACCACGGCTCCTGGCTCGTCGACACGGCCGAGCACTACTGGTACTCGTGGACCGCGCCCGCTCCCGGCGGCCCTGCGCTGAAGAGTCTTCCCTCCGTCGGACTGCGGCCCGGGAAGCCTCGACATGCCCCGCGCAAGACGGTCCACCCGAGCTACGGGCCGCCCCGGGTCGTTCCCGTCCTGCACCCGCCGCTCGCCGGCGAGGGCGTGTGGCACCGCACCGGGCCGCTCGTCGGTGGCGCGCCGCCCGTGCTCGTGACGACGTTCCGTCCCGACCACAGCTACCCGCGGATCGTCGCGTACGTGGCCTGGATCGACCACGACCGAACGCAACTGGCGCTCTACCCGGGTCGCTACGAGCCGCCGGGGGCTTCTCCACGTGGGCCGATGGAGGTGCCGTTCGGAGAGCGCGGCCGGCTGCTCGCCACGTTCAACAGCGGCTTCACCTATGGTGATGGGCACGGCGGCTTCGGCGTCGACGGCCATACCGCCACCCTGCTCCGGCGCGGCATCGGCACGGTCGTCGCCTACCGTGACGGACACGTCGACATCGCGAGCTGGCACGCCGGCTCTGCGCTGCCGCGCTGGCTCGTCCTCGCCCGGCAGAATCTCCCGCTGATCGTCGATCACGGCCGTCCGAGCCCGCTTCTGAACGACTCCAGCCAGTGGGGAGACACGCTCGGCAACGCGGTCAGGGTCTGGAGGTCGGGTATCGGCGTCGACCGACACGGCAACCTGATCTATGCCGCCGCGGACCTCCAGACGGCACCTACGCTGGCGGCGATCTTCGTCCGCGTCGGCGCCGTGCGCGCCATCGAACTCGACATCAACCCGGAGTGGCCGAGCTTCAACACCTACGGGGCCTGGGGCGCACGCGAGCCGTTCAAGCTCGTGCCGAACGACCAGCAGTCGGCGGAGCGCTATCTCGTCCCCGACGACCGCGACTTCTTCGCCGTCTACCGGCGGGTCCCGGGACGCAGCCTGGCGGTTCCGTTCCGATGATCGAGTCGGTCCTCCCTGCCCGGCTGGCGAGGGGCCGTCGCCTGACCGCCGCCCTCGCTGTCCTCGCGTCGGCGGTGCGCGTTCGCCAGTGGACGAAGAACCTGCTGCTCTTCGCGGGCCTCGTGTTCGCGGCGAAGCTCGGTGACGCGGGGCGCTGGGGAGACGCGTGGCTCGCCTTCGCGGCGTACTGCGCCGCCTCGAGCGCCGCCTACCTCGTCAACGACGTCCGGGATGCCGAGAGCGACCGGCTTCATCCTTCCAAGCGCCGGCGTCCGGTGGCGAGCGGGCGACTGCGCGCAAGCACGGCGCTCGTGCTGTCCGCCGCGCTCTGCGCCGCCGCTGTCGCCTCCGCGAGCGCCCTCGGCTATCCGTCCCTGGCCCTGCTCGCAGGCTTCCTCGGGCTCCAGCTCGCGTACTCGTTCGGCCTGAAGCGGGTCGTCGCGCTCGACGTCGTCGCGATCGCGGCGCTGTTCACGATTCGCGCCGCGGCGGGTGCGGAGGCCGTCGACGTCCGTGTCTCGCCGTGGCTTCTCGTGTGCACCGCTCTGCTGGCCATCTTCCTCGCGCTGGCGAAGCGAGGCGGCGAGCTCCGCGCCGTCGGCGTCGCAGGAGAGCGGAGCCGCCCGGTGCTCGCCCGCTATTCGCTCGCCTGCGTCGATCGGCTGCTCGTCGTCGTCGGGCTCGCGACCGTCGCCGCCTACTGCGTTTATGCACTGGGCGCGCGAGACTCGCCCGAAGTGGGCGTCACGATCCCGTTCGTCGCGTTCGGCGTCGGCCGGTACCTCCTGCTCGTCAGGCGAGACGGCGTCGGCGAGACTCCGGAGGAGATCCTCCTGACGGACCTGCCGATCCAGTTGGCGATCGTGGCATGGGCGCTGATTGCCGCCGTCGTGCTCGTGACGACGTGACCAGGATCGCCGCCGTCGGCTGCTCGAGCATCGCCGTCGCCTTGCAGCTGGTCACGTGGACGCCGGCCGCGACCGCCCCCGATCTCACGGTCCGGTTCCGTGGCCCGTTCGGCTCCGGCGCCGACGCCGCGTGGCTGCTCGAGCCGAGCACCCGTCCGACGAGCGTCGTCGTCTTCCTGCACGGCTGGAAGCTCGCACCGCCGAGCCCGTCCTACCCCTGGGTGGGCCAGTTCCGGCCGTGGCTCGACCACCTCGTCTCGGGGGGCAGCGTCGTCCTGTTCGCGGCCTACCAGCGAGGCGGCGACGCGCAGGGCCCGGTTCGCGTCGAGTCGCTTCGCCACGGGCTCGAGCAGGGCTTCGGGCATCTGCCCCGACTTCTCGGCTTCCCGTCGTCGTCGCCGGATACTCCTACGGTGCCAGCCTCGCCTTCTACTACGCGGCGCTGGCCGGCCGCTGGCACCTGCCCGCTGTGGGCGCCGTCGACAGCATCTTCCCGGCCGGGCCGATACCGGGCGCGGCGCTTCCTCCCCTGAGCCGGTCGGTCCGCGTCCTGATCCAGGTCGGCGATCGCGACTCGGTCGCCGGCCGCGGCGGCGCCGACGCGTTCTGGTCGTGGCTTTCGACCCCGCCCGGCCGGAGCCAGCAGCTCGTCGTCGTCCGCTCATCACCGGGATTCGAGGCCGTGCACGCCTCCCCGAAGCTCAGCACGCCGGAAGCCCGCCGGGCTTTCTGGACGCCGCTGGACGGTCTGATCGACGCGGCGCGCAGACACTTCAACCCGCACTGAGATCTGCTGAGTGCCTCGCTCTCCGCGGCCGATCGCGCGCCTCGTTGTCGGTGTCGGCCGCAGGCGCCGCCTTTCAGAGGAGTCTCAGGATTCCCGGTTGGGTTGCGGCCGGGAGACGGGTTTCCTCGCCGAAACGGACTACGTCCTCCCCGACGACGTCCGGCTCGACGAGTACGGCCGGCGCGCCGCGGACCTGGTCGATCGTCGCGTTGGGCGATTCGGTGCCGTACGGCAGCAACTGTGACTGCAAGCCCTACCCGCCGCTCACCGCCGACGGACTCACGACGGCCACCGGTCAGACGGTGACGGCCACAAACGACGCCGTCCCCGGTTACACGACCTCGGACGTACTCCACCAGCTCAACTCCGACAGGAACGTCATCGACCACGTCCGTGCCGCGGACGCGATCGAGATCGAAATCGGCGCCAACGACGTCGCCCACTCGGACGCTGGCAACTCGGTCGACTGTTACGCGCCACACGTCCCTGCGATCGAGAAGAACCTCGCCGCGATCGTCAGCCGCCCGCTGACGGCTGGCCCTCGAGTCACCGTGCGCGCATGCAAGCCATCGCAATTCCAGACAATCGGCGGGCATGTCGCGCTCCAGCCAGGGGCGGAGGGCGATCGTCTCCGTCCGAGAGCGGCGGGGAGGCCAACACCGACGCATGTTCTGATGTCCCGCGCACACGCGCCTGCGCGCGCGGGGGGGTGATGGGGGCCGGCGGGTAGGGGAAGCTCGCTCGCGGTTCTTGCGGCGGGGCCCCGGCGCGCACACACGCACTGCTTCCCCCGCACATCCGCGTACGCGTGAGGGCGCCGGCGGGGAGGGTGAGCGAGCTCGACGTGCTGGCGTCGGGGGTGGCCAGGGAACGCGTGCATGCGCACCTCGCGCACCGCGGGGAGGAGTGTCTGAGTGTGGAGGCGAACAGGTCGGCAGCGTGCGGCGAGCGGCGTGCTTCTGCCTCGGTCTAATCGCGCTTGTCAGCGTGGCTTCTGCGCTTGCCACAAGCGCGTCGGCGGTGCCCCAGACGTCGATCAGCGCGCGCTCGTTCGTCGCCATCGACGCGGATTCGGGCCGGATTATCCTCGCCCATGCCGAGTACCGCTCGCCGGCCGATCGCATCGCTGACGAAAGTGATGACGGCGTTGATCGTGATCGGGCGTGGACGGCTATGGGCACCCGTTCGAGTGACACCGACCGCAACTCGGGTCGAACCCGAGCGCGAGGGCCTTGTCGCCGGCCAGAGCTACTCGCGCATGGCCCTGCTCTGGTCGTCACTGCTCGTGTCTAGCAACGATTCCGCCACGGCCCTGGCGATCGACGCCGGCGGCGGGTCGCTCAGCCGCTTCTACGCGCTGATGAACGCCAGGGCACGCTCACTCGGGATGGTGCGCACGACCTATGCCAGCGCCTCGGGACTCAATGACACCAACAACCTCTCCACCGCACTCGACCAGGCGATCCTGGCACGGGCAGCCCTTACCAACCCGACATTTGCCCGCATCGTCGCTACGCGGGTTCACCGCACAAGCTGGCCGCCACCGACACACGCGAAGGTGTGGGTCAACCACAACAAGATGCTGATGACAACCCCGGGCACGTACGGCGTCAAGACCGGCTGGACGACACGAGCCGGAGGCTGCCTGATCGTTGCCGAGCGACGCGGAGACCGAGCAGTCATCGCCGTCATCCTCGATTCACCCAGCATCTGGGTGGACGGGCCCGCCCTGATCGACACAGCCTTCGCACACATCAACCGCTCGCACTCCTAGGCCGACCCCGAAGCGCGATCGTGGCGAGTCGACGCAGCGATCATCTGGTTCGCGTTACGATGGATACGAAAAGACCGTAAGCCGCGTTCTCGGCGTCGGCGTTCTCGCCGCCGTCGCAGCAGAGCGCGGCGACGTCGAGCGTGCCGGCCGGCTATGGGCTCGATCGAGAGCGACCGCGTCGGTGCGCCCCTCCGCGGCTGGCTTCGCCTTCGAGAGGCCAGCGCAGCACGGATCGCGAAACTCGAAGGCGACGACTTCCAGCACGCCCTGGCGGCAGGGCGCGAGCTCTCTCTCCACGACGGCGTGCAGCTTGCCCTCTCCCCATCGACTGATTCGCGCGCCAGCGCCACGCCCCCGGGAGTTGAGTGAAACTGCAATGCTCGACTTCCCCGCCAGGACCGACTGGGGGCCGCGCTGACACGGTTAGGGACACCCGCAAGTCAGACTGTCGCCTTTTTGCGGAACTTCATCGTCGGGACCTTCAGAAAGGTGAGTTTTGGTGAGTACGCTCGTCGTGGCACGTTTGTTGGCCTCCTGATGCGCCACAGACTGGCGAGACTCTTAACTTGATCCGGGAGCTGCGCCCGTCGATGCGGGCGAGGCGGCAAGCACGTCCGTGTTGTGGGAGGCGATGATCTCGAGCCGGTCTTGGCGATCGCGAACCGTCCACGACCAGATTCCGCGCCGTGGATCGGTGGTCCTCCATGGGCCGCTCTCAGCGTGGCCTTCGAGCCGCCAGGTGACGTGCATCACTCCGATGCCGGGCCCGATCTCTTTGAATGACGCAAGCTGCACCTGCATCGTGCTGTTCCTGAATATGTCGGCATGGCTGGCCGCGTGCCTCTCCTCGATCTCCGCCCGGCCTCGCCACCATGCTCCTGCGACGTTGACGAAGTCGGCATCAGTGGCGAAACAAGCCGCAAAGCGGACCATGTCATGGCTGTTCCACGCGGCCTCGACCTCAGCGACCAGCGCTTCGGCGTCTTTCCGGTTCACGGCCGCAATCGTAGGTCAGCCTGGCCGAGATCCCCCAAGTTCGACATCACATTCTCCCAGAGTCAAGGCCAGCCCTCATGGTGAAAGCGACAAGCGGACCCTGGCCCGACTCGCCATCAGCGCGCCACAGCGTAGAGGCGCCATTCGCCGGGGATGCCTTTGAGTTCGTGCAGGCCGCGGTCTTGGAACGTCATGCCGGAGCCGGCGACGAGGTCTTTGACGGTGCTGGAGACGAGCACTTCCCCGGGCTGTGCGTTTGAGGCCACGCGAGCGCCTGTGTGCACGGCGATGCCGGCTACCTTGCCGTCGATGAGTTCGCACTCGCCTGTGTGCAGACCGGCACGCACCTCGAGACCGAGTCCAGGCATCGCCTCGACGATCGCGCGAGCGCAGGCAATTGCACGTGCGGGTCCGTCGAAGGAGGCGAAGAATCCGTCTCCGGCCGTGTCCACTTCTTTGCCGCGGAAGCGCCCGAGCTGTGCACGAACGGCCTCGTGGTGACGCTGTAGAAGCTCACGCCAGGCGCGGTCGCCGAGCTCCGCAGCACGGGAGGTGGCTCCGACGATGTCGGTGAAGAGGACGGTAGCGAGCACGCGATCCGGTTCCGCCTCCCACTGCCTTCCCTGGACGACGTCGTCGAGAAACGACTCCAGCGCTGCGAAGAGCGTCTCCTGGTCGCCGAGGTGAGGTGAGAAGTCTGCGCCGGGCAACTCCAGGAGACGGGCACCTGGGATTTGGTCGGCGAGGTAGTGGCCGCTGCGTATGTCCCAGCTCGACGTCTCCTTCCGGTGCATGACCAGAGTCGGAACGCGAACCAGGGGGAGCACGTCACACACGTCGGTGTCGAGGTTCAGCCGCACGTATGCCGCCGCCGAGCCAGGGCTGACGGCGACCCGCAAGAGACGGGCGAGGTGCCGTGCCTCTTCATCTGTCACACCGGGATTGAGCTCTCGCAACCAGCCATCCATGAAAGCCGCCTCGCCCCATCCCCGTTCGATCTCCTTCACGAAAAGCTCGGCCTCCGCCCGAGTCTGAAGCCAGGGAAGCTCTGGGCTCCGGACGAAGCGGGGCGAAGAGTTCATCAGCACGAGCGCCGAAGTCCGCTCCCGATACGTGGCAGCGAAGAGCACGCCCAGTGGGCCTGCGTCACCGAGGCCGAAGACAACTGCTCGCTCGGACCCGGCCGCATCCATGACAGCGCGGATGTCGTCCATGCGCATCTCCAGCGTGGGTACGCCGGCGACGCGATCGGACATGCCCGTCCCGCGCTGGTTGAACATGATCAGGCGGCAGATCGAAGCGAGGCGGTTGAGAAAGCGGGTCTCGAGTGGGCTCTCCCAGGCGAGTTCGAGGTGTGAAATCGCGGGCGCGTAAACGATGTCGACTGGCCCCGCACCTGCTACCTGGTACGCGACGTTGACGTCGCCACTTCGCGCATAGCGTGTCTCCGGCTGCACGGGCACAGTGTCGCGCTTCACTTGCTTCCGTGCGAGTGAGGTCCCGTGTAGACGCGGGCCACCGACCCGCTCAGCGCCTAGGGCGACCACACACCGGCCAGCTCAGCTCACGTAACTCTTGAAACCTGCGCTTCAAGAGATGACTGTGAGCCGAACGGTAGGAACGAGGGGTGAATGCGAAGGCGCTCTCGACCTACATGGGCCGCGGCGTGGTGTTGTCGAGACGATCTTGTGAGAGCTGTGCGTAGTTCTGTCGTGCTGCCGCCTCGGTGGTAAAGGCGTTGACCCGCCAGACCATCCCGTCGCGGAACTCGCCCAGCCAGCAAACGTCACCTTCGGCGAAGTCGCCGTCTTCGAGGGCGTAGCGGGCGTGGCCGAAGGTCAGCGTGGTCAGGTCGTCGAGCCACGCGATGCGGTCAAGGGTGGTTCGGAAGAGGACGGCCGCGCGGCCTCGTTCGAGTGCTTCGACGACTGCCGCCCGGCCGCGCAGGAGTCGTCCGAAGCTGACGAAGAGCCGCATCTCTGCGTGAGGATGGATGTGATCGCGGATGTCGGGTGCCGTCCGATCTGTCATTACCCGCGTCACGTGCGCATAAAGGGCGCGGAGCATCTGCTCCCCCCTTGCCCTGTCAATTGCGTTCGACTGAGATTGCACCGTCCTCAACTCTCTGACTGACCGAGGCTCGAGCCCATCGACCTGCGTCTCCGGCCGGACTTCGACCTGCTTCGCTGGCCGACCCAGGTATGCGAGCAAAGCAACTCCAGCTCTCCAGTCTGATCGGCGTCCTCGGTATCGAGCTTACGGGATTGCCGCGAACGTCTACCGAGGAGGCGACTGACCTGCCACAGATGGAAGGGCACAGGAGTGTCCGGGGACACGGGGACGCACGTGATCAGCTCGGGTGAGGGCCTTAGGATCGGGGTATGAGCGCTGAGGCGAGCAGGCTCGCGTACAGGGTCGGGGGCGCGTTCGTGCATGGACGGCGAGACCTTGCCGCTCGCCCGGGTGCGCCCGCGCCGAGTTGGCAGGGGATGGGGGAGGTGGGTGGCGCGGCGGAAGCGCTCGCGGCTCGTGTGATCATCGGCTCCTGCAGCGTCCGGGTTCGGGCGTGACGAGGCTGCCGCCGACGTTGTTCACGCGCCTCGGCGTCCCGTGGCTGTGGGGCGGTGACGTCGAGAAGGGCTGGGTGTTCATGCGCTTCAATGCCGTGCCGATCACGACCCTGCTGATGGCGCCCGGCTCGTATGCGTACGGGACGTGCCGTCTGCCCTGCGTGGGGGGCGCGGTAATGGCGATCAACCACCTCTCCGCCGTCGACCCGCCGCTCGTCGGCTCGTTCTCGAACCGGGCGGTCTGGTACATGATGAAGTCCGAGCTGCTCGAGATTCCCGTGGTCGGCGAGGCCCTGACCTGGGCAGGCGCGTTCCCGATTCGTCGGGGCGGCAGCGACCGTGAAGGCTTACGGAAGGCCCGCGAGCTCGTCCGGGAGGGTCACATCATCGGGGTGTTCGTCGAGGGAACGCGGCAGCGTCTTGGGTATCCGGCCGAACAGAACCACGCAGGTGCAGCGACGATCGCGATCAAGGAGCAGGTGCCCGTGATCCCATGCGCGGTCGAGTCGTTCCAGTGGTCTCTGAGGAACAGGCGCGCCTGCTGCGTGGTCTACGGCGAACCGATCAGCTTCCAGGGGATCGAGGCGAACGGACGGGCCTACAAACAAGCGGCCGAGGAGATCCGCCTCGAGATTCTGCGGCTCTGGCGTCAGGCTGCCGAGGCCGTCGCCGCAGGCTTCCCGCTCGAACTCGCCGACGGCACCCGCCGCGAAACCTGGCCCCGCGCCCGCGATTTCCACACCGCCCCGACGCCTCGCAGGGTCAGCGGTCTCGTCTAGCCGAAGAGCGAGCAGGGAGCCGAGCGTTCTGCCAGTGGTTGCAGACAGCGAAATGCCGTCACGGGCATTGCCCTCGGATACCTGTGAGCTTCTGCGTCTTTCCGGGTAAGGACAAACGGGCGCGTCGCCGCGCTCTGCGGTCGGTGGCGACGCGCCGTCAGGTCACACCACGCGTCCCGGTATGACCCCTGGTAACTGTTCTGAGAGAGTGGGAAGATCGACACAGGGCAGCTCGCGTCGACTCGGGCCTCACGCAGCGTCGGCGGACGCGAGGAGCGCGAGGGCCTCGCGAGGAAGCGGGAACCAGCGGATCCGCTCGAACTCGGGGCTGAGCGCCGGGCCGGACTCGGCTGCGCGGGGCCCGGCGGCCTCGACCGCACGGAAGATATGGCGCGCGTCCTCGAGTTGTCCCTCCAGGGCCCGCTCCGGCTCGGGCGTGACACGCGGAACCTGCGCGTCGGCCAGCGTCGGCGCACTTCGGGCGTCGCGGTGCCGCCATACGCCGCTTGCCGGATCGAACCGGTAGAGCGGCAGCAGCTTCCACGCGTGCTCGGCAAGCAGGTGAACTGCCTCGAGGATGTACTCGAATACTGCGTCGCTGATGAAGTAGTTGAAGCCGACGCGCACGAAGCCGAGCCTCGCGCCGAGGTTGCCGATCGCGCACTCCGCGTCCATGCGCGCCGACCAGTCGTCGTCGATGGCGTAGGTGCGGTGGATGTATGGGCCTGCGCAGAAGCAGCCGCTACGTGCCTGGATCCCGAACAGGTCGCTGAGCAGCGCGACGACGAAGTTCGAGTGCAACAGGCGCGGAGGATGGCGCAGCCCGAACGAGACGATCGGCAGCCGCTCGATGGACGTGTTGCCGAGGATCTCGATCTTCGGGTTCAGGCCCCACGAGGCCAGTGCTCGGTGGGCGAAATCGTGCTCGCGGCGGCGAATCTCCTCAGTTCCGACCCGCTCCTTGAGGGCGAACACGAGGCCGGCGCGGATCGAACCGACGATCTCCGGTGTTCCCCCCTCCTCGCGGACCACCGGATCCGGGTGGTAGCGGTGAGCGCGCGGGCCGACGAAGAGGATCGTCCCGCCACCCGGTACCGACGGCACGCGGTTTCGTAGGAGCCCGCGCTTCACGACCAGCACACCCGGCGTACCCGGGCCTCCGACGAACTTGTGCGGGGAGAGGAACACGGCGTCCTTCCCGGACATGTCGATCGGCAAGTACGGCCCTGCCGTCGCATAGTCCCAGCAGGACAGAGCGCCGTGGCGCCGCAGCACGCGGGCGGCGCGGTCGACGTCGGTGATGATCCCCGTCACGTTGGAGGCGGCGGAGAAGCTGCCGATCTTCAGCGGCCGGTCGGCGTGGCGGCGGAGCTCGTGATCGAGATGGTCGCTGTCGAGCCGCCCGTCGCCGTCCTCTCGGATCGTGACCACGTCGGCGACTGATTCGCGCCAGGGCAACTCGTTCGAGTGGTGCTCGTACGGTCCGATGAACACCACCGGGCGCCGGCGGTAGTGGTCGAGTTCGAGCACGCGGATCAGCGTGTCGATCGCGGCTGTGGAGCCTGAGCCGCAGAAGAGCACGAGATCGTCGGCGCCGCCCCCGACCGCACGGTGGATCAGGCGGCGCGCGTCCTCCCGCAGCGCCGTCGTGTGCATGCCGGTGGCGGATGCTTCGGTGTGCGTGTTGCCGTAGAGCGGCAGGACACGGTCCCGGAGGTAGTCCTCGACGAACGTCAGGGCGCGGCCGGAGGCCGTGTAGTCGGCATAGACGAGCCGGCGCGGTCCGAACGGCCCGTCGAGGACGGCGTCATCGCCGATCACCGAGTTGCGGATGTCTTCGATCAGGCGCCGATCAGCCACGGCGCCGGTGCCCGATCCCCACCGGGCCGGCGGCGAATGCTGGCCGCGCGGGCGGGTCGCAGGCGCCGTCGGCACACACCTCGAATCCGGGATCCGGAGGCCTCCAACCCCGTCGCACCATCAGGCCGTAGATCTTGCAGCCGAGGCAGAGACCGAGCACCGACTCCATCCACATCAAGGTCAGGCAGATCAGGCAGATCGTCCTGGGCAGCGTCCCGCGGATCCCGACGTTGGTGATGATCGTCATCGCGAAGGTCATCCCCAGACCGAGCGTCCACGCGAATCGTTTGGGCTTGGCGGAGACCCACTCCGGTGGCCGGCCGAACGTCAGCAGGCGCGCGAGACCGCCGGCCGGACTGGAGCGGATTCCGACCGTCACGCGTAGCAGGAACTCGACGAACAACAGACTGGCGACGACCTGGAGCGGGATGTACTGCCCGGTGAAGTACGCGTAGCCGAAGGCCACCGCGCCGATCGCCATCGTCAAGCCCGCCGCCGCCCGCACCTCGTTCTCGTTGACGACAGGGGCATGGAGCTCTCTGCCGTCTGTGGCGAGACCAGAGATCCGCTGACCGAGGCCAAGCTCCATGGCCGACAACCGTAGGCGCTGGCGTTCCTCGCTGCACCGGGCGAATCACTGGGTGTTAAGCGGCGGCTTCCTCTCTGCGAGCGCGGCGACGAGCTGCGCGCGCGAGTGCACGCCGAGCTTCGCGTAGATATGGCGCAAGTGGAACTCGACCGTCTTCGGTGACAGAAACAACTCCGCCGCGATCTGGCGGTTCGTCTTCCCACTCCGCACCGCCTGGGCGACGCGCAGCTCCTGCGCGGTCAGCGCACCCCCATCCAGCCCGCGGCGACGACGTGCGCCCGCGGAGCGCAACTCGGCTTCTGCCTGACGCGTCCACGCCGTCGCGCGCAGCTCCTCGAATCCGTGCAACGCCTGACGGAGCCGGTCACGGGCCTCGGCACGGCGGCGGGCGCGATGGAGCCGCCGCCCGTAGGCAAGCAGCGTGCGCGCGCTCTCGAAGGGCATCGGCCGCCGGTCGTGGAGCTCGAGCGCCTCCGTGAACGCCTCGTCGAAGTCTTTCTCGACCAGTCCGCGGCAGCGGGCCGCAGCGGCGCCGGCGATCGCGCTGCCGGTCGAGACTGCCTGGCGCGTCAGCGTCGCGAGCACGAGGTTCGCCTCGTCGAGGCGACCTTGGCGCACATAGGCCTCGACGAGGTCCGGTGCCCACGGCACGATGGTCGGCTCGTCGTGGCCCGAACCGTGGACGAGCCGCTCGGCCGCCTCGAGCTCTGCGACCGCCTCGTCGACGCGGTCGAGGCCGAGATGCAGGAATCCAAGCGCAGCGCGCACGAAGCGAAGACCGGTCGTGACTCCCCGGGACTCAGCGATCTCGAGCGCCGCCAGCGCGGCTGCGCGGCTCTCCTCGTCGTGTCCACGCGCAGCGGTCAGTCGCGCCCGCGTGATGAGCGCGAAACCTTCCATCAGTGGCTGGGCCGTCTCGCCGGCCAGCCGGATCGTCTCCAGCGTCAGCTCGTCGGCCGTATCCCAATCGCCGAGCCGAAACGCGACGTCTGCGGCGATCAGCTGCGCGCCGGTCAGCATCGCGAGCGCCCCGGCTTCCCGCGCGTGAGCGGCCAGCGCCGCGCACTCTGCCTGCGCCCGCTCGAACTCACCGTGCGGGATCCGCGCGCGCAGGAGCAGATGCAGCCAGGGCCAGTGCGGACCGAGCTCGTCGATTCCCTCCGCCAGGTGCGCCGCCTCGTCCAGCACCGGGCGGGCCTCCGGCCCCCGCCCCCGTAGCGTCAGCACCCAGCCGAGCACCGTCAGCACCGGTGCGCGCGCATTCGGGTCGGAGCTTCCTCGGACCAACCCGACCGCGCGGCGGGCAAACCTCTCGGCGTCGAGATACTGGTTCGTCGTCGTCGCGCCGTTCGCGGCATCCGCGAGCATCGCGGCCGCCAACGCCGGGTCTCGCGGGACCGCCAGCCTGGCTTGCTCGACGAGCAGGCGTACCGCCTCGGCCGGTCTACCGCGCCAGACCAGCATCCGGCCGCGCGCGTGCTCGGCGAGCGCGCGCTGATCACCTCGGACCGCCGCGCCCGCCGCCTCCTCCAGCAGCGCCAGCGCGCGGTCGGGCGTGCCGGCGGCGCTCGCGGCCTGCCCGGCCGCAAGCAGCCGACGGCTTCGAGCCTCCGAGTGCGATGTGAGGCGCGCGGCTCGCTCGAAAGCGACCGAAGCGGAGGTGTATGCCCGGCGCGCTGCCGCCTCGCCGCCGAGCTGTTCGAGCTTGGTCGCGACGCACTCGTCGGGGCCGATCGCGGCGGCGGCCAGATGCCACACGCGCCGGTCGTCGCGGAGCGCGCCGGCGATCGCGGTGTGCGCGGCGCGGCGCTCGGCCGCCGACGCGTCCTGGCATGCCGTTCCGCGCACGAGCGGATGTGCGAAGGCCACGTGCTCGGCCGAGAGGCGCACGAGGCCGCACGCCTCCGCCTCGGCAAGACGCGCAACATCCGTTTCTGCGCGCCGGCAGGCGTCCGCGATCACGGGCAGGTCCCGGTCGGCATGCAGCGCAGCGATCAGCAGCGCCCGCCGGGCCGGCGGCGCGAGCCTCTCGACTCGACTCGCGTACGCATGGTGCAGGCGCCCTCCCGGTGCCAGCGGCAGTTCCAGTGCCGCGACGCCCGAGCGCTGCTCGGTCGTGAGAGTTGCCGGCAGCTCCACGAGCGCCAGCGGATTGCCCGCGGCCGACTCGGTGATCGCCGCCGCCACCGACGGCGCCAGCCCAGGTGCCCACTCCCGAAGCAGCTCGGCCGCCCCAGCATCGTCGAGCGGGGCGAGGGCCAGCTCCGGCAATCGAGCCGTCGCCGACGAGTACCAGGGATCGCGCGCGGCCAGGACGACCGCCAGCGCTCCGCCCGCGCGCCGAGCGACGTACTCGACGCACTCGCGCGAGGAAGCGTCGACCCAGTGAACGTCGTCGAGGACGACGAGCACTGCGCGACGCGCAGCTGCCGCACGCAGCAGACCCAGTGTCGCCACGCAAACTGCCAGGCGGTCGCCCGGGACCGGCGGCCCGAGCGCGAGCGCACCGGTCAACGCCGCCGCCTGCAGCGGCGGCAGCGCGTCGAGCTCGCCGAGCACCGGCTGCAGGAGATCAGCCAACGCCGAGAACGCGAGCTCGACCTCGGTTTCCGCCCCGCACGCGCGCAGCACCAGCACCTCCCCGCCGCAACGCTCGACCAGCGCGTCGAGCAAGGTCGTCTTCCCGATTCCCGCTTCGCCGTGGACGACGAACGTGGACCCCTGTCCGCGACGCAGCGCGAGAAGCACGTCGTCGAGGCGAGCGAGCTCAGCCGTGCGGCCGACGATCATCCCCACGAGTTCAGTGTGTCCACGCTGAGGGCGACGATCCGTCCCGAGATCGTCGGTGGACCACCGATGGTGCCCTCCGATCGCCCGCACGCCAGCACGAAGGTCGTGTCCGCGAGGGCGTTGACGGCCGCGACCTGGCCCGACGGGGCCCGCCGGGGTAGAAGGCTCATGCCGTTCTCCTTCCTCTGCCCTCGTGAAGCGCCTGCCGGCCGAGAAGGACATGCCGAGAGGGCTGCCGACATGCCTGCCGCAAACCCGACCCCTCAACTGCAGGAGGTTGCTACAGGCCCGGCAACACGTCAAGCGAACGCCTGTGGCCTTCCCGTGCTCTCTGGTTGGATTGACGGATGCGCAGCGCCACCCTGCCCGGCGTAGAGCGGCTGCTCGCCGGCGAGGTCGAGCGGTTCGAGCGGGAGCATCCCCGCTCGCGGGAGCTTTCGCAGCGGGCGCGCCGGTCGCTGTTGGCGGGTGTGCCCATGCACTGGATGGTTCGCTGGGCCGGAGGGTTCCCTGTCTATGCGGTCGACGCGCTCGGCGCGCGCTTCTGGGACGTCGACGGGCTCGAGTACGTCGACTTCTGCCTCGGAGACACGGGAGCGATGACCGGGCACTCGGCAGAGCCGACGGTGCGCGCCGTGCGTGAGCGGGTCGGACGCGGGATCACGCTGATGCTCCCGAGCGAGGACGCGCTCTGGGTGGGGGAGGAGCTGACGTGCAGGTTCGGTCTCGCCCGCTGGCAGTTTGCGCTCACCGCGACCGACGCGAACCGGTTCGCGATCCGGCTCGCCCGTGCGGTCACCGGGCGGCCGAAGATCCTCGTCTACAACTGGTGCTATCACGGCACCGTCGACGAGACGGTCGCCACGCTCGACCCGCACGGCTCTGTCGTCCCCCGCGAGGGCAGTGTGGGGCCGCCCGTGCCGCCGAGCGAGACGACGCGCGTCGTGGAGTGGAACGACGTCGACGCGCTCGCCGCCGCGCTCGCGCACGGAGACGTCGCCTGCGTGCTCGCGGAACCTGCGCTCACGAACGTGGGCATCGTGCCGCCCGAGCCCGGCTACCACGACGCGCTGCGGGAGCTGACCCGCGAGCAAGACGTCCTCCTGATCCTCGACGAGACGCACACGCTCTGCGCCGGCCCCGGCGGCTACACGCGCGCGCACGGGCTCGAGCCCGATCTGCTCACTGTCGGCAAGGCGATCGCCGGGGGAATCCCGGCCGCTGCGTACGGCTTCACCGAGGGGGTTGCGGAGCGGATCGAGGCGGCGATTCCGGACGCCCAGTCGGACGTCGGCGGCGTCGGGGGCACGCTCGCCGCGAACGTCCTCTCGCTGGCGGCCATGCGGGCGACCCTCGCCGAGGTGCTCACGGACGAGGCGTTCGCCCGGATGATCGCGCTGGGGGAGCGTTTCGAGGCGGGTGTCCAGGGAGTGATCGAGAAGCACCGCTTGCCCTGGCACGTGACCCGGATTGGCTGCCGCGTCGAGTATCTCTTCCGGCCCGAGCCGCCGCGCACCGGCAGCGACGCAGCCGCCGGCGCCGACCCCCTGCTCGACCGGCTCGCGCACCTCTGGGCGCTCAACCGCGGCATCCTCCTGACACCGTTCCACAACATGGCGCTGATATGCCCGGCGACGACCGAGGCGGACGTCGACCGGCACACGCAGGTCCTCGACGAGCTCGCGACCGCGCTAGCATCGAAGCTCCAGTGAAACCCTGCGTGCCGTCGAGGGGAGGCGGGGATGGCCGAGACGTACTCGCACACGACCTGGCGGGTGAAGCCGGGGAACGAGGCGGAGTTCGTTCGCCGGTGGGAGGAGTGGGCCGAATGGAGCCATCGACAGGGCCTGGGCGCCCACGCGCGGCTCCTCCAGGACGCCGAGAGCCCGGGGACGTACGTCAGCTTCGGGCCCTGGGTCAGCGTCGACGCGGTGAGCAGCTGGCGCTCGCTCGCCGGCTATCACGAGCGCGTCGCGCGTCTGCAGGAGGTCGTCGACAGCTTCGAGCCGCGGACGTTCGAGGTGGTCTCGGAGCGGTGACGCTCGCGCCTCCGTAGGTGCACATGCCCGAGTGGTTCAGGGAGGCCGCGAACCGGGACGGCGTGGTCTGAGGGTGCCTCGATGAAGATCGCAGTCGTCGGAGCCGGCGCGATGCGATCGGTCTATGCCGCGCTGCTGGCCGAGGGGGGTAACGCGGTGAGCGTCGTCGACGTGGACGAGGAGCACGTCGAGGCGATCCGCGCCGACGGACTGCGCGTCACCGGCGCGAGCGGCGACCTCACGGTCGCGATCGACGCGAACACCCGCCCGGCGGAGATCGGCGTGGTCGACCTGGTCGTGATCGCGACCAAGTCGATGGACGTCGCGGCGGCCGCGCGCTCGGCAGCGCCGCTGATCGACGAGCAGACGACGGTGCTCACGATCCAGAACGGACTCGGGGCCGCCGACGTCGTCGCCGGGATCGTCCCGCCGGAGCAGCTGATGGTCGACGTCGCCGGGGGCTTCGGCGCCGCCGGCAAGCGTACGCATTAGCCACGCGGCGTTCTGGGAATTCAAACGGCTCGGATTACGATTCCTGCTAGATGATTGGTCGTTCTATCGATCAATCATCTAGGTGCCCGCCGGGGTCGTCCCCGGCGCGGCCGGCGGCTCCGACTCCTCCGCGCCGCGGGCTGCCGCTGCGACCTCGTGCGAGCGGGTGCCGATGTAGACGAGGACGCCGATCACCGGCAGAAAGATGACGAAGACCGTCCAGCCCGCCTTGGCCCAGCCCGTGTGGTCGTGCCGCCGGAAGTTGTCGTACAGCACCATCATCAGCACCGTGATCCAGATCACCCAGCCGAAGAAGACCAGCATCGTCCAGAACACCTGGAGAAACGGATAGTCGTCGGCTACGAGCATCTCTCCACCTCGCTTGTCGTCGGGTCGGAGCCCTCGCTCGCCCGGCGAGGGCTCCCACCTTTCCCTACCTGACCGTCAGCGCCGGCGAGCCGTGCGCCTGCTCGTGCGTCGTGCGACTCTGCGTGCTCCGAACATCTGGACCTCCTCGTCGTGATCGGTACGTCTCGGCGACTCTAGCTTGCGACCGGCGTGCCCTTCTCGATCGCGGCGTGCTCCTCGGCTTCCTCGGCGCTGAGCATCCCGATGGCGACGAGGTCGAGCGGGCTGATGAAGCCGTCGCTGATCCGGAAGCCGCCTACCTTCGCGATCGCGTCGCGAAGCGGAACCGCCCAGTGGTGCTCGAGCAGCAACAGCGCTGCCGCCGAGTCGTTCGGGATCTCCGCGAGGACGTCCCATGCCTCGTCGTCCGAGAACGCATGGACGCCTTCCGCGTCCGCGATCTGTGCGCCGGCGGCGGCGCCGGCCTCGAAGCCCTCCTCGCCCTCGATACCGAGGCCGATCAGGGCGCCGATCTTGGTGCCTAGCTCGACCGCCTCCTCCTTGGTGAGGTTGCTGAGGTGCGCGATCTCGATCTCGCCCTCCGCGTCCTTGTGCACGGCCAGCGCGTCGATCACCCTGACCTGGTCGCTCTCGCGCAGCTTCTCGAGCTCCTCGATGATCTCACCGTGGAACTCCGGGTGGTTGAAGCCCAGGACGATGAGCTGAACAGGTCCGATTGCCATGTGCGATCTCCTTCTCTCGGTTACCCGGCGCGATGCACGGTAGGAGGGGGACGGGCGAGCGGCATCGTCCCATCGGGATGAGCGCTCGGACCCGCGGGCTGCGCCGTCGACCCGTCCTGCAAGACTGGAGGCGTGCAGGTTCGGGAGATCGAGGTCGACGGCCTCCCGGTCCGGTACCGCGTCGCCGGAACGGGAAGCCCGCTCGTGCTCGTGCACGGGCTCTCGGGGTCCTGGCGGTGGTGGACACCGCTCGTCGGCCGCCTGGGAGGGAAGCGCCGGCTGCATCTCGTCGAGCTGCCGCGGCTCGGCCGCAGCCTCGGGGCCGGGAGCCTGGCACCGTGGCTCGGCCGCTGGCTGGACGCCGTCGGGCTCGGCCCGGTCGACCTCCTCGGGCATTCCCTGGGCGGCCTCGTCGCGGCGGAGGTCGCGGTGCGCAGACACGCACAGATTCGCCGGCTCGTGCTTGCGGCCCCGGCGGGTATCCCCTGCGGACGAGGGGTGCTCGGCCGGACGCTGCCGCTGTTCGAAGCGCTCTACAGCGTGCGCGGCCGGCTACCGACGATCGTCGCGGACGCCGTTCGCACGCGGCCGGCCGGGCTCGCCCACGGCGTGGCGTACGTGTGGGAACGCGACCTTCGCGCCGAGCTCGGAGACATCCGCGCGCCGACGCTACTCGTCTGGGGCAAGCGCGACCGGCTCGTACCCGCGTCGGTCGCCGAAGAGTGGCAGCGGCTTCTTCCCGACTCGCGGCTCGTGAGGCTTGCGTGTGGTCACGTCCCGATGTGGGAGGCGCCCCGCGAGCTCGCCGACGCCGTGCTCGCCTTCCTCGACCAGCAGGTCGCCGACGATGCCGGCGACGAGCTCCGGCTGCGTGTAGTGGACGGCGTGGGGCTCGCCGGAGACGACCACCAGGCGGCCACGGGGTAGCAGCTCGGCGACCCGCTCGGCCCATGCCCGGCTGACGAAGCCGTCCCGGTCGCCGTAGACCACCACCGTCGGCTGCTCGATTCTCGGCAGCCGCTCCTCGATGCGGTCGCCCAGCGCCGAGCGGGCCGCAGCGAGCAGAGGACCGACGTTGCGGGCAGCGCTCTCCCGGGTCGCGAGGGCCACCAACGGCGCCGGCTCACGCGCCGATTCGCGCAGGCCGCCGAAGAGGTGGTGGCGGAGCGCCCGCCGGCCCGGCTCGACGGTCGGCCCGATCAGCACCATCGGGCCCACGCGGTCCGGTTGCCGCACGGCGAGCTCGGTCACCGTCTGGCAGCCCATCGAGTTCGCGACGAAGGCCGGGCGGGCGAGACCGGCTGCGTCCAGCCAGCCGCCGAGCGCGTCGGCCAGGTCGCCGATGTCCGGCGCCGTCCGCGGCCGTTCGCTTCGGCCGTGGCCGGGCAGGTCCGGCACGAAGACGGCGTGTCGGGCTGCGAGCACGCGGGCGAGCGGAAGCATGTACCGGCCCGAGACCCCGTAGCCGTGGACGAGTACGACCGGCGGCCCGCTCCCGCCGATGCGTGCGTGCAGGCGAAGCCTGCCCACGTCGTACCAGCGGCTGTCCAGACTTCCGGATGCCCTCACACTGGCCTAGACGGCGGGCTCGGGGCTGGGTTCGGCGCCGGGATCCGGCGCCGGCTCGGGATCTGCGACGTAGACCACGGAGGTGCCGGCCAGGTAATCCTGGAGTGCCCGGCGCCTCGAGTCGAAGAGCACGGGAATGAAGCCGGCGAAGCAGGGGATGATCGCGAGCACCAGGCCGACGAGGCGGACGAGGGAGCGCCACACGGAGGGCGCCTCCCCGGAACGCTCCACGCGCAGATGCATGATTCGCATCCCGGGAGTCTGGCCGACCGTGCTCCAGAAGGCGACGAAATAGCCCGTGACCACGAACAGCCCCCCGAGTGCCGCGAGCGTGGCCGCGAGCCACGTCGGTTTGAGCGAGCCGAAGATCGACGTGATCAGGCCGATCAGCCCGCCGGCCACGACGTAGATCACCTGCACGAGCACGACGTCCGTGACGAACCCGACCCCGCGGGTGCCGAAACCGCCGTAGCGCGCGCGTTGCCCGTCGGCCGGGGGCCGTCGAAACAGGCGGCGGACGCCGGACTCGAGGGAACCGTCGACCTGCCGTGTGTTGCGTCTCGCGGCGGCGGCGATGTCGGCGCCGAACCCAGTGGCCTGCCGCTCGAGTGCGTGGCGGACCTCGGGGCTCGAGAGGACGTCTCTGAGAGTTCGCTTGAAGGCGGGGCTCTGCACGATCTGGTCGGCGATCTGCGCCGTCATCTCGCTGTGGATCGTCTCCGTGAGCATCCGCTCGAGAGCAGGGTTCTCGAGCACGCGCCGGAGGGCCTGCTCGACCTGCGCCGTGTCGACGGCCGGGCCGGCGGTGCCGGCGCCCGCACTGTTCGTCTCGAGCGCCGAGGTGACGACCCGCTCGACGACGCGGTGCTGGATCACCGAGCGCCCGATCGCTTCCGGCAGCGGACCGGCCATGACGCCGTCGATCGCGCGCTCGGCCTCGTCGTTCAGCACGTCCTTGCCCGCGCCGGCCACCTTGCGCACCGGCCGCAGCGCGGCGGCGCCCGCCCGACCGAGCATGCCGGTCAGGCCGCTGTCGTCGTCCACGCCCTCATGCGTCGGGTCCTTCGGTTCCGTCACGTCTCCCTCGAGCAGGGACGATAGACGGCAGAAGCGGTACGGAGCGTCATGCGGATGGGGTGATGCAGCATGTTCCCGATCGGGAGAGGATCGCTCCACATCCCGCCGAATCGGGCGGGAGAAGGGAGACGACGTGAGCGGACCTGCGACCCCATCCGAGCCGGCTGCGACGAAACCGGCGGCGACACCGGCAACCAAGTCGGCTGCGCCGGAGTCGCCGCGGCTGAGCAGGAAGCGGCGCGATCGCTCGTCTGGGTGCTCGTCGTACTGGCCTCCGTGCTCATGCTCGTCTCGATCCTGACTCTCTGGGTCCAGCGGCAGATGCTCGACAACGGCACCTGGAAGAGCGCGAGCCAGGACCTGATCCAGGACCCGCAGATCCAGAACACGCTCTCCGTCTACATCGTCAACCAGCTCTACGACAACGTCGACGTCGCCGCCGCGCTCGAGAAGCGCCTGCCGGCGCAGCTCGACCCGCTCGCTGCTCCGCTCGCCGGCGTGCTGCGCGGCGCGGCGACGAACGCCGTCAACGTCCTGCTCCAACGGCCGCGCGTGCAGCAGCTCTGGGTCGCGGCCAACGGGGTCGCCCACGAGAAGCTCGTGAACCTGCTCGAGGACAAGACCAGGCCCGGTACCAGCACCGCGGGGGGCAACGTGACGATCAACCTGCACGACATGATCACGCAGGTCGCGACCAGGCTCGGGCTGCCACAGGACGCGATCGCGAAGATCCCCCCGGACATCGGCACGATCACGGTGCTCAAGTCCAACCAGCTCTCGTCCGCCCAGAAGGCCGTGAAGGCGATCAACGTCTTGAGCGTCTGGCTGCTCGTCGCGGTCCTCGGCATCTACGCGCTCGCGATCTACCTCGCGCGCGGAATCCGCCGCGCGACGCTCCGCAACATCGCCTTCGCGTTCATCCTCGTCGGGCTCCTCGTGCTGCTCGTCCGTCGCTTCACGGGCAACTACGTGGTCGACTCGCTGACCTCGCCCGAGTACGAGGGGACCATCCGCCGCGTCTGGTTGATCGGCAGCTCGGTGCTCGGCGATATCGGCCGGGCGACGATCTTCTACGGCGTCATCGGCCTCCTCGGCGCCCTGCTCGCCGGCCCGACGAGGCTCGCCACCGCCGCGAGAAGGCGCATGGCGCCCACGGTCAACGAGCACCCCGGCACTGCGTGGGGCACGCTCGGCCTCCTGTTCCTCCTGCTCGTGCTCTGGGGCCCGACGCACGCGCTCAAGACCTGGTGGGGCATCCTGCTCCTCGCCGGCCTCCTCGCTCTCGGGCTCTGGGCGCTGCTCCGGGACACACGGAAGGAGTTCCCGCCCGGCTCCGTGTCTCTCGGCGCGTCCGACGACGTCGCACCCCCTGCTCTCGGGCCCCTCACCTGCCGAGGAGCGCCTGGCCCGCCGACCTAGCTCGGCCGGTCGGTCTCGAGCCGCGTGCTCAGCAGCGCCTCGATGCGCTCGAGGCGGTCGCCGAGCGCATCGATGCGGGCCTCGATCCGCTGCTCGGAGGCGTCGACGGTGTCGCCTGCTGCGAGTTCGCGCTCGCGCTCGGCACGGGCGACGAAGGTCGACGTGATCGCCGCGATGATGATGGTCAGGAAGGCGATCCCGTAGAGCATCACGAGCGAGGCCACGAGCCGGCCGGACGTGTGCTGCGGCGTGACGTCCCCGTAGCCGACCGTGGTCACCGTCTGCATCGCCCACCACATCCCCACCCAGATGTTCGAGTACTCGTCGTGGTCGAGGAAGCGCATGGCCACGCCGCTGCCCACGACCACGATGCCGGTCGCGGTCACGATCACGCTGACCGCGAGGCGGACGGACGGAGGCTCGCGCAGGAAGCGCGTCATTCGCCGCTCGATCAGGTTGGGCCGGGGCACGACCTAGACCGTACGGACCCGCTCGGACGCCCCGCCCCGCGCGCCGGTGCGTTGAGTTTCGAGCCTGCGGGCAGGCGGTTCTGGCCCGGCGTCGGTGTCGCCGGCGCAGCCAGCGGTAGCCGAACCAGGCGAGCGTGACCAGAGCCGAGACGGCGAGCAGCAGGATGACCGCGCTGAGCAACTTCCCGCTGCCGATGTCGGCGCCCGTCGCCAGCGCGATCACCGCGACAAGGATCGGGACCGCGATCAGCAGCCCCATGCGGATCAGGCCGGCGGACATCGCGATCCGCACGGACGGAGCCGCCGTGACCGTGACGCCGGTTTCCGCCGTTTGCTTCTGGCGGTAGAACGCCGTGGCGCGCCTGCCCATCAGCAGGCTGCTCTTCCTGAACGCCCAGCCCATGTACGGAACCCAGACGAGGGGCAGCACGAGCCCGACGAGGAAGACGGCTCCCAGCAACGCGTATCCGAGCCAGGCGCGCAGCCGGCTCGGCTTCTCGTCGCTACCTCCCAGCAATCCGAGCATGTAGGCCATGCGCTTGAGCATGTTCCAGCGGCTCCCGCGCGGAAGCTTCTTGCCTTCGTGCTGCTTCGGGTCGCGCGTCACCTTTCCCAGTTCCGCGCTCGCCTCGGCCGTCGACGGATAGGCGCCCTGGATCACGAGCAGGTCGGCGGCCCGCATCTGATCGGTCGGTGCGTAGCCGTGGATCGCCGCCACCTCGAGCGCCATCTGCCCCTGGGCGAGCAGTCCGGCGCAGAACGCGACGGGGATGAGCACGATGAATGGACCGCCGACGAACGCTCCTTCGGTCATCGAGACCCGGGTCTGGTGCTCGATCGCGAGCCGCTCGAGCTCGCCCGGATCGGCGTCCGGATGCGTCTCGCGTAGTCGCTCGACTGCAGCAGATGCTCGTGGCCCGAAGCGCTTCAGCGACCAGAGCGCAATGTGCTCCGACATGTGCTGCGGGTCGGCCCAGAGGATGCGCAGCAGGGCGGGCGCCTCGAAGGTCGCGTCCTCCGACCCGTTGCCGGCCGCCGCGTCGTCGGGCGCAATCGTTGCTGGAACCTCACTCGCCACCGGACCATCATGCACGCACTCGAACGAGAGCGCTCATCCGGACCGGATGATGCCGCCGCGGCCGCGAGACGATTTGCTCCGGCCACGCAAAGTGCCAGAAACCCGCTGGAAGTGAGGTGCACATGTCTGCCGACTCCATCGATCGCACGACTCTCCCGATTCGCCGGCCGCCGTTCGCGGGCGCGACGAACCGGACACTCGCGGACTCGCAACCCGACTGGAACCAGGCGAGCCACGTCCAGCCGCCCGACGGTGCTCCGAACGTGCTCCTCGTCTTGATCGACGATGCGGGCTTCGGCAACCCGAGCACCTTCGGCGGCCCGATCGACACCCCGAACTACACGCGACTCGCAGACAACGGGCTGCGCTACAACCGCTTCCACGTCACGGCGCTCTGCTCGCCGACGAGGGCGGCGCTGCTGACAGGGCGCAACCACCATCGAGTCGGCTTCGGCATGGTGGGCGAGTTCTCCGGGCCGTTTCCGGGGTACAACGCGACGATCCCGCGCGACTGCGCCACGTTTCCTCGCATCCTCCAGGAGAACGGCTATCTGACGGGAGGGTTCGGGAAATGGCATCTGACTCCGGACAACCAGCAGGGATCGTCCGGGCCGTTCGACCGCTGGCCGCCCCGACTCGGGTTCGACTACTTCTGGGGCTTCCTGGGCGGGGAGGCCGGCCAGTACGACCCCCTGATCTCCGAGAACCAGAAGATGATCGGCGTCCCCGAGGGCAAGAACGGCGAGAAGTACTACTTCCAGGACGATCTCGCAGACAAGACGATCGACTGGCTGCACCGGATCCGCTCCGAGAGGCAGAGCACGCCGTGGTTCGCCTACGTCGCCACCGGCTGCAGCCACGCGCCGCACCACGTGCCGCGCAAGTGGTCGGACAAGTACCAGGGCGTGTTCGACAAGGGCTGGGACGTGATGCGCGAGGAGACGTTCGCGCGCCAGAAGGAACTCGGCGTCGTCCCCGCCGACGCCGAGCTGTCGCCGCGCAACGACGCGTTCCCGACCTGGGACTCGCTCGACGAAACGCACAAACGTCTCTACGCGCGCCAGATGGAGGTCTACGCCGGCTACTCCGAGAACGCCGACTGGAATATCGGCCGGATCATCGACGCCATCGACGAGATGGGCGAGCTCGAGAACACCGTCGTGATCTGGATCTGGGGCGACAACGGCGCGAGCATGGAAGGAACGCTCACGGGCACGTTCAACGAGCTGACGACGTTGAACGGAATCCCGCTCACGCCCGAGCAGCAGATGGGGCTCCTCTTCAAGCACGGCGGCCTCGAGGCCTGGGGCGACGAGCAGCTCGCTCCGCACTACTCGGCCGGCTGGGCCTGGGCGGGCAATGCACCGTTCGACTGGGGCAAGCAGGTCGCCTCGCACCTCGGCGGCACGCGGAACCCGATGGTCGTGCACTGGCCGAGCGGCATCGGCGACGCGGGCTCGATTCGCAGCCACTACACCCACGTGAACGACATCGGCGCGACGGTCCTCGACCTCGCGGGGATCCCGATGCCCGAAGCGATCGACGGCATTCAGCAACAGCCGTTCGACGGCGTCACCTTCGCCGACTCGTTCAAGGACGCGGCGGCTCCCGAGCGGCACACGCAGCAGTACTACGAGATCCTGGGCAACCGCGGGATGTACAAGGACGGCTGGCTGCTCGCCCAGCGGCTGCAGCGGATCCCGTGGGACCTCGACCCGGACAAGCTCCGCACGTTCGGCCCGGGCTGGAATCCCGACGACGAGCCCGTCGAGCTGTACTACCTGCCCGACGACTTCACGCAGTCGAAAGACGTCGCGGCCGACCATCCGGAGAAGGTGAAGGAGCTCAGCGAGCTCTTCTGGGCGGAGGCCGAGGCCAACAACGTCCTGCCGCTGCTCGGAGGGCTGACCTCGTTCTTCGGCATGGTGCCGCCGATCCCGAAGGACTCGAAGTTCGTCTACCGCGGCGACATCCAGAACATCCCGAGCGGCATGATCCCGCGGATCTACAACCACTCGTACACGATCAGCGCCGACCTGGTCGTCCCCGATGGGGGCGCAGAGGGCGTCATCGTCGCCGAGGCGGACCATCTCGGAGGGTTCGCGCTCTTCGTGCAGGACGGGAAGCTCAAGCACACCTACTCGATGCTCGGCGTACTCGAGTACACCCAGGCTGCCGAGCAGCCGTTGCCGACCGGCGAGGTCAACGTCGAGCTCGTCTTCGCAGCAGACGCCCCGAAGCCGGCGACCGGCGGCGAGGTGACGCTGCTCGTCAACGGCGAGCCGGTCGCCAGCGGGCGGATGGAGCACACCGTGCCGGGCCGTTTCTCCGGCTACTCCGGGATGGACATCGGCCGCGACAACGGCCTCGTCGTCGACCGCAGCTACGCCGACAAGGCACCGTTCGCCTTCACGGGCGAGATCAAGCAGGTCACCTTCGACATCGCTCCCCACATGAGCGAGGAGGATGTGAAGGCCATGCACGAGCACGCAGAACAGGCACTCGCCGCGCACGCGGCGAGCGCCTGAGAGCGAGGCGAGAGAGGAGCACCATGAGTGACAACGAGCAGCTGGACGTCCTGATCGCGGTCTATCTGATCCCCGACCTGGCGCAGAAGGACTTCGACGCGTACGTGAAGCTCGCAGGCGACGGCGAGATCGTCACCGACGGCGTGGCGCTGGTGACCAAGGACGCCGACGGCGAGGTTCATGTCCAGGAAACGGGCGATCACCTCGGCCGGAAGGGCGCCAAGGTCGGGGGCGGGGTCGGCCTGGTGATCGGCCTCTTCGCCCCGCCGCTCCTTGCCGCTACAGCGGTCGGTGCGGCGGTGGGCGCGGTCGCCGGGAAGTTCGCGAAGCACCGCATGCAGGCCGGAATCGGCGAGAAACTCGACGACGCGCTGCCCCCGGGCTCGGCCGGACTCATCGCCGTCTACGACCACGCGCACGCCGAGGTCGTCGACGGCGCGCTCGCGAACGCGATCCGGAAGTCGATCGCACAGATCGACAAGGCATCGGCGAAGGAGCTCAAGGCGGGCCTCGAGGAGGCCGGCGCCGGGCTGGCCGGCTGAACGCCGGCGGTAAGGAGGGAGCGAGGACGTGAGCACGGACCCGAAACCACGGGTCCTGATCGTCTACTACACGTTCACCAGGCAGACGGGGATGGTCGTCGACGCCATGGCGGACGCGCTGACCGAACGCGGCTGCGACGTGACCAAGGCGTTGCTCGAGTTCACCGACCCCGACCACGGGAAACCGTTCTCGGCGTTGCCGATGCGCTGGCCGATCTGGCACATCACCGGCATGCTCGTGCCGCAGCGGCGCCGCAAGACCGGTGAGATCGGCATCCCGCCGGAGGCGCAGCAGGGCGACTACGACCTCGTCGTCTTCGGCTCTCCCACCTGGTGGCTGACCACCTGCATGCCGGTCCGCTCGTACCTCGAGTCCCCCGCCGCCAAGGCGGTCCTGGACGGCAAGCCCTTCGCCGGCGCGTCCGTCTCCCGCCGCTACTACAAGGGCAACCTCGGCGACATCAAGAAGCTGGGCGAGAAGGCCGGCGGCACGTGGGTGGGTGAGACGCACTTCGTCTCGGAGGGCAACCAGGTCCAGTCGATGGCGTCCTGGCTCGTCTTCATGAGGGAGAACGAGCCGAGGGAGCGATACCTCGGGATCAGGATGACGCGGCCGAACCTCAGGGCCGACTTCGCGGACCAGGCACGGAGCTTCGCCGACGACCTGGCGAATCGGGTCGCCGCGCAGCCTGTTGCGAGCTAGACCGAGAGAGGATCACTCCGGCTTCGGCAGGCCCACCTCGCGGGCGATCGCCCGGTCCTTGATGCTGTCCGAGGCGACCCGAGCCAGCACGATGGCCTCTTCGGCGCCCTTCCCGGCGTGGTAGCGAGACTTCGGCTTGTCGGCCGTGAGCCCCTTCGCAATGGCTTTCGCGAGCTCGAGCGCCGGGGCCGTGTCGGCAGCCGTCTTCTCGACCGTCTTCCGCATCACCGCGATCTGAGCCTGGTACCGCTGGTAGGCCTCCGGCCCCAGCACGGACTCCAGATCGTCGAGCGCCGCCAGCGTCTTGCCGAAGATGGCGGTGTCGGTGGCGCCCGGGTCGACGTGCACGACCGGGATCTTCCACTGCCGCAGCTCCAGGCGAAGCGCGTCGCTGAGCGCCTCCATCCCGAACTTCGAGCAACTGTAGGCACCGTGGAGGGGGAGCACGACCCGTCCGCCGATCGAACCGACGTTCACGATCCGGCCGCGGCCGAGCCGGATCAAGGGCAGGAATGCCTGGGTCACCGCCAGCGGTCCGACGAGGTTGACCTCGAGCTGCCGGCGAAAGTCGGCGAGCGGCTGGTGCTCGAGCGGGGCGGGCTTGACGATGCCGGCGTTGTTGACGAGACCGGCGAGGCCACGCTTGCCGACGGCCGCAGACACAGTGGCTGCGGCAGCCGAGATGCTCGCCGGGCTGGTGATGTCGATCGTCACCGGAGTCAGGCCGTTCGAGGCCCGCGCCGCGAGCGCATCGCCGTCGGCCTTCTTACGCACGCCGGCGAACACGCGGAAGCCTTGATCGGCCAGATGAAGCGCGGTGGCGGCGCCGATCCCGGTGGACGTGCCCGTGACGACCACCGCTCCTCGGTCGTTCTGCTGATCGCTCATGACGTGGCTCTCCTTTCGGTCACAGGCTCTTGCGATACCAGCGGGCTGCACTCCCCGCCGGGCAGCCCTCGATGACGCCGACCGTCTCGTAGCCGAGCCGCTCGTAGAGCCCGTACCCCAGCAGGTCGTAGGCGTGGAACTCCACGAGCGCGCATCCGCGCCGTCGGGCCTCGTCCTCGGCGGCCGTCATGAGCGAACGCGCGAGTCCACGTCGCCGGTGCGCGTCGTCCACCCACAGGGCGTGCAACTCGCAGAACCCGCCCCAGACGATCCCGGAGATGCCGGCGAGGACCCGCCCCTCGCCGTCGCGGACGAAGATGCCGAACTCCTGGTCCTCGCCGACGCCTGCGGCGGCAACGGCGGCTGCCGCCACGCGCTCCTCGAGCAGCGCCAGGTCGGCCGGATCCGGCGAGTCCTCGACGACGAGGCGGTACGAGTCGTCCACCGGCGGGGCTGCGTGTGCGGTCTGTCGTCTCAGGCGAGGAGCAGCTGCTCCAGAAGGGCTGCGTCGTCGAAGTAGTTGCGGAAGGCGGAGATCTTGTCCCCCGTGAACTCGGCCACGAGGGCGGCCCCGACCACGATCTCCTGACCGTGGGGCTCGATGACGGTGTCGTCGTCGACGACGAGGGGGCCGGAGAACGTGGCGCTCAACCGGTACTCCATGTACCCCTTGTTCCCGACGATGTCGAGGGCGCCGACGTCGATGTTCACATCCGACAGGGCGTCCTCCCGCTGGCCGACCGTCTCGGTCAGCTCGTCGAGCGAGCTCACGAGCAGATTCGGCGACCAGGCGCTGACATCGGGCGTGAACAGCTCCGGCAGCGCGTCGACCTTTCCGAGGACGCAGGCCTCGAGAGCCCGTTCCAGCACCGCGGCACGATCGTTCTGAGCCATGACTCTTCCTCCTTGAAGACGTGGGTGACCGCTAGATGCCGAGGATCTTGGCCTTGGCGGCCGCGAACTCGTCGTCGGTCAGGGCGCCGGAAGCGTTGAGGTCGGCGAGGCGCTGGATCTCGGAGGCCTGGTCCTCGGCCGCGCTCGTCGGAGCGGGAGGCGGCGGTGCCGGCGGGGCCTCGTACTCCTCCGGCTCCTCCTCCTGCTGGTCGTCGCCTCCTCCGCCTCTACCGCCGGCCCTGCCTGCAGCGTAGGCCGCGCCACCGACGAGCAGCGCTGTCCGGCGGCGGGTCCGTCGTCGCACGAATCCCATGTCAGTCTCCTATTCTGGTCGAGGGTCTTCGGATCGCCGCAACTATGCGTCTCGGCGGAGAGCCCGGCATCACCCCGAATGGGCGAAACCCGAGCCACGGGCGGGTCAGCCCGGGGCTCTCTCCACGAGCTCGCAGCTGAGCCCATCGGGGATCCCCTGCACGCGGCGGTTGTAGTGCACGCGCAGCGCGGCCCCCGCCTCCACGCGCACGGGGTCGGGCAGCACCCACACCGAGGTGGCCCAGCTGGACGTCGGCCACGTCCAGGGATCGAGCGTGTGGACGACCGTGTCGGAGAGGGTGGCGCGGAACGTGACGGCCACGGCGTTCACGGCGCCCGGCTCGTCGACCGTGAGGTCGGTCGAGGCGCGGACCGAGGCCCGCTCGAAGGTCGTGAGGTCCAGGGCGACGAGGACGACCGGCGGGCCTACCGGTGGCCACGACGCGGCCACCTCCGCTTCGGTAGGCATGTTGACGGGGCCCGGCAGGGCGGCGTCGAGGAGCGGCTGGAACTCCATGTCGTACAGCCGCCGCCAGCGCTCGACGGCTGCCCGCCCGATTGCGCGCTGCCTGGCCTCGTCGTCCGGGAGCAGAAGCGGTCGCGCCAGGAGCGTGAGGGTGCTCGGGATCAGCCGCGCGTCCGGCTTCAGCAGCCTGCGGCGCGCGTCGAGCGTGGTCTCGAGGATCTCCTCCTCGAACGGCTCGTTCCCGATGATCTCCGAGACGAGCAGATCGGCCGGCTCGGGCAGCTCGAGCTGTCTCGACCAGCCCGGCAGGAGCGTGACCCGGTCCTGCACGCCGTTGGCGGCGAACACGCGCTCGGCGACCTCCGCGATGTCGCTCGCCTCGACTGCATAGACGTGCCGGGCCCCCGCGCGGGCCGCCGCCACGGCGAGGACACCGCTCCCGGTGCCGATGTCGAGCACCACGTCTCCCGGTCGCACCGCCTCGGCGAGCGCGGCCAGATAGTCGCCGGTCCTGCGGTCGTCGTGGAGCATGCGGCCGTGCTCCACGGGGTCCGCCCAGCCGCTCGTCGGGCCGCGCGACGCGTCGGGCTCCACGAGCGCGCCCTCCTCGATCAGCATGTTGACGACGCTCATCGTCGGCAGGAAGTCCGTCGAGCTGCGCTCGGCCTCGAGCCGATCGATCGCCTCCCCGAGCGTCAGCGGCTGCGTGAAGAGCGACAGGGTCGCGAATCCCCGAGGCCCGATGTCGATGACGGTGCCGTCCGGCGCGTCGACGAGGACGTGTCCCGCCGGATCGAAGCGCGTGCGGACGCCGGGCGCCAGTTGCAGGACCGTCTCCGGGGAGAGGTGGATGTGGAGCAAAGGTTTCGGCCGGCCGGGCTTCGAGGGGCGCGGGCCATTCTAGGACGATCGCCCGCATTGGATGATGTGCATCGGCCCGGAACGGAGATCCTGCAGAGATGAGCACGGACGTTCCGGGGCCGGCCCCGAAGGAGAAGCGGAGGCTCAAGGGGCTTCCGCTCCTGATCGCCGGCATCGGCGTCGTGCTGTTCGTCCAGGCGCTGTTCGTCGTCTCCTACGTCGGAGCCCTCCACGATCCGAAGCCGCACGACGTGGCCTTCGGCGTCTCCGGCGCTTCCGTGCTGCCGATCGCCGTGGGGAAGCAGTTCTCGTTGAAGATCACCCGGTACCCGAGCCGATCGGCCGCGCAGAACGCGATCGACGAGCGCGAGATCGACGGAGCGTTGGTGGCCGGCCCGCAGGGAGCCACGTTGATCGTCGCTCCTGCCGCCGGGAACGCCGGCGCAACGGCTCTCAAAACGGCCTTCGGAGTAGCCGCGGCCGCCCTCCACCAGAAGCTCGAGGTCGTTCAGGTGCACGAGCTGCCGGCCGGAGACGCCGGAGGAGTCGTCTCGTTCCAGGTCGTCATGGCTCTCATCGTCGGCGGGTATCTCGCGTCGACCATCGCCTTCGCGTTCGGAGGCCCGGCGACCCGGCGCAGGCGCCTGGCGACGCTGGCCCTCGCCGCGGTGATCGGGGCGCTCCTGACGGATACGTTCGCCGGCCCGATCCTCGACGCCATTCCGACGTCGAAGTTCCTCGAGCTGTGGGGGCTCTTCATCTTCGTGATGCTGGCGGTCGCGTATGCCACCGCCGCGCTGCAGACCGTGTTCGGAGCGGCCGGCACGTTGATCGTGGTCGTGGTCTTCGTCATCTTCGGAGCTCCTGCCTCGGGAGGCCCGTTGCCGTCGGCCTACCTGCCGGACTTCTGGCGGGTCATCGGTCCGTATCTGCCGGCCGGCGCGGGTACCACCGTCGTGCGAAACACGATCTACTTCGACGGCAACGCGATGACGCGCTCGCTGATCGTCCTCGCGGCCTATCTCGTCGCGGGTGCGCTGACCGTGATCGCCGTCAGGCAGCGGCGTCGCGCGGGGGGCCCGACCACCGAGGCCGAAGCGTCGGCGGCGGCGGTCGCAGTCGTGTAGACCGCCTGGTCGGCGTATCCGGGGACGACTTCGGTGGATGCCGCCTGTGTCGAGAATCGCCCGAATCGGATGATGTCCGGAAGACCGCGTGCACGGGAAACTTGGCGTGTCGGGCAGGCGAACGGCCGTCGTACCAGGAAGGGGTAAGAAATGAGCACGACGAAGAGCGACGAGAAGGGCAAGCAGTTCCCCCTTCAGCGGCAGAGGCGGGGAAGGCGGTGGAGCACTTCACCGTCCCCGAGCGCGCCGCAAGAGGGAAGGCCGCCCGGGCAGAGGTTCCGCGTGCCGCCCACGCCGACTGGGAAGCCCCGCACGTGCGCGTCGACCCGATCGCGCTGCTGGAGGAGCAGGCGGAGAGCCGGGTGGAGGAGCTCGTGCCCATCCGGTACGGGCGGATGCTCGTCTCCCCGTTCACCTTCTACCGCGGGGCGGCCTACATCATGGCCGCCGATCTCGCGGGGATGCCGCGGACGGGGCTGCACGTCCAGCTCTGCGGCGATGCGCACCTGTCCAACTTCGGCGGGTACGCGGCTCCCGACCGGCGGCTCGTGTTCGACATGAACGACTTCGACGAGACGCTGCCGGGGCCGTTCGAGTGGGACCTCAAGCGCCTCGTGGCGAGCTTCGCGGTCGCCGGCCGCGAGCCGCGGGTTCGACGCGAAGACCAGGCAGCAGATCAACCTCGCGGTCAGCCGCTCGTACCGGGAGGCGATGGCCGAGTTCGCGGCGATGGGGACCATGGACGTCTGGTACTCCCGCATCGACGTCGAGGACCATCAGCGCGCCTGGGCCTCACAGGTGAGCAAGAAGCGGTCAAGCGCTACGAGCGCAACATCGCCAAGGCCCGCACGAAGGACAGTCTCAAGGCGTTCGCGAAGCTCACGCAGGTCGTCGACGGCGAGCCCCGGTTCGTGAGCCGACCCGCCGCTGATCGTCCCGCTCAGCGAGCTCGCCCGACCGGGCGACCGAGGTGCTCGAGGCCGATCCGCGGCGGTGCATCCGCTCCTACCGGCGCACCCTGCAGGGCGACCGCCGCCACCTGCTCGAGCGCTTCCGCTTCGTCGACGCGGCGCGCAAGGTCGTCGGGGTCGGCAGCGTCGGGACCCGGGCCTGGATCGTCCTCTTCGTCGGCCGCGACAACGAGGATCCGCTCATCCTGCAGATGAAGGAGGCGCAGGCGTCGGTGCTCGAGCCGTTCCTCGGCAAGAGCAAGTTCTCGAACCACGGCCAGCGGGTCGTCGAGGGCCAGCGGCTGACGCAGGCCGCGAGCGACATGATGCTCGGCTGGATCAGGACGACCGGCATCGACGGCGTCGAGCGGGACTTCTACCTCCGCCAGCTCTGGGACTCGAAGGGCATCCGCGCTCGTCGACGTGATGGAGCCGGCGTCGATGGCCCTCTACTCGAAGATCTGCGGGGAGACGCTCGCCCGGGCGCACGCCCGCTCCGGCGACGCCGTGGCGATCGCGAACTACCTCGGGAAAAGCGACACCTTCGACCGGGCGCTCGCGGCCTTCGCGGAGTCGTACGCCGACCAGAACGAGCGCGACTACGACGCGCTGAAAGCGGCCGCCGACTCCGGACGGATTCACCGTCGAGTCCGGGCTCTGAGCGGCAACGGAAAGGAGAGGAGAGAGGATGACGACGCAGAGGTACGAAGAGGACCCCGGCTGGGGCTGGTACGAGTTCGCAGCCGTCCTGATGTTCGCGGTCGGTTTCTTCCGCATCATCTCGGCGATCAGCTACTTCGCCGACAGCCACAAGGTCAACAACCTCACCAACGGCCTGTTCAGCGGCCACACGTGGGGATGGGGGCTCTGGGACCTGCTGATCGCCGCCGCCGCGATCTTCGCCGGCATGTCCCTGCTCGACAGAAGGACGTTCGGAAAGGCCGTGGCCTACATCTGGGCCGTGCTCGTGATCGTCCAGGGCTTCACCACCATCAACATCGCGCCCTGGTACTCGGCCCTGATGATCGCGCTGGGCGCAATGGTCGTCTACGGCCTGGCCTCGTCGCCGAGTAAGGAGGTCCGGCAATGAGCAAGACGACTCGCTGGATCCTCATCGGCGTGGCAGCGGGCGTGGGACTCGCGATCCTGATCGGCGTGCTCGGCACCCGCAACGAGCCGAGCAGCAGCGGGGAGACCAAAGCGCAGGCGACCTCCGCGCTCTGCTCGAGCCTGAAGGGCCTCGGGACGTCGATCCAGAGCCTGGTAAGCCTCGGCACGGGCGCCTCGAAGAGCGAGTACCAGGCCGATGTGACCACCATCCAGAACGACTGGAGCCAGGTGCAGAGCGACTACCAGGCCCTCCAGGAAGCCGAGCCGGGGGATCTCGACAACGCCTGGAACAACTTCGAGTCGGCAGTGAAGGCCGTGCCCGACTCCGACTCCGCCTCCGACGCGGTCAGCAGCGTCACGCAGTCGGCCGACGCGCTCAAATCGGCTGCGCAGTCGACCGCCTCGTCGCTGAGTTGCTCGTAGGTGAATGCGTGCCGGACCGCCTACCGCCGATCGCGGCGGGAGGCGGCCCGGCACGACCGCCTCCGTTCGCCCTACCGTGCCTTCGGCATCACCTGCACCAGTGCGTCCGGCTTGACGGCGAAAGGACCGGCGAACGGCCTGTCCTGCGAGGCAAGCATCACGAGGCAAACCGCCACGGCCGAGCCGAAGATGCCCATCGCGATCGCCGTCGTGGCCCGGTTCTCGCTGTGCACGAAGGCGATCGCGAGCAGGGTGAGGGCCCCCAGGAGGACGACGCTCGTCCACTTGGCCCAGGTGATCCGAGATTCGCTGACGATGATGCGTTGCCGCCGCGCGTCGAGAGCGGTCTCGAGCGCCCCGGCGATCTCCCGCTGCGCGACCTTCTGGCCCTCCGACTGCGGGGTGAGCGCGAGATCGAAATGGAGCGCCTGGGCGAGCGACGCCGGTATGACCGAGAGCGACGCGTGTTGACCGGCCATGGCCGGCCATTCTTCGTTCACCGCCTCGTCGATATGCCGACGCACGAGCGTGCGCATCCGGGCCTCGGGCCCTCCGGGGAAGGTGGCGCCGAGGAGGACCACGGTACGCAAGGCACTCGCCTCGCGATTGACCGCCGTCTGCGCCTGGCCGACGTCGTTCCAGACCTGCGCCGCGAGGAACCCGACGACCAGGCCGAAGACCAGGCCCAGAGGCGGGAGCATTCCCGGCGACACGCCTTTGAACGCGCGCGCCCGCTCGCCGACGGCAAGCGACAGCACCGCCCACGAGATCGCGGCCGCGACGAGATAGGTCGCGGCGAACACGAGGACCACGAACCAGGCAAAGGGCAGGTCGTGCAGCCAGTCGATCATGGCCCGCGGAACACTAGTGCGACACCAGTGCGCCCGGTGACGAGGCCGTGAACCTCCTCTGGGCAGGCCTCGTCGTCGTCGGTGTCACGGCCGTTGCGATCACGGCGATGCTGCTCGTTCGCCGCCGCGCCCCGGCGGGAAGCTACTTCGAAGACGGCGACCGCGCCGCCGGCGTCTTCGGCGTCCTCGCGACGGGGTTCGCCGTGCTGCTCGGGTTCGTCGTCTTCCTTGCGTTCGAGAGCTTCGACACCTCGCGGACCGGCGCCCAGACAGAGGCGCAGATCGTCGCGGAGCAGTTCGAGACGGCCCAGTACTTCCCCGTCGCGGCGCGCGCCCGCCTCTCGGGCGAACTCGTCTGCTACGCGCGGACGGTGATCCACCAGGAGTGGCCGGAGATGGAGGCGGGCACCCTCGGCGACGCGGTCAATCCCTGGGGCATCGCCGCGTTTCGCACCCTCAGGACAGTCGAGCCACGATCCGCTTCCGAGCAGGCGGCCTACGCGAAATGGCTCGACCAACGTTCCGCCCGCCAGGATGCGCGGTCTGACCGAACCCACGGCGCCGAGGGCGTGATCCCGGTGCCGCTGTGGATCGTGCTGCTCTTGAGCGCCCTGATCATCTTCGTGTTCATGCTGTTCTTCGCCGACAGCGCCGAGCGCGCCGTCGTGCAGGCGACGATGATGGGCGGCGTAGCGGTCGTGATCACGTCGACGCTGCTCCTCCTCTGGTTCCTCGACAACCCGTACCACGCCGGCATCGGCAGCCTCCGGCCCGTCGCGATGGAGCGCGCCGTGCGCATCCTCGACCAGGAGGCGGCCGTCGTCGGTTCGAAATTCACGATCCCCTGCGACGCGCGAGGAGTCCCCCGCGGCGGCTGAGAGCCAATACGACAGATCGGGTGAAGTCCCCGGATCAGTGGCCGACTACGTTCCCCGGTAGCTAGTGGGTGGCATCGGGCTGCCCGCACGAGGCGGAGGTCAGCATGCCCAAGATCATTGCGGCGACATTTGCCAACCAGGGTGCGGCCGGCAGGGGGTTGGCGACCGTCGCCGGCGCCCTTGGCCGTGGATTCAAGCAGGGTGCTGTCGTCAACAAGACTGAGAGCGGTGACATCAAGTTCGTCGAGAGCAAGAAGGACATGGGAGCGAAGCAGGGCGCCGTGACCGGCGGCTTGCTCGGCGCAGCCGTCGGGCTGATTGCCGGCCCGGCCGTGGCCGTCATCGGCGGCGGCGCAATCGGGGCTGGAGTCGGTTCGCTGGCTGCGAAGCTGCGTGACTCCGGCTTCCCGGATGCTCAGCTGAAGGGCCTCGGCGAGGATCTCACGCCGGGCACGGCCGCGATGGTCGCTCTCGTCGACGACGCCGGCGTCGACAAGGCGCAGGAGCTTCTGAAGGCGGTCGGCGCGGAGCGGGTCGTCGTCGACGACGTAAGCGTTGACCTCGCTGACGCCCTCGACCAGGACGCCGCGGCCGCCGGGTCAGGCTCTGCCCTCTCGACGCAGGGGAACTAGGAACCCTGCATCGCCGCTGATCACAACGCAATCACCCCCGCAGGGTGATGTACACATCGTCGCGGGTGTCCAGATTCCCGTCGGTGGTGAAACGCGTGGTCCTGGCTTCGCCCCGTGGCTACTGCGCCGGTGTGGAGCGCGCCGTCGAGACGGTCGAGGAGGCGCTCGCTCTCTGGGGCGCTCCAATCTACGTTCGCAAGCAGATCGTCCACAACACTCATGTAGTGCAAGATCTCGAAAGCGCGCGGCGCGATCTTTGTGGACACGGAAGAGGACGTGCCGCCCGGTGCCCGGATCGTCTTCTCCGCCCACGGCGTCAGTCCAGCCGTTCGTGCGCGTGCCCGTGCCCGGGGCCTCCGCACGATCGATGCGACCTGTCCCCTCGTCTCCAAGGTCCACGCCGAAGCGCGTCAGTACCGTGCGAAAGGCTACTCGATCATTTTCATCGGGCACGCCGGCCACGAGGAGGTAGAAGGCACGACCGGTGAGGCACCCGGTTCGACGTACCTCGTCGAGTCGATCGACGACGCCGAGCGTGTCATGCCCAGGCAGACGAAACGAGTCGCCTATTTGACGCAAACGACACTGTCGGTCGACGACACCAACGAGATCATCGAGGTACTGCGCCGGCGATTTCCGACGATCGTGGCACCGAAACGGGAAGACATTTGCTACGCGACGACGAACCGCCAGCGCGCTGTCAAGGCCATTCTCGACGAAGTCGAGCTCCTTCTCGTGATCGGGTCACGCAATAGTTCGAACTCGAACCGCTTGGTCGACGTAGCTCACTCACGCGGCGTGGCTGCCCACCTCATCGACGACGAAACCGACATCGACCACAAATGGCTCGATGACGTCGAGACAGTCGGCATCACCTCGGGCGCTTCTGTTCCCGAGCCACTCGTTGACCGAGTTGTTTCCTGGTTTCGCGAGCAGGGGGTCGAAGACATCGACGCCAGGACCATCGCCTCCGAAACCATCACCTACCGGCTTCCGGCGGAACTCCAAGAGCCAGAAGCCGCCGCCTCGTAACTCCCGGTGCTTCCTCTTAGCCGCGCGATCCGACCGCTTGTGGGGTTGGGAGCACGAGAATCGCCTGGTATTGCCCGCAGGTGGGGGTGAGCGCTTCAGCGTTCGGTCGTTGGGTCGTCCGTGCGATTCCGGCGGCCGGTTGGTTGCCTTCGTGGCGGCTGACCGTGAAGCGGGACACGCTGGCCGCACTGGCGGTCTGGGCCGTGTTGGTGCCGCAGGCGATGGCATACGCGTCGCTCGCGGGGGTGCCGCCGGTTCGGGGGTTGTACGCCGCGTGCGCGGGGTTGCTGCTGTACGCGCTGCTGGGGACGAGCCGCCAGCTGAACGTCGGGCCGAGCTCGGGGGTTGCGATCCTCTCCGCTGCCACGGTTGCGCCGATCGCCGCCGGGAGCGCCGACCGGTACCTGAACCTCACGGCGCTGCTCGCGCTGATCACGGGTGGCCTGCTCGCGCTCGCCGGGCTCGCGCGCCTCGGCTTCATCGCGGAGTTCCTCGCCAAGCCGGTGCTGGCCGGATACATGGTCGGGCTCGCGCTCGTGATCCTGGCCGGCCAGCTCTCGTCTCTTCTCGGCATCCCCAGCGGCTCCGGGAACTTCTTCCAGGTCACCTGGAACGTGCTCTCCAACCTCGGCAGCGTCTCCGGCTGGACGGTCGTGCTCGGGCTGGCCTCGCTCGCGCTGATCCTCGTCCTTCAGAGGGTCGCGCCACGGCTGCCGGCCTCCCTGATCGCGGTCGTCGCGGGGATCATCGCCGCCCGGGCGCTCGACTCCGACGCGCACGGAGTCGCCGAGCTAGGGACGATCACCGCCGCGATGCCCGAGGTGAGCGTGCCGAGCGTCACCTTCGCCGACGTCGAGCGGCTCTTTGCCGGGGCGGTCGGGCTCGCGCTCCTCGCCCTATGCCGAGTCGATCGCGGCAGCCCGCTCGTTCGCCGCCAAGCACCACTACGAGGTGGACGCCAACCGGGAGCTGATCGCTCTCGGCGCGTCCAACGTCGGCTCGGGCCTCGTGCAGGGCTTCGCGATCGACGCGAGCGTCTCGCGCACGTCGGTTGCCGACAACGCCGGCCAGCGCTCCCAGCTCGCCGGGCTCGTCAACCTCGTGCTCGTCCTCGTCACGCTCGCGCTCCTGACCCCGTTCTTCGCCGACCTGCCGAAGTCGACGCTGGCCGCCGTCGTGATCGCGGCCGTGCTGCCGCTGCTCAAGACCGCCAGTCTGCGCCGTCTCTACCGCATCGACACGGCCGACTTCTCGATCGCGCTCGTCTGTCTCTCAGGTGTGCTGGTCCTGGGCGTGCTCGGCGGAATCGTCGTCGCGGTCGTCGCTTCCCTCGTCGCCCTCGTCCACCGCAGCTTCCGCCCCGAGGTTGCCGTTCTCGGACGATCCCACTCGCGGGAGACCGACGAGGACATCGGCTTCCGGGACGTCTCCAAACATCCCGACGCCGAGACGTTCCCGGGGCTCGTCATCTTCCGCTTCGACCAGGAGATCTTCTTCGCCAACGCCACCTTCTTCCGCGACCAGATCCGGCAATGCGTCCAGTCAACCAGCCCGCCGCCGCGGACGATCCTCGTCGACGCCGCCGCCGTCACCCACATCGACACGACCGCGATCGACATGCTCGGCGACCTCCACGACGAGCTGTCGGACGAGGGCATCAGCCTCGAGTTCGCCCGGATCAAAGGCCCAGTCCGGGCCACCCTCGTACGAGCCGGGCTCTACGACCGATTCGGCCCGGAAAGCTTCTATCGCACCGTCGAGAGCGGCGTCGCCGCCTTCGTCGCCGGACAGTCCCCAGGAAGCCCGGCTGCCGGCTTGGCTACGGGCTACTCCTAGGAGGGTCTAGCGAAACGCCGCAACCGTCGGTTCATGCTGCTTCCCGCGCCTCGCTTCAAGTCATTTACCCCAACGTCGGACACGTTTTACCCCAATGGGAGCGACGTCAGCGAGGCTGGGTGAACCGTTAGGAACGCCTCCGCGATGCACATCGAGAACGCTCACCGGGCGGCTCGTGATCGCAACGCGCCGCTGCCGACCGCACGATGCCTTGCTCGCTTCCGATCGTGATCAGATCGCAGACCCGCGGCGCTTCTCCCAAGTCAGATGGCGGGATAGAAGAGACAGGTCCAGTCAGGTTTCCGCGAGTGGGACAGATGCGACTCGGTCCGGGGGCTATGTGTTTTGCGGGGTCTGCGTGTCGGTCTCGGGCTCGGCTGGTCGCAGTCGGAGAGACATCTTGACCACCCGAACTGATGAACTGGCGGTGACGTGCAGCACGGCGCTGATCGACACGACGGCGACACCCAGGAAGAAGAGCGAGCCTGTGCCCATGAGCAGCAACCCGATCCGGTTCAGCAGGAACCCGGGGGTCGACGCGACACCGCTCAGCACACCGGTCGTCATGCTCTGGGTGATTCGCTCCTGCCGAGTGCCTGTCTTGCGAACCCCGAGGAGCCAGGAGGGAACGGCGACGAACAGGTACACCTGCACCACGAACATCACCAGCAGCGCGAGCCACAGCCACTTGACGTGCAGGTGGGGCGCAAGCAGCCAGATTCCGGCCTGCAAGCCGCTGGTCAAAAGCGCCAGGCCGCCAACCAGGCGCCAGTGCGGTCGCGCGTCGCGGAAGGCGGCCCGGATGTCGGTCGTGGAGCCCTGGACCATCGTGTACGCGAAAGTCGCGTTACACCAGTAGGCAACCTGTGCCCCGATCAACACGCCGACCGCGAGCAGTATCGAAATGGTTGGCGAGATGCTGGGTTTGGAGAGCGCGTGGTTCTTCAGGTTCCACGTCATCGCCCAGATCCACGCCGCGGGAACGACCTGCAGGAGCGTGAGCCGCCAGTTGCGGAGCAACAGCACAACGCCGTCGAAGACCACGGCAACCGTCCCCGCTGCGTACGCGAGCGGAGTGAGCCAACGCCGCCGGCCTCCCAGCTCGCGAAGCGCTGTCTCCACGCTGGCTGGATCGGTGCTGCGCACCGCGGCCGCGGCATGCATGAGCGCCCGCCATCGCGACCGCCGCCGGACCGGCCGGATGGGCGGCCTCGTGACTATCGTCGCCGCAGTTGGGCGAGGCTCGATTCCCACCGTGTCTCCTCCCGGTCCCGATTCCGCCCTCGTCGTTTCGGCTTCCAAGCTGGCGCCCGCGGCGATGGAGGTTCGCAAGCAGTTGGCTAGATTCGCCGGCGACCCGGTCGTCCAGGTGTGACGGCCGCGGCCACAACCGCGGTTTTTGCTACCGGCGAGGGGCCGGGTGTGACGGCCGCGGCTACGACCGCGGTCTTCGCTACCGGCGCGCCGACGACACCGACTCTTCCTACACGCGCTGGCCTGAGTGGCATGTTCAGCCTCCTTCTGTCGCAGTTGCTTCATCGGCCTCGATCGAGGCGATGATCGCCTGAATGGGGATCCGTCCGTTGGCGATCAGCTGACCACCCGAGCGCCGCGCTGCTGATGCGAATCGCGCAGCCCAGAGGTTCTCCCAGATGAGCACTCCGGCGGTGCTCCCCGGCTCCATGGCAGCGGCAAGGTGCGCGACATCTTCCTCGGCCAAGAGTTCTGCCAGCTGAGCTTCGAGTGCCTGGAGCTCTCCTAGTTCGCCGACATCGGAAAGCTCATGCGCCTCGACCGTACCGTCCTCGTCCTTGATGAGGATCAGGATGTCGATGACGCGGATGGTCCCGGAGTCGACTAGCGCGAGCAGCTCAGCAGCCATCTCGCCTGTGAAGTTGCTCGCTCCCGCCGGAAACTCGACTACGGCGTAGTCAACGGGACCGAGTTCATCAAGAGATGTGTTCGTCATTCGTTCCTTTCGTTGGCCGACTGAGCCGTTCTCACACCCGAGCCAGCAGCGCGGCCCCGTGTGCTTCGTGGTGTGCGTCGCGGTGGTCGTCGTCGACGAACAGGTCGCCGGAGATGTCGACGGTGACTTTGCGGATTGTGCCGGTGAAGGTGAACGGCGACGTGTAGGTGGGTACGACCGCGGCGCCGGCGTCGTAGCCGCAGGAGAGCCCTTCGAGGCCGAAGAGGATCGGTGTCGTGACGGGGATCTCGGTGTTGGCGACGAGTTTGCCGTCGAAGTAGAGCTGGCCGAGACCGCCGGCGCCGCGTCCCGCGCGGGGATCAGGCGGTGTGGTGACCTCGAACTCGAAGCGCACGCTGACCGGGCCTGTGGGTAGCGGCTGATCCGAGACGACTTCGTACAGGGCCTGGCCGACGTAGTTGTGCACGTAGTGCAGCAGGCCGTCCTGGACGTAGAAGGTGAAGCCGCCGGTGTAGCCGGCCTGCGCGAGGATGACGCCCTCGGCTCCGCCTTCGGGGATGTCGAGCTCGGCGGTGATGCTGTGCGGGCGGTTGAGGATCGGCGGCGTGTTGAACGTCGGCACAACCGACAGCCCGGGGTAGTAGACGTATTGCTCGCGCGGTTTGTTCGCCTGCGGGCGCTCTACGGCGGCCCGCTGGTGGAACCTCGAATCGATCGGAAGTACCTGGTACTTCTCCGCCTCGGCCCACCAGAGGTCGATCAGCTCGCGCAGCTTCTCCGGATGCTCGTCGGCGAGGTCATGGGCCTCGGCCGGATCCTCGGTGATGTTGAACAGCATCCACTCCTTCGCCTCGAGCACTTCCAGGATCTCCGGGGGTGATCTGGTCGAACAGGTGCCGTCCCTTCCCTGCTCCCTCGGTGATGCTCGGTCCCGGCCAGCCGCAGACCGCGCGCCAGCCGTCGTGGTCGATCGCTCGCGTTCCGAGCATCTCGAAGTACTGCGTCGTGTGGTGCGTCGGGGCCTGCCCGTCGTTGATCGTGTGGGCGAAGCTGACGCCCTCGATCGGCGCCTGCTCGATCCCGTTGATCGTCGTCGGCAGCTCGATGCCGAGCAGGTCGAGGGCAGTCGGAACCATGTCGATGATGTGCGCGTACTGGGTGCGCAGTTCACCCGGCCGCTTTACACCTGCCGGCCAGTGCAGGATGAACGGGTCGGTGCAGCCGCCGCGGAAGACCTCGCGCTTCCAGCGCCGGAACGGCGTGTTGCCGGCCATCGCCCAGCCCCACGGGAAGTGCCCGTAGGAGGTCGGGCCGCCGAGCTCGTCGATGCGGGCGAGGATCTCCGCCTCGTCTTCCTGGACGTTGTTCATGAAGCTCGTCTCCGTGAACTTGCCCTGGGTTCCGCCTTCGGCGCTGGCGCCGTTGTCGGAGATGACCATGATCAGCGTGTTGTCGAGCTCGCCGATCTCCTCAAGCGTGTCGAGGATCCGCCCGAACTGATGGTCGGCGTGCGAGACGAAGCCCGCGAAGACCTGCATCATCCGCGCGTACAGGCGCTTCTGTTCCTCGCTCAGGCTGTCCCACTCCGGCACATCGGGGTCGTGTGGCGGGAGCTCGGCGCTCGGCCGAGACGATCCCCAGTCTCCTTCTGGCGCTCGAACACGATGCGCCGGTACTCGTCCCAGCCCATGTCGAACACGCCGTTGTACTTCTCGATCCACTCCCGCGGCGAGTGGTGCGGCGACTTGCCCGCGGCGCAAGCGTGGTAGAGGAAGAACGGCTTGTCCGGGGCGTTGACGTGCGCGTCGAGGATGAACCGGATCGCGTGGTCGACGGTGTCCTCGTCCAGATGATAGCCCTCCGCAGGCGTCTTCTCGGCCTCGACCGGGTGGTTGTCGTACGTCAGCTCCGGATACCAACTGCTCGACTCGCAGCCGAGCCAGCCGTAGAACCGCTCGAAGCCGCGTCCGATCGGCCAGCGGTCATACGGGCCGGCCGGCGTGCTGTCTTCGGAGGGAGCGACGTGCCACTTGCCTGTGATGAACGTGTTGTAGCCCTCCGGCTTGACGATCTCCGAGATCATCCCGTTCGAGAACGGCATCCGCCCATCCGACCCGGGAAAGCCCGTCGCGATCTCCGTGATGCAAGAGATGTGGTTCGAGTGGTGGTTGCGGCCCGTCAGGATGCACGAGCGCGACGGCGAGCAGATCGCCGCCGTGTGCATGTTCGTGTAACGCAGACCGCCCGCCGCCAGCCGGTCGAGCGTCGGCGTCTCCACCAGCCCGCCAAACGGCGACATATGCCCGTAGCCCACGTCGTCGAGCACGAAAAAGACCACGTTCGGCGCACCCTCGCGGGCGCGCGGCGGAGCCGGCCACGCCGGACTCGACTCCTCGACCGTCCGACCGATCACACCGGGGAACGGCTCGCCCTGCTTGTACTCGACAATCGGCATCAGAAGACTCCTTCGTGACTTCGCTTGGGAGCCGAGCGACGCCCTGCAAGCATCTCGGTCCTGCTGCAATCGCACGTCGGGCCACAGCCGGATCACCGCTGCGGAAAAGTACGCTCGCCAGCATTTCCCTCGAAATGGCTCCTGTCGGTAGTCCTCTTCAGCCGGATCGGGGAGCACCCGGATGAAACGTGGAGCCTGGGGCGCAACGATTCGCATTGGCAATTACGAACGGAGGAAAATCATGTGGTGGGGAATCGGATTCGGCGGCCTCTTGTACCTGGTCTTGGTGTTCACGCTCGGGCTGATGACGCTAAGGAACGGGCATGGATGGATGTTCTTCTTCGGATCTTCTTCCCGATCCTCTGGATCTTCGGTGCCTTCATGCGGCCGCCAGAGAGGGTAGCAGCAGCCTAGGGCTCTAGCTGCGAACACACTCGAGACTCGACGTAGTCCGACCAGAAGGGAGTTCTTCATGGCAGAAACAACCGAAACCCGGTCCTCGACCTGTTGGCGAGCATGACCGCCGACTCGATCGAGGCCGCCGACCTCGACTCGGAGACGTTGATGCTGTACGGATCGCCGCGCTGGTCGCGGTCGACGCCCCGCCAGTGTCGTATCTGATGAACCTCGGTGTCGCCAGCGAGCTCGACATCGACGCCGAGAAGATGCGCGGCGTCCTGGCCGCCGTCGCCCCGATCGTGGGAACCGCCCGCGTCATGTCAGCGAGCGGCAAGATCCTCGAGGCGCTCAAGATCGACCTCGAGATGGCCGCGCTCGACGCCGAGGCCGGGGCCTAAGGCCACTCGAGAGAGGGCCGAGCAATCGGCTCGGCCCTCCTCGCCCTGTCGGGCCGCGGGCGAAATCGTAAGCCGAGCCATTTGATACCCAGAACGCCACCAGGCTAATGCCTACGCTTGCCAGCCGGCAACCGCTAGACGAGTGATCGACGAATTTCCGATCAATCGTCTAGGCGGACTAACCACACACCTTCGAGACGGCTGATTGCGCCCGGGCCTCCGGTGAGCCTTGTGGTCGGCGAAGACCGAGCTCGGACCAGGAGGCCCAGATGCGTGAGGGAGTGTGCCGGCTGCGGCGGATGCGTTTCTCGTTCGAGTCGCGTTGCCGGCTCGTGCTGTTGATCGATCACGTCGACGCTGCTTCTCCTCTGGTTCCTCGACAACCCGTACCACAACGGCGTCGGCAGCCTCCGGCCCGTCGCGATGGAATGCGCCATCCGCATCCTCGACCAGGAGGCGGCCGCGCTCGGTTCGAAATCACCCCCTGCGACGCGAGGAGTCCCCCGCGGCGGCTGAGAAGCTTCGGGCGGAGATCGTGTCTCCGCATTGACTACACCTCGTGAGCCAGCACCTCGAGGGCGACGATCACGAGACCGGCGAGTGGCAGCGCGAACACGTAGACGATCTGTCGGGAACGGCTCACGTTTGCGAGGCGTGCGGTGAGGAGGCCGGCGACGAGTAGGGCGGCGACTCCGAGGGCTTGCGCCAGCCGCAGCCCGGTGGAGACCGACCAAGCGTCAGCCGCCGCCAGCATCATCACCGTGGCCCCGGGAAGCCCGGACGCGACCACGGGCCACGACCTGAGCAACTCGTGCAGTTCGCGGATGCGCTCCGGTTCAGGGTCCTGTCCGGCTCGTGCTCTGATTACCCGCCACATCGAGTGCGCCATCCAGGCGGCGAGTGCAACGACCATCAACACCGCTGCCGCCTGTACCGCCTGCAGAGTCTGTGCTTCGAGCTTCAGGCCGCCGACGGCGGCCAGCACCGTGATCGTGCCGTAGACGACGAAGGCGACCCGGTCCGCAAGGTGACGGCGAGCCTGTTCGCTCAGTTGCGACCCGTCCCACACGGCCGGGAGTCTGCCCTTTCGTGCGGTCGCAGTGGGTTTGTGGCAATCACCCCAAAAGGGCGATCTGCAGATGTTTCGCCGGGGCGACACTTGGCGCCACTTGGTTCATGAAGCCGACGCAGACAGAGACCGCGGCCCGGGGCTGGTGGTCGTCCAGTGAAGGGGTGGTGGAGATGGTCGTCCAGTCAGAACGAGCGAAGCCCGCGAGGGAGGGCTCTGAGCCCATGAGTGTGAGGGTCGAGCATCCGAGTGTCGAGGAGCGTCGAAGACATGGTAAGACGTTGCGGAAGGAGGTCTCTCCGTCAGACCATGCGGTTGGAAGCCGGCCGAGGATCGTCCTGACCCGGTCGGGTTGTTGGAGGAGCAGGACGCGACGCGTGAGCCGGATCTGGTGCCTGTTCGTCATGGGCGGATGATGGTGTCGCCGTTCACGTTCTATCGGGGTGCGGCGAAGATCATGGCTGCTGATCTGAAGGACACACCTCGGGCGGGCTTGATTGTGCAGTTGTGTGGTGACGCGCATCTGTCGAACTTCGGTGTGTTTGCCTCGCCCGAGCGGCAGCTGCTGTTCGACCTGAACGACTTCGACGAGACGCTGCCGGGCCCGTTCGAGTACGACGTCAAGCGCATGTCGGCGAGCTTCACGATCGCCTCGCGCAACAACGGCTTCAGCAAGGCCGAGGCCCGCGACGTGACGCTCGCCTCGGTGAGCGCCTACCGAACGTCGATGGCCGAGTTCGCAGAGATGCGCACGATGGACATCTGGTACGCCCACCTGTCCGAGCAAGAGCTGATGAAGGCGATCAGCAGCTTCGTGCGTACTCCCAAGAGCAAGTCGCAAGAGAAGGCGGCGAAGAAGGAAGCGGAGACGGCGAAGAAGGCCGCTGAGAAGGCTCGGACGCATGACAGCCTGCAGGCGTTGTCGAAGCTCGCCGAACTGGTCGACGGTCGCTATCGGATCGTCAGCCAGCCGCCGATCGTGATCCCGGCCCGCGAGCTGGAAGCGAGCTACGGGATGTCCGGCGACGAGATGCAGCACGCGATCCACGAGCAGCTCCGCGCCTACCGAGCCACGTTGCAGGACGATCGGCGCCACCTACTCGAGAGGTTCGAGATCGTCGACACGGCTCGCAAGGTCGTCGGTGTCGGCAGCGTCGGCACGCGAGCGTTCATCGTCTTGCTCCAGGGGCGTGATCAGCAAGACCCACTGTTCCTGCAGGTCAAGGAGGCGACCGCCTCCGTGCTCGAGGACCACCTGCCGAAGAGCCGCTACAAGCAGCCCGGCGAACGCGTCGTGCAAGGGCAGCGGATGATGCAAGCCGCGAGCGACATCTACCTGGGATGGACGAAGCGCGCCGAGGTCAACCGCTACTTCTACTGGCGCCAGCTGCGCGACATGAAGGGCTCTGCAGTTGTCGAGTCGCTGTCGCCTGCGGCGCTTGCCTTCTACGCCCGCCAGTGCGGATGGACGCTCGCCCGTGCGCACGCCCGATCGGGAGACCCGATCGCGATCACCGCCTATCTGGGCAAGAGCGACAAGTTCGACCAGTCGATCACCGACTTCTCCGAGCGTTATGCAGACCAAAACGACAAGGACTTCAGGGCGTTCACCAAGGCGATCCGCACCGGACGACTGACCGCGATCGAAGGGGTCTGACGCCCGGGAGCCCAGACGACGGACGAACCACCGGCAAGCCCGCAACACAGGTTTCCGCCACGTAGCCCCTCACGACCAACGTCCGTCGTTCACCCCCGGAGGGTGATGTGCCGCCGCAGCGCACCACTCAGGCTCCCTGAAGATCCGACACATCGACGTCAAGGAGGCAACACATGTGGTGGGGAATCGGGTTCGGCGGCTTCTTCCTGTACTTGCTGTTTCTGTTCTTCCTGGGGATCAGGACACTCAGAAACGGCCACGGCTGGATGTTCTTCTTCGGGATCTTCTTCCCGTTCCTATGGCTCTTCGGCGCCTTCATGACGCCTAGACCGCAGGCCGCCTAGCAGGATCGACCGTCAGACCGCTGCCGGGAATGACATAGCCTCATCTGATCTGGGTGAAGCTGGATCCCCGGGCCGGGCCGATCATGGGTGCCTGGAACGGAGAAATCCTCGATCAGGGGTGAACCCATGACGCTCACACATCCGAGGGCAGCCGCCGCGTCGGCGGAGGATCTCTCGATTGCCCCGCTCTTCACGCTCGAGAGCCACCGCCTGCCGCGACACGAGCTGCCGGCAGGCGAGCTGCCGCCCGACGTCGCCTATCAGATCGTCCACGACGAGCTGATGCTCGACGGGAACGCGCGCCTCAACCTCGCGACCTTCGTCAGCACCTGGATGGAGCCGCAGGCCGAGAAGCTGATGACCGAGTGCTTCGACAAGAACATGATCGACAAGGACGAGTACCCCCAGACGGCCGCGCTCGAGGTCAGGTGCGTCAACATCCTGAGCCGGCTCTGGCACGCGCCTGCTGCCGACCAGGCGACAGGCTGCTCGACGACCGGCTCGAGCGAGGCGGCGATGCTCGGCGGCCTCGCCCTCAAGCGCCGTTGGCAGCAGAGACGGCGTGCCGAGGGCAAGCCGATCGACAAGCCGAACCTGGTCATGGGCATCAACGTCCAGGTCTGCTGGGAGAAGTTCGCCAACTACTGGGACGTCGAGATGCGCCTCGTGCCGATGGAGGGCGACCGCTTCCATCTGTCGGCCGAGGAAGCCGTAGCGCTCTGCGACGAGAACACGATCGGCGTCGTCGCCATCCTCGGCTCGACCTTCGACGGGTCGTACGAGCCGGTCGCCGAGATCTGCTCGGCGCTCGACGACCTCGAGACGCGTACCGGCCTCGACATCCCGGTGCACGTCGACGGCGCCTCGGGCGCGTTCGTCGCCCCCTTCGTCGACCCCGATCTCGTCTGGGACTTCCGGCTGCCGCGCGTGGCCTCCATCAACGCGTCGGGCCACAAGTACGGGCTCGTCTACCCCGGCGTCGGCTGGATCGTCTGGCGCGACGCAGCCGCGCTTCCGGACGACCTGATCTTCTGGGTCAACTACCTCGGCGACAACATGCCGACGTTCGCGCTCAACTTCTCGCGCCCCGGCGCGCAGGTCGTCGCCCAGTACTACAACTTCCTGAGGCTCGGCTTCGAGGGCTACCGGAAGGTGCACGCGTACTCGCGCGAGGTCGCGACGCGCCTGTCCGGCCTGATCGCCGAGCTCGGCCCGTTCGAGCTGCTGACGAAGGGAGACGAGCTGCCGGTGTTCGCCTTCACGCTGCGCGACGACATCGACAACTTCACGGTCTTCGACGTCTCCGGCGCCCTGCGGGAGCGCGGCTGGCTCGTCCCCGCCTACACGTTCCCGGAGAACCGGACCGACCTGGCCGCGCTGCGCGTCGTCGTGAAGCAGGGCTTCACGCACGACATGGCGGACATGCTCGTCAACGACCTGAACCGGCAGCTTCCGCGTCTGCAGCAGCAGCCGCATCCGATCCACGACAGCTCGGCCGCGTCGAGCTTCCACCACTGACAGGAAAGGAGACGAGATGTGCCGCTGGCTCGCATACTCGGGCTCTCCGATACTCGATCGAGAACCTGCTCTACAAGCCGCAGCACTCGCTGATCGACCAGAGCCTCCACTCGCAGCTCGGCGCCGAGACGACGAACGGTGACGGATTCGGCATCGGCTGGTACGGCGCCGGCGAGACGCCCGGCCTCTTCCACAGCGTCGAGCCCGCCTGGAACGACCGCAACCTGCGTGAGCTGGCGGCTCACGTCGAGTCCCCGCTCGTGTTCGCCCACATCCGGGCCTCGTCGGGCTCGCCGGTCCAGCAGACGAACTGCCATCCGTTCCGGCACGGCCGCTGGCTGTGGATGCACAACGGCGTGATCCGCGACTTCCACGAGGTCAAGCGCGACCTCGTGCTCGCCGTCGACCCCTCGCTCTACGGGGAGATCGAGGGCTCGACCGACTCGGAGGTGTTCTTCTACCTCGCGCTCACGCTCGGGCTCGAGGACGACCCGCCGGCCGCCGTCGAGGCCGCGGTCGGCCTGATCGAGGACATCGGCCACCGCCACGGGGTCGAGCACCCGATCCAGGGGACGGTCGCGACCTCGGACGGCAAGCGCGTGTGGGCGTTCCGCTACTCGAGCGAGCACGACTCGCGCTCGCTGTTCTACTCGACCGACGTGCCGACGCTCCGCGCCCTGCACCCCGAGATCGAGGTGCTGCAGCAGGTGTCCGACCATTCGCGGCTCGTCGTCTCCGAGCCGCTGCGTGACCTCCCCGGCGCGTGGCACGAGGTGCCCGAGTCGAGCTACGGCGTGCGTGCACCAGGAGGGGCACGACGAGCTGCGGCCGTTCGCGCCGCGCGTGCCGTCGCGGCCCACCCCCGTGTCATGGAAATTGACCGGCTGAGCCGGCCGGGGGCCTGGCGTCGCCGGCCCCCTGGACGTAGGCTCGCGCCGTGGAGTGGGCCCTCCCGACGATCGCAGTCGTCGTCCTCGGCTATGCGGCCGTGTCGCGCCGCCTCGAGGGCACGTCGATCACGGCGCCGATGGTCTTCACCGGTGCCGGCCTGCTCGCGGGCGGAAAGATCAGCGGGCTCGTCGACCCCGACTCGAGCGGCGAGACGGTCAAGCTCCTCGCCGAGGCGACGCTCGCGATCGTGCTCTTCGGAGACGCGGCCCGGATCGACCTGCGCGTGCTCTGGCAGGAGCGGCGGATCCCGGATCGTCTCCTCGGCATCGGCCTGCCGCTGACGATCGCCGCCGGCTTCGTCGCGGCCCTGCTCGTGTTCGGGTCGATGGGCTGGCCCGAGGCGCTCCTGCTCGCCGTCGTCCTCGCGCCGACGGACGCGGCCCTCGGGCAGGCGGTGGTGACGCTTCCGAGCCTGCCCTCGCGCGTCCGGCAGGGGCTGAACGTGGAGAGCGGGCTCAACGACGGCCTCTGCGTCCCGATCTTCACCGTCGTCCTCGCCGTCGCCTCGACCGAGGCCGGGCTCATCAGCGAGACGCACGCGGCCAGGCTGCTGGCCGAGCAGATCGGCTACGGCATCCTCTTCGGCGTCGCCGCCGGAGGACTGACCGCCGCAGTGGTCGTGCTGGCGGGCTCACGCGGCCTCGTCGAAGCGTCCTGGCTGCAGATCGTGCCCGTCGCGGGCGCGGGGCTCGCGTACACGGCCGCCGCCGCCGTCGGCGGCTCGGGATTCATCGCGGCGTTCGTCGGCGGGATGGTCTTCGGCGCGCTCCGGCGGCGCTTCCGCAGCGAGGTCGCGTACTTGACCGAGCAGCTCGGCGCCCTGCTGGCGGCCGCCACCTTCGTCGTCTTCGGCGCCGTCCTGCTCGAGCCGAGCCTGAGCGACGTCACCTGGGCCGTTGCCGGCTATGCGCTTCTCAGCCTGACCGTCGTGCGCATGCTGCCGGTGGGGATCGCCCTGATGGGGACGCACGCCCGTTCTCCGACCGTCGCCTTTCTCGGGTGGTTCGGCCCGCGCGGGCTCGCGTCGATCGTGTTCGCCGTGCTGCTCGTCGAGGCCGAGGGCACGCTGCCGCACGAGAGCGTGATCCTGACGACCGTCTTCGTGACCATCGGGCTCTCGGTGCTCCTGCACGGTCTGACCGCGGCGCCGCTCGCACGCCGCTATGCCGACTGGTTCGCTGCGCACCCGCGCCGGGAGACGCTGCCGGTCGAATCGGGCACGGTTCGCGAGGTGCGCTGGCGCCTGCCCGAGACTGACCGCAGCCCGGAGAGAGCGTCGATCGACCGATCGGGGTGATGTTCCAGGCCGCGGACCGATCGGATCATGGGAGATGTACCGGAGGCTCCGGTGACGGTGTGACTGAACACGATCGAACAGGGCCGGTCGACGATGCCGTCGATCTGCCGAACCCCCTCGTACGGCGACGCGGACGAGCTCGCCGAGGTGCTGCATCCTGCCGACGCCGAGGAGGCATCCTCCGGGCGGCTGGCGCGGCTCCGCGCACGGCAGGCGGCGCTGGTGGCACGCGGGGAGCAGCTCGCGGAGCGCGCCCAGGCCGAGCGGGGTCGCCACGGATCGGTGGACGCCCTGTTCGAGACGGTCGAGCGCGACGGCGAGGTCGGCGGCGGGATCATCGCGGGCGCGCTCGCCTACCGCCTGTTCATCTGGCTGCTGCCGCTCGCGCTCGTCGTCGTCGCCGGGCTCGGCATTGCAGCGGACGCGAGCTCCCAGATCGCCGGGGGAGGCGGCGAATTCGGCGGGCCTGGCATCGCTCGTCTCGAGCTCCGTCGCCTCGGCTGCGAACAGCTCGGCCCGCTGGTATGCGCTCCTCGTAGGTATCCCCATCCTGCTCTACGCAACGAGAAGCGTCCTCCGTGCGCTGATCGGCGCGCACCGCCTCGTCTGGACCGATCTCCGCGCGGCCGCGCCAAAGCCGACTCTGGGCGCAACGGTCAAGCTGCTCGCTGCCCTCGTCGCCTGCTTCGTGCTCGCCGGGCTCGTCACCACGGCCCGTCACGATTCGGTCCTGCTCGGCATCTTCGCGTCGATCCTGATCGCCCTGCCGTACGCGGGTATCTGGCTGCTCGTCTCGATGCGACTGCCCCACCGCGAGGCCGACTGGAGAGCGCTCGTTCCCGGCGCGCTGCTCTTCGGCTTCGGCATCGAGATCCTCAACGCGGTCGCCGTGTACATCCTTGGCCCGTACTCGATCGAGAAGCAGGGCACGTACGGAGCGCTCGGCATCGCGGCAGTGCTCCTGCTCGCGCTCTACTTCCTGGGCCGGATCGTCGTCTTCGCAGCGGCCCTCAACGCGACGCTGTGGGCGCGGCGAACCGACCCGAAACCGCGAGCGTCTGCGGACTGACTAGGCCGGCGGCGGGTCGGCCGTGCCCGGCCAGGCCAGCGTCATGAAGGACGGAACCTCGGTCAGGAGCGAAGCCACGGTGTCGAGCAGCGGATAGGGCAGGAGGAAGATGCTCCAGGAGGTGATCACCCAGATCGCCCCGAGCCACCAGCCGACGAGCACGAACCAGACGACCCGCACCACCATCGGCACGCGCTTGCCGCGGCGCTCGATGATCCCCGGAGGAGAGTACGGCCGGATCCGCTGGGCGAAGGGCTTCTTGGTCGAGGCCGCCGCCCGCGCATCCATCTTCTCCTTGCCGGGCGGCTCCTGTCCGAGCGTCGACAGCCAGATCCCGAGCTCGTAGATGCGCCTCGCGATCGGCGCACCGACCAGCGTCAGGTTCACGACGTAGCCGACGAGGAAGGTCACCAGCGGAAGCACGGTGCCGAGCGACATGAACCAGCCGTACGCGGCCCAACGCTCCCCGGACCGGACGATGACGCGAACGCGGTCACGCCTGTCAGGCGATTTCTCGTCCAATTCGGTCTCATGTGCCTCGGCGCCGTTTGCCATCGGTTCGTACCTCGCGGGCCGACTCTGTCACCGGCGTGGCGGCGCCACATCGTTCGTTCTGGATGATGCTCGCTCGTGATCCGCGTGATTCGTTTGGCGTCGATGGGAGGACGCTCGTGACATCGCAGGCCGGCCTCATCGGGACGTCCGCTGCGCCGGCGCACGTCGGCCTGGTGTTCGGGGCCGTCATCCTGGTCGCGGGGGCGAAGTCTGCGACCCAGAAACCAGACGAAATCTGATGGGCGAGGGCGTCGGCGAGGTACTGACGCTTCGCGATCGGCGTGGCGATCAGCCCCGTGCCGATCATCGCCGTGATCCTGATGCTGTTCTCGCAGAGGGCGCGCGTGAACGGGCCGGTGTTCCTCGCCGGCTGGGTGCTCGCGCTGGCAGTCGTCTGCACCGTCGCCTACGTGATCGCCGACGAGAGCGACGCCTCGACGAGCAGCAGCGCCTCGGACACGATCGCCTGGGGGAAGATCGTGCTCGGCGCGCGTGTCCTCGACACCGACGGCGTTCCACCTGCTGGCGAAGCCGACCGGCGCCGTCTGCAACCTCGACTGCGCCTACTGCTTCTTCCTGTCCAAGGAGATGCTCTATCCGGGCAGCAGGTTCCGGATGGCCGACGATCTGCTCGAGACCTACCTGCGGCAGTTGATCGAGGCGCACGCGCGCGTGCCCGAGGTGATGATCGCCTGGCAGGGCGGCGAGCCGACGCTGATGGGGGTCGAGTTCTTCCGGCGCTCGATCGAGCTCGCCGAGCGGTATCTGCAGCCCGGCCAGCGCGCCGCGTACACGATCCAGACGAACGGGACGCTGCTCGACGAGGAGTGGGCCGAGTTCTTCAAGGAGCACGACTTCCTGGTCGGACTCTCGATCGACGGGCCCCGCGAGCTTCACGACGCCTACCGGGTCAACAAGGGCGGCCAGGGCTCGTTCGACCAGGTCATGCGCGGGCTCGACTACCTGCGCGAGACGCGCGTCGAGTGGAACGCCCTGACGACGATCCACGCCGCCAACGGCGATCGCGGACGCGAGGTCTACCGGTTCCTCCGCGACGAGTGCGATGCGCGGTTCATCCAGTTCATCCCGATCCTCGAGCGGGTCGCGGAGGCCGCCGAGGACGGGACGGTGCCGTGGACCTCGTGGCGCGACCGTCCCCTCTACGTCCAGGAGGGAAGCCGCGTGACCGGGCGCTCCGTGACGGCGGAGCAGTACGGCCGCTTCCTGATCGACGTCTTCGAGGAGTGGGTGCGCCGAGACGTCGGCGAGGTCTACGTGCAGATGTTCGACGTCGCGCTCGCGAACTGGTTCGGCGAGCCGCCGAGCCTCTGCATCCACTCGGAGACCTGCGGTCTCGCGCTCGCGCTCGAGCACACGGGCGACCTCTACTCCTGCGACCATTTCGTCGAGCCCGCCTACCGGCTGGGGAACATCCGCGAGACGCACATGCTCGAGCTCGTCGCGTCGCAGCGGCAGCAGCGGTTCGGGCTCGACAAGCGGGACACGCTCCCGCGCTACTGCCGGGAATGCGACGTTCGCTTCGCCTGTCACGGGGGTTGTCCGAAGGACCGCTTCATCGAGACGCCCGACGGCGAGCCCGGCCTCAACTACCTGTGCGCCGGTTACAAGGACTTCTTCCACCACATCGACGGGCCGATGCGCTTCATGTGCGAGCAGCTCCGGCGCGGCGAGGCGCCTCCGCGATCGTCGCCCGCTACGCCGCCGAGGACGCCCGCCGGGGACGGAACGACCCGTGCACCTGCGGCTCGGGCCGCAAGTGGAAGAGCTGCCACGGCGTGGACCGCGGGTGAACTGGACGGATCGACACGCGGCTTCGTCTCATCGGGGTGATGCCCTGACCCACCCTGGTTGGTTGGATCCGGGGCGGGCTTGGAGGCAGAGGAGCGCTGATGACGACGTGAGCTTCCCAGACGAGTCGGCGGCCGGAAACGCGTCTCCGCCCAAACCGAAGGCGGTTCCGCATTTCACACGGGCGGAGCACGCGGCGAGGGGAAAGGCTGCGCGGGCTGAGGTGCCGCGCTCGAAGCAGGCCGAGATCGCGTTTTCGAAGCACCGCGACCCGATTGCGCTGCTCGAGGAGCAGGCGGCTTCGCGCGTTCCGGAGCTGGTGCCGATCCGGTACGGGCGGATGCTCGTGTCGCCGTTCGCGTTCTACCGCGGCGGTGCGCTGATCATGGCCTCGGATCTCGCTGCCACGCCGCACTCGGGGATACGCGCGCAGCTGTGCGGCGACGCGCACCTGTCGAACTTCGGCGTGTTCGGCTCGCCGGAGCGGAACCTCGTCTTCGATATCAACGACTTCGACGAGACGGCGCCCGGCCCCTGGGAGTGGGACGTGAAGCGGCTGGCGGCCAGTTTCGCGATCGGCGGACGGGAGAGAGGCTTTTCCGACGAGGAGCGGCGAGCCGTCGTGCTCGACACGGTTCGTGGCTACCGCGAGGCGATGACCGGGTTCGCCGGCATGCGCAACCTCGAGGTCTGGTACTCGCGCTGCCGGTGGAGCAGGCGTTTCGGAGTTCACCGCCGGGGTCGACCCGAAACGGCTCAAGAAGGCGGAAGCCGATATCGCCAAGTCCCGGACGAAGGACAGCATGCACGCCTTCGGCAAGCTGACCCATCTCGTCGACGGCGAGCCGCGGATCATCAGCGACCCGCCGCTGATCGTGCCGATTGCCGAGCTCATCCGGGGTGAGATGGACCGGGCGAAGCTCGAGGCCGAGGTCCGGAACCTGATCCGCGGCTACCGGCGGACGCTCGAGACCGACCGTCGCCACCTGCTGGAAAACTTTCGGTTCGTCGATCTGGCTCGCAAGGTGGTCGGGGTCGGCAGCGTCGGCACACGCGCATGGATCGCCCTCTTCCTCGGCGCCGACGATCAGGACCCGCTGTTCCTGCAGGTCAAGGAGGCCCAGCCCTCGGTGTTGGAGCAGTTCGTCGGCAAGAGCGAGTACACGAACTGCGGTCAGCGGGTCGTTGCCGGCCAGCGCCTGATGCAGGCCACCAGTGACATCTTCCTCGGCTGGAAGCACATCACGTCAGGTCTCGACGGCCTGGAGCGAGACTTCTACGTGCGCCAGTTGAAGGATTGGAAAGGCTCGTTCGCCTTCGAAGGCGCCCTTCCCGCAGGTGCAACGGCATACGGAAGGGCGTGCGGCTGGACGCTCGCACGCGCCCATGCCCGCTCCGGCGACCGGATCGCCATCGCCAGCTACCTCGGCAAGTCGGACACCTTCGACCGGGCGATCGCGACTTTCGCCGAGACGTATGCCGACCAGAACGACCGCGACTACGAGGCGCTCAAGAACGCCGTCGAGTCCGGCCGGCTCGAGGCCAAGACAGGCCTGTGATCACACAGGCATGACCCATAGGGGGAGACGATGAGCAAGCCGTTCAAGGGCACGATCAACATCGACATCAAGGACTCGGTTCCCGACTGGGAGCCGTTTGCACAGCCGCTGCCTCCCGAGGGCGCGCCGAACGTGCTGTACATCGTCCTCGACGACGTCGGCTTCTCGGCGATGGAGTCGTTCGGCGGCCTGATCGAGACGCCGAACATCAAGCGGATCGTCGATCGCGGGCTCCTCTACACGAACTTCCATACGACGGCGCTGTGCTCGCCGACACGCTCCTGTCTCCTGACCGGACGCAACCACACGACGAACTCGATGGCCTGCATCACCGAGGCCGCGTCGGGCTTCCCGAACGCCAGCGGTCATATCCCCGGTGAGTGCGCGATGATCCCCGCGATCCTCGGCGAGCTCGGCTGGAACACCTACATCGTCGGCAAGTGGCACCTCACGCCCGAGGACGAGATGAACAACGCGTCGACGAAGAAGGACTGGCCCCTCGGCCGCGGCTTCGAGCGCTTCTACGGCTTTCTCGGCGCCGAGACGAACCAGTGGTATCCCGACCTCACCTACGACAACCACTCGGTGGAGCAGCCGCAGCTGCCGGAGGAGGGCTACCACTTCTCGGTCGACATCACCGACAAGGCGCTGTCCTTCATCAAGGACGCAAAGGTGGTCGCGCCGAACAAGCCGTTCTTCCTCTACTACTCCTTCGGCGCCGCCCACGCCCCGCACCACGTGCCGAAGGAGTGGTCGGACGGGTACAAGGGCAAGTTCGACATGGGCTACGAGGCCTACCGCGAGCTCGTGTTCGCGACTCAGAAGAAGCTCGGGATCGTCCCCGATCACGCCGAGCTGTCGCCGATCAACCCGTACACGGATCTGACAGGCCCCAAGGGCCAGAGCTGGGGCGCGCTCGACGTCGTGCGTCCGTGGGACTCGCTCACGGACGACGAGAAGCACCTCTTCTCGCGGATGGCAGAGGTCTACGCCGGCTTCCTCAGCCACGCCGACGATCAGCTGGGACGGGTGCTCGACTATCTCGAGAAGAGCGGCCAGCTCGACAACACCCTGATCGTGCTGGTGTCCGACAACGGCGCATCGGGCGAGGGCGGCCCGAACGGCTCGGTGAACGAGAACAAGATGTTCAACGGGCTGCCGGACACGATCGAAGAGGCCCTCAAGTACGTCGACGACCTCGGCACGCCGAAGACCTACAACCACTATCCGACCGGATGGGCATGGGCCTTCAACACGCCGTTCAAGATGTGGAAGCGCTACGCGAGCTACCAGGGCGGCACGGCCGACCCGATGATCGTCTCCTGGCCGGCGCAGATCAAGGAAGCCGGTATTCGGACGCAGTACACCCACGCGGTCGACATCGCGCCGACGATCTACGAGCTGCTCGGAGTCGAGCTGCCGGAGGTGGTCAACGGCTTCACGCAGCACCCGCTGGAAGGCGAGAGCTTCGCGGCGAGCCTGCACGACGCCGACGCCAAGGGCAAGCAGACGCAGTTCTACTCGATGCTCGGGACCCGCGCGATCTACCACGACGGCTGGAAGGCCGCGTCCGTGACGCCTGCCGCCCCGAACGCCTGGGGCGACTTCGCCAACCAGCGCTGGGAGCTGTTCAACACCGAGGCCGATCCGAGCGAGTGCCACGACCTCGCCGAGGAGAAGCCGGAGAAGCTGCAGGAGCTGATCGCGCTCTGGTGGGCCGAAGCCGGCAAGTACGGCGCTCTGCCGCTGGAGTCCCGAGATGCGATGGGCATTCTCCTCGCCCCGCGGCCGCAGCTCTCGAAGCCGCGCGACCGCTACGTCTACTACCCGGACTGCGCGGAGGTGCCCGAGTCGGTCACCCCGAACATCCGCAACCGCTCCTACGCGATCGCCGTCGAGGTGAACATCGACACCCCGGAGGCCAGCGGCGTCCTGTTTTCGCAGGGATCGCGCTTCGGCGGCCATGCCCTCTACCTCAAGGACGGCAAGTTCAAGTACGTCTACAACTGGGTCGGCGAGTTCGAGCAGGTCGTCGAGTCCGAGAAGCCCTTCCCGACCGGCGAATGCGTGCTGTCGGTCTCCTTCGAGAAGGAAGGCGACGCGATGCCGACCGAAGGGACGCTCAGCCTCTTCTTCGACGACGAGAAGGTCGGCGAGGCGAAGATCAAGACCCAGCCGGGGAAGTTCTCGCTCGCCGGCGAAGGGCTCAACGTCGGCAAGGAAGGCGCCGAGCCCGTGACCGACGACTACCCCGGTACGTCACCCTGGGCCTTCGTAGGCGGAACGATTCACGAGGCGACGATCGACGTCGCGGGCGAGCCCTGGGTCGACCTCGAGAAAGAGATCGCCGGGGCGTTCGCGCGCGACTGACCCGCATGTCGGCCGCGCACGATCCACTCCCGAGCTGGAACGAGGGCCCGGCAAAGGCCGCCGTCGTCGCGTTCGTCGAGTCCGTCACGAGGACCGGGAGCTCCTTCGTCTCCCCCGAGGACCGCGTCGCGACGTTCGACAACGACGGCACGCTCTGGTGCGAGAAGCCGCTCTATCCGCAGGCCGACTTCGTCTTCCGGCGCTGGCAGGCGATGGTCGAGGCCGATCCGGACAGGGCGAGGGAACAGCCGTACAAGGCCCTGGCCGAGAACGACCGCGAGTGGCTGTCGAGCCTGCTCGACCATGTTCCGGAGCTGATCAAAGGCGTGACCGAAGCGTACGAGGGGATCACGACCAAGGCGTTCGAGGAAGCCGTCCGCGAGTTCTTCGCGACGGCGACGCATCCGACGCTCGGCGTGCGGTATACCGCACTCGGCTACCGCCCCATGTGCGAGCTGATCGACCTGCTGAATGCGCACGAGTTCACCGTCTACATCTGCTCGGCGGGCGGCCGTGACTTCGTGCGCCCGGTGTCGGCGCAGATGTACGGCATCCCGCGCGAGCGGGTGATCGGCTCCGCGACGACGCTCGAGTATCGCGACGGAGCCGTCTACCGGACGAAGGGCGTCGAGCTGCCGATCGACGACGGCCCCGGCAAGCCCGTCCACATCTGGATGCGCACCGGGCGCAGCCCCCTTCTCGCGGGCGGCAACGCCGACGGCGACGTGCCGATGCTGCAGTCGGCGCGGTTCGGGCTCCTCGTGCGACACGACGACGCCGAGCGCGAGTTCGCCTACGACACGGGCGCGGAGAACGCCCTGGTCGAGGCGGCGAGCCGCGGCTGGACAGTCGTCAGCATGCGCAAGGACTTCGCCACCGTGTTCGACGGATGAGCACTCACGACAGTGAGTGAGTGCCGGCTCGTCAGTCCTCGCGTGCGTGGGCAGGCCGCATGCGGGCGACGAGCAGCGCCACGACCGTGACCAGGTAGAGCTGGCCGAGCAGCGCCTCGACCACCGCCAGCGCGTGCCCGAGGTTGCCGGCCGGGGTGTAGTCGCCGTAGCCGAGTGTGGCCAGGGTCACGTAGCTGAAGTAGACGCGCAGCGCCCTCGTGCCGTCGGTCCCCTGGGCGAAGAACGGCCCGTCGCCGAGGGTTGCGACCGCGCTGTAGACGAAGAGGAAGATCATGCCGAGCAGCAGGTAGACGCAGATGGCGCCCGTGATCGACTGCCTGTTGACCTCGCCCTTCGTGATCACGCTGAGCGCGATCACGACCACGATCGCGACCGTCATCAGGCCCGCCACGAGGCTGAGCGTGGCCGCGATGTCTGTCCCGCTCTGGATCAGGCCCGCCGCGGCGAGTGCGACGGCGAAGAGGAGAAAGAGGACGTTGTGCCACGCCCAGGCATGTGACAGCCCCGATGTCCAGAGTGCGGCGACCAGCGTCGCACTCTGGAGCAGGACGAGGACGCTTGCCGTCCAGTCCGCGTCGGAAGCCGTCGCGGCGAAGACGAACGACGCCGCGATCAGGAGCAGAACGTACCCGTAACTGTGGCTCGAGCGGCGGCTCCCTACGTGGCCGCGGACACGCCCGAACCGGGGTCGCCCGGACGGCATGTCCGCGACCCTCCCTTAGGCGCCGGCTCCCACCGGCTCCTTGTGGGTCAGCTCCTCCTGGAGCATCTGCTCTGTCTCCTTGCTCAACGACGACTTGAGGACGGTGCCGCCGTGGTGGCTGAGCGCGGCGACGGCCTTGTCGGGGGTGACCTTCTCGACGATCAGGAAGAGCGCCGAGGTCCCCGGCTTGAGCATGTCCCTGACCTGTTGCTCGAACTCCTTGTCGATGCCCGCCTTCGCGAGCTTGCCCATCAGCGCGCCGACCCCGGCGCCCACGGCGAACCCGAGGACTGGCACGAAGAACAGCAGCCCGAACAGGAGCCCCCAGAAGCCTCCCCAGGCCGCTCCGCCCCCCACCTCGTGATGATTCGTGATCACCTGGAACTTGCCGTCCTTGTGCCGGACGATCGCGGCGATCTGATCGGGCTGGATGATCAGGTCGGCGGCGAGATCCTCCGCCGTCCGCATCGCCTCGGCAGCCGTCGTCTCGTCGTCGTACCCGATTGCGATGAGATCCGCCATCTTCGGATGCTCCTTTCGCATTGCCGTCCCCGTGGCCGCCGTTGGGGGCCTCCTCCAGCATCCGACTGCCGCCGCGGTGGAGCATCATCCGCTTGGGGTGAAGGGGGCGCGCCCCTAGGCGTCCCGGTAGGTGAGCGCCGCCTGCACGCGACGGCTGACCCGGCTGTTCGCGGGGATCTCGAGCTTGCGGAAGATCGAGTTCACGTGTCGTTCCACCGCCCGCGTCGTGATGCCGAGCTCGTCTGCGATGGCGCTGTTCGTCTCGGCGTTCGCGATCAACGCCAGTACCTCGAGCTCGCGCGGCGTCAGCCGGCCGAGGCTCTTCATGGCCCGATCCTCACGCACGGCCGGCCCGGCCGCGTCGTCCCAGCGGGATGAGATCTCGTCTATCCTCCTCGCGGGAGAGTCGAGCGGCGACTCTTCTCCAACCCCAGACCCAGGAAGGAGCGAACGGTGCCCTCCTCACCGGTTCGCCTCGAACCGCCGTCCATCCGCGTCGTCGTCGCCGAAGAGAGCTATCTGCTTCGCGAAGGCGTGGCTGGGATCGTCGGCGGTGAGCCCGATCTCGAGCTCTTGGGGACGTGCGGCGATCTCGACTCCCTGCGGACGATGATCGAGGAGCTGCGCCCCGACGTCGTGCTCACGGACGCCGGTATGCCTGCGGGCAACGCCGCAGAAGGCGTCGCACTTGCAGCGCAGCTGCGCGGCACCCATCCCGAGATGGGCGTCGTCGTCCTCGGCCGGGAGGCGCGCCCTGCGGACGTCGACGCCCTCCTCGCGCACGGCGCCGCCGGGCGCGCGTACGTCCTCAAGGACGGGATCAGCGACAGCAACGGTCTCGCCGGCATCGTGCGCAACGTCGCCGCCGGCGGCTCGCACCTCGACCAGGAGGTAATCAACGCGGTCTTCGACGGCCGGGATCGCGACGGCCTGGACGCGGTGAAGGCGCTGACGCCGAGGGAGACCGAGGTGCTGGAGCTGGTGGCGTCCGGGTACTCGAACGCCGCGATCGCCGACCGGCTCGGGATCGGCACGCGCGCGGTCGAGCGACACGTGAACTCGATCTTCGAGAAGCTCGACCTCGGCGACCGGGAGCTCGTCAGCCGCCGGGTCAAGGCGACGCTCGCCTATCTCCGTTCCACCTGACGGGAAACGCCGTTCATGCCCACGGGATGACGCCGGCGTCGTCCGGCGGCTCGATACTGCGCGGCAGGGAAAGCCCGAGGGAGGAGAAGGTGAGGCGGCGCACCCTGATCAGGGATGCGGAGACTGCCGGCGAGTTCGCGGCCGACGCGTACGTCTACCTCTATCCGCTCGTGCTCATGGACGCGATGCGTCGCCGGATGACGGGCGTGGCGTCCGCCGACGAGATCGTGGGCCGCGCGCCGCCGAACGTCTTCGCGCACGTCTCGAGTCCTCCGCCCCCGGGGCTCCGCGACGTCGTCCGCCCGAGCCTGGATGCGCTCACCTCCTTCGCCTGGGTCGACGTTCGCCGCGAGCCCGTGATCGTGTCCGTTCCGGACGCGTGCGACGGCTACTACCTGCTGCCGATGTTCGACATGTGGTCCGATCTCGTCGCCGTTCCCGGCACCCGGACGAGCGGGAACTGGCCGGCGGACTACGCGGTCGTCGGGCAGGGGTGGCAGGGAACGCTCCCGGACCAGGTGCGCCGGATCGACGCGCCGACGCCGTTTCTGTGGATCGTCGGCCATGTCCAGCAGGGATCCCGGTGCAGCGACGACTTCCGGTCCGGGATGACGATCACGCCGCTCTCCCACCGGGCCGGGGGCCGCGATCGCGGTGCTCCGTCGGCCGGCGCCCGGCCTCGTCCCGTCGCGGACGTCGATGCCGCCACGCCGGCCGTCGAGCAGGTCGACGCCATGAGCGCGCACGAGTTCTTCACGCGCGGCGCCGAGCTCATGTCTCTTCATCCGCCGCATGTGAACGACCACGTCGTTCTGCAGCGCATCGAGCGGATCGGGATCGCCGCCGGCGAGCCCTTCGACAGCGGCCTGCTCCCGCGGGCGGTCTCCGACGCGATGCCGGCGGCGATCGCGCGGAGTCGGTTCGACCTGCATCGCCGGTGGAACCGGCTCGGGCGGAAGCGGAACGGCTGGCTGGTCTGCGCCGAGGCGATGGGCGCCTGGGGTACCGACTATCTGAAGCGGGCCGCCGTGGCCCGGTTCTCACCGGGCGCGGTCATGCCCGAAGACGTCGTCCAGTGCGTCGCGCACGTCGACGGGCTCCACCGCCCGCTCGACGGCGGGCGCGGCTACACGCTCCGGTTCGCGCCGCAGGGCCGCCCGCCCGTCCTCGCGTTCTGGTCGCTGACGGCCTACGACGCGGACGGCCACGTCGTGCCGAACGAGTTCGACCGGCACGCGCTCGGGAGCGGGGACGAGCTCGAGATCGCCCCCGACGGATCGCTCGAGATCCTCGTCCAGCACGCGGCGCCCGAGGACGGCCCGCCGACGAACTGGCTCCCCTGCCCACCGGGACGCTTCAACCTCTGCCTGCGCCTCTACCGGCCCGAGCGCGACGTGCTCGACGACGCCTGGGCGCCTCCGCCCCTCGTCGAGCGCGACGCGGTCGTCCGAACGAGCGTGCGCGTCTACGCGGGGACGGGCGGCCGTCGGCGCTTTGCCCGCCGACGGCCGCCGAGTCGCGACTAGACGATCATCTCCGTGTCCGTGTGCGGACGGGCGATCATGTACACGAGCACACCGATCAGCGGGACGAAGATCACGAAGACCGTCCAGCCCGCCTTTGCCCAGCCGCTGTGGTCGTGCCGGCGGAAGTTGTCCGCAAGCACGAGGATCAGCAGGTAGACGAAGATCACCCAGGCGAAGAAGATGAACATCGACCACATGACCTCGAGAAAGGGGTAGTCCCCCAGGAGCATCGTCGGAACCTCCAGTTCGGTGACTGTCGCGCCAAACGATGGCCCGCGGCCGGAGGTCGCGCGTCACCCGAACGGGATGAGCGGGAACCGTTCCGAGGGCTTGTGGTGTTAACCGACCGTCCAAACCGGGTGATTCCCTGACGCAAAGTCGGCGTGGATTGCGCAGAATTGGGCCTCGCTCAGCGCAGACGGGAGGGACTGGTTGGGGCAGAAGGCAATACGGCGACGGCATGGACCTCGCCCCGGCACAACGCGCGCTCGTTCAGGAGAGACGGGCCGCCTCGCAATCGGCGAGGTCTCGCGGGCCCCGCTCGTCAACCGACTCCGCGCCGCGTGCTCGCAGCCCCTCGCCGTGATCGTCGCGCCCGCCGGCTACGGCAAGACGACGCTGCTCACGCAGTGGGCCGCACGCGACGACCGCACGTTCGCGCATGTGTCCCTCGACCGTCGAGAGGCGCCGGCAGCTGCCGTGGTCGAGTGCCTCGCCCGAGCTCTCACGCGGGTCGGCGCCGTCGATCTCTCCATCCCGCGCAGGTCCAGGGCCGTCGAGCGGTGGGTCTGGCGGGCCGCCGTACCCCGGCTGGCGGCGGGGATCCGCTCGATCGAGGAGCCGTTCGTCCTCGTCGTCGACGATGCCCACCGCCTGGAGGAGGACTCGGCAGAGGTGCTCACGGCGCTCGTCCAGCACGTTCCCGTCGGCTCGATGCTGGTTGTCGCCGGCCGGACGTGCCCGCTTCCTTCCCTGCCCCGGCTGCGCGCGGGCGGCGGCCTGCTCGAGCTCGACGCCGCCGACCTCGCCCTCACGCGGCGAGAAGCACGTGCGCTGCTCCAGGCGCTCGGCGCGACGGTCTCGAATACGCGTCTGAACGCCGTGCTGGAGCGGACCGAGGGCTGGCCGGCGGGCATTCGCCTGGCGGCGCTGTCGCTGCGGGCGGCGGACGGCCCGCGTTCCGCAGCGCCGGTGAGCGACGACGATCTGTCCGGCTACGTGCAGGCCGAGTACCTGGGCGCGCTCACACCCGAGCAGCGCGAGTTCGTGCGCCGGACGTCGATTCTCGGACGGATGTGCGGCTCGCTCTGCGACGCGGTTCTCGAGCGCCGCGACTCCGAACTCGTGCTCACCGCGCTCGAGGGCTCGAACGTCCTCGTCGCGATCGGCCGCAGCCGTGAGTGGTTCCGCTACCACCACACGGTGCAGGAGCAGCTGAGGAAGGAGCTGGAGGAACGGGAAGCGTGCTTCGTGCCGGAGCTGGAGCGAAGAGCGGCGGCGTGGTTCCATGCGCACGGCGAGCTCGAGCGCGCCCTCGGCCATGCACACGCCGCCGGCGACGCCGTTCACGTCGCACGGCTCCTCGACGGGGTCGCCGTCCAGATGCACAACGACGGCCGGGACGACGAGCTCCTGGGCTGGGTCGGGCGTCTCGAAGAAGCCGTCGCGCTCGAGGACTACCCCGACGTGGCCGTCCTCGCCGCCCGCCTCCACGCGCAGCGCGGACAAGCGTCGGAGGCCGAGCGCTGCCTCGCGGCTGCGATCGCCGGAGCAGCGGCGCGCGGCCCCGCCGCGGCAGGTGCGCTCTCCGCGCACGTCGACCTCGTCCGGGCCGCGATGTGCGCGGAAGGTGTCGAGGCGATGCTCGCCGTCGCCGAGTCCGCGCTCGGCTCGCTCCCGGCCGACGATTGCTGGCGCGCGTACGGCCTGCTGCTGCAGGGCAGCGCGTACGCACTCCTCGGCGAGTTCGAGCGCGCCGACGCGATCCTGGGCCGCGCCGTGCACGCGTCGAGGCGATTCGGCTCGACCGAGACCTGTGCCCTCGCTCTCACGGAGCGCGCGCTGGTCGCGGCCGCGGAGGGCGAGCGGGTCAGGGCAGCCCAGCTCCTGGACGTCGCGCGAGAGGCGATCGCGCAGGGAGGGCTGGAGGTCTACCCGACCTCGGCGCTCACGCTCGCGGCCTCCGCGCGCCTCGAGCTCCTCCACGGCCACTCGCCGGAGGCGTTCGCCGCGCTGGCGAGCGCGAGGGCGCTGCTGCCCGGTCTCGGCCGCAGCCTGCCCTGGCTGGCCGTGCAGGCCCGCCTCGAGCTCGTCGAGGCCGAGGTGACGCTCCGCGACGCAGCAGCCGCTCGTGCGCATCTGGACGAGGTGGGCGAGCTCCTCTCCGCCTGCGGGCGGATCGGCACCCTTGTGAGCCGGCACGACGGCCTCAGGTCCGAGATCGAGTCGATGCCGCGGAGCGGCGAGGGGCGGTCGGTCGGACTCACCGCCGCCGAGCTCCGGCTCGTGCCCATGCTGGCGACGCACCTGTCCTTCCGGGAGATCGGCGCCCTGTTCTACCTCTCGCGCAACACGGTGAAGACGCAGGCCATCAGCGTCTACCGGAAACTCGGGGCTTCGAGCCGCAGCGAGGCCGTCGCGCGGGCGTACGACCTGGGTCTGATCGAGGCAGCCGTGGAGCCAGAAGGCCTCGTCAACTCGGCATGATGCGGTCGGCCATGGAGCTCTCGGCCACGAGTGTCCTCGAGTCGCTGCCGACTCCGTTCGCGCTGCTGGAGTCCAAGCTCGCGCCTCCCCGCCTGCGGGACGGCACGATCCCGCGCCCCGAGCTCGTCGGACGACTCCGTCCCAAGCCGCCGGCGAACGTCTCGCTCGTGATCGCGCCCGCCGGCTACGGCAAGACCACGCTGCTCGCCCAGCTCTTCGCGCACGTCGACAGACAGCCGATCGCGTGGCTCAGCGTGGACGAGCGCGACGACGACCCGGTCACGCTGCTGACCTACCTCGCGCTCGCGCTCCATCGCATCGGCGTCTGCGACCGGCGGCTCGTCGAGGTGCTGGCCAGGCCGAGGCGCTCGCTCGCGGCCATGCTTGCTCGCCTCCAGCGCTCGATCCAGGCGTCGGGCCCGTTCACGCTGCTCGTCGACGACCTGCACCTGCTCGCCGACGAGCAGAGTTTTCAGATCGTCCGGCAGATCGTCTGCGACCTGCCGCCGACCGCGCGCGTCGTCCTGACCAGCCGCACCGAGCTTCCGCTCCCGCTGTCCGACCTCCGCGCGGCGGCCCGGGTCGTCCGCTTCGGGATCGACGAGATCCGCCTCTCCGAGAAGGAGGTCGGCCTGCTGCTCCGAGGCACGGGCCTGACCGTGTCGGACGAGGAGGTCGCGGAGATGGCGGAGCGCACGGAAGGCTGGCCCGCCGGTGTCTATCTCGCCGCGCTCGTCAAGCTCGCGCGGTCGGACGACGAGCCGATCACCGCCTTCCGGGGCTCGGACCGCTTCGTCAGCGACTACATCCACTTCGAGCACCTCGACTACCTCCCGGAGGAGGACCAGGAATTCCTCGTCCGCGCTTCGGTGCTCGACCGCCTGAGCGGATCGCTCTGCGACGCGGCGCTGCACCGGTCCCGGTCCGCCTCCAAGCTCGAAGAGCTCGCGGAATCGAACCTGTTCCTGATCCCCGTCGCCGAGGCCAGGCCGCGGACCTATCGGTTCCAGAACCTGTTCCGCGAGGCGCTCGAGGCCGAGTTGCGCCGCAGCGAGCCTGGGCTCGCCGAGACGATCGCGACGCGGGCGTCCGCGTGGTGCGAGAAGCGCGGCGACGTTGAGAGCGCGATCGAGTACGCGAACGTCGCCGGCGACCGCGACCGCTTCGCCGAGCTCGTGGAGCGGTTTGTCATGCCTCTCTACTACAGCGGTCGCTACGCCACGATCGCGCGCTGGTTCGCGCTGCTCGACGACGACGAGTTGCTCGAGCGGCACCCGGCGCTGGTCGCCACCGGCGCGTACGTGCAGGGGCTCGAGGGGCACGACCAGGACGCCGTGCGCTGGGCGGAGATCGCCGAGCGGGCGCCGGCCGACGTGGTCATGCCCGACGGCAGCCCCGCCCGCGCGTGGGTGGCGAAGACCGCGGCGGCGTTCGGCCAGTCGGGTATCGAGCGGATGCGCGAGGATGCGGAGCTGGCCGTGGCCACGCTCGCTCGCGGGAGCTTGCTGTATTCGAGCGCGCTCTTCTATCTCGGCACCGCCCGCCTGCTCGCGGGGGAGAGCGCGGTCGCGGACGAGATTCTCGCGGACGCCTACGCGGCGGCGACGGCCGCGAACCTGGTCGACATCGGTGCCTGTGCCCTCGCCGAGCGGTCGCTCATCGCCGGCGCCGCCGGCCGCTGGGCGGACGCCGACGATCTCGCTGTCCAGGCGCGCGAGGCGCTCGAGGATGCGCACCTGGACGACACCGCGAAGAGCGCGCTCACCTACGCCGCCAGCGCCCGCGCTGCCGTCCACAACGGTGACTGGGTCCGGGCCCGTGACGACCTCGCGCGCGCGGAGAGGCTCGCTCCGCCGCCGGGTGCGCTGGCGTTTCCGTGGTTCACGGCGCAGGTGAGGCTCGAGACGGCCCGCGCGCGCATCGAGTTGTCCGATCCGGCCGGGGCCTCCGCGACCGTCGCGCAGCTGAGAGCTGCCCTTGCAGACGGCCCCGATCTCGGCGTGCTGCACTCGCAGGCCGACGAGCTCGCCGCCGAGCTCGAGACGCGGTCCCAGACGACCGAGCGGGGCGAGCACCTCACCCCGGCAGAGATGCGGCTGCTGCCGCTGCTGACGACGCACCTGACCTTCAGGGAGATCGCGGACCATCTCGACGTCTCGCGCAACACGGTGAAGACCCAGGCGATCTGCACATACAGGAAGCTCGGAGCCTCGTCCCGCAGCGAGGCCATCCAACGGGCGACCGACCTTGGGCTCGTCGAGCGCTCCGACGTCTTCGGGCCGACGCGCCGCCGTTAGGGAGGCCTGGCGAAACATGGCCGAGGCCGCCGGAACGCGCTGGGCAATTCGTCCGATCGGGGCGATGTGCCGCTCTCGGCGGCGGCAGGATGCTCGCGCCCGAGCCTGCGGAATCGTCGTCTCCGACGAGCCCGCGTCGGAGCCGTGGCGTCCCGGCCGGAGGGGGCCGGGACGCCACGCACTTCGCGGCGTCTGTCTCGTCCGCCCCCAGCCGTATTGTCCGGCTTTAGCCCTGCGCGACCCATCCAATCAACCGGCGCAGGGCGCGAAGGAGGAACAGGTGGCAAGCAGGAGTTCTTCGGCGGGAAGCGCCTGGACGGGGTGGATCGCGTTCGCCGGCATCTTCATGATCGTCATCGGCGCGATCGACTTCTTCCAGGGCCTGATCGCCGTGATCAGGGGCGGCTACTTCGCGCGGGCCACCCCGGATCAGATCATCATCTTCGACTCGACCGCGTGGGGCTGGATCATGATCATCTGGGGCGTCGCGCTGCTGTTCGCCGGGATGGCGCTGCTTTCCGGCCGCTCCTGGGGGCGCTGGTTCGCGATCGTCGCCGCGTCCCTCAACCTCATCATCCAGCTGCTCTGGACGGGTAGTTACGCCTACCCGCTGTGGGCGCTCCTCGGGATCGCGCTGTCGGTTCTCGTGCTCTACGCTCTGATCGTTCGCTGGGGCGACGTCGTCGAACCCTAGGGTCGGACAGGGTCGGCCCGCCCCGGCCGCACGGAAGTCGGGGCGAGCCGGCCTGTTCTGTCGACACGCGAGTCGTCCAGTCTGGACGATGCCGGGTCGGGAGCGAATTGCCACGGTCGCCGGAACCGACTGTGGGAGGTCCACATGTATCGCACGCCCAGACTCGTCCTGCCTGTCTCCCTCGTCCTCCTCGGCGTCGTCGTGGCGCTCGTCGTCACGTCGGGCGCGACGGGGCGCAGCCAGGCCGCGCCGACCAACACCAAGGAGCCGTCGATCCTCTACGTGTACCCGATCAAGGTGGGGTCGGACCTGACCGGGGACAAGGGCACGTGGAGCAAAGCGGACCGGTTCGTCTTCCAGTGGCTTCGCTGCAACGACAACGGTGAGTCCTGCAAGACGATCTCGAACGCGACCAGCCCGACCTACACCGTCGTCAACGCGGACCAGGGCCACACGATCCGCCTCGACGTCACCGCGTCGAACGCGGACGGCAAGACGACCGCGCGTGCGAACGCGACGAGCGTGGTCCCGACCCAGCCGGGACAGCCGACCGAAGTGAAGCCGCCGAAGGTCTCGGGCCAGGCGGTGGTCGGCGAGAAGCTGACCGCGACGAGCGGCACGTGGACGGGGAACCAGCCGATCTCGTACACGTTCAAGTGGCAGACCTGCAACAAGGCCATCACCTCCTGTCCCGCCAACGGCGGGTCGGGCACCACGTACACCGTCAAGGGCTCTGACGCGGGCAAGCGTGTGCGGGTCAAGGTGATCGCGAAGAACAGCGTCGGGCAGACCCCCGGTCTCTCCGATCCCACGGGAGTCGTCCAGGAGAGCGGCGGCAGCGGCGGATCGGTCGCCGTCGGTTCCCTCGAGGCCGGCCAGCGGCTGGTCGTCGAGAGTGTGCACTTCAACCCGAATCCCGTGACCTCGCGGAACACCCCGATCAAGGTCACGATCAACATCACGGACAACAAGGGCACGCCCGTCCGAGGCGCCCTGGTCTCGATGGTCTCGACGCCGGTCGTGACCTCGTCGCCGACGCCGGCGCAGACGGACTCGACCGGGCTCGTGGTCTACACCATCCAGCCCGAGTCCGACTTCCCGATCAAGAACGGATACAGCGTCCAGTTCTACGTCAAGGCGTTCCGGGAGGGCGACCCGACTCTGGCAGGCGTCTCGGGAGGCCGGCTCGTCCAGGTCGCGACGCAAGTGCCGTAGCAACCCCAGGAGCAACGCCGTCATGGCCCGGCCGAACCCTCGGCCGGGCCCCGGCGGCCGAACGAAAGGATCCTCATGAACGAACCCGCTTTCGTCTCCCCGGTGCTCGCGGTCGCCGGCGCGATCACGTTCGTCGTCGGCCTGATCCGCCGCTCCCGCTTCCTGGGCGCTCTCGGCCTCGTCCTCGCCCTCGCCGGCGGCGGCCTCTTCGCGCGCCGGAAGATCGACGAGCGCGGCCAGAAGATCGACGCCGCCGAGAACACGATCCGCTCCGAACTCGACGACCTCGACCCGGTTGCGCGGGCGCAGGTCCTCGCGGACATGGCCAAGGAGCAGATCCAGCCTTAGGTCGTTTCATCCGCATGGGATGACGCCGTCTGTCACGGCGTCGGGAAGAGTTCGGGCCGTGACGAGGATCGCGCTACCGGTCGCCGTCGTCGCCGCCATCGCCGCGGCGGCCCTCGCGGGCTGCGGCGGCTCGGACTCGAGCAGCAAGTCGACGACGCCGACGATCACGCCGCCGACGATCACGCCGCCGACGACCACGCCGCCGACCTCGACGAGCGGCGGCGGGGGCGGTGAGGCGCGACTGACGCAGAGCGAGTGGCAGACCTATGAGACCAAGAACAAGGCCTTCGAGACGGCCAACAACAAGGCGATCGCGAAGTTCCGCAGCTGTGGGACGGTCGCCGGCCGCACGACGTCGGCCGACCAGTACGTGAACTGCATGGGTGACAACGCACAGAAGGTGATCGCGGCGACCACCGATCTCGGAAAGACGCTGCACGGGTTCCACCCGAGCGCGAGCGCGCAGTGCACGACCGCGCTGAACGACTACATCGGCGCGCTCGACCAGTGGCGGAGCGTCGTCCAGAGCGTCCAGAACTCGCTCACGAGCGCCGCCCCGCAATCCTCGGGCGCGGCCGCGAACGCGCGCACGCAGTATCCCGTCGTTCAGAGCTCCGCCAAGACCTTTGCGAAGGAGTGCAAGCCCCTGAACAGCTGATAATCGCGCAGCTGATTTCACGCGGGGGTGTCTCCTGGTTGGATTGCCGTCCGCGACCGCGACGCCTGAAGGGGTTGGAGCCATGTCGTCCGTCATCGACCTGCACGGCCGCAGCTTGCTCACGTTGGCCGACTACACGCCCGACGAGATCCGCTTCCTGATCGATCTTGCCGCCGAGCTCAAGGCAGCGAAGAAGGAGGGCCGTGAGGAGCAGAAGCTCGTCGGAAAGAACATCGCGCTGATCTTCGAGAAAGACTCGACCCGGACGCGCTGCGCGTTCGAGGTCGCCGCGTACGATCAGGGGGGCCACGTCACCTTTATCGGCCCGACCGGCTCGCACATCGGCCACAAGGAGACCGTCAAGGACACGGCCCGCGTCCTCGGCCGGATGTACGACGCAATCGAGTACCGCGGCTTCGGCCAGGACGTCGCCGAGGCGCTCGCCCGCTGGGCCGGCGTCCCCGTCTTCAACGGGCTCACGGACGAATGGCACCCGACGCAGATGCTCGCCGACTACCTGACCTTCAGCGAGCACGTCGACAGGCCGTTCGAGGAGATCGCGTTCTGCTACCTCGGCGACGCGCGCTTCAACATGGCCGACAGCTACCTCGTCTCCGGTGCCAAGCTGGGGATGGACGTCCGCATCGCCAGCCCGCGCTCGCTGTGGCCCCGGGAGGAGACCGTCGCGCTGGCCGACGAGGTCGCCGCGGAGACGGGCGCGAAGATCACGATCACCGAGAACGTGGCCGAAGCGGTGAGGGGCTGCGATTTCCTCCTCACCGACGTCTGGGTCTCGATGGGCGAGCCGAAAGAGGCCTGGGCGGAGCGGATCGATCTGCTTTTCCCGTACCAGGTCAACTCCGAGACGATGGCGTTGACAGGCAACCCCGACGTGAAGTTCCTCCACTGCCTGCCGGCCTTCCACAACGCGGACACGACCGTCGGCAAGGAGCTCTTCGAGCACTACGGCCTCGACGCGCTCGAGGTCACGGAGGAGGTCTTCGAGTCCGAGGCCTCGCTCGTGTTCGACGAGGCCGAGAACCGGCTGCACACGATCAAGGCGGTGATGGTCGCGACGCTCGGGAGCTAAGGTGCCCCGCCCAGCAATACATACCGCGCTCTCGCCCGCGATCACGCGGCGCCCAAGGCGCTCGCGCCTGTGGCGAGCGAAGCACGAGCTCGTGATCTCGCACGGGGCCGAGTGGATGCCGTTCGTACTCGCGGGCGTCGCACTCGTGCTCGGGATCCCTGTCTACAAGCGCCAGAAGGCCCGCATGACCGAGCCCGGGCCCGTGCCGCGCTACCCGGACACGAAGGTATAGCGTCACCGCGTGCGCACCGGGAACCTGCGGAGACTGCTGGGCGCGATCTGGAGCGATCCGATCGCACGGCGCTGGCTCCTGCTCTCGCAGGCCGCCCTGCTCGGCCAGGTCGTGTTCGACCTGCTGATCCCGCTGGCGATCCAGTCGATCGTCAACAAGGGCATCCTCCAGAACGACTTCAGCAACATCATCCGCGGCTCGTTCTGGATGGCCGCCTTCGCGGTCGCGAGCATGCTCTTCGCCACCGCCAACGCCTGGTACGCCGCCAAGCTCGGGGAGGAGGTCGGGCACCGGTCACGGGTACGCCTGTACCGGAAGATCACCGAGCTCTCGTGGGGCAACGTCGATCGCCTCGAGACGAGCGATCTGCTCGTCCGGCTGACGACGGATATCAACCAGGTGCGCGTCGTGACCACGAGCAGCGTGACCACGCTGCTCCGCGCGCCGCTGATGATCGTCGGCGCGATCCTGATCCTGCTCTGGATCGAGGCCCGCCTCGCACTGGTCATGCTCGTGTTCCTGCCGATCACGATCGCCGTGCTCGCCTTCTACCAGCGCAATGGGGCGCCGCTCTACCGGGCTGTGCTCGCCCGCTTCGACGGCCTGAATCAGGTGCTCCAGGAGAACATGGCCGGCGTCCGGGTCGTCCAGGCGTTCGTCCGCGCCGACTACGAGAACGACCGCTTCGAGCGCGAGAACAAGGAGCTCCAGGACGCGGCCACTGCGGCACAAAAGGCGGCGGCGTTCCTCAACCCGGCGCTCCTGCTCGTCATCAACCTCGGGCTTGCGGGCGCGCTGTGGGCCGGCGGAATCCTCGTGATCGACCAGACGATCGAGCTGGGATCGGTCTTCGTGCTCCTGAACTACCTGGTCGCGGTGATGATCCCGCTCATCCTCCTGGCAGTGCTGCTGCCGCAGATGGCCTCAGCGGACTCGTCGGTGCGCCGCGTGCTCGACGTGCTCGAGGAGGTGCCCGACGTCCAGGACAAGCCGGATGCGCCGACGCTCGCGGAGGCGGCCGGCGGCGTGGTGAAGGGCCGCGTCGCCTTCGAGGGCGTCAGCTTCTCCTACATCGGCGAGGACGGGAAGCCGAACCCGAGCCCGGTGCTCAGCGACGTCGACTTCGTCGCCGAGCCGGGAAAGGTGGTCGCGTTCCTCGGCGCAACCGGGTCGGGGAAGTCGACGCTCGTCAACCTGCTCGCCCGCTCCTACGACGTCACGGCCGGGCGGGTGACCATCGACGGCGTCGACGTACGGGACGTCACCCGGGCTTCGCTGGTCGAGACCGTGACCCCGGCGCTCCAGCAGCCGAGCCTGTTCAGCGGGACGATCGAGGAGAACCTTCGCTTCGGCGTGGCCGGGAACGGCAACGGCCTCGACGTGCCCACGGCGGCCCGTGCCGCCGAGGCCGCCTCGTTCGTCGAGGACCGCCCGGACGGCTACAGCGGCGAGGTCAAGCGGCGCGGCGCGAACTTCTCCGGCGGCCAGCGCCAGCGCCTCTCGATCGCGCGGGCACTCGTCCGGCGGCCGAAGATCCTGATCCTCGATGACACGACGAGCGCGCTCGACGTCGCGACCGAGGCGCGCGTCCAGGACGCGATCCGCGGGCTGATGGGCGACAGCACGGTCTTCCTGGTCGCCCAGCGGATCAGCGCCGTGCTTACCGCCGACCAGATCATCGTGCTCGAGGAGGGGAAGATCGTCGCCAAGGGCGCCCACAAGGAGCTCCTCGCGACGAGCCCCGAGTACCGATCCATCTACGAGTCCCAGCTCGGACCGGTGCCCAGTGGCTGACGCGACCCTCAGCCCGACGACCACTCCGCCCGAGCACTCCGCGAAGCCGCTGCGCCGACTCTTCGGCTACCTCTGGCACTCGCCGAAGACGATCGCGGTCGTGGTGGTGCTCAGCGCGGTGGGCACGCTGCTGGCGCTGATCCCGGCCGTCCTCGTTGGCAACATCATCAACGGTCCGATAACCGACGGCGACAAGGACGAGCTCGCCTCGCAGTCGCTGCAGCTCCTCGGGTACGCGGCCGGCGGCTTCCTGGCCATGTGGTTCGGCGGCCGCGTGCTCGCCGTAGCCGCGCAGGACGCCATGTATCGCCTGCGCAAGGAGGTGTTCGAGCACACCCAGACGCTCTCGCTGCGCTTCTTCGACCGCCAGCCGATCGGCGACCTGATGAGCCGCATCACCAACGACCTCGACTCCGTCGGCCAGCTCTTCGACAAGGGCCTCTCCCCGGCGATCAACTCGGCGTTCACGCTCGTGATCACGACGGTCCTGATGTTCATCGTCAGCTGGCAGCTCGCCCTCGTCGTCATGCTGATCGCGCCGCTCGTCGTCGTGATGATGCGCGTCACGTCCGGGCAATCCGGGCCGGCCTTCGCCGTGCTCCAGGAGCGCACTGGCGCCCTCAACGGCACCGCCGAGGAGCTGATCACGGGCGACCGGACCGTCAAGGCCTACCGCGTCGAGGAGCACGCGATCGCCAAGCTCGAGCAGCTCAGCGAGGAGGCGCGCGTCGCGGGGCAGAAAGCCAACTTCGTCGCCCTGACGGCCATGCCGCTCTCGGCCCTGCTCTCGAACCTCGACGTGGCGCTCGTCGCGCTGGCGGGCGGCTGGCTCTCCCTCCGCGGGACGGTCGACGTCGGCACGGTCGCCTCGTTCTTCATCTTCGCCCGCATGTTCGCGCGGCCGCTCAACCAGTTCGCCCAGATCCTGAACATGGCCCTGCAGGCGGGCGCCGGCGCGACGCGGGTCTTCGAGATCCTCGACGAGAAGGCCGAGATCGTCGACCGCGGGGGCGCGCGCGAGGTGACCACGGTCGAGGGCCACGTCGTGATGGACCACGTCGACTTCTCCTATGTCCCCGGCGTGCCGATCCTCCACGACGTCACGCTGGCCGCGAAGCCGGGCCAGAAGATCGGCCTGGTCGGCCCCACCGGCGCCGGCAAGAGCACGATCATCAACGTGATCACGCGTTACTACGACATCCAGGCGGGTGACATCCGCCTGGACGATCTGAGCATCTACGACGCGCAGACGGAGAGCCTGCGCGAGGTCGTGGGCATGGTGCTCCAGGAGCCGTACCTGTTCTCGGACACGGTGATGGCGAACATCCGCTACGCGCGACTGGAAGCCACGGACGAGGAGTGCATCGAGGCTGCAAAGGCCGCGAGTGCGGACGGCTTCATTACCCGGCTGCCCGACGGCTACGACACCGTCCTCTCCGGCGGCGGGTCGAACCTCAGCCAGGGCCAGCAGCAGCTGATCACGATCGCCCGGATCATCCTGGCCAAGCGGCCGGTATTGATCCTCGACGAGGCCACGTCGAGCGTCGACACCCGCACCGAGCGGAAGCTCCAGGAGGCGCTGACGGCGATGATGAAGGGCCGCACGAGCTTCGTGATCGCGCACCGCCTGTCGACCATCCGCGACGCGGACGTCATCGTCGCGATCAACGAGGGGCGTGTCGTCGACGTCGGCAGCCACGACGAGCTGATGGCCGCCAAGGGCTTCTACTACGACCTGTACATGAGCCAGTTCCGCGGCGACGCAACGCCCGCCGACGTCGACCTGACGACCGCGAAGGAGGCATAGCGATGGCGAGCACGGAGACAGCGCCGGCGTCGACGACGGAGACCGCGCCGCCGGCGTGGCACGGGCTCTCGGTCGACGACGTGGCCGCGCAGCTCGGGGTCGACCCGCACGCGGGTCTGAGCACGGCCGAGGCGACTTCACGCCGAGAGCAGTACGGGCCGAACAAGTTCGCCGAGACGAAGGCGGAGCCGCGCTGGCACGTCTTCGTCCGTCAGTACCGCGACCTGATGCAGATCGTGCTGCTCGTGGTCGGGATCGGCAGCCTCTGGCCGCTGCAGCAGTGGGGCACCGGCATCGTCGTCCTCCTCCTGACCGTCTTCAACGCCGTCCTCGGCATGCACCAGGAGGGCAAGGCCGCCGAGGCGGTGGCGGCACTGCAGAAGATGATGATCGTCAAGGCGCGGGTGAAGCGCGACGGGGAGCTCGTCGAGCTGCCTGCCGAAGAGCTCGTCCCGGGCGACATCGTCTCGATCGAGGCCGGCGACGTGGTGTCGGCGGACGGACGCCTGCTCGAGGTCGCGACGCTGGAGGTGGCCGAGTCGGCGCTGACCGGAGAAAGCCTGCCGGTGGGGAAGACCGTCGAGGCCGTCGCGGGCGACGACACGCCTCTCGGCGACCGCACTGACATGGTCTACATGAACACGAACGTGACGCGCGGCTCGGGGCAGTTCGTCGTGACCGCGACCGGCATGTCGACCGAGGTCGGGCACATCTCGCACATGCTCCAGGAGCAGGAGGACACGGAGAGCCCGCTCACCCGCCAGCTGACGAAGCTGACCAAGCAGATCCTGGTCATCGCGGGCGCGGCGCTCGTGCTCTCGATCGCGATCAACCTCTCGCGCGGCGAGACCTTCCACACGGTCTTCACCGCGGCAATCGCCTTCGCGATCGCAGCGATTCCGACCGGCCTGCCCGCAGTCGTGACGACGATCCTCTCGATGGGGACGCAGCTCCTGGCGAAGGCGAACGCGATCGTCAAGCGGCTGCGATCGACCGAGACGCTGGGCGCGACGTCGGCGATCAACTCGGACAAGACGGGGACGTTGACCCTGAACCAGATGACGGCGGTCGAGATGGCGATTCCCGGCCGCCGCTACGCGATCTCGGGCAGCGGCTACTCGACGGAGGGCGTGATCAAGCGCTCGGCCGGCCAGACGGACGTGCCGCTCGAGCAGTTCCTCATGCCCATGGTGCTCGCCTCGGACGCCGTCGTGCGCGACGGCGAGATGATCGGCGACCCAACCGAGGGCGCCTTGGTCGTACTCGCCGAGAAGGGCGGCATCGACGCCGTCCAGACGCGCGAGCAGTTCCCGCGCGTGACCGCGCTGCCCTTCGACGCGGAGTACAAGCTGATGGCCACGTTCCACCGGATGCAGGACGAGTCCGGGAAGGACGTCGTGCGGGCGTTCGTCAAGGGCGCGCCGGACCAGCTCCTCGCCCGCGGCGCCTCCCACCTGGACCCAGAGCTGAAAGCGGTCGGCGTCGACGATGGGTTCCGCGAGCGCTACAACGGGGAGAACGAGCGCCTCGCCCAGCAGGGACTCCGCGTGATGGCGACGGGCAGGAAGGACTTCGACGCCGAGGGGTTCGACGGCGACTCGAACCTGCTGGAGCTGATCGACGGCATGACGCTGCTCGCACTCGTCGGCATCGTCGACCCGCCGCGGCCGACTGCGAAGGCGGCGATCGAGACTGCGAAGCAGGCCGGCATCCGCGTGCGGATGATCACCGGCGACCACGCTGTCACGGCGGCGGCGATCGCCTCCGACCTCGGCATCGAGGGCAGGGCGATCACCGGCGCCGAGTTCGCGGCGATGAGCGACGAGCAGCTCCGCGTCGAGATCGACGAGGTCGGGGTCATCGCCCGCGTCACGCCGGAGGACAAGGTGCGCCTCGCCGAGATGCTGAAGTCGAAGGGCAACATCGTCGCGATGACCGGCGACGGCGTGAACGACGCGCCGGCGCTGAAGAAGGCCGACATCGGCATCGCCATGGGAATCACCGGCACCGAGGTCACGAAGGAAGCCGCGGACATGATCCTCACGGACGACAACTTCGCGACGATCGTGAAGGCGGTCGAGCTCGGACGGGGCCTCTACGACAACCTCACGAAGTACATTCGCTTCCAGATGGGCGTCCTCGCGGGGCTCATCCTCGCTTTTCTCGGGGCGAGCATCTTCGACATCGTCGCCGGCGTGATCTTCCTGCCGCTCCAGACGCTGTGGGTCAACTTCACCACGCAGGTCTTGCAGTCGGTTGGCCTCGGCTACGGGAAGATGGCCGAGGACGTCATGGAGCGCGCGCCGCGCAAGGAGGACGAGCCGATCCTCAACCGTCTGCGCTTCGTCTGGATCGCGATCGCCGGCCTGATCATGGCGGGCATGACGATCGGCGTCGCCTGGTGGGCAGACGATCACCATGGCTCCACCGTCGCCCGGACGATGGCGCTGACGACGTTCTCCGTCGCCAACCTGCTGTTCTCGTTCACGGCGCTCGACGAGCGGCGAACGATCTTCAGCCTCGACACGGTCTCCGACCGGAAGTTCCTCATGTTCAGCGGACTGTCGGCCCTGGCGATCGTTCTCGGGACCGAGCTGGGCCTGCTCAACCGGATACTGCAGACGACGCCGCTGAGCCGCGCCGAGTGGGGCGTCTGCCTCGCGCTGCCGCTCCTGATCGTCGCGGGGTCGGAGCTCTGGAAGCTCTACCTGCGGCGACGCGAAGCATGAGAGGATCCGCGCATGGCGAGTGACGCTCCGGCAGTCGCGGCGGGCGCGGGGACGGTGAAGTCCGCCAGCCAGATCGTCCTGCTGACGCTCGCCGCCGGGCAGTTCGTCATGACCCTGGACAGCTCGGTGATGAACGTCTCCATCGCCCAGGTCGCCGAGGACGTCGGCACGACCGTGACCGGGATCCAGACGGCGATCACGATGTACACGCTCGTGATGGCGGCGCTGATGATCACGGGCGCCAAGATCGGGGCGATGATCGGCCGCAAGCGGGCGTTCACGATCGGCTGCGTCATCTACGGCTGCGGATCGTTCACGACCGCGATCTCGCCCTACTTCGGGGACGCGTCGTACGGCGTCCTGCTCTTCGGCTGGTCGTTCCTCGAGGGCGTCGGCGCGGCGCTGATCCTGCCCGCGATCGTCGCGCTCGTGGCGGCGAACTTCGCCGAGGGAGCGCCGGCCGGCCGCGTACGGGATGGTCGCGGCCGCAGGCGCGGTCGCGGTCGCCGTCGGCCCGCTGATCGGCGGCTTCTGCACGACCTACTTCTCCTGGCAGTGGGTGTTCGCGGGCGAGGTCGTGATCATCCTCGCGATCCTCGTGCTCGCGCGGAGGATGGCGGACGCGCCTCCGGGCGTGCGCCCGAAGCTCGACTACGTCGGCGTCGTGCTGTCCGCATCGGGCCTCGGCCTGCTCGTCTTCGGCGTGCTCAAGACCGGGACGTGGGGCTGGATCCAGCCGAAGGAGGGCCAGCCCTCCTGGGGGAACGTGTCGGCCGCGTTCTGGCTGATCCTCGCGGGCCTGTTCGTGATCTGGGTCTTCTTCCGCTGGCAGAACCGGCGCGAGCGCACGGGGAAGGAGCCGCTCGTCCGTGCGGGGATGCTGCGCAACCGCCAGCTAACCGGCGGCCTGATCATGTTCTTCTTCCAGTTCCTCGTGCAGGCGGGCTTCTTCTTCGTCGTACCGCTCTTCCTCTCGATCTGCCTCGGCCTCTCCGCGCTGGAGACCGGCGCCCGGCTGCTGCCGCTCTCGATCACGCTGCTCCTGGCTGCGCTCGGGATCCCGAAGGTCTGGCCCGACGCCTCGCCGCGCCGCGTCGTGCGGATCGGGCTGCTCGCGATGCTCCTCGGGACCGTGTGGCTGCTCGCCGGGCTCGACGCGGACGCCGGCGCCGAGATCGTCTTCGTGCCGCTGCTCCTGATCGGGCTCGGCATCGGCTCGCTCGCCTCCCAGCTCGGCGCCGTCACCGTCTCGGCGGTTCCCGACGACCAGAGCCCCGAGGTCGGAGGGCTCCAGAACACGATGACGAACCTGGGCGCCTCGATGGGCACGGCGCTCGCCGGGTCGCTGCTCTTCGCCACGCTGACCACCGCTTTCGTCACCAACATCCAGCAGAACCCGGACATCCCCAACCGGGTGAAGAACCAGGCGACGGTGCAGCTGACCGGCGGGATCCCGTTCATATCCGACGCCGATCTCGAGCAGGCGCTCGACGACGCGCACCTGCGGAACAAGACGACCGATGCGGTGATCACCTCTTACCAGGACGCGCGCCTCGACGGCCTCCGCGCCGCGCTCGGGATCCTGGCCGTGATGGCGATCGTCGCGCTCCTGCTCGCGGGGCGGATCCCGACCGTGCAGCCGGGCAAGGAGTCGCCGGAGCGGGACCGCGCCGGACCGGACGAGCTGCTGGAAACCGACACGTTCGTCTAGCACCGGGCCGGTTGCGCCGGCCCCCGACCTGTGCTACCCCCTCGGGCGGTGGCGCAGGCGACGCAGCCAGGTGCGTCCGAGGTGGGCGGGCCGATCGTCGGTCGGGAGACCGAGCTCGCGGCCCTGCACGCCTTCCTGGGCTCGGGCGAGGGGCCGCGCGCGTTCGTCCTCGTCGGCGACCCGGGGATCGGCAAGACCACGCTCTGGGAAGCCGGCGTCGCGGCGGCCCGCGAGCGCGGGCTACGGGTGCTGACCGCGCGGGGAAGCGGCGCCGAGACACGGCTCTCCTTCGCGGCGCTGATCGACCTCCTGGACGGGGTCGCCGGACAGGAGCTCGCCAGTCTTCCCCCGCCGCAGCTACACGCTCTCGAGGTCGCGCTCCTCCGTGCCGACGCGGCCGCGGGCGCGCCGCCGGAGGCGCACGCGATCGCCATCGGCTTCCTCAACGCACTGCGCTCGCTTTCTGCCCGCGAGCCGGTGCTGGTCGCGATCGACGACGCCCAGTGGCTCGATGCCGCGTCCGGCGACGTGCTCGCCTTCGCGGCCCGGCGTCTGGAGGCGGAGCCCGTCGCCTTCCTGCTCGCCCGCCGCCCCGGCCCTCCCTCCGGCACGGAGCGCGCGCTCGAGCGCACCGCCCCGGAGCGGCTGGAGATGCGCTCGCTCAGCTTCGGGGCGACGCGACGGCTCCTGTCCGGCCAGCTCGGCCTCAGCCTCCCGCGGCACGTGCTCCGCCGGGTGTTCGAGTCCACGCTCGGCAACCCGCTGTTCGCGCTGGAGATGGGCCGCTCGCTCGCCGTCCACGGCCTGCCGGTGGCCGGCGACGACGTGCCCGTGCCGGACGCGGTCGACGACCTCCTCGGCACGCGCGTCGCCGAGCTCCCGCGGCGCGTTCGCCGCGTGCTGCTCGCCCTGGCCCTGCAGGCCGACCTGCGGGTGCATCAGCTCACGGGGATCTCGGAGCCGGACGCGATCGAGGAGGCGGTCGACGCCGGCGTCGTCCTCCTGGACGGCGACCGCGTGCGGCCGTCGCACCCGCTCCTGGCCGCGGCCGCGAGGAAGCGGGCGCGCGGCCCGGAGCGGCGCGAGCTCCATCGCGAGCTCGCGACAGTGGTCGCAGACGAGGAGTTGCGCGCACTCCATCTGGCGCTCGCCACGAAGCTCCCGGACGAGGGTCTGGCCGCGACGGCTGCAGCCGCGGCCGCCGGGGCGTCGGCTCGCGGTGCCGCCCGCGACGCGGTCGTCCTGGCCGAGCACGCGCTGCGGCTCACGCCGCCGGACTCCACGCACCGCAGCGGACGGCTGCTCGACCTCGCCGGCTACCTCGAGGTGGCGGGCGAGCGGCAGCGCGTGACCGACCTGCTCACGCCGGAGATCGACTCGCTGTCCAGGCAGGACCGGGTGCGCGCCTGGCTTCGGCTGTCCGAGGGCGGTGCGATCACGAGCGTCTTCGACAGCGAGGCGTATCTCGACCTCGCCTGGCCGCACACCGACGACGATCCCGCGCTCCGCGCCCACGTGCTCGCGAAGAAGGCCTGCCAGATCGCCGCCTCCGTGCGGGGGATCCGCGAGGCCGAGGCATGGGCGCTCGCGGCCCTGGCCGACGCGGAGGATGATCCCGTCCTCCAGCGGCTCGCGCTCCACGGTCTGGGCTGGGCGCGGGCGCTGCGCGGGCTACCGATCGACGAGGTCTGCGAGCGCTTCCGCGCCGCCTCGGACGCCGCGTTCCACATCACCGACTCGCCCGACCCGGTTGCGGGCCTCCGGTTGCTCTGGCGCGGCCATGTGGACGAGGCGCGGATCGTCCTGACGCAGTTCATGACGCTGGCCGACGCGCGCGGGGAGGAGGTCTCGTACGCGCTGCAGCGGCATGCAGGTCTGCGACCTCGAGCTGCGCACGGGCGGGTGGGAGGCGGCGGCGCGTTTGCTCGACGAGTGGGAGTCCGCCGACCGGCAGCTCCTCATCTCGGCCACGTACCAGCGCTCCCGGGCCTTGCTCGCCGCGGGGCGCGGGCTCCCGGACGAGGCCGAGCGCTGGGCGGCGCAGGCGATCGCCGGCGCCGAGCCGGGCGGCTACAACTGGCAGCTGCTCGAGGGTCGGCGCGCGCGCGGGATCGCGGCGCTGCTCGCGCGCGAGCCTACGCGGGCGGTCGAGAGCCTCGGTGCGGCCTGGGAGTACCTGGAGCGCGAAGGCGTGGACGAGCCCGGCGCCTTCCCGGTCGCGCCGGATCTCGTCGAGGCGCTCGTGGAGGTCGGCGAGCTCGAGGAGGCCGATCGCGTGCTCGTCCGGCTGCGAGACCTGGCGCAGCAGCAAGAGCATCCCTGGGGGCTCGTGAGCGCACGGCGGTGCGACGCGCTGCTTCGGCTCGTGTCCGAGGGGTACGACGAGGAGGCGACGACCGGTCTCCGGGACGCGGCCGAGGACTACGGCACGCTCGGCCTGCGCTTCGATCGCGCCCGCTCGCTCCTCAGCCTGGGGCGCGCCCAGCGCCGACAACGGAAATGGGGCACGGCGCGCACGACGCTCGAGACGGCCGCCGCAGCATTCGACGAGCTCGGCTCGCCAGGCTGGGCCGAGGCGACGCGCGTGGAGCTCTCGCGGGTCGGCGGCCGCCGACCGAGCACGACCGACGAGCTGACGCCCACCGAGCGGCGCGTGGCCGAGCTGGCCGCCGACGGGCTCGCCAACAAGGAGATCGCGAGCACCCTGTTCGTCTCCGTCCGCACCGTCGAGGAGCACCTGAAGAAGACGTACGCGAAGCTCGGCATCCGCTCCCGCACGCAGCTCGCGCGCCGTCTCTCCGAGAGCCGCGACTAGCCCGCTGCTCTTTTCGCGCCGGCCAGCGCGGAAAAGACTGTGGATCTTCGGGATTTCGCCTCGGGCGGCCTGCCTCCACGATGGAGCCCATGCCCGAATTCCTGGTCGAACTGTACGTTCCGAAGGCCGATCGCGCCCCCGTCGCGGTCTGGGCGGAGCGCCTGAGGGGCGCCGCCGCCGAGCTGACCGTCGACGGGAAGCCCGTCCGGCTCCTTCGCTCGATCCTCGTTCCCGAGGACGAGACCTGCTTCCTGCTCGTCGAGGCCGAGTCGGTCGCGACGGTGCGGGAGGCGGCGACGCGGGCTGCGCTCGCGTTCGAGCGCGTCGCCGAGGCGACGGTCGACCTCGTCACCACACCCGGAAGGGAGCAGTCATGAGCACGGTCACCGACACGATCCGCAACGGCGTCGACACCGAGGTCATGTTCGGGACGCTCGACGCGATCAAGGCGCAGCCCGAGCTGGGCAGGTTCCAGTTCCGCGCCCGCAACCGCTGGGTCGACGGCGCTCACAACCGGTCGACGATCAAGGGCTTCTACGGAGCGGGCCAGGAGGACAGCTCCCGCGACCAGGCCTTCACGATCGACGCCGGCGAGCCGCCGATCCTGCTCGGCTCCAACGAGGGGCCGAACCCCGCCGAGTACCTGCTGCACGCGCTGGCGGCGTGCCTGACGACGACGCTCGTCTACGTCGCCTCCGCCCGCGGCGTCCGCCTCACCGAGGTCGAGTCGACCCTCGAGGGGGACATGGACGTGCGAGGCTGCCTCGGCCTCGACGACGAGTACCGGAACGGCTTCGAGCAGATCCGCGTGTCGTTCCGGGTCGAGGGTGACGCCTCCGACGACAAGCTGCGGGAGGTCGTCGCACGGGCGCAGGCGCGCTCGGCGGTGTTCGACATGGTCACGAACGGCGTCCCCGTCTCGGTGGACGTGGCCACCGCGTGACCGAGGGGCGAGTCGCCGGCCCCGCCGGCCACGAGAGGAGTGAGCCCGATGTCCTTCCAGTTGACAGCCCAGACGGCCGAGGGCGCGCGCTTCGTCGCCCTCGCCGAGAACCTCGTCGACGAGCTCGCGGCCTGTGCCGGCGTGTACGACCGCGAGAACCGCTACCCGTTCAAGAGCTTCCAGGCGCTGAAGCGGAGCGGCTACCTCTGCGGGCCGGTGCCCGAGGGGCTGGGCGGTCTCGGCGTCACGTCCGTCCACGACGTGCTCGTCGGCCAGACCCGGCTCGCAGGCGGGGATGCCTCGCTCGCGATCGGCGTGAACATGCACTTCGCCTACCTGCTCAACGTCGTCCGGCGTTACGAGATGGCCGTCGCGTCCGGCAACGAGCGGCGCGTCGGCGCGCTCGGGGCGGCGCTCGAGGAGATCGCCCGCGACGGCGTCGTCTTCGCAGCCGCGGGCAGCGAGCCGGGGCAGGACCTGACCCGCCCGGCGACGACGGCCGCGCGGACCGACGCCGGCTGGGTCGTCTCCGGCCGGAAGATCTTCTGCACGATGTCCCCGGCCGCGGACGTCTTCTACACCGCGGTCACCTTCACGGACGACCACGGCGAGGAGCGCTACGGCTACGCGATGGTGCCGCGCGAGGCGCCGGGCGTCGTCGTCCACGACGACTGGGACGCGCTCGGCATGCGCGCCTCCGGCAGCCACTCGGTCTCGTTCGAGGACGTGCGGCTGCCGGCGGAGGCGCTGCGCGGCGGCTTCCCGGCCGGGGACGCGGTGCCGTACATGGAGCGGAACCTGACCGCCGGACTCTTCCACGCCTCTGCCTCGCTCGGCATCGCCGAGAGCGCGCACGCGCTCGCCGTGCGCAAGCTGGGCCAGCGCGGCGCGAACGGCCACGGCCGCGAGGGCGTGCTCGTCGCCGAGAGCACGATCGAGCTCGCCGCCTGCCGCGCGGCGGTCTCCCGGGCGGCGCAGCTCATCGACGCGCACCACCAGACCTATCCCACGTCGGACGGCCCTGACGACGAGCTGATCGGGCTGTTCGCCGAGGCCCAGGCCGCAAAGGCCTTCATCGGCCAGGCGGCGCCGCGGATCGTCGACCGCGCCCTCGCCCTCTCGGGCGGCGGCGGCTACCTGAACGGCTCGCCGCTCGCGCGCGCCTACCGCGACGTCCGGGCGGGCGCCTTCATGCACCCGCTGGGCGACAACCGCGCCTACGAGTTCCTCGGGCAGGTCGCCCTCGGCCTGGAGCCCTCGCTCCATTGAGCGCAATGCCGAACGAGTGTGGACAGCCGCACCCCGAGAGGCGGGATGGCCCGAGCGCGGAACACGTCCTGCCCTGCGACGGTGAGTCCCATCAACCGCGGGCGCAGGAGCCCAGCATGTTCACAGCCAAGAGAACGACCGACACACTCATCATCGGCGCCGGCCAAGCGGGTCTCGCGCTCAGCTACTACCTCACGCGCGCAGGCCACGAGCACGTGCTCCTCGAGCGCGGCCGCGTGGGCGAGCGCTGGCGGTCCGAGCGCTGGGACTCGCTCTCCCTCCTGACACCGAACTGGCTCAACGAGCTGCCGGGCTCTCGCCCGCACTCGAATCCGGACGGCTTTCTCGGTCGCACCGAGTTCGTCGGCTACCTCGACGCCTACGCGCGCTCGTTCGACGCGCCCGTGCGGGAGCGGGTCTCCGTGCTGGAGGTGGCGCGGTCGCGAGCCGGCTTCGAGGTGGCGACGGACGGGGAATCCTGGCGTGCCCGCAACGTCGTCGTGGCGACAGGGTACGCCGACGAGCCGCGCGTCCCGGCGATTGCTGCGTCGGCGCCGGCCGGCCTGCTGCAACTGCACTCGAGCGGGTACCGCGACCCCGCCCAGCTGCCGCGCGGAGGAGTGCTCGTCGTCGGCGCGGGCCCTAGCGGTCAGCAGCTCGCCGCCGAGCTTCGGCGCGCCGGGCGCGAAGTGACGATCGCGATCGGTCGCCATGCGCGGATGCCTCGGCGCTACCGCGGCAAGGACATCTGGCACTGGTTCGCGCTGACGGGCCACCTGGATCAGACGCTCGACGACGCGCCGCACGAGCAGGATGCATCACGTGCGCTCAGTCTTGTGCTCAGCGGCGCGAACGGCGGCGAGCGACTCGATCTGGAGATCCTCGGGGAGCTCGGCGTGACGGTGACGGGACGGCTCCGCGGCTTCGTAGGCAGCTATGCAGTGTTTGCCGACGACCTTCCCGCGAGCGTCCAGGATGCGGAAAAGCGCATGCGTCGCGTCCTCGGCAAGTTCGACTGGCACGTCGAGGGGCTCCCTCACGGCGAGCGGCCGATCGCGCAGTGGGTGCCGCCGGTGAAGCTGCTGCCGGCGCCCACGACGCTCGATCTGGAAGCCGCGAAGGTCTCGACGGTGATCTGGGCGACCGGCTACCGACGCTCGTACCCGTGGCTGAACGTCGACGTCTTCGGCGAGGACGGCGAGATCGAGCACCGCCGCGGCGTCACGCCCGTGCCAGGCCTCTACGCGCTCGGACTTCGCTTCCAGCACATGCGCAAGTCCCACTTCATCGGCGGTGTGGGCGACGACGCGAGGTTCCTTGCCGCGCGGATCCTCGCCCGCCGGGCCTCGCTTCCCGTTCTAGCGGCTCGAGACCGTGGTCACCTTCCCGTCCGCGCCTACGCGGCGAAGGTGGCCTGACTGCGCCGTGTCGACCACGTAGGTCACGCCGCCGGAGGCGAGCGCAAGGTCGTACGGGTCGCCGAACGCCGGGCTCGCGAACCCGAGGCAGGCACCGTCCGCGCCCAGGTGGAGGACACGCTTCGCCTTCGCGTCGACGACGTAGACCGTCCTGTCGGCGGCAGCCTCCATCCCGCGCGGGTTCTCGAGTTGCGCGAACGCCGTCACTGCGCCCGTCGCGGGATCGACGCGCCGGACGACGTGGTTGCCCGTGTCCGCGACGAGCACGGCGCCGTCACCTGCGATCGCCAGGCCGTGCGGGGAGGAGAAGGGCGTTCCCGCGGCCTGCCGCACCGGCGTTCCCTGGCCGCCCGCGAGCTTCCAGAGCGTCGTCTCGGTGGTGAAGTAGACGTCACCGTTCGGAGCGATCGCGATCGGGCCGATGTCGCCGTCGGCCTCGGCGAGCCTCGCGGGCGGGCGCGTCCCGTCGAGCCGGCGCAGGACAGGGCCGTCGGAGACGAACACGGCTCCCGAGGCGGCTCGCCGAACCGCATACGGCTTGGTCAGCGCGGCGATCTGCGTCACGCGTCCCGTGACGGGATCGAGCCGCACGAGGCGGTGCAGCCCGTTCTCGACGACGAGCAGCGAGCCGCCCGGCTCGACGTCGACAGACGTCGGCCAGACGAACGTCAACGGCGTGGCGGCGGCCTTGCGCACCGTGACCGAGCCAAGGCGCGCGGTCGAGCTCCCGGCGCGCGCGGTCAGCGTCCAGCGGCCGGCCGCGGAAAAGACGAGGTGCGCTCGATAGCTCCCGTGTCCGCCCGAGGCGCGGACGTCGATCCGCCCGGGGCCGGAGGCGGTCACGCCCACGGCGCCTCGGAAGGACACGGGGCGAACGGTCAGCTTCGCCGTCCACGCCTTGCCCACGGTCGGCGTGGGCGGGGCGCCGGCGAGCGAGACGTGGACGCCGCCGGCCGCGGACGCTGTCCAGGCAACAGCGCCGGTCACCGCGGCGAGCAGGGTCGCGAGCCGCCTCATGGTCCTTGCGACGCGCATCGCCGGTGGCCGTTTGCAAAGGTTCTTGCCAATGGCGGCGCGAGAGCCGACACGGAGCGCGATGTGGGCGCTGGCCCACCCGGTCCGGTTCCGGATCTGGGAGCTCCTGCGCGAGGGCCCGGCGACCGCCACGCAGCTCGGTCGCAGGCTCGGCGAGTCGCGCGGCTCGATGAGCTACCACCTGCGGATCATCGCCAGTACCGGGATCATCGCCGAGGACGAGGAGCTGGGCACCAGGCGCGAGCGCTGGTGGCGCCGGCCCGAGGATCCGGTGATCGCGCCCAGTCCGGCGGACCTCGAGGGGCGGGCGATCATGGACCGCATGTACGCGGTCTTCTTCGCGCGCGACGCCGAAGTGCGCCGTCGTTTCGTCACGCACGACGTGAGCGACGACTGGCAGGAGAACGCGTTCCTCGGCAACTGGTACGTCGAGCTGACGCCGCAGGAGGCCGACGAGCTCGGCCGGCGCCTGTTCCTGATCGTCGACGAGTTGCGCCGGAACCCTCCGCGCTCGCCGGGCGCGCGAGCAGGCCCTCGTCTCGGTCAGCGTCCTGCCCGGTGCTCGAGTAGCCGCGGCGGGCTCGCGCATCCCGAGCTCGCGGTAGGTCGCGCGCGCCTCGGCGAGCAGCTCGTCGGCCCGCTCCGGGTCGCTGCCCGCGAGCAGGCGGGCGTGGTCCTCCTGCGTGTACGCGAGCCAGGGCCGAGCGCCCATGCGCTCGTTCATCGCCATCGCCTCCTGGTAGTGGCGCACCGCCTCGTCGACGCGGTCCAGCAGCGCCGCGAGCTGTCCCAGGTAGCGCGAGACCGAGCCCATGAAGCCTTCGGCAGGATCGACCGCGTTGAGCTCGTTCCACGGCGCGAGCAGCTCGTAGAGCACTGCAGCCGTCTCGACGTCGCCGAGGTAGACGCAGGTCTCGGCGAGGAGAGCCATGCCGAACAGCCACTCCTGATCGAACGGAAGGGCGGCGACGCCGTCTGCCGTGAGCTCGTCGAACGCGGTCCTCGCCTCGGCGGTTCGTCCGAGCTGCGCGTGGAGGCGGCCGAGAGCGCAGCGAAAGACCGGACGCGTCGGGTAGTCCTCGGCTAGGCGGCGAACTCCCGGCTCCGCCTCCTCCAGGCCTCCGCGAAACTCGGCCAGAGCGTAGCGCTGCATGTGGTAATGGGGGATCGCCCCATCCGGAATCGCGCGCTCGCCGAGCTCGAACGCTCTCAGCATCAACTCCTCGGCCTCGTCGAGCCGCCCGGTCCCCATCGCCAGCATCGCCTTCGACGCGAGGATCAGCCAGAGCTGCACCGGTTGCCGGAGCTCCTCGGCGATGCGGAGCGCAGCGTTGAGATTGGCTTCGTCGCCGCGAACGTCGCCGAGCAGCAGCTCGGCCGAATCACGGAGCATGTAGGCGGCGACGACGCGCTCTCGGTCCTCGCGCGGCACGACTCGCTCGAGCTCGGATGCGAGAGCGAGCTGCTCGTGGATCGTGTCCGGGCCGAGGATCGCGTACGCGCGGCCTTCGATCGCATAGTCGAGTGCCGCGGCGTTCCCGCTCCTCCGCGCCAGCTCGACCGCGGCTGCGCTCAGCGCGTCCCTGCGCTCACGAGAGGGCTCGTCGCGAAGCGCGCCCCCCAGGCGGGCGAGCAACCTGGCCCTGAGGACGACGTCCCTGTCGCCGAGCGCGGCGAGCGCCTCCTCGAGCAGCGGCACGAGCACGGCGTCGTCTCCGGCCCGTGCCCAGACGATGCGTCCGGCGTACCCCGCCGCCGCACGGGCGAGCTCGGTCGGAAAGCCTCCGCGCCTCGCGATCGCCGCGGCGGCCAGGAACGTGTCGTTCGCAGCAGGTGTGTCCCCCGCTCGCGCCTGCGCCTCGCCGAGCGACAGCAGCAGTCCGCAGCGTGTCGCGTCGTCCCCCGGGTCGGCGAGCTCGAGCGCTTCCAGCGCCATCGCGTAGAGGCGCGCCGCCTCCTCGTAAGCAAGCAGCTCGACCGCACGATCGGCCGCGCGACGAGCATAGAGCGCTCCCTTTTCGAACTCGCTCCCGGCGATCGAATGATGTGCGAGCTCGGCGACGTCGGCACCGCTTCCCGCCTCGAATGTCTCGACGACCTTCCGGTGCAGCCCCACCCGCCGGGCCGTCGTGAGCCCCTCGTACAACGTGTCGCGGATGAGCACGTGGGCGAAGCGAAGACGGCCGGGCAGTCCGGGGACGTCGGAGATTACGCGGGCCGCCATCGCCTCGTCGAGCGTGTCGAGCAGCCGATCCTGCGGGATCTCGGCGACCGCGGCCAGGGCCTGGAGACTGAACTCGCGGCCGAGGACGGAGGCGAGGACGAGCGCGCGATTGCACTCCTCCGAGAGGTGGCCGAGCCGACGCGAGATCACGTCGCGAACGCTCTGTGGGATCGTCGGCCGGCGCGCGGCACCGCTGTCCAGCCCACCTTCGGTGGCCAGCAGCCGAACGATCTCTCCGACGAACAGCGGGTTGCCGTTGGTGTCCTCGTGGATCGCCGCGACCAGCGCCTCGTTCGGGGTCTCGCCGGAGACAAGCTCGACGAAGCTCCTGACCTCGCCGACGTCCAGGCCGGACAATGCCAGGCTCCTCGTCACGGGCTCTCTGGCCAGTTCGGCGAGCGTCTCCCTCAGCGGGTTTCGCGGCGTCGGGTCGACGTCGCGGTAGGCTCCGATCACCAGCAGCCGGCTGTCGCCGAGCTCGCGTGCCAGGAAGCGCAGGAGGAGGAGAGAGGGCTCGTCGGCGGCGTGGAGATCGTCGAGGAGGAGCACCAGCGGCCCCGACCGCGAGGCCGTGACGAGGAAGCTTGCCGTCGCCTCGAACAGGCGAAAGCGCGCGCTCTCCGGCTCGACCGCGGCCGGCTCGCCGAGGTCCGGGAAGAGCTCGTGGAGCTCGGGCAGGAGCTGCGCAACGTCCGCCGCTCCGGCTCCGAGCTGCGCACGGAGGGAGTGCGCGTCGGTCCGGCGTAGGTAGGCGCGCAACGACTGAACCCAGGGCCAGTACGCGGGCGCGCCTCCCGCCTCCCAGCAGCGGCCGATGAGAACGCGGGCACCCCGGGATCTCGCCGCCCCGGCAAGCTCCTCGGCCAGACGGCTCTTGCCGATGCCCGGCTCGCCGACGAGCAGGAACACGCGGCCTCGTCCCGCGAACGCGTCGGCGAGGCCGACCACGAGCTCGGCCAGCTCTGCCTCGCGGCCGACGAACGCTCCGCGCGAGGACTCGGCGTCGCCGGTCGACGCGCCCGCGAGTTCCAGCGCGGAGTCCTGGTTCAGGATCGCCTGGTGGAGCTCGCGCAGCACCCGGGACGGCTCGATCCCCATCTCGTCGACGAGCGCCCGCCGGGCGGCCGCGTACGACTCGAGTGCCTCCGCCTGCCGCCCCGAGCGGTAGAGCGCCAGCATCAGCTGGCCTCGCAGCCGCTCGCGCAGCGGGTGCTCGGCGACGAGAGCCTCGAGCTCGCCCACGACGTCGGCGTGCCGTCCGGCCGCGAGGTCGGCGTCGATCCGCTCCTCGCGGCAGGCGAGCCGGAGGTCTTCCAGGCGTGCGATCTCCAGCTGTGCGAAGCGCTGGTACGCGAACTCGTCGAGCGGCGGGCCCCGCCAGAGCTCCAGGGCTTCGCGAGGCCGGCCCTCGGCGCGCAGGGACTGGAACCGCGCCAGGTCCAGCTCGTGGGGCTCGACGTGAACCGCGTAGCCCGGTGCCTTCGTCCGTAGGCGCTCCTTCCCGATCAGCTTCCGGAGCTGCGACACGTACACCTGGAGCGCCTTCGCCGCCGTCTCCGGCGGCCCGTCCTCCCACAGCGCCTCGATCAGCCGGTCCGAGGAGACGACCTCGTTGGCGTGCAAGAGCAGCACGGCCAGCAGCGCCCGCTGCTTCTGCCCGGAGAGGTCGAGAACGCGCCCGTCCTCGCCCACCTCGAGCGGGCCCAGAATCCGGAATTCCATTACCGCCCTGCGACGCTAGCACCGGACCCGGCAAGGCTCAAACGAGGGCACGTAACGACTCTCCCATCGTCGGGACAGAACCGCGATGGATATCGTCGCGACGCCACGAGCACGATCGCCCTCCCTCCCGACGAGCAACGCCTTCTCGAGCAGCTCCGCTCCGGCGACGAGGCGGCCTTCCGCGAGCTGCTCCGCCGCTACGGCCCGTCCATGCTGCGCGTGGCGATGATGTACGTGTCCAGCAGGGCCGTCGCCGAGGAGGTCGTGCAGGAGGCATGGCTCGGCGTCCTCAAAGGCATCGACCGCTTCGAGGGACGCTCGTCCCTGAAGACGTGGATCTTCCGGATTCTCACGAACACGGCGAAGACCCGCGGCGAGCGCGAAGGCCGCAGCCTGCCCTTCTCGAGCCTGGCCGGCGACGTCGAGGACGACGAGGCGCCGGTCGACGCCGATCGCTTCCTCGGGCCCGGCCATCGCTGGGCCGGCCAGTGGGCCTCGAGCCCCCGCAGCCCGCGCGACGTGCCGGAGGAGCGGCTGCTCGCCGACGAGGCGCGCGGGCGGATCGCGGCCGCCGTCGAGGCGCTCCCCGAGAGCCAGCGGGCGGTGATCACGCTCCGCGACATCGACGGTTTCACCGCCGAGGAGGCCTGCGAGATCCTCGGTGTCTCCGAGGGAAACCAGCGCGTGCTCCTGCACCGTGCCCGCGCCAGGGTGCGGGCCGCGCTCGAGGCGTACCTGGACGAGGAGGCCGCGGAATGAGATGGCCGTGGTCACGCGCCTCCGTCCGGCCCCGGAGCCAGCCGGAGGACATCACCTGCCGCGAGATCGTCCAGATCGTGAACGACTACGTCGAAGGCGTGCTCCCGGCGGAGGAGCGGGAGGGCGTCGAGCTCCACCTCAACCTCTGCGACGGCTGCAGCGACTACCTGGAGCAGCTCCGGCTCTCGATCGTGCTCACGGGCGAGCTGTCCGCCGACGCGCTCTCGCCGGAGCTCGAGGAGCAGCTGTGTCTTGCGTTCAGGAGCTTCGAGCGGCCGTGAACGCGTACAAGTTCCTCCGCGAAGGATCGCTGGGGCCGTTCACGGGCTACTGCTGGGAGCCCGGGCGCTGGGTGGAGGCCGATGCGGCGGCTCCCTGCGAGAGCGGCGTGCACGCGTGCCGGGTCGACGATCTGCCCTTCTGGACGAACGACGAGCTCTGGGCGATCGAGCTCGACGGCGACATCGTCACCGCCGAGCGCAAGGTCGTCGCGCCACGGGGCCGGCTCGTGCGCCCCGTCGAGGCCTGGACGGACGCAAACGGCCCGCCGGTTCGCCGAGGAGGCCGCGGGGCGCGCCCGGGCGCTCGCCCACGCGATGCCCCGCGACAAGACGTTACGCGGCTATGCCGGGGACGCCGAGCACCATGCCCGCGTGGGCCGCGTCCACACCGCGAGCTTCATGGCCGCGGTCGCGGCCGAACACGCCGGCGGCCCGCCCGGCCGTGAGGCCGAGCGGGCCGCCCAGGCCGACTGGTTCCGCCGGCTGCTCGGCGCCGCGTCCTAGGCCTCGTCGAAGGCCAGCTCGGGCGCACGCTCGGGCTCGCTGGGCTCGATCATGACGGCGGCGAGGACGGACGCGAGCGCGGCCAGCCCTGCCAGGACGTAGAACGTGATCTCGAACCCGTAGTTCAGCGCGGCCGGGCTACCGGCGGTGACCGCCGCGTGCGAGTCGACGTAACGGCTCGTGAACGTCGTCGCGATCGTCGTCGCGACGGCCAGGCCCACGGCACCGCCGATCTGTTGGCTCGTGTTGATAAGCCCGGACGCGATCCCCGCGTCGGCCTCCTTGACGCCGACCAGCGCCGCGATCGTCATCGGCACGAAGGCGAGCGCCAGGCCGATCCCGCTGAGCAGGAAGCCCGGGAACAGATCCCAGAAGTAGTGGCCGTCGACGGGCAGCCGCGTGAACAGCACGAGCGCCACCGCCGACAGGGCCAGCCCGAAGGGGAGCACCCGCCGGATGCCGATCCGGGTCACCAGCCCCTGGGCGATTGCCGCGAAGGTGATGATCGCGAGCGTCAGGGTCAGGTAGGCGGCGCCCGTCTGGATCGGCGAGTAGTGGAGCACCTGCTGCATGTACAGCGTCAACAGGAAGAACTGCGAGAACAGCGCCGATCCGACCAGGAAGCCGGTCACGTTCGCGGCCGTCAGCGTGCGCAGCCGGAAGATTCTCATCGGGAGCAGCGGGGCCTTGGAGCGAAGCTCGATCACGACGAACGCGATCACGAGGGCAGCCGACGCGGCCAAAAGACCGACGGTCGTCGCCGTGCCCCACCCGTCCTCGGCCGCCTTCGTCAGCGCGTAGACGAGCAGCATCAACCCGGCCGTGATCGACGTTGCGCCGGCGACGTCGAAGTGGCGATGGTCGAGCTCGGCCCGGCTCTCGCGGACGAACAGCGGCGTGAGGGCGATGACGATCACGCCCACTGGGATGTTGATGAAGAAGATCCAGGACCAGCCGATCCAGCTCGTGAGCAGCCCGCCCAGGAGCACCCCGGCGGCGCCGCCGCTGCCGGACACGGCGCCCCAGACGCCGAGCGCCATGTTGCGCTCGCGTCCCTCGGCGAAGGTCGTGGTCAGGATCGAGAGGGCAGCCGGGGCGAGGAGGCCGCCGCCGAGCCCCTGCAGCGCGCGGAAGACGATCAGGGATCCCTCCGACCATGCGAGCCCGGAGAGCAGCGAGGCAGTCGTGAACAGGACGAGCCCGGCGATGAACAGGCGCCGCCGGCCGAGCAGGTCGGCCATCCGTCCGCCCAGGAGGAGGACGCCGCCGAACATGATCGCGTAGGCGGTGATCACCCACTGGAGGCTTGCCTCGCTGAATCCGAGGTCGTCCTTGATCGACGGCAGCGCGACGTTGACGATCGCGACGTCGAGGACGACCATGAACTGCGCTGCGACGATGACGGCGAGTGCGATCCAGCGATTTCGGCTCGATGTGGCTAGGCGGCTCATTCTGGGCTCCCCTCTATCGTTGAGCTTCTCCACGATACCAACACCAAACGATGGGCCGCGCTACACTTATTCCCGTGGAGCCGGTGTCGACAGAGGCGATCGAGCGGCAGGCGGGAGGCACGCTGCCGCGGGAGCTCGTCGCCAGCCCGGCGTTCCTCCTCGCGCGGCTCGGCTTCGAGATCAAGGCCCGGTCGATCGTGGAGTTCGGCGAGCTGGGGTTCACGCCGTACCACTTCAGCGTGCTGGCGCTGCTCGAGGAGGGCGCGCGCGAGACGCAGGCGACGATCGCGGACGCGTTGCGCCTCGACCGCAGCCAACTCGTCGGGATGCTCGACTCGCTCGAGGAGCGCGGGCTGATCGAACGGCGCCGCGACCCGCACGACCGGCGCCGTCAGGCGGTCAGCCTGACCCCGTCCGGGAAGAGGGCGCTCGTCAGCCTGCGGGCGATCATCACGCGCCTCGAGAACGAGTTCCTTGCGCCACTGGCAGCGCAGGAACGTGAGGAGCTGCACGGCCTGCTCCTCCGGCTCGCGCTGTACCACGACCCCCGCTGCGCGCCACCGGCCTAGCCGCGAGAGACCGGCTTTTCTCCCACATTGCGACGATTAGCCGGGGCACCCCAGCCCACCACCCACGTTCGATCGTAGTCGGAAAACTGCTACGTGTCTGTGACGTGAACGTGCCGATTCTGTGACGATCGATCCACAGGCTCCGCGACGCCGAGGCGTCGCGCGAGCAGCTCGTCGAGCGAGAACCGACCGGCCCCGGCCCAGACCAGAAATAGCATCGCCGCCAGCAGCATCGGCGCGAGCCCGAGGTTGACGAAGCCGCCGTCGACGCGGCCGCCGGTCGCGATCGCACCGACCATGTTCCCGGCCAGCCCGAGGGCGAAAAGCCGCGTCGCGAGCCCGAGCACGAGCAGGACGCCGCCGACCAGCTCGACGGTCCCGATCGCGTACGTGAACACCTCAGGCGCGGGCAGCCCGTAGCGATCGAACGCCCGGGTCTCCTTCGCGTGGTGCACGAACTTGCTCTGCCCGAACCCGATCAGAATCGCGCCCGCAGCCAGCCGCACCACCATTGCGATCACCGAGGCGACCGGCGACGACGGCGCGAAGAGAACGCCCACGGCCCGGTACACCAGGGCCTCGATCATCGGGCTCGCGCCAGGATCAGCTTCGCGACCAGCCCGGTCCAGCCGGTCTGATGCGACGCGCCGAGACCGGCGCCGGTGTCGCCGTTCGGCACCTCGAGGAGTCGCGTGTGCTCGGCGCCGGCCATGGGCGACAGTCTCCCCGAAGGCTCGGGAGTTACGGGCATCTACGATCCCGGGATGGCGCAGCTGCCTGCGGGAACGGTCACTTTCGCCTTCACGGACATCGAGGGCTCGACCGCGCTGCTCAAGGAGCTGGGCGACGCTTACGGCGACGTCCTCTCGCGGCATCGCCGGATCATCCGGGAGACCTTCGGCGCCGCCGGGGGCAGCGAGATCGACACGCAGGGCGACGCGTTCTTCTTCGCGTTCTCGCGGGCACGCGACGCGATCAACGCCTCGGTCGAGGTCCAGCGCGCGCACGCGGACGCCGAGTGGCCGGCGGGCGCCGTCGTCCGCGTCCGCATCGGTCTGCACACCGGGGAGCCGGCCGTCGGCGAGGAGGGCTATCTCGGTCTCGACGTCGTGCGGGCCGCCCGCATCTGCACCGTGGCGCGCGGCGGCAACGTACTCATGTCGGAGACGACGCGGGCGCTCGTCGGCTCGAGCCTTCCGGCGGGCGTTTCCGTCTTCCCGCTCGGCGAGCGGCACCTGAAGGGCCTCGACGAGCCGGAGCGCGTGTACGAGCTCGAGATCGAGGGCGCTTCCGTCTCCGCGCCCGCCGCGCCGGCCACCCCGCCGGCGGCCGAGCAGGAGCCGACGAGGACGGAACGCAAGGAGAGGCAGAAGGCGAGGGAGAAGGCGTTCGAGCAGCGCTTCGAGGACTTCGGCGCGCGCCTCGCCGACAGCATCCAGGAGCGCATCCTCAGGCACCTCGACCGCACGCTGGAGAGGGTTGGCCCGCCTCCGGCCGAGACCCGTGCCGAGACGGTCGCCGCCGCCGCCGACGACGAGGCCGTGGACGAGATGGCCGAGCGGGCGGCGTCGCTCGGGGACAAGATCCGCGAGCGGGTGGAGGCGTCGCTGCGGGATTCCGGCGTGCCGCCCGAGCGACCTCGCTGACTCGATTCGTGCCGCGAGGCACGTTCCGTCCGGAGGGGCCTCTAGCTTCCGGGAATGCCGCACTGGGTCGTGACGCTCGCGGCAGTGCTCGGAGGGTGTCTCCTCGTGGTCGCCGGCGGCTTCGCACTCGGGCGGACGCTCGAGGTGCTTTCGCGCCGCAGACACCGCGCAAGGCTCCGCCTATGATCGGTGCGTGAGGCGCAAGCCGGAGTCTTCGTCTGAGATCGGCGCGGAGCTCACCCGGCTCCGGAAGCTCGAACAAAGTCTTCGCGCAGAGCGTGAGCGGATCCGCGCGGCGGCCGCCGCCGAGGTTCACCAGCTCCAGGTGGCGTTGCGCGAGACGTCCGCTCGCGCCGCCCATCGCGAGCGCGAGGTGCAGCATCTCCAGGGTGTGCTGCAGCGGGGTGCCGCTTCCGGCCGGCTGGTGCGGTTCCGCCGGGGCGGCCTCCGCTTGCGCCGCTCGTCCGACACAACAGGTGCGATCCAGCGGGTCCTGGCGAGCTTCGAGCGCGAGCGCCGGCAGCTCGAGGAGCGGGCGAAGGCCGTGGCGGAGACCGAGTCCCGGCACCGCAAGACGGAGGCCGAGCTCCGCGCCGAGAGCGAGCGCCTGGCAAAGGCGTCCGAGGCGCTGGGCGACCGTCGTCGAATGTCCTCGGATCTCCGCGCTGCCGAGAAGCGGATCTCCAGGCTCGAGCGCCAGCTCCGCGGCCACGAGGAGACGAAGACGGCGCTGGCGGCTGCGAGCGCCGAGCTGGCGGCCCTCGCGCGGGTCGACCAGAGGCGCCGCGAGGCCGAGGCCGCCCTGGTCGCGGCACAGGCGCGGCCGGCCGGGGGAGGCGGCGAGGCCGGGCGCGAGGTCGAGGCGCAGATCGCGGCGCTGCTCGCCCGGCGCGAGCAGGAGCTCGAGCGTCGTAATTCGGAAGATCTCGAACGGCGGCGCGCGCTGCTCGAACAGGAGGCGGCCGCGGACCTCGACCGCCGCATCGACCAGCTCGACGCCGAGGCGAGGGCGACGCTCGAGCGTCACGAGCAGGATCTCGTCGAGCGGATGTCCGACGACCTGCTCAAGCGCCGGGAAGAGCTCGAGCGGGCTGCGGCCGAGGAGGGCCAGCGGGTGCGCGCGGACGGCGGCGAGCTCCTCGAGCGCGAGCGGGCCGGGCTCCGCGAGGAGATCCTGGCCCGAGAGGTCGAGCTCGCCCGCCGCGAGGAGACTCTCGCGCGCCAGGAGATCCAGATCTCGCTCGTCAGTCGCCGGATCGGCGACGCCGAGCGCCGCCTGCAGGAGCGGGTCTGGCGGACGGGTGGGCTGTCCGGGCCGGCGCCGCTCGTCGCGCGTCGGGAGGGGGAGGTCGGCTTCAGCGAGGGCTGGCGGCGGCTCGCGGGCGACCAGGAGGACGAGCAGTCGGGGCCAGAGTGGGGAGGCCGAAGCTGGTAGGCGGAAGCTGGTAGGTTGGGCGGCCGTGCTGCTCGGCGCGCTCAGCGACGCACAGAAGACCGGGATCGCCCTGATGGGCGCGGCGTTCATCGTCTTCGCCCTGGTCAGCTCGTTCGTACTCCCGCGCCGCTGGCCGAACTTCCCCGGCAAGTACGTGTGGCCGTACGTGGCCGTCGTGATCTGTTTCTTCCTCGCGATGATGGCCGTGATCGTCTGGGTGGCCAAAGAGACGCCGGAGCCGGCCGAAGCGTCGTCGCCGCCGCCCGCCGCCGCGCCCCCACCGCCGGCCGCGCAGCCGCCGCCACCGCCCGCGGCGCAGGGCGACCCCGCCGCCGGGAAGGCGGTGTTCGCGGCCAACGGCTGCGGGAGCTGCCACACGTTCAAGCCCGCCGCCGCGACGGCGACGATCGGCCCCAACCTGGACGACCTTGCGGCCGCCGCGCAGAAGGCGAACCGGGGCTCGCTCGCGGACTACACCCACGAGTCGATCGTCGACCCGAACGCGTACGTCGTCCCGGGCTTCAGCGCCGGCATCATGCCCCAGGATTTCGGCCAGAAGCTGAGCGAGAAGCAGCTCGCCGACCTGGTCGCCTTCCTGACCCAGGGCGCCTCGGGCTAGCTACAAACGCAAGGGACGATCTCTAGCTTCGTCTGGGCGAGTGGCTCGACCCGACCTTCGTGAAAAGTCCTGCAAATCGCAGGAGACACCGTTGCTTCGACACGGCCTGTGTCGGGCGAGAGCACGCTGGCGCACATCGGGGACCCGTCCCGAGGTGCGAGAATCGCGTCCGTGCCCGGAGCGCAGCTCGAGGACTTCGGATCGGGGCTCACGCCCGTGACCCAGGGCTGGTTCGTCGTCAACGTACGCGACGCCGAGTGGTGGTTCTCGGAGAGGAGGGGCGCGAGGTGCGCCTTCGAGAGCGAGTACGGCGACCCGCCGGTCGAGTTCGCCCAGTTCGGGATCAACGTCACCGTCCTGGAGCCGGGACAGACGGGCCTCTCTACCACGCCGAGTCGAACCAGGAGGCGTTCCTCGTCCTTTCAGGGGAGTGCGCGCTGCTCGTCGAGGACGGGGAGCGACGCCTGCGGCCCTGGGACTTCTTCCACTCTCCTCCGTGGACCGAGCACGCCTTCGTGGGCGCGGGCGAGGGGCCGTGTGTGATCCTGATGGTCGGTTCGCGCTCGGGCCCGGGAGTGCACTACCCGGTGTCGGAGCTCGCGGCGCGCTACGGCGCGAGCGTGGCGGAGGAGACCTCCGACTGGAGGCAGGCGTACGCGACGGTCGAGCGGTTCCGGCGAGAGCGGCCGCCGAACTGGGCTCGTCTGCCCTGGGCGTAGATTCCTTCAGGCGTCAGACCCCACAGGTGGACGATCACCTTGACATATGCCGATATCGGAATATGATGGTTCCGTGGCTCGCTCTTCCACGACGTCGGATGTCTTCAATGCAATTGCCGAGGCGCACCGTCGCGACATCCTGGACACGCTGATCGCCGGCGAGAAGGCGGTCGGGACGATCGTGAACGACCTCTCGATGTCCCAGCCTCAGGTCTCGAAACACCTACGGGTGCTCAGTGAGGTGGGACTCGTCAGGTGCCGGGCGGAGGGGCGTCGCCGGCTGTACCGCCTGGAACCCGAGCACCTTCGGCCGATGCACGAGTGGTTGGCCAAGTACGAGCAGGCGTGGAATGACCGACTCGATCGGTTGGACGACTACCTCAAAGAACTCCAACACCAAGGAGAGCCGCAGTGACACCGAATCGGCATGGATCCGCAGTCATCGAATTTCCGAACCAACTCGAGATTGTCACCACTCGAGAGTTCGACGCCCCGATCGCACTCGTCTTCGACGTCTTCACGAAGCCGGAGCACGTGAGCAAATGGTTCGCTCCATTTACGTCTGAGGTGACGGAGTGCTCGATCGACCTGCGCGTCGGAGGCAACTACCACATCGTTTTCGTGAACGACGACGGAACCGAGTGCTCGTTCCGTGGCACGTACTTGGAGGTCGAGCCGCCCACCCGGACCGTCGCAACGTGGCTGTTCGAAGGGTGGCCAGATGCGGACGCCGTCGAGTCCGTGGATCTGCACGAAACTGACGGAGTGACGAAGCTGACGATGAAGCTAGCGTTCCGCGACAAGGCTGGCCGTGACCACATGACCAAGCAGGACGGCCAGGAAGACAGCTTCGACAAGATGGAGGATTACTTGAGGTCACTGCTCGATCAAAAGGCGACTGCCTCCGTGTAGCTGAGGCTCGAGATCCGGGCGGGCGTCCACACCGGCGAATGCGAGGTCTGTGACGGAAGGATTGTCGGCGTCGCGGTATCGGTTGCAGCGCGAATCGCCTCGCTGGCCGCGCCCGGTGAGGTGCTGGTCTCCAGCACTGTCAACGGCATCCTGACACGGCCAGGCAACGACGCCAGGCAACGAGGAGTTCGAACGTCGATCATTCGACCGCTCTCGCAAAACGAGCCGGATCCCTCTGTTGAAGAGGGATCCGGGTGCTAGACGGAGAGGGCGGGATTCGAACCCGCGACCCACCTTGCGGCAGGTACGCGATTTCCAGTCGCGCTCCTTAGGCCAACTCGGACACCTCTCCGAGCGGGTCCAGCCTAGAGGAACGCGACGGATCGCTGGAGCCCGTGGATCAGGAAGCCTCGTCCTTGTCGGAATGGAACACCGACCTGAACGAGCGCAGCATCTTGTTGACCACGTTGCTGAATGCGCTCTTCATCGGACGTCACCTCCTCACGGCGTTCGCTCGTCGGCGGTCAGTGAAAGGATCGGCGCGGGCGACGGCGGGGCGATCCCTCGCCTCAGCGCCCTCGCACGAGGGAGTCGCCGACGCGGACGGCGCCCTCGGCGAGAACATCGCCGCAGACGCCGCACCCGAACGACCTCCCCTCGCGCAGCGTGCGGTACCCCCCGAGGACGCGCAGAGTGTCGAGGTCCGACTCGCCCGTGTCCGGGTTGCGCGTCGTCACGACGCATCTGCCGACCGGGCCGGTGACGCGGATGCGCGCCTCTCCGACCCCGACCTCGCCGCCGATCCATCCGTCCTCCTCGTGCTCCGCGCAGCCTTCGAGCTCGATCGTCATCCGGAAGCGCCGCCCGTCGACGCCGTCGACCCCGGCCCGCCGCGCGAGCGCCGCGAGCGAGCCGTCCGAGATCAGCGACACGACGTGAGTGCGGTCGATGGCGGCGCCGGGCTCGTCCGCGCGCACGAGGCGGAGCGGCTGCGCCGCGTGCTCGGAGAGGGCGTCCGACCACGGGCCCTCGACGTAGCGGCCGGTGACCGGCCGCCCGTAGAAGCTCGTCCCGACGGGGGCGCCGAGAACGACCTCGCCCTCGACGGTGTCGCCGGAGGGAAAGCCGAGCGTGAGGCGATCCGCGTCGTCGGAGACGTCCGGCCGCACCTGCATCAGCTCGCCGCAGGTCTTGTTGTTGACGAGCCGTCCGTCCGGATCGACGAGGTAGAAGCGGCGGTCGTTCCGTACCCCGGTCCGGCCGAGCAGCGCCTCCTGCGGGTGGACGAGACCGAGCCCCTTGACGGGGGCGATCGCGAGGCGTGCGATTCTCACGACGCGATCCTATGCACGGGCAAACGAATGGACGGGCCCGAAAGGCCCGCCCGCAAGCCGCCGTTACCGGGCTGATCGTCGAGGAAGTGCCGAACGACCTCGGGCGGACGGCCGCGGCGAGCCGCCGGCCGTCCGCCCACACTTGCGCCGGGGCCGAGGATCGGGGAGGATGCAGGGGCGCCGCGAGTCGGACGGAGGGTTCCGAGTACTCCTAGACGTTTGTCATCCCGCCGGAAGGGGCAACGAGACCGTATGTCGATGATCAATCCTTGCATCGAGCCTGGCTGCTCCAAGCTCTGCATCGGCCTGTTCTGCATCGACCACGACTCCGGGCCACGTGCCGACCTTCCGCGCGGCCGCCCGTGGCCGCCCGCGAAACGCGGACGTCAGCCCGTCGTGCCGGTGCCGCTGGCCACGCTCGTGCCCGAGCCGACCCGCGCTCCCGTCACGCCGGCCGCGTAGAGAACCCGAGCGTCCAGTCCTCGTCAGTCTCGCCGTCGATGGACAGGCGCCACTGAAAGCGCCGCCCGCCCTCGAGCGGGAGTGGGCCGAAGTTGACGGCCAGCGCACTGTCGATCGGCGTTCCCGGCTTGATCCCGGCGGGCCGGCCGGCCTCGAACTCGCCCGTGACCTGCAACGGCACCTGATCGTCGTCGGGGCCGGGCACCAGGACGGGCTCGCCGTCCTCGTCGAGCAGTTCGAGCAGCAGCGAGTGCTGTACGTTCGTGCGGTCCCACGGCACCTCGAGCTTGAGCGCGATCGCCATCGGCACCGGCTCGGGGCCCGTGATCGACCAGCCGCCGCCGAGGATGTACAGCTTGCCGCCGACCTCCTGCGCGGAGTCGGCGAGCATCATTGTCACCTTCATGGGCTACGGGCGCTTGTCGCCGTTGAAGCGGTCGCGGATCGTCTGCCAGGCCTTCGCCCGCTCGGCCTCGTCGGCCGCCGCGGCCGGCGCCTTGACGATCTGCTTCGCGTGCTCCTTCGCCTGCGCCAGCAGCCGCTTGCCCTCCGGGGTGGTGGCGACCTTGCGCGCCTGTGCGATCAGCTTGCGGCCCTCCTCGCTCTGGGCCACGCGGATCGCCTCCATGATCACTTTCCGCCCGCCGGGCGTGCTTGCGAACTTGATCGCCTTGCCGAAGTAACCGGGCATCGGCCGCACTCTAGCGGCAGGCATGGAGAGGGCCGGTCGTGCCGGGTCCTCGCGGGCACGTCACGCCGCGCGGCGCCGCTCGTCGAGTTCCGGCTCGGCCTCGACGGTCGTCCGCACGGGCGGCCGCGGTCGCCTCCGCGGTTTCGCGCGCCGCCGGGCGAGCCTGATCTCCTCGTATGTGTCCGAGGCCGTCGCGAGGACGAGCCCGCCGACGAGGACGACGCCCCCGGCCATGACCGCCTGCACCATCGTGCCGCCGCCCGCGGCGACCATCAGCGCGACGAACAGGGAGACCACGGAGAGCGCGACGGGAAAGCTCGCCTGCAGGAACGAGCAGACGAGGACGGCGATGACGAGGACGAAGCCGAGTAGAAGAACTCCGACCATGACGGCACGGTAGGTCCCCGACCGGACGGACCGGCCCGAACGATCGAGTTCCAGGCGGCGTTGAGATACCGTCGCGGACGACGCCGATGATCCGACTGCTCGCCGTTCCGCTCGCCGCCTTCTCGTTCCACGCTGTCGTGCAGCCGCTGTCGCCGCCGGTCCGCACGCTGCTGACCGGGAACGTCTGGCACAAGGGCTGCCCCGTCGGCCTGTCCGATCTGCGCGTGCTCACGGTGACGCACTGGGGCTTCGACGGCCGCATGCACACGGGACAGCTCGTCGTCAACCGGAAGGATGCGCGACCGCTCGCGGGCGTCTTCCACAAGCTGTACGACCTCCGGTTCCCGATCCGCGAGATGCGGCTGCGCGTGGTCTACGGACCGAGCCCGCCGAGCGACGTCAGCGGCTCTTTCGAGTGCCGGGAGGCAGTGCCGTCGCCGTGCGTCGGCGGCACCGGTACGGGCAGCTGGTCGGAGCACGCCTATGGGGAGGCGGTCGACCTCAACCCGGTCGAGAACCCGTACATCGGCTGCGGCATGTCGCGCGACCCCGCCGGCCGGCCGTACTTCGACCGCACGCGGCTGCGACCGGGGATGGTGACGCCGGCGGTGATCGCCGCGTTCCGCTCGATCGGCTGGGGCTGGGGCGGCTCCTGGGCGGGCTCGACGAAGGACTACATGCACTTCTCTGCCACCGGCCACTAGCCCGCTCGCTTGCAGCGTGCACGCCGGCGGCGTAACGTCACCGGCCGATACCCGACTGTTCATCGTCCTGGAGCGAGAAAGGAGCACGCGATGGCAGCCGAGCTGGTGACCGAGCCGAGCGTCGACGCAGAGGCCCTCGAGGCCTTCGTCGCCGGTGTGAGAGGAAACGTCTTCCGTCCGGGGGACAAGGGGTACGACGATGCGCGCGCGATCTGGAACGGGCTCATCGACCGGCGACCGGCGCTGATTGTCCGCTGCTCGGGGGCCGCCGACGTCGTGGACTCCGTCAACTTCGCCCGCGAGCACGATCTGCTCCTGTCGATCAGAGGCGGCGGCCACAACGTCGCCGGAAACGCGGTCAACGACGGCGGCCTCGTCGTCGACCTGTCCGGGATGAACGGCGTCCACGTCGACCCGTCGACGGGGATCGTGCGCGCCGAGGGAGGCGCGACGTGGGGCGACTGCGACCGCGAGTCGCAGCTCTTCGGCCTCGCGGTTCCGGGCGGCGTCGTGTCGACGACCGGGATCGCCGGGCTCACGCTCCACGGGGGCCTCGGCCACATGCGCCGCAGGTACGGGCTCTCCATCGACAGCCTCCTGTCGGTGGACATCGTCACTGCGGACGGGCAGTTGCGGCGCGCGAGCGCGACCGAGAACGAGGACCTGTTCTGGGCCGTCCGCGGCGCCGGTAGCAACTTCGGCGTCGTGACCTCGTTCGAGTTCCAGGCGTATCCGCTCGGCCCGATGGTGACGGTCGCCGCCGTCTTCTACCCGCTGGAGCGAGGGAAGGAGATCCTCACGGCCTGGCGCGACCACATGGCCGGCGCGCCCGAGGAGCTCAGCTCGCTCGCGATCTGCGTCAGCGTGCCCCCGGCGGAGCCCTTTCCGCCGGAGCTGCACGGGACGCCCGTCGTCATCGTCGTCGGCGTCTACTCCGGATCGGTGGAAGACGGCGAGCCGGTCGTGCAGCCGTTGCGGGAGTTCGGCGAGCCGCTGCTCGACCTGAGCGGGCCGTGGCCGTGGCTCGGGCTCCAGAGCGGGTTCGACGCGCTCTTCCCCAAGGGGGGCCTCTACTACTGGAAGTCGCGCGCGCTGGGCGAGCTGTCCGAGGCCGCGATCGACGACATCCTCGAGTTCGCCGGCCGCCGGCCGACGCCGCTGACCGACATCGTCGTCTGGCACCAGGGCGGCGCGATGACGCGCGTCGACGACTCGGAGACCGCATACGCCGGTCGCGATGCGGGCTTCCTCGCGACCGCGGAGGTGAGCTGGACCGACCCGGCGCAGAACGACGAGGCGATCGCCTTCGGACGTGAGGTGTGGGCCGCACTCGATCGCCACTCGACCGGCGGTCTGTACCTCAACTTCCCCGGTTTCGGCGAGGAGAAGGAGGAGCTCGTCCGGGCCGGCTACGGGGCGAACTACGACCGGCTGGCGGAGCTCAAGGCCAAGTACGACCCGGCGAACCTGTTCCGGATGAACCTGAACATCGCGCCTGCCGGCTGAGGCACTCAGGCGGGGCGGTAGCCGAGCAGAGCCGAGATGCCGGCAGCGGCGCGGCGCAGCTTCGGGCTCAGCCGGTCGACCAGGTCCCCGATGGACGCTGCCGAGCGATGCACGGCCAGGTTGATGGCGGCCACGGCCTCCCCGCTCTGGCCCCAGACCGGGACGGCGATCGAGCGCAGGCCGTAGGCCAGCTCCTCGTTGTTCAAGCCCACGCTCGTCGCGCGGACGCGCTCGAGCTCGGCATCCAGCGCAACGCGGGTCGTGATCGTGTTTGGCCCGCGGTCGACGAGGTCGATCGTGTCCAGCAGCTCCGCCCTGTGCTCAGGGTCCAGGTAGGCCAGCAGCACCTTGCCCATCGACGTGCAGTACGCGGGCAGCCGGGAGCCGACGTGGAGGTTGAGGTCGATCTCCCGCTGCCCCGGCTGGGAGGTGCGGCAGCGCTCGATGTAGACGATGTCCGTCCCGTCGAGGATGGCCATGTTCACGGTGTGGCCCGTGTCGTCCGCGAGCTGCTGCAGGTGCGGCGCCGAGATCTGACGGAGCTCCATCGAGTTGATCGCGGCGAAGCCGAGATCGAGGACGCGCGGCCCGAGGCGGTACTTGCGGGTCCGGGCGTTCTGGTCGAGATAGCCGAGGCGGGCGAGGGTGGACACGTAGCGGTGCGAGGTGCTGCGGCTGAGGCCGAGGGCCCGCGCGAGGTCACTGATGCCGAGCTCCGGCGTCGCGGGCTTGAACTCGGCGAGGATCGCGAGTCCCCGCTCCAGCGACTGGGAGCCCGAGGCAGTCCCGACTTCCATGTCCTGGATACTAGGACAATGTCTTGACAGGCGAAAAACGGGGTCGTAGGGTCGGCTTCTCTACCCGACGGGAGGACGCATGACGGACGACGCACACGTGGAGAAGGCGCAGCTCACGCGCCGGGAGGTCGTGAAGAAAGCAGGCATCGGGGCCGGCGGCCTGGTGCTCGCAGGCTCCGCGGCAGGAAACGCGCTGGCCAGGCCGATCCGGGTGACCCACGAGGCCGTACCGGAGGCAAATTCGCTCAAGATCGGCTTTCTGAGCCCGCTCACCGGTCCCCTTGGCTCCTTCGGCGAGGCCGATCCATGGGTGGTGTCCGAGTTTCGCAAGGCGCTGAAGAAAGGCGTCAAGATCGGGGGCAAGACCTACGCGGTCACGATCATCTCCAAGGACACGCAGTCCGACCCGGCCCGCGCGGGCCAGCTCGCCAAGTCGCTGATCAACGGCAGCAAGGTCGACCTGATGCTCTCGACGTCGACGCCGGAGGTGAACAATCCCGGTCGCCGACGCATGCGAGGCGGCAGGCGTCCCGCAGCGTGTCGACCGTGCAGCCGTGGGAAGCCTGGTACTTCGGACGCGGCGCGAAGCCGGGCGGCAAGAACCCGTTCAAGTGGACGCTACCACTTCAGCTTCGGCGCCGCCGACTTCGCGGCCGCTACATCTCGCAGTGGAACGGGCCGGTCGAAGACCAACAAGAAGGTCGGCGTCCTGTACCCGAACGACGCCGACGGCAACGCCATCCGCGCGGCGCTCGTGCCCGCTGCTCGAGAAGGCAGGCTTCACGATCGTCGACCCCGGGCCCTACGAGGACGGCACGACCGACTTCTCCGCGCAGATCGCGAAGTTCAAGCAGGAGAACTGCCAGATCTTCAACACCTTCCCGATCCCGCCCGACTTCGCCACCTTCTGGCGCCAGGCCGCGCAGCAGGGGCTACACGAAGCAGGTGAAGATCGCCCAGATCGCGAAGACCGGCCTGTTCCCGTCGGAGATCGACGCGCCTCGGCGGCCTCGGCTACAACCTCGCGAGCGCGCGTCTACTGGCACCCGACCTTCCCCTACAGCTCGCTCACGCTGCCGGCATGACGAACCAGCAGCTCGTCGACGGCTACACGAAGGCGACGCGGCAAGCAGTGGACCCAGCAGCTCGGCGCGACGTGTCGCTGTCTTCGACGTCGGGCTTCGCGGCGCTCAAGGCGAGCAGCGAACCCGAAGAGCAAGGCGGCCGTCGCCAGGGCGCTCAAGACGCTCGAAGGCCGCCACGCCGATCGGCGCCGGTCGACTTCGCCAGCGGCCCGGTGCCGGAACGTGTCGCCGACGGCCCGATCATCGGCTCGCAGTGGGTGAAGGCACGAAGGCGGCAAGTTCAAGCTCGAGGCCAGGGTCGACGGAGAACGCGACGACAAGAAGGTCCCGATCGCGGCGAAGCTGAAGCCGTACAACGCTAGAACGAGCAGCTGCGTGAGCACCGACGGGACGCACGCCGGTCCTCGCCGCGCACGGGGTCCGCAAGCGCTTCGGTGCGCTGGTCGTGCTCGACGACGTGGATTTCGCGCTCGGGGCCGACGAGGCCGTCGGCATCGTCGGCCCCAACGGCGCCGGCAAGACGACGCTGCTCAACGTCCTCGCCGGCGCGTTGCCGGCCGACGGCCGGCTCGGTGCGCTTCCGCGGCGCCGACGTGACGCGCCGCGGGCGCCGCGCACCGCTGCCGGCTCGGCATCGCGCGCGCGCACCAGGTGCCGCGGCCGTTCGGCGGCATGACGGTGTTCGAGAACGTGTTCGTCGCCGCGACGCACCGGCGGCGGCCACAGCGCGAGCGAGGCGTACCGCCGCTGCGATCGACGCGCTCGAGCTCTGCGGCATGCTCGCCGTCGCCAACCGCCGGGCCGAGACGCTCGGCCTGCTCGACCGCAAGCGGCTCGAGCTCGCGCGCGCGCTGGCGACCGATCCCGGTCGTGCTGCTGCTCGACGAGATCGGCGGCGGGCCTGACCGACGCCGAGGCGGACGAGCTCGTCGGCCACGATCCGCGAGCTGCAGGCGGCGCGGCATCGCCATCGTCTGGATCGAGCACATCGTCCACGTGCTCGTCCAGGTGGTCGACGCGGCTCGTCTGCATGGACGCCGGCCGCGTGATCGCCGACGGCGAGCCCGAGGCCGTGATGGCCGACGCCGCGGTGATCGACGCCTACCTCGGGAGCGGGCCGGCGTGACGCTGCTCGCCGTCGAGAAGCTCGACGCGCGGCACGGCCTGCTGCAGGCGGTCCGCGACGTGTCGCTTCGAGGTCGCGCGAGGGCGAGACGCTCGCGCTCGTCGGCGCGAACGGCGCCGGCAAGACGACGCTGCTGCGCACGATCGCCGGCGCGCACCGCCCGGCCGGCGGGCGCGATCCTGTTCGACGGCGCGCGACATCACGTCGTCGCCTGCGCACCAGCGCGTCCGCGCTGGGCATCGCGCTCGTGCCCGAGGGACGGCGGCTGTTCACCGAACTGACGGTCGAGGAGAACCTGCTCGCTCGCCGCGCGACGCCGGCCGGCCGGGACCGTGGACGGTCGAGCGGTGCTCGAGACGTTCCCGCATGCTCGAGCCGCTGCGCGCAAGCGCGCGCCGGCAACCTGTCCGGCGGCGAGCAGCAGGCGACGGCGATCGGCCGCGCGCTGATGACGAACCCGCGCGCTCCTGCTGCTCGACGAGGTCTCGCTCGGGCTCGCGCCCGTCGCCGTCGACGGCGTCTACGCGTCGCTGCGCGCGCTGATCGAGCGCGGCGCGACGATCGTGCTCGTCGAGCAGGACCTGAGCCGGGCGCTGTCGGTCGCGAACCGCGTCGCCTGCATGCTCGAGGGCCGGATCGTGCTCGAGGGGCCGGCGGCGGAGATGACGCGCGAGCAGGTCGTCGAGGCGTACTTCGGGCTGGGGCGAGCCCGCGAGGAACGGAGGCGCCGGCATGATCTGGGTCAACCAGATCGTCCAGGGCGTCCTGCTCGGCGGCTACTACGCGATGCTCGCCTGCGGCCTGTCGCTCATGTTCGGCGTCATGCGGATCATCAACCTCGCGCACGGGGACCTCGCGGTGCTCGGCGGCGTTCCTCGTGCTCGTGCTGCACGGACCACGGCGTCGATCGCCGTTCGCTCGCGCTCGCGGTCGTGCTGCCGGTGATGGCCGTCGGCGGCGTGGCTGCTCCAGCGGCCGATCGCTCGAGCGCAGCCTGCGGGCAGGGCGTGCTCACGCCGCTGCTGACGCACCTTCGGCCTCGCGCATCGTGATCGAGAACCTGCTGTTCGAGAAGTTCGGCGCCGACCAGCGCTCGCTCGCCCTACATCGGCACGCTCGCCTACGACAGCTGGACGATCACGAGCCAGATCATCGTCGGCAAGCTCGCCGTCCTCATCCTCGTCGTGGCGGTCGTCGCTGCTCGGCGGGCTGCAGGTGTTCCTCAGCCGCACGTCGCTCGGCCGCGCGATGCGCGCGACGGCCGAGGATCCCGACACGGCCGAGCTCGTCGGCGTCAACTCGCGGCGCGATCTACGCGCTCGCCGACGGCGCATCGCCCTGGCGACGGCCGCGCTCGCCGGCGCGTTCCTCGGCATGCGCGCGACCTTCGACCCGTACTCCGGGCCGCACGCAGCTGATCTTCGCCTTCGAGGCGGTCGTGATCGGCGGGCATCGGCTCGCTGTGGGGGACGCTCGTCGGCGGCATCGTGCTCGGCGTCGCCCAGACCGTCGGCGCGCAGATGGTAGCCGAGGGCTGGATCAAGGACGTGTGGGGCGGCGCCGGCGCCGGGCACATCGTCTTCCTCGTCGTCCTCGCCGCGCGGCTGGTCATCGCCGCGGTCGACGAGCGCGGCGGCCTGCGGACGGTGCTGGGGAGCGCATGAGCACGTCGCGCCGAGCATCCCGGCCTCGTCGTCCAGCGCTGGACGCCGCCTCGATCGCGTCGAGTGCCGGCATCGCCGGCCTCGTCGGACTGCTCGCGCTCGTGCCGGTCGCGCTGAGCGCGAACGCGGTCGACCGGCTGACGACGCTGTTCGTCTACGTCATCCTCGCCGCGATGTGGAACGCGCTCGCGGGCTACGCGGGCCTCGTGTCGGTCGGCCAGCAGGCGTTCTTCGGCCTCGGCGCGCTACTTCGCGATCAAGCTCTCGGCGACACGGCGTCGGCGTCTACCCGGCGCTCGTCCTGGCCGGGCTGATCGCCGGCGCTGATCTCGATCCCGATCGCGCTCGTTCATGCTCCGGCTCCGCGGCGGCGAGTTCGCGATCGGCATGTGGGTGGTCGCCGAGGTCTGCCACCTGCTCGTGAACCTCGACCGGTCGATCGGCGGCGTCACCGGCACCTCGCTGATCGCGCTCAACCAGTACAGCCGCGGACGACCGGCGCAACTACAACTACTGGCTCGCCCTCGCGATCGCGGTCGTGCTGCTCGGCCACCCTCTTCTGGCTGCTCCGCAGCCGGCTCGGGGCGTCGCTGCAGGCGATCCGCGACGACGAGGACGCTGCCGCGGTCGGTCGGCGTGCGCGTCGCTGTGGGGGCAAGGGCGTCGTCTTCGTCCTCGCCGCAGTCGGGTGCGGCGCGGCCGGGGCGCTCTGGCTCGCCTCGTTCCCGACGTTCCAGCCGAACTCGAACTTCAGCGTCCAGTGGACGGCGTACATGATCTTCATGGTCCTCGTCGGCGGGCCTCGGGACGTTCGAGGGGCCGATCCTCGGGGCGATCGTCTTCTTCGTCATCCAGGACCAGTGGGGCGATCAGGGCGTCTGGTACCTCGTCGGCCTCGGGCGGCGCCGCCATCTTGTTCGCCCTGCTGCTCCCGCGCGGCATCTGGGGCACGATCGAGGACCGGTTCGGCATCAGGCTGCTCCCCGTCGGGTACTGGCTGCGCGGCCTTACGCCCAGGAGCAGGGCGGCCGGCACGGAGTCTGCGACATGATCGCGACGGCCGCCGTCACCGAGGCGAAGTGCGCGCCGTTCGTGCTGAGGATGAGCGATGGCTGAGATCGTCCCGCTCCCGGAGGCGATCGCCGCCCTCGTGCACGACGGCGACTCCGTCGCGCTCGAGGGGTTCACGCACCTGATCCCGAACGCCGCCGGCCACGAGCTGATCCGCCAGGCGCGCAAGGACCTGGCGCTCGTCCGCATGACGCCCGACCTCGTCTGCGACCAGCTGATCGGCATGGGCTGCGCGCGGAAGCTCGTCTTCTCGTGGGGCGGCAACCCCGGCGTCGGCTCCCTGCACCGCTTCCGGGACGCCGTCGAGCACGGGTGGCCGCGGCCGCTCGAGCTCGAGGAGCACTCGCACGCGGGCATGGCCGCGGCCTACGCGGCCGGGGCCGCCAACCTGCCGTTCGGGATGCTGCGCGGCTACAACGGCACCGATCTTCCCGCGCACACGCGCGTCCGCCGGGTCACCTGCCCGTTCACGGGCGAGGAGCTCGCCGCAGTACCGGCGCTGCGGCCGGACGTCGGGATCGTCCACGCCCAGCAGGCCGACCCGCGCGGCAACGTCCAGCTCTGGGGGATCAGCGGCGTGCAGAAGGAGACGGTGCTGGCATCGGCCCGGTCGCTCGTCACGGTCGAGGAGGTCGTGGCGGAGCTCGAGCTGAGGCCCGGGGCGGTCGTCCTGCCCGGCTGGGCGATCGACGCCGTCTCGGTTGTCCCCGGCGGCGCGCACCCGTCGTACGCGCTCGGCTACTACGACCGCGACAATGCCTTCTACGTGCGCTGGGACGAGATCAGCCGCGACCGTGAGCGCTTCGCCGAGTGGATGCGGCAGCACGTGCTCGAGACGGCGGGAGTGGTGGCGTGAGCGCCGCGTACAGCGCCGACGAGATGATGGCCGTCGCGGCCTCGCGGCGCTTGAGCGACGGCATGACCTGCTTCGTCGGCATCGGCCTTCCCAGCACGGCGGCCAATCTCGCCCGCCGCACGCACGCACCGGGCTGCGTCCTCGTCTACGAGAGCGGGACGATCGGGGCCAAACCGGAGCACCTGCCGCTCTCGATCGGCGACGGCGAGTTGGCCGAGACGGCCGACGCGGTAGTCTCCGTCCCCGAGATCTTCAGCTACTGGCTGCAGGGCGGCCGCATCGACGTCGGGTTCCTGGGCGCCGCGCAGATCGACCGGTTCGGCAATCTGAACAGCACGGTGATCGGGGACTACGACTCGCCCAGGGTGCGCCTGCCCGGCGCCGGCGGCGCGCCCGAGATCGCGGCCTCGTGCCGGCAGACGTTCGTGATGCTGCGACAGTCTCCGCGCACGTTCGTGTCGCAGCTGGACTTCCGCACGACGGTCGGGTTCGGCGACGGCGCCGGCAGCCGGAAGGCCGCGGGGTTCAGCGGCGCAGGCGTCACCGCCGTCGTCACCGATCTCGGCGTGCTGGAGCCCGACCCGGAAAGCTGTGAGCTGACTCTCGCCTCGCTTCATCCGGGCGTGTCGGCGGAGGACGCCCGGCAGGCGACCGGCTGGGAGCTGCGCGTGGCCGAGGGGGTCGAGACCGGCGACCCGCCGACGGCCGAGGAGCTGGAGGTTCTGCGCTCGTTGAAGACGATCGAGGAGGATGTGAAGGCATGAGCGTGCACGAAGGACGACTCGCGGAGATCGCGGACGAGGAACGGCCGGGCGAAGACCCGCCCTATCTCTATGCGGAATACCGCTCGACGGCGCGTCGCGGGCCGTCCAGGCCGCTGCTGATCCTGCCCCACACGCTGTCGGAGACGACCGGCCCGGCCTTCGGCGACGGCGCGGTCGACGAGCTCGACGCCGACCTGACGCGGCAGCACGAGGGCGAGCCGCTGGGCGAGCGCATCGTCGTCTCCGGCCGTGTCACCGACGACCGCGGCCAGCCGGTCCGGAACACGCTCGTCGAGATCTGGCAGGCGAACGCCGCCGGGCGCTACGCACATCACGTCGACCAGCACCCGGCCCCGCTCGACCCGAACTTCACCGGCGCGGGCCGCTGCCTGACGGACGACGACGGGCGCTACCGCTTCGTGACGATCAAGCCCGGCGCCTACCCCTGGGGCAACCACCCGAACGCCTGGCGGCCGCAGCACATCCACTTCTCGCTGTTCGGGCGGGCGTTCACCGAGCGCCTGGTCACGCAGATGTACTTCCCCGGCGACCCGCTGATGGCGTTCGACCCCATCTTCCAGTCCGTGCGGGACCCGGCCGCGCAGCAGCTCATGATCAGCAGCTTCGACTGGGAGACGACGTCGCCGGACTGGTGCCTGGGCTATCGGTTCGACATCGTGCTCGGAGGGCGGGCGGCGACACCGCTCGATCGGGAATGACGCTTCCGCTCACCCCGTCGCAGACCGTCGGCCCCTACTTCGCGATCGGCCTTGCGAGGCGGCCCGAGCACGAGCTCGTCCCCTCCGGGAGCGACGGTGCCGTCGCGCTCTCGGGCACCGTCCTCGACGGCGACGGCGCGCCTGTGCCGGACGCCATGGTCGAGATCTGGCAGGCCGACCCGTCGGGCGCGTACGTCGCCGGCTTCGGCTGGGGGCGGAGCGGGACGGACGAGGACGGGCGCTACTCGTTCGTGACCGTGAAGCCCGGGCCGGTCGAGGGCCAGGCGCCGCACCTCGTCATGCTCGTGTTCATGCGCGGGCTGCTCAAGCCCGTGCTCACACGCGTGTACTTCCCGGACGAGGCCGAGGCGAACGCTGCCGACCCGGTGCTCGCGGGCGTTCCGGAGCAGCAGCGGGCGCGGCTCGTCGCCGCAGCCGACGGTGACGCGCTCCGCTTCGACCTGAGGATGCAGGGCGGAGAGCAGACGCCGTTCTTCACGCTGTGACGTTCGACGCGCTCTTCGTGCCGGACGAGATCGGTGCCTCGGTCGCGGACGAGGCCTGGCTGCAGGCCATGCTCGACTTCGAGCGGGCGCTGTCGGCCGCCGAGGCGTCGGCGGGCGTGATCCCGACGGAGGCGGCGGCGGCGATCGGCAACGCGTGCACGGCCGAGCGCTTCGACGTGGCTGCGCTGGCCGGTGCCGGGCGGGCCGTGGGCAATCCGGCCGAGCCGCTCGTGCGGGCGTTGCGGGAGCAGGTCGGCGGCGAGGCTGCGGGCTACGTGCACTGGGGCGCGACGAGCCAGGACGTGACGGACACGGCGGCGATGCTGGTCTCCCGTCGAGCCCTGTCGCTCGTCGTCGGCGAGCTCGACGGGGTCGCGGGCAGGTGCGCCGCCCTTGCGCGGGAGCACCGCGGCACGGTCATGGCCGCGCGCACGTTCATGCAGCAGGCGGTGCCGACCACGTTCGGCGCCAGGGCCGCCGGGTGGCTCGTCTCGCTCGTCGAGGTCCGGCGGCGGCTGGTCGAGATCCGCGACGGGCGGCTCGCGGTCGAGTTCGGCGGCGCAGGCGGGACGCTGGCGGCGCTCGGCGACAGGGGACTCGAGGTGCTGCGCCTGCTGGCCGAGGAGCTCGATCTCCAGGAACCGGTCGTGCCGTGGCATGCGAGCCGGGTGAGAATCGCCGAGCTCGCCGGGGCACTGGACGTCGCCGCCGGCGTCCTCGCCAAGATCGGGGTCGATGTGGCCCTTCTGGCGCAGACCGAGATCGGCGAGGTGCGGGAGCCGCCCGGGAGCGGCGGCTCGTCGACGATGCCGCACAAGCGCAACCCCGTCGGCTCGGCGCTCGCGGTCGCCTGCGCCGCCCAGGTGCACGGCGCCGCGTCGGTGCTCGACACCGCGGCCGGGCACGAGCAGGAGCGCGGGCTCGGCGGCTTCCAGGCGGAGTGGGGGCCGCTGTCGCAGGCACTCGCCCTCACCGGCGGAGCGGCGGCCGCGATCCGCGGGGTGCTCTCCGGGCTCGAGGTCGACCGCGAGCGCATGCGGGAGAACATGGACGAACTGCTCGCCGCCGAGCACGCGTCGTTCCTGCTCTCGGAGCGCGTCGGGCGGGCGAAGGCGCACGAGCTCGTCGGCGAGGCGGCGCGGAGCGGGTCGTTCCGCGAGGGGCTCCTCGCCGCGGGCCTGAGCCCGGAGGAGGTCGACCGAGCGCTCGACCCGGAGCAGTACCTGGGTGCGACAGGCGCCTTCGTCGACCGCGCGCTCGCGCTACCACGAGCAGGAGTCCGTATGACCGACGAGACGCACGACCGGGGCATGGAGATCCGCCGCGAGGTGCTCGGCGACGAGCACGTCGACCGCGCGACGGAGCGGACGACGCCGTTCACCGCCGACTTCCAGGACCTGATCACGCGCTACGCCTGGGGCGAGATCTGGGCGCGGCCCGGCCTCGACCGGCGCACGCGGAGCTGCATGACGCTCGTCGCGCTCGTCGCGCTCAACCGCATGGACGAGCTGGCGATGCACGTGCGCGCGGCCCGCCGCAACGGCCTCACGCCGGACGAGATCAAGGAAGTGCTGCTGCACTGCGCGGTCTACTGCGGCGTCCCGGCGGCCAACGCCGCCTTCGCGGTCGCGCAGCGGACGCTCGAAGACTCCCCGGAAGACGGCTGATGCGCACGCAGGTCGGGATCGTCGGCGCCGGGCCGGCCGGGCTGACGCTCGCGCACCTGCTCCACCTCGAAGGCATCGACTCGGTCGTGCTCGAGGACCGCAGCCGCGAGTACGTCGAGGCCCGGATCCGCGCCGGGGTGCTCGAGCCGGGCACCGCCGAGCTGCTGCGGGGCGCGGGCGTCGGCGGGCGCATGGATCGCGAGGGCATCGTCCACCACGGGGTCGGGTTCCAGTTCGCCGGCGAGCGACACCGGATCGACCTCCGGGAGCTGACGGGAAGGTCGCTCGTCATCTACGGCCAGACCGAGGTCGTCAAGGATCTGATCGAGGCGCGGCTCGAGACCGGCCGGCCGCTGCTGTTCGAGGTCGACGGCGTGTCCGTGCACGAGCTCGGGTCGGAGCGGCCGCGCATCCGCTTCACGCACGACGGTGCGAAGCACGAGCTCGAGTGCGACGTGATCGCAGGCTGCGACGGCTTCCACGGCGTCTGCCGGCCGAGCATTCCGGCGGGCGTCCTGCGGGAGTTCTCGCGGGAGTATCCGTTCGGCTGGCTCGGCATCCTCGCCGCCGCGCCGCCGTCGAACGACGAGGTCGTCTACGTCCACGACGAGCGCGGCTTTGCCCTGCTCAGCCTCCGGTCGATGGAGCTCAGCCGCCTGTACGTGCAGTGCCGGCCCGACGAGGATCTCGGCGAATGGCCGGACGAGCGGATCTGGGAGGAGCTGCGCTCCCGGGCGGGCCTGCCCGGCATGCCGCTCAACGAGGGGCCGGTGCTGGAGAAGGGCGTCACCGGCATGCGCAGCTACGTCGCCGAGCCGATGCAGTTCGGGCGGCTGTACCTGGCCGGCGACGCCGCGCACATCGTCCCGCCGACAGGCGCCAAGGGCCTGAACCTGGCGATCGCGGACGTGCGTGTCCTCGCCGATGCGCTCGCCGACTGGTACCGCACCGGCCGGCGCGAAGGGCTCGACGGCTACTCCGAGCGCTGCCTGCGCCGGGTCTGGCGCTGCGAGCACTTCTCCTGGTGGATGACCTCGATGCTGCACCGCTCGCCCGGGGCCGACCCGTTCGAGCTCAAGCTGCAGCTCTCACAGCTTCGCTACGTGACGAGCTCCGAGTCGGCGATGCGGTCGCTGGCCGAGAACTACGTCGGCCTCGACCTTTAGCCCGAGCGCCGAGCGGATCGCGTCCGCGACCGCCGTTCGCTTCTCGTCTCCGCCCTCCGGCGGCGTCCAGGGTGGGACGCCCCACAGGCACGCGCGGCCGAGCGGGTCGCCGTCGTGGCGCGGGATCACGTGTAGGTGGAAAAGGGCAGCCCGCGGCCACCGCTCAGAGCCGGTCGAGCAGCTCGGCCACGCCGTTCACGACGGCGTCGGGCCGGCGCCGCTCGGGCACGCGGTCGAGGTCGATCCGGCCGCTGATGCCGCTGCGGACGAGGACCGTGCGCGCGCCGCCCATCCGACCCATGGCGATGTCCATGTTCACGTCGTCGCCGATGACCGCGAGCTCCCGGGTCGGGGCGCCGAGCCGGTCCGAGATCGCCGCGAGCGCCGCGCGCGACGGCTTGCCGACGACCTGCGGTCGGGTGCTCGAGGCCTTGGCAATCGCGGCCGCCGTCATCGCGCCCCGGCTCAGGATCGGCCCGTTCGCGCCCGCGTAGGCGGGCTGGTAGCTGGCGGTCAGGAACCTGGCGCCGCCGATCACGGCCCGCGCGGCGCGCTCGAGGCGGTCGAAGTCGACGGCGTCCACGTGCGCGACGAAGACGACGTCTGGGTCCTCCTCGACGAGACGGACACCGACGCTCCGGAGGTAGTCGTGCGGCTCCTCGCCTCCGAACAGGAGGACGGACCCGCCGGGACGGCGGGCGCGAAGCCAGAACTGGAAGCTGACGAGCGGCGTCAGCAGGTCGTCGTCGCCGACGGGCAGGCCCGTGCCGCGGATCTCGGCGGCGAAGGTCTCCGGCGCCACGTGGCTGCCGTTCGTGAACAGCGCGAACGGCCGGCCCGACGCCCGGATCCGCTCCAGGAAGTCGACGGCCCCGGGCAGGAGGACGAGCTCACGACCGGCGCGGTGCACGAGCGTCCCGTCGACGTCGAGGACGAAGCCCTTGACGTCAGTGAGGCGCGCTCTATCGGCCACGGCGCCACACGACCAGGTCGTCGCCCTTCTGCGCGCGCAGGTGCCTGATCGAGCGGCGCTTCGCCACCTCCTGGAGCAGCGTCACTACGGGATCGCGTCCCGACCGGCCCGCCGCGCGTGGACGCGCACCGCCGGCGAGCGCGGCGTCTACCTGCTCCTCGGGCATGGTCAGCCGCAAGAGCAGCTCCTCGTCGGAGATGCCCTTGCCGAAGCGCTCGCCCGCGCCCTCGAGGTGGATCGGCTCGAGCTGCCGCAGGTCCTCGGTGCGCGGACGCGAGAGCACCTTGTCGGCCACGTCCGGCGCGAACGGCGCGGCCGGCTCCCCGTAGTGGCCGAGGAAGTAGCGCACGGTCTCGTCGGACACGGTCGCCCAGCGCTCGCCGTCCATGACGTTCCGGACGGCCTGCGTGGCCACGAGCTGGGAGACCGGCGTGACGATGATCGGATAGCCCATCTCCGCCCGCACCTGGCCGACCTCCTCGAGCACGGCGTCGAACAGCTCCGGCCGGCGCAGCTCCTCGAGCATCCGCCGCGTCGTCGAGACCATCCCGCCGGCGAGTTGGTGGTGGTAGTACGTCGCGTCGAACTCCTGCGGGCGCCCGACCGGCAGGCCCCTGTCGCGGGCGAGCGCGCGGAAGTGCTCGGAGACCGCGGCCAGCGCGTCCAAGTCGAGCCGGTGCGCGAACCCCTCGGCCTCGAGGTTGCGCAGTGTCGTCTCCGCGGCAGGATTCGACGTGCCCCGCGCGAGCGGCTCGGCGGCAGTGTGCAGCACCTGGAAGCCGGCCCGGAGCCCCTCCATGTAGACGAACGGCGCGAGCCCGATCGTGCAGTGGCTGTGCAGTTCGATCGTGCGGTCGCCGGCCGCCCGGAGGAAGGGCGGCGCCAGCTCACGCACGGCATCTGGCGTCAGCAGGCCACCGGGATCCTTGAGGTAGAGCCGGTCCATCTCGGCACAGTCGGCGAGCGCGGAGGCCCTTTCGGCGTAGTACTCGTGCGTGTGCACCGGGCTGACCGAGTAGGTCAACCCGATTACGACTTCCTCGACGCCTTCCTGCCGCGCCATCGCGGCCAGCCGTCGCAGTCGCGCGGGGTCGTTGGAGGGATCGGCGATCTGGAAGCGGCGGATCCCGTTGCGGACGACGCAGCGGAAGGAAAGGCGCATCACCTCCTCGTCGGCCGGGACCCAGGAGATGAAGCGCATGCCGGTCGTGATGAAGCTGAGAGGCGTCTCCGGCATCGCCGCGCTGACGAGCCGGAACCGCTCCCACGGGTCCTCCCGGTGGAACCGGACCGAGACGGCCATGTGTGTGCTGGACGAGAAGTCACAGGCGTGGAAGCCGACGCGGTCGAGCGTGGGCGCGATCGCGAGTACGTCCGGCGTCTGGAGGCCGGTCGCGCTCCACAGGCTCTGGTTTCCGTCGCGCGTGGTCGTATCGACGATGTCGACCAGCCGGCTCACCGCGTGGGCTCCACGCGGAAGAGGGGCGTGTCGAACTCGACGGGCTCCGCGTTCTCGGCGCACACCTCGACGATCGTCCCGGCGATGCCCGCGGGGACGGCGTTCATCATCTTCATCACCTCGATGATGCAGACGACCGTGTCCGGCTCCACGCGCGCGCCGACGTCGACGAACGGCGCCGCGCCGGGCGCCTCGGCGCGGTAGAAGGTGCCAATCATCGGGGCGTCGATGGTCACGAGCCCGTCGGCCCCGGTCGCGGGCGGCGGGGGCGGGGGCGACGCGGCCTCCTCGGGGGCGGGGTCGCCTCGGAGCACGTGCAGCGACAGCGATTCGGTCTCGATGCGTAGTTCCTCGACGTCCGACTCGTCGATCAGGCGCAGGATCTCGCGGACGTCGTCCTCGTTCAGCGGCATCGCGCCTCAGTCCTTGTCCGGGACACCGAACGTGCTCATCACGAGCGCCAGCGCCGAGCCGGAGAGCTTCTGCCCGCTCTGCGCGGCGGCCGTCACGGGGCGCGCCTGGAGCACGAGCAGCGACCCGTCGCGGGCGATCGCCCACTCGACGTCCTGACGGCTGCCGAAGTGGCGCTCGATGCGCCGACCGACGTCGACGAGCGCTGCGAGCTGCTCCTCGCCGAGAGAAGGCTCGTCGCGCCGCTCGGCCGGGACCTCGCGGCGCACCGTCCCCCGGCCGGCCTCGTCGGGCACGTACTCGATCTCCTTCGAGCTCACCGTCCTCCGGACGACCTCGCCGGTCACCTTGCTGACGAGGTAGTCGTCCGGCGTCGTCTCGCCGCCCACGACCGAGAGCCCGAGCCCCCAGCTCGCGTTGATCGCGACCATGCTCGGGTCGCCGCTGACCGGGTTGCACGTGAAGAGCACACCGGAGATTTCGGCGTCGACCATCTGCTGCACCGCCACGCCCATTGCCTCCCCGGCCTGGTCCAGCTGCCTGCGGTAGACGATCGCGCGCGGCGTGTACAGGCTCGCCCAGCAGTCGCGCACGGCGTCGCAGAGCTGCTCGAAGCCGCGGATCCAGAGGAAGCTCTCCTGCTGGCCGGCGTGGGAGGCCTCGTGGCTGTCCTCCCCGAGCGCGCTCGACCGCACCGCGACCGGCGGCTCGCCCAGCTCGGCGTAGCGCTGCGCGAGCTCGTCCCGGAGCGCGTCCGGAAGCGGCGCGAAGCGCATCGCCTCGCCGATCGTCTTCGAGGCATGGTCGGGGGTCCCGGCCAGCGCCGCCGTGATCGTCCCGTCGAGACCTGTCGCCTTGACGAAGTCGCGGTAGGCGCCCGCGCCGAGCGCGAAGCCGGCCGGCACGCGGATCTCCGCCGCCAGCAGGTCGCCGAGGTTCGCGCTCTTGCCGCCGAACTCCGCGGCGTCCGCGCGCCGCAGCTCCGAGAGCGGGCGGGTGTACGCCGTCACGCGTCGAGGATCGTGACCACGCCGGCCGACCCGTCGACGCGGACCACCTGTCCCGTCCGGATCTCCGCCGTCGCCCGTCCCGTGCCGACGACGGCCGGCAGCCCGTACTCGCGGCAGACGATGGCCGCGTGCGACATGACGCCGCCGATGTCGGTGACGACCGCCTTCACCTTGGGGAAGATCGGCGCCCAGGCCGGTGACGTGATCGGGCAGACGAGGACGTCGCCGTCGCGGACCGCCGCGAGCTCGTCGACGTCGATCACGACCCGGGCCGGACCCTCGACGACACCGGGCGACGCCGCCGCTCCCGTCAGGCTCGACCCGCCCTCCTCAGCGCGCGCCCACTCCTGCACACGCTGCGTCGTGACGCCCCAGAGCATGATCGACATCGGGTCGGTGATCGACTCGGGCGTGACGCCGATCGCGGGCGGCGGCGTCCATGCGGACAGCCGCTCGAGCAGCTTCTTGCGGCGCGCGACGATCGGCGGCCAGTGGCTCGGGCCGGCCGGCGCCCCTCCGGTCGCCCACGTGAGGAGCAGCTCGTCCAGCGCCTCGGCGACCTCGTGCCTCTTCAGGTGGAACATGTCCTCGCGGTCGGCGAGGAAGCCGTGGTCCGCGAGCAGCCCGCCGAACTCGCGCACCTTGTTCCACCAGCGGGTCAGGAACCAGTAGTCGCAGTAGAACTTGTGCTCCTCGACGTAGGGGAAGACGGTGCGCGAGAGGCCGAGCAGCTCGTGGAATGTCGCGCGCGCGTCGCCGTCGAGCAGCGCGCCGTACTCCCCGGCCAACCGGTCGCGCTCGCGCGCGATCTCCTCGCTCGGCCGCTCGACCTGCTCGCCGGCCTTGAGCGCGTGGATATGGCCGACGACGGAGGCGTAGGGGATGCTCGGGTCGTCGTACCAGCTCCCGTAGAAGTGATAGAGCCCGTCGCCGACGGCCATGTTGAACCAGGGATGCTTGACCGCCTCGAGCGCCTCCAGCCAGGCGCGGCCGGCCTCGCTCTCCGCGAGCTCGGCGTCGATCTCGGCCGGCGTCCGCCCCTCTACGAAGGCGCCGTCGACGCCGGTGTCGATGGCCAGCTGCGCGAGGCGGGCGAGTTCGCTGCTCGGCTTGAAGAGCAGTACGTCGATGCCGGCGACCATCTGCGCGATGTGCTGGTCGGGGATGTCCGGCAAATGGCCCTTGCAGAACTCGCTGAAGGTCATGTACGCCCCGTAGCCGAGCAGCAGGAACTCGAAGTGGTGCTGCCACATCAGGTCGCCGCAGCGCAGCGTGCGGGCATAGGCGTCGAGAACCTCGTAGAACGCAGTGTTGCGGCCGTCCTCGAACATGACCTCGTCCGGCTCGTACTCGGGCAGCTCGGGCACGCGCAGGTCGGTGATCTCCCCGATCAGCGCCTCCATCTTCTGCTTCCACGCCGCATAAAGCTCGTCCCAGTGCTGGTAGTAGTGGCCGGCGCGGCGCTGGAAGAACTCCACCCGCTCGGCGATCTTGGCGGGGTCGGTGACCGGGTTTCCGGAGATGTAGACGTAGCCGTTGACGATGCGGTAGTCGATGCCCATCGCCGGCGGCACGGCGAAGACGCGGTTCTGCCACGCGCCGACGGCCTGGTAGGGAGCGTCGATGCAGGCCACGTCGAAGGCAGGCATCGGCACCGGGAAGTGCATCGAGTTCCAGAACCAGAAACGGTTCTCGTCCGCCTCGCGACGCGACTCCGTGAACAGCGCGTAGTACGGGTACATCTCCTCCCACCCGGCGCAGCCCGGCGGGGTGGCGATCTCGTACGGGCTCGGGAAGGCGGAGCTCGTCTGGGCGGGCGCGGCCATCTCGCTGTGATGATATTCGCCTACCCGAGCGTGCGTGCCATCCGTCAGCAGACCCTCGGCGGGCCGGAAGTCCTCGAGCTCGCCGACGTGCCGCGTCCCGAGCCGGGGCCGAGCGAGGTGCTCGTGCGCGTGGCCGCGGCGGGAATCAACCCCGTGGACTGGAAGGTGCGTCTCCGCGGCGTGATGCTGGGCGAGCCGCCGTTCACCGTCGGCTGGGACGTCGCCGGCGTCGTCGAGGAGGCGGGATGGGGCTCGACGCGGTTCGCTCCCGGCGACCGGGTGTTCGGCATGCCCCGCTTCCCGGCCCAGGCGGCCGCGTACGCCGAGTACGTGACCTCGCCGTCGCGCCAGCTTGCCCGGATCCCGGACGGGCTCTCGGACGTCGAGGCGGCAGGGCTGCCGCTGGCGGGCCTCACGGCCTGGCAGGCGCTCGTCGAGACGGCCGACGTCGGACCGGGCTCGCGCGTCCTCGTCCTCGCCGCTGCCGGCGGCGTCGGGCACCTCGCGGTGCAGATCGCGAAGGCACGCGGTGCGCACGTGATCGGCACGGCGCGCGCGGCCAAGCATGCGTTCCTGGCCGAGCTGGGCGCCGACGAGGCGATCGACTACACGACCGAGGACGTGGCCGGCCGGGCGGGCGAGGTCGACCTCGTGCTCGATCTCGTCGGGGGCGAGGCGGGCCTGGCGGCGCTGCCGGCGGTGCGGGAGGAAGGGTTGTTCGTCGCCGTGCCGTCGCCGAGGGACATCGCCGCCCTCCGTGAACGGGCCGGCGACCGAGTCCATGTCACGGGCATCCTCGTCGAGCCCGACCGCACGGGCCTCGAGGCGCTCGCCGGCCTCGTCGAGTCGGGAGCGCTGCGTGTCCACGTGGAGCGCACGTTCCCGCTCGAGGAAGCGGCCCGCGCGCACGAGCTAGGCGAGACGGGCCGGACGACGGGCAAGCTCGTGCTCACGCTCTGAACGGGTTATCCTCGCGCGCCATGGCCCGAATCGTCCTCGTCCACGGCGCCTTCGGCGGAGCCTGGAGCTGGGAGCCGGTGATCGAGCCGCTCGAGGCGGCGGGGCACACCGTGGAGACGCTCGACCTGCCCGGCGGCGGCGAGGACCAGACGCCGATCGAGGAGGTCACGCTCGCGTCCTGCGCCGAGCGCGTCTGCGAGATCCTGGCCCGGCGTCCCGAGCCTGCCGTCCTCGTCGGTTACAGCATGGGCGGCGTGATCGTGACCCAGGCGGCGTCGAACTGCCCCGGGCGGGTCGCGTCGCTCGTCTTCATGGCGGCGTTCATGCCCTCGAACGGCCAGAGCCTGATCGACCTGACGCGCCTTCCCGAGGGCGAGGGCGACATGATCCAGGCCAACGTCGTCGTCGAGGGCGAGCCGGCCGTCGCCGCGCTCTCGGCGGAGGCGGCTGCGGAGGCGATCTACAACTGCTGCACGCCCGAGGTGACCGCGATGGCCGTCGCCCGGCGCCGTCCGCAGGCCGTGGCGCCGTTCGCGACGCCGGTCGAGGTCGACGACGCGCTGCTGGCCTCGTTTTCCCGCTCCTACGTGCTCACGGGCCAGGACCGCTGCATCGTGCCCGCGCTCCAGCGGCGGATGATCGCGGAGCACCCGTGCCGGAAGGTGATCGAGATCGACACGGACCACGCCCCACATCTGTCCAGGACGGACGAGCTGGTGGCGGCACTGCTCGAGCTCGCGGGCTAGAGACTCAGCACGGGCGGTGGGTGAAGTCGGGCTCGATCGGCCCCACGCGCGCCCCGACCGGCCGCGTCCCCCCGGGCGCGAAGGAGAGCGGTACGCCGGGAATGCGGGCCAGGCTCGTGCTTCGCAGGGTGACGTCCGCATGCGAGCGCGCCGGCACGCAGACGGGCACCGTCTCCGTCTGGGCCGTTCCCGCCGCCAGCCGCCCGGCGCGGCGTGACGCGCCCGCCCCGAGCGTGTAGCCGGCGGGCGCATCCGGCGGCGAGTCGAGCGTGATGTTCAGGTCGACGACTTCTGCCCGGTCGGCCGGTGAGTAGACGCGCAGCGTCGCCGGGCGGCCCGGGCGCTGCCAGCCGTCGATGTCGAGGCCCCGGGTCATCCAGTCGAGCCGGTAGGGCCGGTCGGCGAGGATCACGCGCAGGCCCAGGTTCTCGGCGTGGGTCGGGCCTGCGAGCCGTAAGCGCGCGTCGCTCGGCGAGAAGACGACGAACTGGGGCGCCGACGCCGTTCCGGGCACGGCTCCCGTCGCCCAGTTGGGGCGCAGCGCCCGGTTCGGGAACGGCGCGTAGGAGAAGTTGCCGTCCCGGCCGACGAGCGTCTCCCCGACGGTGCGGTTCCAGAACTCGACATCCCACCAGAGCAGCGCGTCGGTGGCGAACTGCGGGGAGTTCGGGAAGGGGATCTGGGCGGCCTTGGCGCCGCCGGGCAGCACGCTGTCGATCCAGTCGAGCACCTGGCCGGGCGGCCCGGTGAACTGGCGGCCGCTCGTCGAGGTCGCTGCGGCGACGGCGTCGACCTCCTTGCGGGTGGTCAGGACGGTGAAGGGCAGCAGGAAGACGAGCAGGACGACCCCGAGCACGCGGCGCGGGAGGACGACGAAGGCCGCGATCACCACGACGCCCAGCAGCGCCCCGGCGAGCGCGACGAAGGCGGCCGTGCTCAGCGAGCCGGACTGGTCGGCGAGCGTCCCGTTGAGGATGCGCTCGGGCGAGTCGACCCAGAAGGCGATCGTGGTCGGGAAGTCGAGCCAGTGCACGGTGGCGGCGAAGAACACGGTCATCGCTGCCGTCCCGATCACGATCGAACGCGTCGCGCGCACGCGGAGCGCCGCCGCCGTACCCGCGAGCAGCAGCGGCACGACGTAGAACAGGTAGCGGTCGCGAACGATCTCGCCGCCGAAGCGCAGGTCGAACGACGCCGTCTCCACGGCCAGCGCCGCGATCGTGAGCAGGCCGAAGACGGCGAAGGAGAAGTCGTCGCGCTCGCGCGGCCGTGCCGCCGCGACGAGCATCCAGCCGCCGCCGAGCAGGAAGGGCACGAGGCCGCAGCCGACGGCGACGGCGTCGAGATGGGTCGCGGCCTCGCGCCAGACGCCCGCGGGGAGGATCGACCCGTGCAGTGTCGTCCCGTAGACGCCGAGCGCGTCGCCGAGCGAGCCGACGACAGCGACGCCGAGCGCGATCCCACCGGCCGCCAGGTAGGCGATCGCCAGCACCTCGTGTCTCCTGACGGACACGACCGCCGCGTCCACGAGCCGGCGGCCGGCCGGCCGCGCCGAGGACGCAGCCAGCGCGTCGACGAGGATCGCGACCGGCAGGACGACGGCGAGCACGACGAACTGTGTGCGCGCCAGCACGCCCAGCGCCAGCCCGAGGACGGCCAGGACGTCGTGCCGCCGGCTCGGGTCCCGGATCGCCCACAGGCAGCCGAGCACCGCCCACAGAAAGGCCGGGTAGGCGGCGGGCTCCGTCATCAGCACGCCCGTGAGCACCATCCACGGGACCGTCACCGACAGGAGCGCGACGGCCAGCGCCGCCGGGCGCGACACGACGAGCCTGGCGATCAGGTACGCGGGGATGCAGGCGCTCGCCATCAGCGGCGCGTTGAACACGTGCGCGGCATGGAAGGCTGTCGGAAAGTCGAAGCCGGCGAAGAAAGGGGCGAGCAGGAGGGGGTAGAGCTGGCTGAGCACCGCCACGACCTGGTCGTGGACATGCGGCACCGGCGAGCCGGTGTCGGCGATCGAGATGGCGAGCTTCGTGTAGAGCGTCTCGTCGTTCTGGATGGCCCAGTCGGAGACCCGGCCGCTGAAGTCGACCGCGAGCCAGGCGGCGACGCCCGCCCAGACGGCGAGGACGCCGAGCGCGGCGACCGCGCGAGGGTGCCGCCGTCCCAGAGCTACAGCCTTCGAGCCGACCGCGACCTTGTCGGTCAGGCCACTCCGGCCTTCGTGCGCCAGCCCTCGGCGTACGACGTGCGCGCGACCTCGGAGTACGGGCACGGGCTGACGACTGCCCTGATCTCCGTCTGCACGTGGCGCTCGACGACGGGCTTGGACGAGCCGCCGCCCTCCTCACCCCAGACGAGGACGACCTCGGTGCCCAGCTCGACGTCGGCGTCGACCACGCCCAGCGAGAGCATCGAGCGCTCGTTGAAGCTGTAGCCCGAGAACGTGGACACGCCGACGACCCGGCCGTCGTGCAGCAGCTTGTCGTTCGGCCAGGTCGAGTAGTTCGAGAGCGGCAGGTCGATGTACTTGGCGGGATCGCCCTTCTCGAACAGCGTGCCCATCGCCTGGGCGACGTCCTCGCCGTTCCAGGCCAGCGTGACCTTCCTGCGCTTCGGCTCCTCGCCCATTGCCTCGAGCGCCTCGCGGCCGACGAAGTCGTGGTCGAACTTCACGAACGGCCAGTAGCCCAGGTCGTGCGGGGTCAGGTAGTAGTCGGCGATGTCGTCGGAGTAGAAGCTGCCCCCGAGCGAGCCGGTGGCCTCGTAGCCGTCGCCGGGAAGCCACTCGCGGTAGGCCTTCAGGTCGTCGCCGGTGAACACGGCCGGCAGCGGGCACGGGATCCAGCCCGACTCGAGCGTGTTCGTGGCGTAGACACGCGAGCCGACCTGGCGGAGGCCGAAGTCGCGGCCTGCCTCGACGATCGCAGCGCGGACGTCCTCGCGCTCGTCCCAGGGGCCGAACAGCTCCAGGCCGGGCACGCCGGACATCCCGTGGTGCAGGGCGCGCACCTCGTGGCCGGCGATCGTGATCTCGCCCATGTTGAAGAACTTGATCTCCGGCAGCGGGCCGCCGGTCGCCTTCTCGAGCGTCTCCATCGCGGTCGGCCCCTGGACCTGGAAGCGATAGATCTTGCGCTTGCCGGTCGGGTTGGCGGCCGTCCGCTCGTCGCGCTCGAGCTTCACGTCGTAGCCGCCCGTCTCCGCGTGGTACTGCACCCAGTTGTGCGCGGACGGGCGCCCGACGAGGCTGACCCGGTTCTCGTCCAGGAAGAAGAGGATGCCGTCGCCGATCACGTAGCCGTCCGGGTTGCACGCGACGAGCTGCTTGGCCTTGTTCACCTGGAAGTTCTCGAACGAGTTCACGCCCACCGCGGACAGGAGCCGGATCACGTCCGGGCCCTCGATGTACAGGTCGGTCATGTGGTGCGACTGGTCGAAGAGCGCCGAGGTCTCGCGCCACGCAACCTGCTCCTCCCGCCAGTTGGAGAACTCGGCGGGCACCGCCGGATAGACGTACGGCCCGATCTGCGAGTTCCGTGCCATTTCGACCGGGCTGCCGACGGCGTTCATCTTCTCTTCCAGGCTCCTGTAGGCCATTCGATCCTCCTCGACGCTCGAAAAGGGCTGGACGATTATCTCACGCGTGCTTCCCGCGCTCCCACGTCCACGTCTCGACCAGACGGTTGAACGTGAAGTAGTGGAAGCCGGCCAGGTTCAGCCGCCCGTCGCCGACGTGCGGAGCGAGGGCGTCGTACAGGCGGTCCGCCGAGCTCGCCGACAGGCGCAGGAGGTTCCGCAGCCCGCCCTGCTTGCGCAGGAACGAGAGCGACGGCCCGACGCCGACGCGCGCGGAGATCTCGAGCAGCTTGCGGCGGTCGACGATCCCGGGCACCCCGGCGACGACGGGCAGGTCGATGCCGGCGCTGCGCGTCTCGTCGATCCACGCCAGCAGCGCCGCGGGATCGAAGCAGAGCTGCGTCGCGATGTGGTCCGCGAACGCGCTCTTCTGCTTCAGGACCTCGGCCAGGACCGCCGGCTCGATCAGTGGATGGCCTTCCGGGTAGCCGGCGATGCCGATCGAGCGCGGCCGCTGCGGGTGCTCCTCGAGGTCCGCGAGCAGCTCGCCCGCCGACGAGTAGGGCCCCGCCGGGGGCGTCGTGTCGCCGCCGATGACGAACGCGTCGTCGACCCCCGCCTCCGCCATCGCCGCGAGCAAGGTGTCCAGGTGCGCGCGGTCGCGGACCATCCGTGCTGCCAGATGGACGGTGACGTCGTGCCCCAGCGACTGGAGCCGCGCCGCCGTCTCGATCGTCTGGTCGAGCGTGTGGGTCGGCGATGCCGTCACGGTCAGCTGCGCCGGCTCGGGGAGCTGCGCGGCCTCGTTCTCGGCTCGGCCGAAGGGAAGGACCTCGAACTGTGCGATCACTCTTGCGGCGAGACGTCCGGGGTGCCGTAGGTGTGGAAGCTCTCGATCGTCTGCACGCCCCAGAACTGGCCTCGGGAGCGCTCTTCCGCCGTCCAGACGACCGGCTCGTAGTCGGGGTCGTAGACGAAGTAGCCGCCCGTCGTCACCTCGACGCGGTTGCCGCCGGGCTCGTAGCCGTACAGGAAGAACCCCGCCGCGACCGCGTGCTTGGAGGGCGCCGCCTCGATGTACACGCCGTTGTCGACGAACAGGTCGGCGGCGCGCAGGCACTCCTCGCGCGTGTCGACCCAGAAGGCGAGGTGGTGGAGGCGGCCGTTGGCGCCGTAGGCGTCGGCGACGTAGATCAGCTCGTGGGCGGCGATCGAGAGGCTCAACCAGGCGCCCGTCTCCCGGCCGTCGTCGAGCTCGATCCGCTCGTAGAGCCGGTAGCCGAGCACGTCCTGCGCGAACTCGCGGTTCGCGCGCACGTCCGCGGCCAGCACGTTGACGTGGTCGAGGCGCTTGACCGCTGCGCCGCGGCCCACGTACCGCTGCGGCTGGTTCTTCCACGACGGCCGGAGGTGCTCGGGCGGGGAGTAGCGCTCGGCCTCGTAGTAGAGCTCGAAGGCGTGGCCGTCGGGGTCGGTGAAGCGGTAGGCGGGGCCGTGGCCGACGTCGCCGTCGATCCAGCCCTGCCCGAGGCCGCTGGCCTCCACGGCGGCCACGCGCCGCTCGAGCGCCTCCGGGCTCCACGCGCGCAGCGCCGTGTGCCCGAGCCCGGCCTGCGGCGACTCGGTCAGCTTCAGGCTGTAGCGCAGGTAGTCGCCCCAGCCGCGGAGGTAGACGGACTGGCCCTCGCGCGCCTCCTCCTCCATGCCCAGGAGGTCGACGAAGAAGCGCAGGCTCTCGTCGGGCTTCGGCGTCAGCAGCTCGGCATGGCCGATGCGCGCGAGGTCGTGGAGGGGCTCGCTCATTTCTCGACGAGCCTCCGCAGGCCGTCCAGGTCGTAGGAGAGCTCGCCCGCCTGGAGCTTCGCGCGCTTCTCGCGCTCGCGCTCGGCGCGCTCGCGCGCGGCGGCCACCACCGTCGCGATGCGCTCCGCCTCGACGACGACGGCGCCGTCGGTGTCCAGCACGACGGCGTCGCCCTGGCGGATCGTCACGCCTCCGACCTGGACCGGCGCGCCGATCGTCCCCGGCACCTGCTTCCCGGCGCCGCGAACCCGCACGAACCGCGCCCAGACCGGCAGGCCCAGCTCCCGGAGATCGTCGACGTCTCGAACGGCGGCGTCGACGAGCAGCGCGGCCACGCCGCGGCCGATCGCCTGAGTCGCGATCAGCTCGCCGACCAGCGCGACCGGCGCGGGGTCGGGCATGGTCAGGACGAGCACCTCGCCGGGCTGGGCCTCGGCGACGGCCGCGTGCACCATCAGGTTGTCGGCCTGCGAGCACAGGACCGTCCGGGCCGGGCCGGCGGCGCGCGAGCCGGGGACGACCTGGACGAGGTCGATGTCGACGACCCCTCTCCGCTCGGCCGCCTCGTGGACGGTGGCCGAGCCGAGCTCGGCCAGCTCGGCGAACACGTCCGTCACAGCGTGTCCACCACCTGCGGCGTCACGCGCTGGAACGCCTCGGCGTACTCGATCGCCGAGTTCCCGGACGAGCGGCGGGCGTGGTTGCCGCGCCGCGCGGCGAGCTCGTCGTAGTAGGTGTGGAGATGGGCCTGCGCCTTCATCTCCGCCATCGCGGCCCGCTTCTGCTCGATCACCGGCGTGATGTCGACGAACACCGTCGGGCTGAAGTTGCAGAGCTCGGGCTGGTGCGGCTCGAAGAGGAGCAGCCCGGGAGGCTGGAACGGTCCGCCGAACGCGCTGGCCGTCCCGGCCCCGGCCGCGAGTGCCCGGGCCTTCTCGACGGCGAAGAACGCCTCGGCGTGGTCGGGGTTGAACGGGTCTCGGTCAGTGTGTGTGAGCACGACGTCGGGCGCGAACTCCCGGATCTTCGCCGCGATCGCGGTCAGGCCGTCCCTGTCCACCTGGAGCGGGTAGTCGCCGAGGTCGAGGCACTCGAACCCGGCTCCGAGCGCGGCCGCGGCCCGCTCCGCCTCGCCCTGCCGGACCTCCTTCACCCGCTCGACGGTCATGCCGGGCTCCTTCCACAGCTCGCCCGACTCGCCCTGCTCGCCGTACGAGAGCGCGAGCACCTGCGCCGTGCCGCCGTTCGACGTCGTGACCGCGATCGCCCCGCCGGCCCGCCAGACGAAGTCCGCCGAGTGCGCCCCGATCACCATCAGCCTGGTCACGCGGCGAGCCTCCGGGAGCTCTCGACGACCATCAGCCGGATGTCGTCCTCGGAGAACCCGGCGCCGAGCAGTTCGTCGGCCCAGATCGCCAGCCCGTCCTCTACCGGCGGATAGTCGGGGTTGCCGCAGTCGCTCGAGAAGACGTTGCGCTCGATCCCCACTGCCCGGACGCCGTCGAAGACGTGCTCGTACGTCGTCTTGCCGCTGTAGGGCGTGGTCAGGCAGCGCTCGATCAGGCAGCCCTTGTCGGCGAGCGCGACCTGGTCCTCGATCGAGAAGTTCTGGCATGTGAACTCCGGGTGCGTGACGACGACGGTCTTCACGCCGGCTGCGAAGGCCTCGTCGACGACGGCGAAGGTGTCGTCCCGGCCTAGGTGCGCGGTGGCGAGGATCAGGTCGTGGCGCGCGATCGTCTCCAGCACGAGACGGGTCGCGGGCAGGAGCTCACCGGCGTCGTCCCTGACCTCGACGGCCTCGATGCTGAACCCGAGTTCCCGCAGCTCGTGCTGGAGCTTGGCCCACTGCGGCACCTTGTCGCCGGGCTTCGGCTCGGTGCGGCCGGCCGTCTCGGCGGGCGAGTCGACGGTCGGCATCCAGACGATCCGCGCGCCCTCGCGGGCTGCGACCTCGACGGCCAGCGGGTTCATTCCCCCGACGGCCCAGTTCAGCGTCAGCGTCCCGATCGCCCGAACGCCGGGAACGGCTGCCGAGACGATCTGGGCGCGCTCTGCGGTCGAGGTGTAGTGCGACTTCAGCCCGAACCCGGCCAGCCCGACCTCCGAAAAGCGTTGGGCGAGCGCGACGTCGTCGATCCGCCGCGGCGGCACGTCGGGCGCGATGTGGACGTGCAGGTCGTACGCGCCCCGGACGAGCTCGCGCGCCCGCTCGCTCGGACCGGTCACGTCGGCCGCCTCCGTCGCCATGAGGGGACTCTAGGCATCGCGTGGTGACCCCGCGAGGTCTGCCAGCACGGCCGCCGTCGCCGTCGCGATCCGAGGCTCGACGCCGAGCTCGAGCAGCAGCTCGCGCGCCGCCGCCATCTCCTCGGTCCGCCGAGCCGCGTGCGTGCGGCTGCCCTCGAGCAGGCGCTCGAGGAACGGCTCGCCGATCACGGCGGCGATCTCCCGCTTCACCCACTCGACGTGCCCGGCCGCCTCCGCGCCCTCGACGCTCTCGATCGCCGCTGCGGCGATGCCCTTCATGAACACCGAGCGCAGCAGCTTCAGCGCGGCCGCGTCCCCCGGCCGCCCCGAGACGATCTCGACCGGCATGCCCAGCGGCCCGAGCAGGTCGGCAAACCCCTGGGCGCCCGCGCCCGACGCGATCGCCGGCGTGCGCAGGCCGCGCGGCGGCACCGGCCCGAGCAGCGCGACATCGGCGAACGCCGCCCCCGTGCCCGCGACCACTTCCGCCAGCTCCCGCTTCAGCCCCGGCGAGGCCGTGTTCAGGTCGGCGTAGAGCGTCGAGGCCGAAAGCGCGGGCAGAGCCGCCTGCGCGGCGGCGAGCGCGGCCGCGGCGCGTGTTGACGCTGAGCACGAGGTCGCTGCCGGCGACCGCGGCCGTCGCGTCCGCCGTCCGCGTCAGGCCAGGGACGTCGCGGCCCGGCCCGGGGTCGTGGCCGCGAACGTCCACGCCGGCCGCGACGAGATCGGCCGCGAGCAGGCTGCCGGCCTCGCCGAGCCCGAGCACCGCGACTGCCGTCATGCTTTCGCCTCGAAGAGCTCGTAGACGCGCTCCGGCTCCTCTTCCTCGGAGATCGAGCGTTCGCCGAGGTCGCGTAGCTGCGACGCGACGGGGTCGCCTGCGACGAGGGCGGCCGTCGCCTGCGAGACGAGCACCTGTCCGGGTTCGAGCTTCGACGCGAGGAGCCCGAGCCTGCGGAGCGTGGTCGGCGCGGCAATGCGGTCGGGATCGCCCGACCAGCGGCCGGAATGGATCGCGATCGAGACTATGACCTCGAATCCGGGCGGCCACACGAGGTCGGCCGCCGCGGTCCGGATCGCAGCGCCCGCACGGATGGCGTTTCCGGCATCGGCGAACACGGCCAGCACAGAGTCTCCGGCACGCTCCAGCACGATTCCATCCCCCCTCTCGATCACGGCGCTCACGATCGCCTGGTACTCGGCGGCGAGCGACGTGCTCTCCTCGTCTCCGAGCGCGCGGATGACGTGCCGGTAGCCCATGAGGTCGGTCAGGAGGAAGGTGCCGGCGCCGGGTGTTCGCGTCTCGCCGGTCCGCGGCCGGTCGAACCGGCTCGGCAGCCCCTCGACCGTGACCTGGAACAACCGCTGCTCGCGCGGCAGCCCCTTCAGCCGGTGCGTGCCCAGGTCGACGAGCTCGATCCCCGGCAGCTCCGCGTCCTCGATGATCCCGGCGGTCGCGTTCGACACGAGGATCTGACCTCCGCGCGCGGCCTCGCAGATGCGGGACGCACGGTGGACGCCGATCCCGACGTAGCCCTCGCCGCTCAGGTGCGGCTCGGCGGTATGCAGGCCGATCCGCACGCGGACCTCGGCGTCCGTCGGCCAGTCGAAGGCGGCCAGCGAGACCTGGGCGCCGGCGGCGGCCGCGACGGCGTTGCGGGCGCTGTCGAAGGCGACGAAGAAGCCGTCCCCGGCCGTGTCGATCTCGTGGCCGCCGCGCGCCGCGAACGCCTCGCGCAGCAGCCGCCGGTGGTCGCCGCGGACGGCGGCGAAGGCGGTGTCGCCGATGCCCCGCACGAGCGCGGACGAGCCCTCGATGTCGCTGAACAGGAACGTGACCGTCCCCACCGGCAGCGCCTCGCTCACCGCGCCGCCCCCAGGACCGCGTGCACGGCGGCGACGACGTCGGCCCGGCCCGGCAGGTAGTCGTCCTCGAGCGGCGGGCTGAAGGGGATCGGCTCGAAGGGCGCGCCGACGCGCTCGATCGGCGCGTCCAGCTCGTCGAACGCCGCCGCCTGCACCTGCGCGGCGATCTCCGCGCCGACCCCGCCGTGCGCGACCGCCTCGTGCGCGACCACGAGCCGATGGGTGCGGGAGACGGAGGCGACGATCGCTTCGAGGTCGAGCGGGACGAGCGAGCGCGGGTCGATCACCTCGATCTCGATGCCCTCCCCGGCCAGCTCATCGGCCGCCGCGAGCGACTCGTGGACGAGCCGCGACAGCGCGACGACCGTCACGTCGCTTCCCTCCCGCACGACCGCGGCGCGGCCGATCGGCACCTCCGGGGGCGCGTCGGGCAGCTGCTCGCGGCGGAAATAGAGCGTCTTGTTCTCGACGAAGACGACCGGGTTGGGATCGGCGATCGCGCTCGCGAGCAGGCCGGCGGCGTCGGCGGCCGTCGCGGGCATCACCACTTTCAGGCCGGGCACGTGCGTGACCCAGGCCTCGAGGCTCTGCGAGTGCTGCGCGCCGCCGCGCTGTCCCGCGCCGCCCTGCGTCCGCACAACGATCGGCACCTCGAGCTGGCCGCCGGACATGAAGTGCGCCTTCGCCGCCTGGTTGACGAGCTGGTCGAGCGCGAGCGTGAGGAAGTCGACGAACATGATCTCGACGACCGGTCTCAATCCAGACTGCGCCGCACCGATCGCGATGCCGCAGATCGCCGCCTCGCTGATCGGCGTGTTGCGCACGCGCTCGGCTCCGAACTCTTCCGCGAGGCCCTTCGTCGCGCCCCACGGCCCGCCCTCGGCCACGTCCTCCCCGAGCACCAGGACGCGCGGATCGTCGCGCATCGCCCCGGCCAGCGTGGTCCGTGATCGCCTCGAGGTAGGTGATCTCAGGCATACACGAGTCCGGAAGCGACCTGGGGAGAAGGGAATGGGCTCGCCCGGGCGAACTCGACCGCCTCCTCGACCTCCGCCCGCGCCTCCTGCTCGAACCCCTCGTGTCCGAGCGCACGCTGCAGCCGGAGGATCGGATCCAGCTCCTGCCACTCCTCGGCCGCGAGCGCCTGCCGGTAGAGCTGGGGATCGCCCTCGTAGTGGCCGCCGAGCCGGTGCGTGAGGCACTCGAGCAGGAACGGCCCGCCGCCCGAGCGCGCCTGCTCGAGGAAGCGCCCGAACGCCGCGTGCACCGCGAGCACGTCGTTGCCGTCCACGGTCTCGCGCTCGATGGCCAGGGCGCGACCACGTCGCTCACCCGCTCGACGGTCGTGTGCGCCGACCGCGGCGTGAACTCCGCGAAGCCGTTGTTCTCGCAGACGAGGATCGCAGGCAGGCGCCAGAGCGCGGCGATGTTGACCGACTCGACGAAGATGCCGCCCTGGACGGCGCCGTCGCCGAAGAAGACCACGGCGACCGCGTCGCTTCCCGACAGCCTCGCGGCCAGCGCGCTGCCGAGCGCGAGCGGCACGTTGCCGCCGACGACTCCCGTCGCGCCCAGGAAGCCGTGCTCGACGTCGACGAGGTGCATCGAGCCGCCCAGGCCGCGGCAGAGGCCGCCGTCGCGGCCCATCAGCTCGGCCATGACCCGGTCGAGCGGCGCGCCCTTCGCGATCGCGTGGCCGTGCGCTCGGTGGCCCGAGTAGGCGGCGTCGTCGTCGCGCAGCTGCGGGCAGACGCCGACGGCGACCGCCTCCTGGCCCGCGCTCAGGTGGACGAGGCCGTGCACCTCGTTCGCGCGCGTGAGCTGACCGACCCGCTCCTCGAAGACGCGGATCCGCCACATGGCGCGGAGGAGCTCGAGCTCGCTCATGGGCCAACCTTTGGCCCATGGGAGGCCCGGGGAACCGGGAGGTTCCCCGACGTCGCCCCCCACGGGAGCGAGCCGAAGGCGAGCGACGTTCAGGCGGGAACCGGCGCCGAGCCGACGACCTGCTGCACCGCCGTCACGATCTTCGCCGCGTCGGGCAGGAGGTACGCCTCCATCGGCTCGCTGTACGGGATCGTGGCGTCGAGCGCGCAGACGAGCTGCACCGGCGCCCGGAGCGACGAGAAGCCCTCCGACGCCGCCTCGGCCGCGATCACCGCGCCCGCCGACCCGTGCCGGGTCGACTGGTCGACGATCACGAGCCGTCCGGTCTTCTCGACGGAACGCCAGGATCGTCTCCGTGTCGAGCGGCGCCAGGCAGCGCGGGTCGATGACCTCCGCGTTCACGCCCTCCGCCGCAAGCTGCTCGGCGGCCACGAGCGCCTGCCCGACCATGTAGCCGAGCGCGACAACCGTGACGTCGCCGCCCTCGCGGGCGACGTTCGCCTGTCCGAGCGGGACGACGTGCTCGCCCTCGGGAACGTCGCCGTGCTCGAGCGTCAGCAGGTAGTGGTGGAAGAAGACGACCGGGTTGTCGTCACGGATCGAGGCGGTCATCAGCCCCTTCGCGTCCGCCGGCGTGGCCGGGAGCGCCACCTTCAGCCCCGGGACGCCCATGAACATGCCGTAGATCGTGCCCGTGTGCTGGCCCGCCCAGCCCGCCGTGAAGCCGTACCCCGCCTTCATCACCATCGGCACCTTCACCTGGCCGGCCGTCATGTAGTGGAAGCGGTTCGCCTCGTTCACCACCTGGTCCATGGCCACGAGCATGAACTCGGCCATGTACAGCTCGACCACCGGCCGGTAGCCGGCCATCGCCGCGCCGATCGCCATTCCGATCTCGGCGGTCTCCGAGATCGGCGTCACGCGAACGCGGTCGGAGCCGAACGCCTTCAGGTACGGGTCCTCGGCGTGGGTGGCGATGTTCTGGCCGAAGTAGAGGACGCTCTCGTCGCGCTCCATCTCCTGGTGGATCGCCTCGCCGATCGCGGCGATGTAGGGAAGCTCTCGTGCCATGGCTCCTCCTAGGCGTAGACGAACTTGACGGCTTCTTCCGGCGCCGGCAACGGGCTCTCGAGCCCGAAGTCGACCGCCGCCTGCATCTCCTCGCGCGCGGCCTCGGCGATCGCGTCGGCCTCCTCGGCGCTCAGCGTCCCGTCGGTGACGAGCCGCGCGCGGAAGCGCGGAACGGGGTCACCGCGCTTGGCCGCCTCGTATTCCTCCGTGTTGCCGAAGACGGTGATCGCCTCGTGCTCCGGGAAGTGCAGCGGCACGCCGGGCGGGGCGATGATGTTCCCGTGCGCGCTCAAGCGGTAGACCCTCGACTCGACGAGGGTCGGGCCGTCGTCTGACCGCCCCCGCTCGACCGCCGCCGAGACCTGCTCGTAGACGGCCACCGGGTCGCCGCCGTCCACGGTCACGCCCGGCATCGAGTACGCCTGCGCCTTCACGGCCAGCGGCTCACCTGCGGCGGCGTTCGCGTCCTCCTGCTCGACCCGCGTGACGACGTTGTACGAGTTGTTCTCCATCACGAAGACGATCGGCAGCTTCCAGAGCGAGGCGATGTTGAGTGCCTCGTGGAAGGCGCCCTGCTTGGAGGCGCCGTCGCCGAAGAAGCTGAGCACGACCTGGCCCTTCCCCCGGATCTGGGCCGCGTAGGCGGCGCCCGCAGCGTGCGGGATGCCCTGCCCGACGATGCCGGAGGTGCCGAGGAAGCCGCGGCCGACGTCGGTCAGGTGCATCGAGCCGCCGTAGCCCTTGCAGAGCCCGTCGCTGCGGCCGTAGATCTCGGCCATCATCGCCTTCGGGTCCGTGCCGAGCACGAGCGGGTAGCCGTGGCAGCGGTAGGTCGTCAGCAGCTGGTCGTCCGGCCGCAGGGCGGCGAGCGAGCCGACGATCGACGCCTCGGCACCGTCGGCGAGGTGCGTGTGCCCCCGGATCACGCCGGGGTGGTCCTCGAACGTGCGCTTGACCCGCTCCTCGAACTCGCGGACCCGCGTCATCTGGGTCAGCATCCAGACGAGACGCTCTCTGTCGAGGCCGTTCTCAGCCACCTGGACTCCTTTCTCGAGCCGCCGCGAGCTTCGGGCCGCCAATCTAACGGCTGCGGCGCCGCGTCCACAAGCGGGCGTCCTGCCGTTCGGGATCCCGCACGGAAGTGTGCGCTCACGGTTAACTCGTTCAGCGTCACTGTGCGCGGGCTGCGAAGAGAGGGCGTATGCTCCGCGAGAAGATCGCCTGCTCAGGGGCCGTTCGCGGAGGGAAAAGCCGTGGGCGCCCATGGAAATTCGTGCTCAACAGGAGCACGGGAGGAAGGAGGTTCGGAACGCCCATGAGGTCCACAACGCGATCTCCCCTCGGACGCCTCGCGATCGTCCTCGGGGCCGTGTTCATCGCGCTCGCCGTGACCGTCCCGATCGCGCTCGGCCGCGAGTCGGCCCGGACGGCCTCCGTCACCAACTACCTGCGCTACACGGGGGGTAAGGCCGGGAAGGCCAACGCCAAGCTCGCGCCGGTGGTCATCGGCGCGATCAACACCCAGGGCGGCCAGGTGCTCGTCGGCCCCGGCTGGACGAACGGCGTCAAGACCGCGATCCAGTACGTGAACAAGTACCTCGGCGGCGTCGGGGGCCACCCACTCGTCGCCAGCTACTGCTTCACGACCTCTGCGGAGGAAGAAGGCACGAAGTGCGGACAGAAGTTCGCGAACGACAAGCGGGTCAAGGTCGTCGAGTTCGGGGCGGTCGCCGTCGGCAACCAGTCCTTCTACGCGGCGCTCGGGAAGAACAAGCCGGCCGTCGGCGGCGTGATGCTGCTGCCGGTGGACGCCCAGCGAAAGAACAACTTCGCCCTCTTCGGGACGAACGACTCGGTGCTCGGACCGTGGGGCACGCTCGGCAAGGACGTCCTCCACGCGAAGACGGCCGCGGTCGTCTACCCGCAGATCCCGGGGATCGACTACGGCGCGAAGGTCGAGAAGGCGAGCCTCGACTCGGCGGGGATCAAGACGACGCTCGTGGGGTTCGACGCCAACGCGACCGATCTGACCGGCCCGCTGACGGCGGCCGGTGCGCAGAACGCCGACATGATCGTCCCGCAGTCGAATGCGGCGGGCTGCGTGAACATCGCCAAGGCGCTCGCACAACTCGGGAAGAGCTCGACGCCCGTCGTCTCCAACCCGCTCTGCCTCGACCCGGCCGTCCCGGCCGGTCTCGGCGGTGACCTACCGAAGTGGATCTACGGCATCGCCTCATCGCTCGGCTTCGACACCACCGATCCTGGGGTGGCCCCGTTCGTCAGAGGACTGAAGCTGGTCGGGCAGCCGAAGCTGGCGGCCGACGCCTGGGTGATCGTCGCCTGGGGCCAGATCCTGACGACGGTCAAGCTGATAAACAAGATCGGCGTCAACAAGGTCACGTCGGCCAACTTCACGAAGGCGATCCGGGCGTTCAAGGGCCCGCAGGCTCTCGGCGCTCCGAGCCTCCAGTGCGCGAAGTACCCGGCCGAGCCGGCCGCCTGCAACGATCAGGCGCAGTTCTTCCGCTACCTGGGTGCGGGGAAGTTCAAGCGCATCACCGGCTTCCTGAGGCCGCCCTCGACATTCAAGCTCGGGGGCTAGCAAGCCGTCCCTCCCTCCTCCAAGGTGGGGCCGCCCGCGGGCGGCCCCACCTTTCGCTCCACGGTAAGACTCACGCATGGACTGGAACCAGATCGTCCTCCAGGCGATCCTCGGTCTCGGGGCCGGGTCCCTGATCGCGGGCATCGCGATCGGCATCGTCCTCTCGTACCGAGGCTCGGGGATCATCAACCTCTCCACCGGGGCGGTCGCGATGCTGGCCGGGTACTGCTACTGGTCCCTGAAGACGGGGACCGCGCCCTGGTCGGTCGCCCCCGGCTTCGGCGAGGTCCACAGCCCGTACCTGTCGACCGCGCCGGCGCTGATCGTGACGGCGGTCTTCCTGCTGGCCGTGGGGCTGCTGATCGAGTACGGGATCTTCCGGCCGTTACGGACGGCGACACCTCTGGCCAAGCTCGCCGCGTCGCTCGGACTGCTGCTCGTCGCCCAGGCCTTCGTGTCGCTCGCGTTCGGGATCGGAACGAAGCCGCAGCCGCCGGTCCTGCCGAGCGGCTTCGTCACGGTGTTCGGCTCGAACGTGCCGATCGACCGGTTCATCCTGCCGGGGATCGTCCTCGTCTCGACGCTCGTGCTCTCGCTCGCTTACCGCTTCACCCGCTACGGGCTCGCGACCCGGGCTGCCTCGGAGAACGAGGTCGGGGCGATGCTGATCGGGCTCTCGCCCAACCGTCTCGCCCTGTCGAGCACGCTGCTCGCGACGTTCTTCGCGGGCGGCCTCGGGGTGCTCGCCGCGTCGATCGTGCAGCTCGATCCGCAGGCGCTGCCGCTCCAGGTCGTCCCGGCGCTGACCGCGGCCCTCTTCGCCCGGTTCACGTCGTTCTGGATCGCCTGCCTGGTCGGCCTCTCGATCGGGATGCTCCAGAGCATCCTCTACTACTTCCAGATCCAGAGCTGGTTCCCGACCGACAACGGCGTGGCGATGCCGGGCGTGTATCAGCTGCTCGTCTTCTTGCTGATGGTGGTCGCGATGTTCGTCCGCGGCACGAGCCTGCCCAGCCGGGGCGAGCTCGTTGAGCAGCGACTTCCGCTCGCTCCGCGCGCAAAGCGGCTGTGGCAGCCGGCCATGCTGGGGACGGCGGCTGCGGTCGTGGCGCTGATCGTCTTCCCGTACGACTTTCGGCAGGCGCTGATCACGTCGCTCCTGGCGACGATCATGTGCCTCTCTGTCGTCGTGATCACGGGGTTCGTCGGCCAGATCTCGGTCGTCCAGCTCGCCCTCGCCGGAATCTCCGGCTTCATCCTCTCCCACCTGGCGACCGACCACGGCGTCGGCTTCCCGGAAGTGATGCTGATCGGCGCGATCGGCGCAACGGTGGTCGGCGTCGTGATCGGATTCTCGGCGCTGCGGGTGCGCGGGGTGAGCCTCGCGGTGATCACGCTCGCCGCCGCCGTCGCGATCGAGCAGTTCGTCTTCCTCAACTCGACCTGGGGCGGCGGAACCTCCAGCTCGCCGGTGCCCGAGCCGAGGCTCGGCATCGACCTCGGCCCGTACGGGCCGTTCCGCGGCGTCGACGGGAAGGTACCGAGCCCGGTGTTCGGGTTCTTCGTCCTCGGACTGGTGGTCCTGGTCGGTCTGTACGTGGCGAACCTGCGCCGGTCGCCGCTCGGGCAGCGGATGCTGGCGGTCCGGTCGAACGAGCGCGCCGCCGCGGCCGCCGGGGTCAACGTCCGGAACGTGAAGCTCGCCGCGTTCGGGATCAGCTCGTTCATCGCCGGGCTTGCGGGAGCGATGTACGGCTACAACTTCAGCTCGGTGACGGTCAACCGCTTCTCGGCTCTGACCGCGCTCAGCCTGATCGCGCTCGCCTACGTCGGCGGCGTCACGATGGTCTCGGGAGCGATCTTCGCCGGGTTGATCTCGGTCGAGGCGCTCTTTCCCTATGCGCTCGAGACGTGGTTCGGGATCGGCGGGAACTGGGCGCTCCTCTTCGCCGGGCTGGCGCTGGTGGTCACGCTGATCCAGAACCCTGACGGGGTGTCGGGCGCGTTCTACCGGAAGCGACGTCAGAAGCAGAAACAGCGTGCCGCCGTCGCCCCGCGCAGGCGGATTCTCGCTCTGACCGGAAAGGAGCTCTGATGGACAGGATCCTGACCACGCACACGGGCAGCCTGATCCGCCCGCAGGAGGTGCTCGACTTCCTCGTCGCGATGGAGCGCGGCGAAGACTACGACGAGGCGGCGTACGAGCGCGCGCTCGCCGATGCGGTCGGGGACATCGTCCGGCGCCAGGCCGAGGCCGGCATCGACGTCGTCGACGACGGCGAGATGGGCAAGACCAGCTGGATCGTCTACCTCTACGAGCGCATGAAGGGGCTCGAGGTACGGCTCGTGTCGGTGGCCGACGGCAGCGTCCTGCCGGCCAGCCGCGACCGGAACGCCTTCCCGGAGTTCTACGCCGAGCACGACGCCGAGGTCGCGCGCCAGTTCATCTTCCAGACGGGCCTCTACGGCCGTGACGCGGACGCAGGCGAAGGCGAGGATGCAGTACCCAAGGCGGCCGTGTGGTACTGCACGGGGCCGCTGAGCTACGACGACACGGCCGTGAAGCGGGACATCGCCAACCTCGAGGCGGCGCTCGAGGGCGCCGACGTCGAGGGCGCCTTCATGCCGGTCGTCGCCCCGGCCAGCGCCTACTGGCTCCGGAACGAGCACTACGGGAGCGAGGAGGAGTTCGTCTACGCCGTCGCCGACGTGCTGCACGAGGAGTACAGGCACATCGTCGACGCCGGCTTCCTGCTCCAGGTCGACGACGCCGTGCTCGTCCACGAGTACGACTCCATCCTGGCCGGCGGCGGCTCCGTCGACGACTACCGCAAGTGGGCGGAGCTCCGCGTGGAGGCGCTCAACCACGCGCTCGAGGGGATCCCCGAGGAGCGTGTCCGCTACCACGTCTGCAACGGGAGCTGGCACGGGCCGCACGTCTACGACGCTCCGCTGCGCGACGTGATCGACCTCGTGTTGCGCGTGAACGCCCGCTACTACCTGTTCGAGCACGCGAACGTCCGCCACGAGCACGAGTGGCGGGTCTGGGAGGACGTGGAGCTGCCGGAGGGGAAGGTGCTCGTCCCGGGCGTCGTCACGCACCACACGCGGGTCGTCGAGCACCCCCAGCTCGTCGCCGATCGCCTCGTCCGCCTCGCCAACATCGTCGGGCGCGAGAACGTCATGGGCGGCACCGACTGCGGATTCGCGCAGGGCGTCTTCTTCCAGCGCGTGCACCCCTCGATCCAGTGGGCCAAGCTCGAGGCGCTCGCCGAGGGAGCACGCCTGGCCACGAAGCAGCTCTTCGGCGTCGGGGCGACGGCGTAACCCCCTTGCCGACCGGGAACGCACGCGCGAAGATGGACGGCGCGCGGTATGACGCTCGTGATCGACACGGCGGTCGTCCCGGCCCGGGAGCGGGTGGACTTCTGGTGGGAGGAGTCGTGGGATGCGTATCACCCGCTCCAGATCCAGAGCGCGTCGAGGGAGCGCTTCTTCGCGCGCATGTGGGCGAACGACCTCGGGCCGCTCAGCTTCTTCAGGATCGCCGCGGCGCCGAACACGATGATCCGCACGTCGAAGGCGATCGCGGTCTCGGACCCCGAGTGCCTGCACGTCTCCGTGATCCAGCGCGGGCAGCTCGACACCGCGCAGGAGGGACGGTACGCAGTCGCCCGTCCGGGGGACGTGGTCAGCTACGAGACGTCTCATCCGGCGATCATCCGGGCGGACGCGCCGTTCGAGGTGCTCGTGACGAGGGTGCCGCGGCACCTGCTCGGCCGCGAGGCGGAGCAGATTCGCAGGCGCACGGCCGTCAGGATCCCGGGCGGCAACGGGATGACGAGAGCGGCGGTTGCGTTCCTGCGCGGCCTCGTCAGCGGGCTCGAGGACGGGACGATCACGGGGGCGGACGCGCCCTCGGCGGTGGACTGCGTCCTCGACCTCGTCCGGGGCCTGCACGCGGGCCCGACCGGCGCCCACGAGCCGACGAGGCTCCGCTCCCGCGCCGAGATCCTGCTCAACATCAAGTCCTACATCGAGGACAACCTCGGCAACCCGGACCTCGGCCCCGAGGAGATCGCCCGGGCGAGCTTCATCTCGACGCGCTACCTGCACAAGCTGTTCGAGTCGGAGGGGATGAGCGTCTGCCACTGGATCCGCTCTACCCGGCTCGACCGCTGCCGGCGCGACCTCGTCGATCCGGCGCTCGAGAGCCAGACGATCCTGGAGATCGCAAGCCGCTGGGGCCTGACCGGCCCCCAGCACTTCAGCCGCCTGTTCCGCGCGGCCTACGGATGCTCGCCGAGCGACTACCGGCGCGGCACGGACGTCTCCGGCCTCACCGCTCCCTGCGCGTAACGACGAACGCCTCGTCGTTGAACCAGAGCCCGCCGTGCTCGTTGAGCACCTCCTGGGTGATCTCGAGATAGGAGCCGTCCCTCATCACCTGCTCGAGCCTGTCGTCCTCGACCTGGTTGACGTAGATGACGGCGTTCCAGGCCGCGAGCAGCGTCGACGTCCCGATCCGGTCGCTGATCTCCGAGGGCAGCGTGTGCATCCGGTAGCGGAAGACCGCCTCGTGGTCGGGCGGCGGGGTGAGGTCGAAGTCCTCCGCTTCGTTCCCGAGCGCCTCGCGCAGCGCGTCCAGGAGCGCGTGGCGGTCGATCTGGAACGGGTTCTCGTCTGGCCACAGCCGCTGGACGACCTCGAGGCCCGGGTCGCGTCCCCAGGACTGGATCGTCAGCAGCCGGCCGCGCGGCGCCAGGCTGCGGGCCAGCGGCGCGAGGATCTTCTCGGCCTTGAACGCCGCCGGCATGCTCGCCCGCCACGGCTGCGAGGCGAGGCTGAAGTCGTACTCGCGCCGGCTCGCTCCCGGACGGGGGATGACCGAGTCGAGCAGGAACTCGTGGTCGGCCCGGTAGAGCACGAGCACCGAGGGCTGCACGACGACCGGGCTGCCGGTATCGGGGCTCGGCCGCGTCCGCCAGCCCTCGGAGAGGATCGGGCCGAGCGCCTCGATCTGCTCGTCGTACTCGGCCGCCGAGGTGCCCTCGAGCGCGTGGACGTGCCAGCCGAGCCGCGCGGCCTCGTCGGGGTCGCCCGGCCGCAGCTGCGGCGCGTCGGCGTAGCGGATGTTGGTGATCGCGAAGACGGTGTGCGGATGCTCGTGGAAGCGGTCGGGCAGCTTGTCGAGCGTCAGCCGCACGTCCTCGAGGCTGATCTCCTTGCCGACGGCGAGCACCGGCACGGTGGGGAAGTGCCGGTGGACCGTCCGAAGCAGCCTGGACAGGACGGTGGCGTCGCCGACGCCGGCGTCGAAGATCTTGAGCGCGGGCGGCCGCGGGCGCACGTGCGCGATCTCGGCCGCCGCCTTGGCCGCGATCACCTGCTTCTCGTTGCACGTGTTGATGAAGGCGAGGTACTTCTGCCGGTTGTCGTAGAACCGGAACGGGGTCGGGGCACCCTGCGTCATCTCCCCGATTCTGACGCTCTGGCAGCGAATATGCTGGTTCTCCCGATGCGCCTGAGCGGAATGGACGTATCCCCGTGACTCCGGTTCTCGAGGCGACGGGGATCTCGGTCGACTTCGGCGGTGTGCGCGCCGTCGTCGACGTCGATCTCGCGGTCGGGGAAGGCCTGCTCGTCGGCCTGATCGGCCCGAACGGCGCCGGCAAGACCACCTTCATCGACGCGATCACCGGCTTCGTCCGCTCGCGGGGGCGCGTGGCCCTCGACGGGCACGACCTCACGCGCATGCCGCCCCATGCGCGGGCGCTCGCCGGGCTCGCCCGGACGTGGCAGTCGATCGAGCTGTTCGACGACCTCAGCGTCAGCGAGAACCTGCTCGTCGCCTCGCACCGGCCCTCGGTCTGGCGCACGGTGCTGGAGACGGTCTCGACGCCGAAGGAGCACGCGGAGGAGATCGGCACCGTCCTCGAGCTGCTCGGTCTCCGGGAGATCGCGGACGAGCAGCCGAGCGAGCTTTCTCAGGGCGAGCGCAAGCTGGTCGGGATCGCGCGCGCCCTGGTCGCCAGCCCGCGCCTCGTGTGCCTCGACGAGCCGGGCGCCGGGCTGGACACGCACGAGAGCGAGGAGCTCGGCCGGCGGCTGCGCCGGCTCGCGGACGGCGGGCAGGCGATGCTGCTCGTCGACCACGACATGGGCCTCGTGCTCGGGATCTGCGACGAGGTCGTCGTGCTCGAGTTCGGGAAGGTGATCGCCCGCGGCGCGCCGGACGTCGTCCGCGGCGACCAGCAGGTGATCGCCGCGTATCTCGGCGGCGCGGCGTCCGAGCTGGCCTCTGCGGGCATGGGCGGAGGCGAGGGTGGCTGACGCCCTCCTCACGCTCGAGAACCTGACCGCCGGCTACGACCAGGCGGCGGCCATCCGCGACGTCGACCTCACCGTGGCCGCGCGGGAGGTCGTCGCGCTGCTGGGAGCGAACGGCGCCGGCAAGACGACGACGCTGCGCGCCGTCTCCGGGCTGATCAAGCCGATGGCGGGCCGCGTCCTCTTCGAGGGCGCGGACCTCGCGCGCATGTCGCCGAGCGCCCGCGCGCGCCTCGGGATCGCGCACGTGCCGGAGGGCCGCGGCCTGTTCTTCGGGATGACCGTCGCGGAGCACTTCCGTGTCGGCCACCGCGGCGAGCAGCTCGACGTCGAGCTCGCCTACGAGTCCTTCCCCAAGCTCCGGGAGCTGCAGGGACGCCGCGTCGGGCTCCTGTCGGGCGGCGAGCAGCAGATGCTGGCCGTCGCCCGCGCCCTCGCGCGCCGCCCGAAGCTGCTGCTCCTCGACGAGCTCAGCCTCGGGCTCGCGCCGCTGATCGTCGAGCAGCTGCTGCCCGTCGTGCGGCAGTTCGCCCAGGAGCGCGACTGCGGCGTGCTGCTCGTCGAGCAGCACGTCCACCTGGCGCTCGAGGTCGCCGACCGCGGCTACGTGCTCTCCCACGGGGAGATCGTGCTCTCGAACGACGCCGAGCACCTGCGGGCGAACCGGCAGCTCCTGATCGCGAGCTATCTGGGCGAGCACGTCGGCGGCGCGGCCGCACTGGAAACGACCTGAGAGGAGGACGATCGTGAGCAATCGGAGCCTGGAAGACCTGCTGGCGTCCGCCGACAGCCCCGTCGAGCTGCTCCGGAACTCGCAGGCGGGGCCGAACGTCTACCCGGGCGTCCCGGCCGAGTTCACGAACTGGCGCGACGAGCAGACGGCCTGGCAGCAGACCTGCGTCCTCTTCAACCAGTCGTACCACATGGCCGATCTCGCGGTCGAGGGGCCCGACGCGACGGCGCTGCTCTCCAGCCTGGCCGTGAACAGCTTCGACGGGTTCACCGTGGACAGGGCGAAGCACTTCGTCCCCTGCACGCCCGACGGCTACGTGATCGGCGACGTGATCCTCTTCTTCCTGGCCGAGAACCTGTACAACCTCGTCGGCCGCGCCCCCGCGCTGAACTGGGTCACCTACCACGCCGAGACGGGCGGCTACGACGTGCGCGTCGAGCTCGACCAGCGCAGCGCGCTCCGTACCGACGGGCGCCGCAAGTCCTACCGCTTCCAGGTGCAGGGCCCGAACGCGATGGCCGTGATCGAGAAGCTGCTCGGCGGGCCCGCCCCGGAGCTCCGGTTCTTCCACATGACCACGATCACGATCGCCGGCAAGACGGTTCGCGCACTGCGCCACGGCATGGCCGGCCAGCCCGGCTGGGAGCTGTTCGGGCCCTGGGACGACGGCGAGGCCGTTCGCGAGGCGATCGTCAGGGCCGGCGAGGAGTTCGGTCTGCGGCAGGTGGGGGGGAGGGCGTACTCCTCCAACACGCTCGAGTCCGGCTGGATCCCCTCGCCGCTCCCGGCGGTGTACACGGGCGACGGCCTCAAGGCCTATCGCGAGTGGCTACCGGCGACGGGCTACGAAGGCTCCGCGTCGATCGGCGGCAGCTTCGTCTCCGACAGCATCGTCGACTACTACTTCACGCCCTGGGACCTGGGGTACGGGCAGTACGTCAAGTTCGACCACGACTTCGTCGGCCGGGAGGCGCTCGAGCGGATCGCGGACGACGAGCATCGCCGCAAGGTCACGCTGGCCCTCGACGACGACGACGTCCTTGCCACGATCGGGACGATGCTCGGGAAGGGGGACCGCGCGAAGTTCGTCGACTGGCCCTCCGCGGTCTACTCGATGCACCCCTACGACCGGGTCACGGTCGACGGCGAGACGGTCGGGGTCTCGACCTGGGTCGGCTACAGCGCCAACGAGGGCAAGATGCTGACGCTCGCCGTGGTGGACCCGGACTACGCCGAGCCGGGCACCGAGGTGACCTTCGTCTGGGGCGAGGAGAACGGCGGTACCGCCAAGCCGACGGTCGAGCCCCACGTGCAGACGGAGATCCGGGCCGTGGTCAGCCCCGTCCCCTACGTCGAGGCCGTCCGGACGTCCTACGCGCCCGGAGGCTGGCGCGCCGCGCGAACGTGAGCGTCAGGCGAGCTGCGCTGCGCTCGTCTCGTAGGCGCGGTCGAAGATCTGCTCGATCGGGAGCGCGCGGAGCTTCTCCGAGAGCACCTCGACGCCCCACGGCCCCTCGTAGCCCGCGTTGCGGGCGGCTGCGACGTACTCGCGGATCGGGAACTCGCCCTCGCCGGGGAGCGCCCGGTGGTTGACGGTCTCGTCGACCGGGTCGGGCATGTCCTCGTACTGACCGTCGCTGAGCTCGAACCAGCCGAGCATGCCGAGTGGGATGCGGCGGAGGTCGTCCGGCTGGATGCCCAGCTTGGCCATGTGCCAGGTGTCGATGGCGACGGCCGCGTTCGGCGTGCCGGCCCCCTGCACGACCGACAGCGCCGTGTCGAGGTCCTGGACGTTGACGTCGGGCGGCATGAACTCGTAGACCATCCTGGCGCCGTGCCGTTCGGCCGCCTCGGCGCACAGCTCCGCGTAGTGCTCAGTGAGAAGCGGCAGCTCGCACGGGCGGCTGAAGATGTTCGCGACCTTGATGTGGTGCGGCTCGAGCGCGGCGGCCGCCTCGAAGAGAAGCTCGCGGGTCCTGTCGGCGGCTCGGCGGCGCTCGTCGTCGGGCTCGAGGAACCAGTCGAGCAGGCACTCGAGCTCGAGGTGCTCGAGGCCGTTGTCGTCCAGGAGTTGCCTGACGTCGTCGAGCGAGCGCGTTTCGAGGATGTGCTCGAGGTCGGCGTGCCAGAGGCCGATGCCCCTGAACCCCGCGCGCCGCGCGTTCTCGCACCGCTCGGCGAGGTCGAAGAGGCTCCACTCGCGCCCGCCGTGCACCTCGACCGGCCCGGAGGTCGTCCAGTAGAGCGCGACGAGCGCGTTGTCGCTGTTCACGGCCACTGGAGAAACCTAACGCGCAGTCGGCCGCGTTGCGCGGAAGGCCACGGCCAGGAACGCCGTTTCGGATCGCCGGAGAGCGGGCTACGATGGCGTCGTGACCGTGAAGGTCCTCGTGTATCCGGGCGAGAACGGAAATTTCGTCGCTGAATGTCCCGCGCTCCCGGGCTGTGCGAGCCAGGGGCGGACCCGCGAGGAGGCGATCGCCAACATCCATGAGGCGATCGAGGGCTGGCTCGAAGTGCAGGAGGAACGCGGCGCCAACGAGCAACGGCCCGGCGTCGAGATCGTCGACGTCGCAGTCTGACTCGAGCCTGTGCCGACGATTCCGGTGGTCTCCGGGGCCGAGGCGGTTCGACGCTTCGAGCGTGCGGGTTGGAGCGTCGCGCGACGCAAGGGAAGCCACGTGATGATGACCCGCGCCTCGACGATCACGACGCTGTCCATTCCCCAGCATCGTGAGTTCGACCGGGGTCTCCTGCGCGCGCTCATACGCGCGGCCGGTCTGACGGTCGACGAGTTCGTCTCGCTCTGACGGACATCTGGCCTCCTCTCGCTTAAGCTCCCTTCTCGTGGCCGACTACGTGATCGTCGGAGGCGGCTCCGCGGGGTGCGTGCTCGCGGGGCGGCTGAGCGAGGACCCCGACGTCAGCGTGCTCGTGCTGGAGGCGGGCGGGCCGGATACGGCGCCGGAGATCCGCATCCCGTACGCGTTCCCGGCCATGTTCAAGTCGAGCCTGGACTGGGACCTGCTCGGCGAGCGGGAACCCGGGCTGGGCGGGCGGCGCCTCTACCTGCCGCGCGGCCGGATGATCGGCGGCTGCGGCTCGATCAACGCGATGATCTACCTCCGCGGCCACCGCGTCGACTTCGACGACTGGGCAGCGAACGGCGCCGCCGGGTGGTCGTACGACGAGGTGCTGCCGTACTTCAAGCGCTCGGAGGACAACGAGCGCGGCGAGGACGAGTTCCACGGCGTCGGCGGCCCACTGTCGGTGTCGGAGAGCCGGTCGATGCTCCCGATCGTGGACACGATGCTCGAAGCCGCAGCCCAGGCCGGGCACGAGCGGATTCCCGACCTCAACGTCGACCGGCCCGATGGCGTCTCGCGTTTCCAGGTCACGCAGCGTGGCGGCTGGCGATGCAGCACGGCGGACGCGTTTCTCCATCCGGCTGCCGACCGCCCCAACCTGACCGTTCGCACCTTCGTGTTCGTGCAGCGGGTCGTGTTCGAGGGCAATCGCGCCGTGGGCGTCGAGGTCGTGCAGGACGGCAAGGCGGAGACGATCAGGGCCGAGCGCGAGGTGATCCTGGCCGCCGGCGCGTACCAGTCGCCCGTGCTGCTGATGCTGTCCGGGATCGGGCCCGAAGAGGACCTCGCGCTCTTCGGCTTGCCCGTGCTGGAGAGCCTTCCGGTCGGCCGCAATCTGCAGGACCACTGCATGGCCAACGTCAACTACGCGACCGACGAGCCGACGCTGTTCGGCGCGTTCACGCCCGACAACCTCGCGCTCCTCCAGGAAGAGGGCCGCGGGCCGCTGAGCTCGAACATCCCCGAGGCGGGCGGCTTCTTCCGCACGCGCGACGACCTGCCCGCCCCTGACGTCGAGTTCCACTTCGCGCCTTCGATCTTCGTCGACGAGGGGCTGAACGCCCCGACCGAGGGCGGCTACGCCTTCGGCCCGGTCGTGATCAAGCCGACGAGCCGCGGCTGGGTGAAGCTGCGCACGCCAATGGCGGACTCGAAGCCGCTCGTGCTCTGCAACTTCCTGACGACGGAAGAGGACCGGCGGAGCGTGATCGAGGGGGTGCGGATCGCGCTCGAGATCGCCTCACAGCCTGCGCTGAAGGCGGTCGCGCGGGCGCCGGTCAGCGTGCCGGACTCCGACTCCGAGCAGGACATCCTCGCCTGGGTGGAGCGCAACGCGCAGACCGTCTACCACCCGACCTCGACCTGCGCCATCGGCGCGGTGGTCGACCCGGACCTGCGGGTCTACGGGACCGAGGGCCTGCGGGTCGTCGACGCGTCGGTGATGCCCACGATCACGCGGGCGAACACGCACGCGGCGACGGTGATGATCGCCGAGAAGGCCTCCGACCTGATCCTCGGGCGGGCGCCGCTCGAGCCGGCTCAGCGCGTGCGCGCGTAGTCCGCGAACGGCTCGATCGCGTCCGGGTCGACGAGGGCGTCGCGGCTGACGACGTCGCCGACCGCCGCACCGGTGAGGATCCGCTTCACCGGCAGCTCCAGCTTCTTCCCGGTCATCGTGCGGGGGATCGCCGGCACCGCGACGATCGCGTCCGGCGCGTGGCGCGGCGAGAGCGACGTGCGCAATGCGCCCGTGATGCGTGCGCTCAGCTCGTCGTCGAGCTCGACGCCCGGGCGCAGCACGACGAAGAGCAGCAGCTCGTCAGATGCCTCCAGGTGGACGACGAGGCTGTCCAGCACCTCCTCCGTCTCCTCGACCACGGAATACAGCTCGCTCGTCCCCATCCGCACGCCGCCGCGGTTGAGCGTCGCGTCCGAGCGCCCTGTGATCACCGAGCTGCCGCGCTCGGTGAAGACGATCCAGTCGCCGTGGCGCCACACGCCCGGGTAGTGGTCGAAGTACGCGTTCCGGTAGCGCGAGCCGTCGGGGTCGTTCCAGAAGCCGACCGGCATCGACGGCATCGGCTGCAAGATCACGAGCTCGCCCAGCTCTCCGACGACCGGCCGGCCGTCGAGGTCGAAGGCGGCCGAGTCGACGGCCAGGCAGCGCCCGGCCATCTCGCCCGCGTACACGGGGAGCAAGGGGTTCCCCTGCACGATGCCCGTGCAGATGTCGGTGCCCCCGCTGCCGACGTTCAGCAGCACGTCGCCGCCGACCTGGCCGTAGATCCACTCGTAGGCATCCGCGGCCAGCGGCGATCCCGCCGCGCAGACGACCCGGAGCGAGGTGAGGTCGAAGCTGCGTCCGGGCTCGAGTTCGGCCTTGCGGCAGGCCTGCGTGAACGCGGGGCTGAGGCCGAACATCGTCGGCCGGGTTTCCTCGACGAGCCGCCACTGGAGCGAGAGGTCGGGATAGCCGGGGTTGCCGTCGATGACCACGATCGACGCACGCACGAGCAACGACGAGACGAGCGCGTTCCACATCATCCAGGCCGTGGTCGTGAACCACAGGAGTCGATGGCCGGGACGCAGGTCCCAGCTGAGGCCGTGATTCTTCAGGTGCTCGATCAGAATGCCGCCGTGCCCGTGGACGATCGCTTTCGGCAGGCCGGTCGTGCCCGACGAGAAGAGGACGTACAGGGGGTGCGCGAACGGCAGGGGCTCGAACTCGAGCGGCCCCGGCTCGGAGAGCAGCTCCTCCCAGCCGACGGAGTCCGGGAGCACGTCGTCCGCCCCGCCGACGTAGGGCACGTGGACGACGGTCTCGAGGGAAGACAGCCCCTCGCGGATCGCCGCCGCCTGCTCGCGGCGGTCGACGAGCTTGTCGCCGAAGCGGTAGCCGGCCACGGCCAGTAGCACCTTCGGCTCGAGCTGCCCCAGGCGGTCGAGGACGCTGCGCACGCCGAACTCGGGCGCACAGGTGGCCCAGACCGCGCCCAGGCTGGCGGCGGCGAGGAAGGCGACGATCGTCTCCGGGATGTTCGGGAGGTACGCGACGACGCGGTCGCCGGGCCTGACGCCGAGGCGCTGGAGCCCTGCCCGCGCCCGGGCGACCTGGTCGCGGAGCTCGCCGAAGGTCAGGTCGAACGGCTCGCGCGACTGCGAGCGGGCGAGGATCGCGACGGAGTCCAGGTCCCCGTCGCGCCCGACCATGTGCGCGGCGTAGTTGAGGCGCGCGCCGGGGAACCACGCCGCGCCCGGCATGTCGCGCGAGCCGAGCACGCGCTCGTACGGCGTGTCGGCCCGGACCTCGAAGAAGTCCCAGATCGACGACCAGAAGCCCTCCAGGTCGCTCACTGACCACTGCCGGAGAGCTTCGTAGCCCGGGAAGTCGAGCTGCCGCTCGCGCCGGAGCCAGTCGAGGTAGCAGGCGGCGGTCGACGCCTCGAGCGCATCCGCCGTCGGCGTCCAGAGAACCTCTCCTTCCCGCACGCTCATCGCGCCGATCCTAGTGCCCGTCGTGGGCGAGGGTCGTAATTGGTCGCGCAGTCGTTCACAATGGCACGAGGATGGCTGGGCAGGTGATCGGCCGAGACGAGGAACTCGCCGCGATCGAGGCGTTCCTCGATCCGGCGCGGGACGGTCCTGCGGCGCTCGTCATCTCCGGTGAGGCGGGCATCGGCAAGACGACCTTGTGGGAAGCCGGCCTCGAGGCCGCCGGGCGCCGTTACGAGCGCGTCCTCTCCTGCCGCGGCGTCGAGGCGGAGGCGTCGCTGGCATTCGCGGGCCTCTCCGATCTTCTTGCAGACGTGCTCGACGAGGTGGCGCCGTCACTCGCACCGCTCCGGTTGCGCGCCCTCGAGGTCGCGCTCCTCCTCGTGGAGCCGGGCGACGCGCCTCCCGACCCGCGCCTCATCGGCCTGGCTTTCCTCGACGCGATCCGCGTGCTGGCGCAGCAGGACCCCGTGCTCGTTGCGCTCGACGACGTCCAGTGGCTCGACTCGTCGTCGGCCGCAGTGCTCCAGATCGCTCTCCGACGCCTCCGCGACGAGCCTGTCTCCGTCTTCGCGACGCTGCGGAAGATGCCGGGCGTCGCAGCGCCGTTCGAGCTCGCGCGCGCCTTTCCGGAAGAGCAGCTGACGCGGGTCTGGCTCGCTCCGCTGAGCCTCGGTGCGCTCCACCGTCTCCTCAAGGAGCGGCTCGGTGTCGAGCTGGCCCGGCCCGACCTCGCCCGCGTACTGGAGACATCGGGTGGCAACCCGTTCTTCGCGCTCGAACTCGGCCGTGAGCTCACCCGGACGGAGACGAGCCCCGCCGCGAGCCGGGCGCTACGAGTGCCCGAGAGCCTGCACGAGATGCTCGGCGGTCGCCTGTCCCGGCTGCCGACCGAGACCGGCGACGTCCTCCTCGAGGTCGCGGCGCTTGCCCGGCCGACGGTCGAGCTCGTCGCTCAGGCGCACGGGAACCGTCAGGTGGTCCTCGAAGCGCTCGATACGGCGGTGCGGGAGAACGTCCTCTTCTTCGACGACTCGCGCCTGCGCTTCGCAAACCCGTTGCTCGGCTCGATCTGTTACGAACAGGCGCCGCTCTGGAAGCGCCGCGCCGTTCACCGGACGCTCGCCGAAGCCGTCACCGACGCCGAGGAGCGAGCGCGCCATCTTGCGCTCGCGGCCGAGGGCCCGGACGGTGTCGTCGCCTCGTATCTGGAGGCCGCCGCCGAGCAGGCGGCATCCCGTGGGGCGCCCGTAGCGGCAGCAGAGCTCTACGAGCTTGCCGCCGAGCTGACGCCGGACGATCCTGCGCTCGAGCGGCAGCGGCGGTTTCGGGCGGCAAAGTGTCACCGCCTCGGAGGCGACACCGCCGTGACAGCCAGACTCCTCGAGCAGCTCCTGGCCGAGATCCCCCACGGCGTCGAGCGTGCCGACGTCCTCTTCGAGTTGGCGCTGACGCTGAGAGGCGGCCCGGAGACGCTGATCGAGCTCCTGAACGAGGCGCTCGTCGAGGCGGGCGCCGACGACGCGCGTCTGGCGCGGATCCTGGGCCACCGCGCATGGCTCCGCGTGTTTCAGGCCGAAGTCGACTCGGCAGTGTCGGATGCTCGCGCGGCGCTCGAGAAGGCCGAGCGAGTCGGCGATCCTGCACTCGTCGCAGCGGCAATCGGGTTTCTGGCGACCGCCGAGGGGCGCGCGGGCGAGTTCACGCCCGGCCTCGTCGAGCGAGGCGTGAAGATCGAGGAGCGGCTCGGCCTCGCCCTCGAGTACGGCGAGAGCCCGAGCATTGCGCTCAGCCGCCGCCTGGTCGGCCTCGGCGACCTCGATCGAGCTCGCTCGATCCTCGAGGAGATCGAGGCGAAGGCGGCGGCACGAGGCGACGAGCGCCTCCGCGCCCAGCTCTTCGGGAGTCTGGCCAGGGCCGAGTGGTTCGCCGGCAACTTTCGACAGGCACTCGACCAGAGCGTCCTGTCGCAGGAGCTTCACGTGCTGGTCATGGCCGGTCATGGACCCGCGTACGCGGGACGCCTCAAAGCGTTGGCGGAGACGGATCTCGGTCGCGTCGAGCAGGCTCGCGCTTCCGCCGCAGAGGCGCTCGGGACATCCAGAGCGTTGTCGGACAGGGAATTCATGGCGCTGACCCTCGGGGTGCTCGGACGCCTCGAACTGCTGCTCGGAGACGTCGACGCGGCTCTTCGCCACCTTCGAGAGCTTCCCGGACAGCTGCTCTCGACGGGCTACGGCGATCCGGCGGCGCCTGTCTGGGCAGATGCCGTCGAGGCGCTGATCGCCGGGAACGAGCTCGAGCGGGCCCGCTCGTACCTCGAGGCCTACGAGGGCAAAGCGCGGCGTGCCGCCAGCCCTTGGGGAATCGCCGGAGCCGCGCGGTGTCGCGGCCTGTTCACGGCTGCCCAGGGAGACACCGAAGGCGCCGAAACCGCCTTCCAGCACGCGCTCACAGCGCTCGACGGCCTGCCCTACCCGCTCGAGCGCGGTCGCACCCTGCTCTGTCTCGGCGTGGTTCGACGACAGGCGCAGCAGAAGAAGAGCCGCCCGCGAGGCGCTCGAGCAGGCACTCGCGATCTTCGAGGAGCTGGAGGCGCGGCTCTGGGCGGAGAAGGCCCGGCTGAGCTCAAACGCATCAGCGGCCGCCAGCCGTCGACGGACGACGACCTGACCGAGACCGAGCTGCAAGTGGCGACCCTGGCTGCCGAGGGCCGGTCGAACAAGGAGATCGCAGCCACGCTGTTCATGGGCGTCAGCACAGTCGAGGCGCACCTCTCCCACGTCTACCGCAAGCTCGGCGTCCGGCGGGCCGGGCTCGCAGGGCGGCTGGCCATCGCGGTGGCGGAGGCCGCCGAAGCCTAGCGGCGATGACGACAAAACCGGAGCGCAGAGGGTTCCCGAGCCCGTTCGAGGTGCCGATCCCACCGGCCTGCGAGGGCTGGGAGGAGATGTACGCGTACCACAGCCTGTTCGGCGAGGAGCGCCGCGCCTTCGACGAGGGACGCTTCTGGTTCCGGGACGCGCTGCACGGCCCGGAGCCCTTCTGCCCGTTCGATTGCATGTGGTTCGACTACGCGGTTCCCGCCCTGAACCAGGCGCAGGCCCGCCTCTTCGTCGCACCTTCCTCTCTCGGGGCCGAGTACCGGATCCTCAACGGGTACGTCTACGTCAGCGCGAACTCGGTCGACGACGCGGAGACGCTGGCCCACCGCGCGGAGCTGTTCGCGAGGCGGGGAGGCCACTACTACCGGCACTGGGACGAGCTGTACGAGCGCTGGGTGGAGAAGGTCGAGGCGACGATCCGCGAGCTCGAGGCCCTGGTCGTGCCGGAGCTGCCGGCGTTCGAGGACGAGGCCGTCGTCACCGAGGGACGCGCGATCGGCTCGACCCACCTCCTGCTCGTCGCCTGGGACCGCCTGCTCGAAGGACACGACCGCGTGTGGCAGTACCACTTCGAGTTCCTCGCCCTCGGCTACGGGGCCTACCTCGTCTTCTACGAGATCTGCCGGCAGGCGTTTCCGGACATCTCGGACCAGACGATCGCGAAGATGGTGTCGGCGATCGACCTGCTCGTCCTGCGGCCGGACGAGGAGCTCAAGCGACTCGCCCGCCTGGCGATCGAGCTCCGCGTGGCCGGAGCCGTCGAGGGCGCAGCCGACGAGCAGACGCTCCGTGCCGCTCTGACCGGGAGCGAGGCCGGGGCCCGCTGGCTGGCCGACTTCGACGCGACGAAGGACCCGTGGTTCTGCTTCTCGAACGGGAACGGCCTCTACCACGATCAGCGCTCCTGGGTCGACGACACCCGGCTGCCGATCGGCGCCATCGGCTCGTATGTCCGGCGCCTCGAGGCCGGCGAGGACATCTCGCGCCCGTACGACGCCGTGCTCGCGGAGCGCGAGCGGATCACCGAGGAATACCGCTCGCTGCTCCCCGACGACCTGCGCCAGCCGTTCGCCGAGAGCCTGGCGCTGGCTCGGACCGTCTACCCGTTCATCGAGGACCACAACTTCTACGTCGAGCACCGCTACCTCACGCGCTTCTGGAACAAGGTGCGCGAGTTCGGGGCGTTGCTGGCAGAAGCACGACTTCCTGGCCGATCGGGAGGACGTCTTCTACCTGCGGCACGACGAGGTGCGCGAGGCGCTCGAAGAGCTCCGCACGCACTGGAGCTCCGGCGCGGGGATGGCTCGCGGCCCCGGCTACTGGCCGCCGATCGTCGAGCGGCGCCGGTCGATCCACGAGGCGATGCGCGAGTGGGTCCCGCCGCCTGCCCTCGGCCCGGCTCCGGACGACATGACCGAGCCGATCGCGGTCATGCTCTGGGGGATCACCGGCGAGCGCATCCGGGAGTGGCTCTCGGCCGCGGACGACGAGAGCGGGCGAACGCTGACCGGTGCTGCCGGCTCACCGGGCGTGGCCGAGGGCCGGGCGAGAGTGATCGTCCACGCGGACCAGCTCGCGGAGCTGGAAGAGGGGGAGATCCTGGTCGCGCCGTCGACCTCGCCGAGCTGGACGCCCGTGTTCGGGAGCATCGCCGCAGCCGTGCTCGACTCGGGTGGGATCATGTGCCACGCAGCCATCGTCGCCCGCGAGTACGGCCTGCCGGCCGTGATCGGCACCGGCACGGGGACGAAGCGGATCAAGACCGGCGACCGCCTGCGCGTCGACGCCGACAAGGGCGTCGTCACGATCCTCGACTGACAGACGCGCACCAGGTCGCGCGGAGCGTCACAATCCGCGCGAGATGGCCGCTGCGGTCGTCATCGGGAGGGAGGAGGAGCTCGACTCGATCCGGGCGTTCCTGGCCGAGGTCGAGCACGGCCCGGCTGCGCTCGTCCTGTCCGGTGAGGCCGGGATCGGAAAGACGATCCTCTGGGAGGCCGGTGTCGAGGAGGCCGGGAGCGGTTCGACCGGGTCCTGACCTTCCGCGGCATCGAGGCGGAGGCATCGCTGTCGTTCGCAGGGCTTTCCAGTCTCCTCGGCGAGGTGCTCGAGGAGGTCGGGCCCTCGCTCGTGCCGCCGCGACGGCAGGCGCTCGAAATTGGCGCTGTTCCTCGTCGAGCCGGGCGACCGGCCTCCCGACGCGCACGCGATCGGGCTCGCCGTGCTCGACGTGCTTCGAGACTGGCCGCGCGAGGGCCGGTGCTGATCGCGCTCGACGACGTCCAGTGGCTCGACCCGGCCTCGGCAGGGCGCTCCAGATCGCGCTCCGGCGCCTCCGCGACGAGCCGATCGGCCTGCTCGCCACGCTGCGGCAGGCGCCCGAGCTCGACGACCCGTTCGAGCTCGAACGATCGTTTCCGGAGGGGCGGCTCGAGCGGATCTCGGTCGGGCCCTCACCCTGGGCGCGCTGCACGGGCTGCTCGAGGTGCGGCTCGGTCTCGAGCTCACGCGGCCGGAGCTCTCGCGCATGCAGGAGGCGACGGCGGGAAATCCGTTCTTCGCGCTCGAGCTCGCGCGCGAGCTCGTCCGGACGGGCACGAGGCCGGCGCCCGGCCGCGCGCTCCAGGTTCCCGCAAGCTTGCGCGAGCTGCTCGGCGGCCGCGTCGCCCGGCTGCCCGCGGAGACCGTCGACGTGCTGCTCGAGGTCGCGGCGCTCGCCCAGCCGACGGTCGAGCTGGTCGCTGCGGCAGACGGCGATCGCGAGCGGGTCCTCCGGGGACTCGAGGCCGCCCTTCGGGAAGGAGTGGTCGAGCTCGACGACTCCCGTGTCCGCTTCGCGCATCCTCTGCTCGCCTCGATCTGCTACGAGCAAGCGCCCGTCTGGAAGCGCCGCGCCGTCCACCGGCGCTCGCCGGAGCGTCTCCGACCTGGAAGAGCGGGCGCGGCATCTGGCGCTCTCCGCCGAGGGCCCGGACGCGGCCGTCGCCTCCGAGCTCGACGCCGCCGCCGAGCGAGCGGCCGCCCGTGGAGCCACCGCCGCGGCGGCCGAGCTGTGCGAGCTCGCGGCCGATCTCACGCCGGACGATCCCGCCGCGCTGCACGAGCGGCGCTTCCGAGCCGCCGGCTTCCACCGCCTTGCCGGGCGGAAGCGAGCGGGCAGCTGCGATCCTCGAGCAGCTCCTCGCCGAGGTTCCGGCCGGGCGGTGCGCGAGCCGACGTCCTCTTCGAGCTCGCGCTGACGTACATGTCCGACCTTCAGAGGACGATCGCGCTCTCGAACGAGGCGCTCGCCGAGGCAGACGGGCGACGACGTCCGCTCCACCAGGATCCTGGGCTTCAGGAGCCTCTACCGGCAGCTCGCGGTCGATGTCCACGCGGCACTCTCCGATGCCCGCGAAGCTCTCGCCAGCGCCGAGCGAGCCGGGGACCCGGTCCTGCTCGCGACCGCCATCGCTCGGGTCGGGCACGTCGAGACCTCCACGGCGCAGATCACGCCCGGCCTGCTCGAGCGAGGAGTCGAGATCGTGGAGAGCCTCGACCTCGAGCTCGAGTACATGAACAGTCCGCAGTTTCACCTCGCGCGCCTCGCGATGCGGTTGGGGGAGCTCGACCGGGCGCGAACGATTCTGGAGCAGGTGGAGGCTGCCGCTGCGGCGCGAGGAGACGAGATCAGCCGGGTCATGCGCGCTTCTACCTGGGCATTGTCGAGTGGTTCGCCGGTCGTTGGCCACAGGCCGTGCACCACGCCGTCGTCGCATGGCAAGCCGGTGAGCAGGCGCAGTTCGCGCATGGCACCGCATCTGGGGAGGCACGTGTCCTGGCGCTCGTCGAGGCGACCTCGGCCGCATCGACCATGCGCGCGCAACGGCTCAGGAAGGGCTCGAGTCTCGCGCTGTCGACCGGCAACGATGTCTTCTCCCTTCAGATCCTGGGAGTGCTCGGCCGCATCGAGTTCGAGCTGGGCAGCCTGGATGCGGCCGGCACCTACCTGCGCGACCTGCCAGAGCGGCTGCTCGCCGGCGGCTGGACAGACCCTGTCCAGACGATGTGGGCGGACGCTATCGAGACGTTGGTCGCGCTAGGTGAGCTGGACCGGGCTCGCGCCTACCTGGGGCAGTACGAGGAGAACGCGCGGCTTCTGGGGAGTCCGGGGCGCATCGCCGCCGCCGCGCGCTGCCGCGGCCTGCTCGCGGGCGGCGAGGGCGACGTGCAGGCGCGCGTTCGCCGCCTTCGAGAAGGCCCTCGCCGACCTGGAGGGGCATCGCGTTCCCGCTCGAGCGCGGTCGCACGCTGCTCTGTCTGGGTACGGTGCGGCGGCAGGCGCAGCAGAAGCGTGCTTCGCGCGAGGCGCTCGAGCAGGCGCTGGCGATTTTCGAGGAGCTGGGCGCGCCGCTCTGGGCGGAGAAGGCGCGCGCCGAGCTCAGGCGGATCAGCGGGCGTCGGCCGGCCGACGAGGAGCTGACCGAGACCGAGCGGCGGGTCGCCGAGCTGGCGGCGCAGGGCCGCACGAACAGGGAGATCGCCGCCGAGCTGTACATGGGCGTGAGCACGGTCGAGGCGCACCTCTCCCGCGTCTACCGCAAGCTCGGCATCCGCTCGCGGGCGGGGCTCGCCGCCCACCTCGCGGCGACGGTCGCAGCGACGGACGAGGCCTGATCCCGATGGCGACTGCGGTCATCGGGCGCGAGGAGGAGCTGGACTCGATCCGCGCCTTCCTGGCCGAGGTCGAGCACGGCCCCGCCGCGCTCGTCCTCTCCGGCGAGGCCGGGATCGGGAAGACAACCCTCTGGGAGACGGGCGTCGAGGAGGCCCGGGAGCGTTTCGCCAGGGTTCTGACCTGCCGCGGCGTCGAGGCGGAGGCGTCCTATGCCTTCGCCGGCCTGTCCGAGCTGCTGGCCGGCGTCGTCCGCGACGTGGCGTCGGACCTCGTGCCGCCACGCCGCCGCGCGCTCGAGGTGGCGCTGCAGCTCGAGGAGCCGGGCGAGACGCCTCCCGAAGCGCTCCTGATCGGGCTCGCCCTGCTCGACGCGCTGCAGTCGCTGGCGGAAACCGGCCCGGTCCTCGTCGCTCTCGACGACGTGCAGTGGCTCGACACGGCGTCGGCGGCGGTCATCAACGTCGCCGTGCATCGACTCCGGGAGCAGCAAGTCGGTCTGCTGGCGACCCTGCGGCTGTCGCCGGACGCGACCTCCCCGCTCGAGCTGGGACGCTCCTTCCCGGCCGACCGGCTCACCGAGCTCGCCCTCCACCCGCTGAGCCTCGGAGCCCTGCACGAGCTGCTCGAGCAGCGCGTCGGGCTCGAGCTGACCCGCGGCGAGCTGTCCCAGGTACGCGATGCATCGGGCGGCAATCCGTTCTTCGCGCTGGAGCTCGGCCGGGAGCTCGTCCGCACGAACACGAGGCCGACGGCCGGCCGCGCCCTGCCGATGCCCGAAAGCCTGCAGGAGCTGGCCGGCGGCCGTCTCGCACGTTTGCCCGCGTACACCGGTGACGTCCTGCTCCAGACGGCCGCGCTGGCCCGGCCGACCGTCGAGCTCGTCGCAGCAGCCCATGGCGACCACCAGCTGGTCCTCGAGGCGTTGGAAACGTCCGCACGGGAAGGCGTCGTCGAGCTCGACGACTCGAACGTTCGCTTCACGCAATCCGCTTCTCGCCTCGATCTGCTACGAACAGGCACCGATCTGGAAGCGCCGCGCAGTGCACCGTGTGCTCGCCGACGTGGTGACAGACGCGGAGCAACGGGCTCGCCACCGGGCGCTGGGCGCCGACGGCCCCGACGAGCGAATCGCCGTGGAGCTCGACGGCGGCGCCGACCAGGCGGCCGCCCGGGGCGCTCCCGGCGCGGCCGCGGAGCTCTGCAGCCTCGCCGCCGACCTGACGCCGGACGATCCCGCTCGCGCCAGGGCGCGCCGCCTGAGGGCGGCGAACCTGTACATCCTCGCGGGCCGCCGCGACGAGGCGATCGCCCTGCTCGAGCAACTCCTGGCCGAGGGGGTCACGGGCGTGGAGCGTGCCGACGTCCTCATCGCCCTTGTCTCGACGTTCCGGGGAGGTACGTCCGTGCTGACCGCGCGATGCGACGAGGCGCTTGCGTGCGCAAGCGGTGACGACGTCCGCTCGACGCGGATCCTGGCCATCCGGATCTTGATGCATCTGTTGAAGGGAAACGTGCGAGCCTCGCTTGCAGACGCGCGGGCGGCGCTCGAGAAGGCCGAGCGGGCCGATGATCCCGTCCTGCTCGCCGCGGTGATCGCTCGAGTCGCGCAGGTGGAAGTCTGGGCCGCCGAGGTCACTCCCGGCCTGCTCGAGCGCGGGGTCGAGATCGAGGAACGGCTCGGGCTCGATCTCGACTACTCCAACAGCCCGCGCGTCTACATGCCGCGACTCCTCATGCGGCGGGGCGAGATCGACCGCGCCCGCGCTCTGCTCGAGGAGGTGGACGCGAGAGCGGTAGCGCGAGGCCACGAGTACACCCACATGAACACACTCTGGTACCTGGCCATGGTGGAGTGGCTGGCGGGCCGCTGGCAGCGAGCGCTCGAGCACGCGACCGCCGCGCACGAGGTGACCGAGCAGATCGAGGAGCGGATCGGTTTTGCGGGACGCTTCAAGGCGCTCGTCGAGACGGATCTCGGTCTCGTCGAGCAGGCGCGGGCCTCGATCGAGGAGGGGCTGGCGCACGCAGGGGCTTTCTCGAACGAACCCTTCGCCATCGCCGCGCTCGGTGTTCTCGGCCGCCTCGAGCTCCTGCTCGGCAACCTGCAGGCGGCCGGGGACCACCTTCGCGAGCTTCCGGAGCGGCTGCTGGCGGGCGGGTTGAACGACCCCAGCCAGCCTGTCTGGGCAGACGCGATCGAGACGCTGGTCGCCCTCGGTGAGCTCGAGCGGGCCGGCGCCTACCTCGAGCAGTACGAGCTCAACGCCGGCCGGCTCGGCAGCCCGCTGGCCATGGAGAGCGTGTTGCGGTGCCGCGGCCTCCTGCGCGCCGCCGAGGGCGACATGCCGGGCGCCTTCGCCGCCTTCGAGCGGCCCTGACCGAGCAGCCCGATCCGGCCTGGCCCTTCGAGCGCGCCCGCACGCTGCTCTGTCTGGGGACGGTGCGCCGGCAGGCGCAGCAGAAGAAGGCCGCTCGGGAGGCGCTCGAGCAGGCGCTCGCGATCTTCGAGGAGCTGGGCGCGCGCGCTGTGGGCCGAGAAGGGCGCGCGCCGAGCTGAGGCGGATCAGCGGCCGCAGGCCCGCCGACGAGGAGCTGACCGAGACCGAGCGGCGAGTCGCCGAGCTGGCCGCGCAGGGCCGCACGAACAAGGAGATCGCCGCCGAGCTCTTCATGGGCGTCAGCACCGTCGAGGCGCACCTCTCGCGCGTCTACCGCAAGCTCGGAATCCGCTCCACGGAGCGGGCTAGGGCCGCGCTCGCCAAACACAGGGACGAGCCGGTCCAAGCCTAGGGCTTTCCGGGTTTCGGGCCCCCGACCCTAGGCCCGAGCATGAGCGGCATGGTCTACGTCGTCGAGCGATACCTCCCCGGGCTCTCCCGCTCCGACCTCCTGCACGGCCTCTCCAGGCTCGAGCGGGACGCGGAGCGACGCCCGGGAGGTGCGCTACCTCGGCTCGACCATCGTCCTCGGCGACGAGGCCTGCTTCTGTCAGTTCGAAGGGCCCTCAGAGGCGGCCGTCGCCGAGGCGAACCGGAGGGCGGGGCTGTCGTTCGACCGCATCGTCCCCGCCGTCACCGTACGACCCACGAAGGGAGAACTCCGATGACCGTTTCACCGTCCATTCCGGCCACCGTCGAGATCAAGCGCAGCCGCCTCCTGATGCTCGTCGCCGCGGTTGCGGTCGTGGCGGCAGGCAGCACCTGGGCCATCGCCGCTGCCACGGACAGCACAGGCTCGGCCTCGCCGCACGGCACGTCGCCGAGCCTCGTGCAGCAGGCTCAGGCCTACGGCCGGGGGCTGACCGAGATCGGCAGGATCGGCGCCGCCTCCGCACCTTCGTCGAGCGTCCAGCAGGCCCAGGCCTACGGCCGCGGACTGACGGAGATCGGGAAGATCGCCACCGCAAGCAGCAGCAGCTACGCGAACGGGATCGCGAGGCTCTCGCGGCTCCAGCAGGCCGCCGCGTTCGGCGGGCCGGGGGCGATCCTCTCGGTGCTGTACGGGCTGACTCCGAAGGAGGCGATGTACGTGCAGGGGATCACCTCGATGAGCACCAAGCAGCAGGCCGCCGCGTTCGGACGGTGAGCCAAACGCGGGCCAAGCGGGCGGGGACGCCGATCGGCACCCCGCCCGCTCCGGCGTCCAGGAGTTCCCGCTCGCGCAGAAGACGGCCGTCCCGGGGTGTGACGATCGCCACACAAGGTGTGTGAAACCGCCGACAGGTCGGCAAGACGCCCCGGTTCGCTCTCCGTCTACTGGTTGAGCGTACGACCACTGAAGGGAGAAGTCCGATGACCGTTTCGCCTTCCATTCCGGCACCCATCGAGACCAGGCGCGGCAGGTTGTTCGGCGGCGCGCTCCTCGTCGTCGCGGCCGTCGCCGGGCTCACCTGGGGACTGCTCAGCTTGACCGTCGACACCGGCTCGACCTCGACGCGCGCCACGTCGCCGAGCCTCGTGCAGCAGGCCGAAGCCTACGGCCGCGGGCTGACCGAGATCGGCAAGCTCGGCACCGCGTCTGCCGGCACGAGCGAGAGCAGCTACGTCAACGCGATCGCACGGCTCTCGCGCGTCCAGCAGGCAGCGGCGTTCGGCGGCCCCGGAGCGGTGCTCGACGCGCTCGGGCTGAGCGCCGGGGAGAAGCAGTACGTGCAGGGGATCACCTCGATGAGCACCGAGCAGCAGGCCGCCGCGTTCGGACGGTGAGCCAAACGGCGGGCGAGCGGGCGGGGACGCCGACCGGCACCCCGCCCGCTTCGGCGTGTTCAGGGCCGGTGCTCAGTCCCGGCGGGTCTCGCGGAGCGCCTTCGGCCAGATGCCCTGCTTGCCCGGCATGAGGATGCCGTTCGGGTCGAGCGCGTCTTTGATCGTCTCCGCGAGGCGCCGCTGCGCGTGGCCGCCGAAGTCGTACTGGTCGGCGCACAGGTCCATGAAGTCGAGGTGGGCCCGGTACTCGCCGTAGCCCAGCTTGGCGGCCTCGACGACGAGTGCCTTGCAGGCGTCGAACGCGGTGCGGGTCATGGTCTCGTCCTCGGTGTCGAAGACCACGAGGACGACGTTGATGTAGCTGCGCGGCGTCACCGGGATCAGTGCGGCGCTGTAGTCGAGGCCGCGTTCGGCCAGGGTGCCGCGCAGGAGGTCGCGCAGGCGAACGGCGTCCCGACCCGTGAGCGGCGCGGCGGGCGAGAACCCGATGTGTCCGCCGCGCTCGCCGCCGTACCACTTCGCCATCTGGGCGATCTCCAGGTTCGGGACGCCTGCCTGGACTCGCTCGGCGGGGTTCTCGATCTCGTGCACCTCGTCGCCGCGGTACTTCGTGCCGACGACCCTGGCGTCGGGGATCTGATCGAAGGCGCGCTTCACCTTCGCGAACTTGTGGTCGACGATCGCGTCGTCGCCGTGGATCGCGAAGCGCATCGTCCAGCGCCCGACGTCCATCTCGGCGCAGATGCGCTCCACGACCTCGTCGGGGAGGACGCCCTCGCCGTCGTACCAGTGCGAGCGGTCGGTGAACACCGACGCGATCGCGGTGGGCGAGAGGATCTGCGGGTAGCCGGTGATCGAGCCGTCGAGGAGGAGCGTGCGCAGGACGTCTACGAACCGGGGCAGGTCGTCGTCGCGGCGGCAGTACGCCCAGCCGGCGAGGAAGCTCTCCGGCCGCGGCATCAGCCAGACGCCCGCCTTCGTCACGATCCCGAAGTTGGACTGGAAGAAGATCCCGTCGAAGGACGGTCCGTAGCTCCGCCGGTAGACGTGCCAGGCGCGTCCCTTCGGCAGCGCTCCCATGCCGGTGCGCACGAGCTCGCCGTTCGGTAGCACGACCTCCAGGCCGCAGAGCGTGGCGGCGTGCTCTCCGTACGGCGTGTAGCCGACGCCGTACTCGAGCGAGTTACCGATCACGCTGCCCCAGCCGAGGTCCGGCACCGAGATCCACAGCGGGTGCCCTGACGAGCGCACGGCCTCGTAGAGGTCGAAGAAGCTCACGCCCGGCTCGACGACCGCGTACGCGGCCTCTCCGTCGATCTCCAGCACGCGGTTCATGCGCCGCAGGTTGACGACGACCGAGCCGCGGACGCGCGGGGACGAGCCGCCGTAGCCGTTGTTCCGCCCCTGTGAGGTGACCCAGAGCGGCACGCCGCGCTCGTTGGCGATCCGGACCACGGCCTGGATCTGCTCGACCGACTGCGGCTGCACGACCGCCGCCGCCTCGTAGTCGTCCCAGCCCTTGAACCAGTACGGGTCGCGAAACTCCTGGAGCTCCGCGTCGTCCGTGAGCACGGCGTCGCTGCCGAGCGCGGCGCGGAAGTCGTCGAGCGCGGACGCGAGGGCGTCCGCGGAGAGGTCGACAGGAAGCACGCTGGTCATGGTCAACCGCCTTTCTTCAATGCGTTGTCGTCCGGCACGAGCACGGCGCGGCCGGTGACGTCGCCGGCGCGGAGCGCGTCGAGCACGTCGTTCACGTCCTCGAGCGGGTGCGTCTCCGCCTTCAGCGTCACCTTGCCCTGCGCGTGGAGCTGCAGCACCTCCCAGAGGTCGATCCAGCTGCCGACCAGGTTGCCCGCGATCAACGTCTCGCCGACGACGAGGTCGACCGAGGTCGTCGTGACGGTGCCGCCGTAGCCGACCGTCGAGTACAGGCCGCGGCGCGCGAGCATCGCCAGTCCGGCCGCGTGCGTCTCGTCGGTGGCGACGAAGTCGAGCACGACGTCGGCGCCGGCGCTGTTCGTCGCCTCCCGCACATCGGCGGTGTCGGCCAGCACCACGTCGGCGCCGAGCTCCTTCGCGAGCGCGCGCCGCCGCTCGTCGGTGTCGATCCCGATCACCGAGCCTGCGCCGAGCACCTGGAGGAGCTGCAGCGCGATGTGCCCGACGCCGCCGACGCCGATCACCGCGGCGGTCGTGCCGGGGAGGAGGCGAGGCGCGAGCCGCTTCACGGCGTGGTAGGCGGTGAGCCCGGCGTCGGCGTGGGGTGCCACCGCGGCGGGGTCGACGCCGTCGGGGAGCCGAATCAGCGAGCGCTCGTCGACGAGGACGTACTCTGCGAAGCCGCCGTCGCGCGTGAGCCCGGTGAAGCCGTGGCGCTCGCAGTGCATGTCCAGGCCGCGCCGGCAGGGCACGCAGAGACCGCAGCTGTACGGTGGGTACAGGATCACCGGCGTCGCCGACGGCGGCCGCTGTCACGTCGTCCCCGGCCGCGTGCACCCAGCCGGCGTTCTCGTGGCCGAGGACGAGCGGCAGCCGGACGCCTGCCGGCTCCATCAGTCCGTCCTGCGCGTGGAGGTCGGTCGCGCACACGCCTGCGCCGCCGATGCGGACGACGACGTCGCGGGCGCCGACAGGCTCCGGCTCGGGACGCTCGACCAGCTCGAGCGGCCGGTGGTACCCGCCGAGGAGCGCTGCCTTCATGAAAGGTGCTCCGCCAGTCGGGTCGCGAGCGCCATGATCGTCAGCGACGGGTTGACGGACAGCGTCCTCGGGATCAGCGATCCGTCGCCCACGTACAGGCCCTCGACGCCGTGCACCCGGCCGTTGCGATCGACGGCCGAGCGCCCCGGGTCGTCGCCCATCCGGCAGCTGCCCTGGACGTGGGTCGACGCGAGCCCGGTCCAGCAGACCCGGGTGGCGCCGGCCGCCTCGAGCACCCGGCGGCTGAAGTCGAACGAGTCGTCGATCCGCTTCTGCTCGCGCTCGTCGAAGGCGACGTCGAAGCGCTCGCCGCCGTTCTCGTCGACGACGACCGTCCCGTTGTTCTCGTCGCTGACCAGGGCCAGCAGCCCGACCCAGTGCCGGAAGCCGCGCACGGCATCGACGAGCCGCGGCCCCCACATCGGCCCGTCCTCGTCGCAGATGGTCGTCGCGAACGAGATCGGGTCCTGGATCGTCGCCGCCTCGATCACGAAGCCGCCGTCCTCGTCGTGCTGGAAGGCCATGCAGTGGGACGAGATCGGGTAGGTCATGTGCGCGTCCTGCGGCTCGTCGAACAGGCCGTAGACGAGCCTGACCGGGTGCAGTCCGAGGAACCGGCCGATCGACGGCGCGTCCAGCCCGGAGCGCTTGAGGATCTGCGGCGTGTTCAGCGCGCCGCCGGCCACGACGACCGTGTCCGCGTGGACGGTGTGCTGCTTCCCTGCCGCATCCGTGTACTCAACGCCGGTCGCCTTGCCGCCGTCGACGCGGATGCGCTCGACGTTGGACTCGGCGCGCAGCTCGAGCAGCCCGCGTGCCCACGCGTCGGCGATGTACGTGTTCCCCGTCGACTTGCCCGCGTTGGTCGGGCAGCCCTGCATGCACGAGCCGCAGTGGAGGCAGTTGCCGTCCGTGTACGAGGTCACCGGCTCGAGCTCGTACCCGAGCTTGCGCATCCCCGCGTCGACCGTGCGCACGCACTTCTGCCAGTCGCTGCGCTCGCGCACGCCGAGTCGCTCCTCGACCCGGTCGTAGTAGGGCGCGAGATCGGAGACGGAGAAGGGCTCGCCGCGCTCGTTCGTCAGACCGGTCGCCTCGTGCCACTTGGCGACGTCCTGCTCGTCGGCCCGCAGCGCGACCTTCGTGTTGATCGTCGTCGTGCCGCCCACGCAGCGCCCGGCGAGGAAGGCGACCACGTCGCCGTCCGGGAGGTGCGCGAAGCGGATCGGCCAGAAGAGGTCGTGCGTCGCCTTCGCCTCCCAGCGAGTGAAGTCCGCGGCGGTGAGGTGCGGCCCCGCCTCGAGCAGCAGGACGTCGCGGCCACGCTGAGCCAGCTCGCCCGCGACGACGCCCCCTCCTGCGCCCGACCCGACCACGACGACCTCGAAGAGGTGCTTCACGCGATCCCCAGGTACGACCAGTCCTTGTTCACGCGCAGGGCGAGCGGGGAGTTGAAGTCGATCTCCTGCCAGGCTCCAGGCCCTTCGCTGCCCGGGGCGACGAAGTCGCTGTAGTACGCCTCGATCGCGAGCGCGCGGACGAAGGCGAACTCCGGCGTGTGCTCGTGCTCGGCCAGGGTCTCGGCGCTCCCCGCCGCGGGGGCGAGCGCGTCGATCGCCTGGAGCGCCTGGTCGCGCACGGGCGGCGGCATCTGCGTCACGACCGCGTCGACGTAGACGACGGGGCCGACACGACTCGATCCGGGGACGATCAGCTCGCAGAGCGCCTCGAGCGTCTCCGCGCGGGCCGGGTCGAGCGTCCGCAGCGTCACGGCGCCTCCAGGCGGATCACGGTCTTCATCACCTCGGCGGGATGCTGCATCGAATAGTCGATCGCTGCCGGCGTCTGCTCGAGTGGGAACTCGTGGGTGACGAGCCCCGCGAGCGCGTCCTCGCGGCGGGCCACGAGCGACACCGCCTCGGCGAACCCGTCCGCGTCGCAGCAGCTCACGCCGAGGACGTCGAGCTCCTTGAAGGCGAGGTCGCCGATCCGCAGCGGCGCCTCGTGGCTCGCGAGGCCGACGACGATCACGCGCCCCGCGGGCGCCACCAGCTCCACTGCCGCCCGCGCCACCTCGGCGACGCCTGTGGCCTCGAACACCGCCTCGGGCCCGTCGCCTCCTGCCCACTCGCGGGCCGCCGCGACCGCTTGTCCGCCGTTCTCGACGACGAGGGTCTCGGCCCCGGAACGGCCGCGGCGGAGGCGGCTCTCGAGCGGGTCGAGGAGCAGCACGGAGGCGCCCCGGTCGACGGCGGCGACGGCGATCGCCTGTCCGATCGGGCCGGCGCCGAACACGACGACCTTCTCGCCGGCCGCCAGCCGTCCCCGCGCGACCGCCTGCACGGCGATCGAGACCGGCTCGATCAGCGCTGCGAGCGCCGGGTCCTGCGTCCCGACGGGGAAGACCTGCGCGGCGGGCAGGACGAGCCGGTCCTGCAGCGCGCCGTCGCGGTGGACGCCCACCAGGCTGATGTTCGCGCAGACGTTGGCCCGCCCGATGCGGCACGGGTAGCAGTGGCCGCACGAGCCGAGCGGCCAGATCGCGACGCGCTCGCCCGCGCTCAGCCCCGGTGGGCACTCGGGCCCGACCTGCATGAGGACGCCCGCGGCCTCGTGGCCCTGGATGCGCGGGTAGAGCTGCGCGTCCAGGCCGATGTCGCCGAGGAAGTAGTGGAAGTCCGAGCCGCAGAGCCCGACTGCCTCCGGGCGGACGATCACCTCACCGGGCCCGGGCTCGCCCGGCTCGGGGACGTCGACGACGCTCATCGTCGCCCTGCTCCGGGTGACGGCCGCGCGCACGGCTCAGCCGTCCGGGGGTAGGTCGGCGGCCTTCTCGCCGGAGAGGTAGGCCGAGTGGAGCACGTCCGGGTGCTCCTTCAGCTCCTCGGCCGTCCCCTCGTAGCGGATGCGGCCGTTGTCGAGGACGTACGCCGACCTGGCCAGCGAGAGGGCGAGATGAGCGAACTGCTCGATGAGCAGCACGCCGGCCCCGGCTTCCGCCACGGACTGGATCGTGGGGACGAGGCGACGCACGACCACGGGCGCGAGGCCGAGCGAGAGCTCGTCGACGAGCAGGATGCTCGGGCGGGACACGAGCGCCTGGGCGAGCACGAGCATCTGCTGCTCGCCCCCCGACAGCAGCCGCGCCGGGGAGCTCCAGCGCTTCTCGAGCTCCGGAAAGAGCTCGAGCGCGTAGGCGATGCCGCCCTCCCGCTGCTCCTTCGTCAGCGAGTAGGTCGCGACGCGCAGGTTGTCCTCGATGGACAGCGACGGCAGCAGGCGCCTGCCCTCCGGGACGATCGCCACTCCGGCGGCGCGGATCTTCTCGGGCGAGCGTCGGGTGAGCTCGGCGTCGCCGAGCAGGACTCGCCCGCCGCTCGGGCGCAGCACGCCGCCGACCGCCAGCACGAGCGTGGACTTGCCGGCGCCGTTGGCGCCGAGCAGCGTCGTGACCTCACCCGGCGGGATCCGCAGGGAGACCTCGCGGACGACCAGCCTCCCCCCGCGCGTGACGGACAGCTGCTCGAGGACCAGCTCGGGGCCGGCGCCGTTCGGGGAGCTCACAGCGCCTCCTCCGTACCGAGGTAGGCCCGGATCACGTGCTCGTCCCGCAGCACGTCCGCGGTCGGCCCCGTGGCGATCAGCTTGCCGAAGTCGAGCACGGAGGTCATCTCGCAGCAGGACGAGACCAGGCTCATGTCGTGGTCGACGAGGATCACGAGCGCGCCGTAGTGCTCGGGGATGGCCTTGATCAGCCGGCCGAGGCGCTCGGTCTGCTCGTCCGGAAGACCGGCCGCCGGCTCGTCCAGCAGCACGACGCGCGGCTTGCCGACGACGGCGCGTGCGAGCTCCACCGCCCGCCGCGCTCCTGCGCCGAGGACGCCGACCTTCTGCGTCGCGAGCTCCTCGATCCCCGCGAAGTCGAGCGCCTCCATGACGGCGTCGCGGCGCGAGGAGCGCCCGCCTCCCGAGTGCTCGTGGATCATCGCCACGTTCTCGAACACCGACAGCCTCGCGATCGCCTGCTCCTGCTGGAAGGTCCGCCGCAGGCCCCAGCGGGCCCGTTTGAAGTCGGCCATCGACAGCAGGTCCTCCCCGAAGGCGCGCACGGTTCCCGCCCTCGGCTTGACGAAGCCGCTCAGGACGTTGAAGAACGTCGTCTTGCCGGCGCCGTTCGGTCCGACCAGACCGCAGGCGCCGTGAGGGAAGACGACGGTCATTCCGTCGAGCGGGGTGACGCCGCCGAAGCGGACGGTCAGGCCGTCGACCTCGATCACGCCGCGCTGCTCCGCCCGGCGACGCGCGACCACGTGCGCGAGATCAGCCGGCCGAGATTGCGCATGTCTCTCGGGAACTGCGTGACGATCCCCTCCGGCGCGGTCACCAGCACCTGGAGGATGCCGATCCCGAACAGGACGAGCAGGAAGTCGGGGTTCTTCTGGAAGAAGGCGAACCAGTCGTTCAGCAGGGCAGGCAGAAGCTTCTGGAGCAGCCCCGCGATCACGGCGCCCCAGAGGCTGTAGATCCCACCCATCAGCACCACCGCCAGCAGGGTCACCGAGTCGATCGTCTTCACCGAGGAGAACTGGAAGCTGCTGAGCTGGCGCACGTCGCCCCCGTAGAGACCCCCCGCCACGCCGGCCATGAACGAGGCCAGCGCAAAGGCGTAGAGCTTGTACAGGGTGATGTTCACGCCGGCGGCGAGCGCGGCCGGCTCGCTCTGCCGGATCGCCGCCCAGGCGCGGCCCGGCTTCGAGGCCACGTGCACGAGGGCGAGCAGGAACATGATCGCCGCGACGATCACCGTGTAGCGGAAGTAGGCGCTGTCCCCCTCGGCGATGCTCGGACGCCGGATGTCCAGACCTCCGGACGACGACCCCGTAAATCCGAGGAAGCCGCCCCCACCGTTGGGGAAGTTGGTGGTCGGCACCACGATTGAAACCAGCCCCGCGAACATCAGCGTGATCAGGGCGAGGTGCACGCCGCTCAGCCGCAGCGCCGGCAACCCGACCAGCGTGCCGATCGGCCGCGGTGAACAGCCCGGCGAGCAGGAGCACGATCGGGAAGGGCAGGTCCGTGAGGAAGAACATCCGCGCCGCGAACCAGCCGCCGATCGCGAGCAGCGCGATCTGCCCCAGCGAGACGAGGCCGACGCGTCCGAAGAGCAGGTTCAGCCCGAGGGCGACGACGGAGAAGATTGCCGCGTCGGTCAGCACTTTGATCCAGTAGGCGCTGAGCAGCGCCGGCAGCGCGAACAGCACGAAGGCGAGCAGGCCGGCGATGACGGCGGCCCTCACGGCGGTTACTCGCTCGAGGCTGATACCCGTCCGAGCGAGGACGGCCCGAGCGGCGCTCGGCTCGCCGGCCGCGCTCAACTAATGCCCCGTCCAGTAATGCCGCCGACCGCATGTATTGCTGGACGGGGCACTATCCGTCCGTCCGGGAGACCGAGACGACGCGGCGGCGGGCGAGGAAGAGCAGGGCGGCGATCGCCAGCACGAACGGCGCCCCGCCCCGGTAGCTCGAGAGGGTGAACTGGTAGTTCGTCTCGCTGGGCCACTGGATGATCGGCGTCAGGAGCGCCGTGCAGAGGCCGACGGCGAGGCCCGCCAGCAGGGTCCCCACGAGTGACCGCAGCTGCGCGATCAGCGCCGCCGCCAGCGAGGAGATGACGAGGAAGGTCAGGTTGACGTAGTCCAGCCCGGCGAGGTCGGAGAGCAGGAGCCCGGCCGCGCCTGCGATCAGCCCGGAGCCGAGCCAGGCGGCCGCCTCGACCCGCCGCACCGGCACGCCGAGCGTCGAGGTGATCTCGCGGTCGTCGGCCAGCGCCCGCATCGCCGTGCCGAGCTTCGTGAAGCGGAGGAAGGCCGTGACGAGAACGGTCACGAGCACGCCGAACGCGAGCCCGATGATCTGCGTCCAGGTCACGTCGACGTTCGCAAAGCCGATGTGGTAGCTGTAGTCCGGCTCGCTGGTCGGCAGGAGCTGGGTCCGGCCGAACGATGGCCAGAGGTAGGTCATCAGTCCGAGCAGGATCAGCGTGAGGCCGAGCGTGCCCGCGGCCTTGACGAGCGGGTCGCGCCGCGCGAGCGGAGGCCCGAACAGCACCCCGTAGGCGAGGGTGACGAGCCCTCCGAAGATCATGCAGAGGAGGTACGACGCCCAGTCGGGGAACGACGTGTGGTTGATCAGCGTCCAGGAGATCAGGGCGCCCATGGCTCCGATCGCGCCGGTGGCGAGGTTCAGCACGCCGGTCGCGCGATAGAGCACGACGATGCCGACGCCTGACAGCGCGTACACGCCGCCCAGCGCCAGGCCGGTGACGAAGTACGGATAGAACTCCTCGTGTCCCGGAAACATCGGACTCTACGAGCGCCCTTCTCTCTGGACTATCTGGCCTCCTAACCCTCTACCCCTGGAGCGGGTACGCCTTGCCCGTGGTCAGTGCCGGGTTCCGCTTCTCGATCACGCGGACCTTGGCGATGTCCGGGTCGGCAGCGGAGATCTTGAAGCAGGGCTCCTTGACCTTCATCTTGCCGTGGTCCGGCGTCACCGTCCGGTCGACGTTGTTGGGGACATGTGCCGGGACGTTCCCGAAGTACCACGGGCTGCAGAGGATGTCGGTCTTGAAGTTCCGCACGCCCGCAAACGCCTGGTTCACCCGCTTCAGCGTGTACGGGGGCTTCATGTTCAGGAGCGCCGCAGTGGCGATCCTCGCCTCGACGAAGCCCATCTGGCTGAAGCTGCCGAGCCCGAACGCGAGCTTGGCCTTCGCTGCGAGCTGCCGGTAGAGCTTGCTGTCCGGCCCGGGGGCGCTGGGCAGGTTCAGCTCGGCGTTGACGCCGAAGATCCCGTCCCAGGCCGTTCCGAGCGCCGCTGCGACGAAGTCGGAGTTGCACGGCGTCGAGCAGCCCCACGCCTTGACCTTGCTCGTCAGGTTCTGCTTCTGCACGGCCTGGAGGATCAAGAGCGCCTGGTCGGGCGTGAAGTTCAGGACGACGCCCCCGTTCGGCCCCGCCGCCTGCACGAGCTTGAGGGCGACCGAGTTCGCGTCCTGGATCGGCACGGTGTCGGTGAACCCGACGAGCGGTACCTTGGCCGCTTTGGCGACCGCGGTCGGCCCGCCCACGATGTAGTCGGTGCCGGGGACGTTCGACTGGTCGAAGACGATCTTGTTCACGCCCGCCCGGATCACGTACTGGACCGCCCCGTCCGAGCTGTAGCGCGGGCCCATGTTCACGGCCGCGATGTGCGACGTCGAGTAGCACTCGGGCGCGATCCCCGAGCCGATCATGTAGATGCCCTTCTGCTCGTAGTACTTGTGGTTGATCGAGCACTCGATGAGGCTCGTGTTGCCGACCATCCCGACCACCTTGCTCGACTGCGACGAGCTTCCTCACGAGCGCGGCGTTCTGGGCGGCATCGGTCTGCTCGGTCTGGATGATGTACTGGATGCGGTAGTTGTGGATCCCGCCGTTCGCGTTGACGCAGTCGAAGTAGGCCTTGGCCATGTTCGGGATGTCGGTGAAGTCCGTCCCCGGCTGCTTGGTGGCGATGGCGCCGATCTTGATCGTCGGCCCGGTCGCCTTCTTGCCGGTCCCGAGGCCGCAGACGCTGTTCCTCGCAGTCTGCTTGCCGGATCCGATCGGGGCCGCGGTCGAGCGCGAGCTCGCTGCCGTCGCCAGCATCGCCGCCCCCGCGAGCGCGAGCGGCACTGCGAGTGCGAAGGCTGCCCTCCGAAACTTCATATACCTCCTCCTTCCTTCGAGCGGAGTCCGCTCCTCGATGAGTCGCTGTCCCGTCTGACCGGGCACGTTTCCGCAGCATGACGGGGGCATGCCGGGAGGGGTGCATCTTCGGTCATGGGCGGCGTCTATGCAAGACAGTGTTCCGGATATTGGGAACTCTCGCCGGAACTCAAGGCGCGAAGCTCGTCGTGGGCGCGACGGCGACGTCGAGCAGCAGTGGCTCCGTGCGCGTCGCGAGCGTGGGCACGACCTCGTCGAGCGCGGCCAGCAGCTCCTCGTGCGATCGTGATCCGCCGGGCCGGGCAGCCGAAGCCGCGTGCGATCGTCGCCACCTCGACCTCGCCGAAGCCGGGCCAGGGCCAGGCTCCTCCTCCGTGCTTCTCGGCGAGGCGGTCCATGACGACGTAGCCGCCGTTCGAGAGGACGATCCAGAGCGGCGCCGGCGCCGTAGTGCGCCGCGCTCCAGCAGGCGTGGACGCCGTAGAGCGCCGAGCCGTCGCCGACGATCGCGACGACGGGCCGGTCGGGCAGCGCCATCCGCAGGCCCGCGGCCGCCGGCATGGCGAAGCCGAGCCCGCCCTGGGCGGCGCTCAGGTAGCCGAGCGGCTCGCGGGCCGGCAGCCGGGCGTGGATGTCCGGCCGGTCGACCGGCGCCTCCTCGAGCACGATCGCCTCGCGCGGAAGCCGCTCGGCGAGCGCCTGAAGGACGTGAAGCGCGAGCAGCGGCTCACCCGGTCCCGGCGGCGCGGGCGGCGCCGGACGGCTCCTCGCCGCGGGCGGTGGGGCGTCGCGGGCGGGCACGCGCGCGGCCAGCTCTCGGCAGACCGCCGCCGGGGGCGCGAGCACCGTCAGCTCGGCCGGGCTGCGGTGCGCCTCGTCCGGGTCGTCGCCGACGAGGGCGATCCGCGTCCCCGGCTCGGTGAACCGGCCGGCGACGAAGATCGTCTGCCGGAACACGGGCGCGCCGACGACGAGCACGGCGTCGTGCGGCGCGAGCGCCTCACGGAGCCGCGGCCGGTCGGCGGCCAGCACGCCGCGATAGAGCGGATGGTCCTGGGGGAACCCCGCGCGTGCGCCGAAGGGCTCCTGGAAGACGGGCGCGCCGAGGCGCTGGGCCAGGTCGACGAGCGCGGCCCAGGTCTCCGGGTCGTCCGCACCCGCGCCGACGACGATCGCCGGCGACCGCGCTTCGCTGAGAAAGTTCGCGAGCGCGTCCACGGCCTCCGGCCCGGCCGCCGCCGCGCGCAGAACCGAGCCGTACGCCGCCGCCGGCTCCCGCTCCTCGTCCGCCGCTTCCTCCCAGTCGCCCATCGGCACGATCACGAGCGCCGGCCCGCGCCGCGTCGCCGCCGAGTGGTAGGCGCGCTCGATCGCTGCCGGCACGTCCTGTGCCTGCGCCGGCTGCTCGACCGAGACCGGGTACTCGCCGGCCAGCCCGGCCAGCCGCCCGGCGAGGAACGGCTCGTAGGCCAGATGCCGCCGGTCCTGCTGGCCGACGACGACGACGAGCGGCGCGCGGTTCACGCGCGCCGTGGCGAGGCCGCTGACCGCCGTCCCCAGCCCGGCCGTCGTGTGCAGGAGCACGAGCGCCGGCTCGCCGCGGCCGATCGCGTACCCGCTCGCCATCGCGACCACGGCGCCTTCGTGGAGGCCGAGCACGAAGCGGAGGTCGTCGGGGAGGCCGGCGAGGAACGGCACCTCGGTCGAGCCGGGGTTCGCGAACATGGTCGTGAGCCCGCGCCGGCGGAAGACGTCGAAGGTGGCATCGCGAACGGTCCTCGGCGAGGCGGTGCCGGGCGCCATGGCCCCGTGTATACACGCTCCTCGCCCGGCGTTCCACGGGGGTCGTGCGATGATCGCGCGGTGAGCGACCCGGCCGATCTCGGCGTCGTGGACGCGTCGTCGGCCCTGCGGCGCCGGGAGCTCTCGTCGCGCGAGCTCGTCTCCGCCTGCCTCGCCCGCATCCGCGAGCGCGACGGGCAGCACAGCTTCGACGGCGACCCGGCCTCGGTCAACGCATGGGTGCGCGTCTACGAGGAGGACGCGCTCTCGTCCGCCGCCGGGCCGACGAGCGGCTCGCATCGGGCGACGCGCCGCCGCTCTGCGGGATCCCGATCGGCCTCAAGGACATCTACGCCGTCGCGGGAAAGCCGCTCACGGCCTCGAGCCGCGTGCTCGACGAGGTGCCGGAGCGCGACTGCGACGCGTGGGCGCGGCTGGCCGCGGAGGGCATGGTGCTGCTCGGCCACGTCCACACGCACGAGTTCGCGGCCGGCGGGACGACCGACCAGGTCGGCAACCCGTGGGCGCTCGACCGCTCGGCCGGCGGCTCGAGCGGCGGCTCGGCGGCGGCGCTCGCGGCGCGCATGGTTCCGGCCGCGACCGGGACGGACACCGCCGGCTCGCTGCGCATCCCGTCGGCGATGTGCGGCACCTCGACGATCAAGCCGACGCGCGGCGCTCGTCCCGCATGCGCGGCATCGTCCCGCTCTGCCCGATCCTTCGACCACGCCGGGCCGATGGCGCGCAGCGGTGCGCGACTGCGAGCCGCTGCTCGCGGCGATGGCGGGCGTCGCGCCGCCGGCGGAGCGCCGGCCGCTCCGGCGGATCGCCGTCTCGCCGCGCATCGGCGACCTCGACCCGGACGTCGCGGACGGGCTTCGAGGCCGCGCTCGCGGCGCTCGACGCCGAGCGCGTCGAGCCGCCGCCTCCGCCGGCGCCGCTCGACCTCGGCACGGAGGTCCTCGACCTCTTCTGCGCCGAGATGCTCGCCTACCACCGGCGCTTCGACGACCGGCGCGACCTGCTACCGGCAGTCGACCGCGACTTCCTCGAGCACGCGCGAGCGACCGCGCGCTGACCGGCGAGGAGTACGTCGCCGCGCAGAGCCGGCGGGCAGAGACGACCGCCGTCTGGCGTCGACTGGCTCGCCGAGCACCGGATCGACGCGATCGTCGAGCCGACGGTCCCGACTCGTCGCGCGCCCGCGCGGCAGCGGCTACGACAAGGCGTTCACCGACTACGCGGAGATCTCGCTGACGCACTACTGGAACTGGACGGGCTTCCCGGCCGTCGCGCTCCCGTCCGGCGTCGGGCGCCGCAGCGGGCTGCCGGTGAGCGTGTCGCTGATCGGCGCTCCGGGCTCGGAGTGGGATCTGCTCGCCGCAGGCGCGTGCGCTCCAGGACAGCCTCGATACGGTGTCGCCGTGATCGACCTCGCCTCCGTCGACCGCGATCGACGTGCACGTGCACACCGAGCGCTCGCGCGCCGGGCACGACCCGATGCCGCGCGCACCTCCGCGCGGCCGCCGCGAAGTACTTCGGGGGCGACCCGCTGCTCCCCACCGTCGACGAGGTCGCGGAGTACTACCGCGAGCGGAACATGGCCGCGGTCGTCTTCACCGTCGACTGGGAGTCGCAGAGCGGCGTGCCGCCGATCCCGAACGAGGAGATCGCCGAGGGCGCGGCGGCGAACCCGGACGTGCTCCTCGCCTTCGCGAGCGTCGACCCGTCGCGGCCGGACGCCGTCGAGCGCGCCCGGCGCCTGATCGCCGACCACGGCGTCAAGGGCTTCAAGTTCCATCCCAACCTGCAGGCCTTCTTCCCCAACGACCGCGCCGCCTACCCGCTCTACGAGGTGATCGCCGAGGCCGGCCTGCCGGCGCTCTTCCACTCGGGCCACAGCGGCATCGGGACCGGGCTCCCGGGCGGCGGCGGGCTGCTGCTCAAGTACTCGAACCCGATGTGCCTGGACGACGTCGCTGCCGACTTCCCGGAGCTACGGATCGTCCTTGCCCATCCGTCCTTCCCCTGGCAGGACGAGGCGATCTCGGTCTGCCTGCACAAGGCGAACGTCTGGATCGACCTGTCCGGCTGGTCGCCGAAGTACTTCCCGCCCCAGCTCGTCCAGTACGCGAACACGCAGCTTCGTTCCAAGGTGCTGTTCGGCTCCGACTTCCCGCTGATCACGCCCGACCGCTGGCTTGCCGACTTCGAGCAGGCCCCCTTCAAGGACGAGGTGCGGCCGCTGATCCTGAAGGAGAACGCGGCCGCGCTCCTCGGGCTGGGCTGAGCGGCGGACGGCTCGGCGTCGAGCCGCCCACCGCAGAGACCCCACGACTACCGGACCGGCCCCCAGTCCGCTGCGCTCTCCCAGAGCCGTGTCTTGTGATCGCGTGTGCCTTCGAGCCGTCGCTCCCCATGACGACCAGGTCGGCGGCGCCCTCGGGGCCTGCTCCCGGCGTCCGCGAGGTCACGATCTTCTTGCCGTCCGGCGAGAACGACGACGAGAGGTACTGCTTGCCGTTCGCGGGCTGCTTCGTCAGGTTCGTCAGCCCGGTGCCGTCGGGGTGGGCCTTGTAGAGGTTGGAGAGGCCGTCCTTCGGCTGCGAGTTGAACAGGAGCCACTGGCCGTCCGGAGACCAGTCGGTCGCGTTTCCCGCGCCGAGCGCCCAGGGCGTGACCTGGAACTCGCCGGTGCCGTCGGCGTTCACCGTGTAGACGGCGTCGGCCTGGAGCTTGAGATCGGAGCGGAAGAAGGAGAGCTTCGACCCGTCCGGAGACCACTGGGGGCCGAAGTCCCACGAGGTCCCGGCCGCTCGTTGCGTCACCTGATGCAGCCCGGTCCCGTCGGCGTTGACGATCCAGATGCCTGTGTCGAGCTTCAGGCTTCCCTCGTACGAGCGGTCGACGAGCCTGTAGACGAAGGCGAGCTTCGATCCGTCCGGTGACCAGGCCGGCTGGTCGACGCCGACACAATCGATCCCGGGCCTGCCGCTCATGCCGGAGGTGGGATCGACCTTGAAACGACAGGGGACGAGCGACTCGAGGCCCTTCCCGTTGGCATTGACCGTGTAGACCCGATCGCACGTGTTGTCCATCCCGTCCTTGGCGCCGCCCGCGGGACAGGACACCTGACGCTCGAACGCGATCCTGGCGCCGTTCGGCGACCAGTCGGGCTCGACGTCGATCACGTACGGAGCGGGACGCGTCAGCTGCTTCACCTTCGTCCCGTCTGGGTTGACCGTGAAGAGTGCGGATCGCGTCTTCGCGACGTCGAGAAAGCGGCGGAAGACGATCCGGCCGTTCTTCCCCGGCGGAGTGGCCTGCGCCAGCGTCGTTGACCCGATCAATGTCGCCGTGACGCAGACGGCAGTGACGAGCACGAGCGCCGAGCAGCGGCCGATTCTGCGTTGGTTGCGAGAGTCGTTGGAATGCATGTGCGGGCGCTCCCTTCAGCTCAAGGCGGGGACGATGACGTCGCAGAAGAGCTCGAAGCCGCTATCGACGAAGGGGTGCGGCCCTTTCTCGTCGGCGACCATGAAGGAGACGAAGTCGCCGGTAGCGGCGTCGAAGGTCTGCACGAAGGTCACCGCGTCCCGCGTCGCGGGCGAGAACGTGTCCGTTCGGGAGCTTCAGCTGCAGCTCCAGGCCTTTGAACGCGAAGTAGAAGCTGATCGTGCCGTCCCCGTTGTCCACGGGGGTCGTGTTGGTCGTCAGCTGGTCGGCGATATGCCCCTCGAACGACTTGCCCGTCAGAGACGAAGTGAAGACGTACGTCTCCTTCATCTCGGTCTTCGAGGTGCCGTCTGCGAACAGCTGGACGTTGCCCCACTGCCTGTCGACGGTGGTTCCCGGGATCCCACACTGGTCCGTCGGGAGCTCTACGGGGCAGGGTGCGTTCGGGGGTGACGGTGTCGCGCACGTGAACGAGTAGTGGTAGTGGTCCAGGGGTCGCGCTGCGACGGCGCCCGACGCAATCAGCGTCAGGAGGGCGAGCGCGGCCACCACTCCGGTCAGGGAAGCTGCGAGACGCACGGCTACTCCTTTCGGGTCGGGCCCGGCTGACAAGGGGCCGAGCCGAGATGCGAACGAGGCCGTCACGCTCGTCCGACACACTCTCCGGCGCCTCTCAGACCGCTCTCGACGGCCTCTCAAACCGGGTGCTAGCCTCAGCTGCAGCCGTCAGGGGAGGCAGATGGAGTTTCGGCTACTCGGGCCCATCGAAGCCGTTCGCGACGGCCGGTCGGTCCCGATCGGCGGCGCGAAGCAGCGGTCGCTGCTCGCGCTTCTCCTCCTGCACGCGAACGAGGTCGTCTCGCGCGACCGGCTGATCGACGAGGTCTGGACAGACCGGCCGCCCGGAACGGCCGGTCACAGCCTCGACGTCCAGGTGTCGCGACTGCGAAAGGCGTTCGAGCCGGACGAGCTCCTCCTCACGCGAACAGGGGGATACGTCCTCCAGGTCGATCCCGAGCGCATCGACGCGCGCCGGTTCGAGCGGCTTCTCGACGAGGGGAGGCGCGCCAACGCCGCCGGCAACCCCGCTGCCGCACGGGAGGCGCTCGAGACGGCCCTCGCGCTCTGGCGCGGCGGAGCGCTCGCCGACCTCGCGTACGAGCCGTTCGCGCGCACGGAGGTCGAGCGGCTGGAGGAGCTCCGGCTGGTTGCGATCGAGGAGCGGATCGAGGCCGAGCTCGCGCTGGGGCGCCACGACACGCTCGTCCCCGAGCTCGAGGCGCTTGATCGCGAAGCATCCGCTCCGCGAGCGGCTGCGGGCCAGCTCATGCTCGCGCTCTACCGCTCCGGCCGGCAGGCTGAGGCGCTGCGCGTCTACGCCGAGACGCGCGCGCGGCTCGTCGAGCGAGCTCGGGCATCGAGCCGGGCCCGGCGCTGCCGCGAGCTCGAGCAGTCGATCCTGCGCCAGGACCCCGCCCTCGACCTGCCGCAGCGCCCAGCTTCAGTGACCCGAGCATCGCCGACGTCTCGCGGGCGTTCTCGCGCTCGTTGCGGCCGGTGGCATCGCCGCAGCGGTCGTACTCCTCACGCAGGGCGGTCCTCAGAGCGCGCAGGCAACCGCCCGCTCCGACTCAGCGGTCCTGCTCGCCGCCGGTGACGGAAAGGTCGCGCGCGAGACCGACGTTCCCGACGCCGTCAAGGTGCGGTTCGGAGCCGGCTCGCTCTGGAGCGTCTCCCGTGACGGCGAGCTGACGCGGGTCGATCCGGTGACGGGCAAGACGCTCGCGACGCTCGGCCTCGGGCGTCACTCCGAGCGGCGCTCGCCGTCGGCGCGGGGTCGGTCTGGGTGACCGACGCGCACTCGCCGACTCTCTTGCGGATCGATCCGACGCTCGAAGTGCTCGCCGACCGGGTCAAGCTGCCCAAGGCGGGTACCGACGAGACCTCGGACGTCATGGTCGCCGACGGGCTCGGTCTGGGTCGGCCACGGCGGTTTCAACCCCGGAGCGTATGTCGAGCGCATCGACCCCGACGACGCGGCACGTACAGCACCGCTTCTCGATTCTCGGCGGCGAGGCGACCGCACTCGCCTTCGCAGACGGCGCGGTCTGGGTGGCGAGCAAGCCGGCAGGCGAGCTCCGCAAGATCGACCCGCAGACGAACGAGATCGTTCGCAAGGTCTTCCTCAAGCAGGGAATCTGCTGCGTCGCCGCGGGCGGGGGCTACGTGTGGGCCGCGGTCAATCCCGACGCGACGATCTGGAAGCTCGACCGGGACGGGAACACGGTCTGCCACGATCAAGCTTCCCGCTCGAATCGAGAGCCTCGCCTACGGCGATAGGGCGCTGTGGGTGGCGGAGGGCGAGGGCGGGACGGTCGTCAGGATCGATCCGACCACGGACGCCCGTAGGAGGTACACGATCGGCCATCACCTGACCGGCGTCGACGTGCGGAACGGCCTCGTCGCCGTCGGTGTCCAGCCGAGTGCGCAGGACGCGACGGCGGGCCTGAAGGGCCGCATCGTGCGCGTGGCGCGGAAGGACGACACCTTGTTCTGGAGCGGAGCGGCGACCGACCCCGCGCTCACGGCGTCGTGGGACGCACCGCAGCTCGAGTTCCACTACGCGACCTGCGCCAAGCTCTTCAACTACCCCGACGTACCCGGCGCCGCAGGAAGGCAGCCCGTGCCGGAAGTGGCGGCCGGATGGCCGAAGGTGTCCGACGGAGGGCCGCACGTACACGTTCACGATCCGGAAGGGCTATCGCTTCTCGCCGCCCTCGAACGAGCCGGTGACGGCGGAGTCGTTCCGGCACGCGATCGAGCGGGTGCTCTCGCCGAAGCTCTTTCCCGGCTCCGACATCGGCCCCGAGATCGTCGTCGGCGCGAGCGCGTACCACGAGGGGAAAGCCGCGCACGTCGCCGGCATCTCCGCACATGGCGACACGCTCGTCATCCATCTCATGCAGCCGGTCCCCGACCTGCTGAGGACGCTCGCCCTCAACCCGTACTGCGCGGTTCCCGTCGTCCACGCCGGTCGTCTCGCACGGGATCGACGCCCCGATCCCCTCCGCGGGGCCGTACTACCTGGCCGCGCACACGGACTCGGTCGTGGTGCTGAAGCGCAACCCGAACTACCACGGCCCGCGGCCGCAGCACCTCGACGCGATCGTCTACTACCTCGGTGTGTCGCCCGCCGACGCCGCCGCTCGGATCGCGCAGGGCAAGCTCGACTATCTCCTCGAGAACGATCCGGCGATCGCACCTGGTACCGAGGCGGCTCGCGCCGCCGGGTCGCGCTACCGGCTGACGCCGAACAGCTTCGGCCAGAGCGTCTGGCTCGGGTTCAACACGGGCAGACCGCTGTTCGCCGACATCCGGCTGCGTCGCGCCGTCCAGTACGCGCTCGACCGCCGCGCTCTGGCCGCCATCGACTCCGGGATCCCGGCGACACGCCTGCTCCCGCCGAAGCTGCCCGGCTACGACGACACGCCGCTCTACCCGCTCCAGCCCGACCTGCGCAAAGCCCGCGCCCTGATGCACGGTCGCCGCGTCCACGCGGTCTTCGCGACCTTCGACCCGGCCGCGGACTCGCATTCGGCCGCCTTCGCACGGGCCGTGCGCGAGCAGCTGGCCGCGATCGGCATCTCGACGACGGTCGTTCCACTCACCAACGACGACTACTCGAGCGGCGCCGTGTACACGAAGACTGCGCGCTCGGACCTCTTCTGGGGCGGCCTGACGTCCGATAACGGCGACCCTGTCGACGCGCTCCGCGAGCCTGTCCCTGTCGCCGCGTGAGACGACCGAGCTCGGGCGGATCGCGAAGCTCACCTCGCCCGAGCGCGAACGGGCGGCCGCCGCGCTCGCTGCCCGGATCGACCGCGAGTCGCTGTTCGCGGTCTACGAGTACGGAGCCATCCCGGAGCTCGTGTCGCCGCGACTCGGCTGCATCGTGCACCAGCCCGAGTACGCCGGCGTCGACCTCGCGGCGCTGTGTCTGCGAGGGGCGTCCTAGTAGCCACCACTGAAAGAGAGCAAGGGAGGACGAGATCCCCGAAGTCTCCCTCGTCCCCCCTCTTCGACAGAACTCGTTTTTGAGCGTGACGTGTTCTGTCGCCGGTCCACAGTGCCGTCCGGCCTATTGGCGTCTCGTGGACGCGGGTTAAGCCTTGGTGCACAACGTCAGGCGCACGTAAGACGTGGCCCGCGAGGCGGGCTCAATCGTCGCTGAGCGCGAGGGCCGGGTCGAGGTCCGGCGGGGCGACGCGGGGCTCGGGGACGAGCAGTGCCGCGAACCCGCACACGACGAGGAACACGGTCGCCATCACGAACGTCTCCGTGAAGCCCGTCACGGCAGGCAGGCCGTCGGAGGCCGTGTTGGTCGCGATCATCGTTGCCGCGAGCTGGCCGCCGAGTGCGCCGCCGATCGTGCGCATGACCGTGTTCATACCGCCGGCGGCGCCGGTCTGATGCGACGGCACGGCCTGAACGACGATGTTGCCGAGCGCCGCGAACGCAAGCCCGATCCCGATGCCCATCAGCGCCGAGCTGAGCAGCATGTCGTAGGGGTGGTCGTGGGCGGCGGCGATCAGGCCGAAGGCGGCGGCGGAGAACAGCGACCCGACGACGGCGGCTCTCTTCGAGCCGTACCGCGCCGAGATCGGCCCTGCGGCCATCCCCACGAGCATCATCATGATCGTGGACGGGAGCAGGTAGAGCCCGGATGCCACGACGGACGCGCCGAAGCCGAAGCCGGTGCTCTTCGGCAGCTGGGCGAACTGCGGAAAGACGATGAACGCGGAGTACATGCCGGCCCCGAGCAGGAATGCGGTCAGGTTGGCCGTCCAGACGCCGCGGATCCGCATCATCGCCATGTCGATCAGCGGTTCGGTCGACCTCACCTCGACCGCGACCCACGCGGCGCAGAGGGCGAGCCCGACGAGCAGGAGCCCGATCGTTCGCGGCGAGCCCCATCCCCAGGTCGTCGTCTCGCTGATCGCGATCAGCACGGCGCAGATGCCCGTGCCCATGAGTGCGGCGGCGAGCCAGTTGACGCGGCCGGGGACGCGTACGGGAGACTCCGGCACGAAGCGCCAGGTGCAGAACGCCGCCACGACGATCACGGCGAGCGGCATCCAGAACAGCCAGTTCCAGCTCAGGTGCTCGACGACGATCGCGCCGGACACGATGCCGATTCCGGCGCCGATGCCGAGAATCGCCGAGACGAGGCCGATGCTCCCCGGCACGCGGTCGCGCGGGAACTCGTCGCGGATGATCCCGAATGCCAGGGGATAGATGCCGCCGGCGACGCCCTGGATCACCCGCGCGGCGATCAGCAGCGGGAGCGTGTGCGCCAGCGCGGCGAGCAGCGTGCCGCCGGCGAGCAGCACCAGCGTCCAGAGCAGCACGTGCTCCTTCCCGTACATGTCCCCGAGGCGCCCGAGGATTGCCGTGCCGACCGATGCCGACAGGAGGTAGCCGGTCAGGAGCCAGGTGACGCCGGTCTCGGACGCGTGCAGGTCGTGCTGGATCGTCGGCAGCGCCGGCACGACCGACGAGCTGAGGACGGCATAGGCGAGGCCGGCCGTCGACAGCACGGCCAGCGTGACCCTCGGGTCGCCGCGGCGGACCGCGAGAGGACTCATCGCGCCGCCAGCAGCGCCGCCGAGGGGCGCTCGGCGCCCTCGGCGCGCAGGCTGTCGTTCAGAGCGACGATCAACCGAACGAGCTGCGCCCGGTCGTCCGGCGGCATGCCTCGCAGCGCGTCGGCCAGCGCAACGGCGACTTCCGTCCGGCGCCGCTCGACCCAGTCCCGGCCACCCGCGGTTGGGAGGAGGAGCACGGCGCGCCGGTCCTCGCGATCGGGCTGCCGCTCGACGATGCCGGCCGCGACCATCCCGTCCACCGCTCGGCTGACGGTCGGGTCGCTCGAGCCGATCCGTGCAGCCAGGGCGCCGAGCCGCAGCGGTCCGGCCGAGACGAGCTCGATCAGTACGACGCGCTGGGTCGAAGTCAACGCGGGTCCGTCGCTCCCGGCCCCGGTCCGCGCCAGAAGCGAGAAGAGGAGCTCGAGCTGATGGACGAGCTCGAAGGTCACAGCTTGTTGCATCGCGCAAGTATTACACGACGCAAGAACTTGTCCTCGAGGTCGGTCGTGCGGCCCAGCGGCGATGCCAGCGGAGCCGGCTGACGCCGAGCCGCGGCAGGTTCCCGTAGGCGGCGCGGAACCAGACGACAGCCTGGTCGGCTCCACATGCGCTTAACGACGGGCTTACCCGAAGTTGGTAACAAGTCGGCACAATGTGTCGGCAAGGGGGAGCGCCGCCGCAGTGGCGGCGCTTGGCCCGCGGCAGGAGGAGAGACATTCTTTATGTACGAATCATCGCCGGGGCCGGCGGCCCGGACCCGGTCCGTGCAACACCCAGACCCGGAGCCGGAGGCGTCCCAGCGGGACGCGGACGAGGAGAGCGAGCCGCTGCTCCGCGACCCGCTCAAGCTCTACGTCGGACAGATTGGCGACGGTCGACTGCTGACGCCGAGCGAGGAGCGTGAGCTCGCGCGGCGGAAGGACGAGGGCGACGAGGCGGCGAAGCTCCGGCTGATCGAGTGCAATCTCCGGCTGGTGATGTCCATCACCAGGAGGTACACGAAGGCAGGCGTCCCGCTGCTCGACCTGATCCAGGAGGGCAACCTCGGCCTCATTCGCGCCGTCGAGAAGTTCGACTACCGGATGGGCTACAGGTTCTCGACCTACGCCACCTGGTGGATCCGGCAGGCGATCACGCGTGCGCTCGCTGATCAGGGGCGGTTGATCCGTCTGCCGGTGCACGTTGCCAACGAGCAGCGGTGTGTCGCTCGTGCGCGCCGCGTCTTGGCCCAGAAGCTGAACCGCGACCCGACCATCAGCGAGATGGCGGAGGAGAGCGGGTTTCCCGAGAGCCGCGTGAAGGCGCTGCTCGAGCTGGTCGAGGACGCTGTCAGCCTCGAGACGCCTGTGGGGGACGACGACAGCGCCAAGTCGGACCTGATCGAGGACGAATCGAGCCAGCAGCCCGAGGCGGCCACGGCCGAGCGCCTCCAGTCCGAGGAGCTCCAACAGGCGCTGGGGCGGCTCGAGCCCCGCCTCCGCTCGGTCCTCGAACGCCGGTTCGGTCTCGCCGGACGCAACCAGCAGACGCTCGAGCACATCGGGAACGAGCTGGGCATCACGCGCGAGCGCGTCCGCCAGCTCGAGACTCGGGCGCTCGCGGAACTCCGGAACTCGGCCCCCGAGCTCTCCCTTTATCTGGTCAGCTAGCGAAGCCCGCCCACCACGAAGGAGGAAGGGCCAAGCGCTTCTGTCACACCGCGCTTGGCGAGGAGTCAGACCGAGACGCTGACCGGCGAGGACGCTATCCAGGCGACCGTTCCGACGAACACGGCGACACCGAGGCCGAGGAGGACGATGCGAAGGCGTCGCGCGGGAAGCTTCGCGCTCATCCCGGCGAAGAACAGCGCGGTGGCGAAGAGGACGACGCCGAGCACGTAGTTCGTGGAGCGCTGGATGTATGAGCGCGCCCGTGTTGCCCATTCCTCCGACTGCGCCTCCAGAAGATCGGCTTTCGCGCGCGCGGCGAGCTTGTACTCGGGCATCGCAAACGGTGTCAGCGGCGCTGCGCGGTTCTTCAGGGGCTTCGTCGCCACCCACGCCTCGACCGCGGGTTTGAACTCGGCCCTGAACCGATCGAAGTAGAAGTCGGCGAGCCGGGTTTCCTTGCGCGCATAGGCGTCGATCCACTCGGTGAACGTGGCGACGTCGATCTGGGTCTGCGCGTTGGCGAGCCCCGACGAGCGCGCCGACTCGATCCGGGCTGCGTTCGCCCGGGCGCCTGCCTTCGCCTGCTCGCCGTTCCAGCGGCTCGCCTGGTAGCCGCTCCAGGCCGTGGCGACCGTGGCGATCGCGAGCAGCACGGTCGCCAGGACATCGACCGCGTCGATGCGTGCGTCGCCGGGCCGGCTCACCGCGGTCGCCCCTGGGCATCACACGGCGTCCGCGCATGCTCGATGTCCGGGCCGAACGCGACCAGCGCCTGGTCGATGACGCGCAGAGATCGCTCCATCGCCGTCGGCCGGAGGGCCCCGACTCCGGACTGGAACGGGCTGTCCAGGAAGACGAGCAACAGCAGCATGATCGAGATCACCGCCGTGACCGAGCCCATCAACATCGCCTGCGTCACGGCGCGCTCTCCGCTGTCGGCGAAGAACAGCATGTAGGCGAAGATCACCCCGGAGATGACAATGAGCACGATCCAGAGCGGCGTCGGGATCACGCCTTCGGCGCCGTGGATGCGGTCGCGTCGAGCCTCCTCGCGGGTGGACGTCAACTCGAGCCACTTGTCGTATGCGGACTGCTGGGAGGCGGTGGAGGGCTGGACGGTCTTGAGCTTCTTGAAGAGCTCGACCGCCCATGGATTGATCGCCTCCCCCTGCGTCCCCGCCTCCATGCGGGGCCATTCCTGGTTCACGACCGAGCGGGCGTAGCAGCGGAGCTGGCCCGTCATCACCGCCACGGCCGCCTTCGGGAAGAACTGCGCCGTCTCGACCTGCTGCGCAACCGCCAGCGCTTCGCTCTCGGCGCCGGTCCGAGACTGGTCGTAGCTCGTGAACGCGAGAAAAATGATGAACCCGAGCAGGACGGAAAAGCCGGTCGCGAGGACCCCGAACACGCCCGACGCCCGGTCGCCGTCGGAGAAGTAGCTCCCCTCGGGCGCCCGCCGACGCACGAGCAGCATCGCTGCGACCGCGGCTGTCGTAGCGCCGGCGACGATGAGGAAGCCGTAAAGGAGGTTCACTCGCGCCCAAGCTAGTGCGCTCCCAACCGGGAGCCGTCATCCCCAAGGGATGAGGTTATCGCGATGCGACCTGCGATGCAGAGGGTTTGAGCTACTCGACGTGAGCCGAGCAAGCTTCGGGGTGCCCAGCCGTACCCGGGACAGCGTAGACGTCCGCTATGCTCGTCCCCCGGACGCGGCACCGGATCGCGAAATGCCGCTCGCATACGTCTCCACCTCCGTTGGGGTGATCGTCGCAGCCGTCGCGGTCACCATCGGCGCCACGCCTAGCGGGGAGGCGGCGCAGGGACCTGTCGCCTCGACTTCAGCGGAGATCCGTCCCTGCAGCCTGCGCCTCTCGCCGCCGTCGGGTGGATCGCCCCGTTTCGCCGTTCCGAAGGGTGGCAGGGCGACCGCCCGCCCCATCGTCGGCAGCCTCGTCCTCTGCACGTTGTTCCGTGCCGACGGCTCGAGATTCGCGTACTCGCGTGTCGACCGACTGGGTCGGATGCTCGATGTTCGTTTCTTTCGTCGTTCGGGCACGCTTCGGTTCGCCGCAGACGCGTCTTTTGCCGCCACCACGTCCCAGCCCCCGGGGGCCAAGGTCAGTTGCGACAACGACGCATACGACCAGATCGGAAAGCGCTTCTGGCAGCAGCCGTGGAAGTGGTGGATCGGCAAGACGCCTGGCAACCTCCCTCCGGACAAGGTCGTCAACGCCCTCCGCTCGGCATATTCCGAGTGGGCGAACAACATCAACTGGTGCGGCTACGCCGACAATGCGAAAGTGGTGGGCGAGTACCAGGGCCGCACGGACAGTCGTTCCACACACGACGGAAAGGACGTCGTCGAATGGGGAAGCCTGAAAGACGTCCAGAACTGCGGCGCGGCGATCGCCTGCACTGTCACGTGGTACGACGACGAGGGCAACCCGGTCGAGTCGGATATCCGCTTCAGCACCGCTGAAGACTGGTCGATCGATCCGGCCGTAGGCGATTTCGACGTCCAGTCAGTCGCGGCTCACGAGTTTGGACATGTTCGCCAGTTCGACCATGTCGAGAGCAACAAGGCCGGAGACAACACCGTCGTCATGTGGCCGTACATCTTGAAGGGAGACACGTCGATGCGGAAGCTCGGCCGCGGTGACGCGCTCGGCAACAACGCGAAATATTGAGCTTCCGGAGGAAGCCCGGCAACTGTCGCTAAGGCTCTTCCCACCTACATGGGCCACGCCTCGGTGATGATCACGCTCGATCGCTACGGGGCATCTGATGCCGGGGAAACGAGAAGGAGGCAGCGGTGCTGTGGACGGGTACCCGGCCGGGGCTGTCGCTCCCTAACATCTCGCAGGTCGGGTGTCGTGACCAGGTGCCGTCGGCCCGAATTCGCACCAAAAGACAGATGCTATTCGGCCTCTAGACAATCTTGGCCCGCAGGATTAGGTTCGCGTCGTAGCCGGTCAGGGTGGGTGGGAATTCGCCTGCTCACCACCGGCCGGGGAAGGGGGGTCAAGGGGTGAGTCTGGATCAGAAGAGGGCGCGGGTCTTCGGCGTGCTCTTCCTCGTCACGTTCGTCACGTCGATCTCTGCGCTCGCACTTTTCCAGCCGGTGCTCGACGACCCGGTGGGCTACATCGCGGGTGGCGGGCAGTCAAACCGGATCTTCTTCGGAGCCCTCCTGGAGCTGCTGCTGATCATCGCGAACATCGGCACCGCCGTCGTGATCTTCCCGATCGTCAGGCGACAGAGCGAAGAGCTCGCGCTCGGGTATGTGGCCGCCCGCCTGTTTGAGTGCACCTTCATCCTCGTCGGCATCGTCGCTGTCCTGGGGATCGTCACGTTGCAGCAAGAGGTTGCGGGCGTGAACGAAGGCACGGTCGCCTACACCCTCGCCGCGATCAAGGACTGGACGTTCCTTCTCGGCCCGGGCTGGGTCGTCGGATGGGGGAACGGGCTGATCCTCGGCTACCTGATGTACAGCTCCGGCCTGGTGCCGCGACAGATGACGTGGCTCGGCCTCGTCGGCGGACCGCTGATCATCCTGTCGGGCACCCTCGTCATGTTCGGTGTCGCCGACAAGGGCGGAGCCTTTCAGGGCATCGCGACGATCCCGGAGGGCTTGTGGGAGCTGTCGCTCGGCGTCTACTGCACGGTGAAGGGCTTCAGGCCGTCGTCCCCGATCCTTCGAGCCGACGCTAGTGAGCGCGTGGCGATGACTCCCGCAGCGCCCGCCTGAAGACGAGATCTGTCGGCCAGGGAGGGAGGTGGCATGCGTCGTGTGCGCCAGTGAGCGCCAGTGAGCAGCGGTTCCCAGCGGATCAGAGCGGAGAGGCCGGGCCCACGACGACAGCGTTCCGGGCAACGCCGACCCCCCGGTCTGATGCGGGATTCGGCACTGTGAGGCGGAGGGGGAGGGATTTGAACCCTCGTCGGACGGAACCGCCCGAAACGGTTTTCGAGTTCGCAGCGAGTTGGTGATGTCAAGCAGGGGAGCGGGGTTCCGGCCCCGCTCCTTCCTCTCAGGTCATGGGAGATCGGCTGAGATCGGTAGAAGGTCGGGTAGAAACGCGAGCCGCGCATTGCTGCTGCCCGGAGCACAGTCCGAAGGCGTCCAAGGTGCGGCCGTCGCCGTCGTCGCTCGACCGTCCGTCACCGGCGCTGCGCCGGAAGATCAAGGCGAGAGCCGCCCTTCGCTCGGACGGCTCTCACTTCTTCGCTTCAGCTACACGGTGCTCTCCCATGCCCCGGCTCGCTCGGCTTCGACGGTGCTCTCGGGTGGGACGGCTCGCTCTCCCACCGTACTGCCCGCCCACACGGAAAGCAACGGTGCCCGAGGTCGTCACCCCGTAGCGCAAGCTCGAGCCTGCGCCAAGACTCGGCCGCGCGTTTTTGAGCGCGAGCGTCCATCCCGCTTCGCCCCTGCTCCGCGCAATAAGGCTAGCTTCGGCTGATGCGCCCCGACCAAGTCGCGGCCCTCTACCTCGACATGGAGGAGCATGGGGTCGAGTTGTGGCTAATCGGCGGGTGGGGCGTGGACGCGTTGCTCGGTCGGCAGACGCGGGAGCACCATGACCTAGACGTGCTCGTTGAGGTGTCGGCTCTCGAACGTTTCCGCCAACGCCTGGATGACCTCGGCTTCGAGTTCCAGTACGTGTGGGACGACGAGACGTGGCGGGTTCGCGACGTTTCGTGGTCGGGGTCGGAGCGACAGGCGACTGCGTTCGTGTATGCGCACGCAGACGGCCGCGAGATCGACACTCACGTGATTCGGCAGGAGGCTGATGGTGCGATCACGACCCTGTGGACATCGCCTTACCAGATGGCAGCCGACGGGCTACAGGGACGCGGCGTGGTAGGAGGGCAATCTGTGCGTTGCCTGACAGCCGAAATGCAGCGGGACGCACACATCGGCTACGAGCTACCAGTGCATCACGTTGCCGATATGCAACTGCTCGCTGAGTGAGCCGTCAGAGCCAGCCGACATCACCCGGAGAGACGGGCGCCCGGTGGACCTCGATGACCCGAAGCTCACCTACCAGCTAGAAAGCATCGACATCGAACTGTGCGGCCAACTCTTCAACCTGCGGCACAGGCAGACGGGAGAGACGCGCCAGGTCGATGTCCGCTTCCACATCGCGGAGAACCAGTGGCCGCTCGAGGGGATGGTGAACGACCTACTCCGCGAGATCGTGGAGCAGGACGACCCACCCGCGAAGGTCGACCGTGACATCACCCGGCAGGCGTCGCTGCTCAGACTTGACGAGGACGCCGAGGCAGCCCAGCACCACCTCCAGACCGGACAGGGAGGCAACGGCGCCGCCGAGTCGGATTTTTGAGGCTCCTCTATCCCGCTTCGCGGCTCCTGTCTCGCGCAAAAGACAGTGTCGGCCCGTATGGACGGTGCGGAGAACCCCGGATGGAGGGCGACGGCTCGCCGAGAGATAGTTGAATTGACCCATTTGGGTCCTAGCCGGCGAGGTGAGGGAAGTACATGCTTGCTGGGAGATAGGGCGATCACGATTGATTGCCAATGGAAATGGAGGTAACTAGTGAAGAAAGTCTTGCTGCTGGCCCTGGCCGTGCTCGCTGCGGCTCTGGTCATTCCAGCGGCGTTTGCTGGGAACGGCCCTGCGAACAAGGCGACAGCTGATCTGTGGTTCAACAACGGTGGCCTGAACGCGCACTGGGTGTTCGACGCCCACGACCTCGGGGCGACCGGGGACAAGGGGAGCGTCTTCTACCAGGACGCGAACGGCTCTTATACCGCCAACGTCGTCAACGCGGACGTTCAGAACGCCACGACGGCCACCTTCAGCGCGACCGTTACGTCCAGCACGTATCCAGGCATCTCGGTCGGGAACACGTTCACCTGGACGGTCTACGACAACGGCGAGCCGGGAATCGGCGTCGACTATTTCACATACGCGGGCACGGGCGACCTGCAGTACCCCATTACGGCGGGCAACATTCAGGTCCACTACAACGCCTGATTCGACCGCAGACGCGGCTCGGGGCACCACGCCCGGGGCCGCGTAGCGGCAGATGCACTGCGGGCGGTTCGGTGACGAGCCGCCCGCTAGTTCTTGATAGAGCCAGCCGAGTAGCTCGCGGGCTGCTCGACCTGCTCAGCCCTGTCGGGCGCCATCGCGAGCGCGACCACGGCGTCGATGGGCCGGTCCGCGCGGTCGAGTCGCCAGGGTCGATAGCTGCGACCATGACAGCCGTGACGAAGGCCGAGCTGCGCGCCGCAGCCGACCTGCTCCGGGCGATCCTCGCCCGGGTGGAGTCTGGTGACCTGACGGCACCGAGGCGGGTGGTCGCGAGGTTGGAGGGGGCTGCGCTCGCGTTGGAGGCGGGGGCGAGGCCGACGCAGGGAAGTCGGCGACCGCGAAGCTGACTGCGCTGGTGGGGGGCACGAGTCGAGCACGATCACCGAGCAGCGGTACATCCATCTGTTCGACCGGCAGCGCACCGACGACCAGGTGCGCCAAGCCATGCAACCGGCAAGTTTCGGATGAGGCCACAGCATCACCCGACCACATGAAAGGAGAACGTCAAATGACAGCCACGATCGAGGAAAGCCTGCGCAAGCACCACGCCGCCGGACCCGACCGCTACAACCCGCTGACACTGGAGCCACTGAGCGAGGATGAGATCCAGTTCGCGCAGGCGCTGCACTCAGAGCTCGCAGACCTGATCGGCCGAGGATTCCTCGAAGTTGCCGGCGAGCGCGCCGGCAAGCTCGCCTACCGCGTGACCGACCTCGGCAACGCCGCCCTCAGCGACGGTTCTTGGTCGCTGGAAGCAGACCCCATCCCCCAATGACCGGCCGATCGACCGAGGCATCACATCCACCGTGCTTGCCGCCTTGATGCGGAACGAGTCGAGCACGATCACCGAGCGCCGGTACGTGCATCTGTTCGATCGGCAGCGCACTGACGAGGCTGTCGTGGACATGGTGTCCGTGTCGGTGCAGTACGCCTGTGTTCGAGCGGTTCATCCAGAGGCACCGTAGCCGCGGCTTGCGGAGGCAAGACTGCGTGGGGAATAGCCGTGCGGACTACCCGCAACGCAAGAGGGGCGTGTCCCCGATGCGCACAGGGAGACGTGGCCTGAGGGTGGAGGGCAGCAACTCCAGGAGGTGATCGGAATGACGGTTGCCCCGACCCCGCTACGCGCGCCTTCGGTATCCGGACGTGTCGCGCGGCTACACCATGCCGAGCAGGCGAACCAGTGGCTGTGGCTCGGCGGAGGGGCACTGTTCGCGTTCTTGGTGCCGTTCGTGTTCGCGGACGTGATCAGCGTTCCACGGGACCTCTACTACGCGATCTACTCGCTGTCCGTGTTCGCCCTGTTCGCTGCGTGGATTCGGGCAAGCGATCTGAACGTCCGTGAGTTCTTCGCCCACAACTGGAACTGGGCGGTCGCGCTCGGATTGATCGCGGGAGGGGTTCTCGCCGCCATCGTGTTCAAGGACACGGGAACGTCGCATCCCGCTGGCGCGACCTTCGGGGCGGAGATCTTGTGGCGAGGAGTCGTGTACGGCGCAGCCGACGGCATCCTGCTCGGCACGTTCCCTGTGCTCGCTGTCTTCGCGGCTATCCCGTACAAGCGTGGCAGGGAGTATCTGCTCCGAACGCTTGCGACAGGCGCGCTCGCGCTAGGCATGGCGTTCGGGTTCACAGCGGTCTACCACGCCGGGTACTCCGACTTCCGCTCCGGCAAGATCGGCACTCCCATGCGCGGCACAGCAATCTGGAGCGCGCCAACACTTCTCACTCTCAACCCGCTCGGTGCGCCCATCGCCCACATTGCACTCCACGTCTCAGCAGTGATCCACAGCTACAAGACCGACACCTTCCTGCCACCGCACCAATAGCCCGGCCAGGACGAAGGAGATGCCGAGAATGACGACGCAAGAGCAAGACCCGATCATGATCCTCACGCAGATAGAGAACCTTGCTCGCTCTCACCGCGAACACGAACTCTTCTACTCGCAAGCGCCGCTCACCGACGCGCTTGCACTCCAACGACTTTCGCGCACGCTCAAGGCGCTAGCTGGACACTGGATGGCCTCGACTCCACATGCGGTCGAGCACGCCAACCCCTACGCGGGCTGCGACGACCTCAACAACCAGACAGCCATCGAGACGATGGGCGTCTTGTTCCTCGAAGGTGAGGGCGAGCCTGCCGAGGTCACCCGCCTCAAGCGTGAACTGGCAACGATGGCGGACGATCATGAGCAGACAGGTATCTGGCTCGCAGAGGCGATGCAGTCCACCTGGAACTCTGCCCTTGGCCTGCTTCCGATAGCGCCGCTTGCAGACCTGCTCGGGGAACGCCACCGAATCATCGCCGCCAACTGGCAGAACGCGATGCTCAGCACGATCATCGCCAATCTGCTGCGTCGTGCCAACGAAATCCTCGACCAGGTCGACTTCACCCCCTCCGCGATCCGAGAGGACTTGCGGAACGACCGTCTGGCTCCGCGCTACCTGTACGCGGCAGCGGAACTCATCGACCGCGCCGCTGACATGCTCGCGGAAAGCGCAGTCCTGGTACACGAGAGCGAACGACGCTGGCGCATCTTCTGGGAGCGGGTCCAAGCGCTACAGCACCGAAACAGCGGCACGACCCCGACGTGAGTCGCGACCGCGGCGCTAGTCGTCCTTAGCCTCCCCGCTCGACGCGTTACGCGAACTCCTCGGCTGAATTCGCAGGGTTCACCTCGATCACGGTCTTGACGGGGAGGTTGAGCGAGGCGGAGACGAGGCAGGTGTCTTCTGCTTTCTGGGCGAGATCTCGCGCCAGTTTCTCGTCGGCCGGGTCGGTCTCGACCGCGATTCGGAGGAGGAGTCGGGTGAAGCCGAAGCGTCCGTCCTCGCGCATGCCTGCGACTCCGTCGCTGTCGACGGCGAGCGACGCGTAGTCGAGTCCGGCTTGTGCGGCGAGGCCGGTGAAGGTGACGGCGAGGCAGGATGCTGCTGCGGCGACGAAGAAGTCTTCGGGGCTCCAGGTCGATGGGTCGGTGCCGCGGAAGACGGGTGGCGGGGTGATCTCGATCGGTTGCTTGCCTTCGACGTTGGCGGTGACGCGGCGCTCGCCGATCCACTCGACCGAGACGGGGAAGTGGAACTCCTTCGGCCGCACGCGTGCGGGTTGCAGTTGCGGTGGCCATTAGAGGCTCGCGGCCGGTTGCGGTTCGAGCTCGGCGGCAGGGCCGGTCAGCTCGTCGAGGAACTGCGAGATGGCGGCGGGCGGCAGGGCGCCGACGAACTCGGCTACGACCTCGCCGTCGCGGAATGCTTTCACGGCTGGGATGCTCTGGATCTGGTAGCGGAGCGCGAGTTCCAGGTTTGCTTCCACGTCGATCTTGGCGAGGACGAACCGGCCTTCGCGGGATTCTGCTTCGCGCTCGAGTACGGGGCCGAGCATCCGGCAGGGGCCGCACCAGCCGGCCCAGAAATCGACCAGTACCGGCAGCTCGTGCGAGCGCTCGATCACGTCGCGCTCGAAGGTGGTCGTCGTCACATCCATTTCGCATCTCCTTGCGGTCGGGTGCCTTGTCTATGATATACAACTATACAACTGTTCAACTTATTCCATGAGGAGATGCTTTCGGATGTCGCTTCCCCACCCTGTTCCGGATGAGCTTGTGGAGTTGATCGCCCGCCGTTTCCGGGCGATCGGCGAGCCGATGCGGATCAAGCTGCTCGACCGGCTTCGCGACGGTGAGGCAACCGTCAACGAGCTGAGCGAGGCGATCGGGGCTTCGCAGCAGAACGTCTCCAAGCACCTGGCGCTGCTGGCCGAGGCAGGCATCGTTGGCCGGCGCAAGGACGGCAATCGGGTCTATTACCGGATTGCGGACGAAGGGGTGTTCAAGCTCTGCGAGGACGTCTGCGGCTCGATCCAGGAGCAGCTCGCGTCGCTGAGCGAGCTGGTCGGGGAGGTGCGCTGATGTCCCGGCGCTGGCCGCTTGAGCGGGTGTTGTTCGCGCTCGCCGGCTCGATCACGCTCGTGAGCATTCTGCTGGCTGCGATCGTCACGCCCTGGTTCCTGCTCCTGACCGCGTTCGTCGGCATCAGCCAGTGGCTGTATGTCGTCGTCGGGGCGCTGTCCTGCCTCGGTTGTGCTCGAGCGCTTCTTCGGGATCGATCGGCGGTGCAGTTCGTGAGCGCCGTCGCGACCGCCCGTCCCGCTGCCCCGCCTGTCCGCGAGCATCCGGAAGCGGTCGGACCGATCGGCCGGTTGGGTCGCTGGACGGTCGACCACGGGCGTGCCGTCGCGATCGCGTGGATCGTGATCGCGATCGGGTTCGGCTTCTTCGCGCCGAGGGTCGAGTCGGCGCTGTCGGGCGCCGGTTGGCAGGCGAACGGCTCCCAGTCGGTGCAGGCGAGAACCCTGATCCAGAAGAACTTCGCCGGTCTGTCCAGTTCGGCGCTGATGGTCGTCGTGCACTCGCCGACGCAGACGGTCGGCGACGCGGGTTTCCGCTCGACGGTCGCTGCGGTCGAGCGGACGCTGCGGACGAACCGACACGTCGCCTCCGTGTCGGTGCCGCGGGCGGGCGCGACGGTCTCGGCTGATCGCCACACGGCGATCGTCACTGCCGGTGCAGGCGGCGATCCGACGGCGATGGTCGCCGCCGCCGACTCGCTGAAGGGCAAGCTGCGCGCGCTCGGCACCGGCGGCACCACCGTGTCCTTGACCGGCGCCTCCGGCATGTGGAGCGACTTCAACACCGCGAACCGCACGGCGATGATGAAGTCGGAGCTGTTCTCGTGGCCGGTGACGATGATCATCCTCGTGCTGGCCTTCGGGTCGCTCGTCGCCGCCGGGCTCCCGCTGTTGCTGACGATCCTCGGGCTGGTCGCCTCCGCGGGCTTGCTGGCGTTGCTGACGCACGGGTTCGAGATCTCGATCTGGGCGATGAACTTCGCGCTCATGTTCGCGCTCGCGCTCGGCATCGACTACGCGCTCTTCCTCGTCCACCGCTTCCGCGGCGCCTTCTTCGGCTCCAGTCTCGACGCGCGTGACGCGGTCGCGGTGACGATGGACACGGCCGGCAAGGCCGTCCTGTTCTCGGGCGTCACCGTCCTGATCTCGCTCTCGGCCGTGATGCTCGTGCCCAGCCCGGCGTTCCGCTCGATGGCGCTCGGGATCATGATCAGCGTCATCTTCGTGCTGGCGGCGACCTTGACGCTGTTGCCGGTCGTGCTCGCCAAGCTCGGCCCCAAGGTCGACTCGCTGTCGCTTCGCTGGGTTCACTCCGGCGAGCACCGATCGGCGCGCTTCGCCCGCTGGGGCGCGCTGCTCTGGCGCCACCCGCTCCGTGTTCGGCCCTGCCGCCACGATCGTGCTCGTCCTGCTCGCGCTGCCCGTCTTCGGGCTGAAGACCGGCATGCCCTCGATCAAGGTCGTCCCCACGAACGACTCCTCCCGGGTCGGCTACACGCAGGTGCAGCAGGCGTTCGGCGTCGGCGCCCCCGGAGCACTCCAGATCGTCACCCCGCAGGCGAACGCCGCCGCGGTGGCCAGGATCGCCCGGCGCGATCCCGGCATCGCCTCCGTCTCACCGGCCCGCCGGGCGGCAGCGGCCTCGCTCTCGTCCAGGCCGTCCCGAACGCCGACCCGTCCAGCACCGCCGTCGGACACACGATCGACCGGCTCCGCTCGACGCTGCCGGCCGGGGCGCTCGTGGGCGGAGCAGTGGCCGAGAACCACGACCTCGAACAGGCGCTCTCCGCCAAGACACCGCTCGTGATCGGCGTCGTGCTCGCCCTCGGCTTCCTGCTCCTACTCGTCGCCCTGCAGGCGCCGCTGATCGCCGCGCTCGGCGTGCTCACGAACCTGCTCGCCACCGGCGCCGCCTTCGGCATCGCCCGGCTGATCTTCCAGAACGGCCACGGCTCCGGCCTGCTCGGCTTCGAGTCGCAGGGATTCCTCGACGCCTGGGGCCCCGTCTTCTTCTTCGCGATGATCTTCGCGATCTCGATGGACTACACCGTCTTCCTGCTCTCCTCCGCGAAAGAGCACTACGACCGCACCGGCGACCCGCGCGAAGCCATGATCGGCGGGCTCGCCCACTCCGGCCGGGTGATCTTCGCCGCCGCCGCCGTCATGGTCGCCGTCTTCTTCACCTTCGCGCTCTCCGGCCCGCTCCCGCCCAAGGAGATGGGCGTCATCCTCGGCATCGCCGTCCTACTCGACGCCATGCTCGTCCGGCTCGTCCTGATCCCGACCCTGCTCCGCGTCTTCGGCCACTACGCCTGGGCGAAGCCCCGCTGGCTCGACCGCATCCTCCCCAACGTCCGCTTCGGACACTCCTGAGACCGGTACTGGGCTTCGACGACGAGCCCAGACGCGAGGCGTCGAGAGCGAGCCTTGCAATGACAGCGCCTTCATCAACTGCCGACCTCGGAGGCGATGCCGCGGAGCAGGTCGGGCGAGGAGTGAAAGGAGGGCGGAGGATGGAACCCTCGATCGACCTGTCTGACCGCGACGCCTGACATGCGCGACGCGCTGCTGGCGCTGCCGTTCGGGCTCGCAATCGGGGTACTGCTCGGCCTCGTCGGCGGAGGCGGCTCGATTCTGGCCGTACCGATCCTCGTCTACGTGCTCGGCGAGCCGGTCAAACGCGCGACGACCGAGTCGCTTTTGATCGTCGGCGTTACCGCGCTTGTCGGAGCGCTCGCCGCCGCGCGCGCCGGGCGGGTGCGCTGGCGAGTCGGCCTCGCGTTCGCCGCGGCAGGCGCTGCGACGTCCGTGGCTGGAACGGCACTCAACCGGCTCGTCAGCTCGCACACGATCCTGCTCGCGTTCGCAGTACTCCTGGTCGCAGCCGCCTACGGGATGCTTCGCAGACGACCCGACCGAGGATCGCCCGCGGAGAACACGCAGACTCCAGCATTGGTCACGCGTCGCAGCCGCGGGCGCCGCGACCGGGCTGCTCACCGGGTTCTTCGGGGTCGGAGGCGGATTCGTGATCGTGCCAGCGCTCGCGCTAGCACTCGGGCTTCCGATGACCCTGGCAATCGGCACGTCACTGCTCGTGATCGCGCTGACCAGCGCATCCGCACTGGCAGCCCACCTCGTCAGCGGCGGCATCAACATCGGACTCGCCGCGGCCTTCACCGCGGCCGCTCTCATCGGCGCCCTGGTCGGTACCCGCCTGCACGGGCACGTACCAGACACCCGCCTGCGGCAAGTCTTCGCATCGCTTCTGCTCGCGATCGCTGTCTTTCTCGTCGCCAAGAACGCCACGACGCTCGCATAAGACCAGACGGGTCTACGGGTTTGCCCGCAGGGCCTATCCGTCTCGGCGCGGATGATGCGCAGCCGCATATGCCTCATCGTTGATCTGCGATTGACGATCGCCGGCGAGAGGAGGCATCGGATGATCTGCTTCGAGTGCGCGAAGGTCAACGACGAGGTCGCAGCGGTCGGGGTCTGCCAGCACTGCGGCGTCGGCCTGTGTCTCGACCACCTTGTCGAGGCGCGTGCATACCGGGTCGGCGGCCGACGCTCGCATGGACAAGACCAGCGAGAGCCGGCCGGTGTGGCAGAGATCAGCTCGATTCGCCTTCCTATGCGATGAGAGCGCGGGTTGTCCTCGGCGCGTTGTCTCCTGCGTGGAATGGCGACAGCCTTGCTCTGCCAGACGTACCGGATGCGTCTCACGCCCTGCGGCTGGACAACAAGACAAAGCTGGGCAGGCTAGACAGCGAGCACACACCGACGATGCGCACGGGGTTACTAGCCGTGCGAAAGGGTCGTGGGCCGCCCCGAGGGGGCGGCCCCTGGCCGATGCTGTTAGCCGTTCAGGCTGACGGGGATGGAGAACAGGCGGCGTGTGGAGATGCCTCCGAGCAGGTTCTCGCCTGACTTGCGTGCCCGGACGAACATCGCGAGCAGCTGCTGCTTTTGGCTGACCGGGAAGCCGGACAGGGTGTGGAAGCTGAGCTCTGCGAAGCCGTTCGAGCCGGTTGTCTGCTCGCCTGGGGTCGACAGCTGGTTGTAGGGCGTGGCCGTCACGTAGACGAGGGCGCCCTGTACCGAGCGTCCGCCGCAGGCCGACACGTGGTAGCGCACGATGATCTGCTGCGAGCCACGGTGAACCACGGACGGGCTCGACTGCTGAGCATCGATCAACAGCCGCGCTGGCGGCTTCACGTCGGCCACCTGGACGGTGCCGGTGCCGGTCGGGCAGCCGGTTGCCGACGGGGCGGCGGCGGCGCGACGGCAGAAGCGATGATCGCGGTCGGCACCGATGAGGCGAAGGCGCTGCCGTTCTTGTTCGTGGCCTGCACCTTGAACCGGATCGTGTTGCCGACGTCAACCGACTTCAGCAGGTAGCCGTTCTTGTCGGTGGCGCCGCTGATGTTCGAGCAGTTGTCGCCGTTCTTGTCGCAGCGCACCCAGAAGTCGTTGTAGTCGGTCACGTTGCCACTCCAGGTACCGCGATGTCCGACGAGCGTCTTGCCCTCCTGCGGTGTGCCCGTGATCGTCGGCGAGGTCGTGTTCTTCGGCGCCGACGCAGAAGCCACGACATCGGTGGCATTCGAGGCTACGGTCGCGCTCCCGTCGGCATTCGTGGCCGTAACGCGCACACGGATCGTGCGGCCGACGTCTGCGCTTCGAACCGTGTAGCTGCTCGTCGTCGCACCCGAGATCGTGGTGCAGTTGGAAGCGTCGAAGCGTCCGCCATTCGGCGGGCAGCGACGCCACTGGAAGGCGAAGCTGGTCGGGTTGTTTCGCCAGGTGCCGGTCGTGGCGGTCAGCGTCTCACCCTGAATAGCGTCGCCGGAGATCTGCGGCTCGGTCTTGTTTACGGGTGCTGCCTGCGACCGTGCCGCCCCCAACGTCGGCACGAGCAAAGCCACGGCGACTGCCACCAGGGCCACCAGCGACCCGCCGAGCCACAGACCTGGTTTCGAGTAAGCACGCTTGCGGTGTCGAAACATTCTCAAACCTCCTGTCGATCCATGAGTAACTCTTGATTCCCATCATGATACGATATAAAACACATGATGATGTAAAGTCGAACAGTGAGGCAAAGTGACAACTCGGAAGCCAGCAACGACGCGCTCACCTGAATGGACATCTCTCACTCAACGCCGGAAGGGGCGGAAGTGACTGAACGCGAGTACGAAGCGGCTGCTGCTCTCAGGTCGGCGCTCCGCGAGTTTCTGACCGAGACCGAAGTGATCACCCGAAAGCACGGACTCACTGCCGAGCAATACCAGCTTCTGCTCCTGATTCGGGTCTCCCCCGAGCAGGAACGAACGATCAGTCGGCTTTGTCGGGGTTGATCCGCCGCCAAAGCGCAGTCACCCAACTCGCCCGACGAGCCGAAGACCTCGGCCTGATCGAACGGAGCATCTCCAAACGGGACGCCCGTGTCCGCTACCTCGAACTGACCGCCGAGGGGCAGAAACGACTCGACGGGGCGATCACAGAACTCGGCGGCGAACGAAACCGGCTTCTCGACGCACTCGACGCCATCGAGCACAGAAGCCCGTGACCTAGGCCGGGGCAGCTGTCAGGCCGCTGACGGGCGGGCGCGGATAGGGACGCCAAGTCGGCGGGCAACCGCGCCGACAAGTGTCCCCTGACAGATGACGGAAAGCAGGACAACGACGAACACGACGCCATAGATGCGCTTCGCCCCCTCGACGCTTTCGAGGACGGCGAACGCGGCCAGGAGAATCGGTACGGCTCCCTTGAGTCCGCACCAGGCCATGAACGCCCGCTCAGCCCAAGAGAACCGGGCTCCGGCAAGGGTGACGATGACGGTGACGGGTCGAGCGACAACGGCGAGCACAAGGGCGAGTACGACGCCCTCGAACCATGTTCGCCAAGTGAAGGAAGTCAGGGACACGGTCAGGCCGAGGGCGACGAAGACGGCGATCTCCGCGAGGCTGGCGAGGGGGCCGGTGAAGCTCGTGATCGCGGTCTCGTGTCGCGGCGTGCCACCACCGACGATGAGCCCCGCGAGGAAGACGGCGAGAAAGCCCGATCCGTGCAGGCGCGAGGTGACGCCGTAGAGAGCAGCCGCCAGTGCGAGGGCGAGGAGCGGATGAAGCGCAGCGCTCGGGAGGCGAATCCGGCGCAGGATTGCAGCGAGCAGCCAGCCGCCGACCAGCCCCAAGGCGAGACCGACGCTCATCTCGACTGCGAACTCGCGCACCACGACGGCTGCCGACGCGTCCGCGTGTGTCGCCAGTTCGATCATCCCGATCATCAGCGCGATCCCGGCGGGGTCGTTCAGCCCCGCCTCGCCTTCGAGTGTTGTCCCCGAGCGTCCGCCGATCTCGTGGTTGCCGAGCACGGAGAACATCACCGCCGGATCAGTCGGCGCGAGCGCGGCACCCGCAATGCCCCGCCAGCGTCCAGCCGAAGCCAAGAGCGAAGTGGGCGAAGAGCATGACGACGCCTGCCGTTATGAACGTGCCGAAGACACCGAGAGCAACCATCGGGAAGGCCGACTCGCGGAAGCTGGGCCAGCCGATGTCCAGGCCACCGTTGAACAAGATCACGATCAGCGCGACGACGGCGACCCGTTCGACCGTGTGGATCGGCGTGTGGTGGTACAGGCTCGGCCAGATGTCCGAGGCTGCCGCTGCGGCGATCAAGAAGACAGCCGGGGGCGGAATCGGCAGCCGCTCCGTCAGCTTTGACGACAACAGCGCCAGCCCAAAGCCCGCGCTGACGAGAAGGATGACGGTTCCGAAGTTGGCGATTTCGCTCATGGCAAAGAAACCGCCGACCAGACTTCCCGGCACTCCGTGAACCGGACACCATCCTAACTCTGCAGCCCGCGAACCGGTCGGCTACCCGGACGGCAAGGCGGCGGGAGGCGTCGAGCCGAACCATCAAGGAAGCCGTGGTCGCTTGCTCTGTGTGAAGACGGGTGCGAGCTGGAGATCGGCGCTGTCCTCAGCTCGCACTCGCTTCGCGTTGTCGTCTAGGTGACGACGATGCCGAAGGGTGTTGCGCCTGCGGGGAGTGGCTGTCGGTGAGGTGGAGAGTTCGGTGAGGTTGCCGCCGGTGACGGTGAAGGCGCTGACGGAGTTGGCGGCGGCGCCGACGACCCAGAGCGTCGGCCGTCGGGGCTGAGCCGCGCGTCCTCCGCGCCGAGCGCCGGCGGTCTTGAACGGCGTGCTGCCGATCAGTGTGAGCGACGCCGTCCGCGGTCGATCGTGTAGCGGGAGATGCTGTTGCTGGCCGTGTTGACGGTGAACAGGTACTGGCCGTCATGGCTGATCTCGACCCAGCACGGTGCGGTCTGGTTGTCGGCGAACGGCGATGCGCCGATCGACGACAGGTGCCGTCCCCGGCGACGGTGAACGCGGAGACGGTGCCGGCGACGGGCGCCGCCGTGGGCGTTCGAGACGATAGAGCTGGCTCGGGTTTGTGGGTCGGAACTCGCTGCCGAACGGGCCCGGCCCCTGCGCGGAGAACGGCGAGCCGGGAGCGGCGGTCAGCCGGCCGTCGTTGCCGACGGAGAAGCTGTCGATCAGCGAGGTGGCGACGCGGACGCCGACCAGATTGGCTGCCGTCACCGCTGAACAGCACGTCGCCGGGCTGCGAGCCGTCCGGCAACGGAACGGTCGAGTCGCGCGAGCGGCCGCAGGTGGCCGCCGGCGTTGAGCGTGAAGCCGGTGTAGTTGCTGCCGCCGGTCCCGGCGTTCGCGACGTAGACCAGGTCGCCGTGGACGGCGATGCTGACCGGCTCGATCCCGCCCGACGAGACCGGGCCGCCCTCGGCCGGCTGAAGCGCGCCGTGCGGCTTGATCCGCAGCACCGAGATCTGGTTGCTGCCCGCGTCGACGGCGAGCAGGTAGCGGCCGTCGCTCGACAGTTGCAGCGCGCCTTGCGAGCCGATGCCATGCCCGGTCCCGGCGCCGCCGGCCACGAACGGCGAACCCGGCATGGTGTCAGCGTCCCGTCGGCGTGGCGGTCGAACGCCGGCGATCGTGTTCACGCCGGCCGTGTTGTCGTTGACGTACACGCTGCCCGACCACCCGCGATGCGGCAGAGGCGCTACCTGCCGCCAGCGCGGAGCCGGCGACGATCAACGCCAGCAGCACCCCGAAGCGAAACTTCTTCATCTGTCCGACCCCCTTCAGACTGTCCGAGGCGAATTCCCCGGGCACAGCCACCCTGCCAGCAAGCTCTGAACGGTCCCTTTCACCCCGATGAACAGTTCCTTAAATGCGCGTCCGTATTGACCGCCACCGAGGAAGGACAAGCCAGTCGGGGCGACCCATCCGGCCAGGAGCCGGGCGGCGGTCGCTGCTCCCTTTAGCGCTAGGGGGCGGCTGCGGGCAGCGTGAAGGCGACGCGGGCGCCGCCCTCGGCGCGGTTCTCGGCCCAGATGCGCCCGCCCTGGGCTTCGACGAGGCTGCGGGCGATGGCGAGCCCGAGACCCGATCCCGGGCGTGGTGCGGGACGACTCTCCACGCCAGAAGCGCTCGAACATCCGCTCGCCGGCCTCGGCGCTGAGCCCCTCGCCGGTGTCCTCGACCGCCACGGTCACGTCGGGGGCTCGGGAGCTGACGACGACGGCGATCGATCCGTCGGAGGGCGTGTGCCCGAGCGCGTTCGTGAGCAGGTTGTAGAGGATGCGCTCGACCTTGTCGGGTGCGCAGCGGACGAGCGGCAGCGGCTGACGGAGTCGGGTCTCCAGCCGGACGCCCTTCGCGCGGGCCTCGGCCTCGAGGCCGCGGACGCACGACTCGACGAGGTCGTCGACGGCGGCCTCTCGAAGCTGGAGGGTGAGGATGCCGGCGTCGATGCGCGCGAGCTCGAACAGGTCGTCGACGAGCGTCGAGAGCGCGCGGACCCGCTCGTGCAGGGCGGGCAGGTACTCGTCGGGTTCGGCGAGGCCGTCGTCGATCGCTTCGAGCATCGCTTGCATCGAGGCGAGTGGCGTGCGCAGGTCGTGGCTGGCCCACGCGACGAGTTCGCGCCGGGCTTCGAACAGCCGCTCGATCGACTCCGCCATCGCGTTGAACGACCCACCCATTTGCGCGAGCTCGCGGGGGCCCTGCTCCGGGGCGCGGGCGGCGAGATCGCCTGCCGCCAGCTCCGCCGAGGTCGCGCGGAGCCGCTCGAGCGGGCCGAGGATCCAACGGGCGAGCAGAAGCGCCCCGACAACGGCCGAGAGGGCGGCGGCGGAGGTGACGGCCAGGATCTTGGCGTCGTCGTGCATGTGGAACATCACCCAGCCGGAGGCGAGCACGGCTCCGAGCGGCAGGACGACCGCGAGCAGCGCGAGCCCGGCGAGCTGGAGCCGCACGGTCGGCAGCAGCCGGAGAGCGAACGCGGCGGCGATCCCGACGGCGATCGTGGCGGCGACGAGGACGAGCGCGGCGGTGATCACGGCGTGAACCTGTAGCCGGTGCCCCACACGGTCTCGAGGTGGCGGGGGCGCGAGGGGTCGTCCTCGATCTTGGCCCGCAGCCGCCGGATATGGACGGTGACCGTGCCGGTGTCGAGCGCCGACGTGTAGCCCCAGACCCTGTCCATCAGCTCGTGGCGGGTGAAGACGCGGTTTGGGTGGGCGGCGAGGAACCAGAGCAGGTCGAACTCGAGCGTGGTCAGCTTGAGCGTCAGCCCGCGCTTGCTCGCCTCGCGCCTGCCGGAGTCGATCAACAGGTCGCCGACCTCGATCCGTTCCGCCTTGCCGTCCATCGGCGAGGCCCGCCGCAGGACCGCCTTCACCCGCGCCACCAGCTCGCGCGGAGAGAACGGCTTCGTCAGGTAGTCGTCGGCGCCGAGCTCGAGCCCGGTCAACCGGTCCGCCTCCTCACCGAGCGCGGTGACCATGATCACCGGCAGCTCCGAGCGCGCCCGGATCCAGCGGCAGAGCGCGAGCCCGTCCGTTCCCGGCAGCATCAAGTCGAGCACGACCAGGCTCGGCGTCTCCTGCTCGAGCATGCTGCGCGCCGTCTCGCCGTCGCCCGCCTGCAGCGTCCGGTAACCCTCCTGCTCCAGGTAGCGGACGACGACGTCGCGAACGATCGGCTCGTCGTCGACGACGAGCACGGTTCCCATCGCCTCATTGTGCGGGGGCGCGGTCGCTCAAGTCCTTAAAGCTTGCTTACGAACCGCCGCGGCTGCTCCGGTTTCAGCGTTTCGTAATGGTGCCCGTCGCCCACCGGCGGCTACGGTCGACGGCAGTCGACCAGGAGGCACACGATGTCGTTCAGACGAGTCGCTCTGGGAATCGCCGTGACCGTGAGTGCCGCGCTCGCCATCGCCGCAGCGGCGCTGCCGGCCACTATGCACCCGGAGCTAGGGGCTCGGCTCGCCGGGATGGGGGAGCACGGCGTCGTCAACCTGCAGGTGAAGTCGAAGTCGGGACAGATCTGCTGGACGTTCGACCTGACCACCAAGGGGATCACCGGCGCGTCGATCCATACCGGGCAGAACGGCGCGGTGCTCGTGTCGCTCGGCAAGACGTACACGAAGAAGGGCTGCACGAAGGCATCGGCGATGACCCTCGAGCACCTCGAGACGAAGCCCGGCTCCTACTGGGTCTTCGTCGACACGAAGGGCCACCCGGGCGACCTGCGCGGAAAGCTGTTCGCCGGCATGGCCCACATGTAGGAGCGAGACCGATGCCCGATCGTCAACAGCCGCCCGAGTCGCCGCGCGAGAACCTCGGCGCGCGGCGACTCGGCCGGGCCGGGTTCATCGGTGTCGTCGGCGCCGGCGTCGCCACGCTCTTCTACGGCAAGGCGATCTCGCGGGCCACGAGCCAGGTCACGAACCCGCTCTCGGACGCGACCGGCCTCACCCGCCTGATCCCCTCGAGCGGCTGGCGGATCTACACCGTCGCCGACTCGATGCCGACCTTCGATCCCGCCACCTGGCGGCTACGGGTCGACGGGCTCGTCCGGCGGCCGCTCGAGCTCACCTACGCTCAGCTCCTCGCGCTGCCGAAAGCCGAGCAGGTGTCGACCTTCCACTGCGTCACCGGCTGGGTCGTCGACAACGTCCACTGGGGCGGCGTCCGCTTCCACGACCTGCTCGCCCAGGCCCGGCCGCTCCCGCAGGCAGGCGCCCTGCACTTCATCTCCGCCGAGAACCCCTACGACGACTACCTCGACCTGCGCCAGGTGACGCTCCGCGACGTGATGCTCGCCTACGAGATGGACGGCAAGCCGCTGCCGCAGGAGCACGGCGCACCCGTCCGCGTCGTGATCCCCGAGATGTACGGCTACAAGAACGTCAAATGGGTCGAGCGGATCGAGCTCGTCGCCCGGCCGGGCTCGGGCTACTGGGAGCAACGCGGCTACGACAACGACGCCTGGGTCGGACGCTCGAACGGCTATGGCTAGCACGGCGATCGCGACCCGCCCGCGCTACGTCGAGCGCTTCACGCTCACCGAGCGGCTGCTGCACTGGGTACACGCGAGCGCCTTCTTCGTCCTGCTCGGCTCCGGCCTCGTCCTCTACCTACCCTCGCTCTCGACCGCGATTGCCCGGCGGCCGCTGATCAAGGACATCCACTTCTGGACCGGCATCTCCTGGGCCGGCGCGATCCTCCTCATCTCCCTTCTCGGCAACCGCCGCGCCGTCGCGCAGACGATCCGCGAGATCGACCTCTTCGACCGCGACGACCGCCGCTTCCTCGCCGGCAACACGCACGGCCCCGCAGGGCCGCTTCAACGCCGGGCAGAAGGTGAACGCGATCCTCACCGCCGCCTTCGCCACGCTCTTCTTCGTCTCCGGCCTTCTGCTCTGGTACGGAGAACGCGACACCCGCTTCCGCCTCGGCGGCACCGTCTTCCTCCACGACACGCTCATGTACATCTCGGTCGTCGATCGTCGCCGGCCACCTCTACCTGTCGCTCCTCCACCCGACCACACGCCACGCCCTCCGCGGCATGACGCTCGGCACGGTCGCGAGCAGACTGGGCGCAGGCACACCACGCGAAATGGGCCCCACGTACAAAGCAAGATCCCGGACCGGTAGATCATCAGCCCTCCTCGTCATCCAGCAATGCGTCGACTCGTGATGCACGTGCTGGCACCCCGCCCTAACCGCCCTACCTAATAGCCAATGTCTCTCGACGAACAAGCTAACCGGCCGCTGCTGGAGGAAGTGTCCGAGCTGGCCGCAAGTGGTTCGGTTGCCGAGGCCTACGCGGACATCCGACGTGTTCTCGGCGTCCCGATGGTCGTGTTCGTCTACCGGGCGCTGGCCGCCTCGCCCGGGTCGGCTTGAGCACGCGTGGAGCGTCCTGGCGGCAAATCTCGCCGCCGCCGAAACGCAGCGCAACGCGGCGTCCCTCGATCCACCCCGAGATCGGCATGGTCAAGCCGCTGCCACCAGCGACCCTCGCGGCCGCCAGCATCGATCCCGCGTTGCTTGCGAGCACGCTCGACGCGTTCGACCGCGCAAACCGGCTCAACCTGGTCGGGCTCACCGCCCTGCTTACGGGGGCCGCCGGTAACAACGACGCCGACCCCAAAATCATCACCACCCGCAACACCTTCGGAGATGCTGCCGATGGCCGACGTGGAATCGCTCCCGCCGAGCACTCTCGAGTTACTGCGGCGGATGAGCGCGCCGATCGCCGGCCCAGAGCAGCCGATCGTGATCCCGAGCCTGTTCCGCTACTTCGCACACGACAAGCAGCTGCTCCAGGCGATCTGGCGCAGCATCGGCCCCGCCGTCGAGGATGACCGCTTCCGCGGTGCGGCCACCGCAGTGTTGGAGCAAGCACGAGACCTTGTCGGCCGCCTCCCCTTCCCGGTCCCGCGCGTCGACGAGCACGGCACACGCCAGATCGCGAACCGGTTCACGACCACGATCCCAGGAATGATCGTCACGACCAAGCTCCTTCGCGTCGCCCTGCGCGAGCGTCTCAACGAAGCTGTGACGTAGAAACCACCGTCTCTCGCGGAGGCGAAAGCTCCGATCCTTCCGGGGAAAAGGTTCAAGAGTGCTCCGTTAGGTTCCATGCGTTGTTAGAAACACAACGGTGCCCCTGCAAACGGGCATCTTCTTGAGTCAGGCCGCTCGGAAGGACAAGTGGCTCGTATGAACCTTGGTGAAGGTTCTTGTCCGGCTCTGGCCGTTCATCGTTTTCCAGGGAAAGCCTGAACACCCAAAGCGTCAGGCACGAACCCAGACCGTTGCTCGACTTGTGCACGCCGCTCTTGACATCAGCGGCGTGGGGGCCGTTGGCCCGGATCGGTCAAGCAGGAACTTGACGGCTGCCGGGTGCGGGTGGTTGCCGTGAACCGCTCGAGCCAGGGCTTGGCTTGGAGCCGTTCGAAGATCTCGCTGGCCTCGGCGAGAAGTGGTTCGGCTTGGCTGGACTGGCCGTGGCTGGCGAGCAATTCGGCGTGCTCGAGCAGTGTGACCGCGAGCCAGAAGGGGATTGCGAGCTGGCGGAACTGCTCGGCGGCGGCTTCGTAGCCTGCTTCGTCTCCTGCGAGGCGGGCGCGGAAGCGTCTGGCTTGGGCATCGAGGTAGGGTGGCCGGGAGCCTGCGGGCACGGTCTCGATCGAGGTGAGCAGCTCCTCGATCTTGGCCGCCTCGCCCAGGGTGAACGCGGCCTCGACCGCCTCGACGATTGCTTGCTTGACGCCCTGGAAGGAGAGGCCGCCGAAGGTGCGTGCCGTCTCGATCGTCGCCTCGCCGTCGGCGAGCGCATCCCGCGGTCGCCCTTCCGCCCGGTGCAGGCAGGCTCGCGTACCAGGGAACATGGAGCGCTCCTGGACGTCGGTGGATTCCTCGAGGCGTGAGAACATCGAGAAGACTCGATGTGCGCCGTCGAGCTCGCCGCGCTGAATGTGGATCTCGACGCCCGACTGGAGCAGGCTGAGCACGACCCCGCCGGTGTCGATCTGCTCCTGCGTGAACTCGACGCCCTCGCCTGCGCCTCGTCCCAGCGACCCAGCATGTACAGAGCATAGGTCCGTTCGGCCAGCACAGCCCACTCTTCCGGACGGTTTCCGAGCTTGCGTGTGAGGGCGAGGGCCTGGTCGAGGTACCCGAGCGCATCGGCGTACTGGTCACGTCGAAAGCACTTGTCGGAGAGGTTGAAGTAGCAGTTGCCCGCCTCGCGTCCGAGGTCGTGGTCGAGCGCTATCTTCAGGGCGCGCTTCAGGAGCGCCCTGGACTCCTCGTCGTGTCCCCGGCTCAGGGCGATGCCCGCCTTCGCGCGCAGCGCGAATGCGAGCGGCTCGGGGTATGCATGCGCTTCGGCGATGTCCAACGCCAGCTCGGCCCGCTCGGCCGCACGATCGATGTCGCCGCTGAACCAGTACCCGACGCAAGAGCTGCCGCCAGCAGCGCGAGATCCTCGTCGGGCTCGTCGGCTGAGATGACCTCGAGGGCGCGCTCCATCCGCGCATCGCCTCGTCTCGACGTCCCGTGTTGAAGTCGATCCTCCCGAGCCTGAGAGAACACGGGCGGCGGCATGCGTGTCGCCCTGCTGCTCGTACAGCTCGATCGACTGCTCGAACAGCAGGCGCGCCGACTCGGGATCACCGGCCATCATGGCCATCTCGGCCGCACGGCCGAGAAGCGCTGCCCGCTCTGACGGCTCGTCGGTCAGTTCTGCCGCCTGCTCGAAGTAGCGCCTCGCCTCCGCGGCCGCCGCGAGCGAAGCGGCGCGCTCGCCCGCCCGCGCCAGCATCGCCTGCGCCTTGCCTTGATCTCTGCTGCGTCGTCTGCCTCGGGGGCGGCCTCGTGGGCGGCGAGGTAGTGCGAGGCGATCACCTCGACCACCTCGTCCTCGTCGGCGGCGAACGCAGCGCTCAGGTGGGCGGCGGCTGCGAGATGCCTGGCGCGACGCTCCCGTTTCGAGAGCGTCTCGTAGGCGACGTGGCGAACGAGATCCTGAAGGAAGCCGTACTGGCCGTGCTCGGGCGAGCGCGGGTCGGCCTGCACGCCGAGCACCTCCTTGCGCACGAGCGAGGCGAGCAGCGGCTCGACGTCACCGTCGGAGCCGCGAGCGCGGCCAGCGCATCCTCGTGAAGGTCTTGCCGAGCACCGCCGCGTCCTGGAGCAGCCGCCGCTCCTCGGCGGAGAGGCCGTCGAGCCGCGCCGCGATCAGCGCGTGCAGCGTCTCCGGCACCTCGAGCGCCTCGACCCGGCCCGTCAGCCTGTACGCCGGACCCTCCTGGACGAGCAGACCGCGGTCGAGCAGCATCCGCACCGTCTCGACCGCGTAGAGCGGGATGCCCTCGGCGCGCGCGAGGATCCGGTCGCGGACTTCCGGCGGAAGCCCGGGCACGAGGCCGGTCAGGAGCTCCTCCATCGCCTCCGTGCGACAGCGACTCCAGGTACAGCGAGGTGAAGCTCCGCTGGCCTGCGCCCCAGGTCGGCCGCCGTTCCAGCAGCTCCGGCCGCGCCAGCGTGATCGACGAAGATGGGCGAATTTCGCGACCAGTCGAGCAGATACTCGACGAAGTCGAGCAGGCACGCGTCCGCCCACTGCATGTCCTCGAACCGAGCACCGTCGGATAGCCCTCGGCCAGCCGCTCGAAGAACAGCCGCCAAGCGCGCGAACAGGTCCTGCCGGTCACGAGCCTGGTGCTCGCCCAACCCGAGCAGCTGCGCCAGCCGCGGCTCGAGGAAACCCCGCTCCTCCGGATCGAGGATCTGCTCCTCCAGCGTGGCGTGCAACTTGGCCTGCGCGGACGCTGGCTCCTCCTCCTCGGCGATTCGGCATCGCATCCGCACCATGTCCGCCAGCGCCCAGTAGGTCACACCCTCCCCGTAGGACAGACAACGCCCCCGGTGCCAGTAGACCGTCTCGCGATGCCGTCGAAGTACTTGTAGAACTCCCAACCCAGGCGCGACTTGCCTATCCCCGCGATACCGGTCACCGAGACGAGCTGCGCCTTCTGCTCATCCGCGCACGCGTGGAACAGATCCTTGATCTGCTGCAACTCCCGGTCCCGGCCGACGAACGGCGCCTCCAGCCCCTGCGACTTGAGCGAACCCTGACGCCCGAGACGACACGCTGTGCCCGCCACAGCGTCGTCAGGCCCTCCTTCCTTTGAGCTCGAACGAGCCCGCCTCCACATACACGATCGTCTGCTCCGTCGCCCGCCGCGTCGAGTCGCCCACAACACCGTCCCCGGCTCCGCCACCGACTGCACCCGCGACGCCGTGTTGACCAGGTCTCCCGCAACCATCCCCTCACCCTCGGCACCGAGCGTCACCGCCGCCTCGCCCGTCAGCACGCCCGCTCGCGCCCGAAGTTCCTCCGCACCCACTTCCTGCCCAAGCGCCGACACCGCAGCAACAAGATCGAGTGCCGCCCGCACCGCCCGCTCCGCATCGTCCTCAGTCGCCACGGGCGTTCCCCAGACAGCCATCACTGCATCCCCTATGAACTTCTCGACCGTGCCCCCGTACAGCCCGATCAACCGCCGGCACGTCTCGAATAGCGAGACAGCAACTCCCGCATCTCCTCCGCGTCTCGCGATTCCGATAGCGGCGTGAAGCCGACCAGGTCGGCGAACAGGATGGAGACGAGACGACGTTCGGCGGCTGGGGCCGCCCGCAGCGCAGCGGGAGCCTGACCGCCGACGTGGTGAGTGCGGTCCCGCACTCGGCGCAAACCGCTGGCCCGCCGTGTACGGGCTACCGCACGACGGACAGGCGAGAGCGAGCGCAGTCCCACACTCGACACAAAACTTCGCAGTCGGCGTGTTCTCCGTGGCGCAGGACGGACACGTCACAGTGGCCGACAGTATCTACCCTGAGTGTGAGTGCAGTTTCGCCTGCCGGACGGCCAAATAAAGCACTCGCTACCGAGCGCGCTCGTAGACCCCGTACCGGACGCGACGGAAGCGTCGGTCTTTCCCACCGACGTGCGTTGACAACGCCTCATTCACAGAAGAGAACGGGATTGGCCCACCGAACAACTCCTCGACCGCCACGTGGACGTCCCTGACCCGTAACGGCCGCCCGACTCGCTCGAGCACATGCGTGACTGCGTTGAGGATGGAACCCTGGCGCCGGCGAAGGTCACGATGGGCCGGGCCTGGGGCCGAGTCGCGGCACGCTCGTTCCTCGAGAACCCGCACCAGCCTTGGAAGCTCAACCTGGAGTCGAGGGTTCAAGAGTGCTCCGCTTAAGTTCCATATCTCGTTGTCGTTATGACAACACAGCTCCTAGTGCGGATGTGGCGCAGCTGCGTGGTCGTCTGCCTGAGCGCCGACGCTCTGCACTGGGGTGCCGGCCGAAGGAATGGTGACCGTGATGGAGAGACCGCCGTGATCGCGGGGCTCGGCTGCGGCGGTGCCGCCGTGGAGTGCGGCGATGGATGCGACGAGCGTCAGGCCGAGACCGAATCCTTCCCGGGAGGTGCGGTCGCTGAGTCGTTGGAACGGCTGGAAGATGCGGTCGGCATCGTCCGGGCTGACGACCGGGCCGGTATTGGCCACGACCAGCTGACTGTTGCCCGCGACGGTGCGGGTGCTGACCCAGATGTCGCCGGCGTCGGCGTTGTAGCGGATCGCGTTGTCAACGAGGTTGGCGACGAGGCGTTCCGCGAGCACAGGGTCGCCCGAAATGACCGCGGGCTCGAGCGTCGCGTCCACCCGTCGGTTGCCCACCTCGGCGCCGTCGAGGACGTCTTCGGCGGCCGTGGCCAGATCAACATGCTCGTGGACGGTGAGCCCGCGCTCGTTGCGGGCGAGGATGAGCAGCGCGCTGATCAGGTGCTCGGCGTGGTCGACCGCGCCGCGGATGTCGGCCGCCATGCTGCGCAGGTCGGCGGGGGTGCTGTCTGGGTTATCAAGTACGACGTCGACGGTCGCGCGCATGACCGCGAGCGGGGTGCGAAGTTCGTGCGAGGCGTTGGCGATGAACCGCTGCTGGCCCTCGAACGCAGCTTGGAGCCGGTCGAGCATCTCGTCGAAGGTCTCGGCGAGTTCGTAGAGCTCGTCGCGGGGGCCGTTCAGCGCGACTCGTGCCGACAGGTTGTGTGCCGATGCGGCACGGGCGGCGGCGGTGATCAGGTGTACCGGGCGTAAGGCTCGGCCGGCGGCGATCCAGCCGAGGATCGCGGCGAGGGCGATGACGACGGCGAGCGTAATCAGCGAGTACTGCAGAAGGTGCGAGAGAGTGAGGTCGCGCTGGTGCTGTGCGCCTTGAAGCTGGAAGTACGCGCTGCACTTGGCGAGCAGGCGGTCGTTGGGATGGGCGCTTAGTTGCTCGGCTCGGCACCGGGCCACGAAGCTTGCCGGTGCCTGCTGGCTCTGCCCCTCTGGCTCGAGCCGCGCCACCAGGGTGTAGCTGACGGCCACGACGATCGCTCCGCAGACGGCGAACAGGCTGGTGTAGAGGAGGGTCAGCCGGGCGCGGACGGTGAGCTGCAGGTGGCGGCTCAGATCCGGTATCCCTTCCCGACCACGGTCTCGACCAGCGGCGGCTCGCCGAGCTTACGCCGCAGGCGAGTCATCGTCACCGAGACGATGTTGCTGAACGGGTCGACGTTGGCGTCCCACACGTGCTCGAGCAGTTGCTCTGCGCTGACCACGGCGCCGTCGGCGGCGAGCAGCATCTCCAGGATCCCGAATTCCTTGCGGGTGAGGGAAAGCGGCCGTGAGCCCCGGTCGGCACGATGTCGGGCTCGGTCGACGGTGAGGTCCCCGTGGCGCAGGATCGGCGGCGCGGACAGTGCCCGCCGTGACAGTGCGCGTACGCGGGCGACGAGCTCGGCGAACGCGAACGGCTTGCCGAGGTAGTCGTCGGCGCCGAGTTCCAGCCCGTCAACCCGATCCTCAACGTCGCCGGCGGCGGTGAGCATGAGGATCCGCGGGCCGGAACCGGCCACTGTGCGGCAGACCCGGTCGCCGTGAACGACGGGCAGATCTCGGTCGAGCACGATCACGTCGTACGCTGTCTGAGCGGCTGCCTCCAGCGCCGCCGCACCGTCATAGACGGTGTCAACAGCCATCCCCGCCTGACGCAACCCCTGAGCGATCCGCCCGGCAAGCGTCGCGTGGTCCTCCACGACCAGCACCCTCATGCAGCCCAGTATGCGCGGGCAGACATGACATCCGTTCAACACCGTAAGTAGCGGTGATGTCACCTGCAATCACGTAGAAGTGCAGTCATGGAAGCAATCCCGGTGGCGAGCCGCCACGGCTCCCGTTCCGCCACCGTCCCGGCGAACCGCACCCCGGTGTGGCTCGAGGCGGCACTTGCTGCTGTCGCGTTCGCGGCGCTGTGCGGCGTGGTCCTCTCGGTCGGAGCGCCTCGAAAAGCTGTCGAGCCCGACGACGGTGCCTACCACTATTCGATCGTGGCGGTCACGATGGGCGATTTCCTGACGTTGTCCAGCGCGCAGCTCAACGCTCTGGACGCAAAGATGGGCCCCTCGGGCAGCCCGGTCCCGAACCAATGGATCCAGTTGGCCAACGGGCGATACATCAGCGAAAAGGACCCCGGCTACCCGTACCTCGCGGCCCCGTTCCAGGCGCTCGGCATCATCCAGTGGGCACAGCTGTTCTACGGCGCACTGGCCTGCCTTGGCCTGTTCATCGGCGCCCGACGCTGGCTCGGACGCTTCGGCGGCCTGGCAGCGGTGGGCCTGTACTGCTCATCCGGAGCCGCGCTGATCTTCGCCTGGCGCATGTACATGCCGACCTTCACCGACGCCTCGCTGATCGCCGCCGGCACCGGAGCGCTCCTTTGGACGATGCTGGCAACCGAGGCCAGTCCGAGGCGACGCACCTGGGCCGGCCTGGCCGGCTTCGTCGCGATCGAGATCGCGACCTTCGTCCGCTACACCGACATCATGATCCTCGGCTGCGCCGTCGTCGCCGTGATCGTGGCGTGGCGGCTCGCGCCCGCGAAGCTGCCCCTCCGCACGCTCTGCTTGTGGCTTGCCTCCGTGGTCGTCTTCGGCGCCGGCGTCGCCGTCTTCGACGACCAGATCTACGGCGGCCCGCTGACAACCGGATACCAGCCCGGCGAAGTCACGTTCGGCCTCAGCGCGGTGCTGCCGAACCTGCGGCTGATGCCCCCGCACCTGATCCGGGCCATGCCAATGCTCGCACTCGCACTGGTGGCACTAGCGTGGATCATCGTCCGATGGGTCTTCATGCGTCGGGCCCGCGGCCACGACGGCGCCGTGGCCCTTCGCGATCTATGGGTCGCCCTCGCCCTAGCCGCGTCATGGCTAGCGATCTGGGGCCTGTACGCCGCCTACACGTGGACGGTCGACGGAGGCGTCAGCTTGCAGCTCGTCAGGTTCTACCTTCCCGCCATCGGCGCCATTTCCCTGCTCGGTGCCTGGCTCGTGACCAGAATCCCCGGCCGCGCGTGGCTCGCCGGACTGACCACAACCGCCGTCATCGCGGCCATGTTCGGCCTCGGCGCCTGGTCATTCCACACCATGTGGTTGTGGGCAGTGTCGTAGCCTGCGCTGACCCTCGACGGCGCGTCCTAACGGCAGAGCGACGCCACGAGCTTCGATCAAGCTCTCAAGAACGGAGCCGATAGTGCCCGTACCTGGTTCGCTCAAACAGCGGCTTTGAGCCTCTGGAGCGGACAAGCAGGTAGTCAGAAACTGAGAAGCGAGAGACCGGACCGTTGAGTCGACGACCGGGATCCACCCGCCTGTCGGCGCACGCACGCTGCCGCCGCTCACGCGACCGAGTAGACGTTCACGGGACGGGTCTTTCCGCGGACGAGCAGCTCGCCCTGAGCCTCGGTCGGGATCTCGCCGTTCAGGCCGTCCCGCGTCTCCTCGTCCATCAGGATCGGCCGGCCGATCACCTTCGTGTGCGACTCGAGCCGGGCGGCGATGTTGACCGTGTCGCCGACGCAGGTGTAGGTCGCGCGCTGCTGCGTGCCCGTGTAGCCGGCGATCACGCGTCCGGACGCGATCCCGACGCCGATGCTGATCTGCACCTTCCGGAGCGCCGCCTGCTCCTGGTTGAACAGCTCGACCAGCTCGACCATCTGCCGCGCGGCGCGCACGGCGCGCAGGCGGAAGTCCGGCGTCGGGATCGGCGCGCCGAAGATCGCCATCAGCCCGTCCCCGACCATCTGGTTGACGATCCCGCCCTCGCCGCCGATCGCGTCCATCATCAGCGTGTAGTAGTCGTTCAGCAGCTCTATGGTCTCGGCAGGCGTCTGTGTCTCGGCGATCGCGGTGAACGAGCGGATGTCGCAGAAGAGCGAGGCGGCCTCGACGGACTTCCCGCCGAGCGAGAAGCCCGTGGTGAGGAGCTCCTCGGCCACCGGGCGCGTCGCGAACTTGCTGATCAGCTCGCGCTGCTCGTCGTGCAGGCGCTTCTTCTCCAGGCTCGCAGTGACGCGCGCCCTGAGCAAGACGGCGTTGACCGGCTTGGTCAGGTAGTCCTCCGCGCCCAGCTCGATGCACTTGACCACGCCGTCGAGCTCGTCCAGGGCGGAGGTGACGATCACGGGGAGGTCGCGGAGGCGCGGATCGGATTTCATCGCGCCCAGCACCTCGAAGCCGTCCACCTCGGGCATGAGGACGTCGAGCAGGACCAGGTCGAACGGCTCGCGCCGGAGCACGTCGAGCGCCTCGCGGCCGTCCTCGGCGAACGAGACCGAGTGACCCTGCTCCTCGAGTCCGCGGCCCAGCAGCAGCCGGTTCATGCGGTTGTCGTCGACGACGAGGATCCGGCCGACCGGCCCCTTCACGCGCGCAGCTCCTGCGCCACGAGCGCGTACTCCTCCTCGATTCCCCGCGCCAGGCCGGGAGCCGCGGCCAGGTCGCCGGCTTTCGCCTGCTGCTCGAGCTCGAGGCAGAGCTCGGACAGCCGGATCGCCCCGAACGTCGCGGCGTTCGACTTCAACGTGTGCGCCGCGCGGCGGACTCCGTCGACGTCCGAGCCGTGGAGGCCCGAGAGCAGGCCGGGGGCGTCGGCGAAGAACGTCTCCACGAGATCCGCGACGAGCTCGTCGCCGCCGAGCTCGCGCAGGTTCTCGATTGCAGCCGGATCGAGCCCGCTCACTGGAGCTGCCGGACCTTCCGAAGCGCCTCCGCCAGCGCCTCGGGGCGGATCGGCTTGGCCACGTAGTCGTCCATCCCCGCGGCGAAACATGCGTCCCGATCGTCCTGCATCGCATTCGCGGTCATGGCGACGATGCGCGGACGCTCTCCCGCGGGCCAGCGCTCGCAGATCCGGCGCGTCGTGTCGAGACCGTCCAGCTCGGGCATCTGCATGTCCATCAGGACGACGTCGTACGGCCGGCGCTCGAGCGCCTCGAGGGCTTCGAGGCCGTTCGACGCCACGTCTGCGCGGTAGCCGAGCCGCTCCAGGAGCTTGAGCGCCACCTTCTGGTTCACGGCGTTGTCCTCCGCCAGCAGGATCCGGAGCGGCGCGACGCCGTCCTCGCCGGCCGGGGGCGGTTCGGACGAGCGCGGTTCCTCCGCCGTGCCGGCGAGGACTCCGAGCAGGGCGTTGTAGAGCTGCGACGCCTTCAGCGGTTTCGCGAGCTGCGCGGCGAAGTCGGTCACGGACCTGGCCTGCGGCAGGCGCCCGAGCGAGGTGAGCAGCAGGAGCGGAAGCGTGGGTCGACGCCGTCGGATCTCGGCGGCGAGGGCCACTCCGTCCATCTCCGGCATCACCAGGTCGAGGACGGCGACGTCGAAGCGCTCGCCTCGATCGATCAGTGCGAGCGCCTCGGACGGCAAGCCGACAGCCACGGGCTCCATCCCCCACGATCGCGCTTGCCGGCTCACCATCTCCCGATTGGTCGCGTTGTCGTCGACGGCCAGCAGTCGCTTGCCCTCGAGCACGGGAGGACCCTCGCCCGCAGCAATCCGTGGCGGGACGTCCGCCTCGTCGGCGACGAGCTCGACGTGGAACGTCGACCCCTTCCCTTCCTCGCTTTCCACCCACAGCGTGCCGCCCATCAGCTCGACGAGGCGCTTCGAGATCGCGAGCCCGAGCCCGGTGCCACCGTACCGGCGCGTCGTGGATGCATCCAGCTGGCTGAAAGACTCGAACAACCCATCGATCCGGTCCGGCGGAACGCCGATGCCGGTGTCCCGTACGGCTAGGTGCACACGGGTCGCCTCCGTGCCGGCCGGCTCCGCCTCGACGAGGACGACCACGTCGCCTTCTTCCGTGAACTTGACCGCGTTCGAGAGCAGGTTCAGCAGCACCTGACGCAGGCGACCCGTATCGCCGACGAGCCCCGCCGGCACCGCCTCGTCGACGAGGCAGCCGAGCTCGACGTTCTTTGCGGAAGCGCGGGGAGCGACGATGTCAAGCGCTTCCTCGACGCACTCCCGGAGGTCGAACGGCTCCCGCTCGAGCTCCAGCCGGCCGGCCTCGATCTTCGAGTAGTCGAGGATGTCGTCGATCACATGCAGTAGCGCATTTCCGCTCGACCTCACCACTTCCGTGAACTCGCGCTGCTCGGGCGTCAGCTCCGTCTCGAGCAGCAGGTCGGTCATCCCGATGACCGCGTTCATCGGTGTTCGGATCTCATGGCTCATCGTGGCCAGGAAGGCGCTCTTTGCCTGGGTCGCCGCCTCCGCCTCCTCGCGCGCCCGCTCGAGTTCGCTGACGTAGTCCTCCTTGTCGATCGCCGTCGCGGCGAGTGCGGCGAAGGCCTTGGCCATCTCGGCGTGCTCGGGCGTGTAGAAATCGGGCTCGAAGCTGTCCAGTGTCAGCATTCCGATCAGGCGGTCGCCGATCAGCAGCGGGACGGCCATCCATCCTCTGATGCTTCCCTCGACGTGGACGTCTTCGAAATGCGGGTATCGCGCGGAGGCGTCCTCGACGATGAGCGTCTGGTGCCGCTCCACCAGGTCCCGGGCAGGATCGTCGGGTCCCCGCCAGGCGTAGCGATGGCCGACCAGTTCCTCGATGTCGGGATAGCCGTGGCCGCCGACAATCACGAACTCGTCGCCGTCCAGCCGCTGGACGCTGGCGCTCCTGTACGGCACTACCTTGCCCAGCTCCGACAGGATGAGATCGAAGACCTGTGAGGCGCCCAGCGTGCTGCTGAGCGATTGTGCAGCGGCGCGCAGCGTCTCGGCCTGTTCGCGTGCGGTGCGCTCGGTTTCGAGCAGCCGGGCATTCTCGATCGCCGTCGCAGCCTGGGCGGCGAATGCCGTCGCGAGCTCCGCGAGTTCCTCGTTGTAGAAATCGGGTTCGAAATTGTCGACGCTCAGGACGCCGATGACGCGGTCGCCGATGATCATCGGGGCGCAGATCCAGCCGCGAATCCGTCCCCCGCCGTGCTCGTGACTCGCGAAATGCGGGTTCTGCGAAACATCGCCGAAGACCCGCGGTCGCCTCGAACGAACCACTTGGCCGTTGAGGTTGGTGTCGTCGTCCAGGTCGAAGCCAACGCCGATCAAGCCGCCGAGATCCTCGAGGCCTCGTGCGCCGATGATCACCAGCCGGTTGCCCTGGATCACCTGCACCGAGCAGCTGTCGTACGGCACGACCCGTTGTAGCTCGCCGATGATTGCCTCGATCGTCTCTTCGAGGCTCTGGGTCTTGCTCAGCACCTGCGTGACGGCGAACAGCGTCTCGGCGCGCAACCGTGCCGTCTCGAGTTCGGCGATGCGGGCGTGTGCCTCTTCGAGCCGAGCGCTGAGCTCGGCCTCGGTGGCCTTGGCCGCGGAGTTCACGAAGGCGCTCCGGTTCGGAGCCTGTCGACGGGATTGCGCACTGCGCAAGTATCCCGCGGCGTCATGCCACCGTCCAGGGAAGCGCCGCTCTGCTCGCGCTCAGCGGGACGACACCCGCCGGTTTCATGCTCAGGCACCTGAACGGACGCAGCCCGGAGTTGCCGTCAACGGCGGCCTGATCGGTCCGGCGGGCGGATTGCGCAGAGTCGCGCTGTTGGTGAGAATCTCCGGCAGCAGGGGATGAGCGCCGCCGTCTTCGACGTCAGCTACCCGCAGCGGTTCGACCGCATCCAGGTCGTGCTTCGGGCTGTGATCATCTGGTTGGCGGCGTTGATCGGGATTCCGTTCGGCTGGATCCTCTACCTGGGCTTCCCCGTCCTGGCAGCGGTGCTGATCTCGCAGAAGGACGGCAGCCGCTACTTGGCAGAGGACGGTCCGCGGGTGGCCCGATGGCTTGGCTGGGTGATGGCGGCGAGCGCGTACATGTGGATCTTGACCGACCGGTTGCCCGGCTCGGGAGAGGCCACGGTGCGGTTCGAGGTCGAGCCGTCGGGCGCACCGAGCCCAGGGTCGGCGTTGCTTCGGATTCTGACGGCGATCCCGAGCGCGTTGGTGCTCGCCCTGCTCATGTTCGTGTCGGCGATCGTGTGGGTGATCGCCGCGGTCTGGATCCTCATCGTCGAGACCTACCCAGAACCGCTCTACGGGTTCCAACGCGGAGTTGTGCGCTGGCTGGCAAGGCTGCTCGCCTATCTGGCCTCACTCGTCGACGACTATCCGGCGTTCAGCCTGGAGACGGGCACGCACGACTGAGTGGCGGGCACAGTGGCAGTCTCGGTTGCCTGCGAGATGGACCTCCCTTGGCGCTGTTTGCGCCGCCGGTGGATCCAGGGGACAATGGCCACGTGGGCTTCTGCCCCAAGTGCGGCCAGTCCGCACCCGCCGCGGCCCTGTTCTGCCCCAGCTGCGGTAACCCGATCTCCGAGCGAACGCAGCCGAGTGAAGAGCGGAAGCTGGCAACGGTCCTCTTCGCCGACCTCGTCGGCTCGACGGCGCTGGCGGACTCCCAGGACGCCGAGCGAACGCGCGTCTTGCTCAACCGCTTCTACGACGCCATGGCGGCAGAGATCGCCGACACCGGCGGGACGGTGGAGAAATTCGTCGGCGACGCTGTCGTGGCCGCCTACGGTGCGCCCGCGGCCCAGGAGGATCATGCGGAACGCGCGCTTCATGCAACGCTGTCGATGCAGCGTCGGCTCGCGGAGCTGTTCGGCGGTGCGCTCTCGCTCCGTATCGGCGTAAACACCGGAGACGTCGTCGTAGGTCAGCCTCGCGTCGGGAGCTCGTTCGTCACCGGCGACGCGGTCAACGTCGCAGCGCGACTCGAGCAGGCCGCCGCGCCGGGCGAGATCCTCGTCGGCGAGCGGACCGTTGCGGCGGTGCGCGGCGCCTTCGAGTTCGATCAGCCGGGCAGCGTCGCAGCCAAGGGAAAGGCCGGCGGGGTCGCCTGTCGTCGACTCGTGCGGGCGCTGTCGCTGATGAGGCCGCGCGGCGTGGGTGGTCTGCGCCGCGCCTTCGTCGGACGCGAGCGGGAGCTCGAGGCGCTGCAAAAGGCCTACGGCCGCGCCGTCGAAGAGGGGCGGCCCCGCCTCGTGACGATCATGGGCGACGCCGGTATCGGGAAGACGACGTTGATCCGTGAGCTCTGGGAGTGGCTCGGCTCACAATCGCCCGAGCCGTTGCGGCGAGTCGGACGCTGCCTCTCGTACGGTGCGGGGATCACGTACATGCCGTTGGGCGAGATCGTTCGCGAGCATCTCGGCCTGGCCGAGAGCGATTCCCCGCAAACCGTGCGGCGCCGGCTCGGGAAGCACGCCGTCCTCGGGATGACGCTCGGGCTGGAAGCACCCTCGGACGTCCACCCGCTCGACGCGCGCGAGCGGCTGCGCCTGGCGTGGGTCGCGTTCCTCGACGAGCTCGCGGCCGAGCAGCCTGCCGTCTTGCTGATCGAGGATCTGCACTGGGCCGAGGACGTACTCCTCGAGCTCCTCGAAGATGCGCTGCACGACGTCCGCGGTCCGGTGTTGCTGCTCGGAACCGCACGGCCGGAGCTCGTTCATACCCGGCCGATGTGGGGCGGCCGTGGCGGCGAGGCCGAAAGGCTCTGGCTGGAGGTGCTCTCCTCGTCGGACGCCGCGCAAATGGTCGACGAGCTGGTTCCGGCCGTGTTACCGGCCCCGGTTCGCGAGGTCGTCGTCCAGCGGGCGGAAGGCAATCCCTTCTTCGTCGAGGAGCTCGTTCGCACGCTGATCGACCAGGGCGTGCTCGAGCGAGTGAACGGTGGCTGGACAGCTCGCGATCTTCCCGACGACTTCGTCGTTCCCGACACGGTGCAGGCGGTTCTCGCCGCCCGTATCGACCTGCTCGAGCCGCCCGAGAAAGCGGCGCTGCAGGCAGCCGCCGTGATCGGCCGCACCTTCTGGGCCGGTCCCGTCTACGAGCTGCTGGAGGACGTCGAGCCAGACCTTCGCGTGCTCGAGGAGCGCGACTTCATCCGGTACCGGTCGAGCTCGTCGATCGCCGGAGAGCGCGAGTTCGCGATCAAGCACGCGCTCACTCGAGAGGTCGCCTACGGCAGTCTGGTGACTGCGAAGCGGGCCCGCCTCCATGCGCGGTTTGCGGTGTGGCTCGAGCGGACGGGAGAAGGTCGCGACGAGCACGCGGCTCTCCTGGCACATCACTATGCGGAGGCGGTGCGGCCGGAAGACGTCGACCTCGCGTGGGCCGGGGACGACGCTGAGCTCGGACACCTGTCCGAGCTCGCCGTCTCGTGGCTCCGGCGCGCCGCCGAGCTGGCTGTCGGCCGCTACGAGATCGAAGATGCCGTCTCACTGCTCCATCGCGCGGTCGAGCTCGAACCGAGCCTGCACGCGCAGATGGAGATCTGGCGGGAGATCGGTCACGCAAGTGCTCTCTATTTCGACGGAAGGGGATTCTCGTCGGCGATGGAGCACGCGATCGACCTCGTAGACGACGACCTGACCGCGGCGGATCTCTACTCGGAGCTGGCCTTTCAGACCCTCCTGCGCGCCGGAATGTGGGGCGTGGCGCCCGAGGCCGAGCTCGTCGAGGGCTGGATCGGACGGGCACTCGAGCTCGCGCCGCCCGACGGCGCGGCTCGCGCGAAGGCGCTCATCGCCCGCTGCTACTCCGACTACGACAAGTCGCTCGAGCTGGCGAACGAGGCAACCGAGATCGCCGAACGATTGGGGGATCCGGTCATACGCTCCTACGGCTACGACGTGCAGGGATTGTGCGCGTTCGTCACGGGCGACTACGACAACGCGCTCACGTGGGCCCGCAGGCGTCTCGCGCTCGTCAGTGAAATCAGCGAGCCGGACCACCAGGCGGACATCTACGACGGCGCGGTTTCGCCGGCGGTCGCGCGTGGGCATCTCGATGAAGCACGGCGCTACGCGGTTGCGCACGACGGGATCACGCGTGGGCTCTCATCCCATCATCAGTTACACGGCGTCTCCGGCATCCTGATGCTCGAGGAGCTGGTCGGCGACTGGGAGGCGGCGGGCCGGCTTCAGGAGCGGGTGGAGGACGCGGTGGCGGCGAACCTCGCGACCCCGTGCGTGCTGAACGCGCGTTCCCTACTGGTGTGCGCGCTCGCTCGTTCCTACCTCGGCGACGACGAGGACGCTCGCCGCCTCGAGCATGAAGCCGAGACCCACGCGATGACCGGCTACGGAACGGTCCTCGGCACGCCACGCATTCAGCTCGCCCTTCTCCGGGGCGACCTCGCCGCCGTCGAATCGCTGCTGGGCGAGCCGAGGGTGCGTCGGTCGAACTGGTTCTACCTCAGCTCGATGGCGACGCACCTGGACGGGCTCGCCGCGCTCGGGGAGCGGGCGCGAGTCGAAACGGAGGCGGCCCCGTTCCTCCAGGCGAGCACCTATCTCGAGCCGTTCGCGCTTCGCTCGCTCGGTGTCGTTCGCGAGGACTCCAACCTGATCGAGCGCGCAGCGGATCGGTTCGACGCGTTCGGTCTCGCGTGGCACGCCGCCCGGACGCGCGCGCTTCTCTAGTCGGCCCAGTAGTCCTCGATGATCACGGCGTCGTCGAGCTCCGCCTGCGGCGCAGCAACGATGACGAAGACCGCGTCCTCCTCGCCCACGGCACGAAATCCCCGCGCGGTCTCGGGGGGCACGCGCACGGCCGTCAACGGCTCGAGGTCGATCACCTCGTCGCCGAGCTTGACCTGCGCTCGGCCCGAGACGAGGAAGACCATCTCCTCCTGGGCGGTGTGCCGATGGCCGCGCCCGTGGCAACCGTTGCGCATGACCTCGAAGGTGACGGAGAAGTTCTCGAGCGCGAGCGGCTCGCGCATGAAGCGGATCTCGAAGCGCTCCGGATCCATCCCCACTTCCGCAGCCCGATCCGGGACGTTCGCGACAGGAACGATGGAGTATTCGGCCATGGGTCACCTTTCTGCGTAGCTGTGGCGTGCGGGCCGGTCGGGGCGACGTCGGCGCCGTCCACGAGCTTCGCAGTTCCGAGCCGGAAATGAAAGGACGCCTGGGGTGCAGCGGCTCGCCGGCGGAACGCTCTGCCCGGCCGACGACGCGACCGCGCGGCAATGCTGACACGGTAAGGGGGAGCCGGCACGCGGCCGGCTCCCCCTCCGAGATCACGCAGCCAGGTCGAGCGCCGGCTGCTCTTCCTCGACCGCCGGCGTCGTGTGCCGCGTGTTCGGCGCGAACAGCGCCACGACCGCCGCCGCGAGGACGAGCCCGGCGCCGACGACGAGTGCGCGCTCGTAGCCGCCGGTCGCGGCCTCGGCGACGCTGTTCCGGCCCCCGTCCAGCAGTGACGTGGTCTGGGCGGCTGCGATCGCGGACAGGATCGCCAGCCCGAGCGCTCCGCCCAGCTGCTGGCCGGTGTTCAGCAGCCCGGCCGCGAGCCCGGCCTTGTCCTCGTCGATGCCCGCGTTGGCCGCGGTCGTGGCGCCGACGAAGACCGCGCCGAGGCCGAAGGCCACGACGAGGAGGCCGGGCAGGATGTCGCTTACGTACGTGCCGTCCACCGGGATGCGCGACAGCCAGTAGAGGCCGCCGGCTCCGACCAGCGCGCCGGCGACGATGAACGGCTTCGTGCCGAACCGCCCGAACAGCTGCGACGAGATGCCGGCGACGACGATGATGCCTCCCGTGAACGGCAGGTAGGCGAGACCGGTCTGGATCGGCGAGAAGTCGAGCACCGTCTGCATGTACAGCGTCAGGAAGAAGAACATCGGCAGGAGGCCCGCCACCATCGCCATCTGCGTGCCGTCGGCGGCGGCCACGCCCTTCACGCGCAGGATCGACAGCGGCACGAGCGGGTTGGTCACCCGGAGCTCGTTGACGATGAACGCTGCCAGGATCAGCGCCGAGACGGCGAGACCGCTGATCGTCCGCGCCGCTCCCCAGCCCACGTCAGGCGCCGTGACGATCGTGTAGACGAGCAGCAGCATGCCCCCGGTGACCAGGAAGGCGCCGCGGGCATCGACGTTCTTCAGCCGGGCGCGGACGCGCTCCGGCCGGAGCAGGGCGAAGGCGCCGAACAGGGCGATCAGGCTGAACGGCACGTTCACGAACAGCACCCACCGCCAGCCCGGCCCCTCGGTGAGCAGGCCGCCGAACAGCACCCCGGCCGCGCCGCCGAGGCCGGAGACGGCGCCCCAGGCGCCGAGCGCGGTGTTGCGGTCGCGGCCGGAGCGGAACGTGCTCGTCAACGTCGACAGGGCGGCCGGCGAGAGCATGGCGGCGCCGACGCCCTGAACGAACCGACCGGCCACGAGCACGCGAGCTCGTCTGGGCCAGGCCGCCGATCAACGACGCGCCGGCGAACACGACGAGCCCGGTGACGAGCACGCGGCGGCGTCCGAGCAGGTCGGCTGCGCGTCCGCCGAGCAGGAGGAAGCCGCCGTAGGTGAGGACGTAGCCGTTCACCACCCATTGCAGGCTCTCCTGGCTGAAGTCGAGATCGTTCTTGATCGAGGGAAGCGCAATGTTGAGGATCGAGCTGTCCAGGATGTCCATGAACTGGACGAGGCAGAGCAGGAGCAGGATCACGACGCCGCGCCGCGAGGACAGGGACGACGTGTGTCCCTCGGCCGCCCGCGGCACGGCTTGCGGATAGGTCTGTGTGGTCATGGGAACCCCTTCTTCGTGGATCGCCACTGAGACGAGGTCGCCCCCGCGGTTGTGACACCCGCCGCCCGCTCGGTGTGTCACCGGCAGCCCGCCGGTCTCGTCTCAGGTCCGAGCACACGGAAGGAGGACGGCAATGCGTGTTTTCGTTGCAGGCGCGGGTGGGGCGATCGGCCGGCACCTCGTGCCACGGCTGGTCGCGCACGGCCACGAGGTCGTCGCGACGACCAGGGGCAGGGCCAAGCTCCACGAGCTTCGCTCGCTCGGAGCGGAGCCGGTCGAGATGGACGGTCTCGACGCCGCGTCGGTCGGCGAGGCCGTCGCGCGGGCCGAGCCGGAGGTCGTGATCCACGAGATGACGGCGCTGAGCGGGTCGCTCGACCTCCGTCGCTTCGACGACGACTTTGCGCTCACGAACGAGCTGCGCACGCGCGGGACCGACCACCTGCTCGCGGCCGCCGAGGCCGTGGGAGCCCGCCGCTTCGTCGCGCAGGGCTACACGGGCTGGACGAACGCCCGCAGCGGCGGCGCGGTGAAGACCGAGGCGGACGAGCTCGATCCAAGCCCGCCCGCGGCCCAGCGCAGGTCGCTGTCGGCGAACCGCTACCTCGAGCAGGCGGTCACGAACGCGCCGCTCGAGGGCGTCGTCCTGCGCTACGGCTCGCTGTACGGGCCGGACACGTCGATCTCCGGCGAGTACGCGGAGCTGATCCGCAGGCGCAAGCTCCCCGTCGTCGGCGATGGCGCCGGGGTCTGGTCGTTCGTGCACATCGACGACGCTTGCGCCGCCACGGTGCTCGCGCTCGACCACGGCGCCGGCGTCTACAACGTCGTGGACGACGACCCGGCAGCCGCGGCGGAGTGGGTCCCGTACCTGGCGGAGTGCCTCGGCGCCCGGCCGCCCCGCCACGTGCCGGCCTGGTTCGCGCGTCTCCTCGTCGGCGAGGTCGGCGTCTCGATGATGACCCGGATCCGCGGCTCCTCGAATGCCAAGGCCCGGCGTGAGCTGGGCTGGGAGCCGCGCTGGCGGAGCTGGCGCGAGGGCTTCCGCGACGGCCTGGTGGACAGGGCCGCCGCCTAGGCCGTCGAGAAGAAGTGGCCCCCGGTGTCACAACGGGGGTCACTTCTTCGTCTTCGGGTATATGCATGAGAGTTCGACGAGCAGGAGGTCGAGGTTGGCCGACGCTTACGAGGATCTGCGCCCGCTGCTGTTCTCGATCGCCTACCGCATGCTGGGCAGCGTCACGGAGGCGGAGGACATCGTCCAGGATGCGTTCGTGCGCTACCAGGGCGCGCTCGCCGACCCGTCCGCCGAGATCGAGTCCCCGAAGGCGTACCTCTCGGCCGTCACGACGCGGCTCGCGATCGACCACCTGCGCTCTGCGCGCGTCCGGAAGGAGAACTACGTGGGCGAGTGGCTGCCCGAGCCGCTGCTGACCGACGAGACGGCCCTTGACGGAGCACGCTACGTCGAGGAGGCGGACTCGCTCTCGATGGCGTTCCTGCTCGTGCTCGAGCGGCTCTCACCGCTCGAGCGCGCCGTCTTCCTGCTTCACGACGTCTTCGACTACGGCTACGACGAGGTCGCCCGCATGGTCGACCGGAGCGAGGACAACTGCCGCCAGCTCGCCTCCCGGGCGCGGCGCCACGTCCGCGAGGAGAAGCCTCGTTTCGAGGCCTCGCGCCGGCAGCGCGACGAGCTGGCCGCACGCTTCTTCGACGCGGTCGGCGACGGCGACATGGACGGCCTGGTGGAGTTGCTCGCGGCGGACGTCGTCGTCTACGGCGACGGCGGCGGCACCGTCCCCTCCTGGCCGCGTCCGATCGCCGGGCGCGACCGGGTCGCTCGCCTGATGCATGGCATCGGCACGAAGGCGCGCCGGTTGGGCGTCAGCATGCACCCCACCGAGATCAACGGGCAGCCCGGTGCGCTTTGGTACGACGAGTCGGGCCGGCTCGCCAGCGTGATGACAGTCGACATCGCCGACGGCGCCGTCCAGACGATCCGCTCGGTCGTCAACCCGGACAAGCTGGGCCACCTGGGCCCGCTCGCGGACTTCCGCGCCCTGCTCCGGCAGTCGTCCGAGGACTAGTCGATCCGGAGCTCCTCGATCCCCGGCTCGGACTCCGGGAATTGCGGGTCGAGCTTCTCCAGCGTGTGGACGAGCAACGTCGCGACCGCGTGCGCCTTGACCCAGTTGCGGTCGGCGGGCACGACGTACCAGGGCGCCCAGTGGCTCGACGTCCCCTCGATCACGTCCTCGTACGCAGCGAGGTAGTCGTCGTACCGCGCGTGCACCTCGAGATCGGCCTTGCGGAACTTCCACTGCTTCTCCGGATCGGCGATCCGCTCGCGGAACCGCTTCGCCTGCTCGTCCTTCGAGACGTGCAGGAAGACCTTGACGAGCGCGGTGCCCTCGTCCGCGAGCATGCGCTCGAACTCGCGGATGTGGCCGGGGCGGCGGCTCCAGACCTCCTCGGGCGCCAGGTTCTGCACGCGGACCGTGACCACGTCCTCGTAGTGCGACCGGTTGAAGATGCCGATGTGCCCGCGGTCGGGGCAGGCGGCATGCACGCGCCAGAGGTAGTCCCGCGCGAGCTCCGTTGACGACGGCGCCTTGAACGAGTGGACGCTGCAGCCCTGCGGGTTGACGCCTTCGAAAACCGCCCGGACGACGCCGTCCTTCCCCGAGGCGTCCAGGCCCTGGAGGACGAGCAGGACGCTGCGCCGCGCCTCGCCATAGAGCCGGCGCTGGAGCCGCTCGAGCTTCGCCACGAGCTGCCCGAGCTCGGCTTTCGTCTCCTCCTTGCCGGAAAGGCCGAGCGTGTCGCGCGGATCGCGCTGCGCGAGCTTCGGCCCGTGGCCCGGCTCGATGCTGATCCTGTCGATCACCCGAAACGACTCTACGCAACTAGGATCCCGGGGTGGAGCGCTTCGACGTCGTCGTCGTCGGCGCCGGCCCGGCCGGGTCGACGACCGCCTACCGCCTCGCCTCCCAGGGCGCGCGGGTCCTGCTCCTCGACAAGGTCCGCTTTCCGCGCGACAAGCCGTGCGGCGGCGGCCTGACCATCCGCGCCGTCCGCCAGCTCCCGGTGTCGCCCGAGCCGGTGGTCGAGCACACAGTCGCCCGCATGGGCTTCCGGCTGCGCTACGGCACGCACTTCGAGCGGACCGCCCGCGAGCCGCTCGTCCTGATGACGCAGCGTCGGCGGCTCGACCACTACCTCGTCGAGCAGGCCGTTGCCGCCGGCGCCGAGTTCCGTGACGGCGTCAAGGTTGCGGACGTGCGCGCGAACGGGCGCGGCGCGGGGCTGACCGTCGACGGGGCGCCGGTCGAGACCGAGGTCCTTGTCGCGGCCGACGGCGTCAACGGCACGACGCGGAAGGCGCTCCACCTCGGCGGCGACTACATCCTCGGGGTGGCGTTCGAAGGGAACGTCGCCAACGAGCTGATCGGCGATCGCTTCGAGGGGCTGGCCGAGTTCGAGCTGGGCACGATCCCCGGCGGCTACGCGTGGATCTTCCCCAAGGGCGACCACATCAACGTCGGGGTCGGAGGCTGGGAGCGGGAGGGGCCCACGCTGCGCGGTCATCTCGGGATCCTCTGCCGCGCCCACGGCATCGCCGAGGAGTCGGTGCAGGACCTGCGGGGCCACCGTCTGCCGCTGCGGCGCGCCGGCTCGGTCGCCGCCCGCGGGCGGGCGCTGCTCGTCGGCGACGCCGGCGGTCTCGTCGACCCGCTCTCCGGCGACGGGATGTACGAGGCGTTCGTGTCCTCGCGGCTGGCCGCGGACTCGATCGGCGACGTGCTCGAGGGCCGTGCGGCCGGGCTCGAGAGCTACAACGAGAAGCTCTCGAGCGCGCTGTCGCTCGGCGTCGCCGCATCCTGGGGGGCGAAGATGGCCCTCGACCGCTACCCCTGGCTCACGTTCACACTCGGTCGTCTGCCGATCGCCTGGGGAGCCGTCGAGCGCATGCTGAACGGGGACCTCAGCAACCCGAGCGACGAGAGAGGGCCCGGGCGCGTGGCGCTGAAGACGATCGAGTGGCTCGCCCGCTCGGCCGGCGACCCGGGCGCCGGCTACCGCGCCGAGGCGCACGCCACTTAACTCTCCGTCGCCGCCTGCCGACACCTGAGCGGTGGGCCTCTTCGCAGCAGTCGTCTCGTACACGCTCCCCGACGTCGAGCGGGACCCCGGCCGGCTGCCGCGCTGGGTTTACCGCGCACTGCCGCTCGTGGGCGCCGCGCTCGTCGGCGGCTGCCTCGTCGAGTTCGGCGCCACGCTGCAAGGCTTCGTCGCGTCGGTCTTCTGCCTCGCCCTCGTGATCGTGACTGCGACCGACCTCGAGTACCGGCTGATCCCGAACCGGGTCGTCGGGCCGGCGTCGCTCGTCGTCCTCGTCGGCATGACCATCGTCCATCCCAGCCCGGTCTGGGCGATCTGCGCCGTGGGCGCAGCCGGCTTCCTGCTCGTTTTCAGCCTGATCTCGCCGCAGGGGATGGGCATGGGCGACGTCAAGCTGGCGTTCCTGATGGGCGCCGCGCTCGGAACGAGCGTGGTCGCCGCCCTCGTGATCGCGAGCCTGGCCTCGCTCGTGCCCTCGGTCGTCATCCTGGTGCGTCACGGGCGCGCAGGCCGAAAGGTCGGCTTCCCGTTCGGGCCGTTCCTTGCCCTGGGCTCGGTCGTGGCGCTCTTCGTCTTGGGCGCTGTCTGAGCGGGCGCGCGGGCTAGGCCGCCTCGATCAACTCCGCCAGTCGCGCGTACAGCGCCGGAATCGTCCAGTAGGACGAGTGCCCGCCCTTGCCGAGGCGCAGGTCCTCGAGGACGGGCGTGCCGGGCACGGTGACCGAGGTGTCTTCCTCCCACGGTTCGGGAACCGCCGCGAAGACGGTGCGGCCGATCGGGTCGCCCGCCGTGCCCACGTTGATCCACGTCTCCGTGACCGGCGGGACGAAACGGCGCACCTCGTCGGGGCTGGTAACCCACGCGTACTGCGCCGGAAACCGCTCCGAGTACAGCTGCCGCAGCGGGCACCCGAACGTCATCAGCGAGACGTGCTCCGGAAGCGCTTCCTCGGGGTCGTGGAGGAGGGTGACCGTGAGAACCGACCCCTGGCTGTGCGCGACGAAGACCACGCGCGAGTAGCTGCGCTTGCGGAGGTAGACGAGGAGCGCGCGGTAGCGGCGGAGCATCTTCTGCCGCGGTAGCTCGCCGGCGTGCATGAGCGGATTCGCCGACCTGCCCATGGGCTCGCGCAGGAAGGTGGCGATGTCGTAGGGCTTGTCGAGGATCAGCCGCAGCGCGTTCGAGAGCGATCCTTCCGTCGCGAGCGTCTGCGGGGTCAGGCCCATCGTCCTCGCCACGACCAGCAGCAGGGCGACCACGGTGCCCATGACGGCGGCGATCGTGGGCGCCCAGCCGCTCTGGATCTCGCCGTCGGCCACGCCGACCTGCGACTTCGCTCCCTGGAGCAGATCCGTGACGGGGAGCCAGGCGATCGCGGCCACCAGCGCTCCGACGACGGCGGCGAGGAGCAGGACGACAGCGGCGGGGCCACCCCCGAGCGTGTTCAGCGCGAGCGAGACGACGCTCGCCTGTCGGCTCGCCGCGGTGGCATCGGGCGCGGGGTGGAGGCGGCGGGCGATCACGCCCCAGCCGAGGACGGCAGCGTAGACAACCAGCAGGAGGAGCAGGACGGCGACCGCCCAGGCCAGCGCGAAGATGGCGTTCCCGAGAGTCAGCGTCCCGAACTGCCAGGCGCTCAGCCTCGGGCAGTCGCCGAGCGTCCACGAGTCGGGCGCCTGGAGGCACCAGGGGGTACCGGTGCTGTCGGGGCCCCAGACGACGGTCGGCCCGATCTTCTGGGCGATTGCGCCGAGAGCGGCGCTGAGGATGGCCATCAGCACGGCGAGGCCGAGCGGGCCCAGGCTGACCGCGAGCACGGCCGTGACCGTGCGCTTGACGGCGCGCGGCCTCCTGCCCGCCTTGCCCCAGTCGGCGGCGAGCTTGACGGCGAGCACGCCGGCGACGAAGACGGCCAGCGCGAGCACCGCCAGCCAGAGGATTCGGACGGGGTACGCGACGAGCGCGGAGACCGTGTCTGCGAGGGAGAGCTCGATGCCCTTGTCGTCCGCCCCCCTCTGGACGACCCGGGTGACGCAGAGCACCGTCGCGCCTGCGAGCGCGACCAGCCCGAAGACGACGGGGCCTCGGCGGCCGCTCTCGAGCTCGTACCTCCGGAGGAGCCGCAGGCCGAAGACGGTGATCCCGATGCCCAGGAGGCCGACCGCGAGCGCGCCCGAGGTTGCCGACTCGGGCAGTGCGATAGCTAGCGCGAGTGCCGCCACGGTCGCCAGCAGCTCCACGGTCAGCGCCACGACGGGCACCGCGACGACCCAGGCGAGGAAGCCGAGCACGTGGAAGTCGAGGTGCGACTTCCAGCTGCCTTCATACGCCCTCTGCGGCTCGAAGCCGATCTCGTCGTCGTCCCGGAGCGCGGTGCGGCCAAGCGACGGCAGCGCGAGGAAGAGGCCGAGGAACGCGGCGAGAAACGAGCTCGCCACGCCCGGGAAGCGGCTCAGGTCGGCCCACCAGAACTCGTAGATGTCCACCTCCGTCCCGGCGTGGGCGGTCTCGAACCGGTCGACCGGCTGGAGGGTGTCGTCCGGCCCGCGGTACCACTCCGCGTGCTGCACCGGCTCGTCGTAGCCCTCGTACGAGCTCAGGCCGTTGGCGATCCGCTCGGCCGCGTCGCCGCGCGGCTTGTCGCCGACCCCGGCGGCGACGACGACGGCGACTCGCCCCGCGCCCATGGCGGATTCTGTCCCAGATCCAGCGATCGTGCGGCTACGCGGCGCAGGCTCGCGCGAGCTCGGGCGGGAACCGCTCCAGCGCCCACGCGGCGTCGAGCGGCCGCCGCCGGTAGGGCCGGCCCGCGACGAGCACGAAGTCGCCGCTGCGCGGGTCCATCGGCAGCCGCGCTTCGGTCGGATACCAGCGGTTGTGCCGGTCGATCAGCTCGTTGACGGCGGTGAAGCTCCAGCGCTCCGCCGTCCGGCGCCAGCGCCGCGCGAACGAGACATCGTCGCCTGCGCACTCCTCGGCGAGCTCGCGCCAGGCCTCGGCGAGGCGCTGCTCGTGCTGCTCCGTCTCGAGCTCGATCTGCCGCAGCCGCCGCATGTAGGCGAGCGGCCCGCCGAGCGACGCCACGTAGCCGTCGACGGCGGGGCGGAAGTTCCGCAGCCGGCCGGGGAGCGGCTTGCCCTTGAGCGGGCTCCCCTCGAGATCGCTGGTCGAGCAGCGATCCCTCGGCCAGTTCGCGCGGCGTCAGGTCGCGCACGCCCCCTTCGCGGAGGATGGCCTCGCGGTCCTTCCGGTGCACGCTCTCAGGCTACGCGGTCTCGAGCGTCGCGAGCCGCCGGCCTGCCAAGCCTTATGCGGCGAGGTCGCGAACCTCGACGACCGGCGTCACTCGCCCTCTCCGGGCACGTGCTGGGAATCGAGCTGCTCGGCGACGAGCATCAGCCGTCGGAGCAGGTTGTTGAGCTCGTCCTTCTCCTTCGCGGTCAGCGCCGATGCGATCAGCGCCTCCTTCGCGGCCTGCGCCGCCGTCGACTCGTTGTAGGCCTCGGCGCCGGCCGTCGTGAGCTCGACCAGCACGCCCCGGCGGTCGTTCGGATCGGGAAGGCGGCGGATCAGTCCCGCCTTCTCCAGGTTGTCGAGGCGGTTCGTCATCGCGCCGCTCGAGAGCTCGGCGTGGACGGCGAGATAGCCGGGCGAGCGCCGGTACTCAGGCGAGCGACGGAGTATCCCGAGCACCTTCCACTCGCCCCAGGTCAGCGACCGCTCGTTGAGCGTCTCGTCCATCATCCGCTTGATCCGGCGGCTGAGGCCGTTGATGCGGTCGACGATGCCCTCGACGGTCAGATCGAGGTCGGGGAGCTCGTCCCGGATCGACTCCAGGAAACGGTCGATGTGGTCTTGCTGAGCCTCGGTCGAACGCGCCATCGTCACCATTCTTTCACATGATATCTCTTGACGTCAAGAGATATTGCCGCTAGTCTTTCGACATCGAAATATTCGAGATCGAAGGATTGGAGGTGACTGGTGTTCCGTCTCGACACGCACACCCACAAGCTCATGGGCCAGGACCGCATCGACTCGCTGAACCGTTCATGGCGGATCGAGGCGCAGCCGATCGCCGACGCAGCGTCGGTCGATGGGCACCAGAGGGGCGGGGTTACTCCCGCCCCTTCGCTCTCTCCGTCACAGGCGAGCACGACTGGGGCTCCCCTTCGCAGCAGCCCAGCTTGAAGCGGCACCGCGGGCACTGCCACGTCCCGTGTACCCAGCGCATGTCGGCGCCGCAGCGCCAGCACGACTCGACCTGCGTCACGGCGACGAATCTACGAGGACCGGCGGATGCTCCCTGCTACACTCGACCGGCGGGGCGGCGTAGCTCAGCTGGTTAGAGCAGCGGAATCATAATCCGCGTGTCGTAGGTTCGAGTCCTACCGCCGCTATCGTCCCCTGGTCAGGTCGGAGAGAGATGGCAACCGGAGTCAGAGTCGCAATCACGCTCGCTTGCACCGAATGCAAGCGCCGCAACTACCAGACGCAGAAGTCCAAGCGGAACACGCCGGACCGCGTCGAGTTCAACAAGTACTGCCGCTGGTGCGGTAGGCACACGCTGCACCGCGAGACGAGGTAGGGCTGTGGCGAGGCAGACGCGGGCAGAGCGCCGGGCACGGCGCCAACAGGCGACGGAACCCGCACTCGCGGGCGCCGGCGGCGGCGGCTCCAAGCCGCCCGTCCAGCTCGCGCCGGAGCCGCCGGCCAAGCCGGAGCGCGGCCGTCCGGAGGGCGAGAAGCGCGGCGGGCCCTTCGGCACCTTCGGCCGCTTCGTCGTCGAGTCCTACGGCGAGCTGCGGAAGACCGAATGGCCGAGCCAGAACCACGTCATCCAGGGCACGATCGTCGTGCTGATCGCGTGCATCATCATGGGCACCTTCATCTGGGTCGCCGACATCGTGTCCAAGCACCTCGTGCAGGATCTGCTGCTCCGTTAGGCGCTCGAGGGAAAGGCTGAGATGTTTCGCTGGTACGTGATCAACACCTACTCCGGGCACGAGAACAAGGTCAAGGCCAACCTCGAGCACCGGATCGATTCGATGGGGCAGCGCCTCAAGTTCAGGCGCGTCGTCGTCCCCACCGAGCAGGTGATCGAGACGAAGGACGGCCAGAAGGTGCAGATCGAGAAGCGGATCCTGCCCGGCTACGTCCTCGTGAACATGGACCTGAACGACGACAGCTGGGCCGTCGTCCGCAACACGCCCGGCGTGACCGGGTTCGCCGGCCCCGGCGGCAAACCGGTGCCGCTCGCCCAGTCGGACGTCGACCGCCTCCTGCACACGGGCGCGGCCGGCGGCGAGCGCCCGCGCGCGCAGGTCGAGTACACGCTCGGTGAGTCGGTGAAGGTAACCTCGGGTCCGCTCTCCGATTTCGACGGCGAGATCGTCGAGGTCAATCCCGAGCAGCAGAAGCTCAAGGTGCTCGTCGATATCTTCGAGCGCCAGGTGCCGGTCGAGCTCGGCTTCGACCAGGTCAAGAAGATCGACTAGGAGAACGCTCCGCGTTCCCCTAGAAAGGCAAAACGCATGGCCAAGAAAGTCCTGACACTCATCAAGCTGCAGATTCCGGGCGGCCAGGCCAACCCGGCCCCGCCGGTCGGCCCTGCGCTCGGCCAGCACGGCGTCAACATCATGGAGTTCTGCAAGGCGTTCAACGCGCAGACCCAGGCCGAGAACGGGCGCATCATCCCGGTCGAGATCACGGTCTTCGAGGACCGCTCGTTCACGTTCATCACGAAGACGCCCCCCGCCGCAGTCCTGATCAAGGAGGCGCTGAACCTGGAGAAGGGGTCCGGCGAGCCGAACCGCGAGAAGGTCGGCCGGCTCACGCAGGCTCAGCTGCGCCAGATCGCCGAGGCGAAGATGCCCGACCTGAACGCCCGCGACGTCGAGCAGGCGATGCTGGTCATCGCCGGCACCGCGCGCTCGATGGGCGTGGAGGTTCAAAATGCGTAGGCTCGACGGAGCATTCAGAAAGGCGCAGGCGCCGGCATGTGCGGCGCCGGAGCAGTAATGGCCCACGGCAAGACCTACCGGAACGCACGCGGCCAGATCGACCGCGAGCACGCCTACCCGCCGGCCGACGCCGTCAAGCTGCTCAAGGAGCTCCCGGGCAAGAAGTTCGACGAGACCGTCGAGGTCCATTTCCGCCTCGGGCTCAACGTTCGCCACGCAGACCAGCAGCTCCGCGGCACGCTGATGCTGCCGAACGGCACCGGCAAGGAGCAGCGCGTCGCCGTCTTCGCCGAGGGCGAGAAGGCCAAGGAGGCCGAGGAGGCGGGCGCGGACGTCGTCGGCGCCGCCGACCTGGCCACGAAGATCGAGGGCGGGTTCGACGATTTCGACGTCGCTGTCGCCACGCCCGACATGATGGGGACGGTCGGCAAGCTGGGCCGGATCCTCGGCCCGCGCGGCAAGATGCCGAACCCGAAGACCGGCACGGTCACGTTCGACGTCGGCAAGGCCGTCCGCGAGGCCAAGGCGGGCAAGCTCGAGTACCGCACCGACCGCGGGGCCAACGTGCACCTCTCGATCGGCAAGAAGAGCTTCGAGGAGCGGCAGCTGCTCGAGAACTACGCGGCCGTGCTGGACGAGATCGTCCGCGCCAAGCCCTCCGCGGCCAAGGGCCGTTACATCCGCTCGATCACGCTGACGACCTCGATGGGCCCGGGCATCCACGTCGACCCGACGCGGACGCGCGACATCGTCGAGGAGGCCCAGGAGGCGGCAGCGACCGGCTAGCCTGGAAGAAACCCGTTCGCCGAAGACAGCCGGCAGCCCTCCGGGGCAGAAGACCGGCCGAGGCGGTACGCGAAGGACAGACGTCTTCCCCGTGCCCGCCTCCGTGCGGGTTTTTCGTTGGAAGGACGAAGGAGACGTATGCAGAGAACGGAGAAGGAGAAGATCGTCGCGGAGCTCACGGAGCGCCTGCGCGACTCGGAGACGATGATCGTCGCCGACTACCGCGGCCTGTCCGTGAAGGAGATCGACGAGCTGCGCACCAAGCTGCTCGAGCAGGGCGCGAGCTTCACCGTCGTCAAGAACTCGCTGACACGCCGTGCGGCCGAGGCGGCAGGGGCCGACGCGCTCCTGACGCTGCTCGACGGCCCGACCGCGATCGCCTTCCTGGACACGGGCGGCGACGCGGTCGCCGTCGCGAAGGCGCTCGCCGACTCGGCGAAGACGACGCGCGTCCTGGCGGTTCGCGGCGGCGTGATGCAGGGCCGGGCGATCTCCGCCGAGGACGTCGAGGAGCTCGCGAAGCTCCCGCCGGCGGATGTCCTGCGCGGCCAGGTGCTAGGCGCGATCTCGGCGCCGCTGTACGCGATCGTCGGCCTGTTCACGGCGCCGCTGCAGGATCTCTACGGCCTCATCGAGGCTCGCATCGAGCAGCTCGGTGGTCTCGGGGATTCCGCTGACGCGGACTCCCCTCGCGGTGAGGATGAGCCGGACGCAGCCGCAGAGGCCGACCTGGAGGCGCAGGCCGAGGCCGAGCCGACCACAGACGAACCAACGGAAACAGCGAGTCCGCAGCCGGAGGCTGCGGACGAGGAGGAGGAATAGATGGCCGCAAGCGGAGTTGACAAGGTCTTCGACGAGCTGGGGAAGATGTCCGTGCTCGAGCTCGTCGAGCTGAAGAAGAAGATCGAGGAGGAGTGGGGCATCACCGCAGCGGCCCCGGTCGCGGTCGCCGCGGCGCCGGGTGCTGCCGCCGGCGGCGGCGACGGAGCCGCCGCGGCCGAGGAGCAGACGGCGTTCGACGTCGTGCTCACCGGTGCCGGCGACAAGAAGATCCAGGTGATCAAGGTCGTCCGCGCCGTCACCGGCCTCGGTCTCAAGGAGGCCAAGGACCTCGTCGACGGGGCGCCGAACCCGGTCAAGGAGGGCGCCGCCAAGGATGAGGCCGACTCGATCAAGGCCCAGCTCGAGGAGGCAGGCGCCAGCGTCGAGTTGAAGTAGCAACGGAAGCGGATCATCATCGTCGTGTGACGACCGATCCACAGCGACCCGGGGAGGAGTTCCCCGGGTCGCGGCATCTCGGGGATCCGCGCGAGCAGGCGCCGAGCCCGAACGAGCGGCGCTGGCTGATCGGGTTCCTGGCCTCGAGCCTCGGCCTGCTCGCAGCCGTGCTCGCCCTCAACGTCACGATCGACCCGTTCGCGCTCGCGGGCAGCGGCGTCGTGCCGACCGCCGTCGAGTCCGACCGCTCGGTCAAGCTGACGCTGCTCGAGAACCTGAAGCGCGGGCCGGAGACGCTGATCCTGGGCAGCTCGCGCTCGCGCCAGGCGGAGCCGTCGTACCTGCAGCGGCTCACCGGGCGCACAGGCTTCAACGCGGGCGTGACGGGCGGCACCTCCGCCGACGAGTACGTGTTCGTCCGTTTTGCCGCCTCGCTGTTCCCGCACCAGAAGCGCCGCTATGTCTGGTTCACCGACGTCGGCCTCGCCGGAGGTGGGATCAACCCCCAGCTGGCACGCGATCCCCGGGGCCGCAGGTACCTGCCGGGCGGCGCCGACCTCGGGCTCCACGACGTCGGCACCTATCTGAGCACAGACGCGACCAAGGCGTCCTGGCGCGTCTTCAGGAAGTGCGTGCTCGCGGATTGCCGGTCGCACATCCGCTACCACCCCGACGGCTCGCTGACGAGCCGGTCGCTCCGCTATCTGCCCGAGCACGCGAAGTCGCTGCGCCGATCGGTGGCCAAGCTGGTCGCCTCTGTGCGCGCGCACCACCAGACGCTGGCGCAGGCTCGGGCCGACCTCGCCGAACCGAATCGCTTCTACTACTTCGAGCGGGCCCTGCAGTTCATGAACCGGCGCGGCGAGGTGCCGGTGATCGTCCTCAATCCCGTCTACCCGACCGTGTTCAGGGAGCTCCTGAAGTACGGCTACAACGGCCGCCGAGCCTCGCTGGAGATGGTCGCGAAGCTGCAGAAGCGCTACCGCTTCGTCTTCGTCGACGCCCAGGACATCAGCAAGTGGGGTGGCACCGACTACGACTGGTCGAACGCGACGCACGTGAACCGCGCCAACATGCGCCGGCTGCTGCGCTATGTCGTCGCCCACTCCGACGGCGCGCTCCGCTAGGCCGGTCGGCCGATGCTGTTCAACAGCTTCATCTTCCTGTTCGGGTTCCTCCCCTGCGTGCTCGTCGGCCGGTGGTTCCTGCCCGGGAAGACGCTCAGGCTCGCGTTCCTGACCGGGGCGTCGTGGTTCTTCTATGCCTGGTGGGACTGGCGCTACCTGCCGGTGCTGATCGGCGCCACGTCGGTCGACTACGTCGCCGGCCTCTGGATCTCCCGGACGGACGACGAGGCGCGCCGCCGGGCCGCTCCTCACCGCGTCGCTCGCGACCAACATCGGGATCCTCGCCTACTTCAAGTACGCGGGCTTCTTCGTCGAGACGCTGAACGGGATCGGCAGCGGGCTGGGCCTGCCGCCCGACCTGGCCACGCTGCACATCGTCCTGCCGATCGGGATCTCCTTCTACACCTTCAACTCGATGTCGTACACGATCGACATCTTCCGCCGGCGGATCGAGCCGACCAGGAGCATCCTCGAGTACACGACCTTCGTCGCGCTCTTCCCGCACCTGATCGCGGGGCCGATCGTGCGCTTCACCGACCTCGCCTCGCAGCTCCGGCGGCTGACCCCGCGCCTGACCTCGCGCTACGCGGCGCTGGGCGCCTTCTTCCTCTCCTGCGGCCTGGTCAAGAAGCTGCTGATCGCCGACCAGCTCCACCCGTACGTCAGCCGCCTCTACTGAGACCACGCGCAGCTCGGCGTGCTCGACCGGGCTGGGCCGCCGCGGTCGGCTACTCGCTGCAGCTCTACTTCGACTTCTCGGGTTACTCGGACATGGCCGTCGGGCTGGCCTGGCTGCTCGGCTTCCGCTTCCCGCAGAACTTCGACTCGCCCTTCAAGGCGGTGAACATCTCGGACTTCTGGCGCCGCTGGCACATGAGCCTGTCCTCGCTGGTTCCGCGACTACCTGTTCATCCCGCTCGGCGGCTCACGCGGCAGCGCGCTGAAGACGGTGCGCAACCTCGTGATCACGATGTTCCTCGCCGGCCTCTGGCACGGCGCCGCCTGGACGTTCGTCGTCTGGGGCCTCGTGCACGGCTTCTTCCTCGCCGGCCACGCCGTCCTGCGCAAGGCCGGGCTGACGCCGAGCAGCGTGGCCGTCAACCGGCTGGTCACCTTCCTGCTCGTCTGCGCAGCGTTCGTGATCTTCCGCTCGCCGAGCCTGTCCGTCGCCGGCGACGTCCTCTCGTCGATGGTCGGCCTCAATGGACTCGACGGCGCGGCCCAGATCGACACGCTGCTGCCCGCCAGGTTCGCCCTGCTCCTCACTGCGCTGCTCGTGTTCGTGAACGTCGCGCCGAACACGTGGCAGATCCGCCTGCGGCCGCGGGTCTGGCAGGGAATCGCGGCCGGGACCGGCGCGGCCGTTGCTATCATGACCATCTCCCAGCCGCATCCCTTCATCTACTTCCAGTTCTGAGCTAGAGAGGGAAAGCGGGAAGAATTCGACACGTTCGGCCGTTTTCCTTGCGCAAGCAAGGGCTCTTCCGCTACTCTACGAAGTTGCGCCGACCGCCGGCCTGTTTGGCTGCCATCACCACCATTTCTCGTAACGGAGGCTGTTCCATTTGACCAGCAGGGTTGCTGCGCCTAGCGCGCGCCAGGGTTTCTCCCGTCTCAAGCATGTACTCGATCTTCCCAACCTGATCGACATCCAGAAGGCCTCGTTCGAGTGGTTCCTCGAGGAAGGTCTTCGGGAGACGATCGACGACATCTCGCCGATCGAGGACTACACCGGCACGCTCGCGGTGGAGTTCGGCGAGTACGAGTTCGGCACGCCGCAGTTCTCGATCAAGGAGTGCCGCGAGAAGGACCTGACCTACCAGGTCCCGCTCTCGATGACGGTCCGCTTCGTGAACAAGGACACGGGCGAGATCCGCGAGCAGCGGGTCTTCATGGGCGACTTCCCCATGATGACCGAGCAGGGCACGTTCATCATCAACGGCACCGAGCGCGTGATCGTCACGCAGCTCGTCCGCTCGCCGGGCGCCTACCTGATGGAGCCCAAGGACCCGACGAAGCAGGTCTTCACCGCCAACCTGATGCCCTCCAGGGGCTCGTGGCTCGAGCTCGAGATCGACAAGAAGGGCGTCGTCTACGCCCGCATCGACCGCAAGCGGAAGCTCCCGATCACCACGCTGCTTCGGGCGCTGCCGGCCGAGGACCCGTCCACGGGCTTCCAGCTCGACACGTCCTCGAACGAAGCGATTCTGGCTCTGTTCGACAACTCGTTCTTCATCGTCAACACGCTCGAGAAGGATCCCTCCACCCGCGAGGAGGAGGCCCTGATCGAGGTCTTCAAGAAGCAGCGGCCGGGCGAGCCGCCGACGCTCGACAACGCCCGCAGCCTGCTCCGCTCGCTCTTCTTCGACCCCAAGCGCTACGACCTGACCAAGGTCGGCCGCTACAAGCTGAACCAGCGCCTGGGCGTGAACGTCCCCGACCACACGCGCGTCCTGACGACCGAGGACATCGTCGCCCTCGTCAAGCGGCTGATCGACCTGCCGACAAAGCTCGGCGTCGATCCCGAGTCCAAGGACTTCGCGGCCGACGCGATCGTGCTCTCCCGCGACCCGATCCGGGCCGAGCTGGACGAGTACGAGGACTTCGGCAACCGCCGGCTGCGCACGGTCGGCGAGCTGATCCAGGAGGCGTTCCGCGTCGGCCTCTACCGCATGGAGCGGGTCGTCCGCGAGCGGATGACGACCGAGGACGTCGACGCGATCACGCCGCAGACGATCATCAACATCCGTCCGGTCGTGGCCGCGCTGAAGGAGTTCTTCGGCTCCTCGCAGCTGTCGCAGTTCATGGACCAGACGAACTCGCTGGCCGGCCTCACGCACCGGCGCCGCCTGTCGGCGCTCGGCGCGGGCGGCCTGACCCGCGAGCGCGCGCCGATCGAGGTGCGCGACGTCCACCCGACGCACTACGGCCGCATGTGCCCGATCGAGACGCCGGAGGGCCCGAACATCGGGCTGATCGGCTCGCTCGCCTCGTACGGCGACGGTCTCCGAGTTCGGCTTCATCCAGACGCCGTACCGGAAGGTCGCCGGCGGCAAGGTGACAGACGAGATCGTCTATCTGGACGCGGCGGAAGAGCGCCAGTACACGATCGCGCAGGCCTCCGAGCGCTTCGACCACGAAGACCGGCAAGTTCATGCACGAGCAGGTGCTCTGCCGCTCGAAGGACGGCGAGGCCGTCATGGTCGACGCGCGCCAGGTGGAGTACATGGACGTCTCGCCGGCGCAGATCGTCTCGGTGGCGACCGCGCTGATCCCGTTCCTGGAGCACAACGACGCCAACCGCGCGCTGATGGGCGCGAACATGCAGCGGCAGGCCGTGCCGCTCCTGATCACGGACCCGCCGCTCGTCGGCACCGGCCTCGAGTACCGCGCCGCGGTCGACACGGGCGACGTCGTCGTCTCCACCCGGGCCGGCACCGTCGTCGACGTCGACGCGGAGCGGATCGTGGTCGAGGGCCGCGAGGGCGACCGCGACTCCTACGAGCTGATCAAGTTCATGCGCTCGAACCAGGGCACGCTCATCCACCAGCGCCCGGTCGTCAAGCTGGGCGACAAGGTCAAGCAGGACGAGGTGCTCGCCGACGGCTCCTCGACGCACCAAGGCGAGCTGGCGCTGGGCAAGAACATGCTCGTCGCCTTCATGCCCTGGGAGGGCTACAACTTCGAGGACGCGATCGTGATCTCGGAGCGGCTCGTGAAGGAGGACATGCTCTCCTCGATCCACATCCACGAGTACGAGATCGACGCGCGCTCGACGAAGCTCGGCGACGAGGAGATCACCCGCGACATCCCGAACCGCTCGGAGGAGTCGCTGAAGGACCTCGACGAGCGCGGCGTCGTCCGCATCGGCGCCGAGGTCGGCTCCGGCGACCTGCTCGTCGGCAAGGTCACGCCCAAGGGCGAGACCGAGCTGACGGCCGAGGAGAAGCTGATCCGCGCGATCTTCAAGGAGAAGGCGCGCGAGGTCCGCGACACGTCGCTCAAGGTCCCGCACGGCGAGGGCGGCAAGGTCATCGACGTGAAGACGTTCTCCCGCGACGCCGGCGACGACCTGCCGCCGGGCGTGAACGAGCTCGTCCGCGTCTACGTGGCCAAGAAGCGCAAGATCGCCGAGGGCGACAAGCTCGCCGGTCGGCACGGCAACAAGGGCGTGATCTCGAAGATCGTGCCCGCCGAGGACATGCCCTTCCTCGAGGACGGGACGCCCGTCGACGTCGTGCTCAATCCGCTCGGTGTGCCGAGCCGGATGAACATCGGCCAGATCCTGGAGACGCACCTCGGCTGGGCCGCCGCCCACGGCGTGTTCGGCGAGAACGGCTCCCGCCACGACGGGCCGACCCCGGTCGCGACGGCCGTGTTCGACGGCGCCACGCCCGAGGACGTCGACGACGCGCTGATCGAGTGGACGAAGCAGAACCCGGACTCGCCGATCAAGATGAACGTCGACGAGAGCCGCCCGCCGGGCCGCCGCTGCTCCGGCAAGGTGCGGCTGTTCGACGGCCGCACCGGCGAGCCCTTCGAGCAGAAGGTGACCGTCGGCTACATGTACATCCTCAAGCTGCTCCATCTGGTCGACGACAAGATCCACGCGCGCTCGACCGGCCCGTACTCGCTCGTCACCCAGCAGCCGCTGGGCGGCAAGGCGCAGTTCGGCGGCCAGCGCTTCGGCGAGATGGAGGTCTGGGCGCTCGAGGCGTACGGCGCCGCCTACACGCTGCAGGAGATGCTCACGATCAAGTCCGACGACACCGTCGGACGTGTGAAGGCGTACGAGGCGATCGTCAAGGGCGAGAACATCGCCGAGCCGTCGATCCCCGAGTCCTTCAAGGTGCTGCTCAAGGAGATGCAGTCCCTCTCGCTGGACGTCCACGTCCAGAGCGAGGAGGGCGTCGAGGTCGAAGTGCGCGAGGAGGAGGACGAGCTGCTCCGCGCGGCCGAGGAGCTCGGCATCGACCTGTCGCCGGGCTCGCTGCGGGCCGCGGCGCGCGAGCCGACCGCCGAGGAGACCGAGGAGGGCGCCGACCGCGTCGACGAGACCGGCGAGCTGATCCTCCCGGCCGACGAGGTCCTGAGCGAGCTCGAGGTCGACGTCCCCGCCGACGGCGTGGGGCCCGAGGAGGAAGAGGAGGCCGAGCCGCTCGAGCTCGACCTCGCCGACGTGGAGATCGAGGAATGAGCAGAGCCCATTCCTCTAGACGGGAAGGTGTGGAGAAGAGCGCGGCACGTGGGTCGAGATCACAGCTGGTGATTCTCGACCGAAAGGGAGCGAATTACTTGACACAGATCGACATCAACGAGTTCGACGCGATCCGGATCGGGCTCGCGTCGCCCAAGCAGATCCGGGACTGGTCGCACGGCGAGGTGACGAAGCCGGAGACGATCAACTACCGGACGCTCAAGCCCGAGCGCGACGGCCTCTTCTGCGAGCGCATCTTCGGTCCGACGAAGGACTGGGAGTGCTACTGCGGCAAGTACAAGCGCGTCCGCTACAAGGGCATCATCTGCGAGCGCTGCGGGGTCGAGGTGACGCGGCAGAAGGTGCGCCGCGAGCGTATGGGCCACATCGACCTGGCCGCGCCCGTCTCGCACATCTGGTTCTTCAAGGGCGTCCCCAGCCGCATCGGCTACCTGCTCGACATCGCCCCGCGCGAGCTGGAGAAGGTGCTCTACTTCGCCGCCTCGATCGTCACCTACGTCGACAAGGAGGCACGGCAGAAGGACCTCGCCGACCTCGAGGACAAGGTCCGGGCTGAGTACGAGCAGGCCGACGTCGACCGCGACGAGCAGCTGGCGACGCTCGAGGACCGGCTCAGCCGGCGGCGCGACTACCTGGGCAAGGGCAAGGAGAAGAACTTCGACGAGGACGACGAGTTCTGGACTCGCGGTCTCGCCAACTGGGCCGAGGAGCAGGCCATGCCGGCGATCGCCGACGTGCGCGAGCTCGTCGGCGGCATGTTCGCCGACCTGGCTCCGAAGATCTCGACCGAGGACTCGAAGAAGATCCGCGAGCTCGTCCGCAACTCGGCCATCCGCGACGACCGCCGGCTCACGCCGCGCGAGCTCGAGTCGGTGGCGCAGGCGGCGATCGAGATCCGCGACGCGCTCGCGCCGCTCCGCAAGGAGCTCGGCAAGGCGACCGGCTCGAAGAAGGGCGCGATCACGAAGCACCTGAACCGGGTGCTGGATGCGCTGCTCCAGGGCGGGGAGCTGAACGAGGAGGACGCTGCGCTCGTCGCCGGCGTCGACATGAAGAACCTCGAGAAGACCCGTGACCTGGGCAACGGCCTGCTCCGCGACATCGTGGAGCCCGCCGTCGCCAACGAGTCGACCGAGGAGATCCGCGAGATCGCGAACGACCTCTGCCTGCGCACCGACGGGAAGATCCAGAAGGAGGACCTCGACGCCGTCGTCGCCTGGCTCCTGAAGGCCCGCGAGATGTACCAGGACATCGAGCAACGCCGCGAGGACGCCCGCGAGGCAGCGGTCGAGGCGCGCAACCGGCTCGAGCAGACCTGGCTCCTGTTCAAGGACCTCGACCCGAAGATGGTCGTGAACGACGAGCAGATCTTCCGCGAGATGAAGGACCGCTTCGGCTCGCCGTACGGCTTCGGGGTCTACTTCCGGGGCGGCATGGGCGCGGAGGCGGTCCGCGACCTGCTCCGCGACCTCGACCTCGTCGCCGAGGCCAACTCGCTGCGGGAGACGATCCGCACTTCGAAGGGCCAGAAGCAGCAGCGCGCGATCAAGCGGCTCAAGGTCGTGAACGCGTTCATCAAGTCCGAGAACAAGCCCGAGTGGATGGTCCTCGAGGCCGTGCCGGTGATCCCGCCGGAGCTGCGGCCGATGGTGCAGCTCGACGGCGGCCGCTTCGCCACGAGCGACCTCAACGACCTCTACCGCCGCGTCATCAACCGGAACAACCGCCTCAAGCGGCTGCTCGACCTCGGCGCGCCGGAGATCATCGTCAACAACGAGAAGCGCATGCTGCAGGAGGCCGTCGACGCGCTGTTCGACAACGGTCGCCGCGGCCGCGCAGTCACGGGCCCGGGCAACCGGCCGCTGAAGTCGCTGTCCGACATGCTCAAGGGCAAGCAGGGCCGCTTCCGGCAGAACCTGCTCGGCAAGCGCGTCGACTACTCGGGCCGCTCGGTGATCGTGGCCGGCCCGAACCTGCGGCTGCATCAGTGCGGCCTGCCGAAGCTGATGGCGCTCGAGCTGTTCAAGCCGTTCATCATGAGCCGGCTCGTCGAGCGCAAGATCGTCCAGAACATCAAGGCGGCGAAGAAGTACGTCGACTCGATGGAGCCCGAGGTCTGGGACATCCTCGAGGAGGTCATCGCCGAGCACCCGGTGCTGCTGAACCGGGCGCCGACGCTGCACCGCCTCGGCATCCAGGCCTTCGAGCCCGTGCTGGTCGAGGGCAAGGCGATCCAGGTGCACCCGCTTGTGTGCCACGCGTTCAACGCCGACTTCGACGGGGACCAGATGGCCGTGCACGTCCCGCTGTCGGCGGAGGCGCAGGCCGAGGCGCGCATCCTGATGCTGAGCTCGAACAACATCCTCTCGCCGGCCGACGGGCGCCCGCTCGCCACGCCGTCGCAGGACATGGTGCTCGGGCTCTACTTCCTGACCTACTCGCCGCAGGGCGACCTGAGCTCGGCCGACCCGGCCAAGCTCGATCCCCGGCCGAAGCGGTTCGCCTCCGAGGAGGAGGTCGAGCTCGCGCTCGAGGCGAAGCAGGTCGAGCTCCAGGACACGATCGAGTACCGCCGCGGCGAGGAGCTGCTCGTGACGACGCCCGGCCGCGTGATCTTCAACGAGGACGTCGCCCGCGCCGTGCGCGAGCTGCTCTCGGAGGGCGACGACCCCGAGGTGCCGTTCATCAACCGCACGATGGCCAAGCGTGAGGCCGGCGAGTTCATCTCCGAGCTCGTCGACCATTTCGGTGCGGCCACGATCGCGGTCGTCCTGGACACGATCAAGCGGCTCGGGTTCAAGTACGCCACGCAGGCGGGCATCACGGTCTCGAAGAACGACATCGTCATCCCGTCCAACAAGGAAGAGATCCTGGCCGGCTACGAGGAGCGCGTCGGCGAGGTCGAGGCCCAGTACGAGCGCGGCCTGATCACCGAGGCCGAGCGGCACGAGTCGATCGTGAACATCTGGACGGAGGCGACCGACACCGTCGCGGACGCGATGGAGAAGACGCTCTACGAGCTCAACCCGGTCTTCATGATGGCCAGCTCGGGAGCGCGCGGATCGTTCAAGCAGATCCGGCAGCTCGCCGGCATGCGCGGACTGATGGCCAATCCGAAGGGCGAGATCATCGAGCGCCCGATCAAGGCCAACTTCATGGAGGGCCTGTCGGTGCTCGAGTACTTCATCTCGACGCACGGCGCCCGCAAGGGCCTCGCCGACACCGCGCTGCGCACGGCCGACTCGGGCTACCTCACCCGCCGCCTCGTCGACGTCGCGCAGGACGTCATCGTCCGCGAGCCGGACTGCGGGACGGACGATTTCATCGAGGTGCCGGTCTTCCTGCCCGACGGGCTCAACCGCTGGCGGCCGGCCGCATCGTCGCGCACGACGTGTTCAAGCCGCTCGCCAGCGGCAGAGCCGGGCAAGACGAGGCTGGTCGAGAAGGACGAGGAGCTGACGATCTCGCGGCTGCGGGCGTTGGCCGACGAGCTGGGCGAGGATGCCGCCGAGGCGACCGTCCCCGTCCGCTCGGTACTCAAGTGCCGGGCCGAGGTGGGGCTCTGCCGGGCCTGCTACGGCACCTTCCTCGCCACGGGCGAGATGGCCGAGATCGGCGACGCGATCGGCATCATCGCGGCCCAGTCGATCGGCGAGCCGGGCACGCAGCTGACGATGCGGACGTTCCACACGGGCGGTGTCGCCGGCGCCGACATCACGCACGGTCTCCCGCGCGTGGTCGAGATCTTCGAGGCGCGCAACCCGAAGGGCGCCGCGCGGCTCGCGGACACGGCCGGAACCGTCCAGATCGAGCAGACCGAGCGGGGCCCGCGCGTCCTCGTCCACCCGGATCCCGATCCGAAGGCCGAGGAGGCTCCCGAGCCGATCGAGTACCAGCTCCCGCGCCGCACACGGCTGCTGGTCGCGCAGGGCGACCGCGTCGAGCCGGGCGATCCGATCGACGAGGGCTCGCTCAACCCGACCGAGCTGCTCGAGCTGCACGCCCGCGGCGGCCGCGGCTCCACGCCGACCGAGCTCTACCTCGTCGGCGAGGTGCACAAGGTCTACAAGTCGCAGGGCGTGGATATCCACGACAAGCACATCGAGCTGATCGTCCGCCAGATGCTGAAGAAGGTGCGCGTCGAGAACTCCGGCGACACCGACTTCCTGCCCGGCCAGATGGTCGACCGGGTGGCGGTCGAGCGGGAGAACGCCCGCATGAAGAAGGAGAAGGGCGAGCTCGCGACCTACGAGCCGCTCATCCTCGGCATCACGAAGGCGTCGCTCGCGACCGAGTCGTTCCTCTCGGCGGCGTCGTTCCAGGAGACCACGAAGGTGCTCACGGACGCGTCCATCGAGGGCAAGACCGACCGGCTGCTCGGCCTCAAGGAGAACGTGATCATCGGGAAGCTGATCCCGGCGGCCACGGGCCTCAAGCGCTACCGGACGATCGACATCGGCCCGTCCGACTCGGTGCCGAAAGAGGTCTACCAGCGGGAGGCCGTGCTGGCGGCGCTCGAGGAGATCGGCGACGGCGCGGCAGGCATCGACCTGGCCTCGCTGGGGATCGACTTCGGCGGCGAGCCGGGCTCGGACGTGACGAGCTCGCACGACGCCGGCGAGGCCGAGGAAGTTCCCGAGGTCGACTCCCCCTTGGACGGCGACTAGCCGCCACAGGAATCGCGAACGGATCGAGGGGGCCTGCGGGCCCCCTCGTCGTTCAGTGGGCGCCGTTGTTGTTCGCCTCGTCGATCTCGGAGATCGCCGAGCCGAGCACGTCGTCCGAGATCACGCGCACGCCGCTTAGCGCCCGGGCGACCTGTCCCTTCCCCTGCTTCTTCGCGCGGAACAGCGCGTCGTCGACGCGCTTGACGAAGGCCTCCCAGTCTTCCTGGCCGCTCTCGAGCTCGCCGATGCCGCAGGAGAGGCCTACCTGCCCGACCGGTGTGACGGGCTTGGCGGCGATGTGGATGCGAAGCCGGTCGTAGAACTTCTGGGCGTCCTCGATGCCCGACTCGGGCAGGACGACGGCGAACTCGTCGCCGCCGTAACGGGCCGCGACGTCGGCCGAGCGCAGCACCTCGCGCATGCGCTCGGCGACGCCCGCCAGGACGGCGTTGCCGGTCTGATGGCCGAACCGGACGTTGATCTGCTTGAAGTCGTCGAGGTCGAAGAGGACGAGCGCCAGCTTGCGGTGGTACCGGCGGGCCCGGGCGACCTCGCGCTCGAGCGTCTCGTCGAAGTAGCGGTAGTTGTGGAGTCCGGTGCGCGCGTCGAGGTCGGCCAGTCGGCGCGCTTCCAGGTAGCGGCGCGCGTTGTCGAGCGCGGGGCCCGCCCGAGCCGCGAGATCCTCCAGCGCCCGGTAGGTCTCCTCCGGGAACGGCCGTAGCTCGTCGCGCGAGAAGACGCTGACGACGCCGATCGTGCGGCTCCGCGCCTCGATCGGCATCTGCAGGCTCAGCGCGACCGGGGCGGGGCCGTTGGGGGAGGTGGTCACGATCGGGGCGTACGCAATCGTCAGCGACTGCACGCGTCCGCTGCCATTCCGCTGGTCGAGCTCGAGCTGCCGGACTTCGTCCTCTGACAGCCCCGCGCCCTTCGTCATCGGCTCGTCAGTTCCGTCGAGCGCGGTGACGAGGGCGGCATCGACGCCCTCGAGGCCCGCGGCAGCGTCCAACGTCCGCCGCATGACCTCCTCGATCTCGATCGTCCAGGCCAGCTCGCCGAGGTGGCGCGAGCGGCGGCTCTCCGCCTTCGTGCGCTCGAGCTCCTCGGACAGGCTCTCCCCGAGGCGCCGCATGCGCAGGTCGAGCTCCTTGACGAGGGCGGAGACGCGCTCCTCTGGGATTCCCGGGCCGTCGCGAAGCCGGCGCAGGAGGATCGACGCCAGGCCGACGACGAGCAGGCTGGCGCCAACGGCTACAGCCGCCGCGATGCCCACGGGTTCCCAACTCGAGAAGATCACCAGCCGCAGTCCCATCGCACGCCTTCACCGAGTGGCCGCCCGGGTGAGAGGAGTGCCGACTCACTGTAGTGCGGAATCGGAAGACTTCATAGTGGGAACCGTTCGTTTGCGGCTGGCGGTGCGGGTTCGCTACCATGCAGACTCCTGGGGTTGGCGGGGTTCCGCCCTGCCGACTCTTGTTCTGCGTAAGGAGACTCGACGACCTTCCATGCCTACCGTCAATCAACTCGTGCGTAAGGGCCGCCTCACGAAGAAGGCGAAGGTGAAGACCCCTGCCCTCCGCGGCGCGCCGCAGAAGCGCGGCGTCTGCACGCGCGTGTACACGACGACTCCGAAGAAGCCGAACTCGGCACTGCGCAAGGTGTCGCGCGTCCGGCTCACGAACGGCATGGAGGTCGGCGCCTACATCCCGGGGGAGGGGCACAACCTCCAGGAGCACTCCGTCGTGCTCATCCGCGGCGGGCGCGTCAAGGACCTTCCGGGCTTCCGCTACAAGGTGATCCGCGCCGCGCTCGACGCGTCGGCCGTCCAGGATCGCCGGCAGGGCCGCTCCAAGTACGGCGCGAAGAGGAGCTAGAGATGCCACGCCGTGCAGGAGCACCGGTCCGGACGCTCGATCCAGACCCTGTCTACAACTCGCGCCTCGTCTCGCAGATCGTCAACCGCCTGATGGTCGACGGCAAGAAGTCGACCGCGGAGCGTGTGGTCTACAAGGCGCTCGACCGCGTCGGCGAGCGGACCGGCCGTTCGCCCGTCGAGGTGCTCGAGCAGGCGATCAAGACGGTCACGCCCGTCCTCGAGGTCAAGAGCCGCCGCGTCGGCGGTGCCAACTACCAGGTGCCCGTCGAGGTGCCGCAGCGGCGAGGACGCACGCTGGCCGTGCGCTGGCTCGTCACCTTCTCGCGCGAGCGGCGCGAGAAGCACATGGACGAGAAGCTCGCCGGCGAAATCCTCGACGCGCTCGAGCAGCAGGGCGGGGCGTTCAAGAAGAAGGACGACATGTACCGCATGGCCCAGGCAAACAAGGCATTCGCGCACTACAGGTGGTAGCCATGGCGACTCAGACCCAGACCGAGGTCGCTCTCGACCGCGTCCGCAACATCGGGATCATGGCCCATATCGACGCGGGCAAGACGACGACGACCGAGCGCATCCTGTACTACACGGGGCGCACCTACAAGATGGGCGAGGTCCACGAGGGCGCCGCCGTCATGGACTGGATGGTCCAGGAGCAGGAGCGCGGCATCACGATCACGTCCGCTGCGACGACGGCGTTCTGGCGCGACTTTCGCATCAACATCATCGATACGCCCGGGCACGTGGACTTTACGGTCGAGGTCGAGCGCTCGCTGCGCGTCCTCGACGGCGCGATCGCCGTCTTCGACTCCGTCGCGGGTGTCGAGCCGCAGTCCGAGACGGTCTGGCGGCAGGCCGACCGCTACGGCGTCCCGCGCATCGCGTTCATGAACAAGATGGACCGCGTCGGCGCCGACTTCTTCGCCTCGGTACAGTCGATGGTCGACCGCCTCGGCGCCCGTGCCGGTGCCGGTGCAGCTCCCGATCGGCCGCGAGGACGAATTCCGCGGGGTCGTCGACCTCGTCGAGATGCGCGGCCTCGTCTGGTCGGACGAGCTGGGCCAGAACGCGGAGACGATCGACGTCCCGGCCGAGCTGCTCGAGCAGGCCGAGGAGTACCACCACCAGCTGATCGACGCGGTCGCCGATCACGACGACGAGCTGATGGAGGCTTATCTGCTCGACGAGAGCTCGGTCACGCCGGAGATGCTCCGCTGCGCGCTCCGCAAGGCCACGCTCGACATGAGCGTCGTGCCGGTGCTGCTCGGCACCGCGTTCAAGAACAAGGGCGTCCAGCCGCTGCTCGACGCGGTCGTCGACTACCTGCCGAGCCCGCTCGACGTGCCGCCCGTGCACGGTGTCGACCCGCGCACCGAGAACGAGCTCTCTCGCCGCGCCTCCACCGAGGAGCCGTTCGCCGCGCTCGCCTTCAAGGTCATGTCCGACCCGTACGTCGGCAAGCTGACTTACGTCCGGGTCTACTCCGGGCAGATCAAGTCCGGCGACCGGGTGCTGAACACGACCACGGGCAAGACGGAGCGCGTCGGCCGCATCCTGCAGATGCACGCCAACCACCGCGAGGAGCGGACGGAGATCGGCGCCGGCGAGATCGCTGCGGTCGTCGGCTTCAAGAACACGACCACGGGCGACACGGTCGCCGTCGACACGGCGCCGATCCGCCTCGAGTCGATGACCTTCCCCGAGCCCGTGATCTCGGTCGCGATCGAGCCGAAGACGAAGTCCGATCAGGACAAGCTCGGCATCGGCCTGCAGCGCCTGGCCGAGGAGGATCCGACCTTCCGCGTGCGAACCGACGAGGAGACCGGGCAGACGCTCATCTCCGGGATGGGCGAGCTGCACCTGGAGATCATCGTCGACCGCCTGATGCGCGAGTTCTCGGTGGACGCGAACGTCGGCCGCCCGCAGGTCGCCTACCGCGAGACCGCCGGCAAGGCCGTCGAGAAGATCGAGGGCAGGTTCGTCCGCCAGACCGGAGGCCGCGGCCAGTACGGCCACGCCGTCATCGACCTCGAGCCGGGCGAGCCGGGCTCCGGCTACGAGTTCCTCGACAAGATCGTCGGCGGCAAGATCCCGCGCGAGTACATCCCCGCGGTCGACGTGGGCATCCAGGAGGCCATGGAGTCGGGCGTGCTCGCCGGCTATCCGGTCGTCGACGTCCGCGTGTCCCTCGTCGAGGGGTCGTACCACGACGTCGACTCGAGCGAGATGGCCTTCAAGGTCGCCGGCTCGATGGCGTTCAAGAACGCGCTCCAGCGCGCGAAGCCGAAGCTGCTCGAGCCGGTCATGGCCGTCGAGGTCGTGACTCCGGACGACTACCTCGGCGACGTCATGGGGGACCTCAACTCTCGCCGCGGACACGTGCTCGGTCTCGAGCCGCGCGGCAACGCCCAGGTCATCACGGCGCGCGTCCCGCTCGCCACCATGTTCGGCTACGCAACCGACCTGCGCTCGACGACGCAGGGCAGGGCCACGTTCACCATGCAATTCGATCGCTACGAAGATGTTCCCGCGACAATTTCCAATGAAATTGTCGCTAGTAGTGGGGCATAGGCGGAGGCCACCGTCTACCCCTAGATTTTTTCGACGAAGGAGAAAAATCCATGGCCAAGCAGAAGTTCGAGCGCACCAAGCCGCACCTGAACGTCGGCACCATCGGTCACATCGACCACGGCAAGACGACCCTGACCGCCGCGATCACGAAGGTGCTCGCCGAGCAGGGCACGAACACCGCCGTCCGCGACTTCGCGTCGATCGACAACGCTCCCGAGGAGCGCCAGCGCGGCATCACCATCAACACCGCGCACGTCGAGTACGAGACGGCGAACCGGCACTACGCCCACGTCGACTGCCCGGGGCACGCCGACTACATCAAGAACATGATCACGGGCGCCGCCCAGATGGACGGCGCGATCCTCGTCGTTTCGGCGGCCGACGGCCCCATGCCGCAGACGCGCGAGCACATCCTGCTCGCCCGCCAGGTCGAGGTCCCGTACATCGTCGTTGCCCTGAACAAGGTCGACATGGTCGACGACCCCGAGCTGCTCGAGCTCGTCGAGTTGGAGGTGCGCGAGCTGCTCTCCAAGTACGAGTTCCCCGGCGACGACATCCCCGTCGTGCAGGTCTCGGCGCTGAAGGCGCTCGAGGGCGACCCCGAGTGGACGCCGAAGATCCTCGAGCTCATGGAGGCCGTCGACAGCTATATCCCCGAGCCGACGCGCGACGTCGACAAGCCGTTCCTGATGCCGATCGAGGACGTCTTCACGATCACGGGCCGCGGCACCGTCGTCACCGGCCGCATCGAGCAGGGCCAGATCAAGTCGGGCGACGAGGTCGAGATCGTCGGCATCCACGACAAGACGGAGAAGACGGTCGTCACCGGCCTCGAGATGTTCAACAAGGTGCTCGACTTCGCGCAGGCCGGCGACAACGCCGGGGCGCTGCTCCGCGGCGTCAAGCGCGAGGAGGTCGAGCGCGGCCAGGTGCTGGCAAAGCCGGCGTCGATCACGCCGCACACGCACTTCAACGCCGAGGTGTACGTCCTCTCGAAGGACGAGGGCGGGCGCCACACGCCGTTCTTCAACGGCTACCGACCGCAGTTCTACTTCCGGACGACGGACGTGACCGGCTCGATCAAGCTGCCCGAGGGCCAGGAGATGGTCATGCCGGGCGACAACACGAACATGGAGATCGAGATGATCCAGCCGATCGCCATGGATCAGGGTCTCCGCTTCGCGATCCGCGAGGGCGGCCGCACCGTCGGTGCGGGCGTCGTCACGAACATCATCACGTAGGAGGCATCGAGGAGAGACGTGGCGCAACAGAAGATCCGCATCAGGCTCAAGGGCTACGACCACCACCAGGTCGACAAGTCGGCTCGCGACATCGTCGAGACGGCGGAGCGAACCGGCGCGACGATCACCGGCCCTGTGCCCCTGCCCACCGAGAAGAACGTCTACTGCGTGATCCGGAGCCCGTTCAAGGACAAGGACTCACGCGAGCACTTCGAGGTGCGCACGCACAAGCGGCTGATCGACATCCACAGCCCGACGCCGAAGACCGTGGACTCGCTGATGCGCCTCGACCTCCCGGCCGGAGTGGACATCGAGATCAAGCTATGAAATTGCGACGCAATTTCATAGAAGGAACGTGCGCGCGTCGGCGCGCGCTCGACTATCAGTTTCGCCGGAGGCGAAAGTGAAGGGCATCGTCGGCAAGAAGCTGGGCATGACCCAGATCTTCGACCCGGAGACCGGCGTGGTCACGCCTGTCACCGTGATCGAGGCCGGCCCCTGCCCGGTCGTGATGGTCAAGACCGAGGACACGGACGGCTACGACGCGGTGCAGCTCGCGTTCGACGCGGTCGCCGAGCGCAAGCTCTCCAAGGGCGAGCTCGGCCACCTCCGCAAGGGCGGTGTAGAGCCGCATCGCCGGCTGGTCGAGTTCCGCGGCCGCTCCGAGCTGACCGTCGGCGAGACCGTCACCGTCGAGGCCTTCCAGGCCGGCGACACGATCAAGGTCTCGGGCGTCTCGATCGGCAAGGGCTTCGCCGGCACGATCAAGCGCCACAAGTTCCACCGCGGCCCGAAGTCGCACGGCTCGCACAACATCCGCAAGCCCGGGTCCGTGGGTGCGTCGGCGACCCCGTCCCGCGTTTTCAAGGGCATGCGCATGGCCGGCCGGCTGGGCGGCAAGCGCGTGACCCAGGTCGGGCTCGTCGTCCACGACGTCGACCCGGAGAACGGGCTGCTGCTCGTCAAGGGCGCGGTACCGGGCCCGAAGAACGCCGTCGTCGAGGTGAGAGAGGAGAAGCCGCATGCCAAGCGCTAAGGCTCCTCTGCTGGACAAGGCCGGCAAGGCCGCGAAGCAGGTTACGCTCGACGGCGACGTGTTCGCGGCCGAGGTCAAGCCGCATCTCGTCCACGAGGCGGTGCGCGCCGAGATGAACGCTGCTCGCGCAGGCACGCGCGGCGCCAAGAGCCGAGGCATGGTCGCGGGCGGCCGCTCGAAGCCGTGGCGCCAGAAGGGCACAGGCCGTGCCCGCATCGGCACGAGCCGGGCGCCGCACTGGACCGGCGGCGGCGTCGCCTTCCCGCCCACCATGCGGAGCTTCGAGATCAAGGTCAACCGCAAGGTTCAACGCGCGGCGCTTCGCTCCGCGCTAGCTGCTCATGCAGGAGAGGGAACGCTTGCGCTTGTCGACGGCGCCCCGTGGACGAATCCGTCCACCAGAGACGCCGCGGCTCTCCTGGCCGAGTGGGGCAAGGGCCCACCGCTAGTCCTCGTCGTCATGGACGACGAGGACGTGATCACCAAGTCGTTCCGGAACATCGCAGGCGTTGCGGTGACAACGCCGGAAGAGCTCGAGGTTTCGGCCGTCGTCTGGGCGCGTTCGCTGCTCGTATCCGAGCAGGCGCTGCCCGTGGTCGAAGCCCGAGCCGGGAAGGCTCGGTCGGCTGAAAAGGCCAAGGAGGTGTCCGCGTGAGCCTGCACCCGAACGAGATCCTCATCTCCCCGATCGTGTCGGAGAAGAGCTACAGCCTGATCGGGGACCGGAAGTACACGTTCCGCGTGCACAAGAACGCGCACAAGACGCAGATCCGCCAGGCGGTCGAGCAGCTATTCGACGTCCACGTGACGGCCGTCAACGTCTCCAAGGTCCAGCCGAAGGCGAAGCGCCGCGGCTCGATCAAGGGCCACCGCCCCGGCTTCAAGAAGGCCATCGTGCAGGTGCGCGAGGGCGAGACGATCCCGATTTTCGAGGGGGCCCAGATCTAGGCCATGCCGGTCCGCAAGTACAAGCCGACCAGCGCCGGGCGCCGATTCATGTCGGTCTCGACCTTCGACGAGGTCACGAAGTCAGTTCCCGAGAAGAGCCTCACCGAGCCGCTGACGAAGAAGGCCGGACGCAACGTCTACGGCCGCGTGACCACGCGCCACAAGGGCGGCGGCCACAAGCGCCGCTACCGCGTGATCGACTTCAAGCGCCGCAAGGACGGCGTGCCGGCCAAGGTCGCCTCGATCGAATACGACCCGAACCGCTCGGCGCGCATCGCGCTGCTCCACTACGCGGACGGCGCGAAGGCGTACATCCTGGCGCCCGCCGGGCTGCGGGTCGGCGCGACTGTCGAGTCCGGCCCGGGGGCGGACATCCGCCCCGGCAACAGCTTGCCGCTGGCCAACATCCCGACCGGGACGCTCGTCCACAACGTCGAGCTCAAGCCCGGCCGCGGCGGCCAGATGGCTCGCAGCGCGGGCTCGGGGATCCAGCTCGTGGCCAAGGACGATCCGTTCGCCGTGCTGCGCCTCCCGTCCGGGGAGCTGCGCCGCGTCCTGCTCGTCTGCCGCGCCACGATCGGCCAGGTCGGGAACGCCGACCACCAGAACGTGACCGTCGGCAAGGCCGGCCGCAGCCGCTGGCTCGGCAAGCGCCCGGCCGTGCGCGGCTCGGCGATGAACCCGGTCGACCACCCGCACGGCGGGGGCGAGGGCAAGTCGAAGGGCGGCCGGCATCCGGTCACCCCGTGGGGCGTGCCCACGCTCGGCAAGCGCACGCGCCGCAAGCACAAGGAATCCGACAAGCTGATCGTCCGCGGCCGCCGCCGCGGCAAGGAGAAGCGTTGATCACGACCCCCTCCAGCCCAGCTCGCGCCCGCCAACTCGCTGCAAAGCGGCGCATCGAGGCGTCCTCAGTCGCGCCCGTAGCCTACGGCTACGAACGCTCCCTGCGTCCTTTCGCTGCTTGCTTTTCGCGGCTGGCGAACACGATCTGTTCTGGAGGTGATCACTAAATGGGTCGTTCGATGAAGAAGGGGCCGTTCGTGGAGGAGCGGCTGATGAAGCGGATCGAGTCGATGAACGCCACCGGCTCGAAGAGCATGCTCCGGACCTGGTCGCGCACGTCGACGATCTTCCCGGAGATGGTCGGCCACACGATCGCCGTCCACGACGGCCGCAAGCACATCCCCGTGTTCGTGACCGAGCAGATGGTCGGCCACAAGCTGGGCGAGTTCGCGCCGACGAGGCATTTCCGCGGCCATTCGGGCGACCGGCAGACGCAGGTGAAGAGGAAGTAGTGGCCACGACGGAGACACACGAGGTGCGCGCCCAGGCCAAGTGGGTGCGGACGTCCGCCCGCAAGGCGCGGCTCGTCGCGGAGCACATCCGCGGCCGCAGCGTGCCCGAGGCGCGGGCAGTCCTTGCCTTCACGCCGCGCGCCGCCGCCCGCGAGATGGAGAAGGTGCTGCGCTCCGCCGTCGCGAACGCCGAGGCGAACCACGGGCTCTACGGCGAGGACCTGATCGTCAGCGCCGCGTACGTCGACGAGGGCCCGACGCTCAAGCGCTGGCGCGCCCGCGCGCGTGGCCGCGTCGCCCGCATCCGCAAGCGCACCTGCCACATCACGGTGATGGTCGCGCCCGCACCGGCGTCGCCCGTGAAGGGCCGCCGCGGCGCTTCCGAGCAGGCCGAGAGGCAGAGGTCGCGCCGCCCGTCGGTGCGCCGCTCGAAGACCGAGACGCCGAAGCCCGAGCCCGAGGCAGCCGAGACGACAGCCGTCACGGCCGAGGCCGAGGCCGAGGCCGAGGCATCGGCCGAGGCAGCGCCAGAGGCTCCGGCGCCGGCCGAGGAGAAGCCGAAGCGCCGGGCACCAGTCCGTCGCAAGAAGACCGAGGAAACGGAGAAGGAGAGCTAGTGGGACAGAAGGTTCACCCCGGCGGGATGCGCGTCGGCGTCATCCACGACTGGAAGTCCAACTGGTACGTGTCGAACAAGGATTTCGCGGGCGCGCTGCTCGAGGATGTCCGCATCCGCGAGCACATCAACGGCAAGCTCGCGCACGCGGGCCTGTCCGACATCCTGATCCGCAAGGACAAGCAGCGGATCACCATCGATATCTACACCGCCCGGCCCGGCATCGTCATCGGCAAGTCGGGTGTCGAGGTCGACGCGCTGCGCCGTGAGATCCACGGCATGACGCACAAGAACGTCCAGATCAACATCAACGAGATCAAGCGGCCCGAGCTGGACGCGAAGCTGGTCGCGCAGTCGATCGCAGAGCAGCTCCAGAACCGCGTCAGCTTCCGGCGCGCGATGAAGCGCTCGCTGGCCTCGGCAATGCGCTCGGGCGCCCACGGTGTCAAGGTCATGTGCGGCGGCCGCCTCGGCGGCGCCGAGATGAGCCGCTCCGAGAGCTACTCGGAGGGCCGCGTCCCGCTGCACACGATCCGCGCCGACATCGACTACGGGTTCGCCGAGGCGAAGACGACCTTCGGCCGGATCGGCGTCAAGGTCTGGATCAACAAGGGCGAGATCATGCCCGAGGGCTTCGAGGGCGTGACCGGAGGCCGCGAGCTGAGGCTCGGCGACCAGGATCAGGCGCGCCGTCGCCGCGGCGCCGGCCGCGCCGGCGAGGGCCTCGGCCAGCGCGAAGGCCGCCGCGGTCCGGACCGCGAGGGTCTCGGCCCGGTGCGCCGCCGCCGGCCCGGCCGCGGAGGCGGCCGCCCGCGCGGGCGCGCGCAGGAGACGGCCGAGCAGACGAACGAGCAGACGCAGGCTCCTGCAGAGACGACGGAGGTCGAGACCCCGGCGACCGAGCCGGTTGCCGAGGCCACGCCGGAGACGACGAGCGAGCCGACGGCTGAGCCGACGGAGGAGACCACCGAGTGATGATCGCGGCCCCCTCCAGCCCACCTCGCGCCCGGGGGGCGGCTGCAACGCTCCGCCTGGCCGCGTCCTCAGTCGCGCCCGTAGCCGCCGGCTACGAGCGCTCCCTGCGTTCTTGCGACGCGGGCGCTTCGCGCCCTGCGACCACGATCTGGTCGGAAGGGGACCGCTAATGCTGCTCCCGCGCCGAACCGCATTCCGCAAGTACCACCGGGGCCGCCGGGCCGGTGTGTCCAAGGGCCAGGTTGCCGTCCAGTACGGCGACTTCGGGCTGAAGGCGCTCGAGGCCGGCTGGGTGACCAACCGGCAGATCGAGGCCGCTCGAATCGCCATGACCCGCAAGATCAAGCGTGGCGGCAAGGTCTGGATCAACATCTTCCCGGACAAGCCCTACACGAAGAAGCCGGCGGAGACGCGCATGGGTTCCGGCAAGGGCTCGCCCGAGGGCTGGGTCGCAGTCGTCAAGCCCGGCCGCGTGATGTTCGAGCTCGCAGGCGTGCCTGAGCCGCTCGCCAAGGAGGCCCTGCGGCTGGCCGGCAGCAAGCTCGCGATCAAGACGAAAGTCGTCCAGCGCGAAGCCGAGCTCTTCGACTAGGACGTGGAGGAAACCGATGAAAGCTAGGCAGCTACGCGACATGACAGACGACGAGCTCGACAAGAAGATGGCCGAGACGCGCCACGAGCTCTTCAATCTGCGTTTCCAGGCGTCGACCGGCGCGCTGGAGAACTCCGCGCGGCTGCGGCTCGCGAGGCGCGAGATCGCCCGGATCCTGACGATCCGCCGCGAGCGCGAGGCGAGCCTGGAGAGGAAGTAATGGCAGAGCGAAAGCCGAAGAACGACAACGACACGACAGAGGTCGAGGAGGCCGCGGAGGCGACGCCCGAGGCCGCCCAGACCGAGACAGCAGAGCCCGAGGCGGAGAAGCCGGAGGACAAGCCGAAGCGCACCCGGAAGAAGGTCGAGGGGCCGGCCGAGGCTACCGAGGCTGCCGATGAGACCGAGGAGAAGCCGAAGCGCTCGCGCAAGAAGGCCGAGGAGCCCGTCGCCGAGGCCAAGCCGGTCTCCGACGAGCCCGTCGCCGAGGAGCCCGTGGCCGAGGAGGCTCCTGTCGAGGAGGCCGTGGCCGAGGAGCCTCCCGCCGGGGAGCCGGCCGCCGTGGCCGAGGAGCCTCCCGCCGGGGAGCCGGCCGCCGAGGCCGAGCCTCCCGCCGGGGAGCCGGCCGCCGAGGCCGAGCCTCCCGCCGAGGAGCCGGCAGCAGAGGCCGAGCCTCCCGCGGAGGAGCCCGCCGCCGAAGCTGCGAAGCAGCTGAGGCGGAGGAAGCGCGTCCCGCGCACCGAGCGCCGGCAGCGCCTGCGCCCGAAGCGCGAGGCAGCCAAGACCCGCAAGCCCCTCGTCCGCCAGCCGAAGCCGGAGTCCGAACTCGGCCGCCGCCAGGAGCGGCGCGGCGTCGTCGTCTCGAGCGCGATGGACAAGACGATCGTCGTCCGCGTCGACACCGTGAAGTCGCACCGGCGTTACAAGAAGATCGTCCGGCGGAGCGCGAAGTTCCACGCGCACGACGAGCAGAACCAGGCGAACGTCGGCGACACCGTCCGCATCGTCGAGACGCGGCCGCTCTCGAAGACGAAGCACTGGCGGCTGGCCGAGGTCCTCGAGGTGGCGAAGTAGATGACGGCCCCACTCCTCAGCCTGGCTTGCTTTTCGCGGCCGGAGAACACGATCTGCGAGGAGCGTGACCTGTGATCCAGCAGGAGACACGCCTCCGCGTCGCCGACAACACGGGCGCCCGCACGCTGCTCTGCATCCGCGTCATGGGCGGCTCGCACCGGCGCTACGCCCGCGTCGGGGACGTGATCGTCGGTACCGTGAAGTCCGCGACCCCGCAGGGCGCGGTCAAGAAGGGCGAGGTCGTGCGCGCCGTCGTCGTGCGAACGAAGAAGCCGCAGGGTCGCGACGACGGCACGTCGATCGCGTTCGACGAGAACGCGGCCGTGATCATCGACGCACAGCGCAACCCGCGCGGGACCCGCATCTTCGGCCCGGTCGCCCGCGAATTGCGCGAGAAGAACTTCATGAAGATCGTCAGCCTGGCCCCAGAGGTGCTGTGAGATGGCTCAGACAATGCGAATCAAGAAAGGCGATCTCGTCCAGATCCTCAGCGGCAAGGACCGCGGGAAGCAGGGCAAGGTGCTCGAGGCGCGCCCCAAGCAGGGCCGCGTCGTGATCGAGAACCTGAACATCGTCAAGCGGCACACGAAGCCGCGGGCGATCAGGGACTCGAGCCGCATGGGCGGCCCGACGATGGAGCCCGGCGGCGTGATCGACATGCCCGCTCCGATCGACGTTTCGAACGTGATGATCGTCTGCCCCGCCTGCGACCGCCCGACCCGCATCGGGGTCACGTTCAAGGAGATCAAGGGTCGGAAGATCAAGGTCCGCGTCTGCCGGCGGCAGGACTGCGGCCAGGAGATCGACAGGTAACGAGATGGCCACAGCGACCAAGAAGCCCGACACCGAGACCTACAGCCCACGGCTCAAAGACCTGTACGAGCAGGAGCTCCGCGCGCGCCTGAAGGAGGAGCTCGGGGCGTCCTCGATCATGCAGGTGCCGCGCGTCTCGAAGATCACGCTCAACATGGGCGTCGGCGAGGCGAAGACCGAGGCGAAGGCGCTCGACAGCGCGATCGAGGAACTGACCACGATCGCCGGCCAGCGCGCCCAGGTCCGCCGCGCGCGGAAGTCGATCGCCGGCTTCAAGATCCGCGAGGGCATGCCGATCGGCGCCAAGGTCACGCTGCGCGGCGCCCGGATGTACGAGTTCCTCGACCGGCTCGTGTCGATCGCGCTGCCGCGCATCCGCGACTTCCGCGGCCTCAGCCCGCGCTCGTTCGACGGCCGCGGCAACTACTCGATCGGCATCCGCGAGCAGATCATCTTCCCGGAGATCAACTACGACGACGTGAGCACGATTCGCGGCCTCGACGTGACGATCACGACGACGGCGCAGACTGACGAGCAGGCCTTCGCGCTGCTGCGCGGCCTCGGCCTCCCGTTCGCCGCGAGAGAAGGAGAGAGCTAGGTGGCAAAGAAGTCGATGATCGCGAAGGCTGCGCGCCCGCAGCGCTTCAAGACCCGCGCGTACACCCGCTGCAACCGCTGCGGCCGCCCGCGCGCCGTGTACAAGAAGTTCGGCCTCTGCCGTATCTGTCTGCGCGAGCTCGCGCACCTCGGCGTGATCCCCGGCATGACCAAGTCGAGCTGGTGATTCGAGATGATGACTGACCCGATCGCAGACATGCTGGCCCGCATCCGCAACGCCAACAAGGCGCTGCAGGACACCGTGACCATGCCCACCTCGCGCGCGAAGGTCGAGATCGCCCGCCTGCTCAAGGAGGAGGGCTACATCCGCGACTACCACGTCGAGAAAGGCGAGAGCTTCGACAACCTCGTCGTCGAGCTCAAGTACGGCCGCAACCGCGAGCGCGTCATCTCGGGTGTCAAGCGCGTCTCCAAGCCCGGCCGCCGCATCTACGCGCGCAAGGATCGCCTGCCGCGCGTGCTCGGCGGGATGGGCGTCGCGATCATGTCCACGTCCAGCGGCGTCATGACGAGCCGCACCGCCGAGCGGCAAGGTGTCGGCGGCGAAGTGATCTGTTTCGTCTGGTGAGCTGAATGAGCCGAATCGGAAAGCAACCGATCCCCCTGCCGTCCGACGTGGCGGTGGCTATCTCGCCCGGTCGCGTGCAGGTCAACGGTCCCGGCGGCGAGCTGAGCCAGCAGGTGCCGCTGCGGATGACGATCGAGAAGCAGGACGACACCATCGTCGTCACGCGGCCGAGTGACCGCGGTCCCGACCGCTCGCTGCACGGGCTCACGAGGACCCTGATTGCAAACATGGTCGAGGGCGTCACGAAGGGCTTCGAGAAGCGCCTGGAGATCCAGGGCGTCGGCTACCGCGCGGCGCTCCGCGGCCAGGACCTCGAGCTCCAGGTCGGCTTCTCGCACCCGGTCGTGGTCACGCCGCGCGCCGGCATCTCCTTCGAGCTGCCGACGCCGACCGAGATCATCGTCAAGGGAATCGACAAGCAGATGGTCGGTCAGACCGCCGCCGAGATCCGCAAGGTGCGTCCGCCTGAGCCGTACAAGGGCAAGGGCATCCGCTATCAGGGCGAGTACGTACGCCGCAAAGTGGGGAAGCGAGCATGATCTCGATGCGACACGCAGTGCCAGGTAGCGGGGGAACCTTTCCGTTCCCCCGAACCCCCTCGACCGGTCCGCTCGCGCGGACAGGCGGCTTCGCCGCCGGGAAGAGGGCCTAGAGATGAAGCTGTCCACACGTGAGGCCAGGTCGCGCCGCCAGCGCCGCGTGCGCGGCAAGATCGCCGGCACGGACGAGCGCCCGCGCCTCGCCGTCTACCGGTCGAACCTGGGCATCTACGCGCAGCTGATCGACGACGCCGAGGGCCGGACGCTGACGTCGGTAGGCTGGAAGCAGCTGCCCAAGAGCTTCAAAGGGACGAAGACGGACCAGGCGCGCGAGGTCGGCAAGCTGCTCGCCGACCGCGCCAAGAAGGCCGGGTACGAGTCGGTCGTGTTCGACCGGGCCGGCTACCTGTACCACGGACGCGTCAAAGCGCTCGCCGAGGGCGCGCGCGAAGGAGGGCTGAAGTTTTGATGTCGACCACCACCGTCACATCTCGCACTCTCGGGCGCGCTGCAAGGCTCCGCCTCGCGGCGTCCTCAGTCGCACCCGTAGCCTCCGGCTACGAGTGCTCCCTGCGTCCTTGCGATGCGGGCTTTTCGCGGCCCGAGAGCACGATCTGCGTCGGAGGTGATCGATAGTGAGCGTGGGCGACTACCAGGAGACGAGAGAGCTCAAGGAGCGCGTCGTCGAGATCAACCGCGTCGCCAAGGTGGTCAAGGGCGGCCGGCGGTTCTCGTTCTCGGCGCTGGTCGTGATCGGCGACGAGGTCGACCGCGTCGGCGTCGGCTACGGCAAGGCGCGCGAGGTGCCGCTCGCGATCTCGAAGGCGGTCGACGATGCCAAGAAGAACATGTTCACCGTGCCCAAGCACGGGACGACGATCACGCACGAGATCATCGGCAAGTTCGACGCCGCCCGCGTCCTGCTCAGGCCGGCCAGCGAGGGAACCGGCGTGATCGCCGGCGGCGGCGTCCGCGCGGTGCTCGAGCTCGGCGGCGTCAAGGACATCCTCGCGAAGAGCCTGGGGACGACGAACCCGATCAACATGCTCAAGGCGACCGTGAACGGCCTGCAGAGCCTGCGCCGGCCCGAGGACGTGGCCAGGATCCGCGGCAAGACGATCGTCGAGGTCCTCCCGTACAAGGCGCCCGAGGCAGAGGCCGAGCCCGCTGCTGCGGCCGAGCCTGTCGAGCCGGCAGAGCCCGCCGCCGGGGCTCCGGCCGCCGCGGAGGCCGAGTCGGCGTGAGCAAGACCCTGAAGATCACGCAGACCCGCTCCGCGATCGGCCAGACCGAGAAGCACCGCGGCACACTGCGGGCTCTCGGCCTGGGCAAGATCGGGCGCTCCACAGAGCGCAAGGAGAGCCCGGAGCTCGCCGGTATGCTCAGGAAGGTCCGTCATCTCGTCCGGATCGAGGAGCGTTGACGTGCCGTCCGAGCTGAACCTTTCCACGCTGAAGCCCGCCCAGAAGCGGCGCGACCGCAAGCGGGTCGGCCGCGGCTTGGGCTCGGGCAAGGGCCGCTACGCCGGCCGCGGCATCAAGGGCCAGAAGTCCCGCTCGGGCTCGCACAAGATGCGCGCCGGGTTCGAGGGCGGGCAGATGCCGATCTACATGCGCCTCGGCAAGAAGCGCGGCTCGACGTCGAAGGACGCCATGCCGATCGGACCCTTCCGGACTGTCACGCAAGGCGTCAACGTCCGCGACCTCGAGCGCGTGTTCGACGCGGGCACGGAGGTGACGCCGGAGCTGCTCAAGGCGAAGCGGCTGATCCGGTCGATCCGCGTCGACGTGAAGATCCTCGGCCAGGGCGACGTCTCGACAAAGCTGATCGTCTCGGCGCACGGCTTCTCGAGGAGCGCGCGAGAGAAGATCGAGGCCGCAGGCGGCCAGGTCGTCTGGCTGCGCGGCGAGCCCAAGCCGAAGGTGAAGAAGGTCCGCAAGCGCCCCGCCCCCGTGGCCGACGAGCCCGAGGAGGAGACCGCCGCCGAGGCTCCGGAACCGGAAGCCGAGGCGGCGGAAGACGCCGACAGCTAGATGCTTACCTGGCTTAGCAACGCCTGGCGGGTGCCGGAGCTCCGGCGCCGCGTCCTCTTCACGGGCCTCGTGCTCGCGGTCTACCGGTTCGGCTCCTGGATGCCCGCTCCGGGCATCAACGGCGACGCCATCAAGACCTACTTCTCGAACAACGGCAACACCGTCCTCGGGCTGCTCAACCTGTTCTCGGGCTCGGCGCTGTCGCGGTTCTCCGTGTTCGCGCTCGGCATCATGCCGTACGTCACGGCGTCGATCATCCTGCAGCTCCTCGCCGTCGTCGTGCCCAAGCTGGAGCAGTTGCAGAAGGAAGGCGAGGCCGGGTACGCCAAGATCAACCAGTACACGCGCTACCTGACCGTGGCGCTCGCGGCGCTGCAGTCGCTCGGGTACGTGCTGCTCTTCACGCGCTCCTCGTCGAGCTCCACGTCGAGCGGCAAGGTGCTGGACACGAACTCCGGCCGCATCGTGCTGATCGTCGTCACGCTGACCGCCGGGTGCGCGCTGCTCATGTGGATGGGCGAGCAGATCACGAAGCGCGGGATCGGCAACGGCATCTCGATCCTGATCTTCGCCTCGATCATCGCCGACGCGCCGACCACGATCAACGCGTGGCGCAGCGGCGGGCCGACGACGAAGCTCTTCTACCCGATCCTGTTCATCGCCGTGGTCGCCGCGGTCGTGTTCGTCCAGGAAGGACAGCGGCGGATCCCGGTGCAGTACGCGCGGCGCATGGTCGGGCGGCGCATGTCTGGGGGCGGCTCCACGTATATGCCTCTGCGCGTGAACATGGCCGGCGTCATCCCGATCATCTTCGCGGCTGCACTGCTCGCGTTCCCGCCGACGATCGCGCAGTTCTTCCCGGCGACGCAAGGCTGGATCAACCGCAACTTCCAGCCCCATCAGGCCAGCTACCTCCTGACCGAGGCCTTCCTGATCATCGTGTTCACGTATTTCTACACGGCGGTCCAGTTCAACCCGGTCGACCAGGCCGACAACCTGCGCAAGTACGGCGGCTACATCCCCGGCATCAGACCGGGCCCGCCGACGGCGCACTACCTCGACCGCGTGCTCTCGCGCCTGACGCTGCCCGGCTCGTTGTTCCTCGCCTTCATCGCGGTGTTCCCGACCTGGCTCGGCGGCTACTTCGACCTGACCGCGACCTCGCGGACGTTCCTCGGCGGAACGTCGCTCCTGATCATGGTCGGCGTCGCCCTGGACACGATGCGCCAGATGGAATCGCAGATGATGATGAGGTCCTACGAGGGCTTCCTGGATCGGAAGTAGTGCCGGAGCAGCTGAACCTCCTGCTGTTCGGCCCGCAGGGATCAGGCAAGGGAACGCAGGCCAAGCGGATCGCCGCCGAGCACGGCATTCCCCACGTCTCGACGGGCGACATGTTCCGCGCCGCGATCGCGAAGCGGACGCCGCTCGGCGCGAAGGTCGAGCCGATCCTCGCCGCCGGGGACCTCGTCCCGGACGATCTCACCGTTGGCCTGATCCGCGAGCGCCTCGCCGAGTCCGACGCAGCGCCCGGGTTCGTCCTCGACGGTTTCCCGCGCAACCTGGCGCAGGCGGAGGCCCTGGATGCGCTCCTCGCCGAGCTCGGTCGGCCGTTGACCGCCGCCCTCGAGCTGCTGGTCCCCGACGAGGTGTGTGTCGAGCGCATGCTGAAGCGGGCGGCCGAGGAGAGCCGGGCCGACGACACGCCCGAAGGGATCGCCCGCAGGCTCGAGATCTACCACCGCGAGACGGCCCCGCTCTCCGAGCACTACCGTGTGGACGGCAAGCTCGTGGAGGTCGACGGCGCCGGAACGATCGACGAGGTGTGGGGCGAGGTCCACAAGGCGCTCGAGCAGGCGGTGGCGGTGTGATCGTGCGCAAGTCGCCGGCCGAGATCGCCCAGATGGGGCGCGCGGGCAGGATCGTCGCGGAGACGCTTGCCCTGCTCGGCGAGCGCATCCGGCCTGGTGTGACCACGGCCGAGCTCGACGCCGTCGCCGAGGAATTCATCCGCTCGCACGACGGGTCGCCGACCTTCAAGGGGTACCGGGGCTACCCGGCTTCGATCTGTGCCTCGCCGAACGACATGGTCGTCCACGGCATCCCCGGCCCGTACGAGCTCGCCGAGGGCGACATCCTCTCGGTCGACGTCGGCGTCACGTTGGGGGGCTTCGTCGCCGACTCGGCGTTCACGTTCCCGGTCGGGGAGATCTCGCCCGAGACCGAGCGCCTGCTCGAGGTCGGCCAGGCCGCGCTCGAGGCCGGGGTCGAGCAGTGCCGCCCGGGGCGGCGGCTCTCGGACATCTCGCACGCGGTCCAGATGGTCACCGAGGATGCCGGCTTCTCCGTCGTCCGCAGCCTCGTCGGTCACGGTGTCGGCAGGGCCATGCACGAGGACCCGCAGATCCCCAACTTCGGCGAGCCGGGCCGCGGGCCGCTGCTCGCGGAGGGCATGACCTTCGCGATCGAGCCGATGATCACGGCCGGCGGACCCGACGTCCTCGTGCACGACGACGAGTGGTCGATCTCGACCCAGGACGGCTCGCTGGCTGCCCATTTCGAGCACACCGTCGCGATCACCGAGGGAGGACCGCAGATTCTGACTGCAGCGGCTGTTTTGCTACGATGAAGCGGCTGGCGGCCTAGCCTGGCTGCGCCGCGTCTTTTCGTGTGCAGAGTACGCGCATGCCAGTCAAGGAAGAGAAGATCGAGGTCGAAGGAGAGGTCGTCGAAGCACTGCCGAGCACGATGTTCAGGGTCCAGATCGACGAGGGTCACGAAGTCCTCGCCACGATCTCCGGGAAGATGCGCAAGAACTACGTCCGCATCCTCCCCGGTGACCGGGTGAAGGTGGAGCTCTCGGCTTACGACCTGTCCCGCGGCCGCATCACCTACAGATACCGATGAAAGTCCGTCCTTCAGTCAAGCCTATGTGCGAGCGGTGCCGCGTGATCAAGCGGCACGGCACGACCATGGTCATCTGCACGAATCCCCGGCACAAGCAGCGACAGGGCTAGGAGCACCAGGAAGACCTATGGCACGTATCGCCGGAGTCAACCTCCCGAACCAGAAGCGGCTCGAGATCGGGCTCACCTACATCTACGGCGTCGGCCGGACGACGGCGCAGAACGTGTGCGCCGAGCTCGGCCTCTCGCCCGACACGAAGGTGCGCGATCTCACCGACGAGGAGACCACGCGCCTTCAGCGCTACATCGACTCGAACCTCCAGGTCGAGGGCGACCTGCGCCGCGAGCGGTCGCAGGCGATCAAGCGCCTCCAGGAGATCGGCTCCTACCGCGGGCTTCGCCACCGGCGCGGGCTCCCCGTGAACGGACAGCGCACGAAGACCAACGCGCGTAGCCGCAAGGGCTCCAAGAAGACCGTCGGTCGCGGGAAGAAAGCGGCGACGAAGACCTGATGAACACGACCCCACTCCGCGCCCCGTGCACTCACGGGGGCGCTGCAACGCTCCGCCTCGCCGCGTCCTCAGTCGCGTCCGTCGTCTGCGACTACGAACGCTCCCTGCGTCCTTGCGACGCGGGCGTTTCGCGGCCGGTGAGCACACGTGCCACGGAGCGTGATCGCTGATGGCACCTCCTCGTAGACAAGCGACCCGCGGTCGTGGGCGCCGCCGCGTCAAGAAGAACATCGCGATCGGCCAGGCCCACATCAAGACCTCGTTCAACAACACGATCGTCACCCTCACGGACAAGGAGGGGAACGTGATCGTGTGGGAGTCGGCCGGCTCGGCCGGGTTCAAGGGCTCGCGCAAGTCGACCCCGTTCGCCGCGCAGGTGACCGCCGACGCCGCCGCGCGCAAGGGCATGGAGCACGGTCTGCAGAAGGTGGAGGTGTTCGTGAAGGGACCCGGCTCCGGGCGCGAGACGGCCATCCGCTCGCTGCAGGCAGCCGGGCTCGAGATTCTCGGCGTCAAGGACGTCACGCCGCAGGCCCACAACGGCGTGCGGCCCCGCAAGCGGAGGCGCGTCTGATGTTCGCGACCCCCTCCGTCACATCTCGCACACTCCGGGTGGCTGCAACGCTCCGCCTCGCCGCGTCCTCAGTCGCGCCCGTAGCCTGCGACTACGAGCGCTCCCTGCGTCCTTGCGACGCGGGCGTTTCGCACCCGGCGAGCACGATCTGTGCCGAAGGTGATCGCTAGTGGCCAGGTACCGCGGACCCGCCTGCAAGCTCTGCCGCCGCGAGGGCATGAAGCTCTTCCTCAAGGGCGAGCGCTGCCTGACCGAGAAGTGCGCGATCGAGCGCCGCTCGTATCCGCCGGGCGAGCACGGCCGCGGCCGGATCAAGCAGTCCGAGTACCTGCTGCAGCTCCGCGAGAAGCAGAAGGCACGGCGCTACTACGGCCTGCTCGAGAAGCAGTTTCACACCTACTACGAGAAGGCCGCCGCCCGCCGCGAGGGCCTGACCGGCGACACCCTGCTGCGCATGCTCGAGTCGCGGATCGACAACGTCGTCTACCGCCTCGGCTTCGCCGCCTCCCGCGCCCAGGCTCGCCAGCTCGTCCGCCACGGCCATTTCCTCGTCAACGGCCGCCGCGTCAACATTCCCAGCTACCAGGTTCGTCCCAACGACGTCATCTCCCTGAAGCAGGGCAGCCCCGCCGAGCAGGTCGTGCGCGACGCGACCGACCTGACGGCGTCGGTGGCGCCCTGGCTCCAGGCCGATCACGACGGCCTCACCGGCAAGATCCTCAAGTGGCCCGAGCGGGCCGAGATCGACACGCCGGTGCAGGAGTCGCTGATCGTCGAGCTCTACAGCAAGTAACGAGGTTTCGGGGCGGTCGGCCCCGTCCAGAGGAAAGGAAAGTCACTTGGCAACTCGCACCAGCATGATGGAGTTCCAGATCCCCAAGATCGTCCACGAGGAAGTCGACGACAACCGCGGCGTGTTCCAGATCGAGCCGCTCGACCGCGGCTTCGGCTACACGTTCGGCAACTCGCTCCGCCGCGTGCTGCTCTCCTCGCTCGAGGGCGCCGCTGTCACCTCGGTCAAGATCGAGGGCGTCGCGCACGAGTTCACGACCCTCCCCGGCGTGCGCGAGGACGTCACCGACATCCTGCTCAACCTCAAGAACCTGACCTGCCGGCTCCACGGTGAGTCGCCGGAGATCGAGGTGCGGTTGCAGAAGAAGGGCCCGGGCCCGGTCACCGCGGCCGACATCCAGGCGCCGGCCGATCTCGAGATCCTCAACCCGGACCTCGAGATCGCGCACCTCTCCGACCGCGGCAAGCTCGAGCTGACGATGACGATCGGCCGCGGCCGCGGCTACGTCCCGGCCGAGATGAACCGCGGCTCCGAGCACACGATCGGCGTCATCCCGATCGACTCGATCTTCTCGCCGGTGCGCCGCGTGGCGTACGACGTCGAGGCCGCCCGCGTCGGGCAGCGCACCGACTACGACAAGCTCGTCCTCGATGTGACGACGGACGGGTCGCTCGACCCGCGTGACGCGATCGCGCAGGCCGCCGAGCTGCTCATCCGCCAGCTCGCGATCTTCACCGACATCGAGAAGATCGAGGGCTTCGCGGAGGCCGCCGCCGAGCAGGCCGCGGAGCCGTCGCTCGCGCACGGGATGGAGAACTTCCCGATCGAGGAGCTCGAGCTGGGCGTCCGGTCGTACAACTGCCTCAAGCGCGTCGGCATCGAGACCATCGGCGATCTCGTCTCCAAGACGGAGACCGAGCTGGGGACGATCCCGAACTTCGGCAAGAAGTCGATCGAAGAGGTCAAGGAGACCCTGGCCGCGCACGGCCTGACGCTCCGCGGCGAGGAGCTGCCGGCGTAGCCGGACGAGTCATGAGGCACCAGCGCTCAGGGAAGAAGCTCGGCCGCGACTCGGCGCACCGCAAGGCGCTGTACGCGAACCTGACGGCGTCGCTGATCGAGCACGGCCGTATCCGCACGACGGAGACGAAGGCGAAGGCGGTGCGGCCGGTCGCAGAGAAGATGATCACGCTCGGCCGCGACGGCTCGATCCACGCCCGCAGGCAGGCGCTCGCCTTCCTTCGGTCGCAGGAGATCGTGCACATGCTCTTCTCCGAGGTCGCGCCGCGCTTCAAGGACCGCCCGGGCGGTTACACGCGGGTGATCAAGCTCGGCCCGCGGCAGGGCGACTCCGCGCCGATGGCCTACCTCGAGCTCGTCGACTTCGTGCCGGGCGGCGAGGAGCACGAGGGCGAAAGCTCCGCCTCGCGCGGCCGTCTGCGGCGCCGCCGGGAGCAGCCCGCCGAGCAGGCCGAAGCAACCGCCTAGCCTGCCGCTCAAGCTCACTCTCGAGTACGACGGCACCCACTTTCACGGGTGGGCAGCTCAGCCCGGCTTGCGGACGGTCGAGGGCACCGCGAGCGAGGCGCTGTGCTCGCTCTACTCGGACGTCGAAGACATCGCCGTGGCTGGACGAACCGACGCAGGAGTTCATGCGCTCGGCAACGTGATGTCTGTAGACGCCCTCGGGGGCCCGCCGCTCCCGCGGGCTGCGGAGGCGCTGAACACGGTGCTGCCAGGCGACGTCGCAGTCCTTCGAGCGGAAGGCGTGGGATATGACTTCAATGCGCGCTTCTCGGCTCGATCGCGGAGCTATCGCTATCGGTTGTTGCGGCGGCGGGAGCGAAGCGCGTGGGAGGAACACCGGAGCTGGTGGCGTCCCCATCCGCTTGAAGTCGAACGCCTTCGCGCCTGCGCCGCGCTGCTTCCCGGCGAGCACGACTTCCGCGCGTTCACGCCCACGGAGACGCAGCACGAGGTCTTCGTGCGGGTCGTCGAGTCTGCCGAGTGGATCGAGCGCGGCGACCATCTCGACTTCGAGATCACGGCCGACTCGTTCCTGCGCCACATGGTGCGGACGCTCGTCGGCACGATGCTCGACGCCGAGCCGGCGGACTTCGCGCGCCTGCTCGAAGGCCGGCCGCGCATCGAGGCGGGCCTGACGGCCCCGCCGCACGGGCTCTATCTGGTCAGCGTCCAGTACTGAGCCCATTACTACGATGGAGCGCGTGCGATTCCCGGTCGTTCTCTTCGATCTCGACGGCACCCTGATCGACTCCGGGCCGATGATCGTGGCGTCGATGAAGCACGCGGCGAAGTCGGTGCTCGGCCGGGAGATCCCCGAGGAGGTGCTGAGCGCGGCCGTCGGCGGCCCGGGCCTCGTGGCGCAGATGCAGGCGCTCGCGCCCGACCGCGTCGACGACCTCGTCGCCGCCTACCGCGAGCACAACGAGCCGCTGCACGACGAGCTGGAGGCGTTCTGGGAGGTGATCGAGGTGCTGCCGAGGCTCCGTGCACAGGGTCGCCGCCTCGGCATCGTCACCGCCAAGCGCCGGGCGACCGTCGGGCTTGCCTTCGCGCGGCTGCCCGAGCTCGAGTCCAACTTCGAGGTCGTGATCACCTCCGACGACACCGAGAGGCACAAGCCCGCGCCCGACCCGATCCTCGCCGCCGTCGATCGGCTCGGCGCGGAGCGCGAGGAGACCGCCTACGTCGGCGACTCGCCCTTCGACGTCCGCGCGGCAAGAGCCGCGGGCGTGTACGCGATCGCCGTCGCCTGGGGCGGCATCCACTCGGACGAGGTGCTGCAGCGCGAGCACCCCGACGCCTTCGTCCGCCACGCGGAGGACCTCCTTGGCGTCCTCTAGCAAGACGGCCGCGTCGCGGGCGGCCGAGCTCCGGGAGCTCTTGACGAAGGCGCTCGTCGCATACCACGTCGAGGACGACCCCGTGATGACGGATGCCGAGTACGACCGGCTCTACGACGAGCTCGTCGCGCTCGAGGAGTCGCACCCTGACCTGGTCACGCCCGACTCCCCCACCCACCGCGTCGGCGCACCCGCGTCCGAGAAGTTCCAGAAGGTTCGCCACCTGGAGCAGATGGGCTCGCTGGAGAAGGTCACGACCGAGGAGGCGCTCCACAAGTGGGCCGACGACATCCGCAAGCGCCTCGACTCCGACGAGCCGGTCGCCTACGTGATCGAGCCGAAGATCGACGGGCTCGCGGTCAACCTGACGTACGAGCAGGGCGTGTTCGTGCGCGGCGCGACGCGCGGCGACGGTGTCCAGGGCGAGGACGTGACCCCGAACCTGCGTACGATCAAGGCGATCCCGCTGCGGATGCTCGGCGACGACCCTCCGGCCGTCGTCGAGGTGCGCGGCGAGGTGTACCTGCCGCTGTCGGGGTTCCGCGAGCTGAACGAGCGGCTCGCCGGGACGAACCAGAAGCTCGCCCCCAACCCGCGCAACGCCGCCGCGGGCTCGCTGCGCCAGAAGAACTCGGCGATCACCGCGGACCGTCCGCTCTCGACGTGGATCTACGGCACAGGTCATGCCGAGGGCGTCGCGTTCGGCGGCCAGCTGGAGATGCTGCAGTGGCTGCGCGAGCGCGGCTTCCGCACGAATCCCTACGCGGAGCGGCTGGAGACGATCGAGGAGGTCGCGGCCGCGTGCCGCGAATGGGAGACGCGGCGCATCGAGCTCGACTACGAGATCGACGGGATCGTGATCAAGGTCGACTCGCTCGACCAGCAGCAGCGCCTCGGCGCGCTCCACTCCCGGCCTCGCTGGGCGCGCGCGTTCAAGTGGGCGCCGATGACGGCCGAGACGAAGCTGCTCGAGATCCTGATCCGCGTCGGCCGGACCGGCGCGCTCAACCCGTGGGCGCTGATGGAGCCCGTCGAGGTGGGCGGCGTCACCGTCACGCGCGCGACGCTCCACAACGAGGAGGACATCAACCGCAAGCAGATCCGCGAGGGCGACGTCGTCATCGTCCAGCGGGCCGGCGACGTCATCCCGCAGATCGTCGGGCCGGCCGGGGGCGTGCACCAGCCCGGGACGAAGGAGTTCCGGATGCCGAAGAAGTGCCCGCTCTGCGGCACCGAGATCGTCAAGCCCGAGGGCGAGGTCATGCACCGCTGCCCGAACCGCGCCTGCCCGTCACGCGGCCTGGAGACGCTGATCACGTGGACGGGCGTCGCCGACATCGACGGCGTCGGCGAGCAGACGATCCGCATCCTCTGGGACAAGGGTCTCGTCCGCTCGCTGCCGGACCTCTACCGGCTGACGAAGGCAGAGCTCGTCGAGCTGGAGGGCTTCGCCGAGATCTCCGCCACCGCGGCGATCGAGTCGATCCAGCGGTCGAAGCAGGTGCCTTTCTCACGCGTGCTGCTCGGGCTGAACATCCTCGGCATCGGCTGGGTGCTGGCCCAGAACCTCGCCCGTCACTTCGGCGACATCGATCGCCTCATGGCTGCGACCCAGGAGGAGATGGCCGATGTCGAGGGCTTCGGGCCCGACCGCGCCGAGCTCGTCGTCGAGTGGTTCGCGGACGACCAGAACCGCGCGCTCGTACAGGAGCTGCGCGAGCTGGGCCTGCGCTTCGAGACCGGCGAGGAGGACCGGCCGGTCGCGGGACCGCTGACCGGCTCGAGCTACGTGATCACGGGCACGCTCGAGAAGCTCACCCGCGACGAGGCCAGGGCGGCGCTCGAGGCGCTCGGCGCGAAGGTGTCCGACTCCGTCTCCGGGAAGACCACGGGGCTCGTCGTCGGCGAGGAGCCGGGGCAGTCCAAGCTCACGAAGGCGCAGAAGGCGGGCATCCCGATCCTGTCCGAGGCCGATCTGGACGAGCTGCTCGCCCGCTAGGGCGAAGCTGAAGCTGCCGCGAGCAGCTGGACGAACCGGTCCTGGGCCGGGCGGGCCGTCCAGGACGGGACCGGCGAGCCGTTCTGGATCACCGAGAACGCGTAGCGGCCGTGGACGAAGCCCGAGAGCACGGAGGCCAGGTCGGTCGTGCCCGTCTTGCCGACGACCGACCCCCGTGTCGTCGGGCCGAGCAGCCTGTTCCGCAGCGTCCCGGAGCGGCCGGCGACCGCCATCGCCTGCACGAGGGCCGAGCGCAGCCCCGCGTCGTGCCAGCACTGCTGGAGGATGGCCACGATCGCCTGCGGCGTCAGCCGGTCGAGCGAGGACAGGCCCGACCCGTCGCCGATCGTCAGGCCGGTGATCGGAATCCCGTTCTGGGCCAGTACACCCGTGACGACCGTGGCTCCGGCGGCAGTCGTGCCTCCCGTCCCGGCGACTGCGCCGAGCTCCTTCAGTAGGAGCTCGGCGGAGAAGTTGTCGCTGTGGGCGTCGACGGCGTGCAGGATCTCCTCGAGGGGCCGGGAGAGCGAGACCGCCAGCAGCTTGCCGCCGGCCCGGAACGAGCGTGCCTTCCCCGAGACGCGGACGCCGGCCTTGATCAGCATGCGTCTGAACTCGTCGGCGGCCGTGTACGCGGGCGTCGTCGTGTAGCGCTTCCCCGTCCAGGCGCGGTCGACGACGAGGGCGGACAGCGGCGGAGATTCCTCGATGTAGAAGGACGCCTTCCAGCCCGGCGCGGTGCGCACCTTGTCGAAGAAGGACTCGTCCCCGATGACCAGCCCTGTCACGCGCCTGACACCCGCGGCCTTGACCCGGCGCACGAGCCAGGCCAGCCGCGTCGTCGAGAGCGTCGGGTCGCCGTAGCCCTTCAGGACGATGTTGCCGTTCCACGTCCCGCCCGCGCCGAGCGAGCCCTGGCCGCGCACCTCGGTGGGGAAGCGGAACCTCGGCCCGAGGACCTTCAGGGCGGCGTACGTGACCGGCAGCTTCTCGTTCGACGCCGGCACGAACCCGACGGCGGAGTTGTGCGCGTAGACGACCTTCCCCGAGACGAGATCGACGGCGAAGGCGCCGGTCTGGTAGGGAGCGATGCCCTTCGCGTGCAGCGCCGCGCCCAGCTTCGCGGCGAGATCGAGCGGCGGCGCGCCCGGTCCCGCGGCAGCCTGCGAGGCGCCCCAGGCGAGCGAGGCCGTGACGAACGCGAGGATCAGGCGCCGGATCAGCGAAGGGTGATGGTAACCGTCCGCTTGCCCCAGCTGAGCGCCTGGTTCAGCGTCGGGAACCACAAGTCGATCCGCAGGCCCTTGATCGCCGTGCCCGTGTCCGCGGCGATGCCAGGCCCGTAGCCGGGGATGTCCATGCGGGTTCCGAGCGGGATGACGGTCGGGTCCACGGCCACGACGCCCGGCCCCGTCGGCAGTCCGCTCGCGGTTCCACCATGCGTAGAGTAGGCCGTGGCCACGACGGTCAGCCGGGTGCCCGACCCGGACGCGGGCTGGACGGGCGCCGCGGCCGGGGGCGGCGCGGCCGGCGGGGGCGGAGCAGGTCGGGCCGGGGCTGCGCCCGAGAGGCTCTTGACGGCCTGGGCGTGGATGGTCGTGACGGTCGACGCCGCTTCCGCGGCCCGCGCACGGCTCTCGAGGTCAGCGATCCGTTGGCCGGTCAGGCGCTCCCTCGTGCGCAGGCTCGCGATGTAGGCGGTCCGCTCGGCCTGCCGGCTGACGATCGACGTCTCCGCGTCCGCCGCGGCCGCGCGTAGACGGCTCAGCCGCGCCGTCCGCCGGTCCAGGGCGCCGACCGCGCCGGCGACCCGTGTACGGGCCGCTCGGGCCTGGAGGATCAGGTCGCGCGTCGACGTCGTCGTCCGGTTCACGTTGTCGAGGCCGGTGATGACGTCGTCCAGCGACGCGGCGCCGAAGAGGACGCTGAGCACGTCGGGACTGTCGCGCTCGTACATCGCCCGGAGCTGGGCGGCGAGCCTCGCGTCGGCGACCGCGAGCGTCCGGCGTGCCGCCCGGAGCTGGCGCCGTACCGTGTCGCGGGTGCGGCGGGCGGCGTCGAGGTCGGCCTGGACGGCGGCGAGTCGGCCGCGGGCGCGGTCGAGGCTCGAGCCGAGCGCGTAGAGCTGCAGCAGGGCTGTCCGCTCCTGCGCCGCGAAAGACGCGCGCGCCGAGCGCAGCTGTCCGATCCGGTCGGCGCCACCCGAGGCCGGAAGCGCGACGCACACGAGGGCGTAAAGGATCAGCGCCCCACGTCCGATGAAACGTGACGGCACCCGCAAGGGAGGCAAGACGCTACCACAGGAAACGAGTTCGTGACGTCGAAACTACGCACTTTGCAGCACTTTTGGCACACATTGAGACACGGTTCTGGGTTGCAGCCGACCGCCGACCCTGATAGGGTCCTGTGCCAGTGACGTACCGGCCCCTCCCGGTGCGCCCCCGGTCGCGCGCAGCGCAAGGCCGAAAACGGGCCTTCTGCGGCAAGTGGGCGCCAGCGATTCTCGTCGTCGTCATCGTGGCTCTCGCGGCCGCAGTGCCGGGCATGGCGGACCAGATCGGGGACAAGAAGGCCGAGGCGCAGCACGTGCTCGCGGAGATCAACCAGCTCGACGTCAGGCTGGGCCGGGCGATCGAGGCGTACGACGCCTCGACGATCAAGCTCGACCACATCCGCCACGAGCTGAGCACCAATCGCTACGAGATGGGCGTGGCGCTCAAGAACAAGGCCCAGGCGGAGAGTCGGCTCTCCCGCCGTATGCGCGAGCTCTGGATCTCCGGCCAGTCCGACCCGATGACGCAGGTGCTCACGGCGGCGAACAGCCTCGAGGACATCATCGACCGGATGGACACGGCCAGCCGCGTGTCCGCGCAGGACGCGCAGGTGCTTCACCAGGTGAGGCAGTACCGCCGCGAGGTGGCCATCCGCGGCACGGCCCTCCGGCGCGCCCACCGGGCTCAGCAGCGCGTGGTCGCGTCGCGCGCGGCGGCGAAGTCTGAGATCGAGAACGGCCTCGCCGACCGCAAGCGTCTGCTCTCGTCGATCAAGAGCGAGATCGAGCGCCTGCAGGCAGAGCAGGCCGCCCGCCAGGCCCTGCTGGCGGCGCAGGCCCGAGCACGGCTCGTCGCGCTGCAGCAGGCGGCGCAGGCACGGCTGAATGCGACGGTCGTCGGCGTGACCGCCCAGGCCCCGTCGCCGGTCACCACGACCGCCACGAGCACAGCCGATCCGAGCACCCCCGCGCCGCCCACCGTCACCACCGTCGCGCCCCCGTCGCAGTACGGCGGCGTCGTCGGCGTCGCGATGGCGGAACTCGGGAAGGCGTACGTGTGGGGCGCCGCCGGGCCCGACGTGTTCGACTGCTCCGGCCTCGTCGTCTACGCGTACGGAGCCATGGGTGTCTCGCTGCCGCACTCGTCCTACGCGCTCTGGAACGTCGGCGTCTACGTCTCCCAGGATCAGCTCCAGCCCGGCGACCTCGTCTTCTTCGACGGGCTCGGCCACGTCGGCATCTACATCGGGGGCGGCCAGTTCATCCACGCCCCGCACACCGGCGACGTCGTGAAGATCTCGAGTCTCAACGAAGGCTGGTACGCCGCCACCTACGTCGGCGCCCGCCGGATCCTCTAGCCCCCGCCGTACAGCTCGTCGATCTCGTGCGCGAAGTGCTGCTCGGCCACGCGCCGGCGGAGCTTGAGCGTGGGCGTGACCTCGCCCTCGTCGGCCGAGAAGTCACGGGGAAGGATGGCGAAGCGCTTGATCTGCTCGAAGCCCGTCCGGCCGCGGTTGACGTCGTCGACGACGGACTGCACGAGGCCGACGACATCGGGGTGGTGCGCGAGTTCGGTCGGGTCGCTCGGCAGGCCGCGCACTTCGGCCCAGGGCCCGATCGCCTCGACGTCGAGGGCGACGAGTGCGGTGATGTACGGGCGGCGGTCGCCGACCACGAGCGCCTGGGAGACGAACTTCGAGCCCTTGAGCAGGTTCTCGAGGTTCTGCGGCGCGACCTTCTTGCCGCCGGCCGTGACGAGGATGTCCTTCTTGCGGTCGGTGATGCGGATGAACCCGTCGGCGTCGATCTCGGCCACGTCGCCGGTGTGCAGCCAGCCCTCCTCGTCCACGGCTTCGAGCGTCGCCTGCTCGTTCTCGTAGTAGCCCGCGAAGATGGTCGGGCCGCGGAGCAGCAGCTCGCCGTCCTCCGCCGTCTTCGCCTCCATCTTGGGCACCGGCCGCCCGACGGTCCCGAACCGGTACGCATCGGGCCGGTTGACCGAGGCGCCCGACGTGCACTCGGACAGGCCGTAGCCCTCCAGGATGAGCACGTCCAGCGCGTGGAAGAACTCGAGGATCTCGACCGAGATCGGAGCGGCGCCGGAGACGGCCACGCGGATGCGCCCGCCCAGCCGTTTCTTCACCTTCGAGTACACGAGCCGGTCGGCGAGCCGGTGCTGCAGCGCGAGGCCGGCCGGCAGGTCGCGGCCCTCCTGGCGGAGCGCGCTCGCGCGGCTGCCGACGCGGAGCGCCCAGTCGACGAGCCTGCGGCTCGGGCCGGTCTGCTCGTCGAAGGCCGTGCGGGTCGCCTCGTACACCTTCTCGAAGATGCGCGGCACGCTGGGGAGCAGCGTCGGGTGGATCTCCGGGAGCGCGTCGGCGAGGCTGCGGGGGTCGGCGACGAAGGCGACGGTGAAGCCCCGGTTGACCCCCGACAGGTTGAGGAACCGCCCGAAGTTGTGCGCGAGCGGCAGCCAGAGGAGCACGACGTCGCCTGCGCCCACCAGCTGCTCCTCCTCGTCGTCGAACGCCGTCGCGTTCGCATGGGCGTTCCGGTTGGTGATCATGCAGGCCTTGGGCGGGCCGGTGGTTCCAGACGTGAAGAGGAAGGTGTAGAGGTCGTCCTCGCCGACGGCCGCGCTCGCCTGGTCGAGGGCATCGGGGTTGGTCGTGGCGAACTCCCGGCCGCGGGCGGCGAGGTCGTCCAGGTCGGCGAAGGTGAGGACGTGCTCGACCCTGGGGATCCGCTCGCGTACTTCGGTGAGCTTGGCGGTCTGCTCGTCGTCCTCGGCGAGGACGCCGATCGCGTCGCCGTGGTCGAGCGCGTAGGCGCAGTCGCCGGGCGAGCTCGTCGGGTAGATCGGGACGGTGACGGCCCCGACGAGGGCGAGCGCGTAGTCGAAGAGCACCCACTCCAGGCGGGTAGAGGCGAGGATCCCGAAGGCGTCTCCCTTCCGGATCCCCATGGCCAGCAGCCCGTTCGCGAGCGCGGAGACGCGCTCGCCCGCCTCCGCCCAGGAGACGGGCTCCCAGCCGCCGTCCCGCTCGGCCATGTACGCCGGCGTTGTGCGCCGCTCGGCGATCGCCGCCCGCCAGAGGGCGGGGACTGTGCGTAGCTCGGCGGTGGTTCCCGGCACGGTGCGCGAGCTTACCCCGGCCGGCGCCGGGCACGTGCCCCGCACCGAAAGGGAAGCGGGAGCGGGCCGCGAAATGGGCTGCTCCCCCTAGAATCTGGACAGGCGATGAGAACGACGTGGAACGGATCGATCAGCTTCGGGCTGGTCAACATCCCGATCGGCCTGGCGCCGGCGACGAAGCCTGCCGCGCGACAGTCCGACGTGTCCTTTCGGATGCTCCATCGCGAGTGCATGACGCCGATCAAGCAGAAGCGGTGGTGCCCCGTCCACGACCGCGAGCTCGGCCCGGACGAGATCGTCAAAGGCTGGGAGGTGTCGAAGGGCGAGTTCGTCATCGTCGAGGACGCCGACCTGGAGGCGATCGAACGCGACTCGACGTCGCGCGCGATCGACATCACCGGCTTCGTGCCCGAGGACGCCGTCGATCCCGTGTACTTCGACCGCACCTACTTCCTCGTCCCCGCTGCGGCGATCGCCGCGCGCCGGCCGTACGTCCTTCTGCAGCACGCGCTCGAGGAGACGGGCATGGCCGCGCTCGGCCGCTTCGTTCTCGCGGGCAAGGAGAAGCTCTGCCTGATCCGCCCCCGCGGCGAGGGGCTTGCGCTCGAGACCATGTACCTCGCCGAGGACGTCTACTCGCAGGCGGAGATCGACGAGTCCGTCGCCGAGGCGGACGTGAAGGACGACGAGGTCGCGCTCGCGCGGCAGATCATCGACAGCATGGTCACGGAGTTCCAGCCCGCCGATCAGCTGACGAGCGAGTACCGGCAGGACCTGCGGGAGCTGCTGGAGGCGAAGCTCAAGGGCCAGGAGATCGCGCGCCCGGAGCCCGAAGAGGAAGAGGCACCGGCCGTCGACCTGATGGACGCGCTGCGGCGGAGCGTCGAGGAGGCGCGGAAGCGCAAGGAGCCCGCCTCCGACGGCAAGGCCGCCGCCAAGAAGCCCGCTGCGCGCAAGCGCGCGAAGGCGAAGTCCTAGGCTCTGCGCGGCCCAGAGACGCCTCGAGCGGCTCTCGCCGCTCGAGGGAACCGCGAAGTCGTCGGAGGGCTAGGCCGGCTTGCTCGCCGGGGCGCCGCTGACGGCCTTGAGCTGGGCCTGGAAGAGGAACTTGTCGATCTTGCCGTGATAGATCGGGACCCCTTCCTCCACGCAGAGCCGGATCACGTCGTCGCGGTTGATCCCGAGCTCCTTGGACAGCTCTTCGGGCGTCAGGTGATTCGCCATCGCTTGCCTCCTTGGCATGAAAAAAGCCCGTCGGCGCGTGCACTCGATCGGGCTTCACTCGAAGCTGACGTTGTCTGATCGCGGGGTGTCACCGGGCCCGCGTCCCGAGAAGATCCATCTCGACCAGAGCATAGTGACCCGGGCGGGCGCTCTGCAACCCGCTTGCGCTACACGGGATTGTCGAGCTCGACGAACTCCCAGTCGACGCCGAAGCGCTCGGCGATCTCTGCCGCCAGCGCCTGCACGCCCAGACGCTCTGTCGCGTAGTGGCCCGCGGCGACGAAGTGGATGCCGAGCTCACGTGCGGTCATCATCGTCGGCTCGTCAGCCTCGCCCGTGATCAGCGCGTCGAAGCCTTCCGCGGCCGCGCGGGAGACGTACCGGGCCCCACCGCCGGTGACGATCGCGGCCCGCCGGACCTGCTCGGGGCCGTCGGCGAAGACGAGCGGCTCGCGGCCTGCGACAACTGCGATCACGCGCGAGACGACCTCACCGATCGCCGGCCCGTCGTCGAAGCGGCCGCCGACGCCGATGTCCGCGAACGGCCCCTCGACCTGCAGCCCGAGCTCCCGTGCGAACAAGACGTTGTTGCCGATCTCCGGGTGCGCGTCCAGTGCGAGGTGGTAGGCGACAAGCGTCAGATCTGCCATGAACAGCGCCTGCAGCCGACCCTTCATGCGGCTGTCGACCGTGCGCGGCTCGTTCTCCCACAGCACGCCGTGGTGAACGAGGACGAGTTGCGCGCCTGCCGCGGCCGCACGCGCGAACAGCTCTCGCGAGGCGGAGACGGCGCAGACGATCTTCGTCACCTCGTCCGCTCCGACGACCTGCATCCCCATCGGCCCGTAGTCCCGGAACGAGCCGGCGTCGAGCAGTTCGTCGGCAAAGGCGATGATCTCGTCGCGCTGCGCCATGAGTGGGCGGAGTCTAGTCCCCTAGGCCACGGCCGCCTCCTCGAACGGAGTCCCGGCCGCCGCCGGCCTGTCGCCGCCGGACGGCGTCAGGAACTCGATGCGGCTCGCGACGATCTCGACCGCGCTCCTCCGCGTCCCGTCTGGCGCCTGCCACGACCTGCTGCGGAGTCGACCTTCGAGCGCGGCGCGGTCGCCCTTATGGAGGAACTGGTTGCATAGCTCGGCCTGCCTGTCCCAGACCGAGATGCGAACGAAGTCCGCGCCGCCGTCCTTGCTCGCCCGGTCGACCGCCAGCACGAAGCTCGCCACCCGCTTCCCGTCGGCCAGCTCCTTGAGCTCGACGTCCGTCGCCAGGTTGCCGATCAGCTGCACCGAGTTCATGCCGTGAACGTAGCCGGGAAGTCGTGACGTGTCCGTGCCGAATGTGTGACGAATCGCGCACAGACGGAAGCGCCCGGAAGCCGCTGTGACTCCCGGACGCCTCAGTCGGGGTGCCCAGATTTGAACTGGGGACCTCTCCGACCCGAACGGAGCGCGCTACCAGGCTGCGCCACACCCCGGACGCAACAAGAGTAGCGGCTGTCGAGCCTCGCCTCAGTCGACGGCGCGCAGCCAGGGCCGCGTCATCACGGCTGCGATCAGCGCAGCGGAGACGAGCGCGCCCGTGGCGATGATCGTCGACGGCGGCGCCAGGTCTGCGATCCCGGCGGACAGGGCGAGGCCGAGCGGCATCAGGCCGAACGAGCCGAAGAAGTCGAGGCTGACGACGCGCGAGAGCATGTTCTGGGGCACGAGCTCCATCAGCATCGTCTCCCACACGGCAACCGCGAAGCCGATGCAGGCGCCGCGCACGACCGCGAGGACGCCGGCGACCTCGTACCAGGGGGAGAGGACGAGCCCCGCGATGCAGAGGCTGTTCACGAGCCAGATCGCATAGCTCAGCACGCCGCGCTTCCGCTGCGGCTGCAGGTGGCCGTAGAGGAGCGTGCCGAGCACGGTTCCCAGCCCGATCAGCGAGGTCAGGAGCCCGTAGGCGCCGACGCCGCGGTGGAAGTGCTCGGAGACGAGCTTCGGCATCAGCACCTGCTGCGGCGCGAACTGCAGCATGAGCACGAGCGCGAACAGGCTGATCGTCACCCACAGCCACGGCACCCGCGACACGTAGCGGAAACCGGCCCAGATCTCGCGCAGCGTGCCCTCGGCCGCGCTCGGCTCGACGGGCCGAGGCTTCGTCAGCCAGAGCAGCGAGGCCGAGAACAGGAACGTCGCCGCGTCGAGCGCGAAGACCGTCGCGGAACCCGATGCCCCGTACACTGCGGCCGCGATCGACGGGCCGATGAGCACGCTCGACCAGCGCGCCACCCCGATCATCGCGTTCGCCGAGGGCACGGCGGACGGCTCCACGAGCAGCGGCACGATCCCGCCGAAGGCAGGGTAGAAGAACCCGTCCCCGAGGCCCATGAGGGTCGCGAGGACGAGAATGATCGGGAAGGTGAGGTGACCGGACGCGTCGACGGCGGCGAGCGCGCCGACGGCGCCGAAGCGGGCGAGATCGGACACGATCATCAGCGTTCGCCGGGGAAAGCGGTCTGCAAGCGCGCCGCCGATCAGCACCGTCGTCAGCAGCGCGAGCGACTGGCACACCAGGACGAGTCCGAGCTTGCCGGACCCGGCGAGCGTGAACGTCCTCCAGCCGAGCGCCGTCAGGAAGGCCGCGTCGCCGATCAGCGACACTGCCTGCGCCGACCAGACCAGCCGGAACTCGCGGCTGCGGAAAGCGAGGAACGCCCGGAGGCCGGTCCTGGGCAGCGCTGCCTGCTCCATGCGCCAAAGCTATCGTTGACGCGTGGCCGACCAGATCCGAGTCGCATGCGTGCAGATGACGAGCCGCGCCGACAAGGCGGCGAATCTCGACAAGGCCGAGCGGCTCGTGGCGCGGGCGGCCGCGACCGGCGCGGACGTCGTCGTCCTGCCGGAGAAGTGGGACGCGATCGGCGACCACGAGCAGCTCCTGGCGGCTGCGGAGCCGCTCGAAGGCGGTACCGCCGTCGAGGCGATGCGCGGCTGGGCGCGGGCGCACGGGAGTCACGCTCGTCGGCGGCTCGATCTCGGAGCGCCGCGAGGGCCGCGACAAGCTCTCGAACACGTGCGTCGTCTGCGATCCCGAGGGCGAGATCGCGGCCGTCTACCGCAAGATCCACCTCTTCGACGTCGAGGCCGGCGGCTTCGTCTACCGCGAGTCCGATGCCGAGGAGCCCGGCGACGAGCCGGTCGTGGCGGAGATCGAGGGCTGGCCGGTGGGGCTGACCGTCTGCTATGACGTCCGCTTCCCCGAGCTCTACCGCATCCTCGCGCTCGAGGGGGCGCTGCTCTTCACGGTGCCGGCGCACTTCACGCTCTACACGGGCAAAGACCACTGGGAGCTGCTGCTGCGGGCGCGGGCGGTCGAGAACCAGTGCTACGTGGCCGCGGCGACCCAGATCGGCGAGACGCGGCCCGGTCGGCAGAGCTACGGGCGGGCGTCGATCGTCGATCCCTGGGGCATCGTGCTCGCGCAGGCGCCGGACGAGGAGACGGTGATCGCGGCAGAGCTCGACCGTTCGCGGCTCGAGGCGATCCGCGCGCGGTTCCCGGCGCTCGCGAGCCGCCGCCCGGAGGCATACCGCTGGCCGTCGACGGTGTGAGGACGCTCCGCGCCGTCCTCTTCGACGTCGACTTCACCCTCTGTCGTCCAGGCCCGGAGCTCGGACCGGAAGGCTATGCGGCCCTCGGCCGCGAGTACGGTCTCGACCTCGACCCGGCGCGCTACGACGAGGCGCGGATGGCTGCGATCGAGGACCTGCGCCACCACCCGGAGCTCGACCACGACGAGGAGATCTGGTTGCGCTTCACGGAGGACATCGTGCGCGGGATGGGCGGCGGCGACGGTGCGGCGGTCGGCGAGATCGCGGGCAAGATCGTTCGCCGCTGGGAGGAGGCCGAGCAGTTCGAGCTGTACGACGACGTGCTGCCGACGCTCGGCGAGTTGCGGCGCGGCGGGCTCCGGCTCGGCCTGATCTCGAACACGAGCCGCGACCTCGGCGTCTTCGTTCGCCACTTCGCGCTCGACGTGGACGCCTGGATCGCCTCCGGCTCGTACGGGAAGGTGAAGCCGAGCCCGCTGATCTTCCGGGCCGCTCTCGAGCTCGTCGGCTGCGAGCCCGGGGCGGCGCTGATGGTGGGCGACTCCCCGCGCGACGACGTCGCGGGAGCGCGCGCGGTCGGCATGCGCGCGCTGCTGCTCGACCGCGCCGGGCTGCACCCGGACGCGCTCGAGCGGATCAGGTCGCTGTCCGAGCTTCCGGTGAAGCTCGGGCTGTGAGACGGCTTCCACTGCTGGTGAAGCTGGGGCTCGGCGCCTTCGGCCTCGCGTTCTCGATCTCGGTCGCGGCCGCCTACCTCCCGCCGCTGCTGGCGAAGTTCACCGACTCGCGGACGCTGATCGCGGCGATCGTCGCGGCCGAGGGCGCGTTCGCGCTGACCGTGCCGCTCGTGATCGGGCCGTGGAGCGACACGTTCCTGACGCCGATCGGGCGGCGGAAGCCGTTCATGCTCGTCGCCGTGCCCGGGCTCGCGTTCTGCCTCGCGCTGATGGCGTTCATGCCCACGATCTGGACGACGGGGCTCGTCGTCTGCGGCTTCTACTTCGCGTACTACGTCTACGAGCCGCCCTATCGCGGCCTCTACCCGGACCTGCTGCACGAGAGCCAATACGCCCGATCGCAGAGCGTGCAGCACCTGATGCGCGGCGCGGCAATCGGCATCGCGCTGGTCGGCGGCGGCCTGCTGTTCAAGGTCTGGGAGCCGGGGCCGTTCCTCATGGCCGCCGTCGTCACGACGCTGGCGTGCGGCGGGGCCGTGTTGCTCGTCCAGGAGCGTGGCGGGCACGACCGTGTCTTCCGCGGGCTCCGGGCCTACGTGCGTACGAGCTGGCAGATCTTCCGGCAGGAGCCCGACGTGCGCATGTTCCTTGCCTGCAACGCCGCCTGGGAGGGCACGTTCGCGGCCATGAGGACCTGGGTCGTCCTCTACATCACGGAGGGTCTGGGGCAGCCGCTCTCGACGTCCTCCGCGGTGCTGTTCACGGTCGCGGCCGGCTACGTCGTCGCCGCGCTCGCCGCCGGGCGCATCGGCGACCGGCTGGGCCTGGCGCGGACGATCCTCTACGCCTCCTGCGTGTACGGCGGCGGGCTCCTGTTCGCCGGGCTCGCGAGCGCGTGGCACTCGTGGTACTACGCCGTCATCTTCCCGGTCGCGATCGCGGGTGGGACGGTGATGACGCTCTCCTGGGCGCTGCTGTTCAAGCTCATGCCTCCGCAGCACCGGGGCGCGATCTCCGGCATCGCCACGACGACGAAGGGCTGGGGCCTCCTGATCGGCCCGCTCGCGGCCGGGATCGCGATCGACCTCTTCAGCCCGTACCTGAAGGGAACGGACGGCTACCAGGTGCTCTGGCCCGTCTGCGCGCTGCCGGTGCTGGCGGCGATCCCGATCGTGGCCGGCCTCGTTCGCGTCGAAGCCGGCAGCGGCGACGCCGCTGCGCCCGAGCCGGAGCCTCTCGGGTAGGCCGGCCTCGTCGGTGCCAGGCACGTGCCTGACACCTGTCCGGCACGTGCCTGGCACCGAGGTGTGAAAAGACTGTGCCGATTCGCGCGCGGCGCCCGAAACGGCGCGTCGGCGGCGCTACCGTCGGATGCATGCCGCGTGCGCGACGGTCGAGCTTCCCGGACGGGCTCTACCACATCACCGGCCGCGCGACTGGGCACGAGCTCCTCTTTCCCAACGGTGTCGACCACGACGAGTTCAGGCAGCTCGTCGCGCTCACCGCGGAACGGCACGAATGGCGCCTCCACGCGCGCTGCTCGATGGGGAACCACTTCCATCTCATCGTCGACACCACCCGGGCGCGCATGTCCGCGGGCATGCACGTTCTGCAGCACACCTACGCCAAGCGCTTCAACAAGCGATACGGGCGGCGCGGCTGCCTGTTCGAGGGCCGCTTCACCTCCACGTGGATCCGCGACGAGGACCACTACACGAATGCCCTCGAATACATCAGGCAGAACCCGGTCAAGGCGGGCCTCTGCGAGCGGGCCGAGGATTGGCCCTGGATCGAGATCCGCGTCCTACCGAAACGCGTTGACGCCGGTGAGGGCACCGCCAACGACGAGCGTGTGGACTTCGTGCGTGCCCTCGTAGGTGAGGACGGACTCGAGGTTGTTCATGTGCCGGATGACCGGGTACTCGAGCGTGATCCCGTTCCCGCCGAGGACGGTTCGCGCGCTACGGCAGACCTCGAGCGCGCCACGGACGTTGCCCATCTTCCCCAGGCTGACCTGCTCGGGCCGGAGCGTCCCGGCGTCCTTCATCCGCCCGAGGTGGAGGGCGACGAGCAGGCCGCGGTTGATCTCGAGCACCATCTCGGCAAGCTTCTGCTGCGTCAGCTGGTAGGCGGAGATCGGCTTCCCGAAGACGATGCGCTCCTTCGCGTAGTCGAGCGCCGCCTCGAAGCACGCGCGCGCCGCGCCGACCGAGCCCCAGACGATGCCGAACCTGGCCTCGTCGAGGCAGGAGAGCGGGCCGCGGAGCGAGTTCGCGCCGGGGAGGATGTTCTCCTCGGGCACGCGGACGTCGTCCAGGACGAGCTCGGAGGTGACCGAGGCGCGCAGCGACAGCTTGCGGTGGATCTCGGGCGCGCTGAAGCCGCGCATGCCCTTCTCGACGACGAAGCCGCGGATTTCGTCGTCCTCGGTGCGCGCCCAGACGATCGCCAGGTCGGCGATCGAGCCGTTCGTGATCCACATCTTCGAGCCGCTCAGGACCCAGTCGCTGCCGTTGCGGCGCGCGCGGGTCCGCATCGCGCCGGGATCGGAGCCCGCATCGGACTCGGTCAGCCCGAAGCAGCCGATCAGCTCGCCCGAGTGCATGCGCGGGAGCCACCGCTCCTTCTGCTCCTCCGAGCCCCACCGCCAGATCGCGTACATCGCCAGCGACCCCTGGACGGAGACCGCGCTGCGGGTGCCCGCGTCGCCGGCCTCGAGTTCGAGGCACGCCAGGCCGTACGCAACCGCGCTGGCTCCGGGTAGGCCGTAGCCGTCCAGGTGCATGCCGAACAGGCCGAGCGCAGCAAGCTCGCTCAAGACCTCGCGCGGCAGGACGCCCTGCTCGAACCATTCCCCGACTTCGGGGACGATCCGCTCGCGCACGAAGGCCCGCACGGTGTCGCGGATCGCCTTCTCCTCCTCGCTGAGGAGCGCGTCGATCGCGAGGTAGTCGAGCGGGTCGAGAGCCGTGGGCGCGGACGTCTTCGTCGCCACGAACTCGATCCTAGCCCTTCGTCGGCGCCTCCAGGTGCTTCATCGCGAGCTGGAGCCAGGTTCCGGCCTGGCTCTGCCAGAGCTTCTGGGAGTGGCCTCCCGGGTAGACACGGAACACGTGGGGCACGCGGGCGGCGTTCAGCTCCCGGTTGAGCCGGACGTTCTCGGACAGGAAGCGGTCGTCGCTGTCACCGATGTAGAAGCCGATCAGGGTCGGGTAGCGGCGGATGTCCGCATGCAGGGCCTCGACGAGCGTGTGGGCGTTCGCGAACGCGTCGGCCTCGGGCGAGCCGCGTTTCAGCGGCTTCGTCCCGGTCGGATCGGTCGGATGGAAGTAGCCGCTCCACGACTCGACGGCCCCGAAGGACGGAAGGTGATGGAGCGCGAGCAGAAAGGCGCCGTAGCCTCCCGCAGAGATGCCGACGAGCGCCCGGCCACGGCGGTTGCGGATCGTGCGGTAGTGCGCGTCCACGTAGGCGGGAAGTTCCTGGGCTATGGCTGTCTCCCAGTTCCGGCCGGGGCTCCAGTCGAGGTACTCGGGATCGGAGTCCCCGTCGCGCGCGCCCTGGGGCGCGACGACGATCGCGCGGAGGCCGCTCCGTTCGAGCGTGGCCGGGACGAAGCCGAACGCGCGGTAGGCACTGTCGGTCGCGGGGAGGCCGTGGAGGTAGTAGACGACCGGATAGCGGCGGCGGCTGTTCGCGTAGCCGGGCGGCAGGTAGACAGCGAACCGGAGCGGGCCCTGGAGCGCCGGGGCCGGAAACGAGTCCTCGTGGATCGTCCCCTTCAGCCCCCCGCCGGAGCTGACGGCAAGCTCCGTCGCCGCTGCTCCGGCCGCAGCGAGCACGACCGCGACTGCGGCGATGCGGAGGAGCACGGTCCAGTACTGCGGCCCGGAAGCGGTCGATCGGATGAGCCACCGGATGACGTGCCCATCCTCCGTTCCGCTCATCCGGAACAGCACCCCGGATCCGTCGTCGGCGGGATGACGGAGAGGACCGGCCGCCCGGATGCTGGTCGAGGCGAGAGAGGCGTACGATGGACGAGGTGCAGGACTCGAAGGCCAAGGTGCGAGTGGTCGTCGCCGACGACCACCCGCTCTACCGGGAAGGCGTGGTTCGCGCGCTGACTGCCAGCGGCCGCGTCGACGTCGTCGCCCAGTCGGAGGACGGCCGCGGTGCACTCGACCAGATCCGCGAGCACTCGCCGGACGTTGCGCTGATCGACTACAAGCTGCCCGAGCTGGACGGGGTCTCAGTCGTCCACGCGGTCGCGCGCGACGGGCTGCAGACGCGCGTGCTCCTGCTGTCGGCCTTCACCGACAGCGGCCTCGTCTACGAGGCGCTGCAGACCGGCGCGTCCGGCTACCTTCCCAAGGAGGCGAAGCGCGACCAGATCGTCGACGCGGTGCTCGCCTGCAGCCGCGGCGAGACGGTTCTCCCGCCCGAGCTGACCGCCGGCCTCGTCTCCGAGATCCGCGTTCGGCGCTCCAGCGACGCGCCCGCGCTGACCGAACGCGAGCGCGAGATCCTGGGCATGATCGCGTCCGGCAAGAGCCTCCCGGAGATCGCCCGCGAGCTGTACCTCGGCGTCACGACCGTGAAGACGCACGTCCAGCATCTGTACGAGAAGCTCGGGGTCTCCGACCGCGCCGCCGCCGTGGCGGAGGCGATGCGCCGCCGTCTGATCGAATAACACGCCCGTGCGGTTCGGTCAGCGGACCCGATCAGCCGAGATCATGCCCGCCGCGTTCGCGGAGGTGGAGCAGCGGGTCGCTTGGCTGCGACTGCTGGCGATCCCGTTGATCGTCGCCGCCGAGACCCTGCCGCATCCGGGCGAGGATCGTGACTCCTTCTACGTCGCCGTCGCGGTGGTCTCCGTCTATGCCGTGGCCATGCTCGTGTGGGTGTACACCCGCCCGGTCACGCCGGCCTTCGCGATCGCGGGGACGGCCGTGGACGTCGCCGCCATCACCGCCCTCGTCGTGCTCTCCGGCGGCGCCTACTCGGAGGCGCGCCTGACCTACTTCCTCGTCCCGATTGCCGTCGCCTTCCGCTTCCGCCCCGGGCTGACCGCCCTGTCCAGCACGGTGACGGTCGCGGCCTACGTGCTCTCCGCCGTGGCCCATCCGGCGCACACGAGGCCGCAGGCCGCGCGCTTCATCGCCATCCAGGCGAGCTACATGCTCTGGATCGGTCTTGCGGCCGTGCTCCTCTCGGCGGTGCTCGAGCGGAGAACCCGGCAGATCGCCGAGCTCGCCGAGCGTCGGCGCGGGCTGATCGCCGAGGCCCTGAGCGCCGGCGAGCGAGAGCGCCGCGTCCTGGCCGAGGGGCTGCACGACCATGCGATCCAGAACCTGCTCTCGGCGCGGCACGATCTCGAGGAGGCCGCGGACGGAGGCGACACGACCGAGGCGCTCGGCCGTGCGGACGCCGCGGTCAAGACGACGATCGCCGAGCTCCGCGAGGCCGTATTCGAGCTGCACCCCTACGTTCTCGAGCAGGCCGGACTCGAGGCCGCGCTGCGCGCCGCGGGGCAGCGGGCGGCCCGCCGCGGCAGCTTCCGCGTCCACTTCGACCTCGCCCATCCGCAGCGGCATCGACAGGAGGTCCTGCTCTTCGGCGCCGCGCGCGAGCTGCTCTCGAACGCCGCATTGCACGCGGCGGCGTCGAACGTCTCGGTCGAGCTCCGGGAGCGCGACGGCTCGATCGAGCTGGCCGTGCGCGACGACGGCCGCGGCTTCGACACGGGCCTGCTCCCGCAGCGCATTGCCGAGGGACACATCGGCCTGCAGTCCCAGCGCGAGCGGGTCGAGAGCGCCGGAGGACGCCTGGAGATCCGATCGTCGCCCGGACGGGGAACGGCGGTCGAGATCGAGCTCCCCGATTGACCGCCGGAATCCGGCCCGACAATCGACCGGGCGCACGATGGGTTGCGGCGCCCGCTCGGAGCAGAGTGCAGGCGGCATGGTCGCCGCCGCCGCGAGGACGCTAGAACACCTTTGCGGCAGTCATCTCGCGCTCTGGGCGGCCGGCGCGGCTGCGACGATCGTCGCGGTCAGCGGCGGGCTGATCGGCACCTACCACTATCTCGACAACTACTGGCTGTACCGGGGCTTCGCGCCGCCCAAGGACCCGGCCTTCGTCACCTCGAAAGGCCGGCTCGTCCGCTTCGACGTCACGAGCGCCGCTCTCGGAGGGCGCCGGCAGCCGGTCGACGTCTACCTCCCGCCGGGCTACGCGACGCATCCGGCTGCCCGCTACCCCGTCGTCTATCTGCTGCATGGCTTTCCCGGGCTGCCGACGAGCTACTTCCGGGCGGGCCGGCTCGGGGTGGTCGAGGACATCCTCGTCGCCAAGCACCGGATCGGCCCGGCGCTCCTCGTGGCGCCGTTCGGCTCGACGGGCGCGTTCACGGACAAGGAATGGGTGAACGGCGTCCGCCCGCACGAGGCCTGGGAGACGTTCTTCGCGCGAGACGTCGTGAACGCCGTCGACAGGCAGTACCGGACGATCCGGGCCGGCTGGGCGAGGGCGCTCGTCGGGCTCTCCGAAGGCGGCTACGGAGCGCTCAACATCGGCCTCCACCACCCGGGCGAGTTCCACGTGCTGGAGAGCTGGTCGGGCTACGAACAGGCCGACGACATCGACTCGATCTTCGGACGACGGGAGGCGGCGCTCCGCTGGAACAGCCCGGCGCTCAGGCTCCGGGCCGCCGCGCCCGCGCTGCGCGCCGCGCACACGTTCGTCTGGTTCTACTCGGGGTCAGTCGACAAGGGCCTGCTGGCGCAGAACGCCGCGTTCGCGCACGAGCTCGCGCGGCTGCACATCGCCTCGCACTACGACGTCGTCCGCGGCGGCCACGACTGGGCCCTGTGGCGGGATCAGGCGGCGAGGGCCCTGTACGCGGCCTGCCGGTACCTCGAGCCCCCGAGCCATGCGTAGAGCGCTGCGCGCGGCGGCATTGCTAGGCGCCTTCGCGGTCGGGCTCGCGCTCGCCGTCTCCGCGACCGGCATCCTGTACGCCGCTCGCGGCGTGTCGCTCCCGGGGCCGGTCGTGCGCGACGCGTTGCCGCTGGACGAGCTTCCGCGTCACGACGGCGTCCCGCTGCTCCTCTTCGCGGCCGTCTGGATGCCCATCGCGCTGCTCATGGCCGGGCTCGCGCGGGGCCTTCGCGCCGAGCGGCTCACCGGCGCCGCGCTGCTCGCGCTCGCCGTCTGGGGCTGGACGTACGCGAGCGTCGGCGTGTCGCTCCTCGTCGTGCGGCAGATCCCGGCCCACGACGCGTTCCGGATCGCGGCGCAGCTCCGTGCCGTCTACCTCCCGGCGGCGATCGTCGGCCTGGTCGCCGCCTTCGCCTGCCGGCGCCGTGAGCCGGAAGAGTCCAGGTCGCCGCTGCTCCTGGCTGCGCTCGTTGCGGCGACGGGAGCGATCAGCGTTCTCGACGGGATCCTGCCGGCGCGCCCGCACACATTGCTCTCGGAGCTCTCGCTCGCGCGGGTGACGCCTGTCGCGAGCGCGCTCGTCGCACCCCTCGGAATCGCGCTGCTCCTCGCGGCGCGCGGGCTCGCGCGGAGGAAGCGGCGCGCCTACCACATCGCGCTCGCCCTCCTCGTCGGGCTCGCCCTCCTGCACGAGTCGCACCGCTTCGACTACGGCGCCGTGCTCGCGGCGCTCGTCGCCGTCCTGCTCGTCGCGCGGCGTCACGTCTTCGACGCGCCGGGCGACCCGACGGCGAGCCCGCGCCTCGCGCTCCGGGCCGTGGCCCTGCTGGCGGTGATCTACGCCTACGGAGAGGTCGTGCTCTGGGTCAACCGGATCCAGGCCGACCAGCCGTTCACGCTCCGCTTCGCCTTCGCCGAGACGACCAGGGCGTTGACCGGGCTCAACCTCGGAGGCTCCCCGCACGTGACGGGCGGCTTCGGGAGCTGGTTCCCGATCTCCGTCTTCGCGGCCGGGCTCGCCGCCGCCGCCTCGATTCTGCTCGCCTGGCTCGGCCCGTGGCGCTACCGGCTGACGCAGCAGGCGCAGGAACGGGAGCTCGCGCGGTCCCTCGTCGCCGCCTACGGCGCCGACACCCTCGCGCCCTTCGCGTTGCGCGCGGACAAGTCCTACTTCTTCAGCGAGAGCGAGCGGGCCTTCGTCGCCTACCGCGTGGTCGGCGGCGTCGCGATCGTCTCCGGCGATCCGGTCGGCCCGGCGGGCGAGATCGAGGAGCTGCTCGAGCGGTTCGTCCGCTTCGCACGCACGCGCGACTGGCGCATCGCCGTCCTCGGCGCCTCCGAGCAGCTCCTCGACGCCTACGCCCGTCACGGTCTCCAGGCGCTGTACCACGGGGACGAGGCCGTGCTGGACGTGGCGTCCTTCTCCCTCGAGGGCCGGCCGATTCGCAAGGTGAGGCAGTCCGTGCACCGGCTCCGGCGCGCGGGTTTTCGCGCGGAGATGCTGCATCCCCGGGAGATCGACGCTCGGCTTCGCGCCGAGCTCGAGGCGATCGCCCGCGCCTGGCGCGGCAACGAGCCGGCACGCGGCTTCGCCATGGCACTCGACGCGCTGTTCCGGCTCGAGGACGAGGATGCCGTCTTCGTCGTCGGGCGCGATCCGTCCGGAGCCGTGATGGGATTCCTGCACTTCGCGGTCGTCAGGCCCTGCGCCGCGCTCTCGCTCTCCTCGATGCCGCGCCTCCGCGAGACCCCGAACGGCTTCAACGAGTGGCTGATCTGCGAGACAGTCGGCTGGGCGCGGGAGCACGGCTTCGAGCGGCTGTCGCTGAACTTCGCGCCCTTCGCGGCGCTGCTCGCGCCCGAGGCCGAGGTGCGCGGCGTGCAGCGGATCGAGCGGCGGGCGCTGCTCGCGCTCAAGGGCCGCTTCCAGCTCGACAACCTCCTGCTCTTCAACCGGAAGTTCTTTCCGGACTGGGAGCGGCGCTTCGTCGTGTACGAGCGGCGCCGCGATCTGCCCCGGGTCGGCGTCGCGGCGCTGGCCGCCGAGGCGTATCTGCCCTTCTCCGGGCGAGATCGGGCATGAGCACCACAGAAGCCGCAGGGCTCTGCCTGGCCTTGCTCTCCGCCGGCTGCCTGAACTGGGGCTTCCTCCGGCAGCACGAGACGGCCTCGGAGCTTCCCCCGCTCCGCGTCAGGCGGCCGGTCGCGTCGCTGCGGCTGCTGTTCGCGAGCCCGCGCTGGCTCGTCGGCTTTGCCGTCGGGCTGGCGGGCTGGGCTCTCTACGTCGCCGCGCTGAGGCTCGCGCCTCTCTCGCTCGTGCAGGCCGTCGCGGCGGGCGGGATCGGACTGCTGGCGCTGCTCGTCGAGCGGACGATCGACACGCGACTGTCGCGGAGCGAGTGGGGCGGGGTCGGAACCGCGGTTCTCGGCCTGCTGCTGCTCGGGCTGTCACTGACCGGCGGCGCGCGTGCGACGGGGCACAGCGGAGCGGCGGCGGCCGTCGGGACGTGGATCTTGGTCTCGGCGGTCGTCGCTGCACTCGCAGCGGGCCCGCTCGCGCCGCGACTCGCGGGCGGGGCGGGGTTCGGAATCGCCGCGGGGACGATGTACGCGGCCGGAGACGTCGCCACGAAGGCTGCGGTGGCCGGGGGCATCGCCGTCCTGTTCACGGTCGCCGTGCTTACCTGCCACGGCCTCGCCTTCGCGGCCCTCCAGCTCGGGTTCCAGCGCGGCGGCGCGCTTGCTACGGCCGGCGTCTCGACGCTGTTCACGAACGCGCTCCCGATCGCGGCGGGCGCGCTCGTCTACGCCGAGCCCGTGCCCGGCGGCGGCCGCGGTGCTCTCCGCCTGCTCGCCTTCGCCGCCGTCGTCGCGGGCGCGGCGCTCCTCGTTCGCGGCGAGCCGCAGCCGGCCGCCGAGCGTCAGCCCGTCAGCGCCGCGAGAGCCGCGTCGACGTCGTCCTCCGTGTTGTAGAGGTGGAAGGAGGCGCGGAGCGAGCCCGCGCGCACTGCGGCCTGGATCCCGGCGGCGGACAGTTTCTCGGCGGCGCCGGGGACGTCGGTCGAGACGATCGCGGAATCGGACGGCGGCAGGCCAAGGCCCGCGCGGAAGCGGTTCGCCAGCCCGACGTCGTGCTGGTGCACGGCGTCGACTCCCACGGCCAGGAGCGTCTCGAGGGTCGGCGCGGCCGCCACCCAGTTGAACCACGCCGGGGACGTGTCCAGCCGCCTCGCCGTCGAGGCGACCCGTAGCGGCCGCCCGTAGTACGACGTGTGGATGTCGTCGCCCGCGTACCAGCCGGCCAGCAGCGGCTCCGTCCGCTCCTGCAGGCGCTCGGACACGGCCAGGAAAGCCGTGCCGCGAGGCGACATCAACCACTTGTAGTTCGCGCAGACGACGGCGTCGACCCGGGACGCGTCGACGGGCAGCCAGCCGCAGGCCTGCGTGGCGTCGACGATCGTCAGCGCCTCGCCCGCAGAGGCGGCTCGTAGCACCGCGTCCAGGTCCGCGACGGCGCCGCTCGACGACTGCACGGCGCTGAGCGCGACGACGTCCGTCAGCTCGTCGACCGCGTCGGCGAGGCGGTGGAGCGGCACGGTCACGACGTCGAGCCGCTGCTCGTGGACGAGGAACGGGAACAGCAGCGAGGCGAAATCGATCTCCGGCACGACGACGCGGGCGCCGTCCGGGACGGCGGCGGCGAGGACTCCGACGAACGTCGAGGCCGTCGATCCGGCCGCCACCCGCTCGACAGGCACGCCGACGAGCCGCGCGAAGAGCTCGCGGGCGCGATCCGTCGCCTCGTTCCAGTGCTCCCAGCTCGTCCTCCCGCCCCGCCAGTCCTCGAGCGCCGCCTGCAAGGCCTCCCACGCCGGCCGCGGCGGCAGCCCGTAGCTGGCCGTGTTCAGGTACGGGCCGGCGGGCTCCCAGAGGCCTCGCGCCGCGTCGAGAGAGAGCGAGGAGGTAGCCGCCGTCATCGCGAAATCATGACGGATGTCGGGAAGTCCTCCCGCTAGAATTGGCCGCCGAGTGCAGGTAGATGTCGCCCAGAAGGACGCGCAGGTCGCAGCGCGGCGAACGAGGCGACAACGGCAGGCACGCAACCGGATGATCCGGCGGCTCGTGGCCCTCGTCGTGGTCGTCGTCGCTGTCGCTGCGGTCGTCGTCGGAGAGGTCTACGCCGGATCGTCGGACACGCTGGCGTCCGGTCAGACGATCTCGGGCGTCGACATCGGCGGCAAGTCCACGCAGCAGGCGACCCACGAGCTCGAACAGAAGGCGGCCGCGCTCGCCGCCACCCCGGTGGTCGTGCACGTCGCGGGCCACACGTTCCGCCTCCGGGAGGCCGATCTCGGCATCAGCGTCGACTGGGCCAAGGCGGTCGACTCGGCGCGCTCGCAGGCGGACGGCTTCGGCCCGCTGCGCGGCTTCAGGCGGCTCTACCAGCAGCTGTTCGGGCCGACGATCACGCCGGCGGCGCGCGCCGACGGCCGGAAGCTCGACCGGGAGCTCGACCGAATCGTCGACTCCGTCGGCCACGCGCCGGTGGACGCGTCGATCGCGCTGCACGGGCTTCGTCCGGTTGTCGTCCCGGGCCGAAAAGGGGTTTCGATCGACCGGAACGAGGCGCGTAGGGAGCTGCTCGAGCGCTTCGCCGGCCTCGACCGGACGCCGATCGTGCTGCCGCTCGGTCCGCGGCATCCGGAGGTGACCTCCGCCATGCTGGCGCGCCCGCTCGCCCAGGTGCGAACGGCCGTGTCGAAGCCGGTCACCTTGCTCGTCGGCGAGACGCACTACCGGCTGCCCCGCTGGCAGCTGGCGGGGATGCTGCGGCTGCCGGGCGCGGGCTCGAACGAGATCACGCTCGGCGGCAAGCAGGCGGACGACTTCGTCGCCAAGCTCCAGAAGGCGCTGAACCGCGACCCGAAGGACGCGACGTTCGCGCTCTCGGGCCACGCCGTGCGCATCGTCCCGGACCTCCCGGGCCGCACGCTCGTCGTTCCCTCGACCATCGACAACATCGTGCGCGCCGCGCTCTCACCGACGAAGCGCACCGCCGTGGTCGTCATCCACACGAAACGGGCCAAGCGCACGAAGGAGGACGCGCAGGCGATGGGGGTCAAGGAGCTCGTCTCGAGCTACACGACCGAGTTCGGCGGCGTGCCGAACCGGATCCACAATGTCCAGCTCGTCGCGCACCTGATCGACGACACGCTGATCGCCCCGGGGGCGACGTTCTCGTTCAACGGCACGACCGGCGAACGCAACGCCTCGAAGGGCTTCCTCGAGGCGCCGGTGATCATCAACGGCGAGCTGACGACCGGCCTCGGCGGCGGCGTCTGCCAGGTGTCGACGACCGTCTTCAACGCCGCCTACGAGGCGGGCCTGAACATCACCGCACGCACGAACCACGCGCTCTACATCAGCCACTACCCACAGGGGCGCGACGCCACCGTCAACTACCCCGACATCGACCTCAAGTTCGTGAACGACACGAAGGCGTGGCTGCTCCTGCGCACCTTCGTCTCGACGTACTCGCTGACCGTGAACCTCTACGGGACGAGCCCGCACCGGCGCGTCGAGAGCGAGACGGCGCCGCTCGTCGTCGACGGCCGACCGCCGACCCAGTGGGTCAAGGACCCGACGCTCACGCGCGGGACGAAGGTGATCGTCGAGTCCGGGTCGCCGCCGCTCTCGACATCGGTGCACCGCAAGGTCTACACGGCCGACGGAAAGCTGCTCTACGACACGGTCTGGTCCTCGCACTACGTGGGCGAGCAGCGCATCATCCACATCGGGACGAAGCCTCCGGCGCCGCCGCCCGCGCCTACCGGGCCGACAGGCGCGTCGGGGCCGACGGGTCCCTCCGGGGCAGCCGGTCCTTCAGGGCCGGCGGGGCCATCGGGACCGACAGGCGCCGCAGGAACGCGCTAGTGCCCCGTCCAGCAATACATGCCGGCTTCTGGCCAGCGATCACGCGGCGCGCTGCCGCGTCCTCAGTCGCGCCCGTAGTTGCCACTACGAGCGCTCCCTGCGTCCTTGCATCGCTTGGTGCTCGCGACCCAGAACCTCGGCGGCATTACTGGACGGGGCACTGGGCCGTTCCGGCTGCGGCCTCGGCCGCCTCGATGTCCCGCCGCAGCCAGTCCGGCAGCCGCGTGGGGCGGAGCGTCCCGCGGTCGACGGTCGCGTGCAGCGTCCAGCCGTCGGCAACGGCCTCGGTCCCGTCCTCGGCGAGCCGCTCGATCAGATAGTCGAACCGGAAGCGCGCCCCGCGCAGGTCGCCGCAGCGCACGTTGATCCGCAGCCGGTCGTCGAAGCGGACGGCGCCCAGGTAGCGGACGTGCGTCTCGGTCGTCAGCGCCTCGAGCCCGAGCTCGCGGATGCGGTTGTATCCGCCCGCGAAGCGGGCGAGGTAATCGACGCGCGCGACCTCGTACCAGACGAGATAGGCGGCGTTGTGCGCGATCCCCTGCGCGTCCGTCTCGGCAAAGCGGACGCGGACCTCGGTCGCGTGCGAAAAGTCCGGCTCAGGCACGGCCGCCAACTCTAGTGCCAGGCACTGTGCCGGGTCGACGAGGCAGATCGCAGCGGCCGCTGCGCGGCCGCGTCCCGAGGGGCCGGAGAGCCGTGAGCCGCAGGGCGGATTGGCCCTGTTCTGCGTGCTTGCACGCGCCTCGCGGCGTTGATCCGGACCAACCGACCGTGCGTGGTCCTCACCGGCGCTGGCGTCTCGACGGAGAGCGGCATCCCGGACTTCCGGTCGGCGAGCGGAGTCTGGGCGCAGTACGACCCGATGGAGTACGCGACCATCGAGGCGTTCCACCGCGATCCGCTCAAGGTCTGGGACTTCTATGCGCGCCGGTTCCGAATGCTGGTCGACGCCCGGCCCAACCCGGCGCACGAGGCCCTCGCGGAGCTCGAGCGCGAGGGGTACGTCGAGGCCGTCGTCACGCAGAACATCGACCGGCTCCACGAGCTGGCCGGCTCCAGGACCGTGATCGAGGTGCACGGCTCGATCCGGACGTCGAGCTGTCTCGCCTGCGGACGGCAGGCGGGCCTGGACGAGGTCTTGCGCATGCTCGAGGACGCGCCTGCGCCGACCTGTGGGAACTGTGGCTCGGTCCTCAAGCCCGACGTCGTCATGTTCGGCGAGCTGCTCCCCGCGGAGGCGATCATGCGTGCTACCGAGCTGGCCGAATCGGCAGGGCTGCTCCTCGTGGTCGGCTCGTCGCTCGCCGTCTTCCCGGTCGCTGACCTCCCGAACCGGACGCGCGAGGCCGGAGGGCGGGTCGCGATCGTGAACCGCGAGCCGACGCCCTTCGACGGCAATGCCGAGCTCGTGATCCATGCCGGTGCCGGAGATACCCTCGCTTCTGTGCTGCGACGGTTCCGCTGACCGGGGAAAGGGGTATCGTCTCGTCATGGCACGCTCGCAGAAGAAGACAAAGGACAAGCACGTCATCTCGCGGCTCACGGACGCCGGCGAGGGGGCGGTGCACCGGCTCGGCGAGCTCCCGGGCGGCAAGTCGCTGCTGAAGGCGTTCAGCGACATGCTGACCCGGCTCGACGAGACGAGCACGAAGGTGCGGAAGCTCGATCCTCTCGAGCGCCGCGTGGCTGCGATCGAGAAGCGGCTCAAAGCGCTCGAGAAACCGAAGGCCGCGACGACCCGGAAGAGGACGACCAAGCGCAAGCCCGCCGCCCCCAAGACGGCGAGCCCGGCGACGCCGGGGCCGGGGCCGGAGGCGTCGGGGGCAGCGCCCGCGCCAACGCCAGGGCCGGCACCCGGCCCGCCTGCCTCGAGCTAGCTAGGGGACACGCAGGCGCAACGCCCGCGGAACGACGTCGAAACTGCACCGGCGTCGTTCCGGGCTGCTCGCCGTCCAATTCGACCGGCAAGGGCACCGCGGCCTCGACCGTGACCGAGGCGCCGCGAAGCAGTTCCGCCCTGGGGTGCGGCAAGTGGGTGCCCCGGTAGATCTTCGGCATCGTCAGCGCGAGGTCCAGCTTCGTCACGTCCCCGATCAGCAGCACGTCGAAGAGCCCGTCGTCCGGCTCGGCCTCCGGCGTGATCTTCATCCCGCCGGCGAGGTAGCGGCCGTTCGCGACGATCACGTCGAACATCGGCCCTGAGCGTGTCTCGTCATCGACGGTTACCTGCATCTCCGTTTTCCGCCAGCGGGCGAACACGGCCAGTGTCGACCAGAGATAGGCCGCCTTCCCGCCGAGCGGCGCGCTCGACGACTCGTTCGTCCGCTTCGCGACCGCGCCGCTCATGCCGGCGCTGGCGATGTTCGCGAAATACGACTCGGCGGGGTGGCCGGTCCAGGTCTCGTAGGCCGCGTGCCCGACGTCGATCGTCCTCGTCCGGCCCGCGAGCGCGATCCGAACGGCGTTCTCGAGCTTCGAGGGGATGCCGAAGGTGCGGACGAAGTCGCCTCCGGTGCCGCGGGGGATGATTGCGAGCTCCGCCCGGTCGTCGCCGACGAGGCCGTTGGCGACCTCGTTCACCGTCCCGTCGCCGCCGACGGCGACGAGCAGCTCGGCTCCGCCCTCCGCCGCCGCGCGCGCGAGCCGCCGCAGGTCCTCCGGCTCCTCGGAGAAGAGCGCGTCGCCGGTCAGTCCGAGCGAGGCCGCGCGGCGCGCGAGCTCGGGCCAGCGCCGGCCGGTGGTGCCGCCTGCCGAGGCGGGGTTGACGAGAAAGACGGTGCGCGCGCCGCTAATGCTTCTCGTCCGCGGTCGCGGTGTGGAGCGCGAGCTCCGTCATCTGGTCGACTGCGGCCTTCATCTCCTCGTCGGAGATGCGCACGAACTCGCCCTCGACGACCACGTCGGAGACGGTCAGCAGGCAACCGGTCTTGATCTTCCGCAGCGCCCCGAGCGTGAACAGCACCGCAGCCTCCATCTCCACCGCCAGAACGCCGCGCTCCGACCAGCGCTGGTACTGCCCGTCGTCCGGGTTGTAGAAGAGGTCGCTGGAGACGATCGGGCCGACACGGACGGGCTTGCCCAGCTCCTTGGCCGCGTGCACGGCGCCGTGGACGAGCTCCCAGTCGGCGGTGGGGACGTGCGGCTCGCGGACGAGGTGCTGCGCCGTCGCATCGGCCGGAACTGCCGTGAGCGCCACGACCAGGTCGCCGAGCTTCATGTCCGGTTGCAGGCCCCCGCAGGTGCCGATACGCAGGATGCGCTTGACCCCGAGCGTCACGAGCTCCTCGATCACGATCGCCGCGGACGGGCAGCCCATTCCGCTCGATTGCACCGACACCGGCTTGCCGTGGAACGTGCCCGTGTAGCCGAGCATGCCCCGCTCGCCGTTCACCTGCCGGGGCTCGTCCATGAAGGTCTCGGCGATGTACTTCGCGCGCAGCGGGTCGCCGGGAAGGAGGCAGGCCTCGGCGTAGTCGCCCGGTTCGGCACGGATATGGATCGGCATGGCGTCACAGCCTAGAGTTTCTCGGCGCATGTCGAGGAACCCGGTGATAACTCCGTCGCTCGATCAGATCCTCGACTTCTGTTCCGGCGATCCCGTCGAGCGCGTCTTCCTCGAGGACGTGGCCCGCCGGGGGCTCGGCCGCTTCAGCGCGGTGGCCGAGAACGGCCGCCTGTCGGCGCTCTGCCACGTCGGCGCCAACGTCGTCCCGTCCGGCCGCGGCTGCGGCGCCTTCGCCGAGGTCGCGTCGCGCAGCCGCGCCCGGATGGTGATCGGCGAGGAGCAGGCTGTCGGCGATCTGTGGTCGGCGGCCGAGTCGCACATGCCCGACCCGCGCGAGGACCGTCCCGGGCAGCCGGTGTACGTGATCGACGAGCCTCCCGCTCCCGGGGACACGGGCATGCGCGAGGCGACGACCGGAGACCTCGACCTGCTCGTGCCCGCCTGCGCGCGCGCCCACTTCGAGGAGATCGGGATCGACCCCCTTCGGCGCGACCGCGAGGGCTTCCGCTGGCGGACGCAGGCCCAGATCGGCGAGGGCCGCTCGTGGATCTGGCTCGACCGCGGCACGATCCTCTTCAAGGCGGAGGCGTCGGCGTGGACGCCGGAGGCCGTCCAGCTGCAGCAGGTGTGGGTCGACCCGGCCGTTCGCAATCAGGGCTACGGCTCGCGCGGGATGCGCGACCTCTGCGCGCGGCTGCTCCAGCGGACCCCGACCGTATGCCTGTTCGTGCGCTCGGACAACGCGGCCGCGATCCACGTCTACGAGTCGATCGGCATGCGGAGGACGATCTCCTACCGCAGCCTCATCTTCTGATGAGGCTGCTGGCCGCGAAAGCCTTGGGCCCTCCGGCCCTGCGGCTCGCGGCCGGGACACCGGCTCAGACGCGGCCGCACGGCGGCCGCCGCGATCTGCCTCGTCGAGTCCGGCGCGCGCAGTGGCTTGGAACAATGGGAGCATGGACGTTGGGAAGCTTCGAGGGCGCGTCCAGGCCTACATCCGGCAGCACGGGCTGATCGAGCCCGAGGGCGAGGTGACCTGCCTCGTCTCCGGCGGGGCGGACTCGACGTGCCTCTGGCACGTGCTGCGCGAGCTCGGCTACCGCGTCTCGGCCCTGCACGTGAACCACGGGCTGCGGGGGGTCGAGTCCGACGAGGACGCGCGCTTCTGCCGCGAGGCCTTCGGCGCCGAGGTCGTCGACGCGCCGCCCGCGCGAACGGAGGACGAGCTGAGCAAGCTTCGCTACTCGGTCGCCGCCGACCGGCTGCGCGCCACCGGGCACACCGCCTCGGACCAGGTCGAGACCGTGATCTACCGCCTCGCCTCCAGCGGCCGCCCCGGTGCCGGGATCAAAGCGAGGCGCGAGGACGGGATCGTCCGGCCCCTGCTCGAGCTCTGGCGCGAGGACACTGAGGCGTACTGCGCCGCCGCCGGGCTGGCCTACCGGCGCGACAGCTCGAACGCAGGCACGAAGCGCGGCCTGATCCGCGACCGGATCCTGCCGCTGCTCGAGGAGCTCGATCCGCGCGCCCGCGCGAACCTGCTCGCGCTCGCGACCGCGGATGACGAGCCGCGCTTGCCGCGCACGCTGGAGCGGACGCTGCAGGCGCTGCTCGCCGGCACCGACGGCACGAAGGAGGCCGACCTCGGCCACGGCATCCGCGCGGTGCGCGAGTACGACCGCGTGTCGCTGGAACACGGGCCGGTGCGCTTCGGCCCGTGGACGATCTCCTCCGACCTGCCCGGGCTCGAGGTGCGCACCTGGCGCGCAGGTGACCGCCTCCGCGGCCGCAGCAAGAAGGTGCAGGACGTCTTCGTCGACGCGAAGGTCCCCCGGCGCGAGCGTGCGGCCTGGCCGCTCGTCGTCGACGGAGGCGAGGTTGTCTGCGTGCCCGGGATCGTGGAAGATCCAGGCGTGGAGTGGGAGAGGCATGACGACGCGGACTGAGCTCGAGCGCGGCGTCGGCGAGGTCCTGATCGACGAGGCCACGCTCCAGGCCCGCATCGCGGAGATGGGCGAGGAGATCTCCGCCTTCTACGCCCGGCGCGACCCGCTCCTCGTCGGCGTCCTCAAGGGCGCCGTCTTCTTCATGTCCGACCTGATGCGCCACCTGACCGTCCCCTGCGAGGTGGACTTCATGGCCATCTCCAGCTACGGCGCGGCCACGGACAGCTCCGGCGTCGTGCGCATCCTGAAGGATCTCGACATCAACATCGAGGGCCGACACGTGCTCGTCGTCGAGGACATCATCGACTCGGGGCTGACGCTCTCGTACCTGATGCGCAACCTCGAGTCCCGCGAGCCCGCCTCGCTCGAGGTCGCGGCGCTGATGACGAAGCCGGCCCGCAGGCAGATCGACGTCGACGTGCGCTGGGTCGGATTCGAGATCCCGAACCGGTTCGTGATCGGCTACGGGCTCGATTTCGCCGAGCGGTACAGGAACCTGCCGTACGTCGGCGTACTGAGCGAAGACCTGATCCCGGAAGGCGTGTAGTAAACCACTCGACCCTGGAAGCCGAAGAATAGGTGCCTGCTACCCTGGCCACAGAAATCGCGTGAATCGATTCTTCCGCAGCGCGCTCTTCCCTCTGGTCGTCATTGTGCTGCTCGTTTACCTGGCGAGCCAGACGCTGATCCCGCACAAGTCGACGACCGAGAAGGTCACGTACGGGACGCTGATCAACCAGATCCAGCAGGAGCCGGACAAGTACAAGCTGGTCGAGTTCGACCCCGGAAAGCGGCAGATCACCGCCACGCCGACGGATCCGAACGAGCCGAAGGTGAAGGTGAACTACCCGAGCGACCAGTCGCAGGTGCAGTTCCAGACGCTGCTCGAGAAGAAGGGCGTCAACTTCGACTCGAAGGGCGTCGGCGGCTCGCCGTGGTGGGGGATCCTGACCTCGCTGCTCCCGTTCGTGCTCCTGTTCGGCTTCTGGATCTTCCTGATGAACCAGGTGCAGGGCGGCGGGTCGAAGGTGATGTCGTTCGGGAAGTCGCGGGCGAAGCGGATGGCGCCGGATTCGCCGAAGATCGGCTTCAAGGACGTGGCCGGTGTGGACGAGGCGGTCGAGGAGCTGCAGGAGATCAAGGAGTTCCTGGAGAACCCGAAGAAGTTCCAGGCGCTGGGCGCGCGGATCCCGAAGGGTGTGTTGCTGTACGGGCCGCCCGGCACCGGGAAGACGCTGCTCGCGCGCGCCGTGGCCGGGGAGGCGGGGGTGCCGTTCTTCTCCATCTCCGGTTCCGATTTCGTCGAGATGTTCGTCGGCGTCGGCGCCTCGCGCGTCCGTGACCTGTTCGAGCAGGCCAAGCAGGCGGCGCCGTGCATTGTCTTCATCGACGAGATCGACGCCGTCGGCCGGCACCGGGGCGCGGGCCTCGGCGGTGGCCACGACGAGCGCGAGCAGACGCTGAACCAGCTGCTCGTGGAGATGGACGGCTTCGAGCTCAAGGACAACGTGATCCTGATCGCGGCGACGAACCGTCCGGACATCCTCGACCCGGCGTTGCTCAGGCCGGGCCGTTTCGACCGGCAGATCGTCGTCGATCGGCCCGACCGTGTCGGCCGCCGCAAGATCCTCGAGGTGCACACGAAGGGCAAGCCGTTGGCGCGGGAGATCGACCTGGACACGCTCGCCGCCGGCACGCCGGGGTTCACGGGCGCCGATCTGGCCAATCTCGTCAACGAGGCGGCGCTGCTGGCCGCCCGGCGGGGGAAGAAGCTGATCGACCAGGAGGAGCTGGAGGAGGGGATCATGCGTGTGATCGCCGGCCCGGAGAAGAAGACCAGGTTGTTGTCGGAGGCCGAGCGCAAGATCACCGCCTACCACGAGATGGGCCACGCCCTGGTCGGCCACCACCTGGACGAGACGGACGAGATCCACAAGATCTCGATCATCAGCCGCGGGCAGGCGCTTGGGTACACGATCTCGCTGCCGCGTGAGGATCGCTACCTGACGACGAAGGCGACGCTGATGTCGCAGATGGCGATGACGCTCGGCGGCCGCGCTGCGGAAGAGCTCGTCTTCCACGAGGTCACGACCGGGGCCGCGAACGACATCGAGAAGGTCACCTCGACGGCCAAGCAGATGATCATGCGCTTCGGCATGTCCGAGAAGCTCGGCCCGCGCCTGCTCGGCCGCAACCACGACATGCCCTTCCTCGGCCGGGAGATGTCCGCCGAGCCGGACTACTCCGAGGAGATGGCACGCGAGATCGACGACGAGATCCGCCGCATCATCGAGGAGGCGCACGAGACGGCGCTGAACGTGCTCCGCGAGCACATCGAGGAACTGCACCAGCTGTCGGCGATCCTGATCGAGCGCGAGACGATCGACAAGGACCAGTTCGAGCGCTTGCTCGCCGGCGAGAACGAGGAGGACGTCTTCGTCGAGGAGCAGCCGGCGCCGGTCGCCGACAAGCCGGCCGAGCGCAAAAAGCGCCAGCTGCCGCAACCGAAGCCGTTCCCGCTCCCGGGCGCCACGATGCAGCCGCCGCCTGAGCCGAGTCAGTCATAGCCGCGAAAGCCTCGCGACCCATTTCGGTCGGCTCGGCTCGCGGCTAGCACCAGCGTGAACGCGGCCGCTCGCGGCCGCTGACCACTGCATCGTCGGGAACGGAAAGTTGTGGTGCCAGGCACGTGCCTGGCACCTGCCCGTCACTCGCGCCGCGTCGCGTAGTAGACCGCGGCCATGTCCTCGTCGCCGTGGTCGAGCTCGATCGCGCGCTGCATCCGCTCGAGCGTCACCGGCGCGAGGCCCAGGTCGATACCCGCCTCGCCGGCGGCGGCGACGATCAGCTCGGTGTCCTTCCGCGCCAGGCGGAGCGTGAAGGACGGCTCCAGGCTGCCGCTCAGGATCGCGCCCGTCTTCATGTGCGCGTAGGGCATGTCCATGTTCCCGCCCTCGATCGACTCGAGGAACCGCTCCGGGTCGAGGCCGAGTGCCTGCGCGAACGCGATCGTCTCGGCCACGTTCTCGACGGCGTTCATGATCCAGTGGTTGAGGACGAGCTTGAGCGCGCTCGCCGCGCCGACCTCCTCGCCGAGCCAGACCTGCTTCCGCGAGATCGCGGGCAGCACCTGCTCGCAGACCCCCCGTGCCGCTTCCGGACCCGAGAGCACCACGACGAGCTGCCCCTGCTCCGCCGGCCCTTTCGTGCCCAGCACCGGCGCGTCGACGTAGATCAAGCCGTGCTCGTCGGCGAGCGCCGCGAGCCTCTTCGTCCAGTCGATCCCGACCGTGCTGGTCTGGGTCCACACAGCGCCCTCGGCAGCAGAGGAGAGCGCTCCCTCGACGACCCCGGCGACGGTGGGCCCGTCCGCGAGCATCGTCACGACGAACTCGGCGCCGTCGATTGCCGCCGTGGGCGTCGCCGCCACCGTGGCTCCGAGGCCTTCGGCCTTGGCCGCTGTCCGGTTCCACGCCTGCACGTCGTGCCCGGCCTCGGCGAGCCGCCGCGCGATCGGCGCGCCCATCAACCCGGTGCCGAGGACGGCGATCCTCACGGCCAGAACCTATCTACTCGCGGTTGGGCTGGGCCGTTGCGCGAGGGCCGGCACGTTTGTAGTGTTCCGCACGATGAGTCGCGTTCTCGTGGGGAGGAGCATGGCCGCGTTGGGTGTGGTCCTCGGGTTCGTGGCCATGTTCGTCGACATCGTGTCCCTCGGTGACAGCGGCGTCGAGTACAGCGACGACGGCACCATCCTCGCGTTCCTGCTCGTGACGCTGATCGCGACGGCGCTGGCGCTGGCGGCGAGCCTCGCAGGTCGCGAGAATCTCGAGCCCGTGGCGGCGGTCGCCGGATCTGCCGCCTGCGGCTTCTTCCTGCTCATCCCGGCCGCCTTCGGGTTCAACCACTTCGACGTCCTCGACAGCGGCGCATGGCTCGGCGTCTGCACCGCGTTGATTCCGCTCGGGCTGTGGCTTTCGCTGAGCTCGCGCTCCGGCCCGCTCGCGCGAATGCGGATCGAGGTGGCAACCACCGCGATTGCGGGCCGCGTCATGTGCCTCGTCGCGATCTGGCTCACGGCCGAGAGCAGCATCGACGTCACGTACTGGAACATCGTCGACGAGGGTCGCGCGCTCCCGTCGCTCATGCTCGTGCTCGTGCTCGGAGGCGCAGCGCTCGGCGCCTCGACCCTCGTGGCGCCCACGCGCTTCGCAGTCGACGGCGTCCTGATCCTCGGCGCCGTCACCTTCGGCCTCTACGGCGCCGAGGTCATCCAGACTGCATTCAACAACTTCGGCGATCTCGGCGCGGGGGCATGGCTCGGGGCCGCGGGTGGCACCGTTCTCCTGATCGGAGTCGCGTCGATCTGGAGACAGGCGACAGGAGCGGCTGCGACGGCCCGCGAGGCGTCTCCCGCGGTCGCGCCACCACCCGCGTAACGCCCGCGATTACGCTGGCGGCGTGAGACCGCCGCTCGACGAGCGCTTCCCGGCGCCCTCCGTGATGGGCGTCGTCAACGTCACGCCCGATTCGTTCTCGGACGGCGGGGCACACCTTCGCCCGGAGGACGCGATCACAGCGGCCCGGCGCCAGATCGCCGACGGCGCGGCGATCGTGGACGTCGGCGGGGAATCGACGCGGCCCGGCTCCGAGGGCGTGACCGCCGACGAGGAGCTCCGGCGCGTCGAGCCGGTGCTGGACGCCGTCGGCGGCGAGCTGCCGGTCTCGATCGACACGTCCAAGGCGGCCGTGGCCCGGCGGGCGCTCGCCCTCGGCGCCGAGATGGTCAACGACGTCACGGCGCTCCGCGGGGACGCCGAGCTCGTCGACGTGGTCGGCGAGGCGGGCGCCTATCTCTGCCTGATGCACATGCTCGGCACGCCGCGGACGATGCAGGCCGATCCGCGTTACGAGGACGTGGCCGCCGAGGTCGCCGCCTTCCTCGAGGAGCGGCTCCGGTTCGCCGTGCGGGCGGGAGTGCCGGAGGCGCTGATCTGTCTCGACCCCGGCATCGGCTTCGGCAAGACCGTGGAGCAGAACTTCGAGCTCGTCCGCCGCCTCGACGTCCTGCTCGCGCTCGGGCGGCCCGTCGTGATCGGGTTCTCACGCAAGAGCTCGCTGGGCCGCGTCCTCGGCGACGCGGACGCGACCACCGGCCCGCTCGCCGCCAGCCTCGCCGCGGCGGTCGCCGCATACGAGCGCGGCGCGACGATCCTGCGCGTGCACGACGTAGGGGAGACGGTGAAGGCGCTCGCGGTGGCCAAGGCGGTGACCGCGTGATGCGAACAGGATTCGAGATTCGCGGGTTCCTCCTCGGCGAGGGGCGCGCGTGACCACGATCGAGCTCGTCGGACTGGAGCTGCACGGCTACCACGGCGTGAACGAGGCCGAGCGGCGCGACGGCCAGCCGTTCGTGTTCGACGTGTGGCTCGAGGTACCCGACGGGACGGGCGCGAGCGACCGCATCGAGGACACGATCGACTACCGGGAGGTGGCCGCGCTCGTCCGCGAGGTCTCGGACGGCCGGCAGTTCCAGCTGCTCGAGGCGCTGGCGGCGACCCTGGCCGAGGCACTGCTCGCCCGGTTCCCCGCAAAGGCGGCACGGGTGCGGGTCAGCAAGCCGCAGGTGCGGCTCGACCCGCCGGTCGCGGCCTCCGCGGTCACCGTCGCGCGCAAACGCAGCTGATGCCCCGCGCGTACGTGGGACTCGGCTCGAACATGGGCGACAGGGAGCGTCTGCTCTGGGGCGCGGTGCACATGCTCGCCTTCAACGCGGAGGTCGAGGTCGTGGCCGTGTCGACGATCCGGGAGACCGACCCGGTCGGGATCGTCGACCAACCGCCGTTCCTGAACGCTGCCGTCGCGATCGACACGGAGCTCGAGCCGCGGGCACTGCTCGACCTGCTGCTCTCGATCGAGCGCGAGCTTGGCCGGATGCGCGACGGCCCCCGCTTCGGGCCGCGGACGATCGATCTCGACCTGCTCCTCTACGCGGACGAGGTCGTCGACGAACCGGGCCTGACCGTGCCGCACCCGCGTCTCCACGAGCGCCGCTTCGCCCTGGAGCCGCTCGCCGAGCTCGACCCCGACCTCACAGTGCCCGAAAGAGGCTCTGTGCAGGCACTTCTGGCGCGGGTAGAATAGGGTCGATGTCGCACCTCGACGAGCTGGACGAGTACGAGGCGGAGCTCGAGCTCCGGATCAAGAAGGAATACGCCGCCGTCTTCGGGCTCTTCCGGTACTGCGTCCTGACCCAGGACGCGACCTACCTCTGCAACAGGTACGACCTCGAGTTCATGCCGCGCGAGCACTACCCGTTCTTCCGCGTGGCGATGGAGGACGTCTGGGTCTGGGACAAGAACAGGCCGTCGCGGATGCTGCCGCGGACGGAGGTGTTCACCTCGGCAGACGTCACCGTCGAGGAGCTGCGCGGCGAGGGCGACGAGCCGCACCTGACGCCCGAGGCGCTCGCCGAGCGCATCGGCGAGTCGACTTCCGCCGACGACGACGCGTAGCAACCTCGGTTGCTCCTCGCAGTAGACGCGGGCAACACGCAGACCGTCTTCGGGCTCTACCGCGACGCCGAGCTGCTCGGGCACTGGCGGGTCGCCACCGAGGCACAGCGGACGAGTGACGAGCTGGGCGCGCTGATCGGGCGCTTCATCGACCTCAGCTCGGTCGACGGCGTCTGCCTTTCCTCGACCGTGCCCGCGCTCGTGCGCGAGTACGAGGGGTTCGCCGAGCGCTGGGCGAAGGCTCCGATCCTCGTCGTCGGCCCGGGCGTGCGCACCGGCATCCCGATCAAGCACGACGCCCCGCGCGAGATCGGGCCCGACCGGCTCGTGAACTCCGTCGCGGCGAAGGAGCGCTACGGCGCGCCGTGCATCGTCGTCGACTTCGGGACCTCGACGAACTTCGACGTCGTCTCCGCCGAAGGCGAGTACGTCGGCGGCGTGCTCGCACCGGGGATCGAGGTGTCGATGGAGGCGCTGTTCGAGCGGGCCGCGCGTCTGGTCAAGGTGGACTTCGTCGAGCCGCCGGCCGCGATCGGCAAGACGACGGCGACGGCGCTCCAGTCCGGGGTCGTCTACGGCTTCGCGGGCCAGGTGGACGGCATCGTCGCCGCGATCCGCGAGGAGCTCGGCGTGGAGGCTCAGGTGGTCGCGACCGGCGGCCTGGCCGGCCTGATCGCCCCGCACTCGCAGACGATCGGACGCATCGACCAGCTGCTCACTCTCGACGGCCTACGCATCGTCTGGGAGCTCAACCGCTAGCGCAACGGCCTGCTTTACAGAGCCGCCGAGTCGTTGTAGCGTCCCCCGCGCCGTAAGTCAAAATCGAGGGGAGGCAGGTTATGCGTTGGCGTATTTCCCTGATCGGGACGCTCGCGCTCGTCGCGCTTCTGAGCGTCTCGACCGATGTCCTCGGCAAGACCGCGAAGGCCACGGCCCCACCGGTGAGCTTCCTGACCGGGCCGAACGCGGGCAACCCGATCGACATCGCTCTCGGGTACATCAAGGCGAACAGGGAGAGCCTCGGCCTCACGGCCGCAGACATCTCCAACATGGTCGTCACCGACCAGTACACCGACAGGGCCACGCAGACGACGCACATCTACCTGCGTCAGACGCAGGCGGGCATCGAGGTGTACAACGGCAACATCAACGTCAACGTCGCCAGCAACGGGGCGATCGTCAACCTCGGCAACCAGTTCGTCCCCAACGTCGCGGGAGCTGCGCGCAACTTGTCGCCGCGGCTGAACGCGAAACAGGCTGTCGAGGCGGCCGCGAAGGCGCTCGGCCTCGACCTCAAGCAGGATCTCACGGTCGTGAAGGCGATCGCCGGCCCGTCGCGGGCAATCGTCTTCAACGGCGCCGGGATCTCGCTCCAGCCGATCCCGGTCAAGCTCGTCTACGTGCCCACTGGCACGGGCGTGCGCCTGGCCTGGAGCACGACGATCTACCAGATGAACGCGCTGCACCACTGGCACACGAACGTCGACGCGTCGACCGGCGACCTGCTGACGAAGGTCGACTACGTCAGCGACGCGGGCTCGTACCGGGTCTTCGCGCCGCCGAAGGAGAGCCCGGACGACGGGCCTCGCACGCTCGAGACGAATCCCGACGACGCGCTCGCCTCGCCGTTCGGCTGGCACGACACGAACGGCGTCGCGGGGGCCGAGTCGACGAGGACGATCGGCAACAACGTCCATGCGGCGCTCGACCTCGACGCGAACAACGTTCCGGATCCGGCCAGCGAGCCTGACGGCGGGGCGGGGCTCCTCTTCGACTTCCCACTCGACCTCACGACGCAGGACCCGTCCCTGTACCGGCCGGCGGCGGTGACCAACCTGTTCTTCTGGAACAACTACCTCCACGACGTCGCCTACCACTACGGCTTCACCGAGGCGGCGGGCAACTTCCAGGAGAACGACTACGGCCGCGGCGGCGCCGGCGGCGACTCCGTGAACGCGGACGCCCAGGACGGCAGCGGCCTGAACAACGCCAACTTCGAAACGCCGCCCGACGGCCAGCGTCCGCGGATGCAGATGTACGTCTGGCGGTCGCAGTCGGTCGTGCACGTCAACTCGCCCGCCGCGATCGTCGGGGACTACACCGCCGCGGTCGGGGCCTTCGGCGACGTGACGACGACCGGCATCACCGGCACCCTCCAGCGGCCGTCGGACGCAGGCACCCTGGGATGTAACGCGGCGGACTTCGCCGGGTTCACTCCCGGCAACATCGCGCTGATCGATCGTGGGACGTGCTCGTTCTCGACGAAGATCCGGAACGCGCAGAACGCCGGCGCGATTGCCGCCATCGTGGTCAACAACCAGCCGGGCCTGGTCGGGATGGCACAGGACGGGACGCCGAACCAGCCGACGATCCCCGCGGTGAGCGTCACGACGGCCGACGGTCTCACGTTCAAGAACAACATGCCCGTGAACGTGACGATCAAGAAGGTCGGCATCGACCGCGACAGCGACCTCGACAACGGCGTCATCGCGCACGAGTACACGCACGGGATCTCCAACCGCCTCACCGGAGGACCGTCCAACGTGGACTGCCTGGACAACGCGGAGGAAGGCGGCGAGGGCTGGAGCGACTTCGTGGCTCTCGTCCTCACCGCGAAGGCGGGGCAGACGGGCACGACCCAGCGCCCGATCGGGTCGTACGTCAACTTCGGTGCGGGCATCCGGCCGACGCCGTACACGACCGACATGAGCGTCAACCCGGCGACCTACGACGGCATCAAGACGAACGGCGAGGTCCACTTCACGGGCTACGTCTGGGCCTCGATGCTGTGGGAGGTCTACTGGAACCTGGTCGACGCCCACGGCTTCAACCCGAACATCTACGGAGCCGCCTCGACGGGCGGGAACAACCTGGCGCTGCAGCTCGTGATCGACGGCATGAAGCTCCAGCCGTGCAGCCCGGGCTTCGTCGACGCCCGGAACGGGATCCTGCTGGCCGACCAGAACGACACCGGCGGCCAGAACCAGTGCGCGATCTGGAGGGCCTTCGCCAAGCGGGGCCTCGGATTCAGCGCCAACCAGGGCAGCTCGAACAGCACGTCCGACGGTACGGAGGCGTTCGACGTGCCGTCGCTCTGCGGGCTCAGCCCCGTCCACGTCTGGCTCGGTGTAAAGAAGCCGGCCGACGAGGGCGCGCAGTTCGACGTGAGAGCCGAGCTGCTGAAGAACGGCACTCCGGTTGCCTCCGGGATCACCCGGTGCGTGACCGGTCTCAGACGAGCTCCGGGACAGGCCGCGGAGGCCGTCGTCGACTGGGCTCCGTTCTCGTCGGTTCCGGCAGGCTCGGGCGACGTCCTGTCGCTGCGGATGTCGGCCCGAATCGGCACGAAGCCGGACGACACGCAGTGCGCCGGACACGCGAGTGCCGACGGCCTGCGGTTGTACTACGACTCGCGCAAGGGCGCGTCGCGCTTCGACGTGACCCTCGACCCGAATCCGAGTGCCGACGAGTACCTGCACTCGGACGGCGGTCCGTGCTCGAGCTCCGAGAGCTCCGGCGTCACGACGCGGTCACTCGACTCGACCGCTCCGGGCTCGGACGCCTTGAAGTGCAAGGACTCGAGCGGCGTCGCCTTCGCAGGCGGCAACCCCTGGAAGGAGATCGGCACCTGGTCGATGACGCTGCCGTAGCCGGAAGGAAGACCTAGCTATACGACGCGGGCGCCGGGGCAACCCGGCGCCCGCGTCGCTCTCCCAGCCCCGAGCCCGGAGCGTCGATGCGCCTGCTGCGTCCGGACGGCGCGCCGACCGCGCGCGGCCCGAGGTGGCGGGGCCAGGGACGTCGTGCCCCTGGCCCCGGGGGAGAGATGGACTAGCCGACCGAGAGCGCGTTGAAGTACGGCTCGCCGAAGTACGACGAGTACACGTAGTTGTGCGTCCTGGCCGACGTGAAGAAGACGCCGTTGACGATCGCGTACGGAACCCACGGCGCGTAGTTCTTCATGATCTGGTAGTCGAGCTTCTGGTAGGCCTTCGCCCGTGCCGCACCCGTCAGGTTCGCCGCCGCATCCATGGCCCTGTTCAGCGCGGGCCTGTTCAGGTAGGCGAAGTTGACGTTGTTGGCGTCCTGGATCGAGCGGCCGTCCAGGTTGACATTGATGTAGTCGAACGGGTCGAAGTAGTCCGCGCACCAGCCGGCGCGGGCCATGTCGTAGTCGACGCCCTTGGTGCCGAGCTCCTTGTAGTACACCCCGCCCGGAACGGGCTTGTCCTTCGTCTTCATGCCGATCTTGGACAGGTTGAAGGCTGCGATCTGCGCCGAGTTCACGGCCACGTTGCTGGTCGAGTGGAAGACCGTGGCCGTCTTTCCCGACAGGCTGGGGTCGACCGCCTTCGCCTTGGCCGGGTTGGCCCCGCGGAATGCGTACAGGTTGTACGGCTTGTAGCCCGGCACGCCCGGGACCAGGATCTGGTCGGAGCGCTTCGCGCCGAGCTTCCCGAACAGCCGCACCAGCGCGGGCCTGTCGATCGCCCAGTTCACCGCCCGGCGGGCCTTGAGCGAGTTGAACGGCGCCTTCGAGGTGTTCAGCGACCAGTAGAGGGCGCACGAGGTGCCGCCGACGAAGAACCGCGACTTGTTCACGCCGTACTGCGCGGACAGGGACGCGTTCGACGTGGGCGGCGGGCCCGCGGAGTCGACGTCGACCTGGCCGGACTTGACCTGCAGCAGGCTCTGGTCCTGGTCGGTGTTCATGTTCCAGGCGATCTTGTCCGGGTTCGCCGGGCGCTTGCCCCTGTAGTACGGGTTCCGCGCCTCGACGAGGGACTTGCCGACGTCTCGGCTCTGGATGTAGTACGGCCCCGCGGACGGGTAGACATTCACGCCCGAGCTCGTGTACGGCATGTTCGGCTTGACGGCGCCGAACCACTGCATGCCCAGGTACGAGGTGAAGGTCGGGTTCGGCTTGGTCAGGCGGAAGGTCAGCGTCAGGCCCCTGGCCGTGATGCCGCTGATCTTCTTGGCCTTCCCGTCGTTGAACGCCTTGGCGCCGACGACGACGTTCTGGAACTGGTCGTTGACGCCGACCGGAGAGCCCATCTTCGGGCTCAGGTTGCGCTCCCATGCCCGCTGGTACGACGCGGCCGTCACCGGCGAGCCGTCGGAGAACTTCAGGCCCGGCCGGATGTGGAACGTGTACGTCTTCCCGTTCCGGGCGACCGTCGGGAACGACGTGGCGGCCTCCGGGTAGAGGACGCTGCCGGCCTGGCCGTTTTTCTCCGGGAAGTTCACGAGCAGCATCTGCGTCGAGTACAGCATCGACCACGACAGCGTGTCGTAGGCGAGGCCGGGGTCCGTGAACTCGAAGTCGTTGTTGGAGGCGTTGACGCGGAGCGTCCCGCCCTTCAACGCGTGCTTCGAGGTCGGCTTGGCAACCGACCGCGAGGACGCCGACGCCGTCGACGCAAAGACCGCGGCGGCGAGCATCACCACCCCGAGGCCGGCAAAGACTCCCGAAACCAGGGCTTTCTTGCGCATCGATCTCCTTTCGGACGAGTTCGCGCCTCTGGCCGGCGGGGTCTCGGCCCCGGCCAGGGGAGGCGGTATGGGCGCGGAGGGCCCCGCGCCCATACCGGCCGAACGGTTCAGCTGGCGCCGTGGGGCGAGCGCATCGGGCCCGTTCGACCGGAGTCGGGACGTCGATCGGATCGAGGCGAGCATTCCCATCAGCTACAGGTACGACGGCCTGCAAGGCGACGGCGATGGGGCGCCTTACAACCTATTTCCCAAATCGAGGCCCGGTTTACCGTTGGCTTGCGGTCCGTTGATGCGGCTTTCCGTTCGTTAAACCGAAAGCAACACATAGGATCCCCCGCGAACGGATGTCTGAGCGCGAAGTTCCCGTTCTGATCGCCGGAGGCAGCCTCGTCGGGCTGTCGACGGCGCTGTTCCTCGGGTCGCACGGCGTCGAGTCGCTCGTCGTCGAGCGACACGACGGCACCGCTATCCATCCCCGGGCCGCCCACTTCAGCCAGCGCACGATCGAGCTCCTCCGCAGCGTCGGCCTCGAGGACGAGGTCGTCACCGCCTCGGAACTGGAGTTCGTCCAGAACGGGGCGATCGTCTCCGTCGAGAGCCTCGGCGGCAAGGAGCTCGAGTACTACTTCCGCCACATCAACGAGGGCGTCGAGGAGCTGAGCCCGTCGCCGCGGCTCTTCGTCACGCAGATCGGGCTCGAGCCGCTGCTGCAGCGCCGGGCGGAGGAGCTGGGCGCCCGGCTCGAGTGGGGCACCGAGCTCGTCTCCTTCGAGACGGACGGCGACGGGGTCGCGGCCACGATCAGGAGGCGGGCCGACGGCGCCGAGGAGACGGTTCGCGCCCGCTACCTCGTCGCGGCCGACGGCGCGCGCAGCCCCGTGCGCGAACGCCTCGGAATCCCGCTGCGCGGGCGCGGCAGCTTCTCGAACAGCATCACGATCTACTTCCGCGCCGACGTGAACGAGCTGGTCGGCGACCGCAGCCTCAGCGTCGTCTACGTCTTCCACCCGAACCAGCAAGGCTTCTTCCGCTTCTCGCGCGCCGGTGACGCGGGGTTTCTGGTCGTCAACGCGACGCTGGACGCGAACGGGACGCGCAACCGCGACCTGTGGGCAGCCGCAGACGACGGGCAGTGCGTCGAGTACGTCCGCGAGGCCCTCGGTGCGCCTGACCTACCGGTCGAGATCGAGAACGTGCAGCGCTGGAACGCGTCCGCCGAGTGGGCCGAGCGGTTTCGCGAGGGCCCGGTCTTCCTGGCCGGCGACGCCGTCCACGCGATGCCCCCGACGGGGGGCTTCGGCGGCAACACCGGCATCCAGGACGCGCACAATCTCGCCTGGAAGCTCGCCTTCGTGCTCGACGGCGCCGCCGGGGACGGGCTGCTCGACACCTACGACGCCGAGCGTCGACCGGTCGGCGAGTTCACCGTCGAGCAGGCGTACACGCGCTACGTCGTCCGGCTCGACCCCGAGCTTGACAATAAGGAGAACCTGATGCCGTACGTCCCCGAGCACGTCGTCGAGCTCGGCTATCGGTATCGCTCGTCGGCCGTCGTCTCCGAGCCCGGCGACTGGGCGGTCTCCGAGGATCCGAAGGAGCCGAGCGCAAGCCCCGGCACGCGCGCGCCGCACCTCGCCCTCGATGACGGACGCTCGACCCTCGACCTCTTCGGCCGGCGCTTCGTGCTGCTCGCGGGGCCGCAGGGCGTGGGCTGGCGCGCCGCCGCCGAGCAGGCCGGCCTGGACGCGCACACGATCGGCGCAGCCGGCTTCGGCGAGCTCTACGGCGTCGGCGACGAGGGTGCGTCGCTCGTCCGCCCGGACGGCTTCGTCGCCTGGCGCACACGGGATGCGGCGGGCGAAGACGCGGCCGCGGCACCTCGAGCAGATGCTCGGGCGGCTGCTCGACCGCCCGAGATAATTCGGCTCGCCGCCGATGCCGGCTTCGCCGGCTTCGGCCGTAACGGCCCGCTTCCGAGGGGTCCGCGCCTGCGAGTCACCATGGTGCCGGGCGAAGCCCGGCGCCGGACTTGCGGGCGCTTTATCCACCGCCGTAGATCGAGATCGGAAGCTCGAGCGTGACCTCGTCGCCGGTCGGCGCCTCGGCCTCGAGGCGTTCGAGGATCTCGGCGGCGCCGGGCGCTGCGACCAGCAGCCGCGTGACGACCTCGTCCGTCGACTGGAGCTGCACCAGCTCCTGCTTGAACGGCCGCGGGAAGCGCCCGCGGCCGAGGTACCAGCCGTAGAACTTCTTCAGGAAGCCGGAGGAGCGGCGCTCGCCGAGCTCGCGCACCGTCTCGCGGACGAACAGGATCAACTCGGCAGCCACCTCGTCCCGCGACGGCTCGTGGCCGTTCAGGCCCAGGATCTCGGAGATCGCCCACGGATTCCCCTGGGCGGCGCGGCCGACCATCACCGCCGACGCGCCGGTGGCGGCCAGCACCGCCTCGGCCCTGGCCCGCGAGACGATGTCGCCGGAGGCCACGACCGGCACGTCCACGCGCTCGACCAGCTCGGCCGTGAGCGAATGGTCAGCGCTGCCGGTGTACATCTGCCGTGCCGAGCGCGGGTGCAGCGTCAGGCTCTGCGCGCCCGCCTCGACGAGGCGCGGCCCGACGTCGAGACACGTCCGCGACCCGTCCTCGAGCCCGCGGCGCATCTTCACGGTCACGGGCACGTCCACGGCAGAGGCGACCGCGCCGACGATCCGGCAGGCACGGTCGGGGTCGTCGAGCAGCGTCGCTCCGGCGCCGGTCTTCGTCACCTTGCGGACGGGGCAGCCGAAGTTGATGTCCACGATGTCGGCGCCGGCCCGCTCGACCATCCCGGCGGCCTCTGCCATCAGCGCCGGCTCGGAGCCGAAGATCTGCACGGCCAGCGGCCGCTCGTCGCTCGCGATGCGCAGATAGCCGAGCGTGCGCTCGTTCTGGTGGTGCAATCCGGCGCAGCTGACCATCTCCGAGCAGACGAGCCCGGCGCCGAACCGGCGCCCCTGGCGGCGAAAGGCCTGCACGCTGACGCCCGCCATCGGCGCGAGCACGAGCCGCGACGGGATCTCGACCTGCCCGATTTGCCAGCTTTCCAGGAGTTTTGCCTGCATAACTCACGAAAATCTTATCGTCCGCGACGTTGCGCAGGGTACGGCGTGTCCGCTAGAATCCGCGCCCGCGACGGCTGCGACGCCGCGCATTTTTTTGTCAATGCGGCAGGAGACCACTGTGAAGGAAGTCATCCTCACCAAAGAGGGCTACGAGAAGCTCAGGCAGGAGATCGAGTACCTGTCGAACGACAAGCGCCGCGAGGTGGCCGAGCGCATCCGGCACGCACGCGAGTTCGGCGACATCGCGGAGAACTCCGAGTACGACGACGCGAAGAACGAGCAGGCCATGCTCGAGCACCGCATCGCCACGCTCGAGGAGCGGCTGCGGGCGGCGCGCGTGATCTCGCGGAAGGACGTCGCCAAGGACGTCGTCTCGATCGGCTCGACCGTCAAGCTGCGGGACGTGGACGCGAAGATGACGGTCGAGTACAAGATCGTCGGCTCCGCCGAGGCGAACCCGTCCGAGAACAAGCTCTCGAACGAGTCGCCGGTCGGGAAGGCGATCATCGGGCGCAAGAAGGGCGAGACCGTCGAGGTCGCCGCCCCGCGCGGGTCGCTCAAGTTCAAGATCCTCGAGATCAAGGCCGCATAGCGTGAGCTAAGCTCGGACTCCGTGTTCGAGCGCTTCACCGAGCGGGCGCGCCAGGCCATCGTCCTCGCGCAGGACGAAGCGCGGCTCCTGAGGCACAACTACATCGGCACGGAGCATCTCCTGCTCGGACTTCTTCGCGAGGAGGACGGCGTCGCCCGCCGGGTGCTCGAGTCGCTCGGCATCTCCGCGGAGCCCGTCCGGGGCCGGGTGGTCGCCATCGTCGGCGAGGGCGAGGGCGAGGCCGTGCCCGCCGGCCAGATCCCTTTCACGCCGCGCGCCAAGAAGGTGCTCGAGCTGGGGCTGCGCGAGGGACTGTCTCTCGGGCACGACCACATCGGCACGGAGCACATCCTGCTCGGGATCGCCCGCGAGAACGACGGTGTCGCGGCCCGCATTCTGCTCGACCTCGGCGCCGATGACGAGACGATCAGGGACGCCGTCGTCCGGGCCGTGCCGGAGATGTCACGGCAGCCTCGCCATGCGCCTTGGCGCAGGCCGCGGAGGCCTCGCCGCCGCTTCGCGGCACTGGCGATGGCGCGCGACGAGGCGCTCGAGGACGGGAACTACGACCTGGCCCGCAAGCTCCTCGAGCTCGAGATCGAGGAGCGGCGGAAGCAGGCCGGGTCCGAGGACGAGCCCGAGGCGGGCTCCGCGTCTGCCTAGACTCGCGGCGTGACCGGGCTGCCCAAGCGCTTTCCCGACCGGGACGAGATCGCCGCCGTCCGCGCGGAGGCCGAGCCGCTCGAGCCGGGCGCCGAAGCCGGCACCAAGCGGCGGGTGGCCGGCCGGGTCATGGGCCGGCGGGACATGGGGAAGATCGTCTTTCTCGATCTCGTCGACCGCTCCGGGCGCATGCAGCTCCTCTGTCCCGCCGACCGCACCGGGCCGGTGGCCGTCGACCTCGGCGACGTCGTCGGCGCCGAGGGTGCGCCGTCGAAGACGCGGCGCGGCGAGCCGTCCCTCACCGTCGACGAGCTGACGCTGCTGGCGAAGATCCGCCGGCCCCTGCCGGACACGTTCCACGGAGTCACCGATACCGAGACCCGCTACCGCCAGCGTTACCTCGACCTGATGATGAACGAGGAGTCGCGCACGGAGACGATGCTGCGCGCCCGCATGGTCACGGCGCTCCGCGCCTACCTCGACGGCGAGGGCTTCGTCGAGGTCGAGACGCCGATCCTTCAGCCGCGCTACGGCGGCGGGTTCGCCGAGCCGTTCACGACGCGCTCGAACCTTCTCGACCAGGATCTGTACCTCCGCATCGCCGACGAGCTCTATCTCAAGCGCTTGATCGTCGGCGGGCTCGAGAAGGTCTACGAGCTCGCGAAGGACTTCCGCAACGAGAGCTACTCGTACAAGCACTCGCCCGAGTTCACGCAGCTCGAGTGGTACGAGGCCTACGCCGACTACCGCGACACGATGGAGCGCTGCGAGGCGCTCGTCGAGGCCGCGGCGCACGCGACCATCGGCGGGACGAAGACGCCCTTCCGCGGCCACGAGATCGACCTCGCCGGGCCGTGGGCGCGCGTCCGCTTCCCCGACGCGCTCGAAGCGCAGGGCGTCTGGACGCGCGACGTCGGCGAGCTCAGGGCGAGGCTGGTCGAGGCGGGCGTCGACATCGGCCGCGACCAGACCTGGGCACAGCTCGTCGACCACGCGTACTCGCACTTCGTCGAGCCGGAGCTGATCCAGCCGACGATCGTCTACGACTGGCCGATCGAGCTGTCGCCGTTCGCGCGCACGACCGACGACGACGAGACGATCGTCGAGCGCTTCGAGGTCGTCGTCAGCGGCATGGAGCTGGCGAACGCGTTCAGCGAGCTGAACGACAGCGAGGAGCAGGAACAGCGCTTCGCCGTGCAGGCCGACGAACGCGAGGCCGGCGACGTGGTTGCCGAGCCCGGCGACCCCGACTACGTCGAGGCGATGTCGTACGGGATGCCGCCGAACGGCGGCTGCGGCATCGGCATCGACCGACTGGCGATGGTGCTCAGCCGCCGCGACACGATCCGCGACGTGATCCTCTTCCCGCTGCTGCGCGAGCGCGATTGAGGCCCCGCGTGCGGCCGCTCGTCCTCTGCTACCACGCCGTCTCCGACACCTGGCCGCACCGGCTGTCCGTCGCGCCCGACGCGCTCGAGCGCCAGCTGCGCCGGCTGCTGAGCGGCGGCTACCGCGCCGTGGGCATGGCACAGGCGGTCGATGGTGACGGCAAGCTTCTCCACGTCACCTTCGACGACGCCTTCGCGAGCGTCCGGAACGCCGTGCCGGTGCTCGAGCGTCTCGGCGTGCCCGCGACCGTCTTCGCCTGCACCGGCTATGCCGACGACCCCCGTCCGCTCGGCGTCCCGGAGCTGGAAATGCATGCAGAGGAGCTGCGCACGATGAGCTGGGACGAGCTTCGCGGGCTCGAAGAGCACGGCATCGCCGTCCAGTCGCACACGGTCTCGCACCCGCGCCTCACGGCGCTGGCCGACGCGGAGCTCGCCGTGGAGCTGACCGCATCGAAGCGGCGGCTCGAGGAGGAGCTCGGGCGGCCCTGCCGCTACCTCGCCTACCCGTTCGGCGACTGCGACGACCGCGTCCGCGCCGCAGCGCGCGCCGCGGGCTACGAGGCTGCCTTCGGGCTCCCCGGCGACGCGCGCGGCCGCGACCCGTTCGACCTCTTCCGCGTCGGCGTCTGGAACGGCGACGGCGCCCGGAAGGTCGCCCTCAAGGCGCATTCGCTCGTGCGCTCACCGTTGGCGATGCGCCTCCGCACCGCGTTCGGCATCACCACCTAGGGAGCCGCCCGCAGGCCCCCGATCACGTCCGAGAGGATGCGGTCGAGGTCGAGCGTCGGCTTCCAGCCGATCGCCGCGGTGATCTTCTCGATCGACGGCTCGCGGTGGAGCACGTCCTCGATTCCGAGGCCGTAGACCCGCTCGTGGGGAACGAACTCCATCCCGGACGACGAGCCTGTCGCCGCGACCACGCGCTCGGCGAGCTCGAGGATGCTCACGCGCTCGGCCGAGCCGATGTTGAAGATCTCGCCCGAGATCTCCCTCGCGTCCATGAGCCCGGCTACGGCGCGGATCGTGTCCTGGACGTGGCAGAACGAGCGTGTCTGCGTTCCGTCGCCGTGCACCTCGAGCGGCTGGCCCGAGAGCGCCTTCTCGACGAAGCGAGGGATGACCATGCCGTACTGGCCCTGCTGCCGCGGCCCGACGGTGTTGAAGAAGCGGCCGATGACGCAGTCGAGCTCGCGCTCGGAGTGGAAGGCGAGCGCGAGGAACTCGTCCATCGCCTTCGAGTCGGCGTAGAGCCAGCGTCGCTCCGTCACCGGCCCGTAGACGCGCCGGTCCTCCTCGCGCAGCGGCCGCTCCTCGCGGTGGTCGCCGTACACCTCCGAGCTCGACGCGATGAACACGCGCTTGCCGAAGTTGTTGCAGTACTCGAGCACCGTCTCCGTGCCCTGAACGTTCGTCACCATCGTGTGCACGGGCTGCTCGACGATCAGCCGGACGCCGACCGCGGCCGCCAGGTGAAAGACGACGTCGACGCGGTGGACGAGTTCGCTGACGACCGACCGGGACAGGATCGAGTCGACGACCAGGTGAAAGTTCGGGTCGTCGCGCAGGCAATCCACGTTGCGGTTGACGCCGGTGGAGAGGTCGTCCAGCGCCCACACCTCCCACCCTTCCTGCAGGAGCAGTTCGGCGAGATGGGAGCCGATAAAGCCCGCCCCGCCGGTGACGAGAGCCCTCCTGTCCCCGGTCGGCGAGCTCACGGTCGGAGGCTATCTCACCCTCCCACGGGCCGTTGCGAGCCTGTTAAGGGGGTGTTCGGGCCGATGCGGTCGCCCCCGATTCCTGGGCTAAGATGGCTCAAGCAACCGTCCCCCACCGTCGAAAGGTCCCACAGGTTGTTCGAACGATTCACAGAGCGGGCTCGTCAGGTCGTCGTCCTGGCCCAGGACGAGGCGCGCGCGCTGAAGCACAACTACATCGGCACGGAGCACATCCTGCTCGGTCTGCTGCGCGAGGAAGAAGGCCTCGCCGCGCGGGTGCTCGAGTCGCTCGACATCACCGTCGAGGAGGTCCGCGCCCAGGTCGCCCGCATCGTCGGCCAGGGCGACGAGGTCACCACCGGGCAGATCCCGTTCACGCCGCGCGCCAAGAAGGTTCTCGAGCTGGCGCTGCGCGAGGCGCTGTCGCTCGGCCACAACTACATCGGCACCGAGCACATCCTGCTCGGACTCGTCCGCGAGAACGAGGGCGTCGCGGCCCGCATCCTGCTCGACTTCGACGCCGACGCCGAGAAGATCCGCAACGAGATCATCCGCATGCTCAGCGGACCCGGGCGGCGCCAGCAGGGAGGCGGCGGCGGCGCAGGCGAGAAGACGAAGAGCTCGAAGCTGCTCGACCAGTTCGGCCGCAACTTCACGCGGCAGGCGGCCGAAGGCAAGCTCGACCCGGTTGTCGGTCGCCAGACCGAGATCGAGCGGATCATGCAGATCCTCTCACGCCGCCAGAAGAACAACCCGGTGCTGATCGGCGAGCCCGGCGTCGGCAAGACCGCCGTCGTCGAGGGGCTCGCGCAGCGCATCGCCGCCGGCCAGGTGCCGGAGCTGCTGAAGGGCAAGCAGATCTACTCGCTCGACCTGGCCGCCCTCGTCGCCGGCTCGAAGTACCGCGGCGAGTTCGAGGAGCGCCTGAAGAAGGTCATGAAGGAGATCCAGCAGCGGGGCGACATCATCCTGTTCATCGACGAGCTCCACAATCTCGTCGGCGCGGGCGCCGCCGAGGGCGCGATCGACGCCGCCTCGATCCTGAAGCCGGCGCTGGCGCGCGGCGAGCTGCAGACGATCGGCGCGACGACGCTCGACGAGTACCGCAAGTACCTCGAGCGCGACGCCGCCCTCGAGCGCCGCTTCCAGCAGATCCGCGTCGAGGAGCCGTCGGTCGACGAGACGATCCAGATCCTGCGCGGCCTGCGCGACCGCTACGAGGCGCACCACCGCGTGAAGATCACCGACGAGGCGCTGCACGCCGCGGCCACGCTCGCCGACCGCTACATCCAGGACCGGCACCTCCCCGACAAGGCGATCGACCTGATCGACGAGGCCGCGTCGCGCATGCGCATCCGCACGATGACCGCGCCGCCGCGCTACCGCGAGCTCGAGGAGGAGATCGAGAAGGTCCGCAAGGAGAAGGAAGACGCGATCGAGGCGCAGGAGTTCGAGAAGGCCGCGAGCCTCCGCGACAAGGAGCGCAAGCTCACGCAGAAGAAGCGCGAGCTCGAGGAGCAGTGGCAGAACACCGAGGCGGAGGAGCAGCCGGAGATCGGCGAGGAGGAGATCGCCGACGTCGTCTCGATGTGGACGGGCATCCCGGTCTTCAAGCTCACGGAGGCGGAGACCCAGCGGCTGATCAACATGGAGGAGGAGCTGCACAAGCGCGTCATCGGCCAGCACGAGGCGATCGTCTCGGTCGCCAAGTCGATCCGCCGCTCCCGGGCCGGCATCAAGGATCCGAAGCGCCCGACCGGCTCGTTCATCTTCCTCGGGCCCTCCGGCGTCGGCAAGACCGAGCTGGCGCGCACCCTCGCCGAGTTCCTGTTCGCGGACGAGGACGCGATGATCCAGGTCGACATGTCGGAGTACATGGAGAAGCACTCCGTGTCCCGGCTCGTCGGCTCGCCGCCCGGCTACATCGGCTACGACGAGGGCGGCCAGCTCACCGAGGCCGTGCGGCGGAAGCCCTACTCGGTGCTGCTGCTCGACGAGATCGAGAAGGCGCACCCGGACGTCTTCAACATCCTGCTGCAGATCCTCGAGGACGGCCGGCTCACCGACGCCCAGGGGCGCAAGGTCGACTTCCGCAACACGATCGTGATCATGACGTCGAACATCGGCGTCGGCCGCGATCTCGAAGAACCAGTCTCGCTCGGCTTCTCGGTCGGCGACGAGTCGCGGCTCAGTCCTACGACGACATGAAAGAGCGGGTCATGGGCGAGCTGAAGAAGGTCTTCCGCCCGGAGCTCCTGAACCGCATCGACGAGGTGATCGTCTTCCACGAAGCTGACGAAGGAAGAGATCATCCAGATCGTCGACCTGCTGATGAAGCGCGTGCGCGAGCAGATGGCGGTGCACGAGGTCGCGATCGAGCTCACGCAGAGCGCGAAGGAGCTGCTCGTCGAGAAGGGCTACGACCCGGCCATGGGCGCCCGCCCGCTGCGCCGCGCGATCCAGCGGCACATCGAGGACCCGCTCGCCGACTTCGTGCTCATGTCCGAGCTCGAGCCGGGCTCGACGATCCTCGTCGACCGCAAGGACGACACGGAGGACGTCGACATCTCGGTCGTCGCCGGCCCGGAGCAGCGCGAGAAGGTCACGGTGCCGGCCGACGGCGCCGACGAGACGGCCGACGGCGACTCGGGCGACGGGGACTCGGACTAGGCCCCCGCTGCTCGCGGCCGCGTGGCTGGCGGCCGCGGTTGTGCTACTGGCCGGCGCGGACACGGCCGCTGCTGCCACCGTGACGAACGGCCGGGGCATGCCGCCGTGGCGCATCGGGCAGCGCTTCGTCCAGCGGCCCGGGCTCGTGCGCACGGAGCGCTACCCTCGGAACGCCGGGGCCGGGTGCGTCCCGAGCGTCGCGGCGGCCACGCGGATCGACTACTACCTCGGCGTGCGCGTCGCCTGGCGCGGGGTCGGCGGCCGGCTCCGCCTGATCGACGTCGCGACCTCCCGGGCCGGCGACCGCTCGAGCGACGGATTCGTCGTCGACTCGAGCCGGATGGGCAGCGTGCGCAATCGCCACCCCGGCGCGCCGATCGCCTTCGGGAACGGCCCGCTTGCGCTCGGGGCGACCTCGCTCACGGTGCTCCGCCGCACCGGCAAGGAGGCGTTCAGCACGCTCGTGTACTGGTTCGACGCCCGCGGTGTCCTCAACGCGCTGGAGACCTTCGCCGGCGGCTGCTGACCCTTTCGGACGGCTTGCACCCGGACATGGCCGCGTGTCAAGCGCCTTTCCAGTGCCTGGCACTTGCCTGGCACTGATCTGGCACGTACCTGGCACCGGGTTATACGCTCGGGACATGGCTGTTGCGATCCGGCACGTGCAGCCGTCCGACTACGGGCGCGTCATCCAGCACGTCAACGAGTGGTGGGGCGGACGCGAAATGGCGCCGATGCTGCCGCGGCTCTTCTTCATCCACTTCGAGAGCACGAGCTTCGTCGCCGACCGCGAGGACGGCACCCTCGCGGGTTTCCTGATCGGCTTCCTCTCCCAGACCGACGCCGACACGGCGTACGTGCACTTCATCGGCGTGGCGCCCGCCGAGCGGGGCAGCGGGCTCGGCCGGGAGCTGTACGAGCGTTTCTTCGAGACGGCACGCCAGAACGGGCGCTCCGTCGTCCGCTGTGTCACGTCGCCGCAGAACACCGCCTCGCTCGCCTTTCACGACGCGCTCGGCTTCGAGCAGGAGGGGATCGCCGAGGACTACGACGGCGCCGGCAACAGCCGGGTGCTGCTCGCACGAAGGCTCGGATAAGTCACAGAGGCGTCACGGTCCCCGTCAGGACCGCGGCCTAGACTCGACCCATGGCCAAGGCCGCGCCCGTTCTCTACGCCTGCACCGAGTGCGGCTACTCGTCGCCCAGATGGTTCGGCAAGTGCCCGTCCTGCGGCACCTTCGGGACGCTCGTCGAGGAGCGACCCGCCGAGGCGGCGGCGCAGGAAGCGGCGGCTCGCCCACTGCTCCGCCTGGTCGAGGTCGAGGCCGAGGAGTCGAGCCGGATCCCGACCGGCGTGCACGAGCTCGACCGGGTCCTCGGCGGGGGGCTCGTCCCGGCCTCGCTCGTGCTCGTGGGCGGCGAGCCCGGGGTCGGCAAGTCGACGCTGCTGCTGACGGCGCTCCGGCACATGTCGGCCGAGCGGCGGGCGCTGCTCGTCACCGGCGAGGAGTCGACGGCGCAGGTGAAGCTGCGCGCCGACCGCCTCGGCGGCTCTGCGCAGATCGAGATCCTGGCAGAGACCGAGCTCGACGCCGTCTGCGCGACGCTCGAGCGCGAGCGGCCCGACGTCTGCGTGATCGACTCGATCCAGACGCTCTACTCGGCCGAGCTCGGGTCCGCCCCGGGCTCGGTGGCACAGGTGCGCGAGGCCGCCTCGCGCCTCCTGCGCGTAGCCAAGGAGTCCGGGATCGCCGTCTTCCTCGTCGGCCACGTGACGAAGGACGGCGCCGTGGCCGGCCCGCGCGTCCTCGAGCACCTCGTCGATTGCGTGCTCCAGTTCGAGGGCGACCGCTACCGCGAGCACCGCATCCTGCGCGCGGTCAAGAACCGTTTCGGGTCGACGAACGAGCTGGGCGTGTTCGAGATGACCGGCGCCGGGCTCGCCGGCGTGCCCGACCCCTCGCGGCTCTTCGGCCACAGCGCCGCCGGCGAGGTCGGCTCGGCCGTCGCGTGCGCGCTCGAGGGCACGCGGCCGATCCTGCTCGAGATCCAGTCGCTCGTGGCGCCGACCGACCTGGCAATGCCGCGCCGGGTCGCGACCGGCGTCGACCCCAAGCGGCTTGCCATGCTCGTCGCGGTCCTCACCCGCCACGCGCGCGTGCCGCTTGGCCAGGCCGACGTGTTCGTGAACGTGGCGGGCGGCGTGCGCATCGACGAACCCGGCGCCGATCTCGCCGTGTGCCTGGCAATCGCATCCGCCGCCCGCGGCGCCCCGGCGCGCGCCGGCCTCGCCGCCTTCGGCGAGGTCGGCCTGACCGGCCGCCTGCGCCCGGCGACGCAGGCCGAGCGGCGGCTCGAGGAGTGCGCGAAGCTCGGGCTCGACACCGTCCTCGCGCCCATCGGCACGACCTCGCGATCCGGCACGAAGGTCGTCGAGGTGGAGACGATCGGCCGTGCGCTCCCCGCCGGGCTCGAATCGGGCACCGAAGGTTCGGACTAGCAGGCACTTTACGATCGAAGCCGCCAAAATGCCTGGAAAGGCGGCTTGTTTAGGCGGTTTTTGCTAGACTTGTAAAGTCCCGCCGGCGGCTGACTTGCCCGCCGGCGGCTTGGCGACTACGAACGATTGCGCGGGGAAGGGGGAGCGGTTGTACAAGGTCGGCGACAAGGTGGTGTACCCACACCACGGAGCAGGCACCGTCGTCAAGAAAGAAGTGCGCGAGGTACTCGGGGAAAAGCGCGAGTACATGACGATTCAGATCGCGCACAACGACATGGTGGTGAACGTCCCCACAGAAAACGCTGAGCGGGTCGGCTTGCGACGCGTGATCAGCGAGGACATGGTCACGAAAGTCGTGAAGGTGCTGTCCGGCTCCGGCACGCAGATGCCGAAGAACTGGAACCGGCGCTTCAAGCACAACCGCGACAAGATGAAGACCGGCGACATCTTCGAGCTCGCCGAGGTCGTGATGAACCTCTCGTTGCGCGACCACGAGAAGGGCCTTTCCACCGGTGAGAAGCAGATGTTCGTGAAGGCGAAGAAGATCCTCGCCAGCGAGCTCATGTACGCGAAGCAGATGGACGAGGATCAGGCCGCCGTCTGGCTGGACGAGATCCTCGCGGGCATGGGCGTGAACGGCAAGAAGCGCACGGTCAAGCCGAAGGTCGGCGCCGCAGCCTAGCGCCGCCGGCTCTTGAGTACGTGGGCGGTCCTCGTCGCGGCCGGCCGTGGTGAGCGGCTCGGCGGGGACCGCCCCAAGGCATTTGCCCCTCTGCGGGGCCGGCCGCTGCTGGCCGAGAGCCTCGAGCGACTCGAGGCCTCCGACTGGATCGACGCGATCGTCGTCGTCTCGCCCGAGGGGTGGGAGGAGCCGTCGATCCTCGTCGCCGAGGAGCTCGGCTGCGGCAAGGTGACGGCCACGATCACGGGCGGGCCGAGCCGGGCCGAGTCGGTACGGCTGGGCGTGGCCGAAGCGGACGGCGACGCCGTGGCGCTCGTCGTCCACGACGCCGCCCGGCCGCTCCTGCCCGAGGAGGTGCTCGAGCGAGTGCTGGCCGCGCTCGGCGACGGCTGGGACGGGGCCGTTCCGGGCCTGCCGGTCGCCGACACGATCAAGCGCGTCCAGGCCGAGCAGGTCGTCGAGACCCTCCCGCGCGCCGAGCTCGCCGCCGTGCAGACGCCGCAGGCGTTCACCGCCGCCGCGTTGCGCCCGGCGCTCGAGGGCGAGATCGCGGACGCGAGCGACTGCGCCTCGCTCATCGAGGCCCGCGGCGGCCGCGTCACGGTCGTCCCGGGTGATCCGAGGCTTCTGAAGGTCACGACCTGCGAGGACCTGGCCCTCGTCGAGAGCTGGCTCGGCGACGAGTCTCGATGACCGGCGACCTGTCTGTTCCGGCCACCTCTGGTGCCTGGCACCTGCCAGTCGCGTGCCAGGCTGGGGCCAGGCACGTGCCAGGCACTGTAAAGGCGCTTGACACGAGGACACGGCCGTTCGGGCCGCGGCTGTGATCGTCGACTACCACATGCATCTGCGCCGCGGCCTCGTGGGCCGGTCCGAGGAGGTCGACCATACGCCCGCGGCGGTCGGGCCGTACCTGGAGACGGCCGCGGCGCGCGACGTCGACGAGATCGGCTTCACGGAGCACGTCTACTACTTCCGGCAGACGCGCGAGATCTGGATCAACGAGTACGAGCGGCAGCGCTGCGTCCACGACCTCGACCTCTACTGCGACACGATCCTCGACGCGAAGCGGCAGGGCCTGCCGGTCAAGCTCGGGCTCGAGGTCGACTACGTGGGCGATCGGCAGGAGCGGCTCACGGAGCTGCTCGCCGGCTACCCGTGGGACTTCCTGCTCGGCTCCGTGCACTACATCGGCGAGCTCGCGATCGACCAGCCGCCGGGCATCTGGGCCGACCACTCCGTGGAGGAGGCCTGGCGCCGCTATGTCGCCGCGCTCACGGAGCTGGCCGGGTCCGGCTCCGTCGACGTTCTCGCCCACCCCGACCTGCCGAAGATCTTCTCGCAGCGTCCCGAGCCGCCGGTGCTGGCCGAGCTGCACGAGCAGATGGCCGAGACGGCCGCCCGCACCGGCGTCGCGCTCGAGATCTCGACTGCCGGCCTCCGCAAGCCGGTCGGGGAGCTGTATCCCGACCCGCCGCTCCTGCGGGCCTGCGTCCAACGCGGCGTTCCGATCACGCTCGCCTCCGACGCGCACCTGCCGGGCGACGTGGGTCTCGATCTCGACCGGGCCGTCGCGCTCGCGCGCGAGAGCGGGTGCGAGACTGTGACGGTGTTCGACGGCAGGCAGCCCCGGCAGGAAACGCTTGGCTGAGCTGCGCATCGGCCTCGGCGTCGACGCGCATGCCTTCGCCGACGGCGTGCCGCTCGTGCTCGGCGGCGTTCGCTTCGACCACCCGCGCGGCCTCGAAGGCCACTCCGACGGCGACGTCGTCGCCCACGCCCTCACGGACGCAGTGCTGGGCGCAGCGGGGCTCGGCGACATCGGCTCGCTCTTCCCGTCCGGCGTGGGCACGCCCGAAGGAGTCGACTCGCTCGAGCTGCTCGCGGGGGCCTACCGGCAGGTCCAGGACTCAGGTTACGAGCTCGTGAACGCAGACTGCATCCTGATCGGCGAGGAGCCGCGGATCGCGGAGCGGCGCGAGGAGATGCGGCGGCGGCTCGCCGGCGCGCTCGGCGTCGATCCAACGGGCGTCAACGTCCGCGCGACCACCACCGACCGGCTCGGGTTCACCGGCCGCGGCGAAGGCCTGGCCGCAGAGGCGGTCGCCCTACTCCGGAAGTCGCGCTAGCCCATCCTTCACGGCGACAAGGCCGTCGCCCGCGAGCGAGCGCACCGCCTCGGCGTCGAGCTCACCCACCGGTCGCGGCTCCTCGGCCACGAGCCGCAGTGTCCGCGCGCGCCGCTGGCGGAACGAGCCCTCGAACGGCCCCTGCTTCCGCGCCGGCTCGAACCGGCGGCCCCGCGACGGGCACTCGCCGGCGAGCGGGCAGGCCGCGCAGCGGGGCACGCGTGCGAGGCACACCGTGGCGCCGAGGTCCATCAGCGCCTGCGCGCACTCCGCGTCGAACGCGAACCCCGTCCGCTCGCGCACGCGCCGGACGTTCGTGTCTTCGGGCAGCGCGTCGCGGCCGAACGCGAAGCACCCCACGGCAGCGGCCGTGTACGACCCGACTCCCGGCAGCTCCGCGAGGTCGTCCGGCCAGCCCGAGTCGGCGACCGCCTGCGCGGCGCGGTGCAGATTGACGGCACGCCGGTTGTAGCCGAGCCCTTGCCAGGCGCGGATCACCTCCGAGCGCGGCGCGGCCGCCAGCGCCTCCGCCGTCGGCCAGCGCTCGAGCCACTCCCGGTACCGCGGCACGACGCGCGGCACCTGCGTCTGCTGCAGCATCACCTCGGAGACGAGGATCGCGTACGGATCGCGCGTGCGCCGCCACGGCAGGTCGCGCCCGTGCTCGGCGTACCAGTCCAGGAGCAGCCCGCGCACGAGCGCGAGCCTAGCGAGGTCAGTCGAGAACGGCGACGAGCCTACACTCGCCGGCGAGCCACGTCGAGCGCAGGCGGCCCGTCATGCGGGCGAGCAGCGACGCGACCTGCCGGTGCTCTCCGGTCACCGTGGCCTGGAGCTCGACGATGCCCGCCGCCCGGGCGTCCGCGGCCAGCACGCGGGCGAGCGCGGAGCCGATCCCGCGGCGCTGGTGCTCGTCGGCGACCTCGAAGGCGACCTCGGCCGAGCGTCGGCCGATGCGTACGAGGCGCGCGAGGCCCGCAGGCCGCCGGTCGCCCTCCACGTAGGCGACGAGCACGTGATGCGTCCCGTCGACGCGCGCGAGCAGCGCCAGCTCGTCGGACGACAGCCGCGGCTTCGGGCCTCCGAAGCGGCGGCGCCGCGACTCGTCGCTCAGCCGCTCGAAGACCGTCGACACCGTCGCTGTGTCGCCGTTTCGCAGCCGTTCGATCGTGATGCCGTTGACATAGAGCGAGTGCATTGAAGGGAGGGTACGAGCGGCACGCGCGGCCGGATTCGCCCTCACGGGCCATCTTCTTGACATGGCCCGATCGGGCCATCTAGCCTGCGGGTGATGGAGCAGCACATCCGCTTCTGCCACGTCGACGGGCGGCGGCTCGCCTACTCCACCGTCGGCGAGGGGCCGCTGCTCGTCTTCAGCGCCCGCTGGATCAGCCATCTCGAGGACGAGTGGGAGCTGCCGGAGGTGCGGGCGTTCTTCGAGGCGTTCGCGCGGAACCACCGTGTCGTGCGCTACGACCGCATCGGCGTCGGGCTCTCCGACCGGTCGCTGCCGCGACCGCCCTCGATCGAGTCGGAGGCACGCGCGCTCGCGACGGTCCTCGATGCCTGCGGCGGCGACGAGCCCGCGATCGTCTTCGCCAACTCGTGCGCAGGTCTCGCCACCACCGCGTACGCGCAGGCGAACCCGCAGCGGATGAGCAAGATCGTGTTCTTCGGCGGGTACGCGGCACGCGACGACGTCCCCGAAGCCACGACCCGCTCGCTCGTCGACTTCGTCCGCACGAACTGGCCGCTCGCGTCGCAGATGCTCGCCGGCCTGTTCATCCCGCACGCGAGTGGGGACGAGATCGCCGCGCTGAGCGCGCACAAGCGCAGGTGCGCCGACGCCGAGGCCGCGGCCGCGTTCCTCGAGCTCGACCTGCGCTCCAACCAGCGGGACCTGCTGCCGCTCGTGACCACGCCGTCCCTCGTCCTGCACCGGCGGGGCGACCGGGCGGTGCCGATCGCGCGCGGTCGCGAGCTGGCCGCGCTGCTCCCGAACGCGCGCTTCGTGCCCTTGAACGGCGACGCGCACGCGCCGTGGGTCGGCGACCAGCGCGAGCTGCACCGCGCGCTCGCCGGCTTCCTCGACGACTCGCCGGCGCCCGCCTTCGACGGCGAGTCGCCGCTGACGACCCGCGAGACCGAGGTGCTCCGGCTCGTCGCCTCCGGTCTCTCCAACCGCGAGATCGCGAGCTCGCTGGTCCTCAGCGAGCACACCGTGCACCGGCACGTGGCCAACATCCTGCGCAAACTCGCGCAGTCGTCACGTGCCGCCGCCACGGCGCACGCCGCACGCGCCGGCCTGATCTAGCGGCTACGTCGCCGTTCGGTGCTCGAACTCGTCCCGGGTTTCCAGGTGCGGGCTCTCGCCGAACCTACGGCCTGTCCGCTGATCCCGGAATTGCTCGGAGTGGCTTCGGAACGGCGCGATGAAGATCGCGTACGCCACCACTCCCAGGACGCCAAGCACGAACGCCGTCGCGATAATGATCCACAGGTTGGTCATCGCAACTCCTTTCGCGCGGATTGTCACGATCGCGCGCGCTCGTGGCATCCGTGCAAACCACGATCGAAGATCGGGGAAACAGCTGATACACCGCGGCCCGTCAGGCTGCGGTGAGGTGCTCCAGGAGTGCTTCGGTGAACGCCTCCGGCTGCTGGACGTTCGCCATGTGCCTCGTGGGCGAGGGGAGGACGACGAAGCTCGCGCCCGCGATGCCGTCCGCGATCAGCCGACCGTGGTCGGGAGGCGTCGACGGGTCGTCCTCGGCGGAGAGGACGAGCGTGGGCGCTGCGATCCGGCCGAGCGAGTCGCGGAAGTCCCACTCGCGGATCGCCTCGCAGCAGGCCGCGTAGCCCTCCGCCGGCGACGAGGCGACCATCGTGCGCACCTCGGCCACCGTCTCCGGATGCTCCGCGCGAAAGCCATCCGAGAACCAGCGCTCCATCGTCGCGTCCGCCACCGCCTCGGTGTCCTCCGCCCGCACCGTCGCCGCCCGCTCGTCCCAGAGCTCCCGCGGGGGCATCCACGGAGAGGTCGAACACAGCGCCAGCCGCTCGATCCGCTGCGGCGCCTCGGCGGCGTTCCACATGCCGTCCATCCCGCCGATCGAGAGCCCGCAGTACGAGACACGCTCGAGCTCCAGCGAGTCGAGCAGCTCGATCACGTCTGCTGCCAGCTCCGCGATCGAGTACGGCCCCGGCGGCACGTCCGAACGGCCGTGGCCGCGCCGGTCGTAGCGCAGGACACGGAAGTGCTCGGTGAGAGCGTCGAGCTGCGGCTCCCACATCGCGAGCGTCGTGCCGAGCGAGTTGGAGAGCAGCAGCACCGGCGCGTCCTCGGGCCCGTCGAAACGGTGGAACGGGATCATCGTGCGTAGCCTACGGACATGGCTACCCGGTCCGGGCCAAGCACCGTCTGCCTCACGTTCGACTTCGACGCATTGTCCGTCTGGCTCGCCTACGACGAGCCGACGGCGGCGATGCTCTGGCGCGGGGAGTACGGTGCGCGCGTCGGCGTGCCGCGGATCCTCGCCTTTCTCGAGCGCGAGCGGCTGCCCGCGACCTTCTTCGTCCCCGGGCACACGGTCGAGTCCTTCCCGGCCGAGACCGAGTCCATCCTCGCCGCCGGGCACGAGATCGGCCACCACTCCTGGGCGCACGTCGCCGCCGTCCGCGCAGTCCGAGGCCGAGGAGCGCGCGGACTTCGAGCGCGCGCTCCAGACGCTGGACGGCATCGGCGTGCGGCCGGACGGCTTCCGGTCGCCCGACGCCGAGCTGTCCGAGCGGACGCTGGCCCTGCTCGAGGAGCACGGGCTCCTCTACAGCTCGACGCTGATGGCGGACGACTACCGGCCCTTCCGGCCGCGGATCGGCGACCGGGTTTCACGCCAGCAGCCGCTCGAGCGCGGCCGCGAGGCAGGGCTCTGGGAGCTTCCGATGGCCTTCGAACTCGACGACTGGCCGCACTTCCAGGCGAACTTCGAGCCCTATCGCAGCGGGCTCTCCGCGCCGAGCAAGGTGCTGGAGATCTGGCAGGCCGAGTTCGACTGGATGCACGAGCGCGAGGGCGGCGGCGTGCTCACGATCTGCATGCACCCGCAGGTGATCGGGCGGGGGCACAGGGTCGCGATGCTCGAGCGCTTCGTCGGGCACTGCCGCGACGCCGGCGCCGAGTTCGCGCGCCTGTCCGACGTGGCGCGGAGCCTGCCCGAGGCAGGCTGATGGCGCGGATCGCCGTCCTCGACGACTACCAGCGCGCCGCACACGGGTTCGCCGACTGGTCGCGGCTCGCCGGGCACGAGGTGACCTTCTTCCACGAGCCGCTCGACGATCCGGGAGAGACGCTCGCAGGCTTCGACGTCGTCTGCGCGATGCGCGAGCGCACCGCCTTCCCGGCTGGAGCTCTTCGACCGGCTGCCGAATCTCCGCCTGCTGGTCACGACGGGCATGCGCAACGCGGCGATCGACATGGACGCCGCGGCAGCGCACGGCGTCACCCTGTGCGGCACGGAGGTGCCGAGCACGCCGACGGCCGAGCTCACCTGGGGGCTGGTCCTCGCGCTCGCCCGGCGGATCCCGGTCGAGGACGCCGGCATGCGCGCGGGCGGGTGGCAGACGACGGTGGGCGTCGACCTCAGCGGCAAGACCCTCGGCATCCTCGGCCTGGGCCGGCTGGGCTCGATCGTCGCGCGTTACGGAGCCGCGTTCGACATGCGGCTCGTCGCCTGGAGCGCGAACCTGACCGCGGAGCGTGCCGCCGAGTGCGGGGCGGAGCTGGTCACGAAGGACGAGCTGTTCTCCGGCTCGGACGTCGTCACGGTGCACCTCGTCCTCAGCCGCCGCACGCGCGGCCTGATCGGGGCGCACGAGCTGGGGCTGATGAAGCCGACCGCGCTCTTCGTCAACACCTCGCGCGGGCCGATCGTCGATGAGGCGGCGCTGCTCGACGTGCTCGACAGGGGCGCGATCGCCGGCGCCGGGCTCGACGTCTACGACCGCGAGCCGCTCCCCGCCGACCATGCGCTCCGCCGCGCGCCGAACACGGTGCTGACGCCGCACCTCGGCTACGTCACCGAGGACACCTACCGCGTCTTCTACGGGCAGACGGTCGAGGACGTCGAGGCGTTCCTCGCCGGCAGCCCGGTGCGCGTGATCGGCCGGCGCTAGCGGGGCGCGGCCGCGGCGACGATCTTTGTGCCGATGTGAGCTAGGCTCGGACGTCTATGGCCTCCGAGTCGATCGGCCTGACTGTTGCGAAGGGCTCGCCGCTGATCGAGCGCGGCGACGAGCTGGCGAGGGTCGACGCGGCCCTGGACCAGGCTTGCAACGGGAACGGCAGCTTCGTCGTCGTCGAGGGGCCGGCCGGCATGGGGAAGACGGCCATGCTGATCGGCGCGCGAGGGCTGGCCGAGACGCGCGGCATGCGGGTTCTCCGGAGCCGGGGTGGCGAGCTGGAGCGCGAGTTCGCGTTCGGCGTCGTCCGCCAGCTGTTCGAGCCTGCCCTCGCGGGCGCCTCGGCCGCGGAGCGCGAAGAGCTGCTCGACGGCGCCCCGGCCTTCGCCGCGCGGGCGCTGAGCTTGCCCGGCGCCCCGGAGCAGGCGTCAGGCACGCTCGGCGCCGGGGGCGACTGGTCGTTCGCGGTCCTGCACGGCCTCTACTGGCTGTGCGCCAACCTGGCGTCCGGCCGCCCGCTGTGCATCGTCGTCGACGACGCCCAGTGGGCCGACGTGCCGTCGCTGCGCTTCCTGGCCTTCCTGCTCCCGCGCCTCGAGGAACTGCCGGTGGCGCTTGTCGTCGGCGCCCGGGGCCTCGAGAGCGGCGACTCCTCGGAGCTGCTCGAGACGATCGTCGGCGATTCGTCCGCCGAGGTCGTTCTGCTCCAGCCGCTCTCGCCGGCCGGCGTCTCAGACTTCGTCGAGCAGGCGCTCGGGCTCGCTCCCCGGCCGGCCTTCGTCGACGCGTGCCTCCGCACGACGCGGGGGATCCCGTTCCTCCTGCGCGAGCTCGCGAGCCGCCCTGCGGGCCGAGGGCCTGGAGCCGACGGAGTCGGCTGCCGACGACGTCGACCGCGTCGGCGCTCCCGCCATCGGCCGGTCGATCGCGCTGCGTCTCGGCCGCCTGCCGGAGCCCGCCGTCGGTCTCGCGCACGCGCTTGCGATCCTGGAGCGGGGTGAGCTCCACGAGGCCGCGAACCTCGCGGGCCTTCCGACCGGCCAGGCGGAGGCGGCGGCCGACGTGCTCGTCACGGCGGGCATCGTCGAAGCCGCGCGGCCGCTGGCGTTCGTCCACCCGATCGTGCGGGCGGGCATCTACGAGTCACTCCCGCCGGACGCCCGGTCACGCAACCACCGGGCGGCGGCGCAGCTGCTCGCAAGCGTGCCGGGCGAGAACGAACGCGTCGCCGAGCACCTCCTTGCCGCCGAGCCCGTCGGCGATCGCTGGAGTGTCGAGCGCCTGGTCGACGCGGCCCGCACCGCGAGCCGGACCGGGGCGCCCGAAAGCGCGGCGGTCTACCTCCGCAGGGCGCTCGCCGAGCCGCCCATTCCGGCCGAGCGGCCCGCCGCTTCTCCTCGAGCTCGGCGTGGCCGAGGCAATGGTCGGGCTGCCCTCCTGGCGCGGCCACCTGGAGGAGGCCGTCGAGACGACTCCGGACGACGCGGCCCGCGTCGACGCGGCGATCGTGCTCGCCCTCGCGCTCAGCCGTGCGCAGCTTCCCGCCGACGCGGTCGACGTGCTCTGCCGCACCGAGGGCTCCCTCGACCCGGCCGACGTGGAGCGATCCGTTCTGCTGGAGGCGCTCGCCACGGGAGCGGAGGCGTCGAACGCCGTCCCGGTGCCGGAGACCGGCGGATCGCCGCGGCGGCGGAAAGCGACCCGCGAGCGGGCGGATGCCGAGGGGTGCGCCGTGCCCGAGGTCTTTGCGGTGGCGGCGTTCATCGCGATGCTCGGCGAACGAGCCTGCCGACGTGTGCGCCGAGCTCGTCCACCGCGGGCTCCGCGCCGGACGTGCCAGGCTCCTCGCCGAGCCCGACCGGCCCTGGTTCGCGCACGCGACGTGGTTCGCGTGGAACGCCGTCTCGCTGCTCGTGACCGAGCGCTACGCCGAGGTGCGGCCGCTCCTCGACGAGTCGATAGTGCAGGCGCGCTCGGCCGGCGACAGTTCCAGGATGGCGGCCGGCCTCGGCCTCCGGGGCTGGCTCCATCTCCGCCTGGGCGATCTCGCGGCGGCCCAGACGGACACGCAGACCGCCGTGGCCGCCTCGGAGCTCCGCCCGCCGACCCTCTACCGGCTGCTGAACGGCGGCGTGCTCGTGATGGCTCTCGTCGACCAGGGCGAGCTGAACGCGGCCGAGAAGGTGCTCGTTCCGCTCAGGAACGAGGTGGAGAGCGACTCGCTCGCGGGCGCCATTCTCCGGTTCAGCCGTGGCCGGCTGCGAGTCGCGCGGTCGCGTATCGACGAGGGGCTTGCCGACTTCCTGGCCGTCGGCCGCCTGATGACGGCCGCGCAGGCCACCTGTCCCGGCTACCTGCACTGGCGGTCGGAGGCGGCGCTCGCCTACCTGCTGCTCGGAGAGCAGGACGAGGCGCAGGCGCTCGCCACCGAGGAGGTCGAGCTGGCGCGGGCGTTCGGGGGGCAACGTGCGCTCGGCATCGCGCTGCGCGCGGCGGGAATCGTCGAGGGCGGTGCTGCCGGCGAGGAGCTCCTGCGGGAGGCGGTCGCAGCGCACGAGCAGGCCGGTGTGAAGCTCGACCATGCCAGGTCGCTCGTCGACCTCGGAGCCCTGCTCCGGCGCGCAAACAAGCGGTCGGAGGCGCGCGACGTGCTCAGGCAAGCGCTCGACATTGCCCACCGGCTGGGCGCACGGCCGCTCGCCGAGCGGGCGGAGACCGAGCTGCGCGCGACCGGAGCGCGGCCGCGGCGTGTCGTCCTCACCGGCCTCGAGGCCCTGACGGCGAGCGAGCGGCGCGTCGCCGAGCTGGCCGCCCAGGACCTGACGAACCGTGAGATCGCTCAGCAACTCTTCGTGACGGCGCGAACCGTCGAGGGACACCTCACGAGCGTCTTCCGCAAGCTCCGCATCACCTCGCGCGACGAGCTGTCGGCCGCCCTGGCCGGCGACGCCCCGATCGACGGGTAGAGCACACCGAAAGTCAGGGGGGTGATCAGGGGGGTCTCCCCGGTGCGAAGGGCCCTGTTGGGGCTAGACACTAGGCGGCCGACGTGAGCAGCAACTGTGCATCTGTGAGCGACGGTGAGCTGATCGAGCGGGCCGCCCGGAACGACCACGAGGCCTTCGACACGCTCTACCACCGCCATGCGAAACGCGTGTTCGGCCTCGCGCTGCGCCGGTTGAACGACCGGGGACGCGCCGAGGACGCCATGCAGGACACGTTCGCCGCAATCTGGCGATCGGCGGGCAGTTATCGCCGCGAGCGAGGGTCGGGGACGTCCTGGCTGTACACGGTCGCCCGCAACGCGGTGATCGACCAGGCCCGCAGCCGCGCCGCGCCGGTCGCACCCGAGCGCGACGTGGAGGACGACGGACCGGGACCGGAACGGCTGGCCGAGGCCGCCTGGATCAAGAATCGCGTCCACCGCGCCGTGAAGCGGCTGCCGGAGAAGGAGGCGACCCTGATCGAGCTCGCATACTGGCACGGCCTGTCGCAGTCTGAGATCGCCGCCAGGCTCGACCTCCCGCTCGGCACCGTGAAGACCCGCACTCGCTCCGCGCTCGCCCGGCTCGCGGACAGCCTCGAGCACGAGCAACTGATGTGAGCCGACCGAGCCGGCGCTCGCTCAGCCCGCGGCCGTAGCGATCCCGACTCCGTTTCGCAGCGCTACCGGGTCAAGCCCGGCAGCGCGCCGACTCCGTTTTCGCCGACTGGGCAGGACACGCCGGTTCCGCCGAGCCCGCAGTAGCCGTTCGGGTTCTTCGCCAGGTACTGCTGGTGGTACGGCTCGGCGTAGAAGAACTCACCCGCGTCGGCGATCTCGGTCGTGATCTCGCCGTGGCCCGAGGAGGTGAGCGCCTCCTGGAACGTCGCGCGAGAGCGCTCCGCGGCCTCGCGCTGGGCGGGCGTGGTGGTCAGGATCGCCGAGCGGTACTGGGTGCCGGCGTCGTTCCCCTGCCGCATGCCCTGCGTGGGGTCGTGATTCTCCCAGAACAGGCGCAGGATCTCCTCGTAGCTCGTCTTCGCGGGATCGAAGACGACGAGCACGACCTCGGCGTGGCCGGTGCGGCCCGAGCAGACCTCCTCGTAGGTCGGGTTCGGTGTGTAGCCGCCCGCGTAGCCGACCGCCGTCGTGTAGACCCCGGGCGCCTGCCAGAAGACGCGCTCGGCGCCCCAGAAGCAGCCCATGCCGACGATTGCGGTCTCGAGCCCCTCCGGGAACGGCGGGGCGATCGGCGTGCCGAGCACGTCGTGGTGCTCGGGCACGGGCATCGTCTCGCTCCGCCCGGCCAGGGCCTCGTCGGGCTCGACCATCTGCCTCTTGTCTCCGAACAAGAATCTCATCGTCATGAAGAGTAGTCGCGCGAGCGCCTCGTGCGTTACGCCCAACACCGGTGCCAGGCACGAGCCAGGCACTGTCAACGGGCTTTACAGTGCCTGGCACTTGTCCGACCCTGACCAGGCACTGAACAGATCAGTGCCAGGCACTGATCTGGAACGTGCCTGGCGCCCGGGGTGGAATGTGGCCGCCCGGAACGGCACTATTCGGCCATGGCCGACGAGACGACGAAGCCTCGCGTCCTGGCCGTCGACGTCGGCGGCTCGCACGTCAAGGTGCTGCTGAGCACGGGCGGCGAGCGGCGGCGGTTCGTCTCCGGGCCCGACCTGACGGCGGCGCAGATGGTCGAACAGGTGCTCGACGTGACGAAGGACTGGGAGTACGACGTCGTCTCGGTCGGCGTCCCGGCGCCGGTCGTGGCCGGCCGGGTCGCCCACGATCCCGTCAACCTCGGCTCGGGCTGGGCGGGCTTCGACTTCGAACGGGCCTTCGGCAAGCCGACGCGGGTCGTCAACGACGCGGCCATGCAGGCGCTCGGGAGCTACGAAGGCGGCCGCATGCTCTTCCTCGGCCTGGGCACCGGGCTCGGCTCGGCGATGATCGCCGACGGCGTGCTCGAGCCGATGGAGCTCGGGCACCTGCCCTACAAGAAGGCGACGTACGAGGACTTCGTCGGCCAGCGCGGGCTCGACCGGCTGGGCAAGAAGGGCTGGCGCAAGGAGGTCGCCGACGTGATCGAGGCCTTCCGGGCGGCGCTCGGGCCGGAGTACATCGTGCTGGGCGGCGGCAACGCCGAGCTGCTCAAGGAGCTGCCGCCGGGCACGCGCCTCGGCGACAACCGGAACGCGTTCCTCGGCGGCTTCCGGCTCTGGAACGGCGACTCGAAGCGCTAGCGCTTCCTCGTCCGGTCGTCGACGTCGAAGATGATCTGCAGGATCCAGTTCACGCCCCAGATCACGATCGTCGCCCAGACGGCCGCTCCGAAGTGCGTGATGTCGAACCCGGAGACGATCCAGCTGGTTATGTAGAGCATGAGGATGTTGATGAAGAAGAGGGCGATGCCGAACGTGATCAGGATCAGCGGCAGCGCCAGGAGCTTGGTCACCGGCTTCAGCAGCAGGTTCACGAACGCGAACACGAGGCCGGCGAGGACGAGCGTGCCGAAGTCGCCCGAGAACTCGATCCCGTCGATCAGCTGCTCGCACGCGTAGAGCGCGACCACGTTGAAGAACCACATGAAGAGCAGCCGGACGGTGAAGCGCCGAAGCACGGTGCGCGTATTCTGATGGCTCGGCGCTACCGATAGCGCGCCCCAGGTGCGAAACTGTTGTTGTGGGTCACGAGATCGAGGTTTTCCCCACTGCCGCGGCGGCCGCGCACCACTTCGCGCAGCTGATCGCCGAGCGGGCGCGGGAGACGGTGGCCGCGAACGGGACGTTCACGCTGGCGCTCTCCGGCGGCACCGCGCCGTGGAAGGCGTTCGCGCTGCTGGCCGACGAGGACGTGCCCTGGGACGCCGTCGAGATCTTCCAGGTCGACGAGCGGATCGCGCCCGACGGCGACGACGACCGCAACCTCACGCACATGGAGAGGTCGCTCCCGGCCGCTGCGTGGGCCCGGGTGCGCCCGATGCCGGCCGGCGCGGACGATCCGGAGGCGGCCGCCGCGGAGTACGCGGCGCTGCTCCCCGAGCGGCTCGACGTCGTCCATCTCGGCCTCGGCCCGGACGGCCACACGGCCTCGCTCGTCCCCGGCGACGCGGTGCTCGACGTCCGCGACCGCGACGTCGCCCTGACCTCGACGGAATACCAGGGCCGGAGGCGGATGACGCTCACCTACCCGGTGCTCGACCGCTCGCGCGAGCTGCTCTGGCTCGTCACCGGCGAGTCGAAGGAAGAGCCGCTGCGGCACCTGCTGGCCGGCGATCCGTCGATTCCCGCGGGCAGTGTGCGCGCCGAGCGGTCGCTGGTCGTCGCGGACGCCGCCGCGAGCGGCCTGATCGGGCCGTAAAAACCTAGCCTGGCAGCCCGAAACGGCTTCCGGTACCCTGTTCCGGCTCTCGATTTCCGGGGACAGGGCGAGGGGAGGGCAACCTGTGAAGGGGAAATCTCGGAGTTTTGCGGTCCGCGGCGTGCTCGTAGCGGCGCTGCTGCTGGGCGTCGCGTCAACGGCCCTGGCGGTGGACGCCACCCAGCACGGGACGAAGACCTCGATCACGCCCCCGGGAGGCATCAAGCCGGGGCCAAAGCCGCAGCAGCCGCCGGCGACGAACCCCGCGCCGCCTGCGCCGCAGCCTCCGCCTTCGTCCTCCGGCGGAAAGGTCGCCAAGCCGGATCAGCCCGGCGCGCGTCGCGCGGCTGTCTCGCTCGGCCCGAACGTCGTCGACCTGTCCTCGGGATGCACGACCACTGTCGCGATGCCGGCGAACGACGACGGCTCGACTTCCAGCGCGATTTCCATCGGGTTTCCGATCAACTTCTTCGGCACGAGTAGAACCGCGGTCTGGATCAACAACAACGGCAACCTGACGTTCAACGGCCCGTTGAGCAGCTTCACGCCGCAGCCACTGTCGTCGGTAAGCGTGCCGATCGTCGCGCCGTTCTGGGCCGATGTTGACACGCGCGGCACAGGCGAGCGGCACTCGTGTACCTCGGGAGCACCACTTTCCAGGGTCACGCGGCGTTCTGCGCCACGTGGAACGGCGTCGGCTACTTCGGCAGCCACACGGACAAGCTGAACACCTTCCAGGTCCTGATCGTCCAGCGCGACGGACCTCGACACCGTCGGCAACACCGGCCACTTCAACCTCGTCTACAACTACGACCAGGTCCAGTGGGAGACCGGCGACGCCAGCGGCGGCACCGGCGGCCTCGGCGGCGTGTCGGCGACGATGGGCTATTCGAACGGCGACACGGTCAACACGCTCGACTGGCCGGGCTCGCGCGTCCCGGGATCGTTCCTGGACTCGAACCCGAACGGGCTGACCTCCCAGAGCAACGTCGGCGTCCCCGGCCGCTACGTGATCGCCGGCCCGTCGATCGTCGGCGCTCCCGTCGTGACCATCGACTCGACGAGCCCGTCGTCGATCACGCCCGACCAGACCTCCACGATCAGCTTCAAGGCGACCACCGACGGCACCTACTCGACCCGCGTCGGCGGCACGGACTGCTCGACGGGCACCCAGCTCGACAGCGGCACGTACGTCTCGCCGGGCGACGCCACGACCACCGTCAACGGCGCCGACCTCCAATCCGGGCCGAACACGATCCGCGTCTGCGTGACGAACGACGCCGGCGCGGGCGAGGCGACGACGACGGTGACGGTGACGGTTCTCAGCGTGCCGACGCGTCCCGACGCTGATCACGCCGCCCGACGGCACGACGACGAACGACAGCACGCCGACCTTCAGCTGGACGGACGAGAGCGCCAGCGGCGCGACCTCGTACGACCTCCAGGTCGGCACGCCGGGCGGGGAGGGCTGCGACTACTCCGCTCCGGTCGTCGAGACGAACACCGCCGGCACGTCCTTCACCCCCGAGGGCAGCCTCGAGGACGGGACCTACTGCTGGCACGTGCAGGCCGACGGCGATGGCGGGCAGAGCCGGTTCTCGGCCGACTCGACGTTCACCGTCGACACCCAGGCGCCGACGGTCACGATCGACTCCACCGACCCGGGCACGATCGGCCCCGACGAGAGCTCCACGATCACGTGGCACGCCGACGAGAACGGCGCGTTCAGCGTCCTGGTCGGCGGCACGAACTGCGACACGGGCACCCAGATCGCGAACGGCAACTACACGACCGCTCCCGCCGGCACCACGTCGACCGTGAACGCCTCCGACCTCTCGCCCGGCGACAACACGATCCGCGTCTGCGTCACCGACGCCGCCGGCAACCCCGGCGCCGACACGACCACCGTCACGCTCGTCGAGGACACGACGCCGCCGGTCGTGAACGTTCCGGACGACATCACCGCCGAGGCGACCGGCCCCTCGGGCGCCGTCGTCACCTTCACCGTCACGGCGACCGACGACGTCGACGGGCCCGACCCGGTGACGCTGCGACCACAACTCCGGCAACACCTACCCGCTCGGCACCACGACCGTCCACTGCAGCGCGACGGACGCGGCCGGCAACACCGGCACCGGGCAGTTCGACATCACCGTCCAGGACACGACCCCGCCCACGATCACGACGCCCGGCGACCTGACCGTCCAGGCCACCGGCCCGGACGGCGCCGTCGTCACCTACACGGCCACGCGCGACCGACATCGTCGACGGCAGCGTCCCGGTCGACTGCACGCCGGCCTCGGGCTCGACCTTCCCGGTCGGCACCACGACGGTCGACTGCACGGCCGAGGACAGCCACGAGAACACGGCGACCGCGAGCTTCGACGTGCTCGTCGAGGACACGCAGGCGCCGGTCGTGACCGTTCCCGCCGACTTCACCGTCGAGGCCGACGAGCCCGGCGGCGCCACCGTCACGTACACCGCGTCGGCCACCGACGCCGTCGACGGCCCCCTCCCCGTCACCTGCACCCCGCCCTCGGGCAGCTTCTTCCCGATCCGGGTCAACGTCGTGACCTGCACGGCCACCGACAGCGACGGCAACACGGGCACGGGCACGTTCAGGGTCCGGGTCCGGGACACGACCCCGCCGACGCTGAAGGTGCCGGACGCCGTCAACGCCACCGCCACCGGCTCCGACGGCGCCGTCGTCGACTACAACGTGTCCGCGACGGACGCGGCCGACCCGTCCCCGTCGATCACGTGCAGCCCGGCCTCCGGGACGTTCTTCGCGCTCGGCCTGACGAAGGTCACGTGCACGGCCACCGACTCGAGCGGCAACACCTCTGTCTCGGAGAGCTTCGACGTGACCGTCACCCAGGAAGCGGCGCCGCCTCCGCCGCCGCCTCCGCCGCCGCCGCCTCCGCCGCCACCCCCACCGCCGCCGCCTCCGCCGCCTCCACCGCCGCCCGGAGACGTGGCCGCGAAGCCCGTGCCCGGCAAGGGCCTGCCCAAGGTCACGGACAAGAACGGCAACCCGGTCGACCTCACGAACGGCGCGAACCTGGAGCCGGGGATGAAGGTGGACGTGTCCGGCAACGCGGCCATCGACCTGGTCGATCCCAACGGGCAGAACATGGTCTTCTTCGGGCAGGCCGACGGCGTGCCGAGCACGTTCGTCTTCCAGGGCATCCAGAACGGCATCGTCCAGCTCGTGCTGACCGGCGGCACCTCCAGCTCGTCACGCAAGTTCTCGTCCCTCGGGTCGACCGCCTCGGCGCGCGCGAAGGGGAAGCCGATCCGCCGCCTGTGGGGCACCGGCAAGGGCAAGTTCAGCACCAAGGGCAAGTACGCCTCGGCGACCGTGCGAGGCACGGAGTGGCTCGTCGCCGACTACGTGGATCACACGCTGGTGACCGTGCGCAAGGGCGTCGTCGCCGTCCAGAACCTCGTCACGAAGAAGACGAAGCTGGTCACGGCCGGCCACAGCATCATCGTCAACGCCAAGGCGAGGACGCCGTCGGGCAAGAAGCCGAAGACGACCAAGAAGCCGAAGAAGCCCGCGAAGAAGACGACGAAGAAGAGGTAGCCCTACTTCGGCGGCACGAGCCGCTGCACCTTCTCGCCGCGGCCGACGAGGACCTCGTGGACGAGCCCGGGCGCGAACAGCCCGTGCCCGACGATGCCCGGCGTCGCGTCGAGGCGTGCGGCGAGCGCCTCGGGGTCGTCGACCGGGCCGAGGTAATCGGCGATCACGCCGCCGTCCGGGCTCGGCGGGACGTCCCGCAGCTCGACGCGGCCGACGGCGCGCAGCGTCGCCTGCAGGCCGAAGGCCAGCAGCTCGAGCGGGACCGGCGGCCCGAGGCTGTCCACCGGCTTGTCCGACGAGACGATGACGACGAAGCGGTCGGCCGCGGCGGCGACGATCTTCTCCCGCGTGTGTGAGGCGCCGCCGCCCTTGACCAGCCAGCCGTCGGGCGCGATCTGGTCGGCGCCGTCGATCGCCAGGTCGAGGCGGTCGAGGGCGTCGAAGGGCTCGACGGCGAGGCCGAGCGCGCGCGCCCGCTCCTCGGTCTGCACGGACGTGGCCACGCAGCGGATGTCGACGTCGCGCGCGGCCAGCGCCTCGAGCAGGAAGGCGACGGTCGAGCCGGTGCCGAGGCCGACGCGCATCCCGCTCTCGACGAGGTCGGCCGCGGCCTCGGCCGCCAGCCGCTTTTCGCTCTGAACGTCGGTCACTAGCTCGGTACTGTACGGCCGTGAGCTGGGCCGACTGGGTACGAGGGCCTGAGGTCGAGCCCTCGATCTACGCCGCAGACTTCGCGCGCCTCGGCGCGCAGCTCGAGGCGCTGCTCGACGCGGGCGTGCGGATCTTCCACTTCGACATGGGCGACGGACGGTTCATCGCCGAGATCACGATCGGGCCGGTCGTGCTCAGGTCCATCTCCGGCCTCGTCCACGAGCGCGGGGGCAAGCTCGACTGCCACCTCATGGTCGCCGAGCCCGAGCGGCAGTTCGAGAAGGTGAAGGCGGCCGGAGGCGACAGCGTCACCTTCCACGTCGAGGCCGTCGACGACCCCGCGCGCGCGATTGCCCTCGCCCGCGAGCTCGGTCTCGGCGCCGGCGTCTCCTTCAACCCCGAGACCGAGGTCGGCGTCGCCGCGCGGGCCGCGGAGGGCGCGGACCTGGCGCTGTGCATGAGCATCCACCCCGGCCTCTCCGGCGAGAAGTTCATGCCCGAGGCGCTGGGCCGAATCGCCGAGCTGCGCCGGCTGCTGCCCGAGTCGGTTCTCGTGCAGGTCGACGGCGGCATCCACGACAACGTCCGCGAGGTGCGGGAGGCGGGTGCCGACCTGCTCATCGCGGGGAGCGCGATCTTCTGGCAGGACGATCCTGCCGCCGCCTACCGGGAGCTCGCGGCAGCCGTGGAAGCCGCCCGTCCCGACGCGACCCGAGGAGACTGACCTTGCTCCGGAAGTACGAACGACCGCCGAACCACGTGATCGTGCTCTACGGGGCGACCGGCGACCTCGCCCGCCGCAAGATCATCCCCGGCCTGTTCCACCTCTCTGCGGTCGGGCTGATGCCGCAGCGCTACCGCATCGTCGGCGTCTCGCGCGGCCAGCTGTCGGACGACGAGATGCGCGCGACGGCGCTGCTCTCGCTGCAGATGTTCGGCCACAAACGCTCGCGCGCCGCCGACCGGACGAACTTCTGCCACCGCATCCTCGGCTCCAACCACGACGACGTGCCGGAGGTCGTCGCGCGCGCGGAGAAGGCGATCGGAGGACGGCCGCGGCGCCTATTCCAGCTCGCGATCCCGCCCTCCGCGTTCGAGTCCGTGATCGAGCAGCTGGCCGCCAACGGGCTCTCCAGCCGCGCCCGCGTGATCGTCGAGAAGCCGTTCGGCACCGACTACGCGTCCTCGCGCGAGCTCAACCGCGTCGTCCACTCGGCGTTCGACGAGTCGGAGGTCTTCCGCATCGACCACTTCCTCGGCAAGGAGTCGGTCGAGAACATCCTCGCGCTGCGCTTCGCGAACGGCCTCTTCGAGCCGGTCTGGAACCGCGACCACATCGACCACGTCCAGATCGACGTCCCCGAGACCCTGTCGATCGAGGGCCGCGCCGGGTTCTACGAGGGCACGGGCGCGTTCCGGGACATGGTCGTCACGCACCTGTTCCAGGTGCTCGGCTTCGTGGCCATGGAGCCGCCGACATCGCTGGAGTCGAGGGCGCTGCGGGTGGAGAAGAACAAGGTCTTCGAGGCGATGCGGCCGCTGAAGCCGTCGCACGTCGTCCGTGGACAGTACGAGGGCTACCGCGAGGAGCCGGGCGTCGCACGCAACTCGCGCACGGAGACGTTCGTCGCGCTCGAGGTGCAGGTCGACAACTGGCGCTGGGCCGGCGTCCCGTTCTACCTGCGCACCGGCAAGAGCATGGCCGAGAACCGGCAGACGGTCTCGCTCGCGTTCCGCGAGCCGCCGCTGCGCATGTTCCGGCTCGCACGCGGGCAACGCTCCTCACAGCGGCCGAACGAGCTGATGATCGAGTTCCGCGACCCCGGGTCGATCTCGTCCCGCTTCCTGGCCAAGCAGCCCGGCCCGGGGATCGACCTGCACGAGGCGACCATGACCTTCCGGTACGACGACTCGTTCGGATCCGACCTGCTGGAGGCGTACGAGCGGCTGCTCTACGACGCGATGATGGGCGACCAGACGCTGTTCACGGACGCGGACGGGATCGAGCGGCTGTGGGAGCTGTCGATGCCGGTACTCGGGCACCCGCCGCGGCTCCATCCGTATCCGCGGGGCTCCTGGGGACCCGGCGCCGCGCAGAAGCTGGTCGCGCCGCGCCGCTGGTGCCTGCCGGAGGACGAACAGCCGACAGGCCGACGAGGGACACGCATGAGTGAAGACGTCCGCACCGCGCTGATCACCGGTGCGGTCGGAGCGGCCGTCGTCATCGGCGTGCGCATCGCGATGCAGGCCGCCTTCAAGGCGTACCTCGCACGCGTCGGCGACCATCGCACGCCCGGAGTGCTGGCCGGCCAGCGCACGCGGTTCGTGATCCTGCGGCGCCTCGTGACGGCGATCCTGCTCGCGATCGTCGTCTGGAGCATCCTCGAGGTGTTCCCGGCGACGGACGCGCTCGCCCGCAGCCTGCTCGCATCCACCGCGGTGGTCACGATCTTCATCGGCATCGCGCTCACCGGGCCGCTGTCGAACATGGGCTCCGGGATGCTCCTCGGCTGGTCGCAGTCGGTGCGGCTCGGCGACCGGGTGACGATCGCGGACGTGACCGGCACGGTCGTCGAGATCTCGCTCATGCAGACGGTGCTCGTCACAGACGAGGGGCGGCGCGTGTTCGTCCCCAACTCGCAGATGGCGAGCTCGATCGTGACGAACCGGTCGATCGACGACTCGCGGCGCGTCGTCACGGTGCGGCTGCCGCTCCGTCTCGGCGCGTCGATCGACGACGCACGGCGCACGGTGCTCGAGGCCGTCGAGGCCCTCGGGGAGGGCGCCGGCTCGCGTGCGAAGCTGATCGTCGACGACCTGACCGAGTCGACGGCCTGGGTCGCGCTCAGCATGCGTCTGCCCGAGGGGCGAGAGGTCTCCTCGGTGGCGGCCGAGCTCCGCGAGCTCGCGCTCGCGGCGCTCGCCCGCGAGCAGCTGCTGCCCGGCACCTAGCGGTGCCTGGCACCCGAAACCGGTGCCAGGCACGTGCCAGGCACTGTCAACGGGCTTTACAGTGCCTGGCACCTGTCTGTCACCGCCCCGTGTCAGTGCCTGACACTGTGCTGGCACTGCTCCGGCACTGAGCGTTCGCGATACTGGGGCTCGATGCCCCGCGTCCGGTTCGCTCCCAGCCCGACGGGCACGCTGCACGTCGGGAATGCGCTGACCGCCGTCGCCAACCGGCGCTTCGGCGAGTGGATGCTGCTGCGGATCGACGACACCGACCCGGCTCGCAACGTCACCGGCGGCGAGGGGCGATCCTCCGCGACCTGGAGTGGCTCGGCATCGACTGGGACGACGGCCCCGTCCGGCAGAGCGAGCGGCAGGAGCGCTACCGCGAGGCGGCGGCCCCACTCGGCGATCGCTTCGGCCGCACGACGCTGCTGCGGGAGGACGGCTCGGCCACGTACCAGCTGGCCAGCGTCGTCGACGACATCGACTTCGGCATCACGCACGTGATCCGCGGCTCGGACCACCGGCCGAACGAGGCGCTGCACCGCGCGCTCCACGAGGCGCTCGGCACGACGCCGCCGGAGTGCGTCCACCACGGCCTGATCCTCGGCCCGGACGGGCGCAAGCTGTCCAAGCGGGACGGCATGTCCTCGATCGCCGACCTCCGCGACGCGGGGATCCCCGCCGAGGCTGTCCGCGCCTTCCTCGAGGAGCTCGGGCTACCGCGCCACGATGTCCACCTCGACCCGGCGCGGATCCGCCGACTCGCCGTCGAGGCGCTCGCGGTCATGCCCGACGACGACCTGGCCGAGCGGAGCGGCGCACCGGTCACGCTCGTCCCAGCGCTCCGCCGTGCGCGTGACCTGAACGAAGCGCGCGAGTACGCTCGGCTGATCCTTTCGCCGGAACCGGCGCACGTGCCGGAGGCGGCGCGCCCGACGCTCGAGCGCTTCCGCGAGCTGGCCAACGGCGACGGGCACACCGTCGTCCGTGAGCTGAAGGCCGTCGGCGGCGACCTGAAGGCGCTCCGTCTCGTGCTGACCGGTCGCGACCGTGGCCCCGAGCTGGCGACGATCATCGACGCGCTCCCCCGCGACGAGGTCCTCCGGAGGATCGATGCGGCTCTATAGCACCCTCCAGCGCGCGAAGGTCGACCTGCCCGACCCGCCGGGGCCGATCCGCATGTACTTCTGCGGCCCGACCGTCTACGCGCGGGCGCACATCGGCAACGCCCGGCCGTTCATCCTCGGCATGTGGCTCCGCGCCTGGCTCCGCGAACGCGGGTACGACGTCACGCTCGTCCACAACATCACGGACGTGAACGACAAGATCTACGACGCCGCGCGGGGGGCCAGCGCCGAGCTGGCCGAGCGCGCGACGGCGTGGTACCTCGAGGACACCGGCGACCTCGGCCTCGGGATGCCGGACGAGCTGCCGAAGGCAACCGAGCACATCTCCGGCATCGTGCGCTTCATCGACGAGTTGGTAGTGCGCGGCTTCGCCTACCCGGCGGGCGGGGACGTGTACTTCCGCATCTCGTCCTTCCCCGGCTACGGGGCGCTCTCGGGCCGGCTGGACACCAAGGGCGCACGCAACCCGTCCGAGGAAGAGGAGCAGACCGAGCTGAAGGAGGATCCGCGTGACTTCGCGCTCTGGAAGGCGCACAAGGAGGGCGAGGACACCTCGTGGGACTCGCCGTGGGGCCGCGGCCGGCCGGGCTGGCACATCGAGTGCTCGGCCATGGCCGAGGAGCTGCTCGGCCAGCGCTTCGAGATCCACGGCGGTGGGCTCGACCTCGTCTTCCCCCACCACGAGAACGAACTTGCGCAATCGCGCGCTCTAGGGCACGACTTCGCGCAGATCTGGACGCACAACGGGATGCTCCGCTTCACCGGCGAGAAGATGTCCAAATCCCTCGGCAACGTCGTCACGATCCGCGAGGCGATCGACCGCTGGGGCCGCGAGACCGTTCTGCTCTTCTTCATGACCGCGCACTGGTCGAAGCCGATCGACTTCTCCGAGGAGACGATGGCGCAGGCGGCGGCCCAGGTGGAGACGATCCGCAACAGGCTGCGCTATGCGGGCGAGCCGGGAGACGACTGGCAGGAGCTCGTGGCCGCGCTCGACGACGACTTCAACACGCCGGACGCGCTCGCCGTCGTCCACCGCTGGCGCGACCGCGATCTGATCGTCCGCGCGCTCGACCTGTTCGGCCTCGGCTCGCTGGCCGGCGAGGCGAAGGCGCCGTCGGAGGTCGTGACGCTGGCGGAGCGGCGCGAGCAGGCGCGGGCCTCACGGGATTTCGGCGAGTCGGACCGCCTCCGCGACGAGATCGAGGCGCAGGGCTGGGAGGTCCGCGACGAGCCGGACGGCTTCCGGCTCGTGCGCAGGCAGTGACGACCGACCTCGTCTACGGCCGCCGCGCTGTCCGCGAGGCACTGCGCGGGCGGCGGCAGGCGCTCGCGCTGCACGCGACGGAACGGGCGATCGCGGCCGAGAGCTGGCTTCGCGACGAGCCCGGCCTTCGGCTGCGGGTCGAGGCCGACCGGGCGCTCACGGCCCTCGCGGGCACGTCAGACCATCAGGGAGTCGTGGCCCGCGTGGAGCCGTATCCGTACGCGGACGCGGACGAACTAGCGGCGGCGCCAGAGCCGCTGCTCGTCTGCCTCGACCAGGTCACGGACCCGCGCAACCTCGGCGCAGTCGCGCGCAGCGCCGAGGGAGCGGGGGCGACGGGGATCGTGCTGCCCGCGCACCAGTCGGCTCGAGTCACGCCGGCCGTCTGCCGCGCATCCGCGGGGGCTGTGGAGCACCTTCCGGTCGCGGTCGTGCCCAATCTCGCCCGCTACCTCGCGGCGGCGAAAGGACCGGCGCTGTGGATCTACGGTGCGGACTCGACTGCGGCCACGCCCATGTGGGAGGCCGACCTGACCGGCGGGCTGGCGCTCGTCTTCGGCGCCGAGGGCAAGGGGCTACGGCCGCTCGTCCGGCGGACCTGCGACGCCGCGGTGGCGATCCCGCTGGCCGGTCAGGTCGAGTCGCTGAACGTCAGCGTCGCGGCTGCGGTGCTGCTCTACGAGGCCCGCCGCCAGCGCAGCTCCGCGGCAGGCGCGGAGAGAATTTTCACAATCGGCACAGACGCGTGACTCGATTTCCGGTACTAGGTCCTGTGCTTGCCGCTTCTTCTCCATCCCTAACCCCCACCCACCCGGGGTGAGCGTGGACGTGGAGGCGGATGGCCGGACAGGACATGGCTGCGGCGGACGCTGCCGGCGCGGAAGCGAGAGCCGCTGATGGCTGATCCGACGCTGTATCTCTTCGACGGCCACAACCTGATGTACGCAGGTCGGTTCACCGACGCCCGCGAGCTCACCGATCGGCTGGCCGACTTCGTCGCCGTCCGCGGCGCCCGCGGCGTCGTCGTCTTCGACGGCGCCGGCGCGGACAGCGAGGTCGGCCCGCTCTCCATCCGCTACGCCGCCGACGCCGACACGCTGCTCGAGCGCCTCGCCGCCGAGCACCGCGACCGCGAGCGCGTCTGCCTCGTCTCCTCGGACTCGGCCGTGCGTGGCACCTCCGGACAGGAGGTGCGCAAGGTGAAGTCGCGCGCCTTCCTCGACGACCTCGAGCATGTCGAGCACCACGAGCCCGAGGCATTCCGGGTCGGCGAGCGACTGGACGAGTCGACGCGCGCGCGGCTCGAACGTCTCCGCCGCGGGCGCTGAACAGGGACCCCGAAACACTAGCGAGTTGCAAAGTTGCAAATCCCCTTGTAACTTGTGCCGGTCACTGCTATCTTTCTGCCTCAACTTGAGGGTGAGGCTTTATCCCGGGCACGGCTCCGGGGTCATCGAGATCACCGAACGGAGGAGGGCAAACCCGCATGGCAGCCCGCACCGCGACCGCAGTTCGAACACAGCAGAAGGCTCAACGTGAGCTTGAGGATTTGCAGCTCGTGCTTCGTGCCCGGAACGGTGATTTGGCCGCCCGGGACGAGATGATCCGCCGCTACACGGGCTTCGTCCGGATGAAAGCGAGCTCGTACTTCCTGGCCGGGGGCGACGCCGAGGACCTGCTCCAGGAAGGTTTGATCGGCCTCTGCAAGGCGATCCGCGACTTCCGCCACGACAAGGAGACGTCGTTCCGGAGTTTCGCCGAGTTGTGCGTGACCCGCCAGATCATCACGGCCATCAAGACGGCGACGCGCTACAAGCACCAGGCGCTGAACAACTATGTGTCCTTCAGCAACACCCCGGCGGGCCAGGACTCCGATTCGGACTGCACCCTCGGCGACGCGCTGCCCGGCTCGCTCGTCGACGAGCCGTCGGTGCAGGTGATCTCGAGCGAGGAGCTCAAGAGCCTCGTCTTCTGCCTGGGCACGGGCCTGTCGAAGCTCGAGGCCGACGCTCTGCGCATGTACCTCGAGGGCGCGTCCTACGAGGACATGGCCGACGAGCTCGACTGCGACACGAAGACGATCGACAACGCTCTTCAGCGGGTGAAGCGCAAGATCGTCGTGCACCGGCAGTCCCGCCAGGTAGTGGCCTAGAACTCGCTAGGCTGCGTCGTCTGTGAGACGGCGCGCGAACGTGGGGGCGCTCGTCGGAGCACTCGTCCTGCTCTGCGCGCTGGTCGCCCTCCTCAGACCGGGCTCGGGATCGGCCCTCCTCTACACCGAGGGCGGGAGTGACGCGCCCCTGGTCGCGGGCGTGACGTTCGACGAGCGACCGGCGAACGCGATGATCTTGCAGACGCCGGTCTACCGGCTGCTGCTGTCCAAGAAGAACGGTGGCTTCGTCCAGCTCGTCGACCGCGCCACCGGCGCCGTGCTCGTCAACGGCACGAACGGCTGCGAATGGGGCATCGCGTCGACCGGAGACTCGTCCTACGCGGGTGGGTGCTCGTTCTCGCCGACCGGCCCGTCCCGCTTCTCGTACAAGTGGGACTCGTCGTCGAAGACCCTGACCCTGACCTACGCGGCCGGGGAAGACTCCGAGCGGCACGTCGACGCCGTCGTGACGCTGCGGGCCACCGCGGCCTACCTCGACCTCCGGCTCGCGCTCACGAACAACGGCCCAAGCGTGATCCAGAGCGCCTACTTCCCCGTCGACCTGTTCGGCAAGACCGACACCGTGCAGGCGGGCTACGCCCCGAACTTCCTCCCCGGCGTCAAGTTCGGCCCCGGCTTCTTCAGCCGCATCGGCAACAGCGTGCTCACCTATCCGGGCCGCTGGTCGTTTGCCGACTACCTCGCCTTCGACGTCGCGGGCGGCGCGCACCTGGCCATGTCGACGGTCAACCCGGCGCCGAGCCCGATCGCGCCTGTCGACGTCGGCTTCCTGCATGACGGCGGGAACCTGCCGTGCGCCGGCACCGCGTTCTGCCTCGTCCACCTGTTCCACACCTGGGTTACGCAAGGGGGCACGTGGACGAGTCCGATCGTGCGGCTGCGAGTCGGCGAGCCGGTCGAGCAGACAATCGTCGACTACCGGGTCGACAACGGGTTCGACGCCTACTCCTCGGTGCAGGCCAAGCTCGGCCCGCGGCTCGACGCCGTGTCCAGGGCGCCTCTGATCAAGGCCGACCTAACGAAGGGCGTGCCGCCGTTCAAGGACTGGTCGGAGGCGCTCGAGGGGCTCCCGTCGCCGGCGCTGATCCATCCCGTCGCGTTCGGACCCGGGGGATTCGACAAGACCGATCCGGACGTGCTACCGCCGGACTCGAGCATCGGCACGCTCAACGATCTGCGCGGAGCGGTCACGTCCGCCCACCAGCGCGGGGACCTCGTGATGCCGTACCTGAACGTGAGCTGGTGGAGCCCGCAGTCGCCGACGGTTCACGAGCTCCCCGACCCGCTCACAGGCCCGTCGATCGCCGTGCAGGGTCCGGGAGGCACCGCCGCACGGGAGCAGTTCAGCGGCGTCGACGGCTTCATCGTCTCGCCGTCGGTGAAGTTCGTTCGCGACCGGACGGCGGGGGAGATCGACACGTGGGGCAAGGACATGGGGGCGGACTGCCTCTTCTTCGACCAGATCGGCGCCCGGCCCTGGCGCTACGACTTCAACCCGGCCGCGTCGAGTCCGCTCGCCTACTACGACGGCTGGCTGAGCGTGTTCGCCCCTTACGCCGACCGCTGCCTCATGGTCGAGGACGGCTGGGACCGGCTGGCCGCTTCCTTCGCCGGCTTCGACAGCAGCCTGCTGCTGATGGAGCGCGAGTTCACGTGGCTCACGGGTCGGTTCGGCCCGAGCTGGGAGACCTTCCCGCTCGCGCTCTGGCTCCTCCACGACAAGGTGCTCCTCTACCAGCACGACCTGTTCGAGAAGACATTCACGGCCGACCCGGAGATCCTGACCTGGAACCTGGCCTACGGGTACATGCTCTCGTACGACTGGGACGCGGGCGTCGACGGGCCGTGGCTCGGGATCGCGACCGCGTTCCAGCGCGCGCTCGGGCCGCACTACGCCGGGGTCGCGCTGACGTCGTACAAGCCGCTCGCCGAAGGCGTCACCGAGACGCGCTTCGGGACCTACTCGATCGTGGCCAACTGGACGACGGAGCCCTACGAGCTGGACGGCTTCCGGATCGCGCCGCGCGGCTTCCTCGCGCGCCTGGACGACGGGAGCCTCGTCGCCGGCGAGTTCGCGGACCCTTCGGGCTCCGTCTATCGGATCGTCCAGGGCGGCCAGACGACCTTCTCGGCCCCGGTCCCGCCCGCGGGCTAAGCTGGCCCGACGACGCCGGAGTAGCTCAGCTGGTAGAGCAGCGGTTTTGTAAACCGCGGGTCGTGGGTTCGAGTCCCGCCTCCGGCTCTCTTCCCGTCGGCGCGACCGGAACGATCAGCGGGAGTCAGGCCTCGTTCGCCGAGACATGTCCGTTCCGGCCATGGACATACCGCTCATGTGCATACCGCTCACCGGTCGCGCGACCCCGGCGTGCTCGATGCGGGAAGGGGCTGATCCCGAGATGCGGGAGGGCCGGGTCAGGCCCGCTCGAGCGCCTGCTCGAGGTCGGCCCAGAGCGCTTCGACGTCCTCGACGCCGACGCTGAGCCGGAGCAGGCCCGGCGGAACGCGGTCGCCCTCCCAGCGGAACCGGCCTTCGATCGTCGTGTCGACGCCGCCGAGGCTGGTCGCGTTCGCGATCAGGCGCGTCGCAGACTCGACTCGCCGGGCCGCGTCCGCATCGGCCACGTCGAAGGAGAGCAGGCCGCCGAAGCCCCCCTGCAGGTAGCGCGCGGCGCGTGGATCGGGGCCGAGGCCCGGATAGCGGACGATCTCGACTCGCGGGTGGGCGGCGAGGCGGCGCGCGAGCTCGAGGGCCGTCGCCGACTGGCGCTGCACCCGTAGCTCGAGGGTCTTCAGGCTGCGGAGCAGGAGCCAGGCGGAGTCGGGCGAGGCGATGGCGCCGGTCTGCATCCGTACGGCCTTGACGCGATCGTGGAGGCCGGCGTCGCCGAAGACGAGCGCGCCGAGCAGCACGTCGTGGTGGCCACCGAGGTACTTCGTCACGGAGTGCAGCACGACGTCGACGCCGTGTTCGAGCGGCCGACAGAGGATCGGCGTCGCCGCGGTCGTGTCGCAGACGACCGGCGCCGGGTGGGCGGCGGCGGCCTCCAGGTCGGGGACGCTCAGGAGCGGGTTGCCGGGGATCTCGATCCAGACGAGATCGGCGTCGTCCGGCGGCTGCCCGGCCTGGTCGTACTGGACGAACTCGACGCCCCACGGCGCCAGCAGCTCGAAGAGCTTCGTCGTGCCGTAGTAGCAGCCCTCGCCGAGCGCGATCGTCTTCCCCGGCTTGGACAGGGCGAGGACGACCGCGGTCGCAGCCGCCATGCCGGACGCGAAGAGCAGCGCCTGCCCACCGTCGAGCTCGCCGAGGGCCCGCTCGGCCGCGACGCCCGTGGGATGGTCGAAGCGCGAGTAGGAGTACGGGCCCAGTTCGCCCTCCACGTACGGCCAGCGGGTCGAGCGGTCGAGCCCGGTCTCGTCGGTCACGGCCGTTTAGCCTACGCTCCGCGGATGGCGACCACCGGCGACTCGACCCAGGGCAAGCTCGAGCGCATGATCGCGCACCGCGAGGAGGCGCTGCACCAGGGCGGCGAGCGCGCGGTCGAGCGGCAGCGGGCGCAGGGCAAGCTGCTCGCGCGCGAGCGCATCGAGCGGCTGCTCGATCCGGGATCGTTCGTCGAGCTCGACCGCTACGTGCGGCACCGCGAGGTCGAGTTCGGCATGCGCGAGAGGCGCCCGTGGGGCGACGCCGTCGTCACCGGTCACGGGTCGATCCTGGGCCGCAAGGTCTTCGTCTTCTCGCAGGACTTCACGATCTTCGGCGGGTCGCTGTCCGAGGTCTTCGCCGAGAAGGTCTGCAAGGTCATGGACATGGCCGTGAAGTACGGCTGCCCGGTGATCGGGATCAACGACTCGGGCGGCGCGCGGATCCAGGAGGGCGTCGTTTCGCTGGCGGGCTACGCGGAGATCTTCTGGCGCAACGTCCAGGCGTCGGGCGTCGTCCCGCAGATCTCGCTCGTCATGGGCCCGTGCGCAGGCGGGGCCGTGTACTCGCCGGCCATGACCGACTTCGTGTTCATGGTCGAGGGCTCGTCGTACATGTTCATCACCGGCCCCGACGTGGTGAAGACGGTCACGGGCGAGGAGGTGACGTTCGAGGAGCTGGGCGGCGCGGCGACGCACGCGGCCAAGTCGGGCGTCGCGCACTTCATCTCGCCGAGCGAGGAAGCGTGCCTCGACGACGCGCGCTACCTGCTCTCCTTCCTCCCGCAGAACAACCTCGAGCCGGGGGCGTACGCGGCTCCGTCGGACCCGTCTGATCGGGAGGGGGCGGAGCTGGACACGCTCGTCCCGGACGACCCGGCCAAGCCGTACGACATCAAGCGCGTGATCGAGCTCGTCGTCGACGACGGCGACTACCTGGAGGTGCACGAGCGCTTCGCCGAGAACATCGTCTGCTGCTTCGCGCGGCTCGGCGGCCATCCCGTGGGCGTGATCGGCAACCAGCCGCGCTCGCTCGCCGGCGTTCTGGACATCGACTCGTCGGTCAAGGCCGGGCGGTTCGTCCGCACCTGTGACGCGTTCAATATCCCGCTGGTCACGTTCGTGGACGTGCCCGGCTTCCTCCCCGGGACGGCGCAGGAGTGGGGCGGAATCATCCGCCACGGCGCGAAGCTCTTGTACGCGTACAGCGAGGCGACGGTGCCGAAGCTGGCCGTGATCACGCGGAAGGCGTACGGCGGGGCGTACGACGTCATGAGCTCCAAGCACATTCGCGCCGACTTCAACTTCGCCTGGCCGACAGCCGAGGTCGCCGTCATGGGGCCGGAGGGGGCGGTCAACATCGTCTTCCGACGCGAACTCGAGGAGTCGTCCGACCCGGAGGCGCGGCGGGCGGAGCTGATCGAGGACTACCGCGAGCGATTCGCGAACCCGCTCGTCGCCGCCGAGCGTGGCTACGTCGACGACGTGATCGAGCCGCGGCGGACGCGGCCGGTATTGATCGAGGCCCTGGAGACGGCGAAGACGAAGCGGGAGCGGAGACCGCCGCGCAAGCACGGGAACATCCCGCTGTAGCCGGCCGGGGAGGGTTCGACCGGACCCTCCCCGGATTGCGCGCCCGCTAGGCGGCGGCGATTCCTTCGATCCCGGGCGGGAGTCCCGTGATCGACCCGATCGAGGTCAAAGTCCCGTCTGCCTCCACGCGGAACTCGTCGATCGTTCCGGCGACGCCGGTCTCGACGTAGAGGAAGCGGTCCTCGGCGGCGGCGGAGTCGATCGGCCCGGCGTTCGAGTTCGCGACGACCCCGGTGGCGGTGACGAGCGAGGGCGTTCCGGCAGCATCGAGCGTGTAGCCGCTGACGGTGTTGCTGCCGGTGTTGGAGACGTAGTAGTAGCCGCTGACGCGTGTGATCCAGCAGAGGGCGACCTGCCCGTCGGTCAGGGAGCGGGGATCGGTGAGCCTGCCGTCGCTCCCGAGGGCGTAGGTCGTGACCGAGCTGGTTCCGGCCTCGCCGTCGACGAGACGCCCGGATCCGGGCTGGAAGGTGAACGCGAACGGAACCGGCGTCGCGGCCGAAGTGACGACCGGTGCGTCCGAGGGCCTGCCGTTCGGCCGCAGCGCGAAGACCTCGAGAGCGTTCGTGCTGGCCTTCGTCGTGACGATCAGTTTGCTCCCGTCAGGGCTGAAGCCGACCTGGCCGGGCGACGTGAGGAAGCCGGGCGGACTCGTGTTGCCCAGCCCGAGAGAACGCGTCGACTCGTGGAGCGGGTGAAGCTTGCCTCCTGCGATACGGAAGCCGGTGACGTTCCCCCGGCCGCCGGCGTTCAGGACGTACAGGAGGTCGCCGTGCGCGGCAAGACTGGCCGGGAAGTCGCCGCCCGAGGGGACGACCTGCTCGAGCAACAGATGATCTTCCTCGACGGAGAAGACGGAGATCGAGTTGCTGCCCGCGTTGACGGCGAACAGCAGGTTGTGCGACCGGTCGTAGAGCAGCGAGCCCTGGGAGGCGAGCGTGTCCGAGACCGCGCCCACGGCGGCGGCGCCCGTGCCACCCGTCGCGTACGTTCCGGCCGGGGTGAGGTGACCGTCAGGTGCGCGGTCGTAGACGACGATCGCGTTCGCGGCGAGCCCGTTCGTCTGCACGAAGACGGCAGGAGAGGGGCCGTGCGGCCGCGTGCTCGCGCTGGAGGCCGAAGCGGCCACCGTTGCGACGAAAGCCAGCGTCGCGAGAACGGCGGACGCACGTGTAAGAGATCGGGTCATCGATCCTCCTTCGGTCGGGAGTTCCTTCGGAGTGCCGGCGAAAGCCTCGGCACTCTGCGCCTGGGACCGGCGCCCCTGGTGTCTCCTCACCGTAGAGGTGGGTATTGCAGCGACACCATTACGAAACGCTGACGTAAGAGAGCTTTAAGAAACGTGGCGACCCGACGGCTGGACAATGAGCGCATGAGCACAGTGCTGGTCGTCGACGACGAGCCGATCGTCCGCGACGTCGTCGTGCGCTACCTGGAGCAGGAGGGCTACAGGACACTCCAGGCGGGCGACGGCGACGCCGCCCGCGCCCTGCTCGAGCAGGAGGAACCGAGCCTGATCGTCCTCGACCTGATGCTGCCGGGAACGGACGGTCTGTCGCTCTGCCGGTGGATCCGCGGCCGTTCGCAGCTGCCGGTGATCATGGTCACCGCGCTGGGCGAGGAAGCCGACCGTCTTACCGGGCTGGAGTTCGGCGCGGACGACTACCTGACGAAGCCGTTCTCTCCCAGGGAGCTGGTTGCGCGCATCAAGGCGGTGCTCCGCCGGTCGAGCGACAGCGAGGCCAAGGCGGAACGGATCGTGGTCGACGATCTCGTGATCGACTCGGCGAGACGCGAGGTGACGCGGCGGGGACTACCGCTCCAGCTGACCGCGCTCGAGTTCGATCTCCTCTGGTTCTTCGCGGGGCACCCAAACCGTCTGTTCACGAGGCGGCAGCTGATGGACGAGGTCTGGGGCTACCGGTCGGCTCTCGATACGGGCACGGTGACGGTCCATATCCGGCGGCTGCGCTCGAAGATCGAGGACGACCCGTCCCGGCCGCGGCACCTCGAGACGGTCTGGGGCAGCGGCTACCGCTTCACGCCGTGATCCAGGTCGCCGTCTTCGTCGCGCTCGGCACTCTCGCCATCGGCGTGACGCTCGCGTTCGCTCTCCGGTTCCTGCCGACGGTGCGGCTGCAACTCGCCGGGCTCGCTCTTCTGGCCGTCGTGCTCCCGCTCGCCGGCGTCCTCGCGTCGGGCTGGGTGATGTTCCAGATGGAGGACGACGCCAAGATTCTCGCCGTCGCGGCCGCCGCGGCCCTGTCCGCGGTCGTCGGCGCGCTGCTGCTCGCCCGCTGGATCCTTCGACCACTCGAGACGCTGCGATCGGCGTCGCGTAGGCTCGCCGGCGGCGACCTTGCCGCCCGCGCGCCCGAGCAGGGACCAGCCGAGGTGGCGGGCATGGGCGCCGACTTCAATGCGATGGCCGACTCGATCCAGCGCCTGTTCGAGGCGCGCCGGGAGCTCGTGGCCTGGGCCAGCCACGACCTCCGCACGCCGCTCGCCTCGATGCAGGCGATGCTCGAGGCGATCGACGACGGGCTCGCCGACCCCGCTGAATACCTCCCGGCCATCCACGAACGGGTCCGGGCGCTGTCGGCTCTCGTCGACGACCTGTTCGAGCTCGCACGCATCGACGCCGGCGTTCTCACGCTGCACGCCCGCGCCGCCTCCATCGACGCCGTCGTCGACTCGTGCCTGCGCAGCCTCCGAGCCGAGGCCCAGGCCAAGGGCGTCAGTCTCGAGTCGCGGATCCAGGCGCCGTCCCCACAGGTCTATTGCGCACCCGACAAGGTCGAACGCGTCCTCTACAACCTCCTCGCGAACGCGCTCCGGCACACGCCCGCCGACGGATCCATCGCGGTCGTCGTGCAGCCGGACGGCGACGCCGTCACCGTCGCCGTCGAGGACACGGGCGACGGTATCGACGAGGAGACGGCGCGGCGCATGTTCGAGCGGTTCTGGCGCGGAGAAGCGTCCCGAACGACTCCCGGGTCGGGCCTGGGCCTGGCCATCGCGCGCGGGCTCGTCGAGGCACAAGGCGGGCGTGTCTGGACGGAGCGCCGCCCGCAGGGAGGTGCACGCGTGGCGTTCACGCTGCCCGTCCCGGCCGCCCGAACGTAAGGGCTTTCACCAGGCGCGGCGGCGGTCGCGCACGGCGGAGTCGAATGTCATCCCGCCGTACAGGAGCCCCGCGAGCGTGAGTGTGAGTGCCCAGGCGGGTGAGGCGCGGAAGTGGCGGACGGTCGGCAGGTACAGGACGGTCAACAGCGTCCAGGCTGAGGCACCGAGGGAGAGAGCGAGCCAGTCGCCGAGCACCGCCGCGACCATGGTCAGGACAGGCGGCACGACAAAGAGCAGCGCGAGCAGAGCGATCGTGACCGCCAGCAGCGCCCAGGAGTGGCGGAGCTGCGTGAACGCGGTGCGGCGGACCATGAGCCAGATTCCGCCGAAGTCGTGCGTCCGCAGGCTCTCGACGTCAGAGCGGCTCACCGAGAGGCGGATGGGCTCCTCGAGCCGCTTGACTGCGCGGGCGAGGCTGACGTCGTCGATCACGCGGTCGCGGATCGCGGCGAAGCCGCCTGCGCGCTCGAGGGCACCTCGTCGGAGGAGGACGCAGCCGCCCGCCGCGGCCGCAACGCGGCTCCGCGGGTCGTTCACGCGGCGCATCGGGTAGAGCAGGTTGAAGAAGAAGACGAACGGTGGGATCAGCAGCCGCTCGGCCGGGCTCCGGCAGCACAGCTTCGCCATGCGGCTGTTCAGCGCCAGCCCTGCGGCCTCGCTCTCGGCCACGAGCCTGCGCAGCGATCCGGGCGCGTGCCGGATGTCTGCGTCGGTCAGCAGGTAGTAGTCGGCCTCGCCGGCCCGCCGCTTCGCCTGCTCGAGCGCCCAGACCTTGCCGACCCAGCCCTCGGGTAAGTCGGTGCCAGGCACGTGCCTGGCACCGCACGCGTGCGCGACCTCCGCCGTGTCGTCGGTCGACCGGTCGTCGACGACCACGAGGTGCCAGGCACCCGGGTAGTCCTGCGCGAGCAGGGCCGGAAGCGTCGCCGGCAGCACCTCCGCCTCGTTCCTCGCCGGGATGAGCACCGCCAGGGACGGCCACCGTGCGGGATCGGGCGGAGCCGGCTCGTCCTCTGCGATCGGGCGCAGGTCCCAGGCTCGCGCCGTGCCGAGCAGCACGCCGAGCCAGCCGAGGAGCGAGGCGAGAGCGAGCCCGGCGAGGACACCCACGCTCGGACTCTGACAGCGCTACTCGAGCCCGGCTTCCGCCAGCGGCCGCCGCGCCCAGGCGAACGCCTTCGCGTAGTACCCGGTCGCGACCGGCGAAAGCGTCACGCCTGTGCCGCTCGCGTGGATCATCCAGCCGCCGCCGAGATAGATCCCGGCGTGGTAGACCTGCGACGTCTTGGAGCGGGGGCCGTTCGTCCCGAAGAAGAGGACGTCGCCGGGCTCGAGGCTCGCGAACGCGATCCGCCTGGCCGCCGGCACCTCGCCGCTCATCGCGTACGTCGTGCGGCCCTTCAGCGTGTCGGCGAGCGGCGTGCCGGTCGCGTAGCTCGCGAGCTTGTACACGCGCCAGACGAGGCCGGAGCAGTCGAAGCCGCCCGGGACGGCCTGGCCGAGCACGGTCTGCGGCTTCTCGCTCGTCCCGGCGAACACGTACGGGTAGCCGATCAGCGCGACCGCCTGCTGCAGGATCGTCTGCTGCCAGCCGGAGACGACCGGCGGCGCGAACGTCGCCGACAGGCTCATGGCGTACTGGGCCTCCCAGCCCTTCCAGCCGAGGATCTTGGCGGCCGAGAAGGCGGCTTCCGCACGCGAGGCGACCGACGACGGCGCCGGCTCGAGGGCCTCCTGCGAGCGGGGATGATCCGTGCGCAGGCCGAGCAGGCGCGCGACTACCTCCGGCCCGAACCGCGCCGGCGGGTGGAGGCCGGCGGCAACGGCTGCGGCGCGAAACCGGGCGGCGGCCGCGTACAGGCCTTCGCCGCGGACGAGCGCTGCGTCGAGCTGCGCGATCGTGATCGTGGCCGCCGGGTCGTCCGGCGACACGGCGGGCTTTCCGGTCAGTCCCGCGACAAGGTCGGCGAGGTCGCCTGCGGTGAGCGCGTCGTCCGGCCTGAAGTCGGCTGCGTCGCCGCCGAGCAGGCCGTGTGCGGTGACCAGCTTGATCTGCGGCTGGGCCCATGCGGCAGTGCGCCCGGCCGCCGGCCCGGAGGCCGGCACGGCCAGCGCGCATGCAGCCGCGACGGCGACGACGAAACGAGCCATGGCTCTCGCATCGTCCGTTCGTGCTCACTCCTTTAGGCTCCTGCCCGTGGAGCTGGAGATCACGCCGGAGCCGACGCCCGAGGAACGGGCCGCGATCGTCGCTGCACTCGCGGAGCTGGACGCCGAGCAGACGCAGGGCCCGGGCGCCTGGTGGGAGGCGGGGCTGCGCGAGAACGTCGAGGACGACGGCAACGGAGACCACGACCGCTAGTGCGCGTCGCGGCGCTGTACGACGTCCACGGCAACCTGCCCGCACTCGAGGCGGTGCTCGACGACGTGGCGCTCGAGGCGCCGGACCTCGTGCTCGTCGGCGGCGACGTCTCCGCGGGTGCCTTTCCGGCCGAGTGCCTGGAGCTGCTGCGCGGCCTCGGCGACCGTGCCGTCTGGATCCGCGGCAACGCCGACCGGGAGCTGGCCGACTGGCCGGCCGCGCAGCTCTCCCACGAGCAGCGCGCCTTCCTCGCCGGCCTGCCCGAGACGGTCGTGCTCGAGATCGACGAGCTCGGGCCGGTGCTCTTCTGCCACGGCTCGCCCCGTTCGGACGACGAGATCATCACCGAGCGCTCGCCCGACGAGCGGCTCGCCGCCGCCCTCGACGGACGTGCGCCAGCAGGTCGTCGTGCACGGGCACACGCACGTCGCGTACGACCGCGAGTTCGGGCTCTACCGGCTGATCTGCCCGGGCAGCGTCGGCATGCCCTACGCGGACGTGCCCGGCGCGTACTGGGGCATGTTCGGCCCCGGCTTCGAGCAGCGGCACACGGCGTACGACGTCGCGGCCGCCGCCGAGCGCGTTCGGGCGACCGACTGGCCGCAGGCGGAGCAGATCGCCGCCGACAACGTCCTCCGCGTCCCGCCCGCGGCCGACGCTATCGAGTTCTTCGAGCGGATGGCTGCTGCAGAGGGTGCCAGACCGTGACGCTGGCCGACGGCGGCTCGATCAGGTCGGTCTTCGGCTTCACGGGCAGCAGGAGCGGCGGGCGCGGAGGCTGGGTGAAGTCGAAGTCGGCCCTGAGGTCGCCGAGGATGGGCGCGCGCTCGCGGACGTCGGGGCGCGGGTCGGGCCGTCCGTCGGTCGCCGGGTCGAGGCGCTGGCCGTCGAGGAAGTCGTCCTCGATGAACTTCGCGTAGGCGTCGAAGCTCAGGGTCTGGTGGTCGACGAAGCCCTGGCGGGCGTACGGGCTGATCACGAGGCCGGGCACGCGCAGCCCGTAGCCGTTCTCGTCCACCGTCGGCGGGACGACGTGGTCGTAGAAGCCGCCCCAGTCGTCCCAGGACAGGAAGATGGCCGTCGAGGGCCAGTCCGGGCTCTTCATGACCGCGTTGATCAGGCCGGTCACGTAGCTCTGGCCGCGGCTGATCAGCGCGGGCGGGTGCTCGCTGACCCTGTTGTTGGGGATGACCCACGAGACGCGGGCAGTGTGCCGTCGCGGGCCGCGGTGTAGAAGTCCGAGATCGGCTTGATGTTCCCGAGCTGGCCGTCGTCCTTGACCGTGTCGAAGTAGGGCAGCGGGTTCCAGATCCCCGGTGTCCGCGCCGACTGCTTCATCGGCGGGCAGCTCATGGCGGCATCGTCGTCGCAGTCCGGTTGGCTGCCCTTGAACACGTAGTAGCCCCAGCTGACCCCGTGCTCGTGCAGGAGGTAGGTGAGGTCGGTCCAGGCGTAGTCGGGCGCGGGATTGGGGCGACCGTGAATGCGATGGAAGTCGGGCGGCAACGCCGGCTGGTCGGGCTCGTTGACGCAGCTCATCGGGTCGTCGCGCCTGCTGCAGCGAGCCGACCACTCCGAGACCATGAACAGGTGCGCGGGCAGGCTCCAGGACGCGTTCGGCTCGAACATGTGGTCCTGGAGGACGAAGTTGTTCGCGTAGGCCCAGTAGTTGGGGATGTCGCGGGCGTCGTGGTAGCCCATCACGTCCAGGCGCGTTGCCCTCGGTGCAGGCCGGGTTGAACGTCTGCGCGCAGTGCTTGAGTCCCGCCTGCTGCTCGCGCACGAAGCCGCTCATGCGGCCGTGGGCGATGTCGATGCGCGCGTTCCGCAGCGAGTGCGGGCCGCCGGCGTTCATGTCGTGCCGGTCGTGGAATGGCCGGATGCACGTGCGCCGGACGGGATCGGGGAGGCAGACGGCGAACGCGCCGTCCTTCGTCGGGATGCCGTCCGCGCCGGGATACGTGCCGAAGTAGGAGTCGAACGAGCGGTTCTCCTGCATGATCACGATCACGTGCTCGATCTTGTGGATGCCGCGCAGCGTGGTCGAGGACGCAGAGGCCGAGGGCGTGTGGGGGGCCGACGAGAGCTCGCCGAACGCGACGACGGCGCCGGCGGCCGCGCAGAAGACGACCACCAGCGCGAGGGCGACATACAAAGGCTTCCACCGCATTTCCGGTGCGGCAGCATACGAGGCCGCCTGCGAAGGCGGGATTAGGTTCTCGTTACGCGAGCGTCATGTCTCGAGCGGCGCCATCGTCAGCCCGGAGTCCCTGAGGCGCGTCCAGTACAGCTCCGCCAGCTCGCGGTGTCCCGACCAGACGACCGCCCGGCCGGTCGCGTGGATCGTGTCCGCGATCCGCAGGCCCTGGTCGAACGACACGCCCGGCAGCACGCGCGAGAGCGCCGCCGCGACGCCGTCGAACGTGTTGTGGTTGTCGTTCAGGACGATGACCTTCCACGGGTCGCCGAGCGACGAGCCGGAGCCGCGCGAGGTGCGCTCGACGGTCTGCGTCACGGCAGGCGGTGGTTGCCGTGGAATCGCGCAGCCCGGGTCGCGAGGTGGCGGCCCGGACAAGCCAGATCGTGCAGCCGGGCGCGCGAGGCCACGGCATCAACCGCCCAGCCAGGCCTGGAGCTCGGTGTGGCGCTCCAGGCGGGTGCCGTTCTCGAGCTCGGCGCGCAGCTCGCCGACCGTCCCGTGGCGCTCCGCGAGCACGTCGTGGCTGTGGATGGTCTCGAAGTTGACCTGCCGCGAGGAGAGGAAGTCGTCTTCCGCGAGCTCGGGGTACGCGTCCAGCGCTCCCTTCAGGGCGAGCCGGACGGAGTCCTCGACGAAGCGCGCGTGCAGGTGGGCGTGCTCGACGACGTGGAGCTCGTCCGGCCGCTTGAGCAGCTCGTAGATCGGCGAGCTCATCGAGTTCTCGACGATCTCGACCAGCCGCTCGGCGTTGATCCCCTGCTGCGGCGTGCCGACGTAGAGCGTGCCCCGGCCGCGCTGGTTGTGCGTGGCCAGCGGGACGAGGTCGAGGATGCGCTCGACGTCGTGCTCGTCGAAGCCGGCGTCGCCGAGGCGCTCCGCGGCCCGGTCGCGCACCATGCCCTGCGAGCAGGGGCAGGCGTTGATGCCCGTCGCCTCGACGCCGACGACTCTGCGCGTGCCCCGCTCCGACGCTGCGGCGATGCCGATCAGCGTCACCATCTCCTGCGTGGGCAGCTCCGTGACCGGCGTCCGCCGGGCCATGGGGTAGGAGGCGGCGATCTTCACCTCGGCCCGCAGCGCGCGCTGGCGCGCGAGGACGTGGCCGGCGATGTGCTCGGCCAGCTCCTCGACGAGGAACGCCTCGCCGATGACGACGTCGTCGATCGCCTCCCCGAACAGCTCCGGGAAGCGCGACATGTGCACGCCCTTCTGCGCCGGCTCGAGGTCGACGAAGCAGTCGATGCGGGCCGAGACGAGCTTCTCGTGCGGGCCCCGCCGGAGGCGGATCGCCTTGTGCACGCCGGTGACGCCTGCGCGCGAGAGGCCGATCCGGACCTCGGGTGTCGAAGCCTGCAGGTCGTTGGTGAACGGGTGCGAGGAGTCCGTCGTCGCCATGGGCGAACGCTAGCGGAGCCGGACGAGCCAGCTGTAGTGCTCGGCGACGAGATCCGGGTGTCCGAGGTGCCCGAGATCCTCCTCGACGACGACCTCGGCGCCCGGTACGTGCTCGGCCAGCCAGTCGCCGTGACCCCGGGCGAGTCGTTTAGTCGCCACGAGGAAGGGCCGATATTCCCAACATCGTTATCCCAGCACTCATCGCCGGTGGCTTCCTTCTAGGACTCAGTGTTGGTCGATGGTGGGCGCTCATCGGCTCCGCTGCCGTTGGGATCTACTTCGCGATTTGGTCGGAAGTCGAGATTCCCGGCTGGTACTACGGACTCGCGTCCGCCGTTGTAGCGGGGGCAAGCATTGCAGCTGGCGTGTTCTTTCGCCGTCTCGCCAGGCGTGTCGCGAACTCTCCTAGCCGCTGAGTCGGCACATGCCAAGGCCTTCGGCTAGGGGTGGTATTGCTGGTCGAGTGAGACGGCGGGGTTCGGGTACTTGTTGCCGACCCGAATCCAGAAGCCCGAGTGGTTCGTGGGATCGAACAACGCGCGGTGACGCGGATTCCGGCCCTCGAGGATCTGCGCCAGTTCGGAGACCGGGATCGTCGTCGGGCGAAGTCCCTTGCTGAGGACGGTGACGTGCGCGGTTGGCAACACCGCGTACGTCAACAGGCGGTGACCCTCCTCGACCGTGTAACTGTCGTTCGGAACCGCCTCACCCGGCTGAAGGACGCCGTCCTCGACAGCGGCACGTTCTGCCGCCGTCCCGGTGAGCAGCCATGCAGGATCGAACCGCAACTCGAAGCGGCTGCCCTTGCGCGTCAGCGATTTGATGTGGCCGTACAGCGCGGTCTCGTGCCGCGCACTCGGCGTCGTGCTGGGGACGGTTACCGTCTTCGTGACCGTCGTCGTACTCCCGCATCCCCCCGCGACGACCGCCGTACCGGTGGCGACGAACACGACGAAGGGACGGACGCCGTGCTTCACGGCCCGAGTCTACGCCCCTGGAGGGTTCCACCAGATCATGCACTCCGCAAAGAACGACGGAGGCGGCGTTGGTACTGCGGCGGTGGCCGGGTCAGACCTCTGCGGTCAGGAGTTGACCCCCATTGGCGTGTTGCACTGTTACCGCGCCTAGACCCGCATGGCGGGCGAGTTCGGCGAGTTCAGCGTCTGTGTAGAAGTGGCCTCGGCTTGCGAGTGGTTCTGGCGCAGCGGGTGTTCCTCGCAGTTCCGGCCCGCTCGTGAAGATCGCGAGGCGCCCTCCTGGACGCAGAACACGACGGCACTCACGCAGCACGCCAACGGGGTCGGCGAGGAAGAAGAACACGATCGACATCGACACGGCACTAAAGGTCGCATCCTCGAACGGCAGAGTCTCAGCCTCGGCCAATACGACCGTCGAACCAGGCGCCCGCTCGCGTGCGAGGGAGACCATCTCTTCACTGTGATCCAGACCGGTCGCGCGGGCGCCTTGCGCGAGAGCGTCCCGAAGCAGGAGACCGCCCCCGCAACCCAGGTCGAGCACGTGGTCACCTGGGCCGAGTGCCAACGCGTCGAGGATTGCCCGCCGGGCGAACTCGTGAACGTCTTCAGCGCCATACACCTGTCGTGCCCGCAAGCCACTCGGCCTGCGCGCAACGCGGTCGGTGAGCCAATCGACAAACGCATCATCCGCCGAGCCGCTCGCACGCCAGGCAGCCAGATCCTCGTCGCCGAGGCCGAACCCCCGAATCGTCTCCTCATGACCACCCGGGGCATCAAGACCCATGGCGCCCGATCGTACCGACGCCCGACCTGCAGAGACCTTCGCGGGTCGCGAATGCCACCCGGCCTTCCCACCGGGCGAGACGTGGACGCCGCGACCGGCCCTCAACGGCGCGTGCGGCGGCGCGGCCCCCGGTTGTACATGACCTTCTCCCACTGCCTGCCGCCGAGTCCGTGATATGGGCTTCGCACCTTTCCCCCGGTCTGGCAGGACGGGCAGTAGTAGATCGTGTGCTCCTCGTAGTCGACGCGCGCGATCGGCGTCCCGCACACGTGGCAGGGTTCGCCGAGGCGGTCGTGAATCCGGTAGGTCTTCGCGTCGACGGCGCCGCGGAGGCGCAGCTCGAGGCCGCGCTCGAGCTCCTCGTCGATCGCTCGGGCGAGTCGCTCGATCTCGTCGTCGGAGCAAGCTGCGTGGAGAGCGCGAATGGGGAGAGGCGCGCGGTGTGCAGGATCTCGTTCGACCAGGCACGCCCGATGCCGGCGACGGCGCGCTGGTCGCGGAGCAGCGGGTGGAGGCGCCGCGAGGCGGCCGCGAGAATCTCGGCGAGCCGCTCGGCGCCGATCCCGAGCGCCTCCGGGCCCAGGTGCGCAAGCTCTTCGTCGGCCTGCTCTGGTGTGAGCAGCCAGACACCGGCGCGCTTCTTCGAGCCCGCCTCGGTGAGCACGAGCTCGCCGCCGCCCTGGAAGCGGAGTCGGAAGGCGGGCGTCTTCGGGCCTTTCGCGCCGGCGCGGAGGTAGCGCAGGCGGCCCGCGGACATGAGGTGGACCATCAGCACGAGCTCGCCGTCCTCGGTCTCGAACAGGAGCCGCTTGCCGCGCCGGGCGGCGCCGGCCAAGCGTCGGCCCTCGAGCGCCTGCAGCGGCGGGTGGATCGTCTTCAGCGTGGCGACGTGGGCCGGCCCGGCGCGCTCGATCGGAAACGCGCGCACGGGATCGTCGAGCGCCTGGCGAACCGCTTCGACCTCGGGCAGTTCAGGCATGGCCCAAGCGTACGTCGGACCATGCCTCCGGCCGAGACCCGGTCCCCACCCTGGGGTGGGTCCCATCCCTAACCCCCACCCACCCGGGGACGTAGAACGGTATCGCGAAAACCGTGCCGCTACTGTGACTTCTTCGTGACGATTGTCCCTGCACGGACGACTATTCTCACGCGCTTCTTAGGCGCCGGTGCCATGGTGGCCGCGGCATGAAAGCTGCAGCCGGAACGCGCGTCCTGGTCGTCGACGACGAGCCTGCCGTTCGCGAGGCGCTGCGCCGAGCGCTGGCGCTCGAGGGCTACGACGTGGAGCTTGCCGAGAACGGCGCCGAGGCGCTGCGCAAGGTCGGGCCGACCGATCCGGACCTCGTTGTCCTGGACGTGCTCATGCCCGAGGTGGACGGCCTCGCCGCCTGCCGCCGCCTGCGCGCCGAGGGGAACGACGTGCCGGTGCTGATGCTGACCGCGCGCGCGGGGATCGGCGACCGCGTCGACGGGCTCGACGCCGGCGCCGACGACTATCTCGTGAAGCCGTTCGCGCTGGAGGAGTTGCTCGCGCGCATCCGCGCCCTCCTGCGCCGCGGCGGTCACGACCGCGGCGAGCAGCCGCTGCACTTCGCCGATATCGAGCTCGACCCGGCCACGCGCGAGGTGCGCCGCGGCGACCGGCAGGTCGAGCTGACGCGCACCGAGTTCAACCTGCTCGAGCTGTTCCTCCGCAACCCGCGCCAGGTGCTGACGCGGTCGCTCATCTTCGAGCGCGTCTGGGGCTACGACTTCGGCCCGACCTCGAACGCGCTCGACGTGTACATCGGCTACCTGCGCCGCAAGACCGAGGCCGGCGGCGAGCCGCGCCTGATCCAGACGGTACGCGGCGTCGGGTACGCGCTCCGCGAGCCATGAGCTTTCGCCTCAGGATCGCGCTCGCGACAGCGGGCGCCGTCGCCGTCGCCGTCGCTGTCGCATCCGCGGTGGCATACGTGCTGGTCAAGGACCAGCTCCGCAGCGAAGTTGACGCGTCGCTCCGTGCGCGCGTGGAGTCGATCCTCGTCGGGCCGATCGACATCCACCGCTTCTTCGACCAGCTCCCACAGGCGAAGCCGGGCTCGACGCCGGGCTACGCGCAGCTCGTCGTCAATGGGCGGGCGGTGCGGCCGGCCTTCGAGGAGCTGCCGCTTCCCGTCGACAAGCGGGTCCAGGCAGTTGCGGCCGGCAGGAGCAAGGAGTTCTACAGCGACGAGAACGTGAGCGGTGTTCACTTCCGGATGCTGACCGTGCCGATCGAGCCGGGCGTGGCATTCCAGATCGCCCGCAACCTCGCCGAGACCGACGACCTGCTGAACAGCATCAAGTGGATCCTGTTCGCCATCGGCGGCTCGGGGGTCGTGATCGCGGTCGGGCTCGGCTGGCTGGTGGCCCGCGCCGCGCTGGCACCGGTGCGTCGACTGACGACGGCGACCGAGGAGATCACCGCCACGCGTGACCTGAGCCGGCGTGTCGAGGCCTCGGAGCACGACGAGCTCGGCCGCCTGGGGGCGAGCTTCAACACCATGCTCGCGGCGCTCGAGGAGTCACAGCAGGCGCAGCGGCAGCTCATCGCCGACGCGTCGCACGAGCTGCGCACGCCGCTGACCTCGCTGCGCACGAACGTCGAGCTGCTTGCCCGCGGCACGCTCCCCGCCGACGAGCGGACGAAGGCGTTCGCCGACGTCTCCACCCAGCTCGAGGAGCTGACCGTGCTGGTCACGGACGTCGTCGACCTCGCCCGTGACGGCGAGCGCGAGTACGAGGTAGAAGACCTGCGGCTCGACCTGCTCGTCTCGGACGCGGTCGAGCGAGCGCATCTGCACGCCCCCCGGGTCGAGTTCGAGACCGAGCTCTCCGAGTCGCACGTCCGCGGGGTCCCCGAGCGGGTCTTCCGCGCCGTCGCGAACGTCCTCGACAACGCCGCCAAGTGGAGCCCGAACGGCGGGACGATCGAGGTGCAGACCGCAGACGGGGAGGTCACGGTTCGCGACCACGGGCCGGGCATCGCGCCGGAGGACCTGCCGCACGTGTTCGACCGCTTCTACCGCTCGCCTGCGGCGCGCAGCACGCCCGGCTCCGGGCTCGGTCTCGCCATCGTCCGGCAGGTGGTCGAGTCGCACGGCGGCACCGTCAGCGCCGGGCCCGCCAAGGGCGGCGGAACGGTCGTGCGCCTCGCCTTTCCGCGCGGCTGACAACTCTTAGGGGAGTCTCAGCCAGTTCTCATGTTGCCCTGATCGAATGCGCGCAGAGCAGGACGAAAGTCGCGAAAGGAGCCGTATGAGGAAGCCGTCCAAGCGCGCAGTGCTGATCGGAACGGTCGTGGCGCTCGCAGCCGTCGGCGCCGCCGGCGGGGCGATCGCCGCTTCGGGCACGTTCGACCCGGCCGCGGAGAAGCAGGCGTACCTGAACGACGTGGCCGGTCGCCTCGGCGTCACGAGCGCGAAGCTCGAGGACGCGCTCAAGGGCGCCGCCATCGATCGTGTCGACGCCGCGCTCGCCGCCGGCCGCATCACGAAGGACCAGGCGGACGCGATGAAGGCTGCGATCAACTCCGGCCATGTGCCGCTCGGCGTCGGCCTCGCTCCCGGCATGGGCTTCGGCTTCCGCATGCACGGCGGCCTGCACTTCGTGGGCGGCGGCTCGCTCGAGGCGGCCGCGACCTACCTCGGACTCACCGGGGCGCAGCTGCGGACGCAGCTCATGTCCGGCAAGTCCCTCGCCGACATCACGAAGGCGCAGGGCAAGTCCGTCGACGGGCTGGAGCAGGCGATGGTCGCCTCGATCCAGGCGAAGCTCGACCAGGCCGTCAAGGACGGCAAGCTGACGAGCGCACAGCGCGACCAGGCCATGACCAAGATCAAGGCCTCGATCGACGACCTGGTCAACGGCAGGCTGCCGACGAAGCCGCCGGGCGCCTACCAGGGCTTCGGCCGGGCGTTCGGGTTCGCGCCGCGCCTGAGGATGGCGCCGTTCCATGCCCCGGCGTTCCAGAACATGCTTCCCGGGAAGGCGCTGGGCCCGACGGCCTGAGCCTTCATCTCCGTGCCCAAGGGAGGCCCGCCCGCCCACGGCGGGCCTCCCGCCTCCCATCGCACGGGGGGCGGCCGAGCCAAGTCGACACCGCCCGATCACCCACCTGCGCCGCGTAGCCCGGGCTCGGCCCGGGCGTAGCTCAAGCCGCTGGAGACGCGACCACGAGAAGAAGGGGGCTCACGGGGGAAACATGGTTTCCCCCGTGCGAGAGCACGGAGCGACCTCGAGGAGGAGGCCTCGAGGTCTATGTCGACAGGCAAGCACCGCGGATCATCGGGGCAAGGCGGGTTTCCGTGTGGGGCGAAAGTCGTGTCGAAGTGGCAACGCGAGGCGCTAGGCTCGCGCCGTGCCGACCTGCCCCGGTTGCGGCGCCGAGAACCGCGAAGGCGCCCGGTTCTGCGACACGTGTGGCGCTGCGCTTGCGGAGGCGCCGCCGGCCCGCGAGCAGCGCAAGGTCGTCACGATCCTCTTCTGCGACGTGACCGGCTCGACGGCGCTCGGGGAGCGCCTCGATCCCGAGAGCCTGCGCGCCCTGCTCGCACGCTACTTCGAGCAGATGAAGGCGGTCGTCGAGCGCCACGGCGGCACGGTCGAGAAGTTCATCGGCGACGCCGTCATGGCCGTCTTCGGCGTGCCCGTCGTGCACGAGGACGACGCGCTGCGGGCGCTGCGCGCCGCGCACGAGATGCGCGACCTGCTGCCCGAACTCGGCGTGCAGGGGCGCATCGGCGTCATGACCGGCGAGGTCGTCGCCGGCACGGATGAGCGTCTGGCGACCGGGGACGCGGTCAACGTCGCCGCCCGGCTCGAGCAGGCGGCGCAGCCAGGCGAGGTGCTGCTCGGCGCCGAGACGTACGCGCTCGTCCGCGACGCAGTCGAGGTCGAGCCGGTGGAGCCGCTGGCGCTGAAAGGCAAGTCTCAGCCGGTCACGGCGTACCGCCTGCTCGCGGTCCGTGAGGAGGGCGAGGGGTTCGCACGCCGGCAGGACGCGCCGATGGTCGGGCGCGAGACCGAGCTCCGTAGGCTGCGCGACGCCTTCGACCAGGCCGCGCGCGACCGCTCCTGCCAGCTGTTCACGATCCTCGGCGCGGCCGGCGTCGGCAAGTCACGGCTGGCCGCGGAGTTCCTCTCCGGGCTCGAGGGCGCGACCGTCGTCCGGGGCCGTTGCCTGCCTTACGGCGAGGGCATCACCTACTGGCCCGTGGTCGAGGTGATCAAGCAGCTGCCCGAGCCGGAGCTCGACGAGTCCGCTCGGGCGGCGATTCGCAGCCTGCTCGGTGACGACGCGGCAGTCGTCTCCGCGTCCGAGATCGCATGGGCTTTCCGCAAGCTGCTCGAGAGCGCTGCGGCCGAGGCGCCGCTCGTTTGCGTCTTCGACGACATCCACCGGGGCGAGGACACGTTCCTCGACCTGGTCGAGCACATCGCCGACCTCTCGCGCGAGGCGCCGATCCTGCTCCTCGGCATGGCCCGCCCCGACCTGCTCGACCGCCGGTCGACCTGGGGCGGCGGCAAGCTGAACGCGACCGCGGTGCTGCTCGAGCCCCTCGGCGACGACGAGACGGAACGGCTGATCGCCAGCCTCGGCGATCTCGAAGAGCCGCTGCGGAAGCGGATTCGCGATGCTGCCGAAGGGAACCCGCTGTACGTCGAGCAGATGGTCGCGCTCGTGCACGCCTCGGGCGGCGGCGAGGTGGCCGTACCCCCGACGATCCAGGCGCTCCTCGCGGCGCGCATCGACCAGCTCGACCCGGCCGAGCGCGGCGTCCTCGAAGCGGGCTCGGTCGAAGGGCGCCTCTTCCACCGCGGCGCAGTCCAGGCGCTGGCGCCGAAGGAGGAGGTGATGCCGCGGCTGACGGCTCTCGTCCGCAAGGAGCTCGTCCGGCCGGATAAGCCGCAGATCCCGGGCGACGACGCGTTCCGGTTCCGCCACCTGCTGATCCGCGACGCTGCCTACGACGCGCTGCCGAAGGCGACGCGGGCCGAGCTGCACGAGCAGTTCGCGGGATGGCTGGAGGAGCACGGCGGGCAACTCGTCGAGCTGGACGAAATTCTCGGCTACCACCTCGAGCAGGCCGCGCGCTACCGGGCAGAGCTCGGCTCGCCGGACGAGGCGCTCGCGGGCCGTGCGCGCCAGCGCCTGGCGGCAGCGGGGAGGCGCGCCCTGGCTCGGCTCGACTACGGGGCGGCCGCCGTGATCCTCGGCCGCGCCGTCGCGCTGCAGCAGGACGACGACTACGACGCGAACCTCGAGCTCGACCTCGTCGCCGCACTCTTCTTCGGCGGACGGCCGGGCGAGATCGAAGGCCGCGTGACGTCGCTTGCGGAGCGGGCCACCGGGGCGGGTGACCGCACGACCGAGATTCGCGCCCGCCTCAACCGCGAGATCACTCGCTCGTGGGTCGACGCGAGTGCGGACATCGACGGTCTCGAGCGGCTCGCGAGGGAGGTGCTGCCCGAGCTGGAAGAGATCGGCGATCCGCTTGCGCTCTATGACGCCTGGAACGCGATGACGGTCGTCGCGCACTCGCGGATGCAGAACGCCGACAAGCTGACGGCCGCCGAGCGCGCCGTCGGCTATGCGAAGCAGGCCGGCGACGAGCGCAGAGTGACCTTGCTGTTGCCCTACCTCGTGAACGCGCGCTTTTACGGGCCGACGCCGGTGCCGGAGGCGCTGGCCTGGATCGAGGAGCAGGACGCCGCGGGAGTGCATCATCCCGCGTTCGACGCCCATCGCGCGCAGTTCCTCTCCATGCTCGGCCGCTTCGAGGAGGCGCGCGCAGCTCACGAGCGGGACTACGCCCGCTTCGAGCAGTTCGGGCTGGGCGTGCCGCTGGCGATCAGCTGCATCATCCGCATGGAGGTCGAGCAGGTGGCAGGCGACTTCGAGTCCGCGTGCGAGTGGGGACGTCGAGGGTGCGAGCTGATGGAGGCGATGGGACATCTGTCCTGGCTGTCGACGATGGCGGCCGAGCTGGGGAACGTCCTCTGCGAGCTCGCCCGCTACGACGAAGCCGAGTCGTGGGCCGAGCGGAGCCGTGAGCTGGGCGGGGCCGACGACATCGCCACGCAGATGTACTGGCGAGAGGTGCAGGCGAAGGTCCTGGTGGAGCGGGAAGAGACGGAGGCAGCCGAGCAGCTCGCCCGCGAGGCGGTCGAGCTCGCGAAGCAGACGGACAACATCAACGGGCAGGCGGAGGCGCTGCTCGACCTCGGCCGGGTGCTCGCTCGGGCCGGGCGGCCCGGGCAGGCCGAGCAGGCTCTGGCGGAAGCGGTCACGCTCTTCGAGCAGAAAGGCAACGTCGCGATGGCCGGGCGTGCGCAGGCGCTTCTTTGAGCGAGCCGATTCGCGTCGTCGTCCGTCGAGGTGACACAGTCGAGTCCGCGCATCGCGTTCACGCCGTGGCGGTCAGGGACGGTGCGATCTTCGCCTCGGCCGGAGACCCGGGCCTCGTCACCTTCTTCCGCTCGTCGGCGAAGCCGCTGCAGGCGCTGCAGCTCGCCCGCGCGCGACCGGATCTCGACGACCGGCTGGTCGCGATCGCCTGCGCGTCGCACCGCGCCGAGCCCGCGCAGCTCGAGGCCGTGCGCGCCCTGCTCGCGGCCGGAGGCTTGACCGAGGACGACCTCGAGGTCGGGCTCCAGGAGGGCCGGCCGCCCGAGCGGATCTACCACAACTGCTCGGGCAAGCACGCGGGGATGCTCGCCGTCTGCCGCGCGCGCGGCTGGCCGACCGCCGGCTACCGCCTGCCCGAGCATCCGCTGCAGCAGGAGATCCTCCGCGAGGTGACCGACGCCGCCGGCCGCACGCCGGCCACGGGCACCGACCACTGCTCGGTCGTCACCTTTGCGTTGCCGCTCGAGGTGATGGCGGGCGTTTTTTCGCGCCTCGGCGAGCGCGAGGGCGGCGAACGGATCCTGGGGGCGATGCGAGCGCATCCCGACCTGATCGGCGGCGAGGGCTCGCTCGACACGAACCTGATGTGCTCCGAGCCGGGCTGGCTCGCGAAGGGCGGCGCGGAGGGGCTTCTCTGCGGGATCACGCCCGACGGCTCCGGCTTCGCGCTCAAGTGCGAGGACGGCGCGTTTCGCGCTCTCCCGCCGGCTCTCGTTTCCTTCTTCCCGAGCCTGGAGCGTCAGCTCCAGGCTTTCGCCAGAGTTCCGGTCGAGAACAGCCGTGGCGAGGAGGTCGGAGAGGTGGTACCTGCATGAAGGTGTTCGTCGTCAGCGACATGGAGGGCGTGTCCGGGATCGTCAAGTGGGAGCAGACGACGGGCGGCGACCCGATGTACGAGGAGGGCCGCCGGCTGTACACCGAGGAGATCAACGCCGCCGTCCGTGGCGCCCGCGCGGCGGGCGCGACCGAGATCGTGGTCATGGACTGCCACGGCGCGGGCAAGGCGTGGAGCTTCAACTCGCTGATCCCGGAGCTGCTCGACCCCGACTGCGAGTTCGTCGTCCAGGAACGCTGGACGGAGTACACCGAGTTCCTCGAGCAGGGCTGCGACGCCGCGCTCTTCGTCGGCATGCACGCCATGGCGGGGGCCGAGCACGGCGTGATGAACCACACCGTCTCGGGCATGTCCTGGCTCAACCTCTCCTTCAACGGGCGGCTCGTGGGCGAGACCGGGATCAACGCGGCGCTCTGCGGCCACTGGGGCTGTCCCGTCCTGCTCGTCACCGGCGACGAGGCGGTATGCGAGGAGGGGCGCGATCTGCTCGGCACCGGCCTGACGACGGTGGCGGTCAAGCGCGGGATCGGGCGTTTCAGCGCCCGGCAGGTGGCGCCGATCCGCGCCCGCGAGCTGATCGAGGACGGCGCCAGGCGTGCTCTCGCCGACCTGACCGCCGTCGCGCCGTACGATCCCGGCTCGCCATGCGAGATCCGGGTCGAGCTGACATCGACGAGCGCCGCGGCCGAGTACCTGCGCAAGCCCGGCGTCGAGCGCGTCGACTCGCGCCAGATCGTCTCCCGCGCGGAGGACTGGTGGTCGGCCTGGCAGCAGTTCTTCTTCTAGGAGCACGGGGGAAACGGCCGGTTTCCCCCGTCGGCCCCCTTCCCCGGTGGTGGACGAGAGCCGTTGCGGCCGACGCCGGCAAAGCCGGCATCGGCGGCCGATCTTCCCGGTCTCGCGGTCGGGACCGAGCACGGCTGGTCTCGGTCCTTCTTGTTCTGCCGGTCGGCGTGGCGTTCGCGTACGGCGCGGGCTGGAGCTCCGGAGCGCCGCTGCCGCAGCCGCGCTCCGAGGTCGCGGCGGCGACCCTCGGGAAGGAGATCGCCGTCGTCGGCGGTTTCGACGCAGACGGCGGCTCGTCGGCGCGGGTCGACGTCTACTCGCCGTCGGCGGACACATGGCGCCGGCTGCCCAATCTCCCGGTGGTGGTCAACCATGCCGCCGCGGCCGCCGCGGCCGGGCGCCTGTACGTCGTCGGTGGATACTCGGGCGGTCTCGCGGGCAAGCTGCGCCGGGCGTTCGTCTTCGCGCGAGGCGGCTGGCACGAGCTGCCGCGGCCGCCGGCGGCGCGGGCCGCGGCCGGTGCGGCGATCGTCGGCGGCAAGCTCTACGTTGCCGGCGGGCGGGGCCCGGTGGGGCTGGCAAAGCGCATGCTCGTCTTCGACATCGCTCGGGCGCGGTGGTCGACCGTGCCCGGCCCGACGCCGCGCGAGCACCTCGCCGTCACCGCCGCCGGTGGGCGCGTCTACGCCGCCGGCGGACGGCGGGCCGGCTACGACACGAACCTGGCGCTGTTCGAGAGCTACTCGCCGGCGGTCGGACGCTGGGGGCGGTTGCCGCCGCTCCCCTCGGCGCGTGGCGGCACGGGGGCCGCTGCCGCCGCCGGGCTGATCGTCTCGGTAGGAGGCGAGGCGCCGGAGGGAACGATCGGCTCCGTCTACGGCTTCGACCTCGCCCGAGGCCGCTGGCGCGCCCTGCCCAACCTGCCGACGCCGCGCCACGGCCTCGGCGTCGCCGCCGTCGGCAAGACCGTGTACGTGATCGGCGGCGGCACGGTGCCCGGCCTCAGCGTCAGTGACGCGAACGAGTCGCTCGCGCTCGGCTGACATGCGCGTCGTCGTGCTGCTCGTTGTCGCCCTCGCGCTGGCCGCGTGCGGCGGCACGAAGAAGGCGACGACCGCTGCCCCGGCGAAGCCGATCGTCGTCGCAGCGCTTGGCGATGCGATCACGGCCGGCTCGCCCGGCTTCAACCCGTCGCACGAGATGGCGAAGCTGCTCGGGCAGGGCGAGATCCCGAAGAGCCAGTGGGAGTACTGGGCGCAGCAGAACGACCCCCGGCTCGAGTTCCGCAACTGCGGCGTCTACGGCGAGCGCACGGACGAGATCGCAAGGCGCCTCGCATCCTGCGCGCGCGGCGCCCAGGTGCTCGTCGTCCAGGGCGGGATCAACGACCTCCAGCAGGGTCGTACGTCGGCTCAGGCCGCGGGGAACCTGCGGAAGATGGTCGCGCGCGGGAAGAAACTCGGGCTGAAGGTCGAGGTCGCCGAGCTGATCCCGTGGAACAACGGCCACCCGACCTTCGACGCGAGCATCCGTGAGCTGAACCGGCTCATCCACGGGCTCGCCCGGGACGAGCACGTGCGCGTGCTGCCGTTCTACTCCGTGCTCTCGGATCCCGCTCGCCCCGGCCGGACGAAGGACCGGTGGACGGCCGAGGGCGACAACCCGTCCGTCGACGGCTACCGCCGCCTCGGCGAGCTTGCCTTTCGGCTCCCTTAGCCGAGCAGGGGCTGAGTGCCAGACTTCAGTCTGGCACTGCCTCCGTTAGCCGAGCGCCGGGGTTGGCGGCGTGTCGGGCGCGGGTTCGTCCGTCTTCCACTCGGCCGGCTTCGCCGGCGCGACCGTCGTCCCGGGCGCCGTGTCCGGCTTCTTGATGTCCAGCGCGTAGAGCTTCAGCTTCTCCTTGCGCCCGCGCACCGACTGCTCTTCGTGGAAGACGATGTCGCTCGGAGGATTGCGCAACGCCTCCACCGTCGACTCGGCGATCAGCACCGAGTACGGCGTCTCCTTCGTCATGCCCTCGATCCGCGAGGCCGTATTGACCACGTCTCCGACGGCCGTGTAGTCCATCCGCCGTTCGTGTCCGACGTTCCCGGTCATGACCGGCCCCGAGTTGAGGCCGACGCCCATGAAGTAGCCCGTGCCGAGATCCATCTCCTGCATGAACTGGTTGAACGCGGGCAGCCGCTCGGTCAGCATCTCGCGTGACGCCGCCAGAGCCCGATCGGCGTGGTCGTCCTGATCGATCGGCGCTCCGAAGAGCGCGTAGATGCCGTCGCCCATGTAGCAGAGCAACGTGCCGCCGTGCGCGAGAATCGCCTCGCTCATCTCGTGCAGGTAGTGGTTGAGCACCGCGATGACCTTGTCCGCAGGCATGAATTCCGCGCTCGACGTGAAGCCGCGGAGGTCGCTGAACATCACCGTTCCGATCACCTCGCGCCCGCCGATGCGGAGGTCCTCGCCGGACTGCTCCAGCACCTGGTCGACGACCGTCTCCGGCACGAAGCGCGAGAACACGTCGCGGACGCGCTCCTTCTCGAAGGCCGTGACGATGTAGTGGATCGCGATCGCTCCGACGGTCGAGAGGATGAGTGCCGCGAGCGGGTACATGAAGGAGATCACCGTGCCGCTCTGGAACGCGAGGATGGCGCCGCCGGTGAGGAAGGCCGCGAAGAACAGCCCGGTGGCGACCGCGACGAACGGCTTCATGCGCAGGCTCGCCAGCGGGACGACGAGCCCGAGGCAGACGATCAGGACGACGTTCCAGAAGGTGCCGACGCTGCGCAGGGGGAAGTTCTCGCAGGGCGGTCTCGATCGCGTCGGCGTGGATCTCCGGGCCCGACATCGCCTCGTCGATCGACGTCGCATGGATGTCCTGCAGGTTGTTCGCGGTGGCCCCGATAACGACGATCTTGTCTCGGAACGTGCTAGGAGGGACCCTGGCCCGCTGAAGCAGGGTCTTCGCGGCACTCTTCGTCTTGGCCTGGTCGACATAGAAGTCGGGAGCGGCCCCGGACGCGACGACCTTCCACGGGTACGGATCTGGGTGGGGTTTGTTCTGGCTGTCGAACATGACTGGATGGTGGATTACCCGCAAAGGGAGGACATCAGCGTACGAGTAGGTCTTGACCGTGCCTGCCGGCCCGGGGAAGTCGATCCATTGTTTGGAGTCGCCAAGGTCGGCCTGCGTGAATGGTCGTCCTCGCGCGAGCCCGGCGGCGACGACGAGAGGCTCTCGAGCCCGTCTGGTGCAAATTCCACCTTCCGGACGACGCCGTCGGAGTCGACAGAGTAGTTCCCGTTCCCCGCGACCGCGCCGATCTCGCGGAGGTTGTCGTCGCCGCCCAGCACCGTGTGTAGGCGTGCCCCTCGGAGTCGCCGAAAGACCTCTGTCGTCGACAAGACGATTCGGTGCTTCAGGCGCGCGACTGCCTTGAAGAGCTTGATGTCCTGAGTCGGTCCATCCGGCCCGCTCGATGGCTCCGTGAACTGCACGTCGAAGGCGACTGCCTTGGGATGTGCCGGCTCGGATCCGGTCCATCAGCTTGGCGTGGAGCGTCTCGCGGTTAAAGGGCCAGCGGAGGCCAAGCTGATTGAAGGTTGGCGGGATCCACGGCCACGACGGACGACGTCCTTCGGCGCCGCCTGCTTGCCGCGGATCGAGAAGCTCGTGTCCACGCTCTGCCGCTCGCAGGCCCTCGAAGAAGCCGAAGTGGAAGGCGTAGGCGACCAGCACGAGCCCTGTCATGCCCACACGCGACGCCGAGGAACAGCCTCGTCCGCAGCCGTTTCCGACGCTTGTCCACTGACCAAGGATACGGCGATTTCTTGCGCTCGTCGCCCGCGTTCCCTACCCTGTTCGGTGACCCGAGCGAAGGAGGTGTGATTCATGACAACTGAGCTCTTCGCATCCGCGCGCGGGTCGCTGGGCGGCTCCGCGCTCTAAGCCTCTTTCTCGCCGCCGCTGCGCGCGGCGCGCATCCACGAGCAAAGGAGTCCCACGTTGTCCCAGACCGCTGAGGTCTACGGGCTCGCCCGGCTCGGCTGGGGAGCCGATCACGAACAGGAATTCGAGCAGTACGAAGCCGCCGGGCTCGTCCCCGGCCGCGTGGCGGTGCAGCATCGCGGCGCCTACGACGTCCTCGCCGCGGACGGCGAGGTCCGCGCGGGTCTGCCCGGGAGGCTGCTCCACGACGCCGGCGACACGGCAGACCTGCCCGCCGTCGGCGACTGGGTGGCGCTCGACCCGCCGGCGGCCGGGCAGTCGACGATCCGCGCGGTCCTGCCGCGCCGAACGGCGTTCGTCCGCACGGCCGCGAGCGACCAGCACCGGATCAGCGAGCAGCAGGTCGTGGCCGCGAACGTCGACACGGTCTTCCTCGTCAGCGCGCTCGCGGAGGACTACAACCTGCGCCGGCTCGAGCGCTACCTCGTGCTGGCCTGGGAGAGCGGCGCCCAGCCGGTCGTCGTGCTCACGAAGACCGACCTCTCGCGACGACGTCGACGGCGCGGTCGCGGAGGTCGAGTCGGTCGCGTTCGGCGTGCCCGTGCACGCGGTCTCGAACGTCACCGGCGAGGGCGTGGACGAGCTACGCCCGTATTTCACCGGGCAACCGCACGGTGGCGGCGCTCGGCTCGTCCGGCGTCGGCAAGTCGACGCTGATCAACTCGCTCTCGGGCCATGAGGTCATGGCCACGGGAGACCTGCGCCGGGACGGACGCGGCCGCCACACGACGACGCGGCGGGAGCTGATCGCGGTGCCGGGCGGCGGCTTCTTCCTCGACACGCCGGGGATGCGCGAGCTGCAGCTCGCCGAGGCGACCGGCGGGATCGAGGAGGCCTTCGACGACGTCGTCGACCTGTTCGCTCACTGCCGCTTCTCCGACTGCGCGCACGAGACCGAGCCCGGCTGCGCCGTGCAGGAGGCGCTCCGCGACGGACGCCTGGAGTCGCAGCGCTGGAAGAGCTACTGCAAGCTGCAGCGCGAGCTCGCGGCGCTGGAGCTGAAGCTCGACGCCCGGGCGAAGTCGGAGGCGCGGAAGAAGTGGCGGCGCTGGGAGCGGTCGCGGAGGCGCGACGCGTGGTGACACGTGTCCCCGCCGTCCGGATGCACGACGACGAGCTGGACATCGACACCGGGCTCGCGCGGCGCCTGCTCTCGTCGCAGTTCCCGGACTGGGCGGACCTGCCGCTCGCGCCTGTCCTTCCGTCCGGCACCGATCACGCGATCTTCCGGCTCGGCGAGGACATGTCGGTGCGGCTGCCGCGGCGGGAGGGCATCGAGGACCAGGCCGACCTCGAGCAGGAGTGGCTGCCGAGGCTCGCGCCGCACCTGCCGCTCGCGATTCCAGTGCCGCTCGCGATCGGCCTGCCGGAGGACGACTATCCGTTCCGCTGGGCCGTCCACACCTGGGTGGAGGGCAGGCCGGCGACCCGCGAGCGGCTCCGCGAGCCGACCGAAACCGCGGTCGACCTCGCACGGCTCGTCCGCGCGCTGCACGGGATCGACGCTGCGGGCGCGCCCGCCGCCGGCCGCGGCGCGCCGCTGGCCACGCGCGACCGGCAGACGCGCATCTGGATCGCCAGCCTGGAGGGCGCGATCGACACCGACGTGGTGACGGCCATGTGGGAGGAGGCGCTCGCCGCGCCGGTCTGGGAAGGCTCGCCGCTCTGGGTGCACGGCGACCTGGACTCGCGAAACCTGCTCGCCCGCGACGGCCGGCTCAGCGGTCTCGTCGACTTCGGTGGCCTCGGCGTCGGGCGATCCCGCCTGCGACGTCGGCACCGCGTGGAAGATGCTCTCCGGTGAGGCGCGCGACCGCTTCCGCGCAGAGATCGGCGTCGACGACGCGACCTGGGCGCGGGCCCGCGGTCACGTGCTCTCGCAGTCGATGGGGGCGCTGTCCTACTACACGCTGGCGAACAACGCCGTGCTCGTTCTCGAGGCGCGCCGCTGGCTCAGCGAGGTGCTCGCCGAGCGGTAGCCCGGCGCAGCGAGAGCACGAGCAGGCCGACGACCGCGACCGGCGGGATCCACCAGGCGTCGACGTCGTCGTCCGCGACCAGCGCTGTCAGCCCGAGCGCGAGGACGATGCCCGCCGCGACTATCCAGTCGTCGCCGACGACGAAGTCCCACCAGAAGCGGCCGACGGCGGCGAGCCGGCTCACGTCTTCACCGGGACGAGCCGCTCGCGCCGCAGCAGTTGGACGAGCCCGAAGGAGAGGAGCGCGTACGCGCCGAGCAGCACCGGGAGCGCTGCGTCGCCGCCGGGCCAGGACGCTCCGGCGCCTTCCGCTCCCCAGAACGTCCCGAACGTGATCAGCAGCAGACCGACCGTGAACTTGAGCAGGTTCTCGGGTACGCGGCTGAGCGGGCCGCGGACGAGCACGCCGGCGACCGCGACGATCGCGAGTGCAGCCGCGGCGGCGGAGGCGCTGATCGCGACGCTCCCGCCCCGGTCGGCCGCGAACGTGATCACGATGAACGCGACCTCGAGGCCCTCGAGCAGCACGCCCTTGAACGAGAGCGTGAACGAGTACCAGTCGAGGCCGGCCCGGCGGTCGTGTCCGGCCCGCTCCGCCTCCGCGCGCTCGCGCTGGTAGATCCCGGCCTCGTCGTGGAGCGCCACGTAGCCCGAGGCCCGCAGGATCGCCTTGCGCAGCCACTGCAGGCCGAACGCGAGCAGGAGGCCGCCGACGACGAGTCGCAGCACGTCGATGGGGACGACCGTGAGGGCCGGGCCGAGCGCGGCGACGATCACCGCCAGCGCGAGGGCCGCGGCCCCGACGCCGATCAGCGTCGAGCGCCAGCCGCGCGTGATCCCGACCGCCAGCACGATCGTCAGCGCCTCCACCATCTCGACGGCGCTGGCCAGGAACGCGGCCAGGAAGAGGAACGCGACGCGCATGACTAGCTCATGGTGACAAGCGCGGCCACGCGCTCGCCGACCGCGGGCGCGAACTTGAAGCCGTGGCCGCTGCAGGCCGAGCAGACGACGATGGGCCCGTGGCGTTCGAGCACGAAGCGCGTGTCCGCGGTGTTCGTGTACAGGCAGGTCTCGACCGACACCGGCTCGGGCGCGCTGAGCCGAAACGTACGCGTCGCCCAATCGGAGGCGAAGCGGACGATGTCGTCGTCCGGCCCACCGGGCTCGTCGGGGTCGGTTGCGGGCCCGGAGCGGTGGACGCCGACTTTGAGCTCGCCGTGCCTGGCCGTGAGTGCGTACGTCTCGCGGTTCGGGTAGTCGATCACGCACGGAAGGGTGCGCTCGTCCGCGAGCCGGAAGTACGCGACGGTCTCCCGCGTGGCGACGACGGGCAGGTCGATGCCCGCGTCGGCGAGCAGGTGTCGCGCCCACGCGCCTGCGGCGACGACAACCGAGCGCGCGTCGATCGTTCCTCCATCGGTCTCGATCCGCACGCCCTCCGTTTCCGGCACCAGCGACCGCACGCGCGTTTCCTCGCGCACGACGAGCCCTGCGAGGAACGCGTGCACTGCGCGGTCGGCCAGCACGATCCCCGACTCGGGCTGAAAGACGGCCTTGTAACAGTCTGTCACCAGGTCGAAGCGGCGCCGGACCTCCTCGGCGGTGAGGACCTCGTACGCGGTGCCGGTCGCATCCAGCGTCGCGGTGAGCCGGTCGGCGTCGACCGGCAGGTCGACGAGGCCGGTCAGCTCGAGCAGCTTCTCGCCGGACTCGGCCTCCAGCTCGCGCCAGAGCGGCAGGGCCTCCTGCGCCAGCCGCACCCACTCCGGCTCGTCGTAGGCGAGCCTGAAGATCCGCGTCGCGCCGTGGCTCGAGCCGTGCGTGTGTCCGACCCGGAACTGCTCGAGGACGAGCGGCTCGCGGCCGGCGCGCGCGAGCGCGCGGGCGGCGGCAAGGCCCATCACTCCGGCTCCCACGACGACCACGTCGGCCCGCTCCCCCATGCTTGCGGAGGCTAGTGGACGCGCAGCTCGAGTACGGCGGCCGAGGTGCTGCCGCCCAGGACGACTGCCCGCGCGCCGAGCGCGACCGCCGCTGCGTCCGCCCGTGGCCCCGGCAGCGATCCGGCCGGGGAAACGGATCCGCTCGCCGGGTCGATCTCGAGGATCGCAGAACGCGGACGCCCTGACGGGTCGGTCCCGCCGACGAGGTAGAGCCTCCCTCTGATCGCGACGAGCGGTGCATGTGCCACGGGCGTCGGGAGGGTTCCGATCTGTGTCACGGCTCGCGTCCGAGAGTCGACGGCATACACCGCGTCGCTCGTGCCCGACGTCGTCACGCCGCCGGCCACGTAGATCCGGCCGCCGAGCGAGGCGACCCCGGCATAGCGCAGACCCACGGGAAGCCGCGCAAGCAGAGCGGGCTGTCTTCCCGGCCGGAAACGGAGGATCGCAGTCGCGAAACGCGAGCCGGTGTAGCCGCCGACGAGATACGCCGTTTTTCCGATCGAGACCGCGCCCAGGTCAGACAGGGGCTCCCCGATCGTGCCGGCTCGAGCGGCGCGTCCCGTGGCCGGGTCGACGCGGACGATCGCGGGCGAGGACGTCTGCTCGCCTCCGCCGAAGAGGTACACCGAACGTCCGAGTCGGGCGGCGGCTGCGTCATGCGTCGGCGCCGGGAGACGCCCGACGCGGCGGAGCGACCCCGGCCGGCCGCGGAGGACCCAATCGCTCGATGCGCCGCCGACAAGGCCGCCGAGGGCGAGAACTCGCCCGCGCGGGAGGGAGGTCGCAGCGAGGCGGGACGCAGCCGCCGGCAGCGCCCCGATGCGGAGGACGGTCACCCGCCGTATCGGCGCCGAGCGCGCGAACCGGGCCGGCAGGAGATCGAGGCCGTCCGGCTTGGACAGGTAACCGGCCGCCGATGAGGCGACCCCGAGGTGCCCGTACTGCCACACGATCCGCTTCGTCCGCGGGTCGATGACGACGATCCGATGGTGCCAGTCGTCGGTGACGGCGATCATGCCGTTCGGCCAGCGGACGGCGAGCGAGGGCCGGTCGAGCGACCCCGGCCCCCCGGGCGGCCCGTACGTCCACACGATCCGTCCCTGCCGGGTGATCTCGTCGACGCGTCCCGGCGTGTTGAATCCGGCGACGAGGATGTGCCCGTTCGGGAGCAGTTGCGCGTCGGAAGGGTAGGTCGTCGGTGTCCGGACCGAGAAGACGAGCCGTCCGCGGGCGTCGAGGCGGTCGACCCAGCCGCCGATCTCGGTCACGAGCGTCCCTCCGTCCGGAAGCGGAGTGGCTCCGTTCGGCGAGTGAAAGGAGCGGGGTGGGTCGTGGACGCAGCTCCCCGGCGAGCCGTAGGAGCTGACGATCCTCCGCGCCTCGCTGATCCGGAGGACACGGCAGTTCTGGATGTCGGCGACCTGGATCAGGCCGTTCCTGAGCCGGTAGGCGTCGTCGGGGTTGGACAGCTCGCCCGCGGACGAGCCTGCCACGCCCGGGCGCCCGTACGACCAGACGATGCGCCTCGTCCGCAGGTCGATCTGGACCACCGCGTCGTTGAACTCCTCGTTCGTGACCAGCCGCCCGTAGCCGGGCGCGAAGAACGCGTCGTCCGGATCGTGGAACGACTCGCCTCTCCGGACATCGCCCGGGTGGGGAAAGCGCCAGACGATATGGCCCGTCGGCGAGACGATCAGCAGGCGGTTGTTGTTGCGGTCGGCAATCAGCACGTACCCGGGCACCGGCCCGCGCGGGACCGGCGGCAGGCCGAGCGCGATCTGCGCCGGGCTCGGGCTAGACCGGTAAGCGTGATGGACGCGTCTCGGTGCGGCGGTGCGAGGCGGCACGCCGGGCCGCACGTGGGGCGCCGTCGTGGTCGCCGTGGTCCGCGCGGAGCCCCCGCAGCCTGCCGTGGCGATCGCTGCTCCGGCGAGCGCCCCGACGACCACGAGCGGCGTTCTCATTCCAAGCTCAGTACCCCTTGGGGAACGGGAAGTGCTTCGGGACCGGCCTGGGCACGGACTCGGGCGTCCCGTAGGCGACGACGAGCGACAGGTGGTCGGTGAGCCTGATCTTGCGCGGATCCGTCTTCACCTGCTTGCCGTCGGCCCAGACGAGCACGTGCTTCTTCGCGGTCTCGCAGTAGCCGCCGAGGCAGTGCGACGAGAAGCGCAGGCCCCAGACGTCGAAGAACTCGCCCAGGGTGAACGGCCGGTTGACGGGCGACTCGACGTGGATGATCCCGTCGTAGTCGTGGGTGTGGAGCTCGCTGATGAACTTCCCGTTCGCGTCGATGCCGATTCCGGCCGGGAGGTAGACGCCTTTCCCGTTCACGAGAATGGCCATCCGCTGGTGGGTGTGGAGCCTGAGCGCCTCCCGGGGCAGAGCGTGGAGGCCGATCGCCTTCAGGCGCGGCTCGAGCGTCGGGCCGTCGTTCGGGCCCCACGGGCCCTTGTCGGTGATCAGCCCGGGCAGCCTCGGCGACGAGCCGGCGGCGGCCGCCGACGCCCCCGCGATCAGGAGCGCGAGGACGAAGGGGACGAGGCGGAAACGGCGCACGGTGACAATGTACGGACCCGGCGGCCTTCCGCCGCTACCGTTGCGTCGTGCGCCTCGTTCGCGTCACCGCGCTGCTCGCTGTCGCGACCATTGCCCTCACCGTCCCGCTGGCGGTGCTCGCGGGCGGATCGGGCAAGCGCCAGTCGTCGCCCACCTTCGCGTTCGGCCGGACGGGCGGCAACATCGTCCCTGCGAAGGTCTCGATCGGCAAGGACGGGCGCGTGACCACGACCGGCCCGGCGCACGCCACGCTGACGCAGGCGTCGACCTCGCTCCGGAACGGCCTGGCCAGGCTGGCCATGGCCGAGGGCTTCTTCTCCATGCCGGCGCTCGTCCAGTGCCCCGGCGACAATCCGGACATCGCGGCGCGGTTCGTCACCGTCGCCGCCGGGGGCAGGGCGCGGACGGTGACCGTGCACGGCACCTGCAAGGCCCCGTTCGAGGAGCTCTACGCTGTGCTCTCGGCCTCGGTCGGCGCCCAGTAGTGGACCGGCGTCGGGCCGCCGCGCGGCTCGTGTCGCCGTCTCGATCCGCACTCACACCCTCAGAGACAGTCTCAGAGAAGTCGCAGAGGACCCTGTGAGGCAGCCTCTGAGCGTGGCTCAGAGGCTGCCTCTGAGACCGGTGTGTGACAAGAGTGCGCCGAGACTGAGGTGGACACTGTTTCGACGACTTGTTCGTCGCTACGGTGATCTGCGTGGGTGGTATCAGGAGACGCGACCTGCCGGACGGCTACTTCCACGTCACGGCGCGCGGAGTGAACGGCTCCGAGATCTTCCTTGAGGATCTCGACCGCCTCGACTTCCTCCATCTGCTCGGGCGGGTCACGGCGAGCCTCGGCGTGCGCGTCGTCGGACGCTGCCTGATGGACACGCATTACCACCTGATCGTCGAGACCACGACGTCAGCGCTATCGGCCGCCATGCAGAGGCTGAACGGCCCGTACGCGCTCCGGTTCAACACGCGTCACGGCCGGCACGGTCACGTTTTCGGCGAGCGCTTCAGCTCCTGGGTGATTCGCGACGAGGCTCACCTGCACGCCGCGCTTCAGTACGTGGTCGACAACCCCGTCAAGGCGGGCATGTGCACGACCGGCGCCGACTGGCCCTGGACGCGAGTCGACCTCGATCTGCTGCGCTCGTAACGCCCCGGCACGCCCGTCTACCCGACGCGGCGCAGCACGACGATCGAGCGCGCCTCGACCTCGATCGGCTCCCGCGGGGCGACGGTCTGCCCACCGTCGCCCAGGCGGCCGTCCGCGGTCGAAAGCACGACCGTCCAGCGAAGGCCGAAGCGCCGCGTGGGCAGCGAGAACGTGATCGGCTCGTGGTGCCCGTTGAAGAGGAGCATGAACGAGTCGTCGCGCACGTCCTCGCCGCGCGGCGAGTGCGTGGGGATCTCCTCGCCGTTCAGGAAGACGCCGATCGTCTTCGCTTCCCCGCGTCCCCAGTCGCGCTGCGTCATCTTGCGGCCGTCGGACCGGAACCACCACACGTCCGGCAGCCCCGACCCGCGCGGCGTCCCGCCGGTGAGGAAGGCGCGGCGCCGGAACGTGGGATGCGTGGCCCGGAAGGCGATCAGCGAGCGTGTGAACTCGAGCAGCGCCCGGCGCCCCTCGTCGAGCTCCCAGTCGAACCAGGAGATCTCGTTGTCCTGGCAGAAGGCGTTGTTGTTCCCCCGCTGCGTGCGGCCGAGCTCGTCGCCGCCGAGCAGCATCGGCACGCCCTGGGACAGGAACAGTGTTGTGAGGAAGTTCCGCTGCTGCTGAGCCCGCAGCGCGTTCACCTCCGTTTCGGCGGTCGGCCCCTCCGCGCCGCAGTTCCAGGAGCGGTTGTCGTCGGTCCCATCCCGGCTACCCTCCCCGTTCGCCTCGTTGCGCTTCTCGTTGTAGGAGACGAGGTCGGCGAGGGTGAAGCCGTCGTGCGCGGTGATGAAGTTGATCGACGCGAACGGCCGCCGCCCGTCCGAGGCGTAGAGGTCGCTGGAACCGGTGAAGCGCTGCCCGAAGTCGCCGATGCTGCCCTGGCCGCGCCAGAAATCGCGCATGGTGTCGCGGTAGATGCCGTTCCACTCGCTCCAGAGGATCGGGAAGTTGCCCACCTGGTAGCCGCCCGGGCCGACGTCCCACGGCTCGGCGATCAGCTTGACCTGCGACAGGATCGGGTCCTGGTGGATGATGTCGAAGAAGGCCGACAGGCGGTCGACGTCGTAGAGCTCGCGGGCCAGCGCCGAGGCGAGGTCGAAGCGGAACCCGTCGACGTGGCAATCGACGGCGAAGTAGCGCAGCGAGTCCATGATCAGCCGCAGCACGCTCGGATGGAGGGGGTTGAGCGAGTTGCCCGTGCCCGTGAAGTCCATGTAGAAGCGCCGGTGGTCGGGCACGAGCCGGTAGTAGGAGACGTTGTCGATGCCGCGGAAGGCCAGGATCGGCCCCAGGTGGTTGCCCTCGGCGGTGTGGTTGTAGACGACGTCGAGGATCACCTCGATGCCGGCGCGGTGGAGGGCCTTGACCATGCCCTTGAACTCGCGCACCTGCTCGCCGCGGTCGCCGGTCGCCGCGTACGGGCCGTGCGGCGCCAGGTAGCCGATCGACGAGTAGCCCCAGTAGTTCGTCAGCTTGCGGTCGACGAGGAACGCCTCCGGGACGATCTGGTGGATCGGCAGGAGCTCGACGGCCGTGACCCCGAGCGACTGCAGGTGCGCGAGGGCCGGCTCGGAGGCGAGCCCTGCGTAGGTGCCGCGGAGATCCTCGCGCACGTCGGGGTGGCGCATTGTGAACCCCTTGACGTGCGCCTCGTAGATGACCGTGTCCGGCCACGGGGTCTCGAGCCGCCGGTCGCCCTCCCAGTCGAATGCCTCGTCGATCACGACCGCCTTCGGCATCGCCTCCGCGTCGTCCTCGTCGTCCGGTTCGAGGTCGGCCTCGTCGGCCGGGTCCGTGCCCGGCACGTAGGGCAGCACGTTCGCCGCGCTCCAGTCGACCTCCCCCGTGATCGCCTTCGCGTAGGGGTCGAGCAGCAGCTTGTGAGGGTTGAAGCGGTGTCCGTCCTGCGGCGCGTAAGGGCCGTGGACGCGATAGCCGTAGCGCTGGCCGGGGCCGACACCGGGCAAGTAGCAGTGCCAGTTGAAGGCGGTGCGCTCCTCGACGTCGATGGACGTCTCCAGACCCGCTTCGTCGAACAGGCAGAGCTTGACGCTCTCCGCGTTCTCCGAGAAGAGCGAGAAGTTCGTCCCTTCGCCGTCCCAGGTCGCGCCGAGCGGGAACGTCCTGCCGGGCCATGTCTCCATGAAAGAGTCTTTAGCGCCTGATCTGGACGGTGCGGTTTCCGAAGTCGGCGACGAGCTCGACCGCGCCCCGCCGCACCCGCACGATACGTGTCGCGTCGTCTCCCATGGCGTTCACGGCCGGCGGCGTCTCGCGCCGCAGCCGGAGCAGGTCGGCATACAGCTCGCGCAACCCGGGCCGCTCCACGCGCGAGAGCTTCGAGTCGAGGAAGCTCCGCTCAGCCTGCGGATCGGGGACGTCCTCGCCGGCGAAGCCGAACTCGCGGCGGCGTCCTTCGCGCGTGGCGTCGGCGACGGCAGGGTCGACGTGGTCGGTGAAGAACTGGAACGGGCGCCGCTCGCCGTACTCCTCGCCCATGAACAGCAGCGGCACCTGTGGGGCGAAGAGCAGGGCGGCGGCGCGAAGCTCCAGCTCGTCGGCTGCCGGCCGGTCGCCGACGGCGCGGTTGCCGACCTGGTCGTGGTTCTGCGAGCAGTAGACGAACTTCTCCGGCGGTTCGCGCTCGTACAGGCGCGCGAGGTTCTCGAGGCTGCCGTAGCGGCCGTAGTAGCCGTGGCGCTCGCCGGTGAGCGCGACATGGAGCTCGTGGTGGAAGTCGTCTGCCCACTGCGCATCGAAGCCCCACTCCTCGACCGGCGTGTACGTGCCGACCTCCTCCTCGGCGATCAGGAGCGTGTCGGGGAGTCGCTCCCGGAGCTCGGCGAGGACGTGCTCCGGGCCGTCGTCGAAGATCGCGAAGACGGCGTCGAGGCGGAGGCCGTCGACGCGGAACTCGTGCACCCACATCTCCGCGTTCTGGATCGCCCACTCGCGGACTGCCGGCTGGGAGTAGTCGATCGCGCCGCCCCAGGGCGTCTCGTGCCGGTCGGTGACGTAGGGGCCGAAGGCGGTGATCGCGTCCGAGCCTGGGCCGAGGTGGTTGTAGACCACGTCCAGGATCACCGCGAGGCCGGCGCGGTGCGCGGCGTCGACGAGCCGGGCGAGGGCGTCCGGGCCGCCGTAGGCGGGGTGGACGGCGTAGAGATAGACGCCGTCGTAGCCCCAGCCTCGGTTGCCGGGGAACGTGGCGACGGGCATGACCTCGATCGCCGTCACGCCGAGCTCGCGCAGGGCGCGGAGGTGTGAAACGGCGCCGTCGCAGGTGCCTTCGTCACTGAAGGTGCCGAGGTGGAGCTCGTAGATCACGAGCTCGGCGGGATCGAGCTCGGGGCCGTCGGCGACCTCGTGGAGCAACGTGTCGACGATTCGCGACGGGCCTTTGAGCCCCTCCGGCTGGAACCGCGAGCACGGGTCCGGCAAGGCCGTGCCCCCGTCGAGCACGAAGAGGTAGTCCTGGCCATGGCTCGCCTCGACGACGCCTTCGTGGACGCCGTCACCTCTCGGTGCCAGGCACGTGCCTGGCACCGAGGACTGTCCAAGCCGGACAGCCACGAAGCGCGCATTCGGCGCCCAGACACGAAATTCGCAGCGGCCGTCGGCCAGCGGGAACGCGCCGAGTGGGGGCAGGGCCGGCATCGCGGCAACCTACCCCCTCGGTCGAAAGTCGAATCGGCGGCTCGGGCCAACGGCCGAGGCGGCCGGGCACGGGCAGCCGTAAGCTCACCGGCATGGACACCGCCTTGCGGGCGATGAGCGACGCGGTGCTGACGATCGCCGCGGAGCGGCGCGTCGACGCCGTCCTGCAGAAGCTGGCCGACGCCGCCCGCAGCCTCGTCCATGCTCGCTACACGGCCATCGGCATCCCGGACGGCCAGGGCGGCTTCGCAACCTTCATCACCTCCGGGATGAGCGACGCGCAGTACGAGGCGCTCGGCGAGCTGCCGCGCACGCACGGGATGCTCGGCGCGATGCTGCAGACGCCCGAGCCCTACCGGGCGCAGAACATCCAGGACGATCCGCGCTTCGAGGGCTGGCCCGCCGCACACCCCAATATGCGCACCTTCCTCGGCGTCCCGATCGTGGCGCGCGGCGACGTGATCGGCGCCTTCTACCTCACGGAGAAGAAGGGCGAGCGCGGCGCCGGGTTCACCGACGAGGACGAGGAGCTGATCCGCACCCTCGCGGCGCACGCGGCGATCGCGATCGAGAACGCCCGCCTCCACGAGCGCAGCCGCGAGCTGTCCACGATCGAGGAGCGGAAGCGCCTGGCGCGCGAGCTGCACGACTCGGTGACCCAGACGCTGTTCTCCATCGGGCTCACCGCCGAGGCCGCCGCCGAGCTGGTCGAAGCCGACCCGGGCCGAGCGCGCGAGCAGCTCGGCCACCTGCAGGACCTGACGCGCACGGCGATGCTGGAGATGCGGTCGCTGATCTTCGAGCTTCGGCCCGCCGAGCTGGAGACCGAGGGGCTGGCGGCGGCGTTGCGGAAGCACGTCGAGGTACTGCGCCGCCTGCACGAGCAGGAGATCGCGGTCGAGGTCGACGGCGAGCGGCGGCTGCCGCCCGACGTCGAGCGCGGCTTGCTCCGCATCGCGCAGGAGGCGCTCGGGAACGCGCTCCGCCACTCGGGCGCGCAGCACGTCTCGCTTACGCTGGCCGCCCGCGACTCGCGCGTGTCGCTGCGCATCGCGGACGACGGGGGCGGCTTCGATCCCGAGGAGGCGGTCACGCGCTCGCGCCGGCTGGGACTCACCTCGATGCGCGAGCGGGCGGAAGCCCTCGGCGGCACGCTTGCGATCGAGTCGGCGCCGGGCCGGGGCACGACGGTGGACGTGGAGGTGAAGCTTGGGCGGGCCAATCCGCGTCCTGATCGCTGACGACCACGAGGTAGTCCGGCAGGGACTGCGGCTCTTCCTCGATCTCCAGGACGGGCTCACCGTCGTCGGCGAGGCGCGTGACGGCGCCGAGGCCGCGGTGCTCGCCGAGACGGACTGCGCCGGACGTGGTGGTCATGGACCTGTCGATGCCGAACGTCGACGGCGTCGAGGCGACCCGCCTCGTCCGCGACGCTCGCCCGCAGGCGAAGGTGCTCGTCCTCTCCAGCTTCGTCGACGAGCGCGTCATCCCGGCGCTCCGCGCGGGCGCCGACGGATTCCTGACCAAGGACGCCGGCGCCGAGCAACTCGCCGACGCCGTCCGCGCCGTGCACCGCGGCGACGCCGTGTTCTGCCCGGAGGCGGTGCGCCGCATCGCGCGCGAGATCGTCCACACGAGCGACCGGCCGACGGGCACGGTCACTGTCGTCTTCACGGACATCGAGGGCTCGACCGAGGTTCTGGAGCGGCTGGGGGAGGAGCGTGCGCGCCTGCTCTTCCGCGATCACGACGCGCTCGTCCGTAGCCTCCTCGAGCGCCATTCCGGCACCGAGGTCGAGAAAGAGGGCGACTCGTTCATGCTCGCGTTCTCCGGGGCGCGACCCGCGGTGCAGTGCGCGTCCGCAATCCAGCGCGCGCTCGCCGAGCACCCGATCCGTGTCCGCGTCGGTATCAACACCGGCGACGTGGTCGCCGAGGACGACCGTTACTTCGGGCGCACGATCTACCTCGCCGCCCGCGTCGCGGGCGTGGCCCACGGGCGCCAGATCCTCGTCTCCGACATCACCCGTGCGCTCGTCGGCGACCTCCCCGAGGTGCGCTTCGCGGACCAGGGCGAGCACGAGCTGAAGGGCCTCGTCGGCCGCCACCGACTGTGGGAGGTCGAGTGGCGGACGTGATCTCCGTGCTGATCGCCGACGACCATCCGTTCGTGCGGCACGGCCTGCGGACCTACCTGGACACGCTCGACGACCTCGAGGTGGCCGGCGAGGCCGCGGACGGCGCCGAGGCCGTGGAGCTGGCCGGGCGGCTGCTGCCTGACGTGGTGCTGATGGACCTGGTCATGCCCGAGCTGGACGGCGTCGAGGCGACGCGCAAGATCCGCGAAGCGAGCCCGTCGACGAAGGTGATCGTCCTGACGAGCTTCGCCGACGACGAGAAGGTCTTTCCGGCGATCAAGGCCGGCGCGGCGGGCTACCTGCTCAAGGACGTGCACCCGGCCGAGCTCGCCGAGGCCGTGCGCAAGGCGAGCCGCGGCGAGGCGCTGCTGGCGCCCTCAGTGGCGGCGCGCCTGATGCAGGAGGTCGCGGGCGAGCGCCCCGCCGCGAGCGGGCTGACGGAGCGCGAGCTCGAGGTGCTGCGCCTGATCGCGCGCGGGATGTCGAACAAGCAGATCGCGCACGAGCTCGTCGTCTCCGAGAAGACGGTGAAGACGCACGTCTCGAACATCCTCGCCAAGCTCCACCTGGCCGACCGCACGCAGGCGGCGCTCTACGCGGTGCGCGAGGGGATCGCCGAGCTGGACTAGCGCGCGGCGGAAGCTGTCCAGCGCCTGCTCGAGCTCGTCCGCCTCGACCTGGTGCCAGCCGAGGTTGTTGAGGAGCGGCCCGAGCCATAGAACGCCCGCTCGAACAGCGGGAACGCGGCGGCCGGATCTCCACCCGAACGGAGCAGGCGCCCACGCTCGAGGTCGACGCGCGCGAGCTGGGTCAGCACCTCCGCGCGGCCGGCGTGGTCGGGCTCGCGCTCGAGCTGCGCCCCCAGCCGGGCCTCGCTCCCCTCGAGATCGGCGAAGTCCCAGAGCCCACGCAGCCGGTCGGCCATTCGGCCAAAAGTTGTAGAGCAATTTCCGTCCTGCGGCCGATGCGTCGCAGGGCACGGGCGCCTAAGCTCGCGGCATGGCTACCGCGACCTCCACCTTCCAGCGCGCCGCGGCGCTCGACGACGTCCGCCGGCTGGGCTCGCTCGTCGCCCACGTGAACGGGCACACGCTCGCGCTCTTCGTCGACGGCGACGACGTGCGCGCAGTCGACAACCGCTGCCCGCACATGGGCTTCCCGCTCCACCGCGGGACGCTGCACGACGGCATCCTCACCTGCCACTGGCACCACGCCCGCTTCGACGTTGCCACCGGCGGCACGTTCGACCAGTGGGCCGACGACCTGCGTGTGTTCCCGGTCGAGCTGCGCAACGGCGACGTCTGGGTCGACCTGGCGCCGCTCGGCGATCCGCTTGCGCACCGGCGTGCGCGGCTCCACGACGGCCTCGAGCGCAACCTGCCGCTCGTGATCGCGAAGTCCGTGATCGGGCTCGTCGACGGCGGCGCCGATCCGGTCGATCCGTTCCGGATCGGTCTCGAGTTCGGCGCGCGCTACCGGGCGGGCGGCTTCGGCCAGGGTCTGACGATGCACGGCTGCTTCGCCAACCTGCTGCCCGCGCTCGACCCGGAGGACCGCGCCCACGCGCTCCACCACGGGCTGTCGGCGGTGGCGATGGACTCCGCGGGCATGGCGCCGCGCTTTGCAGTGCGGCCGCTGCCCGGCGGCGAGACGGACGTCGCCGTGCTCAAGCGCTGGTTCCGGCAGTTCGTCGAGGTACGCGACGCCGAAGGGGCAGAGCGCTGCATCGTCTCGGCCGTGCGCTCCGGCGCGGACGACCGGCAGCTCGCGGACATGCTCTTCGCCGCGGCCACCGACCATCGCTACATCCGCACCGGGCATGTCCTCGACTTCACGAACAAGGCTTTGGAGTCGCTCGACATCGTCGGCTGGGACCGCGGGCTAGCAGAGCTCGTCCTCGCCAGCCTCGCCACGGAGTACGCCGAGGCCGACCGCATGGAGGAGTCGAACGCCTGGCGCCACCCGGTCGACGTCGTCGCGATCCTCGAGCGCGCGTTCGACGGGCTGCCCGCTGTCCTTTCCGGCCGTGACAGGGGTCAGACCCCCGCCATCCCCGAAGAGGACGTGCTGGTCGGCGACGACCCGCAGGCGATCGCGGACGCGCTGCTGGACGCGTTGCGCAGCGGGGCGTCCGCCGAAGCCGTCGCGGCCGCTGTGGCCAGGGCCGCCGCGGTTCGGATCGCACGGTTCCACACGTCCAACGAGTTCGGCGACTGGGACACGGCACTGCACACGTTCACGTTCGCCAACGCCGTCCACCAGGGACTGCGCCGCTCGCCCTCGCCCGAGCTCGTCCGCGGCGTCTTCGACGCGGCCATGAGCATCTACCTCGACCGCTTCCTGAACGTGCCGGCCGCGCGGCTCCCCGAGCCGGGCGACGCGGCCGACCCGGAGGAGCTGCTCGACGCGTTTCCGGCCCTCCTCGACAAGCAGCAGCAGGTGAACGAAGCGGGCGCGCTCGTTGCGGGCTACCTCGCAGCCGGCGGCGAGCCGCGGCGGCTCCACGCAGCCCTGGGCAAGGCCCTGCTTCGCGAGGACCGCGACTTCCACACGATCCAGTGCGTCGAGGCGGCCCACCGCCAGTTCGAGCTGACGGGCGACCGGATCTTCCCGATCGCAGCCGCGCGCTACCTCGCGGCGCACGCGCCGACGGTCCGCGCGCAGGGGCAGACGTACCACATCGCCCGCCGCCTCCACCGCGGCGAGAAGCTGTACGAGGAGGACGTGGCTTAGGAGACGCGCTCGCCGGGGTACGGTTCTCCGGTGAGCGACTTCCGCGACGACGCGCAGCTCGACCCGTCGCAGGTCGAGGACATGCGTGGGAGGAGCGGGAGGATGGGCGGCCTGCCGATCCCCGGTGGCCTGGCCGCGGGCGGCGGGGGCATCGGCGTCGTGCTCGCGATCCTGCTCGCCCTCGCCTTCGGGACGAACGTCCTCGGCGGAGGCGGCGGCCTCGGCGGCGGGCTCGGAAACCTCGACGACCGGACAGCGGGGCGGGGAGTGAATGCGCCGGCCGGCGACGTCGGCGCGTGCCAGACGGGCGCGGATGCCAACCAGAACGAGGACTGCCGCATCGTCGGCTACGTGAACAGCATCCAGAAGTACTGGAAGAGCGAGCTCGTGGGCGACTACACGCTGGCCAAGACTCGCTTCTTCGACGGCGAGATCGACACCGGCTGCGGTGTCGCGGCGAGCGACGTCGGGCCCTTCTACTGCCCCGCGGACAAGTACGTCTACATCGACCTCGGCTTCTTCGACCAGCTCCGCTCGCAGTTCGGCGCGCAGGGCGGCCCGGCCGCGCAGGCCTACGTGCTCGCCCATGAGTACGGGCATCACGTCCAGGATCTGCTCGGGATCCTGGACAAGATCGGAAACGACCGGAACGGGCCGACGAGCGCCGCCGTGCGCTCCGAGCTCCAGGCCGACTGCTTCGCCGGCGTCTGGGCGAATCACGCTGCCGAGACGGGCTACCTGAAGCCGCTCACGAAAGCGGACATCGCAGACGCCCTCGATGCCGCCGCCGCGGTCGGCGACGACCGCGTCCAGAGAGAGTTCCAGGGGCACGTGAACCGGGAGTCGTGGACGCACGGCTCCTCGGCCCAGCGCCAGGAGTGGTTCACCACCGGCTACCGGACCGGCCGACCCGACGCCTGCGACACGTTCTCCGGCTCGATCTAGACGGCAGCCCAAGGCGGCCATGCCCGCGACGGCGAAACGGACCTGTTCCTTTCAGTCAGCTCCGACTCTCTGAGCAGGCAGTTTCGCCGTTTCGGCCACGTCCTGGGGACTGTCCCTCGGACATGGCCCGGCGGGCCGATCCGACGAACGGCTCAGTGCTCGAGCAAGCGCACGATCCCGGCGACCGGGATCGAGACCCAGTCCGGCCGGTTGTCGAGTTCGTAGCGAAGCTCGTAGACCGCCTTCTCGAGCTCGAAGATCGACAGGAGCCGTGTGATCGCCTCGTCGCTCGGCGGGAGCAGCGTGGGCTCGACCGTTTCCATGTACCCGCCGAGGAACTCCTCGCGGGCCTGCTGCTCCCAGCCCGCCGGCACCTCGACGCCGCGCAGGATCGGCGCCGCCGAAGCGGCATACGCAAACGAGCGGAGCATCCCGGCTACGTCCCGGAGGGGCGAGCGCTTCCGCCGCCGCTCGGCCAGCGGACGCGCCGGCTCCCCCTCGAAGTCGATCACGAGCCAATCGTCTGTGGCTGCGAGCGCCGCCTGCGAAACCGCCGGCGCGCGGCCGGCTGCCTCGGACGCCTTCGGCGTCCCTGGAGCCCACAGCACCTGCCCGAGGTGGTAGTCGCCGTGGTGGCGGATCAGCTTGCCCATCGAGCCGAGCTGCGTCAGCTCGCGCAGCCGCTCGCGCACGTCCTCGCCCGACCCGGCGATCGGCGCGAGCGCCTCGTTGTCGGCCGGCAGCCCCGAGAAGACGCTCTCGATCTCGTCGTCGATCGTCGCCATGAGCAGCGCGAGCGACTCCGTGCTCGGCTCCTCCGTAACGAACGCGGGATCACTCACCTCCGAGCCGAGCGTCGTGTGCATCTCGCCGGTTACCTCGCCGAGCCGGCGCAAGCGCCCGAGGAACCCCTCCGGTTCCCGCTCGAGCTCGCTCAGGACCAGCTCCCAGCCGTCGATCGCGCCCGGCGCGAACGCCTGCAGGATCCCGAGCGTCGCCTCGAGCGGCCGCCCGACGTACGCGTACCAGCCGCCCAGCGCCGGGATGTGCGGGAAGTCGCGCTCCGACAGGAACCGCAGCAGCTCGAGCTCCGGGTTCAGCCCCGCCTCGAGCCGGCGGAAGATCTTCAGGATCAGCTCGTCGTCGAAGACGACCGAGGTGTTCGTCTGCTCGCTCTCGATGCGCCGCGCAACCGTAAGCTCGCGCCCGAGCCCCGCGAAGCCAGGCATGGCCTGGAACTCCACGGTGCCATCGCGCGCCGAGACCTTCGCGCCGCTCCGGATCATGTGCAGGATCTCCCGCGCGGGCGAGTCGTCGGCGAGCGCGTCGCGGATCTCCGCCCCCGGGCCGAGCAGGAGCTGGTAGAGGTCGTGCGTCCCTTCCGGGTAGCGCAGCTCGGCGAGCACGAGGTAGAGCGGCGGATCGATCTCGCGCAGCACGGCCACGTCTACGACGGTTGCCCCGACGAGCTCCCGCGCCTTGGCGCCGAACCAGCGCTGCTCGCGGACGTGCTCGACGAGCGCCGACTCGTCGAGATGCAGCGTCGTGCTCATTCTGTGACCAGCCTGAACCAGTAGAAACCGCGCGGCGCCAGCGTGAGCAGGTACGGCAGCGACCCGATCCGAGGGAACCGCGTCCGCCCCAGCATCTCCTCCGGCACCAACCCCTCGAACCGCTCGAGGTCGAGCTGGACGGGCTGCGCCGACCGCGCCAGGTTGTGGACGCAAAGGACGATGTCCTCCTCGTACCGCCTGACATGCGCGAACACCCGCGGGTTGTCCGCCTCCTGGGGCTCGTACGACCCCAGCCCGAAGACCGGATGCTCCTTGCGCAGCGCGATGAACCGCCGCAGCCAGCGCAGGAACGAGGTCGGCGTCCGCAGCTGCGCCTCGACGTTGACGGCCTGGTAGCCGTAGACCGGGTCCATCAGCGGCGGCAGGTAGAGAGCGGCGAAGTCCGCGCGCGAGAAGCCGCCGTTCCGGTCGCCCGTCCACTGCATCGGCGTGCGCACGCCGTCGCGGTCGCCGAGGTAGACGTTGTCGCCCATCCCGATCTCGTCCCCGTAGTAGAGGACCGGTGAACCCGGCAGCGAGAAGAGAATCGCGTGCATCAGCTCGAACTCGTCGCGCCCGCCGTCCAGTAGGGGCGCGAGCCGGCGGCGGATCCCGAGGTTGAGCCGCATGCGCGGGTCCTTCGCGTACTCCTCGTACATGTAGTCGCGCTCGTCGTCGGTGACCATCTCCAGCGTCAGCTCGTCGTGGTTGCGGAGGAACAGCCCCCACTGCGTCGAGTCGGGAATCGGCGGCGTCCGCTCGAGGATCTCGTAGAGCGGCGTCGCCTCCTCGCGCCGGACGGCCATGAACATCCGCGGCATGACCGGGAACTGGAAGGCCATGTGGCACTCGTCCCCCTCACCCAGGTACTGGACGACGTCCTCCGGCCACTGGTTCGCCTCCGCGAGCAGCACGCGGTCGGGATAGCCGGCGTCGATCTCGAACGCGGAGTCGCCTCAGGTACGCGTGCGTCTCGGGCAGGTTCTCGCAGTTCGTTCCCTCGCGCTCGTAGAGATACGGCACCGCGTCGAGCCGGAACCCGTCGATCCCCAGGTCGAGCCAGAAGCGCAGGACGTTCAGCATCGCCTCCTGCACCTCGGGGTTGTCGTAGTTGAGGTCGGGCTGGTGCGAGAAGAAGCGGTGCCAGTAGTACGCGCCGGCGATCGGATCCCACGTCCAGTTCGAGACCTCGGTGTCGAGGAAGATGATCCGCGCGTCCTGGTAGCGCTCGTCCGTCTCCGACCAGACGTACCACTCGCGCTTCTCGCCGCCCTCGCGCGAGTCCTGGAACCAGGGGTGGTCGGAGGAGGTGTGGTTGACGACGAGGTCGGCGATCACCCGCATCCCCCGCTGGTGCGCCGCCTCGACGAACGTCCTGAAGTCGTCCACCGTGCCGTAGTCGGGGTGGACGGAGAAGAAGTCGGCGATGTCGTAGCCGCCGTCGCGCAGCGGCGACGGGTACATCGGCAGCAGCCAGATGCAGTCGATGCCGAGCCACTGCAGGTAGTCGAGCTTGTCCGTCAGCCCGCGCAGGTCGCCCGAGCCGTCGTCGTTCCCGTCGAAGAACCCGCGCACGTGCACCTCGTAGAAAACGGCCCGCTTGAACCACAGCGGGTCGCTCTCGAACCACTGGCCGGCCTCGGTCATCTGTCGCTTCATACCACCGCCTCCGCCCGACGGTGCGGGCGGAGGCGGCGAAGGGAGGAGTTCGAGTCGGTTTCCAGGGCGAGGAAACCGTGTCGGTTCCTACCCCGGATCTCATGGTTCTAACCCTGGTGTCGTCCGGCGGCGGTCCTAGCCTGCCCGGGATGGAGCCAACATTCGACTTCGCCATCAAGGACCACCTCGAGCTCCAGCGCCGGAACCGCACGCTGGAGGCGGAGATGCCGCTCAGCGCGTATCGTGACGGGCCCGTACCGGTGGCCGCGTCCCGCGCCGCGGTCGCGCTGGAGGACACGCAGGAGTGGGTGATGCCGGAATCCCCGGCACTGCTCGAGCACGAACCGCTGTTCCCACCGGCAGAACAGCTCTGGAGCGCCACCCCGGCGTTCGACTGGGGCGACTAGCCCGCGCGGTTCTCCCGGCAATACTGGAGCGGTGCAGCTCGAAGCCGACCGCATCCAGCTCTCGCCGAGCGACGTCACGGCGTACCTCGCCTGCGAGCACCTGACGACGCTCTCCATTCGGGCGGCTCGCGGTGAGCTCGAGCGGCCCGCACGCCGGGCGAGCAGGCCGAGCTCGTCTTCCGCAAGGGGCGCGAGCACGAGCCGGCGTACCTCGAGCGGCTACGCGGGCAGGGCATCGACGTTCGCGAGATCGCGCTTCGACGAGTCGGACTTCGAGCGCGCGGCCGAGGAGACCGAGCAGGCGGTCGAGACCGGCGTCGACGTCGTCTACCAGGGCGTGCTGCTCGGGGACGGCTGGCGCGGCGTCGCCGACTTCCTCGAGCGGCAGCCCGACGGCACCTACGAGGCGGTCGACACCAAGCTCGCCCGGTCGGCCAAGCCGGCGTACATCCTCCAGCTCTGCTTCTACTCCGAGCAGCTCGCGCGGCTCCAGGGCCGCGAGCCGGAGCAGATCCACGTCCTGCTCGGGAACGGGCGAGCCGAGAGCTTCCGCCCGCAGCGAGTTCGCCGCCTACGCGCGGCGCGTCCGCGCGCCGCTCGAGGAGTTCGTCGCCGAGCCGCCGCGCGACCGAGCCCTACCCGTGTCGACCACTGCGGCATCTGCGATTTCAAGCCGCTCTGCGACGCGTGGTGGGACGAGGTCGACCACCTCTGCCGCGTCGCCGGGCTCTACCGCACGCCAGATCGAGAAGCTCGAGCGCCGCCGGGATCACGACGCTCGCCGCGCTCGCGGCGGCGCCCGAGGCGCCGCCCGGCTTCAACCCGGACACGTTCGAGAAGCTCCGCCGCCAGGCCCGGCTCCAGCTCCACCGCCGTCGGACGGACGAGCCCGACTACGAGCTGCTCGAGCCGCAGCCGCGAGCCGGCTTCGCGCTCCTACCCGACCCGTCGCCCGGCGACCTCTTCTTCGACATCGAGGGCAACCCGTTCTGGGACGAGCAGGGCTCGCTCGAGTACCTCTGGGGCGTGCTCGACGTCGGACGGCGCCTTCGAGCCGCCTGTGGGCCGACGACCACGAGTCCGAGCGGCGCGCGCTCGAGACAGTTCGTCGACCGCGTCCACGCGCGGCTCGCCGAGCACCCCGACCTGCACGTCTACCACTACGCGGGCTACGAGATCACCGCGCTCCGCCGGCTGATGGGCCGCTACGGCACGCGCGAGGCCGAGGTCGACGACCTGCTGCGCCGCGGCGTCCTCGTCGACCTGCTACAAGGTCGTCCGCGGCGGGCTGCGTCGCGTCCGTGCCGGGCTACGGGCTCAAGGAGATGGAGGCGTTCCTCGACTTCGACCGGCACGGCCGAGATCAAGGACGGCGGCACCTCGATCGTCGAGTACGAGCGCTACATGCAGACGCGCGACCGCTCGATCCTCGACGCGATCGCCGACTACAACGAGGAGGACTGCGTCGCCACGCTGCGCGCTCCGCGACTGGCTGCTCGAGCGGCGCGGCGAAGCGCTCGCGCAGTTCGGCCCGTTCCCGCTGCCCGAGCCGGAGGAGCCGAAGGAGACGCCGCCGGCGAAGGTCGAGCGCGCGGCGCTGCGCGAGGAGCTGCTCGACGCGGGCGAAGAGCTCGCGGCGCAGCTCCTCGACTACCACGAGCGCGAGCGCAAGCCGGTCTGGTGGGCGTTCTTCGACCGGATCGAGCAGACGCCGGAGGAGCTGGTCGAGGACGCCGACTCGATCGGCTTGCTCGAGCCTGTCGGCGAGCCCGAGGTGGACGCGCGGTCGAACGTCCACGCGTTCACCTATCCCGCCGCAGGAGCACAAGCTCCGGGTCGGCGCGCAGCCGTTCGACGAGGAGGGGCGCGGACGCGGGACGAGATCGTCGAGCTCGACCGCGAGGCGCGGATGCTCGCGCTCAGGCGCGGGCCGTCGCTCGCCGACGTGCCGCTGCCGCGGGCGCTGATCCCCGGCCGACCGTACCGACACCGACGCGCAGGAGGACGCGCTGGAGCGGATCGGCCGCTCGCTGCTCGCCGGCGACCGGCGCTATCCGGCGGTCGAGTCGGTGCTGCGCCGCGAGCCGTTCGCCTCGTGACGTGCAGACGACCGACCTCGACGAGATGGCCGAGCTCGTGCTCTCGCTCGACGGCCGGCACCTCGTCATCCAGGGCCCGCCCGGCTCGGGCAAGACGTGGGTGTCGGGGCGGCTGATCGCGCGCCTGCTCGCGGACGGCAAGCGGGTCGGCGTCGCCTCGACGAGCCACAAGGCGATCCACAAGCTGCTCGACGAGGTCGAGGCGGCCGGGATCGACGTCCGGGGCGTCAAGAAGGCGACCGCCGGCAACCCGGAGTCGTTCTACGACGGCGAGCGACGTCGAGAACGTCACCGACCGCGTCCGACTGCCTCGACGCGCCGCTCGTCGGCGGCACCGCCTGGCTGCTACGCGCACGCCGACCTCGACGGCGGCTCGACTACCTGTTCATCGACGAGGCGGGCCAGGTGTCGCTCGCCGACGCGCTCGCGATGGGCACGTGCGCGCGGAACGTCGTGCTCGTCGGCGACCCGCAGCAGCTCGCGCAGGTGATCCAGGGCACGCACCCGGACGGCGCGGAGGTCTCGGTGCTCCAGCACCTGCTCGGCGACCGACGCGACGATCCCGCCCGACCGCGGCCTCTTCCTCGAGCGCGACGTACCGGCTGCACCCGGACGTCTGCGGCTACATCTCGGAGGAGTTCTACGAGGGGCGGCTGCGCTCCGACCCGAGCACCGCCGGACGCGGACGACGCCGCTCGGCACGGGGCTGCGGTTCCTCCGCGTCGAGCACGAGGGCTGCCGGCAGGAGTCAGAGGCGGAGGCCGCGACGCGTCGTCGGCGAGGTCGAGCGGCTGCTGGCCGCGGGCGTGCCGGCGCGCGAGATCATGGTCGTCGCGCCGTACAACGCGCAGGTCAACCTGCTCCGCGAGCTGCTCCCGGACGGGGTTCCCGTCGGCACGGTCGACAAGTTCCAGGGGCAGGAGGCCGACGTCGTCCTCTACTCGATGGCGTCGTCGAGCGGCGAGGACGTCCCGCGCGGGCTCGAGTTCCTGCTCTCGCGCAACCGCCTGAACGTCGCGATCTCGCGTGCGCAGTGCCTCGCGTACCTCGTCTGCTCGCCCCGGCTGCTCGAGGTCAACTGCCGTACGATCGAGCAGATGCGCCTCGCGAACGCGCTCTGCCGGTTCGTGGAGATCGCCGAGGAGCAGGCGGCGTGAGCGACCGGCCCGTCCCGAGGTCGTACTGGGTGCGTCCGGGGGCGCTGCTGGCCGGCGAGTACCCGGCGCACGAGGATCCAGGATGGACGCGGGTGCGGCTGGAGCGCTTCCGGGCCGCGGGCGTGACCGCCTTCCTCGATCTGACGGAGGAGGGTGAGCTCGAGCCCTACGCGGAGCTGGTCGGCGACTGGGCGACGCACCGGCGGTTCCCGATCCGTGACTTCTCCTGTCCGTCGGTCGATGAGATGGCTGCGACCCTCGATGCGATCGACGCCGCGCTTGCGCGCGGGGTCGTGTACGTCCATTGCTGGGGCGGCTCGGGCCGAACCGGCACGGTGATCGGCTGCTGGCTCGTCCGGCAGGGGCAGGAGCCGGACGACGCGCTGTCGACGATCGCTGCGCTCCGGCGCGAGACCGCGTACGGCGACCGCCGCTCACCCGAGTCGGACGAGCAGTGGGCCATGGTCCGCGGCTGGCGTCGCTGAATCGTCACGAACGCGGCACAGACGCGTTCGACGTTCTCTGCTTCGCTTGGGCAGTGCGGGACGGGCGGACGATCCACAACCCCGACGGCAAGCCGACCATCCGGCAGATCTACGCCATCGCGCGGCTCTTGCTGGCCGAGGCCGGCGAGGGCTGGCCCGAGGACAGAGGGGAGGCATCCGAGCTGATCGAGCGGCTCCGCGATCGCGACGACGAGCGAGCGGCCTCGCGCAGCGTCCTGCTGGAATAGCATCGCCGGGTGGCACTCGGCTTCGACGGCGGGCTCTTCCAGAGCAGCATCTACCTCTCCGGCGGCTATCCGTGGCCGCTCACGGCCGCGGCCTGGGAGGCGCGGGCGGCGGCCGAGCTCGAGCCCGGGCCGTTCGACTACGTTGCGGGCGGGGCCGGCTCCGAGGCGACGATGCGGGCGAACCTCGAGGCGTTCGAGCGCCGACGGCTGCGGCCGCGCATGCTGACCGGGAACGTTCAGCGCGACCTGTCCGTCGAGGTGCTCGGACTGAGCTCGCCGGGGCCGTTCCTCCTCGCGCCGATCGGGGTGCTCGAGATCGTCCACCCCGACGGCGAGCTCGCGGTCGCCCGCGCGGCAGCCGCGACCGGCGTGCCGATGATCCTGTCGAGCGCAGCGTCCAGTTCGATCGAGCAGGTCGCCGAGGCGCACGGCGACTCGCCGCGCTGGTTCCAGCTCTACTGGGTCTCGGACCGCAAGATCGTCGAGAGCTTCGTGCGCCGAGCCGAGGCGGCCGGGTACACGGCCATCGTGGTCACGCTCGACACGCTCATGCTGGGCTGGCGCCCGCGCGACCTGGCCAAGCCGTACCTGCCCTTCCTCGAGGGGAAGGGCTGCGCGCAGTTCTTCACCGATCCGGTCTTCTGCAGCTACCTGGCCGCGCCGCCGGAGGAGGATCTGGTCTCGGCGGCGACGCTGATGCTGTCCACGTTCCCGAACCTGGCGCTGACCTGGGACGACCTCGACTGGCTGCGCGGCCTCACGGAGTTGCCGCTGCTCGTCAAGGGCGTGCTCACCGCCGAGGACGCGCTCGAATCCGGCAAGCGCGGAGTCGACGGCGTGATCGTCTCGAACCACGGCGGCCGGCAAGTCGACGGGGCCGTCGCCGCGCTCGACGCGCTCGTCGAGGTCCGCGACGCCCTCGGGCCCGCCGCCGCCGTCCTCATGGACGGCGGAGTCCGCACCGGTGCGGACGTCGTGAAGGCGATGGCGCTCGGCGCCGACGCCGTGCTGCTCGGCCGGCCGTACGTCTACGCACTCGCGGCCGGCGGGCAGGAAGGCGTCGAGGCCCTGATCCGCCAGCTGCTCGCCGAGACCGACGTGACGCTGGCGCTCGCCGGCGGCACGGCGATCCGTGACCTCGACCGCAGCGTGCTCGCAGACGTAGAGTAAAAGCCGTGGATCTCCGCGACACCCCGGAAGAGGCCGCCTTCCGAGCCGAGGTGCGCGCCTGGCTCGAGGCCAATGTCCCGACCGAGCTCTCCGGCCCTCGGTCGAACGAGGAGCAGTACGCGAGTGCGTGGCACGCGTGGAGCAAGAAGCTCGCCGACGCCGGCTACGCGGGGCTGACCTGGCCCAGGGAGTACGGCGGCAGCGGCGCGCCGTATCCGCACCAGGCCATCTTCCTCGAGGAGACCGCGCGCCTCGAGGCGCCGCAGCACATGAACGTGATCGGACTCGGGATGGCCGGCCCCACGATCATCGCGCACGGCACCGAGGAGCAGAAGACGCGCTACCTCCCGAAGATCCTCTCGGCCGAGGAGATCTGGTGCCAGGGCTTCTCCGAGCCGGGGGCAGGCTCCGACCTCGCCTCGGCGCGGACGAGCGCGCGGCTCGAGGGCGACCACTTCGTCGTCGACGGCCAGAAGGTGTGGTCGTCGTTCGCGCACGTCGCCGACTGGTGCATTCTCGTCACGCGCAGCGACCCCGAGTCGGAGAAGCACGCGGGCCTCACATACATGGTCGTCGACATGCACTCGCCGGGCGTCGAGGTGCGGCCGCTACGGCAGATCACGGGCGAGGCGGAGTTCAACGAGATCTTCTTCACGGGCGTCGAGGTGCCGGTCGAGAACGTCATCGGCGAGATCGGCCAGGGCTGGGCGGTCGCGATGACGACGCTGCTCCACGAGCGCGCCACGCTCGGGTTCGCGCTCACGGCGATGCTCGAGGTCAACGTCCGCAAGCTGATCACCCTCGCCCGCGAGCGCGCGCTCGACGACCCTGTCCTCCGCGACCGCGTCGCGCACGAGTGGATCGAGCAGCGAGCGCTGCGGCTGACGAACTACCGGGCGCTGACGATGCTGATGAAGACCGGCATGCCCGGCCCGGAGGGGTCCGTCTCGAAGCTCACCTGGTCGGAGTCGAACCAGCGCCTGACGAAGCTCGCGCTCGAGATCCTCGGCCCGGACGCACAGCTCTGGAACGGCGACGGGCACGGCTACTGGCAGTACCAGCAGCTCCGCAGCCGGGGCAACACGATCGAGGCCGGGACGTCGGAGATCCTCCGCAACATCATCGCCGAGCGGGTGCTCGGGCTTCCGAGGTCGCGTTAGGTGCCCCTCCCGGCAATGCCCTTCGGCGCCCCAGAAGCTCGAAAGCATCACCGGAAGGGGCACTGATGGACTTCGCCTTCTCGGACGAGCAGGAGCAGCTCCGGCGCGAGGCGCGGACGTTCCTCGCCGACCGCTACCCGGCGGAGCGGGTCGCCGAGCTGGCCGACTCGGAAGAGGGCTGGGATCCGTCGTCCTGGCAGGAGCTCGCAGGGCTCGGCTGGATCGGCGTGTCCGTGCCGGAGGAGGCGGGCGGCGCCGGCCTCGGCTTCCTCGAGGAGGCCGTGCTGTTCGAGGAGCTCGGCCGCGCGCTCTATCCGGGGCCGTACTTCTCCACCGTCGCGCTCGCGCTGCCTGAGCTGCCGGCCGAGCTGCAGCGCGAGGTGATCGAGGGCAAGACGCGCTGGTCTGCGTCGCTCGACGGCTCGCTCGTGCCCGACCTCGCGCTCGTCGACCGTGTGCTCGTCGAGCGGGACGGCAAGCTCGTCGCCGTCGCGGCCGAGGGCGAGACGATGGAGACGATGGACTCGACGCGGCGGCTGGGCCGGCTGGCCGCGGGCGGCGACGCGGAGGAGGTCGGCGACTCGTCGGCGCTGGAGCGCATGCGCACTCGCGCGTTCACGGCGCTCGCCCTGGAGGCGGCCGGCATGTCCCAGCGCGCGCTCGAGCTGTCGGTCGAGTACGCGAAGACGCGCGAGCAGTTCGGCAAGCCGATCGGCATCTACCAGGCCGTATCGCACAAGCTCGCCGACAGCTACGCGCTCACGGAGCTCGCCCGCTCGCTCGCCTACTGGGCCGCCTGGGCCGTGTCCGAGGACGACGAGGAAGCGCCGCTCGCGGCCGCGGCCGCCAAGGCCTACGCAGGCGACGTCGCCGTGACGGTGTGCGAGTACTCGATCCAGGCGCACGGCGGCATCGGCTTCACCTGGGAGCACCCGCTGCACCGCTACTACAAGCGCGCGCAGTGGATCCAGGGCTACGGCGGCTACCCGGCCGCGCAGCGCGCCGAGGTCGCCGCGGCGATTCTTGCCTAGGACCGTCCTCGTCACGGGCGCGTCCTCCGGGATCGGGGCCGCGTGCGCCGAGCGGCTGGCGGGCACGGGATGGAAGGTTTTCGCGGGCGTGCGCGAGCAGGGCGCCGCGCCCGCGGGGACGACGGAGCTGCTGCTCGACGTCACCGACGGGGCCGCGATCGAAGCGGCGGCGGTGGCAGTCGGCGAACGGCTGGACGGGCTCGTCGACAACGCCGGCATCGCCGTCGCGGCGCCGCTCGAGTACCTGCCGCTGGACGAGCTGCGCCGCCAGCTCGAGGTGAACGTCGTGGGCCAGCTCGCAGTGGCACAGGCGCTCCTGCCGGCGCTGCGGGCGGCGAAGGGGCGCATCGTGATCGTCGGCTCGATCGCAGGGACGAGCGCGCTGCCGTTCCTCGGCCCGTACGCGATCTCGAAGTTCGCGCTCGAGGCGATGGCGGACTCGCTGCGCCTGGAGCTTGCTCCGGACGGAATCCACGTTGCGATCATCCGGCCGGGGACGATCGCGACGCCGATCTGGACGAAACCACAGCCGATTGCCGACGAGCTGCCTCCCGAGGCGCTGGAGCGCTACGGAAAACGTCTGGACTCGATGCGGTCGGTCGCCGCCGCGCGCGCCGCCAAGGCGGCGCCGGTCGAGTCGGTCGTGAAGGCGGTCGAGCACGCGCTCACGGCGGAGAGGCCGCAGACCCGCTACCTCGTCGGCCGCGACGCCCATCTCCGCGCCGCCGTCGAGCGCCTCCCCGACCGGATGCGCGACCGGGTCGTCGCACGCCTGTTGCTCGGCAAGTAGCGCCGCCGTACAGTTACGTCGAATGCGCGGGCTGATGATGGACTACCAGCTGACGCTTCCGACGCTCATGCGCCGCGCCGAGACGTACTTCGGCGGCAAGGAGATCGTCAGCCGCGCCGGCGACGGGAGCTTCCACCGCACGAACTACCGCGACCTGATGCGCCGCTCGCGGCAGCTCGGCGTCGCGCTCCAGAACCTCGGTCTCGAGCGCGGCGACCGTGTTGCGACGCTGGCCTGGAACCACTCGCAGCACATGGAGTGCTACTTCGGCATCCCGTGCAGCGGGTTCGTCCTGCATACGCTCAACATCCGCCTGCACCCGAACGACCTCGCCTACATCGCCTCACACGGCGGCGACAGGGCCGTCGTGGTCGACAGGACGCTCGTGCCGCTCCTGGAGCAGTTCATCGGCGAGACCGAGATCGAGCACGTGTTCGTGGTCGAGGACGGCTACGAGGAGCTACTCGCCGGCGCGTCCGCCGACGACTGGCACGATCCCGAGCTCGACGAGGGAGAGGCGGCGGCGATGTGCTACACGAGCGGGACGACGGGCCGTCCCAAGGGCGTCGTCTACTCGCACCGCTCGACGATCCTGCACACGCTGGGCGTCTCCTCCGGCGCGCCGATGGGCCTGTCCTTCGGCGAGAGCGACACGTTCCTTCCGGTCGTGCCGATGTTCCACGCGAACGCCTGGGGCTACCCCTACCTGGCGGCGTCGCTGGGCGCGAGGATCGTCTACCCCGGCCCGCTGCTCGACCCGCACAGCCTGCTCGAGGCGTTCGAGGGTGAGCGGGTCACATGGGCGGCGGGCGTGCCGACGATCTGGATGGGCATCCTCAACGTGCTCGACGCCGAGCCCGACCGCTACGACCTGTCCTGCATGAAGGGGATGCTCGTCGGCGGCTCCGCGGCGCCGCGCGCGCTGATCGCCGGTTTCAAGCAGCGACACGACATCTCGATTTTGCACGGATGGGGGATGACGGAGACCTCGCCGGTCGCGTCCGTCACCGACCTCCCCGGCGACCTGCACGACGCCGGCGAGGAGACGAAGTTCGACTACGTGGCGCTGCAGGGCATCCCGCTCCCGTTCGTGGAGGTTCGGGCCCGCGACGTCGACGGCACCTTGATTCCGTGGGACGGGCAGGCGATGGGTGAGCTCGAGTGCCGCGGGCCGTGGGTGGCCGCGTCCTACTACGACACGCCCGAGCAGGCCGACCGCTGGACGGACGACGGGTGGTTCTGCACGGGCGACATCGTCTCCATCGACGAGCGCGGCTTCATCGCGATCAAGGACCGCTCGAAGGACGTGATCAAGTCGGGCGGCGAGTGGATCTCGTCCGTCGACCTCGAATGCGAGCTGATGGCGCACCCGGCCGTCGCCGAGGCGGCTGTGATCGCGATCCCGGATCCGAAGTGGGACGAGCGGCCGCTCGCGGTCGTCGTCCTCAAGCCCGGCGAGCAGGCGACGGGCGAGGAGCTGCGCGAGTTCCTCGGCAAGAGCTTCGTGAAGTGGTGTCTGCCCGACCGGTTCGAGTTCATCGACGAGATCCCGAAGACCGCCGTCGGCAAGTTCCGGAAGACCGCGCTTCGCGAGATGTTCGTCGAGTCCACGGCGCCGGCCGCGAAGGCCAAGTAACGGTAACGACGCGCCGGCGCCAGAGCCCGACGTGGGGGTTCTGGCGCCGGCGATTGCCGGGAAGCTGGTCCCCTAGGACGAGCTCGCGTACTGAAGGAGCTGGGACAAAGTCACCTGCGGAAGCGTGCGCTGCCTGCCGCCGATGTCGAGCACGGTCTTGCCGTCGACGACGCGGGCGTGGGTCGTCACCCAGTCCTTGCCGACGACGGTCGCCGAGCGCACGGTGTTGCCCTTGGCCTCGGGGGCCTGGATGATGATGTTGTTGCCGGGGCCGCCGTCGAGGAGGTCGTTGCCGGGGCCGCCGATGAGCACGTCGTCGCCGTTGCCGCCGAAGATGGCGTCGTTGCCGGCGCCGCCGATGAGCACGTCGTCGCCGTCGTCGCCCGTCTCCACGAGCCTGATGGCATTCGCCGCGAGCCCGGACGCTTCGATGACGTCGTCTCCGGCCAGTGCGCGGAGCATCAGCGTGTCGTTCGGTACCTCCGCACCTGTGATGTTCACGCCGGCGGCGAGTCCGAGGACCGCGGTTCCGCTCGCGTCACCCGCGGCCAGGATCACGTCGTCTCCGGCGGTGCCGTTGACGATCACGTTGTCGGCGGCGCCGTCCCCCACGCCGTTGACGGCGAGATCGACATTGACTTCGGTCACGTCGGTGCCGCCGAGGTCGTTGACGGTCGTCGTGTCGGCTCCGCCGAGCGCGTGCAGGTCGACGATCTCGACGTCGTTGACGTCCATGACGATGTTGCCGACATTGCGGGTGAAGCGCAGCCGGTTGCCGTTGGCGGAGAGGTCGAACAGTTCGGCGATGTTGGCGCCGTTGAAGAGCAGTTTGTCGGCGCCGTCCTGCCCCTCGACGGTGTCGCTGCCGTCACCCGGGTCCCACTGGAAGACGTCGTCGCCGGCGCCCAGGAAGCCGGTGTCGTTCCCCTGGTTGCCGTCGACGAAGTCGTTGCCGTCGCCGCCGAGCAGCGCGTCGGCTCCGTTGCCGCCGAGGAGCGTGTCGTTGCCCGCCCCGCCGTCGACCGTGATCGCGATCAGTGCGGCCAGGTTCCCGGTGGCCGAGAAGCTGTCGTCGCCGCCGTTGGCGTTGAGGACCAGCTTCTCGGAGGTGCCGATGTCGATCGAGAACGGCGCCGGGTTGAGCCGGTCGAAGCGCACGCGCGTGCCGTTGGCGGTCGTCGTGAACTGCTCCGAGCCGTTGCCGCCGTTGACCTCGACGGTGTCGGTGCCGTCACCGCCCTCGTTGAGGTCGGTGTCGTCGCCGGGGTTCCAGATCATCCGGTCGTCGCCGGCCTGACCGAACACCTGGTCGTCGGCGTCACCCCCGGTGAGCGTGTCGTTCTCGGTGCCCCCGAACAGGAGGTCGAAGCCGCCCTTGCCGAGGAGCGTGTCGTTACCGGCCTGCCCGAAGACGAGATCGCCGCCGGAGCCGCCGGTGAGCGTGTCGTTGCCGACACCGCCGAACAGGTTCGCCGCCGGCAGCGCGCCGTTGGCCTCGTTGAGGGTGATCTGGTCGCTCCCGCCCTGGCCGAAGACCCGGACCAGGCTGGTGTTGGCCACCGTCGGCGTGCCGCCGATGACCGCGACCGCCCCGTTGTTCACCAGGATCTTCCCCGCCGCATCACGGCTGATCGTGATCGTGTTGTCGAGGCTGTCGCCGAAGACGGTCAAGACGCCGTTGTTGAAGAACGCGGTGACGGCTGCGGATGCTCGCTCGGCGGCAAAGCCGAACCCGATCACCATGGCCGTCGCCACGACCAGCCAGAGTCGCGTACGTCCTCCGGTCATGCTCATTGTCATCCCTCCTTTCCGTCGAAAAACTCCTTCGCCTAGAGAGCGGGCGGCGGCCGTGCCCAGAGAAGGAGCCTGCGACCAGGTTCCGAGTCGACGGGCCCGGACGGCACCGCACGGCCACGGTGCGCGACGAGGGGGACGGCAACCACCTCGCCGACACCATAGAACGGATCGCCCGGCAATGTCGGGCAGGCCCGGGAAGCCGGACTCAGGAGACGCGATAGGTGCCGCCGGCGGCGAACTCCTTCAAGATGCGCCGGCTGACGACCATACGGGTGCACGTCGTCGGTGCCGTCGCGCCCGGCCGAGGCCCGGGCAAAGTAGCGGTCTCGTCGGGCCACGTCGGTCGGGCCAAACCGGCCGTGTCCGCTGCGGCCGATCGACACGGCCGAAAGGGCCACCACGCAGCCCTGAGTGCAGGCAATTCGCGGGTCACGAACGCGTTACAGGGACTGTCCCTCGGACGTGGCCCGCAGGGCCGCGTCCCCCCGAGCAGGGAGCTAGGCTCCCGGGCGTCGGTAGATCGGGAGCCCGATCTCTCGGATCGTTTCGAGGAGATCCTCGCCGAGGACGCGGATGTCCACGCTCGCGTAACCACGGAGGCCGGCTGCCGCCTCGGCCGGCGGGGGCTCGTCGGGAGGGGCCAGGAGCACCTTCGGGCCGTCCCAGAGACCCTCGAACGAGGGACCGACGATCTCCTCGGCCGTCGACCGATAGGTGCGTAGTCTGAATCGACGAGCGTGCCCGGTCGCTACGAGAAGCGGTAGGTGCCGCCGGCGGCGAACTCCTTCAGGATGCGGCGGCTCACCACCATGCGGTGCACCTCGTCGGGGCCGTCGTAGATCCGCCCGCCGCGGGCCATCGCCCACATCGCCGCGAGCGGCGTGCGATCGGTCAGCCCGAGACCGCCGTGCACCTGGATCGCGCGGTCGATCACCTCGTTCAGCGCGCGCGCCGCGAAGAACTTGACGAGCGAGATCTCGACCCGCGCCTCGTCGCCCTGGTCGATCTTGTGCGCTGCGTCCAGCGTCAGCAGGCGGCAGGCCTGGATGTCGGCGGCCGAGTCGGCGATCCAGTTCTGCACGGTCTGCTTGTCGGCCAGCGGCCCGCCGAAGGCCTCGCGTTCGAGCGCGTAGCGGCACATGAGCTCGAAGGCGCGCTGCATCTGGCCGAGCCAGCGCATGACGTGGTGGATGCGTCCCGGGCCGAGGCGCTTCTGGGCGATCCGGAAGCCGTCGCCGCGTTCCCCGAGCAGGTTCCCGACCGGCACGCGCACGCCCGAGTACGTCACCTCGCAGTGCGTCGACCAGCCGCGGCCCCGGTGGCCCATGACGGGCACCGGCTCGATCTCGATCCCCGGCGCGTCCGCAGGCACGAGGATCTGGCTCATGCGCCGGTAGCGGTCGGCGTCCGGGTCGGTGACGGCCATGACGACCCCGAAGCCGGCATCCTCGGCGCCGGACGAGAACCACTTGTGCCCGTCGATCACCCACTGCTCGCCTTCGAGGCGGGCAGTGGTACGGAGCCCGGTGGGGTCGGCACCGGAGACCTCGGGCTCGGTCATGGAGAAGAACGACCGCGTCTCGCCCGCGACGAGCGGCGCGAGGAAGCGCTCCTTCTGCCCGTCCGTGCCGAACATGTGCAGGATCTCGCCGTTGCCGGCGTCGGGCGCCTGGCAGTTGAAGACGAGCTGTCCCCAGACGCAGCGGCCGATCTCCTCGTTCAGGTTCGCGTACGCCAGAAAGCCGCGGCCTGTTCCGCCGGCTTCGGGCGGCAGGTGCGGCGCCCACAGCCCTGCCGTCTTTGCCTTCGCGCGCAGGTCGGCGACGAGCGCCGCGGCAGCGTCGTCCTCGCGCGAGAGTGCGGCCTCGTTCGGATACACGTGCGCCTCCATGAAGGCGCGATAGGTCGAGCGGAGCTGCTCCATCTCCTCGGCCTGGTGCATGTCCGCGACGGCCATGGCCGAGAGCCTAATGCAGTCTTTCGACGATCATCGCCATGCCCTGGCCGCCGCCGACGCACATCGTCTCCAGGCCGATCGTCCCGTCGACCGTCTCGAGGTCGTTGAGCAGCGTGCACATGATCCGCGCGCCGGTCATGCCGTACGGATGGCCGAGGGCGATCGCGCCGCCGTGCGGGTTGAGCTTCTCGCTGAACGGGTCGACGCCGAGCTCGCGGCAGACGGGGAGCACCTGGGCCGCGAACGCCTCGTTCAGCTCGACGACGTCGACGTCCTCGATGGTCATGCCCGCCTGCTTCAGCACCCTGCGCACGGCCTCGATCGGCCCGACGCCCATGATCTCGGGGTCGACGCCGGACACGGCCGACGCGACGATCCGCGCCCGCGGCTTCACGCCGAGCGACTTCGCCTTCTCCTCGCTGAGCACGACGACCGCGGCCGCGCCGTCGTTCAGCGGGCACGCGTTCCCGGCCGTCACCTTGCCGCCCGGCAGGAACGCCGGCTCGAGCGCGGCGAGCCCCTCGAGCGTCGACTCCGCCCGCGGCCCGTCGTCGCGCGAGACCAGCGTGCCGTCCTCCTTCGGGTACGGCGTCAGCTCCCGGTCGAAGAACCCGTCCTGCTGCGCCGCCACCGCACGCTCCTGCGAGCGCTGCGCGTAGCGGTCCATCTCCTCGCGCTCGACACCCCAGCGCTCGGCCACGTTCTCCGCGGTCATGCCCATGGGGATGTAGACGTTCGTGATCGCGTCCGGCCCGCCCGCGAGCCGGGGGTGCAACTCCTCGGCCGACTTCGGGTAGCCGGACACCTGCGTGATCGACTCGACGCCCGCAGACACGTACGCGTCACCCTCGCCGGCCTTGATCGCGTGGAACGCCATGCGGATCGTCTGCAGGCTGGAGGCGCAGAAGCGGTTGACGGTGGTGCCCGGCACGGTGTCGGGAAGCCCGGCCAGCAGCGCGACGCGGCGGCCGAGGTTCATCCCCTGGCGCTCCTCCGGCATGCCGCAGCCGAGCATCACGTCGACGACGTCGGCGCCGTCCAGGCCCGGCACCTTGTCGAGCGCGGCGCGCACGGCGAAGGCACCCATGTCCTCGGGGCGCACGTCGGCGAGCGACCCCTTGCGGGCGCGCCCGACCGGCGTGCGGGCGGTGGCGGCGATCACTGCTTCGGGCATGAGCTCTCCTTGGAGACGGAACGGGGCCGGCGGTGACCGGCCCCGTCCAGACTAGTGCTGCGACGCGCGCTAGCGCACGTTGCTGTAGACGCGGCTGAACGGCTGGAAGTACCCGAGCCCCGCCGGTCCGCCCGAGTGGTAGCGGGCGAGGACGAGCTGCTCGACCGGGAACCCATCGGTCGGAGTCGTCTTCGTGGCGAACCCCGGATACAGCCACGGGTTGTTCTTGTAGCCCATGCTGCGGAGCGCCTTCATCAGGCCCGCCCGCGTCGGGCGGGTTGCCTGCCCGCTTCAACGCCTCGACGAACGTCCAGGCCGAGGCAAGGCCGTAGATGTTGTTGAGGTTGAAGATCGGAGCGCCGCCGTCGTAGTTGTCCAGGATCTTCTTGCCGAGCACGGCGCCCGGCTTCGTCGTCATCGACGGGCACGTTCGGGTCGAACAGATAGCCGCGCGGTGATCGCGCCCTCGATGCTCGCGCCGGCCTTCACGGCCGCGGCCATGAACGCCTCGTTCGTGGAGACGTTGTTGATGAACTCGATCGGATGCCAGCCGATCTTCGTCGCCGTGACGAGCGCCGTGATCGTCTGGCCGGGCAACGCAAAGACGACGAACGTGTTTGCCCCCGCCGCCTTCAGTGCCACGACCTGCTGGGTCAGGCTCGTTGCTCGCGACGTCGTAGGACTGCGCCGCGACGATCTTCGACTGGTCGCCGAGCCCGGCCTTGAGCCCGTTCAGGTAGTTCTGGCCGTAGGCGTCGTTCTGGTAGAGGACGCCGATCTTCGCCTGCTTGACATGGTCGTTGATGAACTTGGCGTAGATCTTCGACTCACCCGGGTAGTCGGGCTGCCAGCCGATCGTCCACGGGTACTGCTTGGCCTGGGCGCCCCAGTACGAGTCGCCGGTCGCGACCAGCACCTGCGGCACCTTCTTCTTGTTCAGGTAGCCGCGCGTCGCCAGTGATGGGCGCCGTTCCCAGGCTCCCGAAGTCGGCAAAGATCTTGTCCTGCTCGACGAGCTTTTGCGTCAGCGGCACCGACTTGGACGGGTCGTACGAGTCGTCGTAGTACGTGAACTGGATCTTCCGACCGTTGACGCCGCCGTGCGCGTTCGCGTACAGGAAGTACGCCCGCTCGGCCGTCGGGATGGCTGAATACAGCGCGGCCACCCCGCTGAACGGGAACGTGCCGCCGATGTGCACCGTCTTGGCCGTCACGCCCGGGTCGAACTTCTGAGCCCCCGTCGCGGACGTCGCCCACGCGGCGAGCGCAAGCCCGGCCACGAGCGGCCAAGAACGCGATCTTCAACTTCATGGATGCCCTCCTCCTTCCGATCGAGTGCGACCCCGAACCGTGCTGCTCCCGATTATCGCGCCTCGGGAGCCGAGATTCCACCTGTCGTACGACGGCGTCTGGCCGCGAGTGTTAGCGCCGCGCGGTGCAGCAGGCCGGCGACGCCCGTGGGGAGCAGGAGGATGACGAGGATCACCACGACGCCGAAAGCCACGTCCTGCCCGTGGATGGAGCCGATCAGCGGCGCGCTCGAGGAGATGTTCGGCAGCAGCGCGACGAACGCCGCTCCGGCGATGATCCCCCAGAGCGACCCGAGCCCGGCCACTGCGACGCCGATGAGGATGTTCAGCGACAGGAAGACCGAGAACTCGTCCGGCTGCGCGTAGCCGTTCGTGGCCAGGACGAAGAGCGAGCCGGCAACGCCCGCGAACCCGGCCGAAACGCCGAAGGCGAACGTCTTGTACAGCACGAGGCTGACGCCGGACGACGCCGCCGCGACCTCGCTGTCTCGGACGGCGCGGAAGGCGCGCCCGATCCGGCCTTTCAGCAGCAGCCAGGCGAGGACGAGCGAGATCGCTGCGCAGGCCCAGCTCACACCGTACAGCCAGAGGTAGCTGACCGATTCCTCGACCGAGATGCCGTTGCGCGCCCCGGTGAAGCTGGAGAACTTGAGGATGAACTGCGGGATCGAGACCGCGAAGGCGAGCGTGGCCAGCGCCAGGTACACGCCCGAGAGGCGCGAGGCGGGCAGCCCGAGCGCGATGCCGAAGCCGAACGCGACCAGGAACGCGAGGGGGAGCGTCGCGATCAGGTTCGTCCCGTGGTCGTGGGACATGATCGCCGTCGTATAGCCCCCGATGGCCATGAACGCGCCGTGGCCGATCGAGATCTGGCCCGCGTAGCCCGTGACGATGTTCAGGCCGAGGATGGCGATGAAGTAGAGCGCCACCTTCGAGGCGAGCACCTGGTTGTAGCCGCTGAGCGTGAACGGGAGCAGCGAGAGCACGACGGCCGAGACCGCGCACGCCGCGACGCCGATGCCGAGAGACCTGTTCACACCTTCCTCACGGCGGCGCGGCCGAAAAGGCCCGACGGCCTGACGAGCAGGACGACGAGGAGCACGAAGAAAGCCACCGGCAGACTCAGCGTCGAGTCGCTGAAGTAGCCGCCGTACTGCCCCAGCAGGTTCAGGAAGATGCCGAGCGCGATGCCGCTCACGACCGATCCGACCGGGCTCTCGAGGCCCCCGAGCACGGCGGCCGCGAAGGCGTAGATCAGGACGGGCTGCATCATCGACGGCGAGAGCTGGAAGACGCTCGCCTCGGTGAGCAGGCCGGCGACCGCGCCGAGCACGGTCGCGAAGCCCCAGCCGAGCGCGAGCATCCAGTTCACGCGCACGCCGACGAGCCGTGCCGCCTCCGGGCGCAGAGCCGCCGCGCGCATGGCCAGGCCGAGCTTCGTGAACCGGAAGAACAGCCAGAGCACGAGCACGCTGCCGAGCGCGACCGCGATCGTCCCCAGGTCGGTCAGCGAGATCGACACGCCGCCGAAGTCGTAGACGTCGCCCGCGAACGGCGCCGGCATGAACTTTGGATCCGCGCCCCAGATCCAGATCACGGCGCCGTCGATGACCGAGAACAGCCCGATCGTCACGATCACGACCGCGACCACCGACCGGTGCTGCACGGGCCGGATCACGAGCTGCTGCGTGGCCACGCCGAAGACGAAGGCGAAGCCGAGGGTGAGGAAGAAGGCCGGCCAGTACGACAGCCCCCAGAGCATGAGCTGGTAGGCGACGTAGGTCGTGGCCATGGCCATCTCGCCCTGCGCGAAGTTGATCACTCCCGTGGCGCGGTAGATGAGGACGAGCGCGAGCGCGAGTGAGCCGTAGACACTGCCCTGGGCAACGCCCTTGATCGTCAGCTGCGCGAACAGCGTGGAGGTGAGGGAGCCGATCAGCGAGGAAGACGCACGCGCCGAAGAGCAGAACGAGCCCCGGCAGCGACAGGCCGGTGCTGACGCGGCGAGAGCCGGTGTCCCGGATGCCGAGCCTGCCGAAGAGCTCGTACACGGACATCAGTAGCCCAGGTAGCTCCGGCGGACGGACTCGTTGCGCTCGAGCTCCTCGCTCGGGCCGTGCAGCGCCACCGTTCCGACCTCGAGGACGTACGCGGTGCCGGCAAGCTGGAGGGCGATGTGGGCGTTCTGCTCCACGACGAGGACGGTCATGCCCTCCTGGTTGAGCTCGCGGACGATGCGGAAGATCTCGGAGACGATGATCGGCGCGAGACCGAGCGAGGGCTCGTCGAGGAGCAGCAGCCGAGGCTTTTGCATGAACGCCTTGGCCAGCGCGAGCATCTGCTGCTCGCCGCCGCTGAGCGAGCCGGCCAGCTCGTTCTTGCGCCTGCCCATCCAGGGGAAATACTCGAACACGCGGTCCAGGTCGGCCTTGACGGAGCCGCGGCGGGTGTAGGCGCCGAGGCGGAGGTTCTCGACGATCGTCAGCTCCGGGAACAGGCCGCGCCCCTCGGGGACGTGCGCGATGCCGAGGCCGGCGATGCTCTCGGCGCTTCGGCCGCCGAGCGAACGGCCGGCGAAGCGGATCTCGCCGCCCGTGCGCACGGTGTGCGAGATTGCCCGCAGCGTCGTCGTCTTGCCGGCGCCGTTCGCGCCGAGGACTGCGACGATCGCGCCCTCGTCGACGGTCAGCGAGATGCCGTGTAGCGCCTTGACCGGCCCGTAGCTCGCGACGACGTCGTGCAGCTCGAGCAGAAGTGTCATGCCGCGCTTTCTTCGAGCTCGCCACCGAGATAGGCCTCGATCACCTCCGGGTTGCGCTGGATCTCCTCGGCCGGGCCGCTTGCGATCAGGCGCCCGAAGTTGAGTACGTTCACGTGGTCGGAGAGCTTCATCACGAGCCCCATGTGGTGCTCGACGAGGAGCAGCGTCACCCGGAGCTCGGTGCGGATGCGCCGCAGCAGCTCGGCGAGCACCTCGACCTCCTCGTGATTGAGCCCGCCCGCGGGCTCGTCGAGCAGCAGCAGGCGTGGCCGGGAGGCGAGCGCCCTCGCCAGCTCGATCCGTTTCAGCGTCCCGAACGGCAGCCCGGACGCCGGCCGGTCGGCGAGCTCCGCCACGTCGATCAGCTCGAGCGCATCGAGGGCCCGCCGCCGGACGCTGCGCTCGCGCTCGAAGCGGGAGCCCCAGTGCGCGCCGACGAGCACGTTCTCGAGCACGGTCATCGTCGGGAACAGCTCGACGTTCTGGAACGTACGCGCGATGCCGTGGCCGATGATCCGGCTCGGCGGCGTGCGCAGCAGCGAGCGGCCGTCGATGAGCACGTCGCCCTGGTCGAGGCGGTAGAGCCGGGTGATGACGTTGAACGCAGTCGTCTTGCCGGCGCCGTTCGGGCCGATCAGCCCCGCCGTCGTCCCCTCCTCGACGTCGAAGGAGACGTCCTGCAGCGCGGTGATGCCGCCGAAGCGGAGCGTGACGTTGCGGACCGAGAGCAGGCTCACCGGTCGGACTACCCTACGGAAAACGCCGGCGGATTCAAGCGAGCACGACCTGGGTGCAGCGCGCTCCGGCCAGCGTAGTGCCGTCCGCGTCGGTGAGGTCGGCGGCGCAGAAGACGACCCGCTTCGAGCGGTGGACGACGCGGCCCTCGGCGCGGAGCAGCCCGGGCTTCGCGGAGCGGAAGAACTCGACGCGGAGGTCGCCGGTCAGGAAGTGCTCGCCCTCGCCCATGACGGTCCAGCAGGCGCCGCCCATCGCCGTGTCGAGCAGCGTCGAGACCATGCCGCCGTGGACGACGTAGCCGTCGCGGAACCGGAAGCAGTACTCCTCGCCCGCGTCCCATTCGATGACGATTCGGCCCGGCTCCCAGCCGGCGTTGCGGTATCCGAGCGTCGTCCAGATGTGCGGGTCGGGCATCGGGTCGGTGCCCCAGGGGTGATGACGCTCCGCCACGCCGCGGGAGTCTAGACTCCTCTGCGCATGCCGAACCTCGAGGGCAAGGTCGCGATCGTCACCGGTGCCGGGCGCGGAATCGGCCGCGAGCACGCGCTGGCGCTCGCGGGCGCAGGCGCGAAGGTCGTCGTCAACGACCTCGGCGGCTCGCTGGCCGGAGAGGGGACGGACTCGACGCCGGCCGAGCAGGTTGCGGAGGAGATCCGCGCGCTCGGCAGCGAGGCGGTCGCGGACTACGAGAACGTGGCCGACTTCGGCGGCGCGGAGCGCCTGGTCAAGCACGCGATCGACGACCTCGGCGGGCTCGACATCCTCGTCTGCAATGCCGGCATCCTCCGCGACCGCATGCTCGTGAACATGGACGAGGCCGAATGGGACGCCGTCATCGACGTCCACCTGAAGGGCCACTTCGCGCCGACGCACCACGCCGCCGCCTACTGGCGCGAGCGCTCCAAGGCCGGCGAGGCCGTCCGCGGGCGCGTGATCTGCACGTCGAGCCCATCCGGTGTCTTCGGAAACATCGGCCAGGCGAACTACGGTGCAGCGAAGGCCGGGATCGCCGCCTTCACGATCATCGCCGCCCAGGAGCTGGGCCGCTACGGCGTCACCGTCAACTGCATCGCTCCGAACGCGCGTACTCGCATGACCGAGCAGGCCTTTGGCGAGATGGCCCCGCCGGACGAGGGGTTCGACCCGATGGACCCCGCCAACATGTCGCCGGTCGTCGTCGCGCTGAGCGCCGACGAGGCGCAGGAGATCACGGGCCAGGTGCTGTTCGTCTACGGCGGCGCCGTCAACGTGCTCAAGGGCTGGAGCTCGGGCGAGCAGTTCGTCCGCGACGGGCGCTGGGACGCCGACGAGCTCCTCGCCGAGCTGCGCGAGCGCTTCCCGTCGGGTGCCGCGCCGACGGGCATGATGGCAGGGATGATGGGTGCCGGCGGTCAGTCGCTGAGCGCCGCGCAATGACCGACATCAGCCTCGCGGAGCTGACGTCGGCCGGAGAGCGGGACTTCGGCACCAGCAAGTGGGTGACCGTCGACCAGCGGCAGATCGACCTCTTCGCCGAGGCCACGGGCGACCACCAGTGGATCCACGTCGACCCCGAGGCTGCGAAGTCAGGCCCGTTCGGCGGCACGATCGCGCACGGGTACCTGTCGTTGTCGCTGCTGCCCGTGCTGCTCTCGGACGTGATCAAGGTTTCCGACCAGCGCATGGGCGTGAACTACGGGATCGACCGCGTGCGCTTCACGGCGCCGGTGCCGTCGGGCTCGGAGGTGCGCGCGCACGCCAGGCTGCTGTCGGCGGAGCCCAAGGGCGACGGGATCCTGTACAAGGTCGGGGTCCAGATCGAGATCAAGGGCCAGGAGAAGCCGGCGATGGTCGGCGAGGTGCTCTTCCTCTCCTTTGGTGGCCCTGCGGACGAGGCCGAGACGGACAAGGAGGCGAAGGTGAGCGACGGACCGGAGCTGGAGGAGATCTTCCAGGGCATGGAGAAGCGCTTCCAGCCGGACAAGGCGGCCGGGGTCGACGCGACAGTCCAGTGGCTGATCACGGACGGCGGTGAGGAGAAGCCCTACGCGCTGACGATCAAGGACGGCGCGTTCTCGTGGAAGCAGGAGCAGGCGAACGACCCGACGGTCACGCTCTCCACCGACCGCGAGTCGTTCACGGCGCTGATGACGGGCAAGGCCCAGGGCCCGGCGCTGTACATGTCCGGCAAGCTGCGCATCCAGGGCGACCTCATGCTCGCCCAGCGCATGGGCCAGTTCTTCTCGCACGGCTAAACGTCCCCGCGAGGCCGGCGCTGACCAGCTCCGTCCCGCGCCGGGGTCTTTTCCGGCCATGTACGGGGGACAGTCCCTGTGACGTCTTTGTGACGCGGCGATCTGCCTGCTCAGCCGGCGGTTCGCGTGCGCGCGGCCCTGGCCGGAACGGACCGAACGACGTGCCCCTATCGGACCGAGGGGCGCGCCTGTCGCCGACTACGCCTGGATGGGCAGGGGCAGGCGCGCGAGCTTCTTGCCGGGGTTGAGGAGGCCCTTCGGGTCGAAGACCTGCTTCACCGCCTCGTGCAGCTCGACGGCGCGCAGGGGCCACTGCTTTGCCAGCTGGCCGCGCTTGAGCCAGCCCGTGCCGTGCTCGCCGGAGATCGAGCCGCCGAGCCTGACCGCCAGGTCGAACAGCTCCTCGCAGGCGTGGTAGGCCCGCGCGCGCTCGTCCTCGCTCTCGGGCGAGAACAGGAACGTCGAGTGGAGGTTGCCGTCGCCGGCGTGCCCGAAGCTGAGGCCGATGACGTCGTTGCGGCGCCCGATCTCGGCCGTCTCGCCGATCGCCTCCTCCAGGCGCTCGAGCGGCACGACGATGTCCTCGCTGAAGGCGAGGCCGCGCCGCGCCAGGACGGCGAAGGCGAGGCCGGCGCGCCAGCGCCACAGTGCCTCGATGCCCGCCCGGTCGGCCGGTGCATGGATCGACACGGCGCCGTCGCCGAGCGCCTCGACCAGCTCCGCCTGCATCTGCGCCGCCTCGGCGGCCGAGCCGTCGGCCTCGGCGATGACCATGAAGCCCGCGTCCGCGGGCATCTCGCCGTCGAACGAGCCGGTCGCACACGCGAGCGTCTCGCCGTCCAGAAACTCGATCGCAGTCGCGCGGATGCCGCTGCCGACGACGCGGAGGATCGCCTCGCAGCCCGAAGCGTTGTCCCGGTGGAACGCGGCCACCGGCAGCGTGACCTCGGGCGCGGGGATCAGCCGCAGCCAGGCCGCGGTGACGATGCCGAGCGTGCCCTCGGAGCCGATCAGCAGGCTCTTCAGGTCGTAGCCGGCCACGTCCTTGCGGATCGGCCCACCGACCGTCACCAGCTCCCCGGGAGGCACCGCCGCCTCGAGGCCCGTCACCCAGGTGCCCGTCGCGCCGTACTTGTAGGCGTGCGGCCCGGCCGCGTTGGTGGCGATGTTGCCGCCGATCTGCGACTGCTCGGCGGCGCCGGGGTCGGGAGCGAACATGAGCCCGTTCTCCCGCGCCAGCGCGTGGATCGCCGCCGTCTTCACGCCCGCCTCGACGTGGAGGCGCCAGAGCAGCGGATCGAACTGCCGGACCCGCGACAGCCGGTCGAGCGCCAGGACGATGCCGCCCTCGATCGGCACCGCGCCGGCCGCGGCGCCGGTCCCGCCGCCGCGCGGCGTGATCGGCACGCCGTGCTCGTAGCACCAGGCCACGACCTGCGCCGCCTCGTCGGCGGTCGCGGGCAGCACGACGGCCTCCGCCTTTCCGGGCACTCCGGTGAAGTCCGAGAGGTACCAGCCTGGCTCGGCGGCGATGCCCTCGTCCCCCACGATCGCGCGCAGCTCACGCTCCACGTCGTAGAGTCTCGCGCATGACACACGCATTCGGCTCGCTCGACGAGCTCGGCGAGGGCTACGGGTTCCGCAAGATCCGCGTGCCGCTCGGCGTGACCGCGTTCGGCGTCAACGCGATCGTGATGCCGCCAGGCGCCGAGGGCGTCCACCACTTCCACGACACGCAGGACGAGCTCTACTTCGTCCACCGCGGGACGGCGCGGTTCGAGGTCGACGGCGAGGTGCGCGAGCTCGGGCCCGGCGGCCTCTGCCACGTCGAGTCGACGGCGCACCGCATGGTGTCGAACGTCGGCGAGGACGACCTCGTGGTCTTCGTCGTCGGCGGCAAGGGCGGGTACGTCGAGCGAGACGGCCAGCTCGTGAATCCGGACGACCTCGAGAAGCGCGTCCGCTTCGGCTCCAGCGGCGACGCCCGCTAGCGGTGGAGATCGCCGGCCGTACGTTCCTCGTCACCGGCGGCGGCTCCGGCCTCGGCGCGGCGACGGCGCGGCTGCTCGCGGACGCCGGCGGCCACGTGGTCGTCGCCGACCTCGGCCGGCGGGAGGAGATCGGCCGCTTCGTGGAGACGGACGTGCGCGACGAGTCGAGCGTCCAGGCAGCCGTCGACGCGGCGCTCGAGCTGGGCGGCCTGGACGGCGTCGTCAACTGCGCCGGCATCGGCGCCGCGACCCTCGTCGTCGGGAAGGACGGCCAGGCGCATCCCCTCGACGTCTTCCAGAACATCGTCGACGTCAACCTCGTCGGCACCTTCAACGTCATCCGGCTGGCCGCGGTGGCCATGGCCGCCAACGAGCCGGGCGAGGACGGCGAGCGCGGCGTGATCGTCAACACGGCCTCGACGGCCGCGTGGGAGGGCCAGATCGGGCAGGCCGCCTACAGCGCCTCGAAGGGCGGGGTCGTCTCGATGTCGATCCAGCTCGCCCGCGAGCTCGCGCGCCACGGCATCCGCGTCGTCGCGATCGCGCCCGGCCCGCACCACACGCCGATGCTGGGCCTGCTCCGCGAGGACATCCGCGACGCGCTCGAGGCGCAGATCCCCTTCCCGTCGCGGCTCGGCCGCCCCGAGGAGTTCGCCGGGCTCGTCCGACACATCGTCGAGAACCGGTACCTGAACGGCGAGGTGATCCGCCTCGACGGCGCTCTCCGCGCCGGGCCGCGCTAGTCGCTCGGGCTTCTCGGGCCCTCCGACGACCTGGTTGACAGGTCGGGCAAGACCTGAAAGGTTCCACGGCTAAGGGAGCTAAGGAGAGCATCGTGCAGTGGGGACTGCACCCGATGCTGCGGCCGTGGCTGCTTCCCCGGCGCCCCGGGGGGCACGCATGACCGTGGCGCAGATCGCGACCCTTCGTCTGGGCCTTCTGCGCGGGTTCGAGCTGCGGCAGGGGAACGACCTCGTCCAGCTTCCGTTCTCGGCGCAGCGGGTCATCGCGTTCCTCGCGTTGCACGACCGGCCGCTGCACCGCCTCTACGTTGCCGGCTCGCTCTGGCTGGACGCGAGCGAGGGGCGCGCGAACGCGAGCCTGCGCACCGCACTCTGGCGGCTCGGGCGTCCGAGTTGCCGCCTCGTCGACGCCTCGACGACGCACGTCGGGCTGGCGCCCGAAGTCGAGGTCGACGTGCGCGAGGCGAAGACGGCGGCGCAATCGCTGATCCGCGGCTCGGCGTCCGGCTGCGACGTCGCCCCCGAGGTCCTGTACGAGTCGGGCGAGATCCTTCCGGACTGGTACGAGGACTGGGTCTTCATCGAGCGCGAGCACTTCAGGCAACTCCGGCTGCACGCGCTCGAGGCCCTGTGCGTGGAGCTGACCGGCGCCGGGCGCTTCGCCGAGGCGACCGAGGCCGGGCTGGCCGCCGTCGAGGGAGAGCCTCTCCGCGAGAGCGCGCACCGGACCCTGATCGCGGCGTATCTCGCCGAGGGCAACCCCGGCGAGGCGATCCGGCAGTACCGCTTCTTCCGCCGCCTGCTCGAAGAGCAGCTCGGCCTCGAGCCCTCGCAGATGATGGAGGACCTCGTTGGATCGCTACCGATTCGGTGACGATTAGGTGACGCTTCGGCTGGAAGGTTGCCGTCGTGCCCCTTCGCGAGCGCACCGGGGTTCTCGTTCTCCGCGTCTGGATCGAGGCCGGTACCGACGAGTTCCGCGCGCGCATCACGGCCGAGAGTGAGCTCGGCGCGGAAGAGCGCGTGACCGTGGTGGCGAGCAGCCTGGACGAGATCATCGAGTTCGTCCGACGCTGGGTCCAGGAGTTCCTAGGGTCGTGAGCGTGAGGGCCTCACAACGTGCGAGGAACGGAGGCCGTGACGAATCAGTGACGGATGCGTGACGCCACGCGCGCATGCTCGCTTGACGTTCGGGGCGCAGTTCAGCTCGAGGCGAGGCTCGTCTCCATCAACGACCGGAGCCGGTGGAACGTCAAGGCGCCGCAGTAGAGCCGTGCCCGCGGCGGAGCAGGCCCGGTCGCTCAACCCGAAGGCGGCGCGGGCGAACGACCGCACCGGAGCCAGTCCGGCGTCATTTGCGCTGGCTCCCGAGTCTGCAGCCTGGGCGTGGCGAGTTGCTGGGTTGCCGGTGCAGCGGCGATGTGCGTGCGAAGGCGGAGACGAACCCTGCAAGTGCATGGAAGAGGGAAAGCAGCAGATCCTGCAACGGTTCGCCGCGGGTCCATCGCCGTCGGCGGTTCCTGCCAGCATCCGCCGAGCGGTTGATTCTGGGGCCGGCCGGCCGCTGGACTCGTCGACGAGTGGGTACTTCAGCAAGCGGTTCCGGCGCGACTTCGGAGACGTTCGCGTTCAAGTCGACGACTCATCGGCCCGGGCGGCGGGAGCGCTTGCCTACACCGTCGGCCGTCAGATCGTCTTTCGAGCGGGGGCGTTCGCTCCCGGGACACCCGAAGGCCGGCGTCTCCTGGCGCATGAGCTCGCCCACGTCGTGCAGCAGGAAGGGCGGGCGGCAGGTATCGATCGCGCCGGAGGCCCGAATGACGCCTTCGAGGCCGAGGCCGAGCGAGCTGCCGTGAGGGCCGTCGCGGGACAGAGCACCGGCGCGCTGTCCGGCCTGGCGACAGAGCGCGTACAGCGCAGCCCCGATGCCGGCTCTGTCGTCGTCGAGGACGACGTTGTCGAGATCTCGCCGGGTCAGATGCGCAAGAGCGACTTCCTGGCCCGGCTGAGAGAGCGCTGCTGTGCGGCGGTCGAGCAGGTCGTGTTCGCGGCCGGCTACACCACGGACGGCTGCCCGTACCTCGAGCGGTGGTTCGGAGTCTACGCCGCGCGCGATCCTGCACAGATCGAGCGCGCGATGCATCTGTATGCGCCGGAGACGGCGGCCGCGCAGACCGCCGAGCAGGCGATCTCGCTGGTCGTCGACCGCGCCCGCAGAGCCGCGGAACGCTGGGTTGCGACCGGCGACGTGACGGATGTTCCCGAAGGCGTGGACCTCGCTGCGCTGGCGAGCGGCGCTGCTGACGCGGTCGCCGGAGCTGCAGGAGCGGCCGCGCGTGTGCTCTTCGCAGCGAAGGCGGGTGGATCCAAGGCGGGGGCTTCCCCCCACGCCGTCGCTGCTCAACTCGGCGCGGGACGACCCCTCGACGCCGGTGTCCGAGCCCGGATGGAGTCGACCTTCGGCAGCAGCTTCACCGACGTCCGGATCCACGATGACGCGGCCGCCGCGGACCTCTCCGACCGCCTCAATGCCCGCGCCTTCACCGTTGGGAGCGACGTGGCGTTCGCCGCCGGCGAGTACCGTCCCACGACGCTCGCGGGTGACGCACTCATCGGTCACGAGCTTGCCCACGTGGTTCAGCAGCGTGGCGCCGGTGTGGATCTGGCCGAAAGCGCGCTCGAGCGCGACGCGGACTCGGCTGCAGTTGATGCGCTGTCCGGTCGCCGGGCGTCGACGGTTGCGGGCGGCCTTCGTCTGCAGCGGTGTCGAAGCTGCAACGCCCCGCGCGCGGCCCTTCCCACGCCGAGCGCGTCGGACTACCAGATCTCGGGCCGGAAGAACGCCCCGGGTGACACGATGAACATCTTCTTCGACCGCTCGAGCGCGGTGATTGAGCCCGCCGAGCAGCCCAAGATTCCGGGCGTCGTCGCCGCCGCAGGCGCTGCCGCCCCGCTGACCCTCGTCGGCTACCGCAGCGAAGACGAGGCTGTGAACCTCGCCACCGACCGCCCGAGCGCCGTTTCGACCGCGCTCGGAGCCTCGGCGCCGACTCCCCACACCGGGCCGCGCGTAGTCCAGCCCGAGCCGGCCCGCGGGCTCGGGAACATCAACTACCGGGACCAGCGGAAGGTCGAGATCCAGACTCCGCCCGTCGCCGGCGTCGTCGCCCGCATGTGCCGGCTTGCGCGACACCGGTCATCGCCTGTGGGGCCTCCTTTGCCACTGCGCAACCGCGCGCGATCGCACTCGTCGACGCCGCGATCACGGCTCTCAACCTGCCGCTCTCCCCCAAGGCGACCGCGGCGCTCACCGACCTCTTCGGCGGGCCGGTCGACGGCCCCGCCTCTGCCGCCACAGTCCAGGCCAAGCTCGGTCTGCTCAAGACACACATCACCGCGATGTCCATCGCGGGCCGCCACCAATGCCACGAGTCGGCCTGCGACGCCGGTTGCTCGAGCCCCGCCTTCAACAGCGGAGTGGATGCAGCTTCCGTGATGACGATGTGCACCGAATTCGTCAACAACCCGAATCTGGACGAGCGTGCGTACCTCCTCATCCACGAGGGCTGTCACGGGACGAGCGGCATCAACGCGCCTGTCGACATCTCGTACCTGACCGAGCGACGAATACGCGTGCTCTCCAACGCGGAGGCACTCCACAATCCGGACAGCTATTGGCTGCTCGTCGATGTCCTGACCGCCGCGCTCGGCGTCGTCGTCCCGATCGGCTTCGCGGGTGACACCCGTGTGGGCATGAACGCGGCCGAGGACCGCGCCGCGGCCAACGCCCTTGCCCACGCCGAAAAGTGGCTGATCATGGCGTTCCAGGACGTCGGGTTTGCGTACAACCTCGTCAACGAGAGCGTCCCGGTCGGCAGCTGGGCTCCAATCAAGACGGCCGTCTTCGACAAGCAGACACTCCACCTTCTGGCCGGCCGCTTCGCCGGGATCACCGATCCGGATGCTGCGGCGGCACCAACGGCAGACGACAGGATCAAGCTTGCGGCCCTGCACGACCGGTACGAGACGATGTTCCGAACGATGTACGGGACCGGGATCACGACGCCATGGTCCCTGGTGCTCCTGAGTCCTGGGCGGCCGGCCCGGGCCACGCAATTCAAGTGAGCGACGCGTTCTTCGCGCTGCCTGGACCGGTGGCACAGATCCGGCGGCTCATCTTCCTGCTGGCCAGCGTGACCCCGGGAATCAGTGCAGCGCTCGTGCCGCAGTACGTGGACGCGGCCGACGCGATCCGGGCGCATCGCGGCCTGGTCCATGAGAGTCTCGAGTCCAGGCGCTCCACAGTCTCCGAGCGGATCCGTCTCGCCGAAAGGGGCCGTGACGGATCGGTGACGGTCGCGTGACGCCTCCCGCGGACGATCCGCGGGGCCATGGCGGACTTCAGGTGCATCTCGGCGGCGGGCAAGACGATCGAGCGCGTCCTGAACGCCTGCTTCGAGGAGGAGCAGCCGATCTGGACCAGCGGCCGACGCGGGCCGTGCTCGTGCGGAGCCAGGACTTCGACCGGCCGAACGAGAACGCCACGACGATCCCCGGGACGGCGCTGTCGATCTTCCTCTACCGCGTCGAGGTGAACAGGGTCATGCGGGCCGCCTGGTCGAACGTGGCCAGCTTCGACGGGCAGATCCACCTCCCGCTCGACCTCCACTACCTGCTGACGGCGTGGGCCGACAACGCCGAGTGGGAGCAGCAGATCCTCGGCAAGGCGATGCAATGCCTCGAGGCCCACCCGAACCTGACCGGACCCGTGCTCTACCCGACCGCCGGCTGGTCGGCGAACGAGGCGATCCACCTCGTCGTCGAGGACCTGGGGATCGACTCGCTGATGCGGACGTTCGACTCGCTGGCGCTCGACTACCGGCTGAGCGTGCCCTACCTGGCGCGCATCGTCCGGCTCGACGGCAAGGCGATCGAGCCGCCGGCGTCGACCTCCACGGTGATCACGGGCATGAAGCCGGTGGGGGCGCTGTCGTGAGCGCGGTCCTCCCGGGCGTCTTCGACGAGCTCGTGCAGCGGCTCGCGATCGGGCTCGAGCCGCGCGACGCCGTCTCGCAGACCCGCATCGCCCGGCCGCTCGACGTCGCCGTCGACGGCGCGCCCGACTTCGACATCGACGCACCGCCCTGGCCCGAGCCGAGCGCGGTGGCCGGCCTACCACGGCTGACGCGGCACGGCTCCGGGCGATTCGTCCTCTTCTACGGCCCCACCGTCCGCACGCCGGTAACCGTGCGGCTCGTCCCGCGCGAGCGCCGCTACGTGCCGCGCCGGCTCGAGGTCGACATCGTCTCCGAGGGGCAGGTGCTCGCGGCCGAGGCACTCGGAAACGACGTCCCGACGACGAGCCGGACGTGGCGCCCGCTGCTCTTCCCGGGCGCCGGGTACGACCTGGCCGAGACGGCGACCGGCGTCCGCGGCACGGTGACGGATGCCGGGAAGCCCGTGCGCTGGGCGAGGATCGAGGCGTCCGCCAACGGCCGCGTGATCGGCCGCGCGCACGGCGACGACCGCGGCGAGTTCCTGCTCGTGCTCGGCCAGAACACGGGGGCGGTCGGCGATCTCGCCTCGCCGCTCGCCGTCACGATCACCGTCCTCGCGCGGAACCCGGCCCTGCCGGAGAAGGAGAACGACGCCCTCGCCGACCTGCAGGTGGAGACGGTCGCCGCGCCGGGCGTGAGCCCCGACGACGTCTCCGCCGGCATCACGCCGCCCGACCACTACGTCCAGGTCGCGCAGCTGCCCGACCATCCTCTGACCCTGGGACGGCTGTCGAGCGTCCCGATAGCCGTCTAGCGCACACGAAGGAGCGTGCCATGCCCGAGTACCTCTCTCCCGGCGTCTACGTCGAGGAGGTCAGCTTCCGGTCGAAGTCGATCGAAGGCGTGCCGACGTCGACCACGGGCTTCGCCGGGCTCACCCGCACCGGGCCCGTCCAGTACGTCGTCACCGGCTCGGGCCTGCGCGGGCCCGACGTGACGGAGCCGCGGCTGATCACGAGCTTCACCGAGTTCGAGCGCGTCTACGGCGGGCTCGACCCGATGACTGTCGACGGCGACGAGCGGATCCCGTTCCTCGGCCACGCGGCCCGGGCCTTCTTCATGAACGGCGGCAGCCGGCTGTACGTCTCGCGCGTCTTCTCGGCGACCGACGAGGCCACCGACACCGGGCTGGGGCATCGCCACGCGCCCCGTCCCGGTCAACTCGCCCGACGGCGACCCAGGCCGTCTGGCGGGCGCGCTGGCCGGGCGCGTTCGGCAACGTGCTCGTCACCGTCGCCGCCAGGCGCGGCAAGACGTCGCGTTCGTCGACACCGGCACGATCCAGGCCAAGGGGCTGCGACAGCCGGCGCGCTCGTCGAGGTCATTCCCGCCGGCCGATCCGCTTCCGGGCGACGAGGACGACGCTCGACGCCTCGAAGCTGCGGCTGGTCGGCATCGACACCGACGACCGGGCAGCAGACGTTCACGGACCACGACGGCAACACGCCGGGGCTCGCGAACGACGACCGGCTCCTCCCGGTGGCGCTCCAGGTGACCGTGTCCGCAGAGGACGGGCGGATCGACGTCTACAACGACCTCGGCGCCCACCCGCTCGACCGGCGCTACATCGGCAAGATCCTGCAGAAGAACCGGCCGGAGGACGAGAACGCGATCGTCTGGCTCGACTACGGTGACTACGACCCGCAGGACCTCGCGCACCGCGAGTTCCAGGACGCGAACGCCAGCGGCATCGACCTCGCGGTCGCCCTCCAGCAGAACACGACCCCGCGCCTCGAGCACGGCGCCGACGGGACGATGCCGACACCGGACGCGCTCGAAGGGCTGCCGGCCGACCTCGACCACCCGGAGGTCAAGGCCACCGGCCTGTTCGCGCTCGAGGAGGTCGAGGACATCGCCATCGTCGCCCTCCCGGACGGCGAGCACCTACGAGGGCGACGAGGACAGCTGCTTCGCCGCCGGCGCAGGCGCTGATCCGCCACGCCGAGGCGGCGAAGGCGTACCGGATCGCGATCGTCGACGGGATGCGAAACAGCTCGATCTCCGAGGTGCGCGAGTTCCGCGGCGCGGTTCGACACCACCTACGGCGGCGCTCTACCACCCCTGGATCGAGATCCTCGACCCGACCGAGCGGCCCGCGCAGGGGCGCCGCCGCGGCGGCTGCATGCTGCCGCCGTCGGGCTTCGTCGCCGGCATCTACGCGCGCAGCGACGTCCAGCGCGGCGTGTTCAAGGCGCCGGCGAACGAGGTCGTCTCGGGCCTGACGCCGGTTCGAGGCGAACATCAACAAGGGCCGGCAGGACGTGCTCAACCCCGAGGGGATCAACGCGCTGCGCTTCTTCCCGGGCCGCGGCAACCGGGTCTGGGGCGCCCGCACGATGACCTCCGACCCCGAGTGGAAGTACGTGAACGTCCGCCGCCTGTTCATCTTCCTCGAGCACTCGATCGACAAGTCGCACGCAGTGGGCGGTGTTCGAGCCGAACAACGAGCGGCTCTGGGCGAACATCCGCTCAGACGATCGAGGACTTCCTGCTCGTCCAGTGGAGGACCGGGGCGCTGCTCGGGTCGAAGCCGGAGGAGGCGTACTTCGTCCGCTGCGACCGGACGACGATGACCCAGAACGACCTCGACAACGGCCGGCTGATCTGCCTGATCGGCGTGTCGCCCCGACGAAGCCGGCCGAGTTCGTGATCTTCCGCATCGGCCAGTGGACCGCCGACGCGAAGCTGAGCTAAGGAGGCAGCCGATGGCAGTTCTACGCGAAGAGACCCCGTACGGGGCCTTCAACTTCCTCGTCGCGCTCGGCGGCGACCAGGGCTCGGGCGACGAGGGGCAGATCGTCGGCGGCTTCTCCGACGTCAGCGGGCTCGGCATCGACGTCAAGCTACTCGGAGTACCGCAACGGCAACGAGCAAGCCGAACACGGCCGCAAGGTCGCCGAACACCCACAAGCTCGACGACGTCACGCTCAAGCGCGGGCTGGTCGGCTCGACTCGACCTGTTCGCCTGGCTGAAGGGCGTCCGCGACGGCGACCGCCGACCCGCGCGACATCACGATCACGCTGATGGACGAGGCGCGGCAGCCGGTCGCGACGTGGCGCCTCCACCGCGCCCAGCCGAAGAAGTGGGTCGGCCCGACGCTGGCGGCCAAGGGCGGCGGCGAGGTGGCGATGGAGGAGCTCCACCTCGTCGCACGAGGGGATCGAGTACTCCTAGCGCATGCTGGTCGAAGGCGTCCAGATCGGCGCCCCCGGCGTCTACTACGCCGCCGACCCCGCCGAGCCGGAGCTGCTCGGGGTGCGCATGGACGTCTGCGCGTTCGTCGGCGTCGCCCCGCGCGGCCCGGCCCGCGTCCCGTACACCGACGAGGAGCTCATCGAGGCCGACGCTCGGCCCCGGCCTCGTCTCGGCGCTGCTCGAGCGCGTCGCCGGTCGACCCGGACCGCCCGCGCCGGCGCTCGGTCGCCGTTCCCGTCGAGAGCTGGGACGACTACGTCCGGCTGTTCGGCGCCTTCGAGGGCCCGGGGCGGCTGCCGTATGCCGTCGCCTCGTTCTTCGAGCAGGGCGGCCGCCGCGCGTACGTCGTGCGCATCGTCCACGACTACCTGCCGAGCGACGAGTAGACAGCGGACCTGGGCTCGGCGGTCGGGCGGCTGCGCGGATTCACGGTCGACGGGCGCAGAATCAGCTCCTCCTCCGGGCGCGGAACGAGGGCAGCTGGGGAAACCGACTCGCGCCCGGCTGTCCTTCGACGACGCAGCCGCTCCCGCTGGAGCAGCGCCGCGCCGGACCGAGGTCGTCGTCTCGCCGGGCTCCGCGCCCGCGGCCGGGACGCTCCTCCGCCTGCGGCTCTCCGGCGGCACGCCCGATCTCCGGCCTCGTCGCGGCGGTCGAGCGCGTCCGCGACCCGGTGCTGCCGCGCGATCACGCGCATCTTCTCTTCGACTCGCTGCTCCCAGGCGTTCCCGAGAGCGCCGAGATCGTCGAGGGCGTGCCTCGAGATCGACGACGGCGACGGCCGCTCCGAGCGCTTCGAGCGGCTCGCCTTCGGCGCAGCGCACCGCCGGCGGATCGGCGCCGTCCTCTGCGACGAGTCGGAGCTCCTCTATCCCGGCTCCGATGGGCGGACGCCGACGTCGTGCCGAGAAGCGCGGACCTGCACGACGTGGTCGCGAGCCGCTTCCGGCACGGGCGCGACGACTACCGCGGCTCTGACGCCCTACGACTTCTTCGACGCGAGCTGGGTGCTCGGCGACCAGGGCCCGGCCGGCGGCGTGCACGCCGTCCTGGACGCCGACGAGGTGGCCACGCTGGTCGTGCCCGACCTGTACGAGCCCTCGCCGCTTCCGGAGGGCTCGGACGTGCTCGATCCGTCCACGCGCCGGTCCCGAGTTCGCGGAGTGCGTGGACATCGAGGTCGGCGAGCAGGAGGCACAGGTCCCCGACCTCCCCGGCCTCCAGCTCGACCCCAACGACCCGGTCGAGCTCGAGGAGATCGTCGGCCACCAGCGCCGGCTGGCGGAGCTGGCCACGCTGACGCAGGCGTTCGTCGTGCTGCTCGACGTGCCGCCCGGCCTCGACCAGAGCCGCATCGTCCGCTGGCGCGGCCGGTTCGACACCTCCTACGCGGCCGCCTACTGCCCGTGGCTCGAGATCGTCCGCTCGCTCGTCGGCGGGCTCGCGAAGACGACGATGAACCCGTCCGCGTTCGCGGCCGGCATCGTCGCGAGCCGCGAGCTGCGCTTCGGCGTCCCCTTCGGGCCTTCCAACGAGCTCGCCGCAGGCGCCGTGGGAGTCGCCGACGCGATCTCGCCCGCGCGCCACGCCGAGCTCCACCCGCTCGGGATCAACGTCTTCCTCCGCGAGCGCGACGGGATGCTCCTGACTGCCGCACGCACGCTCTCGACCGATCCGTCGTACCGGCAGCTCAGCGTCCGCCGGCTGATGATGATGCTCGTCCGCACGCTCGAGCGGGAGCTGCAATGGGTCGTCTTCGAGCCCAACAACCGCTCGCTCCAGGCCGACCTGCGCCACCTGCTGCGCGCCTACCTCGGCCGCCTCTACCGCGCGAACGCGTTCGTCGGCGCGACCGAGGACGAGGCCTTCTTCGTCCACTGCGACGAGCGGCTGAACACTCAGTCGGAGCTCGACGCCGGGCGCCTCGTGGCGGAGATCGGCGTCGCGCCGGCCGAGCCGCTCGAGTTCATCGTCGTCCGCCTGCTCCACGACGGCGACGGCACGCTCCTCGTCGCCGAGGGTGCACGATGAACAGCAACGAGCAGCCCCTCCTGCGCGCGTTCCGGTTCCAGGTCAAGCTCCTGCAGAGCTCGGCCGTCGAGGAGGGAAAGGGCGCGGACCCGACCTCGTCCGTGGCGCTCGCGGGCAACCCGCTCGCCGACGGGGCGTTCCAGGAGGTGTCAGCGGGCTGGACGTCGAGCTCGACGTCCAGGAGCTGGTCGAGGGCGGGCGGAACGACGGCGTCATCCGCAGGGTCGGCCGGGCCAAGTACCAGCCGATCGTGCTCAAGCGCGGCATGTTCCTCGCCGGCGGCGACGTCAACCGCGACCTGTGGACGTGGCTGCAGGACATCGCGGCCGGCGTCCGGCCGGTGCGCCGCTACGACGGGATCGTCGAGGTGATGGACGTCGGCGACGAGGTGGCCGCGCGCTGGCTGTTCGAGCGCGGGCTGCCCGCCAAGGTCACCGGGCCGCAGCTCAACGCGCGCACGGGCGAGATCGCGATCGAGGAGCTGCACATCGCCCACGAGGGCCTGAGGCTGGTGGCGGACTGATGCCGACGCTCGAGAAGGCCAAGCTCCAGCCGATCAACGGGGACAAGAACCCCGAGCCGATCGGCGACGCCGTCGACGTCCAGTTCAACCCCGCGTCGCTGCACTTCGCCCTCCAGAGCGCGTCCGACACGGGCAAGTCCACGGGCAACCAGGCCGTCCAGCACGTCGGCTCCGGGGATCTGACGATTTCGCTCGACCTCCACTTCGACAGCGCGGACGAGGGCACGACGGACACGCCCGTCAACGTGCGGACGAAGACGAAGGAGGTGGCGAAGTTCATGCTCCCCACGCCCGGGAGCAGCAAGCCGCCGCCTCGCATCCGCTTCCACTGGGGCGACTTCGTACTCGACGGCGTCATGGCGAGCTATTCGGAGGACGTCGACCTGTTCTCGCCGCAGGGCGTGCCGCTGCGCGCCAAGGTGTCGATCTCGATCAGGGGCCAGAACCCGGACCTGGCGGCGAACAAGGCCGGCCCCGGCGCGGCGACGGGGTCGGGCGCCACGCCTCCCGGTTCGGTCGGCGGCGCTCCCGGGACGGTCGGCTTCGGCGCTTCGTTGTCGGTCGGGGCATCGCTCGGCCTCGCCGGCGGACTCGCGCTGGGCGGAGGCGTGGGCATCGGCGTCGGCGTGGCGCGGGCTCAGCCTCGGCGACCGCACGGGCATCGCCATCGGCGGGGAGAGCGCGGCCGAGTTCGCGGCTCGGATGGGCGCCGACCCGTCGGCCTGGCGGGGGATCGCCGCCGGCCTCGACTCCACGCTGTCGCTCGACGCCGGGGCCGAGATCGACTTCTCCAGCGACCTGTCCGCGAACGTGGGCGTCGGGGCAGCCGTGGGCATCGAGTCCGGCGCCTCGGCGTCGGTGGAGGCATCCGTCGGGCTCGGCGGCGAGACGGCGGCGCCGCCGCGCAGCGGCGCCGCTCCCGGCACGTCGTCCGGCATGGCGCTGGCCGCCGCCGGGGGCGTCCAGGCCGCGGTCTCGACGGTGCAGGTCGCGAGCACGACGGCAGCGGCCGCCGGCGCGAAGCAGGCCTACGGGCTCCCGGCTCCGCCGGCGGCGGTCGCCGCCGCCGACGCGCTGACGCCGCCGGCCGCCCTCCAGCCGCGAACGCCGCTGCGCGCGGCCGCGCTGCCGGTCGCCGCCGCGCAGCGGCCGTCGCCGCCTGCCCCGCCTCCGCCGCGCGCGGACGCGCGGGCCACGTCCTTCGGCTACGGCGTCCCCCTGCGGCCGGCGCTCGGCGGCGCGGCGGAGAGCCGGGCCGGCGCGCTCGGCGGGGTGGTCGCCGTCGCGGCCCGCGAGCGTCCTGCCGTCGAGGTTCCGGTGACGCCGGACCCGACGCAGGCCCCCTGGCTGGCGCTTGCGCCGGCGGTCGGCCGCCGCGCCGGCGTCTCGCCCGGCGGACGTCCGGACTGCCCCTGCGGCTGCGGCGGCTCCTCGGCGGGCGGCTGCGGCGTGCGGAGGAGGGTGCTGATGCCCGTCCGGGTCGACGAGCTGACGACGGACGTGACCGTCGAGGGCGAGAGCGGCGGGGCCTCCGGCGGGGCTCGCCGGTCGCCGGCGGTCCGGTGCGGTCGTGGGAGCAGCTGGATGCGGCCCGCGCCGCCCGCGAGCGGCTCGAGCGCGACTCGGAGCGGACGAGGGCGGAGGCCTACGGTGACTGAGACGCTGTACGCCACCAGCGCACCCGTCTTCAGGGTCGAAGGCGACGTGAAGGGCGACCTGGCCCGCGACCTCGTCCGTCTGGAGATCGGAGGAGACGACCGCCGGCCTCAAGACCTGCGTCGCACGCTTCGGCGCGATCGGCCCCAGCGACGGCGACTCGGAGCAGCTCCAGTACCTGGACGGCGCGATCCTCGACTTCGGCAAGGCGCTCGAGGTCTCGCTCGGTCCGCCCGGGAACGAGCGCATCGTCTTCGACGGCCTCGTCTCGGGCGCTCGAGGCCGCACTTCGAGGAGGGCGTCGCCCCGGAGGTCACGGCCTTCGCCGAGGACAAGCTGATGAAGCTGCGCATGACGCGGCGGATGAAGACGTACCAGCAGATGTCGGACGCCGACATCGCCGGGGCGATCGCGGGCGAGCACGGGCTCACGCCGGACACCGCGGCCGACGGGCCCGACCTACGACGTCGTGCAGCAGCTCAACCAGAGCGACCTCGCCTTCCTGCGCGAGCGCGCCCGGCTGATCCAGGCGGAGGTCTGGTGCGAGGGCGACACGCTCAACTTCAAGACGCGCGCGAACCGGACGGGCACGTCGGTCACGCTCGTCGCGGGGAACGACCTGCTCGCGGTCGACTGCCGCGCCGACCTCGCGCACCAGCGCACGAAGGTCGTCGTCAGCGGCTACGACGCGCAGCAGCGGGAGACGATCGACGAGGAGGCCGGCGCAGACGCCGTCCAGGCGGAGATCTCCGGCGGCCGCAGCGGCCCGGACGTGCTCGAGCAGGCGCTCGGCCAGCGCGCCTCGAACGTCGTCCGCGAGGCGCCGCTCGTCGAACGGCGAGGCGACGGCGTGGGCGAAGGCCGAGATGCTGCGCCGCAGCCGCCGCTTCGTCACCGCCGTCGGCGTCACCCGCGGCACGCCGGACCTCGTCGTCGGCAGCAAGCTCGAGCTGCAGCGCGTCGGCGGCCCGTTCGAGGGCGACGGGCTACTACGTCACCCGCGTCCGCCACACCTACGACCTGCGGATCGGGCACCGCACGCATTTCGAGGCCGAGCGGGCGACCGTCAACGCGGGGGCGGGCCGATGAGCCATCCGCCGGACGGCGAGGCGCGGCGCTACTTCGGCGTCTACCCGGCGATCGTCACCGACATCGTCGACCCGCAGAGTCTGGGCCGGGTCGAGGTCAAGTTCCCGTGGCTCGGCAAGCAGGGCGCGGACGACGTGCGCGCTCTGGGCGACGCTCGTCAGCCCCTACGCCGACGACGACCAGGGCCTCGAGATCCTGCCCGAGCGTGGACACGCAGGTCGTCGTCGCCTTCGAGGCCGGCGACCTCCGGCGGCCGTACATCATCGGCGCGAGCTGGAACGGCGTCGAGTCGCTGCCCGAGGCCGCCGCGCAGCCGAACAACAAGCGCCTGCTCAAGAGCCGGAGCGGCAGCAAGCTCGAGTTCGACGACACCGACGGCGCCGAGAAGGTGACCGTGTCGATGAAGAGCGGGCACAAGATCGTGCTCGACGAGGGCTCGCCCAGAGGTGACGGTCAGGCACCTGAACGGCTGCGTCGATCACGTTCGACGTCGCCGGGAAGATCTCCGATCCAGGCCAACGCGTCGGTCGACGTCACGGCGCCGCTGCTGAACGTCCACGCGCGCGACGGCCACCTTCGACGGGATCGTCAACTGCACGACGCTGATCGCCTCGGACGGCGTCGTCTCGCCCTCCTACACGCCCGGCGCGGGGAACATCTGGTGACCGAGGCCCACGACTGGCTGCTCGTCGCGCCCTGGTACCGGTGGCCGCAGCAGGCTGCGGACCTCAAGCTCCGCCGCGGCGGACCGCGGCCGGTGCTGCAGAAGTACGAGGACCCGAAGTTCGTGGACGCCTTCCTCGCCGACCCGCAGCGCTCGCTGACGTGGAACGACGACGACTGGGTCTACGAGCTGGCGGCGCTGACCGCGCGGACGGTGCCGTCGGGACCGCTGGCCGGGAAGGTGGCCGAGTCGGCCGTGAAGCGGAACGGCCGCTTCGAGAAGTACCTGGCCACGAGGACGTCGATCCGCAAGCTGTTCCTGGACTCGCACCGGCGCTTCTACCTCGTCGTCTGCGAGCTGCACTGCGACGTTCCCGGCTTCCCGCGGGCGAGGACGGACGACGTCTGCCAGGCCGGCTTCGTCGTCCGCCGCCGCTACACGAGCTACCCGGAGGCTGCGGAGCCGGAGGCCGCGGCGATTTTGAAGGAGCTGTCCAGGCTCCAGCTGCAGCTGGCGAAGCTCGAGCGGGTGCCGGCGGCGAAACGGGCGACGAAGCAGTGGGAGCTGCTCGCCCCGCCGAAGACGAACGGAGCCAGGGAGGCCGAAAGGCTCGAGCTGGAGCTCGACATCGCACGGCAGCGCAAGGAGTTGCGCCGCTGGGCGGCGGAGAACAACGTCAGCCCGGCCGGCCTCGGCTGGGTGCCGAGCGAGCGCCAGCACGTCGGCTCCTGGCAGGTGGTCGAGGACGAGCCGCAGATGCTGCTCGAGGACGTCTTTCCGCTCTTCCCACTCATGCCCTCTCCCAACGACCCCGGCAACGCCGGCCAGGGCACGACGATCTACTTCGGCGTCGTCCCGACGGCGAGCTCCGACCACGACCCCGCCGGCGGCCCGCGCTTCGACGACCGGCACCTGTACGAGATCAGGTGCTTCGCCCGCCGCCACAGGCCGGGCTGCCCGCGGACACGCGAGCCGAACGACTGCAACGGACACCTGTTCTGGAGCGCGCCCACCGAGCCGTTCCGGCTGGCCGCCCATTTCGACCCGGTCGGCACGGCCCACCGTCCCGTGAACATCAAACTGCCCGATTTCCCCGCGCTCGCCGCCGCCGTGGCCTCGCGGCCGGTCGGGGCCCTGAGCCCGGTGGCGATGAGCCAGCCCGACCGCTCGTCGCTCAGGTTCGGCGACGGCGTGCCGCCGACGAGCGGGAGCGTCGGCGGCGGCCAGATCTGCTTCCTGGCGATTCCGCTGATCACGATCGTCGCCTGGTTCGTCCTCAACATCTTCCTCCCGATCGTCGTCCTGCTCTTCGGGCTCTGGTTCCTGCTCAGGCTCAAGCTCTGCATTCCGCCCAGCCTCGAGGTGCAGGCGGCGGTGAACGCTCAGCTCGCCGTGGACGGGCAGCTCCAGATCGCCGTCGACGCCGGCCTGGACGTGGACGTCGACATCGGCGGCGGCTTCGACCCGAACACCCTGAACGACAAGCTCGCGACCACGATCAGCGCCCAGACGGGCGCGGCCAAGGTCGACCTCCAGGCCTACGCGAACACGCCTCTCCTGGAGCTCGACAGGGCGATGGCGAAGCCGCAGCAGGGCCCGGACTTCAACGCGGGCATCGAGTGGGAGCCGCCGGTCGCCCGTGCCGAGGCGGAGGTGCTGCGATGAGCACGGGCGTCGGCTCGACGGAGCGCTGAGCGGAGGTGCGCCTGCGGCCGGGGCGTATCGCCCTGGCTCGTCGGACGCGGTGAGTTCCCGGTCAGGTCGACGCCGAGCTGCGGCAGCTGCTCTACGTCGACGGGCCCGAGAAGGTCCGCGAGTCGATCTGGATCATCCTCGACACGGAGCCGGGCGAGCGGATCATGCGGCCCGACCTTCGGCTGCGGCCTGCGCCGCTACCTCGGCGCAGCCGAACACGGTCGCCGTCCGAGCCCTGATCCGCCACGACGTCGAGGGCGCGCTCGCCGCCTGGGAGCCGCGCATCGAGGTGACGAGCGTCGACGTCACGCCCGGCGACGACCCGGCGCTCGTCGAGATCGCGATCGCCTACGTCCACCTCCGCGACCAGCCGCCCGGACAACCTCGTCTACCCGTTCTCCCTCGTCTGCGATGCCGCTTCCGCAGCCGATCCTCGACGACCGCTCCTACCAGCAGCTCCGCGACGAGCTCGTCCGGCGCATCCCCGTCTATGCGCCCGAGTGGACCGACTACAACGCGAGCGATCCGGGCATCACGCTGATCGAGCTGTTCTCGTTCCTCGGCGAGAACCTGCTCTTCCGCTTCAACCAGATCCCCGAGACGACCAAGCTCGCAGTTCCTGCGCCTGCTCGACGTGCCGCTGCGGCCGGCGGCGGTCGCCGAGGGCTTCGTCACCTTCACGACGCAGCAGCCGGCGGGCGTGCCCGTCGACCAGCGGACGACCGTGCGCGCGGGCAGCGTCCCGTTCCAGACGACCGTCGAGGCGGTCACCTGGCCGCTGTCGGCGCGCGCCGTCGGACGGATGCAGCGCGGCGAGCCGCAGCCCGGGGAGGAGGAGGCGTACGCACTGCGCTCGTGGGACGCGTTCCGTCGCGCGACGCGCAGGGAGGCGCCGGCCACGCGCCGCTCTACTACGCGACCCAGGTGCTGGGCGACGACCCGACGGCGCCGGGGGCCGAGGCGCTCGACCTTCCAGGGCGGTCGACGGGACCTTGTGGGTGGCGGTGCTGGCGGAGAAGGGCGCCGACAAGCGCGCGCTCGCCAAGGGCATCCTCAACGTCGGCTTCGTCCCGGACACGGACGTGCCGTCGATGACGGACGTCCTGCCCTGCCCGGGCAGCACCGAGCCCTCCGACAAGCCGACGGTCCGCTGGCAGGTCTCGACCGGCCAGTTCGACGGCTCGACCCCGCGCTACCACGATCTGAGCCCGCTCGGCGACACGACCGACGGGCTGCGCCGGCCGGGCGTCGTCCGCTTCGAGCTGCCGAGCGACATCTCGACGGTCGGCGCGTTCGCCCCGTCCGACCCGGACGCCGTCGGCACCGGCGACCTGCCGCCGCAGATCGACGCCGAGCTCGAGGCCAAGCTGCTCTTCTGGCTGCGGGCGCAGCGGCTCGACGCGGGCAAGCTCGGGCGCCTGCTCTGGGTCGGCGCCAATGCGTCCCGGTCGAGCAGGTCCAGCAGGCCAGCGCGGAGTTCCTCGGCACGGGCACCGGCGACGCGAAGCAGACGGCCACCCTCGTCCACAAGCCGGTGCTGCCGGGGACGCTCGTGCTCGAGGTCGAGGAGCCGTCCGGCTGGACGCGGTGGAAGGAGGTCGACGACTTCGACGCCAGCCATCCGGACGATCGGCACTTCGTCCTCGACCCGGAAGCGGGCAAGGTCACCTTCGGCGGCGTGCAAGGCGCCGCTCCGCAGATCGGCCAGCGGATCCGCGCCACGACCTACCTGTGGGGCGGCGGGATCGCGGGCGTCGTCCCCGCAAAGGCGGTCTCGCGGATCGACGTCGGCAACGTCAAGGTCTCGAACCCGCTGCCGACCGTGGGCGGTGCGGAGGGCGAGTCGGTCGCCGCCGCGCTCGAGCGCGTGCCCGGCGAGCTGCGCCGCCACGACCGCGCCGTCACCGCCTCGGACTTCAAGGAGCTGGCGCTGGCGACGCCGGGCGTCTCGCTCGGACGGGCGGAGTGCCTGCCGCTCTTCTACCCGCAGGCGCCGGACGAGGTGGCGGCGGGCGTCGTCAGCGTCGTCGTCTGGCCGCGCGAGGACCCCGAGCACCCGTCGGCGCCCAAGCCCGACCGGCCCACGCTCGACCTGGTCTGCCGCTGGCTGGACGCTCGGCGCCTGGTGACGACGGAGCTGTACGTGATCCCGCCGACCTACCGGCAGATCGCGGTCGCCGTCGGCATCGAGACGAAGCAGGGCTACGGCGTCGACGCGGTGAGGCGCTGGGTCGAGCTCGTGATCCGGCAGTACCTGGCGCCCCTGCCGCCCTTCGGCCCCACCGGCGAAGGCTGGCCGCTCGGCGGCCCCGTCTACGGACGGGAGCTGGAAGCGGCCGCGCTCCAGGTCGAGGGGGTCAGGTTCCTGACCGGGCTGGACGTGGCCTGGCGGGACGCCGGCGGTGCCTGGACGACGGTGAGCCGCGACGAGCCCGTCGAGCTCCGCGCGTACGAGGTGCCCGAGCTGGCCGAGATCACGGTGGTCGAAGGCCCGGCGCCGCCGATCGGGCAGACGCCGCCGCCGCCGACCGACATCCCGGTCCCGATCCCGGTGCCGCAGGAGGAGTGCTGATGCGACCGCCCCGGCCGTTCGCGCTCGTGTGCACGCGCGACCAGTGGTCGCGCTGCTCGCACGTCGGCACGGAGATCGACCCCGAGACGAGCGGCGTCGAGCTGGCGCGCATCCAGGCGCCGCCCACGACGCACACCGACCCGGGCGCCACCCGCGGGGCTCGCCTTCGACCACGAGTGCCGCCTCTACCGCAGCGTCCCCGCCGAGGGCCGGGTCGAGCGCCAGCTCTGGTCGGTCGAGGACCCCCTCGGCCCGCTCACGGCCGAGGCCGAGCCGATGACCTGCTCGAGGGGCCGCCGCCGCCGACCGGCGACTTCGCTCCCACCGATCCGGGGCCGCCGCCCCTGCGCTCGCCGCGAGGCCTCGCCGTCGACTGCGACGACCGCCTCTTCGTCGCCGAGACCGACGCCGGCCGCGTGCTCGTCTACGACCTCTGGAACCGGCAGCTCGTGCGGCGCGTCGGCCTCGTGCGGCCCTCCGACCCCGATGCCCTCCCGCTCGACCTGGCCGCGCGCGAGGACGTCGTCTGGTGCATCCTCGCGAACGGCGACCTGCTGCGGCTGACGGCGCGCACCGAACCCGTCCGCCTCGAGCTGCGGCGCACTCCGACGCGCCCCCGGACGCCCGGCCCCGGAGGCTCGCGGTCGCGCCCGGCGGCCTCCTGCTCGTGCTCTTCGTCGACGCCGCCGGCGACGGCTGGCTCGCGCCCAGAGCGGCCGGCTGCGCTTCCCGCCGGTCGCTCGCGCCACCGACGTGGAGTTCCTCGACGACGCCACCGTCGTCGTCGCCCGCAGCCCCGGCGACGACCTGCTCACCTTCGCGATCGAGGACGGCGCCGTAATCGGCGGCGCGCCCCTGAAAGGACGCGGCTACGACGGATCCGGCATCGTCCGCACGCCGGCCGGCCGCATCGGCTTCTGGACCGACCAGGGGCTGCGCGAGGCCGTCCCCGCCCGCTCCGAGTTCGTCACCGATGGGCACGTGACCACGTACAGGCTCGACAGCGGCGAGTTCCACATGGAGTGGGGGCGGCTGTTCGTGGACGCGTGCGTCCCGAGCGGCTGCAACCTGCACGTCGTCTGCCGCACCGCCGACGACGTCTCCGACGAGCCGACGATCGCGCGGTCGCCGCCGCCGAACGTCGACGCCGAGCTCCCCCGGCCCGACCTCTCGCCGCCGATGCTGCCCGTCTCGCTCTCCGCGCTGCCCGAGGAAGGGCACCCGCTGCACCGGCGCGAGACCGGGCGCGAGCTGCCGTGGGCGCGCTTCGCCGCCGACGACCCGTTCGAGACCTACGAGGCGCCCGTCCTCGCGGGGCCGGGGCGTTACCTGTGGGTCACGTTCTTCCTGCACGGCACCGGGCACGCGACGCCGAGGGTGCGCAGCCTCCGGGCCGAGCATCCGTCGCACGACCTGCTCCGCAGGCTGCCCAAGACGTTCTCGCGCGACGACCGCGTGGCCTCTTTCCTGCGCCGCTACCTGATGCTCTTCGACGGCGCCCTCGGCGACCTCGAGGCGCGCGCCGAGCAGCGCAAGGCGCTGCTCGATCCCTACGTCACGCCCGAGGAGGCGCTGCCCTGGCTGGCCAGCTTCCTGGGGCTGACGCTCGACGAGCGCTGGCCCGTGGCCGCCCGCAGGCGGCTGATCGACGAGATCCCGGAGCTCTGGCGCAAACGCGGCACGCTCGCCGGGCTGACCGGGTTCCTGGAGATCTACCTCGGCCGGCCGCCCGTGATCGTCGAGCACTACCGGCTGCGCGGGCTGGGCGGTGCGCTGCTCTCTGGCGACGAGCAGTCGACCCTCTTCTCCGGCTCCGTGGTCGGGGCGAACATGCGCGTCGGCGGGGCCGTGGGGGAGGCCGGCGACCGCCCGCTCAGCGGCGACCTCGCGAGCGCCTTCGCGACCCACGCCCACCGGTTCAGCGTCATGATCCCCGCCGTCCTCCCGCCCGAGGGCATGGACGTCGTCAGGCACGTGCTCGAAACCCAGCGGCCTGCCCACACGATCTACGAGCTCTGCACGGCGTCGTCGGGGATGCGGGTCGGGTACGGGCTGCACGTCGAGCTGCTGTCCGTGATCGGACGCACCGGCGGGTTCGAGACGCTGCGGCTCGACGCGACCAGGCTGGGCCGGGGAGCGGTCGTCGGGCGTCCGGTGCCCGGCGCACGGCTCGGGATCGACCCGCTCGACCAGGGGCTGCGGCTCGGATGACCGACGTCCTGCACCTGAAGCACCTCCGCGTCCGCTACCGCGTCGACCGCGACGACCCGCTGCTGCGCCGCCGACTCGACGGCGTGCTCGACCGCGTGCTCGGCGAGGCGCTCGAGCCTGCCCTGGCGCGGAGCGGCGTGCCGACGGAGGAGGAGATCTGCGTGCGGTCGCTCCGCGTGCCCGTGCGGGTCCGGCTGGGCGCGGGCGAGGCGAGCGCGGCGGCGGCCTGGAGCGCAGCGCTCGCGGAGGCGATCGCCGCCGCGCTCGCGGACGGCTCCCGCTCGGACGTCGTCCGCTTCCGCTCGCGGCGCGCGGCCCTCGCGGATCTCGCGCTCGCCGTCGCGGTCGGTCGGCTCGAGCACGTCTGGGCCTGGCGCCAGCTCGGGCTCTGGCAGGGCGGCGACGCGCCCGGCGAGCGTGCGGCGGCGTGGGAGCTCGCGACCGTGCTCGTCTCCGAGCCGGAGAGCATCGTGCCCGTGCTGGCCGAGGTCGCGGCAGCGGGCACGCTCCCGTCGCTCGTCGAGCGCATCGAGCCCACCGCCTGGGCCGACCTCACCCGTGCTGCGCTGACGGCGTCAGGCGGCTCCGCCGCGGCTCTCGAGTCGGTTCCGGCGCCCGGCGGGGACACGGCCGCCGAGCGCGGGCGAGGGTCCCACCTGGAAGATCGGGCGCGGCGCGTGCTCGAGCGGTCCGCCGTCGCGCGCGCCGCCGCCCGTGCCCTGCCGCCTGCGGGCGCCTCGCAGCGGGGGGCGCTCGCCGGTGCGCTGGCCGTGCTGGCGGTGCTCGAGGCCGAGCCCGATGCGGCCCGGGCTCCGGACGCCTGCGCCGACGTGGCCGGCGCGGTTGCCGAGGCGCTCCTCCGCTCGCACGAGGGGCCCGACCCCGCTCCGGCGGAGGATCCACGCGAGCCCGAGCCGCGGGCCGACGAGCCGGCTCCCGCGGGCGCGCACGAGGAGCCCGCGGAGACCGGGCCCGAGCCGCGCTGGACGACCGCCCACGGCGGCCTTCTCTTCCTGCTGCCGGTGCTCGACGACCTTCGCGTCCCCGACGAGGCCATGCGGTCCGGCGCACTCGCGCGGCGGCCGTTGCGCTGGTCGCTCCACCGTCTGGCGCTGACGCTCGTTCCCGTCGACGCGCGCGACCCGGCCGCGCTCGCCTTCGCCGGGCTGGCGCCCGACGCCGACCCGCCCGGAGACGACGGCGAGCCGTGGGGCGACGCCGAGCTCGACGCCCTCGCCGCGATCCGGGAGCGGGTCGAGGCGCACCTCCGGGCGCGGCTCGACCGCCCCGACGCTCTCCCCGACGCCCTCTCCGGGGAGCTCGTCGAGCTCGTCTGCCGCCGCAGCGGCGAGATCGTCTTCGATCCTGGCTGGATCGAGCTCCGCCTGCCGCTCGACGAGGTGTCGACGGAGATCCGCCGGGCCGGTCTCGACCTCGACCCGGGCTGGATCCCCTGGCTCGGCGCCGTCGTGAGGTTCGTCTATGGCTAGCGTCGCCGCCGTCGCCCCTCGGGCGGCGACGGGCCGCCGGCTCGCCGACGAGACGGCGAGGGTCGTCGGGCGCCTCGCCGACCTCGTCGCCGCCCTGGCGGAAGAGGACGAGTCGCTGGCCGAGCTGGAGCGCTTCCTCCGCTCGCGTCGCGTACCCGGCGCGAGCGCGGAGGTCTCCGAGCCCGGCACCTCGCCGCTCGACCGGCTCGCCGCGGGGCTGCGGTTGGCTCCGGTCGAGGTCGACCTGCTGGTGCTGGCCGGGCTGGCCGAGGAGCACGAGGGCTACGCGTCGGCCTTCCGGCGGATCAGCCCGATGGGAGCTCCGTACCCGACCGCCGGCCTCGCGGCGCGGCTCTTCTGCCTGGACGACGGGGAGCGCGCCGAGCTGCGGGCGATCCTGGTGCAGGGAGCGGGCGTGGGCTCGGGCGCGCTGGTTCTCGACGGCGCCCTGCCGTTCTTCGAGCGCTCGCTCCACCCGGGAGACGGGATCTGGCCGGCGCTGCAGGGGATCGACGCCTGGCCCCGCTTCGTGCGCCGGCCGGAGACGTCGTCCACGACCGACGGGCTCGAGGAGTGGCTGGATGAGCCGGCGGCCGCGTCCGCGATCGCCGCGCTCTCGCGGCGGGCCGCGGTCACCGTGCTCGTCACCTCGGACTCGGAGACGGTCGCGCTCCACCGCGCGGCCGCGTTGGCCCTTCGCGCCGGGGTCCGTGCCGTGCCGCTCGAGCTCCGGGATCGTCCCGACGAGTGCGCGATCCCGCTCGTCTGCGCGCATGCCCTGCTGCGCGACTGCGTTCCCCTCCTCCGCCTGCCCGGCGTCGAACCTCCCGCGGAGCCGGTCGTGCCGGCCTTCGGAGACCACCCGGACGCGGTCGTCCTCTGCCTGCGGCCCGGGGTCGCGGTGGTCGACGGCCTGCGGCCGGTGCTGGCCGTGCCGACGGGCCCGCTCTCGCCCCGCTCGCGTCGGCGGATGTGGAGCGCCGCCCTGCCGGAGCTCGCCGACGACGCCGCGCTGCTCGCGGCGCGCCATCTCGTCGAGCCGAGCGCGGCGGCTTCGGCTGCGGCCGACGTCCGCTCGCTGCGCGCGCTCGACGGCCGGCGCAGGTCGGCTGCCGACGTCTCGGAGAGCATCCGCGTCCGCACCGGCGTCTCGCTCGCCGCCGGGGCGAAGCTCGTGCGGCCGAGGGCCACCTGGTCGCAGCTCGTCCTCCGGCCCGATCGCCTCGCGCAGCTGCGCGAGGCGATCGAGCGGCTTTGGAACCAGAGCCGTGTCCTCGACGACTGGGGCTTCCTGGACGGCCGCCCCGGCGCGCGCGGCGTGCGCATGCTGTTTGCCGGGCCGCCCGGAACGGGCAAGACCCTGTCGGCCGAGGTGCTCGCGAACGAGCTCAGCGTCGACCTGCTCGTCGTCGACATCTCCCGCGTCGTCTCGAAGTGGATCGGCGAGACCGAGAAGAACCTCGCCGAGGTGTTCGACGCGGCCGAGCGGGCCCAGGCCGTTCTGCTCTTCGACGAAGCCGATGCTCTCTTCGGCCGGCGCACCGAGGTGTCGGACGCGCACGACCGCTACGCGAATCTCGAGACCGCGTACCTGCTCGCGAGGCTGGAGCGGTTCGAGGGCCTGGCCGTCCTGGCGACCAACCTGCGCCAGAACGTCGACCCGGCCTTCATCCGCCGGCTCGAGTTCGCCGTCGACTACGAGGAGCCGACCGCCGTGGAGCGGGAGGCCCTGTGGCGCTGCCACCTGCCCGAGCGGGCCCCGCTCGATCGCGACGTCGATCTCCCGCAGCTCGCGGCGCTCTACCCGGTCGTCGGTGGCGTCATCCGGAACGCCGCCACCGCAGCCGGCTTCCTCGCGGCCTCCGAAGGCGTTCCGATCTCGCGCCGGCACCTGGGCCGGGCCATCCGCCGGGAGTACGAGAAGGCCGGCAAGGCCTTCCCCGGCGAACCGACTGAAAACACGTAGGGAGGAGCCATGGCTAACACGTTGTCCAGCGTCGCCGCCGACGACCTGCAGAAGGCGCAGGCCGCGCAGGCGGACATCGCCGCCGCGCTGGCCCAGGCCCAGGCGGACGCCGTCCAGGGCCAGAAGGACCTCGACACCGCCAACGCCGACCTCAAGACCCTGAACGAGGCGGCGGCGGCGATCCGCCGGCAGATCGCCCAGACGACGGTCGCCGCCGAGGGCGACCAGCTCTTCGCCGACCTCGAGGCGAAGAACGTGGAGATCCGCGCCAAGCAGTCGGACATCGCCACGCTGCAAGAAGGACTGACGGATGCGCGCAGCCGCGTGGCCGCCGGCAACACGGACGCTGCGCTCGCCGCCGCCCGGGTCAAGGCCGCGACCCAGGCGAAGGACGACGCCGACAAGCGCACGGACGCCGACACGACGCTCAAGAACGCGGCCACCTCGGCGCCGCTCTCCGATCTGCCCACGGGCTCGGACGTCGGCCAGGATCCGGCGAAGTCGGCGATGGAGGGCGCCCGCGACCGGCTCCAGGACGACCTTCCGCAGGAGCTGCTCGACCGCGCCCATGCGCGGCGCGAGCAGGCACGTGCCCGGCTGGACGCCGTGACTGCCCAGGCGGACGACGCTGCCGCGCGGCGGGCCGACGTCGCCGAGCCCGCCGGCCAGGCCGGCGCCAGCGCCAAGGCTGCGCTCGCCTTCGATCACGCCGAGGCCGAGCTCGCGGTGTTCGTCAACGGAGGGCCCGCTCGGCGCGATCGCGCCTTCGCGCTCCTGGCCGGCGTGGCGGCGAGCACGCCGATGAGCAATGCCGAGAAGCAGCGGCTCGCCGCCCTGCGCGACGCGGCAGCGGCGCTCGAGGACGGGAACACGCACGAGAACGCGTTCGTCCTCGGCGGCAAGGTCATCGACGCCCAGGCGCAGGTCGACGAGAAGCAGGACGCGATCGCCAAGGCGCGGCTCGACGCCCAGGCGGCCGATCCCTCGGCCAATCCCGACAACGACCCGACCGTCCAGACCCTCACCGGCGAGCTCCCGGCGCTCGTGCAGGCGCTGACCCAGGCGCAGCAGGCGGTGACGGACGACATGAAGAAGGCACTGGCCGCACTCGACGCCGCCGTCCCCGACGCGACCTGGGAGCTGATCGACGACTACGAGGAGGCGCTCGTCCTGCTGGCCGCGATCCACGGCGTCAACCCCGGCCAGCTCTCCCAGACGCTGCGGAACGCCGAGACCGCCTACTCGCAGGCGCTCCGCGCCGAGCTGACGACCGACGACTCGATCGCGTCGTTCGACCGGCGCGCCCGCGAGAGCTCCGACCGCGCCGGCGCCTTCGCGCCGCTGAGATCCGCACGCCTTCTGCAGGCGACGCGGGGCGACGACTAGGGAGAGGAGGACGGCATGTCGACTACCGAAACCGGAGCCGCAAGCGACACCGTCTGCATCCCGGACGAGCTCTCGCTGCCCGACGGCCCGTTCACCGCCCTCCGTTACCACTTCGGGATGCTGCTCGGCGTCGACGACTTCGAGACCGAGCAGCGCTACCACCGCGGCAAGATGCGGCTGCACAACGCGTGGCTCCACCGCGCGGGCATCGTCTGGGGCCTCGACGTCGAGAGCCTCCTGGACAAGCGCGAGCTGCGCGTCCAGCCCGGCCTGGCGCTCGATCCGACCGGACGCGAGCTGCACCTCGACGTCGCCTGCTGCATGGACATCGGCAAGTGGTACGACGAGAACGGGGACGACGTCGAGAACAAGGTCGTCGACGAGGACGGGACCGTCCACTTCGACGGCCGCGTCGAGATCGTGTTCTGCTCGTGCGGGACGCGTCCGGTGCCGGCGATCTCGGGCCCCTGCGAGGGCGCGAACGTCGACACCGCGTACTCGCGCACGTTCGAGACCGTCGCGATCCGGTTCCTGCCCGGCCTGGCGGAGCCCGAGCCGCCGCCGTACCCGCGCCTGCGGCTTCTGTTCGGCATCGACGACGGCGCCGCCGCCGCCGAGCTGACGGACGAGGAGAAGGCGGCGATCGACGACGCGCGGACCGGGGCCACGACCGGGGAGGGCTTCCTCGAGGCGTTCCGGGCCCTGGCCGACCAGGACGTGACGGCGATGAGGCCCGCCTCTCCTCCGGACGGCACCGCGACGGTCTACCCGGCGCTCGACGACGCCGGCGTCGTGCTCGCGAACGTGAAGGACATCACGCTCGAGGGCTCGGAGGGCGGCTGGACGCTGACGGGCGCGACGATCGACCGCAGCCCGCGGCGCGCGCACGTGGCCACGCAGACGATCGAGGAGCTGCTCGCCGGCGACATCCAGGGCGGCACGACCGCCGGCCCGCAGGTGACCGAGTTCTCATCCGACGGCCACGAGAACGTCGCGATCACCGTCGACAAGCCCCTCGACCCGGACACCGTGAAGGCGGCGGCCTTCAGCGTCCACGAGCTCGGGAGCGGCGGCTGGAGCCCGGTGGCGTTCGACGACCCGGTGCTCACCGACGGCACGAAGGTCGAGATCCACCTCCAGAGCGATCCCGCCGGCAGCCTCGTGCGCTTCATCGCCCACGGGACGGGGCCGACGCCGCTTCTCGGCGAGGACTTCGTGCCGCTCGCCGGCGCGCAGGGAGGGCCGTCGGGGACGGCCCACGACGGGCACGACTACGTCCACATGTCCCAACACTGAAGGAGCGAGCCATGGCCATGATCGACACCACGACCAGCAGCACGGAGCTCGCCCTCTCGTTCGAGCCGCAGGGGGTCGAGGAGGTCCCGGACAGCACGATCCTGACGCGGCTCAACTACTTCGACGGGAAGTTCCTCCGCGCGGACGACCTCCGGCTCGAGCAGGACTACATGCGCCGCGTCGCCGAGCTGGGCGCGCGCGCCGGCGGCTCCGGGCTCGTCTACGGCTTCGACGTCACCGCGGGATCGGGCGACCAGCTGACGATCGGCGGCGGGCTCGCCTTCGATCCTGCCGGGCGCGTCCTGTACATGCCGGCGCCGTTCTCGGTCTCGCTGAACCAGGTGATCGCGGCCACGAGGAACGCGCTGGCGGCCGTGCACCGGGCGAGCGCGGGCTCGTCCACGTTCGAGATCTGCACTCCCGAGGACAAGGGGGAGCAGCCGCCGCCGGCTCCCAGCGGCGCCGAGTTCTACGTGATCACGATCGCCCACGCCGAGCGCGCGTGCGGCGACGAGGAGGTCTTCGGCCGGCTGTGCGACGACGGGTGCGCGACGAGCACGGACCGCGCGTACATGGTCGAGGGCGTGATCGTCCGCGCCGCGCCGTTCCAGCCCAGGACGCCCTTCGTCCAGTTCCCGGGGCTCACGGAGGCCCACATCCACTCGCAGCTCGTGTCCGCGTACTTCGCGGACGAGAGGGACTTCGTCCCCTGCCAGATCTCCAAGGCGGGTCTGCTCTCGGGCATCTGGTGCCATGGAGCGGCCGCGCCCGGCGGCTGGGAGGTCCCTATCGCCGTCGTCGGCCGGCTGACCTCGAGCACGTTCGTGGACGAGTGGGTCGTGCGGCGAGAGCGCATGGACACGCCGCCGCGCCGCTACTGGCAGGGACGCATGTGCATGCGCCCGTGGGACACGTTCCTGGCGCAGGTGCTGCAGTTCCAGTGCCAGCTGCCCTCCGTCCTCTCGGGCCGCGAGGGCGACTCGACCTCGGTCGATCCCTGCGCCGCCCACGTCGACGTGATCCGCGAGGTCTCCGCCTACGTCGCCGACCTGCACCAGGCGCTCGCGGCGCCGCTCAGGAGCGCCGACCGGCGCGAGGCGGTGATCCACGCGGCCGAAGCCGCACCGATCGAGGGCGTGCCCGCAGACCAGCCGGCCGGGACGGCCATGCGCGAGGAGATCACGCGGGCCCGCGCGGCTCCCCTGCTCCAGGCGGACAAGATCGCGCTGATCCAGCGGAGGCTCGCCGACGTGCTCGACAAGGCAAAACTCCCCTCCCAGCACATCCTGCTCGACGGAGGGCTGGTCGAGCTGCCGCCGGCCGGCTACCTCCCGGTCACGCCGGGCACGACGCCGCCCGTCGACGAGCAGGTGCGCCGGCTGATGGGGCCCGGCGTCGACCTGCGCTTCTGCGTCGCGCGGCACGACTACATCCCGCGCGCGTTCGAGAGCGCGCAGCACATGGACCGGATCTCGCTCGTCGAGGGCATCGAGGACACGGCCAGGCGGCCGAAGGTGGACGTCCTCGTCCCAGACGGCGTCCTCGGCGCGACGCAGCAGCAGGCACGGGGCTGGGACGCGTCGGTGCAGATGTCCGGGCCGTTGCTGCTGGGCATCTTCGAAGCCGAGGCCCATGCCGCCTTCGCCGAGGTCGGCGAGCACGTGTTCGACATCCCGCCGCGGCTCTTTCACGGGGCCGCGCGCAGCGCGACGCCGTCCGGGGGCGGGCTCGAGCTCGAGTTCGCCGGCCTCGAACCGCCCAGCGCGGGGCGCGAGGTGCAGGTGCCGCTCGGCGGATACCTCGCGTTCTCGATCGACGCCGACATGTTCGACCTCGCCGCCGGCGCCGGTTTCACCGCCAAGGCCGAGGCCGCCGTCGCCGCGACGGGCCGGGAGCCCTCCGGGGCGACGGCCAACCTCGCCGGCACGTTCACCGTCGAGAGCCGGCAGGAGGTCGGCGGCGTGGTCACGGTGACCGCCAAGGGCAACCTCGACGGGAACATCAATGTGGTCGGCCCGAACCCCCGAGGCGGCGCCGGAGCCGCGGACGTCGAGGTCCAGCTGACCCTGTCGGCGGCCGGTTCTCCGCCCACGTTCACGGCCGCGGTCGGGAGGCCGGGGCCGGAGGGCAGGTCGAGCGACCTGCTGCTCTGGGCCAGCTGGCAGGGGAGCCCGCTCGAGGTCTCGGCGGCCTTCGGGCAGGACGAGCAGAGCAGCAGCGGCATCCCTCTGGCCCGGCTGATCGTCGACTCGCCGCTCGAGACGACGATGGCGGACGCGAAGCTCACGGAGGACGCGGCTGTCTTCGACGCCGCGAACCAGGCTCATCAGGACGCCGTCAAAGGCCTCGAGACGATCGACACGGTCCTCGACGACCGCGACTACACGGGCGCGATCGAGAAGAAGCTGTTCGACCAGGGCGCCGCCTCGACCGGCGGGGTCACGGCCACGCTCGACTGGGTGCTCTTCCACCGGCGCCGCTGGAAGGACTGCGGGACCCCGTCGGCTCCGCCTCCGCCGCCGAAGCCGAAGCCGCAGGTCGAGACGACCGACTACACCGTCTTCGGGGTCAAGAACTCGCCGCTGAACGTGAAGCTGATCGGGCAGCTCGCGAGTCGGAGAGACCTGGCCGCGTTCCTGAAGGCGGCCAAGCCGAAGGCGGTGACGCTCGGCGTCGCGACGTTCACGTCGGATACGAGCGACTTCGTCGACCCGACCGAGCTGAAGACACTCGACGTCGCGAAGCTGGAGCATTTCGTCGTCCGCGCGATCGTCGTCTCCAAGACGGGCCTGTCGAGCCAGCCGCTCGTCGAGCAGCGCGAGAAGCTGATCGACAAGGTCGGCGGCGTCGACGTCCGCGATCCCGCCCACCCGGATGCGCCGTTCCTGGCCGTCCACGACTGGCCGGTGAAGACCGAGCACGTCCTCGTCCTGCTCACCCAGCAGGGATGAGCGTCAACGAGGTCCTCGACCGCCTCCCGCGCACCCGCTTCGGGCGGGCGTCGCGGGAGGTGCCCGCCTTCCGGACGTGCGGCGTCACCGGCTTCTACGTCGCCGTCGTGCTCACGCTCGGCGCCGCGCTGCTCACGGAGCGGTCGCTGCTCGTCGCCGCGGCGCTCTGCGCCGTCTGCGGCGTGTCGTTCTTCGCCTACGCGTACTTCCGGCGCTGGGTCCGCGGCGCCGAGAACCTCGTCCTGCTCGAGCACGTCTGGTTCGCGGAGCTCTGCGTCGCCGGCGTGCTCTTCGCGCTCGGCGAGCCGGTGCTCGCCTACCTCGATCTGATCGCGGTCGGGCTCTGCTTCTTCCTCGCCGGAGGGCGTGTCGGCTGCCTGCTCGTGGGCTGCTGCCACGGCCGCCCGTCGTCCCTCGGGATCCGCTACGGGGAGGAGGAGGCGCTGGACGGGTTCCCGAGGCACCTCGTCGGCGTCCGGCTCCTGCCCGTGCCGGCGCTCGAGGCGGCCGCACTGCTCGGCATCGGTGTGAGCGGCCTGGCAGCGCTTCCGTCCGCCCCGGCCGGCGCCGTGTTCACCTGGTTCCTGGTTGCGTACTCCGTCGTCCGCTTCGGGCTCGAGGGCCTGCGCGGAGACGTGCGCCCGCACGTCGCGGGGATGTCCGTGAACCGCTGGATGTGCGTCGCCGAGCTCGCGTTCGCGCTCGTGCTCTGGACGCACGAGCACGGCGGGTTCGGCACGCGCGAGCTCGTGCTCCTCGGCTCGCTGGTAGCGCTGCTCGTGGTCGTCCTCGTCATCCATGCCCTCGCGGACCCACGCCGCCGGATGCTCTCGCATGCCCATCTCGACCAGGTGCGGAGCTTCGCTCGTGCCCCGGGCGAGCTCAGAGCCGAGACGACGACGGAGGGGATCGTCGTGGCCGCGACCCCGGCTCCGGACGGGATGCCGCTCGCGCACGTCTCCCTGTCGCGCGCGGACGGCGCCTTCGCTCCGCGCTTGCTCTGCGACCTCGCCGCCTGGGCATTTCCGGGTGTGGTCGCGGACGGCGCGTTCGCGTCCGAGGGAGGCGTGCTGCACGTGCTCGTCGCCGACGTGGCCCTGCCGGTGACCGACGCGGCCCGCACGGCCTCGGCCCTGTTCGGCGAGGTCTGCCGGCGGCGGCAGTCCGAGACGGGGCACGTGGAGGGCGCGCCGCTCCGGACCGCCAGGGCCTCGTACTTCGGGGACTAGCGCCCTGTGACGACGGCACGCAGCTCGGGTCAGCGGCGCTAGAAGAGCCCGACAGTCCGTCCGCTCTCGTCGATGTCGACGTTGAACGCGGCCGGCGTCTTGCTCAGCCCGGGCATCGTCTGCATGTCGCCGCACAGCGCGACGAGCCAGCCGGCGCCCGTGTAGGCGCGGATGTCGCGGATGGTGACGGTGAAGCCCGTGGGCGCGTTCGTCAGCGCGACGTCGTGACCGAGCGAGAGGTGGGTCTTCGCCATGCAGATCGGCACGTTGCCGAGGCCGTCGGCGACGAAGCGCGCGATCTTGTCGCGTGCGGTCTTGAGCAGGAAGATCCCGTCGGCGCCGTAGACCCGTTTGGCGATCGCCTCGATCTTCTGCTCGATCGTCGCGTCCAGGGGATAGATGTAGTCGAACGAGTTCGGCTCATCGGCCGCCGCCACGGCTGCCTCCGCCAGCGCCGTCGCTCCCTCACCGCCCTCGGGCACGCCGTCGTTGACCTCCGCCGCGTACGCACCCGCTTCGAGCGCGAGCCGCCTCACGAGCTCGATCTCCTCGTTCGTGTCCGAGGGGAACCGGTTCACGGCGACGACGGCCTTGAGCCCGAACTCGCGGATGATCCCGAGGTGCCGCGCGAGGTTCGCTGCGCCGACCTCGATCGCCGACAGGCCCCCGTTCGTGTCTCCGCCGTGGTGCTTGAGCGCTTTCACGGTCGCGACCAGGACGGTCGCGCTCGGCCGCAGCCCGCCGACGCGGCAGACGATGTCGAACAGCTTCTCCATCCCCATGTCCGACCCGAAGCCGCTCTCGGTGACGACGTAGTCGCCGAGCTTGAGCGCAACGCGGTCGGCGACGAGGGAGTTGTTGCCGTGCGCGATGTTGGCGAACGGGCCGCAGTGCACGAAGACCGGCTGGCCCTCGAGTGTCTGGACGAGGTTCGGCTTGATCGTGTCCTTCAGCAGCACCGTCATCGCGCCTGCGGCCTGCAGCTGCTCGGCTGTCACCGGCTCTCCCTCGTAGGTCGCGCCGACCGTGATCGAGCCCAGGCGCTTGCGCAGGTCGTGGAGGTCGCGCGCGACGGCGACGATCGCCATCACCTCCGAGGCGGCTGTGATGTCGAACCCGGTCTGCCGCGGATAGCCGTTGGCGCGGCCGCCCAGCCCGACGACGATGTCGCGCAGCGCGCGGTCGTTGATGTCGACGCAGCGCCGCCACGAGATCGACAGCGGGTCGAGGCCGAGCTCGTTGCCGTGCAGGAGGTGCGCATCGACCATGGCCGCGAGCAGGTTGTTGGCGGCGCCGATCGCGTGGATGTCGCCGGTGAAGTGCAGGTTCATGTCCTCCATGGGCACGACCTGCGCGTGGCCCGCGCCTGCCGCGCCGCCCTTGATCCCGAAGACCGGGCCGACGGACGCCTCGCGCAGGCAGAGCACGGGCTGCCGGCCGAGCCTGCCGAACGCCTGGGTCAGCGCGACGGCCGTCGTGGTCTTGCCCTCACCCGCCGGCGTCGGCGTGATCGCGGTGACGTTGATCAGCTTGCCGTCGGGACGGTCGGCGAGCCGGTCGAGCACGGACAGGCTGACCTTGGCCTTGTAGCTGCCGTAGAGCTCGACCTCGGACGGCTCCAGGCCGATCTCAGAGGCGATCTCGGCCACGGGCCGCAGCGTCGCGGCCTGCGCGATCTCGAGCGACGAGGGCATCGTGGAGGTCACGGCCCGCGAGCCTAGCCGACGGACGCCGCGCGAGCGCGTTCGAGGCGCGGGTCGTCGGCGCCGTCGAGATTGATCTCGACCAGTCGGGCGCCGACTCCTGCGACGGCTCGGGCCAGCTCGAAGCCGGCCTCGGCGTCCCCCGCGACCCGCGGGTTCCCGCCCTCGACGAGGATGCGGGCGAGCGAGGCGACCTCGGACGCCGCCTCGGCGATCTCGAGCGGGACGTCGATCGTGCGGTCGCGGTCCTCGTCGCTGCGTGTGCGCATGAAGGCCGTGTAGGCCCGAGCGTCCTCGTCGGCGAGCTCGACGAGCCGTGCGCGGAGCTCGACCAGGCGCAACGCCGCCTCGCGCTCGTCGGAGAAGCGGGCCGCCAGCTCGGCCAGCGCCGCGGCGATCGCGCCCGTCACCGCCGCGCCGGATCCGGAGGCGGGGGCGGGCGTTCGCGCGCCGAGCGCGTCGAGATAGGGCTGGAGCGAAGTCGCGTGCATCGGCGCCGCTGATTCTGGCAAGGTGGCTCCGTGAGCGTCGCTCGCCTTCTGCTCGCTCCCGTGGGGGAAACCGTATTTCCCCCACGTGCCCCCTTCTTCCAGGGGCCGCTCTGGTCGGGGAACCTCCCGGTTCCCCTGGGACCCCTCCCCGCTCGCGGCCCGGAGACCGGCCCGTGAGCGCCGACCCACAGCGGGCGGGATCCCCGCAGGACCCGCCGCCGCAGACGCCGCCGCGCCGGCGGGCCGGCTGGTGGTGGTGGCTCAGCGTCCTCTTCGTCGGCCTGCTGTTCATCAACTACTACCTCGGCTCGCGTGCGACGCAAGGCCCCTCGCGCGTCCGCGTCCCGTACAGCCCTTTCTTCCTCAACCAGGTCAACGGCAACAACGTCGACAGCATCACCTCGAAGGGCACGGCCATCCAGGGCACGTTCAAGAAGCCCACGACCTACGACGGCGAGCGGGAGACGACGAAGTTCAAGACGGAGATCCCGGCTTTCGCCGACGAGAACCAGCTCTCGCACCTGCTGCAGGAGAAGGGCGTCGTCGTCAACGCGCAGCCGCTGGACACCGGCGTGCCCTGGTGGGAGAACCTGCTGCTCGGCTTCGGCCCGACGATCCTCTTCGTCGCGCTGCTCGTGCTGCTCATGCGGCGCGCCGGCAACGTCCAGAACGTGCTCGGCCAGTTCGGCCGGTCGAGCGCGCGGCGCTACCAGCCGACCGGCGACAAGGTGACCTTCGAGGACGTGGCCGGCGTGGAGGAGGCCGAGCAGGAGCTGATCGAGGTCGTCGACTTCCTCAAGAACCCGGACAAGTACCGCCGCCTCGGCGGGCGGATCCCGCACGGCGTCCTGCTCACGGGCCCGCCCGGCACGGGCAAGACCCTGCTCGCGCGGGCCGTCGCGGGTGAGGCCGATGCGCCCTTCTTCTCCATGTCGGCGTCGGAGTTCGTCGAGGCGATCGTCGGCGTCGGCGCCTCCCGCGTCCGCGACCTGTTCGCGAAGGCCAAGGCCGAGGCGCCGGCGATCGTGTTCATCGACGAGCTGGACGCGATCGGCCGCTCGCGCACGTCGGGCGTCGCAGGCTTCAGCGGCGGCAACGACGAGCGCGAGCAGACGCTGAACCAGATCCTGACCGAGATGGACGGCTTCGACTCCTCGACGGGCGTGATCGTGATCGCGGCGACCAACCGCCCGGAGATCCTCGACTCGGCTCTGCTGCGGCCCGGCCGCTTCGATCGGCGCGTCGCCGTCCAGGCCCCCGACCGTGCCGGCCGCGAGGCGATCCTGAAGGTGCACACCCGCGGCATGCCGCTCGACGGAGACGTCGAACTCGGCCGCATCGCCGCCTCGACGCCGGGAATGGTCGGCGCCGACCTCGCCAACCTCGTCAACGAGGCGGCGCTGACCGCGGCGCGGCGGGAGCACACGACCATCACCGAGTCGGACTTCACCGACTCGCTCGAGCGCATCGTGCTCGGCGCGGAGCGGCAGATCATGATGACCGCGGCCGACCGGAGGCGGACGGCCTACCACGAGGGCGGCCACGCGCTCGTCGGCATGCTCACCGCCGGCGCCGACCCGGTGCGGAAGGTCTCGATCATCCCCCGCGGCATGGCGCTCGGCGTCACGTTCTCGGCGCCGGAGACCGACCGCTTCAACTACGAGGAGAGTGAGCTCAAGGCGCGGATCAAGGTTGCGCTGGGCGGCCGCACGGCCGAGGAGATCGTCTTCGGCGAGCCGACGACGGGCGCCGAGTCCGACATCGTGCAGCTGACGGAGATCGCCCGCCAGATGGTCGCACGCTGGGGGATGAGCAAAGCGATCGGTCCGCTCGCCGTCGTTCCCGCGGACGGCCGCGGCCCGTACTACCCCGGCGGGGCCGAGGTCTCCGAGCGCACGCAGCAGCTCATCGACGACGAGATGCGCAGGATCGTCGAGGAGGCCCACGCGCAGGTGACGCAGCTGCTCCGGGAGAACCGCGGCAAGCTGGATGCGCTCGCCGAGGCGCTGCTCGAGCACGAGACGCTGGACGAGGACGACGCCTATGCCGCTGCGGGGGTCGATCGCCGCGCCGAGGACGCCGGCGGGCCGGTCTCGGCCGCCGCACGCTCGACGACGTGAGCGGCGAGCTCGAAGGCAAGGTCGCGCTCGTCACCGGCGCCGGCTCGGGCATCGGGCAGGCGACGGCGCTCGCGTTCGAGACGGCCGGCGCCTCGGTCGTCGCCATGGACCTGTCCCCGGAAGGACTCGACGAGCGCGACGCGGTCGCCGCCGCAGTCGGCGACGTCCGCAGTCGCGACGACGTCGCCGTCGCCGTCGCGCTGGCCCGCGAGCGCTTCGGCGGGCTCGACGTCGTCGTCGCCAACGCGGCCGTGTCCATCTACGAGGAGTTCGAGCACGAGAGCGAGGAGACGATCGACCTGATCCTGGACACGAACCTGAAGGGCGCGCTCCTCTGCGCCCAGCTCGCGATCCCGGAGCTCAGACGGCGCGGCGGCGGCAGCATCGTCTTCGTCTCCTCCGTCCAGGCGTTCCTGGCGCTGCCCGGCTGCGTGCCCTACGCCGCCGCGAAGGCCGGGCTCGTGGCGGCTGCGAGCGCTCTCGCGCCCGAGGTCGGGCGGCACGGCATCCGCGTGAACGCGATCGCGCCGGGCACGATCGACACGCCCATGCTGCAGCGCGACCTCGGCGGCATGAACGTCGAGGAGGCCGATGCGTTCAGGCGCCGGGTCGAGGAGGCGAACGCCCTCGGCCGCATCGGCCGGCCCGAGGAGATCGCCCGGGTCGCCGTCTACCTCGCCTCGGACGCGTCCAGCTACGTCACCGGGACGACGATCGTCGCCGACGGCGGCTTTCTGAACGTCAAGAAGTTCTAGGACCGAAGGCCTGCTGGAGCGCGTCCATCGAAGGCGCCCGGGTGGCGTAGGTCGATGTGCCCTGCGCAAGCAACTCGTGCGCTGCCTCGAGCAGCGCGCCGTACGCCGCGCGGGCGAGCGCGCCGCCCGTCGACACGCGGCGCACGCCGGCCGACGCGAGCTCCTGGACGGAAGGACCGTTCGCGAGCGCGAGGACGTTCACCGGCACGCGGACGGCGTCGACCACGGCGCCGACCTGCTCCAGCGTGGACAGGCCCGGCGCATACACGCAGTCGGCGCCTGCTTCCTGGTAGGCGACGAGCCGCGCGATCGTGTCGTCGAGGTCGGTCACGCCGCGGATGTGGTTCTCGCAGCGGCCGGTCAGCACCATCGGCTCGGCGAAAGCGTGCGCCGCCTCCGCGGCCTCGGAAACGCGCTCGGCGGCGAGCGCGACGTCGTCGATGCGTCCCGTGGCCGGGTCCCAGTCCTCGATCGAGCACCCGGCCGCGCCGGCGTCGCCAAGCTGCCGCACCGTCTCGGAGACGCCGCCCGGATCGTCCGGGTAGCAGCGCTCGCTGTCGACGTTGAGCGGGAGCGGCGTCGCCACGGCGAGCTGCGCCACGTGGGCGACCAACTCGTCGCGGGTCACCTGCTGGTCGAGCTTGCCGAGCGACCACGCGAAGCCGGCGCTCGTCGTCGCCAGCGCCTCGAAGCCGGCAGACGCGAGCAGCCGCGCCGAACCCACGTCCCACGGGTTCGGCATCACGAACAGCCGCTCGCGGGCGTGCAGCTCACGGAAGCGCGACGGCGCGGACACGCCGAGAGTCTAGGAGACGACGATGGACCGAGCGCCAGAGGCCGTTTACGCTCGTGCGGTCGAGAACCAGCAGGTGGTCACGTCGGCCGATAGCGCTCGAGACGGGTTCCGGCGCGGGGCAACCTGCCCCGCGCCGGAACCCTGGCCCTCACTGGATGAGCGTGTTGTTGCCCGGCCCCCCGTCCAGGATGTCGTTGCCCGGGCCGCCGATGAGGAGGTCGTCGCCGGCGCCGCCGGTCAGCCGGTCGTCGCCGTCGCCGCCGTCGATCGTCAGACCGATCGCGTCGGCCGCGAGGCCCGATGCGTCGACGTTGTCGTTCCCCCCGAGCGCCTTGATCGTCAGCATGTCGTCCGGGGTCTGGGCGCCGGTGACGGTCACCGTGGCCGGAAGGCCGGTCACGATGGCCGAGCCCGCCCTGCCCGAGGCCCTGATCACGTCGCGGCGCTCGGTGCCGTCGACGACGACGCTGTCGGCTGCGTCGTCGCCGCCGCCGCCGGTGGCGGCGAGGTTGGCGTTGACGTGGTCGACGTCGGTGCCGGTGAGGTCGTTGACGGTGACGGTGTCGGGGCCGCCGAGGGCGTTGATGTTCACGGTTTCGACGCCGTCGGTGTCCATGGTGATGTTGCCGATGTCACGGAACAGCCGCAGGCGTGGGCCGTTGGCGGAGAGGTCGATCTTCTCGGCGATGTTGGCGCCGTTGAAGAGCATCGTGTCTTTGCCCTTCTGGCCTTCGACGATGTCGCTGCCGTCGCCGGGGTCCCACTGGAAGGTGTCGTTGCCGGAGCCCATGAAGGCGACGTCGGAGCCCTGGTTGCCGTCGGCGAAGTCGTTCCCCGGGCCGCCGATCAGGGTCTCGGCGAAGGAGCCTCCGAGGAGGGTGTCGTCGCCGTTCTGACCGTTGAGCGTCGTAGCCTCCGTGTCCGTGAAGGCTCCGTCGGCCTGGTCGATCCTGACGAGGTCGTCGCCGGCGCCTGCGTCGACCACGATCTTGTCGAAGGTGCTCCGGTCGAACGCGAGAACGACCGAGCCGGAGCCGTCCACGACGTCGAGCGTCGTCGGGTCGCTGGGGGCGAGTACGAGCGACAGGGTGTCGGCTCTGCTTGTACCGGTGATCGTCAGCGTGCCGTTGTCGACCTTGCCCTTGATTTGTTGGCCGGCGGCGGCGCCCCAGGCCGCCCCGGCCGTCGCCGCCACAGCGCCGAAAACGGCCATGACGATGAGGAGCTGGTTGTGCCAGCGCATACGTTTTCCTCCTTGAACTAGGCGATGAGAGGTAGACCACGAGGAGCGTCGGCGGCGAGCGGGGAGGTCCTGCCAGAGCGGACGCCGCCTCGCGGTCTGGTCTGGTTACGCGCCGTGGGGTTGCGCGGTTTTCAAGGAAAGGAGGCGCGGACTGCTAGGCCGGCTCGAGCGCCCGGCCGACGCAGCGTCGTACGAGCACCGAGACGAGATTGGCCTTGTAATCGGCAGAGCCGTTGCTGTCGGCGACGGGATTCGCAGCGACGGCCGCCGCTTCCGCCGCTTCCTCGAGGGCGCGGCCGGAAGCGTCCTCGGGGCCGGCGAGGATGCGCTCGGCCTCGTGTGCCCGCACCGGCCGCGCGCCGACGGAGCCGACTGCGATCCGCACGTCGGCGATCGACCCTGATTCCTGCCGGACGGCCACGGTGACGGTCGCGGCGGGCCGCTCGTGGAAGGACAGCTTCTCGTGCACGATGCGGGTTGCGGGAGGCGGGAGCGGAATGCGTATCGCCGCCAGGAGCTCCTCGGGGGCGAGCGCCGTCTGGTACGGCCCGAGCACGAACTCCGAGAGGGGAAGCTTGCGGTGCTCGGAAGTACCGCGACGGCATTCGATTTCGGCGTCGAGCGCGAGGAGAAACGTGGCGGGATCCGAGTGAGGATCAGAGAAGCAGAGGTTGCCTCCGAGCGTGCCGACGGTGCGAACGCGAAGGTTCGCCACCCGGCGCTCCATCGCAGCGAGCGCAGGGAGCTTTTCGGCCACGAGCGGAGAACGCTCGATCTCGCGGTGGGTGACGGTCGAGCCGATCGCGAGCGTCCCGTTGTCGAGGGCGATGCCCTGCAGGTCCCGGATCGGCTTGATGTCGACGAGGTGGCCGTAGGCTGCGAAACCGAGCTTCAGCAGGAGCAGCAGCTCGGTTCCTCCGCAGTGGACGGCCGCGTCGTCGCCGTAGCGCCGGAGGAGCTCGCCCGCTTCCTCGACCGACGTGGCGCGGTGCAGGTCGAACGGCGGGAGGGTCACACGACCTGTTCGATCTTCGAGAGCGCCTGAAGCGTCGCCTCGAGGCCGTCGCCGAGCTTGACGAGCGCACCGAGGTCGAGGAGCGTCCGGCCGACGGCGGCGAGGCCGAGCAGGGGGTAGAGGGACCGCGCCGTCGGGCCCATGTGCCCGATCCGGACGAGATTGCCGGCGCCCTGCCCACCGGAGATCATCACGCCGTAGCGTGCGCGGCAGTGGTCGCGCACCTGCGTGTCCGTCAGGCCCTCGGGGACGGACAGCGCGGTCACGCACGCCGCTGCGACCTCGTCGCTCACGGGCCAGAGGTCGATCTCCATCGCTCTCGCACCCTCGCGGCATGCGGCCGCGGCCGCGGCGTGGCGCTCGAACGACGCCTCGAGCCCTTCCTCGAGGATCACGTCGCACGCGGCCTCGACCCCGTGGAGGTCGACGACCGACGGCGTGAACGGGAACTTCCCGCTTTCGAGCCACTGCTCCTTCCAGTCGAGCATGGACAGGAACGAGGCGCGCGGCGCGGCCGGATTCGACCGGATCGCGGACCAGGCGTCGTCGCTGACGGTCATGAGGGACATCCCGGGCGGTCCCGCGAGGCACTTCTGCGGCCCCGCGACACAGACGTCGAGCTGCCACTCGTCCGGCCAGATCGGGATGCCGCCGAGCGAGGACACGCAGTCCACGAGCATCAGTGCCCCGTGGCGCTTCGCGATCGGCCCGATCTCCGCGACCGGGTTGAGCGTCCCCGACGGCGTCTCGCAGTGGACGACGGTGACCAGCTCGATCTCCGGGTGCTCGCCGAGGAACCGGTCGACGTCCTCTGCGTCGACGGCGTCGTTGTAGGGCACCTCGAGCTCGTGGAGTTCCGCGCCGAAGCCGGCGAGCCAGTAGCCCATGCCCTTGCCGAAGACGCCCGAGACGAGGTTGAGCACGGGCATGCCCGGGCGGACGAGTGAGCGAGCGGCGGCCTCGAGCCCGAGGACAGCCTCGCCCTGCATGAGCAGGACGTCCTGCTTCGTGCGGAAGAGTTCCGCCACCTTGCGCTCGGTGCGCCTGAAGGCGTCGAGGAAGGCGGGATCGTAGTGATAGGTGATCGGTTTGGCCTGGGCCGCGAGGACCTGGTCGGGCGCCATCGTCGGGCCGGCGCTGAGCGTGAAGACGGGCTCGTTCACGGGATCTCCTTTCAGCGCGCTCCGCGGACGTAGGGCAGCGCGAGCGCAGGCGGTAGGTACGAGCGGCGCGAGAACAGGATCAGGGCAAGGATGATGGCGACGAACGGGAGAGCGTGGATGATGTTGTCCGGGATGTCGGTGATGCCGGCCGCCTGGAGCGCGGTTCCGAGCGAGATCGTGATCCCGAACAGGAACGAGCCGACGACGACGCCGAGGGGGCGGCCGCGCGCCAGCATCGCGATCACGATCGCCATGAAGCCCTGACCCTGCGTGAGGAAGGGCTGGAAGCCCCCGGCGCCGACGATCGACAGGTAGGCGCCGCCGAGGCCCGCGAGCGCCCCGGTGGAGAGGACGGCGTAGGTGCGGGTCGCGACGACGCTCACGCCGGCCGCGTCCAGTGCCTCCGGCTTCTCGCCGGCGGCCCGGAGGTTGAGGCCGATGTTGGTCGAGCGGAAGATCCAGGCGAGGAGCACGGCGAAGGCGAGGCCGAGGTAGACGGCGAGCGGCTGGCTGAACAGCGGGAACTGGCCGTTGAGCGGCTTGCCGAGGATCGGGATCTGGTCGAGCAGCGGGATCGGGTTCTCGGGCGCCGCCGGCAGCCGCGGCTGGGTGCTCGCGAACTGGTTCTGGTAGAGGACGCTGGTGATGCCCTCGCCGGCCAGGGTGATGGCGATGCCGACGACGATCTGGTCGAGCCCGAGCCACACGCAGAGCACGGCCATGATCACGGCTCCGCTCATGCCGCCGAGGATGCCGGTGAGGTAGCCGACCCAGACCGAGCTCCCGTAGTGGGCCCCGAGGTAGCCGCAGTAGGCGCCGACGAGCATCATTCCCTCGAGCCCGATGTTGAGGACTCCTGCGCGCTCCGAGATCGTCTCGCCGAGAGCCGTGAACATGAGCGGCACGCCCGCGAGCAGGCCTCCCGCGACGACGGTCGTCCAGAAGAGCTGGGTCGTCACTTCGCCTCCGCCGGCCGCCGCCGGAGCGGCACCCGCAGCGCCTGGGTGAGCCCCTTCGGCAGGTAGCTCGCGCCCAGCTCGCGCTGGCGGCCGAGGTACTCGATGATGGTCATGAACAGGAGGATCAGCCCGACGAGGACGAGCAGGAAGTCGGTCGGGAGGTTCGCCTGCGACGCCGCGAAGTCGCCGCCGGTGGAGAGGACGGCGTAGAAGGCGACGAAGGGCACGACCGCGACCGCGTTCAGGCGGGCGAGGAACACGAAGGGAATGATCGAGTCGCCGTAGGTCGGGATCTGATCGGCCCGGACGTAGCCCCAGAACGGGCTGAGGATGAAGGCCGCCGCGGCCATGCCGATCAGGGCACCGCTGGCCAGGAACGCCGCGATCGTCAGCTGGGGCAGCTTGATCCCGACGTGGTTCGCGGCCTTCGGGTTCGCGCCCATGACGTGGAGCCGCAGGCCGAACGCAGTCCGCGTCAGCACGTAGTGGACGACGAGCACCGCGGTCAAGGCGACGAGCAGGCTGACGTCGATGCTCGTGCCGGGAATCGGCGGGAGCAGCTTCTCGAACGGGATCGCCTCGGTCTGCGGCGTCTGGATCGCCGGATCCTGGAACGGCCCTTTGATCAGGTAGTCGGCGAGGTCGATGCCGATGAAGGTCATCATCAGCGTCGTGATGATCTCGTTCGTCCCGTAGCGGGCTTTCAGGAATCCGGGGAGGAAGGCCCAGCCGGCGCCCACCCCGGCGGCGAGCAGGAACAGCACGACGTCGGCGAACCAGAGGGGCAGGTCCTTCACGAGCGCCGGCCCGAGGCCGGCGACGAAGGCGGCGGCGAGCGCGAACTGGCCGTTGTAGCCGAGGTTCCAGAGGTTCGCCCGGAAGACGACGATCAGCCCGACCGCGATCAGGAGCAGCGGCACCATCGTCACCGCGCTCTGCTGCCAGTTGCCGTCCGAGACGCCGTACTTCCAGACGTCGGAGTAGAAGGTCCACGGATTCACTCCGAGCGCCGCGAGCAGGATGCCGCCCGCGACGAGCGCCAGCACCACCGGGACGATCGAGCGGATGAGAACGTCGGCGAGGCGGGATCCCCACCGGAGGCCGGTGTCCTGGAAGCGCGGCTGGCGGAGCGGTGCTTCGATGGGCAGCTGGGTCTCGGTCACTAGGCCGCCGCCTGGACCTCGTCTCCGACCATCAGCCGGCCGATGCGCGCGGCGACGCCCGGCCCGTTGTCCACGATCCCCACCAGCCGCCCCCGGGAGAGCACGGCGATCCGGTCGCAGATCTCGATCAGCTCGTCGAGATCGGTCGAGATCACGAGCGCCGCCCCGCCGCCGTCGGCGAGCTCGCGGATCGTGGTGCGCACGAACGTCGTCGTCTTCAGGTCGAGCCCGTAGGTCGGCTTGTTGAAGACGACGACCTTCGGGTCGAACGAGAGCTCGCGGGCGAGCATCACCTTCTGGATGTTCCCGCCCGAGAGGGTGCCGGCGCGGGTGGCGACGCTTGGTGTCCGGACGTCGAACTGCTCGACCAGCTCGGTCGCCTTGCGGTCGACGGCGCGCCGCTGGAGGCGGCCGAAGCGCCAGAAAGGACGCTGCCCGATGCGCTTCAGGAACAGGTTGAGGCTGACGCTCAACGGAGGCACGGTTCCCTCGCCGAGGCGGTCGTCGGTGACGTACCGAAGCCCGAGCTTCTGCCGCGCGTGAACGGAGAGGTGCGTGATCGGGGCCTCGAAGAGCCTGATCGCGCCCGAGGTCGGACGCCGCTGCCCGGCGACGACCTCGGCGAGCGCCCGCTGGCCGTTGCCGTCGACGCCGGCGACTCCGAGGATCTCCTGGAGGCCGAGGCGGAGCGTTACGTGCTCGATGCCGAGCTCGGTGCCCTGTCCAGGCGCCGAGACGTCGTCGAGTTCGAGCACAGTCTCCGTCTGGGCGGCCAGGCGCCGGTCGTGCTCCCGCTCGACCTGCTCGATGTCCTCCTGCAGCTCGGCCGCGTCGGACGCGACGGGCGCCTCCTCGCCGAACATCAGCCTCACGATCTCCGAGCGCAGGTCGTCGACGGGCGTCGACCCGAGCGCGTCCTTTCCGAGCTCGCCGACCAGGCGTCCGTGGCGCAGGACGGAGATCCGGTCGCCGAGCGAGAGGGCCTCGTGGAGCTTGTGCGTGATGAAGACGATGCCTTGTCCCTGATCCTTCAGCCGGCCGACCACCCGCTCGAGCTCCGAGAACGCCTGGGGCGTCAGCATCGACGTCGGCTCGTCGAGGACGAGCACCCGCGATCCCCGCCACAGCGCCTTGATGATCTCGACCTGCTGCTGCCTGCCGAGGGCGAGGTCGACCGCCCGCTCGTCGGGGTGGATCTCGACGGCGAGCTGTCGCGCGAGCTCGTCGAGGCGCGCCGCCGCCCCGGTGACGTCGAGCCGCAGGCGGCGCGTGTCGCCGAGCATCAGGTTCTCGAGCACGGTCAGCTCGGGGATCAGCGTCGAGTGCTGGTACACGGTGCCGATCCCGTGGGCGAGCGACGCCCGGGGCGAGTCGATCGAGACGTCGCGCCCGTCGATGCGGATGCGGCCCGAGTCCGGGCGCACGAGCCCGGAGAGGATGCCGACCAGCGTCGACTTCCCGGCCCCGTTCTCGCCGAGCAGGCAGTGGACCTCGCCGCTCGAGATGCTCAGCGACACGTCGTCGTTGGCGAGCACGCCCGGGTAGGTCTTGGTGATCCCGACGAGCTCGACCAGGGGCGCCCGGGCGCCGGCCTGCTCGATCGGACGTTCGTGACCTTGCTCGCTCACCGCTCCACCTTGTCCGAGCGTAGACGTCCGCGGCAGCCGAGAGGGTCTGCCGCGGACGTCTGCGCGTCGGTCAGCACTATCCGATCAGCTTGACGACGCCAGCCTTCGTCGACACGTTCGGCACCTTGATCTTGCCGCTGACGATGCCGAGCTTCGCCTTGCCGATCTCCTTCCAGACGGAGGCCGGAGCGTACTTCGTGCGCAGCAGCGAGATGCCGCCGTTCTTCAGCGTGAGCTGGTAGCCGTGCGTTCCGTAGGTGCCCTTCTTGATGTCGGCGATCGCCGCCTTGTAGGCGTTCGTGAACGTCCAGAGCACCGAGGAGAGGAACACGTGGTTCTTGTCGATCGGGGTCAGGTCGCCGATGTCGCCGATCATCCACACCTTGTGGCCGACCTTGGCCGTCTCGATCGCCTGCAGGTACCCGAAGGTGGCGCCGTCGCCCATCGTCAGGATCACGTCGGCGCCCTGGGCGATGATGCTGGCCGCGACGCGCTTGCCGCCGGCGGCGTCGTCGTAGCCGGTCGGGCTGATCGTCGCGAACTTGATCTTCGCGGACTTGTCCACCGACCGAACGCCCGCCGCAAAGCCGCCGCTCATCTTGTACCAGTTCGGATCAGAGGCGGAGATCACGATGCCGACGGTGTGCGTCTTCGTCATCCGCGCGGCGAGGATGCCGGCGAGGTAGGAGCCTTCCTGGCTCTGCGTCGTGATGTTCGAGACGTAGTTCTTGACCAGCATGGTCGGGATGTCGTAGGTCATCATCGGCACCTTGTACTGCTGTGCGACGCGCGAGGCGACGGTGTCGTAGCCGCTGGCGTGAGCGATGATGAAGTCGGCGCCGCTCTTCGCGAGCTGCCGCAGCACCACGTCGGTCTTGTCGTAGCCGATGTTGGTCACGGACTTCAGCGACGCGCCGAATGCGGCGGCCGCCGCCTTCGCGTTGCTGACGCCCTGCGAGTTCCAGCCGTAGTCGTTGGTCTGGGCGGGTGTGGCGATGGCGACGGTCTTGACCGTCGCCGCCCGGAGCGCGGTTCCCGCGTAAGCTGCCCCGCCTGCCGCGAGCGCGAGAATCGCTGCGGCAGCGACGATTCGCGCTCGAGTTCGACGCATCTGCATGAGTCCTCCCTGTTCTTCCGACGTACCGATTTCCCGGGCCAGAGACGCCGCTTTCGCCCAGGTTGCCCGATCGCTCCTCCCCTGTTAGGGTCGGATGCCGACTGTTGACACTCGACCGGGCGACCATAACCCAGGGTCGGCCGGTTTGCAATGGCTGAAGCCCTCCTCAACCACGAAGCCGAAGCCAGGCCGCAGGGCCGACTCGAGAACCTGACGCTCTGGGAGCGCGTCCACGCGCATTTGCGCGAGGAGATCCTCGCGAACCGGCTGCCGGCGGGATACCGAGCTGCAGGAGACGGCGCTCGCTGCGGAGCTCGGCGTGAGCCGCGGCCCGATCCGCGAAGCGCTCGGGCGGCTCGCCGCCGAGGGCCTCGTCGTCGTCAGGCCCAGGCGCGGCGCCGTGGTGCGGTCGCTGACGAAGGACGAGTTCATCGAGGCGTACGAGGTCCGCGAGGCGCTCGAGGTGATGGCCGTGAGGCTCGCCACGACGCGGCTCGGGCACGCCGGGCTGGCCCGGCTCGAGGAGCTGACCGAGACGATGGAGCGCCATGCGGAGCGGGACGAGGTGGACGAGTTCTTCGACGCCAACGCCGCCTTTCACGCCTCCCTCGTCGAAGCTTCCGGCAACGAACGGCTACGCGAGCTGCACGCGCAGCTCCTCGGCCAGATCAACCGGTACCGGCAGCGGTCGCTCGCCCTCCGGGGCAGCCTCGAACGGTCGGTCGCGGAGCATCGTGCGATCCTCGAGGCGCTGGCCGCCGGCGACGCGGAACGGGCCGCGCAGCTCATGTCCGACCACATCCGTGTGCCGCAGCGCCGGTTGCAGGAGCTGAGCGACGAGGACTTCGACGCATGAGCGTAGGCTCGACGGAGCTCACCACGGGCGTAGGCTCGACGGAGCCCGCAAGAAGCGCAGGTGCTAGCTTTGCTGGCGCCGGAGCGGCGGCGGAGCGGAGGCGCCGGCTTTGCCGGCGCCGGGAGCGGGCATGAGCGGGCTTCGCTTCGGCGTCAACCTCAACAACCGCGAGCCGCTGATCGCGCCGGACTACGACCTGCAGATGCTGCTCGACCTGTCCGGGGTCGTGGAGCGGTCGGGCTACGACTCGGTCTGGGTCGGCGACAGCCTGTTCTCGAAGCCGCGGTACGAGCCGATCTCGCTGCTATCGGCGATCTCGCAACGGACGGAGCGCGTGAAGCTCGGAACGTCCTGCATGGTCTCGTCCACCCGCAACCCGCTGTACCTCGCGCTCGAGTGGGCGACGCTCGACGTGATCTCGGGCGGGCGGACGATCCTCGGCACCGGCATGGGCAACCCCGAGCAGGGCGTGCGGCGGGAGTTCGAGGCGCTCGGCCTCGACTACGTGAAGCGCGGGTCGCTGTTCGAGGAGGGGCTGGAGGTGTTGAGGACGCTGTGGACGGAGGGCCGGGTCACCTTCCACGGCCGCTACTTCGACTACGACGACGTCGCCTTCCATTCGGGGACGGAGATGGCGCCGCTCCAGCCGATCCAGCAGCCGCCGCCGATCTGGGTCGTGTCGAACCCGCGGCTCAAGGGCGACGCGCCGCCGGACGTGATCGCGCGCCGACTCGACGCCGCCTGCCGCCGCATCGTCAGGTACGGGGACGGCTGGATGACCTGCTGCCGCGCCCAGCATCCGGAGGAGCTCGTCGACCAGCTCGCCGCCATCGAGCGATACGCCGACGAGCACGGCGCCGACTTCTCGCGCCTCGTGATCTCGTACCAGGTGACGATGAACATCGGCGACTCGGCCGAGGAGGCGGGCCGCGCCTTCGACGAGTACATCTGCAAGTACTACCCGGAGCTCTCGCAGGCGATGGACCTCTCGAACTGGGGCCCGGTGGGGACGCCCGACGACATCGCGGCGTGGATCCGCACCTTCGCCGACGCGGGCGTCGACTACTTCATCTGCCGCTTCGGCGCGGTCGACCAGTTCGATCAGGTCGAGCGCTTCTCGAACCACGTCCTTCCGCTGTTCAGCGGGGAAAGGGTGGGATGACATGGCGACCGCAATCGCAACCGACAACGTGCTGAAGGACGCGGCGCTGATCGTCGACGTCTGCTTCTCGGTCGAGGAGGGCGACGTCGTCACGATCGTCTGCGACGACGATCGCGAGGACGAGGCGCGCGCCGTGGCCGAGATCTGCGTCGAGCGCGGCGCCTGGCCGGTGATCATGAACAACGAGACGCAGGTGCGCCGCGGTCGCGCCGACGTGCGCTTCCCCATGGCGCCGCCGGCAAACCTGCACCGCGCCATGGTCGGGTCGGACGAGGTGATCATCATCGCCAACCTCGAGTGGGCGAACCGCTTCGCCCACATCAGTGCGGTTCGCGAGACGTGTGAGGCGAACGGCAAGATCGCGTCGATCGAGCCCGGCATGGGCGAGTGGGGGCTCACGCGCGAGGATCTCGAGCGGTCCGCCCAGAGGACGAAGGACGCAGTCGCCGCGCTCGAGGGGAAGACCCGGTGCCGCGTGACGACGGAGCTGGGCACCGACTTCACCGTCTCGATCGAGGGCCGGCCGCCGCTCTGCCTGACACCGTACAAGGCGCGCGGGCAGATGATGAGCCCGATCCCGCTCTGGACGGAGGTCGCGTTCGCGGCGGTCGAGGACGTCACGCACGGGACCGCCGTGGTCGACGGGGTCATGCTCGGCATCGGCCTCGAGGGCCAGGTCAAGGAGCCGATCACGTGGACGCTCGAGGGCGGTCGCTGCGTGAAGATCGAGGGCGGGGAGGAGGCCGAGCGGCTCCGCAAGGCGATCGACGGCGTGGAGAACGCCACGGTGATCGGCGAGTTCGCGTTCGGGACCAGCGAGAAGGCGCCGTTCGGCACGCCGTCGGAGAAGGGGCGGATCGGCACGGTGCACCTGGCGCTCGGCGACAACCACAACGCCTACCCGGGCGGGCAGAACCACTGCTCGCTCCACCTCGACGGCGTCTTCCTGAACGCGACGCTGCAGATCGTCGACGACGGCGCGTACATCCTCAAGGACGGCGAGTGGGCGCTGTAGCGACCGTCACCGTCCGCTCCCTGGACGAGGCGGAGCCGATCGAACTGCCCAACGGGAGCTGGAGCCGGATGCTCGTGACGGAGGGTCCGGTCGCGGGGAACCATGCCTCGCTCGGCTACTCGGTCTTCACGCCGGGAACCGAGCTGCAGCCCGTGAAGCACGAGACCGAGGAGTTCGCCTACGTCGTCTCGGGCGCAGGCGAGCTGCGGCTGGACGACGAGTCAGTCGGCTTCACGGCAGGCGATGCGCTGCACATCCCGGCCGGCGTCTGGCACGCGGTCGCGAATACGGGCGACGAGGACGTGGTGATGGTCTTCGGTTTCCCGCATCCGGACTACCCGCCCACGGAAAGGCGCTAGTGGCAGCGGTGGCTCAGTCCCTGCAGGAGCAGGTCGCGGCGGCATGCCGCATCCTCGCCCTCGAGGGCTACGCCGACCTCACGCTGGGGCATGTCAGCGCCCGCGGGCCCGACGGCACGATCTGGATCAAGCGCAAGGGCATCGGGCTCGACGAGGTCGAGCCGGACGACGTCGTCGAGGTCGAGAGCGCCGATGCCGAGCTCCATCTCGAGACGGTGCTGCACACGGCCGTCTACGCCGTCCGCCCCGACGTCGGCGCCGTCGTCCACGGGCACCCGCCCTACGCGACGGCGCTCGCGGCCACGAGCGCAGAGCTCGAGCTCTTGACCCACGACGCCGTGCTGTTCGCGGACGGGATCGGACGCTACGACGCGCCCGACCTGATCGTGGACGCGGACCAGGGAGCCGCCGTCGCCGACGCGCTCGGGGCCCGCCGAGCCGTGCTGCTCGCGAACCACGGCGTGCTCGTGGCGGGCAAGGACGTTCCCTGGGTCGTGCTGACGGCACTGACCCTGGAGCGCGCCGCGAGGCTCCAGTCGATCGCGTCGACCCTCGGGCCGCTGCGGCCGATCCCGTCCGAGGTCGCCCGCGAGCTGCACCCGGTGAAGTACCAGGACCGGTTCGTCTCCGAGTACTGGCACGCGTGGCTACGCGGCCTGCCGCAGGCCTGATGGAGATCCGCCTGACCGTCAACGGCAGCGAGGTCGTTCGCGACGTCGAGTCGCAGGAGCTATTGCTCGACCTGGTTCGCGACGGGCTCGGCCTGACCGGGGCGAAGCGGTCCTGCGACGTCCAGGTCTGCGGCGCCTGCACCGTCCTCGTCGACCGGCAGCCGGTCAGCGCCTGCTGCTTTCTCGCCGCGGACGCCGACGGCTGCGAGGTGACGACGATCGAGGGCCTGGCCGAGGAAGACGGGTTCGCACGGCTCGAGGATGCGTTCACCCGACACGCGGCGCTCCAGTGCGGCTTCTGCACGCCGGGGATGCTGCTCACGGTCTCGGCCCTGCTCGAGTCGGGCGAGCTGACGAGCGAGGCCGAGATCAAGCACAGCCTCAACGGCAACCTCTGCCGCTGCACCGGCTACCGCGGCATCCTCGAGGCCGTCGCCGACCTCGCAGGTGTCTGAGTGTCCCGTCCAGCGACACACGTCGACTTCTCGCCCGCGATCACGCGGCGCGCTGCCGCGTCCTCAGTCGCCCCAATAGTCTCGACTATTGAGGCTCCCTGCGTCCTTGCATCCGGGAAACGCTTGGTGCTCGCGACCGAGAAGCTCAACAGCGTCACTGGAAGGGACACAAATGACGATTATCGAGTCCGGCACCGGCTCGCAGATCGGCCGCTCGCATCCGCGGCTGGACGCGGGCGAGAAGCTGCGCGGCCAGGCGGAGTTCGCCGGCGACCTGCTCGTCCCGCGGATGCTGCACGGCCGGGTGCTGCGCAGCCCGTTCGCGCACGCGACCATCGTCGCCCTGGACGCGTCGGCCGCAGAGGCGATGCCCGAGGTGGTGTGCGTGCTGAGCGGCAAGGACCTCGCGGACATCGACCCCTACTACGGGCACGCGATCAAGGACCGGCCGATCGTCGCCATCGACAAGGTGCGCTTCCACGGCGAGCCGGTCGCGGCCGTGGCGGCCGAGACTCCCGCGGCGGCGGCGGCGGCTCTGGACGCGATCCACGTCGAGTACGAGGACCTGCCCGTCGTGGCGACGCTGGAAGACGCGCTCGCCGACGACGCGACACTCGTCAACGACCGGCCGACCAGGCCCGGGCTCTTTCACGGCCTCGGCAACTTGCCCGAGCGCGACGGGAACGTCTGCTACCGCTACCGGATCGACCGCGGCGAGCTGGAAGCGGTCTTCGCGCGCGCGGACATCGTCGTCGAGGGCGAGTACACCTTCCCTTCCGTCTACCAGTACGCGATGGAGACGCACACCGTCGTCGCCCAAGTCGAGGGCGACGAGATCACCGTCTGGGCGTCGTGCCAGCACCCCTTCCTGGTGCGCGCCGAGCTCGCCGACCTCTTCCGGGTGCCGGTGGGGAACGTGCGGATCGTCGTGCCGTACCTCGGCGGCGGCTTCGGGTCGAAGTCGTACACGAAGATGGAGCCGCTGACGGTCGCGCTCGCGCGCAAGGCCGGGCGGCCGGTGAGGATCCAGAACCGCGTCTCCGAGTCGATGGTCACGACCCGCCGGCACAACATGCGCTGCCGCATGCGCACCGCCGCGAACGCCGAGGGCCGGCTGCTCGCGCGCGACGTCGAGTGCTGGTTCGACACAGGCGCGTACGCGGACAACGGCCCGCGCGTCACCGCGACCGGCGGCGATGCGGCGCCGGGGCCGTACCGCTGGGCGGCCTTCCGGGTCGACGCCGCGTGCGTCTACACGAACACGGCGCCCTCGGGCTCCTACCGCGCGTTCGGCGCCACGCATCTGCAGTGGATCGGCGAGTCACAGGTCGACGAGGTCGCCCGCCGCACCGGGCGCGACCCGCTCGAGCTCCGCCGCCTGAACCTGCTCACGCCGGGCGAGGAGGTGCGGTCCGGCGGCAAACCGCTCGACGCGGACCTGATCGGCGACGTCGAGAAGGTCGCCGCTGCTGTCGGCTGGGACGAGCCGAAGCGACCGCGTGTAGGACGCGGCGTCTCGGTCGGGCTCCTGGCCGCCGGAGCGCATCCGGTCTCGAGCGCCGTCTGCCGCCTCGAGGCGGACGGGCGCGTCGTCGTCCTCGTCGGCACGACGGAGATGGGGCAGGGGCCGCGGACGGCGTTCGCCCAGATCGCCGCCGAGGAGATCGGCGTCGAGCCGGACCGCGTCACGGTCCGCGGCGCCGACACCCGCTTCACGCCCTACGACCGCTCGACGGGCGCCAGCCGCTCGACGACGCTCGCCGGCCTCGCCGTCCAGCGCGCCGCCGCGGACATCCGGGCACAGCTCGACCGCGTCGCCGAGGCGAGCGACATCGATCCCTCGGACCACGTCGCGCTCATGCGCCGGCACTTCGGCTTCGCCGGCGGCGAGCTGATCGGCCGCGGCGAGGTGGCCCCCGTCGGCAGCGGCTCCTACGCCGAAGGCCCGGTGTTCTGGGAGGTGTGCGTCGGCGCGGTCGAGCTCGAGGTCGACGAGGACACCGGGTTCGTCCGCCTGCTGCGCACCGCGACCGCGGCCGACGTCGGCCGGGCGATCAACCCGCAGCTGGTCGAGCGCCAGGACGAGGGCGCCACGCTGCAGGGGATCGGAAACGCGATCTACGAGGAGATGGTCTACGAGGACGGGCTGCTCCTGAACGACACGCTGCTCGACTACCGCATCCCGAGCTTCGAGGACCTGCCGGAGGAGATGAACTGCGTGATCGTCGAGAACGGCGACGGGCCCGGCCCGTACGGGGCGAAGGGCTGCGGGGAGGGCGCTCTCGCGGCCGTCCCGGCCGCGATCGTGAACGCGCTCGCCGACGCGGGCGTCCCGATGAACGAGCTGCCGGCGACCCCCGAGCGGGTCTGGCGGCGAATCCGAGAGCTGAAGGAGGAAGGCACATGGCAGACGTGAGACGCGCGGCGATCATCGGGACCGGAACGATGGGGCCGGGAATGGGCGCCGTGCTCGCACGGGCGGGCATCGACACCGCGCTCTACGACGTCAGCGCCGAGGCGCTCGAGCGCGCGAAGGGCGGCGTCGAGCTCGCACACGGGGTGCTCGAGCGGCTGGACGCGGCGAAGGAAGACGGCGGCGGCGTGCGCTTCGAGAGCGAGCTCGAGTCGGCGCTCGACGGCGCCGACTTCGTGCTCGAGGCCGTGCCGGAGAAGCTCGAGCTGAAGCAGGAGCTGTTCCCGAAGCTCGAGGCAGGCGTCGCCGACGACGCGGTGCTCGCCTCGAACACGTCGGGCATCCCGATCACGAAGATCGCCTCTGTCTGCGCCCATCCGGAGCGCGTCGTCGGCATGCACTGGTCGAACCCGCCGCACCTGATCCCGATGATCGAGGTCATCCCGGGCGAGCAGACGTCCCGCGAGACCGTCGACGCGACCTCCGAGCTGGTGCGGCGCATCGGCTACCACCCCGTCGAGGAACGAGAGGTGGCCGGCTTCGTCGAGAACCGCATCCTCTACGCCATCCTCCGCGAGTGCCTCGACCTGGTCGACCGTGGGATCATCGACCCCGAGGGTCTCGACCTGAACGTGCGCTGGGGGATCGGCTACAAGCTCGCCGTCATCGGCCCCATGGAGCTGCTGGACATGGCCGGCCTTGACATCTACAACGCCGTCGGCTCCTACCTGAACCAGGACCTGTCCACCTCGGGTGAGGTCTCGTCCACGATCCGTGGACTGATCGACGAGGGGCGGCTCGGCATGAAGACGGGCGGCGGCATCTACGACTACACGCCGGAGCAGATCGACCAGTTGCGCGGCGCCCGTGCCGCGAAGCTGGTCGCGGTGCGGAAGGCGCTGGAGGGGTAGGCCGTGAAGGTATGGCTGCTGGACAACGGCTCGATTGTCATCGAGCACACGCAGTTGATGTGGAACGTCCCCGGCCCGCAGGTGCGGATCCCGGTCTACAGCGTCCTCGTCGAGCACGGCGACGGCCTCTTCCTGTTCGACACCGGCATCGACCTCGACCACATGAACCGCGTGCTGCCCTTCGAGCTGCCCGAACAGACCGAGGAGCAGACGATCCCGGCGCAGCTGGAGAAGTGCGGCTTCTCGCTCGGCGACGTGACCACGCTCGTCAACTCGCACCTGCACATCGACCACGTGGGCGGGAACCAGCTGTTCAAGGGGACGGGCGTGCGCAACCTGATCCACGAGCGCGAGCTGGCGCAGGCGCGGAACCACGAGCCGTTCGAGTTCTTCGGCTACTCGGACAAGTCCTGGGACTACGAGGGCGCGAACATCGAGACGGTCTCCGGTGACGTCGAGCCGGCGCCGGGGATCTGGCTCTACGAGACGCCCGGCCACACCGTCGGCCACTACTCCTACCTGTTCCGCGGCGCGAGGCCGATGCTGTTCGCGGTCGACGTCTCCTACACGTCGACGGCCTTCGAGAAGGGCATCCAGCCGGGCTTCCACCACACGCCGGTCGACGGCGTGCGCTCGATCGCGCGGGTGAAGTCGCTCGCCGAGGAGCACGGAGCCGAGGTCTTCTACTCGCACGACATGGACGCGTGGCAGACGTACAGGCACGCGCCCGACTTCTACGAGCTCTAGCCTCGTCATAAGGGAGGACTGCATGGGCAAGCTGGACAACCGCATCGCGATCGTCACCGGAGCGGCGCAGGGCATCGGCAAGGCGGTCGCGGACAAGCTGGCCGCCGAGGGCGCGACCGTCGTCGGCGCCGACATCCAGCCCGGTACGACCATGACGGTGGACGTGTCCAAGGAGGACGACGTGAAGCGAATGGTCGACGACACGGTCGCGCAGCACGGGAAGCTCGACGTGCTCGTCAACTCGGCCGCGATCGTCCCGTTCACGCCCTGGGACGAGGTCGACTTCGCCGAGTGGCGCCGGATCATGTCCGTCAACCTCGACGGCACGTTCCTCACGAACAACCATGCCCAGGAGGCAATGCGCGAGAACGGCTACGGCCGCATCGTCAACATCGCCTCGAACGTCATCCTCGCCGGGACGCCGAACCTCGCCCACTACGTGGCGTCGAAAGGCGGCGTCTTCGCGTTCACGCGCGCGCTCGCCCGCGAGATCGGCAAGTACGGGATCACCGTCAACGCCGTCGCGCCGGGGCTGACCGAGACCGAGGGCGTGATGGCGAGCCCGCACCAGGAGGCCTTCGAGTTCGTCCAGATGCTGCAGTGCATCCCCCGCCGCGGCGTCGCCGCCGACATCGCGCCGGCCGTCGCCTTCCTCGCCTCCGAGGAGGCGGGCTGGGTGACGGGGCAGTTGCTCGTCGCCGACGGCGGGATGTCGCACAACTGATGGCCCGGCCGGCGCCGACCCGGGGAGGGGCGATCCTCGCCGTCTCGGACTTCGCGGCCTACGAGGCGCTGGCCGCGGAAGGCGTCCGCTTCCTCGCGGAACCCTACGAGGCCACACCTGGGGAGATCGCCGCTTCTTCTGCGTCGACCCGGATAGTTAGCTTTCAACATCGATTACTTGCGTTGGATGCGATCCCAGACTTCTGTGGCTCGCCTGGGGTTGGGGATCGGTCCCGGGGTGCGCTTTGGCACGTGATTAGCGTGTCGACGCCGTCGGCTATGGGGATCACGGCGCCGATTCTCACCTGACCTCCAGACGGACCGGTCCTTGCGTTGACCCGGGTGGATGGGCGCGGTACGTTGGTTTGGCCGTCGACGTGGGAGTGGCGTTTGGGAGGTGTTGGCTCCGAGGCTGTAGGTGATCGAGCTGGCGGGCTCGCGCCAGCGGTGGAGACTGGGCCTGCGCCCGGCGCTGCGACGTCGCTTGAGCGGATCGAGTGGGTGGTTGGTTTGGAGAGCGATCCCGTGCGGCGGAACCTGCTGATCACGCAGTGCTACCACGACCTTTCTGTGGCGCTGGCGCGGCTGCTTGGTGGCGAGGATGCAAACTGGTGCACGTTTGCCACTTGGGCGTCGCGGACGGCCGGTGGCTTCATCCGCGAGGACGAGATTCCCGGCGCCTTCCGTGTGGTGCTGGGGCGATACGCGCCAGTGCAGATCACGCTCGCTCGTGCGAGTGAGGCGCTTGCTCGCGTCGGCGGGGAGGAAGGGGCGGGGGAGGATGGTTTGCTTGACCTCGCTCGCGATGTGGTACACGACGTCTCGCGGCTGATCGCGGCGGGAAACCTTCTCGTGTTCGGGGAGCTCGGTCCGGTCTTCTCGCACATGGTTGATGCGCTTCAGGCCGACTCCGGCGCTGATGCGCTTGCGGGTCTGGAAGGGACGCTGAAGCGGGGGCTGAGCGAGCGAGGCGGCCAGAGTTTGCTTGGGAGCGCGCTCGAGCACTACGGCGCGGCACGCGTCGATTCGGACGGTCGGCGCAAGGCGCAACGGATGCTGTTAGCAAACGGCCAGGTCGGGCTGCACGAGCAGATCCGGTTGCAGCCATATATCGCCGGCTCGATCGACGCGCCCATCGCCGATGCGCTCTACCAGTTCCTGGAGGAATCAGGTGAAAGGCTGCCGCACGGGCTGCGCAAGGAGATGCACGCTCTCGCGAGCCGTCTGCTCCATCCCGTCGCTGACGCGGTCGAACGACTGTGGCAGGAGTTCTGCACCCGGGAGCTGATGACGCTCTCGCTCCCCGACGGCACGCTCGTGCTCGGCAAGGACCTCCCTGCACCGCGGGGACAGCCGCCCTATCCGGCCGCTCTCGACCCGATCACCGACCCCGAGACACTCGAGTTCCTCGTCCAGTACGGCGCCGACAGCCCGGACGCGGGTCACACCGCTGCGACCGACTGGGCGCGACTGTCTGACCGCATGCGCTACATCCTCGACCTCTTCCGCTCGCGACAACGCGACGCATCATTAAGGCGCGCCCCGTTCACCGACGAACAGCAAACGGCATTGCTCGCAGGGCAACCCGTGCACGGAAAGCTCTAGCGCCGACCGCCTGACGCTGCTCACAGAACTGACACGTAAGCACGGCGAATGGGGCAAGGAAGCGGTCGCCGCTCCGTCAGGCGCACCCGGAAGATCGCCGAGTGTTGCTACCGAACCGGCTCGGGGATCTAACTCACGACTCTCCGATTCACACGCGGGAGGTCGCTGGTTCGATCCCAGCCGCGCCCATGGTGTACGAGGCTGAGCGCGTCATCCTCGCCTGACGTTTACGCGGCTGCGGCGATCGCGATCACCTCCTCGGGCTCGTCGACCGGGTCGGCGAGCGCTTTGGTGATCGACTCGGCGCTCATGTAGCGGCGGGCGACGGCCCACTCGTCGTTCTGCTCGGCGAGCACGGCGCCGACGAGGCGGACGATCGAGGCGCGGTCGGGGAAGATGCCGACGACGTCGGTGCGGCGGCGGATCTCCTTGTTGAGCCGCTCGAGCGAGTTGTTGCTCCAGAGCTGCCGCCAGTGCTCCTTCGGGAAGCCGGTGAAGGCGAGCAGGTCGGGGCCGGCCTCGTCGAGCAGCGCGGCCGCCTCGGGGAAGCGGGCTCTCGAGCTGGTCGACGATCCGCGGCGTGCTGCTCGTGCACCGTCTCGGCGTCGGGCTGGGCGAAGATCGTGCGCACCATCGTCGCGACGAAGCTCTGCGCGCTCTTCGGGACGCGCGTGAGCAGGTTGCGCATGAAGTGCGTGCGGCAGCGCTGCCAGGCCGCGCCCGGCAGCGTGGCGGCGATCGCGTCGACGAGGCCGGGGTGCGCGTCCGAGCTGACCAGCTTCACGCCGGCGAGGCCGCGCGCGACCAGGCCGCGGACGAACGCGAGCCAGGCGGCGCCGTCCTCGGCGGTGACGACGTCGAGGCCGAGCGACTCGCGGAAGCCGTCCCGGTTGACGCCGACCGCGTGCACGACGCAGACGTTGACGGTGCGGCCGCCCTCGCGGCACTTCACGACCAGCGCGTCCAGCGTCACGTACGCGTACGGCGCGCCGTCGAGCGGCCGGGTGCGGAAGTCCTCGACGATCTGGTCGAGGCTCTTCGCCAGCCGCGAGACCTGGCTCTTGCGCATCCGCTCGACGCCGAGCTGCTGCACCAGCTTCTCGACCCGGCGGGTGGAGACGCCGGCCAGGTAGGCGTCGGCGATCACCGACACGAACGCCTGCTCCGCCCGCCGGCGCGGCTGCAGCAGCCAGTCCGGGAAGTACCTGCCCTCCCGCAGCTTCGGCACCGCGAGCTCGATCGAGCCGACCCGCGTGTCCCAGTCGCGCTCGCGGTAGCCGTTTCGGCGGTTGACCCGCTCCGGCGACCGCTCGCCGTAGCCGGCGCCGCAGACCGCGTCAGCGTCCGCGCTCATCAACGCCTCCGCCATCTCCTTCACCATCGCCCGCAACAGATCCGGGCTCGCCTCCTCGAGCTGCTTGCGCAGCCAGCCCGACACGTCCATCGTGTGCTCGACCACCGTGCTCCTCCTCGCTGAGTGTCTCGACAAGACCTCGCGAGGATGACGCGGTGGTCAGCTATCACCCGGACCCGCCGCAGCCGCTCCGCGCTCGCCTACGGCTCGCGCTCCACGGCCGCGGCGGAAACAACCTCAACCGGCTCGTACACCACGAGCGGGGACGCTACTATCGCTTAACCAAGCCGTTTCAGGCATCCGAGTCAGGCGCCATGAGGGCGAATGGTGAGTGAAATGGTGAGTACGGGCTGCGTAGACCGCTCAACTCAACCTAGTCCGAGAGCGAGCGGCCGCCACTTGGAGCCTGGGAACCCGCATCGATGAAGGGGCGACGCCAGGCTAGCCTTGTGCGATGCGTGCGCTCCTGACCTGCAGACCGTTGGCGGGTCACTATCGGCCGATGCTGCCACTCGCACGTGCCCTGGCTGAAGCGGGACATGACGTGGCGTTCGCGTCGGGCGAACCCGTCGCCGGCGAAGCGGAAGCGGAAGGCTTCACGGCGTTTCGCGTCGGGCTGGCCTTGGACTCCGTGGAGCCGCTTGCCCGCCGCGTTCGAGATCTTGCTGCCTCGCTTCCTCCTTCGCAAGTCCGCCCCTTCGTCTTCACCGAGCTCTTCGTCCGGGTCGAGCTGGAGCCGCGTGCGAATGACCTGTTCAAGATCGTTGAGCAGTGGGCGCCGCACGTTGTCGTGCACGACGTCGCGGAGTTCGCCGCACCGCTCGTCGCAACCCTGGTGGGCATCCCGTATGTGGAGCACAGCTACGGACCGGCCATACAGAACGACGTCATCCGTGCCGCCGGCGAGGCCGCTGCCCCCTTCTGGACCTCGCACGGCCTCGCGCCGCACCCCCTCGGTGGCTTCTACCGCTACCTGTACCTCGACGTGTGCCCACCCAGCCTCCAGGTACCCGAAGCGGTTCCGGGCGCCGTGCAGGGCATCCGTACGGTCGAGACTCAGCCGCCGGAGACGCAGCTCCCGTGGCTGGATGCGCTGCGCGGCCTGCCGATCGTCTACATCACGCTCGGCACCGTCTACAACCAAAACCTCGGCGTCTTCCGAGCGCTGCTCGACGGCCTCCGCGACGAAGCGCTGAACGTAGTCGTCACGGTAGGCAAGCAAAACGACCCCGCGGAACTCGGACTGCAGCCGTCGAACATCCACGTGCACCAGTACATCCCGCAAGAGCTGCTGCTCCCCCACTGCGCCGCTGTCGTAACGCACGGTGGCGCCGGCTCGACGCTTGGGGCACTCGCATTCGGCCTGCCGCTCCTCATCGTCCCCCAAGGCGCCGACCACTTCTACAACGCCGACCGCGTCGTTGCCGCAGGCGCCGGAGTTCAGCTCATGCCTGATCGCCTGACCGCCGACTCAGCTCGCGACGCCGTTCGCATGCTCCTTCACGACGACACATTCCAAGCCGCGGCTCACCGCATCAAGAACGAGTTGGACGCGATGCCCGACCCACAGCAGGCCGTCGAGACGCTCGAACAACTCACCGCCCGCGAACCCGTGCGGCAGCGGAAGCTGACTCCCCTGGCGACCGCTGGCAAGAGGACGCCGTTCACACGCGGGAGGTCGCTGGTTCGATCCCAGCCGCGCCCATTCAGACCCTGCATGACGAGCCGATTTAGCTCAACCATGCGGTGCAAGGCGTGCGATAGGTGCGAGGAGTGCGGGGTGGTGCCCCCCTCGGTGCCCCCTCGAACCGTCCACCCCTCGAGAGTCCCATCGCGCGAGCGACTCCTGGAGGCTCCGGCGCAAACGCGATCAACGCGTTTACCCTCCTCCCCCGACCCCCTCGCGCGCGTAGGCGCGTGCGTGCGCACGAGAGGTAAGAGAGTGCTTCAGTCGGCCCGCTACGCGATCGCGATCCCGAGCTTGCCGTGGGTGTGGTTGGTTTGCTGTGTCTGCATCGCCTCGGCTGCCTGATCAAGTTGGAAGCTCTGCTGGACCGGGACGCGGACGGTGCCGTTGTCGATCAGCTCGGCTAGCCGTTGGAGGTTCTCGGGTGTCGGTTGGGCCATGATGTTGAAGCGTCCGGGGCCGTCGCCGGCTGCGCCGAGAGGCGAGGCGAGGCGTCCGCCGTCTCTTAACGGGGATGTGTTGGGGGTGAAGTTGGCGAGGTCAAGCATCGCGTCTACTCCTTCGGGATGTGCTTCGCGGACCGTGGCAGCGAGGTCGGCGTTGCGGTCGATGAGTTCGGCAACGCTGAGTCCGCGGAGATAGTCCTGGTCTTCGGAAAGTGCGGGAGCGATCACGGTTGCGCCGGCTGCAGCGGCGAGTTGCACGAAGAAGCTGCCGACGCCGCCAGTCGCGCCGACGACAAGCACCGTCTCGCCTTCGCCGAGCTGCAGCGCGTCGGCTGCGGCGAGCGCAGTAATGCCGGCCAGCGGCGCGGCGCCTGCGGCGGCGATGTCGACGCTCTGCGGCCGGGTCGCGACGAAGTTGTCCTCGGGGACAGTGATCAGCTCGGCCCAGCTGCCGTCGTGCACGGATGGGTTCGCGTGTGGGAGGAAGCCGAACACCTCGTCGCCCGCCTGATAGCGGCTGACGGCCGAGCCGACCTCGTCGACGACGCCGGCGAAGTCGCGGCCGATCGTCACGGGGAACTCGTAGTCGGCCATGCCCTTGAGGGCACCAGCGGCGATGTGGACATCGACGGGGTTGACCGAGGAGGCGCGCACACGAACGAGCAGCTCGTTGCGGCCCGGCACAGGCACGCGTAGATCGCTCCGAACCGCCGGTGCGTTGTCGAAGTTGTCGAGGACGAATGCCTTCATGCCACGTCCTTTCTTGCTGTCTAGTGGGAGATCAACACAATCGTCGCGGTGGTAGGCGGAATGGGGGCAGGCCTCGAGCAGGGGCGCCGGCGTGTTCTAGGCGGGCTCGGCGGCTGAGCGGGAGTGCCGTTGGGGGCCGGGTTCGATTGCGAGTCGGGGGAGGCGTCGGTCGAGCCGGGCGGGGAACCACCATGTTCGTTCGCCGAGGAGTTGGAGGGTGGCCGGTAGGAGGATGCAGCGGATGACGACGGCGTCGAGCAGGACGGCGCTCGCGAGTGCGAGTCCGAACAGTTCGAGGACGCGTTGGCCGCCGAGGATGAAGCTGGCGAAGACGGCGACCATGACGGCGGCGGCCGCGGTGATCACCCTGCCGGTACGGATCAGGCCCTCGCGCACGGCTTCGCTGCTGTCGGCGCCGTGTGTCCATTCTTCGTGGATGCGGCTGACGAGGAAGACCTCGTAGTCCATCGAGAGCCCGAAAACGATCGCGAACACCATCACGGGCAGGAAAGCCGCGATCGGGCCGGGCTCGATGCCGAGGGCGGAACCGAGCCAGCCCCACTGGAAGACGGCGACGACGATGCCCATCGAGGCGCCGATCGAGAGCAGGTTCATCGCGGCTGCTTGCAGGGGGATCAGCAGCGAGCGGAAGACGATCATCAGCAGGAGTGCCGAGAGCAGGACGACGACGCCGATGAACAGCCAGAGCTTGTTCGCCAGTACGCGCGAGAAGTCGATCTGGGCGGCGGTGACGCCGCCGATGTAGGCGGTCGTGCCGGTGGCACGCTCGATCGGCGGGATGACGTCGCGGCGGAGGTGGTTGACGAGACTCTCGGTCTGCTTGCTTTGTGGCGAGGAGTCGGGGTAGGCGGAGATCGTGGCGACGTCTCGGCTCGGGCTCAGGCGCGGCGGCGAGACAGCGGCGACGCCCGGCGTCCCGCGAAGAGCGGATGTGAGTTTCTGTAGCCCGGCGGTCCGACCGGGGCCGGGCAGCTTGACGGCGACGAGCAGCGGGCCTGCGAAGCCTTTGCCGAAGCCCTGGGCGAGCAGATCGTATGCCTTGCGTGTCGTCTGCCCTTTGGGGTCGTTGCCGGCGTCGGTGTTGCCGAGCCGGAGGCTGAGCGCGGGTGAGGCGAGGACGAGCATGAACGCGGCCGAGGCGACGAAGGCGAGCCATGGCCGGCGCTGGATCGTCGCGATCCAGCGCGTCCAGAAGCTGCTCCTGTCCCCGGGGGGTGTCTTCCGGCGCCGTGCGAGCAGTCCCGGCTTGCCGATCCGTCGGCCGAAGAATGTGAGCAGCGCCGGAAGCAGGGTGAGAGATGCGACGAGCACGAGCAGCACGGCGACTGACGACGAGATCGCGAGCCCGTAGAGGAAGCTGACGCCGAGCGTGAACATCCCCATCAAGGCGATCACGACCGTGATCCCGGCAAAGATCACCGCCCGGCCGGCGGTGTTCATCGCCTCGGCAACTGCTCCCCGCACGTCGCCGCCGTTGCGGTTGAACGCCTCGCGGTAGCGGGTGACGATAAACAGGGAGTAGTCGATCCCTACGCCGAGGCCGATCATCAGCGCGAGCTCGGACGAAAAGTCCGGCATGCTCAGCACCTGGCTGAGGAGCCCGATCAGGCCGAGGCCGGTGCCGAGCCCGAACAGCGCCGTGACGACCGGCAGGCCCATGGCGAGCATCGAGCCGAAGCTGATCAGCAACACGACGATGGCAGCGCCTAGACCGACGATCGCCGTGTAGCCAATCGATGCCTGCTGTGCCTGCTCGATCGCCTGCCCGGTCAGTTCCACCTGGAGATCCGGGGAGCGGGCTGCGGTGGCAGTGGCGATCACCTTCTTGATCGCCGAGGTGGGAAGCACATTCGCGCGCTGGTCGAACGCAACCGTCGCAAACCCGATCGTGCCCTCCCGGGAGATCGCCCTGCGCCCCGGAGCAAACGGGCTCGTCACCGAGGTGACGTGCGGCAGCCGCGCCACCTCGCCCAGCATCCGCGCAACCTTCCGTTGCACCGCCGGAGCGGCCAGAGTCCCAATCGGCGTGCGCAGGACGATCTGATCCGAGTCACCAGACTGGGCTGGAAACCGACTCGAGAGCAGATCCGCGGCCCGCTGCGCGTCCGTGCCCGGCAACGTGAAGTTGTTGCCGTAATGACTGCCGACCACCCGCGAGATCCCCATCACGGCGACGAGCACGACGATCCACAGCGCGACCACGGCGCGGCGGTGGTCGCTCGACCAGCGAGCCAGCGTCAACACGCGAGCAGCTCTCCGCAAAATAGGTTGAAAATCAAGCTGATAGAGTGTACAGCTAACCCGCCTCCGGCGGTCGCACACCGAACGGTTCCCTGAATGACCAGTTCCTCCACATCCGCGCCAAGCAGCATCAACGACGATCTGCGCGAGCTTCAACGGCTCCTGCCGACACTCTTCCGTGCACTGCGCCACGGTGGGCCGACCCTGCGCGACGTCGAGCCACTCAAGCGCGACTTCCTCGACGCCGGCCTCGGAGAGCGCCATGGACGACTCCTCCTCACGCTTGCCTCCACGGGCCCCCAGACCGTCGGCGACCTCGCCTCGAAAGTAGCGCTCGCCCCGGCGACGACCAGCCTCCTCGTCGGCGAACTCGACCGCGCCGGCTTCGTCGAGCGCCACGAAGACGACGCAGACCGACGCCGCACAATCGTCTCACTGCCCGACAACATGCGCAGCGCCCTCGAACAGTTCGCCAAGGCGCGACTAGAGCCACTCCGGAGAACCCTGCAGAAGCTCGATCCAGAAACCCGAAAGCACTTCATCGAAGGACTCCGCGTCCTCAGCGCCGAGGCGCAAGCGCCCTACCAAGAGCGCTGACCCCGGTCACCTGCGATTTCGGCACCTCATTCTCCACGCCGAAGCGGTAGCGGTAGAGGAACTGGGTCGGCCCGTCGCAACCAACCTACGGCATCGCTATCGGCCGTAGCCGACCCGCTCGAAACGGGGCCGGGGGCCGGCAGCGTGACCGGCTAGCAGGTTCGGTCGAAACACATGCCCCACACGCACCGAAGCCGCCGGCCGCGAAACCGCCTCGGAAGCCACGCTCTCCTCATGCGTGCGCGAGCGCGAGTGTGCGGGCGAGAAGGCGTGCATGCTTCGGTCGGTCAGCCCCTACTAGTAGCGGGGCTGCAGGAAAAGAATCGGCCCTCGAGGGCTCGCTACCGACCAGGCTGGTGGCTGGCATGGCCAAGCAGAGCGCTTTCGGCGGGAGGCAGTTGTGGGCTGGGGCTGTCCGCGGTGCGTAGCGGGGAAGCGGTCCCTGCGCCTGCTGCTACGACTTTTTGAGGCAGAGCGCGGCGAGGTCGAGGGCCGGGTCGATGCCGTTCCATACGCGGCAGCCGAGGCGGGGGCCGGCGAGTGTGCCGAGCTCCCGAGTTCCGTAGGGGACGACGGGGACGTCGCGGGTTGCGAGTCGCGCCGCGAGCGTGAGTGCTGCCCGGTCGCGCGCCGGTCCGGTCAGCTGCGCCAGGCGGGCGATCGCGGGGCGGGTCGAGGCCGGTAGCCATGCGGCGGGAACGTCCTTGCCCAGCATTTGCGCGAGCAGCGAGCCCGGATCGGGGTAATCGAGGGAGGTGGTCACTGCTGCGAGCTGAACGTGGGTGGACGGCTCGTGCAGCGCAGCCGCCAGATCGCCGACCGGGGCGGCCTGCACGTCGATGCCGAGGGGAGCGAGCGCAGTATGGATGGCGTCGACGAGTCGGTGGCCCATAGCATCGTCTGACTGCACGGCCATGCGCACGGTGACGTGCGTCGTGCCTGCGAGCAGGCGGGCGCGTGTGAGATCCGGCTCCTGTACAAGTGGCGCTCCCGCGCCGGGAACGGCGGGCGGCAGCAGTCGGTCGGTCGGTGTCAGGTTGGCGATCGTGGCCAGCGTCGTGCGGTCGAGTGCTGCCGCGACTGCGCGTCGGAGCCTCTCGTCGGAAAATGGGGTTCTGGCCGCGTTGAGCGCCAGGTAGGCGGTGAGGTGCTGGGGGAAGCCGCGATAGGCGACCCCGCTCGGCGGCTTGGCGGTGGCGAAGCGGCGTGCTACCGCGCCGCCCGGCGCGAGCAGAGGGTCGTACTGCTCTATCGCGTCGTAGCGACCGTGCTCGACCCATCCGATCGCTTTCTCGGTGTCGATCCCCTCGCGAAAGGCGATCGCGTCGAGCCGCTGGGGGCGTGAGCCTCCGTAGTTCGGGTTGCGTTTCAGGATTGCGTACTCGCCGTTGAAGACCAGGCCCCAGAAGAAGTAGGGGCCGGCACCCGGCGGAGCGGGGCCCGTGTAGAGGCCGACGCCGTTCTGGAGGATGGGCGTCGTCCGCGGTACGGGGCAGAAGTAGGGGAGGGCGAGTCGCTCGAGGAAGTCCGGGGAGGGACGTGTCAGCGTGAACGAGATGCGGTTGCCGCGCACACGGATCCCTGCCACGTGTGCTGCTTGTCCGGCGTGGAAGGCTGGTGCGCCCACGAGATCGCTCAGGTAGTTGATGCCGGGCGCTCGCGGTCCAAGCCTCGGATCGAGCGCTCGCTCGATCGAGTAGCGGAAGGTCTGTGCGTCAAGCGGGGCGTTCGAGGGCGGGGCGAAGCGGAAGCCGCTCCTCACTGTGAACGTGTACGTGTGCCTGTCGGTTGACAGCTTCGGCATCGACGACGCAACCTCCGGGGCAAGGTGCTGGCCGCGGGGCGGCGGAGCATCCGGGTAGGCGAGCAGCGGCGCACAGGTGGCGCGCTCGGCCTGGAACATGAAGGAGTGCACGTAGCCGTTTCCCGAGATCGCCGGGTCGGGATGGTCGAACTCGTAGGTGGGATCGATCAGCCGCACCACCCTGCCGGTAAGCGCATTGATCCGGTCTTCGTAGGTGCGCCCTTGATTGATCTCGACGAGCAGCTTCCCGTGCAGAGCCGCGACCGATTCGAGCGGATGGCCGAAGCGGAAGGTGCGCTGGTCGCCCGTGGCCGCGTCGATACCTGTCAGCGTGCCGATGTCCTGGTTGACCACCCACAGCGTCCCGTCGGCGTACGACATCTCCCTGGCTCCGAGACCGGTCTCGTAAGCCGCGACGATCTGCCCTGACTGATCGATCTTGTAGACGACCCCCTTCGCCTCGTTCGACGCCCAGGCGAAGCCCCCGCCGACGGCGATCTCCGCGATCGGGGGCGGCAGCGGCACGCGCGTGATCGTGTTCGTTGCCGCGTCGACTCGCACGACGGTGTCGTAGGCGGCTACCCAGGCCGCGCCGTCGCCGTACGCGACGATGTACGCGTCCGGCAGGTTGACGACGCGATGCAGTACGGCACCGGTCGTTGGGTCGACCCGTAGGAGTTGGCCCGGGTGCTGGCGCGCGACCCAGAGCGAGCCCGCGCCGCGAGCCAGCCCGGCCAGCTGGTCATCGCGCGGATCACGGGTCAACGAGAAGCGATTCGCCTCGTTACCCGAGGAAACGTCCATGCGCGCGAGACGGGGGCCGCTGAACCAGACGCTGCGTCCATCGACGAGCCACCCGAGGGCATTGCCGCCGAACGGCGAGCTGACTCGGCCGAGGACGCGCCCGTTCTTCGGATCGATCCGCACGAGCGAGTAGCCGTCCAGGGTCAAGACCCAGAAGCTCCCGTCCCCCGTGGTTACCTCGGCAGGCCACTTCAGCTCGGCCCACGGGATCGAGGAGACGGGGCGGCCGCTCGAGGCGTCGACGATCGCGACGCCGGGTGGTAGCGAGACGAGCGAGGCGCCGCCGCCGCGCGTCAGGACGACGCCGATCGCTGCGCCCGCGGCCGCGAGTACGAGAGCAGCGCCCGCGAGGACGAGCTTCCAGCCCCGGCTGTTCGGCCGACGGGACGCAGGCGGGCGCGGCGCGTCAAGAGCCGGATCCTGCCGGAGGATGCCCTGCTCGAGCTCCTGCAGCGGGCGGCCCGGCTCGAGCCCGAGTTCGCCGCGTAGCCGAGCAGCGCCGCGCCGGTAGGCGTCGAGCGCGCCGGCCTGGCGCCCCGATCGGTACAGGGCGAGCACGAGCTGCTCGAGCAGATGCTCGCGGAACGGATGCGCTTCCACCAGCGCCTCCAGCTCGGGCACGAGCTCGCGGTGGCGGCCGAGCGCGAGGTCGGCGTCGATGCGCGCCTCCAGCGCCTCCAGTCGGCGCTCGTTCAGCCGGGCGATCTCCGGCTGCGCCCACGGCTCCAGGCTCAGATCGGCGAGCGGCTCGCCGCGAAAGAGTCGCAGCGCCTCCCGTAAGCGAGCCGCCGCCTCTGGAGGCGGCTTGCCCGAGGCCTCCCGGACGAGCTCCTCGAAGCGGTCCGCGTCCAGCTCGCCCGGCGCGAGCGCCAGCTCGTACCCGCGCCCGCGGGTGATCAGGCGGCCGTCTCCGAGCGCCTTGCGCAGCTGCGAGACATAGACCTGCACGCTCTTCAGGGCCCGCCCGGGCGGTACGCCGTTCCAGATCTCCTCGATCAGGAGCTCGGTCGACACGGGCCGGCCTCGAGCCAGCACGAGCAGGGCGAGGACCGCTCGCTGCTTTGCCCCGGCCAGGGGGATCGTCCGACCGTCGTCCTCGACCTCGAGCGGGCCGAGAATCCGAAACTCCAAGACGCCTCTTCTCAGTTGCGGCTCTGGACTGCGCGAAAGAAGCCCGAACGCAGCGGTTTTACCACGGTTTAGGTCCAATCACCACAATCTCCTGCCGCCCCGGCTCAGGCTGCCGGCATGTGCTCGATCCGCTCAGCAGTCGGCCGCCGGTCGATCGCCGCTGCGGTCGTTCTCGCTGCCCTATGCCCGGCGGCTCATGCTGGAGCACCGGCGCCGCACCCGAACCCCGAGCCGATCGTCGTCAAGGTCGACGACGGCTTCCGCTGGGGCGACGCAGGCATCGGCGCCGCAGCCGGGGTCGGGGCCGCGCTCCTCGTGGCCGGCAGCCTCGTGCTCGCGCGGAGCGGAGATCGATCTGCGACGCACCCATCCAACCACAAGGAGATCAAACGATGAGAACGCTCGGATGCTTCACGCTCGTTGCCGCCGTGCTTGCGGCGCTCACGCTCGCGCCCGCCGGCCTCGGCGGTCAGCCGGTTACGCAGACCCTGAAACCGCCGCCGCCTTCGTTCGAGACGTGCAAGGCGGTCGGGAACGGCACGATCTGCCAGGGGTCGATCGACTCGTCCTACGGACCGGTCGACACCGGGCTCGTATGCGGAAGCGGCCCGGGCACATTCGGCATCGCCGACAGCGCAACCCAGCAGGAGCTCGCGAGGCGCGACTACGACCCCGACGGCAACCTCGTCAAACGCTACCGCCACGACCGCTTCGAGGGCCAGCTCTCGAACGATGTGAGCGGCACCACGCTCCAGTACAGGCAGACGTGGATCCAGACCGACGTGCTGGCCATACCCGGCCACCTCGGCTCGGCCACGGCGACGTGGACCGGAGAGTTCGTGTTGATGCCTGCGAAGGGCGCCCCCCTTGTCATCGGTGCGGGCAGAGACATCTTCGCGCCCGACGGCTCACTCGACTTCCAGGCAGGGCCGTCGGGATTCCTCGACCTGCTCGCAGGCGCCCCGTCCGTGGTCCAGACGATCTGTGCCGCCCTCGACGCGTAGCGGTCACTGCCCCAGCCCGTCCCGATTCGAAAAGGAGACGAAGGTGAAACCCCTCGAACGTCTGCGCATCCCCATCCTTGCCCTGCTTGCTGTGTCCGGGATCGCTTCGGTGGCCGCAGCGAAAGCTGCGACCGCGAAGCCTCCGGATCTGCCCGTGAGCTTCGTGATCTGCCCTGTGGGGAAGTCGATTCCCCTGCAATCCCGCGTTACGTATCAGGCCAGCAAATTCCCGATCGCGCTGCGCCTGACCCCTCCCGACGGGAGCTGGTCGGGAGGGCAGTGGAAGACAGGCAGCTCGGGCTGCCAGGTCGCGGAAGGTCGCTTCATCGGCTACCCCCCGTTCTACGGCTGGGTCTCGTTCGGACAGGGATCAGGCACAAGCCCCCCACGCGGCTCCGTCGTGATCTCGACCTCGTACGGACAGACGCCCTCGGCTGCCACCGCGGTGAACCACCTCCGAACCGGGCTGCCGAGGAACGAGGCCACGTACCAACCTACGACACGCACCAGGCTCGCCGGGTTCTACGGCTACCAGTTCGACGGCCAGATCGTCGGAGAACGACACATCTTCCTCCCCTTCACGAAGCCCGGTGGCGCGGTGGGCGGCGGCCCGGACGCCATTGAGCTCGAGCACGGCTGGCTCTTCCGCATCATCACCCTGAACGTGAGAGGAAAGACCGTCGTCGTCTACATCGCGGACGTCGCCCTGCCCGCGAACCAGTTCCCGGCCTTCCTCACCAAGGCGAACCAGATCCTCAAGACACTCGCCTTTCCGAAAGGAGCATGAGATGAAACGGTCAACCCTCGCACTCACGGCCACTCTCGTCGTCGCAGTCGCAGCCGCGGCTGCGGTCACACCGGTCGCCCGTGCCGCCGGGACTCTCTGTGTCGGAAGCAGACCAGGATGCTTCTCGACGATCCAGGCCGCGGTCAATGCCGCCCACGACGGCGACACGATTACGGTCGCGCCGGGCACCTTCGCCGGCGGCGTCACGATCGACGTCAGTGTCAACCTGATCGGCGCCGGATCAAACAAGACGATCATCCAGGGCGGCGGCCCGGTGGTAACGATCGGTCACCAGGACGGGCCGGTCAGGGCCGTATCGGTTCGGGGTGTCACGATCACGGGCGGCCTCAACAACTCCGTGCCGGACACGGTCGTCAGCTTTGGCGGAGGTGTGTCAATCCCGTGGGCGACCGGGTTCACGACCGGCGCGACGGTGACGATCGCCGACAGCGTCATCACCGGAAACAGGGTCACGCCGCAGACGACAGCCCCGCCGGGGGACTTCTGCGGGCCGATGCCGTGCGCGTTCGCGTTTGGCGGAGCGATCGACAACGCCGGAACGTTGACGGTGACGAACACGCGCATCACCGACAATCGGGCCGGCTCGACACCGATGGTCTCGTCGGTCGCCTCCGGTGCCGGTGCAGGCGGCATCTTCAATGAGGGACTGGGGACGCTGACGCTGTTGCACAGCGTCGTCTCGGGCAACCAGGCGGCAGTGAACGCACCGAACGGTTCGTTCGTGATGGCCGGCGGGATCGACAGCGCGGGTGCGCTCACGGTCGAGGACAGCGTCGTCAGCGGCAACAGCGTCGATCTCTCGAGCGCGCTGCCCAGCGACGCCGGCCCCGAGGCGTCCGTCGGCGGCATCTACGTCGGGGGCTCGGCGACGATCACGCGCACGATCGTGCATGGCAACAGCGTGAACGCCAGCAACATGGCCGGCGACGTCCTCGCCTTCTCCGGGGGGATCCAAGACGACGGCTCGCTCCTCCTCTCAGACAGCACCGTCGACCAAAATCACGTCAGCGCGAGCGTTCCCGGGCTCCTCGGGCAGCACCGCGATCGCTGCCCAGGGCGGACTCGGGGTCGGCGGCGACGCGACCGTACGCAACAGCCTCATCGCGAACAACCGCGTCATCGCCGACAGCGCGACCGGAGCCGCGATCGTCGGAGGAGGCGGCGTCGCGAATTTCGGGCAAACCACGTTGGAGAAGACACTCGTGATCGGCAACACCGCAACCGCGACGGGCGCGAGTGGCAGCGCACAAGGCGGCGGGATCAACAACTTCACCCTCGGAGGCCCACCTCCGAGCCTGACGCTGACCGACAGCGCGGTCCTCGCCAACAAGCTCACGGCGAGCCCTGGCATCACGCCCCAAGGTGGAGGACTGTTCACAGCCTTCCCGGTCACGCTCACGAGAACGGTGATCGCCGGCAATAAGCCCGACCAGTGCTACGGATGCTGAGGATCAAACAGGGAGGCATCTGGCAACGGCATTCCGACTACGACGAAAGGGAAGGGCTCGTACCAGCGAGCCCTTCCCTTAATCACTTGCGCTGAACAGCCGGAACAGCGGGACCCTGACGGCGCATACGGTGCGCATCGCCGATTCGCCCACGGAGTAGGGCGGGATCGACGCCCCCGGTGGGCTGAAACGTGGCGGCGGTCGAAGCCCTCCCCCCTGAACTTCGCCCGACGCGCGGACTCCCGCGACGACCCTGACCGGAGCGGGACTCCCTGACCGGAGCCGACACGTGGGACTCCCAGCGGCAGCGGCCGAGAGGGCAGGCCGGGTGGCCTCCCCCCTGAACTCCGTCCAAGGCGAGGGACTCCCGTCGCCCCGACGCCCGGGACTCCCGACCTCCGCCGATCAACAAGCCCACGACCGAGGAGGATGCTCCCTAAAATTCACCCGCCGAGTGTCTCATCCGACTTGACAGGCTCCGGTGGCGCGACCGCCCTCCCGCTCGTGGCGACCAAGATCGCCTAGCTGCGATCGTGCCTGCTTGAGCGGCTTCCGGGGTTGGCGAACTCGACCTCGATCTGCTCGTCCCGCCGGCGCTCCTCGCCTTCGAGTTGCTGCGTCAGCGCTCGGCGGTCGGCTTCGGTTGGGGGCCGGTCTGGTGCTGTCGAGAGGCTCCTTGGCCATAGGCGCCGGGTCGCGACAACGTTCCCCTCGGCGGCGAGCAGCGTTGTGTGTACGGACAGGTAGATCCAGGAGAGGAGCCCGATCACGAGCGCGAAGGTGCCGTAGGTGTTGCTTGCACTCGTGAGCACGTGTCCAACGTAGAAGCCGCCCACTGCTTGCAGGACCTCGTAGGCGATGCCGGCGGCGATCGCGCCCCCGCGGAGGGCCTGCCAGGACACGTCCCGCGCCGTCAGTAGCCGTAGCCCGACCCAGAACAGGCCGATATTGAGCAGCGTCGAGAGCGCGATCGAGCCGATCTTCCAGGCTGTGCCGTAGCTAGCGCCAAAGGTGGCGAGGCTGGCGAGAACCGTCGCTGCAAGCACCCCGCCCCCGAGCACGATGAGCAGCCCGAGCGCCCGTAGCCGCGCTCGCAGAAAGCCGGGCCGCCGCGGGAAAGGTACTCCCCAGAGCCGGTTCATGGCGGTCTGGGCTGCCGTGAACACGCGCATACCCGCCCAGAGCGAGAGGCAGATGCCGAGGGCGACGCCCAATGCGCTTCCCGAGAGCGAGTGCGTATGCAATTGCGGGCCGATGACCGGAAACTGACCCAGCGCGGAGTCGATCAGCGACCGATACAGATGACCGTGTGTATCGAGAACGAAGCCGAGCACGGTCGTGAACACGAGCAGCAGCGGAAAAATCGAGAAGAACGCGTAGTACGCGATCGCGGCGGCCACGTAACCCACCTGATCCTCCGAGTACTTCCGGAACACCGCGAACACGAAGCCGGCCGGGCCGTGACGGCGCTGCCAGCGGTCGAGCGAACCCTCCCAGTCGGACACTTCGCGCCATCGTGCCATGACAAGGAGCCCGCAGGCACCTCGCCCTCCAAGCACAGCATGTGCCTTGATGGCGTCCCAGTGCCAAGGGACGCTGCGAGCGAGGTTGAGAGACGTTACGACCGCGTCAAAGGCACCGACAACTGACACGAACTGACTCGGTGAATTCCTTCCGGTTGCGTCGATTCACGCCGGAATCGCCGCACCGCGGCTTGCCAGTGCGCCACTGTCGTCGGTCAGGTATCGGCGTGGTGACGATCCTGTATTCCGTGGCAGACCAAAGCCGATTCGCGCGTTCGAGCGTACGTACATCGAAATGCGAGACGCAGCGAGGGGACAATCACGAGGAAGAGAGTGCAGTGGCGGCAGTCGCCCGCCGCGGCGCTCCACTGTCCAGAGCGAAGGCGGCGGGATCTCGACGGCCGAGTGCGTTACCTGCCGCGGTCGATTCAGTCTCGACTGCACCGGTCACGTGCCGGCGCACACGATTCCGGTGCCTCTCCACGCACAGTTGTCGCGTTTAGTCGCAGGCCTGACGCCGGGCGGCTCGGCGGAGCAGCCGGGAACCGCTGACTCCGCAGACCGCCCAACGTCTCGAGCTACGAAGTCGCCTCGTCGCTGGGTAATCGGCGAGTCTGGGCGGCGCCACCCACTCGCCGTTGAACTGCCTCGCCGCGCGCGGGTGCCCCCACCCCGCCGGCGCGGGACTCCAGCGAGTCTGCGACTCCCGTCGACGCGCACACGCGTGCGGGAAGCGGATACGACGTCGAATCCTCCTCGCTAACGGCCGGCAGCGTTCGATTCTTGCCGGGGCGCTCCGCGTCCTGCAGTCCGTCGAGGAGCCCCACCCCTCCGAGACCGAATCAGGCGACGGGACTCCCGGACGGGCCGATAAGGGGACGGGACTCCCGATAAGCTCCTCCGGGATCGGATGAGGGGACGGGACTCCCGATAAGCCGGAGAGCCCACCCCTCCGGGATCGGATGAGGGGACGGGACTCCCGATAAGGATCGTCTACTCGCGAAACGAGGAGCCTGCTCTTACTGAGACCTCACGTACTCGATGTAGCCGCGCACGTCTGCGACGGGCTCGGAGTAGGCCTCTCCGAGCGCGTTCTCCATCGCGTGCATGTACTCCTCTGCCCACTGCGGGAAGTCGTAGTCGATGGCGCGCAGGAACTCGAGTGTGGCTGCGAGTCGGATGTCGGCGATCGAGGGGCCGGAGCCGCCGATGAAGTCGTTGCTGCCCATGAAGAAGGCGTGGTAGACGTCGAGCGGTCCCGCGAGCGCGGCTTCCGCGTCTCCACGGGCCTGCTCCTTGAGCTCGTGGTCGACGTCGGCGGTCGCGACCTCGCCCGCATACTGAGGGAAGCCGAGCACCGGGTAGGTCGCTCTGGCGACGAGCGGGTAGAGCGTGCCGACGAGATAGAACATCGCGCTGTCGACCATCGCCCTCTCGGCGGGATCGCGCGGATAGAACTGGTCGAGCCCGTGCTTGTTGCACAGGTACTGCATGATCGCGCAACTCTCCCAGAGCGAGCCTCTCGGCAGCCCCTCCTCCTCGAGCAGCGGAGTCAGGTCGGCGGGGCCTTTCTGCAGGAATTCGGGGGTGCTCTTCTTCCCCCACACGTCCAGCTCCTCGCACTCGAGGCCGGCGGCTCGAACGAAGATCCGGACGCTCAGGTTGTTGACGCTCGGCTTGAGGATGCTCAGCGTGATCGCAGCCATGTGGCCCTCCTGACCTAGTGGTAGTGGATGTTTCGGAGCTCGGCGCTCCGAGCTCTACGGACGTGCCTTCCCTGAAGTCGGTCGACGTCTGCCGGCTCGCTCCGACGAGGGTGATGTGGCGGACGCCCTTTGCTTTGGAGCTTGCGCACGAACGGTCAGCGCTCGATCAGCATGGATTTGTACTCGCTGCGAGGCAGAGCACCCCAGGGCACGAGCTCGACCTGCGTCTGCACCACGAGCACGTCTCGCAGTCTGTCACGGATCGATTCCGCGAGCGCCGGGTCGGCAGCCACTCCCTGCGCGAGCTCGACGGCGACCGGGAGCGGCGGCTCCTGCGTCACGCCTAGCGCCTGCGGCTTGACAAGCACGTGGCCGCTGACCTGGGGGACGAACGCGCTGACGGTCTCGCGAACGGCGGAAGGAAAGACGTTGACTCCGCGCACGATGAGCATGTCGTCGGTCCGCCCGATGCAGCGGAGCCGGGGACTGGTGCGTCCGCAGGCACACGGGTTTGTGCGCACCCGGACGTGGTCACGCGTGCGGAAGCGCAGGAGTGGAGCAGCCCGATGTCGGAGGTGCGTCAGGACGAGTTCACCGGCAGCGCCGTCGCGGAGCCCCCGGGCGGCTCCCGTCCCCGCGTCGACGAGTTCGACGTGGACGAAGTCCCGCGCCCCGAGGTGCATGCCGTCTTGCTCCTCGCACTCGCCCCAGAGCGAGGGGCCGACGTCGCCCACCCCCATCGCCTCGGTGACCTTCGCCCCCCAGCCCGTTTCGAGCTGCGCCCTGAAGGAGGGTTCCCCGCCTCCCGGCTCACCCGCGACGAGCACGCGCTGTACGCTCGAGCGGCGCAGGTCGACATCGCGGTCGGCTGCACGCTCGAGGAGATAGGCGGCGTAGGAGGGCGTCAGCACCACGGCTTCGGGGCAGAGGAGCTCAATCGCCTGCAACAGCCGCTCGGTGTTGCCGGTTCCGATGGGCACGTGGACAAGGCCGATGCGCTCCAACGCGGCCAGCGCCGCGCCGGCCACGAAGGGACCGGCGTTGTACGTCGAGACGATGCGCTGGCCGGCCCTGACACCTGATGCGGCGTAGCTGCGGGCCGACGCGGTCACCCAGTTCTCGAGATCGCTCGCGGTGAGCGGGACGTAGCTGGGCCTGCCCGTAGTACCGCTCGTCGAGTAAACCCTCACGAGCTCGGACGGCTCTGCGCAGAGATGGGTCCCCAGCGGCTGCTCAGGGGTGCACGCCGCCCGGAGCTCGTCCTTCTCGGTGAAGGGGAGCTGCCCCAGTTCCGCGAGCCCGCCGCCTTCAGCGGCCGTGGCCATCCCCGCTGCAGTCAGTTTCTGGCGGTAGAAGACGGAGCGCTCGAAGAGGTACTCAAGCTGGGCGCGATAGCTCGCGTCGTCGAGCTCGATCTGCTCTCTCCAGGGGCGGGCCTCGACCTCAGGCTCCAGCATCACATTGGCCCAGGGTCGTACCCGATCCCCTCTTCCGCCCTGGCAGCCATGAGCAGGCCAAGCGGCTGCTCTTGCTCCTCGGCCAGATGAGCGAGCAGCCCGGCCGTGCGGGCGAGGATGGGAATGGCCTTCACCGCTGCAGGCGGGAAGCCCAGATCGAGCATGACGGCCGCCATCGGCAACGACACGTTCATCGTGAGCCGCTTCTCCCAGACCTCGGTTACTGCCTCGCGAAGGCAGCGGGCCAGTAACACGTGCGGACCGCTCACACCGCGTTCGTCTGCGAGCTCGAGAATGCGCTCGGCACGTGGATCGACAGGCCAGTGCAGCGGGTGGCCGAAGCCTGGGATTCGTCTGCCTGACGCACGGACGGTGCGAACCACCTCCAAGGCGACAACCGCGGGCTCGTCGCCGGACGCCACCCGCGCCTGAGCGTCGGCGAGCAAGCGGGCGCATGGCTCCACCGTGCCGAGGACGACGGGGCCACAGCCGAGGATCCCGGCCGCCACGGCGCCCTGCAGCGACGCCGGGTCCGCCGCCAGCGTCGTCCGCGCGACGATGCTGGTCGGGGTCAGCCCGTGCTCGGCGATGGCCACAAGCAGCAGGTCAAGGAAGAAGCGTCGATCGTCGGTCGGTTCGTCACCCGTCAGCAGCAGGTGGAAGTATTCAGTGAAGCTCACGGTGCCCATGAGGTCGCCGCAGAGGTCACGTCCCCGCACGTCAATCCGGTCCGGATAGGCACGGCTGATATGGGTGGTCGGCCGGTTCACCAGAGACCGAGATCCTCCCCGACGACGCCCGCCCCGGCAACCCATCGCCTCCAGCATGCCCAAGGCGACGTCGACCCGCAGGGGCCGGCCCGACGGGTGGCGGCCGGCCTTCTCGACCGCGGCTTGCGCAGACCGAAGCACATTCATGCTCTCTGCGCACACGAACGCGCCTAGGCGCGCAAGCGAATTACGGGGATCCTGCCTGTGGGCGCCTGCCGTCGGTCAGTTGGCAGTGGCCGGGAGGTGTCCGAGGGCGTTTAGGGGGTCCAGTTCTCGGCGAGTGGGGTGAGTTGGAGTTCGTGTGTTGCTGCGCGGGCGTCTTGGTTGGCGAGAAAGAGCACTGCCTCGGCGATTCGGTACGGGTCGGCGAGTGCCTCGCGTGGTGTGTCTGGACGGGTTGGGCCGGTGAGGGGTTCGACGCCTGCGTCGATGATCAGGAGCGCCACGTGGATTCCTTGGGGGCGGAGTTCGAGCGCGGCAGCGTTGGTGATCGCGCGGACGCCGAATGATCCGGCCGCCCACAGGCCGCGGCCGGGCATGGCACGGCGTGCCGACCCGCCCGTGACCTGGATCAGCGTCGCCGCTCGCCCTTGGGCGACGGCGAAGCGTCCGGCTGCTGACAGGAACGAGAACGCGGCACGGGCTGGGGCTGCAGCCCAGCCCTCGAAGCCGTCGAAGTCGGCGTCGACGATCGGCCCGCCTCCGAAGGGTCCACGGCGATCGCCGCCGTAGGCCGACGCCGCGTTCAGCGCCAGATCGACGCCGCCGTGTGCTGCGGCCACCTGTTCCAGCATGGCGTGGACGCTCGCCGGGTCGGTGACGTCACCCTCGAGCGCAAGAGCCCCAGCCTCGCGAACGCCATCCAGCGTGCTCTGCGAGCGGGCGACCCCTGCCACCGCCCAACCGTCGCTCACCAGTGTCTCGATGACCGCACGACCCAGATTGCGCGCTCCGAACACGATCGCGCTCCGCCGCTCCCCCTCCGTCTTTGTCATCGAATCGCTCCCGGATCTGACCTGCTCCCCGCCGGTGTTGACAGGTTAGGCCGCGGTTTTCTGTAGTCCTTGCAGATCCTCCCAGGTCTGTCGTACCTCGAGCGGCGTGCGGTAGTTCAGGCTCGAGTGCGGCCGGTGGTGGTAGCGGTCGACGTAGCCGCCGATGCCGCGTCGGGCGTCGTCGAGGGTCTCGTACTCGTTCAGCCACACCTCCCGTTCTTTCAGTTTCCCGAACCAGCTCTCGATGAAGGCCTGCGATCTCCGGGTCGCGGTAGCCGCCGCGGCGATGGCGGATCCCGAGCTCGGCCGAGCTTCGCCTTGAAGCGGCGGGCGGTGAAGGCCGAGCCGTTGTCACTCGCCGAGCACCAGCTCGCCGGGTTGGATCCCGTGTTCGGCCGCGGCCCGTTCGATCGACGGCGATCGCTTCGTCGGCGCGGCAGCGCAGCTCGAGCTGCCAGGCGACGATCTCGCGGGTGCAGCAGTCGATGATCGCCATCAGGTACGTCCAGCCGTGCTCGGCCACCCAGACGCTCGACATGTCGAGCTGCCACAGCTGCCGCGGCCGCTCGACCCGGAAGAAGCCGGGCCGCTTGCGGCGCTCGAGCGGCCGCCGTCGCTGGATCAGCTTCCGCTCGCGCATCACCCGCAGCACGCGCTTGCGGTTGACCGCCGATCCCGAGCCTGCGGCGCACGAAGGCGCAGACCATTCGGTAGCCGTCGGTCTGGTTGGCGAGCGCCTCCTCGACGATCGCCTGCTCGACCGGATCGGCCGGCGGCCGCCGCTGCGGCGGCCGCCGCGGTGTCGGCGTCCGGTAGAGCGCCTGACGGCTGATCCGGGCAGACACGCGCCACCACCGAGGGCGAGTGGCCCTCGGCGACCAGCTCACGAGAGCGGGCGACGCGCTGTCTCACTCCCACTCCCGCAAGAGTTTTCCCGCGATCTCCAGCTCGTAGGTCTTGCGCCCGAGCGCCCGCTCCAGCTCGGCGACCTTGCGCCGCAGCTCCCGCTCGCCCTGGCGCTCTTCCTTGCCGGCGAGCGCTTCGCGGCCGCCCTCGAGCAGCTTCTCCCGCCACGCCGTAGTAGAGCGTCTCCGAGATCGCGTGCTCGCGGCAGACCTCCTTCACCGGACGGTCGCCGCGCAGCCCGGCCAGCACGATCTCGAGCTTCTGCTGCGCCGTCCAGCTCCGGTACTTGCGTTGCTCGCTCAACCTCATCTCCTTGTCGGTCGAGCGGCCCATGCTGAGCCGGCCGCCGGACGATCCCTCCGGCGCTACGCGCCTCCGGGATCGCCCGGCGACTCCAAGTCAGCTACCTGTCAACGCCGGACCGGGGAGCGGGGCAGATCGGCCCGCTGGACGCATGTACGCCCCACGAACGCTGCAATCCGTCCTGACCGCGAGTCTATTCAGGGAGCGGGAGCAGGGGGACCAAGAACGAAGCACACTCGGCGTTCCCGTGCGCACGCACGCCGCCTACGCGCGCGAGGGAGGCCGGTGGGGAGGGTAAACGAGTTCACAGTTCGCTGCGGAGGAGACGAGGGTGTCGTCAGGCGCACACACACTGCTTCCCCCGCACACCCGCGTACGCGTGAGGGGCCGGGGTAGAGGAGCAATCGGCGGTGGCCGCTCGCCGGCGGAGAGGGCTGTTCGGCCGTCTCTTGGTCCTTGTTTAGGGTCCGGGCGTGTTTCTAATCGTTGCCATTGTCGTGCTGCTCCTGGCTCCGTCACCGTGGAATCTAGTCGGCTTTGCGGTCGGGTTGGTGGTCTTCGTCTGCGAGCTTCTGTTCTGGCGGAGGAAGGTGCGCGGTGTGCGGAAGGCGGTTGGAGCGGAGACGTTGATTGGTCGAGAGGCGACGGTTGTTACGGCCTGTCGCCCTGACGGTCAGGTGCGCCTGGGGGGAGAAACATGGGCAGCACGTTGTTCCGAGGGCGCCGACGTGGGCGAGGCAGTCACCATCGTCGGCCTCGACGAGCTAACGCTCACCGTCGGGCGTCGGGGAGTCCCGGACGTCTAACGAGGCTCAGGGGGGAGGGCTACCCGGCCCGGCTGGGACGGGAGTCCCGCGTGTCGGACCGGCTTCAGGGGGGAGGGCTACCGGGCCTGCCCGGGGTTGGGCCGGAGTCCCGCGCGTTGAACGGAGTTCAGGGGGGAGGGCTAAGGGCGCGTCCAAGAACGGCTTCCGGCGGCCGCTCTGGAGTCAGTTGAGGCAGACGGTGTGGTTCCAGTTGGTCGGTGGAGTGGTGGAGGCGCTGTTGGCCGCGTCGGTGGTGTGGCCGTCCAGCGGGTGATTGGCGCGGCCGCCTGCCGTCATCGCGGGCTGGAGGTCGCGGGCGGTGGTTGTTGGTGCGCTGGCGACGCCGCTGGCCGCTTCGGGGACGTGGTCGGCGAGGCGCTTGCAGTTGAGAGCGGTACAGCCCAATAGGAGCTGGACGTGGAAGAGCGGCGTTCCGCGCGAGCGGACACGGTCGAGCGCATGGTGGTTTTTCAGCTCGCCGATCACACCTTCGGCGTCGGCCATCCGCCGCTTGTGCGCCCGGACGCCTTGCTCGCTCTTGCAGCGCGCGCGGGCTGCCATCGCCTGGTGCTGGGCGTCGCTGGTCGGCTCGCCGTTCTCGGGCAGCATCGTTGGCTGCGGCGGGATGTAGGCGACCAGGCCACGCCGCTCCACACCCCGCCAGACCCGCTCGGCAGCGAAGCCGGAGTCGGCGCCGACCGAAGCGAGCTCGGGGCAGGCGAAACGGGCGCGGTCGAGGATCGGGTCGAGCCCGTCGCCCTCGTAGCCGTCCGCCTGCTCACCGACACACGCGACGACGCAGCGCGCCTTCGGGTCGACCGCCACCTGGCCGCGGTAGACGAGATGCGGACGCTGGCCCGGTTTGCCGCGCAGCTTCGCGTCCGGATCGGTGCGCGACACCGACGTCTGGTTCGAGCTCCTACGCTTCGGCGTCCGGCCCGAGCGCGGCTCGGCGAGCGCCAGCTGGGGCGGCCCCGAGAGCGGCGGCGGCGGCTCTGCCTCGGCCGGCTCCTCCTTGCCCGGCTCATCGACAGCGACGAGGGCGAGGCTCGCCCGCAGACTGGCGAGCGCCGCGTTCGCCTCGGCGTGGAAGCCGTCGACCGACAGATGCGAGCCCTCGACCAGACCGTGCTGCTTGCACAGATCGAGCGAGCGCACAAACAGGCGCTCGAACAACGCCCCGTCGACGAAGCGGCGCGTCTGCGCGTGCGAGAGCGTCTGGTGGACGGGCAGGCGCTCGTAGAAGCCGTAGCCGAGGAAACGGCGCAGATCGAGGCGCAGGCTCGCGACCCGGCACAGCTCGCGCGCCGAACCGATCCCCTCCAGCGCCGCAGCGACCAACAGCTTGACCAGCACGACCGGGTCGATCGAGGGCCGCCCGACCTCATCGGCGTAGTACGGGCTGGCCGCCTCACGCACAAACGACCAATCGATCAGCCGATCAAGCTTGCGATACCGGCAGTCCTCCGGCACCAACTCGTCCAGACACACCATCGCCACCTGCAGCGTCGCCTCCTGGCCCTTCACGGCACCCATCGCCACGCCGACACCCCCTCGCTCGACTCGACTGAGCCGAGCTTAGGACCCCCGCCGGACCGCAAAGCGATGCTTTTTGGACGCGCCCCTAATGGTCGAGAGTCCCGCCGTTCGGGCGGAGTTCAGGGGGGAGGACTACCCGGCCGGGCTCGAAAACCCGACAGACTCGATGTAACCCGTCCCGGGCCGTTGCCGCCAGAGCTCTCAGCGGGCCGAACGGAGTCCCGCGCACCGGACCGGGTTCAGGGGGCTCCCGCCCGGGGGCTCGAGTCGCGCGGGACTCCCCCGCGGGGGGGAAGCCGACGCGCGGATTCGAACCGCGGACCCCTTCATTACGAGTAGCCCTCGGCGATTTCGGCCGGTCTCGGCGTAGCTGAATTCATCCGGCTTCCCGGCCAGTGCGGACCGCGGGGCTTCGACTGGTCTCGGTGGGGCGTGTTGCCCCGTCGTTGCCTGTGCCTTCATTCATTCCGCGTGACCACTCCCTTCAATTCCGTTCAATTCCGTGCTCTGTTGGACCGACCCTTGAGCGACTGATGGTGCTGGAGTACGATGTAATCCGACGCGCAGTCGGAAATTCAGGCTCACCCGGGGAGGAACGATGGTCGAGGAAGAAGGCAATGGCTTCGAGACCGAGAGCGAAGCGAGAGCCATACCTGACGATGCTGCGGGGGCTGAGGAAGCCATGGAATCCGTCCACGTTCGGACACACGACATCATCGTCACTGGTGTGGATGTTCAAGAGTCCCTCGAGGAGGCGCGCGAGGAGGTCGCAGACCTTCGCGAGGAAGTTAAGGAGTTGCGCGAGGAAATCCACAAACTGGAATCTCCCGAGGGTGCAAATCACGGCGATTCTGATGGAGGAGATAGCGCTCAAGACGACGGCTTTCCGACTGAGCCCGTGGGTTAGAGGCCAAGGGCTTCAATGCCTCAGTCCGCCGTCTCAGGTGGGACGCTTTACAGCGACTACATAGCCGAGCAGCTCGAGAGTCAGGAAAGGCTCAAAGCCTCACTTGAGCAACGCGGTCTGTCCGTAATTACTACGTCGGGAGTCCTCGTTACGTTGCTTTTTGGACTAGCAGCATTGTCTACCAAAGAGAAGCAGACGTTTATACTCCCTACCACCTCAAAGATTCTTCTTCTAATTGCTTTGGTTTGTTTCTTGGTAGCAATCGGTGCAGGGCTTGCGGCTAATGCTCCTCGACAGTATGAGGGCGTGAAGGTTGAACCTCTAATACATGCCGTAAAGGAGCGTGCGTTGGATACTCAATCAGTCGCTGAACGGAATATTTCGCTCACGAGGCTGAAGGTTCTGCGAGTCGCGAAGAAAAGGAATCAAGAGAAAGCCAGGCTGGTATTCACCGCCATTGCGGCTGAAGTCGGAGCTCTACTGACGGTGGCAAGCGCCATCGGTGTGGTCATCTGGTCATGAAGCTAGAGGAACAATGGCTCAAATGGCCCAGCTCTCCGCTGAGGGGCTAACCGTTTAGGTCGTCGCCTGCTCGCCGAGCGGACCTGAGTTCCTCGCGCGCGTCACGCGTGCGCGATGGAATCTTGTGGAGCGTACGGGCTCCCTCGCGCGTTTGGGTTGAGCGGGAAACGTTCCTCGGCCACCCACCCCTCTGCGATGCGTCGGCCGCGCGGGTCCCAACGCCGCACGCGGGCCCCCCGGGGATCCGCCCGGCGCGCGGGCCCCCCGGGGATCCGTTCAGGCGAGCGGGACTCCCGCTTCGCCGCCCGAGCCGCGGGACTCCCCGCGCCACTCGTACAGCCGAGTGGTCCGGACTAGCTGATGGTGGCCGCGAGTTCCTGATAGGGGGGTACGAGTTCGTCCCATCGGGCCTCGATGTCGCTGGGCTCTCGTCCGGCGATGTAGGTGGCGAGGTTCTCGGCGTGGATCTGCCACCCGGCCCCGTAGAAGGCGATCTTTTCCAGGGGTATGCCCGTGACCTCGATGACCAGGATGGTCTGGTCGCCGTCGGCGGTCAGCTTGATTTCCCAGACCGCGTCGAACGGCGGCACACCGTGCCCTCTACGGTAGGACTCGTCGGTTTCCCTGGTCGTCACCACTAGCCGCTGTGGGGGCTCGCAGGCCTCCACCTGACCTGTGCGCTCTCCCGCGTCGGGGATGTGCACACGGAACTCGCCCCCCTGAGAAAGCTCGCCATCCACGTCGCCGAACCAGCGGGCGAGCCGATCGGGATCGGTGATTGCCGACCACAGGTCGTCGATATCGGTGTCGTACCGATCTTCGATCCGCACGACGCCCACGCCCTCTGCCGATCGCAGGCTGCCCAGGATGCGGGTACCCGGACTTGCGTCGCTTGTCATCTGGCGCTCCTTTATTCGCGTTTTCCACGGGCCACCTCGGTGTGCAGGGCATCGAGCCGCTGCTCCCACAAGCGCCGATACCGGTCGAGCCATTCATCGACTTCCGCAAGCGGTTCAGGGCGAAGGGCGTAGATCCGCCGCTGTGCCTCCTGGCGAACCTCGACCAGCCCCGCTTCTCGCAGCACTCGCAGATGCCGCGATACACCTGGGCGAGCGATCGGAAGCAGCGCCGCCAACTCACCCGCAGTTGCAGGCCCGTCGGTCAGAGACTCCAGCAGCGTCCGCCGACCCTCGTCTGCCAGTGCCCGCAGAACAGCCTCCATGTCGGTGAACGTATCACGACGGTTACGTAACCGTCAAGATACATACGTCCTCCCTGCGGCAGCACTAGCCTGCCGAAACCGCGAAGGCGTAACTGGGCCCGATCGAGGCGGATCAGCCAAGGGACATTCCTGAACTCAATGTCATCCTCGTCGCTGTGGCGGCGTCCGATTGCTGGCGCAGACTCGGTCGGCGGCGGCTGACTCGATTCCGAATGTCGCCCCGTGGGGCTGACCGTCCAGCGTTGTGTCGCCGCCGCCGACCGAGACCGTCGAGCGTGACCTGATAGGAGCGTGGCCTCTTGGCCTCGATTGAGGTCTGTCCGCTCGCCGGTCGCCCCCAACGGCTTGGAGGCGATGCAGATGATCGTGATCGGACTGGACGTACACAAGCGGTCGGTGACCGCGGTGGCCGTCGACGAGGCCGGCCGACCGCTCGACGAGAGGGTGATCTCGGTGGGCAGCGACGAGCTGCTCGGCTGGGCGTCGGCGCTCGGCCGCGGAGCGGCTGTGGGCGGTCGAGGACTGCCGGCAGCTCACCGGCTGGCTCGAACGGCAACTGCTCGCGCGCCGGTGAGGACGCTGGTGCGGGTGCCGCCGAAGCTGACCGTGCCGGAGCGGCGCGCCGGCCGGACGACGCGGCAAGTCGGACCCGATCGATGCGCTCGCGATCGCCCGAGCCGCGCTGCGGGAGCCAGATCTGAGCCGGCCGCGGCCGGACGAGCACGTCTACCGGGAGATCAAGCTGCTGGTCGATCACCGCGACGATCTCGTCGACCAGCGCCGCCGCACGCAGCAGCGGCTGCGCTGGCATCTGCACCAGCTCGACCCGACCTTTGAGGTGCCGCTGCGGATGCTCGGCCGCGCCTCACATCTCGACCGGGTCGGCCGCTGGCTCGCGCGCCGCGAGCAGGAGCTGCAGGTGCGGCTCGCACGCGAGCTCGTCTCGACCTGCCGGGCGCTGAACCGCGCGATCGGCGAGCTCGACCAGGAGCTCGAACAGCGAACGGCCGACGATCGCGCCGGCGCTGCTCGAGCTGCCGGGCTGCGCCGCGGTCACCGCCGCCAAGCTGCTCGCCGAGATCGGCCCGTCGACCGCTTCCGAAGCGACGCGCAGCTCGCCCGCCACAGCGGCGTCGCCCCATTCGAAGCGAGCTCAGGCCGCACTCAGCGTCACCGGCTCGACCGCGGCGGCAACCGCCAGCTCAACGCCGCGCTCTACCGGATCGCGATCACGCAGGCGCGCTACCACCCAGGCGCCGCGACTACCTCGAACGCAAACGAAGCGAGGGGAAGAGCCGCCGCGAAGCACTCCGCTGCCTCAAGCGACTCCTCATCCGCGTCGTCTTTCAGACCCTGAAAGCGAACCCCGCCTTGACATAGGAGCAACACTGGCGCAGGCGAGGTTTCCGCGCGTAACTACAGAGTTGTCTTTACCCCCGACTGTGTCTCGAGCGACAGTACGCTCGCCCAAGCGAGGTCCCGCATGACTCAGTCTTGCGGGACCTGCGTCCAGTCGTCGGTGGAGACGATCGAACGGATCCGCCGTTCGCGCTGTCGATCATCGTGCCGAGGTCTTTGAGACGGTCGTGCAGCGGCTGCCCGATCGGTCTTCAAAGTGAGCATATGATCGCCGCGTTGAGCCCGATCGAAGTCCGGAAAGCGGCTGCAGATGAGGTGCCGAAGGTGGCGGCAGCGCTGGCGGACGCGTTTGTCAACGACCCCGTGTTCACGTTCCTTCTGCCGAGCCGTCTCCGGCAGAAGGCACGGCTTCGCACGATGTTCGCGGTTGAGATGGAGCTGTACGTGCTGGCGAATGGGGGGACCGTGTGGACGACTTCCCAGTACGACGGCGCGGTGGCCGAACTGCCGCCCGGCGCCTGGGAGATGCCGAAGTCGGCGACGGGGAAGGAGACACTCAAGTGGATGTGGGCGTTCAGGACGCGATTGCCGCGCGCGATAAAGGTGCAGCGCGCGATGGAGAAGCGACACCTACATGAGCCTCACTTCTACGTCCGAACGGTCGGGGTGCGCACTGCTCTGCAGGGACAGGGCGTCGGATCGATGCTCATGCAGCCGACGCTCGAAAGAGCCGACTCGGCGGGGCTACCGACGTATATCGAGGCCAGCAGCGAGCGTAGCGCGGCACTGTACGAGCGGCTCGGCTTCCTGCACACGGGTGTGTTTGAACTGCCAGAAGGCGGCCCGCCGGTTTGGCCGATGCGCAGGCCTCCGGTAGGGGCCAATGTCGGTCCTAACGGTTGAGAGATCGGCGCTCAGGGGTCATTCCTGGCCCAGCTCGCCTAGGGCTGATCTACCGGGTGACTGCTCGATAGATACCCCGAGCTTCGGCTGGTCGAGTAGCCCTCCCCTCCGGGTCGGGATCCGGCGGTGGGACTCCCACAGTTAGTCTGGCGCACGGGACTCCCTGACCGAGCCCAGCGGGCTGACGAGCGGCAGGCGGGGCGTTGGTGTTACGTCGAGTTTGTCGGGTTTTCCGAGGGCCAGGCCGGGTAGCCCTCCCCCCTGAAGCTCGTCCGTCGCGCGGGACTCCCCAGCGGGCCTCGTCCGTCGCGCGGGACTCCCCAGCGGAGCGGACGAAGGGCAATGGCCCTCCCCCCTGAGCCCGGTCCGGAGCGCGGGACTCCCCAGCCCCAGTCGAGGAAGCTGGGGCTCGCCGTGTGCCGGGTTCGAGGGAGTCCCGCGTGGCGGACGGGCTTCAGGGGGGAGGGCTACCCGTCGGCTGCCGAAATAGGGCTCGAACGCCTCGCGCTCGGCGGGGTGGAGGGGTTCTGCTTCCAGTCCTTCGCCTCAACCTGCGCGCACAACAGTTTCTGCGCAACGGTTTGGCCGCGGAGGACTCGCTTCACGCGGGCGGATCACGCCGACGATGGAGGAGGGCTAGGGCTGTGAGGGCTCAGGCGGCGGGGGCTGCATTGTGACGCCCGGGAGCGGGAACGGCTTCGGCTGGGGTAGCTGGCGCTTCTTGCGCTCGGCGGGTTTCTCGGAGACGGGCGGGGGTGTTTCCTCGGCGAAGACGTTCTCCTCGGCCTCGCCGGCGAGCAGCCGCTCGAACTGGTCCTTGTCGATCGTTTCGCGCTCGATGAGGATGCCCGAGAGCTGGTGCAGCTCCTTCGTGTGCTCGCGCAGCACCTGGAGCGCCGTCTCGTGCGCCTCCTCGATCACGCGCCGAACCTCGTCGTCGATCTCGCGCGCCATCTCCTCCGAGTAGTCCGGCTGGGCGGACATCTCGCGGCCGAGGAACGGCATGTCGTGATTGCGGCCAAGCAGGCGCGGGCCGAGCTTCTCGCTCATCCCGTAGCGCATGATCATCTGCTTCGAGGTCGAGGTCACCTTCTCGATGTCATTGGCAGCGCCGGTCGTCACCTCGGAGAAGACGAGCTCCTCCGCCGCCCGACCGCCCAGCATCATCGCCATCTGCGACATCAGGGTCGCCTTCGTCGTCAGATACCGGTCCTCGCGAGGAAGCGAGATCGTGTAGCCGAGCGCCTGGCCGCGGCTGATGATCGAGACCTTGTGGATCTCGTCGGTGTGCTCGAGGTAATGGCCGACAAGAGCATGGCCCATCTCGTGGTAGGCGGTGATCTTGCGCTCGGCCTCCGACAACAACCTGGTCTTCTTCTCCGGACCGGCGATCACACGCATGATCCCCTCCTCCAACTCCTCCTGATCGATCAACTTCTTGCCACGGCGCGCCGCCAGCAGCGCAGCCTCGTTCACCAGGTTGGCCAGATCTGCGCCCGTGAACCCCGGCGTGCCGGCAGCGAGCGTGTCCAGCTCGATCTCCCGCGCCAACGGCTTACCCTTCGTGTGCACCTCGAGGATCTTGCGACGGCCAACGCGATCGGGCCGGTCAACCACGATCTGCCGATCGAACCGGCCCGGGCGCAGCAGCGCCGGATCCAAGATGTCGGGGCGGTTCGTCGCCGCGATCAGGATCACGTTGTCTTTGAGCTCGAACCCGTCCATCTCCACGAGCAGCTGGTTCAGCGTCTGCTCACGCTCGTCATTACCACCACCCAACCCCGCACCACGATGCCGACCGACAGCGTCGATCTCATCGACGAACACAATGCACGGCGCCGCCTGCTTGGCCTGCTCGAACAAATCACGCACACGCGAGGCGCCGACACCCACGAACATCTCGACGAAGTCGGAGCCCGAGATCGAGAAGAACGGCACCCCCGCCTCGCCGGCGACCGCGCGCGCCAGCAGCGTCTTACCAGTGCCAGGCGGGCCATACAGCAGCACGCCCTTCGGGATCCGCGCGCCCAACGCCAGGAACTTCTTCGGGTTCTCGAGGAACTCCTTGATCTCCTGCAACTCCTCCACCGCCTCGTCCACCCCAGCCACATCCTTGAAACCGATCTTCGGGGAATCGGGCGCCATCCGCTTGGCGCGGCTCTTGCCGAAGCTCATCACCTTCGAGCCGCCACCCTGCATTCGGTTCATCAGGAAGATCCAGAACCCGATCAGCAGCACGAACGGCAGCAGCGAGACAAGGAGCCCCCACCACGACGAGCCGCCGACACCCTTCGAATCGAAGGCAACGTTGTGGGCCTGGAGCTTGTTCTGAAACTGGAGCGCCGACTGATCGCTCGGATAGTTAACGGACTCCTTGGTGCCGTCCTTGAGCACGACACTGATCGAACGCTTCCCCGGATCAAAAACCGCCGACTGCACCTGACCGGCCTCGACCTGCGCGATCACATCGGAATACGTCTTCTTCGCGGTCGTCGACTTGTGCGGGATCAGCGTCTGGCTCGCCAGATACACGAGCAGCACGATGACGATAAGAGGGAATAGAGCAGTACGGAAGGAACGATTCACACGATCTCTCCAGCCAAGGTAGCAGGCACCTTGTCTCCGCCCCGGCGCGCTACTCCTGAACTTCGTGAGTCCCATCGCCCACCACCCTGTCTCGGAGGAGAAGGGCTACTCCACGAGCGTGAGCCGAGCAAGTTCCGGCTGCTCGGCCAGAAGTCTGGCGCGGAGCGTTCGGAGCCGATCAAGCGACAACTTTTTCGACCTCTCGGTCTTGGCCTCGACCTTTTCGACCGGTCGGCCGTGGACAGGGGAGACACGCTTCCAGGGCTCTCCACTCGCCCTGCTCGGGCACACGAACGTCAGCACAACCGAGTCGTACCTGCGGGGGGTTGGGTGAATCGAGCACCGTCGGGCGGGCGAAGATGCGCGCGTTACCTGACTAGCGTTGGTGGTTTGGCGCTGGAGCGTGGTTGGGCAGTCGGCCGTCAGCGCCGAGACGGAAACGGCCACCGCACGCGTGGCAGGCGCCTGTCTCCCGGCCGGCGCTGTCAAGGCTGATGCTCGTCGCGACCGGCGCACTCCCTGTCCCGGCGCAACTGCCCTGCGGGACGCCCATCGGCATCAGCGTATCGGCCGCTTCTGGGTCGCTGACTTTATGAACTTGCGGGCCTAGTCTGAGTAGGCTTGTGCTTCTTGTGGCGGGTTGCTTCTCGCCTTACCGGTGTGTTGAGTCGTGGGGGGCTGATGGGAGTCAGCGCGGGGCGGAGGGTGGTGGTTACGGGTGTCGGTGCGGTGACGCCGTTGGGGAACGATGTTCGTTCGAGTTGGGAGGCGTTGTTGGAGGGGAAGTCGGCGGCGGCGCCGATTACTGCGTTCGACACGTCTGGTCACACGGTCAGGTTCGCGTGTGAGGTTAAGGGGTTCGAGCCGGGCGAGTGGATGGAGCGACGGCGGGCAAGGCGGATGGATCGTTTCGGGCAGTTGGTTGTGGCCGCTGCCGTCCAGGCTGTGGCTGATTCCGATTTGGAGGTCGCCGAGGAGCCTGACCGGGTCGGCGTGTCTGTGGGGACGGGCATGGGTGGCTTGGATTCCTTCGGGGGGATCTGCGACACGCTTGCTGAGCGTGGGTGGGAGCGGGTCAACCCGTTCTCGATCCCGGCGCTGATGCCGAACATGGGCGCGGCTTCGGTGTCGATGCAGTTGGGGGCGCGGGGGCCGCTTGGCTCACAGTGCACCGCCTGCGCGGCGGGCAACATGGCCATCGGTGAGGGCTTGGACGCGATCCGTCTCGGCCGCGCGGATGTGATGTTGGCTGGCGGCGGCGAGGCACCGATCACTCCCTTGGGGGTGGCGGGGTTCGCGGCCATGCGCGCGCTGTCACGGCGAAACGATGCGCCGCAGCAGGCGAGTCGGCCGTTCGACGCCGACCGCGACGGCTTCGTGATCGGTGAGGCGGGTGCCGTGCTCGTGCTCGAGGAGTTGGAGCACGCGAAGCGTCGTGGCGCCAGCGTCTACGCCGAGGTGGCTGGGTACGGTGTGTCTTCGGACGCCCAGCACATCACCGAGCCTGACCCGACGGGCGAGAACCCAGCCCGTGCGATGCGAATGGCGCTCCAAGACGCCGGCGTCGCACCCGACGAGATCGACTACATCAATGCGCACGGGACCTCGACCCCGCTCGGCGATGCGAGCGAGACGCACGTGATCAAGACCGCACTTGGAACCGACTTGGCCCGGAGGATCCCCATCTCCTCGACCAAGGGCGCCACCGGTCATTGCCTCGGCGCCTCCGGTGCTGTGGAAGCGATCTTCTGCGCGCTGGCGATCCGCACCAGGTCGCTGCCCCCAACGATCAACCAGCAGCAAAACGACCCCGACTGCGACCTCGACTACATCCCCAACCAGCCACGACAGGCTGACGTACGAGTCGCCGTCTCCAACTCGTTCGGCTTCGGCGGACACAACTCAACCCTCGTACTCCGCCGCTTCGAAGAGTAAGCCGCGCTTCAAAGCAGCCAAAGCCAGTTGCCTTGCGAGCCGGCAGAACGCATCGACGCGGATGGTTCATCGGCCGCAAGCGGCGTCACTCCTGCAGGCTTTCTCGGTTCGACGTGCAGCGTGAGCCCTTCGACCGAGCGAACGCGCACATGCTGGCCCGGCTCGACAACGATCCTAGAGCGCGCCTGCCAGGTCTCTCCACCGATCTTGACCCGACCCTGGGGGGCGCAGGCGACTACGACAGTGGCGCCCACGCCAACTAAGGTGCTGGTTCCCACGAGCGGCGCGGCCCGCTGCGACCACCGCAGGCCGTAGACGTTGCCCGCGATCTCCCAGAGCAAGCCAGCGGCGAGTCCGACCCAGTTCCACGGGTGAGGCAAGACAAAGAAGAGCGTCAGACCTGCCGCGAGTGGCAGCACCCCATCGTTGTAGCCAAAACAACTCGGCGCGGCCAACTTCGACCGCGTGTCGGCTGACCCAGGACGACCTGCTCACTGCCCTCGCAGCCTGTGCTTCCCCTTCACCAGGAGGCGAAGCGTCTCTCGAATCGCATTCGGCGTCGCCACCGGGCAGGCTCCCCAGACACGCCGCTGCCAACTGCACGTCATCGAGCGTCAACGACCCGCACTCCGATAACAGGACGCTCAACCACCAGCACGCCGCCGGCTCAAACCGATCAGACCTCTCGACAGCGAGCAGCGCGCAATAGTCCAGCGCCGGGGACGCCGCCCGGGACTCCCGCCCGGGCCCCCCGAACCTCGTCCGACGCGCGGGACTCCCTTTCGAAGCCCGTCCGCCACGCGGGACTCCCTCGAACGGACCCTCCCCCCTGAACCCGGTCCGACGCGCGGGACTCCCGGTCCCGACCGCCGGGACTCCCTGACCGCCGGCCGCCGGCCGGCCTGGCCGGCTGGCCGGGTCAATGCGTCGATCGCCGCGGGGTCGTGATCGGAGACTCCATATGCTCGGAGAGCAGCACGCGCGGGAGGTCTTCAAGCGCTTGGAGCCACGCACGCGTCCTCTCACCGAGCTCTGCGATTCGGCTCGGCCAGTCGACTTCATCGCCCCAGCCTCCCCTCGCCTCCCAGAGAACAGGGCGACCCGAGCGGAGATCGCACTTTCCTGGTTTGGCGATCGCCGACAGGAGCTCGCGGCTGGAGTCGAGGTAAGGGCGTACTACCTTGTAGTAGGCCCAGATGGCCACCTCGACGGATACACGGGTCGTTCGCTTATTGATTGTGAGTTCCAACCAGGCCAGCGGAATAGTCTCACCCTCAAGACGAACCGGCTCTGTCAGCGGGAGTGATAGGTCGGATGTAGACCCGATGATAGACCCGATGACTGCCACCGCAACTCCTGGTGCATCTTGTCTGACGGGGCTTGTCCAGCCAAGCGGCTGAAGTGCTTTGAGACGCCTCTCCATCGATTGACAGAAGGCATCGTGCCTCTCCTCGTCTTCCCACTGCGCTGCCTCGTACTCGGAGGCTCGTCTCGTGGAGCCTTTAGGGACACTCGCGGGCTCCACTGGCGCTGGCCGAACCGGAGTCGGTTTGAGGAGGCTCGTGCGCAACGCAGGGTTCTCGGCCAGGTCCCAAATCCCGATCCGCAGATCGAACCGAGTCTGAACGAACTCACGTGCGGCTTCGAGATTCGCTGGATCACGCCAATCGCCATCTCGATACAGCCCCGTCACTGCGAAGTCTGCTGCCATGGGAATGGATGCTTCGCGAATCGGAGCCCACGAGTCCTCGTCGCGTTCGTCACGCCACCAGTCCTCAGTTTCCTCGGGTCGTTCTTCTGCACGCGGAGGTCGTCCGTTTCGTACCCACTCGAGGACGCCTCGAATGTGACGCTCTTCTCCATCGCTATGGGGAAGGACGAGTGTCGCGCCGCCTCGAAGGTACGTCGCTTCAAAAGACGCGTAGGACATACCGAACGGAACCGGATCAGTGCTAACGATCACTGCCGGGGCGATACCGGGCAGAACATGGCGGAGGAGTCCCGTGGCACCTTCGAGGAGTTGCCAGCGGGTGCCAGGCACGAAGTTGATCCCGATTCTGTACCCAGGCAAGGGCGCGTTCTCTACAAGTGGTTGGTATTTTCGGTTCAGTCTCCCTTTCGGTCCCGAGACACCAATTTCGAGTTTGCTCACACCTCCGGTGAGAGCACTTCGAAGCTGCCGGCGGCGCACCTTCCCATCAGGTCGAAGCTCCGCAAGCACGGGTGGTCCATCGACGAGCGCGAAGGCGTCGGGGCCGGCGCTATCGAGAATCGCCTCCACCAGCGATGATGTCGTCATCCACCAGAGAAATGAACTGACCATGGTTCTGCGAGCCACTCGCGACCAGGGATCGCCCTCGACCGGCTGACGAGAATCGAGCCTCTCGCCATCCTCCAGGGTCATCGGGCCTCCGATCAGGACGAGCGTAGGGCCTGAGTTCGCCGATTCACCGGTGACTGTCATAAGCGCCCGCGCAGCGAGAGGAGCGCGGCGCGGAGTTGATCCGACTCCAACGCAGCCATCGCGAGCGATTCCGGATCGGTGCTCGTGAGCCCTTCGATCTCGATGAACAAGCGCGCACAGGCAACCAGCTCGGCGCTTGCTTCTCGCCCCTCGCTGTCGATGACTCTGCCTTGTTCGCCGACGCTGCGAAGAGCCTCGAACTCGTTCTTCGCGGCAACCCGTGTGCTTCCAATGCGAATGACCGGTCTCCGGTCGATGTCAATGACGATCGGCGCGGGCAGCAGTTCGGCGTCTGCGGTGACTCGTTGAGCCATCGCAACGAGACGCGGGTCTCCCGGGATGTACACGCGGCCATGATCATCGACATTCGTCGAGTCAATGCGAACGACACGACCAATGATCTGCCGAAACGCCAGCAGGGTGAGGCGGTTTGTGAGGTAGACGACGACGCGCAGCCGCCGAATGTCGATCCCTTCCGAGACCATGTTGACGGCGACGAGCCACGGATCGTGAGATGCCGCGAATCGCCGGATGGCGTTGGCGGGCGCGGGGTCGTTCTCATTCAAGAGCCGAGAGCACGCCACGACCGGACGTTGACCAAGGATTCGTGCGGCCATGTGGTCTGCGACCTCTGAGGCATGGGTGCAATCGACACAGACAACGAGTCCCGCCGCGTCGGAGTCGCCTCGCCGCCGCAGGCTCACGACGTAGTCGTTCGCATCGGCGAGCATCTTCTCGGCTATCGAACCCTCGCCGATCCACTCCAGCGCGGTTCGCAGTCTTCGCCGCATGTCGCCCTCGAGAGGCAAATCCTCGTCAAACGTGACCGTCTCCACCCGACCGTTCTCTGCGCGGTAGGTCGTCTCACCCCGAACTTCGGCGAACTGAACGGGTCTGCACGCACCGTCCCGAATCGCCTCGCGGTAGCGATAGGTGAAGTGGGGACGCGCTATTCCTCTCTCAGAAGGAACGAAGACGATGTCCTCCCGATCCGTGCGAAAGGGCGTGCCGGTGAGAGAGAGGACGGCACTCGATCCTGTCGCGAACGCTTCCTGCGCCGAGAGTCCCCAGGCTGCGCCAGCACCAGCGTGGTGAACCTCGTCGAAGATCACCAACGTGCGCTGACCCGGATCAGTCGCGTGCGCCAAGAACATCTCTGTCGAGGCGAAAAGCGAGTGGTAGGTGAGGATCGCGCCGAGCCAGCCTTCACCAATGGGATCAACGGAACGCCAGTCGCGCTGGGTTCGTAACGGAAGTGTCGGCGTCGCCGGCGACGATGCAGACGCGGCGAGCGCCCAGCCATCTGCGATTCCGATCGTGGGGACCACGATCAGGACACGCGAAACCTGACCCAAGGCTGCCAGTCGATACGCAACCTCGAGGCCGAAGTGCGTCTTCCCCGCTCCGGGACACGCCTCGATCAGAACCGGCTCGCGTCCGATCGCCTCCAGTACCACCGAGACCGCCTCGAGTTGCCACGGTCGTAGCTGCCCACTGCCCGCTGTCATGCGATCAGGCGGGAAGAAGGCGGGTACGACCTCCTGAGGTTGGCTTCCCTTCCGCAGGTTGCAGGACCCGCACAGCGCTTGGAGGTTGTCCAAAGTGGTCGTCCCACCACGGCTCCACGGGACGATGTGATCCCCGTGCATGAGATCGAATGGGATCACGCGGCCGCAGAGCTTGCATTTTTGATCCTGCAGCTGCCACGCGCGCCAGACCTCACGGCGCGCAAACATCCGGCGAGGGTCGCGGCCCATCGACACTCGGACAGTATGTGCTCGCGTGCACCGCGAAGTGCACCGACCCGCGGCTGCCCGATCGCCGGGCCTTCCCCCTGAAGCCCGTCTGACGCGCGGGACTCCGGGACGGCGACCTCGGGCATCCGACCTTCTGCGCATCATCGTCGCCGGTGGACACCGCACTGCTCGTTTCCCTCGGCGCGCTCGTCCTGTCGGGCCTGTCCGCGTACTACGCATGGATGAGCAGCCAGCGCGCCCACGAGGCAAATCAACTCACGGTGCTCGCCGACTTCCTTCGTGAGTTTCGGGAACTGGAGCCGGACCGAAGACGGGTGATCCGCGACCTGCCGAACGTAGAGACGGTGTGGATCTCGGATCTTTCTGACCCGCTCCGAGAATCGGCGACTCACGTGTGCTGGTACTTAGACGGCCTCGGCCTGCTCGTCGGTCAGGGACTTGTCGACGAGGACGCCCTGTTCACGATCATCGGATCACCGACAGTCCGACTATGGGGCATCCTTGCGCCGTTCATCGAGGCCGAGCGAGATCACCGCACGGAGCCGATCTACATGCGTGGCTTCGAGGATCTTGCCGAGCGCGCCCGCAAGCACGATTACGCGAGTGCCATGGAGAAGCTGAAGCGATTCAATTCCGCGCCTTAGCGCCGTTCGAGGTTCTGGATCACCGGGTCCCGGGCGGGTCGGGTAGCCCTCACCCCTGAAGCCCATCCGACGCGCGGGACTCCCTCCTCTCTCCCACGGGCCGGGCAGGGCAACCCCCCTTAAGGGCGCGTCCAAGAACGGCTTCCGGCGGCCGCTCTGGAGTCAGTTGAGGCAGACGGTGTGGTTCCAGTTGGTCGGTGGAGTGGTGGAGGCGCTGTTGGCCGCGTCGGTGGTGTGGCCGTCCAGCGGGTGATTGGCGCGGCCGCCTGCCGTCATCGCGGGCTGGAGGTCGCGGGCGGTGGTTGTTGGTGCGCTGGCGACGCCGCTGGCCGCTTCGGGGACGTGGTCGGCGAGGCGCTTGCAGTTGAGAGCGGTACAGCCCAATAGGAGCTGGACGTGGAAGAGCGGCGTTCCGCGCGAGCGGACACGGTCGAGCGCATGGTGGTTTTTCAGCTCGCCGATCACACCTTCGGCGTCGGCCATCCGCCGCTTGTGCGCCCGGACGCCTTGCTCGCTCTTGCAGCGCGCGCGGGCTGCCATCGCCTGGTGCTGGGCGTCGCTGGTCGGCTCGCCGTTCTCGGGCAGCATCGTTGGCTGCGGCGGGATGTAGGCGACCAGGCCACGCCGCTCCACACCCCGCCAGACCCGCTCGGCAGCGAAGCCGGAGTCGGCGCCGACCGAAGCGAGCTCGGGGCAGGCGAAACGGGCGCGGTCGAGGATCGGGTCGAGCCCGTCGCCCTCGTAGCCGTCCGCCTGCTCACCGACACACGCGACGACGCAGCGCGCCTTCGGGTCGACCGCCACCTGGCCGCGGTAGACGAGATGCGGACGCTGGCCCGGTTTGCCGCGCAGCTTCGCGTCCGGATCGGTGCGCGACACCGACGTCTGGTTCGAGCTCCTACGCTTCGGCGTCCGGCCCGAGCGCGGCTCGGCGAGCGCCAGCTGGGGCGGCCCCGAGAGCGGCGGCGGCGGCTCTGCCTCGGCCGGCTCCTCCTTGCCCGGCTCATCGACAGCGACGAGGGCGAGGCTCGCCCGCAGACTGGCGAGCGCCGCGTTCGCCTCGGCGTGGAAGCCGTCGACCGACAGATGCGAGCCCTCGACCAGACCGTGCTGCTTGCACAGATCGAGCGAGCGCACAAACAGGCGCTCGAACAACGCCCCGTCGACGAAGCGGCGCGTCTGCGCGTGCGAGAGCGTCTGGTGGACGGGCAGGCGCTCGTAGAAGCCGTAGCCGAGGAAACGGCGCAGATCGAGGCGCAGGCTCGCGACCCGGCACAGCTCGCGCGCCGAACCGATCCCCTCCAGCGCCGCAGCGACCAACAGCTTGACCAGCACGACCGGGTCGATCGAGGGCCGCCCGACCTCATCGGCGTAGTACGGGCTGGCCGCCTCACGCACAAACGACCAATCGATCAGCCGATCAAGCTTGCGATACCGGCAGTCCTCCGGCACCAACTCGTCCAGACACACCATCGCCACCTGCAGCGTCGCCTCCTGGCCCTTCACGGCACCCATCGCCACGCCGACACCCCCTCGCTCGACTCGACTGAGCCGAGCTTAGGACCCCCGCCGGACCGCAAAGCGATGCTTTTTGGACGCGCCCTTAAGCGCCCGAGTCGCTTGGGACTCCCGGCCGACGCCGCCGCCGTCGCTGTCCCCGTAGACGTGATCGCCTGGATTTACTTCGACGCCGCTGCGGAGAACGTTGGTGGCCGCCCGAGTTACATCGAGTTTGTCGGGTTTCCCAGGGCCAGGTCGGGTAGCCCTCCCCCCTGAACTCCGTCGGGCGCGCGGGACTCCCTGGCCCAGGCCCGGCGAGGCAGAAAGCCGAAGGCTGCCGCCAGTTAGCGGAGGGGTAGCCCTCCCCTCAGGATCGTGATTACCTGGCGGGACTCTTATCTAGCCGGCGACGCCGGGGAGCTAGGGCAGATGGATGACTTTGATCCTGGACTCGCGGCGATTGTCGATCTTGATGCCGCAAGCTTCAACCTCATGGTTGTGCGCTTCGTAGGTGTAGGCAGGGCTGCGGTAGCGACGCACTGATCGCGCGGGCACTTTGACGTCGATCAACATGTCCATTGCCGACTCGTTGATCGTCCCGTCATCGTAGTGACGCACAGGGATGATGTTCACCTTGCCGCCCTTCGCCCCGCTGTTCCGCAGCGTCATGTAGAACGTGACCTTGCCATTGCCGGTGTAAATGTCAGAAATGCCGGTAGACCCGCAGAAGCTCTTCTTGGCAACCAGGTAGATATTTGCCTTTGCAGCTTGCTCCTGTTTTCCTCGCAGCGCGGTGTCAGCCGACGCCGATGAACGCACCACTGGCACGGTCGCTACCAGGGCAAACGCCATCGCCATCCCGACAGTCAAGACAAGCACTCGTCTCAACATCTGAGCCATCTCCTTTAGAGCTGCCGCAATGCAGCGACCGTAGTCTTAGGAGACGTGCGCGCCGTCGGGGAGAGCGCTGATCAGATAGGGACTTTGTACTGATCCGCACCCTGGCAGCGCGCGGAACTCCCCTGACAGCCCGAGAGCCAGGCCCCGGAGCCTCCCCCTGGAAACTCGTCTCGACGCGCGGGACTCCACCGCCCGTTCCAGATGCCGGCAGACATCCTGGAGATCGCTGCCCTCAGCCAGCAGCCGATCCGCCTCCCGAAGCTTCCTGACGACCTGCTCCGGGGTAGTCTCCTCCCCTTCATCGAGAGCCACCACCCTTCGCCCGATCGGGCGATCGGGCGATCGTGACCCTCACAACGGCTGGACCAGATTCAGGGGTCAGGTCAGCATGACTAACGTCGAACGACTATCGGGGCTCTGCGGCAGCCGTCTAACTGTGCGAGGAGCCCAAACCCTTGACGTGCTTGAATGGGGGACGTCGACTGAACGCATCCGGCCAACGATCAGCGGTATGAAAAGGGGCGCCCGGGCGCCCCTTTTCTAGCTCCCGGCTCGCCACACTCCCCAGATTGACCGAACCAGCGGCTCATTCGGAAACGAGTTCTTAGTTGGCCTTCTGGTAGAAGAAGTAGTCGGCCGTGTAAGGCACAAACGCAAAATTACCGACGTCTGTTAGCGAGCTGCAGCCCGTCGACGGTGGGAGCCCTCCAGTGGTGTTCAGCCGCTGGACGAAGGTGGTCTTGAACAGCGTGTCGCCACCGGTCGGTCCCTTCTGGACTCCAGCCTTATCGAGCAGGACCCAGGCAATCGCCGTCCGGTCGACGGTGACCGCTCCCTTCTTGCCGTCTGGGTCAGTTGCGTGCACCTTGGCCCAGACGCGGCTCGTGTCCCGGTGCTGCCACGTGGCGCGAATCGTGCCATCGGCCACCACCTTTGGATCAGTGTTAGGCTCAAACGGGTTGGGGGTGAAGTCGTGGGTGATGACTTGCCCGCCGTCCTCGCCGGACAGGGTGGCCTCCGGCGTGAAGAGTACGTAGGCGACGCCAGCGCCTGAGGGCCGGCAGACGTAGTTTTGGGTGCCGACAGCGTGAGTCCCCAGGAACAACTTGTTCCCCGCTGGCACCGGCGCCATGTCGGGGGGCAAGGGTGGCGGTGTAATCTCGCCGGCCCGGGCCGCCTGCGGCGACGAGGCCGTGAAAGCCGTAATAGTGGCGACTCCCGCCAACACCATGCCTGCTACGGTCAAACCTCCGATCGTTCTGAACAACTTTGACTTCAAATTCCTATACGACATTTTGATTTCTCCTTATTCGCCTTGTGGGGCCAGCGCCTGTGGACCTTCTGAGAGACAAGGCCGCCGCGGCAGCGACGATCCCCGCTAGCAGCAGGCGGTTGAAAGGGATGAAAGACCTCAGGTCACTTACCTCCGGGTGTTTGGTTCGGGTCCGCGAGTTTCGTCGGTCGCACCACCTCCAGCGTTGCCTCATCAGACACTACGGCTCCCTTTCCCGCGACCCCGGGCGCGGTCAGTCAGGCCACCGTCGGTACACCGTGTAACCGATCGGCCTGCGGCACGTCGCTCACGATCCGTGTCGGGCCGCGTCTGCCGCCTGTGCCAGCCCTGTGATGACGGTGAAGAACTCAGCGGATTGTCCGATGAAGAGGCCGTCGTTGGTGAAGGCCTTTACTGTGCCCATGGCGGCGCCGTCGGTCTCGGTCGGGCGGATGATCGAGACGGTGGGGAACTTGCGGTCGAGGAAGATCGTCGGCTCGGGCATGATCAGGTTGGTCTGGGTGAGTTCGCCGTCGGCGTTGAGGTCGGGGAACGTGAGGCCGGTGGTGGGGTCGGTGAGGGGAAGCGCGTTGCCGGCTTTGTCCTGCCAGGTCTGGAAGTGCATGATCTCGGAGCCGCCGATGCTGAGCAGGATGCGCAGCACCTCGGGATGGGTGACCCGCTGGGCGAGCCCGGCGTAGAGGGTGGTACCGCCCTGCTCGATCCAGGCGAAGTGGAAGCCGGCCGTGTTGGCGATCGCCTGGAGGTGGTCGGGCGGGGCGAGGTCGGCGTCGCTGCGCGGGATCGCCGGGTGCTGTCCTTTGGCGAGGTCGGGGACTGCTTGCGGGAGCGTGTCGCCGAAGTCGGGGTTCTGCGAGTCGCTGCGGTAGCGCGTCCAGAAGCTGGTGTTGATGGTCAGCTGCATCAGGTTGGTCAGCCGTCCGATCTGCTGGGCGCCGGTTGCCGTGCTGCTGGGTAGGGTGCGGAACTTGTCCAGGTTGACCGTTTGCGCGCCGTGTGCCTCCAGGTAGGCGTTGATGAAGGTGAAGTGGCTGATCTCGTCATCGGTGTTGTCGTGGATGTACTGGGCCATGTCCTCGTCCAGCACCGCGACCGCCTCGGTGTAGTCGGGATTGCCGCTTCCGCCGGGGACTTCGCCGTCCTGGATGCCGGCGAGCTCGTTGTACTGCTGCCACATATCGGTCTCGAGGATCTCGGCCGCAGCCAGGAAGCGAAGAATCGCCGCATCTCCCTTGGTGAGGCCGCCGCTCGCGAAGGCCGCTGACGCATCGGTCAGCAGCCGCCCCGCGCCGAGGGTTCCTGCTCCGAGCGCGGCCCCCTTGACGAGGAAGGAACGCCGGCTGGTGCGATGCTCCGACTGTTCGGTCGTTTCCATGATCTCCTCCTTCCGGGTCGCCTTCAGGAGCTGAAGTTCGCGATCGCCGAGGCACAGCCGACGCCCTGAATCCAGACGTTCTGGATCCCTGCGATGTCGGGTGCAAGGTCGTCGGCGGAGACGATCATCTGCGCGGTGAAGGACTCGTCGTTACCGTCGCCGGCGCGGTAGAAGTCCGCGTCAAGCCCGACCGTGTTCTCATCGGTGCTTACGGTCTTCAGCGGCTCTGCCGCCGCCCCGGTGCACTTGAAGCTCGTGCTCCTTCGGAGATCGACCGTGTCCCAGCGAACGCCTTCGCCCGCGAGACACCCGGTAAGCGGGCCCTTGGTGGATGTCGCTCGTGCAGCGAAAGCCGCCCCCGGAGTGAACAAACCCGGTGTCGGGATTGAAGGCGCCGCCGCCGGTGAGGAAGGCGGCACCGGTGGGAAAGCCGCTGATCTCGCGGGCGTTGAAGCCGAAACCGGTCTGGCCGTCGCTTGCCGCCAGTGCTGAGGCGGCGAGCGCGAGCGCGGTGGCGGCGAGGGCGACGAGCACCCACCCTCGCTTGCCGATTGTGCTTTGGGACATAGTTCTTCCTTTCTCAGTGGTTGACCGCTTGTGCGCAAGAGACATGCATCTCATCTCCTTTGCGTCTTGAGCCCGAGGCGCAGGGCTAGTGAGGTGTCGCAACCAGGATCGAGGAGCGCGCGGGCGGCCGCCTCACGGAGCGCCGGTGAGAAACTCCGTGAGAAACGGACGACCGGGTACTGCTAGAGGGCGCGCGCGAGCTGCGAGCGCGAACGGATCTCGAGCTTGCGGAAGACGCTGCGGAGGTGAGTCTCGATCGTGTTCTCGGTCAGGAAGAGCGCCTGTGCGATCTCGCGGTTGGTCATCCCCTCGGCGGCCATACGAGCGACGCGCAGCTCCGAGGCGGTGAGGTTGCTGCGGCTCTCGGTGGGGTCTCGGCGGGGGCGGGCGCCGGCCGTGACGAGCTCGTCGTGTGCGCGCTCAGCAACCGCGTCGGCACCGCAGGCACGGGCCAGCTCGAGGGCCTCGCGCAGTGGCTTACGCGCGTCGAGGCGCCGCCCGGCGCGGCGGGTCGCCGCGCCCAGCTCGAGCAGCGCAAGCGCGTACTCGAGCCGCGCCGATGATCGTTGGAGCTGGGCGACGGCTTGCTCGAGCAGCCCGATCCCCGATGCTCCCGGCTCGATGACTCCAAGCGTACGCAGCGCAGCCCCCAGCGGACCTGGTGCGCCGAAAGCACGGCAGCGCTCGAGCTCCTCACGGGCCAGCGCACGAGCCTCGTCGTGGCGGCCGAGCGATACAAGCAGCGGCGCGGCGTCAGCCCGCCACGTGCTAACCGCAGGCGTACGAATGTCCCACTCCCGCTCGAGCCGGCCGCAGGCGACCAGATCTTCCAGCGCCTCGTCGGAGTGCTGCGAGGCCGCGCGCAGGCGAGCGCGCGTCTGCAGGTAGGTCAAGTAGAGTGACCTGCCGCTGCCCGGCTCGAACGGCGTCCGCGCCAAGACTTCCTCGGCTTCGGTTAGCTTGCCCCGCGCGAGCAGGACGTTGACGAGCGCCACGCTGCCGTAGGGGGAAAAGCCGGGCAGACCAGGGTGCTCGAGCGCGCTCGCCGCGTCCGCCTCCGCTTCGGCCAGCGAGCCGCGACGCAGGCAGACGTACGCGCGCAGCTGAGCGGCCATCGAGAACGCCGGCAGCGACCCGTGCTGCTTCGCCCACTCGATCACCTCGGTGCTGACCCGCGCCGCGTCGTCGTCGGCGTGGGCGAGGACGAGCACCAAGGGTGCGATCCAGAACCCACCCGACTCTGGACCTGGATCCTCGAGCAGCCGCCCGTCCGCGAGCGCCTGCAGGGCCAACTCGCGTGCCTCGCCGGCCGTCCTAGTCCGGGCGGCGTCGTACGCCGCGACAGCGACGTGCAGGCGCTCCCCGATCGTCCGTGGCATGCGGGCCGTGACGACGAACCGCTCCCCTGTTTCCCGGAGCCGAGGCCAGACCGGAACGCTGCCCCTCACCGCCGCCCAGCGCGTCGCCTGCAGCCGCAGTCCCTGCTCACGCTCGCTCTCTGGTAGCTCGTCGATGACCGCGGTGAGATTGGTCATCGCCTCCTCCGGACGGTCCGCGAGGAAGAGCGCCGAACCCAGCGCGTTCGCCGCTTCCGCGCGCAGCCGCCCATCGGCAAGCTCCCGAGTCGCTCGCCGCAACCGTTCGATCGCCATGCCTAAGTGGCCAGCCCTGAGCGCGGCCCTGCCCAGCTCGAGGACGAGCACCGGTTCGAGCTCCGGCGAGGGCGGCTCCGCCAGAGCTCTCTCCAGGTAGGTGACTGCAACGTCCGGGGCGCCGCGATTGCTTGAGCCCCTGGCCGCCTGCCGCAGCGTGTTCACCGTCTCCGCGTCGCCGCCGGGACTGGTTTCCAAGAGGTGCACGGCAACCCGATCCGTTGCCTCGCCCGCGTCTGTGAGCAGGCGGGCCGCGCGCTCGTGGTGCTCGGAACGCTCCTGAAAGCTCAGCTCGGAGTAGACGCTCGAGCGCACGAGCGGGTGGACGAACTCAAGCCGCCGGCCGGGCTCGAGGATCACGGCCTCGGCGAGAGCGTCGGCGGCACGGGAGGCCGCTTGGTCGTCGAGGCCGGCGAGCTGCGCTGCGAGCTTTGGTTCGGTCGGGTCGCCGAGCACTGCGACAGCGCGAGCGAGCGCGGTGCACTCCGGAGGCAGGCGTCTCAAACGAGCGCGTACGGCCCGGCCGACGCCCTGCGAGCTCAACCGGCTGGCTAGGCCGGCGTTCTCGCGACTCGGTGCGATGCCCTGCCGGTCGAGCTCGCGCAAGAGTTCCAGGAGCAAGAACGGGTTGCCCCCGGTTGCGCGCCGGCAAGCAGTGACGAAACCCGGATCGGGTTCAGCGGCCAGCAGTTGTGCCGCGAGCATCGTGATCGCCTGCTCGCTCAGGCTGCCGGGCTGGAGGACTGCCACTTCGGGCAGGACCAGCAGCTCGTCGAGCAGCTCCTGCACAGGGCCGGGCTCGGTCGGCCTTGTCGCCAGCAGGAGCGCCAGCGGAACGCCCACCAGCCGACGGGCGAGATAGATCAGCCAGCGTAAAGAATCGACATCCGCCCAGTGGGCGTCGTCCACGGCCACCAGCACCGGCTGCGCGTCGGCCAGATTGATCGTGAGCCAGTACAGCCCGTGCAACGCCGAGAACGACGGCTCGGCGCCGGCTTCCGGGTCGGCCGCAAACAGGACTGGCTTTGCCAGCGCCGCCGCCCCGGCCAGCAGGGCTTCACGCTCGTCCGCGTCGCAGGCCAGAACCACCGGTTCCAGCAGCTGCCGGACGATCCCGAACGGCAACTCGCGCTCCAGGTCGCCGCCCCGCGCCGACAAGACGCGCAGTTCTGCCGCCGCTGCGGTGCGAGTGGCCGCGAGCAGACTCGATTTGCCGATCCCCGCCGGCCCTTCGAAGACCACAGCCCCGCCTGAGCCCGCACGGGCGCCGGCGAGCAATCGCTCCACCGCTTCGAGCTCGAGCTCGCGCTCCACGAGCGGAGCCAGCTGCACAACCACACCGCGATTCTAGAGCGCCACCGGGCGCGCTCCAGACATCGGCGGGCCGCTCAAACGGTGAGCTTGACCCCGTTTCCGTCAGGGTCGACGACAACGCTCTCGTAACGGCCCAACTCGCCGACACGGTGCGGCGGCTCGAGCACCCGGTAACCGGCCGCGGCGATGACGCGGCTGAGTTCGTCGACGGCGTCGGCGGATCCGAGCGCGAAGCCGAGGTGCACAAGCCCCGCCGACCGCCCGATGCCGGCCGCACCTCCGCGGCCGCGCGACCGCTCCAACACCTCCAAGCGGACGCCGCAGAAATCCAGCACGCAGCTGCGAAGACCGCTGTCGGGGTCGGTGGAAGGCGGCGCGGCCAACGCCCCCAGCTGCTCGTAGAAGTCGCACAGGCACTCGAGATCGTTCGTCGCTAGCGCGATGTGTTCTATCTGGGCGACCGTCGGTCGCAATGCGTCACTGCTCACGGGTACTCCTTGCCGGCTGCCGCGACCCGCGGTCATAAACGGCGAGCGACTCGGCCGGGAGCAAGAGACGGTGCAAACCAGCATAGGCGTAAAGGTGATGGAAGGCATCGAGCGCCCGCTCCGGCTGCACCGGGATCGCGAGCGCCCCGCCGTCCGGTTCCCGCACCTCGACCCACAGCTGTCTCGTTCCGCGCCGCCAGAGCAGCCGCACCTGCGTCCCGTTCGACGAGCGCTCGGCCAGCACGGCTGCGTGGGCGAACAGACGTCATCTCGCCCCAGGATTCCGCGGCGCCGCAACCGCTACCTCACCGACAACCGGTGAGAAAACCCGTGAGATTGCGACCCGCATAGCCAATTCCGCTTGACAAGGCTCCATCCGCGGGACCGCCCGCGCGCTCGCCATGACAGCGGCGAGCGAGTTCCCGAACTCACGTGGCGGGCACATCGCCTTCCGCAGCCTCGCCCGCCGCCACTGGAAACCCTCCCGGACAGGCGTCGGCATCCAGCCGCTCCGCCATCTCTACGACCCGCGCCACACCCACGCCTGAAGGGTGCCATTACTCGTGTCGCGTGTCATGCGGCGGCTCGGTGCCCTCCTTACCATGGAGGTTCCGAGGAGGGAAGCGCGGGCACGCCCGGGCATCCGCGGCCACGTTCTCCCCGCAAGCCAAAGGGATCCAGCAAGGAGACATGACTCGCGCGTGGACGCACGTGGTCGGACTGAAGACAGTTCAGTCCGCTTCGAACTCCCTCTCTGAGCAAGCCGGTCGCCGGAGCGGGTGTAGGCGACTTGCTTCCAGCAGATCGGGCCGGTGGCGGCCGACGCACTCGCGCGGGCAGAAGAGCGCACGGTGGTCGTCGAGGAAGCCGAGGAGTAGCGGCTCGTCGCCAGGGTTAGTCGAGGGCGCTTAGTCCTCGACGCCCATCACCCACACGTCGCGCGTACCGTGGTGTTCGCGCGAGCAGACGGCGCTGCAAAACGGATCACGGTGCTTGATCGCGACCGCAGGCCGCTCCTTCCCGCAGACAAGGCAGCGACCACCCTTGCGGACTCTCGGTTCGTGGTCGCCCAGTTCCCGAAGGGGTGCGCGACGACTCATCCAGGAATCACTACTTGCCGCGCGAGGTCTTCTTCGGCCGCTTCGGTTTCACCGCCGCCTTCTTGTCGGTCTGCGGCAGCGACTTCTCACGCTTCTTACCAGCCACGCGCAGCTCCTTCCATCGTCTTCGAAGCAGAGTAGCCGCCGTCGCTTGATCAGTGCCGCCCGCGTCAGCGTCTTTACCTCGTCGCGGAGAGTCGCGGCCAGCGCAAGTCAAGACCTGGCGACCGTAGCGGGACGGAGCGCCCGGCTCTAGGTCGTGGGATAGTGGCCCTCACCGGGCCACGGAGGAGGATCAGCAGGATGCGGGCGCCAGTCTCGCTCGCGACGTTATGTCGCTCGCCGGGCTCGAACGTGAGCAGCGATGTCGGCCCAGCCTCGACGACGTTGCCGTCCACCTCGATGCGGGCAGCTCCCTCGACGACCGCGAGCCAGGCACGTTCCCGCACCTGATGGTCACCGAGCTGCTGGCCAGGCGCCAGGCGGATGACGATCGCCCTTGCCCCATCGACAGTCTCGAGGACAGCAGGGGAGCGAGTCCCCTCCGGTGCCTCGATCTCTGCCATGTCCCAGGACTGCACGACGCCGATCCTAGACCACACGCCAATGCCACGATTCTGTCCGAGCCTGCACTAGCCCCCGCAGCTGCCTTCGGGGACGCTCACGCTGCCAGGCTCCTCGGCCCGCTGCTCGTACAACCTCCGGATCGAGGCGATCCCTCGTTCCATTTTGGGGGACGCGGATGAGTTCGAACTGTGGACGGTGATTACCTCGGGCGGAACCAAGCCTGCCGTGACCACCTGCTCTTCGATCCACAGAACTACGAGGTAACCGGTCGCCTCGGGCTCGCGGTGGAGCAGCCCGAGATCGTGGTCGAGACTCAGCTCTGTCACATCTCCACCCTGGAGAAGCTCGATTGCTTCCTCGGCTGTCTTCACCGACACCCACTCGGAGTCATGAGGAGACCGTCGATCGTCCAGCCACACCTTCATGAGCTCCAGGCTAGGCGCCCGATGAGCGGATAAGTTGGCAGCTAGTAAGTCAGGAGTGGGACGGCTTCACAGGCACCGTCGTCGTCAGAGGGGAGCGTTCTTTGGGGGCACTAAGAAATGCCATTGATGCTGTCGAAACCGCTGAAGCGGAGCTTCCGAGTGGGCCTCAGCGCAAAGTGCGAATTGAGGCGGAGTTTCGTGGATCTCCGGTGCTTTGAGGCGGTCGGCGAGCACATGCGCACTGCTCTGACCCCTGACGATCCGCTGAACGACTCCGGCTTCGTACCGACCGACGACCGGCCGCCGATCTGTTCTACCTGCGGTGTGACGATGGTGCCGGCGGAGCTCAGCGCCCGGGGCGTACGCGACCGCGACTGGGCCTGCCTCGAGTGCGAGGAGACCGATCACGCAGACGGGGCATGAACCGCAGCGCGCACGTTCGCGCTCACGCAGTCGGCCCGCGGTGACCATCCCGCGAGAGCCCACATGGCTCCGTTACGAGGTTGGAGTACCGCAGTCCGTGCCAACGCCGGTGAACGATCCTTGCCCGCCGTTGTCATCGCTTACCTGGACAGATGAGCCGCCCGAAAACGTGTTGTTGTTCGTAACAAACGTCGTCACGTTTGCGAGGTTGGACGCTCCAACGTAACCCGGGAGATTAAACGTGTGACCTCCGTTTGCACCGCTAGAGACCACGTAGACGTCACCGAGCGCGGCGGAGCCAGAGAATGAGTTCTTCTCTGCCGCAGTTGAGCCGCCTATCTCGGCGCATACGTTGATCGTGTCACCGGACAGGTTTGCACCGTTCGTGATCGCGAGGTCCCGCGAAGGAATTCACGCCCGGCTCCGCGATCGTGTTGTGCTTGATCTTGTAGTTAGCGGTGTAGCTGCCGCCGTATTGTCGAAGAACATGGCGCTATTGCCGTGCCAGTTGCGGACGTCATTGTTCGTAAAGGTCACCGAGGCAGTGCCAGTCCCCGCATACGAGGTAAAGAACCCGTTGGCCGTCTGGGAGCCGGAGTCGGCCACACCGGCAACGCCGATCTTGTTGTGTCGCGACCGAAGCGCATTCATGCTCTCCGGGCGCACGCCCGCGCCTACGCGCGCGAGGGGGCCGGTGAGGAGGGTGATCCGGCTCGAGGCTTATGAGGTCGACCGGGGGCTGGCGGCCGACATATGCGCTCGATCCCCCGCGCGCGCGGAAAGGGGGTAGGGGGAGGGCAAGACGACGCGGCGAGTTGCGGATCGGCGGAGGGGTGTCACATATCCCCGGTGTGTTTGTGGAGGTCGGGTTGTGGATGTGGTGCTGGGCCGCGCCGCTTGCCGTGCGCGCTGATCCAGGTTTCGTAGTCGGCTTTGGCTCGTTTGGCCCGCGGGCTGTCTTCGCCGCCTCTCTTGATTTCGCGTCGCATTTGTTGGTGCCGGCGCTTCCGCTCCCGTTCGTGCTGCCCTCCAAGGACGTTGGCGTTGTGGCTGTCGACTGCGCTCTGAGGGATGCAGAGCTCAAGTGGTGATGGTTGGTCGGTGCTCCAAAGGTCGGCTCGGCATTTGGTGTCTGTTCTGGTGCGCGGGATGAAGATGCGGTTGCAGAAGCGGCAGCGGTGTAGTCGTGGTTGGGTGGCGAAGATCTCGAACAGTTCGACGGCGATCCGTTCGGGCAGGTTCTGATAGGTGAGTCCCCAGAGGGTGCGCTTGGTTTCGGGGTTGTGCAGGGGTACGGGCGCGAGCCGCGGGCCGTAGATGCTCAGTAAGCGTCGAGCGGCAGCCACGCCGTCGCCGTCTGGGTGTTCGACCAAGTGCGGGTCGGGGCGCCGCCTCTCGTCTGCGGCTCGGGTCAGCTCGGGCATGAATGGGCCAATATCGAGGTTGATGAACTCGCGGATTCGGGGCAGTTCCGTGGCCGTGAACGCTTCCACTTCTTCGGCTGGCAGACTGGCTGGGTGAGGCTGCCCGAGGGCAGCCTTGTGCGAGTCCTGGCCTGGCTTGGCGATCCCCGCCTCCTGTCGCAGGAAGGCCGTGAGGTCCGACTCGGCTTGGTCGCCGCGCAGGCGGTCGGCGAGGGATGCGAGCCATTCGTAGCCGATCCGAGACACCGCTTCGCAGGGGAGGCTTTGCGCGAGGTCCGCATGGCTGAGCTCGACGGCTAGCAGCGCGTAGGTGAACACGGGCTGAAGGCCCGTCGGAGAAGCCTGACCATCCATTGGCAGCCGTGAAAAGTGGTGGGGGGTGCGCCAGACGGGGGCGATGTCCACAAGACCTCCTCGTGTGCTGTGGATGAAACTCTATCGGACGTTTTGAGTTGCATCTACATTGGCTGAAATGCGCTCAGCCCAGGGAGGATCTGTGGATCAACTTCTGAACGTAGGCCAAGCCCAGGAGACCCTGGGCATCTCGCGCCCGACGCTCTACCGGCTTGTTCGAAGCGGGGAGATCGCGGTCGTCAAGATCGGCGCCCGCAAGCTGTTCCGGTCCGACGATCTCCGGCAGTTCGTCGATCAGCACGTCCGACGAGCTGCAGGTGCCGGGAAATGAGCGAGGACACGAGGTCGCCGCGCTTCGACCGGAGCCGGAAGGTGAGCGCCTAACGAACGCTCGGCCTCTACATACCGTGCCCTTCCGTAGCCGCCAAGCCTGCCGCCGCCAATTGACCAGGCCGCAGGTCGGTTCCGACAGTCGACACGAGCAAGCAGCGCGAACCCAGCCCGTTGAACTGCCGGCCCAAAAGCGCATGCGGTGCACGACGCGAACTGAGCAATGGGAACGCCACGGCGGAGCGGCGCACGAGGACTACCACGCCAAGACCCGTCCACGGCCGCGACAGCCAACAAAGGTCAAAGGGAAGCTTGAACCGATCCCAAAAACCAAACCCGCCTCTCACCCGACTTCGGTGGGGCTCCGTCTACTGCGAACTCTGCCGAGAGACGATTCATGCTGGCTCCCCAGTCGCGTGGTGGGGGGTGCGAAGGCGCGACGGTCGCAAACGTCGAGCCGTCTACTGCGTCAACTGCCACCCCGCCAACATCCGCGCCGGCAGGCCGTTGCAATGACGAGGCAGCTCCGGAGCGGACGGGCTTTGGCCGACGAGATCCTGGCCCTGGTTGCTGCCAACCCCGGCATCACCACGAACGTGCTCTGCCGAGTGGTCAGGGTCAGGAAGTCCGACGTTCTGGCCGAACTCGAGGCACTGCGACGGGAACAGCTCCTGCGCTTCGAGACTGGCTTCCGGGCGTCCAAGTGCTGGTATTCGGTCCGAGGGCACGGGAACCAGTTCCTGACGTGTTCCGGGGGCACGTCTGCGGCGAGCTCGGACGCCGAGGTCGCCGAGGGGTGCCACGGGGCGTGAGCCGTCGACCTGCAGCTGTCGAGCGCTTGGCCAATCCCGAGGCCTTTCTGTCTCGCTCAGATCTTCGCGAGCTTGGCCTGGAGCGCCGCGCCGTCGACGCCATCTTTTCGCGCCTGCGCGGTCGTTGCCTTCCTCGGCTACAGCCGACCGCTCACCCGCGTCACCGACTACGTCGCCCTCCTCCAACTCGAACACCTGGGCTGGGTACGCAAGCGCACCGACCCTCCCCGCCGCGGCCCAGGCCGGCCAGCCTCACAGACCTACGACGTCCACGCACGATGTTGGTCCCGTGACTATGCCGTCAATCGAGCCGAGAAAACACGATAGAGAGTCGATTCGCGTGCGGCTCCCGAGAGAGGCACGCGACGGTCTCATGCGCGCCTGGCTCGACATCCTCAGGGAGCGCCATCCTGGCGTGAAATGGATCGTCCAGGACAGCTCCCGCGCGGACGCAGTGGACGGCGACCACTCACCCGAACTGGTCAGAGCAGCGCCATAAAGAAAGTGAACGGAGGGTGACTGAACATGAGCATTACCGAGGCCCGGTCGCCCCCTCTTCCTTTGCTCTGATCTAGGCTACCGCTGCCTTCGGTCGTCGTCCTCGTCGAGCGACCTGCTTCCCAGCCATCTTGCTCGCGCAGTCGTCGCAGAAATCAGCCTGCTTGGAGCCGCGACGTGCGTCGTTGAAGTTAACTCGGACGAGTGCGCCTTTGCCTTCCTCGATTTCCTTGCCGCAGTTGTCGCAGACAAGCACAGTCTTTCGAGCCATGATGGTCTCCTTCGTCGATCGAACGTTCCAGCAAGATTACACACACCATGGAGTATTCCTTTGCTATAAGCACGAAGATCGTGCAAGCACAATCGGGCACTCGCGAACAGCGATGATTTCGCGTCTTTCGAGTGTGCGTACTAGCGGCAGGCGGCACGCAGCGCGATTAACGGTTCGCTGAGGTTACCGGCTCTGTCATCGATCATCGCGTCGAGCGCGAGCGAGACGTCAGCTTTCTGGCTTTCGGTCAGGTGCAAGATCGCGGTGTCGTCTCGTCCGGCGAGCGAAACGGCGGTCGCGATCTTCTCTGCCAACAGCCGGGAACGCGGCATCTCCTGATCAGAGCCGAATACCGCCAGGTGCAAACCCAGCTGCGCCGCGTCCCCGACCGGCACGTCCACCACCGGGGAATCCATGATCTTGAAGCTGACCGAACTCAAGCGACGAGCAGCCTAAACCGCCAAGGCCCGGGAGGGCGGGAAGGTTCTGTCTCCGCAAGAGGAGGGAGGACAACCTCTTGCAAGCTCCCCGCCCGCCCGATCGGCCTAGAGCACGGCCGACCGAAGTTAGCAAAGGGTGATAAGCCCACAACCCCGGTTCAAGGAGTCGACGTGCTGACGGGCTCGAGCAGCACGTTGCCGCGCAGCACGATCTGCGTGCGATCCGCGACCGGAACGGCGTCTCTTGCCGCGGGCGTTTGCGCGGCGGAGAACGACGCGGTCGAGCAGTCCGTGCAGGAGCTTCCGTTTCTCCTCGATCGTCAACTGCGGCCAGACCTGGACGAGGTCACCGCTCAACAGCTCCTCGCTGACCACGCTCTGCGCCCTGAGGCCAGCGAGCAGTGCCCGAGCCTGGTCGAGAGCGTTCTGCCGCGCTTCGACGCCCTCGACGAACTTCTGCTCGCCGAGAATGGAAAGCAGCTTCGGGTTACTGACATAGAGGTCGAGTTCGTGCTCGGCATCCTCGACTGCTCGGGCGGCCTGCTCGATCGCCTGCGACGACTCGACCGCCTGCGCCAGCAGCCCGTCTTCCGCCTCCAGCGCAGCGAGGACTTGCTCTTCGACGAACTCGTCCAGGTAGGAAGCTCGAATCGATGCTCTGGCCGGGCACATTCCTTTTGCGTAGCGGCCGATGCAGTAGTAGACCGGGAAGCGCTGACCAGGCCTGCCGTTACCCGTCACCTTCAACGTGTGGCCGCAGCCGGCGCAGCGGGCGAGCCCGCCCAACAGCGCCTTGGAGGCGATCGAGCCGTCATGTACGGGCCTGAGCAGGGTGCGGCCACCCTGGGCGGCGTCGAACTCTGCCTGGGTCACGATCGGCTCATGCGCACTCGGATTGACGATCGCGCCCTGCCGCGCCTCCCCCAGATACGCGCGGTTCTTGACCATGCCCGCGACCCCCGGACGCGACCAAACCTTGTTCCCCGTCGACGGATACACGCCACTCTCCTCGAGAAAACCGGCGAGCGACTCCCAAGAAGCGCCAGTCGCACGCCTCCGAAACACCTCCGCAAGCACCGATGCCTCCGGCTCATGCCGCACCAGCCGCCCCGTCTTCTCGTCCTTGCGATACCCCACCGGGACACGGGCGGCGATGTACACGCCACGACCGATCGCCTCCCTGACCGCCATGCCCCAGTTCTCCTTGATCCGCTCCAGCTCAAGCTCGGCGATCAAGGTCAAGATCCCGATCGCAAACCGCCCATCGGCGTCGACCCATCGAAGTTGTCCTCCACCGACACCAACCTCGCCCCGGCCTCGTTCAACCGCTTGATCGACTCCAACGCATCCACCGCCGACCGGGCAAACCGATCCAGCCGGGCAACAACGATGCCTCCCGCTCTCCCCGCGCTCACAACGCGCCAGCGCCTCCTGAAACAGCGGCCGCTCCAACTTGGCACCCGACTGGTCGATCTCCTCCCACCACTGCACGATCTCCACCTCATGCAGCTTCGCCCAGTCGGCAATCTTCTTCCGCTGCACCTCCGGCGAAATGAACGACTCCCCCTCACGACCCGCCCGCCGCGACACACGCACATACCCATCCACCCGCGTAACGTTCCCATCCGATGCCCTCGCCACCGCCCCACCCTATCATCAACGTTCGCAGCTATCCAGACGGGTATCTCGTCGAGATCGAGCAGACGGCATGAAGGCGGTCGTGCTCCGGGCTCCGGGCGACGTCGGGGTCGACGACGTCCCCGAGCCGCAGCTGCAGGCGGACGACGACGCCGTCGTCGCCGTCAGGGCGACCGCGATCTGCGGCGCCGACCTGTTCCCGTTCCACGGTCTGACGCCGGGCTTCGAGGCGGGCACGATCCTCGGCCACGAGTTCGCGGGCGAGGTCGTCGCCGCCGGCCCGGCCGTCCGCGCGCTCGAGGGCCGCCGCGTGGTGAACGCGAGCATGATCTCTTGCGGCACCTGCCCCTCGTGCGGCGCCGGCCGGGTCACGCAGTGCGAGGGCCGGGCGCTGTTCGGCTACTCGGGCGTCTACCCGCGCCTCGACGGGGGCCAGGCGGAGCTCGTCCGCGTCCCGCATGCCGACCGTGCGCTGCGGCCGCTTCCCGACGAGGTGTCGGACGAGGACGCCGTCTTCCTCGCGGACATCCTCCCGACCGGCTTCGGCGCCGTCGCCCGTGCGGGCGTGGCGACCGGGGACACCGTCGTCGTCGTCGGCTGCGGCCCGGTCGGGCTGATGGCGATCCTCTGCGCCGTCGACGTCGGCGCCCGCGTGCTCGCAGTGGACGGCGTCGCCGCCCGCCGGGAGCTGGCGGCGACCCTCGGAGCCGAGCCCGTCGAGCCCGATCAGGCGGCGGAGGCCGTCGCAGCCGCCACCGGAGGTCTCGGCGCGGACGTCGTGATCGAGGCCGCCGGCACTCCCGGCGCGCTCGACGCATCGCTCCGCCTGGCGCGCGGGCGCGGGACGGTCTCCGTCGTCGGGGCGCACTTCGAGCCCGACTATCCGCTCGACAACGCGCTCATGTTCGAGCGCGAGCTCACGCTCCGCTTCTCGATCGGCGACCCGACCCAGGACGGCGGCGAGCTGCTCGACCTCGTCGCCTCCCGGCGACTCGATCCTGCGCGCACGATCACGCACCGCCTGCCGCTCGCAGAGGCGGCCGAGGCCTACCGGCTCTTCGACAGCCGCGAGGCGACGAAGGTGGTGCTCACGCCCTGAGACGCGTCCTGGCGATCCTGCTCGTGCTGGTCGCCGCCGGATGCGGCGGCTCGAGCAGCGTGCAGCAGTCGAAGCCGCCCGACCTCGCGACGGTGAAGAGGGCTCTCGTTGCGAAGCTGAAGCAGAAGGAGCTCACGTTCCGCTGGGTCGCCTGCGTCCGCAACGGCCGCTTCTACCGGCACCAGCCGATCGTCCGCTGCAACGTCAACTTCGGCATGGACCCGCACGTCGAGGCCTACTGCGCGGTCTTCGAGGGAGGGCGGCTGGTCACGAACCACGAGAACAGCGCCATCCCCTGCGGTCACGATGACGCGGGCTACAGCGCTCCGGTCGAGGGCTCGTCCTAGCGCCGGATACGGCCGACCAGCGAGCGCCAGAGCGCTGCGAGGCCGAGCCGCAGGCCGCGGACAGGCTCCGGCTCGGGCGGAGCCGATTCGCCCGGCTCTTCATCCTCGAGCTGCCGCTGCAGGCAGGCGGCGAATTGCTTCGTCAGCTGGCTCGCCACCTCCGGGACGACGCCGCGGCCGTACTGTGCGACGGCGCCGCGCAGCGTCAGGTCGGTGAGGATCTCGACGCGCGTGCCGCAGTCGACCGCCGCGACGGTCGACTGCAGCCGCGCCTCGGCGCTACCGCGGTTCTTCGCCTCACGCGCCTTCGCGGCCACCACCACCCGCTGCGCCTCCTCGTCGACCTCCTCCCGCGTGACGTCGGCCAGGAACTGCAGCGAGATCGGCCCCAGCTTCACGCGCAGCGTCGCCTCCCACTCGTTCTCGCCGACCACCCGGGTGAGCTCCGCGCCGGGCATGCAGGGAACGACGCGCGGGACGTCGTTGAGGAGGCGCCAGGTGCGCTCCGGCGCGGCCGGGACCTCGAACTCGTTCGACAGCTGCACGACGCGAGTCTAGGCTCAGCGCCGTGATCGAAGACGAAGAGCTCCTGGCGGCCGTCGAGGCCCGCCGGCCGGACGCGCTCGAGGTGATGACCTTCGTCCATGCGCATCCCGAGCTCGGGCACGAGGAGCGCGAGTGCTCGTCCTTCGTCGCCGATCGGCTCGAGCAGGGCGGGTATGCGGTCGAGCGCGGCGCGGGAGGGATGGAGACGGCCTTCAGGGCCACGCTCGCGGGCGCGCACCCGGGCCGCGCGGTCGGCATCGTCTGCCTCTACGACGCCGTCGCCGCCGTGCGCCCCGACGGTGCCGTCGAGGCCGTCCACTCGTGCGGCCACGGCCCGATCGCGGGCGGCGTCACGGCGGCGGCGCTGGCCCTGGCCGACCGGCGGGAGTCGCTTGCGGGCTCGGTCGTCGTCGTCGGTTGCCCCGCGGACGAGATCCACGCACCGGGCACTGTCGCCCGTGGCGGCGGCAAGGCGGTGTCGGCGGAGGCTGGACTGTGGGACGGCGTCGACGCGGCGCTCTACGCGCACCCGGAGTTCATCGACACGGTCTCCCTCGAATCGCGCTGGATGCGGCGCCTGCGTCTCCGCGTCAGCGGCGCGCGGGCGCTCGCGGGCGACCCCGAGCCGCCGCTTCAGGCCGCGCAGGCGATCCTCGCCGCGAACGCGGTCGACGTCATGGTCGAGCACGTCGGGCTGGACGGCGACGTCGAGGAGGGTACGGGCCTCGTCCTCCGTGCGGATGTGCTCGTCTTCGCGGACTCGGAGGACGAGCTCGAGGCGCGCTGCTCGTCGGTTCTCGCCCGCGTCCCGGGCGGCGACTGGAGCTTGGGCCTCACGGTCCGCGGCGTGCGCACTGATCCGGAGGTGAGGGCGGCGGTCGCCGACGCGTTCGCGGCGGCCGGTCGCGAGTTCGTGCCCGAACCGCCGCCGCTCCCCTTCGCCACCGACTTCGGAAACATCTCGCACAGCGTCCCGGCCGCGCTGATCGGGATTGGCCACCCCGGCGGCTGGGCCTTCCACACCGACGAGGGCGCCGATCAGTTCGCGTCCCCGGCAGGCGAGGACGCAGCCCTCGTGATCGCCAGGGTGCTCGCGCTGTCGGCAAGCCGGCTCAGCGAGCCGTCGCCAGCTCCTTCCTGACGATCTCGGTGCCCGCCACCATCGCCTCCAGCTTGGAGTAGGCGGCGGGACGGGGTAGGTACTTCATCCCGCAGTCGGGTGCGATCACGAGTCTCTCCGCCGGGACGTGCTGGAGCGCACCGCGAATCCGGTCGGCCACCGACTCTGGCGTCTCGACCGGCGCGTCGTCGGAGAGGTCGAGGACGCCGAGGATGATCGTTTTTGCAGGCAGACGTCCGAGGATCGACAGGTCGAGCCGCGGCTGCGCCGTCTCGAGCGAGATCTGGCGGACGGCGCTCTCGTTCAGCTCCTCGAGAAAGGAGTAGCCGGCGGGCTTGTCCCTGACGATGTGGCCGTAGCCGAAGCAGATGTGCAGCGCGGTGTCGCCCTCGATCCCCTCCAGCGCACGGTCGATCGCCTTCAGCCCATAGGCGCGGGCCTGCTCCGGGCGCGCCTGCAGGTACGGCTCGTCGATCTGCACGACGTCGGCGCCGGCCGCCTTCAGATCGCGCGCCTCCTCGTTCACCGCGGCGGCGTAGGCGAGTGCGAGGCTCTCCTCGTCGTCGTAGTGGTCGTTCTGGGCCTGCTGCGCCATCGTGAACGGGCCCGGCAGGGTGATCTTGATCCGCCGGTCCGTGTTCTCCCGCAGGAACTCGACGTCGCGGACCTCGACGGGTCGCGACCGCCGGATCGGCCCGACCACGCGCGGCACCGGGTTCTCGTGGCCGGTGCGGTCGATCGCGACGCCGGGGTTGTCCAGGTCGACGCCCTCGAGTGCCGTGGCGAAGCGGTTCGAGTAGCTCTCGCGGCGCATCTCGCCGTCGCTGACGATGTCCACGCCGGCCCGCTCCATGTCGCGGATCGCGATCAGCGTCGCGTCGTCCTGCGCCTGCTCGAGGAGATCTTCGGGGGCGCGCCAGAGCTCGCGCGCGCGGACGCGGGGCGGCAGGCGGCTGCCGAGGCGTGTCCGGTCGATGAGCCAGTCCGGCTGCGGATAGCTGCCGACGACGGTCGTGGGGAGCAGGTCGCTCGTCACCGCACGGCTTCGAGCGCGCGGTCGAGGATCTCGTCGTGGAGCTCCGCCGGTACGACGACCACGCCGTCGCGGTCACCGTAGACGACGTCGCCCGGCCGCACCGTCACGTCGCCGCACGTGACCGTGATGCCGAGCTCGCCGGGCCGCTCACGGCCGGCCGGCGGCGTCGGCGTCGCGCCGGTCGCGAACACGGGGAAGCCGAGCGCCTCAATGCCGTCGACGTCGCGCACGGCGCCGTCGACGACGAGCCCGGCCAGCCCCCGCTCGAGCGCGAGCTTGCTCATCTTGTCGCCCCAGAGCGCCCGATCGAGCGCCCCGCCGCCGTCCACGACGATCACGGCGCCGGGCGGCGCCTCGTTCGCAGCCTCTCGCACGGCCCTGTGCTCACCCGGCGGTGTCCGGACGGTGAAGGCGGGGCCGACGAGACGGGCGCCGGGCCACACCGGGCGGATGCGATGGTGCATCGCGATCGCGACCCGGGCGGCGTCGGCGAGCTCGGCGGTGGGCACATGCTCGCGCGTCACGAGGTTGTTGACCCTAACACTCCTCCGGTAGTAGCCTCGAGTGGGACCGCGCAGTGCCGAACACACTCGCCGAGAAGATCCTGCTCGCCCACACGGACGCGGACGAGATCGCGCCGGGCGAGATCGTCATGGTCCGCTGCGACGTCGTCATGACCAACGACATCTCCGGCCCGATGGCGTTCCGGGCGATGGAGAAGATGGGCGCGACGAGGGTGTTCGACCCGGCGAAGGTGGTGGTCGTGCCCGACCACTTCATCCCGGCCAAGGACACGCGCTCGGCCGAGTTGCAGAAGCTCCTGCGCGACTGGTCGGAGGCGCAGGGGGTCGCCTACTACGAGCAGGGACGCGGCGGGATCGAGCACACGGTGCTCGTCGAGGAGGGCTGGGTCGTCCCCGGATCGGTGATCGCCGGCGGCGATTCGCACACCTGCACGTACGGGGCGCTGGGAGCGTTCGGCACGGGCCTCGGCTCGACGGATATCGCCGCCTGCCTCGCGTCCGGGATGTTCTGGCAGGCCGTGCCGGGGACGATCGTGGTCGAGTTCACGGGCGAGAAGGGGCCGTTCGTCACCGGCAAGGACCTGATCCTGGCCGTGATCGCGGAGATCGGCGTCGCCGGAGGCACGAACATGGCGCTCGAGTTCGTGGGCGAGGGGGCCGAGGCGCTGTCGATCGACGAGCGGCTGGCGGTGGCGAACATGGCGGTCGAGGCCGGCTCCGAGACCGGCTTCTTCCCGGCGGACGAGACCATCGCCGCCTATCTCGACGGCCGCACCGACAGGCCGTGGGCCGCAGAGCGCTCCGATCCCGGCGCGGACGTGGCGCAGACCGTCCACATCGACCTCGCCGGCATGCCACCGCTCGTTGCGCTGCCGCACTCGCCGGGCAACGTCGTGCCGCTGGCCGAGGCCGCCGGGCGCAGGATCGACCAGGTCTACATCGGGAATTGCTCGAACGGCACGATGACCGACCTGCGGCAGGCTGCCGAGATGCTGCGCGGCCGGAAGGTGCATCCGCGGACGCGGGCGATCATCGTCCCCGCGTCGCAGCGCGTCTACCGCGAGGCCCTCGCCGAGGGGCTGCTCGACCTGTTCGTCGAGTCCGGCGCCATGGTGTCGATGCCGACCTGCGGCGCTTGCTTCGGCGGCAGCGGCGGCGTGCTCGCTCCCGGCGAGAACGCGGTGACGACGACGAACCGCAACTTCCGCGGCCGGATGGGCTCGAACGAGGCGGGCGTGCACCTGGCGAACGCGTGGGTCGCGGCGGCAGCGGCGGTCGCCGGCGAGATCGTGGATCCGGCCGAGCTCACGGGTGCCGCATGAACCTCGAAGGGCGGGCGATCGTGATCCGGCAGGACGACGTCGACACGGACGTGCTCTATCCCGGCACGTACCTCAACGTCACGGACGTGCGAGCAGATGACCCAGTACCTGTTCGAGGGGCTCGACCCGTCCCTGCGCGACCAGCTCGGCGGCGATACGGCGCTCGTCGTCGGCTCGAACTTCGGCACAGGCTCTTCGCGTGAGCACGTCCCGCAGGCCATGGCGGCGTCCGGGGTCAGCTTCCTCGTGGGCAAGAGCTTCGCGCGCATCTTCTACCGCAACTGCATCAACCTCGGCCTGCCCGCGGTGATGGCGCCGGAGGCGGTCGACGCGGCGTCACCGGGATCGACGATGGGGCTCGATCTGGAGCAGGGCGCGCTGACCGTCGACGGCCGCACATTCCCGATGACGCCGGTGCCCGAGTTCATGCGCGAGATGTTCGCAGCCGGCGGCCTCGTGCCGTGGGTTCGCGCGCATGGCGGTGACTTTGCGACAGCGGTTGAAATTGGTGGTGCCGAGGAGTAACCTCGGCCAACCGCTATCCGGACTAAGTGTCCGCATAGCGAGACAAGAGCCGAATGGCTTACGAATTCAAGCTCGCACAGATCGCCCCGGAGATGGAGTACGCGACCGTGACTCGCTGGCTGAAGCGCGAGGGCGACACGGTCGCCGAGGGCGAGCCGCTGGTCGAGGTCGAGGCCGAGAAGGCGAACCACGAGATCGAGGCGCCGGTCTCGGGCCGGGTCGAGTCGATCCTCGCCGAGGAGGGCGACGAGATCAAGGTCGGGACGACGCTGGCGATCATCGACTCGGATTGAGGCGCGCGGGCTGATGGCGACCGCCGAGACCGCACACGACGTCCGGGCGTTGGAGGGCCTGCTGCTGCGGATGTGGCAGATCCGGGCGTTCGAGATCCGGGCGATGGAGCTGTTCGAGGAGAAGCTGATCCGCGGCTCCGTCCACCCCTACGTCGGGATGGAGGCGATCGCCGTCGGCGCCTGCGCCGCGCTCGGCCCGGACGACTACATCACGAGCACGCACCGCGGCCACGGACACTGCGTCGCGAAGGGCCTCGACCTGAAGCTGATGATGGCCGAGATCATCGGCCGCGAGGACGGCTACTGCCGCGGCCGCGGCGGGAGCATGCACATCACCGCGATGGACAAGGGCATGCTCGGCGCCGACGCGATCGTCGCCGGCTCGTCGGCGATCGCGGTCGGCGCGGCCCACGGGCTCCGGCTCCAGGGCCGGGACGGCGTCGTCGTCTGCTTCTTCGGCGACGGCGCCGCGAACCAGGGCATCCTCCACGAGGCGTGCAACCTCGCCGCCGTGCTCGCGGCGCCCGTCGTCTTCGTCTGCGAGAACAACGCCGTGGGCGATCTCGACGCCGGCGGCAGCGTCGACCCGGATCGAGAACATCGCCGACCGCGCCGCGGGCTACGGCTTCCCGGGCGTGGTCGTCGACGGCAACGACGTCGTCGCCGTGCGCGACGCGGCCGCCGAGGCGTCGCCCGCGCCCGCGCCGGCGACGGGCCGACGCTGATCGAGGCGAAGAGCTACCGCGTCACGCCGCACTCGGCCGCGACGAAGACGGACCTCCGCCCTCCCGAGGAGCTCGACGCGTGGCGCGCTCGCGATCCGATCCTGCGTCTCTCCCGCCTCCTCGTCGAGCGACCACGGGGTCGAGCCCGCCGCGCTCGAGCGGATCGAGGCAGCAGGCGCGGCGACGACGTCGACGAGGCGGTCGAGTTCGCGCTCGCCTCGCCGCGCCCCGAGCCGGAGGCCGCATTCGAGGACGTCTACGCGCCCGCCGACTGGCTGGACGCCGAGGCAGGCTCGCGACGTGAGCGCAGGTGCCGGCGCGGCGCGGAGCGGCCGCGAGCTGACGATGTCGGAGGCGCTGAACGAGGCGCTGCACGAGGAGATGGAGCGCGATCCCGGCGTCTTCGTGATCGGCGAGGACATCGCCCAGCATGGGCGGGCTCTTCCAGGTCACGGAGGGCCTGCTCGACCGGTTCGGGCCGCAGCGCGTGATCGACGCGCCGATCTCCGAGGCGGCGCAGGCGGGCGCCGGCGTCGGCGCCGCGCTCGTCGGCTGCCGGCCGGTCGTCGAGCTCCAGATCGCCGACTTCGTCTCGCTCGTCGATGGACCAGGTCGTCAACCACGCCGGCAAGTGGCGCTACATGTCCGGCGGCCGGGTGACGGTGCCGTTCGTGCTCCGCGGCGCCGTGTCGAGCGGGATCGGCATGGCCGCGCAGCACTCGCAGACCCTCGAGTCGTGGTTCGTCCACGCGCCGGGCCTCGTCGTCGTCATGCCCTCGACGCCGTACGACGCGAAGGGCCTGCTGAAGTCGGCGATCCGCGACGACAACCCCGTCGTCTTCCTCGAGAAGCGGCTGCTCTACAGCCGCAGGGGCCCGGTGCCGGAGGAGGAGTACACGGTGCCGATCGGCGTCGCCGACGTCAAGCGCGAAGGCACCGACGTCACCGTCGTCGACGTACGCGGCAGGCGTGCACCTCGCGCTGCAGGCGGCGCGGCAGCTCGCGCGCGAGGGCGTCGAGGTCGAGGTGATCGACCTGCGCACGCTGAAGCCGCTCGACCTGCGACACGATCGTCGGCGTCGGTGCGCGAAGACCGGGCGGCTCGTGGTCGTCACCGAGGCGGCCCGCGCGGGCAGCTTCGCCAGCGAGGTCGTCGCGCGCGTCGTCGACGAGTGCTTCGACGCGCTCCAGGCGCCGCCCGTGCGCGTGACGGCGAAGGACACGCCGATGCCGTACGCGGCGCCGCTCGAGCGCGCGGTGCTGCCGCAGGTCGAGGACGTCGTCGCCGGCGTCAACGCCGCGCTCGAGCGGGTCGCGGTCGAGGAGGCGCCGGCGTGACCCGTGTCGAGCAGATCCAGCAGGCGCTGGGCGAGCACCGGGCGTCGACGCCGCCCTCCTGCGGCTGCCGGAGAACGTGATGCTGGCGACCGGCTGGTGGGTGCAGATCGGCGGGCTCGGTCATCGTGGTCGTCCCGCGCGAGGGCGAGGCGACGCTGCTCATCCCCGAGTACGAGGCCGCACGAGGTGCCGCCGGTACTGGCCCGGCGACGTCCGCACGTTCCCGGCGATCCGCTTCGACGGGCCGCTGCCGGCGACCGAGATCCCGCGGCTGCTCGGGGAGCTGGCCGCCGAGCACGGCCTCGCAGGTGGCCGATCGGCTACGAGGGGAGCTACGAGGCGGTCGCGCCCGCGCAGATCGACGGCGAGCCGAACGCGGTCGCGGCGCCGACGATGAGCCTGATCCGCAGCCGCCTTCGCGACCGACTCGCTCGTCGACGTCACGGCGGCGCTCGAGCCGATCAAGGCGCGTGAAGACGGAGCACGACGTCGAGAAGCTGCGGGTGACGAACGAGATCGCGCGCTTCGGCCTGGACGCGTTCAAGGAGCACTCGGTCGCCGGGCCGCACCGAGGCGGAGATCGCGGCCGCGGTCGGGAGCCGCGATCGTCGCCAAGGGCCACGGCTACCAGGGCACGCGCGTCGTGCGCTGCTATCCGACCGTCTGGTCGGGCCCGGAGACGGCGGCCGGGCTGGCAGTACTTCCGCTCCCGCGACCGGCAGGTCGAGCCGGACGACGTCGTCATGCTGGAGCTCGGTACGGCCGCGGACGGCTACTGGGCGGACCACACGCGCACGGTCGTCGCCGGGAAGGCGAGCGAGCGGCAGCGCGAGGCGATGGCACGCGGTCTTCGCGGCGCAGGAGGCCGCGTTCGCAGCGGCCAGGCCGGGCGCGACCGGCGACGAGGTCGACACGGCAGCTCGCGAGCGGCCTGCGCGGCAGCGGGCTTCGAGCAGTTCCCGCACCACACGGGCCACGGCGTCGGCTTCCGCTACCACGAGGCGATGCCCTGGCTGACGAAGGGCAGCGAGCAGGTGCTCGAGGCGGGGATGACGATCGTCACCGAGCCGGGTGTCTACGAGGAAGGGCCTCGGCGGCTTCCGCTGGGAGGACAACGCCGTCGTCACCGCGGACGGCGCCGTGCGGCTCGCCGAGACCGAGCTATGGCCTCGACTGACGAGCGCTCGCCGGCGACTATGGGATCCCGTCTTCGAGGTCCCGGCGGGCTTCGTCGACGCGCCTCTTCCGGCTCGACGGCCGCGTCGCCGCGGTCACCGGCGGCGGCAGCGGGCTCGGCGCGGCGATGGCGAAGGGCCTGGCGCAGGCGGGTGCCGCGCTCGCGATCGTCGACGTGAACGACGAGGGATGCGGCGCGAACCGTGGCGACGATCGAGGAGCAGGGCGGCCTCGCGGTCGCGATGCACTGCGACGTGACCGACAAGGCGGACGTCGACGCTCTCGCCGATCGCGTCGTCGACCGACTCGGGCGGGCCGACGTACTCGTCAACAGCGCCGGCATGGCCTTCCGCTCGCCGGCCGAGGACTTCCCCGAGGAGGAGTTCGACCGCGATCATCGCGCTCAACCTCAAGGGCACCTATCTCTGCTGCCAGGCGTTCGGCCGGAAGATGCTCGCCCAGGGCTCCGGGAGCATCATCAACATCGCCTCGATCGGCGCCTTCATCTCCTATCCGCACGCGAGCGCCTACAACGCGAGCAAGGGCGGCGTGCTCAACCTGACGCGCGTGCTCGCGCTCGAGTGGATCGACCGCGGCGTCCGCGTCAACGGCATCGCGCCCGGGCCTCTGCGACTCGCCGCTCACGCGCGCGCGCGCGAAGCAGTCGTCGGTGACGAGCGACTTCCTCCAGGCGCGGATGCTGCGCAAGGAGCTGATCCTCCCGCGCGAGCTCGTCGGTGCGGCCGTGTTCCTCGCGAGCGACGCGTCGGCGCGGGTGACCGGGCACACCGTGCTCGTCGACGACGGCTACACCGCCGTCTGACTTGCGCGCGCGCGTTGACTTCCTACTCCTTTAGTAGTAAGGTCGCGCCGCGTCGGCGGCGGCGTGGAATCAGGAAGGAGGGCGGGATGAGCGAGAGCATCGATCCTCGCGACGCGGCGCCGATGGACGCGATCGAGGGCCTCGTCACCGGCGAGATGAGCCGCGACGAGTTCGTCAAGCGCATGGCTGGCCCTGGGCTTCTCGGCCAGCGCGATCGGAGGCATTCTGGCCGCCGCAGGGAAGGCAACTGCCGCCGACCGGGCGCGAGCCGTTCGCCGGGCACGACGGTGAACATGCTGATCGCCGCCGAGGGCGACGAGAAGGGTGTCAAGGACAAGACCGCCGATTTCAAGAAGCTGACGGGCATCAAGCTGAATATGACCGCGCTGCCGGTCGGTCCCGCTCCTCGAGAAGGCGAATCGCGAGCGTCAAGGCGCCGAGCGCGACGTACGACGTGATCATGGTGCTCGGCTTTTCGGTCTCCCAGCTCGTCGGCGGCGGGTATCTTCACGCCGCTGAACGGCTACCTGGCGAAGACGCCGAAGGCCTACGACTTCGGCGACTTCCCGAAGGGCCAGCTCGACTACTGCGGCTACTACTCGATCCGGCGCAAGAACTTCGGCGGGAAGACGCTCTACCTGATCCCGGGCCTGCACGGCGGCTCGGTCGTGCTTCTTCTACCGCAAGGATCTGCTCCAGCAGGCAGGTCTTGCCGTGCCCGACGACATGGGCGCAGTACCTCGCAGCAGCAAAGAAACTGAACACGGGCGGCGTCGCCGGCAACACGATGATCGCCAAGTCGGGCGACGTGTCGATGTTCCTCTGGTCGACTGGTACACGCGATTCACGACGATCGGCGGCAAGCTGATGAGCGGCTCGCCGCAGACCGAAGAACTTCAGGCCCCGGCTGACGAGCCCCGCCGCGGTGGCGGCGCTCCAGCACATGGTCCAGTGCGTGAAGTACGCCTCGCCCGGCGTCCTCCAGTACGACTTCACCGCCTCGGTCGAACGCGTTCGCCGCCGGCAAGACGGCGATGATGTTGATGTGGTCGACGATCGCAGGGCCCATCTACAACCCGAAGACCTCGAAGGTCGCCGGCAAGGTCGGCGTGGCCCTAAACCCCGGCAGTCGGGGCCATCGGGGTCGCGCCGTGCGCGGCGGCTGGGGCATGGGCATCCCGAAGAACTCGAAGGTCAAGGACGCGGCCTGGGCGACGATCGCCTACTTCACGACGAAGGCGTGGGAGGTCTACCAGACGCTCGAAGTACCAGACCGATCCGAGCCGGAAGTCGACCTACTTCAACCCGGCACTCGTCAAGCAGCTTCCGTACCTTCCGGCCGCCGGAGCCGTGTTCACACGCGCGACGATCCTCGAGATCGCCAGGGTGCCCGGAGACGTTCGAGATGATCACGGTCGCGGCGCAGGAGTTTGCCGGGGCGCTGAACGGCTCGGTCGAGCGCTGCGGAGGCCTGCAAGAAGGCGAACGACGAGTGGATCGGCAATCCTCAAGCGTGGAGGCTGGCTCAGGTAGCAGCCGCCTCGAGAGGCCGCGGTGGCCCGGACCGCCGACGCCAGGACGCACGCACGCGGCAGGGCCTCCCGCGTCGCGCCGACGCAGCGGCGGGGGAGGTCCTGCTGCTGCTCGGCCCGGCGGTCGCTCTACCTCGTCGCGTTCTCGATCTTCCCGCTCGTCGTCAGCCTCGTCCGCTCCTTCCAGGACTACAACTCGCAGACCGACACCTGGACGTGGATCGGGCTCGGCAACTACCGCGAACTCGTCTCGAGCAGCGAGTTCTGGAGCACCGTCGAGCACACGCTCGTCCTGACGTTCGCGGGCGTCGCGATCCAGGTCGTCCTCGGCACGGCGCTCGCGCTCTTCTTCAACCAGCAGCTCCGCGGCGCGACGCATCGTTCGCGCGATCCTGATCCTGCCCATGCTGCTGACGCCGATCGTCGTCGGGCTGATGTGGCGCGCGCTCCTGAACCCGGACTGGGGCCTCCTCAACTGGGTCTTCGTCGAGCTCGGCTTCGGCCACATCGGCTGGTTCTCCGACCCGCACGGCGGCCCTGTGGACGCTCGTCGTCGTCGACTCATGGCAGTGGACGCCGTTCGTGTTCGTGATCGTCTACGCGCGGCTGCAGGCGCTGCCGCAGGAGGTGTTCGAGGCGGGCTTCGTCGACGGCGCGAGCTGGTTCCAGCGCACGCGCTACATCACGCTGCCGCTGCTGATGCCGGCGATCGTCTTCGCCGCCGTCTTCCGCGGTATCGATGCCTTCCGCACGTTCGATCTCGTCTATGGGCTGACGGACGGCGGCCCCGTCCATGCGACGACGACGCTGTCATTCGAGGCGTTCCAGAACGGCTTCGAGTTCTTCCGCTACGGCTACGCCTCGGCGATCGCCTACGTGATGGTGATCGCGGCGGCGATCGGCATCACGGTCCTCTTCAAAGTGGTCAAGGTACGCAGGCTGGAGACGGCGTGATGCGGATCCTCGGACGCGTCGTCTCCTACGTCGTCCTCGTCCTGATCGGGCTGATCGGAATCGCCCCGTTCGTCTACCTGCTGATCCTCTCGTTCAAGTCGCAGCTCGACTATCCTCGAGGTCCCGCCGTCGCTGCACTTCGACTGGTCGACGATCAAGGAGAACTACAGCACAGGTCATCAACGACAACCACTACCTCGACCTTCGTCAAGAACTCGATCATCGTCACCGGCGTCTCGACGCTGATCGCGCTCGGGCTCGGCGTGCCCGCCGGCGTACGCCTTCTCGCGACTGCGCTTCCGCGGCAGCGACACCTGGGCCTCGACGATCCTCAGCTTCCGGTTCATGCCGCCGATCGCGGTCGCGATCCCGATCTTCCTGATGATCCGATAGTTCGGCCTGCTCGAACAGCTACCTCGGGCTCGATCCTTCCCTACATCGCCTTCTCGCTGCCGCTCGTGATCTGGATCATGATCGGCTTCTTCGACGAGATCCCGCGCGAGATCGACGAGGCGGCGATGGTCGACGGCCTGACCCGGCCGCAGGTCCTGCTTCCGCGTCCTGCTCCCGCTCGTCACGGCCGGGGATCCTGGTTGCCGCGACGTTCGGGGTCATCTTCATCTGGAACGAGTTCCTCGTCGGCCTGTACATCGTCAGCTCGACAGGACCAGGAGACGATCCCGATCGCCGCCTCGGCGCTGCTCACCGTCGAGAGCCCGATCAACTACAACATCGCCGCGGCTGTCGGCGTGCTGACCGTGATCCCCGTGCTCCTGTTCGTGATCGTCGTGCAGCGCTACATCGTCCGCGGGATCACCGCGGGAGCCGTTCGGTGATGGCAGCTGTGTCCTTCAGCGAGGTGGCAAGGTCTACCGCGACGGCACGCGCGCGCTCTCCGACTTCACCCTCGACGTCGCCGACGGCGAGTTCATGGTCTTCGTCGGCCCGTCCGGCTGCGGCAAGACGACGGCGCTGCGGATGGTCGCCGGCCTCGAGGACATCACCGAGGGCGAGGTGCGGATCGGCGACCGGGTCGTGAACGGGCTCCATCCGCGCAAGCGCGACGTGGCGATGGTCTTCCAGAACTACGCGCTCTACCCGCACATGACCGTCTACAAGAACATCGCCTTCGCGCTCAAGGTGCGGAAGATGCCGCCTGACGAGATCAAGCGCCGGGTCGAGGAGGCGGCGCGGATCCTCGGGCTCACGCCGGAGCTGAAGCGCAAGCCGGCGCAGCTCTCGGGCGGCCAGCGCCAGCGGGTGGCGATGGGCCGGGCGATCGTCCGCGACCCGCAGGTCTTCCTCATGGACGAGCCGCTCTCCAACCTCGACGCCAAGCTGCGCGTGCAGATGCGCGCCGAGATCTCGCGCATCCAGCACGAGCTCGGCGCGACGACGATCTACGTCACGCACGACCAGGTCGAGGCGATGACGATGGGCGACCGCGTTGCCGTGCTGCGCAAGGGCGAGCTGCAGCAGGTGGCCGCGCCGCAGCAGGTGTACGACCGGCCCGCGAACCTGTTCGTCGCCAGCTTCATCGGCAGCCCCGAGATGAACCTCGTCGAGGCGCGGCTCGAGCGGGCGGACGGACGGCTCGTCTGCCGCGTCGCGGGCCAGGCGCTCGCCGTACCGCCGAGCTCGCCCGCGTCGCGGCCCGCGCTCGAGAGCTACGTCGGCAAGACGATCGGTCTCGGCATCCGTCCCGAGCAGCTCGAGGACGCAGCGCTCGTCGGCGACGTGCCCGCGCGGGAGCCGGCTCGCGCGGCAAGGTCGTGACGACCGAGCTGCTCGGCTCGGAGCTGCTCGCCCACGTCGAGATCGAGGCCGCGCCTGTCGTCACGCAGGAGGTGCGCGAGGTCCTCGAGGACGTCGACCGCTCACGCGTCGTCGACCTCGAGTCGGAGGCGCGCGCACACCGGACGGTCGTGATCGGCCGCTTCGGGATCGGCTCGGAGGCGCGGGCCGGCGCGGACGTGGAGATGCGAGTCGACGCCCGGCGGCTGCACTTCTTCGATCTCGACTCCGAAGCAGGCGATCGAGGCCGCGCCGGGCGATTCCAGCCCGTGCCGGGACGCGCGCTGCGAGACTGGAGGCATGATGGACGACGGCGTGGTCGATCGCCTGCGGGTCCTCGGTATGTCGCTCTACGAAGCGCGGATCTACGTCGGGCCTGCTCCGGCACGGGCCTCAGAACGGCAACGAGGTCTCGAAGTCGGCCGGGATTCCCTCGTCGAAGGTCTACTCGACGCTCGAGCGGCTCGCCTCCAAGGGAATCGTGCACTCGGTGCCGGACCGCCTCCGGCACCCAGTACGTCTGCATCTCGCCGCACGAGCTCGTGCACCGGTTCCGCAGCGAGTTCGAGGAGCCGATGGACTTCCTCGAGGCCACGCTCCCCGCAGCTGGCGGCGTTCGAGCCGGCGAGCGAGGTCCTCACCGTCTCCGGGGCTCGACGCGATCCGCGAGAACAGCCGCTCCATCGTCGCCGACGCGGCCCAGGAGCTCTACATCTCCGATCTGGGCGGAAGACCTCGAGCACCTGGCGGAGGCGCTCGTCGTTCGCGCACGAGCGGGACGTCCAGCATCTTCGGGATGCTCTACGGCCGCGACGAGGCGCCCGCCGTCGGCTCCTGGCTCGTCCACTCGTACCAGCAGATCGTCACGGACCGGATCGGCGGGCGCATGCTCACCGTGGTCGCCGACCGTGAGGAGGCGCTGATCGCCCACATCCCGCGACGGGGACAGGCGAGCGCCGTCCGCACGCGCAATCCGGTGCTGGCGCTGATCGCCCAGGAGTACCTGCATCACGACCTCGTCCTCCAGCGCGCCCAGCTCGCCATCGGCTTCGACGAATGGGACCGCTGGTGGCAGGCCGATCCGGATCTCCGCACGATCATTCTCGCCAGCCAGCCCGAGGAGGTAGCGCGATGACCCAGACCGTCCATGCCGTCGAGACCGAAGTCCGGCCGCTGCTCCTCGCCGGGCGGCCCGTCACGAGCGTTGAGACCGCGCCCGTCATCTTCCCCTACGACGGCACGGAGGCGGCCCGTGTGTCGCTGGCAGACGAGGCATTGGTCGAGCAGGCGCTGGCTTCGGCAGCCGCGGCCGAGCGCGACGTCGCCGCGATCCCGCCCTACCGGCGCGCGGAGATCCTGATCGCGGCCGCAGAGATCGTCCGCTCGCGTGAGGCCGACCTCGCGCGGCAGATGACGCTCGAGACCGGAAACGCCGTCTGGGAGACGCGGTTCGAGGCGCAGCGCACGGCCGAGATCCTCCAGATCGCCGGCGAGGAGGCGCGGCGAAGCGCGTCGACGGGCGAGCTCGTGCCCATCGACGCCGTGCCTCGAGGCGAGGGGCGCATCGGTCTCACACGCCGCTTCCCCGTGGGAACCGTGCTCGCGATCACGCCGTTCAACGCGCCGCTTCTCCTCGTCGCCCACAAGCTCGGCCCGGCGCTCGCGGCCGGTTGCCCCTGCATCGTTCGCCCGGCGTCGAAGACACCGCTGTCGGCGCTGTCGATGGGGGAGATCCTGCTCGAGGCAGGCGCGCCGCCCGAGGCGGTGACGGTCGTGCCGTGCCGCACCGAGCTGGCCGAACGCATGGTGCGAGACGAGCGCGTGAAGCTCGTCTCCTTCACCGGGAGCGCCGAGGTCGGCTGGCGGCTGCAGAAGGTCGCCGCGACCGCCCGCGTGACGCTCGAGCTGGGCGGCAACGGCGCGGTGATCGTCGAGCCGGACGCCAACCTCGACTACGTGGCCGAGCGCTGCGCCTTCGGCGGCTTCCTGCGCGCGGGGCAGGCCTGCATCTCCGTCCAGCGCCTGTACGCGCACGCCTCCATCGCCGAGGCGCTGCAGGAGAAGCTGCTGGCGAGGATCGGCGAGCTCCGCACGGGTAACCCGCTGGACGAGTCGACCGTCGTCGGCGGGCTGATCGACGAGGGCGCGGCGGAGAAGGCCGAGGCGCTGGTCGCCGAAGCCGTCGCGGCGGGTGGCCGCGTCCTCTGCGGCGGGACGCGCGAGGGGACGGTGCTCGCACCGACGTTGCTCGTCGACGTCCCGGAGGAACTCCGCGTCTGCGCCGAGGAGGCATTCGCGCCGATCGTCGTGCTCTCGACCTACGAGGACGTCGACGAGGTGATCGAGCGGGCGAACGACACGCCCTACGGGCTGCAGGCGGGGCTCTTCTCCAACGACATCCGGGTGATCAATCGAGCGTTCGAGCGGCTCGAGGTCGGGGCGCTGATCGTCAACGACGTGAACACGTTCCGCGTCGACCAGATGCCCTACGGCGGCGCGAAGCGTTCGGGTCACGGACGTGAGGGCATGCGCTGGACGATCCGGGAGATGACCGAGGAGCGCCTTCTCGTCATCGACCCCCGCTGAGGGCCGTGGCAGTCTCGGACCGCCCCTCCGCCGAAGCGACCGGGCCGCCCGCGGTCGATCTCGCGGCGCTGGCCGCGGTCGAGCGGCGCGTCCTCTGGCTCGCGACCCGGATCGTCGACTACGCCAACCGCGAGCGGCCGGCCGAGGACGAGCTGAAGGTCGGCGGCCACCAGGCGAGCTCGGCGTCGATCGTGAGCCTGATGACGGCGCTGTACGTCGCCGACCTGGACGGCCGGGACCGCGTCTCCGTGAAGCCGCATGCGTCGCCGGTCCTGCACGCGCTGGAATACCTGCTCGGCCGACTGGATCGGTCGTACCTCACGCGGCTGCGCGACTTCGGCGGTCTGCAGTCCTATCCGAGCCGGACGAAGGATCCGTTCCCGGTCGATTTCTCCACCGGCTCCGTCGGCCTCGGCTCGGCCGCGCCGCTGTTTGCCGCCCTCGCCGATCGGTACGTCGAGAGCCGCTTCGGCGTGACGACGGGCGGCCGCTTCATCTCGCTCCTGGGCGATGCCGAGCTGGACGAGGGCAACGTGTGGGAGGCAGTCGCCGAGCCGCTGACGAAGTCGCTCGACAACGTCCTCTGGATCGTCGACCTGAACCGCCAGAGCCTCGACCGGGTCGTGCCCGGAATCCGTGCGCAGGAGCTGGAAGGGCACTTCCGGCTCGCCGGCTGGAACGTCATCGAGCTGAAGTACGGGCGGCGTCTCCGTCGAGCATTCGCGGGCCGCGGCGGCGCCGTCTTGCGGCGCCGGATCGACGAGATGCCGAACGAGCAGTACCAGAGCCTCTTCGGTGCGAGCGACGACGTCGTCCGGGCAACCCTGCTCGAGGGGCTCGACGGACGGGACCTGGACGATCTGGCGTCTCTCTGCAATGCGCACGAAGGCGGGCTGCGCCTGCTCGTCTCCGATCTCGGCGGCCACGACCTCGCCGACGTCCTCGACGGGCTCGCCCGTGCGCGGACGCACTCCGGGTCGCCCACGGTCATCTTCGCCTACACGATCAAGGGCTACGGCCTCGAGATCGCCGGACGCCCGCAGAACCATTCAGCACTGCTCGACCGCGCGCAGATCGACGCGTTCCGCGAGCTCGCCGGTCTCGACCTGGAGAACGAGTGGGAGCGCTTTCCTGCCTCGTCTCCCGAGGCCCGGCTGCTGGAAGCGGCGGCGGCGCGGCTCGATCGGCCGGCCGCGGGCGGCGCCTCTCCGGTGCCGGTGCCGGCGACGCTCGGCGGGAGCACGGTGGGAAAGGTCTCGACACAGGCGGCGTTCGGGCGAGCTCTGCTCGACCTCTCCCGCCACGAGCTGGCGCCCCATCTGGTCACGGTCTCGCCGGACGTTTCCGTCTCCACGAACCTCGGCGGCTGGATCAACAAGATCGGTGTCTGGGCTGCCGAGGAGCAGCCGGTCTACGACGAGATGGCGGACTCGCCGCTGAAGTGGCGGCAGACGACGGCCGGGCAGCACATCGAGATGGGGATCGCCGAGATGAATCTGGTGCTGCTCCTGGGGCAGCTCGGCCTCACGTGGGACTTCCAGCAGACGCCGCTGCTCCCGATCGGGACGCTCTACGACCCCTTCGTGATGCGGGCGCTCGAGGGCATCGTCTACTCGACCTATTCGGGCTCGCGCTTCGTCCTCGTCGGGACTCCCTCCGGCATCTCGCTCTCGCGCGAAGGCGGCGCGCACCAGTCGATCAATACTCCGGGCATCGGGATCGAGACGCCGGGGCTCGTGTACATGGAGCCGTGCTTCGCCGTGGAGTTCGAATGGCTCCTCCTGGACGCGCTGACGAGGATTCAGGAACCGGACGGCGGCGCGTTCTATCTCCGGCTGTCGACGAAGCCGATCGACCAGGAACCGTTCGCGAGCCTGCTCGAGCTGAGTGGAGAGGCGGCGCTCCGGCGGGACGTCGTCGCCGGCGGCTTTCGCCTGCGCGAGCCGTCCGGCGGCGCGGACGACCGCGTACTGCTGTGCGCCTGCGGCGCCATCGTCCCCGAGACCCTGGCGGCCGCCGACCTCTTGGCCGAGCAGGAAGGAGTCGACGCGACCGTCCTCTGCCTGTCGTCGCCCGACCGTCTCTACCACGACTGGCGTCGGTCACGGACGATCCCCCTCGCGACCGGTCGAGCCCCGGAGCGGTCGCACCTCGACTCGCTCGTCGAGCCGGACGAGCGCGGGCTGCCGGTCGTCACGGTCGTCGACGGCTCGTCGCATTCGCTGGCCTGGCTCGGCTCCGCACTGGGCGCGCCGTGCGTCCCGCTCGGAGTCGACCGCTTCGGACAAACCGGGAGCCAACCGGCGGTCTACACCGAGTACGACATCGGGCCGGAAGCCATCGCCACCTCGGCGCTCGTCGCCCTCGAAGATGCCGACCCGCCACGGCCAGCAGCGGAACGGAGCTAGGCTCGCGCGCGACGCGCGGGTCCCCACACATGCGCCGTCGAGCCGTTGTAGGGTCGAAGTAACACCAACGCACCGACCTGGAACTCGCGGTGATCACGGGGGTACACCACTTTGCGCTGACCGTCTCCGGTCTGGAGCGCTCGCTCGCGTTCTACCGTGGTCTCGGCTTCGATCTCGTCTCCGACAGGGAGGTCGAGGGCGGATATGTGGAAGAGATCACCGGGATCGAGGGAGCACACGTACGGCTCGCGCACCTCTCGGGATACGGCCACAATCTCGAGCTCCTCGAGTACCGGTGGCCTCGAGGCGAGGTGCGCGCCGGACGTCCCCAGGACACCGGGAGTGCGCATGTGTGCCTCCTGACCGACGACATCGATGCGGCCGTCGCCGATCTTCGCTCGCGGGGCGTCACGTTCCGGTCGTCCGGTCCGGTCACGACGACGAGCGGCCCGAACAAGGGCGGGAGAGGCATCTACGCCGAGGACCCGGACGGAAACGTGCTCGAGATCGTTCAGCTCGCCCGGTCCTGGGGATCCCGGGAGTAACGGTGGAAAGCGGACTCGAAGGCAAGACCGCGCTCGTCACAGGTGCGGGCGGCGGGATCGGGCGCGCCTGCGCGGAGGCGTTTGCACGGGAAGGTGCCAACGTCGTCTGCTCCGACGTGCTCCGCGAGTCGGCCGACCGAACCGCTGAGGCAGTGGGCGGACGGGTCGTGATCGGGGATGTCAGCGACGACGACCAGGCGCGCCGGATCGTCGAGGAGGCGGGCGAGCCGGATGTCGTCGTCACGGGTCACGGCATCTTCCAGGTCACGCCCGCGCCCGACATTTCCGCTGACGAATGGGATCGAGTGCAGGCCATCAACCTGCGCGGAACGTTCCTCGTCTGTCAGGCAGCCCTCGAGCGGATGATCCCGCGTGGAACGGGCTCGATCGTCATGATCGCCTCGCTCGCCGGCCAGGTCGGGGGGCTCCAGGCCGGTGCAGCCTACGCTGCGTCGAAGGCCGGCGTGGCTGCGCTCGCGAAGTCGCTCGCCCGGTACTCGGGCCCTCACAGCGTGCGGGTCAACTGCGTCAACCCGGGTTTCATCGACACGTCGATGACGGCGGACTGGCCGCGCGACGCGCGCGAGTCGGTCATCGCGCGCACGCCCCTCGGCCGCATCGGCTCGCCGGCGGAGGTCGCCGACGCGGTCGTGTGGCTCGCGTCCGACCGGGCGGCGTTCGTCCACGGGGCTCACCTGGACGTCAACGGCGGCTTGCACATGGATTGACCTGCGGCCGAGAAGACGCCGCGGGCGTTCGAAGGAAGGAGGAGAGAAAATGGCGAGAGAGGCGAAAATCTGCAGGGGAAGCTGGTGCCTTGCATTCGGCTTCGCGCAGCCGGCGACGCTCGATCAGGTAGTAAAGGTGCTGTCGGCGTTCGGCTACGACGGAATCGAACTCGGAGGCTTCTTCGACCACGCGACCCCGGAGCGCTATCCCGACAAAGAGAGCCGCAAGAAGCTCGTCGACTGGATCGGCTCCCACGACCTCGAGATCGTCGGCTACGCCCCGGGTCCGTACGGCGATTTCGGGAAGTACCCATGGGCCACCGGCGGCGACGACGCCGTCGCCGGGTACAGGAAGCTGTTCGACGACAGTCTCCAGTTCTGCGTCGACTGCGGCATTCCAGCCATGCGGGTCGACCCCGGCGACTTCGGGCCGCTTCCGCGTGACGCCGACTACGACAGGTCCTGGGACCGCGTGGTGACGATGTTCAAGGAGCACGCCGAGCGCGGTCGCGAGGCCGGCGTGAAGATGCTGTGGGAGCTGGAGACCGGCCAGATCTTCGTCAAGCCGTCCGAGGCGGTCAAGCTCCTCGACGACGTCGACGACCCGAACCTTCAGCTGATGTTCGACGTCGGCCACGTCCATGCGGCCTGCGTGCTCGGCCACAACCAGCTGCAGCCGGTGGAGCGGCTCGACGGCGGTGCGACGGAGTTCGCGAAGATGCTGAAGGGCCGCATCGGCCATGCCCACGTCTGCGACACGGACTCGAACACGTGGCAGAACGCCTTCGGGACGCACCTCGGCATCGGCAAGGGTGTCATCGACTTCGACGAGCTGATCCCTGCCCTCGCCGACTCCTATGACGGCGAGTGGTGGTCGGTCGACGCGATCCCTATGACGTCCGAGTCGTGGGCGGACACCTGGAACGACCGGTTCACGCTCGACGCTCTTCTCGACCGTCACGTCAGGAAGTAGAAGGAGGAAACGATGAAAGCGGCAGTCTTCTACGAGCCCGAGGACCTGCGGGTCGAGGACGTGCCCGAGCCCGACATCGCCGACGACGAGGTGCTCGTCGAGGTCGCGGCGTGCGGGTTCTGCGGCTCGGATGTGGAGTACTACTACGGCAAGAGCCCCGTCGGCACCGCGGACGGGAAAGGACCTCTCGTCCTCGGCCACGAGTTCGCCGGCCGGGTGGCGCAGGTGGGCAAGCTCGCCGGCGCATACGGCCTGGCCGAAGGCGACCGGGTGGCGGTCAACCCGATCCAGAGCTGCAACGCCTGCATGGCCTGCCGGGCCGGCAAGCCTCAGTTCTGCGCCAACCTCGCGGTGCTCGGCGTGACGACCGCCGGCGGCTTCGCGCAGTACGCGAAGACGAAGGCCGCGCACGCGTACAAGCTTCCCGACTCGCTCACCGACGAGCAGGGAGCGTTCGTCGAGATGCTGTCCGCGGCAGTCAACGCCGTCCGCAAGGCCGACGTCCAGCCCGGCGAGTTCGTGGTCGTCTACGGGCCGGGGCCGGTCGGCCTGTCGATGGTTCAGCTCCTGAAGCACGAGGGTGCACGCGTGGCCGTCGTCGGCACGCGCGACTACCGGCTGGCGCTGGCAAGGGAGCTCGGCGCCGACTTCACGTTCATGGCCGCCGACGGTCCGATCGCCGACCAGGTGACCGCCGCGAACGACGGGGCGCTGGCCGACAAGGCCATCGTCGCCACCGGCGCCATGGACGCGAACCAGGAGGCGCTCGCGGTCACCGGGCCGGGCTCGACGGTCGTCTACATGGGTGTCACCGCACCCGACGCGAAGGTCGAGGTGCCGATGCTGACCAGTCTGATCCAGGACAAGACGATCCGCTTCTCGCTCTGGTACCCGTACCAGTGGCCGACGACGATCCGGATCCTGACCGACGCGAAGGTCGACACCGGCAAGATCATCACTCACACGGCCAAGCTCGACGGGATCGGCGACGCGATCGAGCGGGTCGTCAACCGCGAGGACGAGGTGATCAAGACGCTGGTAACGCCTTGACGGCTGCATGAAGCTCGATGGGAAGGTCGCCCTCGTCACCGGTGCCGCGCGAGAGCGCGGCATCGGGCGGGGCATCGCGCTCTGTCTGGCGCGCAGTGGGTGCGATGTCGCCGTCAACGACGTCGCGGCCGAGAGCGAGGGCGAGGAGCTCGTCGAGCGCCTGCGCGGACTCGGCCGCCGCGCGACCTTCCACCTCGCGGACGTGTCCGACCGGAACGCAGTCGAACGGATGCTCACGGAGGTGGTGGACGAGCACGGCCGCCTCGACATCGTCTGCTCGAACGCAGGCGTAGCCGACTGGCAGACGCTTGCCGACGTGACCCCCGAGAGCCTGCACCGGCAAGTGTCCGTCAACCTCACGGGTGCCTTCAACGTCTGCCAGTCGGCTGCGCGGACGCTCGTGGCGCAGGGCGAGGGAGGGAGGATCGTCGTCACCTCCTCCGTCCACGTGCAGATGCCCTTCCCGGCGATGGCCGTCTACGGCGGGACGAAGCAGGCGCTTCGCGTGCTCACCGAGCACATGGCGATCGAGCTCGCTCTGCACCGGATCACGGCCAACCACGTCGGCCCCGGCTGGGTGCGATCCTTCATCAACGACTCCTCGCCCGTCCTTCAGACGTCGGAGGACGTCGAGGCGACACTCGCACTCATCCCGGCACGCAGGCCGGCAGAGCCCGAGGAGCTCGGGAACGCGGTGTGCTTCCTCGCCTCGGACGAAGCTGCCTACGTGACCGGGGCGTTTCTCCGGGTCGACGGCGGCTTCGTGGTCGGGAAGTACTGATGGAGAGCCTGCGAATCGGCCCGCTGCAGTTCGAGGAGACGCCGTTCCTCGACATCACCGGGGAGCAATGGAAGGAGCTCGTGGCACAGCTCGAAGGGGCCGTGCTCGAGCTCGGACGGTTCGCGCGACGGGGTAAAGGGCCCGGCAGCGTCGTCGTCGTTTCGGCGGCAGCAGCCGCTCGGGCGATCGAAGGCTGCACACTCGACGCGGTCGCTGGTGCCTTCCTCACGACCGTGGCGCAGGTGGCGGCAGTCGAGCTCGCGCCGCTCGGCGTCACCGCCAATGCGGTCGTGCCTGCGCGGCCACCCGACGCGGCCACGGTCGACGCGGTCGCCCGGTTCCTGGCCTCGGACGGCGCACGAGGGGTGACGGGAGCCGTGATCGCCGCGGACGGCGGTTTCGGCGTCACCAAGGAGGCTGGAGGCAAGACACCGCTTTCCGGAACGAACTAGGATCGATTGCCAAGTGGCGGCGACCCGAGGAGGCTGAAAGAGAGATGGCGTTCACGGCGACGAAGGACCTGATGCTCCCTGCGACGGTCACCGGCTCGTGGCCGCGCCCGCGCTGGTACACGCAGAACATGTGGGGTCGGCCGCTCGACACGGCGATGATGGATCCCTGGTTCCGTGAACAGTTTTCCGACGCCCATGCGATCGTCGTCTCCGATCAGGAGCGGGCCGGGCTCGACATCCTCACGACCGGCGACTACCACCTGGACGAAGACGTGGCCGGGCGCTCCTGGCATCACTATCCGCTGCAGCGATGGAAGGGCCTCGAGCACGAGGAGCTGCAGACGAAGAACACGCGCTCGCCGCTCCTCTCGTACCCGGTCGGCACGATGCTCGACTCGATCTACAAGACCTGGCGTTGGCCACGTGTCGTCGGCAAGGTCGAGCACGACCCGAAGAACCCGTTGGAGTACCCGAAGATCTGGCGAATCGCGCAGCAGTCGGCAGCATCCGGCAAGCCGGTCAAGTTCGGCACCTGCTCGGCCCAGGTGCTCGCGTTCTTCCTCGACAGCCACACGGACACGTACGACCTCGACGACAAGATGCAGCTGACCTGGGACATGGCCGAGGCGATGAATCTCGAGCTCAAGCAGCTCGTCGCCTCCGGGTGCAAGGTGATCCAGGTCGAGGAGCCGACGCTCCACTTCATGGCTTGTTACTACCCCGAGATGACCGACCTGCTCGACTTCCTCGTCGACTGCTTCAACCGCGAGATCGAGGGACTGGACGACGCCGAGGTCTGGATCCACACCTGCTGGGGCAACCCGAACATGCAGAAGGTGTTCTCGGACGAGTCGTACGCGAACTCGATCGAGATCTATCTCGAGCGGCTCAAGGGTGACGTCTGGACGATCGAGGCGACGGAGAACGAACTGAAGGAGTTGCCCCTGTTCAAGCCGTACTCCGACTCGCTGAAGAAGAAGGTCGCCGTCGGCGTCGTGAGCCACCGAACGCTCCAGGCCGACTTCCCCGACGTCGTCGCCGGAAGGATCCGCCGCGCGCTCGAGTCGATTCCCGCGGACAAGCTCGTGCTCTCCACCGACTGCGGCTTCGGCCGCCAAGGGTTCAATCGGCACGTCGCGTTCTACAAAGCGTCCTCGATCCCACAGGCGCGGAACATCGTCCTGCAGGAGCTCGGGCTGGAGCCCCGGTACATCCCGGCCCAGGACGAGGCTCTGGCCTGGGATCAGCTACCGGACGACGAGCCGCTCACCCACTTGAAGCCGTTGAGGTAGGTCCATGGCCCTCCCGCGCTTCTCCGTCTCCGAGTTCTCGACGCCGAATCACTCCTACGAGGAGGACCTCGCTGCCTTCGCCGCCGGCGGGGCCGAGGGCATCGGGCTCGCCGAGGGCAAGCTTCCTCCTGAAGACGACGGGAACTCGCTCAGGAAGCTCCGCGAGAGTGGTCTCGAGGCGACGATCTGCCTACCAGCGACCCTGGCGATCCTCCCGATCGGCATGACTCCCGAGCCGACCGAGCCCGAGGCGCGAGTCGAGTCGCTCGCGGCGTCGATCCAGCGGTTCGCCGCCTTCGAGCCCGAGGTCGTACTGATCTTGACCGGCATCCCCGGCGAACGCGACGAGGCAGCTGCACGCGCCATCGTGGTCGAGGCGTTGCGGCAGCTCGGAGCGGCCGGCCGCGCCGCGGGCGTTCGTGTGGCCCTGGAGCCGATTCACAGCTCCGCAGGCGACGAGTTCTCGCTCGTGACAGACCTGCCGGGAGCGGAGGCGCTGCTCGAGGAGGCAGGCGACGACTCGATCGGGATCATCTTCGACACGTGGCACCTGTGGGACACTCCGGACGTTCTCGAGCACGCACGCCGCTTGGCGCCGCGATTCCCGGCCGTCCACGTGAACGACTGGCGCGATCCGACGCGGCACTGGGACGACAGGGCGCTCCCCGGCGAAGGCGTCATGGATCTTCCGGCCATCCTCGGGGCTCTCGAGGCGGGCGGCTTCGACGGTTGGTACGACATGGAGATCTTCTCCGGCGAGGCGTATCCGGACTCGCTCCTCAAGCTCGCCCCGGAGGAGCTCGTCCGCCGCGGCCGGGAGGGCTTCCTCCGGGCCTGGGAGGCCCGGAGCCGCTAGACGTTGGCGGCCGTATCGAGCGCCAGCAACTCGCGCACGAGCCGGACGGCGCTCGACGCGTCGGGGGCGAAGCCGTCCGCGCCGATCGCCTGCGCGTACTCGGCGGTGACCGGCGCGCCGCCGACGATCACGCGCGCTCGGTCTCGAACCCCCGCGGCGGTGATCGCTGCCATCGCGTCCCGCATGTCGACCATCGTCGTCGTGAGCAGTGCCGACATGCCGACGATCTCTGCGCCGTCCTCGATCGCCCGGACGAACTCTTCCGGCGGCACGTCCACGCCGAGGTCGACGATCCGGAAGCCCGCCCCCTGGAGCATCATCGCGACGAGGTTCTTGCCGATGTCGTGGAGGTCGCCCTTGACCGTTCCGATCGCGACGGTGGCGACCGGAGGCACACCCTGGGTCACGAGCTCGGGTTTGAGGACGGCGAGCGCCTCACTCATCGCATGTGCGGCTACGAGCATCTCCGGGACGTAGTACTCGCCCTGCTCGTAGAGCTCGCCGACGCGTGTCATCGCCGCGATCAGCCCTTCCTGGAGGAGCGTCGCCGCGGGGATGCCCTCGGCCAGGCCTTCCGTCGCTCTGGCGACGGCGATCTTCGCCTTCCCCTCGACGACGGCTTGACGCAACTCGTCCAGCAGGGGCATCGGCTCTCCTGTTAGTCCAGGGGGTAGGTCCTGTAGGCGTCGACCGCCTCATACAGTGCCACGATGTTCTCGGTCGGGACGCGGGCCTGGAGGTTGTGGATGGTGCTGAACACGAACCCTCCGCCGGTGCCGAAAACGCGCATGCGCTCCTTCACCATCCTGCGCACCTCGTCAGGCGTTCCGAACGGCAGGACGGTCTGCGTCTCGATCCCGCCTCCCCAGAACGTGATCCGACCGCCGTACGTCGCCTTCAGCGCGACGGGGTCCATGTCGGTCGCGGACGTCTGGACGGGGTTGAGGATGTCGAAGCCGGCGTCGACGATGTCGTCGAGCAGGCGCCAGATGGAGCCGTCCGAGTGCATGAAGCTCTTCCAGTCGGTGTGCTCGTGGATCCATTCGTTGACGCGCTTGTGGAACGGCTTGAACAGGTCGCGGTAGAGCTTCGGCGAGATGAACGGCCTGTCCTGTGCGCCGAAGTCGGTACCGGACACGTAGACGACGCTGATCGAATCGGCGGCAACGGCATGCACGGCCTCGAGATTGCGAAGGCCGGCCTCGCACTGTTGCTCGAAGACCTCGTACACGTATTCCGGCCGGAGGCTCAGGCTCATGTACCACTGCTGGACGTCGCGGATCCCCCGTGGGTGCTTGAGCTTGAGGCCCGGCACGAACGCGATGTCGCCGAAACCGGTGTCGCCGACGACGAACATGACCGCCTTGCCCTGTGCGGAGAGCCGCTCGGCCTCCTGCTTCACGTGCGCGAGATCCGCATCCGAGAGCAGCGTGAACTCCTCCGTGTTGTCCGCCGGATCGAGAGCCTCCTCGTCGAAGGGCGCCTGGCGTGAGACGGCGTCGAAGTAGAAACCGCCGTTTGGCATGCGCGCACACGGCGGGACAGAGGTGTCGCCCTCCGGATACATGAAGATGTCGCCACGCTCGCCCGGTTCGGTGTTGAACCGACCGGGGACGAGCACAGGCGTGCCGCCGAAGGTCGTCCAGGGCTTCCAGTCGTCCTGTGCGAAACCGAAGAAGTTGTTCAGCGGGCCGACGCCGACCACGTCGGCTCCGAGTGCGTCGATCAGGTCGGGGGCAATCTCTCCGAGCATCTGGAAGGGCTCAGACACCTTGACCGGTGTTCCGGGAGGGTCGAGGCCGAGTGCCTGCCGGAGCAGGTAGACCGAGTCGACGTGCATGCCGGTGACGGGAGCCGAGCCGAGGTCGAGAGGCACCCGATCGGGTTCGGTGTGGGCGAGAGCCGCCTCGACGCGCTCGCGGGACGTCATCGTCCCGTTTCGTATTGCCGCGCCGGTCATGGCGCGAATCTAGGAAAGGGAAGAGCCTCCGGCATCCGTGTGTATCCACACGTGCTCTGGTAGTTCACCGCACGGCCTAGCGCCGCACTCCGTGAGCACGTGCGGCCCGGACCAGCGCCAGGACGTTCTCGGGCGAGACGGACGCGTCGATCGGGTGCACGGGGGCGAACACGAAGCCGCCCCCCGGCGCCAGTGTGCGCACGACCTTCTCGACCTCCGCTTCCACATCGGCGGGGGTTCCGAATGCAAGCGCCCACGTGGCGTCGTACGCTCCCCAGAGGCTGAGGTTCCGCCCGAGCGTACGCTTCAGGCGCTCCGGCTCCATGCCGCGGGCCGAGGTCTGCACCGGGTTGATCGCCTCGACGCCGATCTCGACGAAATCGGGGAGCAATTCGCTCACTGCGCCGTCGCAGTGCACCACGGCCCTGGCTGTCGATCGCGACCTGATCGCGTCGACCAGGGCAGCATGGAACGGCTTGATCCGTGCCCGGTAGAGCTCCGGCGACACGAGTGTGCGGGTCTGCCCGGCCAGGTCCTCGTAGATCACGACGGCATCGACGGCGTCCCCCAGGACCTGGAGGGCGCGCCGGAGAATCTCGGCGCACGCCCAGGTGACGCGCTCCATCAGGGCATCTGCGAACGCCGGGGCGGCGAGCAGGTCCTCCAGCCACCGGATCGGGCCCCTCAGCCTCTGACAGCCGTCCACGAGTCCGAACTCCGTGTCCAACACGACGGCGCGCCCCCGCGTCTGGTGCCGTCTCGCCTGCTCGCGCAGCCCCTCGAATCGGCTCGGATCCTGGACGTCGGGCCACGCGACCCGGTCGAGATCGCGGACGGACGGGATCTCCGAGCCTGCTGCGACCGTGTGTCCGCTCCACAGCGTGACGCCGCCGCCGGCGCCCAGCCGCACGCGCCCCAGGTCAGGCTCGAGGATGTCCAGCACCTCGTCGAGAGCATCGGGACTCTCGTCCGGGGGTAGGCCGAGGTGAGCGCGCAGTGCCGCCCAGGCGACCGGCTCGAGCGCGCTGCTCGCGGTCGCGGCGACGTCGATGGGCACGCGATCCGGCTCGACGTGCGCGAAGGCGGCTTGCAGTCTCTCTCGGCCGGTCAGCGCCTGGCCTCCTGCGAGGACCTAGGCCCTGACGTCGATGCGAAAGATGCCGCTCGCGCCGCCGGCGGACACGGCGGTTGCTCCCGTCTCGTCGAAGACGTGCAGCCGTTGCGGATCGAGCGCCACGCCCACCCGGTCGTCGACGGAGAGGTCGAGCGTCGGAGGAGCCAGCGCCTTGATCACGCGGTCGCCCAGGGTCACGTCGACGACGGTCTCGCCGCCGAGCGGCTCGGTCGCGTACACCGTGACCGGGATGCCCTGCTCGGCCGTCACGATCCGGACGTCCTCCGGCCTGACCCCGATGAAGCCGGTGTCGGTCTCCCGGAACCTCTGGCCCTCGGTGGATTCGACCGTGAAGAGGTCGTGGGCGAGCCTCGGAGTGCCGTTCGACGCGTCGACGGCGACGGGGATGAAGTTCATCGGGGGGCTCCCGATCACCGTGGCCACGAACCGGTTCGCGGGACGATGATAGATCAGCTCGGGCGCGTCGATCTGCTGGACGACGCCTTCTCTCAGGACGGCGACCCGGTCGGGCATGCTCATCGCCTCCACCTGGTCGTGCGTGACGTAGATCAGCGTCCGGCCGAGGTCGCGCTGCAGGCGCTTCAACTCGGCGCGCATCTCGAGGCGGAGCAGCGCGTCGAGCGCCGACAGCGGTTCGTCGAGGAGAAGCGCGCGCGGATCGCGTACGAGCGCCCGTCCGAGCGCCACCCGCTGCCGCTCGCCTCCCGACAGCTTGGCCGGCTTGCGCTTCAGCAGGGGCTCGATGTGCAGCTTGGCCGCCGTCTCCGCGACCCGGCTGCGGATCTCCGCCCTCGGCATCTTCGCCTGCTTGAGCGGAAAGGCGAGATTGTTGTAGACCGACTTGTCAGGATAGAGCGCGAGATTCTGGAACATGATCGCGATATCGCGATCGCCTGGAAACACCTCCGTGAGCGGCTCGTCGTCCGCAAAGATCTCGCCCTCCTCCGGCTTCTCGAGACCGACGATCGTGCGCAGGAGCGTCGTCTTGCCCGCGCCCGGCGGCCCCAGCACCGCGAAGAACTCCCCGTCTGCGACCTCGAACGACACGTCGTTCAGCGCCGTCACGGCGCCGAAGCGCTTCGTCACGTTCTCGAGCCTGATGCGGGCCATCAGGCCACCGCCTGACCCGACTCGTCGAAGAAGAGGACCCACGATGGGTCGAATGCGAGGCCGACGTGGTCGGCGATGTGCGGACGCTGACCCGGTGTTGCGAATGCGCGCACGTCGTGATCCATCCACGTGAGGTGGACGACGTCCTTCGGGCCGAGTGGCTCGATGAGGCTCACCTTCGCCGCGATCGTCGCCTCGGGCGCGTGGGCGTCGACGATGGTCAGGTACTCGGGGCGGATCGCGAGAGTCAGCCCACGGCCGTCCGCGCCGGCCGGGGGTGGCACGGGGGTCTTGTCCGCCGGCAGGAAGTTGATCCGCGTCGACCCGACGAAACCCGCCACGAACGTGTTCGCGGGTCGGTTGTAGATCTCGAGCGGTGAGCCGAACTGCTGCAGCACGCCCTGATCCATGACTGCGATGTGATCGGCCATCGCCATCGCCTCGACCTGGTCGTGGGTGACGTACACCATCGTCTGGCCGATCTCGTGCTGGATGTGCTTGAGCTCGGCGCGCATGTAGGCACGGAAGGCCGCATCGAGGTTCGAGAACGGCTCATCGAGGAGGAAGATGGCCGGTCGGACGATCATCGACCGGCCGAGTGCGACCTTCTGCATGTCGTTCACAGACAGGCGCCCTGCCTTGCGGTCGAGCATGCCGGCGACGCCGACGATCTCCGCGACGCGCTTCACCTCCCGGTCGATCTCCTCCTGGGACGGCTTCGGCTTGCGCACGCGGAGCCCGAACGCGAGGTTCCCGTAGACGGTCATATGCGTAAAGATGGCGTAGTTCTGAAAGACGAAGCCGACGCTCCGCTTGCCCGGCGGTACGGCGCTCATCGGCCGGTCATCGAACCAGACCTCGCCCGAGGTGGGCAGCTCGAGCCCGGAGATCATGTTCATCGTCGTCGTCTTGCCGCAGCCCGACGGCCCGAGCAGCGCGACGAACTCACCATCGGGCATGGTCAGGCTGACGCCGTTGACGGCGATGAGGCCGCCGAAGTCCTTGGTCAGGTTGTCGAGACGGATCGACGCCATGGCCGGTTACCGCTTGATCGCGCCGAAGGTGAGACCGCGGACGAGGTAGCGCTGGATGGCGAGTCCCAGCAGTGCCGGGGGCAGGATGAGGATCAGTCCGAGCGCTGCCTGCGGCCCGTACTCCTGGCCGGCGCCGGCAGACTGGAGCCCGTTGAGGAAGACCGGAGCTGTGATCGTCTTGTCGCCCGAGATGACGAGCGCGATCAGGAAGTCGGACCAGTTGAGGATGAAGACGAAGAGCATCGTTGCCGCCAGACCTCCCTTGACGTTCGGGAGGATCGCCTTGAAGAAGGCGCCCCACTGGGTGCAGCCGTCCACGATCGCGGCCTCGCCGATCTCCCGAGGCAGCTCCTGGAAGAAGCTCCTCATCAGCCAGACGACGAAGGGGAACGTGACCGCCGCGTAGACAAGCCACAGCCCCCAGAAGGTATCCACCAGTTGGAGGTACGCGAGCATGATCAGCAGCGGGATGATGATTGCCACCGGTGGGAACATCCGCAGCTGGAGGATCTGAAATGGAAGTAGTCGCCCTCCGGCCCGGAAGCGCCCGATTCCGAAGGCTGCGAAGACGCCGACGGCCATGGCGATCAGCGTGCCCCCGATGGCCGCGATCAGGCTGTGGATGATCGACTGCGAGGCGTCGGTGGACGAGGCCTGGAAGAACGCCGTGTTCTGGCTCGTCAGACCGAGGATGTTCTTGTAGTTGTCCCACGTCGGGTTCTGAGGCCACCAGATCGTTTGCCCGGTGGGGTTCCACTCGGGCTGCGGCTTGAAGGACATCGTGATCATCCAGTAGAGGGGGAACGCGAACACCGCGAACAAAAAGAGGATCGCGAGAACCTTCAGCGCTCCCTTCAGGGTGATCCCCATCAGACGGCCGCCCCCGCCGCCATCGCCTCGTCGACCGGCTGCTCTCCGACGTCCTCCGCCGTCAGCAGATCCTCGAGCGTCTCCTCCTGCGCGGCCTCGATCGGCCGGATCGCCTGGATGGCGACCACGCTGACAAGGACGAGGACAATGATCGCGACCGCGCTCGCATAGCCCCAGCGCGCGTTGATGAATGTCTCCCGGTAGAGGAAGACCGAGATGGTCGAGGTGGCGTCGCCCGGCCCACCCTGCGTCATCAGCCACGCCGAGTCGAAGATCTTGAACACCTCCATCGCGCGGATGATCAGCGCGATGAGGATGATCGGCTTCATCATCGGCAGCACGAGGTAGCGGAGCTGGTGCCAGAACCCGGCGCCGAGAATCCGTGCCTGGTTCATCTGATCCTCGGGAAGCGCCACGAGGCCCGAGAGGAAGATCAGGAACATGAGCGGGGTCCACTGCCAGATGTCCGCCATGATCACGGGATAGATCGCGATGTCCGGGTCGGACAGCCACGGGATCTGGATCGGTCCGGTCAGGCCCAGAAGATCGTCGAAGACCAGCGTCAGGGCTGCGTTCACAGGCCCCTGGGTCTGGAACAGCATGTAGAAGATGAATCCGGTCACCGCCGGGACGACCATCATCGGCAGCAGGAAGAGGACCGTGAGCAGGCTCCGGCCCCGAAACTCTTTCACGAAGAGCAGGGCCAAGGTGAACCCGAGGACGAACTCGACGCCGACGGCGAGCACGGTCACGATAACCGTTCGCCAGATCGCCGACCAGAAGGCGCCGCCGGACAGCGCCTCCCAGTAGTTGTCGAACCAGATCCAGAGCTTGTAGGCCTGGTACCAGGGATAGCCGGATGTCGGCGTCCACCCGGTGAAGCTGATGTAGATGGCGACCCCGGCCGGGAAGGCGACGAGGAAGAGGAGCAGCAGCCGGCCCGGCGTGATCAGCAGCTCGGCGATCCGACGCTCGGAGCGGCCTCCGAGGACCGAAAGAACCGGCAGGCGCGAGCGCGCCTGCCGGTTCCCGCTACCTGTCTGGGCTTCCACGTTTGGGGGCCGAACCTACCCCACGGCGGTCGGCCAGGCAGCCCGGTTGGCCTTGATCGCCTTGATCTGCTTGGCGCGGCCGATCCGGTTCGTTGTCTTCTCCCACGCGGCCGCCGTGTTCGCCATCGCCTGCTCGGCCGAGATCTGCTTCGTGATCGCCTTCTGCAGGTTGTTGTCCAGGGCTTGCGTGTACTCGCGCGCGCCACGGATCGCGAGGATCGGCGGTGCCGTGTGGGGGATGATCTCCTTGAGCTTGTCGCACGCGTACGGCTTGTAGCTCGACCGCACGAGCGGGTCGTCGAGCGCGCTCCTGTGGTTCGGGTCCAGGTACCCGGCCGGGTTGCCGGTCATCCAGTCGAAGATGGACCGCGAGCTCAGCCACTGCAGCACGAGGTATGCAGGCTCGTGCAGCCTCTTGCTCGCGAACGCGTTGACGATGAACTGGTTGTTCTGGTAGATGATCGAGCGCCGGATCAGCTTGCCGCCGACAATGCGCCCCGGAGCCAGCTCGGTGCGGAGGAGACTCCCGATCTTCGGATTGGCCGTGTCGAGTGCGGGGTTCCCCGGGATGAACTTCGTCACGTTGGAGAACATGGTCGCCATGGCGGCGTTCCCCGCACCCATTGCCGCGTATTCCTCCGGCCAGCTCTTCGAGAGCGTGTCGGGATACGTCCAGGCCATCGAGGCGATGTGCTCCTTCGTTGCCTGGATGCCCGCCGGCCCGTGGATCAGCGGCTTGGCGTTCAGGTCGAAGTAGTACTGGTTCGGGTTGGCGGCGCTGACGTAGCGCATCATCCAGTTCGAGTAGCCCCACAGCGGGTTCTTGAGGTCGATCGATCCGTACAGCTTCTCGGACGGCCGGGTGAAGAACGCGGCCACGTCGGCGTGCTGCTTCCACGTCTGCGGGAAGCGGAGGTCGTAGCCGTACTTCGCCTTGAAGTCCTTCTGGTTCTTCGCGTTGTCGAAGAGATCCTGCCGGTAGACCCACACCTGGTAGTCGCCGTCGAGTGAGACAGCGTAGTAGCTCCCTCCGTACTGGTTCTGCATCGCCACGGCGGTCTTGCCGCCGGCGAAGTCCGCGTTCCAGTCCGGCTTGTACCTGGCCACGAGCTGGTCGAGATTGCGGGCGAGCCCTGCCTCGGCGTAGTCGCCGTTGTCCTCGATCGACGTGACGAGGATCTGGTTCGAGCCGTCCCGCGTCGCGATCGTCTGCAGGTTCTTCGTGATCTGGTCGGTCGGGGAGATCCCGGTCAAGCGCAGCCTGACACCCGCCTCTTTGAGCAGTTGGGCGGAGACGCTTGGTGCGCCCTTCGGGAACGGGACGTTGATCTGGCCGGTCGCCCCGTTCCACATGCGCATGTTGAGGTTGAGCTGCTTCTTCCCGTTGTTCGTGATCCTCTTCAGGCCCAAAATCGCCCGGCCGGCGGCCGTGTTGGGGCCGTACTGGTAGCGCTGCGCGCCGGGGAAGCCGGTCGGCCCGCCGACCATGCCTCTCTCGAGCCTGTTCTTCGACAGGGCGGCGTTACGCGACGACGGCGTCCACGCCTTCGCGTTGCCTGCGATCCCTCCGAAGGCGATGCCGGCGCCTGCAATGCCGGCGGTCTTCAGCAGCTTGCCGCGGCTGAAACTCCGATCTGTGAGCGGGACGTCGTCGCCGCTCTGCTCCGACCCCAGGTTCTGCTCGTCCATGCCCTCCTCCTTGTGCCCGTGGATCTCTGGCTGTCTGCTAACGCAGGTGACCGGGACGTGGTGCGGACCGGCGCCCACGCGCGTGCCCGGTCGCACGCCGTGAACTGTTCCGAACACTGGGTGAGTCGAGGTTACAACAGTTGTTTGCCCGCTGTCTACAGGCATCTAGCTTGGATTCCGGCATCTGCGTTTCGCGATGTCTACAGGCCTTCGATGCAGACGTCTTCAGCCGAATCGGGTGATTGACGTTTTCCGCGGCAGCCCTTAGGTTGCCGCTTAACTGTTCCGAACAGTGCCCTCCCAGCTCGCCCCCAGAGAGACGCTCCCCCTCGCCATCGCCGCCGAGCTGCGGCGGCAGATCGCGAGCGGCGAGCTGAAGCCGGGCGACCGGCTTCCCGGCCACCGCGAGCTCGCGGGGACGTTCTCGGTCAGCGTCGGCTCGGTCCGCGAGGCGATCAGCATGCTCGTCAGCTCCGGCTTGATCGAGACCAGGGCGGCGCGGGGAACGTTCGTCGCTGACGTCGGAACGTCCGCGTCCGGGGAAGCGCCCTTGGAGCGGAAGGAGGCGGAGGAGCTGGTCGAGGCCCGCGAGCTCCTCGAGCTGCAGATCGTCCAGCTCGCCTCGCTGCGCGTGTCCCGCGACGACGTCGCGGAGCTCCACAGGTGCGTCGACCGGCTCGCCGAAGCGGTCGACGATGCACCCTCGTACAACGAGGCCGACCGGGGGCTTCACGCGCTGATCGCCGGCGCGGCGGGAAACCGGTTTCTGGTCAATGCGCTCGCGGACATCCGCGGGCGGCTTCAGGGCGACCTCGAGCTGGCAGCGGATGCGGCGATTCGCCGGTTCGGCAGTCTCGACTTCAGCGTCGCCTCGCACAGCAGCCTCGTCGACGCCATCGAGGCCGGCAACGGCGACGTCGCGGGGCGGATCGCGCTCGAGCTGATGACGCGCAGCCACGAGTTCATCCTCGGGCTGTACGCGTTGGGGCCTGCCCGGGCTACCTGAGGGCCGAAGGGGTGGCGTCGGCTTCGCCCGCAGGCGTGCGGGCGAGCGACTCCAGGATGGCGGCCGAGTCGTAGACGCACCCGCCCCACAGCCCGCCGCTGATCGATTGCAGCCGCGCCCAGACGGCTGTGTCGGCCGGTAGATCGGGGTCGGCAGAGACGGCTGGATTCAGAGGACGCTCGGCGAGGACGGCGTCGGCCTCGTCGCTCGTCCACCGTTCGCCTCCATGTCCGACGAGGTCGATCGAGGCTTCGAGTCGCGCGGGATCGACCTCGATCCTGATGAGGTCACCGTCCACGAGCCGGCCGATCGGGCCGCCTTCGAGCGCCTCCGGGCTGACATGCCCGATACAGGCGCCCGTCGAGACGCCGGAGAAGCGCGCGTCGGTGACGAGGGCGATGTCGCGACCCGCGGGCAGATAGCGGAGGACGGAAGTGAGCTGGTAGGTCTCCTCCATACCCGAGCCCAGGGGCCCGCGGCCTGCGAGGACGATGACCTCTCCGGGATCGACAGGGCGGCCGGCCGTTCCCTTGAGCGCCGCGATGACATCCCGTTCTCGCGTGAAGACTCGCGCGGCTCCGGTCATGCGGAAGACGCCGTCCTCGTCGAGCGTCCGCGGATCCAGCGCCGTGCTCTTGATCACGCTTCCCTCCGGCGCGACGTTCCCGAGCGGGAAGCAGACCGTGGAGGTCAAACCCTTCGCATGGGCGTGCGCCGGCGGGCTGATCACGTCGTCGGGGTCGACACCGTCCCGCTCACGCAGCCGCTCGCGAAGCCTCGCCCGTCGCTCGCTTCCCTCCCACGCGTCGAGGAGCTCGTCCCACGTCAGGCCGGAGATGGTGCTCGCGCCGCTTCGGAGCAGGCCCAACCTCCGCAGGTGCAGCATCACCTCGGGAACCCCTCCGGCGAGGAAGACGCGGATGGTCGGATGGTTCCGAGGCCCGTTCGGCAGCGCGTCGACGAGGCGCGGGACGCTCCGGTTGACCCGGCGCCAGTCGTCGGCGGTCGGTCGGGGAAGCCCTGCGGCGTGCGCGATGGCGGGAATGTGGATCAGGAGGTTGGTCGAGCCGCCGAAGGCAGCATGCGCCAGCATCGCGTTCTCGAGCGCGTCGGCCGTGAGCACGTCGCGCAACGTTCGCCCCTGCTGCCACAGCGTGTGCACGGCCTGCGCCGTTCGTCGAGCGACGTCGAGCCAGATTGGCTGCCCTGAAGGAGCGAGCGCCGCGTGTGCCACCGTCAGCCCGAGCGCCTCGGCGACCACCTGTGACGTCGCTGCCGTGCCGAGGAACTGGCAGCCGCCTCCGGGCGTCGCGCACGCCGCGCAGCCGAGCTCGGCCGCCTCGTCGAGCGAGACGAGACCGTGCGCAAATCGGGCGCCCAGGGTCTGGACGGCACCGGCGTCCTCCCCACGGGAGGGTGGCAGCGTGACCCCGCCGGGGATCACGGCCCCCGCGAGGTCGCCGAAGGACGCAACGGCCATGAGCATGGCCGGCAGACCCTTGTCGCAGGTTCCGACGCCGATGACCCCTCGCCGGTTCGGCAGGCTGCGAACGAGCCGGCGCAGGACGAGCGCAGCATCGTTCCTGTACGGCAGGGAGTCGAACATCGCCGGGGTGCCCTGCGATCGGCCGTCGCACGGGTCGGTGACGTGGGCGGCGAACGGAAGTGCGCCGAGACGGTCGAGTTCCTCGGCCGCCTCGCGCACGAGCAGGCCGACCTCCCAGTGTCCCGTGTGGTAGCCGAGCGCGATCGGCTTGCCGTCGTCGGCCCGCAGCCCACCCTGCGTCGAGAGGATCAGGAACTCGTCATCGCGCGTGCGTCCCGGATGCCAGCCCATGCCGGCGTTCTGGGACAGGGCGAACACGTCCCCGGAGGGCCGGTCGCGCAGGAACTCCGCGGTCAACGGCAGAAGCCCCTGCGGGCCTGCCGCTGTCGTCTGGACGTCGTAGAGGTCCGACTCGATCAGTTGTAACGCCCGAGGTCGCGGGCGGTCTCACACATGACCTCGATCAGGCCGGGCTTCGCATTGAAGATCTGGCCGGTCGAACGGAGGACGTAGCCGCCTCCCTCCATCGCCGCGTCGAGGCAGCGCCGGACCTCCTCGCGAACGGCATCGGCGTCCGCCTCGTGTAGCAGGTGCTCGTTGAAGCCTCCGAACAGGCACACCCTGTTTCCGATCCTCCGCTTCGCATCCACGAGGTCGACGTCCCCCGAGGAGCGGCTCGACGTGAGCGTCTCGATCGCGTCCGGCCCGGTCTCGGCCATGTCCTCGAGGATCAACGTCGCACGACCGCAGTTGTGGAAGCTGACGAGGTATCCGGCATCGTGTGCGGACTGCACGCACTCGGTCTCGTAAGGCTGCATGAACTCGAGGAAGTGTTCGCGGGCGACGCCGACGCCGACCCAGGTTTCGTTCATCGAGATCGAGTGGATGCCGGTCTCTCCGAGGCGGCGATAGAAACCCTTGAGCCAGTCGGTGCAGAAGCGCATCAGATCGTGGACGAACTGCGGCCGATCGTAGATGTCCATCGACAGGTCGACGAGTCCGCGGATCTCCGACGCCATGTCCCAGGGGCCGATCACATGGTGGAGCCACCACGCGTCCTCGCCGACCTTGTCGACCATGCCTGCGAGGACGGTCATGTCGTACAGGTCGGCCGACGGGAAATGCCGGAGGGCGGGGAGCTTCTTCTCGGGCTCGTCCCCCTTGAGGAGGAAGTCGTGGCAGGAGGTGCCGAACCCGTCCTCGGTGCGGTACGAGTAGTCGAGATCGCCGTCCGGCGTGCGGATCTTGTGCTGGTGCTCACGCCAGTCGTCGCCGCGTCCGGTCTCCTCGAAGACCTCGACCCAGGAGTCGGTCTCGAATGGCCGTGGAAACAGCATGCGTGGCCAGATCTCGTGCTCCCCGATGTGCTGGCTGTACGTGGTGATCATCGGGTCGAGCCCGAGGTCCTGCTGCATCTTCACGATCGACCCCATCGGATCGTCGATCCAGTCGTGGAACAGGTCCAGGAACGACTTGTTCGGCGGCCTGAGCTGCTTGATCAGCGGGAGCCCGAGCCAGCAGTGAACCGGTACGCGGTCCGGCGTGCCGCGCTGGAACGCGATCCGGGTGCGTCCGGCAGTGGTCAGTTGACTCTCGGCGGTTGTCACGTCGCTCTCCTCGTGGGGCGCGGAAACGGTTGCCCTCTAGCTTAGAGCGCGCGGCCCGGTTTCGGTACGGTCCCGCGGGTGGCAGTCGAGGAGGTCGAGACAGGGATCTACCGCGTCCCGTCGATTCTCGGACCGCGGCGCTTCGCCCAGTGGCTCGTCGTCGGTGACGAGGGGCTGCTCCTCGTCGACTCCGGAATCGACGGCACGATCGCCGAGCACGTCGTCCCTGCGCTCGCCGAGCTCGGCCGGCGGCCGGAGGAGATCACCGACGTCGTCATCACCCACGCCGACGTCGACCACTACGGCGGCGACTCGGAACTGCGGCGGGTGGCCCCGCATGCACGCATCCGCGCCTCGGCGGACGATCGGCCGTGGATCGAGAGCTGGGAGGTCATCGCCAGGGAGCGCTACGGGTGGTATCGCCGGCACGGGCTCGACTACGACGAGGCGACCTGGAGCTGGCTCCAGGATGCGGCGGGGCCCGACACGGCGCTCGACGGAACGGTGGCCGACGGAGAGATCATCGATCTCGGCGGAATCGAGGTCGAGGTCGTGGCGCTTCCCGGGCACTCGCCCGGCCATCTGGGCGTGCTGCACCGCGCGTCGGCGACGGCGATCGTGATGGACGCGGTGCTCGAACGCGGTCTCTACACCGTCGACAACGAGCTGATCAGCCCACCGCCGTACGGGTCGGTCCCCGCCTACCGGGGCACCGTCGCCCGGTTGCGTGAGCTCGCCCCGACCCGGCTCGGCACGAGCCACTATGCGCCCGTAGAGGGGCCGGCGGCGGTCGACGGCTTCCTCGACGCAACCGTCGGCTTCGTCGACGATCTCGACCGGTGCATCGCGGCGGAGCTCGGGCGCGAGCCGAAGCCGCTCGAGAGCTACTGGCACGCCGCCGACGCCACCCTCGGCCCGTTCCGGGAGATGGCGGTCGAGCTGGCGCGCTCGGTCGCCGCGCACCTGGACCTGGCCGTCGAGGAGGGGCGTGCCCGGAGGGACGACGCGGGCGCGCGTCCGGCCTGGGCCGCGGCGTGATCGGTCGTGTGGTGCCACATCGCAGCACTGCATTCGCCTGAATCGAGGGTATCGGCTTGACTTAGAGCGTGGTCTGGTGCCATCATGTGGTACAGATGGCAGTCGAGAACGGCTCCCAGGCGATCGATCGTGCAGCCCGGATCCTCGTCCGCTTGATGGAGAGCGACGAGGCGGTCACCCTGGCGAGCGTGATGGAGCAGACGGCACTCCCCAAGTCCACGGCGGCGCGCCTACTCCGCGCGCTCGAGCGCAACGGTCTCGCGCAGCGCCGGTCGGGCGGAGGCTTCCGGCCCGGCCCCGTGCTCGTCGACTACGCCCGCCGCGACACGGCGGTCGGGGATCTTGCCACGCTGGCGGTCCCGTACCTGGAGGTGTTGGAGCAGGAGACGGGCGAGACGACGAATATCGCCATCCCCACGCCGACCGGCGTCGCGCGGCTCGCGCAGGTGGACAGCCACAACCCGCTCGGCGCGGGCAACTGGGTGGGCCGGCGCATTCCAATCCATGCGTCGTCGATGGGGAAGGTGTTCATGGCGTTCGGCGCGGCACAGCCGCCGTTCGGCCGCATGGCGAAACTCGGGCCGAACACGATCACCGGGATGGCCGACCTGCTCCACGAGTTGGAGCAGGTGCGGCAGCGCGGCTATGCGACGACGTGGGAAGAGCTCGAGGCGGGGCTCTGTTCGGCGGCCGCGCCGGTTCGGGGCTCGAGAAGCAGGGTGATCGCGGCGATCTCCGTCTCCGCGCCCACGATTCGCACGACGCGCGAGCGGCTCGACGACCTCGGTGCCCACGTCGTGCGCGCGGCGGACGCGCTCTCCGCGCACGTGCTTGCAACCCGTAACGGAAGACAGGACAGAAGCGAGGTATCCGAATGACACACGATGAGATCCTGACGCAGATGTACGACCGGACGCTGGTCGGCGACAAACCGGCGGTCGTCGAGCTGACCGAGCACGGCCTCGAGACTGGGCTCGGTCCCGAGACGATGCTCTTCGACGCGCTCATCCCGGCACTCGAGGAGGTGGGGGCGCGGTTCGAGCGCGGCGACTTCTTCGTCCCCGAGATGCTGATCGCAGGTCGCGCCATGAGCGCGGCCCTCGAGATCCTTCGCCCGCTGCTCGCCGACACGGGCGCCGAGCAGTTCGGGACGTTCCTGATGGGCACCGTCAAGGGTGACGTGCACGACATCGGCAAGAACCTCGTCGACATCATGCTCGAGGGTGCCGGGTTCAAGGTCGTCGACCTGGGGGTGCAAGTCGCGCCCGAGACCTTCGTCGAGGCGATCCAGGAGCACAAGCCCGACGTCGTCGGATTCTCCGCGTTCCTGACGACGACGATGCCGATGTTCAAGGTGAACATCGAGGCGATCGAGAAGGCCGGTCTGCGCGACGATGTGATCATCCTGGTCGGGGGTGCGCCGGTGACGCAGGAGTACGCGGACGCAGTCGGCGCCGACGGCTACTCGGCGGACGCGGCCGGGGCGACCAAGCGCGCCAAGGAGCTGCTCGCTGCGCGGCGGGCGCTGCAGCCTGCCTGAGCGGTGTCGGCGTGACACCGGGATGACGTGCCCGATGAACTGCCCGAAGACGCTCCGCCTCGGCATCCCCCCACGGACAGAAAGAAGACGAAATGAACACCGTCCTGCGGTCACCGTCTAGAGAAGTCGTCATCGGCCCCGATCAGCCGTTCTGCATCATCGGCGAGCGGATCAATCCAACTGGGCGCAAGGTGTTCGCGGAGCAGCTCCGTGAAGGTGACCTGTCGCAGGTCGTGGTCGACGTCGAGGAGCAGGTGTCGATGGGCGCCCACGTCCTCGACGTCAACATGGGCGTCCCGCTCACGGACGAGGCCGATCTCCTCGCGCGCGCGGTCAGGCTCGTCCAGGAGCACACCGACCTTCCGCTCTGCATCGACTCGTCCGTCGTCGAGGCGCTCCAGGCCGGGCTCGAGGCGTACGAAGGCAAGGCGCTCGTCAACTCCGTGACCTGCGAGGACGAGCGGCTCGAGCGCGTGCTTCCCCTCGTGAAGGAGCACGGAGCCGCGGTCATCTGCCTCGTCAACGACGAGACCGGCATCCCGCAGACACCGCAGGCGCGGCTCGACATCTGCCGACGCCTCGTCGACATCGTGCACGGCACCTGGGAGGTCCCGCTGGAGGACATCGTGATTGATCCGCTGGCGATGACCGTCGGCGCCGATCCGCAGGCGGTGCTGGTCACGCTGGAGACGATCCGTGCCGTTCGCGACGAGTTCGGGCTGAACATGACGCTCGGCGCCTCCAACACATCGTTCGGCCTTCCGGGTCGTCATGCGCTGAACGCAGCTTTCCTCGCGATCGCGTCCCACTCCGGGCTCACGAGCGCGATCATGGACGCGCGCACGGCGCAGACGGTGGAGGCCTGCCGCGCTGCCGATCTCCTGCTCGGGCGGGACGAGTGGGGGGCGAACTGGATCGCCGCTTACCGTCGGACGCAGGCCGAGACCGCGAAGGCATGACGGTCGTGGCGGCAGCCGAGAACGACCTTCACGTTTCACAAGCGCCGGCACGGATCGGTCTTCGCTTCGAGCCCCCGGGGACGGCCGTTCGCGTCCCGCCGGGCGTGACCGTCTTCGACGCCGCGTCCTGGAACGGCATCGCCATCGACTCGACCTGCGGTGGCCACGGCACCTGCAAGAAGTGCCGGGTCCGGATCGTCGACGGGAACACGGACGTCTCCTCGCTGGACGGGCGCGCATTCTCCCCCGACGAGCTCGCCCAGGGTTGGCGGCTCGCGTGTCGCGCGCAGGCCAACGAGGACCTCGTGATCGACGTGCCGCCCCTCGTCACGCGCCCCAAGGCGGCAACGGTCGGCGTCGGCCGCCAGGTGATCCTCCACCCGGCCGTCCAGAAGAGATACGTGGAGCTCGCCGAGCCCACCCTCGACGACCAGCGAAGCGACGTCGAACGTGTGCTCGACGCGATCGACGACCTGGAGCTTCGGGTGGACGCCGGTGCACTGCGCCACCTGCCGCGCATCCTGCGCGAGTCGGGCTTCAAGGTCACCGCCGTGGCGGTCGACGACCTGCTGATCGACGTCGAGCCGGGGGACACGACGGAGCGGCTGTTCGCGATCGCATTCGACCTCGGCACGACGACCGTCGTCGCCACGCTCCTCGACGTGGGTACAGGCACGCCGGTGGCGGTGCGCTCGATGCTGAACAAGCAGCAGCCCTTCGGCGCCGACGTGATCACCCGCATCTCGGCGACGATGCTCGATCCCGACGCGCTGGGGCGGCTCCGAGAGCTCGCCTCCGCGACGCTGCAGGAACTCGCGCTCGAGGTGTGCGAGCAGGGTCGTGTCGACCCCTCTGAGGTCTACGAGATCGCGCTCGTCGGCAACGCCACGATGACCGAGCTCGCGCTGGGAATCGACCCCGAGCCGCTGGGCGTAGCGCCCTTCATCATGGCCTCGCGCTCGTATCCCGACATGCCGGCCGCGGAACTCGGCCTCGAGCTGCACCCACGTACGCGCGCCACCGTCTTTCCGGCGCTTGGCGCCTATGTCGGCGGCGACATCGTCGCCGGCCTGCTGGCCACGGGCATGACCCGTGACACGCGGCTCCGGCTGTTCATCGACGTCGGCACGAACTGCGAGGTCGCGCTCGGGTCTGCGGAGCTCATCCTCTGCACGGCCGCACCGGCCGGGCCGGCGTTCGAGGCCGCGCAGATCCGATGCGGGATGCGAGCCGCCGACGGCGCGATCGAAGTCGTGCGACTCGACGAGCAGCGCGGCGTAGAGCTGGACGTGATCGGCGACGTGCCGCCGGTCGGGATCTGCGGCTCCGGGCTCGTCGACGCCGCCGCGGAGCTCGTGCGCGTCGGCTTGCTCGACCGCTCCGGGCGGCTCGTCCAGAAGGAGGACGCCGCGGCGCTCGCACCGGCCCTCGCACCGCGGCTGACGGAGCGTCCGGACGGGGAGCGAGTCTTCGTGCTGCACTGGCTCGGCGAGGAGGGCGACGCCGAGAACGCCGTCTACCTCTCCCAGCGGGACGTTCGCGAGCTCCAGTTCGCCAAGGCCGCCATCGCGACCGGCTGGAAGCTCCTGGTCGAGGAGCTCGGCGTCGACGAGCGCGACATCCAGCAAGTCCTGCTCGCCGGCTCCTTCGGCTCGTACCTCTCCGCATCGAGCGCGATCCGCATCGGCCTCGTCCCCAAGCTCGCCCTGCCGCGAATCGTCTCCGCCGGGAACGTCGCCGGCGAGGGCGCGAAGATGGCTCTCCTGTCGATCCAGGAGCGGCACGCAGCCGCCGCGCTGCTCGACGAGGTGGTCTACGTGGAGCTGTCCGACAGGGCCGACTTCAACGACCGATTCGTCGACCAGCTCGCCTTCCCCGGATGACTCCGAGTTCACCCGAGCTGACGGTCATCCGGTGGCGGGACATTCCCGCGCAGGTGACCGCGACCGACGGGACGCGGACGGCACGGGTCGAGCTCTCCGGCCGCTTCCTGCTGGCGATCGACGACGCGGCCATGGCCGCGGGCCTCGTCGAGTCGGGCGCGTACCTCGAAGAGTGGTGTCGGGACAGCCGCCCGTGCGGGGCCGACCTCGAGCGCGAGACGGATGCCGAAGCCGACCGCCTGGAGGCCGCACACCCGCCGGAGGTGCTCGATGCGCTGGTGCGGGCAGGTGGGGTCGCCGCAGCGTAGATCCGTGACTTTCCGCTTGAGCGGGCACTGCTGTTCTGGAAGGGTGGGCCTTGCGGCTCGCAAGGCTGCCCACTGCGTTACTTCGGAGAAGGAGGAACCCCATGGAACTCGGGATGATCAGCTCGACCTGGCTCGACACGAAGGTCGGCCGACTCGACGGCATCCGAACGGCGAAGCAGATCGGCTTCGACACATACGACATCTTCGAGGACCCGCTCGACCTGACGGACGCCGAGCGTGAGGAGATCAAGAAGACCTGCGAGGAAGTGGGGCTCCCGATCCGCTCCGTGGTCTGCGTCGCCTTCGGCATCGTCGACTTCAACCCGTCCGTACGGCGGTTCACGCTCGACCGGATCAAGGCGTACGTGGACCAGGGCGCATTCTTCGGCGCGCGCAACGTCCTGCTGGTCGTCGGGGAGTACTTCTGGGACTGCGAGGTGTTCCCGCAGCAGGCGATCTGGGATCTGGCCAAGGACATGGTCAAGGAGGCCGGGGAGTACGCACGGTCCAAGGGCCTCGAGGTCGTTCTCGAGCTGGAGCCGTTCGACCAGGCGCTGCTGAAGGACGTCCACGAGCTGGCGCGGTTCGTGCGCGAGATCGACCACCCGGCAGTCAGGGCGAATGCCGACATCTCGCATCTCCATCTCTCGCATGCCTCGATCGAGGAGGTCGACGAGCTGAAGGGGTTGATCGGCCACATTCACCTCTCCGATTGCGACGGCAAGGTGCACGGCGACCTCCCCGCCGGGTTGGGCGTCACGCCGATCAAGGACTATCTCGCCGCAATCCGTGACACCGGCTACGACGGCACGGTCTCCATCGAGCTCGAGTACTCGCCTGATCCGGACAAGATCGTCGAGTGGGCCCAGCAGGCCTATGACGGCACGGCGCAGATCATGCGCGAGCTCGGCGTCCGCGCCTAGGAGAGCTGATGACCGACTTCGATCTGAACACCGGGCCGAACCTCCCCGCGAAGACCGACTACGGCATCGGGTGCATCGGCGCCGGCTTCATCATGCGGGACATCCATCTCCCGGCTTACGGGGAGGCGGGCTTCAACATCGTCGCGATCGCGTCACGCACCCCGGCGAACGCACGAGCCGCGGCCGAGCAGAACGGCGTCGACACGGTCTACGACACGTGGCAGGAGCTCCTCGACGACGAGCGCGTCGAGATCGTCGACATCGCCTATCCGCCCGACCAGCAGCTCGGCATCGTCCGCGAGGCGGTCAAGCGCCCGCACGTGAAGGGCATCCTCGCGCAGAAGCCGGCGGCGTTCACCCTGGAAGACGCCGCCGAGATGGTGAAGACGGCCGACGACGCGGGCAAGAAGCTCGGTATCAACCACAACATGCGCTACGACCAGTCGATGCGTGCGCTCAAGACGCTGCTCGACCGGGGCGAGCTCGGCGAGCCCGTCGTCGCCGAGATCGTCATGAACGCCCGGCCGCACTGGCAGGAGTTCATCAAGCCGTACGGGCGGATCGCGTTACTCAACATGTCCATCCACCACCTCGATGCGTTCCGCTTCCTGTTCGGCGATCCCGACCGCATCCTGTGCTCGGTCCGCCCGGATCCGAGCCACGACTTCCCGCATCGGGACGGCATGGCCTTCTACATCCTGGAGTGGGACGACGACTTCCGCGCCGTCGCGATCGACAACTGCTACACGTGGGCCGACCATCGCATCGAGTGGCGGGTCGAGGGCACCGAGGGAATCGCCAAGGGAACGATCGGCTGGCCTGACTACCCCGCCGGCAGCCCGTCCACCATCACCTGGACGACGCGCGCGATGGAAGGTCGCTGGGAAGCACCGACGTGGGAGGAGCGCTGGTTCCCGCAGGCGTTCAAGGGGACCATGGGCCAGCTGATGCGCGCCATCCAAGAAGATGCCGAGCCGGAGATCTCGGGCCAGGTCACCCTCGGGACGATGGCGCTCTGCGAGGCGGCGTACCGATCAGCCGAGGAGGGCAAGGCCGTTGCCCCGAAGGACGTTCTCGACCAGGTGGTGGGCCGTTGAGCGCCCAACCGTTCTCGCTGGAGGGGCGGGTCGCGTTCGTCACCGGCGCCGGCGGTGGCCTCGGCGAGGGGATCTGCATCTCTCTCGCCGCCGCCGGTGCCGCGGTCGCCTGCGCCGACATCGTCACCGGGAGCGCCGAGCGGATCGCCCGGCAGGTAACCGACGGAGGCGGCCGTGCGCTCCCGCTCCACGTCGACGTGTCCGACCGCGAGTCGGTGCAGGGAGCCGTGGAGCGAACGATTGCGGAGCTCGGCGGAGTGGACATCCTCGTCAACAACGCCGCCGTCTACCCCCGCCGGACGTGGACGGAGATCACCGAGGAGGAGTGGGACCGCGTTCTCGGCGTCAATCTCAAGGGCTACTTCCACTGCGCCCGGGCCTGCTACCCGTCCATGAAGGCGCGCGGTGTCGGCCACATCGTCAACGTGTCGTCGATCACCTTCATGGTCGGCTTCGAGATGCTCCTGGACTACGTTTCGTCCAAGGGTGCGATCGTCGGCTTCACCAGGGCGCTCGCCCACGAGGTCGGGCCCGAAGGGATCACGGTCAACGCGATCGCCCCGGGGGCATTCCCCACCGATGCGGAGAAGATCCATCCCGATCCGGAGGGCTACAACCAGTGGGCGCTCGACCAGCAGTGCATCAAGCGGCGCGGCACGCCCCAGGACATCGGCAACCTCGTCGTGTTTCTCTCCGCCGACGCATCGTCGTTCATCACCGGTCAGACCGTGGTCGTCGACGGCGGCTGGGCGATGCACTGAGGGAGCCCCGCTTGCCCATGCTCGCCGGCGAAGTCGCAGTCGTCACCGGAGCCAGGCACGGGATCGGGGCGGCGATCGCGGTCGCTCTCGCGCGCGCCGGGGCACGCGTTGCCGTGACGCACCACGACGGGGCCGTGGCGGCCGACGTGGCGGGCTCTCTCGGCCCCGAGCACGTCGGGATCGCACTCGACGTCCGGTCGACCGAGTCCGTCGACGCCGCAGCCGTCGAGACTGCCCGGCTCCTCGGCGAGCCGACCGTGCTGGTCAACAGCGCGGGCGTCAACCGCATCCGTCCCGCGGAATCGTTCAGCGACGAGGACTGGGCCTTCGTGCTGGACGTGAACCTGAGCGGCGTCTACCGCTGCTGCCGCGCCTTCGGCGGGCGCATGCTCGCGGGCGGGCGGGGCTCGATCGTCAACGTCGCCTCGATCATCGGCCCGGAGGTCGCAATGCCGGGCCGCGCAGCCTACGGCGCCACCAAGGCCGGCATCGTCGGCCTCACACGCGTGCTCGGCGTCGAGTGGGCGGGACGCGGCGTGCGCGTGAACGCAGTCGTTCCAGGCCCCGTGCGCACCCCGATGGTCGCGCAGGCGATTGCGGACGGCGTGCTCGTCGAGAGCGAAATCGTCGACCACACCCCGGCGGGACGCCTCGCCGAGCCCGAGGACATCGCGAGCGCGATCGTCCTGCTTTGCAGTCCGGATGCGCGGTTCGTCACGGGGCAGACGCTCGTGGTCGACGGCGGCTACTCGATGTTCGGCGCTGCGCATCCCGCAACGCGCCTCCCCGGCCACCCGGACGGCGATGCCTGAACTCCACGGGCGCCGCTACACGCGTGACGACCTCCTGCGCCGGGTCGGACGTCTCGACCAGGCAGCGGGTGTCCGCCTCGTCACACTGGGCGATGGTGCCGAGCGCGGAGTGCGCGTGCTCGAGTTCAGGACGGGGGCAGGATTCACCTTCGACGTCGTCGTCGACCGCGCGTTCGACATCGGCCGGTGCGAGCAGGCCGGCAAATCGCTCGCCTGGACGTCGGCGACCGGGTTCGCGGGACCCTGGTTCGCTGAGCCTCAGGGCCTCGGATTCTTCCGGACGTTCGGAGGTGGACTGCTCACGACCTGCGGCCTCGATCACGCACTCTTCATGGCCGAGGACACGGCCGAGCAGTACCACTACCCGCCGAAGCCGAGCGAATCGTACGGCCTGCACGGGCGCATCTCGAACCGTCCCGCGAGGCTGGCAGCATACGGCGAGCGCTGGGACGGCGACGAATGCGTGCTCTTCGCCGAGGGCGAGGTGCTCCAGGCGTCTGTCTTCGGGGAGCAGCTCCTCCTGCGCCGCCGGGTCGAGGCGCGCGTCGGCGAGACCAGGCTCGTCATCGAAGACGAAGTCGTGAACGTCGGTCACGACCTGACGCCTCACATGCTGCTCTACCACGTCAACATCGGCTGGCCGGTCGTCGACGAGGGTGCGGAGTTGCTCGTTGCGGCGACGGAGGTTGCCGCCCGCGGCGACTACCCGACGGACGGCTACCGCTTGATTCATGCGCCCGCGCGCGGCTACACCGAGCAGGTGTTCGAGCACGAGCTGGTCTCCGAGCCGGACGGCCGCGTGCCCGTCGCCGTGGTCAACGACGAGCTCGGACTCGGGGCCTACGAGGTCTTCCGGGTCGATCAGCTCCCGCGCCACTTCGTCTGGCGCATGCTTGGAGAAGGCACGTACGTGGTCGGAATCGAGCCTTCGACGAACCGCACCGAAGGACGCCTCGATGCCCGTGCGCGCGGGGAGCTGATCGAGCTCTCGCCGGGCGAAAGCCGGCGCTATGACCTCGAGCTCGGCGCCCTCGAGGGGAGTAACGCCATCGCCGCGTTCACGGAACGCGTTGATCGGATCACGCCCTCGACCGCGGCTTGAACATCTCGGCGGGACTAGTCTCTTCGGGATGACTGGAAGCCGTGTGAGCGCCGACAGGCCGGCCACTCCCGAGCGAAGCGATTTCATTCGCGAGATCGTCGGCGCGGACGTGCGGGAGGGCCGGGTCTCGGAGGTCGTGACTCGCTTTCCGCCGGAGCCGAACGGGTACCTGCACATTGGCCACCCGAAGGCGATCGCGCTCAACTTCGGGATCGCCCGGGAGTTCGGCGGCCGCTGCCACCTGCGTTTCGACGACACCAATCCGATCAAGGAAGAGCAGGAGTACATCGACTCGATCCAGGAGGACATCCGCTGGCTCGGCTTCGACTGGGGCGAGCATCTCTACTACGCCTCCGACTACTTCCAGCAGCTCTACGACTGGGCCGTCCACCTGATCAGGGCGGGCAAGGCGTATGTCGACGACCTGTCTGCCGAGGAGATCCGCGAGCACCGCGGCACCTTGACCGAGCCGGGCAAGGACAGCCCCTGGCGCGACCGTTCGATCGATGAGAGTCTCGACCTGTTCGAGCGTATGCGCGCGGGCGAGTTTCCGGACGGCGCCCGGGTGCTCAGGGCGAAGATCGACATGGCCTCGCCCAACATCAACCTGCGCGACCCTGTTCTCTATCGGATCCTGCACGCGCCCCATCCGCGGACCGGTGACGAGTGGTGCATCTATCCGCTGTACGACTTCGCCCACGGACAGTCGGACGCGATCGAGGGCATCACCCACTCCCTCTGCACGCTCGAGTTCGAGGATCACCGGCCGCTCTACGACTGGCTGATCGAGCATCTGCCGGTGCCTTCGCACCCGCACCAGTACGAGTTCTCCCGCCTCAATCTCACGTACACCGTGCTCTCGAAGCGCTTCCTGGGCCGGCTCGTGAGCGAGGGTTACGTGCGCGGCTGGGACGATCCGCGCATGCCCACCGTCTCGGCGCTGCGCCGGCGCGGCTTCCCGGCTGAGGGTGTGCGCAATTTCCTCGATGCGGTCGGGGTGGGGAGCAAGGGCAAGACCGCGGTCGAGATCGAGATGCTCGAGCACGAGGTCCGCGACGTGCTCAACCGGACGGCGCAGCGACGTTTCGCGGTCCTGCGCCCGCTCCGGCTCGTGATCGAGAACTACCCCGAGGGGAAGGTCGAGGAGCTGGAGGCGGTCAACAACCCGGAGGATCCCTCGGCCGGGACGCGCACGGTGCCCTTCGCGCGCGAGCTCTGGATCGAGCGCGACGACTTCATGGAGGATCCGCCCAGCAAGTTCTTCCGCCTCGCCCCCGGCCGCGAGGTGCGTCTGCGCTACGCCTACTTCGTGACCTGCACCGACGTGGTCAAGGACGCAAGCGGCGAGATCGTCGAGCTCCGCTGCACCTACGATCCCGAGACGCGCGGCGGCGACGCCCCGGACGATCGCCGTCCCAAGGCGACCTTGCATTGGCTCTCGGCCGAACATGCCGCGTCCGCCGAAGTCCGTCTCTACGACCGTCTCTTCACCCGCCCCGACCCCGGCGCCGACGGCGACCTCTTCGCCGACATCAACCCAAACTCGGAGACGGTGCTCCAGGGGTGCCTGGTCGAACCTGCGCTCGCGGAGCTGCCGGTCGGTGAGACCGTGCAGTTCGAACGCCTCGGCTACTTCTGCCCGGATCCCGACTCGACACCGGGGCGGCTCGTCTTCGACCGCACGCTCGGCCTCAAAGACACCTGGGCCAGGCTCCAAGCACAGGGCCAGCGGCCCTAACGACCTCCCAGACCAGCCGAGGGTCTTCCCATCTCACCGGTCCGTGCAAATTCGAGTACTTCGGACAGCCGGCCATGGGCCAAGCAGACGACGGTGTCCGCGGCACCGTAGTAGATCGTCAGCCTGTCGAGCTCCTCGTCGACGAGGGCGGCGCAGGGGAAGACGACATTCGGAACGTCGCCTACCTGCTCGTACGGAGCTCGCGGCGACAGCAGGTAATCCGGACCCCGAGAGAGGACCTCCCACGGCTCCTCGAGGTCACACAGGGCGACACCCGTCGAGTAGACGAAGCCGTTGCACGAGGTGAGGACGCCGTGGTAGAGGAGGAGCCAGCCGGCGTCGGTCTCGATCGGTGTTGGACCGGCGCCGACCTTCGTCGACTGCCACGTGAACCGGATCGGGCCCATCACGTGCCGGTGTCGGCCCCAGTGGATCAGGTCAGGACTCTGCGAATAGAAGATGTCGCCAAAGGCGGTGTGCCCGTCGTCGCTCGGACGGCTGAGCAATGCGTAGCTGCCGTCGATCTTTCGTGGAAAGAGCACGCCGTTCCTGTTGAACGGCAGGAATGCATTCTCGAGCTGGTGGAAGGTCTCGAAGTCGTCGGTGTAGGCGAGGCCGATCGTCGGCCCGTGGTAGCCGTTGCACCATGTGAGGTAGAAACGGTCCTCCAGCCAGGTGACGCGCGGGTCGTAGGCGTGCTCGAACGGTCCCTGGATCGCGACCACCCGCGAGTCGGCCGGCTCGAAGACGATCGGCTCGGGCTCGATCTCCCACTCGATGCCGTCGACGCTCCTGCCCGCGTGGATGTTCATCGTGCGGCACGTGTCGTCGACACGGAAGACGCCGGCGTAGCCGTCGCGGAACGGCACGACGGCCGAGTTGAAGATGCTGTTGGCACGCGGAACGCCTTCGCGGGTGACGATGGGGTTTCGGCTCGACCGCCACAGGACCCCGTCCGTGCCGGGCGGCCTCTCCTCCCAGGGGATCCCGCTCACGCGACCTCCGCGACGAGGTGTCCGTCGCCGACGTCGACGAGCGGGCCGTCGACGCTGTGCGGCGATCCGCTGTCCTTCGCGCTGCCGCTCCACTTGCGGTGGAGCTGGGGCACGGAAGCGAGGAGCGTCTGCGTGTACGGGTGGCGCGGGTCGCCGAAGACGAGCGTCGTCGGCCCGAGTTCGACGACGCGGCCGCGTCTGAGGATCATCGTCCGGTCGCTGATGTAGTTGCCGAGCGAGAGGTCGTGTGTGATGAAGAGGATGCCGAGCCCGCGGGCCTTGAGGTCGCCGAGGAGGTTCAGCACGTCGATGCGGGTCGAGGCGTCGAGCATGCTGATGATCTCGTCGGCCACGAGCAGCTTGATCTCGAGCAGCAGCGCGCGCGCGACCAGCAGGCGCTGGAGCTGGCCGCCGCTCAGCTGATGCGGGTACTTGCCGAGAACGTCGGCGGGAGTCGAGGCTCACCGCCTCGAGCGCGACTTCGAGCTTGTCGCGCCACTCGGCGTCGCCGAGCCGTTGAAAGTACTGGCGCCGGAGCATGGTGAACACCCGGTCCGACTTGAAGATCGGGTTGTACGAGCTGAACGGATCCTGGAAGACACCCTGGACCTGCGCGTAGTACTCCTTGAGCTTCCGCCCCTCGAGCGTGGAGATGTCGACGCCGTCGAACGTGATGCTGCCGGCGTCGACCCGCAGGAGCCGGAGGATCATCCGGCCGATGGTCGACTTCCCGCTGCCGCTCTCGCCGATCAGCGCCACGACCTCGCCCGGCCCCACGTCGAAGCTCACGTTGCTGACGGCCAGGAGCTGCGAGCCGCCGAACGCACCCATGCGATAGGTCTTGCAGCAGGTGTCGACCTTCAGCACGCGGCCACCTCTCGCTCGAGAGCGACCTTCCAGCAGGCGGCGGAGCGGCCGGGGGAGACCTCCGTGAACGGCGGCTCCTCCGCGCACTTCGAGAACGCCAGCGGGCAGCGGGCCCTGAAGCGGCACCCGCCGGGCGGTTCGAGCAGGGACGGCGGACGTCCTGGAATGCCGTGGAGTCGCCGTTCCGAGAAGCGGACGCCCACCTCGGGCAGGGTCGCGACCAGCAGCTGCGTGTAGGGGTGCTGCGCGGCGTCGACGACCTCCTCGGCGGGCAACTTCTCGGCGAGCTTGCCCGCGTACATGACCAGCACCGTGTCCGCCATCTGGTACAGGACGGAGAGGTCGTGGGTGATCACGATCATGCTCTTGACGAAGCCGCGATCACGGAACTCGACGAGCAGCTCGGCGACGGCACGCTGCGTCGACACGTCGAGGGCGGATGTCACCTCGTCGGCGATGAGAAGCGACGGGTCGAGGAGCGATGAGAGCACCATCACCACGCGCTGCTTCATCCCTCCCGAGAGCTCGATCGGGAAGCGCTCCAGCACGTCTCGGGGAAGTCCGACGAGGTCGAGGCGACGCCTGAGCTCGGGCAGCACCTCGTCCAGCGTGCACGTCTCGCGAGGCGAGGAGCTCGGTGACCATCCTCCCGATGCGCCGCGTCGGGTTGAGGGCACTGAGCGCGTACTGCGGGATGATCGAGACCTGCTTGAACCGGAAGGCGTTCATCGCCCGGTCGTCCCAGATCGGGAGCTCCCCGCCGTCGAGCGTGACGTGACCGTCGATATACCGCATGCGCGCATCCAGGCGGACAAGGCTCTTGCCGAGCGTCGACTTCCCGCACCCGGACTCCCCCGCGAGGCCCATGATCTCGCCGTCCTCGATCTCGAACGTGGCGCCGTCCACGGCTTTGACGTCGCCGCGGAGGGACTGGTAGTAGACCGTCAGGCCGTCGACGCGGAGGCTCACTACACCTCCCTCAGCTTCGGGTTGAAGATCTCGTCGAGACCGACGTTCATCACGTAGAGACCGCCGACGACGGCGATGATCCCGATCCCCGGCGGCAGGAACCACCACCAGGAGCCGAGCAGCAGCGCGCTCGAGAGGAAGGCGTTGTTCATCATCAGCCCGAGCGACACCGAGGTCGACGGCCCCAGCCCGAGGAAGTCGAGCGACGCGCCGATCAGGATCGCGCCTCCGAACAGGAGGATGAACATCATGAACAGGTACGAGCTCATGTTCGGGGCGATCTCCGTGGCGATTATCTGCCGGGTGGTCCGGCCGCTCAGGCGCGCGACGTCGACGAACTCCCGGGTCTTCAGCGAGAAGGTCTGCGCCCTGCACCGCACGGGCGGCCCAGGGCCACGACGTGAGGCCGATCAGGATCGCCTCCGTCACGTAGCTGTGCACGTCCACGTAGGCGGCGACGATGATCAGGATCGCCAGCGTCGGGATCACGAGCACGACGTTCGTGAGCATGTTGAGCACGTCGTCGACCCACCCGCCGCGGTAGCCGGCGGTGAAGCCGACGACGGAGCCGAGCATCCACGCGAGGCCGCCGCCGACGACGCCGACGAGGAACGCCGCCCGCAGGCCGTTCACGAACTGCGCGAAGACGTCCTGCCCGAACGAGGTCGTGCCGAACCAGTACTCCGACGACGGCCGCGCGTCGACCGGCCCGTCGAACGCGAGCGGCGCGTGGGAGGTGAGGTACGGACCGAAGAGCGCGAGCAGGAGGAAGAAGCAGACGACGCCGAGCCCGGCGACGAACTTCCAGTTGTGCAGCGCGAAGTGGACGAACTCGGAGCGCGGCGGGCGGGTCGCGGCCGGCTGCGCGGTTTCCTCGGCGGCGATCTGGGCGGGTGCGGTCGCGGCCATCACGCGCCTCCCTGCATGCCGATCCGCGTCCGCGGGTCGATGAGGACGTAGGCGATGTCGATGATGAGGTTGGCGATCAGGACGGCGACGATCAGGAAGAGGAAGATGCCCTGGATGAGGAAGTAGTCGCGGTTCTGGATCGCGCTCAGCGTCAGCGTCCCGAGCCCGGGATAGGAGAAGACGATCTCGACGACGATCGCTCCCGAGACCACCGCGCCGAGCGCCAGGGCGAGGCCCGTGATCTGGGGGAGGAGCGCGTTCCGGTAGGCGTATTTGCGGACGAGCTTCGTCGGCGCGCCCAGGGCGGCGAGGTAGCTCGCGTAGTCGCTCTCGAGCTCGTAGATGATCATGTTCCGCATCCCGATCGCCCAGCCGCCGAAGGCGACGAGGAAGAGGGCGCAGAACGGCAGGAACCAGTGGTAGAGGAAGCTGCCCGCGAACTCGAGCGACCATTCCGGCTGGAGGTCGAGGCTGTAGGCGCCGGAGACCGGGAAGATGGCGAAGATCGAGGCGAAGACCCAGACGAGGACGATGCCGAGCCACATCTGCGGCGTGGCCGTCAGGACGTACCCGGCGGGCAGGACCGAGTTGTCGAGCACCTTCCGGCGCGCGGCCATCGCGCCGACCTTGTTCCCCGCCCAGAAGCTGAGCAGGATCGCGGGCACGAGCAGCGCGAGCGTGTAGGGGAGGGCGCCCCAGATCAGCTCCCAGACCGAGGTCGGGAAGTTGGCGATGCTGCGGCCGAGGTCTCCCTGGAAGAGCGCGGCCCAGAAGTTGAGGTACTGCTTCCAGATCGGCACGTCGAAGCCGAACGCCTGCGAGTAGTAGCCGGTCAGCGCGTGCTCCGAGCCCGGCTGGGCCTGCATGCGCGAGAGCAGCCGCTCGACCGGATCACCCGGCATGAAGCGCGGGAATCGCCCAGTCGATCGTCACCGCCGCCCAGAACGTGAGCGCGTAGATCAGGAGCTTGCGTGCCAGGTACCGCGTCATCCAGACCCCTGTCTCGTCTCTCTCCCGGTAGGGGCGACACCCCTTCCGGCTCGTGACCGGAAGGGGTGTCGCTGGGTCATGCGTGCTAGTCCGCTACTAGCTGCCGGCGGCCTTCAGATGCGTGAGCATGTCGATGCTCGTCATCTGCCAGTAGTTCCGCCAGGAGACCGGCGTGTAGTGGACACCCTTGTTCGACGGCCAGTTCGTCCAGTTCTGCGTGTTGACCATCGACCACATTCCGTTGTACCAGAGCGGAATCGCCGGGAGATTCTGCAGGAACCGCTTCTCCAGCTGAGACATGACGGACTGGTAGGCCTCGACGTTGCTCGAGGAGGTCCGGTTCAGCTGCTGCGTCAGGTTCCAGGAGGTCTGATCCGAGAACCGCTCGTAGTTCGCGGTCGCCTGGTTGTCCAGGATCGGCAGCTGGTAGATGTACTGGTAGTACGTCCACGGCGTGTTGCTCCACTGCCGGTCGTTGCCGAGCAGCAGGTCGTACCTGCCGTGGCCGCGGTCGTCGGTCATCGTGCCGTACTCGGGATAGCCGGGAGTGATCTTGATCCCGACCTGCTTCGCGCTGTCGGCGACGACCTGGATTGCGGTCATCCAGTCCGACCACCCGTTCGGGACGACGAGGGACAGGTTGATCTTCGAGCCGTCCTTGTTCTCGACGTAGCCGTCGTTGTTCACGTCCTTGTAGCCGGCGGCTGCGAGGAGCGCCTTCGCCTTCGCCGCGTTGTACGAGAAGCCGTACTGCTTGACGACGGTCTTGTCGATCCACTTCGACCAGATCGGCAGGAGTCCGGTCGGGCTCGCCTTGTTCACGAGGCCCTGGTACGACTTGGCGATGATCTGGCCCATGTTGATCGAGAACGCGAGGGCCTTCCGGAACTGCCTGTCGTCGAGCGGCTTCTTCGTCGTGTTCGGGAAGAGCCAGGTGGTGTTCGCCCCGAGGTGGTACGGCGCCACGTTGAAGTAGGTCTTGAACTTGCCCTGGATCGCCGACTTCGGGGCGAAGTTGTTGAACAGGTCGATGTTCCCGGCGAGCAGGTTCGAGAGCGCCGCCGCGTTCGTCCCGTTCTTGATGTCGACGATGTACTTCGGCGTCACCTTCAGGTGCAGCGCCTTGATCGCCCACCAGTTCGGGTTGCGCACCCACTGGACTGTCTCCGATGCCGCCCCGACACCCGCCTTGTAGAGGTACGGGCCGGTTCCGACGAGCTTGCTCGTGTCACCGAGGTTGCCCGGTCGTGATGTCGGTCTTGCTGTAGTGGCTGAAGACGTGCTGCGGCACCACCGCGACGTTGAACCGGTAGAAGTCGAACTCCTGGACGGCCGGGCTTGCCGGCGAACGTGAACACGACGGTCTTCCCGACCGCCTTGACGTTCGTCAGCCCCGTGTCCTGCCACAGCGGATGCTGCGGGTGGGTGGCGATCTTCAGGATGTTGAAGCTGTAGGCCACGTCCTTGGCCGTCATGGCGACGCCGTCACTCCACTTGACGTTCGGGCGGATCGTCATGACGTACTGGTGGGCAGACGTCCACTTGCCGCCTGTCGCCAGCCACGGGATGAACGTGTCGGTCATCGCGTTGTAACGGAACGGCGTCTCGTACGCGAAGCCGACGAGTCCGGTGATGTAGTCCCAGTTCTTCGCGGGGTTGAGGTCGGTGTTCGGCGACCACTGGTTCCCGCTCATGTAGAGGGTTTGCGCGCGGGGCAGGGCTTGCTGTCCGGCGCCGGCGCTCGACACGCCGAGCGCCAGTCCGACAGCTACCGCGAGAGCTACCGCCCCGGCGCTTACCCCCTTCCACTGCCTGGACATGGATGTCACTCTCCTCTCGTGACCTCCGTGGCGGCCCGAAGGGACCGGGAAACGTGCCTTCCCGGCTCTAGGCGCCACGGGCACGGATGTATGTGCACGAACCTTCGCTCCGTGCTCCCTGAAGGTCATCGGGGGCGGCACTGACAGCCGCCGTGGAAAACTTCGGATGTGCGTCGATCGCGCGCGGGCCGAGAATGATCTCGTGTTCGCGGCTGATTTTCTGTGGGGAGCCGCCGCTGCCGCGTATCAGGTCGAAGGGGCAGTGGACGAGGACGGCCGAGGCGAGAGCATCTGGGATCGCTTCTGCACCGTTCCCGGCGCCGTGTGGAACGGTGATACCGGCGCCGTCGCGTGCGATGCCTACCACCGCTATCAGGGCGACATCCGACTTCTGCGCGAACTCGGCGCGAACGCATTCCGGTTCTCGATTGCCTGGCCGCGCGTCCTCCCCGAAGGGAGCGGCCGCGTAAACCAGCCCGGGCTCGACTTCTACGACCGCTACGTCGACGATCTCCTCGGTGCGGGCATCGAGCCCGTCGTGACGCTCTACCACTGGGACCTGCCGCAGGCGCTGGAGGACGCGGGGGGATGGCCCAGGCGGGAGACGGCCGCGCGCTTCGCCGAGTTCGCCGAGATCGTCGCCGGGCGGCTGGGCGACCGTGTGACCCGTTGGATCACCGTCAACGAGCCCTGGATCGTCGCGTGGCTCGGGTACGGCACCGGTGAGCACGCACCCGGCAGAACGTGCAAGCTCGACGCCCTCGCCGCCGCGCACCATGTCCTGCTCGCACACGGCCTCACCGTCGATGTGCTCCGCCGGACGGTGCCGTGTGCGCAGGTCGGCGTCGCGGTCGACCTCGTCGCCTTCCACCCGCTGACCGACTGCGAGGCGGATGCCGAGGCCGTCCGGCGGATGGACGGCTACAGGAACCGATGGATCCTCGACCCAGTGCTGCGCGGGCACTATCCGGAGGACACGCTCGAGTGGTTCCACCCGCTCGCACCTCCGGTCGAGGACGGCGACCTGCAGACGATCGCGGCGGGCATCGACTTCCTCGGCATCAACTACTACACCCGCAACGTCGTTCGTGCCGACGCCGTCGGGAGGCCGATCGTCGTCGAGAACGAGGCGGAGCGGACCGCGATGGGCTGGGAGGTCTACCCGAACGGCCTCTTCGAGCTGCTCGTCCGGCTACGCGACGAGTACGAGCCCGTGCCGATCGTGGTCACGGAGAACGGGGCCGCATACGCAGACGAGCTTCAGGGCGACTCCGTCGACGACCCTGAGCGCGCGCTCTATGTCGAGCGCCACGTTGCCGCGATCGCTCGGGCGATCGAGCACGGCGTCCCGGTCCACGGCTACTTCCTCTGGTCCTTGCTCGACAACTTCGAGTGGGCGTTCGGGTATTCGAAGCGATTCGGAATCGTCTACGTCGACTTCGAGACCCTCCGGCGCGTGCCGAAGGCGAGCTACCAGCGCTACCGAGACCTGATCGCGAGGCAGAGCTGCAGAAGGTGCGGGAACGGCCGCCGCGGCGCGCGGGCGGCCGATGGCGGAGGGGCCGTAGTGCGGACACGCATCAAGGCCGAAGCTCACGCCGCGCACGCGCTCTACTACGTCGCACACGACGATCACCGCAAGAAGTGAGCAACGGCCTCGGTAGTTTGGCCTCGCCGCTTCCTTCACGCCGCAGCTGCGGCCCGAACGTCGACCGCGACTCGGACAGGTAGGTCGAGTGATGCGGCGACCAGGCACGAACGCTCCGCGGCCTCCGCGGCGTCTTGCACCTCCGACTCGAAGCCTGGATCGGTTGCAACCACGACGTCGAGCTCGATTTCGGTGAAGCCGAACCGTCCGTCGAGCCTCTGGGTCACCGCACCCGTGCCGTGCACGCCGAGCGCCCGTAGCGGCAGACCTCGCCGCTCCGCGATCGAGACCAGCGTGACCGTGAAACACGTCGCGACGGAAGCAACGAGCAAATCCTCAGGGCTCCAGACGCCTTCGACTCCGCCCCGGAACTCGGGCGGCGTCGCCACCGTCAACTCGGGCTTGCCGTCCACGGCGGCGCAGGTGACCCGGCCGTTCAGCCAGCGAACCCCGACCGGGAACCGATGTGTCTTGATCTCCGTGGGCATCGCTGCCCAGCCTGCCAGTGTGCGCGACGGCCCGCATCAGTAGATCGCGGCACCCTCGGTCAGCGCGCGCCCGGATGCTCTTCGCGCCGTTGGCGGCGATAGTCGGCAGGCCGTAGGAGGCGGCAACCACCGATGCTGGAAAACCCGCACGTCCGCGCGGTGCGTCGGCCGGCGATCACCGTTTTCGGCGCCGGGTGGCCGCCCGAGCGTCGCTGGGCGCTCGCCGTCGATCTGGCCGTCAAGGCCGCCCTGATCGCGCTCCTCCTCTTCGCCGTCGCCAGTCCGGACCTGCCCCAGTTCCACGGCAAGGCGATGGCCGGGCGGGCGCTCACGTACCCGTTGGCCATTGTGGTCGTGCCCGTGGGCTGGTGGTTCGTGAACAGACGGCGCCCGGTGCCCTTCCCGTACGAGCTCGACATACTTGTCGCGCTCCCCTTCCTGATCGACACGGCCGGAAACGCGCTGAACCTCTACGACACGATCTGGTGGTGGGACGACGCCAACCATCTGGTCAACTGGGCACTTCTCACGGCCGGCTTCGGAATGCTCCTGATCCGCCGTCCCTTCGGAAGCGCAGTCACGTTCGGGCTGGCCGTGGGCTTCGGCGCCGTGACCGCGATCGTCTGGGAGCTGCTGGAGTACGTGACCTTCATCCGGCACTCACGCGAGCTGTCGACGGCGTACACGGATACGCTCGGCGACCTCGCCCTGGGGCTCGCCGGATCGACCCTCGCGGCGCTGGCGTTGGTCGCGATCGTGCGGCGCTCCCGGGCCGCCGAGGGCAGCGACGTGCGATGAGCATCGCCGCCGACCCCGTGCAACTGACGTGGGGAGCGCGACGGCTCGCGCTCGAGCTGCCCCCGACCTGGGACCTGCGGGGGATCTTCACTCCGGCGCCGTCGGCGCCCGTCGACGACGTGGGCGCCGCGGTCCGCTCCGCGCTCCGCTCGCCCATCGGCGCCCGTCCGCTCGCCGATCTCGCGAAGCCGGGAGCGCGGGTCGCGGTCGTCATCGACGACGACAGCAGGCCGACGCCGGTGGCGGAAATGCTTCCGACCGTCCTGTCCGAGCTCGAAGAGGGCGGCGTCGGACCGGAGGCCGTGACGGTCGTCACGGCGCTGGGGCTCCACCGAGCGATGACGCCGGAGGAGGTGCGTGCCCGGGTCGGAGCCGATGTCTTCGACACGGTCGCGTTCGAGAACCACGACTGCGACGACCCGGCGCGTCTCGTCGAGCTCGGCCGAACGGCGCGGGGGACGCGAGTGCTTCTGAACCGCACGGTCGCGGAGGCCGATCTCGTCGTCTGCGTCGGTTGCATCGAGCCGCACGTGATCGCGGGCTTCGGCGGAGGAGCGAAGATGATCGTCCCCGGCGTGGCCGGGCGCGAGACGATCGGGCACAACCACGCGCTGCACTGCACGCCGGAGACGTTCGACGGCGTCGGCCGCCCCTGCGACGCGAGCCCGATGCGGCTCGATCTGGAGGAGGCGGCGTCACGTCTCCGGCCTCCGCTCTTCATCGTCGACGCGGTGCTCAACGGAGACCTGGACGTCGTTCGCATCGTCGCGGGAGATCCGGTCGCGGCCCACCGCGACGGCGTCCGCACGAGCCGATCGATCTTCGCCGTCCCGTTCGCGGGGGCGGTGGACGTGGTGCTGACGACGTCGCACCCGATGGACCAGGATCTCCGGCAGGGCCTCAAGTCCCTGGCGAACACGATCCGTGCCGTCCGCAGGGGCGGTGTGCTGATCGCCCTGCTGCGGGCCGAGGAAGGAGTCGGCGTCGTCGGCCTGGCTCGACGGAAGAGATCGCTCCCGCCCCGGGTGCTGCGGCTGCTGGCGCCGCTGCTCGTGCGCGTCGTGCCGAGGATGCCTCTCCGCGGCATGGGCGAGGAGGATCGGTTCTTCCTCTACTTTGCGCTGCAGGCGATGCGGCGCGCGCGTCTCCTCCTGTACGCGCCTACGATTCCCGCCGAGGTCCGGCAGGGGCTGCCGTTCGCACAGTTCGTCGACTCACCCGAGGAAGCGCTCGCCCGGGCGCGGGCGATCGTGGGCGAGAAGGCGACTGTCGCCGTCTTCCCGGACGGCGGCGCGACCTACCCGGAGGCAGCAGCGTGACCGAGCCGGGTCGGGACGTGCCGGCGCCGCTTCGCTACCGGGCGCTCGCGTTCACGGCCCGGGGCCTCGTCCGGGTGCTGTTCCGGCCCCGGGTCCTGGGGCGGGAGCACGTTCCGCACGGAGGATTCATCCTCTGCTCGAACCATCTCTCGGGCTTCGACCTGGTCGCGCTCGCGTACCCGCTCTCCCGCCGCTGGCTGCGGCACATGGCCAAGCCGCAGCTGTTCGCGCACCGGCTGCTCGGACCGCTGATTCGCCTGCTCGGTGCGTTCCCGGCGTCGAGCGGTGCGGTCGAACGCGCCGTTGACCTGGCCAGAGAGGGCTATCCCGTCGTGATCATGCCCGAGGGGGCGCGCCGGCGACCGGGGGACGTGTACCGCCCGCGCACGGGTGCCGCGCGCGCCGCGCTCGCCGCCCCCGTCCCGCTCGTGCCGGCGGCGGTTCGCGGCACCGACCGGACGCGCAGGCTCGACCGGTGGTCGATCGCCTTCGCGCCGCCGATCAGGCTCGACGACCTCGCGGGCGAGGAGCCGCATACGGCCGCCCAGCTGGCGACCCGGCGGTTGTGGAGCGCGATCCAGGCGCTGGAGGCGACGCTCGCCGAAGCCGATCAGGGTGAGTTGCCTGCCGCCTCGCGCTCGAGCGCGAGGTAGTCGATCTTCCCGACCTTCGTCAACGGAAACTCCGTACGGAAGACGATCTCTCGCGGGCACGACCACTTGATCAGCTCGCCGCGGCAGTAGGCGACGAGCTCCTCGGCCGTCTCGTCGCCCGCCTGTGCCGGATCGCGCAGCTTGACCAGGGCGACGACGCGCTGGCCCTGCCGGGGGTCGGGAACGCCGATCACGCAGGCATCGGCGACGGCGGGGTGCCGCTCGAGGACGGTCTCGACCTCGGCCGGATAGACGTTGAATCCCGACGACTTGATCATCCGCTTCAGCCGCGCTCGGAAGTAGAAGAAGCCGTCCTCGTCCATGTGGCCGAGGTCGCCGGTGTGGAGCCAGATCCGGCCGTCGCCGTGCCGCTTGAGCGCCTCGGCGGTCGCCTCGGGATTGTCGAGGTAGCCGATCATCACGGGCGGGCCGGAGAGGCAGATCTCGCCTTCCTCCCCGGGCGGGAGCTCTTCGAGCCCGTCGACACGGCAGACGGCGGCCTGCGTGTCGGGGAAGGGGACGCCGAGGCTGCCTTCCCGATACTGGCCGACCGGTGTGCACATGATCGCCGAGACGGTCTCGGTCAGGCCGTAGCCTTCGAGCAGCTCGACCCGGCCGCCACGCTCGGCGACGAGCGCCTCGAAGGCCTCCTTGACGGGACGCGGGAGCGTGTCGGCGCCCGAGAACGCCGCCCGGAGCGAGGAGAGGTCTGCAGTCCGGAACTTCGGGTCACGGGTCAGCGCCTCGTACAGGGTGGGCACGCCGGCCATGACCGTCGGCCGCTTCTTCCTGACGAGCTTCGCGACCGTCTCCGGGCTGAACACGGGCACCATCACGATCTTCGCTCCCGCCATCAGCGACGCGTTTACCAGCACCGCGAGCCCGAAGCCGTGGAAGATCGGCAGCACGGCGAGCACCACGTCCCGTTCCGTCAGCCCGACCCACTCCGCTACCTCGACGCCCTCGCTGACGATGTTCCGATGAGAGAGCATGATCGCCTTCGGCTTGCCCGTCGTCCCTCCCGAGTAGAGGAGCGCGCCGAGCTCGTCCGCGCTGGACGGCGCCGGAGCTGCCGGCGGGTAGTCACGTCCCATCAGCTGCGACCACCAGACGACCTGGGCGCCCTTCGGGACGCGGGGAAGCTTCCGGCCTCGTGTCAGCCAGAAGCCGAGCGCCTGCAGCCGGTCGAGCTCGTCGGAGACGCGGGTGAGGACGAGTGTCTCCAGCGGCGTCGATGCCCGGACCTCGGCGAACGGCGCGTAGAACATGTCCAGCGTCAATGCGAAGCGCGAGCCGCTGAGGTTGAGGTAGCCCTCGATCTCGGCTGCGGACGACAGCGGGTGGATCATGGACGGAATCGCTCCGAGCTTCGCGGCGGCGTAGAAGGCGATCACGCCCTGCGGGCAGGTCGGCGTCGAGATCGTGATCCGATCGCCGGCACGGAGCCCGTGGGCGGCGAGCGCGTCCGCGCACTGGTCGATCGCCCGCAGGAGCTGCCCGTAGGTCCGTGTCCGGCCGAGGAAGTCGAACGCCGACCGCGCCGGGAAACGGCCGGCCGTCGCCGCCACCGCCTCGTACATCGTGACGTCGGGGTACTCGAGCGTGTGCGGCACGTCGCCGTAGAACGCGAGCCACGGCCTGGTCGCCGCGCTCATCGCGGCACCTGCGCCACGAGCACCGGCGCCGGCGCTTTCGGCTGTGGCCGGGCCGCCGTGAGCGGGTCGTCCGGAAGGTCGTACCGCCGGAACATGTAGTGACCGAGGAGAAGGATCAGCCCGGCCGCGGGACCGACGAGCCGGATGCCGAGCGTGTCTCCGGCGGTGTTGCCGAAGGCGAGCAGCGCGATCAGCAGGGGATCGCGGAGCGCCGTCACCCACTTCTCGACGAAGTTCTGGGCGCCGAAGAACATGGCCTCGCGCCGCATGCCGGTGCGCATGCTGTCGTCGTCGACGATGTCCGCGGTCAGGGCGGCCGGGAACAGGTAGACGCCGGAGATCGCGAACCCGGCGCAGGCCATCAGGACGGCGATCCCGACCGTGTGAGAGGTGCCCGGCAGGCTTCCGACGAGCGCCGTGAACGGAAAGATGACCGCGCCCGCCAGCATGGCCAGGCGGTAGGCGGCGCGCTTCGACGTTCGCCGGGCACGACGCCGGTACCAGGGGACGGAGACGACCACGACCGCGATCGCGACCGCCGTCAGCCCGGCAATCCACGTCCCTTCCTTGTCGACGTCGAGAATCGCCTTGACGAAGAACGGCAACATGCCGAGCATCAACCCGTAGGCGAGCTGGAAGAGCACGAAGCTCGGCAGGAACTGCTGGAACGACCGGTTCTTGAACGTCTGCAGGATCGCTCCCTTCAGCGGCAGGTCTACCGGCGGTGTCGTCCGGCTCGCGTAGTTCCAGATGCCGAGCATTCCGGCGTACCGGCAGACGAGCGCCAGCATCGCGACCGAGAACGCCATCGCCCGGAAGCCGACCGTGTCCTTCATCACGCCGCTCGCAACCAGCCCGACCAGGGCCCCGAGCGCCCCGAACCAGACCTTCATGCCGACGATCCCGAGCCGCTCGTTGCTCTCGTGCGAGATCTCCGGCAGCATCGCCTCGTAAGGGCCGCCGCTGAGCGTGCTCGTAAACGCGTACGCCTGGCTGACGAAGAAGAAGTAGAGGGCGACCCAGGTCGCGCTGCCCTGCGGCGGCGTGAAGAACATGAACCCGAACAGCGCCCAGAAGGGCGTTGCCCAGAGTATGAACGGCAGGCGGCGCCCCAGCCGCGACTTCGTGCGGTCGCTCCAGTACGCGATCAGCGGGTCGTTGAACGAGGAGGTCAGGGTGATGAGCAGGGCGAAGGCCGCGTAGACGCCCGGGTTGATCAGCTGCTCTCGGTGGGCGTCCGCCGGCGGCAGGTAGAAGTAGAGGAGCCAGAGGTTCCTGCTCTGGATCAGCGCCTCGCTGCCGAGACTGCTGCCCGTGTACAGGACGCGCGCGCGAAGGGGAAGGGGTCCGCCGCCGGGCGCCGTTTGCGGATGATTACCCCACATGGCGTCGACTTGCGTCCTGGCTGCGGGTGGCTGTCCTCGGAGCAGAGCTGTCCGGACGAGCGGAGCTCGCGCGCGTGGTCCGGGCGCTCACCCCGGAGCCCGATGTCCTCGAGGTCACGGCCGGGAACGTCCCGGCCACGCTGGCCTTGCCCGGCCGTGGCCTGCCCCGGCCCGCCCTCGTGTTCGTCAACGGGGTGACTGCCCGCGGCCGGGCGCATCCGCTCGTGCAGCGCCTCGCCCACGCGGCGGCCAGAGCCGGGATCGTCGTGCTCGTGCCCGATCCACCCGGGCTGGCGACCGGCGAGCTCACGGAGGCGACCGTGGACGGGGTGGTCGGCGCCACCGAGTGGCTGTGCGAGCTGCCGGAGGTGGCGGGCGGTCGTGCGGGGCTGACGGGGGTGTCCCTGGGAACGACGCTGGCCCTGCTCGCGGCCGAGCGGGCCGAGTTCGCGCCCCGGGTGTCGGTCGTCGCCGGGCTTGCTCCCTTCACGAGCCTTCCCAACACCATCCGCGCCGGGACGACCGGTCGTTTCGTCGAGGAGGGTCGTCCGTTCGCCTACCCCGTCTCCACGTTCCTCTCGCTCGTCGTCGGGCGTTCCGTGATCGCCAACCTCGCGAGCGATGAAGACCGGGAGCGGCTTCGGCCGCCCCTGCTCGCGGTCGCCGACGACGACCCAGACCCGCTCGCCCCGATCCGCGCGCTGGATCCGGTGCCGCTCGAGGAGGACACCCGCCGCGCTCTCGACCTGCTCGTCAACAGGGATCCGGACCGCTTCGACGATCTCTACGCTGCCCTGCCGGAAGTCCTGCGCGCCACGATCGCGCGCCTGTCGCCGGTCGCGCGGGCGGATGCACTGGCGGGCATTCCGATCGAGCTGGCCTCCAGCCCGCGGGACGCGTACTTTCCGCTGTCCGAGTCCCGCGCCCTCCTCGCAGGGCTCCCGGATGCTCGGCTGACGGTGACCGCCGCGCTCGACCATGCGGTTCCCGCCCCGACGCTCGCCGCACTGCAGGAGGTTCGTGCGTTCGCGGCCTTCCTGGCACGCGTCCTCGAGCTCGTCGCACGAGGCGCGGACCGAGCGCCCGGTTGAGGGCCTCCTCGGCACTACCGGGCACCGACGGGCTTGGTCGGCGGGGCGACGGCGACGCCGCCCAGGACCAGCGCGAAGAGGAAGATGCCAAGAACCCGAACGAACGACGACCTGGATCCTCGCATGGAGGATCACCTTCCTTCACCGTCGAGCTCGACAGCAGGAGTCTGGAATGAGACCGGCCTTCTGCCATCCGGGCGGGCGCGGACGCGGGTCTGCGTCCATCTACTGACGCAGGAAGTCCCAGCCCTCGACCGATGCGCGGAATCGCCTCAGCGCACCGAGCCCTCTCATGAACCCCTGACCAGCACGATCATGCGGTCTCCGAACGCGCTGAGGCCTGTCGGGTTCCCGCTGACTGGAACGGTGCTCTGAGCTCCGGTGGCGGCGGCGATGCACGAGAGCGTGTCGGACAGCTCGTTCGCCACCCAGATCGTCCCGCGTCTCGTGAGGACGGCGCCGGGTGCGTTGCCGACCCGAAACGTCGCCGTGACGGTTCGGCTGCGGGCATCGATCCTCGAGACCGTCCCCTCGATTCTGTTCGCCACCCAGACGGCACCATGCTCGACGGCAAGCGCCGTCGGCCCGGTGCCGACTCGGATCTCGAACGCAACCCTGTTCGTCCGGGGGTCGATCTCGATCACCCGTCCGCCGGGCTCGTCGGTGACCCAGACACCTCCGGCTCCGACAGCAAGACCCGGACCCGTGCTATCGGTGGCGATCACCGCCACCGCTCGACCGGTCTCCGGATCGACGCGAGAGACCGTTCGGTCGTGATCGTTCACGACCCAGATCGAGCCATAACCTTGTGCCAGAGCGGTGGGCTTGTTCCCCACGCGGATCACCTTGGCCACCGTGCCGGTCGCCGCATCGATCCGGTCGATCGCGCCGGCCTCACTGCTCACGACCCAGACGGTCCCGTCGCGAACGATCATGCCTCCCGTCTCGTCTCCGACCTTCGCCTTTCCGACGACCGAGCCGCGGCGTGGGTCGAGACGGAGAACCGTGCCGTCCTTCGGCTGCGTCACCCAGATCGCGCCGTCCGCCGCCGCGACCGCCCCCGGAGGCGAGGCGGTCGCGATGAACGCAACCGTCTTGCCGGTCGCCGGATCGAGAGACGCGAGCCCCGGCCCGCTGAAGCCGGAGGCGCGGTCCTCGCGTCCGTCGAACGCGAGCATGAGACCTGTGATCAGCGCGGCGAGAGCCGCAATCGTGACGACAGCCCATCGGAATCTCGTCGCGAGGAAGAAGCCGCCGGGCCGCGCGTGTTCAGCCTGGCGCGGCGGTGGCGCCGGGGTGCCGACCGCGGCTTTCATCGGCGGGTCGTGTCTGAGGATCGCCCTCTCGACTGCCTGCAGTTCCTCACCAGGCTCGATCCCCAGTTCGTCGACGAAGAGCCGCCTCCCGTCTCGGTAGACCTCGAGGGCATCGACCTGACGGCCGCTCCGGTAGAGGCAGGTCATCAGCTGAACGCGCAGCCGCTCGCGATACGGGTGGCGCGCGACGAGCAACTCGAGCTCGCCCACCAGATCGGCCTCGCGCCCAAGGGCCAGCGCCGCGTCGATCCTCGCTTCGACTGCGTGCAGTCGCAATTCCTCGAGCCATCTGATCTCGGTCGCTGCGAACGGCTCGGCAGCGAGGTCGCTGAGGGGCTCGCCCCGCCAGAGAGCCAGCGCCCGGTCGAAGAATTCGAGAGCCTGCTCGAGAGCACCCGCCTCGAGCGCCGCCTTTCCGTCCTCGATCATGTGCTCGAACCGGTACAGATCGACTTGCTCGGGGTCGCAGCGGAGGAGGTAGCCGCCGGGTCGGCTTTCGATGTGCGACTCGATCCCTGCGTCCTGAAGCCGCTTTCGCAGCCGGGAGACGTAGACCGCGACCGTGTGCCGCCCCGAATCGGGCGGCCACTCCCCCCACAACCCCTCGATCAGCGAGTCATGCCCGACGACCTCGTTCGCGTTCAGGAGCAGCAATGCGAGCACCGCGCGCTCCTTCGGACCGCCGATCCGAAGCGATCCCTGTGCGGACCGAACCTCCAGTGGCCCCAGCAAACAGAACAGAAGCGGTTGCACGCTCCAGCCCTCCCGGGCGGCTGCCCTGAGATAACTGTGGCATGTCTGCCGCGCGTGCGTATCCGGCGAAACTACCGATGGGCTTTTCGCGCTATCTGCGACCGATTTGCGACCGATTTGTGACCGACATCCGCGACGATCACTGGCGATGGACCGCACAGCCCCGCTAGACCTTGCACGCCGTTTGTCGGGCGGTGCGGTGCAGCCTGGGGGGCGCGAAGGCGCCTCCCAGGTCTTATCTGCCCTGTAAACGGTTCGGACCGCAGAAAGGAGATGAGACGTCATGAGACGCCTCGTGATTTTCGTGTGTCTTCTGGGTCTAGTCGGCATTGCCGCAGGAACCTCGAGCGTGCTCGCCGGGTCGAGCAGGACGACGGTGACGTACTGGAGCGACGCGATCGCTGCGTCGTCGTTCCAGGCGAGCGTCAATCCTGTGGCGAAGACTGATCAGCCTCCGGGCACCTGGTACTGGCTGGGCTACGGCGGTACTGCTACCTGGACGTTCGACGTCGCGGCGATTCCCGCGCTCAACGGAACGGTGGCGTTGAACTTCGCCGGGCTCTCCACGAGCCTTCAGCCGAGCGGCGGCGCCGGCTTCGACACGATGATGAGGATCAACGTCACCGGGGTCGGCTCAACCGCGTCGACCGCCACGCTCAACAACCCCTGGCAGCCGCATGTCGCCTACAACTATGCGCCGCCCTCGGGTTGGCAGGGCTCTGCGAGCGTCGTCGTTCCCGACTCCGTCTGGAGGGGAGCGAGCGTGTTGAAGGTGAAGGTCACCTCGATGACCACCAATACGTACATGGGCGTGAACACCGACGCCCTCATGGTCGGCTTCGCGTCGACCGCCTAGCCGCCTCGACCTGAAAGTGCGACGAGCGGTTGGTGGATGCACAAGGAAAGGAAGGGGCAATGATCTCTCTACGGCGAGCTACCGCGCTCGCAACCCTCTTTGTGTTCGGGGGCGCCGCGATCACCGCGGCATTACCAACGGCTAGCGGAAGCGTTGCTTCTCGCCCGATCGGAAAGCCCGTGATCGGCAAGGCGATGGCGGTACCCTCGAAGCCCGTCGCCGGCAGACCGTTCGCCGTCTCTTTCAAGGTCACGCGGCGCGACACCGGCGCGAGACTCTTGACCGGGAGGATGATCTGCGATCCGTCGATCGGCGGCAAGGTGATCAGGCACGTTGAATCGTTCAGGGCCGGCACGGCGCGATTGTCGTTCCTCGTCCCGGCAGCTGCGACGAACAAGCTGCTGAAGGTGAAGGTGACGATCGCGGCAGCGGGTGGGTCGGCAACGCGAGTTACCGGTTTCCGGATCGTGGGAGCCCCGGTGATCCCGATGGTGTCGATCGCGGCTACATCGGTGCCGGAAGGGCAAGGCGGGACGACGGTCCTCTCGCTGCCGGTGACACTGTCTTCGGCGACCTCGCAGACCGTTTCCGTCCAGTACACAACGACAGACGGGACCGCAACGGCGGGTGCCGACTACGTCGCCGCCAACGGGACGCTCACGTTCAAGCCCGGCGAGACGGCCAAGGCCGTGACCGTTGCGGTCAACGGTGACACGGCCGTGGAGACGGACGAGACGGTGACCGTGACGTTGCTGAATCCGGTGAACGCCAAGCTGGAGACCGCGTCGGCGACCGGCACGATCACGAACGACGACGCCGCACCTCGAAGCGGTCACTATTCGGGTACGACGTCGCAGGGTCGGTCGATCGCCTTCGACGTCTCGCAAGACGTGAAGCTGGTGGCGAACATCGTCGTCTACACAGACGTCACGTGCGTCGAGTTGCCGATGACGATCCCGAACGTTCCGCTCGATCTGACGGGTGTCTCGTTCCCGATCGCGACGGACTGGAGCTTTGGCTTCACCCAGTCTGTGTCCGATCCCTCGGCAGGGACGGGGAACTTCGCGCTGCACGGGGCACTCAGCGTCAGCGGCGGAGCAACCGGCACGCTCCGGATCGACCTGGCACTCAGCACCGAGTTCGGCGTTGTTCACTGCTCTACGGGTGACGTCACCTGGACCGCCTCGTGACGGCTCGCGATGGCTGAAAACGCCGGAAGCAGGCTGGACGTCGAGGGGGAGGGGCTCCGAAAGCCCCTCCCCCGACGTCCGGCGCCGAATCCGAGCCCCCGTCACAGAGACCAGCTCGCGAGGCTGGACGGCGTCCTGTGAAATCTGCGGGCTTCTAACGGAAGAGGGGCATCGGATCGCCGTGCCGACGCTCGTCCTCAACCGGAGGTCCGACGAGCGCTCGGCCGCCGGCTCCCACCACATCGCCGAGCGAATCCCAGCGGACCGCTTCCCAGTTGAGGTAACCGCGAGGTGTGCTTGACGGGTGCTTGACGCTCTTGACGGATCCTGTGTTCGAGAGAAAGGGAGGTGGATCATGAGGGTGCGTGAACTGATGAGCAACCCACCCCTGAGCGTTTCTCCGAACGCGACGCTCCGGGAGGTCGCCGCGGTTCTGTCCGAGCACGAGATCTCAGGCAGCTCGTCGGGCTGATCACCCGCCGCGACCTGGTTCGCCACTGGGCGAGGTCGAGGCGGTGACCGTCTCGAGGTCGTGCCGCGGATCGCCGGCCACGTCCCCGGCGTTCTCGCCGTCGACGCGCAGCTCCACGCGCACGACGTCTCTGCCGCGTGATCGCGAAGGGCTGCCAGGGCAGCCCCTCGTGCCGTGCTTGGATTCCTCCTGACTGCGCTCATCCGGTCGCGACGCGTAAGGCTGGACCAAAAGGCGCCTCGAGAACCCTGCCTGTGTCCGGGAGCAGGCCGGGGGGTCGACGGCGTGGGTTTGCGGAGGCGACCTGGTTTCGGGGGGAGCACCGGGAGGTACGGACGTACGCGAACGCTTGACGATGCGTTCGGGGGGCCTTGCTCGCCGAGCGGCGATGGGCAAGTGGCCCAGTCAACCATGAAGGAGGACACCATGGAACGGTTTCCTTGGCATCCGAGACCTCTGGTCGTCGCAGCCGTCACCGCGCTTGCGCTGGCGGTCCTGGCCGCGGTGGGCATGGCCGCGACGTCGGCCACACCGAACGGCTGTCCGACCAACAAGAGCGCCAAGCCCGCCCCGATCGCTGAGCTCTCACCGCCCGCGCGGCTGCAGATCCGCGCGTTCGACGTGCTGTCCGGACCGATCAACGCCCAGACGGACAGCTTCACGCTGAAGGTACGCATCGGGAGCACCTGCAGCGTCGACATCAAGGGCGCGAGCGTCTATGTGACCGCAGTGCCGTATAACCAGTTCAGCATCCCGGCGGAAGAGCTCACCGGGGACGACGGCACCGCGACCCTGGTCTTCCGCCGCGACGCGAGCTTCCCTGCGAGCGACAAACAGCAGCAGCTGACGCTCTTCATCCGCGCGACGAAGCCGGGCGAGGACCCCCTCGCCGGTGTCTCGACAAGACGGCTCGTCGCGGTCAACTTCGAGAGCTAACGCCCGTCTCTTGCGCACGGCCGCGCCCGAGCCGTCTCGCGGCGCGGCCGTCGCATCTAGCGCACAGAAGAGAGAAACAGGCGGGCGGTTCGGTGACGAGCCGCCCGCTCCGGTTCAGCCCCGGGGGCCGCGGCGGGTATGGGTCGAAAACGTGGCTCCTTCGACTCCTCGTGATTCGCTACCTTGCGTTCCAGGGAGCCAGGAGCGAGGTCTGCTCGGGCTCTTCCTCTCCTGTGCCCTGGCTGACCGGTGAGGGCGCCCCTGGCTCCCACCTCTCTGTCTCTCTCGAAAGGCTGGTGCGATGCTAGGAGCTCCTTGTTAGCCAAACGTTAAGCCCGGGGGAGCCGAGCGACGACGCCGCAACGTCCACCCCGCGCCTTGTGTCGGCGCAGGCGGGGTTGGCTCGTGAGTCTGTCGCGACGGTCTATGCTGCGGTGAGTGGCCCAGACGCGAACCGGTAGCGCGAGCCAGACGAAGTTCCTTCTCGACGAATCCCAGTTGCCGCGCCGCTGGTACAACATCCGGTCGGACCTCCCGACGGCGCCGCTTCCGGTGCTGCATCCGGCTACCGGGCAGCCGGTGGGGCCCGACGATCTCGCGCCGCTGTTCCCGATGGAGCTGATCGGTCAGGAGGTGAGCGAGGAGGCCGAGATCCCGATTCCGGAGGCAGTGCTCGAGATCTACAGCCTCTGGCGTCCGACCCCGCTGTATCGGGCCCGCCGGCTCGAGGCAGCCATCGGGACGCGCTCGCGCATCTTCTACAAGTACGAGGGCGTCAGTCCGCCGGGCAGCCACAAGCCGAACACGGCCGTCGCTCAGGCGTTCTACAACAAGCAGGAAGGGCGGACGCGGCTCGCGACCGAGACCGGCGCGGGACAGTGGGGGAGCGCGCTTGCGTTCGCGTGCAAGCTGATCGGGCTCGAGTGCAAGGTGTACATGGTTCGCGTCTCCTACGAGCAGAAGCCGTCGCGGCGCTCGATGATCAAGGCCTGGGGCGCAGAGATCGTCCCGAGCCCCTCGCCCGACACGAACTGCGGCCGCGCCATCCTCGACGAGCACCCGGACTCGCCCGGGAGCCTCGGGATCGCGATCTCGGAGGCCGTCGAGGACGCGGCCGGTCGGGAGGACACGGCCTACTCTCTCGGGAGCGTCCTCAACCACGTGCTCTTGCACCAGACCGTGATCGGGCAGGAGGCGTTGGCGCAGATGGAGCTGGCGGGCGCATTCCCGGATGTCGTCGTCGGCTGTGTCGGCGGGGGCTCGAACTTCGCCGGCCTGTCGTTTCCGTTCCTGCGGGAGAAGATCGCCGGGCGCGAGATCGACGTTCTCGCCTGCGAACCGGCGGCCTGTCCAACCTTGACGCGGGGTGTGTTCGCCTACGACTTCGGCGACACGAGCAAGCTGACCCCACTCGTGGCGATGCACACGCTCGGTCACGACTTCGTGCCGGCACCGATCCACGCGGGTGGTCTTCGCTATCACGGGGTCGCCCCGCTGATCTCACAGCTGGTGCGCGACGGCCTGGTCCGCGCGGAGGCCTACCTGCAGAACGACGTCTTCGGCTCGGCCGTGCTCTTTGCCGGCAGCGAGGGCATTCTGCCGGCGCCCGAGGCCGCGCACGCGATTCACGGGACGATCAACGCGGCGAGGGCCGCGGACGAGACGGGGAAGGAGCGCACGATCCTCTTCAATCTGTCGGGGCACGGCCACTTCGACATGGCCGCGTACGACAGCTACTTTGCCGGCCAGCTCGAGGACGTCGCTCTCGACGAGGACGAGATCGAACGCGCGCTCCGCGCGATCGAGGGTCTGCCCACTCCCGCATAGCTCATAACGCGTCGAGCGGCCCAAATGACCAGGACGCGCCCGGCTGCGACGCCGCGCCCTGTTCGCCGCGGCTGTTTCGGATCAGAGTCGTCGTACGCTGATCGGCACAACCGGAGGGGGCCGACCGGAGGCAGCCCCTCGGCGTTCGGCTAATCGAAGTGGACCGGAGCGGAGACGGGAGTCGCCGGCCTGAGGCGTCTGGCGCGTCCGGCCCGTTTGTCGGGAACGGACGCGATCCCCTGGTAGCGGATCCGGACACCGTTTCTACACTCGGCGCCGCTTCGATCTCGCCCCTCTCACCCGTCCGGCCATCAGGCTCCTCCGCCGCCGGTCGAGGCGGGCGCGGTCGATGGCGCTGCCGGAACAGCGTGGGCATACGCTTGGCGTGCAAGCGGGCGGAACGTCTGACGCAACGTGGCCACGAGGTCCCGCTGGATCACGTCGAGGAAGACGCGGGAGACGGCGTCCTCCCCCTGGAAGAGTTGCTCGAACGGGTCGCGCGGCAGGACGAGCAGGAGCGCCCGCTCCCGCGTGATCGCGGTGACAGGGGATGGGCGACCGTCGATGAGGCTCTCGTAGCCGAACGCCTTCCCAGGCCCCGCCAGCCCGACGCGGATTCGCCGGTCGTCGCGAACCAGTACCTTCTCCACTGCGCCGTTGATCGTCAGGTAGCAGGCCGTCGATGGCTCCCCTTCGGCGAGCAGCGTGCGCCCCGACGGGCACCTGGCATACCTCCCCGACGTCAGGAAGCCCCAGAGCGCTACGGGATCGAAGTCGTTGAAGGTCGCCATGCGACGGATGTACTTGCTGTCCGGCGGGTCGCAGTACTCCAGGTCGCCAAGCGCCCGTGTCACGTCCTCGGCCGGCGGGCTGGCCATCTCGTCGCCGAGCGAGCCGGCAAGGTGCCAGAGCTGAATGCGAAGGCGCGCGGTGAAGAGCGATGCGAGGCGGCGCTTCAGGCTGAACGCCCATGGATGCGGGCGGCCGAGCAGCGCGGCGAAGTCGAGCCGGCCGAGCGCGAGCACCGTAGTCGTCTCGGTCGCGCGCACGTTCATCGTGTGCGCTCCGCCGTCGAGCATCGCGATCTCGCCGACCATCTCTCCCGGACCGGCTCTCCCGATCTCCACTTCGCGATCGCCGGGCACGTGCAGCGAAGCCGAGACGCTGCCTTCGACGATGAACACCATCTCCCGGGCGTCATCTCCCTGGTGCAAGAGGATCTGACCCTCCCGCAGCGTCCGCCGGCGCAGTACCTGCGCCAGCTCCACCAGGTCCGCCTCCTCTCCGCCTTCGAGGAGCGGAACGCTGGCGAGGAAGTCGACGGTCTCACGCTGGTCAGACATCGAGCTCGCGCGTCTCGAACTCGAGCCCTTCGGGAGTCAGCTCGGCAGTCAGCATCGTGTACTCCGGCACCTCGAGCCAGGTCGAGTCGTTGGTCGTGAGCGGCTCGGAAGCGATGATCACGGAGCGGGGCGGATCGCTGGCTGTCATCTGCCAGTCGCCGTCACGCTGGGTGTACTCACCTCCGATCGCGTACCACATGCTCACGAACGGAAGGTCGGTTTCGAGCATCTCGTCCTCGGGTGGGTACCAGCCGTAGTCGAACGAGAAGCGGGTGGCGACCACGGCGCGGCCGGTGCTGACACAGAGGTTTACCGGCGAGGAGGTGTCGATGCCATGCGCAGCTCGGACATTGCGCAGGACGCGGAGGGCGTTGGTTGTGGCGTCGGCGAGTTCGCAGGTCTCGGGCAGTGCGTAGGGGTCATCGAGCTGCGACAGGACCAGGGCGTAGATCCACTCGGAGTCGGTGGTTCCCTCGATGCGCTGCGCAAGCTCCGGCCGCACGTGCTCGACGAGCGAGGAGCGCATGCGCGGGAACTGCCGCAGGTGCCCGTTGTGCGCGAGGACGACGCGGGTGTCGACGAACTGGAAGGGGTGGAGGTTCGTCTCGGTGACGACCGCCTCGTGTGAGTAGGTGACACCACGAACGTGGGCGACCAGACACGTCGGCGCGAGCTTTGAAGAGAGGAAGCGCAGGTTGCGATCGAACGACGGCATGGTGGTCGCGCGGTAGGTGAACGGATCCTCAGGCTGGATCGACACCGGGTCCCACGCCTGCATGCCGAAGCCCGCGAGGTTCAGAAACGTGTTCATCATCCGCGGGCTGTATGACTGCCGGACAAGGCTGTTGTCGGGGTCGAACAACAGATTTCGCACGGGGAGCGGCTCACCGAGGTAGGCGAGGACCCGGCACATGCGCGGATCGTACTGGCCGTTCGCTTACCCCGATTCCGTCAGCCGCCTGCCTCCGAGCCCCGGCTAGAGTTGGCCGCAAATATCGTCGGGAGGGTCAGATGAAGCAATTCAACTGTGGCGATGTGGTGCCGGGCTGCGAGTGGGTGACGCGTCGCGAGGACGAGGAGGAGTTGTGGGCGGAGATCTCCTCACACGCGCACGACGCCCACGGGATGGACGAGGTTCCACCCGAGGTCGCGGACCTTATCCGCGACAAGATCACCGAGGTCTAGTTCTTCCAATTCTCGTTCCCGCCGTCGCTGGGAACTCACCACACTCGAGGAACGTCTCCAGCGCCTCTGTGTACGGCTCGAGCTCGAGGCCCTGATCGCCGACCCACGCGTCGCTGTAGTAGGTGTGGGAGTAGCGATCCCCGCCGTCGCAGATGAGGGTGACGACGCTGCCGCGCTCGCCACGCGAGATCATCTCGGCAACGAGCAGCAGCGCTCCCCAGACGTTGGTTCCGGTGGAGCCGCCGACGCTGCGTGTGATCCGCGTGCTCACCAGGCGCATCGTCGCGATCGACGCAGCATCCGGAACCTGGATCATTCGGTCGACGACGTCCGGGAGGAATGACAACTCCACCCGCTGGCGTCCGATGCCCTCGATACGTGAGGGCCGGCCGGTGAATGCCTCCGGGTCGCCCGTCCAGCTCGAGTAGAAGATCGAGTCCTCCGGGTCCACGACGCACAGCCGCGTGGGGTATCGCTCGTAGCGCAAGTAGCGGCCGATCGTCGCGCTCGTCCCGCCGGTCCCGGCCCCCACTACGACCCAGGCGGGAAGCGGGTGTTGCTCCCGCGCCATCTGGACGAAGATCGACTCCGCGATGTTGTTGTTGCCGCGCCAGTCCATTGCGCGCTCGGCATACGTGAACTGGTCGAGGAAGTGCCCGTCGCACTCGGCCGCGAGCCGCTGGGCCTCGTCGACCATCGTCCTCGGGTCGTCGACCAGGTGACACGCTCCGCCCTGCCCCTCGATCAGCGCGATCTTCTCGGGGCTCGTGGAGGCCGGCATGACCGCGATGAACGGCAGGCCAAGCAACCGTGCGAAGTACGCCTCGGAGACGGCCGTGGAGCCGCTGGATGCCTCGACGATCGTCGTCCCCTCCGTGATCCAGCCGTTGCACAGGCTGTAGAGGAAGAGCGAGCGGGCGAGTCGATGCTTCAGCGATCCCGTCGGGTGGACCGACTCGTCCTTCAGGTAGAGGTCGATCCCCCACTCGGCAGGCAGCGGGAAGGCGTGCAGATGCGTGTCGGCCGAGCGGTTGGCGTCGGCTTCGATGCGACGGACCGCCTCGTTCACCCACTCCCTCGAGCGGAGGCGCTCACGACTGTTCGCGGACGTCGTCACCGCGCGTAGTCTCTCCGGTTTCGGGTTCCGGGGCTGAGCCAGGGTACCGCTACCCGACATCCGAGGCTTCGCCGCCCGCGGAAGGAATCGAGGTGATCTGGTCGTCGCTTTCAGGTCTTGGTTCTAGGGAGAGGTGGCCCGAAATCCTGGCTGTGGCGCAAGTACCCGTATACAGCGATCCGGCTGACCCGCTCCCCGCGACCGCCGCGACGTTCCGACGAGGTGGGGGGCGGGTCGCGATGCCGGCGATCGCGCTCCAGTAGGACACGGAACCGGCGATGCGGGTCATATGGTGCGGCGGAGCCTCAGCGGGTGGCGGTGGGGTCAGGGTGGCAATGGGGCCCCGCGCTCGCCACCTTCGACCCGACGTTTCCGCGAGGGAGGGCGGTCTCGAAAGCTCTAGAAAGCGTGCTTGATCGCCTAGATCGCTTCGAAGACGACAAGCAGAATCCAGAACCACAAGTAGGCAACGGTCAGGTAGTAGACGAGCGAGGCAAGACGCTCGACCGCCGACCGGCGCTCCTCGCGCCCGTCGCTGATCGCGTCGTTCTCGCGCATCACAACATCCGACATACTCGCGGGCGGGCAGATCGGCGGATCGTTAGCGCACCCAGAGCTGGTCGAGCAGCACTCCGGAGATCGGGTTGTACTGGTAGTTGCCGACGCGGTCAGAGAGGAAGTTGACTTGCTTGCTGTTCGCCATCGTGACCCACGGTGCCTGGTCGACGATCTCGCGGTCGATCTTGCTCCAGAGCAGGCTCGCCGCGTTCGGGTCGCTGGTCTGCAGTTCGGTTGCGTGGGCGATCTGGCGGTCGATGCCCGGGTTGCAGAATCCGCCGTAGTTGATGTTGTCGGGTTTGCCGGGTTTGTAGGCGGCGCAGGTGAGCAGCTGAGAGAAGTAGGCCGCACTCGACGGATAGTCGGGGGTCCAGCCGCCGAAGCCGGCCTGGACGGGGTCTTTCGCGGCGGCCAGGGCGCGGAAGTAGTCGCCGGGGACCTTCTCTCGGATCACCTTGAGCTTTGCCTTGTAGCCGAGGCTCTGCAGCACGGACACGAGGTAGTCGCCGGTCGTCTTGCGAATCTCCGGCATCCACACCGTGACCGCCTGCCCGGTCGTGCCGGACGCGGCGACCAGTCGCTTGGCCCTGGCCAGGTCGTGGGCGTAGGGGCAGTAGCGCGCGTAGCCGGCGAAGTTGGGTGCCAGCACCTGACAGCTCGACTGCGCGACATCGGGGCCGCCTCTGAGCGCGACCAGCTTGTCGCGGTCGACCGCGAAGTTCAGTGCCCGCCGCACGTTGACGTTGTCGAACGGGGCCAGTCTCGTGTTCAGGAAGAGGTACAACGTCCACAGCCCGGGATCGACGTGCAGCCTGCTTCCATACCCGTCTTTCCGCAGGGATGGGGCGACGTCGGGTGGGAAGAGGTACAGGTAGTCGGCATCGTTCCGTTTCATGGCTTCCACCTGAGCGGTGGGATCGGCGACGAAGCGGAGGGCGATCTCGTCCGGATACCCGGACGGTTGTGCCGCCGGCGACCACTCCCGAAACCGGGGATTGCGAACGAGCCGGACCCCTCGCTTCGGGTCGAAGCTCTCGATCATGTACGGGCCGGTGGCGGGTAGCGGCAGGTGAGCGCCGAACAGCGGCGTCCCGGACGGCACGGCGTAGTCCGCTGCCGCGAGCTTGGCCAGGAAGTCCGGGTCGGGCGCCGTCAGATGGAACGTGATCGTGTTCGAGGCCGCATCGACGACGATCCCCCGGGAGAGGTCGCATTGCCTCGGTTTCCGCTTCGGCTGCCGCTTCGTGCAGGCATCGGCTCCGACGATGCCCGTGAAGTAAGAGCCCGCGCCTTGCTGGTTCGCCAGGAGGCGCTCGATCGAGCGCCGGAAGTCGGCAGGCTGCACCAGTACTCCGGTCGAGTAGTGGATGCCGCGGTGCACCTGGAACGTGTACGTCCTACCCCCGTCGGTGGCAGCAGGGATCGAGGTCGCGAGGTCAGGCACCAGGCGCGCGCCGCCGCTGCCGCCGACACGCTCGTAGCCGATGAGCCCGTCGTAGGCCACGCTCGTCGCTGCGAACAATCCTTGGTCGTAGAGCGCCGCGGGGTCGATCGACCCAAAGGGCAACGCGAGCATCGTCAATTTGCCGCCGCGGTGAGCGAGCCCCGACGCCCTGACGGCGGCGTAGAGCATGTCCCCGGCCAGGGCCAGTCCCTGCGGTCGGTTCCCGGTCTCGACCTTCCGTTCGACCGACCCCCCGCCCTGGTCTATGCGGGAGAGCGTCCCGGTCCGCCCACCGCTCACCCAGACGGCGCTGTCGTTCGCGGCCACTCCGACCGGGCCCTCTCCCGCCGGGATGACCTTCACTCTCGTCGTGTCTCCCGGATCGATGCGGGACACCGTCCCATCGAGGCGGTTCGCGACCCAGACGAAGTCGCCGTCGACCGCGAGCGCACTCGGCCCGTTGCCGACCTGAATCGGCGGCAGGACCGTCCCGGAACGCGCGGCGATCCTCGTCACGCTGTTCCCCGGCCCGCTCACGACCCAGACGAAGCCAAAGCCGTAGGCGAGCGCGTCGGCGCCCGCGGGCACTTCAAACGTGTGCAGCGGCTTGTGCGAGCCGGGCACGAACTCCATCACCGTCCGGTCGATCGAGTTCGCCACCCAGAGCCGTCCGCCGCCGAACGCGATTCCGGTCGGGTCGTTCCCGACCCGAATCGTGTCGACGAGATCGCCGTTACCGCCGTTCGCGCGGGGGTCGATCTTCGAGACCGTCCCGTCGCCGCTGTTGACGACCCACACGAAGCCGTCTCCGATCGCAATTGCGCCCGGATGGCTGCCCACGTCGGGAATGGTCTGCACGCGCGTGTTCGTCTTGGAGTCGATGCGAGAGACCGAGTCGTCGCCCGCGTTCGTCACCCAGACGGCGTCCTTGTACGCCGCCACAGAGCTCGGCGACGCTCCCACGGGGATCGAAGCGGCGATCCGGCCGGACCCGGAGTCGATCGCGCCGACCGAGTCCGCCCCGACGCCCGCCAGCGCGGTCTCGCCCGAGCCGCCGCCCAGTGCGAAGACGGGAATCGACACTGCGGCCGCGACCACACCGGCCAGCATCGCCACCAGCAGCGAGCGACGGCGCAGAGGCGCCTGCTTGACCTGCTCGGCGCCGCGGAGCGGCGGGAACTCGACCCGCAGCCCTTCCGCGACCGCCTGCGAGATCCGCTCCGGCCGGTCCACGTCCTTCAGGCGATACGAGCCGAGATCGCGAAGGAAGACGCCCGGCGGTAGATCGTCCTCGACCAGCTCCCGTGTCGAGGACGACACGAGCACCTGTCCGCCGTGGCCGATAGCCCCGATGCGGGCGGCGCGATGCACCGAGAAGCCGACGTAACGCTCGCCCGCGGCCGCCGCCTCCCCCGAATGGATACCGATCCGCACCCGGAGGTCGACGCCGTCCGGCCACTCGTGGTCGGCCAGCACCTGCTGGATCGCGACCGCTGCAGCGACAGCATCCGAGGCGCTCCGGAAGGCGACGAAGAACGAGTCGCCCTGCGTGTCGACCTCCTCGCCGCGATGCATCGCGAACGCCTCTCGCAGCAGCACCTGCTGGCGCTTCAGCAGCTCCCTGTACCGATCACGGCCGAGCCGCTTGAGCAGGCCGGTGGAGCCCTCGATGTCGGTGAACAGGAAGGTGACCGTGCCGCTCAGACGCTCAGACGTGAGCCACCGCAACAAGAGTCGTCCGTTTCCGGTCTTATGTCAACCGCGTGCCGACTCGACACCCCCGCAGCGAGGGCCGGCAGCACCATCTTGCGAAGTGTCGCGACGTCGCGCGCTGTGGTTGTCCCGTAGCTCGTAGAACTTGAGGCGGCGGTCCCTCCGCCCGTCCGCTCCGTTGGGAGCGTGGCGGGCGAATCCTCGTCGAAGATCGAAGGAGGAACCGCCGTGAAGAGCAACGTATCGCGGTCGCGCAGGCGAGCAACGATGAAGCCGTGCTGCCGCCGCGCGTGCAGGAGGCGCTTGGGGCAGCTGGTCGGGGCAGCGAAGGAGGGGCTGCTCGCGCTTGAGCGTCGGCGTCGGGCTCGGCGTGCTCGCCGAGCTGCTGGAAGAGGAGGTCGTCGAGGTCGTCGGCCCGAAGGGCAAGCACGACCCCGAGCGCACAGCCGTCCGTCACGGTCACGAGGCGGGCGAGGTCACGCTCGGCGGCCGGCGCGTCGGCGGTCGAGCGGCCGCGGGTGCGGAGCGCCGACGGCGAGCGGAGGTGCGGCTTGCAGACCTACGAGCACTTCGCCGACCGTGATCCGCTGACGCGAGTCGGTGCTGGAGCGGATGCTCGCCGGCGTCTCGACGCGCCGCTACCGGCGCACGCAGGAGCCGGTCGGCGCGCAGGTCGAGCCGACGGCGCGGTCGACGTCGAAGTCGTCGGTCTCGCGCACGTTCGTCGAGCGCACCCGCGAGCGCGCTCGGCGAGCTGATGAGCCGCCAGCTCGACGACGTGCGCCTGGCGGTGATGATGCTCGACGGGATCGAGCTGAAGGGCCGCACCAACGTCGTCGCGCTCGGGATCACGACCGAGGGCGTCAAGATCCCGCTCGGGCTCTGGGAAGGGAGCGACCGAGAACGCGACCGTCGCCACCGCGCTGCTCTCCGATCTGGTCGAGCGCGGCCTCGATCCCGAGCAGGGGATCCTGTTCGTGATCGACGGCGCCAAGGCGCTGCGCAAGGCGATCCGCAACGGTCTTCGGCGACGCGCCCGTGCAGCGCTGTCTCCGGCACAAGGAACGCAACGTGCTCGAGCATCTCCCCGAGCGCGACCGGCCGCCGGTCAAGCAGCGGCTCCGCCGCGCCTGGGCGCCGACCGATCACGCCCGCGCGCTCGAGCAGCTCCGGCGGCTCGCCGGCGAGCTCGAGCGCACGCATCCCGGCGCCGCCGGCTCGCTGCGCGAAGGAATCGAAGAGACGCTCACCCTCACCCGGCTCGGCGATCACGCGGCAACGCTCAAGCGCACGCTCGAGTCGACCAACCCCTGCGAGTCGATGATCGAGATCGTCCGCCGCACCCAGCGCAACGTCAAGCGCTGGTCCTCGGGCGAGATGGCGCTGCGCTGGACCGCCGCCGGCATGCTCGAAGCCGAGCGACAGTTTCGGCGAATCATCGGCTACAGCGACCTCGCCAAACTCGTCATCGCGATCGAGCACGACCTCGACCATCGCCGCGCACACGAAGCGCCACCAAGACAAAGGAGGCCGCTATCGTCCTCACCGCCTGACCATCACACCGGACCGCCGCCACGAAATTCCACGACGAGCGGGACATCCTCCCTTCGGCCAGGCGAGGCCAGAGTCATCCGCGACGTCGGCGCGAGCGCGGGGAGCTGGTCGTCGTTCCGCCTCGTAGCGTTTCTTCCGCTCTCGGATGCGACGGGGGTTAGCCGCACGCATAGACCCCTGCCTGCCTCCCGGCGGCGAAGCGCCAAAGCGCCGATCCTTCTGGGGACCCCCCAACCTAAGGAGCGCAATGCGCACACAATTCAGCCGAGGAAACATCGCAGCCGCTGTACTGCTCGTCGGCGGCGTGACAGGCACGGTCCTCGACCCGGACGGGCCGGTCGGCATCTCGCTGTTCGGCGTCGCAGCTCTCGCCGCGCTGTATCTGATCAGCCGGCCTCTCCGTAGCACGGTTTCTCATCGCGCCGACGTCGCGCGTCCGAAGCGCTTCCGTCGTCGCACGGTGCTCGGAGTCGTGCGTGGCCGCACGATGGCGATAGTCGTGGCTGCAATGAGCGCCCTCCTCGCGCTCTGGTTGACGGCTGACCTCTCCCGGCCAATCGTCTATGCGTGCTGGTGGACCTTCTGTGCCCTCGCCGCGTGGCTGATCTCAGTCATCGTGCTCACCGCCCGCCGGTCGCTACGAACCTTTCACTGAGTTCCTGACTCTGCTGCGACCCCGGCCCCTAAGGTCGAGGGTCGCACGGGTCAGGTGGCGACCCCGAGCGGGCCCTCGCCCCACCTCCGGCCGCGACGAGCCTCAAGGCGCATAGCGGCTGCATCGCCGGTTTCGACCTGCCTCCAGCCCGTTCTCGCGTCGTACTCTCGAACGAGCTCGCTGCGCTGTGAACGTGCTCTTGGGGATGGTCATCCCTTGCGCGGGTTGATTTCCAGCCGCTGGGTCCAATCCTCGCTGCGCCAAGCGGCAAGCTGCGCCCGGCCGGCGTCAATCGCCAGACGTCATGGCGTCGGCAATCAGCTGGACGAAATGACCTGTTGCGTCGAAGGGCGCTGCGTGACCTGCCCCTTCGATTCGGTGCAGAGTCCCAGTGGGGATGGCTGCGGCGAGCGATCGAACGAGGCTGACCATGCTGTCCGGGCTGCGCGAGCCGTAGCTGCACACGACCGGCACCTGGATGCTCGCGAGATCCGTGGCGGATGGATAGACGCCGATCGAATTGCGGAAGTCCGCCAGGGCTGCCCTGGCGTTCTCTCTTCCGGCGACGCGCCACTCAAGATCATGCGCCTCGTCTACGCCGGCAGGGTCCCGAAACAGGTGTGAACACGAAAAGGAGAAGATGATGAGCGCTGCTGGACTACTGCGTCGAGCGGTACAAGCCGGCGACCTCGACGCGGTCATGGATCTGTACGGCCGAGGACGCCGTCCAGCTCATGCCGGACGGCACCTTCGAAGGCAGGACCGCGATCCGCGAACCTCTGGCCCGAGACTTCGAGACATGCTCGGATATCAACCACACCGTCCTCAGCTTCCTCGAGCAGGGCGACCTGTTCGCAGACGAGTGGACCTTCGAGGGCACGCACACCGGTGCGTTGCCGCTGCCGGACGGTTCCGAAGTGCCTCCCACCGGCAAGCGGCTGAAGATCAGAGGGATGGAGCTGGTGCAGATGCGCGACGGGAAGATCGTCGTCGACAACCTCTACTACGACAACATGGCCGTCCTGGCCCAGCTCGGTCTCGTCCCCGAAGGCGCTGCTGCGTAACGGGTACGCGGGACAGCTCACCCCACAGAGCTATGGCGGGAGCCGCTCCACGGCTCGCGCCATAGCCGTAGCTCGTGGATTGCCAGGAGCCCGTCTCTTTGGACTGATCAATCCCTCGCAGAGGGTTCGAGTCCGTTCAGTTCCATTCCCTTGAATTACAGGGAAAGTCCGAACAACCAAAGGCTTAGGTACGAACCCCGACCCCTTGAGGATCCAGATTCTGTCCACCTGCCCGGGGCCCTGCTGGTAGCGGTCGCTTGCCCATCCTCGCGCTGTCCAGCTCTCGAAGGCGCCCTTGGCCCTGGCGCCCGACCTGGGCCAGGTTCCGTAGCGACCGCGTCTCGCTGATGGCCACGTCCCGTCAAGTGGATGTCATAGGGCTCTGTCCTGAGCGCTGAGGACGATCGGGCCTCTGTCAACGAGAGGAGGTCCGTGATGCTGTACGCGGCGATCGACATCCATAAGCACGCCTTCCAGGCGGCGGTGCTCGATTCGGAGGGCGGCGAGGTGGTCGAGGCGCGTTTCTCGGCCGATCGCGAGAGTCTCGCTCGGTGGGCTGAGGAGTGGCAGGGCCGGGTCGCGGCGGTGGCGATCGAGGCCACGACGGGCTGGCGGTGGGTCTGGCGCGAGCTCTCGGCGCGCGGCTTCGATGTGCGGCTGGCTGAGCCGGTGCAGGCGCGTGCGCTGCCGGGCCGGCGGCGCAGCGCGAAGACGGACCGGTTGGATGCGCGTTGGCTGGCGCGGCTGTTGGCGAAGGAGATGCTGCCGGAGTCCTGGATCCCGCCGGAGGAGATCCAGCGGCTGCGCGACCGCACCCGGCTGCGCAAGACGCTGGCCGAGGACCAGCGCCGCTGGGGACAGCGGCTGCACGCCTTCCTTCTCCATGAGGGCTGGCCGTGCGCGAAGTCGCGGCTGCTGACGCCGCGAGGGGCTGCGCTGGGCCGCCTCGCTGCGGCTGACCGAGCACGGGCGGCTGCAGGTCGACTCGCTGCTCGCGATCATCGCCGCCCTCGAGGTGCAGCTAGACACTGTCGACGGCGAGCTGCGCCGCTTCGCCCGCGCCGACGCGCGCTGCCAAGCGTTGCAGTCGATCTACGGGATCGGCCCGATCCTCGCTTGCCACCTGCTGGCCGAGATCGGTGAGGCGCTGCCGCTTCCGCCGCGCCAAGCAGATCACCCGCTTGGCCGGTCTCGATCCGGTCGTCGACGAGTCGGGCGAGACGCGCCGTCGCGGCCATCTCGCCAAGGCCGGCTCACCGCAGCTGCGCTGGGCACTGGTCGAGGCGGCCGTGCACGCCAATCGGCCGCAACGCGCCCGACCTCGAGCTCTACCAGGCGGTGCGCGACCGGCGCGACACCACGGTCGCCAGGCTGAGCGTCGCCCGCAAGATCGGCAAGCGCGCCTACCACGTCCTGCGCGAGCTCGAGCTCGCCGCCGCCTGACCGGCGATCGAGGCTTGACGCGTTCCCTCCTACACCTGAGCCGGCACCGCCGCGGCTCCTGCTGTGGAATGAGCCGTCCCCTTCTGCTTTCCCGACTCGACAACCTGCCCGCGAGTCAGCCGCGCGCCGAGATAGGTATGGGCAGCACCCCTACGCCGTCACCGTCCAGACCGCCACCGACGGCTTGCCGTCGGCGACGATCCCTAGATAGGTGTACGAGGCTGAGCGCGTCATCCTCGCCTGACCCTTACGCGGCCGCGGCGATGGCGATCACCTCCTCGGGCTCGTCGTTGGGTCGGGGCGAGCGCCTTGGCGATCGACTCGGCGCTCATGTAGACCGTATGGAGCGGTGACCGGTTCGTGTCATCGCTGCGAGTCGGTGCCCCGCGCGTAGCGTCGCGCGGATTCAGCGGCGCTCGGTCGTTCCGGGTGTCGAGCGCATCGACGGAGGAGGCGTTTGCAATGACGATGAGCACGCGTCGCGTGGGGCTCGACGTCCACGCGCGGGAGACGTTGCCGCCGTGCTCGATCCGGCGACAGGCGAGGTCACGATCCGGGTGCTCAGCGGCCGGCCCTCGACGGTGCTCGAGTGGCTGGAGACGCTGCCGCAGCCGTTCCAGGCTGTCTACGAGGCCGGTCCAACCGGTTATGGCCTTGTCCGTGCCGCGCGGGCGCACGGGCTCGACGTTGTCGTCTGCGCGCCGGGGCACATCGTCCGCTCGACGCTCGACCGGGTCAAGACGGACAAGCGTGACGCGATTCGGCTCGCGCGTCTACTGCTCGCCGGTGAGCTGCGGATGGTGCGCGTGCCCGAGCCGGCCGAGGAGCAGTTGCGGGATCTCGTCCGCGCCCGCGAGGACGTGCGCGTCGATCTGATGCGCTGCCGAGCACGGATCGCGAAGTTCCTGCTCCGACGCGAGCTCTACTACCCGCTGCCGGGCAACACCTGGACGAAGCGGCACCGCAACTGGCTACGCGGCTTGCGCTTCGACGACCGCGCCTCCGAGCTCACCTTCGCCGACGCGCTGCACGCGCATGACAGCATGCTTGCCCGGCGCGACCAGCTCGGGGCCGCGCTCGAAGAGATCACGCTCAGCTCCTGGCCGCGGAGACCGTGGCACGACTGCGCTGCCTGCGTGGCATCAGCACGCTCTCGGCGGCCGGTCTGACCGCCGAGGTCTGCGACTTCGCCCGCTTCGAGCACCCGCGGCTGCTTGCCAGCTACCTCGGCGTCGTCCCCAGCGAGGATTCCTCCGGCGAGCAACGCCGCCGAGGCGCGATCACCAAGGCCGGCTCCAAGCACGCCCGCCGCCTGCTCGTCGAGGCAGCCTGGCACTACCGGCGCCCGCCGCGCGTCTCCCACGCAGCTCGGCGTCCGGCAGCGGGGCCAGCACCCGCGGTGATCGACATCGCCTGGCGTGCGCAGCGGCGCCTCTACCAGCGCTGGCAAACGCTCGAGCAACAGCGGGCAAGCGCAACACGATCGTCGCCGTCGCGGTCGCGCGCGAGCTCGCGGCCTTCTGCTGGGAGGTCACCACGCTCGACCTGTAACCACCGCCGCTGGAGTCGGTCGAGCAGCGCGAGCACGAGCCCCCGCGCGCACCGAAAGCTCGCGCCCGCCGCTTGGGCAGCCAGGGACACCTGCTGGCCGCGCCCGCCTGTAGACCGCGAGCACGCGACGCAAAACGGTCATGAGGTAGCCAGCCCTCGCATGACAGCCTGACCACACGTCGCGCCCGCTCGGCCTCTCGCCGCTCGACCAGCTCCAGAGACATCCAGCCCGCCACTCCCCGCCGAGCAGGCCCTGATCGCGGCTGGTCCTTGACAAACCGCCGTCCATAACAGCGACGGGCGACGGCCCATTCGTCGTTCTGTTCGGCGAGCACGGCGCCGACCAGGCGGACGATCGAGGCGCGGTCGGGGAAGATGCCGACGACGTCGGTGCGGCGGCGGATCTCCTTGTTCAGCCGCTCGAGCGAGTTGTTGCTCCAGAGCTGCCGCCAGTGCTCCTTCGGGAAGCCGGTGAAGGCGAGCAGGTCGGGCGCGGCCTCGTCGAGCAGCGCGGCCGCTTCGGGGAAGCGGGTCTCGAGCTGGTCGACGATGCGGGCGTGCTGCTCGTGCACCGTCGTCGGCGTCGGGCTGGGCGAAGATCGTCCGCACCATCGTCGCCACGAACGCTCTGGGCGCTCTTGGGCACCCGGGTGAGCAGGTTGCGCATGAAGTGCGTGCGGCAGCGCTGCCAGGCCGCGCCCGGCAGCGTCGCGGCGATCGCGTCGACCAGGCCGGGGTGGGCGTCCGAGCTGACCAGCTTGACGCCGGCGAGGCCGCGGGCGACCAGGCCTCGCATGAAGGCGAGCCAGGCGGCGCCGTCCTCGGCGGTGACGACGTCGAGGCCGAGTGACTCGCGGAAGCCGTCCTTGTTGACGCCGACGGCGTGGACGACGCAGACGTTGACCGTGCGGCCGCCCTCGCGGCACTTGACCACCAGCGCGTCGAGCGTCACGTACGCGTAGGGGGCGCCGTCGAGCGGCCGGGTGCGGAAGTCCTCGACGATCTGGTCGAGGCTCTTCGCCAGCCTCGAGACCTGGCTCTTGCTACATCCGCTCGACCCCGAGCTGCTGCACCAGCTTCTCGACCCGCCGGGTGGAGACGCCGGCGAGGTAGGCGTCGGCGATCACCGACACGAACGCCTGCTCCGCCCGCCGGCGCGGCTGCAGCAGCCAGTCGGGGAAGTAGCTGCCCTCCCGCAGCTTCGGCACCGCGAGCTCGATCGAGCCGACCCGCGTGTCCCAGTCACGCTCCCGGTAGCCGTTACGGCGGTTGACCCGCTCCGGCGACCGCTCGCCGTAGCCGGCGCCGCAGACCGCGTCAGCGTCGGCGCTCATCAACGCCTCCGCGATCTCCTTCACCATCGCCCGCAACAGATCCGGGCTCGCCTCCTCGAGCTGCTTGCGCAACCAGCTCGACACGTCCATCGTGTGCTCGACCACCGTGCTCCTCCTCGCTGAGTGTCTTCGACAGGACCTCGCGAGGATGACGCGGTGGTCAGCTATCACCCGGACCCGCCGCAGCTGCTCCGCGCTCGCCTACGGCTCGCGCTCCACAGCAGCGGCGGAAAAGACCTCAACCCGGTCGTACACCACGAGCGGGGACGCTACTCTGCTATTCCGGCGTGACTGTGCGCCGGCGTCGTCTTCGCGTCGTTTGCCGGCGGGCGTATCGCGAGCGTGATCCTCGGGGATCGCCGCGGTGGCAGCCGGCAACCCTTGCCTCGAGGCCGGGCACGCCGCCACCGGGTCTGACCTCAGCCGGCACAAGGCGCTGACTGCCTGCCTGGGGATGCCGCTCGGGGAGCTCTGGGCCGTCGGCGCGCTGGCCGCCGACTGCGCCCGCGACGGCGTCCACGAGTGCTTCCTGACCTCGGCACCGCTGCACGTGGGTGACGGCGTCGACATCCGCGCGAACGCGATCGCGGTCAAGTAGCCCGGGGCCTCAAGCGTCAGGCCGGCGTCTGGGTGGTCACCCGGTCGAGGAAGCCGACGACGACCTCTGCGGAGAGCTCCGGAGCCTCCATCAGGTTCGTGTGCCCGACGCCCTCGATCACGTACAGCTCGGCGTTCCGTATGCGCTCGGCGATCGCCCGGTTGCCGACGCCCTGCGGGCCCTGATCGAGGGGCGTGAGGATGTCCTGGTCGCCGTCCATGACGAGGGTCGGCGCGCTGATCCTGGACAGGTCGTCGCTCAGATCCATCTCGATCATCGCGTCGCAGGCGGCGCAGAAGATCTCGACCGAGCAGTTGCGCTCCAGAACGCCCTGGATGACGGGAATGAGCTCGGGGCCGCGCGGCGAGTCCAGAAAGGCGCGCGAGGCCGCCTGGGTAGCGAGCTCGAGCGCAATCGGCGTGCTGCCCATGCCGTATGCCTGGGCGAGCGCCTTCCAGATCTCGAAGCGGGCGCGGCAGGTGAAGTCCGACTTCGCAGCGGCACAGTCGATCACGAGCCCGTCCACCTTCTCTGGGTACTTGGCCGCGAGCTTGATCGCCACCATGCCGCCCATAGAGGTGCCGTGCACGTGTGCGCGCTCGACGCCGATGGCATTGAGGAGGGCGGCGCAGTCGTCGGCCCAGACCTCCATGGAGTAGTGCTGCTCAGGCCGGTCGCTGAAGCCGTAGCCGCGCAGATCGAAGTCGATCACCGTGAAGTGGCGCACCATCTCGTCGGTCACGAAGCCGAAGTTCTCGTGCGCGAAACCGGCTCCGCCGATCTGAAGCAGGTAGTTGCCCGAGCCCTTCAGCTCGTACCAGAGCTTGCAGCCGTTGACGTCGACGTGAGGCATGTGGATCTCCTTTCAGGCGAGCCGAAGCTCATCGAGGTAGACGCGTCGAACCGACTGCCGCGCCTCGAGCGTGAGTCCCACGCCGTCGAGGCCGTGATGGGCGGCGACCTCCGCGGGCGTGATCACCTCGTTTCCCTGGGGGCCGATCACGACGACCTCGTCACCCGCCTTGCAGGCGGGGAGGTCCGTGACATCGAGTCGGGCGTGCTCGAGCGACAAGCGCCCGACGATCGGGACGCGCTGCCCTCGTACGAGGACCTCGCCACGCTGGAGCATGCTCAGCCCATCCGCGCGGCCCAGGGGGATCACCGCGATGCGCAGGCCGGGTCGAGCAGGAACGGGCGAGGTGCTCCAGGAGCCGGGGCGTTCGACCTCTTTCACCTGGATGACCCGAGTCTTCAGTGAGACGAACGCCGGTCGGATGCCGCTAGGCCCGGCCGGGCGCCCAACCGGAACGAACCCGTACAGGAGGTGTCCAGGATCGACGGCATTGCATCTGCCGCGCCCCTCGAGACCGAGCGTGACGCTGCTCTCGGCGAGCCGCAGGGGTAGATCGATGCCCGCCTGCTCGAGGTCCGCGAGCGCGCTGTCGAAGCGATCGAGCTGCCAGCCGAGATAGCCGGGTTCGTCGCCGCCGTGGAGATGCGTGTAGATGCCTTCGATCTGGAGGCCCGACAAGCGGTGAGCCGCCTCGACGAAGGCCCGTGCCCGCTCGGCAGGAACGCCGACCCGCTCCAGCCCGACATCCAACTTGAGGAAGCATTTCACGCCGACCCCATGCTGCGACCAGGCCCGCGCTGCCTCGATGTCTCCGACGGTGCAGGTCAGGTCGTAGTCGGCCAGAACCGTAGCCACCTCCAGCTCCGGCAGGACACCGCCGTAGAGTAGGAGCGGAACGTCGATGCCCGCCTCGCGGATGCGGATCGCGTCGCCGGGGTCGGCCATCGCGAACGCATCGACCCCGCCCTCGAGCATGGCCAGCGCGACACTCGGCAGGCCGAAGCCGTAGCCGTTCGCCTTGACCGCACCGAAGATCGTGACGCCGGGGCCGACGAGCTCGCGGAGGATGGCGACGTTACTCGTGATCGCGGCAAGGTCGACCTCGAGGACGTTCGGGCGGCCGGCGGTCTCCTCCCCTCTCGATTTCATCGCCGGTCGAGTTCGAACTGTGGGAGGATCGACCAGCCGCGCGTGCTTCGCACCTCCGAGCCGATCTCGACGTCGAGCCGGTCATTGCCGACGATCGTCGAGATCGTCTCGGCTCCCTCGGTTAGCCCGATCAGGGCCATGACGATCGGGACGTGCGGCTCGTAGTCGCGGTGGTGCGTCCGCCGGATCACGGTGTAGGTGTCGACTCGACCGCGTCCCGAGGACTCGAACCAATCCAGTTCGCCGAAACAGGCCGGGCAGGCGATGCGCGCGAAGTTCGGCACGAACCCGCAATTGCGGCACCGCTGCAGCATCAGCTTTCCCTCCTGGGCGCCCCGCCGCAGCGGCCCGTCGAAGCCCTGCGTGGAAGGGTGGCCGGGGGCGGTCACGCTGCGCGCGCGATCAGAGCACCCGCGGTGCAGAGCCCCTTGCCGTAGCTCACGAGGCCGAAACCCGAGACAAGGGCCGTCTCCGCGTCAACCTGCCAAGCACCGGCTTCGCCCTGGAGCTGTTGGATGGCGTGTGAGAGGCCGATGCCGCCGCCGCCGGCTCCGCTCTGCCCGCAGGAGAGCTGGCCGCCGCCGGTATTGATCGGCAGCTCGCCCGTGATCGACGTATCGGTCGACCCGATGAACTCGGCGCCCCGGCCCTCGTCGCAAAAGCCGTACCGCTCGAGCTGGATCGCAACCATGATGGGATAGTCGTCGTAGAGCTCGCAGAGGTCGATGTCGCCGCGGCCGATGCCGGCGGCGGCGAAAAGCTCGTCCGCGTACGCCTCGAAACCGCCCGGCAAGGACGAGGAGGCCTGCGGATGGGCGTTGTGCGCCTCTGCTACTGCGAGCACGCGGAGCGCGGGCCGCTGGAGCGAGCGGGCGACGTCGTCGGCGACGACGAGAACTCCGTGTGCGCCCGAGCAGGGCATCACGCAATCGAAGAGGCCGAGCGGGTCGCAGATCGGCCTGGCGTTGAGGTAATCGTCGAGCGTCAGCGGCACCTTGAAGAGCGCGTTCGGGTTGAGCAGGGCGTGGGCGCGCTGTCGCACGGCCAGCTGGCCGAGCTGCTCTCGGCGCGAGCCGTACTGATGCTGGTGCTGACGCTGCACCAGCGCGAAAATCCCATTGGCGCCGCCAAAGCCGTGCGGAGCGAGGTACGCGCCCATGGCCGGCGTGAAGTCGTCGAGCATCGCATCGTGCGTCGCGACCGTGAACGCGTCGCCGGAGAGGATCAGGATCGCGCGGGCCCTCCGGGCGCGGATCGCGTCGACGGCCTTGCCGAGCGCGACGACCACCGAGGCGCCGCCGTAGGCGCCCTGTTCGGCCCAGCGGAGCCGCATGCCCAGGTGCTCGGCGAGGGTGACGACGTTCCCGGGCCCGATCATGAAGGACGAGAGCGCGAGCCCGTCCACCTCGTCTTTGGCGAGTTCGGCACGCGCAAGCGTCTCCTTCGCAGCTTGCCAGAGATGCCAGTAGAGGACGTGTCCGTCGCGCTTCTCGTAGGCACTCTCACCCCAGGCGACGATGAGCGGCTCCGGCACTAGACGACCTGTTCCGTGCGGAGCCTCTCGAGTCTTTCGAGGCCGAGCCCGAGAGCGGCGAAGATCTGCTCGTTGTCCCGGCCGAGCGCGCCACCGGAAAAGCGCACGCTGCCAGGGGTGCGCGAGAAGCGCGGCACGACACCGGGCATCTTCACCTGGCCGAAGTCCGGATCGAGCACGCCGACAATGTTCTCGCGAGCCCTGTACTGCGGGTCCTCGAAGACATCGGCGACGTCATAGATCAGGCCTGCCACGACGTCGAAGCGTTCCAGGACATCGATGATCTCCGCGCTCGAACGCTCGCTCATCCACGCGGCGACGATCTCGTCGAGCGCGGCGTCGTTGCGGATCCGGGCGGGATTGTCGGAAAAGCGAGGATCCGTGACCAGATCCGTCCTGCCGATCGCCTTGGCCAGCCTCGCAAACGTCCGATCGGAGCTCGCCGAGATCGCCACCCAGCGACCATCGTTCGTCGCGTAGGCGTTGCGCGGCGAGTCCTCTTCGATCCGGTTGCCACGTCGCTTCTTGACGATCCCGAGCTGGTCGTACCCGATCACCTGGCTCTCTGCGACCCGAAACAGAGGCTCGTAGAGCGAGACATCGACCTCCTGGCCCCGACCGCTCCCTGCAATGTCCCGCTCGTACACGGCCGAGAGCAGCCCAACCAGCGCGAACGTCGCCGCCAGGCAGTCCGCAAGCGGGAATGCCGAGAGGGTCGGCGGGCCATCCGGGAACCCCGTGAACGACGGGATGCCGCTCATCCCTTCCGCCACCGTGCCGTAGCCGGGCCTCCGCGCGTAGGGGCCGCTCTGACCGTAGCCGCTCACGTGCACGAGGACGATCCGCGGGTTCACCTCCGTGAGCTCCTCGTACGAGAGGCCCCAACGCGCGAACGTCCCGGGCCGGAAGTTCTCGACCACGGCGTCGGCCTCGCGCACGAGCTCGAGGAAGAGCTCCCGACCCTTCGGCTTGCCGAGATCGAGCGTGATCAGCCTCTTGTTCCGCGCCGTTACCTTCCACCAGAGTGAGCGGCCGTCTTTGATCGGCGACCACTCGCGTATGGCGTCGCCGCTGCCCGGCTTTTCCACCTTGACGACGTCCGCGCCGTAGTCCGCGGCGAGCGTCGCCGCAAACGGCCCGGCCAGCATCGTCCCCGCGTCGAGGATCCGCAGACCGGCCAGCACTCCGGCCTTCCCGCTCCCCTCATCTGCCTCTACCAGCCGCGGGATCCACGGTCCGGTCCCGTTCCGATCGATCACGCCCGTCCTACCCCCTCGTTCGACTCGGTCCCCTCGAGCCGTAGCGCGCCGCTCAGCTCGGCGATCACCGCATCGGTCGACGCTACACGGCCGAACAGCCGCTGAAACTGCTCTAACGTCCAGGCATGAAAGTCGGCCCGGTCCTCCGCCACGGCGTCCTCGACGACTAGGGAGTTGTAGCCGCGGTCGGCTGCGTCCCGCGCTGTCAAGTCGACGCACTGACTGGTCGAGACGCCTGTGAAGACGACGCTGTGGACGCCGAGATTCCGAAGCAGCGCATCGATACCTGTTGAGCTGAACGCACTCACCGACAGCTTCGTGAGTACCGGCTCGCCCGGACGCGGCGCGAGTTTGTCGAGAAACTCGAACTCGCGATTGCCGTCAAGGTTCCTGAAGTCACGCTCGAGCGAGCGAACGTGCGGGATCAAGTCGCGGCCACCCACCATCTGCGCGCCAAGACGGATGAACAGTCGCGGCTGATCGTGCTCCCGGAAGAACGCGAGCAGCCGGCCGATGTTCGGCACCAGCAGGCCCTCGATCCGATCGAACCTGTACGCGCCTTCCGGCGATCGTCCGTTCTGCTCCAGCCAACGACCGAACCCGGCCGTGCGGCAGGCGCTCGCGTACTGCATATCGATGACAGCGAGCGCGGTTGTCCCAGGCTCGAGCGTGAACGCGAGCGTATGCTCGGTTACCGCGTCGCGTAGCATCGACTCCCGGGCCGTGGCCGTCACGCGCCGTCCCGGTTGACGTCGGCCGCGAGCTCGAAGCCCCCGAAACCCGCTCTGAGCACGACAACCCGGGTCTTCACCAGGCGATCATAGAAAAGCGGGAGCGACGTACCCGACCACGCCACTCGCCCGCCCTCGTCGCCACGCGCTGGCTGGCCTGATGGTCGACGCAAGTTCGGCACCCGGAGCGGCGCCTGCAAGAGGCGGCGGAGGCCTGGCTGGCCGCCGCCGAGGCGGGCAGCGTCAGAGCCCGCACCGGCGAGGCGTACAAGCCCTCGGCAGTACGGGCCTACCGGCAAGCACTCAGGCACCGAGTCTTCCCGATGCGGGGAACAAAGCGGCTGACGGCGATCCGCCAAGACATGGTGCAGGACTTCGCATCCACCACCTCGCCAACCGCGTCGTCAACGAACCGCACACACCACCCGAAATCGACACCACTCTCAACGGCAGACCCGGGAACCCAAGCTCGAACAGATAACTCTCACGACTCAGCGTCCCGCAGCCTGGTGATTGGGCGGCGGATCGGACCTCGTTTGGCAAGTCTTTGGCAGTAGAGCCTGGAAACGACTGGAAAGCCACGCTCGGCGCAAACCGATAAGTGGCCTCTTTGCCGCGTTTTCTTTTGTGTCAGTTCCCGCTGATCCCTACCCGAGCCTATTCACGCACGGGAGGTCAATCGGTTGGTCAACGCGACGAGACTGTTAGTCCCAGTTACGCGCGCCAGGATCGCATGCGCTTGCTAGTCGATAACGGCCGTGGCTGATTCGCTCGAAACGACCCCGTGGCGTCGACGCGCGCGCGGCGAGTGTCGCTTTCACCGATGACAGCTTGATCGGTTCTCCGAGCAGTTCCTCGGCGGCGGCGTGGATGTCGCGGGCTCGCATCCGGCCCGTCGGCGAGTTCGAGAACTTGGGCGATCGTGTCGACTACGGCGCCGATTCGTGGTCGCAGCGGTCGCGGCGTCTTCGGATCCGCCGACGCGAGACCGTGCAATCGCGCTTTTAGAGCGCTTAAACAGGGAAGCTCAACCTGGAGTTGAGGGTTCGAACATGCTCCGTTTAGTTCCACGTGTTATGAGGGTCTTTGGTGCCCTCACAACGGCTGGACCAGTTTCAGGGGGTCAGGTCACCCCAGAACGTGCCCCGATCCCGCATCAACAGGCAACTTTCTGCACCGGGGGCGCTGGCGCCACATGGAGCCCCACGGTGCCTCGCCTAGCGCCGGCAGGGCGCATGATTGGCCGGATCCGGCCCTTCTCGCTCGCCAGCTCCTTTTGGGCACCCCGGGCCTTGGCTCTCGGTCATACTGCACCAGGTATCGCCTGCGAGGAGACCTCGGTGTCTGGGAGAACGGTCGGGATAACCGCCATGACGCTGGCCATCGCCGCGTCCGCCGCGTTCGTCGCGATGAGCGGCTCGAGCGGCGCGGCGAGCAGGAAGTACACGATCGCGTACGTCGCCGTGGAGCCGCTGAACGGCCAGAGAGAGGCGGCGATGGTCAGGGGCGGTCGTGCAGCCGCGAAGGCGCTCGGCGTCCGGTACATCGCCGCGGAGTCCCAGTTCGACACGGAGGGCCTCATCCGGTCGCTGATCGCTCGGCATGTGGATGCGATCGCCACCGAGGGGTACGACCCGGCGCTGAGGCCGATCCTGGCCAAGGTGCGCGCGGCCGGGATCCTGCTGCTCTCTTCCGGCGATGACATCGCCGCCGGGCGCAGCGTCTGGGTCAACTTCTCGAACCCCGCCGCCTACGCCGAGGCGCTGGCCGATGCGCTTGCTTCGCAGATCAAGGGCAAGGGCGAGTACGCGATCTTCGGCGAGCAGGGGCAGTTCCCGATCGCCGACGAATGGGAGCGGGTGGTGAAGGCGTACGTCCGAAAGGCGTACCCGGAAATGAAGCTGGACGCGGTCGTCCAGGAAAGCGGCGCCGGCGGCGACTCCGAGATCGTGTCGATCGAGCAGTTCATGGCCGCCCATCCGCATCTGCGCGGACTGATCGGCGTGGTTCCTACGGAGGGATGGGTGGAGTCGCAGGCGATCATCCGGGCGCACAAGATCGGCAAGGTCTTCTCGGCCGGCAACGGCGGCGGCGGCTTCGGGGCGCCGCTGCCCTCCTTCGTGCGAAGCGGCGCGGCCGAACTCGTGTACGCGGGCGATCCCGGCAAGATCGGCTACCTGACGGTGTGGGCGGCCCATTACCTGCTCACGGGGCACCGGTTCAAGCCCGGGGCCTACAACGTCGGCGGTCCGATCGGCCTGGTCTGGTACCACGCGAGCCACCAGGAGCTGCGCCTCGGACAGCCGCTGACGATCACGAAGGCCAACGTCGACGTCTACGCGAACGGCTTCTAGCGGTTGGCGCTGTCGCAGTAGGCGTCGCCGACCGTCACCCAGACCGCATCGTGAGTCGCTGCGATGCCGCAGAGGATCCTCGTGTAGCTGCCGAGCGGGATCGTGCGGACGACACGGTCGGTTTCCGGGTCGACCTGCGAGACCGAGAAGTCCTCGAGGTTGGCCGTCCAGACGGAGCCGGCACCGACGGTGACGAACGCCGGCTCCTTGGCCGCCATGCGGATCCGGTGGAGAACGCGCGCCGTCTCGGGATCCACGCGCAGGAGGGTGCCTGCCGAGGTGAGCACCCAGACGCTGCCCTCCCCGGCTGCGATCGAGAGCGGCCCCCAGCCGTCGTTCGCCTCGATCCCGACGGACTCGCGATCCGAGCCGGTGCGCACGCGGGTGAGCCAGGCCGTCGATGCGCCGCGATCGTAGGTGCCGATCCAGCCCGAGCCGTAGCCGAACGCGATCGCAGTCGTCGCCCGACCGAGCTGGATCGAGGAGGCGAGACGACGGCTGCGTACGTCGATCAGCGAGACGCGATCGTTCCCGGTCGACCGGGTCGCGGGTCCGGCGATGACCCAGAGGTAGCCCGCACCGACAGCCTCCGCGCCCGAGCCCAGGGGCGGGACGGCGATCGTCTTCGTTTCCAGCGGCACCGCCGACGTTCCCGTACCGGTCGCGCTGCGCAGAATCCAGGTGACGGCCGGCTTCTTGTTCGAGACCCACACGTTGCCGTCCGCATCGGCGGCGATGTCGTAGGGGGCGGACGCGAAGCTCCCGATCGTGTGCACGGCGTGGGTGCGCAGGTCGTGGCGCGAGACTGTCTGGTCGCCGCGGTTGACGATCCAGAGGGCGCTCGGCGTGGCGGCGATCGGTCCCGGCTCGAGTCCGACCGGAGTCACCGCCACCACCTTGCCGGTCGTAGGGTCGAGCCGGACGAGGCTGTTGGCCTCGACTCGTGGCGGCAGCGCCCCGGGTCCGCTCGCCCGGGTCGTGAGCGCAGTCAGCCCGCCGGCGAGCGCCAGCGCCGCCAGCACGGCCAGGATTACGTACCGACGTCGCAGGTGGAATCGTGCCTTTCGGGCAGTCGGGGTAAGCGGCGGCTCGGACGTGGTGACCGCGGGCTCGGGAGCATCGAGAGCCGGCGCCGCCGGGGCGGGCGACCCGTTGCGTGCGCCGATGCCGGTCGGTATCTCGAGCGCGGAGTCGTGGGCGAGGATGCCTCGCTGGAGTCGCTGTAGGGCTTCGCTGGGTTCGATCCCGAGGTCTTCGACCAGGGCCCGGCGCGCCTGCTGGTAGGCGTCGAGGGCTTCGGCTTGCCGGCCGGCGCGGTAGAGCGCGAGCATCTGCTGCGCGCGGAGGCGTTCTCGTAGCGGGAACTCGCCGACGAGCCGGTTGAGCTCGCCGACCAGCTGCTCGTGGCGGCCGAGCGAAAGGTCGCAGTCGATCCTGTCCATCAGCGCCGTCAGACGAAGCTCTTCCAGCTGCTCGATCTCGTGGCGTCCGAACGACTCGAGCTCGAGCCCCGCCAGCGTGCGCCCGCGCCAGAGCGCCAGCGCCTGCCGGAAGAGCTCCGACGCGGAATCGAGCTCGCCGGCGGAGGCGTTCTCGCGTGCGCCTGCCAGCAGCCGGTGCACGCGTGTGACGTCGAGCTGGTCGGCGTCGACGGAAAGGCGGTAGCCGCCCGCGGCGGTCTCGATCGGGTCGGAGCTGTCGTGGGCGAGCGACTTGCGGAGCTTCGAGACGTAGACGTTGACCGCCTTCTTCGCCGTCGGCGGCGCCGCCTCGCCCCAGAGCTCGTCGATCAGCCGCTCGCGCGAGACGACCTCGTTCGCGTGCAGGAGCAGGACGGCGAGGACGACGCGCTCCTTGAGCGTCCCGAGCGCGATCGGCCCGCTCTCGCCGACCACCTCGAGCGCACCGAGGATCCGATACTCCACCCGCGGGTTTTACCGCATCAACAGCGGAAATGATAGGTCCGGAAGGCCTCTCGAGGCACCGGTCCTTATCGGGTCCTGGCCGGCGTCTTATCCGTCTGGCGCACTCTCGCCGGCATGCACGGCCCGCTCGAGACGCAGCCACACGAGGACGTCAGCTTCCACGGGGAGGTGTGGACGGACGCGCGCGGGCAGGCGACCGTGAGCCTGCCGCAGGATGCGTACCCGCCGCAGGCGGAGCTCGAGTACGAGCTGCATGCGATCGACGGCGAGAGCGGCGTGCGGGTGCTCTCGGAGCTGCGTGACGGCCGTTTCACGATCGCGACCGACCAGCCGCACGTGAAGGTCGCCTGGCGGGTGCTCGACGGGCGGGCCACCAACGGACCAGTCCACTCGAAGGAGGAATGATGAACAGACGCACGATTCTGTTTGCAGTCGCAGTCGCGGCCGCGACAGTCTTGATCGCCCTCGCCGTCGGTTCCGGCACGGCACGGGCCACCTACCCCGGCTCGAACAATGGCCGATTGACGTTCGCGATGACCGTCGGCGGCAACGTCGACGTCTACTCGGCGCTGCCGAATGGAAACGACGTTCGCCGCCTCACCGACAACGCGAGCTTCGAAGCCTGTCCGGGCTACTCGCCCGACGGGAAGAACATCGCCTACTGCAGCGCCCAGAGCGGGCCGTTCGAGATCTGGGCGATGAAGCAGAACGGCACAAAGAAGAACCAGGTCACCCACCTGAACGCGCGCTCGTTGTTCCCCGACTACTCGCCTGACGGATCCAAGATCGCCTTCTCCGCGAGCGGTGTCGGAGGCGACGCGAACACCGAGATCTACGTCATCAACGCAGACGGGTCGGGGCTCCAGCAGCTGACCGCCAACGCGGGCGACAACGCCTACCCCGCCTGGTCGCCGGATGGGACGAAGATCGCCTTCACGAGCACGCGCACCGCGATCGAGCAGGTCTGGGTCATGAACGCCGACGGCTCCGACCAGACGCAGCTCACCTTCGACCCGTTCGTGCACGACCAGCTTCCCGACTGGAGCCCGGACGGCTCCAAGATCGCCTACCACGACACGGCTGCCGGGAACGGCGACATCTACGTCATGAACGCCGACGGCAGCGACCAGCACGACGTCAGCAACGACCCGTCGGTCGAGTTCGGAGCCGCCTGGTCACCCGACGGCAGCCAGATCGCGTTCCTCAGCACTCGCACCGGCACCCGCCTCGTCTACGTGATGAATGCCGACGGCAGCAACCAACACGCCCTCACCGGCGGTACCAACCCGCAATTCGTCCCCGGCTGGCAATCACGGGGAACCGACACCAAAGACGACTGAACCGTGCACGAACCGCGCCCTGCTCCCCCCGCCGCTCCCCTCGCGGCGGGGGGCCGCGCGCAAACCCGCATGAATGCGGCGGTTAGGGCGTTCGTTCGATCTCAGCCATGCGAAAGGAGGAGTCTCAATGAGCAGAACAGTCGCACTGATGCTCGCCCTCGCCATCGTCGCGGCGGGCGTGCTCGCCGCCGGTTCGAGCGGCGCGCGGCAGACGCAGCGCACGATCGGCCTCGTGCTCCCGGACCCGAATGGTGGTGCGCCGCTCTCGCGGGCGGTCAAGCCCGGCGCCAGCGCCGCCGCGAGCGCGCTCGGCGATCACCTCGTCGTCATCCCGACCGACGGTCCAGAGGCGATGACCAGCGCGGTGAAGTCGCTGATCGCAAAGCGCGCCGCCGCGATCGTCGTCAACACCGACCAGGGGCCGGACACCGTGAACGCTGTCCTCCCGGTCCTCGCGCAAGCACGGGCGGCCGGGATTCCGACGCTGTCGTACGAGCAGCGGTGGCCGGGCAGCGTCTGGGTGACTCAGTCGACCCCTGACCAGTACGCGCAGGCGCTCGCCGACGCGCTCGCCTCGCAGATGAAAGGCAGAGGCCAGTACGCGATCGTCCCGTGCAGGCCGGGGGAGTCGATCGTTCAGACGTGGACGAAGGCGATCAAAGCGTACGCCCCCCAGCGCTACCCCCGGATGAAACGAGTCGCGGTCGTCTACGGCGACACGGGCAACGGCACCGCGGACGTCGGGATGTTCAAGCGCCTGATCAAGCGCCACCCGCAACTTCGCGGGATGATCTTCGTCTGTCCGGGCGAGTCCTACATCCTGCCGCAACAGGTGATCCAGGAGCACAAGGTGGGCAAGGTCTTCTCCGCCGGCAACGGCGGCACCTGCCCGCCGCTCTACGTCGATCTCGCGCGCTACGTACGGCGTGGAGCCGAGGAGATCGTCTGCGCCGGCGATCCGGTCAAGCTCGGCTACCTCGTCGTGTGGGCGGCCGACCACCTCGCGAGCGGGCACACCTTCGCGCCCGGGCAGTACAACGTCGGCGGGCCCGTCGGCACCGTCACCTACGACGCAAAGAACCAGGATCTGCCACTCGGGCAACCGATCACGATCACCAAGGCCAACCTCAGCAAGTACAAGGTCGTGACCAGCTAGTGAGCCTCGCGTGCCCTCGCAGCCGACGATCGAGATAGGGAGCCGAGCCGGCGGCTCCTCCCCGCCGGCCGCGCTTGCGACGCGACCGCGGCCCGGGGGGCCGCCGCCTGTTCCCGGCGGAGCGCGTCACGTTCCCGAGGGTGCCTCCGAACAGGCCCCGAATCCGAACCAGAAGCGGTTCGTGCTCGCGTTCCTGGTTTCGTGTCTGGGGGTGCTGGCGGTGGTTCTGGCGATGAACATCGTCATCGACCCGTTCGCGATCGCCGGCAGCGGGATCGTGCCGACCGCCGTTGAGTCCGACCGGTCGATCAAGCTCGACCTGCTGCAGCACCTGAAGCGCGGGCCGGAGACCCTGATCCTGGGCAGTTCCCGCTCCCGGCAGGCCGAGCCTCAGTTCCTTCGGACGCTCACCGGCCGGGCCGGCTTCAACGCCGGCGTCACCGGCGGCACCTCCGCGGACGAGTACGTGTTCGTCCGCTTCGCCGCCGGCCTGTTCCCGCACCAGAAGCGCCGCTACGTCTGGTTCACGGACGTCGGTCTGGCCGGCGGCGGCGTGCTGCCGCAGCTCGCGGACGACCCGCGGGCGCGGAAGTACCTCGTCGGCGGATCGGGCTTCGGCCTCGGCGACGTCGGCACCTACCTGAGCACCGATGCCACCCGGGCTTCCTTCCGGGTGTTCCGCAAGTGCGTGCTCGCGACCTGCCGTTCGTACATCCGCTACAACCCGGACGGGTCGCTGACGAACCAGTCGCTCCACTACCTGCCCGAGCACGCGAAGTCGCTGAAGAAGTCGGTCGCGAAGCTGATCGCCGGCGTCCGCACCCACCACGAGACGCTCGCCCAGGCACGCGCCGACCTGGCTCAGCCGGGGCGCTTCTTCTACTTCGAGCGTGCGCTCGCAGTTCATGAACAAGCGGGGCGAGGTGCCGGTGATCGTGCTCAATCCCGTCTATCCCACCGTGCTCGCCCAGCTCGAGAAGTACGGCTACGCGGGACGCCGCGCGACGCTGGAGAAGGTGGCCGAGCTCCATAAGCGGTTCCGGTTCGTCTTCGTCGACTGCCAGGACATCAGCAAGTGGGGTGGCACCGACTACGACTGGTCGAACGCGACCCATGTGAACCGCTCGAACATGCGCCGGCTGCTGCGCTATGTCGTCGCCCACTCCGACGGCGCGCTGCGCTAGGCCGGTCGGCCGATGCTGTTCAACAGCTTCATCTTCCTGTTCGGGTTCCTCCCCTGCGTGCTCGTCGGCCGGTGGTTCCTGCCCGGGAAGACGCTCAGGCTCGCGTTCCTGACCGGGGCGTCGTGGTTCTTCTACGCCTGGTGGGACTGGCGCTATCTGCCGGTGCTGATCCTGGCCACCTCCGTCGACTACGTCGCCGGCCTCTGGATCTCGCGCACGGAGGACGAGGCTCGGCGCCGGCTGCTGTTGGCGGCGTCGCTTGGGACGAACGTCGGCATTCTCGCGTACTTCAAGTACGCGGGCTTCTTCGTCGAGACGCTGAACGGGATCGGCAGCGGGCTGGGCCTGCCGCCCGACCTGGCGACGCTGCACATCGTCCTGCCGATCGGGATCTCCTTCTACACGTTCAACTCGATGTCGTACACGATCGACATCTTCCGCCGGCGGATCGAGCCGACCAGGAGCATCCTCGAGTACACGACCTTCGTCGCGCTCTTCCCGCATCTGATTGCGGGGCCGATCGTGCGCTTCACCGACCTGGCCTCGCAGCTCCGGCGGCTGACCCCGCGGCTGACCTCGCGCTACGCGGCGCTGGGCGCCTTCTTCCTCTCCTGCGGCCTGGTCAAGAAGCTGCTGATCGCCGACCAGCTCCACCCGTACGTCAGCCGCCTGTACTCGAACCACGCGCACCTCGGCGTGCTCACGGGCTGGGCCGCCGCGGTCGGCTACTCGCTGCAGCTCTACTTCGACTTCTCGGGCTACTCGGACATGGCCGTCGGGCTGGCGTGGCTGCTCGGCTTCCGCTTCCCGCAGAACTTCGACTCGCCCTTCAAGGCGGTGAACATCTCGGACTTCTGGCGTCGCTGGCACATGAGCCTGTCCAGCTGGTTCCGCGACTACCTGTTCATCCCCCTCGGCGGCTCCAGAAACGGCGCCCTGCAGACCGTCCGCAACCTCGTCATCACCATGTTCCTCGCCGGGCTCTGGCACGGCGCCGCCTGGACGTTCGTGATCTGGGGCCTGCTGCACGGCTTCTTCCTCGCCGGCCACGCCGTGCTGCGCAAGGCCGGCCTGACGCCGCCGTGGGTCTGGCTCAACCGGCTCGTCACCTTCCTGCTCGTCTGCGCCCTGTTCGTGATCTTCCGCTCGCTCAGCGTGCGGGTCGCCGGCGACATCCTCGGCGCCATGATCGGGCTCAACGGGCTCGACAGCTCCGCACAGATCTCGGCGCTCCTGCCCGGCACGTTCGCGATCGCGCTCGTCGCGCTGATCGTGTTCGTGAACGTCGCGCCGAACACCTGGCAGATCAAGCTCCGCCCGCGCGTCTGGCAGGGAATGGCGGCGGGGATCGGGGCTGCGATCGCGATAATGACGATCTCGCAGCCGCACCCCTTCATCTACTTCCAGTTCTAAGGTGAGACGCATGCATCGTCGGCGATCGATGGCAGCTCTTCTCGTCGCTGCCGTCGGGCTTGGCGCCGCGGCTGCGGGCGCCGGTTCCGCGCCGCCGGGGCCGACCGACCGCTCCGTGAAGCTGGACTTGATCGCGAGGTTGAAGCGAGGCCCGGAGATCCTGATCCTGGGTGACTCGCGCGGCCGCCGGGCCGAGCCCTCTCTGCTTGAGCGGCTGACCGGGCACAGCGGTTTCAACGCCGCCGTCACCGGCGGCTCGGCCCCTGATGCTTGGGTGTTCATCCGCTACACCGCCGATCGATTCCCCGGGCAGAAGCGCCGTTACATCTGGTTCGTCAGCGCCGGTCTCGCGACCAACATCGCCGACCCGCGCACGCAGGCAGACCCGCGCGGGCGCCGTTACCTGCGAGAGGTCGCGCCCTACCTCAGCACGCAGACAGTCAGCCCGCCGTGGCACACCGGCACCCGCTTCCGCCCGGACGGATCTCTCCCCGACCAGCAATCGCCGCCCTCGCCTGAGCAGGTGCGGCGGGTGAAGGCCGAGGCGGCCCGGATGGTCGCCCAGATCCGTCGACACCCGCCGGAAGCGGCGCCCTTCGACCCCAGCCGCTTCAGGCTGTTCGAGCACCTGCTCGCGTACATGAACGGACGCGGCGAGCGGCCGGTGATCGTCTTCAACCCCGTCTATCCCACCGTCTTGCCCGAGCTCGAGAAGTACGGCGCACCGCTCTCGACCAGCTCACTCGATTACCTGGACAGCCTGCGGTCACGCTACGACTTCGTCGTCGTCGACTGCCAGGACATCCACACCTGGGGCGGCACCGACTACGACTGGACGAACGCCACCCACGTCGACCGCGCCAACATGCGCCGCATGCTCAGATACATCGCCACCCACTCGGACGGAGCGCTCGACTGAGCGGCGGCCGGCATGGAGTCGACCGACGCCGAGTCCCTTTGGCGTCGCTCCGCGGGAGAGTGTGTGTCAGGCGTGGCAGCGGCCGGCAAGCTGGGCGGCCTGGGGCGGGCCTTTGTGCCCGGCTTCCTTCATGATCGGCGGGACTTCGGGGTCGGACACGAAGCTTTGCCAATCCTGCTCGTCCCAGTCGAAGACGACCCACACCCGATCCTCCTCGGAGGGATCGCGGAAGACGAGCGCGCCGTTGGACCCGTGCTGCTTGCGCTTCTCCGCGCCCTTGGTCGAGAAGACCTCCAGGAAGCGGTCGAAGTCCTCCACCTGCGTCGTCGCGAGTAGCATGCCGAACTCCTTTCTCCGAGTGTTTTTCGCCGTGCGGCACCGGCTTGCCCTCAGGCGGTGAGGGCCGGTGCGCCGACGAGGGATTCCTGCGGCTCGATCGCCCCGAGGCTTTCGACGATCTCGAAGCGGCCGTTGCGAGCCTGGGCGATGTACATGTTCATGCGCGCGTGGTGCTGGCCGGGCACCATGGCCGCCGGACCTCCTGGGCCTTTGGCGATCTGTGCGTGATCGAGGGCTGCGATCACGTCTTCCTGCGCGAGCGAGCCCGCTTCCGCCACGGCGGCGGCCCAGAGCCGCAGCCCGCGGTAGAGGCCCGAACACGCACTGCCGCCTGTGAACTTCGCGTCCCCGGGGTAGAGCGCGTCGTACTGCGCGAGTAGCTCGCGGCTGAACGGGTCGTCGACGGCCTGGTAGTAGTCGAGGCAACCGTACAGGCCCTCGACGTGTGCGGCCGGCACCATGTTCAGGAAGTTCTCGTCGAAGTACGTGCAGACGAGGTGTCCGCCGCGCTTGGTGAACCCCGAGTCGTAGAGCTGCTCGAAGAACGGCGTGACCCCAGGGGGCACGATCGTGTTGAAGACCACGTCCGCGCCGCTCGAGGAGATCCTCTCGACCGTCTCGTGGTAGTCCGCGTGGTCGAGTGGGAAGTACTCCTCGCCCACGATCTCGCCGCCGTTGGCCGTGACGACCTCATGGACGCGCGCGTTCATCACGTGCGGCCAGATGTAGTCGGCGGACGGCAGGTAGAACGTCTTCGCCCCGGTCTCTTGCATCAGCCACGGGATGAACGGGTCGACCTGCTGGGCCGGTACCGGGCCGGTGCAGAAGATGAGCGGATCGGACTCCTGCCCCTCGTACTGCTCCGGGTAGATATAGAGCGTCTTGCCCTCGACGACGGCCGGGCCTTTGATCGCCTGTCTCGTGGAGCTGTAGATGCCGCCGAGGATGACGTCGACTCGATCGTCTTCGACGAGCTTCGTCGCACTGGCGGCCGCGACGGCGTCGTCCGTCGCGCTGTCCTCCAGGTACAGCTCGAGGTGCCGTCCCAGCAGGCCGCCCTTGTCGTTGATGTCGCCGATGACCATCCGGGCGACGTTGGCGTTGGCGAGCCCGACGAACGAGAGCGGGCCCGTCTGGTCGGCGATGACTCCAACCTTGATGGAATCAGTGCCGGAGATTCGCGATGTTTCCATGGTGTCCTCCCTTCGAATAAGCCTGCAGGATGCGGCTACGACCAGAACTCGTCCCAGGCGTGGAGGTTGTAGAAGTGCTCGCGCCCGTCGACGATCCGGCCGTCCTCGAGCTCGAAGACGATGCAGCAGTAGAGGTCCAGCCGCTTGCCGCCGCGCTGGGCGACGTTGTGGTGGATCCCGATCACCCGGCCGTCCTCGTCGGTGAGCACGCGCTTCAGATCGGCCTTGAAGGTGCCGCCGGTCGCGTCCGCGTAGCGGCCGAACTGGGCGATGACGGCGTCGCGGCCGTCGGCGTCGCCGGCGAGCGGGCTCCGTCCCGGCGTGTGCCACGAGGCGTTCTCGTCGAAGAGCTCGGTCAGAGTGGCCAGGTCGGCCGTGTTGAAGGCCTCGTACCCGCGCCGCACGATCGCGGCGTTGTCGTGCATCGTTGCCGTGGACATCCGTTGCTCCTCCGGTTCGTCGGGTCGTGACCGGAGGAGTCTGCGCCCGGCGAGACGCAGCCCGCATCGGGCGAACGCCCTATGGCCCGTGGACGAGGTCGTGCTCGAAGGCCCAGACCGTCGCGGCGGCGCGGCTGCGCACGCCGGCCTTCCGGTAGACGTGCTGCACGTGATGCCCGACGGTCTTGGCGGAGATGCCGAGATCGTCGGCGATCGCCTGGTTCGACTGCCCGAGCACGAGCGCGAGGAGCACTTCCAGCTCGCGCTTGGTCAGGCCGCCCGGCAGCTCCCGCGGGCGCTTGGGGACGCGGTGACCGGCGGCGGCGAGCACCGCGTCGACCGCCTCTGGGTCGAGCCGCCCATCCTCTACCTCGCGCGCCAGCTCCGCCTCGGCTGCCGCGGGCTCGAGCGCCGGCCTGTACGGTCTCGCCTCGCGCATGGCCGCGTAGCAGTCCGCGGCGGCGAGGATGCGGGCCGTCTTGTCGAGCGCCGACCCCCGCAGGCCGCGGTGGTAGCCGGACCCGTCGAGCCGCTCGTGGTGGGAGCCGGCCAGGAGACCGATCGGGGCGAGCGCCGCAGACTGGGCGAACGCCCGCTCGGTGAAGTGCGGGTGGAGCCGCACTCGCTCCCATTCTCCGAAGCCAAGGGGGCCGGGCTTCTCCCAGATCGCATTCGAGACGCCGATCCGGCCGAGGTCGTGCGCGAGCGCGGCGCGGCGGAGGAAGGTCACCGTTTCTGCGGGTAGCCCCAGGCGCCAGGCGGCCCCCTCGGCGAGCTCGGCCACTCCGGTCGAGTGCTCGCGCATCCACGGAGACTTGAGGTTCGTCAGCGTGGCGATGGCGCCGAAGCCGGCGTCGATTCCGTCGCCGGAAAGGCGGATCTGCGGGAACGGCTCGCTCTCGAGTGCGTGCTCCCACATCCGCGCCTCGTCCAACTCGTCGAGCACGCCGCCGAAGTGGCGCACGGCAAGGTGGGCCAGCCGCGGCTCGTACGCCGCGCCCGCTCGCCGCTCGACGACGGCGCGTGCGTCGTCCCGGCCCGCGGCGGTGAGGAACAGCGAGAAGTCTCTCGCCACGTGGAGGAGACGCGCCGGCAGCGGCATCGTCTCGCCGCCCACGTCTCTCGGCATTCCCCGGCCGTCCCAGCGCGCGAAGACGTACTCGAGCGCGTGTTCGACCCCGGGGCCAAGGCCGAGCCACCCAGCGAACCGTTGCGCTACCTCGCACATCGCCGCGAACGCGTCGCGGGCCCTCGCAGGATCGGCGAGCGCTGCCTCGATCATCTGCTCGCGCACCTCGGGCGGCCGCCCCGGTCCCACGTGTGTGCGGTAGAACGCCATCACCTGCTCCGGGTCGGCCGGGTCGATGAGGAAGAAGGCTGCTCGGTGCTCGATGTCCTCCCCGAAGAACTGCGTTGCCTCGTGTCCGTTCGACGTGCAGCCGGAGGCGTGGAGAAGCGCGACGTAATAGGTGTCCGCGAGCTCCTCAGCGGACGCTCCCGCGAGCTCGCCGAGACGGACGGCGAGCACCGCCGTCCGCAGCGCGTGCTCGAGCGGCTGCCCCGTGCCGAGGTCCGTTGCGAGGGAGAGGGCACCGACCAGCTCGGCCGCGCGGATCGGCTGCTCTCGCCCTGGGGCGGCCCCCTGCTCGGCCACTGGATCCGCCGCCTCCACATCGTCATCCTATGCGGCTTGTCAGCCAGCTTGGCCCGATCGGGAACCTGCCTGGCGCTCGACCATTCTGTCCCATCCGTCGAGCGCCCGCAGCCACCTCCTCGTACTCTGTGAGCTACGGTCCCCACGTGGATATCTGGCTCTCTTCAGCCGTCGATGCGATCGCTGCGACGACGGGCGTTCCGCGCGAGAGTCTCGACCTCTCCGATGCGGACGTCGAGAGGTTGCTCGAGCTTGCCCGGATCGCGGCGCGCGAGAGTGGCGAGCGTACGAATGCGCCTCTGATCTGTTATCTGGTCGGGCGGTCGGTCGCCGTTTCGGGGAAGCCCCTCGAGGACGTGGCTGCGGCTGTTCCAGGCGGGGGCGGCTGAGCCGGCGAGCCGGGTCGCCGCGCCGGGCGACGGGTTCGGCTCCGGTAGAGGATCGGCGCACGTCCCACGTAGGCGATGGGGATGCTCCAGGCATGGACGAGGCGGGTGAACGGCCAGATCGCGAGCAGGAGCCAGGCTGTGAATGCGTGGGCCTGGAAGATGAACGGGGCGCCCGTCATCAGCGATGCGTCGGGGTGGAAGCCGAAGATGCCCCGGAACCAGGGGCTGACCGTCTCGCGGTAGAGATGCTCGTCTACCGCTGACCCCCAGACCGTGGCGAGCATCCCGAACGCGATGGTCGCCGCCAGCACGGGGTAGAGGACGAGATCGCTGCCGCTCGTCGTCGCGCGTACCCGCGGCACCCGCAGTCGGCGGTAAGCGAGGATCGCGAAACCGGCGACGATCGCGGCTCCGGAGAGGCTGCCGGCGACGACGGCGATCCAGTGGTACGCGTCGTCCGAGATCCCGATCGCCTCTGTCCACGAGAGCGGGATGAGGATTCCGAGCACGTGGCCGCCGATCGCCGCGAGGATCCCGAAGTGGAAGAGGAGGCTGCCGGCCATGAGCAGGCGGCGCTCCATGAGCTGCGTCGAGCGGGCGGTCCATCCGTACTGGTCGTAGCGGTAGCGCCAGACGTGGCCGACGACGAAGACTGCGATGCAGAGGTAAGGGAGGGCGACCCAGAGGAAGAAGTCGACGCGGCTCACGAGGCGGCCCCGGCGGTGAACGGCTCGAGGCCAACGAGCTCTGTCGGCGGGCCCTCCTCGGCCAGTCGGCGGGCGGCGGCGACCTGTGCCCTCGTTGGTCGCGGGAGCGCCGCGACGACAGTGTCGAGCAGGTCGGCGTACGGACTGCCGAGCTCGTGCAGGCGCGCGCGGACCAGCTCGAGTGAGACTCGAAACTCACCGAGCAGCGCCGCGCCGGTGGTGGGCGAGAGGGCAGCGAACTCGAGCAGGACGGGAAGGTAGTCGGGCAGCTCGCCGCCGGTCAGGGGCAGCCCGGCCTCGGTGTAGCGGCGCTTGAGCCGGACGAGCTCGAGGCCGCGCTGTCGCCGGTCGCCGTGCGTGTGGTAGGTGAGGTAGAGCGACGTCCGGCGATCGAAGTCGAACGTCCGCACGTAGGCGGCCTGGAGCTCGTGGAGCGGCGTCTCGCGCATCCACGCCGGGACATCGGTGGCCGCCGGCAGCTCCGCGTCCGGGTAGTCGAGCAGGACGGAGAGCAGCCTCCAGGGAGTCATACGAGCCTCCGGGTGAAGCTGACGACCGGACGGGCGACGGCGGCAGCCTCGGTGTGCGCCGGGGGAATCACGTAGCGCTCGTCGTACTTGGCGATTGCGAGCAGCCGGAACATGCGCTCGACCTGCTCGAGCGTCATCCCGACGGATGCCGCGACCGCGGGGTCGGGCTTCCCGCCGAGGTTCTGCTCCCGGATCGTGCTGCGCATCGCGGCGAGCCGCTTGAGCGCCAGGCGAACCGGCTCCTCGTCGCCGGCGGTGAGCATGTTGGCGAGGTACTTGACGGGAATACGGAGCTCGTCGATCGCCGGGAAGACGTCGTCCGGGTCGGCTTCGGAGCCTTCGCCCTCGATCATGCTCATCACCGGCGAGAGCGGCGGCACGTACCAGACCATCGGCAGCGTCCGGTACTCCGGGTGGAGCGGCAGGGCGACCCGGTGCTCGACTGCGAGGGTGTAGACAGGGGAGCGGCGAGCGGCCTCGAGCCAGTCCTCGGCGATCCCGTCCCGCCGCGCCTGGGCCTGCACCTCCGGGTCGTGCGGGTCGAGGAAGAGCGACAGCTGCGCCTTCAGCAGATCCTGCTCGGCGGGGACGGAGGCGGCGGCCTCGACCCGGTCGGCGTCGTAGAGGACGACGCCGAGGTAGCGGATGCGGCCGACGCAGGTCTCGGAGCAGATCGTCGGCTGCCCGGTCTCCAGGCGCGGGTAGCAGAGCGTGCACTTCTCGGCTTTGCCGCTCGCCCAGTTGAAGTAGACCTTCTTGTACGGGCAGCCCGAGACGCACATCCGCCAGCTCCGGCAGGCGTCCTGGTCGACGAGCACGATCCCGTCCTCGTCGCGCTTGTACATCGCACCCGAGGGGCAGGAGGCGACGCAGGAGGGGTTGAGGCAGTGCTCGCAGATCCGCGGCAGGTAGAACATGAACGCCCGCTCGAACTCGAGCCGGACCTGCTCCTCGGCGCCGTCGCGGAGGTTGGGGTCGGCAGCTGCGCGCCCGGGGGCGCCGGCGAGGTCGTCCTCCCAGTTGGGCCCCCATTGGAGGTCGAGCGGCTTGCCGGTCAGCTGCGACTCGGGCCGGGCGACCGGCTGGTGCTTCTGCACGGGCGCGGTCGTCAGCGTCTCGTAGTCGTAGGTCCAGGGCTCGTAGTAGTCGTCGAGGGTGGGGAGGTCGGGGTTGAAGAAGATGTTGGCGAGCTTGCGGAGCGGCCCGCCCGCGCGGAGGCGGAGCTTGCCGCGGCGGTCGAGTCGCCAGCCGCCGCGCCACTCGCTCTGGTCTTCCCATCTCTTCGGGTAGCCGAGCCCGGGTTTCGTCTCGACGTCGTTGAACCACATGTACTCGGCGCCGCGCCGGTTCGTCCACACGTTCTTGCAGGTGACCGAGCAGGTGTGGCAGCCGATGCACTTGTCGAGGTTCATCACCATCGAGACCTGGGCGCGGACGCGCATCAGTACTCGACCTCCCGCAGCTTGCGGACGACGGCGAGCTCGTCGCGCTGGGGGCCGGTCGGCCCGTAGTAGTTGAAGCCGTAGGAGAGTTGCGCGTAGCCGCCGACGAGCAGCGTCGGCTTGATCGAGATGCGGGTGACGGAATTGTCGGTGCCGCCGCGCGTGCCCGAGAGCTCGGTCTTGGGCACGTTCACGTGACGGTCCTGGGAGTGGTACATCAGGGCCACGCCCCTGGGGATGCGGTGCGAGACGACCGCGCGACAGGCGATCACGCCGTTCCGGTTGAAGACCTCGACCCAGTCGTTGTCGATGACCCCGATCGACTCGGCGTCCTCGACCGAGAGCCAGGTGACAGGCCCGCCGCGAAACAGGGTGAGCATGGTCAGGTTGTCCTGGAACTCGGAGTGGATCGACCACTTCGAATGCGGTGACAGCCAGCGGACGTGCACCTCGGCGCGTCCGGGCTCGCCCGAGAACTGCTCGCCGACGTGGCGGATGACGTCGATCGGCGGGCGGAAGACCGGTAGCCCCTCGCCGTATTCGAGCAGCCATTCGTGGTCGACGTAGAACTGCTGGCGGCCGGTCAGCGTGCGCCAGGGGACGCGGCGCTCCACGTTGATCGTGAACGGCGAGTAGCGGCGCTCGCGGGACTCCATGCCCGACCACTCCGGCGAGGCGATCACCTTCCGTGGCTGTACCTGCGTGTCGCCGAACACGATCCGGGTGTCTGCATGCTCGGAAGCGAGGTCGGCGAGAGGGAGGCCGACGCGCTGCTCGAGCGCACGGAAGCCTTCCTCGGCGAGGCGGCCGTTCGTGACGCCGGAGAGGGCGAGGATCGTCTCGCACCAGTGCAGGTCGCGCTCGAGGCTGGGCCGGCCGTTCAGCTCGCCGTTCCGGCGCCGCAGCTCCTCGATCTCGGGCAACGGCTTCCAGGCGATTCCCTTGGCGCCGACCCCGAGTTCCTCGACGAGCGGCCCAAGCGCCCGCCACTTGTCGAGGACGGCGCCGTAGTCGCGCTCGACGACCAGGAGCTTCGGCATCGTCTTCCCGGGCACGGGCTCGCAATCGCCGGTCTTCCAGTCGCGTACCTTGCCAAGCGGCTGGGCGAGCTCGTCCGGCGTGTCGTGCAGGAGCGGAGCGGCGATCAGGTCGCGGCGGACGCCGAGGTGCGTCTTCGCCAGCCGCGTGAACGACTCGGTGATCTTCTTGAAGACGTCGAAGTCGGTGCGCGTTTCCCACGGGGGCGGGATTGCGGGGTTGAACGAGTGGACGAACGGGTGCAGGTCGGTCGAGGAGAGGTCGTGCTTCTCGTACCAGGTCGCGGCCGGCAGAACGACGTCCGAGTAGAGCGCCGACCCGTTCATGCGGAAGTCGATCGTCGTGAACAGGTCGAGCTTGCCGACCGGTGCCTGGTCTCGCCAGACGACGTCGCGGGGGCGGTGCTCCGGCCCGGCCTCCTCGTTACGGATCGCGGCGTCCTCGACTCCGAGCACGTACTTGAGGAAGTACTCGTGGCCCTTGCTGGAGGAGCCCAGCAGGTTGGCGCGCCACAGGGTCAGGACGCGCGGATAGTTGCCGGGCCCGTCCGGGTCTTCGGCGGCGAAGTGGAGCCGCCCCGCCTTCAGCTCGCGGACGACGTAGTCGGCGGGCGCGAGACCTTCTGCCTCCGCGGCGTCCGCGAGGTCGAGCGGGTTGCGGTCGAAGGTCGGGTACGAGGGTGTCCAGCCGAGCCGTGCGGCGAGCGCGTAGCAGTCGGCCAGGTGCATCTCCTTCAGCGTCCCGCGTCCCGTCGGCGAGGCGTACTCGCCCGCGCGGGAGCGCTGGTAGCGGAACTGGTCCGAGATCAGGAACCAGAACGGCGTCGTTGCCTGCTGGCGCGGTGGGCGATTCCAGTCGAGCGCGAAGGCGAGCGTCGACCAGCCGGTGATCGGCCGCACCTTCTCCTGCCCGACGTAGTGCGCCCAGCCGCCCCCGTTCACGCCCTGGCAACCGCACAGTAGGACGAGGTTGAGCATCGCCCGGTAGATCTGGTCGGAGTGGTACCAGTGGTTCGTTCCCGGCGCCCATCACGATCATCGAGCGCCCGTTCGTCCGCTCGGCGTTGCGGGCGAACTCGCGGGCGACGCGGATCACGCGCGCGGCGTCGACACCGGTGTGCTCCTCCTGCCAGGCGGGTGTGTACGGGCGCTGTGTCGTCGTAGCCGGTCGGCCAGTCTCCGGGGAGATCGCCTCGGCGCACGCCGAGCTGTGCCGCGAGCAGGTCGAAGACGGTCGTGACCAGGTGGTCGCCGACGCGTTTGGCCGGCACGCCGCGACGGTGCGAGCCGCCGCCTTCGGAATCGCCGACGTCGAAACGGGGCAGTTCGAGCTCGACCAGCTCGTCGTGGGTGCCGAGCAGGCTCAGGGCCGGCTCGATCCCGTCGAGCGCGAGGTTCCACTTGCCCATGCCCTCCTCGCCCCAGCGGAAGCCGATCGAGCCGTTCGGGACGGCCGGAGCACCCGTGGCCGAGTCGAGCACGACTGTCTTCCAGTCGGCGTTCTCACCCGCGTCTCCGAGGTCGGACGCGCGCAGAAAGCGGTCGGCAACGTACGAACCGTCGCGCTGCTCGAGCGTGACCAGGAAGGGTAGGTCGGTGTTCTCGCGCGCGTAGCGCTCGAAGTAGGGCACCTGCCGGTCGACGTAGAACTCCTTGAAGATCACGTGGCCCATCGCCATCGCCAGCGCGCCGTCGGAGCCGGCGGCGGCCGGGAGCCAATGGTCGGCGAACTTGGTGTGGCCGGCGAAGTCCGGTGAGACGACGACCACCTTCTGGCCGCGGTAGCGGGCCTCGGTCATGAAGTGCGCGTCCGGCGTCCGCGTCTGCGGGATGTTCGAGCCCCAGAGGATCGCGTAGCTCGAGTTCCACCAGTCCGCCGACTCGGGCACGTCCGTCTGGTCGCCCCACACCTGCGGCGAGGCGGGCGGCAGGTCGGCGTACCAGTCGTAGAAGCTCAGGCAGACGCCTCCGATCAGAGACAGGAAGCGTGTGCCGGCCGCGTAGGAGACCATCGACATCGCCGGGATCGGTGAGAAGCCGGCGACCCGGTCCGGCCCGTAGCGGCGGATCGTGTGCACGTGCGCGGCCGCGATCAGGTCGGCGACCTCGTCCCAGGACGCCCGCACGAAGCCGCCCTTCCCGCGCTGCGACTTGTAGCGGCGCGCCTTCTCCGGATCCTCGACGACGTCCGCCCACGCCTCGACCGGGTCGACGGTGCGCGCGAGCGCGTCCCGGTACATCTCGAGCAGCGAGCCGCGGACGTACGGGTAACGCACGCGCAGCGGCGAGTAGACGTACCAGCTGAACGACGCCCCTCGCGGGCAGCCGCGCGGCTCGTACTCAGGGCACGTCGGGCCCGTTCGACGGGTAGTCGGTCTGCTGCGTCTCCCAGGCGACGATCCCGTCCTTGACGTGGATCTTCCACGAGCAGGAACCGGTGCAGTTGACGCCGTGCGTCGAGCGGACGACCCGGTCGTGCTGCCAGCGGTCGCGGTAGAACGACTCCCACTCACGCCCGGTGCGGGCGAGCGCGCTCCATCCGTTCCCGGCCTGCCGCTCGCCGAAGAAGCGTGAGCCCTCGAGCTCGCGCTCAGGCACGCGCCGACCCGTGCGGCATGCCGCGGAGTTCGGCCTCCGGCGCGGTTCGTAGCAGCCAGACCGCGATCGCCAGGCAGACGGCCACGAACACGAGTAGCCCGACGAAGCCGTACGTGTAGGAGCCCTCCGCGTCCTTGACCAGGCCGACGAAGACGGGCGGGAAGAAGCCGCCGAGCCCGCCGGCCGCGCCGACGATGCCGCCCGCCGCGCCCGCACTGTCGGGGAACTCGGCCGGCACCAGCTTGAACACGGCGCCGTTGCCGGCCCCGAGGAAGACGCCGAGCGTCAGGCAGGAAATCGTCACCGGCACGATCCGCGGCGAGGACGAGAGCGTCGCCAGGACGGCAGCGTCGATCGCGATCCCCGCGAAGACGAGCACGAGCACGGGATACGCGCCGACCCGGTCGGCGATCCAGCCTCCGACCGGCCGCGCGAGCGTCGCCGCGATCACGAAGCCCGCCGCGCGTGCGCTCGCCTCGCCCTTCGAGTAGCCGAACCAGTCCTGCAGCAGTGTGGGGAGCAGCAGGAACAGCGCCACGAAGCCGCCGAAGGTGATGAAGTAGAAGAACGCGAGCCGCCACAGCCGCCAGCCGGCGCGCAGCACCTCACGGTAGTGCGAGGGCGGCCGCCGGGTCGGGGCGTCGTGCGCCGTGGTTGCCGTCAGCGCGGCGCCGCCGAGCAGGACCCCGGCGGTGATCCATCCGAGCGCGGGGCGGCCCCAGTTGTTGACGATCGCCGGCGCGGCGAAGAACGCGACCGCCGTCCCGACGTTCCCCATCCCGTAGATGCCGACCGAGAACCCCTGCCGCCCCTTGGAGTACCAGTTGGCGACGAACGGGACGCCGACCGCGAACGACGAGCCGGCGACGCCGAGTAGGAACCCGACGCCGATCAGTCCCCAGTACGAGTGCACATAGCCGAACAGCACCGCCGGGAACGCCGAGAACACGAGCAATGCGGTGAACATCAACCGCCCGCCCCTGCGATCCGTCATCCAACCGACCGGGATCCGCAAAAGAGACCCGAGCACCACCGGCACGGCGGTCAGAAGCAGCGCCTGCGTGTAGTTGAGATGAAGGTTCTTCTTGAATTCCTTCGCGAACGGCGAGATCAAGCTCCACGCCGCGAAACACAGCATGAACGCGAGCGTGGCAACCCCGAGATTCCACTCGGGCGTGCGGAACCGCCCCTTCCCGCCAGTGTCAGACATGCTGCTCATCGGTCGGCTCCCTGCGTCGCGGATCTCTGAGGTACTTCCGAGGAATCTAGGAGGAACGTCTCGGGCGGAAATCGTGGCTCGGCCACACAGTTGGCACGGGCTTCTACGGATGCCCGTCCGCACGCATCGGGCGACCTTTTCCCGAAAGGGCTTGGGAAAAGCAGATGGGTGCCAACGATTCACCAACGAGCGTTCACCGCGCGCTCGCCGACCCGCGGCGTGTCGCGATCGTGGAGGAGCTGCGCGCGGACTCGGACGGGCTCGACGCCCACGAGCTCGCCCGGCGGCTCGGGCTCCACCCGAACACGATCCGCTGGCACCTCGGCATCCTCGCCGACGCCGCAATCATCACCTCACACGCCGGCGACCGGACCACCCCGGGCCGACCGCGGATCGTCTACACGATCAGCGAGGACGCCGACGCCGCCGAGCCCGAGAACTACCGGCTGCTTGCAGCGATCCTGACCGGCACGTTCTCGAGCATCGAGGACGGCGCGAGCCGCGCCGAGGAGGCAGGACGAGCCTGGGGGCACTACCTCGTCAACAGCCCACCCCCACACCTGCGCACGAGCGACGCCCGGGCGACACAGGAGATCGTCGACCTCCTCGACCAGCAGGGGTTCCGCCCCGAGGCAGCCGAACGTCAGATCCGGATGCGCCGCTGCCCATTCCGCGAACTCGCCGAGACCGATCCCGGCATTGTCTGCAGCGTCCACCGGGGCTTGATCGCAGGCGCACTCGCCGAACTGCGAAGCTCCCTCGAGATCGAGCGGCTCGACGCCTTCGTCGAACCCGGGCTGTGCATCGCCCACCTGCGCACCAAGACCGGAGACCAGCACCACGCGCACTCGTAACTCCCCTGACAGGCTCCCGCGACTCGACCGACTCGCGACATGACTCCTGCTCGTAGATGCCGCAGCACAAGCGTGGAAACCGTGCCCCGGTGGACGAGTCGTTCTGGCATCGTCGCCTCGGCAGCAGCGGCCATGTTCGGATCGGTAGTCCCTCAGCGCCCCGGTCGTCTAGCGATCCATTGCTACTTCTATTCACATGAAGAACACGGTTGGGATTGGCGAGCTTCGCCAGAACCTGAGTCGCTACTTGCGCCGGGTAGGGCGCGGCGAACGGTTTATCGTCACTGACGGAAATCGCCCCGTCGCCGAGTTAGGTCCACCCGCGGTGGGCGCGGAGCTTGATCCCCTGATCCTCGAAGGGCGTGTTTCCCGGCCTCGCCGCAGAGGTTTTCCGAAGCCTCTCCGGCTCGCGGGCGATCCGTACGCGCTTAGCCGGGCTCTGGACGAGATCCGCCGCGAGAGCTGACGAGACACTGTTCTATGCCGACTCGTCGGCATCGGTGAAGCCGGTTCGAGACGAGCCTGGAGACCGCGGGGCTTCGTTTAGGGCAACGTGCAAGGCGTGCGCGTTCGTCGTAAGGTGACGGCGTGGAGACCTGGGAGGCGCTGAGGTCGCGTCGCAATGTGCGGGAGTTCTCGCCCAGGCCGGTCAGCGAGGAGGACTTGGCGAGGATCCTCGAGGCGGGCCGGCTGGCGCCGTCGGCGAAGAACTGGCAGCCGTGGGACTTCGTGCTGGTGACCGACCGCGATCAGCTCCGCGACCTGACCGGGGTCTGGCAGGGCGCGTGGCACGTCGGCGGCGCCGCGGCTGCGATCGCGATCGTCGCACCGAATCCTCCGGACGATCGCTGGGCCGGGCTCCTGCAGTACGACCTTGGTCACGCGACGATGCTGATGATGCTCGCCGCGGCCGACCTCGGGATCGGCACGTGCCATTCGTCCGTGCAGGATCAGGAGCTCGCTCGGAAGATCCTCGGCTTCCCTGAGGACCACTTCCTCGCCTACCTCCTCTCGCTTGGCTACCCGGCCGACGGGCCGCTCCGGCCGCTCAAGCGGCTCAATCGGCGACCGTTCGACGAGGTCGTGCACCGAGGCCGCTGGTAGCGCTCCCGTCAGGCACGCTGGGGCCGCGAGCGCCATCCGCGCGAAGCGGACGCGATTTCGCCACACCCGGCTCACCGCGGTCCCACAACTGACCTCGGACAAGGCCACTGACGCCGCGCATCTGGGCCGCGGGCAACTATTCGTTGCTTGCTGACGCTGGGATGGTCAATGCCTCGGCCGCGTTTGGGCGGCGAAGCTCGCCTAGTCGCGGCCGACGGAGCGTTATCGTCCCTCCCCCGAACCTCGAGAGGAGGCAGCGATGGCGATTGCGGCGGGAGTGGCGCCGAGCCTGGAGGAGATCCGCCGGCTTTCGGAGGAGCGTGGGGTCGAGTTCTACTTCGCGCAGTTCGTGGACCTGTACGCCCGGCCGAGCGCCAAGCTCGTCCCCGCAGCGAATCTAGAAGCCCTGGTGAGCGAGGGCGCAGGGTTCGCCGGGTTCGCCGCCGGCGAGCTCGGGCAGCTGCCGAGCGATCCCGACATCGCCGCGATCCCCGATCTGCGGAGCTTCACGCTTGTGCCCTGGGAGCGGAACCTCGCGCGGTTTGCCTGCGACGTGTACGTGGAGGGGGACGAGTGGCCGTACGATCCGCGCACGATCCTGCGCCGGCAGGTAGAGAAGGCCCGCAGGGGAGGATTCGAGTTCATGATCGGGGTCGAGCTCGAGTACTTCCTCCTGCGATCGACCGAGAACGGCGGGATCGAGGTGGCCGATCAGCTCGACACGCTCGAGAAGCCCTGTTACGACCTCAAGGGGCTGACTCGCAACTACGAGTTCTTGACGACGGTCTCGAGGTACGTCAACGAGCTCGGCTGGGGCAACTACGCGAACGACCACGAGGACGCGAACGGACAGTTCGAGCAGAACTTCGCCTATGCGGACGCGCTGACGAGTTGCGATCGGGCGATCTTCTTCCGCTACATGGTCCACACGCTCGCGCAACAGCGCGGCCTGCTGGCGACGTTCATGCCCAAGCCGTTCAGCCATCTGACGGGAAGCGGCTGTCACTTCCACATGTCGCTCTGGAACGGAGACGCGAACCTGTTCCTGGATGAAGGCGACCCGCGCGGGCAGGGTTTGTCCGAGCTCGCCTACCATTTCATCGGTGGGCTCAAGAAGCACGCGAAGGCCTACATCGCCATCACCGCCCCCACGGTCAATTCGTACAAGCGGCTGAAGGTCGGTGGGAACACCGCCAGCGGTGCCGCCTGGTCGCCCGTCTTCGTGAGCTACGGATACAACAACCGAACGCAAATGCTGCGCATCCCCGGACCGGGCCGGATCGAGGACCGCACCATCGACGGGTCGTGCAATCCCTATCTGGCAGCCGCTGCCGTGCTCGCCGCCGGGCTCGACGGCATCGAGAACAAGCTCGACCCGGGCGAGCCGAACACGGGAAACATGTACGACGTCGGTGTCGAGGAGCTCGCGAGACGCGGGATCGAGGTGCTACCGGCGAACCTGCTCGACGCGACCCGTGAGCTGGAGCGTGACGATGTGCTTCGCAACGCTCTGGGCTCAGGTCGGGGCGAGGACTATGTCGACTACTTCGTCCGCGTCAAGCGCGACGAGTGGCGCCGGTACCACGAGCAGGTCACACCCTGGGAGGTCAAGGAGTACCTGACCCGCTTCTAGCGTACAGAGCGAAGCCCTTCTTCACCGGGAGGGGGCGTAGAGTTAGGGCCCATGTGCGGCATCGTCGGCCTGTTTGCGAAGTCGTCCGAGGTCGAGGCGCAGCTCGGTAGGCATCTAGCGGCGATGCTCACGCAGCTCGGAGATCGTGGCCCGGACAGCTCGGGTGTCGCGGTTTACCGCGACCCGGCTCCCAGCGGGTCGTGCAAGCTGACGCTCTTCTCTGCCGATCCCGAAGAGGACTGGGCTGCGCTCGGTGAGGACATCCGGGCGACGTTCGGGGCCTCGCCGAGAGCCGGCGGTTCGCGCGAGCCACGCGGTCGTAGTCGTCGAGGCGGATGCAGGGGATGTCGAGGCATGGCTCGAGACTGCTCGCCCGCATCTTCGCGTCATGAGTGCCGGCAAGGTGATCGAGATCTTCAAGGAGACGGGACGTCCCGAGGAGTTCGTAGCACGATTCGGCCTAGCCGATGTCCGAGGAACACACGCACTCGGCCATACCCGGATGGCGACGGAGAGCCGGGTGACCACCGAAGGATCGCATCCCTTCTCGACCGGACTGGACCTCTGCCTTGTCCACAACGGCTCGCTCTCCAACCACAACCGGCTCCGGGAGGAATTGCGTCGTGAGGGGATCGAGTTCAAGACGGAGAACGATACTGAGGTGGCGGCCGGCTTCTTGACGTGGCGGCTGCGGGAGGGCGCCGTGCTCGAGCAGGCGCTGGAGGACTGCCTTGAGGCTCTTGACGGCTTCTACACCTTTCTGGTCGGAACCGCGAACGGCTTTGCCGTTCTGCGGGATCCGATCGCGTGCAAGCCGGCGGTGATGGCCGAGACGGAGGAGTGGGTGGCGATGGCCTCCGAGTGGCGCGCGATCGCCGTGCTGCCGGGTGCGGCTGAGGCCCGGATGTGGGAGCCCGAGCCGGCGGTGGTGTACGCATGGGAGCTGGCCCCGGTCTGATGGCGGCGGCTGGAACGGAAGAGGCGGTCGCGGTCGAGGTCGTCGATCTCGCAGTGACGACGCTTCGTGAGCTGAACCAGCGACTTCACGACCTCGCCGGCGGCAGATCCGGGCCGCGGCGATGGCGTGTGCTCAACCCGAACGGCGCGCACGCGATCGCCTGCGGCCTCGATGCCGCGATCGAGGTCGAGATCGCAGGTCACGTCGGCTACTACTGCGCCGGCATGAACAAGCTGGCGAGTGTCCACGTCCGCGGCAACGCGGGCACGGGCCTGGCGGAGAACATGATGTCGGGCACTGTTGTCGTCGAAGGCGGGGCAAGCCAGTCTGCCGGCGCCACCGGCCGGGGCGGACTGCTCGTAATCCATGGTGATGCCGCCGCGCGCTGCGGGATCTCGATGAAGGGCATCGACATCGTCGTCCGCGGCTCGATCGGCCACATGGGCGCCTTCATGGCGCAGACGGGTTGCCTCGTTGTCTGCGGCGACGCCGGAGAGGCGCTCGGCGACTCGATCTACGAGGCACGGCTGTACGTCCGCGGCGCGGCGGCGGGGCTCGGTGCGGACTGCATCGAGAAGGAGTTGCGCCCGGAACACGAGGCTCAGGTGCGCGCACTGCTCGAGCGGGCGGGGATCGACGGCGTCGACCCGTCCGAGTTCCGCCGCTACGGCTCCGCGCGCCAGCTCTACAACTTCAAGGTCGACCACGCGGACCTGTACTGATGAGCGCCGAGCGAAGCGACGAGGCGACGGCCGCACCCGAGGTCGCCCGCGAGCAGGGATGGCGGCCTGGCCTCCGGGAATCCGCCCTCTTCGACCGGAACGTGATTGCCGAGATCCAGCGCGCCGCGCGCGAAGGCATCTATGACATCCGCGGCTTCGGCGCCAAGCGCCGCATGCCGCACTTCGACGACCTGCTCTTGCTGGGAGCGAGCATCTCGCGGTATCCGCTCGAGGGCTACCGCGAGCGTTGCGGAACGGAGGTCGTGCTCGGGACGCGCTTCGCGCGCCGGCCGCTCGAGCTGAAGATCCCAGTCACGATCGCCGGCATGAGCTTCGGCGCCCTGTCCGCGCCGGCGAAGGAGGCGCTGGGCCGGGGCGCGAGCGAGGTCGGCACGTCGACGACGACCGGTGACGGCGGCATGACACCGGAGGAGCGCGAGCACTCGCGCACGCTCGTCTACCAGATCCTCCCCTCCCGGTACGGGGTCGACCCCGACCATCTGCGCCAGGCTGACGCGATCGAGGTGGTCGTCGGCCAGGGGGCGAAGCCCGGCGGGGGTGGGATGCTGCTCGGCCACAAGATCTCCGATCGCGTCGCACAGATGCGGGAGCTGCCGAAGGGAATCGACCAGCGCAGCGCCTGCCGGCATCCCGACTGGACAGGCCCGGACGATCTGGAGATCAAGATCAACGAGCTGCGCGAGCTGACGGACTGGGAGAAGCCGATCTTCGTCAAGATCGGAGCGACCCGGACGTATTACGACGTTCAGCTGGCGGTCAAGGCCGGGGCGGACGTGATCGTGGTGGACGGGATGCAGGGAGGTACGGCTGCGACGCAGGACGTGTTCATCGAGCACGTCGGCATCCCGACCCTGCCGGCCGTTCGACTCGCCATGGACGCGCTGCAGGAGCTCAACATGCACCGTCGGGTGCAGCTGATCGTCTCCGGAGGGATACGGACCGGCGCAGACGTCGCGAAGGCGCTCGCGCTCGGCGCCGACGCGGTCTCGATCGGTACGGCGGCGCTGATCGCGATGGGCGACAACAGCCCCGAGTACGAGGGCGAGTACCGCAAGCTCGGAAGCTCGGCCGGCTTCTACGACGACTGGCAGGCCGGTCGAGACCCGGCGGGCATCTCCACCCAGGACGACGAGCTGACGCGACGCTTCGACGCGGAGCTGGGAGGCCGGCGGATCGCGAACTACCTGCGCGTGCTCACGCTCGAGACGCAGACACTGGCGCGAGCCTGCGGCAAGTCGCATGTCCACAACCTCGAGCCCGAGGACCTCGTCGCCCTCACCGTCGAGGCTGCGGCGATGGCGCGCGTGCCGTTGGCCGGGACGAACTGGATTCCCGGAGCCAACGGCTCTCGCTAGGCATCGCCCGTGTCATTCCTCCTTCCCTGCCCGAAGTGCGGGCCGCGCGACGTCAACGAGTTCGCGTATGCCGGCGAGATCACGAGCCGACCGAAGCAGACTCCGTCCCTTCGCGAACTGACGTCGTATCTCTATCTCCGGCGCAACGTGGCCGGGGTCCAGCTGGAATGGTGGTGCCATCGTCAAGGCTGCAAGCTCTGGTTTCAGGCGGAACGAGACACGCGCACGAATGAGGTGCAGCGCGTCGTCGTTCCCGGGCCGAAGCGGGAAAGCCGGGAGGCGTGAGGCTGCCTCCACAGCCGGGCGAGCGGCTCGACCGCAGCCGGGAGGTCAGCTTCCGTTTCGAGGGTGCGAGCGTCCGGGCGTTCGTGGGCGACACGATCGGCTCCGCCCTGTACGCCTCCGGGCAGCGCGTGTTCTCGCGGAGCTTCAAGTACCATCGCCCGCGAGGCCTGCTCTGCTGCGCCGGACGCTGTCCGAACTGCCTGATGCAGGTCGAGGGCGTCCCAAACGTGCGCGTGTGCGTCGAACCCGTGCGCGAGGGCGTCGAGGTGAGGGCGCAGAACGTCCTCGGCTCGCTCGACCACGACCTGCTGGCGATCGTCGACAAGATCGGCGGCCCGTTCACGCCGGTCGGGTTCTACTACAGGACGATGATCCGACCACGCCGGGCGTGGCCGGTCTACGAGCGGTTGCTCCGGAACCTGGCCGGACTCGGACGCATCGACAGACATGCCGGACGCTCACGGCGCTTCGACACCGAGCATTGCCGAGCCGAGGTGCTCGTGATCGGCGGCGGCGAGGCCGGCCTCTGTGCCGCGAAGACTGCCGCGGCAGAGGGACGGCAGGTCGTCCTCGTCGATGACGGTCTCGATCAGACCGCGCTGAGCGTCGATCCGGCCGTCGACGTGCTGGCGCCTGCCACTGCCATCGGGATCTACGAGGGTGGGCTCGTACCGGTCGACGCCGGCGATGTCCTCTACCGCTTCCGGGCCGAGCGGATCGTCGTCGCGACCGGCGCGATCGAGCAGCCGCTGCTCTTTCCCGGGAACGATCTCCCCGGAATCATGCTCCCGAACGCGATCCGACGCCTCGTCCACGACTGGGCGCTGAAGCCCGGCGAACGGGCTGCAGTCGTCACCGTGGACGACCAGGGTCTCGTTGCCGCCGACGATCTGCGCGGCGCCGGCGTAGAAGTCGCGCGAGTGATCGATCTCCGCGAACAGGACGTCCAGCGCATCTCGGCGCAGCGACGTCGCGGCCGTCTGGCGGGTGTCGAGGTCGACGGGGACTCGATCTCCTGCAACGTGCTTGTCGTTTCCGGAGGCGCTCAACCCGCCTACTCCTTGCTCGCCCAGGCCGGTGCTCGCATCGAGTACGACCCCACCCGCGGCGTCTTCGTTCCGCGAGACCTGCCGGCCAACGTCGAAGCGGTCGGCTCAGCCGCTTGCGAGCTCGATCGAGCCCCGATCCCTGCCGCCTCTTTCGGGGCGGAGGGTCGAGCGGGCAAGTGCTTCGTCTGCGTCTGCGAGGACGTCACCGACAAGGACATGAAGCGTGCGATCGCCGAAGGCTTCGATTCGATCGAGCTGGCGAAGCGATACACGACCGTGACGATGGGCCCGTGCCAGGGAAAGCTTTGCCACCTGCCGGCGATCCGGCTCTACGCCGCCGAACTCGGAAGCGACGAAGAGTCGATCGGCACCACGACGGCACGCCCCCCCTGGCAGCCGGTCACGCTGGGACTGCTCGCCGGGCGCGGCCATGAGCCGGCCAGGCGTACGTCGATCCACCACCGGCACCAGGAGCTGGGCGCGACGATGATGTGGACGGGGCGCTGGCGACGGCCGCATTCCTACGGCGACACGGCCGAGGAGGTCAAGGCGGTGCACGAGGCGGTCGGAGTGATCGACGTGTCCACCCTCGGAAAGCTCCTGGTCGAGGGCCCCGAAGCCGCGAAGTTTCTCGAGCGCCTCTACCCAAATCGATTCGCCGATCTTCAGATCGGCCGGGTCCGGTATGCCGTGCTCGGCACCGACGGCGCGCGCGTCATGGATGACGGCACCGTCACACGCCTCGGCGACGAGCAGTTCTACGTCACCACCACTTCGACGGGAGCCGACAGCGTGCTCGAGTGGTTCGAGTGGTGGAACGCCGTCTGGCAGCTCGACGCCCGTGTCACGGATCTGACCGGAACGCTCGCCGCGGTCAACATCGCCGGGCCCCAGGCGCGCGATCTCCTCGCCCGTCTGACCGATCTCGACCTGTCGAGCAAGGCGTTCGGCTACCTCGACGCAAAGCGCGCCCCCGTCGCTGCCGTCTCCTGTCTGCTCCTGCGCATCGGCTTCGTCGGGGAGCTCGGCTACGAGATCCACTTCCCAAGCCCCTACGGCGAGCACGTCTGGGACGCGATTCTCGAAGCGGGAGCCACTCTCGGAATCCGGCCGTTCGGGCTTGAACCGCAACGCGTGCTCCGTCTGGAGAAGATGCACATTCTCGTCGGCCAGGACACCGACTCCGAGTCGAACGTGCTCGAAGCCGGGATGCCGTGGATCGCCAAGCTGGACAAGGACGATTTCGTCGGCAAGTGGTCACTCGAACACGTCCTTGACCGCGGCTTCCGCGAGCGGCTGGTCGGCTTCGAGATGGCAAACGGCGTCGTGCCGCCGGAGGGCGGGCAGATCGTGGTCGCCGGGAAGCCACGGGGGCGCGTGACGAGCGCGCGGTGGAGCGACCGGCTCGGCAAGGCGATCGGTATGGCCTGGGTTCCGGCGCGACTGGCCGAGGAAGCTGCCGCGATCGAGATCAGGGTGGACGGCCGGCTCGAGCAGGCCTCGGTTCGGCTACGGCCCTTCTACGACCCGGAGGGAGAGCGACTCCGTTCATGAGCAGGCTCGAGTTCACGGTCGCCGACCCCGCGTCGCCTGCCTGGAGGTCGCCGCTTCGCCGCGCCCTTGCTCGCGCGCCCGAAGGAATCCGCGACGTGACGGCCCTGGTCGACGAGGCGCAGGTCGCCGGCCTCGGCCCCGCAGCCGGTGCTGCCGGCATCGAGATCGAGGGCTCGGAGGCACGCCGGGTCCTGCGTAGGCTGACCGACCTCGACCTCGACGCGCTGCCTGCGATCGGTGCAGTCGCACAAGTGCGCACGCTTGTCGTCGTGCAAGCCGAGGACAGCTTCCGGCTCTGGTTCCCTCAGGAGTACGCAGACTACGTAGCCGCAGTGGTGCTCGATACCGCCGAGGGCGTCGGATGGGCGTGAGGGAACTCGTCCGGCCGCGCCGTATGTGGCGGCCGCGCACCGGGCTCAAGCCGCGCTACGACGTGGTCATCGTTGGCGGCGGTTCGCACGGGCTCGCGACGGCGTACTACCTCGCCAAGAACCACGGGATTACCGACGTCGCCGTGCTCGAGAAGGGCTATATCGGCTCCGGGGCGGCCGGTCGCAACACCACGATCATTCGCTCCAACTACCGCACCCCGGAGGGCGCAGTCTTCTATCAGCAGAGCGTCGAGCTGTACGAGGGGCTGTCGGCCGACCTCGACTTCAACGTGCTCTTCTCGCAGCAGGGACATCTCACGCTTGCGCACTCCGATCGGGCGATGATCACGATGACGGAGCGCGCGGAAGTGAACCAGCTGCTCGGGATCGACAGCCGCGTCGTCGACCTCGAGGAGATCGCACGCCTCTGCCCGGAGCTGAACCTCTCCCGGGAGGTCACCTGGCCGGTTCTGGGTGCTCTCTACCACCGGCCCGGCGGGATCATCCGCCACGACGCCGTCGTCTGGGGCTTCGCGCGCGGCGCGGACCGACGTGGCGTCGAGATCCACCCGGACACCGAAGTCACCGGCATCGAGCGCTCGAACGGGCGCGTGACCGGTGTGCGCACCACGCGCGGCGACATCGCCTGCGACACGGTCGTGAGCGCGACCGCCGGCTGGTCGACCCTGGTCGCCGACCTCGCCGATGTCCGGCTACCGATCACCACCCACATCCTCCAGGCGTTCGTGACCGAGCCGCTGAAGCCGTTCCTCGACGTGATCATCGTCTCCGCGCAGATGCATGTGTACGTGTCGCAGACCGATCGCGGTGAGATCCTGATCGGCGCCGAGATCGAGCCGTACACGACCTACCGCGGGACGAGCACGTTCCCGTTCCTCGAATACTCGGCACGCCACACTCTCGAGCTCTTCCCCCAGCTCGAGCGGGCCAAGGTGCTCCGGCAATGGACCGGCCTCTGCGACTTGAGCCCCGACTACAGCCCAATCCTCGGCATCACCGACGTGGAAGGGTTCCTGGTCAGCTGCGGCTGGGGAACCTACGGTTTCAAAGCGGCACCGATCGTGGGAACGACCCTGGCGGAGCTGATCGCGACCGGCAAGACACCGCAACTGATCGAGCCGTTCACGCTGGAGCGCTTCTACACCGACACACTCGTCTCCGAGCTCGCCGCCGCAGCGGTCAGCCACTAGGCGCCGCTAGGGCCCGCTCGACTTCACGAGGATCTCCGGCCAGCGGTCCTGAACCTGGCGCGTGCCCTCGAACAGCGCCTGCGCGGCACGGAGCACGCGTGCCTCACCCCACCGCGGTCCCGTGAACTGCGCGCCGACCGGAATGCCGAGCTCGTCGAAGCCCACCCGAGCCGTACAGGCCGGCAGGCCCGTCAGATCCTGCGCCACCGTGTAGCTCATGACCAGCTCACGGAACTCGATCTCCCGGCCCTGATGCACGGTTCGCTCTTCTCCGATCGGAAGCGGCGAGCCGGCGCTCACCGGCGTCAGCAACACGTCGACCTGGTCGAAGACCCGGTCGAACGCCGCCCGGAGCCGCTGACGCTCGGCCGACGCGGCGAGGTAGGAGGGGAGGTCAACGGTTGTCGCCAGCTCGAGGCGGGCTCGCACGTCCTCGCCGTACTCGTCCCGCCGTGCCGGGAACAGGCCGGCCTGGACATGCGAGAAGAGAGCTTCGCCCCGCTGAATCACCCCGAACGTCTCATAGATCCGGTCGGCCCCGGGCAACTCGATCTCGACGAGCTCGCCGCCTAGGCGCTCGACCGCGGCCACGGCGGACTCGAAGGCGGAGCCGACTTCCGGGGCGAGTGGGACGAGATGTAGATCGGGGCAGAGCCCGACGCGCACTCCCGACAGGCCAGCTCCGAGTTCGACCTCCAGGTGGCCGACCGGGACATTCTCGGTGGCGGGATCTCGAGCGTCGACGCCGGCGATCGTCTGTAGCAGCAGCGCCGAGTCTGCTGGGGTGCGCGCCATCGCGCCGGGGTGGTCGAGCGAGCGCGCGAGCGGAAAGACACCGGCGGCGCTGATGCGGCCGTAGGTCGGCTTCAGGCCGACGGTGCCGCAAAAGCTCGAGGGAACTCGGATCGAGCCGCCTGTGTCGCTGCCGAGCGCGAGCGGCACGAGCTGCGCCGCCAGAGCCACGGCCGAGCCGCCGCTCGAGCCGCCGGACATGAGTCGCGGGTTCCAGGGGTTCCTGCTCGAGCCCATCAGGAAGTTGACCGAGGTGATCCCCCACGCGAATTCGTGCGTCTGCGTCTTGCCGATCAGGATCGCGCCGGCCGCGCGTGCCCTGCGAACGGCCTCAGCGTCGACGGTCGGGACGTGGTCGGCGAACATCGGCGAGCCGTACGTCGTCCGGACACCCTCCGAGTCGAACAGGTCCTTGACCCCGAACGGCACACCCGCAAGCGCCCGGACGGACTCGGCGCGGAGGTACTGCCGCTCGGCGGTCCGAGCCTCCTCCCGCGCGCGCTCCAGACAGAGCGTCGTGAAGGCCCCCAGCCACTGGTTGAGCTCTTCGATCCGGGCGGCGAGCGCGTCGACGACCTCGACCGGCGAGAATCGGCGTTCCCGATAGCCCTCGAGCAATTCTGTTGCCGACAGGCCCACGAGTTCGGCCACTGCTTGATTATCCCGCTTCGCTCGTGCAGGGTTTGCATGCAGTGTGGAAGGGGAGTTACCAGTGCGCGGTCACCCTGTCGGTCGACTTCGACGCCGAGACGCTCTGGAGCGGCACCTTCAAGCTGACGACCCCAAGCCCGCTGTCGCGGGGCGACTACGACGTCCGCGCTGCTCTGCCGCGCATCCACGCGCTGCTCGACAGGCACGAGATCCCGGCGACCTTCATGGTGCCGGCACAGGTCGCCGACGAGCACCCCGACGCCTGCGCCGAGATCGCGGCCCGCGGACGCCACGAGATCGGCTACCACGGCTACTACCACGAGAGCGTGCTCGAGCTGCCGATCGAGGACGAGCGCGAGCTGATGAAGCGAGGCATCGCCCGGCTCGAGGAGACGTTCGACAGCACGCCGAGAGGCAACCGCTCACCGCCGTTTGCGCTCGGCCCCAACACCGCCGACCTGCTCGAGGAGTTCGGGTTCGACTACGACTCGAGCCTGTTCGGCCACGACGAGCCCTACAGGCCGCGGGTGCCGATCACGGGCGGGAGCCTGCGCGACTTCGTCGAGCTTCCCGTCAGCTGGGAGCTCGACGACGCCCCCTACTTCCTGTTCAGCTTCTTCCCCTACATGTCAGGGCTGGCCACGCCATCGCAGGTGCTCGAGATCTGGAAGGCGGAGTTCGACGGCTCTTACCGCGTCGGTGGCTGCTTCCTGCTCGTCGTGCACCCGTTCTGTATCGGACGCCACCCGCGCATCGCCATGCTCGACGAGCTGCTCGGCTACATCAAGAGCTATCCCAACGTCTGGTTCGGCACCCACCTCGAGGTCGCGAAAGAGTGGCGACGCGGCCAGGTCGAACAGGGCACATGGGACGAGCCGGCCGTCGCCTCGCTGGCCTGAGCCGCCGAAGCTGATGGCGTTCCGCTTCGCGTACGGGCGACCGCCTGCCGTCGCTGCGGAGGGCATGGTTGCCACCAGCCAGCCGCTCGCGACTCGAGCGGGGCTGCGGATGCTCGAGCGGGGCGGGAACGCGGCCGATGCGGCGCTCGCCGCTGCGGCGGTGCTGTGCGTGACCGAACCGATGTCGACTGGCATCGGCGGCGACGCGTTCGCCGTCGTCTGGACCGGCGAGAGAGTCGAGGGGCTCGATGCCGCTGGCCCCGCGCCACGGCGCGCCGATCCGGTTGCTCCGATCGAGGAGCGAGGTCCGCGCTCGGTCACCGTCCCGGGAGCCGTGGCCGGGTGGATCGCACTCGCGGCCAGACACGGGCGGCTCGGGCTCGAGGCCTGTCTCGCCGACGCGATCGATACCGCCGAGCGCGGATTCGCCGTCGCCGCTCGGACGGCCGCCGCCTGGGCGGCCACGTCCGGAACGAGCGCCTCCTGGGCCGCAGCACGGATTCCTCGCGGAGCTTTCCCCGCCTCCTTCGCGTGGCCTGCGCTGGCGGCTGCCCGAGCTGGCGGTGACGCTGCGCGCGATCGCCCGCGACGGCGCGCGGGCGTTCTACGAGGGATCCGTCGCCGACGCGATCTGTGCGGTCAGCTGGCTCGAGCACGACGATCTCGCCGGCTTCGAGGCCCGCTGGGTCGAGCCACTTCGCCTCGGTTACCGCGGCTACGAGGTGATCGAGCTGCCGCCGCCGACGCAAGGCGTGGCGGCACTCGAGGGGCTCGGCCTGCTGGAAGGCATGAAGCCCGATCTGCCCAATCAAATCGATTGCGTGCGACTTGCGCTCGAGGACGCACGTGCGCGAGTGCGCGACGGTGCCGACGTCGGCGACCTGCTCGCCCCCGACTTCCTCGAGCGGCGAAGGCCGCAGGCCAGGCCCGCGGTGTCGGGGCCCGGCGGCGGAACCGTCTACCTCTGCGCCGTCGACTGCGACCGGATGGCGGTCTCGTTCATCCAGAGTCTGTTCGGCAGCTTCGGGTCCGGTCTCGTCGCGCCCGGCACGGGAGTCGTGCTCCAGAACCGCGGCGGCTGCTTCGCCATTCAGGGCGAGATCGTGCCGGGCAAGCGGCCGTACCACACGATCATTCCGGGCCTGCTGCTGCGCAACGGCGACCTCGTTGGCCCGTTCGGTGTGATGGGAGGTTTCATCCAGGCCCAGGCACATGTTCAGCTCGTCTCGGCGCTTGTCGACGAGGGACTCGACCCGCAGGCGGCACTCGACCGGCCCCGCTTCTGGGTCGACGGTGAACTCGTCCGCCTCGAGGAAGGCCTGTGGGAACGCGCGGAGGAGCTCGAGCGGATGGGATATCAGGTGACACGCGACGACGACACGTTCGGCTTCGGCGGGGGGCAGGCGATCATCGTCGACGGCGAAGCGCTGCTCGGCGGCTCCGACCCGCGCAAAGACGGCTACGCTGCCGGCCTCTGAGGGAGGCAGTGTGATGACTGGCGAGACACTCTCGGCGCTCTTCACCGGACCGCCGGAGAAGCAGGCCACAGCTCTCGTCTCACCCGAAGACGGGCACGTGATCACGTTTGCCTCGCTCGAGCGGGAGGTGTTTCGAGCTCGCCGGGCGGCTCTCCGCTGGTCGGGGTCGAGCGCGGCGACCGGGTCGCTCTTGTCGCTTCCGAACGGGCCTGAGTTCGTCCAGATCCTGCTTGCGATCACGACGCTGGGAGCTGCCGCGGCACCGCTCAACCCGGCATATACGGCCGACGAGTACTCCTTCTATCTCCGCGACTTGCAGCCGCGGTTGTTGCTTGTCCCGGCGGGTGAAATGCAGGCAGCGAGGCAGGCGGCCGGACCCGAGGTCGCGATCGTGGACGTCGTCCTCTCCGAGCAACAGCCGCCCGGCCTGGCGATCGACGGACATGAAGTCGAGCAGGAGCAGACGTTCGACGCTGGCGTCGCCGACGACATTGCGCTGCTCCTGCATACGAGCGGGACGACGAGCCGGCCGAAGCAGGTGCCGTTGCTGCAGCGCAACCTGACGGCTTCGGCGCGCACGATCGCCGCCCACTACGCGCTCGGCCCGGGGGATGTGTCGTATGTGGCGATGCCGCTCTTCCATGTGCACGGGTTGGTGGCCTCGGTGTTCGGAGCGTTCGCTGCGGGCGGGTCGGCGATTGTGCCGAGACGGTTCAGCCCGCAGCGGTTCTGGGGGCAGGCACGTGCTCACGGGGTTACGTGGTTCTCCGCCGGTCCGACGCTCCATCAGATGATCCTGGATAAACAGGCCGCGGAGGTCGTGCCGGCGACGCTGCGGTTCACGCGTTCCTGTAGCTCGGCGATGTCTCCGGCGTTGATGCAGCGTCTCGAGGATGTGTATGGGGTGCCGCTGTTGGAGGCGTACGGGATGACGGAGGCGAGCCATCAGATGGCGTCGAACCCGCTGCCGCCGCAACGACGGGTGCCCGGGTCGGTGGGCGTGCCGACAGGGACGGAGATCCGCGTCGTGGACGGCGAGGGAGCAGATGTCCTGGTAGGCAGTTCGGGGGAGGTCGTGATCCGCGGTGTGGGTGTGACGCCCGGCTATCTGAACAACCCCGACGCGAACACAGAAGCCTTCCGGGACGGCTGGTTCCGTACCGGCGACCGCGGCGTGCTCGAGGACGGGTATCTGCGCCTGCAGGGCAGGATCAAGGAGATGATCCTCCGTGGCGGCGAGAACATCTCCCCGTACGAGATCGAGGACGTCCTGCTTGCCCATCCGGCAGTGACTGACGCCGTTTGCTTCGCGATCGCGGACGAGCTCTACGGCGAGGAGGTCGCGGCCGCGGTTGTTGCCATCGGCCCGGCCGACGAGCGACAATTGCGTGAGTACTGCCGTGAGCGGCTGGCGGCGTTCAAGGTGCCGAAGACGATCCGGATCGTCCCAGAGATCCCGCGCACCGCGACGGGCAAGCTGCAGCGCCGCCGCGTGGCCGCGCTGCTCGACGAGGCTGAACGTTGAGGTTCGCTGTCGTCGGCGCCGGCGCGATCGGCGCTTACGTCGGTGCGGCGCTGGCCCGTGGAGGAAGCGAGGTGACGCTGATTGCTCGCGGCCCACACCTGAAGGCGATGCAAGAACACGGTGTTCAGGTGCTCAGTCCCCGCGGCGACTTCCACGTTCATCCGCCGACGACCGACGATCTCGCCGCAGTTGCTGACGCCGATGTCGCTTTCATCGGGCTCAAGGCCTACAGCCTGCCTGACCTCGCTCCCCGGCTCGGCGAGGCGCTCACGGGTGGGACGGCGGTGATCCCGGCCCAGAATGGCATCCCCTGGTGGTACTTCCAGTCTCATCCGGGTCCGCTCGCAGACACGGTGCTCGAGAGCGTCGATCCGGGCGGTGTGATCGGGGCCTCGATCGAGCCGGAGCGGGTCGTTGGCTGTGTCGTCTACTGCTCGGCTGAGATCATCGAGCCGGGCGTGATCCGTCATGTCGAGGGAACGCGCTTCGCGATCGGCGAGCCCGACGGCAGCCAGAGCGAGCGCTGCCGACTGATCTCGGAGGCGTTCATCGCCGGCGGGCTCAAATGCCCGGCCGAGGAGAGGCTTCGCGATCAGATCTGGCTGAAGCTGATCGGCAACGTCGCTTTCAACGCCGTCACGGCTTTGACCGGAGCCACGCTCGGGCAGCTCGGTGAGCTGCCGGAGATGGTCGAGTTGCTCCGAGCGATCTTCGAGGAGTGCGCTGCCGTAGCTGCCGCGCTCGAGATCGAGCTACCCGTCTCGCTCGAACGAAGGCTGGAAGCAGGCTTCGCCGTCGGCGACCACAAGACGTCGATGCTCCAGGACCTCGAAGCTGGCAAACCGCTCGAGCTCGGCTGCATGAGCGGAGCCGTGATCGAGCTCGCCGACAAGCTGAACATCGCCGTGCCGCACACGCGGGCCGTGCACGCCTGCGCAAAGCTCCTGGACGCACTCGCGCGGCAGCGGGCTCACTCCCTGGCGACCTGAGGGGGCTCGAACGGGCACGACGGGCGCTGCCCTGGCACGGCGAGGTTGTGGAGGGTTCTGGCGCCGTGGCGTTCGAGCCGTCGACGACGATCCGGCCGAAGCTGTAGTCGCCGATCGTTGCCATCGATCGCAGTCTGCACTAGGGAGCTTCGCTGGCTTAGCTGTTCTCGTGGAGCGTGTGGCTAGCCGCGGGCGGAGGCGCTGCCGTTGGTGCGGTCGAGCGCGTCGAGCAGCTGCATGTCGCGATCGTCGAGTTCGAAGTCGAACACTCGGGCGTTGGACTCGATGCGGTCCTTGCGGCTGGACTTGGGGATGACGACGGCCTGGTGTTGGATCGCCCAGCGCAGCATCACCTGTGCGGGCGTGCGGCCGAGCCGCTCCGCGATCGCGATGATCGTCGGGTGCTGCAGGCCTTGGCCGCGGGCGAGCGGGCTGTAGGCCTCGAACACGATCCCGTGCTCGAGGCAGTAGTCGAGCAGCCGGCGCCGGTAGTGGAAGGGGCTGAACTGCACCTGATTCACAGCGGGCTTCCGCGAGGCTCCCCGGATCAGCCTCGCTAACCGGTCGCGGCCGAAGTTGCTGACGCCGATCTCCTTTGCCAGCCCGACTTTCTCGAGCGACTCGAGCTGGCGCCACAGCCGCGCGTTCACCAACGGAAGCGGCCAGTGAATCAGGTAGAGGTCGACGTAGTCGAGTCTCAGCCGCTGCAGGCTCTTCTCGAGTTCCGCCCTGGCACTCGTGCGTGCCGGCATCAGCTTAGTGGTCACGAACACCTGCTCACGCGGCAGGCCACTCCGCTTGAGCGCCGCACCGACGCTCTGCTCGTTGCGGTACATCGACGCCGTGTCGATGTGGCGGTAACCAGCTTCCAGCGCCCGCTCCACTGCCTGCTCCGTCTCGGCCCCGGCGGCCATCTGCCACACGCCCAAACCCAGCACCGGCATCCGCGCCCCGCCTGAAAGCACGCGAGTCGGCTGTTCGCTAGGGGAGCTCAACGCGACCAGAGTATGCGAGTGCATGACGCGCACGCCCGGACCCAGCCGATCGCGCCTCTTGCCTTGTGCGCTGGGGCGTGGGCTGGAAGACGCCAGCGACGAGCACGCCTCCACCCAGAGGACGGACGCCGCTCTTCGCTGCGACGGCATAGCCAGCGATCACGGATCCAGCGGCGATGGGCGCTGTCCGCACTCGCCGCGCGCTAGCGGTGCGCAGCCTGCACCGGCGAGCGAGCCGGGCTGTGGTTGGGCAGCCGGGAATCGCTGCCGAGTCGAAAGCGTGTCGCGCAGACCGGACAAACCCCCGCGAGCGGCGACACCGTCTGTCGCTCGCTGATGGTCCCGGGTAAAGGATGGCTGCCGGTTCCGGGACAGCTTCCCTCGGGGACAGGCATCAGCCGGAGAGTATCGACGCGCCAGGCGGGCCGTGTGCGGGACGCCATCAAAAGACTAGAGTCAGCGTGTGGCGCTGACCGTGTACGACTTCCCGACCTCGGGGAACGCGCGGAAGGTTCGGCTGCTGCTTGCCGAGCTGGGCCTCGACTTCGAACACGTGCCCGTTCCGCGGGCGCGGCCGCGACCCGACTGGTACCTGGAACTGAACCCGTTCGGCGGCGTGCCAACGATCCGCGACGGCGACCTCGTGCTCGGGGAATCACAGGCCATCCTTCGCTACCTGGCAACGCGTGAAGGGCGCGACGACCTCTACCCGACCAATCCCGCCGCACGAGCCTCTGTCGACTGGGCACTCGACGCCTGGACGACGACCGTGTTCCCAAGGATCTTTCCTCTCTATCGCGCGGTGGTCGCCGAGACACGAGACGAGACCGGCACCCCGCACCCCGAACGGGCCGACCCGGACAAGGTCGAACGAGAGCTCCCCGCTGCCCGCGAAGGCTTCAACCTGTGGGAGCGTTTCGTCGCCGACGACGGCACCGTCGTCGGGAACGGGTTCAGCATCGCCGACTGTGCCTGCGGGCCGGTGCTGCTCACCGTCGCCGGCTGGCCGCTCGACCTCCAGGCAGAGTTCCCCAAGGTCGCACGGGTCCGAGCGGCGATCGAGGCTCGCCCCAGCTCGGGAGAATTGCCGTAACAAAGCCGCACCCGCGACTCGGTCCTTCGTGACCTACCCGCGGGCTCGAGTCCTCTGTCGCCGGCATGCGCCCGCGATGCAGACAAGGAGTTTTCGTACGCCTGCGCACGCTCGATTGTTCGCTTCTGGCCGAAGCGGCAGCCGGGGGCGGCGCCTTTTCGAGGCCCGCGTGTCAAGTCTCCTGCGTCGCAGCCGACTTGGCTTGGGGTTCGAGTCCGCACTGATCCTGGTTCAAGAGTGGGCGCTTTCCACTAGGAAGACGGTCAGGTGTGAACCGGAGCGAACCGTTGGCTGACGATCATTGGCCGACGAGCATCTTGAATGCGAGCCGGCGGCCGAGCTTGCGTTGGAAGGCGAGTGTGAACCAGAGTCGTGTTAGCGAGTCGACGAGGTCGAAGGTGTCGACGCCGCCGAGCCAGACGGGCCGGAGCCCGACCTCGGTGATCAGCCTGTCGGCGACCTCCTTCGCGGCGCCTTCCTCGGCGGCGTAGAAGAGGTCGGCGGTGACGCCGTCGAACACCGGGTTGGCGAAGTTCTCCCAGCCGAGCGTGTTGAACGCGCGGACGGGATGCGCGCCGTCGGCGAGCTCGTCGAGCGCGTGCAGCTTGCCGGCGCCCTGGATGTCGTTAGTCGCGTCGATCACGACCTTGCCGGCGAGCGCTTCGCCGAGCGAGGCGATCACCTCCTTCGCCGCCGCGCCTGGGACCGCCAGCACGACGACCTCCGCGTCGGCGGCCGCGTCGGCGACGGCTGCCGTCCCGGGTGCGCCCGGGGAGCGGACGCCGTAGACGACCTCGTGGCCGGCCGCGGCCCACTTGCCGCCAAGCGTACGACCGATATTCCCGGCTCCGATCACCGCGATCTTCTCCATCGTTTCTCCTTTCTAGACGCCGAGGGCTTCGATCACGAGTTTGGCGGCTGCGCCGCCCGAGTACTGCTGCTGCCCGGTGATGAGGAGGCCGTCGCGGACGGCGAACGGCTTGAATCTGCTGTTGACGACGAAGTTGGTGGCTTCGAGCTTGCGGGCCTCCTCCTCGATCCGGAACGGCTGGATCCGCTGCCCCACGAACGCGTCGGCGAAGTCCTCCTCGCTGTCTGCGAACCCGGTCCAGGTCTTGCCCGCTGCGAGCAGCGAGCCGTCCGAGAGCGTCGCCTTCAGCAGGACGCTGGTCGCGTGACAGACGATCGCTGTCACCTTGCCGGCCTCGTAGAAGCGGCGCACGATCTCGTGCACGCGTGGCTCGTCGACGAAGGTGACCATCGGCGCCTGGCCGCCGACGAGGAAGATCGCGTCGTAGGCGGCCGGGTCGAGGTCGACAAGCGGCCTACTCTGCTCGACCAGGGCCGCATGTGTGGGGGAGGTGATGAAGCCGAGGCTGAGGATGTCGTCCGCCGAGTAGCCGGACTCGTCGCGCGGATCCGACCACTGATCGGCCACGAGCTCACCGCCGTCCGGGCTGTAGATATCGACCTCGTAGCCATGCTCGCTCAGCTCCCAGTACGGATGGACGAGCTCCGACCACCAGAACCCGACCGGCCAACCCGTGACCGGAGAGACGGCAGCGTTCGAGGCGAGAATCGCGACACGCTTGGGCTTTGCGGGATCGAGAATGTCGACGCTGGCACTCACAGGGCCTCCTTCGATTCGGTACCTGATCCATCTAATACGTTACGGCTACGTATTGTATTCCAGTGACCTACGATCTATGAAATGGCCACGCATCCAGAGCCGGGGCGCCCGCGGGATCTGTCGATCGACGGTCGCGTGCTCGAGATCGCACGCCGCCACCTCGCAGAGCACGGCTACGACGGCCTCTCGCTCGCAGCGGTCGCGGACGAAGCCGGCACCACTCGGCCCGCCCTGTACCGGCGCTGGCCCGGGAAGGCCGAACTCGCAACCGCCGCAATCGCCGCACTCTCGACCGCACACACCCGTGAGCCGACGGGCGACCCGTACTCAGACCTCGTTGCGGAGCTCACAGCGTTCCGGCGCGGCGTCACACGACCAGACGGCCTCTCACTCGTCGGCACCATGCTGCAACACGGCACCGACCCCGACCTCCTGCGCCTCTACCGCGAGCGGCTCGTCACCCCCCGACGAACACGACTACGCGCGATCCTGGAACGAGCCATCTCGCAAGGGCTCATCCCCGGCGGCGACATCGACCTCGCCGTCGCGTCACTGACCGGATCGTTCTACGCCCTCGCACTCGCGGGAACCATCCCACCACACTGGCCCACACGCGCCGCCGCACACGCCTGGCGCTCCCTGGGCGGCACACCGCCCAGGCCATAGAGTGTTACGTCCGTTCGCCGGGCGGGTCGTTGGTGACGCCGGCGCGCACTTCGAGGCCGAGCTCGCGGGCAGAAGAGACGATCGCCGACGCGCAGCGAATGGCGCGGGCGGGGCCGTCGAATGTCGCGATCGGCCCCTCGCCGCCGTTGCCGACCTCATGGCCGCAAGGGCGCACGACCTCGGCGCGCACGACTCGGTTGTACCGCGCGACCAGCTCGCTCGCGGCCTGGTCGCCGGCGTCGGCCGCCTTGGCGATGTCTATGAAGCCGATCGCAGCCGGTCGACCGCAAACGGCGGGTAGATGCGCGCGACGGCCACGTCCCGTCGGGGAGGGGCTCGGTGCGCTACGGTCCGGCTGGCTAGTGGATTTCCGGCTGCTCGGTCCGCTCGAGGTCTCGGACGGTGAGACGATCCTGCCGCTTGCCGGTGGCCGGCAGCGGGCGCTGCTCGCAGTCCTGCTTTTGCACGCGAACCGGACGGTCTCGGTGGCGCGGTTGATCGACGATCTCTGGGGTGATGCCGTGCCCGACACTGCGGTCAAGGCTGTGCAGATCTACGTGTCGCGGTTGCGTAAGGTGCTGCCCGCGGAGAGGCTGCTGACGCGCCCGCCCGGTTACGTGATCGAGGTTGGCGAGGGAGAGCTCGATCTCGAGCGCTTCGAGCGGTTGCTCGCCGAGGCGCGGCGCGCGCAGACCGAGGGCCGGCCCGGAGACGCCTCCACGCTGCTTGGCAAGGCGCTTGCGCTCTGGCGTGGCCCCGCCCTGACCGAGTTCTCGGAGCCGTTCGCGCCGACCGAAGCCGCCCGCCTCGAGGAGCTTCGTCTCTCGGCGCTCGAGGAGCGGATCGAGGCCGACCTCGCCGTCGGCCTCCACTCCGACCTCGCCGGCGAGGTCGAAGCGCTAGTCGCCCGGTACCCCCTTCGCGAACGCTTACGCGGCCAGCTGATGGTCGCGCTGTACCGCTCTGGTCGGCAGGCCGACGCGCTGGTCACCTACCACGAGGGGCGCCGACTGCTCGACGAGGAGTTGGGCATCGAGCCCTCTCGTGCGCTGCGAGATCTGGAGCGACGGATTCTGCAGCAGGATCCGGGCCTCCAGCTCGCTCCCATGGAGACGGCAGTGGATCTGCCTCTTCGAGGGACGTCGTCGGTGTCCCCGCCGCTCGTCCTCGAGCCCGTTCCCGTCCGACCGGTCGGGCGGGAGGTCGAGCTCGCGCGCCTGCGTGGGCTTCTTACCGATGCGTGCGCCGGACGGCGACAGCTCGCGTTCGTCTCCGGGGAGGCGGGGATCGGCAAGACCACCCTCGTGGAGAGCTTCCTAGCCGAGACATGGGCGACCGGTGACGAGTTGCTCGTCATGCGGGGGCAATGCATCGAGCAGCACGGCGCCGGTGAGCCCTACATGCCGGTGCTGCAGGCAATCGGCGGGATTCGGCGAGAGACTGACCACAAACACCTGACGGCGCTCCTTGTCGAGCATGCACCCACTTGGGTGTTGCAGATCCCCTGGCTCGTCGAGCCGTTGCAGCTCGAATCGGTCCGGGCGCGGACCGTCGGCGCCAATCGCGACCGAATGTTGCGCGAGTTGTTTGAAGGGCTCGAGGCGCTCGCCGCAGAGCGGCCGGTGATTCTCCTCCTCGAGGATCTCCACTGGAGCGATCATTCGACGATCGACCTGCTCGCCGCCGTCGCGCGACGGCGCACGCATGCGCGAGTCCTCGTCATTGGCACCTACCGGCCCGCGGACGCGCGTGCGCAGGCCAGCCCGATCGAGGGTATAGCCAGGGAGCTTGAGCTCCGCGACTACTGCGTCGGGATTCCGCTGTCCGCGCTGGGCGAGCGAGCCGCCGCCGAGTATGTCGCGACGCGGCTTCCGGGAGCGGAGCTCGCGCCGGAAACCTCCGCCATGCTCACCGCTCGGACGCGCGGGAGCCCGCTGTTCCTCGAGAAGGTCGTCGACGCCTGGATCGAGCGCGGGCTCGTCTTCGCAGAAGGTGACATGTGGCGCATTGCTGGTGACCCCGAGAAGCTCACCGACGATCTCCCCGACTCCGTGCTTCAGCTCATCGACCAGGAGCTCATGCGACTGCCCGCCGAGGATCAAGCGATCCTCGAGGCGGCATCCGCGCTCAGCCTCGAGTTCTCGACGGCGCTCGTCGCGGCTGCGGTCCAGCTCTCAGACGACGAGGTGGAGGAACGGTGCCACGATCTTGCGCGCACGGGTCTCTGCCTCGTCCCGCGAGGTCAGGAGCGCTGGCCGGACGGCACCCTCTCCGGGACGTACGCGTTTTCCCACGACGTGTGCCGCGAGGTGCTCTACGAGCGTTTGCCGGCGGGCCGGCGCGCGCGGCTCCACGAGGCTCTGGGAGCCCGACTCGTGCTCGCCTACGGTGAGAGGTCGCGCGAGATCGCGGCCGAGCTCGCCGGCCACTTCGTCCGCGCAGGGGACACCGAGCAGGCGGTTTTCTACCTCGCTGCCGCCGCTGAGCAGGCGAACGAGCGGCGAGCCCCACGCGAGGCGATCGGGCACCTGGCAACCGGGCTCGCGATGCTCGACCAGTTCCCCGAAAGCACGGAGCGCTCCGCCAGGGAGCTTCCGCTCCGCGCGATGCTCGGCCCGGCGCTGATTGCGACAGAAGGCTGGTCGTCTCCGGAGGCCGAGTCCGCACTGCTCCGCGCCCGCGCTCTCGCCGAGGAGGTAGGCGGCAAGAACGAGCTCGCTTCGAGCCTCTTCATGCTGGCGACGCTCTACGAGACGCGAGGCGAGTACGATCGATCCGAGGAACTGCTGCAGGAGACGCTGGCTCTCGGGGCGGGCGGAGGCCTCCTCTCCGACTCTCACGAGTTTCTTGCGTGCAGCCTCTTCCATCAGGGCGCGTTCGAGAGCGCGCTCGAACACGCCGAGCGTGGCCTCGCCGTCTTCGATCCCGGCTACGTGAACCCGGCGACCGCCGCGTACGGCGACAACTCGGGCGTGTCGTGCCACACCTGGGCGGCGCTCTCGCTCTGGTTTCTCGGCTATCCGGACCAGGCTCGCGAGCGGGCAGCTCAAGCCGTCGACCTTGCATTGGATCCGCGCGCGAGGCACGCGCACGCCACGGCCCTGGCCCAGGCTGCTCTGGTCAGCCAGCTCCGGCTCGAGCCGGAACAGGCCGCTCGCTGGGCGGAGGCGTCGCTCGACGCCGCCGAGAGAGGCGGCTTCGCCTACCGGAGGGCGATGGCAACGATCCTCCACGGCTGGGCTCGTGCCGCAGGTGGTTCTAGTCCTCCAGACGAGGGCATACAGGAGCTTCGGCAGGGTCTCGAACTCTCCCAGGCGACCGGGGCGCAAATGGACGATGCGTACTACCTCGGCCTTCTCGCCGACGCCTGCCTGAGAGCGGCTCGTCCCGCCGAGGCGCTCACGGCTCTCGATTCGGCGCTCGAAGGCGTGCCGCGGGGAGGCCGATTCTTCTACGAGGCAGAGCTCCACCGGTTGCGAGCCCAGATTTTTCTCGCCATGGACGAACACGAAGAAGGCGAAGCCGGCCTCGTCCGTGCCCTCGAGATCGCCCGCAGCCAGGGAAGCCCCTCACTCGAGCTGCGTGCAGCAGTCAGCCTCGGCGAGCTGCTCGCTGACGATGACCGGAGCGAGGAGGCGCGCACCACCGTCGCCGCTGCTCGCAGCAAATTCACCGAAGGTTTCGACTCGCCGGATCTCGTTCGGGCCTGCTCTCTGCTCGAGGAACTAGGGGCACCGACCTCCGCGTAAACGCTCGCCCCTGCTGCGGCGCAAGGTGCCCCCGGCCTGGCAGAGCCAGAGGCTGTAGCACGCGCAAGGCGGTGAGCTGAACATCGCATACGACGTAACGGGCCGCGGGCCGACAAGATCGGCACGGGCTCTCAGGCTGACCGACTGGAGTCTCCGACCTCGAGACGCGGATGGACGACCTACAGGTGGTGATGGACGCCGTTTGCAGCGAGCAGACGATCAGCCTCAGTAGCGATCACGGTGCGCAGCGGGGTAGCCCCGCTGTTTACCGGTCCGCAGTCGTGCGCCTACCAGCGGTTAGGGAGCGCCGTGTCTTCTTGGGCGGAAGTCGAGTCCACTCAAGAGGAGGATCAGAGATGAAGCCCTCACGCACAGAGAACACAAGGCGGAACGCAGGTTCCGTGCGGCACAGCAACACGGCTCTTGCGCACTTCGGCCGGCCGAACCCGCTCCCTGGCTGGTGGCCGGCCGCTAGCCGGACGCCCAACGCAGGAAGGGACGGCGAAACATCACACGCACAACACCAAGCCCGGCGCTGGCTGGGTCTGGCCGTTCTTTGCACGGCGTTCTTCATGGTCATCCTCGACGTGGCGATCGTGAACGTCGCCCTGCCGTCGATCCAGACCGACCTCGATTTCTCGGCGACCAACCTGCAATGGGTTGTAAGCGCCTACGCCCTGACCTTCGGCGGCCTGCTCCTGCTCGGCGGCCGTGCAGCCGATCTGCTTGGCCGTCGCCGCGTCTTCATCGGCGGGCGTCGGGTTGTTCGCCCTCGCCTCACTGCTCGCAGGGCTTGCCTGGTCCGATGGAGCCCTTGTCGCGGCACGCGCGCTGCAAGGGGTGGGCGCGGCGGCGATGACGCCCGCAGCGCTCTCGATCCTGATGACGAGCTTCCCCGAAGGTGCCGAGCGGAACAGGGCGCTCGGCGCATGGGGGGCCGTCGGCGCATCCGGCGGTACCGTCGGCCTTCTCATCGGCGGCGTCCTGACCGACACGGTCGGCTGGAAGTGGATCTTCCTGCTCAACGTCCCGATCGGGCTCCTCGTCATCTGCCTAGCCCCGATCCTGCTCGCGGAGAGTCGAGTCTCCGGGCAAGCGAAGGGATTCGACCTCGCCGGCGCGGCAACCGTGACGGCGGCGATCACCCTGCTCGTCTACGCACTCGTCAACGCGAACGATTCCGGTTGGTCGTCGGCGCGGACAGTCGGCCTGTTCGCCGGCTCCGCCGCTACTGCTCGGCCTCTTCGCGCTCGTCGAGAGCCGCACGAGGTCTCCGCTCGTACCGTTCGGGATCTTCCGGCTCGAGGCCCTGTTGGGCTCGAATGTGGCCTCGCTGCTGTTCGGCGGCGGGATGTTCGGGATGTTCTTCGTGGTCACCCTCTACCTCCAGCAGGTGCTCGGGTACTCGCCGCTTCGTGCCGGCCTGGCCTGGCTCGCGCTGTCGGTGCCTGCGCTGCTCGGGTCGGTCGCCGGCTCCCTGGCGGTGACCAGGGTCGGGCCGAGGCTGCCGATCGTCGCCGGAATGGCCATACTCGGCGTCGGAACCTGGCTCCTCTCCGGAATCTCAGCTGATGGTGGCTACTTGGCCGACCTGATGCCGGCTTTGATCGTGTCCGGTGTCGGGCTCGGCACCGCGTTCGTCGCGATGTCGATCGGCGCACTCGAAGGCGTCGAGGATCACCATTCCGGCCTCGCCTCCGGCCTGATCAACACGACCCAGCAAGTCGGGGGCGCACTCGGTGTCGCCGTCCTCTCATCGATCGCCATCTCAACAACCAGCGACGTCCTTGCCAGCAGCCCCGCGACCCGGACCTCGGTCGCGCTCACCGAGGGCTTCCAGACTGCCCTGCACGCGAGTGCCGGGTTCGCAGCCGCAGGCGCACTCGCCGCACTCCTTCTGATCCGCAGGCGCACAACCGATCGGCCAGCACCGGTTCCAGCAACGCTCCGGTTGGCCGAATGAGCGACATGATGATCCAAGGGCGGGAGCGCCTCGGCACCCAGCCGCGCCGAGCGGACGCTCCCGCCCACTTCGCCGCAAGAGGGCGGCCTTTTCGAACGCGGCGGCCCAATCCCTCGCCACCTCTTCAACGTGCACTGTCGAGCGCCCCGGATTGGACCCTGTGCCGCGCAAGGGGATTGTTCATCCCTTGCCAGTCCAGGCGCTCAGTGACCGGACGGTCCCTCGCGCGGTTGACCTGCGGGCCGCCGCCCGTCAGGCGGTGTCCGAAAGCGGTGGATCAGCCCGATTTGGCCGAAACCTGCCTAATCGTCGCTCGTCTGCAGAGACTCGACTCCAGGTTTGAGGCGACGCATTCACCTCCTATCGCGGCTGATCACCGGTGCAAGGGCTTGTCGGCCGGCGAACTCTGCCTCCGCGTGCTCGGCCTCGAGCCGAAGGAGGCGGTTCCACTTGGCGGTGCGCTCTGAACGTGTCGTTGATCCGACCTTCAGTTGACCTGTCCGCCAACCGACAGCGAGGTCCGCGAGCCAACTATCTTCGGTATCGCCGGAGCGCGCCGAGAGCACGGTCGCATAACCGCCCGACCTTGCGAGTTCAATCACACGTTGTGCGTCGGAAAGGGTCCCGATCTGATTCGGCTTGACGAGCACGGCGTTGCCGATCCCGTCCGCGATACCCGCCGAAAGCCGCTCGGTCGAGGTGACGAAGCGGTCGTCGCCGAGCAGTTGCACGTCTCCGAGCCGTTCGCTCGCCAGTCGCCAGCCTTCTGAGTCGTCCTCACCGACCGGGTCTTCGACCGACACGATCGGATAGTCGTCGCACCAGGAGCGAAGCTCCTGGACAAGCTCATCGCAGCGCAAAGATCGATTCTCGGCGTCAAATCGATAGGCACCACCGGCCTGCAACTGCGTGGCCGCAACGTCGACGGCTATTGCGGCCTGCTCTCCCGGGGTCAGCCCTGCTCGTTCGATCGCCGCGAGAACGACCTCGACCGCCTCACGATTCGACTCGAGTGGAGCCGCGATCCCGCCCTCGTCGGCCACGAGAGCGACCGCATGACCGCGCGAGCGGAGAATCTCGAGCGTGGCTGCACGGACGCGAGCAGACCACTCGAGCGCCTCAGAAAACGAGCTGGCACCGACCGGGACGACGAGGACGTCCTGGATGTCGATCAGCCGCCCCGCGTGCGCGCCGCCCGAGAGCATGTTGACCATTGGAAGCGGCAGGAGCGGCGGTCCCTCGGGGGCCAGGAGCCGCCAGAGCGGTAGCCGGTTCCGTGCGGCGACGGCCAGCGCGGATGCGATCGAGACGGCGAGTACGGCGTTCGCACCGAGCCGTTCGAGAGCACTCGTGCCGTCGAGATCTCGGAGGAGATCGTCGACCAGCTCCTGGTCGGTGGCGTCAAGACCACGAAGCGCGCGGGCAATCTCGCCGTTCACGGCGTTCACGGCCGCCCTGACGCCCTTTCCGCCGAAGCGGCTGCCGCCGTCGCGCAGCTCGTGCGCCTCGTGTGAACCCCTCGACGCGCCAGCGGGCACGGTCGCCTGACCTTCGGCTCCTCCCTGCAATGTGACGGCGCAGGCGACAGTCGGGATGCCGCGCGAGTCGAGCGCCTCCCAGGCTAGAACTCGCTCGATCCTCAGCACCATGACCAGAGCCCCCGGTTCGGGTCCTGCAGTAGGCAGGTCGCGACGGCGCGGACGCGGTCACGAGCCAAGTCATCGAGAAACGCGGCCGGCGATAAACCGTCCGTGCGTGCCAGCATCAGGCAGGCGGTGTGTGCGGAGAGCCCGGCGGCATCGGCCGCGACCTGGTCGCCGCTCGCCTTCGCGTAGCCGGCAAGAAACCCATCTCCGAGCTCGTGCAACTGCCCTGTGAGCGCCGGCCAGCGGATGGCGGACAAGAGGACGAACGAGAGGAAGAAGGCGAGGTCGAAGACCGGGTTGCCGATATGCGCCACTTCGAGGTCGAAGACCCAGGCCCGCCCGCCCGGCACAAGGAGGATGTTCTTCGGCGCGTAGTCGCCGTCAACCAGGCATCGCCTGATCGAGCGCAGCTCCTGTGCGCAGGCGCCGACAGCGGGGGCAACTTCCGGCAGCCGTTCCATCACCGTCTCGTGGAACGGAGAAAGTCGCAGCTCCTCGAAGCCGTCGAGGCGATCGAACTGGCGCGTGACAGCCGATCCCCTGCGTGTACCTGCATGCCACGCCCCCAGCGTCTCGCCGGCCCAGCGACCGAACTCCGGCCTAACGCGCCCTGCGCCGATCTCCGCTTGCCAGTTGCGCGATTCGGGCGGAAGCAGCTCCATCGCAACGACGTGATCGCGGGCGTCGTGCGCGAGCATGCGAGGCAGGGCGCCCGGGGTGAGGTCGTAGAGCAACTGGAGAGCGGCGGCTTCTGTCTCGGTGCGATCCTGGCTCGCCTCCCATCGATCGGCGACCCGAAGCCGGCTCAGCCCCTGCTTCAGCAGGACCGAAACGCCGTCGCCCCTGACGGCGATGACCGTCGCGGAAACACCGCCGCTGACCTCGGTCGCAACGAGGGGTCTCTTCTGTGGGTTGAGTCCATGCTCGGCGAGCCAGCGTGGTGCTGACTCGAGGTTCAGCTCGAACGTCACGCCAGCGGCCGACGTCGAGCCCAGATCCGGCAACCAGGCTGTTCGAGCACGACGCGATTGATAGTCGTCTGCGGGGCCTCGCCGCGCAAAGCCATCGCGACGTTCCCCGCCGCTTTCCTCTGCAGCTCAGCTATTGCAGCCTCCGAGTAGAAGGCCGTATGCGGCGTGATGATCGCGTTCTCGAGGGCAAGGAGAGGGTGGTCAGGCGGCGGAGGCTCCGACGCGAGTACGTCGAGCGCCGCGCCTGCGATCCAGCCCTCCTTCAAGGCGCGTGCGAGCGCATCCTCGTCGACAAGCGAGCCACGGGAAGTGTTGATCAGGTATGCCGTCGGCTTCATCGCCCGCAATTCGCTCTCGCCGATCAGCCCCAGTGTCTCGGATGTTGCGGGGGCGTGAAGCGAGACGTAGTCGGACTCGGCGAGCACGCGCTGCAAGTTGTTCGTTCGGTCGACGCCGCGCACGTGCCCCGGTTGGAGGCGAGGTGTGTACGCGAGGACACGCAGGCCGAGCGCGAGAACCTTCGGAACGAGAGCACGTGCGATGCCGCCGAAGCCGACGAGGCCGAGCGTCTGTCCGCTCAGCCGGGGCAGGCCCGGAGCGATTTCGAGGCTCCAGCGCCCCTCGTGCGTCGAGCGGTCGAAAAGAACGATCCGCCGGGCGCACGCAAGCAGGAGGGCCAAGGCATGGTCCGACACCTCCGTGGTACAGAAGTCGGGTACGTTCGCGACGAGGATCCCGAGTTCTGTCGCGCGGTCGACTGGAATGTTGTCGACCCCAACGCCGTATCGCGCGACGATGCAGCATCGTGGGGCGGCCTCGAGTGCGGCGACGGGCACGCGTTTCCAGTTCGTGAGAATGGCGTCGGCTTCAGGCGCCATCGAGACGATCTCGTCTTCGTGCCCGGTTTCCGTGACAAGAAGCTTTGCGTCGGCTTCCGCGAGGATTCCTCGCTCGATGGCGAGCGATGGCCACGCATAGTCGGTGACGAGAACAGTGCTGGTCACGGCCTCGTAGTCGTTCAGTCTCACATGGATCGCGGCCTCGTCGCGATGCGGATCAGGCTCAGCGTGAGCCTCGCGCTCCTCTCAAGCCTTGTGTTTACCTACGTCGAGGTCTCCGACCCGTCGTCGCGGTCGTCAGCTGTTGTGCCCTTTTGCTAGCTCTTACCTAGTCTTGGCCGGAAGCGTGAGGGTTCCAGAGAACAGCGTCGTGCAGCGCCTCGGCCGGGGTCGAGTCGTACCGATGACAACTGTTGACGACGCCGACCAGGCGGAGCAGGTCGCGCGTGCTCTCCTCCGCGCGGGGCTGAGCTGTATGGAAATCACGTTCCGCACCGAGGTGGCGCACCAGGCGATTGAGCGGGTCCGTTCGACCGCACCCGAAATGCTGGTGGGAGCGGGGACGGTGCTCGACCGCGAGCAGGCGCAAGCGGCCGCGAGAGCCGGCGCGCACTTCGCAGTGGCGCCTGGCACGAATCTCGAGGTCGTCGCCGCTTGCCGCGAGCTTGGGTTGCCGTTCTTTCCCGGCGTCGCGACACCGAGCGAGATTGAGCGGGCGCGAGAGGTTGGATTGCGGACGCTGAAGGTGTTCCCGATCACGCAGCTTGGTGGTGTCGAGTTCCTGCGTGCGGTGTCGGTGACCTACCCGGATGTCCGTTTCCTTCCGAGCGGGGGGATCGACACGCGAGTGCTTCCTGAGTATCTGGCGCTTTCTTGCGTCCTTGCGTGCGGTGGGAGTTGGCTCGTGCGCCCCGATCTGCTTCGTGCCGGCCGCTGGGACGAGGTCGAGAGACTCACCCGCGAGGCGGTGGGGCGGCATTCGTCAGCGGACGGAAGCTCCTAGCTCGAGCAGATCGGATTCGACGTCGGCGAGGAACGGGAAGGTCTCCCAGTCTCCTGTTCCTGAGAGGGCGGCGCTCGCCAGGAGGTTCCCGGAGCGTGCGCATCCTTCGGGATCGAGACCGTGGAGAAGACCGAGGGCGAACCCGGCAGCGAAGCCGTCGCCGGCGCCGATTTCGTCTCGAACGGGTGTGAGCCGGGCAGGCGGCACGACGCGGCCGTGGACGACGGCGCCTCGGGAGCCGATGCGCACGGCGACGTCGCGCGCCCCGAGCGCCTGGGCTTCCGACACCAGCGCATCGATGTCGTCGGTGCCGAAGAGCGTGTGGCCTTCCTGCTCACCGCAGAGATACCAGTCGACGTAGGGAAGGACCTCGCCGTGGCTCGTGGCTGCCGCTACAGGGCTCTCCCAGAGCGCTTCCCTCCAGTTGGGATCGAACAGGACCGTTATGCCCAGAGCACGTGCGCGCTGGGCGACGGAGACGACCAGCGCCCGTGGTCCGTCGCCCAGGGCCATCGTGATACCGGTCAGGTGCACGAGTGCGATCCCCGATAAGGCGTCGTCCGGAACGTCCTCCGGTGTGAGGCGTGACGCCGCGGAGCCGGTCCTGGAGTAGAGGACGTGGCTCTTGCCGCCGCTCCGCCACTTGAAGAAGACGCCGGTCTGTGCCGATCGCTCGCGCCGGACGTAACTGACGTCGACCCCTTCGGCCACGAGCGTCCGCTCGATCAGGTCGCCGAGCGGGTCGGCGCCGAGGCGGGAGATCCAGGTGACGGGGACCTGCAGGCGGGCGAGCGCGATCGCGAAGTTCGATTCGGCTCCGCCGATCCGCAGCGTGAGCTGCGTGTAGGCGTCGAGGTCACCGTCGCCGATCGGATCGAGCAGCGCCATCGTCTCCCCGGCGGTCAGCACGCGGGTGGGCAGCGTGTCGTTCATCAGAAACTCCGGAGGCGGAAGCCGCCGTCCACCGGCACGGTCACGCCGGTCAGCGCAGCACCTTCGGGGCGACAGAAGCCCAGGACGACCTCCGCGACCTCGCGTCTGGTGACCAGCCGGGCGAGCGGTGTGGCGGCGACCGCCCGCTCGACGAACGTCGGATCGAATTCCGCGATGTCGTCGGCACTTTCGAGGATCTGCCCGGGCGCAACAGCATTGACGGTCACTTCTGGGCCGAGCTCGACGGCGAGCTCCTCTGTGAGGAAGATGAGTGCCTCCTTTGCCAGGCCGTAGATCGAGTGGTTGCGAAGCACATAGGAGGCGGCGGAGATGTTGACGATGCGTCCCCAGCCGGCGCTCTTCATCGCCGGTGCGACGAGCTGGGAGGCGAGGTACGCCGCCTTGACGTTCGCATCCCAGACGTGATCCCACTCGGACTCGGGGAGCTGCGCGAAGGGAGTCATGCTGAAGGGGCCGGCGTTGTTGACCAGGATGTCGACGCGTCCTCCGAACGCCTCCCAGCACGTCTCGACCAGCCTGTGGATATCGCCTGACTGTGTGACGTCGGCCTGAACGGCCAGGTGCCTTCGGCCGCTGTCGCCTGCCAGGCGTCCGACGAGCTCCTGGGCCGCCTCGGTGGACGCGTTGTAGTTGACGGCGACCGTCGCCCCCTCGTCCGCCAGTCGCTCGGCGATGACTGCTCCGAGATTGCGGGAGGCACCGGTGACGAGCGCGCTCTTGCCGGTGAGGACGCCGCCGTTGGCGCTCACTCGATGACCTCGCCGTAGACGACGAGCGAGGATTCGACGAAACTCGACCACTGGTCGAAGAACGCCTGTACCTCCGGGCTCGTGCTCGGATCGAGGCTCTTTCGGTAGGCGTCGAGGTCGGTGATCTCGACGACCTCGAGGTAATCGTGTGGGGCCGGTCCACCGTCGAAGACGCCGTCGAGTCGGGTGACGACGTAGCTCGAGATCGTCTCCAGCCGCGCGGCGAATGGGTAGTCGACCTCGCGGACGAAGCGTTCATAGTCGCGCGGATCGACGCCCTCGCGCAGCGTGTTCAGGAAGAAGACGCGTGTCGCCATCAGCCGCCCGCGAGTTTCGGTAGGACCTCGCGGCCCGCGAGTTCGAGCATCTCGCGGGCCCGGTCGGCGGGCGAGGGAAAGAGGACGACGGTGTCGGCGCCGGCGTCGAGCAGTGCGCGGATCTTCTCGACGCATTCTTCGGGGTTGCCGGCGACGACGAGATCCTCGACCCAGGCGGCCTCGATTGCGTCCTCGACAGCCGCTGCCCCGCCCTTGGCGGCCTCGCCGACCTGCTCCGCGATTCCGTATACCTCGGTCATCGCGTTCACGGGATCGGCGGCGAGGTAGAAGGCCATGGTCGGGCGGATGGCGGCTTTGGCGCGATCGCCGTCGTCGTCGATGGAGAACATGGTGAAGGCTGCGAAGGGATGTGTTGATCCGGTGCGCCCGACGGCGGACTGGCCGGCTGCGATCTGATCGCGGGCCCAGCGGAGATAGGCGGTGCCCGCCATCACCGAGCCCACCGTCCCGTCGGCGATCTCGCCGGAGAGGTGGAGCATCTTCGGCCCGATGATGCCCATGAACACGGGTACGGGCCCCGGGGGTGGGTATGTGAGCCGGACGTGGTCGAAGGAGAAGTACTCGTCCGCGCTCGGTCAACTCCTCGCCTGCGAGCAGCCGCCTCAGCGAGGAAACGCACTCGCGCATGGCGCCTACACGCGATCGCGGCATCAGATGCATCTGTCTCACCCACGAGGGGACTCCGAGTCCGATCCCGGGTCGAATCCGCGCTGGGTACGTTCGAGCCAGTGTCGAAACCTCCATCGCCAGAAGTGCGGGATGGCGCACCATGGCCGAGACGATGCCGAGGCCGACCGGTATCTCCCGCGTCGCGCCGAGAGCGATCGTGGCGCCCGAGATGCCGCCCGTGAAGAAATAGTCTTCGGCCAGCCACAGTTCGCGGAAGCCGAGCTCCTCACCCAGCCTGGCGGTTGCTGCGATCTCTTCCGGCGCGAGATGGCTGCCGAGCACGAGGCCGACGGGCGTCGTCATCGGCGGCTTCCGCCTGCCGTGGACGCGTGAACTCGGAGTTGAAGATCGATCATCGACCGGATAATGATCTAGCAACCAGGTCTGATACAGCGTTTCAAAATAGTGGAGGCGACGTCAAGGAGGCGCGGTGCGAATCGGCATTGACGTGGGCGGAACCAATACCGACGCTGTCTTGATGGATGGCACCGAGGTGCTCTCGTCCGTCAAGACGGCGACGACGCCGGACGTGACGGCCGGAATCGTCACCGCTCTCGAGCAGCTCGTCCGGGATCGGCCGGCTCAGCCGCTCGACGTCCAGGCGGTGATGATCGGGACGACCCATTTCACGAACGCGGTCGTGGAGGGCAAGCGCCTGATGCCGACAGCCGCAGTGCGCTTTGGACTGCCCGCAACGGCGGCGTTGCCGCCGATGGTCGACTGGCCGGAGCGTCTCAAGCAGACACTCGGGAACCACGTGTATCTGTGCCACGGAGGCCACGAGTTCGACGGGCGCCGAATTGCGCCGCTCGACCGCGACGAACTTCGCGCGGCGGCTGCCGACATCGGTGCCAAGGGACTACGATCGATCGCGATTTCGTCCGTCTTCTCGCCTGTGAACGCGGAGTTCGAGGTCGAAGCGGCTCGGCTGTTCGAGGAGGAGCTCCCGGGAGTCGCCGTCAGTCTCTCGCACGAGATCGGTCGCACGGGGTTGCTCGAACGCGAGAACGCCACGATCATCAACGCGTGTTTGCGCGACCTCGCGCTGCGCATCGTCGACGCCTTCCACGCCGCGCTGGGCGAACTCCAGCTCCAGGCGCCGGTCTTCCTCTCCCAGAACGACGGCACGCTCATGAGCGTCGACTACGCCGAGCGCTACCCGGTGGCGACGTTCGCCTCGGGCCCGACGAACTCGATGCGCGGCGCCGCCTTCCTTTCCGGCGAGCGGGATTGCGCGGTCGTGGACATCGGTGGCACGACCTCGGACGTCGGCATCCTCCAACACGGGTTTCCGCGTGAAGCATCGGTGGCAGTCGACATCGGCGGTGTCCGTACGAACTTCCGCATGCCGGACGTCCTGTCGCTGGGGCTCGGCGGCGGCAGCATCGTCCGCAGCGATCCCGAGCTGACGATCGGCCCGGACAGCGTCGGCTACGAGCTGACGAGCTCTGCTTTGATCTTCGGCGGTCCGACGCTGACGACGAGCGACGTCGTCGTCGCTGCGGGCCGCGCCCACTTCGGAGACGCGTCGCTCGTCGAGCATCTCGACAGCGGCCTCGTGGACCAGGCTCTGGCGAGAATCGAGACGACGGTCGCCGGGGCGGTCGATCGCATCAAGACGACTGCCGAGGCGATTCCGGTCGTGGTCGTCGGAGGAGGATCGGTGCTCCTGCGTGATGAGCTTCCCGGCGCCTCCCGCCTCGTCCGGCCGGAGCACTTCGCCGTCGCCAACGCGATCGGCGCCGCCATCGCCCAGGTCGGAGGCGAGGTGGATCGCGTCGTCTCCCTGGAGGGCCTTTCCCGCGAGGCCGCGCTGGAAGCCGCGAAGGACGATGCGACCGCCAAGGCGGTGGCCGCGGGCGCAGACGAGAGCAGCGTTCACGTCGTCGACGTGGAGGAGGTTCCGCTCGCCTACCTGCCCTCGAACGCCGTCCGCTTTCGCGTGAAGGCGGTCGGCGACCTCTCTCTGGGTGCGACGCATGCGCCTGCTCGCTGAACAGGCACTGCACGACGTGGCGGTGGGCGCCGCCATCCTCGGCACCGGCGGCGGCGGCAACCCGTACATCGGCAGGCTGCTCGCTGAGCAGGCGATCCGGCGTTACGGGCCGGTCGAGGTGGTAGGCGTGGACGAGGTGCCGGACGACGCTCTCGCCGCCTTCTCCGCGATGATGGGCGCGCCGACGGTGATGATCGAGAAGATCCCGCGCGGCGACGAGCTCGAGCGGGCGTTCCACGCGCTCCAGGAGCGCCTCGGCCGGCCGCTCAGCCACGTCGTGCCCGCGGAGGTCGGCGGGATCAACTCGATGCTGCCGATCGCCGCTGCGGCAACCCTCCGACTTCCCCTCGTGGACGGCGACGGCATGGGGCGCGCGTTTCCGGAGATCCAGATGTGCACGCCAACCGTCTACGGCATCTCGGCAACGCCGATGGCCCTCGCCGACGAGAAGGGCAACACCGCCGTGATCGACACGGTGGAGAACCACTGGACGGAGCGGCTCTCCCGCTCGATCACGGTCGACTTCGGCTGCACGGCGCTCATCGCCCTCTACCCGCTGACCGGAGCGCAGGTGCGGGAGAGCCTCATCCCCGCCACGCTGTCCCTGGCCGAGCGCCTCGGGCAGATCCTCCGCCGCGGTGGCGGAATCGAGGGCGTTCTGGCGGAGGTTCGAGGCGTCCGCCTGTTCGACGGCAAGGTGGCCGACGTCGAGCGTCGCACCGTCGGCGGCTTCGCACGGGGACAGGCCCGGCTCGAGGGGCTGGATGCCGACGCCGGCTCGACGCTCACGCTGCGCTTCCAGAACGAGCACCTGATCGCTGTCCGCGACAACGAGGTGGTCGCCACTGTCCCTGACCTGATCATCGTCCTGGACGCGGACACAGGCGAGCCGATCACGACCGAGGAGCTTCGCTACGGCTTCCGGGTCGCCGTCGTCGCCGCACCGTGCGACGAGCGCTGGCGGACACCGGCCGGGTTGGAGCTCGTCGGTCCCCGTTACTTCGGCTACGACGTCGAGTACGTGCCGATCGAGGAGCGGGCGGCTGCGTCGGACGCCGCCACTCGATGAGCTGGGAGATCTCGGAAGCCGACCTCCGCCCGATCGCGACGGGTGCGGCCCTGCTCGGAACCGGGGGCGGCGGCAATCCATACCTCGGTCTGCTGCGCGCGCGCGAGTTGCTGCGCGCGGGCCTGCGCATGCGGGTGCTGAGTCCGGAGGAGCTCCCCGGCGACGCGTTGGTGGTCACGGCAGGCGGCATGGGCGCCCCGGTGGTGAGCTGGGAGAAGCTGCCGCAGGGGGAGGAGGAGGCGGAGGCGGTGCGGGCGCTCGAGGAGCACTTGGGACAGAAGGTCGAGGCGATCGCGCCCCTGGAGATGGGGGGATCGAACTCGCTCGTCGCGCTTGCGGTCGGGGCGCAGCTCGACGTCCCCGTTCTCGACGGCGACGGCATGGGTCGGGCGTTCCCCGAGCTGCAGATGGTCACCTATCTCATCTACGGAGGCTCTCCCTCGCCGGCGGCTCTCGCGGACGAGAAGGGAAACCGCACGGTGCTAAGCCGGGTGCGCGACGTCTACGCGCTCGAGCGGATCGCGCGGGCGGTCACGATCGAATACGGCGGCCACGCGGGGCTCGCGATGTGTCCGATGACGGGGGTCGAGGCGCGCACGAGATGCGTGCCGAACACGCTGTCGCTCGCGCTGCGTGCAGGCAAGGCGATCGAGGACGCGCGTGCGAGCGGGCGCGACCCGGCGGAGGCGGTGCTGGAGGTGACGGGCGGCTACCGGCTCTTCCGGGGAAAGATCGTGGACGTCGAGCGGCGGCTCGAGAGCGGGTTCGCGCGCGGCCGGACGACGCTCGAGGGGTTCGGCACGCACGCAGGCGAGACTGTCGTCGTCGAGTTCCAGAACGAGAACCTCGTCGCCCATCGGGACGGCGAGATGCTCGCCGTCGTGCCGGATCTGATCGCGCTCGTCGACTGCGACTCCGGCGAGCCGCTGACGGTCGAGGTGCTCCGGTACGGCTTCCGTGTCGAGGTCCTCGTGCTGCCGCCTTCGCCGGTGCTGACGACGCCCGAAGCCTTGCGGTTCGTCGGGCCGCGGGCATTTGGCTACGACGTCGACTACCGGTCCGGCTGGCATGCCTAGCGCTGGAGCGGCTCGGACCGCGCGCTCCAGGCTGCCACGCCTTCGGCGAGGCGCTTGACGCCCTCCTCCAGGACATCGGGCGCCGACGCGAGGGACAGGCGGACGAGGCCGGCGGCGCGGGACCCGAACGTCTCGCCGGGTGCGACCGCGAGGCCATGGTCGAGGACAAGCGAGCGAGCGAGCAGCCGCGTGTCATCGGTCGCTTCGGAGACGTCGGCGAAGATGTAGAAGGCCCCGTGCGGCCGGGTGACGAAGAGGTCGGCGGCCGTGAGAGCGTCGACGGTCGTGTCGCGACGCAGCCGGTAAGCCTCTCGCATCTGGGTCACGCAGTCCTGGGGCCCGAGGAGCGCCGCCTCGGCCGCCTTCTGCGCCACCGCGGTCGCGCAGCTGATGACGGGCTCCTGCACCTTCGCGATCAGGTCGGCGAGCGGGAGCGGCGCGACGAGGTAGCCGAGCCGCCAGCCGGTCATCGCGTACGTCTTCGACGCGCTGAAGACGGTTATGACACGGCCCTCCTCGTCGAGTGTGGCCGGACTCAGGTGTTCGCCCTCGAAGACGATCTCCTCGTAGACCTCGTCGCTGAGGAGGTAGAGGTCGTGCTCTGCTCGCGATCTCGAGGGCACGCTCGATCGTTCTGCGGCCGCCAGACCGCACCCGTGGGGTTGGCGGGGCTGTTGATCATGAGCACCTTCGCCCGGGGATCGGCGGCGAGCGTCTCCAGCGCGTCGAGGTCCGGCTCGAATTCGGCCTCCCGGTCGAGCGGGTAACGGAGTCGCTGTGGCCTTCAGCGTCGCGGCCATCATGGCGTAGTTGGGCCACGCAGGGTCCGAGATGAGGATGCCCTCTCCGGGCTCGACGAGTGCGAGGAGCGTCTCGATGAGCGCGGTGCCGCCGCCGGTCGTGACGACGATCTGCTCGATCGTCGCGTCGATGCCGTTTCGTGCCGCGAGTTTCGCCCTGATTGCCTCTCGCAATGAGGGCAGCCCCCGGTTGACGGTGTACTTCGTGTAGCCGTCCGCGGCCGCACGTGCAGCGGCCTCGACGACGTGCGGCGGCGTCGGGAAATCTGGTTCCCCGATCTCGAGTCGGAGCACTCCTTCGCGAGCGACGGCAAGATCGAGGATCTCGCGAATGCCGGAGCGCGGCATGTCGACGACCGAGCGGGCGGCCGGCTTCAAAGAGCGGAAGTGCTGTCGCTTGACACCTCGACGGCAGCCTATAGAGTCGCGACACCAAATTGAAACACCGTCTCAGAAATGGCGACTGACGTCACTGCCGGCTCGCAGACGCTCGATCGTGCGCTCTCGGCGCTGATCAGGATCGGCGAGAGCGGACCACGGGGATTGACGCTCGCGGAGTGCAGCGCGAGCCTCGGTTACAGCAAGCCGACGACGCATCGGATCCTCCGCACCCTCGCCGCACGGGGCTTCCTGCGTGTCGATCCGGAGCGAGGGCTGTACACGCTCGGCCCGACCAACCTGCGGCTGGGGATGAGCTTCCTAGAGCATCTCGACATCCGCACGGAGGCTCTGCCGGTGCTCAGAGAGCTCGGCGAACGGACCGGAGAGACCGTCCACCTCGGTGTGCTCGACGGCAGTGACGTCATCTACATCGAGAAGATCGAGAGCACGCACGCTGTGCGCATGTTCAGCAGCATCGGACACACGATGCCTGCCTACTCGACGGGTATCGGCAAGGCGATTCTCGCTCACCTCCGGCCCGACGAGCTCGAGCAGGCTCTGCCCGAGAAGCTCGAGCCGAGAACACCCACGACGATCACGGTGCACGAGAGACTGGTGCGGCATCTTGCCGACATCCGTCGGCGCGGCTACTCGACCGACGACGTCGAGAACGAGGACGGTATTCGCTGCGTCGGCGCGGCCGTCTTCGACCACTCGGGCCGGGCGTGCGCCGGAGTCAGCATTGCCGGCCCCGAGAGCAGGATCACTGCCGACCGCTTCCAGGAGCTGGGCGAGCTCGTGGGCGAGGCGGCGATGTCGGTCTCGCGGCGGATGGGCTACGTCCCCGAGGCCGGCCTTGCCGAGGCGGGCTGATGCGCACGCCGAAGGAGGTCGTCGGGGAGCTTGTCGAGGCATACAACGCGAAGTCGTTGGAGCGCCTGCTCGCGCTCTACAGTCCAGATGCACGTTTCTGGGATCCCTTTCACCGCGACGGTGTCGCCGGCCGGGACGAGATCGCAGACGTTCTCACCGGCCTCTTTGACAGCTTTCCCGACGAACGCATGTCGATCGTCGGTCTCGCTGCCGACGACACCTATGCCGTAGCCGAGTTCAGGAGCACCGGCACGGCCCGCAGCGGGCCATCGTTCGAACTCGAATTCACGGAGGTCTACGAGGTGAAGCACGGACAAATCGTGTCCTGCCGCGTCTACATAGACACGCAGGCAGTTCCGGCCTAGGCCAGAGAGGAGGCGGCCACGGAACGAGGTCAGCGAACCCCGACGAGTCTCTAGGGATGGACCGACGAAGGGAGCACGGTGAAAAGACGAAAGCACGCCATCGAGATCGTCAACGACAACGTCGGTGAGCCGCTTACCGAACCTCATCGCGAGACGCTTGCCGACCTCGTCGACGAGTACCGCGACAACACGATCAGCAGGAGCAGCTTCCTCGGAAGGGCCGCAGTCTTCGGCCTCTCGGCGACGAGCCTCTCGGGTCTCCTCGCCGAGACCGCGGGCGCTCGGGCCGTGGCTCCTCGCGCGACCCCGAAGCGGACGGCGAAGCTCAACATCGGGGTCGGCCAGGACGCGGACACCGTTGACCCGCAGGCATTCAAGGACATTCCCGGCTACTACATGCTCGCGAACCTGTACGACCAGCTGGTCGATCTCAAGGCGCACGAGACCAGCCGCGGGAACATCCTCATCGCCGATCCGTCCAGGCCGACGTCGATGATCGCTCGCTCGATGACGCTCTCGAAGGACCTCCGGACGGTCACGTTCAAGCTCGACCCGGCGGCAAAGTTCCAGGACGGATCGCCGATCACCGCCGCCGACGTCAAGTACACGTTCAGCCGGGGGATCCTGGGTACGCAGTACACGAACACCCTGATGAAGATGCTCACGCTGTCGAAGGTCAGCAACATCCGGACACCCGACAAGCACACGGTCGTCTTCAGGCTCGACAAGTCGAACCCGATGACGGCGCGGCTGCTCAGCCTGCAAGTGCTCTCGGTGCAGAGCGCCAAGGTGAGCGCGCAGCACGCGACCGCCAAGGACAAGTGGACGAACGACTACTGGCGGACGCATGTCTTCGGGAACGGCCCCTACACGCTCAAGGCATGGAACCGAGGACAGGGGTTCGAGCTCGCCCCCAACCCGAAGTACTACAAGCGGGGACTACCAAAAAACGGCGGGCTCGTCTTCAAGGTGATCGCCGACCCGCAGCAGCGGCTCAATCTACTCAAGACGGGTGCGTTGCACGTCGCGTTCGAGATCACGGCCAAGGATGCGGACTCGATTCGCAGCGGGAAGGTCCCGAACGTGAAGCTGATCGCCGTCCCGAGCCCGTGGAACTTCGGCCTGACGTTCAACAACGCGCAGAAGCCGTTCACCGACAAGCGGGTCCGACAGGCTCTGAGCTACGCGGTGCCGTACAAGGCGATCATCACCACCATCATGCGGGGGCTTGCCGTGCCCGCGAATGGCATGGTGCCGCCCGGCATGCCGACGCACGACGGCAGCTTCTGGAGCTACAACACCAATCTCACCAAGGCGAAGCAGTTGCTCACGGCCGCGGGTCTCGGAAACGGCTTCAGCACCTCGATCGACGTCCTCATCGGCCGCCCGGAAGACGAGCAGGCCGCAACGCTGATCCAGGCCAACTTCCAGCAGATCGGGGTCAACACCCAGATCAACAAGCTCGACGCCTCGCAGTACCAGGACAACCGCAACAACGCGAAGTCGCCGATGCAGATCGTCGAGTGGTACTCCTGGGTCAACGACCCCTTCTATCACCTGTACTGGAACATGCTGTCCACGAACACGTTCACGAACTCGTCGCGGTACTCGAACCCGGCGGTCGACAAGCTGATACTCAGCGGCATCTACGAGGCGAACGCTTCGAAACGAGCTGCGATGAGCCGCCAGGCGCAAAAGATGATCGTGGACGACGCAGCGTGGGCATGGCTGTTCGCACGGGACTTCTTCCAGCCGGTGACAAAGAACCTGCACGACTTCCCGTACTGGCCGGACCAGAACCCGCGTTTCTACTGGACGTACCTGACCTGATGTAGTGGCTCGGGGTGGAGGAGACCACTCCTCCACCCCCGGCCTCCGCACGACACGACCGCATCGCCATGACTTCCATCGCCCTTCCGCGGAGGCCTCATCGGCCGACCTTCCCGCCGATGGCGCGCTACATCGTCAGGCGAACAGCTCTGGCATTGCTGACGCTGTGGCTGGTGACCATCGCGGTCTTCGTCATCACCAACATCCTCCCGGGCAACCCCGCACTCGTTCGCCTGGGCCCGTTCGCAACGCCCGCTGCCCTGCACGCCGAAGAGGTGCGAATGGGCCTGGACAAGCCGGTGCAGCAGCGCTACTGGGACTTCCTGAGCGGCGCTGTGCAGGGAGATCTCGGCACGAGCTTCAAGACAGAGCGGGCCGTTACCAGCGACCTGGGCGACAAGCTCCCTGCGACGATCGAGCTGGCTCTCACCGCCACGGTGCTCGCCTGCGTGATCGGTATCCCGCTCGGGTTTCTCGCCGCCGTCAGGCGCAACTCGCGCCTCGATCACGCCGTACGCAACATCGCGGGCGTCTCGGCGTCGATGCCGATCTTCTGGCTCGGGCTCATGCTCGCGTTCGTGTTCGCCTATCAGCTCAGATGGGCTCCCGGGCCGGTGGGGCGGTTGGGGCTGGAGGACACACCGCCGCCGCACGTGACCGGCCTCTATACCGTCGACAGCCTTCTCGCCGGTGATCTCGGCCTGTTCGGAAAGTCCCTCGAATACCTGGCGTTGCCGGCGATCACGCTCGCGGTCATCGAGCTCGCGCCGATCATGAAGATCGCGCGCTCGTCGATGCTCGAGATCCTCGACACCGAGTACGTCCGAACCTCCCGGGCGATGGGGTTCAGTGAATGGCAGATCTTCCGGCAGGACGGCCTCCGCAACGCGCTCATCCCGCTGCTGACGATGCTCGGCATCGTGCTCGGGTATCTGCTGGCAGGGAACGTGATCGTCGAGACGGTCTTCTCCTGGCCCGGCGTCGGCCAGTACGCGTACGGGGCAGTCACCTCCAACGACTTCAACGCGATCCAGGGATTCATCCTGATGGTGGCCACGATCTACGTCCTTCTCAATCTCGTCATCGACGTCCTGTACGCGATCATCGACCCGCGGGTGAGACTCGCCTGATGGCCATCGCCGGACAGGCCACCGACGTCCTCGAGGCAGCCGACCTCCAGTCGCTCGAACTCCGGCGCTCCGAGCGGATGGCGCTGGCGTTGCGCCGGAACAAGCTGGCCACGTTCGGGCTCGTCGTGGTCGTCCTCGCGCTCGTCCTCTCGCTGATCGTCCCGCTCTTCTACACCGTCGACCCGCTGAAACCCCACCCCGGCATCGCGCTCCAGGCTCCTTCGTCAGCGCACCTGCTCGGTACGGACACGTTCGGTCGCGACATCCTCGCCCGGATCCTGCACGCGACGCGGCTCGATTTCGAGATCGCGTTCTCGGTGGCGGGCATCGCCCTCGTCGCCGGCGCGGTGCTCGGCGCCTTCGCGGGCTATGCGGGCGGGCTGTTCGACGACCTCGTGATGAGGGTCGTCGACCTGATGCTCTCGTTCCCGGCCTTCATCCTCGCGCTCGCGATCACCGTCATGCTCGGGAACAAGGTCCTCTTCGTGATCGCGGCGCTCGCCTTCGCCTACACGCCCTACTTCGTTCGCCTGACCAGGGGAGAGGTCCTGAAGCTCCGCGACGCCGAGTACGCCGACGCCGCCCGTGTGGTCGGAAACCCCCCGTGGCGAGTCGCGTACCGCCACGTCTTCCCGAACTCGGTCGCTCCGGCGATCGTCCTCGGCTCGCTCGTCCTCGGCTGGGCGATCCTCGACGCGTCGGCGCTCGGGTTCCTCGGGATCGGGATCAAGCCTCCCACGCCCGAATGGGGAACGATGGTCGCCGACGGCAGTGCGAACATCTCGACCGGCCAGTGGTGGACGTGGCTCTTCCCGGGGTGCGCGATCCTGATCGTCGTGCTCTCCTTCAACTGGATCGGCGACGGCCTCCGCAACTTCTTTCGCTCGGCATGACCGATGGGCCTGGCGCCGACTCCCTGCTCCGGGTCGAGGACCTGTCGGTCTCCTTCCCGGCGCTGCGCGGCGAACGGACATCTGTGCTCGACCGCGTCTCCTTCGAGATCGGACGCCAGGAGACGGTCGCGCTCGTCGGCGAATCGGGCTCCGGAAAGACCGTGACCGCGCTGACCGTCATGGGGCTCAACCATCCCTCGGCCTCGGTCGACGGCGGACGGATCCTGCTCGAGGGAAGCGACCTGCTCGAGGGACGCAGTGGGAGGCGCCGGGACTACCGCGGCACCCGGATCGGGATGATCTTCCAGGCGCCGAAGGCGAGTCTGAACCCGCTCGTGAAGGCAGGAGCGCAGGTCGCCCGGGTCGTGAGGCTGCATCAGGGCGTCTCGCAGAGGCGCGCGCACGAGATCGCGGTCGGCCTCATGCGGTCGGTCGGAATCAACGACCCGGAGCGTCGCTACCACGCCTACGCGCACCAGCTATCGGGGGGGATGGCTCAGCGCGTGATGATCGCGATGGCGCTCTCCTCCCAGCCCGAGCTGTTGATCGCCGACGAGCCGACGACCGGGCTCGACGTGACGATCCAGGAGCAGATCTTCGAGCTCCTGCTCGAGCTCAAGGAGCGGCTGAAGATGTCGATTTTGCTCATCACGCACGACCTGGCGCTGGTCGCGGAGACCTCGGACAGGGTGGTGGTGATGCACGGGGGCCACGTCGTCGAGAACGGCCCGGTCGAGGCGATCTTCGACGAGCCCAGGCATCCGTACACGCAGCGGCTCGTCGGCTCCGTCCTCCGGGCAGACCGGCGTATCGACGTCACGGCGCAGGAGCCGGTGATACGCGAGAGCATCGACTACGGGACGGCCGGCTGCCGCTACGCGCCCAAGTGCGAGCATTGCTTCGGCCCGTGCGAGACCCTGCGGCCTGCGATGCTGGAGGTCGGCCGCACCCCCGGGCACACGGCGATGTGCCATCTCTACGACGAGGCCCATGCCGAGGAGAAGAGGCGAGGTGAACGGCACGTCCGCTCCGGCTGAGACCGGGCCGCTGCTCGAGGTCGCCGATCTCGAGAAGCGGTTCCGGACGCACGGGCAGGTCGTGCACGCCGTCAACGGCGTGAGCTTCAGCGTCTTCCAGGGCGAGACCGTCGCCCTGGTAGGGGAGTCCGGCTGCGGCAAGTCGACGACGGCCCGGTGCATCGTCCGCCTTACCGACCCGACGGCGGGCCGCATCCTCTTCCGCGGTCGGGAGGTGAGCGCCATCTCCCGGCGGGCGTTCCGCGCGCTCCGGCCCGAGATCCAGATGGTCTTCCAGGACCCGGGCGCCAGCCTCAACCCGAGCATGACGATACGACAGACGCTGAGAGAGCCCTTCCGGCTGCACAACGGCGCGCGCAGGAACGATCTCGAGGCGCGTGTCCAGGAGTCGATGCGGCTCGTGCAGCTCGAGCCGTCGCTCCTCGGCCGCCGACCGGATCAGCTCTCGGGCGGTCAGAAGCAGCGCGTCGGCATCGCCCGCGCGATCGCGAGCAATCCCGCCCTCGTGGTACTCGACGAGCCGACCTCATCGCTCGACATGTCGCTCCGCCTCGCGCTGCTCGAGCTGCTCGGGGATCTGCAGCGACGCCTGGGAATGACGTACCTCTTCATCACCCACGACTTCTCGGCGGTACGCCACATCGCCGACCGGGTCGTCGTCATGTACCTGGGGAAGGTGATGGAGTCGGGGCTCGTGGACGAGGTGCTCGACGACCCCAAGCACCCGTACACGCAGGCTCTGATCGCCGCCATCCCCGTCCCCGAGCCGCGCACACGACCGCGCGCGAAGCTCGAGGGGGAGACCCCGAGCGCTCTCCGGCCGATCGTCGGCTGCCCGTTCCAGGACCGCTGCCCTCACGTCATGGAGGAGTGCCGACAGGGGGAGATCCCGCTCGTCGATATGAGCAACAGAAAGGTCGCGTGCCTGCTGTACGGCGAATCCGCGTCGCTTTCCCGGACCGAGCCAGCGGCGGCGTCGGAGAGCAGATGACGGTCTCGATCGGACTCGGCATTCCCACCTACGGTGCGTTTCCGGGCGACGCGTGGTCGTTCTTCGCCGAGCTGGCAGACATCGCCGACGCGGGCGGGGTCGAGACCTGCTGGGTGCCCGACCACGTGACCCTGCCCGAGGACGACGTGCGGGCGAACGGCGGTCAGGCCCGGGTCGACGAGCCGCTCGACGCGTGGACGGTGCTGGCGATGATCGCGGCGCGAACGAACCGGCTGCGCGTCGGCACCGAGGTCACGCCTCTTCCGTTGCGTCACCCGGTCCTCCTCGCCCAGACGGTGGTCACGCTCGACACGCTTTCGAACGGCCGCGCCGTTCTCGGCCTCGGCGGTGGCTGGTACCGCGACGAGTTCGAGCAGGCGGGCATCGCGTTCCGCCCCTACCGGCGCCGCCTCGACCAGACGCGCGAAGGCGCCCGGCTCGTCCGCGCCCTGCTCGACGGCGAGACCGTCTCGTCGTCGGACGCCTTCTACGAGCTTCGCGGCGCCTGCGTGCGGGCGCGCGGGGACGGTAGCCGGCCGCCGATCTGGTTCGGAGGCCGCTCCGAGAACGTGCTGCGGCTGGCCGCCGAGCTCGGCGACGGCTGGATCACGGCGACGAACGCCTCCCCGGAGGAGGTCGAGGCAGGGCGGGACCGGCTGCACGCCTTGCTGCGCGAGGCCGGTCGCCCCGCGGATTCGGTCACGATTGCCGTGCCGTTCGTCGCGCGCGTCGCCGACACGACCGAGCGGGCGCGGGCCGACGTCGAGGCGTACATCGAACGCGGGGCGTTCGAGGGCTTCGCCAAGCAGTTCCTCGAGGACGCGACCCGCACGTACGGCATCTGGGGATCTGCGCAGGAGTGCGCTCGCAAGCTCTCGCCGTACCTCGACCTGGGTGTCGGCCACGTGATCCTCGACATCCGTCCCCCCGACAACGCGCTCGACTCCGCCAGGCGCATCTGCGGCGAGCTCATTCCCCTTCTCGAGATGGAGGTAATGACATGACGGACGTCGAGGCCGAGACCCGCCGAGTGGTCGACGCCCTCTACGCGGCTTTCCTCAGCGGCGACGGAGAGGGCATGCTGGGTCAGATGTCCGAGGACGTCGAGGTTCGCTTCCTCGCCCAGGGCACGTTCCACGGCCTTCCCGAGGTCCGAAGGTTCATGGAGTTCTCGGCCGGGCTCCTGCGCGATCTCGACTTCCGTATCCGAAGGAAGATCGTCGACGGCGACACGGCGGCAGTGATCTGGGACGAGTCGGCGACGACGGCAGCCGGCAAGCCGTGGGAGAACCACGGAGTCGACGTCATCCGTGTCCGCGACGGCAAGATCGTCTCCCTGCACGAGAACAACGACGTGACCCTGATCTACGAGCACTTTCCACGCTTCGACCCGCGCGGAGCAGAGAGCGACGAGGAATGACCCGCTACGACCTCGAGGGCAAGGTGGCGATCGTCACCGGGGCGTCGAGCGGGCTCGGCGAGCAGTTCTCGAACGCGCTCGCCGAGTGCGGTGCCTCCGTGGTGCTTGCCGCCCGCCGCGGCGACCTCCTGCGCCGGCTGGCGGACGAGCTGAGCGAGCGATACGGCGTGAAGACGCTCGCGGTCGAGACGGACGTCGCGCGCGAGGGCGACGTGGTCCGGCTCGTCGAGCGAACCGTCGAGGAGCTGGGGACGGTCGACGTGCTGGTCAACAACGCGGGCATGTACATCGTGAAGCCGCTCGTGGAGCAGACGCTGGAAGACTGGCGGGTCGTGATGGACGTCAACCTCACCTCGGCCTTCCTCGGTTGCCGCGAGGCCGCGAAGGTGATGATCCCGAAGCGATCCGGGGCGATCGTCAACGTTGCCTCCACCTTCGGGTTCGGCGGCACGATCTTTCCGGAGGTCTCCTACTACGCCTCGAAGGGAGGCATGGTCGCGTTGACGAAGGCGCTCGCCGTCGAGCTGGGCAAGGACAACATCCGGGTGAACGCGCTGGCGCCCGGCTTCTTTCCGACGGCGATGTCGATCGGCGCCATGACCGATGACCGGATCCGCTCGACGGTGATCGAGCCGAGGACGGCGCTGCCCGAGTTGGCCGAAAACGAATGGATCCGCGGCGCGCTCTGCTTCCTCGTCAGCGAGGACGCGCACTACGTGACGGGGCACACGCTCGCGGTGGACGGAGGCTGGCTTGCCTTCTGAGACGAAGACCATGGAATTCGTCGACGCGCGCGCCCTGGACGAGGCGCTCACGACCCTCGACGAACGTGGTGAGGAGGCAACGGTGCTCGCCGGCGGCACCGACGTCGTCGTCCTGATGCTGCAGGGCATGATCCGGCCGCGGAGCCTGGTGCACATCCGCCGGCTCGCGGAGTTCCGCGGGATCTCCCTGGCCGACAGAACCGAAATCGGCGCGCTGACGACGCACTGGGAGCTGAGGCAGAACGAGGCGGTGTGTTCCGACCACCGGTCGCTCGCCGACGCGGCGGCGACGGTCGGCGGACGGCAGACGCAGAACATCGGCACGATCGCCGGCAACGTCGTCAACGCCTCCCCGGCCGCCGACCTGCTGCCGGCGTTGCTCGTTGCGGACGCGGAGGTCAGGATGGTGAGCTCGGCGGGGGAGCGGTCGCTACCGCTCGAGGACTTCCTCCTCGACCGAAAGCAGACGGCACTGTTCCCGAACGAGCTGGTGAGCGCGATCTCGCTCGAGCGACCGGGACCACGAGTGGGGGAGACGTACCTCAAGGTCGGGCGGCGCGGAGCCATGGAGGTGGCGCTCGCCGGCCTGGCGGTGCGGGTGGAACTGGACGACGACGCAAACATCGTCGACGCCCGGGTCGCCGTCTGCTCCGTCGGTCCGAAAGCCGTCCGCGTGCGGGACGCCGAGAGAGCACTCGTCGGCACCCGAGCAGACGGACCAGCGATCGACGAAGCGGCTGGCGTGCTGCAGGCCGCGGCGCGCCCGATCGACGACGTGCGTGGGACGGCCGGCTACCGACGGAAGGTCCTGGCTGGGCTGCTCGAGCGGGCGCTCAGGCGGAGCCTCGAGAGAGCGACAGGGACGGAGGAGGGAGGTCGAACGACGTGGAGCTGAGAATGACTGTGAACGGCGAACCGCACGTCCTCGACGTGCCGGGACATGCGACGCTCCTCGAGGTCCTGCGGGACGGCCTCGGCCTCACCGGGACGAAGGAGGGCTGCAGCGAAGGCGAATGTGGCGCCTGCACGGTTCTGTTGGACGGTCAGGCGGTCGACTCGTGCCTGGTGATGGCGCTGGCCGTCAACGATGGGGAGATCGAGACGGTCGAAGGCCTCGCGGCAGCGGACGGCACGCTGTCTTCCCTCCAGCGCGCATTCGTCGAGGCGGGCGGCGTCCAGTGCGGGTTCTGCACGCCCGGCTTTCTGATGACGCTGACGGCCGTGCTGCGAGAGACCCCCGACCCGAGCGACGGCGAGATCAGAGCCGCGATCGCCGGGAACATCTGCCGGTGCACCGGCTACACACAGATCGTTCAGGCTGTTCGGATGGCAATCAGGGCGGAGGTGGCGTGATGACAAGCGTCGTGGGCGAGCGGGTCGAGCGAACCGACGGGGAGGCGAAGGTCACCGGCGAGGCGGTCTACGGCGTGGACTACATCGAGGTCGGCACGCTGCATGCGAAGCTCGTTCGCTCGCCGCTGCCGGCGGGGAGAATCACGAGGCTCGACGTGGACGAGGCGCGTAGCCTGCCCGGCGTTCGCGCCGTCTACACGGCGCTCGACGCGCCGGACAATGCCGCCGGCTGGATCTTGCGGGAGCAATACCTGTTCGCATCCGACGTGGTGCGCTACGAGGGCGAGCCGATCGCCATGGTCGTGGCCGAGAGCGTTCACACGGCACGCGAGGCTCTGCGCGCGATCCGTCTCGAGATCGAGCCCGAGCCGGCAGTGGGCGACATCGAGTCGGCGCTCGCCGAGGGAGCGAGGCTCGTCCATCCCGACTGGGAGAGCTACGAGGTCGCCGGACCGGAGAACTATCCCCGCCACGGAAACGTCGCCGCCGAGACGATCTCCGACCCCGACCCGGAGGCGTTCGCGAAGGCGTTTGCGGACGCCGACGTCGTCGTCGAGGACGAGTTCCGCACCCCTCGCCAGTACCAGGCGTACCTGGAGCCGAAGAGCGCATTCGCGAGGTACGAAAACGGCCGCTACATCGTCCACACGGCGAGCCAGTACCCGTTCAACGTCCGTGACCGCGTCGCGCAGTTCCTCGGTGTCCGACCGTCCGACGTCCGCGTGCTCGGCCACCACATCGGCGGCGGCTTCGGCGCGAAGCTCGACGCCGGCCTCGAGCCCTATGCCGCCTTCGCAGCTGGGAAGCTGCGGCGTCCCGTCAAGATCGTCAACGACCGCGGCGAGGACCTCCTCACCTGCACCTCGCGCGAGAACGCGATCGTCCGCCTGCGCACCGCCCTCGCCGCCGACGGCCGCATTCTCGGCCGGGAGCTCGAGTGCCTGATGGACAACGGCGCCTACAGCGGCGAGATGCCGTTTCTCGCCAGCGTGCCGATGCACGTGCTGGGACAGGTCTACCGCGCCGGCGCAACGCGCGTCACCACCCGGCTCCTCTATACGAACACGGCGCCGACGGGCGCCTTCCGCGGCGTCGGCGGCCTCTACCTCTACTTCGCGCTCGAGCGGCACATGGACAACTGCGCGCGGCGTCTCGGCCTCGATCGTCGCGAGTTTCGCCTCCTGAATCTGCTCCGCAGCGGCGATGCGTCGCTCACCGGGCAGGTGCTCGAGGACGCCGACATCCTGAGGGAGGCATTCGACCGCCTCGACGAGGTCGCGCCCTGGGACGAAGCCGTCAAGGCGCCCGCACGCGGCGGGAAGCTCCGCGGCGTCGGCCTTGCCGCCTGCACCTGGCTCACCAACCCGCTGCCGGGGTCGGTGACGCTGAAGCTGAACGAGGACGGGACGATCGGCGTGGTCACGGCCGCGACCGAGAACGGGTCCGGTGCCGTCGCGATGGGAGTCACTCAGATCGTCGCCCAGCAGCTCGCCGTCCGGCCGGAGGACGTGATCGTCCTCATGCCCGACACCGATTCGGCCGGCTACGACGCCGGGTCGCAGGGATCCCGGACAACGCACATCGTCGGACGGGCGGCCACGATCGCGGCCGGTGAAGTGAGGGACAAGATCTTCGCGGTCGCGGCAGGGATGATAGAGGCCGCGAAGGAGGACCTCGAGCTCGTGGACGGGCGGGTCTTCGTCTCCGGTGACCCGGAGTCGGGCGTTGCCCTCGCCGAGGTCGCCGTCGCTGCGACATTCAGCGTCGGGCCGATCACCGGCACGGGCTCGTACACGACGAAGCCGCCGGCGATCAATCCTGCCTGTGCGAGCGGTCTGCTGTTCCCGATCTTCCCGACCCCGACGTACCACGTTCATCTCGCAGAGGTGGAGGTCGACCCTGCCACCGGACACGTCGACGTCGTCCGCTACGTCGTCGTCCAGGAAGTCGGTCGGGCGATCAACCCGGACGGAGTCCGCGGGCAGATCCAGGGCGGCGTTGCTCAGGGCCTCGGCTACGCGTTGTTCGAGAACATCCAGATCGTCGACGGCCGCTACCAGGAGCGCCGACTCGAGACCTACCGCCTGCCGCTCGCCGTCGACGTTCCGGACGTCGAGTACGTGCTGCTGGAGCATCCTGAAGCCGAAGGTCCGTACGGCGCGAGAGGTGTGGCGGAGCCCCCGATCGTCCCCGTGGCCGCGGCCGTCGGGAACGCGGTGGCAGACGCGATCGGGCGGCCGATCTCGCGGCTGCCGATCACGCCCGACGACATCCTCGAAGCGCTCGAGGCGCCGCTTGCCGACTAGGCCGATGCCCGTGCCCGATCTGGCCGAACGCTGCCGCGCGATCTACACCGCGGCCATCGCGGACGTCCTCGACCGGCGCGGCCTGACGGCGCAGACCCTTCCGCCCGAGCTCGTGCCGCTGCGGGAGGGCATGCGCGTCGCCGGCCCTGCCTATCCGGTCAAGGGACGGCCGGCACCCGGCTCGGACTACGAGAGCTCGCTGCGGAGAGTGCTCGAGATGCTTGGTTCTGTCCCTCCCCGGCACGTCGTGGTCTACGAGACGGGCGACCGCATCACGGCGCACCTCGGCGAGCTCTCGGTGACTGCCCTCGAGGCCCGTGCCGTGGCCGGCGCCGTCATCGACGGCGGTTGCCGGGACGTCGAGTTCATCCTGCGCGGAAGCTTCCCCGTCTTCTGCCGGCACACGACGCCGCAGGATTCGACCGGCCGTTGGACGATCGTCGGCCACGGCAACTGTCGGGCTCGAGATCGGAGGCGTCGGCGTGATTCGAGGCGACTGGGTTGTGGCGGATCAGGACGGCATCGTCGTCATCCCGGCAGCGCTCGCCGAGTCAGTCGTGGCGGAGGCCGAGGAGAAAGCCCACACCGAAAGCGACATCCGTATCGCTGTCCGTGACGGCATGTCTCCCCTCGAGGCCTACAACAAGTTCGGGACGTTCTAAGTCCGCGGAGGCCGGCTTCAGAGCGGTCCTCGTTCCTCTGCGCAACCGCATCACAACCCTCCGCTCGGCATCCGAATGGACAGGTCCACTTTGCTCGCGGAGGTGCCGGCGGGAAGGGGAAGCAGCGCGGGGCCGGAGCACGCACACGCACTTCTCCCATGCACGCCCGCGTACGCGTGAGGGGCCCGTGATGGCCGGTGGGGGCGGGGCAATCGCCGCTGACCGCTTTCTGGCTCCTCGCCGGCAGGGTGCCGTGGCCCGTGACCGTGGCGTAGCCGTCATGATCCAGGGGAACGACAGGAGTACGGTGCTGCCGGAATGAGCTCGACATGGCCCGCGGCGTCTTACCAGGCGTGGAGCGCGACCTGCGACACGCTGCGTGCTCATGCGCAGCTGCTCGGAAAGCTCGCGGTCAGCCTCGCCCCGCCGGAACCACAGCTTCAGCACGCCGCGCTGCGCCTGACCGCGCGTGGCTGGGAGACTGCGCCACTGCCGGCCCCGGACGGCTCGGGCGTCTTCGGCGTCGCGCTCGATCTGCGCGCGCACGAGGCACTGGTCGAGCATAGCGACGGGCCCCAGCGGCGGATCCCTCTGATCCCCGACCGCTCGGTCGCGGAGGTGACGCGGGACGTGCTGGACGCGGTGCACAGTCTTGCGGGCGACGTTGAGATCAACCCGAAGCCGCAGGAGACCCCTTGGCAGACGCCTCTCGACGAGGACAGGGAGCACGCCACCTATGACCCGTCCGCGGTCGAGGCATACTTCCAGGCCGCGACGAAAGCCGCGCTCGTTCTCTCGGAGCTCCGGGCCCCCTACCGCGGGCGCTCGACCCCGGTCAACGCCTGGTGGGGAACGTTCGACCTTGCTGTCAGCCTCTTCTCGGGGCGGCCGGCCGAGCCTTCGTCACAGGGCTTCATCTGGCGGAACGCGGGAAACGCGCAGCAGATCGAGGTCGGCTGGTGGCCCGGTGACGCCAAGTATGCGCGGGCCGCGTTTTTCGGTTTCGCCTATCCCGCGCCCGAAGGGCTCGCGGACGCCGACGTGGCGCCGGGTCGCTGGGACACGACACTCGGCGAGTTCATCCTCGACTGGGACGACGTCGTCGCCGCGCCGGACCCGCACGCCAAGGCACTGGGCTTCGCCCGCTCGGTCGTGCGGCACGCGTGCGCCGTCTGCGAGTGGGATCCGCAGCTCGCCGGGAGCCTGGACGGAAACCCTCCGCCGATCGCATGACGCTTTCCCCGAAGGCGGGGAAGATCAGACAGCTCCGTAGGCGGACGTCAGTTCGGGCCAAGACGGCGGCACGTTCGGACGCTCCGCGCGACTACGCGCGCGAGCGGGCCGGCGGGGATCGCCGTTCCGACCAACGAGCTGATCACGTCACTTGTGCTCGCGAAGGAGGCCACGGCAGAGGCGAGGACGCGGATCTCGACAAACACGACTGGATCATCGCTGGAGCGCGGCCGCAGCGCTGGCGGCTGGCTGCCGGCGACCTTTCGCGTCTGATCGACGGCCTGGAGAAGCGCCTCGGCGACCGACGCTCGTCTCAGTCTCGGACGCCCTGAAGGCGAGCGAGGCGGAAGACGGCCTCGACGGTCGGCAGGGTGACGCCTTCAGCAATGCCGCGCCTGATCAGTTCGCCGTGGATCCCGTCGAGTTCCGTTCGTCGTCCTGCCTCTGCCGCCCTCAGAAGGGACGTCTGTCTGGTTGTCATCCCCTGGGCGAGCATTCGCTCACCCAGGGAGCGAAGAAGGCCGATCGCCTCGTCGGGCGCACTCTCGGCGATCGTTCGCACGGGCGGCATACCCGGCCAGTCTCCGAGAGAAGCTCCCACGGCCGCGGCAAGCGCGGCGACTTCCCGGCACATCCGCGCGAACAACGCGGCGCCGTCCTCGGCGAGCAGCAGCTCGTGCAGGAAGCGCCGCGTGACCGCCTGCAGTCCCATCGCGGCCGTGACCTGGGCGAGCTTCGACCACTCCGCCGAGCGTCCGTCGTCGACGACTTGCGAAGGAACGCCGGCGTCGTGGAGCGCTTTCACGAGCACCGGTGCTTCCGGCCCGCTCGCCTCCACCAGGGTCCTCCCCAGGTCAACGCTCTCGACGACGCCGGCAGAAATCAGTTCGGCAGCGAGAGTCGAGACGGCCGGCGCGACCCGTTCGGCCCCGAAACGGCGGATGAGCGCGTCGTTCTTTCCGAGACCGTTCTGGAGGGAGATCGCGAGCGCGGGCCTGCCCTCGACGCGGTCGAGCACCGCGTCGCTGTCGAAGAGTCGCGACGTGAGGATCACGGTGCCGCCGGCGGCACGCTCGGAGACGCGCACCGAGACCCGACACGTGCCGTCGGGAAGCCTGATCTCCAGCTTGCCTCGACCGAGCGCCGTCTCGTGCTCGCCGTATGCAAGCAGAACGACGTCGTGGCCGGCCACGGCGAGCATCCCGCCGTAGACGGATCCGAGCGCACCCGCGCCGGCCACGACGATTGGCTCGATCCGGTCTCCGGTCACGTTTGGAGTCTCAGGTAGCTGCTAGCCGAGCTAGCCGTCTGTGATCTCGAGCCGGATCGCGCCCGTCGGGCAGCTGTCCTCGGCTTCTTCCAGGCTTGGAAGGTCGGTTTGGGTGAAGTCGGATCGTGTCGGCTGCGAGTGTCCCTCGGGCAGGAGCATGAACAGACCCGGTGCGGTGCGCAAGCAGGTCTGGTTGGCGACGCACCTGCGAGGATCGACTGTGACGACGATCTTCATGCGTTTGTGCGACCGAGCAGGACGGGCAGTGATTCGACACCACGGAGCCGATGGTCGGCCCGGTAGGTGACGGTCGGGACCGCGAGCTCCATGTCGGGGAAGCGGCCTACCAGGGTGCGCAGCGCGACCGTCGTCTCGAGCCGCGTCAGCGCGGCGCCGAGGCAGAAGTGCGGGCCGAGCCCGAAGCCGAGATGCCTGGCTTCCGGGCGGGTCACGTCGACGCAGTCGGGGTTGTCGAACTGGTTCGGATCACGGTTGGCCGCACCCAGCATCAAGGTGACGGTTTCCCACTGCCGCACGGGCACACCGGCGATCTCGCACTCTTCGGCCGCCGTTCGGTTTGTGAGCTGCACGGAGGTGTCGTAGCGGAGCAGTTCCTCGACCGCGTTCGGGACGAGCGTGGGCTCGGTCCGGAGGAGCTGCCACTGGTCGTGGTAATCGGTCAGCAGCGCACGGAGCGCGTTGCCGATCAGGTTCGTGGTCGTCTCGTGACCTGCGAACACGAAGTGGGCGACCACCGGCAGCAGCTCGTCGTCGGTAAACCGATCTCCGTCCTCGCCCTCGGCATCGAGCAACGCTCCGAGCAGATCGGTGGTCGGACCGCCGCGGCGTCGCTCGAAGACCTTTTGCAGATGGTCGCGGAGGGCGAACATGCTTGCGTGGGTGTGGTCCACGACCGCTTGGTTCGAGCCGTCCTGGAAGGCGGCGATGCCGTTGACCCAGGTGCGGATGCGATAGCGGTCGTCGCGGGGAATGTCGAGCATGTCGCAGATGACGATCAGCGGCAGCTGGAAGGCGAAATCCGAGATCACCTCCATCTCCCCTCTCGGCGCCACGCTGTCGAGCAGGTCGTCGGCGATCTGCTGGATGCGGTCCTCCATCGCTCGGATCCGCCGAGGCGTGAACGCCTTGTGCGCGAGGGCGCGGAGCCGCTCGTGCTGCTGCCCGTTGAGGTGGTTCAGGCCGCCGCCGCGAAACATGAGGATCTCGACCATCCTCTCGCGCCGCTCCTGCGGCGCCGCGGCGAGATTGGCGCGTACGCGGCTGCCCCGCAGGCCAGCGTGGCCGCTCAGGAAGGTCGACGAATCGACCAGCACCCGGCTCACGACATCGAAGCTGCTGACCACGACTTGGTCGGCGTGCCGGTAGACGGGCGCCTCCTCACGCAGACGCCGGTAGAGCGGATAGGGGTCGGCGATCAGGTCCGGCCGACAGCTGACGAGTGCGTCGAACTCGGAAGCGAGCGACGGCACGCGCTGGACGGTCGGCACCCGGGGTAGGGTAGTGCCGTCCCCACCCACAGTCCAGGCGGGCAAGGTCGCCCCTCGTACGGTCTCGAAGGAGGAACCATGACGTACGACTTGATCGTCCATGGCGGGACAGTCGTCACCCCGACGGGAACGGAGAAGCTCGACATCGCCGTCAATGGGGAGCAGATCGCCGCTCTCGAGCCACACGGCTCGTTTGGAGACGACGCGGCAAGGCTCATCGAGGCCGACGGCTGTCTGGTGATCCCGGGAGGGGTCGATCCGCACTGTCACTGGAACCTCGGCTGGAAGGAGACGAGATCGGAGGGGCAGGAGCATTCCTGGGCGGCGGCCTGGGGCGGTACGACGACGCTGATCGACTTCGCCTTCCAGGAGGGCGAGGTCTCACTGCATGATGCGGTCGCCGCCAAGCGCGAGGAGGCGGACGGGTCGATGGCCGTCGACTACGGGCTGCACGCTCTCCTCTCCGGCAACACCTCGTTCGAGGTGATGGAGGAGATCGGCGACGTCATTCGCGGCGGCATCCCGACGATCAAGACCCTGACTACCTACGCATGGATGTCGGACGACGGGCACCGCTACGGCGTCATGTCCGAAGTGGCGAAGCACGGCGGCCTGTCGATCGTTCATGCCGAGGACGACGCGCTGGCGAACTGGTTGACGCAGAAGTACATCCGCGAGGGCAAGACGCACGGCGGCTACATCTCCGAGACACGCGGCTCGCTGGTCGAGGAGCTCGCGATCAGGCGCGCCCTACTGCTCGCCGAGCGGACGGGCTCGCCGCTGTACATCTTTCACATGGCGGCCGGCGCCGGCGTGCACGCGCTCTCGGAAGCGCGCGCGAAAGGCTTGCCGATGTACGGGGAGACGTTGATCATCTACCTCTCCTACACCGCCGAGAAGCTGTTCGACGACGCGAACCGCGGCCTGCTCGTCTCCAACTTCCCCACGATCAAGTTTCAGGAGGACCAGGACACGCTCTGGGCGGCCGTCGCCGACGATCGGCTGCAAGTGGTCAGCTCCGACCACTACGGCCTCACCGCGGAGGCGAGGTACACGCACATGGGGACGCGCGTGGACACGCCGCAGGGTGGGCAGAATGCCGTGGAGATGCGCGTGCCGGTGCTCTTCCACCGCGGCGTGCAGGAGGGCCGGATCAGCCTCGAGCGCTTCGTCGAGCTGATCTCGACCAACCCGGCCAAGATCATGGGCCTGTACCCACGCAAGGGCGCTCTCCAGCCCGGCTCGGACGCCGACATCGCAGTCATCGACCCCAACCGAACCTGGACCGTGCGGGCAGCGGAGCATCACATGGGCGGCGACTACAACGCGTGGGAAGGCTGGGAGCTCAAAGGCAAGGTGGTCACCACGATCCTCCGCGGCACGCCGCTCGTCGAAAACGAACGGTGGGTCGGATCGAAGACCGGCGGACACTACCTCGCGCGCACGCTCCTACCCGACGTCGTCGGCGCCAACCCCGACCTCTCGGCCACCTGCGAGACGACGCCGGCGGTGAGCGGCGCGCGCTAGAGGCTGTGGCCTCGGCTCAGCTCGGCCTCGAGCCGTTCCACGGCACGCTCCACGAGCGCGATCTCGTCCGGCGTCCAGTTGCGCAGCTCGTCGACCTGGTGGACCGAAACGAGCCCGACGAGGTCTTCGCCGCGGAAGACGGGCGCCAGCATTTGCGAGCGGGCGCGATACGGGCCGGTGAGCGCTGGCGCCGGCGCGATCGGAGAGGAGACGATCTCGTCCTGGACCAGCACGCGGCGCTCGCGCTCGACCCACTGAAAGGTCTCCGACTCCCGGATCGGGATCGTCCGGTCGCCCGCGATCGAGTTGACGCCAGGAGCCAGCGACTCGGCCTTCACGGGGAAGACCTCGCCCGGGACGTCGTCGATCCGTAACGTGACCCGGCTCGCCCGGAGCTGCAGCAGCAGTTCGTCGACAAGAGCCTGCCGGGACGTCTGCGTCACCGGTTCCGTCCGGACCGCGCCCCGCACGGCGAGTTCGATCCGGTAGACGGAGCCCGGGCGGCCACCGCCCACGGTGATGTAGAGCGTCCGGCCTTCCGGACCGCCGAAGGCGAGGTTCGACGCGAAGACCGGCGTCCGGATGGTCCCGAGGTGTTCGCCTGACGGAGTCACGACCCAGACGCCGCCCGGCCCCGTGCAGTAGAGGTTGCCGCGCTCGTCGCATTTCATCCCGTCCGGGAAGCCGGTGTCGTCGGCGAGGATCGGGGCGCCGCCTGCATCGAAATCCATCTCACCCTCTTCGACGAGGAAGACGCGCTCGCCGGTTGCGGTTCCGTCCGGGTGGACGTCGAACGCCCTGACCTGCATCCGCTTCGTGTCGTTCGCGTAGAGGATGCGCTCGTCCGGCGACAGACAGATGCCGTTCGGGAACTCGAACTGCGCGAGCAGGACCGGGGCGTCACTACCGGCGGGTAGCAGGTAGACGCCGTTGAAGTCGAGCTCCGCCGGTCGGTCCTTCCCCCAGCGGGCAGTGCGGCCGGAGGGGTGTGGATCCGTGAAGTAGACGGCCCCGTCCGAGCGGATGCAGAGGTCGTTCGGGCTGTTCAGCTCCTTGCCCTCGTGGTGGGTCGCGAGCGGCTCCGGCGGACGGCCCGCAGTGAAGATGCTGACGGCCGCCGGCACGTGCTGGCAGCCGAGTACCCGCCCGGCTAGGTCGAGGGCGAGCCCGTTCGCGTGGCCGCTCGGCCCGACCCACGGTTCAGGCTCGCGGCCCGGGACGAGGCAATGGATGGCGTTCCCAGGGACGTCGCTGAAGAGCAGGTAGCCGTCCGGATGCCAGACGGGGCCCTCAGTGAAGTCGAACCCGTCCGCGACGAGCTCGAGCCGCGCGTCCTCCGGAACGAGTTGCCGGAACGCGTTCGTCCGAGCAGTGGGCTCCATCTCCGAATCCCAGCGCGGCCTCGTCGGGAAGTCAAGCCGGCCCAGGAGTCGCCTCAGCGCCTGGGGTTCATCTCGTGGACCGTGAGACTCTCGCCGCGGCGCTTCGTGATGCATTGCCGCCCTCCGCCCGCGGCGTGTGTGCTCCGCGTCGCCGACGAGCGCCGCGTGCCTGTTACGCCGTTCGGCGCCGGCTCGAGCCTCGAGGGCCACGTCATTCCGGTGGCCGGTGGCATCAGCCTAGCCTCCGGCGACGAGCGCCGCGGCGCGCTCGCCGACCATGTAGCACGTGAAATTGAGGTTGTTCGAGATGTTCTCGGGAAACACGCTCGCATCGGCGACCCGCAACCCGTCGATCCCGTAGACGCGCAGCTGAGGATCGACAACGCGGCCGATCGCACACGTCGACGAGGGATGGAAGGCATGTCCGAGGCGTTCGGGGAGGATCTGTTCGAGGCCGGCGTCCGCGTCCAGCCCGCCGAGGCTCCGGCCGGCGAACGCGGACGTCCCGGCCAGACGGCGAAAGACGTCGAACGGGCCGTCGAAGGCGCCCGACCCGATGACGTCGCCGAAGGCCGTGTGGATCGCGGGCGGCACAGCCGGGTCCGGGGAGGTCAACCGGACCCATCCGTTCGGCTCCTGCCGGTTCAGCGCCATGGCCACCGCGACGACGCCGTCTTCCTCGTCAAGGGCGACCGGGAACGAGAACCAGCCGTCTCCTCGCGCGACGACGGTGAAGGACGGGCCGACGAGCGTTGCGAGCTGCGGCGGCGCTTGCAGGAGGAACAGGCACTGCGGATGATCGCGGAGCCCGGAGCCGACCGGGAGATCGGCAATCGGAACGATGCCGACCCGCTGAAGGTCCGGTGCAGGACCGATCCCGGATCGCAGGAGAATCGAGGGACTCCCGTACGCGCCGCCGCAGACGACGATCTCGTCGGCCTCGATCTCCTCGCCGGACGCCAGCAGCACACCGGTGGCGCGACCGTCCCGCACGACCACTCGGTCGACGAGCGCGTCGCCGCGGACGTCGAAGTTCGGTCTTCCGCGCGCCCTGCGAACGTAGGAGGGGAGCGTGCCGAGCTTGATCTCGTTCCGCCGGTTCTGCGGCCACGGCCCGACCACGCCGTCCCAGGCGTCGGGCGCGTTCGCATCGTCCACGAGGCGGTAGCCGAGCTCGACGTGAGCCTCCTCGAAGGCGCGCGAGAAGGGCTGCCACTGCTCGCGCGGGTACGTCCGGATGGTGATCTCTGCCTCGACCCGTTCGTAGTACGGTCGGACGTCGTCCCAGCTCCATCCCGTTGCGCCGAGGTCGACCCACTCGGCGAAGTCGCCGGGCTTGCCGCGCACGAAGATCCCCGCGTTGATCATGGAGGTTCCGCCCACCAAGCGGCCCCGTCTCAGGTGGATGCGGCGTCCGCCCGGGAGAGGCTCGCTCCAGTAGCCCCAGTCGAGCTCGGGGATCGCCGCGCCAACGCCCGCGAACCCGCCGCCGAGGAGGTTGCCGAGCACATAGAACGCGGGCTGGCTCTGTGCCTCGTCGGGAAAGTCGGGGCCGGCCTCGAGGAGTAGGACCGTCAGCGCCGGATCATCGGACAGCCGGGGCGCCACCACGCCTCCGCTCGACCCGGCGCCGCACACGATCACGTCGTAGCGGCGCTTCACCGGCGTCGGATCCGCGGCAGCAGTTCCTTTGCCGCGGTCTCGATGATCGCCTCGGACCGTTCCGCAGGCAGCGGGAAGAGATCCACCGAGTCGGACCCCGCGTCGACCAGCCGCTCGAGGTCGGACTTGATGAAGCCGGTCAGCGCCGGAATTCCCTGCTCGACGACGGAGATCCCGACTTGCGCGACCAGCGCCGCCCCGAGCAGCCGCCACGCCGCGCGCGACACCGATGCTGGGCCGGCCACGCCCGCGTCCGCCTTCGGCTGCTCTCCGTCGGGGACGACGGCTTCGGCCCCGCTCAACGCCTCACTCGTTCCGCTCTTCTAGGCCCGCGATGCGGACGCGGTCAGTGCCTCGCGGCCGGCGAGGGCCGCTCCGGCGCCGGGGACGAACGGATCGAGGCCCAGCGCCAGGAGGATCGACCGCGCGGTCGAGGTTGCGGCGGTCAGCACAGGCACTCCGAGCTCGTCCTCGACCTGCTGGATGACCGGCAGACTCGGCATCTGCACGCAGGCCGAGAGCACGAGGGCGTCGATGGTTCCGACGTCGATCCGACGGGCGATCGCGGGCAGCTCCTGCGGGTCGAGCCGGCCGACGGCGACGTTGTCGTTGACTTCGAGGGCAACCACGCCGGTCACCTCGATCCCCTCGCCGCGGACGGCGTCGGCCACCTGCTCGGCCAGGGGTCGCATGTAGGGCGTGATCAGCGCGACGCGCCCGGCCCCCAGGCTGCGGATCGCGTCGATGAGCGCACCGGCGCTCGAGACGACCGGTGGTTGCCGCGGCGCACGCGAGAGAGCGGACCCGAGCCGTCCCTCGACCTCCGCGGCGGCTCCGGCTCCGCGACACATGACCGCCACCAGGCACGCGTACGCGATCACGTCAACGGGCGAGTCGGCGAGCGAGACTGCGGCCAGGTCGGACGTCTCGACCATGCGCTCCAGCTCCTCTCGCGTCACCCGTGCCATCGAGACTCGCGCCGAGTGCCACGTGAACCGCTCGCCGGTGGCCGCCTCGCGCCGTCGGAACAGCTCCGGCAGCTCGGTCTCCATCGTCGTGTTCGAGCTCGGCACGATCAGCCCGATGCGATGGAGAGAGTTGCCCATCGACTCGGCAGTCTAGACTCACGGCCGCTCTCCATCGGCTTCAGTACCGTCCGAGCGCTGCGGATCCTGATCCTCGGCGCGGCCGGGATGCTCGGCCGGAAGCTCACGCAGCGGCTGGTGCGGGACGGGTCGCTCGCGGACGCCCCGATCGAGGAGCTGACGCTCGCGGACGTCGTCGCGCCCGGGCCGCCCGAACGCGCTCCCTTTCATACGCGGGCGGTCGTCGCCGACCTGGCCTCCGGCGCGGCTGCAGGCGACCTCGTGGCGGGCCGGCCCGACGTGATCTTCCATCTCGCGGCAGTCGTGTCGGGAGCGGCGGAGGCGGACTTCGACCGGGGCTATCGCGTCAACCTGGACGGAACGCGGCACCTCCGGGAGGCGATCCTGGCCTCGGGCCCGGGCTATCGGCCGAGATTGGTGTTCACGTCGTCGAACGCCGTGTTCGGGCCGCCCGTGCTGGACGGTCGGTTCGCCACTGGTTCGCCTCCCCGCGCGCCGCGGTCGACTTCCAGGTCCACGCCGCCGGGATCGAGACGGATCACCTCGGCGACCGACGCAGCCTCACCATGCCCGGCGTGTCCGCGAAGGTCGCCGAGCAGATCGAGGCGTTGCGTCGGGTCGGCGGCGACGCGGCCGTTCGGCTGATCCGTCGCCGGCTGGTCGAGACGATCATGCGCATCGTTGCCGGCTGGCCGGGCCCCTTCGACACGCGGCTGGCGCACGCGCTCGGCTTTCGCGCCGAGCCGAGCTTCGACGACATCGTCCGGGTTCACGTCGAGGACGAGCTCACGACCGGCACGGCAGCGTGATCGGGATCGCGGTCGTCACAGGCGCGGGCAGCGGCATTGGCCGCGCCTCGGCGGTCGCCCTCGCTCGCGCAGGCTTCATCGTCGTGCTCTCGGGTCGGCGACGAGAGATGCTCGACGAGGCGTACCCTCAGGGACTCTTCACAAGGTCGCGCTGTCTCGAAAACTACTCATGAGCAGGCCTTTCGCGATGGGCCGGGCTGGACTCGAACCAGCGACCTTGGGATTAAAAGGCCTGCAAATCGAATGGTTTTGATCAGCAACTAGCTGAAACTGCCTGCAAAGGCCGCATCTACCGTTCGCAACAAAGTGCTACAAACTGCGACCTTTGGAGCCCAGCCTGTACTCGCGTCGTACTCTCGAACGAGCTCGCTGCGCTGTGAACGTGCTCTTGGGGATGGTCAATCCCTTGCCGCCTGGGCGGGAAAGTCCTTGCCGTGGTGTGGTGCCAAGGCCGAATGCTGCCGGAGGTGTAGCATCATTTGTGCTACGGTAAGAGCACATGAGCCGTTCAATCCATGTTCGTCTCGACTCTGTTTCAGCGGCTGCGCTCGAGATTGTCCGTGGCGACGGGTTGACTGACTCCGAGGCCGTGCGAACAGCCTTGCGCGAGGCTGCTGCCCGCCGCCGAGCCCGCTCGGCAATTCGCGAAGAGGTCCGCCGGGTCGCGAACGACGAGGAAGACTTCGAGGAGATGCGCATTATCCGAGAACAGATGGCAGACCTCGCGCCTTCGTCTTCTCTCCTGACGTGGTGCGCGGCGAGGTCTTCCGTCTTCCAGCTCCGCGTGGAGCCCGAGGGCATGAGCAACGCGGAGCGCGCTACGCGGTCATTGTCCAAGCAGACGAGTTTCTCGATCTCAGCACGGTGCTGGTTGCACCAACATCCACCAGTGCACGGCCAACGAGTTTTCGCCCTGCCGTAGCTCTCAAGGAGGGCGAGACTCGAGTGCTAGTCGAGCAGACGACAGTCGTCGACCCGCAGCGTCTCGGCCGATCAGCCGGCCGCTTGGAAGCAGGCGAACTTCGCGCTGTCGACGACGCACTCATGCTCGTACTTGGGCTCTAGGGATCCTCGTCGCGGGAGCCCTGGGCTCCGTCCCAAGAGTTCTGAATCAGGCGCGACGATGGCGATCGCTGAACGCTTTCAGGACTGTTCCTTGACGCGCCTGGGTCGGGATAGCCCCTTGCCGGCTGCGTGGGAGCGGTAGTACGGTTATCAGAAGGTCCACGGGGAGGTTGAGCTCACGTGCCGGACGGCGCAAAAACGAGCGCGTCGGGCACTTTCCCGAATCCCGTGAAACGTCACATGTTCCAGAGAATGACTTCGAGATGCCAACCGTCTGTGATCGCCTGCGTCCGGCCGACCGCCAGACTGTCCCTTGCTCCTCTGTCAAGCGGCGTCGGCGAGGGTGGCGTGAGGTCGGCTCGAGTAGGGCGCGGTAGACGACGTCGGAGAGGCGGCGTTTGAGGACGCGGAGGGCTTCGAGGCCGCCGTCGCCGTTGGCGCGTCGGCGGGCGAGCAGCGCCTGTGCGCCGGGGTGGCCAGCGGGCCTGGGTGAGCGCGATGCGGTGGAGCGCGGCGTTCAGTTGCCGGTTGCCGGTGCGGCTGAGTCGGTGGCGCGCCCGGTTCGACGACCAGACCGGCAGCGGCGCGGTGCCGTTGTGCCGTGCGTAGGCGTAGGGGCTCTTGAAGCGTTTGATGCCGGCGGTCTCGCCGAGGATCTTCGCGGCGGTGAGCGCTCCGCAGCCGCAGATCGCGAGCAGCGCAGGCGCGAGCTGTTCGATCGAGCTGCGCTGATCTCGCGCTCGAGTCGGTTGATCTCGATCGTCAGCGCGCGGCAGCGCGTCGACCAGGTCGCGTGCGATCCGGGCGACGGTGCCCTCGACGCCGGCGAGCCGCTCCGCGAGCAGGTCGAGGTTGCGGAGATGGTTGAGCGTCCGTGCGGCCGGTTCGTTGCCGGGTTCGAGCTCATGGAGATGCCAGCGCAGCCGGCTGATCATGCGGGTTCGCTCGCCCACCAGGTCCTCGCGGTGGTCGACAAGCAGTCGCACCTCGCGGTCGGCCCGTCCAGCTTGGCCACCGGCAGATCAGGCTCGCGCAGGGCTGCGCGAGCGACGGCGAGCGCGTCGATCGGGTCGCTCTTCCCGAAGGAGCGGGCGGCGTCGCGGGCGTTCGCCATCAGCTTCGGCGGCACCCTGACGATCGTTCTCCGGCGGCGAGCAGGTCCCGTTCCAGCCGGCGCGAGAGGTGTCGGCAGTCCTCGACCGCCCAGCGTCGCTCGACGAAGTTAGCGGCCCAGGCGACAAGCTCGAGGTGGTCGCTCGACGTCGTCCCGCAGGTGCGCTGCGCGAGTTGACGCCCCTGCTCGTCGACCGCGACGACGGTGTGGCTGCGCTTGTGCGCGTCGATCCCGATAGTCACCATACGGCTGTCTCTCCTTCAGACTCGGAGGGGCTCGTCCGGGATCGGTCGGCGGGCACATCCCAGTTGGGGCGACAGCACGCTCCTCTCAAGCCACGCCGGCCGGTCCCACGAATCGCCGCGCGGGCCGCAGAACGGACACCAGCCACGAAGGCACCAAACGCTGTCGAGCGAGCCCGCACGGCGGTCTCACACTGACACTGGGATAAACGGTGAGTCGCCCGAACAGGACCTGGCGGGGAACAGAGCTGGCGACCCAGTCCATACTCGATGCGATGCAGGTCCTCCAGGAGACAGTCGCGCGACTCGAGCAGATCACGGCTATGAGCAACATCACCCTTCAGGAGATCGACGCCGCGTGCCAGCTCACAAATCAGCTGCTCTCCCAATTGATCGACGAGGTCCACTCGATCCCCTAGCGGGTGTACACGACGCTGGCTTCATCAGACTCATTAGCTGGAACGTCCTGTGTGAAGCGGAGCCGGCGAGGGAACGGGGAGCGGCCGTTTGATGCTTTGCGCTCGAGGCACTGTTCATCCCTTGCCTGGCGCGCGGTTCAGACTGTCGGTCCCCGAAGGGCTCGAAATGCGCCGCCGCGCGCATTTGCCAGCCGAACTCGACCTCTCGGCCGTATAGCCCGCGCTGCAGCGTGAAGTTCGCCGCCAACATCGTCGAGGTGCTCCGAGCCCGACTGCCAGTGAGCACGGATCGGCCCAATCTGGGAAACCGTAGGAGCGCATCGTAAGGACAAGCGTTTCGCGTCTGGCTGAAGCTCGGGACCGTGCACGAGGCCGCCGTTCAGCCCCGTCCGGGAGTACGATCAGCCACCATGACTCGTCGTCTGGACTGGGACAGGGTTGGGCGCGAGGACCGTGTGAAGCGCCATGGCTCGGTGTCCGTCTACGAGGGCATGCCGGGACGCGGGCCAGCCAAGACGAAACCTTGGAAGACCAAGACAGGTATCCGCTACGCGGAAAAGCTGAGGCCGGATCTCAATGCCGTCTTCGATGAGCTGAAGGCGTTCCCCCGGGGAAGCTTGGTCCCGCCCGGGTTCAGGCTCTCCGACGACTGAAGCAGATCGGGCGGCCGAGCGTGCGCGACTCACCGGCCCGCGACAGAGGATCCAGCGCAGAGTTCTTGAGCGCGAGATAGAGCGTGTGACCAAACGAGTGAAGAGCACGCCCAAGACGTCAGGGAAGCCGACGTCGGCTGTCAGTCAACGGCCGTCTCGAGCGCCAGCGAAGAGGGCGAGCTGGCAGTCGGTCCGCTCCCGACCTCCGTGCGAACGAGCAAGGGCGTTCCAGCCGAGACTCGACTGAGGATCCGCGGCAGCCTCGACGAGATGGGCCTGGGCTACCGTGGACCCTGACGAGCGCGTCGATCACTGGCTGCTCGCGATCCGCCGGAACGAGAAGGTCGTCAGGCGTG